>NZ_BMNG01000009.1 GCF_014646335.1 Streptomyces lasiicapitis
TCGATGCATGAGTGCCTCCGAGGACGAGCCGGGCGGCGCCCGGGGTGTCCTGCACCGGGTCCCGGAGGGCTTCGCGACCTTCTTCGGGGCCCTCGGCCTGTTCTGCGCGGTCCTCGCGATCATCGCGCCGCTGCGGCACCTGATGCGGCCGGTGATCCGCTTCCTGGACCTGATCACCGTCCCGGTCAGTGCCAACCTCGCGTACGCCGTCTTCCTCTTCCTGCTCGCCGCCGCCACCGCGGCCCGCAAGAAGGTCGCGTGGTGGCTCGTCGTCAGCTATCTGGGCCTGCTGCTCGCCTTCGACGTCCTCGGGATCGCCCTCGGCTACTGGGCCGAGTCGGTGCCGTCGATGGTCGTGTGCGGCGTGGCCCTGGTCCTGCTGATCCTGGCCCGCGGCGAGTTCTACGCGGACTCGCGGCGCGGTCCCGTCCGGCGGGCCGTCGGCGTGCTCGCGGCGGGGATCGGCCTGGCGATCCTGGTCGGCTGGGGGCTCGTCGAGCTGTTCCCCGGCACGCTGCCGCGCGGCGAGCGGCTGCTGTGGGCGGCCAACCGGGTCTGCGGCGGACTCATCCACGGCCACGACTACTTCGACGGCTCACCGCCGCGCCCGCTCTTCTTCCTGCTCGGCCTGTTCGGCGCGCTCGCCCTGCTGAACGCCGCGATGACGCTGTTCCGCTCGCAGCGCATGGAGGCGGCGCTGCACGGCGACGAGGAGCCCCGCATCCGCGCCCTGCTCGGCCGGTACGGCGACCAGGACTCCCTCGGCTACTTCGCCACCCGGCGCGACAAGGCCGTCGTCTTCTCGCCCAGCGGCAAGGCGGCCGTGACCTACCGCGTCGAGGCCGGCGTGTGCCTGGCCAGCGGCGACCCCGTCGGCGACCGCGAGGCCTGGCCGCACGCGATCGGCGCCTGGCTGGACGTGGCACGCCGCTACGCCTGGGCGCCCGCCGTGATGGGCGCCTCCGAGGAGGGCGCGAAGGCCTTCGCCCGCGCCGGCCTCGGCGCGCTGCAACTCGGCGACGAGGCGATCCTGCACGTAGCGGACTTCGACCTCGACGGCCGCGACATGCGCGTCACGCGCCAGGCCGTGAACCGCGTCCGCCGCACCGGCGCCACCGCCCGCGTACGCCGCCACTCCACCCTCACCGACGAGGAGATGGAGGAGATCGTCGACAAGGCGGACGCCTGGCGGGACACCGAGACCGAGCGCGGCTTCTCCATGGCCCTCGACCGGCTCGGCGACCCCGAGGACGGCGACTGTCTGCTCGTCGAGGCCCTCGACGCCGACGGGCGCCTGCTCGCGCTGCTCTCCCTCGTACCGTGGGGCAGGGACGGCATCTCCCTGGACCTGATGCGCCGCGACCGCAGCGCGCCCAACGGCGTGATGGAGTTCATGGTCGCCGAACTGTGCGTGGTGGCACCGAAGTTCGGGGTCAAGCGGATCTCGCTGAACTTCGCGGTGTTCCGTTCGGTGTTCGAGGAGGGCGCCCGGATCGGCGCGGGACCGGTCCTTCGCCTGTGGCGCAGGCTGCTGCTGTTCTTCTCCAAGTGGTGGCAGCTGGAGGCCCTTTACCGGTCCAACGCCAAGTACCACCCCGAGTGGTACCCGCGCTTCATCTGCTACGGCGACACCGGCTCGCTCGCCCGCATCAGCCTCGCGTCCGGCATCGCCGAGGGCTTCGTCTCCGTGCCGTCGCTGCGCAAGCTGTGGGGCAAGGGCCACACCCGGCCGCGCGGCGTCACCAAGCCCGCCACCACCGAGGGCCTGCCGTCCATCGCCGCGCTCGGCCTCGGCGCCGCCGCCGACGAGGCGTCCCGCGACCCCGTCGACGCGCTGCCCGAACAGATCCGCATCCGGCACCGCAAACTCGACCGGCTGCGCGCGGACGGCGTCGACCCCTACCCGGTCGGCACCGCGCCACGTACCCACGAACTCACCGCGATCCGCCCGGAGATGACGGGCGATCAGGTCACGGTCGCGGGCCGCGTCATGCTCGTACGCGACTTCGGCGGCGTCGTCTTCGCGATGCTGCGCGACTGGTCGGGCGACCTCCAGCTCGCCTTCACCCGCGACCGGTCGGGACAGGACGTCCTGGACGACTTCACCGCCGGCACCGACATCGGCGACCACATCACGGCGAGCGGTGAGGTCGGCCGCAGCGAGCGGGGCGAGCTGACGGTCTTCGTCACCGGCTGGCAGCTCACCGGCAAGTGCCTGCGCCCGCTGCCCGACAAGCGCCGCGGCCTCACCGACCCCGAGGCCAAGGTCCGCCGCCGCTATCTCGACCTGGTCGCGAGCCCCGCAGCCCGCGACGCCGTGCGCGCCCGCTCCACCGCCGTCCAGGCACTGCGCCAGGGCCTGCTCGACCGCGGCTATCTGGAGGTCGAGACACCGATGCTCCAGCAGATCCACGGCGGCGCCAACCCCCGCCCCTTCACCACCCACATCAACGCCTACGACCTCGACCTGTACCTGCGCATCGCCCCCGAGCTGTATCTGAAGCGGCTGTGCGTCGGCGGCATGGAGAAGGTCTTCGAGATGGGCCGCACCTTCCGCAACGAAGGCGTCTCCTACAAGCACAACCCCGAGTTCACGATGCTGGAGGCCTACCAGGCCTTCGCCGACTACGACGTCATGCTCGACCTGACCCGAGAACTCATCCAGGGCGCCGCCACCGCCGCCTTCGGCTCGGCGACCGCCCGCAAGGCCGACGCCGAGGGGCACGTCACCGAGTACGACATCTCCGGCGCCTGGCCGGTCAAGACCGTGTACGGGGCGCTCTCCGAGGCGCTGGGGGAGCACGTCGACGCGGACACCCCGCTGCCCGCCCTGCACCGGCTGTGCGACCGCGCCCACGTCCCGTACACGATCGACGACGGCCGCGGCGACGTCGTCCTGGAGATGTACGAACGCCTCGTCGAGGAGCGGACGACGCTGCCCACCTTCTACAAGGACTTCCCGACCGACGTCTCCCCGCTCACCCGCCAGCACCGCGCCGACCCGCGCCTCGCCGAGCGCTGGGACCTCGTCGCCTTCGGCACCGAACTGGGCACCGCCTACTCGGAGTTGACCGACCCCGTCGAGCAGCGCCGCCGCCTCACCGCGCAGTCGCTGCTCGCCGCTGGGGGAGACCCCGAGGCCATGGAGCTCGACGAGGACTTCCTCGACGCCCTGGAGTACGCCATGCCGCCCACCGGCGGGCTCGGCATCGGCGTCGACCGGCTCGTCATGTTCCTCACCGGCCTGACCATCCGCGAGACGCTGCCGTTCCCGCTGGTCCGCCGCCGCTGACCACGCCGTCCCGCCTGAAAACCGCTGGTCCCATCGGGTGCATTACGGCGCCGCTCGGGTGGATTGGCGCGCGGCGCCGGTGTCGCACAGACGTCGCGGGCTTCGGCCATGCGACGGATTAATGATGAAAACCGATCAGCTGCCACCGGCGCGCCGGGTCCTGCTCCGCTGCGCCGCCGTGCTCGGCGCGGCCGCCACGGCCCGGCTCCTGACCGCGGACACCGCCGCGACCCCCGGCCACGGCGGGTCGGGTGCCGCCGCCGCGTCCGGACCCGCCGCGGGGCCGCAGTCCCGCCGCCCCGGCAAGTCCCCGGCGCGGGCCTCCGCGTACCGGCTCCAGCCCATGGCCGGCCACGGACCCCAGCGCGGCGCCCCCGCGCACCCTGCCGTGCGCCGTGCGCCGATCCTGCGGCTCCCGGACCGGGCCCGCGCCATGGTCCTCACCTTCGACGACGGGCCCGACCCGCGCTACACCACGGACATCCTGCGCACCCTGCGGCACCATGACGCCCGCGCGATGTTCTTCGTGTGCGGCGAGATGGCTCAGGCCCACCCGGACCTGCTGCGCGCGATGGCCGAGGACGGGCACACGATCGGCAACCACACCTGGAGCCACCCCCTGCTGCCCCGGCTGTCCCGGGACTCGATCCGCCGCCAGATGGAGCGCACCTGCGACATCGTGGACGCCGTGGTGGGGCAGCCGCCGGTGTGGTTCCGTGCCCCGTACGGCGCCTGGAACCGCGCCTCCTTCGAGCTCGGCGCGGAGCTCGGCATGGAGCCGCTCGCCTGGACCGTCGACACCCTCGACTGGCGCACGCCCGGCACCGGCGCCATCGTGCGGCGCGTCCTCGACGGCGCGGGCCCCGGTGTCGTGGTGCTCTCGCACGACGCGGGCGGCGACCGCTCCCAGAGCGTGCACGCGCTGCGCGCATACCTGCCCGAACTCCTGGACGCCGGATACCGGCTCACCGTGCCGAGCCGCCATGAGGTGTGAGGCATACGGCTTTTCGCCCGCCGGATTCCTCCGGTGCGTCAGCGCACCGCGACCAGGCGGGCGAACACCACGACGTTCCCGTCATAGCCGTTCCGCTTGGAGAATCCGCCGCCACAGGTGATGACCCGCAATTCCGGAGTTCCGCCGTTCGCGTACACGCGGTCGCCCGGGAATTTGTTCTTGTCGAACACCTCGATGCCATAGATCTCGAAAACGGCCGTACGCCGGTCCCGGCGCAGGATCTCGACGTGCTGGCCCTTCTTGAGCGAGCCGAGGCCGTAGAAGACGGCGGGCCCGCGCTGATTGTCGACGTGCCCGACGACGACGGCCGTGCCCTTCTCGCCGGGCGAGATCGCGCCGGTGAACCAGCCCGCCAGATTCGAGTCGTCCGCGGGTGGCGCGTCCACCCAGCCCTCGGGGTCGAGACCGACGGCGATCATGGGCGCGTCCACGCGGATGGCCTTGACGCGGATGCGGTCCGCGGCGGAGAACGTCAGGGGTGCGGGGGCGCCCGCCTTCTGGGGGGCGCGGTCCGCCGCCGCGGCCGACGCGGGCTGCGGGGGGCCCACGTCGAACTCGCCGGAGCCATTGCGGATCAGCGCGAGTCCGGTCAGCAGCACCAGCGCCATGACGCCCCACGGCGCGCGCTTCCGCTGCCTTTCCGCCTCTTCGAACTCTTCCGACGGCTGGGACGAAGACATTCTCTAGCCCCTCTCAACGCGGCATTCCGGCCGCGCCCATTGCGCGTATCAGCACGCTATGCGCAGCACGCGCGGCGTGCGAAAGGGCGGGAGCGAACGGGTGGCTCACACCGTGCCCTGAGCCATCCGAGTCGCCGCCCGCAGGAAATTTCTGACGGTCCGTGACCTGCGGCAATATCGGCTCGCGCGGACACGCGTCGGCGTGTCTTCTCACCAGGACGGCCGATTCCCGAAATGCGGCCCCACGCGGCACGTCTGAGGGTCTGTCTGGGAGGCGCTCTCTCGCCGATCGACCGGGGACATGGTTGTCCCCGGGGCGTCTTCCGCGGAGGAAAGACCCATGCGCAACTCTCGTGCACTAGCGGCCGTGGTCGCCGCCGGGGCCCTGGTCGGGCTCGCGGCACCGTCCGCCGCGGCCTGGGCGGAACCCAGCAACATCGTCGCCATGCCCAGCGTCATCGCCAGGGGCGGCCAGCTCACGGTCACCGTCGACGGCAGTTCCTGCAGCTCGCCCGGCAGCTACGTCGAGTCACCGGCGTTCCCGCGGACGAACCTGCACACCATTCCTGGCGGCTCCACCGCGAGCGCGACCGTGAAGGTCAACCACAACGCCCACCCCGGCGCGTACGACATCACGGCCATGTGCGGCGGCAAGCCCCTCACCCGGCCGCACGCCTTCACCGTCATCCACGGCGGTGTCCGCGGCGGCATCGGCGGCAGCACGACGTCCGGGGCGACGCGGACCGACATGGCGATCGGCGGGGCGCTGGTGGCGGCCGCCGTCGTGGGCGGCGGGGTGTTCTGGATGCGCCGCCGGTCCGAGAGCAAGGTCTGACCGCCGGTCTTCGCACACCGACGGCCCACCGGCCCGGCGCGTCCCCCTTCCGCGCCGGGCCGGGCGCCTGCCCGGGGGCGTGACCGTGTCGCACATGACCACCGGCTCAGGAGCCGTCCTGGCCGGTGCGGCGGCGGGTCCAGTAGTACGCCGTGCCGAGCACGCCGGCGATGAGGGCGCCGCCGAGCGCGATCTGGTGGGCGTCGAAGCCGTCCGAACTGCCGCCGACTCCCGCCTTGACGCCACGGGTGTGGTGGGGCGTGGGGTGGTGGGTGGGGTTGGACTGGCCGCCGACGATCGTCAGGTCGGTGGTGCCGGACTCCGGGCCGCAGGTGAACGTCACCTCGTACATGGCACCGGGCTTGGCGTCCCAGAAGACCTTCGCCGTGGCCGTCTTCTGGCCCTTGGGAAGGGTGACGTCGTCGAAGACGCCGGAGGTCACCCTGGCGTTGTGCTCGCAGCCGTCGACGCTCAGCGTGACCTGGCCGCCCGCGGCGATGGCGGACGGGGTGACGCGGAAGCCGAACGACGTGATGTTCTCCTCGCCCGCGACGGCTGCGGACACGGGGGGAGCGGTGAGGGTCAGTGCGGTGGCGGTGAGCAGAGCGGCCGAGGCGACGCGTATCGCGCGCATGAGAAATCCTCCGGGTCCCCGAGGAGCAGCCGCGGACCTTCTTCCGCTTGCGCCTGATATGCACCTCGATGCCGTGAACGCTAGGCAGGCCCCCGGTCCGCCGCGATCGCTGTCGTGCGAACGGGGCATCCCTGTGGGCCGGACAGGGGAACGCGACGGCGTGGCGCGGCGGTACGGGCGGGAGATGTGGCAAGGCGTCAGGCCGGGGCGATGGGGCCGGGACGGGGCGCGTGGATGCGTCGCCCGCGTACGGCAGAGGGCTCGAGCGGCTCACACGCCGTGTGATCGCCGCACCCGCACTGGACCGGCGCACACACTCCCCGCGCGGCCGTGGCACGGGGTTGGATGACGCATATGCCGCGCGGATGGGCGCCACGGGGGACAACGGGGGCATCCGACGGCTGGGCCACCGGTACTTCCCCTGCGCCGGTGGCCCCCGCGGCTGCCGGGCGGGACCGGTTCCATGCCTCCCGTAGGGACGATCCCGGCCCGGCACCTGAGGACCTGTCCGGTCCTGAGCGCCCGGCGCTGCTTGCTACTTGCCCGCGCCGGGGAACAGCGCCTCGAACGGCCCGGCCGTCGCCGCGATGCCGCGGCTGTAGGGGGCGTCGAAGTCCCAGATGAGGAAGAGCAGGAACGCGATCAGGGCGGAGAAGAGCCCGGCGAGGATCAACTCGCGGGCGGTGCGCCGGATCTGGAGCGCGAAGATCAGCCCCACCGTCACCAGACCACCGCTGATCAGTCCGAACCACACGACACCCGGCATGGTGGCGCCCGCGCTGTCGGCGCGGGCGCCACGGGCGTCGTCGGCGAGCGCGACCTGGTCGATCAGGGGCTGGTAGGCCTGGGCCTGGAAGTCGCTCTTCGGTTCGTAGTCGGTGACGTCCTCGCGCAGCCGGGTGAGCAGTTCGTCCCCGCGCTCGGTCATCTCGCCGCTGTCGGTCATGACGTCCCACTCCTTCGTCACGACATGGCCGACATACGCCCGTACGTCGTCACGGATCCGCTCCCGCTCCGCCGCCGGGTACACCCGCACCCGCTCATGCACCTCGTGCAGGGCCTGGGCCTCGGCACGCACATGATCCTGGGCGGCGCTGCGGGCCTCCCACACCCCGGCGATGGCGAGGCCGAGGACGATGGCGTACACGACGCCGATCATCATCGTCATGTACTCCATCACGTCGGGTGTTTCCGAAGTGTCATAGTCCGTGGCGGTACGTCGGTGCCGGAGCACCACGATGAAGAGGACGACGGTGCACGCGGCCGCCATCGCGAGGGTGAGAACAAGCCATTCCGACAAGGAGATCCTCCGGCGGTCAGCGCGGTCGCAGCGCGGCGACGGCGAACACCGCGGGCGCGGTGACGAGCAGGGTGAGCGAGACGAGGGACGGCCCGCCGCGCGGAGGCTGCTTGCGGGGCGGGGAGTGGTACACGGGGTAGGCGACGGGCTTGGCCGACGGGGTGGGGCGGCGGGTGCTGGGGGAGGGCTTGGGGGTGGGTGCGGCAGGGGGTGCGAGCTGGGGTTTCGGGGGTGGTGGGGGAGTGGAGAACGGTGGGGGCAGCGGGGGCGGAGGAGGTGCGGGAGTCACCCGGGGCGGTGGGGGTGACGGCTTGGGCGGCGGGGGCGGAGGCGTGGGTTTCGGGGGCGGTTCGACGGACGGCTTGGGCAGGCTCGGGTGGGGCGTCGGCTTCGGCTTGGGGGGAATCGGCGTCGGCGTGGGCTTCGGCGGGTGCGTGGGCTTCGGCGGCGGCGTGGGGCTCGGCGAGCACTGCCCCCCACCGCCGCCCGCGACAGCCGTCGCACCACTGCCCGCCACGACCGTCGCACCCCCGCCCAGGCCGTTCGGTGCGAACGCGCAGGCATCGGCGGGCGCCGCCGCGGCGCCCGCCGGCGCGCCGAGGAGCCAGGCCAGCGTGAGCAGCGCCAGGGCGCGCGTGACGGGGGCCGTACGGCCCCTGGAGGATCCGGGCACGACGGAGATCATGGACCGTGCGCCGTCCGCGCGGGCGTGAGCCGTCGCCCAATCGTCCGAACGTGGGAGCGGCCGTACGCGGGTTCGCGCGCCCCCTGCGCGCCGCGCTCCCGTCGTAACCCTTCGGTGCCTGCTCGAACCCCGCTCGAACTTCCGCCCGGCCCCGCCCGGCCCCGGCCCGAAAAGAATTTTGGGATCGCGTTGAACGCTTCGGCCCGTCCCGCCCGTACCTAGGGCCATGCGTGACGCAGCAGGCGTCACAAAGACGCGACTGCGTCGCAACTGGCAAGCACACAGCGGGAGTTAGAGATGCAGCATGTATCAGGGGGTTCCCCCCGGGCCTGGCGGAGCGCCTCACTCGTAGCGGCTGCTGCGGCCCTGCTGGCGCTGACCACGGCGTGCGGTCAGGACAAGGGGGACCAGTCTCCCGACGGTCAGAACGTGGGCAACCAGGCACCGGTCAAGGACGGGGCCGACGCGGGCGACGGCTACGGCTCGGGCAACGGCTACGGCTCGGACACCGGCAGCGCCGCGGACAGCGCGGGCAAGGCCAAGGCCGCCGGACAACTGGCCGTGTGGGACAGCAAGAAGCTCGGCAAGGTCGTCACCGACAGCGCCGGCTTCACCCTCTACCGCTTCGACAAGGACACCGCCGAGCCGCCCAAGTCCAACTGCGACGGGGCCTGTGAGAAGGCCTGGCCCGTGGTGGCCGCCAAGGGCGCCCAGGCCGCGCCCGGCGTCGACAAGTCGCTGCTCGGCGAGGTCACCCGGTCCGACGGCACCAAGCAGCTCACCATCGACGGCTGGCCGATGTACCGGTTCGCCAAGGACGCCAAGCCCGGCGACGCCAAGGGCCAGGGCGTGGGCGGCACTTGGTACGCCGCGGCGCCCGACGGCAAGAAGGCCGCGCCCGGCGCGGCGGGCGGCGGCGCGGACTCCGGTTCGGACGGCTACGGCGACGCCGACGACGACGCGGACGCCGGTGGCGACGCCGCCCAGCCCGCCGACCTGGCCGGACTCTCCACCCGCAACGACCCCAAGCTGGGCGAGATCGTCGTCGACAAGAACGGCATGACGGTCTACCGCTTCACCAAGGACTCCGCCTGGCCCATGAAGTCCGCGTGCACCGGCGCCTGCCTGGAGAAGTGGCCGGTCGTGAAGCCCGTGGAGAAGAACGACACCAAGGGCATCCTGAAGAAGGGCTTCGTCACCTTCGACCGGCCCGACGGCATCAAGCAGCAGACCATCGACTGCTGGCCGCTCTACACCTTCGCGGGCGACAAGAAGCCGGGCGACACCAACGGTCAGGGCGTCGGCGGCACCTGGTACGCCGCGGCCCCCAACGGCAAGCCGGTGGGCGCCACGAAGTAGCCCCCAGCCGCCCCCCACGGCAACCGGTCCGTTCCTTCCGTACCAAAGGGAAGGAATGGACCGGTTCTTTGGGCTGTGTACGGCACTTGCCAACGGCAGTGACCGAGAACGGACGGCCAATTTCCGTTTTGACTCGCTCCGTTGGCTGACGATCAGTAGCCTCACCTTCGAACACCGGCTCGCCTTGACTACGCCTAAGCCTTGGAGTGTTGATGGAGCGTCCCGACTGGGCCCCGCCGGGCATCGACATCACGGTGCCGAGCGTGGCCCGGATGTACGACCACTACCTGGGCGGCTCGCACAACTTCGAGGTGGACCGGGAGGCGGCCCGCAAGGCGATGGAGTTCATGCCGGGGCTGCCCAAGATCATGCAGGCGAATCGTGCCTTCATGCGCCGAGCTGTGCGTTTCTCCGTCGACGAGGGCATCACGCAGTTCCTCGACATCGGCTCGGGGATCCCCACGTTCGGCAACGTCCACGAGGTCGCGCGGCGGGCCCACGAGGGCGCGCGGGTCGTGTACGTCGACCACGACCCGGTCGCCGTTGCGCACAGCCGTGCGGTTCTCGAAGGCAATGACCAGGCCGCGGCGGCCTACGCGGATCTGCGCAAACCCCGCGACATCCTGGGCAGTTCCGAGGTCAAGGCCCTTTTGGATCTCGACCGGCCGGTGGCGCTTTTGCTGGTGGCCATACTCCACTTCGTCGAGGACGCGTACGATCCGTACGCGGCGGTCGCCGAGCTGCGGGACGCGTTGGCGCCCGGCAGCCTGATCGCCGTGACGCACGCCTCGTACGAAGGGATACCGGTTCCGCAGGAACAGGCCGACGGCACCGTCGGTGTCTACAGGGACATCCGCACTCCATTGATCATGCGATCGCGGCTTGAGATCGCGCGGTTCTTCGAGGGATACGACATGGTGGAACCCGGCCTCGTGCCGATGCCGCACTGGCGGGCCGACACGGAGCTCGCGGAGGAGGACCCCTGGTCCTTCTCCGGGTTCGCCGGCGTGGGACGCAAGCGTTGAGCGCGGAGCCGGACGGACCGGAGGACAGACTGCGCAGGTTCGCCACGATCTGGAGCCGCGCGCTGTACCCGGTGACCGCCACCTCGCTCACCCGCCCCGAGTTCGAGAGCCAACTCCTGCCGCTCGCCCGGCAGTTGCGCCAGGACCTCGCGGAGCGGGTGTTCCGTGCCGCCGACTGCGAGGCCGTGGGCGCCGCCCTCGTCGCCACGCACTGCACCGAGCCGGAGGCGCTCAGCCGCACGCTCGACGTGGTCGACGCCTACCTCGTGCTGTACTGCGGCGAGGAGGCCGAGCCGGACGAGGCGGGCCGCGCGGGCGGCGTCGGCGAGCGCGAGGAACTGCGGGCGCGCTGCTCCCGGATCCAGCACGCCGTCGCCGCCGGGTTCGCCCGGGCGCTGCGCGAGCGGACCCGCGCCGAGCAGGAGGCCATATCCCGGGCGGCCCTCGAAGCGCGCGGCACCGTCGCCGAGGCCCTGCACGCCAGTGAGGCGCGGTTCCGCGCGGTGTTCCACGGCGCCGCCATCGGCATCGGCATCGCCGACCTCGAAGGCACCGTCCTCGAGGTCAACGACGCGCTGATCCGTATGTTCGGCGGCCTTGAGCACCAGCTGCGCGGCCGCAACGTCGCCGAGTGGACGCACCCCGACGACTCGCCGCACGTGTGGAAGCTGTACGAGGAGCTGGTGCGCGGCGACCGCGAGCACTACCGCGTCGAGAAGGCCTTCTACCGCCCCGACGGCACCGTCCTGTGGACCAATCTGACGGTGTCCCTGCTCCGCGACGCCGACGGAGTGCCGCAGTACCAGCTGGCGTTGATGGAGGATACCACCGAGCGCAGGCTCCTGAACCTGCGCCTGCGCTACGAGGCCACGCACGACGCGCTCACCGGACTGCCCAACAGGACGCTGTTCTTCGAGCGCCTGGAGAAGGCCCTGGCAGCGGGCGAGAGCGCCCGGTTCGGCCTCTGCTATCTGGACCTCGACGGCTTCAAGACCGTCAACGACAGCCTCGGGCACGCCGCGGGCGACCGCCTCCTCGTCGAGGTCGCCGACCGCCTGCAGTCCTGCGCGACCGCGCCCGGCGAGATGGTGGCGCGGCTCGGCGGCGACGAGTTCGTGGCGCTGACCACAGGGCCGGACACCGAGCACGAGGTCGACGAGCTGGCCGGGCGCATCATGCACGCGCTGTCCACCCCCATCCGCGTCGAGGGACGCGAACTGACCGTGCGCGGCTCCATCGGCATCGTCGAGGGCCCCGCCGCCGAGCGCGGCGCCGCGGAGGTGCTGCGCAGCGCCGACATCACGATGTACCGGGCGAAGCACGCGGGCGGCAACCGCTACGAGCTGGCCGACCCGGAGGCCGACGCCCGCGCGATCACCCGCCACGGCCTGACCACGGCGCTCCCGGTCGCCCTGGAGCGCGGCGAGTTCTTCATCGAGTACCAGCCGCTCGTGCACCTCGGTGACGGCAGTGTGCGCGGCGCGGAGGCGCTGGTGCGCTGGCTGCACCCGCAGCACGGTGTGATCAGCCCGGACCGCTTCATTCCGCTCGCCGAGCACACCGGACTCATCGTGCCGCTCGGGCGCTGGGTCCTGGAGGAGTCGGTGCGCCAGGCCCGCACCTGGGAGGCGGTGACCGGGGCGGACCAGGCCGGGCTTCCGCTGCGGGTCAACGTGAACCTGTCGCCGTGTCAGCTCACGCACCCCGGCCTGGTCTCCGACACGGTCGAGATCCTGGAGCGGGCGGGCCTCGCGCCGGGCGCGCTGTGCCTGGAGGTCACCGAGTCGGCCCTCATCGGCGCCGACGACGACCTGCTGAAGCCGCTGCGCAGGCTCGCCGAGATGGGCGTGGACATCGCGCTCGACGACTTCGGCACGGGCTACTCCAACCTCGCCAACCTGCGCCGTCTGCCCGTGAGCGTCCTCAAGCTCGACCGCGCCTTCACCCAGGGCATGCAGCACTTCCCTGCCGACCCGGTCGACCTGAAGATCGTCGAGGGCATCGTCTCGCTGGCCCACAGCCTGGACCTCGCGGTCACGGTCGAGGGCGTCGAGACCGGCGCCCAGGCCGACCAACTGCGCGAACTGGGCTGTGATACGGCTCAGGGCTGGTATTACGCGCGCCCCGGGCCGCCGGATCGGTTGCACGAGCTGGCCCTTGCGGACGCGACGTGACCGGCGGGGACGCGGTGACTGGCGGGGGCGCCTTGGGTGGCGGGGTGGGTGCGTGGCCCTGACGGCCTGTCGATTGACGCCGCCGTCTGCCGGGTGACGTCCTCGGCGCGCCTGCGGGCTGGGTGTGGCTGAGCGCGCAGTTCCCCGCGCCCCTTCGGGGCCCGGGTCGGCCCGCGCGTCGCCGCGTGTCACCGTGCAAGCAGCATCCCCTGCAACTCCCGCGCCGCCCGCGGCGGTGCCACGTCGCTGCGGTGGGCCAGGGCGATCGTGCGGCGCAGGCGGGGGCGGGACAGCGGGGTCATGCGGAGGCCGCTGCCGGCGCGCTCGGCGACCATGCGGGGGACGACGGCGACGCCGAGGCCCGCGCGGACGAAGCCGAGGACGGCGTCCATCTCGCCGCCCTCGACGGCGAATTCGGGCTCGAAGCCCTCCGCGCGGCACGCCGCGACGGTCAGCTCACGCAGGTCGTACCCGTGCCGGAACATCACGAGCCGCTCGCCCTGGAGGTCGGCGACCCGCGCGGACGCGCCGAGGCCCGGCGCGTCCGGTGACGACACCACGACCAGGTCCTCGCGCAGCAGTTCCACCGTCGTCAGGGCCGGCGACGGCGTCGGCAGCGGCAGCACCACCAGGGCCAGGTCGAGTGCCCCGCGCGCGAGCTGTCGTACGAGGTCGTGGCTGCCGCCCTCCTCGATGAGGAGCTGGATGCCGGGGTGCCGGTCGTGGAAGTCGCGCAGGACCTGCGGAAGCAGCCCCGTGCAGACGCTCGGCGTCGCCCCGAGCCGCACCCGGCCCCGGCGCAGCTGCGCCAGCTCCTGCACCTCGATGCGCGCGGTGTCGGCGTCGGCGAGGATGCGGCGGGCCAGCGGAAGCAGCGCCTCACCGGCGTCGGTCAGCGCGATGTTCCCGCGCGCCCTGCTGAACAGCTCGGCGCCGAGCTCCTTCTCCAGGGCCCGCACCTGCTGCGAGAGCGACGGCTGCGACACGTGCACCTGCTCGGCGGCCCGCGTGAAGTGCCGGGTCTCGGCGACCGCGACGAAGTAGAGAAGCTGCTGGAACTGCATGCGCCCCACGATAGGCCATGCATAGGGCGAGCCTATGGAGATGAGCGTAACCATCTCTTGGACCGATCGGGACCTTCGGCCGTAGCGTTCCTGGCATGGCTCTGGCAACGCGGACGGACCGACGGCCGTCACTACCGCGCACGGTGTGGGACTCCACCGTCGGCAAGAAGACCGTGATGGCGGTGAGCGGCCTGATCATGCTGCTCTACCTGGTCGCCCACATGATCGGAAACCTGAAGATCTTCTTCGGTCCCGACGACTTCAACCACTACGCGCACTGGCTCCGCACCCTCGGCGGGCCCGTGATGCGCTGGGAGTGGACCCTGTGGGTCGTGCGCGTCGGACTCGTCGCCGCCGTCGTCGCGCACGCCGTGTCCGCGTACCAGCTCAGCCGCCGCGACATCAGGGCCCGCCCGAGCAAGTACGTGCACAAGAAGCCGCGCGCGAGCTACGCGACCCGCACCATGCGCTGGGGCGGGATCATCCTCGGCCTGTTCATCGTCTGGCACATCCTGGACCTGACCACGGGCACCGTGCACCCCGGCGGCTACGAGCACCTGCACCCGTACCAGAACGTGATCGACACCTTCTCCACCTGGTACGGCAACGTCATCTACATCACGGCCGTGGTCGCCCTCGGCTTCCACGTCCGGCACGGCTTCTGGAGCGCCGCCCAGACCCTCGGCGTGGGCAACGCGTCCCGCGACCGCTTCCTGAAGACCTGCGCAAGCGGCCTCGCGCTGCTGCTGACCGTGGGCTTCGTCTCCGTACCCGTCGGTGTCATGACCGGAGTGGTGAGCTGACCGATGAATTCCTATTCCGAATACACCACCGGCGAGCCCGTCGCCGACACCAAGGCGCCGCAGGGCCCCATCGCCGAGCGCTGGGACACCCGCCGCTTCGAGGCCAAACTGGTCAACCCCGCCAACCGCCGCAAGCACACGGTGATCGTCGTCGGCACCGGCCTCGCGGGCGGCGCCGCCGGCGCCACGCTCGCCGAACAGGGCTACCACGTCGTGCAGTTCTGCTACCAGGACTCGCCGCGCCGCGCCCACTCCATCGCCGCGCAGGGCGGCATCAACGCCGCGAAGAACTACCGCAACGACGGCGACTCCATCCACCGCCTGTTCTACGACACCGTCAAGGGCGGCGACTTCCGCGCCCGCGAGTCCAACGTGCACCGCCTCGCGCAGGTCTCCGTCGAGATCATCGACCAGTGCGTGGCCCAGGGCGTGCCGTTCGCCCGCGAGTACGGCGGCCTCCTCGACACCCGCTCCTTCGGCGGCGTCCAGGTGTCCCGTACGTTCTACGCCCGCGGCCAGACGGGCCAGCAGCTCCTGCTCGGCGCGTACCAGGCGCTTTCGAAGGAGATCGCCGCAGGCAACGTCGAGATGCACCCGCGCACCGAGATGCTGGACGTCATCGTCGTCGACGGCCGGGCGCGCGGCATCGTCGCCCGCGACCTGATCACCGGCAGGATCGACACGTACTTCGCGGACGCCGTCGTCCTCGCGTCCGGTGGCTACGGCAACGTCTTCTACCTGTCGACGAACGCCATGAACTCCAACGCGACGGCCGTGTGGCGCGCCCACCGGCGCGGCGCCTACTTCGCCAACCCCTGCTTCACCCAGATCCACCCCACCTGCATCCCGCGTACCGGCGACCACCAGTCCAAGCTCACGCTGATGAGCGAGTCGCTGCGCAACGACGGCCGCATCTGGGTGCCCAAGGCCAAGGGCGACACGCGTCCGGCCAACGAGATCCCCGAGGACGAGCGCGACTACTACCTGGAGCGCATCTACCCGTCCTTCGGCAACCTCGTGCCCCGCGACATCGCCTCGCGCGCGGCCAAGAACGTCTGCGACGAGGGCAGGGGAGTGGGCCCCGGCGGCCAGGGCGTGTACCTGGACTTCGCCGACGCGATCCAGCGGATGGGCCGCAAGGCGGTCGAGGAGAAGTACGGCAACCTCTTCGACATGTACGAGCGCATCACCGCGGAGAACCCGTACGAAGTCCCCATGCGGATCTACCCGGCGGTGCACTACACGATGGGCGGCCTCTGGGTCGACTACGACCTCCAGACCACCGTCCCCGGCCTGTTCGCGATCGGCGAGGCCAACTTCTCCGACCATGGCGCGAACCGCCTCGGCGCCTCCGCCCTGATGCAGGGCCTCGCCGACGGCTACTTCGTCCTGCCCTCGACCATCAACGACTACCTGGCGCGCCACCCGCACAAGGACGAGGTCGACGCCGACCACCCGGCCGTCCAGGAGGTCCTCTCCGAGACCGAGGACCGCCTGAACCTCCTCCTGGCCGTCGACGGCGACCGCACCCCCGACTCCTTCCACCGCGAACTCGGCGAGCTGATGTGGGAGTTCTGCGGCATGGCCCGCACCGAGACGGGACTGTGCAAGGCCCTGGAGCGCATCCCGCAGATTCGCGAGGAGTTCTGGCGCCGCATCAAGGTGCCCGGCACCGGCGAGGAGTTCAACCAGTCCCTGGAGAAGGCCAACCGCATCGTCGACTACCTGGAGCTCGCCGAGCTCATGTGCCTCGACGCGCTGCACCGCGCCGAGTCCTGCGGCGGCCACTTCCGCGAGGAGTCCCAGACCCCGGACGGCGAGGCCGCCCGCGTCGACGAGGACTTCTCGTACGCGGCCGCCTGGGAGTTCACCGCGACCGGCGACGCCCCCGTCCTGCACAAGGAAGACCTCGTCTTCGAGTACGTCCACCCCACTCAGCGGAGCTACGCATGAAGCTCACCCTGCGCGTCTGGCGCCAGAAGAACGCCGACGCCGACGGCGCGATGTCCACGTACGAAGTGGACGGAATCTCCTCGGACATGTCCTTCCTGGAGATGCTCGACACCCTCAACGAAGAGCTCATCGTCAAGGGCGAGGAGCCGGTCGCGTTCGACCACGACTGCCGTGAGGGCATCTGCGGCGCGTGCTCGCTCGTCATCAACGGCGACGCGCACGGGCCCGAGCGCACCACGACCTGCCAGTTGCACATGCGGTCCTTCGACGACGGCGATACCATCGACATCGAGCCGTGGCGGGCGGCCGCCTTCCCGGTCATCAAGGACCTGGTCGTCGACCGCTCCGCCTTCGACCGCATCATCCAGTCCGGCGGCTACATCAGCGCCCCCACCGGCTCGGCCCCCGAGGCCCACGCGACCGCCGTGCCCAAGCCGGACGCGGACTTCGCCTTCGAGCACGCCGAGTGCATCGGCTGCGGCGCCTGCGTCGCCGCTTGCCCCAACGGCTCGGCGATGCTGTTCACTTCAGCCAAGGTCAACCACCTCAACGTGCTGCCGCAGGGCGCCCCGGAGCGCGAGACCCGCGTCCTCGACATGGTCGCGCAGATGGACTCCGAGGGCTTCGGCGGCTGCACCCTCACCGGCGAGTGCGCGACCGCCTGTCCGAAGGGCATTCCGCTGCCGTCGATCGCGGCCATGAACAAGGAGTGGCTGCGGGCGACCCGGAAGGCGCGCTGACCGGCCGCCCGCCTGGCCGGGGGCGGATACCGGGACAATAGTCCGTTGCACGTCAGCGGTTGCGTGCCCGCCGAACGCCCGTGGCAAAATCAGCGCGTGCTGATCGGGATGCTGGGTCCATTCAACGTTCGCGCGGACGACGGCGGCTTGGTCGACGTGCCGGGCGCGCGGCTGCGCGGGCTGCTTGTCGCCCTCGCGCTCAAGCCGGGCCACGCGGTCCCGAAGGCGTCGCTCGTCGACTGGATCTGGGGTGAGCACCCGCCCGCGGACGCGACGAACGCCCTGCAGCGGCTGGTCTCCCGGCTGCGGAAGGTGCTGCCGGACGGGGTGATCGAGGGGCAGACGGACGGCTACCGGCTGAAGGTGGAGCCCGACGCCGTCGACGCCGTGCGCTTCGAACGCCTCGTCAGCGCGGGCGAGTCCCGTACCGAGGACGCCTCCCGGCGCGTGCGGCTGCTGCGAGAGGCCCTCGAACTGTGGCGCGGCGCGGCCATGCAGGACGTCGGTCTGCAGGAGAGCGGCGCGTTCGACGCCGCCGTCGTCCGGCTCGACGGGCTGCGCCTGACCGCCACGGAGGAGTGGGCCGACGCGGAGATCACCCTCGGGCGCGGCGCGGAGCTGGTCACGGAGCTGACGGACCTGGTGGCCGCGCACCCGGTACGGGAGCGGCTCGCCGCCGCACTGATGCGCGCCCTCGTCGCCGCAGGCCGCGACAGCGAGGCGCTTGTCGTCTATCAGCGCGCGAGGGAGGCACTGGCCGACACGCTGGGCGTCGATCCCTCGCAGGAGCTGGCCGCGCTGCACGTCGCGCTGTTGCGGGGCGAGCTGGGGCGCGGCGACGCGGGGCGCGACGAGGCGAGCCGCAAGACCAATCTGCGGGCCGAACTGACCACCTTCGTCGGCAAGGGCGCCGATGTCGCCGCGGTCGGCGAGCTCGTCGCCGAGCACCGGCTCACCACCGTGATCGGTCCCGGCGGCGCGGGAAAGACCCGGCTGGCCACGGAGACCGCGCGCACCCTGGTCGGCGATCTGCCGGACGGCGCCTGGCTGGTGGAGCTCGCCTCCATCGGCGCCGACGGCGACGTGACCGACGTGGCGCAGGCGACGCTCGGCGGGCTCGGCCTGCGGGACGCCCTGCTCGGCGGGGCCGCGAACGCGACGCTGACGGACCGGCTCATCGCCGCCATCCGCGACCGCGAGGCGCTGCTGATCCTGGACAACTGCGAGCACGTGATCGAGTCGGCGGCGACGTTCGCCCACGGCGTGCTCGGGCAGTGCCGGCGGCTGCGCATCCTGGCGACGAGCCGGGAACCGCTCGGCATCACCGGCGAGGCACTGTGGCCGGTCGAGCCGCTGGCCCTGCCCGAGGGGGACGCGGACCCGTCCGGCATCGAGTCCTCGCCCGCGGTCCAACTGCTGAGGGACCGGGCCGGGGCGGTGCGCCGGGACCTCGCCGCCGACCCCCACACGCTGGCGACGATGGTGCGCGTGTGCCGGGCGCTCGACGGCATGCCGCTGGCGATCGAACTGGCCGCTGCCCGCCTGCGCACCATGTCCGTCGACCAGCTCGCCAACCGCCTCGACGACCGGTTCCGCCTGCTCACCAGCGGCAGCCGCACCGCGCTGCCGCGGCACAAGACGCTGCGCGCGGCGGTCGACTGGAGCTGGGAACTGCTCACCCCCGAAGAGCGGACGGTCCTGCGCAGGCTGTCGGTGTTCTCCGGCGGCGCGAGCCTGGAAGCGGCCGAACGGGTCTGCGCGGGGGACGCAGGGGACACGGTCGAGCAGTGGCAGGTCCTCGAACTGCTCACCGCGCTCACCGAGAAGTCGCTCCTTGTCGCCGAGGGCGACAGCGCCCCGCGCTACCGCATGCTCGGCACGATCAAGGAGTACGCGGGGGAGCGGCTCGCGGAAGTGGGGGAAGCGGACCTGGCGCGCGACGCGCACCTGACCTACTTCACCGAACTGTGCGAGACCGCGGAGCCGCATCTGCGCCGCGCCGAGCAACTGGACTGGCTCGCCACGCTGGAGGCCGAGCACGACAACATCGGCGCCGCGACGCGCGGCGCGCTCGCGGCGGGCGACGCGCAGGCGTCGATGCGGCTCGCGGCGGGCGCGGGCTGGTACTGGTGGCTCGGCGGGCACAGGACCGAGGGCTTCGAGATGCTCACGGCGGCCACAAGCATGCCCGGCGAGGTGACCGACGGGGTGCGGGCCACGGCGTACGGCCTTGTCGCGATGTTCGTGAGTTCCGGGCGGGGCGACGCGAACCAGGCCGAGGAGTGGATCCGCAAGGCGCACCGGTTCGGCGCGCACGGCAAGGACCGTCACCCGCTGCTGGGCTTCATCGTCGCGCTGGAGCGCATGCTGGAGGGGCCGGACGCGTCCCTGCCCGAGCTCGAGCGGCTGCTCGGCGACGAGGACCCCTGGGCGCGCGCGCTGGCCCGGCTGCACCTGGGCAAGATGCGGGTCGTCCTCGGCCGGGAGGGGGCGGAGGCGGACGCGTACCTGGAGCGGGCGCTCGTCGAGTTCCGGGCGGTCGGCGAACGGTTCGGGATCTCGTTCGCCCTGACCGAGCTGGCGGAACGGATCGCCGTGCGCGGCGAGTTCGCCCGCGCGTGTCAGTACTACGAGGAGGCGATCGCGGTCGTCACCGAGGTCGGCGCCACCGAGGACCTCATCCGGATGCGGTCGATGCAGGCCCGGCTGTACTGGCTGGACGGCGACGAGGCGGCCTGCGCGGCCACCGTCGCCGAGGCGGAGCGGTACGCGGAGCGGGTCACATGGCCGGACGCGCTGGCCGAGCTGGCCTTCGCGAAGGCGGAACTCGCCCGCTGGGGCGGCGACGTGGCGGAGACGCGCAGGCAACTCGACGTCGCCACCGCCCTGTTGGGCGACGAGGCGGAGCACTCGTACATCCTCGCGATGACGCACGACATGCTCGGCTATGTCGCCGAGGACCTCGGCGAGGCCCGGGAGCACCGCGCGGCGGCCTTCGCGGCGGCGTCCGAGGCGGGACACGCGCCGCTGACCGCGCAGATGCTCGTCGGGATCGCGGACCTGGCACTGCGCCAGGGCGACGACGAGCAGGCCGCGCGGCTGCTCGCGGCGAGCGCGGGGGTGCGCGGCCTCAAGGACCGCTCGCAGCCGGACGTGGCCCGGATCGAGCAGAGCGCGCGGAGCCGCCTCGGCGACGTGAAGTTCGCCGAGGCGGCTCAGGAGGGGAAGGACGGCGACTGGTCCCAGCTGGTCGAGGTGACGCTCGCTTCGTGAGCGTCACCCGCTCCGTGAACGTCAGGCCCGCTTCTTGAACGTGGAGATCGCCCACACGTATCCGACGACGGCGATCCCGACGCACCAGGCCAGGGCCGCGAGCGTGTCGCCGCCCGACGGGTCGCCCGCCAGGAGACCGCGCAGGGTCTCGATGATCGGGGTGAAGGGCTGGTACTCCACGAACTGCCGGACACCGGTGTCCATCGTCTCCGCGGGGACGAACGCGCTGCTCAGGAAAGGCAGCATGATCAGCGGCACGGTGGCCATGCCCGCCGACTCCACGCTCTTCGCGGCGAGCCCCATGGCGACGGTGAGCCAGCTGGCCGCGAAGCTCAGGAGCACGATGACACCGAGCACACCGAGCCAGTCGAGGGCGCTCGCGCCCGGGTCGAACCCCATCAGGAACGCCACCCCGACGATGGCCGCGCAGGCCACCAGGGCACGCACCGTCGTGATGACGACATGCCCGGTCAGCATGGCACCGCGGGAGACGTCCATGACCTTGAACCGGTTGATGACGCCCTTGGTCATGTCGTCGTTCACGGCCGTCGCGGTGGCCCCGAGCCCGTAGCTGATGGCCATCACGAGCAGGCCTGGTGTCGCGTAGTCGATGTAGGAGACGCCGACGTCGAACCCGCCGCCGAGCACCTTGACGAACATCAGCATGAGCACGATCGGCAACAGGATCGCGTTGAACATCGTGATCGGGTTCCGCATGCTGTGCTTGATGTTGCGGCGCAGCATGATCGCCGAATCGCCCAGTGTCGTCGAGATCGTGCTCATCGCGCGATCGCCTCCTTGGTGGTGTTCTCGGTCAGGGCGAGGAAGACGTCGTCGAGGTCGGGGGTGTGCAGGGACAGCTCGTCCGCCTCGATGCCGACGGAGTCCAGCCAGTCGAGGACGGAGCGCAGTTCGCGCTGGCTGCCGTCGCTGGGGATCCGCAGCGACAGCGTCTCGTCGTCCGTGGTGGCGTCGCGCAGCGTGGCGGCGGCGGAGCGGTACGCGGCCGGGTCGGTGAAGCGCAGGCGCACATGCCCGCCGGGGATGCGCCGCTTCAGCTGTTCGGGGGTGCCCTCGGCGACCAGGCGGCCGTGGTTGAGCACCGCGATCCGGTCGGCGAGCTCGTCGGCCTCGTCCAGGTACTGGGTGGTGAGGAAGATGGTGGTGCCGTCGGCGACGAGGCCGCGGACGATGTCCCACATGGTGCGCCTGCTGCGCGGGTCGAGGCCCGTCGTCGGCTCGTCCAGGAAGATGATTTCCGGCTTGCCGATCAGCGTCATGGCCAGGTCGAGCTTGCGGCGCATACCGCCGGAGTAGGTCGCGACCAGCTTGTCCGCCGACTCCACCAGGTCGAACCGCTCGAGGAGCCCGGTGACCACGTCACGGGAGCGCACCCGCTTCAGGTCCGCCATGAGCTGCAGATTCTCCCGGCCCGAAAGCAGCTCGTCCACCGCGGCGAACTGACCGGTCACGCCGATGGCGGCCCGCACCTGCTTGATTCCCGTCGCCACGTCGTGGCCGGCGACGCGCACCGACCCGGCGTCGGCGGTCATCAGCGTCGTCAGGACGTTCACCGTGGTCGTCTTGCCCGCCCCGTTCGGGCCGAGCATCGAGTAGACCGATCCGGCGGCGACCTCGAAGTCGATGCCGTCGAGAACGACCTTGTCGCCGTATGCCTTGCGAAGGCCTGTCACTGCAATCGCTGAACTTTTCATGCCCCTACCTTCGCGACGGGGGCTGTCAGCCGTCTGTCACACCCCTGACACGGCCACTGACACGGCGTTCCATGGCATCGTCCTTGGTCAGAGGGGTGTGGTGGCCGCGGTGGCCCGCGCCAGGTACGGCCCCGTCCGGCTCCCGGCGACCCGGGCCACGTCGGCCGGGGCCCCCGCGGCGACCACGCGCCCGCCGTCGTCCCCGCCCCCGGGCCCGAGATCCACCACCCAGTCCGCTCCGCCCACCACGGCCATGTCGTGCTCGACGACGACCACGGAGTGCCCGGCGTCCACCAGCTCGTGCAGCCGCCCCACGAGCACCTCCACATCCGCCGGATGCAGCCCGGCGGTGGGCTCGTCGAGGAGGTAGAGGGTGTGCCCGCGCCGCCCCCGCTGCAGCTCGCTGGCCAGCTTGATGCGCTGCGCCTCGCCGCCGGACAGCTCCGTCGCGGGCTGCCCGAGCCGCAGATAGCCGAGGCCTACGTCGAGGAGCGTGCGCAGGCTGCGCAGTACGGCGGGCGTTTCGGCGAAGAAGTCGGCGGCGGCCTCGACGGTCAGGTCGAGGACGTCCGCGACGGTCAGCCCGCCGTGCGTGACCTGGAGGGTCTCGGGGTTGTAGCGGGCGCCCCCGCAGTCCGGGCACGGGGCGTACGTGCTGGGCAGGAAGAGCAGCTCGACGCTCACGAACCCCTCGCCCTGACAGGTCTCGCAGCGCCCGCCCGCCACGTTGAAGGAGAACCGCCCCACGCCGTAGCCGCGCGCCTTCGCCTCGTCCGTCTCCGCGAACACCTTGCGTACGACGTCGAAGAGTCCGGTGTACGTGGCGAGGTTGGAGCGGGGCGTGCGGCCGATCGGCTTCTGGTCCACGCACACCAGGCGGTCCACGCCCGCGAGCTCCTCCGCACGCTCGGCCAGCTCGCCGATCAGCGTGGACTTGCCCGATCCCGAAACCCCCGTCACGGCTGTGAACGCGCCCAGCGGGAACTCCGCCGTCACGTCCCGCAGGTTGTGCCGCGACACCGGGCCGACCTTCAACCAGCCGCGCGGCGTACGCACCTGACGTACCGTCACAGGCTCCCGGTCGAACAGGAAGCGCGCCGTGGCCGACTCCGCCACCGCCTCGAGGTCGGCCACCGGGCCGCTGTGCAGCACACGCCCGCCGTGCTCGCCCGCCTGCGGTCCCACGTCGACCAGCCAGTCCGCGTGCCGCATCACGTCCAGGTGGTGCTCGACCACGAACACCGAGTTGCCCGCCGCCTTGAGCCGGTCCAGGACGGTCAGGAGCGACTCGGTGTCGGCGGGATGCAGTCCGGCCGACGGCTCGTCCAGGACGTACACGACACCGAAGAGCCCCGAGCGCAACTGTGTGGCCAGGCGCAGGCGTTGCAGCTCGCCCGCCGAGAGGGTGGGGGTCGCGCGGTCGGGGGAGAGGTAGCCGAGGCCCAGCTCTGTGATCGTGCCGATGCGGGCCAGGAGATCGGCGGTGAGGACCCCTGCCGTCTCCGCGCCGGCTGCCCCCGCGCCCGAACCGGCCGCCGCCTCAAGGCACTTGGCCAGCTCGGACAGCGGCAGCGCGGACAGCTCCGCGATGGTGCGGCCCGCGAACGTGACCGCCATCGCCTCCGGCCGCAGCCGGCTGCCGCCGCAGGCCGGGCACGGCTCGCTGGCCAGGAACCGCTCGGCCTTCGTGCGCAGCGTCTGGCTCTTGGAGTCGGCGAACGTCTTCATCACATAGCGCCGTGCGCTCATGTACGTGCCCTGGTACGGGCGTTGGATGCGGCCCGCGTCGCGCACGGGGTGCACGGTGACGACCGGCTGCTCGTCGGTGAACAGGATCCAGTCGCGGTCGGCCCGCGGCAGCTCGCGCCACGGGCGGTCCACGTCGTGGCCGAGGGCGTCGAGCACGTCGCGCAGGTTCTTGCCCTGCCAGGCGCCGGGCCAGGCGGCGATCGCGCCGTCGCGGATGGACAGCGATTGGTCGGGTACGAGCAGGTCCTCCGTCGTGCGGTGGACCCTGCCGATGCCGTGGCACTCGGGACAGGCCCCGGCCGCCGTGTTCGGCGAGAACGCGTCGGAGTCGAGACGTTCCGCCCCCGCCGGGTAGTCGCCCGCGCGCGAGAACAGCATCCGCAGTGAATTGGAGAGCGTCGTGACCGTGCCCACCGACGAACGGGACGTGGGTGCCGCGCGGCGCTGCTGGAGCGAGACCGCGGGCGGCAGCCCCGTGATCTCCCCGACCTTCGGTGCCCCCACCTGGTGGATCAGGCGGCGCGCGTACGGGGCGACCGACTCGAAGTAGCGCCGCTGCGCCTCCGCGTAGATCGTCCCGAACGCGAGCGAGGACTTCCCGGAGCCGGAGACCCCGGTGAACACGGCGATGACGTCGCGCGGAACGTCCACGTCGACCCCGCGCAGATTGTGCTCGCGGGCACCCCGGACCCGTACGAAAGGATCGTGGTCGTGAGCGGGGCGACTGTGCATGGGGCGGGCTCCGTACGCGGATCGGGGGCAAACCCCACGATTCTAGGCCGGGGCGGGTTCCGCACCCTGAGCGGAGTGCGCGGTGGCCCCAGGTGCCGGTGCCGGTGCCGGTGCCCGCAGGCCCGCGATCCGCGCCAGGCGCCGGAAGGAGTCCCGGAGTCCCTCGCGGTCGTACGTGCTCGTCGTCACCAGGACCTCCTGCGCGCCGCTCTCCTCGATCAGCTTCTCCAGCTCGGCGGCGACCTGGTCCTCGGTGCCGGCGATGTGTCCGCGCAGCCCCGACTCGTAGAAACCGCGCTCCTTCTCCGTCATCGCTCCCGTCGCCACGAGCTCCTCGACGCGCTCGGCGGGCGGCAGCGGCGGAAAGGTGCCGTGGGTGCGGGAGTACGCCAATGACCAGGCCTCGGGTATGAGCAGCCGCCGGGCCGCCTCCTCGGAGTCCGCGACGGCGATCGAGCCCGAGACGACGACGTACGGCTCGGCCGACCAGGCGGAGGGCCGGAACGCCGCGCGGTAGCGCTCGACGGCGGCCAGCATCTTCTCGCGGCCCCTGATGTCGCCGACGACCATAGGAAGCCCCGATTCCGCCGCGATGCGGGCCCCCTCGCCGATCGCGAGGACGTACGGTGGCACGCTCAGGCCCTCCGCCGGGCGCGCGTGCACACCCGTGTCCGAGGTGCCCCGGAACCAGCCGAGCAGTTCTTCGAGATGTGCCGCGAAGTCGTCCGCGTCGTGCTTGTCACGCCCGAGCGCCCTGCGCACGCCGTCCGTGAACCCGACCGAACGCCCGAGCCCCATGTCGATCCGCCCCGGGAACAGCGCTTCGAGCACCCCGAACTGCTCGGCCACCACCAGCGGCTGATGGTTCGGCAGCATCACGCCGCCCGTGCCCACCCGGATGCTCCGCGTGGCCCCGGCGACCGCCGCCGCGAGCACCGTCGGAGCGGAACCGGCGACCCCCGGCACGCCGTGGTGCTCGGACACCCAGAACCGGTGATACCCGAGCGCCTCCAGCTCCTGGGCGAGGGCGACGGTGTCCCGCAGGGGTTCCGTGGTGTCGTGTCCCTCGCGGGTTCGGGAGCGGTCCAGGACCGAGAGTCGTAGGGCGTTCACCTCTCCATGATCCGCCAGGTCCCTGGGGCGGGCAAAGTGATTCTGGCCGCACTTGGCGTGCGGCTCCCGGCGGAGGGCGCGGCGCTGTTGGTGATCCTCAGCCGCGCGTGACGCGCGCCGGCTCTCCCGCGTCGGCGGCCGCGTCCTCGTGCGGCGCGATCCGGCGCAGCAGGAAGCCCGCGGACATGGCCATCGCGAACATCACCACCGCGTACACCGCCGAGGGGATGGCCATGCGGGTGCTGTCGAGGAGGGTGGGGCTGAGGGCGATGGCCATGGAGAGCGTGGTGTTGTGCATGCCGATCTCGAAGCAGGTGGCCACGGACTGCCGGTGGTCGCCGCGGGCCAGGCGGGTCGCGCCGTAGCCGATGGTCAGGGAGATCGCGGCGAAGAGGAAGACGACGAGGCCGACGTCGGCGAGGTAGCCGAGCACGTTGTCCCGCTCGGCGACGAGCGCGGCGATGATGATGCCGATGAGCGCGGAGATCGCCGTGACCTTGACCGCCTGGGTGGAGCGCTCCGCGAAGCGCGGACGGCGGTGCCGGACCAGCATGCCCGCCGCGACCGGCACAAGGACGACGAGGAAGACCTGCAGCGTCTTGTCGAAGCGCAGCCCGAGCACCTCGTCCGACCCGGCCATGAAGTGGTCGAGGGAGAGGTTCACGACGATCGGCAGCGTGAAGACCGCGATCACCGAATTGATCGCGGTCAGCGTGACGTTGAGGGCGACGTCGCCGCCGAAGAGATGGCTGAAGATGTTGGCCATCGTGCCGCCGGGGGAGGCCGCGAGCAGCATCATGCCGACGGCCAGCTCCGGGCTCAGGTCGAAGGCGAGGACCAGGCCCAGGCAGGCGGCGGGAAGGAGTGCCAGTTGGCAGACGAGGGCGACGGCCACGGGCCACGGGTAGGCCGCGACCCTGCGGAAGTCGGCCACGCTCAGGCCGAGGCCGAGACCGAACATGATCACGGCGAGGGCGGCAGGCAGCAGATAGGTGGTCAGCGGCGAGTCCACAGGAACAGGCTCCAGGAGGCTGCTTGAAATGTCCACGATCGGGCGGCAGTGATGCAGACCGACGTGGCTCCCTCCGCCCGCCCCGGAGTGGCTCGCGCCGCGCTACTTCTTGAACCGGGCCACGTACGCGTCGGCGCCCTCGGGGTCCATCAGCCACTCCCGGTACGTCGGCGGATCGGCGTACCCGTTGGCGAACCGGTGGGCGACCTCCGGGTGGTCGAAGGCGGTCTGGATGATGAGGGGCACCTGCTCGGGCTGCGGCTCGCGCAGCATGAACTCGGTGAAGGCGTGCGTGTGCCGGGCGTTCTGCCAGTACGCGTCGAAGGTCGCCCGCATCCACTCCTCGTCGAAGGGGAGGGCCCCGCGCTTGAGGACGGCGGTGAGGTAACTGGCCGCCGCCCGCGCGGCGTTGTTCGCGCCCTGGCCGGTGATCGGGTCGTGGACGGCGACGGCGTCCGCCAGGCCGAGGACCGGGCGGCCGCCGTCCACGTGTGCCACGGGGCGGCGGACCGTCGGAGTGATCGCGCCGTACAGGGCGGCACCGGGGTCGGTGGGTTCGGTGTGGCGGAAGCGTTCGTACTCCCAAGGCGCGTACGTACGCAGCAAGTCGAGGGCGCGTAGCCATCCCTCGGCGGCGGTGGGGCGGTCGGCCCAGCAGTCGTACGGCCCGTCCCACCTCCCCTCGAAGAGGACGATGTCGCAGGGCCCGCCGACCGTGAGCGCGCGCATGATGATCACGTCGCCGGCGGGCGGAACGCCGGTGGTGCGGACGTACCCCGCGGCCGGGTCGGAGTCGTCGTGCGCGACGCCGTGCACGTAGAAGCAGGCCAGGGTGCGCGGCGGCCGGTCGTGGACGGGCCAGGACGGGTCGGGGGCGAAGAGCGCGGAGAGCTCGCCGCGGCCGGTGGAGAGGACCGTCAGGTCGTGCGCGGCGGCGAGGGCGGCCACGTCGGCGGGGCCGACGGACCGGTACTCCGTGCGCCCGCCCCGCTCCTCGAACAGTTCCAGCCAGGCGGCCAGCTTGACCCGCTGGTCGACCGAGCGCACCTCTTCGTCGAACGGCGCCGCGAACCGCCGTACCGGCACCTCCCGTTGCTTCTCCGGCTCCCAGTGGCTGAGCTCGAACCCCGGCATCACGGGTGCGGAGTCGTCCCAGAGCGCGAGCCCGGCGGCACGCTCGATGCGCAGGGCCGGGCCGAACATGAGCTGGGTCGAGGTCACCCGCCCTGCCCGCACGTCCTCCGGGCGCCGCTCGGCGACGAGCGTGACCTCATGTCCGGCGTCCAGGAGCCCGAGACCCAGCTGGAGTCCCGCCTGCCCCGCGCCCACGATCGCGATCCCGCGCACCTCGGCCTCCGTCCCGCCCCGGCGGCCTCGGCCGGGCACGGTTCAGTCGTACCCACAGTCCAGGGCCGCCACCTGCGTACGTTCCGTACGCTGACGGCGTGACGCATGACAACACTCCGGCGGCGTACGCCGATGCCGCGACCGCGCGGCCCCTCGCCGTGTTCGACCTCGACGGCACCCTCGCGGACACCGCGCACCGCCAGCGCTTCCTTGAACGCAAGCCGCGCGACTGGAACGCGTTCTTCGCGGCCGCGCCCGACGACCCGCCGCTGCCGCGCGGCGTGCGGCTCGCCCTGGACAGTGCCCGGGAGTGCGAGGTCGTCTACCTCACCGGGCGGCCCGAGCGCTGCCGCGCCGACACCGAGGCGTGGCTGGCCGCGCAGGGGCTGCCCGAGGGGCGGATCTGGATGCGGCGCGACCACGACCGGCGGCCCGCGCGCCACACCAAGCTGGAGGTCCTGCGCTCCCTCGTCCGCGACCGCGAGATCCGGATGCTGGTGGACGACGACGAGTTGGTGTGCGACGACGCCGAGCAGGCCGGGTTCACGGTGGTGCGGGCGCGGTGGGGGAGCGCGTCGGCGGAGCTGCGGGACGCGCAGGAGCGCGAAGGGCGTACGTGAGCGGCGCCTACGGCGTGTCCTCCAGGCGGAAGCCGACCTTCAGGCCGACCTGGTAGTGCTGGATCTGTCCGTCCTCGATATGGCCGCGCACCTGGGTGACCTCGAACCAGTCGAGGCCGCGCAGTGTCTGTGAGGCGCGTTCGATGCCGTTGCGGATGGCCTGGTCGACGCCTTCGTGCGAGGTGCCGACGATCTCGGTGACCCGGTAGGTGTGGTCGGACATGGGCGGGCTTCTCCTCTCCGCGGCGTTGCGGTGCCCTCCACGGTAGTGCCGGGTGCGCGCGTGGGCCTGTCGGCGGAAGCGACATGGCTGCGGGAGTGCGGTCTTCACAGAAGTGCCACGAATCCCCTCACACCCCTTGACCGATGTGTTGGTCCATACCAAAATCCTGCACACCCGTTCGAGCTTCAAGCTCTTCCCCACGTCGGGCCTCCTCGCCCTGTCCGCAGGCAGAAAGTGACCGACGTGAATCCGCGCCGCCTCCGCATCGCCCTGTCCCTGACCCTGGCCCTCGCCTCCACCGCCCTGCTGCCCGGCTGCGGCCTGTTGCCCGGCGGCGGGGACGACCGCAGCACCGTGAAGGTGTGGCTGATGCGGGGCAGCGCGTCGGACGCCTTCATGAAGCGCTTCACCAAGGACTTCGAGAAGCGGCACGGCAACCTCGACCTCGACATCAAGGTCCAGGAGTGGACCGGCATCGGCGAGAAGGTCGAGGCGGCCCTGAAGGACGGGGACGGGCCGGACGTCATCGAGGTCGGCAACACCCAGGTCGCCCAGTACGTCGACCAGGGCGGCCTCGAGGACCTCACCCTGGAGTCGGCCCGCGACCTCGGCATGGAGGACTGGCTGCCGGGTCTCGCCGAGCCGGGGCGCTACGACGGCGGCCAGTACGGCATCCCCTGGTACGCCGCGAACCGCGTCGTGATCTACAACAAGGACCTGTTCGCGCAGGCCGGGATCAAGCAGCCCCCGACGACGCGGCAGCAGTGGCTCGCCGACACCCGGCGGCTCGACGCGGGCGGCACTCAGGGGATCTATCTGGCCGGGCAGGACTGGTACACGCTCGCCGGATTCATCTGGGACGAGGGCGGCGACCTCGCCAAGGAGAAGGCCGGCAGCTGGCAGGGCGTCCTCGACACGCCCGCCGCGCTGCGCGGCATGGACTTCTACCGGCAGCTCCAGGCGCTCGGCGACGGTCCGCCCGACGCGGACGAGGAACACCCGCCGCAGGCCGAGGAGTTCGCCGCGGGCGATGTCGCGCAGATCATCGCCGTGCCCGGCGCGGCGCGCGCCATCGAGGCGAAGAATCCCAAGCTGAAGGGCAAGCTCGGCTACTTCCCCGTCCCCGGGAAGACCGCCCGCAAGCCCGGTGCCGTGTTCACCGGTGGCTCCGACCTCGTCGTGCGGGACGGCACCGACGAGCGGAAGGGCGCGGTGGAGGTCGTCAAGGCGCTCGCGGGCGAGAAGTGGCAGAAGGACTTGGCGCGCACGATGGACTATGTGCCCAACAAGACGACGCTGGCGTCCGCCGTGTCCGGCGAGGCGGGGGTCGCCGCGATGGCGGCCGGGGCCGCGCGGGGGCGGGCCACCCCCAACTCCCCGCAGTGGGCCGCCGTCGAGGCCGACAACCCGATCAAGGCGTACATGTCCAAGGTGCTCGCCGGGGGTGATCCGGCCCGCGAGGCCAAGGCGGCCTCCGGCCGGATCACCAAGTCATTGGACGACGCGGGGTCGTAAGGCCTGTCAGACCCGTTGACGCAACCCCGGGCGGGTCAGGCCGGCGTGCTCAGCGACAGCGCGAAGCGGCCCCTCTCGTCCGTCCACCAATGCGTCAACGAGAGCCCCGCCTGCGCCAGTTCCGACTTGACGACCTCCTCGCGGAACTTGGCGGAGATCTCGGTGCGGAGGTCCTCGCCCTCCTCGAAGTGGACGGCGAGGTCAAGCGCCGGGACCTTCACCGTCTGGGCCGCGCGGGCGCGCAGCCGCATCTCGATCCACTCCTGGTCGCGGTCCCAGACGGCGACGTGTGCGAACGCGTCGGGGTCGAAGTCCGCGCCCAGCTCGCGGTTGACGACGTGCAGGACGTTCTTGTTGAACGCGGCGGTCACGCCCGTCCCGTCGTCGTACGCCGACACAAGCACCGACTCGTCCTTGACCAGGTCCGTGCCGAGGAGCAGCGCGTCGCCGGGGGAGAGCAGGCCGCGTACCGACGTCAGGAACGCGGCGCGCTCGGCGGGCAGCAGGTTGCCGATGGTGCCGCCGAGGAAGGCGACCAGGCGCGGCCCGGGCGTGCCGGGCAGCGCGAGGCCGCGGGTGAAGTCGGCGATGAGGGCGTGCACGTTCAGCGCGGGCCGCTCGGCGAGCAGCGTGTTCGCCGCGCCGGTGAGCGCGGACTCGCTGACGTCGACGGGGACGTACGTGTGCAGCGCGGGCAGCGCGTCGATCAGGTGGCGGGTCTTCTCCGAGGAGCCCGAGCCCAGCTCGACGAGCGTGCGCGCGCCCGTCACCTCGGCGATCTCGCCGGAGCGGGTGACGAGGATCTCCCGTTCGGCGCGCGTCGGGTAGTACTCGGGCAGCGTGGTGATCTCGTCGAACAGGGCGCTGCCGCGCGCGTCGTAGAACCACTTCGGCGGCAGCGACTTGGGGGTGCGGGTGAGGCCGTGCAGGACGTCGGCGCGAAGGGCGGCGCCGGTGGCGTCCTCGGGCAGGGTGCGGGTCAGCAGGTACGGGCTCACGCAGCGTGCTCCTTGAGCGGGGTCAGCAGGATGTCGGTGGCGCCGGCGGCGAGCAGGGTGCGGTCGGGCACCTCGCGCCAGCGCGGGTCGTCGTCGTACGGCTCGGAGGCGACGACGGTGGAGCGGCCGGGGTCGGTGAGATACCAGAGCGTGTCGCCCCAGGCCGTGGCGGCGATCGTCTCGCCGTCGGTGAGCAGCAGGTTCAGGCGGGAGGCGGGCGCCGCGCGGGCGACCTCGACGGTGACGTCGCCGAGCGCCTGCGCCATGTCGTCGCCGCGCCGCAGGCGCTCCAGGACCAGCGCCCACACCAGGGCCGAGTCGCAGCGCGCCTCCAGGGACAGCAGATCGGCGGGGGCGAGACCGGTCGCCACCGCGGCGAGCGAGTCCGGCCAGCCCGACACCGCGCCGTTGTGGCTGAAGAGCCAGGGCCCCGCGGCGAACGGCGCCGCCGCGGCCTCCCCGTCCGCGCCCGCGAGCGTGGCGTCCCGCACGGCGGCGAGCACCGCGCCGGAGCGCACCACACGGGCGAGGTCGGCGAACGACTGGTCGGCCCAGATCGGCCCGGCACGGCGGTAGCGGGCCGGCACCGGATCGCCGTCCGCGTACCAGCCGACGCCGAAACCGTCCGCGTTGACCGTCCCGTGCCGCTGTCTGCGCGGCGCCCACGACTGCCTCAGGAGGCTGTGCGCGGGCTCCACGAGCAGCGCGCCGAGAGCCTGCGGCTCGCCGAGGAACGCGAGATGACGGCACATCAGACGAGTCCCTGGGCGGTCTCGGCGGCCGTGACGTCGCGTGCCGTGCGGAAGCCGGAGAATATCTGCCGCCGCACCGGGTGGTCCCAGTTGCGGAACGTGCCCCGGCAGGCCACCGCGTCGACGGAGAACGCGCCGCCGCGCAGCACCTTGTAGTCGCCGCCGAAGAAGACCTCCGAGTACTCGCGGTAGGGGAAGGCGGCGAAGCCCGGGTAGGGCAGGAAGTCGCTCGCTGTCCACTCCCACACGTCACCGATCAACTGCCGTACGCCGAGGGGTGATTCACCCAGCGGATAGCTGCCCGCGGGCGCCGGGCGCAGATGCCGCTGGCCCAGGTTCGCCCGGTCGGGCGTCGGGTCCGCGTCGCCCCACGGGTAGCGCATCGACCGGTCCTCGCCCGGGTGGTGGCGCGCTGCCTTCTCCCACTCGGCCTCGGTCGGCAGGCGCCGCCCGGCCCAGCGGGCGTACGCGTCCGCCTCGTACCAGCTCACGTGCAGGACCGGCTCGTCGCCCGGCACCGGTTCGAGGGCACCGAAGCGGCGCCGCAGCCACTGGCCCGCCTCGCGCCGCCAGAACAGCGGCGCCGTGAGCTTGTCGCGGCACACCTTCTCCCAGCCCCGCTCGTGCCACCAGCGCGGTTCGTCGTAGCCGCCCGCCTCGACGAAGCGCTGGTACGCGGCGTTGGTGACCGGCGTGGTGTCGATGAAGTACGGCGGCACCAGGCGGCGGTGCGCGGGGCGTTCGTTGTCCAGCGACCAGGGCTCGGCCGACGTGCCCATCATGAACGGGCCCCCGGGCACCAGGACTTCGGGCGGTCCGGTGAAGGGGGGAGCGGGCTCGGGGTCCGGGGCGGTGAGCGCCGGGGCGCCCGCCCGCAGCTGATGGGTGATCAGCATGGTTTCGTCGTGCTGCTGTTCGTGCTGCGCGATCATCCCGAAGGCGAAGCCCGCGTCCGTGAGCCGGGTGCCGTGGAACGGGGTGCTCTCCAGGACGTCGAGGGCGCGGCCGCGCACATCGGCGGCGTAGCGCCGCGCCTCCTGCGGCGCGAGGAGCGGAAGCGAGGGGCGGGACGCCCGGGGGTGCTCGAACGCGTCGTACAGCGAATCGATCTCGGGCCGCATCGCCTCACGGCCGCCGACCGCGCGCAGCAGCCACTGCTCCTCCTGGTTGCCGATGTGCGCGAGATCCCACACCAGCGGCGACATCAACGGCGAGTGCTGTGCGGTCAGTTCGGGATCCTCGACGCAGGACGTGAGGAGTGCGGTGCGCTCCCGCGCGGCGAGCAGCGCGGTCTGCGCGCGCGCCCGCAGCGCCTCGGGGTCGGCCGGGGCGCCGTGCTGGGGTCCCGTGGGGGAACCGGTCATCGGTGTGCGTCCTTCCCGGGCAGGGATGTCCCGTAGGTGTGCGCCTCGTCGAGCAGGTCGTCGGCGGGGCAGCGGCCGCGTGCGACATAGCGGTCGGCGTGGTCCGCGACGGCGTTGAGCACGTGCGCGGCGGCGCCGAGCCGCGGCAGCGCGTCGAGCGCGGCGGCGAAACAGGCCGCGGCGGCCTCCTGCAGCTCCGGGTCGGCGAGGCCGTGCCGGGCCGCGTCCAGCCACAGCGGGCTGTGCGGCGGCGGCGTGGCGCCCGCGCGCTCGGCCAGCGGCTTGACCGTGCGGTAGGCCGTCTCGGCGGCACCCGGATCGTCGAACAGTGCGCTCGTCACCGCGAGCGGCACGATCCAGCCGTCCTCGCCGGGCTGCGCGTCGACCATCCGCAGCTCCAGGTGACCGCGCGGCCTGACCGGCGGGAACAGCGTCGTGAGGTGGTAGTCGAGATCGTCGCGGGTGGGCGGCCGCGGCTCGCAGGAGCGCGCCCAGGACCGCAGGCTCAGCCCGTCCGGCACCAGCCAGGGAGCGGAGTCGGCGCGCACGCACATCACCGGCGTGTCCAGGGTGTGCCGCGTCCAGGCGGCCCGCGGCTCCTCGTCGAGCGGGGGCGCGCCCGACCTGCCGGGGTCGATGCCCGCCCACACGGCCTGCCGCGTGGAGCGCCAGCCGGTGCGGCGGCCGTCCTGCAGCGGGGAGTTGGCGAACACGGCGACCAGCACGGGGCCGAGCAGATGCGCGAGCCGCCAGCGGCGCGCGTAGCCCAGCGGCCCCGGCTCCTCGTACCCGGCGTCCAGGCAGATCTGCACGGACGCCGTGGAGCACATCATGCGGCGGCCCGCGTCACCGGCGCGGTCCAGCCAGGACTCCATCGCGTCGTAGCGCGGCTCGTGCAGGATGCGGGCCGGGGGGCGCCAGGGATCGGCGCCGAGGCCGGTGAGGGTCAGATCGAGGGTTCTCAAGGTGTCGCGTACGACGGCCAGATCGGCCGATACGGTCGACACGCACTCCATGAGCGACGCGGCGGGCAGCGAGCTGAGCTCAAGCTGGCCGCCGGGTTCGACGGTCACCACCGAGTGCAGTGGTTGGGTCCGCAGGGCCGCGCGGGCTGCTTCTACGCGGGCGGACGACACGGGGACGCTGGGGGCGTCCGGGGCGTGCACGAGCCATTCCAGCTCGACACCGGTGCGGGTCGGCGGGCCCGTCTTGAAGCAGATGCCGCGCACCAGAGCCTCTATCTCCGCCTCGGTCACGGCTTCGCCGAGCCGGGCACGGCGTTTCGTACAGTCTCCCTCTGGCATGTCGGGGGTCCTCCTGTTCCGGCCTGCCCGGGCGAACTGCCCGGGCAGCGCTCGTAACACCCAAAACCTTGAAGCTATTTCGCACAAGACTGCCCTCATGGCCGGGAAGCGCTGTTGCGACGGCCGACAGGCACCGCACACCATCCGTTCATTTTCGGCACGGGTGTCCAGGATGCGGGACTTGGTCGCCCACGGCACGCGGAGCGCGGCGCCGGTCAGGCGGGGTCGGGGCCCAGTCCCTGCTCGATGCGGTACTGGTCCGCCAGCTCGTCGAAGGTGTCGGTGGCGGCCTCGCCGAGGACCACCGGGTGCGCCGCGCCGACGAACGCCCGCACCCGGTCCACGACCTCCGCGGCCTGCTCGGCGCTCGCGAAGATGCCGAGCACCAGGACCCGCTCCGGACCGGCCTCGCCCTCCTCGGCCCGCTCGTCGCGCAGCGTGAAGCCCCACGGCACCTCGCAGGGGCCCTCGTGGTCCTCGACCGGGCACAGCAGCCGCGCCAGTGGTTCCTGCAGCGCGAGCGCCGCGTCCGTCCCGGCGCATCCGCGGATGTGGATTTCGTAGATCTGCACGCCCTGGACGGTAGGCGTGCGGGGCGGCGGCCGCACCGGATTTTCGGCGGAGCCGAGGTAGGGCGGACCCGGTTGCTCGGCGGACGCCCGCCGCGTCAGGGCGCCGCCTGGGCGTCCGCCAGCGGTGCCGGCCACTGCTCGTGCCAGCGGCGGTCGTCCTCCAGCTGCGCCGCCAGCGAGATCAGCAGGGGCTCGCTGCCCGCGGGGCCCAGGAGCTGGGCGCCGACGGGCAGGCCGCCCGCCACCCGGCCCGCGGGCACGTTCACGCCGGGCCAGCCGAGCACGTTCCACGGCCACGCGTACGGGCAGGCCGCGATCATCGCCTGGTCGGTGCGCCAGCCGCTGAGCCCCGCCATCGTGCCGATGCGCGGCGGCGGGGTCGCCGTCGTGGGCGCCAGCACCACGTCGTACGTGTCGAAGACCGCGCCCACCCGCCGGTGCAGGGTGGCCTCCGCGCGCCGAGAGAGCCGCAGCGGCGCCCCGCCGAGCAGCTTGCCCAGGCGCGCGGCCTCCTTGGTGCGCCGGTCGAGCAGCGAGGGATCGGGCACCTCGCGCACCCAGTCGGCGACGCCCGCGGTGGCCCGCGGCACGAAGGCGAGGCCGATCTGGCCGTAGCGCGGATCGGCCACCGCCACCTCGTGGCCGAGGGCGGTCAGCCGCTCCGCGAGTTCCACGACCTTGCCCCGCACCAGCGGATGCAGCCGCTTGGGCGTCGCCGTGAACGGCATGCCGAGCGACAGCGCGATGCGCAGCCGCCCCGGCTCGCGCCCGGCCGCCTCGACGGCGCGGATGGTGGGCGGCTGGTGCGCGTCGTCCGCGTGGTTGCCGCTCGCCGCGTCCAGGAGGAGGGCCGCGTCCGCGACGGTACGGGCCAGTGGGCCGTTGACGGTGATGCCGTTGAAGGCCTCCGGCCACGGCCACGTCGAGATGCGCCCGCGCTGCGGCTTGATCCCGACCAGGTGCGTCCACGCCGCGGGTATCCGCACCGAGCCCGCCCCGTCCGAACCGAGCGCCGCGGGCACCAGGCCGGCCGCGACCGCCGCAGCCGAACCGCCGGACGAGCCGCCCGGCGTGTGCCCCGTGTGCCACGGGTTGCGGGTGTCGCCGAAGGCCGGGCCCTCCGTGAACGGCCACTGCCCCAGCTCGCACGTGTTGGTCTTGCCGACGATCACCGCCCCGGCCGCCCGCAGCCTGCGCACCGCCTCCGCGTCCTCGGCCTTCGGAGGGAAGTCGCCGGGGCAGCCGAACGCCGTGGGCTCGCCCGCCACATCGGTGTCGTCCTTCACCGCGACCGGCACGCCGAGCAGCGGCTTGCGCCCGCCCACCGCCAACTCCCGGTCGGCGGCGTCCGCTTCGGCGAGCGCGGCCTCCGCGCGTATCACCCGGAACGCGTTGAGCACGGGCTGCGCCGCCTCGATGCGGGCGAGCGCCCGCTCGGTCGACTCCCGCGCGGACACCTCGCCATCGGCCAGGGCGCGGGCGGTCTCCGCGAGGCCTGCGGAACGGTCGGCGGTCATGTGCGGGCACCTCCGGTCGGGCGGCGGGCGGGCGCGGCCGCGCGGTGGGGGACGTGGCTGGTGGCCGCCCGCCCTGCCAGGTCTACCGAACGGTAGCCTCCGGCGGCCCAACACGGTATCCGGACGGCGCAGTTCGCGCCGCACACCGGGTGCGGCGGCCGTCCGGGGCGGCGCGCGGGGGCGGCGCGCGACGCCCTCGCGGAGCCGTGCGTGCGCCGTGGCGGGCGTGTGCGACGGGTCGCGCGACCAGGCCGTTCGGTGTGCGCGGCCATGCCCCGGCGCCTGCCCGGCAGCGCCCCCGCGCCCGCCTGGGTGCGCCCCGGTGCCGTCTGGAAGGATTGCCCTCGTCATGGTGCAGATACCGAAGCAGCAGCCCGCGCCGGGCCCGGCGCCGGACGCGCCGAGTCCCCCGCCCGACTCCGTGCCGCAGGGCACCCCGCACTCCGTCCCGACGAGCGCCGACGTCGCCCGCCTCGCGGGCGTCTCCCGCGCCACCGTCAGCTACGTACTGAACAACACCAGCGCCGTCCGGATCAGCGAGCCCACCCGCCGCCGCGTGCACGCGGCCGCCAAGGAACTCGGCTACGTCCCGCACGCCGCCGCCCGCAGCCTGCGCGCCGGGCACACCCGCATGGTCCTCATGCCCACACCGCAGATCGCCGTGGGCCCGTTGTTCAGCCAGTTCTTCAACGAACTCCAGTGGGCGCTCAGCAGGTTCGACTACACGGTCGTGCAGTACGGCAGCCTCGGCCTGACCGGCGAGGAGGCCGCCCGCGCCTGGGCCGAACTGCGCCCCGTCGCCGTCCTCGCGCCCGACGCCACCGCGCTCGGCGCCCGTGGCGTCGCCGTGCTCAAACGCTCCGGCGCCAAGGCCGTCTTCACCCTCGGCCCCGGGCGGGCGGACGGCGCGCACGCGCTGCTCATGGACCAGCGCCTGGTCGGCCGCGCCGCCGCCGAACACCTGCTGGCCCGCGGCCACCGCCGCATCGGCGTCGTCGTCCCCGAGGAACCGGGCCTCGAAGCCTTCTCCCGGCCGCGCCTGGACGGCGTGCGCGCCGCCGTGCGCGCCGCGATCGACGCCGACGTCACCGAGCTGCCGCTGGCCTACACCGAGGACTCCGCCGCCCGCTTCGCCGACCACTGGCCCGCGTTCGGCCTGGACGCGGTGTTCGCGTACAACGACGAGTACGCGATGCTCCTCATGCGCGCCCTCCAGGACCAGGGCATCTCCGTCCCCGACGACACGGCCGTCCTCGGCGCCGACGACCTGATGCTCGGCAGGCTGCTGCGCCCCCGCCTGAGCAGCGTCCGCATCGAGCTGCCCTCGGGTCGCGGCCTCGCGGAGCTGGTCGACAGGGTGGTGCGGGAACCCGGCGGGAAACCCGAGGTGCACGACGTACTCGGGGCGAGCGTCGTACACCGGGAGTCGAGCTGAACGGGTAGCCGTAACGGGCAAGAGAGCCGAACGGGCGGGCGGCGGGGTCCGAAGACCTCGCCGCCCGCCCGTCCTTTGGTGGAGCTGTCCTTGGTGGCCCCGACCCTTACTGGTCCGAGCCGCCCGCCTGCGCCTGCTGCTCGGCGACGGACTTGCGGACCTCGTCCATGTCGAGCTTGCGGGCCTGGCCGATGACATCCTCCAGGGCCTCCGCGGGCAGCGCGCCGGGCTGCGCGAACACCGCCACCTGATCGCGGACGATCATCAGCGTCGGGATCGACTGGATGCCGAACGCGGCCGCGAGCTCGGGCTGGGCCTCCGTGTCGACCTTGCCGAAGACCAGGTCGGGATTGGCCTCCGCGGCCTTCTCGTACACCGGGGCGAACTGGCGGCAGGGCCCGCACCAGGTCGCCCAGAAGTCGATCAGGACGAAGTCGTGCTCCGTCATCGTCTGGTCGAAGTTGTCCTTCGTGAGCTCCACTGTCGTGCTGCTCATGGTCTGTCTCTCTTCCTGATGAGGGCGAAGCCGTCGTGCACAACGGCCGGGGCGACGGCCGTATTCCGCGCGCGTACCCATGTGGCCCCGCCGCACACCTGGGACCAGACTGTCCCCATGACGGATGCGACGGATGTCACCGAAGGCAGTGAAACGATCACCTACGACGTCGTGGTCCTCGGCGCCGGACCCGTCGGCGAGAACGTCGCCGACCGGGCCCGCGCGGCCGGCCTGAGCGCGGCGGTCGTGGAGAGCGAACTCGTCGGCGGCGAGTGCTCGTACTGGGCCTGCATGCCCAGCAAGGCCCTGCTGCGCCCGGCCGTGGCCCGCGCCGACGCCCGCCGCGTCCCGGGCCTGCGCCAGCTCGTCGAGGGCCCGCTCGACGCGGCAGCGGTCCTCGCGCACCGTGACTACTACACCTCGCACTGGAAGGACGACGGCCAGGTGGGCTGGCTGGACTCCATCGGCGTCGACCTCTACCGCGGGCACGGCCGCCTGGCGGGCACCCGCCAGGTCACGGTCACGGCAGCCGACGGCACGCTGCGGCGCCTGGCCGCCCGGCACGCCGTGGCCGTGTGCACCGGCAGCCGTGCCGTCGTCCCCGACCTGCCGGGCGTCGCCGACGCCAAGCCGTGGACCAGCCGCGAGGCGACCAGCTCCGACCACGTGCCGGGCCGCCTCGTCGTGGTCGGCGGCGGCGTGGTCGGCGTGGAGATGGCCACGGCCTGGCAGGCACTCGGCTCGCAGGTCACCTTGCTCGTACGCGGCGGGGGACTGCTGCCGAAGATGGAGCCGTTCGCCGGGGAACTGGTCGCGGAGGCGCTGCGCGAGGCGGGCGCCGACGTGCGCACGGACACCTCGGTGACCGAGGTGCGCCGGGAGGGCGCCACCGTGACGGTGAGCCTCGGCGACGGCACCACCGTCGAGGCCGACGAGATCCTCTTCGCGACCGGCCGCGCCCCGCGCACCGACGACATCGGCATGGACACGGTCGGCCTGGAACCCGGTGCGTGGCTGACCGTCGACGACAGCTGCACGGTGGCGGGCAGCGACTGGCTGTACGCCGTCGGCGACGTGAACCACCGGGCGCTCCTCACCCACCAGGGCAAGTACCAGGCGCGGATCGTGGGCGCCGTCATCGCCGCCCGCGCCCAGAAGGTCCCCCTCCTGGAGACCGACCGCTGGGGCGCCCACAGCGCCACCGCCGACCACTCCGCGGTCCCCCAGGTCGTCTTCACCGACCCCGAGGCCGCCTCCGCGGGCCTCACCCTCGCCGCCGCCGAGGCCGCGGGCCACCGCGTCCGCGCCGTCGACTACGACCTCGCGTCGGTCGCGGGCTCGGGTCTGTACGCCGACGGCTACCGCGGCCGTGCCCGCATGATCGTCGACCTCGACCGCGAGATCCTCCTCGGTGTGACGTTCGTCGGCCCCGGCGTCAGCGAACTCATCCACTCGGCCACCGTCGCCGTCGCCGGAGAGGTCCCCATCGAGCGCCTGTGGCACGCGGTGCCGTCGTATCCGACGATCAGCGAGGTGTGGCTGCGGCTCCTTGAGACATACCGGGGCTGAGGGGCTCCTGGCGCGAACTGGCCAGGTGGTGGCCGGAAGTTGACGCGGGGACGGGCGCCGTCCGCCGGATGATGTCCGTCTCCGCGAGGCGCCGATACTGTGGCCTGCCAGGAGAGCGGCGCGACGGTGCGCGCCCGGGGGAGAGCGGGGGCGGGGTGGATCCCATTTCGGCGGGGGTCACGTGGACGCTGGCGGCGGTGGCGACCGGCATGGCGGGTGAGGTCGGCAAACAGCTCCATCTGCTCGTCGGAGGGCTCTTCGGCGGCCGGACACGGGCACCTGACCGCTCGACCGAACTGACGGCGCTCGCACCGCAGTTGCTGGAGGCGGCCCGCCGGGACCCGGTCGTGGCGGCCAGGCTCGCCGAGCTGCAGGGCCTCGCCCAGCGGACCTTCCAGGAGCCGGTGGTGCTCTCCGTGGCGCCGCCGCCCCCGCCGATCCGGACGTTCGTCGACCGTCAGAAACCCCTGGGAGCGCTGCGCCGCGAGGCCCTGCGCAAGCACGACGGACGACCGCGCCGGGCCCTTCTGTACGGTCCCGAGGGCATCGGCACCACCGGGCTCGCCGTGCAGTTCGCGGCCGGCGCGCACGACCGGTATCCCGACGGGCGGCTGTACGTCGACCTCGCCGACGGCCACACGGGCACGGGACTCGACGCCGAGGCGGCGCTGCGGTCGGCGTTACGCGGACTCGGCGTACCGGACACGGACATCCCGCCGGGCCCCGCGGACCGGGCCGCCCTCTTCCAACGGCTCGTCGACGGGCGGCGGATGCTCGTCATCCTCGACCACGCGCACTCCGCCGCGCAGGTCGGCCCGCTGCTCGCGGCGTCGGCCGACGTGTTCACCGTCGTCGTCGCCCGCCGCAGGCTCCCCGGCGTCGACGCCGAGGCGATCGCGGTCGAACCGCTCTCCAGGCGCCACTCCCTGCAACTCCTGAAGGAAGCGTCGGGCGCCGACGTGGCGGCGCGGCTCGGCCCGGCGCTCCCGGCCACGCTCGCGCGGTGCGGGGGATCGCCGTACGCGCTGTGGGCCACGGCCGCGCAGTGCGAGGCGGGACTCCTGCCTGGCGCCGGGGCCCGGACGGGCGCCCCGACGGGCGGGGGCTCCGGCGACGACTCCACGTACGACGACTCCACGTACGGGGGCTCCGTGACCGGCGAGGATGCCTTTCTCGACCTTCTCGACGACATCTACCGGACCCTCGACCCCGGTCTCGCCCGCCTCTACCGGCGCGGCGCGCTGTGGCCCTGGCCCGCCTTCACGGCCGGGCCTGTCGCCGCCGCGGCGGAGCTGGACGAGGCGGTCGCGGTCGCGGGACTCGACCGCCTCGTCGAACTCAGGCTCCTGGAGCCGGCCGGCCCCGGGCGCTACCGGTACCGGCCGCTGGTGCTGCGGCACGCGGAGCGCATGGCCTCGCGGGACGACAGGAGCGCCGGGTGCTCGCAGGCCCTGAACCGCACCGTCCAGTGGTACCTGCGGTTCGCCGTGCAGGCCGACCTGGACGCGCTGCCGGAGCGCTGGCATCTGGGCGCCGCCTACCAGCAGGCCACGCGGGGAACGTACCCGGACAGGGGTCGGGCCCTCGCGGCGCTCGTCGACGAACTGGGCAACCTGGTCCAAGCCGTGCTCGTGGCACGGGAGTTCGGCTTCGGGGACACCGCCTGCTCCCTGACGGAGGCGCTGTGGGCGGTGCAGCTCAAGGCCGGACGCCACGAGACGCTGCTTCCCGCGCTGCGGGCCGCGGCGCAGGTCGCCGACACGGTGTGCCCCGGAACGAAGATGGCCGGCCGCATGCACACCTACCTCGCCTCCGCCCTCATCGAGACGCTCGGCTTCGACGAGGCGGAGCGCGAGGCCGAGGCGGCCCTGGTCGCCGAGCGGCGCGCCGGGCATCTGCGCGGGCAGGCCACGGCCGTCGAGACCCTCGGGCGGATCAAACTGGCGCGCTGGGATTTCCAGGGGGCCGACGCCCTCTTCGTCGAGTCGGGGCGCATCGCCGACGGCATCGGCCCCGACGACGAGGGCCACGCGGACCTGGAGCGGATCCGCGCCCTGCTGCAGCGGTTCCGCGGCCGGGCGCAGCGCGGGATCGCCCTCCGCGAGAACCTGCCCCTGGACGAGGCGGAGGCGCGTCTCAAGGACGCCATGCGGTTCTTCGACGAGCACGGGGAGCGCTACAACGGCGCGAGGGCCCGCACCGATCTCGCGGAGCTGTACGTCCTCAGCGGTCGGCGCGACGCCGCGCTGCCCCTGATCGACTGGGCGCTTGAGGCGCTGGCGGGCGAGAACGCCGGGTATCACCTGGCGTATCTGCGGGCGTTGCGGGACGGTGGCGGCGATGGCTCAAGCGGTGTGGGTGACCCGAACGCGGGCGGTGACGGCTCCGCGGGTGTGACCGCGACCTGACTCGGCGTCCCGCCGCTCCACACCGTCAGACCGTCCGCCAGTTCGTCGAGGCCCTTGCCCGCCGCCAGCCATGCGTACAGCGCGGAGGCGCAGGCCCCCGGGTCCGCCGCGCGCGGGTCGGCGGTCAGGCGGAGCAGATGGCCGTCGCGGGTGAGCGCGGTGCAGTCGCCGGGCCCTGTGACGTACGCGGCGAGGCCGCAGTGGGGATGGCGGTCGAGGACGTCCCTGGCCCAGGCGGCGGGCGGGCCCAGCCGGGGATCGTCCGGGTCGCCGTCGCGCAGGATCACGTCGGCGAGAGTGAGGTCGCGCGGGTCCAGGGTGTCCTCGTGCACGGCGGTGTGGGCGTCGCCCTCGGCGTCCGGTTCACCGCGCGGCTGTGCGTACCGGGCGACGACGACCTCGCCCGCGCCGCGCAGCCGCGTGATGACGCGCAGGGGAGCGGTGCGGACGGGCGGCTCGTACGGGGGCAGGGGGAGCGGGTCCAGGAGCGCGGGGGCCGTGGGTTCCGGTATCCCCATCAGACCGTAGAAGGTGCGCCGCAGGAGTTCGGCCGAGCGTCCGGGGGCGGACGAGGTGAGTTCGGCGGGGCCGGGTGCGGGGACGTGATGGGCCGTGGCCGCGTCGAGCTGGGGGCGCAGGGCGCGGTACGGGTCGAGGCGGGGTGCGGCGCGGACGAACGCGGCGACGGGGGAGTCCTCGCCGAGGCCGTCCGACGCGGCCGCGCCGAGCAGCACCGGGGTGCCGAGCGCCGCGCTGTAGTACGTCACCGACCCGAAGTCGCCCAGCGTGACGTCCGCGGCGAGGAGGGCCTGGCGCCAGCCGTGCAGCGGGTCGATCAGGGTCAGGCCGCCGCGGCGGGCCCGGTCGAGCCACATCCTGATCTGGCCGGGGCCGTGGCCGTGCCAGACGTTCGGGTGCAGTACGGCGGCGACGCGGTACTCGTCCGCGGGGAGCTCGGCGGTGAGGCGGGGCAGCAGCGCGGGCAGCACGTCCTCGCCGCCGTCGCCGAACAACGACTCGGGGTTCCAGGTGGAGTTGAGCAGGACGAGCCGTTGCCCGTGGCGTACGCCGAGGGCGCGGCGGAAGCGGTCGCGGTACGGGCGGGCGGCGAGGAGGCGGTCGTAGCAGGGGTCGCCCGCGAGGACGGCGGTCGCGGCGGCCTCGGGGCAGGCGGCACGCAGCCGTGCGACCTGCTCGGGGTGGGACAGCACCAACGCGTCCGCGATCGGCCTGCCGTCGGGGGCGAGCAGCCACTCCGGCGAAAGCCCGAACACCGGCTCCCGGCTCCCGGCTCCCGGCTCCCGGCTCCCGGCTCCCGGCTCCCGGCTCCCGGCTCCCGGCTCCCGGCTCCCGGCTCCCGGCTCCCGGCTCCCGGCTCCCGGCTCCCGGCTCGGCGAGTCTCTTATTGTAGCCAACGCCGTGCGAGAGGATCACCAAGTGGCCACTGTGGTAGTGGAGTTGACCGCCGAAGCTGGCCGAGACGGCGAGGTCCACGGGGGTTCGCGCGGCCTGTTCCCACGGCAGCACCGGCACCCCGACGTCCGCGAGGAGTTCCGCGACGCCCGCCTCGTACGGCGAGGAGCCGGTGCATGTCGCGAGCAGTTGGACCCGCAGGTCGTCGCGGAAGAGCGGCAGCACGTCGAGCAGCCTGGTCGCGGACGTGACGTTGTGGACGATCAGGAGCACGTTGTGGCAGCGCCCGCGCGTCGCCCACCGCTCGGCCCCGGCGCCGACCGGCACGCGTATCCACTCCGCCCGCCCCATGGACCCCGCTTCCCCCTCGCGCCGCCGTGCGCCCCGCGAACACTCAGGGCATCCACCAGGCCGCAACGATAACCGCGCGCGAAGGCGGGGCGAACGGGGCGTACGCGGAACGCAGATTCACTCCGAGCGGGGCACGCCGCGTCACTGCGAGCGGAGCACGCCACGTCACCCCGCGCGTGGCACTCCGCGCGCGACCGTCCCCCGCTCGGCGGCCCGCTGAGCCGCCCGCCGCCTCCGCCGCAGCCGGTCCAGCTCCCGCTCGTCCTTGCCGCCCCACACGCCCGACGTCTGGCCGGACCACAGCGCGTACGTGAGGCACTGGTGTGCCACGGGGCAGCGTTCGCAGACTCGTTTGGCCTCCTCCTGGTCCCGTTCGGCCGGGCCCGTCGACCCGACCGGGAAGAAAAGCTCGGGATCCTCGTCGGCACACGCGGCCCGTTGGATCCACTCCTGTCGCAGCGGTACCTCATCCATGGGGCGGCGGGTGCCCGGGGCCGCCGCGGGCAAACGGTGTTTGACGATTCCGCTTGCCGGTTACACGTGGAGTTCGAGCCCCGGGCCCTCACGGCGGCCGGGGCCCCGCCGAGCAGAGGAGCACCGGCCGTGCCACGAGGATCGAGCGCCAAGCGCGAGCGTCAGTACGAGCACATCAAGGAGAGCGCCGAGCAGCGCGGCGAGAAGCCGTCCCGGGCGCGCGAGATCGCCGCGCGCACCGTGAACAAGGAGCGGGCCCGCAGCGGCGAGGCCAAGACGGCGTCCCGTACCTCGACGCAGGACATCTCGTCCGGCCGCAGGGGCGGTCTGCGCTCGCACAGCGGCGCGCAGGGCCCGACGCGCGACCAGCTCTACGAGGAGGCCAGGCGGCGCGGGGTGAAGGGCCGTTCGTCGATGAACAAGGCGCAGCTCGCGAAGGCCGTGGGCCGCTGAGGCGTGCGACGGCGCGCAGGAGCCCCGGCCCGTACGCGATTCACGCCGCGTCCGTGAGGATCCCCTCCAGATGCCGCAGCGCCGTCGTCACCCGCGCCGGATCCCGCTGGAAGAACGGGTCGTCCGGCACCGGCAGGGACCCCGCGAGCGCGATACCGCGCCCCCGCGCCCACGTCGCGTCGTCGGCGCCGACCGCCGCGCGGAACGTGGCGCGGGCCGACGACGGCAGGAACATCCACGCCGGTATCAGGTCGCAGGCGGGGTCGCCCACGGCCAGCGTGCCGAAGTCGATGACCGCGCTCAGACAGCCGTCGACGGCCAGCAGGTTGCCGGTCGCGAGGTCGCCGTGCAGCCACACCGGCGGCCGGTCCCAGGCGGGCGCCGCGAGCGCCTGCTCCCACACGGCCGTGACGGCGTCCGTGTCGACCATGCCCCGCAGCTTCGTGATCTTGGTGCGTACGGTCGAGTCGGCGGTCAGCGCGTCGCACTCGGCGCCGACCGGGGCGCCGCGGAAGGCGTTGCTCGACTGCGGTGCGGGGCCGCCCGTCGCGTCGATCTTCTGGAGCGCCGTCACGAACGCGGCGAGTTCGGCAGCCGTACGGTCCGGGTCGGCCAGGCCGTCCGTGGTCGCGGGTTCCCCGTCGAGCCAGCGGCAGACCGACCACGGGAAGGGGTAGCCCTCGCCGGGTTCGCCCTGCGACAGCGGCCGGGAAATGGCGAGCGGCAACTGCGGGGCGAGCCACGGCAGCCAGCGCTGCTCGCGCTCCACCTGGCCGACCCAGCGCTCGTACCGGGGCAGCCGCAGCGCCATGTCGTCGCCCAGGCGGTACGTCGCGTTGTCCATCCCGGAGCGCGGCACCGGCCTGATCGGTAGGTGCGCCCACTGCGGGAACTGCGCGTGGAGCAGCCGCCTGAGCAGCGGCTCGTCTATGCGGATGTCGCCCTCGTCCCCGACGTGGCCGTCGCCGTCCCCGTCGTCGTCCTCATGGTCCTCGAAGTCGTCGTGATCCTCGTACTCCTCGTACGCGAACGGCTTGCCGGCACCACCAGTTGACACGGACTCTCCTCGACGGACGTACGTACGGACACACGGACCTCGACCGGACGCGGGTCCGACCACGGCGGCCGGGCGACCGGGCAAAGCCTCATCCCACCCACCGGAAGATCTTCTGTCCACCGAGTTTTCCCGGCCGCCCGGCACAATGTGAGCGATGACCGACCTGCGAAAACCGCCCGATGTGCGGCGCGTGCTCACCGTTGTGGCCGTCGGCGGCGCGGCGGGCGCCGCCGCCCGCTACGGCGCGTCCCTGCTGTGGCCGGACGCGCCGGGCACCTTCCCCTGGACGACGTTCGGCGTCAACGCCGTCGGCTGCGCGCTGATGGGCGTCCTGATGGTCCTGATCACACCGGCCCGGACGACGCCCGTCCACCCGCTGGTGCGGCCGTTCCTCGCCACCGGGGTCCTCGGCGGCTTCACGACGTTCTCGACGTACGCGGTGGACTCCGAGCGCCTGCTGGACGGCGGGCGGGTGCGGACCGGCCTGATGTACCTCGCGCTGACGCCACTGACCGCGCTCGCGGCCGTGTGGGCGGCGACGGTGCTGACGCGCAGGGCCGTGGCGCGACGGCGGGAGGCGGGCGGACGGTGAACTGGCTGTGTGTGCTGGCGGGGGCGGCGATCGGGGCCCCGCTGCGCTATCTGACGGACCGGGGGATGCGCGCGCGGTTCGGGGCCGCCTTCCCCTGGGGGACGTTCGCCGTGAACGTGGCGGGTTCCTTCGTGCTCGGCGTCGTGACCGGCGTGGCGGGGGCCGCGTCCCCGCACACGCAGCTTTTCCTGGGCACCGGCCTGTGCGGCGCGCTGACGACGTACTCGACCTTCGGGTACGAGACGTCGCTGCTCGCCGAGGGCCGGATGCCGTTCGCGGCCGTGGCGAACGTCGTCGGCAGCGTCGCCGCGGGCCTCGGCGCGGCCTTCCTGGGCGTGACGTGCGCCGAGGCCCTGTGGGGGTGAGCGGCCCCGGTCAGCGGGTCAGCGCCGACGACACCTCCGCCGCCCACCGCCACGGCTCCGCCGTCCCGCCCGGCTGCGAGTTGAAGTACTCCCAGCCCATGACGCCGCCCATGTCCGGGTACGTGGCGACCAGGTCGCGGACGGTCGTCTTCAGCCGCGCCGTGTCGACGTAGCCGCTGCCGCCGTTGGACGGGTCGGTCAGGGTCCCCGCGACCACCTTCGACGCCGGTATGAGCCCGCGCCGGATCACCGCGTCGTAGCTGGACGTGGACGCCATGCCGCCCCAGCCGTTGTAGAACTGCGCGTTGAACCAGGCGATGTCGCCGCCCCGGTCGCGGTACAGCTGGTCGTAGTCGAAACCGGAGAGGTTCCCGCCGCCGCTGAGCGCGGAGCCCACCGGCGCGAGCGTGATGAGGAAAGCCGGGCCGAAGTCGGCGCGCAGCGCGTCGATGACGCGCTCGACGCCCGCGAGGGACATCTGCTCCTCCACGTCCAGGTCGACGCCGTCGAGTCCGTACTGCCGAATGAAGTCGCGCAACAGCGGGTAATACGTGTCGAATTCGGTGTCGAGCCGAGTGAAACTGCCCGGCGCCGCGCCGCCGATCATCGCGAGTACGTGGACGCCCTGGCCCTGCATCGTCTTCAGATCGCGCCACATCTGGTCGAACTTCGCGGCGCTCGGCGGGTCGTCGTTCAAGTGCACCGGCGCGTAAGGGCCGTTGAGGTCGTTCAGGTGCACGGCGGCGACCAGTACGTCGGTCACACCGGTGTTGTTCCTGGTCAGGTCGAGCGGCGTGACGTATCTGCCGCCCGTGTACTGCGTCTGGTAGTAGACGACGACGCGCCTGCCCGCCGCGGCGCGGGGCGCGGCCGTCGCCGTCGTACCCGCCGCCACCGACAGGGCGAGGGCACCGAGAAGGACACTGCGTCTTTTCATCCCGAACTCTCCTCCGGTTCCACCGAATTGCCGAACGTGCCGGACGTCCCGGACCAAGGCGGATTCCCCGCCGATCCGGACCGATCCAAGTCGCCGCAATTCTGACCAGGAAGGGGAGCGCAGGCTAGGGTGCGAAGGGAACTAATGCGCTTTAGTTCGAGCTTCGGGCCGCGCGGTTCGCCCGGCCGCGGGCGCGTCACGTCCGTGACGACCCTGTGCGCCCTGGGGCTCGGCCCACTGCTCTTTCCGCTGGTCGGACTGGTCGCCGCCGCATGGGGGACCGGTGCGTTCTTCGCGCTGTGCGGGGCGCTGTGTCTGCTCGCCGCCGCGACGGGCCTGTCGCCCGTGCTCAGGGGAGTCGGGCTGTGAGGGTGGGTGGGCGGGCGACGGTCCGGTACGCCGGGGGGCAGGCTCCCCCCGGTGCAGTACCGCCCCCCACACCGCGCTACGCGGCGAATTCGCCCGTCAGCGCCGCCGCCATCCGCAGGTGCGTCGCCGCCTCCGCGTCCCGGCCCTGCCGTTCGAGGGTCCGGCCCAGCATCAGGCGGGCGTACCCCTCGACGGGGTCGAGCTGCAGGACCGTACGCAGTTCGGTCTCCGCGCGGCGCAGCTGCGCCGAGTGGTAGTAGGCGCGGGCGAGCAGCAGTCGCGGGGCGACCTGCTCGGGGACCTCGTCGGCCAGCGGGGCGAGGATGCGCGCCGCCGTCGCGTACTCCTTGGCGTCGAAGAACTGGCCCGCGCGCTCCCAGCGCTCGGCGGCCGTGCCGTGGTCGAAGTAGGTGAATTCCACTGTTGCCTCCTTGACCGGCCACAACGGCGTCGGGTGGTTGAATATTCCACCATGTGGTGAGGGTGCCGGTGGGGGGCGGTCCTGCCCCTGATCCCGTCCCTTAGCCGGGTCCGTTAGTCCCGGCCCCGCTCCCGCCCCCGTTCCCGCGCACCCTTGAAGCGGGCCAGCCCCTCCCCGAGGCCGACGATCGGCTCGGGGTAGTCGTACCCGGCCCGTTCCGCCGCCCCCAGCTTCCACGGCTCGTGCACCCGGCGGCCCGCGAGCCCGGCGAGTTCGGGCAGCCAGCGGCGTACGTAGACACCGTCCGGGTCGTACCGCCTGCCCTGGAGGACGGGGTTGAGGACGCGGTTGGGGCGGGTGTCCGTGCCGGTGCCCGCCACCCACTGCCAGTTGAGCTGGTTGTTCGCGATGTCGCCGTCGACCAGGTGCTCCAGGAAGTGCTGCGCGCCGACGCGCCAGTCCACGTACAGCGTCTTCGTCAGGAAGCTCGCCACAAGGAGCCGGCCGCGGTTGTGCATCCAGCCCTCGTGGAGAAGTTGCCGCATCGCGGCGTCGACCACGGGATAGCCGGTGCGGCCCTCCTTCCATGCCTGGATGTCCCGCGCCGCCGATGTCCCCTCGCGCCAGTGGTCGTGGCGTTCGCGGTAGTCGGCAGCCGAGGCCTCGGGGCGGGCCGCCAGGACCTGGTGGTGGAAGTCGCGCCAGCAGAGCTGACGTACGAACGCGTCGGACCCGGGTCCGTACTTCTCCCGTGCCAGGTGGACGAGTTCGGCGGGGGACAGCGTGCCGAAGTGGAGGTGGGGGGAGAGGCGGGACGTGGCGTCGCCGGGCAGGTCGTCGTGGTGGGCCGCGTAGTCCGCGAGGCCGCTGCGCCGCCAGGACAGGAGCAGTGCGCGGCCCGCCTTCTCGCCGCCGCCGGCAAGCCCCTCCGCCACGCCCCGGACCGCCTCCCGCCGCGGGATCCGGCCGGAGGGGACACCCTCGGGAACCCGTACCGCCCGAGGCGCGCGCAACGGCCGCCGCGGCCGCTCCGCGGACCAGCGTGTGAAGTACGGCGTGAACACTGCGAAGTGATCGGAGCCGCCGCTCGGCGTCACGGCCCCCGGCGCGACCGCCGTGATCACCGCGTCGTGGACGCGCAGCCGCCGCCCGTCCGCCTCCAGCGCCCGCACCAGCCGCCGCTCCCTGGCCTGCGCGTAGCCGCTGACCCCCGCGGCGACGTGCACCTCCTCGGCGCGTGCCCGCGCCGCGATGCCACGGACCACGTCGACGACATCGCCCGACCGCACCACGAGCCGCCCGCCGCGCTCGCGCAGCCCCGCGTCCAGATCGGCCAGGCAGTCACGGAGGAAGGCCTCCCGGTTGGGTGCCGCGAACCCCGATGCGGCGATGGCGGCGTCGCGTACGAACAGCGGCACCACGTAGTCGCCCGCCGCGACGGCGGCACTCAGCGGCGGATGGTCGCGCAGCCGCAGGTCGGAGGTGAACAGGACGACCGAAACGGTCATGGGGGCACGGCTCCTGGGTGTGTCTTGCCTGGCTGGTCCTGGCCGGTCCTGGTCAGTACTAGCGGGTCCTGGCCCGTCCTGGCTCGATCTGGTCGGCCCTCGCCGGCTGTGTCCGCTGCGCCGTCCGCGCGATGTTGCGGGCCATGCCCCCGAAGACGACCGAGTGGAAGGGGGCGACGCTCCACCAGTACGCGTGGCCGAGGAGCCCGCGCGGGTGGAACAGGGCCCGCTGGCGGTACCGCGTACGGCCGTCTTCGCCGCGCTCCGCGTACATCTCCAGCCAGGCAAGGCCGGGCAGTCGCATCTCGGCGCGCAGGCGCAGCAGCCTGCCCGGCTCGATCTCCTCGACCCGCCAGAAGTCGAGCGAGTCCCCGACCCGCAGTCGCGCGGCGTCCCGGCGCCCGCGCCGCAGCCCGACGCCGCCGACGAGCCGGTCGATCCAGCCGCGCACGGCCCAGGCCAGCGGGAAGGAGTACCAGCCGTTGTCGCCGCCGATCCCCTCGATGACCCGCCACAGGGCGTCCGGCGAGGCGTCCACGGTGAGCCGGCGCCGGTCGGTGTAGAGGCTGCCGCCCGCCCAGTCGGGGTCCGTGGGCAGCGGATCGCTGGGCGCGCCCGGCACGGCGGCGGACGACCAGCGCGTGGTGACCTGCGCCTCCTGGATCCGGCGCAGCGCGAGCCGCAGCGCCGCCGCGAACGTCAGCGGGCGTCCGGGCAGGTCCGGAACGTACTGAGCGATGTCGTGTTCCCGGCAGACGACCTCGTGGCGCAGGGACTCCGCGAGCGGCCGGGCGATGCCGTGCGGCACGGGGGTGACCAGGCCGATCCAGTAGCCGGACAGGCGCGGGGTGAGGACGGGCACGGGCAGGATGATCCGCCGCGGCAGCCCCGCGACGTCGGCGTACGCGCGCATCATGTCGCGGTACGTGAGGACGTCGGGGCCGCCGATGTCGAAGGTGCGGTTGAGGCCCGCGGGCATGCGGGCGGCGGCGACCAGGCAGCGGAGCACGTCGCGGACCGCGATGGGCTGGATGCGGGTGCGCACCCAGCTCGGCGTGACCATCACGGGCAGCCGCTCGGTGAGGTAGCGCAGCATCTCGAAGGACGCCGACCCCGAGCCGATGATGACCGCGGCGCGCAGGACGACGCTGTCGACGCCGGAGTCCAGGAAGATCCGCCCCACCTCCGCGCGGGAGCGCAGGTGCGGCGACAGCTCGGACTCCGGCCTTCCCGCGGGCGTGAGCCCGCCCAGGTACACGATCCGGCGGACCCCGGCGGCGTGCGCGGCCTCGCTGAACACGCGGGCGGCCCGCCGGTCGGTGTCCTCGAAGCCCGGGCCGGTACCGAGCGCGTGCACCAAGTAGTACGCGACATCGATGCCCCGCATCGCCCCGCCCACCGACTCGGCGTCGGTCACATCGCCCCGGACGACCTCGACCCGGCCCGCCCACGGGTGGTCGCGGAGCTTCTCCGGCGAGCGCGCGAGGCAGCGCACGCGGTGCCCGGCGTCGAGCAGTTCGGGTACGAGGCGTCCGCCGATGTAGCCGGTGGCGCCGGTGACGAGGACGTGGAGGCCGGGTTCGGAGGGGTGGTCTTCGGCTCGTCCGGCACCGCCACTGATCTGCATCCGTCCATGGTGATCCCCCGCTCGCGGCGCCGCGACCGGACCCCGTACGTAGCCGACACCTCTCACCCGGAGCCGCCGAGGTGGACAATGAGCCGACTCTCAGCACCCGTCGTCCCTACGCCGTACGAGACCAGGGGAGCGCATACCGTGAACGACATCTGGGCCTACCCGCCCGGCAGCGGCCACCGAGGCGAGCAGCAGGAGCCCATGACCGGATTCACGGTCGAGGCGACCGACGGAGTCATCGGCCAGGTGGACCGGCAGGTGGACCGCCCGGGCCGGCAGCACCTGGTCGTGGACACCGGAGTGTGGGTCTTCGGCAAGAGCGTGCTGATCCCGGCCGGTGCCGTCCGGCGCATCGACCGCGAGGCGGGCACGGTGACGGTCGGCCACTCCAAGGAACAGGTCAAGGACGCGCCGCGGTTCACCACCGACAGCGAGACGACGGATCCGGCGTACCTCAACGAGGTGGGGGCGTACTACGCCACGCTGGAGCGCGGCTCGGAGCTCTGAGGCGCGCCGCCGGCGGCACCGCCGACGCGTCGATGACCCCGCGTGCCCCGGACGGGGCGTTGCCCTGTCCGCTCCGGGTGCCCCGGGGCTAAGTTGTGCGGTATGAGCAATCTTGATCGCGAGGCGGTGCCCTCCCTGTGCGGCGGCCGGGGGTTCGTCGTCGCGGAACCCGTGCGTGAACTCCTCAGCCCACGGCATGTGAAGCTCGGTGCGACGACCGAGGTGCGGCGCCTCCTGCCGAACCTGGGGCGCCGGATGGTCGGCGCCTGGTGCTTCGTCGATCACTACGGCCCCGACGACATCACCGACGAGCCCGGCATGCAGGTGCCGCCGCACCCGCACATGGGCCTGCAGACGGTGAGCTGGCTGCACGACGGCGAGGTCCTGCACCGGGACAGCACGGGCAGCCTGCAGACCATCCGCCCCCGCGAACTGGGCCTCATGACGTCCGGCCGGGCCATCTCCCACTCCGAGGAGAGCCCCAAGTCGCACGCCCGCTTCCTGCACGGCGCCCAGCTCTGGGTGGCGCTGCCGGACGCCCACCGGCACACCGAGGCCCGCTTCGAGCACCACGCGGACCTGCCGGTCGTCACCGCGCCGGGCCTCAGCGCGAAGCTGCTCCTGGGCGCACTGGACGGAGCGGAGTCACCCGGCACCACCTACACGCCGATCGTCGGCGCGGACCTGACCCTCGCCCAGGGAGCGGACGTGCGCCTTCCGTTGGAGCCCGACTTCGAGTACGCCGTCCTGTCCATGGCGGGCGAGGCCCACGTGGACGGCGTCCCGGTCCTCCCCGGCTCCATGCTGTACCTCGGCTGCGGCCGCACCGAACTCCCCCTGCGCGCCGCGTCCGACGCGAGCCTCATGCTCCTCGGCGGCGAGCCGTTCGAGGAGGAGTTGATCATGTGGTGGAATTTCATCGGACGTACGCAGGAAGACATCGAGCAGGCCCGCGCCGACTGGATGACGGGCTCGCGCTTCGGCGAGGTCAAGGGCTACGACGGCGGGGCACTGCCCGCGCCGGAGCTGCCGGCGGTCCCGCTGAAGCCGCGGGGGCGGGTGCGCTGACCCGGGCAGGCGAGCTGGGATCGGCTCGCCTGCCGTTCGGCCGGGGGCAGGTCAGGTGCGGGTCAGTTCCGCCGCGCCGAAGGACACGTCGAAGCGGTCGCACCAGATGGTGACGCTGCGGTACTGGTTCAGGTCGAGGTCGGCGGGCAGCGTGTAGTTCTGGTCGCCCTTGTTGCCCTTGAGTTCGCCCAGGCTGACGTGCTTGCCGTCGTCGAACACGTGCCAGCCGTCCTTGCCCGGCTTCACTTCCGCGTCGGTGAGCCAGACCCGCAGGGCGGGGCCGTTGCTCGTGTCCAGGTCCGTGAGGCGCAGGACGCGGGTGCCGTCCTGGAGACGCAGGATGCGGGCCGACCCGCTGGTGTCGTGCTCGTGGCTGATCAGCTCGCCCTTGGCCAGGTCCTTCAGGTCGGCCCCCTTCCCGGGCGGTACGGACGCCGCCACCGGAAGCGGCTCCCGTACGGTCTCGTCCACCCACAGCTTCCACGGCTGGAACAGGTACAGCCCGACACCCGCGACCACCAGCCCCGTGAGCAGCACGGTGATGAACCACGGCTTGCCGAGTGTGCGCCGTACGCGTCCCATGTCATTTCCTCCGCGAAAAAAGTCTCGAGTTTGCCCGTGCCCCCTGTACGACGGCCGGCAGGTGCCCCGCACTCCCGGAATCCGATGACGAAAGTCTTACGTGGCGTCGAGGCCGTACCCGTTCACGCAGTCTTCTTCCGGGTGTTGCCGGTGTGGGGGTTGGGGCGGGTGGTGGCCCGCATAGCGTGCGGGCGTCATGTGGGGCGCGGGGTGGGGAGAAGTCATGCCAGGGCCAAGACATACGGGTCGCCGGGAGGTTCTGCGCGCGGCCACCGTCGTCGCCGCGGGGTCCGCCGCCGTGGGCATCACGGGCGCGGGCAGTGCGGCCGGCGCGGACGGCCACAAGGTCAGCGCGCAAGGCCACAAGGCCGGCGCACAAAGCCACGAGGCCAGCGCCGCTGACAACGTTGCCGCAGCGCACGACCGCCCCGCCCCCGACAACCCCCGCTTCACCCTCGCCGTCATGCCCGACACCCAGTACCTCTTCGACGGCGCCAGCATCAACAAGGAGCCCGTCGAGGCCGCCCTGCGGTACGTGGTCGAGCACGCTCGCGGCGACAACATCGTGTTCCTGTCCCACCTGGGCGACCTCGTCGAGAACGGCCGCCCGGAGGAATTCGCGCCGATCAGCGACGCGTTCCGCGTCCTCGACCGGCGCGGCGCCGGATACAGCGTCCTCGCGGGGAACCACGACATCGACGCGCGCACCGACGACCAGCGCGGCCGCACCCCCTACCTCGACGCCTTCGGCCCGAAGCGGATGCGCGGGACGCCCACCTTCGGCGGCGCGTCCCCGGACGGCTACAACACCTTCCACACCTTCCGTGCGGCGGGCCGCGGTTGGCTGGTGCTCGCTCTCGACTGGCGGCCGTCGGCGGCCGGGATCGCCTGGGCGCGGAAGGTCGTCGCCCGGCACCCGCGCACGCCCGTCATCCTCACCACCCACGACCTCGTGTACGCCGACGGGGCGGGCGGCGAGGCGCGGCTGTCCGAGAACGGGCAGCGGCTGTGGGACGAGTTGATCGACGGCAACGACCAGATCTTCCTCACCCTGAACGGCCACTACTGGCCGGCCGCCCGCACCGTACGCGAGAACGCGGCCGGTCACGACGTCCATCTGCACCTCAGCAACTACCAGGACCGCTACTTCGGCGGCAGCGGGATGATCCGCCTCTACCGCTTCGACCTCGCCAGGAACACGATCGACGTCTCCACGTTCTCCCCCTGGCTGCTTGCCAAGGCGCCGGGCCGCCGCAACGCCCTGGAGCGGCGCGAGGTCGAACTCACCGGCGCCGACGACTCGTTCTCGCTGCCGCTCGACTTCGAGAAGCGGTTCGCCGGGTTCGCGCCGGTCGTCCCGCGCCGTCCCCGGCCCGCCGCCCGCATGCTGGTCCGGGGCACGCTCGCGTACTGGCGCTTCGACGGCGGCGGTCAGGACGGCTCCCCGGCCGACCAGGCCCTGCGCGTCCGCGACCTCTCCGGGCGCGGCAACGACCTGGTCCGCGCCCCCGTCCCGGGCAGCCCCGCCGACGCGCTGCGCTGGTCCGCCGAGCACCACCCCGACCAGCCGGCCCACGGCAGCCTCCGCTTCGAGGGCGGCAGGCCTCCGTTGCGCGGCGCGTTACTGCGTACGGAGAAGGGTGCCCCGCTGAACACGGCGACGTTCCGGTCCGGCTTCACCGTGGAGGCGTTCTTCAAACTCCCCGCCGACTGGGCAAGTTCCCGCAACGCCTGGTCGGCCATCCTCAGCCGTCAGGGCACGCTGGCCGCAGCCGGAAAGGAGGGCGACCCCGCCGAGCCCGTCGCCACCCTCTCCCTCTCCGACGGCCACGCGCTCCAGTGGGCCGTGGCGCCCCTCGACCAGGACCGGAACGTCACCAACTGGAGCCATGAACTCCCGCTCGGCACCTGGTGGCACACCGCAGTCGTCAACGACGGCCGCCACACCACTCTGTACGTCGACGGCTGCCCGGTCGCCCGCAATCCCGCCACATCCGCGAACGGCCTGACCACGCTGGGACTTTCCTGGCTGCTCGGCGGATACGAGTACGACGGCGCCCTCGACCAGCTCTTTTGCGGCTGGATCGGAGACGTACGCATCGTCGGACGCGCCCTGCCCGTCGGCGCGTTCATGAACGCCCACTCCTGAGGAGACACCGTGCACCGCCCCCAACCCCTGCCGCGCTGGGCCGACCCCGACGTGCCCGCCGACGCCCTGGACGCGCAGAGCGTCAGCCGCCGCGGACTGCTGCGCCGCGCCGGTCTGTACGGGGCCGCGTTCGCGGGCGCCGCGTACACCGTGGGAGCCGCGTCCGCCCCCGCCGAAGCGCACGCGCACCCCCACGGCGGGAACGACCCGCACCTCGTCTACCTGGCCGGGGACCACCACATCCACTCGGTCTACAGCCACGACGCCAAGTACACGTTCTCCCAGCTCGCCACCGCCGCCGCGCGCTACGGCCTGGACTGGATGGTGCTGACCGAGCACAGCAACATCGGCCACCACAAGGCGGGCGGCGCCGAGGCCGAGCACCGGGAGATCCGCAGGGCCCGCGCGGAGAACCGCCGCATGCTGATCTTCCAGGGCCTGGAGTGGTACATCCCCGGCGCCGAACACGCCACCGTCTTCTCGGCCCCGGGCCGCCACGAGGTCGACCTGCTCACCCGCTTCGAGCAGGACTACGACGGAAAGCTCCTCGGCTACACCGACGGCGCCCCGGGCCACCCCGACACCCCGCGCAACGAGGCCCACGCCGTCAAGGCCCTGAAGTGGCTCGACCGGCAGCGGCGGCGCGGCTACGTCGACGACGTACTCGTCCTCGCCAACCACCCGCTGCGCCTCGGCATCAACTCCCCGCACGAGATGCGCGCCTGGCGGGACGCGGCCCCCGACATCATGATCGGCATGGAGGGCGCGCCGGGATCGCAGGGCGCGGCCCACCCCGGGCGCGGCGCGTCGAGCATCCGGGGCGAGTACGAGAACAGCCCCTCCGTGAACTCGTTCCCGGGCTATCCGCTCGACGCCTACGTCACGTACGGCGGCTTCGACTGGGCCACCGCGACCGTCGGCGGGCTCTGGGACGCCATGCTCGCCGAGGGCAAGCTCTTCTCGATCACGTCCAACTCGGACGTCCACCGGGTCGTGTTCGACACCTGGCGCAACGGGGACTGGCCGCCGGGCCGGAACTTCGACAACACCGGCCGCCTCCCCGACCCGGTCGACACCACCGAGCCGCAGCCCGGCAGCGACCTGTGGCCCGGCCAGTTCAGCCGCACCCACGTGGGCGTCACCCGCTACGGCTACCGGCACGTCATGGCCGGGCTGCGCGCGGGCCGCGTCTGGGTCGACCACGGGCAGCTCGTCGACGGCGTCGACGTACGCGTGAGCCGCGCGCACGGCGGGCACGGGCGCGGCGTCACACTCGGCGGGCGACTGCGCGTACGCCGCGGCGAGCAGGTGACGCTGACCGTCACCGTTACGACCGCGTCCCGCCCCAACCACCACGGCGAACTGCCGCGCCTCGCCCACCTCGACGTCATCCGCGGCGCGGTGAACGGCCCGGCGGCCGACCGCGACGCGTGGCGCGCGCCCGACACCCGGGTCGTGCACACCGCCGACGTATCCGGCCGCCGCGGCCGCTACACGCTGCGCGTCCCGCTCGGCAGGATCGAGGAGTCCTGCTACGTACGCCTGCGCGGCAGCGACGGCCGCCGCAACGGCCCCGGCCTCCTCGGCGCCACGATCGACCCGCACGGCCCGATCCGCCACGAGCCGGGGAACGGCGACCCGTGGGTGGACACGTGGCTCTACACGAACCCGGTGTTCGTGGACGTCGTGCCCCGGACCACGGACGAGTGACTCCCGCGACTCCAGGGGCTGCTTGCGGGGCTCCCGGGGCTACTTGCCGACCGGCGAGACCGCGATGCAGCCGGCCACGACGTTCTCGCCGGAGGCCTCCTTGATGACCTTGCCCTTGTAGATCACCTTGCAGGTGAGGTTCGAGCCGGTCGGGTCCGTCGAGATCGGGACGACGGTGGGCGGCATGATGCCCCGCAGCGTCACCGTCTTCTTCCACGGCAGCTTCGGCTTCGCCTCCTTCACGAGCTTCGGGTTCGCCGCGGAACCGCCGCCCGCGGCGAACTCGATCTCGTCGACGCTCTCGCCGGAGACCTCGTACGTCACCTGGTACTTCTCGTTGACGGCCTTGTCGACCGCGTCGACCGCCTCCTCGGCCTCGGAACAGGCGGAGAGGCTCAGCGCGAGACCGACGGCGGCGAGGGCGCACGCGGCGGTGCGGATGTGTCTGTGCATGTCGGCAGAGAACAGTAAAGGCATCGCAAAGTCAATTTGTTACCGCGCGATAACTCCAGCTCAGGGGCGGCCCGATACGGGTCGGCACAGTCGGCCTCCCGCCGCCGTGCCCGCCGGATCGGCGGCGGCATAGCCTGGCGGCATGGAAGCAGTCCTGGTCAGTGCGTGCCTGCGCGGAGTGCCCTGTCGGTACGACGGGCGTGACAAGGCGTCCTCCGAGGTCGACGAGGCGGTGGCCGGTCGTGCGGTCGTCTCCTTCTGCCCGGAGGTCGCGGGCGGGCTCGCGACGCCGCGTCGGCCCGCCGAGCTCGTCGGTGGCGACGGGCACGACGTGCTGGACGGGACGGCGCGGGTCGTCGAGGACACGGGGCGCGACGTGACGGCGGAGTTCGTGGCCGGGGCGCACCGCGCGCTCGCGGCCGCGCGGCACGGGGGCTGCGCGGAGGCGCTGTTGATGCCGCGCAGCCCTTCGTGCGGCCGGGGCGCGGTGTACGACGGTTCGTTCGCGGGGGAGACGGTGCCGGGGGACGGGGTGACGGCGGCGTTGCTGGAGCGGCACGGGATCACCGTGCGGGCCGCGCCCGGGGTCTGACGCCGCGCGGCTCCTCGACGGCCTTCGTGCGTACGGAAGTTGATGTGGAAAGCTGACCTCCACCGTCGGCGGGCGAGGGCGCCGTGGCGGTCGTGGAGAGGAGCGTGGTGTGAGGCAGGAGGGCGTCGGTGCCATGGAGATAGACACCACCAGACCGCACCCCGCGCGGATCTACGACTACCTGCTGGGCGGCAAGGACAACTACGAGGTGGACCGCCGGGCGGGCGAGGCGCTCGCCGCCGCGGCACCCGAGGCACGCATCGGCGTGCGGGCCAACCGCGCGTTCCTGCAGCGCGCCGTCCGCCACGTCGTCGGCAGCGGCGTCCGCCAGATCCTCGACATCGGTACGGGTCTTCCCACCTCGCCGAACGTGCACGAGACCGCGCAGGAGACGGCTCCGGACGTGCGCGTCGCGTACGTCGACAACGACCCGATCGTGCACGCGCACGCCAACGCCCTGCTCAGCAGCTCCGGCACCAGCAGCACCGTCCTTGCCGACCTGCGCGACCCGCAGGCCGTCGTGGACCACCCCGACGTACGCAAGGTCATCGACTTCGACGAGCCGGTCGCCCTGCTCCTCGTCGCCGTACTGCACTTCCTCACCGACGCCGAGCAGCCCCGGCGGATCGTCGCCGACCTGCGTGACGCGCTGCCCGCCGGCAGCTTCCTCGTGCTCTCGCACGCCACGGGCGACTTCGCGGACCGCAGCGCCGCCCAGGCCGTCTACAGCAAGGCGACCGCCACCCTGAACCTGCGCTCCCGCGCCGAGGTCGAGCCGTTCTTCGACGGCTTCGAACTGGTCGAACCCGGCTTGGCCCAGGTCCCGTTCTGGCGCCCGGACGCGCCGCCCCCGGCACGCTCCGGCGAGATCGGCTTCTACGGGGGCGTGGCGCGCAAGACGGGCTGAGGCCGTCGGCCTGTCGGGCGGGCCCGGTCAGCCCTTCGCCGCCGTCCGGTACGGACGGAAGAACGCCCGCAGCTCCTCCGCGTACAGCTCCGGCTCCTCGAACGGCGCGAAGTGCCCGCCCCGCGCGGGCTCGGTCACGCGAGCCACATTGGCCGTGCGCTCCAGCCACGCCCGTGGCGGGCGGACGACGTCGCCGGCGAAGAGGGAGAAGCCGGACGGCACTTCGACCCGGCGGGCGTACTGCGCGGGCGGGATCGCGGCGTTCGCGCGGTACATGCGCATCGACGAGCCGATGGTCCCCGTGAGCCAGTAGAGCGTCACGTTCGTGAGGATCTCGTCCTTCGTGTAGCTCCGCTCGATGTCGCCGTCGCAGTCGCTCCACGACCGGAGCTTCTCGACGATCCACGCGGCGAGCCCGGCCGGCGAGTCGGTGAGCCCGAACGCGGCGGTCTGGGGCTTCGTGCTGTGCATGGCGGCGTACGCGCCCTCGGCGCGGCCCCAGGCCGCGGCGCCCTCCATCCAGGCGCGCTCCTCCGGCGTCAGATCCGCGGGGTCGCCGCTGTAGCGGGGCAGCCCCGCGTCCGTGCGGTGCACCGCCACGACCCGGTCGGGGTGGTCGAGGGCGAGGAAGCGGCTCACGTGGCTGCCGAGGTCCCCGCCCGCCGCGCCGAACCGCTCGTATCCGAGTACGTCCATGAGTTCGGCCCACAGGCCCGCGACGGCGAGGGAGTCCAGCGGTGGTCCTGTCGGGCGGTCGGAGTACCCGAAGCCGGGGATGTCGGGCACGACCACGTCGAACGCGTCGGCGGGGTCGGCGCCGTGCGCGCCCGGATCGGTGAGGAGGGAGACGACCTTCGTGTACCGCCAGAACGAGTCCGGCCAGCCGTGGCTGAGGACCAGCGGAAGCACGGGCCCGGCCGGCGCGACGGCCCGCGCGTGCACGAAGTGGACCCCGAGGCCCCCGAAGCCCTCGAGGCCGACGCGGAAACGGGGGAGCCGGGCGAGCTCCGCCTCCTGCGCCGACCAGTCGAAGCCGTCCGCCCAGTAGGCGACGAGTTCGCGGAGGTAGGCGAGGTCGGTGCCGAGCGACCACCCGGCGTCCTCGGGCGAGTCCGGCCAGCGCGTCGCGCGCAGCCGCGCGCGAAGGTCCTCGATCGCCGCGGGGTCGGCCCGCGGGGTGAACGGCTCGGGGCGGGGCGATGCGTCGGGCATGGGACGCATGCTAGGCCACGTGCGCGGGGGCACGTGGTGGTGCGATTGAGGTGTGTGGTCAAGTAAGGGCGATCAGGGCCCTGGTGGGGCCGGTGGGGTGAGCGGGCGCGGGAGAGCATCGTGGGCAAGGACGGGTCCATACCGGACGAGGAGTGGGAGCGCTTCCTGCGAGAGTCCGAGGCCGGGACTCAGGGGGCACCGGAGGAACCGTCGGCGCGGGCCCGGATGGTGGCGCGCCGACTCCGGGACGAGCCCGCGGAACCGCAGGGCTGGCGTGCTCATCAGCCCGTGCGGGAGAGACGGGGCAGGAGGCTCTGGTACGCGGTCGGTCTGCTGGTCGCGGCGGGCCTGTTGGTGGTCGCGCTGGCGCCGGGACGGGTCGCGGGGTGGTTCGGGGGCGGAGACGGTGACGCAGACGGCGGGAGTGCGCCGCTCGCGGCCGAGTCGGAGCGTCCGACCGGGCCGCCGGCCTCCGCGGCTTCGCGTCAACTGCCCACGCTGAAGCAGCCGTTCAGAGGCTCACCCGCCGCCCGCTGGGGCGACGGGACGGCGGGCATCCACATGCCGTCGGCGCGGGCGACCGGCTGGATGAGCAAGGAGCAGGTGGCGCAGGCGCTCACCCGCAGCCGGGACTTCCTCGCCGCGTCCAGCCTCGACCCGGATGTGCTGCGCGGGGAGCGGCCGAGGAAGGCCATCGCGCTGATCAACCCGCGCCAACAGGACGTCAAGGACTACCTGGCGGTCACGTTCCGTGAGCCCAGCCGCGAGAACGATCCCCTGATGCTCTTCAGCCGCTTCGCGACGAAGGACGTGCGAGTGGTCGGCGACGTGGTCAAGACGCGAGGACGGGTCACGTTCCGGGAGGGGAAGCGGGGCGCGGTCGAGGTGACCACCGACGTCACGTACGTCTATCCGGTCGTACGCGCCGCCGGGGGCAGCGACGAGGTCGCGCGCACCATCGCGCGCCGCGAAGTGGTGATGAGCTGGGACAACCCGGCGAAGGTGGTCACTTCGCCGGGCACGTTCTCCCTGCTCTCCTACAAGACCGACACCACCAACGGCGGCTGTGACAACTTCAGCGGCTACTTCACCCCGGAGTTCCACGCCGAACGCGCCGCCACCGGCTCGGGCGACGGCCCCGAGGTCGACCCCTACGACCGGAGCACGTCCATCGACGCCCGCTTGCGGGACGCCGAGGGGACGGGGTGCGGGACCGCGACGCGCTGGTGAGGACGGGACACCGAGCCCGTTACTGACCGGCCCGTCGATGCAGGCCGATGTACTCGCCCATGGCGCCCGCGCCGTACTCGAAGACCGACACGGGATTCACCGCGACGGACGCGAGGTGGTTGTTGACCTCGAAGCCGACCATGCCGTGGAGCTGCGTCCACACCACGAACATGCGGGCGACCACGCCGCTGGGCAGCCCTTCCAGCGGGCCCGAGCTGAGCGCCGCGACGTTCTGGAGCATTCCGTCGCTCAACGGCGGCTCGTCGGGCCGGTCTTCGGTGAGCGCGCCCGCCTTCTGCGCGTCGCGCAGGACGGCCACCATCGTGCCCACGATGCGGCCGACCGCCTCGACGGTCTCCGGCGGGGCGGTGTACCCGGGAATCGGGCGGCCCCACAGCATGACGTACTCCTCCGGGTGGGCCACGGCCCACTCCCGTACGCCCTGCCAGATGGCGACCCAGCGTCGCAGCGGATCGGCTCCCGCCGCCACGGCCGCCGCGGCGGCGGCCTCCGCGCTGTCCGCCACGGCGTTGTACGCGCCCACGATCAGCGCGGACATCAGCGCCGTCTCGTCGGGGAAGTGCCGCGCCGCGTCCTGCGCGTCGATCCCGGCGTCCCGGGCCACCGCTGCGGGCGCCAGATCGACCGCGTGCCGCGCCTCGATCCGCTGTAACGCCGCCGCCTTCAACTGCCGTACCAGTGCGTCGCCTTCGTGGTGCTGTGCGTTCGTAGAAGTCATGATCTGGACCTTTCCAGACCCCGTTCACGGTGTCGATTACCTCGGAGGTAGGAACGGGGGCACGAACGGGGGTGACAGCCGGAATTCAGTGGTCCGAGGCCGGAATCGCGCGCCATACTCGGCCGGTGAGCGTGCTCCTTGGTGGGAACGGATCGGCTTTCGCGTACGGATCGGTCTTGCCGTCGTTGGCGGCCGAGGCGGCGACGCTGGAGGAGTTGGGCGCGGCCGTGTCGGCGGAGCTCGGCCGCCGCGTGCCGCACGACGGATATCACCTGATGGCCCTCGACCCGTTCAGCGGAGCGTGCTCGTTCCATGTGACGCGGCACGGATATGGGGCGGAGTCCCTGCGCGGCCTGGAGCGGGAGTTCGGGCGGCCCGAGGAGGCGTTCCCCTTCGCGTCGTTGTTCCAAGGGCCCACTCCTGTGGGCGTGTTGAGCAATGGCGTCCATGAACACCGGTACTGCGCGCGGCTGCACGACATCATGCGGGCCGAGGGGATGTGCAGCGAGATGCGTCTCGCGCTCAGCCTGGGCGGCCGGGCGTGGGGTGGGGTCGTACTGCTGCGGGAGAAGGGCAGCCGGCCGTTCTCCTTGGCCGAGATCGATCAGGCGGAGAAGCTGGCGGGGCCGCTCGCCGTGGCACTGCGGGCGTTCGTGGCGAGCAAGCCGCTGCGCATCGCCTCGCACGGCGGACCACCGGGCGTGATCATCGTGGATGGGCACGACGCGATTCGCGCGGTCACCCCGGGAGCACGCGAATGGCTGCGTGCGTACGTCCCCGACTCCTCCCAACCCGTCGACGACGACGCGCTGTTCACCGCCCTGTGCAACATCACGCACACCGCGCGCAGGTCACCGGACGGCTCGGCGGTGAGCCAGCTGTTCACCCCCTGCGGCTGGGCCACCGCACACGCGCAGCCGCTCGGCGTCGACGGGGAACAGGGCAACGTGATCACCATTCAGCCCGCGACGGCCGACGCGCTGCTGCCGGCCGTCGCGGAGTGGTACGGGATCACGCTCAGGGAGCGGGACGTGATCCGGCACGCGCTGCACGGGGTGCCGGTCAAGCACATCGCCCGCACGCTCGGCGTGTCGGTGCACACCGCCAACGACCATCTCAAGTCGGTCTACCGCAAGTTGGGCGTGGCGGGCCGGGACGAACTGTTCGCCGCGTGCCTGGTGCGGACGGGTGGCAGCTGACGCGGTCCCCGGCCCGCGAACAAGACAGCCCCGCGCGCCGTCCACGGCCACCCCCTGCCGGCCGTGGACAGCGCGTGGTGTCAGGGAGTCCGGCCCACGCACACGGCGTCGATCACGTCGTTGCGCGGGTCCCCGCCGCCGTTGACGGACCACTGTTCACCGATCTGGACGTCGGCCACCCACTTCCAGTAGGTGCCGGTCCAGTCGTACATGTGCACTTCGTGCCCGCCGCGGTTGAACACCGAGCTGATCCGGTCGTTGAACGGAGGGTTCCAGTGGCCCAGGTCGAAGCACCCGGGGTTCGGGGCCTTCCACAGGTCCCCGGTGCCGTTGGCGCCGGAGAAGTAGCAGGAGTAGCGGTCCGGGCAGCGTTCGTAGCCCGCGGCCGCGGCGGGCGCGGACGGGGCACCGGCGACGGACAGGCCGGCGGCGAGCGCCAGGGCGAGGAAAGCCCCGCCGGCTCTGTTTCTGAGGGCAGCGATCACTGAAGAGCCTCCGTTGAGCAGAAGGGTCGGGCATGGCGTGGCGCCCGGCGGGGATCGCGGAGTGCGAAGGTCGCCGGCGCCGCGCATTCAGCATGCGGCGCCCTCTGAAGAGCGGGTATCCCGAGAATTAGGGGTTGCCGCGGCGGCGTGCCTCGCGGCGGCCCGCGTAACGCTCCTTGCGATTGCTCGCCCTGACCATGTCCTGCCACTCCTTCACGCAGGAGCGCGCGTTGCACCCCGAGCAGCAGGTGCTGCCGAACAGCAGCATGCCGGGGTGTTCCCAGCGGCAGCGGGTGTCCGGCTCCTCGCGGGTCGGGCGCGGCGGCAGGTCACAGGGGCCGTGCCGGTGATCGTGGACCGGCCGGGGATCGTGCTCGGCGTGGCGCACCCACAGGGGCTTCGTCTTGTCCGTACGGGACATCTCGTTCCTTCCGGAACCGCCGCCCCTGCTCCCGGTACTTCCGGGCGGGCGGCCGGGTTCGCCACTTCACGGCGTCACGCTCCTTCCTTGGTCCGCGGACAGCCTTGCAGGCTATCGGCGGGCTTTCGCCGTACGCAAAGGGGTTTTCGGCCGCGCAGGAGAGGTGGATGGGGCCGGAGCGCGGGGTAGGACGCATGTGTCAGGGACATATCCGGGGGCGGCGCGACGCCATGACGCGAGGACGACCGTGAACACGACAGCCGAACTGGCGGAGAGATTCTGGGCCTGGCGGGACGAGACCCAGCCCGACTCGATGGACGATCTGCCGCGGGTGGAGCGCCCCTCGGGCTGGGTGGCCGACTGGTCCGCCGAGGCGGTACGGGAGCTGGGCCGCAGACTGGCGGAGTTCGAGGGGGAGTTGGGGAAGGGACGGCTCGGGGCGGGGGACGGCCTGGATGCTCCCAGTGCCCCTGCTGCCCCCGCCGACCCCGGTGCCGTGGACGCGCGGCTGCTCGGTTCGGCCCTTGCCCGCGTGCGCTGGGAGCTCGACCACCTGCGGGGCTGGCAGCGCAACCCCTGCTTCTACATCGACCAGGCGCTCGGCCCCCTCTACTGCGTCCTGCTCGACCGGCGGCCGTTCGCCGGGGAGCGGGCCGAGTCGGTGCTGCGCCACCTGCGCCGGGTGCCGGACACATTGCGGCACGCGCGCGAGAACCTCGCGGGGCACGCGGAGCGGCCGTTCGCGCGGTCGGCGGTCCGCAAGCTCGACGGGGTCGAGGAGCGGCTGACCGCGAGCATGCGGGCGCTCGCCCCGCACCTCCCCCCGGACGAGGCGCGTGCGCTGCCCGAAGCGACCGAGACCGCCACGCGCGCGTTGGCCGACTACCGGCACTGGCTCGCCGACCCCCGCACCGAGGCCGACTTCCAGGAGCGCGCGCCCGTCGGCGACCTGAGCCACTTCCTGCACCGGGTGGCGCTGCTCCCGCACCGTCCGGAACGCATCCGGGACATGGCGCGGCAGGAGTGGGACCGGGCCACGGCCCTGGAGCAGGTGCTCCGCGCCCGCCACCGCGCACTGCCCCCCGCCGTCCTGCCGGCCACCTCGGCCGAGCAGATCGCCCGGCAGGAGGCCGCCGAACGGGAGATACGCGCCTTCCGGACCGAACGCGGGCTGTTCCGCGACCCGCAGGACCTGCGCGGGTACAGGTTCGTCGACATGCCCGCCCACCTGGCGCCGTTGACGTGGCTCGGCGTGCCCGACGACCTCACGTCCGTCGATCGCGCCACCGAGGACGCGGTGCGCTACGTTCCGCAGCCGCACCCCGGCCTGCCCTTCTTCCCGTACGCCGACGCGCTCGACCCCCGGCTCGGCATCTGCCACGAGGGCGTGCACGCCCAGCAGCTCGCCTTCTCGTGGCAGCACCCGAACCCCGTACGCAGGCATTTCTACGACTCGACGCCCAACGAGGGCATCGCCTTCCACCAGGAGGAACTGCTGCTCTCGGCGGGGCTGTTCGACGACGCCCCGCACAGCGCGCTGACGATCGTCGGGTTCCTGAGGCTGCGGGCGCTGCGCGCGGAGGTCGACATCGGCCTGGCGAACGGCGACCTGACCATCGAGGAGGCCACGGACCGGCTCGACGTCGTGCTCGGCGACCGCGGGACCGCCTGGGAGGAGGCGGTGTTCTTCGCGGGCAACCCGGGGCAGGCGCTGAGCTACCAGGTCGGGAAGCTCCAGATCAACGAACTGATCGCGGAGCTGCCCGGTGACGTCGCCCTCGCCGACTTCCACCGCCGCCTGTGGCGGGAGGGCAACGTGCCGCTGGCGCTGCAGCGGTGGGAACTGCTCGGGCGCCGCGACCACCTCGACCGGGCGGACGCACTCGCCGGCGCCCGGCAGTCACCGACCGCCACTAAATAGAACGTTCATTCCATTGTGACTCGGTACTCCCGCATCCACCGGTCCACCTCGATCAGGGGCAGCAGCAGGTGCAGGGTGTCCGCGACGGCCATCATGGGGCCGCTGTGCGCGCCGAGCCGCCGGACGGCCTCCGCGTCGAGGAGACCGGCCAGGGGCGAGTCCGGGTCGGAAAGGAGTGCGTCGAGTTCGGCCCGGACCCGCGCGCCGTGCGCGGGCGCGAAGGTCGCCGGGTAGGCGCTCTTGCGGCGGTCGAGCACGGACGAGGGCAGCAGATCGGCGACGGCCGCGCGCAGCACGCTCTTCTCCCGGCCGTCGCCCGTCTTCATCTTCCACGGCACGTTCCACACGTACTCGAGAAGCCGGTGGTCGCAGAACGGAACCCGCACCTCCAGTCCCACGGCCATGCTCATCCGGTCCTTGCGGTCCAGGAGGTAGGCGAGGGGGCCCTGGAGACTCAGGTACAGCACCTCGCGCATCCGCGCCTCGAGGCCCGTCTCGCCGTCGAGGCGGGGGGTGCGGGCGAGGAGGGTGGCGTAGCGGTCGTGCTCGTCGTCGTCGGGCCGCACCCGGGCGCGGACGTCCGGGGCGAGACAGTCGGTGAGGCGGGGACCGTTGCCCAGCCAGGGGAAGGTGTCCCGGTCGACGGTGGCCCGGTCGAAGAACCACGGATAGCCGCCGAACACCTCGTCCGCCGCCTCCCCGGACAGCGCGACGGTGAAGCGCTCCCGGATCCGGGCGAAGAGGAGATACATGGAGGTGTCGAACTGGCCCAGGCTCGGCAGGTCGCGCGCGGCGAGCGCGGCCGGGACGGCGTCCGCGAGCCGGGACGGGTCGAGGAGCACCTCGATGTGCTCGGTGCCGATGTGGCGCGCGGCGGCATGCGCGTACGGCGCGTCGCGTTCCGGACGCAGGGGAGTGGGCCGGAAGTCGGTGTCGCCGTCCTCGAAGTCCATGGAGTACGAGGTGAGTTGGGGGTGTTCGGCGGCGGCGAGCGCGGTGACGGCGCTGGAGTCGAGGCCGCCGGACAGCAGGGTGCAGGTGGGCACGTCGGCGACCATCTGCTCCGAGACGATCCCGGAGAGCAGCTCACGGACGTGGGCCGCCGTCGTGGGCTCGTCGTCGGTGTGCTCACCGCTGACGAGCCGCCAGTACGGGGTGGTGTGGACGCCGGACCGGTCGACGCGCACGAGGTGGCCCGGCGGGACCTGGTGCAGATCGCTGAGCGGTGTCTCCCCCGGCATCAGCAGCCGGGGGTTGAACAGGACGGGCAGCGCGTCGAGTTGAATCCGCGGGCGGAACAGCGGATTGGCGAGGAGCGCCTTGGGCTCGGAGGCGAACAGCACGCCGCCGGGGCGCGGGTGGAAGTAGAGCGGCTTCACGCCGAGGCGGTCGCGGACGAGGAGCAGTTCCTCGCGCTCGGCGTCCCAGACGGCGAACGCGTACATGCCCGCCAGGTGGTCGACGAAGCCCGCGCCCCACTCCAGATAGGCGCGCAGCACCACCTCGGTGTCGGACTCGGTGGTGAACGTATGACCCCGTGAGGTCAACTGACCGCGCAGGGCGCGGTAGTTGTAGACCTCGCCGCTGTAGGTGAGGACGACGGGCGGCCGTCCGGGGGCGCGGGCCGCCTCCATCGGCTGCCTGCCGCCTTCGAGGTCGAGCACCGAGAGCCTGCGGTGACCGATCGCCGCGTGCGGGGACAGCCAGACGCCGGAGGCGTCCGGGCCGCGGCGGCTCAGGGTGGCCGTCATGGCCTCGACGGTCTGCCGCTCCGTCCTCAGGTCCCGGGTGAAGTCGATCCAGCCCGCGATTCCGCACATGGCAATCCTTTCAGGAACACATCGAGATCGACCTCGGTGGCGTCCACGACCCCGCCGGTCTCCCAGCGCAGGCCGGTCCGCGGCGGCCGGTAGGGGTCGTGGAAGTACGTCGCGAGCAGCCCGCCCCTCGTCTCGGCGAGTACGGGGTTGGCGACCAGGAAGTCCCGTACGGCAGGGGTGTCACGGCGCACGCACAGCCACAGCCGTTTGCCCGCGAAGTGCGTGGCGGGCGGCGCCACATGAGGGTGCAGCTTGCGCTTGAACTGGACGATGCCCTTGCTGAGGAACGGCTCGGCGCCCGACAGGTCGACGCGCGCGAGGCCTTCCCGCTCGGCCCACTCCAGGATGGACACGTACAGAGCCACGTACGTACCGGACCGGTAGCGGCTCTCCGCGCCGTCGAGGACCCCGGCGAGCCGCAGGACCAGCGCGTCGCGCTCAAGACGGCACAGCATCCCGGCGACCCGCTCGCCCCTCTCCCGCAGGAAGAACAGCACGCCGTGCCGGAACAGGCTGTGCCAGGCCGTCTTCTTGGGCACGGAACGGGTCGCCGCGCCGTGCCTGCGGTCCATGGTCGGGCGGTGCATCCGGTCGTAGAAGAAGGTGAAGTCCTCCTGGGTGGCGGCCACTTCGAGGGTGCGGTCGAGTGACCGCTGCTCGCGCTGGTACTGCTGCCGGGCCTTGCGGGACAGCCGGGCCGCGATGGCCGTGCCGTCGTGCTCCAGGGGCACCACCAGGCCGACGCGGAAGGGGGCGACGACCGTGGGCTGCCGGCCGGGCGGCCGGAAGGCGCGGCCCGGCGGGCAGCCCACGGCGAGCAGCTCCGCCTCCGGCACACCGCGGGCGGCGAGCCGCGCCCAGGTGGTGCGCCGGTGCTCGCGCCGCGCGGTGGGACCGCGCTGCTGTTCCAGGAACGGCAGCACATGGTCGAGCCCGGCGCCGAGACCGGCGTACGCGAGGGTGACCCCACCATCTTGCGGGTGGGAAACCGTCACCCCCGGGCGCAGCGCGGTGAGCCGGTCGACGGCGTGGTGCGCGCCCACGAGCCGCGGGTCGGCGCTGTTGTGCCAGCGGTAGCGCCACTCTTCGACGAGCGAGTCCAGCGAGTCCAGCGTCATGCACTGACCGCGGCGGAGAGGACCTTCGCCAACTCCGGTGCCGTGCGCACGGGTTCGGTGTGCTCGACGGGGAGCGGCGGGAGGGTCTCGTCGGTGTAGTAGCCGGAGGCGTGCGCGACGACCTCCGTGCCGGGGGCGATGAGACCGCGCTCACGGCCGACCAGGATGCCGGTGAGCATCTTGATCAGGGACCATTCGCGGATCCGCGAGGGATCGGCGTCGATGTCCACGCCCGCGCGGGCCGCGAGGTCCCGGACGCGGTCGAAGCGGTCGAGGCACTCGCGCCGGGACACCACGACGCCACCGCCGCCGTGCTTGCCGATCAGGGGGTCGATGGCGGCCGACGTGACCGGGTTCTTGGTGTAGAAGGTCGGGTCGAGGACCTCGGCCGGGTCGTCGGTGACGGCGGGGAACGCCGGGTCGCCACTCTGCCGCCACACCCCGGCCGCCGGGTCCTGGCTGTAGCGGGGGACGTCGCGGCCGAGGGCGCTGACGACCATGTCGGGCGTGGCGAGCTGCTGGACGAGGAAGAACCCGGGGTGCCGGGCGGGCGCGGCCAGCTTCGGGTACAGGCCGTCGGCGAGCACCTGGTGACCGAGGTGGTAGCCGAGCAGCCCGTACGCGCTGGACACGGCGTGCGCGTGCCATCGTGGCGGCGCGTCCGCGGTCAGCGGCAGGAGTTCGGCCTCGGCGAAGGCGCGTACGGAGTCGGCGACCCGGTAGTTGTCCAGGTCGAGGGTGTACCAGCAGCGGAACCCGGTGCCGGCCAGGGCCTCGTCGGCGTACGCGTCGACGACCTCTTTCGCGAGGTCCTTCACCCCGGCGGGGGTGTCGACGTCGGCCAGGGCCAGCGGGTTGGCGCCGCGCAGCGCGGAGTCATCCGACAGCGGGCCGCCGCGCAGCTTGGACGTCGACGCGGCGGGCGCGACCATCACCACGCGCAGCTCGTCGGGGCTCGCGAACCCGGTGGCGTAGGCGCGGGCGACGGCGTCGCGCAGGGCGCTGCCCTTGTTGCCGGAGGTCGGGGTGAGGAAGACGACGCGCTCGCCGGTGCGCCGGATGTGGTCCACGGCGCGCGCGACCATCGTCAGCGACGCGAACGCCTTGGTGGTCCGGGTGCCGGGGCTGCGCATCAGGTCGAGGAGGTACAACTCCTCGTCGAGCCGGGTGAGTACGAGATCGGTGACGTCCGTGAAGCGGGTGAACGCCTCGTCGGCCTCCGGCAGCGCAAGGGGCACCGGGAGCGGCCCCGCGGACCCTCGCCGGTCCATGAGGTACTTGGCGGCGGCCTGTACGCCCGAGTGGTAGTGGGCCAGCGCGTTGCGCACGGTGCCGATGTGCTCCGGGTGGGCATCCGATATGGCGGACATGGGACTTACCCTTCTGTTCGGTTCGCGCGCGCCTGCAGCGCGGGAAGCACGTCGGTGGCGATCCGTTCGAGGACGGCCGGGTCGGCCTGGTGCGGGGGTTCGGCTCGGGGGAAGGGAACGACGAGGTCCGTCACTCCCGACTCGGCGTAGCGGCCCGCCAGTTCGGCGAAGGCGTCGACGGACCGCAGCGCGGAGTGCGTGCGGTCGCCGTGGTAGACGAGCCGGGCGACCGCCGACGGGTCGCGGCCGGTCTCGGCGCACACCTCGTCGAACCGTTCCAACTGCTCGCGCACGATGTCCGTGTCCACGACGGCGGCGCGAAGGCCCGGCTTCGGCGAGGTGCCGTTGGTGATCCAGACGTCCGCGTGCCGGGCGGCGACGCGCATGGCGCGCGGCCCGGTGGCGGCGACGGCGAGCGGCAGCCGCGGGCGCTGCCGGCAGCCGGGGAACATCCGCGCCCCCTCGGCGACGTACCAGCTCCCGGCGAAGTCCGTGACGTCCTGGCGCAGCAGCCGGTCGGTGAGCTCGGTGAACTCGGCGAACCGGGCCATGCGCGCGCGGGTGTCCACGGCGGGCTCGCCGAGCACCCGGGCATCGGGACCGTCCACACCGGCGCCGATGCCGAGGATCATCCGCCCCTCGGAGATGTCGTCGAGGGCGACGGCCTCCTTGGCGAGCGTGACCGGGTGCCGGTAGTTCGGGGTGCACACCAGGGTGCCGAGCCGCACCCTCTCCGTCACCGCGGCGGCGGCGGTGAGGGTGGGCAGGGCCGCGAACCAGGGCTTGTCGAGCAGATCGCGCCAGGCGAGATGGTCGTGCGTCCAGGCGTGGTCGAAGCCCATCTCGTCGACGGCGCGCCAGTACGGGGCGGACTCACGCCAGGACTGGGCGGGGAGGATCACGACTCCTACGCGCATGGGGACCTCCGGTCGGTCGTGCGGTGTCGCGCGTGTCCCGGTTGCTCGTCCGCGCGGTGTCGCGCGTGCCGCTGCCGCCCCGTCATGCGTCGTTCTCCGGTGTCAGCAGCGCCTCGACCTCCGCCGCGCCGAGCCCCTCGATCTCCGCGAGGACGGCGTCCTCGACGGCCACGGCGAGCCCGCGCACGGTCGCCTCCCGGAAGACCAGGCTCACCGGCAGGCGGACGCCGAACTCGCCGAGGATGCGGGTGGCGACGCGGGCGGCGGACAGCGAGTTGCCGCCCAGCTCCATGAACTCGTCGTCGACACCGACCTGTTGTACGTCGAGGACCTCCGCGAACACGGCGCACAGGACGCGTTCCTGGTCGTTGCGGGGCGCGGTGTACGGCGTGTCGAGATGCCGGTCGCCGGGGGCGGGCAGGGCGGCCCGGTCGATCTTGCCGTTCGGGTTGAGCGGCAGCCGGTCGAGGGTCTGGACGGTCGCCGGGACCATGTGGTCGGGCAGCCGGTCCGCGAGGTACGCGCGCAGCGTCGCGGAGCTCGCGGGGCCGACCGCGTAGCCGTCGAGCCGCCACGCCCCCTCGGGGGTGCGGCGCGCCACCACGGCGGCCTCCTTCACCTCGGGGTGGGCGGCCAGGACCGCCTCGGCCTCGGCGGGCTCCACGCGGAATCCGCGCACCTTGATCTGGTCGTCGACCCGGCCGAGGAACGCCAGGCCGTCCGGAGTGCGGTGGGCGCGGTCGCCGGTGCGGTACATCAGCGCGCCGGGCACTGGGGCGAAGGGGTCGGGCACGAACCGCTCGGCGGTCAGGGCGGGTTGACCGACGTACCCACGGGCGACACCGCGCCCGCCGATGTACACCTCGCCCTCCGCCACGGGCCGCAGCCGGTCGTCGAGGAGGTGGATCGTCACGTCCGGGATCGGTGTGCCGAGGGCGGGATCGGTGGCCCAGTCCTGAGGCCCACCCGGCAGCGGGTTGGCCGTGGCCTGGTGGGTCTCCGAGGGCCCGTACTGGTTCTCGAGGGCCGCGCCCGCCTCGGTGAGGAAGCGCCGTACCTCGTCGGTGACCCGCAGCGGCTCGCCCGCAGCGATCACCTCGCGCAGGGCGAGCCGGGGGCGCTCCGGCCGGCTCAGGTGCGCGCCCGCGAGCTGGCGCAGGAAGCTCGGTGAGAGGTAGAGCCGTTCGACGTTCTCGCGTTCCAACAGGTCGAGGAGGAGGAAGGGGTCCTTGCGGGTCTCCTCCGGCACGGTGACGAGGCTGCCGCCCGCGAGCAGCGTGCCGAAGATCTCCTGGAGCGACATGTCGAAGCCCAGCGAACAGAACTGTGCGCAGACACGCGGGCCGGGCACGCGCATCGCCCAGTCGGCGACGTTCTCGATGGTGCGTGAGGGCAGGCCGATGCCTTTGGGGCGCCCGGTCGAGCCCGAGGTGAAGATGACGCAGAGGACGGCGTCGAGGGAGGAGAGGCGCTCGGGCGCCGCCACCTGCGCGGGCGCGGGGCCGGCGCCAGGCTCGCGTCCGGGTCCGGGCTCGGCGCTGGTGCCGGGCTCGGCTTCGGGCGGCAGCGCGGGCACGCCGAACCCGTCGGGGCCGAGCACGAGCCGCGCCCCCGAGACGGCCACCATGTGCGCGAGCCGGTCGTGCGGATACGACCCGTCGAGCGGCAGATAGACCCCGCCCGCCTTCATGATCGCCAGCAGCCCGGTGAGGGCCTGCCGGCCGCGCGGGAGCGCGGAGCCGACGACGTCCTCCGTGCCGATGCCGTGGTCCCGGAGCCGGTGGGCGAGCCGGTCCGCGTGGGCGTCCAGTTCGCGGTACGTGATCCGGTGGCCGTCGTCGACGAGGGCGACGGCGTCGGGGGTGCGGCCCACCTGCTGGTGGAACCGGTCAACGAGGTCCATCGGGGGCTCCCTGGGCCGGGGTGGTGTCGGGGCCGGCCTGCGCGGCCGTGTCGGGGCGGGCCTCCAAGGCCTCAGTGGCCTCCAAGGACGCCGAGGCCTCAGCGCGGGCCCGCGCCGCCTTCACCTCGTCCGCCAGCGCCCGCACCGTCTGGGACCGGAACAGGACACGCAGCGAAAGCGAGACGCCGAACTCGCGGTTGACCCGGAGCACGACCTGGGGCACGAGCAGCGAATGCCCGCCCAGGTCGAAGAAGTTGTCCCGGGTCCCGATGTCCGCGCGCCCCAGGACGTCCTGCCACACCGTGACGATCCGGCGGTCCGTCTCGTCCCGTGGCGGGGCGGGCCCGTCGGCCGTCTCGGCCTCGGGTTCCGGCAGGGCGTTGCGGTCGACCTTGCCGGTGGAGGTGGACGGCAGCCGGTCGAGGACGACGCAGGCGCGGGGCACCATGTGGGCGGGCAGCCGGGCGCGCAGGAAGTCCAGGAGGTCGGCGGAGTCCGGGGCGTCCTCGCCGGGCGGGGGCGCCGCGTAGGCGGTGAGCCGGACGCCGCTGTCCGAGGCGCGGGCCGTGACGGCGGCGCGGCCGACCGCGGGGTGGTCCCGCAGCGCACCCTCGATCTCGCCCGGTTCGACGCGGTAGCCATGAATCTTGATCTGGAAGTCGGCGCGGCCCAGGAACTCCAGCGTCCCGTCCGGCCGCCACCGCCCCCGGTCACCCGTCCGGTACATGCGCCCGCCCGGCCGGTCTGCGAACGGGTCCGGCAGGAACGAAGCGGCCGTCAGATCAGGGCGGCCGAGGTAGCCGCGCGCCAACTGCCCGCCGCCGACGTACAGATCACCCGGGACGTTGATCGGAACCCTGCGCAGCCGTTCGTCGAGTACGTGGATCTTCCCGCCGGAAACCGGGGAGCCGATGGACGGCGTGCCCGGCCAGTCGCCGGGCGGGCCGGACAGACGCAGCGCCGTCACCACGTTGACCTCGGTGGATCCCCACTGGTTGTCGAGGACGACGGCGGACGCGCCCGCCGCGTTCGTGGCCGGGGAGTCCTCCGGCTGCGCGCACACGGCCCGCAGGTGGTCGCTCACCGTAAGCCGGTCGCCGGTGGTGACGAACTGGCGGACGCTCGCGAGGTGTTGGGGCCTGCGCCGGGCGATCCGGGCCAGCTCCTCCAGGACGGCGCCGGGCAGCAGCAGGGTGTCCACGGCGTGCTGGCGGACGAGTTCGGCGAGGGCGGAGACGTCGAAGCGGTCGGACTCCTCGGCCATCACCGCGCAGCCGCCGGCCCACCAGGTGGACAGGAACTCGTAGCCGCACACGTCCGAAGTGATCGGGAAGTACTGGAGCACGAAGCCGTCGAGGCGGTAGCGGCGCTCCGTCCAGCGCATCAGCCGGGCGGTGGGGCCGTGGTCCATCACCACGGCCTTGGGGCGGCCGGTGGAGCCGGAGGTGTGGACCACGTAGAGGGCGTTGGCGGGTCCCGCGGCGAGGGGCGGATGGGAGCCGGTGTCAGGCCCGGCGCCGAGCGGCGGGTTCGTGTCCTCGCCCCCGGACAGTTCCTTGACGGTCAGGGCAGGCATCGCCCACCCCGTCGGCGCGCCCGGCTCCACGACGACGCACTCGGCCCCGGCGTCCTCGGCCAGGAGTGCCAGGCGACCGTGCGGCTGCTGCGGGTCCAACGCCACGTACGCCGCACCGGACTTGGCGATGCCGAGCAGCGCCACCGGCAGGTCCGCGGTGCGCTCCAGGCACAGGCCGACGCGGGACTCGGTGCGGACGCCGTGGGCCCGCAGGCCCGCGGCGACGCGGTCGGCGCGGGAGTCGAGCTCCGCGTACGTCAGCCGCTCGGCACCGCAGATCACGGCGGGCGCGTCGGGGTGCAGGCGGGCGCGGTCCTCGAACCGGGCGACGACGGTGGTCATGACGCCTCCCCGGGCGTGAAGGTGACCGGGATCGCCGCCGGCCCGCGCAGCATGGGCCCGAAGCTCCACACGATCTCCTCGACCGGCACGGCCGACCGCACGTCGCCGAGCGCCTCGAAGAGCGTGCGGAGCGCGATCTCCCCCTCGGCGCGGCCGAGATGAGCGCCCAGGCAGAAGTGGGTGCCGTGCCCGAAGGCGAGGTGGCCGTTCCTGGGCCGGTCCATGTCGAAGGCGTCCGGGTCGTCGAAGCGCGCCGGGTCGCGGTTGGCGGCGGCGAACGACATCAGGACCGTGCCGCCCTTGGGCACGGGCACGTCGCCGACGACGACGTCCTCCAGGGCGTAGCGGTTGGTGGACACCTGGATGACCGAGTCGTGGCGCAGCAACTCGTCGACCACGTCGGCCCAGCGTGCGGGCTCCGCCAGGGCCTTCGCCAACTGCTCGGGGTGCTCCAGCATCCGCACGACGCCTGCGGACACCAGCGGGACCGTGGTGATGTGCCCGGCGCCGAGCACGGCGGTGACCATGCCGCGCAGCTCGGACTCGTCGCGCAGCCCGCCTTCGTCGAGGGCGCGCAGGAGCGCGGTCGTGACGTCGTCGCCGGGGTGGGCGCGCTTGTAGTCGATGATGTGTGTCACGTACGCGTCGACGAACTCGACGGCCGCGGGCTCCGGTTCGCGGGCCGCGCCGGCCCACCAGAACCGGTCGAGGAACTCGGCCGCGTCGACGCGCTGCTCCGGGGGGACGCCGAGGATCTCGTGGATCACGGCGACGGGGACGACCAGGCCGTACTCGGCCATCAGGTCGGCGTGTCCGCGTCCGGCGAAGGCGGCGATCGCCTCCCGGCAGGCGCGGGCTATCCGGGGGCGCAGGGCGTCGACGGCGGAGAGGCTGAAGGCCGGGTTGACGATGCGTCGCATCCGGCCGTGGTCCGGCGGGTCGGTGTCGAGGACGCTGCGCTCGGCCTCCGCCGAGGGGTCCGCGCCCGCGGCGTTGCGCGGATCGGAGCTGAGCCGGGAGTCGAGCAGCCCCGTGCGCACCAGCTCGTAGGAGGTGACGAAGCAGGTGGAGTCCGCGTCCGTGTCGCCGCCCATCGGGCAGGCCGGGGCGTTCTCGCGCAGCCAGCGGTAGTTCGGGTACGGATCCGGGTCAGCGGGATAGCCCTTCAACGGACCCCTCCTCGTCGGTTCGGGTTCTGTGCGCATGCCGCGCCCTTTTTCGCGATTTCTGGGGCTGAACTGCCGCACCTTGCCCCACGCAAAAGCCGGGCCTTGTCAATAGGGCGGTGAAGCGGGATTCACCATTCCGGAACCGGTGGGCCGGATGTGTATGTTGATCACCGACCCACGGAAGCTTGGACCAGGCCGGGAAAGGCTGTCAAGCATGAGTCTTTCGGCATCCAGGACCCGCATCCCGCACTCGGCGCACGGGCGGACGACCATGCCATTCCTTCAATACGGAGGGACGGGCTCCGCTTTTGTTGAAGTGTTGACAGTGCCGATGGCAACTGCACAGAATGGCCGAGTCGTTACCCCCAGTCGTTAACTCACTGTTTCCTGTTCCAGCTGATTCCAGTACCCATCGATGACAGGTGCGTTCCGCCCCGATTCTGCCCCGGTCAAGGGGGCCGGGGCCTCCTTTGGCTGCCTTCCCGAGGGGTTCGTTTTCGTCTTCCTGGGAGTTTTCTACGTTGCGAAGGAAACAAAGCCCCGACCGAGAAGAACTGCTGCGCCGCCGCCTCGCCGGACGTGCGGGCAGAGCCGGTTCCCCGGCGAAAGTCCAACGGGCCGCGCACCCCGAACTCTCCTTCGGGCAGCGCCGTATCTGGTTCATCGACCGCCTTCAGCCCGGCAGCGCCGCGTACACGATCCCGCTGGCCCACCGCCTGCGCGGAGAAGTGGACCGTGCCGCCCTTGACGCCGCGCTCGCCGATGTCGTGCGCCGCCACGAGGCGCTGCGCACCCGCTACCCCGCGGACAAGGGGGAGCCGTACCAACTCGTCGAGGACACACCGCCGACCCTTCGGTTCGAAGACCTCAGTGCCCTGCCCGACCCCGAGGCGCGGGCCCAGGAGATCCTCGCCGCGGCCGCCGAGGGCACCTTCGACCTGGACGGGGGCCCGCTGCTGCGCGCGGAACTGCTGCGCCTGGCCCCGGCCGACCACGTCCTCGCCGTGACCGTCCATCACATCGCCTTCGACGGGTGGTCGCTCGGCGTGTTCACCCGCGAGCTGGCCGAGTGCTACGCGGCGCGGCGCGCGGGCCACAGCCCCGACCTGCCCGAACTGTCCCTGCAGTACGCCGACTTCGCCGCCTGGCAGCGCGCCCACCTCACCGCCGACCGGCTGAGCGGGCACCTCGACCACTGGCGCGCGGAGCTCGACGGCGCGCCGACCGTCCTCGAACTGCCCGGCGACCACCCGCGGCCCGAGGTGCCCTCGCACGCCGCGGGAGAAGTGCCGTTCGTGGTCCCCGCCGACACCGCGGACCGGCTGCGCGAGCTGGCCCGTGAGCAGTCGGCCAGCCTGTTCGTGGTGATGCTCGCCGCGTACCAGGCCGTACTCGCCCGGCACGCCGCGACGTCCGACCTGCTGGTCGGCGTGCCCGTGGCCGGGCGTGACCGCCGCGAACTGGAGCAGCTCATCGGCTTCTTCGCGCACACGCTGCCGCTGCGGGCCCGCCTCGACGACGACCCCGCCTTCACCGACCTGGTCGCCCGCGTCCGCGAGAGCGCCCTGGAGGGGATGACCCACCAGGAGCTGCCCTTCGAGCAGCTGGTCGAGCACCTCACGCCGGCCAGGGAACTGGGCCGCAACCCCCTGGTGCAGGTGCTGTTCAACCTGCTGACCCGGGAGACGGGGACCGAGCCCGGCGCGCTGCGGCTCGACGGCCTCGACGTCACCGAGTTCGCCGGTGAGACCGTCACCACCCGGTTCGACCTGGAGTGCCACGTCCACGACCACGGCTCGCGGCTCAGCGGCAGGATCGTCTACGCGACCGAATTGTTCGACCGCACGACCATGGTCTGGTTCGCGGAGCATCTCCTGCATTTCGTCACCGCGGTGGCAGCCGATCCGTCCGTCCCGATTTCGGACGTTTCCCTCGTCACGGACGACGAACTGGAACTGATCGCACGGTGGAACGCCGCGAGCGACATCATGTGAGGCGCCCACACACCACCGCGGAAGCCGGTGGGCCTTCCAAAATTGTCGCGGCCTGAGATTTCGCCGTGTTCCCCTTTTTCCGCGCGCCCACGCGGAAATTCGCCGCACAGGTGAATGGTTCTCTATTCGCGGAACTCTCTGTGCCTCGCGGATTTCACCGCGTGCGACGCCGGATCTGCCGGACCGCGGACCACGCCTTTCTCGTACGAAAAAGCATGGGAGAAGACATGAATCACCGTGTCGTCGTGAACCACGAGGAGCAGTATTCCCTCTGGCCCGTGGACCTGGAGGTTCCCCTCGGCTGGACCGAGACCGGATTCACGGGCTCCAGGGACGAATGCCTCGCGCACATCGGCGAGGTGTGGACCGACATCACCCCGCTCAGCGTGCGCCAGGCCCTCGGCCGCTGACCTGCCCCCCCCGCACCGCGCACACGAACGCCACGCACACGAACCTGGAGGCCGCATGACCGCCGAACGCCCCCGGCTCTCTCCGGGGCAGGCCGCGCTGCTCGCCCAGCGCCTGCGCGGCGGGCAGCGCGCCACCGCAGCCGGCGCCACCGGACCGGTCCTCGCGCCCCGCCCCCAAGGCGCGCCTGCCGAGCCGTCCTTCGCCCAGATGCGGCTCTGGTTCCTGGACCAGCTCCAGCCCGGCGCCATCGCCTACGTGATGCCCGACGCCACGTACCGGCTGCGCGGCCCCCTCGACGCCGACGCCCTCGCGACGGCCCTGCGTGCCGTCACCGCCCGGCACGCTGCGCTGCGCAGCCGCTTCGAGAACGCCGACGGGCAGCCGCGCATGGTGTTCGACGACGCCGACGAGACCCGGCTCGACGTCGTGGACGTCTCCGCCGCCCCCGATCCGTACGCGGCCGTGATGGCCTTCGTCCGCGAGGCCGCCCGCACGCCCATCGACCTCGACACCGGACCACTCCTGCGCACCACGCTGCTGCGGCTCGGCCCCGACGACCACGTGCTCCAGGTGACGGTGCACCACGTCGTCTTCGACGGCCTGTCCATCGGCGTGTTCGAGGCCGACCTCAGCACCGCCTACGACGCGGCCCGCACCGGCGCCACCCCGGCCTGGCCCGAACTGGCCGTGGACTACGCCGACTTCGCGGTGTGGCAGCGCGAGGCCCTCTCCGGCGAGGCGACCGCGGACGACGTCGCGTACTGGCGCGAGCGTCTCGCGGGCGCCCCGCCGGTGCTCGAACTGCCCGCCGACCGCCCCCGGCCGCCCGTGCCGTCCTACCGGGGCGGGACCGTGTCCTTCACCGTGCCGGCCGACGTCACCGACGCGCTGCGCGAGCTCTCCCGCAGCCGCCGCGCCACCCTGTTCATGACCACCCTCGCGGGCTACCAGGCGGTCCTCGGCCGCTACGCGCGCACCGACGACGTCGTGGTGGGCTGCCCCACCGCGGGCCGCAACAGGCCGGAGCTGGAGAACCTGATCGGGTTCTTCGTCAACTCGCTGCCGCTGCGCACCCGGATCGACCCGGACAAGTCCTTCGCCGACCTCGTCGACGCGGTGCGCGACACCACCCTGGACGCGTTCGCGCACGAGGAGCTGCCGTTCGACCGGATCGTGGAGGAGCTGGCCCCGCCGCGCGAGATCGGCCGCAACCCGATCGCCCAGACCTGGTTCGACCTGTTCACCCCGCGCGTCCGCCTCGAACTCGGCGGCACGACGGCCGAGAAGTTCACCGCGCGCTGGTACACCACCCGCTTCGACGTGGAACTGCACATGGTCGAGCACGCGGACGGCAGCCTGCGCGGCCATCTCGTGTACGCGGTCGACCTGTTCGACCGCGCCACCGCCGAGCGCCTCGCCGAGCACTACGTCACCTTCCTGACCGCCGTGGCACGCGAGCCGCGCCGCCCGCTCGGCGAAGCGGTCATGTCGCCGCCCGCCGAGCTGGACCTCCTCATCGACGGCTGGAACGACACCGCCGTCCCCGAGGCGGACCCCACGACCACGGTCGTCGACGTGTTCGAGAAGCAGGTCGCCCGCACCCCCGACGCGACGGCCCTGGTGTGGGGCGAGGAGGAACTCTCGTACTGGGAGCTCAACTCCCGTGCCAACCAGCTCGCCTGGCAGCTGAAGGACGCGGGCGTCGGCCCCGAGACGATGGTCGGCCTGCTGCTGCCCCGCGGCACGGAGCTCGTCGCCGCCCTGCTCGGCGTGCTCAAGGCCGGCGCGGCCTATCTGCCGCTCGACCCCCAGACCCCCCAGGAGCGCCTCGCGTTCATGCTCGGCGACGCCGGGGTCCGCCGGGCCGTCGTGGCCCCCGGCCTCGTCGACCGCCTCCCGGACGGCGTCACCGCGATCGAGCCGCCCGCACCGGACGGCCGCCCCCGCACCGATCCGCCGCGCGCGAACGCCGCCGACCACCTCGTGTACGTCATCTACACCTCGGGGTCCACGGGCCGCCCCAAGGGCGTGGCGATGACGCACCGCCCCCTGCTGAACATGGTGCGCTGGCAGCGCGACCGGGCCCGGGTCGCGGGCCCGACGCTGCAGTTCTCCGCCATCAACTTCGACATCTCGTTCCAGGAGCTGTTCTCCACCTGGATGGACGGCGCAACGGTCGTCCTGGTCACCGAGGAGGAGCGGCGCGACCCCGACCAACTGCTCGACACCATGCTGCGCACGGGCACCCGCCGCCTGTTCTGCCCGCCGATGGTCCTCGAACAGATCGCGCAGGCCGCGAGCGCGCGCGAGACCCTGCCGCCACTGGTCGACCTCCACGTGGCCGGCGAACAGCTCCACCTCACCCGCGAGCTCACCGACCTCCTCGACCGGCTGCCCGACGCCCGCCTCGACAACCAGTACGGCCCCACCGAGGCCCACGTCATCACCGCCCACCTCCTCACGGGCGACCCCCTGGACTGGCCCACGGACCCGCCGGTCGGCAGCCCCATCGCCAACACCCGCGTCTACCTCCTCGACGAGCGGATGCGTCCCGTACCCGCGGGCATCCCCGGCGAGCTGTACGTCGGCGGACACTGCCTGGCCCGCGGCTACCTCAACCGGCCCGACCTGACGGCCGACCGCTTCCTCCCCGACCCCTTCGCGACCACGCCGGGCGCGCGCCTCTACCGCACCGGCGACCTGGCCCGCCGCGACCACGACGGCGCGCTGCAGTTCCTCGGCCGTGCCGACGACCAGGTCAAGATCCGCGGCTACCGCATCGAACCGGGCGAGATCGCGGCACTCCTCGGGGAGCACCCCGATGTGGCGGAGGCGGCCGTCGTGCCGATCGAACTGGTCCGCGGCGACAAGCGCCTCGCCGCCTACGTGGCCCCGGTGGCAGGGGCCGAGGTGGACGCAGCCGCCCTGCGCTCCCACCTGGAGGGGCTGCTCCCCGAGTACATGGTGCCCAGCTATGTCGTCCCGCTGGCGAAACTGCCCCTGACCGGCCCCGGCAAGCTCGACCGCAAGGCCCTGCCGCTGCCGGACCGGGAGTCCGGCGTCGCGGAGAACTACGCCGCGCCCCGCGACGAGCGCGAGGCCGCCATGGCCCGGATCTGGGCCGAGGCGACGGGCCTGGAACGCGTCGGCGTGCACGACGACTTCTTCGACCTCGGCGGCCACTCGCTGCTCGCCACCCGCGTCACCGCCCGCGTGAGCAAGGTCTTCGGCGTCGACCTGCCACTGCGGGCGATCTTCAGCCACCGCACCGTCGCGCGGCTCACCGCCGCGCTCGGCGGCGCCGTCGCGTTCGCCCGCAGCGCCCCGACCCGCCGCCCCGCGGACGAGCGGCCCCAACTGTCCTTCGCGCAGAAGCGGTTGTGGTTCCTGGACCGGCTCCAGCCGCACTCGGTGGCGTACGTCATGCCGGACACCACGTACCGGATCCGCGGTCCGCTGGACATCCCGGCCCTGGAGCGGGCGCTGCGCGCGGTCGCCGAGCGGCACGCGGTGCTGCGCAGCCGCTACGAAAGCGATGATGCCGCCGACGGCACGCCCCGCATCGCCTTCATGGACAGCGCCGACCTCGTCGTGGAGCACCTCGACCTGAGCGGCACGGCCGAACCGCTGCGCGGCGCCCTGGAGTTCACGGAGCGCAGCGCCCACACCCCGTTCGACCTGGCCCGGGGGCCACTGATCCGGCCGACCGTGCTGCGGCTCGGCGAGGACGACCACGTCCTTCAGGTGACCGTGCACCACTCGGTCTTCGACGGCGTGTCCATCCAGCTCTTCGAGGAGGAACTCGCCCTGGCGTACCGGGCGGAGACGGCCGCGGACGCCCCGGCCCCCGCCCCGCTCCCCGTGGACTACGCCGACTTCGCGGCCTGGCAGCGGCGCACGCTCACCGACGAGGTGGCCGCCACGCACGCCGCGTACTGGCGGCAGAAGCTCGGCGGCGCACCGCCCACCCTGGAGCTGCCCACCGACCTGCCGCGCCCGCTGCAGCCGTCGTACCGCGCGGGCATCATCCGCTTCGACCTGCCCGAAGACGTCGTGGCCCGGCTGCGCGAGATCGCGGGCGCGCGCGAGGCCACGCTGTTCATGGTCACGGCCGCCGCGTACCAACTGCTGCTCGGCCGCTGGGCCGGAACCGACGACGTGGTGATCGGCTGCCCTGCCGCCGGACGCGACCGGCCCGAGCTGGAACGGCTGATCGGCCTCTTCGTCAACTCCCTTCCGCTGCGCACCGATCTGTCCGGCGCGCCCGCCTTCGGCGACCTGCTCGCGCGGGTCCGCGAGACGACGCTGGACGCGTTCGCCCACCAGGAGCTGCCGTTCGAGCGGCTCGTCGAGGAGCTGGCGCCGCCGCGCGACATCGGGCGCAACCCGATCGTGCAGGCCTGGTTCGACCTGTTCACACCGCACTGCCGGCTGAGCGTCGAGGGGACCGACACCCAGCGGATCGTCCCCGAGGGCGGCACCACCCGCTTCGACCTCGAACTGCGTCTGGCCGAGGAGGACGGCGGCGGCCTCACGGGTGAACTGGTCTACGCGACCGACCTGTTCGAGCGCTCCACCATGGAGGTGTTCGCCGAGCACTACGCCGCCCTCGTCGCCCGGGTCGCCGAGGCTCCCGACCGCCCGGCGGGCGAACTCGTCGCGGTCGCCCCCGCCGAGCGCCACCGCCTCCTGACCGACTTCAACGACAGCGCGCTGACCGACGTCGACCCGGCCGCCACCGTGGTCAGCCGGTTCGAGGACCAGGCCCGCCGCACACCCGACGCCCCCGCCCTGATCGCCGACGGCACCCGCTGGACGTACCGCGAACTCGACGAACGAGCCCAGCGGTTGGCCACCGCGCTCCGCGCGCGAGGCATCGGCGTGGAGTCCCGCGTCGCCGTGTGCCTGCCGCGCACGGCGGACCTGCCCCTCACCCTCCTCGCCGTCGCCAAGGCGGGCGCGGTCTGCGTCGCGCTCGACCCCGACCACCCGGCACAGCGGCTGCGGCTGCTCGCCGCGGACTCCGGGGCCGCGCTCGTCGTCTCCACCCGCGCGACGGATGTGCAGTGGCCGGTGCCCGTCTCGACGGTGGCCGACCTCGACGCGTCGGCGATCCCCGACACCCCGGTGGACGAAACCCACCACGCGGGCCCCGACAACGCCCTGTACGTCGTCTACACCTCCGGCTCGACCGGGCGCCCCAAGGGCGTCGTGATGGACCACGGGCCGACGGCGCGCCTCATGCACTGGGCCGCCGACCGCTACGCCCCCGCGCCCGTCGCGCTCCAGTACTTCCCGGTCACCTCGGACGTGTGCGCCTACGAGATGTGGTCGACCTGGTGGACCGGCGGCACGCTGGTGCTCGCCGACGAGCGCGACCGGTACGACGCCGCCCGGCTCGCCGCACTCGTCGAGACCCACAAGATCACCACCGTCCTGCTGCCCGGCACGGTCCTCGCCGAACTGGCCGCGCACCACCGCGAGCGCCTCGGCACCCTCACCGAGGCCGTCACCACCGGCGACCGCCTCGTCGTCACCGACGCCATCCGCGCCCTGGACGTCCGCCTCGACAACCAGTGGGGCTCCACCGAGGTCAACGTGGTCACCGCGGGCCGCCTCACCCCGCCGACGGACGACTGGCCCGCCCTTCCCGGCATCGGCGCGCCCGTCTCCGAGGCGCGGATCCACGTCCTCGACGACCGGCTGCGCCCCGTGCCCACGCGCGTTCCCGGTGATCTGTACGTCGCCGGGCCGCCGCTCGCCCGCGGCTACCTGGGACGCCCCGACCTCACCGCCGAGTTCTTCCTGCCCGACCCGTTCGCGGCCGAGCCGGGCGCCCGCATGTACCGGACGGGCGACCGGGGCCGGTGGCGCGCCGACGGCACCCTGGAGTTCCTCGGGCGCGCCGACTTCCAGCTGAAGGTGCACGGCTACCGGGTGGAACCCGGCGAGATCGAGACCGTCCTGGAGACCCACCCCGCGGTGTCCCGCGCCGCCGTCACCGCGCTCACCGACGGCCCCGAAACGCGACTCGTCGCCCACCTGGAGACCCCGGGCGTCGACACCGACGCGCTCCTGGACTGGCTGGGCGAGCGGCTGCCCGCGCACATGACACCGCAGGACTTCGTCGCCCTGCCGGTGCTCCCGACCACCGCCACCGGCAAGATCGACCGGGGCGCGCTGCCCCGGCCCGAGCCGGCCGCGACGGACGGCGCGCCGCGCCACGACGTCGACGAGCGGATCGCCGACGTGTGGGAAGAGGTCCTCGGCCACCGGGACTTCGGCATCCATGACGACTTCTTCGTCCTCGGCGGCCACTCGCTGCTCTGCGTCGACGTGCTGCACCGCGTCGGCCGGGTCTTCGGCGTCGAACTGCCGCTGCGCGTGATGTTCACGCACCGTACGGTGGCGCGGCTCGCCAACGCGGTGGCGGCTGAGCTTTCGGGGTCCGCCGAGGCTCCGGGGCCGGTCGACGGTTCGGACTCCGCCGGGCCCGCCGCGGATCGGGACGGCGGGCCGCGTGTGCCGTCGTTCGCCCAGCGCCGCCTGTGGTTCCTCGAACGGCTCCAACCGGGCCTGCCCGCCTACCTGGTGCCGTTCGCGTACCGGCTGCGCGGCCCCCTGGACGTCGACGCGCTGGGTCGCGCCTTCACCGGCGTACAGGACCGGCACGAGGCGCTGCGCGGCCGCTTCCACGAGGCGGACGGCGAACCGGTCGTCGTGCCGGGCCCCGCGACGCCCCTCGCCGTCGTCGGCCTCGACGACACCGCCGATCCGCTGCGGGCGGCCGAGGAGCACGTCGCCCGCGACGCGGTCACGCCGTTCGACATGACGGGTGGGGAGCTGATCCGCGGCACGCTGCTGCGCCTCGCGCCCGACGACCACGTCCTGACGGTGGTCGTGCACCACGCCGTGTTCGACGGCCTGTCCCGGAAGATCTTCGGCCGTGAGCTGACGGCCGCCTACCAGGGCCAGGACGTCCCCGAACCACCCCTCCAGTACGCCGACTTCGCCGCCCGCCAGCACGAGGAGCTCACCGACGCGGCGTACGCCGAGCACACCGCCCACTGGCGCAAGGCCCTGGCCGACGCTCCGGCGGCCCTGGAACTTCCCGTGGCCCGCCCGCGCCCGCCCGTGCCGTCCTACCGGGGCTCCGTGGTCGAGTTCGCCGTGGACGGCGACACCGCGCGCGGCCTGCGCGAGCTGGCCAAGTCGCGCGGGGCGACGCCGTTCATGACGGGCCTCGCCGCCTTCCAGGTCCTCCTCGGCCGCTCGGCCGGCGTCGACGACGTGGTGGTCGGCAGCCCCGTGGCCGGCCGGCACCGGCCCGGCCTCGACCGGCTCATCGGGTTCTTCGTGAACCTGCTGCCGCTGCGCGCCGACCTGTCGGACGACCCGCGCTTCGACCAGCTCCTGGACCGCGTACGCGAGGACACTCTGGAGGCGTTCGTCCACCAGGACCTGCCCTTCGAGCAGCTCGTGGAGGAACTCGCGCCGCCCCGCGACCTCGGCCGCAACCCGGTCGTCCAGGTGTGCTTCCAGCTCTTCGACGCGGACTCGCTCGACGAGTTCGCGCCCCCCGGCCTGGACGTGGCGCCGTTCGACAGCATCGGCGCCGTCACCCGGTTCGACCTCGAAATGCACCTGACGGCACGCGCGGACGGCACCTTCGCCGGTGAACTCGTCTACGCCACCGATCTGTTCGGCGAGGCGGACATGCGGCGCCTCGCCGCGCACTACACGACCCTGCTCGACGCGGTCGTGCGCACACCCGACGCGCCGGTCCGGTCGCTGCCGATGACGGGGGACGCCGAGCGTGAACTCGTCGTACACACACTGAATCGGCCGCGCACGCAGGACCGTACAGACGCCTTGGGCCCGACCGTCGCCGAGGCCTTCGCGCGGCAGGCCGCCCGCACCCCGGACGCCCCCGCCCTGGTGCACGGCGCCGAGCAGTTGACGTACACGCAGCTCGACGACCGCGCCGAGCGAGTCGCCCGACTGCTCATGCCGCACGGTCCGGAAGCCGTGGTGGCCGTGCTGCTGCCCCGGGGTGCGGAACTGGTCGGCGCGCTGCTCGGCGTACTCAAGGCCGGTGCCGCCTATCTGCCGGTGGACCCGAACCTGCCCGCCGAGCGCATCGCGTTCCTCCTCGCCGACGCCGGGGCGGTGACCGTGCTCACGGTGCCCGAGCTCGCGGACCTGGTGCCGGGGGAGTGGCGTACGACGCTGCTGCGGCCGGAGGGACCCGGGACGCTCCCGGAGCCCGACGGACCGGCGACGCCTCCTTCGTACGAAGCGACCTCTTCGTACGAGGCGACGTCGGCGTACGAGGCGCCCCCCGCCCACCGGACGACCGGAGCCAACGCGGCCTACGTCCTCTACACCTCCGGCTCCACCGGCCACCCCAAGGGCGTCACCGTCACCCACGCCTCGCTGCTCAACCTCGTCCGGTGGCACCTCGACACCTACGGCCTGGGGCCGGGCGACGTGGTCAGCCAGGTCGCGAGCCCGTCCTTCGACGCGGCGGGCTGGGAGATCTGGCCGACGCTGCTTTCCGGGGCGTGCCTGGACGTGCCGGACGACGAGACGGTGGGCTCGCCTGCGGCCCTCGTCGACCACTTCGCCCGCGCGGGCACGACGATCGCCTTCGCCCCGACACCGCTCGCCGAAGCCGTCCTCGACCTGCCGTCGGCGGGGAACACCGCCCTGCGCGCCCTGCTGACCGGCGGCGACGTGCTGCGCCCCCGCCCGTCCGCCGGAGCGGGACCCGCCGTGGTCAACCACTACGGGCCCACCGAGAACGCGGTCGTGGCGACGGCGACCGGGCCGCTCACCGCGCCCTGGGAGCTGCCGCCCATCGGCCCGCCCATCGCCGGGGTCACGGCGTACGTGCTGGACGAGGCGCTGCGCCCGGCGGGCGTCGGGGTGCCGGGCGAGCTGTATCTCGGGGGCGCCGGAGTGGCCCGGGGCTACGTCGGCAATCCGGCCCTCACCGCCGCGCGCTTCGTGCCGGACCCGTTCGGCGGGGAGCCGGGCGCCCGGATGTACCGCACCGGCGACCTGGCGCTGTGGCTGGAGGAGGGCGGCCTTCGCTTCCTGGGCCGCGCCGACGACCAGATCGCGATTCGCGGTTACCGCGTGGAGCCCGGCGAGATCGAGGCCGCGCTGCTCACCCACCCCCGGGTCGGCAGGGCCGCCGTGGCTGCCGCGCAGTCGCCGAACGGCCGCCAACTCGTGGGCTATGTCGTCACGTTGGGGGAGGCGCCCACGCCGGGCGAACTCCGTTCCCACCTGGCTGCCGTGCTGCCCCGGCACATGATCCCGTCGGCGTTCGTGTTCCTCGCGGCGCTTCCGCTCACGTCCAGCGACAAGGTCGACCGGCGGGCGCTGCCCGCGCCGGAGTGGACCGGCGGCGAGACGGTCTCGCCCCGCACCGCCACCGAGGAGGCGGTCGCCGAGATCTGGGACGAGGTTCTCGGAGCCGGAAACGGAGACGGCGCCGGAAACGGCGACGGCGGCAGTGATGGCAGCGGCGGCGTCGGCGTCCACGACGACTTCTTCGACCTGGGCGGCCACTCCCTGCTCGCCACCCAGGTCATCACCCGCATCGACGAGGCCTTCGCCGTACGACTGCCGCTGCGGGCCCTGTTCGAGCACCGTACCGTCGCCGAACTCGCCGCCGTGGTCGAGGAGGCCGTACGCGCGGAGATCGACGCCATGGCGGACGAGGAGGTCGCCGAGGAACTGCGGTGAGGCGAGGAGCCGCGGTCCCACCAGGCGCCGCGGCCAGGAGAGGCACTGCGGTCGGGGTCCGATCGGCCAGACCGTCCGCTGTCCGGAACCGGGGGAAATGATGGAGACGAAACTCGCGGCCGCGCGGCCGCGCTACACCGTGCCGTACGCACGCGTCGGCAGCGTGCTGGACGAGAGCGACGTCGAGGCCGTACGCGAACTGCTGCTCTCGGGGGCCACCCTGTCCGCGGGGCCGGTCCGGGAGCGGTTCGAGGAGGAGTTCGCCGCGCTCATAGGCGTACGGCACGCGCTGTCGGTGACCAGCGGGACGGTCGCCCTCGAACTGGCGATCCGCCTCCTCGACCTGGAGCCCGGCGACGAGGTGATCACCACCCCGCAGACGTACCAGGCCACCATCCAGCCGCTGCTCGACCACGACGTGCGGGTGCGGTTCGCCGACGTCGACCCGGCGACGGCGAACATCGACCCGCGGCGCGTCGCCGAACTGATCACTCCCCGCACCAGGGCGATCGTTCTGGTGCACTACGGCGGTCTGCCCGCCGACATGGACGCGCTGATGCGCCTCGCCCGCGCGCACGACCTGATCGTCGTGGAGGACGCCGCGCACGCCCTCGGCAGCGTCGTGAACGGCCGCCGACCCGGCGCCCTCGGCCACATCGGCTGCTTCAGCTTCCACACCAGCAAGAACATCACCACCCTCGGCGAGGGCGGGATGATCACCACGGACCGCGACGACTGGGCGGAGCGGCTGCGCAGGGTGCGCGGCAACGAGTCCGACATGGTCCTGACGGACCGGCACGGCGGCTTCGCCGGCGCGAGCGGCCCGCCCACCGGCGCGCTCTACCCCGGCGTGGCGTACACCCACGACTGCCACAGCTTCCGGCGCTCCGGCACCAACGCGGCCATGAGCGAGGCCGCCGCGGCCATGGGCCTGGTGCAGTTGGGGAAGCTGCCCGGCCTGGTCGCGCGCCGACAGGCCGTCGCGGCGCGGCTTACGGCGGAGCTGGCCGAGTTCGAGGCCGTGCGCCTCCCGGTCGTGCCGGCCGGAGTCGAGCACGCCCAGCACCTGTACACCTTCTCCGTCGACTCCGAGCGCGTCGACCGGGACGAACTGGTCCGCTGCCTCCACGCCGAGGGCGTCGAGACGTATCTGCGCTACTTCCCGCTGCACCTCCTGCCGGAGTGGCGGGCCCGCGGCCACGGCCTCGGCGACTGCCCGGCGGCCGAACGCGCCTGGTTCCAGGAGCACATGAACCTGCCCTGCGGCCCCTGGCTGACCGACGACCAGGTCGAACTCCTCGCCACCGCGGTGAACCGCGCCCTCGTCAAGGCCACCCGTGACTGACCCGGCGAAGCCGTAGGCGACGCACGAAAGCCGCCCCACCCCCGAAGGGACCGCCATGCCACCACGAGACACCCTCTCCCTGCTCCCACGACCACCCCGCTCCGGCGCCCGCCGCAAGCCCCTGCTCTGCCTGCCGTACGCGGGCGGCGGCAGCCGGTCGTACGACAGCTGGCAGCACCTGCTGCCGCAGGCCGTGGACGCGCAGACCCTGCGGCTTCCCGGCCGCGAGAGCCGCATCGCCGACCCGGTGCCGCACGACCCCCGGGTCCTCGCCACCGAGATCGCCGACGAACTCGGCCCCCATCTCGACGGCCCCTTCGCCCTGTTCGGGCACAGCCTGGGCGCCGTCATGTCGTACGAGATCGCCCTGCGGCTGCGCGACCGCTTCGGCCTCACGCCTGCCTGCGTGGTCGTCTCCGGCAGCCGGCCGCCGCACCTGCTCGTCACGGGCCGCCAGTACTCGGCGATGGACGACGCCACCCTGCGCTCGGCGCTCGACACCATGGGCGGCACCGACCCCGAGGTCCTCGCCGACCAGGAGCTGTGGCACCTCGTCGAGCCGACCATCCGCGCCGACCTGATCATGAGCGACAGCTACACCCACCGCCCGGCACCACCGCTGTCCTGCCCCCTGATCGCCTACGGGTCCAAGGAGGACATCGACCTGGACCGCGAGTCCCTGGACGCGTGGCGGGCGTACACCACCGGGCCGTTCGCCGCCCGGATCTTCCCCGGCGACCACTTCTACTTCCGCCGTTGGCCCGAGGGGTTCGTGATGGATCTGATCAACCGGCTGTACGAGCACCTCGTGGAGGTGGACCAGTGACGACCGCGCCCGTACGCACCCCGCTGGCCGAGCGCCTCGCGGCCGAACTCGGCACCGACTTCGGGCCGTTCTTCGGCACGCCCTGCGGCATCCTCGCCCCGCTCTACCGCTCGCTCGAGGAAGAGGCGGGACTCCTCACCGTCGCGCGCGAGGACAACGCCGTCGGCGTGGCGGCGGGCGCCGCGCTCGCCGGGCGCGCCCCGGTCGTGCTGATGCAGAACTCCGGCCTTGCGCAGTCGGTCAACGCCCTGGCCTCGCTCGTCGTGCCGTACGCGATCCCGATGCTGCTCGTCGTGAGCCTGCGCGGCGTCGATCCCGACCCGACCCCGGAGAACACCGTGATGGGCCGCCTCACCGAACCCCTCCTCGACTCGCTCGGCATCGAGTCCACGACGCTGACCGACCCGCTCGACCTGGACCGGGCACGGCACCTCGTCCACGGGGAACGCCGGGCCGCGGCCCTGCTGGTCCCGCCGACCGCGTTCGGGTGGAGCGCATGAACAAGACCCAAGCCGTTGCCGCGGTTCTCGCGGCCACCACCACCGAGCCGATCGTCTGCACCACCGGCTACGCCTGCCGCATCGCGCGACACCTGGACGACCGGCCGAGCCACTTCTACATGACCGGCTCGATGGGCCTCGCCTCCTCCATCGGCATCGGCGTCGCGCGCGAGACGGGCCGTACGACCGTCGTCGTCGACGGGGACGGCAGCCTCCTGATGAACCCCGTCGGCCTGATCACGGCGGGCGCACTGCCCACCCTGCCGCTGGCGCACATCGTCCTCGACGACGGCTGCTACGCCTCCACCGGCGGGCAGACCGTGCCCTCCCGCGGCGCCGACCTGTGCGCCCTCGCCCTGGCGTCGGGCTACGCGCGGGCCGAGGAGACCGACGACGCGGAGCGGTTCGCCGAACTCGTGCGCGCGGCGGTCGCCGACTGCACCGCGCCGGTGCTCGTCCTCGCCCGGCTCACCTCGGCCGATCCGCCCGTGCCGGGCCGGGTCGAGGGGGACCTGGCGGAGCACGCCCGCCGCTTCGGCCACAGCCTTGCGGGGAAGGGCTGAGTGATCGTCGTAACATCGCGTACGTTCCCGAGGCGGTGGTCCGACGGACCGTCACCCACCGCACCAGGGCAGCGAGTTGATGGCCACGCCCGTGCGAAAGGCAGGAGATCGGAATGAGTTGGGGCGTGGGACGGGTCCTGCGTGACCGGAACGCCGCGTTCTACATCGGCGGCGTGGTGGTCTCCGGCTTCGGCAGCTCGGCGATGGCCCTCGCGGGCGGCGTCTGGGCCAAGTCGCTGACGGGGTCGGACAGTCTGGCCGCGCTCACGACGTTCTGCGTGTGGGCGCCGATGCTGCTCGGCCCGCTCATCGGCACCATCGCCGACCGGGTCCGCAGCAAGCCACTGCTCATCTGGTCGAACCTGTCGATGGCCGCCCTGCTGCCCGCCCTCGTCCTCGTCGACTCCGAGGACCGGATCTGGCTGCTCTTCGCCGTCCTGATCGTGTACGGCATCACCATCGTGCTGATGGACGCGGCCGAGGCCGTGCTGGTCGCCGCCGCCGTGCCCGAGGAACTGCGCGGCGACTTCAACGGGCTGCGCCTGACCGCGAACGAGGGCATGAAACTCCTCGCCCCGCTGCTCGGGGCGGGCCTGTTCATCCAGTTCGGCGGGCAGAGCGTCGCGCTCCTCAACGCGGTCACGTTCGCCCTCGCCGCCGCCGCGTTCACGCTGCTGCGCGTGTCCGAGCCCCGTCCCGCGCGCGCCGACCGGCAGCCGTGGACCGCCCAGGTCTCCGAGGGTGTCCGCTTCCTGCGCACGCACCCCGTCCTGTGGCGCCTGGTCGTGGCGGGCGCCGTCACGATGGGGATGGCGGGCGTCAACGGCGCGGCTCTGTACGCCATCGTCGACTCCGGCCTGCACCGCGCGCCCGCCTTCGCCGGCATGCTCTACACCGTGCAGGGCGCGGGTTCCGTGCTGAGCGGGCTGTTCGCGGGCGCCCTGCTGCGCCGCATGCCGGAGCGCGTCTTCACCGCCGCCGGGATCCTGCTGTTCGCCGTCGGCGTCGCGCTGCGCGCCGTGCCCTCCACGCCGGTCGTCCTGGTCGCGAGCGCGATGATCGGCGCGGGCCTGCCGTGTGTGCTGATCGCCGCGATGACCGCCGTCCAGCGGGAGACCCCCGGCGAACTCATGGGCCGCGTCGCGGCCACCGCCAACACCCTGCTCCTCGCCCCCAACCCCGTCTTCCTCGCCCTCGGCGCGGGCCTGCTCCCGTTCGTCGACCACCGGGTGCTGATCGTCACGGCGGGGGTGGTGGCCGCCGGGTCGGGGGTCGTGCTGCTCGGGGGAGGGGCGCGGAAGCGGGGTGCGCCGACGGAGGGGGAGGCGGACGTGGAGGCCGGGGAGGCGGAGGCGGAGGCAGAGGCTGGAGAGACAGCGGAGGCAGACACAGAGGCCGGGGGGACAGGGACGGAACGTACGCCCGGCTCCCCGTCCACCACCGCCAAGTGATCCCTCTTTCGCCACCATGATCCCGAGTTGGCGGGTCTACGCCGTCCGCGTCGAACAGGCGGCGCTCGGCGGTCCACCGCCCTACGCTCGCTCGCATGCTGCCTCGCCGGATGTCGCGCATGCTCATGGTCCTCGCCCTGGCGCTCACCGCCGCCCTGCTCGGGACGGTCGAGGGTGGTGCGAGGACGGCGCGGGCCGAGAGCGGCGGGCCGCACCCCGGCAGGCAGCTGCTGTTCTTCAACCACGCCTACGGGGTGCTCGACCGCGAGACCGCCGACGCCGTCGAACACTCCACGTACCTGCGGAAGTTCGCCAACTTCCAGGTCCGCACCACGACCGGCTCCGACGGCCGCACCTGGACCGGCCGCTACCTGCTGGGCCGCGAGACCTACATCGAGCTGTTCGGGGTCGGCGACGTGCCCGACAGCCCGCTCGGCGACACCGGCATGGGCGTCTCGACCGAGCGCATCGGCGACCTGGCGACGGCACGCGAGCGGCTGCGGGACGAGGGCGTCACCGACCCGGTCGACTTCAGCCAGACCCGCGACTTCGGCGACGGCGTCCCGGTGCCGTGGTACGACGGCTTCCTCACCTTCGACGCGTACGACTCCTTCGGGGCCTGGTCGATGGAGTACCGGCAGGAGTACTTCGCCGACCCGCGCAGCAACACGGAGCCGGCCGCGTACCCCGGTGACGTCGGCCGCGAGCGCTACCTGCCCGACACCTACCGCGAGCGCCGGATGCGCGACGTGACCTCGATCCACCTCGCGACCTCCGCACGCGACGTGGGCAACACCGTGCCGCTGCTGCGGGCCGGCGGATTCCACGTCCGGTCCCTGGCGGACGGAGGCGCCGTCGCCAAGCGCGGCGGCACCACGATCCGGCTCGACGCCGTCGCGAGCGACGAGGCGGGCCTGCGGCAGGTCACGTTCTCGCTCAACCGGCCCGTGGCACACCGGCACGAGGAGAGGATCGGCCGCTCGACGCTCGTCGTGGGCCCGGGGGCCGGCGCCGTGTGGACCTTCGGCGAAGGAGCCGCGGATTGAGAAGCCGAAGCGTCGGTGGACGGCTCACGACGGGCGGTTGAAAGATCAAAGTCGAGTGGGGTTAGCATATGAGCGCCGCCTAGCTCGAAAGATACGCCTGTGACTGTCAACGACGACTCGTTCACCGACTGGAAGAACCGCGAGGAGATCGCGGAATCGATGATCCCGATCATCGGGAAGCTGCACCGCGAGCGGGACGTGACGATCCTGCTGCACAGCCGCTCCTTGGTGAACAAGTCGGTGGTCAGCATCCTCAAGACCCACCGATTCGCCCGCCAGATAGCCGGCGAGGAGCTCTCGGTCGCCGAGACCCTGCCGTTCCTGCGGGCGCTCACCGAGCTCGACCTCGGCCCCTCGCAGATCGACATCGGCATGCTCGCCGCGACGTACCGGGCCGACGGCCAGGGTCTGTCGGTGGCGGAGTTCACCGCCCGTGCCGTCGCAGGGGCCACCGGCGCCAACAAGATCGAGTGCCGCGAGGGCCGCGACGTCGTCCTCTACGGCTTCGGCCGCATCGGCCGCCTCGTCGCCCGCCTGCTCATCGAGAAGGCCGGTTCCGGCAACGGTCTGCGGCTGCGTGCCGTCGTCGTCCGCAGGGGTGGCGAGCAGGACATCGTGAAGCGGGCCTCGCTGCTGCGCCGCGACTCGATCCACGGCCAGTTCCAGGGCACGATCACCGTCGACGAGGCGAACAGCACGATCATCGCCAACGGCAACGAGATCAAGGTGATCTACGCGAGCGACCCGTCGGAGGTCGACTACACGGCGTACGGCATCAAGGACGCCATCCTCATCGACAACACCGGCAAGTGGCGCGACCGCGAGGGCCTGTCGCAGCACCTGCGCCCCGGCATCGACAAGGTCGTCCTGACCGCGCCGGGCAAGGGCGACGTCCCGAACATCGTGCACGGCGTCAACCACGACATGATCAAGCCGGACGAGCGGATCCTGTCCTGCGCCTCCTGCACCACCAACGCGATCGTCCCGCCGCTGAAGGCGATGGCGGACGAGTACGGCGTGCTGCGCGGGCACGTGGAGACCGTCCACTCGTTCACCAACGACCAGAACCTCCTGGACAACTACCACAAGGCCGACCGCCGCGGCCGGTCCGCGCCGCTCAACATGGTCATCACCGAGACCGGTGCCGCCTCCGCCGTCGCCAAGGCGCTGCCGGACCTCAAGGCGCCCATCACCGGCAGCTCCATCCGCGTCCCCGTCCCGGACGTCTCGATCGCGATCCTCAGCCTGCGGCTCGGCCGCGAGGCCACGCGCGACGAGGTCCTCGACCACCTCCGCGACGTCTCGCTGACCTCGCCGCTGCGCCGCCAGATCGACTTCACCAGCGCTCCCGACGCGGTCTCCAACGACTTCATCGGCTCGCGGCACGCCTCGATCATCGACGCGGGCGCCACCAAGGTCGACGGCGACAGCGCGATCCTCTACCTCTGGTACGACAACGAGTTCGGCTACTCGTGCCAGGTCATCCGGGTCGTGCAGCACGTCTCCGGGGTGGAGTACCCGACGTACCCCGCCGTGGGGGTCTGAGCCCGCGACATCGCCAGACCCGACTCACGTCGGACGACGGACCCCGACTGCCGACGGCAGCCGGGGTCCGGTTGCGTCCGGGGCCGGGCTCAGGCCTTGTGGATCTTCCAGTCGGCGACGTTCGAGCTGCGGTTGAAGTACGCGTTGGTGCACAGGTCGAGCTTGCCGCCCTGGACGGGGCTCTGGTTGTTGGTCTCCAGGAAGCCGCCGTTGTCGCCGTAGGTGTTCCACACGTGGACCACGTCACCGATCCTGACGTTCTGGTCGGCGGGCGCGGAGGTCTGGGCGAAGATCCGCCAGCGGCCGGTGCCCGTGGCACGGTCCTTGGCCTGGGACGTGGACACGTCGTACTTGGCGCCCGCGGTCTTCTGTACGTCGCTGGCGTGGCCGTTGGTGTCGAGGTAGCCGCCGTCGCCGCCGTAGAGGTTGCGCAGGTGGATCAGGTCGCCGCTCAAGACGGGCTGCCCGGAGGCCTTGCCGGAGGCGGAGAGGATCTCCCAGGTGCCGGTGCCCTTGCCGCGGGTGGGGGTGTCGGCGGTCGCCACGTTGTACTTGCCGCCGCTGGCGGAGCTGTGGCCGATGGTGTCGAGGTAGCCGCCCTGCCAGCCGTTGTAGCCGTTCTGCAGGTGGATCTGATCGCCGTACTTGAGCTCGTTCGCCATGGGACTTCCCCTCAGTGGACGACGCTGCACGCACCTCCCCGCCGGGCAGGCCGTCGGCCAGCTCCCGGTGAGGGCGACAGACATCCTGGCAATACGGGCCGCATCCGACAGTCACTTCACAAACATGGCCAAAACTCGCTCAGCTCACTTTGAGCCACGAAGCGGGTATTCCGTCTCGCGCCTTCAGGCCTCCAGTCTTAGGTCTCGGGCCTTCCAGCTTTCATTCTGATCCCATTTGCCTAAAGCATTTAGGTAGATGCATAATCACTTCTGTCGAAGAGGAGGAGCGTCATGGCGCGCGCAGGAGTGACCCCGGAACGTCTGACCCGGGCCGGGGCGGAGCTGGCCGACGAGGTCGGCTTCGAGCAGGTGACCGTCTCGGAGCTGGCCCGGCGGTTCGACGTGAAGGTCGCGAGCCTCTACTCGCACGTGAAGAGCTCCCACGACCTCAAGACCCGCATCGCCCTGCTCGCCCTGGAGGAACTCGCCGACCGGGGCGCCGCGGCCCTCGCAGGGCGGGCGGGCAAGGACGCCCTCGCCGCGTTCGCCGACGTCTACCGCGACTACGCCCTGGAACACCCCGGCCGCTACACCGCGGCCCGCTACCGCCTCGACCCGGAGGCGGCGGCCGCCAGCGCGGGCGCCAGGCACGCCCAGATGATGCGGGCGATCCTGCGGGGCTACGACCTGACGGAGCCCGACGACACGCACGCGGTCCGACTCCTCGGCAGCGTCTTCCACGGCTACGTCAGCCTGGAGGCGGCCGGATCCTTCAGCCACAGCGCGCCCGACCCGCGGGAATCCTGGACCCGGATCGTGGACGCCCTCGACGCCCTGCTGCGGAACTGGCCCGCGGCCTGAACCCGGCCCCGCCACCACACGCGGCGACGCGCGGGCGCAGCCACGTACGCCTCCGCACCACCCACACCCACACCTCGATCAACAGGCTGAGACACCATGCCCACGCACCCCTGGACCACCACGCCCATCACCGCGGAGCTGCTGCGCGGCGCCCTCGACCTGGAGCGCACCGCGCACGGCGTGCTGCCGCACCGGCTGCCCGCCCGCGCCCGCGCCCAGTGCGCCGACCCGCAGCTCGCCATGGTGGAGTCGCAGCCCGCCGGTGTCCGCCTCGTCTTCCGTACGCGGGCGACCGCCGTGGAACTGGACGCGCTGCCCACCAAGCGCGTCTACGTAGGCGCCCCGCCGCGCCCCGAGGGCGTGTACGACCTCGTCGTCGACGGCCGCCTGACCGAACAGGCAAGCCTGAGCGGCGGCAACACGCTGACCATCGACATGACCGCAGGGACCGCCGAGCACGAGCCCGGACCGGTCGGCACCCTGCGCTTCAGCGGTCTGCCGGACCGCGTGAAGGACGTCGAGATATGGCTGCCGTACAACGAGACCACCGAGATCGTCGCCCTGCGCACCGACGCCCCCGTCGAGCCGGTGCCCGACCGGGGCCGCAAGGTGTGGCTGCACCACGGCAGTTCGATCAGCCACGGCACCGACGCCGCGAGCCCCACCACGACCTGGCCGGTGCTCGCCGCGTCCCGCGGCGGCGTGGACCTGATCAACCTGGGGTTCGGCGGCAGCGCCCTGCTCGACCCGTTCACGGCCCGCGCCATGCGTGACACCCCCGCGGACCTGATCAGCGTCAAGTTGGGCATCAACCTCGTCAACACCGACCTGATGCGCCTGCGTGCCTTCACCCCGGCCGTCCACGGCTTCCTCGACACCATCCGCGACGGCCACCCGACCACCCCGCTCCTGGTCGTCTCGCCCATCCTGTGCCCGATCCACGAGGACACCCCCGGCCCCAGCGCCCCGGACCTCACGTCCCTCAGCGCCGGACGGCTCCGCTTCCGGGCCGCCGGCGACCCGGCGGAACGCGCGAGCGGAAAGCTGACCCTGACCGTGATCCGCGACGAACTCGCCCGCATCGTGCGGCAACGCGCGGCCGAGGACCCGAACCTGCACCACCTCGACGGCCGCGAGCTGTACGGCGAGTCCGACTCCGCCGAACTGCCCCTGCCCGACGAACTCCACCCGGACGCGGCCACCCACCGCCGCATGGGCGAACGCTTCGCGGAACGCGCCTTCGCGGCCGACGGGGTCTTTCGTTCCTGACCGATTCAGTGCCATGGCGGACCGCCCGCGTGAAGTGCCCCGGCAGCGCGTGGCACCGGCGCCAGCGTGAGTGGGTCGTACCAAGGCGATCCGCACGCAGTGCCAAGGCGCGCGGATCGCGGGTCGGTGGATTCAGGGGCGGGGTGGGGCGTGGAGTGGTCCGAGCCGTCGCGGACCGTACGGGTAGGCGTCGCCAGGATGGACGGCCACGTCACCATCCGCGTGGCCGGTGAGCTGGACATCGCCTCCGTGCCGGTCCTGGCCCACGAACTGCACCGCGCCGTGGCGCGCCCCGCGGGCCGCACACTGCTGGACCTGAGCCGGGTCACGTTCTGCGGGACCGTGGGCGTGGACCTGCTCCTTGACGCCCGTCTGCGGGCCGCTGCCGCGGGTGGCAGCCTGGCGGTGGAGCGGGCTCACAGCTCGGTGCTGCGCCCGCTGCGGAGTTGCGGCGACCTGGACGGCCTGCGCATCGCTCAGGAACTGTCGACGGTGCCGCTGTCGGCGAACGAGCGGCGCCTGCGGCTGTCCGTCCTTTCGGCGGCGCTGTCGGCGGCGGTCGAGATAGCCGGGGCGCCGATGGGCAACGCCCAGTGGTACGACCCGGCGGGCGGCGTGCTGCGGATCGTGTCCCAACGCGGCTTCCACCACCCGTTCCTGACCTTCTTCGGGACGGTGGCCGACCGGGACACCGCGTGCGGGGTGGCCGCGCAGGACCGCAAACCGATCCTCGTCGAGGAGGTGACCGCGAGCCCGGTCTTCCTCGGCACCCCGGCCCTTGACGTGCTGGGTGAGGCGGGCGTCGGCGCGTGCGCCTCGGTACCGGTCTCCGCCGGGGACGGCACGCTGATCGGCGTGGTGTCCACCCACCACGCGCAGGCGACGCAGTGGACGGACGAGCGGCAGCGAGCCCTGGAAGGACTCACCCACGCCGCCGATCACCTCTGCTGACAGCGGCGACCGGTGCCCCCACGGGCGCGCCCTGCCCGCAGTTCGCGTGCTGTCAATACCGACCACCCCACGATCCGGAAGCCGGACAGCCGCATGGTCCCGTGGCGCGGGCGCTCCTAGCGTCGTAGGCAACACACAGTCGCGTTCGACACGAGGAGCACCATGCGCGTCCCGTCCACGGTCACCGTCGGCCTCGGTCTGGCCGGACTACTCACCGCCGCAGTGCCTGCCGTCGCCACGCCTCAGCAGACGGGCGGCCGGGACGCGGCGGCGACTCAGCGGCAACGGCTCGTCTGGGGGCCATGTTCGGAGGCGCAGACCGAGCTGAGGGCCGCGGGCGCGGAGTGCGCCAAGGTGGCCGTCCCGCTGGACTACGCCGATCCCGGCGGGCGGACCATCCGGATCGCGGTGTCGAGGATCAAGGCGAAGGACCCGGCGGAGCGGCGCGGGATCCTGCTGTCCAACCCCGGAGGGCCCGGCGGCGCCGGCCTCGCCAACACCCTCGCCCTGCGACCGGCGTTGAAGGATGTCGCGAAGCACTACGACCTGATCGGGTTCGACCCGCGGTTCCTCGGCGAGAGCAGTCCGGTGCGCTGCGCCCCCGCCGGCGCCCCGCAGCAGCCCGGGGCCGTCACCACGCCGCGCAAGGACTTCGACGCGTCCGTCCGGTCGGCGCGCGACACGGCACGGCGCTGCCAGGAGCACGGGGACAACGCCGAGTTGCTGCCGCACGCCTCGACGCGGAACGTGGCCCGTGACATGGACGCCATCAGGGCCGCCCTCGGCGAGCGCCGGATCTCGTACTACGGCGTCTCCTACGGCGCCGACCTGGGCGCCGTCTACACCCAGTTGTTCCCGCGCCGCGCCGACCGCGTGGTCATCGACTCCTCCACCGACCCGGCCGCCACCCAGTACGAACTGTTCCAGCGGGCGGGCGGCCCGCTGGAGGAGGGCCTCGACGAGTGGGCCGGGTGGACCGCCCGGCACCACGACCGGTACCGGCTCGGCCGGACCGGCGGCCAAGTGCGGGCGCACGTACAGAAGTTGCTCGACGGCGCCGAACGGCGGCCGGTGGCGGTCGGCGGGCTGCGGCTCAACGCGCCCGTGCTGCGGCTGATTCTGCGTCAGCTCGTCCAGCACCAGGAGAGCGACGCCGGCCTCGCCGCCGTGGTGCGGGACCTGGTCGACGCCGCGGCCGGTGAACTCACCGAGCCAGGCCCAGAGTTGACCTCGTTCCTCCAACTCCTCAACTCGCCGGACCTGGCGGACAGCATGGTCGGCGGCGCGCTGTTCATGTGCGGCGACGGCGGCTGGCCCGCCGGAGGCTGGCCGAAGGACCCCGAGACGTACTGGCGCAACAGCGTCCACAGCCGCGCCACCCAGCCGGTCTTCGGCCCCTTCGTCAATGGCATGATCGCCCCCTGCGCGTTCTGGAAGACCGAGCCGCGCGAGCCGGGCGTCGACATCCGCAACGACGTACCCGTGCTGATGCTCCAGGCCCGCCGCGACAACAACGTCCCGTACGAAGGAGCCCTGGCCCTGCACCGCAGGCTCACCGGATCGCGCCTGGTGACGGCGGACATCCGCTCGCACGGCGTGTACGGGCGGGACCTCGACGGCCACCGGCCCGTCCCCTGCGCCGACGACGCCGTCAACGACTACCTCCGCGACGGCACGCTGCCGAAGCGCGATGTCACCTGCGCGGACGCGGGGACCGCCCGATGAGCGGGCGTGGGCCGGTGATCAGCCGGCGCGGAGGGATGACGGCCGTGGCGGCGGCGGTGCTGGGCGGTGCCGGAGTCGGAGTCGGTGCTGGATCCGGTGTCGCCTCCGCCGCGCCCGCCGACGCGCGGCTGCGTGGGCGGCCGCGTGGGCACGACGCCCTTCAGGCCGATGTGGACGCGATCCGGGCGACCGGGGCCACCGGCGTGCTGGCCGAGGTGTGCGACGCGCGGAGCCGGATCGCCGCACGGGCGGGCACGGCGGACCTGGCCACCGGGGAACCGGTGCCGTGGGGCGCGTACTACCGCGTCGGCAGCGACACCAAGCCCTTCACCGCCGCCGTCACCCTGCAACTGGCGGGCGAAGGACGGCTCGCCCTTGACGACACCGTGGAGCGGTGGCTGCCGGGCCTGGTCGACGGCAACGGCAACGACGGCCGCAGGATCACCCTCACCAACCTGCTCCGCCAGACCAGCGGCCTGAACGACTACGTCGCGGTTGGAGGCGGCGCGGACGACTTCACGCCCGAGGGCTATCTCAAGGGACGCTTCCGGGTGTCGTCCCCGCGGCAGCAGGTGAAGGCCGCGACGAGCCGACCTCCGCTGTGGCTGCCCGACGCCAACGACCCGGCGGGGGAGGGGCGTTGGGGCTACTCCAACACCAACTACGTCCTCCTGGGCCTCGTCATCGAGCGGGTCACCGGACACCCCTGGGCCCAGGAGATCCACGAACGCGTCATCGCGCCGCTCGGGCTCCGGCACACCTTCGTACCGGGTACGTCGGCGTACGTCCCGCAGCCGACCGCGACGGCCTACACCCAGTTCCCCGGCAGCCCGCGGCTGACCGACACCTCACTCGTCACCGGCGGCGGCGCGGACGGCGGCATCATCAGCACCACCCACGACCACGCCGTCTTCCTGCGCGCACTCCTGGGCGGCCGCCTGCTGCGCCCCGCCCAACTGGCCGCGATGAAACGGACCGTGGCGGCCGGCGACTGGATTCCCGCCGACGGCGTGCGCTACGGCATGGGCATCGCGTGGCGGCCCGGAGGCCGCGACGGCGCGGGCATCTGGTTCCACGGCGGGACCCATCTCGGCATCGTCTCGGAGTGCGGAGTCACGGCGGACGGCGGCCGGGCTGCGACCACCGCCATGTTCACGCTGCGCATGGGCGAGCGGGGGGATGCCCAGGCCAAGGCCGCCCTGCGGCTGGTGGATCGGGCGCTGGCGCGGTGAGGGGCGGGCTCTACGGGGGGCAGGGGCCTGTGATGTCGCGCGTTCGTCAGGCGGTGCGCGCGGCCTCCGCGTCGTGCGCGGCGAAGAAGTCGAGGAGCCCTCGCGGTGTGTCGGCCGTGAAGCAGAGGTCGAGGTTGGCGGCGGACTCGGCCGCCATCTCCTCGGCGCGCGGGAACATCCCGTCCTCGTAGACCCGCAGTGCCTTGCCGAAGTCGTCCGGGTGCGCCGCGAGCGCGGCGGCGAGGTCGGCGCCGTCGATCATGGCGAGGTTGGCGCCCTCGCCCGCGAACGGGGACATCAGGTGCGCGGCATCGCCGAGGAGCGTGACTCCCGGCGTGGGCTGCCAGCGGTGGCCGATGGGCAGGGCGTGGATCGGCCGCGCCACCAGCGGTCCCTCGGCGTCCGTGATCAGGGCGCGAAGGCTGTCGTCCCAGCCTTCGAAGTACGTGAGGAGCGCGGCCTTGGCCTGCTCGGTGCTGGTGCCGGTGCCGGTGCCGGTGCCGGTGCCGGTGAAGTCGATGGCGCCGGACGTCGCCCAGTCGGCGGGCGTCTTCAACGCCACGTAGATGTGCAGCAGCCCGCCGGCGTCGCGGTGGCCCATGAACCCCTTCTCGTCGCCCAGCGCGAAGAGCGAGCCGTCGCCCACGAGTTCGGCGGCCCTCGGGTGGCGGTTGTCGGCGTCGTACAGATGCAGTTCCACGAAGGAGAGGCCGGAGTAGACGGGGGTGGGTGCCCGCCGACACCAGCGGGCGGATCCGGGACCAGGCGCCGTCGGCGCCGACCAGCAGGTCGGTGGTGAACGTCGTGCCGTCGGCGAGCGTCACCTCATGGCGTCCTTCGCCCAGGGGGCGGGCCCCGGTGGCCTTGGCGCCCCAGCGGATCGTCCCTTCGGGCAGTGAGTCGAGCAGCAGGTCGCGCAGGGCCGCCCGATTGATCTCGGGGCGTCCGCCCGCGCCGTCGTCGACCTCCGCGCGCAGCACGGTCGCGTGCTTGTCGAGGACGCGCGTCGCCTGGCCGCCCTGGCGATGACGGTCCCAGAAGCCCTCGTAAAGACCGGCGGCACGCAGCGCGGCCTGCCCGGTCTCCTCGTGGATGTCCAGCATGCCGCCCTGGGCGCGGGCGGTCGGGGACGCGTCGAGGTCGAAGACGGCGGCCTCGATGCCGTGCAGGTGCAGGACGCGGGTGAGCGTGAGACCGCCGAGGCCCGCGCCGATTACTGAGATGGGGTGGTGGGTGGTCATGGTGCTGCTCCTTCGCTGTTGCGATGCCTGCTTGCTTCTTCAACGGTAACGAACATGTTCGTTACGAACAAGTTCGTCGAGCTCTGAGTGGGTGAAGACTGGAGCCGAATGACTCTGACCTGCGACTTATCGGATACGTGAAGAGGGGCGGCGCACGGGAAGGGCGCCCTCGCAACCCCACCACCACCTTGTTGCCGACGAACACGTTCGTTACCCTTACGGTCATGTCACCCGCGACCCCCACCCCCCGCAGCCGCCGCGAGCGGCCCGCCAAGCCCGCCCTGACGGGCCCCGGAATCGTCGCGACCGCCGTCGGGCTGATGCGGAGCGAGGGTCTTGAGCGCGTGACGATGCGGCGGCTGGCCCAGGAGCTCGACACCGGACCGGCCTCGCTGTACGTGTACTTCCGCAACACCGCGGAGCTGCACGCCGCGGTCCTGGACGAGCTGCTCGGCGAGGTGGACCTCGGGGTGACGGCGGCGGCAGCGGGCCCGCTGGGCTGGCGGGACCGGCTGGCGCGGATCCTGTCCTCGTACATCGAGGTGCTGTACGAGCACCCGAGCCTGGCCCGTTCGGCGCTGGTGACGCGCCCGCGGGGCGAGCGCTACCTGGACCTGGTCGAGGCACTCCTGACCGTCCTTGCCGAGGGCGGCATGGAGGGTGAGCGCGCGGGCTGGGCCGTCGACCTGCTCCTGCAGTACGCCACGGCGACCGCCGCGGAACACGGCACCCGCCGCCAGGCCGACGACACCCAGGAGGAATGGGACGCGCTCACCGAGACCCTGCGCGGCGCCCGCCAGGACCGCCACCCCCGCATCGCGGCGGCCGCCGACCAACTCGTCTCGGGCTCCCCCGAGGCACGCAGGACCTGGGCCCTGGACGTTCTCCTCAACGGCATCCTCACGGCACCGGCACCGGACGGTGCGCGCGGCTGAACTGGCGGTTCGCGCGGCAGCCCGGCAGCCCGGCAGCCCGGAGGCCTCAGGCGGCACGCCCCAAGCCGGACACCTCAGCCCCGCCCATCCCGTACGACCCCACCCACAACCGTCGCCACGACCCGCCCGACAACCGCAGACTCCGGCGACACACCCTTCCGGTCCGCGAAGAGCAAATGCGCCGCCCCGATCAGCGTAGGGGCGAGGATCTCGACGTCGGCGTCCGCCGCGATGCGGCCGCGGTCGCGCTCGGCGGCGAGGTACGAGGCGATCATGGCCGCCGCCTCCGCGAGGACGGGCACGCCCGTCGGCCGGGCCTCGCGCAGCCGGGCGCGCAGCCCGTCCCGAGAGGTGACCAGGCCGACGATGGCCACGGCGACCGACTCGAAGAGGTCCGTCAGTACGTCGGTGAGGTTGCCGACGACGGTGCCGGTCCCGGCGGCGGCGCGCAGGGCATCGGTGCGCGCCTCGACGCGGGCGACCCGGTCGAGGACGAGTTCGGCGAGGAAGGCGTCGAAGTCGGCGAAGTGCCGATGCAGTACGCCCTTGGCGCAGCCCGCCTCGGTGGTGACCGCCCGGCTGGTCAGGGCGCTCGGCCCGTCCTGGAGCAGGATGCGCTCGGCGGCGTCGAAAAGCTGCTCGCGCGCGTCGCGGATGGCCACTCCTGTCGGCACCGTGCACTGCTCCTTAGCTCGCCGGTTCGGCCCGGCTGCCGAGTCTTTCACGCACCGGACGGACGCCACTGACCCCACCGCCCGGACCGGTAGCCCCAGCCCACGACCGATTGACGAGTGGGCGACCGCCCACCCATAGTGGGCATATGCCCACTATGCCTCCGCCGCACGCGCATGAGCCCGGCGACGAGCCGCACCGAAACCGCCAACTGGCGGAATCCTTCGGCGCGGACGCCGAACGCTACGACCGGGCCCGCCCCCGCTACCCGCAAGCGCTCATCGACCGCATAGTCGCCGCAGCCCCGGGCCCCGACGTCCTGGACGTGGGCGTCGGCACCGGCATCGCCGCCCGTCAGTTCCAGGCGGCGGGCTGCCGCGTGCTGGGCGTGGACGTCGACGCGCGGATGGCCGACCTGGCGCGCCGCACCGGCGTCGAGGCCGAAGTCGCGGCCTTCGAGGAGTGGGACCCGGTCGGCCGGACCTTCGACGCGGTGGTGGCGGCACAGACCTGGCACTGGGTGGACGCGGCCGCGGGCGCGGCGAACGCGGCGCGGGCCCTGCGACCGGGCGGCCGACTGACCGTGTTCTGGAACGTGTTCGACCCCGCCCCCGGCATACGGGAAGCCTTCGCCGAGGTGCACCGGCGCGTGGTGCCCGACGCGCCTCGCAGCCCCTGGGCGAAGCCCCCGCTCGACGCGTACGAGGCGCTGTCCGCGCGCGCGACGGATGGCATCCGACAGACGGCCGCGTTCGACGCTCCGGAACGCTGGCGGCACAATTGGGAGCACACCTACACCCGGGACCAGTGGCTCGACCAACTGCCCACACACGGCGGCAACAGCCAACTCCCGAAGCCCGTCCTCAAGGACCTGCTCACCGGCATCGGTACCGTCATCGACGCACTCGGGGGCGCCTTCACGATGCGCTATGCGGCGGTGGCGGTGACGGCTGCGCGCACCGGCCGTGCCTGAATACGAGGTGGACCGTGGACCGGCGGCACGGGCATCGGGTGAGTCGGCAACTGGCTACCGCCGCCGAGCAGTCGGGCGGACATGGAGATCCAAACCGCTCACACCCGCCCCCTCCACCCCTTCCAACAACCGCATGTCATGGTCGTAATCACCGCCCACGAGCGTGCGGAACGGGACCGGGGCGTCCGTGAAGAGGCCGTCGAGGCGGTGGGCGTACTCCTGTCGTGCCGCCTCGAAGCGCTCTGCGGGCAGGTCGTTGGCGTGGTACACGGCGAAGGGCTCCAGGGGGGCCATGCCCGTGAACCAGAACAGGCCGTGCTGGAGCGGGTGGAGGACGTCCGTGAGGCGGCCGTGGATGCCGCGGTCCGAGAAGGATGTCTCTCGGGCGCCGGCTGTGACCGACAGCAAGGCGCGGCGGCCGGCCAAGGGGCCTTCGGAGTAGGGCGGAGGGACCTTCGGGCCGTAGCCGAAGCCGCTCGTGAAGACCCGGTCGATCCAGCCCTTCAGGATCGCCGGGGGCGCGAACCACCACATCGGGAACTGCAGGACGACCGCGTCCGCCCAGCGCACCTTCTCCTGCTCCGCCGCGACGTCCGCCGAGAGTCGCCCCGCCAGCGTCGCCCGCTCGGAGGCCGCCATCACGTGCAGCCGCTCGTCCGCGCTGTGGTCGGTGAAGTCGTCGGCGTCGATCGTCGCCTTCCACTTCATCGCGTACAGGTCGGAGAGCCGCACCTCGTGCCCCGCCGCGCGCAGGTGGTCGACCGCGAAGTCGGTGAGGGCGGTGTTGAGGGAGGCGGGGTCCGGGTGGGCGCTGACGACGAGGATCTTCTTCTTCGGCGGCTGGTGGGGATGCGGTTGTGCGAGGGGCTGGGGCTGCGGCTGTGCGACGGGCTGCGGCTGCTGTGTGGCTTCGGTCATGAGGCCACGTTCTCCCGTACGCGGCGCGGCAGCCAGAACCCTCTTCGACCAGCGGACCGGCTGTCCTGGTAATGCCAGGACCACCTTCACGCGCGACACGCATACTTGATCCCATGAACGGCGTGGAGGAGCGCATCGCGAGCGGTGCCGAGGTCGGCGGAGACAGTGCTGGGGTCGGAGCGGGCGGCGGCATCGACGGGGTCGGTGACTCCCGGCGGGCGCTCGGCGGTTTCCTGCGGGCCCGGCGCGGGCGCGTCGCGCCGGAGGAGGTCGGCATCGCGGGCGGCCGGCGCCGACGCGTGCGCGGGCTGCGGCGCGAGGAGTTGGCCCAGCTCGCGGGGATCAGCGTGGACTACTACGTACGTCTCGAACAGGGCCGCGCCACCCAGCCGTCCCCGGAGGTCCTCGACGCGCTCGCGGGCGCGCTCGGCCTCGACACGGCGGAGCGCAGGCACCTCGACACCCTGGCCGGCGCCAGGCGCGGCCCCGCGCCGAAGGCCCGGGTCAGCCCCCTGCTGCAGCGAGTCCTCGACTCCCTGTCCCAGTCCCACTTCCCGGTGTTCGCGACGAACCACCGCCTCGACGTGGTCGCCTGGAACGCCCTGGGCGCCGAACTGACCGGCGGCCTGGGCAACCCCGGCCGCCGGGACCGGAACAACGCCCGCTACCTCTTCCTCGACCCCGCCTCCCGGACCGTCTACCCCGAGTGGGAGGACCGGGCGGCCGAGGCAGTGGGCCAGCTCCGGGTCGCCGCCGGCCTCTACCCCGACGACGCGGAACTCGCCGCGCTCATCTCCGAACTCTCCGGGCACAGCCCCGACTTCCGCCGGATCTGGGGCACCGGCGAGGTCGTGATGTGCGCGGCGGGCCGCAAGCGCCTCCGGCACCCGGCGGCCGGGCTCCTCACCCTGGACTTCGAGACCCTGCACGTACCGGCCGAGCCGGGGGAGACGGGCCTCGTGGTGCATGTGTTCAGCGCGGAGGAGGGGACACCGGAGGCGGCGTCCCTGGCCCGCCTCGCCGTGGGCGCACACGACTGAAAGACGCAGGTGGGAGGGCGGGTAGGGTCGTGTCGGTGATTCGATCTTCCCGCACCGCCGCTCTTGCCCTCGCCGTATCGCTGGCCGTCGCTTCCTGCACGACGGGAAGCCACGACGACGATGCGAGTCGGCCGTCGTCGAGGTCGGGGCCCGTGCCCTTGGAGAAGCTCCGTGCGATCGTCCTGCAAGGCGATCCCCTCGAAGAGCTGGGGGGCGGTGTTCCTGCGGAGGGCACGCGTCCCGTCGCGGAGCTGCGCATCGGGGGCGATCGTCTCGTCACCTACCTCGACAGCAAGTCCTGCGGTCTGGCCGTGACCGGTCCCGGGGAGGGCAACTTCGGGCTGAAGGCCGCGTGGCCGGAGGACGGCAGCGACGCGCAGACCGATCTTCCCGGCGGGCCCTACGCCGAGGCCTCCATGTCCTCGTCCGAACGCCACTCGGCCTGGGCCCGGTTGTCGTGCGGCAAGCGCGCCATGGTCATCGAGTACGGCGCCCGGGACGCCCGTGCTGCCACGTCCGGAGCCCGGGGCGCGATGTCCGTGGTGCAGCCCCGCGACGGGAAGACGTGGTTCGTGGTGGTCGGGACCAAGGACGTGCGGGCCGGGATCGCGGCGAAGCTGTCGGCCTGGCGTCCAGCCGATCAACCTCGCTGACGGGCCCGGACCCGAACCCGACAGGTCCGGACCCGCAATGGGCCCGGACCCGCCCGACCCTCAGCTCAAGTAAGCCTCCACCTCACTGAACTGCGCCGCAGGCCACCCCGTGTTGGCGGTCACGTGGACGCGCAGGTGCCGGACGTTGGGCGTCGACGCCGGTACGTCGAGCGTCACCGTGTTGCCGGTCGCCGGGTCGAAGCGGTAGCCCTTGGAGGGGATCAGGGTGGTGTAGCCGGAGCCGTCGGTGCTGCCCTGGAGGGAGAGGGTCTGGGTGCGGGGCTCCCAGGCCGCGGGCGGTGGCAGCTTCAGGACGAGCTTGCGGACCGGCTCCGCCTTGCCGAGGTCGACCGTGATCGACTGCGGGAAGGCGTTGTTGGTGGATTCCCAGTACGTGGCCGCGTCGCCGTCGACCGCCTTGCCGGGCGTGTAGACGTCGGTGGAGCCGGTCGCGGTGGCGGGGCGGCCCTTGGCGAGGTTGCGCTTCGGGTCGGGGTCGGGGTTGCCGCCGCCGGGCTGCGGCCAGGTCGAGCAGTCGCCCCAGACGCTGTCCCAGCCGGAGTTGCCGCCGCCGTCGGTGAGGGAGAAGGTGCCCGAGCCGGACGGGTAGGGGCAGTTGTAGATGCCCGCGGCGCCCACAGAGGTGGCCTTGACGTCGGCCATCCGGACCGCGCCCGGAGTCTCCGCCTGCACGACGACCGTGCCCACCTTGTCCACCGTCGATCTGTCGACAGTTACGTTGCGCACGGCCTTGCCCGTCCCGCCGCCGGACACGAACTCGTACGCGCTCCACGGGCTGTCCGTGATCGTCGTGTCGGTGATGTCGACGGTCGCCTCGATCGCGCTGTCGTACGCGTCCACGCGCAACGCGCCCATCGGATGGTTCCAGTTGGGGTTCATCGCGCCGGAGCGCACGAGCGTGTTGCCGGACACCGTGATGGTGCCGGAGAGGGGGAAGAACGGGTCGAGGAACTTCTGGTTGGAGATGGCGATGCCGCTGCCGAGGGCGTTGGTGTCGAGGATCAGGTTGTCCTTGACGGTGATGTCCCGGCCGCCGTAGATCGCGATGCCGTTGGCCAGGTTGGGCTGCGAGACGGTGTTGCCGATGAACGCCGAGTCGCTGTTGGTGGTGTTGAGCGACCACATGGCGAGGGCGTCGTCACCGGTGTTGCGCAGGAAGTTGTCGCGCACCCGCACCCCGCGCGCGGTGCCGTTCAGGTTCAGGCCGTCGGCCGTCATGTCGAGGAACCGGTTGTTCTCGACGACCAGGTTGTCGTTGTTGCCCATCAGCCACATGCCGACCTTGAGATGCTGCAACCACATCCCGGACACGGCCGAGTTGGGGCCGAGGGAGCCGTTCACGAAGTTGTCCGGGTTGCTGTCGACGCGCTCGGTGACCTCACCGATCACCGCGAAGTCGTGCAGACCGACCTTGCCGGTGGGTGCGCTCGACTGGTCGATGAAGCGGGAGGACCGCACGACCGAGTACCAGTGGCCCGCGCCCTTGATCTGTACGTTGTCGACGTTGCTGAGGGACTGCGTCAGCTTGAACTCGCCCGGCGGAATCCAGACCGTGCCGCCCTTCGCCGCGGTGATGGCCTCGCGGAAGGCCTGCGTGGAGTCGCCCTGACCGGAGGGGTCGGCGCCCTTGTCGGTCACCGACACCGCCCCGGCGGGCTTTGCCCCCGCAGCGGCCACCTGCTCGAAGTCGGCGACGTCGACGGTCACTTGGCTGCCGGTGGCCTCGAGGCGGACCTTGTCCCCGGCCGCCGCGTTCCGGCCGAGCAGCAGCCGGGCGTCGTCGAGGAGGTGGTGCGTCTTGGAACCCTGGATCCAGGGCGTGTCGACATAGCTGTACTTCGACGTCACAGCCAGGGACTTGTCGAGCTTCACGCCGTTGACGTACACCGCGAGGGAGCCCGACTGGCCGTCCGGCACGCTGTACGCGACGTTCAGCGCGTTCGCCGCCTTGGGCAGGGTGAACTCCACGTGCTGGCCCGCGGCGAGGCGGACCGCCTGCCGGCCCGAGGACTCGGAGGCGACCGTGCCCTGCGTGTAGTCGGGCCCGATCCTGGTGCCGTTGGACGTGGCGCTCTCCGCCTCGACGGAGGTGAAGGGCACGGTGGCGCCCGCGGCGGCGCGGGCACGCGACGAGTCGTCGGCCGCCTGCGCGGCCGGGGCAAGCGCGGTCAGCAGGCCCGCCGCGAGACCGAGGGCCGCTGCGAGCGGTACCGCTCTTCGGCCGCGCCGTAACGCAGTATCCGTATATGAGGTGCGCATGACATACCTCTCTCCAGTGGGGTGGGGGGGGCGACGGCCCCGCCACGGGTCAGACCCGCAGCCAGACCGCCGTGTCCTGCGGCAGCCACCCCCCGTCGTCCAGGGGACCGCTGGCCAGCAGGAGGCTCTCGTGGGTGGGCGGTGCGCAGGGCGCGGCGGCCAGGTTGACCACGCACACCAGTCCGTCGGCGCGGGCGAACGAAAGGACTCCGTCCGGCGCGGGCAGCCAGGTCAGCGGGCCGTCCCCGAAGCCGGGCAGCGTACGCCGGATCCGCAGCGCCTCGCGGTACAGGGCGAGCGTCGACGAGGGGTCGCCGGACTGCCGGTCGGCCGCGTACGACGGCCAGTCGGCGGGCTGCGGAAGCCACGGCTCCACGGCCGAGCCGAAGCCCGCGTGCGGCGCGTCCGCCGACCACGGCAGCGGAACCCGGCACCCGTCACGCCCCGGATCCGTGCCGCCCGAGCGGAAGTGCATCGGGTCCTGGATCCGGCCCACCGGCACCTCGTACTCCGGAAGCCCCAGTTCCTCGCCCTGGTAGACGTACACCGAACCGGGCAGGGCGAGCGAGAGCAGTGCCGCGGCCCGCGCCCTGCGGGCGCCGAGCGCCAGGTCGGTGGGCGTGCCGAAGGCCTTCGTGGCGAAGTCGAAACCGGTGTCCGCGCGGCCGTAGCGGGTGACCGTGCGCGTCACGTCGTGGTTGCACAGCACCCAGGTCGCGGGCGCGCCGACCGGAGCGTGCTCGGCGAGGGTCTCCTCGATGGACGTCCGCAGCCGCGCCGCGTCCCAGGGGCAGCTCAGGAAGGACAGGTTGAACGCGGTGTGCAGCTCGTCGGGGCGCAGATAGCGGGCGAAGCGCTCGGAGTCGGGCAGCCACACCTCGCCCACGAAGACCGCCCCGTACTCGTCGGCGACGGCGCGCCAGGCACGGTAGATGTCGTGCAGCTCGTCGCGGTCCAGGAAGGGGTGCGGGTCGCGGCCCTCGACGAAGTCGGGCAGCGCGGGATCCTTCGCGGGCAGGGCGGCGGAGTCGATGCGTACGCCCGCGACCCCGCGCTCCAGCCAGAAGCGCAGCACGTCCTCGTGCTCCTGACGGACGGCCGGATGCGCCCAGTTGAGGTCGGGCTGCTCGGGCGCGAACAGGTGCAGATACCACTCGCCGTCCGGCACCCGCGTCCAGGTGGAGGCGGTCGCGGCGAACTGCGAGGGCCAGTCGTTGGGCGGCAGTTCGCCGTGCGCGCCGCGTCCGGGCCGGAAGTGGAACAGCTCGCGCTCGGGGCTCCCGGGGCCCGCGGCGAGCGCCGCCTGGAACCAGACGTGCTGGTCGGAGACGTGGTTCGGGACGATGTCGACGATGGTGCGGATGCCGAGCGCCCGCGCCTCGGCGATCAGCTTCTCGGCCTCGGCGACCGTGCCGAAGGCCGGGTCGATCACCCGGTAGTCGGCGACGTCGTAGCCGCCGTCCACCATCGGCGAGAGGTACCAGGGGCTGAACCACAGGGCGTCCACGCCGAGTTCGGCGAGGTAGGGCAGCTTGGCGCGCACGCCCGCCAGGTCTCCGGTGCCGTCGCCGTCGCCGTCCGCGAAGCTGCGTACGTACACCTGGTAGATGACGGCGGAGCGCCACCAGTCGGAGTCGGGGGTGGTCGGTCGCGTGGCTGCCACGGTGACGGTCCTTTCGGGCAGGGGGACCCCGCCGCCGGCCGGGGCGGGGTGGGGGCGCGCGGGCCGGCGGCCCACCGGATCAGCCCTTGAGGCTGCCGGCGGTCAGGCCGCTCATGATGTGGCGCTGGAACACCAGGAAGATCACAAGAGTCGGCAGGGAGGCGATGACGAGGGCCGCGAGCAGCCAGTTCTCGGTGACGCTCGCGGCGAGCGAGTAGATCCCGACGTTGATCGTCTGCTTGCCGGGATCGGGCAGCGTGAGCATGGGCCAGAGGAAGTCCTTCCACACCCCGACCACCGCGAAGATCGACACGACACCGAGGATCGGCCGGGAGATCGGCAGGACCACCGAGCGCAGGGTGCGCAGCGGCGAGGCCCCGTCGATGGCGGCGGCGTCGAGCAGCTCGCGCGGGATCGAGTCGAAGAACCGCTTGAGCAGGAAGATGTTGAAGGCGTTGGTGACCGAGGGCAGCCAGATCACCCAGGGCGAGTTGACGAGGTTGCGCTCGACGATCGGCACGTCGAGGACGGTCAGATACTGCGGTACGACGAGGACGGTCGCCGGGATCATCAGGGTCACCAGCATCGCCCCGAGGATCACGTTGCCGAGCACCGGCCGCAGCTTGGAGAGTGAGTAGGCGGCCGCCACGTCGAAGACGAGCTGGAAGGCGAGGGCGCCGAGCGCGTAGTACAGCGTGTTGCCGAGCAGCCTCGCCAGGTCCATCACCCCCCACGCGTCGGCGTAGTTGCCGGGGTGGGCGTCCTTGGGCACGAGCGTGGGCGGGGTCTGCGCGAACTCCTGTGGTGACTTGAGGCCGCTGGTGACCATCCAGTACAGCGGCCCGATGAAGACCAGCGTGAAGACCACCAGGACCAGGACGAAGGCCGTCCAGTAGAGGAACTTGCCGCGCGGGCGGGCTAGTTGGGCGGGGGAGATCAGGGTGCGTGTCGTCATGGGGGCTCCCTCACTCCTCGCTCACGCGGCTCAGCCGGACGTACGCCGCCGAGAACACGGCCAGCAGGACGAGCAGCACCAGGCCGAGCGCGGCGGCGCTGCCGTAGTTGTTGAAGGTGAAGGCGTACTGGTAGATGAGCTGGACGACGGTCAGGGTCGCGCCCTCCGGGCCCGCGCCGCCGGTCAGCAGGAACGGCTCCACGAAGACCTGCATCGTCGCGATGATCTGCATGAGCAGCATCAGCGAGAGGACGAGCCGGGTCTGCGGGATCGTGACGTGCCAGATCTTGCGGAGGATCCCTGCGCCGTCGAGCTCGGCGGCCTCGTACAGCTCTCCGGGGATGCCCTGGAGTGCGGCCAGATAGATCAGGGTCGCGCCGCCCATGTTCATCCAGGTCGCGGCGATCACCACGGACAGCATCGCGGTGTCGGTGGACTGCAGCCACTGCTGGTCCGGCAGGCCCACCGCGCCGAGCATGCGGTTGAACAGGCCGTAGCCGGGGTCGTAGAAGTACTTGAAGAGCAGGACGGAGGCGACCGGCGGCAGCATCACCGGCAGATAGACGAGCAGCCGCAAATAGCCCCGGCCGTGCCGGAATTCATTGAGCACGAGGGCGACGACGAACGGCACGACGAAGCCGAGGAGCAGCGCGAGCCCGGTGAACAGGAGGGTGTTGCGCCAGGCCTGCCAGAAGGCGGGGTCGTTGAAGATGTACGTGAAGTTGGACCAGCCCGCCCAGACGGTCGCGCCGTCCTCGCGCTTCTCGAACGCCAGGAAGAACTCCCTGACCATCGGGTACCAGGAGAAGAACGAGAAGCAGAGCACGGCGCCGACGAGGAAGCCGTGGGCGGTGAGATTGCGCTTCAGAGCCTGCCGGAACGCCGCGCGTTCCCGCCAGGGCCCCCGGCCGCGGGAGTCCGGGGCGGGCGGCGGCGCCTGCCGCTTCGACAGGGTGGGGGCCGACACGGTGTCCCCCTACTGGTTCGCCAGGATCTGATTGACCTGTTTCTCGGCGGTGTCGAGGAGCTTGCCGGTGTCGGCGTCCTCGTTGGTGAGGACGGCCGACATGGCCGTGTCGAGCACCTTGTAGATCTCCTGCGCCTTGGGCGGTTCGGGCCTCCCCTGGACGGGGTCGGCGGTGAAGGCCTTGAAGTTCGCGACGGGCATGGTGGAGCTGGTGGCGCGGGCCTTGTCGTCGGCCGTCTTCGTCCGCCCGGTCCAGAAGTTGGGCTGCGGCAGGCCGACGGGCAGGCCGTCAGCCTTGGTACGGGCCCAGTCGAACTGGCCCTTGCCGGGGGTGAGGAACTTGAAGTTGATCCAGGCGATGGCGGCCTTGACCTTGTCCGACGAGACGCCCTTCTTGATCATGTAGTCGTTGCCGCCGTAGAGCGTGGCCTTCTGCCCGGGGATCGGCGCCATCCCGTAGTCCCCGTACTTGGCGCCGAGGTTCTGCACCATGTACGTGATGTCGTCGGGCGCGGCGATGAACATGCCGAGCTTGCCGGACGCCATCTGCTTCTGCAGGTCGCCCCACTTCAGCAGTTGCGTCTTGCCCATGCTGTCGTCGTCCCAGCGCATGGCCTTGAGGTTGTCGAGGATCTGCTTGCCGGTGCCGTTGTTGAAGTCGGCCTTCGTGCCGTCCTCGCTGACGATGTCGCCGCCGAGGCCGTAGGTGGTGGCGGTGAAGTGCCAGCCGCCGTTGTTGCCCGCGCTGTACTCGCCGAACCCGGCGACGCCGTCGCCGAGCGCCGAGATCTTCTTGGCCGCCGCGCGCACCTGTGCCCAGGTGGTGGGCGGCTTGTCGGGGTCGAGTCCCGCCTTCTCGAAGAGCGGGCGGTTGATGAGCAGGCCCATCGTGTAGTTGCTGTAGGGCAGGCCGTAGAGCTTGCCGTCCTTCTTCATCACGTCGAGGACGTCGGGGTCCATGTCGCCGAGCGCGGGCACGGTCCTGTCGTTGACGTACGCGCTGATGTCGGCGGCGCCGTCGTTGTCGAGGACCTGCTGGAGATCGGTGAAGTACGTGTAGAACACGTCGGGTTGGGACTTGGCCTTGAGCATCGCCGTGAACCGGGGCGGCTCCAGGCAGGGGTCGGTCTGCTTGCCCTTGATCGTGACGTTCGGGTACTTCGCGTGGAACGCCTCGACGTCTTCCTTCCACTGCTTGAGCTCGGCCTTCTCGGTGGCCGGCGGCATGCAGTCGATGGTCAGCGTGACCTTGGTCCTCGGGTCCAGCGGGGAGCCCGCGTCGGCCGCGTCCGCGGCGTTGTCGTCGCCTCCGCCGTCGCTGCTGCTGGTGCCGCAGGCGGCGAGCGTGGTCAGGGCCAGTACGGAGGCGAGGGCGGCCGCGGTGGTGCGGCGGCGGGTGCGGGGACGGCGTGTCCCGGAGCTTCTCGGTGTCCCGGAGCTTCTCATCGGTGGACCCCTTTTGGGCAGTGCCACCGCCCGGGCGGGCAGGGCATGGCGGGAGCGGGGAGGCCCACAGCGCAGCGCTGTGTGGCGGCGCTTACTCAAGCACCGCCAGCACAGGTCCGCAATATGTCGAGCGGAACTCGCAAATATTTGACAGTCGAGAGACGGATGGGCGTGTGGTCAGCCGCGTGCCGCCTGTGCCGTCGACCCCCGTACCACCAACTCCGGCTCGAACAAAAGCTCTTCGGACGGGGCCGCGCTCCCGGCGATCTGCAGGGTGAGGATCTCGACGGCGGCCCGGCCCATCGCCTCGATCGGCTGGCGGACCGTGGTGAGGGGCGGCTCGGTGCAGTTCATGAACGCCGAGTCGTCGAAGCCGACCACCGAGACGTCCCGCGGCACGTCGAGTCCGCGTCTGCGCGCCGCGCGCACCGCGCCGAGCGCGAGCGGGTCGCTGGCGCAGACGATGCCGGTGACCCCGGACTCCAGGAGCCGGGTCGCGGCCGCCTGGCCGCCCTCCAGCGAGAACATCGCCCGCGCCACCCGCTCGTCGGTGAGCGGCGCGCCCGCCGCGTCGGCGAGGGCACGGGCCGCGGCCAGCTTGCGCTGCGAGGGCATGTGGTCGGCGGGGCCGAGCACCAGGCCGATGCGTTCGTGACCGAGCGAGACGAGGTGGCGCCAGGCCTGCTCGACGGCCACGGCGTCGTCGCACGACACCGCGGGGAAGCCGAGGCGCTCTATCGCCGCGTTCACCAGGACCACCGGGATGTTGCGCGCGGCGAGCAGCTTGTAGTGCTCGTGCGGCGCGTCCGCCTGCGCGTACAGACCGCCCGCGAAGACCACGCCCGACACCTGCTGCTGAAGCAGCAAGTCCACGTAGTCGGCTTCCGATACGCCGCCCTTGGTCTGCGTGCACAGCACGGGGGTGAGCCCCTGCTGGGCGAGCGAGCCACCGATGACCTCGGCGAACGCGGGGAAGATCGGGTTCTGCAGCTCCGGAAGCACAAGCCCGACGAGCCGCGCGCGCTCGCCGCGCAACTGCGTCGGACGCTCGTAGCCGAGCACGTCGAGGGCCGAGAGCACGGCCTGGCGGGTGGGCTCCGAGACGCCAGGCTTGTTGTTGAGCACCCGGCTGACCGTGGCCTCGCTGACCCCGACCTTCTTGGCCACTTGAGCAAGTCGTCGCGTCATGCACGCAAGATTAGCGCAAGCCTTGCTATCCGCTTGCGCGCCGCCATTTGCGCAGGCTCACCAGCTCGCGCGGCGGCGTGAGCCTGCTGCCGACCTCCGTGTACGACACCTCCGCGGCGTAGACGCTGCCTTCGGAGTCCACGGCGACGCTGTGCAGCCAGTTGAACTGCTCGGGCGCCTCGCCGGGGAGTTCGGCGCCGAAACGCGTGACCCGCCGCCCCTCCCGGTCGTAGATCTGGATCTTGTGTCCCAGGCCGGGAACGCCCCGCTGCACCGGCGCGGGACCCTGCTCGGCGACGTACACGTGGGTGTCCGCGCCCCGGCCCGCGCACACGGCGACCGCCTTGTGGGCGTGCCAGGACGTGCGGAACGCGCCGTCCAGGGAGAAGACCTGCACCCGGTGGTTCTCGCGGTCGCAGACGATCACCGCGTCGTCGCCGAACAGGGCGACGCCGTGCGGCAGGCTGAACCGGCCCTCGTCGGTGCCGGGTCCGCCCCAGGACATCAGGTGGGTGCCCCGGGCGTCGTAGCGGTGGATGCGGGAGTTGCCGTAGCCGTCGGACACGAAGACGTCGCCGGTGAGGGGCGATATCGCCACGTCGGTGGGGCGGTTGAAGGGCTCGCCGCTCTGGAAGCCGGACGGGCGCCCGGTGCCCAGGGTGAGCAGGGTGTTGCCCTTGCGGTCGGTCTTGGTGATCCGGTTGCCGATGTCGTCCACGAGCCAGAGGTGGTCCTCGTGGTCGACGGTGATGGCGTGCGCGCGCTGGAAGCGGCAGCCCTGCCAGCGCGGCATCGCGTTGCCGTAGGGGTCCTCGAACACCTCCGTCCCGGCGAACGGGGTGTCGTTGCCCCACATGTCGACGACGTGTCCGTCCCGGTCGAGGACAAGGACGGGCATGTTGCCGCGGTTGAAGACGTAGACGCGGTCCTCGGAGTCGACGGCGACGGAGGTCGCCTCCTTCAGCCACACACCGTGCGGGATCCTGGCCCAGAAGGGCACGGGTTCGTACACGGTCGCATCGGTCGCGGGTCCGACAGCCAACGGTCCTCCCAGGACGGGCCGGCCCGGATCATAGGACGGCCGCCCCGCCCGGCGACAGGGGGCGACGGCCGCTCACGGCGCCGCGTTCATCAGGTCCAGCGCGCTCTGCTGACGCGCCGCGTCCACCTTGTCCAGCGGGCCGTACCAGCGAAGCCCGTACTGGTGGAGCGCGTTGCGGTCGGCGGCGTACGCGGTGTCCGCCTGACGTTTGAGGTATGCGTCGTAGGGGCGGCCCGGCAGCGCGGCGTTCAGTTTGGCCAGGCCGCGCACATGGGCGCCCTTGAACGACGGCCCGTCGGCGCCGCAGTCACCCGACTCGCACGGATCGCGCAGGACGCCCGTGCCGGTGTGCAGCGAGGGGGCGGTGGTGGCGGCGTCGGCGATGCGGCGGGCCGCCGCCAGGGGCGCGGGGTCGCCGCTCGCGCGGTGCAGTTCGGTGAGGGCGCCGAGCAGCACGCCCTGGTTGTAGGACCAGACGGCCTGGCCGTTGTTGCGGCAGGTGCCGAGGTCGATGCCGTCGTTCACCAGGTCCGAGCCGTTGACCATGCCCGTGCCCTGGAACCAGGACCAGCCCGCCCGCGCCCGCGCCAGATACGTGGTGTCGCCCGCGAGCCGGTTGTGGAGCGCCGCGTTGAGCTGGATGTAGAGGGAGTTGGCGATCGCGTTCTTGTACGTCTTCGCGGTGGACCACCACACTCCGCCGCCGCAGGTGTTGTCCCAGTACGCGGCCATGTGGTCGGCGTCGGCCCGCGCGGTGTCGAGATAGCGCCGGTCCCCGGTCAGGTCGTACGCCGCCACCCAGGCAAGGCCCCACCAGCCGGTGTCGTCGATGTAGTCGTTGCGGAACTGGCCCAGGTGCGCGCCGAGTTGGCGGTCGTAGGTGTGCGCGATGGCGTACCGGTAACTGCCCATCCCCGTCACGCGGATGTTGTCGACGACCGCGTGCAGGGCGTTGGCGGAGTTCCACCAGCCGGTGGTGGCGAACAGGCCGGTGCCGTTGTCGTACGACATCATCTGCGCGGTCGCCGCGGCGGTGCGCCGATTGCCCGCGTTCCAGGTCGTCCGGGCCCAGGCCGTGCAGGCGATGTCGGGGCGGTCGCCCGCCTTGCCGCAGGCCCGCAGCGCGCCCACGCCCCGGTTGTTCCAGTCGTCGACGTTGTACATCTGCGTACGCCGGCCGCGCTGACCCGCGGGAACGGAGGTGAGGCCGAGCCTGCTGCCCGAACTCCAGGTCCGGCCGCCGTCGAAGGACCGGTCGAGCCACACCTGGTCCCCGGGGCTGCCGCTGCCGATCGAGGCCCAGCCCATGGCGTCCTCGTCGTCGAAGTGCAGGGTGATGTTCCGGGAGAAGAGGGTGGTGGAGACGGGGGTGCGGTCGCCGGGGGAGAGGGCGGGGTCGCGGGCGTCGCAGTGTTTGTTGCAGATGGGGGCTCGGGGCTGCTCGGGTTCCGGGGCGGGCGCTGTGGCCGCCGCCGGTGCCGCTGCCCTGGCCGCCGCGGGTGCCTCCGTCGTGGCCGCCGCCGGTGCCTCCGTCGTGGCCGCCGCGGGGGCGGACGCCGTGCCTGCGACCATCAGCGACAACCCGAGCAACCCGGCCACGACTCCCGATCCATGCCTCATGTGTTCAGTGTCCACTTCTGGTTGCCGCCGCCGGAGCAGCTCCAGATCTGTGTCGGTGTGCCGTCCGCCGGATTGTTGTCGAGCACGTCCAGGCATTTGTCGGCGGACAGGTTGACCACGTCGCGCGTCGCGGAGTTGTACGACCAGCGCTGGGCGCCGCTGCCGTCGCAGTCCCACAGTTGCACCCGCGTGCCGTCGCCGGTGCCGCCGCCGGCCGCGTGCAGGCACTTGCCGAGGGCGCGGACGGTGCCGTCGGTGCCCACGGTCCAGCGCTGGGCGCCGGACTGGTTGCAGGTGTACAGCTGCACGGGCGTGCCGTTGGCGGTGTTCGCGCCCGCCACGTCGAGGCACTTGCCCGCGAGTCCGGTGAGCGTGCCGGTGTTGCCACCTCCGCCCGAGCCGGTGAAACGTACGTAGTCGACGACGAGTTGCTGCGGGAAGACCGTCGAGCCGTCGGGGTCGCCGGGCCAGTAGCCGCCGACGGCCAGGTTGAGAATGAGGAAGAACGGCTTGTTGAACACCCACTGCCTGCCGCCGAGGTCGGCGGGCGTGCGGCGCTGGTAGACGTTGCCGTCGACGGACCACGTGATGGAGTCCGGCGACCAGTCCACGGCGAAGGTGTGGAAGGCGTCGGCGAACGCCTGCCCGCCCGGCAGGGAGTACGCGGCGCCGATGCCGCCGCTGCCCGAGTAGCCGGGCCCGTGGATCGTGCCGTGCACCGTCGAGGGCTCGAAGCCGACGTTCTCCATGACGTCGATCTCACCGCTGTTGGGCCAGCCGATCTGCCCGATGTCATGGCCGAGCATCCAGAACGCGGGCCACATGCCCTGGCCGCGCGGCACCTTCATGCGGGCCTCGACGTGCCCGTACGCCTGCGTGAACCTGCCCGCCGTGTTCAGCCGGGCCGAGGTGTACTCGCAACGGCCGTACCAGCACTGGTAGTTGCCCGGGTTCTCGCGCCGCGCCGTGATGACGAGCTGGCCCTGCCCGTTGAGCGCGGCGTTCGCGTTCCCCGCCGTGTAGTACTGCCGCTCGTGGTTGTTGACGTTGTCGCCGGTCTCGGTCTGCCACTTGCCGCCGTCGACGGCGGACCCGGCGGGACCGTCGAAGTTGTCCTCGAAGGTGGCGGCCGCTCCCATGTCCCGCGGCTTCGGCTCGGCGGCCGAGGCCGGGGCGAGCCCGGGAGCGGTGACCAGGGCCGAGACCGTGAGGAGAACGGCCAGGCCGCCCCGGAGGGCGCGTCCGGGAGTCCGTGAGGAGAAGCGTCCGGGAGTCCGTAAGGAGCGAGCTGTCCGCAACGAGAGCGCGGAGCACCGTGAGGGCATGAGACTCGCCTCGATCTCTGGGTCCGAGTGCTGGTCCGTACCTGTCTTCGTGTCTTCGTGGGCAGTGAAGCGGCTTGACGGGGTCGTGTCAACGAGTCGAGTTCACGCCTTGGCATAAGCCGTACGACCCGCGCGGCGCCCACCCCGTACGGTCCAGCACCACGTGCCGTCCCCCGTGCGGCCCGCTGCAATGGACAGGTGACCGCGCCTCCGGACGACTGCCTCGCGCGCAACGAGTGGATCTGCGGCGAGTATCTGAGCACCCGCCGCGAGATCCTCGTCGACGCCGTCCTGCAGCACCTGGAGCTGACCGCGCTCTCCGTCCTGATCGCGCTCGCCATCGCCCTGCCGCTGGCCGTCCTCGCCCGCCGCTGGGGCCTCGCCGCGGGACCGGTGCTCGCGGTCACCACGGTCCTCTACACGATCCCGTCGCTCGCGATGTTCTCGCTGCTGCTTCCGGTGTACGGCCTGTCGGAGACGCTGGTCATCGCGGGCCTCGTCCTGTACTCGCTGACACTGCTCGTCCGGAACATCCTCGCCGGCCTGCGCTCCGTGCCCGAGGACACCCGGCAGGCCGCGCGCGGCATGGGCTACGGCCCCATCCGGATGCTCCTGACCGTCGAGCTGCCGCTGGCCCTGCCCGCCGCCATGGCGGGCCTGCGCATCGCGACCGTCTCGGCGGTCTCGCTGGCCACCGTCGGCGCGATCGTCGGCTTCGGCGGCCTCGGCAACCTCATCTACTCCGGCATGAACACGTACTTCAAGGCCCAGGTCCTCACCGCCTCCGCGCTCTGTGTGGTCATCGCCGTCCTCGCCGACCTGCTGCTGCTCGGCGTACAGCGCCTCCTCACGCCCTGGACGAGGGCGGCCCGCGGATGAAGACCCTGACCGACGCCTGGGACTGGCTCACCGACTCCGCGCACTGGGCGGGCGACGACGGCATCTGGCACCGGCTCACCCAGCACCTCGTCCTCACCGTCGTGTGCCTGCTGATCAGCTGCCTCATCGCGCTGCCCGTCGCGCTCGTGCTCGGCCACCTCGGCAGGGGCGGCGCCCTCGCGGTGAACATCTCCAACGTCGGGCGCGCCGTGCCGACCTTCGCGGTGCTCGTCCTGCTGCTCCTCACCCCGATCGGGGACTGGGGCGAGGGCCCCACCGTGGTCGCCCTGGTGCTGTTCGCCGTGCCGCCGCTGCTCACCAACGCGTACGTCGGCATGCGCGGCGTCGACCGCGGCATCGTGCAGGCCGCGCGCGGGATGGGCATGACGGGGCGGCAGATGCTGTGGCGCGTCGAGGCGCCGCTCGCGCTGCCGCTGATCATGAGCGGGGTGCGGATCGCCGCCGTGCAGCTCGTCGCCACCGCCACCATCGCGGCCCTCGCGGGCGGCGGCGGACTCGGCCGCATCATCACGGCGGGCTTCAACCTGGCCAGCACACCGCAGGTGGTGGCGGGCGCGGTGCTCGTCGCCGTGTTCGCCCTCCTCGTGGAGGGCGTCTTCGAGGCCGCGGAGCGCCTTGCGCCCGGGTGGGCGCGGAAGTCGGGGAAGGGGTGAGCCGCGTGACTGAGGCGAACGCGGGGCGGGCCGCGCGCGGGCGGACCTGGCGCGCCCGGTGCGCCGTGCTGCTCGCGGCCGTCGCCCTTCTCGCCTCCGGCTGCGACTCGGGCCCATCGCTTGAGACCCAGAACGAGGTCACCGCGCCGCCCGGCGACAGCAAGCACCTCGTCGTCGGCTCCGCCGGTTTCACGGAGAGCGACCTGATCGCGCAGATGTACGCGCTGCTCCTGGACAAGGCCGGATACGACACGGAGATCCTGTCCGTCGCCAACCGCGAACTGTACGAACCCGCCCTGGAGTCGGGGCAGATCGACGTCGTGCCCGAGTACGCGGCCACGTTCGCGGACTGGCTCAACGCCAAGGTCAACGGAGCCGACGCGAAGCCCGTCGGATCGCCCGACCTCGACGCCACCATGAAGGCCCTGCGCAAGCTCTCCGTGCCGCGCGGCCTGACCGTCCTCGACCCGGGCAGGGCCGTCGACCAGAACGCGTTCGCGGTCGCCAAGTCCTACGCACGGCAGCACCGTCTGAAGACCCTCAGCGACCTCGGCAGGTCCGGCCTGAAGGTCCGGCTCGCCGCGGGTGACGAGTGCGTACAGCGTCCCTACTGCGAGCCGGGCCTGAAGAAGGTCTACGGCATCGACGTCACCGGCGTCGACCCCAAGGGCGTCGGCACCACGCAGGCCAAGAAGGCCGTCCAGAGCGGCCAGGACCAGATGGTCCTCACCACCACGACGGACGCCACGCTCGACGAGTTCGGCCTCGTCCTCCTGGCCGACGACAAGCACCTGCAGAACGCCGACTACATCGTCCCCGTCGTCAACCGCTCCCGCGCGGGCAGCAAGGGCGTCGCCCACGCCCTGGCCCGCCTCAACACGGTCCTCACGACGAAGGACCTCGCGGACCTCAACCGCCAGGTGGACAGCTGGCGCAGACTCCCGGAGGACGTGGCGAAGAAGTACCTGGAGGACAAGGGGCTGCTGTAGGCGTGGGGCGGGGCGATCGCCCGCTCTCGGCTGATTGGAGCAGCGCCGCGCGCAGGTTCCCGGCCGGCAGATGAAGCTGGACGTCCCCGCCCCGCACCTGCTTCAGGAGACCCCGTGCCAGCTCCCCGCTCCCCGAAGGCCCGCCTGCCCCTTGTCGCGCTGCTGGCCGCAGTCTGCACGGCCGGCCTGGTGCACGCCCCGGCCCGGGCCGAGCAGGTCCCCGCCGACGACCACCGCGCACTGCGACGGCAGTTGCAGGAACTGACCACCGCGCCCGGCGGACCGCCCGGAGCGATCGCCGTCCTCGAGCGCGGGCCCCACGCCGAGGTCTACCGGGCCGGCGTCGCCGAGACCGGCACCGACCGCCCGGTCGAGGCCACCGACCACATGCGCATCGCCAGTACCGCCAAGGCGTACAGCGGCGCGGTCTCCCTCCAGCTCGTCGACTACGGGAGGCTGCGTCTGAACGACACCATCGGCAAGGTGCTTCCCCGGCTGCCGCACGCATGGCACGGGGTCACGCTGCGTCAGCTCCTGAACCACACCAGCGGGCTGCCGGACTTCAGCGCGGACGCGGAGTTCCTGGACCTGGTGACCGAGAACCCGCGCCGCCGCTTCGATTCCCGCCGGCTCCTCGACTTCGTGGCCGACGAGCCGTTGGCGTTCCGCCAGGGGGCCCGGTACGCCTACTCCAACTCCGACAACATCGCCGTGGCGCTGATGGCGGAGGCGGTGACGGGCAGCCGCTACGAGGATCTGCTCGACCGGCTCGTCCAGCACCCGTTGGCTCTGCGCGACACCAGCCTGCCGCAGGGACACCGGATGCCCGAGCCGTACATGCACGGCTACGACGTCACCCCGCCGGACCCGCCCGCCGACGTCAGCGAGGTGCTGAGTGCGTCGGGCGTGTGGGCATCGGGCGGGATCATCTCGACGCCGAAGGACATGACGTCCTTCATCCGCGGCTACGCGGGCGGAGAGCTGATCTCCGATCGAACCCGCCACCAGCAGCTGAACTGGGTGAACGGCGCGTCCGAACCGGCGGGCCCCGGACAGAACAAGGCCGGTCTGGCCCTCTTCCGTTACACCACCCGCTGCGGCGTGGTGTACGGCCACACGGGCAACTTCCCGGGCTACACCCAGCTGATCGCGGCCACCCCGGACGGCGAGCGATCGCTGACCTTCTCCCTCACCACCCAGGTCAACAAGAAGAACAAGCCGCGCCTGCTGGAGCGGCTGCGGGCCGTGCAGGAGAACTTCGTCTGCGCGCTGCTGCGCAAGCGGTAGGACACCTGTCAGCCCCGTGTCAGGGGCGCTACCCCGCGTACTGGTGGTGAGCGCCGAAGACGCGCCCCGCGCTACGCGTCGGCCACCGAGTCGAACTCCACGTCCCCCCGCCCCACCCCGTGCGCGTCCGCGTCCACCGACCGCCGCAGCGCCTCGTGCAGCTTCGCCGGGGTGAGGACGCCGACGAAGCGGGCGCCGTCCACGACGGCGACCCAGCCCGCGTCGTGCTGGAGCATCATGCCGAAGGCCTGCTTCAGCGGGGTGCCGACGGGGACCCAGGCGTTCATGCGGTGCGCCAGGTCGCCGACCGTGGCCCCGTCGCCGGCGAGGGCGACCTCGTCGACGCCTACCCAGCCGTGCAGGTCCCCGTCGGCGTTCAGGACCATCGCCCAGCGGGAGTCGTCCGCGCGCAGCCGGGCCGCGGCCTGCGCGGCGGGCTCCTCGAAGCGGGCGACGGGCGGCTGCTCCAGGTCGTCGGCCTCGATCTCGGTGACGGAGAGCCGCTTCAGACCCCGGTCGGCGCCCACGAACTCGGCCACGTACGGCGTCGCGGGCGTGCCGAGGACCGTGCCCGGGGTGTCGAACTGCTCGATGCGCCCCTGCCCGTACACCGCGACGCGGTCCCCGAGCCGCACGGCCTCCTCGATGTCGTGGGTGACCATCAGGACGGTCTTGCGCACGGTCCGCTGGAGGTTCAGGAACTCGTTCTGCAGATGCTCGCGCACCACCGGGTCGACGGCGCCGAACGGCTCGTCCATCAGGAGCACCGGGGGATCGGCGGCGAGCGCGCGGGCCACGCCCACGCGCTGGCGCTGCCCGCCGGACAACTGCTCCGGGTAGCGCGCCCCGTACGTCTTGGGGTCGAGCCCCACCAGGTCGAGCAGCTCGGCGGCGCGCGCCCGTGCCTTGGCCCGCTTCCAGCCGACGAGGGCGGGCACGGTGGCCGTGTTGTCGAGGACGGTGCGGTGCGGGAAGAGGCCGACCTGCTGGATGACGTAGCCGATGCGGCGGCGAAGGCGCACCGGGTCGACGCCCGCGATGTCCTCGCCGTTGACGTAGATCCGGCCCGCGGTCGGCTCGATCAGCCGGTTCACCATCATCATCGTGGTCGTCTTGCCGCAGCCGGACGGACCGACGAGCGTGACCAGCTCTCCCTCGGCGACCTCGAAGGAGAGGTCGTCCACGGCCGTCGTGCCGTCCGGGTAGCGCTTGGTCACCTGCTCGAACCGGATCATTCCCTCACGCTAACCGCGCGTGATCGTCCCCGCACACGCTCAGTCGGCGCCGGTCACCAGGACCACCTCCAGGGTGCGCGGCCCGTGCACGCCCTCGACGCGGTCGAGTTCGATGTCGCTGGTCGCGGAAGGCCCGGAGATCCAGGTGAGCGGACGCGCGGGGTCGAGCCGTTCGAGGGCCTGTGGCACGGACGAGACGACCTGGTCGGGTACGCGTACGACGCAGATGTGGTGGTCGGGGATCAGGGTGATGCGGCGGCGGCCCTGGTCCGGGGAGCCGTCGAGGACGAGGGTGCCGGTCTCGGCGATCGCGACCGCGCAGCCGGTGACGACGGCGTCGGCCTTGTCGAGCTGGGCGGGGGTGCTCGCGGCCCGGTCGTGGATGCGGACGGGGTCGGCGGCGGCCAGCCACCACGGCGGCAGGGCGGGCGGCACGAGGATGTTCTGGGCGCCGCTCTCGGCAAGGAGTCGCATCAGCAGCAGCGGCAGTTCCTCGCCGTCCGTGCGGTGGACGATCGCCCGGTAGTCGGCGAGGTTCTCGGCGAGCAGGTCGACGGTCTGCTCGGTGGTGCGCGCGCCGTGCTCGCGCAGATAGCCGCGGTCGACGGCCGCCTCATATTCTTCGTACGGCTCCGGGGTGCGGCCCGCCGCGTCGCCGAGGGCGCGGCGTACGCGTCCGAGGATGATGTCCCGACTGCTCACGCGCCGCTCCCCGTTTTCTTTCCGTGCTGCTGCCCCTGCCCGCCGTCGTCCCGTCCGCCGCGGGTGCGCTGCCACCAGTCCCGGAACGATTCGCCCGGCACCTTCGGCAGGTCCCGCGTCGCGCTCCACGCCCGGCCGGGCCCCGGCAGCGTACGCGGATGCACCCGGCGGGTGCGGGCCGCGAGCCGCTGACCGGCGCGCAGCAGTCCGGGCCTGGCGAACACCATGCCCGCCGCGCGCATCGCGGCGCGCTCGGCCGCGTGTCCCTGGGCGGGCTTGAGGGTCACCTTCGCGCCGTGGCGGGTGAACTCGCCGCCCTGGACGACGCGTTCGCGCAGATGGACGAGGACCTCGGGGATGTCGATGGCGACCGGGCACACCTCGTAGCAGGCGCCGCAGAGGCTGGAGGCGTAGGGCAGCGAGGCGTCGATCTCGCTGGCGGTGCCGCGCAGTTGAGGGCTGAGGATGGCGCCGATCGGCCCGGGGTAGACCGAGCCGTAGGCGTGGCCGCCCGCCCGCTCGTAGACGGGGCACACGTTCAGGCAGGCGGAGCAGCGGATGCAGCGCAGGGCCTGGCGGCCGACGTCGTCGGCGAGGGTGTCGGTGCGGCCGTTGTCGAGCAGGACGAGGTGGAAGGTCTGCGGGCCGTCGCCGTCCGTCGTGCCGGTCCACGTCGACGTGTACGGGTTCATGCGCTCGGCGGTCGAGGAGCGCGGCAGGGTCTGGAGGAAGACCTCCAGGTCGCGCCAGGTCGGCACGATCTTCTCGATGCCGACGACGGAGATCAGCGTCTCGGGCAGCGTCAGGCACATGCGGCCGTTGCCCTCGGACTCCACGACCACCAGGGTGCCGGTCTCGGCGACCATGAAGTTCGCCCCGGAGACGCCGACCTTGGCGCGCAGGAACTTCTCCCGCAGATGAAGCCGGGCCGCCTCGGCGAGCTCGGCGGGCGCGTCCGTGAGGTGCTCGGGGGCGGGGCGGCCCCAACTCCCCATCTCCCGCGCGAAGATGTCGCGGATCTCGCCGCGGTTGCGGTGGATGGCGGGGACGAGGATGTGCGAGGGGCGGTCCTTGCCGAGCTGCACGATGAGTTCGGCGAGGTCGGTCTCGTAGGCGCGGATGCCTGCGGCTTCCAGGGCTTCGTTGAGGCCGATCTCCTGCGTGGCCATCGACTTGACCTTGACGACTTCGGCCTCGCCGGTGTCCTTGACCAGGCCGGTGACGATCCGGTTGGCCTCGTCGGCGTCGGCGGCCCAGTGGACGGTGCCGCCCGCCGCGGTGACCGTCTCCTCAAGGCGCACCAGGTAGTGGTCGAGGTGGCGCAGCGTGTGGTCCTTGATCTGCTTGCCCGCCTCGCGCAGCCGCGCCCAGTCGTCGAGTTCGGCGACCGCCTTCGCGCGCTTGTCGCGGATGGTGTGGGTGGCGTGGCGGAGGTTCGCGCGCAGCGTTGCGTTGCCGACGGCTTGGTGCGCGGCTTTCGGGAACGCCGGCATTCCCACGAACGTGCCGCTCATGACCAGGGCTCCTCTTCCGTGCTCGCCAGGATCTCCGCGATGTGCACCGGCCGCATCGCCGTCCGCAGCCGCGCCATCGTGCCGCCGAGGTGCATCAGGCAGGAGTTGTCCGCCGCGCACAGCACCTCCGCGCCCGTCGACTCGGCGTTGCGCACCTTGTCCGCGCCCATGGCCGCCGATACATCGGAGTTCTTCACCGCGAACGTGCCGCCGAAGCCGCAGCACTCCGCCGCCCCCGGCAGCTCCGTCAGTTCAAGTCCCTTGACCGCCGAGAGCAGCCGCTCCGGCCGGTCGCCGAGGCCGAGGGAGCGCAGTCCGTGGCAGGTCGGGTGGTACGTCACGGTGTGCGGGTAGTACGCGCCCACGTCCGTCACGCCCAGCACGTCCACCAGGAACTCCGTCAGTTCGTACGTCCTCGGTACCACCGGCGCGAGGGTGCGGGCGAGGCCGTCGCCGCGGCCCTCCGCGCGGGCGCGCTCACCCATCCGCGGATACAGCTCCCGCACCATCGCCCCGCACGATCCGGACGGCGTCACGATGGCCTCGTACTCCCCGAAGACATCGGAGAAATGCCGGGCAAGAGGCTCCGCCTGGTGGCGGTAGCCGGTGTTGTAGTGGGCCTGCCCGCAACACGTCTGCGCCGCTGGGAAGTCCACGTCGACACCCAGTCTGGTCAGGAGTTTCACCACGGCTCGGCCCGTGTCGGGATAGAGCGTGTCGTTGACACACGTCAGGAACAGAGCGACGCGCAACGCTGGTTCCTCCTCGTCGGTCATCGGATGCCTGCCCAAGCGTAATCTGGCGAGGGCGCTCTGGGCAGGGGGTGCCGGAACGTTTACCTGGAGGAGTCGCGTTGAGCCAGTCGTACCGTCAGCCGGGAGTCGTGCTCACTGATCGGCGGTTCAGTGTGCCGTTGGATCACGACGCGCCGGGCGGTGAGCGGATCGAGGTGTTCGCGCGGGAGTGCGTCGCGGCGGGGCGCGAGGACGCCGAGCTGCCGTGGCTGGTGTATCTCCAGGGCGGGCCCGGCTTCGGCGCCAACCGGTTCAGCGGCAAGCAGGCGTGGCTCGGCCGCGCGCTGCGCGACTACCGGGTGCTGCTCCTCGACCAGCGCGGCACCGGCAGCTCCACCCCCGCCAACCGGCAGACGCTGCCGCTGCGCGGCGGACCCCGCGAACAGGCCGACTACCTGGCGCACTTCCGCGCCGACGCGATCGTGCGCGACTGCGAGGCGATCCGTACGGAGGTGACCGGCGGCGCGCCGTGGACGGTCCTCGGCCAGAGCTTCGGCGGCTTCTGCGCCACGCACTACCTGTCGTCCGCGCCCGAGGGCCTGCGGGCGGCGCTGCTCACCGGCGGCCTGCCGACGCTCGACGGACACGCGGACGACGTCTACCGCACCGCGTACCCCCGTATGGAGCGCAAGTCCCTCGCGCACTACGCGCGTTACCCCATGGACGCCGAGCGGGCCCGCCGCATCGCCGAGCACGTCGCCGAGCACGAGCCCGTCCTGCCCGGCGGCTACCGGCTCACCGTCGAGGCCTTCCAGTCCCTCGGCATCCTGCTCGGCACCGGTGACGGCAGCCACCGTCTGCACTACCTCCTGGAGGACGCCTTCGTGCGCACCCCGGCGGGCCACACCCTGTCGGACGCCTTCCAGGAATCCGTGCTCGGGCTCCTCTCGTACGCCGCCGCGCCGCTGTACGCCCTGCTGCACGAGGCGTGCTACGGGCAGGGCGGCCGGCCCACCGCCTGGTCCGCCGAGCGGGTGCGCGCCGACTTCCACCGCTTCGACGCGGGCAAGAGCCTCGCGGACGGCTCCCCGCTGCTGTTCACCGGCGAGGCCGTGCAGCGCTGGATGTTCGACTCCGACCCCGCCCTGCGCCCGCTGCGCGAGACCGCCGACCTCCTCGCCGAACGCACCGACTGGGCGCCGCTGTACGACACCGCGCGCCTCGCCGCGAACGACGTCCCCGTCGCGGCCGCCGTCTACCACGACGACATGTTCGTCGACACCGAGCACTCCCTGGAGACCGCCCGCACCATCCGGGGCGTGCGCACGTGGGTCACGGACGAGTACGAGCACGACGGGCTGCGGGTGAGCGGGCCGCGGGTGCTCGACAGGCTGCTCGGCCTGGTGCGCGGCGAGATCTGAGCCTTTCCGGAAGTCCGAGCCTTCGCGGGAGGAGCGCCGGCCCCGTTCCTCCCTCCCTGCCTCCCGTACGAACTCCCGTACGTGGGCGAGCTGCTCGCGGATAGGCTGCCGCCATGACCGAAGACGCAGCCGACCAGCAGCGACACAGTGCCGCCGAGCCCGAGCAGCTCGCCCCCATGCCCGAGGACTGGCAGCGGGCCCTCGCCGTGGTCGCCCACCCGGACGATCTGGAGTACGGCTGCTCGGGCGCGATCGCCTCGTGGACGGACGCCGGGCGCGAGGTGGTGTACCTGCTCGCGACGCGCGGCGAGGCGGGCATCGACACCATCGCGCCCGCCGACGCGGCGCCGCTGCGCGAGCGGGAGCAGCGGGCGAGCGCCGCCGTCGTCGGCGTGGAGACCGTCGAATTCCTCGACCACTCCGACGGCGTCATCGAGTACGGCACGGCGCTGCGCCGCGACATCGCCGCCGCCATCCGCAGACACCGGCCCGAGTTGGTGATCACCCTCAACCACCGCGACACCTGGGGCGGAGTCGCCTGGAACACCCCGGACCATGTCGCCGTCGGCCGCGCCACGCTGGACGCGGCGTCCGACGCGGGCAACCGCTGGATCTTTTCCCGAGCTGAAGGAGCAGGGCCTCGAACCGTGGGACGGGGTGCGCTGGGTCGCCGTCGCGGGCACGGACCGGCCGACCCACGCGGTGGACGCGAGGCCGGGCATGGAGCGCGCCATACGGTCCCTGCTCGAACACCGCGCGTACATCGAAGTCCTCACCGAAGAGGACCCCGAGAAGTACTGCCGCACCTTCCTCAGCGGCTTCGCCGAGCAACTGGCCCCCCGCTTCGGCGGAAAGCCGGCGGTGGCGTTCGAGGTCTTCAACCGCTGAGCCCCCGCCCATAAACTGACGGTACGTCAGATGCGCTCCATGCGTACCGTCAGCGGGGGAAGTGGGGGTCGAACCGGGTGATCGACACCATCAGCACGGACATCCCGGAGGGTGCGGAGCGCCGCCTGCGCCTCGATGTCGAGGACGGCATAGGCGTCCTCACCCTCTGCCGGCCGGCCAGGCTCAACGCCTGGAGCTGGGAGTCCACCCGTCAACTCGGCCTGTACGCCGACCGGATCCGCTTCGACGACTCCATCCGCGCGGTCCTGCTGCGCGCGGAGGGCCGGGCCTTCTGCGCGGGCATCGACATCTCCGCGCCGGGCGGCGGCATCACAGGCCGCTCGGGCGCGGAGCGAACCCACCGCTACTACGAGGGCATCCGCTGGGCCCACGAGCGCTTCCGCGCCTTCGCGGGCCTGCCGCAGCCGATCGTCGCCGCCGTCCAGGGCTACTGCCTGGGCTTCGGCTTCGAACTCGCCCTCATGGCGGACATCCGCATCGCCGCGGACGACGCCGTGTTCGCGCTCCCCGAGGCCCAACTCGGCGTCTCCGTCGACGCGGGCGGCGACCTGCGCGTGGCCCGCGAGGCAGGCGCCGGCTGGGCCAAGTTCCTGGCCCTCACAGGCCGCCGCATCGACGCCCCCACAGCGGAACGCCTCCACCTAGCCCAACTGGTCGTCCCCCGCCCCGACTTGGACACCACGGCCCGAACGGCAGCCACCGAAATCGCCACCAACGCCCCCCTCGCCGTACGCGCCATCAAACGCAACATCGACACCTACGCCGACGCGAGCCTCGACCGAGCACTCGACCGCGCCGCGATGTCGGCGGCGATCACACTGACTTCGGAGGACGTGGGGGAGAGGGTCGGGGCCAAGGGGGCGGGGCGGGTGGGTGAGTTCGAGGGAAAGTGAGGGTCGCCGCCCTCCATCAGCCTTCGCGATGATCGGTGTGGCTACCCCGGCCCAACTGCTCCCTCACCGGCACCACCGGCGGGTTCACCAACGAGCGGCGCTGCCAGTTCGCGCCGTCGACCACCAGGGTGTGGCCCGTGATGAAGCGGGCGTAGGGGGAGGCCAGGAAGGTTGCCGCCCAGCCGAGTTCGCGTGGGGCTCCTACGCGTAGGGCGGGTTGGCGGGTGGCCAGGGGTGGGGAGGTGGCAGGGGTTTCTGCGTTGGCCGTGTTCGTGTCGGTCAAGGTGGTGCGGATGTCTCGGGTCATGTCCTCGTGGGGCATCAGGCCCGGGACCAGGCCGTTGACCTGGATTCCGTACGGGCCCCACTCCACCGCCAGCGTTTCGACGAGGCTCTTCACGCCCGCCTTCGCCGCCGCGCTGTGGGCGAAGCCCGGGCCGCCCGTCCAGGCGTACGACGCGCCGATGTTGATGACCGAGGCGGGGGTGCCCGCCGTGAGGTGGCGGCGGGCGAACTCGCGGGTCATGAAGAACGTGCCCGTGAGTGTCGCGTCGACGACCGCGCGCCAGGCGTTGGGGGACATCTCCTCGGCGGGCACGGGGAAGTTCGCCGCCGCGTTGTTCACCAGGACGGCGGGCAGTCCGTACGCGGACTCCGCGGCGTCGAACGCGGCGGACACGCGGTCCGGGTCGCGGATGTCGCACACCGCCGTCGCCACCCGGCCGCCCAGCGCCGACAGCTCCGCGCGCGCCGCCTTCAGCCGTTGTTCGTTCCGGCTCGCGATCACCAAATCCGCGCCCAGGCGGGCGAATTCGGCCGCCGTCGCCAGGCCCAGGCCGCTGCCGCCGCCCGTGACCAGGACGACGGTGCCGTCGTACGTGCCGGGTGGCAGGGCCGTCGCGCCGAGCGGGGGAGGGGCTGGCAGGCCTGGGGGTGGATTGGTGGTGGTGCCGTCGGTTGGTGGGTTGGAGGTTGTGCCGTCGGTCGTCATGGGGCCTCGATAGTCCGCCGGTGCGCAATGTTCCAGAGGTGGTGCGGGTCGGCGCGGTTCGGGACCGGGAGGGGCGCTTTCGTCGATCGTGCCGGATTGACATATCGGCTTGCTGATTCTGCAATGGGGGCATGGGAAGCGCAGAGAGTGGATCGGCGAGGCGGGGCGGACGTGGGGGACATGAGGGGCATGGGGGACATGGGCATGGTGGGAGTGAGGGCGGGCACGAGCCCGACGGTCCCGACGACGTCGAGACCGGCAAGGTGCTCACGGCCGTCGGCCCCCGCCTCCGCAAGATCCGCAAGGAGCGCGGCGCCACCCTCGCCGGGCTGTCCGCCGCCACCGGCATCTCCGTGAGCACGCTGTCCCGGCTGGAGTCGGGCGGCCGCAAGCCCAGCCTCGAACTGCTCCTGCCCATCGCCCGCGCCCACCAGGTCCCCCTGGATGAGCTCGTCGGCGCCCCGCCGGTCGGCGATCCGCGCGTGCGGGCCAAGCCGATCGTCCGGTACGGGCGCACGATGGTGCCGCTGACCCGGCAGCCGGGCGGACTCCAGGCGTACAAGGTCATCGAGCCCACCCGCTCCATCGAGCCCGACCCCCGCACCCACGAGGGGTACGAGTGGCTGTACGTCCTGTCGGGGCGGCTGCGTCTGGTCCTCGCCGAGCACGACGTGGTGCTCGGGGCGGGCGAGGCCGCCGAGTTCGACACCCGGGTGCCGCACTGGTTCGGGTCGACGGGCGAGGGCCCGGTGGAGTTCCTGAGCCTCTTCGGGCCGCAGGGGGAGCGGATGCACGTACGCGCGCGGCCCGCCGCGAAGCGCGACCCGGAGGACTAGGGCGGCCCCGCCCCTGTTCCCATCCGAGCAAGCGACCGCTTAGTATGTCCCTGGAGCACGGTCGACTACAGCGTGGAGGCCCCGCATGCGCGCATGGCACGTACACCGCAACGGCGAGCCCGGCGAGGTGATGCGGCTCGAAGAGGCGGAGCGGCCGGTGCCCGGCGACGGCCAGGTGCTCCTGAAGGTCCGCGCCGCGAACATCAACTTCCCGGACGCGCTGCTGTGCCGCGGCCAGTACCAGATCACCCCGCCCCTGCCGTTCACGCCCGGCCTGGAGATCTGCGGCGAGACCGAGGACGGCCGCCGCGTCATCGCCAACCCGGCGCTGCCGTACGGCGGCTTCGCCGAGTACGCCGTCGCGGACGCCGCCGCCCTGCTGCCCGCCCCCGACGCCCTCGACGACGCCGAGGCCGCCGCCCTGCACATCGGCTACCAGACCGGCTGGTTCGGGCTGCACCGGCGCGCGCACCTGAAGGCGGGCGAGACGCTCCTGGTGCACGCGGCTGCGGGCGGCGTCGGCAGCGCGGCCGTGCAGCTCGGCAAGGCCGCGGGCGCCCAGGTCATCGGCGTCGTCGGCGGCGCCGACAAGGCGAGGACCGCGCGCGAGCTCGGCTGCGACCTGGTCCTCGACCGGCGCGCGGACGACATCGTGGGCGCCGTGAAGGAGGCCACCGGCGGCCGCGGCGCCGACGTGATCTACGACCCGGTGGGCGGCGACGCGTACGCCAAGTCCGCCAAGTGCGTGGCCTTCGAGGGCCGCATCCTCGTCGTCGGCTTCGCGAGCGGCGCCGTCCCGACGCCCGCCCTCAACCACGCCCTGGTGAAGAACTACTCGATCGTCGGCCTGCACTGGGGCCTGTACAACACCAAGGACCCGCGCGCGGTCCTGGAGTGCCACGAGCAGCTGACCGAGCTCGCCGCGAAGGGCGCCGTCAAGCCGCTCGTCAGCGAGCGCGTGCCGCTCGGCCAGGCCGCCGCGGGCGTCCAGCGCGTCGCCGACGGCGTCACCACCGGCCGCGTCGCCGTCCTGCCCGCGCTCGCAGAGGAGGCCACCGCATGACCGGCCGCACGATAGACGCGGGCGAACTCCGCCGTCGTACACAGCAATTGCTGGCGGAACATCCTCCGGCGACGACGGAACGTACCGCGTTCCTGACGGCCCGTTTCGACGCCGGGCTCGCCTGGGTGCACTACCCCGAGGGCCTCGGCGGGCTCGGCGCGCCGCGCTCGCTGCAGGCCGTCGTGGACACCGAGCTGGAGGAAGCGGGCGCACCCGACAACGACCCGCGGCGCATCGGCATCGGCCTGGGCATGGCCGCGCCCACGATCCTCGGATTCGGCACGGACGAGCAGAAGCGCCGCTTCCTGCGGCCCCTTTGGGTCGGCGAGGAGGTGTGGTGCCAGCTGTTCAGCGAGCCCGGCGCGGGCTCCGACCTCGCGGCGCTCGGCACGCGTGCCGTCCGCGACGGCGACAGCTGGGTGGTGGACGGGCAGAAGGTGTGGACGTCCAGCGCACACACCGCCCGCTGGGGCATCCTCATCGCCCGCACCGACCCCGACCTGCCCAAGCACCGCGGCATCACGTACTTCATCTGCGACATGACCGACCCGGGCGTCGAGGTGCGGCCGCTGCGCCAGCTCACCGGCGAGGCCGAGTTCAACGAGGTGTTCCTCACCGGCGTACGCGTCCCCGACAGCCGCCGCCTCGGCGAGGTCGGCGACGGCTGGAAGGTCGCGCAGACCACCCTCATGAACGAGCGCGTGTCCATCGGCGGCATGCGCATCCCGCGCGAGGGCGGCATGATCGGCCCGGTCGCCAAGGCCTGGCGCGAGCGCCCTGAACTGCGCACCCACGACCTGCACCAGCGGCTGCTGTCCCTGTGGGTGGAGGCGGAGGTCGCCCGGCTCACCGGCGAACGCCTGCGCCAGCAGCTCGTCGCGGGCCAGCCGGGCCCCGAGGGCTCCGGCATGAAGCTCGGCTTCGCCCGCCTCAACCAGGAGATCAGCGGCCTGGAGGTGGAACTCCTCGGCGAGGAGGGCCTGTTGTACGACGACTGGACGATGCGCCGCCCCGACCTCGTCGACTTCACCGGGCGCGAGGCGGGCTACCGCTACCTGCGCGCCAAGGGCAACAGCATCGAGGGCGGGACCAGCGAGGTCCTGCTGAACATCGTCGCCGAACGCGTCCTCGGCCTGCCGCCGGAACCGCGCACGGACAAGGACGTCGCCTGGAAGGACCTGAACCGATGACCTCACAGGGTGATCTGCTGTACACCGAGGAAGAGGAGGCGGTGCGCTCCGCCGTACGTTCCCTCCTCGCCGACCACTGCGACCCGGCCGCCGTCCTCGCCCGCACCGAGTCGGAGCAGCCGCACGACCGCGAGCTGTGGAAGGCCCTCGCCGACGGCATGGGCCTCGCCGGGCTCCTGGTGCCCGAGGACCGGGGCGGGCAGGGCGCCTCGCACCGCGAAGCGGCCGTGGTCCTGGAGGAGTTGGGGCGCGCGGTGGCGCCGGTGCCGTATCTGACCAGTGCTGTCATCGCCACCGAGACGCTCCTTGCCTGCGCGGGCGACGCGGCGGCGGAACTGCTCGCCGCGCTGGCGTCGGGCCGTACCGTCGGCGCGCTCGCCGTGCCGTTCGCCACCGCCCCGGAGGCCGCCCACCCGCGGGTGCGGTTCGACCGCGGCGCCCTGCACGGCGAGGTGAGGGGCGTCGCGGACGCGGCCGCCGCCGACGTCCTGCTCGTCCCGGCCGACGGCGGCCTGTTCGCCGTCGACACCGGACGGGACGGCGTCACCGTCACCCCGCAGACCTCCCTCGACCGCACCCGCCCGCTCGCCGTCGTCACCCTCGACGCAGCCCCCGCGCGCCTGCTCGCCGAGGGCGCGGAAGCCGACGCGGCGATACGGCTCGGCCTGCGCTCCGGCGCCGGACTGCTCGCCTCCGAGCAACTCGGCCTCGCCGAATGGTGCTTGACGGAGACCGTCCGGTACACGAAGGAGCGCCACCAGTTCAACAGGCCCGTCGGCTCCTTCCAGGCGCTCAAGCACCGCCTCGCCCGGCTCTGGCTCGACGTGGTCAACACTCGTGCCGTGGCCCGGCACGCCGCCGACGCCCTCGCGACCGGCAGCGACGAGCCGAACCTCGCGACGGCCCTCGCGCAGGCCCACGCCGCCCCAGTGGCGGTGCGCGCCGCCGAGGAGGCGGTCCAACTGCACGGCGGCATCGGCATGACCTGGGAGCACCCCGTCCATCTGTACCTGAAGCGGGCCAAGGCCGACTCGATCGCCCTCGGCACCGCGGGCCGGCACCGGGAGAATCTGGCCGACCTCGTCGACCTCCCCGCACCCGCAACTCCCTGACCTGCGCGGAGGCTCGTGGCCGTATAGGACCCGGCCCTTACCCACCTATTACATGAGGCATAATTGCGAGCTGTTCGCAATAACTCTTGATCTTGTGTAGGGGTGTGGAGCATGAGGGCCGGATCGATACGTGGCACCGGTGCCATCGCGGCGGCCGCCGCACTGGCGGTCGCCGCCACGGCCTGCTCGGCGCCGGACGACGGCAAGGGCAGCGACGGCGCCAAGGACTCGGCGGTCGTCGGCATCGCCTACGAACCGGAGACCCTCAGCCCGCTCCTCGGCTACGGCAAGGACGGCAACTCCAAGATCTTCGACGGGCTGCTCACGCACGACGCGGACATGAAGCTGAAGCCCGCGCTCGCGGCGAAGCTGCCGAAGGTCGGCGACGACGGCAAGACGTACACGTACGAACTGCGCGAGGGCGTCAAGTTCAGCGACGGCAAGCCGTTCACGGCCAAGGACGTCGTCTTCACGTACGAGACGATCCTCGACAAGAAGACGAACAACGCCTCCAAGACCGAGCTGGACGCCCTCAAGAGCGTCGAGGCCAAGGGCGACGGCACGGTCGTCTTCCACCTCAAGTACCCCTACGCGCCGTTCGCCGAGCGCACCGTCCTGCCCATCGCGCCCCAGCACGTCGCGGGCAAGCAGGACGTGAACACCGGCGCCTTCACCACCGAGCCGATCGGCACCGGGCCCTACAAGCTCGAGAAGTGGTCCAAGGGCGAGAAGCTCGTCTTCAAGGCCAACCCCGGGTACTGGGGCGGCGCGCCGAAGATCAAGAACTTCACGATGGCGATCATCAAGGACGACGACATCCGCGCCACGCGGCTGCGCACCGGCGACCTCGACGGCGCCATCCTGCCGCCCAACCTCGCCAAGACCTTCGAGTCCGACGGCGACAAGAAGACGTACGCCGCCAAGACCTTCGACTACCGCGTCGTGACCCTGCCGACCGGCAACAAGGTCGCGGGCGACACCGACGTGCGGCGCGCGCTCGACATCGGCGTGGACCGCAAGGCGATGGTCGACTCCATCCTGGAGGGCGCGGGCAAGGAGGCCTACGGTCCCGTCCCGACCGACAGCCCCTGGTTCACCAAGGGCACCGAGCGCAAGCAGGACGTCGAGGCGGCCAAGAAGATCCTCGACAAGGCCGGCTGGAAGCCCGGCGACGGCGGCATCCGCGAGAAGGACGGCGTCCAGGCGAAGTTCCCGCTCTGGTACCTGACCGGCGACAAGCTCCGCCAGGACCACGCGCTCGCCTACGCCTCCGACGCCAAGAAGCTCGGCATCAAGGTCGAGGTGCAGTCCGGCACGTGGGAGGTCATCGAGCCCCGCATGCCCAAGGACGCGGTCCTCGCGGGCGGCGGCTCCCCGGCCGACCCCGACTTCGACCAGTACACCCTCCTGAAGTCCTCCCTCGCCGGTGACGGCTTCAACAACATGGCGCACTACGACAACCCCAAGGTCGACAAGGCCCTGGAGGACGCCCGCAAGAGCGGTGACCACGCGAAGCGCCAGGCCGCCTACGACACCGTCCAGCGCGAGCTGGTGAAGAACCCGGGCTACACCTTCCTCACGCACATCGACCACCTGTACGTGGTGAACAAGTCCTACGGCGACCTCTCCACCCAGGTCGAACCGCACGACCACGGCCTGGCCTCCGGCCCCTGGTGGAACGTCGAGGACTGGCAGCCGAACAAGTGACCCGGCGGCTGCCCTGGGGTCCGATGGCGCGGCTCGTGGGACGGCGGGCGGTGTTCGCCGTCCCCGTCCTGCTCCTCGTCACCTTCGGCGTCTTCGCCGTCGCCGAGGCCTCGCCCTTCGACCCCGTCAAGGCGTACGCGGGCACGGCGGGGCTCACCGCCTCGCAGGAGAACCTCGACCAGCTCCGCGCCAACCTCGGCGTCGACAGGCCGCTGGTCTCCCGCTGGTGGGACTGGCTGACCTCCGCGCTCCAGGGCGACCTCGGGGACTCCAGCACGCTGCGCCAGCCCGTCGCCGACGCCATCGGTGAGCGCGTCGGCTGGTCGGTGCTGCTCGCCGCGACCGCGTTCGTCCTCGCGATCCTCGTCGGCTCGGCGCTCGGCGTGCTCGCCGCGCGCCGCCCCGGCGGCTGGCTCGACCGGGCCGTGACCTCGCTCGCCTACACCCTGGAGGCCGCGCCGCCGTTCTGGCTCGGCCTGCTCGCCGTGTGGCTGTTCGCCCTCAAGCTGGGCGTGCTGCCCGCGGGCGGGCTCACCGACACCTCCAGCGCGGCCGTCACGGCCGCGCAGGTGACGAACCACCTCGTGCTGCCCGCGGCCGTCCTCGCCGTCTCGCAGCTTCCCTGGTTCGTGCTGTACGTACGCCAGGGCGTCGGCGACGCGCTCGGCGACGACCCCGTCCGGGGTGCCCGCGCGCGCGGCCTCGCCGAGCGGACCGTGCTCCTCAAGCACGCCTTCCGCTCCGGCATGCTGCCCGTGCTCACGCTCATCGGCTCCCGCGTGCCCGAACTGATCACCGGCGCGCTGCTCGTGGAGACCGTCTTCTCCTGGCCCGGCATCGCCGCCGCGACCGTGCAGGCCGCGACGAGCGTGGACTTCCCGCTGCTGGCCGCGCTCACCGCGCTCGCCACCGTGGCGGTCCTGCTCGGCAATCTCCTCGCGGACCTGCTGTACGGGCTCGCCGACCCGAGGGTGGGGTTCGATGGCTGACAAGCCCGCTGCGACGGGGGTGCTCGCGCCCGCCGACACCGAGGTGACCTGGCGGTCCGCCCCGGGCCGGTCCGGCCGGTCCGCGGGCGCCCGCAAGGCGTCCCGCTCCACCCGCGCCTGGCGGGTGTGGAGCTCCGCCGCGATCGTCACGGCCGTCGTGCTCGCCGTGCTGATCGTGCCGCCGCTCGCCGACCTCGACGAACAGGCCGTCCACCTCGCCGACAAGCTGCTCCCGCCGTCCCTGGAGCACCCGTTCGGCACCGACGACGTGGGTCGCGACCTGCTTCTTCGCTGCGTGTACGGGCTCCGCGTCTCACTCCTCGTCGGCGTGGTCGCCGCCGTGGTGGCCACCGTCATCGGCACCGCCGTGGGCGCGCTCGCCGCCTCTGCCGGTGGCTGGGTGGACCGGATCGTCATGCGACTCGTGGACGTCTTCTCGTCCGTCCCGCACCTGCTCCTCGGCATCTTCATCGTGGCGATGTTCCGGCCGGGCGTGTGGCCGGTGGTGATCTCCGTGGCGCTGACGCACTGGCTGTCGACGGCCCGCATCGTGCGCGCCGAGGTCCTGTCGCTGCGCTCGCGGCCGTACGTGGACGCCGCCATCTCCGGCGGCGCGTCCCGCCGGCGCGTGACCGTACGGCACCTGCTGCCCGGGGTCCTGCCACAGGCCGGGCTCGCCGCCGTCCTCATGGTCCCGCACGCCATCTGGCACGAGTCCGCGCTGTCCTTCCTCGGCCTCGGCCTGCCCACCCACCAGGCGAGCCTCGGCACCCTCGTCCAGAGCGCCCGCAGCTCCCTCCTCGCCGGCGACTGGTGGCCGACCCTCTTCCCCGGCCTGTTCATCATCGTCCCGACCCTGGCCATCGCGGGCCTCGCGGGCGCCTGGCGCGACCGGATCAACCCGCGCCGCCGATCGGAGCTGATGCTGTGACTGGGCCGACCACCGGGGCTGACGCCGCCCGCGCGACGGACGCCGCAGCCGAGGCTGCGGCTGAAGCCGCGCCCACGCCCGCAGCCGAAGGCACGACCGAAGCCGAAGCTGAGGCCGCGTCCGCGGCGCCGCGCGTGTCCGTGACCGAAGCCCTGCCCGCGGCGGACACCGCCTCCGCCCCGCCCGTGCTCTCCGTACGCGGTCTCTCCGTGCGCTTCCGTATGCGCGGCGGTGCCCACGTGGCCGCTGTCACCGACGCGCGCTTCGACCTTGCCGCCGGTGAGTGTCTCGCGCTCGTCGGCGAGAGCGGGTGCGGCAAGTCCGTGCTGGCGTCCGCGCTGCTCGGACTGTTGCCCGAGAACGCCGAGACCGCCGGGTCCGCGGTGCTCGGTGACGGGATCGATCTGCTCACCGCCGACGAGCGCACGCTCGCGCGCACCGTGCGGGGGCGGCGCGTCGGACTCGTACCGCAGAGTCCCGCCGCGCATCTGACCCCGGTCCGTACTGTGCGCTCCCAACTGGAAGAGACCCTGCGGGAGTTGACGGGCGTGCGCAGGCCCGAGCTGCGGAAGGCGGGTGAGGCCGCTGCCCAGCGGGCCGCGTTCCCGCCGGGGCACCTCGACCGCTACCCGCACGAGCTGTCCGGCGGGCTCGCGCAGCGTGCCGCCACCGCACTCGCGCTCATCGGCGACGCCCCGCTGCTGCTCGCGGACGAGCCCACCACCGGCCTCGACCGCGAACTGGTCGACCGCACCGTCGACGAACTGCGGCGGCACGTCGGGGACGACCGCGCGCTGCTGATGATCACCCACGACCTGGCGGCGGCCGAGCGCATCGCCGACCGCGTCGCCGTGATGTACGCGAGCCGCATCGTCGAGATCGCCGACGCCGCCGACTTCTTCGGCGAGCCGGGGCCACGCCACCCGTACGCCCGAGGGCTGCTCGACGCCCTGCCGGACCGGGAGTTCACGCCCATCCCCGGCATGCCGCCCGAGCTGTCCGCGCTGCCCGGCGGGTGCGCGTTCGCCGCGCGCTGCGAGCGGGCCGACGAGGCGTGCGGGGCCGTGCCCGCGCTGCCCACGTCCGGTGCCGCCTGCCACCACCCGGTCGCCGCCGCCCTGGAGGCGCCCCGTGCTTGAACTGCGTTCCCTGACCGCCGGATACGACCGCCGCGACCCCGTCGTCCGCGACGTGAGCCTGAGCGTCGAGCCGGGCGAGTCCGTCGGCCTGCTCGGCCCCAGCGGCTGCGGCAAGTCGACGCTCGCGCGGGTCGCGGCACTCCTTCACCGGCCCGACCGGGGCCAGGTCGTCATCGACGGCGAGCCCGCGCGCGGCTGGCGCCATCGCGCACCGCGCGCCCAGCGCACCGCGTTCGGCGTCGTCTTCCAGCAGCCCCGACTGTCCGCCGACCCGCGCCTCACCCTCACTCAGCTGATTGCCGAGCCGCTGCGGGCCACCGGCCGTGCAGCCGAAGTCACGGACCGTGTACGGGAGTTGGCACGCACCGTCGGCATCGGCGAGGATCTCCTGGGTCGCCGCCCGCACGAGGTCAGCGACGGCCAGCTCCAACGCGCCTGCCTTGCCCGCGCGTTGATCCTGCGCCCGCGCTGGCTCATCTGCGACGAGATGACGGCGATGCTGGACGCCTCCACGACGGCCGCGCTGGTGACCGCCGTGGAGAACTACCGCGCCGACAGCGGCGCCGGACTCCTCGCCGTCGGCCACGACAAGGTGCTCCTTGAGCGGTGGTGCGACCGGACGGTGCACTGGGACGAGCTGACGCGTTCCTAGGCAGCCTCAGCCATTGGCGAGGGCGCCGTCGAGGAGAGGGAGCAGGCGGTCCCAGTGACGCTGCAGCCCGGCCGGGCTGAACGCGTCGGTGTCGGCCATCGTGAAGCCGTGGACGGTGTCGGGGTAGATCTCGGTCGTGTAGCCGACACCCGCGGCGTCCAGGGCCTGGTTGAGCTCGCCGATGCCTTCGGGCGACAAGTCGCCTTCGGCGAGGCCGACATGGACGTGGGCGGTGAGCTTGGGGATGTCGCGGTGCGGACTGTCGGGCGCGTCGGTGACCAGGAAGCCGGGGTGGAACCCGGCGACGGCGGCGACCTGACCGGGGTGGGCCGTCGCGGTGCGCATCGCCAGGGCGGCGCCCATGCAGTAGCCGATCACGCCGACCGGTCCGGCACCGACCTCGGGCTGTGTGGTGAGGAACCCGAGATAGGCCTCGGCGTCGCGCAGGACACGCTCGGCGGTGTGCGCCTCGACCAGGGGCATCAACTGGGCGATGACCGCGGGGCGTTCGGCCTCACCGATGTGCTCGGGAAGGTCGACGGCCGGCGCCGGGCCGTGCCGGTAGTAGATGTGGGGGACGAGTACGTAGTACCCGTGCCCGGCCAGCTCGCCGGCCATCTCCTCGATCACGGGCCGCATGCCGAACGCGTCCGTGTACAGCAGCACTCCGGGGTGCCGCCCGCCGCCGTCGGGGAAGGCGGCGAAGGCGTCGGCGGTGCCGTCCGGGGTGGGTATGTGCAGGTTCTTGGTGGGCATGGCGGGAACGGTAACAGCGAAGATCACCCGGGTCCGCCCCGCTGCCCCGCCTTCTGCCAGAGGAAAAACCCGGTGCAGGGTCGGGTCCGTGCTCGCTACGGTGGAGACGTCCAGGTGCGAAGGAGCGGGCTACTTCGTTTTGGGAACGGGCGGTCGCGGGTTCGAATCCCGCCGTCGACTTCGGTCGGCGTAGCTCAGCGGTAGAGCACCTTGTCGCCTGCACCGGCTTCGACCTCTGGACATGTGACGCGAGCCGTCTGCCCACGGGGGACATCGGGCAGGCGGTTTCGTCATGCCCTGCCGAGGGAGAAGAGAACCGGCGGCACTTAAGAGGGAGAGGGGCCTCGGAACCGCCGAGGGCGAGTGGGCCTCAGCCCCGCTCCACCACCAGCACCTCCACCCCCCGCTCCCGCATCCCCCGCAGCTCCTCCCGCGCCACACCGTCGTCGACGACCACCACGTCGAAGTCCGTGAGCGGCGCAAGGGCGTACAGGCCGTCGCGGGTGAACTTCGTGTGGTCGGCGAGGAGTACGCGGCGCGTGGCCGCCGCCATCATCGCTCGCTTGACCTGCACCGTCTCCGGTGACGTGTGATAGCAGCGGCCCCGGGTCACAGCCGTCGTCGACATGAAGAGGACGTCCGCGCGGAACGCGGCCACGCTGTCGGCCGTGTGCAGGCCCATGAAGGCGTCGTACGCGGGGAAGTAGGCGCCGCCCAGGGCGATGAGGGAGACGCCGGGCTCCTTGGCGAGGGCGGTGATCGCGGGCAGCGAGTTGGTGAGGACCGTCAGCGGGGTGTGCTCGGCGAGTTCGCGGGTCAGGTGCAGACACGTCGTGCTGTCGTCGAGCAGGACCGTCTGGCCGGGCACGAGGAGGCGGGCCGCGGCGCGGGCGAGCTGCTGCTTCGTCTGCGCCATGGTCGTCATGCGCTCGGCGACGCTGCCGTGGAACTGCGCCGACGGCAGGGCGGTCGCCCCGCCCCGCACCTTGCGCAGCCACCCCTGCGACTGGAGGAAGTCCAGGTCGCGGTGGACGGTCATCAGGCTCACGTCGAACGCGTCGGCGAGGTCGGCGGCCCGCACGAAGCCGCCCGCGACCACCTGCTCCCGGATGCGGCGGCGTCGCTCCTCGCGTACGTCCACGCGGTCGGGCTGCCCCATGACCCTCCTCGGCTCTCCGTGAGTGTGATGTGTCCGAGTGATGATCCCACGTACATCACTCGGCGTGCATCCTTCAGCCCCAGTTCGGCAGCCCGGTCCCCGGGGTCTTCTCACGTGCGGGGGCGAGGGCCCGCGGGAGGTTCCACCAGGTGTTTGACGAGGGTTTTCGTCGGGTTGTTAGCTCAGGCCGTCCCGCTACCCCCGCCGCCCCACTGTCCCCAGGGGAGCTTCAATGACGAACCCTCCCGTGCCGCCCGCCCCGGGCGACACCGCCCCACCGCGTTCGCTCTTCACACGCGCAGGCATCCCGCAGCCTCTGTCCTGGGGCTACCTCGGACTCCTCGTCTTCATGACGGGCGTCGGCGTCGAGGCCGGTTTCCTCTCGCCGTACCTGGAAGACCTCGGCATCCCGTCATCGCAGGTCGCGATGGTGTTCACCGTGTACGGCATCACGGGTGCCGTCGCGGGATGGCTGTCCGCCGCGCTCTCCGACCTGTGGGGCCCGCGCAAGGTCATGTGGCTCGGCCTCGCCGCCTTCGTCGCCACGCACGTGTTCTTCCTCGCGGTCGCCATACCCAGCGAGTCGTATCCGCTGCTGCTCCTCGGCTACGGCCTGCGCGGCCTCGCGTATCCGCTGTTCGCGTACGCCTTCCTGGTGTGGATCGCCGCCGTCGCGCCGCCGAAGCAGATGGGCAGCGCGATGGGCTGGTTCTGGTCGGCGTTCTCGGCGGGCCTGCCCACGCTCGGCTCGCTCACGGCGAGCCTGCTCATCCCGTGGGTGGGGGAGCGCGGCACGCTGTGGGCCGCCCTGGGCGTGGTCGTCGTCGGCGGGCTCCTCGCGCTGCTCATGGTCCGGGAGCCCACCGGTTCGACGCGGCTTGCCCCGGCGGGCGAGAGCCCTCTGGCCGGGCTCACCGGCAGCCTCACCATCCTCGTCCGGGAGCCGCGCGTGGGCGCCGGGGCGGTGGTGCGGATGCTCAACACCGCTTCGCAGTTCGGCTTTCTGGTGATGCTTCCGGCGTGGTTCATGCACGAGGTCGGGCTTTCCAACGCCCAGTGGCTCAGACTGCTCGCCATCATGTTCGCCACGAACATCGTCACGAACCTGCTGTTCGGCGTCGTCGGGGACAGGGTCGGCTGGCGCGCGACGGTCGCGTGGTGCGGCGGCGTCGGCTGCACGGTCTCCACGCTGCTCCTCTATTACGTCCCGTCGGCGGCCGGAGCGCAGTACGCGCTGTGCGTCCTGGTCGCCGTGCTCTACGGCGCCACCCTGTCCGGATACGTCCCGCTGTCCGCCCTCATGACCGCCATCGCGCCCGCCCACAAGGGCCAGGCCATGGCCGCCCTGAACCTCGGGGCCGGGGCCTCCACCTTCGTCGGGCCGCTCGTCGTCAGCCTCTTCCGGGGGCCGCTCGGCGTGGGCGGCGTCGTCTGGATCTTCGCCGGGTTCCACGCGGTGAGCGCGGGCCTCACCCTCGTACTGAGAACCACGGCCGCCGCGGACAGCGGCCCCGCACCGAGGACCAGTGCGCACGCCGTCGCCACCTCCGCCACGAAGGGTCTGTGAACCAGCATGTCGGTACTCGCGATTGACGTCGGCACCACCATGATCAAGTCGGTCGTCTTCGACGACCAGGGCGGCGAACTCGCCGTGTCGCGGCTCGCGACGGAGGTGGAGCGCCGCCACCCCGGCTGGGCCGAGCAGGACATGGACACCGTGTGGAACGCGGTCGTCTACACCGTCCGCACCGCCCTGTCCGCCCTCGCCGAGCGCCCCGAAGGCGCCGACCCCGTCTGGCTGGTGACGTTCACCGCGCAGGGCGACGGCGCCTGGCTGGTAGACGCGGCGGGGCGGCCCACCGGGCCCGCGATCCTGTGGTCCGACGGACGTGCCGGCGACCTCCTCACGCGCTGGGAGCGCGAGGGCGTCCTGGAGGAGGCGTTCCGCCGCAACGGCTCGCTGACGTGCGGCGGCATGCCGAACGCCGTGTTCAGCTGGCTCGACGCCCACGACCCGGACCGCCTCGCCCGCTCCAGCGCCTCCCTGACCGCGGCGGGTTGGCTCTTCTACAACCTCACCGGCGTGACCGCGATCGACGAGTCGGACGCCTCCGCGCCGTTCCTCGACCACGCCACCGGCGACTACGACCCCGGGATCGTGGACCTGTTCGGGCTCGCCGCGCACGCGCGGCTGCTGCCCAAGGTCCTCGGCGAGGACGAGCGGATCGCCGAGATCACCGCCGACGCGGCCGCCCAACTCGGCGTGCAGCCGGGCCTTCCGGTGGTGATGGCGCCGTACGACATCGCCTCCACCGCCCGCGGCGTCGGCGTCGTCAACCCCGGTCAGGCCTGCGGCATCCTCGGCACCACGCTCTGTACGGAGATCGTCCGCAAGGACGTCGACACGACGGGCGAGCCCTCCGGCATCAACATCGCCTACCGGGGCCGCGAACGCGTCCTGCGCGCCTTCCCGACCCTCAACGGCGTCGAGGTGCTCACCTGGGGCGCGCGCACCCTCCAGCTCGACGGGCCACCGGAGTTGGGCGAGCTTGCGTTCTCCGCGCCGCCCGGGGCGAACGGCCTGATGTTCCTGCCGTATCTGTCCCCGGCCGGCGAGCGCGCCCCCTTCCTCGACCCGCGCGCCCGCGGCGCCTTCTGGGGCCTTTCGCTCGACCACACCCCCGCCGACCTCGCCCGCGCCGTCTTCGACGGACTCTCCCTCGTCGTCCGCGACTCGCTCGCCGCGTCCCGTACGACCGTGACGGAGCTGAGGCTGTGCGGCGGCGGCGCCAACAACGACGACTGGTGCCGTCTCATCGCGGACGCCACCGGCGTGCCCACGGCCCGCTCCGCCGACACCGAACTCGGCGCCAAGGGTGCCTTCCTCACCGGCCTCGTCCTCACCGGAGCCGAGTCCAGCATGCACAGCGCCGCCGCCAAGTACGTACGGATGCGCACCAGTTGGGAGCCCGACCCGGAGCGTGCGCAGTATTACGCGGCTCTGTACGAGGAGTTCCTGCGGTGGCGGTCGCTGGCGCGGGACGCCGGGTGGACGGCGGCTCCCGGACCCCGCAGCACACCACAAGGAGCACCCCGTGCCTGACCCCGCACCCCGTCCGCCCCGCGGCCCCGCCGGGCTCGGCCCCGCCGGGCTCCCGCCCGAAGCCGTCTGGCTCGGCCTCGACCTCGGCACCCAGAGCGCCCGCTGCGTCGCCGTCGACTCCGCGGGCACCGTCCTCGCCGCCGCGTCCCGGCCGCTGGCCAGCCACCGCGACGGCAACCGGCACGAGCAGGACCCCGAGCAGTGGTGGACCGCGCTCACCTCCGCCTGCCGCGAGGCGACCGCCGCGCTCGACGACCCGTCCCGCGTCCGGGGCCTCGCCCTCGACGCCACCTCCGGCACCATCCTGCTCGCCGACACCACCGGCACCCCGCTCACGCCGGGCCTGATGTACGACGACGGGCGCGCCGCCGACCAGGCCGCACGCGCCAACGCGGCGGGCGCGGACGTGTGGAGCGAGCTGGGCTACCGCTCCATGCAGCCGTCGTGGGCGCTGCCCAAGCTGCTGTGGCTCCTGGAGCGCACGGAGGAGGCCTCGCGTCCGGACATCCGACTGCTGCACCAGCCCGACCTCATCACCTGGCGGCTTGCCGGGCATCAGGTCGCGAGCGACTCCAGCCACGCCCTGAAGACCGGCTACCACCTCGTCGAGGAGCGCTGGCCCGAGAAGGAGTTCGCCGAACTCGGCGTGCCCGCGCGGCTGTTGCCCGAGGTGGTCCGGCCCGGCACCGTCCTCGGCGCGGTGTGCGCCGAGGCCGCCGCCGTCACCGGCATCCCCGAAGGGACCCCGATCGTCGCCGGGATGACGGACGGCTGCGCCGCGCAGATCGGCGCGGGCGCGCTCGCCCCCGGCGCGTGGAACTCGGTCCTCGGCACGACGCTCGTCTTCAAGGGCGTGAGCCCGCACCTCGTACGCGACCCGGGCGGCGTCGTCTACTGCCACCGCGGCCCCGACGGGACCTGGCTGCCGGGCGGCGCGTCCAGCAGCGGGGCGGGCGTGCTCGCGCGGGAGTTCCCGGGGGCGGACCTCGCGGGGCTCACGGCGGCCGGCGCGGCCCTCGACGGTGACGCGGTCGCGTATCCGCTGGTGTCGAGCGGCGGTGAACGCTTCCCGTTCCGGGCGGCGGACGCCGAGCCGTTCGTGCTCGGGGAGCCGCGCGGCGAGGCCGGACGCTTCCACGCGTACCTGCTGGGCGTGGCCTGCGTGGAGCGGCTGTGCTTCGACTACCTGGACCACATCGGCGCGCCCGTCGAAGGGCCGCTGACGTTCACCGGGGGCGGTGCGAAGAACCCGTACTGGAACCGGTTGCGAGCCGACGTGCTCGGCCGTCCGGTGCGGCTGCCCGAGCAGGCCGAAGGGGCCGTCGGGATGGCGGTGCTCGCGGCGACGTCGAGCGGGGCGTCCGTGCGGGAGGCGGCGGACGCGATGGTGCGCGGCCTCGCGGAGATCCGCCCGGATCCGGTGCGTACGGCCCGCTGGACGCCCGTCTACCTCCGGTTCGTCGACGCGCTCGCCGACCGCGGCTGGCTCGCCCCGGAGGCCGCCGCGCACGCGCACACCAGAGCACACGCATAGGCAACGAGGACAGACAGGCCCAGAGCACACGCCTGGGCAATGAGAACAGACAGCCAACAGACAGCCCATGAGGACAGACAGGCGATGAGGACAGCGCAGTGACCCATGTAATTCTCGTACGCCACGGCGAGACCGTCTGGCACGACGGCAACCGCTACGCGGGCCGCACCGACGTCGCGCTCACCCCGCGCGGCCGCCTCCAGGCCGCCGAACTCGCCGCCTGGGCCGCCGGACAGAGCATCGACGCCGTGTTCAGCTCACCGCTGTCGCGGGCCCGGCTGACGGCGGCGCCCGCGGGGGAGGCGCTCGGCCTGACGCCGCGCGTCGACGAGCGGCTGAGCGAGGTCGACTTCGGCCGCGGCGAAGGCCTCACCCGGGAGGAGATGCGCGCCCGCTTCCCCGGCGAGCTCGACGCGTTCCTCGACGACCCCGTCGCGCACCACCTGCCCGACGGCGAGGACCCGCGCAAGGCCGCCACGCGCGCGAGCGCCTGCCTCGCGGACGTCGCGGCCGAGTTCCCCGACGGCCGCGTGCTCGTCGTCGCGCACTCGACGCTGCTGCGCCTGACCCTCTGCGACCAGCTCGGCATCCCGCTCAGCGAGTACCGCAGGGTGTTCCCGCACATGGACAACGGCACCCTCACCGAACTGCGGCTGCGCGAGGGCCAGTCGTCGCTGCTGCGCTTCAACGCGCCGGCGCATCCCACGCGCTGACCCGCCCGCGCCCGTGCCCGCGCCCGCCCAGGGGCACAGCTCCCGCACCTCACGTACAGAAAGAAGCCCCCCATGAGCACCACCGGCCCCACGGGCACCACCGGCCCTACAGTTCTGGCGGCAGGCGACCACTTCGTCCTGCCGCGCCTGCTCAGCGAAGAGGTCCGCAGGGCGACCGGAGGCGCCGTACACGTCCGCGAACTCACCCTGCCCTGGCCGCACACGCCGTTCGGCCCCGTCGGCGAGGTCATCGAGGCGTCCGGCACCGAGGACGAGCTGATCGAGGCACTGCGGGGCGCCGAGGTGTGCGTGACCCAGATGGCGCCGCTGACCGAACGCGTCCTCGCGGCCTGCCCCGACCTCAAGCTGATGTGCGTCAGCCGCGGCGGCCCCGTCAACGCCAACCTGGAGGCGGCGACCCGGCACGGCGTCGCCGTCTGCTACGCGCCGGGACGCAACGCCGTCGCCACCGCCGAACACACCCTCACGCTGCTCCTGGCCGCCGCGCGCGGCGTCGGCGACACGCACACCGACCTGCGCAAGGGCGTCTGGCGCGGCGACTACTACGACTACGACAACTGCGGCATCGAGATCGAGGGCGCGACCGTCGGCCTCATCGGGTACGGCGCGATCGGCAGCCGGGTCGCGCGGATCCTGGTGGCCATGGGCGCCGAGGTCCTCGTCCACGACCCGTACGTGTCCCCGGAGGCGCTCGCCGGAATCGGCGAACAGGTCCCGCTGGAGGAGCTGTTGACCCGCTCGCGCATCGTGTCGCTGCACGCCCGCGTGACCGAGGAGACCAAGGGCATGATCGGCGCCGAGCAGCTCGCGCTGATGCCGCGCGGCTCGGTCCTGGTGAACTGCGCGCGCGGTGCGCTTCTCGACTACGACGCGGTGTGTGACGCCCTGGACAGCGGGCAGTTGTCAGGCGCGGGCTTTGATGTCTACCCGCACGAGCCGGTGCCGGCCGACTCCCGGCTCCTGGCCACCCCCGGCATCGTCATGACCCCGCACATCGCGGGCGCCAGCCAGGAAGTCGCCCACAAGGCGGCCCGCATCGTCGCCGCGGAAGTCGGCCGCTTCCTGCGCGGCGAGCCGCTCGCCCACTGCGCCAACCCGGAGGTCTACGCGGGCCGAACGCGGTGAACTCACGGAGTCGATAGCGCCAACTCCCAGGCCATGGGGGTTTCCTGAAGCGGCCGGAGCCTCATACTCACTGAGGCTCCGGCCGTCGTCGTCCCCGTCCCCAGCGGCACGACTCGTCCCCCTTCGTCCTCCTGGGAGGTACCCCATGGCCCCGTTCACCCGTCGCAGAGCCCTGAGCACGCTCGGCGCGGCCTTCGCGACCGCCGTCGCCGCGCCCGGCATCGCGCACGCCGCCGACCAGTCCCCGGCCGCGCGGCCGCTGAGCGCCGACAAGGCCCTGAGCGGCCGCCACCCGCGCCCCCGCCCCCTCGCCCAGGCCCACGCGCACAACGACTACGAACACGCCCGCCCTCTCCTCGACGCCCTCGACCACCGCTTCACCAGCGTCGAGGCCGACATCTTCCTCGTCGACGGCAAGCTCCTGGTCGCCCACGACCCGGCGGACCTCGACCCCACCCGCACCCTCGAATCGCTGTACCTCGACCCGCTCGCGGCCCGCGTCCGCGCGAACCACGGCTCGGTGTACCGGCGCTGGCACGGCCAGTTCCAGCTCCTCATCGACATCAAGACCGAGGGCGCCTCGACGTACCGCGAACTGGACCTGCACCTGCGCCGCTACCGGCACCTGTTCACGACGTACGTCCACGGCAAGGTGTACCGCTCCGCCGTGACCGCGGTGATCTCAGGAGACCGTGCGGCCCGCGCCCCGATGGAGGCCCAGCGGGTGCGCCGCGCCTTCTACGACGGCCGCCTCGCCGACCTCGGCACCGCGGCCCCCGCCTCCTTCATCCCGCTCATCAGCGACAACTGGTCGCTGAACTTCACCTGGCAGGGCCTCGGCCCGATCCCGCCCGCCGAGCGCGAGAAGCTGCGCGGCATCGTCTCCGCCGCCCACAAGCGGCGGCAGCGCGTCCGCTTCTGGGCCACCCCCGACCTGCCCGGACCCGCGCGCGACGCCGTGTGGGGCGAACTGCTCGCCGCCGGTGTGGACCACCTCAACACCGACGACCTCGCGGGGCTCCAGGCGTTCCTGGACGCCCGCGGAAGGTAACGGCCCTCGCTGCCGCTTCCCCCTAGCCGCCCGGGGAAACCACTCGTCCGGCGCACACGCTTCTCACTCGGACAAACCCTCCGCTACGCCACACTTGCCGCCGAAAGCCGTGAGTCCGGCGTGGCGGAGGAGGTCCGTGATGGCCGTTTCGATTTCCGTGGGGCTGCTGCTCCTGATCCTGGCGGTGGTGCTTCTGCGCAACGGCGGCATGAAGGTGTCGCACGCCGTGGTGTGCGGTCTGCTCGGCTTCTATCTCGCGAGCACGAGCGTGGCGCCCACCATTCACAACGGCCTGACGGCGACGGCCGACATCGTCAGCGGCATCCGTCCCTGAGAGCCTGTCCGAGGCGTCTCCGCGGGCTGTCTGGCCACCAGGACACCTCAACTGGCCACTGTGGCTTGAAAGATGAGGCTCATTGCGTGGGCCGTGCTCGCGTGGCGCGGACGCCGTCCGGCACCCCTCGCCCGACCGATCCGCGCCGCCTCCACACTTCCGACACGTCTTGGCTCGCTCAGCCTGGACACCGGGCGCTTCCGGTCCGTTGAATTCCTCGCAGGGCCGCCGCTCAACGACCTCGCGGTCCACTTCACTTCACCGGGGGATGGTCTCATTGCGCTCGTCAAGCGTTCGGGTCGGCAACGGCAGCACCCCCATCGGCACCCCGCTGCCCCACATGCGCGCCTACGTCCTCAACGCCTGGCTGAGCCCCGTTCCCACGGGTGTCATCGGTGAGTTGTACGTCGCGGGGCCGGTGGCCCGCGGCTACTACGAGCGCCCGGGGATGACCGGCGCCCGCTTCGTGGCCGACCCCTACGGCCCGCCCGGCGCGCGCATGTACCGCACCGGCGACCTCGCCCGCTGGAACCACGGCGGACACCTGGAGTGCGTGGGCCGCACCGACACCCAGGTCAAGATCCGCGGCATCCGCGTCGAACCCGGCGAGGTCGAAGCCGTCATCGCCACGCACCCCGACGTCGGCCGGGCGGCCGTCGTCGCCCGGGACCTGCCCACCGGGAAGCACCTGGTCGCCTACGCGGCAGGGGACGGCGTCGACGCCAAGGCCCTGCGCGCGTTCATGTCCGGCAAGCTGCCCGACGCCATGGTCCCGTCGGCCTTCGTGGTCCTGGACCGGCTCCCGCTGACCCCGAACGGCAAGCTGGACCGCGCCGCGCTGCCCGCACCGGAACTCGGCGCCGGCGCGGGCGAGTACCGGGCGCCGAGCACCCCGCGCGAAGAGGCGGTGTGCGCACTGTTCGCGGAGGTCCTGGGGGTGGAGCGGGTCGGCGTCGACGACGACTTCTTCGCGCTGGGCGGTCATTCGCTGCTCGTCGTGCGCCTGCTGGCCCGGGTGGACGCCGAATTCGGGGTACGCGTGGAGGTGCGGGACTTCTTCGGCGCCCCGAACTCCGCCGACCTCGCCGGGCTCGTCGAGAACGCGGCCGCGGGCCATGCGCCCGACGCCTCCGCCCTGGTGCCGCGCTCGGAGGCACGGCTCGCGCCCGACCTCCGCTTCCCCGACACCGGAGGCTTCGGCGCGCCGCCCCGGCACGTCCTGCTCACCGGCGCCACCGGATTCGTCGGCGCCTTCGTGCTGCGCGAGCTCCTCGCGCGGACCGACGCCGAGGTGCACTGCCTGGTACGCGCCCCGTCGGAGCAGGAAGGACGCGCACGCCTGCACGCCGTGCTCGACTCCTACGGCATCGACCCGGACATCGGCTCCGAGCGCGTGCACATCGTTCCCGGCGACCTCGGGCAGGACGGCCTCGGCATCGACCCGGCGCGCTGGGCCCGGCTGCGGGACGAGGCCGACACGATCGTCCACTCGGGCGCGTACGTACACCACTTGAGGTCGTACGAGGGGCTGAAGGCGGCCAACGTGGAGGGCACCCGGACCCTGCTGCGGCTCGCGGCCACGGGCAGGCCGAAGCGCTTCCACCACGTCTCCACGCTGGGCGTCTTCGGCCAGTCCGGCACACCGCGGCTGCTCACCGAGGACTCCCCGGCCGAGCAGGCGCGGCACACCTCCACCGACGGCTACACGGCGAGCAAGTGGGTCGCCGACCTGATGGTGCAGGAGGCCATCGCCCGCGGCGCGACCGCCCGCGTGTACCGGCTCGGCCGGATCTGGGCGGAGTCGCAGCACGGCGCCATCAACCCGGACGACATGCTGTGCCGCCTGCTGGCAAGCTGCGCCGCCCTCGGCTGCCACCCGGAGGGCGCTTCGCTGCGCGCCGAACTGCTGCCCGCCGACGTCGCGGCCCGCGCCCTGGTGGCCCTCGCCCTCGACGACGGCCCGGACACCGCCGCCGTACACCATCTGCACCACCCCCGGCCGACCAGCGGGAGCGCGTTCCTGCGGGTCCTCGACGAGCGGCGCGGCACCCGGTCGGAGCCGATGGGGCTCGGCGCGTGGTTGCGCCGCCTCAGGCAGGCGGGCGAGGCCGGGCGCGACCTCCCGTTCCTGCCGTACCTGGACGTGTTCCGGCAGATCGAGGACGGCCCAGGCGACACGGCCGACGGACCCTCCGACACGTACCGCAACGAGCGGACCCTGCGCTCCCTGGAGCGGCTCGGCGTGACCGTCCCCGAGGTCGACACCCGGATGATCCAGGACTTCTGGAAGCACCTGGAGACCATCGGCGAGATCGACTGACGGGCCGCACGGGGGCGGCCCGGTCGTGATCGTTTCGGGCTCGTGAACAACTCCCGTACATACATGGACAGTTCACGGAGTCCGCTCTAGCTTCGCCCCCATGCCACGCCTTACCCGAAGTAACCGCGGCCGAGCCCTCGGACTCTGCCTCGCCCTGACGGTCGCCGTGCTGCCGGCCCTCGCCGCCCCGGCGCACGCCGACGAGATCCCCAAGGCCCCGGGCCACCGCCTCGTCGAGCAGTACGCGGGCGCCCCCGCCCCCGCCCGCCCCGTCCCCGGCGACCCGCCGCCCCAGCACCCCCACCTCGCCGCGAACGGCCGCAGCGGCATGCACGCCGACGCGGCGGGCAGCGGAACGTACCCCTGGAACGGCCCGCTCGGGAACAAGCCGCAGGTGACCAGCGAGAAGATGGCCGCGCTCGGCGGCGAGTGCGCGACCGTCACCTTCGACCGGGACGGCCGCATCGTCACCGTCTGCGGCACCTTCACGGGCTTCCTGGTGAAGCTGCTCGACCCGCGGACCCTGCGCACCCTGGCGGAGTACAAGCTTCCGCAGCGCCCGTCCACCGTCGAGGCCATCACCCGGCTCGACTTCTCGAAGATCTTCAAGGACACGTCGGGCGGCGCCTATTCGTACCTGGACGACAAGGACCGGCTCGTGCTCGCCGACTCGCGCCAGCACGTGGTGCGGCTCGCGCACGAGCAGGCGGCCGACGGCACCTGGCGGTTCGTCGTCGAGGACGACTGGGACCTGACCGGGCAGGTCCCGCACGACTGCGTGTCGTGGACGAACCTCTACCCGAGCGGGGAGTGCGACCCGGTCACGTCCGTCATGCCCGACTGGGACGGGCGGATCTGGTGGGTGACCCGGCAGGGCCGCGTCGGCACCGTCGACCCGGAGTCGGGGGACATCCGCTCGACAAGGCTCGCCGGTGAGGAGATCCAGAACTCGTTCTCGGTCGCCGAGGACGGCGTCTCCATCGTCTCCGACCACGCCCTGTACAGCTTCGAGGCCGCCGCCGACGGCACCCCCGAGGTCGTCTGGCGCCAGACCTACGACCGCGGCACCGGCACCAAACCCGGCTCCGTGAACCAGGGTTCGGGCACCACCCCCGACCTGTTCGGCGCCGAGGAGAACTACGTCGCCATCACCGACAACGCCGACGACCGCATGAACGTCCTCGTCTACCGCCGCGACCCCGGCGTACCCGAGAGCCGTCGCCTGGTCTGCAAGGTCCCCGTGTTCGGCTCCGGCGCGTCCACCACCGACAACTCCCTGATCAGCCACGGCAACAGCCTCGTCGTGGAGAACAACTACGGCTACGAGAACATCACTTCGCTCACCTTCGGCCGCAGTGTCGTCGGCGGGGTCAGCCGGATCGACGTACGCGAGGACGGCAGCGGCTGCGACACCGTGTGGCAGAGCGCCGTACGCTCCCCGTCGACCGTCCCCAAGCTGTCGACCGCCAACGGGCTGCTGTACTTCTACACCAAGGAACCCAACCGCCTCGGCATCGACGCCTGGTACCTGACCGCGGTCGACTTCCGCACCGGCGAGCCCCGCTGGAAGCGGCTCACCGGCACGGGCGTCGCGTACGACAACAACTGGGCGCCCGTCACGCTCGGCCCGGACGGCACGGCGTACGTCGGGGTCTTCAACGGCCTCGTGGCGGTGCGGGACGAGGGCGACTGACCGCGGGCCGGGCTACGTGCGGGAGAACACCGCGATGCCGTTGGGGACCGGGCGTTCCGCGCCGCCGCTCGGGTGGTTGCGCACCGAGACCGCGGGCGCGCCCGGTTCCCTCGCGGCCAGCGTGCTGGAGCCGCCGCCGTCCAGGCTGAAGCCGTCGTCGGCGCCGAGCGCGCGCAGCGACGCGGCGACCTCGGCGATGGTCAGGCCGGTGCGGTACTCGGGGGCGCCGTCCAGGGCGAGCAGGTAGAGGCGCTTGCCGTCGGCGGAGATCCCGGCGGCGGTGCGCACCGCGGCGACCCTGTCGTCGAGGCCGGGCAGCGGCGCGCCGTCGCGCAGCAGCGGATAGCCGCCGAGCGCGAAGAGGTACGGCACGCCGGACGAGGACGCCACGAGCCGGTGTCGGACGCCCACCCGATCGCCGGCCGACAGCTTGCGCAGCGCCTGCGCGCCCGCCTCGCGGCCGACGAGGACCGTGGTGCCCTCGGCGATGGGGCCGCGGCCAGGCGTGTCGGCCTGCCCGACGACCCGGCCGTGACGCACCGTCACCTCGTAGGTGTCGGTGCTGCACGGCGCGCCGCGGTCGGTGTCCGTGCCGCAGGTGGCGCGCACCCGTGAGGTGGTGCCCCAGGTGCTTGTGAACGCGCCGATCGAGCCCTCGGCGAGCGCGTACTGGTTGAGGCCGCGCAGCGGCAGCCGGCCCTCGCGGGTGCGCACCTGGCCGTCGAGGGTCATGCGGTCGAGGCGGGCCCTGCGGTCGATGCCCACGCCCAGGACGTCCTCGGTGGTGGTGCCGGGCGGCAGCGCGGGCCCGAAGCGCTGGCCGTTGGGGACGGCGGCCTTCAGGTCGCGGCCGGCGGCGACGGCCGGGCCGACGGGCGCGCCGGTCGCCTCGACGCCGGGGTGCTGGGTCTCCGTGATGTTGAAGAAGTCGCCGTTGACGCCGCCGACCGCGCCCGCTCCGTCGGCCATCGCGGACACGGTCTGCCGGGCCCCGACCGCGCCCGGGTGGAGCAGGCCGAGGCGGACCCGCGGGTCGCGCAGGTTCACGTCCAGGACGTGCGCGTGGGCGGTGCCGTTCGCCGACGGGACGTCGAAGTCCCGGTACGTGACGCCGGGCGCGATCAGGGTGCCCGGATCGGGGGCGCCCGACGTGCCGCTGGCCGGTGCCGCTCCCGTGAGGGCGGCACCGGCCAGCGTGGTCAGTACGGTGAGGACGGCGAGCGCGCCTCTTCGGCCCGCGTCGCGTCGTCTTGTGGCTCTGGGCCGTCCGCTCATGGCCCCGAGCCGTCCGTCTGCGGCTTTGAGCCGTCCGCCGTACCGTCCAACACGCTGCGTACGTCGCGTCACAGGTCCCCCTCGGGTCGGCGCCGGGCTTTCCAACTGTCCCAAGACCATGAGGAGTTGAACAGACGGCGGTGGCTAGGTCCCGACGAGCCGGGAACGGATGAGGAAACGCACCCCTTCGGGTGCCTCCAGGGAGAAGCCGCTGCCGCGGCCCGCCACCACATCGACGATGAGCCGCGTGTGGCTCCACACCTCGAACTGGCTCTTGGACATCCAGAACCGTACTGGCTCCGCCACCCCCGCCACGTCGAGCGACGCGAGCAGCACGTCGGAGTCACCCGTGCGGAACTCCCCGTCGGGGTAGCACATGGGCGCGCTGCCGTCGCAGCAGCCGCCGGACTGATGGAACATCAGCGGACCGTGGGCCTCCCGCAGTCGCCGCAGCAGCTCGGCGGCGGCGGGCGTCAGCTCCACGCGTGGCGTATCGGCCATGAGTCCTCGAATCTCCCGTCCGTACGCGAGTCGTGCCTGCGCCGTCCAGTGAAGTGCCCACGACGTTGCGAAGGGGTTGCAGCACCGGTCGGAGGCCGTCGGCCGCACGTCACTTCGGCTTGCGGGGCGGTGCGAGCTGGTCCTTGACGTGGGGCGGGACGACGTCGGCGGGGACGAGGGCAGGGCCAGGCCCCGCCCCGACCTCAGCCGATGGGTTCGCGCATCTCCTCGCGCACCTTCAGCGTCGTCCGCGCGACCTCCTCCAGGTCGACGTCGTCGGGGTCCTGCTTCACGGTCTCGGCGGTGACCACGCCGACAGCCGCGCCGGTGTTGTCGTCGGCCCAGGCGCACAGCGGGACGTTGCTCGTGGTGCCGCCCTGGCTGGAGGTCAGGACCTGGCAGCGCAGGGTGAGGCCGGAGCCCTTCGGGGTGATGTCGCGCGCGGGGACGGCGACGGTGGCGCCGTCCCCCTCGGCGGCGCCGTCCATCAGGTCGGCGCGTGCCTTGGCGGGGTCCTTGAAGCGCCCGTACATGCCGGACACGACCAGCGCGCTGGTCGCGTCCTCGCCCTGCCCCGCGTACTGGGCCACGACGGCCTTGGGGTCACGGATGTTGGCCCGGCTCTTGTTCTCCTCGACGATCTTCTTGCCGGAGGTCTCGGACAGGTCCTGCGTCAGCTTGTACGTCCCGTCGACCAGTTTGTCCTGCACGGTCATCCGGTACTTCGCCTCGGGGAACCCGCTGTCCGAGCTCGCGCCGAGCGCGGCGAGCCCGGCGACGACGAGGACGCCCGCGCCCACGACGGCGCCGACGATGCCGATGATCTTGCCGGTGTTGCGCCGGGGCGGAGGCGGGGCCCCGTAGGGGGCACCCCAGGGCGCGGGGCCGCCCGGACCCTGGGGGTAGGGCGGTTGCTGCCCGTACGGAGCTCCCTGCTGCTGCGGAAACTGCGGGTACTGCGGCTGGGCGTACGGCGGTTGCGGAGGCTGCTGCCCGTAGGGCGCAGGACCGAACCCTCCCGGGGGCGACGGCGGCGGCGTGGACATGCCGACACGCTACGTCACACTTGCGACGCGCGATCACCCGGCCCGGGATCGGCCCCGGCCTGCGCCGGGTCGGCGGGCGTCGGGCCGCGGTCCTCGCGGTCCTCGACGTGGGCGCCGTCGGCCGCGAGGCTGCCGAGCAGCGTGAGCGCCTGCTCGGAGGCGCTGCCCGGGGCGGCCTGGTAGACGACCAGCTGCTGGCCCGGGGCGCTGTTGACGGTCAGCGACTCGTAGTCCAGGGTCAGCTCCCCGACGAGGGGGTGCCGGAAGCGTTTGCTGTCGTGCGTCTTGCGGCGCACGTCGTGGCGCGCCCACAGGCGGCGGAACTCCGGGCTCCGTAGCGACAGTTCACCGACCGTCCGCACCAGCGCCGGGTCGTCGTGCCCGCCGCCGTCCGCCGGACGCAGCCCGGCCACGGTGTTCGCCGCCACCTGCTCCCAGTCCGGGTAGAAGTCGCGTGCGTCCGGGTCGAGGAACACCATGCGCAGCAGATCGCCGCTGTAGGCGTGGCCCGCGAACAGGGCCTGCCCCAGCGTGTTGTGTGCCAGCACCCTCAGGCCGCTCCCCAGGACCACGGCCGGGGTGCGGTGCCAGTCCGTCACCATGCGCAGCAGCGTCGGACTGACCTGCTCGTGCGCGGCCGGCGACCGGGACGGTGCCGGGTGCGGGCGGGCAAGGCGCCAGAGATGCTCCGCGGCGTCCGGCTCCAGTTCCAGGGCCCGCGCGAGCGCCTCGACGACCTGCGCCGACGGGTGCCGCTCCCGGCCCTGCTCCATACGTACGTAATAGTCGTGGCTGACGTCGGCAAGGGCCGCGACCTCCTCCCGGCGCAGCCCCGGCACCCGCCGCCGGCCCGACACCACGAGGCCGATGTCCTCGGGCCGCAGCAGGGTCCGGCGGGCGCGCAGAAACTCCCCGAGCGGGTTCTCGCTGTCCATGACCACCACGGTAGGCACGGGGGAGGGCGGCGGGAAAGGCGGGAAGGTGGCCGCGGTACTCCTACCCTCGCGGTCACGGACCGCGATCAGGTGATCAGGTCCGGTCGCGGGTGACCCCGTTCCCGCCGTGGGGCGACCCGCGGAACGACAAGCGACGACAAGCGACGACAAGGTGCGGGTTGTTGTTGTCATATGCCGGGCGGTGCTCGCGCCGGACGGCATCCTGCCCGGGTGGGCGTACAGGATGTGCACACCGCCTTCACGGCGCTGGGTGCGGTGTTCTCAGGGGTGGCGGCACTCGCCGCGGTCATGGTGGCGCGCTGGCAGACCACGTTCGGCCGCCTCGTCGCGCAGGAGTCGGTGCGCGCGCAGGCCGCCGTGGAGCGGGAACTGCGCATCGAGGCGCAGCGCTGCGAGGCGTGGACGGCGTTCCTGCGGGCCTCGGACGCGTTCGCCGACGCGGTGTGGCGGCTCGGCGAGATGGAACCGCGGTCCCGCGCCGAGACGCTGCGGGCCAGGAGCGAGGCGTTGACGGAGTCGTGCTCCGGGCTGCGGGTACTGGGACCGGACGAGGTCGTCCAGCACGCGGACGCCGTTCGTGAGCGGTGCGCGCGCATGGAGCGGTACGCGATCCGGCGGGCCGAGGTGCGGCACGCGCTGCTCGCCCTGAGGCGGGGCTGGTGCCCGGGGAACGCCGAGCACTGCGAGGACGACGCCCACAACCGGGCCTGGGTGGCGCACGAGATGCTCGAAGGCTGGGGCGAGAGGGACGAGGACGACAGGCCGGACGACCTGGACTTCCTGGAGTACCTGATCCGGGGCAGCGGCGTGTTGACGGGCAACGGCGCGCCGACGGCGAGCGACACACTGACCGAGGACGACCTCCACCGCCTCCTCGCCGTCGCCCGCACCCCGGTGTCCTGGGACCTCCTGGCCGCCGAGGACCGCTGGCTGCGGCCGCGCACCGGCTTCTACGAGGAACGCGGCGCCTTCATCAGCTCGATACGTGACTTCCTGGCCGACAGCGGCAGGGCGGGCGCGGGGGGTGTCGGGCGCGGGTGAGCGTGGGGGACTCCGGCCGGGCGGCACCCGCGCGCCCTAGGCTTCCCTCCGGCACCCGCCCCATCCTCCGGACCTCAGGAGCGCACCCCGTGTTCGACGCCGTACCCGAGAACCCGTACCCCGACGGTTCGCGAGCCGACGAGGCGCCCGTTCCGCACGCCCTCCTCGCGCCCGTGCTCGGGCTCCTGGGCACCTGGCGGGGCCGGGGGCGCGGCGAATACCCCACGCTGGCCGAGGACTTCACGTACGCCCAAGAGGTCACCTTCAGTCACGACGGGCGGCCCTTCCTGCGCTACGAGGCGCGGGCCTGGCTGCTCGGGGCCGACGACGCGCCGCTGCGGCCGTCGGCGCGGGAGAGCGGCTGGTGGCGGCTGCAGCCCGACGGCCGGGTGGAGGCGCTGATCACCCAGCCGACGGGCATCGCGGAGGTCCTGGTGGGCCGCGCGGACGGCGGCACCGTCGACCTCGCCACCCACGAAGTGGCCCGCACCCCCACCGCCAAGGAGGTCGACGCCACCCGCCGCCGCTACACCCTGGCCGACGACACGCTCACGTACGTCCACGACCTCGCGGCCGTCGGCCAGGTGTTGCAGCACCACCTCCGGGCGGAGCTGCGGCGCGACAAGGAGTAGGACCTCAGCTGCCGTAGCGCAGAGCGATCGTGTCGCCGAGGTTGATCACCTTGTTGCGCGCGGCGGCACCGGCCGAACCGCCGTCGACGGCCGCCTTCCAGGTCGAACCGCCGCTGTTGGCCTTGCCGTTGAGGGACGTGATGGTGCCCGTGCCACTGCCCGGCGTGACGGAGGTGACGCAGCCCGCGGGGGCGGCCGAGGTGCCCGCCGCGTCCAGGACCGCGCCGAGCGTGGTGGTCGCGGCGGTCGGCGTGAACGTCACGGAGCAGACCTTCAGCGAAGTGCCGTCGTCGACCGTCAGGGCCAGGCCGGCCTGAGTGCCCGGAGTGAAGCCGGAGGTCGCCACCCAGCGCGGCGCGCCCGCGGTGACCGGGGTCGGCGGCGCCGCGGCGAAGCCGCCCCCGGCCACGGCGCGCAGGCCGTCGATGGAGGCGTACGCGGACGGAGTGGTGTCGGTGGGCAGGTACTTGAAGCCGCCGCCCGGCTTGAACTGCTGGGCGATCAGGAAGTCCACCGGCGTCTTGCCCGCGCGGGTCAGGAAGTCGCCCGTCTGCGGGTTGATGCCGCAGGCGTTCAGGCCGGAGACCGCCCAGCCGTTGGAGTCGGTGTTGGGGCCGAACATGGCGTTGAAGGCACCCGTGTTGTTGATGAGCTTCGACTTGAGGAAGGCCTTGGCCTTGGTGATGGCGGGGTCGGTCGCGGGCACCCCGGACACGCACAGGGAGGCCATCGCGGCGCCCGTCATGTCGATGTCGCCGGGCTTGGCGAGCTGCGCGGGATCGCCCTCGGCCTTGGCGAAGTCCCAGCCGCCGTCGGTGTGCTGGTTGGCGCGGACCGTGGCGACCGACTTGTCGAGGAGCGCCTGCGGCACCCGCTGCGCCCCTGCCTGCGTCTTGGCGCCGCCCAGCGAGAGCAGCGCGAACACCGTGCCGTTGAAGTTGGACGGCGAACCCCAGTAGCCCGGCGCGGAGTTCTGCCAGTGCGCGTACGTGTCCGCGATCAGGTTGCGGCCGGCCGAGACGCGGGCCGGGTCGATGCCCGCGGAGTACGCGTTGATGATGCCGCGCTCGTAGTCCGTGACCACCGGCGAGGTGCCCGGCCAGCCCGGCGCCGCCAGGTGGTTGCGGTACACGGTGCGGGCGTTCTTGGAGGTGTCGCCGCCCGGCGTGACGTCGACGGCAGCGGTGCCCGCGGCGGCGAACGCGGAGAACGCCCACTCGTTGGACAGGCCCGCGCCCGCGTACGAGCCGTCGGCGCCCTGCAGGGATCTGAGGTAACTCGCGCCGTTCGTCTTGGACGTGGCTATCTGGCCGGGCGTCGCGGTGGCCGAGGCGGGCAGCGCCGTGAGGACGAGGGCGCCGAGCGCGACGGGCGCCACGACAAGGGCGCGGCGGGTGCGGCGGGCGGCGCGGGCGCTGCGGGCCGCGAGGGCGGAGTTCGCGACGGGGCTTGAGGTCGCGGCGGGGCTGGGTGTCATGGCGGGGGCTCCCGGGGAAAGGGGGCGGCGGCCTCACGTCCCCCCGCGGCCGGTCCCCAACTGTGCGAACCCGAGCCGGACGACACGCGGCCGTCGCCCGAGCGCGTGGGTTCGACGTCCGTTGCTGCGTGCCGCCTGGGCATTCGGGCTCGGCCCGGCTCCCCGCCGGTCCACACCGCTGCGCGTCAGCTCTGGATTCGCACCAGATTCCCCCACTCGGCAGCACAGGACGGTACTCGAAGCACACAGAACCCGCACACCCTTGCCCTTTCATTCGCAACTGTGCTCTAATTCGGCCGATTCCAAGCTCAGTTACCAGGGGAAGCCGGTCGAAGTCCGGCGCTGACCCGCAACCGTAGGCTCGCCGAGCAGCACCAACGCCCGGCGGGCGAGCCGGATTACCTGGCCTGAGACAAGCACTGACGCCGTCGCGGACTACGGCGTGGTTCGGACGGTCACCCGACGCGGGCTCTCGCCCCGGGGCCTTCGATCACGTGGACTCCGCCGCGGATGAGGCCCAGGGGGCAGTGGTGGGGCACGGAACAGAACCGGGCCGGGGCAAGGGAAGAAGCCTCGGACGGGGCATACGCGCGCGCTGCGTCGCGCTGCTGTGCGCGGCCGCGACGACCGTGGGCGGCGGCGTGCTGCTCCTCGGCCAGGCCACCCCCGCCGCGGCCGACCCCATCGGCTCCTGCACCGCCACCAAGGGCGCGATCGTCGCGGTGGACTTCGGCGACTGGGGCGGCGGCGTGGTCCGCGGCTGCGACGCCACCCCGACCACCGGCTACGACCTGCTGCACGAGGCCGGCTTCAGCACCAAGGGCACCGAGCACGACGGCGACGCCTTCATCTGCCGCCTCGGGCACGCCGAGTTCGACTCCGGCAAGCAGTACCCGACGCCGGACAAGGAGGCGTGCAAGCTCACGCCGCCCGCCACGGCCTACTGGTCGTACTGGATCGCCCCGCGCGGCCAGGACCACTGGACGTACAGCCCGCTCGGCGCCATGAGCCAGAAGCCGACGAAGGGCTCCGTCGAGGCCTGGGTGTTCGGCGGCACCGACGTGGGCGGCACCACCGGCAAGCCCACCTTCACGCCCGCCGAGGTCCGCGCGGGCGGCGGCACCGACCCCGGCGAGCAGCCGCCCGTCGTCAAGCCCGGCAAGGTCGACCTGGCCGCCACGCACAAATGGCTCAAGGGCAGGCTCACCGGCGGCGACCACATCGCCCGCGAGGAGCAGCCCGACCACCAGGCGACGGCCCAGACCGCCCTGGCGCTCGCGGCCGCCGGAGGCAGAAGCGCCACGCTCGACAAGGTGAAGACCTATCTGGCCCACCACGTCGAAGAGGCCGCCTACCCGCAGGGCACCGACAAGGCCCCGAGCCCGGCGGGCGCGGCCCTCGTGTCCCTGGTCGCCGCGAGCACCGAGGGCGACCCGCGCTCCTTCGGCGGCCACGACGTCGCCGGAGACCTCGCCAAGAGCGTCTGTACGCAAGGGGGTACGCCCGACTGCGGAGTCAAGGGCGACTTCCCCGGCGTGGGCGACGTGGAGACCCAGGCCCTGGCCGTGCTCGCCCTGCGCCGCGCGGGCGTACGCGTCCCCGCCGACGCCGTCGCGCGCCTCGCCGCCCACCAGTGCGAGGACGGCGGCTTCAGCCCGACCCTCATCGGTGACGGCACGACCTGCGTGCACAGCGACCGTGCCACCACGCCCTACGCGACCATGGCCCTGAAGCTGGCGGGCGGTCACAAGGACGCCGTGGCGCGGGCCCGCAAGACCCTCCGCAAGTCCCAGCTCCCGACCGGCGGCTTCGGCGCGTACCCGGGCATGACCACCGGCGACATCATCGTCACCGGCCGCTCCGCCCAGGCGCTGCGGCTGCTCGGCGACGCGGCGTACGCGGACGCGGCGGCCTCCTGGCTGTCGCGGCAGCAGACGAAGGCGGGCGGCTTCGGCTTCGACGAGGGCGCCACCGACCCGGAGATCTACCCGACCTGGTCCGCCGCCGTCGCCGGAGCGCGCACCAGCCTGGGCAAGCTCACCACGAAGCCGTCCCGGCCCGAGCCGCCGGTCGACCCGACCGATCCCCCCGGCCCCGATCCCACGGACCCGCCGGAACCCACCAACCCGCCGACCACAGCACCGAAGCCCCCGTGGGCCGCGGGCGAGGGCCCGAACCTGAAGAAGGGCACCGCCTATCTCACAGCCCGCTCCCGGCTGAAGCGCGGCGACTACTACGAGAACGTCTCCGGCACGGGCTTCGCCGACTACGGCCTGACCATCGACGGCGCGTACGCGCTCGCGGCCACCGGCACCGACAACGACGCCCTGCGCGGCATCGTCGACTTCCTCGACGGCAAGGGCAAGGACGGCTCCACCCCGGGCCGTACGGTCAACGACTGGACGGGCGTGGGCACTTCGCACGCCGCGGGCGGATCGATCGGCAAGGTCGCGGTGCTCGCCCAGGCCGTCGGCCGCGACCCGCGCGACTTCGCGGGCCACGACCTGATCGCGGCGCTGAAGAAGTCCGTGTGCAAGGTCAAGAGCCAGGGAGCCGACCGCAGCTGCGCCGCCAAGGGCGCCTACCGGTACGCCCCTTCGGTGTTCTCGCAGTCCCTCGCGGTCATCGCGCAACTGCGGGCGGGCCAGAAGACGGCGGCCGCGGCCCCGGTCACGTACCTGCGGAGCCTGCAGAAGTCCACGGGCGCCTGGCCGAGCCTCATCCCGCCGACCGGCGACTCCGAGGTGGACTCCACCGCGATGGCCGCCATGGCCCTGAAGCTGGACAAGAGCCCCAAGTCCGAGAAGGCCGTCGCCAAGGCCCTCAAGTGGATCGCCTCCAAGCAGCTCCGCGGCGGCGGGTTCCCCGGCGCGTCCGGCAACTCCGTCAACTCCGCGGCCCTCGCCGTCCAGGGCCTGTCCCTGGACGCCCCGAAGTACCGGACGCAGATCAAGAAGGCCCGCAAGTTCCTGGCCGGCCAGCAGAACTCCGACGGCGGCTTCAACGTGGCGGCCAGTGGCCAGCGCGGCTCCGACGTGCGCGCCTCGACGCAGGCGCTCGGCGGCGCGATCGGCACGTCGTTCGGCACCCTCGTACGGGACTTGGACGGGACGAAGCCGCAGCCGCCGACCAACCCGGCGGGCGGGCCCGGTGGGTCCGGCGGGTCCGGGGGCTCGCCGAACGGCGGCGGCGCTCCCGACATCGTCACGCCCGGCGACGGCGGCTCCGCCGCCGGTGACACGCCGACCGGGCCGCTCGCCTCAACAGGTGTCCAGGTGGGCGGACTTGCCCTGGCCGCCGTCGCGCTGTGCTTCGCGGGCTGGCGCACCCTCGCCGTCGCCCGCCGCCGTACCGCCGTGGGAGGCCGCCCGTGATCGCCCGCATCCTGCGCGGCTCCGCGGGCGCGGCCGGGGCCCTCGCCCTGGCCGTGGGCACCCTGGGCGTCGCCACCGGTCCGGCCGCCGCCGCGCCGCAGCCCATGGGGCAGTGCACCACCCGCTCCGGCGCGGTGCTCGCGGTCGACTTCAGCGACTGGGGCGGGCCGATCATGCGGTCCTGCGGCACCACGCCCACCACCGGCTACGAACTCCTCAACCAGGGCGGCTGGCGCACCACGGGCACCGGCCACGACGGCCCGGCGTTCATCTGCCGGATCGGCTACAGCGGCTACAAGGGCGGCAAGCAGTTCCCGACGGCCGGGCAGGACGACTGCGTCCTCACCCCGCCCGCCACCGCCTACTGGTCGTACTGGCACGCCGACCCCGGCGCGAACACCTGGCAGTACAGCCAGCTCGGCGCGATGCTCTACAAGCCCAAGCCGGGCAGCGTCGACCTGTGGATCTTCGGCGGCACGAACATCGAGGGCACCAAGGGCCGCCCCACCATCAGCCCCAACCAGTTGCGGGCCCACAACTCCCGTCCCACCGGCGGCAGCAGGCCCCGTACACCGGACGGCACGAAGACCGCGAAGCCGCTGCCGCCCGGCACCGACACCGGTCCCGCCCCCGAGCGGCCCGTCACGGAACGCCCGGCCCCCAAGCCGAAGCGCGACAAGGACAAGCCCAAGCGCAAGCCCAAGGCCAAGTCCTCGCCTTCGCCCAGCAAGAAGCCGTCGGCCTCGCCAAGCACCAGCCCCGGTACGGGTGCGAAGGCCGCGCCCCGGCCGTCCACCAAGGTCGTGGACGCGGCCCCGGCCGCGGACGCCGCCCACGACCCCGGGTCGTGGGCACCGGCGGTGCTCACCGGCGCCCTCGTCCTGTTCGTCGGGGGCGCGGGCGTGTACGCGGCCAGGCGCCGCCGCCGCGCGGAGTAGGGGTGCCGCCGAGAACCGCCGCCGCGCGCACGTCCGTCGGCGGTCCCCTGCCGAGTGGCGCCCTCACGGGCGCGGACGAGCGCCGCCTGCCGCGCACCCTGCACCCGCTGGCCTGGTGGATCTGGGCGCTCGCGCTCGCCACCGCCGTCAGCCGCACCAACAACCCGCTGCTGCTCTTCCTCGTCCTCGCCGTCCTCGGCTACGTGATCGGCATGCGCCGCACGGAGGCGCCCTGGGCACGCGGCTTCAAGTACTACCTGTACCTGGCGCTCTCCGTGGTCGCGATCCGCGTCGTCTTCCGGGCGATCTTCGCCTCCGGAGTCACACCCCACGACCACTTCCTCTTCTCCCTGCCGCACATCCCCACCCCTGACTGGTACGCGGGCATCCAACTCGGCGGCCCGGTCTCCCTCGAGGCCCTGCTCTCGGCCGCCGTCGACGGCCTGCGGCTCGCCTGCATGCTGTGCTGCGTCGGCGCGGCCAACACCCTCGCCAACCCCAAGCGGGCACTGCGCATCCTGCCGGGAGCGCTGTACGAGCTCGGCGTCGCCGTCACCGTGTCGATCAGCGTCGCCCCGCAACTCGTGCAGAGCGTCCAGCGCGTGCACCGCGCCCGGCGGCTGCGCGCGGGCCGCACCAAGGGGCTGCGGGCGCTGCGCGGCATCGTCGTACCCGTCCTGGAGGACGCCCTGGAACGCTCGCTGCGGCTGGCCGCCGCCATGGACTCGCGCGGCTACGGCAGGGCCGGACGCGCGACGAAGACCTCACGGCGGCTGACCGGCGCGCTGATGCTGCTCGGCATGTGCGGGCTGTGCGCCGGGGCGTACGGACTGCTCGACGCCAGTACGCCCAAGTTCCTCGGGCTGCCCGCGCTCGCCGTCGGCGCGCTGCTGTGCGTGGCCGGGCTCCGGCTCGGCGGGCGGCGGATCACCCGGACCGCGTACCGGCCCGACCCCTGGCGGTTCGAGGAGTGGGCGGTGGCGGCCTGCGGCGTGCTCTCGGCCACGCTCCTGTTCACCAACGTGGGCTTCGACGCCGCCGAACTCAACCCGTCCATCTACCCGTTGAGCTGGCCCACGCTGCCGCTGGTCCCCACCGCGGCGATCCTGCTCGCGGGCGCCGCCGGGTTCCTGGCGCCGCCGCCCCTGCCCGTCAAGCGCCCCGAGAAAGCCGCCAAGTGATCACCTTCGACCACGTCACCGTCCAGTACGACGACACCGTCGAACCCGTCCTGACCGACGTCGACCTCACGGTGGAGGAGGGCGAACTCTGCCTCGTCGTCGGCCACACCGGCGTCGGCAAGTCCACACTCCTCGGCGCCGTCAACGGCCTCGTCCCGCACTTCACCGGCGGCACCCTCTACGGCACCGTGACCGTCGACGGCCGCGACACCGCGGGGCACCCGCCGCGCGAACTCGCCGACGTCGTGGGCGTCGTCGGCCAGGACCCCCTCGACGGCTTCGTCACCGACACCGTCGAAGAGGAACTCGCGTACGCCATGGAGCAGTTGGCGGTCCCGCCCGCCACCATGCGCAAGCGCGTCGAGGAGACCCTCGACCTGCTCGGCCTCGCCGACCTGCGCCACCGGTCGCTGCACGAGCTGTCCGGCGGCCAGCAGCAGCGCGTCGCGATCGGCTCCGTCCTCACCGCCCACCCCCGCGTCCTGGTCCTCGACGAGCCCACCTCCGCGCTCGACCCCACCGCCGCCGAGGAGGTCCTCGCCGCCATCACCCGGCTCGTGCACGATCTCGGCGTCACCGTGCTGCTCGCCGAACACCGCCTGGAGCGCGTCGTGCAGTACGCCGACCGGGTGCTGCACCTGCCGGGCGACGGCCACGTCGTCTCCGGACCGCCCGCCGAGATCTTCCGTACGACGACCATCGCGCCGCCGGTCGTGGAGCTGGGCCGCCGCGCGGACTGGACGCCGCTGCCCCTGTCGGTGCGCGACGCCCGCCGCGCCGCCGCCCCGCTGCGCACCCGCCTCACCGGGGCGCCGATCCCGTCCGCCCGGCCGCCCGTTCCCTCGGCCGGGCAGCCCCGGCTGCTCGACGCGCACGGCGTGAGCGTCCGCTACCGGGGGCAGGCCGTGCCCGCCGTGCGGGAGGCCGACGTGGAGCTGCGCGGCGGCGAGACCACCGCGCTGATGGGGCGCAACGGCTCCGGCAAGTCGTCGCTGCTGTGGGCGCTGCAGGGGTCGGGGGCGCGTACGGACGGGACGGTGCGGGTGGTGCCGTGGGGTGCGGCGGGTGCGGGGGCGGCGAAGGGTTCCCGGGACCCGGGCGACGTGTCCGCCACCGAGGCGCGGCGCCTCGTCGGCCTCGTCCCGCAGACGCCGACGGACCTGCTCTACCTGGAGAGCGTGCGGCAGGAACTCGCCCAGGCCGACGCCGAGTCGGCCGTCGAGGGCGGCCCGCCCGCCCGCGAGATCCTGGACCGCCTCGCCCCCGGCATCGACGGCGCCACCCACCCCCGCGACCTCTCCGAGGGCCAGAAGCTCGCCCTGGTCCTCGCGATCCAGCTCGCCGCCGCGCCCGGCGTGGTCCTCCTCGACGAGCCGACCCGCGGCCTCGACTACCGCGCCAAGGCCCAACTGACCGCCATACTCGACGGGTTGGCCGCCGAGGGGCGCGCCGTCGTGGTGTCCACGCACGACGTGGAGTTCGTCGCCCGCACCGCCGACCGCGTGGTGGTGATGGCCGAGGGCGAGATCGTCGCGGACGGCCCGGCCGCCGATGTGATCGTGGCCTCACCGGTGTTCGCGCCGCAGGTCGCCAAGGTCCTCGCGCCGCTGCCGTATCTGACGGTGGAGCAGGCTTCGGAGGGGCTCGCGGCTGCGGGCACGGCGCTCGGGGTGGCGGCCGACGGGAGTGGTGGGCGGTGAGGTGGCGACCGACCGGGGACAGCGCGCGGCCGCAGGCCACTGCGCTCGCGCAGCCGCGCACCACCGCCATCCGGATCACTCCCCGCGCAGCGGTCGTGATCGCGATGGCCGCCTTCCTGGGCGTGGTGGCCTTCTTCTGGCCGTTCGTCGTCGCTCCCGGCACCTTCGGCTCCACGTACGCGCCGCTCTGCATCTTCGGCGTGCTGCTGGTGCTCGTCCTGTGCGTGGTGATCTCGGAGATCGCCGAGGGCGGCATCAACTCCAAGGCGCTCGCCATGCTCGGCGTGCTGTCCGCCGTGAACGCCGCGATCCGCCCGCTCGGCGCGGGCACGGCCGGCATCGAGACCGTCTTCTTCATCCTCGTGCTCGCCGGCCGGGTCTACGGGCCCGGCTTCGGGTTCACGCTCGGCTGTACGTCGCTGTTCGCCTCCGCCCTGATCACGGGCGGCGTGGGGCCGTGGATGCCCTACCAGATGTTCGGCTGCGCCTTCGTGGGCATGCTCGCGGGGCTCCTGCCGCGTGCCACCGGACGGCTCGAAGTGCTGATGCTCGCGGTGTACGGATCGCTGTCCGGCTATCTCTTCGGGTTCCTGCTGAACCTCTCCTTCTGGCCTTTCTCCCTCGACCCGAACAGCTCCCTCGCCTACCTCCCAGGGCTGCCCTTCACCGAGCAGTGGCAGCGCTACATCGCCTTCGACCTCGCCACGTCCCTGGGCTGGGACACGGGGCGGGCGGTCACGAACTTCGTGTGCGTCATGCTCGCGGGTCCCGCTGTGCTCACGGTCCTCAGGCGCGCGGCCCGCAAGGCCCGTTTCCAGGCGCCGGTCAGGTTCGCGGCGCCGCAGCCACGCCGTCCGGACGCGGGCGAGCCGGCCGACGATCGCTGAACGACCTCCTGGCTAAATAGAACGTTCGATCTACAGTCGAGGTATGCGCATCGTCTCCCTGCTCCCCGCGGCCACCGACATCGTGGCCGAACTCGGCCTGACGGCGGACCTGGTGGGCCGCACCCACGAGTGCGACTGGCCGCCCGCCGAGGTGGCCGCCGTGCCCGTGGTCACCTCGGCCGCCTTCACCTCGGACGCGCTCAGCAGCCGGGAGATCTCCGCGGCCGTCGGCGGCGGCACCCACAACGGGTCCTCGCTGTACGCCCTCGACGTCCCGGCGCTGTCCCGTCTCGCCCCCGACGTGGTGCTCACCCAGGACCTGTGCGACGTGTGCGCGGTGTCGTACGGCAGCGTCACGCGGGCCGTGCGCGTGCTGGACGGCGACGGGCCCCGGGTGCTCAGCCTGGAGCCGCGCCGCCTCGACGACGTACTGGACTGCCTCGTACGCGTGGGTGACCTGCTGGGCGTCGGCGCGGTCGCGCGCGAACGCCGGGAGGCGCTGCGGCGGCGGCTCGCGGCCGTACGACGGCTGACGGAGGGACGGCCGCGCCCCCGTACGGTCGCCATCGAATGGCTCGACCCGCTGTGGCCCGCCGGGCACTGGGTCCCCGAGCAGATCACCACAGCAGGCGGCGAACCCCTCCTCGCGGCCCCCGGCGAGCACACCGAGCCGATGGACTGGCAGGCCGTGCGCGCCGCCCGCCCGGACGTCGTGCTGCTGCTGCCGTGCGGCTTCGCCCCCGAACGCACCCTGCGCGAGCGCGACCTCCTCGAAGCGCTGCCCGGCTGGGCGGATCTGCCCGCTGTCCGCGCGGGACAGGTCTGGGTCCTGGACGGCCCGGCGTACTTCAACCGGCCGGGGCCGCGAGTCGTACGGGGCGCGGAGGTGCTCGCCCATGTCCTGCACGGGGTGACGGCGGGGGAGCCCGTACGGGACGGGGAGGCCCGCCGCCTCACCGCGCGGACGTAGCCGCCCTCAGGACGGCACGGGGCGCAGGCGCACCGGCAGTTCCGCGTGCCCGTTGGAGATGAAGGACGCCAGGGGGCGGAGTTCGTCGGCGGGGACGGCGAGTTCGAGCGCGGGGAAGCGGTCGAAGAGGGCGCGTACGGCCGTGGCGACTTCGAGGCGGGCCAGGGCGGAGCCCAGGCAGAAGTGCGCGCCGTGACCGAACGCCAGGTGGTCCTTGAGCGTGCGCGTGACGTCGAAGGTGTCGGCGGTCGGGCCGTGCCAGTCGGGGTGGCGGTTGGCGGCGGCGTAGGAGGCGAGGACGGCTTCCCCGGCGGCGATGGTGACGCCGCCCGGCAGCTTGATGTCGGTGAGGGCGTACCGCAGGGGGAGATGGGCGACGGCCGGCTCGTGCCGCAGGGTCTCCTCGACGAGGTCGGACCAGTCGGCGCGCCCGGCGCGGACGTGGTCGAGCTGGCCGGGCTGGGTGAGCAGGGCGGTGACGGCCTGGTCGATGACGTTGACCGTGGTCTCGTAGCCCGCGCTGATCATCAGCAGCAGGGTGTCGCGGAGTTCGGTGGCGGACAGGCGGCTGCCGTCGCCCTCCTCGTCGCGGGCGGCGATGAGCAGCGAGGTCATGTCGTCGCCGGGCTCGGCCCGCTTCGTCGCGATCAGCTCGCCCAGGGCCTCGTAGAGCCTGCCCGTGTTGGCGTTTGCCTCCTCGCCGGTGAGGGTGGTGTCGAAGACGGCGTCGACCAGGGCGCGCAAACCGGCGCGCTGCGGCGCGGGGACGCCCATGAGGTGGCCGATGACCGCGATCGGCAGCGGGTAGGCGAGGCGCTCGCGCAGATCGACGACCGCGCCTTCGGGCACCGTCGCCAGCTCGTCCATGAAGCCGGTGACGATGTCCTCGACGACCGGCTTCAGGTCGTTCACCCGGCGGGCGCTGAAGGCGGGCGCGACCATGCGCCGCAGCCGCCGGTGCTCGGCGCCGTACGCGGTGAACATGTTCTCCACCGCGACCCACAGCGCGAGCGGCCAGACCGGCACTTTCTTGTCGAACTCGGGCCAGTGGGCGCGGGCGTCCTTGGACACGTCGGGGCTGCCCAGGAGCTGCTTGAGCACGACGGGGTCCGTCACGGCCCACGCGGTCACGCCGAGTATGTCGACGAGGACCGCCGGTCCGTGGTCGCGCAGCCGCCGGTCCTCGTCGTGGCGCCGGACACCGCTGGGATCGAGCACGATCGGCCGGGATGTCATGCCGGTCTCCTTGAGTCGAGTCGAGTCGAGGGAAACGGGTGGTGCTGGGCATGGCAGAGCGGGGTGGTCCTGGTTCGCCGTACAACCTTTCGGTATCAGCGAGGGTCAAGTGACATGAAACGACGGTGAATTCCAGTGGGACATTCAGCCGTCGCCCTCCCTGAGCGAAGGAACCACGGAAGTCTATGTCGCGTGCAAGCCGTCGAGTCCGTCTCACCGCACCTCTGTTCGCCACCTTCCTGCTGACGGGCGGGTTCACCGCCTGGTCGCTCGGGCAGGGCCAGGCCGAGGCCGCCACCCCCGCCGCCCCTGAGGCCGCCGCGAAGGCGACCGACGACTTCAACGGCGACGGCTACGCCGACCTGGTCGCAGGAGCCCCCGGAGGCACCGTCTCCGGCAAGAAGAAGGCCGGGTACGTGGCCGTGACGTACGGCTCCAAGAACGGCCTCGACCCCGCCCGGAAGAAGATCGTCAGCCGCTCCACCAGCGGCGTGCCCGGCGCGGCCACCACCAAGCAGGAGTTCGGCCGCTGGGTCACCAAGGGCGACCTGGACAAGGACGGCTACACCGACCTCGTCATCGGCTCCGACGGCGTGGTCGAGCCCGGCGGCTCGGTGATCCTGTGGGGTTCCAAGGACGGCCTCACCGGCGGCACCAAGATCTCCACCTTCGGCTTCGCGCCGCAGGCCGGGGACTTCGACGGCGACGGCACCACCGACCTGGCCCTGTTCGCCAAGGTGCGCTATCACGGCGACGACCCGGTCGACCAGCAGGCCCGCCTGTGGAAGGGCCCCATCTCCCGCACCGGCAAGCCCACCGACACCCTCGACTTCATGGACAAGTCGCAGTGGTGGAGCTACAGCAGCGACGAGCGCCCCGACCTCAACTGCTCGCCGCTGCCGGACCTCCCCGAGAGCTGCATCGACGGCCCGCGCTCCGTGAAGGGCCCGGTCGTGCCGCAGGCCGTCGGCGACATCAACGGCGACGGCCGCGCCGACATCGCCATGAACGACTACTCCGGCGACGGCTCGTGGGGCAACAGCGTCCTGTACGGCTCGCCCACCGGCTTCAAGCGCGGCGACGCCCAGGGCGACGGCTCCATGGCCCTCGGTGACGTCAACGGCGACCACTACGACGACCTCGTCGTCGGCGACAGCGAGGACGAGTCCCGGGTCACGGTCTCCTACGGCTCGAAGGACGGCCTGAAGCTGGGCGAGGGCGAGGTCCAGAAGTTCAACCAGGACCTGCCCGGCGTGCCCGGCGCCGACGAGGAAGGCGACGGCTTCGGCGCGTCCGTGGCCGTGGGCGACGTGAACCGCGACGGCTTCGCGGACATCGCGGTCGGCGCCCCCGGCGAGGACGTGGGCAGCGTCGCCGACGCGGGCTCCGTCACCCTCGTCCGCGGCAGCGCGTCCGGCGTGACCGGCACCGGCGCGCAGGTCTTCCACCAGAACACGGCGGACGTTCCCGGAGTCGCCGAGAAGGGCGACCAGTTCGGGGCCGCGGCGGCGCTGCTCGATGTCACCGGTGACGGCCGCCGCGACCTCGCGGTCTCCTCCGTCCACGAGAACGCCGACGCGGGCGCCCTGTGGTCGCTGCGCGGCACCTCCACGGGCCTGACCGCCAAGGACTCCGTGGCCTTCGGCCCGAAGGACCTCGGGGCGCCGAACACGGCGGCGCTGTTCGGCAGCACGCTGCGCTAGTCGCTAGTCGCTAGTCGCTAGTCGCTAGTCGCTGGGCGCTGGTCGGCGCTGGGCGCCCGGCGCCGGGCCAGTACGGGGCGAGGACGGATCGCGCGGCGCACGCCGCCCGCCGATCCGTCCTCGCCCCGCGACCTCATTGACGTGTGCCCGCCAGCTCCTTAGCGTGCTGTCCCCCGGTCGGCGACGGACCAGGAGCGGACAGCTTGAGTCTCATCGAACAGGAACAACCCCTGCTCGACGCGTTACGGGCGCAGGACCGAGCGGCCCTCCTCGCGCTGGGCGTCCGGCGTGACTACGAGGGCGGCGACGTGCTCCTGCCCGAACGCGCCACCACTTCGTACGTCGTCGCGATCCTCCGTGGCTGGGCGGTGGTCTCCGTGGAGACCGAGCGCGGCCAGCGCCTCATCCTCGCCCTGCGCGGCGCCGGAGAACTGGTCGGCGAACTCGCGGCCGTGGACCGCAGGCCCCGCAGCGCCACGGTGACGGCCCTCGGACCCGTGGCCGCCGTGGTGATCCCCGGCGACCGCTTCCGCGGATTCCTCGGGTCCAACCCCGCGGCCAGCGCGCTTGTGCTCAAGCAGCTCAGCTCCCGGCTGCGCAGCTCCGACGGCGAACGCCGCTCGCTGGCCTCGGAGAACGTACTGCAACGCCTCGCGGCTCGCCTCGTGGAACTGGCCGACCGCACCGGCCGCCGCAACCCCGACGGCAGCGTGACCATCGACCTTCCGCTGCCCCAGCACGACCTCGCCGCCTCCGTCGGATCGACCCGCGAGGCCGTCGCCAAGGCCCTGCGGCTCCTGCGCGAGCAGGGCATCGTGCGCACCGCCACCAAACGCCTCGTCGTCACCGACGCGGAGCCGCTGCGCCTGCTCGCGGGAGACGGTCCCGCGACCGCGCGGCCGGGTGTGTAAACGGCTACATACGCCGCGGCCTTACGAGGCCATCCTGGGTATGGCGCAACGACGTTCAGGGGGTTGGAGTGAGCAGTCACGAGGCCGTCCACCGGCTGGTGGTGAGCGCGGACGTCAAGGGGTCGGGGCGCCTGGGGCACCAGGCCAAGCTCCGGTCGCGCAGGGGCATGTACGGCATCTTCGAGTCGGCCTTCGACGCGGTGGCGGTGGGCGGCGGCCAGGTGCACCTGGAGGACCGGGGCGACGGCGTGCTCGCCGCGCTCGCCCCGGAAGTGCCGCCGGTGGACCTGGTGGGGCTGTGGCTCGAAGAGGTCTACCAAGGCGTGCGCGCCCACAACACGGGACTGAGCGACCGGCTGCGGTTACGGATCGCCATGCACGCGGGCCCCGTCAGCCACGACGGCAGGGGCCTGGTGGGCCGGGCGGTCGACCTGACGTGCCGGCTGTGCGACAGCCGGGAGGCCAAGGAGATCCTCGCGGCGGACGACGCCATCGACCTGGTCTTCGTGGTCTCCGACGGCCTCTACCGGTCGGTGGTCGTCGAGGGCGGCAGGTTCGTGGAGCCCGAGCACTACCGGCCGATTCCCGTACAGGCCAAGGAGACCGACGAGGTCGCGTGGTTCCACGTGCCCCGCCGCACCCAGCCGCCCGTGCCCCGGCCCAGACCTCCGGCACGCCCCACGGGGGTGGGCGTGCCGGAGCCCCCGGCCACCGCCGCCACGGGGGCGACCGGAGCGGAACCCCGCGGCCCGTGGACGACGAAGTACTCCATCAACGTCAACGGCATCAACCAGATCGTGGACGGCGCGGAGGTGCACGGCGACATCGTGGGTTCCCGCGGCACGCCCGACCTGCCGGATGACGACGGCGTGGAAGGGGCGGGGCCGCGGTGAGCGACGACGGAGGGGGCAAGGGCGCGGGGGGTGGAGGGGGCGGCGGTCAAGGTCCGCAGGGCGGTGGCGGCGGTAAGGCGGGGGGCGACGGAGGAGGAGGCAAGGCGGGCGCCGGCGGGCCGGGCCGTGGGGGCGGCGCGGGCGCCGGGGCGGCAGGCGGACCCGACGACGGCCGCAGGCACGACACGGCGCGCACCGGACCGATCGACGGCCAGTCGGCGGCCGGCGGACACGACGCGGCACAACAGGCGCGCGCCAACTTCGTCGTCAACGGCCGCAACGTCATCCTCGACGGCACCCAGGGCGATGTGGACCTGGGCGACCACCACCACTACCACGGAGCCCGTGCGGGCGTACCCCGCCTGGTGTCCGGCACCGTGCCCCACGAGGAACTGCAGCGGCTGCGGCTGGTCTTCGAAAAGCCTCCCGGTTACGCGGAACTGCTCGGCCTCCTGAAGCGGCAACGGCTGATCGCGCTGTGCGGCGACCCGGGCACCGGGCGCGGCTACGCGGCCCTGTCGCTGCTCGACGAGGTCACGCACGGGGAGGTCGAGCGGATGGACCCGCGTACGGAACTGGACCGGATCGACGAGTCGGACCTGGAGGAGGGCCACGGCTATCTGGTGAAGATCAGCGGTGCGGAGCTGATCAGCAGGGGGCGGCGTCCGAGGCACGACGAGCGGGACAGCGAGGACCGCGAGGAGTGGGACCGGAGGTGGGCCGCCGAGCCGCCCGCGGAGCTGCATCTCGACCGGCTCGGCACGCTGCTCGACCGACGTGGCGCGTACGCGATCCTCGTGGTCGGGGGCGGCGGATTCGCCGACGAACTGCTGCGCGGGCGCTACGGTCAGCTCTTCAGCATGCCCTCGGCCGACGGCGTACTGAACAAGCACCTCGAGGATCTGCTGGACCACAGCGAACGCCACCTGGTCGACCGGGCGCGCACCCTGGCGCGACGGCCGGACGTGGCGGCGGCCATGGGGCTCGACCCGCTGCGCCCCCACGAAGTGGAGTCGCTCGCCCGCCTCGTCGTCGGGCGCGTCAAGGACGAGAACTCCGAGGACGAACTCCTCGCCGAACTGGGGACCTTCGCCCATTCGCAGGCCGACCGGTGGTTCGCCACCACCGGGCGGGCCGCGCCGCGCAACCGGGACGCGCTGACGGCGGCGCTGCGCCAGGCGGCCTTCCGCACGGCGATGGCGGTCTACAACGGCTCGCCCTACAGCGTGGCCGTCGAGGCCGCGGAGCAACTGGCCTGGGAGTTCGGGCAGTCCACGGACCCCGGCCGGGAGCCGGGGCGGCTGCTGTTCAGCGACCACCGCCCCGCTCGGCTCGCGGCCGCGCGCGCCGAACTGTTCACCGGCGAGGTCACGTTCAACACGCGCAAGCTCGAGACCCGCAAGGTGCGCCTTCAGGGCAGCGCGCTCGCCCGGGCCGTCCTGGCGCGCGTCTGGGAGGACCACAACGCGCGGGGGCCGCTGTGCCAGTGGCTGCGCACCCAGTGCGAAAACGGCGTGCCGATGGTGTGGGTGCCGGCCGCCATCACGGCCGCCGCGCTGTGCACGCTCGACTACGCCTACGCCGAGGATGCGATCGTCGCCCCGATGGCGTTCAGCGACTCCCTCCAGCAGCGCCTGGCAGCCGCGACGGTCCTCGCCCAGGCGGCGGGTCTCAGCGAGTCGGTCCGCCCGATCGTGCGGGACACGGTCCGGGAATGGGCCCGTGAAGGCGACGAGATGGAGACCAGTACAGCGGCCTTGGTGCACGGCTTCGGCACCGTGGAGCGGTCGGTCGCCGCCTCCCTCGACGAACTGGGCCGACTGGCGGGACGCAAGGAGCGGGAGAAGCGGGAGGAGTGGCGCGAGGCGGACTGGGACCTGCTGGTGTACGCCTCCTTCAGTGCGGCGCGGCTGATCACCGGGGCCGAGCCGGAGACCGTGCTGCGGCGGGTGGGTGCCTGGATGGGCGACCGGCGCACCAGGCACCGCGATCTGGCGCTGCTCACCGTGAACCGGCTGATCTGGCAGCGCCCCACGCACCTGTGGGGCCTGGAGGAGGTGCCCGCGCTCAAGGACCACATGAACTGGCCGATCGCGGCAGCGCTCCTCGCGGGCACTCCCCAGTACACCGGGCTCCTTGCGGACCTGGTGTGGTGCGGCCTGGACACCGGCAGATGGCGGGAGGACGTGCAGGACTCGCTCGGCGACTGGATCCGCCGGGGCGAGCACGATCCGGAACTCCTCGACGTCCTCTGTGACTTCCTTCCCCGCCTCGTCAGCGGTGTCGCCGAAGCCGACCGGCTGCACAACCTCGTACGCCGCCTGCAACGCGACCCCGACGAACCCGTGACGCCCGCCACCGCACAGCGACTGCGCGACGCGATCGACGGGCACCGGACCGTCGTCGTCCAGCCGGAGACACCGGCCCACCGGACCAAGAACACGGACGGAGCGAGATGAACATCCAGCACCCGCCGCGCGCCCTCCCATCGGCCCCCGCGGCACTGCCCGCCATGTCGCCCGGTCCCGGACATCCACTCCCGCGGTCGCCCTGGACGCCCGCCCCGAGTACGCCGACGACTCCGGCCGAACGCCCGGCGGCCGCACAGGAGTTGGCCGGTCCCTTCCTGCGCGAGTACCGGCCGGCCTGGCCGTACCGGCACCGCAGTGCCCAGGTCGCGGCCGTGCTGTACTACCGCAGCCGACCGCCCAGGGCAGTGGGCCCCGAGGGCGAGGAGGGGTTCCTGCTGCGCTGGCTCGCCCGCCCCTACACCGCGTTCGAGCTGCAACTCGGCTGGCACACCGTGTCGTTCAAGGTGGAGCTCCCGGCCGCGGAGAACGGCAGGTCCTTCCCCACCGACGTCCGCGTGCGCTGGCAGGTGAGCGACCCCTGTCTGGTCGCGCGGAGCCAGGTCACCGATGTCGCCGCGCTGCTCGTCCCGGAACTGGAGCAGCGACTGCGCGACGTCTCGCGCGGCTACTCCATCAACCGCGCGGAGGAGGTCCGCGACGCGGTGCACGAGGCGCTGAAGGACCAGCGCCTGGGCAGCCGATTCGGCCTGGAACTGGACCTCTTCGTGACGATCTCCTGGGACAAGCTCATCCAGGACCACGGCACGAGTCTGGGCCAGGTGCTGCACCAGACGGACCTCGAGAGGCTCAACCACGAGCTGCGGCGGCTGAAGGACGACAACCAGCGACAGCTCATCAGCCACTGGGCCGCCGACTTCCAACGAGCCATCGAGAGGGGCAACCACGCCGTGATGGCGCAGATGATGGCGCGCAACCCCAAGGATCTGGGCGAGATCCGGGAGATGTTCCGCAAGGAGCAGCGCGAAGAGCGCCAGGACGGCATGGAGTTGATGTCCCGGCTGATCGAGGGCGGACTCCTGGAGCGCTGGGAACTGGGCGACCAGGCCATGGTGGTCGTGGAGTTCCTGAGGTCGAGCGCGCGCCACGTGCTGTCCGAATCGTCGGAGGCGCCGACGGGCGGTGCGACGCAGTCCGGGCGCACTCCCTTCTGGGAGAAGAAGGACGACAGCGCGGACACCACCGACGCCTCCGAGGCGGGCGGCGACGCTTACGACCAGCAGTCGCCCGGTCGACCGGGCGACTGAAAGGACCGGGGGAGACAAGGACATGACGGTCACAGGAACTCCACCGCACCGCAGGCCCGCCGTCCCCGGCACCGCCGTGTCGCCCCTGTCCGAGCCGGGCTGCCGGTTCGTGTCGGAGCGGCTGCTCACGGCGGTACGGGAGGAGGTCACGCGGGCCGACACCAAGGCGTCGATCCTGCTGTCGGGCAGCGTGGCCCTGCCCGCCCTTGCCGCATCGGCCGCACAGGGACGCGTCGGCTCCGGACCGCTGGGCGTGGCCGGTGCGGTGCTGTGGCTGGCGGGGATCGTGATGCTCGCCATGGTGGTACTGCCGCGTACGAAGCCGGACAGCGGGAACCGGCGCGCCGACGGGGGCCGGACGTCCGCCGCCGATCCCGGCCCGTCGGTGGCCGCCCTCCACCGCGGGGCCGGATCGGAGGAGGTGGCGGCGGCCGTGCTTGCCGCGGGGCGTGACCCCGGCCGCTGGGTCCTGGAACAGTCGTGCGCCCTCGGTACCATCCTGGCCATCAAGTACCGCTGGATGCGGTGGGCGGTGGGGTGCCTGGTGGCGGGCGGGGCGGCCGTGGCGGTGACCGCGCTGGGGTGAGGGGGCAGGGTGCCGGTGAGCGGAGGGCCGCGGGCGTGGGTGGTCGGGGCGCTGACGGGGGTCGCCGCTTCGGTGGCGATGTGTGGGCTCGCCGTGGTCACGGTGGTGCTCGTGCCCGCGTGGTGGCCGCACCCGGTGGTGGTCGTGGTGGCGGGGTTCGTGCTCTTCGCCGTCGGCTTCGCGCTGATCGCGGTGTGCTTCATCCACCTGAGCCCCTGGCACTTCGGCGTGGCCGCGATCGCCGAGGCCCTGCTGGCCGTCGGCCTGCTGGCGTTCCTCGACCAGGCGGTGCTCGATGTGTGGGGCGAGCCGGTGGACACCGTCGTCACGGAAGCCGTCCGGCACGAGCGGAACTCGCCGACGGGCAAGGTCACCGGAGCCTGGTGGGAGTGCTCCCTGGAGCGGCTCGACGGCACGGAACTCGAACGGAGCCTCAGGGAGTCGGAGTTCGCGCCGGTCGGCGACGCGTGCCCGGCCCATGCGAAGCCGGGGGACCGGCTCGTGGTCCACGCGGCGCCCGGAGGGTACGCGGCACCGCAGACGAACGCCCCGGTGGGCGGCGTGTGGCTGGTCGTCCCGCTGGCCGTCGCCGCCACGGCGGTGGCGGCGACGTTCACGGCTGTCGGGATGTCACGCGCGGGTGCGCCGGACGTGGGGCGGATCCTGCGTCTCGTACGGCGCCGGGCGGGCGTTCCGCCGCCCCGCACGTGAGACGCGGTGCCCGCGCCTACCGCCGTCCCCCCACGTTCCGCGGATGCTCCCGCGCCGACCGTTCGTTGCCGCGCCGGTAGTTGCCCGTCCAGCGGGCCATCACCAACTGGGCGTCGCCGGACGTGACTTCCTCCAGGAAGCGTTTGGCCCGCCCGTCGCGCAGTTGCGCCGCCTGCCGGCCGTGATGCCACACCACCACGGATCCGTCGCGCCGTTCCTCGTACGTGAACCCGTTGGCACCCGACACCGTCCACCCCCTGTGCTGATCTGTTCGGACGCCTCATCGTGAGCGATCAGCCGTCCGATGGCGATCCATTTACCGGTGGAGCGGCTGCCGGGGCACCGGGGATCCGGTCGTGGACGTTCCTGATCAGGTTCAGCATCGCCAGGCGGAAGACCTCGGCCTGATGCTCGCCGAGGAACGAGGTGTGCCCGAACACCTCCAGGACGACGTGGCCGTGCATGTGCCCCCACGCGCTGAGGAGCAGTGACGTCGCGGGCGGCGGCAGCGTGCCCAGGCCGTCCAGCGGCAGGTTGTCCAGGAACGCGTGGAGCGACGGCGAGAGCGCGGGGGTGTCGGCTGCGGCCAGTTGTTCGTGCGTGAATCCTGCGAACATCTCGCGCTCGAAGATCGCGCTCATCCGGCGCACCGCCTGGGTGGTCGGGCCGTCGACGGGCGCCGCGTAGTACCGCAGCGGCGTGCCGTACAGAAGCTGGAACCGCTCGGGGTGGGCGATGCCCCAGCGGCGGTAGCCCTCGGCCGCGACCACCAGGCCCGGCAGGTCCGGGTCGTCCGCGCCCGCCTCGACGGCGGCGCCCACGGCGTCGGCCAGATCGTCGTACGCCTTGGTGACGAGCACCGTGACGAGGGCGTCCCGGCTCGGGAAGTAGTGGTACAGCGCCTGCACGGTCATGTCGAGGCTGCGGGCGACCGCGCGCAGGGACAGGGCCGCGGGGCCCTGCTCGGCGATCTGCGCCTCGGCGGCGTCCAGGATCTCCCGGGTGGCCGCGGCCCGGCGCCGCTCGCGCAAGGAGGGCCGGGCTGTGGTGCGTTCGTCCGTTGCCGTCATGCCCCGACCGTACGACGTCGGCCTTGGCGGCGTAAGAGGGCTTTATAGGGTGTGAGGAAAATCTAACACTGCCAAATCTTTCTCCCTCTCCATAACGTCGTCCTGCGGCGACGAACAGTGCGACCGCAGGAACGCAAAGGAGAGAGTGCGTGTTCGAACGCATAGCCGAGCTGGCGATTCGCCGGTCGAGGCTGGTACTCATCGTCGCCGCCGTGGTCGTGGTCCTCATGGGCGCCTTGGGCGCCGGTGCCTTCGGGAAGCTGCTGGGGGGCGGTTTCGACGACCCGTCCTCCCAGTCCTCGCGGGCCAGGGAGGTCATCGACGACAAGTTCGGCGGAGAGACGAACCTGGTGCTGCTGGTCCGCGCCCCCGAGGGCCGTATCGACGCCCCGGCGGCCAAGCGCAGCGGCCAGGCCCTGGTGTCCGACCTCAAGGGGGAGCGGGACCTCGCCAACGTGGTCTCGTACTGGGACACCGACAACCCCGACCTGCGCTCCAAGGACGGCCGCGAGGCCATCGTGCTCGCCCGCGTGAAGGGCAAGGACGCCGAGCTGCAGGAGAACGCCAAGGCCGTCATCGACGACTACGCCGGAACCTACGAGGACACGCTCACGGTCAAGGCCGGAGGCAGTGCCGGCGTGAGCAACGAGATGGGGCCGCAGACCACGGAGGACCTCATCCTGGCCGAGAGCATCGCCGTGCCGCTGATCCTGCTGCTGCTCCTGGTCGTCTTCGGCACCGTGGTCTCCGCGCTGCTGCCGCTCGCCATCGCGCTCGTCGCCATCGTCGGGGTGTTCGCACAGCTCTTCGTCGTCGGCAGCGTCACCGACGTCTCCATCTTCGCGATCAACCTCACCACGGCGCTCGGGCTCGGCCTCGGCGTCGACTACGCCCTGCTGATGATCAGCCGGTTCCGGGAGCAGCTCGCGTCGGGGGCGAGCGTGGACGACGCCGTCCGCACGACGATGAGCACCGCGGGCCGCACCGTCGCTTTCTCCGCCGCCACCGTGGCGGCGGCGCTCGCGGCGCTCATGGTGTTCCCGCAGTACTTCCTCCGCTCGTTCGGCTACTCCGGTGTCGGCGTCGTCGTCATCGCGGCCCTCGCCACCCTGTTCGTGATGCCCGCGCTGCTCAACGTCCTGGGGCACCGGGTCAACAGCGGGCGGATGCCGTGGTCGAAGCCGGGGCGGCGCTCCGCGTCCGGCGTGCCCCTGTGGGGACGCCTCGCCCGCACCGTCATGCGGCGGCCCGCGCTCACCGCGCTGCCCGTGCTCGCGGTGCTGCTCCTCGCGGCGAGCCCGCTCCTCGGCATCACCTTCGGCACGCCGGACGAACGCGTCCTCCCCGAGAACGCCGAGAGCCGCCAGGTCTCGACGGCACTGCGGGAGAACTTCAAGGGCAACGACGCCGCGGCCCTGCACGTCGTCATCGACAAGGCCGTGGACAAGGCCCCGCTGGAGTCGTACGCGGCCGAACTCTCCGGGCTCGAAGGGGTCGTCCGCGTCGAGGCGAGCACCGGCGTCTACGCCGACGGACAGTCCAAGGCGAGCGGCCCCGGCAACCCCGCGCTCGGCCGCCCCGCCACCCAGCAGCTCAACGTGGTGAGCGACCTGACACCGAAGTCGGACGACGCCAAGAACCTGGTCGAGGAAGTCAGGACGGCCGCCCCGCCCTCCGGGACGAACCCGCTGGTGAGCGGAGTCGACGCCGAACTGGTCGACTCCAACGACTCCATCGCCGGCAAGCTCCCGCTCGCCATCGGCCTGATCGCCGTCAGCACCTTCATCCTGCTCTTCCTGTTCACCGGCAGCATCGTGCAGCCGCTGCGCGCGCTCGTCCTCAACCTGATCAGCCTGGGGGCGACCATCGGCGTCATGACCTGGATCTTCCAGGACGGCAATCTCTCCGGCCTGCTCGGCTTCACCGCGCAGCCGATGGAGACGTCGATGACCGTCCTGATGTTCTGCGTCGCCTTCGGCCTCTCGATGGACTACGAGGTGTTCGTCACCAGCCGCATCAAGGAACTCCACGAGCAGGGCGAGGACAACGAGTCCGCCGTGACCAACGGCCTCGGGCACACCGGACGCATCGTCAGCGCGGCGGCCGTCCTGCTCGCGGTGAGCTTCTTCGCCTTCGGCACGGCCAAGATCAGCTTCCTGCAGCTGTTCGGCCTCGGCAGCGGCCTCGCCATCCTCATCGACGCCATCGCCGTACGCGGTGTCCTCGTGCCCGCCGCGATGCGCCTGCTCGGCCGCTCGGCCTGGTACGCGCCCGCCTTCCTGAAGAAGTTCCACGGACGGTTCGGGCTCAGCGAGGGCGGGCCCGCGCCCGTGGAGCCCGAGGCGGCGCCGAAGGTGGTGAGCCAGACGGGGGCCTGACCACGCTCCCGTCCCGCTGGTGCCCGCCTCCCGCATCGCCCCGGGGGCGGGCACCGTCGGCTCTGGGCAGCGGGCTACCTGCGGGCGGCGGTGTCGGAGGGCAGCTCGGCGAAGCGGTCGCGGTACTCGGCGGCGAACCGGCCGAGGTGGGCGACGCCCCACCGGTAGGCGATCGCGCCGATGGGGTCCGTGGAGGCGAGGATGTCCGCGCGGATCCGGTCGAGTCGCAGATTGCGTACGTACGCCATGGGGGACAGGCCGAGCCGGTCGCGGAACGCCGAACTGATCGTCCGGGGGCTGCAGTGGGCCGCGTGGGCGATGTCGCCGAGGCCGATGCGCTCGGTGAGGTTGGCCTCGACGAACGCGAGGGCGGCGCGCAGGGAGCGCGGGTGGCCGGGCCGGGGGCCGTCCCGCAGCTCGCCGGTGTGCGAGTGGGGCTGGGCCAGGAGCAGGGCGGTGACGATGCACCGCAGCTGGCTGCGCTGCAGCTCCGGGCGCTGGAACAAGGGGTCCCCGCAGTCCAGTTGCTCCAGGAGGGAACGGACGAGGAGCCGCACGGCCCGGCCCTTGGGCTCGGCCAGGTCGAGGGCGAAGTCGAAGCGCACGGTGGACACGGGCGGGTGCCCGGTCAGCGCGGTGAACTCCTGGTCGACCAGGGCGGCGTCGATCCGCAGCCCCAGGAACCGCGTCCGCCCGCCGCGCAGGGGTCGCAGTTCCTGGGTGTCACCGGGGTTGACGACCCCTGCCGTCGCCGCGTCGAGGGTCGCCCGTCGGCCGCCGCACGATGCCGAGATCGCCCCGGAGACACCGATGTTGACGAAGTAGGAGCCGCGTCCCTCGGTCGACGCGACGCGCACGTCGAGCGGTGAGGCGAAGCAGCCCACCGCGAAGTCGTGAGCGGCGACACCACGCAGTTCGTGATCCCCGCCGCACAGCTCGTCCAGGGGTGAGGTGGTGATCGCGCCGCCGAACAGGCGGGTGGCGGCGTTGAGCAGGTCGGCGGGGTTGTGGGAGCGGGTGATGAGGTGGTTGCGCAGGGGGGTCGGCACGGTTGTCGGGTCCACCTCCCCTTGGGACGCGTCGTACGGGCTGCTCGGTCGGCTCCCCGGCCGGCTACGCGGGCTCGGCCATCAGTCGGTGACAGGTTTCGGTCAGCGGGTACGCGTCGTGGTGGCGCTGCTCCCGCTCCAGGCCGACGATGGTCACCGAGGTCTCCACGAGTGTGCCGCACCGCTGCGCGCGCCGGGCCACGAACGCGTCGAGTCCCGCGCCGACCGACTCGTGCCGCCCGAGCTCCTTGGCCAGGACGAGTCCGTCCTCGATGGCCAGGGCCGCGCCGCTGGCCATCTGCGGTGCGGGCGCGTGTGCGGCGTCGCCGATGACGACGGCGTTGCCGCGGTTCCAGGCGCCCTCCAGGAGCGTCGTCCGCACCGGGCGCCGCACCACCGATTCCGCCCCGGTCACCAGAGGGCGGATCTCCGCCACCCGGCCGGGGAAGGGCTCCAGCAACTGCCGCAGCCGTGGGGCGAGTTCGGCCTCCGGCAGGACGCTTTGCGCCACGCCGTTCTCCGTCAGGAACACGTACGCCTGGCTGTCCGAGATCGGTACGAGGCCCGCCGTGTCGGCCTTCCCGGCGAAGTGATGGATCCCGGTGGCCCATGGCGGGCGGGGTACCACGGCTCGCCAGACCATCTGGTCGTGGTGGTCGAGGGCGGTGGTGAGGCCGAGCAGGTCCCGTGTCGAGGAGCGGATCCCGTCCGCGCCGACCAGCAGCGCGACCTGCCGGGCCGTCCCGTCGGACAGCCGCACGCGGACCGGTTCTCCGTCCTGGTCCGTGGACCCGCCCTGGTCCACGGCCACGACGGTCAGCCCGTGGCGCACCACCACCCCGCACCGCTCGGCCTCCGCGTGCAGGATGCGGTGCAGTACGGGGCGGGCGATGCCGACCATGCCAGGCCGCCCCGCGCCGATCAGGCGCGGCAACTGGACCTCGCCCGCGAGCTCGCCCCGTACGTCGACGTGCGTGATCCCGGTCATGCCGTAGCCCTCGGCCAGGCAGGCGTCCGCGAGCCCCAGCTCGTCCAGCGCGCGAAGCGCAGGGCCGGTCAGGCACAACCCCCACCCGGACGTCGCCCTCACCGGGCTGACCTCGGCGATCTCCACCTGCCACCCCGCGCGCGCCAGGGCCGTGGCCGCCGTCAGACCGGCGACACCCGCACCCACGACGACGGCCGTCCGCGCACCGCGACTGCTGTCCATGCGCTCCTCCAGAGCTTGAGTTCTCCGGAACCGTAGGATCCGTCGGCGCCCGGCCCTGTCCGAATCCGGCGGCGGACATCCGCTGTCGGCAACCGGCCTCCGCGCGCGGGGGCCACTGGAGCCGGCGGGTGAGCCGCGTCTCACCTCCCCGGTGCCGCTTGTCTATGCAACGAGTTGCATAGAAGGATCGGGGCATGGCGCTCGAGCACGCGATTCTCGTCTCCCTCCTTGAGAAGCCGGGCTCCGGCTATGAGCTGGCCCGGCGGTTCGACCGGTCCATCGGCTACTTCTGGGCCGCCACGCACCAGCAGATCTACCGCGTCCTCAAGCGCATGGAGGGCGACGGCCTGATCGACGCCCGCGAGGTGGCGCAGCAGGACCGGCCGGACAAGCGGGAGTACTCCGTCGCCGCCCCCGGCCGCGAAGCGCTCTCCCAGTGGCTGCACGAGCCGATCGAGCCCGAGAGCGTCCGGCACGAGCTCGCCGTGAAGATCCGCGGCGCGGCCTTCGACGACCCGGCCGCGCTGATCCACGAGGTGGAGCGACACCGCAAGGCACACGCCGACCGGCTCGCGCACTACCTCGCGGGGGAGCGGCGCGACTTCACCGGGCCCGAGGCGCCCCGAGCCCTCGACGCCGGACGCGAACTCCAGCACGTCGTGCTGCGCGGCGGCATCGCGTACGAACGCATGACGCTCGACTGGCTCGACGACGTGATCGCCACCCTCGAACGGCTCGCGCCGCCGCACGCCGGAGCCGCGCGCTGATCCCTCGGTCCGGAGCCGAGCGCCGCCCCATCTCTTGCCCGACCTTCCCCAACTCCCGAGCCGGAAAGGCGAAAAGCCATGGCCGACCCGCTGCTGTTCAACCCGAACACCTACGACCCGACGCACTTCGACCCCGAGACCCGCAGGCTGCTGCGCGCGACCGTCGACTGGTTCGAGGCGCGCGGCAAGCGGCAGCTGATCGAGGACTACCGCTCCCGCGCCTGGCTGGCGGACTTCCTCGCGTTCTCCGCCAAGGAGGGTCTTTTCGCGACCTTCCTGACGCCGTCCGCCGACGCCGACGGAGCCGCGGACAAGCGCTGGGACACCGCCCGGATCGCCGCCCTCAACGAGATCTTCGGCTTCTACGGGCTCGACTACTGGTACGCCTGGCAGGTCACCATCCTGGGGCTCGGCCCGGTCTGGCAGAGCGACAACGCCGCCGCCCGCGCCCGCGCGGCCGAACTCCTCGCCCAGGGTGAGGTGTTCGCGTTCGGCCTGTCCGAGAAGTCCCACGGCGCGGACATCTACTCCACCGACATGCTTCTTGAGCCCGACGGCGACGGAGGCTTCCGGGCCAGCGGCTCCAAGTACTACATCGGCAACGGCAACGCCGCGGGTCTCGTCTCCGTCTTCGGCCGCCGCACCGACATCGAGGGCCCCGACGGCTACGTCTTCTTCGCCGCCGACAGCCGCCACGACGCGTACCACCTGGTCAAGAACGTCGTCGACTCGTCGAAGTACGTCAGCGAGTTCCGCCTGGAGAACTACCCGGTGGCCGCCGCCGACGTCCTGCACACCGGCCGTGCCGCCTTCGACGCCGCGCTCAACACCGTCAACGTCGGCAAGTTCAACCTCTGCACCGGCGCGATCGGCATCTGCGAGCACGCCATGTACGAGGCCGTCACCCACGCCACGGGCCGCATCCTCTACGGCCGTCCCGTCACCGCGTTCCCGCACGTGCGCCGCGAGCTGACCGACGCCTACGTACGCCTCGTCGGGATGAAGCTGTTCAGCGATCGCGCCGTCGACTACTTCCGCTCGGCCGGTCCCGACGACCGCCGCTACCTCCTCTTCAACCCCATGACGAAGATGAAGGTGACCACGGAGGGCGAGAAGGTCATCGACCTGATGTGGGACGTCATCGCGGCCAAGGGCTTCGAGAAGGACACCTACTTCGCGCAGGCCGCCACCGAGATCCGCGGCCTGCCGAAGCTGGAGGGCACGGTCCACGTCAACCTCGCCCTGATCCTGAAGTTCATGGGCAACCACCTCCTGAACCCGGCCGAGTACGCGCCCGTGCCCACCCGCCTGGACGCGACCGACGACGACTTCCTCTTCCGGCAGGGACCGGCCCGCGGCCTCGGCGCCATCCGCTTCCACGACTGGCGCACCGCCTACGACGCGTACGCCGAGGTGCCCAACGTCGCCCGCTTCCGCGAACAGGCCGACGCGCTCTGCGACTTCGTCACCACCGCGGCCCCCGACGAGGAGCAGAGCCGCGACCTCGACCTGCTCCTCGCCGTCGGCCAGCTCTTCGCCCTGGTCGTGCACGGCCAGCTCATCCTGGAGCAGGCCCGCCTGACCGGCCTGGACGAGGACGTCCTCGACGAGCTCTTCGCCGTTCTCGTACGGGACTTCTCCGCGCACGCCGTCGAGCTGCACGGCAAGGACTCCGCCACCGAGGCGCAGCAGGCGTGGGCCCTGGGCGCGGTCCGGCGCCCGGTCGTCGACGAGGCCCGCGCGGCGCGCGTGTGGGACCGCGTCGAGGCGCTGGCCGGGACGTACGAGATGGCGCCGTAGCCGACCCTCGTGTCACATGTGTGAGGGCTTCTTCGGGTTGAAGAGCCAGGTGTCGAAGACACCCGACAGGTCCTTGCCGGACTGCTTCTCGCAGAGGGCGATGAACTGCCGGGTGTCGGCGTTCTTGTGCCGGTGCTGCTTCGTCCAGGCCCGGAGGATGGCGAAGAACGTCTTGTCGCCGACCGCCTCGCGCAACTTGTGCGCCACCATGGCGCCGCGCCCGTACACCGGGGAATCGGAGACGCGCGCGGCGCTCGGCGGGTCGGCGGGGGCGAAGTCCCAGATGCCGTCGCTCTCCTCGTCGGGGTCGGTGCCCTTGTAGAAGGACTCGAAGGTCTCCTGGGCGGTCCTGCCGCCCTGGTCCTCCTCCCAGAGCCACTCCGCGTAGGTGGCGAAGCCCTCGTTGAGCCACATGTCCTTCCACGCGCGCGGCGTGACCGAGTTGCCGAACCACTGGTGCGCCAGCTCGTGCACCACCAGGGAATCCTCGGGCGCGGAGTCGAAGTACGGCTTGGTCTGGGTCTCCAGGGCGTAGCCGAGGTCGGGCAGATGGTCGACGATCGCGCCCGTGGAGGAGAAGGGGTACGGACCGAAGCGCTCGCTCGCCCAGTCGGTGACCTTTGGGACCAGGTCCGCCACGTCTTCCGCGTCCTTCGACTCGTCCGGGTCGACGGCGACGTACACGGGCAGACCGCCGGAGGTCCTGCCCTTGGTGATCTCGAACCAGCCGACGGAGACGTTGGCGACATAGCTCGCCATGGGCTCCTTGGTGCGCCAGTGCCGGGTGACGCGGTCGCCCTTGTCCTCCTCCTTCACCAGGTCCCCGTTGCCGATGACGTCGTAGGGGTCGCCGTCCTCGTCCTTCGGGACGGTGACCGTCATGTCGTACGTGGCCTTGTCCGAGGGATGGTGGTTGCCGGGGAACCAGGTCATGGAGCCGGCCGGCTCGCCCAGGGCCGTCGAGCCGTCGTCGGTCTCGATCCAGCCCTCCATCCCTTCGTCGGAGTTCCCGATCATCTTCGGGGTGCCCTCGTACGTGACGGTGGCCTTGAAGGTCTCGCCGTCCCCGACCGCCTTCGCGGGCGTCAGCGTCAGCTCGTTCTTCGCGCGTACGAAACGGGCGTCGGCGCCGTTCACCGTGGCGCCGCGCACCTTCATCCCGGCGAGGTCGAGGTTGAGGCGGCTCAGGCCCTGGGTGGCGCGTGCCGTGATGACCGCGGTGCCCTTGAGGTGGTTGGTCTCGGGGACGTAGTGCAGGGTCAGGCCGTAGTGCGTCACGTCGTAGCCGCCGTTGCCGAGCGCGGGGAAGAGCCGGTCGCCCACGCCCGCCGCGCCCGGACGCGCGGCCGACGCGCCCGCGGAATGCGGCGTGGAGCCGGTGCAGGCGGTGCTCACGGCCACGAGAAACGCCGTGACCGGGACCCACCGGGCCGAGCGGGAGAAGCGTGCTGCGTGCGGTGCGAGGGCGGGGCGGGGAAAGATGACGGTCTCCTTCGCGGTGGTACGGCCGCGATACGGCGTGCGGTTCACGACGAGAGGGAAGAGCCCGCACGATCCCCTTTGGTTGCCCATGGGGTGATTCGGGTTTCTTTACGCGTCTGTGTCTACGTGCCCATCCTTACGCGTCTGTCCTTATGCGTCGGCCAGGGCGTCGAGGAGCGAGAAGTGCGCCTCGCCGACCGTGAGGGGCTCCCCGGTGACGTCCCGGACATGGCGCCAGTAGCGGTGCATGCTCGGGCTCCGGTCAAGCGCCGCGGTCCGGGCCAGCGTGCGCCGGAACGACGGGGTGTCGGTCGCGCCCTGCGTGCTCGCGTGCACGGCCACGTACGCGTCGAGCAGCTCGGCGGGCTCCGTACCCGCCCGGATGGCCTCGCAGAGCACGCCGATCTCGCCGCGCAGCAGCGTGTTCTGGTACGTGGCGACCTCGTCGGCACGCAGCCGCGTGAACGCCAGCCGGCGCACCGCGGGTTCGGAGACGACGCCGACCATGCCCGCGTACGCCACCACCTGCTCCGGAGTGGGATCCGGCGGCGGCGCGGGCACCCCGACCGACAGGAACATCGCGAGGGCGTCCGCGGGAACCGCCGGCGCGAACGCGCGGCTCCAGAACGCCTCCAGCGTGCCGCGCGCCATGGAGCCGTCGCTCACCGCGGCGAGCAGCTCCAGGCGTGCGGCGCGTTCCTCGGCGGAGGCGGCCTCGATCGCGCGCAGCGACGCCCGCCGCCAGGCCAGGGCAGCCAGGGACACATCGAGCGCGGCGCGTTCCGCGGCGACCGCCTCGGCGACGGACCGCTCGCCCGCGAGCACCGCGACGATCGCGGGCAGGCCGAGGCCGAGCGCCCGCAACCGCCGCACCAGCGTGAGCCGTTCCACCGCCGACGCGTCGAACCGCCGGTGCCCGCCCGCGCTGCGCACCGACGCGAGCACGCCCTCGTCGCAGTAGAAGCGGACCGTCCGCACCGGCACACCGGCGCGGCGCGCCAGCTCACCGATGCTCAACGTGGTGTTCCTCACCTTGAACCTCCACCCGGGTGGAGCTCCTACGGTACGGCGCATGGAGCACACCATGGATCACCTGGACACCGACCGACTCGCGACCGCCCTCGTCGAGCAGACCGACGCGTTCGTGCGGGCCGTCGCGGACGCCGACTGGGACGCGCACCTGCCGACATGCCCGGAGTGGCGGCTGCGGGTGCTCGTCGGACACATCGGGCAGGAGCACCGCTGGATCACCAGCATCGTCTGGAACCGGCAGGCCGATGGCATCCCCGACCCGCACGACGCGACGCCGCCCGCCGACTGGCAGCAGTGGCTGCGCCGTGGTGCCGAGGACCTGGTCGGGGCCGTGCGCGCGACCGGCCCCGACACACCGGTCAGGACGTTCGACGAACCGCGCCCCGCGAAGTTCTGGCTGCGCCGCGCGACCCACGACACGACCGTGCACCGCGTCGACGCCGCCCTGCACGCCGGGGTGCCGTACGACATCGCACCCGACCTCGCGGCCGATGCGATCACCGAACTCCTGGAGTTCCTCGCGCTGCCCGTCGCCGAGGCACTGCGGCCGGCCGTGACGAAGCTGCGCGGCGACGGCGAGACGATGCGGATCACCACCACCGACGCCGACGGACCTGCCTGGCTCGTCATCCGCACACCCGACGGCGTCAGGTGGCAGCCGGGCAGGGGCCCGGCGGACGTCGAGCTGACGGGCTCGGCGCAGGACCTTCTCCTTGTGCTCACCCGCCGCCTTGAGCCCACGCGGGTCGCGGTCCACGGCGAGAGCGCGCTGCTCGCCCACTGGCTGGAGCACGCGTCGCTCTAGCCAAGCCTGGTCAGCTGCCTGGTGTCAGGACGCTGCCTGCGCGGCGTAGGCCCGGACGTCCGCGTCGGTGTCGCCGGTGGCGGCGGCGAGGGCGGTGCGGGCGTCGGGGTCGGCCAGGTGGGCGAGCAGCGACAGGACGGCGGCCTTGCGGACGTCCGCGTTGACGTCGGCCGACGCCTTGGCGAGGGCGGGAACGGCCGGTCCCGGCGCGGCCGTTCGCAGGGCTGTCGCCGCGCCCGCCCGGACCTGCCAGGCGGGATCACCGAGCGCGGCCACGGCCCGCTCGGCGTACCCGGGCGGGCAGCCCGTCGCGGCGAGCGCGGTCAGCGCGGCCGCCCTGACCAGCGCGTCGGGGTCGTCGAGGAGCGGGTCGAGCGGGGCCGCCGCCGGATCGCGCACCGCCGCGAGCCCGCGCGCCACCGCGACCCTGACCTCACGGTCCTGGTCGGCCGTCGCCGCCGCCAGGTCCACGGCCGCGTCCACCGAGACCAGGCCCCGGACGGCGTGGATGCGGACGTCGATGTCGGTGTCCGCGAGCGCGGCGGCGTACACCGCGGCGTCGCCGAGCCGCAGCGCCCGCAGGACATGCAGCGCGGCACCCCGCACCACCGGGTCGGCCACGCCGAGAGCAGTCCGCAGTCCTGCCCTCAACTCGGCCTCCGCGGGCAGCACTTCGACCAGCTCGCACAGGGCGCCGACGGCGGCCGACCGCACCTGGGGCGCGGTGTCGAGCAGCCGTGCGGCGAGCGCGGGACCAGCCCCGACGGGCACCGTCTCGGCGAGCACGGCGGCGGCGGCGCGCACGGCCGGGTCGGCGTCCGCGAGGTAGGGGGAGAGGGCGGCCAGGTCGGGGGGGCCTCGGCGAGGGCGAGGAGGGTGAGGAGGGCGGGGCTCGATGGGGTGACCGGGGGCGGGGTGACGGATGCGGGCTGTTCCACGTCGAGTGCGCCCGGCGCTGCGGGGCGGGCGGCCGGGGCGACGTCCCGCGGCCCCGCCGTCGCCACCGGCACCGGAGCGGCCTCGCCCAGCGCCCGCTGCGGACCTGCGAGCGGGTCGAACTCGCGCGCTCGGCCGGGCGCGGCAGCCAGGACGTGGCGCGGCGGCCGAGGAACTCCACCGCCGTGGAGGCGGTGACCGCGCCGGCGGGACACCGGGCCGCGCACGGGCCGCAGTACCAGCACTCGTCGACGTGCATGTACGCCTTGCCGTTGTCCTCGCGGATCGCGAGCGAGTCGAGCGGACACATGTCGACGCAGAGCGTGCAGCCGTCGATGCACAGGGACTCGTCGACGGTCACGGGCGCGTCGGCGCGCTGCGGGACGACAGGCATGGCTGTCTCCAGGAAGGGGTGAGCGAGAAATGAGTGGGGTCAGACGGACCGGTGCAGGACGCCGCTCATGGTGATGCGGTCGCCGCGGAAGCGGATGAACTCCAGGTCCACGGGCCGCCCGTCGGGCAGATGAGTGAGCCGCTCCAGCATCAGAACGGCACTCCCGCGCGGCGCCTGCAGCACCGCCGCGGAGTGGACGTCGGCGTTCACGGCTTCGAGAGTGATTTCGGCATGCCCCAGCGGGCCACCGGTCAGCGTCTCCAGGAGCCGGAACACGTCCGTGTTCTCCAGGTCGCAGCCGAGCAGTTCCCCGCCGACGTCCATGGGCAGATAGGACAGGTCGAGAGAGAGCGGCAGCCCGTTGAGGCGCGCAGCCGCTCGATACAGAGCACGTCGGTGTGGTCGGGCAGGCCGAGCCGGTGCGCCACCGGGCCGGGGGCGCTGACGGGTCCGACGGCGCGGACCTCGTTGGTGACCCGGCCGTGCTCGTGCAGGGTCTCGGCCAGACCCTGGAGCCGGTCGAGTCCGTGCGGATACTTCTCGCACACCACGACGGTGCCGACGCCGGCCTTCCGCTCCACGAGTTGCTCGCCGCGCAGCAGGTCCAGGGTCTGCCGGACGGTGTTGCGGCTGGCCCGGTAGTCGGCGGCGATGACGTCCTCCAGGGGGAGGACACCGCGGGGGAAGCCGCCCGCCAGGATCTGGTGGCGCAGCAGATCGGCGAGTTGCCGTGCCTGGTCCGCACGCAGCCGCCGACGCCGCGCGGCGGCGACGGGCAGGGAGGCGGGGATGCGTTCGGCCGGCATGGCAGGAAACGTACCGGCGCGGTGGCGTGGGTGGCGTTGCGGCAGCGATGCGCCACCTGGCCGCTTGGGTGCGTGGCTCTGACCTGGTACGTCGCGAGGCGGGGGCGAAGATCCGCCACCCCCGGACGCGGTCAGTCGCGGGCCGTGATGCCGGCCCAGCCGTGTTCGAGGAGGTCGAAGGCGCGGGTGACCACGGTGCGGGCGTCGGACCTGCCGTGTGCGACCCGCGTGGCTTCGAGGGTGAAGTGCGCCAGCGCGGCGCAGTCCGGGTCGTCGGCGGGCCTGTTCGTCTCGTCGGCGATGACGTGGGCGAGCGAGGCTTCATGGCGCAGCCACATGTTCTGGGCGTAGTCGCGCAGCGCCGGGGTGTTCTCGATCAGCTCGAAGAAGGCGGCGAAGCCTTCCTCGTCGTCCTCGGACCTGACCCGGTGGAGCAGCGCATGCTCGCGCAGGGCTGCGGGAATGGACTGGCCTTCGGCCCGCTCGCGTACGGCGGCGAGCAGCTTGGCCTCCTGATCGGCGTCCTCGTCGAAGACGAGTGCTTCCTTGACGGGGAAGTGCTTGAACAGCGTGGTGGTGGACACGTCGGCGGCGTCCGCGATGTCCCGGATCCCGACCGCGTCGTAGCCGTGCTGGAGGAAGAGGTTCAGGGCCGCGTCCGCCAGCGCCTGGCGGGTGGCGGCCTTCTTGCGCTCCCGGCGGCCCACGGGTGCCGACGCCGATTGTGTCGTCTCGCTCATGCCGGCACTCTACCTCTTGGTGCATCAACTATAAAAGTTGAGCTGTTGCACTTATTGAGTCGGTGTGCTCTTCTGTTGGTGTCGGCCGTGAGACGACCTCCGGCCTTCCATCACTCTGATCCTTCGCTCTGATCCTTGTTTCCTTCGCCTGAAAGGCGTGATCAGCCATGCCCGCGTCCGCGCCCCCATCCCCTTCCGCCGCAGGCCCGGCGGCACCCGCCGTCGTACCGAAGAACGTGCGCTGGGTCCTGCTCGGCATCATGCTCGCGATGCTTCTCGCGATGCTCGACAACATGGTCGTGGGCACCGCGATGCCCACGATCGTCAGCGATCTGAGCGGCATGGAGCACATCTCGTGGGTGGTGACGGCGTACACCCTGGCCACCGCCGTGACGACCCCGATCTGGGGCAAGTTCGGCGACCTCATCGGCCGCAAGCCCATGTATCTCGCCTCGATCGCGGTGTTCATCGCGGGTTCCGCGCTGTGCGGCGCCTCCCAGTCGATGACCCAACTGATCGTGTTCCGCGCCCTGCAGGGAGTCGGTGCCGGGGGCATCGGCGCGGGTGCCTTCGCGCTGATCGCGGCCCTCGTACCACCGCGTGAGCGCGGCAAGTACCAAGGAATGACCGCCTCGGTCATGGCGATCGGGACCATCGGCGGCCCGCTGCTCGGCGGGTTCATCACCGGGCACTTCGGCTGGCGTTGGGCCTTCTACGTCAACCTGCCGGTCGGCCTGCTCGGGTTGGTGTGGCTGTCGCTGACGCTGCGCGTGCCCGCCAAGCGCATCAAGGCGAGGGTCGACTGGAGCGGTATCGCCCTCCTGACGCTCACGATCAGCGCGATCGTGCTCGCCGCGACCTGGGCCGGGACGAGCTACGCGTGGGGCTCCTGGCAGATCCTCGCCCTGGGCGCCGTCGCCGCGGCCGGGCTGGCCGCGTTCGTCGCGGTGGAGAAGCGGGTCGCGGAGCCGGTGGTACCGCTGAGCGTGTTCACCGGTCACCGGAACTTCCCGCTCGCCATGGTCCTGGTCCTGGCCGCGGGTGTGGTCATGTTCGGCGCCGGGCTCTATCTGCCGCTGTTCCAGCAGACCGTGCAGGGGGCATCGGCCGCCAACTCCGGTCTGCTGATGCTGCCGATGATGATTCCCGTCGTGATCGTGTCCACCATCGCGGGCAAGGTCATGTCCGCCACTGGGAAGTACCGGATCTTCCCGATCGTGGGCACCGCCTTCCTCGCCGTGGGGCTGGGGCTGCTCGCCACCATGGACACCTCGACCTCACGCGTGACGACCTGCGCGTACATGGTGCTGGTCGGCATCGGGCTCGGCTGCGTCCTGCAGATGGCCACCACCATCGCGCAGAACAGCGTCTCCTTGCGGGACATGGGCGCTGCGATGAGCTCGGCCATGCTCTTCCGTACGCTCGGGGGGTCGCTCGGCGTGGCCCTCTTCGGCTCGATGTTCACGCGTGCTGTCGGGTCCCGCCTGCCCGGCGGGGGCAGCGGTACGGGGGCTGACGCCCAGGCTCCGGCCGAGGTGCCGGCCGGGGCCAGGGACGCTTACCTCGCGGCGGTTGCCGACGGGACCCAACAGATCGTTCTGTTCGCGGCGATTCTGTGCGCGGTGGCGTTCGTCGCTGCTGTGTTCGTTGTGGAAGTCCCCTTGCGGAAGCCGGGGGCGCCTGCGGTTCCTGCCCCGTCCGACGAGGACGGCAAGGTGCCGGTCAGGCCTGCGAGTTGACCAAGCGGGGGGCTTGGCGCCTCACCCCCTCGCGCGCTCCGCGAGCCACCCCGACATCGCGCGTACGCCGACGCCGATGGCCCGCACGTCGGGGTCGAAGTCGCCGTAGTGCGGGTAGCCCTCCGTGATGACGGTCCCCGGCGTACGTACGCCCAGGAAGGTGTAGGTGCCGGGGATCTTCTTCAGGAACAGCGCGAAGTCCTCGCCGTTGAACGGGAACGCGGCGTGCATCACGGTCACGGCGTCCGGACCGAGGACGCGGCGCAGATGGCGCCGCAGGGTCAGGGCATCCTTCTCCGGGCACACCATGGCCGGGAACGGATTCTCGCGGAAGCGCACCACGACACCGCCATAAGGCTTCGCCAGCCGCCGGATCGCCTCACGCACCTCGACGTAACGCTCCTCGGGCCAGCAGCGGTACGACACGGAGATCGTGGCCTGCCCCTTCTCCGCGTCCGGCGTGGCGTTCGCCCGGACGACGACGAACTCGGCCAGCGGCCCGTTCGGCGTCTGGACGTCCGCGACCATCTTCTCCAGGTCGGCGGGCGTCCGCGGGGGAGCCACAGTGGCGAGCCCCTTGATCTCCTCGGCGAGCCGCTCGGCACGCGTGAGCGCGTCCGGGCCGGTCACCGTGACGGTGGCCTCGTCCTGCCCCGGCAGCCCGCTCCCGGGCGTCACGGCGAACTGCCCCACCGGAAACGGCCCGCAGTGCAGAGCGTGGATCTCCTCGGGCGCGTCCTTCAGCGCACCGCCCTTGATCATCGCCTCGGCGCCCTCCAAGGTCTCCTCACCCGGCTGGAAGACGAAGACCACGGTGCCGCTGAGCCGATGCCTCAGCTGCGCGAGAGTCTGTGCGACGCCGACGCCCACGGTGGTGTGGAGGTCGTGCCCGCAGACGTGGGCGGGCTTGGTGGGCTTGGTGGGATTGGTACCTGCGGGAATGATCCCGTTCGGCGGTACGGCGTCCATGTCGGCGCGGTAGGCGACGGTACGCCCGGGTCGCGCCCCCTTCAGTACGCCGACGACCCCCAGCCCGCCGACGTGGGTCCGCACCTCGAGCCCGGCGGCGCGCAGCAGATGCCCCACGATCCTGGAGGTCGCGACCTCCCCTTCCCCGACCCCGTCCTTCTTCGCCGCCTCCGGGTGGTCGTGGAGATCCCGCCGAAGCGCGATCAGATTGCCCTCGATCCGAAGGGCGACGGCATCGATCGCGGCCTGGTCCAAGGGGCGGCCGTACCGACTGCCGCCATCGGCCGCGGCGGCGGAACCCCCCGACGACACCACGGCACCGACTCCGGCAGCCGCGGTACCTCCGAGCAGGGCACGGCGCTTGAGAACGGGCTTGTCCGGACGAGTCATTCTTCCCCCAGGTTCACGGTGCGGGGGCGGACTGGGTTGCCCGTCCCCCGTTCAGCTCGCCGCAAGTCAATCAAGGCCACGTTCGGCCGACTCAACTACCCCTGTACGGACGGGAGCTGAGGGCCTCCCAGGCATGGCCCGAAATCACCCTTGACCGTGGACTGCCAAAGTCTATGGTCCAGACTAATCGGCCGCCGAGCACATCTGGCCACACCGTGCGGCCCAACCGCCCGCAACACTCCACCCCCACACACCCCCACTCCCCCCAACCCCCCACAAGAGCACTTCACGTCCCCCCATGAAGCAACGCCGTGAAGGAGTACGCATGGACAGGAAGCGGAAGATAGCCGCCGCGATCGGTGCTGGTCTGGCGCCGGTCCTCGCCCTCACCCTGCCGACCGGTTCGGCCAGTGCGCACGGATACGTCAACGCGCCCGCGAGCCGCCAGGCGCAGTGCGCCCAGGGCACGGTGTCGTGCGGCGAGATCAAGTGGGAACCGCAGAGCGTCGAGGGCCCCAAGGGCCTGCGCAGCTGCAGCGGCGGCAACGCCAGGTTCGCGGAGCTCAACGACGACAGCAAGGGCTGGCGGGTCAGCGACGTCAGCAGGACGCAGACCTTCACCTGGACGTTCACCGCTCGGCACCGCACCGCGAACTACGAGTACTTCGTCGACGGCACCAAGGTCGCCACCATCGACGGCGGCAACCAGCAGCCACCGGCGACCGTCTCGCACCAGATCAACCTCGGCAACGCCACCGGCAGGCACAAGGTCCTCGCGGTCTGGAACATCGGCGACACGGCCAACGCCTTCTACGCGTGCATCGACGTCAACATCCGCTGAGCGGAGCCCGGCCTCGACCTGGGCGGGCCGAGCTGAGGGCGCCTGACCGGTGCTGTACGTGGAGTACGTGAGTACGCGGCGTACCAGGTCAGGCGCCTTGTCGTGCGCCCCTGGAAGAAGCCCAGCCTCGATGTCATCCCGCCTGGGGAGCCGGGAGTGCGGGTGAGCTGTCCGTCCAGGCCGCGTCGAACTGCTGCAGGGCGATGGAGTACAGGAGTCCGGGAGCCCGTGCGTAAAGGCACGGGGAGTTCCTGCCGTGAGCGGAGTCGCTGTAGAAGGTGAGGTAGGCCACCCGGTCCGTTGCGATCACGCGGCAGGTGTTGGGCAGGTTGAAGCTGCGGAGCGCGAAGTTGCGTTGTGTGCGGGCCCTGCGGGCCAGGTAGTCCATGTTCGTCCGGACCTGACTCCTGAGCAGCTCCGGGGTGAATCCGGGATCGAACCGGCGCACGTCGTGGGAGCGCCGGTCGAGCCAGGAGTCTCCTCGGGTGTGCGGGTCGGGCAGCAGGACCTCCACGGACTCCGGGGACAGCGCACCCGACCACAGAGGGGAGAAGACCTCACGGGTGAGCACGTTTCCTCGTCCTGCCAGGACCTTGATCCAGCGCGCCCGGCTCAGGTCGCGTGCGATGTCCTGCTCGGCGGACGACTGATGACGGTACACACGGCCGAGCCCTGTGCCGGTGAACCATGAGCAGGCGGCGACCAGCCACCACACGGGGCGCGAGCCGCGCAGGAGGCCGAGGACGAGCACGATCGCGCTGGCTGCCAGAGAGCTGAGCACCCCGAACAGAAAAGCAGTCATGCGAGCCATCTCCCTATGTCTGGGTGATCTCGATTCTCGGCCTCTTGGCCGGCAGAGCTGGCGCAGGATGCTTGGTCAGCAGAGATAGGGGAGGAGGCGCCGCAGGACGTGTGCGGCGTTGCGGGCCGCGAGGTCGTGGTAGCCGTGGCCCTTTTCCTCATCGGCGTTGTCGGAGACGCCTCGGATGACGATCCAACCGGGATTGACTCCGCCGTGGACGGAATTCTCCTGCCAGTACTGGCTCAGCCCTCCGGCTTCCATGTCCACTGCCAGGACCTTCTCGTGATAGTCCGTGAGATAGCTGCGGATGTCGCTCTCGCGATCGGCGATGACGGCTTCGCCGGACCCGATCACGCCCGGATAGACCTCGAACTCCTTCGAGGCGTGCGGGGAGAGCTGATCGTGTACGCGTGCGGGGGTTCCGTGATCGGCGAAGAAGGCGTTCACCGCATGGACGACCGGTGCCGGCGCCTGCCGGTGCTCGCCGCGGCGACGAACGTCACCACGCGGGTTGATCTTGCGATTCTCGTAGTACACGACGTCGGTGGCGACGATGACGTTGCCGATGCGGGCGTGCTCGTCATGGATACCACCGCCCACGCCGACCAGGGCCCACAAGCGCGGTTCGTAGTGACGACGCAGGTTTTCCAGTGCGGCCATCGTCGACCGTTGCCCCTGGCTCTGGCTCTGGGTGGCCACGATGCGAACGGTCGCTTCCGGCGTGGTGTGCCGGCCCCGGTAGAAGTACAGTCCGTTGGGCTCCTTGTGGCGCCTTAAGTCCAACTCGTCGACTACCGAACGCAGTTCCTCGCTCAGGATCGTGACCACTCCCACGTCCCACACGGTGGTCGGTTCGTCGGCGCGACCGTTGTCGGCAGGGGTGCCGGTGTCGTGGGAGGGCGTGGTCACGGTGACCTGGGCGTGTTCTCCGACGGCGTTGTTGCTGAAGCTGTTGTTGTTGCCGTGGCTGACGATTCCTCGATTGCCGCTCACTGACTTCCTCCACTGCTGTTGTTGGTGCCTGTCGGCTGGTTCGCGGAGGCGTTGACCTGAGCCGCGTCACCCACCGCGTTGTTGCTGAAGGAGTTGTTGTCGCCGAAGTTGAAGATGCCGCTGTTGATGATTTGGAGTGCGCGGTCGTTGAATTCGGATATGTCGACGTCCTTGGAGGACAGGAAATCGCTGGCCGCCCGGAGCAACCTCCGCTCGATTGTCTTCATCCGGCCCAGGATGTCGCTCTTCTCCAGCTGAATCTTGGACCAAGCCTGGGCCGACCTTTCCCGTATGCTCACCCGGCTGCCGATCAGGACATTGCGGATCGGTGCGGAGGTGAGATCACGGGGGAGTACGACTGCCTTGCTCACGGCGAAGAGGTAGGGAGCGATCCGCCAGGCACGCTGGATCTCCGAAGGCAAGGCGGCCAGTTCGCGAAATGCCGCCCAGACGACAGCGGCGGCTCCATGGTGCCCGAACTCCTCGGTGCGCTGGAAGGACCGTGGCGTGTGGGCGAGGACGCACGCCACCGTGGAGATGCTCAAGGTGCGCCCCTGCAGACTGATGTGCAGCAGGACGGTCGCGACGAACTCCGATCCCTCCGCGGGCGTGGTGACTTCGAGGAAGTGGTGCTGCTTGGACCCGGGGGTGTTGATGATGTCGTGCAGATCGTCCGCCGCCAACTCCTGCGGAAGCAGGGAATGGTCCACCGCCACATCGGTCTCGGCGATGTAGACGCGGTCGCGGACCTGTGCGGGAAGGCGGACGTCCTGGCTGTCGGTGTCCAGTTGTTGAACCGCCTTGCGCAGGTTCTCCACCAGTTCGTGTGCCTTGAACGGTGGTACGGGGTGTTCTCGTTCATTCAGCGGTGCGTCCTTATCGCCGCCGGGGCGCAGCAACTGGATGCTCATCGGTGGGTTCCACTGGTAGACGATTTCACCGGCACCGATGAAAGGTGATTCGTCCCCGAAGAGCGTGAATATGGTGAGGTCGTCCTCGTCGTCGTCCTCGCTGTGGCGAGGGCGGCGGTACACGGCGCAGACGTGCCCCTGCTGTGCGTCCGCGGCCCGTTGTCGGCCGGACAGGCGCGCGGGCCTGAGAGCCGGCGCACGCAGGATGTGGTTGAGCATCAGTTGACGTGTGGCTCCGACGCCGAGGCACGTGAGCGTGATCCCCGCGGCCACGTAGAGGGCGATCGCGGCGTGGCCCGGATGGGTAAGCGCGACGAGTAAGCCGGTCAGTGCCAAGGAGAGTGCCGCGACACCGATGCGTTTCAGCGCGTGTGACCTCTCCGGGTACCTCCGTGGGGAGAGCAGTCTGGAGAGCCGCTGATCGACACGCTTCGGCCCCAGGCCGCGGCGTTTGGCCTTCCGCCTGGGCCTTGGCTCCCGGTCCGTGTCCCGGAGCAGCATCGCGCGGTGCAGCAGCCACAGGAGGCTGAGGCCGCAGGTGATGAGGATGGCGGTGGGTAGGGCACCCGCGAAGACCGGGATGGCCACCGCCCCTGCCAACGTCAGGCGGAGGAACGCGCTCAGTGCGGCAGCCCGCCACGCGTGGTGCATCACGGGAACGACGTCGAACCCGTAGGACGGGGCGACCCTTCGGTGGGGCGCGGTGCACACCTCGTTGATCACGAGGTCGCGGAAGCGCTCGTCGACGTACACGCCGGTGCATAAGTGGCGGGTGGCGGCGGTTGGTTCATGGATCGCTTCCTTGGCCGGTGGCGCATGGGAAGTGAGCATGATCTGCCTTTGCCTCGTAGGGTTAAGGTTAATGAGACCATAAGTAGCGACCGTGTTTAAGTCAATATGACCTTTAGGGGTTCTGGGTGGATGACTGGCTGAAGGACTCTGTGGAGGTCGAGGCGTCATGGGTGACCGTGGACCTGGCGATCTTCACCATCAGAGACGATCGGTTGATGGTGCTCCTGATCGAGCGTGGGGTGGAGCCCTTCCTCGGCCGGCCCGCGCTGCCCGGCGGCTACGTCCAGAAGAACGAGACCTTGCGCGACGGGGCGCTGCGTGAGCTCTGGGAGGAGGCCGGGATCGACGGCGGGCGACTGCACCTGGAACAGCTCGGCGCCTATGGAGACCCTCAGCGTGACCCGAGGGGCAGGGTGGTCACGATCGCCTATCTCGCACTGGGACCGGACCTTCCTGCTCCGGTCGGCGGTACCGATGCCAGGCGCGCCTACTGGGCTTCTGTCTCACAACTGATGGCCGAGGCGAAGGGGTTGGCGTTCGACCATCTGGCCATCCTTTCGGATGCCCTGGAGGAGGTCCGCAGAAAGATCGAGTACACCGCTGCCGCCACGGCCTTCTGCGGGGAGTCGTTCACCTTGAGCGAGCTGCGTACGGTCTACGAAGTGATCTGGGGCGAGGGCCTGGACCCGAGCAACTTCCGCCGCAAAGTGCTCAACACCGTCGGCTTCGTGGAGTCCACGGGGGAGCGGTGGCATCCCCCGACCGGGCGTCCGGCCGGCCTCTACCGTCGGGGGAGCGCATGGCTGCTCAGCCCGCCTCTGCTGCGCGGCACCGGGAACGGCGCGTAGCCCGCCTCGCGAACGCCGGCCGGGCTCAGGCCGTGCAGCTCACCGTCGCCTCGGCGCGGAACACGTGGCCGAAGTTCGGATCGTTGAAGCTCTCGAACACGAGGGGCTCGCCGGCGAGCGTGCAGGTGTAGAGCTGCTCGGCGCCGGCCGACGACTCCGCGTCCCCGACCGCACTCTGAATCGCCACAGCCGCAGTCGGCCCGCGACCGCCGCCCGTGAAGAACTTGGCCTGGGCGCTCGAGTCGGCCACAGCCAGTGGCGAGCCCACCACGAGGACGGACAGGACGACTCCTGCGACAGCCAGTGGGCCCGCGGTGCGCACCTTCATCGCCTTCATCCCTTTCACTGATCGCTCACCTCGCTCACCGAATCGGGGTACTTGACACAGTACTGAACGAGGCCGTATTGAACGAGGCCGTACTCAACAGCGCCCCGACCGCCTCACCAGGTCTTGCCGGCCTGCTCCCGGACCGTGCGGTTGATCCGGTTGAAGAAGTTGGTCAGCGCGATCTCCAGGGTGATCGCACCGAGTTGCTCCTGGGTGAAGTGGTCGGCGGCGGTGTCCCAGATGTCGTCGGTGACACCCGGTGCGCCGTCCTGGATCCGGGTGGCGGCCTCGGTCAGGGCGAGGGCTGCCCGCTCCTGCTCGGTGTAGAAGGGTGTCTCGCGCCACGCGACCACGTTGTGCAGCCGCTCCTCCGTCTCACCGGCCTTCTTCGCCGGCTGGACCGTGGCGAATACGCAGGGGCTGCAGCCGTTGATCTGGCTGGCACGCAGGTGGACCAGCGACAGCAGCCGCTGGTCGACGCCTCCGGCGTGAATCGCCTTGTAGAGGTGCTGGATTGCCGTGATCACATCGGGATTGGCCGGGCTTGTCATGCGTGCTTCCATCGGGACTGCTCCTTCATCGGTTACCTGAGCCCGTGCGGGCCCGTCATCCCCATGACGGAGCAGTCCCGAGGAAGGTAACAACATGTCCGAGACAAGGCCGACGGACCCGATGGCCGAGGCGTTCGAGGCCCAGCGCGACCGGCTCCGCGCGGTCGCCCACCGGATGCTCGGATCACACGCGGATGCCGAGGACGTGGTCCAGGAGGCCTGGTTGCGGCTTTCCCGCCAGGACGCGGCGGCCATCCGCAACCTCGCCGGCTGGCTGACCACGGTGGTCGGCCGGATCAGCCTCGATGTCCTGCGATCGCGTCAGGCCCGCCCGGAGGCCTCCTACGGCGACGGCCTGCCCGAGTTCGTGGTGACGCTCGACGACGGTCCCGCTCCTGAGGAAGACGCGGTGCTCGCCGACTCGGTCGGGCTCGCGCTCCTCGTCGTCCTGGAGTCGCTCCGGCCCAGCGAGCGGCTGGCGTTCGTGCTGCACGATCTGTTCGCGGTGCCGTTCGACGAGATCGCCCAGATCCTCGGCAGGTCCACCGCCGCCACCAAGATGCTCGCCAGCCGCGCCCGCAGGAAGGTGCAGGCGGCCCAGCGGCCGGCCGACGCCGGACGGGAGCAGCGAGAGGTGGTCCAGGCCTTCCTGGCGGCGGCTCGGCGCGGCGACTTCGAGGAGTTGCTGCGGGTCCTCGACCCCGAGGTGAAACTGACCGTCGACACCCCGTCCGGCGTGGTCGTCGCCCTTGGCGCCACCAAAGTCGCAGCCGGCGCGCAACTGTCCGCCGACGCGGCCACACACGGGCGGGCGGCGCTCGTCAACGGCCTCCCGGGGGTCATGTCCTGGCGCGAGGACGGCACCCCGCTCTCGGTCCTCGCGTTCACCGTCGTCGACGGCCGGATCACCGGCATCACGGCCGTGATCGACCCGGCCAAGCTCGCGCTGATGGACCTGCCGGATCCGGCGTGAGCCCCTGCTGCGCTTGTCACAGGCACTTGAGGGCATGAACACCAATCGCCGGACGGGCTCGACTCAATGAGCCCGTCCGGCGATTGAGGACGGCGAAGGCGACGCCCGGGTCACTCCTCCAAGGTCAGTCCCTTACGGAGCTTGACGAGGGTGCGCGACAGGAGTCGCGACACGTGCCCCTGGAAGAAGCCCAGCTTCTGCGGCGAGCGCGACACCAAGAGGTTCTTGGCCTGCTGGTGGTGCAGGAGCCGCACGCCGACTGATCTGTGCGTTCGGGACACGCCGGGGCGCAAGCGGGGACTGGCCGTCGACGTACTGGGGCTGATCATCGGCGTCATCATCCACGGCGCCCTGCTGGACATCACCGTCGAGGTCGTTCGCCGCAACCCGCGGACGATCAGGGCAAGGGCTTCGTCCCGCAGCTGAAGCGGTGGGTAGTAGAGCAGGTCAACGGCACCCTGATGCTGGACCGGCGAGGTGTCCGGCGGGGCCGCGGTCGTCGTGGCGATCTGCTCGGCCGAGTCCGCCCTGCCCTCGCCGACGTTGCCCCGCACCTCATCGGCCTTGCCCTGCGCCTCTTCGTCGCGAACTCCGGGTCCGCCCAGCGCGAGAGCCTTCGGTGGTGGCATCGGACGGACCCCCCTCCCACGCATGTCGGTGCCGACAGGAACGCGGCAGCCGGAGCCGGCGTACCCGGGGTCGGGGAGAGGTGGAGCCGCCACGCGTTCGGACGTCGCGGTGAGTGCACTCGCGCGCAGGGGTCAACAGCTCCCGCCTTTTGTCTAAGGAATTTCACAGAACGCGCCCGCAGAGTCCTTTTGGTGAGTTATCGGGTCGACGGCGAAGCTAACATCGAGTTCGAGCCAGCCGGTGTAGCCGCCGACGACCTCGATGCATGGACTGTGAATCGATGGAGGAGTCTTGGTCGACGCCCTGCACCCCCCTGTGTCGCTGCCTACCAAGCGGAGCTGCCCCTTCGATCCTCCGGATGGCTACACCCCGCTGCGTGAGCAGGAGCGAATAACGCGCATGAGTTATCCGGGCGGCACGCCCGGGTGGCTCATCACCCGCCATGCTGAAGCAAAGGAACTTTTCACCCATAAGAGCTTCAGCGCGCGCCAGGAAGGGCTGATCGCCCCCGTCCCCACGGAGCTGGCGTACGAGGGTCCGGCCGATCCGGGTGCTTTTGCGAAGACGGACGACCCGGTCCACAGCAAGTATCGCAAGCTGGTCACCGGCTTTTTCACGGTCCGGCGCACGCGTCAACTCACCCCCATGATCGAGCGAATCGTGCACGAGCAGCTCGACGATCTGGAAAAGGCCGGGCCGGGCGCCGACCTGGTGGAGGTCTTCACCGAATCCGTTTCCTCCCGGGTGATGTGCGAGATGATCGGCGTCCCCGAATCGGAGCGGAAGAGCCTCCAGTGTCATGTGGAGACACTCGGCCGGCTCTCCTCCACCGTCCCCGAGGCGCTCGCCGCCGTGTCCGGGATGAGCGGGTTCCTGGCCCGCTTCGTCCCCAGCAGGATGGGCGACCCCCGGGACGACATCCTCGGGGACCTCATCCGCGGCGGGCAGCTCACCGAGCAAGAACTCATGGGCATGACCGCCACGTTGATCACCGGGGCCTTCGACACCACGGGCAACATGCTCGCCATGGGCGTCTACACCCTGCTCGAGCACCCCGATCAACTGGTCAAGCTCCAGGAGGACCCGGAGCTCATGGGGGCCGCCGTCGAAGAGCTCCTCCGCTTCCTCACCATCTCTCACCTCGGGGCCAGCCGGTGGGCGCTCGAAGATGTCGAGTTCGCCGGTCGGACCATCAAGAAGGGCGAGGTGGTCACTGTCGCCCTCCCCGCCGTCAACCGCGACCCCGAGCGCTACGAGAACCCCGATCAGCTGGACATCGGCCGTACGGATCACGGGCACCTGGGGCTCGGCCACGGCGTCCACCAGTGTCTCGGCCAGCATCTCGCCCGGACGATCCTGCGCGTCGGCTACGAGGCCCTGTTCGACAGGTTCCCCACGCTGCGACTGGCCGTACCGGCCGATGAGGTCCCGATGCGGGACGACTGCGTGCACTACGGCCCCAGGTCGCTTCGCGTCACCTGGGACGACTGATCGAGACGTACAAGCGGTGAATGCGACGGACGGTGGGACGTTCTCCCACCGTCCGTCACCGTCATGCAAGAGGGCCCACAAGACGCAGACATGTCGGCCCATCTCGAACAACAAGGTAGGACTGAGACCCGATGAGGATCACCGCCGACCGTGAGGTGTGCTGTTCGGCCGGCCAGTGCGCGTTGATCGCGCCTGACCTGTTCGACCAGAGCGACGAGGACGGCTCCGTCGTTCTGCTCGACGCACAGCCCGACACCGGACGGCTGGACGTTCTGCGCGAGGTCGTATCCCGTTGCCCGAGCGGTGCGATCCGCCTCGAAGAAGACCCTGGCGCGTGAAAACAGGGCCTGAGATTTCGGGGGCACGAATGCTGGCGGAGAACGCGACCGTGGCAAGGATCACACTGTTGGTGAAGCGCCGCTGAAACCAAATCCCCGGGAAACACGTCCGAGGCGTCAACCATGCCTGAGTGGGTTTCTAGGGTTTCCCTTACGGAACCAGAGCTAATGTGGCCGGTGTCCGTCTGGCAATGCGTGTTTTCGTAACTTTCAGGTCCGTTGCGCTCTTCCAGCGAACGACGCGTCAAGTGTGGAGTTTCTGATGCCTGCTGCATCCAACCAGAACAAAGCCGTTGAAGCGCTGCGCAAGTCGTTCAAGGAAATCGAGCGGCTCCGGCGTCAGAACCGCCAGCTGGTCAGTTCGGCCACCGAGCCCATTGCCATCATCGGTATGGCCTGCCGATTTCCGGGTGGAGTGAATTCCCCCGAGGCGCTGTGGCGCCTGGTCGCCGATGGATCGGACGCCATCTCGCCCTTCCCGACAAACCGCGGCTGGGACGTGGAGGGGATCTACAATCCGGATCCGGAGCATCCGGGTACCAGTTACGTTCGCGAAGGCGGCTTCCTCCACGACGCGGATCAATTCGACTCCGCGTTCTTCGGCATCCCGCCCCGCGAGGCCCTGGCCATGGACCCGCAGCAGCGGCTGCTCCTTGAGACGTCGTGGGAGGTCATGGAGCGGGCGGGCATCGACCCCGCGTCGTTGCGTGGCAGCCAGACAGGCGTCTTCACCGGCGCCATGCACACCACTTACGCTTCCGAGGCCGCGCAGATTCCGGACGAGATCGAGCCGTACCTCCACAACGGCGCCACCACCAGCATCGCCTCGGGCCGTGTCTCCTACACCTTCGGTTTCGAAGGCCCCGCGCTGACGGTGGACACCGCCTGCTCATCGGCGCTGGTCGCCCTGCACCTGGCCGCGCAGGCGCTGCGGCAGGGCGAGTGTTCCATGGCGCTGGTCGGCGGTGCGACGGTCATGGTGAGCCCCAAGGGCTTCGTCACCTTCAGCCGCCAGCGCGGACTGGCCGCCGACGGCCGGTGCAAGGCGTTCGCCGACGCTGCCGACGGCACCACATGGTCCGAGGGCATCGGTGTGCTGCTGGTGGAACGGCTGTCCGACGCGCGGCGCAACGGGCACCAGATCCTGGCGGTGGTGCGCGGCTCCGCCGTGAACCAGGACGGCGCGAGCAACGGTCTTACGGCCCCCAACGGCCCCTCTCAGCGCCGCGTGATCCGGCAGGCCCTCGAGAACTGCGAGTTGACCACCAGCCAGATTGACGCGGTCGAGGCGCACGGTACGGGCACGACGCTGGGTGACCCGATCGAGGCGCAGGCGCTGCTGGCCACCTACGGGCAGGACCGGCCGGAGGGACGGCCGCTGTGGTTGGGCTCGCTGAAGTCGAACCTCGGTCACGCACAGGCCGCTGCCGGTGTGGCCGGCGTCATCAAGATGGTGATGGCGATGCGGCACGGCGTGCTGCCGAAGACACTGCATGTCGACGCCCCGTCGAGCCACGTGGACTGGTCCGAGGGCGAGATCGAGCTGCTGACCGAGTCCAGGCCGTGGCCGGAAACGGGCGAGCCGCGCAGGGTCGGTGTGTCCTCGTTCGGCGTGAGCGGGACGAACGCGCATGTGATCCTGGAGCAGGCTCCGGAGGTTGAGGCGGCCGAAGCCGAGGCTGCCGAGGAGCCTGCCGACGGCGGCGTCGCGGGTCCGGTGGCCTGGGTGGTGTCGGGCAAGAGCGACACCGCGTTGCGGGCGCAGGCAGGCCGGCTGCGGGAGTTCGTGGCGGAGCGTCCGGAGCTGGGCGCCGCCGATGTGGCGCTCTCCCTGGCGACGACCAGGTTCGCGTTCGAGCAGCGCGCCGTGGTGACCGGGACCAGCCGTGAGGAGCTCCTCGAGCGCCTGGAGGCGGTGGCCGAGGGGGCGAAGCTCCCCGGTGTGGTCTGGGGGAAGGACGCCGAAACACCTGGTCGTTCGGTGTTTGTGTTCCCGGGTCAGGGGGCGCAGTGGCTCGGTATGGCGGTGGAGCTGCTGGAGTCCTCGCCGGTGTTCGCGGAGGCGATTGGCGAGTGTGAGTCGGCTCTGTCGGCTTACGTGGACTGGTCGTTGACGGACGTGCTGCGCGGGGCTGACGGTGCGCCTGGTTTTGACCGGGTGGATGTGGTGCAGCCGGTGTTGTTCGCGGTGATGGTGTCGCTGGCGAAGCTGTGGCGTTCGGTGGGGGTCGAGCCGGACGCGGTGATGGGTCACAGCCAGGGTGAGATCGCGGCGGCCTGCGTTGCGGGTGCGCTCTCGCTGGAGGACGCGGCGAAGGTGGTGACCCTGCGTTCGCAGGCGATCGCCGCCGGTCTGGCGGGTCGTGGTGGCATGGTCTCGGTCGGGCTTCCCGTCGACCAGGCCAGGGAGCGTATCGCCGCCTGGAACGGTGCGATATCCGTTGCTGCGGTCAACGGCCCGGGTTCGGTTGTGGTGTCCGGTGACGCGGGTGCGCTGGACGAGATGGTCACCCAACTTGAGGGTGAGGAGATCCGCGTCCGCCGTGTCCCGGTGGACTATGCCTCGCACTCCGCCCATGTGGAGGAGATCCGCGAGGAGTTGCTGAAGGTACTGGCGGACATCGCGCCGCGCTCATCGGAGGTGCCGTTCTATTCGACGGTGTCCGGTGAGCTGGTGGATACGGCCGATCTGGACGCGGGGTACTGGTACCGGAATCTGCGGCAGACGGTGGAGCTGGAGTCCACGACTCGCCTCCTGCTCGATGAGGGCCACACCGTGTTCATCGAGGTGAGCCCGCATCCGGTATTGACCCTGCCGGTGCAGCAGACCGTGGAGGCCGCCGAGGCGCAGGCCGTGGTCGTCGGCACGCTGCGGCGGGACGAGGGCGGACCCGAGCGGTTCCTGACCTCCGCAGCTGAGCTTTACGTCAGCGGAGCAAGCGTTGACTGGCGGAAGGTGTTCGCCGGACACGGTGCTCGCCAGATCGACCTGCCGACCTACGCCTTCCAGCGGGAGCGCTTCTGGCTTGATGCCCCCGCGGGTGTGGGCGATGTGGGCTCGGTGGGGTTGGGTTCGCTGGGGCACCCGTTGTTGGGTGCGGTGGTGTCGTTGGCCAGTGGTGGCGGGGTGCTGCTGAGCGGACGGTTGTCGCTGGCCACGCATGAGTGGCTGGCGGATCACGCCGTCCACGGGGTGGTGCTGCTGCCCGGGACGGCGTTCGTGGAGCTGGTGGTACTGGCGGGCGATCAGGTCGGCTGTGGTCGGGTTGAGGAACTGATCCTGGAAGCGCCGCTGATCGTGCCCGAGAAGGGCGGGGTGCACCTTCAGGTTGAGGTGGAGGAGGCGGATGCTTCTGGCTTCCGCGAGGTGAGTGTGTTCTCGCGGGAGGAGGCGGAGGGTGAGGGTGCCGCCTGGACGCGGCATGCCCACGGTCTGCTGGGTTCGGCCGCGCCCGGCTCCGAGGCCCGGTTCGACTTCGGTGTGTGGCCGCCGGTGGGGGCTGAGTTGGTTGATGTGTCGGGTGAGTATGCGCGGGCGGCGGAGAACGGGTTGGAGTATGGGCCTGTTTTCCAGGGGTTGAGGCGTGCGTGGCGGCGTGATGGTGAGGTGTTCGCGGAGGTCGGGCTCCCGGAGGGTGAGCGGGAGCGGGCGGGCCTGTTCGGCTTGCATCCGGCGTTGTTCGATGCCGCGTTGCATGCGATGGGTGTGAGTGAAGGTCTGGCGGGTGGTTCGGGGAGTTTGCTGCCGTTCTCCTGGCGTGGGTTTGCTCTGGAGGCGGTGGGTGCGACCTCGCTGCGGGTGCGGTTGGCGTCGGCGGGCGCTGGGTCGGATGCGGTGTCGGTGCTGGTGGCTGACGAGTCGGGGCGTGGGGTGGCGTCGGTCGAGTCGCTGGTGCTGCGTCCGGTTGACGCGGATCAGCTTAATGCCGCGGGCGGGGTGGCGCGGGATGCGCTGTTCCAGGTGGAGTGGGTGGATGCGCCCGGGGTTGTCGTGGCGGGTGAGGTGGCGCCGCGGACTGAGGTCGTGCGGGTGGTCTCCGGTGGTTCGGATGTGGTGAGTGAGGTGTACGGGCGGGTCCTTGAGGTCCTGGAGCGGGTGCAGGCGTGGGTGGCGGACGAGGATCTCGCGGGTGAGCGGCTGGTGGTGGTGACCCGGGGCGCTGTCGACGCGGGCGATGGTGTGCGGGACATGGCCGGGGCTGCGGTGTGGGGTCTGGTGCGGTCCGCGCAGTCGGAGAATCCTGGGCGTCTGGTGCTGGTGGACACCGATGACGTGGACGGTGTCGACGGTCTGCTTCCCGGGGTACTGGCTCTGGGCGAGGAGCAGGTGGTGGTGCGGTCGGGTGCGGTGCGGGTGCCGCGCCTGGGCCGGTCGCTGCCTTCGGGTGACGCTCCGGAGTCGGGGGTGTTCGGCGCTGGCGCGGTGCTCGTGACCGGTGGCACGGGTGTTCTGGGTGGTTTGGTGGCCCGGCATCTGGTGGCCCGGCATGACGTCAGGAAGCTGGTGCTGCTGTCTCGCCGTGGTGCGGAGGCCGAGGGCGCGACGGAGCTGCGGGCGGAGCTGGAAGCGTCTGGCGCCGAGGTGGTGATCGCGGCGTGTGACGCAGCGGATCGCCAGGCTTTGGCTGGGGTGTTGTCGGGGTTGCCGGCGGGCTTCGCGTTGAGTGGTGTGGTGCACGCGGCGGGTGTGCTGGATGACGGGCTGCTGACGTCGTTGACCCGTGAGCGGGTTGAGCCGGTGTTGCGGGCGAAGGTGGACGCGGCGTGGAACCTGCATGAGCTGACCGAAGGGTTGGACCTGTCGGCCTTCGTGTTGTTCTCTTCGGCCACTGGTGTGCTGGGCGGCGCGGGGCAGAGCAATTACGCGGCGGCGAATGTGTTCCTGGACGGCCTGGCGTCCTGGCGCCGGACTCAGGGGTTGCCTGGTGTGTCGATGGCGTGGGGTCTGTGGGCCGAGGCCAGCGGCATGACCGGACACCTCGGCGAGGACGACGTCCAGCGGATATCCCGCTCGGGCCTGGTACCACTGGCCACGAACGAGGGGCTTGAGCTGTTCGACGCGGCTCTGATCTCGGCTGCGGTTGTTCCGGTTCTCTTCCGGCTGGACATCCCGGCGCTGCGTGCGCAGGGCGCCGAACTCCCCGCCCTCTTCCGCAACGTCGTGCCGGGGATGACGGTCCGGCGCGTCGTGGGCGCCGGAGCCGCGGACGTGGACGACATCGCCGCCCGTCTGCGGCGGCGACTGGCCGGCATGTCCGAGGCGGATCAGGAGCAGTTCCTGCTCGAGGAGCTGATCCGCGTCCAGGCGGCCGCCGCCTTGGGACACGCGAAGTCGGACACTGTCGAGGTGGGACGGCCCTTCAAGGAACTGGGCTTCGACTCGCTCACCGCCGTGGAACTGCGGAACCGTCTGAGTGCGGAAACGGGTCTGCGCCTCCCGGCCACGCTTGTCTTCGACTACCCGAACCCGACCGTACTGGCGGGCTATCTGCGCTCGGAGATCCTCGGGGCGCAGGAGACGGCCATCGCGGCGCCGACGGCGGACGGATCCGCCAACACCCCGGCACACACGGACGACGACCCGATCGCGATCGTCGCCATGAGCTGCCGTTTCCCCGGTGGGGTGCGGACGCCCGAGGAACTCTGGCACCTGGTGATGGGTGGTACCGACGCCACCGCCTCGCTCCCGTCCAACCGCGGCTGGGACCTCGAGACGACGTACGACCCGGACCCCGCGCGCGAGGGCACGTACTACGCCCGCAACGGTGGCTTCCTCTACGACGCGGACCAGTTCGACCCGGCGTTCTTCGGGATCTCGCCGCGTGAGGCGCTCTCGATGGACCCGCAGCAGCGGCTCCTGCTGGAAACCTCGTGGGAGGCGTTCGAGCGGGCTGGTATCGACCCCGAGTCGGCGAAGGGAAGCCGGACCGGAGTCTTCGTCGGCGTTGTGTACAACGACTACGGCACCCGGCTGCAAGGGAACGCCCCCGAAGGCTTTGAGGGCTATCTCGGCACCGGCAGCGCGGGCAGCGTGGCCTCGGGCCGGATCTCCTACACCCTGGGCCTGGAAGGGCCCGCCGTGACGGTGGACACCGCGTGTTCGTCGTCGCTGGTCGCGCTGCACCTCGCGGTCCAGGCGCTGCGCCAGGGCGAATGCGACTTGGCGCTCGCCGGTGGTGCGACGGTGATGTCCACACAGGCCGGGCTGGTGGACTTCAGCCGTCAGCGCGCGCTGTCCGCCGATGGCAAGTGCAAGGCGTTCAGCAATGGCGCAGACGGATTCGGATTCGCCGAAGGCGTCGGGCTGCTGCTCGTCGAGCGGCTGTCGGACGCCCGGCGCAACGGCCACGAGGTGCTGGCCCTCGTCCGGGGCTCGGCTGTCAACCAGGACGGTGCGTCCAACGGCCTGACCGCCCCGAACGGACCGTCGCAGCAGCGGGTGATCCGCGCGGCGCTCAAGACCGCCCGTCTGTCGGGCGCCGAGGTCGACGTGGTGGAGGCGCACGGTACGGGTACGTCGCTGGGTGACCCGATCGAGGCGCAGGCGCTGCTGGCCACGTACGGCCAGGACCGGCCCGCGGAACAGCCGCTGTGGCTCGGATCGGTGAAGTCGAACATCGGCCATTCGCAAGCGGCGGCCGGTGTGGCCGGCGTCATCAAGATGGTGATGGCGATGCGGCACGGCGTGTTGCCGAAGTCGCTGCACATCGACGAGCCGTCACAACACGTGGATTGGTCAGCGGGCGACATCGCGCTGCTCACCGAGGCCACAGCCTGGCCGGAGTCGGGCCACCCGCGCCGCGCCGGCGTGTCGTCCTTCGGCGTGAGCGGTACCAACTCGCACGCGATCCTGGAGGAGGCGCCGGAGGCCGAGGCGGCCGACGACGCTGAGGCCGAGGTCGCCGATGGTCCGGTGGCGTGGCTGGTGTCGGGCCGTAGCCAGGAGGGGCTGCGGGCGCAGGCGGGGCGGCTGCGGGAGTTCGTGGCCGGGCGTCCGGAACTGGACGCCGCTGATGTGGCGTTGTCGTTGGTGTCGTCGCGTTCGGTGTTCGAGCACCGTGGGGTGGTGACGGGTGCCGGCCGTGAGGAGCTTTTGGCGCGGTTGGGTGTGTTGGCCGGGGACGAGGTGGCCTCGGGTGTGACTCGTGGTGTTGCTGATGTGCGTGGTCGTTCGGTGTTTGTGTTCCCGGGTCAGGGGGCGCAGTGGGCGGGTATGGCGGTGGAGCTGCTGGAGTCTTCGCCGGTGTTCGCGGAGGCGGTCGGTGAGTGTGAGACGGCTCTGTCGGCTTACGTGGACTGGTCGTTGACGGATGTGCTGCGTGGTGCCGAGGGTGCGCCTGGTTTTGACCGGGTGGATGTGGTGCAGCCGGTGTTGTTCGCGGTGATGGTCTCCCTGGCGAAGTTGTGGCGTTCGGTGGGTGTGGAGCCGGATGCGGTGATGGGTCACAGCCAGGGTGAGATTGCCGCGGCGTGTGTCGCGGGTGCGCTCTCGCTGGAGGACGCGGCGAAGGTGGTGGCCCTGCGTTCGCAGGCGATCGCCGTCGGTCTTGCGGGTCGTGGTGGCATGGTGTCGGTCGGGCTTCCGGTGGACCAGGCGCGGGAGCGTATTGCCGCTTGGGGCGGTGCGATATCCGTTGCTGCGGTCAACGGCCCCGGTTCCGTCGTGGTGTCGGGTGACGCGGGTGCGCTGGATGAGATGGTCGCCCAGCTGGAGGGTGAGGAGATACGCGTCCGCCGTGTCCCGGTGGATTACGCCTCGCACTCCGCGCACGTGGAGGAGATCCGGGACGAGCTGTTGAGGGTTCTGGCGGACCTGAGGCCCCGTACGTCCGAAGTGCCGTTCTACTCGACGGTGTTCGGCGAGCTGGTGGACACGGCCGCTCTGGACGCCGAGTACTGGTACCGCAACCTGCGCCAGACGGTTGAGCTGGAGGCCACCACCCGCACCCTGCTCGGCACCGGGCATGGTGTGTTCATCGAGGTGAGCCCGCATCCGGTGCTGACCCTTCCTGTTCAGCAGACGGTCGAGGCCGCCGAGGCCCAGGCTGTGGTTGTGGGGACCCTGCGCCGCGACGAGGGCGGGGCCGAGCGGTTCCTGACCTCGGTCGCCGAGCTCCATGTCAATGGGGGCGCGGTTGACTGGCGGAAGGTGTTCGCCGGACACCGTGCCCGCCGCGTAGAGCTGCCGACGTACGCCTTCCAGCGGCAGCGGTACTGGCTGGACGCCGTCTCGGCTGCTGAGGTGGCGGCCGCCGGTGACGGCTTGAGCGCCGATGCGGTGGACACGCGTTTCTGGGAGGCGGTGGAGCGCGAGGATCTGGAGGCGCTGGCGCGGACGCTGGAGGTGGAGGACGAGGAGCAGCAGTCGTCGTTGACGGCGCTGCTTCCCGCGCTGTCGTCGTGGCGTCGTCAGCGGCGTGAGCAGAACACGGTCGGCAGCTGGCGTTACAAGGCGGTCTGGAAGCCACTGGCATCCGCGTCCGAGTCGACGCTCTCGGGCACCTGGCTCGTGGTCGTTTCGGAAGCCTGTGGTGACGAGACTCTGGCTGCCGCCGTGCTGGATGGATTGACCGGCCGTGGTGCGCATGTCGTCTCCGTGGTCGTCGGGGCGGCGGATGACCGCGAGGTGGTCGCGGAGCGGCTGCGTGGGGCGCTCGACGGGGCTGGGGTGGAGTCGTCGGGTGTGGCGGGTGTGTTCTCGCTGCTGGCGCTGGACGAGGCCGGGCATCCGACGTTCGGTGTGGTGCCGGGCGGTCTGGCCGCGTTGGTGGGGCTGGTCCAGGGGCTGGGTGATGCGGGTGTGGTGGCTCCGCTGTGGTGTGGCACTCGGGGTGCGGTGTCGGTGGGTCGTTCCGACCGGCTGGTGAGCCCGGTGCAGTCGATGGTGTGGGGCCTGGGCCGGATCGTAGGGGCGGAGTATCCCCAGCGCTGGGGCGGTGTTGTGGACCTGCCCGAGACGCTCGACGAGCGGGCCGTATCGCGACTGGCCGGGGTGCTGGCGGGTGCGGAGGGCGAGGACCAGGTCGCGGTGCGCGGCTCCGGTGTGTTCGCCAAGCGCATGGTGCGGGCCGCGGCGGCTGAGGACGCGGAGGGCCGCGGGCCTTGGCAGAGCCGGGGTTCGGTGTTGGTGACGGGTGGTACGGGTGCGCTGGGTGGCCATGTGGCTCGGTGGTTGGCGCGTACGGGTGCTGAGCATCTGGTGTTGACCAGTCGTCGGGGGATGGAGGCTGGGGGCGCCGTCGAGTTGAAGGCGGAGCTTGAGGGTCTGGGTGCCCGGGTGACGGTGGCGGCGTGTGATGCGGCGGACCGTGAGGCTTTGGCGGCGGTGCTGGACGCGATTCCGAGCGAGTTCCCGCTGACCGGTGTGGTGCATACGGCGGGTGTGTTGGACGACGGTGTTGTGGACGCTCTGACGGTGGAGCGGGCGGCTGGGGTGTTGCGTCCGAAGGTGGACGCGGCACGGAATCTGCATGAACTGACCGCCGGGATGGACCTGTCGGCCTTCGTGTTGTTCTCCTCGGCGGCGGGCACGTTGGGTGGTCCGGGTCAGGGGAGTTACGCGGCGGGTAACGCGTATCTCGACGCGTTGGCGTTGCAGCGGCGTGCGGATGGCCTTCCCGCGACCTCGATCGCCTGGGGCGCCTGGGCCGGGAGTGGTATGGCGGTTGCCGGGGAGCTCGAAGAGCAGATGAGCCGCTCGGGGATGCTGGCCATGTCCCCCGAGCTGGCGATTTCGGCGCTGCACCAGGCGTTGGACCACGATGAGACGTTCCTCGCCGTCGCGGACATCGACTGGACACGTTTCGAAGCGGACTCTTTCGACACCCCCCTCTTCCGCGAGTTGCGCAGCGCGCGGACCACGGCCACGGGGAAGCAGTCCACGCCGGGCAGCGCCGACCGTGGGCGGGCGGAACTTCACGACCGGCTGGAAGCTCTGCCCCGGGAGAAGCGCGAAGCCGCGCTGCGCGATCTGGTGCGTGCCCAGGCCGCCGATGTCCTCGCTCACGACAGCGCGGACGCGGTCGCCTCGGACCGTGCCTTCCGCGACCTCGGATTCGACTCGCTGACCGCCGTTGAACTGCGCAATCGGATCGGCGCGGCGACCGGGCTGCGGCTGCCGGTCAGTCTGGTCTTCGACTACCCCACGCCCACGGTGCTGGCGCGGTTCCTGAACGGCGAGATGTTCGGTGCCGAGGAAGGTGGCGCCGCCGAGATCACGCCGACCCGATCGGACTCGTTCGACGAGCCCATCGCGATCGTGGCGATGAGCTGCCGCTTCCCTGGCGGCGTGCGGAACCCCGAGCAGCTGTGGGATGTGGTGAACGCCGGAGCCGACACGATCTCCGGATTCCCCGACGACCGTGGCTGGGACCTCGACGGGCTCTACGACCCCGACCCCGACAAGCCGGGCAAGACCTACGCGCTCACCGGCGGATTCCTGGACAACATCTCCGACTTCGACCCGGAATTCTTCGGTATCTCACCGCGTGAGGCCCTGGCCATGGACCCCCAGCAGCGGCTGCTCCTTGAGACGTCCTGGGAGGCGTTCGAGCGGGCCGGCATCGACCCGGCGGCGTTGCGCGGCAGCCAGGCCGGTGTCTTCATCGGCTCGAACTATCAGGACTACAGCGGCCGGGCGATCAGCGCGCCGGACGGTGTGCAGGGCTATCTTGGACTCGGCAGCGCGTCCAGCGTCGCCTCCGGCCGTCTCTCCTACACCTTCGGCTTCGAGGGCCCGGCCGTGACGGTGGACACCGCGTGTTCGTCGTCGCTGGTCGCCCTGCACCTGGCCTGCCAGTCGCTGCGCCAGGGCGAGTGCGACATGGCGCTGGCCGGCGGTGTGACGATCATGGCCACGCCGGGCACGTTCGTCGAGTTCAGCGCCCAGCGTGTGCTGTCGCCGGACGGACGGTGCAAGGCGTTCTCCGCCGAGGCCGATGGCACCGGCTGGTCCGAGGGTGTGGGCCTGCTCCTTGTGGAGCGGCTGTCGGACGCCCGGCGCCGCGGCCACAAGGTGCTGGCCGTCGTCCGGGGTTCGGCGATCAACCAGGACGGTGCTTCCAACGGTCTTACGGCGCCGAACGGCCCGTCGCAGCAGCGTGTGATCGGCAAGGCTCTTGAGAACGCGGGTCTGTCGGCCGCCGATGTGGACGCGGTCGAGGCCCATGGCACGGGCACCTCGCTGGGTGACCCGATCGAGGCGCAGGCGCTGCTGGCCACCTACGGCAAGGAGAAGTCCGAGGACCAGCCGCTGTGGCTGGGTTCCATCAAGTCGAACATCGGGCACACGCAGGCCGCCGCCGGTGTCGCGGGTGTCATCAAGATGGTGATGGCCATGCGCGAGGGCGTCCTTCCCAAGACCCTCCACGCGGACGAGCCCTCCCCGCATATCGACTGGACCAGCGGCGCCGTGTCGCTGCTGAACGAGGCGACCGCGTGGCCGGAGACGGACCGCCCGCGCCGGGCGGCCGTGTCGTCCTTCGGGATCAGCGGCACCAACGCGCACACGATCATCGAGGCGGCCGACCCCGTTGAGTCGCCGTCGCCGGAGACGGGTGGCGATGCCACCGGTTCGCCGGCCGGTATCACGGTGGTTCCCTGGCTGCTCTCCGGCAGCAACGCCGATGCGCTGAGCGCTCAGGCCGGGCGGCTGCGCGAGTTCGACGGTGTGCGCACCGCGGACGCCGGTGACGTCGCCGACATCGGCTATTCACTGGCGACCGCCCGTTCCGCCCTGCCCTACCGCGCCGCTGTGGTCGCGGAGGACCCGGCGCAGTTCCGCTCCGGGCTCGAAGCGCTGGCGGAGAGCAGGAACGCGGCCACGCTGATCCAGGGCGTGGCACGGGCCGAGCACAAGACGGCGTTCCTGTTCTCGGGCCAGGGTGCGCAGCGGCTCGGCATGGGCCGGGAGCTGTACGACGCCTTCCCGGTGTTCGCCCAGGCGCTGGACGAGGTGTGCGCGTATCTCGATATGCTGCTCGACCGTCCGCTGACCGAGGTGATGTTCGCGGCCGAGGGCAGTGCCGACGCCGAACTGCTGAACCAGACGGCGTTCACCCAGCCCGCGCTCTTCGCCATCGAAGTGGCGCTCTACCGGCTCCTGGAGCACTGGGGCATCACCCCGGATGTGCTGATCGGCCACTCCATCGGTGAGATCGCCGCCGCCCACGTGGCCGGGGTGTTCTCCCTGGAGGACGCGTGCGCCCTGGTGGCGGCCCGTGGCCGGCTGATGCAGGCGCTGCCCGAAGGCGGCGCGATGGTGGCCGTCCAGGCGCCCGAGGAGGAGGTCGCCGCGTCGCTGGCCGGTCGTGAGGCCGAGGTGAGCATCGCGGCCGTCAACGGCCCCACGGCCGTGGTCATCGCGGGCGACGAGCCCGCCGTGCTGGAGATCGCCGGACAGTGGGAGCGAGAGGGCCGCAAGACACGCCGCCTGCGGGTCAGCCACGCCTTCCACTCCCCGCGCATGGACGGTGTGCTCGGTGACTTCCGGAAGGTCGTCGAGGGGCTGTTGTTCGCCCCGCCGACCATCTCCCTGGTCTCCAATGTCACCGGTACCCCGGCCGACGCTGACGAGGTGTGCTCGCCGGAGTACTGGGTCCGGCATGTGCGCGAGGCCGTGCGGTTCGCGGACGGGGTGCGGACCCTGGAGAACCTGGGCGTGACCTCGTTCGTCGAGGTGGGCCCGGACGGTGTGCTCACCGCGATGGCGCAGGACTGCCTGACGGCCGCAGAATCCGATGGCGCGGTCGCTCCCGCCCTCGTACCCGTGCTGCGCAAGGACCGGCCCGAGCTCCATTCGCTGACCATGGCGCTGGCCGAACTCCACGTCCACGGCGCCACGGTGAAGTGGGACGCGGTGTTCGCCGGGCATGGCGCCCGGCGGGTGGAACTGCCCACCTACGCGTTCCAGCGGCAGCGCTACTGGCTCGAAGCCGCGCCGACCACCAGTGGAGATGTGACATCGGCCGGCCTGGACTCGCCCGACCATCCGCTCCTCGGCGCCGCCGTCGCCGTGGCCGAAACCGACACCTACCTGTTCACCGGGCGCCTGTCGGTCGCCACTCAGCCGTGGCTGGCCGACCACGCCTTCGCGGACACCGTTCTCTTCCCCGGCACGGCCTTCGTGGAACTGGCCCTGCGCGCGGCCGAGCAGGTGGGCTGCGAGCGGGTGGAGGAACTGACCATCGAAATGCCGTTGGTCCTGCCCGTGCGCGGCGCGGTCCAGATCCAGCTCGCCGTGGGCGAGCCCGACGAGTCCGGAGCCCGCTCGCTCAACCTGTACTCCAGGCCCGAGGACGCCCAGCCGGACGACCCCTGGACACGTCATACGACCGGCCTGCTCAGCAGGGACCCGTCCACCACGGCACCGGAGTCCGTGGCCGCCGACTTCGCCGTGTGGCCGCCTGTGGAGGCGAAGGCCATCGACGTGGCGGATCTCTACGACCGGTTCATCGACGTCGGCTTCGCCTACGGCCCGGCCTTCCAGGGGCTGCGCGCCGCCTGGCGCCGTGGCGACGAGATCTTCGCCGAGGTCGACCTGCCCGAGGCGCAGAACGGTGAGGCCGCGCGCTACGGTCTCCACCCGGCGCTGCTCGACGCGTCTCTGCACACCGTGGCGTTCAAGCCGTCCGGCAGCGACGGCAGCACCCTCCCGTTCTCATGGAACGGCGTGACCCTCCACGCAAGCGGCGCGTCCGCGCTGCGCGTACGGCTGACGAGCGTCGGCGAGGACACGGTCTCCCTGCATGTCACCGACACCTCCGGCGCGCTCGTCGCCTCGGTCGACTCCCTCGTACTGCGGCCCGTGGCCCCGGAGCAGGTCAACTCCGCCCAGCCGCACGAGTCGCTGTACCAGGTCGAATGGGTGCCGACCGCCCCGGAGACGAGCGGCGCGGCCACCGGGCGCTGGGCGCTCGTCGGACCCGACCAGGCCGAGCTGACCGGCGTCCTCGGATCGGCCGATGTCACCATGGACACCTACCCGGACTTCGCGGCCCTGGCCGAGGCCATCGACGCGGGCGCGACCTCGCCCGACGTCGTACTCGCCACGAACGTGTCCCGCACCGGCCGGACACGGGAACTGGCACAGGCGGTACGGGAAGCCGGCCACCACGCCCTCGACCTGCTCAAGAGCTGGCTGGCCGACAACCGCCTCGGCGCCTCCCGGCTGGTGTTCCTCACCCAGGGGGCCATCGTCGCGGGCGACGACACCGATGTGGCCGACCCCGCCAGTGCGGCCGTCTGGGGCCTGGTGCGCTCGGCCCAGTCCGAGAATCCCGGCCGGTTCGTCCTGGCCGACCTGGACGACCAGGAAGGCTCGCGCCGGATCCTCCCCGCGGCGCTCACCACCGACGAACCACAGATCGTGGTCCGGAACGGCACGGTCCTGGCCGGCAGGCTGGCCCGGGTAGCGGCGCGCGACAGCGCGTCCGAGCAGGGCGGCGCGCGGTCGGCCACGACCGGCGTCACCTGGGACCCGCAGGGCACCGTCCTGGTCACCGGGGCGGCATCCGGCCTCGGCGGCCTGGTCGCCAAGCACCTCGTCGGCGAGCACGGCGTCCGCCACCTCGTGCTGGTCAGCCGCCGCGGCCTCGCCGCGGACGGCGCGGCCGAACTGCGGACGGAGCTCACGGACCTCGGCGCCCATGCTGTGGTCGCCGCCTGTGACACCGCCGACCGCGACTCCCTCGCCGCGCTCCTGGCCTCCCTGCCGGACGAACACCCGCTCACCGCCGTGGTGCACACCGCCGGAGTGCTGGACGATGGCGTCGTCGAAGCCCTCACCCCCGGGCGGGTCGACCGTGTGCTGCGGCCCAAGGTGGACGCGGTGCTCAATCTGCATGAGCTGACCGCCGGTCTCGACCTGTCCGCGTTCGTGCTCTTCTCCTCGCTCTCCGGGACCCTCGGCGGCACCGGCCAGGCCAACTACGCGGCCGCCAACGCCTTCCTGGACGCGTTCGCCCACCGGCGCAGGGCCGAGGGCCTTCCCGCCCAGTCGCTCGCCTGGGGCCTGTGGGAGGAGCGCAGCGGCATGACCGGCAAGCTGGACGAGGCCCATATGCGGCGCCTCGCCCGCGAAGGCGTGACCCCGATGTCCTCCGAGGAGGCCCTGGCCCTGTTCGACACCGCTTGCGGTATCGACGCGGCCACCCTGGTCCCGGCACGGCTCAACGCCGCGGCGTGGCGAGCCCAGGACGGGCCGATCCCGGCGCTGCTGCGGGGCATCATCCGGACCACGGCTCGACGCGGCGCCGCGAAGGCGTCCACGGGCGGCTCCGGTGCCAACCCCGCCGACCTGCGTCGCCGTATCGGCTCGATGAACCCCGCCGCCCGGCAGCAGGCGCTCCTCGAACTGGTCACGGAGCACGCGGCCATGGCACTGGGCCACGACAGCCCGCGCATGATCGCCCCTGACCGTGGCTTCCTCGAGCTCGGCTTCGACTCGCTGACCGCGGTCGGACTGCGCAACCAGCTGGGCACGGTGACCGGCCTGCGGCTCCCCGCCACCCTGCTGTTCGACTACACGACGTCCAGGGCGCTGGCCGGCTACCTGGCACAGGTGCTTGTCGCGGAAGAGCCGGACGCATCGCTGGTGCTGCCGGTTCTGTCGGAGCTGGAGAAGTTGGAGAGCTCAATCGCCGAGGTGGTGGCGGACGAAGCCGCCACGGCACGTCTCACCTCGCGCTTGCAGCAGGTCCTGGCGAAGCTGACCGCGGGGCAGCAGGCGGAGACGGCGAATGGTGGGGTCGCCGCCGCCGACACGTTCGAGTCGGCGACCGACGACGAGATCTTCGACTTCCTCGACGAGGAGCTCTCGTGACGCGGACGCCCCCGTCCCCGGAAGTTACCGGCCGAAGGCTTTCCACCCCTGTCCGGGGTGCTCAGAGGAGTGACAAGAAACGGTGAGCGAGACCAAGCTGCGCGACTACCTCAAGCGCGCGACGGCCAGCCTGCACGAAACTCGTCAAGAGCTGAAGGAACTCAAGGACAGGGACCGGGAGCCCATCGCGATCGTCGGCATGGGGTGCAGATATCCCGGCGGGGTGGAGTCGCCCGAAGACCTGTGGGAGCTGGTCGCCTCGGGCACCGACGCGGTCTCCACCTTCCCCGTGGACCGGGGGTGGGACGAAGACCTGTACGACCCCGACCCGGAGAAGCCGGGCAAGAGCTACACGCGTGAGGGCGGGTTCCTGCACGACGCGAACGGCTTCGACGCCTCCTTCTTCGGTATGAGCCCGCGTGAGGCGCTGGCGACCGACCCGCAGCAGCGGCTGCTCCTTGAGACCTCGTGGGAGGCGCTCGAGCGGGCGGGCATCGACCCGGCGTCCGCGCGTGGCAGCCGAACCGGCGTGTTCGTCGGCGTGATGTACAACGACTACGGCTCCCGCATCCAGGACATACCGGAGGGCCTCGAAGGCCACCTCGGCAACGGCAGCGCCGGAAGTGTCGCCTCCGGCCGCATCTCCTACACCTTCGGCTTCGAAGGCCCCGCCGTGACCGTGGACACCGCGTGCTCCTCGTCGCTCGTGGCACTCCAACTGGCCGTCCAGGCGCTCCGCAAGGGCGACTGCTCGCTCGCGCTCGCCGGTGGTGTGGCCATGATGGCGACACCAGGGGTGTTCATCGAGTTCAGCCGGTTGCGCGGACTCGCCGTGGACGGACGCTGCAAGTCGTTCTCGAACGACGCCGACGGCACCGGATGGTCCGAGGGCGCCGGTGTGCTGCTGCTGGAGCGGCTGTCCGACGCCCGGCGCAACGGACACCAGGTGCTGGCCGTCGTACGGGGCGCCGCCGTGAACCAGGACGGGGCGAGCAGCCGGCTGACGGCGCCCAACGGCCCCTCGCAGCAGCGGGTGATCCGCGACGCGCTGCGCAACGCCGGCCTGTCCGCGGCCGATGTGGACGCGGTGGAGGCACACGGCACCGGAACACCACTGGGCGACCCCATCGAGGCACAAGCGCTGCTGGCCACCTACGGCAAGGAGCGCTCCGGAGCCGACCGGCCGTTGTGGCTGGGCTCGTTCAAGTCGAACGTGGGGCACACACAGGCGGCCGCGGGCGTGGGTGGCGTCATCAAAATGGTGATGGCGATGCGGCACGGTGTGTTGCCCAAGACCCTGCATGTGGAGGAGCCGTCGGAGCATGTGGACTGGTCGGCGGGGGCGGTATCGCTGCTGACCGAGTCGACCCCGTGGCCGGAGACGGGTGAGCGGCGCAGGGTCGGTGTGTCCTCGTTCGGTGTGAGCGGGACGAACGCGCATGTGATCCTGGAGCAGGCGCCGGAGGCCGAGGCGACCGACGACGCTGAGGCCGGGGTCGCCGATGGTCCGGTGGCGTGGCTGGTGTCGGGCCGTAGCCAGGAGGGGCTGCGGGCGCAGGCCGGGCGGCTGCGGGAGTTCGTGGCCGAGCGTCCGGAACTGGGCGCCGCCGATGTGGCGCGATCGCTGGTCATGACTCGGTCGGTGCTGGAGCACCGCGCGGTGCTGGTGGGCCGGGACCGGGACGAGTTGCTGTCCGGCCTGGGCGCCGTCACGGAGAAGTCCGCTCTTCCGGGCGTGGTGGTGGGCGAGAGCGCGCCTCCCGGCCGTTCGGTGTTTGTGTTCCCGGGTCAGGGGGCGCAGTGGGTGGGTATGGCGGTGGAGCTGCTGGAGTCCTCGCCGGTGTTCGCGGAGGCGATCGGCGAGTGTGAGACGGCTCTGTCGGCTTACGTGGACTGGTCGTTGACGGACGTACTGCGCGGGGCTGACGGTGCGCCTGGGTTCGACCGGGTGGATGTCGTTCAGCCGGTGTTGTTCGCGGTGATGGTCTCCCTGGCGAAGCTGTGGCGTTCGGTGGGTGTGGAGCCGGACGCGGTGATGGGTCACAGCCAGGGTGAGATTGCCGCGGCGTGTGTGGCGGGTGCGCTGTCGCTGGAGGACGCGGCGAAGGTGGTGGCCTTGCGCTCGCAGGCGATCGCGGTGGGTCTTGCGGGTCGTGGTGGCATGGTGTCGGTCGGGCTGCCGGTCGACCGGGCGCGGGAGCGTATCGCCGCTTGGAACGGTGCGATATCCGTCGCGGCGGTCAACGGCCCCGGTTCCGTCGTGGTGTCCGGTGACGCGGGTGCGCTGGATGAGATGGTCACCCAGCTGGAGGGTGAGGAGATCCGGGTCCGCCGTGTCCCGGTGGATTACGCCTCGCACTCCGCCCACGTGGAGGAGATCCGCGAGGAGTTGCTGAGGGCTCTGGCGGACCTGAAGCCGCGTGCCTCCGAAGTGCCGTTCTACTCGACGGTGTTCGGCGAGCTGGTGGACACCGCCGGGCTGGACGCCGAGTACTGGTACCGCAACCTGCGCCAGACCGTGGAGCTGGAGACCACCACCCGCACCCTGCTCGACACCGGGCATGGCGTGTTCATCGAGGTCAGTCCGCATCCCGTACTCACCGTGCCGGTGCAGCAGACGGTTGAGGCCGTCGACGCCCAGGCCGTGGTCGTCGGGACCCTGAGGCGCGACGAGGGCGGTCCGGAGCGGTTCCTGACCTCCGCCGCCGAGGTATTCGTGAACGGCGCCGAGGTGGATTGGGCCGCCGTGCTGGAGGACCGGGGCGGTCGGCAGATTGAGCTGCCGACGTATGCCTTCCAGCGCCAGCGGTACTGGCTTGACGTTCCCGCGGGTGTGGGTGATGTGGGTTCGGTGGGGTTGGGTTCGCTGGGGCACCCGTTGTTGGGTGCGGTGGTGTCGTTGGCGAGCGGTGGCGGGGTGCTGCTGAATGGACGGTTGTCGCTGGCCACGCATGAGTGGCTGGCGGATCACGCCGTCCACGGGGTCGTGCTGCTGCCGGGGACGGCGTTTGTCGAGCTTGTGGGGCAGGCCGGGGACCAGGTCGGCTGTGGCCGGATTGAGGAACTCGTCCTCGAGGCGCCGTTGATCCTGCCCGAGCACGGTGGGGTGCGGATCCAGGTCGAGGCGGGGGAGGCGGACGCTTCCGGCTTCCGTGATGTGAGCGTGTTCTCACAGGAGGAGGCAGAGGGCGAGGACGCGCCATGGACGTGCCACGCCCATGGTGTGCTCGCGCCGATGACAGGTGCCGACGCGGCTTCCTTCGACTTCGGTGTGTGGCCTCCGGTGGGGGCTGAGTTGGTTGATGTGTCGGGTGAGTATGCGCGGGCGGCGGAGAACGGACTGGAGTATGGGCCTGTTTTCCAGGGGTTGAGGCGTGCGTGGCGGCGTGATGGTGAGGTGTTCGCGGAGGTCGGGCTCCCGGAGGGTGAGCGGGAGCGGGCGGGCCTGTTCGGCTTGCATCCGGCGTTGTTCGATGCCGCGTTGCATGCGATGGGTGTGAGTGAAGGTCTGGCGGGTGGTTCGGGGAGTTTGCTGCCGTTCTCCTGGCGTGGGTTTGCTCTGGAGGCGGTGGGTGCGACCTCGCTGCGGGTGCGGTTGGCTCCGGCGGGCGCTGGGTCGGATGCGGTGTCGGTGCTGGTGGCTGACGAGTCGGGGCGTGGGGTGGCGTCGGTCGAGTCGCTGGTGCTGCGTCCGGTCGAGGCCGGTCAGTTGCATGCGGTGGGCTCGGTGGTGCGGGATGCGTTGTTCCGGGTCGAGTGGGTGGATGCTCCCGGGGCTGCTGCTGTGGCGGCTGCGGGTGAGGTGGTGCCGGGGACCGAGATCGTACGGGTGGTCTCCGCTGGTCCCGATGTGGTGGGTGAGGTGTATGCCCGGGTTCTTGAGGTTCTGGAGCGGGTGCGGGGCTGGGTGGCGGACGAGGGCCGTGCGGGTGGGCGTTTGGTCATGGTGACCCGGGGCGCTGTCGACGCGGGCGATGGCGTGCGGGACATGGCCGGGGCCGCGGTGTGGGGTCTGGTGCGGTCCGCGCAGTCGGAGAATCCTGGGCGTCTGGTGCTGGTGGACACCGATGACCTGGAGGGTGTGGAGGGTCTGCTTCCCGGGGTGCTGGCTCTGGGTGAGGAGCAGATCCTGGTGCGGTCGGGTGCGGTGCGGATACCGCGCCTGGGCCGGGTGCTGCCCTCGGGTGACGCTCCGGAGTCGGAGTCGGAGTCGGAGTCGGGTGCGGGTGCGTTCGGCGCTGGTGCGGTGCTCGTGACGGGTGGTACGGGTGTTCTGGGCGGTGTGGTGGCCCGGCATCTGGTGGCCCGGCATGGTGTCGAGAGGCTGGTGTTGCTGTCTCGTCGTGGTGCGGATGCCGAGGGCGCCGCGGAGTTGCGGGCGGAGCTGGAGGCTGCGGGCGCTGAGGTGGTGATCGCGGCGTGTGACGCCGCGGATCGCGCGGCCCTGGCCGGGACGTTGTCCGGGTTGCCCGAGGGCTTTGGGCTCAGTGGTGTGGTGCATGCGGCGGGCGTGTTGGACGACGGGTTGTTGACGTCGTTGACCCGTGAGCGGGTTGAACCGGTGCTGCGGGCGAAGGTGGACGCGGCGTGGAACCTGCATGAGCTGACCGAGGGGCTGGACCTGTCGGCGTTCGTGCTGTTCTCCTCGGCGGCGGGCACGTTGGGTGGTCCGGGCCAGGGAAGCTACGCGGCGGCGAACGTGTTCCTGGACGGCCTCGCCTCGTGGCGGCGGGGTCAGGGGTTGCCTGGTGTGTCGATGGCGTGGGGTCTGTGGGCCGAGGCCAGCGGCATGACCGGACACCTCGGCGAGAGGGACCTGCGCCGGGTGTCGCGGTCCGGTCTGGTGCCGCTCTCCTCCGAGGAGGGGCTCGAACTGTTCGACGCGGCTCTGGTCGCGGATGAGATCGTGCCGGTTCCGGTGCGGCTGGACATCCCGGCGCTGCGTGCGCAGGGCGCCGAACTCCCCGCCCTCTTCCGCAACGTCGTGCCCACCGTGACAGCGCGCCGTGTCGCACGATCGGAGCAGGACGAGAGCCTTCCTGATGAACTGCGCCGGCGCCTCGCGGGTCTGCCGCAGACATCGCAGGATCAGATGTTGCTGGAGCTGGTCCGCGTGCAGACCGCGGCCGCCCTCGGGCACGCCACCGCCGAGACCGTCAACACACGACGGCCGTTCAAGGAGCTCGGCTTCGACTCGCTGATGGGGGTCGATCTCAGGAATCGGCTCACCGCGGAGACCGGTCTGCGGCTGCCCGCCACGCTGGTTTTCGACTACCCGACCCCGATGGCACTCGTCGGCCACATCCGTGACGAAATCCTGGGCGGAGACAGCGCTGCCTCGTCGGCGGGCGCGGCGGCGGTGGCCGTGCCGGGTACGCCGGTGGACAGCGACCCCATCGTGATCGTGAGCATGAGCTGCCGCTTCCCGGGCGGGGTGCGGACCCCCGAAGAGCTGTGGCAGTTGGTCATGGCGGGCACGGACGCGATGTCCGAGTTCCCGTCCGACCGCGGGTGGGACCTTGAGGGCCTGTACGACCCGGACCCCGACCGGGAGGGCACTTACTACGCCCAGAACGGTGGGTTCCTCTACGACGCGCACCAATTCGACCCCGCCTTCTTCGATATGAGTCCGCGTGAGGCGCTGGCGACCGACCCGCAGCAGCGGCTGCTGCTTGAGACCTCGTGGGAGGCGTTCGAGCGGGCCGGTATCGACCCCACGACCAAGCGGGGCAGCCGGTCCGGTGTGTTCGTGGGCGTGATGTACAACGACTACGGCACCCGGCTGCGGCAGGTTCCCGAGGGCTTCGAGGGGTCTCTCGGCAGCGGAAGCGCTGGAAGCGTGGCATCCGGTCGTATCTCGTACACACTCGGTCTTGAGGGACCCGCGGTGACGGTGGACACGGCGTGTTCGTCGTCGCTGGTCGCGCTGCATCTGGCCGCGCAGGCGCTGCGTCAGGGCGAATGCGATTTGGCGCTCGCCGGTGGCGTCTCGGTGATGTCGTCGCCCGGTGCGTTCGTGGAGTTCAGCCGGCAGCGCGGGCTGGCGGTCGATGGCCGGTGCAAGCCGTTCGCGAACGCCGCGGATGGCACGGGCTGGTCCGAGGGTGTGGGCATGCTGCTCGTGGAGCGGCTGTCGGATGCTCGGCGTAACGGTCATCCGGTGCTTGCGGTGGTGCGCGGCTCCGCCGTCAACCAGGACGGTGCGTCCAATGGTCTGACGGCGCCGAACGGGCCGTCGCAGCAGCGGGTGATCCGGCAGGCGCTGGCGAGTGCCCGTCTGTCGGCCACCGACGTGGATGTGGTGGAGGCGCACGGTACGGGTACGACGCTGGGTGACCCGATCGAGGCGCAGGCGTTGCTGGCCACCTATGGGCAGGGGCGGTCCGAGGACCAGCCGCTGCTGTTGGGCGCGTTGAAGTCGAACATCGGTCATACGCAGGCGGCGGCCGGTATCGCCGGTGTCATCAAGATGGTGATGGCGATGCGGCACGGAGTGCTGCCGCAGACCCTTCACCTGGATGAGCCGTCGCGGGAGGTGGACTGGTCGGCGGGTGAGGTACGGCTGTTGACGGAGGCCACCGAGTGGCCCGAGACCGGTCAGCCGCGCCGGGCCGGGATCTCGGCGTTCGGTGTGAGTGGCACCAACGCGCACACGATCATCGAGCAGGCTTCGCCGGTTGACGAGGGCGAGTCCGAGGCCGGGACAGAGGAGAGCCCGGCTTCCGACGCCGGCGTTGGCGCTGGCGCTGGCGCCGAGGGTGGTGTGGCTACGTGGCTGTTGTCGGCTCGTGGCGCGGACGCGCTGCGGGCCCAGGCGGCGCGGCTCAGGGCGTTCCTGCTGGAGCGGGTCGAGTCGAGCGCACTGGACGTCGGTCACTCGCTGGTGGCGACGCGGTCGATGTTCGAGCACCGTGCGGTGGTGTCGGGCGCGAGCCGTGCGGAACTCCTCGCCGGGCTGGAGGCCGTCGCGTCCGGAGAGGCCGCCCCGGGACTGGTTCAGGGCGTCGCGAACGTGTCCGGTCTGCGGGCGTTCTTGTTCTCCGGTCAGGGTGCGCAACGCCTGGGTATGGGGCGGGAGTTGTACGAGACGTTCCCGGTGTTCGCCCGTGCGCTGGACGAGGTGTGTGCCCACCTGGATGTGCTGCTGGACCGTCCGCTGAAGGATGTGGTGTTCGCGGCCGAGGGGAGCGCGGACGCCGAACTGCTGGATCGGACGGTGTTCACGCAGCCCGCGTTGTTCGCGGTCGAGGTGGCGCTCTACCGGCTGTTGGAGCACTGGGGTGTCACCCCGGATGTGCTCATCGGCCATTCGGTGGGCGAGGTCACCGCCGCGCATGTGGCCGGGGTGTTCTCCCTTGACGACGCGTGCACGTTGATCGCGGCGCGTGGCCGTCTGATGCAGGCGCTGCCGGAGGGCGGCGCGATGGTGGCCATCCAGGCGTCCGAGGAGGAGATCTCCGGATCGCTCGTCGGTCGTGAGGCCGAGGTGAGTGTCGCGGCGGTCAACGGCCCGAACGCCGTGGTGATCGCGGGTGATGAGGCCGCCGTACTGGAGATCGCCGGACAGTGGTCGGAGCAGGGCCGTAAGACCCGTCGCCTGCGGGTCAGCCACGCCTTCCACTCGCCGCGCATGGACGCGATGCTGGACGACTTCCGCAAGATCGTCGAGGGGCTGTCGTTCGCCCCACCGACCATCGCGCTGGTCTCCAATGTGACCGGTGAGCCAGCGGGCACGGACGATGTGTGCTCGGCGGAGTACTGGGTGCGCCATGTGCGGCAGGCGGTGCGGTTCGCGGACGGGGTGCGGGCGCTGGAGAAGCTCGGGGTGACCTCGTTCCTCGAGGTGGGCCCGGACGGTGTGCTCACCGCGATGACGCAGGACTGCCTGATCGCGGGCGGGGCTTCGGCCTCGGTCGTGGCACCCGTTCTGCGCAAGGACCGCCCGGAGGTTCAGGCGCTGACGGCGGCGCTGGCCGAACTCCACGTCCACGGTGTCGAGGTGGGCTGGGAGCAGGTCTTCGCCGGGCGCGGTGCACGGACGGTGGAGTTGCCGACGTACGCCTTCCAGCGTCAGCGTTTCTGGCTGGAGGACCGCGCTGAGGCGTCGGTCGGCTCCGTGCCGGGTGGTTCCGCCGTGGACGGTGTGGACGCGCGGTTCTGGGACGCGGTGGAGCGCGAGGACCTGGAGACACTGGCGGAGGCGCTGGACGTCGACGGGAGCGGTTCGCTGGGCGAGTTGCTGCCCGCGCTGTCCTCGTACCGCCGTCAGCAGCGTGAGCGGACCACGGTCGACGGCTGGCGGCACCGGGTCTCCTGGAAGCCGGTCCCGGAGGCGGTGGCGGGGTCGCTGTCGGGTGCGTGGCTGCTGGTGGTGCCCGCCGGGCTCGCGGACAGTGAGCTCACCGAGACGATTTCCCAAGGGCTCGAGAAGTCCGGTGCCCGTGTCGTACCGGTGGCGGTGGACGCGGGCACGGACCGCGACGTGCTCGCCCGGGCACTGCTGGCCGCGGTTGACGGCGAATCCGATGTCCGGGTGTTGTCGTTGCTCGCGTTGGACGAGGAGCCGATGGCCGGGCAGCCGGTGGTCGCCGCCGGACTCGCGCTGACTCTGTGGCTGGTGCAGACCGTGGCGGGGCTGGGCGTGCGCGCTCGGCTGTGGTGTGCCTCGCGGGGCGCGGTGTCGGTGGGTCGTTCCGACCGGCTCGCGAGCGCCACACAGGCGCAGGTGTGGGGCCTCGGCGGAGTCGCGGCGCTTGAGCACCCGCAGAGTTGGGGCGGGCTCGTCGACCTGCCCGAGACGCTCGACGAGCGGGCCGTATCGCGACTGGCCGGTGTGCTGTCCGCGGAGGGCGGCGAGGACCAGGTCGCGGTGCGTGGTTCGGGTGTGTTCGTCAAGCGGTTGGTGCGGGCTTCCGCGCTTGAGGCCACTGGTGTCGATGGGTGGCGTTCGAGTGGTTCGGTGTTGGTGACCGGTGGTACGGGTGCGCTGGGTGGCCATGTGGCTCGGTGGCTGGCGCGTACGGGTGCTGAGCATCTGGTGCTGACGAGTCGTCGGGGGATGGAGGCCGAGGGCGCCGCTGAGTTGAAGGCGGAGCTTGAGCGTCTGGGTGCCCGGGTGACGGTGGCGGCGTGTGACGCGGCCGACCGTGAGGCTTTGGCGGCGGTGCTGGACGCGATCCCGAGCGAGTTCCCGCTGACCGCCGTGGTGCATACGGCCGGTGTGCTGGACGACGGTGTTGTGGACGCTCTGACGGTGGAGCGGGCGGCTGGGGTGTTGCGTCCGAAGGTGGACGCGGCACGGAATCTGCATGAACTGACCGCCGGGATGGACCTGTCGGCGTTCGTGTTGTTCTCCTCGGCGGCGGGCACGTTGGGTGGTCCGGGTCAGGGGAGTTACGCGGCGGGTAACGCGTATCTCGACGCGTTGGCGTTGCAGCGGCGTGCGGATGGCCTTCCCGCGACTTCCATCGCCTGGGGCGCCTGGGCCGGGAGTGGTATGGCGGTTGCCGGGGAGCTCGAAGAGCAGATGAGGCGGGGCGGCATGGCCCCGATGAACCCGGATCTGGCCATCTCCGCGCTTCAGCGCGCTCTGGACCTGGACGAGACCTTCCTCCTCGTGGCCGATGCCGCATGGGAGCGGCTCGCGGGTGAGTTGGGAGCGGATCGGTCGACAGCGTTGCTGAGCGAGCTGATAGAGACGCAGCGGCCGACGGCATCACTGACGCCTTCCGACCCGGCGGCGACCGAGTCGGCGGCGGCCGAGCTGCGCACAAGCCTGGAGGCGCTGCCCTCGGAGAAACGTCAGCGCCGGCTGCGCAAACTGGTGCGTCAGCACGTCGCCGCGGTCCTGGTGCACACGAGCCCGGACGCCATCGAGAACGATCGGTCGTTCACAGAGCTCGGGTTCGACTCACTGACGGCCGTTCAGCTGCGTAACCGGCTGGGCGCGATCACCGGCCTGGAGCTGCCGACCACGTTGGCATTCGACTACCCGAATCTCATCGCCCTGGCCGAGCACCTGGAAGCGGGAATGTTCCCGCAAGATGGTGGCGCTGAGCGGAACGACTCGGAAGAGGACCGGATACGCGAGGCGTTGGTTTCCATTCCGCTCGCGCGTTTCCGTGAAGCCGGACTCATGGACACCCTGCTCGAACTCGCTCAGATATCCCAGGAATCTCAGATATCCCAGACATCGGGGAGCGGTTCTGATTCGGCGCCGCAAGAAGAACTGAGTAGCGCGGTCGACACGATGGATGTCGATGACCTCGTCCAGAGGGCTCTGGGCGGCACTGACCTTTGATGTTGTTGGAAGTGTGGAGCTACTGATGGCTACGTCCTCCGAAAGAGTTGTCGAAGCGCTGCGCGCTTCTCTGCGGGAAAACGACCGCCTGAAGCAACAGAACCAGCGTCTGGTCTCGGCCTCGAAAGAGCCCATCGCCATCGTCGGTATGAGCTGTCGCTTCCCTGGGGGCGTGCGCAGCCCCGAGCAACTCTGGCGACTCGTCGTGGATGGCGTCGATGCCATCTCCGATTTCCCCACCGATCGCGGTTGGGAGAACGAGACGCTGTACCACCCGGACCCGGACAACCCGGGGACGAGTTACACCCGTGAGGGCGGCTTCCTTTACGACGCCGACGAGTTCGACCCGCAGTTCTTCGGCATGTCTCCGCGTGAGGCGCTGGCGACCGATCCACAGCAGCGGCTGCTGCTGGAAGCCTCGTGGGAGGCGTTCGAGCGGGCCGGTATCGACCCGGCGGCGTTGCGCGGCAGCCAGGCCGGTGTCTTCGTCGGCACGAGCGGCCTGGACTACGCGACCCACCTCTATGAGGTGGGAGGCGAACTCGAGGGCTATCTGACGGGCAGTGCGGCCAGCGTGGTGTCGGGCCGCGTCTCCTACACCTTCGGCCTCGAAGGACCGGCCGTCACCGTGGACACCGCGTGTTCGTCGTCGCTCGTAGCACTGCATCTCGCGGTGCAGGCGCTGCGTCAGGGCGAGTGCGACCTGGCGCTCGCCGGTGGTGTGTCGGTGATGTCGTCGCCCGGTTCGTTCATCGAGTTCAGCCGCCAGCGCGGCCTGGCGGTCGACGGCCGCTGCAAGCCGTTCGCGGAGGGCGCGGACGGTACGGGCTGGTCCGAGGGTGTGGGCCTGCTGCTGGTGGAGCGGCTGTCGGACGCCCGGAAGAACGGTCACCCGGTCCTGGCGATCGTGCGTGGTTCGGCGGTCAACCAGGACGGCGCGTCCAACGGCCTTACGGCGCCCAACGGTCCGTCCCAGCAGCGGGTCATCCGCCAGGCACTGGCCGGCGCGGGACTGTCGGCCGCCGAGGTCGACGCGGTCGAGGCGCACGGTACGGGTACGTCGCTGGGTGACCCGATCGAGGCGCAGGCACTGCTGGCCACCTATGGGCAGGGGCGGTCCGAGGAGCAGCCGCTGTGGCTGGGGGCCATCAAGTCGAACATCGGGCACACGCAGGCCGCCGCCGGTGTCGCGGGAATCATCAAGATGGTGATGGCCATGCGGCACGGCATTCTGCCGAAGATCCTGCATGTGGATGAGCCGTCGAGTCAGGTGGACTGGTCGGCGGGTGAGGTGCGGCTGCTGACGGAGGCCACCGAGTGGCCCGAGACCGGGCAGCCGCGCCGGGCGGGTATCTCCTCGTTCGGGCTCAGCGGGACCAACGCCCACACCATCATCGAGCAGCCCCCGGCGGTCGACCTCGATGAACAAGATGAACAACAGGACACAACCGCCCCCCAGGCCGACGCGGCGAAGCAGCCCGCCGTCCTGCCGTGGCTGGTGTCCGGCAAGAGCCCGGAGGGGCTCAGCGCCCAGGCGAGCCAGCTCCATGCCCACATGAGTGCGCATCCGGAGTTGTCGCCGGCCGACCTGGCCTTCTCCCTGGCCACGACCCGTTCGGTCTTCGAGCACCGCGCGGCCGTGGTCGCCGAGGATCGCGACGGCCTCCTCCGCGGTCTGGAGGCTCTGGCCAACGGCGAGAACGCGGCTCAGGTCGTCCAGGGTGTGGCACGGGTCGAGGACACCCTCGCGTTCCTGTTCTCGGGTCAGGGTGCGCAACGGCTGGGTATGGGGCGGGAGTTGTACGACGCCTTCCCGGTGTTCGCCCGCGCCCTGGACGAGGTGTGCGCCCACCTGGATGTGCTGCTGGACCGTCCGCTGCGGGATGTGGTGTTCGCGGCGGAGGGCGGCGCGGATGCCGAGCTGCTGGACCGGACGGCGTTCACGCAGCCCGCGCTCTTCGCGGTCGAGGTGGCGTTGTTCCGGCTGCTGGAGCACTGGGGTGTCACCCCGGATGTGGTGATGGGTCACTCGGTGGGCGAGATCGCTGCCGCGCATGTGGCCGGGGTGTTCTCGCTTCAGGACGCGTGCACGCTGGTCGCGGCGCGTGGCCGGTTGATGCAGGCGCTGCCCGAGGGTGGCGCGATGGTCGCCGTCCAGGCGTCCGAGGAGGAGATAGCGGAGTCGCTCGCCGGTCGGGAGGCCGAGGTGAGCATCGCGGCCGTCAACGGCCCGACGGCCGTGGTCATCGCCGGTGACGAGGCCGTCGTACTGGAGATTGCCGGACAGTGGTCGGAGCAGGGCCGCAAGACCCGTCGGCTGCGGGTCAGCCACGCCTTCCACTCGCCGCGCATGGACGCCATGCTGGACGACTTCCGGCGTGTCGTGGAAGCCCTGTCGTTCGCCTCGCCCTCCATCGATCTCGTCTCCAATGTCACCGGCAAGATGGCGGACGCGGAGGTGTGCTCGCCGGAGTACTGGGTGCGCCATGTCCGGGAGGCCGTGCGGTTCGCGGACGGTGTGCGGACGCTCGACGCGCAGGGCGTGACCACCTTCCTGGAGGTGGGCCCCGACGGTGTGCTCTCGGCGATGGCGCAGGACTGCCTGGCAGAACGGGCCGAGTCCGGCTCGGCGCCCGTGGCCGTACCGGTGCTGCGCAAGGACCGCTCGGAGGCCGTCGCCCTGACCATGGCGCTGGCTCGGCTGCATGTTCATGGCTCCGTTGTCGACTGGCGGCCGGCGTTCGACGGTCTCGAAGCTCGCAGGATCGACCTGCCGACGTACCCGTTCCAGCGTCAGCGCTACTGGATCGAGAAGTCCGCCGACGGATCCGGTGTCGATGCCGGCATCCGGGACGAGGTGGACGCGTGGTTCTGGCAGGCCGTGGAGCGCGAGGATCTCGCATCGCTCGCCAAGACGCTCGACTTCGATGACGAGGCGACGCTGGGCGCGGTGCTGCCCGCGCTTTCGGCGTACCGGCGCAGCAGCCGTGACCAGTCGACCATTGACAGTTGGCGCTACCGCGTGGCGTGGAAGCCCGTCTCGGATGTGGCCGGTGGGTCGTTGTCGGGGACGTGGCTGGTGGTGGTTCCGGCGACCGGTGCCGGGGACGAGTGGGTGGCGGAGGCCGTTGCCGGGCTTCGGCGCCATGGTGCCGATGTGGTGCCGCTGGTGGTGGGTGAGGGGGACCTCGATGCCGGGGTGCTGAGCGGGCGGCTGCGTGAAGTCGTCGCTGCTGCACCGGAGTTGGGCGGCGTGTTGTCGTTGCTCGCTCTGGATGAGGGGTCGTGCCCGGGGTATCCGGAGCTGTCGGCTGGTTTTGCTTCGACGTTGACGTTGGTGCAGGCGTTGGTCGAGGTGGACGCCGAGAGCTTGCTGTGGTGTGTGTCCCGAGGTGCGGTGTCGGTGGGCCGTTCCGAGCGGCTCAGCCGTCCGGCGCAAGCCATGGTGTGGGCGCTGGGCCGGGTGGCCGCGCTGGAGCATGCCCGGATCTGGGGTGGTCTGGTTGATCTGCCTGAGGTGCTGGATGAGCGTGCGGTCGCGCGGCTGGTGGGCGTGCTGTCTGCCGGGGTCGGCGGGGCCTCCAGTGTCGGTGAGGCCGTTGAGGATCAGGTCGCTGTGCGTGGCTCCGGTGTGTTTGTGCGTCGTCTGACGCGGTCGGCGGCGCCTGTCGCTGATGTGGCGTCGTGGCGGGTGCGTGGCACGGTGTTGGTGACCGGTGGTACGGGTGCGCTGGGTGGCCGGGTGGCCTGTTGGGCTGTCGGGCAGGGTGCCGAGCATGTGGTGTTGACCAGTCGTCGTGGTCTTGAGGCGCCGGGTGCCGAGGCGTTGTGTGCGGAACTCGAAGCGCTGGGTGCCCGGGTGACGGTGGCGGCGTGTGATGTGGCCGATCGTGAGCAGTTGGCAGCGGTGCTGGAGGCGGTTCCGGAGGAGTTTCCGCTGAGGGCTGTCTTCCACGCGGCGGGTGTGGAGCAGGCGGCGGAGCTTGCGGGCATGGGGCTGGCGGATGCGGCGTCGGTGATCTCGGGCAAGGCGACGGGTGCTGGGCATCTGGACGCGTTGCTGGGTGATCGTGAGCTGGACGCGTTCGTGGTGTTCTCTTCGATCGCGGGTGTGTGGGGCAGTGGTGGTCAGGCTGCTTATGGTGCGGCGAACGCTTATCTGGATGCGTTGGTGGAGGACCGTCGGGGTCGGGGTCTTGCTGGTACGGCTGTGGCCTGGGGGCCCTGGGCCGAAAGCGGTATGGCCACTTCGGAGGGGATGGAAGGGGAGCTTGTCCGTCGTGGCCTGGCGGTCATTCCTCCGACGCTGGCCCTTGCCGCGTTGCAGGGGGCGATCGCCTGTGACGAGGGCGTGGTGACGGTCGCCGATGTGGACTGGGAGCGGTTCGCCCCCTTGTTCACTCTGGAGCGGCCGAGCCCGTTGCTCGCTGACCTGCCCGAGGTTCGGAGGACACTCGACACCGCGAGCTCGTCCGGCCAGGCAGGCGACACTTCGACGGGTCTGCGGCGGCGTCTGGCAGGGCTGACCGAGGCCGAGATCGACCGGACCCTGCTCGACCTCGTACGCGGCCAGGCCGCGGCGGTGCTCGGTTTCGCGGGTGCCGAAGTGGTCGAACCTGGGCGGGCGTTCAAGGAGTTGGGTTTCGACTCGCTTACGGCGGTGGAGTTCCGTAATCGGTTGAACGCGGAGACGGGGTTGGTGTTGCCGGCCACGTTGGTGTTCGACTACCCGAGTTCTGTGGTGCTGGCTGGTCATCTGCGTGCCGAGGTGCTGGGTATGCGGGGGGCGGTGGCTGTGCCGTCGGCGGCGGCGGTGGCTCCGGTTGATGACGACCCGATCGCGATCGTCGGGATAAGCTGCCGTTTCCCGGGCGGCGTCGGAAGCCCCGAGGACCTGTGGCGGCTCGTGGCCGCTGGTGGTGACGCCATCTCCGACTTCCCGTCCAACCGTGGGTGGGACGTGGATGGGATGTATGACCCAGATCCCGAGCGTCTGGGCACGTTCTACGCGCGCGAAGGTGGATTCCTGCACAACGGGGGCGAGTTCGACGCGGGCTTCTTCGGGATCTCGCCGCGTGAGGCCCTTGCCATGGATCCGCAGCAGCGGCTGCTCCTTGAGACGTCCTGGGAGACGTTCGAGCGGGCCGGTATCGCTCCCACCTCCGTACGTGGCCGCCAGATCGGCGTGTTCGTCGGAGCCGCGACCTCGGGCTACGGAGTCGGGCACGACGGTGCGGCCGGGGAGCTCGAAGGGCAGTTGCTGACCGGCAACGCGACCTCGGTCGTGTCCGGTCGTATCTCCTACACGCTGGGTCTTGAGGGGCCCGCGCTGACGGTGGACACGGCGTGTTCGTCGTCGCTGGTCGCCCTGCACCAGGCCGCGCAGGCGCTGCGCCAGGGCGAGTGCGAGATGGCGCTCGCCGGTGGTGTGACGGTGATGGCCACGCCCGGTGCGTTCGTGGAGTTCAGCCGGCAGCGTGGGCTGGCGCCCGACGGCCGGTGCAAGCCGTTCGCGGACGCGGCGGACGGTACGGGCTGGTCCGAGGGCGTGGGCATGCTGCTCGTGGAGCGGCTGTCCGACGCCGAGCGCAACGGTCACCAGGTGCTTGCGATCGTACGGGGCTCGGCCGTCAACCAGGACGGCGCCAGCAACGGTCTGACCGCGCCCAACGGGCCGTCGCAGCAGCGGGTGATCCGGCAGGCGCTCGCCAACGCCGGGGTGTCGGCCGCCGAGGTGGACGTGGTGGAGGCGCACGGCACGGGTACGACGCTGGGTGACCCGATCGAGGCCCAGGCACTGCTGGCCACCTACGGCCAGGAGCGCCCGGAGAACCTGCCGTTGTGGCTGGGATCGCTGAAGTCGAACCTCGGCCACACCCAGGCCGCGGCCGGTGTGGGCGGAATCATCAAGATGGTGATGGCGATGCGCCACGGCGTGCTGCCGCGGACGCTGCATGTGGACGAGCCCTCACGGCAGGTGGACTGGTCGGCGGGTGAGGTGCGCCTGCTGACGGAGGCCACCGCGTGGCCGGAGACGGGCCGTCCGCGCCGGGCGGGTATCTCCTCGTTCGGTGTGAGCGGGACCAACGCCCACACGATCATCGAGCAGGCCCCAGCGGCGGATGACGAGACGGAGATCGCCCCGGCGGCCCCGGCCGAGGGTCGCGGCATCGTGCCCTGGACGCTTTCCGCCCGGAGCCCGGAAGCCCTGCGCGCACAGGCCGAGCGACTGCGGTCGTATCTGGTCGAGCGTGCCGAGCTGAGCGCGCTGGATGTGGGCCACTCGCTGGTGACGACCCGCGCGGTGCATGAACACCGCGCGGTGGTCGCGGGTGCCGACCGTGCGGAGTTGTTGCGCGGCGTCGAGGCTGTCGCGACCGGCGAAGTGGCTCCCGGAACGGTTCAGGGCGTGGCGAACGCGTCGGGTGTGACGGCGTTCCTGTTCTCGGGTCAGGGTGCGCAACGCCTGGGTATGGGACGGGAGCTTTACGACACCTTCCCGGTGTTCGCCCGTGCGCTGGACGAGGTGTGCGCGCGGCTGGACATGGTGCTGGACCGTCCGCTGCGCGAGGTGATGTTCGCGGCGGAAGGCGGTGCCGACGCCGAGCTGTTGAACCGGACGGCGTTCACGCAGCCCGCGTTGTTCGCGGTCGAGGTGGCGTTGTTCCGGTTGTTGGAGCACTGGGGTGTCACCCCGGACGTGCTCATCGGGCACTCCATCGGTGAGATCGCTGCCGCGCATGTGGCCGGGGTGTTTTCCCTGGAGGACGCGTGCACGCTGGTGGCCGCGCGTGGCCGGATGATGCAGGCGCTCCCCGAGGGCGGCGCGATGGTCGCGGTACAGGCGTCGGAGGAGGAGGTCTCCGGATCGCTGGCCGGTCGTGAGGCCGAGGTGAGCATCGCGGCCGTCAACGGCCCGAACGCCGTGGTCATCGCCGGTGACGAGGCCGCCGTACTGGAGATCGCCGGACAGTGGTCGGAGCAGGGGCGCAAGACGAGCCGCCTGCGGGTCAGCCATGCCTTCCACTCGCCGCGCATGGACGCGATGCTGGGCGACTTCCGCAAGGTCGTAGAGGGGCTGTCGTTCGCCCCACCGACCACCACTCTGGTCTCCAACGTGACGGGTGATCCGGCCGGTGCGGACGAGGTGTGCTCGCCGGAGTACTGGGTCCGCCATGTCCGGGAGGCCGTGCGCTTCCTGGACGGGATACGGACCCTGGAGAAGCTGGGCGTGACCCGGTTCGTCGAGGTCGGCCCCGACGGTGTGCTGTCCGCCATGGCGCGCGACTGCCTGACGGCGGACGCCGGTTCAACCTCGGCCTTGGTCGTGGCACCGGTGCTGCGCAAGGGGCGTCCGGAGGCGCGGGCGCTGACGGCGGCGCTGGCCGAACTCCACGTCCACGGAGCCTCGGTGGAGTGGGAGTCCGTCTTCGCCGGGCGCGGTGCGCGGACGGTCGAGCTGCCGACGTACGCCTTCCAGCGGGAGCGCTTCTGGCTGGAGGACCGCGCGGAGGCGTCGAGCGGTTCCGCCGCCGTGGATGGTGTGGACGCGCGGTTCTGGGACGCGGTGGAGCGCGAGGATCTGGCGGCGTTGGCGGAGGCGCTGGATGTCGACGGGAGCGGTTCGCTGGGCGAGTTGCTGCCCGCGCTGTCGTCGTACCGTCGTCAGCAGCGTGATCGGGCCACGGTTGACGGCTGGCGTTATCGGGTTTCGTGGAAGCCGGTCCCGGAGGTGGCGGCGGGGACGCTGTCGGGCACCTGGCTGCTGGCGGTGCCCGCCGGGCTCGCGGACAGCGAGCTCACCGTCACGATCACGCAGGGGCTGGAGAAGTACGGCGCTCGCGTCGTACCGGTGGCGGTCGACGGCGACATGGACCGCGATGGGCTCGCCGAAGTGCTGCTCGGTGCGCTCGGCGATGAGTCCGACGCGCGTGTGTTGTCGTTGCTCGCGCTGGACGAGGAGCCGATGGCCGGGCAGCCGGTGGTGGCCGCCGGACTCGCGCTGACGTTGCGGCTGGTGCAGGCCGCGGCCGGGTTGGACGTGGGCCTTCGGCTGTGGTGTGCCTCCCGGGGCGCGGTGTCGGTGGGGCGTTCCGACCGGCTCGCGAGTGCCGCGCAGGCGCAGGTGTGGGGCCTCGGCCGGGTGGCGGCGCTGGAGCATCCGCAGATCTGGGGCGGGCTCGTCGATCTGCCCGAGACGCTGGACGAGCGCGCCGTGTCGCGGCTGGCCGGTGTGCTGTCCGCGGAGGGCGGCGAGGACGAGACGGCGATCCGGGGCTCCGGTGTGTTCGGCCGGCGGCTGGTGCGCACGGCGTCGATGGGCGGCCAGGCATGGCGGCCGAGTGGCTCGGTGCTGATCACCGGTGGTACGGGTGCGCTGGGCGCGCATGTGGCGCGCTGGGCGGTGCGTGAGGGTGCCGAGCATGTGGTGCTGACCAGCCGTCGTGGGCTCGCGGCGGAGGGTGCCTCCGAGCTGAGGACGGAGCTGGAAGGGCTCGGCGCCGCCGTGTCGGTGGTGGCCTGTGACGCCTCCGACCGGGACGCGCTGGCCGAGGTGCTGGCGGGGATTCCCGAGCGCTTCCCGCTGCGTGGTGTGGTGCACGCGGCCGGTGTGCTGGATGACGGCGTCCTGGACGGTCTGACCGTCGATCAGCTCGCCGGGGTGCTGGGGGCGAAGGCCGAGGGCGCGCGGCTGCTGCATGAGCTGACGGCGGACCTGGAACTGGACGCGTTTGTGCTGTTCTCGTCGTTCGCCGGTGTGGTGGGCGGCGCCGGACAGGGTGCCTACGCGGCGGCGAACGCGTATCTGGACGCGCTGGCCGTGGTGCGCCGTGGTGCCGGTCTTGCCGGTACGGCGGTGGCCTGGGGACCGTGGGCCGAATCCGGTATGGCCGCGAGCGGCCGCGCCGGGGAGCGGGTGCGCGGTGGCGCGGTGTCCGCGATGGCCCCGGCGCTGGCGGTGGACGCGCTGAGCTGGGCCGTCGGCCAAGAGGAGGCGTCGCTCGTCGTAGCGGACGTCGACTGGGAGCGCCTGGCCCCGTCGCTGGCCGCCGCGCATGGCGGCACTCTCGTCAGCGGCATCCCCGAGGCGCACAAGCACCTGGCCACGGACGACGGCGGCGCCGGTACGGAGGCGGCCACCTTCGCCGGGAAGCTCGCCGGACTGTCGGCGGCCGAACGCAACGAGGCCGTGCTGGAGCTGGTCCGCGGCCAAGCGGCCTCGGTGCTCGGCCACACCTCGGCGGACTCGATCGAGCCCGGCCGCGCCTTCCGCGACCTCGGGTTCGACTCCCTCACGGCGGTAGAGCTCCGCAACCGGCTGGACCTCGCGACCGGCCTGCGCCTCCCGGCGACGCTCGTCTTCGACTACCCGACCGCCGCCGAACTGGCCGACTACCTGGACGCCGAGGCGTTCGGCACGACCCAGCCGGCCCTCGACACCGCCCAGCCGAACGCGGTGGCCGTGGACCACGACCCCATCGCGATCGTGGCGATGAGCTGCCACTTCCCCGGAGACGTCCACACACCGGAGGACCTGTGGCGGCTGGTGGCCGAAGGCGCCGACGCCATCTCCGAATTCCCCGCCGACCGCGGTTGGGACCTCGACGGGCTGTACGACCCCGACCCCGAGCGGCTCGGCACGTCCTACGCCCGCGAGGGCGGATTCCTCTACGGCGCCCCGCAATTCGACGCCAGGTTCTTCGGGATCTCCCCGCGTGAGGCGCTGGCCATGGACCCGCAGCAGCGGCTGCTGCTTGAGACCTCGTGGGAGGCGTTCGAGCGCGCCGGTATCGCTCCCGAGTCGCTGAGGGGCGCCCGGGCGGGTGTGTTCGTCGGGACGAACGGCCAGGACTACGCCGGATTGTGGGTGGACTCCCAGGGCGACCTCGAAGGCCACTTGGGCACGGGCAGCGCGGCCAGCGTGGTATCGGGGCGCATCTCCTACACCTTCGGTCTCGAAGGGCCCGCGGTGACGGTGGACACGGCGTGTTCGTCGTCGCTGGTGGCGCTCCATATGGCCATGCAGGCGCTGCGCCAGGGCGAGTGTGACCTGGCCCTTGCCGGTGGTGTGTCGGTGATGTCGACACCCGGCGCCTTTGTGGAGTTCAGCCGGCAGCGCGGGCTGGCGGTCGATGGCCGGTGCAAGCCGTTCGCGAACGCCGCGGATGGCACGGGCTGGTCCGAGGGTGTGGGCATGCTGCTGGTGGAGCGGCTGTCGGACGCGCGGAAGAACGGCCACCCGGTGCTGGCGATCGTGCGTGGTTCGGCGGTCAACCAGGACGGTGCGTCCAACGGCCTTACGGCGCCGAACGGTCCCTCTCAGCAGCGGGTGATCCGGCAGGCGCTGGCGAGTGCCCGTCTGGCGGCCACCGATGTGGACGTGGTGGAGGCGCACGGTACGGGTACCACGCTGGGTGACCCGATCGAGGCGCAGGCACTGCTGGCCACCTATGGGCAGGGGCGGTCCGAAGAGCAGCCGCTGTGGCTGGGGGCCATCAAGTCGAACATCGGGCACACGCAGGCCGCCGCCGGTGTCGCGGGAATCATCAAGATGGTGATGGCGATGCGCGAGGGCGTGTTGCCGAAGATCCTTCACCTGGATGAGCCGTCGAGCCAGGTGGACTGGTCGGCGGGTGAGGTGCGTCCGCTGACCGAGGCCACCGCATGGCCGGAAACCGGCCGTCCGCGCCGGGCGGGTGTCTCCTCGTTCGGGCTGAGCGGGACCAACGCCCACACCATCATCGAGCAGGCGCCGGAGGCCGGGCAGCCCGCGGCTTCGGACGCCGTGGCTCCCGCTTCCACTCCGGTTTGCGCTTCCGCGACCGTCGGGTCGTCGGCAGTGGTGCCGTGGCTGGTCTCGGCCAAGAGCCAGGAGGCGTTGCGGGCACAGGCCGGGCGGCTCGCCGCGCATGTGGCGGCCCGGGGCGACCTCGGTGTGCTGGATGTGGGGTATTCGCTGGCGGCCAGGTCGGTGTTCGAGCACCGTGCCGTGCTGGTCGGCGAGGACCGGGAAGCCCTTCTGCGTGGTCTTGAGGCCGTGGCCGGGAGCGGAATCGCTTCCGGTGTGGTCCAGGGGCAGGCGGTGTCGGGCGGTAAGACGGCGTTCCTGTTCTCGGGTCAGGGTGCGCAACGGCTGGGTATGGGGCGGGAGTTGTACGAGGCGTTCCCGGTGTTCGCCCGCGCCCTGGACGAGGTGTGCGCACATCTGGATGTGCTGCTGGACCGTCCGCTGAAGGACGTGATGTTCGCGGCCGAGGGCGGTGCCGACGCCGAACTGCTGGACCGGACCGCGTTCACGCAGCCCGCGCTCTTCGCGGTCGAGGTGGCGCTCTACCGGCTGCTGGAGCACTGGGGTGTCGTCCCGGATGTGGTGATGGGTCACTCGGTGGGTGAGATCGCTGCCGCGCATGTGGCGGGGGTGTTTTCCCTGGAGGACGCGTGCACGTTGATCGCGGCGCGTGGCCGGCTGATGCAGGCCCTGCCGGAGGGCGGCGCGATGGTGGCCATCCAGGCATCTGAGGAGGAGGTCGCCGCCTCATTCGCCGGCCGTGAGCACGAGGTGAGCATCGCGGCGGTCAACGGACCGACGGCAGTGGTGATCGCCGGGCACACGCAAGCGGTCCAGGAGGTGGCGGACACCTGGACGGCGAAGGGGAGAAAGACTAGGTGTTTGCGGGTCTCACATGCGTTTCACTCTTACCTCATGGACAGTATGTTGGACGAGTTCGGCCAAGTGGTCCGTGAGGTCTCTTTTGAACCGCCGACCATGGCGCTGGTTTCCAATGTCACTGGCAGGCTGGTCTCGGAGGGGGAGACGTGTTCTCCGGACTATTGGGTCCGGCATGTACGTGAGGCGGTTCGGTTCGCAGATGGGGTTCGTTCGCTTGAGGCGTTGGGCGTGACAAGGTTCTTGGAAGTCGGTCCGGACGGTGTGCTCACCGCCATGGCTCAGGACTGCCTCGCGGAAAACGCCGAGGACACCTCGGCGGCGGTTCTGGTCCCGGTGCTGCGTAAAGAGCGACCCGAAGCAGGGGCTTTGATGACGGCGCTTGCCGAACTCCATGCACACGGTGCCACGGTGGGCTGGGAATCGATATTCGCCGGACATGGTGCCGGCAAGGTGGAGCTGCCCACATACGCGTTTCAGCGTGAACGGTTCTGGCCTGAGGTATCCGCCTCCGGCGGCGGCCGGAATTCCGGTTCGACGGCCGCGGACTCGGTGGACGCGCGATTCTGGGAAGCGGTCGAGCGCGAGGATCTCGAAGCGCTCGCCCAGGCGCTCGACGTCGATGGCAACGCACCGCTGAGTACGGTCATGCCCGCGCTGTCCGCATATCACCGGAGCAACCGCCAGCAATCCACGATCGATGGTTGGCGTTATCGGGTGTCGTGGAAGCCGGTTGGGGATGTGGCCGGTGGGTCGTTGTCGGGGACGTGGCTGGTGGTGGTTCCGGCGTCGCGTGCCGGGGACGAGTGGGTGGCGGAGGCCGTCGCCGGGCTTCGGCGCCATGGTGCCGATGTGGTGCCGCTGGTGGTGGGTGAGGGGGACCTTGAGTCCGGGGTGCTGAGCGGGCGGCTGCGTGAAGTCGTCGCTGCTGCACCGGAGTTGGGCGGCGTGTTGTCGCTGCTCGCTCTGGATGAGGGGTCGTGCCCGGGGTATCCGGAGCTGTCGGCTGGTTTTGCTTCGACGTTGACGTTGGTGCAGGCGTTGGTCGAGGTGGACGCCGAGGGCCTGTTGTGGTGTGTGTCGCGGGGTGCCGTGTCGGTGGGGCGTTCGGATCGGCTCGCGAGCACCGCGCAGTCGCAGGTGTGGGGTTTGGGCCGGGTAGTGGGGTTGGAGCACTCGGCGCTGTGGGGTGGTCTGGTTGATCTGCCCGAGGTGCTGGATGAGCGTGCGGTCGCGCGGTTGGTGGGTGTGCTGTCCGCCGAGGCCGGTGAGGCCGTTGAGGATCAGGTCGCTGTGCGTGGCTCCGGTGTGTTTGTGCGTCGTCTGACGCGGTCGGCGGCGCCTGTCGCTGATGTGGCGTCGTGGCGGGTGCGTGGCACGGTGTTGGTGACCGGTGGTACGGGTGCGCTGGGTGGCCGGGTGGCCTGTTGGGCTGTCGGGCAGGGTGCCGAGCATGTGGTGTTGACCAGTCGTCGGGGTCTTGAGGCGCCGGGCGCTGAGGCGTTGCGGGATGAGCTGGTGGCGTCGGGTGCCGGGGTGACGGTGGCGGCGTGTGATGTGTCTGACCGGGAGGCACTGGCCGGTGTGCTGGAGGCGGTTCCGGGGGAGTTTCCGCTGAGGGCTGTCTTCCACGCGGCGGGTGTGGAGCAGGCGGTGGAGCTTGCGGGGATGGGGCTGGCGGATGCGGCGTCGGTGATCTCGGGCAAGGCGACGGGTGCTGGGCATCTGGACGCGTTGCTGGGTGATCGTGAGCTGGACGCGTTCGTGGTGTTCTCTTCGATCGCGGGTGTGTGGGGCAGTGGTGGTCAGGCTGCTTATGGTGCGGCGAACGCTTATCTGGATGCGTTGGTGGAGGACCGTCGGGGTCGGGGTCTTGCTGGTACGGCTGTGGCCTGGGGGCCCTGGGCGGAAAGCGGTATGGCGGCCGGCGACGGCGGGGATCAGTTGGCCCGTCGTGGTCTGCCCGCGATGGCGCCTGGTCTTGCTCTTGCCGCGCTGCAGGGAGCGCTCGCGGGTGACGAGGGTGTGGTGACGGTCGCCGATGTGGACTGGGAGCGGTTCGCGCCCGCGTTCACGATCGGGCGGCCCAGCCCGCTCCTCGGTGAACTGCCCGAGGTCGTATCGGTCCTGGAGCAGGCCCGTGCCGCCGAGGAGAGCCATGCCGAGGGCGGATCGCGCCTGAGGGAAAGGCTCCTCGCGCTGGCTCCGGGCGAGCGGCAGCGCGCTGTGCTCGACCTGGTGCGCGGTCACGCGGCGGCGGTTCTCGGATTCTCCGGTATGGAAGGCGTGGAATCTGACCGAGCCTTCAAGGAATTGGGATTCGACTCGCTCACGGCGGTAGAATTCCGAAACCGGCTGAACTCGGACACCGGGCTGCGGCTGCCAACCACACTGGTCTTCGACTACCCCAACGCAAAGGCTCTGGCAGAGCATGTAAGAGTGGGTGTCCTGCCCGACGAAGGGGTATCCGCCACTCCGCTGATCGCGGATCTGGACAAACTCGAGGCATCACTTTCCACGGCTGAGCCGGACAATGCCGAGCGAACGGCCATCGCGGCCCGACTCCAAGTACTCCTCGCCAGACTGAATGGCGACGAGGGCGGAGCGAAGGACGCTGAGAGCATTACGCAGCGGCTTGACGGGGCGTCCGACGACGATCTCTTCGATTTCATCGAGAACGAGCTCAGCTAAAACGTGAGCGCCGAGGTGCAGTTCTCTGGCCTCCTTTCATTCTTCAGTCTTCTTTGACTCGTAACAGGCAAGGGTTTCATGGTGAACGAAGATAGGCTTCGGGACTACCTCAAGCGGGTAACGGCTGATCTGCACCAAGCGCGCCAACGCCTGCGCGAACTGGAGGCAGGAGAGCAGGAGCCCATCGCGATTGTGGCGATGAGCTGCCGTTTCCCGGGTGGTGTGGGGAGCCCCGAGGATCTGTGGCGGCTGGTGGCCGACGGTGGTGACGCCATCTCCGATTTCCCGTCCAACCGCGGATGGGACGTGGACGGGATGTATGACCCGGATCCCGAGAATTCGGGGACGTTCTACTCCCGTGAGGGTGGATTCCTTCACGACGCGGACGAGTTCGACGCGGGCTTCTTCGGGATCTCGCCGCGTGAGGCCCTTGCCATGGATCCGCAGCAGCGGCTGCTCCTTGAGACCTCGTGGGAGGTCTTCGAGCGGGCGGGCATCGCTCCGGGGTCGGTGAAGGGCCGGCGTGGCGGTGTGTTCGTGGGAGCCGCCACCTCGGGCTACGGGGCGGACATCGTCGGTTTCCCCGAGGAGATCGAAGGCCACCTGCTGACCGGTACGGCGACTTCGGTCGTATCGGGCCGTATCTCGTACACACTCGGTCTTGAGGGACCCGCGGTGACGGTGGACACGGCGTGTTCGTCGTCGCTGGTGGCGTTGCATCTGGCCGCGCAGGCGCTGCGCCAGGGCGAGTGCGACCTTGCCCTTGCCGGTGGTGCCACGGTGATGTCCACACCGGGTGCCTTCGTCGAGTTCAGCCGCCAGCGTGGCCTGGCGCCCGACGGCCGCTGCAAGCCGTACGCGGATGCCGCGGACGGCACGGGCTGGTCCGAGGGTGTCGGCATGCTGCTGGTGGAGCGGCTGTCGGACGCGCGCAAGAACGGCCACCCGGTCCTGGCGATCGTGCGCGGCTCCGCCGTCAACCAGGACGGCGCGTCCAATGGTCTTACGGCGCCCAACGGCCCGTCCCAGCAGCGGGTCATCCGGGACGCGCTGACGAGTGCCCGTCTGTCGGCCGCTGATGTGGACGTGGTGGAGGGCCACGGGACCGGTACGTCCCTGGGTGACCCGATCGAGGCGCAGGCGCTGCTGGCCACCTACGGCCAGGACCGGCCGGAGGGCCGTCCGCTCTGGCTGGGCGCGCTCAAGTCGAACCTCGGTCACACGCAGGCGGCCGCCGGTGTCGCCGGTGTCATCAAGATGGTGATGGCGATGCGCCACGGCGTGCTGCCGCGGACGCTGCATGTGGATGAGCCGTCGCGGCAGGTGGATTGGTCGGCGGGTGAGGTGCGGCTGCTGACGGAGGCCACCGAGTGGCCCGAGACCGGGCAGCCGCGCCGGGCCGGTGTCTCCGCCTTCGGCGTGAGCGGCACCAACGCCCACACCATCATCGAGCAGGCCCCGCCGGTCGACGAGGACGAGACCGAGGCCGAGGAGAGTCCGGCTTCCGACGCCTACAGTGGCGTGGCCACGTGGCTGTTGTCGGCTCGTGGCGCGGACGCGCTGCGGGCTCAGGCGGCGCGGCTCAGGGCGTTCCTGCTGGAGCGGGTCGAGTCGAGCGCACTGGACGTCGGTCACTCGCTGGTGGCGACGCGGTCGATGTTCGAGCACCGCGCGGTGGTGTCGGGCGCGAGCCGTGCGGAACTCCTCGCCGGACTCGAGGCCGTCGCATCCGGAGAAGCCGCTCCCGGTGCGCTCCAGGGCGTGGCCGGGACGGCCGTCAAGACGGCGTTCCTCTTCTCGGGTCAGGGTGCGCAACGCCTGGGTATGGGGCGGGAGTTGTACGAGACGTTCCCGGTGTTCGCCCGTGCGCTGGACGAGGTGTGCGCGCACCTGGACGTCGTACTGGACCGTCCGCTGAAGGATGTGATGTTCGCGGCCGAGGGCGGTGCCGACGCCGAACTGCTGGACCGGACCGCGTTCACGCAGCCCGCGCTGTTCGCCATCGAGGTGGCGTTGTTCCGGCTGCTGGAGCACTGGGGTGTCGTCCCGGATGTGGTGATCGGCCACTCCATCGGTGAGATCGCCGCCGCGCATGTGGCCGGGGTGTTCTCGCTTCAGGACGCGTGCACGCTGGTCGCGGCGCGTGGCCGGTTGATGCAGGCGCTGCCGGAGGGCGGCGCGATGGTCGCCGTCCAGGCGTCCGAGGAGGAGATCTCCGGATCGCTCGTCGGTCGTGAGGCCGAGGTGAGTGTCGCGGCGGTCAACGGCCCGACGGCCGTGGTGATCGCGGGTGATGAGGCCGCCGTACTGGAGATCGCCGGCCAGTGGTCGGAGCGGGGTCGTAAGACCCGTCGGCTGCGGGTCAGCCACGCCTTCCACTCGCCGCGCATGGACGCGATGCTGGACGACTTCCGCCGTGTAGCGCGGGACCTGACCTTCCAGACTCCCACCCTGGCCCTGGTCTCCAACGTCACCGGAGAGCCGGTCGGGGCCGACGATGTCTGCTCCCCCGAGTACTGGGTGCGGCATGTGCGCGCGGCCGTGCGTTTCGCCGACGGCGTTCGCTCCCTCCAGGCCCAGGGCGTCACCGCGTACATCGAGGTGGGCCCCGACGGTGTGCTCTCGGCGATGGCGCGGGACTGCCTGGCGGGCGAGGCGGCTTCGGCCCCGGCCGTGGTGCCGGTCCTGCGCAAGGGACGCCCCGACGCCCAGGCCCTGATGGCCGCGCTGACCGAGGCCCATGTCCACGGTGTGACGGTCGACTGGGAGCAGGTCTTCGCCGGGCGCGGTGCACGGACGGTTGACCTGCCGACGTACCCCTTCCAGCGTCAGCGCTACTGGCTGGAGGGCACGGGCGGAGCCTCGGGCGCCTCCGCCGCCGTGGACTCGGTGGACGCGCGGTTCTGGGACGCGGTGGAGCGTGAGGACCTGGAGGCGCTGGCGGAGGCGCTGGACGTCGACGGGAGCGGCTCGCTGGGCGAGTTGCTGCCCGCGCTGTCCTCGTACCGCCGTCAGCAGCGCGACCGGACCACGGTCGACGGCTGGCGCTACCGGATCTCGTGGAAGCCGGTCTCGGAGACCCCCGCGGCCACACTGTCGGGTACCTGGCTCATGGTCGTTCCCGCGTCCGGTGTCGCCGACACGTTCGCGGACTCGGTGTCCGCCGCACTCCAGCGGCACGGCGCCGATGTCGTTCGTCTGGTGGCGGACGAGGCCGATCTCGCCCCCGGTGCGCTGGCCGGGCGACTGCGTGACATAGCCACCGAGCCGTCCGGGCTCGGCGGTGTGCTGTCCCTGCTGGGGGTGGACGAGCGGCCCTGCACCGAGCACCCGGTGGTCTCGCGCGGCCTCGCGCTGACCCTGACGCTGGTGCGCGCCCTGGCCGAGGCGGACATCCGCGCCCGGCTGTGGTGCGCCACCCGGGGTGCCGTGTCGGTGGGCCGTTCCGACCAGCTCACCAGCGCCGTGCAGGCGGAGAGTTGGGGCCTCGGCCGGGTGGCCGCCCTGGAGCACCCCCGGATCTGGGGCGGTCTGGTCGATCTGCCCGAGACCGTGGACGAGCGCGCCGCCGCGCGACTGGCCTGGGCACTGTCCGCCGGAGACGGCGAGGACCAAGTGGCGGTACGCGGATCCGGAGCGTACGCCCGGCGCCTGACCCGCGTCACGGTCGGCAACGGGTCGGCGGAGCGCGTGTGGCGCCCCCGGGGCTCGGTGCTGATCACCGGCGGCACCGGCGCCCTGGGCGCCCAGGTGGCGCGCTGGGCCGTGCGCGAGGGCGCGGAACACCTGGTGCTGACGAGCCGTCGAGGCCCGTCGGCCGACGGCGTTTCCGAACTCACCGCGGAACTCGAGGCACTCGGCGCCGAAGTGACCGTGGTGGCCTGCGACGCCGCCGACCGGGATGCCCTGGCCGAGGTGCTGGCCGCCGTACCGGAGCGGTATCCGCTGACCGCCGTCGTGCACGCGGCGGGCATCCTGGACGACGGTGTGCTCGACGGCCTGACCGTCGGCCAACTCGCCGGGACCCTGGCCGCGAAGGCCGAGGGCGCGCGCCATCTGCACGAGCTGACCGCGGAGCTCCCGCTCGACGCGTTCGTGCTGTTCTCCTCGTTCGCCGGTGCCATCGGCGGCGCCGGCCAGGCCGCCTACGCGGCGGCCAACGCCTACCTCGACGCGCTGGCACAGCGGCGCCGGGCCCAGGGCCTGGCCGCCACCGCGGTCGCCTGGGGCCCGTGGGCCGAGAGCGGAATGGCCGCGAGCGGCCGAGCCGGGGAGCGGACGCGCGGCGGGCCACTGCCCCCCATGACTCCCTCGCTGGCCCTGGACGTGCTGGGCTGGGCCGCCGGCCATGACGAGGCCGCGCTGGTCGTGGCCGACATCGACTGGACCGGCATGGCCTCCATGCTGAGCGCCGGCCCCAGCGCCCTCGTCAGCGACATCCCCGAGGCACGTGAGCTCCTGACCGCCGCGGCCGGGACCATCGGCCAGGCGGGACCGGGCCATGACCTGCGCGGACAACTGGCCGGACAGTCGGACGAGGAACAGCGCCTCCTCCTGCTTGACCTCATCCGCACCCACGCGGCCTCGGCACTCGGCCACTTCTCGGCGGACTCCGTCGAGCCGGGCCGCGCCTTCCGGGACCTCGGGTTCGACTCCCTCACGGCCATCGAGCTGCGTAACCGGCTCGACCTGGCCACCGGTCTGAGCCTGCCCGCCACCCTCATCTTCGACTACCCGACCGCCGAGGTGCTCGCCGACCAGCTGCGGCAGGAGCTGGGCGGAGCCCACGCCGGGGCCGCCACTTCGGCGGTCTCGCACCGCGTGCGGCCGGATGACGACGACCCCATCGCGATCGTGGCGATGAGCTGCCGCTTCCCCGGAGGCGTGGAGAACCCGCAGGACCTGTGGCGACTCCTGACCGAGGGCGGCGACGGCATCGCCGGGTTCCCCGCCGACCGGGGCTGGGACGTCGAGGGCATGTACCACCCGGACCCCGAGCACCCGGGCACGTTCTACGCCCGCGAGGGCGGATTCCTCTACGGGGCGCCCCAGTTCGACCCCACCTTCTTCGGGATCTCGCCGCGCGAGGCGCTCGCCATGGACCCGCAGCAGCGGCTGCTCCTTGAGACGTCCTGGGAGGCGTTCGAGTACGGGGGCGTCAAACCGGCCGCGCTGCGTGGCAGCCGTACCGGTGTGTTCATCGGCACCAACGGCCAGGACTATTCCGCGATCATGCTCGACGCCGTCGAGGACTTCGGTGGCCATGTGGGTACGGGCAGTGCGGCCAGCGTGGTGTCCGGGCGCATCTCCTACACCTTCGGCCTTGAGGGGCCGGCGATGACGGTGGACACGGCGTGCTCGTCGTCGCTCGTCGCGCTGCATCTCGCGGTGCAGGCGCTGCGTCAGGGCGAGTGCGACCTGGCGCTCGCCGGTGGTGTGTCGGTCATGTCGACACCCGGCGCCTTTGTGGAGTTCAGCCGCCAGCGTGGCCTGGCCCCCGACGGCCGCTGCAAGCCGTTCGCGGAGGGCGCGGACGGTACGGGCTGGTCCGAGGGTGTCGGCATGCTGCTGGTGGAGCGGCTGTCGGACGCGCGCAGGAACGGCCACCCGGTGCTGGCGGTGGTCCGCGGCAGCGCCATCAACCAGGACGGCGCCAGCAATGGTCTTACGGCGCCCAACGGGCCGTCGCAGCAGCGGGTGATCCGGCAGGCGCTGGCCGGCGCCGGGCTGTCCGCCGCCGAGGTCGATGCGGTCGAGGCGCACGGCACTGGTACGACGCTGGGTGACCCGATCGAGGCGCAGGCGCTGCTGGCCACGTACGGCCAGGAACGCCCGGAGGGCCGCCCGCTGCTGCTGGGCGCCATCAAGTCCAACATCGGTCATACGCAGGCCGCCGCGGGCGTGGCCGGTGTCATCAAGATGGTGATGGCGATGCGGCACGGAGTACTGCCGCAGACCCTTCACGTGGATGAGCCGTCGAGTCAGGTGGACTGGTCGGCGGGTGAGGTGCGGCTGCTGACGGAGGCCACCGAGTGGCCCGAGACCGGGCAGCCGCGCCGGGCGGGTATCTCCTCGTTCGGGCTCAGCGGGACCAACGCCCACACCATCATCGAGCAGGCCCCCGAGCTGGAAGAGGCCGTGGCCTCGGAGGCGGCCGGGCCCGGGACACCGGTGTCGGCGGACGTGGTGCCGTGGCTGGTCTCCGGGAAGAGCCGGGAGGCGCTGCGGGCGCAGGCCGAGCGGCTCGCCGCGCATGTGGCGGCTCGCGAGGACATCGAGGCGCTGGACGTCGGCCACACGCTGGCGGCCAGGTCGGTGTTCGAGCACCGTGCCGTGCTGGTCGGCGAGGACCGGGAGACCCTGCTGCGTGGCCTGCGGGCCGTCGCGGAGGGCGGCATCGCCTCGGGAGCCGTCCAGGGGCAGGCCGTAACGGGTGGCAGGACGGCGTTCCTGTTCTCGGGTCAGGGTGCGCAACGCCTGGGTATGGGGCGGGAGTTGTACGAGGCGTTCCCGGTGTTCGCCCGCGCCCTGGACGAGGTGTGTGCCCACCTGGATGTGCTGCTGGACCGTCCGCTGAAGGATGTGATGTTCGCGGCGGAGGGCGGCGCGGACGCCGAACTGCTGGACCGGACGGCGTTCACGCAGCCCGCGCTGTTCGCCATCGAAGTGGCGCTGTTCCGGCTGTTGGAGCACTGGGGTGTCGTCCCGGATGTGGTGATCGGCCACTCCATCGGTGAGATCGCCGCCGCGCATGTGGCGGGGGTGTTCTCGCTTCAGGATGCGTGCACGCTGGTGGCCGCCCGTGGCCGTCTGATGCAGGCCCTGCCGGCCGGTGGGGCGATGGTCGCCGTCGAGGCGTCCGAGGAGGAGGTCTCCGGATCGCTTGCCGGTCGTGAGGCCGAGGTGAGTGTCGCTGCGGTCAACGGCCCGACGGCCGTGGTCATCGCGGGTGACGAGGCCGCCGTACTGGAGATTGCCGCACAGTGGTCGGAGCAGGGCCGTAAGACCCGTCGGCTGCGGGTCAGCCACGCCTTCCACTCGCCGCGTATGGACGCGATGCTGGACGACTTCCGTGACGTCGTCACCGGTCTGTCCTTCCAGGCACCGGCCATCGCCCTGGTCTCGAATGTGACAGGCGGGGCGGCGGGCCCCGAAGAGGTGTGCTCGCCGGACTACTGGGTGCGCCATGTCCGGGAGGCCGTGCGGTTCGCGGACGGCATGCGGGCGCTCAGCGCCCAGGGCGTCACCAGGTTCCTGGAGGTCGGCCCCGACGGTGTGCTGTCCGCGATGGCGCGGGACTGCCTGACGCCGGACGAGGTCGCGGCCTCGGCCGTGGTGCCGGTGCTGCGCAAGGACCGCCCCGAGGCCCAGGCGCTGACGACGGCGCTGGCCGAACTCCACGTCCACGGAGCCTCGGTGGAGTGGGAGTCCGTCTTCGCCGGGCGCGGTGCGCGGACGGTCGAGCTGCCGACGTACGCCTTCCAGCGCGAGCGGTACTGGCCCGAGGTGTCCCTCTCCCTGAGCGGCTTGGACGCACAAGGCGCCGCCGACTCGGTGGACGCGCGGTTCTGGGAAGCGGTCGAGCACGAGGATCTCGAAGCGCTCGCCGAGGCGCTCGACGTCGACGGCGAGACGCCGCTGAGCGCGGTGCTGCCCGCGCTGTCCACGTACCACCGCAACAGGCGTGACCGGTCCACGATCGACAACTGGCGCTACCGCGTGGCGTGGAAGCCCGTCTCGGACGTGGCCGGTGGGTCGCTGTCGGGAACATGGCTGGTGGTGGTTCCGGCGTCCCGCGCCGAGGACGAGCTGGTGACGGAGACCGTCGCCGGGCTTCGGCGCCATGGTGCCGATGTGGTGTCGCTGGTGGCGGACGAGCGTGACCTCGACGCCGACGCGCTGGGGGAGCGGCTGCGCGCGGCGATCGCCGACGCACCCGCTGTGGGTGGCGTGTTGTCGCTGCTCGCCCTGGACGAGGAGCCCTGCTCCGGACACCCCGAGCTCCCCAGTGGTCTCGCCCTGACGCTGACCCTGGTGCGGGCCATGGCGGACACGGGCATCGAGGCTTCGCTGTGGTGCGGTACGCGAGGTGCGGTGTCGGTGGGCCGTTCCGAGCGGCTCAGCCGTCCGACGCAGGCGATGGTGTGGGCGTTGGGCCGGGTGGCCGCGTTGGAGCTGCCGGAGCTGTGGGGCGGTCTGGTCGATCTGCCCGAGGTGTTGGACGAGCGTGCGGTCGCGCGGTTGGTGGGCGTGCTGGCCGGTGGGGCCGGCGAGGACCAGCTTGCGGTGCGCGGCTCCGGTGTGTTCGTACGCCGTCTGGCCCGGTCGGCGGCGCCTGTCGCTGATGTGGCGTCGTGGCGGGTGCGTGGCACGGTGTTGGTGACCGGCGGTACGGGTGCGCTCGGCGGCCAGGTGGCCCGCTGGCTGGTGCGCAATGGCGCCGAGCATCTGGTGTTGACCAGTCGTCGGGGTCTTGAGGCGCCGGGCGCACCGGAGTTGTGTGCGGAACTCGAAGCGCTGGGTGCCCGGGTGACCGTGGTGGCGTGTGATGTGGCCGATCGTGAGCAGTTGGCGGCGGTGCTGGACGGCGTGCCGGAGGAGTATCCGCTCGCGGCGGTGGTTCACGCGGCGGGTGCCAATGGGGTGGGGCCGCTGGCCGGGACGACGGTGGCCGAGGCTGCCGCTGTGATCTCCGGCAAGGTGGCCGGTGCGGTCAACCTGGACGCGTTGCTGGGTGATCGTGAGCTGGACGCGTTCGTGGTGTTCTCTTCGATCGCGGGTGTGTGGGGCAGTGGTGGTCAGGCTGCTTATGGTGCGGCGAACGCTTATCTGGATGCGTTGGTGGAGGACCGTCGGGGTCGGGGTCTTGCTGGTACGGCTGTGGCCTGGGGGCCCTGGGCCGAAAGCGGTATGGCGGCCGGCGACGGCGGGGATCAGTTGGCCCGTCGTGGTCTGCCCGCGATGGCGCCCGGTCTTGCCCTTGCCGCGCTGCAGGGAGCGCTCGCGGGTGACGAGGGTGTGGTTACCGTCGCCGATGTGGACTGGGAGCGGTTCGCGCCCGCGTTCACGATCGGGCGGCCCAGCCCGCTCCTCGGTGAACTGCCCGAGGTCCAGCGGGCGTTGACGAACACCGGAACCGCCGAGGGCACCGGCGTCGCGGCCGGTTCGGCACTGCGGGAGCGCCTGACCGGGCTCACCGAGGCCGAGATCGACCGGACCCTGCTCGACCTGGTGCGCGCTCATGCCGCGGCGGTGCTCGGTTTCGCGGGTGCCGAAGTGGTCGAGCCCGGGCGGGCGTTCAAGGAGTTGGGTTTCGACTCGCTTACGGCGGTGGAGTTCCGTAATCGGTTGAACGCGGAGACGGGGTTGGTGTTGCCGGCCACGTTGGTGTTCGACTACCCGAGTTCTGTGGTGCTGGCCGGTCATCTGCGTGCCGAGGTGCTGGGTACGCGGGGGGCGGTGGCTGTGCCGTCGTCGGCGGCGGTGGCTCCGGTTGATGACGACCCGATCGCGATCGTCGGGATGAGCTGCCGCTTCCCGGGCGGCGTCGGAAGCCCCGAGGATCTGTGGAACCTCGTCGCGGCCGGCACGGACGCCATCACCGACTTCCCCTCCGACCGGGGTTGGGACGTCGACGGAATGTACGACCCGGACCCGGAGCGCCTGGGCACGTTCTACGCCCGCGAGGGCGGGTTCCTCGACGGGGCGGGCGAGTTCGATGCCGCCTTCTTCGGGATCTCGCCGCGTGAGGCCCTTGCCATGGATCCGCAGCAGCGGCTGCTCCTTGAGACGTCCTGGGAGACGTTCGAGCGCGCCGGTATCGACCCGGCGTCCGTACGCGGCAACCAGATCGGCGTCTACGTCGGCGCCGCGACCTCCGGCTACGGAACGGGACTGCACGAGATCCCCGAGGGGCTCGAAGGGCAGTTGCTGACCGGCAGTGCCACCTCGGTCGTGTCAGGTCGTATCTCCTACACGCTGGGTCTTGAGGGGCCCGCGCTGACGGTGGACACGGCGTGCTCGTCGTCGCTGGTCGCCCTGCACCAGGCCGCGCAGGCGCTGCGCCAGGGCGAGTGCGACATGGCGCTCGCCGGTGGTGTCACCGTGATGACCAACCCGGCCGCCTTCGTGGAGTTCAGCCGCCAGCGTGGCCTGGCCCCCGACGGCCGCTGCAAGCCCTTCGCGGATGCCGCGGACGGTACGGGCTGGTCCGAGGGTGTCGGCATGCTGCTCGTGGAGCGGCTGTCCGACGCCCGGCGCAACGGCCACGAGGTGCTGGCGATCGTGCGCGGCTCCGCCGTCAACCAGGACGGCGCCTCCAACGGCCTTACGGCGCCCAACGGCCCGTCCCAGCAGCGGGTGATCCGGCAGGCCCTCGCCAACGCCGGGGTGTCGCCCGCCGACATCCAGGTGGTCGAGGCACACGGCACTGGTACGACGCTGGGTGACCCGATCGAGGCACAGGCACTGCTGGCCACCTACGGCCAGGAGCGCCCGGAGAACCTGCCGTTGTGGCTGGGATCGCTGAAGTCGAACCTCGGTCACACGCAGGCCGCGGCCGGTGTCGCCGGTGTCATCAAGATGGTGATGGCGATGCGGCACGGCGTCCTGCCGAAGACGCTGCATGTGGATGAGCCCTCGAGCCAGGTGGACTGGTCGGCGGGTGAGGTGCGGCTGCTGGCCGAGACGGTGGAGTGGCCCGAGACCGGGCATCCGCGCCGGGCCGGTGTCTCCGCCTTCGGCGTGAGCGGGACCAACGCCCACACCATCATCGAGCAGGCCCCGCCGGTCGAGGACGAGGCGCAGCCCGCCCCGACCCCCGCCGACGACCACGGCCTGGCCCCCTGGACGCTCTCCGCCCGGAGCCCGGAAGCCCTGCGTGCCCAGGCCGAGCGGCTGCGGGCCCACCTGATCGACGGGGCCGAGCACGGCGTTCTGGACATCGCCGAATCGCTGGTCGCCACACGATCGGTGTTCGAGCACCGCGCGGTGCTGCTGGGCACCGAACGCGAGACGTTGCTGCGTGGCCTGGAGACCCTCGCCGCGGGCGACGACGCCCCCGGTATCGTCCAGGGGCAGGCCGCCAACGGCGGCAAGACCGCGTTCCTGTTCACCGGCCAGGGTGCCCAACGCCTGGGTATGGGGCGGGAGTTGTACGACACGTTCCCGGTGTTCGCCCGCGCCCTGGACGAGGTGTGCGCCCACCTGGATGTGCTGCTGGACCGTCCGCTGAAGGACGTGATGTTCGCGGCGGAGGGCGGTGCCGACGCCGAGCTGCTGGACCGGACGGCGTTCACGCAGCCCGCGCTCTTCGCCGTCGAAGTGGCGCTCTACAGGCTCCTGGAGCACTGGGGTGTCCGGCCGGATGTGGTGATCGGTCACTCCATCGGTGAGATTGCCGCCGCGCATGTGGCAGGGGTGTTCTCGCTGGAGGACGCGTGCACGCTGGTGGCTGCCCGTGGCCGTCTGATGCAGGCGCTGCCGACCGGTGGCGCGATGGTCGCCGTCGAGGCGTCCGAGGAGGAGATCTCCGGATCGCTCGCCGGTCGTGAGGCCGAGGTGAGCATCGCGGCCGTCAACGGCCCGAACGCCGTGGTCATCGCCGGTGACGAGGCCGCCGTACTGGAGATCGCCGGCCAGTGGTCGGAGCAGGGCCGCAAGACCCGTCGCCTGCGGGTCAGCCACGCCTTCCACTCGCCCCGCATGGACGCGATGCTGGACGACTTCCGTGCGGTCGCGCGGACGCTCGCCTACAACAGCCCGTCCGTCGCGTTCATCTCGAATGTCACGGGTGAGCAGACCGGTGCCGACGAGGTGTGCTCGCCGGAGTACTGGGTGCGGCATGTGCGGGAGACCGTCCGCTTCCTCAACGGGGTGCGGGCCCTCGAAGCGCAGGGCGTCACCGCGTACATCGAGGTGGGCCCCGACGGCGTGCTGTCGGCCATGGCCCAGGACTGCCTGACCCAACCGGCCGACGACATCGCGGCCGAGGACACACCGGCCCCCCTGTTGGTGCCGGTGCTGCGCAAGGACCGTCCCGAGACACAAGCACTCGTCGCGGCCCTCGCCGAGATCCACGTCCACGGCGAAACCGTCGACTGGCGGGCCTTCTTCGCCGGACGCGGCGCCCGCCGCGTGGACCTTCCCACCTACGCGTTCCAGCACCAGCGCTACTGGCTGGAGGCTGGTACCTCGGCGGGCGACGCCGCGGCCTTCGGCCTCGACCCCGCCGACCACCCGCTGCTCGGCGGAGCCGTCCCCCTCGCGGGCGCCGACGGCCTGTTGTTCACCGGAACTCTCTCGCTGCACACCCAGCCCTGGCTGGCGGACCACGTCCTGCGCGGCGAGGCGGTCCTGGCGACCACGGCCCTCGTCGAACTGGCCATTCGCGCCGGTGACGAGGTCGGCCTCGGCCATGTGGAAGAGCTCGTCATCCAGGCGCCGCTGGCTCTCCCCCGAGGGGGCGGCGTCCAGATTCAGCTCGTCCTCGGCGAGGAGGACGAGACTGGCACCCGTTCGCTGGAGATGTACTCACGAGTGGCCGAGCCCGTGGGCGCGGACACCGATGCGGACGTGGACGTGGACGAGTGGATCTGCCACGCCAGTGGTGTGCTCGCCCCGGAGCCGGACGACGCCATGACCGCCGAGGCGGCGGGCTTCGCCGCATGGCCCCCGCCCGGCGCCGAGCGCGTCGAGGTGGACGGCCTGTACGAGTTGCTCGCCGGCGACGGCCTCGTCTACGGCCCCTCATTCCGTGGCCTCCGTGCGGTGTGGCAGCGCGACGACGAGGTGTTCGCCGAGGTCAGCCTCGCTGAGGAGTCCGTCGTGGACGCCCAGCGGTTCGGGCTGCACCCCGCCCTTCTGGACGCGGCGTTGCAGCCGCTCGGCCTCGGCGTGCTGGACGGGGTGGGGCGCGGACGCATGCTGTTCAGCCTCGCCGGGATATCGCTGTACGCGTCCGGTGCCTCCGCGCTGCGCGTCCGGCTCGCCCGTACGGGTCCGGAGACCCTCTCCCTGACCGCGGTCGACGGAGCCGGGGAAGTCGTGGTCTCCGCCGACACACTGACCCTGCGTCAGGTCGCCCCGGAGCAGCCGGAGATCACCCCGGCGGCGGACACGGCGGACACGGCCGAGGAGACTCTGCCCGAGCCCGCCGCCGCCTCGCCCGAGGCAGCCGCCGTACCCCCTGCTGAGATCTCTGTGGAGGAGACCTCCTCCGCCAAGCCGTCGCGCCGCCGTAAGACCGCGCGGCGCTCCGCCAAGCGGGGCGGACCGGACTCCGGGCCGCTCGCCGCGCTGCGGGAGCGGCTGGCCGGGCTCTCCGAGCCCGAGCAGGACCGGATGCTGCTCGATGTGATCCGTACGCATGTCGCGGCCGTGCTCGGACACGCCTCGGCCGACGCCGTCCAGGGCTCGCAGGCCTTCAAGGACCTCGGCTTCAGCTCGCTGACCGCCGTCGAGTTCCGCAACCGGGTGAGCAAGGCCATCGGCCTGCGGCTCCCGGCGACGGCCGTGTTCGACTACCCGACCCCCGCCGAACTCGCCAAGTTCACCCGTGCCGAGGTTCTCGGCGTGCTGACCGGAGCGGTGCGTCCGGTGCCGGTCGCGGTGGCGGGCAACGACGAGCCGATCGTGATCGTGGGAATGAGCTGCCGCTATCCCGGCGAGGTGGCCACCCCGGAGGACCTGTGGAACCTGGTCGCCGAAGGCCGGGACGGCATCTCTCCCTTCCCGACCGATCGTGGCTGGGACGTGGAGAACCTCTACGACCCGGACCCGGACGAGCCGGGCAAGTGCTACACGCAGGAAGGTGGCTTCCTGCACGGCGCCAGCCGGTTCGACCCGGCGTTCTTCGGGATCTCGCCGCGTGAGGCGCTCTCGATGGACCCGCAGCACCGGCTGCTGCTTGAGACCTCGTGGGAGGCGCTGGAGCGGGCCGGTATCGACCCGGTCTCCGCGAAGGGCAGCCAGACCGGTGTCTACGCGGGTGTGACCTACCAGGACTACGGCGGTGTCCTCGCCGGATCCCAGGACAACGTCGAGGGCTACATCGGCACCGGCGTCTCGCCCAGCGTGCTCTCCGGCCGTATCTCCTACACCCTGGGCCTCGAAGGGCCCGCGGTGACGGTGGACACGGCGTGTTCGTCGTCGCTGGTCGCCCTGCACCTCGCATGGCAGGCGCTGCGTCAGGGCGAGTGCGACCTGGCGCTCGCCGGTGGTGTGACGGTGATGTCCACACCGATGTCGCTGATCGAGTTCAGCCGCCAGCGCGCGCTCGCCTCCGACGGCCGCAGCAAGCCGTTCTCGGCCGCCGCGGACGGCGCCAGCTGGGCCGAGGGCGTCGGCATGCTCGTCCTCGAACGGCTCTCGGACGCCCGCCGCAACGGACATCCCATCCTCGCCGTGGTGCGGGGCAGCGCGGTGAACCAGGACGGCGCGAGCAACGGTCTTACGGCGCCCAACGGCCCCTCGCAGCAGCGGGTCATCCGGCAGGCACTGGCGAACGCCCGGCTGTCGGCCGCCGAGATCGACGCGGTCGAGGCGCACGGTACGGGTACGTCGTTGGGTGACCCGATCGAGGCGCAGGCGCTGCTGGCCACCTACGGCCAGGAGCGCCCCGAGGGCCAGCCGCTGTGGCTGGGCGCCATCAAGTCCAACATCGGTCACTCGCAGGCCGCCGCCGGTGTCGGTGGCGTCATCAAGATGGTGATGGCGATGCGGCACGGCGTACTGCCGAAGTCGCTGCACATCGACGAGCCTTCGCCGATGGTGGACTGGACGGCCGGCGACGTCGAACTGCTGGCCGAGGCCAGGCCGTGGCCGGAGACGGGGCATCCGCGGCGCGCGGGTGTGTCGGCGTTCGGTATGAGCGGTACCAATGTGCACACCATCCTGGAGCAGGCTCCCGAGGCGGAGGAGGCTCCGGAGACCGAGGCGGCCGAGCCCGCCGGTGCCGGGACCGGGGCCGTCGACGGTCCGGTGGCGTGGGTCGTGTCCGGCAAGAGCGGCGACGCGCTGCGCGACCAGGCCGACAGGCTGCGGGAGTTCGTGGCCGAGCGCCCCGAGCTGAGCGCCGCCGATGTGGCGCTCTCCCTGGCGACGACCAGGTCCGCGTTCCAGTTCCGGGGCGCGGTGACCGGGGCCGGCCGGGAGGAACTCCTCGAACGACTGGCGGCGATGGCCGAGGGCGCGAAGGCGCCGGGTGCGGTCCGCGCGAACGCCATCGAAGCACCGGGCCGTTCGGTGTTTGTGTTCCCGGGTCAGGGGGCGCAGTGGGCGGGTATGGCGGTGGGGCTCCTGGAGTCCTCGCCGGTGTTCGCCGAATCGATCGGCGAGTGTGAGACGGCTCTGTCGGCTTACGTGGACTGGTCGTTGACGGACGTTCTCCGTGGGGCTGACGGTGCTCCCGGGTTCGACCGGGTGGATGTCGTTCAGCCGGTGTTGTTCGCGGTGATGGTGTCGCTGGCGAAGCTGTGGCGTTCGGTGGGGGTCGAGCCGGACGCGGTGATGGGTCACAGCCAGGGTGAGATCGCGGCGGCCTGCGTTGCGGGTGCGCTCTCGCTGGAGGACGCGGCGAAGGTGGTGACCCTGCGTTCGCAGGCGATCGCCGCCGGTCTGGCGGGTCGTGGTGGCATGGTCTCGGTCGGGCTTCCGGTCGACCAGGCCAGGGAGCGTATCGCCGCTTGGAACGGTGCGATATCCGTCGCGGCAGTCAATGGCCCCGGTTCGGTCGTGGTGTCGGGTGACGCGGGTGCACTGGATGAGATGGTCACCCAGCTGGAGGGTGAGGAGATCCGTGTCCGCCGTGTCCCGGTGGATTACGCCTCGCACTCCGCGCATGTGGAGGAGATCCGGGAGGAGTTGCTGAGGGTTCTGGCGGACCTGAGGCCCCGTACGTCCGAAGTGCCGTTCTACTCGACGGTGTTCGGCGAGCTGGTGGACACGGCCGGGCTGGACGCGGAGTACTGGTACCGCAATCTCCGCCAGACCGTGGAGTTGGAGGCCACCACCCGCACCCTGCTCGGCACCGGGCATGGTGTGTTCATCGAGGTGAGCCCGCATCCGGTACTCACCCTTCCCGTGCAGCAGACGGTGGAGGCCGCCGAGGCGCAGGCCGTGGTCATCGGGACCCTCCGGCGTGACGAGGGCGGGGCCGAGCGGTTCCTGACCTCGATCGCCGAGCTTCATGTCAACGGCGCCGACGTCGACTGGCGGAAGGTGTTCGCCGGACACGGTGGCCGGCAGGTCGACCTGCCGACGTACGCCTTCCAGCGGCAGCGGTACTGGCCGCAGCCGGGCGAGGACGGTGGGTTCGGCAACGGCCCCGTCTCCGAGGCCGACTCGGTGGACGCCCGGTTCTGGGAGGCCGTCGAGCGCGAGGACCTCGAAGGGCTCGCGCAGACGCTGGAGCTCGACGGGGAGGCCCCGCTGAGCGCGGTGCTGCCCGCCCTGTCGTCGTACCGGCGAGGCAGGCGTGACCGCTCCACGGTCGACAACTGGCGCTACCGGATCAACTGGAAGCCCCTCATCGACCAGCCGTCGTCCGGCTCCGGGCAGGAGCAGGGCGCCCCGATCACCGGTACCTGGCTGGTCGTCGTCCCGCCGGTCGACGCCGCCCGTGAACTGGCGGAGCGCATCGCACGGGACGCGGAGCGCCACGGTGCCCGCATGGTGCGGGTCGACCTGGACGCGACGGAGCCGGAGCGGTCCTCGCTGACCGCACTCCTGCGCGCCGCGGCCCCCGGCACGTCCGCCACGGACGGCTCCGAGCAGGACGGGACGCTCGCGATCGACGGAGTGCTCTCCCTGCTCGCGCTCGACGAGGAGCCGATCGCCGGGCACCCGGGCGTTCCGCGCGGCTTCGCCGGCACGGTGGCCCTGGTCCAGGCGCTCGCCGACATCGACATCGACGTGCCGCTGTGGCTCGCCACCACCGGTGCCGTGTCCGTGGGCCGCTCCGACCGGGTCGGCAGCGTCAAGCAGTCCCTGGTGTGGGGTCTGGGCCGCGTGGTCGGCCTGGAGTACGCACAGCGCTGGGGCGGTCTCGTCGACCTCCCCGAGTCGCCGGACGCGCTCGACGAGCGGGCCCTGAACCGTCTGGTCGGCCTGATCGGGCGGTCCGGCGACGAGGACCAGGTGGCGGTGCGCGCCTCCGGGGTCTTCGCGCGGAGGCTGGTCCGGGCGCCCCTGGGCGACGCCCGGCCGGCCCGCGCCTGGCAGCCTCGCGGCAGCGTTCTGATCACCGGTGGTACGGGTGCCCTCGGTGGTCGTCTCGCCCGCTGGCTGGCCCGTGGCGGCGCCGAGCACCTGGTGCTCACCAGCCGCCGCGGCCCGGACGCCCCCGGCGCGGCCGAGCTGAGGGACGAACTGACCGCCATGGGCGCGCGGGTCACCGTCGCCGCCTGTGACGCCGCCGACCGTGACGCACTGCGGGAGCTCCTCGACGGGCTGCCCGCGGAGTACCCGCTGACCGGGGTGGTGCACGCCGCCGGTGTGCTGGACGACGGCCTCGTCGACACCCTCACCGTCCCCAGGACGCAGGGGGTCTTCCGGCCCAAGGTGGACGCCGTGGTGAACCTCCACGAGCTGACCCAGGACCTGGACCTGTCCGCGTTCATCCTCTTCTCCTCCTACGCCGGAACCGTCGGTGGTGCCGGTCAGGGCAGCTACGCCGCCGCGAACGCCTTCCTCGACGCCCTGGCGCAGCAGCGCCGGGCCCAGGGGCTGGCCGCGACCTCGGTGGCGTGGGGCGCCTGGGGCGGCGGCGGTCTGGTCGACGACGCCACCGCGGCCCAGCTGAAGCGGCGCGGTATGCCGCCGCTGGTGCCCGAGCTGGCCGTCGAGGCCCTGCAGCAGGCGCTCGACCACGACGAGGTGGACATCACCGTCGCCGATGTGGACTGGGAGCGCTACGCCCCCGGGTTCGCCTCGGCCCGGCCGCGTCCGCTGCTCGACGAGCTGCCGGAGGTACGGCGGGCCCTGGAGGCGGCGGAGGCCGAGCTGGACGCGGCGCTCTCCGGGCTGGCCGTACGCCTCGAAGGACTGTCGCCCGCCCAGCGCGAGGCGGAGGTCCTCGACCTCGTCAGGACCCACGCCGCCGAGGTGATCGGTTACCCGGACGCCGACGCGGTGGAGCCGGAACGGGCCTTCAGGGACATCGGGTTCGACTCGCTGACCGCCGTGGAGCTGCGCAACGGGCTCAGCGCGGCGGCCGGTGTGACCCTCCCGGTCACCATGGCCTTCGACTACCCGACGCCCATGGTGCTCGCCCGGTTCATCCTCGGCGAGGTGCTGGGCACCGCGCCCGCGCCGGCCGACGAGCCGCCGGTGGTGACGGGCACGGTCGTGGACGACGACCCGATCGCGATCGTGTCGATGAGCTGCCGCTTCCCCGGCGGGGTGCGCACTCCGGAGGACCTGTGGCGACTGGTCTCCGAGGGCAGCGACGTGATCAGCGCCTACCCGACCAACCGTGGCTGGGACCTGGACGACCTGTACGACCCGGACCCGGAGAACACGGGCACCAGCTACGCCAGCGGCGGCGGTTTCGTCTACGACGCCGATGAATTCGACCCGGCGTTCTTCGGGATCGCCCCGCGTGAGGCGCTGACCATCGACCCGCAGCAGCGGCTGCTCCTTGAGACCTCCTGGGAGGCGTTCGAGCGGGCGGGCATCGACGCCGCGTCGCTCAAGGGAAGCCGGACCGGTGTCTTCGCCGGAAGCAACGGCCAGGACTACATCGGCCTGCTGATGACCGCCCCGGGCGGCCCCGACGGCTACCTCGGAACCGGTAACGCGGGCAGTGTCGTGTCGGGCCGTGTCTCCTACACCTTCGGCCTCGAAGGACCGGCCGTCACGGTGGACACGGCATGCTCCTCGTCCCTGGTGGCACTGCACATGGCCGTGCAGTCGCTGCGCCAGGGGGAGTGCTCCATGGCGCTGGCCGGCGGTGTCACGATCATGTCGACCCCGGGCTCGTTCGTGGACTTCAGCCGCCAGAAGGGGCTGTCGTCGGACGGGCGCTGCAAGGCGTTCGCGGCATCGGCCGACGGCACCGGCTGGGGCGAGGGTGTCGGCGTGCTGCTGCTGGAGCGGCTGTCGGACGCACGGCGCAACGGCCACCCGGTCATGGCGATCGTGCGCGGCTCCGCCGTCAACCAGGACGGCGCCAGCAATGGTCTTACGGCGCCCAACGGGCCGTCGCAGCAGCGGGTGATCCGGCAGGCGCTGGCCGGCGCCGGTCTCGCCGCCCACCAGGTGCACGCGGTCGAGGCACACGGCACCGGCACCCGGCTGGGTGACCCGATCGAGGCGCAGGCCCTGCTGGCCACGTACGGCCAGGGGCGCCCCGAGGACCAGCCGCTGTGGCTGGGCTCGGTCAAGTCGAACATCGGGCACACGCAGGCCGCCGCCGGTGTCGCCGGGATCATCAAGATGGTGATGGCGATGCGCGAGGGCGTGCTGCCCAAGACGCTTCACGCGGAGGAGCCCTCGCCGCACATCGACTGGACCAGTGGCGCGGTGTCGCTGCTGAACGAGGCGACCGCGTGGCCGGAGAACGGCGAACCGCGACGGGCGGGCATCTCCTCGTTCGGCATCAGCGGTACCAACGCCCACACCATCATCGAGCAGGCCCCGGAGCCCGAGGAGCCGGAGGCGGCGGTGGCGCGGGTCGTCACGGACGACCTCACGGCCGGTTCGCGGACGCTCCCCTGGACGGTCACCGGCAAGGGCGCCGAGGCGCTGCGCGCCCAGGCACGCAACCTGCGTGACCATCTGGCGGACCACCCCGAGCTCGACCTGGACGACGTGGGCTACTCGCTCGCGGCCTCCCGGTCGGTCTTCGACCACCGCGCCGTCCTCCTGAACGGCGACCGGGACGCGCTGCTGAGCGGTCTCGACGCCATCGCCTCGGGCGCCACGGCCCCCGGGGTCGTCCAGGGATCGGTGGGCACGGCCGGGAAGACGGCGTTCCTGTTCTCGGGTCAGGGTGCGCAACGCCTGGGTATGGGGCGGGAGTTGTACGAGACGTTCCCGGTGTTCGCCCAGGCGCTGGACGAGGTGTGCGCGTATCTCGACGTGCTGCTCGACCGTCCGCTGCGGGACGTGATGTTCGCCGACGAGAACAGTGCCGACGCCGAACTGCTGAATCAGACGGCGTTCACGCAGCCCGCGCTGTTCGCCATCGAAGTGGCGCTGTTCCGGCTGCTGGAGCACTGGGGCGTCACCGCCGACGTGCTCATCGGCCACTCGGTGGGAGAGGTCGCCGCGGCCCATGTGGCCGGGGTGCTCTCGCTTCAGGACGCGTGCACGCTGATCGCGGCGCGTGGCCGTCTGATGCAGGCGCTGCCGGAGGGCGGCGCGATGGTGGCCGTCCAGGCGTCGGAGGAGGAGATCGCTCCGTCGCTGATCGGCCGTGAGGCCGAGGTGAGCGTCGCGGCGGTCAACGGCCCGACGGCCGTGGTGATCGCGGGTGACGAGGCCGCGGTGCTGGAGATCGCCGAGGACTGGGCCGAACAGGGCCGCAAGACCCGTCGCCTGCGGGTCAGCCACGCGTTCCACTCGCCTCGTATGGACGCGATGCTGGACGACTTCCGCAAGGTCGTCGAAGGGCTGATCTTCCAGGCACCGTCGATCTCCCTGGTCTCCAACCTCACGGGTGCGTCGGCGGGCGCGGAGCAGGTGTGCTCGCCGGAGTACTGGGTGCGCCACGTCCGCGAGGCCGTGCGGTTCGCCGACGGGGTACGGGCCCTGGAGAAGCTCGGGGTGACCTCGTTCCTGGAGGTGGGTCCCGACGGTGTGCTCACCGCGATGGCGCAGGACTGCCTGACGGCCGACGAGGCCGGAGGCGCGCGCACTCTCGTCCCCGCACTGCGCAAGAACCGCCCCGAGACCCAGTCGCTGACCACGGCGCTGGCCGAACTCCACGTCCACGGCACCACCGTGAACTGGTCGACGGCGTTCGCCGGACACGACGTACGGCGGGTGGAGCTGCCCACCTACGCGTTCCAGCGGCAGCGCTACTGGCCGAAGGCCGGCGGCCCCATGACCGGGGACGTCGCCTCCGTCGGACTCAGCTCCCCCAACCACCCGCTGCTGGGTGCCGGGGTCGAACTCGCGGGCAGCGACGGATTCCTGTTCACCAACAGGCTGTCGGTGAAGAGCCAGCCCTGGCTGGCCGACCACGCGATCGCGGGCGCGGCCCTGTTCCCGGGGACCGGATTCCTCGAACTGGCCATCCGTGCCGCCGATCAGGTCGGCTGCGGCCGGGTCGAGGAGGTCACCCTGGCCACCCCGATGGTCCTGCCCGAGAACGAACAGGTCCAGGTGCAGCTGTGGGTGGATGACGCGGACGAGACGGGCCACCGCTCGATCGGCCTCTACTCCCGCGCGGCCGACGCGTCCTCGGGCGAGCCGTGGACGCAGCACGCGGCCGGTGCGCTGGCCCCGGCCGGCCCCGAGCCGTCGTTCGACCTGGGCGTATGGCCCCCGGCGGACGCGGAAGCGCTGGACATCAGCGACTTCTACGAGCGCTTCGCCGCCTCCGGCTTCGCCTACGGCCCGGTGTTCCAGGGCCTGCGGGCCGCCTGGCGCGCCGGCGACGACGTCTACGTCGAGGTCAGTCTCGGCGAGGAGCACGCGTCACTGGCGGCCGACTTCGGCCTCCACCCGGCGCTCCTTGACGCCGCCGTGCAGGCGGTGACGTTCGTCGCCCTGGAGGACGTCGGGCTCTCCCGGCTCCCGTTCTCCTGGAGCGGGGTGTCGCTCCACGCCGGTGGCGCGTCCACGCTGCGGGTGCGCCTCACCCGGCTGGGGCCGGACTCCATCTCCCTCGCGGTGGCCGACGGAACCGGCCGCCCCGTGGCATCGATCGAGTCCCTCGTGCTGCGCCCGGTGTCCGTGGACCACATCGACACGGCCAGGACATCGGCGTTCCGCGACTCGCTGTTCACGCTGGACTGGACCCCCGTACCGGCCATCTCCCCGGCGGACGCGGCCACGGCCACCTGGGCCGTGGTGGGCACCGACCACTACGGACTGGCCGCCGGTGCGATCGCCGGAGCCCAGGTGACCGCCTACGCCGATCTCGACGCCCTGGGCGCCGCGATCGACGACGGCGCCGCCGCCCCGGAGGCCGTGCTGGTCTCCTACGCACCGGGCCTCGACGACGAGGCGGCGCAGGGCAGGCCCAAGAGCAAGGCAAAGACCAGGGCAAAGGGCAAGGGCAAGGGCAAGGCCAAGCGGGGCCTGGAGCCCGTGGACGCCATCCACGCGGTGACGCACCACACGCTCGGCATGATCCAGGGCTGGCTCGGCGACCGCCGGTTCGACTCCTCCCGGCTGGTCTTCGTGACCTCGGGCGCCATGGCACCCGAGGACCGCGACGAGACCCCGGACCTGATCCACGCCCCGCTGTGGGGCATGGTGCGGTCCGCGCAGTCGGAGAATCCGAACTGCTTCGTCCTGGTGGACCTCGACGAGGACGAGGCGTCCAAGGCGGTACTGCCCGCGGTTCTCGCCAACGACGAGCCGCAGGCCGTGGTCCGCGAGGGCACGGTGCTCGGCCAGCGCATGGCCCGGGTCTCCTCGGGCACCGCGCTGCTGCCGCCCGCCGGGGTGCGGGACTGGCGCCTTGACATGCACGCCAAGGGGACCCTGGAGAACCTGGCGCTGCTGCCCAGCCCCGACGCCACGGAGGAACTCGGCGCGACCGAGATCAGGGTGGCGCTGCGCGCCGCGGGCCTGAACTTCCGCGATGTGCTCAACGCCCTGGGGATGTACCCCGGGGAGGCCGGGCCGCTCGGTGGTGAGGGTGCCGGTGTGGTGACCGAGGTCGGCTCCGCGGTGACGGACCTCGTCCCCGGTGACAAGGTGATGGGCATCTTCAGCGGGTCGTTCGGCCCGTTCGCCATCACCGACCGGCGCGTTGTCGCCCGGGTCCCGGAGAGCTGGACGTTCGAGCAGGCGGCCTCCACCCCGATCGTGTTCCTGACGGCCTACTACGCCATGGTGGACCTGGCCGGTCTGAAGGCCGGTCAGTCGGTCCTTGTGCACTCCGCCGCGGGCGGTGTGGGCATGGCCACGCTCCAGCTGGCCCGGCACCTCGGCGCCGAGGTCTTCGGTACGGCGAGCGAGGGCAAGTGGGAAACCCTGCGGTCGCTGGGTCTGGACGACGAGCACATCGCGTCGTCCCGGACGCTGGACTTCGAGAAGCGCTTCCTGGAGGTGACCGGCGGGCGCGGCATGGACGTCGTACTCGACTCGCTGGCACGGGAGTTCGTGGACGCGGGCCTGCGGCTGCTGCCGCGCGGCGGCCGGTTCCTGGAGATGGGTAAGACCGACATCCGGATTCCGGAAGAGGTGGCCGCCGAGTACACCGGTGTCTCCTACCAGGCGTTCGACCTGATCGAGGCGGGACCCGACCGCATCAACGAGATGTGGAACGACCTGATCTCGCTGTTCGAGAACGGGGTACTGCGACCGCTGCCGGTCCGCACCTGGGATGTCCGCAGGGCACCCGACGCCTTCCGCTTCCTCAGCCAGGCACGCCACACCGGCAAGGTGGCGCTGACGATGCCGAGGACGCTGGACGACTCGGGCACGGTGCTGATCACGGGTGGTACGGGTGGTCTGGGTGCGTTGCTGGCCCGTCATCTGGTGGTGGAGCATGGTGTGCGTTCTCTGGTGCTGACGAGTCGTCGTGGTGTGGATGCGCCGGGTGCGGTGGAGTTGGTGGCGGAGCTGGCGGGGCTGGGTGCCGAGGCGCGGGCGGTGGCGTGTGATGTCGCCGACCGTGCCGCGGTGGAGGGTCTGCTGGCGGGGATCGGGTCCGAGTATCCGTTGTCGGCTGTGGTGCATGCGGCGGGTGTGCTGGACGACGGTGTGGTGGAGTCGTTGACGCCGGAGCGGGTGGACAGGGTGCTGCGTCCGAAGGTGGACGCGGCGCTGCACCTGCACGAGCTGACCCGCGACCTCGACCTCTCCGCGTTCATCCTGTTCTCCTCCGTCTCCGGAACCTTCGGCGGCGCGGGCCAGGCCAACTACGCGGCGGGCAACGCCTTCATGGACGCCCTCGCCCAGCACCGCAGGGCCGCGGGCCTCGCGGCGGCCTCCCTCGTATGGGGGCCGTGGACGCAGGACGGCGGTATGACCACCGAACTGGCCGACGCCGACGTCACCCGGATGACCAGGACCGGCATGGTCGCCCTCACCCCCGAGGCCGGGCTCGCGCTGTTCGACACGACCCGCGATCTCGACGGTGCCGTCCTGGTGCCCATGACGATGGACATGTCCTCGGTGGGCGAGCCGGTACCCGCGCTCCTGCGCGGACTGGTGCGCGCACCTGCGCGCCGGACCGCGGAGTCGGCGGCCACGAGCACCACGGCCGATCCGGCCGCCGCGCTCAAGCAGCACCTGGCCGGGAAGTCCGAGACGGAGCGCGAGCGCATCCTGGTGGACCTGGTGTGCGACCAGGTGGCCGTCGTCCTCGGCTACGCGTCGGGGCAGGCGATCGAACCCGGACACGCCTTCAAGGACCTGGGCTTCGACTCCCTGTCGGCCGTCGAACTGCGCAACCGGCTCAACGCGATCACCGGAACGCGGCTGCCGGCGACCCTGGTGTTCGACTACCCGACCCCGGCGTCGCTCGCGCGGTTCCTGCGCGAGGAGGTCGTCCCCGCCGACGGGCCCACGACCGAGCCCGTCTTCGGCGAACTCGACCGGCTGGAAGCCACCCTGTCGGCGCTCGCGTCCGACGGCGAGACACACGCCCAGGTCATGGCGCGGCTCCAGGGGCTGGTGGCGAAGTGGTCCGCCGGCGGTACCGGCCAGACGTCCGGCGCCGTGACAGCGGCCGACGACGACCTGGACGACGGCAGCGAGATCGAATCGGCCACCGCCGACGAGATCTTCAAACTCATCGATGACGAATTCGGAATGTCCTGACGTGGCGAGCTGGAACTCACAGAGTGTTTCAAGGGGCTGGGGATAGTGGCGGAAGACGAAAAACTCCTTGACTACCTCAAGAAGGTGACGGCTGACCTGCGTCAGGCTCGTCGGCGACTTCGACAGGTGGAGGAGCGGGACCGGGAGTCCATCGCCATCGTGGCGATGAGCTGCCGGTACCCCGGAGGCGTGAAGACTCCGGAGGAGCTGTGGCGGCTCGTCGCCGAGGGCGGCGACGGCATCACCGAGTTCCCGCCCGACCGGGGCTGGGACGTCGACGGCTTCTTCGACCCCGACGCGGAGCGGTCCGGGACCTTCTCCGTCCGCGAGGGCGGATTCCTGGACACCCCCGGCGACTTCGACCCCGGCTTCTTCTCCATGAGCCCGCGGGAGGCACTCGCCACCGACCCCCAGCAGCGGCTGCTCCTTGAGACCGCGTGGGAGGCGTTCGAGCGCGCCGGGATCGACCCGGCGTCGGTGCGGGGCAGCCAAGGCGGTGTGTTCGTCGGCGCTTCGTCCTCTGGCTACGGCGCCGGAGTGAGCGAGATGCCCGAAGGCGTCGAGGGGCTGCTGCTCGCGGGCAACGCCACCTCCGTGGTGTCCGGCCGGGTGGCCTACACCCTGGGCCTGGAAGGGCCAGCCGTGACGGTGGACACCGCGTGCTCGTCGTCGCTGGTCGCCCTGCACCTGGCCTGCCAGGCGCTCCGCCAGGAGGAGTGCTCGCTGGCCCTGGCGGGCGGCGTCGCGGTCATGTTCACCCCCAGCATGTTCGTGGAGTTCAGCCGGCAGGGCGGACTCGCCCCCGACGGCCGGTGCAAGGCGTTTGGTGCGGGCGCCGACGGCACCGGCTGGGCCGAGGGCGTGGGCCTGCTCCTCCTGGAGCGGCTCTCGGACGCCCGGCGCAACGGCCACCCCGTGCTTGCCGTGGTGCGGGGCAGTGCGGTGAACCAGGACGGCGCGAGCAACGGTCTTACGGCTCCCAACGGCCCCTCGCAGCGGCGGGTGATCCGCCAGGCACTGAAGAACGCGGGTTTGACACCGGCCGACGTGGACGCGGTCGAGGCGCACGGTACGGGCACCGCACTGGGTGACCCGATCGAGGCGCAGGCGCTGCTGGCCACCTACGGCCAGGAGCGGGCGGAGGACCGGCCGCTGTGGCTGGGCTCGCTGAAGTCCAACATCGGCCACTCCCAGGCCGCCGCCGGTGTCGGCGGGGTCATCAAGATGGTGATGGCCATGCGCGAGGGTGTGCTGCCCAAGACCCTCCACGCGGACGAGCCGTCCACCCAGGTCGACTGGTCCGAGGGCGACATCCGGCTGCTCACCGAGGCCACCGCCTGGCCCGAGACCGAGCAGCCCCGGCGGGCGGGTGTGTCCTCGTTCGGCATCAGCGGGACGAACGCGCACGCGATCCTGGAGGAGGCTCCGGAGGCCGAGGAGGCGGCGGAGCCCGAGGCCGAGGCCGTCGACGGTCCGGTGGCCTGGGTGGTGTCCGGCCGCAGCGCGGCCGGACTGCGGGCGCAGGCCGGGCGGCTGCGGGAGTTCGTGGCCGGGCGCCCCGAGCTGAGCGCCGCCGATGTGGCGTTGTCGTTGGTGTCGTCGCGTTCGGTGTTCGAGCACCGTGGGGTGGTGACGGGTGCCGGCCGGGAGGAGCTTTTGGCGCGGTTGGGTGTGTTGGCCGGGGACGAGGTGGCCTCGGGTGTGACTCGTGGTGTTGCTGATGTGCGTGGTCGTTCGGTGTTTGTGTTCCCGGGTCAGGGGGCGCAGTGGGCGGGTATGGCGGTGGAGCTGCTGGAGTCCTCGCCGGTGTTTGCGGAGGCGGTCGGTGAGTGTGAGTCGGCTTTGTCGGCTTATGTGGACTGGTCGTTGACGGATGTGCTGCGTGGTGTTGAGGGTGCGCCTGGGTTTGACCGGGTGGATGTGGTGCAGCCGGTGTTGTTCGCGGTGATGGTGTCGCTGGCGAAGCTGTGGCGTTCGGTGGGGGTGGAGCCGGATGCGGTGATGGGTCACAGCCAGGGCGAGATTGCCGCCGCGTGTGTGGCGGGTGCGCTCTCGCTGGAGGATGCGGCGAAGGTGGTGACCCTGCGTTCGCAGGCGATCGCCGCGGGTCTGGCGGGTCGGGGTGGCATGGTCTCGGTCGGGCTTCCGGTCGACCAGGCGCGGGAGCGTATCGCCGCTTGGAACGGTGCGATATCCGTTGCGGCGGTCAATGGCCCCGGTTCCGTCGTGGTGTCCGGTGACGCGGGTGCACTGGACGAGATGGTCGCCCAGCTGGAGGGTGAGGAGGTCCGGGTCCGCCGTGTCCCGGTGGATTACGCCTCGCACTCCGCGCATGTGGAGGAGATCCGGGAGGAGTTGCTGAGGGTTCTGGCGGACCTGAGGCCCCGTACTTCCGAAGTGCCGTTCTACTCGACGGTGTTCGGTGAGCTGGTGGACACCGCCGGTCTGGACGCGGAGTACTGGTACCGCAATCTCCGCCAGACGGTTGAGCTGGAGGCCACCACCCGCACCCTGCTCGGCAGTGGGCATGGCGTGTTCATCGAGGTGAGCCCGCACCCGGTGCTGACCCTGCCGGTGCAGCAGACGGTCGAGGCCGCCAAGGCGCAGGCCGTGGTCGTCGGGACCCTGAGGCGGGACGAGGGCGGGGCCGAGCGGTTCCTGACCTCTGCCGCCGAGGTGTTCGCGCGTGGCGTCAAGGTCGACTGGGCCGTCACCCTGGAGGGCCGTGGCGCCCGCCGGGTCGAGCTGCCGACGTACGCCTTCCAGCGCGAGCGCTACTGGCTCGATGGATTCGGCCTGCCGCCCGGCGGAGGCGTGGCCGATGGCACCGGTTCCGTCGACGAGCGGTTCTGGGACGTGGTGCAGCGCCAGGACCTGGAGTCGCTGGCGGGGACGCTGGCGGTCGACAGCGAGGCGCCGCTGAGCGCCGTGCTGCCTGCCCTGTCCGCGTATCACCGCAACAACCGCGACCGGTCCACGATCGACGGCTGGCGCTATCGGGTCTCGTGGAAGCCGCTCTCCGACGCCGCCGACGGCTCGCTGTCGGGGACGTGGCTCGTGGTGGTTCCGGCGTCCCGCGCCGAGGACGAACTGGTCTCGGGCGTTGTCGCCGGGCTCGAACGGCATGGCGCGAGTGTCGTCCCGGTCGTCGTGGACGAGCGGGACCTCGACGCGGATGTGCTGGCGGAGCGGCTGCGTGTGGTGGCCGCCGAGGCGCCCGAACTGGGCGGTGTGCTGTCGCTGCTCGCCCTGGACGAGGAGCCCTGCCCGGGGTATCCGGCGCTGTCGGGCGGCTATGCGCTGACCCTGGTGCTGGTGCGGGCCATGGTCGGGGCCGATCTTCCGGCCCGGCTGTGGTGCGGTACGCGCGGCGCCGTCTCGGTGGGCCGTTCCGACCGGCTCACCAGCCCGGCGCAGGCGATGGTCTGGGCGCTGGGCCGGGTGGCCGGTCTGGAACTGCCGCCCCTGTGGGGCGGTCTGGTCGATCTGCCCGAGACGCTGGACCGGCGCGGTGCGGAACGGCTGGCCGGTGTGCTGTCCGTCGAGGGCGGCGAGGACCAGGTCGCGGTGCGCGGCTCCGGTGTCTTCGTACGCCGTCTGGTGCGGTCCGCGCCGGGCGTCGGCGAGGGGACCTCGTGGCGGGCGCGCGGCACCGTGCTGGTGACCGGTGGCACGGGCGGGCTCGGCGGGCAGGTGGCCCGCTGGCTGGTCCGTAGTGGCGCCGAGCACCTGGTGCTGACCAGCCGCCGCGGTCTCGACGCCGAAGGCGCCGCCGAGTTGAAGGCGGAGCTGGAGGGCATGGGCGCCGAGGTGACGGTGGCCGCGTGCGACGCCGCCGACCGCGACGCGCTCGCCGCCGTCCTGGACGCCGTACCGGAGCACCGGCCGCTCACCGCGGTGGTGCACGCGGCGGGTGTCACGCTCGCGGCCTCCCTGCTGGAGACGGAGCTTGCCGACGCGGCGACGGTCGTGTCCGGCAAGGTGGCGGGCGCCGTCAACCTGGATGAGCTGCTCGGCGACCGTGAGCTCGACGCGTTCGTGGTCTTCTCCTCCATCTCCGGTGTGTGGGGCGGCGGCAGCCAGGGCGTCTATGGCTCCGGAAACGCCTTCCTGGACGCGCTGGTCGAGCGGCGCCGTGCGCGGGGTCTCGCGGGCACTGCCGTCTCCTGGGGCCCCTGGGCCGAGGACGGCATGGCCACCCGGGGCGACGCGGGGGAGCAGCTGGCGCGGCGCGGACTGCCCGCGATGGCGCCCCAGTTGGCGATCGCCGCTCTGGAACGCGCGGTGGCCGGTGACGACGGTGTGGTCACGGTCGTCGACGTGGACTGGGAGCGGTTCGCGCCCTCGTTCACCGCGGTCCGGCCCAGCCCGTTCCTGAGCGATCTCGACGAGGTCCTGGCGCTGGAGACGAAGGGCGGCGACGGCGAGAGCGCCGACGCCGCCGGGGCCCAGTTGCGTGAACGGCTGAAGCCGCTCACCGAGGGCGAGCGGGACCGGGCGCTGCTCGATCTGGTGCGCAGGCACGCCGCCTCCGTACTCGGCTACTCCTCCGCCGAGACGGTCGAGCCGAACCGGGCCTTCCGCGACCTGGGCTTCGACTCGCTGACCGCGGTCGACCTGCGCAACCGGCTGGCCGCCGAGACCGGTCTCGGCCTCCCCGCCACGCTGGTCTTCGACTACCCCAGCGCCGGCGTGCTCGCGGCGCATCTGCGCACCGAGGTACTGGGCACCACATCCCCGGCGCCGGCCACCGGCCCCGGGGGCCCCGCGGGCTCCGGCGCGGACGACGAGCCCATCGCGATCGTCTCCATGAGCTGCCGCCTGCCCGGTGGGGTGCGGAGCCCGGAGGACCTGTGGCAGCTGATCGACGGCGGCGGTGACGCCATCTCGTCGTTCCCGTCGGACCGCGGCTGGGACCTGTCGGGCATGTACGACCCCGACCCGGACCGGCCGGGCACGTTCTACGCCCGGGAAGGCGGATTCCTCTACGACGCGGGCGAGTTCGACCCCGGCTTCTTCGGGATCTCGCCCCGCGAGGCCCTGGCGACCGACCCGCAGCAGCGCCTGCTCCTGGAGACCTCCTGGGAGGCGTTCGAGCGGGCGGGCATCAACCCCGCATCGGTGCGGGGCAGCCAGACCGGTGTGTTCGTCGGCTTCTCGGGCTCCGGATACGGCACCAACCTGGAGACGGTGCCCGAGGACGTCGAGGGCCATCTGCTCACTGGTAACGCGGGCAGCGTCGTCTCCGGCCGTCTCGCCTACACGTACGGCCTGGAAGGTCCCGCCATCACGGTGGACACCGCGTGTTCGTCGTCGCTGGTCGCGCTGCATCTGGCGGTGCAGTCGCTGCGTCAGGGCGAGTGCGACATGGCGCTGGTCGGCGGTGTGGCGGTGATGGCCACCCCGATGGCGTTCGTCGAGTTCAGCCGGCAGGGCGGGCTCGCGCCCGACGGCCGCTGCAAGCCGTTCGCGGAGGGCGCGGACGGTACGGGCTGGAGCGAGGGCGCCGATGTGCTGCTCGTGGAGCGGCTGTCGGACGCGCGGCGCAACGGCCACCAGGTGCTGGGCATCGTGCGTGGTTCGGCCGTCAACCAGGACGGTGCCAGCAATGGTCTTACGGCGCCCAACGGGCCGTCGCAGCAGCGGGTGATCCGGCAGGCGCTCGCCAGCGCCGGGGTGTCGGCCGCCGAGGTGGACGTGGTGGAGGCGCACGGTACGGGCACCTCGCTGGGTGACCCGATCGAGGCGCAGGCGCTGCTGGCCACCTACGGCCAGGACCGGCCGGAGGGCCGCCCGCTGCTGCTGGGCGCGCTGAAGTCGAACATCGGCCACACCCAGGCCGCGTCCGGACTCGCCGGTGTCATCAAGATGGTCATGGCGATGCGGCACGGCGTCCTGCCGAAGACGCTGCATGTGGATGAGCCGTCGAGTCAGGTGGACTGGTCGGCGGGTGAGGTGCGGCTGCTGACGGAGGCCACCGAGTGGCCCGAGACCGGGCAGCCGCGCCGGGCCGGTGTCTCCGCCTTCGGCGTGAGCGGCACCAACGCGCACACCATCATCGAGCAGGCCCCCTCGGACGCCGAGGACACACGACCGGCCGAGGTGGCGTCTCCCGACGACCGCGGCACGGCGCCCTGGACGCTCTCCGCCCGGAGCGCGGACGGGCTGCGGGCCCAGGCACGGCGGCTGCGGGCACAGCTGATCGCACGTCCGGAGCTGAGCCTGAAGGACGTGGGCTACTCCCTGGTCGCCACCCGTTCGGTGTTCGAGCACCGTGCCGTACTGACCGGCGCGGACCGTGCGGAGCTGCTGCGCGGTCTTGAGGCCGTCGCCACCGCCGAGGACGCCCCCGGCGTCGTGCGCTCGGTCGCGACTCCGACGGGGATCACGGCGTTTCTGTTCTCGGGTCAGGGTGCGCAACGCCTGGGTATGGGGCGGGAGTTGTACGAGGCGTTCCCGGTGTTCGCACGCGCCCTGGACGAGGTGTGCGCACATCTGGATGTGCTGCTGGACCGTCCGCTGAAGGACGTGATGTTCGCGGCCGAGGGCGGCGCGGACGCCGAGCTGCTGGACCGGACGGCGTTCACGCAGCCCGCGCTGTTCGCCATCGAAGTGGCGCTGTTCCGGCTGCTGTCCGCGTGGGGTGTGGCACCGGATGTGGTGATCGGCCACTCCATCGGTGAGATCGCCGCCGCGCATGTGGCGGGGGTGTTCTCGCTTCAGGACGCGTGCACGCTGGTCGCGGCCCGTGGCCGGCTGATGCAGGCCCTGCCCGAGGGTGGGGCGATGGTCGCCATCGAGGCATCCGAGGAGGAGATCGCTCCGTCGCTGATCGGTCGTGAGGCCGAGGTGAGTGTCGCTGCGGTCAACGGCCCGACGGCCGTGGTCATCGCGGGTGACGAGGCGCCGGTGCTGGAGATCGCCGGACAGTGGGCGGAGCAGGGCCGTAAGACCCGTCGGCTGCGGGTCAGCCACGCCTTCCACTCGCCGCGTATGGACGCGATGCTGGACGACTTCCGCAAGGTCGTCGAGGGGCTGTCGTTCGCCCCGCCCGTCATCGCCCTGGTATCCAATGTGACGGGCAAGTCGGCGGGCGCCGACGAGGTGTGCTCGCCGGAGTACTGGGTGCGCCATGTGCGGGAGGCCGTACGCTTCCTGGACGGGCTGCGCTCCCTGGAGAACGTGGGCGTGACCAGGTTCTTCGAGGTCGGCCCCGACGGTGTGCTCGCGGCGATGGCACGGGAGTGCCTGACGGCGGAGGAGACTTCGGCCCCCGTCGTGGTGCCCGCGCTGCGCAAGGACCGCGCCGAGGCCCAGGCGCTGACGACGGCGCTGGCCGAACTCCACGTCCACGGCGCCACCGTCGACTGGGAGGCCCTGTTCGCCGGCCAGGACGTCCGGCGGGTCGAGCTACCGACGTACGCGTTCCAGCGGCAGCGGTACTGGCTGGATGCCCCCGAGGGCGGTGCCTCCGACCCCTCCGCCTCCGTGGACCCGGTCGACGCCCGGTTCTGGGACGCGGTCGAGCGCGAGGACCTGGAGGCGCTGACCACCGCGCTGCACGTGGACGGAAACGCCTCGCTGACCGAGGTGCTCCCCGCCCTGTCGTCGTACCGCAAGGGCCACCGTGAGCGGTCCACGGTGGACGGCTGGCGCTACCAGATCGCGTGGAACGCGGTGTCCGAGCTCTCGGAGCGGGCGCTGACCGGCACCTGGATGGTCATGGTTCCCCAGCCGTACGCCGACGACGCGCTGGTCACCTCCGCGGTGACCATGCTCGAGCGGCAGGGCGCGGACGTGGCGCGGATCGTGCTCGACGGTGCGGCGGACATCGACCGCGCGGCGGTCGCCGAGCAGCTGCGCACCGCGGTCGAAGGCGCGTCCGACGGGGCCGTCAGCGGGGTGCTCTCCCTGCTGGCCCTGGATGAGGACCCCTGCGCCGGGCACACGGTGGTGCCGCGAGGGCTCGCGCTGAACCTCGTCGCGCTGCAGGCACTCGTGGACGCCGGTGTCGAGGCTCCGCTGTGGGTGGCGACCCGAGGCGCCGTGGCGGTGACCGGATCCGACACTCTGCGCAGCGCCGCCCAGGCGCAGATCTGGGGCCTCGGCCGGGTCGCCGGACTGGAGCACCCCAAGCTCTGGGGCGGTCTGGTGGACCTCCCGGAGACGCTGGACGAGCGGGCCGCGAACCGGCTGTCCGGTGTGCTGGGCGGTGGTGCGGGCGAGTTCGAGGACCAGGTGGCGGTGCGCACGTCCGGCGTGTTCACCCGGCGCCTGGTGCGGGCCGCCGCGCCGCGGACCACGGCCCGGCCGTGGAGCGCGCGTGGCTCGGTCCTTGTGACCGGCGGCACCGGGGGAGTGGGCAGCCAGGTGGCCCGGTGGCTGGCGGGCGCCGGCGCCGAGCACCTGGTGCTGACCAGCCGCCGTGGCCTGGAAGCCGACGGCGCGGCCGAACTGCGCGACGAACTCACCGCCCTGGGCGCCGAGGTGACCATCGCGGCCTGTGACACCGCCGACCGCGACGCCCTGGCCGCCGTACTGGCCGCCGTCCCCGAGCGGTATCCGCTGAACGCCGTCGTGCACGCGGCGGGCGTCCTGGACGACGGCGTCCTGGACTCGATGTCGGTGGAGCGGGTGGCGGGCGTGCTGCGTCCCAAGGTGGACGGGGCCCGCCATCTGCACGAGCTCACCAAGGGTCTCGACCTGTCCGCGTTCGTGCTGTTCTCCTCGCTCGCCGGGGCGATCGGCGGGGCCGGCCAGGGCAGTTACGCGGCGGCCAACGCCTTCCTCGACGCCCTGGCACAGCAGCGCCGGGCCCAGGGTCTCGCCGCCACCTCGGTGGCCTGGGGCCCGTGGGCCGAGGGCGGCATGGCGGTCGACGGGGCGCTGGAGGACCGGCTGCGGCGCGGCGGCATGGCCGCGATGACGCCGGACCTTGCGGTCATGGCACTCCAGCAGGCCCTTGACCTCCAGGAGACACACCTGGCGATCGCCGACCTCGACTGGGAGCGATTCGTCCCGTCCTACACCGCCGTACGGGCCAGCAGGCTGCTGGACGAGATGCCCGAGGCCCGGCGGATCCTGGAGGCCGCGACCGCGGGCGGTGCCTCCGCCCAGTTCGAGAGCGGTGGTTCGGAACTGCGCGAGCGGCTCGCCGGACTGCCGGAGGCGGAGCAGGAACGAGCACTGCTCGACCTGGTCGCCACCCAGGTGGCCGTCGTACTCGGCTTCCCGTCGGTGGAGTCGGTCGAGTCCCAGCGGGCCTTCCGGGAACTCGGCTTCGACTCGCTGACCGCCGTCGAACTGCGGAACCGGCTCGACGCGGCGACGGGCCTGCGCCTGCCCGCGACGATCGTCTTCGACCACCCGACGCCCGTGGCGCTCGCCCGGCGACTGCGTACCGATGTCGTCGAGGACGGGGTCTCGGCGGCCACACCGATCCTCGGTGAGCTGGACCGGATCGAAGCGGCGATGGCCACGATCTCCGCCGACGACGTGGACCGGCCGAGGATCACGACGCGTCTGCAGGCGCTCCTCCTGAAGTGGGGAGAGGCGGAGCAGGATTCGCGCAACTCCGGCAAGAAGGCGGTTTCGGACAAGATCCAGTCGGCGACGTCGGACGAGATCTTCGACTTCATCGACAAGGAGCTCGGGATCTCCTGAGCCGGCGCGGTCGGTTCCCGAGGGTCGTTCCTTACTACTTCCATGGGTGACATAACAATGAACGAAGAGAAGCTTCTCGACTATCTCAAGCGGGTGACCGCGGATCTCCAGCAGACCCGCCAGCGCCTGCTCGAGGCCGAGTCGGCCGACCAGGAACCGATCGCGATCGTCGCCATGAGCTGCCGGTTCCCCGGCGGGGTGAGCTCTCCCGAAGACCTGTGGCGCGTGGTGGCGGACGGTACCGACGCGATCGCGGAATTCCCCATGGACCGGGGCTGGGACATCGACGCCCTCTACGACGAGGACCCGGACCGTCCCGGCACCAGCTATACGACCGAGGGCGGTTTCCTGGAGAACGCCGACCGGTTCGACCCGGCGTTCTTCGGGATCTCCCCGCGTGAGGCGCTGTCGATGGACCCCCAGCAGCGGCTGCTCCTTGAGACGTCCTGGGAGGCGTGCGAGCGCGCGGGCATCGACCCGATGTCCCTGCGGGGCAGCAGGACCGGTGTGTTCGTCGGCACCAACGGCCAGGACTACTCCATGCTCACGCTCGGCGCGGCCGAGAGCCTGGAGGATGTCGAGGGCCACTCGGGCACCGGCAACGCGGCGAGCATCGTCTCCGGCCGGATCTCCTACACCATGGGTCTGGAGGGCCCCGCGCTCTCCGTGGACACGGCCTGTTCGTCGTCCCTCGTGGCCCTGCACCTCGCCGTTCAGGCGCTGCGCCAGCGCGAGTGCACACTCGCGCTGGCCGGTGGTGTCACGGTGATGTCCACCCCGTCGGCGTTCGTCCAGTTCAGCCGGCAGCGCGGCCTCGCCGCGGACGGCCGGTGCAAGCCGTTCGGAGCCGCGGCCGACGGCACGGGCTGGGGCGAGGGCGTCGGCATGCTGCTCGTGGAGAGGCTGTCCGACGCCCAGCGCAACGGCCACCAGGTGCTGGGCATCGTGCGGGGCTCCGCCATCAACCAGGACGGCGCGTCCAACGGTCTGACGGCGCCCAACGGCATCTCGCAGCAGCGCGTCATCCGGCAGGCGCTGACCAGCGCCCGCTTGTCGGCCGCCGAGGTCGACGCGGTCGAGGCGCACGGTACGGGCACGACGCTGGGTGACCCGATCGAGGCGCAGGCGCTGATGGCCACGTACGGGCAGGACCGGCCCGCGGACCAGCCACTGTGGCTGGGAGGCATCAAGTCCAACATCGGACACACACAGGCCGCCGCCGGTGTCGCGGGTGTCATCAAGATGGTGATGGCCATGCGTGCGGGTGTGCTGCCCAAGACGCTCCACGCGGACGAGCCCTCGCCGCACATCGACTGGACCGGCGGCGCCGTCTCCCTGCTGAACGACTCGATCCCGTGGCCGGACCGGGAGCACCCGCGGCGCGCCGCGGTGTCCTCGTTCGGCATGAGCGGCACCAATGTGCACACCATCCTGGAGCAGGCTCCCGAGGCCGAGGAGACGGAGGCCGTTGAGGCCGAGGCCGCCGACGGTCCGGTGGCGTGGCCGGTGTCGGGCCGTGGCGCGGAGGCGCTGCGGGCGCAGGCCGGGCAGCTGCGTGAATTCCTCGCGGAACGCCCGGAGTTGAACGTGGCGGAGGTGGCTCTCTCACTGGCCACGACCCGGTCCGCCTTCGAGCACCGGGCCGTGGTGACCGGAGCCGACCGCGAGGCACTCCTCCAGGGCCTTGAGGCGATCGCCGAGGACACCGTCACGTCGACGTCGAACGGAGTGGTACGCGGGAGGACCGGCGACGCCGGCCGTTCGGTGTTTGTGTTCCCGGGTCAGGGGGCGCAGTGGCTCGGTATGGCGGTGGAGCTGCTGGAGTCCTCGCCGGTGTTCGCCGAATCGATCGGTGAGTGTGAGTCGGCTTTGTCGGCTTATGTGGACTGGTCGTTGACGGATGTGCTGCGTGGTGTTGAGGGTGCGCCTGGTTTTGACCGGGTGGATGTGGTGCAGCCGGTGTTGTTCGCGGTGATGGTGTCGTTGGCGAAGCTGTGGCGTTCGGTGGGTGTGGAGCCGGATGCGGTGATGGGTCACAGCCAGGGTGAGATCGCCGCGGCGTGTGTGGCGGGTGCGCTGTCGCTGGAGGACGCGGCGAAGGTGGTGGCCTTGCGCTCGCAGGCGATCGCGGTGGGTCTTGCGGGTCGTGGTGGCATGGTGTCGGTCGGGCTGCCGGTGGACCAGGCCAGGGAGCGTATCGCCGCCTGGAACGGTGCGATATCCGTTGCTGCGGTCAACGGCCCCGGTTCGGTTGTGGTGTCGGGTGACGCGGGTGCGCTGGATGAGATGGTCACCCAGCTGGAGGGTGAGGAGGTCCGGGTCCGCCGTGTCCCGGTGGATTACGCCTCGCACTCCGCCCACGTGGAGGAGATCCGCGAGGAGTTGCTGAGGGCTCTGGCGGACCTGAAGCCGCGTGCCTCCGAAGTGCCGTTCTACTCGACGGTGTTCGGCGAGCTGGTGGACACCGCCGGGCTGGACGCCGAGTACTGGTACCGCAATCTCCGCCAGACGGTCGAGCTGGAGGACACTACCCGCACGCTGCTGGATGACGGTCACACCGTGTTCATCGAGGCGAGCCCGCACCCGGTGCTGACCCTGCCGGTGCAGCAGACCGTCGAGGCCGCTCAGACGCAGGCCGTGGTCATCGGCACCCTGCGCCGCGACGAGGGCGGCCTGGAGCGGTTCCTGACCTCCGCCGCCGAGGTGTTCGTGAACGGCGTCGAGGTCGACTGGACCGCCCTGATCGAGGGCCGGAGCGCCCACCGGGTGGACCTGCCGACGTACGCCTTCCAGCGTCAGCGGTACTGGCTGGACGTGTCGGCCTGGGAGATGTCGGCCACCGCCGACGCCCTGGGCGCGGACGCGGTGGACGCCCGTTTCTGGGAGGCCGTCGAGCGCGAGGACCTGGAGGCGCTGGTCCGCACGTTGGAGGTGGAGGGTGAGGAGGCGCAGTCGTCGTTGACGGCGTTGCTTCCGGCGTTGTCGTCGTGGCGTCGTCAGCGGCGTGAGCAGAACACGGTGGACAGCTGGCGTTACAAGGTGGTCTGGAAGCCCCTGGCGTCCGCCACCGACGCGGCCCTCTCGGGCACCTGGCTCGTCGTCCTTCCCGCGTCGCACGCCGATGACGCCCTCGTGTCCGCCACGGTGAACGGGCTTGAGGCGAACGGGGCCGCTGTCGTCCGCGTGGTGCTGGACGCATCGGGCAACGACCGCGAGGTGGTCGCGGAGCGGCTGCGTGGGGCGCTTGGCGGGGCGGCGGTGGAGCCGTCGGGCGTGGCGGGTGTGTTCTCGCTGCTGGCGCTGGACGAGTCGGGGCATGGGGCCTTCGGGGGTGTTCCTGCTGGGTTTGCCGCGATGGTGGGGCTGGTCCAGGGGCTGGGTGATGCGGGTGTGACGGCTCCGCTGTGGTGCGGTACCCGGGGTGCGGTGTCGGTGGGTCGTTCCGACCGGCTGGTGAGCCCGGTGCAGTCGATGGTGTGGGGTCTGGGCCGGATCGTGGGGGCGGAGTATCCCCAGCGCTGGGGTGGCGCGGTCGATCTGCCCGAGACCGTGGACAGCCGTGCGGCGGCCCGTCTGGTCGGGGTGCTGGCGGGTGCGGAGGGCGAGGACCAGGTCGCGGTGCGCGGCTCCGGTGTGTTCGCCAAGCGCATGGTGCGGGCCGCGGCGGCTGAGGACGCGGAGGGCCGAGGGTCCTGGCAGAGCCGGGGTTCGGTGTTGGTGACGGGTGGTACGGGTGCGCTGGGTGGCCATGTGGCTCGTTGGCTGGCGCGTACGGGTGCTGAGCATCTGGTGCTGACGAGTCGTCGGGGGATGGAGGCTGGGGGCGCCGCTGAGTTGAAGGCGGAGCTGGAGGGTCTGGGTGCCCGGGTGACGGTGGCGGCGTGTGATGCGGCGGACCGTGAGGCGTTGGCGGCGGTGCTGGACGCGATCCCGCAGGAGTTGCCGCTGACCGCCGTGGTGCATACGGCGGGTGTGCTGGACGACGGTGTTGTGGACGCTCTGACGGTGGAGCGGGCGGCTGGGGTGTTGCGTCCGAAGGTGGACGCGGCACGGAATCTGCACGAACTGACCGCCGGGATGGACCTGTCGGCCTTCGTGCTCTTCTCCTCCGGCGCCGCCACACTGGGCGGCCCGGGGCAGGGCAGCTATGCGGCAGGTAATTCCTACCTCGACGCGTTGGCGTTGCAGCGGCGCGCGGATGGCCTTCCGGCCACCTCGATCGCCTGGGGCGCCTGGGCCGGTGGTGGACTCGGCTCCGGCCGGGTCGGCGAGCGGATGGACCGTTCCGGCGTGGTCGGGATGCTGCCCGAGCTGGCGATCTCCGGAATGCAGCAGGCGCTTGAACTGGACGAGACGTTCCTGGTCATCGCCGAGATCGACTGGGACCGCTTCCAGCCGGAGTTCGTCGGCTCCCGTCCGAACGCGCTGTTCCGCGAGGTGCCCGAGCTGAACCGCCCCGCTGCCGCTGCCACCGCTGGTGGCGGCGCGGGCGACGGCGACGACGCGATCTCCGCGCTGCGCCGGGAGATGGCGGAGCTGTCCCCCGCCGAGCAGCCCAAGCTCCTCCTGGAGCTGGTGCGCAACCAGGCCGCCGACGTCCTCGGCTACGACAGCGCCGACGCGGTGGAGGCCGAGCGCGCCTTCCGCGACCTCGGCTTCGACTCGCTGACCGCCGTCGAACTGCGCAACCGCCTCGGCGTGGTCACCGGCCTCCGGCTGCCGGTCACTTGTGTCTTCGACTACCCGACCGCCACCGTTCTGGCCCGGTATCTGCACACCGAGATGTTCGGCGAGCGGCCGGTCACCGGGGGCGCCGCCGCCGCGCCCAAGCGGCCGGAGGCGCTCGACAAGCCCGTCGCCACCGATGAGCCGATCGCCATCATCGGCATGAGCTGCCGGTTCCCCGGCGGGGTACGCACCCCCGAGGCGCTGTGGGACCTGCTGATGACCGAGAGCGATGTGATCTCCGGGTTCCCCGAGGACCGCGACTGGGACACCGACAGCCTCTACGACCCGGATCCCGAGAAGTCCGGTACCAGCTACGTCCGGGCGGGCGGCTTCCTCGACGAGGTCGGCCACTTCGACCCGGCGTTCTTCGGGATCTCGCCGCGCGAGGCGATGGCGATCGACCCGCAGCAGCGGCTGCTCCTTGAGACGTCCTGGGAGGCGTTCGAGCGCGCCGGCATCGACCCCGTGGTGCTGCGCGGAAGCCAGACCGGAGTCTTCGTCGGCTCCAACTACCACGACTACGGTTCACGCATCCTGAGGGACGCCGAAGGAGTGGAGGGGTACCTCGGCCTCGGCAGCGCCCCCAGCGTCTCCTCCGGCCGTATCTCCTACACCTTCGGCTTCGAGGGCCCGGCCGTCACGGTGGACACCGCGTGCTCGTCGTCGCTGGTCGCCCTGCACATGGCCGTGCAGTCGCTGCGCCAGGGGGAGTCCTCCGTGGCGCTGGCCGGCGGTGTGACGATCATGGCCACACCGGGCACGTTCATCGAGTTCAGCGCCCAGCGCGTGCTGTCGTTCGACGGCCGCTGCAAGGCGTTCGCGGCGTCGGCCGACGGCACCGGCTGGTCCGAGGGCGTGGGCATGCTCCTGGTGGAGCGGCTGTCGGACGCCCAGCGCAACGGCCACAAGGTGCTGGCCGTCATCCGGGGTTCGGCGATCAACCAGGACGGCGCCAGCAATGGTCTTACGGCGCCCAACGGCCCGTCGCAGCAGCGGCTGATCGAGCAGACGCTGGCCGGTGCCCGGCTGGCCTCCGCCGATGTGGACGTGGTCGAGGCCCATGGCACCGGCACGCCCCTCGGCGACCCGATCGAGGCGCAGGCACTGCTGGCCACGTACGGCCAGGGCCGCTCCGAGGGCCGGCCGTTGCTGCTGGGCGCCATCAAGTCGAACATCGGTCATACGCAGGCCGCCGCCGGTGTCGCGGGTGTCATCAAGATGGTGATGGCCATGCGTGAGGGCGTCCTGCCCAAGACCTTGCACGTGGACGAGGCGACACCGCATGTGGACTGGTCGGCGGGCGACGTCGAGCTGCTGACCGAGACGGTGCCCTGGCCGGAGACGGACCGTCCGCGCCGGGCGGCGGTGTCCGCCTTCGGTGTGAGCGGCACCAACGCACACACGATCATCGAGCAGGCGCCGGTCGCCGACGAGCCGGAGACGCCGCGGGCCACGGCCGCCCCGGACACCACCGCGGCCCCGGTGCCGTGGATCCTCTCCGGCAGGACCGACGCCGCCCTGCGGGGCCAGGCCGAGCGGCTGCGGGACCAACTCGCCACTCTTACCGAAGAGTTCACGCCCACTGCGGACGTCGGCTATTCCCTGGCGACGACCCGCTCGCTCTTCGACCAGCGGGCCGCCCTGGTGGGCGAGGACCGCGCGGACATGCTGCGCGCCCTCGACGCCCTCGCGAAGGGCGAGACCGCGCCCGGCGTCGTACGGGGCACGGCGGGGGCGGCCGGCAGGACGGCGTTCCTGTTCTCGGGTCAGGGTGCGCAACGCCTGGGTATGGGGCGGGAGTTGTACGACGCCTTCCCGGTGTTCGCCGACGCGTGGGACGAGGTGTGCGCGCATCTGGATGTGCTGCTGGACCGTCCGCTGCGCGAGGTGGTGTTCGCGGCCGAAGGGGGCGCGGATGCCGAGCTGTTGAACTGGACGGCGTTCACGCAGCCCGCGTTGTTCGCGGTCGAGGTGGCGTTGTTCCGGTTGTTGGAGCACTGGGGTGTCACCCCGGATGTGCTGGTCGGTCACTCCATCGGTGAGATCGCTGCCGCGCATGTGGCCGGGGTGTTCTCGCTTCAGGACGCGTGCACGCTGGTGGCTGCGCGTGGCCGTCTGATGCAGGCGCTGCCGACCGGTGGCGCGATGGTCGCCGTCGAGGCGTCCGAGGAGGAGATCTCCGGATCGCTCGCCGGTCGTGAGGCCGAGGTGAGTGTCGCGGCCGTCAACGGCCCGACGGCCGTGGTCATCGCCGGTGACGAGGCCGCCGTACTGGAGATCGCCGGCCAGTGGTCGGAGCAGGGCCGTAAGACCCGCCGCCTGAGCGTCAGCCACGCCTTCCACTCCCCGCGTATGGACGCGATGCTCGGCGACTTCCGCAAGGTCGTCGAAGAGCTGGCCTTCGCCCCGCCGACCATCGCGTTGGTCTCCAATGTGACCGGTGAGCCGGCGGGCGCGGACGAGGTGTGTTCGCCGGAGTACTGGGTCCGCCATGTGCGGGAAGCCGTGCGGTTCGCCGACGGGGTACGGGCGTTGGAGAAGCTGGGCGTGACCCGGTTCGTCGAGGTCGGCCCCGACGGTGTGCTCACCGCGATGGCGCGGGACTGCGTGGCGGACCGTCCCGAGGGCACCGCCGAGCCGGTCATGGTGGCGGTGCTGCGCAAGGACCGCCCCGAGGCGCGGGCGCTGACGACGGCGCTGGCCGAACTCCACGTCCACGGCGCCTCGGTGGAGTGGGAGTCCGTCTTCGCCGGGCGCGGTGCGCGGACGGTCGAGCTGCCGACGTACGCCTTCCAGCGCGAGCGCTACTGGCTGGAGGCCCTGACGTCGTTCGCCAGCGATGTGACCGCCGTGGGGCTCGTCCCGCCGACGCATCCGCTGCTGGGCGCCGCCGTCGAACTGCCCGACGCGGACGGCTTCCTGTTCACCAGCCGCCTCTCGCCGCAGACCGACCCGTGGCTCGTCGACCACATGGTGCAGGACACGATCCTGCTGCCCGGCACCGCCTTCCTCGAACTGGCCCTGCACATCGCCGACCAGGTGGGATGCGACCGGGTCGAGGAGCTGACCCTCACGGCGCCGCTGGCGCTGCCCGAGCGGGGCGCGGTCCATCTCCAGCTGGCGGTGGGCGGACCGGACGAGAACGGCACGCGCTCGCTGAACGTGTACTCCCGGCCGGAGGACTCCACCATGGAGCAGCCGTGGACACAGCACGCCTCCGGTCTGCTAGCGCGGAGCGGGGCGCAGGACGACACCGGCCGGGCCGACCTCGCCGTATGGCCCCCGGAGGGCGCCGAACGCATCGACATCGAGGACGTCTACGCCCGGATGGCCGCGGGCGGCTTCGCCTACGGCCCGGTCTTCCAGGGGCTGCGATCGGTGTGGATCCGTGGTGACGAGGTCTTCGCCGAGGTGCGTCTGCCCGAGGAGAACGCGTCGGACGCGGAGCGGTTCGGACTGCACCCGGCCCTGCTGGACGCGGCGGTCCAGGCCGTCATGTTCGTGCCGCAGGAGGAGGCGGGGCTGGCCAGGCTTCCGTTCTCCTGGACCGGCGTATCGCTGCGGGCCACGGGCGCCTCGGAACTGAGGGTGCGCCTCAGCTCGCTCGGGCCCGACTCGATCGGCCTCGCCGTGGCCGACACCAGCGGTCGGGCCGTGGCTACCGTCGACTCCCTGGTGCTGCGGCTGGTGGCGGAGGGTCAGATCCAGTCGCCCGGCTCCGCGGCGGCCGGGCATGACTCGCTCTTCCGGCTGGACTGGACCCCCGTTCCCGTCGGCGCGCCGGCTCCGGCCTCCGAGGGGACGTGGGCCGTGCTGGGCACGGACGGCCTGGGGGTGCGCTCCGGTCTGGAGGGCGCGGGTGCCGACGTGGTGTCGTACGCGGATCTGGCCGCGCTGCGCGAGGCGGTCGACTCCGGGGCCACGCCGCCGGACGTCGTCATGGTGGCGGGCGCCGCGGACGCGGCCGGCATCGACGACGGGGCGGATCTGGCGGGACGGGTACGTGGTGCCACGTACCGCGCGCTGGAACTGGTGCGGTCGTGGGTCACCGACGAGCGGTTCGGCGACTCCTACCTGGTGTTCGTGACCCGCGGTGCGATGGGTGCCCGGTCCTCCGGTGAGGTGCGCACCCCGGCCGAGGCCGCCGTGTGGGGCCTGCTGCGCTCCGCGCAGACCGAGCACCCCGGGAAGTTCCTGCTGGTGGACCTGGACCCGGAGGACCACGGCGACGTGTCGTCGGCGCTACGGGCGGCGCTGACCGCCGAGGAGCCGCAGGTGGCCGTGCGGGACGGACGGGTGCTCGCGGCGCGTCTGGCCCGGGTGGTCCCGGCCGAGGACCTGCCCGAACCGGGGACCCCGCCGTTCGACGGCCGTGGCACGGTGCTGATCACGGGTGGTACGGGTGGTCTGGGCGCGTTGCTGGCCCGTCACCTCGTCGTGGAGCACGGTGTGCGTTCTCTGGTGCTGACGAGTCGTCGTGGTGTGGAGGCGCCGGGTGCGGTGGAGTTGGTGGCGGAGCTGGCGGGGCTGGGTGCCGAGGCGCGGGCGGTGGCGTGTGATGTCGCTGACCGTGCCGCGGTGGAGGGTCTGCTGGCGGGGATCGGGTCCGAGTATCCGTTGTCGGCTGTGGTGCATGCGGCGGGTGTGCTGGACGACGGTGTGGTGGAGTCGTTGACGCCGGAGCGGGTGGACAGGGTGCTGCGTCCGAAGGTGGACGCGGCGCTGCACCTGCACGAGCTGACCCGCGACCTCGACCTCTCCGCGTTCGTGGTGTTCTCCTCGGCCTCCTCCAACTTCGGTGGCGGCGGCCAGGCCAACTACGCCGCGGCCAACGCCTTCCTGGACGCCCTGGCACACCAGCGGCGCGGGCTCGGCCTCCCCGCGGTCTCCCTGGCCTGGGGCATGTGGGAGCAGCGCAGTGAGATGACCGGGGACCTCGGCGAGGCGGACCTCCAGCGCATCGCGCGAGCCGGGCTGAACGCGCTCAGCTCGCGAGAGGGCCTCGCGCTGTTCGACGACGCGCTCAGGACCGACGAGACCGTGCTCGTGCCGACCCACGTGGACCTCGCCGCCCTGCGCGTCCAGGCCCACACCGGCGACGTCCCCGCGCTGCTGCGCGGCCTGGTGCGGGTTCCCCGGCGCCGGGCCGCGGCGTCGGAGACCACGCACACCGGCACCGGGTCGCTGCGGGACCGCCTGGCTGGTCTCTCCGCGGCCGACCGACACCGGGCGCTGCTGGACCTGGTGCGGGTGCAGGTGGCCACCGTCCTCGGCCATGGCTCGCCGGAGGCGGTGGAGCCCGACATGGCCTTCAAGGAGATGGGCTTCGACTCGCTGACCACGGTGGAACTGCGCAACCGGCTCAACGCGGAGACCGGGCTGCGGCTGTCGGCGGTGCTGGTCTTCGACCACCCGACCCCCACGGCGCTGGTGGACCACCTGCGGGAGGAACTCCTGCCGGACGGCGGCACGGGCGAGCCCCTGGTCTTCGCCGAGCTCGACAGGCTGGAGCCCTTGCTCTCCCACGTGATGGACGACGGCGAGGCGCGCACGAAGGTGGCCGGACGGCTGAGGGAGCTCCTGGAGAAGCTGGTCGAGGCTTCCGACGACTCCGGCTCCGCCGAGGTGGTCGAACGGATCGGATCGTCGTCCAACGACGAACTGTTCGCCTTCATCGACAACGAGCTCGGGCTGTCCTGAACCGGTGTCCAGCGCCCTCTGACCCCCTGACTTTAAAGAAAGTGACGGCACACAGTGAGCGAGACGAAGCTCCGCGACTACCTCAACAGGGTGACGACCGATCTGCACCGCACCCGGCAGCGCCTTCAGGAGGTGGAGGCGAAGCAGCGTGAGCCCATCGCGATCGTCGCGATGAGCTGCCGCTTCCCGGGCGGGATCAGCTCTCCCGAGGAGCTGTGGAACATGGTCGCGGACGGCGCCGACGGACTCTCACCGTTCCCGACGGACCGCGGCTGGCACGAGGAGGTGTACAACCCGGACCCCGACAGCCAGGGCACGAGCTATGTGAACGAGGGCGGGTTCCTGCACGACGCCGCGCAGTTCGATCCCGTGTTCTTCGGCATCTCCCCGCGTGAGGCGCTGGCGATGGACCCCCAGCAGCGGCTGCTGCTTGAGGTGTCCTGGGAGGTCCTGGAGCGGGCGGGCATCGACCCGCTGTCCGTCAAGGGCACCACCGGCGGCGTGTTCATGGGCGCCGCCTTCCAGGGGTACGGCGCGGCCGGCCCGATCGAGGCCGAAGAGGTCGAAGGCCATCTGATGACGGGGCAGACGCCCGCCGTCACCTCCGGCCGGATCTCCTACGTCCTCGGCCTCGAAGGCCCCGCGGTGACGGTGGACACGGCGTGTTCGTCGTCCCTGGTGACGCTGCATCTGGCCGCGCAGGCGCTGCGCCAGGGCGAGTGCGACTTCGCCCTGGCCGGCGGCATCACCGTGATGGCCGGCCCCGGAACGTTCACCGAGTTCAGCCGTCAGCGGGGACTCGCCTCCGACGGCCGCTGCAAGCCCTTCGCGGCTGCCGCGGACGGCACCAACTGGTCCGAGGGCGTCGGCGTGCTGCTCGTGGAACGCCTGTCCGACGCCCGCCGCCACGGCCACCCCGTGCTGGCGGTGATGCGCGGCTCCGCGGTGAACCAGGACGGCGCCAGCAACGGCCTGACGGCCCCCAACGGCCCGTCGCAGCGCAGGGTGATCCGGCAGGCGCTCGACAACGCGGGACTCACCCCGGACGACGTCGACGTGGTGGAGGCGCACGGTACGGGTACCACGCTGGGTGACCCGATCGAGGCGCAGGCGCTGATCGCGTCCTACGGCCAGGACCGCCCGGCGGACCGGCCGCTGTGGCTGGGATCCATCAAGTCGAACATCGGTCACGCGCAGGCGGCGGCGGGTGTCGCGGGGATCATCAAGATGGTGATGGCGATGCGGCACGGCGTCCTGCCGAAGACGCTGCACGTCGACGAGCCGACCCCGCATGTGGACTGGTCGGCGGGGGCCGTGGAACTGCTGACCGAGGCACGGCCCTGGCCGGAGACGGGCCGGCCCCGCCGGGCGGCGATCTCCTCCTTCGCGATCAGCGGCACCAACGCGCACACCGTCATCGAGCAGGCCCCCGAAGCCGAGGAGCCGGGGCCGGCCGATCCGCAGGAGGGCCCGGGAGCCGAGGCACCCGGAACGGTCGCCGCCTCCGTCGTGCCGTGGCTCGTCTCCGGCAAGGGCGAGGCCGCGCTGCGGGCACAGGCCGAGCGGCTGCACACGCGTCTGACGGCTCAGGGATCCTCGCGGGACGACGATCCCGCGGCGGCACCGGTGGCGGACGTCGGCTACTCCCTGGCGGTGTCCCGGTCGGCGTTCGAGCACCGCGCGGTGGTGATCGGCGAGGACCGCGAAAGCCTTCTGCGTGGTCTTCGGGCCGTGGCTCAGGGCGAGATCGCTCCGGGCGTGGTCAGGGCACAGGCGGTGAAGGGTCGCAGGACCGCGTTCCTGTTCACCGGTCAGGGTGCTCAACGCCTGGGTATGGGGCGGGAGTTGTACGAGGCGTTCCCGGTGTTCGCCCGTGCGCTGGACGAGGTGTGCGCACATCTGGATGTGCTGCTGGACCGTCCGCTGAAGGATGTGATGTTCGCGGCCGAGGGCGGTGCCGACGCCGAGCTGCTGGATCGGACGGCGTTCACGCAGCCCGCGCTCTTCGCCATCGAAGTGGCGTTGTTCCGGCTGCTGGAGCACTGGGGTGTCGTCCCGGATGTGCTCATCGGGCATTCGGTGGGCGAGATCGCCGCCGCGCATGTGGCGGGGGTGTTCTCGCTTCAGGACGCGTGCACGTTGATCGCGGCGCGTGGCCGGCTGATGCAGGCTCTGCCCGAGGGTGGCGCGATGGTGGCGGTGCAGGCGTCCGAGGAGGAGATCGCCGGGTCGCTCGTCGGTCGTGAGGCCGAGGTGAGCATCGCGGCCGTCAACGGCCCGACCGCCGTGGTCATCGCCGGTGACGAGGCCGCCGTACTGGAGATCGCCGGACAGTGGGTGGAGCAGGGCCGCAAGACCCGTCGCCTGCGCGTCAGCCACGCCTTCCACTCGCCCCGCATGGACGCGATGCTGGACGACTTCCGCAAGGTCGTCGAGGGGCTCGTGCTCGCCCCGTCGGCCATCCCCTTCGTCTCCAACGTCACCGGAGAACCGGCTTCGGACGCCGAAGTGTGTTCGCCGGAGTACTGGGTGCGGCATGTGCGCGCGGCCGTGCGCTTCGCCGACGGTGTACGCAGCCTCGAGGCGCAGGGGGTGAACACCTTCCTGGAGGTCGGCCCGGACGCCGTGCTGTCGGCGATGGCCCAGGACTGTCTGAGCGAGCGGGCCGCGGTCGGCCCGGTGACGGTGCCGATGCTGCGCAAGGACCGGACGGAGGTCCAGGCGCTGACGACCGCCGTCGCCGAACTCCACATCCACGGCGCCGCAGTCGACTGGGAGCGGGTGTTCTCCGGGCGCGGCGCGCGGCGGGTGGCCCTTCCCACGTACGCCTTCCAGCGTCAGCGCTACTGGCTCGACTCCATGGCGGCCGTCGGCGACGTCGGCTCGGTGGGCCTCGGACCGGTATGGCACCCGCTGCTGGGCGCCGTGCTCTCCCTGGCGGGCGGCGGCGGGGTGCTGCTCAGCGGGCGGTTGTCGATGGCCACGCACGCCTGGCTCGCCGATCACGCGGTGCAGGGCATGGCGCTGGTGCCCGGGACGGCCTTCATGGAGATGGCCGCCCGAGCGGGTGACCAGGTGGGGTGCCCCCGGGTCGATGAGCTGGTGATCGAGGCGCCCCTGGTGATGCCCGAGCGCGGCGGGGTGCAGATCCAGGTCGAGGTGGGGGAGGCCGATGCCGCGGGCCATCGTGAGGTGAGCGTGTACTCACGACTGGAGTCGGCCGATGACCGGGCCGACCTCGGGGAGCCGTGGGTACGGCATGCACACGGTGTGCTCACCCCGCCCGGCCCGGCCGCCTCCTTCGACTTCGTGAAGTGGCCGCCCTCCGGGTCCAAGCCCGTCGACATCTCGGGCGGATACGAGCACGCCGCCGAACACGGGCTGCGCTACGGCCCCGCGTTCCAAGGGCTGCGGCGTGCCTGGCGGCGCGGCGACGCGGTGTTCGCCGATGTCGAACTGCCCGAGGACCAGCTCGGCACCGCGAAGTACTTCGGCCTGCACCCGGCGCTGTTCGACGCGGCCCTCCACGCCATCGGCGTGGGCAAGGAAGTACGCGGCGGCGACGACGCACCGAGCGCGGGCACTCTGCTGCCGTTCTCGTGGCGAGGCTTCTCCCTGGACGCCGTCGGCGCGGGAGCGCTGCGCGTCCGGGTGGTCCCGGACGGGCGCCAGGCGGTGTCCCTGGCGATAGCCGACACGTCGGGCCGCCCGGTGGCGTCGGTCGACTCACTCGTTCTGCGGCCCATGCAGGCGGACGCGTTGAGGAACGCGAGCCGGAAGACCGGTGACGCGCTGTTCCTCATGGAGTGGACGGCGGGCGCGGCCGAGCCCGCCGAGGGCGTGGCGTCGGGCTGGTCGGTGGTGCTGGGCGACGACCGCCTCGGCGTGGGCGCCGCTCTGGAGGCGTCGGGCGTCACCACCGACGTGTACACGGACCCGGTGGCGCTCGGTGACGCCGTGGCGTCGGGCACGCTCATGCCCGGCACTGTGGTGCTGCCGGTGGCTTCGGACGGCTCGGCCGTGGCGGGCGAGGTGCATGCGCGGGTCGCCGAGGTACTGGAGACCGTCCAGTCCTGGGTGGCGGACGAGCGGTTCGCGGGGAGCCGGCTGGTGCTCGTGACCCGGGGCGCCGTGGACACCGGTGACGGTGTGACGGATCTGGCGGGCGCGGCCGTGTGGGGACTGGTGCGCTCGGCGCAGTCGGAGAACCCGGGCCAGGTGGTGCTGGTCGACATCGATGACGTCGAACGGTCGGCTGGGCTTCTCGCGGGCGTGGTGGCTTCCGGCGAGGAGCAGGTGGTGGTGCGCTCCGGCGAGGTCCGCGTGCCACGCCTGGGCCGGGCGCCGCTCTCGGGCGAGGCTCAGGAGCCGGAGGTGTTCGGTTCCGGCTCGGTCCTTGTGACGGGGGGCACAGGGCTGCTGGGCGGCTTGGTGGCCCGGCATCTGGTCACCCGGCACGGCGTCCGGAAGCTGGTGCTGTTGTCCCGCCGTGGGGCGGAGGCGGACGGTGCCGCCGGGTTGCGGACCGAGCTGGAGGCCGCGGGCGCCGAAGTGGTGATCGAGGCGTGCGACGCCGCGGACCGCGAGGCGCTCGCCGCGGTGCTGTCGGGGCTGCCCGAAGGGTTCGCGCCGAGCGCCGTGGTGCACGCGGCCGGGGTGCTCGACGACGGGCTGTTCGCGTCCCTGACGCGCGAGCGGGTGAGCGCGGTGCTGCGGGCGAAGGTGGACGCGGCCTGGAACCTGCATGAACTGACCGCGGACATGGACCTGTCGGCGTTCGTCCTCTTCTCCTCGGCCGCCGGTGTGCTCGGCGCGGCCGGACAGAGCAACTACGCCGCGGCCAACGTGTTCCTGGACGGCCTCGCGTCATGGCGGCGCACCCAGGGGCTGCCGGGTGTCTCGCTGGCATGGGGCCTGTGGGAACAGGCCGGCGGCATGACCGGGCACCTCGGGCAGGGGGACCTGCGCCGGGTGTCGCGTTCGGGTCTGGTGCCGCTCTCCTCCGAGGAGGGCCTGGAGCTGTTCGACGAGGGCGTCACCTCCGGCCAGGCCGTGGTGATCCCCACCCGGCTTGACCTGGGTGCGCTGCGCGCCCAGGGGGCCGCGATGCCCGCCGTGTTCCGTGCCGTCGTCCCGGAGCCCGCGGTCCGGCGTACGGTCCGGGGGGTCGAGTCCGAGGCCGGCGACCAGTCCGCCCAGTTGCGCCGGCAACTGGCCGGGCTGTCGGAGACCGAGACCGAGGAGGCGCTGCTCGAACTGGTGCGTACGCTCGCTGCCGCGGTGCTCGGGTACACGTCACCCGACGAGGTCGACACCAGCCACGAGTTCATGGAGATGGGCTTCAACTCCCTTACGGCGGTGGAGTTCCGGAACCAGCTCGCCGCGGTCACCGGCCTCCGGCTTGACACCACGGTGGTCTTCGACCATCCGCGCCCCCTGGAGCTGGTGTCCTATCTGCGGCCCCGGCTCGCGGCCGGGATCGCGTCCGCTCCCGCCGGCCGCCAGACCCAGCCGCCGTCGGCCCAGGCCGACACACCGACGCCCGCGACCGCGCCTCCGGCGTCGCAGGCGGACGCGCCCGACACCCTCGGCTCCCTGTTCCGGGAGGCGGCGGCGCAGGGCAAGACCAAGATCGGCATGGATCTGCTGGTGAACGCCGCGCGGCTGCGTCCCACCTTCGAGGACCCGGCCGACTTCGAGGGGACCATCAGGCCCGTGCGGCTCTCCCGGGGTGCCGAGCACCCGCGGCTGATGTGCTGCTCCTCCTACATGGCGCTGGGCGGCGTCCACCAGTACGCGCAGCTCGCCGCCCCCTTCCGGGGCAGCCGGGACGTCGCGGCCCTGCCCGCCGTGGGGTTCGTCCAGGGCGAGAGCCTTCCGGCCACCCCGGAGGCGCTGTTCCGCCTCCAGGCGCGGATCGTCTCGGAGTACGCCGACGGCGCCCCGGTCGTCCTGGTCGGTTCGTCGGCGGGCGGAATGGTCGCCCACTCGGTGGCCGCCGCTCTGGAGAGCCAGGGCACACCGCCCGCGGGAGTCGTCCTGCTGGACACCTACCTTCCGGACAGCGCGAGCATCGGCCAGTTCGAGAACACCATGCTCGACGAGATGTACGAGCGGGACGCCCTCGTCTCCATGGAGGGTGTCCGGATGTCCGCCATGGGGTGGTATCTGCATCTGTTCGAGGGGTGGAAGCCGCCGGAGAGCGCGGTTCCCAGCCTTCTCGTCCGTGCGGCGGAACCGATGGGAGAGGTGGACCCGGACGCGGCGGGCTGGCAGTCGGACTGGCCGGCCGACTCCGTGATCGACGTACCCGGAACCCACTTCACGATGGTGGAGAAGCAGGCGGGTACCACCGCACAGGCCATCGAGGACTGGGTGGCCAGCCTCTAGCGCATCACGCGCCCGCCCGCACCGACGGCTCGCGGGCGGGCGCCCCACGCCGCAGCCGAGGCCGGCGCGGCACACAGCTTTGACGCAGGGTTTTACCCAAGGCAGGAGTTAGGTGAGCACCATGTTGAACGGGTCCAGTGACTCGGGAGATTCCATCGCGCAGGCTGGACCGGACCGTGACGAGAGCCCTGAACCGCCCTCACTCGGTCCGGACTTCCACGAACTGCCGGACCTCGAACAGCGCAGGGTCCTCTTCGACCTGGTACGCGCGCACCTGGCCGCGGCGCTGCGGTCCGGGTCGCCGCGCACCCTCGACGCCGGGAGTTCGTTCCTCGACCTGGGGCTTGACTCGCTGGCGGCGGTCGCTCTGCACCGCGGACTGGTCGCCGCCACCGGGCTCACCCTCGAGGTGACGCTCGCCTACGACCACCCGACCCCCGGCGAACTGGTGGACCACCTCCACCGGCGGATCGTGCCCGTGGCCACGGACGAGGCCGCCCCCGCGCGTGCCGTCGTGGGCTCGGACGACCCCATCGCGATCGTCGGGATGAGCTGCCGTTTCCCCGGTGGCGTCAACAGCCCCGAGGACCTGTGGAAGGTCGTCTCCGAGGGCGTGGACGCCATCACGCCGTTCCCCACCGACCGCGGCTGGGACCTGGAGGCGCTCTACAGCCCGGACCCGGACCGCCCCGGCACCAGCTACGCGACCGAGGGCGGGTTCATCCACGACGCGCCCGAGTTCGACGCGGAGTTCTTCGGCATATCGCCGCGTGAGGCGCTCTCCATGGACCCGCAGCAGCGGCTGCTCCTTGAGACCAGCTGGGAGGTCTTCGAGCGGGCCGGAATCGACGTGACCAAGCTGCGGGGGAGCCGCACCGCCGTCTTCACCGGCGCAGAGCACCACGACTACGGGCCCCACCTCCAGAGCACCAAGAGCGGCCTCGAGGGCTATGCGCTGACCGGCATCGCGGGCAGCGTCGCCTCCGGGCGCATCTCCTACACCTTCGGCTTCGAGGGCCCGGCGTGGACCGTGGACACCGCGTGCTCCTCGTCGCTGGTCTCCCTGCACCAGGCGGCGCACTCGCTGCGCCAGGGGGAGTGCGATCTGGCGCTCGCCACCGGCGTCGCCACCATGCCGACCCCGGGTGACTTCATCCTCTTCAGCCGCCAGCGCGGCCTCTCCTCCAACGGGCGCTGCAAGGCGTTCGGTGCCGAGGCCGACGGCACGTCATGGGCCGAGGGCGTCGGCGTCCTCCTGGTGGAGCGGCTCTCCGACGCCCGGCGCAACGGCCACGAGGTGCTGGCCATCGTGCGCGGCTCCGCCGTCAACCAGGATGGCGCCAGCAACGGTCTGACGGCCCCCAACGGGCGCTCCCAGCAGCGCGTCATCCGGCAGGCGCTGGCCAACGCCGAGCTGGCCGCGGACCAGATCGACGTGATCGAGGCGCACGGCACCGGAACCTCGCTCGGCGACCCCATCGAGGCGCAGGCGCTGCTCGCCACCTACGGCGAGAGCCGCCCGGAGGGGCAGCCGGTATGGCTGGGCTCCCTCAAGTCGAACATCGGCCACACCCAGGCGGCGGCCGGTGTGGGCGCCGTCATCAAGATGGTGATGGCCATGCGCCACGGCATCCTGCCCAAGACGCTGCACGTGGAGGTACCGACCCCGCACGTGGACTGGTCGTCGGGCGGTGTGGCGCTGCTCGCCGAGCAGCGCGCCTGGCCGGAGACCGGGCGGCCACGCCGGGCCGGTATCTCCTCGTTCGGCATGAGCGGCACCAACGCGCACGCCATCATCGAACAGGCTCCGCCGCAGGAGCCGGCCCCCACCACGGACGCCGACGCGGACACGGCCTCCCAGCCCGTGTCCTGGCTGGTGTCCGCCAGGAGCGAGGAGGCGCTGCGGGCGCAGGCCGCGCGGCTGCGCGAGCACGTGGTGCGCCACCCCGACGCGCGGCCGGTCGACGTCGGATGGTCGTCCGCCGTGACACGAGCCGCGCTCGAACACCGTGGCGTGGTGGTGGCGTCCGACCGTGAGGGGCTGCTGCGCGGCCTCGCGGCGCTCGCCGAGGAGACCGACGCGCCGGGCCTGGTGCTTGGCAGGTCCACGGCGCAGCGGGTGGCGTTCCTGTTCACCGGCCAGGGCGCCCAGCGGCTGGGCATGGGCCGTGAACTCTACGAGACCTACCCGCTCTTCGCCGACGTGTTCGACGAGGCGTGCGATTACCTGGAGGTGCGCCTCGGGACCTCCGTGCTCGACGTGGTCTTCGGCCCCGAGGACGACGACGCCGCCGCGACCGGTGACGAGCTCAACCAGACGATGTTCACCCAGGCCGGGCTGTTCGCCTTCGAGGTGGCCCTGTTCCGCCTGCTGGAGTCCTGGGGTGTGCGCCCCGACTTCCTGATGGGGCACTCGGTGGGCGAGATCGCCGCGGCCCACGTCGCCGGGGTGCTGTCCCTGGAGGACGCGTGCGCCCTGGTGGCGGCCCGCGGACGGCTGATGCAGGAACTGCCCGAGGGCGGCGCCATGGTGGCCGTCCAGGCATCGGAGCAAGAGGTGGCCGAGAGCCTGGAGGGCCGCGAGGACCAGGTGTCGCTGGCGGCGCTCAACGGCCCCACCTCGGTGGTGCTCTCCGGCGACGAGGACGCGGTGCTCGAACTCGCCGGCCACTGGGAGGCCCAGGGCCGCAAGACCAAGCGGCTGCGGGTCAGCCACGCGTTCCACTCCCCCCGGATGGACGCCATGCTGGAGGAGTTCGGCCAGGTCGCCGCCTGCCTGGCGTACTCGACCCCGGCCATCCCGGTCATCTCCAACGTCACCGGCGATGTCGCGGGCGCCGAACTGGCCACCCCGGAGTACTGGGTCCGCCATGTGCGGGAAGCGGTCCGCTTCGACGACGGTATGCGCCGCCTCGCCGACCAGGGCGTGACGACGTGCGTGGAGCTCGGCCCCGACGCCGTGCTGACCGCGATGGGCCAGGACTGCCTGGACGCCGTCGGCGCCGACGCGGCCTTCGTGCCCCTGGCCCGCTCCGGGCGCGCCGAGGCCCAGACGCTGGCGGAGGCGGTCGCCGCCCTGTACGCGAACGGCGTCGGCGTGGACTGGGACGCGGTGTACTCCGGGCGCGGCGCACACCGCGTCGCCCTGCCGACCTACGCCTTCCAACACAAGCGGTACTGGCTCGAGTCGGGCGGCGCCGTGACCGGCGACGCCCGGAGCGTCGGCCTCGGCAGGGTGGACCACCCGCTGCTCGGCGGCCTCACCGAACTGGCCGAGGGCGACCGTACGGTGCTGACCGGACGCCTGTCGCTGCAGACCCACCCGTGGCTCGCCGACCACGCCGTGGCCGGCGGAGTGCTCTTCCCCGGCACCGGATTCGTGGAGCTCGGCCTGCTCGCGGGCACCGAGACCGGGGCGGGACGGCTCGGCGAACTCACCCTCGAGACCCCGCTCCTCCTGCCGGAGCAGGGCGGCGTCCGCGTCCAGCTCGTGGTCGGCCCCACCGACGAGTCCGGCGTACGGCCGCTGGGCGTGTACTCGCGCTCCGACAGCGACGAGCCGGGGGAGGAGTGGGTGCGGCACGCCCAGGGCGTCCTCGAGGCGGACAGCGGCGCCGCGGTCACCGACAGCCTGCTGCAGTGGCCCGTCCCGGACGCCGAGCAGGTGCCGATGGAGGGCTTCTACGAGGGCCTGGCCCAGGTCGGTTACGGATACGGACCGGTCTTCCAGGGCCTGGAGTCGGTCTGGCGGCTGGACGGCGACGTCTACGCCGAGGTGGCGCTGCCGGACTCGGCCGCCCAGGAAGCAGGACGGTTCGGTCTGCACCCCGCCCTGCTCGACGCCGCTCTGCACGCCATGGAGATGGGCGACTTCGGCGGCGAGAGCGGACGCGTGACCCTGCCGTTCTCCTTCACCGGGGTGACCCTGCACGCGGTGGGCGCCGGACGGGTGCGAGTGCGGCTGCGCCCGCAGGGCAAGGACACGGTCGCGCTCCTTGTGACCGACGCCACGGGTGCGCCCGTCGCCTCGGTGGAGTCGCTGGTGGTGCGGGAGGTGGCGGCCGAGCGGTTCGCGTCCGGGCCGCGCTCCACCGGCGGCGACGGAACGCTCTTCCGGGCCAACTGGGATGTGCTCGCCGCCGCCCGCGGCGGCGACCGGACCGCGGTCGGTGTGTCCACGGCGGTGGTCGGCGTCGACCGGGCGCGGGTGGGCGAACTGCTCGCCGCCTCCGGTGTCGAGCACGCCGAGTACACCGGAGTGGACGCGCTCGTCACCGCCCTCGACGAGGGTGCCGCGGTGCCCGACGTGGTCTGGGCCTGGTGCGGCGCCGGGCCGGACGTCGACGATCTCGCCGACGCCGCCCGGAAGGCCACCCACCGGGCGCTGGCCCTGGTGCAGTCCTGGCTCGCCGAGGACCGGTTCGACGGATCCCGGCTGGTCGTGGTGACCCGCGACGCGGTCGCCGCGGGACCGGGCGAGGGCGTCGCCGGACTGTCCAACGCCGCCGTGTGGGGACTGGTGCGCTCGGCGGCCACGGAGAACCCGGGCCGGCTCCTGCTGGTGGACCTCGACCGCCACGCCGAATCGGCCACCGCGGCCGCCGGTGTGGTGACGACCGCGATGGCGGCGGGCGAGCGCGAGGTGGCGGTCCGCACCGGCCAGGGGCTGGTCCCCCGGCTCGCCAGGAACGCCTCCGGGCGGGTGCTCGAAGCCCCCGCCGGCACCTCGGCGTGGAAGCTCGGCACCACGGGCGGCGGCACCCTGGACAACCTCTCGCTGCTGCCCGACCCCGCGGCGGAGGCGCCGCTGGCCCCCGGATACGTCCGGATCGCGGTGCGTGCCGCCGGTCTGAACTTCCGTGACGCGCTGATCGCCATCGGCATGTACCCCGAGGACGACGCCACCATGGGCGGCGAGGGCGCCGGTGTGGTCCTGGAGGTCGGCCCGGGCGTGACCGACCTGGCCCCCGGAGACCGGGTCATGGGCATGATCAACGCCTCGTTCGGGCCCATCGCGATCGCCGACCGGCGGCAGATCGTCCCCATGCCGCGCGGCTGGACGTTTGCGCAGGGTGCCTCCGTGCCGGTGGTCTTCCTGACCGCCTACATCGGCCTGGTGGAACTCGGCAAGCTGCAGGCGGGCGAGTCCATCCTGGTGCACACCGCCACCGGCGGTGTGGGCATGGCGGCCGTGCAGCTCGCACGCCACCTCGGCGCCGAGGTGTACGCCACGGCCAGCCCCGGCAAGTGGGACACCCTGCGGGAGATGGGATTCGACGAGAAACACATCTCCTCCTCCCGTGACCTGGACTTCGAGCCGCGCTTCCTGGAGGCGACCGGCGGCCGGGGCATGGACATGGTGCTGGACTCTCTCGCCCGCGAGTTTGTCGACGCCTCCCTGCGGCTGATGCCCAGGGGCGGGCGGTTCCTGGAGATGGGCAAGATCGACGTGCGCGACCCCGAGGTCGTCGCCCAGGACCACCCCGGGGTGAAGTACACGGCGTACGACCTGGTCGCGGCCGACTACGACTGGGTCCAGCGGATGCTGGTCGAGCTGGTCGAGCTCTTCGACAGCGGTGCGCTGCACCCCATCCCGGTGACGGCGTGGGACGTGCGGCGGGCCCCGGACGCGGTGCGGTACATCAGCCAGGCCCGGCACATCGGCAAGAACGTGTTCACCATGCCCCGGACCCTCGACCCCGAGGGCTCGGTACTGGTGACCGGCGGCACCGGCGGCCTGGGCCGCGAGGTGGCACGCCATCTGGTGGCCGAGCGCGGGGTGCGCAACCTGGTGCTGGTCTCCCGGCGCGGGCCGGACGCGGAGGGCGCCGCCGACCTCGTGGCCGAACTGACCGAGGCGGGCGCGTCGGTGACACTGGCGGCCTGTGACGTGGCCGACCGTGCCTCGCTGGAGCGGGTGCTGTCCGGCATACCCGCCGACCACCCGCTGACCGCGGTCGTGCACGCGGCGGGCGTACTCGACGACGGTGTCATCGACACCCTGTCGCCGAAGCGGATCGACGCGGTCTTCGAGCCGAAGGTCGACGCGGCGTGGAACCTGCACGAGCTGACCCTGGAGACGGACCTGGCGGAGTTCGTGATGTTCTCCTCCGTCGCCGGTGTGTTCGGCAGCCCGGGACAGGGCAACTACGCCGCCGCCAACTCGTTCCTGGACGCGCTCGCCGCACACCGGCGCGGCCTCGGCCTCCCGGCGGTCTCACTGGCCTGGGGCCCGTGGGAGCAGGCCGGCGGCATGACCGGCACCCTCAGCCAGGCGGACATGGTGCGCATGGCGCGCGAGGGCATGGCGGCCCTGTCCATGGCGGGCGGTCTGCGTCTGCTGGACGCCGGCGCCATGAGCGAGGACGCCCTGCTCGTGCCGATGCGCCTTGAGACCTCCGCGCTCAGCGGCCAGACCGACATCCCCACCCTGCTGCGCGGTGTGGTCCGGGCGCGGAGCAGGGCGGCGGACGGCGGGAAGGCGGCCGCTCCCGAATCGGCCAAGGTACGGCTGGCCGGTCTGGCCGGAGCCGAACTCGAGCGGGCGCTGCTCGATCTGGTGCGCGGCAGCGCGGCGATGGTGCTTGGGCACAGCGGCGCCCAGTCCATCGAGCCCGACCGCTCCTTCCAGAACCTCGGCTTCGACTCGCTGGCGGGCGTGGAGTTCCGTAACCGGCTGAACTCGGCCACCGGGCTCCGCCTCCCCTCCACGCTGATCTTCGACAACCCCACGCCCGCGGTGCTCGCCGAGTATCTGCGCGGCCGGGTGGCGACGGACGGCCCGGCCGAGCCGGACGTCGATCCGGAAGAGGCCAGGATCCGTGCCCTTCTGACGTCGATCCCGCTGGAGCGGCTGCGCCGCGCGGGTCTGCTCGACACGCTCACCGAGCTGGCGAGCGGCAAGGACCAGGCCGAGAAGGACACCGAGGAGAAGGAGACGGACTCCATCGACGCGATGGACGACGACGACCTGATCGACATGATGCTCGGCGACCTCGACACCTGACGACTCGCGAGTCCCCCCGGAGACCTCCGGGGGGACTCGCGGTCCCGGCCCACGGCTCGCGGAGCGTCGGCGTCGTGGGTGGCTCCCACCCCAAGAGACTTCAAGAAGAAGAAAGGCTCAGTGAAACCCGATGACCGCAAAGGTCTTTGCGACGGAAGCGGTGCATGCGCTTCCCGAGTTCGAACAGAGGGCCCTGGCCATCGCCGAAGCCCTCCGCGAGCGCGGGGTCGGCGACGGCACCCGGGTCATGCTGAAGGCCAGCAACTCCGTCGGCTTTGTCGGGGTCCTCCTCGCCCTGATGCACACCGGCGCGTCGATCGTCATGGTCGACCACCAGGAGCGGGCGGAGGCCACCCAGCGCATCTGCGACCGGGCCGGGGTCAAGATCTGCGTGGTCGACGACGACACCCCGATGCCCGAGAGCGGCCCGGCCCGGGTCACCGTCTACGAGCTGCTCATGGCGTCCATGGAGCAGACCCCCGCCGAGCGGCGGCTGTCCCTCGATACCTGGTGCGAGCTGCCCGACGGCCTGATCATGTGGTCCTCCGGATCCACCGGGGAGCCCAAGGGCGTCGTCAAGACCGGGGCGAAGTTCCTGAAGAACCTGGAGCGCAACGCCCAGCAGGTGGGCCATCGCCCCGATGACGTCCTGCTGCCGCTGCTGCCCTTCTCCCACCAGTACGGGCTGTCCATGGTGCTCATCGCCTGGCTGGTCAAGTGCTCGCTGGTCATCGCGCCCTACCGGCGCCTTGACCGGGCGATGACCATGGCGGGCACCTGCGGGGCCACGGTGGTCGACGCCACCCCGGCCAGCTACCGCAGCATGCTCAACATGATCGGCAGCAAGCCCGCCCTGGCGGACGAGTTGTCCGGTGTCCGGATGTTCTGCAGCGGGGCGGCCCCGCTGGACCCCGGCCTGGTCGCCGACTACGTCAAGCGATTCGGACTGCCCCTGCTGGACAGCTACGGCAGCACCGAGGCCGGGAACGTGGCCTTCGCGACCGAGGACAACGCGGTCGCCTGCGGGCGGGCCGTCGAGGGCCTGAAGCTGCGGATCGTCGACGACGAGGGCGCCGTCCTCACCTCCGGCGAGGTCGGGGAGATCCAGGTCCACTCGCCCGACCTGATGGAGGGCTATCTGGCGGAGGACGGCACGGTCACCCCCGTCGACCCGGCCAGGACCGACTGGTACCCCACCGGCGACTTCGGCTATCTGGACGGCGGGGACAACCTCTTCGTCCTCGGCAGGAAGGCCGCGGCGCACCGCAACGGCCACACGCTCTACCCCGAGATCATCGAGCACAAGCTGGCCGCGGCCGGCTGCCTCGTCAAGATCGTCCCGGTCCCCGACGAACAGCGCGGCTGCCAGCTCGTCTTCTTCGTGGAGGACGAGCAGCGGCGCGAGCCGCGGCACTGGCGGGAGCCGATCACCTCCCTGCTGCCCGACTTCGAGCACCCCAACCGCATTCACGTCCTGGAGCGATTCCCCCTGAACCGAAACGGCAAGCCCGACAAACGAAAGCTCGAGCAGCTGGCTCTCGACCTGGCGCCGCGAGGGAAGGCATGACGGAGCAGCAGACCACCGAGCCACAGGCCACCGAGCCGCGGACATCCGATCCGGAGACCAGCCGTACGGCGATGGTCTTCCCCGGGATGGGGCCCTTCCGCTTCACCGATGTGGGCGAGTTCCTGCTGACCAACCCCCATGCCCGGCGCCGGCTCGCGATCGCCGACGAGGTGGTGGGGTACTCCGTGTTCGACCGGTACCGCCAGTCGGACGCCGACGAGGAGGCGCAGTACACCGCGCACACCCAGATCGCCTTCCTGACCGTCTGTCTCTCCCTCGCCGACTGGGCGGAGGAGACGCTGGGAGAGCGGCCCGAGCTGTGCGCCGGACCGAGCTTCGGCCAGCGGGCCGCGGTGACCTACGCGGGGTCCCTGCCGTTCGAGGAGACCGTGCGGCTCACCGCCGAACTGGCGCGCTGCGAGGAGGAGTACTTCCGGCAGGAGCACCGTGAGGCGGTCACGCACTGCGTGATCCACACCCCCGAGGAGCGGCTTCAGGAGGCGCTGGCCGAACTGGACGCCGAGGGGGAGTGGCACGACGTCTCCGGCTACATCGACCAGGGCTTCTACCTCGTGTCCCTGCGCGAGCCCGTGCTCGACCGGTTCAAGAAGCGGATCGGCGAGCTCGGGGGATACAACATGTACACCATGTGGCCGCCCGTGCACGCCCCGGCGTTCGGCGCCCTGCGCCGCAAGGCGGAGGAGGTCCTCGGCACCTTCGAGGTGGCCGACCCCAAGCTGCCGGTCGTCGCCGACCAGAACGGCGAACTGCTGACCGGCGCGGACGGTGTGCGCACCATGCTGCTCGACACCTTCGACCGCCCGATCCGCTGGCCGGACATGGTGGAAACGATGCGGGAGCAAGGCATCACCAAGGTCTGCATCGCGGGTCCGGACAATCTCTTCGGCCGGGTGAACCGCACTGTGGACAACTTCGAGGTAGTGGCCATCGACGCCCGCAAGGCGATGCGCCCGCGGGTCCGGCAGAGGAGCGCCCGCCGGGCGAGGCGGTGATGGTGGGCGCTGCCCCCGGGCAGCGCCCACCATGTCATTGACCGATCGATCTCAAAGGGTAAGCGGCAAGTCCGTACGGGACTTACGGGTCCGAGCGCGGACTGTATCCGGCCGCGCTCGACCGCTTCCTCTCCGGCGCCGCGGGGCCGGGCCCGGCCGGCATCCTGGCGTCGCGGACGACGCGTCAACAGCCATCCCCTGTAGGGGGACTGCGCTCCGCCTCAACTCCTCGGTCTACCGCTTCGTGTACTTGATTCCCACCAGGTGCCACTTACCTGTGCGGGTGCAGGGCGGGCAGGTGGGCCTTGGCGGTGGTCCGGGCTGGTCGGTGCTGGGCGGCCGTGACCAGCAATTCCCTAGAGTCCTCTGTCCTCGCTGGTCCGTGCCCTGCATGGCGTGTTGGGCTATGGGTCGCCCACCCACCACAGGGAGAAGCCATGTGTGATGCGCGAGGTCCGGGTTTGATACCACGGGGAAGGGCCGGTCGGCCCGAAGCGGGCCCCGGCGTGACGAGGGGATAGGCCCGACATGCTCCTCACCACCCCCCACGGGTACAGCCCGTCGAGCCCTCGAATCACCATGCTCAACCCCGACTTTCCCTTCGCCTACGACGACTGGTTGCGCCACCCGGCGGGCCTGGGCGGCGTCCCGGCCGACGTTGTGGGAACCGAGGTCGCGATCGTCGGCGGCGGGATGGCCGGGCTGGTCGCCGCGTACGAACTGATGCGGATGGGACTGCGCCCGGTTCTCCACGAGGCGGGACACCTGGGCGGCCGGATGCGCTCCGTCGGCTTCGACGGGTTCCCGGACGAGGTCGCCGAGCTGGGGGCCATGCGGTTCCCGCTCTCGGCCGCCTCGCTGTTCCACTACGTCCACACGCTGGGCCTGCGCACCACGCCGTTCCCCAACCCGCTCGGCCCGTCCACCCCCATGACGGTGTTGGACATCGGCGGCGTCAGCCACTGGGCCCGGACCGAGGCCGATCTGCCGCCCGTCTACCGGCAGGTCGCTGACGCCTGGGACAAGACGTTGCGCGAGCAGGCCGACGTATGGGTCATGCAGGAGGCGATCCGCACCCGGGACACGGCCACGATCAAAGCGCTGTGGAACCGCCTCGTGCCGATGCTGGACGACCAGTCCTTCTACGGCTTCCTCAGCTCCACGCCCGCCTTCGCCTCCTTCCAGCTTCGTGAGCTCTTCGGGCAGGTCGGCTTCGGCACCGGCGGCTGGGACACCGACTTCCCCAACTCGATGCTGGAGATCCTCCGCGTCGTCTACACCGAGGCCGACGTTGACCAGCAGACCATCGAGGGAGGCTGCGAACAGGTACCGCTGGGCCTGTGGCGGCACGCTCCCGAGGGCCTCGCGCACTGGCCGGCCGGTACGTCGCTCGCCACGCTCCACGAAGACCGGCCCCGGCCCGCCGTCACCGCGCTGCGTCGTGCGGGGGAACACATCGAGGTCACCGACGCCGACGGCCGGACGCGCGGCTACCGGGCGGTGGTCTTCACCGGGCAGCACCGGCTGCTGAACAGCCGGGTCGCCTGCGACGACGCGCTGCTGCCCGGGCCGGTCCGGTCGGCGATCGAGCGCACCCACTACATGAGTTCCTCCAAACTGTTCGCGCTCACCGACCGGCCGTTCTGGCTGGACGTCGACGCCGCGACCGGGCGGGACGTGATGGGCATGACGCTCACCGACAGGCTGCCGCGTTCGGTGTACCTCTTCGGCCGGGGGCCCGGCCGACCCGGAGTGATGTGTCTGTCCTACACCTGGAACGACGACTCGCAGCGGGTCGCCGCGTTGTCCGCCGAGGAGCGGTTGGAGGTCGTCCTGCGCTCGCTCGGCGAAATCTATCCGGGCGTGGACATCCGGTCGCACATCATCGCGCCGCCGGTGGCCGTCAGCTGGGAGAACGAACCCTGGTTCACCGGAGCCTTCAAGGCCAACCTGCCGGGCCACTATCGCTACCAGCGCCGCCTGTTCACCCACTTCATGCAGGGTGCGCTGCCTGAGCACCAGCAGGGATTCTTCCTGGCCGGCGACGACGTCTCCTGGACCGGCGGCTTCGCGGAGGGCGCGGTCACCACGGCGCTGAACGCCGTGTGGGGTGTCGTACGTCATCTCGGCGGCGGCTGCCATCCGGCCAACCCCGGGCCGGGGGATGTGTTCGCCGAGCTCGCGCCCCTGGAACTGGACGAGTCCTGACCCGGGGGCACCAGCCGCGATCGGCCTCCTGGACGGTGCGGATCTCCCCGATCTTCCCGCAGGCGACGGGGTTGTCCTCGATGGCGAAGGCGATGTTGCCCAGCTCGGTGCTGCCGTGACTGTCAAGCAGGGAAGGCCGAACATCTTGACGTAGTCGGCGATCACGTGGCCGCCGAGCGAGGCCGTGCCGCTGCAGAACATCCGTACCCCGGCCGGCTCGGCCGGTGCGGCGGGGCGGCGGGGCGGCGGGGCGATGATGCCGAGGATGCTGCGGTACGTCGCCGGTGTCGCGTCCAGGACTGTGGCACCGCAGCGCTGGGCCATGTGCAGAGTGTGGTCCAGCCGCGGGTACGGGGCGATCCCTCGCCGCGCTGCTGCCGGGCCGAGGTGCCGGTCCGGCAGGCAGGACAGCACCGTACGGGCGTCCATGCTGCCAGGTCGTGATGGCGCAGCAGTGCACCCAGCTGACGAAGCGTCAGCCAGTGGAAGTCCTCGGTTCGCCGCCACCTTCGGGCCGACCTCGGTGATCACGTTGCGGTTGCGCTTGCGGAGGAATCAGGCGCCCTGCTCGGACTGGAGCACATCGGTCAGCACCCGATGCCCCCGGGCCCGGCCTCGCGGAACAGTCCAGGTAGGGCACCGACGAACCGCCGTGCGCCCGGCTGTAGTTGCTCTTGGCCGCCTGTACGGTCGACGACAGATGCACACCGTTGACGTTGCCCGGCTCGGCCTTCGCCCGCAGCGGGAAGTGCGGCAGTGCAGCACTCCGTTGATCTCGCGCGCCGTGAGGCCGAGGATGCTTGTCTCCGGCTGCCCAGTCGAGGAACTGGAGGTCGGACATGGCCTCGCCGCCCGTGGTCGCGGCGGAGACCGCCGGCCGCGCGGCGAGCACCGGGCCGGTGTCGTACCGGGGACCGGTCGTATCGAGCATGGTGGGTCTCTCCGTCGGGTCGAGGCCGGCCCGTGGCACCCGCCGCGGACCGGGACGGGGGACGGGAGTGGCTCTGGGACTGCGGGACGTGCCGGCATCAGCTGCCTCGCTGTGTCTCGGCCGGCGTCTCGGCCGGTTCTCAGGCGGGCCGCTTGGTGCCGGAGCCGACCGCGGGGAGCGTCAGCGCGGTGAGCACCATGCCCTCGTCCACCAGCCACCGGCCCGCCAGGTCCACGGCCCCGCCGTCGGCCGCCCGTACGAGCTCGGGCGGCAGGGGCACCAGCAGCCGGACCGAGAACGTGCCGTGCTCCAGGCCCGCCGCTCCTGGCTCGCGGGTGAAGCGCAGCCGGGCGTCCTCGAAGCCGAGCGGTTTGAGGGTGAGGGGGAACCACACCTTGTAGACCGCCTCCTTGGCGCTGAACAGCAACCGGTCCCAGGGGATGTGGGGCGCCGCGCTCGTCAGCCGGGCCAGGTCGGCCCGTTCCTCGGGCAGCGACACCGCGTCGAGGACACCGTCCGGCAACGGGCCGGCCGGTTCGGCGTCGATGCCGAGCCCCGCCAGATCGCGATCGTGGGCGACCGCGGCCACCCGGTAGCCGTCGCAGTGGGAGATGGCGCCGACCACCCCGGCGGGCCAGCAGGGCGCACCCGACGGGCCCGGCAACAGCGGGGCCGCCGTGCGGCCGAGCGCGGCCAGCGACAGGCGGGCGCAGCGGCGGCCGGTGGCGAACTCCCGTCGCCGCTTGACCACCGCCCGGGCCACCGTCGCGGCCTCCTCCGGGAACAGCGGCGGAGCCGCCAACTCGCCGCGCACCTCGGTCACTTCGACCAGGTCCGGCAGCAGCCGGCGCATCAGCGGCGTCATCGGGCACCTCGCTGGGACAGGGCACCCCGGCGGGGCAGGATCTCGTGCAGCAGCGGATCGGGTCGGCCGCGGGCCTGCCACTCGCGCGGGTAGCCCAGAGACACCTCGCGGTGCGGCACCCCGTCGTGCCAGGTGGTGCGGGGGATGTGGAGATGGCCGTAGACCACGGTGGCTGCCCGGTAACGGCGGTGCCAGTCGTGGGTGGCGGTGGTGCCGCACCACAGCGCGAACTCGGGGTACCTGAGGATCCGGGTGGGCTCGCGCACCAGCGGGAAGTGGTTGACCAGCACGGTGGGCAGTTCGGGCGGGCAGGCGTCCAGCCGCTCACGGGTGTACGCCAGCCGCGCCCGGCACCAGGCGGCGGGGTCCGGGTAGGGGTCGCTGTGCAGGAGGAACTCGTCGGTGGCCACGACCCCCGCCTCCTCGGCCCGCGCGAGCGCGTCGGCGGTGCCGGTGGCACCCGGCGGCAGGAACGAGTAGTCGTACAGCAGGAACAGCGGCGCGATCACCACCGGCCCGTCCGGGCCCGGCCAGTGCGCGTACGGGTCCTCCGGAGTCAACACACCGAGGGATCGGCACAGTTCGACAAGACCGCGGTAGCGGGCCTCGCCACGCAGCCGCACCGGGTCGTCGGGGTGTGTCCACAGTTCGTGGTTGCCCGGCACCCACACCACCTGGGCGAACCGCTCGGCCAGCAGCCGCAGCGCCCACTCGACATCCGCGGTCAACTCCCCGATGTCACCCGCGACGATCAGCCAGTCGGAGCGGTCGGAGGGGTGCAGATCCTTTACGACCGCCCGGTTCTGCTCGTAGGCGACGTGCAGGTCGCTGACCGCGAAGAGCCGTCTGCCCGTGGGGCCGCGTACTGCTTCGCCGTTGGAGATCCGCGGATTCGTGGTGCTGGGCATGCCGAACTCCTCGCTGCGCGTCCGGCGCCTCGATTCGCGTCCGGCGCTCAGATTTATGCCATCGACCCACCCGTTCCTTCAACGCGTGACCGGCGTGCCGGGCCAAGGACAAGGGATTCGCCCAGACTCCCCGACGCGTGACCCCCCTGGACTCACGCGTCCCCGATAGTGGTGCGGTGTCCACCTGAACAGGCAATGCTCCACAGTCGATACACAGAAGCAAAGAGAGAAAAGGGAACGGAAGCAGCGTGAGTGTGAGCCCCCATGACGACGGCCAGTGGTGCCGCCGGTTCCAACCGGTGTCCCCCGCCGCCCACCGCCTGATCTGCTTCCCGCACGCGGGGGGCTCGGCCAGCTACTACGTGCCCGTCGCCAACGCCCTCGCCCCGCACGTCGACGTCGTCGCGCTGCAGTACCCGGGCCGCCAGGACCGGCGCAGGGAACCGCTGATCGACGACATCGGCACACTCGCGGACCGCGTGCACGAGGCGCTGCGCGGCGAGGCCGACCGTCCGCTCACCTTCTTCGGCCACAGCATGGGCGCGCTCCTCGCCTTCGAGGTCGCTCGAAGGTTCGAGCGGGACGGCCGCACGGCCCCCGTACGGCTCTTCGTCTCCGGCCGGCGGGCCCCCTCCCGCCACCGCGAGGAGAACGTCCACCTATGCGACGACGACGGGCTCATCGCCGAGGTCAAGGCCCTGAGCGGTACCGACGACCGGGTGCTCGGCGACGACGAACTCCTGCGCATGATCCTGCCCGCGCTGCGCGGGGACTACCGGGCCGTGGAGACATACCGCTGCCCGCCCGGCGTCACGGTGGATATCCCGGTCACCGCCCTGGTCGGCGACAGCGACGCCAAGACGACGATCGACGAGGCCCGCGACTGGGATCGGCACACCACGGCCGACTTCGACCTGCGGATCTTCCCCGGCGGGCACTTCTACCTCAACGAACGCGCCGCTGACGTGCTGAGCGTCCTCGACGAGCACTTCGCGGCGCGGAGCGTCCCGGACGGGGTCTGAGCCGGAGCCGGAGCCGAAGTTGGAACGGCACCGTCCGGCCCTCCGGCCTTCCCCTGTCGAACAGGCCCGCGTCCTTGAGCGCGGCGGCGACCCAGGCCGCGTTGCACGCGACGGCCAGGTCGTACGCCGTACGCAGCGCCTGCTCCGCCTCGTGCGCCCGGTACGGTGCCACCGTCTCCGCGAGCCGCAGCAGGACCACCGCCCGCCCGTGCAGATCGGTGAATGCTTCGAGCACCTCGGTGGCGTCCCGCAGCAGGCTTGGTGCCGCCGCCGTGCTCGTCAAGGTGGCCCGCAGCGCCAGGGCGCGGCCCAGGGGCGCCGGGGCGCCCCACTTGCAGGCCTGCCCCAGATGCCGTGCGCTCAGCTCCTCGGCCCGCTCGACGTTGCCCCTGCGTCGGCGCCCCCGTGCCGCGCGCCGCTCCGCCTCCAGGCCCCGCACCAGGGTACGCAGCCCCCTGAACCAGCAGTTCCCGGCCGGCCCGCGTAGCCGGTCCGGCAGCGGGGCGGCCAGTTCCGGCTCCCGGGTCCGCAGCGCCACCAGCAGCTCCCGCTCGTCCCTGCGCGCGGTATCCGGCCGCTCGCCGAGGCGGGTCGGCCGCTCCACGGCCAAGGTCGGCGTCGCCGGATCGTTCTCGCCGAGGTGGCGCAGCCGTGCCTCCGGACGCACCGCCGGCCGACGTTGCCAGGGCGGCAGCCCGTCGTCGGGCCCAGCTCCTGTGCCGTCTGCCGGAGCGGGCTCTCCAGTGACAGCAGGGTGGTCGGGCCGGCATTGCGCAGGGCACGGCGTACGACCTCTGCCTGGGCGCCCTGGTCAGGGGCGGTGAGCGTGTCACCGCCGCAGTCGTTGTTGACGGCGCTGCCGCGGATGACGGCCCGCACGGGGTCGCCGTCGGCGAGGGCCCGGTCGAGTTGTTTCAGTACGACGAGGCCACCGCCCTCGCCACGGACGAAGCCGTTGGCGTGGGCGTCGAACGTTATAGCAGTGCCCGTCGGGCGAGATCGCGCCGAACCGCTGGTTGGCGATGAGGGCGCGGTGCGCGCCGGTGAAGCTCCGGTGTGTGACGCGCTCGTCGCCGAGCCGGTGGAGCAGCGTGGCGTAGTCGTCGTGGGTGGCTCCTGGGAGTCGATGAGGTCCGCCTCCGGAGGGGAGACCCCGAGGAATCCGGCGTCGAAGCGCTCGGCCTCGTCGAGGAACCCACCCCAGCGGCACGCCTCTTCAGCGCCCTGAACGCACTCGCCCGAGCCCGTCTCGGTGTCCGTGTCCGCGCCCTCGGTGTCGTTCTTGCCCTCGGCATCGGCGTCGCCGAGGCGCGCAGCCGGTCGGCGGGAGTGGGCCGCACCGAGCTGTCCCCGGCCCGCAGCAGCCGCCACAGGGCCTCAGGGCTCGGGGCGCCCGGCAGTTGGCAGGCCATCCGATGACGGCGATAGTGTGCCCGGGCATGGCGTCGAGCCCGTACGGTGTTCATTCTGATTCGCTCATACCACTCCACCAGCTTGTTCCGGCCCAGACAGCTGGGACCACAGCCTTCGGGTACCGCATGCACGCCGACGGCGCGCGTGCCGCCGGCTCTTCACGCCAAGGGCGCATGTACTAAGGCGACCCCTAGAATCCGCCCGGCCCAATGCACTTCACGAGGTCTAGGCGCGCCCCGTGTTTTGGGAAACGACCAGATGTCGCGCCGAGGGTGAAACAGGTATTGCGCATGCCCAGGTCTTCCTCCTTAATAGGTCCGGCCCCCCGAAGCGACGGGAGTTGCATGCCCGGGATCCTGGATCGGCACAGGTGGCGATGGACTGGCCGGTTCGGAAGAGACGGAGGAACGCATAATGAGCGCGGAACTCAATGATCTAGACCATTTTGAGCTGGACATGGAGGACCCCGAATCGCGGGACCAGTTGGCCTCGATGACCGACTCTGTGGCCACGTTGACGCAGATGGCCGTGGCGAACGTCGCCCGCGATGTCGTCCGCATACAAGAGAGTTTCGACCACAACGTGGCCTGGCACGACGCTGACGACGAGGGGATAGGTGGCCACCGCCGCTGAGCGGCCGCCCGGCTCCGCGGCGGCCGCCGGGACCGACAGCCGGGCGGCCGCTCTTCGTCGGTCACTTCACGAAGTCGGGCAGCACGCGGGGCGGCCAGCTGCCGACCGTGAAGACGCCCATCGCGTAGGCGCGGGAGACCAGCGTGGCGCGGTTGGGCGCCTTGAATCGGCGCAGCATCAGACCCACGTGGTACTCGACGCCCTGGCGGCTCAGGTACAGACGCGAGGCCAGCTGGACGGTCGATGCGCCGGTGGCGACCCCCTCCAGGATGCGGGCGTCGAGAGGCGTGAGGAGAGGCGTCGACTTCGCTGCCGGGGCCGCCTCGGACAGGTCGTCGTCGGGGGTCATCAGGACGACGACACCTGAGAAGGCGTCCCCCTCTCCCTGGATCGCTATGCCTGTTATCTCGGTCGAGAAGACTCGGTCATGGCCGCGTTTCGCGACCACTTTCTCCACGAATCTTCCGCCATGGCCGTCCGAGAGATGGCTGAAATGCTTGGGCAGGATGTTGCGGGCGCTCGGGTGCAGCACGTCGTAGATGCTCTGCCCGCAGATCTCCCGTGAGGGACGCGCGACATGACGGAAGAAGTCGGAGTTCGCTGCTTCGATGTTGAGCTCGGCGTCGAGACTCGCCATGCAGGTGAAAAGGTGTGGCCCGGTTGTCCGACGATTTCGGTGAACAGTGTTTTGCACAGGCAAGGGAAGGCCGTCGGCCATGGTCGTTCGGTCGGTGTTCTGGAGCATGAAAACCTCTCCCGAGTGTCGGCTGAACAATAGATCCGCAGCGGAATCGGCGCTGCAAACCAGTGGAAGGATCGGATGTGCTATTTCTGTGCCGCTGGCGGTGACATCAGGGTTGGCTCACTTCGAGATTCAACGGTCCACCTGACCCGCAGCGGAAAACTGCGATGCCCCTGCGGGGTGGGCGGCCACGCACTGAATCTGCGTACTCGTCGGAGGGCGTCATCGGGTTGACCGGCACCGCGAGCGCGCTTGCTGCTCGCTGGCCCGGCTTCAGGCGCCGGCCAGAGCGGGCCGTCGGGGAGTGACAGATCGAGTGGCAAGTGGTGCCGCTTCGGCAGATCCACTCCCGTATCGACGGCCGGGCCGCCCTGTCGCCGACATCTGCGCCGCCGTGGTGGCTGATCTCCATGATCAGAAAGGTAGGGATCAGAATGAGCCGACACTAGAGATGTTCGGTCAGAGCTGTTGCCCAAATGGGCATGTCTTCCTGGTCACGAAGGATCGGGCGAACTGCGTGTCGGTGCGGAACCGGCATGGGTCTCCGACCTCGACCAGCAGGTCCATGGCGGTGACCGTGCCGATGCCGCAGATCTCGGCGGGTGTGCGGCCCAGGGGGCACGGCAGCGCGGGGATCTTCTTGTCGAGGTCCTTGATCCGTCGGGTCAGTCGGCGGATGTCGTCGAGCCTGGCGGCCGGCCTGGGCAAGGTCAGGTGAGAACCCAGTGTCCGGCAGCGCGCAGCCGCAGGGCCACCGGCCGCCACGACCCGCCGCCCTGCCGGGCGCCGAGGATGAGGACGAACGTGGAGGGGGCTCGGGGCGTGGTACGGCTGCCTTCCCTCATCGGGGAACAGATCACACACGCGATGCGCCGGAACCCGAGAAGTTCGCTCGCCGGAGATTTTTGAAGTGTCAGCTGTCGTCCGCGAAGCGGTGGAATCAGCCGCAGTTGCCGCACCCGGCCGGACTCGAGGAAGAGCAGCCACGAGGTGTGTGGCGGACAGTGGAGCGCAGCGCTTGGAGGGTTGAGCACGTCGGTCTCCCAGACCACGATGCCGCCGTCGGCCACCACGCCGGTGAGGCGTTGCCGCACGCCAACGCCCATGCTGGAGTCCACCACCCCGGCCAGGCGGGGTGGTGCCGTGCGTACGGCCGTCGGGCCACGACTGTGCGTCGTCCGCCTGCCCTAAGTCCTGCCTCGCGATGTCAACCATGTTCAAGGACTCCGTTTCTGGATATCTAGTGTGCTGCTGCGTTGGAATCGTGGCAGGTGTGAGCGGCTGTTTCGGCCCTTGTGGCTGGTAAGCGGCTAAGAGCACCGCCCAGCCCGATGCCGAGCATGGGCTTGGGGGCTGTGTACCCGCCGCCGACCGTGGCACGGCCGATGACGTGGACGTTGTCGTCGTCGAGCGGGACGTCGTACGTGTCCTTGACCGCGATGACGAGGTTCCTGGTGGCGTTGCCGCTGCCGATGTTGAGGAAGAACAGGTCGTGGTCGGCCTCGTCGAACGGTGTCTGGCACTTGGTCACCTCCCAGTTCAGAGGAGGCTCGGTCCCTTGCAGTGCGCGGCTTTGGAAGTCCTCCGTTTCGGACTCGTCCGCGTTCTCGCCGCAGATAGGGGTGCTGTTCACCTCCTGAACGGCCACGATGTCGGGGGGCGGAGGCAAGGAGCAGCTCATCCTCCAGGTTTCCTCCCGGGTTACGTGGCGCGTCTCAGGGGTCTGTTCTGCATGTTGAAGGTGGCTGCCGTGTAGTTCTGCACAGCGGCCAGGGCGGGCGGTCCCTGGGCGACCACAAGGACCTGGCGGTATGGATGTTTCATGGTGTCGGATTGTAACGACGGCTAGTCAACGGCCGATCAACAACTGTTGAACGAGCGTGGCCATGGGGCGCCGTGACCGACCGTCAGCTGAGCTCCGCCCACACCGTCTTGCGCGGATCCGGCCCGACCTCCGTGCCCGACCGGTCCGCGAACGCCGCCACCAGGGCAAGACCCCGGCCCGACTCGTCGTCCGGCTCGGGCTTACTGGCCGGCGTCGATGCCCTGGCTGGTCTCGGCCACGTTTGTCGGGGTCTTCACGCTCTGCGCGTCCAACACTGCCGCGGTGGCCCGGCGTTGCGGCCGTGAGCTCGTCGTGTCTTGTCGCGCAACAGGTCGTGGACCTGTTGCGCGGTGCCATCGGCTTCCCGGTTCGCGTAGCAGTCGTAGACCGTCTTGTAGGGCGGGAAGTCGTGCGGGAGGTACTCCCACGGAATGCCGGTGCGGTTGACGTAAAGGATCGCGTCGACGATCTCTCGCAGGTCGATCAGAGCCCGGTGGGCATCGGACACATCACTGCGGTACGGACGACGACGCCACGAGTCACAAAACCATCCCAGAACACCAACTACCTAGATCAGATGCCCTCTTGGCCCCGGCGTTTCACGGCTTCACGGCCTTACGGCTCACTGCTTCGCTTTGGCATCCATAAAAGTCAGCGGAAATACCTCGCCGGAATCCGCGTAATGGTGGAACCGGCCGGCCCAGGACGGCTCCTGAAGGGCACGGACCTGGGCACGGGGCAGTGCCATATGCACATCGCGGGCGCCGTCCTGGTCGGCCGGGGTCGGCGCGATGTGCACGGTCCAGGGAACCACCATGGAGGTGAAGTCGTACCAGAAGGGGGTGCCTTGCCCGAAGTCGATGCTGTAGAAGGGCAGCTTCGACCAGTTGTTGATCGCGACCGTGCTGTCGAACGAGTCCAGAGCCATCGTGGTCATGACGCGCTTGAGGCGCCCCGCATCGCGTTCGGCACAGAGAAATGCCGCTTCCTCGCGGATTCTCTCCTCCGTGTTCTCGGCATGAGCCGCGCGGACCGTCACGGCGACCTCGCCGAGAGGGCGGGAGCGCAGTTCGGCCGCGGTCATCCTGGGCCGGGTATTGGTGACGGCGTTGCCCCAGTAGTCATCGGGTACGGCTCCGCCGACGAACGAACGGAAGTCGGCGATGAGGCCGAGCCTTTCCTCGCTCGTGTCGGGGCGGTCATGCAATGCGCCGAGGACTTTCCAGAGATGGGCGGTCAGCGCGTCATTGGTCGACACCCACCGCTCCGTGCCCGCGAGGTCGGCCATCGCGGTGACCTTGATGGTGGCCAGTTCAGCCGCCGTGAAGCGGGTGGTCACCGTCGTCACGCCGCCGAGGCTGCCCCGCAGGATGCGGCCGAGGAAGGCGGCCTTCCGGCCTCGCTCCATGACCGTGAGATGGGCGCCGCCCGTACGGGTGTCACCCGCGGCCGACGCGGCGAGCGCGTCGATGACTCCACGGTCGTGGCTGGGCTTGGGGCACCCGAGGCCCCGGTGCTCGCGCGCCCAGCTCTCCAGGAAGCTCATATAGCTGGTCCCGTCGGCCACGGCGTGGTTCATCGTGAGGCCCAGAATGGAGCCGCCGCCTTTCATATGGGTGAGCTTCACCGTGAAAAGCGGCGTATCGCGGTCAACCACCCAGAACGGCATGGCGTGACTGAGATGGCGCTCCAGCCCCTTTTTCGCCGTGTGGCGAGGCCCGTAGTCCGGCATGGGCACGGATGCGTGTGCCTCGACGAAGCGCACACCGGCGTCGTCGCAGAGCACGCTGAGACCGCCGTCGGGATCCCTCTTCATGCGGCCGGCAAGGATCGGGAAGTTGCGCAATGTCCTGCCGAGGGAGGCGCGGAGCGCCTCGCCGTCGAGTGTCTCCCGGTAGAAAAAGACACGAGGCGTGTAGACCGTGCCGATGAGCATGTCGTAGACGCTCAGCCGTATGCGGTCACCGCTCGCCTCTCCGGCACGTACGGCGAACGTTCGCTTGGCGCCGCTCTCGGTGGCGGATGCCGTCATACTCACACGCTCTTTCGTCCGGACCGAACACGCTGTCGCGTCGACACGTTGACCCTAAACCCCCGATCGTGAGCGGCCTCATGGAGTGGAACCGGGTTTAGGGAAACCCCCCACCTTCCGTCGAAGTCGATCTTTCCCGGGGGTCGTGGGCGTGTTACGGGGCGTCCGGCGGAGCACGCGGCGGAGCCGCACGTCGATGCTGCGGCAACCGCGACGCGCCCCGTGCCTGTCCCGCAACAGTTCGTTCGTATCCTGCGGGCGCACATCTGGCCCGCGCCCCTTCGGCACTACGCCACGTTCCTGGATGGCGCCCGTGGAGCAGGGCAACCGCCTCATCGAGCAGTCCGTGCAGGAGTGGGACCTCGTCAGCCGAGGGGAGGCATGGGAGGGCTGCGCGGGGCGCGTCTGGTCCGTGACTGGTCCGGAAGCAGTGGTCAGGAGTGGGATTCCCGCGGGAGGAACTGGAATTCATCGAGCAAGACGGACTCGCTGATGATTGCGTCGTCGGGAGGCGCCTGACGGGCGAAAGTCCAGGTCAGGCGCCTCTTTTTGCGCGTCTAGAAGAATCCCAGCTTCTTCGCCGAATACGACACCAGCAGATTCTTCGTCTGCTGGTAGTGCTCCAGCATCATCTTGTGCGTCTCACGGCCGATGCCGGACTGCTTGTAGCCGCCGAACGCCGCGTGCGCGGGGTACGCGTGGTAGCAGTTCGTCCAGACCCGGCCCGCCTGGATCGAACGGCCCGCGCGGTACGCGGTGTTGATGTCCCGCGTCCACACCCCGGCCCCCAGGCCGTACAGCGAGTCGTTGGCGATCTTTATCGCGTCGTCGAAGTCGTTGAAGGACGTGACCGAGACGACCGGGCCGAAGATCTCCTCCTGGAAGATCCGCATCCGGTTGTCGCCCTCGAAGATCGTGGGCTGGACGTACCAGCCGCCTGCCAACTCCCCGTCATACTCGATGCGCTGGCCGCCCGTCAGGACCTTTGCACCTTCCTGCTGGCCGATGTCCAGGTACGAAAGGATCTTCTCCAGCTGGTCGTTGGAGGCCTGGGCGCCGATCATGGTGTCGGTGTCCAGCGGGTGTCCCGGCTTGATCTGTTCGGTCCGGGCGATCGCCGCCTCGAGGAACTCGCTGTAGTGGCCTCGCTGGATCAGCGCCCGCGACGGACACGTGCACACTTCGCCCTGGTTCAGGGCGAACATGGTGAAGCCCTCGAGCGCCTTGTCCCGGAAGTCGTCGTTCTTGGCCCATACGTCGTCGAAGAAGATGTTCGGGCTCTTGCCGCCGAGCTCCAGCGTGACCGGTTTGATGTTCTCGGAGGCGTACTGCATGATCAGCCGCCCCGTCGTCGTCTCCCCGGTGAACGCGACCTTCGCGACGCGCGGACTTGACGCGAGCGGCTTGCCCGCCTCCACGCCGAAGCCGTTCACGACGTTGACCACGCCGGGCGGCAGCAGATCTCCGATCACACTCAGCCAGACATGGATCGACGCCGGGGTCTGCTCGGCGGGCTTCAGGACGACCGCGTTCCCGGCGGCCAGCGCGGGCGCCAGCTTCCATGTCGCCATCAGGATCGGGAAGTTCCACGGAATGATCTGCGCCACCACGCCCAGCGGCTCGTGCAGGTGGTACGCGACGGTGTCGTCGTCGATCTGGCTGAGCGATCCCTCCTGCGCGCGGATCACCCCCGCGAAGTAACGGAAGTGGTCGATGGCCAGCGGAATGTCGGCAGCCAGCGTCTCGCGCACCGGCTTGCCGTTCTCCCAGCTCTCCGCCACCGCGAGCGTCTCGAGGTTGGCCTCCATGCGGTCGGCTATCTGCCGCAGGATGGCCGCGCGCTCGCCCACCGACGTACGGCCCCAAGCCGGCGCCGCCGCGTGCGCCGCGTCCAGCGCGCGCTCCACATCCTCGGCCGTGCCCCGGGCGACCTCGGTGAACGGCTGCCCGTTGACCGGACTCGGGTTCTCGAAGTACTGCCCCCGCGCCGGCGCCACATACTCCCCGCCGATGTAGTGGTCGTACCGGGCCTGATAGGAGACGACTGCGCCCTCCGTACCGGGCGCTGCGTAACGGGCCATCTTGACTGCCTCCCCGGACACGCTGCCCGCCGTTGGACAGCTCTCCGCGCGAGGCTAGGGACGCGGAGGTTGCAAGTACGTTGCGGCGTGGCCTCGTTCGAGGTGAGGTGCGGGTCGGTCTCCTTCGAGGTGAGGTGCGGGGCGACTTGCCCCGCGGTGACCAGTCGTCGCAGGGCCGACGCGAGCGGGGTCGTCCCGCAGGGCGCGCGCCGGCGAAGCCCTGCCGGACGCGTGCGCCTAGGGGCGGCGGCCAACGGGTCTCGTCGGGCCCGCCGTCAGCTCCGTGTCCAGAGTCCGCAGTCGCGCCACGACGGGCACCGTCGGCCGCACCGCCGCCAAGGCCCGCCACACCTCCACGTCGTCCTCGCCCCACGGCGCGTGCACCCAGTCCGACAGCAGGTCGGGGTCGCCGCGCGCGATGAGCGCAGCCCGGACCTGGTCGGCCAGTCTCCGCCGCAACCGCACCACCGCGGGCGCCTGCGACCCCGGCAGCAACGGGCCCGCGTACGCCGTGACAGCCGCTGTCACCGCCCCGCACCCCAGCCGCCGCTCCACGACATCCACATCCGACGTCACCGGAACCGCGAGGCGGTACGGACGCGACCGCAGCACCTCCGGCCCCAGCACCTGACGCAGCCGCGCCAGCTCCGCCCGCAACGTCACCGGCGTCACCGACTCGTCCGCGTACAGCGCGCACAGCAACTCCTCCCCGCTCAGCCCCTCTGGGTGACGGGCGAGCAGCACCACGATCTCGCTGTGCCGACGGCTCAGCCGCAGCTTGCGGCCGCCCACGACCAGCAGGCCCTCGTCCCGCCCGAGAGCCGCCAGCTCCAGCGTCCCGTCTACCTCCACCGGTGGTGCGAGCAGGGCCAGTTGGGACTCCGCCGCACGGGCGACGGCCTGCACGAAGGCCAGGCTGTGCGGGTGCGCCAGGCCGTCCCCGCCGGTGATGTCGACGGCCCCGAGCAGCCGGCCGGAGCGGGGATCGTGCACCGGAGCCGCCGCGCACGTCCACGGCTGCACCCTGCGCACGAAGTGTTCCGTCGCGAACACCTGCACCGGCCTGTCCACGGCGACCGCCGTCCCCGGCGCGTTCGTGCCCATCGCCGACTCCGCCCACCGCGCGCCCGGCACGAAGTTCATCCGCCCCGCCCGTAACCGCGTGGCCGGATGACCCTCGACCCAGAGCAGCCTGCCGTGCGCGTCGCACACCGCCAGCAAGTGCTCCCCGTCCTTGGCGAATCCGCCCACCAACTCGCGGAACAGCGGCATCACCCGTGACAGCGGATGCTCCGCCCGATACGCCCCCAGGTCCCCGGCCGTCAGCTCGACCGAGGCACCGGTGTCCTCCGGGCTGACCCGCGCCCGCGCCGAGCGGCGCCAGGACTCGGCGACCACGGAACGCACGGGGCGCGCCACGGTTCCCGCGGCCGTGAACCGTTCATGCGCGCTCCGCATCGTCCGCACCCGCTCGGCCGGGTCGGCGCCGGGCTCCAGGGCCAGCCATGGATCGGTCAACTAGGGCCTCCCGGGACGGCGATGCGGTGCTGACATCGTCACCCCGGGAACAGAAGCCGACAAGCGTCCGCGCACTGACACTGGCCGGTCTTCGGCCGCCGCCCGTTTCGGCGTGACGCGTGCGGCGAAGCCCGAAAGGTGGGGCGCTCAGGCGAAGTTCACCATGCGTATGTAGCGCGTCCAGTCCCAGTGCCGACCGGGGTCGGTGTGATCGGTCCCCGGAACCTCGACGTGGCCGATGATGTGCTCACGGTTCTTCGGGATGCCGTACTTCTTGCAGATCGCGGCGGTCAGGGCGGCCGACTGTTCGTACATCTCATCCGTGAAGTACTCCGGCTGATCCACCCACCCTTCGTGTTCGATGCCGATGCTGCGTGTGTTGTAGCTCCAATTCCCGGCGTGCCAGCCGACGTTGCGTTCACGGACGCACTGCGCGATGTGCCCGTCCGCCGAACGGACCACGTAGTGCGCGGAGACCTTCTTCGCCGGGTTCTTGAAGATGGCGAGCGTGTCGGCGTACGTCTCCTGCGTGACGTGAATGATCACGTAGTTGATCGGATAGCTGCTCGGGCGGTTGGAGGCGGTGTAGTTGGAGGTACTGGCCGGCGCCCATTCGGCCGGGGGATAGTCGACGGCGCGCGGAGCGGCTACGGCGTGATGGGTGGTCAGGAGAGCTGAGGGGACCGCGGCGAGGGCCGCGCCCTGGAGCAGCCGACGCCTGCTCGGCAGCAGCGTCCTCGGTCCTTCCTGTATGTCGTTCCCGATCTCGTTCCCGCTGGCTGGTGTCTCGTTCTGTCGCGTTTCCTGTCGTGTTTCTTGTGGCGTGTCCTTCGCTAGGTCTCTTGCTCGACGCATGGCTGATCTGCCTCTCGGTGGGGGAGCAGATGGGCGGCACGGGTCCTGGGGGAGGGATGTGGGGAGCGTGGGGAGTGTGGGAACCGTCGCCGGAGCGGCGGTGGCTTCACGCGAATTACGTTACGGGCCTTGTTCGTTGAGGTGGAAGGGCCTGTGGGACATCTGTGCACGACACGGCGCCTGTGGAAAACCCGCTCACCCGTGTGGGGGACAGAGGCAGCCGGGCGGCGGGGTCGGCCTCTCCGCACCCCCCACACCACCCCCACCAGCTCCCCTACGCCACCCCCGCCGGATCATCAAGCACCGCCCGCACCACGGCGTGAGCCGCCCCCAGCAGCGGACCGTCCGACCCGATGCCGGAGACCACGACGTCGCAGCCCGGCCCCGTGATGCGCCGCCCCAACTCGCCCTCCAGCGAGGGAAGAAGCCACGGAGCGAGCCGGGACAGAGCGCCCCCGAGCACCACCGCCCGCGGATCCAGGAGGTTCACCGCCCCGGTGAGGGCGATCCCCAGCGCCGCCCCGGCATCACGCAACGCCGCCCGCACCCGCTCATCGCCGGCGGCGGCCCGCTCGGCGAGCACCGCGACCCGTCCCGCCCCGGGCGGCAGACCGGCGGCCCGCAGCACCGCCTCCTCGCCGGCGTACTGCTCCAGACACCCGCGCCCGCCGCACGCGCACTCCGGCCCCTCCGGCCACACGGGTACGTGCCCCAACTCGCCCGCGAAACCCCGGCTTCCACGCAGCAGCCGACCGTCGACGACCAGCGCCGCGCCGATTCCGATCTCCGCCGACACATGCAGGAAGTCCGCCGGTGCCGTGTCGCCGAGCCACAGCTCCGCGAGGGCGCCGAAGTTCGCCTCGTTGTCCACGGTCAGGGGCAGCTCCGTCGGCAGCCAGGTGCCGAGGTCGGCGTCGTGCCAGTCGAGATTGGGGGCGCGTACGACGGTGTGCGTGTCGCGCGCGACCAGGCCGGGGACGGCGATCGCGAGACCGGCCGGACGCAGCCCTTCCAGTTCGGCTTCCTCGATCACCTGCCGCACGAGCGACACGAGGTCCGCGAGCACGGGCTCCGGCGCGCGTCCCCTGTTGCCGACTTGCCGCACGGCACGCGCGCGTACCGCACCGCGCAGATCGACGGCGCACACCGCCAGATGATCGACGCCGACCTCCGCGCCGATACCGGCCGGCCCTCGCGCGCTGACCGCGAGTGCGGAGCCGGGGCGGCCCACCCTCGCCGGGCGCTCGGGACCCAGCTCTTCCAGGAGACCCGTCCGGATCAGCTCGTCCACCAACGTGGAGACGGCGGCCCGGGTCAGGCCGATCCGTGAGGCGACGGCGGCCCGGGAGAGCGGTCCGTGGGCGGCGACGGTGTGCATGACCCGTGAGAGGTTGCGGCGACGCATCCCCTGCTGGGTGTCAGGAAGGTGCCCCTGCCGACTGTCGGGCTCCCGCTCCCGCGGGGTGACGGGCCGCCGACTCCCGGAGGCGTCGGGCCGCCGCCCGCGCCGGTCGTCCGACAACTCCGCGGAACGCACGGAACGTACCCCCAGAGACGGCACACCCGCCCCTGCCCGCTCCTCCGTACCGTCACGCCCCATGTGCCCCATCCAACAAGGAAGCAGACTCGGAGAGAAGCGACGAGATCCTGGAGAGCGTAGCCTCGTCCCGTTCGACCGCGTCGAGGACGGGCCCGCGCGCCGTGCCCCAGCGCCGCGCCACCGCGGCCGGATCCTCCCCGGTCAGCAGGCCGGCGGCCTGTGCGGCGGCACCCAGCGCGACGAGTTCACGGGCCTCGGGGATCTGCACGGGCCTTCCGGAGAGACGCCGTACGGTCTCCTGCCATGCCGTGCCCCGTGCTCCGCCGCCGATGAGGAGGAGCGGTTCGGAACGGTCGGCGTCCGCGTCCAAGACGGCGTCCAGTGCGCCAAGGAGGGCGTGCACCGCGCCGTCGTACGCCCCTTGGAGCACCTGGCCGGGCGTTGTGTCATGGCGAAGGCCGTGCAGCATCCCCGAGGCGTGCGGCAGGTCCGGGGTCCGCTCGCCGTCCAGGTAGGGGAGCACGGTGACGGCTCCGCCCGGCCGCACGGCCTCCCGGTCGAGGCTCAGGAGCGCGGCCACCTTGTCGATGGCCAGGGTGCAGTTGAGCGTGCAGGCCAGCGGCAGCCAGGCACCGCGCGCGTCCGCGAAACCGGCCACCGTTCCGGTCGGGTCCGTGGGACGGCGCTCGGAGACGGCGTACACCGTGCCGGACGTGCCGAGGCTCAGCACGGGTGTGCCCGGGCGCAGCCCTAGCCCCAGGGCGGCGGCCGCGTTGTCGCCCGCACCGGGGGCCACCAGCGTCCCCTTGGAGAAGGGCAGTTCACTGTCGGCGTACACCGTGCCGGCGACTTCCCCGGAGTGCACCACGCGCGGCAGGAGCGCCGGGTCGAGGTCCACCAGACGGAGGATCTCCTCGTCGTACGACTCGGTCGCCGATGCCCACCACCCCGTCCCGGAGACGTCGCTGCGGTCGGTGGTCCCGGATCCCGTCAGGCGCTGCGTGAGGTAGTCGTGGGGGAGGCGCACCGCCGCCGTGGCGCGGGCCGACGCGGGCTCGTGCTCGGCGAGCCAGGCCCACTTGGTGACCGTGAACGACGGTGCAGGGACGCTGCCGACCCGATCCGCCCACGCCTTGGCGCCGCCCAGCTCCTCGACCAGACGCCGGGCCTGCGGTGCGGACCGTACGTCGTTCCACAGCAGCGCGGGCCGCACGGGCCTGCCACGGGCGTCCAGCGTGACCAGTCCGTGCTGCTGACCGCCGACCGACACCGCGGCGGCCTCCCGCGCGGCCGTGCCGCACTGGCGCAGCGCCTCGCACAGGGCGTCCCACCACTGCTCGGGATCGCTCTCCCGGCCGGCCCCGGCGGTGACCGTGTGGGGCGCCTGGCCGCTCGCCACGACCTCCCCGGTGGCCGCGTCGACGACCAGGACCTTGGTGGACTGCGTGGAGCTGTCCACTCCGACGACGAGGGGGCCTGATGGCGCTGATGACATCCGCGACTCCGTTCTGGCGGCTCTCCCGGGCGTCTGTCCGGGAACTTGCTTCCTTCGACCTTCCCAGCGGTGCTTGGTGATACTAATTTGTCAATCGCCATGACGAAATGGTCGAGGAGCCGGCAAGGAGTCGCACATGAACTACCAGCCCACCCCTGAGGACAAGTTCAGCTTCGGCCTGTGGACCGTCGGCTGGCAGGGCAGGGACCCCTTCGGGGACGCCACCCGGGCCCCGCTGGACCCGGCCGACTCCGTACGGCATCTGGCCGAACTGGGTGCCTACGGAGTGACCTTCCACGACGACGACCTCATCCCCTTCGGATCGACCGACGCCGAACGCGCGGGGCACATCAAGCGCTTCCGGGAAGCCCTGGACGCGACCGGCGTCGTCGTGCCGATGGCCACCACGAACCTGTTCACGCACCCGGTCTTCAAGGACGGCGCGTTCACCGCCAACGACCGCGACGTGCGCCGCTACGCGCTGCGCAAGACGATCCGCAACATCGACCTCGCGGCCGAGCTCGGCGCGCGCACGTACGTCGCCTGGGGCGGCAGGGAGGGTGCGGAGTCCGGCGCCGCCAAGGACGTACGAGACGCCTTGGAGCGAATGAAGGAAGCCTTCGATCTGCTCGGCGAGTATGTGACCGAGCAGGGGTACGACCTGCGCTTCGCCATCGAGCCCAAGCCGAACGAGCCGCGCGGCGACATCCTGCTGCCCACCGTCGGCCACGCCCTCGCGTTCATCGAGCGCCTGGAGCGGCCCGAACTGTACGGCGTGAACCCCGAAGTGGGCCACGAGCAGATGGCGGGCCTCAACTTCCCGCACGGCATCGCCCAGGCCCTATGGGCGGGCAAGCTCTTCCACATCGACCTCAACGGCCAGAACGGCATCAAGTACGACCAGGACCTGCGGTTCGGCGCGGGCGATCTGCGCAGCGCCTTCTGGCTGGTCGACCTCCTGGAGAGGGGCGGTTACGAGGGGCCGCGCCACTTCGACTTCAAGCCGCCGCGTACGGAGGACGACGCCGGAGTATGGGCTTCCGCGGCGGGGTGCATGCGCAACTACCTGATCCTGCGTGAGCGTGCGGCCGCCTTCCGCGCGGACCCCGACGTGGTCGAAGCGCTGCGCGAGGCGCGCCTGCACGAGCTGACGCGGCCCACCGCCGAGGACGGGCTGGCCGGTCTCCTCGCCGACCGCGGCGCCTACGAAGCCTTCGACGTGGACGGGGCCGCCGCGCGCGGCATGGCCTTCGAGAGGCTCGACCAGTTGGCCATGGATCACTTGTTGGGCGTACGGAGCTGACGCCGGGCGCGGCGGTGCGGCCCTGCGTGTGCCGGAATCGTCCGGTCCGTGGGATGGGCGTGTAGCAACTTCCGCGCAAGGGTCGCCTCTTGACCGATTCGAGGCGACTCTTGGTGGTATGACCACGCCGCCGGTTCCACCGCAGCCTCCCCGTCCGCCGGGTGACGTACCCCCTCCGGGGGGTGGCGACTTCGGCCCGCCTCCCGGAGGGTACGGCCCTCCTGGAGGCGGGTACGGGCCGCCTCCCGGGGACGACGGGCTGCCGCCCCAGTCGCCGCGCGGCGGACCGCCCGGCCGACGCAACAGGCTGTTCATCCTGCTCGCCGCGCTCGTCGCCGCCGGAGTCGTCGCCGCGGTGGCCGTCGTCGCCACCGGGGACGACGACTCCCCGGACAGGAAGAGCCCGACCAAGAGCAGCAAGAGCAGCGATCCCCGGCCCACGCCGTCACTGAGCATCCCGTCGGAGATCCCCACGGAACTGCCGAGCGACCTGCCCAGTGACATCCCGACCCGGCTGCCCAGCGACCTCCCCACGCTGCCCACGGGGCTGCCCAGCGACCTCGAATCGCTGCTCCCCACGGCTGCGGCCCACGAGGCGCCGTAGCCGCCTCACGGAACCACTGCCCCGGCCCTCACGAAACCGCTGTCCAGAAGAGGGCGGTCACAGCCCCTTGGGGAGTCGTACGTACGTCACGCTGGTCTCCACGTCGCTGTCCACGAGCCGGCCGTCCTTGTCGAACGCCTCCGGCCCGTCGGCCATCCCGAAGTCGTTGTCGTTGATCAACGCCAGCGTGCGGCTGTTCACCCGGGCCACGCCCTCGATCTTGCCGGGCACGCCCTCGACAGTGCCCAGGTCGACGACCAGACGCTTGCGCAGGACCGGCACCCCGGAGGCCGCCGGGTCGTCGAGCTCCTCCAGGGAGGGGCGGGTCGCCGCATCGTCCCAGCGGTCGCCGAGGATGTTCGCACCCCCGCCCAGGCGCACGAGTTGCAGCCGCGCCGCCTTGTCGGTGCGCTCCTCGACGAGCAGCCGGTCGCGGCCCACGGCGACCACGGAGGAAATCTTGAGCTCGGAGGTGTCGTCCTCGCCCGGGTCGACGACGCCGACCGGATCGAAGCGGTACGGGTACTCGGCGGTGACCGCCTGCTTCTTCGGCGAGAACCGCAGCAGCCGCGCCGTCCGCGAGCCGTCACCCGCGTCCCCGTCCGGGAGGGACAGCGGGCTCTGCACGGCCATCACCAGGTCGCCGTCCGGGAGCAGGGCCAGCCCTTCGAAGCCACGGTTGATCTTCCGGTGCAGCAGGACGCCGGGCAGCGCCTCGATCACCGGATAGCCGGCACCGCGCAGCTTCAGGCCCTTGGGGACGTATCGCTTGATGACCTTCCCGCGCGCGGAGACGTGTACAAGAGAAGGGCCGTACTCGTCGACCAGCCAGAAGCTGCCGTCATGGGCCCGGACGATGCCTTCGGTGTCCAGACCGTTCGGGTCGTAGGTGAGCGGCTTCTTGGCGTCGTACGTGTACGGGGCCTCGTCGTGCCCCTCCTGGTTGGGCAGACCCGTGACGGGCTTCCCGGAGCGTGTGGTGATCGGGAGTGCGTCGATCACCTTCACCGAGCGGCCGGACACCCGGATCTTCACGATCGCCGGATCGAAACCGGGCACAGGGAACGTGCGGCGCTTCTTGCCGTCGATCTTGATCTGGCCGTTGGGGCCACGGTCGGTGACTGTCCAGAACTCGCCCTTGCGGCCCGCCGGATAGATGTCGCTTCCGATACCGCCGAGGTCCACGCCGCGATCGTTGGCAACGGTGCCGGGCAGCAGGCCGTTGCTGAACGTGCCCAGTGGGATGTCGCCGAGCTTCGCGGTGGCAAGGACACGCGGCGCGCTGCCCTTACCGCGCGTCTCGCCCGACGCGTCGCTCTGGAGACCCACCGCGGTGCCGGTGACCGCTACCGCGGTCAGGAGGGCGAGCGGTACGCCGAAGGCGACAGATCGGCGGACACGGCGCTGGCCGGCGGCGTGCGAGGGCATCAGGGCCTCCTGGGACGCGAGTTCGATGACGGCGCCACACTTCGCCGCCGTCACGAACGCCCGACGTCTCCTGGGTGAACGGCACATGGCATGCCGACGGCGCCTCCCGCGAGGGGCAGGAGGCGCCGTCATCACCGGGGCGATCAGCGGCGGCGGGGGCGCTCCGCCCGTGTCATCCCTCATCTCCCCTTCGGCTGGACCCGCACGCCTGGACCGGCGCCTTCCACGGTCCTGGGTGTCATCACTTTGCTCAATCGCCGACCGGGGTGAGTGCGCGCGTCGGTGTTCGCGGCGCACGTGTCACCAACGCGGTCACGCCGGTGGCCGCTGTGCGGATTTCGGCCATGCGCGACGCCCGGTCAGTCACCCGCGGTGACGGCGGCCAGCGCGGTTGCCGGATCGTTCGCGGCCGGTCCGGCCGGCACCCAACGGCCGTGGTCCTTACGGTAGGGCCACCAGCGGCCATCGCGCCCGTGGCGCAGCTGGGCGTCGGCGCCGACCACCGTCCAGCGGTTGCGGGCGGCGCGCAGCGTGGGACGCTCGCCCTCGTCCCAGGCCTCGTCCAGCGCGGCACGCGCGCGTGCCAGCGAGCCCGCCTCCAGGGTCCACTCCTCCTCCAGGACGGCCAGCGCGGCACGGCCCCCGTACCCCCAGGCCGTCACCGCTCGCGCCAGGCCGTCCCGGTCGCGGCCCGAACCCTCCGCGAGACGTCCCGCGATCGCGGCCTCCGGCGAGGCGGCGGCCAGTCGGACGGCATCCTCGCCGGGCGTCAACCCGGGGTCGACAGGCTGCTGTTCGTGGCCGGGCGCGAGGGCCTCGGCAAGGAGCCGGTGGGCCTCGGCCGCCGCACGCGCCGCCAGGAACTCCAGCGCCGCCGCATCCACGCCGGGCGCCGGCTCCGCCTCTGTGTCGAGCGAAGGCGGCAGACCGGGTTCTGCGGGCAGTACGGGCGGTTCGGGCAGCGGGGGCAGTATCGCGCCGTCCTCGTACGCCTCAGCGGCGTCCACGCCCTCCTGGGCGGCTTCCCGTGCCTCCTCCCGCGGGGCCTCCGGCGCGGCCTGGTGCGCGACGCTGCGGACCTGCAACTCGTCGAGGAGCTCACGCTCGCCGCGTCCGCGCATCAGGAGCAGCACGAACGGATCCTGGTCCAGCAGGCGCGCCACCTGGTAGCACAGGGCGGCCGTGTGCCCGCAGTGGTCCCACGCCTCACAGTCGCACTCCGGCTCCAGATCGCCGATGCCGGGCAGCAGTTCGACGCCGGCGGTCGCCGCGTCCTCCACCAGGTGCGGCGGCATCTCCCGGTCGAGCAGCGCGGCGATGTGCCCGGCCCGCTCGACGGCCATGCCGAGGAGGCGGTCCCATTCGTCGTCGCTGAGCTCCTGCAGCAGCACGTCGGAGCGGTGCGCCGTGCCGTTCTTGTCCTGCACGACCGCGGTGATGCGCCCGGGGCGTACGGAGACCGCGCCCACGGCACCCGCCCGCGCGAGTCGGCGGCCCGTCTTGAGCTGTGCGAGGTCCAGCGCGGTGTCCTCCAGGGCCTTCATCCATGCCTGGCCCCACCAGGTCTGCGCGAACCCGCGCCCGTGCGCGGGAGGCAGCGCCTCGAAGGTCCGCTCGTTGTCGTACGAGGTCACGTCGTCGCTCCCGTTGTCGCCGCCCCTGCCGTGTGCTGCGTCGTGCGTCTCGTCGTACCCGTCGCTCCTCACGCCGTCCCCCCGCGCAGCTCGACCAGGTCGGCCAGTTCGGCGTCGGTCAGCTCGGTGAGCGCCGCCTCGCCGGAACCGAGGACGGCGTCGGCGAGCGCGCGCTTGCGCAGCAGCATCTCGGCGATGCGGTCCTCGATGGTGCCCTCCGCGATCAGCCGGTGCACCTGCACGGGCTGCGTCTGCCCGATGCGGTACGCGCGGTCCGTGGCCTGGGCCTCGACGGCGGGGTTCCACCACCGGTCGTAGTGCACGACATGCTCCGCCCGCGTGAGGTTCAGGCCCGTGCCCGCCGCCTTCAACGACAGCAAGAAGACGGGCACTTCGCCGTCCTGGAAGCGCTGGACCATCGCCTCGCGCGCGGGCACCGGGGTCCCGCCGTGGAGGAACTGCGAGGCGATGCCGCGGGACGACAGGTGCTGTTCGATGAGACGCGCCATCTGCACGTACTGCGTGAACACGAGCACGCTCGCCTCCTCGGCGAGGATGGTGTCCAGCAGTTCGTCCAGGAGCTCCAGCTTCCCGGAGCGGCCCGTGATGCGCGGCTTGTCCTCCTTGAGGTACTGCGCGGGGTGGTTGCAGATCTGCTTCAGGCCGGTCAGCAGCTTCACGATCAGGCCGCGGCGGGCGAAGCCGTCGGCTCCGGAGATCTCGGCCAGCGTCTCGCGGACCACCGCTTCGTAGAGGCCCGCCTGTTCGGTGCTGAGGGAGACGGCGCGGTCGGTCTCCGTCTTGGGCGGCAGCTCGGGGGCGATGCCCGGGTCCGACTTGCGGCGGCGCAGCAGGAAGGGCCGCACCAGTTGGGAGAGCCGCTCGGCCGCGGCCGGGTCGGCGCCGCCTTCCACGGCCTGGGCATAGCGGGTGCGGAAGGTGCCGAGCTTGCCGAGCAGTCCCGGAGTGGTCCAGTCGAGGATCGCCCACAGCTCGGAGAGGTTGTTCTCCACGGGGGTGCCGGTGAGCGCCACGCGCGCGCGTGCGCTGATGGTGCGCAGTTGCTTGGCCGTGGCGGAGTACGGGTTCTTGACGTGCTGCGCCTCGTCGGCGACGACCATGCCCCAGCCGACCGCCGCGAGCCGTTCCGCGTCGAGCCGCATCGTCCCGTACGTGGTCAGCACGAACTCGCCGTCCACCAGGTCGTCCAGGCCGCGCTGTGCCCCGTGGAAGCGGCGTACGGCCGTGCCGGGCGCGAACTTCTCGATCTCCCGCTGCCAGTTGCCCATCAGCGAGGTCGGACACACGACGAGCGTGGGGCCCGCGGTCGTCTCGTCGCTCTGCCGGTGCAGATGCAGCGAGATGAGCGTGATGGTCTTGCCGAGTCCCATGTCGTCGGCGAGGCATCCGCCGAGCCCCAAGGACGTCATCCGGGCCAGCCAGTTGAGACCCCGCAACTGGTAGTCGCGCAGGTCGGCGGCGAGCGCCGCGGGCTGTCCCACCGGGTCCATGCCCTCGGGGTCCGCCAGGCGCTCCCGCAGGGTCGCGAGCCAGCCCGTGGGCTCGACCTCGAAGCGGCGGCCCTGCACCTCCGTGGTGCCGGTCAGGGCGGCGCTCAACGCGTCGATGGGCGTGACCTTGTGGTCCTGTTGCGCGCGGGCGCGCCGGGCCTCGTCGGGGTCGATGAGCACCCACTGGTCGCGCAGCCGCACCACCGGGCGGTTGGCCTCCGCGAGGCGGTCGAGCTCCTCGCGGGTCAGCTCCTGATCGCCCAGTGCGAAGCGCCAGTTGAAAGCCAGCAGGGCGTCGGCGGAGAGGTGCGACGGCGCGTCCGAGCCGAGTTTCCCGGGCCCCTTCTCGCCGCCGTCGGAGTCCTCGGCGTCTTCGGGGCCGATGACCGCGCGGGCGGTGAGGCTGCGGGCCAGCTCCCTGGGCCAGTGCACGTCCACGCCGGCCACGGCGAGCATGCGCGCGCCCTCGCCCAAGAGCTCCGTGACCTCCTCGTCGGCGAGTTCGATCGCGTCCGGCACCGGCGCCGAGAGCAGCGGCCCGAGCGGTGCCCACGCGCGCGTGGCACGGCGCAGGGCCAGGAGGGCGTCCATCCGGGCGCGCGGCCCGAACGCCCCGGCGGCGGCGCCGGAACCGGCCCACACCTCCGCGGCGTCCGCGACGAGCGACGGGTCGCTGACACTGTGGATCTGCACGACGGCCCGGAACGGAAGCCGGGTATCCGCGGAGGTGTCCGACACGAGGCCCGGCACCTCGACGCGCAGCGAGATCCGTACTCCGGCGTCGTGGCCCGCGGCGACATCAGTGGCCCAGGCGCGTTGCGCGGGCACGTGCTGGGGCTCGGGCGAGGCGAACGCGGGGTGCCCGGCGGCCGCCACGGCGGCGGGGGAGCGGGGCAGCGTGTCGGCGACCGCGTCCAGGAACTGGCGCAGCAGCCGCTCCGGCTCGGGCAGGCGCACCGGCGGGCCGTCGTCGAGGGGGACGGCATGGGCGGCGGGCGGCATCGCGGCGGCGAGGTCGCGCAGCCTGCGCAGATCCTCGGTGCTCAACGGGCCCGCACGCCAGGCGTCGTGGTCGCTGTCGGTGAGTCCGGGCAACAGCAGCCCGCGGGCGGCCAGTTGCAGGGCGAGCATGGCCGCCGAACCCCAGAACGCCGCAGTCGGGTGCGCACCGGATGCCGTCCGCGCGCGCGTGAGGACGGGCAGCGCGGCACCGACCGGCAGCAGTGACGCCGGGACGACCCCGAGGTGGATTCCGTCGGCACCGGGCGTGGCCACGGTCAGCTCACCGACGGTTGCCGATGCCGACGTGGGCGGGGTGTCGCCGTCGGCACGCCAGAACGCGACGTGCCCGGTGCGCCCGGGGTCACCGGGGACGAACACGACGGAGCAGCGGGACAGTTCTGAGATCTCGGAGGGGGTGACAGCGGAGAGCCTGTGCACAGCGATGGCGCATTCCTCAAGTTTGACTAATGAGACCGGAGCGCCCGAGAGTACATCGTGATCGCCGTCTTGGTGTGTCGCTTATGGCGTGATCTGACTCACTCCTTCGGAGGGTGCCCGGCGGCCCTCCCCGCCAGGGCGCCGCATCCCTCCGCGCGAGAGGCCCAGCATCCCTCCGTGCGGGCGGGGTGTACCCAGCACCCCTCCGCGCGGGCGCTGCCCCCCGGTCGAACACGGGTGGTGGCGCCATGGTCGCCGAAGGTCACAGATCCGTACGTTTCCTGAGGTCAGCGCATTCTCACGGAGACCGGAGACCCTCGCCATGCCCCAGGCTGCCGCAGCCGTCGCGGAACGCCCCACCGACGTCACCGCACGGCACACCTCCGGGAGCGACTTCGCGCCGCTCCTGCGCACCATGAAAGCGCGGGGGCTCCTCGATCGGCGCACGGGCTGGTACGTGCGCAGCATGGTCGTCAACGCGGTGGCCCTGGGGGGCGTGTGCGCCGGACTGTTCGCTGTCGGGCACACCTGGTGGGTGCTGCTCCTGGCGCCGGTGCTCTCCGTGCTGTGTGCCCGCACCGCCTTCTTCGGGCACGATGCCGGGCACTCCCAGATAACCGGCAACCGCGCGGTGGCGCGCCTCATCGGCCTCTTCCACGGCAACCTGCTCCTGGGAATGAGCGTCGGCTGGTGGAACGACAAGCACAACCGGCACCACGCCAACCCCAACCACATCGACAAGGACCCCGATGTCGCCGCCGACATCCTGGTGTTCACCGCGAAGCAGGCCCGGTTCCGCGTCGGCTTCCGCAGCTGGCTCACCCGCAACCAGGCATGGCTGTTCTTCCCCCTGACGCTGCTGCAAGGCATCGCCATGAAGGTCTACGGATTCCGCGACCTGCGCCGGCAGACCCCGCGCGAGCGGGCGGTCGAAGGCCCCCTCCTGGTGGTGCACCTCGTGGGCTACGTGACGCTGCTGCTGACCGCGATGCCCCTGGGCCACGCGATCGCCTTCGCCGCCCTCCATCAGGCACTCTTCGGCCTGCACCTGGGCATGGCCTTCGCCCCCAACCACAAGGGCATGGAGATGCCCGACCCCGACGGAGAGCGATGGGGCCACCTGAAGCGGCAGGTCCTCACCTCCCGGAACATCCGCGGCGGCGCCCTCACCGACTGGCTCCTGGGCGGGCTGAACTACCAGATCGAGCACCACCTGTTCCCGAGCATGCCCCGGCCGCATCTGCGGGCGGCCCAGCCGCTGGTCCGCGCGCACTGTCATGCTGTGGGTATGTCTTACGCGGAGGCCGGGCTCGTCGACTCCTACCGGCAGGTGCTGCGCCACATGCACGAGGTGGGCGAACCACTCAGGGTCGAGTAGGGGTCGTACGTCAGGGTTCGGTCAGGGTCGCGTCCCGGAACTGGGCGCGGTCCGATCCCGTTTCTCAAGACAGAGAGCGGCAACAGCCGCGAAGGAGGCGACGGACATGTCGAAGAAGGCGAAGATCGCTGCGGGAGGCGTGGCGGCAGGGCTCATCCTGCTGATCTGGCTGCCCTGGTGGATCGCATTCCTGATCGTGGTCGGCGTCCCGGCGGCGGCCTATCTGACGCTCGACTCCGGCCAGCGCCGCAGGCTGCGCCGCGTCACCCGCAAGGAGCTCGGCCGCTGAGCCGCCACGGCTCAGCCACCCGACCGGCGACGTACGACTCGTCCGCGTCCTGAGGTACCACCGCCTGCCCGCCTGCCCGCCTGCCCGCCTGCCCGCCTGCCCGCGGGGAAGCCCATCAGCCTCAGGAGGGTCGCACAGCCATCCTGTCGAGCGCTTCGAGCAGCCCCGGCAACTCGCGCCCGCGTCCCACCGGCAGTACCTCTCCGGGCTCCTCGTCGAGCAGGACGAACGCGATGTCGTCGGTCCTGGCGACCATGGACCAGCCAGGGCCGTCGGCGCGCAGAGTGCGTGCCTCGCCGGACGCGAACGACGACCGTACCCGCCCGAGCGGCGGAGGCGTGTCCACGTACCTGCGCACCTCCGCGAGGACGCGTCGTACGCCGGTCAGCGGCTCGGACGTCGGGGCCTCGCCCCTGCCTTCGTCTTCGCTGACGGGCGGTGCTTGTTCGTCGCCGTCGAGAGGGCTCGCGTCGTCAACGGCACCCTCCGCGGTGAAGTCCGCGTCGTCGATCTGCTCGCGCCACGCCGCCCACTGGAGGGCGATCTCGTCGGCGCCGAGACGGCGCTGTGCGGGCCCCCAGGCGTCCGACTGGGGCGGGGCGAGCGGGAGCAGGTCCGGCTGCTCGGGGTCCGGTTCCGGGTCGTGCGGCGCGGGCACTCCAGGGGCGGCCACCGCCACCGCGAGCGGCCAGCCGGGCAGCGCGGCGACCACGGTGCGTTCACCGGGCGACAGGTCGTACTCCATGCCGCAGTCCCACGAGGCGATCGCCACGGCGACCAGCGACACATCGTCGGTGACGACGGTCCAGCGCGCACCGGCGCTGTCCTGGCCGAGCACCAGGCCGTAGCCGGCCGCCATCGGGGGCAGCCTCAGGGCCGCACACGCTTCCGGATAGTCGTCGCCGAGCACACTGGGGAACTTCGCGGGCGTCAGCAAGACCGCCGTGAGTACGTACAGCGCGTCGTCATCGGTGGCGACAGCGTCGTCCGTCCCGGCCATGCCGGCCTCCCCATCACTGGCCACTTCTTCCTCCGTCGGCGCACCCTAACCACTGGCCCGTGACGTCGTCGAGGGTGGATGACCAGGAAAATCCGCTCGTACGCCACCCGAACCGCTGCCTACGCTGCCTGTCATGCCCAGAGCCAGTTCGCGCTTCGTCTGTCTGCCGTGCCGCGCGTCGTTCAAGAAAACGCCCGGCCTACGCGCGCGTGCGTCACGACGTCAGGCGGCAGGCAGGCCGAGGAGCGTACGTGCCACGTCGCGCGGCGATTCGTCGTGTTCCCGGGCGAGCGCGATGACGGCACGGCAGGCGAGTTCGTTCACGCCGAAGGACAGCGCCTCCGGAGACACCCATGCCGCGGCCTCGTCGACCCGATCCTGATCGTCCTCGGCGCACGCCACCACGTACACGGCGGCGGCCTCGAAGAGATTGTGCGGGCGCGGCTTCTCCGTCGGCACCGCTTTGTCCGTACGTGTCGTCGGTCCGCTCCGGCCCAACAGCCTGCGGATTCGGTCGAACATGTGGGCCGCCTTCCCCCGATTGGATCCCGCTGCTACACGGCTCATCTTCAGGTCCTCAACGTAGAGTTGGACTCGCGGCGACAAAAGGGGGACCGCGTCGTGAAGCGTTACGAACGGCTTCAGCAGATCCGGTGTCTGGACCCGGAGAAGGACTTCCTGACGATCTATCGTCTCTCCGCGGTGTACGAGTTCCCTTGGGACTTCACCCGGGCCCTCGAACTGGCCCTCTACCGCACGTACGCCGTCCCGAGCATCGGCCGCCTCCTCGCGCGGACCGCGGAGCTGACGGACCGCACGCAGAAGCGGTACGACGACACGGCCCTGCTCCTCGACGCGATCGTCGAGCACGGCTTCGACAGCGACGTGGGGCACACGGCGGTCCGGCGCATCAACCAGATGCACCGCAGCTACGACATCAGCAACGACGACATGCGGTACGTGCTGTGCACGTTCGTGGTCACGCCCAAGAGATGGATCGACACCTACGGATGGCGCAGGTTCTCACGGCACGAGGCAGTCGCGTCCGCCGTGTACTACCGCACTCTGGGACAGCACTTGGGCATCACGGCCATCCCGGGCTCCTACGAAGAGTTCGCCGAGTGTCTCGACGCCTACGAAGAGGCTCACTTCGGATGGGACGAAGGCGAAGGGGCACGCAGGGTCTCCGACGCCACCATCGATCTGATGGCCTCCTGGTATCCCCGCCCCCTGGCTCCCGTCCTGCGCGCGGCCACCGTCGCTCTCCTCGACGACTCACTGGTGAAGGCCTTCCGTTACGAACCGCCGCCCGCCCTCACCCGGACGCTGGTCCGGCGCGCGGTGTGGCTGCGAGGGCGTGCGGTGCGTCTGCTGCCGCCGCGCACCACCCCGCACTACGCCCGGCAGAACCGTGAGATCAAGGGCTACCCGGACGGCTACCGGGTCGACGAGCTGGGCACGCGCCCGGTGCCGGGCGTGCGCGGCTGCCCGGTGCGGCACGAGGGGCTGTCGACGGACTGACCGCGGCGCGGGAGGCGTCAGCCGAGTGACGCCAACGTCTTGCGCAGCCAGGCGAGTTCCGCCCGGCTCGTGGCGCGCGCGATGGTGAGGATGCCCTGGCGGAAGGGATCGTCCAGCTCTTCCGCGCGCAGCGGGCGGTCGCCTTCGTAGAAGAAGCTGGCCGGTTCCTGGAGGAAGTCGAGACGGCGCCGCAACACGGCGGCCTGGGCGGACGCCTCGTCCAGGTGGCGCAGGAAGGCGAGCACCGTGAACCAGCGGTTCTCGTCGGTGATGTCCGCCCGCGCGGGCTCCGCGAGACGACGGCGCAGCTCGTTTCTGCCGGCGTCGGTGAGGCTCAGGACGTGGCGAGGAGCGGCGACGGCGCCCGGCTGGGTCTCACGGGCCAGCAGACCGGCCTTCTCGAGACGCTTGATGGCGGGGTAGAGCGTGCTCTCCGCGACCGGGCGCACGTGCCCGGTCAGGGCGGTGATGCGCTTGCGCAACTCGTAGCCGTGCAGCGAGTGGTCGTAGAGGAATCCAAGGATGGCGAGCTCCAGCATGCCCGTATTCTGCCGCACGCACGGAGTACATCGTTGTCGTAGTACTTCGAGTCCGATGTATTGTGTGACGGAATGCGGGACAAAGACGCGGCACACGGCACTCAGGGGGAGCGGAACATGACGATCCGGGACGCGCGGTTCGACGCGGAGGGCAGTCTGATCCGGTGGACCGAGTTCGAGGGCGAAGGGCCCGCGCGTGTGTACGTGCACGGTCTCGGGGCGGCGTCGGCGCCCTACCACGCGCACATCGCCGCCCGGCCCGAACTGGCGGGGCGCAGATCGCTGTTCGTGGACCTGCCCGGTCATGGACTGAGTGACCGCCCCAGTGGCTTCGGCTACACCCTGGAAGACCACGCGGACGCGTTGGCGGCGGCCCTGGACGAGGCGGGCGTGCGCGAAGCGGAGATCGTCGCGCACAGCATGGGCGGCTCCGTGGCCATCGTGCTGGCCCACCGCAGGGCCGACCTGGTGGCACGCCTGGTCCTCACGGAGGCCAACCTCGACCCGCACCCGCCGAAGACGGCGGGCAGCAGCGGAATCGCGGACTACGAAGAGGACGCTTTCGTCACCGAGGGCCACGCGCGCGTGCTGGAGAAGGTCGGACCGGAATGGGCCGCGACCATGCGCCTCACCGACCCGCGTGCCCTGCACCGCAGCGCCACCGGGCTCGTGCGCGGGACGCACCCCACGATGCGCGCGATGCTGACGGCGCTCTCCGTGGAGCGTGTCTATGTGCAGGGCGCGCGGAGCGGGGACGTCCCGGGTGGGGACGGCCTGGAGGCGTCCGGCGTGCGGGTCGTCACCGTGCCGCACGCCGGGCACAACGTCATGCTGGACAACCCGGCCGCCTTCGCCGCAGTGCTCGCGGGACGCTCCTGAACGACGCCCGCGTATGCCCGCGTGTGCCCGCGGGGCGTCAGCCCTGCCGTACGGCCAGGGCGAGGAAGCGGGCGTCCTCGTCGACGTACGACGTCATCTGCCAGCCCGACCCGGCAAGCAGTGGACGGAGGTTGTCCTCGGCGCGCAGGTCGTCCGGAGTGATCTGACGGCCCTGGCGGGCCGCCAGGGCCGCGCGCCCGATGGGGTGGAACAGCGCGAGCAGCCCTCCCGGGCGCACCACCCGTGCCAACTCCCGCAGGTTCTCGGCCGGGTCGGGCAGGTGCGAGATGAGGCCCGCACCGAACACGGCGTCGAGCGTCTGCGCGCGCACGGGCAGCCGCGCCACATCCGCGAGCAGGAGCCGGCCGCAGGACTGCCTGCCCGCCCGTACGGCGGCCTCCAGCATGGCCGGAGTGAGATCCACCCCCAGGACCGTCCCGGAGGACGTCACCGTGTCCCTCAGCGCTGGCAGGGCGCGGCCCGTGCCGCAGCCGGCGTCCAGGACCCGGGCGCCCGGCCGCAGGCCGAGTTCGGCCACGGCGGCACGGTAGGCCGGGCCGTCGTCGGGGAAGCGGCTGTCCCAGTCGGCGGCACGTGCCGCGAAGAACTCCTGGACGTGTGTGTGGTCGTCAGTCATGGGCTCATGATCCCGCAAGCATCCGGAAAGGGCCGGGGTCGTCCGTCCCCGCCCGGGGTGCCCTTCAGGCTCAGGAATCCCGCGCCAGTTCCTGCGGCCGTACGGGCTGCTCGACCGGTTCGCCCCAGCTCTGCGGCGAACCGAAGTGCCGCTCCACCCACGCGGGGTCGTACACGGAGTCGAGATAGCGCTCGCCCTGGTCGGGGGCGAGTGCCACGGCGGTGAGGGCGTGCGCGTCCGCGCGCGCGGCCAGCCAGCGCAGCGCACCGCTGACCACCGTGCCCGTCGAACCACCGAACAGGAACCCCTGCCGCGCCATCGCGTGACAGCTGTCGACGGTGTCCCGCTCGGGCACCATCACCACGTCGTCCACCAGGCTCGCGTCGAGCAGCGGAGGCCGCACCCCCGCGCCGAGGCCCGGAATCATCCGGGGCAGCGCGGGACCGCCGAAGGTCACGGAGCCGACGCTGTCGACGGCCACGATCGTCACGGGCCTGCTCCGCTCACGGAAGTAGCGGGCGCAGCCCATCAGCGTGCCGCCGGTGCCCGCTCCCACGAAGAGGACGTCGAGCTCCGGGAACTCGGCCGCTATGGCGGGCGCCGTACTGCGGTAGTGCGCCCGCCAGTTGTTCGGGTTCGCGTACTGGTTCAGCCAGACGTACCGCGAGTCCTCCTCGCACATCCGCTGCACCAGGTCGATCCGCGCGCCCAGCAGGCCGCGGCTCTCGTCCGCCTGCGTGACCACGCGCACCTCCGCGCCGAGCGACTCCATCAGACGGCGGCTCGCCCGGTTGCACCGGGAGTCCGTGACGCAGACGAAGCCGTAACCCCGGTGCGCCGCGATCATGCTCAGCGCGATGCCGAGGTTGCCCGAGGACGACTCGACGATCACGGACCCAGGAGTGAGAACACCGTCCCGCTCGGCCGCACGCACCATCTCCAGGGCGGCCTTGAGCTTGATGGAGCCCGCGAGGTTGAAGCCCTCGCACTTGAGATGGAGCGGCACCCCGAAGACCGACGCGAGATTCACGAACACGTCATCCGCGTTGATCTCGTAGGGGGCTGAGACAACCGGCACTTCATCACCCCTTTCGCTCGCGCGCCGACTAGGCGCCGGTACGTCCGTAGCGGTCGAGCTCGTGGAAGAAGCCCTCCACGACTCCGAGCCGGCCCGCCTCCCGCAGCTGGTCGTGGACATGCCTGCCGAGAGCGATGTCGAGGACACCCAGGCCGAACGGGGAGAAGATCACCGGCCGGTCCGTCGGCACCTGGGCCCGGCCCTCCAGGACGTCGTACAGAGTGCCGTCGATGAAGTCCCGGTTGCCCGTCCGCTGTTCGGTGAGGTGGACGGAGGTGTCGGCCTTGAGGCAGTGCTCCACGTCGTCGACGAAGTTCGCCGCGGCCAGGACCACGTCCGGGGCCACGTCCCGCAGCGACACGTTGAGCACCAGCGGGTTGTGCGCGAACCACGCGGGGTCGTGCACGTGCGGAGTCGCCGCGACGGTGGCGAAGACCACCAGGTCGCTGTCCCGGATCACGTCCTCGGCGGTACGGCCGACGGTGACGCGGGCGCTGCCCGGACGGCCGTTCAGGTACTGCGCGAACGCCGCCGCGTGGTCGTCGGACAGGTCGTGGACGCCCACCTCGTCGAAGGTCCAGCCGGTGGCCTCGAAGTAGTGGTGGATGTAGCGGGCGATGAGCCCGGTGCCGATGAAGCCGATGCGGCGCGGCCGCTCACCCGGGCTGAGCCGGCCGGCCGCGAGCACCGCCGAAGCCGCGGTCCTGGAGGCGCTGATGATCGAGCTCTCCAGACACGCGAACGGGTAGCCCGTGGCGTGGTCGTTGAGGATGAGGACCGCGGACGCGCGCGGGATGCCGGACGCGACGTTGTCGGGGAAGCTGGAGATCCACTTCAGGCCGTCCGTCGGCTGCTCGCCGCCCACGGACGCGGGCAGGGCGATGATCCGGGACTTGGGCCGGTCCGGGAACCGCAGGAAGTACGACGGGGGATTGACCGTGGAGTTCCGGCCGTGCAGCCGGTAGACCTCCTCGACCAGATCCACCACCTGCGTCTCGCCGCCGGTGAGCACCTGGGCGACCTGCTCGCCGGTGATCACGGCGAATGACGGCACGACGGGCTCGTGGGACAAGGCTGACTCCAACTGTGAGGGATGCGTGGACTTGGGGACTGCTGGGTGTTCGGTATTCGGCGAGGCTGAGGCGCACGCCGCCGCCGTGGCGGTAGGGCGCGCGGCAGCCCGGAAGCACCCCGGTGTCAGGACTGCGCCGGGCCGGGGAAGGCCGGCAGCGCCACGGGGTCACCGAGGACGACCGCGACCTCACGGCTCCCCTCGTACGGCTCCCGGCTGTGGGCCATCCGCAGGTTGTCGACGATCATGAGGTCCCCGGCCCGCCACGGCTCACGCAGCGTGCGCTTCTCGTACACCTCGTTGATGGCGAGCACGGTGGCCTCGTCGATGGCGGCGCCGCTGCCGTAGCGGGTGTTGAAGGGCAGGCCGTCGTCGCCGAACTCGAACTTCAGGTACTCGCGGATCGCCGCGTCGAGCGTCCACTCGCTGAGGAACGAGACCTGGTTGAACCAGGCCCGGCGGCCGGTCACCGGGTGGCGCAGCAGGGCCGCGGAGCGCTGGCGCGTGCGCAGGCCGCCGTCGCCGGCCCAGTGGGTCTCGATGCCGCGGGCGGCGCAGTACGCGTCCACGGCCGCACGGTCCCCGGTGCCGAACGCCGCCGCGAGACCGATGCCGGTGAGGTCGGTGTAGTTGCGGTCGAGCAGCCACCCCTCGCTCTCGAACCGCTCCACGAGGCCGGCGGGCAGCGCCTCCAGTACGTCGTGGGAGTCCGCCACGGCCGTCACGCCGCCGGAGGACGGCGCCGTCAGACAGGCGAACATCAGGGTGCCCGGCACCTCACGGGCGTAGCTCAGCTCGTGGTGCATGCACATCGGCTGCTCGGCGGGCCACTCCGAGGACGAGTACACGCCGTCCGCGAGGACGCTCCGCGCCGCGAAACCCTCCCGCTCGGTCATCACCTCGTGCAGCAGCTCCCGGCCCACCCGCCCGACCGTCCGCGCGTCCCGCAGGCCCAGGCCGCGCACCAGCAGGGCGCCATGCTGGGCGACGGTCACGTGCAGCCGTGCGCGGTGTTCGGCGGCCCAGGCGACGGGGTCGGACGGGGCGGCGGGGCCGAGGTCGAGGACGGCAGGCCGTCCCTCGGTCCGGACCACGTCGAACGGCGCGTTCGCGGCGGGGATCGACGTCGGTGTCATGGTGTGCTCGGATCCTTCGTCTCGCTGGCCGTCCCGGGCTGCTGACGGCGTACTGGCATCGGATGCGGGCGTACTGACGTCGGATGCGGGGGAGGGGGAGTCAGCCGCGGCAGAACGGTCCTCCGCAGTGCCCCGCAGAGCGGTGAGGCCGGCGAGCGTGGGGTGCTCGCGCACGTCCCGCAGGGTGAAGGCCCGCTCCGTCCGTACGACGAGCCGGATCGCCGACAGGGAGGTCCCGCCCAGGGCGAAGAAGTCGCTCTCGCGGCCGATCCTCTCGACGGGCACCCGCAGCACCTCTGCCCACGCCTCGGCCATCCGGCGTTCCTCATCGGTCCGCGGCGCGTCCTGCGCCTCCTGCTCGGTGGCCGCGAGGAGTTCCTGGGCGAGCGCCCTGAGGGCCCGCTTGTCGGTCTTGCCGTTCGACGTCAGCGGCAGCGCGTCCAGACGGACGACCGTGCGCGGCACCATGTACACCGGCAGGCTCCGCGCCAGGCCGTCGAGCAGCGTTTCGGTGGGCAGTTCGGAGCCGGTCTGGAAACCGACCAGCTCACGGCCCCCGTCGGCGTTGTCGACGACCACGACGGCGCCGTCCCGGACACCGGGCAGCCGCAGCAGTTGGTTCTCGATCTCGCCCATCTCGATGCGGAAGCCCCGGATCTTGATCTGCGCGTCACGCCGTCCGAGGAACTCGAGCGAGCCGTCCGGCAGCCAGCGCCCGAAGTCACCCGAGCGGTACAGCCGATGGCCCGGACGGTGCGGGTCCTCGCCGAACGCCTGGTCCGTACGCGCGGGATCGTTGACGTAGCCGCGCCCCACGCACACCCCGGAGAAGACGATCTCACCGGGCGCGCCGAGGGGGACCGGGCGCAGTTCGTCGTCGACCACGTAGACCGTCACGTTGCGCACCGGCGGGCCGAGCGGCACGGAGTCCCGCTCCGGGACCGCGGTCAGCACCGCGTGGTTGGTGTCGTCCGACGTCTCGGTGAGCCCGTAGGCGTTCACCAGGGCGATGTCGGGGAACCGCGCGAACCAGCGTACGGTCAGCTCCTTCTTGAGCGCCTCGCCCGTGACCGACACGCAGCGCAGCCGGGAAAGGCGCCCTGGCGCGTCCTCAAGGCGGGACAGCAGCACCTCCAGATACGACGGCACGATCTGGAGCACGGTGACCCCGCCCCGCTCCACCGTCTCCAGGAAGCGGTCGACGTCGAGGACCGCGTCCTGCTCGACGATCAGTGTGCGTCCACCGACCACGAGCGCGGCGACGAGCTGCCACAGGGAGATGTCGAAGGACTGCGGCGCGGTCTGCGCGACGACCTGCCCCTCCTCGATGCCCAGGTCGTCGATCTTCGCGTACAGGTGGTTGACGAATCCCTCGTGCTCGCACATGGCGCCCTTGGGTTCGCCGGTGGAGCCCGAGGTGAAGTACAGATAGGCCAGTTGGCCGGGGGCGACCTGGATCGCGGGGTTGTGCTCGGAGCGGTCTTCGGCGACGGCGGCCGCGACGGTCAGCACGTCCAGGTCCGCAGGAGCGGCCTGCGTCAGCTGCCCGGAGCTGCCTTCCTCTGTCAGGACGAGGCGACAGCCGCTGCGCTCCAGCATCCGGGCCATCCGCTCGGCCGGGAGACCCGGCTCGACGGGCAGGTAGGCGGCTCCGGCCTTGAAGGTGCCGATCACCGCTGCCTGCCAGTCGAGGTGACGCTCGGTCACGACGGCCACGACCGCTTCCGGACCCAACTCCCGGGCGAGCAACGCGTGAGCGATGCGGTTGGCCTTCGCGTTGAGCTCGCCGTAGGTGTGGCTGTCGCTCCCGTGCACGGCTGCGATCGCGTCCGGCCGCAGCGCCGCCTGCTCCTCGAACAGCTCGTGGAAGCGGCGGTCGGGCAGCTCGCGGGCGGGTCCGGCCATGCCGTGGAGCTGTCGGTGGAGCTCGTCCTCGGACAGCAGGCCGCGGCTGCGGCACGGTGCGTCGGGCGCGGCCGCCATGTGCTCCCATGCGGTCACGTAGTAGCCCGCGATGCGCTCGGCCGCCTCGGCGTCCAGGACGTCGGTGCGGTAGCGGAGGTGCAGCGCCGGTCCTTCCGGGCCGCTGCGCAGGGCGACGGTCAGGGCGGCGTCGGGGCTGCGGTGCGGCTGCCCGGGGCCGAGGTCGAGCACGGTCTCGAAGGCGCCGTCCACGGCGTTCCCGGCGGCGCGCGCGGCCGTGGTCAGGAGCGTCCGCCAGCTTCCGTCGTCCAAGGTGAGGGTGCACGGCCGGACTTCGGCCGACGGGGCTCCGGCGTCGGTGGCGGGGGCCGGGGGGACGTAGCCCGTCACGAAGGCCTGTTCACCGCTGAGCGCGCCGAGGACCGCGGTGTGCGCGGCGAGCGCCGCCGCCTCCCAGGGCGCGGCGGAACGGCGGGCCAGGAGGCGGACGCGAGCGGCCAGGCGCACGGGTATCGCCCGGGACAGCTCCGCGTGTCCGGGGCGGGCACTGGCCGGCGGCGCCCAACGAGGTATCAGCCGCTGCGGTGCTCCAGTGATCGTCATCGCTCTCTCCTGTGGGGCCGGACGCCGACGGGGAGGGGTGAACGGCGCATCGAAATCTGGCTGGAAGAAAGCAGCTTGACGCCCCGTGGAACGGCTACGAATGTCGGGCCCGTGCCCGATCCCCCTGAACTACTCGCAGCCGAAGACGGTCAAACGTTACCTCACCGATCTATGCCGTCGGGAGGGCGTTCCGCACCGCACCGAGTATGCCGCCGGGAGGGCGTTCGGTAGAGCCTTCGGCCCGTGCCCGACAGGGAACTGACGGCATGTCCGGTGCGACCCGAAGCGGCGGCCAATGAATTTTGTCCAGATCGGGTCTTCGTGGCAGTGTCGTGGGGTGCGACCGATGACGTTACGTCAACTGGGCGCGACCAACCTGATGTTGCGAGGCGGCATCGGTGAGTAATCTCACAGGGCCTTGGATCGGCGCTGACCTGCGGGCAGGATCTGCACGCGGTCCGCGGTAGGTGTCGAGGCCGTGAAAACAGGCAAAACGGGGGAAGACTTGATGGGTTTCAGCGATTCGGCGTGTACGGCGACATCGGCTGTCGGAAGGGGAGTCGCCTCTCCATGGGCAGTGTCCCGTTGAGTAAGGCGTCACATCGGGGCAGCCGGACAAGGAATGGCTGTCCCGGCGCTCTCCGTACATCCCAGGCTTATTGAAGAAACCATGGCACATGCTTTGCGATAACGATGCCCTGGCCGACCGCTGGTTCCGGCGAATCACCAAGTGGAGCGGAAGCCCGCGGGCCCGCCTGATTTGCTTTCCCCATGCCGGCGGCACCGCGAGCTATTTTCGGGGCTGGGCCCGCCTTGTCCCGCCCGATATCGAGGTGCTGGCGGTCCGATACCCCGGCCGGGAAGACCGCCTCATGGACCCCTTCGCGGAGTCCATGGAGGAACTGGCCGACGAGGTGTCGTCCGCTGTTCAGTCGTTGTCCGACAGGCCGTTGGCGTTCTTCGGGCACAGCATGGGGGCCTCCGTCGCCTACGAGGTCGCGGCGCGGCTGCACACGAAGCGCGCTCCGTTCCACGGCCCCGCGCCCGTGGCGCTCTTCCTCTCCGGACGCGCGGGCCCCGGGCACGAGCACGTGCGAGATCTGGGCGGCGCCGACGACCGGGAACTGATGGACGAAGTCATCGGCATGGGCGGCACAGAGGCACACGCCTTCAGCGATCCCGAACTCCGTGACCTGGTCCTTCCCGTCATACGCTCGGACTTCCGGCTGGTGGAGCGCTACGGAAGAACAAGCCCCGGCGGCCGCCTCCTGAGCACCCCGGTCTTCACCTACTACGGCGACCACGACGCTCACCTCGACGTGCCGGCGATCAAGGCGTGGTCGGCCGTGACGAGTGGTCCGTTCGCCACGCGGAGCTTCGACGGCGGCCATTTCTACCTGGCGCGGCACGCCGAGGAACTCGTCGGTGACGTCGTCGGCCGCCTCCGGCCCCTCCTGGGCAGACCGGCGCGCTGACCCGCTGCCGTCGACCGGTCGCCAGGCCGTACGGCACCACTTCATCCCGCACACGACGTCGGCGCGGCCCGCCGGCGAAAGCGCCCCGAAGTTTTGCCGCGCCTTGACCGGTGCCCGGTGCATCGGATTCCCGGACCGCCGACGCGCCACGAATTCCGCACAAGATCACACGCAGGCCCCACGCAAGTCCGGTGCAAGCCCCACTCAAGATCCCACGCAAGAGGAGAAATCGATGAGCAACCCGTTCGAAGACGCCGACGGTACGTACGTCGTTCTCGTCAACGACGAGGGCCAGCACTCGCTCTGGCCCACTTTCGCTGACGTCCCCGCCGGTTGGACAAAGGCCTTCGGTGAGGCCGGACGTACCGAGTGCCTGGAATTCGTCGAGCAGTCCTGGACCGACATGCGCCCGAAGAGTCTGATCGCCGCCATGGAAGCCGGAGTTGACGCCAAGGGCTGACCGACGTCAACCCTTTCCATGCTTTTCGGGTGCCGACTCCCGATTCCCCGGCAACCCGTCTTCTCGTGACAGTCGGTGTCCAGGAGCGGCCGGCCCCCATTCAGGGCCGCGCCGACTTCCGGCGTGTCACAGGAATGCCCGGACGGCCGCATGCGGACTGCCTACCGTCCGAAGAACTCTTTGAACAGATCGATTAGGGGTATTGGTGTGTCTGAGCAGGACGGCGTCTTCCACGAGTTGATGGCTGCGCAGCTGGGAATCTGGACTGCTCAACATCTGCACCCCGACAACCCCATTTACAACGTCGGCGAATACATGGAGATCAACGGCGAACTGGACGTTGAACTCTTCGAGCGGGCCCTGCGCTCCGCACTGCGCGAAGCGGAGGCCATCCACACCCGTTTCGTCGGCGAGGGCGAATCCGTCCGGCAGCACGTCAAGGTGTCGGACGACTGGCCCTTCCACAAGATCGACCTCAGCGGCGAGCCCGACCCGCGGGCCCGCGCCGAGGAATGGATGCGGACGGACATGCGCCGCCCGGTCGACATGCGCACCGGCGCCCTCTTCACCCAGGCAATGCTCCGGCTCGGCCCGAACCACGTGTACTGGTACCAGCGTTGCCACCACATCCTCGGCGACGGCTTCTCCGGACCGCTGGTCAACAACCGCATCGCGCAGATCTACGCGGCCCTCAGCGAGGGCAACGCCTACGACGAGGGCGCGCTCGCGCCCTTCTCCAACCTGCTCGACGCCGACCGCGCCTACCGCTCGTCGGAGGAGCAGGCGAAGGACCGCGCGTACTGGGGCGAGATCTTCGCCGACCTGCCCACCCCCGTCAGCCTCAGCGGCCGACTCGCCTCCGGCACCCCGCACCACCTGATCCGCGGCACGGCCGCGGTGCGCCCCGAGGACGCCACCGACCTGCGCGCCACGGCACGCTCCCTGCGCACCAGCATCTCCGGCATGGCGATCGCGGCCGCCGCGGTGTACCTGAACCGCGCCACGGGAGCCGAGGACGTCGTCGTCGCCCTCCCCGTCTTCGGCCGGTCCGGCGGCCCGCAGCGCCAGACCCCGGGCATGGCGACCAACCTGCTGCCGATCAGGCTGGCGGTCCGCTCCTCGATGACCGTCCAGGAACTCGTACGACAGGTGTCCGTCCAGGTGCGCGGCGCCCTGCGCCACCAGAAGTACCGCTACGAGGACATGCTCAGGGACCTGCGGCTCATCGGCCGCGGGAACCTCGCCAGCATGGTCGTCAACGTCGTCCCCTACGCCTACGACTTCTCCTTCGGCGACTGCGAGGTCCGCGCCCACGCGCTGAGCAGCGGCCACTTCAACGACGTCGCGTTCTGCGTGTACGACCGGTACGCGGACGGCCGCATCGAGATCGCCACGGACGCCAGCCCCGAGCTGTACTCGCAGGACGAGAACCAGCGCCACACGGACCGCCTCCACAACGTCCTGACCTGGCTCGCGACGGCCGCCCCGGAGGACCACGTCGGCCGCGTCGAGATCCTCGACGAGACCGAGCGCCGACAGGTCCTCCAGGACTGGAACGACACGGACAGGACCGTCCCCGCGACCACGCTGACCGCGCTCCTCGAGGAGCAGGCGACGCGGACCCCCGACGCACCCGCCGTCTCCTCCCGGGGCGTGGAGCGCTCGTACGCGGAGCTGCACGCGAGCGCGAACCGTCTGGCCCGGCTGCTGATCTCCCGCGGTGTGGGTCCTGAGTCCCTGGTCGCCGTGTCCATGGAACGCTCCGTGGACCTGGTGGTGACGCTCCTCGCGGTCCTGAAGGCGGGTGGCGCGTACGTGCCGGTCGACCCGGAGTACCCGGCCGACCGCATCGCCTACATGCTGGAAGACGCGCGGCCCGTCCTCGTGCTCACCAGCGAGGCGGTCGCCGCGTCCCTTCCGGACGTGGCGGGCCTTGAGCGCGTCGTCGTCGACGAGCCGCGCGTCACGGCCGCGCTGAACGACCTCGACACCGCCGCCCTGACCGCGTCCGAGCGACGCGGCACGCAGCTGCCGTCCCACCCCGCGTACGTCATCTACACCTCGGGTTCGACGGGGCGCCCCAAGGGCGTGCTGATCACGCACCAGAACCTCGTCAACTACGTGACCCGGTGCACGGAGGCGTACCCCGACCTCCATGGGACCACCCTGCTGCACGCGTCCATCTCCTTCGACGCCGGCGTGACCGCGCTGTACGGCGCCCTGACGTGCGGCGGCCGCGTGATCGTCGCGCCCATGGACGAAGACCTGCCCGCCACGCTGCGCGCCCAGGAACTGACCTTCCTGAAGGCCACGCCGAGCCACCTCGCGTACATGGACGGATTCGACGAGAGCTGCGCCCCGAGCGGGCAGCTCATGGTCGGCGGAGAGGCCGTCGGCGGTACCCAGATACGTGAATGGCGCCGCCGCCACCCGTCCGTGGCGGTCGTCAACCACTACGGTCCCACCGAGGTGACCGTCGGCTGCACCGACTACGTGGTCACCTCCCAGGACGACACCGAGACCGGCACGCTTCCCATCGGCCGCCCCATGTGGAACACGCGCGCCTATGTGCTGGACGCGGCTCTGCGGCCGGTGCCGGCGGGTGTCCTGGGTGAGCTGTACCTGGCGGGCGACCAGCTCGCGCGCGGCTACCTGGGCCGGCCCGGCCTTTCGGCCGAGCGCTTCATCGCCTGTCCGTTCGGGGCGGCCGGTGAGCGGATGTACCGCACCGGTGACGTGGTGCGCTGGCGTGCGGACGGGAACCTGGAGTTCCTCGGCCGCGCCGACGACCAGGTGAAGATCCGGGGATACCGGATCGAGCTCGGTGAGATCGAGGCGGCCCTCGAGGCACACGCGGATGTCGCCCAGGCGGCGGTGCTCGTACGCGAGGACGTGCCGGGGGACAAGCGCCTCGTCGGGTACGTGGTTCCGGCCGAGTCCGGCGACACGCTGGATGTGGCGGCGCTGCGGGCGCAGGTGGGCCGGGTGCTGCCGGAGTACATGGTGCCGTCGGCGATGGTCGTGCTCGACGTGCTGCCGCTGACGGTCAACGGCAAGCTCGACCGCCGCGCACTGCCCGCACCCGAACACACGGCTACAGAAGGCGGCCGGGGACCCGCCTCCCTCCAGGAGGAGATCCTCTGCGCGGTGTTCGCCGACGTCCTGGGCGTTGCCGGAGTGGGCGTGGACGACAACTTCTTCGAGCTGGGCGGTCACTCCCTCCTCGCGGTGTCGCTGATCGAGCGGCTGCGGGAGCGGGGCGTGTCCGTGAGCGTGCGGGATCTGTTCGCCGCTCCGACGGCGGCCGGTCTGGCCGCTGCCTCGTCGGCCGCCGGCGCCGTCTCGGTGCCGGAGAATCTGATTCCGGCGGGTGCCGAGGCGATCTCGCCGGAGATGCTGCCGCTGGTGGAGCTGACGGCGGAGGAGATCGGGCGGATCTCGGCCCGGGTTGAGGGCGGGGCGGCGAACATCGCCGACATCTACCCCCTCGCCCCCCTCCAGGAGGGCATCTTCTTCCACTCCGTGCTGGGCGGTGAGTCCGGCGCGGACGTCTACGTACTGCCGACGGTGCTCGGCTTCGATTCGCGTGACCGTGCCGAGCGATTCCTTGGGGCGTTGCAGGCGGTCGTGGACCGGCACGACATCCTCCGCACGGGCTTCGCATGGGAAGGCCTGCGCGAGCCGGTGCAGGTAGTGCTGCGCAAGGCAGCCATTCCTGTCGAGGAACTCCAGCTCCACCCGCAGTCGGACACCGACGCCGTGCAGCAGCTCCTTGACCTGTGCAGCCCGTCCATGGACATCCGGCGTGCTCCGCTGCTGCGAGCCACTCTCGCGGCGGAGCCCGGCAGCGACCGCTGGCTCCTCGCCCTGCAGGCGCATCACCTCATCCGCGACCACACCACCCTTGAGGTACTGCTGGGCGAGGTGCGTGCGTTGCTCGGCGGTGACGCGGAGGCTCTGCCTGCGCCTGTTCCGTTCCGTGAGTTCGTGGCGCAGGCGCGTCTTGGTGTGTCGCGTGCGGAGCATGAGCGGTTCTTCGGTGAGCTGCTTGGTGGTGTGAGTGAGCCGACGGCGCCGTTCGGGTTGTTGGATGTGCATGGTGACGGTTCGGATGTCGCGGAGGCGGCGGCGCCGTTGGATGCGGGTCTTGCTGCTCGTCTTCGGGAGCAGGCGCGGCGTTTGGGCGTCAGCCCGGCCACGCTGTTCCACCTGGTGTGGGCGCGGGTCGTCGCGGTGACGTCGGGCCGGGATGACGTGGTGTTCGGCAGTGTGCTGTTCGGTCGTATGCAGGCGGGCGCGGGTGCGGATCGTACGCCGGGTCTGTTCATCAACACGCTCCCGGTACGTGTGCCCACGGGCCGGGTGGCGGTGGGCGATGCGGTGCGGGGGATGCAGAAGCAGCTCGCCGACCTCCTCGTCCACGAGCACGCGTCACTGGGACTGGCTCAGCAGGCCGCTGATCTCGCGGCGGAAACCCCGCTGTTCACCTCCCTGCTCAACTACCGCCACAGCGCCGGCACACCGGGCGACGAGCCGAGCATCGACCTGGACGGGGCCGAGCTGCTGTCGGCTCGCGAGCGCACGAACTACCCCGTGACGGTGTCGATCGACGACACGGGTGACGGCTTTGGCCTGACGGTTCAGACGGCTGCTCCGATTGATGCCGAGTCGGTGTGCGGCCTGCTGGGCGCTGCGGCCGAGGGCATCGTCGCGGCGCTGGAGGAGGAGTCCGAGGATCTGCTTCTGGACCGGGTGCCGGTTCTGGGCGAGGCGGAGCAGGACCAAATGGTTCAGGAGTGGAGTGGTGCTTCCCGCCCGGTCGCCGAGGCGTCGCTGACGGAGCTGTTCGCGGCTCAGGTGGGTCGTACGCCTGACGCGACTGCGGTCACCTTCGGTGGCACTGAGTGGTCGTACGCCGAGTTGGACGCGCGGGCGAATCGCCTGGCGAGGCTGCTGATTTCGCGTGGTGTGGGTGCGGAGTCGTTGGTTGCGGTCTGTATGGAGCGTTCCGCTGATCTGGTGGTGGCGCTGCTTGCGGTGTTGAAGGCCGGTGGTGCGTACGTTCCGATCGACCCGGAGTATCCGGCTGACCGCATCACGTACGTCCTGGAGGACGCACAGCCGGTCCTGGTGCTGACCAGCCAGGCGGTCGTGCCGGTGGTGGACGTTGTGGCGCGCGTGGTGGTGGATGCGCCTGAGGTGGTGGCGCAGTTGGAGGCGCTGTCTTCTGAGCCTGTCAGCTCTGTGGAGGTCTCGCCGTCGCATGTGGCGTATGTGATTTATACGTCGGGTTCGACGGGGCGTCCGAAGGGTGTGGCGGTTCCGCATGGGAATGTGGTGGCGCTGTTCGGTGGTACGGATGGCTGGTTCGCCTTCGGGGCGGGGGATGTGTGGGCGTGGTTCCACTCGTTCGCGTTCGACTTCTCGGTGTGGGAGCTGTGGGGTGCGCTGCTGCATGGCGGGCGTCTTGTGGTGGTGCCGCGTGAGGTGTCGCGCAATCCGCACGAGTTCTTGGAGTTGCTGGTCGCTGAGCGTGTGACGGTTTTGAACCAGACGCCGTCGGCGTTCTATCAGTTGATGGCGGCGGAAGCGCGGGAGCCGTCGTTGGGTGAGCGGTTGGCGTTGCGGTGTGTGGTGTTCGGTGGTGAGGCGCTGGATCTGTCGCGGCTGCGGGAGTGGTATGTGCGGCATGCGGCGGATGCGCCGGTGCTGGTGAACATGTATGGCATCACCGAGACCACGGTCCATGTGAGTTACATGGCCTTGGATGAGGCTGTCGTCGCGGGTGGTGCGGGCAGTGTGATCGGTGTGGGCATCCCGAACTTGCGGGTGTTCGTGCTGGGTTCGGATCTGCGGCCGGTGCCGGTGGGTGTCGCGGGTGAGTTGTATGTCGCGGGCGCGCAGTTGGCCCGCGGTTATCTGGGTCGCCCGACGCTGTCCGCGGAGCGGTTCGTCGCCTGCCCGTTCGGGGATGCCGGTGAGCGGATGTACCGGACCGGTGATGTGGTGCGTTGGCGTGCGGACGGGAACCTGGAGTTCCTGGGCCGTGCGGATGACCAGGTAAAGGTCCGAGGCTTCCGGATCGAGCTGGGCGAGATCGAGGCGGCGCTGGAATCGCATGCGGATGTCGCGCAGGCCGCAGTGTTGGTGCGTGAGGACGTGCCGGGGGACAAGCGTCTCGTCGGGTACGTCGTTCCGACTGCTGCTGGCGACATGGTGGACACGGCGGTACTGAGGGCACATGTCGGTGGTCTGCTGCCGGAGTACATGGTTCCGGCGGCGATGGTGGTCCTTGAGACGCTGCCGCTGACGGTCAACGGCAAGCTTGACCGCCGAGCGCTGCCCGCACCGGAGTACACCGTGTCGGTGGGGCGGGCTCCGTCGGGTGTGCGGGAGGAGATCCTGTGCGCGGTGTTCGCCGAGGTTCTGGGCGTTCCCAGCGTGGGTGTCGACGACAACTTCTTCGAGCTGGGCGGTCATTCGCTCCTCGCGGTGTCGCTCATCGAGCGGCTGCGTGAGCGGGGCGTATCGGTCAGCGTGCGGGACTTGTTCGCTGCCCCGACGGTGGCCGGCCTGGCCGCTGCTTCGGCCGACGGCGAGTTGGTCTCGGTACCGGAGAATCTGATTCCGGCGGGCGCTGAGGTGATTTCGCCGGAGATGCTGCCGCTGGTGGAGCTGACGGCGGAGGAGATCGGGCGAATCTCGGCCGGGGTGCAGGGTGGGGCGGCGAACATCGCCGATGTCTATCCGCTTGCTCCGTTGCAAGAAGGCATCTTCTTCCATTCCGTGCTGGGTGGTGAGTCCGGCGCGGACGTGTATGTACTGCCGACGGTCCTGGGCTTTGACTCGCGTGAGCGTGTCGAGCGGTTCCTTGAGGCACTGCAGGCCGTGGTGGACCGGCACGACATCCTCAGGACGGGCTTCGCGTGGGACGGCCTGCGCGAGCCGGTGCAGGTCGTGGTGCGTCACGCCGACATCCCCGTACGCGAGGTGGACCTCGAGGACTTCGACGGGGACCTGGTTCAGGGACTGCTTGGCCTGTGCAGCCCGTCCATGGACATCCGGCGTGCTCCGCTGCTGCGAGCCACTCTCGCGGCGGAGCCCGGCAGCGACCGCTGGCTGCTCGCCCTGCAGGTCCATCACCTGGTCCAGGACCACACCGCCCTGGCTGTGCTTCTGGGCGAGGTGCGTGCTCTGCTGCGCGGTGAGGCAGAGGAACTCCCTACCCCGGTTCCGTTCCGTGAGTTTGTGGCGCAGGCGCGTCTTGGTGTGTCGCGTGCGGAGCATGAGCGGTTCTTCGGTGAGCTGCTTGGTGGTGTGAGTGAGCCGACGGCGCCGTTCGGGTTGTTGGATGTGCATGGTGACGGTTCGGACGTCGTGGAAGCGGCGGTCATGCTGGATGCGGGTCTTGCTGCTCGTCTGCGGGAGCAGGCACGGCGCTTGGGCGTGAGCCCGGCGACGTTGTTCCACCTGGTGTGGGCGCGGGTTGCTGCGGTGACCTCGGGTCGCGATGACGTGGTGTTCGGCAGTGTGCTGTTCGGTCGTATGCAGGCGGGCGCGGGTGCGGATCGTACGCCGGGTCTGTTCATCAACACGCTGCCGGTACGTGTGCCGACTGGGCGGGTGGCGGTGGGCGATGCGGTGCGGGGGATGCAGAAGCAGCTCGCCGACCTCCTCGTCCACGAGCATGCCCCGCTCACGCTTGCCCAGCAGGCGGCCGATCTCGCGGCGGAGACCCCGCTGTTCACCTCCCTCCTCAACTACCGGCACAACGACCGTCCGCGTGAGGAGATGGGCCTCGACCTCGGAGGCGTAGAAATCGCCTACACGCGTGAGCGCACGAACTACCCGCTCACGCTGTCAGTGGATGACACCGGCGAAGGCTTTGGCCTCACGGTCCAGGCGAGTGCTCCGATTGACGCGGATTCGGTGTGTGGCCTGGTCGATGCTGCGGCCGAGAGCATCGTCGCGGCACTGGAAGACGAGGCCGAAGGCCTGCGTCTGCACCAGGTTTCGGTCCTGCCCGAGGTGGAGCGGGATCGGTTGGTGTGTGGGTGGAATGACACGGGTCGGTCTGTTCCTGAGGTGTCGCTGACGGAGTTGTTGGCGGAGCAGGTGCGTGAGACGCCGGATGCGGTCGCGGTGGTCTTCGAGGGCACTGAGTGGTCGTATGCGGAACTGGATGCGCGGGCGAATCGCCTTGCCCGGCTGCTGATTTCGCGTGGTGTGGGTGCGGAGTCGCTGGTTGCGGTCTGTATGGAGCGTTCCGCTGATCTGGTGGTGGCGCTGCTTGCGGTGTTGAAGGCCGGTGGTGCGTACGTACCCATCGATCCGGAGTACCCGGCTGACCGCATTGCGTACGTGTTGGAGGATGCGCAGCCGGTCCTGGTGCTGACCAGCGAGGTCGTCCAGGCGGTCGTGCCGGTGGTGGACGTTCCGGCGCGTGTGGTGGTGGATGCGCCTGAGGTGGTGGCGCAATTGGAGGCGCTGTCTGCTGAGCCTGTTAGCTCTGTGGAGGTCTCGCCGTCGCATGTGGCGTATGTGATTTATACGTCGGGTTCGACGGGGCGTCCGAAGGGTGTGGCGGTTCCGCATCGGGGTGTGGTGAACCGTCTGTTGTGGATGCAGGGCGCGTTTGGTCTGGGTGGGTCGGACCGGGTGGTGCAGAAGACGCCGTTCGGGTTTGACGTGTCGGTGTGGGAGTTCTTCTGGCCGTTGATCACGGGTGCGGGTCTGGTGGTGGCGCGGCCTGGTGGTCATCGGGACGCGGGCTATCTCGCGGAGTTGATCCGGCGGGAGAGGGTGACGGTTGCGCATTTCGTGCCGTCGATGCTGCGGGTGTTCCTGCGTGAGCCGAGTGTGGGGGCTTGTGCGGGGCTGCGGTGGGTGGTGTGCAGTGGTGAGGCGCTTGCCGGGGAGTTGAGGGATCAGTTCTTCGACGTGCTGGCGGGTGTGGAGCTGCACAATCTGTACGGTCCGACCGAGGCGTCGGTCGATGTGACGGCCTGGGCCTGCGATGCGGGTGAGGGTCCGGTCGTGCCGATCGGCCGCCCGGTGTGGAACACGCGTGTCTATGTGCTGGATGCGGGTCTGCGGCCGGTGCCTGTGGGTGTTGCGGGCGAGTTGTATCTGGCGGGCGACCAGCTCGCGCGCGGCTACCTGGGTCGCCCCGGCCTTTCGGCGGAGCGCTTCATCGCGTGCCCGTTCGGGGCCGCCGGTGAGCGGATGTACCGGACCGGGGATGTGGTGCGCTGGCGTGCGGACGGGAACCTGGAGTACCTCGGGCGCGCGGATGACCAGGTGAAGCTGCGCGGCTTCCGCATCGAACTCGGCGAGATCGAAGCGGCGTTGGAATCCCACGCCGCCGTGGCCGAGTCCGCGGTGCTCGTACGTGAGGACACCCCGGGCGACAAGCGTCTGGTCGCGTACGTGGTTCCCACCGAGGGCTCAATGGACACTGCGGCTCTGCGCGCGCATGTGAGCCGAGTGCTCCCGGAGTACATGGTCCCCTCAGCGATGGTCGTGTTGGAGGCGCTGCCGGTCACGGTCAACGGCAAGCTCGACCGCCGCGCACTCCCCGCACCCGAATACTCGGTGTCGGCGGGCCGGGCACCGGCGAACGCGCAGGAGGAGATCCTGTGCGCGGTGTTCGCCGAGGTGCTCGGTGTCCCCAACGTCGGTGTCGACGACAACTTCTTCGAGCTGGGCGGTCACTCCCTCCTCGCGGTTCGTTTGGTGAGTCGTGTGCGGTCGGTGCTGGGTGTGGAGATTGGTGTGCGGGCGGTGTTCGAGGCACCGTCGGTGGGCCTGCTCGTGGAGCGGCTGGAGGGCGCCGACAAGGCACGGCCGGCTCTCTCGGCGCGGGTGCGGCCGGAGTTGGTGCCGTTGTCGTTCGCGCAGCAGCGGTTGTGGTTCCTGGGTGAGCTGGAGGGGCCGAACGCCACGTACAACATTCCCGCGGGCATCCGGCTGCGCGGAGAGCTGGACGTCGAAGCGCTGGGCGCGGCGCTCAATGATGTGGTGGCGCGGCATGAAGTGCTGCGCACCGTGTTCCCGACGGTGGCAGGCACGGCCCAGCAGCAGGTACTGGACATCGGCTCGGCCGGCTGTGAGCTGACGGTCGTCGACGTCGCCCCGGAGAACCTGACAGCGGAGATGGCTGAGGCGGCCGGGTGTGTGTTTGACCTGTCCGTCGACGTTCCCTTGCGTGCGTGGTTGTTCGTGACGGGTCCGGACGAGCACGTGTTGATGTTGGTGCTGCATCACGTGGCGGGTGATGGCTGGTCGATGGCGCCGCTGGCGCGTGACGTGTCGGTGGCGTACGCGGCCCGCACCGCCGGGCAGGCGCCGGATTGGGAACCGCTTCCCGTGCAGTACGCGGACTACGCGCTGTGGCAGCGGGAACTCCTCGGTGAGGAGAGCGACCCCGACAGCGTGATGGCCCGCCAGCTCGCGTACTGGCGCCACATGTTGGCGGACGTACCGGACGAGCTGGTGCTTCCGGTGGACCGGCCGCGCCCGGCCGTCGCCTCGCACCGCGGTGACATCGTGGAACTCGGCGTGGACGCCGGGGTGCATGCGCGGCTCGTGGAAATCGCGCGGGCACACGGTGTCACCCTGTTCATGGTGTTGCAGGCGGGCATGGCGGCGCTGTTGAGCCGTCTGGGCGCGGGCCGCGACATTCCGCTGGGTGTTCCTGTGGCCGGGCGTTCGGATGAGGCGTTGGAGGAGCTGGTCGGGTTCTTCGTGAACACGCTGGTGATCCGCACCGACGTGAGCGGGGACCCGTCCTTCGCGGAGTTGTTGGAGCGGGTGCGGGAGACGGGGCTCGGTGCGTACGCGCATGAGGACGTCCCCTTCGAGCGGCTTGTCGAAGAGCTGGCGCCGACGCGGTCCATGGCACGCCACCCCCTCTTCCAGATCATGCTCGGTCTGGACACGCATGCGGATGCGGTCGTGGACCTGCCCGGACTCGACGCCGAAGTGCTCGCGAGCCGGGAGGTGGCCGCCAAGTTCGACCTCGACCTGAACGTGAGGGAGCGCTTCGACGCCTCCGGTGCCCCGGCCGGACTTGAGGGCACGGTCGTCTACGCCGTCGACCTGTTCGACGAGGACACGGTCGCGGAGCTCGTGGAGCGCTTCGTACGCGTACTGGATGCCGTGACGGCCGATCCGCACCAGCCCGTGAGCCGGATCCAGATCCTCGGCGACGCGGAGCGGGACCGGATCCTGACCGAATGGAAGGACTCCGCAGCGGGCGTTCCGGCCCGTACGCTGCCGGTGCTGGACTCTGCCCCCCAAAGCGGAGCGGACACCGGACGGAAGGTGTTCGTTCTCGATGCGGCGCTCCAACTGGTCCCTGCTGGTGTCGCGGGCGACCTGTACGTCGCGGGCGGCCTCAAGGATCACGGCTACGAGGGCCGTCCCGGGCTGACGGCGGAACGCTTCGTGGCGTGCCCGTTCGGAGCCACCGGCGAGCGGATGTACCGCACGGGCGACGTGGTGCGCCGGCGCGCGGACGGCAGCCTGGAACTCGTGGGCGGTACGCACGAGGAGCAGGAGCCGAGCGCGTCGACGGCTTCCGGCAAGGGACAGCCCGCTCGACGCGGCCCCTCGTCCGTGCAGGAGGAGATCCTGTGCGCGGTGTTCGCCGAGGTGCTGGGCGTCCCCGACGTCGGTGTCGACGACAACTTCTTCGAACGCGGCGGGCACTCCCTCATGGCTGTCAAGCTCGTCGTACGCCTGCGTGAGCTGGGTCTTCCCGTGAGCGTGCGGAGTCTGTTCGCGACGCCGACGGTGGCCGGGCTCGCGGCCGCCGCCGGTGCGGGCGGCCAGGGCGCGGTGGCCGTGCCGGAGAACCTGATCCCGGCGGGTGCCGAGGTGATCACGCCGGAGATGCTGCCGCTGGTGGAGCTGACGACGGAGGAGATCGGGCGGATCACGACCCGGGTTGAGGGCGGGGCGGCGAACATCGCCGACATCTACCCCCTCGCCCCCCTCCAGGAAGGCATCTTCTTCCACTCCGTCATCGGCAACGAGAACGGCGCGGACGTGTACGTGCTGCCGACGGTGCTGCGGTTCGACTCCCGGGAACGGCTCGACCAGTTCCTGAACGTGCTCCAAACGGCCGTGGACCGGCACGACACCCTGCGGACGGGCTTCGCATGGGAAGGCCTGCGCGAGCCGGTACAGGTGGTGGTGCGTCACGCCGACATCCCCGTGGACGAGGTCGAGTTCGGGGACTTCGACGGGGACCTGGTGCAGGGGCTCCTTGACCGGTGCAGCCCGTCCATGGACATCCGTCAGGCTCCGCTGCTGCGCGCCACTGTCGCGGCGGAGCCCGACAGCGACCGCTGGCTGATGGTCATGCAGGCCCACCACCTGGTCCAGGACCACACGGCGATGGGTGTCCTCTTCGCAGAGGTCAGTGCGCTGCTGCGCGGAGAGGCGGAGGAACTCCCTACCCCTGTTCCGTTCCGTGAGTTTGTGGCGCAGGCGCGTCTTGGTGTGTCGCGTGCGGAGCATGAGCGGTTCTTCGGTGAGCTGCTTGGTGGTGTGAGTGAGCCGACGGCGCCGTTCGGGTTGTTGGATGTGCATGGTGACGGTTCGGATGTCGCGGAGGCGGCGGTCATGCTGGATGCGGGTCTCGCGGCCCGTCTTCGGGAGCAGGCGCGGCGTCTGGGTGTGAGCCCGGCGACGTTGTTCCACTTGGTGTGGGCCCGTGTGGCTGCGGTGACTTCGGGTCGTGACGATGTGGTGTTCGGCAGTGTGCTGTTCGGTCGTATGCAGGCGGGCGCGGGTGCGGATCGTACGCCGGGTCTGTTCATCAACACGCTGCCGGTACGTGTGCCGACTGGGCGGGTGGCGGTGGGCGATGCGGTGCGGGGGATGCAGAAGCAGCTCGCCGACCTCCTCGTCCACGAGCATGCCCCGCTCACGCTTGCCCAGCAGGCGGCCGATCTCGCGGCGGAGACCCCGCTGTTCACCTCCCTCCTCAACTACCGGCAGAACGCCAATGCCGCCGAGCGGATGGGCAGGTCGATCGAAGACCTCAACACCGGCTTGGACGGCGTCGAGCTGCTGTCGGCCCACGAGCGGACGAACTACCCGCTGACGGTGTCGGTGGACGACACGGGTGAGGGCTTTGGCCTGACGGTTCAGGCGGCTGCTCCGATTGCCGCGGAGGCGGTGTGTGGCCTGGTCAGCGCTGCGGCTGAAGGAATCGTCGCGGCATTGGAGGCGGAGTCCGAGGACCTGCCTCTGGGCCGCGTGCCGGTTCTCGGTGAGGCGGAGCAGGACCAGCTGGTGCGGGACTGGAGCGGTGCTTCCCGCCCGGTTGCCGAAGCCTCGCTGACGGAGCTGTTCGCGGCTCAGGCGGCAGGCACACCTGACGCGACTGCGGTCACCTTCGGTGGTACGGAGTGGTCGTACGCCGAGTTGGACGCGCGGGCGAACCGTCTGGCCCGGCTGCTGATTTCGCGTGGCGTGGGTGCGGAGTCGCTGGTTGCGGTCTGCATGGAGCGCTCCGCTGACCTGGTGGTGGCACTCCTGGCGGTGTTGAAGGCCGGTGGTGCGTACGTACCCATCGATCCGCAGTACCCGGCTGAGCGCATCGCGTACGTGCTGGAAGACGCACGTCCGGCCCTGGTGCTGACCAACGCAGCGGTCCAGTCGGTGGTGCCGGCCGTGGAGGACGTGGCGCGGGTCGTCGTCGACGAGCCGCAGACGGTCTCCGCGCTGGCTGCCTTGGACGCGAGCGCCGTGACCGATGCCGAGCGTGGTGCACCGGTGCTGCCGTCGCATGTGGCGTATGTGATTTATACGTCGGGTTCGACGGGGCGTCCGAAGGGTGTGGCGGTTCCGCATGGGAATGTGGTGGCGCTGTTCGGTGGTACGGATGGCTGGTTCGCCTTCGGGGCGGGGGATGTGTGGGCGTGGTTCCACTCGTTCGCGTTCGACTTCTCGGTGTGGGAGCTGTGGGGTGCGCTGCTGCATGGCGGGCGTCTTGTGGTGGTGCCGCGTGAGGTGTCGCGCAATCCGCACGAGTTCCTGGAGTTGCTGGTCGCGGAGCGTGTGACGGTTTTGAACCAGACGCCGTCGGCGTTCTATCAGTTGATGGCGGCGGAAGCGCGCGAACCCTCGTTGGGTGAGCGGTTGGCGCTGCGGTATGTGGTGTTCGGTGGTGAGGCGCTGGATCTGTCGCGCCTGCGGGAGTGGTATGTGCGGCATGCGGCGGATGCGCCGGTGCTGGTGAACATGTACGGCATCACCGAGACCACCGTGCACGTCAGTTACATGGCCCTGGATGAGGCTGTCGTTGCTGGTGGTGCGGGCAGTGTGATCGGTGTGGGCATCCCGAACTTGCGGGTGTTCGTGCTGGGTTCGGATCTGCGGCCGGTGCCGGTGGGTGTCGCGGGTGAGTTGTATGTCGCGGGCGCGCAGTTGGCGCGCGGATACCTGGGTCGGCCGGGTCTTTCGGCCGAGCGCTTCGTGGCGTGCCCGTTCGGGGATGCCGGTGAGCGGATGTACCGGACCGGAGATGTGGTGCGTTGGCGTGCGGACGGGAACCTGGAGTTCCTGGGCCGTGCGGATGACCAGGTCAAGGTCCGAGGTTTCCGTATCGAGCTGGGTGAGATCGAGGCGGCGTTGGAGTCTCACCCCGCTGTCGCCCAGACCGCGGTGCTGGTGCGCGAGGACGTGCCGGGGGACAAGCGCTTGGTCGCGTACGTGGTTGCGGCTGAGTCCGGCGGCACGGTGGACACGGCGGTGCTGCGGACGCATGTCGGTGGCCTGCTGCCCGAGTACATGGTCCCCGCGGCGATGGTCGTGCTCGATGCGCTGCCGCTGACGGTCAACGGCAAGCTCGACCGCCGCGCACTGCCCGCACCTGAGTACACGGCTGCTGGTGGTGGCCGGGGACCCGCCTCCCTCCAGGAGGAGATCCTGTGCGCGGTGTTCGCCGACGTACTCGGTCTTCCCGGCGTCGGTGTCGACGACAACTTCTTCGAGCTGGGCGGTCACTCCCTCCTCGCGGTCTCGCTCATCGAGCGCCTGCGTGAGCGGGGTCTGCCGGTGAGCGTGCGGAGTCTGTTCGCGACGCCGACGGTGGCCGGGCTCGCGGCCGCTGTCGGTGCGGGCGGCCAGGGTGCGGTGGCCGTGCCGGAGAACCTGATTCCGGCGGGTGCCGAAGCCATCACGCCGGAGATGCTGCCGCTGGTGGAACTGACGGCGGAGGAGATCGACCGAATCGTCGGCCGGGTGCAGGGCGGAGCGGCGAACATCGCCGACATCTACCCTCTCGCCCCTCTCCAGGAAGGCCTGTTCTTCCACCACCTGATGACCGGTGAGGGCGAAACGGACGTCTACCTCCAGCAGACAGTGCTGCGGTTCGACGCCCGGCAGCGCGTCGACCGGTTCGTCGAGGCGCTCCAAGCCGTGATGGAACGGCACGACATCCTTCGCACGGGCTTCGCGTGGGACGGCCTGCGCGAGCCGGTGCAGGTCGTGGTCCGGCACGCCGAAATGCCGGTCCATGAGGTCGCACTCGATGAGGCCCCCGAGGGCCAGGGCGCGGTCCAGCAACTGCTGGACGCCGCGGACAAGGCCATGGACGTCGGCCGTGCCCCGCTGCTGCGTGCGTACATCGGCGCGGAACCGGACAGCGACCGCTGGCTGATGGTCCTCCAGAACCACCACCTCGTCGAGGACCACACCGCTCTGGAACTGCTCCTCGCCGAGGTGCGTGCCCACCTGGAGGGCCAGGAAGACGCGTTGCCCACGCCGGTTCCCTTCCGGGAGTTCGTGGCGCAGGCGCGCCTCGGCGTGACGCGGGCGGAGCACGAGCGGTTCTTCGGTGAGCTGCTCGACGGCGTGACCGAGCCGACGGCGCCGTACGGCCTCCTTGACGTGCGTGGCGACGGCAGCGAGGTCGACGAGGTCATGAGCACCCTCGACGCGGACGTGGCCGCCCGACTGCGGGAGCAGGCACGCCGCCTGGGCGTCAGCCCGGCGACGCTGTTCCACCTGGTGTGGGCGCGGGTCGCCGCGGTGACCTCGGACCGCGACGATGTCGTGTTCGGCAGCGTGCTGTTCGGCCGCATGCAGGCCGGTACGGGCGCGGACCGGACGCCGGGTCTGTTCATCAACACGCTGCCGGTACGTGTGCCGACCGGGCGGGTCTCGGTGGGCGAGGCCGTGCGAGGCATGCAGAAGCAGCTCGCCGACCTCCTCGTCCACGAACACGCACCCCTCACCCTCGCCCAGCAGGCCGCAGGCCTGCCCGCGCAGACCCCGCTGTTCACCTCCCTGCTCAACTTCCGGCACAACACCGCCGGCAGTACGGGCCCGGACGACACGATGAGCGGTGCCCTCGAAGGCGTCGAACTGCTCTCGGCCCACGAGCGCAGCAACTACCCCCTCACGGTGTCCGTCGACGATTCCGGTACCCGCTTCGACGTCGTCGTCCAGGCCGCCGCGCCCCTCTCCCCGCAGGCAGTGACCGGCCTGATCCACGCGGCCGCGGCGAACCTCGTCACCGCGCTCGAAGAGGAGACCGGCGCCACCGGCCTCCACGAGGTGCAGGTCCTCGACGAGACGGACCAGCGACAGCTCCTCACGCAGTGGAACGACACCGCGCACGAGGTTCCCGTCACGACGCTTCCCCGACTGTTCGCGGACCAGGTGGCGCGAACCCCGGACGCCGTCGCCGTCACCTTCGACGGCACGGAGCTGTCGTACGCGGAGCTGGACGCGCGCACCAACCGCCTGGCCCGGCTGCTGATCTCCCGTGGTGTGGGCCCGGAGTCCGTGGTCGCCGTGTCCATGGAGCGGTCCGCGGACCTGGTGGTGGCGCTGCTCGCGGTGCTGAAGACGGGTGGCGCGTACGTGCCGGTGGATCCGGAGTACCCGGCCGACCGCATCGCGTACATGTTCAACGACGCCCGACCGGTCCTCGTCCTCACCAGCCAGTCCGCGGCGAGTGGCCTGCCCGTCGTGGCCGGCCTCGAACGGGTCGTCCTCGACGAGCCGCAGACGGTCTCCGCCCTGGCGGGACTGGACGCCGGTGAAGTCGCCGACACCGAGCGGCGGAGCACGCTGGTGCCGGACCACCCCGCGTACGTCATCTACACGTCGGGCTCCACCGGCAACCCCAAGGGGGTGGCCGTCCCGCACCGCAACGTGGTCCAGCTGTTCGAGGCGGCGAAGAGCAGGTACGACTTCGGCGCGGACGACGTGTGGACCTGGTTCCACTCCTTCTCCTTCGACTTCTCGGTCTGGGAGATGTGGGGCGCCCTGCTCCACGGCGGCCGCCTGGTGGTCGTGCCGCACGGGATCTCCCGGTCGCCCGGAGGATTCCTCGACCTGCTCGTCCGCGAGCGGGTGACCGTGCTCAACCAGACGCCGTCGGCGTTCTACCAGCTCGCCCAGGCCGACGCCGAGGCCCCCGAACCGGGCTCCCGGCTCGCGCTGCGCTTCGTGATCTTCGGTGGCGAGGCGCTGGACCACGGGCGCCTCACCGAGTGGTTCGCACGTCACCCCGAGAACGCCCCGGCCCTGGTGAACATGTACGCGCCGACCGAGGCGACCGTGGTCTGCACGGCGTACCCCGTGAGCGCGCGGGAAGAGGAAAGCGCCGGGGTCCTGCCCATCGGCAGCCCCATGTGGAACACCCGGACGTACGTGCTCGACGACAGCCTGCGCCCCGTCCCGGTCGGCGTCGCCGGTGAGCTGTACCTCGCCGGGGCCCAGCTCTCGCGCGGCTACACGAACCGGCCCGGCCTCACGGCGGAGCGCTTCGTGGCGTGCCCGTTCGGCACGGCCGGTGAGCGGATGTACCGCACGGGCGACGTGGTGCGCCGACGTGCCGACGGACACCTGGACTACGTGGGACGCGCCGACGACCAGGTGAAGGTCCGGGGATTCCGCATCGAACTCGGCGAGATCGAGGCCGTCCTGGCCTCGCACCCGCTCGTCGGCCAGGCGGCCGTGGTCGTACGCGAGGACACGCCGGGGGACAAGCGCCTCGTCGGTTACGTGGTCGCGGATCCGACGGCGCAGGACAGCGGGGCGGCCGCGGACCTGTCCGCCTCCGCGCTGTCCGCGGCCGTGCGCGGGTACGTGCGCGAGCAACTCCCGGACCACATGGTGCCCTCCGCCGTCACGCGTCTCGACGCCCTCCCGCTGACCGTCAACGGGAAGCTGGACCGCCGGGCGCTGCCCGCGCCGGACTACCGGGCCGTCGCCGGTTCGAACCGGGCTCCGAGCACGCCGCGCGAGAAGGAGCTCTGCGACCTGTTCACGGAGGTCCTGGGGCTGCCGGAAGTGGGAGTCGACGACTCCTTCTTCGACCTCGGCGGGCACTCACTCCTTGCGACCCGACTGGTGAGCCGCATCCGCACCGCCCTGGGTGTGGAGCTGCCGATCAGGACGCTGTTCGAGACACCGACCGTGGCCGGACTCGCGAGTCGGCTCGAAACACAGACGAACACGAAGCGAGCACGGCCTGCACTGCGGCCGCGGCCGAGGCCGACGCAGGAGGAAAACTGATGATCCCGCTGTCGTTCGCCCAGAGGCGCCTGTGGTTCCTGGCGCAGCTCGAGGGCCCGAACCCCACGTACAACATCCCCGCCGCCCTGCGGCTCAGGGGCGAGCTGAACGTGGCCGCCCTGCACGCCGCGCTGCGGGACGTGGTGGAGCGGCACGAGGTGCTGCGGACCGTGTTCCCCGCCGCCGACGGAACTCCGCACCAGCGGATCCTCGACGCGGGCGCGGTGCCCCTCGACCTGCCGGTGATCCCGACGGCGGGGGAGGACGCCCTGGCCCCGGCCCTCGCCGAGGCCACGGCCCAGCCGTTCGACCTGGCATCGGACATCCCGATCCGTGCCCGGCTCCACGAACTGGCGCCGCAGGAGCACGTCCTGCTCCTCGTCCTCCACCACATCGCCAGCGACGGCTGGTCCATGGGGCTGCTCGCACGGGACATCTCCGAGGCGTACGCCGCGCGCCGCGCGGGTCACGCCCCGCAGTGGGAGCCGCTCCCGGTCCAGTACGCCGACTACACGATGTGGCAGCTCGACCTCCTCGGGGACGAGAGCGACCCGGAGAGCGTGCTCGCCGAGCAGCTCGCCTACTGGCGGACCACGCTGGCGGGCGTGCCGGAGGAACTCCGGCTGCCCGCAGCCCGGACACGTCCGGCGATGGCCTCCTACCGGGGCGACCAGGTGCAGCTCCGCATCGACGCGGAGCTGCACCAGCGGCTGACCGAACTGGCCCGTGCGGAGGGCGCCACCCTCTACATGGTTCTCCAGGCCGGCCTCGCGGTGCTGCTCTCCCGGCTCGGCGCGGGCGACGACATCCCGGTCGGCACGCCCATCGCCGGCCGCATGGACGACGCGCTCGACGACCTCGTCGGCTTCTTCATCAACTCGCTCGTCATGCGCACGGACCTGAGCGGGGACCCGTCGTTCGCGGAACTGGTGTCGCGGGTGCGGGACGCCGACCTCGGCGCGTTCGCCCACCAGGACGTGCCGTTCGAGCGCCTCGTCGAGGAGCTGGTACCGACCCGCTCCATGGGACGCCACCCCCTGTTCCAGGTGATGCTGGCCGTCCAGAACAACGCCCCGGCCGTACTCGACCTCCCCGGACTCCAAGTCGGCCCGCTGCCCGGCGGCAGGGCCCCGGCCAAGTTCGACCTGTCCTTCGACCTGAGCGAGGAGTTCGACGCGCAGGGTCGCCCCGCCGGTCTGAAGGGGTCGATCACCTATGCCCTTGACCTGTTCGACCGGGAGACGGTGGACGACCTCCGCACCCGATTCGTACGCGTACTGGACGCGTGCACCACTGACCCGTCGGTACGCGTCGCCCAAGTCCCTGTCCTCGATGAGGCGGAGCGGGATCGGCTGGTGCGTGGCTGGAATGACACGGGTCGTTCCGTCCCTGAGGTGTCGCTGACGGAGTTGTTGGCGGAGCAGGTGCGTGAGACGCCGGATGCGGTCGCGGTGGTCTTCGAGGGCACTGAGTGGTCGTATGCGGAACTGGATGGGCGGGCGAATCGCCTTGCCCGGCTGCTGATTTCGCGCGGTGTGGGTGCGGAGTCGCTGGTTGCGGTCTGTATGGAGCGTTCCGCTGATCTGGTGGTGGCGCTGCTTGCGGTGTTGAAGGCCGGTGGTGCGTACGTTCCGGTGGATCCGGAGTACCCGGCTGAGCGCATTGCGTACGTCCTGGAGGATGCGCAGCCGGTCCTGGTGCTGACCAGCGAGGCCGTCGAGTCGGTCGTGCCGGTGGTGTCGGGTCTGGAGCGGGTCGTCGTCGATGGTGCGCGGACGGTCTCCGTGCTGGCTGCCCTGGACGTGGGTGCTGTCACCGATGCCGAGCGTGGTGCACCGGTGCTGGCGTCGCATGTGGCGTATGTGATTTATACGTCGGGTTCGACGGGGCGTCCGAAGGGTGTGGCGGTTGCGCATCGGGGTGTGGTGAACCGTCTGTTGTGGATGCAGGGCGTGTTCGGTCTGGGTGGGGCGGACCGGGTGGTGCAGAAGACGCCGTTCGGGTTCGACGTGTCGGTGTGGGAGTTCTTCTGGCCGTTGATCACGGGTGCGGGTCTGGTGGTGGCGCGGCCTGGTGGTCATCGGGACGCGGGCTATCTCGCGGAGTTGATCCGGCGGGAGGGGGTGACGGTTGCGCATTTCGTGCCGTCGATGTTGCGGGTGTTCTTGCGTGAGCCGGGTGTGGGGGCTTGTGCGGGGCTGCGTTGGGTGGTGTGCAGTGGTGAGGCGCTTGCCGGGGAGTTGAGGGATCAGTTCTTCGATGTGTTGGCGGGTGTGGAGCTGCACAATCTGTACGGTCCGACGGAGGCATCGGTCGATGTGACGGCTTGGGCCTGCGATGCGGGTGAGGGTCCGGTGGTGCCGATTGGCCGTCCGGTGTGGAACACGCGTGTCTATGTGCTGGATGCGGGTCTGCGGCCGGTGCCTGTGGGTGTTGCGGGTGAGTTGTATCTGGCGGGCGACCAGCTCGCGCGCGGCTACCTGGGCCGCCCCGGCCTTTCGGCGGAGCGCTTCATCGCGTGCCCGTTCGGGGCCGCCGGTGAGCGGATGTACCGGACCGGGGATGTGGTGCGCTGGCGTGCGGACGGGAACCTGGAGTATCTCGGGCGCGCGGATGACCAGGTGAAGCTGCGTGGCTTCCGTATCGAACTCGGCGAGATCGAAGCGGCGTTGGAGTCCCACTCCGCTGTGGCCGAGTCCGCGGTGCTGGTGCGTGAGGACGTGCCGGGGGACAAGCGTCTGGTCGCGTACGTCGTCCCGGCTGCTTCCGGCAACACGGTGGACACGGCGGCTCTGCGGGCACACGTGGGCCGAGTCCTGCCGGAGTACATGGTCCCGTCGGCCACGGTCGTGTTGGAGGCGCTGCCGGTAACGGTCAACGGCAAGCTCGACCGCCGCGCACTCCCCGCACCCGAATACACGGCTGCAGGTAGCGGCCGTGGCCCCGCTTCGCTCCAGGAGGAGATCCTGTGCGCGGTGTTCGCCGAGGTGCTGGGTGTCCCCAGCGTCGGTGTCGACGACAACTTCTTCGAGTTGGGCGGCCATTCCCTCCTCGCGGTGTCGCTGGTGGAGCGGTTGAGGGCACGCGGTGTGCCGGTCAGTGTGCGGGCGCTCTTCGCCGCTCCGACGGTGGCCGGGCTGGTTGCCGCCTCGATGGACCGTGAAGCCGTATCGGTGCCGGAGAACCTGATTCCGGCGGGTGCCGAAGCCATCACGCCGGAGATGCTGCCGCTGGTGGACCTGACGGCGGAGGAGATCGAGCGGATCACGGCCGGGATGCCGGGCGGGGCGGCGAACATCGCCGACGTCTACCCCCTCGCTCCCCTCCAGGAGGGCTTGTTCTTCCACCACTTGATGACCGGTGAGGGCGGAGCGGACGTCTACCTCCAGCAGACGGCGCTGCGGTTCGACTCCCGGGGACGGCTCGACCAGTTCCTGGACGCGCTGCAGAAGGTGGTCGACCGGCACGACATCCTGCGGACAGGTTTCGCGTGGGAGGGTCTGCGTGAGCCGGTGCAAGTAGTGGCGCGCGAGGCTGCCGTCCCTGTCGACGAGATCCACCTCGACGTGCAGGCCGAAGGGGACGCGGTCGAGCAGCTTCTCGCTTCGTGTGCTGCCTCGATGGACGTCGGGCGAGCTCCGCTGCTGCGTGCGTACATCGCTGCCGAACCGGGCGGCGACCGCTGGCTGATGGCCCTCCAGAACCACCACCTCGTACTGGACCACACCACCTTCGACGTCCTCCTGGACGAGGTGCGCGCTCTGCTGCGCGGTGACGGAGAGGGGTTGGCCACGCCGGTTCCGTTCCGGGAGTTCGTGGCGCAGGCGCGTCTTGGTGTGTCGCGTGCGGAGCATGAGCGGTTCTTCGGTGAGCTGTTGAGCGGTGTGACCGAGCCGACGGCGCCGTACGGTCTCCTCGACCTGCGCAGGGAAGGCTCCGTCGGCATCACCGACGTGAGCACGACGTTGGACGAGGGTCTTGCCGCCCGGCTGCGGGAGCAGGCGCGGCGCTTGGGCGTGAGCCCGGCGACGCTGTTCCACCTGGTGTGGGCGCGGGTCGTCGCGGTGACGTCGGGTCGCGATGACGTGGTGTTCGGCAGTGTGCTGTTCGGTCGTATGCAGGCGGGCGCGGGTGCGGATCGTACGCCAGGTCTGTTCATCAACACGCTGCCGGTACGTGTGCCCACGGGCCGGGTGGCGGTGGGCGAGGCGGTGCGGGGCATGCAGAAGCAGCTCGCCGACCTCCTCGTCCACGAGCACGCCTCGCTCACGCTTGCCCAGCAGGCGGCCGATCTCGCGGCGGAAACCCCGCTGTTCACCTCCCTGCTCAACTACCGGCACGACATGGCCAGTAGCGCAGGACCGGACGACGCCCTGAGCGGCGCCCTCGAAGGGGTCGAGCTGCTCTCGGCCCACGAGCGCACCAACTACCCCCTCGCCGTGTCCATCGACGACGCGGGCACCGACTTCGGCGTCACCGTCCAAGCGGCCGATCCGATCGCGCCGCAGGATGTCTGCGCGCTGATCCACACCGTGACCGCGGAGCTCGTCCGCGTACTCGAAGAGGAGAGCGCCACCGAGCTGTGCCGCATCGAGGCCCTCGGCGCGACCGAGCAGCACCGCGTTCTCACAGCCTGGAACGACACGGCGCGGGACACGCGCCCGACGACGCTGACCGAACTGTGGCACGCACAGGTGGCCGGGACCCCCGAGGCCGTCGCCCTCGTCCACGAAGGCGCGGAACTGACCTACGCCGAACTCGACGCGCGAGCCGGTCGATGGGCCGACGCGCTCGTCGACCGGGGCGTCGGTCCTGAGCAGCTCGTGGCGATCGCCCTGCCGCGCTCCGCGGACACGGTGGTCGCGCTCCTTGCGGTACTGAAGGCCGGTGGCGCCTATCTGCCGCTGGACCCGAGCCACCCTGCCGAGCGCACGGCCCACGTACTGAAGGACGCCCGCCCCGCCGTGCTGATCACGGCGAGGGCGCTGGCGGAGGGCTTCGCCGGCGACGACACGGTCGTGCCCCGCCTCCTCGTCGAGGACCTGGACGCTGTCGAGCCGTCCGCCGGTCGTGCGGCTCGGGCAGCGGAAGCTCTGGCGTCCCACCCGGCGTACGTCATCTACACCTCGGGCTCGACGGGCCGCCCCAAGGGCGTCGTCGTCAGCCACGGCTCCGCCGCCGAGTTCGCCACCGGCATCGCTTCGGCCTACGGGATCGGCGACCAGGACCGCGTACTCGGCTTCGCGGCCTTCACCTTCGACGTGTCCGTCTTCGAGGTGTTCACCACCCTGCTCGTCGGGGCCACACTGGTCCTGGCAGGGGACGAGGACCGGCTCAACGCCGACCGGCTCCAAGCCCTCATGGCCGGGCAGGGCGTGACCGTCGCCGAACTGCCGCCCGCCCTGATGCCGTTGCTGCGTCCCGAGGGGCTGCCGGCGCTGCGCCTGGTGTCCACGGGAGGCGAGCTGCCCGCCGGTCGACTTGTCGACCAGTGGGCAGGCTCTGGACGGGAGTTCTGGAACGGCTACGGGCCGACCGAGACGACCGTCGCCGTCACGCTCATGCGATGCGTCCCCCCGTCCCACGGCCAGGCCCCGCCGATCGGCGGCCCCATGCCGAACACGCGCGTCTTCGTGCTGGACGCGGGGCTGCGGCCGGTGCCGGTGGGTGTCGCGGGTGAGTTGTACGTCGCGGGTGCTCAGCTGGCGCGCGGCTACCTGGGCCGCCCCGGCCTTTCGGCGGAGCGCTTCATCGCGTGCCCGTTCGGGGCCGCCGGCGAGCGGATGTACCGCACCGGTGACGTGGTGCGCTGGCGCGCGGACGGGAACCTGGAGTTCCTCGGCCGCGCCGACGACCAGGTCAAGGTCCGCGGCTTCCGCATCGAACTCGGCGAAGTCGAGACCGCGTTGGTGTCACACGCGGATGTCGCGCAGGTGGCGGTGCTGGTGCGCGAGGACATACCGGGCGACAAGCGTCTGGTCGCGTACGTCGTCCCGGCCGAGGCCGCGGTGGATGCCGCCGCGCTGCGGACGCACGTGGGCCGCGTGCTGCCGGAGTACATGGTGCCGTCGGCGGTCGTCGCGCTTGAGGCGCTGCCGCTGACCGCGCACGGCAAGCTGGACCGTCGCGCGCTGCCCGCTCCGGAGTACACGGCTGCTGGTGGCGGCCGTGGTCCCGTCTCCCTCCAAGAAGAGATCCTGTGTTCGGTGTTCGCCGAGGTGCTTGGCGTGCCGAATGTGGGAGTGGATGACAACTTCTTCGAGTTGGGCGGTCACTCTCTGCTTGCGGTTCGTTTGGTGAGTCGTGTGCGGTCGGTGCTGGGTGTGGAGATTGGTGTGCGGGCGGTGTTCGAGGCGCCGTCGGTGGGCTTGTTGGTGGAGCGGTTGGAGGGTGCTGAGGGGGCGCGGCCGGCGTTGTCGGCGCGGGTGCGGCCGGAGTTGGTGCCGTTGTCGTTCGCGCAGCAGCGGTTGTGGTTCCTGGGCGAGTTGGAGGGGCCGAACGCCACGTACAACATTCCCGCGGGCATCCGGCTGCGCGGGGAGCTGGACGTGCAGGCCCTGGGTGCGGCGCTGAACGATGTGGTGGCGCGGCACGAGGTGCTGCGCACGGTGTTCCCGATGGTGGGAGGCCAGCCTCAGCAGCAGGTTCTCGACAGCGACTCGGTCGGCTGTGACTTGAAGGTTGTGGACGTCTCCTCGGCCGACCTGGGTGAGGAGATCGCTGAGGCGGCCGGGTCTGTGTTTGACCTGTCGGTCGATGCTCCGCTGCGTGCGTGGTTGTTCGTGACGGGTGCGGATGAGTACGTGTTGATGTTGGTGCTGCATCACGTGGCGGGTGATGGCTGGTCGATGGCGCCGCTGGCGCGTGATGTGTCGGTGGCGTACGCGGCCCGCACCGCCGGGCAGGCGCCGGTTTGGGAGCCGCTTCCCGTGCAGTACGCGGACTACGCGCTGTGGCAGCGGGAACTCCTCGGTGAGGAGAGCGACCCCGACAGCGTGATGGCCCGCCAGCTCGCGTACTGGCGCCACATGTTGGCGGACGTACCGGACGAGCTGGTGCTTCCGGTGGACCGGCCGCGCCCGGCCGTCGCCTCGCACCGCGGTGACATCGTGGAACTCGGCGTGGACGCCGGGGTGCATGCGCGGCTCGTAGAAATCGCGCGGGCACACGGTGTCACCCTGTTCATGGTGTTGCAGGCGGGCATGGCGGCGCTGTTGAGCCGTCTGGGCGCGGGCCGCGACATTCCGTTCGGTGTTCCTGTGGCCGGGCGTTCGGATGAGGCGTTGGAGGAGCTGGTCGGGTTCTTCGTGAACACGCTGGTGATCCGCACCGACGTGAGCGGCGACCCGTCCTTCGCCGAGTTGCTGGAGCGGGTGCGGGAGACCGGTCTGGGTGCCTACGCGCATCAGGACATCCCGTTCGAGCGGCTCGTGGAGGAGCTGGCGCCGACGCGGTCCATGGCACGCCACCCCCTCTTCCAAGTCATGCTGGCCCTGCAGAACAACGCCCGGGCCGACCTGGACTTCCCCGGCCTTCGGGCCGAGGCCGTACCCGCGGGCCACGTCTCGGCCAAGTTCGACCTGGAGATCGGCCTCAGCGAGCAGTTCGGCCCCGGCGGCGAGCCCACCGGGCTGCACGGCAGCATCATCTACGCCACGGACCTGTTCGACCGTGCGACGGCCGAGTGGATGGCCAAGCTCTACACCCGGGTCCTGGACGCCGTGACGGCCGATACGGCGACGCCGCTCAGCAGGGTGGAGATCCTCGAAGAGACCGAGCGCAGGACGATCCTCGAGGAGTGGAACGACACCGAGCACCACACCCCCGGGCGGAACCTGCCGGAGCTGTTGCAGCACCAGGCGGAACACACCCCTGACGCGGTCGCCGTGCTCTTCCAGGACGTCGAGGACGGCCTCGGGCACGACCGCGACGAACTGACCTACGCACAGCTGCACGCCAGGGCCAATCGCCTCGCACGGCTGCTCATGGCGCACGGCGTGGGACCCGAGACGCTCGTCGCCGTCTGCATGGAGCGTTCGCCGGACCTGGTCGTGACGCTCCTCGCGGTCCTGAAGGCAGGGGGCGCGTACGTACCGATCGACCCGGAGTACCCGGCCGACCGCATCGCCCACGTCCTGGACGACGCCCGGCCCGCGGTCGTCCTCACCAGCCGTGCCACCGAAGCGGCACTGGAAACGGGCAACGGCACCAACCGGATCGTGGTCGACGAGCAGCGGACCGCGTCCGCGCTTGCCGACCTCGACGCCGCGGCGATCGACGACAGGGAGCGCACGTCCGCGCTGCTGCCCACCCATCCCGCGTACGTCATCTACACCTCGGGCTCCACGGGCCGCCCCAAGGGCGTCGCCGTGCCGCACCGGGCCGTGACGAACTTCCTCGCGGCGATGGGCGACCGCTGCCCGCTGGACGAGCGGGACCGCCTGCTCGCGGTCACCACCGTGGCCTTCGACATCCACGTCCTGGAGCTCTACCTGCCGCTGCTCGCGGGCGCGTCCGTGGTGGTCGCACCGCGTACGGCGGTACGGGACCCGCGCCTGCTCGTGGCCCTTGCCGAACGCCTCGACGTCACCGTCATGCAGGCCACGCCGACGCTGTGGCAGGCCGTACTCGACGAGGACGCCACGGCCATGAAGCGGGCACGCGTCCTGGTGGGCGGCGAGGCGCTGCCGTCCTCCCTCGCCGACCGGATGCTGGAGACCTCCGGGGACGTCACGAACCTGTACGGCCCGACCGAGGCGACCGTGTGGGCGACCACCGCCGAGCTGACCGCGGGCGAGCAGGGCTCGGTCCCCTCGATCGGGCGCCCCCTGTGGAACACCCGGGCGTACGTTCTCGACGACAGGATGCAGCCGGTGCCCGCGGGCGTCGCGGGCGAGCTGTACCTGGCCGGCGACCAGCTGGCGCGCGGCTACCAGGGCCGCCCTGACCTGACGGCGGAGCGCTTCGTGGCATGCCCGTTCGGGGCTCCCGGCGCGCGCATGTACCGCACGGGCGACCTGGTGCGCTGGAGCGCCGACGGCAGCCTGGAGTACCTCACCCGCGTCGACGACCAGGTCAAGATCCGGGGCTTCCGGATCGAGCTCGGCGAGATCGAGGCGGGGCTCACGGCCCACGCCGACGTGGCCCAGGCCGTGGTGGTCGCCCGCGACGACGCCCACGGCTCGCGGCAACTCGTCGCCTACGTAGTCCCGGGCTCCCGCGCGGAGGAACGGAACCAGGAGCGCGAGGACCGCCAGGTCGAGGACTGGCAGAGCGTGTACGACTCCCTGTACCGGGACATGGCACCGGACGACGGCACCGAGCTCGGTGAGAACTTCGACGTCTGGGTCAGCGTCTACGACGGCAGCCGCATCCCCGAGAGCCACCTCCAGGAGTGGCGGTCCGTCATCGTGGACCGCATCCTCGACCTGGAGCCCCGCCGCATCCTCGAACTCGGCGTCGGCAACGGCCCGCTCCTGGCCCGTCTCGCGCCCCGGTGCGAGGAGTACTGGGGCACCGACCTCTCGGTCGAGGGCATCGAGGTGCTCCGCCGAGGAGTGGAGCAGCGGCCGGAGCTGCGCGACCGGGTCCACCTGCGCGCGCAGGGAGCCGACGTCACCGACGGTCTGCCGCGGGACTACTTCGACACCATCGTGCTCAACTCCGTCGTCCAGTACTTCCCGAACACGGAGTACCTCCTGGAGGTCCTGCGCAACGCCGTGGACCTCCTCGCCCCCGGCGGGCGGATCTTCGTCGGTGACGTGCGCAACCTGCGCCTGCACCGCTGTCTGTCCGCCGCGGTCGCGCTGCGCAGGCACGGGCCGGGGAGCGAGGCGGACGCGGTGCGCCGGGCCGTCGAGCAGATGCTCCTGAGCGAGCAGGAACTGCTCGTCGACCCCGACTTCTTCCCCGCGCTGTGCGCCGCGTCGAAGGAGCTGGAGCACGCCGACATCCTGGTCAAGCGGGGTGTGCACCACCACGAGATGTCCCGGCACCGCTACGACGTGGTCCTGCACAAAAAGTCCGCCGCACAGCCCTTCGCACAGTCCTCCCGAGAGTCCTCCGCACAGCCCTACGGAGAGTCCTCCGCGCAGCCCGTCACACGCGCCGAGGAGACGGCGCTGCGCTGGGGCACGGACGTGACCGACCTCGCCGGGCTCGCCGACCTGCTGCGCACCGACCGGCCCGCCGTGCTCCGCGTGGCCCGCGTACCCCATCGCGGCCTCGCCGGTGAGATCGCCGCGCTGCGCCTCCTGGACGCGGGAGAACCCGTGGACACGGCGCTCGCCGCGCTCGGCGGCGACGGCTCGGCGGCCGGGGCACTGGACGCCGAGGACCTCCACCTGCTGGGCGAACGCCTCGGCTACCGGACCGCGGTCACCTGGACCGGCGCCGCCGACGACGGCTCGATGGACGCCGTCTTCGAGGCGCTGGAGTCCGGCGACCAGCGAGAGGCGCCGGAGTCCGGCGACCGGCGACCGGGCGGACCCGCCGACGCGTACCGGCCCGCGGGACCCCGCAGGTCCGATCTCGCCTCGTACACCAACAACCCCGTGGCCAGGAGCCGGAGCGGGGCGGCCCTGACCGGCACGCTCCGCGACCACCTGCGCGACCGGCTGCCCGAGTACATGGTCCCCGCGGCCTTCGTGGTCCTCGACGCCCTGCCCCAGACGGCCAACGGCAAGCTGGACCGGCGAGCGCTGCCCGCGCCCGGCCACACCCCGGGCGTGGCCGGGCGGGCCCCCGCGTCGGTGCAGGAAGAGGTCCTCTGCGGAGTCTTCGCCGAGGTGCTCGGGCTTCCCCAAGTCGGCGTCGACGGCAACTTCTTCGAGCTGGGCGGCCACTCCCTCCTCGGGGTGCGCCTCGCCGACCGGATCCGGTCCGTGCTGGGCGTCGAGATCGGCATCCGCGACCTGTTCGAGGCGGCGACCCCCGAAGCGCTTGCCGCCCGCCTCGCGGACGCCGGCATGACCCAGGAAGCACTCGGGGGCCTCCTCCCCATCCGCGCCAAGGGCAGCAGGCCGCCGTACTTCTGCGTCCACCCGGCCGGCGGGGCGGGCTGGTGCTACGTCCCGCTGACGCGCCACATGCCCCAGGACCAGCCGCTGTACGCCCTTCAGGCCCGCGGCCTCGGCCCGGTGCCGGAGGAACTGCCGCCCTCGGTGCGGGACATGGCGGCGGACTACGTCGCACAGATCCGCGCGGTCCAGGAGACGGGTCCGTACCACCTCCTTGGCTGGTCCTTCGGCGGAATCGTGGCGCACGAGATGGCCGTACTGCTCCGGGCCGAAGGGCACGAGGTCGCCGCTCTGGTGATCATGGACGCCTATCCGATGCCGGAAGAAGAGAACGCCGACGACAGCGCCGAGCCGGTGGACCTCACGGAGGTCGTGGTGCAGGGCGCAGGCCGGTTCGGAGCCGAGCTGTCACCGGAGGAGATCGACCGCTTCGCGCGGGTCATCGACAACAACGCCCGCATCCAGCGCGCCCACGTGCCAGGCGTGTTCGACGGCGACGCACTCGTCGTCGTGGCAGCCGAGGACCGCGAGGAGAGCGGCGCCGACGCCGGACTGTGGGCCCCCCACGTCTCCGGCGTCACGGCCGAGACCGAAGTGCCCTGCCGGCACGACGACATGGCACACCCGGACATGCTGCGGCGGGTCTGGGACGCCGTGACAGAGCACGCGCGCCCCTCCCAAGAGCCCGTGCGCCCGACCCAAGAGCACACGCGCCCGACCCAGGGGCAGTGAACCCGCCATCCCACGGAATTGGAATCAAGTGAGAAAATCAGAGATGCGCCATTATTCTCTGGTCTGTCCGGTATGCGGGCTGAAGCAGACGGATGACGGGCTGACGCTGTCCTGCGTTAGCGACCACGCGCCGGCGCTGTTGCAGACGGAGTACGAGACGCGGACGTTCGAGCCGCTGCGGGACGTCGAAGGGATCTTCCGGTACCGCCCGTGGCTTCCGGTCGTCCGCACCTTCGCCGGTGCGGGGCGTACGACGGTGCTGCGCAGCGAACGCCTGTGCCGCTTCCTCGGCATGCCCGGCCTCCGCATCGCCTTCAACGGCTACTGGCCGGAGCGGGGCGGATTCCTGGAGACCGGCACCTTCAAGGAGTTGGAGGCGTACACGGTCCTCGGCCGGATGCCGGAGAAGTCGCCGGTCCTCGTCGTCGCGTCCGCGGGCAACACCGCGGCCGCGTTCGCCGCGGTCTGCTCCCGGTACGCCGTACCGTGCCTCCTGATCATTCCCGAGACGGGGCTCGACCGGCTCAAGCTGCGCGAGGAACTGCACCCCGCGGTGCGCCTCGTCGTGGTGGAGGACGCCGACTACGCGGACGCGATCGCGCTGTCCGAAGAGGCCGCGAAGTGGCCGGGATTCGTCCTGGAGGGAGGCGTGCGGAACGTCGCCCGCCGCGACGGTCTCGGCACCGTGATGTACGCGGCGGCGGAAGAGACGGGCGAGCTGCCCGAGTACTACTTCCAGGCGGTCGGCAGCGCCGCGGGTGCGATCGCCGTGCACGAGGCCGCCAAGCGCGTACGGGGGACGACGTCCGCGCCCACGGCCGCCCTGCCCCGCCTCATGCTCTCGCAGAACGCCGGGTTCGCGCCGATCCACCGGGCCTGGCAGGGGCGGACGCGGGCCTTCACCCCTGAGGGAGGGGGCCAGCACTCCCTCCGGGACGTGTTCGCGGACGAGCTGACCAACAGGCGGCCGCCCTACGCGGTGCACTCGGGCGTGTTCGACGTGCTCACCGAGAGCGGCGGCGATGTGGTCACCGTCGACAGGGAAGCCGCTGTGGCGGCCCGGGAGGTCTTCGACGAGCTGGAGTCGATCGACCTCGAACCGGCCGCGGCGGTTGCGGCGGCGTCACTCTTCACCGCGGTCACGGAAGGAAGGATTCCGCGGGATGCCTCCGTGCTCCTGAACATCACGGGCGGCGGCCGGGCACGGATGGCCCGGGACCACGCGTTGCGGCAGGCCGAACCTCATCTCCGGGTGCGGGTGGACGGATCCCACGACGCGGCACTCGACTCCATCAGGGAGCTGTTCGACGCTGCCGACGCCCACTCCGCGGGGAGTGAGTGCCGGTGACGACGACGGTCACCGCCCGTATGGCGGAGATGCTGTCCGAACTGCGGGACCGGATAGGCGCCCCGGCCCTGGCCGAGGGCGAGGACCCGGAACCGTGGACCACCGCGGGGGACGTCCTGGCGTCCTTCCTCGGTGACCCCGAACTGCTGACCCCGGCGCAGTGGGAAGCCGACCCGCACGCCTACCGGCAGCACCTGTTGCACGCCGAACCGGACGGCTCCTTCTCCGTGGTGGCGCTGGTCTGGCTGCCGGGCCAGGAGACCCCGGTCCATGACCATGTGGCCTGGTGCGTGGTGGGCGTGCACCGCGGCGAGGAGGTCGAGGAGCACTTCCGCGTCGCCACGGACGACCACGGGCCCCACCTGGTCCCGGTGGCGCGCAGCGTGAACGCCGAGGGGTCGGTGACGTCCGTCTGCCCGCCGGGCGACATCCATCTCGTACGCAACGGGACGAGCGACAAGGTGGTGTCCCTGCACATCTACGGAGCGAACGTCGCGGCGCGGGGGACGAGCATCCGGCGCAGCTACGACGACTTGCCGGTCCGTGACCTTCCGGTCCACGACTTGCCGGTCCGCGACCTTTCCGTCCGCACGTGAGGTCGGGCGCCGGGTCGGTTCCGCCGATCCGACGCCTCCTCAAGGGGGGACCAGTGCGCGCACGTTCGAGCGTGGCGCGATCGTTCAGGGACATCTCCGCGACAGATCCCAGCAGCTTTCGAAATGCGCCCCTGCCGTGCGCCCCCTGTGGGGCTAGCGTCCCTGGGTCATGGGACACCTGGACCACGCGACCTTCGGCTGGCTGACGCCTGCGCTGTCGTACGTGATGGCGTGCGTCGGCGCCGCGCTCGGCCTGCAGTGCACCGTGCGTGCCCTGGGCACGACGGGACGCTCACGGCGCAACTGGCTCCTCACCGCGGCCTCGGCGATCGGTACCGGCATCTGGACGATGCACTTCGTGGCGATGCTCGGCTTCGGCGTCAGCGGCACACAGATCCGCTACGACGTGCCGCTGACGCTCCTGAGCCTGCTCGTCGCCATGGCCGTCGTCGGCGCCGGAGTCTTCGCCGTCGGCTACGGCCGCGACCGCGGGCGCTCGCTCGCCCTCGGCGGCCTCACCACGGGGCTCGGCGTCGCGAGCATGCACTACCTGGGCATGGCCGCACTGCGCCTGCACGGAGACGTCGGCTACGACCCGGTCCTCGTCGCCCTGTCCGTGGTGATCGCCGTGGTCGCGGCGACCGCCGCCCTCTGGGCGGCGCTGAACATCAAGTCGACGCTCGCGGTGGCCGTCGCCTCGCTCGTCATGGGCGGCGCGGTGAGCAGCATGCACTACACCGGCATGCTCGCCGTGAGCGTGCGCGTCGCCCCCTCCGGGGCGGCACTGCCCGGGGCCACGACGATGCAGTTCATCTTCCCCCTCGCCGTGGGCCTGGGCTCTTATCTATTCCTGACCTCGGCGTTCGTCGCACTGTCCCCCAGCGCGGGCGAACGCGCGGCCTCCGCGTCGGCTCAACGCCCCGTCGAGCGCACAGCTCCGTAGCGGCCGCTCAGGCTCCGGCGACGAGCGAGCGGTACGCGACCCCGACCCTGCCGAGCGAGGAGGCCATGCGCATACCCCGGAACACCCCCGACACCGGCACACCGGCCCAAGCCACCCCCGCGGCCCGTGGCCGCCGAGCACACGCGGGCCCGCCCGCCGACGAACACCTGACCGCGGAGGGCGAGGCCCCTCCCACCGGACCAGGGCCCACCGACAACGGGCTCCCGCGCGGGGGGCTCCGGTGGTTCCGCCCCCGCACCGTGCGCGCCAAGGTCGTGTGCCTGCTGATGGTGCCGGTCGTCTCCCTCCTCGCCCTGTGGGCGTACGCGACCGTCAGCACCGCCCAGGACGTCGCGTCGCTGCGGCAGACCCAGCGCGTCGACACCGCCGTGCGGGCCCCGGTCGCCGCAGCCGTCACCGCGCTCCAGGCCGAACGGGCCGCGGCCGTGCGCCACGCGACGAAACCCACCGCCGACCGGGCCGCCGCCCTGCGGAGGCAGGCGGACCAGACCGACCGGGCCGTGGCGAAGCTGCGCCTCGGCGAGGACCACACGGTCGCCGACGGAGCGGGGCTGCCCGCGGCCGTGGGGAACCGGCTCGAGCAGTTCGCCACCGGTGCCGAGCGGCTGCGTACCGTGCGCAGGGCCGTCCTCGACCGCAGCACCGGGTGGGACGACGCCTTCGGGCAGTACACGCAGACGATCACGACCGCCTTCGGAGTCGACGGCGCGCTGTCCGGGCTCCGGAGCGCCGAACCGGGCTCCCACGCGCGCGTGCTGCTCGAGTTCTCCAGGGCGGGCGAAATGCTCGCGCGCGAGGACACGCTGCTGGCCGGCGCCCGTCTCGCGGGCTCCCTCGACGGAGAACGGCTGCGCCGGTTCACCGGAGCCGTGGACACCCGGCAGACCCTTACGGAAGCGGCCGTGGCGGATCTGCGCGGTCCCGAACGAGGGGCATGGCAACGCCTCACCAGGGAACGCGCGTACGCCGACGTCCGTGCCGTGGAGGACAAGGTGCTCGCCGCCCGGCCCGGCAAGCAGGCCATGGAGGCGGCCCCTGCTCGCACCTGGGAATCCGCCTACGCGACCGTGCGGGACACCCAGCGGACCATCGCGGAGCGCGCGGCACGCGACGCCGCGGACCGCGCCGACCCGCTCACGCGCGGCGTGTTCACCCTCGCGGGCGCCGCCGTGCTCTGTGGTCTGGCCGCCGTCGTGGCCTCACTCGTGATCTCCGTACGCATCGGCCGCGGTCTCGTCGTCGAGCTCGTCGGACTGCGCAACCGCGCCCTGGAGATCGCTCGCCGCCAACTCCCGCACGCCATGCGGAAACTGCGCGCGGGCGAGGAGGTCGACATCGCCGCTGAAGCCCCTGAGGGGCCGCCCGCCGAGGACGAGGCGGGGCAGGTGGCGGAGGCCCTCGGCACGGTGCACCGCGCCGCGCTGCGCGCCGCCGTGGAACGCGCGGAGCTGGCGAGCGGCATCTCCGGCGTCTTCGTGAACCTCGCGCGGCGCAGCCAGGTGCTCGTCCACCGGCAGCTCGGCCTCCTGGACACGATGGAGCGACGGGCCGACGACCCGAACGAGCTCGGCGACCTCTTCCGGCTCGACCACCTCACGACCCGCATGCGCCGCCACGCCGAGAGCCTGATCATCCTCTCCGGGGCCGCGCCGGGCCGCGCCTGGCGCATGCCGGTGCCCCTGGCGAACGTCGTACGCGCCGCGGTGTCCGAAATCGAGGACTACGCGCGCGTGGAGGTACGCCCCCTGCCCGAGGCCTCCGTCGTGGGCGGTGCCGTCGCCGACCTCACCCATCTGCTGGCCGAACTGGTCGAGAACGCCGCCCAGTTCTCGCCCCCGCACACCAAGGTGCGGGTCACCGGCGAACCCGTAGGCAACGGCTACGCCCTGGAGGTCGAGGACAGAGGCCTCGGCATGAGCCCCGACGCCCTCGCCGAGGCCAACGGGAGAGTCGAGGAGTCCGAGGCGCTCGACCTGTTCGACAGCGACCAACTGGGCCTCTTCGTAGTGAGCAGGCTCGCCGCACGACACGGCATCAGGGTGCGACTGCTCACCTCCCCGTACGGCGGCATCACCGCCGTCGTCCTGCTGCCCACAACACTGCTGCAGAACGACGACTCCGCGCGCGTGCCGAGCCATGAACAGAGAGAGCAACAGGAGGTGTTGGCGTCCGCCCGCCTCCCCGGCGCGCCGGCTCTGCGCGGCGCCGCCGTCGCCCCGCAGGGCGACCACCGGGCGCTGGGCCCGTCCGTCGAACGGCCCGCGCCGTCACCTCCCGGTGTCACGGCACTGCGCCTGCGCAAGCCCGCGGACTCGGCACTCCCTGGGGAAGCGCCCGCGGACTCGGCACCCCCTGGGGACGCGCCCGCGGACTCGGCGCCTTCTGGGGGCGCGCCCGACCCTGAGCCCGCCCCGCAACCGTCGGACGAACTGCCGCGCCGCGTCCGCCAGGCGAGCCTCGCCCCGCAACTGCGGGAGCGCCCGCTGGCGACCGAGGGCCCCGACTCCGCCCACGAGCGCAGCCCCGAGCGCGTACGGACCCAACTGGCCGCCTATCGGGACGGCTGGGCCCGCGGCGGCGGGCGCCCACCCGGCAGCGACAGCAGTGAAGGAGACCCCGCATGACCCAGGAAACCAGCCTCACCGCGGACCGGTCCGGCGAACTCGACTGGCTCCTCGACGACCTGGTGGCACGCGTCGGCGACGTGCGGCACGCGGTCGTGCTGTCCAACGACGGGCTCGCGGTCGGCGCCTCGAAGGCCCTCACTCGCGAGGACGCCGAGCACCTGGCTGCCGTCGCCTCGGGGTTCCACAGCCTGGCCAAGGGCGCGGGGCGGTACTTCGGAGCGGGCGGTGTGCGCCAGACGATGGTGGAGATGGACGACGCCTTCTTGTTCGTGGCCGCGGCGGGCGACGGCTCCTGCCTCGCCGTCCTCAGCACGGTCACCGCTGACATCGGCCTCGTCGCGTACGAGATGGCACGCATGGTCAAGCGTGTCGGGGCGCATCTGACGACTCCCGTGCGCTTCTCCGAGCCGCCACCGAGTGCCGGATGACCGAGGCGGCGGCAGGCGATGACCGACAACAGCGACGGCGCCGAGCGACGGCACGGCAGCCAGTGGTACGACGGCGAAGCGGGACCCCTGGTCCGTCCGTACGCGATGACGGGCGGACGCACCAGACCGGCGTCCAGCGGTGTGCGGTTCGACCTGATCGCTCTGGTCAGCCCCACCCAGGGCGCCACACAGCCGGGCGACGACGTGGCGCTCGGCCCCGAACACCGGGTGCTGCTCGACCTGTGCCGCGCCGAAACCCAGTCCGTCGCCGAGCTCGCCGCCGGTGCCGACCTGCCCGTGGGCGTGGTCAGGGTGCTGCTCGGCGACCTCCTGGAGGAGGGCCGCGTTCAGGTGCGACGGCCCGTGCCTCCCGCCCAGCTACCTGACGAGACGATTCTGCGAGAGGTGATCGATGGGCTCCGAGCGCTCTGACGCCACGTCCGACGAGACCGGTGACGACACGGCCCTGGCGTTGAAGATCCTGGTCGCCGGAGGCTTCGGCGTCGGCAAGACCACGCTGGTCGGCGCGGTGAGTGAGATCCGGCCCCTGCGTACCGAAGAACTCCTCAGCGAGGTCGGCCAGTCGGTCGACGACATCGAGGGGGTGGACCGGAAGGTCACGACGACGGTCGCGATGGACTTCGGCCGCATCACCATCAGATCCGGCCTTTCCCTGTACCTCTTCGGGACGCCGGGGCAGGACCGCTTCTGGTTCCTGTGGGACGAGCTGTCACAGGGGGCCCTCGGCGCCGTCGTCCTCGCGGACACCCGGCGGCTCGAGGACTGCTTCCCCGCCGTGGACTACTTCGAGCACCGCCGGATTCCGTTCGTCGTGGCCGTCAACTGCTTCGCCGACGCGCGGACCTTCGGCGCACACGAAGTGTCACGGGCCCTTGACCTCGACCGTGGGACTCCCGTGGTGCTGTGTGACGCACGGGACCGGGACTCGGGAAAGGAGGTGCTGATTCGTCTGGTCGAGTACGCCGGGCGGCGGCATACCGCCCGGCTGCTCGACTCGGTGGGATGACGTGTCCGGCGGCGCATGACGTGTCCGGCGGCGCGCGGAGTCTCAGTCGGCGACCGCGTCGTGCGCCAGCACCTTGCCGATCCTGACCCGGACCAGCAGCTCACCGGGCACGCCGTTGCGCGCGCCGAACTCCTCGGCCCGGTCCTCACCCATGTACCGGCCACCGATGCGGGCCGCCCAGTGCCGCAACTGGTCAAGGTCCTCGATCAGTTCGGCGCGGCCCTGCAGGACGACGAAGGCGAACGGCGGCCGGTCGTCGTCCACGCACAGCGCCACGCGCCCGTCGCGCGCCAGATTGCGCCCCTTGACGGTGTCCTTCCCGGTGTTGAACACCAGGTCGTCCCCGTCCAGGACGAACCAGATCGGCGCCACGTGCGGGCTGCCGTCCGCCCGGACGGTCGAGAGCTTTGCGGTGCGGGTGCCGTGCGAGACGAAGGCCCGCCATTGTTCATCGGTCATCTTCTGTGCCATGTCCCCATCATGCTTGCCGGGACGCCGGAGGTGGGGAAGGCTGGCAGGTCAGATCCTCCAGCCAGGGGGAGCGAGGTACGGGGGAAGGGACCATGGCGCAGAACACGGGGCTCGGCTGGTTGCTCGACGACCTGACGAAGCGAGTGGAGCATGTACAGCACGCGCTGGTGCTGTCCAACGACGGACTTGTGACGGGGGCGAGCTCGGAACTCCAGCGTGAGGACGCCGAGCATCTGGCGGCGGTGTCGTCCGGGCTGCACAGCCTGGCGAAGGGGTCCGGCCGCCATTTCCACGCGGGCGCCGTCCGGCAGACCATGATCGAGTTCGATGACGCCGTCCTGTTCGTGACGGCGGCGGGCGACGGCAGTTGTCTGTGTGTCCTGAGCTCGGCGCAGGCCGACATCGGCCAGGTCGCGTACGAGATGACGCTGCTGGTGAACCGCGTCGGCGAACACCTCGGCGTGGGCGCGCGTCATCCGGATCGGACACCGGTCGTAGACCTCTGACCTGTGAGAACGGCTAAGCAGCCAGAGTTATCCACAGGCCGAGCGGGATCGGGTGCGGCCGGGCTACGGTTTTTCCACGAGCAATGACCACGCACGGGGGAGAACCGCCATGACCGGCGAGACACAGACCATCGCGCAGCCCGCGTCCGCATCCCGATTCGCATCCGGATCCGCATTCGGCCTTGGGCCATCCGCCCCATCGAGTCGTCCGCCGGCTTCGTCGGCCGGGCCGCCGCCCACGGTTGCGTGCAGTCGCGCCATGCGTGAACTGGGGCTGAAACGGGGGGAGTTCGACCTGGCCGTGATGCTGGGCCGGATCCGCACCGTGTCAGATCCGTCGGGCGGTCGGCGGCGCGTCAGGCGCGAGGAGCTCGATCGAGTGCGGGAGGCGCCGGGATTCCCGGAGTCCTTGCGGGAGCGCATCAAGGCGGTGGGAACCGCGGAGGGCGCCGCCCTCATGGACATCACACCTGCGAGGTTCACGCGCCTCGCCCGCGCCGGCTTCCTGACGCCCGTGAAGTTCTATCTGAACCGTTACAGGGCGATCGTCTGGCTCTATCTCGCCGAAGAACTACGGCAGTTCGCGGCGATCGAGGCCAACACCGCCCTTCTCACCGGCCGCGCACCGCAGGTGCTCCGTGACCGCCTTGGAGACGGCGTGGACCTGCGGGCGCGCAACTGGCGGGGCCGGCACGCGGGGTTCCTGCTGCGCCAGTCGGAGGACCCGTGGGAGCGTGCCGCCGCAGGCGCGTCGCTGCTCGACCCCGTCCAACTCGCGGAGGTGGTCAGGGACCCCTACGAACGCGCCTATCTGAACCGCCTCAAGCCCGAGCCGTTGACGCACGCCCCGCCCGAGTCACCCACGACGCTCATCGTCGGACGCATCACGACCGCGGACGACCCGGACGAGTTGAGCTGGCTGCGGGCGAACCTGACCCTCGCCCTGGAGGAGGCCCGGCGGCTGCGGCCCGCACCCCGGCCGGGCCGCCCGCCCATCGTGGCCACACCCCGTCCGCACCCGCCGCTGGATCCGCTGCCGTGGCCCGCCCCGCACGCCGCCCCTGCGACGGCCGAGCGGCGCGACGAGCCACGAGGACTGTTCAAGTGGCTGCGCCGCAGGCGGAAGTAGCTAGACCGTCTCGTCGAGATCCTTGGCGTAGTACTCGATGGCGGGGCGGTAGCCGGCGATGTCCGGGTCCCGGCTCGTCGCGGCAAGGAGCCGCAGCAGGGTCCCCATCGCTTCGTGGGCATGGCCCGTGTTGTACAGCGCCATGGCCAGGAAGGTCTTGAGGGCTCCGTCATCCGGATACTCCTCCGAGGCCTCGCGCAGGGCGGTCACGGCCTCCTCGTACCGGCCGAGGACGCGGTAGGTACTGCCGAGGCCGAGGAGCGCTCCGCGTCGGTCGTCGTCCGACAGACCGCCCGCGCCGTCGGCCCGCTGGATCGCGCGCAGGTAGTACGGCAGGGCCTCGGCTTCGAGACCGAGCGTGTCGTGCACCCACGCGGTCTGGTACGCCACTTCGGCATCGTCGGGGAAGCGCTCGCTGAGGGGGACCAGGAGTGCGCGCGCCTCCTCACGGCTGCCGCTCTCGCGGAGTCGTACGGCCTCGGCGAGCACCTGGTCCCGGTCGTCACCCGCGCCCACGCCGGCGCTCATGCCCGGTGCCGTGGTGCCGCCTTCGTCCGATCCGCCGCCGCTGGTGCTCATGTCGCGCTCCCGTCCCCTCGGCGTCCCCCTCCGTGGGGGAGCCCCTTGCAAGTCACCTGGGCGGACCGCCTGTTGAGGCAGACCGCCGTCCTGCACACCTGGAGGCTCTCATGTCCCGTCGACCGAACCTTCCGCCCGCCCCACCGGCCCGGGACGCGCCCCGCGGCTCAGGAGTCCGGAGTCGGCGTGCCCACGTGCCGGGGTGTGTGCGGACGGAAGAGTCCCTCCTGGACGACCGAGACGAGGAGCCGGCCCTCGATGTCGTAGATGCGGCCCCGCGCCAGGCCGCGGCCCCCCGTCGCGATCGGTGACTCCTGGTCGTACAGGAACCACTCGTCGGCGCGGAAGGGGCGGTGGAACCACATGGCGTGGTCGAGCGAGGCCATGTCGAAGCCGCGCGGGCCCCACAGCGGCTCCACGGGGATGCGGACGGCGTCGAGGAGGGTCATGTCGCTGGCGTACGTGAGCGCGCAGGTGTGCACCAGCGGGTCGTCGCCCAGTGGGCCGACGGCGCGCATCCACACCGCGCTGCGCGGCTCGGCGTCCTTGATCTCCTCGGCGGTCCAGCGCAGCCGGTCCACGTAGCGGATGTCGAAGGGCTGCCGCCGTGCCATCCGCTCCCACTGCTCAGGGAGCGCGCCCAGGTGCTCCTTGATCTCCTCGGCGACCGTCGGCAGCGACTCCGGGGCGGGTGCCTCGATGCGGGGCGGCAGCTGGTGCTCGAAGGCGCCCTGTTCGGGCTGATGGAAGGAAGCGGTGAGATTGAAGATGGTGCGACCCTGCTGGATCGCCGTGACACGGCGCGTGGTGAAGGAACGGCCGTCGCGCACCCGCTCCACCTGGTACACGATGGGCACCCCCGGCCGGCCGGGGCGCAGGAAGTACGCGTGCAGCGAATGCACCGGCCGGTCGCCCTCGGTGGTGCGCCCTGCCGCGACCAGCGCCTGTCCGGCGACCTGCCCGCCGAAGACGCGCTGGAGGGACTCCTGCGGGCTGCGGCCGCGGAAGATGTTGACCTCGATCTGTTCCAGGTCCAGCAGATCGACCAGGCGGTCGGCGGGATTGTTCATGACGGTTCTTCGACTCCTGTCCAGGGGCTGCGGGCGCTCAGAGCTGCCCGACGTCCGTGACGCGGACGACGGCGCGGCCCTCCTCGTCGGAGGCCGCGAGGTCGACCTCCGCGCTGATGCCCCAGTCATGGTCGCCGTTCGGGTCGGCGAACGTCTGGCGGACGCGCCAGAGACCGTGCTCCGCGTCCTCCTCGATGCGCAGCAGCTTGGGACCGCGCGCGTCGGGACCGGTGCCGAGGTCCTCGTACTCGTCCCAGTATTTGTCCATGGCAGCGCCCCAGGCGTCCGCGTCCCAGCCGGAGTCACCGTCCAGCTCGCCCAGCTCCTCGACGTGGTCGAGGGCGGCGAGCTCGACGCGGCGGAAGAGCGCGTTGCGGACGAGGACGCGGAAGGCGCGGGCGTTGGCCGTCACCGGCTTCACCTGGTCGGCCTTCTCCTGGGCCTCCTCGGCCGTCATGACCTCGGGGTTGGCGAGCTGCTCCCACTCGTCCAGGAGGCTGGAGTCGACCTGGCGGACCATCTCGCCGAGCCAGGCGATCAGATCCTCCAGGTCCTCGGACTTCAGGTCGTCCGGGATGGTGTGCTCCAGCGCCTTGTACGCGCCCGCGAGGTAGCGCAGGACGATGCCCTCGGTGCGGGCGAGCTCGTAGAACGAGGTGAACTCGGTGAAGGACAGCGCCCGTTCGTACATGTCGCGGATCACGGACTTCGGGGACAGCGGGTGGTCGCCGACCCACGGGTGACTGGTGCGGTAGGTGTCGTAGGCGTGGAAGAGGAGCTCCTCCAGAGGCTTCGGGTACGTGATGTCCTGAAGGCGCTCCATCCGGTCCTCGTACTCGACGCCGTCGGCCTTCATCAGCGCCACCGCCTCGCCGCGCGCCTTGTTCTGCTGGGCGGCGAGGATCTGGCGGGGGTCGTCGAGGGTGGACTCGACGACGGAGACCATGTCGAGGGCGTACGGGGGCGAATCGGGGTCGAGGAGTTCGAACGCGGCGAGGGCGAAGGTCGACAGCGGCTGGTTGAGCGCGAAGTCCTGCTGGAGGTCGACCGTCAGGCGCACGATGCGGCCGGTGGCGTCCGGCTCGTCGAGCTTCTCGACGACGCCTCCGGCGAGCAGGGAGCGGTAGATGGCGATGGCGCGGCGGATGTGGCGGAGCTGCTGCTTGCGCGGCTCGTGGTTGTCCTCCAGGAGGCGGCGCATGGCCTCGAAGGCGTTGCCGGGCCGCGCGATCACCGAGAGCAGCATGGTGTGGGTGACGCGGAACCGCGACGTGAGCGGCTCGGGATCGGAGGTGATGAGCTTGTCGAAGGTGGTCTCGCTCCAGCCCACGAAGCCCTCGGGAGCCTTCTTGCGCACCACCTTGCGGCGCTTCTTCGCGTCGTCGCCAGCCTTGGCGAGCGCCTTCTCGTTCTCGATGACGTGCTCGGGCGCCTGCGCGACGACGAAGCCCGCCGTGTCGAAGCCGGCGCGCCCGGCGCGGCCGGCGATCTGGTGGAACTCCCGCGCGCGCAGGGTGCGCACACGACTGCCGTCGTACTTGGTGAGGGCGGTGAAGAGCACCGTGCGGATGGGCACGTTCACGCCGACGCCGAGGGTGTCCGTGCCGCAGATGACCTTGAGGAGACCGGCCTGGGCGAGCTTCTCCACGAGGCGGCGGTACTTGGGCAGCATGCCGGCGTGGTGCACGCCGATGCCGTGCCGGACGTAGCGCGAGAGGTTGCGGCCGAACTTGGTGGTGAAGCGGAAGTTGCCGATCAGCTCGGCGATCTGGTCCTTCTCGGCGCGCGTGCACATGTTGATGCTCATCAGCGACTGCGCCCGCTCCACGGCCTGCGCCTGCGTGAAGTGCACGATGTAGACCGGCGCCTGCTTGGTCTCCAGGAGCTCGGTGAGCGTCTCCGTGATGGGAGTCAGGCGGTACTCGTACGAGAGCGGCACGGGGCGGGTCGCGGAGCGGACGACCGACGTGGGGCGGCCGGTGCGGCGGGTGAGGTCCTTCTCGAACATCGAGACGTCGCCGAGCGTGGCGGACATGAGGACGAACTGCGCCTGCGGCAGTTCAAGCAGCGGAATCTGCCAGGCCCAGCCGCGGTCCGGCTCCGCGTAGAAGTGGAACTCGTCCATCACGACCTGGCCGATGTCGGCGTCCTTGCCGTCGCGCAGCGCGATGGAGGCGAGGACCTCGGCGGTGCAGCAGATCACCGGGGCGTCGGCGTTCACGGAGGCGTCGCCGGTCAGCATGCCGACGTTCTCGGTGCCGAAGAGCTTGCAGAGGTCGAAGAACTTCTCCGACACCAGCGCCTTGATCGGAGCCGTGTAGAAGGTGACCTTGTCCTGGGCGAGGGCGGTGAAGTGCGCGCCGGCCGCGACCAGGCTCTTGCCGGAGCCGGTGGGCGTCGACAAGATCACATTTGCCCCGGAGACCACCTCGATCAGCGCCTCCTCCTGGGCCGGATAGAGAGTGATCCCCTGGTCCTCGGCCCACGACGAGAAGGCTTCGAAGAGGGCATCGGGGTCGGCATCCGGCGGCAACTGATCGATAAGGGTCACACCCCCATCTTGCCTGCCTTCCCGCCGGATCAGGGAACCGGACGAACGCACGAAGATCACGAACGCTACGCTGTTCCGCCAACGGGGCGTCAGGTCAACGGAAATGGGGCGGGCAACAGCAATGATGGGACCGGCACACTCACTGTCGGGGGCGGCGGCCTGGTTGGGCGTCGGCGCCGCCGCGGCGGCCGCGGGGCACTCGATGCCCTGGCCGGTCCTCCTCGTAGGGGCGCTGATCTGCGCCGGGGCCGCACTCGCGCCGGACCTGGACCACAAGTCGGCGACCATCTCGCGCGCCTTCGGGCCCATCTCGCGCGGCCTGTGCGAGATCGTCGACAAGCTGTCGTACGCGGTCTACCGCTCGACCCGCAAGCCGGGCGACCCGCGCCGCTCCGGCGGACACCGCACGCTCACGCACACCTGGGTCTGGGCGGTCATGATCGGCGTGGGCTCCTCGGTGCTTGCGGTCGCCGGTGGCCGGTGGGCGGTGCTCGCGCTGCTGTTCGTGCACATGGTGCTCGCCATCGAAGGCTTGTTGTGGCGGGCCGCCCGCGGGTCGAGCAGCGATGTGCTGGTGTGGCTCCTCGCGGCGACCAGCGCGTGGATCATGGCGGGTGTGCTGGACAAGCCGGGCAACGGTTCGGACTGGCTGTTCACGGCGCCGGGCCAGGAGTACCTGTGGCTGGGTCTGCCGGTGGTGCTCGGGGCGCTGGTGCACGACATCGGGGACGCGCTGACCGTCTCCGGCTGCCCGATCCTGTGGCCCATCCCGATCGGCCGCAGGCGCTGGTACCCGATCGGTCCGCCGCGGATGTTGCGGTTCCGCGCCGGGAGCTGGATCGAGCTGAAGGTGCTGATGCCGGTGTTCATGCTCCTCGGGGGAGCAGGCGGCGTGGTCGCGCTCAACGTCATCTGAGGCGGTGCAGCGGCTGGCTGCGGGGATGGCGAGTCCGGTCGTGGTGGACGGGCGGGGGTGACTCAGGCGCTGTCCGGGGTGGCCGAGGTCGCGGAGTCCTCCGGGAGGCGCGGTGCGGGCGGGGAGCCGGCTGGGTGCTCGCCGTGCCAGGAGTGCCACAGCGCGGCGTAGGCGCCATCCGCAGCCACGAGTGCGTCGTGGGTGCCGAGCTCCGTGACACGCCCGTCCTCCATGACCGCGACCCGGTCCGCGTCGTGAGCGGTGTGCAGACGGTGCGCGACGGCGATGACGGTACGGCCCGAGAGGACCGCGGCCAGGGCACGCTCGGTGTCGCGGGCGGTCGTGGGGTCCAGGAGCGCGGTGGCCTCGTCCAGGATCACCGTGTGCGGGTCGGCGAGGACGACGCGGGCGAGAGCGAGCTGCTGGGCCCGTGCGCCGTGGAGCTGCTGCCCGCCGGGGCCGAGGGCGGTGTCCAGGCCATCTGGCAGGTCAGCCAGGTCGGTGGCCCAGTGGGCGCCGACCGCGGTCAGAGCGGTGTGCAGGTCGGTGTCGGTGGCGGACTGGGCGGCGATGAGGAGGTTGTCGCGCAGGGTGCCGATGAAGACGTGGTGCTCCTGGGTGACGAGGACGACCTGGGTGCGCAGCCGCTCGGGTGTGAGGCCTGCCATGGGTACGCCGCCGACGGTCACGGAGCCGGTCTGGGGCGCGTCGATCCCGGCGAGGAGACGGCTGAGCGTGGTCTTGCCCGCGCCGGAGGGGCCGACGACGGCGAGGCGTTCGCCAGGGCGTACGGACAGGTCGACGCCGCGCAGCACGTCGCGGCCGCCGGGGTAGGCGAAGTGGACGCCGGTCATGTCGATGCGGTCGTCGGCCGGTTCGGTGGCGGGCGCGGTCGTCCGGCCGCGCGGGGCCTCGGCCAGGCCCTCGATGCGGGCGAAGGACGCGCCGCTGCTCTGCAGCTCCTCGACCCGCTGCAGAATCGTGTCCAGGGGCTGGGAGAGCTGCCGCATGTACAGGGCGCAGGCGATCACCGTGCCGAGACTCACCGCGCCGTGGTCCAGGAGGACTCCGCCGACGAGCAGGACGGCGGCCACGGGAACCACGTACGAGATGTCGATGGCGGGGAAGAGGACGCTGCGCAGGAACAGGGTCCGCTCCCGGGTCGCGACGCAGGACGCGATCGCCGCTTCGCTCGCCTCGATGCGCCGCGGCCGCAGTCGGAAGGCCTCGACCGTACGGGCGCCGGACGCCGTGGCGGCGAGGACGTCGGCGAGCTCCGAATGGGCCGCGCCCTGGTCGAGGTAGGCGGTGCGGGCCCGGCGCAGGTACCAGCGGACGGCGAACCAGACACCGGTGAGGCCGAGCACGCCGCACAGGCCGAGCAGCGGGTCCAGTACGAGGACGGCGCCGAGGATGAACAGTGCCTGGACGGCCGCGACGAACACGTCGGGCCCGGTGTCGCGCAGTGTCTCGCCGGTGGCCGCGACGTCCGTGGTGCCCCTGGCGGTCAGGTCGCCCGTGCCCGCGTGCTCCACGACGGAGGTCGGCAGGGCGAGGGCACGGTCGACGAACTGTTCGCGCAGGCGGGCCATGGTGCGTTCGCCGAAGCGGTGGCCGAGGTGACGGGCGTATCGCGCGAGGGCGAGCTGGGCGAGGGCGCCGGCCACGATGGCGAGCGCGAGGCGGTCGACGGTCGCGACGCCGCCCCCGTCCTTGACCGTGTCGATGATGCGGCCCACGAGCCAGGGGCCGAGGAGCCCGGCGGCAGCGGCGAGGGCGTTGAGGACGAGCATGGCGGCAAAGGTGCGGGCGTCCAGCCGGACGAGTCGGAACGCGGCCCGCCGCACTTGGGTCGGAGTGGCGACGGGGAGTTGGCCGGTGGGGTCGGGTGCGTCGGTGTCGGTGCCGTCGGTGCCGTCGGCGAGGGTGGGCGGAGGACCGGGTCGGCTTGGCGGGGGCGCCTGGTGCGGGGTCATCGGGTGGCCTGCCGGGGCGTGGAGGTGGACGGGACCGGAGCGGACTCGGAGGGTGCGGTGCCGGGGGACGGAGGGGGCGTCGGGGAGTCGTCTGCGCCACGGGTGACGAGGCGGCGGTAGCCGGGCTGGGTGGCGAGGAGCTGGGGGTGGGTGCCGGTCGCGTGGACCTTGCCGTCGACTAGGTAGTGGACGGTGTCCGCCTGGTCCAGGAGGAGTGGGGAGGTGGTGGTGACGACGGTCGTGCGGCCTGCGCGGGCGGTGCGCAGGCGGGTGGCGATGGTCGCCTCGGTGTGGGCGTCGACGGCGGAGGTGGGTTCCGGGGCGAGGAGGACTTCGGGGTCGGCGTGCAGTGCGCGGGCCAGACGGATGCGTTGGCGCTGGCCGCCGGAGAGGTTGCGGCCCTCGGGGGTGAGCGCCGAGTCGAGGCCGTGGGGGAGGGCCTGGACGATGTCTCGGGCCAGGGCGGCGTCGATGGCGGGGGCGAGGGAGGCGTCTCGGTGGTGGTCGGTTCGTGGGTGCCCTGACTCCGTGATGTCGGCGTCGGGTGAGGCGGGCCGTTCGATGTGGGTGCCAAGTTCTGCGGGCGCGGCTGTGTGGGCGCCAGGCCAGGTGGGTTCGGCGGTTCCGCCGTCAGGCCTCGGCGCCCCGGCGTCGTCCCCCCGCTGCCCAGCGCATGTCTCTCGACCCGAGCCGTCGTCCTGGGGCCCCGGCTGTTTCGCCCCCCGACCCGCGATCACCTCGCGCAACGTCCCGGAGAACAAGTGCGCCTCGTTGTCCGCGACGAGGATGCGGGCGCGGACGTCTGGCAAGGGTATGGAGTCGAGGCGGGTCGATCCCCAGGTGGCGTCGGTCGGGGCGAAGCGGCCGAGGCGGTCGATGATGGCGGTGCTGTCGGCGGGGTGGGCGCTGACCAGGGCGGTGAGTGTTCCGGGTGCCACCTCTACGCCGGAGGTGGGGTCGCGGAGGACGGATGGTTCGCCGGGGGCGGGCGAGGGGTTGGAGGTGGGCACGGAGTGGGAGGTGAGTTCGGTGTCGGAGGTCTCGGGTTCCAGGTCCAGGAAGCCGACGACGCGGCGGGCGGCGACCAGGCCGCGGCTGATGTCGTAGCCGCCCTCGATGAGGGCGTTGACGGGGACGACGAGTACGGCGACGTAGCCGTAGACGGCCACCAACTCGCCGACGGTGAGGTCTCCTTGGGCGGCCATGCGGGCGGACAGCCAGGTCACGGCGGCGAGGAACAGGGTGGGCAGGCCGAGGGCGAGGGCCTGGATCCAGCTCAGGGCGGCGCCGACACGGTAGCCCTCGTCGCGCAGCCGACGGGAGCCGTCCCGGTAGCGCGCGGCGAAGACCTCCTTGCCGCCGAGGCCGTTGAGGACGCGCAGCCCGCCCGAGAGGTCACCGAAGACGGCGGCGAGCCGTCCTTGCTGGTCACGGTAGGCGCCCTCCGCACCCGTGAGGCGGCCGAGCAACGGGCCGATGGCAAGGGCGAGCAGGGGGACACCGAGCAGGACGATCACGGCGAGGAGGACGGAGACGGACAACAGGAGCGCGGCGACCACCAGGTAGGAGAGCACCCCGCCGATGCCGGGGCCCATGACGGTGAGGGTCTGGCTGAGGATGCCGACGTCGGAGTGGCCGATCGCGACGACCTCCCCGGCGGACAACCGGCGGGGCAGTGTGGCGCCGAGGCGTGTGGTGTGGTCGACGACAAGGCGTACCGTGCGGACGTACGCGTCGAGCCGGACCCTGCTCATCGTGCGGTGGCGCATCACGGCGAGCCAGGCGTTGAGGATCCCGACGGCTCCCAAGACCGCGGTCCAGACGGCGAGCTGCCCGAAGTCGCCGGGGCGCAGGCCATCGTCGATGGCGCGCGACAGGACGTACGGCGGCACGGCGAGGCCGATCATCCAGAGGCTGCCCAACAGGGCTCCGCCCGCGATCCGTTGGCGCTGGCTGACGACCAGCCACCACAGGTAGCGCGCGGGCCCGCGTCGGCCGGGGGCGGCAAGGTCTGTGCCGCCAAGGTCCGTGCGTAGTGCAGCCATTGGTGCACCCTAACTATCGTCCGCGCGCGGCGGCACGGCGGCCTGGCTGCACGCCGGGATGGGGCGGGCGGGGTTCATACGCGGGGAGATACCGCGCGCAACATAGCGAAATCCGGCACACCGCATGTGTTGCTGACCGTCCCGTCCCATAACCTCGTGCATGGAGACGTCAGACGTGCCATGTGTATCCATTCTGAGGATCTGAGGAGGCGGCCGTGCTCGGAGGTACGCGGTTGCTCGCGGGCGGGATGGCCGTGGCCTGCATGGTGCTCGTCGGCCCCAGTACGCCGAGCGGGGACCTCTTCGGCAGGTCACTGCCCGCCGCCGCCGTGAGGGACGTCGTACCGAACCGGGTCATGACGTGGAACATCTGCAACCCCTGCGACGAGAACAACGGTGGCCGGGCAGCGGAGATCGCCACGTATGCGCCCCAGGTCGTCGGCATGCAGGAAGCGTGCGTGCGTGACGTCGAGAAGATTCGGGATTACCTGGAGAGCCTTTACGGGCTGGTCTACCACGTCGAGTACGGGTCGGTTCTTCGGAATCGGAGCCGCTGCGGGGGATGGCCGTGGAGCCCCGGGGGCTTCGGTCAGGCGATCCTCTCGGCGGCGCCGATGACGGACCGCGTGAATGTGGAATATTCCAACGGCGGGTCCGAAGACCGTGGGTACATGGCCGTCACCACCAAGGTGGGCGGCCAGTCCGTGCGGGTCTTCAACACGCACCTCGCCCAACGGCGTCAGGAAGAAGTCCGAGCGGACCAGGTCGGCGTACTCGCCAAAGAGGTGGCCCGACACGACCGCGCGATCGTTCTCGGCGACTTCAACGCCGTGTCGGACGCCCCCGAACTCACCGACATGTGGGCCCAGGCCGCGGACGCGGACCCCCAGTGCCAGCCCTCGCCCACCGGGACAGGCACCGGAACCGGCACCTGCGAGACAACCACCGACTGGGACAGCAAGTTTGACTACGTCTTCCTGCGGGACATCGCCCCGCTCAACCAAGGCGTGCATCCCAGCCAGTACTCGGACCACCACCTGGTGCACGCCGACCTGGACCTGACTTAGACGGCCACCCCGGCACGGCGCGCCAACTCGGTCGCGGTCCAGCACCCACTTGAGCTTCTGCCTGGCCCTGCTGGACGGTCGGGCAGCGTTGGACCTGTCGGTGGCTTCGTCTGGCCGGATCCGGTCTGAGGCGGAGCCTCGACGACACTCCGACACATGAGCCCGGGCCATGGCGTGCTCACGCGCCATGGCCCGGGCCGACGCCTGACGCCTGACGCCCGAAGCCTGGAGTCAGGTCTTCGCCAGCGCCGGTGTCGACCCGGTGTCGTGCTCTGGGAGTGGGGCCGCCTCTGGTTCCGGGTCGTCTGCCGGTGGTTCGGGGATTCCGGTGCGCAGGACCCGGTTGACGCGGGCGGTGTCCAGGACCCCTTCCCAGCGGGTCACCAGGAGGGTGGCGACGCTGTTGCCGGCGAGGTTGGTGAGGGCGCGGCACTCGGACATGAACTTGTCGATGCCGAAGATCAGCATGATGCCGGCCGCGGGTACGGTGCCGACGCTGGAGAGCGTCGCGGCCAGGGCGATGAATCCGGCGCCCGTGACGCCGCCCGAGCCCTTGGAGGTCAGGATCATGACTGCCAGCAGGCCTAGTTGCTGCCCGAGGGACAGTGGGGTGTCCGTGGCCTGGGCTATGTAGACGGCCGCCAGGGAGAGGTAGATGGAACTGCCGTCGAGGTTGAAGGAGTAGCCGGTCGGCACCGTCAGGCCGACGATGTCGCGGCGTACGCCGAGGCCCGTGAGCTTGGTCATCAGGCGCGGCAGCACGCTCTCGGAGGAGGACGTGCCGAGGACGATGAGGAACTCCTCGCGCAGGTAGTGCAGCAGCCGGAAGATGCTGATCCGCAGGAGGGCCAGGGCGGTGCCGAGGACCACGACGACGAAGAAGAGCGACGTGCCGTAGAACAGGCCGATGAGGCGGCCGAGGCTGGTCAGGGTGGAGATGCCGTACTTGCCGATGGTGAAGGCCATCGCCCCGAAGGCGCCGACGGGCGCGGCCAGCATGACGTAGTGAAGGATCTTGAACACTACGGTGCTCAGCCGGTTGATCCCGTCGACGATCGGGACTCCGGGCGGTCCCACGGCCTTCAGCGCGATGCCGAACAGCACCGAGAAGAAGATGACCTGGAGGATGTTGCCCTCGGCGAAGGCGCCCACGGCGCTGGAGGGCACCACGTCGGTCAGGAAGTGCCACCAGCTCTGGCCCTCGCCGTCCTTGACGTACTGGGCGGCGTCTCCGGCGAGGCGCAGTTCGCCGGGGTCGGCGTGGACTCCGGCGCCGGGCCGGAACAGGTTCACGGCGAGCAGGCCGAGAGCCAGGGCCACCAAGGTGCCCGCCTGGAAGCACACGAGGGACTTCAGGCCGACCCTGCCGACGCGGCGCAGGCTGTCGACTCCGCCGATCCCGCCCACGATGGTCAGGAAGACGATCGGCGTGATCAGCATCTTGATGGCGGACACGAATGTGGTGCCCACCGGCTCCAGGCCCACACCGACGTCCGGCCAGAGCCAGCCGGTCAGGATGCCGCAGACGATCGCGGTCAGGACCCAGAAGTAGAGCTGTCGGTACCAGGGTTTGGGCGGCGGGCGATCAGGGGCGGGAGCGGGGGAGGGCGAAGAGTCGGGGGGAGGGCTGGGGGACGTGGGCGCTGCCATGGTGGTTCTCCTCGTCTCTCCTCGTTGAGGAACGTGGAACGCGGAACGCAGCCGGGACGTTGGAGCGGGTGAGTGCGGCGTCGGAGCGGTGGGAGCGGTGCCGAGGCGGTCAGAGCAGGTCGAGGAGCTTGTCGGTGAACTCGGCGGTCGTCGCACCGCCACCGAGATCGGGCGTAAGGACATCCGTCTTGGCCAGCACCGCGGCGATCGCGTCGGTGACGTCCTTGGCCGCCTCGGGATGCCCGAGGTGGTCGAGCATCATGGCGGCCGACCAGATCGCGCCGAGCGGGTTGGCGACGCCCCGGCCTGCGATGTCGGGCGCGGAGCCGTGGACGGGCTCGAACATCGAGGGGAAGTCGCGCTCGGGGTTGAGGTTGGCGGCCGGGGCGATGCCGATGGATCCGGCGACGGCGGCGGCGAGGTCGCTGAGGATGTCGCCGAACAGGTTCGAGGCGACGACCACGTCGAAGCGGGCCGGGTCGAGTACGAACTTCGCCGCCAGCGCGTCGATGTGCTCCTGGTTCCAGTCGACTTGAGGGTGGGCGGCGGCACGCTCGGCGACGAGTTCGTCCCAGAACGGCATGGTGTGCACGATGCCGTTGGACTTGGTGGCCGAGGTGAGCGTCCCGCCGCGCCGCGCGGCCAGCTCGAAGGCGAAATCGAGGACCCGGGTCACCCCGGCACGCGTGAAGACCGCTTCCTGGACGGCCAGTTCCTCGGGGGTCCCCCGGTTCAGCCGGCCGCCGATCTCGCTGTACTCGCCCTCCACGTTCTCGCGTACGACGACGAAGTCCACGGCACCTGCGGCGGCACCGCGCAGCGGGCTGTCGACGCCCTCGAAGACGCGGATCGGCCGCAGGTTGACGTACTGGCGGAAGCCGCGCCGGATCGGGATCAGCAGCCCCCACAGGGAGACATGGTCGGGCACGCCCGGGTATCCCACGGCGCCGAGCAGGATCGCGTCCTTGTCGCGGAGCTGATCGAGGCCGTCGGCGGGCATCATCGCGCCCTCACGGACGTACCGCTCGCAGGACCAGTCGTACGACGTGTACGAGAAGTCGATGCCGTGGCGGGCGCCGACGGCGTCAAGGACCTGCTGGGCGGGCGGCAGGACTTCGGCGCCGATGCCGTCGCCGGGGATGAGGGCGATGCGGTGGCGGGTCATCGCGACGGGGTGGCCGGTCATGGGGTGATGGCGGGTCATGCGCCGATTGCAGCAATCAGGCCGGCGGACCGTCCAAGTCGCTCTGCCGATCTGGCATATAAGGCCGGGTTATCAGTGGCCCACCTGCCGGGTTACCAGCGGCCCAAGGGCGGGCTTCCCTAGTTCTTGACCGCCTCCAACGCGTACGTCACGAACGTGCGGGCCGCGGGAGACAGCCCCGTGCGGCGGCTGACCAGTGCGATCCGCAGCGTCGTCTTCGGCTCGATGTCCAGGACCAGCGCCCCGGCCCGCTCGGCCATGGTGCGCCAGGACTCGGTGACCACGGCGAGCCCGACGCCGGCGAGGACCAGGGGGAGGATCGCCACCCGGTGCTCGGTCTCCGCCGCGACGGTGATGTCGATGCCGCGTTCGCGCAGGCCGTCGACGTACGCGCGCATTCCCGTACCGCGCTGCCCGACGATCAGCCGCTGCCCGGCCAGCGCCTCACAGGCGATCGACTGCCCGGCCGGAAACGGTCCTTCGGGCGGCGTGACGAGCACGAAGCGCTGCTCCCCGGCGGCATGTGACACCACTTCCTTGTCGGGAAGCGGCCCCGACGTGGCGAGAAGGCCCAGCTCGGCGGCGCCGGTGCGCACCATGTCGACCACGTCACGGGAGGTGAAGGCGGCCCGGACGCTCACCGACACACCCGGGTACGGGCCGCTGAACGCGCGGACCATCGTGGTCAGCGGCTCGACCGCCTGGGAGGGCATCGCGGCGATGTCGAGCCGGCCCTCGCGCAGCTCGTGCACGGCCGCGACGCTGGCGCGGGCCGTCTCCAGGCCACGCACGGCGGCGCGGGCCGGTTCGATCAGCGCCGTCCCGGCTTCGGTGAGCACCGCGCGGCGGCCGATCCGGTGGAACAGGCTGCCGCCCAGGTCCCGCTCCAGCGCCCGCACGGCCTGGGAGAGCGCGGGCTGCGAGACGTACAGGGCGTTCGCCGCCCGGTTGAAGCCTCCGTGATCGACGATCGCGAGGAAGTACTCCAGCTGCCGGATGTCCATGACGGCCATCCTGCCTGCGGCCGGCCCGTGCGCCGGGGTGAGGGGCGCCGGAGCGTCGAGGCCACGGCGCGCGGCGTCCCTGACCGCCCGCCGTGCGCGGGACTGGGCCCCGCCGTCCCACAACCCCCGCCGCCCGCGGCCACCTCACCCGTGCCAAGACCTCCACAACGCCGCATAGGCCCCGTCCGCCCGCACCAGCTCGTCATGGCTGCCGAGTTCGCTGATGCGCCCGTTCTCGACCACGGCGATGACGTCCGCGTCGTGGGCGGTGTGCAGACGGTGGGCGATGGCCACGACCGTGCGGCCGTCGAGTACGCGGGCCAGGGAGCGCTCCAGGTGGCGCGCCGCGCGCGGGTCGAGGAGCGAGGTCGCCTCGTCCAGGACCAGCGTGTGCGGGTCGGCCAGGACGAGCCGGGCCAGCGCGATCTGCTGCGCCTGCGCGGGGGTGAGGCCGAAGCCGCCCGAGCCGACCTCCGTGTCGAGCCCGTCGTCGAGGCCGCGCGCCCAGGCGTCCGCGTCGACCGCGCCGAGAGCCGCCCACAGCTCGGCGTCGCTCGCCCCGGTCCGCGCGAGCAGCAGGTTGTCGCGGAGCGACCCCACGAAGACGTGGTGCTCCTGGTTGACGAGCGCCACATGGGCGCGGACGTCCTCCGCGGGCATCCGCGTCAGCTCGGCGCCGCCCAGCGTCACGCGGCCGGTGCGCGGCCCGTAGATCCCGGCGAGCAGCCTGCCCAGCGTCGACTTGCCCGCGCCGGAAGGACCGACGAGCGCGACCCGCGACCCGGGCTCGACCGCCAGGGACACCTCGCGCAGCACGTCGACGCCCGCGCGGTAGCCGAAGTGCACGTCGTCCGCGAGGACGGCGCGCCCCTCCGGCCGCACGGAGGCGTCGCCCGCGTCCGGCTCGATGTCGCGCACGCCGACGAGCCGGGCCAGCGACACATGCGCGACCTGCATCTCGTCGTACCAGCGCAGAATGATGTTCAGCGGGTCGACGAGCATCTGCGCGATGAGCGCGCCCGTCGTGAGCTGACCCACCCCGATCCACCCCTGCAGCACGAAGACGCCGCCGATCATGAGGACCGAGCAGAGCACGATGATGTGGGTGGCGTTGATGACGGGGAAGAGGACAGAGCGCAGGTAGAGCGTGTAGCGCTCCCAGGCCGTCCACTCCTTGATGCGCCGCTCGGACTGCTCGACGCGGCGCGCGCCGAGCCGGTGCGCCTCCACGGTCCGGCCCGCGTCGACGGTCTCGGCGAGGGCGGCGGCGACGGCCGCGTACCCGGCGGCCTCCGAACGGTACGCGGACGGCGCCCGCTTGAAGTACCAGCGGCAGCCGACGACCAGCACGGGCACGGCGAACAGCAGCGCAGGGGCGAGCGGCGGCGCGGTCACGGCGAGGCCGCCCACCAGCAGGCCCACCCACACCACGCCGATGGCGAGCTGCGGCACGGCCTCCCGCATCGCGTTGGCGAGCCGGTCGATGTCCGTGGTGATACGGGACAGCAGGTCACCGGTGCCCGCGCGCTCCAGTACGCCCGGCGGCAGGCCCACCGAGCGCACCAGGAAGTCCTCGCGCAGGTCCGCCAGCATGCGCTCGCCGAGGATCGCCCCGCGCAGCCGCACCTGACGTACGAAGAACGTCTGCACCAGCAGCGCGAGCGCGAACAGGCCGACGGTGCGCTCCAGATGAAGCTCACGGGACTTGTCGGAGACGCCCTCGACGACGTCGCCGAGGAGGTACGGGCCCACCATGGAGGCGGTCACGGCGAGCGTGTTCACGGCGATGAGCAGCAGGAAGGCGCGCCGGTGGCGCCGGAACAGCTCGCGTACGTAGGCGCGTACGGTCGCGGACGCCCCGACGGGCAGCGTCTCGGCGGTGGTCGGGGCCGCCGGGTCGTACTCCGGCGGCGCCAGGCCGATCATGCGGACTCCTCGATGTCGATGTCGATGCCGGTTTCGATGTCCGGTACGTTCACTTTGCGCGGGCCGCCGTCACGCTCGTCCACGGCTGCCTCCGTGGCCGACGCCGCGGCCACCTCGTCGTCCGTCTCGCGCGTCACCACGGCCCGGTACCGCGGCTCGCTCACGATCAGCTTGCGGTGTTCGCCGACCGCGGCGACCTCGCCGTCGTGCAGGAACACGACGCGGTCGGCGCGGTCCAGGAGCAGGGGCGACGAGCTGAGGACCACGGTCGTGCGGCCGGCGCGCAGCTCGCGCAGACCGTCCGCGATGCGTGCCTCGGTGTGCGAGTCGACGGCGGACGTCGGCTCGTCGAGCACCAGGGCCTCCGGGTCGGTGACCAGCGACCTGGCGAGCGCGAGACGCTGGCGCTGGCCGCCGGACAGGGAACGGCCGCGCTCGGTGAGGCGGGCGTCCATAGGGTCGTCCGCGACCGAGCCCTGAAGGAGGGCGTCGAGCACGTCGGAGCACTGCGCGGCGGCCAAGGCCTGCCGTGCGCTCACGGCTCCTGACGACGGTACGTCCAGGAGCGCGCGCAGCGTTCCGGACAGCAGGACCGGGTCCTTGTCCTGTACGAGGACGGCGGTGCGGGCCGTGTCCAGGGGGACCTCGTCCAGCGGTACGCCGCCGAGCCGCACCGACGGCAGCTCCGCCGCCTCCTCGAATGCCGGGTGCCCGCCGAGCCGTTCCGCGAGCCTCCCGGCCACGTCGGGGTCGCCGCACACGACGGCGGTGAGGCGTCCGGCGGGGGCGAGCAGGCCGGTGGCGGGGTCGAGGAGGTCGCCGGAGGGCACCTCATGAGCCCCACCTCGCGCCTGCTGCGCACCACCTTGCGGCTCGTGCGCACCATCCCGCGCCTCCTGCGCACCACCCCGTGCCTTCTGCACAGCATCCTGCGCGTCCTGCGCACTCTCCGTCCGCTCCAGCGCAAGCACCCGCGCCGCCCGCTTCGCCGAAGGCCGCGAGAACGAGTACGCCATCGCGATCTCCTCGAAGTGCCGCAGCGGGTAGTTGAGCAGCATCACCGCGCTGTACACGGTGACCAGTTCGCCCACCGTGATGCGGCCGTCCTGGGCCAGGTGCACGCCGTGCCAGACGAGCGCCACCAGGAGCAGCCCCGGCAGCAGGACCTGAATGGCCGAGATGACCGCCCACATGCGCGCGCTGCGCACGGCCGCCGCCCGCACCTCCTGCGAGGCGCGCCGGTAGCGGTCCAGGAACAGCTCCTCGCCGCCGATGCCGCGCAGCACCCGCAGTCCCGCGACGGTGTCGGAGGCCAGCTCGGTGGCGCGCCCGGCCTTCTCGCGCTGGACGTCGGCGCGCCGGGTGGCACGTGGCAGAAGCGGCAGGACGGCGACCGCGAGGAGCGGAATGCCGATGGCGACGACGATGCCGAGCGAGGGCTGGTACACGAGCAGGCCCACGCAGACCGCGACCACGGTCAGCGCGGCGGCGGCGAACCGCGACAGGGCCTCCACGAACCAGCCGATCTTCTCGACGTCGCCCGTGGACACGGCCACGACCTCGCCCGCGGCGACCCGCCTGGTGAGCGCGGCGCCGAGCACCGCGGTCTTGCGGGCGAGCAACTGCTGGGTGCGGGCCGCCGCCGTGATCCAGTTGGTGACCGCGGTGCGGTGCAGCATGGTGTCACCGACCGCGACGGCGATCCCGGCCAGCAGGATCACACCGCCCGCGGCGGCGAGCCGTGTGCCCGAGCGGTCGACGACGGCCTGCACGGCGAACCCGACGGTGTACGGCAGCGCCGCGATGCCGAGGAAGTGAAGCAGCCCCCAGCCGAGCGCCTTGAGCTGGCCGCCGAGCTGGTTGCGGCCGAGCCAGAGCAGGAAGCGGGGACCCGAGCGGGTGTCGGGCTCGCCCGGGTCTGCGTACGGAAGATCGCGAATCTGCATGATGTCCAAGCGCCCGGAGGTAACAAACCGTGAAAGGTTCGCCTCGTTGCGTGGCCCGAAGCAAACGATTTTCCGTGGCCGGGCAAAGAGTCGGCCATTCCGCGGCGCCGCGCGCGGTCCGTGTCCGGGTGCGGAAGCGCCCGGTGCGACGATGGAGCGCATGCGAATAGCCGGTGTGGTGCGAGTCGCGGCCGCGGCAGTGGTCAGCTCCGTCCTTCTGACGTCCTGCGGCGGATCGGGCGACGACGACGGGGACACGGGGGACGGCGGCGGCGCCCGGAAGGCAGGCCGTACGGACGCCCGCGCCGCCGAGGACCTCAAGCGCATCCCGGACGTCGGCGACCGCCTCCAGTCACGCATCCCGAAGAACTCCCGCCAGGTCGTGGCGGTCTACGGAGAGGGCAGGAACTCGGCGGACGCGACGGTCGTTCTCTATACGAAGTCCGCCGCCACGAAGTCCGCCGCCACCTGGAAGAAGACCCGCAGCTGGCCCGCCCACAACGGCAAGAAGGGCTGGACGCCGAACCACCGCGAGAACGACAAGCGCAGCCCCGTCGGCGTGTTCACCCTCAGCGACGCGGGCGGTGTCCTCGCCGACCCCGACCCAGCCCGGGGCACCGGACTCCCGTACACGAAGTCCGCCGCCTTCCAGGCCCCGCACTACTGGCCCAAGACGCACTGGCACGACTTCGACCACGTCATCGCCATCGACTACAACCGCGTCAAGGGAACCCCGCCCAACGACCCGACACGCCCCCAAGGGCAGTCCAAGGGCGGCAGCATCTGGCTGCACATGGACCACGGAAGCGGCACGTCCGGCTGCGTGAGCCTGTCGAAGTCCGGCATGCGTTACCTGCTGCGCACGCTCGACCCGAAGCAGCACCCGGTCGTCGTGATGGGGGACAAGGAGGCCCTGAAGTCCTGAGGGAGCGGCCCGAGTTCTGAGGGAGCGGCCCGGCGGCCGGACCGCTCCCCGTGCGTCATGCGTTCAGGACTCCCTGTGCGTTCAGGACTCCTTGGGCTTCTCCGAGTCCATCCCGGGACGCGCCTTCTTCCACAGACCCCGGGTGAAGTCCGGGATCGCCTGCGGCGCGCCCTTCGCCTTGATCGAGGCGTGGCTCAGCGGCACCGGTGCCGTCCAGGTCGCCGCGTCGTACACGTCGAAGTCCGGCACGAGACCGAGACGTACGCACTGCATCAGGCGGAACACCATGATGTAGTCCATGCCGCCGTGCCCGCCGGGCGGGTTGGCGTGCTCCTTCCACAGCCAGTGGTCGAACTCGGCGGCGTACTTGCCGAAGTCGCCCCACTCGTCGTCCGTGTGGTCGGGCTCGATGTAGATGCGCTCCGGGTAGTCCTCGAAGACGCCCTTGGTGCCGCCGAGGCTGTTGATGCGGCTGTAGGGGTGGGGCGTGGAGACGTCGTGCTCCAGGCGGATCACGCGGCCCTTGGCGGTCTGGACGAGGCTGATGGTGCGGTCGCTCTCGATGTACGTCTCCTTCCAGCTCGGGTCGCCGGGCGGCATGTGCGCCTTGCGGTACTCGGCGAGGCCGAGGGAGGGCGTGCCGAAGCTGGAGATGTGCGTGACGCGGTCGCCGCGGTTGACGTCCATGTAGTTGGCGACGGGGCCGAAGCCGTGGTTGGGGTACAGGTCGCCGCGCAGCCGTGTGTGCCACAGGCGGCGCCACGGGCCCTCGTAGTACTTGGGGTCGAACATCAGGCCGCGCAGGTCGTGGTTGTACGCGCCCGCGCCGTGCAGCAGGTCACCGAACTTGCCCGCGTGCGCCATCCGCAGGACCCGCATCTCGTTCTTGCCGTAACAGCAGTTCTCCAGCTGGATACAGTGTCTGCGGGTGCGCTCGGACAGGTCGACCAGCGCCCACAGTTCGTCGAGGCGCATCGCGACGGGACACTCCACGCCGACGTGCTTGCCGTTCAGCATCGCCGACTTGGCCATGTCGAAGTGCAGGTCCCAGGGCGTCGCCACGTACACGAAGTCGACGTCGCCGCGCTCGCAGAGCTTCTCGTAGTCGTGGTCGCCATTGGTGTACGTCGCGGGGGCGGGCTGGCCCGCGGCCACCACCTTCTTCGCGGCCGCCGCCGTCTTGTCCTTGACCGGGTCGCACAGCGCGACGACGCGTACGCCGGGCAGGGCCAGGAACAGGTCGATCATGCTGCCGCCGCGGTTGCCGAGGCCGACGATGCCGACGCGGACCGTGGAGCGGGCCTCGAAGGGGACGCCGATCATGGTCTTGCCCTTGCGGGCCGGGGCCGGGGCCGGGGCCTGGGCGGCGTCGGCGGCCGCGGACGCCACCGCCGGGGCTTCGGCGGGGGCGTCCGCGTGGGCCGCGCCGGTGCCGAAGGCGCCCAGGCCGAGGCCGGCACCCGCTATGCCTGCCGTGCGGAGGACCGTACGCCGGGAGCTACCACCGGTGGACTGGTCGGTGGACTCTTCGGGTGCCGGTGTCGCGTTCTCGTCGTGCATCGGACCTCCGTGATCGCGGTGCCTATCTGTGGGCGGAAGACACCCTGATGGCGGGGCGATCGGGACGCAAGAGACCGAAGTGGCCAAGGGGTTGGACTTTTCTCGAGGCGGTCGGTGGTCATCAGGAAGGGGATATCCGGTGGCCATCGGGACATTCGGTCGGCAGGCTTGAGCCATGAACTCCTGGCCCACCGGTGAGCCGAGCCACCTCTGGCTCGGTGCCCCGATCGACGCCCGCCCTCTGTTCGCGCCCGAGCACGCCGCGCTGATGGCCACCCTGCGCGGCCTGGCGCCCGCCGACTGGGGCAAGGAGGCGGTGCCGGGCTGGACGGTGCGGGATCTGGCCGCGCACGTCCTGGGCGACTTCTACGGGCGCCTCGCCCGGGACCGCGACGGGCACCGGGAAGGGCCCGCCTTCGCTCCGGGGGAGACGCTGGAGGCGTTCATCCACCGCATCAACCAGGAATGGCTGGACGCCTTCTCGCGGGTGAGCCCGGCCGCGCTCACCGACACCCTCGACCTTGTGGGCGGGCAGGTCGCCCGGCTCTTTGAGGCCGCCGATCCCGACTGCCCCTCCCTGGGCGTGTCCTGGGCCGGAGTCGATCCCGCGCCGATGTGGCTGGACAGCGCCCGTGACTTCACCGAGTTCTGGACCCACCGCCAGCAGATCCGCCGCGCGGTCGGCCAGGACACCGACGCCGATCCGCGAATCCTCTCCGTGGTCCTTGACACCTTCATGCGGGCCCTGCCCCACACCCTGCGCGACGTCGCCGCGCCGACCGGCACGCAGATCCAGGTGCGGGTGGACGGTCCGGCCGGCGGCACCTGGACCGCGACGGCCGCCGGGGACTGCTGGTCGCTCGCCGAGCCGGACGCCGGACGTCCCGCCGCGCTCGTCGCCCTGGACGCGGAGACCGCCTGGCGGCTGTGCACCCGGGGCATTCAGCCGGACACCGCGCTCGCCCGTGCCCGTGTCGAGGGCGACCGCGAACTGGCCGGAGCCGCCTGCCGGATCGTGTCGATCGTGTACTGACAGCAGGCGGCCCGGCGCGCGACCGAGTGTGTCGGTCAGCGGGTGACGACGTTGTGCGCGGGGGTGATCTGCGGCTCGCCGTCGGCGTGGCCCAGATCGGCGAGGATCGGCTGCAGGATCTTCCCGAAGTTCTCGAACGCCTCCTCGGACTCCCATACGTCGACGACCCGCCACCCGCCGTCGATCGGCCCGGCCGCGTGGGAGATCAGTCCGGGCGCGGGAATGTCGGCGAGCGAGGTGAACTCGCCGCCGTCGGTGAGGCGGCTGACGCAGGCGTCGTAGAGCTCCTGCCCGACGCCCGGAGTGTCGAATGTGACGATGATGGCCATGTCGTCCCCCACTGCTCGCTCACTGCGTACGGCGATCGCTCCGGTCGGCGCGATCCCCCTCATGCCTACCCGAGCACTGTCCGCGCGTCGACGGCCTCGCGGGGGCCGGGTGGCGGGAGCTGAGGCACGGCGGAGGGTTCCGCGCCCCGGGTGAGCCGACTGCCACCCGGCGTGCGCCGCCCTCTCCTAAGGCTTCGTGGGCCGCGTGGCCCGCTCCAACTCCTGCAGCACCGACCCGTACTCCCGCCCCGTCGCGTGCTGCATCCCCACCTCGCACAGGCGGTTCGCCGAGAGATGGGCGTCGAAGTGGCGGGACGTCACCTCGGCGGCCTCCCGGTGCGTGGCGGACTCCGTGAGTTCCTTGTGGAGCATGCCCCGGTCGCCCGCGAACGCGCAGCAGCCCGCGTCGTCCGGGACCACGACTTCGTCGGCGCACGCCTCGGCGACGGCGCGTAGCTGCGGCTCGTCGCCCAAGTGGTGCATGGAGCAGGTGGGGTGGAGGACGGCGGTGCCGATGGTGCGGTGGACGGTGAGGTGGGGCAGGAGGTCCTCGGCGGCCCAGACGAGGGAGTCGACCACCGTCAGTTCCTTGTGCAGTTGGCGGTTGTCGTCCGTGAGGTAGGGCACGACCTCGTGGGCGATGCCGAGCGTGCAGGACGAGGCGTCCACGACGAGCGGCAGCGCCCCGCCCGCGGTCCAGCCCCAGGCGGCCTCCACGATGCGGTTGGCCATCACGCGGTTGCCCGCCTCGTACCCCTTGGAATGCCAGATCGTCGCGCAGCACGTCCCCGCGACGTCGTCCGGGATCCACACCGGCTTGCCCGCGCGGGCGGAGACCGCGACGACGGCCTGCGCGAGGGGGACCGCGCCGGGGCTGGCGAAGATGCGGTTCACGCACGCCGGGTAGTAGACGGCGGACGCGCCCACGCGCGCGGTGTGCGGGAGCCGGGCGGGGGCGGCGCCGGGGATCTCCGGCAGCCACTCGGGGACCAGGTCAGGGCGGACGGCCTTGCGGGCGGCCCGGGTGACGGCGGTCAGGAGACGATCACCCCGCCGGTCGCCCCTTCCGTCTCGCCCGCCCCGGCCGCCGCCGAGGCGCGCGCCGAGCGTGTCGGCCGCGGCCACCGCGAGCCGCGCCGAGGCCTCGACCGCCTTGAAGTTCCGGGCGGCCAGCGCGGCCGCCCTCTCCTCGCGCGGCGAGTGCCGGGCGTGCCGGAAGTCCTTCATCAGGGCGCCCGTGTCGATGCCGACGGGGCACGCCAGCTTGCACGTGGAGTCGCCGGCACAGGTGTCCACGGCGTCGTATCCGTACGCCTCGACGAGGCCGTCCTCGACCGGGGAACCCGGCTGCTGCCGCATCATCTCGCGGCGCAGCACGATGCGCTGGCGCGGGGTGGTCGTCAAGTCCTCGCTGGGGCACGTCGGTTCGCAGAAGCCGCACTCGATGCACGGGTCGGCGATCACCTCGACCTTCGGGATGGTCTTCAGGCCCCGCAGATGGGCGCGCGGATCGCGGTCGAGGACGATACGGGGCGCGAGCACGCCGTCCGGGTCGATGACGCGCTTCGTGCGCCACATCAACTCCGTTGCCCTCGGGCCCCATTCGAGCTCCAGGAACGGCGCGATGTTGCGGCCCGTCGCGTGCTCGGCCTTGAGCGAGCCGTCGAACCGCTCGACGGTCAGCCGGCAGAACTCGTCCATGAACGCGGCGTACCGGTCGACGTCGGCGGGCCTGCCCGCGTCGAAGGCGAGCAGGAAGTGCAGATTGCCGTGCGCCGCGTGCCCGGCGACGGCCGCGTCGAAACCGTGCCGGGTCTGGAGCTCCAGGAGCGCCTCGCAGGCGTCCGCGAGACGCGACGGGGGCACGGCGAAGTCCTCGGTGATCAGCGTCGTCCCCGCGGGGCGTGAGCCGCCGACGGCCGTCACGAACGCCTTGCGGGCCTTCCAGTAGCCCGCGATCGTCTTCGCGTCACGGGTGAACTCGTTGGTCACGGAGGCCACGGGCGCCACCAGGGAGAGGTCGCCGAGGACCCGCGCGGCCGCCTCCTCGTACGCCTCCTGACGGGCCTCGTCCGGCGCGCGGAACTCCACCAGGAGCGCGGCCGTGTCCTTCGGCAGCCGCGCCCAGTCGGCCGGAACTCCCTGCACGCTCACCGAGGCGCGCAGCGTGTTGCCGTCCATGAGCTCCACGGCCAGGGCGCCCGCCTCGTTGAACCGGGGCACGGCGGCAGCGGCGGCGGGCAGCGACGGGAAGAACAGCAGCGCCGTCGTCACGCGCCGGTCCAGCGGCAGCGTGTCGAAGACGACTTCGGAGATGAAGCCGAAGGTGCCCTCGGAGCCGACCATCAGGCCGCGCAGGATCTGCACGGGCGTCGCGCCGTCGAGGAACGCGTCCAGGCGGTAGCCGTTGGTGTTCTTGATCTCGTACTTCGCGCGGATCCGGGCGGTGAGCTCCGGGTCCGCCTCGATCTCCCGCTTGATCTCAAGCAGGCCCGCGCACAGGGCGGGTTCGGCGTGCGCGAGCTCGTCGTCGGCGTCCGGGTCCGCCGTGTCGACGACCGTGCCGGACGGCAGCACGAACGTCAGGGACGCCACCGTGCGGTAGGAGTTGCGGGTGGTGCCCGCCGTCATCCCGGAGGCGTTGTTCGCCACGACGCCGCCGATGGTGCAGGCGATCGCGCTCGCCGGGTCCGGGCCGAGCACCCGCCCGTGGCGGGCGAGCGTGGCGTTGGCGCGCACCACCGTCGTGCCAGGACCGATCCGCGCGCGCACCGCGCCCCCGGGGCCCTCGATCACCTCGACGCCCGTCCAGTGCTTGCGTACGTCCACGAGGATGTCCTCGCCCTGCGCCTGGCCGTTCAAGGAGGTGCCGGCCGCGCGGAAGACCACCTCGCGGCTCCGGCCGTGCGCGTACGAGAGGACGGCCGAGACGCCGTCGATGTCCTCGGCGACGACCACGACCTGCGGCACGAAGCGGTACGGGCTCGCGTCCGACGCGTACCGCACCAGGTCGGACACCTTCGTGAGGACCTTGTCGGCACCGAGGATCGCGGCGAGGTCGGCGCGCAGTGGTTCGGGGGTGCCGCCGGCCCGGTGGTCCGGGACGCGGTCGGAGGACGGCGCGCGGCCGTCGGGGGCGGGGCGCAGTGCGTCGGGGTCCGGCTCCAGCAGGGGCATGGCCTCTCCTCGGCAGATCGGCTGCGGCTCTCGCAGGTCGGCTGCGGTCCTCGCGTGGGCGGCGGGTCGGCGGCGACGCCCGGCGAGGTCAGCAGCGGTGGCGCTCCGGCACGTCGAACAGCGCGTCGAGCAGGCCGCCGAGCTGCTCGCGCTGCGCGGCGTCCAACGGAGCCAGGATGTCCTCCGCGGCGGCCCGGCGCGCGCCGCGCAGCCGCCCGAGGGCCTTGAGTCCGCCGTCGGTGAGCTCTATGCGGATGACGCGGCGGTTGGTGGGGTCGGGGACGCGGCGCACCAGGTCGGCCGCCTCCAGGCCGTCGACCACGCTGGTCACGGCGCGGGGCACCACCTCCAGGCGCTCCGCGAGGTCCGCCATCCGCGGCGGCGTCTCGTAGTGCGCGAGGGTGCGCAGCAGCCGTGACTGGGCCGGCGTGATGCCGATGGGCTCCAGATGGCGCTTCTGGATGCGGTGCAGCCGACGGGTCAGCCGCAGCAGTTGCTCGGCCAGAAGTCCGTCGGTGTCCGGGTTGCTCATGGCCGAACTTTATCAGGACCTTGTGCATTGTGAGTATAGGTAACAATGAGCTACGCTCTCATAGTCATCGCCGGAGCGCCGGCGGCGCGGGCCGGCGGATCGGCGGCCACGCTGCCGCCTGCCCGCGCCCGGCCCCCGTCGCACTCCCGTAGGAGCCCATGCGTCACGACGAACCCACGCGGAACCTCGAATCCGAACAGCCCCGCGAACAGCCCCGCGAACAGCCCGGCGAGCAGCCCCGTGAGCTGCGCCGCATCCTGCGCCTCTTCCGTCCCTACCGCGCCCGTCTCGCGCTCGTGGGCCTCCTGGTCTGCGCCGCGTCCCTGGTCTCGGTGGCCACCCCCTTCCTCCTCAAGGAGATCCTCGACACCGCGATCCCCGAGGGCCGCACGGGCCTGCTGAGCCTGCTGGCGCTCGGCATGATCCTCAGCGCGGTCGTCACCAGCGTCTTCGGCGTCCTGCAGACCCTGATCTCCACGACCGTCGGCCAGCAGGTCATGCACGACCTGCGCACGGCGGTGTACGGCCGCCTCCAGCGCATGTCCCTCGCCTTCTTCACCCGCACCCGCACCGGCGAGGTCCAGTCGCGGATCGCCAACGACATCGGCGGCATGCAGGCGACGGTCACGTCCACGGCCACCTCCCTGGTGTCGAACCTGACGAGCGTCATCGCGACGGTCGTCGCCATGCTCGCCCTCGACTGGCGCCTGACCGTCGTCTCGCTCCTGCTGCTCCCCGTCTTCGCCTGGATCAGCCGCCGCGTCGGCCGCGAGCGCAAGAAGATCGCCACCGAACGCCAGAAGCAGATGGCCGCGATGGCCGCCACGGTCACCGAGTCGCTGTCCGTCAGCGGCATCCTGCTCGGCCGCACCATGGGCCGCGCCGACTCGCTGACCCGCTCCTTCGAGGAGGAGTCCAGACAGCTCGTCGACCTCGAGGTCCGCTCCAACATGGCCGGACGCTGGCGCATGGCCGTCATCACGATCGTGATGGCCGCGATGCCCGCGGTCATCTACTGGAGCGCCGGCCTCGCCTTCCAGATGGGCGGCCCCACCGTCTCCATCGGCACGCTCGTCGCCTTCGTCTCGCTCCAGCAGGGGCTGTTCCGCCCGACGGTGAGCCTGCTCTCGACCGGCGTGCAGATCCAGACCTCCCTGGCGCTGTTCCAGCGCATCTTCGAGTACCTGGACCTGCCCATCGACATATCCGAACGCCGGGACCCGGTCCGCCTGGAGACCATCAAGGGCGAAGTCCGCTTCGAGAACGTCTCGTTCAGCTATGACGAACACGAGGGGCGCGACGAGCACGACGGGCACGACAAGCGCGCCCCCGTCCTCGACGGCATCGACCTCACCGTGCCCGCCGGCGGCAGCCTCGCGGTCGTCGGGCCCACGGGCTCGGGCAAGTCGACCCTCAGCTACCTGGTGCCGCGCCTGTACGACGTCACCGGCGGCCGCGTCACGCTCGACGGCGTCGACGTGCGCGACCTGGACTTCGACACCCTCGCCCGCGGCGTCGGCGTCGTCTCCCAGGAGACGTATCTCTTCCACGCCTCGGTCGCGGAGAACCTCCGCTTCGCCAAGCCGGACGCGACGGACGAGGAAATGCACGCGGCGGCGCGCGCCGCCCAGATCCACGACCACATCGCGGCCCTGCCCGACGGGTACGACACCGTGGTCGGCGAGCGCGGCCACCGCTTCTCCGGCGGCGAGAAGCAGCGCCTCGCCATCGCCCGCACGATCCTGCGCGACCCGCCCGTCCTCATCCTCGACGAGGCCACCAGCGCGCTGGACACCCGCACGGAGCACGCCGTGCAGCAGGCCATCGACGCCCTGTCGGCCAACCGGACGACGCTCACCATCGCCCACCGCCTGTCGACGGTCCGCGACGCCGACCAGATCGTGGTCCTCGACTCCGGCCGCACGGCCGAGCGCGGCACCCACGGCGAGCTCCTCGACCGGGGCGGCCGCTATGCCGCACTGGTGCGGCGGGACGCCCGACTGGAGCCGGTGACATGAGGCAGTGGGGCGAGCGGAGTAGTGATATGCAGCAAATATGACGAATGTCGGGTTAGCGTTCCCGCATGTACAACACGACCCCGCCACGGGGCACGAAACGGGGCACGATCCGGCTGACGCGCCGGGGCTGGATCACCTTGGCCGCCATCGGCGCCGTCACGGCGGGCGTCGCCGTGGCGGTGCCGATGCTGCTGCCCCTCACCAGCACTGACGAAGCCCGGCCCAAGACGCTGACCGTCCCCGAGGGCTGGCGCTCCGGCCAGGTGTACGAGGCGGTCGACAAGGCCCTGGACGTGCGGGCCGGGACCACCAAGAAGGCCGTCTCCAAGACCGACCTCAAGCTCCCGGGCGACGCGGGCGGCAACCCCGAGGGGTACCTCTTCCCGGCGACGTATCCCATCGGCTCCCAGTCGACGCCCGCCTCCGTCCTGTCGTACATGGTCAACACCGCGAACAAGAAGTTCAGCGGAGGCCACGTCACCGCGGGGGCCGACCGCAACGCGGTGAACATCTACCAGACCATCACCATCGCGAGCATGGTCGAGGCCGAGGCGGACACCAAGGAGGACATGGGCAGGGTCGCCCGCGTCATCTACAACCGCCTGGACCGGGGCATGCCGCTGCAGATGGACTCCACCATCAACTACGCCCTGAACCGCTCCACGCTCAAGACCACCAGCCGCGACACGAAGATCACCAGCCCGTACAACACCTACGCCCGCATGGGGCTGCCGCCGACCCCGATCGGCAACCCCGGCGAGGCCGCCATGCGCGCCGCGACCAGCCCGACACCGGGGGACTGGCTGTACTTCGTGACGGTGAAGCAGGGCGACACCCGCTTCACCGCGAACTACGAGGAGCAGCAGCGGAACGTGGCGGAGTTCAACCGCAACGGACAGCAGGCCGCCGCCCGCTGAGCGGCGGGCCTTGTGCCGCCCTGAGCCGCGCGAGACGCTGGCGTGCGTTTTTTCCGCCGGACCAGCGAAAGGTTCAGGTGCAACCCGAGATGAGACACCCGAGACAGACGAGACATCTGAGATATCCGAGACCGATGGGTACGTCCATACGCCGCCGGTCGGCAGCGGTGGCGCTGTCCGCCGCGCTGCTCGCCGCGGGACTCCAGCTCGGCGCCGCTCCCGCGTACGCCGGGTCCGAACGGGCCGCCCCCGAGGGGGAGTTACGGCTCGCCGGTTCCGGTGAGGCCGCGGTGCCGGACGGCTGGATCGTCGTCCTCAAGGAGCCCGCGGGCGCAGCGGCGGCCGAGGTGTCCGCCGTGGCGCGCGACCTCCTCGGGCGGGCCGAAGGGGCGCGGCTCGGCCATGTGTACCGGGCGGCGCTGCACGGCTTCTCCGCCTCGATGAGCAGGGCCGAGGCCGCCCGCACGGCCGCCGACCCCCGCGTCGCGTACGTACGCCAGGACACCCGGGTGCGCGTCGGCGCGACGCCGTCCACGCGGCCGGACCCCACGCGGCTGTCCGCGACAGCCGTCGACCAGACCCAGCCCAACGCCCCCTGGGGCCTCGACCGCATCGACCAGCGGAAGCTGCCGCTGTCCACGACGTACACGTACCGGACCACCGCGCCGGACGTCAGCGTGTACGTCGTCGACACCGGGCTGCGCACCACGCACCAGGAGTTCGGCGGCCGCGCCTCGGTGGGCGTCGACACCGTGGGCGACGGGCAGAACGGCAACGACTGCCACGGCCACGGCACGCACGTCGGCGGCGTCGCCGCGGGCACGACGTACGGGGTGGCCAAACAGGCCAAGCTGGTGGCGGTGCGCGTCCTCAACTGCCAGGGATCGGGGACGATTTCGGGCGTCGTCGCGGGCATCGACTGGGTGACGGCCAAGGCCGTGAAGCCCGCCGTCGCGAACATGAGCCTGGGCGGCGGGGCCAGCGACGTCCTGGACCGGGCCGTGCGCAACTCCATCGCCTCGGGCGTCACGTACACCGTCTCGGCGGGCAGCGCGGGCCAGCCCGGCGGGGCCTGCTCCACCTCGCCGTCGCGGGTGCCCGAGGTCATCACCGTGGGCGCGAGCGACCGCGGTGACCGGGTGACGTCCTCCTCCAACCACGGCAAGTGCGTGTCGCTGTTCGCGCCCGGCGCGCAGATCCCCTCGGCCTGGAAGGACAGCGACACGGCCACCGCCACGCTCAGCGGTACGTCGATGGCGACCGCGCACGCCGCCGGCGCCGCCGCGCTGCACCTCGGCTTCCGGCCCGCCGACACCCCGGCGCAGGTGAAGAAGGGCCTGGTCGACAACGCCACGACGGGTGTGCTCCAGGGCAATCCGCCGCCGGTCGTGCCGGACAAGCTGCTCTACACCCTCTATCTGCCTTGACCGATTCTCCTGCCTCGACCGATCCTCCTCATTTCCACGAAGGATCTTCACAGGGCCGGAAGCGGTCTTGGCTCCTCTGTGCCCCATTGATGCGGCGGCGCATCGTCGCTTCCATGGCTGCCCTGTCCGGTGGCATCGTGCCGCCGGACCGGTCATGAGGGGGCTGGGGAGACAGTGCGTCGGTCCGGATCACGCTCGGCGAGACCGAGAGCAGGCAGAGCACAGCGGAACGGATTGACCGGTGCGGCGGCGCTCATCAGCGTCGCCGCACTTGTCGTGTCGGCGGCGCCCGCCGGTGCGGCCGACCCGGCGGGCCAAGCGCCGCCGCCGAGCCCGGGGGAGGTGATCCCGGGGCAGGACACGGCGACGCCCGCGCTGGTGCGGGGCATCCGGGAGCAGGCACCGGCGGGCGGCAGCGCCGCGACCGCCGCCCGCGGCTACCTGGAGTCGAAGGAGAGCCGCTACCGCATCGAGGAACCGGCCCGCGACCTGGTGCCGCTGCCGACCGCCACCGGCGCGGGCGGCCAGGAGACCGTGCGGCTCCAGCAGAAGCACCGGGGCGTGCCGGTCCTGGGCGGCCAGTACGTCGTACGCATGGAGAGGAAGAACGGCGAGCGGGTCGTCACCGGCACGTCCGGCAAGTACTTCACCGCCCTGCGCACGGCCACCGAACCCGGGATCGGCGAGGACCTCGCGGTCGAGCGGGCCGTCGACGCCGTACGCGACGACCTGAACAAGCGGCGGTTCCCGCAGCGGGCCGCCGAGGAGCGCGACGACGGCGAGGCGGGCGCGGCGAAGCTGAAGGGCACCTTCCGCGGCCTCGTCGTGCTGCCCACCGGACCCGGCGTGCTCACCCGGCACGTCACCGTCCGCGGCAGCGATCCGGCGAGCGGCGAGCCCGTGCTGCGCGAGGTCTACATCGACGCGCGCGCCGGGTACCCGGTCCTCACGTACAGCGGAATCAAGACGTTCGGCGGCGCCGCGCGGAGCACGGCGGGCAACGCCACCGGCACCGGCACGCGATCCGCGGCAAAGGCAAAGGCAAAGGCAGAGGCAGAAGCGGGCGAGAAGGGCTCCGGCGTCAAGCTGGACGGCAGGTCCGTCGCCCTCGACGTGGAGCGCGACACCTGGCGCGAGCAGTACGTGCTGCGCGACACCACCCGCATCCCGGACGAGGAGGGCTACGGCCGCACCCTGTCCACGTGGGACGCCCGGGACAGGTCCGTGGGCGAGGTGATCGGCCAATGGCCGCCGGGCATCCAGGAGTTCGGCTCACCCGACCTCGCCTTCGGCGGCGACGCCACCGAAGCGGGCGCGGTGGACGCGCACTGGGGCGGCGCGCAGGTCTTCGACTACTTCAAGGACAAGCACGGTCGCACGAGCCTCGACGGGCACGGCATGACCGTCAACTCCCTGGTGGGCGTGACGAACGGCGGCCAGCCCTACGTCAATGCCTTCTGGGACGGCCAGAAGATGGTGTACGGCAACGGCGACGCCGAGTACAAGCCGCTCTCCGCGGGCCTGGACGTCGTCGGCCACGAGATGACGCACGGCGTCGTCGAGCACACTGCGGCCCTGGTCTACGCGGGCCAGTCCGGCGCCATGAACGAGGCGATCGCCGACTACTTCGGCAACGCCATCGAGACCGAGGCGTACCAAATCCCCACCGACGACCCGGACTCGGGCCTGGTCGGTGACCGTTTGTGCCGCACGAAGACCCCGCGCGAGTGCGCGTTCCGCGATCTCAACGACGGCCGGAACACCGCCAAGCACTTCCTCGGTGTCGGCTTCGGCACCGACAACGGCGGCGTCCACCTCAATTCCACGATCTTCGCGGGCGCGCTGTGGGACGCCCGCGAGGACCTGGGTGCCACGCTCACCGACAAGCTCGTGTACCGGGCGCTCACCCAGTACCTGACCCCGCTCGACGGCTTCACCGAGGGCCGGGCCGCGGTGCTCGCCGCCGCCGAGGACCTCGGCGTCACGGCGGCGGACCAGAAGGCCCTGCAGCGCGCCTTCAACGCCCACGGCATCGTGCCCGGCTGGGAACTCGCCCTGGGCGTGGACTCCGACACGCTGCTCGACCGCGTCAACACCTACGACACGCGCCTCGGCGCGGGCGGCGGCTGGTGGGCGGCCTCCAAGTCCAACGAGGAGGGCTCGGAGCCGTACTCGGTGTGGGCCGGCCGCGCCGACGGCACGGGCTCGCCGAAGCTGATGAGCCCCAACGACGGCCGCTACCACGTCAATCCGGCCACCGACGGCAAGACCGTGGTGTGGCAGGCGGTCGGCCCCACGGGCACGGAGATCCTCGCCAGGCCGCTGGCCGGCGGGCCCGTGAAGAAGCTCGCGCAGCACTCGCGAGGCGTCGGGGACGCGGTGTCCGTCGACGGCGACGTGGTGACGTACCAGTACTACAACCACGGCGGGCGGCGCGGCGTCGTCTATCTGAGCCTGAGGGACCCGGCGAACAGGACGAGCGTCGGCGGCGGCACCTACCACCAGGCCTACTTCCCTTCGGCGAGCGACGGCAAGGTCGTCTACCAGGAGATGAAGCGGGTGCGCGCCGTCTACGAGTGGAGCACCGTCCTCGTCGACGTCGCCACCGGGGAGCGCACGCGGATCCAGTCGGCGGCGCCGGGCGCGAGCCTCGGCCCGACCGGCATCAACGGCAAGAAGGTGTTCTGGCTCGTCGACGAGAACGGCGCCGACAGTGCGACCGCGCTGCGCCGCGCCGACTTCGACGGCTCGGGCGTGGCCGACCTCAGCCCGGAGACCCGCCCGCACCCGCTGAACGCGTACGACCTCACGGTCTCGGGCGACGCGGTCACCGTCGGCGCCCGGCTCCCGGACACCGAGTACCGCAACGAGACGCTGGCCAAGCTCTGGCAGTTCGCGGCGGACGGCTCACCCAAGGACGACGCCACGCGCAGGGGCCGGGTCTCCTGCAACCGGGGCGAGCAGTTGTCGGCCGCCGCCGGGGTGGGCAGCCGGGTGCTGTGGCTGGACGCGACCACGGGCGTCAGCGACGTGGTGACGCGGGCACGGCCCACGGGGCGGTGCGGCTGATCCGCGTCACTTGGTGCGGCTGATCCGAATCAGTTCCGAAGCCGATCCGGATTTGTTCTGAGGCGATACGGACCGGGGCTCGTCGGGCGCATGTCCGGCGGGCCCCGGACGTGCGTCCTGCCGTGCCGCCACAGGGCTCTGACCTGCGCTTCAGCGGGGTCCGGGCGAGCTCTCCTATTGACATCCGGTCAGTAACCGATCCTGTCCCGTCTCGATTCGAGCCAGCTTGAGTCAATGATTGTTCCCCGATCGCCAGTTTCAGTCGCCGAGGCCGTCCGAAGGTCCCATGCTGGGCTCCCGGTTGCAGAAACGAGGGCGTCCACGAGGCGTCCGAGAAGAACCGGCCCCGGACTCGAACGCATATCTCTTACGCACATTTCGGACGCACATGAGGAGCCTGATGAACAGGCGAGACAGGCAAGACGGCCAAGACACGCAAGACGGATTAGGCGAGCAGGGGCACTTGCCGAACGCCCGGGGTGAGGAGGCCGCCGGGTGACTGTCCAGCCCACGTCGCCCGAGGACGCCCCGCGCAGCAAACGGGGCCGCAAACTCGGGCCGATCACGGCCGGGACGGGCCGCGCCCACCGCGCCTGGCTGGAGCCGCTGCGCGGGTCCTACCAGGCCAGCGGCCTGACCATCGGCCAGCTCGAACGCGAGACGGGCTGGTCCCGGTCGAAGATCTCCGAACTCCTCCGTGCCGCCGGGCGCTATCCGCGCTGGGAGTTCACCCGCAGCCTGCTCACCGCGCTGCGCTGGCCCGCCCCGTCCCTTGCGGACATGCGGGCGCTGTGGGCGCTCGCCGCCCGCGAGGCCAACAAGCGAACCATCTGGATAAACAACTGCCTGCAGGGGGACGGCCTGTCCGCCGACGACCGCCTTCCACTGCACTTCGCCGCGTTCCAGGACCTGTACCGCGAGGCCTACACGGGCTACGCGCTCACCTTCCTGCGCCGCCGCCCCGAGGCACGCCGCGCGGTGAACGACGTGTTCATCCTGCTGCTCTTCCTCTGGGACGAGGCTCTGGCCAGCGACAACCCCGAGCGGTTCGCCTGGCAGATCCTGCGCCAGACCGTCATGGAGCGCACGCCCCACCCCGGCGGCAGCCCCGCCCTGGTGGAGGCCGCCTTCGACACCGTCGCCCTGCGTACGGCCGCCGACCCCGTCGCGCAGATCGAGGAGTCGATGTACCTCTTCGAGGCGGTGCGCAGGCTGCCCGCGGGGCAGCTCGACGTCATGGTGCTGCTGCATCTGCGCGGCATGGACGAGTCCGGTGCCGCCGCCGTCCTCGGCATCCCTCTCGCGGCCGTGCGCTCCACGGCCCGGCACGCCCGCCGTCACCTCGACGGCCGCCTCCGTACCCCCATTCAGGAGGAACACCCCGATGACCGCGATGATTGACGAACTGCTCACCCGTGCCCGGCTCCTCGACGAGGCCGACACTCCGTACGACCACGTGCGCACGCCCCGCGCCGGCGCGAGCCCTGCCGTGGGGCGCCTCGCGGCCACCGGCGCGGCGCTGTCCGCGGGATCGGGCTTCGCCCACGGAGCCGTCCACACCACCGTCTTCCTGGCCGGGCGGGCCAGGAAGGACGGCGTGGCGCGGGCCGCGGCGCGTGATCTGCAGAGCCTGTGCGAGGCGGTGGTGACCACCGCGGCGGTCACCTCGCTGAGCGACTTCCTCACCCAGGCGCTGCCCAAGCCTCCCGGGGCCCGGGTCCTCGGCTGCATCCTGCAGTTGAGCGGCGCGGAGGACTCGGCCCGCTTCTGGTGGCAGTACGCCGCGGGCGCCGGCGACACCGCCGCCACCTACTGCCTCTATCTGCACCACCTCTCCCTCGGGGAGCAGGGCGAGGCGACCTGGTGGCAGCAGCAGACACCCAGCACCGCCCGTCCTGCCCGGTCCTGCGACGACCTGGGCGGCGCCCCCGAACCCGGCTTCCCCCTCGACCACCCGCCCGTGCAGACGGACCGCAGCGTTCCGACGACGCTTCGGGTGCTGAGCCGGCTCAAGGTGTCCGAGCGGGCGGCCGGGCTGCACACCCGGCCCGCCGTCGTCGGCGCCGTCATGGACTACGTCGCGTCCGCCGTCAGTTACGTGGACCCCGACCTCGAACTCCCGTTGCCGGACGCCGACTTCACCGACCGCATCCGGGTGCTGACGAAGCGGGCCGCCGGGACTCCCCGGTCGCCGTCGTGCCACCGCCCCCTCGCGGTGCGACGCCTGCTGGTGAACCGCTGTGACGCGAGTGACGACGGGTGTGGCGCAAGTGACGGTGTAGACGGGTGAGTTGAAGGGTAGTCCGCTTTCCGGCAAGCAGTTCGATTTTCTTGCCGCGCGCCACCTGAGCCCTCGTACCGAGGGCTCATTCATCTGTCAGGGCACCTACCAGGAGGAATCCATGGAAGAGCAGACGGGTACCACCGAGCGCGACACCACCGTCAGCTACGAGCCGCCGGCCCTCATCGCAGTCGGCGAGTTCTCCGAGGACACGCTGGGCTTCGGCACCCGGCACAACGACGTCCTCGGCGAGCAGGGCTGGTGAAAGTTCCCCACCACTCCGGCCACGCAGCCGTTTTCTGTTGAGTTCGACGCGTTCAGTGAGATCGCGTTCAAATGAGATCGCGTTCAGTGAGATCGATAAGAACTGAGGCCGTGTGAGATGAGCGCCGGTTTCGTCGTGCTTCCGGATACGCCGGGTACGTCGTCGCTCGACGACGCGTACCCCTTCGCGGCGCCCCGGCTGATAGCCCACCCGTCAGGCCGTCTGTGGCTGGTGGGGAGCTGGGAGCCGGACGAGATCCGTCAAGTGACGGTGGGGCCGGTGCGGGTGGTGGTGATCGGGCGTTGCCCGGTCACCACCGACCACCTGGAGCGGCTGTGCCGACGCCTTCGCACACTCGCCGATGTCGACGTGCTGGCACGGCAGTTGCCGGGCAGCTTCCACCTGGTGGCCGCCGTCGGGCACGCCACCCGGGTGCAGGGCAGCGTGACCGGGTTGCGGCAGGTGTTCCACACCCGCGTCGACGGCGGGTCCGGCGGGATCCCGGTCGCCGCCGACCGCGCCGACGTGCTCGCGGCGCTGACCGGCGCCGGGATCGACGAGACCACGCTGGCCCTGCGCGTCGTCTGCGGCGGCATGCTGCCGCCCCCGCTCGCCGACCGCAGCACCTGGTCGGGCATCTCCACGGTGCCGCACGACCACTGCCTGACCCTCGAACCGGACCGCGCCCGCGAACGACGCTGGTGGCAGCCGCCCACCCCCGAACTCTCCCTGGAGGAGGGCGCGCCGGCGGTGCGGGAGGCGCTGGCGGGGGCGGTGGACGGGGTGTGCGGCGCGGATGCGGTTCGGTGCGGGAGTGGTGGCGCGGACGTGGCTTCGTACGGGACCGGCGGTGTCGGCGCGAGCGGGGTGTCGTACGCGGTCGACGGCGCCCGCGCGGACGCCGCGCCGCACGGAGGCGGCGGCCTCAGCGCCGACATGTCCGGCGGCATGGACTCGACCTCCTTGGCCTTCCTCGCCGCGCGGCACACCCCCGGCCTGCTCACCTTCCGCTGGGCCGAGGCCGAGGCGGGCAACGACGACGCCCGCTTCGCCGCGCTCGCCGCACGCGAACTGCCGGGCGCACAGCACCTGGTGGTGGCCCAGCACGAACTGCCCCCGGTGTTCACCGACCCGGCCGCCCTCGCCGACACCGAACGGCCCTACCTCTACACCCGCACCCAGGCCCGCATGCGGCACACCGCCCGCGTCCTGGCCGAGCACGGGTCGCGGCACCACCTCGCGGGCCACGGCGCCGACGAACTCTTCGGCCGCATGCCGGGCTACCTGCACCGCCTCGCCCGCCGCCACCCCCTCACCATGCTCCGGCACCTGCGCGGCAGCCGCGCCCTCGGCCGCTGGCCGCTGTGGGGCTGCGTCAGCCAGCTCGCCCGCGCCGAGAGCATCGGCCAGTGGTGGCGCGCCCAGGCCGACGGCCTCACAAGCCCCGCACCACCCGCCCGGCTGCCCTCGCTGAGCTGGGGGCTCGCCCCGCTGCGCGCCCCCGCCTGGGCCACGGACGCCGCCGTCGACGCGGCCCGCGCGGCGCTGCGGGCCGCCGCCGAGGACGCCCGTCCCTTCGCCGAGGACCGGGGGCAGCACCAGTGCCTCGCGGCGCTGCGGATCACCTCGCCCGCGTACCGCCAGGTGGCCCGCCTGTTCGCCGCCGAGGGCGTGCGGCTGCACCAGCCCTTCCTCGACGACCGGGTCGTCGAGGCCGTTCTGGCGGTGCGCCCGCACGAACGCATCACGCCGTGGCAGTACAAGCCGCTGCTCGCCCGTTCCCTGCGCGGCCTCGTCCCCGACGTGATCCTCGACCGCACCACCAAGGGCGACTTCAGCGAGGACCTGCGGGTCGGGCGGAAGCGGAACCTCACCGCGATTTTGGACGTGTTCGCCGGGGAAGGTGGGGCCAGTGGGGCCGGTAGAGCCAGCGGGGCCACTGACGACACCGGAATCTCCGACACCGTCGGGTTCGGAGCCGGAGATTCCGGTTCCGTCCTCGCCGCCCTGGGACTCATCGATCCCAAGGCCGTCCGCGACTACCTCCTCGCCCCGCAGGCCGACTCCTCCCGCGACATCGCCGTCGAACAGCTTCTGGGCTGCGAGTCCTGGGCCCGCGCCGCACGCCGACCGCTACCCCTTGCGAGGTCTTGATGTCCCCACGCTCCCTGACCCTGCACCCCGACGTCTCCCTGGCGGAGACCGACGACGGCGCCGTCCTGCTCCACCAGCGCACCGGCCGCTACTGGCAGCTCAACCCCACCGGTGTCCTGGTCCTCAAGCAGCTCCTCGACGGCCGCACCCACGACCAGGCCGCCCAGGAGCTGACCGCGCGCCACCGCGCCGCCCCCGACGCCGCGCACCGCGACGTGTCACGCCTGGTCGACGAACTCCGCACCGCCCGCATCCTCGTGGAGTCCCGATGAGCGCCCCCGTCGCCCTGGCCGCCCGGGACCGGCTGCCCCTGCACCGCCGGGCGCTGCCGCTGCTCGCCGTCATGGTCGCCCGGCTGCTCGCGGGCGCCCGCCCGGCCCGGGTGCGCGCGGTCCTGGAGTTCCTGCGGCGCGGGGCCGAGCCCGCCACTGCCGAGCAGGCGCGCGCGGCGCGGCGCGACGTCGTGTCCGTGAGTCTGCGCTGTGCCGGTCAGGCCTGTCTGCAACGGTCCATCGCGACAGCCCTGTTGTGCCGGAGCCGCGGGGTGTGGCCGACGTGGTGCACGGGGGTGCGGACCAGCCCGTTCCAGGCGCACGCGTGGGTGGAGGCCGAGGGCGGGCCGGTGGGGGAGCCGCACCCGGCGGGGCACTACCGCACGCTGCTCGCGGTACCGCCGGTCAAGTCCCATCAGCCTGACGGGAGTTGACAGCGCAAGCCGACAGCGAAAGTCGCCCCACCTCACACCCCGACCGGCACCCCCTCCAGCAACCGCACAATGTCCCGCACAGCCGCCCGCCCCGCCCGGTTGGCCCCGATGGTGCTGGCCGAAGGCCCGTACCCGACCAGGTGCACGCGGGGGTCGGCGGCCGCCCGCGTACCGTCCATGCGGATCCCGCCGCCGGGCTCCCGCAGCCGCAGTGGCGCGAGATGCTCGATCGCCGCGCGGAACCCGGTCGCCCACAGGATGACGTCGGCCTCGACATGCCGCCCGTCGTCCCACTCCACACCGCTCGGCGTGATCCGGTCGAACATCGGCAGGCGGTCCAGGACGCCGTTCGCGCGGGCCTCGCGCACCGCGTCGTTGACCGGAAGGCCGGTGACCGACACCACGCTCAGCGGCGGCAGCCCCTGCCGCACCCGCTCCTCGACCATCGCGACGGCGTTCCGGCCGCGGTCCTCGTCGAAGGGCCCTTCGGCGAAGACGGGCGGGCGCCGTGTCACCCACCAGGTCTCGGCGGCGTACGGCGCGATCTCCATCAGGTGCTGGGTGCCGGACGCGCCACCGCCCACGACGATCACGCGCTGCCCGCGGAAGGCCTCGGGACCGGGGTAGATCGCGGTGTGCAGCTGCCGGCCGCGGAAGGTTTCCTGCCCGGGGTAGCGCGGCCAGAAGGGCCGGTCCCAGGTGCCGGTCGCGTTGATCAGCGCCCGCGTCGACCAGGTTCCCGCGGAGGTCTCGACGAGCAGCCGCCCGTCCTCGCCCTCGCTGACGCGGTGTACGTCGACGGGCCGCCGTACGCGCAGGTCGAACCGCTTCTCGTACGCGTCGAAATACGCGCCTATGACCTCCGACGACGGCCGCTCGGGGTCGGCCCCCGTCAGCTCCATGCCCGGCAGCGCGTGCATGCCGTGCACCTTGCCGTACGTGAGGGACGGCCACCGGAACTGCCACGCGCCGCCCGGCCGCGGCGCGTGGTCCAGGACGACGAAGTCCCGTTCCGGCTCGAAGCCCCTGCGCCGCAGGTGGTAGGCGCTGGACAGGCCCGCCTGACCGGCGCCGATCACCACCACGTCCACGTCGGTGACGGCCGCGTCTCGTACCCCGATGTCGTTCACGCTTCTACTAACTACGGCAGGAGCCGAGATCTTCCCCGCACGCCGAGGCCCGGCCGTTCACGCCGCCCGGCCGCTGACGACGGCCGGGCCCGGCGCCCCCGGCGTACTCAGCGCCCCCCGGCCACCAGCAGCGGCGCCCCGCCCGGAGCCGACGCCGGCCGCCCGTTCGCCGCCGGGACCCCGAGCAGCGGCGAGGCGGGGATGCGCGGCAGGAGCCCGCGAGTCGCCAGGTCGGGGATCACGCCCTCGCCGAACCAGTACGCCTCCTCCAGGTGCGGGTAGCCGGACAGCACGAAGTGCTCGACGCCGAGCGCGTGGTACTCCTCGATCCGGTCCGCGACCTCCGCGTGGCTGCCCACAAGGGCCGTGCCCGCGCCGCCCCGGACCAGGCCGACGCCCGCCCACAGGTTCGGCGCGATCACCAGGTCGTCGCGGGAGCCGCCGTGCAGCGCGAGCATCCGCTGCTGGCCCACGGACTCGCTGCGGCTGAGCGCCTCCTGCGCGGCGGCGACGGTGTCCGCGTCGAGGTCGTCGAGCAGCCGGGCCGCCGTCGCCCAGGCCTCCGCGGAGGAGTCGCGGGAGATGGTGTGCAGCCGGATGCCGAAGCGGACCGTGCGGCCCTCCGCCTCGGCGAGCCCGCGGATCCAGTCGATCTTCTGCTTCACCTGCTCGGGCGGCTCGCCCCAGGTCAGATACACATCCGTGTGCCGGGCGGCGACCGGGCCCGCGGCGGCCGACGAACCACCGAAGAAGATCTCCGGCAGCGGGTCCGGCGGCAGCGCGGTGAGACCGCCCTCGACCTGATAGTGCTCGCCGTCGAAGTCGTACGGCTTGCCGCGCCACACGCCTCGTACGACCGAGAGGAACTCGTCGGTGCGGGCGTAGCGGCGGTCGTGGTCCAAGTGGTCGCCGAAGCGCCGCTGTTCGGTGGAGTCGCCGCCCGTGACGACGTTGAGGAGCAGCCGTCCGCGCGTGATGCGCTGGTACGTCGCCGCCATCTGCGCCGCGAGCACCGGCGAGATCACCCCGGGCCGGAACGCCACCAGGAACTTCAGGCGCTCGGTGTGCTGGGCGAGCGCGACGGTGGTGAGCCACGCGTCCTCGCACCACGTGCCGGTCGGCGTCAGGACCGCCTCGAAGCCCAACTGCTCGGCGGCCTTGGCGATCTGGGCCAGATACTCGATGTCGGGGGCCCGCACGCCGCTGACCGGCGTGACGCGGGAGCGCGTGATGCCGCCGTCGGTGTAGGCGTGCCGGTCCACGAGGGTGCGGCCGTCGCCGCCCGTCGGCAGGAACCAGTGGAGGTGCACGGTCATGCTCAGGACTCCTTGTAGGTGCGGGGCGCGGTCGTGGAGGGCGGCAGCGAGCCGTTGAAGCGGGTGTCGGTGAAGTCGCCGAAGTCGACGCGGCGCGGGATGAGCTTCAGCCGGGCGAAGGTGTCGACGATCTCCTGCTCGGAGGCGATGGCCTGCCGGTCGACGGCGACCGGGACGCGGGTGCCGTTGGTGCGCTTCACGGCGTCGAGCGCCACCTCGTACGGCAGGCCCGTGTCCTTCGCCCAGACCTTCGCCCACGCCTCGGGGTGCTTGAAGACCCAGTCCTGGGCCTTGCGCAGGCGCCGCAGATAGTCGTCGATCGCCGCGGCCTTCTTCTTGTCCGCCAGCGCGCCGGGCGCGGCGACCTGGAAGCTGAGCCCGTTGACGACGCCCTCGCCGTCGGTGAGGATCCGGCCCTTGCCACCGCGAAGGACCTGCGAGGTGTACGGGTCCCACACCGCCCAGGCGTCCACCTTGCCGCCGGTGAACGCGGCGAGCGCGTCGGCGGGCTGCAGATACTTGACGTCGACGTCCTTGAGCGTGAGTCCCGCCTTCTTCAGGGAGGCGAGCAGTTGGTAGTGCGCGGACGAGCCCTGCGCCACGGCGACGGACTTGCCCTTCAGGTCGGCCGTCCGTCGGAACTCCGAGTCCTTGGGCACGACGATCGCCTCGCCGTGCGCGGTGCCGTGCGTCGCCGCCACCACGGAGATCTTCGAGCCCGCGCCCGCCGCGAAGACGGGCGGCGTGTTGCCGACCGCGCCGATGTCGACGGCCTTGGCGTTCACGGCCTCCAGGAGCGGCGGCCCGGACGTGAAGGTCGACCACTTGATCTTGTACGTCAGGTCGTCGAGCTCTCCGGCGGCGCGCAGCACCGCCTCCGAACCGCCCTTCTGGTCCCCGACGTTGAGGGTCAGCGAGCCCTTGCCGTCGGTGTTGCCGCCGCCGAGGCCGCCGCTGGACGTGTGGGCGGACGAGGATCCCGCGCAGGCGGAAAGGGCCAGGGAGAGGGGGAGAAGCAGGAGGGGGACGAGGCGTCGGGTGCGGCGGGGTGGGCGTGGCATGGGCGGGGGTCCGTTCTTCGGGGGAGGGCGTGGCGGGGACGGGCGCGCTGCGGAGGCGAGGGGATCGTTGCCGGACGACGCGGTCAGGCGGCCTCGGCGGCCGGAGCGGCCGGGGCCTCGACGCCGAGGCGTTCCAGGAGCCCGGTGCGCAGCGCGGCGAACCGGGGGTCGGCGATGTCGCGCGGCCGGGGCAGATCGATCCGCTGCTCGTGGGCGATGACCCCGTCGTCCATGACGAGGACACGGTCGGCGAGCAGCACCGCCTCCTCCACGTCATGGGTGACGAGCAGGACGGCGCAGCCGCGGCGCTGCCACAACTCGTCGACCAGGCGCTGCGCCTTGACCCGGGTCAGCGCGTCGAGCGCGCCGAACGGCTCGTCCAGGAGCAGCAGATCAGGCTCGCGGACCAGCGCGCGGGCCAGCGAGGCGCGCTGGGCCTCGCCGCCGGACAGCGTCTTGGGCCAGGCCTGCGAGCGGTGGCTGAGCCCCACCTCCTCCAACGCACGCTCGGCGACGGCCCGTTCGGGCCTGCCGGGCAGGCCGAGCAGGACGTTGCGCCACACCCGCTTCCAGGGCATGAGGCGCGGCGCCTGGAACGCGACGGCCTTGCGGCGCGGCACGAGCACGGTGCCCTCGATGTCGCGGTCGAGCCCGGCGAGGATCCGCAACAGCGTGGACTTCCCGCAGCCGCTGCGCCCGAGCAGGGCCACGAACTCCCCTGCCTGTACGTCGAGTTGGAGCCGGTCGATGACGGGGCGGCCGTCGAAGGCGCGGGTGAGGCCGTCGACGCGTACGACAGTGGGGTGCTGGGAAACGGTCTCGCCCCCGTGGGGCGCGCCGGTCACCGGCCGGTGAACGTCGGTCGCCATTGCAGCAGCAGCCTTTCGAGAGTGCGGACGACGAAGTCGGCGAGCAGGCCGAGGAAGGCGTAGACGACCAGGCAGACGACGATCACGTCGGTCCGCAGGAAGTCGCGCGCCTGGACCATCAGGAAGCCGATGCCCGCGTCGGCGTTGATCTGCTCGGCGAAGACGAGGGCGAGCCAGGCGATGCCGAGGGAGTAGCGAAGCCCGGTCATGGCGCCGGGCAGCGCGCCCGGCAGGATCACATGCCGGACGAGCCCCCACCGGGAGAGCCCCAGGGACTCCCCGGCCTCGATGAGCTGGGAGTCGACGCCGCGGATACCGGCGTACACGTTCAGATACAGCGGGAACGACACGCCAAGCGTGATGATGGCGACCTTGGGCGCCTCGCCGATGCCGAACCAGATGATGAACAGCGGGATGAGCCCCACGAACGGCACGGTCCGCAGCATCTGCACGCTGGCGTCGACCAGGTCCTCGCCGATCCGGAAGAGACCGGACACGAGCGCGAGCCCGGTGCCGACGAGCGTGCCGAGCAGCAGCCCGATGGCGACGCGCTGCAGGGACACCCCCATGGCCGTGGTCAGCGACCCGTCCTCGATCAGATCCCCGGCGACGCGGGCGATGGTCCCTGGCGAGGCGAGTACGTCACTGGCCAACGCCCCTGTGGCGCTGAGGAGTTGCCAGAGTCCGAGCAGGAGCAGGGGCCCGGTGGTGCGGCGCAGCCAGCGGGGGACGCGGGCGCGACGGGAGGAGGAGGGGACGAGGGCGACGAGTTCGGGCGACGGGCCCGGCCCGGGTTCGAGGGACTCCGCGTGTCCCTTTCTTGAAATGTCGGGTACCGGCTGCGGCGGGGCATGACTGATGCTCATGGCGCTCCAGGGCAGGGAGGAGTCAGGCGCAGGTGGGGCTCAGGCGCGGGGAGAAGAGTGGGACGTCTCACCGCCGCGACGGGCGGCCGAGGACGAGGAAAGCCGCGGGCGGTGCGGCGCAAGCCACGGGAGGTGCGGCGGGAAATCCGGAGAGCGGGGGAGGAAGAAGGGCGTCAGCAGCCGCGACGACACGCGGAGGAGGCCACCCGCAGCAGGTCGATGTGACCGCGCGAAGTGAGCAGGGCTGAACGCAACATGCGGCAGAACGTAGTCATCTCGTCGGCGCACGGTCAATGACGTCTCGCAGAATGGACGCTACGTATCGCCAGATGGAAACATCCGTACCGGCGCGGCTGCCGCGACGCGGTGCGGGCGCCACTCCGGCGCGGCCGGACTGGTGCAGGATGGGAGGCATGTCCGATGCCTTTTCCGGTGCCTTCACCACCCGCGTCCTGAACGTCACGACCGGCTCGGCGGAGACGATCGTCGACCTCACGCACGAGTGCGAGGGCTTCCTGCGCGACGCGGCCCGTGGCCGAGACGGCCTCCTGAACATTTTCGTCCCGCACGCCACTGCGGGCGTCGCGGTCCTGGAGACGGGTGCGGGCAGCGACAGGGATCTCCTCGCCGCCCTGCACACCCTGCTCCCGGCCGACGACCGCTGGCAGCACCGCCACGGCAGCCCCGGCCACGGCCGCGACCACGTCCTGCCCGCCTTCGTCGCCCCGCACGCGACGCTCCCGGTGATCGGCGGCAGCCTGGAACTCGGGACGTGGCAGTCGGTGTGCCTGGTCGACACGAACAAGGACAATCCGGACCGACAGGTGCGGCTGAGTTTCCTGGGCTGACCGGCCGGCGAGGGCGGTCGGGGGCATGGATCCAGCCCGATCGATGACTTAGGCTTGCCTTAGTTTAGGCTTCCCGACGAGTCCGTACGTCACCGCTCGAAGGGAACCTGATCGTGCCTCGCCCTCTGCGGGTCGCCATTGTCGGAGCTGGCCCTGCCGGAATCTACGCCGCCGACGCGCTGCTGAAATCCGAGGTGGCCGCCGACCCTGGTGTCTCCATCGACCTCTTCGAGCGGATGCCGGCGCCGTTCGGCCTCATCCGCTACGGCGTCGCTCCCGACCACCCGCGGATCAAGGGCATCGTCAAGGCACTGCACCAGGTGCTCGACAAGCCCCAGATCCGTCTCTTCGGCAACGTCGACTACCCGCGCGACATCAGCCTCGACGACCTGCGTGCCTTCTACGACGCGGTGATCTTCTCCACGGGGGCGACGGCCGACCGCCCGCTCGACATACCCGGCATCGGACTCGAAGGGTCCTACGGCGCGGCGGACTTCGTCTCCTGGTACGACGGGCACCCGGACGTGCCGCGCACCTGGCCGCTGGAGGCCGAGAAGGTCGCCGTCCTCGGCGTCGGCAACGTGGCGCTCGACGTGGCCCGCGTCCTCGCCAAGACGGCGGACGAACTGCTGCCCACCGAGATCCCGGCCAACGTCCACGAGGGCCTGAAGGCCAACAAGGCGCTCGAGGTGCACGTCTTCGGCCGCCGCGGCCCCGCGCAGGCGAAGTTCTCCCCGATGGAGCTGCGGGAGCTGGACCACTCCCCGAACATCGAGGTCATCGTCGACCCGGAGGACATCGACTACGACGACGGCTCGATCGCGACCCGGCGCGGCAACAAGCAGGCCGACATGGTCGCCAAGACCCTGGAGAACTGGGCGATCCGCGACATCGGCGACCGCCCGCACAAGCTGTTCCTGCACTTCTTCGAGTCGCCCACCGAGATCCTCGGCGAGGACGGGAAGGTCGTCGGCCTGCGCACCGAGCGCACCGCCCTCGACGGCACCGGCAACGTCAAGGGCACCGGCACCTTCAAGGACTGGGACGTCACCGGGATCTACCGCGCCGTGGGCTACCTCTCCGACGAACTGCCCAAGCTCCCCTGGGACGTCGAGTCGGGCACGGTCCCGGACCAGGGCGGCCGGGTGATCGAGGAGTCCGGCGACCACCTGCAGTCGACGTACGTCACGGGCTGGATCCGGCGCGGCCCCGTGGGCCTCATCGGCCACACCAAGGGCGACGCCAACGAGACGGTCGCCAGCCTCCTCGACGACCACGCCAACGGCCGTCTGCACGCGCCGACTTCGCCCGACCCGCAGGCAGTGGACGCGTTCCTCGGCGAGCGGAACATCCGCTTCACCACGTGGGAGGGCTGGTACCGCCTCGACGCGGCGGAGCAGGCGCTGGGCGAGCCCCAGGGCCGTGAGCGCGTGAAGATCGTCGAGCGCGAGGAGATGCTCGACGCGAGCGGCGCGTAGTCCGCCGACCCCTCCCGGAGAATCAAGGGGTGGCTGCGCGGGGCGGCCTCGTCGGCCGGGTCGACGAGGCGGCCGCGTGCCGCAGGACCGTGCGGGCGATCTCGTCGTTGCGGCGGAAGAAGCCCGCGTCGGCGCCCGCGTGCGGGAACTGCTCGGGGCCTGCCACGTACCAGGTGCGGTGGGCGCGGCCCGTCGCGTCCAGGGGGTGGCCGTCGCGGACGCGCAGGGCACCGGTGGGGCGCGGTCGGCCCGTGGCGTCAGGCGCCGTCTCCTCGCTGATGTGTCCGGCCGCGAGGAGCCGGCGCAGCAGCGGGTCGGCGGTGCGGGCGAGGTCGGGCTCCGGGAGGCGGGCGTCGAGCAGGATCCGCGCGGTGTACGTGGCCCGCACGCGCGGGCTGGTGGCGTGGAAGACCGCGTGCTCCTCGTCGGTGACCACGGCTGAGCCGGGCCCGGTGAAGGTGACGATGCCCGCTTCGCTGAGCGCGATGAGCTGCTCCATCCGCAGCGGCGGCGGCCCGCTGCTGAGGAAGGCGCCGACGGAGAACCGGCGCAGCGCCACGGCCGCCGCCGCGGGCGAGAGTTCGCCCCCGTTGTACAGCTCCCCGAGCACGCCGCCGACCGCGCCGAGCGCACGGACCACCGCCACGTGCGCGCTGTGCCGCGGTTCCCGGCGCCGGCGCACGCTGTCGCGCAGATGCGCGCGGACACGGTGCTGGAGCGCGAGCGGGTCGGGGGAGCGGTGCGTGGCGAGCGGGGCCGTGAGGCGTTCGGGGTCGAAGTGGTCCTCGGGATCCGGGACGGCGGAGCGTACGAGCTTCGCGGCGCGGTCGTCGTTCCAGGCGAAGTGGGCGTACTGCGCGGAGAACGCCGTCCAGTCGGTGCGGGTGCGGTCCGGGTGGGACGTGAACAGCTCGTGGTAGTACGCCCAGCACAGCTCCTGCAGCGCGAGCGCCCACACATCGCGGTCGAAGTCGAAGCCCGGCCCTCGCAGGCGCGTGCGGCAGGCTTCGGCGTTCAGGTAACGCGGCGGCGGGCAGGGCGAGTTCAGGGTGTAGGCGGGTTTGGGGTACGGGGGTACACCGCGGCGTGAGCCCGCGTACAGCAGGGGTTCGCGGCCGGACGGGCGGTAGCGGAGGCGCCCGTCATGACGCGAGCGTGTGAACCGGCCGCCGCGCCCCTCGGTGAGCAGCAACAGGCAGTCGATGAAGACCAGTCCGAGTCCGCGCACGAGAACCGGGGCGCCGTCGGGTATGCGCGCGAGTCGGTCCGCGTCCGCCCGCGCGGGACCGATGCGGACGAGCCGGTCGTCGTCGGGAGGGGCGTCGGCGACGACGTCCGTGTGGCCCTGGGCGAGGACGAGTTGGGGTGCGGCCACCGGGCGCCGGCCGCCGTCGAGCACGACGGACTGGCGGTCCGTGCCCGCGTGGCGGACGTCCACGGCGGTGGCGCGGTGCAGGTGCAGGCGCAGGTTCGCGGGCAAACGGGTGCGTACGCCACTGAAAAACTCTTGCAAATAGTGGCCTTGCGCGGGGCGCGACGCGTACCGGCCGTCGTGCAGCGCGCCGCGGCCCGATTCCTCCAGCCACCGGCTCGTCGTCGGCCCCGGGTACGGGGGTCCGGCGCAGCGTACCGAGCTGTCCGGGAACATCGTCACCTGCTCGGCCGCCGAGTTCATCCACAGCAGTTCACTCTGCCCCGTGTGCCAGGTGCGGCCGGAGCCCGGGGGAAACGGGTCCACGAGATGAATCGCGAATTCCCGGTCGCCAAGAATCTCGGGCGCATTGGCCGCGATGCGTTCCAGGATCGACGTACCGCGCGGGCCCGCGCCAATGATGCACACGGCCGGCGATGGATCACCACGGCCCTCCTTCATGGTCCTCTCTCCGGCAGGGGTGGACGAGGCGGACAGGACATACGGATCAATGGACGGGAGGAGCGGACCGCGCACTCTCCGACGGTGGAGAACGCTGCACTCCCCTTGTGCCAGACCGGGCCGCTCATTACTGTTTCTTTACTGACCGCTCGAATCGCAGCGCGACGAGCCGTCACCGGGGGAGACACCAGTATGGCAAATCTGCGACATCCCACATCGAACATCCATGAGCCACAAGAGAAGTTGACCGTCGACGACCGGGCCCGGACCCGGCGTTCCTCACTGTCCTTGCCCGAGTATCTGCCACTGGAACACTGGAAAACCATCGGAGAACAGATCTTTGCGATTGTCGATTCGTCCGCGTGGTGGTTGGGGGACTGGCTGGTATTCGGCCAGCAGACGTATCCCCACCGATATCGCGACGCGATCGAGCAGACATCGCTCGACTATCAGACGTTGCGCAACTACGCCTGGATCGCCCGCAAGTTCCCGCCGTCCCGCCGGCGGGACGGGCTGAGCCTGCAGCACCACGCCGAGGTCGCGGCGCTGCCCGCCGAGGAGCAGGACCGCTGGCTCGGCGAGGCGGAGAGCCGGGCCTGGTCCCGCAATGAGCTGCGACGTCATCTGCGGGCGGCGCGCGTCGAACGGCTCGGCGCGGCCGCGACAGAGGATGTGCAGGTGACCGCGTCCGCCGAACAGTGCGACCGCTGGGAGAAGGCCGCCCAGGGCATGGAGAGCGACCTCAACGACTGGATGATCAGGAAAGTCGACGAGGCCGCAGCCACGGCACTCGGGCCGGAAATCGTGGATGACACGGTCCGTTCCGATCACGCCGACTCATCCGTAACCTCTGAGTAATTCCCCGGTTCGGCGGCCGTGAAATCCGCGGCCGCCGAACCGCGGTGCCGCGCCGCATCCGGGGATCGGCCAGCTCACGGAGGAGAGAAATATGCCGGAGTCTTCCGCGTGCCGCATCTGCGGCGGTGACGTCGTCGCCTTCATGGATTTCGGCGAACAGCCGGTTTCGGACTGCTTTCTGCCGCCCGGGTCGAGCGCCCCGGAACACTTCTACCGCCTCGTCGTGGGCGCCTGCGGCTCGTGCACGATGGTCCAGCTCCTGAACGAAGTGCCGCGCGAGCGCATGTTCCACGAGGATTACCCCTACTTTTCCTCGGGCTCCGCCCGAATGAGGGAACACTTCCAAGGTGTGGCCGAACGATTTGTCGCGACCGAACTCGCCGGTGACGACGCGTTCATCGTCGAACTCGGCTGCAACGACGGAGTGATGCTCAAAACGGTTGCGGAGGCCGGAATCCGGCATCTGGGCGTGGAGCCGTCCGGCTCGGTCGCGGACGTCACCGCCGCGCGCGGCATCCGGGTGCGCAAGGACTTCTTCGAGGAATCCACCGCGCGCGCGATCCTCGCCGAGGACGGCCGGGCAGCGGTGATCTACGCCGCGAACACCCTGTGCCACATTCCGTACATGGGCTCCGTGCTGCGCGGGGTGCGTGAACTCCTCGCCCCCGACGGGGTGTTCGTCTTCGAGGACCCCTACTTCGCCGACATCGTGCGGCAGACGTCGTTCGACCAGATCTATGACGAGCACTTCTATTACTTCACCGCCCGGTCGGTGGCGGCGATGGCACGCCGCCACGGTCTGGAGCTCGTCGACGCGGAGCGGCTGCCCGTGCACGGCGGCGAGGTGCGCTACACGCTGGCCCGCGAAGGCGCCCGTGAGCGCGCCGCGGCGGTGGCGGAGCTGCTGGCCGCGGAGGACGCTGCGGAGCTGACCGCGCGGGCCACCCTGGAGCGGTTCCGCGACCGTGTGCTGAAGGCGGGCGAGGACCTGACCTCGCTGCTGCGCGACCTGCGCGCCCAGGGCAAGGACGTCGTCGGCTACGGCGCCACGGCCAAGAGCGCCACTGTGCTGAACTACTGCGGAATCGGCCCCGAGCTGATCCGGTACGTCACCGACACCACCCCCGCCAAACAAGGGCGACTGACTCCGGGTTCCCACATCCCGGTCGTGCCGCACCAGCGTTTCACGGACGCGTATCCGCACTACGCGGTGCTGTTCGCGTGGAATCACGCGGAGGAAATCATGGCGAAGGAACAGTCGTTCCGTGATGCGGGGGGCCGGTGGATCCGGTACGTGCCCGGGGTGCGGGTGAGTTGAGGAAGCCGGACGGCGGGGCGCGGAACCTCAGCCGCGCCACCGCCGCAGCACGAGCACCGCGTTGTGCCCGCCGAAGCCGAACGAGTGGCTGACGCCGACCTCCACGTCGTGCTCCTGTGCCTCGTGCGCGACGAAGTTCACCGCCGGGTCCTCGGGGGCATCGCAGTTCAGGGTGGGAGGCACGCTGCCGGCGTTGATGGCCTCGGTGACTACGGCGGCCTCGACGGCGCCGCCCGCCGCGAGCATGTGGCCCGTCATGCTCTTCGTCGAGCTCACGGGGACGCGGTGGGCATGTTCGGCGTACACCCGGCGGATCGCGGCGAGTTCCGTGTCGTCGTTCAGCCGGGTGCCGGTGCCGTGGGCGTTGATGTAGCCGACGTCCGCCGGGGTGGCGCGGGCGGACTCCAGGGCCTTCCGCATCGCGCGTGCGGCCTGGGAGCCGTCGGGGGCGGGCGCCGTCAGGTGGTGGGCGTCCGTCGTCGACGCGTAGCCCGCCAGCTCGGCGAGGACCACGGCTCCGCGGCGCCGTGCGTGGGCGGCGCTCTCCAGGACCAGGACGCCCGCGCCCGCGCCCATCACGAATCCGTCCCTGTCCTTGTCGAAGGGGCGGCTCGCGGACGTCGGATCGCCGGTCCTGCGGGAGAGGACGCGGGCGCGGGCGGCGGCCGCGAGCTCCAGCCGGTCGAAGGCGTCCATGCCGCCGGCCACCGCCACGTCCGCGCGGCCCTCGCGGATCCAGCGGGCCGCCTCGCCGAGGCACACGGTGCCGGTGGCGCACGCGGCGACCATCTCGGCGGACGGGCCGCGGCTGCCAAGCTCCAGGCAGACCTCCGCCGCCGAGCTGATGCCCATCGTCGGGAACACCTGCGGGCTGACCGCGGCGTACCCCTCGTCGCGCATGGCCATGGCGTTGCGCGAGGCGACGCGCGTGCAGCCGATGATGGAGCCCACGGCGACCCCGACCCGCGGCGCGAGCCGGTCGTCGATCTCGATTCCCGCTTCCTGAAGTGCCATACGGGCGGCCGCGACGACGACCTGGATGGTCCAGTCGGTGCGCCGGACGACGTGCCGCGGGAGGTGGCGTTCCGGCTCGAAGCCGGGTACCTCGCCGCCGATGCGGACCGGCAGGTCGCTCACGTCGAAGCCGGTGATGTCGCGGATGCCGCTCTTGCCGGCGAGCAGGGCGGCCCAGGTGTCGGGCCAGTTCGGTGCGAGCGGGGAGACGACGCCCCGGCCGGTGACGACCACGCGGTCCGGCGCGCTCTGCTCGATGTGTCGTGACGCGGTGCTCATGTCGTCGCCTTCCTGCGGGTGTTCGGCGCCCGATGGGGGTTCGCCGTCGGCGGACGCCGGTGCCGCTCGGCGAGGTGGAGGAGGTGGGGGACGGCTTCGGCGGGGGCCGGCATGGCGAGCATGTCGGCGCGCAGCCGTCGCGCGCCCTCGGCGTAGGAGGTTTCCGTGAGCATCCGCCGCACTTCGTGCGCGACGCGTTCGCCGGTGGCCTCGGCCACGCGCAGGTCGGTGCCGGCTCCGTACGAGGTCACGCCGCGGGCGAGCCAGATCGCGTCGAGCTGTTCCGCGAGGGCGAGTTGGGGGACGGCGTGCAGCGAGGTCGTACCGATCGTCCCGAACCCGCCGT
>NZ_BMNG01000010.1 GCF_014646335.1 Streptomyces lasiicapitis
GGGTGGCGGGCGCGGTGTGGCCCCGGGGTGGCGGGTGGGGTGCGGACGGGGGGCGGGTGGGGTGGTGGTCACGGCGTGGGTGGGGTGGCGGGTGTCCGGCCCGGACTGCGGCCGGGTGGTGAGGGCGGCGGGTGCGGGGCGGGGCGGGCCGGGGCGGGAGGGGTGGTCGCCGGGGGCGGGGCGGGAGTACCGGGGGCCTCGGCGGGAGGGCGGGTGCGGTCTGAACTGCCTTCTGTGAGCTGGGGGTTCGCCCGGCGAGGGGGCTGCCGGGTTGCGTGGCCGGCACGGTGCGGTGGCCCGGTGACACGGTGCTGCGGTGGGGTGGGGCGGCGCGGTGGCGCAGTGCGGCGGTGGGGTGGAGCGGCGCGGCGGGGCTGCCCGGCGCGACGGTGCGCGGCGGTGGGGTGGCGCGGGGCGGTGGGGTGGCGCGGCAGCAGGGCAGTGGGGCGGGGTGGTGCCGCGGTGGGGCGGGGTGGGTGCGGTCGCGGGGTGTGCGGGTCGCGGTGTTCGGCGCGGGGCTGCTCGCGCACGCCCCGGGAGGGGTGGTCGCGATGGGCGGGCAGGGCTGGGGGTGCGGGCTTGCGGACGGCGGTCGCGGGGTGGGGAGTTCACCGCGTACGCGGGGGCTGTCGGGGTGGTCCGCCGGCGCGCCCCGCAGGGGGGTGCGGCGGGCTTGCAGTGATGGCGCGGCGGGCTTGCGGGGATGGCCGGAACCTGCCGGAACACCCCTGGCCGCACGGCAGGAAGGGGGCACTCCGGCGGCAGTGGGCGGGCGCCCGGGAGCAGAACCGGAGCGGGGCTGAGGCCCGGTCGGGGCGGGGCGGATCCGAGGGCGGGGGCGGGCCTTCCGTACGCCTGCCGCCGGGGGTGTCCGGCGGCAGGCGGGCACACATCCGCCGGGCGGGGAACGGCCGTTGGGCGAACGCGCGCCGAAGCCGTGCAAGAGGGCCGGGGCACGCCGGGGAAGGGCGGGGGCCGCCGGGGTGCGGGGAGGGTCAGCCCGCGGGGACCAGAGGGGTGTCGCCGCCGGGGCGGGGGGCCGGAAGCCGGGTGTCCGGTCCGGTGGTGAGGATGGAGTGCTGCAGGCGCCGCAGCCCCGCCGACGGCTCCAGGCCCAGGTCCTTGACCAGCGTTGACCGCAGGCGCTGGTAGACCTCCAGTGCCTCGCCGCGGCGTCCGGAGCGGTGCAGGGCCAGCATGAACTGCCCGTGCAGACTCTCATGCGTACGGTAACGGCTCACCAACACCGTGAGCTCCGCCAGCAGTTCACGGTGGCGCCCCAGCCTCAGATCCGCCTCGATCCGCTGGTCCAGCGCGCACAGCCGGCTCTCCTCCAGACGCCGGACCTCCATCTCCAGCAGCACCCCCGCCCGCACATCGGCCAGCACCGCCCCCGAGAACAGCCCCAGCGCCTGGCCCAACTGCCGCGCCGCACCGGCGAAGTCACCCGCGTCCATCGCCCGGTAGCCGCTACCCGCCAGACGCTCGAACTCCCGCACATCACTGCGCCCGCCCCCCGCACACAGCCGGTAACCATTCGGCGTCGTCACCAGCACCTCCTTCGCACAGCGCACCGCGGCACCGTGCGGCTGTGCGCCGCGGTGCGCCAACTGGCCGCCCGTTAACCGGTGTTGTGCCGCATCCCGCGCCGCACCGCTCTGCGCCGCGCCGCTCTGCGCCGTACCGCCGGGGGCGGGCGCGTCGGGGGCGGTGCTGTCGTGGGCCAGGGCGCGGGCGATGCGTTCGCGCAGCTGCAGGACGTAGGTCTGCAGGGTGGTGCGGGCGCTGCGCGGGGGGCTGTCGGCCCACAGTTCGCCGATGAGGGAGCCCACGGGCACCACCTGGTCGGCGTGCAGGGCCAGCAGGGCCAGGACCTGGCGGGGCTTGGGGGCCGTGGGCGTGATGGAGATCCCGTGTACGCGCACCTGAAGTGCACCCAGAACATCGATGTCCACGCCGTCTCCCCTGTCCGTGGTGATGCCGCGCGCGGGGCGCCGTCCCCGGGGTCGGTCCCCCGGTCACTCTTGCGATTGAAAAACAGGGCGCTCGGTTTGTCAATTCGCTCTCCGTGTCCGCCTTCACGCCCCCGCACCCGCCCGCGCGCCTGTCCGGCGCACCGCCTCCGGGGTGCCGGGACCGCTGCCTCCCGCGCCTGTCCGGGACGCTCAAATGGGCCTGACCATGGGAGTGTTGTCAGGCGGCGGGGGTGTGGCGGGCCGTGCGGGAGGCCGCCGGGCGGGGCGATGGGAGCCGGCCCGGCGGGATGGCCGCGTACGCCGCCGGGCCCGGCTAAAGGAGACCTCCCGCGCTGTTTTTCCGGGTGTTTCCCGCCCTGTCCCGCCGTGTTCTGCCGTGTCCCGCCGTGTTCTGCCGGGGGCTTTTCCCCGGGTCAGGGGGCGGGCCCGGGTCAGGGCCCGGGTCGGGGGGCGGGTCGGGGGGCGGGCGGGTGGAGGTGGACCGGGAGGCGGTGGTAGCCGTTGACGATGAAGGACTCCACGGGCCGCAGCTCGTCCGCGGGCACGGCCAGTGTCATGCGGGGGAAGCGTGTGAAGAGGGCGTCCAGGGCGATGGTGGTCTCCAGGCGGGCCATCGGTGCGCCCAGGCAGTAGTGGGCGCCGTGCCCGAAGCCGAGGTTGTCCCGGACACCGGTGCCCATCACGTCGAAGACGCCCGCGTCCTTTCCGTACGCCTGCGGGTCCAGGCAGGCGGCCGCGAAGGAGATGATGACGGCCTCGCCCTTTTTGATGACGGTGCCCTCATCCAGGACGATGTCATCGACCGCGTAGCGCAGCGGCATGAACGCGGCCGGGCCGCGGGTGCGCAGGGTCTCGGCGAACACCTCCTGCCAGCCCGCGCGCCCGGACCGCACGTGCTCAAGCTGTGCGGGGTGCAGCAGCAGCGCGGCGATCGCGTTGGTGATGAAGGTGGTCAGTGTCTCCAGGCCGGCGGCGAGCAGCAGCTGCAGGGTGTCCAGGAGTTCGGCCTCGCTCAGCGTCTCGCCCCGGTCGCGGGCGTTCAGCAGCGCGGAGGTCAGGTCGTCGCCCGGGGCGGCCCGTTTGCCGGCCACCAGGGCGGTCAGGACGCCGGTGACCTGCGCCATCGCCTCGTTCATCTGCGCGGCCGTCGCCGCGCTGCTGAAGCCGACATCCATCGCCGCGCACAGCACCTCCTCGGCGTCCTCGCCGACCCCGATCAGCCGGCAGATCGCCCTGATGGGCAGCAGCTGGGCGAAGTGCGCCCGCAGGTCCACCACGTCACCCGCCGGGCGGGCGGCCAGGGCCTCGACGAGACGGGCGCACTCCTGCTCGATCCCCGGGCGCAGGGCCTCGATACGGCGCGCGGTGAACGCGCCCTGCACCAGCCGGCGCAGCCGGGCGCGGCGCTCGCCATAGGTGGTGAGCATGTTCTCCAGCGCCACCCACGGATACAGCGGCCACTGCCGGGTGATCTCCCCGGCCGCGAACGCCGGCCAGTGCCGGCGCGCGTCCTTGGACACCCGCCCGTCCAGCAGCAGCTGCCTGACATATTTCTGCCGCACCACCGCCCAGGCCATCACCTTGCCCGGCAGCTGAACCCGCACCGCCGCCCCGCGCCCGCGCAGCACCGCAGCCTCACCCGCCTGATCCCGCCCCCGCACATCCAGCACATACGGACACACCCCCACACCCGCAGCCGCCGCAGCCTTCGCAGTCCCCGCCCCTGCCGCCGGCGTCGGCGCTGGTACTGGCGTCGGCGCTGCCTTCTCTGCCGCAGCCGGTGCCGGAGCTGATGCCGCCTGCGCTGCTGCTCCCGTCCCTGGCGCTGGCGTAGGTGCTGGGGGCGGCGTCGGTGTACGTGCCGCAGTCGTAGGCACCGGCGCCGGTGCGGGTGTCCCTGCCGCAGCCGCAATCGCTGTCGTTGGTGCTGGTGTTGGTGTCGTTGTCATGCCTGCACTCCCTCCGGTCGGCCGGGCCGCCTCGCGCGCCCGCGCACCTGCGTACACACGACAAAGCAGGGGGAACACACCCCGCCCCTCCCCCAGGGGGGCGGGCCGGTGGTGCGGTGCGGGGGCCGGACTGCCGGGCCCGGTGCGGGGGGGCGGACGGCGGGGCTCCTGGCACGCCCGCAGGCCTGCGGGTCCCGCCCGGTGGCGGGACCGGCAGGCCTGCGGGAGCGGCGGGGCCGGGAAGAAGCGGTGCGGGCGCGCTAGTCGGTGGCCGCGTACTCTCCCCCGCCGCGCAGTTCCATGGCCGCGGCATACACCTGTGCGCCGCGTTCGGGGCGGAAGTCCAGCTGGACCAGGACCCCGGGAACGGCGATGGAGGGCAGCAGGTGCCGGTAGAGGTCGATGACCCGCTCGGGCATGTCGCTGCGGCCGGTCATGATGTTCGACAAAACCTGCACCCCGGTGAAGGCGCCCACCAGCAGCCGCGCGGCCGCGGCCAGATCGACGTGCGGCAGCAGCTCACCGGCCGCCTTCGCCTTCTCCAGCATCGACACATTGCGCTCCACCCAGCCCTGCATCGGCGACAGCCGGTCCAGGCGGTCCGCCGGAGCCCCCTGATCCACCGTCAGGCGCACCGAGCCCCGCACGATCGCATCCCCTCCCTCGCGCTGCAGCAGATACGCCAGCAGCAGCGACTCATCCAGGGACTTCTGCAGCACCAGATCCCGCTCCGGCACCTCCGGCAGAGCACGGACCTGCTCCCCCAGCACATTCTGCGCCAGCTCCTCCTTGGAGGAGAAGTGGAAATACAGCGCCCCCTTGGTCACCCCGGAGCGCTTCAGGATCTCCGAAATCGTCGCCGCCTCGTATCCGACCTCGTCGAACACCTCACCCGCCGCGACCAGGATTGCCTGCCGCGTGCGCGTCGCACGTTCTTGGCGCGCCACCGTTCACCTCCGTACCCCCCGTCACGTCCGGACCATGACGGATGCCCCGCACCGCGGACGGACCAGCACGGGAACACATCACACACCGCCCAAAATAGAACCAGGCAGCCGGTTTTTCAACAGTGCACCCCACCCATCCCCCACCCGCCCCCGGCATCCCCCGCGGCATTCCCGGACACCCCGTCCGGCGCCCCCCGGACATCCCCTCACCCTCCCCCGGACATCCCCCGGGCATTCCCGGGCGCCCCACCCGTCCCCCGCCCCCGGCCTCCCGCACGCCCCCGGCACGGCCTGGACCGGGCGCCGAACCGACCTGGACCGGACAGGGACAGGCGCGGGGACGGGCGCGTCCGCCCGGTCCCCGCACGCCCCCGAACAGCCCTCAAACGCCTGCCGCCGCCCGCGCATCCGGGGCCCGGCACACAGGCCGCGAGGCCGCCCCACCTCCGCGAAAGCCGGGCCTGGTTCTTGCGAGGACCGGGGAAAACGGAGCCCGGGCCGCGCAAGAACCAGGCCCGGCGCCGGGCCGGAACAGGGCCCGGGCCCAGGGGAGAACGCGGGCCCCGGACCCGGGGCGGACGGGGGTGCGGCAGGCCCCCGAGGACGCCGCACGACCCCGCCCCGCACCGGTCGCGCACCGGACGGGGCGCGGGCCTGCGAGGGGTGGGTTGCGGGCCTGTGGAGGGGCGGGGTGCGGGCCCGCGGGGGGGGCGGGTTGCGGACGGGCCGGGTCCGGTGCGGGCGGGGTGCGGCGGGCGGGCAGGGGCCGTCTCACATCCCTTGCAAAAAACCGGTGGGTCCGTATCTTTATGGGCCTGAACTCCCGTCAACCATCAGCCCGATGACTTCGCGGAGAGGTTCCATGACCCTGCTGACGCTCCACAAGGACACCGATCAGCGTCCCGGGAAACCCAGGAACTGCTCGCCCCACCCCCTGCCCGGAAACCCGCCCCCCGGCCACACCGACAAGGCCGGCAAGAGCGGGCAGGCGGGCAGGGCCGGCAAGGCACCACGGCCCGAGACCGCAGGCCAGACCCCACCCGCCGGCACAGCCGCCCAGCCCCGGACGGCCGGAGCAGGCGCCAAGACCCCGCCGCACGCGGACACCGCACAGGCCCCGGCGGACGGGGAAACCGGCACAGCCCTGCCGGCCCCGGCCACCGCGCAAACCCTGCCGGACGGGGAAGCCGCAACGGCCCTGGCACCGACGGCAGTCGGGCAGGCCCCGCGGTCCGGAACGCACAGCAAGACCCCGCCGCCCGGGGAAAACCGGCAGACCTCACTGTCCGGCGACACCGCAACAGGCCCGCCGGCCACCGCGGCCAGAGCCGCCACGGCCCCCACGGCCCCCACGGCCGCCACGGCCGCCGGGGCGGCCGGGGCGGCCGGGACCGCCGCCCCGACCCTGCTGCCGCGGGCGGGCGGGGAAACCCTGCCGGCCGGAAATGCGGGAACGTTCCTGCAGGCCAAAACCGCCCAGCAGACGCAGACTCTGACAGCCGGCCAGACCAGGCAGGCCCCACCGCCCGCAGAAGCCGGGACCCCCGCGCAGGCCCCACCGCCCGGCGCGGACGGCAAGACCCTGCCGACCTCAGCCGAAGAAACCCGCGAGGCCGGGCAGGACGGGCAGGTGCCGCCGGGCGGGGCGGACGCGAGGGCGGACGTGGCCGGGGAACTGTCGGCCCTGCTCTTCACCAGCACCAGCGCCCGCACCGCCGGCACCGCCGCCGCACCCGACAGCGACAGCGACCGTGCGGACGGCGAGGGCGGGGAGGCGGGCAGCGAGGGCGACGGGCACGCCCGGTGGCGGGCCCTGATCTCCCGCCCGGAATTCCGCTACGTGCCCGACCTCTCCCACGCCGAGCGCACCGCGCTGTCCTACCGCAGGCTGCGCCTGGTCAACCAGGTGGCCGACCCCGCCCAACTGGCCCGCGACCCGGGCCGGCTGGCCGCCCTGCACGAATGGACCGGCTTCATCGACGGCGGCCTGTGCACCCTGACCAGCATCCACTACAACCTGTTTTTGGGCAGCCTGATCGACCACCAGGACCCCGACACACCCCGCGACCTGAGCGACTACACCGCCCTGCGCTCCACCGGCACCTTCCTGTGCACCGAACTCGACCACGGCAACGACGCCGCCGCCCTGAAGACCACCGCCCACCACGACCCCGAAACCGGCGGCTTCATCCTGAACACCCCCACCCCCGGCGCCGCGAAATTCATGCCCAACACCAGCACAACCGGCGGCCCCAAAACCGGCGTCGTGGCCGCCCGCCTCATCGCCGGCGGAAAAGACCACGGCATCTTCCTCTTCCTCACTCCCCTCAGCGACAGCCACGGCCACCTCCCCGGCATCACCGTCCGCCCCCTGCCCGCCAGCAACGGCCCCGCCGTCGACCACTGCCTGACCACCTTCGAGAACGTCCCCCTGCCCCGCACCGCCCTCCTCGAAGCCGACCACGGCCGCCTCACCCCCGAAGGCACCCTCACCAGCACCCTCGGCAACCCCCGCAAACGCTTCCTGCACTCCATCAACCGCGTCACCACCGGCAAACTCTGCATGAGCGCCGGCTGCCTGGGCATGGCCCGCGCCGCCCTGGCCATCGCCACCGCCCACGCCCACACCCGCCACACCAGCGGCCCCCGCCGCGGCCAGCGCATCCCCCTCGCACACCACCGCACCCACCACGGCCGCCTCCTGGAAAAAATCGCCACCGCCTACGCCCTCACCTTCCTCCACCGCAACGTCCTTGCCCAATGGAAAAACCACACCCCCCACAACCGCACCGAAACCGAACGCCTCATCGCCATCACCAAAGGCTGGATCACCTGGCAAGCCCGCGACATCACCACCGAATCCCGCGAACGCTGCGGCGCCCAAGGCCTCTTCCCCCACAACGGCATCACCGACCTCACCCACAACATCGAAGGCGGCATCACCGCCGAAGGCGACAACCTCGTCATCTGGACCAAAGCCGCCGCCGAAATGATCCTCAACCACCCCACCCCCACACCCCCACCACGCCCCACACCCCACCCAAACCAACCCCACCACCCCAACCACCCCAACCACCCCAACAACTACGAAACAAACCAACCCGCCAACCCCGGCCCCCCCACCCGCCCCCACCCAGCCGACACAAACCCAGCCGACACAGACCCGGCCCAACACTCCCTCACCGACCTCAACTTCCTCTACACCCTCCTCACCCACACCGAAACCCTCTGGCACACCCGCGCCCGCACCGCCCTCCGCCAAGGACCCACCCACAACCCCCTCGCCCGCTGGAACCACGCCGCCCCCCACGCCCTCAACATGATCACCGCCCACGCCCAACGCCAAACAGCCCACGCCTTCCTCACCACCCTCACCCACACCACCCACCAACCCACCAAAACACTCCTCACCCACCTCGCCCACCTCTACCTCCTCACCCAACTCACCCCCCACACCGGCGACCTCCTCGCCCTAGGCCACCTCACCCCCCACCACATCCACACCCTCCCCACCACCCACAACCACACCATCCAAACCCTCCAACCCCACATGCAAACCCTCACCCACGCCTTCAACCTCCCCCACCCCTACCTCACCCACAACCCCCTCACACACCCATAACCACCCACCCACCAGCCGACAGCAGCAGCCCAGCACGGCACGACGGCGGGCGGCGAACGGGCAACGGCGGCGACAGGCAGCAGCAGGCGAAAGGCAGCAGGCAGCAGGCGACGAACGGCGGACGGGCGACGGCCACAAGCCCCGGACGGCAGCGGATGAATGAGGGAGCCAACAGGACCACCCAACACCCCGGCAAGCTCCGCGCGCGGCCCGAAAGCCCCCGCCACCCCACACCGGGAGCAACCGCCCGACTCTCAAGGTGCGCCGTCCGCCTGGCCCTCGGACGAGGTCTGTGAGTAAGAACTGGGCAAGCACACGCAAAGCACGAAAAGCAGCGACGAGCCGACCATGGTCTTCCGCACCCACGGCCACCACGACGCAACCGGGCTCGGCACCCCGCAGCAAGACCGCGCTGAGGCAAGGACGGCTCCAGCCGCCCAAGGCCAGGACAATGGCCACGACCCGCCCGCAAGCGATGAGTTCGAGCTCATCCTCCAAGCCCTCCAACAGAGGACCCCCGGGAGCACGACTCCCGTCGGGACGACGGTCGATACGCCAGACGGCGTCACGGACAAGCTCGCTCGCCACGGATCAGCCCCCGTGCAACTACCCACCGCCACACGGCACGGCACGCCGGCCTTCGAGCGGAAACCAAGCAGACCTCAACCCGCCCCGGACACACTCAAAAGCACCAACCCCCGCACAACCACAGAGGCACCGCGCCACACCAGGCACACAGCAGCACACACCAAACCGGAACACCCGGCCATACCACCCCCGCTGCCGCCTCACCACGTTTCCCCAGCCCCCACCGCAACCCGGCCAAAGGCCGGGGAAACCACCCCACCCCATACCGGGCACACCAGTGGCAACAACCACATCAACGAGTAGTACGTGATCGCCATGGTCCTCAAGCTCATGCACCGGGCCCTGGGCGACCACAGCTACGTGTCCCCGTCCTGAGGAAGCCGATGGCCTCAGAGGCGTGGCGGGTATGGTGGGCGATTCCGGCGACGCGGACCATGAAGTCGCCGAATGGCGAGCGGCATGCTCCACCTCAAGCACCGGTCCCCCGAAATCCACCTGGCGCGCAAGTCGCCGTGCATGCTGCTCGCCCCTACCGCTGAAGCTCCACGGCGTCGGCGACCACGCAGCTGATGTTGTCGGGGCCGCCGGACGCGTTGGCCAGGGCGATGAGCTCGCGGACCGCCTGCTCGGGCTCCGCGATCTCGGAGAGCACTCGGCGGACTTCGTCGGTCGACACGACGGTCGACAGGCCGTCGGAGCAGAGCAGGTATCGGTCTTCGTATTGGGCGTCGTGGAGGCGCATGTCAGGGGTGGCATCGGCTCCTTGGCCCAGGGCCGTACCAGCAGCGACCGCTGCCGGCATAGGCGATGTCCTGGTTGCTCGCGCGGACCAGACCCGTATCGGACAGAGCGGCATAGCGGATTCCCAGGGGCTTTGCGGTCGCGGACATGGCGGGTTCCTTCCCGGACAGGCGGTCGATGAGGAAGGTGGCCAGGTCCCGCCGTGCAGCGGTGTCGGCTTCGACCTGCGCCCAGAACGCACGGATCTCCTGGGCCGCCGGGCCCGCCTCCAGCGTGCAGACGTGCCGGATACGAACCAGCGGCATCCCCAGGCGCCGGAGCCAGGCGACGAGCCGGGCCTGGTCCAGTTGCTCCGGTGCGTAGAGGCGGTAGCCGGTCACCGGGTCCACGCAAGCGGGGGTCAGCAGGCCGAGTTCGTCGTACAGACGCAGCGCCTTCGGCGACAGCCGGGACGCCTTCGCGAACGTCCCGATCGTCAGCAACCCCATACTCGCTCCCCTCCTCATACCGAGCACATCGCCCGGCCCCACCGATGCTGCGGGCTCCCCCAAGGTGAAGGTCAACCATGAGCCCTACGCAGGCCCACCCGGCAGTCCCCCTTCAGGGCGTACAGGCACGAAATCCGTCATCACGGCCCATGGCCCACGCACCGCCGCGGTCCACTCCTGAGCGCCTGAGTACCGCCTCGAGAAACATGGGTGCGACTACTCATGCCCTGGGTGCGGTCCACGGCCGACGATGAAGATCAACGTTGTCCAGCTCGGGAGACCGACCATGCTCAGCCGCCTCGCTGATGTTCTGGTGCCCACCGTCGGCCGCCTCACCGTCACCACCGACGCGGGCGCCGAACTCGCGCCCGGCAGCATCCTTGCCGCGAACCACACATCGCTCGCCGACCCCGCCATCGTGCTCGCCGCGCTGCATCGTCTGGGAGCCCGTCCCGTCGTCATGGCGGCTGCCGGGCTGTGGCGCGTCCCCATACTCGGCCGTGCACTCGCCCACGAAGGTCATGTCCCCGTCCATCGCCGCGGCCGCCGCGCAGCGGACGCCCTGGACGGTGCCGCCGAGGCGCTGCAGCGGGGGCATCTGGTCCTGATCTACGCCGAGGGCGGTCTTCCGCACCGGACGGACGTCGCAGAATCAGCGCCCGGCAACTTCCGGAGTGGCTTGTCCCGGCTCGCCCACAGAACCGGCGCTCCGATCATCCCCGTGGGCCAGGCAGGCGCCCGCCGGATCACATCGGGGAGCGTGACCAAGCAAATCGCGGGGCTCTTCACCGCACCGCTGCGCCGTCCGGAAGTCCACGTGCACGTGGGCAGACCACTTGAGCTGACAGGCGATGGACCCGCCCGGACGGTGCGGGCCCGCACCGCGGTCACGACCGCCTGGCGAACGGCCGCCGCACGGCTCGGAGAACCCGCCGCACTGGCCGCTTAGATCAACGCCCCCGGGACTGCGGGCGGGCCGCCCATTCCGCTTCAGGTGCGTCAACCACTCCAAGGATTAGCGCACACGACAACTCCTCCCGGTGGCCCGCGCGTCGGAACGTGCGCGAATACGAGGGCGAATATGAGGGCGACAGGAAAGCTGGTCCAGCCGGGGCTCCGCATCAGGCATCAGGTGGCCGCCCCCCTCGCCCGCCGCCGCATCTGACATGAGTCGCACGCTAGATAGCGCGAACCTGCTGGGCTTGCGGCCCCTTCTGCCCCTGGCCGATCTCGAACTCCACTCGCTGGCCCTCGTCCAAAGACTTGTACCCGTCGCCTTGAATCTCCGAGTAATGCACGAAGACGTCCGGTCCACCGCCATCCTGCTCGATGAAACCGAAGCCCTTCTCACCGTTGAACCACTTCACTGATCCCTGCGCCACTTTCGTGTCCTCCCTGACGTACAACAGATTCCGGCTCGCCTGACCAGCCCCGAGAACCATGGAAGGCCCCCTCGCAGCCGAGGTGTGGACCTTCGACCTCACCCTGACCAATGTTCTGCTGGTAAATCACCCATGGCGTGGATGGGTGGCGCCGAGTGGCCAAGTCGATCCCGGCGAAACACCACGCGAGGCCGCTCGCCGGGAATTGTTCGAGGAGACCGGGGTGCAGGCAGAACTCCTCGTGACCCCGGCTGCCGCCACCGTGCGCTCGTATCACCCCACCCGGTCGGCCACCGCAGGCATTTCCTACCTGGCAGTCGTCGACCAACGGGCGCAGCTGAAGCCTGAAAGCGGCCAGCCGGCTGCCTGGCATCGTCTGGATGAGCCCTGGCAAGGGTGGTTCGCCGACGATCGTCTCCGCATGAAACAGTGCGCCCTCTGGCTGGGAGACGGCCTGGAGCACACCGCCCGGGGTTCTGGAGATTAAGAAGGACCCGCAAGCGCTCAAGGTTCTGCTGGACACAGAGAGGGTCACCTACACCGAGGTTCAGCAATGGGTTCTCACCGCTTACGCAACCGCAGCGAAGTCCAACTGGCGTCGGCAGTCCATCCTCCGTCGACAGGCAGCGCAGCCCCGTTGATGAACCCACTGCGGGCAGCGTCCGCCAAGAAAGCGGTGGCCTGAGCGATGTCCCCGGGTGCGGCGAACCGCGCCATCGGCACCCGTTCGACGATGTCGGAGTCGGCGTACCCGCCGGACGCCTGGTCCGCGGCGTCCATCTCGGTCTTCACCCAGCCCGGGCACACCGCGTTGACCCGCACGCCCCGGCCGCCCCACTCCGCGGCAAGGGTCCGGGTCAGGCCGATCAGCCCATGCTTGCTGGCGTTGTACGCAGCCCGGTCGGCGACACCGTGGAGGCCCGCGATCGAGGCGACGTTGACGATCGAGCCGCCGCCCGCCTCCAGCATCAGTCGGCCGAAGGCCCGGCAGAGGAAGAACGGGCCGGTCAGGTTGACCTCCAGGACTCGGCGCCACTGCTCGGCGGTGGTGTCCTCGGCCGCGGAGAGCAACGAGACGCCCGCGTTGTTCACCAGGACGTCGACGCGGCCGAAGCGCTCCTGCGTCTGCTCGACGAGGCGGGCGACATGGCTCTCGGAGGTGATGTCACCGACCGTCGCGACCGCCTCCGCGCCCGCGTCCCGCACCGCGGCCAGGGTCTCGGTCGGCTCCTTGATGTCGGCCAGGACCAGCGCGTAGCCCTCGGCGGCCAGGACTTCGGCCACGTTCCGGCCTATCCCCTGCGCCACGCCCGTCACCACGGCCACGGGCCTGCGTACGTCCTGCTCTGAGTTGATGCCGCTGTTGTCCATGGGCTCAGCCTCACCCGGCTGAGGGCATCATGGAAAGCGATGATTGACGAAGTGAGTTTTCACGAATCATGAATGGTCGAATGTCATGGACGGTCTCGATCCTCGGCTCCTGACGACCCTGCTCGCCGTGGTGCGGCACGGGTCGATGAGTGGTGCGGCGGCCGCGTTGGGGTACGTTCCGTCGGCGGTCTCGCAGCACATCGCCCGGCTGGAGCGGCAGGTCGGGGTGGAGCTGCTGTCGCGTCGCCCGGGCGGTGGCGTCACCCCGACCGCCGCCTGCCGCACCTTGGCCGACCAGGCCACCCACGTCCTCGCCGCGCTGGCCGACTTCCGGCGCACGGCCGACGACATCGCCCAGGCCGGGGCGCCTGAGCTACGGATCGGCGTCTACGCCACGGCCGCCGGCCGACTGCTTCCCACCGCCCTGGCCGCGCTCCGCGAAGCCCATCCCCCACTCGCGCTGCACGTAACGGAGACAGAGCCCCTGCACGGCCTGCGCGCGCTGCGTACCGGCGAGATCGACCTGCTGCTCGCCTACCGCTACCTCCAGGAGGACCCACCCACCGCCGACGACGACCTGCGCGTCCGCAGTCTCGGACATGAACCGCTGTGGCTGATGACCGCCCAGGGCAACGGCCCCGCCGCCTTCGGCGAGTGCCTCGACGCCGACTGGGCCGCCGGACATCCCGGCACCCCCGATCGCCGCCTGCTGCGACGCTGGGCCCACCGCACCGGCGTCAACCCGGCCGTCCGCTACGAGACGGACGACTACCACACAGCGCTCGCGCTGATCGCCCAAGGCCTGGCCGTCGGCTTCGTACCGGCCTCGGTCGCCGGTGGTTGGCACGACCCGGCCCAGCCGCTCACCCGGATCGGGGGCGTCCCCACGGCCGACCACCCGCAACGCGAGGTACTCGCGGTGACCCGACCCCGGTCCCTGCATCCCGTCGCCGACGACCTCACCGGCCTCCTCAGCAACGCGGTCGCGCTGCTACGAGAGCCCTCAAAGGCGGGTGGCCCTCATGGCGTACGCTCCGCCGGCGGTCCGACGTACAGCCCTGCTCGGAATTTCACGATGGGGGTGTGAGTGCGGCCAGCGCAGCGGGCGGTACGGCGTCGGCCCCGGCCGAGCCAACGAGCAGCTCGCTCAGGTCACGGAGTCGCGCCCGTTCGCCGGTCGGAGCCGCCGCCGCGATCCGGTCAACGCGGAAGCCCCGCCCGGCCCGGCGCGTTCGGCACCAGGCGATGAGGTACCAGCGGCCGCCGGCGGTGAGCAGTCCGGCCGGTTCCACGACGCGGTTGCTTTCGTGTCCTGCCGCGTCGGTGTACGACAGCCGCAGCACCAGGTCGTCGGCGAGGGCCTGCTCGACCGCCGTACGGATCGCGGAGTCGCCGTGCGCTGGCAGGCTGACGATCTGTGCGGCGAGTTGTCGGGCCGCCGCCGAGGCAGGACCTGCCATCGAGGCCACGATCTTCTGCGCCGCCGTGCGGGCCGCGTCGGCGTAGGGGGTTGAGGTGTCGGCAGCGGCGAGCGCGGCGGTCAGGGCCGAGGCTTCGTCGGGGGTGAGGTGGATCGGGGGCAGGGTCGCCTCCGGGTCGATCGACCAGCCGCCGCCTCGCCCGGGGAGGGAGCGCACCGGGACGCCGGTCTCCATCAGTGTCTGCAAGTCACGCTGCATCGTGCGCGTGCTGACCTCGAACCGCGTGGCGAGCGCCGCGACCGTCCGCGGTCGCGGCGCCGCCGCGCGCAACTCCTCCACCAGCGCGTACAACCGGGCGGTGCGATTCATGCCGTCGACGCTACCTTCACGCGGAGGCCCGGAAGTGTCATGCCGACGCCAGGAAGTCTCGCTCGCGCTGCTGTTCCCGCTCGGTGATGGTCAGGGGGAACAAGGTGAAGCCGTGCATCGCGCCCGCGACGACGCCGAGTTGCACGGGCGCGCCCGCCGCCTGCCACCGGGCGGCCAGGAACAGAGAGTCGTCGAGGAGCGGATCCTCGGTGCCGACGACGATCCGGGCGGGCGGCAGTCCGGACAGGTCCGCGAACAGGGGCGAGACCTCCGGGTTACGCCGCTGCTCCTCCCCCATCCTCGGCGTGAACATCTCATAACTGCCGCGGATCGTTTCGGTGTTGCTCAGCGGGTGCCGGGGGCCGAACCTCCGCTGGCTCGGTGTCATCGACAGGTCGTAGGGGCCGAAGAGCAGGTGGGCGGCCCGGAACGCGCCGGTGCTGCCGTGCCGGTCGCGCAGGCGCAGCATCGTCACGACGCTGAGGTGGGCACCGGCCGATTCGCCGCCGATCAACAGCCGTTCGGTGCCGAACTCGGCGACAGCGTGTTTCACCAGCCATCGAGCGGCCGCCGCGCAGTCGTCGGGCCCGGCGGGAAACGGGTGTTCCGGCGCGAGGCGGTAGTCCACGCTCACCACGGCCAGTCGTGCCTGTTCGGCGAGCCGCCAGAGCCGCGCGTCCTGTCCGTCGGCGGACCCGAACGCCCAGCCGCCCCCGTGGAAGTGCAGGTACACGCCGTCGACGTGGTCCGGCACGAACACCCGCACCCTCACCCCGTCCTCGACGACGCGGTCCTGGCCGTGCGGCAGCCTCACCGGCGGCGTGTCGCCGCCGAGCCGGTTGCGTCGCAGGAGCGCCAGCCTGGCTGCGCTCGGTGCCTGCCCACGCGCTGGACGGTTCGCGGCGGCAGCCTCGAACTGCTCGTTGAACGCCAGGGTTTCGGGGAGGCAGTCCTCATCGGTGATCGTCATGCCGTCGACGGTCGCACCCGCCCGCGACAACACCCTGTCACCCTTTCCTTGTGAACCGCGTCACTCGGCGGTCGGTCGCCCTGGGGGCACCGAGGAGGGCACGGCGCCGGTCAATGCCGCCCAGCAGCCCTCCTCAACGGCCCCCTTCAACGGCCTCTTTCAATGACCGCCTCGACGATCCTCATCAGTCGATCCCCCACCTGATCAATGCTTCCGTTCTGCGTGCTGACCTGTGCGCCTTCGAGTACGAAGGTGATCTCGGCTGCGGCCTGTTCGGGGTCGGGCAGCCCGGCCTCGGCGCACATGGCGACCAGCCTGCGGGTCTGATGGGCCTTGTGTTCCTCGATCACCTGTCGTGCGGGATGTGAGCGGTCGGGCAGCTCGGCAAGGGAGTTGATGAACGGGCAGCCCCGGTGCGAGATCGCGGGCAGTCCCTCGGCGATGAAGCGGGCCAGGCCCAGGATCTGTTCCCGAGGCCGGCCGGGGTGTTCGGCCTCGACCCGGTCGAAGGCCGCCTGGTAGTCGACGGCGACGATGCGCAGCCACTCCGCGACCAGCGCGTCCTTGGTCTCGAAGTGCCGGTAGATCGCCATCTTGGTGGTCTCGGCTTTGTCTGCGATCGCCTGGACGCCCACCCGCCGGATCCCCTCGCTCTGGAAGAGCTCTTCCGCCGCGTCGAGGATGCGCTCACGAGGCGGCAGCTTCGCCACCCTGCTCGGCCTTCTGGCGGTCGATGCCATGACTGCTCCGTGACGTCCGGTCGGTTGTGAAGCTCTCAGCCCCTGCTACGGTACCAGTCCGTCTCGGACGATACCGTTAGGTATCGTCAGGGACTCGACGGTATCGTTCTTCCTGCTGGGAGTGACAGTGAGAGTTACCGAGTACGTACGCTTCGACGCGGTCGGCCTCGCGGAGCTGGTGGCCAAGGGCGAGGTGACCCCCGCCGAAGTGCAGGCAGCCGCACGGGAGGCCGCGCGGGCGGTCAATCCGCAGATCAACGCGATCGTGGAGACATGGCCCGCCGACGACGAGCCCGAGCCCGGCAGCGCGCCCCTGGCCGGGGTCCCGTTCCTCATCAAGGACCTCGGAGTCTCCATGGCCGGGAGGCGACTGGAGCTGGGCAGCCGTCTCGCGGCCGGCAACGTCGCCGCCGCAGATTCCGCCCTGATGCGACGCTTTCGTCGTGCGGGCCTCGTGACGTTCGGGCGTACATCGACACCGGAGTTGGCGTACAGCATCGCGACGGAGCCGGCGCTGTACGGCGCGACCCGCAACCCGTGGGACCTGGAGCGGAGCGCGGGCGGATCCAGCGGGGGCGCGGGCGCGGCCGTCGCCGCCGGGGTGGTCCCGATCGCACACGCCACCGACGCCGCCGGGTCGCTGCGCATCCCCGCCGCGTACAACGGCCTGTTCGGGTTGAAGCCCTCCCGCGGCCGGGTCTCCATGGGCCCCGACGCCGACGAGATATTCAGCGGCCTGGCCGTGCAGGCGAGCGTCAGCCGCACGGTGCGCGACAGCGCGGCACTGCTCGACGAGATCAGCGGACCGGAAGCGGGTGACCCCTACTTCGCCCCACAGCCGCCCCGGCCCTACGCGGAGGAAGTCACCCGCCACCCCGGCTCACTGCGGATCGGTGTCCTCACCCGCGCGTGGGGCGGCCGCCGCACCACCGCGCCCGTGGCCGACGCCCTCTCTCGTACCGTGCGTCTGCTCGAATCCCTCGGCCACCGGGTCGAGGAAGTCAAAGTTGACCTCGGGGTCGACTGGGAGGAGTTCGTCCTGGCCAACGCCCGTCTGATGACGGTGAATCTCACGGCCACGATCGACGGGCTCGCTGCCGCCTTCGGCCGGCCCATCGACTCCTCGACCCTCGAACCGGTGACCCTTGCCAGCTACCACTACGGGCAGCGGGTCAGTGGCGCCGAGTTCGTCAGCGCGTTCGCGATCCGCAACCGGGTCGCTCGAAGCCTGGCACGGTACTTCGACGCGTACGACATCCTGCTCACCCCGACCCTGCCGGAGCTTCCCATCTCCTTGGGCACCTACGGCGAGGGCGCGGAGGCGCTGGACGGTCTCGGCTGGATCGACCGCCTCAACGACCGCTCGCCGTTCACCATGGCGTTCAATGTGGCGGGCACACCGGCCATGTCCGTGCCCCTGACGGCAGACACCGAGACGGGGCTGCCGATCGGCATGCAGTTCGCCGCCGGTTACGGGCTCGAAGGCCTCCTCTTCCGCCTCGCGGGCCAACTCGAAGAGGCAAGCCCTTGGTCGGACCGGACCCCCACGGTGTGGGCGAGGAACCGTACGAACCACTGAGAAGTGCCTCTGGAGAACCGGGAGTCCACGGACACGGACGCGGATGAAGCACCGAGCGACGGTGATGGCGGAAGACTGCCAGCCCTCCCCGGCCGCCCCTGCCTAGGGTCGCGGCATGCGCAACGACAGCCGCACCATCGTCCAGAACGCCTGGAGGGCGTTCGCCAGTCATGACGCCGATCGGATCGCCGCGGTCTTCACCGAGGACGCCGAGTGGCTCGCGCCCGCGGGGAACGCCACGGCCGTCGCGCTGGAGGGCCCGAGCCACATCGTCGGCAGGGCGGCGATCGTGCGCTTCCTGTCCGTGGACTTCTCCCGCTTGTTCGTACGTGATGTCACGGTCACGTTCCACGGGTTCCACGCCGACGGAGAGCGCGTGATCGTGGAGGAAACGATGACGGCGACTCTGGCCGACGGCCGCCACTACGCCAACGATTACTGCTTTGTCTTCAAGCTCCGGAACGGCCTGATCCATCGGGTCCGCGAGTACGCGGACACAGCCCGCGGACACCGCATGATCTTCGGCGACGCCCTGGGTGCGTAGACGCCCGGGGCTTGCTAAGCGGACCGGCAGTCCATATGATCCCACTCATGCGGACTGTCGGTCCGCTTTTTGATCGGGTGCCCCTCGCGAACGCGGGGACGAGTGGCCGCACCCCGCCCGAGCAGAACGGAAACCTTGATCATGACAGTGCCCATGACAGCCGCTGAGCTGTACCGCCACGGACTGCGATTGCCTTTGGAGAAGGACGTCCCCGGCTGGGTGGACCTGTGGGACGCGGACGGCGTCCTGGAGTTCCCCTTCGCGCCCCAGGGCCACATGACCTCCTACCGCGACTATGGGAACCCGCTCGGCGTGCAGCAGCCCGGCGCCGACTTCGTGGGTGCGAACTGATGAGCACGATGAGCACGATCGATGCGCCGAGTGTCACCTTGGCCATCGGGGCCACCGGCACCACCGGCGGTCGCGTCGCCGCCGGGCTCATCGCCGGGGGCCACCGCGTGAAGGCCGCCAGCCGGCGCGCCTCCCCCGTGGCGGGCGCCGAGGGCGTCCGCTTCGACTGGAACGAACCCGCCTCCTGGGCCGGGGCGTTGGACGGCGTCGACCGCGTCTACCTCGTCCCGCCCATCGGCTCCTCCGACCCGGCCTCGGCCATGCTGCCCTTCCTCCGCCAGGCCCGCGCGGCAGGCGTGCGCCGCGCGGTGCTGCTCAGCTCCTCGGCGATCCCCGCGGGCGGTCCGGCGGTGGGCCAGGTCCACCAGGAACTGCCCGGACTGTTCGAGGAGTGGGCGGTGCTGCGGCCTTCCTGGTTCATGCAGAACTTCACCGGCTCAACCCCGCATGCGCGCAGCATCGTTGAGGAGGGCGCCATCCTGACGGCCTCGGGCGACGGCCGCGTCGGCTTCGTCGACGCGGACGACATCGCCGCCGTCGCCGTACGCGCCCTGACCGACCCACAGGCCCCGAATACCGACCTGATCCTCACCGGACCGCAAGCGCTGAGTTACGGCGACGTCGCCGCGATCATCACCGAGGTCAGCGGCCGTCCCGTGGTGCACCGGCAGCTGACGTTCGAGCAGCTGCGCGACCGCTGGGCGGCCGAGATCCCGCTGCAATTCGCCACCATGCTGGCCGACTTGGACCGCGCGATCGCCGAGGGCGCGGAGGACCGCACATCGGACACCGTCCAGCGCGTCACCGGTCGCCCGCCGGGCACGTTCCGCGCCTTCGCGGAGAGGGAGGTGGCATGAAGCAGCTCATGTTCCATGACGATCCACGGTCTCTGAGGTCCGCAGGCCCGCGAGCGTGGCATGAAATGTGTGCCGCACCGCGCCGTTCCCGCTGCTGTCGAGGATGCGCACAGGCTCGCTCCCGGTGAGAGACAGCGTCGCTGTGGCCGCAGGGAGGGTGAGCCTGGCTGGCTCCCCGTCTTGGCCAGCGACAGCCCGTGTACTTCACCACCCATCGCCGTGGCCAGCCTGGTGCACGACGTTCAACTCGCCTACACGCTCCATCCGTTCCAACGGACAGTCGGCCCCGCCCGGCTGGCTCTTGCGTGAATCGACAAGCCCACTGCGCGAACGGACAACGACACCTCGCGCGTGCTCACCCCATCTTGAACCTGTGCTGCCTGAAGGAAGTGCACTGGCTGCAGGAAGCAGAAGAAGGGGGACGAGGCGTGGAGGCACTGTACGAAGCATTTTGTGCGGCCGATCCGGACTTCTACGACCGCCGTGGCCACGACCTCACGGACGAGGCCCTGTTCCCGCCCGTGCGGGAGGCCGTGGCACCGGACGGCTGGCGGCGGATCGCCGAGCCCGCATGGGTGTACTACCAGCCACCCGGCGTCCACCTCCCGGCCCAAGGATGGAAGGTCCACGTCTCGGCCGCCGTCGACCGGTCCGCCGAAGTCGTCCAGGTGGTGTATGACTACTGCGTCGCCCGCTCGTTGACGTTCAAGGTGGTGCCCGGCGCCCGCGAGTACCAGCGACGCAACGCCAAGTACGCGGAGCGGGCAGGGAGCGGCAAGCTCGCCACGATCTACCCCCTGGACGAACAGCACCTGCACACCACTGTCACCGACCTCGGGGAACTGCTTGCCGGCACCCCGGGCCCATACATCCTCAGCGACCTGCGCTGGGCGGAGGGCCCGGTCTACGTGCGCTACGGCGCCTTCGCACCACGCACCCTCACCGGCCCGGACGGGCGCGAAACCGTGGCGGTCGAGGACGTCGACGGCAACCTGGTGCCCGACGCGCGGGGCCCGGTGTTCAGCGTCCCGGACTGGGTTCAGCTGCCCTCGTTCCTCAAGCCGGACCTCGACCGCCGCAACGCCACCCGTGTCGACCAGCTGCCCTTCGAGATCGTCAGCGCCCTGCACTACTCCAACGGCGGCGGTGTCTACGAGGGGCGAATGAGGACCGACGGCGAAAAGGTGGCCGTGAAAGAGGGGCGACCGTACGCCGGAGTGGACCGCGAAGGCCGAGACGCCGTGACCCGGGTACGGCGAGAGCGGGACATCCTGAGGCACCTCGCCGGACTGCCGGCCGTGGCCGAGCTGAAAGGCTGTCACAGCGCAGCAGGCCACGAGTTCCTGGTCGAGGAGTTCGTCGCGGGCGAGCCCCTTTTCACCGCGGCCGCCCGACGCAACCCTCTGGTGGACGACGTCCCGCCGAGCCCGGAGCGCCTCGCCGCGTTCCGCGACTGGGCGATGTCGGTATGGGAGCGCGTCGCCGAGGCCGTAGCAGACCTGCACCAGCGCGGTGTGGTCTTCGGCGACCTGCACCTCTACAACATCCTGTGCCCGACACAGGACGAGGAGGCGGCCGGGGCGCGGCAGGTCCGGCTCATCGACTTCGAGGCGGGCTGGTTCGTCGAGGAGGGCGGCCGTCAGGTGATGGCCAACCCGGGCTTCGGCGCGCCGCGCGACCGTACCGGCACGGACGTGGACCTGTATGCGCTCGCCGCGCTGAAGCTCGCGATCTTTGCGCCGCTGACCTCGCTGATCCCGCTGAACCCGGCCAAGGCGGCACAGCTCGCCGGGGTCATCGCCGACCGCTACGACGTGCCGCCGGGGTGGTTCGACGATGCCCTGGAGACACTCACCGGGCGCCCGTCCGTCTCCCCCCTGCCGTGCCGGGTCGACTTCGGCCCCGCCGCCTGGGCCGAAGTGAGGTCGTCCATCACGGCGGCCATCGCCGCCAGCCGCAGCCCCGAGCGCGACGACCGGGTGTTCCCCGGTGACATCGCCCAGTTCCTGCACTCCGACGCCGGGCTCGGACTGGCGCACGGTGCGGCCGGGGTGCTGTGGGCGCTGCGGACGGCGGGCGCGTGTGAGGTTCCGGCGGCGGAACGCTGGCTGCTCGACCGCGTCCACCGGGAGGAGCCGGACGGGCGGGCCGGCTTGTACAACGGCCGGCACGGCATCGCGTACGCCCTGTGGGAGCTCGGCCACCGGGACGCCGCTGTGGACCTTCTCGCCCGGCTTCCGCGGGCCGCAACCCCTGACACCGACCTCAGCCTGACCGAGGGGCTGGCCGGCATCGGGCTGAACTGGCTGCACTTCGCCCGCGCCTGCGACGACGACCAGTATCTGAAGCGGGCGCTGGACACCGCAGAGCGCGTGCACGCCCTCCTCGGCGATGTGGCGGACGTCGCCGAAACAAGCGGTGGCGCCCATCCGCACGCCGGCCTGATGCAGGGCTCGGCGGGCCCAGCACTCTTCCTGACCACGCTCTACGAAGAGACCGGCGACACGCGCCATCTCGACGCGGCCGCGACCGCGCTGCGGCAGGACCTGCGGCGCTGCGCCCACTCGGAGGGCGGCACACGTGCGGAGGGCCGCGCGCTCTTCGTCAACGAGGGATTCCGGCTGATGCCCTATCTCGCTGCGGGCAGCGCGGGCATCGGCATCGCCCTCGACCGGTACATGACGCACCGTCAGGATCCCGAGTTCATGGCCGCGCTGGCGGCGATCCGGCGCGCGGTCGTCCCGTCCTTCTGCCCCTTCCCCGGCCTCTTCGGGGGCGCGGCGGGACTGCTGCTCTTCAACGCCCACCACGCGGTCGCCCCAGGCACCGCAGCCCGTCAGGCCCACATCCTCGACTGGCACGTCCTCCACTGGCGGGGCCGCATGGCCTTCCCCGGCACGAACCTGCTGCGCATGTCGATGGACCTCGCGACGGGTGGGGCAGGCGTTCTGCTGGCCCTGGCCGCCGTCAACGAAGGGGAGCGGAAGACGACACTGCGCCCGTCCCTGCCGTTTCTGTTGCCTCCCGAGCCTCAGGTCGAGCCCTCAGGGCCGAGCCTGAGCCCAGCCACCGCGACGCCTGAGAGGAGGTGAAACGCATGGCCATCTACGACCTCCAGGGTCTGGGCGCCGAAACGAGCGCCGAGATGGATGATTTGAGCAACAGCAACGCCTCCAGCGTGTTCTGCTGCGTCCCGTCCCCGAACCTCAGCAGCTTGTCGATCACGTGCCGCGACTGCTGACCTGAACCAGGCACCGCGAAGGGCCGGCTGTTCCGGATCCCGTCCCGAGCAGCCGGTCCACCCTCCTCACCGGAAGGCGGACGTACATGCCGCAGCGGAGACTGCTCGGCGTCCTGCGACCCCATCGAGCCCGTGTCGCGCTCCTGGTCGTACTGATCGTGGCCCTGGCCGCGACCACCGTCGCCCCCGCCGTGGTCGCGCAACGCCTCATCGACGACGGTGTGTTGCGCCGCGACGAAGGCATGGTGTGGGCCATGACGGGCGCTCTGGCCGCCCTCGGTGCCGCCCAGGCCGCCCTGACCTACTTGGAGCGGCGGTTCGCCACTCGCCTCGCCGAAGACGTCGTCCTGCGCATGCGTACCAACGTCTTCGCGCATCTGCAACGGCAGTCGCTCGGATTCTTCTCCGTCGCCAGGACCGGCGCCCTCGTCTCCCGCCTGCACGGCGACGTGGCGGGCGTGCAACAAGTGATCGCGGGCACGCTGCCCGCCGCCGTCTCCGCGCTGTTCCTGCTCCTGACCACGGGCCTGACCGTCATGGCGATGGAGTGGCGGCTCGCCGGGCTCGTGCTGCTCCTGCTCCCGGTGCTCTACCTGCTCACGTCCCACTTCACGATCGCGCTGCGCAAGGTCAATCAACGCATGCTCGCGGCCTTCGCCGACCTCGACTCGCTGGTCGCCGAACGGCTCAGCTCCGGCGGTGCCGAGGTGATCCGCCACTATGGCCATTCCGACCGGGACACACCGCAGTTCCGGCTCCTGGCAGCCCGTGTCCGCGACGCCTCGGTACGCCGCGCCTCGCTCGCGGCCGCGCTCACCGGCTCGCTCATCCTGATGGTCACCCTGGTCACCGCGTTGATCTACCTCGTCGCCAGCCGCCTCGCGATCTCCGGCTCGCTCACGCTGGGCACGGTGATCGCCCTGCTGTCGTTGCTGGCCCGGCTGTTCGGGCCGCTGACCGCTCTGCCCGGGCTCCGCGTGGAACTGATCGCAGGCCGGGTCGCGTTCGACCGGATCCAGGAAGTGCTGGCGTTCGAGCCCCAGATCGTCGACGCCCCGGATGCCCGTCGCTTGCCCGCACGCGCGCACCAGGCGCCCTCTGTGGAGTTCCGGCAGGTCGACTTCGCCTATCCACCGCCCCACGACCTGGCCGTCTCCTCACTCACCGGGGACCAGGACGCCGACCTCGCCGACGAAGTCGCCCTGCGCCTCGACGCGGAACTCCTCGACAGCGGCCCGCTCACCGACGCCCTCCCCGCCAACACCCACGGACCACGACCCGCCCTCGCCGCCCTCAGCTTCGTCGCGGCACCCGGTACCACCGTCGGCATCGTCGGCCTCTCCGGAGCGGGCAAGTCCACCCTGGCTCGCCTGCTCACGCGCTCCTTCGACGTGGACTCGGGCCGCGTACTGATCGACGGCGTGGACGTCCGGCGCCTGCGTCTGGACGACCTGCGCTCGGCGATCGGTATCGTGCCGCAGGAGACATTCCTCTTCAACGACACCATCCGCGCCAATCTGCTCCTTGCCCGCCCGGACGCCACGACCGAGGAACTGGAGACCGCCTGTCACGACTCTCGTGTCTGGCCCGCCATCAAGGGACTCCCGGATGGTCTCGACACCGTCATCGGCGATCGCGGGCTCCGCCTCTCCGGCGGCGAACGCCAACGCCTGGCTCTCGCCCGGCTGCTCCTCAAAGGCCCGCCGATCGTCGTACTCGACGAGGCCACCTCGCACTCCGACACCGTCACCGAGCAGGAAATCCATGAATCCATGGGCGAGTTCCTGCGCTCCCGCACCTGTCTGGTCATAGCCCACCGCCTGAGCACCGTCCGTGACGCCGACCAGATCCTCGTGATGCGAGCGGGCCGCGTCGTCGAATGCGGACGCCACCAGGAACTCCTCGACGCCGGAGGCTGGTATGCACGGCTGCACCGGGCACAGCACGGGGTACCGGTCGCACGCTGAGGTCGTGTCTGATCAGGTCGACTCGTGATGCACGTCGAGGGAGCGCCATCGGTGACGGGGAGCTGTTCCTGCTCCCTCAGAGACGCTTCGGGAGCAGGAACGGCGTGCCAGCCGCCCGAGGTTGGCTTGTCGCGCGTGTTCACGGGAGTGCGTCATACCTCGGGGCACGCGCTAGAGGGTGCCTCTCGCGGTTCTGGGGCGCGCACTCAGCCCGGGCAGGAACCTGCACAGAGAGAGCCGATCGTGTAGGTCCCGGCGAGGTTGCCCCTGTTGCCGGCCGTGGTACTGCCGATGCGGTTCGTGTAGTTGGCGTTGTGGTAGTAGTGGAACCGGCTGTTGGTGCGGTTGTAGACGGAGCGGGTGTTCGTGCCGGCCGACATCCACGAACACTGGGGGCGCGTGTTCGTGTTACTCGTGGACCACTGGCACTTCTGCCCGTTGCCGTCCTTCTCGGAGTAGAAACAGATGTAGTTCGCCGGGCAGTTGCCGTAGCCGGTGGGTGACGCCACGTCCGCCTGCGCCGTGGGCGCGACCGCGAGCGTGGCACCGGCCAAGGCGGTGGTCATGGCCAGCGCGAATCCCGTACGACGATTCACTGATCCTCCTCTGGCGCCTGCCGCACCGTGCGACCCGTGGGCGCCATGGAGGAGTTTGGACGGCAGGGGGATTCGCCGACTACTAGCGATTCGGCCCAAGTTCGGCTCGTATCCGGCCCATTCGAGGCGTTTCCGGATGGACGTCCGGATTCCAATTGGATGTCCGCATTCCGTACGAGGTTCGCGCCCGGGCCCGAGGTGGCCCTCCTCGCACCGGAACCGCCGTCCACAGCCGCGAGGAATCGTGACCACCCCTCACTTACGTTCGATATCGGCCAACTTGCAACATCACCCCATCGGGTGACAACACCCTCGATCGCCCTCTGCGAGCCTGATCACGTGATCCAGCGGTGCCGCATGCGGGGTGACAACAAGGGGGTAGGCCGCCGTGGGGACTACGAGGACGCTGCACCAGATCATTCCCAGGCACGACCCCTCGTTCGAGCCATGGGCGGCGCGGCTGGGTGTCGGCCGGGACGGGAATGTGTATGTGGCGAGTTCGGCCTTCCCGGCCAGTGTCGTGCTGCGGCTTCCCCTGGACGGGGCGACCCAGCGCGTGGGCAAGGTGGGGAACGCCTTGCTGGCGGTGACGGCCAACAGGGCGGGCGTGATCGCGACGGCCGAGCATCACTTCCTGCACCGGGTGTCGTTCTGGGACGCGGAGTTCCGTCCGCTGGGGTCCTTCGACGAGTTCACCGTCAACGACACCGACGGCTACTTCGCGCCGCCCGCCGTGGAGGCGGGGCCCTCCGGTGACTTCTACGCGATGGACCAGCACGCGCTGCGGGTGCTGCGGCTGAACCCGGAGAAGCCGGACAAGGTCGTGGACACCATCGACCTCAGCCGGCTGAGCAGCGACCCCAAGGACCGCAGGCACACGGTCGGTCTGCGGGTGGCGGAGGAGCGGAAGCTGCTCGTCACCGCGTGGCAGTCCGGGGTGATCCGCATGTGCACGTTCGACGGGACGCCCGTGGGCAAGCCCGTGCAGGCCAAGCCCGTGGGCTTCGTTCTCAGCGGGTACGACGTGTCCGACGACGGGTATCTCTACGTCCTGTCCGGCGGGAGCGAGGTGAAGGTCTACGACCTGGAGGGGAACCCGGTCGGCACCCGCACCCTCGCCCTGCCCGACAGCGACCACGAGGTGACGGACCTCAGGGTCCGCGACCAGGAGTTCCTCGTCCGGCGGTCGGACCAGGTGACCCAGTCCGCGCGCAGGGACCACGTGACGCTGTTCGAGCGCTACCGCCGGGACGACGGGGCGCTGATCGGCCGGGTCTTCGCCGACGTCGAGCGGCTGACGGTGACGTACGACTCGGACGTGTGGACGGCCGGGGCGCGCGTGCCGCTGACCATCACCCACGATCCGGGGCGCTGGGCGAGCCGGCCTCGGCTGAGGGTGTGGCTGCGGCCCCTGGGCGTACCGGAGTTCACCGAACTCCCGCTGACGGCCGGTGGCGTCACCCCGCCCGCCGCCGCCCGGGGCCTGTATCAGGTGCGGGTGTCGGCCGACACCGACGGCCGGTACAGCGAGTACGTCGTCGACGGCATCGTCGAGGTACGACAGCCCAATTCGCGCGGCACGGTGTCGATCTGGACCCCGGCGAACCGCTTCCACTACGGCCGGGGCGAATCGCTCGGCGACCCCCAGGGCACACCCGCCGACAAGATCACCGTCCAGGCCCGCACGGCGACGGGGACTCAACTGCCCACGTCCGTGCACGTCCGGCTGCTGCGCGAAGGCAAGGAGGTCGCCGCGCGGGACGTGCCCCTGGGTGCGGACGGCACGGGCACGTCGGCCTTCGGCGCGGACGTCACGCGTGGGCTCGAACCGGGCCGTCATGTTCTGGACGCGGAGGTGCAGGGCTTCACCGTCGCGCCGCAGTACCTGGACATCGGTCCGGGGCTCGCCGAGCGGCCCGGCTACCACATCACGCAGTACGCCGACATCTACGCCAAGGGCTTCCCGGCGGACCCCCGGGCGAAGCAGCAGGCCCGGCAGAGCCTGGATCTGCCGGACTTCAAGGACATGCCGGAGGCGACCAAGGCGTACGTCGCCCGGGCGCGCGCCCTCGGCATCAACCTCTTCGTGGACCGCGCCGAGCCCGGCGCGTACGGCACGGTCGCCGCCGATCAGGGCATCGACCAGGGCCCCGGTCCCGACCTCAAGACACGCCTGACGCAGACACCCGACGGCGTCGCCCCCGGCAAGGGCATGGTCGAGGATCCCCAGCGCCGCGCCATCGCCGCGTATGGCGCGTACGGGATCGAAGCACAGGCCATCCTGCTGACGAACGACGCCTTCCTGCCCTTCCTCCCGCAGGGGACACCGAAGAACTTCGAGCGCCGGGACCTGGCGAAGCTCGACTCCGATCTGAAGGACGTCACCAGCAAGTTCCGGTCCTACGCCGCGTTCCGGGGCTGGACCTGGGGAGCGAACTGGTGGCTGTGGCCGGGCATCGTCGACGAGGCCGCGGCGAAGGACGAGGCCGAGCGGACGGCGTACCGGCAGGCCGTGGCGCAGGCGGAGACGGCGAACGGGGCCTGGCTGGCCGTGCTCGACACCGTCAGCGACCGGACCTTCGCCCACAAGCGCGATGTCGCGGACCACTTCCGCACGGTCCTGAAGTCGGTGCTGCCGAACGGCGTCGGCACGATGACCGCCCCGTACCGCGAGCGGCAGGTGCCGCCGCAGATCGTGTTCACGGGCGCCGACGAGGTCGACCTGCACTTCCAGGCCGAGCAGATCCAGCCGCCGCAGGTCACGCGGCACATGGTCGACTTCTATCGCAGGCCGGGCAAACCGGCCTGGGGCCACCCGGAGTTGGGGAACGACGACGGCACCGGCGGGATGATCATGCCGACGGTCCTTCAGCAGGTGATGCGCGGCACGAGCGGCACGGGCATGGTCACCGACATCGGGGCCGAGCACGTGGAGGGACTCCATGCCCTGGAGGAGCGCGGCGGCTCCAGCGGCGGCGTCCCCGGCCACGCGCGCAGCGGCAGCGCGGGCAAGACCTCGGTCCTGCGCGCCCTGTTCGACCTGTGCGCCCGCCTCGGTCCGGTGACGGCCGGGGCGCAGAGCGCCGACCCCGTCGCCATCGTCGTCTCCACGCGCATGCAGCGCATCGAGTTCAACGAGGGGCAGTACGCCGGCGTCTACACCCAGCGGCTGTACGAGGCGTACAACGCCTGTCTGTACGCGCAGCGCCCGGCGTCGTTCGTGTTCACCGAGGACGTGAGCGCCGAGGTGCTGCGCCGCTATCAGGCGGTGCTGGTGGTGGGCCAGACCGTGGAGTTGGACCCGCCGTTGACCGCGGCCCTTGCGGCGGCCGACGTTCCGGTGTTCGCCGACGCCACCTGCCACGCGGACCGGGTCACGGGCTTCACCAGGCTCGACATCGGCTTCGATCACGTGGAGAAGACCCAGCAGCAGAGCGTCCATGGCTATCAGCAGCCCATCCTGAACAACGATGCCGCGTACGCCTCACTGCGCACTCTTTTCCTGGAGCACGCCGCCAAGCTGCGTACCGCGCTGAGCGCCGTGACGCCCTACGCCGAGTGCGTCGACAACCCGGAGGTGCAGCTCAGCGAGTGGACCGCGGGCGGCGTCCGCTACATCTGGGCGGTCAACAACACGATGCTCGACTGGGAGCCGGGCCTGGCCTGGCGGGTGGGTCTGCTGTGCGGCCACCGGATCCCTGTCATGGCAAGGATCAAGGTCCGGCTTCCGCTGCTGCACCAGGTGGTCGACCTGCTCACCGGCAAACCCGTCACCACACTCCTTGGCAACGAGTTCACCGCCGACCTGCGCACCGTCCCCGGCAGGCTGTACGCCGTCGTACCGGTGGTGCACGGCCCGCTGCCGACGGCCTCCGAGGACGCGTTCGGCCCGCACGTCCGCGATGTCGTCGTCGCGGCGGACGGCAAGAGCGCGGCGCTCACGGCGTTCAACTGGGACCACAACGTCCACGGTCTGGATCTCGCCACCGGCCGCACCACGTGGCGGCAGCGGCTCGGGCATCACTTCGCGTACGCGCCCGTCGCCCACGCGGGCGGGTTCGCCGCGCAGGGCTTCGACGTGCTCAGTGCCGAGGGCTACCACCTGTACCTGCTCGACCCGGCCGGCGCGGCCCTGCGCCGGTTCGCGCTGTTCGGCGTGCCGAAACGGGCCACCGACTGGGCGCGCGGCGGCTTGGGCCACGACCTCGGCCTGAACAACTTCGCGGTGGCGCCCGACGGTTCCTGGGTCGCCACCTGCGGTGATCTCGGCCTTGCCGTCTGGGACAAGTCGGGAGCCGAGCGGTGGGCGCACCAGTGGTGGGCGGAGCACCAGCGGACACCGCTGCGGCTGCTCGCCGCCGACAACGCCACGCTCATCACGTACGCGGCGGGCCGGATCACCGGGCTCTCGGCGGCGAACGGGGCGACGCTGTGGTCGCTGCGCGTGGCCGACATCGGTATTTTCGGCGGTGGCGTGGTCAGCCGGGACAGAAGCACCGTCGTCATCTGGTCGGACACCGAGGGCGGCCGTCTCTTCGTCATCCGTGGCGGCGTGCTCCGCAATACGATCGCGGCCGCGGCCGACGAGGTGTCCGTCTCCGGCGACGGCTCCCTCATCGCGGTCACCAAGCACCGGCAGTTGAAGGTGTTCGGCGCCGACGGCGGGCTGCTGTGGACGTACACCGGCGACGATCTGCTGCGCCGCCCCCGCGTCTCGCCCGACGGGACCCGTATCGCCGTCGGCAGCGAGCTGGGCACCCTGGCCGTCCTGACGCGCGACGGCGCCGTCGTCGGCACGGTGGACCTCAAAGCGCTGCCGGTCCCGGCCTGGCTGCCCGACGGTGACCTGCTGGCCGCGACCTGGATGGGCGCCGTCGCCCGCTTCTCCCCCGAACTGCGGCCCCGCTGGCAGAGCAGGCTCACCCCGACCGAGCAGGACATCCGCACCAAGCTGCGCGCCCCGGACCCGACCCCGCTGGTGCGCCGTACATGGGGCAACGCCGACGCGACGCCGAAGCCCCTCACGGACAATCTGCTCAAGAAGACGGGGGTCGTGTTCCGGACGCGGCTGCTCGACCGGGATCAGGAGATCTATCTGTCGCAGCAGAACGACTACAACCTCCTGATCGACGGCAGCGCGCAGCCGCCCGCGAGGCCGTGGTTGCCCTGGTGGGTGGTCAACAACGTGGACAGCGGCTGGCACGGCAAGTTCGAGATGACCGTCGACACGTACCGCACCCTGGTGCGGTTGCGCGGTGTCACGATCGCCGAGGACCCCGCGCATCCGGAGTCGTGGCTGCGCGATGTCCGGCTCCAGTGGTGGGACACCGAAGCGGGACACTGGGTCGACGGCCCGATGCTGCTGTCCGACAAGGCCGTGCACACGCACATGTTCGCCACCCCGCTGGTCGCCTCCTGGTTCCGGTTCGTCACGACCGGCGGCGGCGCCTGGCCCGTGGGCAACCTCCGCATGGGTGAACTGGTCTTCCACGGCGACGTCCTGGGCAACTCCCACCGGGATGTCGTCAAGAAGCGGGACCGGGCGACCCTCTTCGAGGACCGGGCGAGCGATCTGCGTACGCTCACACACGGTGCGCTCTCCTTCCAGCGCGGCGACGCCCGCCCCGAGGGAGGCACCTGCGTCCGGCTGGACGTCACGGACGGCGTCTCCGCGGCCGACGCGCACCCCGCGTACTTCGCGCCCTTCGGCCACGTGCTCCCCGAGTGGGACTTCGAGATCGCGGAGCATCCCGAGCCGGGCCAGTACCGGTACTTCCAGTTCGCCTGGAAGGCGACCGGGACCGCCACCAACGCCATGGGCCTGCGCATCGGCCCCGCCTGGAACGCCCCCTCGGTGGTGGTCCTCGCCGGTGCCACCACCTGGCCGGGCGCCGCGATCCTGGCTCAGGTCGACATCCCCGCACCGCCGTCCACATGGACGACGGTCCGCCTCGACCTGTGGGAACTCACCCGTGCCCAGGCCGACTTCCGGGTGCGGGGGCTCAGTCTGCGGACCGTCGGCGGTGGGGCGTTGTACGACCAGATCGTGCTGGGCCGCACGGAGGCCGACCTCCCGGATCAGTCCCCTGAGTAGTGCCGGGCGCCGCGGCTAGCGGGGCGTGTTCTCGTCGGCCTTGAAGGCGCCGCCGTGGCCGGGCACGATCAGGTCCGCGGCGGCCAGCACCCGGAGCCGGGAGGCGCTCAGCACCGCGCGGTCCGGGGCCACCGGGTCGTCGTCCGGTCCTTCCGCGTGCCACCACAGGTCACCGGCGAAGGCGACGACGCCCGAGTCGGTACCCGCGAGCAGGGTGATGTCCTCGTGGCTGTGGCCCGGGGTGCGGATCAGGCGGAGCGACGGGGTGAGTTCGTAGCCCTCCGCGTCCCGGTTGCGCCACTTGTTGCCGAGGTACTCCACCTTGTGGTCGTGCACCCGGGCCTTGCCGAACAGGCCCACGTTCATGGTGTTGTCCGGGTGGTGGTGGCTGAGTACGACGTCGGTGATGTCGTCGGGGCCGAGGCCGAGCTCGGCGAGCGGGGCGAGGATGTCGTCGCGGGACGCCACCATGCCCGGGTCGAAGATCACGTGACGGCCGGCGTCGGATATGTAGGAGACGGTGGCGGCCACTCCGGGGCCCGTGGAGCCCACGTAGCCGGTGGTCAGGATCGTGTATGCGGCGCTGCGGCCGACCGGTGCGTCTGTCATGGCCTCAATATTTCCGGGAAGATCGACTGCTCACGAGTGGCACTGCTGCCACTGATCGCAGGTTTCGTGCCAACGTGGCACACTGCTCCGGTGCCGCCCTTCGTGAACGTCGCCGCGTATGTCCCGCCCGGAGTCGGCATGCTCGCCGTCGGTGTCGTCACCGAGGTGTTCGCCCCGCACGGGGCGGGGCTGCCCGTCTTCGACTTCGCCCTGTGCACGGACCGGCCGGGACCGGTCCCCACCGACGTCGGCGTGCCCGTCACCATCGAGCACGGCCTGGACCGCCTCGCCTCCGCCGATCTGCTGATCGCCCTCCCCTGGACGGAATTTCGTACGCCGCCCGCTCCCGCCGTGCTCGACGCGCTGAAGGCCGGGCACGAGCGCGGGGCGCTGGTCGCGGCCCACTGCGTCGGCGCGTTCGCGCTCGCCGCGGCCGGGCTGCTCGACGACCGGAGGGCGGCCACCCACTGGCGGTTCGCCGAACTCCTGGCCGGCCGCCACCCGGAGGTCACCGTCGAACCCGACGCCCTCTACGTCGACGAAGGGCCCATCATCACAGGCGCGGGCGCCGCCGCGGGCTTCGACATGTGCCTGCACCTGCTGCGGCGGGAGTACGGCGCCGCGGTCGCCAACGCCGTCGCCCGCGACATGGTGCTGCCCTCCCACCGCGAGGGCGGGCAGGCGCAGTTCCTGACGGCCCCCGTCCCCGAGGACTCCCGCGACGAGCGGCTCGCCGAGGTGCTCGCGTGGGCCCGCGAGAACCTCCACGAGCCGCTTCCCGTCGCGGAACTGGCCCGGCGCGCCCTGATGAGCAAACGCTCCTTCGCCCGCCGCTTCACCGCCGCGACCGGCACCACCCCGCACGCCTGGCTGCGGAGCCTGCGCCTGAGCAGCGCCGAGGAGCTCCTGGAGACCACGGACCTGCCGGTCGAGGAGATCGCCCGCCGCGTCGGGTACGGAAGCGCGGCCGTCCTGCGCGAACAGTTCACGCGCCGACGCGGGGTGCCACCGCGCTCCTATCGCCGGGCCTTCACCAACACTCCGTAGCTGAACTGGCCCGGTTTTCGCAGACGTTGGAACGCGCAGCCCTCGGCTCCGGGTACCCACGGCAGGGGCAGGCGCGGGCCGTCCGCCCGATGCCAGGGTGGCGGTGTCACGCCTGATCTGTGGGAAAGCCGCATGGATCCGGGAGAAGGCCGTATGGATCTGGGAGTGGATCGTATGGACAACGCTTTGACCGGCAAAACGGCTCTGGTCACGGGTGGTTCCCGCGGGGTCGGCGCAGCCATCGCCCGTAGGCTCGCGGAGGCCGGCGCGGACGTCGCCCTCACCTATGTGCACTCCGCCGCCAAGGCGACAGCGCTCGTCGACGACCTCAAACAGCGCGGGATACGCGCCGCCGCGTTCCAGGCCGATCAGGCGCGGCAGGACGAGGTGGCACGGCTGGTCGACGAGGTCGCCGCGCGCTTCGGGAGACTCGACGTCCTGGTCCACAACGCGGCTTCCTTCGTCACGGGCCCGCTCGAGGATCCCGACCGCGACGAGGCGGCGATGGCCCGCCAGTTCGCGGTGAACGTGACCTCCGTGGCGACGGCGACCCGGGCGGCCGCCAAGTACCTCGGGGACGGCGGCCGGATCATCCTCATCAGTTCGGCCGCCGCGGAGCGTACCAACTGGCCCGTGGGCGACTACGCCGCCGGCAAAGCCGCGCTGGAGGCCTACGGCCGGGTCTGGGCTCATGAGTTCGGGCCGCGGGGAATCACCGTCAACACCGTCCAACTCGGCGCCATCGACACCGACATGCTCAACAGGGACGCCGCCGAGGCAATACTGCCGTCGCTTCCGATGCGACGTCTGGGCAGGCCGGAGGAGGTAGCCGACGCCGTCGCCTACCTCGCGGGGCCCACGGCCGGCTACGTGACCGGAACGCGTCTGAGGATCGACGGCGGCTACAACGCCTGAGCGGAGCCGCCTGGTTCCTGGTTCCCCAGTGCGGGAACATCGTGGGATGTCCACTCTCGATGAGACGTCGGGGCAGCAGGGGGACGTGGCGGGGCCGGTGCTGAGGGTGAGTACCGACAGCATCCCGGCACTCGACCGGTTCGACTGGTGGGTCGAGATGGTCGGCAACGAAGTCATGCCCGTGACGGTGCGCAGCGCGCACGCGGCCGTGTTCCAGGGCCGGGCGGACGCCGTCGAACTGCCCGACAGCCAGGTGGCCTTCTTCAGCTTCTCCCCGATGACAGCCCACCGCTCCCCCGTGCAGATCCGCCGGTCCGACCCCGAGGCGTACTACCTCGTCCTGGTGCACGGCAGTCCGATCCGCCTCGAGCAGGAGCGTGGCGTCGCCTGCCTCGGACCGGGCGACATGGCCCTGTTCTCGACCTCGCACCCGCTGGCGTGCGACTTCCTCGACCACGGCCGGCAGGTCCGGCTCACCCTGATGAGGCTGGCTCGGTCCCTGCTGCCGCTGGCGAGCGGCAAGGCGGACCGCCTGCTGGCCGAGCCCCTGTCCACCCGGGCCGGTTCGGCGCGGCTCCTTGGCCCCTACCTCGCGGGGCTTCCCGAGGCCGCCCACGCCAGCGGCCCACGCGAGCGGGCCCGGCTCGGCCACATCGGCGTGGATCTGGCGGCCGCCGTGCTTGCGGGGCGGCTGGGCGCCCAGGACAGCCTCCCCGCCGAGAGCCGCAAGTCGGTGCTGCTGTCCCGCATCAACGCGTTCATCGACCAGCACCTCGGCGACCCCGAGTTACGCCCCGCCGCCATCGCCGCCCACCACCACATCTCCGTACGGACCCTCCACCTCCTCTTCCGCGACGAACCGGACACCGTGGCCACCACGATCCGACGCCGCCGCCTGGAGCGCTGCCACGCCGACTTGACCGACCCCCATCAGCGCCACCGCACGATCACCGAGATCGCCGCCCGCTGGGGCTTCCACCGCCCCGCCGACTTCAGCCGGCTGTTCCGCGGCGCCTATGGAGTTCCGCCGAACGAGGTTCGGGCGCTCGCGCTGGATGCGAACGCCGTGCGGGGCCTGCTCAACCCCTCTGCCCCTCTTCGCGGTCTTGCTGGGCAACCGACTGTGAGGAGTATGGGATGACGTTACGGAAGAGCGCACGAGTCAGCGTGGTGGGGATCGCGGCGGCAGCCGTCGCGGCCGCCGCCTTCGTGTCCCCCGCCCAGGCGGCGCCCGACACCGATTCCGCCGCGGGCGGCCATCGCGCGACGCAACGCGCGATGGACGCGGCCGTCAAGGCGGGCACCCCCGGCGTCACGGCTCAGGCGCGTGACGCCAACGGTGTCTGGAAGGCGGCTTCGGGTGTCGGCAACCTCAAGACGGGTGAGCCGCGCGGCAAGAACGACAGGTTCCGCGTCGGCAGCATCACCAAGACGTTCGTGTCGACCGTTCTCCTCCAGATGGAGGCCGAGGGGAGACTCAGCCTCGACGACACCGTGGAGCGTCATCTGCCGGGGCTGGTACGGGGCAACGGCAACGACGGCAGCAAAATCACCGTACGACGGCTCCTCAACCACACCAGCGGCCTCTTCGACTACCTGGCCGACGAGAAGTACCGCACGACGTACATGGAAGGCGACGGCTACCTCAAGCACCGCTACGACACCCTGCCGCCGCGCAAGCACGTGAAGGTGGCGCTCTCCCACGCGCCGCTGTTCGAGCCCGGCGCCAAGCAGTCGTACTCCAACACCAATTACGTTCTGGCCGGGTTGATCGTCGAGAAGGTCGGCGGGAGGGCGTACGAGGCCGAGGTCCGCGACCGCATCATCAAGCCGCTGGGGCTGAAGGCCACGGCCAATCCCGGCAACAGCATCCATCTGCCGCAGCCCAGCAGCCGCGGCTACTCGAAGCTGTTCCGGTCGGCGCCCGACCGGATCGACGACATCACCGAGATGAACGGGTCGCAGGGCTGGGCCGACGGCGACATCATCTCCGACGCGGGCGACCTCAACCGGTTCTACGGCGCCCTGCTGCGCGGGAAGCTGCTGCCGCCCAAGCAGCTCAAGGCGATGAAGACCACCGTCACCATTCCCGGCGCCGAGGACATGTCCTACGGGCTCGGCCTGCGGCGGTTCGACACGAGCTGCGGCAAGACTGTCTGGGGCCACGGGGGCGGGATGGTGGGCTGGCTGTCCCTGGCCACCAGCACCGCGGACGGCCGCCACCAGCTCTCCCTCAACTACAACGGGGACTGGGACGCGGCGTCCCTGCGCACCGTCATGGAAGCGGAGTACTGCCCCAAGTGATGCGGGTGGGCGGCGGGGTGGCGGCTCGCCCCGTCGGCCACGCTTCGTCGGCCGCGACAGGCTCGCTGCGACCGTCGGCCATGACTGCGCCGAAGCGGGCCGCCACCCGGTCCGGGGCTACGTCCGGTTCTGCTGGAACGCCCAGAACGCGTTGTCGGATCCGCGGTGCGCGACGAGGATCCGGTTGTCGTGGTGCTTGGCCGGGATGGGCAGGCCGGGCAAGTTGCCGCCGATGCGGTCGACTTGGGTGAAGGCGTCCTCGTTGGCCTTCTGCTGCTCGGTGGCGTAGAGGGCGCGGTCGTCGGCGACGACGAAGACCTCCAGGCGGCCGTCCATGGCGAGGATGGCCGTGGGCGTCTCCATGATCTTCCCGGTCAGCGCCTGGGGAGTCTTGAACCCGGTGTAGCCGGGCTGGTGGACGGCGTGGAAGCCGGTGTTGCCGGCCCGCCAGAAGACGCGGATGCGCTGGTCGGCGTCGGTGACCGCGAACGGGCTGCCGATCACGCCCGCGTCCTGGTCCGAGACCCGGAAGTAGCCGACCCAGCTGGTGGTGGCGTCGGCGACCTTCTGGGCGTTGCCCCAGACCTCGTCGGAGAGTCCGTGGACGAAGACTTCCAGGCGCCCCTCGCCGTTGCGCGCCACGGTGGGCGCCAGCTTGTGGTTGGCGCCGGTGTCACCGGCGAGGCTGTCGGGCCGGCCGAAGCCCGCGTAGTCGAGCTGGGTCTGGTCGACGTGCCACAGGGCGCGGTCGGTGCCGTTGTAGAACACCGAGATCCGCCCGTCCGCGTTCAGCGCGGCCGCCGGGTTGCTCGCCGCGCCCGAGGCGATCCGCTCGGGGCTGCCCCACCCGCCGTTGATGACCTGCTGGCACAGGTGCCAGATGCTGTTGTCGGGGCCGCGCCAGAAGACGTGTACGCGCCCACTGGGGTTGCGCAGGGCGATGGGGCTGCCGTCGACGGTGCCCGCGGTGTTGGGGAACTGGTGCCAGTCCTTGTACCAACTCCAGTCCGGGTTCTGCCACTTGGTGTAGAGGTCACTGCCGCCGCCCCGGACGAAGACCTGAAGGCGGTCGTCGGCGTTGGGCGCCACTGCCGGGTCGTCGACGATGCCTCCGCCGAGACCGAAGCCGTCCTTCCAGGCGTAGCCCGGTGTTGTCGCTGGTGCCACGGAAACCCCCCTGATCGATTCGAGCTGGAATGAAGGGATGGAGCGGGTTCGTGGAGCGGGTTCGTGCGCCCTGGACAGTAGTCACGACATCTGGTCCAGGGACCCCCACTCGTCCATGAATGTCTTGGAAGCACCATCAGTCCATAAAGGCCCCCTTGCGACCAAGCGCGGCTTGACATCGACGGCGGCGGCTGCCTTACCCGGTAAGGTCATCGCGGTCGAGGTCCGCCAGGGAAACGGTGGTGCGTCCGACAGATATTCGGCGCGGTGGACACCTTTACCGGAAATCGGCCTGCCGCCGTTGACGCAAAGCGCCCGTGGGGGTGCACGTGGGGCAGCCGGACCTCCTACGCGAGCGTCAAGGAGGTCGACCGGGAGTACTACCGCGCCGTCACGTGACGCGGACTACCCGAGGTACAGACAGGGCGACATCGGTACGAACTTGCTCAGGCGCCTCGTCCCGGCCATGGAGGGCTCACTGAGCTGACGCGACGCCCCGGGCCGGCCCAGGCAGCCCTATTGGTGCGCCGCGAGCCTCTCCACCAGCCCGATCCCCCGCGCCAGCAACTCCCGCTCCTCCCCCGTCAGTTCCGCCTCGATCGCCCGCGCCAGCCAATCCGCCCGGCGCTCCCGCTCCTCCTCAAGGAGCTCCCGCCCCGCCGAGGAGAGGTCGACCAGGCTCTTGCGGCCGTCGGTCGGATGCGCCCGGCGTGTGATCAGCCCCTGCTCCATGAGCAGTCCGACGGCTCGGGCCATGGACTGCGGGCGCACCCGCTGGTCGGCCGCCAGCTCGCTGGTCGTCATCGCACCGCTGCGGTCCAGCGCGCCGAGGACGGCCACCTGGCCGAACGGCATCTGGTCCTCGAGCTTCACGCGTCGCGTGAGCTTTCCCAGCGCGGTGCGCAGTTCGGCCGCGACGGCGGCGGATTCCGGAAGGGGCATACCGAATTTTAACGCAGCACACCTGCACAGCGGATCTGCGCAGCAGGACTGAGCAGCACAACTGAACAGCAGAACTGCACAGCACTGCTGTAGAGTTTCTCGCGCCGGGTCCCGCGCCACCGTCGCCGCAGCCGAACCCCGGCACTCATGCGACAACGGGAAGGACTCCCATGACCGCCATCACCTCCGTCACCGGCCGCCGCGTCCTCGACAGCAGGGGCAACCCCACCGTCGAGGTGGACGTGGAACTGGCCGACGGATCCCTGGGCCGGGCCGCAGTCCCCTCCGGCGCTTCGACCGGCGCCCGCGAGGCCGTCGAACTCCGCGACGGCGAGCAGGGCCGCTGGCACGGCAAGGGCGTCGACCAGGCGGTACGCCACGTCAACACGGAGCTCGCGGCCGCCGTCACCGGTCGCGAGGCCGAGGACCAGGCCGGGATCGACGCCACCCTGGTCGCCACGGACGGCACGCCCAGCAAGTCCAGGCTCGGCGCCAACGCGATCCTCGGGGTCTCCCTGGCCACCGCCAAGGCCGCGGCCGCCGCCCACCGCCTGCCGCTCTACCGCTACCTCGGCGGCTCCGACGCCCGCCTCCTTCCCGTACCGATGATGAACATCGTCAACGGGGGTGCGCACGCCGACAATCCCCTGGACTTCCAGGAGTTCATGATCGCCCCGATCGGCGCGGAGACCTTCGCCGAGGCCGTGCGGATGGGGTCCGAGATCTTCCACACGCTGCGCCGCGATCTGCTCGCCGCCGGGCACTCCACGGGCGTGGGCGACGAGGGCGGCTTCGCGCCTGCCCTGCGTACCGCCGAAGAAGCCCTCGACTTCGTCGTCGCCGCCGTCGAGCGCACGGGCTACCGGCCGGGCACGGACATCGGCCTGGTCATGGACCCGGCGTCGTCCGAGTTCTTCCGCGAAGGCGTCTACGACTACACCGGCGAAGGCGTACGGCGCACACCGGCCGAACACGCCGACTACCTGGTCAAGTTGATCGACGCCTACCCCGTCGTGTCGATCGAGGACCCGATGGCCGAGGACGACCTGGCGGGGTGGCAGGACCTGACCGCACGGGTCGGTGCGCGCTGCCAGCTCACCGGTGACGACGTGTTCTGCACGAACGAGACCATCCTGCGCGAGGGCATAGCGTCCGGCGTCGCCAACTCGGTCCTGGTGAAGGTCAATCAGATCGGCACCCTGACGGAGTCCCTGGCCACCGTCGACGCCGCCCACCGGGCCGGCTACACCATCGTCATGTCGCACCGCTCGGGAGAGACGGAGGACACGACGATCGCGGACCTGGCGGTGGCCACGGGCTGCGGCCAGATCAAGACCGGCTCACTGTCCCGCTCCGACCGCACCGCCAAGTACAACCAACTCATCCGCATCGAGGAGCAGTTGGGCGACAGTGCGCGGTACGCGGGCGCGGACGCCCTGCGCCGCTAGGGCCTGTCGGCGGACGATGCCCGAGGGCCCGCCGAACGTCCAGCTGCTGCCCCGGTGCACTCGGGGCAGCGGCTGTTCACGAGTTCTAGCACTGCTTCCAGGCGAGGTGGTAGACGCTGCTCGCCCTGGCGTCCGTCGAGTCCATGGCCATGAAGCTGGTCTTACTGCGGTCCGTGGACCCGAGCAGGACCCGCAACTCGGTGTTGACGTTGAGGTTCCGCTTGGCACCGCACGGCGCCCAGTCCAGGTCCTCCCACGGTTTGGAGTCGGTCGCCTGCCAGTTGTCGGCGTACGGGCCGCGCCAGCGGTGGCTCTCCGACGTGGTCTCGGGCGAGCCTTGGAAGTAGTACGAGGCCTTCTCCACGCCGTTGACGCCGGGCTGCAGCGAGGCGTATCCGCGGTAGTCGACGCTCGCGATCGCGTAGGTGTAGCCCTCCGGGGCATGCACGAGCAGGTTGAGCTGGCAGTTCTTGCGGAAGTCGACGGGATCGGACTGCTCTCCCGCGCTGGCGAGGTAGTGGCTGTAGGTGACGGTGAACGCCGAGTCGTCCGGGGCGGGGGCCACGGCGACCGTCCCTTCGGGGCAGCCCGATCCATTGACCGTGACGACCTCGACGCGGATCTTGTCGGTGGGCGGTTGGGGAGTCGTGGGGACGTCTTGGGACGTGCTGGGTGGAGCCAGAGCCATGGCGAACAACGCTGTCAGCGCGCCGCTCGCGAGAAGTCCACCGGCCATGGTTTTCCTATCGCGTTGATGGGGCCTGAATCCTGAAAGTCGGACTTGAGCGGTTTCAGGAGAGGGGGCGCACACCCACAAGAACCTGGTGGGTGCATGCCAAGCGGGCGGGTATGGGGACGAGCGGACCGCCCGCTGACTGAGGCCTCAGGCGTCACGAATGGTACGTACCAGCAACGCGGCCGCCTAGGGCAACTTCGGCCATGTATGGCACCGGGGCCCACTGCGGCCGAGCGATCCAGGCGAGGTAAGCGGAGCGCGGGGGTTCAGTTCAGGCGGCGCAGGAAGACATCGGCGGCGCTGTTGGTGTCGTCGGGGACCAGGTTTGCGGCCGGGGAGTCGAAGACCACCGCGTCGGCGTTGTCGCTGACGCCGGTGCGCGGGCCCGGCCGGGTGTCCTCGGACACCGGCTCGCTGTCGCGGCTGACGAGGCGTACCTCCCCGGTCAGCATGTCCCGTACGAAGACGTCCGCACTGCTGTCGCCGTCGTCGCCGGGGGCGAGGTTGGAAGCGGCGGACGTGAACGCGGCGTAGCGGCCGTCGCGGCTCAGGGAGACGCCTTCGCTGTCGCCGTTGGCCGGGGTGCCGTCCGCGGCGGCGCTGACCAGCCGCATGCGCTTGGTCTCGCGGTCGTAGACGAAGACGTTGCGCCGGCTGGTCGGGGCCGGTCCCTCGGGGCGCAGCACTCCGGAGGTGGAGGTGAAGGCCACGTAGCGGGCGTCGCCGCTGAGGGCGGCGCCCCCGGAGGGGGTCTTGCGGTTGTAGCCGTGGGGGACGGTGATGAGTTCCGTGGTGTTCTTCTCGCGGTCGCGCAGGAAGACGTCGGTGGCGGAGGAGTGGTCCTCCACGTCGGTCAGACCAGGGGCGTTGGAGGTGAAGGCGAGGTACCGGCCGCCGGCGTCGGCGGCGAAGGCGGGGGCGAACGCGTCGCCCTCGCCGTGCTGTCCGGTGCTGGTGAGCTGTGCCAACTCGGTGGTCTTCTTCTTGCGGTCGTGGAGGAGGACGTCGTCGCGCTGATTGGCGTCGTCGGGGACGAGGTCCGCGGCGCCCGACGCGTAGGCGATGTAGCGGCCGTCGCCGCTGACCGCCGGGTTGTAGGTCAGGGGGCCGCGCAGCCCGTCGTAGGAGGCGCCCGTGGGGCTGACGCGTTCCGTTCTGCCGGTGCGGCGGTCGTGCAGGAAGACGTCGTCGAGGTCGTTCGGGTCGCCGCCCACGAGGTCGTCGGCGGTGGAGGTGAAGGCCACGTAGCGGCCGTCGGCGCTGAGGGAGACCTCCCGTACGACGCCGTGGCTCGCCTTGCCGTTGCTCTTGACGCTGACGCGTTCCGTCGTCCCGGTGCGCAGGTCGCGTACGAAGGCGTCGGGGGTGCCGTTGGTGTCGTTCGCGACCAGGTTCCGGGACGCCGAGACGAACGCGACGTAGCGGCCGTCGGCGCTGATGGCGGGGCTCGTGGAGGCGGCGTTGCCCTGGGCTCCCTGCGGGCCGACGCTCACCCGCTCGGTACCGGGCGCGGAGGTACGGGCGGCGGAGGCGCCCGCGGGGGACAGGACGGTCACGGCGCAGAGGGCGGCGAGCAAAGTGCAGGCCGCCGCCGTCCGCTGATGGGCAGTCAGACGAACAGTCATCGGTTCCTCCTGTGTCGGCAACAGTCCGAGGGTGCCGTCGGGCATGGTCACGGGCAGGCGCACCGTGGGCGAGCGAACACCGCGGAGCCCTCGGGGGTCAATGCGTCGCGTGGCCTTCGCGGTGTGGATGCGCTTGTTGCATCAGTGGGTCGGGGCCCACCCGGGCTTGTGATTCCGCGCAAGAGGAGGAAGCGCATCTCCTTGACAGCGCTTTCTGCTGTGGCGACGGTGATTGGGGCTGGTCTGACCAGTGTGGCTCCGCGAACAGAGGTGGCGTTCATGACTCTCATGCGTCTCACGCTCAACACCGTCCACCTCTTCGAGGACGAGGAGGCGGGATCGACCCGCATGGGGCTGTACGTCAGGGTCCTGGACAACGCCGGGGGCCAAGTGGCGGAATTCCGCTGGAACAGGCGCAACGGCGAGGTCGAGGACAACTTCCAGTATCCGCTGGACGGCGACCAGGAATTCCCGAGCGTCCTGGTGTTCGACATCGGCGGTGAGCCGGGCGGCACCGGCCGGATCAACGTCAAGGCCTATACGGACAACGACGAGCGCTGGCCCGACGAAGGGCACCACGAGAACTTCCTCGGGGAGGCGCAGATCGTCTTCGACACCCGCGAGCCGAGCCAGCTCGGCCAGCTGCTGCTCGGCCCCACCACCACCGACAACGGCCACACCGGCTACGCCGTCACCGGCGTCCTCGAACCCGTGCCGCCGCGCGGGTTCCGCCATGTCCGGCTGGTGTTCCGGGACGTCGTGGTCTTCGACGACGAGAACAGCGACTTCCCCCACATGGGGCTCTACGTCCGGGCCTTCGCCCCGGCCCAGGGCGACGCCGCGGAGATCAACCAGGAACTCCTGCGCTGGAACAACGGCGGTGACCGCGTCTTCAAGGAGGCGCTCTTCCCGTTGGCGAGCGGCACCCCCTCCCCCGTCACCACACTGGCCGTGGGCGGGCCGACCCGGATCTGGGTCGAGGCGTACACCCACGACGACGAGTCCTGGCCGAGCCACCTCGCCTACGAGAACTACCTCGGCCGCGCGATGATCACCATCGATCCCGGCGAACCCGACACCCTGGGCCGCCACGTCCTCGGCCCCACCCAGACCGACCAGACCCACAACGGCTTCCTGGTCACCATGAGCAGCGAGCTGCTGCCGCCCGACGCCACCCCGAACCTGGAGATCACCGGCGTCGAAGTCACCCAGGCCACCCAGCACTTCACCCCGCCGACGGGCGGCACCCCGCACGCCCTTGCGGCTGCCAAGGCCACGCTGGTCCGCGTCTACCTGGACTCAGGCATCGATCCGCGCGAGGGCGGCGGGACCGTCGCCGGGGTGACCGGGACGCTGACCCTGACCCTGAACGGGGGCTCGTTCACCGTCCGTTCCCTCAACCCGATCACGGCCCGGCCCATCGCCCAAGTGGACCGGGCACAGATCCAGCACACCCTGAACTTCCTCGTCCCCGCCAATCAGGTCACCCCCGGCACCGCCAAGATCCTGGTCCAGGCCGAAGTCGCGGGCACCACCAGCAACCCCATGGAAGTCACCGCCGACTTCAGGGCGACGCGACCGGTGACCATCTGGATGGTGCGGGTCTCGACCCCGACCGTCCCCGCGATCAGCGCGGCCCGCTACCGTGCCGTCGCCGACGCCCTCCCCCTGCGCTACCCCGTCGCCGACACCGGCGGGATCGTCTACTACACCGTCCCTGGCCTGACGGAGATCCACACCACCCGCGACCTGACCAGCGAGGACGGCCAGGAAGACTTCATCGACGACCTGGAGGACATCCAGGAGGACCACGGCAACGACGACCAACTGCTGTACGCGATGGTCGACCCGGCGGTGCCCATGGGCGTCCGCGGCATGGCGCGGTACGACGACCACGTGGCATTCGGTTACGACTTCGAGACCACCTTCGCCCACGAGGTGGGCCACCTGCTCGGCCTGCGCCACGCTCCTTGCGGCGGCCCGGAGAACGTCGACGAGGACTTCACCCCGCCCGACGGCCGCACCGGTGAGGTCGGCGTGGAACCGCTGACCCGCACGATCCACCCGGCCGACTCCGGTGACCTGATGAGCTACTGCGGTCTCAACACCCGCTGGATGAGCGGCTACCACTGGCTGCGGCTGCTCAACACCCTGTCCGTGCGCGGCGAACAAGCCGACGCGGTGCCGCCCGAGCGCCCCGTGCACGGCACCGTCCCCGCCGTGCTCACCACCACCAGCCGACCGTTCCCGGGTGAGTACGTCCGGGTGCGCGGCAGGCTCACCCGCTCCGGCACCGTGCGCTGGCAGCCCTGCCTGCGCACCCACCGCAAGCCGTCCCCGGCCAGGACCTTCCCGGGACCCGCCTACACCCTCTCCGTGGAGGACGCGGGCGGCCGGGTGCTCGCCGGCACGCCGATCGCGGTGGCGTTCGACCGCCAGGAGCAGCAGGCGGCCCTTTTCGGCGCCCGCCTGCCTTATGCTCCCCGGGCCCACCGCGTCGTCCTGCGCCGCGACGGAACCGAGCTGGGCGCCATGGTGGTGCCGTCCGCCCCGCCCCAGTTCGTACTGAACGCGCCCCTGTCCACGCCGGAGATCGACACCGACGGCGTACTCCACCTGCGCTGGCAGCGCCTGGACATCGGCGAACCCGGACCACGCCCCGCCTTCACCTACTACGTGCGGTTCACCAACGCCGACGGAACGTTCGCGCCCCGCCCCGGAGTCAACCTCACCGGCACCTCCTTCGACCTCGACCTGCGCACCATGCCGGGGCACGAGCGCTGCGTGGCCCAGGTCATCGCGACCAACGGCTACCACACGTCGTACGTACAGACTCCGCCCTTCGCCCTGCCGCCCCGCCCACCGCTCCTGCTGCCCGGCGCCACCGAGGGCCCGCTGCTGCACGCACAGGGCAGTTCGCCGCAGCACGGCCCGCTCACCGCCGCCGCCGTGGAGTGGCTCGTCGACGGCCGTGCGGCGGCGACGGGCGGCTCGTTCGACGTCCGCTCCACCGGCTCCGGAACCTTCGCGATCGCGGTACGGGCCACCGACCCCGACGGCCTGACCACCACGACGCCTCTGGGGACGTACGACGGCACGAGCGGGCGGCGGCTGCCCGTCCCGTCGGAGCAGTAACCGCCGCGCCCCGGCGGCACACCCGTCGACACCACCACCCGCACGCCCGCCCTCGCCGGGGCGCTCAGCCCTCGGAGTTCTTCGACGACTTGGACGCCCCGGACGGCCCATGCGGCCTCGGCACCCGGGCGCCGCCGACGGTGTACGGAAGGATCGTCACCGCCACTGACGGCAGCTTGTCCAGTGCGCGGACGACGCGTTCGGCGGTGCCGCGGTGCAGGAGGCGACCGAGCACCGTGTAGTAGGTGCGGCGCGGGATCAGGAGGGTCAGCGCGGTCCGGCCGTCGGCGACGGCGGCGACGGCGAGTTCGGTGAGCGCCCGCTCCAGCCTGCGGTCGGGGCAGTCGACGACCTCGAGGGGCACGTCGGTGGCCCGGGACGCCTGCCAGTGCTCGGCCAGTCGGCGGGCGCGGACCGTGTCGACCGCGGCGTGCACGGCCCGTACCTCGTCGGGCCGCAGCTCGTGCGCGTACCGCAGGGCCTGGAAGACCGCCGGGTCGTAGGAGTCGATGAGGACGTACACCACGTGCCGCTGCCAGCGTGGCCGGTCGCTCTCGTCCGCGGGCGGCAGCATCGCAAGGGCGGCGGCCTCGGCGCGGTATTCACGGTTGATGCGGATCAGCACCCACACGCCGAGCGGGAAGACCACGACGACCAGCCAGGCGCCCTCGGTGAACTTGGTGACCGCGAAGATCAGCACCACGGCCGCCGAGACCACCGCGGCCGTCCCGTTGACGGCGAGCTTCCAGGCGCGGCCCGGCTCCCGGCGCCGGAAGTGGTACGCGGTGAGGCCCGCTCCGGCCATGGTGAACGCGGTGAACACCCCGATCGCGTACAGCGCCACCAGCTTGTCCACGTTCGCGTTGGTCACAAGGAGCAGCGCCAGCGCGACCACGGACAGGGTGATGATCCCGTTGGAGAACGCGAGGCGGTGTCCGCGCCGGGTGAGCCGCCGGGGCAGGAAGCGGTCCTCGGCGACGAAGCTGGCCAGGTAAGGGAAGCCGACGAAGGGGGTGTTGGCGCCGGTGTACAGGATCAGCGCGGTGGCGAGCTGCACGAAGACCAGGCCGGCCGTGCCCGCCCACGAGTCGCCGAACACGAGGTGGGCCTCCTGCGCGATGACGGTCGGGGTGCCGTCGGTGTACGGGATGGCGTGGGTGAGGTGCGCGAGGCCGGAGATGCCGAGCACCAAGGTGCCAAGGACGCAGCTCATGGTGATGAGGGTGCGGCGGGCGTTGCGGCCCTGCGGCTCGCGGAACACGGAGATGCCGTTGGAGATCGCCTCCAGGCCGGTGAGGGAGGAGCCGCCGTTGGCGAACGCGCGCAGCACCATGAACAGCGTCGCCCCGTACAGCCAGCCGCTCCCCTCCTCCCCCAGCGGCACCGCTCCGGCAGCGCGCACGTCCGCGTGCGGCAGGTCCCCGAACACCCACCGGGCCAGCCCGACGGCCAGCATCAGCCCGACCGCGCCCATGAACAGGAACGCGGGCACCGCGAACACCCGGCCCGCTTCCCGGAGGCCGCGCAGGTTGCCGTACGCCAGGAGCACCACCACCCCGACGCTCACCGGCACTTGGAGGTGGTCCAGGCCCGTCCAGTCGCCGCCGACCAGGTGGGCGAGCGAGATGAGCGCGTTCGTGCCGGCCGATACCTGCACGGCGACCGTGACGACGTAGTCGACGAGCAGCGCCACCGCGGCGATCTGCGCCACGTCGGGCCCGAAGTTCTCCCGGGCCACGACGTAACTGCCGCCCGCCCGTGTGTAGATCATGACGACGTCGCTGTAGCAGAGCGTCAACAGCACCAGGACGAACAGGATCGCCCCGGTCACGGGCATCAGGAGCGTGAACGCGGCGACTCCGACGACGGGCACCAGGACCCTGAGCATCTCCTCGCTGCCGTACGCCGACGAACTGACGCAGTCCGACGCAAGGACCCCCAGCGCCGTGCGATTGCCCAGCTTCTGCTGCTTGCTCTTCGCGGTGACCAGCGGAGGGCCGAGGAGTTGTCGCTTGAGGCGGTAGGAGAGCGGCTCGGGCAGGTCGGCGTCGTGATCGGTGGTGAGCATGGGCCCATCACAGCGGTGTTCACGTCCCGGGCCGAGCGGCCACTCCGGTCGGCGGCCGACCGGGGGACCTGGCCCTTGCCGAAGAATCCTTGTCGGAGAGCCCTTGTCGGAGATCGCGCCGTGTGGTCAGTCCCGCTGGCCCAGGTCCAGGCGGTCGAGGAGCCCGGCGGCGGTGAAGGCGGCGACCAGTTCGTCACGGCCCTCGGTGAAGTGCGCCCAGCTGTCGTAGTGGACGGGAACCACCCGGCGGGCGCCGAGGATCCGGGCGGCGTCGGCGGCCTGCGTGCTGTCGAGGACTATCAGCGCGCCGTCGAAGAGGTCGGGGAAGCGGGGAGCCCCGGCGAACAGGAGGGCGGTGTCGACAGGGCCGAACCGGTCGGCGATCTCCTGGACCAGGTCGAGCGAGGCGTTGTCGCCGCTGACGTAGACGGTGGGCAAGTCCTCCCCGGTCAGCACGAATCCGATGACCTGGCCCGTGACCGGTTCGACCTCCTCGCGCGCGCCGGGTCCGTGGAGGGCGGGCACGCCCGTGACGGTGACCGTGCCGCCGCCGGGACGGTCCAGCGTGATCGATTCCCAGTCCGCCAGCCCCCTGGCCCGCTCCCCCAGGCGCTGCCCGCCGCCGGGTGTGGTCAGGGTCAGCGGTACGTCGGCGAGCACCGCCCGGCCGGATTCGTCGAGGTTGTCGGGGTGCTCGTCGTGGGAGAGCAGGACGACGTCGACACGGCCGAGGCCGGCGGGCGAGGCGGAGGCGGGCGCGGTCTTGGTCAGTTGGCCACCCGGCACCTGGTAGTCACGGGGCGTGTCGAAGGTCGGGTCGGTCAGGAATCGCAGGCCGCCGTATGCGAAGAGGGCGGTCGGGCCGCCGAATACACGGATGGGGGTGGGGTTCTGGTCAGTGGTCGTGCCGGTGCCAGACATCAAGTCCTCACGGATCCTCACGGATTGAAGGTTAGTTATCCGTGAGACACGCTAGCGGCGCCTCATGGATGAAGGCAAGCCGTACCATGACAAGCGTGAGTGAGACCCCCACCGCCGAATCCGCGCCACCGCCCGCCCCGGGGGCGGAGGACTATGTCGCCCTCGACTTCGCCAACAGCGCCCTCGCCCTGCCGGGAGGCCACTTCATCGATCTCCTCGGCACCCCCGGGGCCGCGAACCGGTGGCTCACCGAACACGGCCTCGCGCCCGCCGACGCCGGGGTGCAGGAGATGTGCGCGGCACAACTGCGCTCCCTGCGCGAACACCTCAGGTCCTTGTTCGCCGCCCGCGTCGCCGGTCTGCCCGCCCTGCCAGGGGCGCTCTCCGCCGTCAACGACGCGCTGAGCAAAGCCCCCACGGCCGCCCTGCTGTACTGGGACGAGAAGAACGGCCCCTACCGCGCGGCGCCGTGCCCCACCAACGAGATCCTCGACCGCGCGCTCGCGACCCTCGCGGCCGACGCGGCCGACCTCCTCACGGGACCCGACGCCGACCGCCTCACCACCTGCGGTTCCACGCCCTGCAACCGCTACCTGCTGCGCCACGGCCGCCGCCACTGGTGCTCCACCCGCTGCGGCGACCGCGCCCGCGCGGCCCGCGCCTACGCCCGGCGCACCCAGGTGACGTGACGACGTCGGCAGTCCCGGCTCCGGCCTCCGCACAGGGGAGGGTGTGACGTCCGGGAATCCTGGTGGCTTCCCGGCGCGTTCGGCCAACAGCCACTCGTACGCCTCCGCTCAGTCCAGGAGACCTCGCTCATGTCACTGCCAGAGATCGATGCCGTCGTGTTCGACGTACTCGGCACGCTCGTCGACGAACCCGCCGGTATCCGCGCGGGCATTCGCGCACTCGACCCGTCGCCCGACGACGGCGAGGTCGAGCAACTGCTGTCGCTGTGGCAGCAGCACATCGAGCGCGAGCAGCGCCTCGTCCTCGACGGCGTGCGGCCCTACGTCGCCAGCGACCTCCTCGACCGGGAAGCCGCCCGGCTCGTCGCCGACGCCGCCGGAGCCGACGACCCGACCGCCGTGGCGGCGCTGGCCCTGTCGGGCCGCAGGCTCCCGCCGTGGCCCGACACCGTCGCAGGGCTCGCCCGGCTCGCCGAACGCTTCCCGCTGATCGGGCTCTCCAACGCGAGCCGGACCGCACTGCTCGGACTCAACGCCCACGCGGGACTGCGCTGGCACCAGGCCCTGTCCGCCGAGGACGCCCGTACCTACAAGCCGGACCCGGCGGTCTACCAACTGGCCGTCACCGTCTCCGGCCGACCTCCGGAGCGCCTGCTGATGGTCGCCGCCCACGCCTGGGACCTGCGCGGAGCACAGCGACTCGGCCTGCGCACCGCCTACGTCGCCCGCCCCGTCGGCGACCCGCCCACCGCATCGGACCGCTTCGACCTGCATGTCGAAGACCTGGCCGACCTGGCCGACCAACTCGGCGACGCCTAGGGGCACCTCCGGCGGACCATGTGGCCGACACCTGTACGGCCGTCCTTGACAGCCCACTCCCGGACTGCCCACACCCGGCGGCCCACACCCGCGAAAGAGCCGACGTGAACAACGATCAACTCCCCTCCGTGCTCCCGGAGACGGACCGCACCCGCCATCGCCGCCTGCGCGAGCAGGGAAGCCTCGACCGCGCACAGCTCGACGCCGTTCTGGAGGCGGGATTCGTCTGCCACCTGGGAGTCGTCGTCGACGGAGTCCCCATGGTCGTACCGACCGTCTATGGCAGCGACGGCAGGCACCTCTACTTCCACGGCTCCGTCGCCAGCCGCAGCCTGGTCGCCTCGCCCGGGGCGGCGGTGTGTGTGACGGTCACGCACGTGGACGGCCTGGTGCTCGCCCGCTCGGTGTTCGAGCACGGCGTCAACTACCGCAGCGCGATGGTCTACGGCGTCCCGCGCCTCGTCACGGACCCGGAGGAGAAACTGGCGGGCCTGCGCCGCCTGACCGAGCAGGCGACACCCGGCCAGTGGGACTACGCGCGGCAGCCGAACCGCAAGGAGCTGGCGGCTACCGCGCTGCTCGCGCTCTCCCTGGAGGAGGCGTCGGTCAAGATACGCACCGGCGCGCCCGACGACGGAGACGGGCCCGACGCCGCACTCGGCATCTGGGCGGGCGTCCTGCCGCTCAAGCCCACCTGGGGCGCGCCCGAAGCCGACCCTCTCCTGCCCGCCGGCATCGCACCGCCCCCGCACATCACCGCTCGCGGCGGCGCCTGAGCGCGTGGCGCACCACCTTGGCGACCACCGACGGACGCAGCAGCAGCGAGGGCGGCGCCATCATGTTCAGCACCCGCACGAACCGGGCCCACACACCCGGGTCGTGCACGGCGAGGGCGAACACGTGCTGGTTGTACCAGTGGGCGAAGCGCGCGGAGCGTGGCTGGCCCTCCGGTGACCACATGAGGTCGGAGCTGGTGGCAAGGGTCCACGGGACCTGGATGACGCGGGCAGCCTCGCGGTGGTAGACGCGGCTGAGGCCGTCGAGTGCGGACGCGTCGTCGGCTCGGCGGTCCGCTCCTCGACGGTCTGCTGCTCGGCGGCGCAGCAGATGGCCGAGCAGTTCCGCTTCGAGTGCCGCAACCGTGAGCCCCTGGCCGTACACCGGGTTGAACACGCAGAGCGAGTCGCCGACGGCGATCAGGCGTTCCGGCCAGCGGGCGTTCTTGTGGTGCAGGCGCCACTCGTTGCCGGGGTTGGTGTACCGGTGGATCTCCCCCTGCCGGGTGCCGCGCTTGATCTGTTCGGCGATGCGCGGGTTGCCCAGGGTGTGCGCGAAGTCGAGATAGCCCTCGTCGTCGGTGGGCGGCACCTGCTGGTCGAAGCCGAACAGCGAGCACATCCAGCGGTGGTGCTCCACGGCGAGCACCACTCCGCCGCGCGCGACGTCGGGTGCGAACGTCATCTGGTACGCGACGTCGAAGTCCTGCTCGTCCTCCGGCGGGCGTTCGTAGCACGCCGAGGTGTAGGTGATCTTCGCCTTGATGACGGTCTTGCCGGACTCCGGCAGCTTCGCGTCGGCGAGCCAGTTGTCGATGGGCGTGGAGCGGCCGGAGGCGTCGACGACCAGGTCGGCGGTGACCTCGGCGGACTCGTCGGCGCCGTCGGTGCGGTAGCGGACCCGGTCCAGGCGGCCGGGGGCGCTCGCCGTCACCGTCTCGCAGCGGGTGGCCGCGAGCAGTCGTACCGAGGGCAGGGCCAACACCCTTTGCCGCAGCCGCCGTTCGAGCTCGTCGCGGGTGAACGTCTGGATGTGCACGCCGACCGGGTCGCGTGGCGCGTAGCCGGACGGGAGCAGGAAGCTGATCCGCTCGCCGTAGTCGAAGACCGGCGCGCCCAGCTCCGCGAGCTCCGCCCGCAGCCCCGGGAAGAGCGCCTCCAGCGCGTCGCCGCCCCGGGCGAGCAGCGCGTGCGCGTGGTAGCCCTGCGGGACATGGGGGTGCACGCCGGTGTCCGTGCGCACCGGATCGCGCTCCAGGACGAGCACTTCGGCGAAGTGGTCGGCCAGGACCCGCGCGGTCACGAGCCCGGCGTACCCGCCGCCGACGACGACGGCCCGCTCCCAGCGTGAGCCGGGCGGAAAGCTGTGCTGGTTCTCGGCCATGGCCAACCCCGTTCCTCCGCGCAACTGCCCGCCGTTTCGACCCTCTCAGCGCAACTGCCCGCCGTTTCGACGCCGTCCGCCACTTCACCCTGTACGGCCGCGGTTCTCAAGACCGCCTGGGGAGCGCACCGAAGCACGCGCCGTGTTCCCACCCGGACTGAGCCGTTGCCCCGTACGCCTCAGTCCCCGCCGCCTCCACCGCCACCGTCGCCGCCGCCTCCTCCGTCCCCGCCACCGCCGCCGTCGCCCCCGTCGCCGCCGTCCGAGCCCCAGCCGTCCCCGCCGCCGGACTCGTTGTCGTCGCTGCCCCAGCCGAGGTTGCTGAACCAGGCGCTGTCCCATTGGATGTCGATCGCCACCGGATCCCCGTCGTGCGCGGGCCGTCGCGTGGGCTGGGTCCGGAAGCGGTGGGCGCCGGTGGTGTCGCCGATGCCGAAGGTGACGGCGAAGGCGTGTGCCATGACGGCGTCCAGCGGGTCGGGGCTGTCGTGGCGGATGTCGGAGAGGGGCAGCAGCACGGTGCCCGGTACGGGACGGCGACGGCGCGGCGGGCGGGTGAGGAGGGCGACCTGCTGATCGTCGCGCAGCAGCCGCGAGGAGGTGCTGTTCTCGCGCTGCAGCTCCCAGTGGTGCCGCGGCGTCCGCGCGGTGATGAAGCTGCGGGACTTGCGCCAGTTCTTGGTCAGGGTCAGCGACGCGGCATCCGTGCCGACGGTCAGGGCCAGGCCGCGGTTCGGTGTCCTGTCGGAGCTGTGCAGTCCGTGAGGCGCGCGGACGCGTACGACGGGTGCCATCGGGCCCCATACGTCCACGCGGACGAGGCGGCGGTCGACCGCCACCGATATCGCTCCGGTGGGCCCGGGGGCGTACCGCCGTGCGAGCCACAGCGGTACGCCCTCGGTCTGCGCCTGCGCGGCCAGGGCCGCCACTTGCCCGGGTCCTCCGCACTGGCGGACGGCCAGTTCCCCGAGGCGGTGGGCGAACTCGGCGGCCCTGCGCACCTTCACGGGTTTCGTGGTGCCGGTGACGCGGGTGACGGGCACGAGGGCCGGTCCGTCGGGCAGCTCGTGCAGGCTGCGTTCGGTGCCGCCGCCCCCGAGCCAGTGGCCGCGCTGGTACGCGTCCGCCATCGCCGCCCAGTGCAGCACGTTCAAGGGCATCGTGCGCCCCCTGACCCGCAGCCCCTGCCCGGTCAACTCCACTGTCTGAGCCAGCGGATTCCAGGAATTCTCGGCATACAACACCTCAACCATGTGTCCCCCCGTGATCTGGCCGTGCCGCTGTTCCGCCGACGCTACGAATCACTCATTTTCCCACGCCAGTGATGGTGTCCGGCGTCGTATTACGAGGCCGTCGCCGTATCCGGACACTTGTCTCCCGGACCGCGGCTCCGGGGATTGTCAGTACGTCAGCAGTGCCTGAGCGGCGCGTGCTGCCTGGGCTGCCACGCCGGGGATGCTCGAGGTGATGAACGAGCCGTCGGCGGACAGGTCTCCGACCACCTGGACGCGCGGGTCGGCGGAGGTCAGCCCGCCTTGCCGGTGGAGCGTGGCGAGGCCGGTGTCCGCCAGGGAGTGGACCAGGCGGCGGGCCGCGGCGGGGACTGTGTGCGGGGGTGGGTTGACGGCGTTGACGATGAATTCCGCGGTGTGTGCGCCGCCGTCATGACGTATGCGGAACCGCCCGTTCGCGGGTGCGATCGCCTGTAGGCCAGGCGTGATGGTGAGCCGGCCGGAGTCCAGCAGGCGCATCAGGACGGACGCGTTCACCGGGACCATGGGCGAGGCGACGCTGGTGGCCGTGCGCAGGTGGCGCCGCAGCCGTACGCGGTCGGCTTCGGGCAGCAGCCGCCAGGCGTACGGGCCGACGGTGTGCGCCGTCTCCTGTAGCACGCGGCGGCCGATCCGGGGGCTGTCGATCGCGGCGAGCTGCCGCGCGAGCCACTGGACCGGATCCTGGGCCGGGGTGGCCAGCAGTTCGGTGGCGAATTCGTCGAAGTCCTCCGCGGCTTCCGCCAGTTCCGTACGTAGCAGCTCGCCGAGATCGTCGAGCGTGATCCTCCCCCGAGCTGTGTGCAGGGCAGCCACCCGTTCGACGGTGAGGTGTTGCGGGCGTCGTCCGTCGGGGCGCTGCCAGACGTGCGGCAGCACTCCGCTGCGTGAGAAGAGGGTGATGTGTCCTCGGTGTCCGTGGGCGGCGAGCGAGGTGACTATGTCGACTGCGGTCAGGCCGCTGCCGATGATCGCCACTTCTCCCTCGGCCGGGATGTCGGTGAGGGTGTTGGCCAGCGGGTAGGGGTCCGGCGTGAAGCGGGGGGTTCCGGAGAGGCTGTACAGGTCTGGGGGTGTTCCCTGGCCCACGCACAGCGCTACGTGAGTTGCCTCGTACTCCTGTGTGTCCTGCGTTGCCTGTTCTTCTTCTGCGTCTTGTGTCGCTTGTGCTTCTTGTGCGTCCTGCGTACGTAGTACGAGGTGACGCGCGCCGGAGCGTACGACTTCGCGTACGGCGGCAGCCACGACGCGCACAACCCAGCCCTGTTCGCTCAGCGCGGCCATGGCTTTCTCGGCGGACTCCGCGAGGTAGTCGCCGTAGACGGAGCGCGGGACCAGTGGCTCGCCCAGGAGCTCGTCGGTGTGGTCACCGCCCCGTTCTCCCAGCCAGGCTTTGTAGTGGCCGAAGTCGCCGTGCCGGGCCGACATGATGGCGGGCGGCGCGTTCACGAGGACCGAGTCCAGGTCCGGGCCGTAGGGCCGCCCCCGCCACAGATGGGGCGACGGCTCGAAGACGGTGATCGTGCCGGGTGCGCCCTGCGTGGCGGGGCTGTCCTGCGTGGCTGCCAGAGCGTCTAGCAGGCACACAGCCGCAGCACCCCCTCCGACGATCGCGATATCCATGGTCTTCCCCTCTGTAGGTCGCGTCAGCGACCCGTTGCCCGTGTCAGCGACCGACTGGTCGCGTCACCGACCCTCGCCCGCGCAGTCGGCGGGCCCCATCCCCTCGGTGCGGGGAACGGGCAGGCGGGACCCCCTCACTTGAGGGGTGGTCCCGGGCGCTGGCGACGTGCACGCTGGTCACGGCAACGGGGAGGCACACGTATGACAGATCCACGCCGGTCGGTACTGCCGACGGCTGAACGGGCCGCGGACGCACTGGAGTTGTTCAGCCGGGCATCGGCCGGGCTTCGGCGACTCGTGCCCTTCGACTCGGCGGTGTGGACCGCCGCCGACCCGGAAACGGGGCTGATCACAGCGCCGATGCTGGTGGAGAACGCCGGTCTGGGCGAGGGCTGCGCCGCCTATTGGGAGAGCGAGCTCCTTGAGGAGAACGTGCTGCCGTTCAGCGAGCTGGCCCGCGCGGTGGTTCCGGCGGCCGGGCTGCGGGCGGCCACCGGCGATCTGCCCGCGCGCAGCGCCCGCTTCCGGCGCCTGCTCCTTGGCGAGGGCGTGCACGACGAGCTGCGCGCCGTCCTGCGGGTCGACGGGCGGCCGTGGGGGCTGGTCAGCCTGTTCCGCACCGTCGACTCCGGCACCGGGGCCTTCCGCCCGGACGAGGTCGCCCTGCTCGCCGACCAGTCCCGCCCCCTGGCGAGTCGGCTCCGCGCCTTCGCCCGCCCGTCCAGGACCACACCTGACACCGGCTCACCCGCACCCGGACTGATCCTCTTCGACGCCTCCGGCCAGGCCACCTCGATCAACGACCAGGCGCGGCAGCACCTGTCGCTGCTGCCCGAAGGGCCGTCCTTCCCCTCGGCGTTGGGGCTGGCGCTGCCCATCTGGCTGATCGGTACGGCATTGCAGGCACGGGCCATCGCCGACGGCCGCGACCACGGCGACGCCCGCATGCGCATCCAGACCACCCAGGGCCGCTGGCTGATCTGCCACGCCTCCTGCCTGACCGGTCCCGGCGGCCGGCCCGGCCCGGTTGCCCTGGTCATCGAGCCCGCGACCGCCGCCGACCTGGCCGTCCTCATCGCCCAGGCCTACGGCCTCACCTCGCGGGAACTCCAGATCACCCAACTCATCGCACGCGGCGTCAGCACCGCCGAGACGGCCGCCACCCTGTTCATCTCCCCGCACACGGTCCGCGACCACCTGAAGACCATCTTCACCAAGACGCAGGTCTCCAGCCGAGGCGAACTCGTGGCCCGCCTGTTCACCGAGCACTACTGGCCCGCCCTGCCCGAGCCCACACGGATCCAGCACCTCTGCGGGCCGAGTCGGTGATTTCCCTGAGGCATCTCCGGGTCGTCCCCGATACTGCACGGCCGACCATCCTGGTGAGCTTGTGTCATGCCTCACTTTCACCTTCACTCACCTCTCCGGCTCCTGGCCGCCCTGAGCACGATCGGCGCGCTCTCCCTCGCAGCGCTTGTCCCCACTGCGGGCACCACTCCCGCCCTTGCTGACACGCCCCAACCCTCCTCGACCGAACCCGCCCGACTCCAGCCGGCGTTGGACCGCGTCGTCGAGCAAGGCACGCCGGGCGTCATCGTCCAGGTCAGAGAGGGGCACAGAACGTGGAACGGCCGTTCCGGCGTCAGCGACCTCGCCGTCGGACAACAGCGCAGCACCCATGAGAAGTTCCGTATCGCCAGCGTCACCAAGTCCTTCACCGCCGTTGTGCTCCTCAAGCTCGAGGCCCTGGGGCGGCTTTCGCTGGACGACAGCGTCGAGAAGTGGCTCCCCGGCGTGGTGCACGGCAAGGGTTACAGGCCGGACCGCATCACGGTGCGCCACCTGCTCAACCACACCAGCGGGATCTTCGACTACAACATGGACGAGGGCTTCCGCGCCAAGTACGCGGGCGACGAGTTCGACAAGCATCGCCTCAAGCAATGGGCGCCAGCCCAATTGGTGGACATCGCCCTCGCGCACCGTCCCAACTTCCAGCCGGAACAAGGCAGTAGGCCCGGCGAGCCCGGTGAATGGGATTACTCGGACACCAACTACATCCTCGCCGGCATGGTCATAGAGAAGGCCGGCGGCAGCACATACAAGGAGGCGGTGGAGCAGCTCATCATCAATCCGCTCGGACTGCGGGGCACCAGTGCGCCCGGCGCTTCCCCCGAACTGCCCGCTCCGCATGCCACGCATTACTCGACCCTCTTCGAGGAGGGACCCGAGGCAAGAGTGCGTGACGTCACGGAGTTCAGCCCTACGGTGGCGTTCTCGGCCGGACAGTTGATATCGACCGTCGGCGACGTCAACACCTTCATGTCGAAGCTGCTCGGCGGCGAGCTACTGCCGGCCACCCAGCAAAGGCAGTTGCTCGACGCGGTCCCCGTCGACGGGGACAAGGGGCACGGCGGCCCGGAGGACGTCTACGGCCTCGGCATACGTCACTTCAAGCTGGCGAAGGGCTGCTGGGCCTGGGGCCACGGCGGAATGATCCCGGGTTCGGCCACCCGGACGGTCGCGTCGGCGGACGGACAGCATGTGATGACGATGAACCGGAACGGGGACTGGGGCGAGCAGGCCCTCGAGGACGCGGTGGTGAACACGGAATTCTGCGAGCGCTGACGTCCGTCTCCGTGCACGTTGCCCTTGCTTTGCTCACCCTCCGCCGAGTCGCTCGTTCAGGAACGCGAGGATCTCGTCGCGAGCCTGCACAGTCGGGTGACCGTCCTGGTCGACGAGGTGGGCGGTGACGACGCTGTGGGCGCATCCGACGATGTCACGGAAGAAGGGAGGAGGGTTGGTGTTCGCTGCGTCGTCGGGCAGGACGCGACCGTCGAACGCGTCGCCGAGCAGCGCCCGGTAGGCCGCGAACCGCTGGCCGGTGCACCACTTGTCGTTCTCGAAGCGGTAGCCGAGGACCTTCAATCCGTCGCGCTGTACGCGTTCGGCCAGGGCAGTCGCGTCGTCGGCGCCGATTTCCAGGCCGCCGGGGTCGTCGAGCGGCAGTGAGGGATGGTTGACCACCGGTGCGACGACCGCTGGTTCGAGCGCCATGGTCAGGGCGAAGTTGCCGGTGAAGCACAGCCCGACGGTGCCGACGCCGGGTCCGCCGCACTCGGCGTGCGCGATGCGGGCGAGGCCTCGCAGCCAGGCGACGACGGGACTGGTGCCGCCGCCGGCGAACGCCCGGAACTCGGCGCTGACGCAGGCACGTCGGACAACGGTCTCGTACGCCTCGGCCAGCGGATAGGCGCCGTCGACTCCGAAGAGGGAAGGCAGGTAGACGGTGAACCCGGCATCGCGCACCCACCGTGCGAAGCGTGCGACGTCGGGGCTGATGCCCGGCATCTCTGGCATGAGGATGACCGCCGGTCCGGACCCGGTCACGTACACGGTCTTGTCGACGTCATCGACGCGGACGGTTCTGTGTGTGAAGTCCGTCAGTGGGTCGCGCTGCCCTCGCGTGGTTGTCATGAGCGAAAGGATGGCGAGAGGCTGACGTCACTGAGAAGCGGCGACATCGCCATATGGTGTGGCGATGTCGCCACCTGTCGCCACCTGTCGGCGCCAAAGGAACGGAAGGAATCAGATGAGTCCGCTACGCGTGAGTGTGCTGGCCTATCCCGGCTGCTTCGCGTCGGAGGTGTTCGGGATCCTCGACCTGCTCACCATGGCCACGCATGTCGCCGCGGCGCAGGGGGCGGTCGGGCCGTCGTACGAAGTGTCAGTCGTCTCGCCCAGGCGGCGGGTGACCGCGTCGGGTGGGGCGGGCATCGACGTCTCGGCGATGCGGCCGGCGGACGTGCTCGTCGTGCCCGGGTTCGAGATCTCGCCCGCGCTCGACCCCGAGGCGGCACTCGCGGACCTGGGGCCGGAAGTGGCCGCCGTTCGGTCGCAGGCGGCTGCGGGGGCCGCGGTCGTGTCGATCTGCGTCGGGGCATTCCTCGTCGCCGAAGCCGGTCTGCTCGGCGGGCGGGAGGCGACGACGTCGTGGTTGTACGCGGATCGGTTCGCGAAGCGGTACGCCGACGTGTGCGTGCGCGCGGAGGAGTTGGTCGTGACCGACCGGGGGGTGACGACCACCGCGGCCTTCAGCGCGATGTACGACTTCGCGCTGCGGTTCATCCGCGAGCACGACGGGGCTCGCGTCGCCCGCAGCACCGCGCGCATCGCGCTGCTCGACGACGCGCGGTCCACGCAGGCCGTGTACGTCGACGTCGCGCTCCTGCCCACGGTGGGCAAAGGCTTCTCCCGCGGCGTGAAGCGGTGGCTCGACCAGAACCTCGGGGCGCGGTACGACCTGCCCGCCCTCGCCAAGGAGTTCGGTGTCAGCACTAGGACCATGCTGCGCCGCTTCGGCGACGAAGCCGGTGAGACGCCGCTCGCCTACCTGCACGCCGCCCGGGTGCGCCGGGCCCGACACCTCCTGGAGACCACCGACAGGACCGTCGCGAGCATCGCCGCCGACGTGGGGTATCGCGATCCGGGGTCGTTCGGCGGAGTCTTCGCCAGACATACGGGTCAGCAGCCGAGCGTGTACCGGGCGACGTTCCGGCGGCGCGACGGCCCTCGCGGGCGGGCGCCGGAGGCCGCGCGCGTGCTCACTTCAGGAAGTCCGAGCAGACGTTGGACTTCGACCGGCCGCTCTGCGGACGCAGGGTGACGCGGATGTCGTCGGCCCGTGTCGTGCCCTTGTCGTCGGCGACGGCGCGGGCCCGCGCGATGCTGCACACGAGCTGGCCCATCAGGTTCCGGTCGTCCACGGCCGAGTGGGAGAGATCAGCCATCGGTACGTGGACGGTGACCGCGTTCCCGGCGACCGTGGCCCTGTACTGGGCGCCGGTCCCCAGCATGGTGGTGAGCCCGGAAGCGCGTTCCGCGTCCGTCGGGCCGGAGCCGAGGAGTTTGATGACGCCGTTGGGGTCGGTGACCTTGTACGCCGGGATCTCGGGGCGCGAGACCCCTTCCAGGCGTCCCGTCTGGGACACGAAGTACAGGCGCAGCCCCTTGGTGAGCCCTCCGGCGGCCTCGCCTCCGTCCAGGACACCGGTGGGGCGCACCCCGCAGCCGGCGAGCAGCACGACGGCCACACCGGAGAGCGCGGCGGTGATGGCCATGCGGGCGGCCTTCATCTGTCCTCCTCCTCACGGACGCGTCGCCACGGCAGACGCAGCGTGAACACCGCTCCGCCGTCAGGCCTGTTGGCCGCGTCGATGGCGCCGCCGTGCAGGCGGGCGTTCTCCAGCGCGATGGCGGTGCCGAGGCCGCTTCCCTCGGAGCGGGTGCGCGCGGTGTCGGCCTTGTAGAAGCGGTCGAAGACGTGGGTGAGGGTCTCGGGCGGCAGTCCGGGGCCGCGGTCGGCGACCTCGACGGTGAGCCAGTCGCCCGCCGGATCGGTGGCCAGGGTGACCGTCACGGGTTCGGCTCCGTGGCGCAGCGCGTTGCCTACGAGATTGGCGACGATCACGTCGACGCGCCGCCGGTCGACCAACGCCCTTATGCCCTGCGGCAGTTCGGCCTGGACCCGGTCGGTCAGGGCACGCAGGGACAGCGTCGCGCGGACGGCTTCGGCGAGGTCGGTGCCGGTCAGGTTGAGGCGGGCCGCTCCCGAGTCGAAGCGCGACATCTCCATCAGGTCGTCCACGAGACGGGTGAGTCTTGCGGTCTCCTCGCTGACCGTGCGGGCGGCGTGGGCGGCGTCCGGCGGCAGCGTCTCCGCGTCCTCGTCGAGGACGGTGGCGACCATCGTCATCGCGGCGAGCGGGGTGCGCAGTTCGTGCGAGACGTCGGCGACGAAGCGCTTGGCCCGCAGGTCCTGTTCGCGCAGCTCGGCGACGGAGGACTCCAGGGCGCCGGCCGTCTTGTTGAAGTCCCGTGCGAGGTCGGCGAGTTCGTCGCGTCCCCGTACCCGCACCCGGGACGTGAGGTCACCGGCGGCGTGCCGTCGGGTGGCCCGCCCCAGTTCGCGTACGGGACGCAGCACCGTACCGGCGGCGAGGAGCGCGAGGACGGCGGCGAGCAGCACCACCGGCACGATGCCGTCGCGCACGGCGTCGAGGACGCCCGCCGTGTCGTCGCGCTCCGCCCGCAGTGAGGTGATGGCGAAGACGTCGAGGCCGGACAGCGTCGTGGAGTCGAAGGTGACGGGGGTGCCCACGACCAGGTAGGGGCTGCCGTGCCAGTCGACGCGCTGGAAGCTCATGCGGTTGCGGGTGCGGACCGCCTCGCGCAGGGAGGGTGTGATGCGCGTGCGGTCGGCGGAGGCGTCGGACGACGCCTTGAGGGAGCGGTACTGGGTGACGACGACGGCGTCGTCGCCGAGCCCGTCGGCGATGCCGGCCGCGAAGCGGGTGAGGGACACCTCGTCGGCCGGGACGTCGAAGTCGGCGGCGGCCTGTTCGACGCGGTTGCGTACGTCGGTGAGGACCGCGTCCTGTTTGCGTTCCAGGACGGCGGTGCGCGATTCGCGGTAGGCGAGCGCGGTCGCGGTGACCGCGCTGACCAGGGCGACGAGCACGAAGGCGACGACGAGCCGGGTGCGCAGGCCGCCGAGCCGTCGCAGGGCGCGCATGCGGGGGCGGCGCTCGTGCGGACGATCCGGACGCCCCGGACGGGCCCGGCGCAGCCGGGGACGGCGCACGCTCACACCGGCCCGAAGCGGTAGCCGAAGCCCCGCACCGTCTGTATGTAGCGCGGCCGCGCGGGTATGTCCTCGATCTTGGCGCGGAGCCTGCCGACCGCCGCGTCCACCAGGCGCGAGTCCCCGAGGAAGCCGTGTTCCCACACGGACTGCAGCAGTTGCTCGCGGCTGAAGACGTGCGCGGGCGAGGCCGAGAGTTCGAGCAGGAGGCGCAGTTCGGTGGGCGGCAGCGCGATCTGCGTGCCGCGTTTGGCGACGGTGAGTCCGGCGCGGTCGATGACCAGGCCCGCGTGGTCCTCGCCCCGGGCCGACTGGGCGGGTTCGGCCCGCCGCAGCGCCGCCCGGATCCTGGCTTCCAGGACGGGGGCGGTCACCGGCTTGACCACGTAGTCGTCGGCGCCCGCCTCCAGGCCCCGCACGATGTCGCTGTCGTCGCCGCGCGCGGTGAGCATGATGACGGGCACGGTGGAGCCGGTGGCGCGCAGGCGGCGGCAGACGTCGAAGCCGTCGATGCCGGGCAGCATCAGGTCGAGCACGGCGATTTCGACGGCCGAGTCCGGGTCGGACAGGAGAGCGAGGGCGTGCTCACCGGTGCCGGCCGTGTCGACGTCGTAGCCGTGCCTGCGCAGCACCAGCTCCATGCCGTCGCGCACGGACACGTCGTCCTCGATCAGCAGTACATGGGCCATGGGGCCGATTATGCGCGACGGTTTGCCCTGCTCAGGCCGGGTGAAGGCGGCCGCTACCACGTTCTCGCGCATTGTTACGTGCTCATCATGCGGCCATGCAGCGGTCACCATGTACGGGCCCCACGGTGATCGCATGAACATCCACACCACTTCCCGCGGCACCGCCCGGCTCCGCCTCACCGCGGCCGTCGCCGCTCCCCTGCTCCTCCTCTGCGTCGCCTGCGGCGGCGGGGACGACAACGCCTCGGACGGCAAGGGCGAGGTCGCCTCCGCGCCCGACGAGCCGACCACGGGCGAGGGGTCCGGCAAGGACAAGGGCGAGGACAAGGACTCCTCGAAGCCCGCCGCCGAGGGCAAGAGCGCGTTCTACGACGCGCAGGTGAAGTACGTCCGCTGCATGCGGACCAAGGCCGGAGTGAAGGACTTCCCCGACCCCAAGCTGAGCGGCTATCTGAACTGGCCGGAGATCGACAAGGTCGTCGACCCGAAGAACGGCGGCGTCGAGTACAAGGGCGGCAAGGACGGCGTCTGCGTCCCGGAGCTGCAGCGGGCGATGAACCTGGAGCCGAAGCGCGACGCACAGAAGGACTACGAGTCGATGCTCGCGCACGCCAAGTGCATGCGCGACAAAGGCGTTTCCAAATTCACCAACCCCACCATGTCCGGCGGCAAAGTCCTGCCCGGCGGCGACCCCAGCCCCGGGAACCCGGCGCTCGACCCGAACTCACCCGCGTACAAGCAGGCCCGCGAGGCCTGCAAGGGCAAGCTGCTCGAGGGCCTGGACGGGATGCAGTAGATGAGGCGGCGTACATGTTTCCTCGTCGGCGGTGCCGCGGCGGCCGTCACCGCGCTGGGCGCGGGGGCGCTGACGTACGGCGGTGGCGGCGAGGACGAGGGCGGCCGCGGTGACCTGCCGCCCGCGACCGTCGCGATCACCCGGGCCGATCTCGCGCAGTCCAAGACGGTCGACGGGAAGCTCGATTTCGCGCAGCGCCGCGCGGTGAAGTCGGCGGTCGCGGGCACGGTGACGGTCGCGGCCCGCAAGGGCGCCACCGTCACGCGCGGTCAGGCGCTGTACGAGCTGGACGACAAGCCGGTCACGCTGCTGTACGGGCCGGTGCCCGCGTTCCGCGAGATGAAGGTGGGCGCCCGCGGCAGCGACGTACTGGAGCTGGAGCGCAATCTCGTCGCGCTCGGCTACGGCAGAGCGCTGTACGTCGACCCGCGCTTCGACAAGGCGACGGAGGCCGCCGTCAAGCAGTGGCAGAGGTCCCTGAACCGCACGCCGACCGGCAGGGTCGGCCAGGGGCACGTCGTCTTCCAGCCCGAGCAGATCACCGTCGTACGCGCGGACGCCACGCTCGCCGATCAAGTGGGCCCGGACACGGCCGTCCTCACCATCGCCTCGACCAGGCCCGTCGTACGCGCGGAGCTCGACCAGAGCGATGTGTCGCTCGTCGCGAAGGGCACCAGGGTCGAGGTGACCCTGGCGGGCGGCACGACCAGGCGGGGCCGGGTCACGGGAACGGTCCAGCCGGAGGGCTCGGACGGCAAGGACGCGGCGTCGGACGGCATCACGGTCGAAGTGACCCTGGACGGCGGCGCCTCGGCGGTGTCCGGCAAGGACGCCACGGCCACGGCGAGCGTGAAGTTCGTCAGCGAGAGCCGCAAGGACGTCCTCACGGTCCCGGTGGAGGCGGTCGTCGCGCTGCGCGGCGCGGACGGCGGCTACGGCCTCCAGGTCGTCGAGGGCACCGGGTCCCGGATGGTGCGGGTGGAGACGGGGATGACGGCCGACGGCCGCATCGAGGTCAGCGGCTCGCAGATCAAGGAGGGGCTGAAGGTCGGGGTGGCGACGGAATGACGCTCTCCACATCCGCGCCGCCGGTGCCCGCCGTCGTCCGCCCCGCGCCCGTCGTCGAGCTTCGGGACGTCACGAAGTCGTACGCGGGTGGCGTGCACGCCCTGCGCGGTGTGAGCCTCACCGTGGAGGCGGGCGAACTCCTCGCGATCGTCGGCCCGTCGGGGTCCGGCAAGTCGACGATGCTGCATGTCATCGGCACGCTCGACGCACCCACGGCGGGCACGGTCCGGGTGGCCGGGTACGACGTCGGCCGGCTCTCGGACGCGCAGTTGTCCGCGCTGCGGTCCCGCCACATCGGCTTCGTGTTCCAGCACTTCCAGTTGGCGGCGGGCCGCGACGCCGTCGACAACGTCGCGGACGGGCTTCTGTACGCGGGCGTCGCCCGCAAGGAGCGCCGGGACCGCGCCCGCGCGGCTCTGGAGCGCGTCCGTCTCGGCCACCGTCTCGACCATCGGCCCGCGGAGCTGTCCGGTGGTGAGAAGCAGCGCGTCGCGATCGCCCGCGCGCTGGCGGGCGAGCCGGACCTGCTGCTCGCCGACGAGCCGACGGGAGCCCTGGACACGGCGTCCGGCGAGGTCGTCATGGAGCTGCTGCACGAGCTGAACGCGGCGGGCACCACGGTGTGTGTCATCACCCACGACAACGAGATCGCGGACTCGCTGCCGCGCCGGGTCCGCTTCCGGGACGGCGAGATCGTGTCCGACTTCCCCGCCCAGCAAGCGAGTCCACGATGAACCTCCCAGACCCTCAGAGCCAGTTGGCTCCCCCGGACCCGCAGCCCCACATGGCTCCCCCGGACCGGCGGCCGACGCCCACCGGCCGCCTTCCCCGCCTCAAGCCCGCCCGACTCTCCCCCGGCGACATCCTCCGCCTTGGCGCGGTCGGCCTGCGCGCCCGCCGCGCCCGCGTCGTCCTGTCCGCGCTCGGCATCGCCATCGGGATCGCCACGATGGTCGCGGTGGTGGGCCTGTCCCAGTCCAGCAAGTCGGATCTGATGGCGCAGCTCGACCGCCTCGGCACCAACCTCCTCACGGTCGAGGCGGGCACGGACGCGATGGGCAACGAGATCAAGCTGCCGAAGTCGGCGGAGGCGATGGTCGAACGCATCGGCCCGGTCAAGGACGCGACGGCGACCGCGAACGTGGACGCCAGGATCCGCCGCAGCGACGTGGTCCCCGAGGAACGGTCGGCGGGCGTCACCACCCAGGCGGCCCGCACGGACCTCCTCGCGACCCTCAACGCCCGCGTGGCAAGAGGGACCTGGCTGAACAGGGCCAGCCAGCACCTGCCGGTGACGGTCCTCGGCTCGGTCGCCGCGCAGCGCCTGGGTGTCACCGAGCCGGGCCAGAAGATCATGATGGACGACGAGTACGTCGTCGTGGTCGGCATCCTCAAGCCCGTGGAACTGGTCCCGACCCTGGACCGCGTGGCGATGATCGGATTCCCCGCGGCCGAGAAGTACTTCCGCTTCGACGGCCACCCCTCGATGATCTTCGAGCGTTCGCCGGACGCGACGGTCGAGGACGTACGCGCCGTCCTGGCCCGCACGGTCAGCCCGGGCAACGAGGGCAGTCCCAAGGTCTCCCGCCCCTCGGACGCGCTCGCGGCGAAGGCGGCGACCGACAAGGGCCTGACCACGCTGATGCTCGGCCTGGGCGCGGTAGCGCTCCTGGTCGGCGGGGTCGGCGTGGCCAACACCATGGTCATCTCGGTCCTCGAACGCCGCCAGGAGATCGGCCTGCGCCGGGCGATCGGCGCCACCAGGAACGCGATCCGCCTCCAATTCCTCACGGAATCCCTGCTGTTGTCGGCGCTCGGCGGCGCGACGGGCGCCGTTCTCGGTACGGCGGCGACGTTCGGCTTCGCTTTCGCGCAGGGCTGGACCGCCGTGGTCCCGCCGTGGTCGGTGGCGGGCGGCTTGGCGGCGACGCTGCTCATCGGGGTGCTTGCGGGCCTCTATCCGGCGGTGCGGGCGTCGCGCCTGCACCCGACGGTCGCCTTGAACGCCACATGACGTACCAACGCCGATGCGTCCTCAGTCCAGGAACGCCGCGGTGGACGCCACGAACCGGTCGGCGTCGTCGAGCCACGGGTAGTGACCTGCTCCCGGCTGGATGACGAGTGCGGCATCGGGGAACAGCTCCGCGAACTCCGCCGTCGACCGAGGCGGGCTGTTCAGGTCGAACTCTCCGCCGAGCAGCAGGACAGGCACCTCGCAGGCGGCGAGCGCCTCCCGGGTGACCTCCGGCGAGAAGGCGCCCTCGGCCCCGAAGAGGCGGGCGGCCTCCTCGTTGTCGGGCCGGCTGTCGGCGTGGTGCTGCCGCGCGGCGGCGTCCCATCGGCCGTAGAAGAAGGGGGCGATGGCGTCCCAGTCGCCGCCCGTGCCCGCAGCGATCGCCTCGAAGGCGCCGAACGCCTCCGGGAACCAGGGTTCGTTCGTACGAAGCCGAGCCAGCTCGAGTCGTGTCGCGCCGGTGATCTCGATGCCGACGGCTCGGGTGCCCGGGCCGATCAGGGCGAGCTTGCTGACCCGCTTCGGGTACTGGGCGACGTACTGAGTCACGAGGTTCGCGCCGCCCGAGTGACCGAGCAGATCGATCCGCGGAAGTCCGAGGTGTTCGCGCAGCGCCTCGATGTCGTCGACCTGGCGGTCGCAGCGGTAGGAGGAGGTGTCCGCGGGGACGGCCGACCGGCCGGTGCCACGGAGGTCCAGGACGATCAGCTTGCGGTGCGCGGACAGGCCGCCGAGGTCGCCGAGGTAGGTGGAGTCCGCGGGCCCTCCGGGGACGCAGACGACCGGGGGGCCGTCTCCGATCACGCGGTAGGCGAGCTGTGTTCCGTCAGGTGCGGTGAAGGTGGGCATGGTCGGATCCTGCCAGCCATAACCAGGTTATACAACTGGGTTATGGCGACGAGCGGACTTCGGCTCACGGAATGTATAACCGGGTTGTGACACGCGATGAGAGCGAGCAGCCCAGCCGAGCACCGGCACCGGCACCGGCACCGGCACCGGCACCGGCACCACTGACCGAGCAGCAGGCCGAGCGGATGCTCGCCCACATGAACGAGGTCATCCGCGCGGGCGAGGAGATGCGGAAGCTGCGCGCCGAAATGATCAAAGCGCTCGTTCATCTCGGCTGGACCCAGGACAGAATCGCCCGGCTCACCGACATGACGCAGCCCGCCGTGTCCAAGCAGATGGCGAAGTACAAGAAGGGCGACCCGCCGCCCCCGATGGACCTCTCCCTGGACCAGCCCGACATCCCGTGGCTCGAAGGGCGCCTGTGGGGTCTCGCCGAGGAGATCGCAGAGGCCTTCGACGAGCCCGCCCACTGCGCCGGATACGTCAACGCCCTCACCCGGGGCAAGAAGCGCTTCACGCCCCAGAACGTCGACGAGCTGCGACGCCTCGTCGAGGAGGACCTGCGTCAGCGCCAGTCGGAGCTGCCCGGCAGCTACCGGGCCGCGTACGACAAGATCAGCCGAGGCCTCGACGTGCCCACGGGAGCGACCATCGCCACTTCGGCTTCCGCACGCCGCGCCCTAGCTCGCCAGCTCCAGCGCGCCCACCTCCAGGACGGCCACTGACATCGCCGCGACCTCCGGGGAAATGGGGCGCCACGTCCAACAGGGGCTACGACCGCTGCGCCGCGGGCGCGCGCTCGACCGAGGCAGCGCGGGCGACGACTGGGACGGCGGGATGGACAGCCAGGACAACGGGGTCGGCGCCGACCGGGGCGGCGGCCCGGCCTCGTCCCGCCAAGCGACAGCCGAGGCAGTGCGGATGACCCCGCCGCGCCGCCACGTCCCGCACCCGCCACGGCTGCCGCTCGACCGGCCGCGGCCCACTGGCCTTGCCCCACCCGGCGAGGTGGAGAACCCAGGTGACGAGCGCGGCGAGGACTACGATGCCGCCGCCCGCCACCAGCCCCCCGGTCGAGTCGGCGGCGAGCGCGACGCCCATCACCGTGCTGCCGAGGACGGCCGTTCCGGTCCCCGTCCAGCCTGCGACCGTGTGGCCCAGGTCGTGGTCTCCGTGCATGCTCATGGCCGCCTCCTCGGAAAATGGGATGCTGGAGCAGCCGGCCGGGGCTGACCCGCTCAGCAATGTCTTATCTCGCGAGATAATTCACTTAGATGCTAAGGGGATCTGTGGTGCAGGGCAAGGAGCGTCCGGCGGCGACGGCCGAGCAGGCGCTGTACGCGATGGACCGGATGATCGCGACGGCGCACTTCGGGCAACAGGACATCGCCCGGCGACTCGGCCTCAATGTCACGGACCTGACCTGCCTCGGCTTCCTCATGGAGGCCGCCATGGCGGGCGAGTCCCTGGTGGCGGGCGACCTCGCCGAGCGGGCCCGGCTGACCACCGGCGCGGTGACCGGCGTCCTCAACCGCCTGGAGAAGGCCCGCTATGTACGCCGCCAGGCCGACCCGCGGGACCGCCGGCGGGTCCACGTGGTCGTGGAGGAGTCCGCACAGAGCCGCATCCTTGAGGTCTACGGCCCCTTCTACGAACGGCTGGGCGTTCTCTTCGCCGACTACGGCCCGGACGAGATCGCCGTCCTGGCGGACTGGTTCACGCGGGCCAGAGGCTTGCTCGACGACTCGCTCGACGAGATCCGATCACCTGACGCCAACCACTCGCCTACCGAGCAGCACTGAGCCAGTCCTCGTAGCGAGTGGGAGCCAGACGCGCGCCCGGTCGCGCGACAAGAACGTCACCCTCGACCGCGGCGAACATCCCGGCCTGCTCGTCGATGACGACCGCGCGTTCGTCCTTTCGGGCCGCCAGCGTGCGGCGGCCGAGTTCGTCCAGGGAGAAGACGTCGGGGCCCGCGACGTTGAGCGTGCCGTTGAGGGGCGGGGCGGTGGCGACGCCGGCGAGGGCCGCGACCACGTCGGCGGTCGCGATGGGCTGGACGGGGGTGGACGGCAGCCGGACGGCGTTCTCGTCTGCGGTCCAGGACAGGACCGCGTCCATGAACTCGAAGAACTGGGTGGCGCGCACGATCGAGTACGGCGTGGGGCCGCTGCGCACCAGTTCCTCCTGGAGCGTCTTCGCACGGTAGTAGTCGAGCTGCGGCACCTGGTCGACGCCGACGATGGAGAGGGCGACCTGGTGGCGTACGCCCGCGCGCTCCCCCGCGGCCAGGAGGTTCCCCACGGTGGTGCGGAAGAAGTCCGGGGAGGCCGCGTCGAACGTCGGCGAGTTCGAGACGTTGACGACCGTCTCCGCGCCGTCGAGCGCCTGGTCGAGCCCCTCGCCGGTGAGCAGGTCGACGCCGGTCGACAGGGATGAGGCGACCACCTCGTGCCCGGCCTTGCCGAGCCGGGAGACCAGCTGAGAACCGATCAGTCCGGTGCCGCCGATGACCGTGATCTTCATGATCGTGCCTTTCTGTGTCCCTGCGTGGGCCGAGTGCCACTGTCGCGCGGCGCGGTGCGGCGGGGTTGGCATCCCGCATTCCGATCCCACATCCGCCGCAAACTCGGATATTCGATGTCCGAGATAATACTCGGATACCCTGTGTCCGAGTCAAACGGGGAGAGCGAGAGCACATGAAACTGTCCGGCGGCGTCGAATGGGCGCTGCACTGCTGTGTGGTGCTGACCGCGGCAACCGATCCGGTCCCGGCCGCCCGCCTTGCGCAGCTGCACGACGTCTCGCCCAGCTATCTGGCCAAGCAGATGCAGGCCCTGTCGCGGGCGGGCCTCGTGAAGTCGATCCAGGGCAAGACGGGCGGGTACGTACTGACCCGGGCGGCGGCCGACATCACGGTCCTGGACGTGGTCCAGGCGGTCGACGGGGCGAGCCCGGCGTTCGTGTGCACCGAGATCCGCCAGCGGGGCCCCTTCGGGACGCCGCCCCAGGACTGCACGAAGCAGTGCCCCATCGCCCGCACGATGGGCGCGGCGGATGCTGCCTGGCGGGCGTCGCTTCAGGGCGTCTCGATCGCCGATCTCGTCGGCGACGTGGACCGGGACAGCGGACCCGAGGCCCTCCCGAGCATCGGCGCGTGGCTCAACGCGGCGAGCAGCCCCACCTAGGGGTGCGTCGGGTGGGTCATGGGCCGGCAAGCCCTGCACGATCTGGCGACTACCGTGACCCCATGAACGCCACGGTCACCGCGATGATCATTGCTGTCGTCGGCGTGCTCGGCACGCTGTTCGCCCCGATGGTCAGCCATCGTTTGACGACGAGGGAACGGGCCCAGGAGGCTCAAGCGGCCCAGGACCAGCAGAAGTTCGAAGAACTGCGGGCCCACTACACCGCGATGAACCGAGCCGCCCGGCAGTTCCACACGCTGCTCAAGGACGCGTTGCACCGGATTCGCGACGGGGTGTTCGGCGAGCACGAGCGCAGTCAGCTGGAGGCCGCCCGTCTCGACTACCGCGACCGCTACGCCGAGGCCCAGATGATCGTCCCTCAGCGGATCATGCAGGCGTCCCGGGATGTGAACTCGGTGCTCGCCCATGGCGACGCCACGACCAAGCGGCTCGACCGTGGCGTGGCCCGGCCCGACGAGAACGTCGAAGCGGCTCTCCATGCCCTCAAGGCGGCCGAACCGCTCCTCGCTCACATGCGTGCCCTCATGCGCGCCGACCTCGGCCTCAACGACTGAATTCCAAGGGCGGCCCGGTCAGTTGCCGATGCCGCTGTCGTTGCCGATGCCGTTGCCGATGCCGATGCCGATGCCGTTGCCGTTGCCGTTGCCGGGAGAGGCAGTCAGCGCGTCGACCAGTTGCCTGGCGCGCGTCTCCTCTCCCAGGAGGGCCTCGACGAGAGGGCCCGTGCCCGGATCGGCTGCCGCTTCCCCGCCGGAACGGGAGTTGGGGCCGGAATCTGGCGTTCTCGTCGGGTCCGGGCCCTTGGTCTCGTCGATGTACTGCTCGACAGGCCGGGCGTCGGACGTCAGGCGAAGACCCTCACCAGCGGTCAGGGCGCCGTGAACCGAGGCGTAGTCGAGGCCCAGACTCACCAGTCGCTCACCGCCCGCGTACCGGGAGCCGAGACCCGGGGTGCTCTCCTCCGCCAGGTGCGGGTACCGCAGCGCGACCTCGTGGGTGGCCAGGACCGCGAGCAGCACGTGCTCGGTGCCCACCGCGTCGCTGCCGAGACGGCGTGCCTGCTCGTAGGTCTCCATTCTGACCCACCAGGCGGGCCGCGCCGCCCAGTTGACGCCACTGGCCTTGAGCAGCCACCGCATCCAGAAGGGCGCCCGGCGGTAGTGGCTGTGGCCGAGGAGAACGTCACGGGTGGGGTGCAGCAGGGGGTCGAGGCTGTCGTCCCCCTGGCTTCCGTTGCCGCCGTCGAGGCGGGCGAGCACGGCCTGCGGCGAGACGCCGCACGCGCCGAGCACCTCCACAGCGCGGTTGTCCCCCTCCAGCAGTCCCCGCAGCAGATGCTCGCCACCGAACTTCTTGGCGTCTTCTCGCCGGGCCTGTTCCATCGCGGCGGTCAGTGCCCTGGCGGCGGCGCCCGTGTAGCGGGTGCGCTCCTCGCCCTCCTCCCCCAGGACGTCCTTCTCGCTTACGACCCCCTCCGCGTCGTCATCGGCGCTCCACACGCCGTCCCGATCCATCCGGTCCCGCAGCGCCGCGAGCAGCGCGACCTTGGTCGCCCCTTCAGCCGCGAGTGCTTCGCGCGCCGCCCCCTTGGCCGTGGTGATGCCGGCCAGCAGGTGCTCGCTGCCGATGGGTCCCCCGGCGCCCGACCGCGCACCGCGCGCGGCCCCCAGCGCGGTACCTATTAGGTACCATCAAAGACATGCCCTCACTGAACATCACCTTCACCGACGAGGAGCTGGAGGAGGTCCGCGCCGCGGCGGCCGCCGAAGGCAAGTCGCTCAAGCAGTACGTCCACGACCTGTCGCTGCGGGAGCGTCAGCGCAAGCAGTTCGTGCACACCGCCGTGACCTGGGGCGAGCAGCATGCCGGGGAGTTCGACGAGGCGTTCCCCGACGAGGCCCCGCCCGCGGGCCGCCGCCAGGGAGCCGCGGCCGCCTGATGGTCCTCCACATCGATGTGTCCTGGCTGCTCGACGCCCAGGAACAGGCCGTCCCCGAGGACGTCAGCGTCGCGGACTACTCCGCGCTGGTCGCCGCCGTCGCCCGGCACAAGACCCGCATCCCCCGCCCCGGCATCGCCCCGCCCGACGCCGCCTGGCGTGCCGCTTCCCTGCTGCACACGGTGGTCCGGCTCGAACCCCTGCCGTACCGGAATTCGCTGTACGCCTGCCAGGTCGCCGTCGCGTACATGCACGCCTCCGGCGAGGGCATCGACCCTCCGTACGGAGCGCTGGTGGAGCTGGTCCGGGACGTGCAGGGCCGCAAGGCCACGGTGTATCAGGTGGCGGACCGCATCCGCGCCTGGCGGATCTGATCGGTGCCCGGGGCGCAGCTCTCCCTCAGTTCGTCGAGTTGAGCGGCGGTCAGGCTCCGGGCGGAGCCGCGTCGACTGTCGTCCAGGAGTGCGCTCGCGGTGTCCAGCCACTGCGGCAGGGGCTCGACGCCGATGAATGCGGCAAGTCGGGCCAGCTCCTCGCGGGGGCTGTCGAGGAGGTCCTCGTACGCGAGCGTGGCGCCCTGGCCCGTGGGCAGTTCATCGATGAACTGCGTTCCTTGGATGACGAGTTCGGACCACAGAGCGCCGAACCGACGTAGCGGGAGCTCCCTGTCTCGTACGAGCGCCGGATCGAAGCGCTCGCCGAGCAGCGGCGCCAGGTCCGGCGGCAGGGACCGCACATGCTCCTCCGTCAGCTCGCTGAGGTTCTCGACGCCGGCTCGTTCCCTGATCTCACGCATCAGGGTGATGACGCGGTATCCGGTGTGGCGGCTCATCGACAGGGCGCAGTCCGGGCCGTCCCTGAGCAGGTGCACGAACTTGGCGTGCGGGAAGGCGGTCCGCAGGCCTGGCGCCCAGCCGGCCGAGTAGCCGGAGCGCTCGACGACGGCGGTGCGCCCGAAGCGCGTACACAGCAGGTCGAAGAGCGCGAGGTGCTGTTCGGGGGCGGTGCGTTCGGGCCAGCGGACGACCGCCGCGCGGAGTTCGTCGAGGAGGGCGTCCGGGTCGTCGGTGAGGTGGGGCAGCACCATGAGGGAGAGCGCGGGGATGCCGTCGGGCGCCGGCGTGTACCGCCCGGGGCGGCGCGTGTAGAGGAATTCCGGCATCAGCAGCCCGCTGCGGATCATTCCCTCGAAGTGCGGTGTGGGCCGGAAGAGCGGCTCCCAGAACTCGCCGCCGGTCAGCTTGCCCTCGGGGAACGCGGTGTCGCCGACGGAGGCCATGTACTCGTTGAGGCTGAGGACGTCCGGGTGCGTGTTGAGGATGCGGGACAGCGCGGTGGAGCCACTGCGGCCCGTACCGATGACGAAGATCAAGGGGTGCACGGTCAACTCCGGGAACTGAGGGTGCGTACAGAGAGTGCGCACGGATGGGTCCGGCCCGCGGTGTCCCGCGGGCCGGTAGGAGACTTCCCCGGAGATCGGGACCGGGCACATGGGCTTCGCCCGCTTCGCTCGCTTCGCGCGCGCTGTGGCGCTTGTCACCCGGAATGCGCCGTCATTGACGGAAAATGTTCGAAATGAAGATCACCGCCTTCATATACTTCGCTTTGTTCGAAGGGGTGGGGGCTCTGCCTTCGTGACATCTGTGCGCCTGGCGTCCCTCGCCCCTGCCGTTTTTCTTGCTGAAGAGGAACCCACATGTCGCGCAAGAGTCTGGCCACCGCCGGTCTGCTCGCCACCGCTCTCACCGCCACTCTGGCCCCGTCCGCGCAGGCGGCCACGGCCACCCTCTCGCGTGCCGAGTACGACAAGGTCAAGATCGGCGCGAGCATCGCCAAGCTGCACTCGGTCGCCGGCAACGGCGCCTGCAAGAAGACGGCGAGCCAGAGCGGGCCCGGCTACTCCAGCAAGGTCTACACCTGCAAGGGCAACAAGCGGTACAGCACCGCCATGTTCACGTTCGGCAACGGCAAGCTCAGCATCAAGTCGCAGGCCGGCCTGGACGGCAAGAAGTCCAACGGCAAGATGACGAAGGCGAAGTACAAGAAGATCACCAAGGGCAAGACCATCGCCCAGATGCACTCCGCCGCGGGCAAGGGCGTCTGCGTGCGCTCCGCCGACTCCCAGGGCCAGGGCGGCATCAAGACGGCGATCTACCTGTGCGAGCAGTCCCGCACCTACGGCTCGGCTTCGTTCGGCTTCACCAACGGCAAGCTGGACGTCCGCAGCCAGTACGGCCTGCGCTAGTTCGTACGCTGATCCACAGTCCGTACGCTGATCCGTGCCGACCCGCTGAAGAGCGCGTCGGCGCGGCTTCACTTGCTTGTCCTCGACCCGGTAGCGCCACATCGCAGGCGTACGGGGATCGTCCGGGCCGAGGCCCAGCGTCCTGAAGTCGCTATAAGACGTTCTCCTGTCAGCGGCGTCGCAGTGACGCGTCGAGCAGCGCGGGCGGGGTGTCGGACTTCTCGTGTGCGGCGAGGTCGGTGCCGGGGGCGACGATCGTGTCGATCGCGTCGAGCACGTCGGCGGAGAGCACGGTGTCCGCGGCGGCGAGCTGGGCGCGCAGGTGGTCCACCGTGCGGGGACCGATGAGCGCGCTGGTCACGCCGGGGTGCGCGGTCACGAAGCCGAGCGCGAGCTGGATCATCGTCAGGCCCGCCTCGTCGGCGACCTTGGCCAGCCGCTCGACCGCGTCGAGCCTGGCCCGGTTGAACGGGATGGTGGTGTCGAAGCGCTGGGGCATGAACGTCGAGCGGTTGGTGGTGATGTCCCGCCCCTCGCGGACGGCGCCGGAGAGCCAGCCCGAGGCCAGCGGGCTCCACACCAGCACGCCGAGTCCGTACTCCTCGGTGACGGGCAGGACGTGGCTCTCGATGCCGCGCTGCAGGATCGAATAGCTGGGCTGTTCGGTGACGTAGCGGCTCAGGTGATGCTCGCGGGCGGCCCACTGCGCCTGCACGATCCGGTACGCCGGGAAGGTCGAGGAGCCGAAGTAGCGGATCTTGCCCGCGCGTTGGAGGTCGGTCAGGGCCGACAGCGTCTCCTCGTCGCTGGTGTTCGGGTCCCAGCGGTGGATCTGGTAGAGATCGACGTGGTCGACGCCCAGGCGGCGCAGGCTGTTGTCCAGCTCGGTGACCAGCCAGCGGCGCGAGCTGCCCTGATGGTTGCGCTCGTCGCCCATCGGCATGCTGACCTTCGTGGCAAGGACGATGTCGTCGCGGCGGCCCGCGATGGCCTTGCCGACCATCTCCTCGGACTCGCCGTCGCTGTATCTGTCGGCGGTGTCGATGAGGTTGACGCCGCCCTCGAGAGCGGCGTCGACGATGGCGGTGGCCTCGTCCTGCGTGGTGCGGCCGATCTTGCCGAAGTTCATCGCGCCGAGCGCGAGCGAGCTGACTTGAACACCGGTGCGGCCCAAGGTGCGGTACTGCATGGCTGGTTCCTCCAGTGCGGGTGTACGTGTACGGGGGCGACGCCGGGCGACGCGTCAAGGCATGACGGATCGCCTCACGGCATGACGGGGTGACGTGGCGATGCGGTGGCAAGGCGGGACTGGCCGCCCGCCTCCTGCTCTGCCATCATGAGCAAGCGGAACGTTGTTCCGGTAATGACGATACGGAACCGTGTTCCGTTTAGCAAGGCGCGAGGTGCTACGGCAGCGGCCGTACAGCAGAGGGAGCGGCGCGGTGAAGGACAGCGACGAGAGCGCGGGGACCGCGGCCCGGTCCAAGCGGGCGGACGCCCGGCGCAACAAGGAGACCCTGCTCGAAGCGGCCGCCTCGGTGTTCGTCACCTCGGGCGTGGAAGCGCCGGTACGCGACATCGCGGCCAAGGCCGGGGTCGGGACGGGCACGATCTACCGGCACTTCCCGACCCGGGCGGACCTGATCGTCGCCGTCTACCGACACCAGGTCGAGGCCTGCGCCGAAGCCGGTCCTGCCCTGCTGGCGAGCAGCGAGACCCCGCACGCCGCGCTCGGGCGGTGGATCGATCTCTTCGTCGACTTCCTGGTCACCAAGCACGGACTCGCCGCCGTGCTGCAGTCCGACAACGCCGGTTTCGACACGCTGCACACGTACTTCATCGACCGGCTCGTGCCCGTGTGCGCCCAGTTGCTCGAAGCCGCGGCCGACGCGGGCGAGATCCGCTCGGACATGGAGGCCCTCGTCCTCATGCGCGGCGTCGGGAACCTCTGCATCGGCGCGGACAGCGATCCCCGCTACGACGCGCGGCGACTGGTCGAACTCCTCATCACGGGGCTGCGCCTGCCGCAGTAGCCGGCAGGTGCGGCAGGGCAAAGCCCCGTACGAGGTGTAAGAGGTGTAAGAGGTGTAAGAGGTGCAAGAGGTTCTTACTCAGGCGACCTGCTTGGCCTTGCGCATCAGCAGACGGCCGTGGCCGAACCGCTCCCCCTCGCGGGGCGCACGCATCATCCGGCCGACCTCGGTGAATCCGGCGTCGGCGGCCAGCTCCGCGAGGTCGTCCATCGGCCATCGGTAGGCCGTCACCACTTTGTGGTCGAACGGCGTGACGGGATCGCCCTCCGACTCGAAGAAGCCGAGCAGGAGGTGGCCGTCGGGCGCGAGTATCCGGTTGAACTCGGCGAAGTACGAAGGCAGTTCCTGGGGTGGCGTGTGAATGACCGAGTACCAGGACACGACACCGTGCAAGCTGCCGTCGGCCAGGTCCAGGGCGTCCATGGAGCCGACCTCGAACCGCAGATCCGGGTACGACTCGCGGGCCAGATCGATCATCACCGGCGACAGGTCGACGCCGAAGACGTCGAGCCCCAGGTCCCGCAGGTGCGCGGTCAGATACCCGGGTCCGCACCCCAGCTCGGCGACAGATCCGTGGTCGCCGGTCCGCGCGAGCTCGGCGAACGCGGCGAGCATCGCGCGGTCCAGCGGCGCGTCATCGAGGGCGGTGCGGGCGAGTTCGGCGTAGCGGACGGCGATGGCGCCGTAGGCGTCCGCCGTCGCATCGAGGTACGAGGAAGGTTCGGTCACAAGCGAGGACACTAGAGCCTGCTCCCGGCCGCGCGGCCGGGGGGTCAGCGCTCCGCGCAGGCGTCCCCGATCGCCTCGTCCAGAATCGTCAGGCCGAGCGACAGCTCCTCCTCCGTGGCGGTCAGGGGCGGCGCGATCCGGAAGACTCCGCCCATGCCGGGAAGCTGCACGATGTTCATGTGCAGGCCGAGTTCGAGGCAGCGGCGGGTGACGCGGGCGCCCAGTTCGTCGGAGCTGTGCTTCGTCTCGCGGTCGGTGACGAGTTCGAGTCCGGCGAGGAGGCCCCGGCCGCGGATGTCGCCGACGACCGCGTGCCGCCCGGCGATGTCCTCCAGTCCGGCGCGCAGGAACGTGCCGAGCGACCGCGCTCGTTCGTCGAGCTTGTCGGCGGTCAGGACGTCGAGGACGGTGTTGCCGACGGCGGCCACCAGCGGGTCGGCGACGTGCGTGGTGAAGAACAGGAACCCGCGGTCGTACGCTTCCTGCTCGATCTCGGCGCTGGTGAGCACGGCGGCGAGAGGCAGCCCGGCGCCGAGTGTCTTGGACAGCGTGAGGATGTCGGGGACGACGCCGTCGCGCTCGAAGGCGTACCAGGTCCCGGTACGGCACAGGCCGGTCTGCGCCTCGTCGAGGATCAACAGCATGCCGCGCTCACGGCACTTGGCCTGCAGGGCCGCGAAATATCCCACCGGCGGCTCGATGATTCCGCCCGAGCTGAGAATCGGCTCGACCAGGCATGCGGCCAGGCTGCCGGTCGACTGGGCGTCGATCAGGTCGAAGGCGAAGTCGAGCTGGCGGCGCCAGTCCAGCGCGCCGTCGGCCGTGGTGAAGTCGGGCCGGTAGGTGTTCGGCACGGGGATGGCGAAGTTGCCGGGCGCGCCGGGGCCGTAGCCCTTGCGGCCCGCGCTGTACGTGGCGGACGCGGCGGCCTGCGTCATGCCGTGCCAGGACCGCGCGAACGAGACGATCTCGTGCTTGCCGGTGACGAGCTTGGCCATCCGGATGGCGGCCTCGTTGGACTCGGCGCCGGTCGTGAGCAGCAGGGCCTTCTCCAGCGGCGCGGGCAGCGTCTCGGCGAGGCGCCTGGCCAGGTCGACCACAGGGCGGCTGAGCATGCCGCTGTAGAGGTGGTCGAGGGTGGCGACCTGCCGCTGGACGGTCGCGACGATCTCCGGGTGCGAGTGGCCGAGGATCGCGCTCATCTGGCCGGAGGTGAAGTCGAGGATCTTCCGGCCGTCCGCGGTGAACAGGAAACTCCCGGCGGCGCGGTCGATGATCTCGCGGGTGAAGTCGCCGCCGTAGCGGACGAGGTGCCGGTCGGCGTCGGCCCAGAAGGCGGCGGCCGAGCGCGAGGCGGTGGACGCCGCGGCGGGGTACGACGGGGTGGCGGACGGCAGGTCGGCGGACACGGGGGCGGGGGTCGAAGCAGCCATGCCCCCGACGGTAGGGCGCGCCCGAGCGACACGTCCATCAAACAATTCCGGCTTTCCTGTTCGGCGGAACCGCACAAGAATGAGCGCGTGATGAATCCCTGGAGACTGCGGCTGCTGAGCCAGCTCGACACGCTGGGTACGGTCCGGGCGGTCGCCCAGGCCGCCAATCTGAGCCCGTCGAGCGTGTCGCAGCAGCTCGCCGTGCTCGAATCCGAGACGCGCACCCAGCTCATCGAACGGACGGGACGCCGCGTGCGGCTGACCTCGGCCGGGCTGATCCTGGCCCGGAGGGCGCGGGCGATCCTCGATCACATGGACAGCGTCGAGGCGGAGCTGCGCGGATTCGGCGAGGAACCGGCGGGACTCGTGCGGCTCGGCGCGTTCCAGAGCGCGATCCACACCATGGCAGTGCCGGCGGTGACCCGGCTCGCGCGCGAGCATCCGCACCTCGACGTCGAGCTCCTGGAGCTGGAGCCGCACGCGAGCCTGCCCGCGCTGCGGGGCGGTGACGCGGACGTCATCATCACGACCACGGACTTCGACGAGCTGCCGCTGGGCCCGGACCTGGATCTCGTACCGCTGGCCACGGACCCGGTCGTCCTTGTGGTGCCGCCCGACCATCCCGCGGCCGGGCGTGGTGCCGTGGACCTCGCGGCGTACGCGGACGAGCCGTGGGCGTTCGACATTCCGCAGTCGTACATGGCGAATCTCGCGCTGCGACTGTGCCGTCAGTCGGGGTTCGAGCCGCGGGTGGTGTGCCGGTTCAGCAACTACATGATGACGCTGCAGCACGTCGAGGCCGGTCTTTCGATCGCGCTGCTGCCGGACCTGGCGGTCGACCGCCGCTATCGCGTCGCCACCAGGGAGCTGGCGACTCCGGTCACGCGCACCATCACGGCGGCGATCCGCCGTGGCGCGCCGCCTCGCGCGGCGGTGCGCGTCGTCCTGGACGCGCTGCGCCACCAGCCGGACCTGCCGCCGCCGGGTCCGGAGTGAGCCGTCGAGTCCGTGCGAACGCGGCTTGTCCCACCCCTTGATCTCTTCGTTTCGCAGGTGCACGCTCGGTGACCGCGTCGACGGCTTAGAGTTCTTGTTGATCTTCCCCGCGCGAGCCGCGCAACCCGCCGAGATTGGACGATGGATGAACGTACGCCGGAATGGAACGTTCGGCGCGACGACGGGAGTTGACCGTTCGCCCGGGTCCGAACCGGGTGCGAAGTCGGATGTGAAGTCGGATGCTAAGTCGGATGCGCCCGGTCTCGGGCGGCGTCGGTTCCTCGGTTACGTCCTCGCCGCTCCGACCCTGGTGACCGCCGCCGAAATCGGACCGGCGGCGCCGACGGCGGACGCGGCGGAGATTCCGTCGGTGGAGATCACCGAACTGGTCGACCTCAACGACGTGATGACCCTCGCGGCGCTGCCCACCTCGAACCTGATCACGATCGAGGTCCACAAGGACGGCACCGTCTCGTTCGCCCTGCCACGGGCCGAGGTGGGGCAAGGCATCACGACGTCGACGGCCATGCTGATCGCCGAGGAGCTGGACGTACCGCTCGACCGGGTGCGGGTCACGTTGGCCGACGCGCGGCCGGAGTTGCTGTTCAACCAGCTCACCGGCGCGTCCAACACCACGATCTCGACGTATACGCCGATCCGGGTCGCCGCCGCCGTCGCCCGGGGCCGGCTCCTGCGGGCCGCGGCGATCGCGCTCGACGCCGCCATCACCGATCTCACGCTCAAGGCCGGGGTCATCACCGACCTCGTGGGCGGCAGCATCGGCATCGGTGAACTCGCCGAGAAGGCCGCGAGCGGCAAGGCGCAGCGGGTGTCCGTGGACCTCAAGGAACGCGAGCAGTTCAAGGTCATCGGTCGGCCGCAGAACCGTATCGACGCGCTCGCGGCCGTCACCGGGCGCAAGAAGTTCGCGATGGACCTCGATGTCCCGGACGCCAGGCCGACCATGGTGTGCCGTCCGCCGACCATCAACGGCAAGGTGGGCTCCGTGGCCAACCTCGACGAGGTCCGCGCCATGCCGGGCGTCAGCGATGTCGGGGTGATCTCCACCGGAGTCGCGGTGCGTGCGCGGACGTTCGGCCAGTGCATCGACGCCGTACGCGCCCTGCGGGTGTCGTGGAAGCCCGGGGCCGCGGCGGGCAAGTCCGACGAGTCCGTGCTCAAGAAGCTGCGGGCCGCCGAGCTGCCGATCGGCCTGCTGCCGCCGCTGACCCCGTCGGTGGAGGAGACGTTCACCTTCCACTTCCGCAGCAACAGCGCGCTCGAGCCCAACTGCGCGATAGCCGACGTGCGTTCGGACCGGGCGGAGATCTGGTCGGGCCTCAAGGCGCCGATCGTCGCCAAGCAGGCCATCGCCGCGCGGCTCGGGCTTCCGCAGAGCGCGGTCACGGTGCATGTCACCGAGGGCGGCGGCTCGTTCGGGCGCAAGCTGTTCTTCGACGCCGCACTGGAGGCCGCCGAGATCTCCAAGGAGTTCGGCAAGCCCGTCAAGCTCATGTGGCACCGGGCCGACGACTCCCGCCAGGGCCGCGCCCACCCCATGGCCACCTCGCGCGTACGCGCCGCGTATCTCGGCAACACCGTGCTCGGCTTCAGGCAGCGGCACACCAGCGTCTCCACCGACCTCAGCCATGGGCTCGGCGAGGTCTTCACCGCCCTGGCCGCGAAGCTCCCGGTGGGCGACATCGGCTTCTCCCAGACCTTCTTCCACCTGTCCCAGTCGATGCCCTACAACTTCGGCACCCACAGCCGCCTGCTCAGCGAGACCGACAAGAGCTTCAACACCGGCAGCATGCGCGGCGTCTACTCCCCCGATGTCGTGTGCGCCCGGGAGCTGATCGTCGACCGGCTCGCCGCGAAGATGGGCAAGGATCCCTTCCGGTTCCGGCGGGACTTCCTCCGCGGGGAGCGGGCGCGGGCGGTGCTTGAGAAGGTCGCCGAGGTCGGGGACTGGGGCCGTACGATGCCTGCCGGCACCGCGCAGGCAGTCGCCTTCCACTCCGAGTACCACTCGGTCAGCGCCGTCCTCGTGGAGATCGACTGCCGCCCGGAGACCGTCGACCGCCCGATCCGTGACGGCGTGACCGGACCACGCGTCACCAAGGTCGTCTTCGCCGTGGACGTCGGCCTCACCGTCAACCCGCGCGGTCTGGAGGCGCAGATGATGGGCGGCGTCATGGACGGGATCGCCCAGACCCTGACCTCCAGCCTGCACCTGCGCGACGGGCACTTCCTGGAGGCGAGCTGGGACAACTACTTCTACACCCGGCAGTGGAACACACCGCCCGAGCTGAAGATCATCGTCATGCCGTCCACCACGGACGAGCCCGGCGGTGCCGGAGAGCTCGCCGTCGCCGCGTCGATGGCCGCGGTCGCGTGCGCCTACGGACGCGCGACGGGCACCATGCCGACCAGCTTCCCGATCAACCACGGCACGCTCTCCTTCGTACCGAAGCCGACCGTCCCGCCCGTCCCCGCGTCCCCCACCGACGGCCTGGACCACGTCCGTTGAGCCACCCGCCGAAACAAGCCGAACACACCGAACAAGCCGAAACCAGGAGTTCCCGTGCCTGAGCACACGTTCCGCCTCAACGGCGAGCAGGTCACCGTCGAGGCCGCCGACGACGAGCGGCTGCTGTGGGTGCTGCGCGACATCCTCGGCGTGACCGGGCCGAAGTACGGCTGCGGCATCAACGTCTGCAAGGCCTGCACCAGCCATGTCAACGGCAAGGCGGCCAACCCGTGCGCCATACCCGTCAAGGACCTGCGGCCCACCGACGAGGTCACCACCATCGAGGGGCTCCCCGCCACCGTGGGCGCGGATCTGCACCCGATGCAGCAGGCCTGGCTCGACCAGGACGTGGTGCAGTGCGGCTACTGCCAGCCCGGCCAGATCATGGCCGCCGTCGCACTGGTCCGCCGCGTCGCGGAGGAGGGCCGCCCGATCACCGACGCCGACCTGGACGGCCTGCGCAACATCTGCCGCTGCGGCACGTACTTCCGCATCCGTGAGGCGGTCAGGGCGGGCGCCGAGAAGATGTGAGAGGGCATCGCCGGGTGAGGGCTCATGGCCGGGTGAGGACCGCGGCCGCCACGTGGTCGCGGAACCAACGGTGGCCGGGGTCCGCCGAGTTGCGCGGGTGCCAGGCCATCCCGATGTCGAGCGGTGCCAGGTCGAGGGGGATCGGGAAGGTGCGAAGACCCATGGCCTCGGTGGTGTCGGGGAGCCAGTCGGCCAGGGTGAGCGAGACGAGGTCGGTGTTGCGGGCGAGCATCATCGCGCTCGTGTGACTCGGTACGACGACGGCGACCCGGCGCCGCAGCCCGAGTTCCGCGAGCTCGTCGTCGATGAGCCCGAGCCGCTTGCCGTGCCGGGAGATGCCGATGTGGTCGGCCGCGGCGAAGCGGCGGGCGTCGATCCGCTTCCCGAAGAGCGGGTGACCCCTGCGGGCGACGCCGACCAGCGTCATGCGGGTGAGCCGGCGGGTGTGGATCTCGGGGTCCAGGTGCCCCAGGACGCCCAGTTCGACGTCGACGCGGCCCTGCCGCAGGGCGGGCCCGCCCTCCACCGACTCCGGCAGGAAGACCACGTCCACGTGCGGGGCTTCCTTGTGGATCCGCTCGGTGAGGGGCCCGGCAAGGCCCGCGAGGACCAGGTCGGCGGCCTGCACGGTGAAGGTGCGCTGGAGATGCACGGCGTCGAATCCGGCTCCGGGCCGCAGGACGTTGTCGCAGCCGCGCAGCAACGCGGCGACCTCTTCCCGGAGTTCCAGGGCGCGCGGGGTCGGGACCATCTCCTGGCCCGCGCGCACCAGCAGCGGGTCACCGACGGCTCGGCGGAGCCGGGCCAGCGTGCGGCTGGCCGCCGCGGGGGACGTGCCGAGCCGCTCCGCGGCACGGGTCACGCTGTTCTCCCGGAGCAACGCGTCAAGGGCACGCAGCAAGTTGAGATCCATCAACGCTCCTGACCTGCGTTATTACGTATGCGGCAAGGATTGTGTGCTCATCTTTGCATTGTGGCGGAATCCTTCGGCGCGGAGGGTGGAGGTGTCCGCGAAGAACGCCTCGTCCACCGTCGATGTCGTCGACCTCCCGACGCTGGGGAGCCTGACCCGGCTGCACAGCTCCGAGTTCGGCGAGTCCGGCGCCCACGGCCTGGCGTACGTCCCGCGCCCCGCCTGACCTCCACGCCCCACTTCACACAGGAGAAGAGCACAACCATGATCGTCATCACCGCACCGACCAGCGCCATCGGCCGCCTCCTCGTGGACGACCTGCTCGACCGCGGGGAGCCGCTGCGTCTCGTCGCCCGCGACCCCGCGCGGCTCGAGCCGAGGGTTCGCGAGCGGGCCGAGATCGTCGAGGGCTCGCACGGCGACGCCGCCGTCATCGACCGTGCGTGTGCCGGTGCCGATGCCGTCTTCTGGCTCGCCCCGGCCGACCCCGCCGCACCCAGCGGCGAAGCGGCCTTCGTGGACTTCACTCGCCCCGCGTGCGAGGCGTTCACCCGTCACGGCGTCAAGCGCGTCGTGGGCATCTCGGCGCTCGGCCGCGGCACGCCGATGGCCGAGCGTGCGGGCCTGGTGACGGCGTCGCTGGCGATGGACGACCTGATCGGCGCCTCGGGCGTCCCCTACCGGGCCGTGGTCTGCCCGTCGTTCATGCACAACCTGCTCCACCAGGTCGACGCCATCAAGGGCCAGGGCCTGTTCTTCACGATGGCCGACCCGGACCTGAAGAGCCCCACCGTCGCCACCCGTGACATCGCCGCCACCGCCGCACGGCTGCTGCTCGACGCAGGGTGGGGCGGGTCCGGCGAGGTCGCCTGTCTCGGGCCCGAGGACCTGTCCCCCACCGCGATAGCGCAGATCATCTCCGAGGTCCTCGGCATCGAGGTCGGCTTCCGTCAGATAACGGGAGCGGCGCTCAAGCAGCGCATGACCGGTTTCGGGATGACCGGAACGATGGCGCAGGGCATGGTCGACATGTTCGACGCCAAGAACCAGGGCCTCGACAACGCCGCTCCGCGCACCGCGGAGTCGACGACTCCGACGACGTTCCGGCAGTGGTGCGAGGAAGTCCTCAAGCCGGCCGTGACGGGCTGAGTCATTTCCGCGCCGATGTCATTCGTCGGCGCGGAATTGTGTGCGGCACGCGAAAGCACCGGAATTCGAGGAAATCCACTTCATGGAGTGCGACCGAATTCACCGCCGACCGTCCGTCAGGCGGCGAACCCCACATTGGTGACGTACTCGTACTGCCCCCACTGGGAACCCAGATCCACGATCTGCTCCACCCACGCCTCGTCGAGGGCCTGGTCGTCGTCGGCCGCCCAGGCCTCGACCAGTCGGTCCCAGTGGCGCACGTTCAGGCTCCGGTACTCCACGACCCGCTGGCGCGGCCTGGACACCTGGGACTGGTTGAGCGGGTGGATCTCGACCCGCGTGCCGCGGCCCTGGGCGTTCAGGCGGCCGAGGAGGTAGCGGGCCACGTTCTGGCGGCGCACCGCGCGGTAGGCGACCTCGACGCGCTCGAGGTTCTTCCTGGACGGCTTGCGCCCGCCGTCGAGCCACGCCTTGAGGGTGCGGGGGGTGACGGTGAGGCCCGCGGCGCGGGCGGCGGCGCGGGCGTGGTCCGTGCGGGTCAGGTAGTGCAGCCGGGCGAGCAGGCCTCGGGGGGCGGTGACCGGGGTGGTGAAGTAACCGGCGAGGGAGTCCAGCCGACGGGCGACGGCCTCATGGCCTTTGACGCCACGGGCGCCGTACTTCCCGAAGTCGCGATTCCGCTCCGACACCTGTACCCACCCTCCGCGGTTGACGGGACTTCATGGACCTGTGCTGCAGCGCGGCTCAAGGCTACCGGATTGCCGGGTGGAGAGAATCAGCGATTCATTTCGGTTCTGCCAAAGTGAGCGCCTGGAGCCTTTTCCGGAACCGCGACGGCCACCGCGACCGCGACGGCCATGACTGCGAGCGCGACCAAGGAGACCAGGACAGCCATGAGCGACCCCCGCCGCATCGACATCCACCACCACCTCATCCCGCCCGACCGCGGCCGCGCCATCGCCGAGCGCGCCGTGGCCCTCGGCTGGCCCGCGCCCGCCTGGGACAAGGACAGCGCCTTGGCGATGATGGACCATCAGGCCATCGCCGTCGCCGTGCTGTCGTACGCCGCTCCCCTCACCGCCCCCGACGACACCTCCGCGGCGCCCGCCTCGGCCCGGAGCGTCAACGAGTACACCGCCGAGCTCGTGAAGGACCGGCCGGAGCGTTTCGGCCACTTCGCCGCCCTGCCGCTGCCGGATGTCGACGCCGCCGTCGCCGAGGCCGCGTACGCCTTGGACGAACTGGGCGCCGACGGCGTCATCCTCATGTCCAACATCGGCGGCCACTACCTCGGCGAGGACGTCTTCGAGCCGCTGTGGGCCGAGTTGGACGCCCGCGGTGCCGTCGTCCTCGTCCACCCCACCGCGCCGCCGGGACCGATGGTCCCCGGCCTGCCGTCCCCGCTGGTCGACTTCCCCCACGACACGACCCGCACCGCCCTGCACATGGCCGTCAACGGCGTACTCGCCCGGCACCGCGAGGTGAAGGTGATCCTGCCGCACGCGGGTGGCTTCCTGCCGTACGCCGCCCAGCGCTTCGCCGCGGCCGCGCGGCTGAGCCCCGACACCACGCCGGAGAACCTCCTGGAGGACCTGCGCCGCTTCTACTTCGACACCGCGTTCAGCGCCGCACCGGCCACCCTGCCCTCGCTGCTCGCCTTCGCCGCCCCCGGGCACATCCTCTACGGCAGCGACTTCCCGATGATCCCCACGGAGTGGGCCGCCGTGCACGACACCGCTCTGGAGGAGTTCCCCCACTGGGATCCCGGGCAGCTCCACGCCATCCACCGCGCCAACGCCGAGGCCCTCATCCCGCGGCTTGCGTCCGTCGGCTCCTGAGGTCGTTCGTCTCCCGAGGTCGTTCCTCGTTCTGTCCGGTGGGCGACGTGCCGTCGAACGTGTCGTGTACGGCACATGCATGCTCTGTCGCGCCTACAACCCCGGGTGCCGTACCGCGTGTCGAATCCTGCGTCGACGTCCTCGCCGCCGTCGGCAGGACCGATCACGACCTCAACGGATCACGACACCAACGGAGTTCACGTGCAGATGCGTCTACGTATTCCGGCTGCCCGGCTGACCGCGACCGCGGCACTCGCCCTGGCCACCATCGCCGTCGGCACGGCACCCGCCCACGGGGCGGACACCCCGGGCACGCCGAGCGACCCGCCGCCCGGCGACTTCACGGTGACCCTCTCCACCACGCCCACGGCCACCGACTACGCCCACCGCACGGTCGACCTCACCGGCACCGTGACCCGCGCCGACGGCACGCCCGTGGCGGAAGCGCCGGTCAAGCTCGGCAAGGACGTCCTCTACAACACCTGGAACCCCTGGGGCGACCCCATCGACCCGACCGAGCGGGAGCACCTCGACCTGGGCACCGTACGCACGGACGACAAGGGGCAGTTCACGCTGCCGAGCGTCCGGGCGGACCGGTGGCAGGACAAGGGCAGCCTCTTCCTGGCCCCCCGCCATCAGGTGGAGTTCCAGGCTTCGTACGACCCGGGCGACCCCGACGACAACTACTTCTTCTACGCCTCCACCAGGGTCCGTGTGCAGCCCGTCGCAAGCGCCCTCACCTACAAGGTCAACAAGACCAAGGTGCGCGCCGGCGACACCCTCGTCGTGAAGGGCAAGGTCACCTGGCCCACCGGGCACGGCCCGGTCGCCGGAACCCGCGTCCTGCTGCGTACGTACTTCGAGTCCGAGTACAACGCGCAGACCACCACCGACGCCCGCGGCAACTTCACCGTGCGCGCCAAGATCCGCGGCTACGACAAGGAGTTCGTGCTCTTCTCCGCGCCCAAGGACTATTACGTCGCGGGCGCGAGCAAAGATCTTCCGGTCAAGAACGTCACCACTCCCTGACGGGCCCGGCTCCCCGGCCGGCCACGCCCACTGGCCGGCCGGGGCGGGCTCTCACACCTTCCGCCAGCGCGCACTGGCCCAGGAGAAGACGCCGAACGCCACGAGCGCCAGCGCCACCGCGACGAGCAGCCACGGTCCCGCCGGGGTGTCGCGGAAGGAGCGCAGGACGTCGTCCATGCCCTTGGCCTCGCCGGGTTCGTGGCGTACGGCGGCCACGAGGACGAAGGCACCGGCCGCCGCGAAGACACAGCCGCGGCCGAGGCCGCCCACCATCCCGAGCACGTCCACGGTGTGGCGCAGCGGGGCGGGCATCTCGCTCATCCGCAGGTGCTTGCGGTACTTGCGCAGCATCGCCCGCCCGGCGATCCACAATCCGGCCGCGATGATGCCCGCGCCCGCCGCGCCGACGATCCACTGTCCCGAGGGCCAGTCGAGCGCGGTCGCCGTGACGTCGTCGCTCTGCCGGTCCGACGAGCCGCTGCCGCTTCCCTTGTCCCCCGCCACGTACGCCAGGACGGTGTAGCTGACCACGCCGTAGAAGACGAACCGGCCCGCCGACGCCAGGCGCTTGCGAGCCTTGCGGCCGTCCTGGCCCGCCTGGCCGAACAGCGCCTCGGAGAGCCGCCACAGGGCCATCCCCGCGAGGGCGAGACCGAGGAGCCACAGCAGGGCGTTCCCGAACGGCTTGTCCGCGATCTCCGTCAACGCGCCGCCACGGTCCGCCTGTTGTCCGCTGCCGTCCTGTTGTCCACTGCCATCACGCTGCCCGCTGTCGTCGGTCAACGCGATGCGCATCGCGAGGAGCCCGACGAGCGCGTACAGAACGCCTCGGGCGACGAAGCCCGCCCGTGCCGCCGTCTCGACGACCCGCCCCTTGGCCAGCCGCCGCACCTGGTTCGTCCCGTTCTGCACCGCACCATCTAAGCCCATGGGTCGGCGAGTGCCCCTATGGCCCTCGGCGATGCGCGTGGCGGTCGCCTTGAAGGGGCCGGGACGGGGTACCCGGAGGGGACGGCAGGTTTCGCCATCCAACGGCAGATCACGCAAACCATGTGAGGGTGCGTCATGTCGGATGCTTCCGTACGAGCTGTCGGGTGGGCCCAGTCCTTTCCCGTCTCCCGAGGCGTCAGAGCGGGGCGGGAGTGGGCCCGTGCCCACATGGAGAACCTCGGGTGGACGAAGGCCGACCCGGATGCCGTCGACTCCGTCGTCCTCGCGGTCTCCGAGCTGGTCACCAACGCCCATCACCACGCGCACACCAGCGCCCAGGTCGTGCTGACCTGGGACGGGCAGGGGCTGCACCTGAGCGTGCACGACTCGGGGCCGGGGGCACCGACGCCGCGGGACGCGGACGACAGCAGCGTCGGCGGCCGCGGCCTCGCCATCGTGGAGGCCCTCGCGGACACCTGGAGCGTCCACCCGACGGCGGACGGCAAGACCATCACGGCCTGCTTCAAGGCGCCCGGTGCGGGGCGGTGTTCGCAGAGCACGCGGTGAGTCGGGCGCGTTTCAGCCTTCAGCCGACGGCCAGGGCGTACGTGGTCTCAGTTGACGACGTTGACGACGTTGACGACCAGGGCGTACGTCCCGATCCCGATGAGGCGCTCCCCCGCGAGCTGCTCGCCCCGGCTGGACGTCAGCCTCTCGACGCGGCCCGTCCCGGTGTCGAACGTCAGGTCGTCCAGAGTGCCTATGTCGTGGCCGAGGTCGGTCAGCAGTCGCTTGCCCAGCAGGCTCTGGCTCTCCGACGCGGCGGGCGAGTCGGCCGTGCCCAGCGATACCGGCCGGTCCGCCGTCACGATCACGGCGTCCGGCCCCACCGCGTGGATGTCGGCCCACGCGATCACCTCGTCCTCGGTCTTGGCGTCCCGCAGGCACAGGGCGGCGATCCGGCTGTGGGAACGGCCGGGGTCGTGGGACGCGTCCAGCACGAGCCCGTCGACCGTCCCGAGGCGGGCGGCGCCGGCGGCGTCGACGACCGAGCGCCCGAGGAGCTGGGTGAGCACCATCATCACGCCCTGTTCTCCGTCGCCTGCCCCTTCCGCTTCCTCGCCCTTCCGCATGTCGTGCTGTGACTCGATTCCGCGCCGCGCCGACCCCTCGGCTCCGCGCTCCGCCGCCCCCTCAGCTCCACGCCCCGCCGTCTCCACTGCCCGCAGCCGTGCGACGACATGGTCGAGTTGGACCCGGTCGGCGGCCAGGTTCTCGGTGTCCTCGGCGGGCACCAGAACCGTGTCGCCCGTCATCGCCACCGGGCCGGGCAGCGCGAGGTAGACATCGCGCTCGTGGTGGCCCAAGGCCTCGTTCGACGCGATCTTGACGCCGACGACCTCACCGCTGCGGCCGGAGACGACCACGACGTCCAGCACGGTGCCGACGGCCACACCGCGGTCGGTCAGCACCTTGGTGCCGTGCACGAGGCCCGCGGCGGCCTCGGCGCCGGAGGCGACCGCCGCCCTGTCGGCCAGTACGTCCGCGTCCGGGATCATCAGCGCGTCCGGGCCGAGCGCGTGCACTCCCGTCCACGGCAGACCGCGGTGCAGCGGACCGGAGAAGATGCCGCGCCCGGCCAGCGTGAATCCGGCGACGCGCGCGCTGCCGCCGTCGAACACCGTGTCCTTGATCTGGGCGACGGCCTCGCCGCCCAGCGTCACGACCGGCCGCTTGGCCAACTCCGAGACGAGATACAGCTCCCTCATGACATCCTCCTGCGCCCGCGGCCACCGCGCCGCACCACGATCACACGCCCCCTGCGGCGACGCGCCTGCACCCCCGCGATCAGCCCCGTCACCACGACCACGCCGACCACGCCGAGCACCGCCCACATCCACAACTCCATGACCCACCTCCCGGATCCGTCCCACCGACCGGCGCCCCGTCCCATCGACCGGGCCCGGTCGAGCAGCAGGACCCCCGAGTACCCCGCTTCGCGCGCCTTAGTGAAAGTCGCGGACGACGGGGGCGGGCGGCGCCGCAGGTCTGGACTTGACCGCACGCCCTCTCTACGCTCTGCCGCACCACGATTGAGAGCGCTCTCATCCACTCAACTCCGCTCCACCACCCCCCTGTTGGAACGACGAGAGGTCCCCCTGTGAGACGCAAAACCACCGCACGTCTCGGCCTTTCCGCCATGCTCCTGATGGCCACCGGCGCCGGAACCGGCCTCGCCTCCACCGCTGCCGCTGCTCCCGTCCCCGCCCCCAAGTCCCAAGCCCCCGCTTCCGCAGGCCTGTTGGACGCCATGCGGCGCGACCTCGGCCTGAGTCCCGCCGCGGCGCGCGAGCGGCTCGCCGACGAGCGGCGGGCCGTCAAGACCGAGCGCGCGGCCAAGAAGGCGGCGGGTTCCTCGTACGGAGGCGCCTGGTTCGACGCCGAGCGCGGGCGGCTCACCGTCGCCGTCACCGGTCGGCAGGCCGCCGAAGACGTACGCGAGACCGGCGCCGACGTCCGGCTCGTCCGGCACAGCGCCGCCGAGCTCAACGCCGCGAAGACACGCGTCGACAAGCTCAAGGCGCCTGCGGATGTGGCCAGTTGGCGTGTGGACGCCAAGGCCAATCGTGTCGTCGTCGACGTCGTCGCCGGACATCGCGCCGACAACGATGTCAAGGCCTTCCTGCGGAGCGCGCGGGCCACGGCGCCGGTCGAGGTGGGAACGGTTCCCGAGGGGCCGCGGACGTTCGCCGCCGGGACCGTGGGCGGCGACCCGTACTACACCGGCAACGTCCGCTGTTCCATCGGCTTCTCGGTGCACGGCGGCTTCGTCACGGCCGGGCACTGCGGGCGCGCGGGCGCGGGCGTGCGCGGCTGGGACGGCTCCGACATCGGCACGTTCCAGGGCTCCTCGTTCCCCGACAACGACTACGCGTGGGTGTCCGTCGGCAACGGCTGGTGGACCGTTCCGGTCGTGCTGGGCTGGGGCGCCATCCCCGACCGGCTGGTGCGCGGCTCGGCCGAGGCGCCGGTCGGCTCGTCGATCTGCCGCTCCGGCTCCACCACGAAGTGGCACTGCGGGCAGCTCCTGGCCAAGAACGAGACCGTCAACTACTCCGACGGCACTGTCGTGCACCAGCTGACCAAGACCAGCGTGTGCGCCGAAGGCGGTGACTCGGGCGGCTCGTTCATCAGCGGCGACCAGGCCCAGGGCGTCACCTCCGGCGGCTGGGGCAACTGCGGCAGCGGCGGGGAGACGTGGTACCAGCCGGTGAACGAGATCCTCAACCGCTACGGGCTGACCCTGCACACCGCCTGACCCCGCACACTGCCTGATCCGCGCCGCGTCGGTGACTCCGAAGTCCTGAGGCCGGAGTCACCGACACGGTCCCGTTCAGCTCATCAGCCCGTTCAGTCCTTCACGGCGTCCATGACGTCGTCGAGGCGTACGAACTTGAAGCCCGTGGCCTCCCGGCCAGACTCCTGCGGGGTCTCGTCGCCGTCCTGGACGACGAGCAGGCCGTGCGGATACTCCGCGCCGAGCGGGGCGTTGAGCGCGGCGGCGCCGTCACACTCCTGCGCGCCGTCGAGCGTCCCGGAGGCCGCGGTGACGCGGAAGCCGCCCTCGTACTCGTTGTCGTCACCGCGTTCGCGGTCGTACGCGGCGAACGTGTCGTCGCCCTGGCTGGAGGCCAGCACATACCCGTCGCCGTCGGGCTCGGTGACCAGCGTGAGCCCTTCGACGTCGGCGGCGAGCCGCTTGCCGCCGAAGCCGGGGTCGGCGCCCGGGGCGCACTCCTCCGTCTCCTCGTCGTACGTCCCCGGCACGCCGTACTCACGCACCTTGTCGATCAGAGCGGGCGTTCCGGTGAGGTCGGCGTCGAGCCGCCAGAGGCCGACGTCCTCCTGGCCCGCGTACAGCGTGCCGTTGGCCGGGTCCACCACCATGCCCTCGACCTGGGGCAGTTGGCCCGGTTCGCCGCACGGCGTCCACGAGGAGCCGTCGGGCAGCCGGAAGGACGACGGCAGGTCGAGGGTGCGGAGCTTGCGGTAGCCGACGGTGCCGGAGCGGCCGGGGAGCAGTTCGAGGAGGGCTATCCGGGTGCGCTCGCGCTGACTGACCACGGCGTACGAACGCCCGGTCTTGCGGTCGGTCCAGGTGGCCAGACCGTAGGCGGTGCGCTGGTCGTTGATCTCGTCCTGGCCCGCGGAGAAGACGGGCGCCGCGGCCGGGTCGGTGACGTCGGTGAGCGGGCCGCCGGGACGGTCGCGGTCGACGCGGTAGAAGCGAAGGCGGTCGTTCCCGCGGTCGCTGGTCACGGCGAGGTCGGCGCGGCCGGTGGACAGCTTGAGTCCGTGCACCAGGTCGACGTTGTTGAAGCGGCCCGGGGCGTCGCCGGGCGCCGGTCCCGCGGGCGCGGGCACGGACTGGACCTGGCGTGCGTCGAGGTCGTACGCCCGCAGGCCGCCCTCCTTGGCGGTGGCGACGACCAGGCTGCGGCCCGGCTCCGCGGTGTCGCGCCAGATCGCCGGGTCGTCGGCGTCCGCGTTGCCGCCCGCCTCGTCGTCGTACAGCGGCGGCGTCTCGGCCCTGGGCGTGAGCGCGGGGAGTGCGCTTGGCGTGTGCGCCTGTGCGGGCGCCGTCGCGGCGAGCGCGGCAAGCGCGGCCGCGACGGTGAGGACGCTCGGTCGCCGGATACGGGACTGGGGCACGGATGGGCTCCTTCGGTTCATGGCAGCGCAGCTCTTTGCGGGCACGCAGGGTCTTACGTGCTCATGGAGAGTTACGCGCGGGCGTACGCGCCCGGAAGGAGTGATGGCATGCGCATTACATACGCGTGTGGGACGCCTCGACCTGCGCCAGCGACCACAGCTCCAGATACGCCCGCTGGATGAACGTGCCGGTCACGGCGGGCGTCGTGTTGGCCAGGGCGGTGAGGGCCACGCCCGTCTGCGAACTGAAGCCCGCGAAGGTGGTGAAGCCCCGGGTGCCGCCGGAGTGGTGGTAGAGGTCGCGGCCGGGGCGGGGCCTGATGTTCCAGATCAGGGCGATGCGTCGGCCGGTGCGGGGCAGGGCGACGCGGGGTGTGGTGACGTCGGCGAGCGCGGTGCGCAGGGTGCCGGGGACGGTGGGGGGCGCGGCGGCGGGGTCGATGAGGGCGTCGAGGGTCGTGAGGAGGTCGCGGGCGCTGGACCGGCCGGCGCCCGCGCCCGGCATGGCGGGCATCTGCCAGAGCGGGCGCGCCCGGCCGTGCCAGTAGCCGGTGGCCTGCGGCTGGTCGGCGGCGCAGCTGGTGCGGGTCAGGCCGAGCGGGTCCAGTACGCGGGCGGCGAGCAGCGGGGCGAAGGTGCCGCCGGGGCCGTGGGCGGCGCGGGTGAGCAGGTTGCCGAGCAGGCCGACGCCGAAGTTGGAGTAGCGCACGCGGCTGCCGGGGGCGGCGCGCGGCCGAACGCGGGCGAGCGCCCGGTGTAAATCGGCGGCGGAGAAGTCGGCGTACGGATTGCTGAACCAGGCGGGCGCGCCCCTGCGCAGGAGGCCGGGCGGCAGCGAGGGCAGGCCGGAGGTGTGCGTGGCCAGGTGGATCAGGGCGATGGGGGCGTCGCGGAGGTGCGGGGCGGCGGTGCGCGGCAGGAAGCGCGTGATCGGGTCGTCGTACGCGACCTCGCCGCGCGCGACCATCTCGGCCAGGAGCAGCGCGGTGAACGTCTTGGTGAGGGAGCCGATCTCGAAGCGTGTGTCGGGGTCGGCCGGGATGTCGCCGCGCAGGGTGGTGGCGCCGGTGGCGAGGAGGGCGTGTTCGGGGCCGCGCCGGACCGCGAGGGCGACCGCGCTGGCCCCGGGGGCGGTGCTGCGCAGGGCGGCGAGCAGGTCCGCGGCCCAGGCGGGCGCCCCCGCGCTCACCGCGGGTCCGCCGCTCCGCCCAGCGTGCGGGAGACCGCGAGGGTGCCGGCGATCGCGGCGACGACGGCGGTGTGCTGGTGGTCGTTGAACCGCTGTGCGGGGTCGTCGGGGACGGGGTCGCCGTCGCGGGGCACGAGGCCGTCCGGGTGCTGGGCGCGGGCGAGGCGCTCCCAGTCGGCGGGCGCGCAGTACGGCTCCTTCAGGCAGCAGCCGACGATCATGAGTTCGGCGACCAGATCCCACTGCTCGATCTCGGCCCAGATGTCGATCCACACGGGCAGCCAGGTGGTGACGTACTCGGTGAGGTCGTCGGGCAGGCCGGTGGGGTTGGCGCCCCAGTCGGTGAGGTGGAAGACCGTGTGGGTGACGCAGTAGCCGGTCATCCAGTCGACGAGCCAGGGCTCGGGGGTGGCGCCGAGCCAGGTGGCGCGCGCCAAGGTCGGCCAGTCGTAGGCATGTCCGCCCTGGTCGAGGCCCACGACGCGGGCGGCGTTGGCGACGGCGAGCCTGCGGTTGGGGACGACCTCGACGGCCCGCACCGAGCGCAGGGCGCTGGTGTGGGCGAGCAGCCGCTCCAGGGGTTCGTGGCGGAATCCGCAGCGGGCAAAGGGGGCGTACGTCTCCAGCGGGTCGGTCATCATCGAGTACCGCAGCAGCCGTTCGTAGAGCATGTCGCCCTCGCCGAACTGCCGCCAGCAGAACTCCATCAGTTCGTGAGCCTGGCTCAGCTCGACGCTGCCGGCCGCGGATTCGCGCAGGACGAGGGAGGCGGCGAGCGCGGTCTCGCCGAGGGGTTTGTAGACGCTGTCCGGGTCGCCGAGGTCGGCGGTGGTGTCGGCGGGCAGCACGCCGCACTCCCGCTGGGCGTGCAGCCAGGCCAGGGCCTGTGCGCTCACCTGGTGGGCGGTCTGCGTCACGGACGCCGTCATGGGGCCTCCAGTCCGAGCAGCCGCCGGGCGATGGCGGCGTCGAGCGCGAGCCGTGGGCCGCCGCCGTGCAGACGGAGGTGCTCGACGAGCGGTACGGGGTCGAGCGGCAGGCGTACGCCCTCGGCGTGCAGCAGCGCGAGCCAGCGAACGATGCGGGTGGCGGTGGGGAAGTCGCGGCGCAGCACGGCGCGGGTGGCTCCGCGTGCGAGGGCTAGCGGGGCGGCGCGGGCCGCGGCGTGCACCGGGCCGTCGAGTGCGGGGAGGGCGAGCGGGGAGAGCTGGCTCATGCGGACGGACCAGCGCTGCCAGTCGGTGTGGTCCGTGGGCGCGCCTTCCGGGCGCGGCGCCAGGGTTCCGTCCCCTTGCGTCCCGGTGAGGCGGGCGAGGAGTGCGGCGGTGGCCCAGTCCCGCCAGGCGACGATCCAGGGCTCGGCGGGCCCTGACGGCGGCGGGTCGGGTGTGCTCACCGCGGGCGGGAACACGGCGAAGGACTGGCTCACCGCGGCCGCGTCATCGGGATGGAAGACTGCTTCCGCCAGCAGGTACGGGGCGAAGGCGTCGGCTCCGACGACCCGGATCGCGGCCAGCGCCGCCTTGGGGTCGTCCGCACGCTCGACGTGCTCGGCCAGCAAGGCCGTGCCCTCGACACCGCGCAAGGCATCAAGGGCACGAAGAGCCAGGTCAGCCGCCGAAGCGGCGTACACCGTCTGCGACCGATCAGGACTCACTTGCCCTTCGGCTCCTTCGGCTCCTTCGGCGAGATGAGCAGCCCCAGGAGGAGCGCTCCCGTGGCCTCCGGCGCGTACGTCGGCGCGTCGCTCAGGACCGCCTCAGGCTCCACCATGGCCGTGCCGAGCGCCGTGGCGTCCGTCGGAGTGACGAGAAGCGGTGTGTGCTGAGCAAGCATCAGTGCCTCCTCATGTAGACGTCGCCACCATGACCAGTGACGCCCGCCCTCGCACCATTTTAGGGTAATTCCTCATTATTGTCTGTTTAGTTCGCGTGGCGGCGAGGTGGGGCGGCGGAACGCCGGCACCTCACCCTGCCAACTGCGTCAGCGCCCCCGTGAAGCCGTCCCACGCCGACTGCGTGTCGGACGTCCGCCCGTGCGGACCGCGGAACCACCGCACGAACTCGGCCACGTCCAACAGGCTCCACCGCAGCCGGTAGAGCTCGAGGGCCTCGGCGTCGAGGGCGCGGCCGGTCAGCTCGGTGTAGTGGGTCAGGGCCGCCGGGTCGTCCGCGAGCAGGGACAAGTCCCGCTCGGGGACGGCGAGTCCCACCGTGTCCCAGTCCACGAGCAGGTAACCGTCGTCGGCCTGGACGAGGTTGCCGGGGTGCGGTTCGCCGTGGGTGACGACGAGGGGCGCGGCGCGGCGGCGTACGTGTGCGGCGAGCGCGTCGAAGTCGGCCAGGCGGGTGCGGAGTGCCGTGGCGTGGTCGGCGAGGAGGTGGCGGGCGGGTTCGGCGAAGGGGCCGCCCGACCAGGGGGTGGCGAGGTCGCGCAGTGCAGTGTGCACGGCGGTCAGTCCGGCGGGTTCCAGCGGGGTCGTCGGTGTGCTGTCCGGGGGCGTGCGGCTGTGGAGTTGGGCGAGCAGGGCGAGGACGCGGTCGCGGTCTGCGTCGTCGAGCTTCTGGCCGAACTCGCCTGTGTGGCCGTCGATGTGAGGGAAGACGGTGAGTGCGTACCGTGCGCCCAGGGGGACGACTGGGCTGTCGTGGGTCACGTCGATGACGTCGGCGACGTCTGCGGTGGCAATGGGAGTGACGGGTGTGATGAGGGCGGTGGGCGCGATGGGCGCGACCACGAACCGCAGGCCGTCGCGCTCCCGCAGTGCCACCGCCGTGTCCATGGCCTGCCGCAGCCCCTTGAGCGCGGCCTCCGCACCCGCCCCGCAGTGTTCCTTGTGCTCCAGGTCGGAGACGGTGACGAACCAGTGTCGGTCGTCGTCGCCGGTGACCTTCCAGTGGTAATCACCGAAGCCGACGGGGGCGTACGTCACGTCGGTTGGCGTGATGCCGTATGCCGCCAGGCCTCGAAGCAGGGTCGCGTCGTGCAGATCGTCGGGAAGTGCCTTCATGCGCGCACGCTAACAACTGCCTTGGGACGGCGGGCAGTTGTTTTCCTGGGGGGCATCCAGGGCGCCGGTCAGGCGTCCACCGTCCGCCGGAGCACCGCGTCCACCGGGCCCACGGCGTCCTCGGTGGCGAGCCGGGCCGCGAGCGTACCGGCGCGTTCCCGGTACGACGGGTCGCGCGTGGCGCGCACGAGCGCGTCGGCGAGGCGGGCGGCGGTGAGCTTGGGCAGGGGCAGCGCGCACGGTGCCGTACCCAGTGCGGTGAGGCGCGCCGCCCAGAAGATCTCGTCGAACTGGACCGGGACCGGCACGGCGGGCACTCCGGCGCGCAGGCCCGCGGCAGCGGTGCCCGCTCCGGCGTGGTGGACCACCGCGGCCATGCGGGGGAACAGCCGGCTGTGCGGCACCTCGCCGATGGTGAGGATGTCGTCGCCGGTGGCCGTCAGACCGGCCCAGCCCTGCTGGATCACTCCGCGCAGGCCCGCGGTGCGCAGGGCGCGGACGATCTGGTCGGTGAACCGCACGGGATCCGGGACGGTGGCGCTGCCCAGGCCGATGTAGACCGGCGGAGGCCCGGCGTCGAGGAAGTCCTCGAGCTCCGCGGGCAGTTGACCCATGTCGTACGGCCACCAGTATCCGACGACGTCGAGTCCGGGCCGCCAGTCGGCGGGCCGGGGCACGATGTGCGGGCTGAAGCCGTGCAGGACCGGCCACCCTTGGCGTTCGCGGGCGCGACGGGTTGCCGCGACACTGCCGGGCGGAAGGCCGAGCTGCGCTCGTACCCCACGCGCGGCGTCGGTGAAGATCCGCTCGATGACCGCGTTGACGGCGTGCCCGGCCAGCCGGTTGCCGGTGGGCCCGAGGGAACGCAGTCCGGCCATGGGAGGTGCGAACTCCCGTGTCGGGTGCATGGGTTGAAGGTTGACGCCGACACTCGGCAGCCCGAGGCCCTCGGCGATGGAGCATCCCAGCGGGGCGACCGCGCCCGACAGCACGAGCACGTCGCTGCCCTTCGCCGCCTCGACGAGGCCGGGGGTCAGCTCCCCCGCCACCGACTTGGCCATTGCCATGACACGCAGCAGCTTGCCCGTGCCGGTGCCGCTGCGGTGCAGCCCGCGGCCCCGGTCCGAGTGCAGCTCCGCCCTCGGGTCGATCGGCAGGGCGTGGAAGCGGACGCCGGAGCCCTCGGTCAGGTCCGCGAACAGCCCGTGGGTCACCAGCGTCACGTCGTGCCCCGCACCCACGAGCGCGGCACCGAGCCCGGTGAAGGGAGCCACGTCGCCCCGTGAACCTGCCGTCATGATCGCAACACGCACAGACAGCAGTATGGCCAGCTCATGGTGCCGCACGGGCGGCAAACGCGCGGGTCGGCCGGTATCCGCTCCTGTGCCTGGACGTCCCCCGGGCGAGGGTGCGCTCAGTGGCTGCCCAGCGGCTTGCCGTACTTCTGAGCCGTGGAGAGGTAAGGGAGGCCGAGCGTGCGGGGTGAGAAGGCCGTCGAGCTGTCGGCCGAGCCGCCGGGGAGGAGCCATGCGGCGCCCAGGGAGGCGTTCTCGCCAGGGGATCCGGCCGTGACATCCGGTACGCGGTCGGCGTTGTAGTCGCCCGTGGCGACCGCCGCGCCGAAGGCGTCGCCCGCTTCGGCGACGCCCGAGACGCGGGGTGTGTCCTGGTTCCAGGAAACGGACCTGGCAGCGCCTGCCGCGTCGAGCAGGCCCTTCGCGCCGCCGCGGAGCAGCCAGGCGGCGCCCGCCCGCGCTTTGCTTCCGATGGCCTCGCCGGGGGCGCCCGCGATCAGGTCGTCGCGGCCGTCGCGGTTGACGTCGGCGACGGCGAGGGCGGCGCCGAAGCGGTCGCCGTCCTCGGCCACGCCGGGGACGCCCACGGTGTCCTGGTTGAGGGTCTGGGCGCGGGTGCCGAACGAGCCGCTCGCGGGGCTTCCGTAGTGGACGTGGACGCCGCCGCCCTTGGCGAGTTCCTCCGGGCCGCACGGGTCGTCGATGTTCTCGTCCGCGATCTCACGGCACTCGCCGAGCGCCAGGTCGTCGTGGCCGTCGCCGTCGAAGTCGCCGGCGGCCAGGGCGGTCACGCCCGCGTTGTCCGTGTTCCAGAAGTTGGCCATCTCGGACCGGTCGGCGTCCCACCTCCACAGGCGCACGTGGGACTGCGTGTGGGGGACGCCCGCGGTCCAGTACGCCACGGCCAGGTCCGCCGTGCCGTCGCTGTCGAAGTCGCCGGTGGCGAGGACGGGGGCGCGGCCGCCCATCGGAGCGGCGACGACGGTGGTGACCATGCTGTCCTCGCCCACGATGACCCGAGCGACGACCTTGTCCGTGCCGCCGACCACGATCGCCTTGTTGCCGCCACCTGTCAGGTCGGCCGCCACGACCGATTTGCCGTACGCAGCCGACGGCGACGGCCCGGTCAGGACCGTCGACCCCGGCCCCGGCCCGCCCGTCGAGCCGCCCACGACGATGACCATGCCCGCGTCCGTACCGCGGTCGGTGACGTCCTCGCCGGGAACACCGGCGAGCAGTTCCGCGATGCCGTCACCGTTGAGGTCCGTCAAAGCCACTGACGCACCGAAGCGGTCGCCCGCCTCCGGGGTCCCGGGAACCTCGGGAGTGGCCTGGGTGACACGGATGCTTCCGTGGGCACCGACGCCCTTCGGACCACCCCGGACGACGTTCACGTACCCGGCCTTGGCCTTGCCGCCGACGGTTCCCTCCGGGACGCCGACGGCGAGGTCCGCGTAGCCGTCGCCGTTGAAGTCGCTCGTGGTGACACGGGGTGCGGCAGCGGTGGCACCCACCGGGATCACGAACCCGGCGGTGACCGCGGCGGCGACTGCGATGGCGTACGTCAGGGTGCGGCAGCTGTGCGACACGGAGGCTCCCACTCGGTCGACGGTGTACGGCTTATCGGGTGTGACCGTCGAAGGGCGGAGCTGGTTGTACGGAGTTCACCGGCGCGGCCGCCGGAACGGCACTCGCCCTACTCCGCCGGGAACAGCCGCAGCTTCGCGGTGTCCCCCGCGATGGCGAGGACGGCGATCGACAGCTCGTTGACGGTGGAGGGGCCGCCCTGGTCGGGGCGTTGCCCGAGCAGGCTGGAGGTGAAGCCGGTCGCGTCTACCGAGGTCAGGTCCACGCCCTTGGCGCCGACGGCGCTCACCGTGAACAGTCCCGCCCGAAGGCCGGTGGCGGGTGGGATCTGGGTGCCCTTCTTCACGACGACCGTGCAGGTTCCGTCCGCGCACGCCCGCAGTTCGGCCGGTGTTGACGGCTTCATCGGCTTCAGCTCGGTCGGTGACGGCGATGAGGAGGGCTTCGTGGGCGTTGGCGAGGCGGGCGACTGTTCGGGCGAACGCGAGGGTGTGGTCGGCGCCGGCGCCCCCTCATCGTCGCCCGAGTCGGAGCCGCAGCCGGTCAGCGCGGCGGCGAGAGCCAGGAGGGCGCAGACGGTCCCCGCCGCGCCGCGCGCCGCGGACAGCCCGGCCGTACGGCGGCGGGCCGATGTTTCCGATGTGGTCATGGGGTCGTCGCTCGTGGTCATGGGGCCGTTCTATGCGTGGGTTGCCGGGAGGGGTCCCGCGCGCCCTCACCTGCCTGTCACCCCTGTGTCGGCCGAGCCTTCTTCCGCCCGAACGAACCTCACCCCGGCCCCGTCGGCGTATGCCGCAAGTACGCGAGTACCGCGCTCACCCGCCGGTGCAATTGCGGTATTTCGGCGAGGCCCAGCTTGGCGAACGTCGAGTTGACGTGCTTTTCGATCGTCGACTCGGACAGTCGGAGGGCTTCGGCGATGGCCCGGTTGGTCTTGCCCTCTGCCATGTGGCGCAGGACGTCGAGTTCCCTGCGGGTGAGGCGGGACAGGGGTGCGTCGGCCGTGCGGGCGTGGCTGCCCATGAGGACCTCGACGATGCGGGGGTCGACCACGGAGCGCCCGGCGACCACCTCGTGCAGGGCGCGCAGGAGTTCGTCGACCTCGCCGATGCGTTCCTTGAGGAGGTAGGCGAGGCCGTCGGTGCCGCGCCGGAAGAGGTCGAAGGCGTAGTTCTCGTTGGCGTGCTGGGAGAGGACGACGACGCCGATGCCGGGGTGGGCCGCGCGGATGGCGTGGGCCGCGGTGATGCCCTCGGTGTGGTGGCCGGGCGGCATGCGGATGTCGGCGACGACGACGTCGGGGCGGAAGCGTTCGACGGCGTCGAGGAGTTCGTCGGCCGTGCCGACGGCCGCGAGGACCACAGCCTCGCCGGTGTCCTCCAGGAGCCGTCGGGTGCCCTCGCGCACCAGGTAGTGGTCCTCGGCGATGACGACGCGCAGTGGGGCGGCGATGCTCGGTGGATCAGGCATGGGTCTCCTCGGGTCGGACACAGCACTCCTCGGGTCGGGCGGCGCAACGCTTCTCGGGTCGGGTGCAGCACTTCTCGGTCGGGCGCGGGATTCCTCAGGGCCGCCGTCACGGAGTTCCTCGGTTCAGGCCCGGGACTCCTCCCTCACTTGTTCCGGGAGCCGGGCGCGGATCACTGTGCCGGTGGTGGTCCGGAGGCCGTTCCCGGCGCCGTTCACAGTGCCGGTGCCACTCCCGTTTCCGGTGTCGCTCCCGGTGCGGCTCGTGATCGTGAGCTCCCCGCCCACCGCCTCGGTGCGGTCCCTCATCCCGGTGAGGCCCGAGCCGTGGGTGGTCGCCGTGGGGAAGCCCACGCCGTCGTCGGCCACCTCGACCTGGAGCCGGCCGCCGTCACGGGTGATGCGTACGGCGACGTGCTTGGCGTCGGCGTGCTTGAGGACGTTGGTCAGCGCCTCGGAGACCAGGTAGAAGGCGGATTCCTCGATGTCGAGGGCGAAGCGCACGCCGCTCAGCGACGACTGGCTCTGGACGGTGACGGGAATGGGCATCCGGCGGGCGCAGGACGTCACCGCGGCGACGAGGCCCTGGTCGGTGAGGACGGGCGGGTGGATGCCGTGGGCGAGTTCGCGGAGCTCGTCGATGACGCGGTAGGCGTCGTCCTGCATGTCGGTCAGCGCGGTGTCGATGTCGCCGCCGCGGTTCAGCCGGTTGCGCGCGAGGGCCAACTTGGCGACGAGGGCGACCAGTTCCTGCTGGATGCCGTCGTGCAGGCGGCGTTCGATGCGGCGGCGCTCGGTGTCCTGGGCGTGCACGATCCGGGCCCGTGAGGCGGTCAGTTCGGCGGCCTGCCGCTGCACCTCCTCCACGCGCGCGCTCAGCTCGGCGGCAAGGCGGACGTTGTGCACGGCGAGGGCGGCGGACCGGGCGAGGGTGCCGCCGATGTCGTGGTCCTCCTCGATGCGACGGCCGTCGGCCTTGGGACCGTACTCGATGAGGCCGAGGGCGTCCTGGCCGTAGAGCAGCGGGAACTCTTCGCAGGGCCGCGCTCCCGGGGGCGGTTCGCCCGCCTCGGCGACGTACAGAGGAAGACCGTCACCGCCGAGCCGGACCCGCACCCAGCTCAGCCGGAGGCCCTCGCGCAGGGCGGTGGCGAGCTGCGGGGCGAGCCGGTCGAGGTCGTAGGCGTGCTCCAGGGTGGTGCCGAACTGCACGAGGAGCTCGAACCTGCTCAGGCGCTTGCCGAAGACACGCTGCTCGACCAGGGCGTTGAGCCGGTCGCGCAGCGGCCGGAACAGCGCGGTGGCGACGACGGCGATCAGCAGGGACAGGCCGACGGGGAGGTACAGGCCCGCGGTGAGCCCGAGGGTCAGGGCCATGCCGAGGTACCAGCTGTTGATGATGAGCCACAGGGAGCCGTAGACCGCGGAGCGGCGCAGCTCGATGTCGACGCCGAGCAGGCGGTGCCGGAAGGCGGCGTAGACGAGGGTGACGGCGATCGACACGTAGGGCAGGGCGCCGAGAAGAGCCCCGATGAAGTAGAGGATGCCGTCGTCGCCCTGCCAAGAGCGGAACAGCCGGGAGGATGCGCGGGCCAGCAGGACGGCGGCGGCGAGGGAGGCGAAGGGCAGCAGCGCCGCGATGTCGGGCCGGCCGACGGATCTGGCGCGCAGGCAGCGCAGTACCAGAAGGGCGGCCCCGAGACCGGGCAGCCAGGCCTCGGGGTAGTAGAAGACGACGAGGTTGACCGTGACCATCTGCATGCCGGCCACGGGAAGCAGCAGCGGCAGGGCGACCAGACCCCACAGGGCTCCCAGGACAAGGCGTTCGTGGCGGAAGACGTAGCGGCCGTCGGGCAGCAGCGCGAGCAGCCGGACGACGAGGATGCTCACCGTCAGATCGCACAGCCTGCTCAGTATCTGCAGGCCGAAGTCGAGCGCCAACGGCACGCCCGCGACCTCGACGCGCAGGTCCCATCCCCAGCCGCGGATCATCAGCGCGGAGGTGTGCCGGACGGCGACGGCGATCGACAGCCAGGTGCCGGTCAGGAGAAGGCGGCGGGCGACGGGGCTCGACGGGGCGTGCCACCAGGTGAACAACCCGGCGAAATAGCACGGGAGTACGGAACCGAGGATCCACGGAAGAATGTACCGGTTCCGCAGCTGCGTTGTTCCGATAAGCGTTGCCCAAAGCATGCACACTCCGCCGCACACGGCGACGAGGCGCATCCCCCTGCTTCTGGCTGCCACGGGCGACATTATCGGCGGCCACCACGACCAGCGTCCACAGAGATAATCCACCGTCGTGCATGGAGGAAAACCTCTATGCGGTTTGGGGGGTGCCCGGGTGCCCCCGGAATGTCGCGGCGGACAAGACTCTGAACGCAATCGCAAGGGCGGATTCTTCGAGAACGGGTGGCCGTCATGAGTCGTTGCTCCGGTCCGGAAGTGGTCGTGTGGGACACCACGTACGCCTGTCCCCTGCGCTGTTCGCACTGCTACTCGGAATCGGGCAGGCGGCCGTCGCGGCAACTCGCCCCGGAGGACATGCTGCGGGTCGCGGACGCGCTGATCTCGCTGGGGCCGCGGGTCGTCGCGCTGTCGGGGGGCGAACCGCTCGTCGTCCGGGGCGTGTTCGAGGTGGCGGAGCGGCTGCGCGCGGCCGGCGTCAAGCTGTCGATCAACACCAGCGGCTGGGTGATGAACCGGGCCCTCGCCGAGCGGCTCGGGGACCACTTCGACGAGGTCATCGTCAGCCTCGACGGGACGACGCCCGAGGTGCACGACCGGATCCGCGGCCGCAAGGGCTCCTTCGACCGGGTCCTCGCGGCCCTCGCACTCCTGGACCGGATGGCGGGTGACCGAGGCGCGGCCGGGCGGGGGCGGCCGCGCCTCGGCATCGACTGCGTCGTCATCCGCAGCAACTTCCCGCAGTTGGAGGACTTCGCGGCCGACATCGTCCACCGCTTCCCGCACCTCAACACCCTGGGGTTCAACGCGGCCGTGCCGGAAGGGCTCGCCAGCCGCCCGGAGTTCGGCGTGCACGAGCTCATCGACGACGATCAGGTCGCCCGGCTGACCAGTGCGGAGCTGCGCTCCCGGCTGCGCGAGCTCGCGCCGCCGTCGGTGTCCGTCCACGCCACGGACAACCTCAACCTGGTGATGCACCCCGAGCGGGTGGCCAGCGGCGTCGACACCCCGGTGATGCAGGTGGAGCCCGACGGCCGGGTCCGGGGGATCCCGGTGTACGAGGGGACGGTCGGCAGCCTCCTGGAGGTGCCCGCCGCCGAGTTGTGGGAGCGCACGCTCGACCGCCTTGAGGACCCCTTCGTCGTCGAGACGCTGTCGTCCGTGAACTCCATGCAGACCTGGGCGGAGGCCGTGCGGCGCATGGACCGCCGCTTCGGCTCACCTGAGGACATCGCGCGCATCGACCGGCGGTCGGTCCGCACGAATCCTCCAGAATTCGTGATTCCGGTGGGGGCGGCCTCGGCGGACGCTCCCCGGCCGCCGGAGCAGCGCTCCGCGTGACGGCTCGGGCATTCCACGGCTTTGCCACCAAGGCCCGCTCGTAAGTCTGTTCGCCTTCCCGCGACTTCCCTCCACTTCCTTCGAGCTGCTCCCCTCCACTTTCCGGCCGATCACCGCCTCAAGCGTGGCTGGATCCCGCCCGACGCCCGTCCGTATTCCGCCCGGGTTCTCCCCTGATTTCCCGTCATCTCTTTCCGGCCGAAGGGACCGTACCGTGATGAAACTTCAGGACTACGACCGCTTCTACCGCGCGGATCCGATCTTCTTCGAATTCCCGGAGCGGCTCGCCGACACCCCGGAAAGGCTGACGGCCGTCGTACGTGAACTCCCTCGGGGATGGGAGCGCGTGGACGCCGGATGGTGGGTGCGGCTGCGGCCGCCCGGGGCGCGTACGCCCGGCCAGGGCTGGCGGATCCACGTCTCCGTGACGCCGGCGCGTCTGGAGCGGGCGGCGGAGATCGTGCGCGAGTACTGCGTGCGCCGGAGCATCCCCTGCGAACTGGTCCGCAGCACGGCCGCGGCCCGCGCCCTGGCCGACGTCCGCGCGGACCGCCTCACCAGCGCCGACCTGATGGTCCTTCACCCGGCGGACGAGGACCTGCTCGCCACCGCCCTCGGTGATCTGTCCGCGCTCCTCGAACCCCTGCCGGGTCCGTATGTGCCCGGCGCCCTGCGCCACCGCTCGGGACCTCTGTACGTACGTTATGCGGCGGCCGAGGGCCGTCGATGTCCCGCCCCCGGCCACGAGGCCGCTCCGGGCGACGAGTACGACATGGTGCCCGCCCTTGAGCGGCCCGACGGCTCCCTCGTGCCCGAGGACCGGCGTCCCGTCTTCCGCTGTCCGGACTGGGTCGCCCTGCCCGGCGTCCTGCGGGCCGACCTCGACGCCCTGCACGCCCCGCCGGACACCCCCTTCCCGTACCGGGGCGTGCGCGCCCTGCGCCTGACCACCGGCGGCGGCACCTACCTCGCCGCGGACGCCGCATCCGGGCAGCCGGTCGTCCTGCACGAGGCACGGCCGCACGCCGGGCTCGACGCGCGCGGCGAGGACGCCGTCACCCGCCTCGCGAAGGAACACGCCGTCCTCGAACGCCTCGCGGGCCTGGACTGCGTACCGCACGTCGTCGGCCAACACGTCCGCGCGGGGCACCACTTCCTCGCCGTCGCCCACGCCGAGGGCCGGAGCCTGGCCGAGGCCGCGGCCGCCGCGTTCCCCCTGACCTCGGACGACCGCGCGGAGCAGGAGGCCGAGGGCTACGCGAAGTGGGCGCTCGACGTCGCCGCCCGCGTCGCCGACGCGCTGGATCTGCTGCGCGAACACGGCGTACGCCTCGGCGAACTCAACCCCGACCACATCGTCCTGCGCGCCGACGGCGATGTCGTCCTCACCCGCCTGGGCACGGCCACCGACCTCGACGACGACCGGGCTCCCGCCGTGGGCGAGGAAGGCTTCACCGCCCCGGCCGGGCTGCGCGGCGCGGCCGCGCACGCCCATCTGCTCGACGCGCTGCTGCTGTGGCTGCTGCTTCCGGTGCCCCATCGCGACACGGCGACTCTGCGGGTGCTCGCCGGGGCCGTGGAGGAGATGTATCCGGTGCCTTCGGGGTTCGGTGACGGGCTGCTGAAGCGGCTGGGGCGGCGGGCGGGCCAGGAAGCGGCGGCCCGCGTGGGGCACCGAGGTCACGCGGATCACCCAGTCACCCCAGAAGACCTCCCCGCCACCCGAAGCAATGACGACCACGCCGAAGCCCTCGCCGCAGGCCGCCCCGACTGGCCCGCCCTCCGCGGCTCCCTCGTCGCCGGCCTGCACGCCATGGCCACCCCCGAGCGCGCGGACCGCCTGTTCCCCGGCACCCCCTTCGGCCCGACCTCACTCGGCGGGGCGTCGTTCGGCTACGGCGCCGCGGGCGTCCTCTACGCGCTGCACCAAGTGGGCGCGCCCGTCCCGGCGGAGTACGCGGCGTGGCTGGCGGACACGGCCGAGCGCGACCCCGACCCGCGACCCGGCCTGTACGACGGGCTGCACGGCGTCGCCCTCACCCTGGACCTGCTCGGCCACCGGGACCGGGCGCTTGCCGTCCTCGACCGCTCCCGGCCGCTCGACGCCCGCGTGGTCCGCCCGGACCTGGCGGGCGGCCGGGCCGGGATCGCGCTGAACCTGCTGCGGTTCGCGCGGGCCACGGGCGACACCGCGCTGCACGACGCCGCCCTGCGCACGGCCGACCAACTCGCGGCGCTCGTCGAGGACGGCCCGCCCGTCCTGCGGCCCGGCACTCCGCCGCCGTACGGACTCCTCCACGGCGCGGCCGGCATCGCCCTGCTCTTCCTCCATCTGTACGAGGACACCGGCGCGCCCCGCTTCCTGGATCTCGCCGACCACGCCCTCGGCCACGACCTGGCCCGTTGCCACACGGGTGCGGACGGCGCCCTCACGCTCTTCGACGGCACGCATCACCTGCCGTACCTGCACGGCGGCAGCGGTGGACTCGCGTTCCCCCTGCGGGCGTTGCTGCGGCACCGGCCCGACGAGGGCAGGGCCGCCGTGCTCGACGCCGTCCGGCACACCTGCCGCGCGCTGTACGTCCGCAACGCCGGGCTGCTGCGCGGCCGGGCCGGCGGGATCGCGGTGCTCACCGCCCTGGACGGCCCCGGCGACCGCGAGGCGGTGCGCAAGCAGGTGCGCCGCATGGCCTGGTACGCGCACTCCTACCGCGGGCACCTCGCGTTCCCCGGGTTCCGGATGCTGCGCCTGTCCGCGGACCTCGCCACCGGCGCGGCGGGCGTGCTGCTCGCCCTGGACTCCGCGTTCGGGGGAGGCGGGCAGGTCCTGCCCTTCCTCGACCCGCGGGCAACTCCGCCACCAGCGGAGGAGAGGAGGTGATCGAGATGTCGGAGATCTTGGACCTGCAGGAGCTTGAGGAGGAGACCACCTCCCTGTGGCCCTGCGCCAACAGCTACCACAGCACCGTCGGCATGTCCTGACGTGCCCGACGCCCGAACCGCCCCGAGGGAGGTGATCCAGATGGCGGAGATCCTGGAACTGCAGGAGCTCGAGGAGGAGACCACCTCCCTGTGGCCCTGCGCCAACAGCTTCGAAAGCGCACGCGGCGTCGCCTGACGCGCCGCACACCGCCCTGACGTCTGCCGGCCGTGGTGCTCCACGGCCGGCAGGCCGGCGCCACCACCACTACCGGCCCTCCACGGCAACGTACGACCGGCATGTCGCCACCACGTACGACAGACATGTCGCAACGACCCACGACCCGCACGGCACTCCGGGAGGAGAACTCACCATGCTCGCTCAGGGCCATCTCGTCGCGGACCCGTTCTTCGTGGACGCCCTCGACCGCGTCGACGACTCCGGACAGCGCTTCTCCCGCGCGGGCAGCCCACCGCCTCCCGGATGGCGGCGCACGGAGCGCGGCGGCTGGGTCAACCTGCACCGCGCCGGCGCCCAACTGCCCCGCCAGGGCTGGAAGATCCACGCCTCCGCCACGGCCGACAGCGCCGAGCACGTCGTCGACACCGTCTGGGAGCACTGCGTCCGGCACGGCATCTGCTTCAAGTTCCTGCGCAGCTCCCTCCTCTTCCACCAGGTCAACAGCAAGCAGGCGCCGCGCCCGGCCGGGGGCAAGCTGGTCACCGTCTACCCCGCCGACGACGCCGAGCTGGAACGCACCCTGACCGACCTCACCGAACTGCTGCGCGGAGTCGAGGGCCCGTACGTCCTCAGCGACCTGCGCTGGGAGGACGGCGGCCCGCTGTACGTGCGCTACGGAGGGTTCGACCTGGCCTACTGCCATGCGCCGGACGGCAGTTACGTCCCGGCCGTGGAGGGCCCCGGCGGTGCCCTCGTGCCCGATGTGCGGGGCACGTCCTTCCGGGTGCCCCCGTGGGTGGAGCCGCCCGCCTTTCTCGCCGCGCGCATCGAGGCGTCACGGGCGGCCGCTCCGGGCGGCTTCCCCTACCGGGTGGAGAAGGCGCTGCACTTCTCCAACGGCGGCGGGGTCTACCGCGCCGTGGAGAAGGACACCGGCCGCCGCGTGGTGCTCCGCGAGGCGCGCCCGCACGCGGGCCTCGACGACCGGGGCGCGGACGCCGTGACCCGCCTGGACCACGAGCAGACGATGCTGGAGCGCCTCGCCGGGCTCGCCTGCGTGCCCCGGCTGCACGCCCGCACCCGCCACTGGGAACACCACTTCCTCGTGGAGGAGTTGATCGAGGGGGGGACCCTGGCCGAGGCGATCGGCCGCCGCCACCCGCTGTTCCGGGACGCCACGGACGAGCGCGAGGTCGCCGCGTACACGGAATGGGCCCTCGACGTACTCGGCCGGATCGAGCGGGCGATCGCCGAACTGCACGCGCAGGGCGTCGTGTTCGGGGACCTGCAACCGGGCAACGTCATGGTGCGCCCGGACGGCAGCGTGTGCCTGGTCGACTTCGAGACCGCCTTCGAGGCGGCCCCCTCGGAGGGCGGCGAGGACCGTGGGCCCGCGCTCGGCACGCCCGGGTTCACCGCCCGGTGGGCCCGGTCGGGCCGTGCCGTGGACACGTACGGCCTCGCGGCCCTGACCCTGGCGCTGTTCTGCCCGCTGACTCCGCTGCTGCGCTTCGACGCAGGAAAGCTCGCCCAGTTGACGGCCTGGACGGAGCGGCGCTTCCCGGTGCCGGCGGGGTTCGCCGTACGGCTGCGGGAGCGCCTCGCGCCGCCGCCCGACTGGCCCCGGACCGGCGGCGACACCCCGGCGGACGACTCCCCCTGGCCGGAGGAGGCCGGGGCCGACGCCGACACGGCCCTCGACTCACTGGCCGAGGCGATCCGGCTCAGCGCGACACCGGAGCGCGAGGACCGGCTCTTCCCGGGCGACGTGCGGCAGTTCGACAACCAGGGCGCGTCGCTGGCGTTCGGCGCGGCGGGCGTCCTGCACGCCCTGCACGTCACCGGCCGCTCCGGCCACCCCGCGTTCGCGGAGCACTTCGAGGAGTACGTCGACTGGCTGGTGCGGGCCGCCGAACGCACGCGCTGGCCGCGGCCGGGCCTGTACGACGGACTCGCGGGCGTCGCGTACGTCCTGGACGAACTGGGGCGCACCGAGGCCGCGCAGGAGACGCTCGCACGCCTCGGCGGGCTCGCTCTCGACGGCTGCGGCGGCGGCCTGTTCGACGGGCTCGCGGGCGTCGGCCTGACCCGGCTGCACTTCGGTGCGACGGACGCGGCGGAAGCGCTGGGCGAGCGGCTCACGCGCGTGCTCACCGGCGGCGGGCGGCTGCCGGGCCCGCCGGACGCCGTGGGGCTCACCCACGGCTGGTCAGGACCGGCCCTGCTCTTCACGCGGCTGCACGCGGCGACGGCCGACGAGCGGTGGCTTCCCCTCGCCCAGACCGCGCTCGCCCGCGACCTCGGCCGCTGCGGAGCGCCACGGAAGGGCCGCATCCTCGTCCGGGACGGCAAACGCTGGCTCTCGACGCTGGACCGCGGCAGCGCCGGCATCGCCCTCGCCCTCGACGCCTACCTCCGGTGCGCCGACGACCCGCACTACGCGGCGGTACGCGACCGCATCCGCGACGGCCTGGGGACGGAACTGCTCCTCTCCCCCGGCCTCCTCGACGGTCAGGCCGGGCTTCTCCACGCCAGCGCCCACCTGACCGGCCCAGGCTCCGCACTGGCTGCCCACCTGCGGAGCCTGGGCCTCCACTGCGTACGTTTCCGGGGCCGCCGTGCGTTCGCGATGGACGGGCTGCTCCGGCTCTCGATGGACCTGGCCACCGGCACGTCCGGCGTGCTCCTCGCCGTGCACACGGCGCTCGCGGGCCCTCAGGGCAGCGGCACACCCCTGCCCTTCCTGGAGGCAGGCGTACCGGCACGGCCGCCCCTGCCGCACAGCGCGGGAGCGCCGGCGTGAGGCGCACTCCCCCGCCGCCCGACAGCCTCCGCCGCAACCGGGACTTCCAACTCCTGTGCACCGGGCAGGGGTTGTCCCTGCTCGGCTCGGGCGCCTCCGCCATCGCCCTGCCGCTGCTTGTCCTTCAGGCCACCGGTTCGGCCCTGCACGTCGGCCTGGTCGAGGCGGTGTGGACGGGTTCGCTGGCGCTCGCGTGCCTGCCCGCGGGCCCGCTCGCCGACCGCTTCGACCGCCGCACGGTGCTGCTGGTGTGCGAGGCGGGCCGGGCCGTCGCGAGCACGGCGCTCGCGGCGGCCGTCCTGGCCGGACTCACGTCCCTGCCGGTGCTGCTCGCGGCGGGGGCGGTCCTGGGGTTCCTCACGGCGCCGTTCAACGCCGCGCTCCTGCCCCTGGTGCGGGAGGTGGTGCCGGAGAGCAAGCTGGCCACGGCGCTGGCCGTCAACCAGGTGCGCGGACAGGCGGCCTATCTGCTGGGGCCGGTCGTCGGGGGCGCCCTGTTCAGCGCGGGGGCGAGCTGGCCGTTCTGGCTCGACAGCGCGTCGTACACGACGTCGACGTGCTGCCTGCTCGCCCTGCGGGTGCGGCCGGGCGCTCCGGGCGGAGCGCGTGAGGGCTGGTGGTCGTCGTTCACCAGCGGGCTCCGATTCCTGTGGCGGCAGCGGTTGCTGCGCAGGCTGACGCTGGTCGCGTCGGCGCAGAACTTCGCCTTCGACGGGGTGTATCTGGCAATCGTGGTGACCAGCGCGCGCCAAGGCGCGTCGGCGCTGTCGGTCGGCATGATCACGGCGGCGTCGGCGGCCGGGGCGATGACGGGGGTCGTGCTGGCGCCGCTCGCGGGCCGCCGCCTGAGCCCGTCCCGGCTCCTGCTCCTCACCGGCGTCGCGTGCGCGGCCCTGGTCGGCGCGATGGCCCTGGCTCCGGAGGCGGCGACGCTCGCCGTGCTGCTTTCGGGGTGCGCCCTTGCGGTCGCCGTCTCGGGTTCGGTCATGACGCTGGCCCGACTCCTCCACACCCCGGCAGGGCTGCAGGGCCGCGTGAACAGCGCGATCGGGCTGATGTTCATGGCCACGCCCCCGCTGGGCGCGGCCCTCGCCGGGGTGCTCCTGGAGGAACTGCCGGGCCCGGCGGTGTTCCTGCTCTTCGCGGGGCTGCTGGCGGGGCTCGCGGTGGTGTCGCCGGGTGAGGGGACGTTTCGGGGGACCGAGAGCGAGGAGGCCGGTCCGTCCGACGGGGTGGAAGCGGGTTCGTACGACGCAGTGGGAGCGGCTTCGTACGAGGGAGTGGAAGCGGGTCGGCGGGACGCTCAGGAGACCTCGGATCCCCCGGCCGCACGGGGTCGGTGAGGTGACGGCCGAGGCTGTCGGCCGGGTCGGGTGTGCGCCGTCGCAGCGGCGGTCGTACGGTCGTCATGAGCGTGGTCGTGGTCGTCCATGGCCCCGACGCCCGTGCCCGGCCCCCGCACGCGGCCCCAACTCGCCCCCGCGGAAGGGATTTCGACGACGTGACCGCCCACGCAGCACCCGGCCCTGCCGAAGGCCCGGGGGCCGCGGCCGCCCGCCTGACCGGACACGCGGCCGCCGAGGAGCGCCCCCTGTCCGCCGCCCTCACCGAAGTGGCCCTCGACACCGGGCAGTTGGTCATGGTCAAGCGTGCCGACGCCCCGGACGCGGCGCGGGCCGAGGCGGCCGGGCTGCGCTGGCTGGCCGACTCCGGCGCGGTGCGCGTACCGGCCGTACGTGGGCAGGACGGGTGCTGGCTGGTGAGCGACCGCGTCCCTCAGGGGTCGCCGAGCGCCGGGGCCGCCGTGCGGTTCGGCCGCGAGCTGGCCGCCCTGCACGCGTCCGGCGCCCCCGCGTTCGGCGCTCCGCCGCCCGGCGGCACCGAGGACGCGTACATCGGGCTCGCCCCCATGCGCAACGTCCCCGGCGAGGACTGGCCCCGCTGGTACGCCGAGCACCGCGTGCTCCCTTATCTGCGGCGGGCCGTCGACGGCCGGACGGTGCGTGCCGACGAGGCGACCGTGATCGAGCGCGTCTGCGAGGGGCTGCCCGAGCTCTCCGGGCCCGCGGAGCCGCCCGCCCGGCTGCACGGCGACCTGTGGAACGGCAATGTGCTGTGGGGCGCCGACGGGTACGTCTGGCTCATCGACCCGGCCGCGCACGGCGGCCACCGGGAGACCGACCTGGCCATGCTGCGGCTGTTCGGCTGCCCGCACCTCGACGACGTACTGGACGGATACCGGCAGGCGGCCCCGCTCGCCGACGGCTGGCGGGACCGCGTCGGCGTGCACCAGTTGTTCCCACTGCTGGTGCACGCCGTGCTGTTCGGCCGGGGTTACGGCGAGCAGGCCGTCGCGGCGGCGCGGGCGGCGCTCACGCGGTGACCTCGCTCGCCGGGTGCCCCCACCCGCCCTATCGGGCGCCCGCCTCGACGGGGATGCGCCCAGGGACGGCGACACGCTCAACAGCCGTGGCCCGCTCGGCAGCAGCACGCTCGGTGGCAGAGGTGATCGGCACGACCGCCCGCACCGCGCCGAACGCCGCCGCGGTCGCCCTCCGTGCGATCTCCTGGGTGCTGCCGTCCGCCTCGGTCCACTGACAGGTGAGTTCGCGGTAGTCGTCGACCGCGGCCTCGACGGCCTTGGTCATGCGCCGGTGGAGCGCGATCTCGCGGTCGGCTGCGGGGCGGGCGTACAACGCGCGTATCGCGGCGCGGAGTTCGGCGGCTTCCTCGGGACGTATCGCGGCGTGCTCGCTGCGGTCGACGAGGTGCAGAAGCTGGTGGAGAGCGTAGTGCTCGTTCATGGGTCGCCTCCTGGTTGGTGGGGCCGCCGAGACAAGTGCCCGCCGCCGTGGTGCGCGGGGAGCATGATCCCCGCCTACCCGCTGATCGCGCTCTCGCACCCCGATCAGGGAAAACTTCTGACCGTTTCGGCGAGCGGTGCCACGCGTTGGTGGGGTGACACCGTCCACGCGCCCAGTACGCACCCACCTCCGCGTGTCCCCGTACGCGGACGAGATCGGAGCACGATGCTTCCTCATCGCCGTATGCGCCGCACGCGCCGTAGCCATCGCCTGGTAAGGCGGGCCCTGGTCCTCCTCACCGCCCTGGCCCTGCCCCTGACCCTCGATCAGGCCCCGGCGCCGGCGTCCGCCCCGGCGCCCCCGATCGCCCCCGTCCTCGACCAGGACTTCCCCGACCCGGACCTCGTCAAGGTGGGCCGCACCTACCACGCGTACGCCACCCACGGCGCAACCCAGAACATCCAGCACGCCACGTCCACCGACCTGACCCACTGGAAGAGCGACACGGCTGACGTCCTTCCGGTGCTCGGCGGGTGGGCGCTGCCGAAACGTGACCTGGTGTGGGCTCCGGAGGTGTACGACAACGGCGGCGGCTTCACGATGCACTACACCGCCCGCGACCGCGCGAGCGACAAACAGTGCGTGGGTGTCGCGCTGTCCGACTCGCCGGACGGGCCGTTCCGGCCGGTCGGCGACGGGCCGCTGATCTGTCCGGCGGCGCGGGGCGGGGCGATCGACGCCGCCAGCCACACCGAGCGCGGGCAGCGGTACGTGCTGTGGAAGAACGACGGCAACTGCTGCGGACTCGGCACCTCGCTGTATCTGCAGCCCACCTCGTGGGACGGCACCCGCACCACGGGCGACGCGATCGAGCTGATCAAGCAGGACCAGGACTGGGAGGGCCCGCTCGTGGAGGCGCCCACCCTCGTCCGGCGCGGTGGCCGCCATGTGCTGTTCTACTCGGCGCACTTCTACCGCGGCGACCAGTACCTGACCGCGTACGCGGTGGCGGAGAAGCTGACCGGGCCGTACGTGAAGCCGACCGGGCCGCTGATGACGACGGCCGGCTTCGCGGGCGCGGTCCGGGGCCCCGGCGGCCAGGACGTGGTGAAGGGGCCGGACGGCCGTGACCGCATCGTCTTCCACGGCTGGAACGCCGACTACACGCAGCGGCCGATGTACGTCGCCGGGCTGCGCTTCGAGGGCGGCCGACCGGTCGTGGAGGCGGCGCGCTGATCAGCGCTTGGCCCACAGGTTCCACAGCCAGACGGCCCCCTGCTGCGGAGTGCCCGCCAGCGGGCTGACAGCCGGGGTCGTCGCGCTGAGGCCGAGGCCGAAGATCGTCACGGTGGCCGCGGTGAGAGCAGGCAGGCAGAGGCGTACGCGATTCATGAGGGGTTCCCTTCGGGGTGTCGGAATGTCGGAGGCGAGCAGTCACCCACAGAGGTGATTCGCCGGGCCGATGACCTGAGTTTGCGGGGGTCGGCGGACCCGCACCACCGCATCCCGCTTGCTTCCGGCATCTCGGGATAAATACATTCCTGACCTGCTGGGACGTGCCGGTCCCGGGACAGGAAGCAGCGCGGCGGGCGTGCGTTGCCCGGCCATCCAGGGAGCCGTTCTCGATGACCGACCACGGAGGACCCGAGCGCCCGCCCGCCCCTGGCGGACGCGAACACCCCGCCGCTGCGCGGCAGTTGGGCGGAGCGCTGCGCGCTCTGCAGCAGCGTTCGGGACGTACGCTGCGGAGCCTGGAGGAGCAGGTACGGATCAGCGACTCGTCGCTCTCCCGCTACTTTCGGGGCGACACCGTGCCGCCGTGGCCCGTGGTCCGTGATGTGTGCCGGGCGCTGGGCGGCGATCCCACCGAGTTCCGGGCGCTGTGGGAGGCGGCTGACCGCGGCCGGCCCGAGCAGCCGCCTGGTCCCGAGGTGCCTGCGCCCACCGTCCCTGGCCGGCTCGCTCGCGCGCGGGCCCGCCTCACCGGCCGCTGGGCGTACGCGACGGCGGGCGCTCTGGCCGGGCTGCTCGCCGGTGTCGTCGTCGCCGTGCTGGCGCTTCAGTCGGCGCCCGCAGGTCCCGACGGTTCCGCCGCGTCCGCCGGTTCCTCCGGGCAGGCCCCGGTCGCGGAGGGGAGCGTGCGGGCCGATGAGGCGTCGGCGGACGTGTCGAAGCCGCCCGAGGCGACGCGGATCTTCGTGAGCCGGGCCACGGGCAACTGCCTGGACGACAGCCTCGACAAGGGGCTGCGTACGTACGCCTGCAACGGCATGCCCTACCAGTGGTGGACCCTCAACCGGTCCCCCGACGGCGCACGTCAGCTCCGCAACCACGCCACGGGGAAGTGCCTCGACCACGGCGGGAAGGGGTTGCGTACGGTGCCGTGCCGCGAAGGTCCGTCCCAGAGGTGGGAGTTCGTCAAGGGAGGCGACGAAGCGGTGGGGTTGCGGAACGCGGCCACGGGGCGGTGCCTGGCCGACCATGAACGTCCGGGGCTGCGGACCCTGCCGTGCACGGCGACGCGGCATCAGAAGTGGGCGTGACAGCGGTCAGCCGGCCTGCCTGTCGCCGTCGTCGGCCGCGTCGGCCGCGCCCGCTGCGTCGGCCCAACAGTCGGCATCGTCGGCCGTCGTCGTGGTCGTGATCGCGGTCGTGCGGAACCTCGCCCGGTACACCGTCGGCGCGATCCCCAAGTGCTGCTGGAACACCCGCCGCAACGACTCCGAGGACCCGAACCCGGCCCGCCGGGCCACCTCTTCGATGCCGTCGGGCCCCGATTCGAGCAGCGCCTGGGCGGCCTCGAGGCGCACCGCCTCGACGTACTGCCCGGGGCTCATGCCGGTTTCGGCGCGGAAGAGCCGGCCGAGGTGCCGCGGGCTGAGGCCCACGAGGCGCGCCAGCGCGTCGAGGCCGTGGTCGTCCGTGGGGTCGGCGGTGACGGCGTCCATCACGCGGCGCACGGCCGACCCCGCCGACCCTTGGGAGGGTTCCGGTGCCAGTCGCGTGCTGAACTGCGACTGGCCGCCGGGCCGGGCCATGAAGACGACCAGTTGGCGGGCCACTTCGCGGGCCATGTGCGCGCCGTGGTCCTCCTCGACCAGGGCGAGCGCCAGGTCGATGCCCGCGGTCACGCCTGCGGAGGTCACGACGTGGCCGTCCCGGACGAACAGCGGATCCGCGGCGACCCGCACACGGGGGTAGGCGGCCGCGAGATCCCCGGCGAGATCCCAGTGCGTCGCCGCGCGTCGGCCGTCCAGGAGCCCGGCCTCGGCGAGGACGAACGCGCCGGCGCAGACGGAGGTGACGCGTGCGGTGCGGGCGGCGAGCGCGGCGGTCAGGCGGACGAGTTCGGTGTCCGCGACGGCCCGCCGCCAGTCCCGGCGCCCCGGCACGACCACGGTGTCGACCCGGCGGGGCAGGCTTCCCGGCGTGCCGTCGACGCCCACGCGCACCCCCGACGAGGTGCGGACGTCGTCGCCCGTCGGGGAGACGACGTGGACGTCGTAGCGCGCGCCGTAGGAGTTGGCCGTGGTGAAGACCTCCACCGGGCCGCTCACGTCGAGGAGTTGTACGCCGTCGAAGGCGATGAGGGCGACGACGTGGCGCCGCGCCCGCCCGCCCCGGGCCACCCCGCTCGCCCCGCCTACTCCGCCCACGGGGAGTCCAGGATCGTACGGACGAAGTCGCCCCGCTCGAACCCGGGCACATAGTGCTCCAGGACGTCGGCCTTGACGTTGCCGAAGGTGGTCTCCGGCTTGGGCCGGATGCCGTCGGTGAACACCTTCAGGATGCGCTGCTTGAAGTCGGGGCGCGGGTGCAGTTCCACGATGGCGGCGCGGTCGGCGGCGGAGATGTCCTCGTACCCCATGCCGAGGACGTCGTACTCCACACCGGCGGTCACCAGGGCCACCTCCGGCTCCATGAGCGCGGGGATGCCGGGGGTGGTGTGCAGGGCGATGGCCGTCCACACCCGCCGCACGCTGTCCTCGGGCACGCCGTGGGCCCGCAGGAACCGCTTGGCCTCCTCGGCTCCGTCGACCTCGAACCGCCGCCCGCTCCCGTGGAACTCCTCGCCGAGCCCCACGTCGTGGAACATCGCACCGACGTACAGCAGCTCCGGATCGAAGCTCAGGTCGCGGCTGCGGCCCTGGAGGGCGCCGAAGAAGTACACGCGGCGGGAGTGGTGGTAGATCAGCTCGCTCGTGGTGTCACGGATCAGCTCGGTCGCCTCCCGCGCCACCTTCGTGTCGGGAACCACCACGTCCGCCGCCCGCTCACGCACACTCGTCATGGCATCCACCTCGTGTCGTCAGTTGCTGATAGCCGGTGGGGCGGTACGTCGCCGGCCGCGCCGTCCTCCCTCCTGCTCAAGGATCACGTCGGGCGCCGGGCCGCGCCATGGCGGGACCGCCGTGCATCCCACAGATCCGGACACATATCCCTTCGCCCGTGGCGGGCTCCCGTCCTACCCTCGACGGCATGAGCCAGCCCCTTGTCGCCCTTCTCAGCGGAGCCGGTATCTCCACGGACTCCGGGATCCCGGACTACCGCGGGCCCAACGGGCTGTGGCGGCGCGATCCCGAGGCCGAGAAGCTCGTGACGTACGAGTACTACATGAGCGATCCGGAGATCCGGCGCCGGTCGTGGCAGATGCGGCGCAAGAACCGGACGCTCCAGGCGCGGCCCAACGCGGCGCACCTCGCGGTGGCCGCGCTTGAACGCTCCGGCGTGCCGGTGCGGGTGATCACGCAGAACGTCGACGGCCTGCACCAACTCGCCGGGATGCCCGACCGCAAGGTCCTCGAACTGCACGGCACCGCCCGCACGGTGGTGTGCACCGCGTGCCACGCGCGAGGCCCCATGACGGACGCGCTGGCCCGCGTCGAGGCGGGCGAGGCTGATCCGTCGTGCGTGGACTGCGGCGGCATCCTGAAGTCGGCGACGGTGATGTTCGGCGAGCAGCTCGACCCGGAAGTGCTCGGCGAGGCGATGGCCATCGCCAAGGCCTGCGACATGTTCATCGCGGTGGGCACCACCCTCCAGGTCCACCCCGCCGCCGGTCTCGCGGGCCTCGCCGCCGACCACGGCGCCCGCCTGACCATCGTCAACGCCGAGCCCACTCCGTACGACGACCGCGCCGCCGAAATCGTCCGCGAACCCATCGGGACGGCGCTGCCCGCGCTGCTGGAGCGGTTCGGCGGCTAGGTGGCCGTCACTCAGCCGTGGGCGGCGCGCCGACTCCCAGCAGTGCGAGGAACGCGGAGGCCGCGGGTGAGGGGGTGAAGCGGCTCCAGACGAGGCGCTCCACGCGGACCGGCCCGTTGGTGATCGGTACGCAGCGCAGGCCGTGCAGTTCGGCGGCGAAGGTCGCGGGCAGCAGGGCGACGCCGAGGCCGTGGCGGACCATGCGGGCCATGAGTTCGACTCCCGACACCTCGAAGGCGACCTCGCGGCGCAGGCCGGCCGCCGCGAACGCCTGGTCCGACTGGGCGCGGGCGGCGCTGCCGTCGGCGAAGTCGACGAACGCCTCCTCGGCGAGGTGGCGGAGGTCGACCTCGTGTTCCGCGGCCAGTGGGTGGTCCGGGGCCACCACGGCGACGTGCTGCCCGTGGGCGAGTTCCCGGTCGTGGACGCCCTGGATGCGGAATCCGGGCGGTACGCCGAGGAATGCCGCGTCCAGCGTGCCGTCGCGCACCATGTCGACGAGGCGTTCGCTGGAACCGGCCCGCAGACTGATCCGCACCTGCGGGTAGCGCCCGCGGTAGTCCCGCAGCACCGCGGGGAGGTCCACGGCCGTCACGGTGGGGATCGATCCGACGGTCAGCCTGCCCCGTATCTCGCCGCTGGCCGCCGCCACTTCCGCGCGGGCACGCTCGGCCGCTTCCAGTGCCTGGCGGGCCGCGGGCAGGAAGGCTTCCCCGGCGGCGGTCAGGCGCACCCGGCGGCTGGTCCGCTCGAAAAGCCGGGCGCCCAATTCCTTCTCGAGGCGGGCCACTTGGTGGCTGAGCGCGGACTGGACGACGTGGCACCGCTCGGCCGCACGCGTGAAGCTCGCGGTCTCCGCCACCGCGACGACGTAGCGCATCTGCTGGAGATCCATCGATCCATCATCAAACGCGATGGGTAGTGATGACAAGCATGTGTTGGACCGATGGATGCCTGTCGATGATGCTGGAGTCAGCCAGGCGCCGACACGGCGCCCCGACCCCGTGGAGACAGCCATGCGTGTGATCGCCTTCGACCACCTCGTCCTGAGCGTCGCCGACATCGAGCGCTCACTCGCCTTCTACACCGGCCCGTTGGGCCTGGAGACGGTGCGGGTGGAGGAGTGGCGGGCCGGCAAGGTCCCCTTCCCGTCCGTGCGGGTGAGCCCCACCACCATCATCGACCTCGTCGAAGCGCCCGACGGGACGCCTCGGGGTTCCAATGTCGACCACATCTGCCTGGTGGTCGAGCCGCTCGACTGGCAGGAGGTCGTCGATTCCGGCGTCTTCACGGTCCTCGACGGTCCCGGCAAGCGCTTCGGCGCCCGGGGCACCGCGATTTCCTTGTACGTGCAGGACCCGGACGGCAACACCGTGGAGCTGCGGTGGTACCCGCAGGAGTCCTGAGGATCCAGGGGCAAGGGGACGAGTGGGGACCCACGATCGCGAAATGCCGGTGGCCGTGAGACTCTTCGTCTCCGATCGCGGGGGCTTGGTCAGCGGGCATGCTCCTGCCCGGGCCTGCCCCTGCCCTGCCACGGGAGTCGCCCATGCCCAAGCCCCGCCTCGCCGTCCTCGGCGCGGGCAGTGTCGGCTGCCACCTGGGCGGGCACCTCGCCGCCGCCGGGCATGACGTGACGTTCATCGGCCGGCCCGCCGCCATGGACGTGCTGCGGGAGCGGGGGCTGACCCTCAACACGTCCAGTCGCCCACCCGTCCGCCTCGCACCGGACCGGCTCACGACCGCCACCGGACCGGACGCGGCCGCCGGCGCCGACTACGTGCTGGTCACCGTGAAGACCGCCGACACCGGGGCCGCCGCCGAAGGACTCGCCCCGCACCTCTCCCCCGGCGCCGTCGTCGTCAGCTTCCAGAACGGGCTGCACAACGCGGCCACCCTGCGCGCGGCGCTCCCCGGCCACACCGTGCTGGCCGGGATGGTGCCGTACAACGTGGTGCAGGAGGAGCCGGGAACCGTGCACCAGGGCATGGCGGGCAGACTGATGACCGAGCCCGACGACACCCTCGTCGCGGCCTTCCGTGCCGCCGACCTGGCCGTCGAGGCCCGCACCGACATGTCCGAAGTGCAGCACGCCAAGCTGCTGTTCAACCTCAACAACGCGATCAACGCCCTCTCCGGGCTGCCGCTGCGCGACCAGCTCGGGCAGCGCGCCTACCGCCGCTGCCTCGCCCTGTGCCAGCGCGAGGCCCTCGCCGCCTACCGTGCCGCCGCACTGACCCCGGCCCGCCTCGGCCCCACCTCGCCGGGCCTCACCCCGTACGTACTGGCCCTGCCCGACGCCCTCTTCCGCCGCGTGGCCGCGGCCTCCCTGCGCATCGACGCCCACGCACGCTCCTCGATGTGGGAGGACCTCCAGCGCGGCCGCCCCACGGAGATCGACTCACTGCAGGGCGAGATCGTCGCCCTCGCCACCGCCCATGGGCTCACCGCACCCGCGAACGCGCGACTCGTCGCCCTGGTGCACGAGGCGGAGTCCGGGCCGCGTACATGGACGGGTCCTCAGCTGTACGCGGAGTTGTGCGCGGCGCGGTGAACCGCGCGCAAGAGGAATCCTCGCTTCACGGCCGTTGTCGGGTTCTTCCCGTCGAATGCGTTCATCGGGGCATTGTCACGGCCTTGTAGCGGGTCCGGCAGAGAGGGCTTCTGGGCGGGCGTCATGCGCGAGTCTGTTCGGGACGGGTACGCGCCTGACCGCCAGAACGAGCGACAGCACGAGCGACCCACGCGCGCTCAATCGGTCAGGTCAGCCGAATGCGAGGAGTCCACGGTGTCGTTCACGTTCCACAAGACGTTCCGCATCCTTCCTGGGGTCCGGCTCAGGATCAACGGCCGCTCGTGGTCGCTCACGCTGGGCGGGAGGCACGGGCAGCACACCATCAACTCCAACGGGCGGCGTACGTCCACGCTGGACGCCGGGCCGTTCAGCGCCCGGCGCGACCACCACCGGCACTAAGCGCTTCGCTGGATGTGCGGTGCCCATCCTGCGGGCCGGTGGGGGCTGGTCGCGCAGTTCCCCGCGCCCCTACGGGGCGCGGTACCGCACCCTCACCTCCACCTCGGCGCCGGCCGCCGCCCACACCCGGACCTGACAGGCCCGCCCCGGCGGCACGTTCCGCGCGTCGGCCCACGCCGTGCGGCCCGACAGCTCGATCCGCCAGCCGGTGGTACTCGGCGGGAGGGACAGCAGGGTGGTGCCGGGGCGGTGCGTCGAGCGGTAGGTGAGTCGGTAGGTTCCGCTTGCCGGGTCGTGGGTGTCGGTGCGTACGGTGCCCGCGACCGCGGGGGCGTACGGCGTGGCGGTGCGTTCCTTGTTCGTACGGAAGCGGCCCTCGCGGTCGAGGGCGCAGTAGCCGCCGCCGTAGCACCAGACGTACGCCGCCCACCCCGATGAGTAGCGGGCGAAGGAGGCGAGCGCGTCGTCGTGGAAGCGGCGCATGTGTGGCAGGCCATTGTTCAGCGGGCCCCACTCCCCCACGACGACCGGGACGCGCTGCTCGCGCGGGTAGGCGGTGACGGCGTTCTCGTACGTCTCGATCCAGCCGTCGGCCGGGTCGTAGTCGGCGCCCGCCTCCATCGCGGTGTTGTAGAAGTGCGGGGCGTACACGACGCGTTGGTCGCGCACGCGGCCGAGGCCGGTGGGCAAGCCCTCGCCGACGATCGGGGTCGGCTCGACGAACAGCCAGTTCGAGCGGTCCCGGGTGCGGATCGCGTCCGCGAGGCGGTTGTACATCGGGGTGAGGTGCATGGCCTCGATGCGGCGGGCGGCGGTCGCCAGGTCCTCGCCTTCGCGCAGCTCCCCCATCGGCTCGTTGATCAAGTCGTAGCCGAGGACGGCGGGGTGCGTGCCGAAGCGGTCGGCCAGCAGGCGCCACACGCGCTCCTGGGCGCGCCGCAGGTCCGCGTCCTCGTAGAGGTGGGTGAAGGCGCGCTGGACGGCGGGCTCGAAGTACTCGGAGAACCAGTCGTCGGGGTGCGGTGTGAACGGCAGGCCGTCGGTCCGCGTCGCCCACTTCGGGATCCCGCGATGCCCGAACGCGGGCCCGAACACGTCCTGATGGGCGTCGATGACGACGTGTACGCGGTGCTTGTGCGCCCAGTCGAGGATCCGCCGGATCTTGCGCAGGTACGACTCGCTGTACTGGCCGCGCTGCGGCTCCAGGTCGTCCCAGAAGACCAGCAGCCGTGCGAAGTTGAAGCCGTTGGCGCGCAGGTCGACGAAGTGCCGCTCGGTGATCGCGCTGAGCGCTTCGGAGCCGTGGTGCGTCTTGTCCTCGACGTTCCAGCCGCGGAGGGTGAGGGTGCGGCCTCGGTCGTCGGTGAGGCGGGGGATGTCGGCGGTGGCTGGGGCGTCAGACGCAACTGCGTTACCACTTGGGGTAGTTGGGACGCCACGGGCACGGCCACCGGCACCCCCCGTCGGGGGCGCCGGAGCCAGGCCCGCGCCCAGCAGCGCGGTGACGATCGACGCGATCACGGCCGCCAGGCCGAGGCGGTGCGTGCGGCGTGCGCCCATGCGGGACCTCCGGGGTCAGAGGGACCGCATGAGCCTACGTCCCGCACCTCAGAGTCGGACCGCCCCAATCCAGCCGGTCGTACATGTGGCTGTCGCCGCCCGTCGTGCCGACGAGCCGCAGATAGTCCGCGCCCTTCAGGTCGGCGCTGAGGCTCACTGCCGGGTCCTGCCAGGTGCGCAGGCCGCTGTCGGCGCGCTTGGTGCCGTCGGCCCAGATCTCGGCGGTGAGGGTGCCCTGGCCGGGCAGGCGCGGGTCGCGTTCGTCGTCGACGCCGACGTCGGTGGTCAGGTCCGTGCAGCGGCCGCCGAGGTAGTAGATCAGCTCGGTGGGGGCGTGGGTGCCGAGGCCCTTCGGGTACGTCTTGCCGTTGACCGTGAGGGTTCTGCCGTCGCCCGCCTTGGCGCCGCCGTTGGACATGTCGCGCTCGACGGGGCCGTATCCGTTGCCGACCGCCGCCCAGCGCGCGTCGGAGAGCGCGGAGACGCCGGTGGGGACGGGTTCGGGGACGGTGAAGACCTCCCGGGTCTCGCGGGTGACGCGGCCGTGGCCCGGGGAGCGGAAGGTGAGCCGGGCGGTCGCCTCCGCCGTGCCCGGCGGGGTGTCCGAGGGTGGGGTGAGGCGCCAGCGTGCCGTGGCGGACTGGCCGGTGGTCAGGACGGGGTCGTGGTCCTGGCCCAGCGCCTTGGCCCGCCAGCCTTCCGGGGCGGTCAGGGCGAGGCGGGGCGCGAGGACGGGGGCGCGGCCGTGGTTGGTGGTGCGGACGGTGGCGGTGAAGGCGCGACCCGCCGGGGTGAGGGTGCCGGGGATGCCCTCGGCGGGCGCGTCGGTGAGCAGGGCGGCGTCGGCGGCGGGCGGCGCCTGCCACCAGTCGGCGTCGGCGGAGATCCGGAACATCGCGGTGCCGTGCGCGGGCACGGCCGCGCTCACCGTTCCCGCGGTCTCGGTGTCGCGGTGCTGCCACAGGTCACGGAGGACGTAGCCGGTGCGCTCGGGCAGGCCGAGCTCCTTGGCGGTGGTGCCGAACGTGGCCGTCGTACCGGTCTCGTTGAACAGGGCCACCGCCACGTCACCGTTCGCGAGCGGCTTGGCGAGGACCCAGTGGCCGCCCGCACTGCGCAGCACGCGTGCCTGGACGCCGAGGCGGTCCTGGTCGACGGCGATGACGTCCTTGTTGCCGAGGATGTCGAAGGTCTCCGGGGAGGCCTTGCGCAGGTCGGTGCCGATGAGCAGCGGCGCGGCCATCATCGACCAGAGGCCGAAGTGGGAGCGGTACTCGGTGGCGGTCATGCCGCCGTTGCCGACCTCCAGCATGTCCGGGTCGTTCCAGCGGCCGGGGCCCGCGTGCCCGGCGAGCGGGGCGTTGGCCTTGAAGAGGTTCAGCATGGACGACCAGCTGTCGTTGATGTCGCCGGTGGTGCGCCACAGATGGCCGACGTCGGCGCCCCACTCCCACGGCTTGTTCTCGCCCCATTCGCAGAGGGAGTAGACGATGGGGCGGCCGGTCCTCTTCAGGGCGTCGCGCATCTTGGTGTAGCGCTCCAGGGCGGGCCTGCCCTGGTTGTTGCAGTTGTCGTACTTCAGGTAGTCCACGCCCCAGTCGGCGAAGGTCTGGGCGTCGGTCTCCTCGTGGTCGAGGGCGCCGGGCATGGTCCTGGCGCAGGTGAGGGTGCCCGCGCTGGTGTAGATGCCGAACTTGAGGCCGCGGGCGTGGACGTAGTCGGCCAGGGCCTTGATGCCGCTGGGGAAGCGTTCGGGGTGGGCGGTCAGGCGGCCGGTGGCGGGGTCGCGTTTCTCCGCGGCCCAGCAGTCGTCGACGTTGACGTACTCGTAACCGGCTTCCTTGAGGCCCGAGTCGGCGATGCGGTCCGCCGTGTCGCGGATCATCTTCTCGTCGATGGCGCAGCCGGTGGAGTTCCAGTTGTTGAAGCCCATGGGCGGTGTGAGCGCGAGGCCGTCGGGGAGGGCCTCGGCGCGGTCGGCGGGCGACAGGAACGGCGTCCAGATCATGGCCAGGCCGAGCAGTGCGACCAGGGGTCTGAACCGTCGGCGGGTGCGGGGGGTGCCGGACATGGGCCTCAACTCCTCGATGCGGTCAGATATCTGAACGTCAGTCACAAACGGAGTCGTGTGAGCGTAGAGGCGTCCGGCATCGCGGGCAATGACCCGTGCGGGAAATCAGCCACGTGTGCCGGGGGTGCCCGCGCCCGCCGCCGTCGCATCGGAACGGCGCTCACAGCCTGCCGGTGCGACCGCTTCTCGGCGGCCGTCGCGGGCGTCTTTCCGCCACCTGCGCCCCCGGCCGAGGCCGCCCGGTCCCGGCGGCGCAAAGTAGTCCGTATGACGACACCCGCGGAGTCGCTCCGCTCCTTCGCCCGCACCCGTGCCTCACTGGACGGCGAGGAGGTCACGTACTGGTGGTCCGGAGACGTGTACTCCTGGGCCCCCGACGAGCCCTACCAGCGCGTCTTCGGCTTCGAGGGGCTCAACGTCGCCCGCCTGGTCCAGGACGCCGAAGCCGGCCCGGACGCCTACCAGCTGCTCACCCGCGAGGCCGCCTTCTTCCTGGACCCCGTCAGCCGCGAGATCCTGGAGACCTGGCAGGACCTGCCGGTGGTGCACATCTGGAACGACCCGGCGAATCAGAAGTGGCGTCCCTTCCCGATCCCGACGACCGAGCTCGGCACCCAGGTCTGCTTCAGCCTGGAGATCCCGCTCACCTATCCCTCGCCGCTGCCGGTGGCCCAGTACCCCGTCCACTCGGCCGGTGACACCTACCGGGCCCTGGAGCTCTTCCAGTTCTTCGCCGACCGCGCCGACCTGGCGGGCCCGGCGCCCAGTGTCCCCGCGACCATGTCGTGGTCGCGGATGTCGCCCTGGCTCCCGTGGATGGCCCGCGGGCAGCGCCCCGGCGGCCTCACCTTCCACTGCCGGGGACGCAAGCTCGCCTCGTACGCCGAGGTCCCCGAGCGCACCCGTGCCTACATAGCCGACCACCAGCCGAAGTTCGCCCAGGCCCCGGACAAGTGGAGCGAGCCGAACGAGACCAGCTGGACGTACTTCCGCAAGCTCCACCCGCCCCAGTAGCCCTGGGTCACGCGGGCGAGGCGGGACCGGTGTGACCCCGGTCCCGCCTCGCTCCGTCATACCCGCCGGACGCGTCCCGTCAGTCGGTGTGCAGCAGCAGCTTGGTGGCGCCGATCGCCTGCTCCACCGGCAGGAACTCCGGCGGGTTGGCGGGGTCCGTGCGCAGCACGGGGTAGCGCTCCAGGAGCGCGGTGATGGCGATGCGCGCCTCCAGGCGGGCCAGCGGCGCGCCGATGCAGAACTTCATGCCGCGGCCGAAGTCGAGGTGCGGGTTGGGGTCGCGGTAGGGGTCGAACTCGTGGGGGCGCTCGAAGCGCCGCTCGTCGCGGTTGGCCGCGCCGAGCCACAGCGAGACGAGCGAGCCCTGGGGCACCTTGACCCCGGCCGCCTCGGTGTCGACGGCGGCTATGCGGTACGAGCCCGCGATCGGGCTCAGGAACCGCAGGGTCTCCTCTGCCACGCCCGAGACCAGCTCGGGGTTCTTGCGCAACGCCGCGAAGTGCTCGGGGTGCGCGTCCAGGCACAGCAGCATGTTGCCGAGCAGCGCGCTGGTGGTGGTGTGCCCGATGATCAGCAGCTCGTTGGCGAAGTTCACGACGGCCGCGTCGCTCAGGCCCTCGCCGTCGACCTCCGCCTGGACGAGTTTGGTGAGCAGGTCCTCCCGCGGTTTCGAGCGGCGCTCGTCCACGTGCTGCTGGAGGTAGGCGAGGAACTCCGGTACGTGCCGCAGCGCGGCCGCCACGTCGGCGTCCTCCGCCGTCTCCTCGCCGCCCACCGAGATGTCCCCGGCGGCGGCGATCATCTGGTCGACCCACTGCTTGAACAGGCCGCGGTCGCTCTGCGGCACGCCCAGCATCTCGGCGATGACCATGACCGGCATCGGGTAGGTCAGGGCGTCGACCAGCTCCAGCTGGTTGCCGGTGGCGCGCTCCTCCGCCTCGTCGAGGAGACCCTTGGTGATCTCTACGATGCGCGGCTCCAGCTCGGCCACCATGCGCGGGGTGAACACGCCGCTGATGAGCCTGCGCAGCTTGGTGTGGCCGGGCGGGTCCGCCTGCAGGAGCGTGCCCTGGTTGAAGGCGTCGGCGGCCGCGGTGTCGCCCATCAGGGCGGCACTCACATTGGCCGAGTACTCCTTGGGGCTGCTGTAGACGCCGACGATCTCGTCGTAGCCGTACATGTGGACTATGCCGTTTTCATCGACCTTCACGGGGTGCTCCGGGCTGCGTCCCCACATCCAGAAGTGCAGTGGGTTCAGTCCCCAGCGGTCGGCGAGTTCGGTCATGTTCGTTCGTTCCCCTCTTTCGGGCTCTTCGGGCACTGCTGGTTCTGTGGGTGGTGGTACGTGCGGTACGGGATCCGTGGGTGGACGGCGGCGACTTGGGCCGCCGTCACACGTCCCCGGCCATGGCCTCGCGCAGGCTCATGGGCCGCAGATCCGTCCAGTTCTCCTCGACATAGGCGAGGCAGGCGGGACGGTCCGCCGCGCCGAACACGACGCGCCAGCCCGGCGGGATCTCGGCGAACTCCGGCCACAGGGAGTGCTGTTCGTCGTCGTTGGCGAGGACGTAGAACGTGCCGTTCTCGTCGTCGAAGGGGTTCGTGCTCATGCTGGCTCCCTGGTCCTTAGTCCGTGAGGTGGCGGGTGATGATGGAGCACATCTCGGCCGCGGGGCCGGGCGCGTTCAGGCCCAGGTGCGTGGCGTCGATGTCGTAGGTGTGCAGGGCGCCCTCGATGTGGGGCTCCCAGAAGGCGGCCTGGGCCTCGGGGCTCTGCGTGGCCTTGAAGAACAGGGCGGTGCCCCGGTAGGTCGGCTGGCTGAACTCCCGCACCATCCGGCCGTGTTGGACCATCAGGGCGGCGCCGTTGCCGATGAGCGCCCTGCGCTCCTCGCTGTCCTCCTCGCCGGGCAGGTAGTTCTCCAGGAAGTCCCTGGCCTCGCGCAGGTCCAGGCGCGCGTCCTCCTGTGCGGCGAACCAGTCGCCCGGTACGGCGTCGAGGAGGACGACGAGCGGAACGTCGTGGCCGCGGCGCTGCAACTCCACGGCTACGGCCTGGCCGATCGGGCCGCCGATGGAGTGGCCGACGAGGTGGAAGGGGCCTTCCGGCTGGAGGTCAAGAATCTGGTCGGCGTAGTCGGCGACCATCTCCTCGAAGGTCTCCGGCAGGGGCGCGCCGTCGAAGCCGCGGGCCTGGATGCCGTACGCGGGGCGGTCGCCGAGCTGCGTGGCCATGCCGAGGTAGGACCAGCACAGTCCGAAGCCGGGGTGGATGAACCACACCGGCGCCTTGGTGCCACCGGTCTTCAGGGGAAGGACCACGCCGAACGGGTCGCTGTGTCCGGTGGCTTCGGAGCCGCCGGTCAGGTGCGCGGCCACGTCGGCGACGGTCGGTGACTGGAACACCAGGCGGATCGGCACCTCGACCATCAGGACCGTGCGGATGCGGCTGATGAGTTTGGTGGCGAGCAGCGAGTGGCCGCCGAGGTCGAAGAAGTTGTCGTCGATGCCCACCTTCTCGACACCGAGGACCTGGGCGAACAGGCCCGCGAGCACCTCTTCCTGCGGGGTGCGCGGGGCGCGGTAGGCGGCGCCGCTGACGAGTTCGGGGGCGGGCAGCGCCTTGCGGTCGACCTTTCCTGCTCCGGCCAGCGGGATGGACTCCAGGGTGACGAACGCGGCCGGCACCATGTGCTCCGGCAGCCGCTCGGCGGCGAAGGCCCGCAGCTCCTCGGTGTCCGGTCCTTCCCCTTCGGCCGGGGTGACGTAGGCGACGAGGCGTTTGCCGGTGCCCCGGTCGTCACGGGCGATCACCACGGCCTGGGTGATGCCGGGGTGGCCGGCGAGGACGGTCTCGACCTCGCCGGGTTCGATGCGGAAACCGCGGATCTTGACCTGGGTGTCGGCGCGGCCCTGGAAGACCAGGACGCCGTCCTCGGTCCAGGCCACCACGTCACCGGTGCGGTACATGCGCTCCCCAGGACCGCCGAAGGGGCAGGCCACGAAGCGCTCCGCGGTCAGGGCGTGCCGCCCCAGATAGCCGCGGGCCAGGCGCTGTCCGGCGACGTACAGCTCACCGGGGACGCCGGGCGGTACCGGCCGCAGTGCCGTGTCGAGGACGTACAGGCGGGTGTTCTCCATGGGACCGCCGATCGGCACGGTGCCGGGGATGTTCTCGGGGTCGGTCAGGAGGTGCTGGGCGGTGGCGGCGGTGGTCTCGGTCGGGCCGTAGCCGTTCACGACCCGCAGACCGGGGCAGGTGCGCAGCGCCCGCTCCAGCGAGGCCGGGGCGACCACGTCGCCGACCGTCCACACCTCGCGGGCCCCGCAGAACGCCTCGGGGCTCTCGTCGGCGATGGTCATGAACAGTCCCGCCGCGATGCCGAGGCCGGTCACGCCCTGCTCGGTGATCAGCCGGGCGAGGGCCGCCGCGTCCAGGCGTCCGGGCGGGGCGACGACGACGGTGCCGCCGCCGAGCAGCGGGATCCACATCTCGTACGTCGAGGCGTCGAAGGACTGCGGGTTGTGCATGAGCACCCGCTCGTGGCCCCCCTTGCCGAAGCAACTGTCGGCGGCCAGGAGCACCACGTCGCGGTGGGTGGTGCCGACGCCCTTGGGCAGCCCCGTCGAGCCGGAGGTGTACATCACGTAGGCGAGCTGGTCCGGGTGTCCAGCGGTGGCCGCGGCGAGCGGTCCCGCCTCGGCACGGGCGATCTCGTCGGCGGTGCCGGGCTCGTCGAGGACCAAGTGCGGGCAAGGGCTGTCGAACAGCCGCTCCGAGGTCTCCGCGTCGGTCACCAGGAGCACGGGCGCGGCGTCGCTGAGGAGGAACGCGAGGCGCTCGGCCGGGTAGTCCGCGTCGACGGGCAGATAGGTGCCGCCCGCCTTCAACACGGCCAGGACGGCGACGACTTGCTCCACCGATCGCGGCAGCGCGAGTCCGACCACCGACTCCTGTCCGACGCCGCGCGCGGCCAGCACCCGGGCGAGCCGGTCGGCCCGCTCGTCCAGCTCCCGGTAGGTCACCCGCTCCTCGCCGGAGGCCACCGCGATCCGGTCGGGACCCTGCGCGGCCTGCTCGGCGAACGCCTCCTGGACGGTTCGTACGGCCGCCGGGGTGACGGTGTCGTTCCATGCGGCGACGACGCGTTCCAGCTCGGCCTTCGGCATCAGGTCGAGGCGGCCGAGCGGGGTTTCGGGGTCGGCGGCCAACTGCTCCAGGAGGCGGCCGAGGCCGGCGGCTATGCGGGCGGCCGTGGCGGGGTCGAACAGGCTCTCCTGGTAGTGCAGGCCGGTGCGCAGGTGCGGGGAGGCCTCCGCGGCGACGCCCATCGGGTAGTGGGCGCCGGTGACGGGACGGGCGCCGGTGATGGCGATGCCGGCCTCGTCGTGCGCCTCGACCAGGCCCGCCCGGTCGATCGGGTAGGACTCGAAGACGACCATCGTGTCGAAGAGGGTGCCGAGGCCCGCGGCGTCCTGGATGTCGCTCAGACCGTGGTTCTGGTGGTCCATCAGGACGGCCTGGCTCTGCTGGAGCCGGGTGAGCACCTGCGCGAGGGTGTCCTCGGGCGAGTAACGCACGCGCACGGGCAGGGCGTTGATGAACAGGCCCACCATGTCGTCGACGCCGGGCACCTGCGGCGGGCGGCCGGAGACGGTGGTGCCGAACACCACGTCCTGCCGCCCGGTCAGGGCGCCGAGCAGCACGCCCCAGGTGCCCTGCACCAGGACGTTGAGGGTGACGCCCAGTTCGGCGGCCCGCTGCGAAAGCAGTCGGGACGTCTCCGTGGACAGCGGCACCTCGGCCGAACCGAACCCGCCCTCGTCGTCCCCTGCGGCGTCGGCGCCCGCCCCGGCGAGCATCGTCGGCGTGTCCACGCCGTCCAGCTCGGCGGCCCAGGCGCGGACCGACGTGTCGCGGTCCTGCCCGGCGAGCCAGGTCAGGAAGTCCCGGTAGGGGCGTACGCGCGGCAGCTCGGAGGTGTCGCCGTCGGTGCCGTAGGCGCGGATCAGGTCCTGCAGGAGGTGCGGGATCGACCAGCCGTCGTACAGGGCGTGGCTGGCGGTGAAGACCAGCTCCGAGCGGCCCGGCTCCATCAGGACCAGGGTCAGCCGCATCAGGGGCGGCTTCGCCGGGTCGAAGTGGTCCGCGTGGTCGGCGGCGAGCAGCCGCTCCAGCTCGGCGTCGCGCGCCGCGTCGGAGAGGTCGCGCAAGTCAACGACCTTGTACGGCAGTTCGACGCGCTCGCGGATGAGCTGGACGGGCTCGCCCGCCGCGCTGGTCACGAACGCGGCGCCCAGGTTCGGGTACCGGTCGAGGAGCACCTGACCGGCCCGGCGCATGCGCTCGGGGTCGACGTCGCCGGAGAGGTGGAAGGTCAGCTGCACGTGGTAGGCGTCGAACGACGAGTCGGCCATCATGCTGTGGAACAGCAGGCCCGACTGCATCGGCGTCACCGGCCACACGTCCACCAGGCCCGGGTGGCTCTCCGTCCACACCTCCAGGTCGCGCTGGCTGACCTTGACGAGCGGCACGTCCGACGGCGTGAGGCCGCCCGCGTCGGGCCGCTCGGCGTGCCGGGCGAGGCCTTCGAGGGCCGTGCGCCACAGGTCCGCGAGCTGCTGCGCCTCGTCCCGGGTGAGCAGGCCGCCGGGGAAGCCGATGCCGGCGCTGAGCCGCGGTCCGTCTTCGGTGTCGGTGACGTACGCGGTGACTTCGAGGGTGGCCATGGCGGGCATGTCCGCGTCGGGCTGCGCGAACAGGTCGTCCACGTCGGCGGCGGCGGTCCAGCCGAGGCCCCGCAGGCTCTCCGGCATGTCGGCGGAGGCGAACCGGCCGAGGTAGTTGAAGGAGATCTGCCCGGTCCCGTGGCCCTGGAGGGCGGCCGAGGTCTCGGCGTTGAGGTAGCGAAGGACGCCGAAGCCGATGCCGTGGTCCGGTACGGCGTTCAGCTGTTCCTTGACGGCCTTGATGGCGCCGCCCGCGGCCCGGCCGCCGCCGGCGGCGTCGTCGAGGTCGAAGCCGCCGACGTCCAGGCGTACGGGGAACATGCTGGTGAACCAGCCCACCGTGCGGGACAGGTCGGCGCCCGGTGCGGCGCTCTCCTCTCGGCCGTGGCCCTCCAGGCGGATCAGGGCCGAGGACGCGTCGCGCTCGTCGACGCCGCGGGCGCGCCGCCACTGGGCGAGGGCCACGGTCAGCGCGGTGAGCAGGCCGTCGTTGACGCCTCCGTGGAAGGCGGCGGGCAGCGTGGTGAGCAGCGTGTCGGTCGCGGCCACCGGCAGTTCGAGGTGGACGGTCTCCACGGTGGCGCGCACGTCGAGCGCCGGGTCGAACGGACGGGACCCGATGGCCGGGTCGGGGCCGTCCAGGATGCTCTGCCACAGCGGGAGTTCGGCGACGCGGTCGGCGTCGGTGGCGTGCTCGGCAAGGGCGTGCGACCAGCGGCGTACGGAGGTCGCGACCGGGGCGAGTTCGGGGGTGCGGCCCTGGCGGAGCTGCTGCCAGGCCTCGGCGAGGTCGGGCAGGAGGATGCGCCAGGAGACGCCGTCGACGGCGAAGTGGTGCAGCACGATGATCAGGCGCCCGGCCGTGTCACCGCCCTTGTCGGCACCTGTGCCCGTGTCCGCTCCCGTGCCGGTGTCGAACCAGACGAACTGGGCCATCACCCCGGCCGCCGGGTCCAACCGACCGGCCGCCGCGTCCAGTTCCGCCGCGGCCCGCTCGTGCCAGTCGGGACGGTCCCAGCCGTCCCGCCACTCCACGCGGTGGATCAGCTCCGCCGCGTCCACCGTGCCCGGTTCGGCCACCTCCAGGCCCTTGGCCCCGGTGAGGATCAGGCGGGAGCGGAGGATGTCGTGCCGGTCGACGACCGCGCCGAGGGTGGCGGCGAGGCCGTCGTGGTCGATGCCCGCGGGCAGGTCGACGACGGTCGACATGGTGAACCGGTCGCTGCCGCCGCCCAGTTCGAGCAGGTAGTGACCGATCGGCAGGAGCGGCATGAAGCCGACGCCGCCGCCCTCCAGCTCCTCCAGGACGGTGCCGACGCGGCCCGCGGCCGCGGCCTCGGCCAGCTCGGCGACCGTACGCAGCTCGAAGATCTGCCGGGGCGTGACTTCGAGGCCCTGTGCGCGGGCGCGGGAGACCACCTGGATGGAGCGGATGCTGTCGCCGCCGACGGCGAAGAAGTCGTCGTCGACGCCGACGTTCTCCAGGCCGAGGACCTCCGCGTACACGGCGGCGAGGGTGTGCTCGTCGGCGGTGCGCGGCGCCCGGTACGTGCCGCCGGTGAACTCCGGCTCCGGCAGCGCCTTGTGGTCCAGCTTGCCGTTCAGGGCCAGCGGGAGGCGGTCCAGCATCACGAAGGCGGCGGGCACCATGAACTCCGGCAGCCGCGCGGACACGAACTTGCGCAGGTCCCTGGCCTCGACGCCGGCAGTGATGTCGTAGTTGCCGTCCGTCTCGTCGACCTCGACCGGGACGACGTAGCCGACGAGCTGGGTGCTGCCGCGCACCTCCCGGGCGACCACGGCGGCCTGCGCCACCGCGCGGTGGGCGGTGAGGGCCGCCTCGATCTCGCCGGGCTCGATGCGGAAGCCGCGCACCTTGACCTGTGCGTCGCCGCGGCCGACATAGTCGAGCTGACCGTCGGCCCGCCAGCGGGCGAGGTCGCCGGTGCGGTACATGCGCGCGCCGGGCTCGCCGAACGGGTCGGGCACGAAGCGCTCGGCCGTGAGCGCGGCCCGGCCGTGGTAGCCGCGGGCCACGTTGCCCGCGACGTACAGCTCGCCCACCACGCCGACGGGGACGGGCGCGAGGCCCGGGCCGAGGACGTAGGCGCGCATGTTGCCGAGCGGGGCGCCGATGGGGGCGCCCGCGGCGGCGGTGCCGTCCTCGGCGATGGTGCTGGTCGCGGCGTAGAACGACTCGGTCTGGCCGTAGGCGTTGACGACGCGCACGCCGGGGATCGCCTCGCGCACCCGCTCCACGAGGGAGGCGGGCAGCGCCTCGCCCGCGAACACCACCGCGTCCGCAGTGATGTCCACGTCGGCCTGGTCGAGCAGCCCGGCGAGTACGGACGGGACAGTGCTGATGACGCCGCCGGACCAGCCGCCGCGCTCGCCGACGACGAGGACGTCGCGGACGACCTCGACGGTGCCGCCCTTGGCGAGCGTGGTGACGGTCTCGAAGACGGACACGTCGAAGTTGATCGACGTGCCCGCCAGGGTGCGGGTGTCCGCGTCGATGCCGACGGACTCCGCCAGGCGCAGCACGCCGTTGACGACGTCGCGGTGCGTGATGGTCACGCCCTTGGGCACACCGGTGGAGCCGGAGGTGTACATCACGTACGCGGCGTTCGCGGGCCGCGCCGCCGGCACCGGGACGTCCGTGCCGCCGTCCGTCAGGTCCCCGAGTTCACCGAGATCACTGAGGCTCTTCAGGATGAGCGCGGGGCGGGCGTCGTCGAGGATGTGGTCGAGGCGGGTGCTCGGATACTTGGGGTCGATCGGCAGGTAGGCGCCGCCCGCCTTGAGGATGCCGAGCATGGCCACCACGAGGTCGGCCGAGCGCGGCAGGTTCAGGCCGACGATCGTCTCCGGGCCGACGCCGCGCGCGGCGAGGGCGTGGGCCACGCGGTCGGTGCGGGCCTCCAGTTCGGCGTAGGTCAGCTGCTCCTCGCCGAAGACGACGGCGGTCGCCTCCGGTGTCCGGGCGGCCTGCTCGGCGATGAGCTGCGGCACGGTCAGGTCGGGGGTCTCGGCGGCGGTGTCGTTGAAGCCGCGCAGCACGAGGTCGCGCTCCTGCGGCTCGACCAGGTCGACGGTGGCGACGGGCCGCGCGGGTTCGGCGGCGAGCCGGTCGAGCAGCCGCACGAAGCGGTCGGCGATCGTACGGGCGGTGTCCTCGTCGAAGAGGTCGGTGGCGTACTCCAGGACGCCGAGGACGCCACGGCCCGGCAGGTCGGCCATGTTGAAGAACAGGTCGAACTTGACCGTGTCGTTGGGTACGCGCTCGAACTCGACCTGGAGTCCGGAGAGTTCGAAGTCCTGCCTGTTGAAGTTCTGCCAGGCGAACATCACCTGGAACAGCGGCGAGTACGCCGTGGACCGCTCCGGGTTCAGAACCTCCACGAGGCGCTCGAAGGGCACGTCCTGGTGGTCGTAGGCGGCCAGGGACTTGGTGCGCACCTGGTCGAGGACGTCGTTGAAGGTGGGGTTGCCGTCGAGGCGGGCGCGCAGCACCCAGGTGTTGACGAAGAAGCCGACCATGTCGGTGAGGTTCTCGTCGGTGCGGTTGGCGATCGGCGAGCCGATGGTGACGTCGTCGCCACCACCGAGGCGGTTCAGGAGCACCGCGAGGGCGGCCTCCAGGACGATCGCCACGGTCGCGCCGCGCTCCCGGGCGAGTTCGCCGATGCCCGCGACGGTGTCCGGGTCGAGGGCGAAGTCGACGTGGGCACCGCGGTGGCTGGCCTTGGGCGGCCGGGTGCGGTCGGTGGGCAGTTGCAGGGGCTGCGGTACGCCGGTCAGCTCGCCGCGCCAGTAGTCGAACTGGGCCGTCAGCAGGCTGTCGGGGTCGTTCTCGTCGCCGAGCAGGTCGCGCTGCCACAGGGTGTAGTCGACGTACTGGGCGGGGAGTTCGGGCCAGCGCGGTGCCTGGCCTGCGAGCCGGGCGGCGTAGGCGTCGGCGAGGTCCCGGAACATGGGCGCCATCGAGGAGCCGTCACTGGCGATGTGATGGACCATCAGGACCAGGACGTGGTCGCGCTCGGCCAGCCGCAGCAGCACCGTGCGCACGGGGATCTCCGTGGCCAGGTCGAAGCGGTAGGACGCGAAGTCCATGATCGAGGCGGTCAGTTCCGTCGCCGCCACTTCGACCACGGGCACGTCGAGGCGCACCTCGGCGACCGGCAGGACCCGCTGGTAGGGGGTGCCGTCGGGGTCCTCGGCGAAGAGGGTGCGCAGGCTCTCGTGCCGGGTCACCACGTCGCGTACCGCCGCCGCGAGCGCGTCCGGGTCGAGCTCGCCCGTCAGGCGCAGCGGGAAGGGCGCGTTGTACGTGGCCGAGGGGCCCTCGAACTTGTCGAGGAACCACAGCCGGCGCTGGGCGAAGGACAGCGGCACCCGCTCCGGGCGCGGCTCGACGCGGACCGTCGGCGGGCGGGCCCGGTCGCCCTCGGAGAGGTGACCGGAGAGGCCCACCACGGTGGGCGCGGCGAACACCGCGCGGATGGGCAGCTCCACGCCGAGGACGGCGCGGATGCGGCTCACCAGACGGGTGGCGAGCAGCGAGTGGCCGCCCAGGGCGAAGAAGTCGTCGTCGATGCCGACCCGGTCCAGGCCGAGGACCTCGGCGAACAGACCGCACAGCAGCTCTTCCTGCGGGGTGCGCGGGTCACGGCCGGTGGCCTGGGCCACGAAGTCGGCGACGGGCAGCGCCTTGCGGTCCAGCTTGCCGCTTGCCATCAGCGGCACCTCGGCGATGGCCACCACCGAGGCGGGCACCTGGTGCGCGGGCAGCCGCTCGGTGAGGTAGTCGCGCAGCGAGCCGACGAGCGTGCCGATGCGTCCGGCCGCGGCGGGTTCCCCGGCCAGCTCGCGCCCGGGGCGCCCGGCGGGCACGAAGAGGCCCGTCAACTGGTCGGGCAGCTCGGGTCCTTGGGGGAAGACCAGCACGTCGAAGCTCTCGGCGACGGCTCCCGACCAGGTCAGGAGCACCGTCCAGCCCTGCTCGGCGGCCTGGTCCCAGACGTCCTGCGGGTCCACGGCGGGCCCCGTCACGGCGGGGGCGGTCATCAGCCCCGCGGCGACCGCGAGGTCCACCTCTTCCGTGAGGCGGGCGTTGGGGATGCCCACGACCCGCAGCACCTCGGTGTCCTCGCGGGCGGCACACAGCTGGGCCAGCTCGCGCAGGTCGCCGACCTGGCGGCCCCAGTACAGCGGGGGCGCCTCGGTCAGCTCCACCGGCGCCGCGGGCTGCTTGTGCAGCACGGCCTCGTAGCGGTGGCGGGTGAGTTCGTTGTGGGCGCGGCCGGGCTTGAGGCGGATGTCGACGCCTGCGGCGCCGTGCCGCGCCGCCCACTGGGTGAACCACTCCGGGTCCACGACCAGTTCCTGCTCCATGAGCATGGCGCGGGTGATCGCGGCGCGGGCCTGGGAGGTGGCGGCCTCCGGCTGGTGGGCGTGCTGGACTCCCGCGCGGAACAGCCGCAGGGTGGCGGCGTTGCGTACGTCGCCGACGATGATCCGGCCGCCGGGCGCGAGGAGTTCGAAGGCCTGCGCCAGGACGCGGTCGAGGTAGTCGGCGTCCGGGAAGTACTGCACCACCGAGTTGAGCACGACGGTGTCGAAGTGGCCCTGGGGCAGCCCGGTCACGTCGTCGGCGGCCCGGTGGCGCAGGGTCGCCCTGTCGGCGTATCCGGCCTGCTCGGCCTCGTGGGCGAGGCGCTCGATGACGGCGGAGGACAGGTCGGTGGCCCAGTACTGCTCCACGTGCGGCAGGACGTGGGCCATCAACAGGCCGGAGCCGACGCCGATCTCGAGGACGCGGCGCGGCGCGCGGGCGAGGATCTGCCGTACGGCGGCGTCCCGCCACTCGCGCATCTCGTGCAGCGCGAGCGGCCGGTCGGTGTAGGTGGAGTCCCAGCCGGTGAAGTCCTCGCCCCAGACGGTGTTCGCCGCGGAGTAGACCTGGTCGTAGACGGTCTCCCACTCCTCGACCTGCCGCTCGGCGGCGGCCGCCTGTCCGGTGCCGTCCAGGTGCGGCACGACGTAGCCCATCAGGCGCCGCTCCCCGGCCTCGTCCTCCTGGACCGTCACCACGGCCTGTGCGACGCCGGGGTGGGTGGACAGGGCGGCCTCGACCTCGGCGGGTTCGATGCGGAAGCCGCGGATCTTGACCTGGGTGTCGACGCGGCCGTGGAAGACCAGAAGGCCCTCGTCGGTCCAGGCCACGACGTCGCCGGTGCGGTACATCCGCTCCCCCGGCGCTCCGAACGGGCAGGCCACGAAACGCTCGGCGGTCAGGGCGGAGCGGTTGCGGTAGCCGCGGGCAAGGCGCTCCCCGCCGATGTACAGCTCGCCGGGCACGCCGGGCAGCACCGGCCGCAGCGCGGCGTCCAGGACGTAGACCTGGGTGCTGTCGAGGGGGCGGCCGATCGGGACGACCTCGCCGATGTCCTCGTGGCGCTCCATGTTGTGGATGGAGGTGGCCATGGTGGCCTCGGTGGGCCCGTAGCCGTTGACGACCCGCAGGCCGGGGCAGGTGTCGAGGACGCGCCGCACGAGGGCGGGCGCCACCGCGTCACCGGCCGACCAGACCTCGCGCACGCCGGTGAAGGCCTCGGGCATCTCGTCGGCGATGACCATGAACAGGCCGGCCGTCATGACGACGCCGGTCACGTCGTGCTCGCGCGCGGCCGCCGCCAGGGTGGCCGCGTCCAGGCGGCCGGGCGGGGTGATGACGATGGTGCCGCCGCCGAGCAGGGGGATCCACTGGTCGTAGGTGGAGGCGTCGAAGGCCTGCGCGTTGTGCATGAGGACGCGCTCGTGGTTGCCGCCCGCGTAGCAGCTGTCCGCCGCGAGGCTCACGACGCCCCGGTGGGTCACGCCCACGCCCTTGGGGCGGCCCGTGGAGCCGGAGGTGTACATCAGGTAGGCGAGCTGGTCCAGGTGCCCGGCCTGCGCGGAGGCCAGCGGCTCCGCCGAGGCCGCGGTGATCTCGGCGGCCGTGTCGGGCTCGTCGAGGACCAGGAACGGGCAGGGGCTCTCGGGCAGTCCGGCGGCGATCCGCGCGTCGGTCACCACGAGGGTGGGGTCGGCGTCGCTGAGCATGAACGCGAGGCGGTCGGCCGGGTACTCGGGGTCGACGGGCAGATAGGCGCCGCCCGCCTTCTCGACGGCCAGGAGCGACACGATCTGCTCCACGGAGCGCGGCAGGGCGAGCCCGACCACGGACTCCTGCCCGACGCCCCGCGCGGCCAGGACCCGGGCCAGGCGGTTGGCCCGCTCGTCCAGGTCCCGGTACGTCAGGGTCCGGTCGCCGTCCACCACGGCGGGGGCGTCCGGGGTCCGCGCCACGTGCGCCTCGAAGACCTGGGGGACGGTCTGCTCGGCGGTCGCGGCGGGGGTGTCGTTCCAGTCGGTGAGGATCCGCTTGCGCTCGTCGTCCTCCAGGATGCCGAGGGCGGCCACCGGGGTGTCCGCGTCGCGCGCCAGGAGTTCCAGGATCCGCGCGAGGCGGCCCGCGATGGCGCCGACCTGGGCGGCGTCGAAGACGTGCGGCCGGTACTCGATGCCGACCTTCAGGTGCGGCTCGGCGAGCGCCATGACGACCAGCGGGTAGTGCGCGCCGCTGAGCGGGCTGATGCCGGTCAGCTCGATCCCGGCGGCGGCTCCGGCCTCGCTGAGGGCGACGGCGTCGATCGGGAAGGACTCATAGCCGACCATGGTGTCGAACAGCGTCGGCAGACCCACCGCCTGGTGGATGTCGAGCAGGCCGTGATGGTGGTGGTCGAGCAGGGCGCTCTGGCGCTCCTGAAGGTCGGTGAGGAGTTCGCGCAGGGTGGTGCCCGGGGCGCAGTTCACCCGCACGGGCAGGGAGTTGATGAACAGGCCGACCATCTCGTCAGCCCCCGTGACCTGGGGCGGGCGGCCGGAGACCGTGGTGCCGAACACCACGTCCTGGCGCCCGGTCAGGCCCGCGAGGAGGACCGCCCAGGAGCCCTGGATCAGGGTGTTGAGGGTGATGCCGAGGTCGGCGGCCCGGCGCGCGAGGTCGCGGCCCGTCTCCGGAGCCAGGGGTACGTCCGCCATGGCGATGCCCGCAGGTTCCGCGTCGCTGTCGGCCGCGCCCGGCGCCAGGAGCGTCGGGGACTCGACGCCGGACAGCTCCGTGGCCCAGGCGCGGGCGGCCGCGCCCTCGTCCCGGTCGGCGAGCCAGGTCAGGAAGTCGCGGTAGTCGCGGATCCTGCCGAGGCCGCTCGCGTCGCCCGCCGAGCCGTACAGGCGCAGCAGGTCCTCCATGACCAGGGGCAGCGACCAGCCGTCGAACAGGACGTGGTGGGCGGTGAAGACCAGCTCCCACCGGTCGGCGGCCAGCTTGACCAGGGACATGCGCACCAGGGGTGCGGTGGCCGGGTCGAAGTGGCGGGCGTGCTCCTCGGCGAGGTGGCGCTTGAGCCGCTGCGCGCGTTCGCCGTCGGCGAGGTCGCTGAGGTCGTACTCGGCCCAGGGCAGTTCGACGTGCTCGTGCACGAGCTGGACGCGGCGGCCGTCGTCGGCCATGACGAACGCGGCGCGCAGGGTCGGGTAGCGCTCCAGGAGTGCCTGTCCGGCGGCGCGCATGCGGGCGCCGTCGACCTCGCCGTTCAGGTGGAAGACGAGCTGCATCTGGTAGGCGTCGAAGGAGGCGCCGGCCAGTTCCGCGTGGAAGAGCAGGCCGTCCTGCATGGCAGTCAGCGGCCAGACGTCGGCGAGGTGCGGGTAGCGCTGCTCCCACGCCTCCAGCTGGGCCTGGTCGGCGGTGACCAGCGGCACGTCGGAGGGCGTGAGGCCGCCCGCGTCCGGCCGGCCGGCGTGACGGGCGACGCCTTCGAGGGCCGTGCGCCACAGGGCGGCGAGCTCCTCGGCCTCGTCCTGGGACAGCAGGCCGGAGGGGAAGTCGAGGCGGGCGTCCAGGCGCGGGCCCTGCGGGGTGTCGGTGACGTACGCGCTCACCGCGAGGGTCGCGAGGGCGGGCATGTCCGCGTCGAGGTCGGCAATCAGCTCGGTGGTGCCGTCGGCCTGGGTGAAGCCGAGGCCGCGCAGGTGCTCGGGCATGTTGCCGGAACCGGTGTAGTGGCCCAGGTAGTTGAAGGAAATCTGCCCGGTGGGGTAGCGCTCCAGGATCTCGGCGGTCTCGGGGTTGAGGTGGCGCAGCATGCCGTAGCCGACGCCCTTGTCGGGCACGGCGAGGAGCTGTTCCTTGACGGCCTTGACGGCGGCTCCGGCGGCGCGGCCGCCCGCGAGGGCGTCGTCGACGTCCACGCCCGCCACGTCGAGGCGCACCGGGTAGACGCTGGTGAACCAGCCGACGGTGCGGGACAGGTCCGCGCCCGGCGCCGCCGCCTCCTCGCGGCCGTGGCCCTCCAGGCGGATCAGCGTCGAGGCCGACGCGTCCTCGGCCACGCCCCGGCCGCTCCGCCACTTGGCGACGGCGAGGGCGAGGGCGGCGAGCAAGCCGTCGTTCACGCCACCGCGGAACGCGCCGGGCAGGGTGGTGAGCAGCGTTTCGGTGGCCGCCGTCGGCAGGTCCATGTGCACCGTCCGCACGGTGGCGCACACGTCCACCGCCGGGTCGAACGGCCGCCCGCCGAGGTCCGGGTCGGGGCCGGTGACGATGGAGCGCCACAGCGCGAGTTCGCCGGTGCGCCGCTCACTGCCCGCCTCCTCGGCCAGGGCGTGCGCCCAGCGGCGTACGGAGGTGGTGACCTCGGGGAGTTCGGGGGTGCGGCCGTCGCGGACCTGGCTCCAGGCCTCGGCGAGGTCGGGCAGCAGGATGCGCCAGGACACGCCGTCGACGACGAAGTGGTGCAGCAGGATCAGGAGCCGTCCCGCGCCGCCGGCGCCCGCGTCGAACCACACGAACTGCGCCATCACTCCGCGCTGTGCGTCGAGGCGGTCCGCGGCGGCGTCGAGTTCGGCGGCGGCCTGCTCGCGCCACGCGCCGTCCCAGTCGCCGCTCCAGGTGACGCGGTGCAGCAGCGTGCCCGCGTCGACCGTGCCGGGGCCGGTCACGTCGAGTCCGGGGGCGGGGTCGCTCACGAGCCGGGAGCGGAGGATGTCGTGCCGGTCGAGGACCGCGCCGAGGGTGGCGAGCAGCCCGCGCTCGTCGATCCCGGCGGGCAGGTCCACGGTCATCGACATGGTGAACCGGTCGGTGCCGCCGCCCAGTCGGGTCAGGTAGTGCCCGATGGGCAGCAGGGGTACGAAGCCGACGCCGCCGCCGTCCAGTTCGTCGAGGACGGGACGGCCGGGCCCTTCGCCCGCCGCCTGCGCCAGCTCGGCCACGGTGCGGCACTCGAAGATCTGCCGGGGTGTGACGTCGACGCCCTGGGCACGGGCGCGGGAGACCACCTGGATGGAGCGGATGCTGTCGCCGCCGATGGCGAAGAAGTCGTCGTCGACGCCGACGCGTTCGAGGCCGAGGACCTCGGCGTAGACGGCGGCGAGGGTGACTTCCTCGGCGGTGCGCGGGGCGCGGTACTCGCCGCCGGTGAACTCCGGCTCCGGCAGCGCCTTGTGGTCCAGCTTGCCGTTGGGTGCCAGCGGAAGCCGGTCGAGCATCACGAACACCGACGGCACCATGAATTCCGGCAGCCGCCCGGAGACGAACCGGCGCAGGTCGCGCGCGGAGACGATCGCCGTGAGGTCCAGGTCCAGGTCGCCGAGGCTCGACACGCTGTCGAGGCCGCCCTCGCCGGAGTCCACCGGCACGACATAGCCGACCAGTTGGGTGCTGCCGCGGCCCGCGTGGGTGGTCACCACGGCCTGCGCGACGCCCGGGTGCGCGGTCAGGGCCGCCTCGATCTCGCCGGGCTCGATGCGGAAGCCGCGCACCTTGACCTGCGCGTCGTCGCGGCCCGCGTACTCCAGCTGACCGTCAGGGGTCCAGCGGGCGAGGTCGCCGGTGCGGTACATGCGCGCGCCCGGCTCGCCGTAAGGGTCGGGGAGGAAGCGTTCGGCGGTGAGGGCGGCGCGGCCGTGGTAGCCGCGGGCCACGTTCCCCGCGACGTACAGCTCGCCCACGACGCCCGGCGCCACCGGCTCCAGACCGGCGCCGAGGACGTAGGCGCGCATGTTGCCGAGGGGGGCGCCGATGGGGGCGCTGCCGGTGCCGCGCCAGGTGTCGTCGGCGGTGAAGGTGGTGGCGTAGAACGACTCGGTCTGACCGTAGGCGTTCACGACACGGACGCCGGGGATGGCCTCGCGGACCCGCTCGACGAGGGACGCGGGCAGGGCTTCGCCCGCGAAGACCACCGCGTCGGCCTGGAGCTTGCCGCCGACCTGGTCGAGGAGTTCGGCGAAGACGGAGGGGACGGTGCTGATGATGCCGCCGGACCAGCCGCCGCGCTCGCCGACGACCAGGATGTCGCGGACCACTTCGAGGGTGCCGCCGACGGCCAGCGTCGTGATCGTCTCGAACACGGACACGTCGAAGTTGACCGAGGTGCCGGCGAGCGTGCGGGTACCCGCGTCGATGCCGATGGCGTCGGCCAGGCGCAGCACGCCGTTGACGACGTCGCGGTGGGTGATGGTGACGCCCTTGGGGACGCCGGTGGAGCCGGAGGTGTACATCACGTACGCGGCGTTCGCGGGCCGGACGCGCGGCAGCTCGACGTCCGCTGCTCCGGAGCCGTCGGCGTCGAAGTCGACGTCGTCGACGAACAGCGTCGGTACGTCCGTCGTCGGCAGCACGCCCACGGTGTCGGCGCTGGTCAGGACCAGGCAAGGGCGGGCGTCGCGGAGGATGTGGTCCAGGCGGGTGCTGGGGTACCGGGGGTCGATCGGCAGGTAGGCGGCACCGGACTTGAGGATGCCGAGCATGGCCACGACCAGGTCGGCGGAGCGCGGCAGCGCGAGACCGACGACACGCTCCGGACCGGCGCCGCGCGCCACGAGCTCGCGGGCCAGCAGCCCGGCCCGCGCGTTCAGTTCGGCGTACGTCAGCTCCGTGTCGTCGTGGACCACGGCGAGGGCGTCGGGTGTCGCCGCGGCCCGGCGCTCGACCAGGCCCGCGATGCTCAGCTCCGGGGTCTCGGCCGCCGTCTCGTTGAACGTGCCGAGGACGAGCGCGCGCTCCCCCGCCTCCAGGACGTCCGCGAGGGCGACGGGCCGCTCCGGCGCGTCCACGAGGTGGCGCACCAGGCGGACATAGCGCGCGGCGACGGCCTCGGCGGTGGACCGGTCGAACAGCTCGGTGGCGTACTCCAGGGAGACGGACAGGCCCGGCTCGTCGGGGTCCGCGAAGCAGCTGAACTCCAGGTCGAACTTGGCGGTCGGCGTCGGCAGCGCGGTGCAGCGGGCGGTGAGGCCGCCGCGGAGTCCGAGGGTGACCGAGCGGTGGGTCTCCCAGGTGAACATCGTCTGGAACAGCGGGTGGTAGGCCGTGGACCGCTCGGGGTTGAGCATCTCCACCAGGCGCTCGAAGGGGGCGTCCTGGTGGTCGTAGGCGGCCATGGCCTTCTCGCGGACCCGGCCGAGCAGGTCCTCGAAGGACGGCGTGCCGGACAGGTCGGTGCGCAGCACCCAGGTGTTGACGAAGAAGCCCACCAGGTCGTCGAGCTGGCTGTCCATGCGGCCCGCGACGGTGGAGCCGATGGTGACGTCCGCGCCCGCGCCGAGCTGCTGCAGGAGCGCCGCGAGCGCCGCCTGGAAGACCATCGGCGCGGTCACGCCGGTGCGCTGGGCGAGCTCCTCGGCCCGGCCGTACAGCTCCGCGTCGATCCGGAAGTCCACCACGTCGCCGTGGCGTCCGGCCACGGGCGGGCGCGGCCGGTCGGCGGGCAGGCGCAGCGGCTGCGGGACGCCGGTGAGTTCGCCGCGCCAGTAGTCGAGCTGGGTCGCGAGGATGCTCTCGGGGTCGTTCTCGTCGCCGAGCAGGTCGCGCTGCCACATCGTGTAGTCGACGTACTGCACGGGGAGTTCGGGCCGGTCCGGCGCGGCGCCCCCGGCGCGCGCGGTGTACGCGGCGGCGAGGTCGCGGACGAGCGGGCCCATGGACTCGCCGTCGGTGGCGATGTGGTGGGCGAGCAGGAGCAGTTGGTGGTCCTGGGGGCCGCTGCGGAACAGGGTGGCCCGTACGGGGATCTCCTCGGCCAGCGTGAACGCGTACTGGGCGGCCCTCGCGACGGCCGCTTCGCGGTCCGCGGGCGCCACTTCGAGGAGCGGCACGTCCAGGTGGAGGTCCTCGGCGGGGACGACCTCCTGTGCCGGTACGCCGTCGGCGTTGTCGATGATCAGGGTGCGCAGGCTCTCGTGCCGGACCACCACGTCCCGTACGGCCGCGGTGAGCGCCGCCACGTCCAGCTCACCCGTCAGCTCGATGAGGAACGGGAGGTTGTATGTGGCCGAGGGACCCTCGAAACGGTCGATGAACCACAGACGGCGCTGCGCATAGGACAACGGGATCATTTACTTTGCACTCCTGTTCATCTTCTGCAGACGGGGCCGCCTGGTGGTCGATGCCTCCAGGACGGTGCGCGAGAGGTCGGCGACGTCGCGGGAGTCGAGCACCGCGCGGATGGGAACGTCGACGCCGAAGCTGTCGCGGATGTGATTGGTCAGGCGGGTGGCGAGCAGGGAGTGGCCGCCGAGGTCGAAGAAGTTGTCGTCGACGCCGACCCGGTCGAGGCCGAGGAGTTCGGCGAACAACGAGCAGAGCTGTGCTTCCTGCGGAGTGCGCGGCGCCCGCACGGCGCGCTGTGCGGCGGGGGCGGGGTCGGGCAGGGCCTTGCGGTCGACCTTGCCGTTGGCGGTCAGGGGGATCTCGGCGAGGGCCACGAGGCCGGTGGGGACCAGGTGGGCCGGGAGGAGTGCGGTGAGGTGGTCGCGCAGGGCGGCGATCAGGGCGTCGGCGCTTCCGGCGGAGCGGGTACGGGTGCCGAGCCCGGCTCCGCTCCCTCCCCCGGCCCCGTCGTCCGGCTCCGGCACCACGTAGCCGACGAGTTGCTTGCCCGCCTTGCCGGTGCCGTCCCGGGCCACGACCACGGCCTGCGCCACCTCGGGGTGGCCGATCAGGGCCGCCTCGACCTCGGCGGGCTCCACGCGCACGCCGCGGATCTTGATCTGGTCGTCGGCGCGCCCGGCGTATTCGAGCTGCCCTTCAGCGTTCCAGCGGGCGAGGTCGCCGGTGCGGTACATGCGTGCGCCCGCCGGGCCGTAGGGGTCGGCGACGAAGCGTTCGGCGGTCAGGGACGGGTGCCTGTGGTAGCCGCGGCCGAGGCTGCCCGCCACGTACAACTCTCCGACCACACCGGGCGGTACGGGGGTGAGGCCGGGGCCGAGGACGTAGGTGCGCATGTTGCCGATCGGGGTGCCGATGGGCGCGCTGCCGGTGCCCTGCCAGGTGTCGTCGGCGGTGAAGGTGGTGGCGTAGAACGACTCGCTCTGGCCGTAGGCGTTGATCACGGACACGCCGGGCAGGGCCTCGCGCACCTTGGCGACCAGGGACGCGGGCAGTGCCTCACCGGCGAACACCACGGTCCTGAGTCCGGTGATGGTGCCCATCTGGTCGCGGAGTTCGGCGAAGACCGACGGCACCGTGCTGATCACGTCGGCGTTCAGCGATGTCCGTTCGCCGAGGACCATGGCGTCGCGGACCACTTCGACGCAGCCGCCCCGGGAGAGGGTGGTGACGATCTCGAAGACGGACACGTCGAAGTTGACGGAGGTGCCGGCCAGCATCCGCGTGGTGGCGTCGACGCCCACGCGATGGGCGAGCCGGGCCACGCCGTTGACCACGTTGGCGTGCGTGATCATGACGCCCTTGGGGGTGCCGGTGGAGCCGGAGGTGTACATCACGTACGCCAGGTGGTCCGGGCTCGGCGGCTCGGGCCGGTCGGGGCCGTCGGGATCCGGCCGGTCCGGGGTGCCCCGGAGGTCGACATCGTCGAGGTACAGGCACGGCGTGTCCGTCCTCGGCAGCACGTCGACGGTCGCGGAGTCGGTGAGGATCAGGGCCGGGCGGGCCTGGGCGAGGATGAAGTCCAGGCGGTGGCTGGGGTAGGCGGGGTCGATCGGGAGGTACCCGGCGCCCGACTTGAGGACGGCGAGCATGCCGGTGACGAGGTCCGCCGTGCGCGGCAGGGCCAGGCCCACCACCTGCTCAGGACCGGCGCCGCGCGCGCACAGCTCGCGGGCGAGGACGTTGGCGCGGGCGTTCAACTCCCGGTACGTGAGGGAGTGTTCGCCGCAGACCACGGCGGTGGCGTCGGGCGTCTCGGCGACCTGCTTCTCGATCAGCTCGGGGATCGTGTGCGCGGCCGTCGGCTCCGCGGTGTCGTTCCACTCGCCGAGGATGCGGTGGCGCTCGCCGTCGTCGAGGAGGTCGACGAGGCCCACGGGGGTGCCCGGTTCCCCGGTGAGCCGCGTCAGGACGCGGCCGAGGCGGGTGGCGAGGTCGTCGGCCGTGGCCGCGTCGAGGGCGTGCCGCTGGTACTGGACGGTCAGGCGCGGGTGGGCGCCGTCGGGGTAGACGAACAGCGTCACAGGGTAGTGGCTGGCGGTGAAGGAGCGCAGACCGCTCACCGTGATCCCGGCGGCCTCGCTCGCCTCGGCGATGCCGGTGCGGTCCAGCGGGAACGACTCGAAGGCGACCACGGTGTCGAAGAGCGCCGCGAGTCCGGTGCCGCGCTGGATCTCGCTGAGGCCGAGGTGGTGGTGGTCCAGGAGCGCGGCCTGCCGGTCCTGGAGTTCGGTGAGGACCGCCGAGAAGGGTGTCGCGGGTGCGCAGCGGACGCGTACGGGAACGGTGTTGAGGAACATGCCGACGACGGAGTCCACGCCCGGCAGCGTGGGCGGCCGTCCGGACACCGTCGCGGAGAACACCACGTCCTGCCGTCCGGTCAGCTGGCCGAGGAGGACTCCCCAGGCGCCCTGGACGAGGGTGTTCAGGGTGACGCCCGACTCGGCTGCGCGGGCGGCGAGTTCACGGACCTGGGCGGGGGCGAGCGGAACGTCGGTCTGGTCGATGCCGGGGCTCGCGGTGTCGAGGGCGGCGGGGGCGATGAGCGTCGGCTCGGTGACGCCGTCCAGTTCGTCGGCCCAGGCGCGCAGGGACTCCCGCGGGTCCTGCCGCTCCAGCCAGGCCAGGTACTCCCGGTAGCTGCGGGCCCGCCCCAGCTCCGAGGCGTCGCCGTCCGCCGCGTAGAGCCGCAGCAGGTCCTGGATGAGCAGCGGCAGCGACCAGCCGTCCACCAGGACGTGGTGCACCGTCAGGACGACGGCGTGGCGGCCGGTCTCCGTGGCGATGTGGGCCAGGCGCAGCATCGGCGGCGCGGCCGGGTCGAAGTGGGCCCTCAGGTCCTCGGCGAGGAAGTCCTCGTACGCGGTGGTGCGTTCGGCTTCTGCGTGGCCGGTGAGGTCGAGGTGGCGCCAGGGCATCTCGACGCCGTCGACGACGAGTTGGACCAGGTCGCCGTCGGGGCCGGGCACGAAGGCGACGCGCAGGGCGGGGTGGCGGTCGAGGAGGGCTTGGGCGGCGGTGCGGAGGCGGGTGGTGTCGACGGGTCCTGACAGGTGCAGGACGTACTGCTCGTGGTAGGCGTCGAAGTCGGATCCGGACTCGGCGACCAGCTTGGAGTGGAAGAGCAGTCCGGATTGGAGGGGCGAGGCGGGCCAGACGTCGGACAGGCCGGGGTAGCGCTGTTCCCAGCCCTCGATGTCGCCCTGCCGGACGGGGGCCAGGAGCACGTCGGAGGGGGTGAGGCCACCTGCGCCGGGGTCGGCGGTGTGGCGGGCGAGGCCTGTGAGGGCGGTGCACCACAGGTCGGCGATTTCGCGTACCTCCGCGGCGCTGAGCACGCCCTGCGGGGCGGTGAACAGGGCGCCGAGGCTGGGGCCTTGGGGGGTGTCGGTGACGTGGGCGTTGATGTCGAGCTCGGCGAGGGCGGCCATGCGGGGGTCCTGGCCCGCGTCGAGTTCGGCCAGTTCCGTCAGGCCGGGGCTCTGGGTGAAGCCGAGGCCGCGCAGGTTCTCGGGCATGTCGGCGGCGGCGGAGAAGCGGCCCAGGTAGTTGAAGGAGATCTGGCCGGCCTCGTGGGCCTTGAGGACGTCGGCGGTCTCGGGGTTGAGGTGGCGCAGCAGGCCGTAGCCCATGCCCTTGTCGGGGACGCCGGCCAGGTGTTCCTTGACGGCCTTGACGACGCGGCCCGCGGCGGCGCCGCCCGCGAAGGCCTCGTCCAGGTCGGCGCCCGCGAGATCGAGGCGGACCGGGAAGACGCTGGTGAACCAGCCCACCGTGCGCGACAGATCGGCGCCCGGCGCCACGGCCTCCTCACGGCCGTGTCCCTCCAGGCGGATCAGCGTGGACGGTTCCTCGACGCCACGCCCGTGCCGCCAGCGTGCGACCGCCATCGCCAGGGCGGCGAGCAGGCCGTCGTTCACGCCGCCCCGGTAGGTGGCGGGCAGGGTGGTCAGGAGTGCCTCGGTGACGGCCGGGGGCAGTTGTACCCGCACCTTGCCGAGGGTGGCGACGACGTCGACGGCGGGGTCGAGCCGCCGGGTGCCGAGCACCGGGTCCGGTCCTTCGACCACGGACTTCCAGTGCTCCAGTTCGGCGGTGCGGCCGGGGCGGCCCGCCTCCTCGACGAGCGCGTGCGACCAGCGGCGCACGGAGGTGGTGACCGGCGCGAGTTCGGGTGTCGTACCGGCGCGCACCTGCTGCCAGGCCGCCGCCAGGTCGGGCATCAGGATGCGCCAGGAGACGCCGTCGACGACCAGGTGGTGCAGGGCGAGCAGCAGCCGCCCGGCCCGCTCGGGTCCGGCGTCGAACCACACGAACTGCGCGACGGTCCCGGCTGCGGGGTCCAACCGTCCGGCGGCGGCGTCCAGTTCGGCGAGCAGCGACTTGTGCCACTCGGCCGCGTCCCACTGGCCCGCGCACTCCACGCGCCGGATGAGCGACGCCGTGTCCACGGAGCCAGGGGCCTGGGTGGCCAAGCCGCTGAGGACGCCCTCCACCAGGCGCGCCCGCAGCAGGTCGTGCCGGTCGACGACCGCGCCGAGGGTCGCGGCGAGCCCGGCCTCGTCGATGCCCGGGGGCAGGTCGAGGACCATGGCCTGGAGGAACCGTTCGAAGCCGGGGCCGCGGTTCTGCAGCCAGCGCGTGACCGGCAGATGCGGTACGAAGCCGATGCCGCCGCTCTCGTACTCCTCGAGGGCCGGGGTGTCCGCGTCGGTCCCGGCGGCGTCCGCCGCGTTCGCGGCCAGGTCGGCGACGGTGCGCCGCTCGAAGACCTCCCGGGTACTGAGCGCCACACCGCGGGCGCGCGCCCGGGTGACCAGCTGGATCGACTGGATGCTGTCGCCGCCGACGACGAAGAAGTCGTCGTCGACGCCGACCCGCTCCACACCGAGGACCTCGGCGAACAGCGCGGCGAGTATCTCCTCCCGCTCCGTGCGCGGCGCCCGGTAGGCGGCGCCGCGGAACTCCGGCTCCGGAAGGCCTGCCCGGTCGAGCTTGCCGTTGGCCGTGAGCGGCAGCGCGTCGATGACCACGAACGCGGCCGGGATCAGATACTCGGGCAGGGTGCGGGCGAGGAAGGCGCGCAGCTCGCCGGCGCCGAGGCCCGCCTCCAGGGCGAAGTGGCCCGTGCCGCCGCCGCGTTCGGCTTCGAGGGTGGATTCGTCGGCGGCCGGGACGACATAGCCGACCAGTTGCTTGCCGCGGTTGCCGCGCCCCTCGTGCGGGACGACCACGGCGTGCGCCACCCGGGGGTGCAGTTCCAGGGCGGCCTCGATCTCGCCGGGCTCGATGCGGAAGCCGCGGATCTTCACCTGGGCGTCCGAGCGGCCCTCGAAGCTCACTTCGCCGTCCGGGGTACGGGAGACGACGTCGCCGGTGCGGTACATGCGCTCCCCGGGCGCGCCGAAGGGGCAGGCCACGAAGCGTTCGGCGGTCAGGGCGTGGCGGTTCAGGTAGCCGCGGGCAAGCCCGGGGCCCGCCAGATACAGCTCGCCGCTCGTGCCGGGCGCCACCGGGCGCAGCCCGTCGTCCAGGACGTACGCGTCGATGCTGTCCATCGCCCAGCCGACCGGGAACGGCTCGGCCACGTCGGCGGGTTCGGACACCGGGCGGCACAGGGCGAACGTCGTCGTCTCGGTCGGACCGTAGCCGTTGACGACCGTCAGTCCCGGGCAGCCGCGCAGCACCCGCCGCACCGCCTCCGGTGACACCACGTCGCCCCCGGCCCACACCTCCCGCATCCCGGTGAAGCTCTCCGGCCGCTCCTCGGCGATCACCTTGAACAGACCGGCGGACATGAAGGCGGCGGTGACGCGGTGTTCGGTGATGAGGGCGTCCAGGGCGGTCGCGTCGAGGACGCCCGGCGGGGCCACGACCAGGGTGCCGCCGGAGAGCAGCGGCACCCACAGTTCGTACGTCGAGGCGTCGAAGGCGAGCGGGGCGTGCTGCAGGACGCGGGTGTGCGCGCCGCCCGCGTAGCGGCCGTCCAGGGCCAGGGTCACCACGTCGCGGTGGGTGACGGCCACGCCCTTGGGGGTGCCGGTCGATCCGGAGGTGTAGATGACGTACGCGAGGTTGTCGGGGTGTCCGGGCGGGGTCGCGGCCGGGGTCTGCGGGGCGTTGGTCGTACGTGGCCCGCTCGGCGCGGCCGCTTCGGTTGTACGAGGCCCGCTCGGCGTGATCGCCTCGCTCGTGCCGGGCTCGTCCAGGACCAGGTGCGGGACGGTGCTCGCGGGCAGACGGCGGGCGGACTCGGTGTCGGTCACCAGGACCGTCGGCGCGGCGTCGCGCAGCATGAAGTCGAGGCGCTCGGCCGGGTAGTCGGGGTCGACCGGCAGATAGACGCCGCCCGCCTTGAGCACGGCGAGGACCGACACGACGTACTCCGGCGACCGGCGCAGCGCCACACCGACGACCGACTCCAGGCGCACCCCGTGCCCGGTGAGCACCCGTGCGAGCCGGTCGGCGCGCTCGTCGAGCTGACGGTAGGTCCACGCGACGTCGGCGCCGCCGACGACCGCCATCGCGTCCGGTGTCGCGGCCGCCTGCCGCGCGAAGAGCGCGGCGACGGTCACGTCGGGGACGGGCGGGGCTGCGGCACAAGACGCATGAGGGTCGGTCACGAAGGCTCCAGAGGCTCAGAAATTCCGTGCGGGACGCGGTGAGCGAACAGTTCGCGGCGCCGGCGGGGCGGCGGCGAGCCATGGCAGCGCAACGGAACCCAGCATTCGCCGGTGCCTCGGAGAGCCGTGGAGATAAGGCGGACCGACCCGAAGTGCGGGGCACTTCCGTCGGCCCGAACCGTCTCCACTCCCCCATTGGTTTCCGGTCTCGCTTGCCTGCCGGGGAACCGTAACGCAAGGAGTTCGGGGCCAACTGCCCACTGAATTCGACCCGTCGCCGCATCCACCGTTCTCAAGGGAGCGGACGACCGCCCGGCGCATCTGCGCGTCCTGCGCGAATCGCGTGAATGTCCTTTCTCACGCCTCCATCGCGGTGCGACGATCAATATTTCCCAAAGGGGGTAACTGTACTTTCTCAGCATCCGATTTCGAGCTGCGCTTTTGCTCCCTTCGTCGCAGGTCAGAGGCAGTGCCCCAACCTTTCTCACACCGCTTCCCACACGTGCCGAGAAAGCGTTCAGAACGGCCGGTCCACGCGGTCCACACAAGCTCTGGCCAGGCGTGTCCCGTCACCGGGACACCCCTCCTCGCCGAGAGTCTTTCTTTGGTTCACCACGGCTCGACGGCGGGGTACGTTCGATCTCGGCCCGAGTACGGCCCGACGGTCATGTGCCGAATCAGGGCGCGGCACCTCGCGTTATGAGACCCAGATTTTTCGGACCTCGACCGAGTCCCCCCGATTTCCTGACGGAGTAATAACGCCGCCCAATACCGCACGGCCTTCTTTCGGGCCGCCCTGACGAGTTCCGCCACGGCCGCCCTTCCGCCCCGTGCCGCCGCACGGCATCCGCCTAGACCGAGAGCGAGTAGAACCGTGTCTGCCGACCGCACGCGCACCGATGCCGGGTCCGCCGGGGAACCCCTCTTCCGCAGCCTCACGATTCCGCTGGTCGTCTCCGGGGCCACCCCGGCGGCCGTACGCACGCGGGCGGAGCGGCTGCTCGCGCTCCACGCCGAGGACCGCCCTGCGGTGCGGGACCTCGGCCTGTCCCTGGCGTCCGCTCCCGCCGACGCCTCCGATGAGGCCGGGCGCGCACCGACCGCGTCGCGGCACCGGGCCGTCCTGTGGGCCGACGACGAGGGGCAACTCGTCGAGGAGTTGACGGCGCTCGCCGAGGGCGGCCGCAGCGCCACCCGGATCGGCGGAGTCGCCGGGGCGCTCGACCGGGTCGTGTTCGTCTTCCCCGGCCAGGGCTCGCAGTGGCTCGGCATGGCGGCCGGGCTCCTCGACGACTCCGACGTGTTCCGCGCCTCCGTCGACGCGAGCGCCCGCGCGCTCGCCCCGTACCTCGACTGGTCCCTGGAGGACGTGCTGCGCGGGGCGCCCGACGCGGCGTCCCTGGACCGCGACGACGTGGTGCAGCCCGCCCTGTTCGCCGTGATGGTGGGGCTGGCCGAGCTGTGGCGGTCCTTCGGGGTGCGGCCGGCCGCGGTGGTCGGGCACAGCGTCGGTGAGATCGCGGCGGCCGTGGTCGCGGGTGGCCTGTCCCTGGACGACGGGGCACGGGTGGTGTCGCTGTGGAGCAAGGCGCAGGCGCGGCTCGCGGGCCTGGGCGGGATGATCTCGGTGTCGGCCACGCGGGCGTTCCTGGACCCGAAGGTCGCGCGGTGGGGTGAGCGCCTCGCCGTCGCCTCGGTCAACGGGCCGCAGTCCGTCGTCCTGTCCGGCGACCGTGACGTGATCGACCTGATGCTCAAGGAGTTCGCCGCCGAGGGCGTGCGGGCCAAGCGGATCCCCGTGGACCTCGCGGCCCACTCCTCGCACATCGAGGCCATTCGCGAGGAGATGCTGACCGGGCTCGCGCCGGTGCGGCCGCGCACGGGGAACGTGCCCTTCCACTCCACCGCGACCGGCGACTACTTCGACACCGCCGGGCTCGACGCCGCGTACTGGTACGGCAATCTGCGCGGCACGGTGCTTTTCGAGAAGTCGACCCGCGCGCTGGCGGCGGACCACCACGCCTTCATCGAGGTCAGCCCGCACCCGGTCCTTACGATGGCGCTCCAGCAGACCCTCGACGACCTCCGGTCGGACGCCCTCGTGGTGGAGTCGCTGCGGCGCCGCGAGCCCGGCACCCGCCGGTTCCTCACCTCGGTGGCCCGCCTGCACGCCGGGGGCGCCGCGGTGGACTGGCGGCCCGCGTTCGGCCCGGACGCGGCATTCGTCGAACTGCCCGCGGCGGTCCTGCCGTCCCCCGAGCCGGTAGCGGATGCCGACACTCCGCACCCTGCGGACACCACGGACGGCGAGTCCGCGCAGGAGGCCGCGGCGCGCCTCCTCGATGTCGTACGCGCCGAGATCGCCACGATCCTCGACCTCGACGCGGACGCCGAACTCGACGACACGGGCGCGTTCAAGGACCTCGGCTTCGACTCCGTACGCGCGGTGGAGCTGCGCAACCGCCTGGTCGACGCCACCGGAGCGCGCCTTCCGGTGACGATCGTCTTCGACCACCCGACACCGGAGCGCCTCGCCCAGCACCTCGCCGCGCAACTGACCGGCACCTCGGCGTCCCCGGCATCCGAGGCACCCGCGGCCCGGCGGAGCGTCGACGCGGACGAGCCCGTCGCCATCGTCTCCATGGCGTGCCGCTTCCCCGGCGACGTGGCCTCGCCGGAGGACCTGTGGCAGCTCGTCGTGGACGAGCGGGACGTCATCTCCGGCTTCCCCGTCAACCGCGGCTGGCCCCTGGACACCCTCTTCGACGGCGACCCCGACCGCGCGGGCCGCTCCTACACCCGCCAGGGCGGATTCCTGCACGACGCGGACCAGTTCGACGCCGAGTTCTTCGGCATCAGCCCGCGCGAGGCCCTCGGCATGGACCCGCAGCAGCGCCTCGTCCTCGAAACCGTGTGGGAGGCCCTGGAGCGGGCCGGGGTCGACCCGGCGGCCCTGCGCGACACCGACACCGGCGTGTACCTGGGCGCGCTCGCCCAGGACTACGGCCCGCGCCTGCACGAGGCGGACGACAAGGCCGGCGGGTACCTGCTCACCGGCAACTTCACCAGCGTCCTGTCCGGCCGCGTCGCCTACACCCTCGGCCTGCGCGGGCCCGCCGTCACCGTGGACACCGCGTGCTCCTCGTCCCTGGTGGCCCTGCACCTGGCCGCGCAGGCGCTGCGCTCCGGGGACTGCCAACTCGCGGTCGCGGGCGGCGTGACGGTGATGTCGAGCCCCGGCATGTTCGTCGAGTTCAGCCGGCAGCGCGGCCTGTCGCCGGACGGCCGCTGCAAGGCGTTCGCCGAGGACGCGGACGGCACGGGCTGGGCCGAGGGCGTGGGTGTGCTGCTCCTGGAGCGGCTCTCCGACGCGCGCCGCAACGGCCACGAGGTCCTGGCCGTCGTCCGCGGCTCGGCCATCAACCAGGACGGCGCCAGCAACGGCCTCGCCGCGCCGAGCGGTCCGGCCCAGGAGCGCGTGATCCACGCCGCGCTCGCCGCCGCGGGCCTCGCCCCCGCAGACGTCGACGCCGTCGAGGCGCACGGCACCGGCACCCGGCTCGGCGACCCGATCGAGGCCGGCGCGCTGCTCGCCACGTACGGGCAGGGGCGCCCGGACGAACAGCCGCTCCATCTGGGCTCGTTGAAGTCCAACATCGGGCACACCCAGGCCGCGGCCGGGGTCGGCGGTATCGTCAAGATGGTCCAGGCGATGCGCCACGGCACCCTGCCGCGCAGCCTCCACCTCGACCGGCCCACGTCGCACGTCGACTGGAGCGCCGGCGCGGTGCGCCCGCTGACCGAGGCGCAGTCCTGGCCCGAGACCGGCCGCCCCCGGCGCGCCGGGGTGTCCTCCTTCGGCATCAGCGGCACCAACGCGCACGTGATCCTGGAGCAGGCGCCGGTGGAGGCAGCTGTGCCGGGCGAGGCGGCCGAGCGCGACGTCGACGGCGCGAGCGGTATGGGCGTCACGGACGGCGCGAGCGGCGCCGCGACGGTGAACGGCGCAGATGTCGCGGCCGACGCGCAGGACGCGCACCGCACGGACACCGCCGACACCCCGGCCCTCCCCCACCGCAACCCGCAGCCCTGGCTCCTCTCCGGCCGCACCGAGGACGCCCTGCGCGCCCAGGCCGCCCGCTTGCGGGACTTCGTCGCTGAACACCCCGACCAGGCCGACCAGGCCACCTTTGCGGACATCGGCCTGACGCTCGCCACCGCCCGCACGCGCTTCGCGCACACCGCCGCCGTCGTCGCGCAGGACCGCGAGGGTTTCCTCGGCGGCCTCGCGGCACTGGCCGACGGCACGCCCTCCGCCGACGTCGTGCACGGCCCGACGGGCGCGGCCACGGGCGGCCGGACGGCGTTCCTGTTCACGGGCCAGGGCAGCCAGCGCCACGGCATGGGCCGGGAACTGTACGAGTCCCAGCCGGTGTTCGCGGCCGCGTTCGACGCGGTCTGCGCGCAACTGGACCAGCACCTTCAGGTGCCGCTCAAGGACGTGGTGTTCGCCGCGGACGACACCCGCCTGCACCGAACGGAGTTCACGCAGCCCGCCCTGTTCGCGCTGGAAGTCGCGCTGTTCCGGCTGCTCGAACACTTCGGGGTCACCCCCGACCACCTCCTCGGCCACTCCGTCGGCGAGATAGCCGCCGCCCATGTCGCGGGCGTACTCGACCTCACCGACGCCTGCACCCTGGTCACCACCCGCGGCCGACTGATGCAGTCCGCCCCGGCGGGCGGCGCCATGACGGCCCTCGAAGCCACCGAGGAAGAGGTACGCGAAGCCCTGACCCCCTACGCCGGGCGCCTCGACATCGCCGCCGTCAACAGCCCCGGCTCCGTAGTCGTCACCGGAGACACCGACGCCGCCGCCGAACTCGCCGCGTCCTTCCGGGAGAAGGGCCGCCGCACCAGCGACCTCAAGGTCAGCCACGCCTTCCACTCGCCGCACATGGACGGCGTCCTCGACGCGTTCCGCGAGGTGGCCGCCGGGCTCACCTACGCGCCGCCGCGCATCCCCGTGGTCTCCAACGTCACCGGTCGGACAGCCACGGCGGCGGAGCTCGCGGACCCCGAGTACTGGGTGCGGCACCTGCGGCACACCGTCCGGTTCGCCGACGGCGTCCGCGCCCTGGCGGACGAGAAGGTGACGACGTACGTCGAACTGGGCCCGGCGCCCGTGCTCGCGGCGATGGCACGGGCCTGCCTCGGCGAGGAAGGACCGCGGCCGGTCGCCGTGCTGCACCCCGACCGGCCCGCGGCGCACACCTTCGCCACCGCGCTGGCCCATCTCGCCCTGCACGGGGCGCCCGTGGACTCCGCCGCGCTGTTCCCCGGCGCCCGCACGACCGTGCTGCCCACGTACGCCTTCCAGCGCCGCCGCTACTGGCTCGACACCCCCGCGCCCACGGGCGACGCCACCGGCCTCGGCCTGGAGGCGGCGGGGCACCCACTGCTCGGCGGCATGACGAGCCTCGCCGGAGGCGACGGCCTGCTCCTGTCCGGACGGCTCTCCGCGCACACGCACCCCTGGCTCGCCCAGCACCTCATCGCGGGCTCCACGCTGGTGCCCGGCGCGGCCCTGGTGGAACTCGCCGTCGCCGCGGGCGACCGGGCCGGGCTCGGCTCCCTGCGCGAACTCGTCCTCGAAGAGCCGCTTCGCCTGCCCGACGAGGGCATCCGCCTCCAGCTCACCGTGGGACCCGCCGACGACTCCGGCGAGTGCTCCGTCGCCGTCCACTCGCGCCGCGACCCGGCAGCCGGGGGATCCGCGTGGGGCGAGGGCGAGTGGACGCTGCACGCCTCGGGCGTCCTCGCCGCGGCCGGTGCGCCCGCGCCCGCGTCCGACGCGGAGGGAAGCTGGCCGCCGCCCGGCGCCCGGCCGCTCGACCACGAGGGTCTGTACCCGCGCCTGGCGGACCTGGGGTACGCGTACGGCCCGGCGTTCCAGGGGCTGCGGGCCGCCTGGCGGTCGGGCCCGGATCTGTACGCGGAGGTGTCGCTGCCCGAGGAACTGCGCGCGGAGGCCGCCGAGTACGGCCTCCACCCCGCCCTCCTCGACGCGGCCCTGCACGCCCTGCTGCTCGGCGAGCCGGACGCACCGGGCGCGCTGCGCCTGCCGTTCTCGTACGACGGCGTCACCCTGCACGCGGCGGGAGCCACGCACCTGCGCGTCCGGCTCACCCCGGGCGAGGGCGACGGCATCGTCCTGGAAGCCACCGACCCCGCCGGGCAGCCGGTCCTGACCGTGGACTCGCTCACCATGCGCCCGGTGCCGCTGGACCGGATCGCCGCAGGGGGCGGCACCGTCCGCGAGGGCCTGCACCACCTGGAGTGGCACCCGGTCACGGCGCTCAACGACGCGCCCCGCAACGGCAGTTGGGCCGTCCTCGGCGGCGGCACGCCCGGCCTCACGGGCACGCCGTACCAGGACCTCGACGCCCTGGACGCCGCCCTGGCCTCCGGCGAACCCGCTCCCGACGTCCTCGTACTCCCGTACCGCACCCCCGAGGACCGGCGCGACGAGTTGGCGGCGACGGGCGACGCGGTCCGCCGGACCCTCGCCACCGTGCAGCGCTGCCTCGCCGACGAGCGGCTGCAGTCGACCACGTTCCTGTTCCTGACCCGCGAGGCCGTCGCCACCGCGTCCGGCGAGGACGTCCGCGACCTGCCCGGGGCCGCCGTGCACGGGCTGCTGCGCACCGCGTCGAGCGAACACCCGGGCCGCTTCGCCCTCCTGGACACCGACGGCAGCGGCGACAGCGACAGCACCGGAGGCTCCGCCGGGATCGACGCGGCCGCCTCCCTCGCCGCCGCCGACGGGCTCCAACTCGCCCTTCGGGGCGGCACGTTGTACGCACCCCGCCTCGCCCGCACCTCCGTCCCCGAGGACGCGGCGGTCGCGCTCGACCCGGACGGCACCGTCCTGGTCACCGGCGGGACCGGGGGCCTCGGCCGACTCGTCGCCCGGCATCTGGCCGTCCGGCACGGGGTGCGGCACCTGCTGCTGTGCAGCCGCAGCGGGCACGCCCCCGGACTGGTCGCGGAACTGGCCGGGTCGGGCGTCACCGCGACCGTCGTCGCCTGCGACGTCACGGACCGGGAGCGGTTGGCCGAGGTCCTGGAGGCCGTACCGAAGGAGCATCCGCTGACGGCCGTGGTGCACACGGCGGGTGTCCTCGCCGACGCCACGCTCGACAACCTGCGCCCCGACGACGTCGACCGGGTGCTCGCCGCGAAGGCCGACGGCGCCCGGCACCTGCACGAACTCACCGCGGAGCTGCCCCTGTCCGCGTTCGTGGTGTTCTCCTCCATCGCCGGGCTCCTCGGCAACCCCGGCCAGGGCGCGTACGCCGCGGCCAACGCCCAGCTCGACGCGCTGGCCCAGCACCGGCGCGCCCATGGTCTGCCCGCGACGTCGCTGGCCTGGGGGATGTGGGACGCGGCGGCCGGAGGCATGGCCGCGAAGCTGTCCGACGCGGACGTCGCGCGCTGGGGCCGCAACGGCATCCTGCCCCTGTCGGCCGAGCGCGGCATGGAGCTGTTCGACGCGGCCCTTGCCACGGGTGAGCCGCTGCTGGTCCCGGTCGAGGTGGACGTGGCGGCGCTCAGGGATCCCGAGACGACGGCGCCCGCGCTGCTTCGCACCCTGGTGCCCCGCACCCGCTCCCGCCGCCGCGCCTCGGACGGCGGCGCCGGGACCGGCGCGGACTCGTGGGCCGCGCGCACGGCCGCGCTGCCGGAGGCCGAACGCCGCCGCGCCGTACAGGACTTGGTCGCCTCCATGGTGGCCGCCGTCCTCGCGCTGCCGAGCGCCGCGGGCATCGCCCCGGACGCGTCGTTCCGGGATCTGGGGCTCGACTCCCTGTCGGGTCTGGAGCTGCGCGGCCGGCTCGCCGCGGCCACCGGCCTCAAGCTGTCGGCCACGGTCGTCTTCGACCACCCCACCCCGTCCGCCCTCACCGACCATGTCGTGTCCCGGCTCGACCGGGCCCCCGCCGCCCGGCCGGGCACGCCGAGCGCCGCGCCGACCGCCGTGCGGGACGACGACCCGATCGTGATCGTCGGCATGGCCTGCCGCTACCCCGGCGACGTCCGCACCCCGGACGACCTGTGGCGGCTCGTCTCCGACGGCACCGACGCCATCGGCCCGTTCCCGGAGAACCGCGGCTGGGACGTCGAGAACCTCTACGACCCGGACCCCGAGCGGCCCGGCAAGTCCTACACCCGGCACGGCGGCTTCCTGTACGACGCGGACCGCTTCGACCCAGAGTTCTTCGGCATCAGCCCGCGCGAGGCGGCGGGCATGGACCCGCAGCAGCGGCTGCTGTTGGAGACCAGCTGGGAGGCTGTAGAAAGCGCGGGCATCGCGCCGACGGCCCTGCACGGCAGCCGTACCGGCGTGTTCTGCGGCGTGATGTACAGCGACTACACGTCACGGCTGCGTGCCACGCCCGAGAGCGTGGAGGCGTACGGCTTCACCGGCAACTCGCCCAGCGTGGTGTCCGGCCGTGTCTCCTACACCCTGGGCCTCAAGGGTCCCGCCATCACCGTGGACACGGCGTGCTCCTCGTCGCTGGTCGCCACGCATCTGGCGGCGCAGGCGCTGCGCAACGGCGAGTGCGAGTACGCCCTCGCCGGGGGTGTCACGGTCATGTCGGCGCCCGCCACGTTCATCGAGTTCAGCCGGCAGCGCGGCCTCGCCCCCGACGGGCGCTGCAAGGCGTTCTCGGGCGCGGCCGACGGCACGGCGTGGAGCGAGGGCGCGGGTGTGCTGCTGCTTGAGCGCCTCTCCGACGCCCGCCGCAACGGTCACGAAGTCCTCGCCGTCGTACGCGGCTCGGCCATCAACCAGGACGGCGCCAGCAACGGCCTCACCGCGCCCAACGGCCCCTCGCAGGAGCGGGTCATCCTCGACGCGCTCGCCCAGGCCGGGCTCTCCCCCGCCGACGTCGACGCCGTCGAGGCGCACGGCACCGGCACCCGGCTCGGCGACCCGATCGAGGCGCAGGCGCTCCTCGCCACGTACGGCCAGGACCGGGACGCGGAGCGGCCCCTCTACTTGGGCACGCTCAAGTCCAACATCGGGCACGCGCAGGCCGCGGCCGGGGTCGGCGGCATCGTCAAGATGGTCCAGGCGATGCGGCACAGCACGCTGCCGCGCACGCTGCACGTGGGCGAGCCGACGCCGCACGTCGACTGGGGCTCCGGGGCGGTGTCGCTGCTCACGGACGCCAGGCGCTGGGATGCGGGCACGGTGCCGCGGCGGGCCGGTGTGTCGTCGTTCGGTGTCAGCGGCACGAATGCTCATGTCGTGCTGGAAGAGGCGCCAGCGGTCGCTCCGTCGCCCAAGCAGGCGGGGCAGCCCGGGGAGCCGGGGGCCGAGCGGTCCGAGCGGTCCGAGGCCGGGATGTCCGCGGGGCCGGGTCTGGTGCCGTGGCTGGTTTCGGCGCGGGGCGCCGGGGCGCTGCGGGCGCAGGCGGCGCAGTTGCGGCCGCTCGCGGCCGGGGCGGGCAAGGCGTCCGCCGGAGCCGTCGGGGCGGCCGGCTCCGCCGCAGCCGTCCTGCGCGACGTATCCGCCGAGGTCGCCTTGTCCGACGCATCCGCCCAGGCCATCCAGTCCGTCGCGTCGGTCGCGTCTGCCGCGTCCACCGAGGCCGCCGGGGCCGCCGCAGCCCGCGACGCCCTTGACGCGGAGGCGCTCGGCCAGCCGGACCTCGACATCGGCCACTCCCTCGCCGCGTCCCGCGCCACCCTCACGGACCGCGCCGTGATCCTCGCGGCCGACCGCGCGGAGCTGCTCGCCGGGCTCGACGCCCTGCGCGACGGCGAGACGGCGGCGAACGTGGTGACCGGCGGCGTGGCGGGCCCGGTGCGCACCGCGTTCCTGTTCACCGGTCAGGGCAGCCAGCGGCCGGGGATGGGCCGTGAACTGCACGCCCGCTTCCCGGTGTTCGCCGCCGCGCTCGACGAGATCTGCGACCGGATGGAGTCCGTCGCGGGCATCGACCTGCGCGAGCTGATGTTCGCCGACGAGGGCAGCCCGGAGGCGGCCCTGCTCGACGAGACCCAGTACACGCAGCCCGCCCTGTTCGCGGTCGAGGTCGCCCTGTTCCGGCTCATGGAGCACTTCGGGATCACCCCCGACCACCTCCTCGGCCACTCCGTCGGCGAGATAGCCGCCGCCCATGTCGCGGGCGTACTCGACCTCACCGACGCCTGCACCCTGGTCACCACCCGAGGCCGACTGATGCAGTCCGCGCAGGCGGGCGGCGCGATGACGGCCCTCGAAGCCACCGAGGAAGAGGTACGCGAGACCCTCGCGCCCTACGCCGGGCGCCTCGACGTCGCCGCCGTGAACGGACCCACGTCCGTCGTCATCACCGGAGACGCCGAAGCCGTCCTGGAAGTGACCGGCGTCTGGCGGGACAAGGGCCGCCGCACGTCCCGCCTGCGCGTCAGCCATGCCTTCCACTCACCGCACATGGACGGCGTCCTCGCCGACTTCCGCGCCGTGGCGGCCGAGTTGACGTATGCGGCGCCCCGCGTCCCGATCGTCTCCAACGTCACCGGCCGCGTCGCCACCGCCGACGAACTGGCCGACCCGGACTACTGGGTACGTCAACTGCGCGGCACCGTCCGCTTCTTCGACGGCGTGCGCCACCTCACCGCGGACGGCGTCACCGGCTTCCTCGAAGTCGGCCCGGACGCCGTGCTCACCGCCATGGTCCGGGGCAGCGAGGGCGAGGACGTCTCCGTCGCGCCGCTGCTGCGCCGCGGCCACGACGAGGTCCGCACCGTCACCGCCGCACTCGCCCGGAGCTACACCGGCGGCGCCGCCGTCGACTGGAGCGACTTCTTCCCCGGCAGCCGTGCGGTGCCCCTGCCCACCTACCCCTACCAGCGCGAGCGATACTGGCTGAGCGCCCCGACCGCCCCGGCCTCCGTTGCGGCGGCCGCGGGCCACGGCCACCCGCTGCTCGACGACGGCGTGGAACTGGCGGACGGGCAGGCCCTGTTGTTCACCGGGCACCTCGACCCGTACGCCGAGCCGTGGCTCGCCGATCACGTCATCGCCGGTTCCGTACGCCTGCCGGGCGCCGCCATGGCGGAGTTCGCCCTGTACGCGGCGCGGCGCACCGGCGCGGCGCAGGTCGCCGACCTCACCCTGGAGCAGCCGCTGACGCTCGCGGAACCCGCCGCGGTCCAGGTCATCGTCGGCGCTCCCGCCGACGACGGCACCCGCTCCCTCGCCCTCTACTCGCGGCCCGCGGGCGCGCCGGCCACCCCGTGGACACGGCACGCCAGCGGCGCGCTGAGCTCGGACGGGGTTGAAGGGGCCGGTGGGTCTGGTGGAATCGATGGGGCCAGCGGGTCGACCACTGCCGCGCGCGGTCCCGCCGACCTCACCGCCTGGCCGCCCCAGCAGGCCGCCCCGGTGCCGATCGACGACCTCTACACCCGTCTCGCCGAACGTGGTTACACCTACGGCCCCACCTTCCAGGGCCTGCGTCGCCTGTGGCGCGCCGGGGCCGAGCTGTACGCGGAGGTCGCCGCGCCGACGGACGCGAGCGGTGCCGGGTTCGCGCCGCACCCCGCGTCCCTCGACGCCGCCCTGCACTCCCTGCTCGGCGCCGCCCAGGACGACGACCGGCTTCTCGTCCCGTTCGCGTGCGGCGGCCTGAGGCTGCACACCGACGGCACCGGGGCCGCCGGCTCCACGGACGGCACCGAGGACTCCCCGCTGCGCGTGCTGCTGCGGCACGGGGGCGGCGACACGTACTCCCTCCTCATCGCCGACGCGACCGGCGCCCCGCTGCTCAGCGCCGACGCGCTCACCCTGCGCGAGCTGCCGCCCGGCACGGGTCAACCGGACCGCGGCGCCGCGCTGTTCGCCCTGGACTGGACCGAGCAGAAGCTGCCCGCGCCCGCTCCGACGGGCACCTGGGCCGTGCTCGGCCAGGGCACGGACGCGCTGCGCGACACCGTGCGGGCGGGCGGCGTGACCGTCCGCGCCCACGCGGCCCTCGACGACCTCCTCCGCACGCACGACGACGGGGCCCAGGCCCCCCATCTCGTCGTCCTCAGGCTCGGTGAGGCCGCCGCACACGGCGACCTCACCGGATCCGGCGCGCCCGGCCGACCGGGCGGAGCCAATGGGTCCGCGGCACCCCGCGGATCCCACGCACCCGGTGGGTCCACCGAACCTGGCGGACCCACCGGGGCGGCCACCACCGAGGTACTCCAGCTCGTCCAACGCTGGCTCACCGAGGACCGGTTCACCGCGAGCCGTCTCGTTCTGCTCACCCGGGGCGCGGTCGCCGCGGCCGACGGCGAGCACCCCGACCCGGCGCGGGCCGCCGTGTGGGGGCTGATCCGCTCCGCGCAGGCCGAACACCCCGGCCGGTTCGCGCTCGTCGACACCGACGATCACCCCGACTCCGTACGCGCCCTCGTGCGGGCCATCGCCTTCGACGAGCCCCAACTCGCCGTCCGCGCCGGTACGTCACTCGCACCCCGACTGCGCGAGCACCAGCCGGGCGACACCGCGGGCATGCCGTTCGGCGCGCACAGCAACGTACTCATCACCGGTGGTCTGGGCGCCCTCGGCCGGGTCGTGGCCCGTCATCTGACGGAACTGCACGGCGTACGCCGTCTCGTCCTGACCGGGCGGCGCGGCCTGGACACGCCGGGCGCCGAGGAGTTCGTGGCCAAGCTGGAGGCCACCGGCACGCAGGTGACCGTCGCGGCCTGCGACACGGCCGACCGGGCCGCCGTGGCCGCGCTCCTGGACGGCCTGGAGCAGCCGCCGACCGCGGTGGTGCACTCGGCGGGCGTCCTCGACGACGTGCTCGTGGAAGGGCTCACCCCAGAGCGCCTGAACGCCGTCCTGCGGCCCAAGGCGGACGCCGCCCTGCACCTGCACGAGCTCACCCGGCACCTGGACCTGTCGGCGTTCGTCCTGTTCTCCTCCCTCGCGGGCATGCTCGGCACCGCGGGGCAGGGCAACTACGCGGCCGCCAACACCTTCCTCGACGCCCTGGCGCGGCGGCGGCACGCGGAGGGGCTGCCCGCCGTGTCGCTGGCGTGGGGCCTGTGGGCGGGCGAGGGGGACATGGCCGCCGGGCTCGGGAGCACGGATCTGCTGCGCCTGTCGCGGTCCGGCGTCGCCCCGCTGTCCGCCGACGAGGGCCTCACCCTCTTCGACGCGGCCGTCGCGGACGGGGCGCCGGTCCTGGCACCCGCCCGCCTCGACCTGCGCGGACTCGACTCCGCTACGGTCCCGCCGGTCCTGCGGACCCTCGCCCCGGCGGCCGCTCCGGCGCGGGCGGCCACCGCGCGGCCCACCGAGACCCCGGCCGCCGTGCTGCGCGGCCGCCTGGCCACCGCGCCGCCCAAGGAGCAGCGGCACATCGTCCTGCAGGCCGTGCGGGCCGAGGTGGCCGCCGTCCTCGGGCACGCGGCTCCGGAGCGGGTCGCGGCGGCGAGCCGGTTCCAGGACCTCGGGTTCGACTCCCTGACGGCGCTGGAACTGCGCAACCGGCTCAGCACGGCGACCGGTGTCCGGCTGCCCCCGACCCTGGTCTTCGACCACCCGAGCCCCGGCGCCCTCGCCGACCGCCTCGCCGTCGAACTGGCCGTGGGGACGGACGGGCCGCAGGACGTACCGGCGGATGAAGGCGCGCCGTCCGGGTTGGACGAGCCTGACGGGGACTACGAGGTCTATGGGGCCGACGGGCCGGACGACGACAGCGCCGTCGACGCGATGAGCACCGACGAGTTGGTGCGTCTTGCCCTGGGTGCCGTATCCGACGACCCCGCCGAGCCGTCCGACGACGACGCCGCGGGAGCGGACGGGGCGCCGCTGGCCTAGGGCGCGACACAGCGGCCCTGGTTCCGGGTGACACCTCCCCCCGGAACCAGGGCCTCTCGCATGTCCCGACCCCGTTGACAGGCAAACACCCGAGGTCTAGCGTGCTCCCTCACCCAACAGGAAAGTTTCCTAACTGTCCTGGTCCGGCGTCAACTCCCCCATCGCGACGGCACGTTGAGCCGTCGCGCAGAGCACCGCGGCGGACCTGATGGGGCATCACGACGAGCTGGGCCGCCCCGCGCCCGGCCCCCTCTCCCCCTGGAGGACCCCGTGAGATGCATCAGACCCCGGCTGTCGCGGGCGTTCGGCGCCCTCGTGGCCGCGGCCACCGCCGCCTCGCTCTGCGTGGCCCTGCCCGCCGCCCACTCCGCTCCCCTGCCCGGCCCCCGCGTCGCCACGTACGAAGCAGAGGCCGCTCAGGTCTCCAAGGGCAAGGTGGAGTCCAACCACGCCGGCCACACCGGTACCGGTTTCGTGAACTTCGACGTGGTGTCCGACGCGTACGTCGAATTCACCGTCGAGGCGCAGCGGCCGGGACCCACCAGGCTCGACTTCCGCCACGCCAACGGCACTTCCACGAACCGGCCGCTCGACATCGCCGTAAACGGCACGCAGACATCCGATGACCTCGGCTTCCCCGGCACCGGCGCCTGGACCACCTGGAAGACGGTCTCCGTCAGTACGACGCTGACCTCGGGCACCAACAAGATCCGCGCCACCACCGCGGGCGTCGACGGCCCCAACCTCGACAGCCTGACCGTCACCCCCGAGGGCCCGGCCGACACCGAGAAGCCGACCCCGCCGGCGAACCTGCGCAAGGACAAGGAGCCGACCGCGACCAGCGTGTCCCTGGCCTGGGACGCGGCGAGCGACAACGTCAAGGTCACCGGCTACGACGTCTACCAGCACGGTCAGCTCGTCAAGCAGGTCGACGGCGCGACCCTCGCGACCACGGTGACCGGCCTCACGCCGGAGACGAGCTACGACTGGACCGTCTTCGCCCGTGACGCGGCCTCCAACGTCTCGGAGGCGAGCAACGCGGTGACCGTCGCGACGCTGCCCGCGCCGCCGGACGACGAGGCGCCCAGCGTGCCCGCCGATCTGCGCTCCACCGGCAGGACAGGCACCAGCGTCGACCTGGCGTGGAGCCCGTCCACGGACAACGTGAAGGTCACCGGCTACGAGATCCAGCGGGACGGCGCCGCCGCGGGCACCTCGGAGACCGCTTCGGCCACCATCGCCGGTCTCACGGCGAACACGGCGTACAAGTTCAAGGTGCGGGCCTTCGACGCCAAGGGCAACAAGTCGGCGTTCGGCCCGGAGATCAGCGTCACCACGTCCGGCTCCCAGCCGGGCGGCACCCCCGACCCGGGCACCGTCAAGACCCTGGCCAGTGGCGCGGACGTGCCGTGGGGCCTGGCGTTCCTGCCGGACGGCGCGGGCATCTACACCGAACGCAACACCTTCAACGTCCACCGGCTCACCGAGGCCGGGCAGAAGACGCTCCTGGGCAAGGTGCCCAACTCCCAGACCACGGGCGGCGAGGGCGGCCTGATGGGCGTGGAGGTCTCCCCGGACTTCGCCACCGACCACTACGTCTACTTCCTGCACACGTCGTCCGAGGGCAACCGCATCGCCCGGATGACCCTGGAGAACAACGCGCTCAGCGGCTACAAGGTCCTCCTCGACGGCATGGGCAAGAGCCGTTTCCACAACGGCGGGCGGCTGCGCTTCGGCCCCGACGGCAAGCTGTACGCGGGCATGGGCGACGCCCAGAACGGCTCCAAGGCGCAGGACAAGAACTCCCTCAACGGCAAGATCCTGCGTATCAACCCCGACGGCTCGATCCCGTCGGACAACCCGTTCGGCAACGCGGTCTGGTCGCTTGGCCACCGCAACCCGCAGGGCCTCGACTTCGACTCCAAGGGCCGCCTGTGGCAGGCCGAGTTCGGCAACAGCAACATGGACGAGGTCAACCTGATCCAGAAGGGCGGGAACTACGGCTGGCCCAACTGCGAGGGAACGAGCGGCAGTTGCTCCGGCTACATCGCGCCGAAGAAGACCTGGCCGGTGGCCTCCGCCTCGCCCAGCGGGCTCACGATCATCAATGACCACGTCTTCGTGGCCACGACGCGCGGCGAGCGGGTGTACCGCATGCGCATCGACGCGAACTCCGCCCTGGTCGACCAGAAGACGTACTTCCAGGGCACGTACGACCGGCTGCGCACTGTAGAGGTCGACCCCGACGGCGACATCTGGCTGACCACGTCCACGGACAAGGACGGCACCGCGGGCAACGACCGGGTCCTGCTCATCGACATCGTCCACTCCGGCGGCCCAGGGCCGCAGCCCGGCGACTTCAAGCTGAGCAGCGGCGCCTTCGCCGACAACGCCACCATCCCCGACAAGTACACCTGCGCCGGTGACGGCTCGGCCGGGCAGGACACCTCACCGCCGCTGGCGTGGGGCGCCGGAAGCACCGGCGCGAAGGCCTACGCCGTCGTCTTCGCCGACGTCGCGAACAACGGCAACAAGCTGCACTGGGCCATCTGGGACGTCCCCGCCGCCCGCTCCTCGCTCGCCGAGGGCCTGGGCGCCGGCTTCGACGTCCCCGGCCTCGACGGCGCGAAGCAGAAGGCCATGGGCAGCGGGGCGAACTCGCGCAAGTACTTCGGCCCGTGCCCGGGCGGCTCGTCGCATCCGTACACGTTCACGCTGTACGCGCTGAACACCGCGACCGTGCCGGGGCTCACCTCCGGCTCCTCGATGGCGCAGATCGAGACGGCCGTCAAGAACGCGAGCACAGCTTCGGTCAAGCTGCGCGGGAAGTCCGACGCCGCGACGGCTGAGGCCGGGACGACTGGCGCCGCGACGACCGAGGCCGCGACGACTGGCAGAAAGCACAAAACTCGTTAAACACCTTATGCCCTGATTGCCCCCTTCGGCTCGCCGTGTGAGGCTCGCTCTTGGTACGTCGTGTCCTCGCGGCCTGCCAGACCCTGCACGCGGGCCGAAGGAGGCACCGGCATGACAGTGCGCACACCGGACACGGGCACGGAGCACAAGGGCACGGGGCCGGAGGCGGGCGACCGCGGTCCCGGGCCGGTCAAGGTGCGGCTCGACGTCAACGGCGTCCGGCGGGACGTGGAGATCGAACCCCGGGTCAGCCTGCTGGGCGCGCTGCGCGACGAGCTCCAGCTCACGGGCGCCAAACGCGGCTGCGACCAGGGCACCTGCGGGGCCTGCACGGTGTGGGTCGACGGCCGCCGGGTCCTCGCCTGTCTGACGCTGGCCATCACCTGCGAGGACGCCGAGGTCACCACCGTGGAGGGCCTGGCCGCGCCCGACGGCAGCGGCGACGGTCAACTCCACGCCATGCAGGAGGAGTTCATCCGCCACGACGCCTTCCAGTGCGGCTACTGCACACCCGGCCAGATCATGTCGGCCGTGGGCTGCGTCCGCGAGGGGCACGCGGGGGACGACCGCGAGATCAAGGAGTGGATGAGCGGCAACATCTGCCGCTGCGCCGCCTACCCCCACATCAGGGCCGCCATCCGCGCGGCCCGCGACCGCGTCTGAGGAGCCGAGCCGACATGCGACCCATCAGCTATCTGCGCGCCGAGGGCACCGACGCCGTCGACAGCGCCCTGCGCGCCGTCGGCGGCGACCCCGGCAGCGACTTCCTCGCGGGCGGCACCACCGAGGTGGACCTGCTGCGCCAGAACGTGCTCGGCCCCCGCCGCCTGGTGGACATCAACCGGCTGCCGCTGGCCGACATCGAGGACCTGCCGGACGGCGGCCTGCGCATCGGCGCGCTGGCCCGGATGAGCGAGGTGGCCTCCTCCCCCGCCGTCCAGGAACGCTTCCCCCTGGTGTCGCGGGCGCTGGTGCTCGGCGCCTCCGCGCAGTTGCGCCACATGGCCTCCATGGGCGGCAACATGATGCAGAGGGTCCGGTGCGGCTATTACCGGGACGGCGAGTCCCCGTGCAACAAGCGGGAGCCCGGCGCGGGCTGCGCCGCGCTCGCCGGGGTCAGCCGCAACCACGCCGTGCTCGGCACCAGCGAGCACTGCATCGCCACCCACCCCTCCGACGTGGCGGTCCCGCTGGTCGCCCTCGACGCCCGGATCCACACCCGCACCCTCGAAGGCGAGCACACGTACGCCATCGACGACTTCTTCCTGGAACCAGGCGACGCGCCGCACCGCGAACATCCGCTGACGCACGGCGAGTTGATCACCGCCATCGAGGTTCCCGCGCTGCCGATGGCCCGCCGTTCGCTGTACCTCAAGGTCCGCGACCGCGAGTCGTACGAGTTCGCCCTGGTGTCGGTCGCCGCGGCGATCGAGGTGCGCGACGGCAAGGTCAGCGGCGTACGGATCGCGCTCGGCGGGGTCGGCACGCGGCCCTGGCGGGCCCGCCGCGCCGAGGACGCGCTGGTCGGGGGCCCGGCCACCACCAAGAGCTTCGACCTCGCCGCACGCGCGGAGCTGGCCGTCGCCCGCACCACCCCCATGAACGCCTTCAAGCCCGAGCTGGCGCGCCGCACCCTGGTCCGCGCCCTGGAGACGCTCACCGCCGACGGGAGCCCGTCATGACCACGACCGCCCCTGCCCCCGCGGAAGGCCCGGTCGGCCGCCCCCTGGACCGGGTCGACGGCCACGCCAAGGTCACCGGCGCCGCCCGGTACGCCGCCGAGGTCCCGCTGCCCGGCCTCACGCACGCCGTGCTCGTCGGCGCGCGCGTCGCCCACGGCCGGATCACGGCCATCGACTCCACCGAGGCCGAGCGGGCCGAGGGCGTGCTCGCCGTGCTCACCCACGAGAACCTCGGGAAGATCGCGGCACAGCCCCCGCTGCTTCCGTCCCTGGCCGGTTCGGTCGCGCCCGGCGAGACGTTCTTCCCGATGCAGGGCGACGAGATCCACTACGCCGGGCAGCATGTGGCGCTGGTCGTCGCCGACACCTACGAGCGCGCCCTGTACGCCTCGCGGCTCGTGCGGGTCTCGTACGCCGAGGAGCCGTCCGTCACCGTCATCGACCAGGGCCGCGACCAGGCGTACGAACCCGAGGCGATCTTCGCGGGCTTCATCCCTGGCCGTACCGAACGCGGCGACGTCGAGGCGGCGCTCGGCGCGGCGGACGTCACGGTGGACCACACCTTCACCTTCGCCGCCAACCACCACAACCCCATCGAGACGTCGGCGGCGACCGCCTACTGGGAGGGCGACCGGCTCACCCTGCACGACACCACGCAGGGCGTCACCGCGACCCAGCACACGGTGGCCGCGCTGCTCGGCGTCCCGCACACCCGCATCCGCGTGATCGGCCACTTCACGGGCGGCAGCTTCGGCTCCAAGGCCATGGTCTGGCACCATCCGGCGCTGGCCGCGCTCGCCGCCCGCAAGGTGGGGCGCCCGGTGCGGCTCGCCCTCACCCGGGAGCAGATGTTCGTCGCCTGCGGGCACCGCGAGGAGCAGGAGCAGCACCTCACGCTCGGCGCGGGCAAGGACGGCCGTCTGGTGGCGCTGCGCCACCACAAGCTGTCGCCGACCTCGCCGTTCGACCACTGGGCGGAGCCGTCGCTTGGGGTGGCGGGGCAGATGTACGCGTGCCCGAACTACGAGGGCGTGTACCGGCTGATCCGCGCCAACACGACGACGCCGACCTTCATGCGCTGCCCCGGCGAGGCGACCGGCCTGTTCGCCCTGGAGACGGCCATGGACGAGCTCGCCGAACTCGTCGACCTCGACCCGCTGGAGCTGCGCCTGCGCAACTACTCCGAGAGCGATCCGGCGTCCGGGCGCCCGTGGAGCAGCAACGGCCTGCGCGAGTGCCTGGAGCGGGGCGCGGAGCGTATCGGCTGGGAGCGTCGGGCCGCACCCCCGGCCCGCGACGGCGACTGGCTGATCGGCCTCGGCATGGCAGCGACCGCGTATCCCGTGTATGGGCCCAACAACCCGCAGCGGGCGCGTGCCCGCCTGTACGCGGACGGCACCGCCGTCGTCCAGGCCGCCGTCACCGACATCGGCACCGGCATCCTCACCGTGATGACGCAGGTCGCGGCGGAGGCCCTCGGGCTGCCGGTGGAGCGGTGCCGGTTCGAGGGCGGGGACACCGACCTGCCGAACGTGGCGGCCGCCGTCGGGTCCTCCGGCGCGGGCATGGTCAGCGCGGCGGTGCACGCCGCCGCGAGCGCGCTCCGCGAACAGCTCGTCGCGCGGGCCGTCGCGGACGAGGGGTCCCCCCTCCACGGCGCGGACCCCGCCGCCATCGACGTACGCGACGGCCGAATGGTCCTGCGGGACGCGCCCGGCACCGGTGAGGACTACGCCGCTCTGCTCCAGCGGAACTTCGTGCCGGACGTGGAGGCAACCGGTTCCTGGGGTCCGCCGCCGCACGACGCGCCATTCGCCTCGATGACGTTCGGCGCGCAGTTCGCCGAGGTGGCCGTCGACCCGGTCCTCGGCCTGGTCCGCGTCCGCCGCCTGGCCGGGGCGTTCGCGCCCGGCCGCGTCCTCAACGCCAAGACCGCCCGCAGCCAGCTCATGGGCGGCATGATCTGGGGCCTGAGCCAGGCACTCCTGGAAGCCACCCACATGGAACCGGCCACCGGGCGCTGGGCGAACGCCAGCCTCGGCGAGTACCTGGTCCCGGTCAACGCCGACGCCCCCGACGTGGACGTCGACTTCATCGAGGTCCAGGACACCGTCGTCAACCCGCTCGGCGTGAAGGGCGTCGGCGAGGTGGGCCAGGCGGGGGTGGCGCCGGCGATCGCCAACGCCATCCATCACGCGATCGGGCGGCGGATGCGGAAGCTGCCGATCACGATTGAGGACATCGTCTCAGGCGGCTAGGAGCGCGGCCAGCCTGTCCAGGAACACCCGCTGGCCGGACACGAGCTTCTCGTCGGCCTGGTCCAGTGCGAGCCAGGCCACCCGGTCGAGCTCCGGGAACTCCTGGACGTGGCCCGAGCCGCGTGGCCATTCCATGCGGAAGGTGCCGGGCACGACGGTGTCGGGGTCGAGGTCGGCCTCGACGGCCCAGACGGTCACCACCTTGCCGCCCGACTGCCGCGCTTCGCCCAGGGGGAGCCGGGGTCCGGCGGGGGCCGGGCGGCCGAGTTCCTCCTCGAACTCGCGCTCCGCGGCGGCCAGGGGCTGCTCGTCGTCGCCGTACTCGCCTTTGGGAATCGACCAGGCCGCGTGGTCGCGGCCTGCCCAGAACGGGCCGCCCATGTGGCCGATGAGCACTTCGAGCGCCGGGCCCGGGTTGCGGAAGAGCAGCAGTCCGGCGCTGCGGCGGCCGGTCATGGCATCGAGAGGTGTGGGGGCTGCATGCCGTCGGACCTTACGCCTTCGGCGACGCGACGGCGGAGGAACGGGACGCGCCCGCCGTGGGCGCGTCCCGCCGGGGCCTGCGGAGGCCGTGTCGAAGCCGTACCGAAGCCGTACCGGGGCCTACAGCGGCTGTATCGACACGTTCCGGTACCGGACCGCGTTCGCGTGGTCCTGCAGCCGGATCGCGCCGGCCGTCGGGCCCTCTGCCTCCCCCGCTCCGGTCGGCCCGTCGATCTTCACGTCGTCGTGGACCTTGACGCCGTTCCACACCAGGTTGACGCGGGCGTCCTCCGTCTTCTTGCCGCTGTCGTCGAAGCGGGCCGCACGGAAGGAGATGTCGTACGTCTGCCAAGTCCCGGGCGGTTTGGCCGCGTTGACGTCGGGGGCCTTCTTCTTGTAGATCGCGCCTGCTTCGTCATTGGCCGGGGAGTCGTCGCCGTACGAGTCGAGGATCTGGATCTCGTACCGCTCGTGCACGTACACGCCGCTGTTCGCGCGGTCCTGCCCGGTCACGTCCGGCGGCAGCTTCGGCAGCCAGAATTCGACGTGCAGCTTGAAGTCCTGGAACGCCTGCTTGGTGCGGATGTCGCCGCAGCAGACCTCCATCGCGCCGTCGCCGACCAGCGGCCACTGGGGCGTGCGCCCGTCGGTGTGCTGCCACCGCGAGCGGTCGGCGCCGTCGAAGAGGGTGACCTTGCTGCCTTGTGGGTGGACGGCGAGCAGGTCGAGGTTCACGTGGCCGGTGTCGCCTCCGTCATGGCTGTACGTGATGGTGTTGGCGCCCGCCCGCAGCTTCAGCCGCTCGTTGTGGGTGGTCCACTTGTCCCAGGTGCCGGTGCTCAACAGCTTGGTCTGCCGCACCTTTTGGCCGTTGACGTGGACGCTGAGTGTCTTGGTCCCGGCGGCCGGATACGGGCCGTTGGCGTAGCGGAGGCCGACGTCGTAGGTGCCCGCCTTCTTGGCCTTGACGTCGAAGGTGGTGGTGGCGCCCTTGTTGCCGTAGCCGGCGACGAAGCCGCTGCCGGAGTACGCGGCGTGGTTGTTGTCGGTGGAGGCGCCGCCGCCGAGCCGGGCCTCCTCCGCCTCGTAGAGCGTCTGCGGGGCGGGCTTCGCGCCGGGGATGCGGTTCAGCGTGTACCACGCCTCGGTGCTCCACAGTTCCTTGCCGCCCTCGGCGGTGAAGGGGCGCGGCGAGCGTACGTGGACGACCCGGTCCTCCTTCAGCCCCGGGATCTCCAGGGTGACCTTCTTGCGGTCGGACGAGAGTGTCGCCGTACGCACCGGCAGCGTCTCCTCGTCGATCTTGGGTCCGCCGTACGCGGCGGTCGGCACGTAGCGCCACTGCGCGACCTGGTAGCGGGCGGCGAGCTTGTCGGCCGTCGTCTGGGAGACCGGCTTGGTGTACTCCAGCTCGAAGCCGGTGCGGGTGGCGCGCATGGTCTTGATGTCGAAGGCGTCGTTGCCCTGCGGTGTCAGCTTCTGGAGGCCGTGCTTCAGCTTGCCCGGCTGGCCCCAGTTGCCGCCCGCGCCGAGGCCACCGGCGTACAGAGCGCCGTCGGGACCCGTGCTGATCCGGTTGACGCCTGCCTCAAGCCCTTGCGTGAAGCGGAAGACGGCGCCCTGGTACTCACCGCCGACCTTCTCCAGGGCTGCCCGCTGGACGCCGCCGTAGGTCACGTCGCCGATGAGCAGCTGTCCCGCGAAGGTGCCCTCCTTCACGAGGAGCGGGGTGCTGGGCGAGTTGCCGATCTCGTTCTGCGGCAGCCACAGCACGGGCTGGGTGACGGGCTTGTCGTCGAACGGGCCGTCGGGGTTGGTGTGATGGTTGAAGAAGCGGCCCTGCTTGACGTGCAGGAGCTTCGACGACGGCAGCCAGCCGCCCTGGTTGTCGGTGGCGAACAGCTCGTCGTCGGGCCCCCAGCCGATGCCGTTGGGGGTGCGCAGACCGCCCGCGACGTAGGAGACCTCACCGCTCTCGCGGTTGACCTTGATGGTGGTGCCGCGGTTCTTCGCGGGCTGCGGGTCGGTGGTGGCGCCGCCGAGGTTGATGGCGACGGACAGGTTCAGATAGAAGAAGCCGTCCCGGTAGAGCAGGCCGAAGGCGAACTCGTGGAAGTTCTTGCCGAACGGCCAGGTGGCGACGGTCTCGTAGGTGTCGGTGACGTCGTCCCCGTCGGCGTCCTTCAGCCGGGTCAGCTCGTGCTTCTGGGAGACGTACAGCGAGCCGTCGACGTACTTGAGGCCCATCGGCTCCTTCAGGCCCTCGGCGACCTTCTTGGTGGTCACCTTGTCGGGGCCGGTGCTGCCGGTGACGTTGTCGAGGAGGTAGACCTCGCCGGTGGTGTTGTCGGTGCCGCCCCAAGTGGCCACGGCGAGGCGGCCGTCGGGCAGCCAGTCCATGGCGGAGACCTGCGGCTCGAAGCCCTTCGGCCTGAGGTCGGTGAGGCGGTAGTCGGGGTGCACGCCGTTCAGCGGCAGGCCGTCGCCCGGTGACTCCGTGGAGTTCGCACACTCCTTGCGACCCGGCGCCGTGACACGCACGACGCCCTTGTCGGTGCTCAGGACCGAGTTCGGTACGACGGTGAAGTCGCCCGCGTCCGGCGGCTTCCAGGCCAGCGTGACCTGCTGTTCCCCGCCCGCCTCGAAGTGCTCGATCAGCAGGGCGTGATAGCCGGCCGTCAGCTCGACCGTGCCGTCCTTGGGGCTCGGCCCGTGCAGGCCGTCGTGGTCGATGACCCGCTTGTTGTCGATCAGCAACCGGGAGCCGTCGTCGCTCGTGAGGCGGAAGGTGTACGTACCGTCCTTCGGGACGTTGATATTGGCGATGGTGTGCGAGACGAAGTTGTCGGCGAGGCCGCCGAAGTCCCCGGCCTCCTTCCAGTCCACGACCGGCTTCAGCTCGTCGACGTTCGGCGTCTGCCCCGCCTTGAGCTCGCACAGCTTCTGCAGCGGCTGCTGCATGTCGTAGATCCGCTGGGTCACGCCGGGCTCCTGGGGCGGGAGTTCGACGAAGGGGCTCGGGGTCGGGTTCGGTTTCGGGTCTGGGTCCTTCTGGGCTGCGGCCGGAGCCACCCAGGCGGTCCCGACGAGGAAGGACCCGACGACCAAGAAGCTCAGACGGGTGCGGAGTCCTCGGAATCTTCCGGAGCCGGGGGTGCTTCTGCTTCTGCGGCTGCTCGGGCTTCTTCGGCTGCTTGCGTACGACCGTGCGCTCATTGCTGCTCCTGGCAGGTGATGAGGCGGGTGAGTTGGTGCGGGACGCTAGTCAGCTTTCGTCGAAGCGGGAAGCCCTTACGCGACAAGGAACGCGTCTTTTTCTCGGGTCAGGACAAAGCGACGGAGCGGGGGCTGGACCACTTCCTCGTCCAGCCCCCGCTCAACTCCCTGCCGCCGCCTAGCCGACGGCCACCGCACCGCGCAGTGCCTCGCGCACCACCGCGATCACCTCCGCCCCGCGCGGGGTGAGGTAGAAGTGGCCGCCGCGGTACACCTGGATGTGGAACGCGGCCGTCGTGTGGGCGCGCCACTCCTCGGCTTCGGGGACCGTCGCCTTCGGGTCGTCGTCGCCCACCAGGGCGGTGATCGGGCAGTCGACGGTCGCGCTCTCGGGGGCGTACGTCTCGATGGCCCGGTAGTCGCTGCGGAGGGCGGGCAGCACCATCCGCAGCAGTTCCTCGTCACCGAGCACTTGGGCGTCGGTGCCGCTCAGGGTCTTCATGTCGGCGATGAGTCCGTCGTCGTCGCGCTGGTGGACGTTCTCCACGCGGTGCGTCGACGGCGCCCGCCGGCCCGACGCGAACAGCATCGCGGGCGTGTGGCCGCGGCCCTCGAGCCTGCGTGCGACCTCGAACGCGAGGATCGCGCCCATGCTGTGCCCGAAGAACACGACGGGCCGGTCGAACAGCGGCTCCACCAAGGGCGTGATCCGGTCGGCCAGCACGCCGATGTCGTCCACGTTCGGCTCGTTGCGCCGGTCCTGACGGCCGGGGTACTGCAGGGCCACCACGTCGCAGTCGCTCGCGAGCGCCGCCGATACGGGGAAGTAGAAGGTCGCCGATCCGCCCGCGTGCGGGAAGCACACCAGCCGGACCGGGGCGTCCGGGGCGGGGTGGAACCGGCGGAGCCAGAGGTCACTGCCGTCGGCAACTGTCATGTCTTTCGTCCATTCTGCTGTGTCGTCGTCATGTCGAGAGAGGCGGTGTCGTCGCCGTGTTGAGAGAAGAGGGGGCGTTTAAAGGTTGTTGTCTAGAAGGGGTTGTCTAGAGGGAGTTGTCGTCCCGGCCGGCGTCCAGCCAGGCTCGCACATCGAGCGCCGTCGACTCCTAGTGGCCCTCCATGATCGTGAAGTGGCTGCCGGGGACGTCGGCGTCCTCGTGCGGGAACGGCCACTTGGGCTGCCAGTCGTCCTCGGTCTCCAGCGCCTCCGAGCCGTGTAGGTGTCGAGAAGCACCACCGCCGCCGGTCCGCCGCCCTCCTTTTCGAGCAGCGCGGTGACGGCGTTGACCATCCACCCGCCCGACGAGTAGCCGAGGAGCACGAACGGCTGGTCGCCCGCCCGCCTCCTGACGGCCTCGGCCTGGAAGCGAACGACCGCGTCCCTGGTCGCGGGCAGCGCCTCCCCCGGCGCGAAACCGGGGTGGGGCAGCACGGTCACGTCCCGCTCGCCCGCGAACACCGGGGCGAACCGGCTGAAGTAGTGCGGGCCGGAGGGCGCCATGGTCGGCGCGAAGCACAGCAGCGGGATTCCCGGCCCGCTCGCCAGCGTGATGGGGGCCAGTGCGGGTACCGCGTCCGGTGCCTCGAACACCGGCCGCACCCGCGAGGCCGCCATCACCATCTGCCCCCCTCCTCGTAGAGGCCGAGGTCGCAGGACTGCCGGAACAGGCCGGTGAACGTGTCCTCTACGGCCAGGGAAGAAGACGCGGCGGGGTCGTTCGCGGTGTTCCCGGTGTTCCCGGTGCTCGCGGCCTCCAGAGCGAGTTCGCGCCGCAGATACGCGGCGAGCACCGGGCCCGTCGGCTGGTCGAACACGACGGTGGTGGGCAGGCGGAGCCCGGTCGCGCCGGCGAGCCGGTTGCGCAGTTCCAGTGCGGTCAGGGAGTCCAGGCCGAGTTGGGTCAGGGCGCCGGAGACGTCGAGTTCGTCCGGCGCGTAGCCGAGCACGAGCGCCGCCTGGTCGCGGACGAGCCGCAGCAGTTCGCGTTCCTGCTCCTCCTCCGTCAGCCCGGCAAGGCGCTGCGCGATCGGCTCCTCGACCGCGCCGGCGGCACGGTGGCGCGCGGGCGCACGAGGCCGCGCAGCAGCGCGGGCACCTCGTCGGGCCCGCCGCGCAGCGCGCCGACGGGCAGTCCTCATGAGAGGTTGGGCAGGGATCAGGGGGCGATGCCCACCCCGGGGATCCGGCTCCACGCCTTCTCCTGTGCCGCCGTCATCGCAGGCCAGACGTGACCGCCCGGCCGCGCCTCGACGCGCGAGGCGTAGTCGCCGGGCACGAAGCGAGGGTCGTAGAAGCAGCCGGTTCCGTACGTCGCGTCGAAGGCGGGGCAGGACGCGGCGACGGACGCCGGGGTGGGCTTCCTGCCCTTGCGGACCCATGTGTCAAGCGCAGCGAGGGAGTTGGCGTACTCGGCGGCGCTCAGGCCGCTGTGCTCGGTCTCGCGGGTGAACGTCTGCACCAGGTGCCGGGAGCGGCCCGCCCCACGCAGCGCGGCGCGGTAGGCCGCCTCGTGCTCGACGAAGGCCGTCGGGTCGTCGATCGCGTGGAGGGTGAGCACCGGGATCGCCACCTTGCCGGTGAGGTCGCTGTCCCACGACAGGTCACGCGCCGCGGTGGGGTCGGCCGAGAACCGCTCCACGCCGGCGTTGAGGGCCTTGTCGTCGTGGGAACCGGTGTAGCGCACGCCCCTGTTGCTGAACGGGTTACGTCCGCCGAGGCGCTCGTGGACGATGTCGCGGAACGTGAAGGTCGCGAACTTCAGGTGGGATTCCAGGGCGCGCTCGGGGATCCGGGTGACGGCGAGGATGTCGTCGAGGTTGCGCTGCTGGCGTGCCGTGCGGTCCGCGGGCGCGGAGGCGAGGCCGGTGCACTCCTGGAGCCGGGCCTCGATGTCCTTTCCCGTCATCGTCGAGCCCTTCGGCAGCCCGCTCCACAGCGGGTAGCCGGGCTCGGACGGGCGAGGGTGGTTCTGGCAGTAGTACTGATGGACGACGCGCAGGTCCACGCGGTAGTCGTAGCCGCGCGAGCCGCCGCCGAGCACGCCGTTGGTGAGCAGCGCGCCGTCGTACGGCCGCCTGCCGCCCGCGCCGTACGTCTCGATGGCCTTGGCCGCCACGTCGCCGCCCCAGGACTGGCCGTGCAGGTAGGTCCTCTTCGGCTCGCGGAACTCACGCGTGAACAGCTTGCGCAGGCTCTCGGTGTCCGCGGCGGCCATGCGCGTTCCGTAACCGCCCCTGCGGTACGACGACCCGGCCCAGGCGTACCCCTCGTCCACCATCACCGACCAGCGGCCGAGGTCCTCGACGCTGCGCCGCGGATCGGATTCCGCGCCGAGGTCGGGGCCGCCGTGCGCGTGCATGACCAGGGAGCCGTTCCACTTCTTGGGGACGGCGATCGCGTAGTACGCGCCGGAGGTGTCCCGGCCGGTGTAGCAGTCCGCCTTCATCCCCACGCTCGTCGGGCAGGCTGTGGGCTGTGGTCGTTCCGTGTTCGTGAGCGCGTTCGCGGGTGCGGGTACGGCTGCGGGTGCGGCCGACGCGGGCGCCAGCAGCCCCGCCGCGATGACGGCGGCGAGGCCACCCGCCAGAGCGGCTCCACGGCCACCTGCGCGTCCGTGCCCCCGAAACATGCGTACGCGTCGCCGTCGCCGTGTGCTCGGCAAGTCGCCCATGAGCAGTCCTTCCCCAGGTCCTCCAGGCGCGTCCCTCGCGCGGAGGGCTAGATGCTAGGTACCGGGGAAGTGACATTCGACATCTCGGCGATTGCGTTCATATTGATCGGAACACCGGCACCGCGGCCGCCCTGAGAGCACCGCCGCAGCCTTCACAGCACTGCCACCTCCCTCAGGGCGTCATCGCACCCACCCCTGCCAAGCGCTCCGCCAGATACCGCTGGAACTGCCACAGCGGGCGCTCCAGATGGGAGAAGCGCCCGCCCGAAGGCGCGGGGTCGGTGGCGAGACCGCGCTGCACACCGCGGATCGCGACCAGGTCCTCCGTCTGGATCACCCTGAACTGTTCCTTCGACGCCGCCACGTACGCGTCGAACCCGGGCCGCTGCTTGGCCGCCGCCGGGACCAGGGACGTGACGAGCGCGTCGTGCGTTGCCGGGCCTCTCGGGACCCAGCGTACGAAGGCCACGCCGTCGGGCATCAGCGCCATCGCCAGGTTCGGGAAGACGCCGGCCACGGTCATGCCGGAGAGCTGCCGCATGCCGAGTCCGGGAAGGAGCGTGCTCACCAGCTCCACGCCGTCCGGGCCCTTCGGGATCTCCATGTCCGGGGCGAAGGGTGTGTACATGCTGAACCCGCGTCCCTCGCACTCGTCGACCACGGTGTCCTTGCCGGGCAGGATCTGCTCCAGGGTGTTCGCGTGCGAGCCCATGTGGTGGTAGTTCTCCGAGCCGTTCTCGAACGCCACCTTCCAGTTCGCCGGGACTCCGTCCCAGCGCTCGGTGTACGCGACGACCAGGTCCGCCAGACCGTAGGGCGCCAGCGTGGCGTCCAGGTCGGCCAGCTGCGGGCCGAGCGGCGGCGCGTCGGGGTCGGCGCACACCATGAGCAGGCCGTGCCACACCTCCAGGCGGTGCAGGGGCAGCCGGCAGGCGGCGCGGTCGAACTCGACCTTGTTCATCAGCGGGGCACCGGCCAACTGGCCCGCGAACTCGCCGTTGAGGCGGTACGTCCACGTGTGGTACGGACACGTCAGCCGCTTGAGGGAGCCCTGGTCGGGGGTCGTCTCGGGCGGCAGGACGTCCATGAAGCGGTGCCGGCACACCCGCGACAGGGCGTGCAGGTCGCCGTGCTCGTCGCGCGTGATGACGAGGGGCTCGCCGAGGTCGTCGACGCGCAGATAGTCGCCGGGCTCGGCGACCTGGGCGACATGGCCGACGCACACCCAGTCGCTGCCGAAGATGCGGTCCCGTTCGAGGCGATAGAAGTCCTCGCTGGTGTAGGCCCGGGCGGGGAGGGTCTCGCCGCGTTCCAGCGGCAGCTCGGCGATCCGGGCCAGCTCGCCGAGCAAGGAGGGGAGTCCGTCGTGCAGCATCGTGCCACCGCCTTGAGTCCGGGATCTCGTCGATCTCTTCTCATGCTCTTCTCATGCTCGGCGGCGGGCGACGGCGGCGGATCAACTACTTGGACGACATTCAGGTACATCCTTCGATTTAGGCGTCAATCCGGATGGACGATGCAACGGAATCCGGACGCTGTGACGCTGGTTGAGGACGGGCCAGATTCCGCCCCACGCTGCCCCACGACCGCCGCGAACACCCCGCCCGTACAGAACAATTGAGCACACATCGCACCACAACGACTCCTTGACGCCGTTGATTGGTATAGGCCAATATCCACTTCATTCGCACCGCTTTCGCCGCGGTCGACCGATCCGCCGATCCCGCACCCCGCTCTACCGGAGGTCCCCTCATGGCAAGCGACAGCCACCCGCGCCTCACCCGGCTGGCCAACTCCGTGCTCCAACCGGGGTTCGTGGGCACCACCGCGCCGGACTGGGTGCGCCGCAGGATCGCCGACGGGCTGGCGTCCGTCGTGCTCTTCGGGCGCAACATCGAGAGCCCCGAGCAGGTCGCCGCGCTCACCGCGGCCCTGCGCGCCGAGAACCCGGACCTGATCGTCGCCATCGACGAGGAGGCCGGCGACGTGACCCGCATCGGCGCCCGCACCGGCGCCTCCTGGCCGGGCAACCTGGCACTCGGGGCCATCGACGACACCGACCTCACCGAGCGCGTCGCCCGTGACATCGGCCTCCAACTGCGCGCGATCGGCGTCTCGTTGGACTTCGCGCCGAGCGCCGACGTGAACTCCAACGCGATGAACCCGGTCATCGGCGTCCGCTCCTTCGGCGAGCACACCGACGTGGTCGCACGGCACACCGCCGCCTGGATCCGCGGGCTGCAGTCCGCCGGCGTCGCGGCCTGCGCCAAGCACTTCCCGGGCCACGGCGACACGGACGTCGATTCCCACCACGGCCTGCCCCGGTTCACCGCCGACGCCGCCGAGATCGCCCGCACCGCCCTGCCGCCGTTCGCCTCCGCGATGGACGCGGGCGTCCGCGCCGTCATGACGGCCCACATGCTGGTGCCCGCCCACGACGAGGAGCTGCCCGCGACGCTCAGCCACCCGATCATCAACGGCCTGCTGCGCGAAGAGCTCGGCTTCACCGGGCTGGTCGTCACCGACGGCATCGAGATGGGCGCCGTCAGCGGCCCGTACGGCATCACCGGCGCCACCGTGCGGGCGGTCGCCGCCGGAGTGGACGCGGTGTGCGTCGGCGGCGAGAGCGCCGAGGAGTCCACGACCGTCGACCTCGCCGACGCCCTCGTGCGCGCGGTGCTGGACGGCACCCTGACCGAGGAGCGGCTCACCGAGGCCGCCGCCCGCGTGGGCGAGTTCGCCACCTGGTCGGCCGCCCTCGGCCGGCAGGCCGACCCCGACGCGGACCCGTCCGACATCGGCCTGGTCGCCGCCCGCCGCGCCGTCCGCGTCCATCGCAGCGGCAACGGCGCCGACCTCCCGCTCACGGCCGACCCGCACGTCGTCGAGCTGTCCCCCACGATGAGCCTCGCCGTCGACGGCGCGACGCCGTGGGGTGTCGGTGAGCCGCTGCGCGCGCTGCGTCCGGGCACCACCTCCGTGCGCATCAGCGAGTCCGAGCTGACCGGCCAGGACGACCTCCTGGACCGCGTCGCCCTGGCGCCCGCGACCGGCCGGGACCTGGTGGTCGTCGTGCGCGACGCGGCCCGGCACCCGTGGATGTCCGAGGCCCTCGCGGGCCTGGTGCGGCGCCGCCCGGACGCCCTGGTGGTGGAGATGGGCGTTCCCGCGGGCGAACAGGTCGGGGCGGTCCACGTGACGACGTACGGCGCCACGCGGGTCTCCGGGATCGCCGTCGCCGAGGTGCTCGTCGGCGCCTCCTGACCGGCTCGGGCGGCCCTCTCGGCGGGGCCGCCCGCACCCCCCGGAATCGCCTGACAACGGACCGTACACATGGACCCAAACGCCTCAACGCACCCGCATCAGACGGGGGTTGACTTCAGTCTTGGTCTAGTCCATCTTGGTTGAAACCGAAGCTGGTCTAGTCCACTGAGGGCAAGGCAAGGAGGTAGCACCACCTGCGGGCCACGAACCCGCACGCACTCCGACCTCGGACAGACCGGGGCACGTCGCAAGCGACGCCCCCGCGAGCGGACAGGACCGTCCGTCGCGGCGAGTGGCGCCCCGGTCCCCCTCCTGCCGGCCCGGCGGGCAGTGCTGCCCCCGGACCGCGACGACGGCAGCGCCTTCGCCGTTCTCGTCGCCGCCTCCCCGCGAGGCCTCCCCCCACGCACGGAACAGGCGAGGCCGCGGTCCCTCCCGCCCCTTTCACCGCGCCCACCCGTACCCCTGCACGCGTCACACCAGCCTTTGAGGACCCCGCATGTCCACACCGCACGAGTATCTGCACCGAGCCGCGTCGGACCGCCCGTACTTCAGCTCGGACGGCGAGACCTACCTGGCCCAGTTCCCGCTGAACGAGACAGCCAAGACGCGGCCGCTGCGCGTCCTGACCGAGGAGCAGTTCGAGTCCTGGCAGACGTACGGCTATGTGGTCGTGGAGGAGGCGATCCCCGCCGCGGCCGCCAAGAAGCTCCTCGACTTCACCTGGGACTTCCAGGGCCTCGACCCCTCGCGCCCCGACACCTGGTACGAGGAGCGGGAGTTCCGCACGGACCTGGAGCGGGACCTCTACGTCTACGGCTTCGTGGAGGCGTACCACCACCAGCTGATCTGGGACAGCCGCCAGACGCAGCGGGTCTACGACGCGTTCGTCGACGTGTGGGACTGCGAAGAGCTGTGGGTGACGCTGGACCGGCTCAACCTCAACCCGCCGAACGTCAAGAACCGCGACCGCGCGCTGATCGCGCCGACGGACGAGGGCTTCGACATCGAGCTGCACTGGGACGTCGACTCCACCCGGGCCGTGCTGCCGCAGCGCGTGCAGGGCATCATCGCGCTCCACGACACGCAGCACGAGCTGGGCGGCTTCCAGTGCTCGCCGGAGCTGTTCCGCCGCTTCGACCGGTGGAAGCTCGACCAGCCCGCCGACCGCGACCCGATCCGGCCCAACACCGACCGGACCGAGTTCCCGGTGGTCCGCCCCGAGCTGAAGGCGGGCGACCTGCTGATCTGGAACGGCATGCTGGCGCACGGCGTCGCCCCCAACACCTCTGACAACGGTGTCCGTTCGGTGCAGTACCTCTCCATGATGCCCGCGCTGGAGTCCCACCACGTGCTGCGCAAGTCCCGCGTGGAGTCCTGGCGTCATCTGTCGACCCCGGACTGGAACGCCACGCTCGTCGGCGACGCCACGAAGCACGAGTCGCTGCGCTACGACACCGCCACGCTCACCGACCTGGGCGAGAAGCTGCTCGGCCTCAGCTCCTGGCACGCCGACAACGCCTAGTGGTGAACCGGAGAACCGCCATGCGCAAGATCTGCCTGACCCTGCCCACCAACAGGGCGTGCGCCGCGATGGTGTCCGCCCTGCTCCAGGAGGCGGAGTACGCGGCCCGGACCTTCGACGTCGAAGTGCACGTGCTGATCCTCGACTCCTCAGGACCCGACACCTTCGCCGAGCACGCCCGCGCCGCGCGGGCGGCGCACGCGACGCCGCGGATCGTGGTGCACCACCTCGACGAGGACGCCCAGCGGTCCTTCCTGCGGGAGGTCGTCCACCACTCCGGCGCCCTCAAGCCGGACCTGCTGCTCGACCTGATGCTGCCCGACGCCGTGTCGTACGGCGCCTGCACCAACCGGGCCTTCCTCGTCGCCGCAGCGCTCGGCTGCGAGTCCGTGCACCGCCGGGACTCGGACAGCGACTACCAGGTCCTCGACGGCGAGCCCGTCTTCCCCGTCCACCACGAGCTGATGTCCCTCGGGAAGCGCGCGGCCGACGCCGTCGACGGCGTCACCGACACCGACCTCGACGCGGCGCACGGCGACAAGCCGGTGTCCCTCGTCGGCTCCTCGTTCATCGGCGAACTCTCCGTCGACATCGGCGAGATGCTGCACCTCGACCGTGACGTCTACTACGACGTCGTCAGCCTCTGGGCTCCCGCCGAGTGGTCCGAGGACGAGAAGCGCGGGCTGGTCGACGAGTCCTTCCGCGGCGCCGGCCTCGACCCGTTCGCCCGGGACGAGGCACTCCTCACCCTCGTCGACCCCATGCGCGTCGACATGTGCAACGTCAGCTTCCACCGGGTGCACGAGCAGGTGCCGCTGCCGCCGGCCACCGACACCATCGGCAGCGACTACTTCCTGCTGCATCTCGTGTACGACGCCACGCTCCCCGGTGTCGTACACAACCGCAACATCGTGAACTTCTACACGGGCGAGCGGCGCACCGAGTCCGGATTCGTCGCCTACCAGAACCGGTTTGTGAAGTTCTTCCTGTCGATGCTGTACCTGAACTTCGTCTATCGCGAGATGACGGAGGCCGGGGACTCGCTGCTCGACGAGAAGCACGAGGTGCGCGTGGAGCACGTCGCCGGACTCGTCCGGCAGAGCACCGAGCTGGACACGGCGGAGAACGCGGAGCGACTGCGCGTCCTCGACCGTTCCTACCGCAAAATCGGTGGGAAGTACGAGGAGTTCGCCGACGCCCTGCTCCCGCGGTGCGAGCGGCTGCTCGACGAGGCGCGCCAGGACATGGAGGACTTCGCGCTGCTCATCGAGGACTGGGCCGCGCTGATCCGGGCGAGCCGTTCCACGAGCCTCAGCCGACTGCACGCGTAGCGGAACAGGGCATCCACCATGTACGACACGACCAACCTGCGGGCGGCCCTGGCGGCCGCGACGGAGGACCAGATCGTCTACGACCTCCCCGGCATCGCCGAGCGCCACGACTCGCTGGTGCGCGAACTGCCGGGCGTGGCCGTCCGGTTCGCGATGAAGGCCTGTCCGGTGGACGAGGTGCTTTCCTGCCTGGCCGGGCGGGGCGCCGGTTTCGACGCGGCGAGCCCGCACGAGATCGCGCAGGCCCTCGCGACCGGCACCCCCACCGACCGGATCCACTACGGGAACACCATCAAGTCCGACCGGCACATCGCCGAGGCCCACCGCATGGGCATCAGGGACTTCGCGACCGACAGCGTCGAGGACGTACGCGCGATCGCGGAACTCGCCCCCGGCGCACGGGTGTTCTGCCGGATCGCCACCGACGGCGAGGGCGCCCTGTGGGGCCTCAGCCACAAGTTCGGCTGCTCCCCCGCCGACGCCCTGCGCGTGCTCTCGACGGCGCGGACCGCGGGCCTGACGCCGTCGGGCCTGTCCGTGCACGTGGGCTCGCAGCAGATGACGGCCGAGGCGTGGCGGGCCGCGTTCGACCGCATGGCCGACGTGCTCGCGGCCCTCGGGCGGCGCGGGATCGTCCTGGACCACATCAACCTGGGCGGCGGCCTGCCCGCCCTCGGCTACCGCGACCGGCACGGCAGACCCCTCGACCCGCCCCTGGACAAGATCTTCGCCGTGATCCGGGAGGGCATGCAGCGCCTGCGCGCGGTGGCCGGGGCCCCGCTGGACTTCGTCATCGAGCCCGGCCGCTACCTGGTCGCCGACCACGGCGCCGTGCGCGCCCACGTGTCCCGCCTGTCCGCGCGCCAGCAGGTCAGCGGGGAACGTCAGCACTGGCTGTATCTGAGCTGCGGCAAGTTCAACGGCCTGTACGAGATGGACGCGCTCCAGTACACGCTGGTGTTCCCCGAGTACCGGGGCAGCGACTTCGTACCCGCCGTCGTCGCGGGCCCCACCTGCGACAGCGACGACGCGTACAGCCACGAGGGCAGCCTGGTCCACGTGCCGAGGACGGCCGCGTCGGGCGACCCGGTCTGGATCCTCTCCTCCGGTGCCTACGCGGCGAGTTACACCACCCAGGGCTTCAACGGCTTCGGCCCGCTGCCGTACACGTGGATACGCGACGAGCGCGACGCCGTGCCCGCCACCGCTTCGGGAGGGCCGCGCTAGATGAGCCACGACGTACACGTTCCGCACGTCGACGTACGCATCCGACCCATCACCGACGACGACTGGGGCGGTATCGCGGAGCTGGAGGCAGAGGTGTACGGGCCGCTCGGCCTCTCGGAGGGCCGCGCGGTGCTGGAGTCGCGGGCGCGGGCCTCGCCGAGCACCTGCTTCGTCCTCGACTGCGCCGGGGGTCCGGCGGGCTATCTGCTCACGCTGCCCTATCCGGCGTTCCAGTCACCGGACTTGGCACAGCCGGAGGAGGAACCGGACCTGGCGGCGGCACGGCCGCAGGAGGCCGCCTCCCCCACAACGGCCCCACCCCCCTCGGGGAACCTGCACCTGCACGACCTCGTCGTCGCCGACGGCTTCCGGGGCCGCGGCCTCGCCCGCCGTCTCCTGCGCCACCTGACGACGGCCGCGCGGGCGCAGACGTACGAGCGGATCTCCCTGGTCGCCGTCGCCGGGAGCGAGACGTTCTGGGCGGCGCAGGGCTATCGGGCACACCGGGAGATCCCCCTCCCGGGCAGTTACGGCACGGACGCGGTGTACATGTCCGCAGCGGTGCCGGAAGGACGAAGAGGCTGAAGAAACTGATGCACAAGTTGCTCGTTCGCGACGAGTTCCGCCGCGCCCAACTGGCCATCGCGGCGCTGTTCTGCGTCCTGGGTTTCCAGTACGCGACGTGGGCGGCGCGGCTCCCCGCTCTCAAGTCCCGGCTCGACCTGTCGGAGGCGGAGCTGGGGCTGCTCCTGATGGCCTGCGGTGTCGGCGCGGCGGCGTCCTTCCCGCTGGTCGCCGCGCTCAGCAGGCGCTGGGGTTCGCGGCGGCTCGCGCTCCTGTCGGCGCTGTTCCTCGGCGTGCTCCTGCTCGCCCTGGCCGCCGCGCCGAACTACCCGGTCACGCTGGCCGTGATGTGCGCCGACGGCCTGGGCGTCGGATGCCTGAACGTCGCCATGAACGCGCAGGGCGCCGCGCTGGAGTCCCGGCACGGGCGCACCGCCATGTCGCAGCTGCACGCGACGTTCAGCGCCGGATCGCTGGGCGCGGCGCTTCTCGCCTCAGGGATGAGCGCCCTGAGTCCGTCCATGGCACTGCACTTCGGTGTCGCCACGGTCCTGATCCTCCTCCTGACGCTGTACGCCCAGCCGACTCTCCTGCCGGACGAACAGCCCGACGCGCAGACCGACTCGCAGACCGACGAGCAATCCACCGAGGAGTCCTCCGCCGACGGACCACAGGCGGACAAGCGGCGGCGCACCTGGTCCATCCCCTCCCGGGTGACCCTGTGGATGGGCGGCGCCATGGTGTTCGGCACCGTGGCGGAGGGCGCCATGAACGACTGGTCGGCGCTGTACATGAAGGAGGTCGCCGAGGCCTCCGCACGCCTCGCGCCCCTCGGCATCGCCGTCGTCTCGGTGATGATGGTCCTCGCCCGCCTCTTCGCCGACGGCTGGCGCACCAAGTGGGGCGACGGCCGCGTCGTACGCGTCGGCAGCGTCCTGTCCGCCGCGGGCCTGGCGTTCGCGCTCCTGGCCGGCGGCGTCGTACCGGCCCTGATCGGCTTCGCCGCGATGGGCCTCGGCATCGCTGCCGTGACCCCTTGCGTGTACGTGGCCGCGGCGCGCCAGGGCCCGGACGCCCTGGCCCTGGTGGCCGCCATGGGCACGACGGGCCTCCTCGCGGGCCCCCCGGTCATCGGCTTCATCGCGGCCGGCACCAGCCTGGTCTGGGGCATGGCGGCGGTGGCGGTCTCGGCGTGCCTGGTGTCGGTGTGCGCGGCGCGGATCCGTTGGACGGGGGCCGCGGAGGTGGAGGCGGAAGTCAAGGTGTGAGGGGCTGCGGCCCGGGGCGGTGACGGTCCGGCTCTGGGCGGTCAGCCGGGGAGCCGCACGTCCGTGCCCACGGCCAGCGCAGCCTCCACCGACCTGACGGCCTCCCTGAGCCGCCCGCGCAGGAACCAGTACCAGGACAGCGCGTTGACGAGCCGCAGCGCGTGGTGGGCTGCGCCGTCGCGCACCGCGTCGTCCAGCGCCCGGCGGAGGTTGGCGGCATCCGCGTCCAGGAGCCGCAGATGGCGGCGCTGGTCGGGGCCGCGCAGCTCCGGTGCGGCGCGTTCGGCGAGGGCGAGGTAGTGGTCACGGTGCCGACGGCGCACCCGCTCCGTCTCCCCGGCCTCGTGCAGCCGTCGCTGTGCACGGCGAGCCGGCGGAGGACGACCCGCTCGGGCGGGGTCAGGTGGACAGCTCCGGCGGTCTGCCCCTCCTGGTGACCGGCTTCGCGCTCTCGTCTACATGGGCATCAGCCCGATGATGGCCCTCGGTACGGACCTGGTCGTCGGCTCGGCGCCTCCGGAGAAAGCCGGTTCGGCGGCGGCGATGTCGGAGACGGGCATGGAGTTCGGCATCGCCCTGGGCATCGCCGGTCTCGGCAGCGTGGTCACAGCCGTCTACCGCGACGAGACCGCCGACAGCCTCCCCCAGGGCCTCCCGGACGACACCGCGCACGCGGCCCGCGACACCCTCGCCAACGCGGACGCCGCCACCCGCGACCTCCCCGACTCCCTCGGCCCGGAACTCCTGGAGCCCGCGCGGGAGGCGTTCACCCAGGGCCCGAACGTCGACGCGGGGGTGGCGGGCGCGATCGTGGCCGTGCTGGCGGTGGGGGCGATGGTGCTGTTGCGGGAGGTGCGGACGGGGTTCGACGGGGACGACGGCGGTGTGGCAGCGACCGAGGGCCCACCCTCCAAGCCCGACGAAGCGGCCGTCAGGGCCGAGCGGGAGTAGATCCGCCGCCCGCCGCCCCGGCGCGCACGCCCCTCACCGCTCCCCGAGCCCGAGGTGAAAGCGCGTGTAGTCCGCGAACTCCGCCACCGGCTCGAAGCCCAGGCGGGCGAGCAGGGCCACGCTCCGGTCGTTGCCCCGCGTGACCCCGGCGTAGATGTCCGTCGCCCCGAGCGCGCGGGCGGCGTAGCCGTAGAGGGCGGCGCACGCGGCCGTGGCGTGGCCGGCGCCCACGTGGGCCTCGTCCAGCCAGTAGCCGGTGCCGTAGCGCGGCGGGTCGACGGCGATCAGGTCGACCCGGCCGATCAGCCGGCCGCCGAGACGGATGCCGTAGCGCAGCCCGCCGGGGTCTTCGTCCAGGTGCTCGCGCACCCACTCGGGGGTGGCACGGCTCTCCGCCTGGTAGTCGCCGAGGCGACTCAGATGCTCGCGGTTGCGGTCGAGCAACGCGTAGTAGGCGTCGGCGTCTTGGGCCGTCAGCTCCCGCAGGACCAGGTCCGGAAGCCGGGTGGGGAGGTCGGGGGCCTCGTACGAAGGCGTCGGCGTCTTGTGCGGGGGCATCGCAGATTCCGTCACGGTCGGAACGTACGAGGGCCCATCACGGCACTCAACACATTTACGGAGCCGGGCGGCTGTCCCCGCGCACCGCACCCGCCTTCGGGCAACTCGAAGGAGTGAATCGGCGGCTCGCGGGGGCAATCCCTGGGTAGATCCCGCATCAGGGATGTCGCGACCCCGGGAGGTCGGGATGGTACGTCTGCGCGCATACGGGCCTCTGCACATGCGACTGCACAAGCGGCGCCGAGCCGGAGTCACGACTGCGGCGGCCGCGCTGTTCCTCGGCCTCGCTCTGTCGAGTGGGAACCCGAGTCAGGCAGCGACTTTGGGACAATGGGGGCAATTCCGGAACGAATCCGGCCCGGAGTGTCTGACCGCTTTCGACAACGACGTGGTCAACATGGCTCCGTGCGAGACCGGACGAGCGACCCAGATGTGGAGTCCGGAGATCATCTCGCCCTCCGAATACCTGATCCGCAACGCCGCGGGCGGCTGTCTGTGGGCCCGGCCCATCGCCGGATTCGTCGGCGCCTACCGGGGCGACTGCAATACGAACGACGCGGCGAAGCGGTTCGTCTTCGACTCCTTCGGCGGGATCGGCGCCGCCTCGGGCACCGGCCGCATGGTGGAGACCCAGGCTTGGGGAAACCGGGTCCTGGCCTTCTCCACCACGGCAACCGCTCCGAGTTCCGTCTGGTGGTTCCATACAACGACGCCCTGACCGCAGAGCTCCGCCTAACTCCCGTCGCGCGTGCCCTGCGGTCCGCCCCTCGTGGCGAGGAACTTCAGGGCCCGGTCGAACGCCGAGTCGCGGTTCTTCTCGAACTCCTCCTCCGTGAAGACCGGTTCGGTCAGGTGGGGCGGGATTCCCGGGCCGTCGAAGGTGGTTCCCGAGCGCGTCAGGAACTCCTCGTTCGGCAGCCACATCCCCATGCCGCCGAAGGGCAGCCTGCGCGGCAGGATGTCGGAGAAGACGCCCTGCGTGGGCTGCCCGATGCGTACGGTCCTGCCGGGCCGGTCGATCAGTGCCTGCGTGAACGTCTCGCCCGCGCTGACCGTCGAGCCGCCGGTGAGGACGGCGATCGGTCCGGTGTAGCGGGGCGCGTCGGCGGGGGTGACGCGGAGGGGCTGGGGGCGGGTGTGCCGTGTGGGGTCGGCGGGGTCGTTGCGGGCGCGCTTGGAGTGCGCGACGTAGCCGGTGTCGGTGAGACGGCTCGCGATGCGCAGGCCGAGCTCGTCCGAACCGCCGCCGTTGATGCGCAGGTCGACGATCAGACCCTTCAGGCTCCGGGTGCGCTCCTTGGTGAAGACGGTGCCGAGCGTCCGGTCGAGCTCGGCGAGATGCGCGCTGTACGGGGCGCCGTCGTCCGCGTAGCCGCTGAAGCCGGAGATCCGTAGATAGCCCTTTCCGCCGGGCAGATCGGCGTACGTGATCCTCCCCTTGGCGAAGTCCTGTACGTGCTCGGCGCCCTTCAGGTCGCGCGCCAGCACGAACTTCTTCACCCGGGCGTCCAGTTCCTCGGACGGCATCACGGTCCCGGACCGCACCCGGCCGAAGAACCGGTCGCCGTAACCCACCCCCACGTGCGCGTCCTCGAGCGGGTCGGCCATCTCGGAGAACAACGTGAACAGTTCCTCGCGCGTGGTGTCGGCGTGCACCTTGGGCCGGTACCGGTCGCGCACGGCGTGCCAGTCGATGCCCTTGGCGGCGAAGAACGGGTAGTTCTCCTCGAACGACTGCCAGAAGACGTCGAAGGCGGCCACGGGGCCCTGCGGTGCCGGGCGGGTGCAGGCGGCGGGGAGCTTCCCGACGCGGCGCAGTTCCTGATGCCCCACGGAGGCGTCCATGCGCAGCGTCGCCCGGTCGCGGCCGTGCGCCGCGCGCACGGTCAGCTCGGCGCCGTCCTTCGTGGCGTACCGCCCCGGGCCCGTCCGCTTCCCCGAGTCGCCCTTCAGGCAGCTCACGGATGTGGTCTCGTACTTCTGGATCGTTCCCGGACCAATTGACCACACGGCTCCATAACCGTTCACACGCCATAAACCGCGTATTTTCGACTCCGCGGTTGCCGATGCTGCCGGTGTGGTGGTCGTCGCGGCGGGCGTCACTGTCCTCTTCGCGGGTGTCACCGCCGTCGCCGCCCCCGCGGTGAGAACCGTCCCCGCAGTGAGGGTCAGGGCCGTGACCACGGCCGTCGCCATGCGCATGTGCATTCCTCCCCTGTCGGCGCTGCCGCCTCCCTGTCGGCGGAGTCCGCCCCCATGATCCCGAAGGCAGCGCCCCACCGCCCATCCGGCTGCCCCGAACCTCGCGGTGGGGACAACCCCAGCGGAACCACCTCGAACGCTATCCACCACACGCGCCGACCGGCAGGACCGATCCAGCCCCGCCCGCAACATCAACCACTCCTGGAAAACGTGACCCAGCTCTCAAACCCTTCTCGCGGCTTTCTGTTATCCCGCTCCAGCGCGCAGGATCTCCCAGTCAGCGGGGTCACACAGGAACCAGGACAGGAGAAGCGTTGTGGAGCACGATCAGCGGAAGCGCGAGCAGGTCGACGGCGCCGAGCTGACCGCTCTGGTCGCCGCCGCGCGGGCCGGGGACGCGCGGGCCCAGCACGAGCTGGCCGCCTCCTACCTGCCGCTGGTGTACAACATCGTCGGCCGGGCTCTCGGCGGTCACGCCGACGTCGACGACATCGTGCAGGAAGCCATGGTGCGGATGCTCCGCGGCCTTCCCGCTCTGCGCGACCCCGCCTCCTTCCGGTCCTGGCTTGTCGCCATCGCCATGAACGAGACCCGCCGCCAGCAGCGCCCCGCGCCCGTCGACAGCGGTCTCCAGGACGCGTACGAGGTTCCCGACCCCGGCAGCGACTTCACCGACGTCACCATCCTGCGGCTCGGCCTGTCCGGCGAGCGCAAGGAGGTCGCGCGGGCGACACGCTGGATGGACGACGACTACCGCGAGCTGCTCGCCCTGTGGTGGCTGGAAGCCGCCGGCGAGCTGACCCGGACCGAGATCGCCCAGGCCCTCGACCTCTCCGCCGAGCACACGGCCGTACGCGTCCAGCGCATGAAGGCGCAGCTGGAGGCGGCACGGACGGTGGTGCGCGCCCTGGCCGCGACGCCGCGCTGCCCCGAGCTGGTGGCCCTCACCGGGTCCTGGGACGGCAGGCCGTCGGCGCTGTGGCGCAAGCGCCTCGCGCGCCACACCCGCGCGTGCGCCGCGTGCACGGGGCACGGTGCGCGGCTCACTCCCGCCGAGGGGCTGCTTGCGGGCCTCGCGCTCGTACCGCCGCTGATGGCGGGCACTCTCCACGTGACCGATCCCGGTGCGAGCGCCCACACGGCACACGTACAACACACGGCGCACGCCGAGCACCTTGAGCACACCGACCACGCACAGCACGCAGACCACACACAGCACGTCGACCACGCACAGCACGCTCAGCACACCGACCAGACGCAGCTCACCCAGCACGGTCCGCATCCCGACCACGCCAACCACACCGAGGCGATCCCCCACACCATGCACCCACAAGATCCCGTAGACCCGATGTCCACCCCGCACCCCGCCGACCAGGCGGCGCCGGGCTCCGCGTACCCCCACCACCCCAACCACCACGCGTACGACGCGGGCACCGGCTACGGAGAGCCGTACCGCGCGCACGACGCCGACGCGACCCTGGCCGACGGCGTCACGGCGATATCGCCCGCGTCCGGCGCCGGGGCGTCCGGCTCGCGCGCGGAGCTGCGCCAGGGCCGGCGCACCACGCGTCGTCGCCGGCAGGCGGTCGCGGCCGGCGCGGGCATCGTGGCGATCGCGACGCTGACCGCGGTCATGCAGTTCAGCACGGACGACTCCGACGGCTCCGACAAGAGCACGACCGCGGCGATGAAGACGGACGAGCCCACTCCGTCCAGCTCGGCGCCGTCCAGCACGCCGGAGGCGAAGAAGGCACGCTCCACGTCGCCGTCGAAGTCCGCCAAGCCGAAGAAGAAGGAAAAGAAGAAGACGGCGAAGCCGGTCGACAAGCCGACGCGCACGGCGACGCCGAAGCCCCACAAGCCGAAGCCGCCCACGCCGCCGAAGACGAGTCGCCCGACCGCGGATCCCAAGCCTCCGGCGCCGTCCGGCTCGATGGCGCAGCAGGTCCTCAGCCTGGTCAACACCGAGCGCCAGAAGGCGGGTTGCCGTCCGCTGACCAACAACAGCAAGCTCGCCACGGCCGCGCAGCGGCACTCGGCCGACATGAAGGCCCGTAACTACTTCTCGCACACCTCGCCCGACGGGACCGACCCGGGCAAGCGGATCACCGCGGCCGGCTATCAGTGGAGCACCTACGGGGAGAACATCGCCCGCGGGCAGCAGTCCGCGTCCTCGGTCATGAGCTCCTGGATGAACAGTGAGGGCCACCGGGCGAACATCCTCAACTGCTCGTTCAAGGAGATGGGCATGGGCATCGAGCAGGGCAGCGGCGGACCGTGGTGGACGCAAGCGTTCGGCGCGCGGTGACACCCGCGCCCTTGCGGCGAGGCCTCACGGGACAGGGGTGACGCGGGATGTCGCATTCTCACCCTTGGGGAAAGTTTGAAGGACGTGAAGAATTCGTGACCGTCATGGCACGTAACTCATGTCACTCCCGTGAGGAGAAGCCTTGCGCCCGATCAAGTTGGGTCTGTCCCTCGGCGCCGCCGCCCTGATGGTGGCCGCCGGAGCCGCAACCCCCGCCGCGGCCGCACCGGCCGCACCGGCCAACAACGGAAAGGCGATGACCTGGACGCTGCTGGCCGACGGTCCCAGCGGCACGGTCAGGGTGGGCGGGGGCCCGCTGAGCAACGCGTACACCGGGGACACGGCCACCACGACGGCCCTGCCGGTGCTGTGCCTGAAGCTCGACAACAGCCCCGTGCCCGCGGGCATCACCCCTGATTTCTACGCCGGTTGGGCGCGGGGCACCGTCGCGGCGAGCAACCCCATCCGGGGCAACCGCCTGACCAGCCGCGCCGTCGCCGACAGCGTCTGCGCGAACAACTTCGGCGCGGGCTGGCGGATGGCCGAGTTCCACGACGGGCGCTACGGCCCCGACCTGGGGAGCTCGGGCGGCTGGAGCTTCTGGGCGAACGGCGAGGTCCCGGCGGGCACCCGCTTCTGGACAGCGATCAACGACCAGCCGGCCAACCCCTGGAACTGAACGCCCCCCCACGGTGCCGCTCCGGCCCACCGCCCCCAGCGGCGGGCCGGAGCATGCCGAGCACGCACGTCGTGGCGCGCGCAGCGCCTGCACCGCCTCCTGCGCCAACATCACGAAGCCGTCGCACTCGACGAAGCGGTGGCGCTGGTCGGTGAGTTGAGGCTCCTCCGCCGCAGTCCGGTTCTCGTCCTCAACGCCACTCGTCGGGTAGGCGGCGGAAGCCCAATGCTCCCAGAGCGCCAGCGTGGCCGCGGGCACCAGCACCGCGCGCTCCGCCTCTTCACGCCCCTGGAACCCGGTGAGCCGTTGCCCGCCGCGCTCCGACGGGAGTTGATGGAGGAACTCGCCCTCGATGTGGACCTCGCCGAGGGCGGTGAACTGCTGTGGATGCCCGACCAGATGGTCACCCGGCCCGGGCCCACCCCGCCGCCGCGCGAGCTCCACCTGGTCCACCGCCTCCACATCAGTCCGCGCGTCCGCGCCCGGCTCGCCACCGAGTAGTACGACGAACTGGCCGACGGCACCCATGAGATGGGGTCCGTCGTGTGGACGCATCACCGCGAGACGGGTGCGCTGGCAATGTTCCCGCCGGTCGGTCAGGCGCTCGCCGCGCTGCCTCACCCCCGCGCGACCGTCGCCGACGCGGCGTTGAGGGCCATCACCGACGACAACTACGGCTGGATGTAAGGGCAGTGCGGGCGGAGGGGCGGAAGCCAGCCAATCGGTGAGTTCACCCGATGGGGTGAGATGCGGGGCATCCTGTAGACGTGTGCCCCGTGTTGTCGGGGAGCCTGGGGACGAGCAGTGATCAGGCGAGACTCGGGGAGGGGGCAGGCATGTGGCAAGCGGTTGCCGGGGGCTGTGCGGTACGGGTCGTGCGTGACGCGCGCGTGGTTGCTGATGCCCAGGCGCCCCAGCCCATGACGCCCCCGTTCGCGCCCCGTTCGCCTCACGCGAGTCGGCCGAAACCGGCGGAGACCATAGCACCGCCCGTGCTGTAGAAAGCGTGTTGCAGCACAGGGAACCAAGGGAACCACCCGTCACGGGCCGATCCCCGCTCATGGGGATCAGCGGTCGCCTGTCTCGCGGGGCTCGTCTCACGTCGCCCCCTCCTACGTCGCCTCGCCTCGTCCCACTTCGTCGCCTCGCCTCCTCCCCCTTCCCCTCACCCCACCTCCGCGCCGGTGCCCCCACCGCTCAGCGTCGCTGAGTGGCTCGCTGCCGGTGCCACCTCCGGGCCCAACGTCCGCCTCGTACACCGATGTTGTCGCCGCGCAGCAGCCAACCCGCCATCTCGACACACGGTTCAAGTGGGCCCCGGCCCGCCCGACGTCCCACGTCCCATGTCCCACGGGGGAATCACATGTCCGTGCCACCACCACCCCAGCCGTACCGGCTCCTGCGGGCCACCGACCTGCTCGATCTGCACTTCCTCTTCCAGGGGCTCCGCCTGGAGAAGCCCCTCATCGGGCCCCGGCGGCTCCTCCGCAAGGACCCCGCCCAACCCGCCTACCTCGTCGTCACGTTCGGCCCGCAGCACGTCGCCGAGCGGGCCTTCTTCGAGGTGAGCCCCGGCCTTCCGGAAACGGCACCAGCGGCCAGTGAGCCCCACAAGCCGCCCCCCGTCGCCTCCCGCATCGGCGGCCGCAGCGTCCTCGTCTTCTCCGTGGGCGCCGACGACATCATCACGTACACCGATTCCGGACTCCTCATCGCGATGCGGACGCTTCCCCTCCGCGTCGTGGACGCCGCCCGCGCGTCGGCCACCGCGGCGGGCCTCCGCCAGCCCATGGCCGACGGGGGACCCACCGACGTATTCGAGGCGCTGCGCCTGGCCCGGACGGTGGCCGAACTCACCGCGCGCCACGGGCCGGACGGCCCCGTGGACGCGGGCCTGTACACCACGCCCGCCCCGCCAACCGCTGAAACAGAAGCCGTCGCGGGCCCCGCCCCCGAGAACCCCCTCGCCGACCCCGCCAACCCCCGCACCGGCATCGAGCTCCCCTACCGCCTGCTCCTCTCCCCGCCCCAGACCGCCACCTGGACGCACGCCGCCGAGCTGCCCGACCCCGACGGCCGGATCGAGCTCTGGCACACACGGATGCCCGCGGGCGGCGCCCGTGCCGTGTGGACGCGCGACCCCGGATTCGACCCGGCCGTCCCGCGCCCGCTGGATCCCGTCGGGGATCCCTTCACCATGGCGCTGAACCCCGGTGACCGGTCCTCCGTGGTGCATCTGAGTTCCAACACCAACCTGCCCGGCGGCTTCAAGCCCGCCCCGCTGAAGGTCGACAACCTCGTGCTCTCGTCCCTCGGGGGGTGGCTCGACTCGCTCGGCGTGTGGGAGAAGCCGCCCGTCGGCTTCGACGTCACACAGTGGCGGCACCGTGCCTCGATGGGGCGCGACCACTACGTACGCGTCATGTACCGGGGGCGGCTCTTCCCCTTCGGGCACCTCGCCGACCTGGTCAAGGTCACCGAGCGCAAGTTCGACCCCCACCGCCCGGACAACGCGGCCTATCTCAACCAGCGGTTCTTCGTGATGGTCCGCGAGCCGGTGCGGAGCTACGGCTCGAAGGACGACATCGACGACCAGAAGCGGCTGCGCCGCCTTTTCCCCTTCCGCAGCGTCCGGTTGCTCACGCTGATCACTCCGGATCTGCTCCCGCCGCAGCCGATCCCGGGGCTGTCCGACGTCGGCGGCGACCCCAACTACAAGTTCGCCTTCTTCCCGGTGACCGCGGAGGAGAACCCCTTCTCGTTCCAGGTCGGCATGGTGGACCTCGACGGTCGCGTTCTCGAGTTCCGTACGCCGATGGCCTTCGTGGGCAAGCGGGTGCACGAGGTCGCAGCCGACGTGGTGAAGATCATCGATCACTATCGTGGGCTGATCTCCGACGCGACGCCCGAACCCCCGGACCCGGCGGACGCGAACACCCGGCGGGTCGTCGCGGACCTGCGCGGACAGCCCCTCGCCTACGCTCCGAGCAGCAAGCCCGACGACACCACCCTGTGCACGGGACAGCTCGTCTGGGGCGCCACGACCACACCGAACATCCTGGCCCTGGACTCCGACGCGCACCCGCGCTTCCTGCCGACCGTGCGCTGGGCGCGAGCCGTGGTCCCGGCGCTGAGCCGGTTCGGCACCGGCTTCGGCGGCGACCAGACGCAGTCGGTGTTCTATCCCGAGCCGTACGTGACCAACGCGTTCGAGGCCGGCAACAAGGGGCAGGTCTTCGTCGAGCTGGCCAAGCCCGTCGACCTGACCTTCCGCAATGGCGGCCAGACGGCCGGGGCGCTCGCCCAGCCCAACTTCCCGGTCGCCGGACTCTCGCGGCTCACCGGGCCGGTCGCCGCGACACTCCCCACTCCCCCGGGCGCGCGGACGGGCAACACGGGCGACCTCGTCCCCTTCGACAAGTGGGCCAAGCTCGCCGAGGGAAAGTTCAACCCCGCCGACTACTTCGGGCAGTTGACGGGGGCGGCGAAGCTGTTCGGGATGTTCCCGCTCACCGAGATCCTGAGCGAGATCGGCCTGGACAAGCTCAAGGCGCCGAACTTCTTCACGGCGACGGTCAACGCGGTCACGGGCTTCCTCAACGACCTGCGCGGGCTGCGCGACCTGCTCTTCTCCGTACAGCAGCAGTTCCCGGAGACCGCCGCCAAGGTCACCCGCGTCGTCGACACCGCGACCGCCTTCGCGGACCTGCTCGTCAAGTTCATCAGCAGCCATCTGGAGCAGGCACCGAACCCCGTCCCCATCAGGGACGTCGAGATCGCCTTCGCCGCGTTCTCCGACGCGCTCACCGCGTTGCGCGTCGGGCTGCCCGCCGCGGTGGACGACGGCGTACGACAGGTCCTCACGCGCGTCGCCGAGCAGGCGGCCACGTGGGAGAACGCCGTCGGTCAAGCCCTCGCCCTGAAGGATGCCCTCAAACTCGCCGCGCTCGGCGCCAAGTTGCCGGACGTCGTCAACTCGCGGCTCCAGTGGCAGCCCGACATCAAGGCGTGGGCGCCGGGCAAGCCGACACCGGGGTCTCGCGAGGAAGCCGTGTTCTGGCCGATCGGCAAGCTGACGCTGGTCACCGACCTGCGCGGCTCGCTGCGCCCGGACGTGCCCCAGGCCGCGGACGTCACCTGCACGCTGGAGAAGTTCGAGCTGCGCATGGTCCCCGACTTCGAGGCGATCGTGCTGCGCTTCGACCGGATCCGGTTCAGCATGCGCGCCGGGCAGAAACCCGACGTCGAGGTGAAGTTCGGCGGCGTCGACTTCGTGGGGCACCTCGCGTTCATCCAGACCCTGCGCAACATCATCCCGCTCGACGGCTTCAGCGATCCGCCCGCGCTCACCGTCGACAGCTCGGGCATCCACGCCAACTACTCGATGCAGCTGCCCAACGCGGCCATCGGCGTGTTCAGCCTGGAGAACCTCTCGCTCAACGCGGGCTTCTCGGTGCCGTTCATCGGGGACACCCCGCTACAGGCCGGATTCGCCTTCTGCCGGCGTGAGGCACCGTTCCGCCTGACCGTGTCGATGCTGGGCGGCGGCGGCTACTTCGGGATCGTGCTTTCCCCGAAGGAGATCGCCGTCCTGGACGCCGCCCTGGAGTTCGGGGCCGCCGTGTCCATGAACTTCGGCGTGGCCAGCGGCAGCCTGTCCGTGATGGCCGGCATCTACTTCCGGCTCGAACTCACCGGCGGCCCCGGCTCGTCGCGGAACAAGGTCACCCTCGTCGGCTATCTGCGGGCGCGCGGCGAGGTCGACGTCCTCGGCATCGTGTCGGCGTCCATCGAGCTGTATCTGGAACTGGGATACGTCGACGGGTACGCGATCGGCCGGGCCAGGCTCACCATCAGCATCGAGATCGGCTTCTTCTCGAAGTCGGTGACGATCCGCTGCGAGAAGAAGTTCGCCGGCGGCGGCGCGACCCTGGCGTTCGCGGGCGCGGGCGCCCCGGAGATCGCCCCGCCGTCGTTCACCGACCTCATGTCGCCGTACGTGGACCCGGTGACCGGTGCCCGCGTCGACCCCGTCTTCGACTACTGCACGGCCTTCGCGGAGGTGGCCTGATCCATGGACAGCATCCGATGGACGGTGCTCCCCGACGGCGTCGTCGAGGGCGACACCGTACGTGTCTCCGTTCTCGTCAGTCCCACCCTGACCGGGATCGACACCCTCGCCGGCTCCGGCTACTTCGTGGACTGGCCGCACCGGCTCACCACCACACTTCTGCCCGGCCTGTGGCTGGAGTTCGACAACCCGCGGGACACGCTCGTCAAGCAGTGGCAGCCCACCGGCCGCTTTCCCGCCCACGAATCCACGCTGTGGAAGACGCTGTTCACCGGCGACACCTACGTGGAGCGGCCCGAGGAACCGGCCGCGCTCGCCGCGGCCGAGCGCCGCACCCTGCGGTCGTACCCGGGCAAGCTGGTGCACGACGAGGTGACGGGAGTGTACGAGGCCGTCGCCGTGTACACCACACGGAGCAGGCTCAACACGGAGTGGGCGCGCGAGGAGCGGATCCTCTGCGAGGAGCCGCCCACCGACCACCGCGGCTGGGAACTGCCCGCGCTGTACCGCGTGACCGACATCATCTCGTCGCAGGTGCTCGGTCTCGGCGCCGACGTACAGAAGGGGTTCGAGGCGGTGGAGCGCGCCCTCCGGCCGCGCGGCGACGGCCCGGACGCCGCCGCGGACCCCGACCAGGTGCCCCGCTACATGGACCGCACCAGCGAGGAGTACAACCGCGAGGAGAACAAGCGGATGCTGCCGCTCGCGGAGGCGGCCCGCTTCTACGAACGCGGCAAGGAACCCGAAGGGCTCGCCGAGGAACCGCCGCACCGCGTGGACTTCCACGAGGCGTGCGGCCTCCTCGGCGACTACCCGGAGCTGCAGCGCCGCTTCGGCCTCGTCCTCGACCTCAAGTTCACGATGCCCGCCGCCGTGCCCGACGGCGCGCGGGTCCGGGTGCGCTTCGACGACACCGTCACCGGCGACCCCGCGCTCAACGCCCCGGCCAAACGCCCCTGGACGAAGATCCGCTACACCCGGGGCAGCGTCTTCGAGGCGGGCCCCGGAACGGACGCCGTCCTCCTCGCGGGCCGCATGCTGAACCTGGGCGACCCCGAGTCCTGGCACCTCACCGAACTCGACGTGGACGGCGCGGCCCTCAAGCACATCGACTACGCCCGCTCCATCGACACCCAGGACAGCAGCGACGTACCGTCCGGACAGGGCTCGGTCGCCGACCTGGTCACGGGCACCGGCACCCCGGCCGCCCGGGGCGCCGGCATCACCCTCCTGCACACCGACCGCGACAAGCACCTCGCCGGGCGCATCGGCGCCGACGTCGACCGCACGACCTCGGCCACGGACGTCGACCTGACCGCCGAGGAGCTGGTGCGCGGCTACCGCGTGGACATCGGCCTCGTCGACCCCGTCACCGGCCGGGTCACGCAGTGGCGGTCGCTGCTGCGCCGCCGGGGCCGCTACACCGTCCGCCGCCCCGGCGGGCAGCCCGTCGAGATCCAGGTGCGCCCGGACGAGGGCACGGTGCGGGCCAGCACGGTGACCACGGACGCGGCCGACCGGCGGCAGCTCTACGGCCACCAGGCCGTGTTCGGCTGGCACGGCTGGAGCCTCGCCGCACCCCGGCCGGGGCGGACCATCGGGCTGAACGACGAGCCGGAGGAGCCCAATCCGCCGGTCTCGCCCGACGTGCCGCTGGACACCAAGTTCACCGCGGAGCCGGGCTCCCTGCCCGCGCTGCGCTTCGGCCGGACGTACCGCATGCGGGCCAGGGTCGTCGACCTCGCGGGCAACAGCCTGGAGCACACGGCGAGCACCCCGGACGCCGTGCACTCGGACGCGATCACGTACGGCCGCTGGGAGCCGGTCCCGCAGCCGGTGGTCATCCCGCTCCTGCCGTTCAACGAGGGCGAGTCGACCGAACGGCTCGTCATCCGCAGCACGGTGACCGACGACGGCCGGGAGATCTCCACCGACGAGTACGTCCTGTGGCGCTCGGACGTGCCCGACCACGAGGCCGATTCACCGGTGGACCATCTGGACCGCCGCTACAAGGCGATCGCGGAACGGCATCTGGCGCCGCCGAAGACGGCCCTGCAGATGGCCGAGGAACACGGCGTGTTCGACGCCGCGTTCGGTGCGGGCAAGCCCGAGCGGCTGCGCGACGAGTACTTCACCGTCGCCTCCCGCGAGGCCGGGTCGTTCCTGGACACCAAGGTGCGCGAGCCGGAGTGGCCGTACCTGGAGCACGATCTGCTGCTCGAGAACAGCATCCACATCGCCAAGCACGACGTGCACGACCCCGTGCCGCTCACCGAGCTGCCGCTGTCCCGGCGCGGTTTCCCGCTGGCGCAGGGCGAGTTCGTGGTGCACGACTCGGACCGGTTGATCCTGCCGTATCTCCCGGACGTCCTCGCCGAGGGCGTCATGCTGCGCGGTCTGCCCGGCGACCGCGAGAACCGCAAGATCCCCTTCCCCGGGCCCTGGCCGCAGGCCAAGCCGTTCAAGCTGCGCATCAAGGAAGGCACGGACGAGCCGCACTGGCACGACATCGGGTTCGAGCGGGTCCTTGAGGTGTTCCTGCCCAAGGGCGAGATCGCCACCGTCAGGCTGAGCTGCTATCTCGACCCGCGGAAACTGCCGCTGCTGCGCCAGTGGGGTCTGCTGACGGGCTCGCGGTTCTGGGCCGAACTGCCCGAGCGCGACAAGGCGTTCGTGACCCGGGCCAGCGCCGACGGAGAGAACTGGATGCTCACCCCCTGGGTCGAGATGACCCTCGTGCACGCGGTGGAGAAGCCCGTGCAACCGCCGGAGCTCGATCAGCTCGCCGCCGGCCGCGACGCCGAGCAGACGGCGGCCCGGCTGACGGCCCGCCTGAGCAGCCACTCCGAGAGCAGCGGCCACGTCGAGCTGGACGCGCACTGGAGCGAGTGGCTGGACGACGTCACGCAGGCCGCGCCCACCCGCATCGACGGGCACACGCACCTGGAGGACGTCACGCTGGGGTACGACGAGGATCTGGCGGCGGTCCACCGCACGCACGAGTTCGGCGACACCCTGCACCGCAACGTCCGCTACACGCCGACGGCCGTCACCCGCTTCCGTGAGTACTTCCACCCGAGCATCACCCAGGACCGCGCCAAGGTCATCCGGGTCGGCCCGACGAGTGCCCCGCTTGCGGTGCCCAGTTCGCGCCGCCCGGAGCCGCCGGTGGTGGCGTACGTCGTACCGACGTTCCGCCGGGAGCGGACCGTCGACCACCAGCAGGTCGCCGTCACCCAGCAGCGCACGGCGGCGGGCCTGCGCGTCTACTTGAACCGTCCCTGGTACTCCTCCGGCGACGACGAGATGCTCGCCGTCGTCCTGGATCCGGGCGCGGACGTGCCGGAGATCCTCGCCACCCGCTGGGGCGTGGACCCCGTCTGGGCCGCGACACCGCCCCTGCCGAAGCCGTCGGCCGCGCACTTCCCGAACGCGGCGAAGCGGCTGACGGGGCTGCGCCTGGCCGAATCACCGGACAGCGCCCCGGTGTTGGCGGACGCGGTGGCCTTCACTCCGGAGTACCACCAGGAGCGGCGGCTCTGGTACGTCGACATCGACGTGGACTTCGGCGCGGGCGCCGGTGACGCGGCGTACTTCCCGTATCTGCGGCTCGCCCTGGCCCGCTACCAGCCGTACGCGGTCGACCCGCTGCACCTGTCGAAGGTGGAGCGCGCGGAGTTCGCCCAGGTGCTTCCGCCGCGTACGCTCGTCGGCCGCCGCGAGGGCGACCGCCTCGGCATCCGCATGACCGGCCCGGCGACGTACAACGAACTCGGCGAGATCAGCGGCACCGGAGCGGTGGCGGCCGCCGCGAGCCGCCGGGTCGTGGTGACCCTGCAGACCCGGGCGAGCCTCGGCGAGGACGACATGGACTGGAAGCAGGCCGGGACTCCGGTGGAGCTCGCCTGCAAGGCGGAGGGCGGCGGTTTCGTCTGGAGCGGCGGCCCCACGGCGCCGACGGGGCAGTTGCTGACGCTGTACCGGCTGCTTGTGCAGGAGTACGAGCTGTACCGCACCGACGCGGACACGGCCACCGACACGGTCACCGTGAACGGCCAGGCGGTGCCCGCCGCGCGGCGCCTGGTGCACGCGGACTACTTCGGTCTGACGGTCGGTCTGCTGGGGCGGATCGACTTCGAGTTGTGAGAGCCGAGCGGTGTCAGGCCACGGGCGCCGTCACACGATCGGAGGTCCGGCGATGCGGTAGCCCACCCCGGGCGTCGTCGTGACGACCGGCGGGCCGCCCAGCTTGCGCCGCAACCGGCCGATGGTGACGGTCACCGTGTTGGTGAACGGGTCGGCGTTCTCGTCCCACACCTGCTCCAGGAGGTCCTCGGCGCTCAGGAAGCCCGGGCTGGCGCGCAACAGCGCCTCCAGGACGGCGAGTTCCTTGACGGAGAGGTCCAGCGGGCGTCCGTCGCGCAGGGCGGTGCGGCGTATCGGGTCGAGTTCGAGGCCGGCGGCGCGCAGTGTGCGGGCGCGCGCGGCCGGTCTGCGGCGGGCCAGGGACCGGAGGCGCAGGATGAGTTCCGGGAAGTGGAAGGGCTTGGCGAGGTAGTCGTCGGCGCCGAGCGTCAGACCGGTGACGCGGTCGCCGGGCGCCCCGGCGGCCGTCAGCATGAGCACCATCGCGCGGTCGTCCCGCTCGGTGATCATCTGGCACAGAGTGTCACCGTGCAGGCCGGGCAGATCGCGGTCGAGGACCACGACGTCGTACGCGTTGACGTCCAGCTTCGCGGCGGCGGTCAGCCCGTCGTGCGCGACGTCGACGGCCATGCCTTGATCCCGCAGTCCTTCGGCGACGACTTCGGCGAGCGTCCGCGCGTCCTCCACGACCAGCACTCTCACGGCGTCACCTCGTCGAACCTTTGCGAACCTGCGAACCCTTGCGAACCGGCCGCCGAGGGCAGCGCCGCCGACACCGTTGGCACCGCCGTCACACGCAGCGCCACCGTGACGCACAGGCCGCCCTCCGGCCGGGCCACGAGCACCAGTCGGCCGCCGTGTGCCGCGACGATCGCCGCGACGATCGACAGCCCGAGGCCGGAACTCCCCTCCGGACCTGTCCGGTCGGCGCCGAGCCGCGCGAACGGCTGCGTGAGCCGGTCCACCTGGTCCTGGTCGAGGACGTGCCCGCCGGTCTCGACGACGAGGCGTGCCTCGGTGTCATCGTGTGCGGTGGTGAGCCGGATCCAGCCGCTGTCCTCGTTGTGCACGATCGCGTTGTCGACGAGGTTCTCCACCATCCGGGACAGCAGCGCCGGGCTGCCCCGCGTCCAGGAGTCCGGCGGCAGCCCGGCGTCGACGGTCAGTGTTCTCGCGGCGATGTCGTCGGCCCGCGCGGCCAGCGCTTCCGCGGCCAGGGCGCCGAGCGACACGGGGGTCCGGTCGGTGAGGGTGCCGTGCTGGGCGCGGGCAAGGACGAGGAAGCCGTCAAGGAGGTGGTCCACGCGGTCCAGTTCGGTCCGCAGGCGTCCTGCGAGCGCGAGGGTCTGCGCGGCGGGCGCCGGTTTGGCCACGGCCACGTCCAGTGACGGCCGCATCGTCGCCAGTGGCGTACGGAGTTCGTGCGAGGCGTTGCCGACGAACCGGCGTTGCGCGACGAAGGAGGCTTCGAGACGCTCCAGCAGACCGTCGACGGTGTCGGCGAGTTCCTTGACCTCGTCGACGGGTCCGGCGACGGCGAGTCGCTGATGCAGGTTCTCCGCGGAGATACGCCGCGTCGCCGCGGTGATCAGTCGCAGCGGGCGCAGCACCCGGCCGGCGAGGACGCGGCCGAGCAGGAGCGAGACGCCCACCATCACCGCGAGGGCGATCAGCGATCCGACCAGCATCTGGCGGTCCTGCTGCCCCTGCGCGTCCGCGAGTTGCCGCTCCAGGTCCCGGATGTGCTGCTGGGCGGCGGCGAGGCCCGCGCGCTCGGCCGGGGGCTGTTCGGGAGCGGCGCTGGTCAGCTCGGTGCCGGACATCAGATAGGTCAGGGCGAGCAGCGCGACCGCGGACCCGAGGAATCCCGCGGCGTACAGGATCGTGAAGCGCCGTCCGACGGTTCCGCTCCGCAGCTTGCGCATGGCCCTCTCCCCCCCGCTCGGATCCGGCCGGTCGCGCCGGGCCCGCCGATTCGACCTGGTCCGCCGCATCCGGCCGGACTCAGGATGCCCCGCCGCGCCTAACAGCGGTATGACAGGGGCGGTTCGGGCCGCGTTATGCCCGCGTCCGTAGAACCGGATTCATGCATGCGACCCATGAACTCCTCCGTCGGGAGTGGACCAGGTTCCGGCGTCCGGCCCGGCTGATCGCGATGGTGGCCGCGGTTCTGGCCGTCGTCGCCGTCGGTCTGCTCCACGCTGCCGGCAACCGCGCCTCCTGCGACGGCCCGTGCCCCGCCGATCCGACCGGACCCGACGGCTCGCTCGTCAACGACCAGTTCTCCTTCGCGCACCGGGACCTGGGCGAGAACGGCAGCATCACGGCCCGCCTCACGTCCATGACGGGCACGATCACCTATCCGCCGCCGGACCACGACGAGATCGTCCCGGGCCTGGTGCCGTGGGCGAAGGCCGGGATCATCATCAAGGACGGCGTCGGCCAGGGATCCTCGTACGCCGCGTTGATGGTCACCGGCGGCCACGGCGTGCGGATGCAGCACGACTACCGCCATGACGTCGCGGGCAGCGACAGCGGGGTCTCGGCCGGGTCGCCGCGCTGGCTGCGCCTTACGCGGTCGGGAGACACCGTCACCGGCCACGAGTCCGCCGACGGCAAGCGGTGGACGAAGGTCGGAACGGCACTCCTGTCCGGGCTGCCCAAGACCGTCCGGGTCGGCCTGTTCGCCACCTCTCCGGGCGACCTGACGCTGCGGCCCACCGGCCTCGGGGGCGCGACGGAGGAGGTGCGCTTCACGCAGGCAGGCGGTGTCTTCGACCGCGTCGCCCTCAAGGGCGCGCCACCCGCGAAGGGCTGGTCCAAGGACACGGTCGGCGAGATGAACCGGACCGACTGGGAGAAGTACCACAAGGCGTCCGGGGTGGTGGAGGCCAATGGCACGATCACCGTCACCGGCACGGGAGACATCGGGCCGGGAGCCACCGAGGGCGGTGCCCGCCCGCTGGAGCGCGCCCTCGGCGGCCTGTCCCTCGGGCTGGTCGTCGTGCTCGTGGTCGCCGTCCGGTTCGGCACCTCCGCGTACCGTCTCCCGCGCACGGACGGCCCACCGGTCACCCGCCGGGAGCTCGCGGCGAAGGCAGTCGTCGTCGGAGGCGTCACGTTCGTGACCGGTCTCGTCGCCGTGGGCACCGTGATCCCGGCGGGCCTGTCGATCCTGGAGGGGAACGGGGTCACGGTCCTCGAGGTGTCCACGTTCACCGGGGTGCGGGTCGTCGTCGGCACGGCAGCGGTGCTCGCCCTCGCCGCGGTGCTGGCCCTCACGCTCGGCGCGCTGCTCCGCCGTACCTGGCTCGCGCTCGTGGTCGCCGTCCTGACGATCGCGGTCCCGTACGCGGTGACCTCGTTCCCGCTCCTCGCCGACGGCCCGGCACAGTGGCTGCTGCGGGTCACTCCTGCCGCCGGTTTCGCCGCCCAGCAGACCCTCGTCGAATTTCCGCAGGTCGTCGCCCACTACGCGCCCTCCGCCGGGTACTTCCCGCTTCCGTGGTGGGCCGGGATCGCCGTGCTGTGTACGTACACGGCGATGCTTCTGGGACTCGCGCTGAGCCGCCTGCCGCAGGGCGAAGGCTCTCGTCCGCTCGGGTGACACCCGCGTACGGGCCGCGGTTCGGGGCATGCGATCGGTGTCCAAGAGCCGCGGAGCTACGGGAGGTTGCCGTGGTGCACTCCCCAGAGGAGCAGCGGGTGTGCGGGGAATGGCGACACGAGGGGCCGACGTCGGCGGCGCAGGCCCGCGCGATGGCGCGGGACTTCATGGCATCCGTCGGATACGACGACGAGAAGCAGCGGGACGCGGTCCTCCTCGTCGTCTCGGAGCTGGTCACCAACGCGCTGCGGCACGGGTGCGGGGTGACCGGCTTCCGGCTCAGTCACCACGCACGAGGACTCACCGTGTCGGTGCGCGACGCCGGGAGCCACGCGCCGCGGACGCGGCCGCTCGATCCGGAGCGGCCCGGCGGCTTCGGCCTGCACCTGGTGCGCTGCCTCACCGAGGGCGTGGACGTGGAATGGCGCCCGGGCGGCAAGAGCGTACGGGCGACCGTTCCGCGCCACCGCTGGTGGCAGCAAGAGCACGAGGCTCGCTTTCCTCGTGGTTGAGCGTGCCCAACGGCCGTACGATGGTCGGGGTTCTGCCCCGCTGCGGGGCGACACAGGGCGGGTGAGGCTGACGTGGAACCACCGGACGTGGAAGCACGCGATCCCGAGCGAGAGCCGCCGACACCGCCGGACTCCTCCGCCGTGGCGGCCCAGGAGGAGGAGATCTGCGCCCTCCGCGAGGAAGTGGGCCAGCTCAAGCAGGCGGTACGTTCCCACGCCACCGTCGACCAGGCCATCGGCGCGCTCGCCGCGATCTCCAACATCCGGCCCGAGCAGGCGTGGGACGTGCTGGCGGAGGTCTCCCAGCACACGAACCTCAAGCTCCGCCTCGTCGCCGAGCAGGTGGTCGAGTGGACCTGTGACGGGGAGCTGTCCGAGGAGGTCAGGCGCGCGCTGCAGGAGAGCCTCGCCCGGCAGGAGCAGTGCGACCCGCCGCAGGACTCGTAGCAGGACCGCCGCGGGACTCGTAGCAGGACCCCCGCGGGACTCGTGAGCTGTCCGCGGGGCTCCAGCATCGTGTCTTCATGCCTCTGTCCCCGCGTCCGGCTGCGGGGACAGAGCCAGAAGAGCTCACTGCCGAACTCTCCCGGGAGCAGTCCGGTCGTGCTCTCCACGGACCGGGTTTCCCGGAACGGCCGGATCAGGCCCCTGCGGGCACCAGGCCCCTGCGCAGGCCGCCGAGGATGCGCTTGAGGAGGCGGGACACCTGCATCTGGGAGACGCCGAGCTTCTCGCCGATCTCGGCCTGGGTCAGCTCGTCCACGAACCGCATGTGGATGATCTCCCGGTCGCGTTCGGAGAGTTCACCGATCAGCGGCGCCAGGCTGTTGAAGTCCTCGACGAGTTCGAACGCGGCGTCCTCCTCGCCGATGAAGTCGGCGAGAGCCGCCTCGCCGTCGTCGCTGCCGCCCATGAGCAGCGCGGCGTTGAGGGACGAGGAGGTGTAGCCGTTGGACGCCTTGCGGGCCTCGATGACCTCTTCCTCGGTCAGCGACATCAGCTCGGCCAGCTCGGCGGTCGTCGGCTCGCGGTCGAGGCGGGTGGCCAGCTCCTCGGTCGCCTTGACCAGTTCGATGCGCGCCTCCTGAAGGCGGCGCGGTACGTGCACGGCCCAGCTCGTGTCGCGGAAGAAGCGCTTTATCTCGCCGACGATGTACGGGACGGCGAAGGTGGCGAACTCCACCTCGCGGGACAGGTCGAAGCGGTCGATCGCCTTGATCAGGCCGATCGTGCCGACCTGGACGATGTCCTCCATCTCGTCGGCGCCGCGGCCCCGGTAGCGGGAGGCGGCGTAGCGCACGAGCGAGAGGTTCATCTCGATGAGGGTGTTGCGCACGTACTGGTGGTCGTGCGTGCCTTCCTCAAGTACGGCGAGGCGGTCGAAGAACTGCTTGGAGAGGACGCGTGCGTTGTGTGGCTCGACGGTCGATGGCTCTTCGATCAGCGGCAGTTCTCCCTCCACGCAGGCCTGCGCCTTCGTCGACCGGATCCTGGACACTGCTCCCATCGCGGCAGCCACACCCTCCACCCTTCTCTCGGCGGCACCCCGTGTCACCCTCCGGGGACTCAAGACGCGTGTGCCCGTCAACGCCGGACTCACACCTGGAGATCCGGAATTGCTCCCGCCGCTACGTCCTGATCCGTCCGGCGGCCAGGACGAGCCGGGCGAGGTCGCGGTGGAACACGTCGTGGTGCGCGCCCTGCGGCGGTGCTCCGCTGCGGACGGTCTCCGAGGTGTCGACGCTGACGTATCCCGATCGGGGCAGCGCGTCCTCGGTGAGCGCGTCGGCGAGGGTGAGCGTCGGGCAGCCGTCGATGCCCTGCGCGCCGTCGTAGCCGAGGGCGCCCCAGAGCCGGTCGGCGCCCACCAGGGAGGGTGACTCGCCGATCATGCGGGCGGCCAGCGGGAACAGCAGGCCGAGCTCCAGGTCGTGGTGCGAGTAGCCGCACACGACGGGCCCCGCGACGCACTCCGCCACCCCGGCGAGGGCGCCGCCGCCCCGCATCTGCTGCGGCAGGTGCGGGGCGAACGCGAAGTGCGAGAGGGCGGCCTGAAGCAGCGTCACGGACGCCACCGGGCCCGCCGCCCCGCTCTTGGCTCCCCGGGCGGCGAACGCGACCAGGCGGGCGCCCGCCCCATGGCCGACGAGGTGGATCCGGGTGTCCGGCAGCGCTTCCGCGAGCCGCCCGAGGGCAGGGGCGAGGCCGACGTCGCCGATCAGTCCGGCGCGTCGCCTCATCGCGTACGAAGTGGCCTGGCACAGCAGTTGGTGGGCGCCGTCCCACATCCGGTCGAGCACGCGCTGCGACTCGGCGGAGCCGAAGGGGCGGGCGCTGGGTGTGAGCGGGTCCGGACGGGCGAGCCAGTCGGTGGGGGCGTCGGCGGGGCGGGGGCCCGCCGTCTCGGACTCCGTCAGCGTGCCGGACTTCGACACCGTGGGCGCCTCGCTGCCCGTGCGCGGCGGCTCGATCCGCTCGGGTCGCTGCTCGGCGCGCGCGGTCTCCTCTCGGGCCTGCTCCAAGGCGCGGGCGAAGCCCTCGCAGACGTGCGAGGCGCTGTCGAACAGCATCGCGGGGTCGGACTGGGGCAGCAGTTCGTCGCCCATGTCCGTGGCGTAGGCGTTCACTTGTGAATGGAGGGGCGCCTCGACGAGGCGTCGCAGGGCCATGCCCACGTCGTCGACGGCACTGAACTGGCGGGGCCGCTCGTCCAGGAGGGAGCGCAGGTCCGCGACGAGGTCCTCCCTGCCGGGGAAGACCCTGTTGAGGGCGGCCTCGGTGGCGTCGGTGAGGTGTGGCTCCGGCGTGAACGTCATGCAGGGCCAGCGCACGCTCACGAAGCCGACTCCGTCGTCGGCGGTCACATCCGTGAACTGGGCGTGGAGGCGGGCGTCCACGTCGGCGGACGTGTCCGCGTCGTTGTGGGTGGCGTGCGCCAGGACCACGAGGTGGCGGACGTCCTCCGCCCGTGCGGCGTCCGCGAGCCGCTCGACCTGCTCGCCGTCCGTCTCGCCGCCGTCCGCGTCGAACTCGATCTCCCAGCGGGGCGGGGTGGTTCCCGTGCCGTTCTCGGAACTGCTCATCGCGTTCCCCCGAACCGGTTGCGGGCTCTGTGCCCGCAGCATCCTCGGTCCGGGCCGCGGGGGCCAGGGGCGCACGGCCGGCCGTTCCCCCGAAGACGGCGCGCGCGGGCGGCTCGGGGAGGCCCGCCGCCCGCACCCCGGGGACGCACATCAGCGACAGGAAAGGTTGTACGCGACTCACGTGGTGATCAACACAATGATGGAGATGTAGTGAAGACCGTAAAGTCATCGCGTTCACATCTCACGCCGGGCAGCACTTCTGACCCGGCATCATCCCGTGGGGGGATCCATGCGACACCGCATCCGCGTCGCCGTGCTCGGCTCGGCCCTGGCCGTGGCCGCGACGGGCTTCGCCGCGCCCGGCGCCTTCGCCGCCGCGCCCGACGATGTCACCATCGACAAGGTCACCGTCAACGGCGGCAAGTCGATCGTGCTCGGCACCACCGCCGCGAAGAAGTTCACCGTCACCGTGACGGCCTCGGACGACTCGGGCATCGAGAGCGCCGACATCACGCTGTACGGCCCCAACTCGGCCATCGCCCAGCCGAACGGCAACGTGAAGTGCGTCAAGTCGCCGACCGCCGAGACGACTTCGGCGTGCACGGCGAACTTCACCATCGACCCGGACACCGACTTCTACGACAACAGCCCGGCCGGCGCGTGGTACGTCGACGCCCTGGTGACGGCGAACGACATCGACACCATCAACGTCGAGAAGGCCGCCGCCTTCAAGGTGCAGCGCGAGTCCAAGCTCACCGTGAACGCCTCGCCGGAGCCGATCAAGAAGGGCAAGACGCTCACCATCACGGGCGCGCTGACCCGCGCCAACTGGGAGACCCGGAAGTACGCGGGCTACGGCAACCAGTCCGCGAAGCTGGAGTTCAAGAAGAAGGGCACCACGACCTACACGGCCGTGAAGACCGTGAAGGCCGACAACAAGGGCAACCTGAAGACCACGGTCAAGGCCGCCACCGACGGCTACTTCCGCTACACGTTCGCCGAGAACTCGACGACGTCCGCGGTCAAGGCCACCGGCGACTACGTCGACGTGCGCTAGCCATCAGGCAGTAGCCGTCCTTTCGGCAGGCGCGAACGGAAGCGTTCGTGCCTGCCGATCGCGCGTCAGCGGGCGAGCCGCGCCAGCTCCGTCCCCGCGAGCAGGAACGCGCCCACGCCGAAATCGGCGGTGCTTTCGTACGTGACGGGCTGGCTGGACTCCGGCCGGTCGCCGACCTTCTGCACGTACCCGAGGAAGCCGTCGGGGTGCACGGCGGTGGCGACGAGCCCGTTCCAAGCTCGGGCGGCCACCGGCAGACAAGCAGCCTGGTCGACGAGCCGGGCGGCGATCGCGTACGCCGTGCCGTACACGAAGAACGCCGTGCCGCTGGTCTCGGGCCCGGGCAGATGCGCCGGGTCGGCGAGGCTGACGTTCCAGAAGCCGTCCGGCCGTTGCACGGTCGCGACGGCCTTGACCAGTTGGGTGAGGGTGGCGCGGTACTCGGCGGCGTGCCGCTGGCCCGCGGGCAGCGCCTTGAGCACCTTCACATGGCCGCCCGCCACCCAGCCGTTGCCGCGCGACCAGAGCACGGGCCTGCCGGAGGGCGAGAGGATTCCGCCGGGCAGGAACCGCTTGTCCCGGTACCAGAGGCCCGTACCGGCCGCGTCGTGCAGACCCGGCCCGCCCTCCGCCCGCTTGGTGTGGCGGTACAGGGCGAACATCTTGTCCCAGTAGCGCGGGTCCTGCCGCAGCGCGCCGACGCGGGCGAACGGCGGCATGGCCATGTGCAGGGCGTCGTCCCACCACCAGTCGTCGTTCTTGGCCGGCTGGTCCGTGGTGGTCATGCGGCGCAGACAGGTCTCGATCGCGGCGATCTTCTGCGCCTCGGGCTCGAGTTCGTGGAGGTCGAGGTAGGCCTGGCCCGCGCACTGGTTGTCGGCGTGCCGGGTGGTGACACCGCCCTTGAGTCCGTACGCGTGATTCTCGGCCCAGCGACGGGCGTACGCGAGGTACGAGGCGGCGCCGGTCAGCCGGTGCAGGGCGAGCAGGCCGCTGAAGAAGGTGGCGTTGGCCCAGCCGTTGTCCCCGGGGTCGGTGTGGGCGCCGATCCAGTGGTCGGCGACGCGGCGCAGGACGCGCACGATCTCGTCCCTGGGCGGCAGTTCGGGGGCGGGAGCGGCGCTCGGGGCACGGCCCGGGTCGGGCGTCGGGGGCGCGGAGCGGTCCGCCGCGCGGGCGGTCCCGGGCCGCCACGGTGACGCGAGCGCCGCGGCAAGGGCGGTGCCGCCCACGAGCACATGTCGTCTATGCATGTGAACCTCTCCCTCATCTGTGGTCGCGGCCCATCCTGCGGCGCCACACCCGGAGCTGTCCACGGGGCGTCACGCACCCCAACAACCGCTTCACACAACACCGTTCGACACCTTGACGCGGACACGGTCGTCGGTATGGTCTAGTCCAACGAAGCGGAATCCCGTTGGCCGGCGGGCACTTGTACGCCCACACCCACCGTCCGGCCTGCGACGGCCTGCGCTCCGGCACGCGGGCCGACCCCCCACCACCGCACCTTCACGCCGCCGGTCCACCGGCGTCCCCCCATGGAGTGAGCCATGCGATCACGCATACTCGGAGTACTCACCGCCACCGCGGCCGCCGCCGCGCTGCTGACGTTCGCCTCACCGGCGTCGGCCGAGAAGACCGACAAGTCCGTGCCGGCGAAGGCGGACAAGACGGCCGCGGCGTTCATCGTCAGCGAGTCCCAGTTCAACCAGATGTTCCCGAACCGGAATCCGTTCTACACGTACAGCGGCCTCACCGCGTCCCTCAGCGCGTACCCCGGATTCACGCAGACGGGCAGCGACACCGTGCGCAAGCAGGAGGCCGCGGCCTTCCTCGCCAACGTGAGCCACGAGACCGGCGGCCTCGTCCACATCGTGGAACAGAACACGGCCAACTACCCGCACTACTGCGACAAGACGCAGCCCTACGGCTGCCCGGCGGGCAACGACAAGTACTACGGCCGCGGCCCGATCCAGCTGAGCTGGAACTTCAACTACAAGGCCGCGGGCGACGCGCTCGGCATCGACCTGCTCCACAACCCCGACCTGGTGCAGAACGACGCGGCCGTCGCCTGGAAGACCGGCCTCTGGTACTGGAACACCCAGAACGGCCCGGGCACCATGACGCCCCACAACGCCATGGTCAACGGCGCCGGCTTCGGTGAGACCATCCGCTCCATCAACGGCAGCCTGGAGTGCAACGGCGGCAACCCGGGCCAGGTCCAGAGCCGCATCGACAAGTACAAGCAGTTCAGCCAGGTCCTCGGGGTGGACCCCGGTGGCAATCTGAGCTGCTGACCGCCCCGGCCGGCCGACCGCTCGCGGATCACCGCGCGCGGTCGGCCGTACCGCTGTCCAAGGCCCCGTAACTGCGCTTGCCGCGCCGATACGCGATCTCGCCGAGCACGATGTCCACCGCGAGGAACGCCACCAGCGGAATGCCGAGCAGCGGAACGAAGTACCCGAGCACCGCGACCGCCGCCATCAGCGGCACCAGGACGTACGCGGGCACGTGCTGCCAGGCGCCACGCGGCAGCGGACGCCCGAACGAGGTGCCGCGCCCGCGCTGCCACCACATGCGGTAGCCCCATACGATCAACAGGATCAGCCCGACCGCGATCCCCGCGAGCACCACCTGGTTGGCAAGACCGAACAGGGTGCCGCTGTGCGCGTCGATCCCCCACCGCGTCAGCTTCGCGAGAACCGGGAAGTCGTCGAACTTCAGTACGTCGACGACCTTGCCGTTCGTCGGATCGACGGCGGCGGTGTCCGGACCGTCGAACCCGCTGCGCTGGATCTCCTTGACGACATACGCCGACGGCGCGGCCGAGGCGTCGGCCGGCGGAACCACTTCCACAGGACCGGAGAGCCCCCGGTCGCGGGCCGACGCGAGCACGGCGTCCAGGCCGACGTCCGCCGCCCCGCCCGCACGGTCCGCCCCGCCCGCACGGTCCGCGCCGCCGGCTCCGCCCCCGCCATGTTCGGCGTGCTCCCCGGAGTCCGGCGCCCCGGACTCCCCCGCGGCCGCCAGGCTCGTGGAGACCGTCGGCGTCGTCTGGCCGAGCGCCTCGCGCAGATCGGCGATGCTCTCGCCCGCGTAGGCGGACCACGTGAGCCCGGTGGCCGACAGGAAGAACAGCCCGGCGGCCGTCCACACGCCCACCGTGCCGTGCAGGGACAGCGTGCGGCGGCGGCCGGTCGCGCCCCGCACCTTGCGCCGCGCCCGCTGCCGGGCGAACCACAGCACGACGCCACCACCGGCGATCACCCACAGCCAGCTCGCGGCAAGCTCGCTGTAGAGGCGGCCCGTCTCGCCCAGATGCAGGTCGCGGTGGAGCCCGGATACCCAGGTCCGCAGTGGCAGCGCGCCGCTGGAGCCGTACTGCTCCAGGGAGCCGCGCACCTCGGCGGTGTAGGGGTTCACGAAGACGGCGAGGGTCCGGTCGGGGTGCACGCCCTCCACCCCCGACAGCAGGACCCGCGTGGTCGCCCCGTCCTCGGCCGAGGGCCGGACCGCGCTCACGGTGCCGTCCGGGTGGGCCTTTCGGGCTGCGGCGACCTGCTCCGAGACGGGCAGCTCCCGGTCGCCGACGGACACCTCGAGCTCGTCGGCGTACACCAGCTTCTCCGCCTGGTACGAACCCGCGTACAGCAGCCCTGTCACCGCGGCGACCAGCAGGAACGGCGCGATGAGCACGCCGGCGTAGAAGTGCAGGCGCAGCACCAGCGGCCGGAGCGAGCCCCATGCGGAGCGCCGTTGAGGGGACCCGGGCTCTGGGGTCCGTTGCCCGTCGACGGGGACGGGTGCGGTGGGTGCGGCAGGCATGACGTGCTCTCCTGGGTGCCGGACGGTGGTGCGGGCACGGTCGTCGCGCGACCTGGCCGGTCCAAGGGTCGGGAGGGGGGCGGGGCGAGTTCCCGGCGGGCTATGTAACCTGCGTCACGTCACCCTCATGGCACCGGGTCGATCCGGCGGCGCGCGCACCTCGCGCGAGGGCTCCTTACCAGAGCGGCACGCCGGATATGTGACGCGGCGCGACCTCGTAGATCTTCATTTGAGATGGGGTGGCCGAGAAACGCGTTCGTAACCAAGCGATGCGTGAACAGGGGTAGTTGGCACGGTGAAATCCGCGCGACGATGAATCCATGACCGCGGCACAACGCGCCATGACTGAGCTGGAGTCGTGGCCGAACCTGGTAAGCGGCGCCCCACGGTGCGCTGTCGGACGTTCCTTCGGACTCGCGGGGGCGCCCGGAGCGATGGACTACGAGCTGGTCCATTTCCACTCGGACGACGCCGCCGACGTGTGCCTGACACGCGCCGCCGTCGACCGGCTGCGCCCGCAGCTCGCGCACAGCTCCGCGATCCGGCTCCGCCCCGGCGCGTCCTGGATCACGGTGCTCCTCGACTGCGACATCGATGTCGCCCTCCTGCTCACCCTCGTCAGCGTCGGGCTCAAGGCCCACGACGACGACCGCGCGGCGGCACACCGCGCGGGGCGGGACGGCGCCTTCGCGCTGCGCCCCGCCCCGCCGTGCGACTGGGAACCGGTCGCGTTCCGCCAGCCCGCCCCGAAGATCCCCGCCCCCGCGGGACCGCCCGCCGTCGAGCGCCGCGGCCTCCTCGCCACCTGGAAGGCGGTCGGACGGCTGATGCCGCACGGCCACTGAACGACTCCGTCACTCGCCGCTCGGCCACTCGGCCACTCGCCCCTGGACGACCGCTTCGCACCCGGGCTTCGTCGCGCCCTCTTCCGGCCACGTACGGAGCAGCGGATTCGCGCCAACCGGCCGTCAGCGTCACGCCACGACAACCGGGGCGCTTGTCGGACGGACACGTTCGTATGATCGTCGGTGACTTCTTGATCAGCTCCGCTGTTGAGCACCGCGAGGCGGCCGGATCGGCCGTGTTCCCGGGTGAACGTCCAGCCCGGCAGGGCGAAGGATCAAGGAGCAGTCAGTGAAGAGCAGTTGGATGCGGAAGGCCTCCCGTGGGGTGCTGGTGGCGGCGGCGTGCGCCGTGCCGTTCGCCCTGTCGACCGGCGTCGCCCACGCCGACGAGACCCACCACAAGGGCTCCCACACCGCTCCGGTCGTAGGGCTGATCAATACCGGTCAGATCGACGACCCCATGGAGGACGTGCTGGAGCACACGCTGCTGCTCGGCGACGGGTACAAGTGGGACTGACCGGAAGGTCATAGCCCGGTCCCCATCACTGCACGGCCCTCCATCACTCCGCGCCGTTCAAGCGATCCCGCTTGGGCGGCGCGTCGTCACTTCCAGCCGTACGCGTACGCCGTCACCCACGTGACCTCCAGCTTCGCGCTGCTCCCCGGTGCCGCCGTCGGGCCCTCCAGGGCGCTCTCGTTCTGGAGCACCCAGGACAGGGGGCGGTTCGGCACATTCCGGGTGTCGTGCCCGACCTGGCGGCCGTCGACGAAGAAGCGGACCCGGCCCGGGGTCCACTCCGTGGACACCGTGTGCCACTCGGTCCAGTCGTCGGCTCCGTGGTAGTAGCCCTGTTCGCCCCCGCCGCAGGGATGGTGGAAGGCGCTGAGGGTGCCCGTCCACTCGCCCTCGGGGTGGTCCATCTCGCAGCCGCCGCCGTAGTGCAGCCAGGCCGACTTGTATCCGGGGGCGAGCTGGGTGACCTTGATGCGTGCGCTGTACTTGCCGTACTTCATCTGCATCACGGCACGTGGTACGACCGCCGCGGCATGCACGGGACCGCCGTCGTCGGGCCGCCACATGCGGATGCGCAGACGGCCGTCGCCGTTCTCCGCAGGGCCGACGCTCACCGTGTCCTCCGGGTGGTAGACACCCGCGACGGCACGTCTGCGGTCGTTGGCCGTGTCCCGCCAACCGGTGGGGTACGCCCACCAGTTGTCCCGGTAGGAGCCGCTGAGCCCGCCGCAGTACGCGGCGGACGTGTCGACGTGGTGGTCGCAGTCGCGGAACGACCCGAGCGGCACGCGGTCGCCTTCGAAGTCCTCCGCGAGGACCTGCCAGAACGGGCCGCAGTCGCCGCGCGGCATGGCGGGCCCGGTGGTGCGGCAGGCGTCGCCGGAGCGCGGGGCGCCGTCGGCGCGCGGGATGCCGAAGAGGGCGCCCAGCAGGCAGGCGCCCAGGGCTGCGAAGAGTGTGGGTCTGCGGGTGCGCGGTGCTGCGTGTGTGCCCATCGCGGTGCGCTCCCTCCCGTCCGTCCGTGGTGCGGCGAGGTGCTCCGAGGGCTAGGCATCCTTGCCGTACGGGAGGGAATCCGCCATACCGTGAGCGGGCTCGGTGCGGCGCACCGGCGTACGCGTGGGCGCGAGGGTCGGCGGATTCGCGTGGGCGCGGGCGACGAGCCCCCGTGAGGCCGCCCGGAGCGTCGTCCGGCGCCCCGCCTATCCTGGGCCCGTGATCGATCTGCCGCTCTCCGCCCTAGAGGTGTCCATCGTCGAAGCCGGCACCACCCCTGCCGACGCGCTGGCCAACTGCCATCGCGCCGCCCAGGAGTTGAGCCGTCTCGGCTACCACCGGCTGTGGTTCGCCGAGCACCACCACTCCCCCGCCATCGGCGCCTTCCCGCCGGTGCTGCTCACCGCGCACACCGCCGCGACCACGCCCGGCATCAGGCTCGGCTCGGGCGGCGTCCTCGCCCCGAACCACGCCCCGATCACCGTCGCCGAACAGTTCGCCACCCTCGCCGCGCTGCACCCCGGCCGCATCGACCTCGGCATCGGCCGCGGCCCCGGCACCTTCCACGAGCCCACCGCCCGCGCCCTGCGCCGCGGCGCCGACCCCACCACCGACGACGAGTACCACCGCGACGTCGCCGCGACCCTCGACTTCCTTCTCGACGTCGCCCTCGGCGAGCTCCCCGAGCCGTGGCTGCTCGCGTCCAGCGACGCGGGCGCCGAACTGGCCGCCGAACTGGGGCTGCCCCTCGCGTTCGCGCACCACATCCGCCCCGACAACACCCTCGCGGCCCTTGAGCGCTACCGGAAGGCCTTCCGGCCCTCCCGCTGGGCCGAGAGCCCCCGCGTCCTGGTCTGCGTCGAGACCGTGTGCGCGGACACCGAGGAGCGGGCCGCCGAGCTCGCCAGGCCCATGGACGTCATCAAGGCGGGCCTGCTCCAAGGCCAGGGCGAGACGGCTTTCCCCACGCCCGCGGCCGCGGCGCACCACCGCTTCACCGAGCAGGAGAAGGCGGCGCTCGCGGCCTTCCTCAGCCATCAGGCACGCGGCACACGCGACAGCGTCGACACCGCCCTCACCAAGATCGCCGAGTCCACCGGCGCCGACGAACTCATGCTCGTCACCCCCGTCCACGGCATCGCCGACCGCATCCGCTCCTTCGCACTCGTACGAGACCTTGCGGGCCCCGAAGCCCTGCGGCGCGCCTCCACCTCGTAAGGGAAGTTTTCGGACAGCAAGGCGTTTCGGACAACGTGCCCGAGTGATCCTCGCCCCCGTCCCGCGCCGGGTAGTGATGCCGCCATGGAATCGATGGTGCCGGTCGACGGCGGCGAAGTGTGGGCGTGGGACGAGGGCGACCGGGACGGGACGGGGCTACCGCTCGTGCTGCTGCATCCCGGCATCGGCGACTCCGGGATCTGGGACGCCGTGGTGCCCGGCGTCTCGGGGCGGCGCCGCGTCGTCCGCTACGACGCCCGCGGCTTCGGGCGGTCCCCCGAGCCGACGACGCGATACTCCCAACTGCGCGACGCCCTCACGGTCCTCGACCACTTCGGGATCGACCGGGCCGTCGTCGCCGCCTCCAGCCTGGGCGGCTCCACCGCCTTCAGCCTCGCGGTGGCCGCGCCGGAACGCGTCGCCGGTCTGGCCCTGTTCGGCCCCGGCGCCACCGGCGCGACCGGCCTGAAGTCACCCGAGGTCACCGCCGAGATCGAACGGCTCGCCAAGGCGGGTGACATGGAGGGCCTGGTGGCGATGGGGCTGCGCCTGTGGGGTGCGACGGACCCCGCGCCGGACGGCGAGGCCGCGCGGCACCTGCGGGCCGCGATCCCGGCGTGGTTCACGACGTACGGAAAGGACGTCACGGACCCGCCCGTCTTCGACCGGCTCGGCGAGATCGCGGCGCCGTGCGTCCTGGCCATCGGGGATCGGGACCAGCGCGAAGTGATCGACTGCAACGAGGAGATGGCCGCCCGCGTCCCGGGCTGCCGGCTCGTGCGGCTGGCCGGGTGCGACCACTTCCCCATGCTGCGGGAGCCGGAGACGGTGGCGCGGCTGATCCTGGAGGTGTGCGAACAGGCGGGCCCCTGAGTGAGCCGGGGGCGCGGTGGCCCGGGGAGTGCCGGGCCACCACGCCTTCGCGCCCTGTCAGTACCGAGCGCCGTTGGGGATGGGCGCCTGCGGCACGTTGAGGACGAAGTCGAACTCGGCCTGTTTCGTGTTGCCCACGTCCCGTACGTTCATGAGCAGCCGGGCGTCGAAGATCGGGTCGGTGTCGTTGCGGGGCTCGCCGGGGAAGTAGAGCTGGGTGGTGAGGACCGGGCGGCCGGGTGCCTGGAGCTTGACGTGCAGGTGCCGGGTGCGGCCGGGGTAGAGGCCGGGGAAGACCGTGGTGAGGGTGAACGCGCCGTTGGCGTCGGTGAACTGGTGCCCGCGCATCCGGAAGCCGACGTTGTCGTAGGCGCCGCGGGCGTCGGCCTGCCAGAAGTCGAGCAGCACCCGCGGCAGCGGCCGGCAGGCGAGGCCGAAGACATAGCCGGTGACGGTCAGCCGGATGCCCTGGGTGCCGGGTTCCAGGAGCGAGGTGCGGCGTGGGGAGTTGGGTTTGAAGTAGGGGCCCTCCGTCTGCGGTGGTGTGGGATCGTCGCCGTCGTCGCAGGACGGGGTGACGTCCAGGACCTTGCCGCTGCCCGCGCCGGTGCGGGCCAGGGCGGGTGCGCCGAGCATGGCCACCGGCACGGCGACGCCCGCGGCAAGGGCGGCGCGGAGCACCGTCTTGCGGCTCGGGCCCTTGTGCGTCGCGGGGGCCGCGGGTATCGCGGGTGCCGCCGGGTCGTGGGGCTCGCCGGTCGGTGGGCCGGAAGGCTGGTCGTTCGTGCCGTGGCCGTTGGCGCGCGTCTCGCCGTCCATCGCTCCTCCTGGGTGGGGGGGGTCGGGATCGGCTAAGAAGCTATGCGCGGGGCTCGGGCGGGGCGATGGACGCAATGCGGTGGTCGTGGTGAATATCGCCATCGCCGCGGCGGAAGTCACCGGGCGTGGCCCCGGTCTCGCGGCGGAAGAAGCGGCAGAAGTACGCGGGATCGCCGAATCCCACCCGGTCAGCGACCTGACGTACCGTCAAGTCAGTGCAGGCGAGCAGGCGTTTGGCCTCGTGCACGCGGGCCTGACGCAGGAGTTCGCCGGGGGTGCGGCCCATGGCGGTCTTCACCGCCTCATTGAGGTGGCTGACCGAGACGCCGAGGTGTCCGGCGCACTCGCGCACCGACCACGGCAGCGCGTGCGGCGCGTTCACCAGGGCGACGAACCGGGTCGCCACCTGCGGGGTACGGGCGGGAGGCTGGTGGGTCCGGCCGGGAGCGGGCAGCCGTGCGGCGCGGACCACGAGGATGTGGAGCAGCGCCCGCAGGACGCCGCCGAAGCCCTCGGCGCCCGTCCGGTACTCGTGGTCCATCTCGGCGACGAGGTGCGCCGCCCAGGCCGCGTCCCGTTCGGGCAGCTCCAGCCAGGGGCGGCGGCCGAGCCGGCGCAGCAGGGCGCGGTCCGCGGGCCGCTCGATGAGGAAGTCGTCGGTGAAGACCACGACGCAGCCCTCCAGGCCGCGCACGCCGTCCCAGTAGTGCACCTGCCCGGGTGCGATGAAGCACAGGTGGGGCGGCCGCAGCGTGAAGCGGGTCAGGTCGACGACATGGCTGCCGGTGCCGCCGGTGACGTACACGATCTCGTGGAAGGTGTGGCGGTGCGGGAAGGAGGCCCGGGACATCGGGCCGATGGTGTCGAAGGTGCCGATCGCGAAGGGCAGTGCGTTGGGCATCGGCACTTCGAGCCGGTGGACCGGCAGTCCTCCGGTGCCCGGGTCGCTGCCGTTCCCCTGGGTCGTACCGGGCAGAACCGTTGACCCGCGCATGCGTACGCTCCCCTCCCCGACGCCGTCCGCCCACGCGCCGGCGCCCGCCGTGGCGGCACCGCACGCCGACGGTTTGTCAGGTCCAGACCAATCGACGGTTCCACGATGGCACGGGCGGGCAGGCGCACCTACGGGTTCTCAGGCCAAGTTGGGCGACGACGGCGGGATTCCGCTTCGGGAGAAGGGTCTGGGCCAGGGTTCAGGTGCCCAGGTCGAGGCAGACCAGGCGCTTGTCCCGGTGCGCCGTGAGGGCCGCCTCCCAGAGGGGCAGCGTGAAGGGCGGGACCAGTGACGTGTCGATCCGCTCGGGCGGCACGAAGCGGCAGCCGGCCCGCCCGTCCGCGGCCTGCGTGAGGGCGCTCCGCTGCCGGTGGCTCACCTGCCCGGCGTCGAAGACGTGGTGCACGCGCGGCATGAGTCCGCCCGCGTCGAGCCAGGCGGCGACCAGCAGCGGGCCGACCCGCAGGTCGAGGCCCAGGGTCTCGCGCAGCTCGCGGGCGCACGCGGCGTCCGGCAGCTCGTCGTCCTCGACATGGCCGCCGGGCAGGGTCCAGTACACGGTGTGGGCCGGGTTCACCAGGAGCACGTCCCCGTGCTCGTCGGTGATGAACGCCGCCGCCGACGCGCCCCAGGACACGGCGGCGGCCTCCGTGCCGTCCTCACGGCCGTGCCTCGTCGTCACCTGCGTACCGCCAGTTCAGTCGTTCACGGCGTCCGACCGACGCCCGATCCCGCGGCGGGCGGAACCGGCAAGGCTTCGTCCGTCGCGGCCGCACCCCCGTGTCGGCCGCGACGAACGGTCTTGTGCGGGCCCGGTCACGGGCCCAGTGCCGGCGTGGCGGGTCGGCGGCCGCCACGACGGAATGCGATGTCTCAGTGGCCCATGCCCGCGCCGCCGTCGACGGGAATGACGGCGCCGGTGATGTAGCCGGCCTCGGGCGACGCGACGAAGGCGACCGCGGCGGCCACCTCCTCGGGCTTGGCGAGGCGGCCCATCGGGATCTGCTGGACCATGGTCTCGCGCTGCTCATCGGTGAGGCTCTCGCTCATCGCCGTCTCGGTCAGGCCGGGCGCGACGACGTTGACCGTGATGCCGCGCGAGCCCAGCTCACGGGCGAGCGACCGCGCGAAGCCGACCAGGCCCGCCTTGGAGGCGGCGTAGTTGGCCTGACCCGCCTCGCCGCGCAGGCCCACGGCCGAGGAGATCACCACGATGCGGCCGGAGCGCGCGCGGAGCATGCCGCGGGTCGCCCGCTTGGCGACGCGGAAGACGCCCGTGAGGTTCGTGTCGAGGACGGAGGTGAAGTCGTCCTCGGTCATGCGCATGAGCAGCTTGTCGTTCGTGACGCCCGCGCAGGCCACCAGGACCTCCACCGGTCCCTGCTCCTCCTCCACCTCCTTGAAGGCGAGGTCGACCTGGTCCGTGTCCGTCACGTCGCAGCGCACACCGAAGAGGCCCTCGGGCGGCTCACCGCTGCGGTAGGTGACAGCGACTCGGTCACCGGCCGCCTGCATCGTGCGGGCGATGGCGAGGCCGATGCCTCGGCTGCCTCCGGTGATCAGTACTGAGCGGGGCACTGGGGACCTCTCTGGTCGGTGGCGGTGTCGTCTGTGGCGGTGGTACGGGGGGCCTCTTACGAGGCGGTGCGCGCGGAGGGAGGCGCGTCAGCAGGCACGCCGGACCCCCGAGCGCGTGAGCTGACCGCTCATCAGCGCGGCGGTGTCCATCAGGGCGTGTACGCAGCGCGAGCGCGCCACGGCGCTGCGCAGCCGGCTCTGCGGGGCGAGGAGCGCCACGGACCCGGCAACCACGGCTCCCCGCCACAGGGGCGCGGCCACGGAGTCCCAGCCCTGGAGCGGCGAGGGGCCGATGGCGTAGCCCTGTTCGCGGATGCGGTCGAGCCGGGTCCCGGGCGCCTGTGCCCCTTCGAGGCAGGCGAGGATGGCCAGGCCCGCGGCGTCGTGGTCGAGCGGCGCGCTCCAGACCAGACGCAGTTCCTCGGGCGCGGCCGACCGCAGTGCCGCCGCGTGGGCGCCGACGGCGCGTTCCGTGCAGAACCGCAGCGAGGCGCCCACCAGCAGGGGGGCGTACAGCAGGGACACCTGACCCGTACGTGACTGTAGAGTGACCAGTTCAGCACGCAGTGCAGGCGAGGTCTGACCAACTTTTGTATCCGTGACCTCATCGACGAGGTGGGTGGATCGGTGCGGTGTCTCCGTCAGGGCGTAGTGTCCGCGCGGGCCGCGCTGCTCGACCGCCGCTTCTCTGGCGAGGGCCCGCAGGTAGCGGTGCGTGGTGGGCGCGGGCAGTTCGGCCTGCTCGGCGATGACGGCCAGAGGGTGGGCGCCGGGACCCAGTTCACGCATGGCCCGCAGTACCGCCAGCGTCCGCGCCACCGCGCTGCCGGCGTGCTCTCGCGCCGGTGTGGCGACCGCCGGTGGCAGCAAGGCGAACTCCCTCTCGCGGGCATGATGAACCGCCGTGCCGTTCACGGGCGTGTTCCGATCCGGAACCCGATTCTCGTCGCCGGATCACCGCGAACACCAGGCCATGATTTTTCCGGTCCGCGATTTACCGGAAGTTCGACTTCCGATCCAGGCCTCCGGACCGTTCGCCGGCGGACCGTTCGCCGCCAGACCGTTCGTTTCAGCACGGGGAAAGGTTAGACATTGAACAACAAGGAGGCTCTGCAGCAATTGCTGCAGTACAAGCGCGGCCTGATAAGCCCCACCGAACTCGGCTCGCCCCGCCCCACCGGGCGCGGCCGCCGGTCGCGCGGGCTTTCGCAGGCCCGCGTGGCGCAGGAGCTGTTCGTGTCCGAGCGGACGTACGCGCTCCTGGAACGCGGGGAGATGGCGCAGCCTTCGGCGGAGTTCCTCGACAACGTGGCCAGGGTGCTGCGGATGGGGGAGCCCGAGCGGACCGCCCTGTACGTCTACGCGCTCGGCTACGAGCCCCCTTTCCCCATGGACCCGCTCGCGGGCACGCATGTGGGTCCGGCGTGGCTGACGGCCGTGCACCGGGTCAAGGGACAGCCCTGCTACATCAATGACGTCGCCTGGAACGTGCTGGCGTGCAATGACGATTTCGTCCGTATGTTTCCGCAAGTCCCGGGAAGGGTGCCGCAGTTGCCCGAGCGCAACCTGATGCGCTGGATGCTGCTCCGGGAAGACGCGCGGGAGTGCCACTTGGTCGACTGGGAGTCGAACTGGGCGGTCAAGGTGGCCGCGCAGTTGCGCACCGCGTTCGCCGCGCACCCGCACAACAAGGACCTCCAGATGCTGGACGAGGAGGTCAACGACGATCCGGTGGCGGGCCCCATCTACCGTCGGCACGACATCGCGTACGTCCATCCCGACGGCGACGGGCGGCCCATGCGGCACGCGGGGACGGCCTCGCTCGGCGTCGAGCAGGACGGCGCCACGCGGTGCTGCGACCAGCACGCGCCGTCCGTGCTCGGGAGGGTGACGATGTGTACGGCCCAGCCGCTGCAGTCGCCCGGCTCGCGCTTCTTCTTCCTCGTGTTCGCGCCCACCGCGTCGGAGTCCGGCGAGGCCGGGCAGCACGCTTCGGGCACCGCCGGGCCGGAGGGCGTGGTGTCTTCGGGGTCCCCGCACGGGTGAGAATGCATGACCATGAACACTGCTCCGACTCTGCTTCCCATAGCTCCCGGTGTCCACGTCTGGGCCCCCGGCTCGACCGGGAGCTGGGGACTCGCCAACTGCGGACTGCTCACCGCGGGCGGCCAAGCGGTCCTGATCGACACGCCGTACACCCTGAACCTGACCGACGACTTCCTCGCTGCGGCCCACGAGGCCGCCGGGCCCGGCGTCGACATCAGCGCCGTCCTGACGACGCACGGCAACGGCGACCACAGCTGGGGCAACCAGCGGGTGACCGGCGCCGAGATCGTCGCCACGCACCGCACGCTGGAGCACCAGTGCTTCGAGCCGAGCCCGGAGCAGTTGGTCCACCTCGTCGAGGGCACCGACCCGGAGCAGCCGCTCGGCTGGTACTTCCGCCGGCACTTCGGCCGGTTCGACTTCGGCGGCATCACCGTGCAGAAGCCCACGAAGACGTTCCGGGACCGCATGGATCTCCGGGTGGGCGACATGCCCGTGGAGTTGTACGAGGTGGGGCCCGCGCACACCGTCGGCGACCTGGTCGTACGGCTTCCCGAGCAGCGGGTCGTGTTCGCCGGTGACGTCGTCTTCGCCGGTGACCACGTGTGCCACTGGTCGGGGCCGCTGGAGAGCGTGGTCGGCGCCTGTGAGCGCATTCTCGGCTGGGAGCCCGAACTCATCGTGCCGGGCCACGGTCCGGTGCTCGACCCGGACGGGCTGCGGGCCCACATCGGGTATCTGCGGGACCTCGCCGAGCAGGCGCGCACGCTGCACGCGCGCGGGCTCTCGCCGGTGGCGGCCGCGCGGCACCTCATCGAGGAGGACCGCTACCCGGATCTGCACCTTCCGGAGCGCATGGTCATCACCCTGGCGTCCGAGTTCCGCCACCTCGACCGCGACGAAGCCGAGCCCGACATCCTGTCCCTGATGGACGACTGCTCGCGCATCGCCTGGGACCGCGCCGGGGTCGCACCGGTCCCGCAGGCCGGCTGACGGCGTACCGTCGCCCGGACATCGCCTGGCGGGCAGACCCAGCCCTCGCCGTTCCGGCGGCCGGAATACGGGCGCCGCGAATTCCACCGGTCGAAATACCGAACGGCCCTGCGGGGCAAAGGAGTTGCGCGGCGTACGCGGACAGGATGGGGTTCTCGCGTTGGCGTGCCGACACGGTCGGGGGAACGCCGACACGCGCCGAGCAGGGTTCTCCCCCCATCGCTCGGTGCGGCGCCGGTCAGGCGGGGGCACCGCCGGACCGGCCATGAATGCCGCCGCCGTCCCCCCGGCGGCGGCATTCGCATGCGCGCCCGCACCCAGGCGAACACCCACCCTGGGCCCGAGCGCACAGGAGCCGCCGCCCCGGGCAGGGCGGCGGCTCCTGGTCGTTCAGTGTCCTTCTGGTCGTTGAGGGTCCTTGAGGTCGTTCAAGGTCGTTCAAGGTCCTTCAGGTCGTTCGGTCGAGAGTGGGGCATCGGGACAGGGACCGGTCGGCTCGGATCTCTCCCGTGCTTCTCGTTCGCGCGTCTGTCGTCCCCGCTCTCGCGCAGGCGCTCACCTGGCGTGAGCGGTCAAGCTGTTCACACCTCCACTTCGAGGCACACGAGCCGCTTGTCCTTGCGGGCGGTGAGGGCGGCCTCCCACATGGGCTTGACGAACGGCGGGATCAGCGACGCGTCGATCCGCTCGGGGGACGCGAAGCGGTACTCCCCCGGGCCGTCATCGCGCAGCGTGATGGCACGCCGCTGTTCGGCGCTGACCTCCCCGGCGTCGAAGATGTAGTACACGCGCGGCATCAAGCCGTCGGAGTCGACCCAGGCGACCACGAGCAGGTCCCCCATCTCGACGTCCAGGCCGAGTTCCGAGCGGATCTCCCGGGCGCAGGCGGCGCTCGGGCTCTCCCCCGCCTCGACATGGCCCCCCGGAAGGTTCCAGTAGGCCGTGTACATCGGGTTCACCATCAGTACATCGCCGTGCTCATCGGCGATGATGGCCCCTGCCGAAGCGGCTAGGGACGTAGCAGTAGCATCCATGGCATCTTCCTGAATTAGCCCCGTCATGACGTGAGCACGGCTCATCAGGATCGGGCGGCTCGGCGAGCGGGGTCCCCAACCCCGCCCAGTGGGAGCGAGGACGGGCATCGCTCGCTCCCGGCAGTGCCGCGGTCCTCCGGGCAAGGCGCCCCCGCGCCCCGTTGAGAACCGCGACCGCTGACTTTCCATGGGCCGCACCACCAAGGAGCTCATGGTGCCGAGATGTGTCGCCACCTCTTCATCGCTCCTCCCCGCCCCACCGTGGTCCAGCACGGGCCACGACGGTCCTGGCATCACCTGACGAAACGCTCGTTCCATCCGCAGGGGCCGACCAATCCCCGGGAAAAGCCACCGCAGTTGGGCGGGCGAGCCCATGGATACTGCGGCGCGGCATCATCACCGAACGGGGTATGAGCAGGACCGATGACTTGTCAGCCGGACGTCCCCCACCCCCATGTGGGAACCCGGCAACAGTTCATACGGACGAATGGAACATCCGGGCAGGATTCGTTCCCCGTCAGAGCCAGCCTGCCCCCGGCTCCGGCGTAGACAGATCCTGATGCACTATCACAGGCGGTGTCAACGATTGAGAACGACGCATGTCATGGGCGTGCGCCCCCGATGAACCCGCGGAGTGCTCCCCTCGGCGCTTTCGGTGCACCACAACGCGCGTAGCGCGACCCCGCTAGAGGCGCCCTCGACCGCCCTCGGGACCGCCGTCCGCTCTACGTCCCTGAACCACCTTGACCAGCTCGTCCAGGGCCGGAAGCAGGTCCCGCAGCGTGTCGATCTGCGCGCCGTCGGCCGTGCTGCGCAGGGCGATCGAGCGGGCGCCCAGCTCCTGGAGCACCGCCCGCGTGGCCAGCTTCGGCAGGTCCTCGTTGACCATCCGACGAAGGTACGTGATCAGCGCGGCGCCTTCGGTGCGGGAGCAGAAACCCTCCGGTGCGCCGTAGAAGAGCTCCAGGCGGGCGGCGTGGTCGTGGTTCGCGCCGCGTTCGCCGTTGAGGAGGTTCGAGACGTGCTGTGCGGAGATTCCGGTGGCCCTCGAGATCTCCCTCAGTCCGTACGCCTCCTTGCCCGCGGGGGTCTCCTTGAGGCGGGTCCGCTGCAGGAAGCGCAGCCGCTGCTGGAACAGGGCCTTGCGGAAGAGTTCGCGGGCGTTCTTCTCCCGGGGCTCCTCCTCGGGGAGTTCACCGGCCAGCAGGGAGCGCACCCGCTCCGGCTCGATGCCGGTCGCGCGGGAGATGAGCACGGCGTCCAGGAGGCGTCCGCGCGAGGTGCCGAGCCGCAGGGCGTAGGCGTCGACGTCGTCGAGCAGACGGGCGATCTCGTGTCCGGGCGCCGGTTGGTGGTCGGCTGCGTTCACCTGAAGGTCTCCATGGGCCACGGAACTCGTTGGGCGCCCTGAGGGTATCCGCCTCAACCGTCCCCGGCCAGCGTCGTCTTCAATTGTTGACACAGCGTTGGCCGTACACTGTTCGACTTTCGGGTGATTCCGGCGCACTGCCCTCGCTCCGGTCCAATGACAGGGCCGTCCTTGACCGTTGAGTCTTAGCGGCGCCGCCGGTCCCTCGCGTCAACCGCCTGATAATGTCCCTGCGCAGGTCAGCGGGCACACGCCCGCCACGTAGGGGACGGGGAGCGTGAACGGCCGATGAGAGGCGCCAGCGCACGGGCGCAGGTCCCGTGTGTCGCGGATCCGGCACGAAGAGCGGGGACGGGGCACAGGGCACGCGAGGTACGCGGGACCGTGCTGCCGCCGCCCGTCGGGCGTCCCGGGTCCGCAGCCGATCCGCGCCGGGAGAGCTGAACCGTGCCGACCGTCGGCGCCCCCGCCGTGTGGCACCACACCGGCCGGGCGCGCGTCGCCGACGCCTCGACCCGCATCCGCTCCGCCGTGCGCAAGCGCCGTGCCTGGGCCAGGGCGCGCCGGCGGGCCGTCCGCATCATCCACGACGACCTCGGTCTGCGGCCCGGCCAGGGCCTCCAGGAGCTCGTCGACGCCGTCGCCCGCGAGCGCGGCAGGACCATCACCGTCCTGAAGCTGTCCCTCCCCACCCACGTCAGCGGGTTCTGCGTGCAGGGGGACGTGGACGACACCGTCGTCATCACCTCCCACACCAGCGAACGACAGGGCCTGCACGTCCTGTTGCACGAGCTGTACCACCTGCTCAGCGGCCGCGCGCCGGACGTGGATCCGTACGCCGTCACCGCCTGCGACCTCCTCGACGCGCACGATCTCGCCGAGCAGATGCCCTCCCTCCCCGTCGACGCGGTGCGGGAGGTGCTGACCCGCCCCGCCCAGCTCCGTACCGGCTACGAGGAGGACGAGGAGTGGGCGGCCGAGGTCTTCGCCACCGTCGGCCTGTTGATGCTGTCCCTCGACAGGGCGGGCGGTCACGCCGGATCGCTCACCTCGTCCTTCACCAACCGGCACGCCGGCCTCTGATGTGGCACGCGCTGCTGACCGTGCTCGGCCTGAGCGCCGCCGCGATCGCCTTCACCGTCGCCGTCGGCAAGGCGCTGGCGGCCCGCCGCGAGCCGGCGCGCACGCTCAAGCTCACGGCGTCGTCCCTGTTCCACTCGGGGACCATCTTCCTGCTGGGCACGCCGGCCGTGTACAGCGCCGTCGGCACCGTCTTCGGCGCTCCCCATCTGGCGGCCCTGCTCATCAACACCGTGGGTCTGCTGTGCGTCGGCCATGCCCACCTGATGGCCGTGCTGTGGCATCCCGCGCACGGCGACGGCGAGCCCCCGCGCCGCCAGGTCCTCGCCTGGGCCCCGCTCTACGGGGGCACCGTCCTCGCCATGGCGGTCCTGTACGCGCTGGCCGATCCGGCCGGTGAGGCGCGGCCGCTCCTTTTCGCACCCGACTACGTGCACTCGCCCCAAGTCCTCGCCTTCCATCTCGTCTACTTCGTGGCGCTGTTCGCCGTCGTCACAGCCACGGTGCTGCGGTGCCGGGCGCTCCTGGCGTCGCAGGGGCCGCGGCTGACGCCGGAACTGCGGCGGTGCGTGCGCGAGTTCGCGCTCGCCGTGGGCCTGGACCTCGCCCATGTCTGCTGCGTCGCGGCGGCGATGATCGGGGCGGCGGGCGGGCTGCGGCTCGACGGGCTCGCGGAGGCCGCGTGGCTGACGACGGCCGCGAGCGGGCTCGTCGCCAACTACAGCCTCGTACGCCTGTCGCTCGCCGCCCGCCGCCAGGAGCGGCGCGACCACCAGACGCTGCGCCCCCTGTGGCAGACCGTCGTGCGCGCCGACCCTCAACTCGTCCTCGCCCCCGGCCTCCTGTGGGGTGGCTGGGACACCCGCATCGCCCTCTCCCGCAGGCTCGTCGAGATCCGCGACGGCGCCCGCAGCCTGAGCCCCTGGATGAGCAGCGCGCCCGCCCGCGCCGTGGAGCAGCTTGCCCGGCGCGGCTTCGTCGGCTTCGACCTCGTGGCGGCGCAGGCGGCGGCGACTCTTCTGTACGCCGCCGACGCCCGCGGCAACGGCCGCCCACCGGCCGACTCCGCCACGCTCCTGGCGGCGCTCCCCGGGGAGGACGTACCCGCGACAGCGGAACGCGCCCACCTGGTGCTTGTGGCCCGCCATCTCGACCACCCGGTGGTCCTGGAGGCGCTGGTGCTGGCGCGGCGCGCGCGGGCGGGGGCGGGGGTGGGGCGGAGGTAGGCGAGCCCCGGGGCGGCCGCGCTCGGGAAGGCGGCCGGGACAGCTCACCTCGTACGGGGCGGCGCGGCCCACGCCCAGGGACAGCGCCGGACTGGCCTGTGGCGAGGTGTCTTGTCAGCAGGACCAGAGCCGCCCACGCTCGGCAAGACGACCGGGACAGCTCACCTCGTACAGAGCGGCGCGACCCGCGGCCCGCGACCGGGGACAGCTCCGGCCTCGGCGCCGGACCGGCCTGAAGCCGAGGTGTCTCGTCGGCAGGACCGGGGTCGGCCGCGCGTGGCAAGGCGGTCGGGGCGGCTCGGCTCGTACGGAGCGGGGCGGGCCACGGCCGGGGACAGTCCCGGGTTCAGCGCCGGACAGACCTGAGGCGGCTCACGCACGGTCGACCGTGCTGCCCGTCCCGACCGCCCCGTCCAGCAGCGGTCCGAGCTCCCGTGCCGCCGTCTTCAGCGCGCGTACGTCCCGTTCCGCGCGGGCCATCAGCAGGGCCCCCTCCACCGTGCTGACCATGAGCATGGCGAGTGCTTCGGCGCGGGCGGTGGGCACGTTCATGTCCGTGAGTGCCTGGGCCACCGGGCCGGTCCAGGCGGCGAACGCCGCGGCCGTGGCCGTCCGCGTGGACTCGCTGTCCTCCGCGCAGTCGATGACGGCCGCGGCGACGGGGCAGCCGGACCCCGCGTCCGGCGTCTCCAGCTCGTCCGTCCACTGGCGCACCATCGCGGCGAACAGCCCGCTCGGCGTCGGCTCGGCCATCGCCGCGACGAACCGCGCGACCTGCCCCGCCGCGTACCGCCCCGCCCACTCCACGGCCTCGTTGACCAACTGCTCCTTGCCGCCGGGGAAGTAGTGCTGGAGGGAGCCGCGCGGCGCCCGCGCGTGCGCGACGACGTCCCGCATGCCGGTGGCGCCGACACCGCCCCGGCGCATCAACTGAACCGCGCTGAACACCATGCGCTCGCGCGGACCCCGCCCGGACACCTCGCCTGCCGCCACGTCGCCGCCTCCACCTCACTCACCGCGCGCCCCGTGGGCGAAGCCCGCCACGGTCGCCGCGTACGCCGAATTCCCTGGGCCGCACCGTACTTCGCCCGCTACTATGACAGCTGTCATAGACGGCTTGGTCGAGGGCCCCCGCGGGCCAGAGGCAGGAGTGCGCGATGGACGTGGGGTTCATAGGTCTCGGGGTCATGGGGCAGCCCATGGCGCTCCAACTCGCGCGGTCCGGCGCGCGGTTGATCGTCTGGAACCGCACGGCTGCCAAGTGCGCACCGCTGCGCGCGGCAGGGGCGCGGGTGGCGGCGACCGTCGACGAGGTCTTCGAGGAGGCGCCCGTCGTCATCCTCATGCTGGCGAGCAACGCCGCGATCGACTCGGCGCTCGGCCGGGACACGGAGGCGTTCGGTCCGCGGGTCGCGGGGCACACGATCGTGCACATGGGGACGACGTCGCCCGAGTACTCGCGCGATCTCGCGGCGGACGTGCGCGCGGCGGGCGGGCGCTACGTGGAGGCGCCGGTGTCCGGGTCGCGCGAACCGGCCGAGGCGGGGCAGTTGGTGGCGATGCTCGCGGGTGAGGCGGAGGACGTGGCGGCGGTGCGGCCGTTCGTCGAGCCCATGTGCAAGGAGACGTTCCTGTGCGGCCAGGTGCCGGACGCGCTGCTGATGAAGCTGGCAGTGAACCTCTTCCTGATCACCACGGTGACGGGCCTGGCCGAGTCGTTCCACTTCGCGGAGCGGCAGGGCCTGGACACGAAACTGTTCCTGAACGTGCTCGACGCCGGGCCGATGGCGAGCGGCGTCTCACGGATGAAGTCGCCGAAGCTGCTCTCCGGGGACTTCGGCGTGCAGGCGGCCGCCCTGGACGTCCTCACGAACAACCGCCTCGTCGCCGAGGCGGCGCGCTCGTCGGGCGTGGCCTCGCCGCTCCTCGACGTCTGCCACAGGCTGTTCGCCGACACCGTGGCGCTGGGGCACGGCGGCCTGGACATGGTGGCGGTGCTGCGGGCGATCGAGGCCCGCACGGACGCGCCCGGTCCCGCCTCCGCCTGATCGCCGATCACGCCGGGCGGCCCAGCCACCTGATGGGGTGACCGGGCCGCACAACCGTGTTCGCTTCAGGAGGCCACGTACGCCTTCTTCAGAGAGCCACGTACGCGTTACAGCGTCGCGTCCGCCGAGGAAGCCTTCTCCGACACGGAAACCTTCTCCGGCGCGGATCCCGCCGCGCTCGGCGTCTCCGACTCGGCCACCTTCCTCAACACCTGCGTACGAGGCGCGTGCGCGGCCTTGAGGCCGAGCAGGGCCACGACCGTGACAAGGGCGAAGGCCGCTCCGGCGATCGCGAAGCTGAGGGTGAACTGGCTCTCCTCGGGCAGCGCGGGCATCCCGGCGGGAAGCTTGATGGTCTTGGACGCGAGGAGCGAGGTGATCATCGCGCTGGCGACGGCGCTGCCGACGGAGCGGGAGATGGAGTTGATGCCGTTGGCGATGCCGGTCTGGTGGGCCGGGACGCTGGCGACGATCAGCGCCGGCATGGAGGCGTAACCGAAGCTGATCGCGAGACCGACGACCATGCCCGCGCCGATCACCGAGGCGGTGGTGTCGTGCGCCAGGGTCAGCCAGGCGAAGCCGACCACACCGAAGCACGCTCCGGCGGCCAGCGTCGCGCGCGCCCCGATCCGGCGGACCAGGACACCGCCGAACTGGGCACCCACCAGGGAGACCAGGGTGGTCGGCAGCAGGTACACGACCGAGGCGTCGAGCACGGAGGCGCCGAAGCCGTAACCGGCCAGCTGCTCGGGCATCTGCACGAGGTAGGAGACGCCGATGAACTGGGCGAACATCGCGAAGCCGAGCAGCAGGCCCGCCAGGTTGGTGAAGAGCACGGGGCGGTGCGTGAACATCTTCATGTCCACCATCGGCTCCTTCACGCGCGTCTCGGTGAAGACCCACACCCCGACCATGACGACCGCGGCGGCGAAGCTGCCGAGCGTGCGGCCGGACGTCCAGCCCCACTCGTGCCCCTGCGAGATCGGCAGGAGCAGCAGAACAAGGAGCAGCGCCAGGGTGAGCGCGCCCAGCCAGTCGGTGCGTCCACCCGTCTTCGAACGTGACGCCGGGACGACGAACAGCACGCCGACGAGCGCCACCACGGCGAGGACGACCGCGAGCCAGAAGACCCGGTGGTAGTCCGGGTCGGAGCCCTGGGTGAGGAGTCCCGCGCCGACCAGGGCGAGGCCACTGCCGAACGCGAGCGTGCCGCTGACCAGGGCCATCGCGCCGTGCAGCTTCTCCGGCTTGATCTCCTCGCGCAGCACGGACAGGGCGAGCGGGAAGATCGCGGTCGCCGCGCCCTGCATCACCCGGCCGACGATGAGCCAGGTCAGCGAGGTCGTGGTGGCGGCGAGCACCGAGCCCGCGATCATCACGAGCAGCACGCCGACGAGGGTCGGCTTCTTGCCGTGCATGTCGCCGAAGCGACCCAGGAGTGGCGTGAAGACGGCGGCGGACAGCAGCGTGGCCGTGGTCACCCAGCTCACGTTGGCGGTGGTGGCGTCCAGCTCGCTCTGGATGATCCCGAGGATCGGGACGACCAGCGTCTGCATCATCGATACGACCATGGCGGCGAGCCCGAGGACCAGGACGACCGCGGTCTGTCCGGAGGGCCGAGCGGCCGCCGTGTGCTGTGCGTGAGACACGGAACTCTTTCCCAACTACTTAAGAACCTAGAAGCTTGAAAACTTCAAGTAATGCCTTTACGGTAGACATCAATATTTGAGATGGTCAAGTTTCCGGGGCTCAATCGGATCGTAAGGTGGATCACATGCCAGGACCCCCACGCGTCGACACGGCCCGGCTCATGGAGCTGCTCGCGGTGTCGCTCGGCGCCTACTACGGCGACTTCACGGCCGCGGCCGCCCGCGAGAACCTCACGGCCAGCCAGGGCAAGACGCTCAGCGTGCTGCGCCGCGGCCCCGCCGCGATGCGCGTGCTCGCCGAGACACTGGCCTGCGACGCCTCCAACATGACGGGCATCATCGACCGCCTGGAGAAGCGCGACCTGGTCCGCCGCGAGCCCAGCCCCGGCGACCGCCGCGTGAAGAACGTCGTCCTCACCCCCGAGGGAGAGCACGCCATCGACACCATCCGCGCCTCCATGCACACCACGCTGGAGGGCCTGGCGACGCTCGACGCCGAGGACCGGGCGACGCTGTACGCCCTCCTCGACCGCGTCTTCACGCCACGCCCCGCGGACTCCTGACCGGCGCCGACGGCGAAGCGCCGCCGCGAGGTTCCGGCCGGCCGCTGCACCGGGACGGCCCGCCCCGTATAACGGGGGCATGAGCGATCACCCTGCGAGCCGCGTCCGGCGCCTGCTGCGCGCCCTCGACCACGCCGCGTTCGAGAAGGTCGCCACGAGGTCGTGGCCCGGTGCCGAACGCGCCCTGCCCCGGCTGAGCCGCGGAGCCAACCACGGGCTGCTGTGGTTCGGCGTCGCGGCCGGCATGTGGGCGGTCGGCGGTACCCGGGAGCGACGTGCGGCGGTGCGCGGCGTCGCCTCGCTCGCCCTCGCGTCGGCGACCGTCAACACCCTCGGCAAGGGCGCGGTGCGCCGCACCCGCCCCCTGCTCGACGGGGTCCCGGTCATACGACACCTGCCGCGCCAGCCCGTCACCAGCTCCTTCCCGTCCGGCCACGCCGCGTCCGCGGTCGCGTTCACCGTGGGCGCGGCCCTGGAGTCGCGCCGCTGGGGCGCCGCGATCGCGCCCGTCGCGGCGTCGGTCGCCTTCTCCCGCGTCTACACCGGCGTGCACTACCCGAGCGACGTCCTGGTGGGCGCGGGTCTCGGGGCCGGTGCCGCCTTCGCCGTACGCGGCCTCGTCCCGTCACGCTCCCAGCTCCCGCCGCCGGCCCGGCCGCGCGCCGACGCCCCGGCGCTGCCCGACGGCGAGGGCCTGTTCGTCGTGGTCAACCCGTCCTCCGGCGCGCAGCCGCAACTCGCCGATCCCGTACGCCAGTTGAAGATCGCGCTGCCGCGCGCCGAAGTCATCATCTACGAGCCGGACGCGGGACCGCTGCCCGAAGTGATCGCGGAGGCGGCGCGGGACGCGGCCCGACGCGGCGGCGTCCTCGGCGTGTGCGGCGGCGACGGCACCGTCAACGCGGCCGTGATCCCCGCCCTGGAGCACGGCGTGCCCCTGATGGTGCTGCCCGGCGGCACCTTCAACCACTTCGCCGCCGACCTCGGCCCCGAGTCCGTCGCGGAAGCCTGCGCGGCCGTGGCGCGGGGCACGGCCGTCCGCGTCGACGTCGGCCGGATCACCCCGATCCCGTCCCCGCACTCCCCCGCAAGGGCGGACGCACAGCCCGCGTACTTCCTCAACACCTTCAGCCTCGGCTCCTACCCCGACCTCGTACGGCTGCGGGAACACTGGTCGCCGAGGATCGGCGGCCCCGCAGCCACCCTGCTCGCCGTGAGCCGGGTCCTGCGGACCACCGAACCGCTGCGCGCCGTCGTCAACGGGCGGCGCCGCGCGATGTGGCTGCTGTTCGCGGGCAACGGCGCCTACCGCAACGTGGGCATCGCCCCGGTACGCCGCCACGACCTCGCCGACGGCCTCCTGGACGTACGCATCGCCCACGGCGGCCACTTCGCCCGCACCCGCCTGCTCGCGACCGCCCTCGCGGGCGGCCTCGCCCGCACCCGCCTCTACGCCTCGGCGCACTCCCGCCACCTCACCGTGACGGGCCTGCCCGAAGGGACGCAGATGGCGTACGACGGCGAGGTGCGGGACGCGCCCGGCGCGCTGCGCGTCGACAAGCTGCTCGAGGCGCTGACCGTGTACCGGCCCCTGACGGAGGGACCGACCCTCGACCACTGAGGCGCTCCGCTCAGCGCAGCAGGTCCCCCAGCACGGCGATGCCCTCCCGGATGTCCGACGGCGTGCTCGCCGCGTAGCCGAGGACCAGGCCCGGCCGCCCCGGGCGCTGGGCGTGCCAGGACAGCGGCTGCACCTTGACGCCGCGTTCCAGTGCCGCGGCGGCCAGCGCGGTGTCGTCGCGCCCCGCCTCGAAGGTGACCATCAGGTGCAGGCCCGCGGCGGCGCCGTGGACGACGGCGCCCGGCATGCGGGCCCCGATCGCCGCGATCATCGCGTCGCGGCGGCCGCGATGGCGGCGGCGCAGGAAGCGAAGATGCCGCTCCAGCTCACCGGACTCCATCAGGTGGGCGAGCACCAGTTGGGGCAGGGCCGCGTTGCCGAGGTCGGCGAACCGCTTGGCGTCGACGAGGGCGCTCCGGTGGCGGCGGGGCGCGAGCAGCCAGCCCACGCGCAGGGCGGGCGCGAGGAGCTTGGAGACGCTGCCCGCGTACGCGACGTGGTCGGCGAGGGTGGAGCGCAGGGCGGGCACGGGCGGCCGGTCGTAGCGGTGCTCGGCGTCGTAGTCGTCCTCGATGATCAGTCCGCCGTCCCGGGCCCAGTCCGCGAGTTCACGGCGCCTGCCGCCGTCGAGGACCACGCCGGTCGGGAACTGGTGGGCCGGGGTGAGCAGCGCGACGCGGGCTCCGGTGGCGCGCAGCGCGTCGACGCGGATGCCCTTCGAGTCGACGGGGACGGGCGGTGACTGGAGCCCGGAGTTGTGCAGATGCTGTCGGATGCCCAGCGAGCCGGGGTCCTCGATCGCGACGCGGGTGACCCCCTCGTCCCGCAGCACCAGCGCGAGCAGTCCGAGCGCCTGGGCGGTGCCCGCGACGATCAGGACCTCGTCCGGGTCGGCGGCGATCCCCCGGTTCAAGGCGAGCCAGCGCGCGACGGCGCGGCGCAGGGCGGGGGTGCCGCGCGGGTCGCCGTAGCCGAAGTCCGACGGCACGAGTCCGGCGAGCACCGACCGCTCGGCGCGCAGCCAGGCCGCGCGCGGGAACGCGGCGAGGTCCGGCAGGCCGGGCGAGAGGTCGATGCGGGCGGGGGCGGCGCGCAAGGCGTCGAAGGTGCCGGTCCCGGGCGGGGCCGTGAACAGCCCCGGCTGCCCTGACGTGCCGTCGTCAGCGGTCACTTGACGCTCCGTCGGACGCGCGAGGGGCGCCGCGAGCACGACGGTCCCGCCCCTCCCCCGCCCCGCCACGTGCCCGTCCTCGGTGAGCCGCCGGTACGCCTCGGTCACCACGCCGCGCGAGACGCCGAGCTCCCCGGCGAGTACGCGGGTGGCGGGCAGCCTGCTGCCGGCGGGGAGCAGCCCGTTCGCCACCGCGTACCGGATCTGCCGGGCCAGCCAGTCGGCCATGCCGCCCTTGGGGGCCTCGGCGGGGTTCAGCTGGAGGAAGTCGGAGGCGGACAGGGTCTTCCCGGCCGTGTCCGGTGCGGACGGGGCCGCCCCGGCCGCGCCCGGAGCAGACGTGGCAGCCGTGCCCGGTGCGGTTATGGACCCATCAGAAGGAGATCCATTGGACCTGTTCATGGATCCATTGTGGCGGCAGAGTCAAGCCATGGAGTTCCTGCTGACCTCGCTCGTCCTCACCGTGACGCCCGGCACCGGAGTACTGTTCACCGTCGCGGCCGGCCTCTCGTGGGGCACCCGCGCCGGAGTGGTCGCGGCCGTCGGCTGCACCGTGGGCATCGTCCCGCACATGCTCGCCGCGATCACCGGTCTCGCCGCGCTGCTGAACGCCAGCGCCGTCGCGTTCCAGACGCTCAAGTACCTGGGTGTGGCGTACCTCCTCTACATGGCGTGGAAGACCCTGCGCGAGAAGAACGCCCTCGCGGCGGAGCAGGGGGACGACGCCCCGCGCTCGGCGGCGGACGTCATCGTGTCCGCCGTGCTGATCAACCTCCTCAACCCCAAGCTCACTCTCTTCTTCTTCGCCTTCCTGCCGCAGTTCGTCGACAAGGGCGAGCCGTACGCCTTCCTGCGGATGGCCGAACTCAGCGCCTACTTCATGCTGTTGACGCTGGTCGTGTTCGCCCTCTACGGGGTGTTCGCCGCCGCGGTGCGCGAGCACGTCATCGGGCGGCCGCGGGTCATGGCGTGGCTGCGGCGGGTCTTCGCGGGCGCGTTCGCGGCACTCGGCGCAAAGCTCGCCTTCCTCTGACGCCGCCGCAACGGCACTCCCCTCTCAGCCCTCTCCCGATCGGATCCACCATGCGCTTCCAGCACGCGAGCGACCTCTGGCAGGACTTCCCGCACCTCGTCCCCGGGGTGATCTTCACGCGGGGCATCACACACGACGCGTCGGTCGACCGGCCTGTCGCCGAGTTCAGTGCGGCGGCAGCAGAGCGACTCACCGCGACGCAGGAGAGCGGACTGCCCGAAGTCCAGGCCTGGCGGCGCGCGTTCTCCGCGATGGGCCTGAGGCCCACGCAGTACCGCTGTGCCTCCGAGTCCCTCCTGCGGCGCTTCCGCAAGGAGGGCTCCCTGCCCCGCATCCACCCCCTGATCGACCTCTGCAACGCCGCGTCCCTCGCGTACGGCATCCCTGTCGGCGTCTTCGACGTCTCCCGCATCAACGGGAATCTAGAAGTCCGGTACGCCGACGGGGACGAGGCCTACGAGACGTTCTCCGGCGAGGTGGAGCACCCCGACCCCCACGAGGTGATCTTCGCCGACGACACCCGCCGCGCCCACGCCAGACGCTGGACCAACCGCCAGAGCGGCTACTCGGCCGTCCGGGACAGCACGGCGGACGTACTGATCATCGTGGAGGGCCTGCACGAGACCGCTCCGGCGGACGTGGCGAAGCTGACCGGGGCGCTCGCGGACGAGTTGCGCGTCCACTGGTCGGTCGCGCCGGAGACGGCGGTGCTGACGCGGGCTTCGCCGCGCTTCGTGCGGTGAGGGCGGCGGGGTCTCAGGGCTCCCGGCGCCCCGCCGTCATCATCAGCGTGCTCGGCCGGACGGTGGCACGGGCCTCGGGTCGAACCTCCCGGTCCGAGGCGAGGTCGAGGCGCCACATCCTGGTCAGCGTGGCGATCGCCGTGGTGAGCTCGGTCATCGCGAAGTGATCGCCGATGCACTTGTGCTTGCCCGCTCCGAAGGGGAGGAAGGCACCCTCCGGAAGAGCGGCCTTCCACGGCTCGTCCAGCCAGCGGTCGGGGTCGAAGCGCAAGGGATCCGGGAACAGGGAGGCGTCACGGTGCAAGGCGTGCTGGCAGTAGGCCAGTTCCGTGCCGGGCGGGATCTCCCAGTCCCCGAGGCGGACAGCCGCGAGCGTGCGACGGGTCACCAGCCATCCGGTGTGATGCAGCCGCAGCGCCTCGGTGATGACGTTGCGGAGGTACGGGAGCCGGGACATGTCCTCGAAGGTCACGGCGCGGCCCGCGAGCACGTCCTCCAGTTCCTCCTGCAGCCGCGCGTCCACGTCCGGGTTGCGGGCGAGTTCGTACAGCACCCACGAGAGGACCGACGCCGTGGTCTCGGTGCCGGCCACCGCGAGCGTCAGGACCTCCGAGCAGATCTGATGGGCGGCCATCGGCCGGCCCGTCTCCTCGTCCTCGGCCCGCAGCAGGGTGGAGAGCATGTCCCCCGTGTCGTGCCCGGACGCGCGCAAGCCGTCCACCGCGTCGCCGATGACGGCCCGCACCGCCGCCCGGGAGGAGTTGAACCGCCAGTTGGCCGGCAGCGGCAGCCGCTCCACCCAGTCCGGCAGCATGACGCGTGCGCCGACGCCGTTCATCACCACCGACAGATCCCGCCGAAGACGACGGAACGCCTGCTCGTCCAGGCTCGAGGCGAACACCGTCGCCGCCAGCATGTCCAGCGACAACTTGACCATGGCCTCGCGCACGTTGAGCGTCCCGCCCGGCCTCCAGGCCGTGGCCGTGCGGACCACCTCGTCGCGCATCAGGTCGACGTACCGGGCTATCTCGTCGTGCCGGAAGGCCGGCTGCAACTGGCGCCGTTTGCGGACGTGGTCCGAGCCCGCGGCGGTCACCACGCTGTCCCCGCCGAGCACTTGGCCCATCTTCTCGAAGAACCGCCCCTTGTCGAGCCCGGGTGCGAGGTCCACCAGCATCGTGCGGATCAGCGCCGGATCATTCACGACGACGGTCGACTGCCGTGGCTGGAGATGGATTCTCACCAACGGGCCGTAGTCCCGCAGCGAGGCGACGAAGGCCAGGTTGTCACGCAGGAGGGGTATCGCGTGGCCCAGCAGCGGGAGGGCTCCCGCTGCCGTGGGGATGGGGGGCGCCGCAATGGTGGTCACGTCGGCTCAGTACTCCTGAAGCGGTAGGGACAGTTCCGCCCATCACTTCCCGTTCCGAGACCTGAGCAATCTGTGATCTGTGAGGCACGTGGGCCGAGTTGGCCAGATCACAGCATAGATCGTTTACGGCCGGGGCAGCCTCGAATCGCAACTCGATCAATGAGCATGCCAAGCGTCCGCTCGTGGGCGCCGGGGGGAGCCGTACGAGCACACCCCTAGGAGATCGTGAATGCCCCAGGACGTCCGGTTCGACATCCCCTTCTCCACCCCGGTCAGCGACCATCTCGACTACGCACGGGACCGGCACCTGAGCTGGGTGCGGGAGATGGAACTCGTGCGCAGCCAGGCCGGTTTCGACGAATACCTGACCTGGGACCTCCCCCAGGCGGCGATACGCACCTACCCGCACGCGTCGGCCGACGACATGGTCGTGCTGATGAACTGGTTCTCCCTGGCCTTCCTCTTCGACGACCAGTTCGACATGGCTCAGCCCGGCCGCGCCGATCGCATAGCGGATGTCGCGCGGGAGCTCGCCGTCACGCCGCTGCGCCCCGTGGGCAGCGCGCCCCGCGTCGTCTGCCCGATCACGAGGGCCTGGGCGCAGGTGTGGGAGCACCTGTCCGACGGCATGTCCCTGGCCTGGCGCACCCGGTTCGCCGCATCCTGGGGGCGGTTCCTGGTCGCGCACTCCGAGGAGATCGACCTCGCCGCCAGTGGCGCCACACTTGGCATCGCGGAGTACACGGCGTTCCGCCGGCGCACCGTGGGCATCCACCACAGCATCGACGCGGGTGAGCGCAGCCGCCGCTTCGAAGTGCCCGTGCAGGCCCAGGCCCACCCGGTGATGATCCGGCTGCGCGATGCCGCGGCGGACACCATCGGCTTCATGAACGACATCCACTCCTTCGAGCGCGAGGCACGGCGCGGAGACGGCCACAACCTCATCGCCGTGCTGCGCCGCGCCCACGACTGCGGCTGGGAGGACGCCACGGTCGAGGCCATCCACCGGACCGAGGAGCGCCTGCGGGACTATCTGCGGCTGGAGTCTCAGATACCCCAACTGTGCGACGAACTCCGCCTGAGCGACGACGAACGCGTACGCGTGGGGATGGGCGTCGAGGCCATCCGGCACTGGATCGGCGGCAACTACGAGTGGGCCCTGAGCACAGGCCGGTACTCGGCGGTCAAGAACACTCCCGCAGCCGCGGCCGAGAAGCGCGGGCACGGGTCCGTCGACGACTTGCTGAGCGTCTGACGCGTACGGAGGGTGCGACTCGGCCTCGGGGACTCCGGGTCGCACCCTCGTACGGCTACGTCTCCTGAGCCGTGAACGCGACCGGAAGGCGGTCGAGCCTGGCCTCCCACGAGGAGGCGGTGGCCGTGAGATCCGCGGGAGCGGCCGCGAGCCGCAGTCCGTGCAGCCGGTGGATCAGCACGTCGACCGCCGTCTCGATGATGGCCTGGCCCACGCCTTGTCCCGGGCACTCGTGGGAGCCGCCGCTGAACGCCAGATGGGCCTTGTTGCCGTGCAGGGCCGTCGTGGCGTCGGGCCGGACCTCCGGGTCCCGGTTGCCGGCCGCCAGGCCGAGGACCAGCAGATCGCCCGCCTTCACCTGTCGGCCGCCGAGTTCCAGGTCGGCCGTGGCGAACCGCCCCGGGCAGACGGCCAGCGGCGGGGTGTTCCACATGACCTCTTCGACGACCGCCGAGATGTCGAGCCGGCCGCTCACGAGACCGGCCATGTGGGACGGGTGGGTGAGCAGCAGTTGGAGCACCCGGGCCAGCAGGTTGCTGGTGGTGGTGTGCGCGGCGATCAGAACGAGCCGCAGATGGCTGAGAACCTCTTCTTCGTCCAGGTCCGCGCGGTGATCGAGGAGGCCGGTGGTGAAGTCCGACCCCGGCTCGGCGCGCTTGCGTTCGGCGAGTTCGCCGAGGATCTTCATGATGCGGTCGTTGTGAGCCAGCGCCTCCTCGCCGCCCTTGATCACCTGAGCGCAGGAGACGGCCAACTGCCGCCCCTCTCCCTCCGCGAGCCCGAACAGCCTGGTCAGTACGAGCATCGGCAGATACTCGGCGTACTCGGTGACGAGGTCGGCCTGCCCTGCGGCCACGAAGGCGTCGATCTGCTTGTTGGCGAAGTGCGTGACATGGCGTCGAATCCCACGGCCCGCGATCGCCTGCAGGTTGTCCGTCACCGCCGCGCGCAGCCGCCGGTGCGCCTCGCCCTCCTGGGAGACGCAGTCGGGGCGCCAGCCCACCATCTGGATCAGCGGGGAGGACTCCTCGACGCGGCCCTCCTTCCAGTCCCGCCAGATCCGTGAGTCCCGCGTGAACTGCCGCGGATTCTCCAGCACATGGCGGTTCTCCCGGTAGCCGAGCACCAGCCAGGCGTGCACGTCGCCCTCCAGCAGGACGGGGGCGACCGGGCCGTGCTGCTCGCGCAACCGCTCGTAGATCCCTTGTGGATCGTCCGACGCGTCAGGACCGTACAGGCGGGTGAGGGAGTCCTGCCCGCCGTGCGCCACGGGGCAGCCCGAGGTGGCGGGCAGGCCGGCGGGCGTGGGGGCGTTCATCGGGGTTCCAGGGTGGCGGCCGAGCGGTCCTTCAGATGGTGTATCAAAGCGATGAGCACGTCCCGACTCGATTTCCGGTCCCGGGCGTCGCACGTGATGATCGGGGTGTGCTGAGGGACGTCAAGCGCGTCCCTGACCTCGTCGATCGGGTGCTCCTTGGAATCAGGGAACACATTCAGACCGATGACGAACGGCACGTTCTGCCGTTCCATCTCCTCGATCGCCCGGAAACTGGACGCCAGGCGACGCGTGTCCACCAGGACGACCGCTCCCAGCGCCCCCTTGAACAGGCCGTTCCACAGGAACCAGAAGCGTTCCTGCCCCGGCGTGCCGAAGAGGTAGAGCACCAGTTGGTCGTTTATGCCGATCCGCCCGAAGTCGAGGCTGACCGTGGTCTCCTGTTTGTCCGCGATGCCGATGAGGTGGTCGACGTCGGCACTGGCCTGAGTCAGTGTCTCCTCGGTGGTGAGCGGCCTGATGTCGCTCACCGAGCGCACCATGGTGGTCTTGCCGGTGCCGAAGCCACCGGCGATCATCACCTTGACCGAGCGGCTTTCGGCGGGCAGTGCGCCGGGGATCGCCGGCTGGTCCGGACGGTCAAAGCCTTTCAAGACCACTGAGTACCTCCTCAAGGAGCGCGAGGTCCGGCCCGCGACCGGATACGGATGAAGCCGGAATGGGGTCACGGGCGTCCACCCGGCCCGCTGCGAGCAGGTCGGTCACCAGCACCGCGAGAATGTTGAACGGCAGCCCGAGGTGGGCACCCAGCTCGGCCACCGACAGCGGATCACGGCACCGGCGCACGATCTCCTCGTGCTCGTGCTGCATGCCGGGCGCGGGCGCGCCGCGCGAGACGATGAGCGTCGCCACGTCGAGCCCCGCGGCCGGCCCGGCAGGACCGCTGCGGCCGCCGGTGAGGACGTAGTAGCGCTCGAGGCCGGACGGGTCGGCGGGCCGCTTGGGGCCGCTCATCCAGACTGCTCCTCCCGGCGCGGAGTGGTGCCGAGAAGCTCACCCATCCTGCGGGCCAAGTCCCTCATCTGGTGACCGAGCAGCCCTTGGTCGAGACCTTCCTTGGCCAGTACTCCGAGGTACGTCTCCACGCCGGCCCGCACGACGAACAGGTGGCCGCCGTCGACCTCGATCATCGCGAGCCGCAACTGCCCGCCGTACGCGGGGAACTGCTCTGCGACCGGTTGGGCCAGGGCTTGGAGGCCCGCCACCACGGCGGCGAACCGGTCGACGTCGTCCGGGTCGTCGGCTCCGTAGGACGTGATGGCCTTGCCGTCGCTGGATGCCACCAGGGCGAAGCGGATCTCCTGAATGCTGTCCGTCAGATCACGCAGGGCCCAGCTCACGTCGGTCTCGTGCTGCGTCATGCGGCTAGTCCCTACCTTCCGTGTATTCCGTGTCTTCCGAGCGGGGCTCGTCGGTCGCCCGTCCGGCGGTGGCGAAGGCCGCCAGGCCGGTGAAGGACGCGTCCGGCGGCACGACGGGCTTGGTCACGGCCGCCGCGGGGGCGGCTTCCGGGTACCGGGACCCGTCCGTGGATCCGTCGCGCGGGGAGCTCCTGCGCCGCTTCGGCAGGCCTCCTGGAGTGGTGTCGGCCGCGGCGGCTGTGGCGCCGTCCTGAGGAGGCGGCTGCGGCATCGGTGCGGCGCCCTCCTGCGGCTCGGGCGGGGTGGCGGGGGCCGCCTCCGTGCCGGGGGTGGAGGAGGCCGGCAGCGGGCTGAAGTACTTGTGGGGCACGACCACGACGACGGACGTACCGAGCCAGGGCGAGTCCGCGAACGTCACCCGGATCCCGTACCTGCGGCCCAGCGTGCCCACGACACGCAGGCCGAGGTGCGCGTCCTCCGAAAGGCCACCGAGGCCGGGGCCCGCCGCCACCCCGTCGAGGGAGTCGAGGGCCTGCTGCTTCTTCTCCTCGTTCAGGCCCTTTCCGGCGTCCTGGATCTCGATGCCCACTCCGTTGGGCACCTCCTTGCCGGACACGATCACCGGCTCGGTGGGCGGCGAGTAGCGCGCCGCGTTGTCCAGGAGGTGGGCGAAGATCAGCGTGAGGTGGTCCACCAGGCCGCCGTCGACGCCGAGTTCGGGCAGGTGGCGGACCTGCACGCGGTCGAAGTCCTTGATGCGTCCGATGCCGCCGCGCACCACGCTCAGCAGGCGCTGCGGCTCCTGCCACTGGCGTCCGGGCCGGTCCGTGCCGCCCAGCACGCCGATGCTGGCGGCCAGACAGTCCGCGGGGCCGATCGCCTGGTCCAGTTCCATCAGCCCCTGGGCGATCACGGGCAAGCGGCCGTGCTCGCCCTGCATCTCGTGCAGGCGACCGCGGATCTTTCCCGTCAGTACGTGGAGCCTGCTGCCGATGCTGATGACGGCCTGCTCGGCCGACGTGCTGCGGTTGAGCTCCTCCTCGACGGCGATCAGGCCGGTGCGCAGCACCTTGCGCAGCGCCTTCCTGAACTCCGGTGACACATCGGTCTCTTGTGTCAGGTCCGGCAGTACGTCGTCGATCGCCTCACCGGCGCGCAGCCCCTTCAGGGCCATGGGCAGGAACTCGTCGCTCAGACGGGTGACCAGTTCCTGCTGCCGGTTCAGGCGCCACCGCCACGCCTTGACCTCGTCGGCGAGACGGGCCTCGACGGCGGCGTGCCGATCCCCGTGGTCCCGCTCCAGAGCGGCGACGTGCTGCTGCCACTGCTGGGCCTGCTGGATCCGGACCGCGTGCACCTCGGCGGTCGCGCGGCCCAGTTCCGCCCGCGAACGCAGCAGCAGGCGGACACAGAGCGAGGCGGTCGCGGTCGCACCAAGTCCCGCGAGCGCAAGAGGTATTCGCGCCTCACCGGAGTCGGCCACTGCGGTGGCGACCGTGCCCGCCCCCAACCCGAGCGGCAGCAGCCACCAGGTGCGCCAGGCCTTTGATCCTTGGGCCGCCGCCGGTGGCGGAGTGGCAAGTTCCATCTGCATCCTCAAACCAACGCGATCGAACAGGAGAGAACCAACGATTGGCCGCGCTCGTGTACCGGAAGCGCGCCCGGTATCAGCGGCACCCTCCCTGGTCACCTGCGTGCGTTCCCCCATACGGAAGCGCGACGGCACGGCATGCCGCAACGGACTGCAATCGCGTCAACACGCCGCGCCGTCACGGAGCTTATCGGGTGAACGGGGATGTGGATCAACCCGGTCCGGTCCGCGCTACGGGCCGGTACGGGGACTTTCGGCCGAGAACGTTCGGTGGCTGCACGGAGTGCCGTTCGCCGACTTTCGGCATGTGCCACGAGGGCCTGCGGGGCTTTTCGGCGGGAGCGGCCGCCTCACTCCGGGTCCGACGGCCGGGCGAGAGACCTGATTCACCATGGAGTGTGCGTCCGCAAGCTTGTCCATTTCCAGGGGGTCCCGCGCCGATGGGCGCTACCGTGCGCGATCCGCTCCGGTCGCGCGAGATCGGATACGGACACGGTGCGCCGGGATCTCCAGCTCCCTCAACTCCCGTACTCGACGAGGCCGGTGGGCATCACCACACGCCGGTACGCGGCTACGCCCTCGGTCTGCCGCTCATCCTCCCCCCTCCGCTCCCGTATCCGCTCCACCAGCAGCCTCCCCGCCGTGCGGCCCAACTCGTCGCTGTCGTAGTCGACGAGGGTGAGCGGCAGGCCGAGGGCGTCGGCGAGTTCGAAGTCGTCGAAGCCTGCCAGGGCGGTGTCCGTGCCGGTGGCTCGGATGGCGCGGAACGCACCTATGGTGTTGCGGTTGTTGGAGCAGAACAGTGCCGTCGGCGGGTCGGGCAGGGCGAGGAGCTGTGTGGCGGCGTGCTCGGCAGCGGCCGGTTCGGTCTGGCCTTGGCGTACGAGGCTCGCGTCTGCGGGCAGGCCCGCGTCGGCGTGGGCCGCGGTGTAGCCGCGCAGGCGTTCCGTGCCGGTGTGGACGGCGGGCGGTGAGCCGAGGAAGCCGATGCGGCGGTGGCCGCGGGAGAGCAGTCGGGCCGTCGCTTCGCGTGCGCCGCCGAAGTCGTCGACCAGCACGCAGTCCGCGTCGAAGCCTTCGGGCGGGCGGCTGGCGAGCACCACCGGTACGCCGCCGTCCGCCGCCGCGGCGAGGTGGCGGTGGTCGGAGCCCGCGGGCACGGCGATGATGCCGTCGACGCGGCGGGCCACCAGGTCCGCCACCAAGTCCCGTTCGCCGTCCAGGTCCTGGCCGGTGTTGCCGATGACCGTCTTCAGACCGTCGGCCGCCACGACCGAGTCCACGCCGAGGGCGAGCCGTGAGTAGAAGGGGTTGGCGAGGTTGGTGACGACCAGGCCGACCAAGCCCGTGCCGCGGCCCAGGCGGAGGCTGCGGGCCACTTCGTTGGGTCGGTAGCCGAGGGCAGCGGCTGCGGCGCGTACGCGGTCGCGGGTCGCGGGCAGCACGCGCGGGTCGTTGCGCAGCACCCGGGACGCGGTCATCGCGCTGACCTCGGCACGCTCGGCGACGTCACGGAGGGTGGGGGGCTGCCCGGCCCTGGACTCCCGCGGTTCGGGCATGGCGGTGCGTTCCTTTCGTTTCCGACGGGGCTGTGTGGTCGGTTCCGGGGGCGGGCCTGTCTCGTACAAAGGCCGAATGACCCCCTGAGCTTCCGTACCCACTCACCCCGCCGCCACGTAGACCCCCGCCCCCACCAGCCCCGCGTCCTCCCCCAACGCCCCCGCGCACAGCGTGACCGGAGTATCCCCCAACGCGTCGCGCAGCGAGGGCTCGACCACGTCCCAGGAGCGGGCGAGGCCGCCGCCGACCACCAGCGCGGTGGCCTCGAAGTCCCGTACGTGTGGGGCGAGAGCGCGACCGAGCGCGGTCAGGGCCTCGTCGAGTACGTGGGCGGCGCGCGCCTCGCCCGCCCGCGCCCGCGCGGCGATGTCGGACAGCTCCGCCTCCCGGTCCCCGTACCGCGCGAGCAGCGCCCGCCGCGACACGACGTCCTCCAGCGGGCGGCCTTCGGACTTCAGCAGGTCGGCGCGGCCGAGCGGCGGCACCCCCGGCCCGTCCCTGCGTACGTCCCCGTCCACCAGGAACGCCGAGCCCACGCCCGTGCCCAACGTGATGCCCACGCAGCGCTGGTGCCCGCGCGCGGCGCCCGCCGTCCACTCCCCGAGGGCGAAGGCGTGCGCGTCGTTGAGGAAGACGGTGCCGGCGGGGCGCGGCCATACGCCGTCGAGCAGGACCGAGCCCACGTCGATGCCGTACAGGTCGTCGAACTTCCCCACGCCTTCGAAGCGCGCGACGCCCTTGTCGTAGTCGAAGGGGCCGGGGACGGCGACGCCCCACACCGCGGCGGCGGGGGCGTCGACCTGCGTGGCGCAGCGGACCACCGCGCCGAGGACCTGCTCGGCGGTACCGCGCGGGTCCAGGGTGCGGTGCGCGCGGCGGAGCACCTGGGCCGGGCCAGTTCCGGAGTCGGCGTCGGCGCTGGTAGCGACGAGCGCGGCGGTCACGTGCGTACCGCCGATCTCCAGCACCGGCCTCCAGAGCTCCCGCACCGGCCTCATGACCGCCCCACGTCCGGACCAGACGCGCGGCGCCCCGCCTCGGCCGACAACCCCACCAACGCCTTGACCACCTTCGCGCCCCCACCCCCCGCCACGATCCGATACGCCCCGACCGCCGCCGGAACCGTCAGCGTCTCCGCGTACGCCAACACATGGCGGTGACCCGCCGCCGTCAGGATCTCCACACCCTCCCCCTCCACCACGTTCAGGACATGGAAGCGGCCCGCCGTGTCGTCGTGGGCGACGGCGCCCGCGTCCAGGGCGTACCGCCGTACCTCGTAGAACATCTCGTCGAGGGCGCCGATGACGTCCTCGTGCCAGCCGTCACCGGAGCGCAGGAGGCGGGGTTCCTGGACGAGGTCGCGGGTGACGGCGTCGCCGCGGCGGTGGGTGTCGAGGTTGGCGAGGCCGTGTTCGTAGGGGAGTTGGCGGGGGCGGCCGTCGGCGTCGGGGCGGAGCCAGTCGTAGAAGCGCAGGCTGTAGAGGTAGGGGGTCGCGCTGATCTCCAGGACGAGGTTGCCTGCGCCGCTCGCGTGCGGGGTGCCGGCCGGGATCATGAAGAGTCGGCCCTGTTCGGCGGGGAACGTCAGGACGTGGTCCGCGGGGTCCATCGGCACGCCGTCCTGGGCCGCCTCCTCGACCTCCTTGCGGAACAGTTCGACGTCGGCGTCCTCGCGCAGTCCGAGGAACACGCGGGTGCGGGGGCTGCCGAGGGTCATGTAGTACGTCTCGTGCTGGGTGTAGGGCCAGCCGAACCGTTCGCGCATGTACGGCTCTCGCGGGTGGCAGTGGACCGACAGGTCGCCGCCGTCGACGGTGTCCAGGTAGTCGAAGCGGATCGGGAAGGACGTGCCGAAGCGGGCGCGTACGTCCGTGCCGAGGAGTTCGTCCGGGTGCAGGGCGCACAGGAGTTGGAAGGGGATCTCGGCCTGGAGGTCGGGGCCGGTGCCGATGAGGACGCCCACTTCGGGGGCGATGAGTTCGTAGCCGAGGGCCGTGTTGCGGGCGCCGGGGTCGAAGCCGAGCGCGCGCTGGGCCCATTGTCCGCCCCAGGGTGTGGAGTTGAAGTAGGGGCGGGTGCGCACCGGCTGTCGGGCGAGGGCGGCGAGGGTGGCCCGCAGGCCGGGCCCGTCGACGTACACGGGCCGGTCCGGCTCCTGCGTGTCGAGCCAGGCGTCGACGCGCGGGGCGAGGGTGTCGCGGTGGCGGTCGAGCATCGGCCAGTCGACGTAGAACAGCCGCCGCAGGTCGGCGCGTTGGCCCGGGAGCCCGAGGTTCCGGCCGGTGCCCGCGGCGACGGCCGCCTCCGCGTACCGCTTGGGTACGTCGGCGTACCAGAGGCAGTCGTGCGGGACGAGCGCGGCGCCGGGGCCGTGGACCAACAGCAGGCCGTCCGTGGGCCGTTCGGGGCGGGGAAGCGCGTCGAAGAGGTCGGTGAGGGGGTTGTCGGCGAGTCGGCAGTAGTAGGGGTCGCCGGAGCCGTCGTCGGTGCGGCGCCGCACCTCGTCCGGCGGCGCGTGGTGGGCGGTCGTGTCGAGGGTGCGCACCGGCACTCCCTCGGCGGCCAGGGATTGGGCGAGGTGGGCGGCGAGGCGGGGGAAGTCCACGGACGGCGGCCCGTCGATCGCCACCGTCGCCGGGCCCTTGGGCAGTTGTGCCGCCACGGCGCGCCGGCCGGCGGCCAGCACGGCCCCCGGCGCGGGGCCGTATCGCGGGTCGAGCCGGTACACACGTTCTCCTTCGTGCAGTGGTGCGGGCGGTACGGGTGGTTCAGGGGCGGGCGTACGCTCGCCCACCCCGCGGGTTCACGGACGTACGAGCAGCACAGCCACCGTCGCCAGCGCCGGCACGGCGAGCCTCATAACCCCCTCCACACACGGCAGTTCGGCGCCCTTCGCCCCGAGATAGTCGGCCCGGTACGCGGCCCGCACCGGAAAGCGGGCCAGAACCCGGCACTCCACCGCCTCCTCCGCGAACGACTGGAGCCGCAGCAGCACTTCACCGGCCCGCGGCACCGTCGCACCGACGAGCCGGACCCGCTCGTCGCCGAGCTCGACGAAGGCGTGGGACGCCACATCGGCCTCCCCCGCACCCCGGGCCCGCACCGCCCGCAGCGGCCTGCTGAACGCCGCGGCCGTGCGCGGCCCGAGCCCGTCGGCGGTCGGCGCGCACGCGAGGCTGTAGCGGAAGGTGAACTCGAAGCCCTGGGCGCTCGGGAAGTTGGTGTCCCACAGGTTGTTGTGGATCCAGGAGAAGACCGTGGCGGGCTCGTCGTGGCCCATCGTCTTCGGGAACGGCGCGTACGGCAGCGCGACATTGCCGAACTGCACGAGCGGCGCGTCCTGCGTGGACCAGGCGACCGCGCACCCCGCGTCCGCGAGGGTCACCCAGCGGCGCACGGCCCGCATGTGGAGCGCGGACCCCGGCACCACGGGCAGGCCGCTGCCGGTGACGCCGCCGGTCGCCTCCATGCGGACGGCCGGGTCGTCGAAGGCGAAGGGGAACGCGAAGTAGGCGCTCTCCTTGCCCAGGGTGCGGTCCTTGTCGAGGCGGTTCTCGATGTCGAGGCGGGGCACACCGCGCGGCAGGGTCAGGGTGACGCGCAGCCGGTTGGCGCCGGCGGGGCGTGTCTCGTACGTGAGCGACTCCGCGGTCGTCGTGGAGGTGCGGGCGATGAGCGCGGCGGGCGGGGCGACGGCTCGTTTCCCGAGGTGTTCGAGGCGGTCGGAGGCGGTGGTGCGGCTGGAGTTGTGGTTGAAGCCTCCGGAGGTGGTGTAGCTGTCGTGGAAGTAGCCGTTGAAGCCGACGACCGGGTCCGCGCGGACGAGTTCGCGGCCGGTCGACTTGTCGATGATCGAGGCGACGCAGGCGTGCGCCAGGTCGACGCGGACGGCGAGGTGTTCGTTCTCCAGGAGGGTCGGCGCGGGGTGGGCGAGGGCTTGCGCGGCGGCCTCGGCGGGGTCCTCACGTTCGGTGCCGCCGGTGGGGTTCCAGCCGGTGGCGGCCTTGACGACGGTGGTCCCGCCCGCCTCGGGAGTGCCCGTGTCGTCGGCGGTGACGTCGAGACGTACGGAACCGACCGCGGGCACGTCGTCCACGCGCACCACGAGGAACCGCCCGGCGTCCCGGTGGTCGGCGTTGCTCTGCGGCCGCTCCTCGTGCACGAGCCGCCGGCCGCTGCGGCCGTCCCGAACGGCCACAGCCTGTGCCGGCGGCACGCTGCTCTCCGGCAGGAAGATCCGTACGACGTCCGTGCGCGGCCATGAGCAGGTGTTGACCACGTGGTACGTCGCCAGGGCGTCCGGCGCGGCGGCGAGCCGCTGGCCGAGGCGGGCGCTCGCCCGGTGCAGGAGCGCGTTCCCGTCGTCGTGGGCGCGCATCGCCTGCCCGTACTTCCAGTGCCACTGGTGCTCCCCGGAGTGGCCGCCCTCGTCGCCGTGCGTCCACGGGTCGCCGGCGCCCCAGGTGTGCTCGTCGAAGAGCGACACCGCTTCGTAGACCCCGGCGGCGTCACGCGTGTCGTCCTCGGCCCCCGTGGCGTCGAGGAGGGCGGCGAACGTGCCGATGGTCTGGGCGTCGGCGACCACGGACTGGGCGGTGCGGGCGAGCGACAGGGGCCGCGCCCCGGATCCCACGCCGTCGACCCACCAGTCGGTCCAGTCGCCCTCGAAGGTGGCGATCCCGCCGCCGAGCCTGGCCTCGGCGTCGCGGAAGAAGTCCTCGTTGCGGGAGAGCCGGAGGCGGGGGTACGCCCACGTCTCGTTCCAGCGGCGCACGGTGTCGGCGATGACGCGGCGCGGCGGCGCGTTGTCGCCGAACTTGCCCTGGACGCGCAGGTGCAGGACGTCCCAGGGGTAGGGCTCGCGCTTGATGTCCTCCTTGTCCATGGCCCAGCCGAAGATGCCGCCCGGGTAGGGGTAGGGGTGGCTCGCGAGGGACGTCAGATAGGCGGGCAGCAGGTCGTCGACGTCGGCGTACGCGGTGTCGAAGCCGAGGAGCGGGCCCTCCATGTACGCGAGCCCGTGCGGAGTGTCGGTCATCCACACCAGAACGCTGTTGCCGCTGGGCGCCCGCCACCGGAAAAGGCGCGGCAGCTTCTCCCCGCCGACCAGGTGCGGCACCGACCGCCCCGCCCAATTGTGCGCCACGGACAGGTACTTGATCCCCGCACCCGCCAGCGCGTCCACCAGGCCCACCACCGCGCCCGGCACGTCCGTCTGCATGGCGGAGGTGAAGCGCACCCCGTAGCGGTCGCGTATGTCGTGGGCCAGGCGCAGCAGTTCGTGCAACTCGTCCGTGGAGCAGGTCTCGGTGTGCAGGTTGAACGGCAGCGCCGTCAGCTCGATACGCCCCTCCCCCACCCGGCGTATCAGCTCCGCGACCTGCTCCGCGGGACGAGAGTTCGCCCACTGCCGGAAGGACCACAACGACTCGACGCACCACCGGAATTGGGACTCGGCGGGCCAGTCGTCCGTCGCCCGGGTCAGCTCAAGACAGGAGTCGAGGAAGGACAGGTGCTCGTTGAGGACCTGCCCTTGCGGGTCGGTGTATCCGATGTCGAGGTGTGAGTGGTGCACCAGGTGGATGGTCCACTCGCGCTGCGGTGTGAGGCGTACGTCGATGTCCTCGCCGCCGCCCGGCAGGCCGACGGTGACGCGGGTGGGCGCCGCGACGGCGGGCACCAGCAGCCGCACGGAGTGGCCGGGCCCGGCCACACGCTCGGCGCGCAGCACCGCCCCCGATTCCGTACGCACCTCCAACTCACCAGGCAACACAGACCCGTTGACGGGCTCGACCCGCAGTGACTGCAGCAGCGTGCCGTCGTCGGCGTACCGCATCAGGGGCTCCCCGGTGAGCCGCAGTACGCGGCCGTCGAGTGTGCCCTCGGCTGCGACCACCGAGGCACGCAGGCTCGCGCGGATGCGGTCGTTGTCCCAGTCGGTGGTGCGGACCAGGGCGCGTGTCGTCATGCGGATGGCTCCCGGGTGGTCGTGGGTCAGCGGGTGGAGGCGGTGATGCCGCGCAGGAACAGGCCGCGGAACACCAGGAAGAGCAGGAGGGTCGGGGCGGAGACGACCAGTGCTCCGGCGAGGATCACGGGCGGCCCCGAGGAGGAGTAGGCGTTGTTGAGGGTGGTGAGGGCGGCCATCACGGGCTGTACGTCGGCGCTGCGGCTGAGGGTGATGCCGAGCAGCAGGTCGTTCCAGACGGCGGTGAACTGGAAGAGGAAGGCGGCGCCGAGCCCCGCCCGCATCAGGGGTACGTGGATGCGCCAGAAGATCCGCCCGAAGGACGCCCCGTCGATCAGCGCGGCCTCCGTCAGCTCCGGGGGCATCGTGGTCATCTGATTGCGGATCAGGAAGAACGCGAACGGGACTGCCCAGGCCACGTACACCAGCATCAGGCCGAGCCTGGTGTCGTAAAGATTGGCGTCCGCGTACAGACCGAAGAGCGGCGCGAGGAACATCTGGAGCGGGAACAGCGTGCCCGAGTAGATCAGCCAGAACCAGAACGCGGGCCTGGGGATGGGCAGGACGACGACCGCGAAGGCCGCCATCGCGGCGACGAGCACCGCCACGAGCCCGCACACCGCGGCGTACAGGAGCGAGGCCTGGAAGCTGTCGCCGATGCCCGCCTCGGTCCAGGCCGTGCGGACGTTGTCGACGAGGTCGAAGCCCTGGAAGGTCCAGTCGGGCCTGCCCTCGTACTCGGTCGACGGGGTCAGCGCGTTGACGACGAGCAGGTAGAGCGGGATCAGCCAGAGCAGCACACATCCCGCGACGAAGAGGTTGCGTACGACACGTCCCACGGCCCGCTCCCCTCCTCAGCCCCTCGCCCAGCCGGTGTCGGGCATCTGGCGGCGCAGATAGGCCCAGGACGAGGCGACGACGATGACGGAAAGGACGAGGGCGATCGCCGAGCCGTAGCCCACGTGGAACAGCCGGAACGCCTCGCGGTACATGGTCAGGGCGAGGGTCTCCGACGAGCGCGACGGGCCGCCCTTGGTGAGGATCCAGATCAGGTCGAACGCCTTCAGGCTGTTCACCACGGCCATGCCCACGACCACGACGGTCACCGCCCTCAGCTGGGGAAGCGTGATGTACCGGAACATCCGCCACCCGCTCGCCCCGTCCAGCTCGGCGGCCTCGACGGTGTCCCGGGGGATGACGCGCAGGCCGATGGCGAACAGCACGACGTTGATGCCGGTCGCCTGCCAGGTGCCGGCGACGATCAGGGCGAGGGTGTTCTGCGGCCACTCCAGGAGCCAGGTCTGCGCCCACGAGTCGAGGCCAACGCCGCGCAGGAACTGGTTGACCGCGCCGTCGGAGGTCAGCATGAAGTTCCACAGGACGGCGGTGGCGGCGGCCGAGATCGCGAACGGCAGCACGATCACCATTTGCGCGATTCCGCCGAACCGCATCCGGTGCGTGGCGACCGCGATCAGCAGCCCGAGCAGCACCGGAAGCAGCAGCGTCCCGGCCACCCACATCAGGGTGTTGAGCAGCGAGCGGCCGAAGACGGGGTCGTCGGCGAGCCGCGTGTAGTTGTCGATGCCGGTGAAGCGGCTGGTGAAGCCGTCGTCCTCGAAGAAGCTGCCGTACACGCTGCGGAAGAACGGGTAGACGAGCAGCACGCCGACGAAGGCGAAGGCGGGCAGCGCCCAGGGCAGTGCGGCCAGGGGTCCGCCGAGGCGGGCGCTGGGGCGGACGGCCTGGTGGGGTGTGCGGTGGGGCACGCGGCGGCGGACGCGGCGCGGCTTGGCTTCGGCGGGGGCGGAGGCCGGGGCGGGGGTGGCGATCTCCGTCATGTGCGCTCTCATGCGCGCCCTCATGTGCGCCCTCATGTGCGCTCGGCCTCCCGCCACACCTTCCAGGCCTCGTCGGCGCGGTCCTGCATGGTGCGCAGGACCTTGCGGTACGAGGACGGGTTCAGCAGAAAGCCCGCGAGGTCGTCGACGGTCGCCTCGACGAGCTCGGGCGGGCCCTGCTCCCAGAACCGGTTGAGCAGCCACAGCCGGTCTCCCCGCACCTTCTTGGCCAGTGCGCCGACGACCGGATTGGCGGCGGGGACCTTCGGGTTGGGGCAGCCGTCCCCGAGCGCGTGCGAGAAGGCCTTCATCACCGCCGGGTGCATCCAGTTCCTGGTGGCCTTCAACGCCTCGGCGCGGTCGGGGCCCTTGACGGTGGCCACCAGGGCGCTGGACTCGAAGACGACGGCAGGACGGGCCTTCGGGTCGGCCATGGGCAGCACGAAGGCGCTCACGTTCTTGCCCGGTTTGCCGCCCGATGCCGTGAGGGTGGAGCCGAGCCAGGTGCCGCAGGGCAGCATGCCGACCTTGCCGTGCACGAGGGCCGCCGCGGCGTCGACGTGGTTCATGTCCATCGGCGTGAACCAGTCCTTGTCGAAGAACGAGGCAAGGGTGCGCAGGGCGCGTTCGGCGCGCGGGTCGGTGTACTTCTCGCGGCCGTTCATCAAGTCGTCGTAGAACCGGGGGTCCTGGCGGCTGAGGATCTCCTGGAACCAGATGAACGAGGGCCAGCGGCCGTCGGCGGTGCCGTGCAGCGGGGTGACGCCGTTCCGCTTCAGCCGGTCCGCGGCGGCGAGGAAATCGCCCCAGGTGCGCGGGGGTTGTAGGCCGTGCTCCGCGAAGACCTCGGGGTTGTGGAAGAACACCCAGTACGCGAGGTTCATCGGCAGTCCGTAGACGCGGCCCCGGTACGTGAACGCCTCACGCAGCGACCGGTCGGCCCAGCCCCGGGCGACGGCCGCGTCCCACTGGCCGCTCAGGTCGGCGATGCCGCCGGTGCGGGCCAGGTCCTGGAGCCGGTAGCCCGACCAGTACTTGAGCATGTCCGGGGTCTTGTTCGTCCGCAGCGAGGACTTCACGACCTGCTCGAACGACTCGAGCGACGGATTGACTTCGGGTACGAGCCGCAGCCCCGCGACCGACTTCATCGCCGCCCCGGCCGCGGCCATCGGCGCCGACCAGGCGGCGCTGTCCCCGAACACGGCGACCTTGCCTGGGGGTTGGCCCTTGGCGGTGCCGCAGGCGGTGGCGAGGGTGCCGGCTGCGGCGGCGGCTGCGGTGAGGAGGGCGCGGCGGGGCACGGGCGGGTGCGCGGGGTGCGCGGTGGGCTTCGTACCTGGCATGGGGTGCCCCCACAGGTGGGTCCCGGGCGTCCGTCCCGGCCGGTGTTAGCGTTAACACGAGCGTGGTGGAGCGTCGTGGCGGTGGGGGTGGTTGTCAAGGGAGTGCGGGAGGGGTGGGGTGGAACAGGGGCTGGATCGCGCCAGCCACGCCGCGCGTACCCCACACTGCCGCCGCCGACCGCGACACCAGAGCCGTGCGCCCTGCACCAGTCCAGCAGGACAGACAGCCCTCGTACCGCCGAAACTCGGTTGCCCGGTCCGCCGTCCCGGCAACACCATCGCCCCATGGCCACCGCATCCCTCGCCGCCCCGCTGCCGCCCGCCTCCGCCGCCCGTCCGGCGAAGGTTCAGCAGCAGCCCGGCCGACCGTGGAGGCCCACGCTTCCTCGCCGGTGACCGGGTACCTGGTCGCGGGGCTCCTCGCCGGTTATGGCATCGCCATGCCGGTCGGAGCGGTCGCGGCCCACCTGGTGGCACTCACCGCCCGCACCTCGCTGCGGACCGGTGTCTGCGCGGCGCTCGGAGTCGCGACCGCCGACGGCTTGTACGCCTTGGTCGCGACGGTCGCGGGCGCTGCGGCGGCACCCGTCGTCAGCCCGCTCATGGGCCCGCTGCGCTGGATCTCCGCCTGCGTGCTCACCTCGTTGGCGCTGCGCTCGGCCGCGTCGGCCCTCGCCCAGCACCGCAGGCCGCCGCACGCGGCCGGGGAGGACGATGAGGACCCGACGTCCGCGTCCCGGGCGTACACGAGCCTCCTGGGCATCACCCTCCTCAACCCGACCACCGTGCTCTACTTCGCCGCGCTCGTCGTCGGCGGCCAGTCCGACGCAGAGCCCGACCGCCTCGGGCAGGCGGTGTTCACCCTCGCCGCCTTCGTCGCGTCCGCGAGTTGGCAACTGTTGCTCGCCGGGGGCGGAGCGCTGCTCGGACGAGCGCTGACGGGTCGCCGGGGACGGCTGTGTACGGCGCTCGCGTCCAGTGCGCTGATCATCGGGTTGGCGGTGCATCTGGTGGTGGCGGCACCGTGACTTCAGCGGGGCTCATCCCCGGCGCCACGGAGGCGACGTCCACGGAACCACCCTCGACGCCCCGGCGTCCCTCCCCGCACACCATCATGATCACGACACGCGACGGGAAGCGACCCCCCGGACCGCGATCGTGACCGAGCACCCCCTAAGGAGGAGCCCCCACATGCCGGGAACCACCGCCCGCCACCTCTACCTCGCCCGCCACGGCGAAGCGACCCCGGACGAGTCCGACCTGACCGACCGAGGCCGCCGCCAGGCAGCCCTGCTCGGCGAACGCCTGCGGGACATCCCCCTGGCGGAGATCAGCCACGGCCCACTCCCCCGCGCCAAGCGGACGGCCCACCTGATCCACGCCCAACGCAACAGCACCACCGCCAGCACCACCGCGCTGACGCCCTCCGAAGCCGCCGGCGACTACATCCCCCATCTCCCCACCCGCGACGAACTCCCCGAGGACGCGGCCGACGCCATACTCGACCGTCTCTCCGCCTTCCCCGCGGACGAACGCGACCGCGGCCCCGCCCTCGCGCAGGCGGCCCTCGACCGCTTCACCGGCCCGGTCGAGGGCGACGTACCCCGTCACGAACTGGTCGTCACGCACAACTTCCTCATCGGCTGGCTGGTCCGCGCCGCCCTCGACGCGCCGCCGTGGCGCTGGATCGGCCTCAACCACGCCAACGCGGGCCTCACCGTGATCCGTTACGCGCCGGGCCGCCCGGCGTCCCTGCTTCTCTACAACGACACCGGGCACCTGCCACCCGAACTCCGCTGGACGGGCCTGCCGCCGGAACTGCACGTCTGAGCCCGAGCAGCCGTACCGCCCCGCGCAGGCTCCGCGCCCCCTCAGTGGGCGTGCGGCTCGCGCCGGTGTGTGGGGCCGTGCCCGTTGGCGCAGTGGGGTGCCGCACCGGCCCCGGCGGGCGCGGACACAGCGGCCGGGTGCGGGGCGTGGTCCGTGGTGCCTTCCGGGTCCTCGTGGTCGATCTGGAGCGTGGTGTGCGTGAGGCCGTACGTTTCGGCCAGGAGTGTGTCGAGGTCGCGGCGTACGGCGTGGCAGTCGCCGCCGGGGTGGACCAGGACGTGGGCGGACAGGGCGGGTTCGCCGGAGGTGATGGTCCAGATGTGCAGGTCGTGGACCTCCGCCACGTGGGGCGCCGTGGCGAGCCGGTCGCCGATGGCGTCGGGGTCGAGGCCCGCGGGCGCCGCCTCCAGCAGGATGCGGCCGGAGTCGCGGAGCAGTCCGCAGCCCGCCTTGACCATGAGGACGACGACGAAGAGCGTGGCGATGGTGTCGGCGCGCGCGAAGCCCGTGGTCATGACGACGACACCGGCGACGGCGGTGCCGATGAACGCGTACAGGTCGTTGAGGATGTGCTGGTAGGCGCCCTCGACGTTCAGCGATGCCCGGTTGGCCTTGGACAGGCACCAGGCCGCGGCGAGGTTGACGGCCACGCCGGTGAGGGCGGTGGCGAGCACCATCCAGCCGGTGACCTCCGGCGGGTGCAGCAGCCGCACCACGGCCTCGTAGCCGAGCCAGACCGCCGCGAGCAGCAGGGTGAGGCCGTTGGCCTGGGCGGAGAGTATCTCGACGCGCTTCAGTCCGAATGTGTACGTGCCCTTGGCGGGGCGGGCGGCGAGGCGCATCGCGACGAGCGCGAGGATGATGGAGAAAGCGTCCGTGAGCATGTGGACGGCGTCGGACAGCAGCGCCAGCGAACCGGACACGAACGCAATGGCGGTCTCCACCGAAATGAAAACGCCAATCAATACAAGTGCCAGCGAAAGCCAGCGCCTGTCGGCGTCGGCGGAGACGCCGTGGCTGTGCCCGCCATGGCTCCCTGCCTGGTGGTCGTGCCCGTCGTGGTGCGTGTGAGCGTGCCCCACAGGAAATTCCCCCAAGGTGTCGCGGCGGCCAACTCACGGCAGTCAAGCGCACATTGACGAAGCCCGCAAAGGCTGCATCGGTGACCGTTTTCAATGCCGAAAACAGCGACTGCCGATGCCTTGTCGGGGACGCCGGAATTCACCTCGCCGGCAACGGCCGAGAAATGACGTTTGACGTCGCGCTCTTTTCCGCGCTCCCGAGCGTCACGCGCCGTCTGACGTGCAGATGCCCCGGCGCGGGGAACGGCGGCCGCACGGGGAGGACGGCGTTCAGCTCGTACCCCGTCTTCTCCGCGACGCGGCACGACGCCGCGTTGTCGACCTGATGCAGCAGGTGCAGCCAGTGCAGCCCGCCGCCACCGAAGGTGCCGAACGCCCAGTCGGTGAGCGCGTCGAGGGCCCGCGACGCGACCCCACGCCCACGCGCCCGCGCCGCCGTCCAGTACCCGACCTCACCGACCCCGGTGGCGGCGCGCGGCCCCTTGACCACGACGTTGGCAACCAACCCCGACAGCGCCCCTTCGCCCTGCTCCACGACGGCGAAGCTCAGGTAGTCGCCCCGCTCCCAGCCTCTGTGCCGCACCTCCAGCCAACGCGCGGCGTCCGCGCGGTCGGAGACGGGCATGCGCGTCCAGCGCCGCATCAGCGGATCGCGGTACACATCGATCAGCGCAGCCGCGTCGTCGTCCCGCCACGGTCGCAGCACCATGCCGGGCAGCCCGTCCGCGCCGGGCACGCGCAGGGTGGCGGTCACGGACGCGTCCACTCCCGCGCCGAAGACGTACAACACCTGCGGCTCGCCCCACTCCACGAACGTGTCCGCCACCGTCGCGCCGAGCCCTTCCAGCAGCCGCCGGGACCGCCGGTTCGCCGCCTGCGTCACCGCGACCACCCCGGACGCGGAGGAGCGGACCCCGCTCCCCGCCCAGTCCACGACGGCGGCGACGGCCTCGCGGGCGTACCCCTTCCCCCAGTGCTCTGGCAGGAACTGGTACGAGACCTCCGTGCGGCCGTCGCGGGCGTCCGGCGCGGCCACGGCGAGGCCCAGTACGGCGCCGTCGGCGGTCCGCACGACGCTGAACACGCCCCTCGCACCCACGCAGTGGCTCCTGCGGGCGCGCACCACGTCCTCCGCGACGGGGCCGCCGAGATGCCGGCGCACCTCGGGGTCCGTCCACAGCCGGACGACGTCCGGAACGTCCGGCTCCGCCACGGGACGCAGGGTCAGGCGCGGCGTCGCGAGGGAGACCGGCCAGTCGATGGCCGTGCGGGCAGGGGACGTCGGGGGTGGTGCGGGCTGCTGTGCTGTCATGATCCCATCTCAGCAGAGCGGCCCGCCGCCCCCTCTTCCGGCTACGGCGCGGGCACCGTGTCCTCGAACTCCGTGCCCGCGTCCCGGTACGCCGCGACCCGCTGGCTCGCCTGTGCCGGAGTGAGGACCTGGTCCTTGACGTGCAGGACGTAGTCGACCTGCTGGTGGTAGGAGCGGGGCTGGCTGCCGGGCTGACCCGCCAGGTCGATCAGCCACTGGTTGAAGTTGATGGACATGGGGCGCTCGGGGAGGTACGCGGCGTCGTGGGTGCCGAAGTGCTGCCCGTCGATGTAGTACGTGATGGTCCGGTCGTCGATGGTGAGCACCAGGTCGTGCCAGCCGGCGTAGCTTTCGCGGCGCTCGGTGTGCTGGTTGACGGCCTGCCAGGGGTCGGGGTTGTACGTCTCCCAGGACGTCGTGTACAGGATGTTGCCGCTCTCGCCCCAGCCGCCGTTGGGGAGGTACTCGAAGTCGTACTCCGAGTAGTCGTCCGCCATGGGGGCCTTGAGGTCGTTGATGGTGAAGAACGTCTGGACGACGCGGTCGCCGTCGGGTCCTGAGGGCGGGGCGTCGCTGAACTTCACGCGGGCCGCGTAGGTGCCGTTCTTGAACTTGGCGGAGCGGGTGAGGACCTCGGTCTGCTCGGTGCTCGCGGCCGTGCCCGCGGTCTTGGTCTCCAGGTTCATGACGGAGTTCCCGCCGGCCGAGGGGAACGTGACGTTCCGCGGCACCCAGGAGGCGCCGGGCACACCGGGACCGCCCGCGTTGGAACGAACGCTCCAGCCGCGCGCGGACAGGCGCGGGTCGTCGTGGGCGGTGTAGGTGAAGTCGTCGAACAGGACGGCGTCGGCAGCCTCGCCGCGCGGGGCGGAAGCGCGGGAGTCGGCTCCTGCGGGGAGCGCCGTCAGGGCCGCGCAGGCGAGGGCGCTGGTGAGGGCGACGGCGGTGCGCAGGCGTGTGCGCCTGGTGGGGGCGGGCGTCACGGGCTGGGTCATCGGGTGTTCCTCTCCGGAACGGGAACTGTGGGGGAATCCGGGCGGCCCGCCGTCGTGCGGGGGCGGGGCGTCCGGCAGTCGCGAAAGCCTCGACTTGACCAGTTGTGTCAACTGGTCAAGTGACCACTTGACGGTGAATGAAGGTGGCACGCCCCCACAGACCCGTCAACCCTCGGCGCGTGAGCCCGACCGACTACCAACTCACGTACCGACTCCAGGAGTTGGTGCCTCCGTTACCCCCGGGGTGCGATCGTGATGGCTACACTTCGCTTGACCAGCGACGCGGCGGAGGGCGACATGGAGACCGACGCACCGGGGACGGTGCTCAAGCGGGAGCGTGTGCGCGACTTCGTCCTGGAACTCATCGAGTCGAGGCAGCCCGGCGACGGCATCCCGTCGGAGCGGACGCTGTGCGCCCGCCTCGGCGTGTCCCGGCCGACGCTGCGGACCGCGGTCGACGAACTCGTCGCGGCGGGACTTCTCGTACGCGAACACGGCCGCGGCATGTTCGTGGCACCGGCGAAGATCACCCAGGAGCTGGTCTCCGAGCGGGCGACGCTCACGGTGCCCCAGGCGGCGGGCACCTGGTCGAGCCGCCTGCTCGAGTTCACCACGGTCGCCGCCGGCGCCCGGGTGGGCCGCAGGCTGCGGATGTCACCGGCGGGGCAGATCGTGTACGTGGCGCGGCTGCGGCTCGTCGACGGCGTACCGATGGCCGTCGAGCACCTGCACCTCAAGGCCGACCTGGTGCCGGGTCTCTCGGCGCGGGAGCTGGAGGCGGGCGATCTGTACGCGCACCTTCGCGAACGGCACGGGGTGCGGGTGCACGAGGCGACGCAGACGATCGAGCCGACCGTCGTCACCCGCTCCGAGGCACGCCTCCTCGACGTGCCCGAGCTCTCGCCCGCGCTGCTCTTCGAGCGGCTCACCACGGACACCTCGGACCGGCCGGTGGAGTACGTCCACTCCCTGTACCGCGGCGACCGCTACCGCATCGTCTCCCGCCTTTCCCTCGGCCCCGCGACCACACCCGACCCGGCGTCCGACCCGGCGCCCGGCGGCCACCACCCCGGCATCCCGCCCTGCGACTTCGCGGGCGGCGACCCCGTGACGTCATCCACCCTGGGGGACGTGCAAGATACGCAGGAGCAGCCGTGACCCCGGCCACGGCACCTCCGACCCCCCAGTGGAGCGACGCATGACGGCAGAGCGCGACCCCCTCGTGATCGACACCAGCAAGCCGCATCCGGCACGGGTCTACGACTGGCTGCTCGGCGGCAAGGACAACTACCTCGTCGACCAGGAGCTGGGCCAGAAGCTGCCCGCGGCGGCCCGCGCCAACGCGGCCCGCAACCGCGCCTTCATGCACCGCGCCGCCGCGTGGCTCGCCCACCAGGGCATCGATCAGTTCCTCGACATCGGCACCGGCATCCCCACCGAGCCGAACCTGCACCAGATCGTGCAGGCGATCACTCCCTCGGCCCGGATCGCGTACGCCGACAACGACCCCATCGTGCTGCGCCACGCCGAGGCGCTGCTCGTGAGCACGCCGGACGGCGCCACCACGTACATCCAGGCCGACGTGCGCGAGCCGCAGGACATCCTCGAACACGCCCGCGGCTTCCTGGACTTCCGGCGTCCCGTCGCGCTGTCCCTCATCGCGCTGATGCACTTCATCACCGACGAGGAGGATCCGTACGCCCTGACCCGCACCCTGGTCGACGCGCTCCCGCCGGGCAGCTTCCTGATGTTCTCGCACGGCACCGCCGACGAGCACCCGGAGCTGGAGAAGTCCGTCTCGACCGCGTACAAGGAGGGCCAGGTGCCGCTGCGGATGCGCACGCGCGCCGAGGTCGCCCGCTTCTTCGACGGCCTCGACCTGGTCGAACCCGGCCTGGTCAGCGCCACCGACTGGCACCAGGAAGGCCCTGCTCCCGCGCGCGAGCGCAGCGGCTTCTACGTGGGCGTGGCCCGCGTCCCGGAGGCCCCGCGCGAGTGACGTCGGCGGTGCGGCCCCTGCCCGGCGGCCGCGCCGCCCCCTAGGGTGCGGCCATGGACCTGGACGAGGACCTGCGCGAACTGACCCGCGAGGAACTGGAAACCGAGCTGCGCCGCCTCCGCGCGGCCGTCCGCACCCACCGCGACAGCACCGGCCACGACCTGTGCTGGCACCACCCGCAGCTCTGGGATCTCCTGCCGGAGCGGGTCGAACCCGCCGTGGCCGTCCCGCCGTGGCCCCGCTTCATGCGCGGCTGCGTGCGCTACCGGGAGTCCCTCGAGGCCCAGTTGCCGGAAGCTCCTGTGGACGACCGGGAGTACGGCGAGTAGGCCCCTTCCGCACCCGGAGGGCGGCCTTCACATCGGCGGGGTCGCCGGGGCCGGGCCCAGGGTCGTGGTGCCGGGGGCCGCGCGGTGGCCGAGGCCGGTGCGGTAGGCGTCCAGGGCGGCTTCTATGCGGCCGGTGCGGCGCAGCAGGTCGCCGAGGAGACGGCACAGGTCGGCCAGGTCGCCCGCGGCGCTGGAGCGTTCGAGGAGGGAGAGGGCGGCGCAGTAGTGCTCCTCGGCGCTGTCGGTGTCGCCGCGCTCCTCGGCGATCAGGCCGAGGAGCCGGTGGGCGCCCCCGGCGTGCACGGCGCCGCGTTCGGCGCCCAGGGTGCCGGGCTCCTCGCCGGAGGTGAGCAGCGGCCGCAGCAGTGCCTCCGCCTCCTCGGCCTTGCCGCGCCGCCGCAGGACGTCCGCGAGTTCGACCTCGACCTGCTCGGTGAAGAGCGCGGCGCGCTTGGAGGCGAGCATGTCGCGGGCGGTGCGCAGCTCGCTCTCGGCCCCCTCCAGGTCGCCGTCCTGGGCGTGGACATAGCCGCGCATCCAGTGGCAGTGGGCGAGTTCGGTGCGGATCTGGAGATGCCGGTAGAGCTCCTGGGCCTTGGCGAGGGACGCGTCCGCCTCGGCGGTACGGCCTTCGGCGATGAGGGTGCGGGCGACGCCGCGGTGCATGTGGGCGACCAGTGCCGGATCGCTGACGCGCGGGGCGAGGGCGAGGGCGAGTTCGGCGGCCTGGGCGGCGCGGGCGTGCGCGCCCATGTCCATGTAGGGGGCGATGGAGGCCGTGTAGAGGAGCAGCAGGGCGTCGGGGTCGTGCAGGCCTGAGGCGTTGAGTTCGTCGAGGGTGGTTTCCAGGAGGTAGCAGGAGTAGCGCAGTTCGCCGGTGAGGAGGTGGGCGGTGGCGCGGCCGCGGATGGCGGGGACGCGCAGCGGCAGGGGCTGGTCGGCGAGGAGGCGTTCGACGGCGGCGAAGCAGTCGCGGGCGTCGGTGAGTTCGCCGGATTCGAGCAGGCAGTCGCCGAGTCCCAGGAGGGCGGCGGCCTGCTCCTCGAGGAGTTCGTGCGCCACGGCCTCCTCGGCGAGGGTGCGGAAGACCGCGGCGGCGTCCTCGGGATCGCCGGTGGCGAGGGCGCGCCGCGCGTCGGTCAGGCGCAGTCGCAGGTCCGTGGCCAGGTGGGCGGGGCGTCCTGTGGCCAGTTCCTCGTAGCCGACGCCGAGCCGTCCGGCGAGATGCCGCAGCGCGGACTCCGACGGCCGCACCCTGCCCGACTCCAGCGTGGAGACGTACGCGGCCGTGTAGGCGGGCTCGGCCAGCTGGCGCTGGGTGAGCCCCCGTTCGGTACGCAGCCGCAGCACGCGGCGGCCGATCTCGACGGGGTCGTCGAGCCGCACGCCCTCGGGACTGTTCTCCGCCACCTCTCCCCTTCCGTAGGTCAGGGCCCCGAGCTAAGTCGATGTCGGCGGTGGTGCATAGATGCCGGTAAGAATTCGGCCTTCTGTCACCCTCACGGGGGTCGGGACCTGGTGCGCGGTGAGCGGCCACCAGCGGTCGGGCGGGCAGCCCCGCCGGCGTGAACTCACGTGTCCCATAAGTAACTTGCGCATCGGCATTGCCTGAAGCCTCCGCAGCCTCTACGTTGAGCGGCGCCTTAACCAGGCTTAACTCGCCACTTATACGGCGGATTTCGGAAGGACCCCCACCATGCGCAGACGCAAGTCCGGCATAGCCAGACGTACGCCGCTCAAGATCGCAACAGCCGTCGGCGTCGCCCTCGCGGCGACTCTCGCCGCCACCGCGGGTGCCACCGCGGAGCCGGAACCCGGACCCACCGCCTCCCGGCCCACCCAGTCCACCCAGCACGTCGAGTACTTCACCGGCCCCGACGGCCACCCCCGGCACACCGAAGTGCCGGTCTCCGACCCCCTCACCAGCAAGGAGCGCAAGTCCGTCGCGGACGACGGCACCGTCGTCCCGATCGTGCAGAACGGCCCGGTCGGCTCCAAGGCGGACGTCGTCTTCGTCGGCGACGGCTACACCGCCGCCCAGCAGGAGGACTTCCACGCCGACGTGCGGACGAAGTGGGCGGAGGTGTCGGCCGTCGAGCCATACCGCTCGTACAAGAACCTCTTCAACGTCTGGGCCGTGGACGCGCACTCGCGGCAGTCGGGCGTCTCGGGCGACCCGACGAGCGACGTCCGCAAGGACACCGCCCTCGGCTCGGCGTTCTACTGCGACGGCATCGAGCGGCTGCTGTGCGTCGACACCAACAAGGTGGAGGCGTACGCCAGCAAGGCCGCCGATCCGGACCTGGTGATCGTGCTGTCCAACTCCACCAAGTACGGCGGCGCGGGCTACAACGACATCACCTCGCCGTCCGGCTACGACGGCATCGCCACCGGCTCCTCCGACCACGCCCAGTCCTCGCAGGTCGTGGTGCACGAGACGGGGCACTCCCTGGGCAAGCTCGCGGACGAGTACGTGTACGAGGAGTACGGCACGTACACGGGCGCCGAGCCGTGGGAGTCGAACATCAGCAAGCTGACCGCTCCCCAGCTCACCGCGCAGAAGAAGAAGTGGTACCGCTGGATCGGCCAGTCCTCGCCGGACGGCGGCACCGTCGGCGCGTACGAGGGCGGCGGCTACTACCCGCGCGGCCTGTACCGGCCCACGGAGAACTCGATCATGCGCACGCTCGGCCGGGAGTTCAACTCGCCCGGTCGCGAGGCGATGATCGCGGGCTTCCACCGCCACGCGCCGGCCGTCTCCGCCGTCACGCCCACGGACACCGAAGTGCGGCGGAGCCAGCGCGTCAAGGTGCAGGCCGCCGAAGGTGTGCGGCTGCGGTGGTCCGTCGACGGGCGGTCCGTGAAGAAGGGCGCCGACGCGCGGTCCATCACGCCGAAGGCCCTGGGCGTGCCCGCCGACGGACGCGCGCACGAGGTCACGGTGCGGGCCACGGACCCGACCGGCGCGGTCCGCGACCCGGAGCTGCGCAAGCTCCTCAAGGGTTCGGTGACGTGGCGGGTGGCGCGGTGACGCGTCACGTGAACCGCTGACCGACGCGAGGAGGCCGGCCGGTGGGACCCGATGCCCCAAGGGGCGAGGGCTCACCGGCCGGTCTCGGTGTCACACCACGGCGCCCGTTCCGCGCTGTCGGCGCCGGGCCTCCAGCGGACTGGCGGGCCGGTCCCGCCTCTCCGACGTGGGCCGCCCGCGTGGCGCCTTGGGCTTGCGCTTCTCCAGGAGCACGGCGACCGGTACCGCCACGGACACCGTCGACACCATGCCGAGGACGACGCCCGCGATCAGCGCCACGGAGAAGTCCGCGAGCGAGTCGCCGCCGAGCACGGCGAGGGCGGCAAGGACGAACAGCGCGCCCATGCCCGTGTTCACGGTCCGTGGCAGCGTCCGGATGACGGCCTTGTTGGCGGTCGCCGTCAGGTCGGCGCGGGGATCTCGGCGGCGCGCCTCCCGGATGCGGTCGAAGACGACGACGGTGTCGTTCACGGAGTAGCCGATCACGGTGAGCACGGCGGCCAGGAAGACGCTGTCGACGGTCTTGCCGAGCCAGGCGAACAGGCCCACCACCAGCAGCACGTCATGCGCCATCGCGGTGACGGCGGCCGACGCGAACGTCCAGCGGAACCGGACGGTGAGATAGATCAGTTGGGCGGCCACCGCGATGCCGAGCGCGATGAGCGCCTTCTGGCGCAGCTCGTCGCCGAGGCTCGGGCCGATCTGCTCGTCGCGCTCGACGGTGGCCCGCCCGCCGCCCTTCTCGGCCAGGGCCTCCTTGATCTGCTGCTGTTCGGCGTCGCTGAGTTCACCGGTGCGTACGGTGATGTCGCCCGCGCCGGACTCCTGCACCACGGCGCGCGGGAACCCGGCGTCGGCGACGGCCTTGCGGGCCGTGTCGGCGTCGACCTGCTTGCTGGTGGAGTACTCGACGAGGCGCCCGCCGGTGAACTCGACGCCCAGGTCGAGCCCGCGCAGCGCGATGCCCGCGACGGCAACGGCGACCAGCAGGGCGCTGGCGCCGAGCCAGCGGCGCCGGTGCTGCACGATGCGCGGTTCGCGGCGGGCGAGAAGGCTGCGGACACGGCCGGTGGTGGCGAGGCCCGTGAGGCGGGGACGGCGGCGTACGAAGCCTCTGCGGACGGCGGTCTCGGCGAGCACCCGTGTCACCACGAACGCCGAGACCATCGACACCAGGACGCCGATGGACAGCGTCACGCCGAAGCCCTTCACGGGACCGGTGGCGAAGTAGAAGAGCAGGCCCGCGGCGAGCAGCGTGGTGACGTTGGAGTCGATGACGGCGCTCCAGGCCTTGGCGAAGCCGGTGTGGAGCGCCTTGGGCAGGCTCTTGCCTGCCGTGCCCCGCGCGCGGGCCGCCGCTCCCTCGGCGCGCGGACCCAGGTACTCCTCCCGCGCGCGTTCGAAGACCAGCACGTTGGCGTCGACCGCCATGCCGATCGCCAGGACGAACCCGGCAAGGCCCGGCAGCGTGAGGGTGGCGTCGATGGCAAGGAGGGCCGCGTACGACATGAGTCCGTACAGGGCGAGCGCGAGGGTGGCCAGGGCGCCGAGGAGCCTGTAGACGACGGTGATGAACAGGGCCGTCAGGGCCAGGCCGATGAGGGCGGCCTGGGTGCTCGCGGCGATGGCGTCGGCGCCGAGGGTGGGGCCGACGGTGCGCTGTTCGACGACGTCGACGGGCACGGGCAGGGCGCCGCCCTTGACGAGGGCGGCCAGGTCGCGGGCCTCGTCCTCGTCGAAGCCGCCGGTGATCTGGGTGCTGCCGCCTGTGATGCCGGTCTTGCAGGCGACGTCCGCGTTCACACCGGGCGCCGAGATGACCTTGTCGTCGAGGACGATGGCGACGCGACGCTCCGGCGCGCCCTGGGGTGCGCACGCCGCCTCACCGGTGACGCGGGCCCAGTCGCCGCCCGCCTTGCCGCGGAAGTCGAGCGTGACGTACCAGCCGTTCATGGACTGCTGGTCGAGGACCGCCTCGGCGTTCTTGACGCCCTCGCCGGTGAGGACGGTCGGTCCGAGCTTCAGGTGGCCGCCGGGGCGGTCGGGGTCGGGCAGGGTGCGGGAGCCGTCGGCGGCGGGCCTGGGCGATTCCTTCCGGTCGGTCTGCTCGGTCACGGAGTGCACCGACAACTGTGCGGTGCGGCCGATCACCTGGGAGGCCTCGCGGGGGTCCTGCACCCCCGGCAGCTCGACGATGATCCTTCTGTCTCCGGCCTGGGTGAGGCTCGGCTCGGACACGCCGAGGGCGTCGACGCGCTGCCGCAGGACCTCCACGGCCCTGCGGGTGGCGTCGGCGTCGGCTTCGACGGTGGGTGAGTCCTTGGTCTCCAGGACGATCTGCGTGCCGCCTCTCAGATCGAGTCCGAGGCGGGGTGACTGGGTGAGGGCGAGATACAGCGAGGCGGCGACGGCGACGAGCGCGACGATCGCCCGCCACAAGGGTGCGCGGGGCATGGGAGTTCTCCACATCCACGAGGAACACGAGGAAGGCGTCACGAAGAAGGCGTCACGAGGACGCCGTGACGAAATGCGGACGGGCTCCGGCAGCCGGTCCGGGCGCGGGCATGCTCGCGCCCGGAGGCTCCGGCCGGTCGGGCGGCGTCCGGTGAGGTGTCGTCAGCTCCGTCGTGAAGGGGGGCCGCGCGGCTCTGCTGCCGCGTGCGCGAACCGCGCGGGCGGCGTGGAGGTGAACGGGCGGGCGTCCGGTCCGCCGAGGGACCGGTGCGGCGCGCGCTCGGCGCCGGGGCCGGTGGTCCCGGGGAACGGCGGGTGCGGGAGGTGCCCTTGGTGGAGATGCGCGACCGTCGCGTGGACCGCGCGGGTCCCCGCCGGGCTCTCTGTGCCGTACGAGGCTTGCGCGCCGTGGGCCCTGGGCCGCTGCTGGCCCGGGGATTTGGTGGTGTACGGGCCGCCGCTCTGCTGTGCGGCAGCGGCCGGTGTCACCCAGGCCTGGGCGGCGGAGCCGACCGCGGTGGCGGCCCGGGAGGAGGGGACCGCGAACGCCAGGACGGCGACGACGGCCGAGAGCAGGGACGCTGCCAGGCGCGCCGACCGGGTGCGATAGGGCACTCGGGGCCTCCTGCGCGGTACGGGGTCGGGGACGGTCGATTGGAGTGGGCGCCTGAGGTGGATCCCCACACGGCCACGGCGCTCGGGGCGCCAATCGCTTCAACGTGCGGGCGAATTGATTAGGTTCCCGACGCGTCCGCTCAGTCAGGTCGGTCAGGTTCCCCCCTTCACCGCCGAGGCCACCGCACTTAGCCGCAGGCAGAACGCACTTCGCCGTCGGCAGAACCCGCTACGCCAACGGCAGAACGCCGACCGCCGACGGCCCGCCGCTCCTACCCTGAAGCCGTGAGCAGCCACGCGACGAACCCGATGACCCCGGCCGCCCCTGCGGCCCCGCACCCGACGGGCCGGTCCGCCCGCGTCATCCCCCTGCGCCCCGCGCCCCCGACGTCGGAGGTCGCGGCACCGACGGCCGCCCCCGCCGCACGCCCGTCGGCCCCGGACAAGGCCCCGGCCCCCCGGGAACCGCTCTGGCGCCACCTCGTCGGAGACGTCCTGCGCCGCCAACGCCGCGCCCAGGAGCGCACGCTGAAGGACGTCGCGGACGCGGCGCGGATCTCGGTGCCGTATCTCTCGGAGGTGGAGCGCGGCCGCAAGGAGGCGTCCTCCGAGGTGCTCGCCGCCGCGGCGTCCGCCCTCGGCCTGAGCCTCGCCGACCTGCTCGCGCTGACCCACGGCGAGCTGGTCGCGGCCACGCGGCGCCCGCACGGACGCGACCGGCGCTCCGCGGCACCCACGGCGCTCGTCCAGGCGCGTGCGGTGTCGGTGATCTCGGCCTCGCCCGCGCAGGGCGCCGCACGCCCCGGCCAGTTCCAGGCGCGGCTCCGGCTCGCCGCGTAGGTGCCCGCGCACAGGACGACCGGGCCGCCCCCGCACGGCCCGGTCCCCCGCACGTGCGGCGGGGACCTCCCCGCGTCCGGCGTGGACCTCATGGACGTACGCCGCATCCGCCTCGTAGAGACCCCCGCGCCGCAGCCGCCGCCCGGCGAACGGCTGGCGATGGACCGCGCCTGGGACGAGGTGGTGCGGGCCAACCCGAGTCTCTTCGACGGGCCGGTGGCGGCGTGTGCGGGGCTGTCCTGGGAGGGGCCGGGGAGCCTGGTGCTGACTTGGGCCAGGACGACGTACCGGCGCTTCGCCCTGCGCCACGTGCCGGGCGCCACCTCCTGCCTGCCCTCCCTCTTCGTCGATGTCGCGCAGCCGACCGAGGACGGGCAAGTGGTCGTGGGACGCATGGCGTCGTACACGTCCACGCCCGGCCGCTGGCAACTGCCGGGCGGATCCGTCGAACCGCCCACCGACGACCGCCCCCTCGACCTGGCCGCGCTGCGCCGGCACGCGGCGCGCGAGCTGGTCGAGGAGACGGGTGTCGAGACCGCGCCGGACGACCTGACGCTGTGGCTCGTCACGCGCGGCGCGTTCGGCAGCGTCGGTGTCCTGTTCCGCGCTCCGTGCCGTCCGGCGCCGGAGTTGAACGCGCGGTTCGCGGCCCTGGTGTCCGCCGAGGCGGCCCGGGGCCGCGAACCGGAGCTGGACCGGATCGCCCTCGTCGGCTCCCCGGCGGACCTCGCGCGCCTTCCCGGGCCGCACGTGGACTACCTGGAACCGGTCCTCACCCGCTACGCGGCGACCGCGCCGCTCAGCCCACGATCCCCACGGCCGCGCGGCGGCGGCTGACGACCTCGTCGGCGAGTCCGTACGCCACCGCCTCCTGCGCGGTGAAGACCTTGTCGCGGTCGGTGTCGGCGCGCAGCGTCGCCACGTCGTGGTGGGTGTGCCGGGCGAGGACCTCCTCCACCTGGGAGCGGATGCGGACCATTTCCTTGGCGTGCAGGCTCAGGTCCGACACGGTGCCCTGCTGGCCGCCGCTCGCGGGCTGTCCGAGCAGCACCCGCGCGTGTTCGAGGACGAACCGCCGTCCCGGGTCGCCGCCCGCGAGCAGCACGGCCGCCGTCGAGGCGGCCTGGCCGACGCAGAACGTCGAGATCGGCGCGCCGACGAACGTCATGGTGTCGTAGATCGCCATGAGTGAAGTGACGGATCCGCCGGGCGAGTTGATGTACAGCGCGATCTCGTTCTCCGGGGCGGACGACTCCAGGTGGAGGAGTTGGGCGATGACGACGTTGGCGACGCCGTCGTCGATCTCGGTGCCGAGGAAGATGATGCGCTCGGACAGCAGCCGGCTGTAGACGTCGTAGGCGCGCTCGCCCTGCGGGGTGCGTTCGACGACGGTCGGGATCGTGTACTGGGCCATGGTCATCGTGTTCGGTCCCATGGTCGTCGCGTTGGATCCCATGGTCGTGGCGTGGTGTCCCATCTCTACAGTCCCATCCGTCGCTTGGAGGCCGCCGGGCGGACGTCGGCGAGCGAGGTGACCACGTGGTCGACCATGCCGTACTCCATGGCCTGTTCAGCTGTGAACCAGCGGTCGCGGTCGCCGTCGCGCGCGATGGTCTCCGGGGTCTGCCCGGTGTGCTCGGCGGTGATGGCCTCGATGGACCGCTTGGTGAACTCCAGGTTCTCCGCCTGGATCGCGATGTCGGCGGTGGTGCCGCCGACGCCTGCCGAGGGCTGGTGCATCATGATGCGCGCGTTCGGCAGCGCGTGCCGCTTGCCCGGGGTGCCGACGGTGAGCAGGAACTGGCCCATGCTGGCGGCGAATCCCATGGCGAGGGTGGACACGTCGTTGGGGATCAGGCGCATCGTGTCGTAGATGGCGAGCCCGGCGTGCACGCCGCCGCCGGGGCTGTTGATGTACAGGCTGATGTCGGTGCGCGGGTCCTCGGCGGACAGCAGCAGGAGCTGGGCGCAGACCCGGTTCGCGGAGACCTCGTCGACCTGGGTGCCCAGGAACACGATGCGCTGGCCGAGCAGTTGGGCGGCGAGCTGGTCGTCGAAGCGGTTGGCGGGGGTGTCCCCGTCCTCGGCGCGCGGGTGCGCCGGCCAGTCGGTGTGCGGCGGTGTCATCTCGGGGCCTCCTCGTCGTGGTGCGGTCGGTGGGACCACTGTGGATCGGGACGAGGGGGATCGGCCGCTTTCTTGGCCGTCGGCAGATTCGCCCAGGGCAGAGCCCTTTCGGCAGGGGCCCTGCCCTGGGCGGGGACTTACGCCTTGGGCCACCACGGGGCAGTGGCGTCACGCAGTGTGTTGGTGCCGCAGTGCACCTCGCCCAGGCCGAGGTGGTACGTGTACCAGTCGTCGATGTAGGTCGTCTTGAAGCCCGCCTTCGCGTACACGGAGGTCACGGCATCGGTGAAGATGTCGCGGCCGCCGATGACCGGACCCCACTGCTGGGGCGCCAGGTAGCTCGTCGGGGTGAGCAGGACGCCGTTGACGGCGCCCGGTACGTAGGCGCTGTGCGTGCGGGTGGGAGCCCGGCGGGCGCTGCCGCCGTCACCGCCCTTCTGCTCGTCGGCGCCGCGCAGTTGGTTGAACTTCTGCAGCCGGTCGGGGCCCATGCGGCGCAGCTTGCGGCTGTCGCTGAGGGAACTGCTCTCGTCCCCGTCGCGCGTGAACAGGCCGGGCACCTTGACGATCTCGTCGTCGGTGATGCCGGTCTCGCGCTTGAGGATGTCGAGGTTCGCCTTGATGCGCTGGGCCGCCAGCTTGTTGTCGGCGTGGAACTTCGACGAGGCGAGGACCTTGTCGATGGTCTCCTTGGGCGCCGGGACGTCGGGGGAACGCGGTACGGAGAACATCTTCTTGGCGCCGTGGCCGTCCCGCTTGGCCTTGGCGAGGAGCTCCACGCCCATGGCCGGGTCGGCGACGCCTATGCGCCAGCCGCGCGGGGTGTCCGCGGGCAGGAACTGGACGAACTCGTCCACGTGGCCGACCGTCAGCCAGGACGTGTCGAGGAGCAGCGGCGACTGCACGCCCTGGGACTTCAGGAACGTACGCATCGCCTTGGCGGGCTTGGAGCCGGAGTCGGCGCGGTAGCCCTGGATGATGCGTCCGGCAGGGTAGCTCTTGCCGTTCAGGGTGTACGGCGGAATGGTCTCCAGGTTGCCCATGGAGTTGAGCGTCCACTCCTCGCTGTCGCGCACCCCGCTGACCTGCACCACGCCGACGTCCGGTCCGCGCAGCTTCTCGAACAGCTCACGTCCGGCGTCCCGGTCCGGCTGCGCGGAGCGGATGAGGACGCGCATCGTGCGCTGCTTGCCACCCGGACCCGGCATGCTCGCGTAGGCCGGTTCGACGAAGTCCTGCGCCCACGGGTCAGCGTACTTGGTGAACTTGGTCATGGGCTTGCTGATCCCGGCGTCCTTGACCTTCTTGGCGAGGTCCTTGACGAACTTCTGCTGGGCGCGGCTGTAGGGGCCCTCGCCCTGCACCTCGGTGACGAGGACTTCCTCGGTGCGCTGCAGGTGGTGGTGGGTGAGCACGGGCGCGGTGCGCAGCACGACGTCGTCGGCGCGGGACGTGCCGCCGCCGGTGACGGTGAAGCGGACCTTCACCTCGCCGTTCCACTTCGCCGAGTCGCGTACGACGTCGGTCGCCTCGACGCCCAGCTCGACGCCGTTGCGCAGCTCCTTGGTGGTGAGCTTGTCGGTGGGCCGCAGCAGGGACCAGCGGCCCTCGCGCTTGATGAAGAGGCGGGACTTCTTGGCGCCGGTGCCGACCGTCCTGACGGTGCCGTGGCTGCCCGCCGGGGTCTTGGGCAGCGGCACGGTCTTCAGGCGGGCCAGGTCGGCGGCGTCGCGCGCGCCGTTGACCTTGGTGTCCGAGCCGTCGTTGCAGCGGGCCAGCTTGGCGTCCGTGAGCGGCCTGCCCTGCGCGTCCTTGACCGGGCAGCGCTTGGCGTCGTCGTCGACGTTGGGCAGCACGATCGCGCCGCGCCGCTGGGTCCAGGTGTTCTCGCCGGCCGTGTCGGTGGCGCCCTCGACGTCGACGGAGCCGTCCCGGTTCACGTCGGCGCGCAGGTCGGGCGTCTGGGGCGTGGCCGAGGTGCCGGTCTCGGCGACGGCGGTGGCGCCCGTGGCCGCGAGGACGCCGGCCATTCCGGTCGCAAGGGCGATGTTTCTCCATCTGTGCGTAGGCACAGTTCCCCTCCTTGTTCCCGGCCCTCTGTGGTCAGGTGGCGAGGGCCGTTGGAAAGGAAGAGGCCCTTGGAGGCCCGGAGGTTGACCGACGGCCGAAAGAGGAGGAAAGAAGCGGAAGCCACGCGCGGGCCCGGCGGACGACGGTGGCCAGCGGTGGGCGGTAGGTAACAGAATTCGCCGGAATGCTTCTCCTGGTTCATGCGGGGCTGGTGGGCTGACCGCGCTCAACTCACCGATCACAGGAGGCGTGCGTGAATCTCGTCGTCAACGGCGACGCGGAGAGCGGGTCCGGCGGCACCGCCGACCCCGTCGCGAAGGTCCGCGGCTGGAAGGTCGCCCAGGGAGCCCCGGCGCTCATCGCCTACAGTCTCGGCGGCGGTTACCCGACCGCGTCGGACCCCGGCCCGGCCCGCCGCGGCAGCCGTTTCTTCTCGGGCGGCAACAGCCCGCGCACCGCGCTGGTGCAGGACATCGACCTGCCGAGGAGCGGCCCGACCGGGCGCCGCGCCGTCGACGCGGGCAAGGTGCGGTACACCCTGGCCGGCTGGCTCGGGGGCTACGCCGGGCAGGAGGACGGCGCGCGTCTCTCCGTGGAGTTCCGCGACGCCAAGGGCACCCCGGTCGCCCTCAGCGTCCTCGGCCCGGTGGGCGCCGCCGACCGCGAGAGCCGCACGGGGCTCGTGGAGCGCACGGCCGAGGCGGCCGTGCCGCCCACCGCCCGCTCGGCGCGGGTCCTGCTGGTGTTCACGCGCAGCGGCGGCGGAACCTCCAACGACGGCTACGCGGACGCCCTTTCCCTCACCCTCAAGCCCGCCGGAGGCCGTCGATGACCGTCAACCGCCGTGACCTGCTCAAGTCCGCCGCGGCCGCGGGCGCGCTCAGCCTCGCCTGGCCGCTCGCCACGGGCCTCACCCCGGCGCAGGCCCGTGAGGCCGCCGAGAACCTGGGTGCCGAGTACGACCCCGCGCCCTTCACGCTCGGCGTGGCGTCCGGTGATCCGCAGTCGCACTCCGTGGTCCTTTGGACCAGACTCGCGCCCGAACCCCTGGCCGCCGTACAGAGACTTCCCGAGGTCGTCGAGGTCGAGTGGGTCGTCGCCAAGGACGCCCGGCTGCGGCGCGTCGTCGCCCGCGGCAAGGCGCCCGCGTCGGCGACGCTCGGGCACAGCGTGCACGTCCCGGTGAGCGGCCTCGCTCCGGGCCGCCACTACTGGTACGCGTTCAAGGCCCTCGGGAAGACCAGCCGTGTGGGGCGTACGAAGACGGCGCCGCGCGGTCGTGTCTCCAAGGTCACCTTCGCGGCCGCCAACTGCCAGGCGTTCCACGACGGTTTCTACGCCGCCCACCGCGGCATCGCCCGCGAGAAGGTCGACTTCGTCGTCCACCTCGGCGACTACATCTACGAGCACGGCCAGGTCGGCGGCGTACCGGAGAAGCACGTGCGCGACCACGACGGACCGGAGATCCTCACCCTCGCCGACTACCGAAAACGGCATGCTCTCTACAAGGGCGACAAATCGCTGCGCGAGGCGCACGCCGCCCACCCGTGGTTCCTGACCTGGGACGACCACGAGGTCGTCAACGACTACAGCGGCACCGGCGGCGGCGCCCCGTTCATGCGGCGCCGCGCGGCCGCGTACCAGGCGTGGTTCGAGCACATGCCGCACCGCGACTCCTTCGGCGGGTCCGCGCTGCCCGACCCGGAGATCCACCGGGTGCGCCGCTGGGGCGACCTCCTCGAACTCTCCGTCCTCGACCTGCGCTCGTACCGCTCGGCGCAGAATCTTCCCGACGGCACGATCCTGGGCGCCGAGCAGAAGGCGTGGCTGAAGAAGACCGTCGACCGCGCCCCGGACGCCTGGCACGTGTGGGCCAACTCGATCATGCTGAGCCAGCTCCGGGGGCGGCCCGGCGGCTCGTACATGTTCACCGACCAGTGGGACGGCTTCCTCGCCGAGCGCAAGGAAGTACTCGGGCACGTGCACAAGAGCGGTCTGGAGGACCTCGTCGTCATCACCGGCGACTGGCACTCGGCGTTCGTCGACGACATCCGCACCGACTTCGACGAGCCGGAATCCCCGCTGGTGGGCACGGAGTTCACCGCGCACTCGGTGACCTCGGGCGCGTACTCCGCGGACTGGAACGCGGCCAACGGCCCGGTCATGGGCAAGGCCAATCCGCACCTGAAGTACTTCGAGGGCAACCGGTACGGCTACGACGTGTACGAGGTCACTCCGGAGCGGTTCAGCGCGCACATGCGCGTCGTCGGTGACCGCCGCGACCCGCGCTCGCCCGTCAGCACGCTGACGACGTTCCATGTGGACCGGGGCAAGGCCGGTTCGTACGAGGACGAGGGCACGAAGAACTCGCCCGCGCAGTACCGCAGGGACTAGCGCGGCGGGCGGGTGAGCGCGGCCCGGCCCGTGTGCCGGGGCGCGCTCACCGGCCGTACCAGCCCTCGGACGGCGCGCCTTCCGAGGGGTCGAAGGACTGGTGCAGGCCGACGAGCGCGCTCACCAGGCGGGGGTCCCAGCCCTCTTCGAGGACCTGGTAGTCGTCGGCGATGCCGCGGAAGACGAGCTGCCTACGGTGTGACGCGTCGCGCCAGGTCACCCGGCGGGGCGGGCCGAAACCGCCGTCGCCCTCACCGAAGACGGCCATGATCAGGCTCACCCAGCTCACCACCATTCCGCAGGGCCACCACACCGCCCACCAGAACAGGCGGCCCTTGCGGCCCCGGACGACGGGGCCCACGGTGGGCTCCACGGTCCACTCGGTCCGGCGGAAGGGGCGGCGGCGGTAGGTGATCCTGCCGAGCGGGGCGTCGTAGCCGTCGTCGACCAGGTACACGGTGTGTCCCCGGCCGAGCTGTCGCTCGGTGCGGACGCGGGCCATCGGGGGCGTGCCGTCCACGGTGACGTCGAAGTCGCGTGCGGAGGCGTGCCGCCCGCCCGCCGGGGTTCCAGGGGCGTGGGCGTACTCGTGGTCCCGGCGCAGCCAGGCCAGTTCGCCGCCGTCGCGCGACCTCTGGGGCGGCCGCCAGTTCACGATCTGCGGTGCGTTCCTGGTGTAGTCCACTCGGTACGACATGAGCTGCTGCGCCAAGCTGTCCCTCTCCCCGTTTTCCCCGTTGTCCCCGTGGCTCCGGCGGTGCGGCGGTCCCACATGCTCTCATCCGGATCAGGAGGGGCTGTTGGGGTCCCCGGGGCCGGCGAGGCCCACTTCGTACGCGAAGATGATCGCTTGCGCGCGGTCCCGCAGGGACAGCTTGGCCAGCAGGGCGTTCATGTGCGTCTTGACGGTGGAGCGGCCGATGCCGAGGGCCGCCGCGATCTCGGGGTTGTTGAGGCCGCGCGCCACCTCGCGCAGGACGTCGCGCTCACGCCCGGTGAGGACGTCGAGACGGCCGTCGGGGCGGGCCCGCGGGCCGACCGTGCCGGTGGCGAAGGCGTCGATGAGGCGGCGGGTGATCTCGGGGGCGAGGAGCGTCTCGCCCGCGGCGACCGTACGGATGGCGTCGACGAGTTCCTGGGGTTCGCAGTCCTTGAGCAGGAATCCGGACGCGCCGCCGCGCAGCGCGGAGAAGACGTACTCGTCGCGGCGGAACGTGGTGAGCACCAGGACCCGTGTGGGCGGCTCCGCCGAGGTCAGCAGGCGGGTCGCGGTCAGGCCGTCCATGCCCGGCATGCGGATGTCCATCAGGACCACGTCGGGGCGGCTGACGCGCGCGAGTTCCAGCGCCTCGGCGCCGTCCGCCGCCTGGCCGACCACGGTGAGGTCGGGCTCGGCGTCGATGACGGCCGCGAATCCGGCGCGGACGACGGACTGGTCGTCCACGACGAGTACTCGGACGGTCATGTGTCTGCGTCTTTCATGGCTGGGATGTGGCTGATCGGTGCGGGTACGTGGGCCGACGCGGGCTCGGGCGTGTGTGTGGGCGCGGGTCCGGGCGTCGACTCGGGTCCGGGCGTCGGTGTCGGCGTGGGCGTGGGTCCGCGTGTCGGCGTGGGCGCGGTGGGAGCCGGAGCGTCCGGTTCCTCCAGCGCGTCCAGAAGGTCCCGCAGCCCCGCCAGCGCCTTGCGCGCCCCGCCCGTGACCTCGCTCAGCGCCGTCCTCACGTCGACGGTCCCGGCGAGGCCCGCCTCCGCGTGCCGCACGAGAGCGACGGTGTGGCCCACGACCGTGGCGTGCAGCCCCGTGGCGACACGCCTCCGCTCCCCCGCCACCGCCTCGCCGACCCGCGCCGCGACCGTGTCGAGCACGCGCCGCTCCCAGGGGCCGCCGTCGCCGCGCCGGGCGCGGGTGAGCAGGCCGAGCGCCCAGACGGGCAGCAGCCAGGGCACAGCGGCGAGCCCGAGGGCGGCGAGCGGCGCGACCGCGCCGGGGCCCGCCGACTCCCCCGGATCACCTGCCACCGCGAGCCCGACCGCGATGCCGCCCACGAGGCCGACGCCGACGGGGGCGGGCCAGGTCGCACGGGCCGGACCGTACGCGGCGACCGCGTGCAGGGCGACCAGTTCCGCTGTCCACGCCAGGGCGAGCGGCCCCAGCCAGTCGAAGGCCATCAGCCCCAGGGCGGCTGCCGTCGACCAGCCGAGGGTGACCGTCAGCATGGCCACGAGGGCCGTGGCGGGTGCGCGCCGACGCAGGAGCAGCGGGGCCGCGTGGACCGTCAACAAGGCGCCGAGGAGCGCCAGTTGGGGCGGACTCGCGTTGGACAGGAGCGGCTCGGAACCGACGTACGACAACAGGAGCGGCAGCGCGACACAGAGGACGAACACCACCGCGTCCACGACCGCGGTCCGCACCCGCGGCCGGGCTCCCGGAATCGGCAGGGTCGCCTCAACACCCCACCCCCCGCCGCTGGTTGGCCCGGCGCTCATCGCCCCTCCCACGCCCACGACCCGCTCCCGCATGCCCGCGAGCCCTCGCCCCGTGCCCGACGGGACGCCACCGTCCGCCGACAGTCCGGCCATCGGCCTCCCGTTGACCACCGAGACCGTCAACTCCCCGCCGCCGTACCGCAGGCAGACCGCGACCGGTGCCCCGGCGGCGTACCGCATCGCGTTCGTCAGGGACTCCTGGACGATGCGGTACGCGGCCACGGAGATGTCACCCGGCAGCGGGCGGGGGCGGCCCTCGGTGGTGCGGGTGACGGGGAAGCCGAGGCGTTCCAGGCCCGCGCACAGCTGGGGGACGGACTCGTGGGGCGCACCGGCCTCGTCCGTCTCGTCGCCCACGACCGCGACGAGTCGGCCCAGCGAGGCGAGGACGTCCCGGCCGGTGGCGGCGGCCGCGGCCAGGGCTTCGGCGGCCAGTTCGGGGCGGGTGTCGGCGAGACGGAGGGCGGCGGCGCTCTGTACGGCGACGGCGGTGAGGTGGTGTCCGGCGGCGTCGTGGAGATCGCGGGCGAGGCGTTCGCGCTCGGCGTTCGCGGCCGCTCGGCGTTCGCGTTCCACCGCGGCGAGGCGCGTGAGCACTTGCGCGCGGCGGGCGGTGCGGTGCCTGCGGAGGCTGCCGCACAGGACGATGAGGAGGTGCAGCAGGGCGCCCGCGAGGAGGCTGTCGAGCAGCGGACCCGGTGCGTCGAATCCCGCGCCGACTCCCGCGCCGTCTCGTATCCCGGGCACAGGGATCCCGTGCAGCGGGAGCACGGCCGTAGCGAGGGCCGCGGCCCCGAGCGCCCGCCGCGCGGTGCCGTGCGCGGCCAGCGAGAACAGGGCGACCCACAGCGCGCAGGGCAACGCGGGCGTCAGCGCCGTCTGCGACAGCAGCGCCTCCGCCGCCCCATCGGCGACGAGCGCCGCACCGAAGACCGGCACCGGCGCCACCCTGCGCCACACCAGCGCGGCGGCGGCCACCCCCATGGCGAGGACGCCGACCAGCACCTGCCAGACCGCCTGACCGTCGGCCCCGTCGACACCGCCGGACCCGGTCAGGCCCCCCGAGAACACGAGCACCAGCAGATGCCCCGCCAGCAGCGCGGCGGGCACCGCCGCGTCGGCGGCCCCCGGCCCTCCGCGTACCGTTCCCCGTCCCACACTCCGACCCTACCGGCGCCTTTCTCCACCCATGGGTGGAGGCGATCTGGGCCAACCGGCCGGGGCCGACTCCCTGCTCGGGCAGGACGCCCGCGCGCCCTTGCCACGGTGTGCTGGAGACATGAGCATCGACCGACGTACAGCCGTCGCCGGAGGTCTCGCCGCAGGGCTCGCCCTGACCGCGACGGCCGCAGCGGCGAGGACGACGGCGCCCGGCCGCGACCGGGGCGCCCCTGTGATCACCGTGCGGGGCGAGTCCCCGACCCGCTCCAGCATCCCCACGGCCCGGGACCCGAGGGCGTCGGGCGGCGCGCTCCTCGCCCTGGCCACGGCCGAGCCCCCGCCACCGCCGCGCGGTTGGTACGCCACGTACACCGTGCACGTCCCGACCGCCGGGCCGTACCGGATCGAGGCCGTCGCGACGGTCCCGGTGGAGCAGCCGCACACCGAGGAGACCAGCTCGTACTTCCGGCTCGCTGTGAACGGCGGGGCGTCGTGGTCGGTGTCGCGCTCGCAGCCCTACTGGTACGAGTCCCCGAAGGCGTGGGGCGACCTGTCGCGCCTCGCCCTCGGCGACGTGGAGCTGCGGCGCGGCGTCAACACCCTCACGTTCACGGTCGACGGTCCCACGGTCCTCGACGACTACAACGGATACCGTTTCCTGCTCGACGAGTTCACGCTCACGCCGGTTCCGGTCGCGCTGCGCTCCGTGCGGCTGCGGGGCCCGGCGAACAACCTCGGCCACTACCGCGGCGACGCACCGGCAGAGCTGCGCTTCGGCCTGAACGGCGCGGCGCCACGCGCGCTGACCGTGACGTACCGCGTCCTCGACTACTTCTCCCGGCAGGTGGCGTCCGGAACCGTCCCGGTCGCACCCGGCGCCGGGGCGGCACACGCCACGCTCCCCGTGCTGCCGCCCGGCAACTACCGTGCCGTCGCGGCGCTGACAACGGCCCCCGAGTCCACCGTCACCGGCTGCTTCGCGCACCTGCCCGCGCGGCGCGCACCGCGCGGCCCGGCCAACCGATTTGGCGTGAACGTCTTCACGCACGCCCTGGTCCCGCCTCCTCTCCTGCCCGCCCTGGCGACAGCGATGGAGTCGATGGGCGCGCGTTACGTACGCGACGGCAGCGCCTGGCCGGCCGCCCAGCGCGAGCCGCACGGACCGTTCGACAGCGGCCTGCACGAGGCGGTCGTCGAGGCGTTGCAGAAGCGCGGGCTGAAGGTCCTCGAGGTCGTCTCGCCGCCGCCGGGCTGGGCGTTGACGGAGACGTCCGTGCCGCTGCCCGCCGACCTGCGGCACGCCTACCGCTACGGCGCGCACCTGGCGGGCCGCGGCAAGCGGGTCGTCGCCGACGCGCTCCAGCTCTCCAACGAACCGGATGTGGACGACACCGCCAGCACGGGCGACCAGCACGCCGCGTACGTGAAGGCGGCGGCACTCGGCATCGCCGACCAGCCGGACGCGCCGCCGGTGGTCCTTCCGGGCATCGCGGGGGAGGGCGTGTTCCAGGAGCTGATGCTGCACAACGACGTGGTGCGGTACGCGGACGTGTGGAGCTTCCACGGCTATCCGCCGCTGGACGACGCCGACCCCGACTTCCCGTCGTCGGCGGAGGACCAGGCGGAGCTGCGGGAGCGGTTCGGGGCGGCGACACCGCTGTGGATGACGGAGTCCGGCGCCTTCCTGCCCGCCGAACCCGGCACGGATCCGGCGTACGCGACGCAGCGCACCCAGGCCCGCTATCTCGTCCTGTCGACGGTGGAGAGCCTGGCGGCGGGCACCGAGCGGCAGTTCTGGTTCTGCGGGCCACCGTGCACCGACGAGGGTGTGTCGTTCGCGCTGCTCAGCCGGGACTTCCAGCCGCTGCCGGCGTTCAGCGCGTACGCCGCCCTCACCGGGCTCCTGGGCGAAGCCAACTACGTAGGTCTGGTCGAGGAGTTGCTCCCGCATGCGGCCGGGTTCGTGTTCGGCGACGGCGCGGGGCGCACGGTGACCGTGGTGTGCGCGGGGAGGCCGCGGGACGTGGACGTGCCGGTGCCGGACGGGGCTACACGCGTGTACGACATCATGGGCGCCGCGCGCGGCGCCCCGGCCCGGTCGGCCCGCGGCACCGTCCGGGTGGCCGCGTCCCGCGACCCGCTGTACCTGGTGACCGACGCGCCGCCGCCCGGCCGCCCCAGGCCTCCGGCCGGTGACCAACACGCCCGGCCGGGGCCGCTCTCCGTCGCCGAACACATCGTCCTCAACCAGCGGTACGCGGCGGCCGACTCGGCGCCCGACAAGGAGGACGGGGACGCCGAACCACCCCTCGGCCACCGGCTCGGCGCCTCCACGCGCATGGTGGTCGACGTCTACAACTTCAACGCCTCCGCGCAGACCGTGACGGTGTCCGGGCGGGCCTTCGGGGGCTGGTCGGTGGCGCCGCGTCGGGCTCGGGTGCGGGTGGCCGCCGGGGGCCGGACCGGCGTGGAGTTCACGGTCACGGCGGGGCCGAAGGTGCGTCCCGGCGTCGATCTGCCCCTCGTCTTCGAGGCGGACCTGGGCGGTGCGGCCGTACCGCCCTCCGTCGCCCGGATCCAGCGCCGCAAGAGCCGCCCGGGAGGCAGGCCCGGCAGACAGCCCGCCCTCGTCCCGGTGATCGACAAGGTCGCGCCCAAGGGCGGCGCCACGGTCGACGGCGCGGCCGTCCGGCTCACCGCACGGATCGCGGACGCGGTGTCGGGCGTCGACGCCGCGCGGATCACCGTCGAGGTGGACGGCGAGCGGATCGCGCACCGCTTCGACCCGGCCGACGCCAGTCTCACGGCGACCGCGCGCCTGCGTCCCGGCCTGCACACGTTCCTGATCCGCGCGTTCAACAACGCGCATGCTCCGGCGGCGCGTTCGGTGACGGTGCGGGTACGGCAATGAGGTACCGCGACATGTAACGGAGGTTGCTCTCGGCGTCGCCGTGGCGGCCGCGCTCGGTCACAATGACGGGCGCCCTGGCCCCCCACTCCCGACAGGACGCGCTATGAGGCTCCGTACCATCCTGGCCCAGGTCCTCACCGTCGTACTCACGACGCTCGCCCTTCTGGCGGCCCCCACCGGGGTCGCGGCCGCCGCAGGAAACGCGGCGGCGGGCGTGATCCGCGGCGGCGACCAACTGTTCTCCGCCGGCGGCCGCTGCGCGGTGTCCTTCAACACCATGAAGGGCACGCAGTTCTACGGCATCATGCCCGGCCACTGCGCCACCGTCGGCACGACCTGGTTCGCCGACCCGGGCCTGACCGTGCCCGTCGGGGTCACCGAGACGTCGGTGTTCCCCGGCAACGACTACGCGCTCATCCGCTACACCAACACCAGCTACTCCTACCCCAGTGAAGTCGCCGCGGGCGCCCAGTCGTTCCGCATCGACCGGGCCGCGCGCCCCACCGTCGGCCAGCGGGTGTGCCACGTGGGACGCACCTCGGGCCTGCACTGCGGCGTCGTACAGTCGGTGAACAACTCGATCAGCTTCCCCCAAGGCGTCGTCAGCGGCCTCTTCCGGTCCAATCTCTGCGCGGAACCGGGCGACACGGGCGCTCCGGCGTTCGGCGGGAACGCGGCGCTCGGGCTCGGCGTCGGGGGCAGCGGCAACTGCAGTTCGGGCGGCACGACCTTCCACCAGCCGGTGGCGCCCGTCCTCGAAGCACATGGCCTGAGGGTCGGGTACTGACACGCAGGTACAGACACGCAGGTACAGACGGCGAAGGGGGCCGCCCGGCATCCGCCGGACGGCCCCCGGGCCGTTCGCCCCGCGGGTCGGTCAGTCGTGCCAGCCGAAGTAGTCCGGCTGCGTCTGCACGTTGAGCTCACGCAGTCGCACCTTGTCGGCCGGTGCGGTGCGCTTGTCCTTGAGCTTCAGCACGTCGAAGCCCTTGACCATGTCGTTCGAGTAGATGTGTCCGTTGTAGTAGTACGCCGACCAGGAGCCGCCGCCGACGAGCTGATCGGCGGAGATCGGACCGCGCTCGAAGTAGGCGATCTCCTTGGGCTTGGAGGAGTCGGTGAAGTCCCACACGGAGACGCCGCCCTGGTACCAGGCCTGGACCATGATGTCCTTGCCCCGCACGGGGATCAGCGAGCCGTTGTGGGCCACGCAGTTCTCGGTGTCCGCCTGGTGGCGCGGGATCTTGTAGTAGCTCTTGAAGACGAGCTTGCGCTTGTCGCCCCGGCCCGTGATGTCGTAGATGCCGTCGGCGCCGCGGTTCGGACCGACCTCGGCGTTGCAGGTGGCGCCGCCGCCACCGCCGAGCTCGTCGGTGAACACGACCTTGTCGGCACGCTGGTTGAAGGTCGCCGAGTGCCAGAACGCGAAGTTCACGTTGTCCTGCACGCGGTCGATGACCTTCGGGCGTTCGGGATCCTTGATGGAGAACAGGATGCCGTCACCCATGCAGGCGCCCGCCGCGAGGTCCTTGGAGGGCAGGACCGTGATGTCGTGGCAGCCGGTGGTCTTGGAGACGCCCGGGTTGGTGGGCCCGCCCGGGTTGCCGCCGCCGTCCGGGCCGTCGCCCGGGAACAGCACGGGGAAACCGACAAGCGCCGCCTTGTGCGGGGCCTTGCGCGGCACCTTGATAACGGAGATGCCGTCGTGCGGCGGCTGGCAGTCGGGGAACGTCGCGCTCGGCGCGTACGAGGAGACGTACACGTAGACGTTGCGGCGGTCGGGAACCAGCGTGTGGGTGTGCGAGCCGCAGGCGGTCTCGACGGCGGCGACGTACCGCGGGTTCTTCTTGTCGCTGATGTCGAAGACCTTCATGCCCTCCCAGGACGACTTCTCCGTGGCGGGCTGCGTGGTGCTGGAGCAGGAGCTGTCGCTGCGCGAGGAGTCGGTCGACAGGAACAGCAGGTCCCCGGAGACCGAGACGTCGTTCTGCGATCCGGGGCACAGGACCTGCGAGACGGTCTTCGGCTTCTTCGGGTTGCTGATGTCGAAGATGCGGAAGCCGTCGTAGTTGCCGGCGAACGCGTACTTGCCCTGGAAGGCGAGGTCCGAGTTCGTGCCGGGCAGCGCGTCCTTGGGGATGTTGGTGAGGTGCTCGACGTTGTCCGAGTGGACGATCTCGTCCGGCGCGGGGATCTTGCCGTCGGCTATCGCCTCCTTGGTGTCGGCGGCGTCGCTCTTGGACACCTTCTTGGGCGCCTTGGGGGTGTCTCCCGGGTCCGGGGTCGCCCCGGCGGGAGCCGCGGTCAGCAGCGCGGCGAGGAGACCGGCTGCGGCCGCCACAACTCCCAGGCGTCTGCGGCGCGTTCGGGGTTCGTTCAACAGGGTCACTGCGTCCTCCCTTGTGGCCGTTCGGGGGCGAACGGTTCACGGACACCCGCAGTATCGTGCTCCTCATGTACAAATCAACAGATGGCAACCCAGTCGTAATGAACATTTCTGATCACTGGCGCTCATCGGCGTGCTAGGAACGGACCCAACCGCCCCGCGCGCCACAGGAGGTCGCCGTGCTCCACCGTCGTACGTCCGCCGCCCGTACGTCAGTCGTGTCCGCCGCGTCCGTCACACGCGCCTGTGCCGCGACCGCGCTGCTCGCGGCCGCCGTCCTGGTGCTCGGCGCCTGCGACTCGGGATCGTCATCGGACTCCGGCAGCAAGGCCAAGTCCCCTTCCTCCACCGGGCCTTCGGTGATCGCCCCGGGCAAGCCGGGTGAGACGGCGGCGACGCTGTCCGCCGAGGACGCCGCGAAGAAGAGGACCGACGACGACAGCCCGAACTCCGCCGATTTCGAGTACGTCGAGAAGATGATCCCGCACCACGCCCAGGCCCTGGAGATGACCGAACTCGCCCCGAAACGGGCGAAGTCCACCAAGGTGAAGCGCCTCGCGGAACGCATCACCGCCGCGCAGAAGCCGGAGATCGGCGCGATGGAGCGCTGGCAGAAGGCCTACGCCAAGAAGGGCAAGCCCGGGGCGAAGTCCCCGAAGCCCGGCCACGACGGCCACCACGACCACGCGGGCATGCCGGGCATGGCGACACCGGCCCAGCTCAAGCAACTGCGCACGGCCAAGGGCGAGGCCTTCGACCAACTGTTCCTCAAGCTGATGATCACCCACCACACCGGCGCGGTGACGATGGCGACGGACGCGCTCTCGCAGGGCAACAACTTGCTGGTCGAGGAAATGGCGAACGACGTGGTGGCGCAGCAGACGAGTGAGATCAGCCGGATGCGGGGGATGGAGTAGGCGGGCGGGGCACCGAGGCGGGCCCCGTAAGGGGCGCGGGGAACTGCGCGACCAGCCCCCACCGGCCCGCAGGTGGCAACAGACCCCACCACCGGAGCCTTCAGCGACGGTGGTGACGCGGCATCAACAGCCCCGCGTCCCGCGCCCCCGCGATAAGCCGCAACGACTTACGCCGGCTGTGCCCCGTAGCACGCATGACAGCGAGCACGGGATCCTCACCGTCGTCCAACGCCCCGCGATACGCCTCAGCGGTGACGTGCCGCACGGCACTGCCCCGCCGCGCGGAGGGACGCCCCCGACGCGGAGCGGGCGGCTCCTGAACGGGGGAGCCCCCACCCCGGCAGCCGGACTCCGCACCGCCGAAGCCCGCTTCATCCTGCTCGGCCAGACCGCGGGCGGCGTCGTTGAGGGGGCCCTCGATCCGGGCGGCGAGCGCCGCGAGGCCGGCGAGCGGGAGCGGGGGCTGGGCCCGCAGTTCCTCGATGGTGATGCGGCCGTCGGACACCGATGCAAGAACGTCAGCGCCGCCGCCCCCGTTGGGACAGCACCCGCCTCCGGGCACGTCTCGGCGCCCGCTCTCGTCGAACGCCAGGCGCACATGGAAGAGGGCCCCGCCCTGACCGGTCACCTCCGGGTCGGCCCAGTCCCCCTGGGGCCCCTCCGTCGGCTCGGCCTCCGCACCGCCGTGAGCACTCACAGGTGACGGCACCCATTCGCCCTCATCGTCCGGCTCCGCCCAGTCGTCGCGGTCACCGACCACCGACTCGGCCCAAGCCCCCTCAGAACCCTCCGACCAAGCGGCCCCCGCCGCACCCGGCACCTCCGACGCAGGCCGGGGCACCGTCACCACGGTCTCCCCCGTCGGCCACGACTCCTCGACCCAGCCCTCGTCCCAGTCCCCGACCACGGACCACTCCCCCGCGAAGCCCGTCAGGCCCGAAAGACCCGACAGACCCGTCGCTCCGGCGAGGCCCGCCGGTTCCACCGGCCGCAGATCCCCCGCTCCGCCGCCCGCCCCGCCACCCGATCGGTAATGATCATTCTCGTCGCAAAATGAACCTTTCCGCACAGTCGCACGGTAGCCGTACAGTCACATTCCGCCGCGGACGGCGCGCACGGGCACGGCGGCCACGGCACCCTGTCAGCGGCACACGGCGCGACGTCGGCCACGGCACGCGCCAACGCGCGCGGCGGCACACCTCCCCCTGCGCGCACGGTGGTGCGATGCTGATGCCAGACACGCAGCAGCAGGCATCGCCAGGCCTCGAGGCGTCCCGGGGACACCTCGCGGAAGGAGCGCCACCGTGCAGGTCGCCGTCGTGGGATCGGGTCCGAGCGGGGTCTACACCGCGCAGAGCCTGGTCCAGCAGGACCTCGTGCCAGGGGTGCGGGTGGACGTGCTCGACCGGCTGCCGTGCCCGTACGGCCTGGTGCGCTACGGCGTCGCGCCGGACCACGAGAAGATCAAGTCCCTGCAGAACAACCTGCGTACGGTCCTGGAGCACGACCGCGTACGGTTCCTCGGCGGCGTCGAGGTCGGCCCCGGCGCGCTCTCCCCGGCGCAGTTGCTCGGCATGTACCACGCGGTCGTGTACTGCGTGGGCGCCGCCACGGACCGTCGCCTCGGCGTGCCCGGCGAGGACCTCCCGGGCAGTTGGTCCGCGACGGAGTTCGTGTCCTGGTACAGCGCCCACCCGGACGTGACGGCCAACGGCTCGGGACCGCCGGACCGCTTCGTACGCGGTGTGGACTCGGCCGTCGTCATCGGTGTCGGCAACGTCGCCGTGGACGTCGCGCGGATACTGGCGCGCGGCGCCGCCGAGCTGCTGCCGACCGACATGCCGCACGAGGCGCTCGGCGTGCTCGCGGACAGCCGGGTGCGCGAGGTGCACATGGTGGGGCGGCGCGGACCGTCCCAGGCGCGGTTCACCACCAAGGAGCTGCGGGAGCTCGGCTCGCTCCCGGACGCCGAAGTCCTCGTCGACCCGGCGGAGTTGGCGCTCGACCCGGCGTACGCGGACCCGTCGGGGCTGCCCGCGGCGAGCCGCCGCAACGTCGAGGTGATGCGCGGCTGGGCCGGCCTGCCCGAGCGCGGGCTCGCGCGGCGGATCCGGCTGCGGTTCTTCCTGCGGCCGGTGGCGGTGCTCGACGAGGAGGGCCGGGTCGGCGGCGTACGGTTCGAGCGGACGCTGCCCGACGGCCGGGGCGGGGTGACGGGTTCGGGGACGTACGAGGACATCACAGGCCAGCTCGTCCTGCGCTCCGTCGGCTACCGCGGCGTGCCCATGGACGGGCTGCCGTTCGACGAGAGCACGGGCACGGTGCCGCACGCCGCGGGGCGGGTGCTGCGCGACGGCGCCGTCTCGCCCGGTGAGTACGTCGCGGGCTGGATCAAGCGCGGGCCGACCGGCGTCATCGGCACCAACCGCCCCTGCGCCAAGGAGACGGCGCTGTCCCTGCTCGACGACGCACCCGCGCTCGCGCTGCGTGACGTGCCCGACGACACGCTTGCCGCGCTGCGTGCCGTCGGCGCCCGGCCCGTGGAGTGGTCCGGCTGGCTGGCGATCGAGCGCGCGGAGGCGGACCTCGGGCGTTCCCTCGGGCGCGGGCCGGTGAAGATCCCGGACTGGCCGGGGCTTCTGTCGGCGGCGCGCGGCGGCACATCCGGTCCGACCGACTGACCCGCACCCGGCCCTGAGGAGCCCGGCTCCCCCGACACGTACCGGCAACGCGCGCGAAATCAACAAACTGTTCAAGCCCATTACGGTCTCGTGCTGTCCCCTTCTCCCCGCGCTCCCCCCCTCCAGCCCTCTCGCCGCCAGCACCCCCACCCGCCCCGCCCAGGAGTCCCCATGGCGTCCACAGCCCCCGCACGTCCACCGCGCCCGCACCCCGTCGACGAGGTCCCGCCCGTACGGCACTTGGTGGCGTTCGGTCCGCAGCACGTGCTCGCGATGTACGCGGGCGCGGTGGCCGTGCCACTGATCGTGGGCGGCGCGATGAAGCTTTCGCCCGCCGACCTCGCGTATCTGATCACGGCGGATCTGCTGGTGTGCGGCATCGCGACGCTCATCCAGTGCGTGGGGTTCTGGCGGTTCGGGGTGCGCCTTCCGATCATGCAGGGCTGTACGTTCGCGGCCGTCGCGCCGATGGTGCTCATCGGCACCGGGGGCGGCGGGCTGCCGGCGATCTACGGCGCGGTGATCGTCTCCGGGGTCGCGATGATGCTCCTCGCGCCGGTGTTCGGCAGGCTGCTGCGGTTCTTCCCGCCGCTGGTGACCGGCACGGTCGTGCTGATCATCGGCGTCTCGCTGCTTCCGGTGGCGGGCAACTGGGCGGCGGGCGGGGTCGGTTCGGACGACTTCGGGGCGCCGAAGAACATCGGCCTTGCGGCCTTCGTCCTCGTCGTGGTGCTCGGGGTGCAGCGGTTCGCGCCCGCGTTCCTGAGCCGGGTGGCGGTGCTCGTCGGGATCGTGGCGGGCATGGCGCTCGCGGTGCCGCTCGACTTCACCGACTTCGGCGGGGTCGGCGACGCGGACTGGGTCGGGGTGAGCACGCCGTTCCACTTCGGGGCGCCCACGTTCGAGGGCGCGGCGATCGCCTCGATGCTGGTCGTGGCGCTGGTGATCATGACGGAGACGACGGGTGACTTCATCGCGGTCGGCGAGATGACCGGGCGCGAGGTCGGGCCGCGCGCGCTCGCGGACGGGCTGCGCGCCGACGGCCTCTCGACCGTGCTCGGCGGCGTCTTCAACACCTTCCCGTACACGGCGTTCGCTCAGAACGTGGGCCTGGTCGGCATGACGCGGGTGCGCAGCCGCTGGGTGGTGGCCGCGGCCGGCGGCATCCTGGTGCTCCTCGGGCTGCTGCCGAAGCTGGGCGCGGTGGTCGCGGCCATACCGGCGCCGGTGCTCGGCGGCGCGGGTCTGGTGATGTTCGGTACGGTCGCGGCGAGCGGGCTGCGGACGCTGGCGCGGGTCGACTTCCGCGGCAACGACAACCTGACGGTCGTCGCGGTGTCGGTCGCGGTGGGCATGCTGCCGGTCGGCGTGCCCGGGATCTACGACCGGTTCCCCGACTGGTTCCAGACGGTCATGGACAGCGGGATCAGCGCGGGGTGCGTAACGGCGATCGCCCTAAACCTGGTGTTCAACCACCTTCCGGGCAAGGCTCCCGCAGGGTCAGGCGCCGTCGAGAGGGTCGGCCTGCCGGTCGGCCGCAGCGAGGACGCTGTCGAGGAGCCCCGGGAAAAGAGCGTCTAGGTCGTCCCGCCGCAGGGCGTTCAGCTTGGCCGTGCCCCGGTAGATCTGCTGGATCACGCCCGCCTCCCGCAGCACCCGGAAGTGGTGAGTGCATGTGGACTTGGTGACGGGCAGCCCGAAGTGGGAGCACGTCAACTCCGCTCCCTCGCTGGCCAGTTGACGCACCACCAGCAACCGCATCGGGTCGGACAGCGCATGCAGCACACCTTCGAGGCGGATCTCCTCGCGGTCCGGGTGCGCGACCGCGCGGGCGCTCTGTGCGGCGGTCGTCATGGCGGCTCCACTCTTCCTGACCGTACGGACGCTCCCATTGTACGAGACCTCACGTAGTTTGACAGTCACCGTACTACGAGGTTTATCGTACGAGAGGGATGCGCACCCGAGCGGCCTGATGGCTCCCGCTGCTGTGCCGCCGTGCCGCCCGCCCCGTACCCCCGCCGTCACGTATGGAGGCCGCCGTGAGCGCGCTGTTCGAGCCCTACACCCTGCGATCGCTGACCGTCCCGAACCGGGTGTGGATGGCGCCGATGTGCCAGTACTCGGCGGAGGCGTCGGGGCCGGGCGCGGGCGTGCCGACCGACTGGCACTTCGCCCACTACGCGGCGCGCGCCACCGGAGGCACCGGCCTGATCCTCACCGAGGCGACCGCCGTCAGCCCCGAGGGCCGCATCTCCCCGGCCGACCTCGGCATCTGGAACGACACGCAGACCGAGGCGTTCCGCCGCATCACCGGCTTCCTCAAGGCGCAGGGCACGGTTCCGGGCATCCAGCTCGCGCACGCGGGCCGCAAGGCGTCCACCGACCGGCCGTGGCAGGGCGGCGCGCCCCTCGCGCCCGGCACGGCGGAGGGGTGGCAGCCCCTCGGGCCGAGCCCGGTCGCGTTCGACGAGCGGCACAGCGTACCGACGGAACTGACCGTCGATCAGATCCACGAGGTGACGCGACAGTTCGCGGACGCCGCGCGCCGCGCCCTGGACGCCGGGTTCGAGGTCGCCGAAGTACACGGCGCGCACGGCTACTTGATCGGTGAGTTCCTCTCCCCGCACTCCAACCGGCGCACCGACTCCTACGGCGGCTCGTTCGAGAACCGGGTCCGCTTCCCCCTGGAGGTCGTGGACGCGGTGCGCGCGGTGTGGCCCGAGGACAAGCCGCTGTTCTTCCGTATCTCCGCCACCGACTGGCTGGAGGAGGGCGGCTGGGCGGCGGACGACACCGTGCGCTTCGCGGCGCTCCTCAAGGAGCACGGTGTCGACCTGCTCGACGTCTCCACCGGCGGCAACGCCGCGGGCGTGAAGATCCCGGTCGGGCCCGGCTACCAGGTGCCGTTCGCGGCGCGCGTCCGCGCCGAGACGGGCCTTCCGGTCGCCGCCGTCGGCCTGATCACCGACGCCGAACAGGCCGAGAAGATCCTCGCCAACGGCGAGGCGGACGCCGTCCTCCTCGGCCGCGAGCTGCTGCGCAGCCCTTCGTGGGCGCGGGCCGCCGCGCGGGAGCTGGGGGCGGAGATCCGGGTGCCGCAGCAGTATCTGCGGTCTGTCTGACGGGTCCGGCGCGGGGCCGGTCCGCCCAAGGGGTGGGCCCGGGTTCGCTCGGGCCACCCGCGCCCCCGCCCGCGCTGCCCGCTGCTCCGCCCGGCCTCACTGCCCGTGGCCGGGCGAAGCAGCGGGGAGCGCGCAGGCGTAAATCGGACAGCGGGCGGTGGGCGCAGGCAGCGGGCAGCGGGCAGCGGGCAGCGGGCAGCGGGCAGCGGGCAGCGGCGGCCGACCCCGGATCGCATACCGCGAACCCCCTCGGCCACCGCCCCGCCCCACGCCTCCCCCTCACACCCCCGGATCGCAACACCCGTCCCGCCGCATCAGGCGCCCCACGTCCAGCCAGTCCGGGCCCGCGTGCTTGTGCCGGTCCGCCGGCGGGAACGCGGCGACCAGGTCGTCGGTCTCGTACGGGATGCCGCCGCGCAGCACCGACACGGTGCGTACCAGTGAGGCGAAGTCCGTGAACGGGTCGCCGTCCACGACCGTCAGGTCGGCGATCTTCCCGGGGGCCACGGTGCCGAGGTCGTCCGCGACGCCGAACAGCCGCGCGGGCAGCACCGTCACGGTGCGCAGCGCCTCGACCGGGGTCAGGCCGCCGCGGTGCAGGGCGCGCAGGCCCAGGTGCAGGGAGAGGCCGACCGGTACGAGCGGCTGGTCCGTGCCGAGGGCGACGAGGCCGCCCGCGGCGAGGATCCGCCGGTAGATGTCGGTCTCCCGCCGCAGCGTGGCCAGTTGGGCCGCGGTCGGGGCGACGCCCGCCGACTTGCGCACCTGGGCGGCGTCCCACGGTGGCATCACGGCCGTGACCCGGGGGTCGTCGGCGAGGGCGGGGTCGGCGCCAAGGAGCGGCGACGAGGTGAACGGTGTGGCGATCATCGCGAAGCGGGCGCCGCGCGCGCTGTAGATCTCCACGACGTCGTCATAGGCGCGCCCGGACGCCGTGATGGCATGCCCGAACTCGCCCCGCTGTGTGGCCTGCAGATGAGTCGTCAGGTCCTGCCCGGACTGGATGCCGGGCGACAGGAAGTGGCTGCCCGAGCGCACACCCAGGCGTTCGTGCGCGAACTGCGCCGCCTCCTCCATCACCCAACTCGGCGCCCGCACGTACGTCTTGACGAAGTCCCAGTCGAGCTGCGCGGCACGCTCCAGGGAACGCCGCAGCCCCGCGCGGGTGCGGTGCGCGCGGCCCATGCTGTACGCGACGCGGCCGCCGTCGAGGAGTTCGCCGGTGGTCAGAAGCCGGGGCCCGGCGAGCTGCCCGGTGGCGACCGCCTCGCGGATGCGGGCCTGTTCGTGGGCGAACCCGCCGAGCGAGACGGCGGTGGTGATGCCGTACGTGAGCTGGCCCACGGTCTGGCGGCCGCCGTAGGTGCTCTGCCACGGGTGGGTGTGGGTGTCCCACAGGCCTGGCAGGACGGTGCGGTCGGAGGCGTCGACGCGCCGCCGCGTGCCCTTGCGGGACGCGCGGTGCGGTTCGACGGCGGTGACGCGCCCGCCGCGCACGACGATGTCGACGTCCTCGCGGACCGTGTCGCCGGTGCCGTCCCACAGCCGCCCCGCGTGCACCACTGTGTCGGCGGGCGCGGGCCTGCGCTGGTCCAGCGGGACGCGTACGGTGCGGGCGCCGCCGCCGTCGACGCCGATGAGGCGCAGCCGGGTGCCCGACAGGTACAGGAGCGTCTTGGAGTCCCCCGACCAGGTGGGGTGGTCGGCGGGTTCGGTGGTGAGGGCGCGGAGTTCGCCGCGCGGGCTGCCGTCGGGGGCGACGGGCAGCAGGCACAGCGCGGACTCGACGATCACCGCCATCCAGCGCCCGTCCGGCGACCAGACGGGCCCGGAGTCGTACCGGTCGGCGAGGGAGGTGTGGGGCGCGACGGCGTGCAGCCGGGCGTCGCCGGTGGCGGCGTCGACGACGCGTACGAGGTTGTAGCCCTCGCGGAAGCGCAGGTTGAGGCGGTTGCGGTCGCAGAGCGCGATGTGGCGGCCGTCGGGCGACCAGGTCGGCCGGCCGGGCAGACCGCCGCCGCCGAGCGGGTCCGCGAGGACGCGGTCGGTGCCCGCGGCCAGATCGCGTACGACGAGCCGGCCGGTCATGTCGAGGCAGGCCAGGCGCTTGCCGTCGGGCGAAAGCGCCGGGTGCACCCGGCCGCCGGTCGCGAGCGCCGTCTCCTTGCCGGTGGCGAGGTCGTGCCGGTACACACCGAGGAGCCCGTCGCGGTCGTCGACGTACACCAGGGAACGCCCGTCGCGCGCCCAAGAAGGCCCCAGAAGGTAACGGGTGGGGTCGGCGCGGCGCAGCCGCTTCGGCTGCCGACCACCCGAAGTGCCCGCGAGCCACAAGGAGTTGAGGGCGGCGAAGGCGATGTGGCGGCCGTCGGGCGAGAGCGCGGGCAGGTGCACACCCCGGACGGGGCGCGCACGCTGTTCCGCGAGCCCGAGATCGTACTCCTTCACGCGGTAGCGCGGCCGGTCCACGGTCAGGACGCCGTCGAACGGCAGCGGCTCGGCGGCGCCCGGTTCGGCGGGGCGTACGAGGGTGAAACGGCCGTCGACCGTGAGCAGCAGCTCGCCGTCCTCGGTCCAGCGCGGGGGCACGGGTGCGATGTCCCCGGCGACGTCCACGCGCTTGCCGTCGACCACGAGGGCGCAGGACGCCTCGGGTGCCGCCGTGGTGCGCAGGTAGGCGAGGCGGCGGCCGTCGGGGGCCGGGGCGGGCGTCATGACCTGGGCGTTCTCGGTCTCCGTGTGCTCCACGACGACCGGGCCCGAGCCGTCGGCGGGGACGGCGGCGATGAGGCGTGCCTCCAGCGCCGTTCCGGTGGGCGACGTGACCGCCTTCGCCCGGACGAACAGGATCCGCTTCCCGTCCGGCGACCAGGCGGGGTCGTAGTCCTCCCAGGCACCGTCCTGCACCGGGCCGTCCTGCCCGGGCAGCCCGGTCACCCGGCTCAGCTCGCCGGAGCGCAGGTCGAGGACGTGGATCCGGTACGGGCTGCCCTTCACCGGGTCGCCGCCGCGCTCGGAGGCGAAGGCGATCCGGGAACCGTCGGGCGACCAGGCCGGGCCCCGGTCGTCCCAGGGCCCCTCGGTGCGCTGCCGCACCTCCGAGCCGTCGGGGCGCATGGTCCAGATGTGGTAGCCGCCGCCCTGGTACGCGCAGAAGGCGACGAGCGCGCCGTCCGGGGCGAACACGGGCCGGTTGGGTTCGAGGCCCGGCGGGGTGAGCGGCACCGCCTTGCCACCGGAACGCGGCTGGGACCACAGGACGTGCTGCACCTCGACGACGAGCCGGTCCCCGGCGGGCGAGAGCGTGGCCGAGCCGTTGGTGGCGCGGGTGAACGACAGCGGCACACCGGCGGGCTCCCGCGCCGCCGCGGGCACGGCGCCGGCCACCGCCACGGCACCGGCCGCCCCGGCCGCGCCCGCGGACACCAGCAGTTGACGGCGGGTCAGAGGGAAGAGGCGGGAGGGTGATTGGGAAGGCAACGGAGAGGCGAGGTTCCGGTCACGGTCCATGACAGGAACACTCGCGCACCTCGGAGCACTGGGCAACACCGCCTTCACAGGGGGTTACGGGCGCCTCGGAACGTGGGCGCCGACGGCTGTGCACGTCGGATAAGAACTGGGAGCCGAGCTCGCGCGGTGTCATGATCGGCGGCATGCCTACCTCGCCCACGCCGTCCACGGCTCGCGACCTCGTACGACGGGTGCTGCCCCAGGCGCCCGACACGACCGTCGAGCCCGTGGACGAGGGCGGTGAGCACTCCACCTGGTGGATCGGTGAACGGTACGTCCTCCGGCTCACGCTGGACCCCGGCGCGGCCGCACGGCAACGGCGTGAGCTGCTGCTCCGGGAGGCGATCCGGCCGCATGTGCCGGTCGGCGTACCGGCGAGCGTCGCCGCCGGGGAGTGGGCGCCCGGCCTCACGTACACCGTCGACACCCGCCTCCCCGGCACCTCGGCGGAGCACCGGCCCGTCGCCCCCGAGGGAGAGTCGGACCTGGCCGGACTCCTCTCCGGCCTGCGCGCCCTCCCCGCGGAGGCCACGGCGGCGCTGCGTCTGCCCGCGGGGAAGCCCCGCGCGCTCGGCCCGCTCCACGCGTCCGCCGAGGAAGCAGCCGGCCATCTCGCCGCCGAAGGCGAACTGCCCGCCGCCCTCGCCGCACCCCGCGCACCCGGCACCCCGGCTCACCCCGCGGCCGCCCCGACCGCCGTCGTGCTGCACAACGACCTCAAGGGCGAGCATCTGCTGGTGAGTTCGGCGGGCCGGGTGAGCGGCGTGCTCGACTGGGCGGACGCCGTGGTGGGCGACCCGGCCGAGGACGTGGCCGGACTCGCCCTGTCCATCGGCGCCGCGGCGGCCGTACGTGTGACCGCCGCGGCCGGGTACGGACCCGAAGTGGCGCGACGTGGGGTGCTGCTCGCCCGCTACGACACCGCGATCCGCCTCGCCGACCGCCTCCGGGGCCGCGACGACAGCCCGCTGCCGCTGCTGCGGGCGCAGTTGGGCCGGGCCTGGGAGCGCTGACCCCGAGTCCGCCGGGACCGGAAGCGGTAGGGCGCGATCGTCAGAAGGCCGCCTGGGCGAGCCGGTCGGCCTGGTCGACGTCCGCCGCCCAGCAGTACAGCATCACTTCGTCGGCGCCGATGTCCTCGTACGCCGTGATCACCGCCCTGATCTGTTCGGGGGTGGTGAGCATGCCGTCCGCCATGTACGCGGGGCGGCCGGTGAACTCGTAGTACGCGCTGATGTTCTCGCGGGCCTCGCTGAGGACGGTCTCCGGGCCGAGGGCCACGTTCGCCTGGGCGACGAGGCGGGGGCGGCCGGCCCGGTCCGCGCGTTGCCAGGAGCGCTCGACGGTGCGGAACATGCCGTCCATGGCGTGCGGCGGCAGCCCGGCGCCGAGGAAGCCGTCGCCCCAGCGGGCGACGCGTTCGAGCGCGGACCGCGCGAAGCCGCCGAACAGGACCTCCGGGCCGCCGGGGGTGACGGGGACGGGTCCGATCGGTCCGGTGTCGTCGCTGTAGGGCTTTCCGGCCCATACACGGCGCAGCGCGGCCATCTGTTCGTCCAGACGGCGGCCGCGGCGGCGCGGGTCGATGCCCGCGGCCAGGCAGTCGTCGTCACGTCCGCCCACGCCGATGCCGAGCGTGAAGCGGCCGCCCGTGAGGCGGTCGAGAGTGGCGGCCTGCTTGGCGAGCAGGGCGGTGCCATGGTTCGGGGCCAGCAGGACCTCGGTCTGCACGCGGATGCGGGTGGTGGCGCCCGCGAGGGCCGCGAGGGCGACGAGGGGCTCGGGGTTGTCGTAGACGAGGCGGTCCAGCAGGCCGAGGCTGGAGAAGGGTCCTTCGTCGGCGCGGCGGGCCCAGGTGAGCAGCAGCGCGGGGTCGCTGATGGGCAGGCCGAGACCTGTGTTCATGAGATGACACTCCTTGGGAGGGCATGCGGATGCTGTGCCGCCCCTCCCTCGCCGCGCACGTCATGTGCGGGCGGGCTCCCCATCTGCGGCGTCGTTCCCAAGGAGCGTGGTTCTCTCAGAGTGCGGCCACCGTACGACGTGGCCCGGTGCGGCGGCATCCGATTTTCGCGCGGGCCCCACGAGAGCGGCTGCTCGCGCGTGGGCACCACGCAGCAACCCGCGCCCCCGCTGCAACTCCCCGCCCACCCTAGGGACTTCCCTAGGTGCCACACCGACGCGGCCCCCGGGCCGCCGCTCCTACTCTGGTCGGCGTCGCCATGCGTCACGGCTCACGCCCTGGGCCGGCCCCCGGGAGGCGTTGTGCGCTACGTCATCGAGGTGTACCGCTCGCACGACGGTGTGTGCGGGAGCGTCGCGTCCGAGAGCTGCGCGAGCCCCCGGCCGTTCCACGGCTGGCTGGAGCTTCTCTCGCTGCTGGAGCCGCCGCAGCCGGACGGCGCGGCGCAGGACGTGCCGCCGCTGCGGGAGCCGCCGGGCGCCGGGCGGGCCGCGCCGTGACGGCGGGACCCTGCCGCCAGAGCCGATGGGCATAAGCCGATAGGCATCGGGCGCCGATGAGCACGGGTGGCCGACAAGCACGGGCGGAAGTCGGAATTCGCCTTGTGCGGAGCACGTGTCGCCCCGCATCGTGGTGTCCTGGCATGCGCCCGGCACGGGTCACCGTCACAGTCGAGTCACCCGCTGCCGGTGCCAACGCGCGGGGGCGGTGATGACACCCCATGACGATCGGGGACGCAGCGCACGACGTGTTCCACTCCCCCGCGCCCGGCGACGCCTTCTGCGGTCGCGCACGGGAACTGGCCGCGCTGCAACAGGACTTCGCGGACGTCTGCACGGGCTCGCCCCGGCTCGTCCTGCTCGAAGGGCCCGGCGGCATCGGCAAGACAGCCCTCGTACGCCGCTTCCTCGACTCGGTGCACGGCACCTGCGTGCTGCACGCCAGCGGTGAGGAGAACGAGAGCGCGCTGCCGTGCGGCGTACTCGCCCAGCTCGTCGGGCAGAGCCCGCTGCCGGTGCCGGACACCCTGGCCGGGCTCGTCCGGCTGCCGCAGTCGCTGCACGCCAACCTGCCGCCGCTCGCCGCCGGGTTCGGGCTCCTCGACCTGCTGAGCGAGGTGCAGAGCAAGGGTCCCGTGGTGCTGGTCGTGGACGACGCGCACTGGGCGGACCCGGAGTCCCTGAACGCCCTCACGTTCGCGCTGCGCAGGCTGCGCCACGACCGGGTCCTCGCGATCGTCGCGCTGCGCGACCCGCAGGTGCCGGAACTGCCCGACGGCCTGCGCCGCCTGCTCACCGACACCCGCACCCGCCGCCTCGCCCTCGACGGCCTCAGCCCCGGCGAGCTGTCCGCGCTCAGCACCCGGCTCGGCGTCGCCCGGCTCCCGCACTCGGCGTCCCTGCGCCTTCACACCCACACCCACGGCAATCCGCTGCACGCCCGCGCGCTGCTCGGCCAGGTGCCGCCCGCCGTGCTGCTCGACGTGACCACGCCGCTGCCCGCGCCGCGTTCGTACGCCATGCTGGTGCTCGCCAACCTGGCGGGCTGCGGGCCGCAGGCCCAGCGACTGGTGCAGGCGGTGAGCGTGCTCGGTCTGTCCTGCCGACTGCGTTCCGCCGCCCGGCTCGCGCGCGTCGACCGGCCGCTGCCCGCACTGGAACGGGCCGTCAAGGCCGGTCTGCTGCGCGAGACGCCCGCCGGAGCGGCCCCCGAGGTCGCCTTCCCGCACCCCCTGGTGCACGCTGCGGTCTACCAGGACATCGGCCCCGCCCAGCGCGCCGCCCTGCACACCCGGGCCGCCGAGCTGGTCGACGACGACTACACGAAGCTGCGCCACCGCGTGCTCGCCGCCAGCGGACCCGACGAACAGCTCGCCGACGCCCTCGCGGCCTGCGCGCGCCGCGAGGCCGCCACCGGCCAATGGGCCGTCGCGGGCACCCACTTGAGGCACGCCTCACGCGTGGCCACCGGCCCGGCGGAACGCGACCGCCTCGCCGTCGAGGCCGTCGAGGCGCTGCTCCTCGACGGCCGCGTCCAGGAGGCGGCCGAACTCGCGCACGGCCTGCCCGACTGCGCGGACCCGGCGCTGCGCGGCTACGTCCGCGGCTATGTGGCGCGGGTCCAGGGCCGTACGGAAGCGGCGTGGACGCTCCTCGTGGACGCGTGGGAGCAGTGCGACCACGAGAAGGATCCGTCCCTCGGGGCGCGCGCCGCCGAGCAGTTGAGCTACGCCGCCGTCATGTGCGGCAGAGCGGCGGAGGCCGCGCAGTGGGCCGAGCGGGCGCAGCGGCTCTCCACCGCGCAGGGCCCGAGCCGCATGCTGCGCTTCAACCACCTCATCGCCCTGGGCCTCAGCGGCCGCGCCAAGGAAGGCATCGCCCTCGCGGCGGACCTGCCCGACCCCATGATCGTGCCGCTCAAGAGCATCGATCTGCTGCTCGCGCGCGGCCAGTTGCGGCTGTGGTCGGACGATCTGCACGGGGCCCGGCGGGATCTGCTCGGCGCGGTCGCCAACTGCCGTACGACGACGGTGCCGTTGAGGCTGCTCTCCGCTTCCGCCCTCGCCCAGACCCTGCACCGGCTCGGCGAGTGGGACGAGGCGCTGATCCACGCCGAGGCGGCCGCCTCCATCGCCGACGACACCGACCAGTCCTGGCTGATGCCGGTCACGCACGGCGTCGCCGCCCAGATCCTGTCGGCGCGCGGCGCCTGGGAACGGGCGGCGGAGCACCTGCGGACCGCCCTCGACGTACCGGGCGGCGCGGAGACCCCCGTCGCGTACGCGTACGCGGTGTGCGCGCGGGGCAGCCTCGCGGACGCGCGGGGCGAGCCGCAGGGGGTGGTGGACGCCGTGCGCCCGCTCCTGGCGTTCGCCGAGCAGGACGGCGTGAACGAGCCGGGTGTCGTGGACTGGCAGCCGCTGCTCGTCGACGCGCTCGTGCAGCTCGGCGAGCTCGACGAGGCAGAGGAGGTGCTCGCCCCGTTCGAGGAGCGGGCGCGGGCCCGGGGCCGGCACACGTCGCTCGCGTCGGCCGCGCGCACCCGGGGCAACCTGGCCGCCGCGCGCCGCGACACCCAGCGCGCGCAGGCCGCGTACGCACGGGCGCAGGACCACGCGGCGCAGGTCCCGGTGGCGTTCGGGCGGGCGCGGGTCGAGCTGGACCACGGCTCGTTCCTGCGCCGACTCGGCCGCCGGTCCCTGGCGATCGCCCAGTTGCAGGCCGCGTACACCACCATGACGGCGCTCGGCGCGCTGCCCTACCGGGCGCGGTGCGTAAGGGAGTTGAACGCCTGCGGCCGCTCGGCACCCGACCGCACGGCCGAGGAGCGCGCGGCGGCCGCCGTCGAGGAAGGCCTGGACGGGGCGCTCACCCCGCAGGAACTCGCGGTGGCGCGGCTCGCCGCACAGGGCCTCACCAACCGCCAGATCGCCACCGCGCTCGCGCTGAGCGTCAAGACGATCGAGTACCACCTGGGCCATACGTACGCGAAGCTCGGGATCACCTCGCGGATCGGCCTCGTGCGGCGGCTCGGACCGCAGTCCTCGTCGCCGTCGGCGGGCTGAGAGGGCCGTACGACCGTACTTCCTGCGGGGGAAGGGGCACCGGGGTAATCCCCGGCACACTCCCGGAGGCGCGCGTCTCGCCCGGACCGTACGTTCGTGCCGGTAGGGCAGGGCGAACGCGGGAGCCCACTGGAGGTGGCCCGATGGTTTCCATCAGCTACGGGGCGGCCGGGGAGGAACGGCCGACGCTGCGGCTGCGGCTGCTCGGCGGATTCCTCCTCACGCGGGAGAGCGGGGGGTACGGGGAACCGGCCTGCGAGGGCGGGGAGTGCGGGGAATCGGCGTGCGGGGGCGGGGACTTCAGAGGTACGGCGGTGGGCGGGCGCGTCGGCGCCACCGGCCCGGACAGCATCGGTCGCGCCGCTGCCACGGGCCCTGACGGCATCGGTCGCACCACCGGCCCTGACGGCCACGCGTGTCCGGACGGTCTCCTCCACTCCTCGCTGGCCTGCCCGGACGACCCGGGCTCGCTCGGCGCCCGGGGCGCCGAGCCGCTTGAGGTGCCCGCGAGCGGTCAGCAGGTGCTCGCGCGGCTCGCGCTGTGCGGCGCGGCGAACCGCTCGGCACTCGCCGGGACGCTGTGGCCCGACGTCACCGAGGCGCGGGCCCGCGCCAGCCTGCGCACCGCCGTGTGGCGGCTCAACGGCGCGGGTTCGGCGCTCACGGACGCCCGGGACGGCGTGCTCTCGCTCAGCCGCCGGGTGCGCGTGGACATCCAGGACCTGACCGCGGCCGCGCACCACGTGCTGTCGGGCGACGCCCTGTCGGCGGCCCGGGAACGCATGCGCGCGGCCTATCAAGTGCTGCTCTGCGGGCGCGAGTTGCTGCCCGGCTGGCAGCAGGACTGGGTGGCCTTCGAGCGCGAGCGGCTGCACCAGCTGCGGCTGCACGCCCTGGAGGCGCTGTCGGCTCGGCTCGTCGCACGCCGGCAGTACGCGCCCGCCCTTGAGGCCGCCCTGGAGAGCACCCGCGTCGACCCGCTGCGGGAGAGCGCCCACCGCGCGGTCGTGTCCGTGCACCTCGCGGAGCACAACCTGACGGAGGCGGTACGGCAGTACGAGACGTTCCGCGAACTCCTGCTCAGGGAACTCGGCGTGGAGCCGTCCGGGCAGTTCGCGACGATGCTGCGGCACGCCTTGGTGTGACGCTGCGGCACGCGCCGGCGCGAGGACGGCTCGGCGCCGCCACGCACGGCGAGGCCCTCCGGACACCGCACCCACAGATGGTGTGACGCCGCGGTGACGCCCGCCCGGCACGATGGGGCCAGCCCCGTCCAGGATGCGGGGAGAAGGGGGATCTCCCCTGGTTGAGCGACGCGCTGGCCGTCGCGGCCACCATCTCGATGTTCGCTCATGCCCTGGACGGGGCGCCTGACTTCTGCGACACGGGCGTCCCACAACACGCTTGCCCTGGTGTCTGCACCGACCGCCCCACACCCGACGACACCGGACCGCCCCCCCACCCGACCACACCGGAGGGGCCGGGCTCCCCCGAAGCCAGCCCGGCCCCTCCGCTCCTCACCCGGACAGGGGGCCCCAGTCTCCTCCCCGGCCCGGGGGTCTCAGCCCGGCGCCTCCCCCGGAGCCCCCCGGAGCCTCTGGATCGCCTCGTCCACCGGCTTGTGCGGCAGCCCGGTCCTGCGGCACAGCTCGTCCCGCGGCATGTCCCGCAGGACCTCGCCGACGAACATGCCCGACAGGTCCGCGATCTCCTGCACATAGGCCTCCACCCGGCTCGCGGCGTCGGCGGCCAGGGGCCGGGGACCGCGCGCACGGGCGTCGTCGCCCCGCAGTACGAGACCTCCGCGCGCCCCCGCCGCGAGCCGCCGGTCCTCCTCCAGCCAGGTCGTCCACACCCCGCGCCCGACCAGGTGCTCGGCGACGTTCTCCGCCACCGAACCGTCCTTGATCACCCCGGGGTCGATGCCGTCGGCCCGGATCAGGAGCTGACAGGACGCGGCCAGCATCGGCGGGGACGCGACCTGCGCGGGCGGTCCGTCGAAGAGGGTGCGCAGCGCGGCGACGTCGGGGTGTCCGGGCACGTGCGGTGTCAGGCGCTGGACTACGTCGTCCAGGCGCTTCAGATCGGGACTGCGGTCGAGCAGCATGGCGTGCGCGCCGACGATGCCGAGGAACGGGTCGACCCGCCCCGAGTCCAGCATCGGGAACAACTGCTTGTCCGACATCAGGTCGATGCCCTGGCGCAGCCCGGAAAGCGCGGCCTCGCGGGCGAGGCTCAGGGCCTCGTCGGCCGGGCACCAGCCGGTGCCGGCGGGCACCATCTCCACGGAGGCGTGCTGCGGCATCGGCCCCTGCGGGCCGTTGCTGACGAAGACGAGGGTGGTCCAGCCCTCGGACACCCACAGCGCCTGGGCCAGCGGCAGCCCGTCGCCGGACGGCTCGCGCAGCCGCAGCCGGTAGCCCCCGGGCGCGAGACGTCCGCTCCAGGCGGTCCAGCCCTGCTGCGGGTCGACCTGCCAGCCGTCCGCGCCGCCGTCCACGCCCTCGCCGCTCTCCGCGCTGATCTGCAGGGCGTACGGATCGAGGCGCCAGCCGCGGCGCAGGTTCCGCAGCAGCACCATGAGGGTGGGCTCGCCCCGACGGTGCGTGGACTGCCTGCTCCACCGCAGCGCGGCCTCCTGGTGCGCAGGCTGGGTGGTGGCGGTGCGCTCGACGGGGGCCGGGGCGGGGACGCGGGGCAGCGGCAGGCGTTCGGTGAAGGCCTCCGTGCCCACCTCGGCGAACTGGCTGTCCACGGCGCCCGCGAAGCGCTGCTCGATGCGGTAGATGCCGGGCGGCAGGGTGGTCTCGATGGTGCCCATGCCGTGCGCCACCTCGCGCAGCGCGTCGTCGGTCACGGTGATCAGGACCGAGGGCGTGTCGGGGATGACGACGAACGGCACCTCGTCGCGCCGCCGCTCGGGCGCCGAAGAAGCCGAACGTTCGGAACGGGCCCGCTCAGGAGATGACTCGGAACGCGAACGGGACTCAGAACTGGACAACGCCGCCACCCCCGGAAACGACCTCGAAGTATCCGCCTTCAATGAGTTCGGGCGCGGTAAGGCTCTCCGGCACGGCCTTGTAGAGCCCCGGCACCAGCGCCTCGACGTGGTCCGCCCCCGTGATGTCCAGCCAGTACGGCTCGGTGATGTCCCGCCCCCGCAGCTCCACCCGGCCGCGGAAACCCGCAGGGAAGCGCAGCGTCACCGGATACGAGCCGACGCCCTGCAGCCCCTCCGCGAAGACGATCGGCGTGCTGGTCTCCCTGAGGAACCGGGCCTCCTGCGGGACGAGTTCACGGGTCGTGCGGTCGAGCACGTGGCGGCGTACGTAGTCGGCGAGGCTGTCGGACGTGACCTGGCCGTCGCGCGTGACGGTGCCGCCGCCCGCGCCGCGCAGCCCTTCCAGGAGGGCCGTGGTGAAGTGTCCGCGGGACTGGTCCGGGTCGGGCTCGTGCTGTTCGTAGGCCGGGTCGCCGAGCGCGGACGCGTAGCCGACGAAGGCCTCGACCTTGTCCGGGGCCTCGTTGGTGTCCGTGAACGGCGGGCCGAAGGCGGTGACGCCGCCGAACCGGGTGCGGCAGCAGTCCACGAAGAACACGATCTCGTGGAACGGCGACGACGATTCGTACCACGACAGATACGGGCGTACGGCGATGTGGTTGCCGAGCAGGTCGATCGCGGCGTTGGCCATGAGCAGCGCGGCGTCACCGCCGAACGGGGCGATGCCGTGCCCGGCGAGGAACAGGTACAGGCGGGTGTCGGCCCAGGCGCCGCCGTCGCGTTCGACGGCGCCGCGGACCGCGCAATGGGCCTGGTACAGCGCGCGGTTGACGTTCTCGCGGGTCGGCTCGGCGCTCATCACGTCGGCCTGGCGCTCGTCCAGTTCGGTGGCCGTGACGAGGGCGACGTTGCTCTCCGGTACGTTGCCTCCGGTCGGGTCGACGAGCCAGTCGCGGAACCGCCGCGCGTCGCCGCGCGCGCCTTGGAGATCCTTGATCGCCGGATAGCGGTTGATGCCGACGACCACGGCGTAGTGCAGGTCGTTCATCGGGCTTCCCCCTTTGTGCGAACCCGTGTTGGACCGCTGCGCGCACCTGCGTGGCCCGCGGTGCGAACCCGCGTGGACCGCGCCCCGCGGTCAGTCGGCGAGCATCCGGGCGAGGCTCGCCAGGACCTCGGCGTCGTCGTCGAATCCGCCGTGCGTACGTGCGCTCGAGCTGAGTCCGGGTTCGCCCTCGACGGGCGACCACACGGTGCGGTGCGGGTCGGCCGCGAGGAACGCCCGCAGGTCCTCGGAGTCCTGCCCGCCGAAGGCGCCGTCGGCGGCGTACCAGCGCTGCATGCCGGCGATCGGGGCGACCGCCGACTGCTTGGCGGGGCCGCGCTCCAGGACGCCGGAGATGAAGTACAGCAGCGACCTCGGGTACAGCAGCGGCACCAGATGGTCGGCGCGTTCGGCAGCGTCGGTCATCGTGAACATCCGCAGCCGGTCGAAGAGTTCGCGCTGGAGCCGGACGACGGGTGCGAGCTGGGCGACGGTGCACGCGGGCGCGAGCAGCGCGACGTCGCGGACGCGGAAGTCGGCGGGCAGTGGGTCGTCGGCGTCGGCGCGCCTGCGGACGAGGTCGGTGAGCAGGTTGCTGATGAACACGGCGCCCGCGCTGTGGCCGACGACGGTCACCCTGGGGCGGCTGCCGGTGGCCAGGAGCCGGCTGAAGCGGTCCAGGAAGTAGCGACCCGCGCGGGTCTCATCGGACGCGGCGAACGTGTCGGCGGTCTGGCGCTTCATGGCGTCCCAGATCGCGGCGCCCACGTTGGCGACGTAGAACTCCCGGAGTATCTCCTCGACGACGGTCGGGTACAGGCCGTGGTCGGTGTGCAGCCGGAAGCGGCCCACGACGGCGGCGATGACGCGCACCGTCTTGCGCACCAGGAGCGCGGAGGTCACCAGGGCGCGGCGGCTGTCGGCCGCTTCGGCTTCGGCGGCCAGCTCGGCCACCGTCTCCGGTGACATGAGGGTGGCGACCGCCGCGCGCCCCCCGTCGATGTCGCGCGCGGCGGTCGGCGCGGGAGCCGACCGCAGGACCGAGCCGACGATCTCCCGGTTGCGGTCGGCGAGTTCGGTGTCCGCCGACAGGTCGGCGGTGATGCGGACGCGTTCGGCCTCGCCGAGCGGCGCCACCTCCGCGGGCGGGGTCAGCCGGGCGTAGGGCTCCTGTCCGGTGCGCAGCAGGGCGAGTTCGGCGGCGACGGCGCGGGCGGGCGGCGTGGTGAGGACGCCTGCGGCGCGCTGTCCGGGCCGCTGGAAGACGACGCCGGCGGCGTAGCGGGTGACGCGGTTCAGGAGTGTCTGGAAGACGGACTCGCCGATGATCTGGGGCAGGTTGCCGTGCAGGGTCTCAAGAAGGCCGCTGCTCCACACGAAGAACACGGGCTCGGCGCCCGCCGCCTCGTACACGGGCGCGAGCCGCTCGGCCGTCGCGAACCCCAACTGGTCGTCGACGAGCCCGCCGTGGAAGTGCAGCACCACACGTGGCCGGTCCTTCAGGCTCGCGACCAGCGCGTCGATGTCGGCGGTGCTGGTCGAGGCGAGCCGTCCGCTCGTCCCGCTGTGGACACAGCGCCTGCGGGCAGAGTGCATGTCGGACACCTCCGGAGCAGGAGCCCCCCTCGCAGAAGTCCCCCGACTCCTGCCGCTCCTGGCAGGGGCAACGGTAGGACCGCCGCACCCGCCGCGTCCCCGGGGACGGGCCCGGGGATTACCCCAAGGCGGGCGCGGACGGCAGGTCCGGGTGTCCAGGGGGCGCCCGTCCCGGCACCGGGTCCGGGCGGCCGCGCCGGGGGTTCAGCTCTCGCCCAGGCACTTCCGTACGGCCGCGACCAGCCGGTTGGCGCGGTCGTCGCCGTGGCCGATCATCTTGTTGGCCGTGTAGGCGAAGGCAACGCCGAACTCGTCGTCGCCGAAGGCGAACTGGCCGCCCGAACCGTCGTTGGCGAAGCTGCGCGGACCCAGGGTGGGCCGGAAGGCCGGGGAGTCGAGCAGGAAGCCCGAGCCCCAGCGGACGCCCATGTCGAAGCCCAGCCAGGACGTGCCGCCGGACTGCTCGCGCACCGCGTCCGTGACGGTGTCGCGGGTGAGCAGCCGCGCGGAGCCGTCGACGCCGGTCGCGGCGGCCGCGTACAGCGTGGCCAGGCCGCGCGCCGTGGAGACCGCGCCCGCGCCGGGGATCTCCGCGCCGAGGAGGGCGGGGTCGTTCCAGCCGTGCGGATCGTCGACGCCGGGGAAGACGAAGGCGCCGTTCATGGTGACCATGCGGGTGAGGATCGATTCGGGGCCGGGCATCGGGGGCCTGCCCGGTGCCTCGACGAGCCGGGCGAGCGAGCCGAGTTCGCGCTCCGGCAGGCCGATCCAGGTGCGCAGGCCCAGGTCGTCGGCGACGGCCTGCCGGAAGTAGGCGCCGGGGGTGAGTCCGGTGACGCGCCGGATGATCTCGCCGAGCAGGAAGCCGAAGACGTGCGCGTGGTACTCGTACGTCTCGCCGGGCGCCCACAGCGGTTCCTGCTCCTCGATGGCGCGGATCACCGGGGTCCACTCGGTGATCTCCGCGAACGTCGGGGTGCGGTCGAGGACGGGGAGTCCGGCGCGGTGGCCGAGGACCATACGGGGCGTGATGGTCTCCTTGCCGGCGCGCGCGAACTCCGGCCAGTACCGCGCCACGGGCGCGTCCAGGTCGAGGCGTCCCTCCTGTGCGAGCAGATGGACGCAGACGCTCACGATGCCCTTGGCGCAGGAGAACACCGGCACGACCGTGTCCTCCCGCCAGGCCGCGCCGGTGCGCTCGTCGGCGACGCCGCCCCACAGGTCCACGACCTTGCGCCCGCCGGCGAAGACGGTGACGGCCGCGCCGAGTTCGTCGAACTCGGTGAAGTTGCGGGCGAAGACGTCCGCGACCGCGCCGAACCGTTCGTCGGCCCATCCGTTGTGTTCCACTGCCCTGCTTCTTTCCTACGAGGCGGTGCTGACCAGGGACGATGCCCGGTCGGCCAGGTGACCGCGCCACGGTACATGGCGGGGCCACCTACCTCCACCGGATTACTTCATCCACTCCGCCTCGTACGCCGCGTACGTCCCGTCGTGCGTCGCGAGGTGCACGAACTGGTCGACGTACTCCTTGAACTGCGCGTCCCCGCGCGGCAGGGCGTAGGCCTTCTCGGCGAAGGTGAAGGGCTTGTCGGGGTGGAGCGAGCACAGTTCGGGGTGGATCTTCGACTGGTAGCGGGTCTCGCTCGCGTCGGTCATCATGACGTCCGCGCGGCCGTCGATGATCTCCTTGAAGATCGTGGAGTTGTCCGGGTGCACGGTGAGGGAGGCCTGCTTGATGTGGGCGCGGGCGAACTGCTCGTTGGTACCGCCGGGGTTGACGACGACCTTCGTGCCGGGCTTGTCGATGTCGGCCAGCGCCCCGTCCCCGAAGCGCGCCTTGTCCGCGCAGCGCACGATGGGCGTCTTGCCGTCCTCGCGGGTCGGTTCGCTGAAGTACACGGTGCGGGCGCGCGGCAGCGTGATGGAGACGCCGCCTGCGGCGATGTCGCAGCGTCCGTCGGCCACGTCGTCGGCGATCTCCTTCCACGTGGTGGCGACGAACTTGGGCTTGGCGTCGAGGGACTTGGCGAGGTCCCGGGCCATCTTGATGTCGATGCCTCTGTACGTCCCGTCGGCCTCGCGGTGCGTGAAGGGGCGGTAGTCGCCGGTCGTGCACACGCGCAGGACGCCCTTCTTCGGCACGGAGTCGAGGAGCGTGCCCTTGCCGGGAGGGGGACGGTGTCCGCGGTCCGCGTCGGGTGCCGCGGGCGCGGCGGCGGTGACGGCGAGCAGGCAGACGAGGGCGGACAGGGTGGCGGCACGCTTCATGCGGGCGGTTCCTCTCTGTGGCGTCAGGCGCGGTGCGGGGTGAGCGGCGGCAGGTGGGCCGCCGTCAGGCCGGGGCCCGCGCCATCTTCGTACGCGCCGTCGTCGAAATCTTCGTACGCGTCATCATCGAAGGGATACATCGGCCGCTCCACGCGGTGGTGGCCGAGCCGCTTGAGGTCCTGGTCGACGCCGCCCGGGGTGAGCGCGAGCAGCCAGTCGGCAGCCATGTCGTACAGCTCCGGCTCCAGATATCCGATCTTCACGACGACGAGGTCGTACGTCCTCGGGTCGATGCCGAGGCCGCCCTCGGCCGGGCCCGTGAAGTCGGCGAGCGTGTGGAACGGCTTGCGGCGCTCGACGAGGATCAGGGTGAGTCCGCCGACCCGCACGGCCGCCATGTCGACCCCCCGGTCGTACGCGCCGCCCTCGGCCCGGTCCTTCTGGTCGGTGGCACGCTGCAACGCCTCGACGGTGCCGGTGAGTTCGTACGGTCCCCCGTGGTTGGCGTCGACCTTGCCGCCGACGGAGAGCGTCACCTCCGCGCCCACGCCCGCCGCGAAGCAGCGGGCGACGGCGACCGGGTCGGTGATGCCGGGGTGCACGGCGGTGACCTCGCCGGAGCGGATCGCGTCGTTGTCCAGGAGCTTGCCGAGCATGTACGCGAGGTCGCCCGCGCCGCCCGCCGTCGGGTTGTCGCCGGAGTCGCTGATGAGGAACGGCCGCTTCGTCGAGGCCACGGCCTGCTCGACGCACTCCTCCGCGGTGCCGGTCGGGCCGACGAAGACGAAGTCGCGCCGGGCGTCCCAGTAGCGGCGGGCCAGCTTTCCGGCCTCGGCGGCGGCGAGTTCGGCGTCGTCGCCGGTGACGACGATGGCGGCCTGACAGCGCGGCTCGTCCGCCCAGGCGTAGCCGACCCACAGCGCGGCGTCGAGGATGCCCGGAAGCCGCTCGATGTCGGCGAGCGAGGCGTAGAGGGACTTGGCGGGCTCCAGGCGGGTGCTGGTCTTCTCGCCCGGAAGCAGGACCGGGACCTGCACCCAGGCGCGGTGCGGGCGGCTGCCCTCGCGCAAGCAGCGCACGAGGTTGCGGGCGGCGCGCTCTCGGGTCTCCCAGGCGTCCTCGTGCGGGGCGAGGCGGTGCGCGGTGAGCAGGTCCACGGGGGCGGCGAAGCGGTGCGAGACGTTGCCGTGCAGGTCCATGGCGGTGGAGATCATGGGGCGGCCGGTGCCGTCGGGTGTGCCGACGGAGTCGAGGGCGGCGCGGACGGCCTCGGTGAGATCGGCCTCCGCGTCGGTGAGGCCGACGACGCTCATGGCGCCGTGGATGTCGTACACGAGCCCGTCGAGGGGGCCCGCCTGCCGGATGCGGGTGACCAGTTCGTCCTTGAGGGTCAGATACGACTCGGCTTCCACGGGGCCGCCGGGCAGCGCGGTCGCGTGCAGCAGCGGCACCCACTCGACGAGGTCCGCGAGGTCGGAGTCGGGCCGGGTCCAGGTGTAGCGGTCGAGGAGTTCCTGGCCGCGGGTCTGGCGGAAGTCGTCGGCGGTGGAGCGGTGCGGGCAGAACGTGGAGGACTCGATGCCGATGCCGCCGATGCCGAGGCGCAGGCGGCGGTGGGTGACGGCGGGGGCGGCTTGAGGGGATGCCGGGGTCGCGGTCATGCGGGTGCGCTCTCTTCCTGGACGGGGGTGGCGGACGGGTGGTCGTGGCCGCCGGGTGCGGCGGGTGCGGTGGTTTCCAGGGCGACGGGGCTCGTCGGCAGGTGGCGGCGCAGTGCGGTGAGGCCCGCGCCGAGCAGTCCCGCGTCCGGTCCCGTCACGGTGGTCGTGATCTCCAGGTCCGCGGTGGCCACGGGCAGGCAGCGCTCGTACAGGACACCGCGAACGGCGGCGACCAGCGGTTCGGCGGTGGCGAGGACGCCGCCGAGCGCCACGGCTTGAGGGTTGAAGAAGTTCACGACGACGGAGAGCACCGTGCCGATGTGCCGACCGGCGGTGCGCACGAGGGTGGTGGCCAGCGGATCGCCGTCCGCGACGAGCTGGAGCAGCTCGCCGGTGGTGGCCACCTCGACGCCCTGGCGGCCGAGTTCGCGGATCAGCGCGGCGCCGCTCGCGACGGTCTCCAGGCAGCCGATGTTGCCGCAGCTGCACGGCCGTTCGCCCGCCTCCTCGACGCGTACGTGGCTGATGTCGCCGGCCGAGCCGTTGGCGCCGTCGTGCGGGCGGCCCGACGCGATGACGCCGCTGCCGATGCCGCGGCCCGCCTTGACGACGACCATGTGGTCGAGGTCGGGGCGGGCGACGCTGTGCTCGCCGACGGCCATCATCGTGGCGTCGTTCTCGACGGTCACGGGCAGGCCGAGGCGTTCCGCGAGGACGTCGCGCAGCGGGTAGCGGTGCCAGCCGGGCATGCGGGACGGGCTGAGGACGCAGCCCTCGCCGGGGCGTACGGGGCCGGGGAAGGCGACGCCGAGGGCACGCACCGTGCGGCCCGCCGCGCGTTCGCGGGCGGCGAGTTCGGTGACGCGCTCGCACAGCCAGTCCACCGCCGACTCGGGTCCGGCGGTGATGTCGTGCGGCAGGTCGGCGGTGTCGCGGACGGTGCCGTCGAGGTCGACCGCGCCGAGCCGGGCGTGGTGGCTGCCCAGGTCCGCGGCCAGCGCGATGCCGCCCTGGGCGCGCACCCGCAGCAGCCGGGGACGGCGCCCGCCGCGCGAGGCGCCCTCGCCGGACTCGGTGAGCACCCCGGCGGCCACCAGCTCCTGCACGCGCAACGACACCGTGGACGGCGCGAGCCCCAGCTCCCGCACCAGATCGGCCCGGGAGGAGGCCGCGCCCGACGAGACCAGACGCACGATGTGCTGCGCCGATCCGGGTTCGCCGTGTGCGTTGCTGGCCATACCGACCCCGTTCGTTCGACGAGTTGCTTCGACTACGAGCCGAACACTAGGTCGCACCGAAGGAAGTTGACCAGCCCCACCAAGAAAGACACCCCCAACTCCCGAACTTTCGCAGCTTCTGTCGAACGAAGCTCTTGACTTGCTTTTCCTCACGGGCCTAGCGTTCGGGCCTCCCTACCGCTCATGTGTACGGATCTGGTCCCGGCAGTTCTCTGGTCCCGGCAGTTCCTGGAGGCCCACAACCATGCGCTCACTCAAGGCGGCGGCCGCCGTGCTCGTGCTCGCGGCCCTCACCGGCTGCACCCGCGAGGGCGGCCGCGTCGACATGGGTCCGACCGGCGGCGTCCCGGTCGAGGGCGGCACCGCGACGATGGCACTGCCGCCCAACGCGACGCCCAACTGGATCTTCCCGATCGGCCCGCCGGGCTATGGCGCCTCGTACAACGCCGGCATCCAGTTCCTGATGTTCATGCCGGTGTACGACGCCGTCCTCGACAAGGACAAGGGCGGCCTGACCACGCACGGGCCGAGCACGCTCGGCCTGAAGCCGAAGTACTCCGACGGCAACAAAACCGTGACCGTGCCGCTGCGCAAGGGCGTGAAGTGGTCCGACGGCAAGCCGGTCACGGCCCGCGACCTGGAGTTCTGGTTCAACCTTCTGAAGGCCAACAAGGCGAACTGGGGCAGCTACTCGGTCGGCACGATGCCCGACAACGTCAAGCGGTTCGAGACGCTCGACGACCACACGGTGCGGCTGCGCCTGACCCGGGCGTACAACCCGGACTGGTTCACCGCCAACCAGCTCACACTGATGCGGGCGCTGCCGCAGCACGCCTGGGGCGCGCGGACCGACGGCGGCCCCATCGGCGACTTCGACCGTACGAAGAAGGGCGCCAAGGCCGTCTTCGCCCGTCTCACCCAGCACGCGAAGAGCCTCGGGTCGTACGGCTCCGACCCGCTGTGGAGGACGGTCAACGGGCCCTGGAAGCTGGCGGGCTGGCGTGACAGCGGCCAGGTCACCATCGTCCCGAACGAGAAGTTCACCGGCCCGAAGTCCCAGCGCCCGCACCTCGACAAGGTCGTCTTCAAGCCCTTCACCACCGCCGACTCCGAGTACAACGTGCTGCGTTCGGGCGGCGTCGACTACGGCTACATCCCGCCGTCGGTGATGGCGCAGAAGGGGAAGTTCGAGGACAAGGGCTACCGGGTCGATCCGTGGGAGGGCTGGGCGGCGACGTACATCGTCTACAACTTCAACTCCACGCACGCCGGTCCGCTGATGCGTCAGCTCTACATCCGCCGGGCCATGCAGCACCTCGTCGACCAGAAGGCGATGAGCGACGTCATCTGGCAGGGCAGCGCCACGCCGACGCTCGGCCCGGTGCCGGTGACACCCAAGAGCCAGTACCTGTCGAGGGCGATGGAGCGCGACCGCTACCCGTTCTCGGTGGACAAGGCCAAGTCCCTTCTCAAGGCGCACGGCTGGGAGACGAAGGGCGGCACCGCGCGCTGCGTACGCCCCGGCACGGGCGCCGACGAGTGCGGCAAGGGCATCGAGCGGGACGATCCCCTGGAGCTGACCCTGCTCTCGCAGTCGGGCTCCACGGAGACCACGAACATGATGCAGGAGCTCAAGTCCTCGCTCTCCAAGGCCGGCATCGACCTGACGGTGCGCCAGCAGCCGCTCAACTCCGTGCTCGGCAACTCCATTCCGTGCACCGCGAAGGACCCGGGCTGCGACTGGGACATGTCCTTCTTCGGCACGGCGGGCAGCTGGTACTACCCGCTCAACCCGAGCGGCGAGCAGCTCTTCTCCACGGGCGCGTCCGCCAACTTCGGCAACTTCAGCGACAAGAAGGCCGACCGGATCATCCGGGCCGTGCAGTACTCCCCCGACATGAAGGCCGTGCACGCGTACGGCGAGTATCTGGCCGATCAGCTTCCGGTGATGTGGATGCCCAACCCCGCGTACCAGGTGTCGGTCATCCGCAACGACCTGCGGGGCATCGAGCAGAACCCGACGGTCACGTTCGCGCCGCAGGACTGGTACTACGTCAAGAAGGACCAGGGCGGCGCGGGCTCCGAGAAGACCGGCTCCGAAAAGAAGGGAGCCGAGAAGTGACCGGCTTTCTGGTCAAGCGCTTCCTGCAGGCGCTCGTCGTCCTCTTCCTGGTGTCGATCATCGTCTTCGTGCTGCTGCACATGCTGCCCGGCGGCCCGGCGCGCGCCATCCTCGGCCCGAAGGGCACACCGCAGCAGATCACCGACTTCAACCACCAGCAGGGGTACGACCGTTCGCTGCCGACGCAGTACTTCATGTACGTGAAGCGGCTGTTCACGGGCGACCTCGGGGACTCGTACAAACTCAACTCGCCCGTCTTCGAGCTGCTCAAGCAGCGGCTGCCGAAGACGCTGCTCCTGACGGTCCTTTCGACGGCGCTCGCCGTGGTCATCGCGATCCCGCTGGGCCTGCTCCAGGCGGTGCGGCGCGGCAAGGCGTCCGACTACGCGCTGACCGGGCTCGCGTTCCTGCTGTACGCGACGCCGGTGTTCTTCCTCGGCCTCATCATGATCATCCTGTTCGCGCAGGTCATTCCGATCTTTCCCGCGGAGGCGCCGCAGGGCGAGTCGATCGGTGAACTCCTCAAGGACTTCAGCGGGTTGGTGCTTCCGGTGGTGACGATGGCGTTCGGCATCGTGGCGATGTTCAGCCGTTACATGCGCTCGGCGGTCCTCGACAACCTCACCGAGGAGTACGTCCGCACCGCCATGGCGAAGGGCCAGTCGAGCCGCCGCATCATGGTCCGCCACGTCCTGCGCAACGCGCTCATCCCCCTCGCGACGCTGCTCGGGCTCTATCTCCCGACGCTGTTCAGCGGCGCGCTCGTCGTCGAGTCGATGTTCAACTACCCGGGCATGGGGCTGCTGTTCTGGAACGCGGCACAGGGCTCGGACTTCCCGGTGCTGCTCGGCGTGACCCTGGTCGTCGGCATCGCCACGGTCGTCGGCTCCCTCCTCACGGACATCCTGTACGCCGTCCTCGACCCCCGGATACGGAGCGTGGCATGACCTCCGCGGCCAGCACGACTGCCCCTGTCACCGCGCCAGGACACGAGGAGGCCGCGCAGGCCACGCCCTCCCTCGCCCGCCGCACGCTCCAGGTCTTCACCGGCAACAAGCTCGCCCTGACGGGCGTCGTCCTGCTGGTGCTGCTGCTCCTCTTCAGCTACCTCGGCCCGCTTCTCTACGACACCGAGCAGACCCACACCGACCTGTCCCAGGCGAACCTCTCCCCCGGCACCGACGGGCATCTGCTCGGCACCACCGACCTCGGCTACGACATGGTCGGCCGCCTCATGGTCGCGGGCCAGACCTCGCTCGAAATCGGTCTGGCCGCGGGCCTGTTGGCCACCCTCTTCGGGACGGTGTACGGTGCCGTCTCCGGCTACTTCGGCGGCTGGGTGGACGCCGCGATGATGCGGATCACGGACGCGGCGCTCGCCATCCCCGCGATGTTCCTGCTCGTCGTCGTCGCCGCGATCATCACGCCCACCAAGGGCGTCCTCATCCTCATCATCGCGGCCGTCGCCTGGCTGTCCCCGGCCCGGCTCGTCCGGGGCGAGGCGCTTTCGCTGCGCAACCGCGAATACGTGCAGGCGATGCGGATGATGGGCGGCGGGGGCGCGCGGGCCGTCTTCAAGCACATCGTGCCGAACGCGATCGGCACCGTCATCGTCAACTGCACCTTCCAGATCGCCGACGCCATCCTCTACGTCAGCTATCTGGCGTTCCTCGGTCTCAGCATCCCGCCGCCATCGGCCGACTGGGGCTCGATGCTGTCGGCCGGCATCACGTACACGCAGAACGGCTACTGGTGGCTGATCTTCCCGCCGGGCATCGCGATCGTGCTGGTCGTCGCCGCGTTCAACTTCATCGGCGACGGGCTGCGGGACGCGTTCGAAGTACGGCTGCGCAAGTAAAGGACCTCACAGACATGACGGAGCTTCAGCTCAGCGACGCCGGGCCGGGCACTCCCGCGCCCCTGCTCAGCATCGACGATCTGCACGTCGACATCGCCTCGCGCGAGCGCACCGTGCACGCCCTCGACGGCATCTCGCTCGACCTGGCGCCGGGTGAGGCCCTGGGCGTCGTCGGCGAGTCCGGCTGCGGCAAGACGATGACCGCGCTCAGCGTCCTGGGCCTGCTGCCGCCCGGCGGGGCCGTCACGGGCGGCCGGATCCTGTTCGACGGCCAGGACTTGGCAGCCGCGTCCGCGCCCACCCTTCAGGACGTCCGCGGGAACACCGTCGGCATGGTCTTCCAGGACCCGCTGACCTCGCTCAATCCCACGATGACGATCGGCGCGCAGGTGGCCGAGCCGCTGCTCCTGCACCGGGAGGGCATCGGCCGCAAGGAGGCCTGGGCGCGGGCCGAGGAGATGCTGCGGCTCGTCGGCATGCCACAGCCCTCCGAGCGCATGAAGGCCTACCCGCACCAGCTCTCGGGCGGAATGCGCCAGCGCGTGGCGATCGCCATGGCCCTGGTGTGCGAGCCGAAGCTGCTCATCGCCGACGAGCCGACGACCGCGCTCGACGTCACGACGCAGCACCAGATCCTGGAACTGATCGACAACCTGCGCCGGACCCTCGGCATGGCGATGATCCTCGTCACCCACGACCTGGGCGTCATCGCCAACCGCGTCGACCGCGTCGCGGTGATGTACGCGGGCAAGGTCGCCGAACAGGCCGATGTGCGCGACCTGTTCGCGCGCCCCCGGCACCGCTACACGGAGGCGCTGTTCGCGGCGCTCCCTGAGCGGGCGGCGGAGCGGGGCACGGAGCTGCACACGATTCCGGGGCTGCCGCCGAGCCTTACGGTGCGGCCTACGGGGTGCCGGTTCGCGCCGCGCTGTCTGTTCGCTACGGAGGAGTGCCGGGAGCGGGAGCCGGAGCTGGGGCCGGAGCTCGCGCAGGAACTCGTGCCGGGCTCGGAGGCTTCGCCGGGGTCGGAGACTTCACTGGAGTCGGAGGCTCCCGCCCACGAACTCGTGGGCGCAGAGCACCGGTTCGCGTGCTTCCACCCCGTCCCGCACGGCGACGCGCCCGAGGCACAGGTGGTGACACCGCCCCCCGCCACGGCCACCGAACCGGGCGAGGTCCTGCTCGAACTGGACGCCCTGGTGAAGGAGTTCCCCCTCACCGGCGGCCCCTTCGCGCGGCGGCGCGGCACGGTCAGCGCGGTGGGCGGGGTGTCGCTCACCGTCCGCAGGGGCGAGACGTTCGGCATGGTCGGCGAGTCCGGCTGCGGCAAGACGACGCTGGGCCGGATCGTGGCGGGCCTCGAGGAGCCGACGGCGGGCACGGTCCGCTTCGACGGCCGGGACCTGGCCGGGCTCTCGCGTACGGAGCGCCGTGCGCACCGGCGCCGTATCCAGCTCATGTTCCAGGACTCGACGGCCGCGATGGACCCGCGCATGCGGGTCGGCGAGATCCTGCGCGAGCCGCTGGTCATCCAGGGCGTCGGCACCCGCGCCGACCAGGAACGGCTCACCGCCGGACTCCTCGACGCCGTCGGCCTGCCGCGCGGGGCCGTGCACCGCTATCCGCACGAGTTCTCCGGCGGCCAGCGTCAACGCCTGGGCCTGGCAAGGGCGTTGACGCTCTCTCCCGACCTGGTGGTGGCGGACGAGCCGGTGTCGGCGCTCGACGTGTCGGTCCAGGCGCAGATCCTCAACCTGATGCGGGAGCTCCAGCACGACCGCGGTCTGACGTACCTGTTCATCTCGCACGACCTGGCGGTCATACGTCACCTGGCCGACACCGTCGGCGTGATGTACCTGGGCAAACTCGTGGAGACGGGCCCGGCCGAGCAGGTGTACGCCGCGCCGCTGCACCCCTACACGCGCGGCCTGCTCGACACCGTGAACGTACCCGACCCGGCCGTCGCGGCCGCCGGCGACCGCGAGCCGCTGCACGGCGAGACCCCGTCCGCGGCCAAGCCCCCGTCCGGCTGCCGCTTCCGCACCCGCTGCCCGCTCGCCCAGGACGTGTGCGCGACCACCGAACCACCGGTGAGCACCCCGAACGGAGCGGGGCATCAGGTCGCGTGCCACTTCCCTCTGGCCGCGCCTCGGCTAGCGTCAAGGGTATGAACGACGAAGCGGGCACCGGGGCACACGCCGACGGGCGTGCGGCCGCGGCGGACGGCATGAGCCTGGAGGCGGCGCTGGCACGCGGCCCTCTCGTGCTCGACGGCGGCCTCTCCAACCAGTTGGAGGCCGCCGGGCACGATCTCGGCGACGCCCTGTGGTCGGCGCGACTGCTCGCCGAGCGCCCGGACGCCGTCCGGGACGCCCACCTCACGTACTACGAGGCGGGCGCGGACGTCGCGATCACCGCGAGCTACCAGGCGACGTTCGAGGGCTTCGCGCGGCACGGCATCGACGCGCTGAGCACGGCCGAACTCCTGCGTCTGAGCGTAGAGTTGGCCCGCGAGGCCGCCGCGCTCGCCCGGGTCGACCGGCCGCTGTGGGTGGCGGCCTCGGCCGGTCCGTACGGGGCGATGCTCGCGGACGGCTCGGAGTACCGCGGCCGCTACGGCCTGAGCGTGGCGGACCTGGAACGCTTCCACCGCCCGCGCCTGGAGGTCCTGTCCGGCGCCGCCCCCGACGTGTTCGCCCTGGAGACGGTTCCGGACACCGACGAGGCGCAGGCCCTGCTACGCGCGGTACGCGGCCTGGGCGTGCCCGCGTGGCTCTCGTACAGCATCAGCGGCGACCGCACCCGCGCGGGCCAGCCCCTGGAGGAGGCCTTCGCGCTGGCCGCGGACGCCGACGAGGTCATCGCGGTGGGCGTGAACTGCTGCGACCCCCGCGACGCGGACGCGGCGGTCCCGCTGGCCGCCCGCGTCACCGGCAAGCCGGTCGTGGTCTACCCGAACAGCGGCGAGACCTGGGACCCCGCGACCCGGTCGTGGCACGGCCCCGCCCGCTTCACCGCGGGCCAGGTGGACGGCTGGCGCCGCTCCGGGGCGCGGCTCATCGGGGGCTGCTGCCGGGTGGGTCCTGGCGCGGTCGCGAAGGTGGCGGAGGAAGTCCACGCCACGCCCTGACCTGCGAAGGAAGGGCGTCGAGGCGTCATTGTCAGTGGCCGGGTGCAGACTGAGCCATACCTGAGACAACGCCGTCTGAAAGGTGTCGGTCATGGCTGACGTCCTGCTCACCGTTGGTACTCGCAAGGGCCTGTTCGTCGGGCGCCGCACACGCGGTGCGTGGCAGTTCGACGAGAGTCCGTACTTCAACGCCCAGGCGATCTACTCGATCGCGATCGACACGCGCACACCCCGGCCCCGCCTCCTCGTCGGCGGGGACAGCGCCCACTGGGGACCCTCGGTGTTCCACTCCGACGACCTCGGCAGGACGTGGACCGAGCCGAAGCAGGCGGCCGTCAAGTTCCCCAAGGACACGGGTGCGTCGCTGGAGCGGGTGTGGCAGCTCCACCCGGCGGCCGCCGAGCCGGACGTGGTGTACGCGGGCACGGAACCCGCCGCGCTGTACCGCTCCGAGGACCGCGGCGAGAGCTTCGAGCTCGTCCGCCCGCTGTGGGAGCATCCCTCGCGCTCGCAGTGGCAGCCAGGAGGCGGCGGCGAGGGCCTGCACACGATCCTGACGGACGAGCGCGACCCGGCCGCGGTGACGGTCGCGGTGTCCACGGCGGGCGTGTTCCGCACCGAGGACGGCGGCGCGAGCTGGCGGCCGTCCAACTCCGGGGTCTCCGCGGTGTTCCTGCCGGACCCGAACCCGGAGTTCGGCCAGTGCGTGCACAAGGTCGCCAAGGACGCCGCCGACCCGGACCGGCTGTATCTGCAGAACCACTGGGGGGTGTATCGCAGCGACGACGCGGGCGCCCACTGGACCGACATCGGCGAGGGCCTGCCGTCCGACTTCGGCTTCGCGGCGGTCGCCCACCCGCACCGCGGCGACACGGCGTACGTGTTCCCGATCAACGCGGACGCGGACCGCGTCCCCGCCGACCGCCGCTGTCGCGTCTACCGCACGGCGGACGCCGGCAAGAGTTGGGAGCCGCTGAGCACGGGCCTGCCGCAGGGCGACCACTTCGGCGTGGTGCTGCGCGACGCCATGTGCTCCGACGGCGCCGACCCGGCGGGCGTGTACTTCGGCAACCGCAACGGCGAGGTGTACGCGTCGGCGGACGACGGGGACACCTGGCAGGAGCTGGCCACGCACCTGCCGGACGTCCTGTGCGTCCGGGCGGCGGTCCTGGACTGAAGACCGACGACTGACGACAGGCGCGGCCAGCGGCTCCCGGAGGTCGGCGGCCTCCGAGAGTCCCGACGGCCCCGAGCTTCGGCCATCGGTTGATCAGTGACGCATGTACGGCAGTAGAGTGACGCTCCGTGGCACCACGACCCTTGCATGAAATCGTCGAAGCCGGCTGGGCCAAGGCCCTGGAGCCGGTGGCCGAACAGATCGCCTCCATGGGCGACTTCCTGCGCGCGGAGATCGGCGCGGGACGCACCTATCTGCCCTCCGGACCGAATGTGCTGCGCGCCTTCCAGCAGCCGTTCGACGAGGTGCGCGTCCTGATCGTCGGCCAGGACCCCTACCCCACGCCCGGGCACGCGGTGGGCCTGTCCTTCTCGGTGGCACCCGACGTCAGACCGCTGCCCGGCAGCCTCATCAACATCTACCGCGAACTGAACAGCGACCTGGGCCTGCCCCAGCCGTCCAACGGCGACCTGACGCCCTGGACGCAGCAGGGCGTGCTGCTGCTCAACAGGGCGCTCACGACGGCCCCGCGCAAGCCCGCCGCGCACCGCGGCAAGGGCTGGGAGGAGGTCACGGAGCAGGCCATCCGGGCGCTCGCCGCGCGCGGCAAGCCGCTGGTGTCCATCCTGTGGGGCCGTGACGCCCGCAATCTGCGGCCACTGCTCGGCCAGTTGCCGTCGGTGGAGTCCTCGCACCCCTCGCCGATGTCGGCGGACCGCGGCTTCTTCGGCTCCCGCCCGTTCAGCCGCGTCAACGACCTCCTGGCGCGGCAGGGCGCCGAGCCGGTGGACTGGCGGCTGCCGTGACGGGGGCGGACTTCGTCCTCGGCGTGGACTCCGGCGGCTCCGGGCTGCGCGCCGTGCTCGGCGCCCCGGCCGGTCCGCTCGGTACGACGCCGCTCCGTACGACGCTGGCCCTCTCGACGCCGGTCCGCTCGAAGGAACCGGTGCGCACGGGCCCGCGCGGCATCGACGCCCGGCATCTGAGCAAGCAACTGACGCCCATGGTCGGGCAGTTGCTGGACGAGGCGGGCGGCGGGCGGATCGTCGCGGTCGCCGTCGGCGCCGCCGGGATGGCGACGCTCGGCGACGAACTGCGCGCCGAACTGCCGTCCGCGCTGGCCGAGTCCTACGGCGTCCGGCGCGTGGCACTCGCCGCCGACGCCGTCACCGCCTACGCGGGCGCGCTCGGGCAGCGCCCCGGCGTCGTCGTCGCGGCGGGCACCGGCCTCATCGCCATGGGTACGGACCTCACGGCGTGGCGCCGGGTCGACGGCTGGGGGCATCTGCTCGGCGACTGCGGCAGCGGCGCGTGGATCGGGCGGGCCGGGCTCGAAGCGGCCATGCGTGCCTTCGACGGGCGCGAGGGCGGCTCGGCCGCGCTGCGCGCCCGCGCGCAGGAGATGTTCGGCGAGCCCCTTTCGGGCCTCCCCGTCCAGCTGTATCCGCGCCCGGACCGCCCCGCCGTACTCGCCGCGTTCGCGCCCGAGGTGGGGCGCTGCGCGGCGGACGGCGACCCCGTGGCGGTCCGCGTGCTGCGGGAGGCGGCCGGTCACATCGCCGACGCCGCGGTCGCGGCCCGCCCCGCCGACGGCGCCTGCGAAGTCGCCCTGACCGGCGGCCTGCTGAAGCTCGGCGACGTACTCCTCGACCCGCTGGAGGCGCAACTGACGGAGCGTCTCCCGCACGCCCGCAGGGTGCCCGCGGCGGGCGACCCGCTCGACGGCGCCGTCCGCATCGCCCTCGACCTGGCGGCGGACACCCTCAAGCTCCCGCACGATCCCCACCTGTTGTACGTCACGGGGTGAAACGGAGCGCACAGCTCCGGCGCCACGACACCGCCCGCGTACGTCTCGTACGCCGTGGACGAGGCACAGCGCGCACGACGAAAACCGCGCGCCGCGCACACCAGAACCAAAGCCCCCTACCGGCACACGCTCCCCAACTCACCAGAAACCCCCCTGACAAATCGGACTAATACCGCTGACCTGCACCCTCCCCGAACAGAGAAACCCCTCAAGCCAGTAGCATGCGGCGCCATGAGCTCCCCCACTGGGCCCGCATCCGGCCTGCCCGTACGAATGCCGCGCCCCCGTCAGCCGGGCCGGCACCGCCGCCCGGAGCCCGTCGCGGCTCCGCAGGGCGCGCCCGCACTCGTCCTCGCCGTGCCGGGCGTACCCAGCACGACCACGCGCAGCCTCGCCGAGGAAGTCGTCTCCATCGCGCGCTCCGAGCTGCCCGGTCTTGACGCGAGAATCGGATACGTCGACGGGACGGACGCCGACGCCGGCCCGTCGGCCGAGTTCCCCACCCTCCAGGCCGTGCTCGCGCACACCGCCGCCGAGCGCACCGCGCGCTACGAGCAGGCGCTGGCCGCCGGCGTCGAGGACGCCCGCCGCCCCGAAGGTCCCGTCGCCGTCGTGGTGCCCCTGCTCGCGGGCCCCGACAACGCGCTGATGCGGCGCATCCGGCAGGCCGTGATGGACAGCCGTGCCGCCGCCGAGCTGACCGACGTCCTCGGCCCGCATCCGCTGCTCGCCGAGGCGCTGCACGTGCGCCTGTCCGAGGCCGGCCTTGCCCGCGCCGACCGCGCCCGCCTGTTCACGGTCGCGACCGCCGCGGACGGCATCGTCCTGGCCACGGTGGGCGGCGAGGAGGCCGTGCAGGCCGCCGGGATCACCGGCATGCTGCTCGCCGCGCGCCTGGCCGTGCCGGTGATGGCCGCCGCCCTGGACGAGGAGGGCTCGGTCGCCGCGATCACCGAGCAGCTGCGCGGCTCCGGTTCGGCCCAGCTCGCCCTCGCGCCGTACCTGATCGGCCCGGAGGTGGACGCGAGCCTGCTGGACGCGGCCGCGAAGGAGGCGGGCTGCGCCGTCGCCGAGCCGCTCGGCCCGTACCCGGCGATCGGCAAGCTGGCCCTGTCCAAGTACACGACGGCGCTGGGCATCACGCCGCCGCAGCCGTCGGGCGCGCCTGTGCACTGACACGCGCCACGGCACGACGTCGATGGGCCCGCCCCGAGTTCGGGGGCGGGCCCATCGACGTGCAGGAGTGTCCACCCGGCCCGTCAGCCGAACACCACGCAGCTCGCCGCGGGCACGTCGAGGGCGCCCGCGCGCCGCGGCAGTCCGGTCTCCGGGTCCAGGGCGAACCAGGTGACGTCCCCGGAGCGCTCGTTGGCGGCGTACAGAAAGCGTCCTGAGGGGTCTACGGCCAGGTCACGGGGCCAGACGCCGCCGCAGGCCACGGAAGCCGTCAGACGGGCAGTGGCGCCCTCGTCGTCGAGCGCGAACACGGAGACGACGTCGGCGCCGCGCGTCGCCGTCCAGAGGAAGCGGCCGTCGGGCGCGACGACGACCTCCGAGGGGTAGGCGTCGCCGTCGGGCTCCGCGGCCAGCACGGGCGTCTCCGCGAGCGGCCTCAGCGTGCCGTCGGCCGGGTCCCAGAAGCACACGGTGAGGGTCGGCGTGAGCTCGTTGAGGACGTACGCGACACGGCCGCCGGGGTGGAAGGCGAGGTGCCGCGGGCCGGTGCCGGGCCGCAGGGCGACCTCGTGGCGCGGTGTGAGTGCGCCGTCGCCCGGCACGCAGACGCGCACGGAGTCGGTGCCGAGGTCGACGCTCAGGATCCAGCGGCCGCCGGGGTCGGGAAGCACCTGGTGGGCGTGCGGGCCCTCCTGGCGTCCCTTGTCGGGTCCCGAACCCTGGTGCTCCACGATGCCCGCCGGGGCGGAGTTGAGGCTTCCGTCGGCGTGCACGGGCACGGTGGTGACGCTGCCGGAGCCGTAGTTCGCGGTGTGGACGTGCCCGTCGTGGAGGGCGAGGTGGGTGGGCGCCTCGGCGCGCACGGGCACGGGTGCTCCGAGGGGTCGTACCGTGTCGCCCTCCGTCGTGAACGCGGCGACCGCGCCGTCGGTGGTCTCGCTCACCGCGTAGAGCGTGCCGCCGTCCGGCGACAGCGCGAGGTAGGACGGGTCGGCCACGACGTCCGTCGCGCCCAGCGCGGTCAGCGCACCGGTGCCGGGGTCGAACGACGCGGTGACGATCCCGGGACCGCCCGCGTGTGTGAAGGATCCGATGTACGCCCGCCGCGCCTGCCCGCCGCCCACTGCATGCCCCTCTCGGCTCGCCCCCGGGACACGACGTCGCGGGCGGCACCCACGGGGGCGACGCTAGCAGTTGGTCTGGACCACATGGGGTAGAGAGGGGTGGTCCCGAAAAACCCTAGGGGTGCCGGGAAAGGCTCAGGCGCTCATCAGCGGCGTGCGCGGCGAGCTGCGTACAGGCGTGGCGAGTTCGATCAGCGCGCGCTCCAGGCCGTGCAGGTGCGCGAGCGCGGGCTCGGTGAGGGGGGCGTGCTTGACGGCGGCGGGGAGCACCGGCGCCGCGAGCGCCTCCTCCGAGGCCATGAGCGCTTCGACTGCGGCCTCGACCCGTTCGCAGGCGGCGGCGAGGCGGTCGTCGTACGAGGCCTCGGGGTCGGCGGCGACGGCCGCGAGGCTGCGCGCCTGCTGGGCGCACTCGTCGAGCAGCGCGATGACCTGGTGCGCGCGGGCGCGCCGGGCGCGCAGCGGGCTGAGCGGGTGCACCAGCGGGGCGAGCGAGAGGCGCACCCGGCCGAGGAGCACTTCGAGGTCGGCGATGTGCGGGGCCGGGTCGGCGGCGGCCGATCCTGACAGGCGGGCCGCGGACTCCCGGGTGCAGGCGTGGACGGTGCGCACGGCGCGCTCGATCCAGGCGTTGGTCGTGGCGTGGGTGGTGACGGGCAGTACGAGCAGGACGGCGAGCACCGCGCCGAGCGCCCCTGCCGCGGTCTCCAGGAGCCGCAGGGCGAGCAGGGCCGGTTCGAGGACGCCGAGCACGCCGTAGAGGCCGCCCGCCATCACGGTCACCGACAGCATCATCCAGGTGTACGAGACGGCGGCCGTGTAGAAGATCCCGAAGACGCAGACGGCGACGATCACGGCGGTGGGCACGACGGATCCGTGCAGGGGCAGCACCACGACCGCGCCGACCGCGATGCCGATGAGGGTGCCGAGGACCCGCCGGAAGCCGCGGACCAGGGTCTCCCCGCGCGAGACGGTGTTCACGAAGATCCACCAGGTGGCGCCGATGGCCCAGTACCAGCGGTCTCCGGAGAGCGCGTGGCCGATGACGAGGGCGACGCCGCCGCCGAGGGTCGCCTGGACGGCCTGGCGTGTGGTCGCGCGGGCGAGGCCGCGGCTCTGGGCGAGGGCCGGCACGGTGGGCGGCGGCAGGCGCCGCTCGTAGCACCACAGCCCGAAGCGGGTGGCCGAGGACGCGAGCAGCGCGATGCCGATGGCTTCGTACAGGTCGGGCAGCTGCGCGGGCACGGTGTGCAGGAACTGCGCCGCGAAGAACGTCATGAACGCGAACACGCCGAGGGAGTGGCCCCGCGGCCCCCACCGGCGCGCGTACACCCCGGCGCCCATGACGGCCAGGAACGCCAGGTCACGCGCCACCGGGTAGTCGTGCAGGACGGCGGCGAGCGCGAGCACGGGGAAGCCCACCGCGGGCAGCAGCGCGGTGGTGACCGCCTGGCCGCGCACGGTTGCGTCGGTGACGGTGAACAGCGCGAGCAGCGCGGCGAGCCCGGCGATGATGGCCGCGACGAGCGTGTGCCCGATCAGACCGCAGACCGCGACCGCCAGCGAGATGCCGAGGACGGCTCGGGTCGCGCCGCGCAGCCGCAGCCGTCCCGGATCCGGAGCCACGAACATCTTCCTCAGCACAGCTTGGCCACCCCTCGACGGTCCCGGCGTCACGACATGAATCACGACATGAATAAGGCGCCGCGGGATCCCGCAGCGCCATCGACCGGTCCATCACATCATTCGGGTGCCGGGTGGCTCAACCCGGACAGTCGGGACAGGGCCATTGGCCCAGCGTCACCCCCGCGTGCCAGTGCGTCGGCGGGCCAACGGCCACGCCGACGCAGCCATGGTGCGATCAGGTCCCGGGCTTGCGGCCGTAGACGAAGACGTCGTCGCCCTTACGGAGCGTGTTCCAGTACTTCGTGGCGTCCTTCTTCGTCATGTTCACGCAGCCGTGCGAGCCGGGCGGGGACCAGACGCTGATGCCCACCGAGTGGAAGGCCTGGCCGCCGTCGAAGAACTGGCTGTAGGGCATCGGCACGTGGTAGATGCTCGAAATGTGGTCGATGTCCCGCCAGTAGACCTTCTTCAGGCCGGTGCGGGTCTCGTGCCCGTTGCGGCCGGTGCGCACCGGCACAGGGCCGTACTTCAGGACCTTGCCGTCCTGGATCCAGCTGAGCTGCCGCGTCAGGTCGACGCAGGCGATGCGGCCCTTGTTCACCGGGCACTTGCCCGCCTTGTTCGGGTTGTTGCCCGCCGCCTTCTGCTTGTTCATGAGGTCCATGACGCCCCAGGTCACGGAGCCCGCGTAGCCGGCGTTCGGGGTGATGCCGTGCTTCGTCTGGAAGGCCTTGATGGCCTTGCAGTCGGCGGTCGACTGCCTGCCGTCCGCCGGGCGGCCGAGGAACTTCTCGACCTGCTTCTGGTACGGGCCCGTCTGTGCCGTGCACGACGCGGCCTGCGCGGTGGTGCTCCCCAGCACCACCGTGAGCGGGGCCACCAGCGTGGTGATCCCCAGGGCGACGATTCCTCGTCTGCGTATGTCCCCCACTGCGGTCCGCTCCTCATTCGTATGCGTACGCGTCAAACGTGTGTGTTGCGCGTTTCGACAGCTAGACCGCGCAAGGGGCCGACTCGTTGCAGCGTGAAGTGACACAGGTCCGTAACAGCCCCCTGGCCGACCAGGCGCGGACGGTGTCCCCGGGTCGCGCGAACTGCCGGGTCGGACGGGCCGGGCGTGCGGTACGGTCGCGGTGATCCGCTCGCACCCGGGAGACCCTCGCACCATGGCCGTCGACGAACTCGACACCCGCATCCTGCGGCTCCTGCTCGATCAGCCGCGGACGAGCGTGCGGGAGTACGCGCGCATCCTCGGCATCGCGCGCGGCACCCTCCAGGCGCGCCTGGACCGCCTGGAGCGGGAGGGCGTCATCACCGGCACAGGGCCGAAGCTGTCCCCCGCCGCGCTCGGCCACCCGGTCCTCGCGTTCGTGCACATCGAGGTCACGCAGGGGCACCTGGACGAGGTCGGGGACGCGCTCGCGGCCGTGCCGGAGATCATCGAGGCGTTCTCGATGACGGGCGGCGGCGATCTGCTGACCCGGGTGGTCGCGCGCGACAACGGTCATCTGGAGGACGTCATCCAGCGCCTGATCCAGCTGCCGGGCGTGGTGCGTACGCGTACGGAGATGGCGCTGCGCGAGCGGGTGCCGCACCGGCTGCTTCCGCTGGTGGAGTCGGTGGGCCGGGCCGCCGCGGAGAAATAGCCGGGCGGCTGCCGCAGAGCAGTGGCCGGGCGGCTGCCGGGAAGCAGCGGGCATGCTGGGGTGCATGAGCGCCCTGAACCACACCTCGGTCATCTTCGATCTCGACGGAACACTCGTGGACAGCGAGCCGAACTATTTCGAAGCGGGCCGACAGCTCCTCGCCGAGCACGGCATCACCGACTTCACCTGGCAGGACCACGAGACGTACGTCGGCATCTCCACCCAGGAGACCCTGGCCCTCTGGAAGGAGCGGTACGGCCTGACCGCGCCGCTCCCCGACCTGCTCGCGGAGAAGAACCGCCGCTATCTGGAACTGGCCCGCGCGTCCACCCGGGTCTACCCGGAGATGCGGAAGTTCGTGGAGCGGCTGTACGACGCCGGGGTGCCCATGGCCGTCGCGTCCGGGTCGTCCCGGCCCGCCATCGAGGCGATCCTCGCGGGCACGGGCTTGGACGCCCACCTGACGACGCTCGTCTCGGCCGACGAGGTCGCCCACGGCAAGCCCGCGCCCGACGTGTTCCTCGCGGCCGCCGCACTCCTCGGCGCCGCGCCCGCCGACTGCGTGGTCCTGGAGGACGCCGCGCCGGGCGCCCTCGCCGCGAAGGCCGCGGGCATGCGGTGCGTCGCGATTCCGTACGTCACGGCGCAGGCGGACGACCCGGCGTTCGCGGCGGCGGACCTGCTGCTGCGCGGCGGCCAGGAGGAGTTCACGGCGCGGGCGGCGCTGGACTGGCTGGCGGCGGGGACGCGGGGCCCGTCGAGGACATGACCCTCGACACCCACAGCAGTCCCGGCCGCCAAGACCACCGCCGGTGTCGACTCGTGCGGCCGTCGTGCGCCGTCGTGTGGCCGGATCGCCGGAGCCGGTACACGGTGATCAGTACGAGGTGTCGTCGCGGCCGCCTCGGGTACCTGCGGACGGACACGCACCCGGAAGGAACGCCACACGGAACGGAGGCACGACCGTGAGCGAACAGATACCCCCGTCGGCCGGCGAGGACGGCCCGCCGGTGCCCCGGGACCTGCCCGATCAGCAGGCCTCGGACCAGGAGGATCCCTGGGACCCGGACGACGACGCGCCGGAGACCGGCAACGCCCCCGACGCGGACGACGACGTGCCCGACACCGACGAGGCCGGCACGGGCAGGCGCGGCGCCCCGCACGCGCACGGCCCGGGACCCGACCGGCCGGTGCCGGACGAGCCCTCGGGCTGACGAACACGAGCACACGCGACGAGAAAGGGATGATGCGCAGTGAACGACACGGGGTCGTCCTCGGCACAGGTCACGGTGGAACTCAGTGACTGCTCCGCGCAGGACGCGGCAGCGGTCTTCGACGTCCTGCGGACCGGCTTCCCGCAGGCTTCCCCGGCCGAAAGGCTGGGCGGCGCCGACGGGTCCGGCGGAGCGACGGTCTGGACGGAGACGTTCGACATCTCAGGCGCCGGCGAGGCGGTCCCGCCGGGCGACGCGGGCACCCTGACGCGTCCGGTGTCCGCCGACGTCCAGGGCGGCTACCTGGCGGTCGACCAGCTGCGGGCCTTCCTGGCCTCCACGTTCGCCGTGAGCGGCGAGGGCGCGGCCTTCGGAGACCAGGAAAAGGATGTCCATCTCTGCCTCGCGAACCGGGGGGGGACAACCCTTAGGCCACAGCGGGCCGAGCCGCCCCGCGCATGCCGTCACAGGAGGTGCGGCAGCCCCACGTTGTTGATGAGCGGGCCTTCGACGGTGACGCCTTCGTTGATCAGTGATTCGGCGGCGGCCAGGGGCGGCAGCGGGTTCGCCGCCGCGTGTGCCGCCGCCGGGGCGGCGGTGACCGCGGCGGCCGGTGCGGTGAGTGAGGTCATCGCGGCGAGCGCTCCGATCACGAGGACGACGGTACGGCGCATGGAACCACCTTGTTCTCTAGGGGAGTTGTTCCCTTGAGAGGCGGCTCAAGGGTTTGTCCGGTCCTTGCCGAGCGGCGAGATGGCTGCCCGCGCCGTGCGGCGGCCATGCGGGGTGTCCCTCGTACGAGGCACGAGGCCGCTACGAGCCGAACCGCACGCTGTAGAGGGTGGCAAGGAAGTTGCTGGAGTACCCGCCGGGCTGCAGGCTGCCCCACTCCCTCTCGCAGTTGGCGTCGAAGAAGATCGTTGCGGTGGCGTTGGTCTGGTTGGACGCCCCCTTCGCCTTGTAGAGGCCGTAGCACTTGCCGAGGATCGGGTCGTCGATCCGGAGGCTCTCCCCCGTGGTCGATTCGTAGAGGAGCGAGCCGGAGGCGGCGTGGGCGCTGCTCATGGGCAGTGCGACGAGGAGCGCGAGCGCGGCGCCCGCGGCCAGGGCCAGGCGGCCCGGGCGGGGCGCCGTCATGCGTGTTTTGGTCATGAGCGAAACGGTGCTCCCCCGGCACCGGGAGCGCCCAGGGGGCACAACCCCCACCGGCCGGGAAGGGGGAGCGGGAAATACACCGCGCGCCCCCCGTCGCACCCGCCGTCGCACTTTGCGCAGCTGCCCCGTCGGATCCCTTAGGGGAACCCTGATGGGGATGCCCCCCTCATGGTCCGGGTGACCGCTCCATGTCCCGGCGATGCCGTCAACGGCCAAGATCCATCCATGACTTCACAGCGAGTTCGGAACCGAATGCTTGCCGGTACGGCTCTCCTCGGCAGCGCGGCCGCTCTGATCAGTCCGGCATCGGCGGCCGACGCCGAGCGCGCGCGGGCGCGGGGCGGAGACATCGTCTCCGTCGAGCAAGTGGCCGACCTGACGGCCGGGGAGGTGGCCGATGAGCTCAAGGACGAGATCACATGGCCCAAGGTCCGTCATGGCGTGACGGCCTATCGTGTCGCCTACCGCACCACGAACAGCGCGGGCGCCCCCACCACCGCGAGCCAGCTCGTCGTCCTGCCCAAGAGCAGGACGCGCCACCTGTCCACCGTCTCCTGGCTGCACGGAACGACCGTGTACCGCAAGGACGTCGCCTCGCAGAACCCGGACTCGGGGGACCGCCGGGCCGCACTCCTCTTCGCGTCGACCGGGCGGGCCGTCTCGGCCCCCGACTACGTGGGCCTCGGCACCGGCGAGGGGTTCCACCCCTACGGGGACCCGGGGGCCACGGTCGCCGCCTCCGTGGACGGGCTGCGCGCCGCCCGTGCCCTCGCCCACCGCGAGGGCCGGGAGTTGAAGCGGACAGTGCAGGTCAGCGGGTTCTCGCAGGGCGGGCCCGCGACCATGATGGTGGGCCGGGCACTACAACGGGAAGGCGCCGACCGCTACTTCCGCCTTGGCGCTCTCGCGCCGGTCAGCGGCCCCTTCCACCTCACCGCCTTCGAGGCCGACGCGGCCAACGACAAGATCGAGAAGTCCGGCCTCTACCTGGCGTACTTCGCCACCGCCTGGAACAAGATGTACGGCGGCCTCTACAACTCCCCCAGCGACGCCTTCCGCGCACCCTACGACCAGAAGGTGGAGCGCCTCTTCGACGGCCATCACACCACCGAGCAGATCGCGGGCGCCCTCCCGCCGGCCTCCCGGGACCTGTTCACCGAGGACTTCCTCAACAAGATCCGCAAGCCCGCCGGGATCCTCAAGGACAGGCTCCGCCCGCTGGACAGCACCTGCGACTGGCGGCCGGACGTACCGGTGGCGATCTTCTACAGTGCGGGAGACAGGGACGTCGATTCCTCCCACTCCACGTACTGCGCACGGCAGTTGACGAGGAACGGCGCCCCGCACGAGAGCACCGACCTCGGCGGAGAATTCGACCACAGTGAATCCGTCGGGCAGGCCCTGCCGAAGATCGTCAGCTTCTTCGACAGGGCCTCGAAGGCGGGGTGAAGCGGCGCTCCACCTGCCCAGCGAACCCCGCTACTTCACGGTGAGTTCCGTGATGCCCGGGTGCTCCTTGGCGTCCGCCGCGCCGCGCACCGTCACCCGCACGTACCGCGCGAGCCGCGGATCGTCCGTGTCCGCGGCGGACTTGGCCGCGTGCCACTGCCGCCCGTCCAGGGACACCTCGATGTCGTACGACTGCGGCTTCACGCCGGTCCATGTCGGGGTGACCTCCCTGACGCGGACCGGCTCGCCGAGGTCGGCCGTCAGGGTGCCGGTCGCCGCGTCAGGGACCCACGCGGTGGCCGTGTTGCCGTCGACCGCGGCGCCCGCGTACATGCCGGGCTCCTCCGACGACGCCTTCGCGGGCGTGCAGCGGGCCTCGTTGGCGGTGGGGGCGAGGTCGGGGCGGCGGGTCTTCAGGACGACGGGGGCGCCCTCGCTGACGACCTGCGTGCCCTGCGGAGTGTCGAGGGTCATCGGCGCTCCGGAGGTGAGCCGCACCGTGGTGTGGTGGGCGCCGATCTCGACGTCGTACGTGCGTCCCTGCCAGGTCAGCGAGCGCAGGGTGACTCCGTCGGAGAGCTGCGGCGGCAGCATCGGGTCCAGGCGCAGCCGGTCCTCCCGCATCCGCATGCCGGTCAGGCCGTTGGTGAAGATCTGCAGGAAGCCGCCCTTGCCGGTGAGGAAGTCGTGCGCCGGCGAGCCCGCCAACGGGTCGTGGGCGCCGGCCTTCTCGCCGCGGGCCTCCGAGAACTGCGCGAACGGCCCACGTACGAACGGCTTGATGGAACGTTCCAGATAGGTGTACGTGGAGCAGCCCGGCTCGCCGATCCCGGCGGCGTCGATGGCGTGCACCGAGTCCGTCATGGCGGGGCCGTCCGGGTCGGTGCGCTGCGCGTAGTAGTCGAGCGTGGCGGCCGCGGCGCCCTCGGGCATGGGCCACTCCAGCGGGTACATCAGCAGAACCGTGTCGGCCTGCTTGATCTTGCTGCCCTTGTAGCCGTCGTACTGCTCGAAGACCTTGCGCTTGGCGTCGTACGGGATGCGGATCTTGTCGGCGATCGAGGTCCACTCGGCCGGGGCCGCCTTGCCGAGGAGCTTCGCGGCGTGGGCGGCGTTGCGCAGGGCGGTGGCGGCGCCCGCGTTGGTGAACACCGCGTCGTCGACGCCGTTGCTGTACTCGTCGGGGCCCGCGGTGTCCTTGATCGAGTAGCTGCCGTCCGTGTTGCGGCTGACGCGGCCCGCCCAGAACTCGGCGATGCCCTTCATCACCGGCCAGCCGCGCTCGCGCAGCCACTTGGTGTCCTTGGTGGCCAGGTAGTACTGCCAGGTGGCCAGGGAGATGTCGGCCTGGAGGTGGATCTGGGTGCGGCAGTGCGGCGGGTCCACGCTGTGGCACTCCTTGGCCACGTCGCCCGAACTTCCGCTGTTCCAGGGGTAGAAGAGCCCCTCGTAGCCGAACTTGCGGGCGTTGTCGCGGGCTCCCGCGCGGGTGCGGTAGCGGTAGTCGACCACGGACTTGGCAAGGTCGGGCCGGGTGGCGAGGAGTCCGGGGTACATCCAGGTCTCGGCGTCCCAGAAGACGAGGCCCGCGTAGTTGTCGCTGGTGAGACCGGCCGGGGCGATGCTGTTGTCGGCGCCCTCGCGGGTACTGGAGAGCAGTCCGTACTGGGCGGAGCGCACCCATGTCTGGAGCTCGCGCTGCCGTCCCCCCACCTCGATGTCGCTGCGCCACAGCCGCGCCCAGGCGGCGGTGTGCGACCTGAGGACGGCGTCCCAGCCGCGCTCCGCCGCACGCCGCGAGGCAGCGGCGGCGTCCTTGCGCGGGGAGCGCGAGGTCAGGCCGGTGTCGACGCCCACGTACTTGGTGAGTTCGTACGACCGCCCGGACCGCACCGGGAGCGTGAGTGACTGACGATTCGTCAACTTCTTGGCATCAACGGCTCGTTGCGCCTTGGCGCCGTGTACGCCGTGTCCGGCGCGCAGGGTGGAGGCGACCGCGCCGCGGACCTTCGTGCCGTCCGTACGGAAGGCGACGTCCATGGTCGATCCGGTACGGCCGTGCCCCTGGCCGCCGGTCCGGTCCCCGCCGCCCGTCTGCTGCACGCGGCGCGCGCCGCGCCCGTCGATGAGGTCGGTGACGGTGGCCTCGCCGCTCCAGTGCGGGCGCATCTTCACGCGTACGGCGCCGACGTGCGGGTCGGTGCGGTCGGCGAGCACGTCGTAGACCAGGTCGGTGCGGCGGCCGTCGGCCGCGGTCCAGGTCAGGGTGGTGCGGACGAGGCCGCAGTGCATCATGAGGCTCTGGCGGTAGTCGGATATCCGCCCCGGTGCCGTCGAAGAGTTGAAGGTGTCGGAGCCCTTGCCACCGGTGGTGACGGTGAGCGGGGTCCAGGTGGGCAGCGCGGCGACGGCCTGCCGGTTCTCGGCGGTCCGCTTGTTGTGCGCGTACAGGCCGGACACGAAGGACCCGTCGTAGCGCGGGGTGAACAGGGGCCAGCCGGTCTTCGCGTCGCTGTCGGCGTAGCCCGCGCCGTTCGGTGCCACGCGCTGGCCCAGATAGCCGTTGCCGACGAAGGCGTGGGTCGTGTCCTTGGGGTCGATACGGGTGCTGTCGAGCGTCCAGCCGTCGCCCTGGCGGCAGCCGGTGGAGGTGCCGGGGGTGTCGGCGGCGTCGGCGTGGGAGGGGGCCGTCGGCGGGACCGCGGCGACGAGCACTCCGGCGAGCAGCGCTGCGGACAGTCTGACGGCATGCGGCCGCGATACCAGGGAGTACGTCATTGTTCTCCGTCGTGGTGAGGTGAGGGTCCACGGACCATAAATTTCATGAACGAGTCGCGTCAATAACTTGCGCATCACGTATCAAGTCCTGAACACGGAGTGTGGAGATCACGCCACGCGCAGCCGATCTGTCGCGCCGATCGCCGACGACAGCGGCGCCCGTGGCGCAACACCTCTCCAACTTCTCCACAGCACGGGTAAATTGACCTTGCCGCCCGCAGTGGGCGTGTTTCTACGGGGTGGGCGGGGTGGGGCAGGGAATGCGCGGCGCAGTCCTGGACGGGCGGTACACGCTCACGGAACGTATAGGCGCGGGCGGCATGGGGGCGGTCTGGCGGGCCCGGGACGCCCGGCTCGACCGGGAGGTGGCCGTCAAGCTGCTCGGCCTGCCGCAGGACACGTCGGCGCCGGACCGCGAGCGCATGCTGGCGCTGTTCGTGCGGGAGGCGCGGGCCGCGGCGGCACTCGACAGCACGTACATCGTGCCGGTCTTCGACCACGGCTCGGAGGGCGACATCCCCTACCTGGTGATGCCGCTGCTGAACGGTCGCACGGTGACCGACCTGCTCAGGGACCGCAAGGGTCTTTCGCCGCAGCGGGTCGCGGACATCGCGGCGCAGGTGTGCCGCGCGCTCGCCGTGGCGCACCGGGCGGGCATCGTGCACCGGGACATCAAGCCCGCCAATGTGATGGTCACCGACGAAGGCACCGTGAAGGTCCTCGACTTCGGCATCGCCAAGTTCCTGGACGCGGCGACGGGCGCCGGCGGCTATCTCACCCGCACCTCCGACTCCCCCATCGGCACGCTGCACTACATGGCACCGGAGCGGTTCGCGCACGGCGAGACCGACGGGCGCACCGACATGTACTCACTGGGCTGCATGGTCCACGAAATGCTCACCGGCGCCCCGCCGTTCGAGGCACCGTCGGCGGCCGGGCTGATGCACTGCCATGTGTACGAGACCCCGGAGCGGCTCTCCTCGCGGCGCCCGGGGCTCGCGCCCGCGTGGGACGAACTGGTGGGCCGGATGCTGGCGAAGGCGCCCGCCGACCGGCCGGACGCCGAGCAGACGCGGGCGGAGCTGGAGGCCCTGGCGAAGGAAGGGCCCGTCGGCCTGACGAAGCCCGCACCGGCCGCCCCGACTCCCGGCGCCTCTGCGCCCGGCGCTCCCACACCCGGCGCTCCCACACCCGGCGCCCCTACTCCGGGCACTCCCGCTCCGGGCGCTCCGACGCCCCTGGCGGCGACGCCCGCTCCTCCCACACCCGCCCACCAGGCGCCCGCCGGCCCGACACCCTTCACGGCGGCGCCCGCGGCCTCCGCGCCCCCGCTCCAGAACGGGCACCCCCCGCTCCACAGCGGGCACCCCGCCGACTCCGGGCCCCAGCCCGTCCCCACCTCCTATCCCCTCCCCCCGCCCAGGCCGACCGCCCCGCCCCCGCTGTGGCCCGCCCCGCTCGCCCACCAGGGCGCCGCCGTGCGCGCCGGTCGGCCGTGGTGGCGCAACTGGTGGGTCCCGGGCGGCGCGGCCGTGGCCGTCGCCGCGCTCGTCGCGACGCTCACCGTCACCGACCCGTTCGGCGGCGCCAAGGACGACTCGGGGAAGGAGCCGTCGGGGGGCACATCGGACCGTCCCAAGCCCGGCCCTCAGGGCGACGCGGTGGCCGAGAGAGCCAAGACCGAGACGCTGGTCCTGGGCACGGCGGACGACTCCGAGGGCCCGGCACCCGCCGTCGCCGGCGCCCGCAAGGGCGGCAGGGTCACCGTCCTGGAACCCGCCGACCTCACCACCGTCGACCCCGGCAAGATGTGGTCGGGCACCGACCGGCTCGTCTCCCGCCTGGTCCACCGCAGCCTGACGGGCCTCAAGACGCTGCCCGACGGCAGGGTCAAGCTCGTCGGCGACCTGGCCACCGACGGCGGCCGCTTCTCGTCGGGCGGCCGGACCTGGACGTTCACGCTCAAGCCGGGACTCAAGTACAACGACGGGACCCCTGTCGTGGCCAAGGACTTCGTGAACGCCGTCGAGCGCACGCTCGACCCGTCGTTCGCCCTCGGCGACAGGACCCTGCGCAGCTGGCTGCTCGGCCCCAAGGAGGCGGACGGCACCGGCGGCGGCCGCACCCTGCCGCCGGGCACCATCGAGACGCCCGACGAACGCACCGTCGTCTTCCATCTGGAGAGCGGCCGGCCGGACTTCAACGTCGCGCTCGCGGGCCCCAGCGGCGCACCGGTGCCCGACCGGGTCAAGGACACCTCGACGGGCTCACCGACGGTGCCGTCCACCGGCCCGTACCAGGTGAGCACCTTCGCCGGCGCGAAGGACATCGAACTGACCCGCAACCCCGAGTGGAAGCCGGACACCGACCCGTTGCGGACCGCCTACCCGGACACGTACCGCATCGAGGGCGGACTCTCCGTCGAGGACGTCAAGTCCCGCACGGTGGCCGCCCGTTCGGGCGAGGCGATCATGTCGTTCACCGGTTCCCTCGGCAAGGACGGGCTCGGCAGGACGCCCGGCGGGGCGGGGCGCCTGTCCGCGCCGTCGCCCTTCATCCACGCGTACCAGATCAACACCCGCCGGGTGAAGGACATCAAGGTGCGCAAGGCCATCGCCACGGCGCTGCCCGCCGGGGACGTGCTCGCGGCCAGCGGCGAGGACGGCACGGTCCATCACAACCTGCTGCCGCCCGGTGTCCGCGGCGCCCGCCCCTTCGACCTGTACGGGGCCGGGGAGCACGGCGACCCGGCGAAGGCCCGCGCCCTCCTGAAGGAGGCGGACAAAAGCGGCTTCAAGCTCACCCTCGGCCACGCGGACGCGACCGACGCCGAGCGGGCCCAGGTGATCAAGACCGCCCTCGACCGGGCCGGTTTCCGGGTCAAGCTGCAGAAGGACGACACGGCGGACTACTACAAGAACGCGGGCACGGGGAAGTACGACCTGTTCCGGCTGCCCGTGGGCGCGGGTCTGCCCGTCGGCTCCGCGACCCTGCCGGAGTACTTCGACGGCAAGCACACCTACCCCACCTCGTCGAACTACTCGCGCCTGAAGAGCCCCACCGTCGACTCGGCGATGGACGCGGCCGGTTCGGCGCGGTCGCTGCGTGACGCGGGCGAACTGTGGTCGACGGTCGACCGCCGCGTGATGGAGCAGGCCGCGGCCGTGCCCGTGTACGTGCCGATGCGCACGTACCTGCACTCCAAGGCGCTGCACGGGCTCCAGGTCGACCTCGACGGCGTGTCGCCGCTCAACGCGTACGTGCGCTGAGCGGCGGCGCGCCCCGTCGCCGCTCTAGCGGTGGGTGAACTTCGGCTTGCGCTTCTCCGTGAAGGCGGTCATGCCCTCCTTCTGGTCCGCCGTCGCGAACACCGCGTGGAACAGGCGCCGTTCGAAGCGGACGCCTTCGGTGAGGGTCGTCTCGAAGGAGCGGTTGACCGACTCCTTGGCCATCATGGCGACCGGCAGGGACATGCCCGCGACGGTCTCGGCGACGCTCAGCGCCTCGGCGAGCAGTTCGTCGGCGGGGACGACGCGCGAGACGAGTCCGGCGCGCTCGGCCTCCTCGGCGTCCATGGTGCGGCCGGTCAGGCACAGCTCCATGGCCTTGGCCTTGCCGACGGCGCGGGTCAGGCGCTGCGAGCCGCCGATGCCGGGGATGACGCCCAGCTTGATCTCCGGCTGGCCGAAGACGGCCGTGTCGGCGGCGAGCAGGATGTCGCAGAGCATGGCCAGCTCACAGCCGCCGCCGAGGGCGTAGCCGGAGACGGCGGCGAGCGTCGGGGTGCGCACCTGGCCGAGCCGGTCCCAGGCCGTGAACCAGTCGCTCAGGTACATGTCCAGGTAGTTCTGCGGGCTCATCTCCTTGATGTCGGCGCCCGCGGCGAACGCCTTCGCGGAGCCGGTGAGGACGATGCAGCCGACCTCCGGGTCCCGGTCGAGGGCCTCGGCGGCGGCGACGACCTCCCGCATCACCTGGAGGTTCAGGGCGTTGAGGGCCTTGGGGCGGTTCAGCGTGAGCAGGGCCACCCTGCCCTTGCGTTCCACGAGGATCGTCTCGTACGAGTCCGTGGTGGCCGCGGAGTCCGTGGTGGCCGTGGGGTCGGTCATGATTCCTGGTTCCTCTTGTCGTCGGTGAGCTGCTGTCCGGAGCGCTCCCTGATGGCCCGGACGATCCCGGAGAAGTCCTCCGCCGCTCCGTCGCCCTCGGCGAAGGCGGCGTACAACGCGGCGGCGCGCAGGCCCAGTTCGGCGTCGACGCCGCCCGCGCGCACCGCGTTCGCGGCGAGGCCCAGGTCCTTGGCCATCAGCGGGGCGGCGAAGCCGGGCCGGTAGTCGCGGTTGGCGGGCGAGCCGGGAACCGGTCCCGGCACGGGGCAGTTGACACTCAGCGCCCAGCACTGGCCGGACGCCGTGGACGCGACATCGTACAGCGCCTGGTGGGAAAGGCCGAGGCTCTCGCCGAGGACGAACGCCTCGCTCACGGCGATCATCGAGACGCCGAGGATCATGTTGTTGCAGATCTTCGCGGCCTGTCCTGCCCCCGCCGCCCCGCAGTGCACGGCCTTCTTGCCCATCGCGGCGAGCAGCGGCTCGGCCTGCGCGAACGCGTCCTCGTCACCGCCGACCATGAAGGTGAGCGTGCCCGCTTCGGCGCCCATGACGCCGCCCGAGACGGGGGCGTCGACGGCGCGGTGGCCCGCGGCCACGGCCGCTTCGTGGGCCGTGCGCGCGTCGGCGACGTCGATGGTCGAGCAGTCGACGAACAGCGTGCCGGGCCGGGCGGCGGCGAGCAGCCCCTCGTCCTGGTAGAGGGCGAGGACGTGGCGGCCCGCGGGCAGCATGGTGAGGACGATGTCGGCCTCGGCTGCGGCGGCGACGGCCGAGGGCGCGGCCTCGACCCCCGCGGCCACGGCGGCGTCCAGGGCTTTTGGCACCAGGTCGTGGCCGACGACCCGGTGTCCGGCCTTGACGAGGTTGGCGGCCATGGGGCCGCCCATGTGACCGAGGCCTACGAAGGCGATGACGGCGCTCACCAGGGCACCTCCTGGGTGAAGTGGTCGGTGGCGAGGGCGAGTTCGCGCGCGCCGAGGGGGGCGAAGTAGCGGGCGACGTCGTCGTCCGTGACGTCGGCAAGGGTGGCCGGGGTCCAGCGCGGGTTGCGATCCTTGTCGACGACCTGGGCGCGAATGCCCTCGACGAGGTCGGCGGAGGCGAGGGCCGCGCACGACACCCGGTACTCCTGCGTGAGCACGCGCTCCAGCGGGCCGAGCTGGCGTGCCCGGCGCAGCGAAGTCAGCGTGACCTTCAGGGCGGTGGGCGACTTGGCGTGCAGCGTCTCGGCGGCCTCCTTGGCCGCCTGCGCGCCGTGTCCCTCCAGGCGGTCGACGATCTCCTCGACGCTGCCTGCCGCGTAGCAGGCGTCGATCCACTCCCGCTGCTCCGCGAGCACGCCGGGCGGTGCTTCGGCGACGTACCGGGCAAGGACGTCACGTACCGGATCGGCCGCGAGATCCGCGACGAGGCGCGGCAGCAGCTCGGAGGGCACGAAGTGGTCGGCGAGCCCGCACAGCAGCGCGTCCCGCGCGCCCACTTGCTGCCCTGACAGCGCCAGATGGGTGCCGAGTTCGCCGGGCGCGAGGCTCAGGAGATAGGTGCCGCCGACGTCGGGGACGAAGCCGATGCCGGTCTCGGGCATGGCGATGCGCGAGCGTTCGGTGACGACACGGACGCTGCCGTGCGCGGAGACGCCCACGCCGCCGCCCATGACGATGCCGTCCATGACGGCGACGTACGGCTTGCGGTAGCGGGCGATGCGGGCGTTGAGGCGGTACTCGTCGCGCCAGAAGTCCGCGGTGGCGCTGCCCGCGGTGGCCGCGCGGGCGGTGTCCGTTCCGTCGAGGCCCGCGCGCGCGTCGTCGTGGATGGCGCGGATGTCGCCGCCCGCGCACAGCCCGCGCTCCCCCGCACCGGTGAGCACGACGGTCTCGACGGCCGGGTCCGTCTCCCAGGCGTCGAGGGCCGTCTCGATGCGGCGGACCATGGCGTGGGTGAGGGCGTTCAGGGCCTTGGGCCGGTTGAGGACGATGTACGCGGCGCGGCCCTCGGTGCGCAGCAGGACCTGCTCGTCGGTGGCGGCGGTCATCGCAGCGCCCCCGTCAGGCCGCGGGCGACGATCAGGCGCATGATCTCGTTGGTTCCTTCCAGGATGCGGTGGACCCGCAGGTCGCGGACGAGCTTCTCGATGCCGTACTCGGTCAGATAGCCGTAGCCGCCGTGCAGTTGGAGCGCGCGGTCGGCCACCGAGTGGCCGGTGTCGGTGGCGAACTGCTTCGCCATGGCGCACAGTTGGGGTGCCTGCGGGTCGCCCGCGTCGAGGGCCTGGGCGGCCTGCCGCACCAGGGCGCGGGCGGCGGCCAGTTCGGTCGCCATGTCGGCGAGCCGGAACTGCAGGGCCTGCGCGTCCAGGAGCCGCGCCCCGAAGGCCTCGCGGTCGGCGAGGTGGGTGAGGCTGCGGTCGAGGGCGCTGCGGGCGCCGCCGAGGGAGCAGGCGGCGATGCCGAGGCGGCCGCCGTTGAGGCCGTTCATGGCGATGCGGAAGCCGTTGCCCTCGCCGCCGAGCAGCCGGTCGACGGGCACCCGCACGTCCTCGAGGATGACCTGCCGGGTGGGCTGGGCGTTCCAGCCCATCTTCTTCTCGTTGGGGCCGAAGGACAGGCCGGGGTCGTCGCGCTCGACGACGAAGGCGGAGACGCCGCCGGGGCCGCTCTCGCCCGTGCGGGCCATCACGATGTAGACGTGCGCGGCGCCCGCGCCGGAGATGAACTGCTTGACGCCGTTCAGGACGTACGTGTCGCGGTCCCGCTCGGCGCGGGTGCTCAAGCCGGCCGCGTCCGAGCCCGCGCCGGGCTCGGTGAGGCAGTAGCTGCCGAGCCAGTCCATCGTGGTCAGCGGCGCGAGCCAGCGGGCGCGCTGGGCCTCGTCGCCGTACCGGTCGATCATCCAGGCGACCATGTTGTGGATCGACAGATAGCCCGCGATGGACGGGCAGCCGGAGGCGAGGGCCTCGAAGACGAGGACGCCGTCGGCCCGGGTGAGCCCGGAGCCGCCCGCGTCCTCGGCGACGTACATGCCGCCGAGCCCCAGATGCGCGGCCTTGCGCAGCACCTCCACGGGGAAGTGCTTCTCCTGGTCCCATGCGAGGGCGTGCGGGGCCAGGTGTTCCTGGGCGAAGTCCAGGGTCGTCTCGACGATGGCGAGCTGGTCGTCGGTGAGCAGGGAGCTGGTCATGGCGCCGGTCACCGCATCGTCGGGATGGTGAAGGACGCGCCTTCCTTGGTCCCGGAGGGCCAGCGCGAGGTGACGGTCTTGGTGCGGGTGTAGAAGCGGATCGAGTCGGGTCCGTGCTGGTTGAGGTCGCCGAATCCGGACCGCTTCCAGCCGCCGAAGGTGTGGTACGCGACGGGCACCGGGATGGGTACGTTGATGCCGACCATGCCGGTGTCGACGCGCCGGGTGAAGTCGCGGGCGGTGTCGCCGTCGCGCGTGAACAGCGCGACGCCGTTGCCGTAGGGGTGCTCGGTGGGCAGCCGCAGCGCCTCTTCGTAGTCGGCGGCGCGTACGACGGACAGGACCGGGCCGAAGATCTCCTCCTGGTAGATCCGCATGTCCGCGGTGACGCGGTCGAAGAGCGAGGCGCCCGCGAAGAATCCGCCCTCGTGGCCGGGGAGGGTGAAGTCCCGGCCGTCGACGACGAGTTCCGCGCCCTCCTCGACGCCCAGGTCGACGTACGAGCGGACCCGGTCGACGGCGTCGCGGCTGACGAGCGGGCCGAAGTCGGCCTCGGCGTCGTCGGAGCGGCCGATGCGCAGCGCGCCGATGCGGTCCTTGAGGCGGGCCACGAGCGCGTCGGCGGTGGCCTCGCCGACCGGCACGGCCACGGCGATCGCCATGCAGCGTTCGCCCGCGGAGCCGTATCCGGCGCCGATCAGCGCGTCCACGGCCTGGTCGAGGTCCGCGTCCGGCATCACGATCATGTGGTTCTTGGCGCCGCCGAAGCACTGGGCGCGCTTGCCGTGGGCGGCGGCGGTGGCGTAGATGTGCGCGGCGATCGGCGTGGAGCCGACGAAGCCGAGCGCCTCGACGCGCGGGTCCTCCAGGAGGGTGTCGACGGCTTCCTTGCCGCCGTTGACGACGTTGAGGATGCCCGGCGGCAGGCCCGCCTCCAGGAAGAGTTCGGCGAGCCGCAGCGGCACGGACGGGTCGCGTTCGGAGGGCTTCAGGATGAAGGCGTTGCCGCAGGCGATGGCGGGGGCGGCCTTCCACAGGGGGATCATCGCCGGGAAGTTGAACGGCGTGATGCCGGCGACGACGCCGATGGGGCGGCGCAGCGAGTGCACGTCGATGCCGGTCCCGGCGTTGTCGGTGAACTCGCCCTTGAGCAGGTGCGGGATGCCCGCGGCGAACTCCACGACCTCCAGGCCGCGCTGGAGGTCGCCGTGCGCGTCGGGCACGGTCTTGCCGTGCTCGGCGGACAGCATCCGCGCGAGGGAGTCGCGTTCGCCCTCGACGAGTTGGAGGAAGCGGAGCAGGACGCGGGCGCGGCGCTGCGGGTTCCACTCGCCCCACTCGCGCTGCGCCTGCGCCGCGTCGGCGATGGCGGCCTCGGTCTCCGCGCGGTTCGCGAGCGGGACACGGGCCTGTACGTCGCCGGTGTTGGGGTCGAACACGTCGGCAAGTGCGCCCGAGGTGCCCGGGGTGTGCTTGCCGCCTATGAAGTGGGTCAGTTCACGGACCATGAGGAGCCTGCTCTTTCGTCAGGTGGATCCGGGGTGGGGCGCGACCGACCGGCCGTCGGAGGGCGTGCGGGCACGCCGGTTCCGAAGGTCGGGAAAGTGGTCGCGAACGGCGAAAGAGCCGTCAGACAGCGGGGGTTGCCGCTCGCATCGCCGGATCACCAAGGTCGTGAGTGCGCACCGGGGCCATGCGTGTCTGCTCCATCCTCGTGGACAACACGGATCACCCCGCGGCCGGTATCCTGACTCCCGGATCAGCGCTTGTTCTCCCGCCTTCCCGACGGACTTCTCCGTCAGTGGCGTTGTCTCACGCGAGAACGCACTCCCCGGTCACAGTGGCGGGACCGCGCCGGATTCACACCGGCTTCCCTGCACCGCGGGCTTCGTCACGAACATATACTTGGACTTCCTAGTAAGTCCACACCGGACTGGAACCCGTATGCGATTCCGCCCCCCTGACCGACCACACCCCCTACGGCCGCGCCGGGCGCGCCGACGTCCGGTCGGGGCTCCTCACGCTCCCCACGCCGTGAACGCACCCCAGTGCACGGGCGAGGCAAAGGGGCGCTCGGTCCCCGACGCCGCCTGGGCGACGTACGGCCGGCTCAGGTCCGCCAGGTGGGGGTGCGAGTCCGTGTACCGCGCGAACTCGTCCCACGTGAGGCCCCGCAGCCACCTGCGCGACCGGCGCAGCGCCGTCACGGGGGCGCCGGTGCGGAAGAGGAGTTCGTAGAAGCGGGTCATCAGCACGGCCGTCGCCATGTCGTCCACCAGCCACAGACTCGTCACCGCGCAGGCCGCCCCCGCCTGGAGGAACCCGGCAGGGAGCCCGAGGAATTCGTCGGGGGCGTCGATGATGGCGTAGTGCCCCGACTGACAGGCGCTGGCCACCGTCAGCCTGCAGACGGGGAGTTGGTGGCGTACGAGGACGTCCATGTCCAAGTGGCCGTCGGCGAGCGCCAGCGAGCCGCCGCGGCTCTCGAATCCGGCGCTGCCGTGACAGCTCAGGTGCAGGTACGACGCCTCGGCGAGGTGGTCGAGCACCCAGCCCACGGTCGCGTCGGCGCCCACCGCGCAGCTGGTCCCGCCCGACGACGCGAACAAGGTGCGGATCTCGGCGAGTTCGGTGCGACTGCCGGGCAGCGAACCGTCGGGGTCGGTGACCGCCACCAGGCGCGGCGCGGCTTGCGGCAGCCGTGCGGCTCTGGCGCGGGAGGCCTCGTACACCGCCGCGGAGGGGGCGGCGATCAGGGTGCCGATGTCGTCGAGCACGTCGTCCGTGTCGGGACCGAGCGGCACGGCGTGCAGGGGGACCAGGCCCAGCAGGCCGGTCGGGACGACGACCGCCTCGTGCCGCGGGTCGTCCGCCAGGAGCCGCGCGAGCGGGCGCATGAGCGGTTCGAGGGCGATGAGGCGCTCCAGGGCCGCCGGGAGCTCACGCCGGTACGTCAGCCTGGAAGCCTGCTGCACGAGCCACAGTCCCACGGTGTCGTCGTCCGGGTCGTCGAGGTCCGTCATCAGCAGGCTCGCGACGCTGAGGCTGCTCACCTCGGGGACCAGCACGGCACGTACGGTGGGCCGCGCGCCGGGGATCGTCAGGACGTAGCTGCCCCAGGGCGCGTTCACGAGATACGCGAGGGGCAGTCCGCCCGCGGCCCGGACGATGTCCCGCAGTTCGGTGGTGCGCAGGAAGTCCTCGAAGCCCGGGATCGCCCGGATCTCGTCGACCACGGCACGCAGGGCGCGTTCGGCCTCGGCCTGTTCGGGCGCCGTGAGGGCGAGCCCGCCGGGCGGCGTCGTCGCGGATTCCGTTACCGCCGAGCCGTAGCGGGAGCGCGCGAGCCGGTAGCGGTCGGCCAGGACGGGGTCGACGCCTTCGAGTGCCTCCAGGTCGACCGCTCCACGGCCGGCCACCACCGACAGCTCACAGGCCAGTCCGCGTTCGAGGGCTTCCACGGCACGCTCGGGACGGCCCGCCCGCGCCAGCAGGAACGCGGTCCAGCGGGCGAGGCGGTCCACCTGTACGAGGACGCCGCGGCGGCTCGCGACGGTGACCTGGGCGTCGAAGAGCGCGTTCACGGCGGTGAGCATGTCCGAGGCGACGTCGGCGGCCTCCGTCCAGCGTTCCGCCTCCGCGTAGGAGTTGACCAGTTCCCGGGCGATGTTGAGGTGGACGGAGGGCGAGACGGTGGGCGGTGTGACGGCCAGGGCCTCGCGGCGCAGCCTGGTGCTCTCGGCGCTGTCCGGTCCTTCGAGGTGGTCGCCCGCCCGGGCAAGGAGCCACATGACGCGGCCGGTGTTGAGGAGGCCGGGGCGTGCCGTCGCCAGGTCCAGCGCCGCGGTCGCCGCCGCGCGGGCACCGTGGGCGTCCACGGGTTCGCGGGCCAGCAGCAGGTGGGCCAGGTTGCACTGCGTCTGCGACCACAGGGCGGGGTCGTCGTCGGCCCTGAGGTGGTGGAGGGCGCCCCGGTAACACTGCTCGGCCTCGCGCAGGTCGTCCGGTTCGCGGCGGCGGTACAGCAGCAGGCCGAGGTTGACCATGGAGTAGGCCCAGTTGACGGTGGAGCGCCGCGGGGACCGCTCCTCCAGGCCCGCCCGGATGCGGTCGATGCCTAGGGTGAGGTCCGCGGGGCCCCCGCCCGGCCGCTCCGCGAGGAGCAGCCCGTAGTTGGTCTGGATCCGGGCCCAGAACTCGGGGTGTTCGCGGCGGTCGAGCCCGCTGGCGCGGGCCAGCAGGTCGCGGGCGGTCCCCCAGACCTCGAGCCGGTCGCCGTCGTCGCGCGAGTAGTGCGCGCTTGCCAGGTTGTTCGCCACCTGCACCCACTCCAGGCTGCCCTCGGGCAGCCTGGCCAGTGCGTGTGCGAGGACCTGGTACGCCTCGGACAGGTCGGCGTCGAGTCCGGCGTGGACGGCGCCCACGAGACGTTCGCCGAGCATGGCGGCGAGATCGGTCTCCGCTTCCTCCTCACCGAGGTCGGCGGCGAGCGCCAGCGCCTCGCGGGCGATGGGAATCCCCTCGGCGCCCTCGGTGGCGCGGGCCCGCTCGTACAGTTCGTGCAACCGTGTACGCAGATCACCGCCGAATCGGCTCAGCGACTCGAAGTACCGGTCCACCGCCGCGCTCTGCGGTGTCCGGCCGTCGCACAGCTCCTCCAGGAGCCGCTGGCGTCTGTCCAGGACCGATTCGAGCGGGGTGCCGACGGCCGCGCGCAGTTCCTCGCGGCCGGCGTCGCGCACCTTCGTTTCGCCGGTCAACTCCGGGTGCGTACGCAGGAGTTCGGCGAGTTCGTCGGGCGGGCTGGTCAGTACGGCGTTCAGCAGCTCGTTCACCCGGGTGTCGGCGATCGACTCCGCGAGGTACTGGAGGAACATCCGATAGTTGCCGATCGTCGGCTGCCCTTCCGGCTCCAGTTGTTCGCAGGCCGCCTCGGGGTCCGCCAGGTCCCGGTCGAGGTCGCGGGTCAGGACGACCGACAGGAGTCTGCGCGGCAGGGGGATCGCCTGTCCGGCGAAACCGTGGTCACGGAGGGCCCCGGCCCGCGCGGCCTCCTCCATGACCGCGAGCGCGGACTGCGGCGGGCCGCCCCGCAACTCGGCCATGGAGAGCCCGAGCAGCATCGGCGCCGCCGCGCCGGGGCGGAGCACGAGCAGGGGCGCGTCGACGTACGTTCTCGTCCCGCACCCCGGGCACGCCAGCCAGGAGACGCCCGCGCCGGGAGCCTCCAGGACGTCGGCGCGCTCGCGCGCGTCGACGACGCGCCACGCCGGAGCCGTGCGTTGCTGGTCGCATTCCTCGCAGCGCCATGTGTAGGGCGCCCTCGCCGAGACCGTCACTCCGCCCCCCTCGTGATCTGCCGCCTGCTCGCCGCTACTTGCCGCCGACTGCCGCTACTTGCCGCTGGAGATGCGTGAGAGCAGAGCCGTGAAGACCCGTCCGAGTGCCGCGTCCCGCATGGCGCGCTTGTGGACGGTGAAGCTCCACCTGCCGCGTGTGTCCCGCTTCACGACGACTTCGGTCTGCAGGAGTACGACGACGAGCACGGTGACCGAGAGGGCGAGCGGTTCGATGCGGTGCATCGGCGAGCTCGCGTACTCGACGGCCTCGCCGACGGTGCGGGCCAGGTCGTCGTGCTGGGCGGCCGCGTACTCCAGCACGGCGCGCGCCAACTCTCCGTCAGTGGCTTCCGGTTGATCCGGGTCCGCGTACGCCGCCAAGTCCCCGGAATCCAGGTCCCCCGCGGCCAGGGCCTCCTTCAACCCGCCGTCGCTCCAGGCGTGTCGTCTCGCCTCCGGAAGCAGGCCACGCTCCTCCACCAACGCGATGAGCGCCCGGACGGCGGCTTCGTCGGAGAGCGCCCGGATCCGCTGCTCCAACTGCTCCAACTGGCCTCGACTCGGCATCCCCCAATTCTGGCCCGCTCGGCGGCCGTTCGGGGGCGATACCGTGATCTGCGCGAGGCGGGCCCGCACAGCCCGGCGGGCTGCTACGGGCCGGCCCGGCCGCTACGCCCCCAGCGCCTCCCGCACAGCCCCCGCGAGCCCGGACAGGGCCGCGTCGAGCTGCGCCCCCGGCACTCCCCCGCCCTGCGCCACCTCGTCCGAGCCGCCGCCCCGCCCGCCGAGGAGCCGCTTGACGAGGGCCGACGCGGACAGGCCCGCCGTGCGCCCGGACTCGTTCACGGCCACGACCAGGACCGGCTTGTCGCCGGTGAGGGTCACGACGGCCACGCCCGGCCGCCCGGCGGACAGCCGTCCTCGTACGTCGAGGGCCAGCGTCCTGGCGGCGCCCGCGTCGCCGTCCGTGGTGGCGGTGACCACGCTCGCGCCCGCCACGTCGACGGCCCGGTCGGCCAGTTCGGCCGCGCGGGCGGCGAGGGCGGACTGGCGCAGCCGCTGGTTCTCGCGGTCGGCCGTCTTCAGCCGGTCGAGCAACTGGGCGATGCGGTCGGGCAGTTCGGCGCGCGGCGCCTGCACCTGTTCGGCGATGCGGGCCACCAGGTCGCGCTCGCGGGCCAGATGGCCGAAGCCCTCGATGCCGACCGCGGCCTCCAGGCGCCGCATGCCCGCGCCGACCGACGACTCGGCGGTCAGCGCGACGACGCCGACCTGCGCGGCGTGCTCGACATGCGTGCCGCCGCACAGCTCGCGCGACCAGGCGCCGCCGATCTCGACGACCCGCACCTGCTCGCCGTACGTCTCGTCGAACAGCGCGAGCGCGCCGATCTCCTTGGCCTCGGGCAGCGGCATCCAGCGCACGTGGACCGGCAGGTCGCGGCGCAGGGCGCGGTTCGCGGCCTCCTCGACCTCGCTGCGGACGGTGGCGGAGAGACCGCCGCGCCAGGGGAAGTCCAGGCGGAGGTAGCCGGGGCGGTTGTAGGAGCCCGCCTGCAGGGCGGTGGGGCCGAGGATCTCGCGCAGGGCGGCGTGCAGGACGTGGGTGCCGGAGTGGGCCTGGCGCGCGCCGAGCCGCCACTCGGGGTCGACGGCGGCGTGCACGGCGTCCCCGACGGCCAGGTCTCCGGCCGTGACGCGGACCTGGTGGACCACGAGACCGGGCAGCGGGCGCTGCACGTCGAGCACGTCCGCCTCCACCGAGGCGCCGGAGAGCCCTCCTGCGTCGCTGTCCTGTCCGCCGGACTCGGCGTAGAACGGCGTGCGGTCCAGGACGACGCCGACGATGTCGCCCGCGCGGGCCACGGACACCGGCCCGGAAGGAGCGACGAGGGCCAGCACACGCGAGTCGGTGGTGAGGGTGTCCCAGGCGCGCCAGTCGGTCGGGCCGTGCTCGTCGAGGACGGCCCGCAGCGCCGAAGTGTCCACCGCCCCGCCGGACTTGCGGGCGCGGGCGTCCGCGCGGGCCCGCTCGCGCTGCTCGCGCATGAGCGCCGTGAAGCCCTCGCGGTCGACCTCGACGCCCTGCTCCGCGGCCATCTCCAGGGTGAGGTCGACGGGGAAGCCGTACGTGTCGTGCAGCAGGAAGGCCTGCGCGCCGGACAGTTGGCGCCCGCCGTCGGCCTTGACCTTCGTGACGGCGGTGTCCAGGACGGTCGTGCCCTGCTTGAGGGTGGCCCGGAAGGCGTCCTCCTCGCCCGCGGCCTGGTCGACGACGCGGTCGTACGCCTCCTCGACCTCGGGGTAGCTCGGCGCCATGCAGGTCCGGGCGACGGCGAGGAGTTCGGTCAACGACGGGTCCTCGTGGCCGAGTTGGCGCATCGAGCGGACCGCGCGGCGCAGGATCCGGCGCAGCACGTAGCCGCGGCCCTCGTTGCCGGGGGCGGTGCCGTCCGCGAGGAGCATCAGGGCGGTGCGGACGTGGTCGGCGACGACGCGCAGGTGCACGTCGGCGGCGGGGTCGGCGCCGTAGCGGACGTCGGCGAGTTCGGCGGCGCGGTCGAGGACTGGCCGGGTCTCGTCGATCTCGTACAGATTGTCCACAGCTTGCAGCAGGGTGGCCATGCGCTCCAGGCCCATGCCGGTGTCGATGTTGCGGCGCGGGAGTTCGCCGAGGATCGGGAAGCCGGTCTTGCCGCTGCCCTCGCCGCGCTCGTACTGCATGAAGACGAGGTTCCAGAACTCCATGAACCGGTCCTCGTCGGCCTCCGGGCCGCCCTCGCGGCCGAAGCGCGGGCCCCGGTCGTAGTACAGCTCGGAGGAGGGGCCGCTCGGGCCCGGTACGCCCATGTGCCAGAAGTTGTCCTCGTCGCCGCGCGCCACGATCCGCTCGTCGGGGAGGCCGGAGACGCGCCGCCACAGGCCGCGGGCCTCGGTGTCGGAGTGGTGCACGGTGACCCAGATCCTCGCCGGGTCCAGGCCGTAGCCGCCGTCCGCGACGGAGCGGGTGCTCAGGTCCCAGGCGTAGGCGATGGCCTCTTCCTTGAAGTAGTCCCCGAAGGAGAAGTTGCCGTTCATCTGGAAGAAGGAGCCGTGCCGGGTGGTGCGGCCGACCTCCTCGATGTCCAGGGTGCGCACGCACTTCTGCACGCTGGTGGCCCGCTGCCAGGGCGCCTTGACCTCACCGGTCAGGTACGACTTGAACGGCACCATGCCCGCGTTGACGAACAGCAGCGTCGGGTCGGGCGTGGGCAGCGGGGCGCTGGGCACGACGGTGTGGCCGCGCTCGGCGAAGAAGTCCAGGAAGCGGGTGCGGATGTCGGCGGTGCGCAAGGGGTGCTCCGGGCGGGGGTTCAAAGGGGCTACGGGACTGCGGGGCTGCGGGGTGCGAGGCTGCGGGAACTGCGGGGGCTACAGGGGCGGGACGGTGGCCGTGCGTGCCGGGTGGTGGGGGCCGAGGAAGACGGCGGTGGCGTACCCCTGCGGCGCGGGGTGGGTGGCCTGCCGCCAGCCGAGCCGCTCGTAGAAGCGGACGGTGGCGTCGGCCTGCGTGGAGGTGAGCAGCCAGCTGCGGCCGTCGGGCGCGTCGCGGGTGACCGCTTCGAGGAGCGTACGGCCGAGGCCGAGGCCGTGCGCGCCGGGCATGACGGCGAGTTCGTCGACCTCCAGGCCTCCGCACAGCCACGCGGCCGTGCGCTCGGGGCCGAGGGCGGCGGTGACCCGTGGGTAGGAGCGGCTGCCGGGCAGCGGCGTGGCGGAGGTCCAGGCGGTGGCGAAGCCGAGCACCTTCTCACCGTCGAGCGCCACTGCGCCCGTGAACCCGGGCCGGCGCACGTCGTCGGTGAGGCGGGCCAGGTAGACGTCCGCCTCGCCGGGGTCCGCGTTCCAGGGCGGTTCGGCGAAGGCGGCGGCGTAGACCGCGCGTATGCCGTCGCGGTGGGCGAGCAGGCCGGGGCCCGGCAGGCGGTGGACGACGGCGGCCATCAGGCGGCCCTCGCGACGGTGGCCGTGGGGTGCAGCGCGGCGTACTCCAGTGGCGCCGAGGGGTCGATCGACACGTCCAGGGGCGCGGGCTCGGCGCCCGCGCGCACCAGCAGGTCCCCGACGGCGGCGATCATCGCGCCGTTGTCGGTGCACAGGCCCAGCGGGGGCACACGCAGGGTGATCCCGGCGGCTCGGCAGCGCTCCTCGGCGAGGGCCCGCACGCGGGAGTTGGCGGCGACGCCGCCGACCACGACGAGCGTGTTCACTCCGTGCGCGGCGCAGGCGGCGACGGCCTTGCGGGTGAGGACGTCGGCGATGGCCTCCTGGAGCGCGGCGGCGCCGTCGGCCACCGGCAGGGCGCCGTCGCCGTTCGCGTGCCGCTCGGCCCAGCGGGCGGCGGCGGTCTTCAGGCCGGAGAAGGAGAAGGCGTACGGGTCGTCGCCAGGGCCGGTCAGGGGGCGCGGGAAGGCCACGGCGTCCGCCGAACCGTCGCGCGCCGCGCGGTCGACGGCAGGGCCGCCGGGGTAGGGCAGCCCGAAGACGCGGGCCACCTTGTCGAAGCACTCGCCCGCCGCGTCGTCCAGGGTGTCGCCGAGATGCGTGATCGGATCGCGCGCCAGATCACGCACGAGCAGCAGCGAGGTGTGCCCGCCGGACACGATCAGAACGACACACGGGTCGGGCAGCGGGCCGTGCTCCAGGGTGTCGGCGGCGACGTGCCCGGCGAGGTGGTGCACTCCGTACAGCGGTACGTCCAGGGCGTAGGCCAGGCCCTTCGCCCCGGCGAGGCCGACCTGGAGGGCGCCGGACAGGCCGGGCCCCGTCGTCACGGCTACCGCGCCGATGTCGCCGAGCCGCAGGCCCGCCCGGTCCAGGGCACCGCGGACGACCGGGTTCAGGGCGTGCACGTGCGCGCGGGCGGCGATCTCGGGGACGACGCCGCCGAACCGGGCGTGCTCGTCCATGCTCGACGCGACCGCGTGCCCGAGCAGCCGTCCGTCGCGGACCAGGCCCGCGCCCGTCTCGTCGCAGGACGACTCGATTCCGAGCACGATCCGAGGGGCGGCCATGACTGTTCTCCCGACGCCGTTTCGATTTTGCGCTTTCTTTCCGCGCCTACCGCCTAGCCATATTAGTTGCAACCAATGTGCAATAAGCCTGAGCCGTTCGGCCCCGTCCTCCCCTCCCCCGCCGGCCCCGGGACGCACCTCCCCCTCGATCACGAGGTCGGGCACCAAGGTGCCGCTGTTCCCGGCGACGGCGAGGCGGCGGCCGAACGGTGGCACGGCGTGCTGATGATCAGCCCCGTCCCCGCGAGCGTGGGCGACACCAAGAAGAAGGTGACCGGGCCGAGCTCCTGAACCCAGGTCCGCACCGGTCCGTCAAGAGTGACGGATGACGAGTTGAGCCGCCGTGCCGTGCTCCCCGACGGCCCAGCACCCCGCTCCGGGCTGACAGTTGACTCCCAGCAGGCGGGCGCGGTCGAACAGCGTCCAGGACCTTCCGCTGTCGGTACTCACATCGCTGCCGTTGGGACCGACCGCGACCGCGATGTGCCCCCCGCCGGGAACCCAGGCCACGCTGTTGCGGAACCCGCCGGGCGCGTCACCGAGCGACCAGGACGCGCCGCCGTCGGCGGTGGAGGCGGCCGCACCCGAATCGATCCCACTGTCCGGGGCGAAATCTCCACCGACCGCCAGACCGTGCCGGGGGTCCCGGAAGGACAGCGAGGCGATGCTCGCCGTCCCGCCGGGGATCGGGGTGTCGGCGGCACTCCATGTCCTGCCGCCGTCAGCGGTACGGAACACCTGAGGGTTGTGGCCGGTTCCGCCACTGGTGCCGGTCGTGCCGAACCAGGCGTGGCGCCGGTCGTGCGCGACCATGCACGTGCCGGTCGCCAAGGCACCGTCGTCGGGTGTCGCGGCAGGCATTCCGTCGGCCGGTGCCGGGCGCCACGTCCAGCCGCCGTCCTCAGTGGCCAGGATGGCGAACTTGCCGCCGACGGGGTCGCTGACCGCGAGGCCGTGGCGGTCGTCGAAGAACGCCATGCAGTCGTAGAAGGCGTTCGGCACCGAGTTGCGGAACACCAGTTGCCAGGTGGCCCCGCCGTCCGCGGTGCGATAGATCCGCGAGGGTTCGTCACCTCTGGGAAGCGTCAGGACGAGGGCGTGATCACGGTCGAACGCCTCGACGTCCCGGAACTTGTCGGCCACCCCACCCGGCGGGGTGACGTTCTGCCAGGAACGTCCGCCGTCCACCGTCCGCACCACGGCCCCGTCGTTGGTGGCACCTCGGAATCCGCCACCGACAGCCCACACCACCTCCCGGTCCACCACGTCGAGCGTGATCAGCGTGTTGCTTGTGGCGGTCGGCATGAAGCGCCAGGACGGCACGTCGGCCTGTCGAGCCGCCGGAACCGACTCGGCGGTCACCCCAGGAGCAATCAGGGCAACCGCGAGTCCGAGCACCACGAGTATCCGGGTCGCGATCCCACGAACACCAAGTCGCATTCCAAGAAGACTGGTTCGCCACAGCGGAATCGGCCATCCCCGTAACAGGCCATTTCTCAGCGGCGAGTTGGGGGCACCTCGGCGGCCAGGTCGCCCGGGGCTTGGGCGGTCCCCCACGGTGTGCCCCGCTCTCGCTCAGAGACCGGCCGCGTGGTCGGGAACATACGTCTGCAGCTCACGCGGTGGCCGCACGTAACCGGTCGACGGCGGGCGCGGCGGCAGCTCCAGTACCGGGGGCGGCACGTCGTGATAGGGCAGGGACCCCAGCAGATGGGCGATCATGTTCAGCCGGGCCCGGCGTTTGTCGTCGCTCTCCACGACGTACCACGGCGCCTGCACGGTGTCGGTGTGCACCAGCATGTCGTCCTTGGCCCGCGAGTACGCCTCCCACCGGGCGACCGACTCCAGGTCCATCGGCGACAGCTTCCACCGCCGCACGGGATCCTCAAGGCGCCGCCGGAACCGCTCCTGCTGCACCTCGTCGCTCACCGAGAACCAGTACTTGCGCAGCAGGATCCCCTCCTCCACCAGCATCCGCTCGAAGATCGGGCACTGGCGCAGGAACAGCTGGTACTCCTGCGTCGTACAGAAGCCCATCACGTGCTCGACGCCGGCGCGGTTGTACCAGCTCCGGTCGAACAGCGCGATTTCGCCAGCCGCTGGCAAGTGCGCGATGTAGCGCTGGAAGTACCACTGGGTGCGTTCACGCTCAGTGGGCTTGGGGAGGGCCACGATCCGGGCCACCCGGGGGTTGAGATGCTCCGCGACCCGCTTCACGGTGCCACCCTTGCCCGCCGCGTCCCGCCCCTCGAACACCACGACGAGCCGGGCGCCCTCCGCACGCACCCACTCCTGCAGCTTCACCAGCTCCGTCTGCAGCCGCAGCAGCTCCCGCTCGTAGACCCCTCGCGGCAGTGACGCGCGGCGCGCCTTCTTTCCGGCCATGCCTGCTCCCTTATTGAGCGAGGAACGCCGGGTTCAGTCCGGCAGCCCGTCCAGTGTCCGCTCCACCAGCTCCCGCGCGTACGCCGCGGACAGGCCCTCCGGGCGGAACAGGATGCGGTACATGATCGGCGCGACGACGTGGTCCATGACAGCGTCGCGCGCCGGAGCCCCGCCCGCACCGTTCTCGCCGCGCTCGCGGGCGCGGTCGAGGACGAGGTCGACCTGGGCTGCGGCGTAGGCGGAGCACTGGCCCGCGTTGCCGCCGTCCGGGTCGCCGAGGAGGGCGTCGCGGATGTAGGCGCGGCCCGCGGTGGAGGACATCTCGTCGAGGAACTGCTCCGCCCAGGCCGTCAGGTCGGCGCGCAGGCCGCCGTGGTCCGCCGGTTCCGTGTCGGGGCGCAGCCGCTCCACGGCGACGTCCGACAGGAGTTCCTGGAGGTCGCCCCAGCGCCGGTAGATCGTCGACGGGGTGACCCCGGCCCTGGCCGCGACCAGCGGAACGGTCAGGGCCGCGCGACCCTGCTCGGCCTCCAGTTCGCGCACGGCGGCGTGCACGGACGCCTGCACGCGGGCACTGCGGCCGCCGGGGCGAGCCATGGGCTTGGGGCTCATGTCGGACACCTTAACGCTAAGTTCTAGCTTCTACGGTGGGCGCGGGGGCGGGGCTCCCGGGGGCCGTCGGAGGTGTCGGCGCCCCAACGGTGCCCGCGCCCGGGGCGAGGCGTCCCGCGTCCGCCCGCGTCTCCTCGTACGCCCGTCCCACCCGCAGCACCGTCCGCTCCCCCAGTGGGTGCCCGATGAGCTGCATGCCGATGGGCAGCCCGGCCCGGTCCTGCCCGACGGGCACGGTCAGGGCGGGCACGCCGGTGATGTTGGCGGGCGCGGACAGCCGCACATAGCTGTCGGACACGCTCTCCACGCTCCCGTCGGCCCACTCCACGGACTGCTGTCCCGTCGGCGCGGCGGTCAGCGGCACGGTGGGGGCGGCGACCACGTCGACGGCGTCCAGCATCCGCGCCCAGGCGCGCCGCATCAGGGTCCTGGCGCGCTGGGCGCGCAAGTAGTCACCGGCGAGGAGCAGTTCGCCCGCTTCGAGGAGTACGCGTACGTCGGGGGCGTACAGCTCGGGCGTCGCCCGGAGAGTCCGTTCGTGGTACGAAGTGGCCTCGGGGACCATCACTCCCCACTGGACCGCCTGGACGTAGCGGGTCAACGGGATCTCGACGTCGACGAGTTCGGCCCCCAGGTCACGCAGCCGATCGATGGCGGTCCGTACGGCGGACTCGACGTCGGGGGTGACGCGGTCGAAGTAGTAGTTCCGCGGGACGCCGACGCGCAGGCCGGTCAAGTCGCCGTCGTGGTGCAGGAGATGGCTCTGGCCGGGCAGGTCACTGCCGGTCAGGGCGTCCAGTACGAGGGCCGCGTCCTCGACCGTGCGGGTGACCGGGCCGATGTGGTCGAGGGACCACGACAGCGAGGTCACGCCGTGGCGGGGCACCAGGTCGTACGTCGGCTTGAGTCCGACGACGCCGTTGAGGGCTGCGGGGACCCGGATGGAGCCGCCGGTGTCGGTGCCGAGCGCGAAGGTGGCCGCACCGGCCGCGACGGCGACCGCCGAGCCGCCGCTGGAGCCGCCCGCGACGCGCTCGGCGTCCCAGGCGTTCCGTGTCTGCGGGGTGGTCAGGCCGTAGGCGAACTCGTGGGTGTGGGTCTTGCCGAGCAGCACCGCGCCCGCGTCGGCGAGGCGGGTGGCGACGGTGCTGTCCGCGTCCGCGATGTGGTCGACCCGGACGGCCGAACTGGCCGTCGTGGGCTGCCCCTTGACGTCTATGAGATCCTTGAGCCCCATGGGGATGCCGTGCAGCGGGCCTCGCAGGCCGTCCGCCGCGATCTCGTGCGCGGCCCGCGTGGCTGCCGCGCGCGCCTCGTCGGCCCGCACGGTCACGAACGCGTGCAGTCCGTCTTCGACGGCTTCGGCTCGCTCCAGCACGGAGTCGGTGAGTTCGACGGGCGACAGCTCCCCGGCGCGGATCGCGGCCGCCGCGGCGGCGAGGGTCAGCTCATACGGCCGCATCGCGCACCTCCGGACCCACGGCGTGGGCGGACGCGGGCGGCACATCGCCGAAGTCCAGCTCGCGCAGGGTGGCGACGACGGCCTGGATGTGGTTCGCGGTGACGGTCACGGCGTCCAGGCGGTCGCCCTCCAGGGGGAGTCCGGCGCGGCGGGCCCACTGGGCCGCCTCGTGCGGGGCGAGATCTTCGGGAGCTTCGGGTGGCATGGGCGGATCCCTTCCAGGGCGACAGCAAAAGCTAACTGTTTGCGTTAGATGACGGTAACGCCTATCGTCGCTTAACGCAAAGGGATTGCTTTTACTCGAACCGGCGCCTCCAGCCGTCACCTCCAGCAGGCACGACGGCAGGGCCCGGTGACCCCCGAAAGGACCCCCATGACCCCGACGGCCTGGCACCTCGGCGGCATCACCGCCCACCGCGTCGACGAAGTGCCGCTCCCGCCCGAGACGGGGCCCTGGCTGCTGCCCGATGCCACCCCGGACGTCGTCACCGGCACGCCCTGGCTGCACCCCGACTTCGCCGACGCCTCGGGCACGCTCCGCCTCAGCAGCCACAGCTTCGCGATCACCGTCGGCGGCCGACGCGTCCTCGTCGACACGGGCATCGGCAACGGCAAGCAGCGCGCCAACCCGGCCTGGCACGACCTGGACACCGACTACCTGGACCGGCTCACCCGGGCCGGATTCCCGCCCGAGGCCGTCGACCTGGTGGTCCTCACGCACCTGCACGCCGACCACGTCGGCTGGAACACCCGTACGGAAGGCGGGAGTTGGGTGCCCACCTTCCCCAACGCCCGCTATCTCACCACCCGCACGGAGTGGGACCACTGGGCGGCCGCGGACATGGAGGCACCCCGGCGCCAGATGTTCCGCGACTCCGTCCACCCCGTCCGGGACGCGGGCCTGCTCGACCTGGTGGACACCTCGGCCGGACCGGCCGAAGTCGCGCCTGGCGTACGACTGTTGCCCGCCCCCGGCCACACCCCGGGCCAGGTGGCCGTCGAACTGCGCGGCGACGACCGCACCGCCCTGATCACCGGCGACGCCGTCCACCACCCGGTCCAGCTCGCCCGGCCCGGCATCGGATCCTGCGTGGACATCGACCCCGCCCTCGCGGAGCGCACCCGCCGCGACCTGCTCGCCTCGGTGGCGGACACCGACACCCTGCTGCTCGGCAGCCACTTCGCGACACCGACGGCGGGCCACGCCCTCACCGAGGAGAACTCCGCGTTCCGCTTCAACTCCGCATTGGCCCAGACCTATTGACGAAAGGTCTATACCTACTTACCGTCTGCCGCATCACATCCCATCCGTAGCAAGGCCTCCCCGAGGGAGCACGCCATGATCGGTCGGACGGTACGTCTGTTGGGAGCGGCCCTCGCGCTGGCCTGTGCGGCGCAGTTGCCGGCCGCCGCGGCGCAGAACGCGCCGGACGCGCCCCGCGCGCCGAGTGCGCCGAGTGCACCCAGCGCGGACACCTGCGCGGTGAAGTCGAAGCCCGCGGGCAAGGTGCTCCAGGGGTACTGGGAGAACTGGGACGGCGCGTCCAACGGCGTGCATCCGCCGTTCGGCTGGACGCCGATCACCGATTCCCGTATCCGCCAGCACGGCTACAACGTGATCAACGCGGCCTTCCCCGTGATCCGTTCCGACGGGACCGTCCTGTGGGAGGACGGCATGGACTCCACGGTGAAGGTCGCCACACCCGCCGAGATGTGCCAGGCCAAGGCGGACGGCGCCACGATCCTGATGTCCATCGGCGGCGCGACGGCCGGCATCGACCTGAGCTCCAGCGCCGTCGCCGACCGTTTCGTCGAGACCGTCGTGCCGATCCTGAAGAAGTACAACTTCGACGGGATCGACATCGACATCGAGACGGGCCTCGTCGGCAGCGGCAACATCAACCAGCTGTCGCCGTCCCAGTCCAACCTCATCCGCATCATCGACGGCGTGCTCGCCAGGATGCCCGCCGACTTCGGTCTGACGATGGCCCCGGAGACGGCGTACGTCACCGGCGGCAGTGTCGTGTACGGCTCGATCTGGGGCGCGTACCTGCCGATCATCAAGAAGTACGCGGACAACGGCCGGCTGTGGTGGCTGAACATGCAGTACTACAACGGCAGCATGTACGGCTGCTCCGGTGACTCCTACTCCGCGGGCACCGTGCAGGGCTTCACCGCGCAGACGGACTGCCTCAACAAGGGCCTGGTCATCCAGGGCACGACCATCAAGGTCCCCTACGACAAGCAGGTGCCCGGTCTGCCGGCCCAGCCCGGCGCGGGCGGCGGCCACATGTCGCCCGGCCTGGTGTCGCAGGCCTGGCGCAACTACAACGGCGCGCTCAAGGGCCTGATGACCTGGTCGATCAACTGGGACGGCTCGAAGGGGTGGACGTTCGGGGACAACGTGAAGGCGCTGCAGGGCCGCTGAACCGGCTCCGCGTCAAGGACGCGTCATGACTGCGCCCTCCGGCGTCAGGCCCGCGCCAACGACGGCCGTGCGCGGGCGTGCCGGGGCGTGTCCTGGTGACTCGAGTGCCGCGGGGAAGGCCGCGCGGCCGGGCGCGAGGTGGGTCAGCGATGGGTGATGCCGAGGAACGGACGCGGGCGCGGCGGCCGGGAGATCGGCGGGTCGTGGTCGGCGTGAGCGGATCGCTGGGCAGCCTCACCGCCCTGCACCGGGGAGCCGACGAGGCCCGCCGCACCGACGCCGTGCTCGTGGCCGTGCTCGCCTGGGTGCCGCCCGGGGGCGAACTCGCCCACCGGCGCGCCGCGTTCCCGCCGCCGGAGGACTCGCTGCGCCGCGCGGCTGCCGAGCGGCTGCTCGGCGCCGTCGACGACGCCTTCGGCCCCGATGGGCCCGGCGTCCCGTGGGAGGGCTACGTCGTGCGCGGCACGCCCGGCCCCGCCCTGGTCGACAGCGCCGACCGGGCCGGGGACGTGCTGGTCATCGGCGCGGGGCGGCGCGGCGGCGTACGTCATGTGCTGTTCCCGAACGTGGTGCGGTACTGCGTCGCGCACGCCTGCTGCCCCGTCCTCGCCGTGCCGCCCTCACCGCTCCAGGACGAGCTGGCGGCCGCGCACCGCCGCCTCGGCCGGTGGCGGGCCCTGGACGCCCGCGACCTGACGGACGGCCGGACCTGAGACGCCCCGGGGCCGGACCGGCCCCAGGGGCGCGGCAACCCCCCGCACGCCCCCTCACCGTCAGCGTTGCGTTACGGCGGCGGCTCTCGGCGTCAAGCACACGTAAGCGCCGTGGCCGGGCCCCGGACCAGCGGGCATACGGTCACCGACAGCACGCACGGCCACCCGGCCGGGCGGCGCACGTCACTTCTGCGAGGAGCACCACGATGTCTCCAGTCGAGCATTGCGAAGATCCGGAGCCTTCCGAACCCGTCCCGGCCGGATCCCTCCGCGTTCTTCACGTACCGGTCCGGTCGGGAACGGCGGGCTGTGCGGCCCGGTTCTTCCGCACCCCGCTGGGCGGCCGCACGGCCGTCGGCTTCACCTCCTTGGAACAGCTCGTCGCGACGCTGGGCGCGGACCACCCGTGGATCACGCTCGCCGAGCCCGCACTGCGCGCCCTCGCCGCGCCCCTGGGGATCACGACCGTCACCGTCGACCCCCAGCTGACCGCCCCCTGGGTCACCGAACGCCGTACGCGGACCGGGAACTGGCACGTCCAGCCCCAGCCGTCCGAGCCGTCGGCCGCTCTCGACCCGCTGATCGGCTGAGGAGACGTCATGACTGTTTCCGTAGCGTCCACCTCGGCCGTCGTGCCCTCCGCGGCCACCGAGCCGACGGCACCCGTCACCGCGGCGACGCCCGCCGACCGCGACGGCCTCTCCGTGTGGCCCCGCTCGGCGCGCCCCGCCGACGACGCCGACGTGCTGGTCGGCGGGGTCTCCCTCGCGGAGGCCGCCGACCGCTTCGGCACCCCCGTCTACGTACTCGACGAGTCGGAGGTCCGCGAGCGCTGCCGCGCCTACCGGACCGCCTTCCCCGAGGCCGACGTCGTCTACGCCGCGAAGGCGTTCCTGTGCCGCGCCATGGTGCGCTGGGTGCAGGAGGAGGGCCTGGGCCTGGACGTGTGCTCGGCCGGTGAGCTGGAGCTCGCCGTCGCCACCGGGTTCCCGCCCGAGAAGATCGTGATGCACGGCAACGCCAAGAGCCCCGAGGACCTGGAGACCGCCGTACGCCTCGGCGTCGGCCGCATCGTCGTCGACAGCACCTCGGAGATCGGCCGCCTGGCCGCGATCGTGCCCATGGGCTCGCGCCGGCGGGTCATGGTGCGGGTGGTGCCCGGCATCGCGGCGGGCGGCCACACCAAGGTGCGGACCGGCACCGAGGACCAGAAGTTCGGCCTGTCGATCACCGACGGCTCGGCGCAGCACGCGATCACCCGCGTCCTGGACCAGCCGCGGCTCGAACTGGTCGGCCTGCACTGCCACATCGGCTCGCAGATCACCGCCGTCAAGCCGTACGTCGCCGCGGTGCGCCGCATGATCGGCCTGCTGGCCCGGGTCCGCGACCACCACGGCCTGGAACTGCCCCAGTTGAACATCGGCGGCGGCCACGGCATCGCCTACCGGCCCGGTGAGGACACCCTCAACGTGTCGGTACTCGCGGGCCGCGTGCGCGCCGAGCTGGAGGACGGCTGCGCACGGGCGAAGCTGAACGTGCCCCGCCTCACGCTGGAGCCGGGCCGCGCGGTCGTGGGTCCCGCCGGAGTTGTCGTCTACCGGGTGCTCTCGGTCAAGCAGACCGGCTCGCACACCTTCGTGGCCGTCGACGGCGGCATGAGCGACAACCCGCGGCCCGCGCTGTACGGGGTGCGCTACTCGCCCCGTCTGATCGGCCGGCACTCGGTGGCGCCGCCCGCGCTCGTCACCGTGGTGGGCCGGCACTGCGAGGCCGGTGACGTCCTCGCGGACGAGGTGCCGCTGCCCGGCGACGTACGGCCCGGTGACCTGCTCGCCGTGCCCGCGGCCGGCGCGTACCACCTGTCGATGGCCTCCGGCTACAACCTGGTCGGACGGCCGCCCGTGGTCGCCGCGGCGAACGGCGTGGCGCGCACCCTCGTGCGCCGCGAGTCGCTCGACGACATGAACCGCAGGGACATCGGCCTGTAGCCGACGCCCCCGCGGTCCCTCCCCACCCGCTCCTCCGCCGTGCTCCCTCCGGCGGAGGAGCTGCCACCTGCCCGAACCACGAGGTCTCCTCCATGTCCGTGGAAAACGTCATCGGCCTGATCGTGGCCGTCGCGCTGCTCGCCTACCTCGTGTGGGCCCTCATCAAGCCGGAGAGTTTCTGATGTCCGCCCCGGTCCAGGTACGGCCCGCTCCCCCGGCGGCCGCCCCGCCCGACGAGCCCGGCCGCGCGCGCCGCATCGGCGCCGGCATGCTCGACCCGACGCAGCTGTGGCGCGCGCTCCCGCAGGCGCTGCGGAAGCTGAATCCGGTGGCGCTGGTGCGCAATCCGGTCATGTTCGTGACCGAGATCGGCGCCGCCCTCACCACGGGCATCGCGATCACCGACCCCTCGGGCTTCGGCTGGCTGATCACCGCGTGGCTGTGGCTGACGGTGATCTTCGCCAACCTCGCGGAGGCCGTGGCAGAGAGCCGCGGCAAGGCGCAGGCCGACTCGCTGCGCCGCACCCGGCAGCAGACCACGGCCCGCCGCCTCGCGGGCTGGGAGCCCGGCGCCGCGCCGGACGCGTACGTCGAGGAGTCCGTGGCCGCCGGGGAGCTGCGGCGCGGCGACATCGTCGTCGTGCCCGCGGGCGAGCTGATCCCCGGTGACGGCGATGTGATCGAGGGCGCGGCGAGCGTCGACGAGTCCGCGATCACGGGTGAATCGGCGCCGGTGATCCGGGAGTCGGGCGGCGACCGCAGCGCGGTCACCGGCGGCACCCGGGTGCTCTCCGACCGCCTGGTCGTGCGGGTCACCCAGGAGCCGGGGGAGAGCTTCCTGGACCGGATGATCTCCCTGGTCGAGGGCGCGGGGCGGCAGAAGACCCCCAACGAGCTCGCCCTCAACCTGCTGTTGGTGATGCTGACCTTCGTCTTCCTCGTCGCGGTGGTCACCCTGCAGCCGATGGCGATCTTCTCCAAGGAGGCCATGGGCGCCGCCCACGACACCGCGGCGCTCACCGCGGACGGCGTCACGGGCATCGTCCTCGTCTCGCTCCTGGTCTGCCTGATCCCGACGACGATCGGCGCGCTGCTCTCCGCCATCGGCATCGCGGGCATGGACCGGCTCGTACAGCGCAACGTCCTCGCCATGTCCGGCAGGGCAGTCGAGGCCGCCGGTGACGTGAACACGCTGCTGCTCGACAAGACGGGCACCATCACCTACGGCAACCGGCGCGCGAGCGCCTTCCTGCCGGTCGGGTCGGTGACCGCCGACCGGCTCGCGCAGGCCGCGCTCCTCTCCAGCCTCGCCGACGAGACGCCCGAGGGCCGCTCGATCGTGGAGTACGCCAACACCGCGCACCACTCGGTGGTCGAGGAGACCCGGGACGCGAAGGGCGCCGAGTGGGTGCCGTTCTCCGCGACGACCCGCATGTCCGGCGTTGACCTGCCGTCGGGCCGGCGCCTCCGCAAGGGCGCGGCGTCCGCGGTGGCGCAGTGGGTGCGCGAGCAGGGTGGCGAGGTCCCCGAGGCGCTCGACGCGGCCGTGGACCAGGTGTCCGCGTCCGGCGGCACGCCGCTGGCCGTGGCCGAGCTGACGCCCGGGGGCAGCGCCGACATGCTCGGCGTGGTGCACCTGAAGGACGTCGTCAAGCCGGGCCTGCGGGAACGCTTCGACGAGCTGCGCACCATGGGCATCCGCACGGTGATGATCACGGGCGACAACCCGGTGACCGCCAAGGCGATCGCCGACGAGGCGGGGGTCGACGACTTCCTCGCCGAGGCGACCCCCGAGGACAAGCTCGCGCTGATCAAGAAGGAGCAGGAGGGCGGCAAGCTCGTCGCGATGACCGGCGACGGCACCAACGACGCCCCCGCCCTCGCGCAGGCGGACGTCGGCGTGGCCATGAACACCGGCACGTCGGCCGCCAAGGAGGCCGGCAACATGGTCGACCTCGACTCCGACCCCACGAAGATCATCGAAATCGTGGAGATCGGCAAGCAACTCCTCATCACCCGCGGCGCCCTGACCACGTTCTCCATCGCCAACGACATCGCGAAGTACTTCGCGATCCTGCCCGCGATGTTCGCCGCCGTGTACCCGGGGCTCGGCCGCCTCAACATCATGGATCTGCACTCGCCGCTGTCCGCGATCCTCTCGGCGGTCATCTTCAACGCCCTGGTCATCGTGGCGCTGATCCCGCTCGCGCTGCGCGGTGTGCGCTACCGGCCGTCGTCGGCCTCGGCGCTGCTCACCCGCAATCTGTGGATCTACGGCCTCGGCGGCGTCGTCGTGCCGTTCCTCGCCATCAAGTTCATCGACTTCGCCCTCGTCCAGTTCCTTCCTGGAGTCTGACCGTGAACCACCGACTTCCGCCCTGGCTGGCCCAGAACACCGTCGCCATCCGCGTCGTGCTCCTGTTGACCCTGCTGGTGGGCCTCGCCTATCCGCTGGTGATGACGGCCGCCGCCCAGGTCCCCGGGCTCAGGGGCAAGGCCGAGGGCTCCAGGGTCACGGGCGCCGACGGCAAGGACGCCGGCAGCTCGCTGATCGGCCAGTCCTTCACCGACTCCAAGGGCAAGCCCATCAAGAAGTACTTCCAGTCCCGGCCCTCCAACGCCGGTACGGGCTACGACGGCGCGGCCTCCGCCGCCGGCAACCAGGGCCCCGAGTCCGTCGTCGACGCCAAGGACAAGCCGAGCCTGCTCACGCTGGTGTGCGGGCGCAGCAAGGCCGTCGGCGATCTCGAGGGCGTGGACGGCGCACGGCGGTTCTGCACGCCCGACGGCGTCGGCGCGGTCCTCGGCGTCTTCCGCGAGGACGGCACCACCGGCCGCGTCACGAGGGTCGTGAGCCTCAACCAGGCCTGCCCGGCGAAGCCGTTCGTGGCCACGTACAAGGGCGTCGACGTCGAGTGCGCGAAGTCCGGCGCGGACTACGGCCGCGCGAACACGGTTCCGGTGCGCGGCGACGGTCCCGCGAACCCGAAGGTGCCCGCGGACGCCGTCACCGCGAGCGCCAGCGGCCTCGACCCGCACATCAGCCCCGCGTACGCGAAGTTGCAGACCGCGCGGGTCGCGCGGGAGCGGAACGCCGACGAGAGCGCCGTACGGAAGCTGATCTCGAAGTACACCACCGGCCGCTCGCTCGGCGTGCTCGGTGAGCCCGGCGTGAACGTCGTGCTGCTCAACATCGCGCTCGACCGCGAACACCCCGCCCCCAAGTCCTCCTCCTCGAAGCCGTCGCAGGCCTCGAAGTCCTCTCAGCAGGGAGCCTGACCATGGCGGCCTGGATCCAGGCATCGCTCGTCCTCGCCGTGGTCGTGGGTCTGCACGTCCCGCTCGGCGACTACATGGCCCGCGTCCTCGACGGGGGCAGGCACTGGCGCGCGGAGAAGGCGGTCTACCGCGTCTGCGGCATCGCTCCCGACAAGGAGCAGAGCTGGCGGCACTACCTCACCGCGCTGCTCGCCTTCACCGTCATGAGCATCGCGGCGCTGTTCGCGCTGTTCTCGCTCCAGGACAAGCTGCCCTGGTCGACGGGGCACGAGGGCATGCCGTGGCGGCTCGCGCTGCACACGGCGGTGTCCTTCACCACCAACACCAGCTGGCAGAACTACGCGGGCGAGTCGACGACCGGGCACCTCGCCGTGATGGCGGGCCTCGGCGTGCAGGCCTTCGCGTCGGCGGCGGTCGGCATCTGTGTCGCGCTCGTCCTCATCCGCGGCCTGACGCGCCGCTCCACCGAGGACCTCGGCAACTTCTGGGTCGACCTGCTGCGTACGATCTTCCGCGTCCTGGTCCCGATCGCGGTGGTCGGCGGCCTGATCCTGATGGCGGGCGGGGTGATCCAGAGCCTCGGCGGCGGGCACACCGTCGACACGGTCGCGGGCGCCAAGCAGACGCTGCTCGACGGTCCTGTGGCGTCGTGGGAGCCGGTGAAGCTGTTCTCCGGCGACGGCGGCGGCGTGTTCAACGCCTCCAGCGCGCACCCCTTCGAGAACCCGACGGCGTGGACGAACGCCTTCGAGATCGTGCTGATGCTCCTCGTCCCGATGGCGTGCATCCGCATGTTCGGCCGGCTGATCGGCAGCCTGAAGCAGAGCTGGACGCTGCTCACCGTCGTGGGCATCCTGTTCGGGCTGCTGCTCGCGGCCGGTTCCTTCGCGCAGTCCGCGCACACCGGCACGGTGACCGAGGCGATCGGCGGCCCGCACGAGGGCACGGAGACCCGCATCGGCGTGCCCGGTTCCACGCTGTTCGGCGTGGCGGCGACGGGCTCCGCGGACGGCGCGGCGAACTCCGCGTACGACAGCTTCTCCAGCCTGGGCGGCGGGGTGCTGCTGTCCGCGATGATGCTCGGTGAGGTCGCCCCCGGTGGCACCGGCAGCGGCCTCTACGGCCTGATCGTCGTGGTCCTCGTGGCCGTGTTCGTCGGCGGTCTGATGGTGGGCCGCACGCCCGAGTACCTGCGCAAGCGCATCGGGTACGCGGAGATGCGCTGGGTCGTGAGCTACGCGCTGATCCCGCCCACGGTGATCCTCGTCTGCACGGGCTTCGCGCTGGCCACCGGCAACGGGCAGTCCTCCATGGGCAACCCGGGCGCGCACGGGCTCACGGAGCTGATCTACGCGTACACCAGCAACACCAACAGCAACGGCAGTTCGATGGCGGGCTTCAACGGCGCCACCGACTTCCACAACCAGCTGATGGTGTGCGCGATGCTCGCGGGCCGCTATCTGCCGATGGCCTGTGTGCTCGCCCTGGCGGGCCGGCTCGCGAAACAGCAGCCGGGCGTGGTCACGGTCGGCACGCTGCGCGCCCAGGGACCGAACTTCGTGGTCCTGGCCACGGCGGCGTCCGTGATCCTCGCGCTGCTGAACTTCCTGCCCGCCCTCTCGCTGGGAGCGGTGGCCGACGGGCTGCTGTAGCGAGGGCGATGGTGTGCCGCCGCCCCCGTCCGGGCGGCGGCACACGTGTGTTCTCCCTGGCGCGGGGCACGCTGCGTACGCCCCGTGGCCGCCCCCGGTCCGCCGGTCGAGCCACTCCCCGGCGCGCGCCCGCGGGCCTTACCGTCTCCAGCATGACGGAACCCTCACAGCGGACCGGGCTCCCCTCGGGAGCCGACGTCGTCTTCGTGGGCGCGGGCCACAACGCCCTCGTCGCCGCCGCGTATCTGCTCGACGCCGGACGCAGCGTGTGCCTCCTCGACCGGGCGCCCCGCCCTGGCGGCTGGGTGGACACCGCAGAGCTGGGCGCTCCCGGCTTTCTGCACGACCGGTGGTCGGCGGTGCATCCGGCGTTCGTCGGCGGTCCCGTCTGGGCGGAGCTGGGGCCCGAACTGCGGCGCCACGGCCTGGAGTACGTGACCGCGCCGCTGGCCACCGGGTCCTCGCTGCCGGACGGGCGCGCGGCCGTCGTCCCCGTGGACCAGGAGGCGTTCGCGGCGGAGCTGGACCGGCTCGGCGAGACCGACGGCTGGGCCGCCCTGTTCGACGCCGTCAGCCCCCAACTCCCCGCCCTGCTAGGCCTGTTCGGCGACGGTCTCGACAATCCCGAGGCGGAGGCGGCGCTCGCGGGGCTGATCCGGGACAGCCGGCACAGTGCCGTGCCGTTCGACCGGCTGCTGACCGACAGCGCGGTCGGTGTCTCGCGGGCCTTCTTCCAGACCGAGGAGCTGCGGTCCGTCGCGGTGCCGTGGCCGCTGCACTTCGGCGCGGGACCCGAGGCGCCCGGTGGCGCGCTGTGGGCGGTCTTCGCGCTGGTCGCGCTCGCGGCGGGCGTGCCCGCGCCCATCGGTGGCAGCGGCCGCCTCACCGACGCGCTGGTCGGCCTGGTCGCCGAGCGCGGCGGCACCGTGCACTGCGACACCGACGTGGACGAGGTCCTGGTGCGCGACGGTCGCGCCGCCGCCGTACGCACCCTCGCCGGGGCAGTGGTCACCGCGGCCGAGGCGGTCGTGGTCACCTCCACGCCCGACCAGCTCTACGGCCGGCTGCTTCGCGACACCCCCGGCATTCCCGCGGGCGTACGCGCACAGGCGGCGGGCTACCGTTTCCGGCGCGGCTGCTTCCAGATGGCCGTCTCCCTCTCGGCCCGCCCGCGGTTCGTCGACAGCCGCCTGGACGCGGGCGGCGCGCTCAACCTGGGGCGTGGCATCGGGGAGTTGGTGACGTCGGTGCGGCACGCCGAGGCGGGGCTCCTCCCCCGCCACCCGTCGATCGCCTGGCACGAGCCGACCGCCGTCGACCCCACGCGCGCACCCGAGGGGCAGGCCGTCGTCCGCCTCCAGGTCCTCGACGTCCCGCACACGCCGATCGGGGACGCGGCCGGGTCGGCGTACGGCACCAAGGGCTGGGACGCGGCCACCGCCGAGGCGTTCGCCGACCGGGTGCTCGTGGAGGCCGAGGAGCACGTCCCCGGCGTCACCGGCCTGGTCCTGGAACGCCATATCACCACCCCGGCCGACCTGGCATCCACCAGCCCCAACGTGGGCCCCGGCGACCACGCGGGCGGCGACAACTCGCTCGCCCAGGCCCTCACACGGCGTCCCGTCCCGGCCCACGCGGGCGGCCACCGCACACTCGTGCCGGGGGCCTGGCTGATCGGGGCGGCGACATGGCCGGGGGCCGCGGTGAGCGGGGCGTCCGGGCGGGCGGTGGCGCGGGCGCTGATGGGTGGGACGGCGGCGACGGTGAAGCAGTCCGGGTGAGTCCGCGCGGAGCCGTGGCGCCCTGGCGCGGGGGCAGCATCTCTTGGTGCCAGGGCGGCAGGCACGGGCGCCGGGCTCGGGGCTGCTACGAGGACCCGTTCCAGTCCCCCACGCCGTGCGTCGTCGCGGCGGGGCCACCGCCGTGGTCCAGGTCCCCTCGCTGAAACCGCATCAGGCGGCGGCGTACCTCGGCGGCTTCGGCCGGGTGGTCCAGGGCCGTGAGAACGCGCGCGTGGATGTCGACGGCCTCGACGAGCCGCGCGCCGAGCGGGCCGGGCTTCCTCGCCAGCGGCCACAGCAGCTCGACAGCCTCCTCGATCACCTTCAGGGCGCGCGGCAGCTCCCTGCCCTGGGCGAGATGCATCCAGGCGACGGTGCACAACAGCCCGGCCAGGTCCGCCTGTTCGCGCTCCCCGCCCGCCGCCGCGAACCGCCCCCGCAGCTCGATCGCCTCGCTCCAGGCGACGAACGCCCGGTTGTGCCGCCCCGCCCGGAAGGACGCGAGGCCGAGGCTCTCCAGCGAGGCGGCCAGGGCCGGCTCGTACTGTCGCGGATTCCGCGCGGCGAGCCGGCGCCGGATGGCCGCCGTCTCCTCCAGGACCCTGCACGTCTCCGCCCGGTGGTTCAGGGGTGCGAGGCAGGCACCGAGATTCAGCAGGGCCACGGCGAGGTCCTCCTCGTACGCGGCGGGGTTGACGTGAGCGAGACGGCGCAGCACCGCCACGGCTTCGTGGGCGGCTTCGCGCGCATGTGTGTGCCGGGACACATGGGTCAGGCGGCGGCTGAGGTTGACGAGTGCGGAGGCCAGGGCGGGCTCGTGGGTGTGCGGGTTGGTGCGGGCCAGGTCGCGCTGGATCGCCACCGCGTCCTCGGCGGCGGCGCAGGCCTCCTCGCGGCGTCCGGCCCGCGACAGACAGATGGCGAGGTTCGCCAACGCGGCGGCGAGCGGGGCCCGTTGGGCGGCGGAAGCGGTGGGACCTGCGGCGACGGCGGAAGCGGTGGGGCCGTCCGCGACGGCGGAAGTGCTGCGGTCGGCCGCGACGGCGAGTCGGCGTCTGATCTCCACGGCCTCCTGCACGGTGTCGAGCGCCTCCGCCCAGTGGCCCTCGGTCGCCAGGTCGGCGGCGTAGTTGGAAAGGGCGACGGCCAGCGCGTCGTCGTGCCTGCCGGGCTGTTCGTCGCGCAGTCCGCGCAGCAGCCGTACGGCCTGGTCCGTGGCCGCCAGGGCGTCCGCGAACTGGCCGTCCTTGGCCAGGTAGACGCCGACGTCGCAGAGCACGACGGCGAACGACGGCTCCCCGATGTCGGTGTGGGCGGCGCTCATCGAACGCCGGATCTCCATGGCCCGCTGTCCGGACTTCAGCGCCTGGTCGTGCAGGCCCGCGTGGGACTGGCGCTGGGCGAGCGCGTTCAGGAGCCGCGCCTGGTCCTCCGGGTCGTGGGTGCGGGCGAGCCGGTGGCCGACGAGGCGCTGGGCGAGGGCGGCGGCGCCGGAGTTGAGGTCGGTGTGGGAGCCGTCGGGCAGATGGGCCTCGATCGCCTCGAGGACGTCCGGATCCAGGTCGGCGATCTCACTGAGCGCGGCGAGCGTCGCCCCGCCCGCCGCGACCCCGAGCTCCGGCCGTTCCAGGAGCAGGGGCCGCAGTTGCGCCGACCGCACATGGGGCCAGCGTGCCGCCGTGGCGACCAGCGTCGCGAGGACGCGGCGCAGACACGGCGGCAATTCGCCGTCGAGGAGGCGGCGGGGCGCGTCCGACGCCCATGGGTCGGGGGCGTAACCGTCGATGCCGTGTCCTGCGACGCTCAGCGCGAGGAAGTCCTCGGCGAGCCGGTCGGGATAGAGCGGCTCCAGAACGGTGCCGCCGGTGCCGCCGGCGCCGCCCTCCTCGGCCGGGTACGACAGGGCGTGGTCCTTCAGGATCTGGTCGGCGTGCTCACTGGAGCCGACGCCGATGCGGGCGAGCACTCCGAGCGCCTCGCGGTGGCTGAGCGCGCTCGTCATCGCCGCGGTGTAGACGACCTGGCCGAAGGCGTCCGGGGTGATGAGGACGCGCTTGTTGGCGTGCAGCGTCTCCCAGTGGGCGCGCTCGCGTGCCAGCAGATACGCGGAGACCGCCGCCGCGCCGTCGGGCGCGGCCCGGCCCCTCCGGTGGGCGTCGACGGCGGCGAGCGCGGCCATGTGGACCGCGAGCACCTGGCGGTACTCCGGGTCGGCGCTCAGCCCGTCCGGCGGGCCGACGGCATGCGCGTCGGCTACGCCCAACGCCTGTGCGAAGCAGTCGCGGGCGGTGCGGAAGAGGGTCTGCGGCGAGACCCCGGCGTCGTCGGAGAGGCCGGGCAGCGCCAGGTCGGACACCGGGATGTCGAAGTCGCCGAGGCGGTGGGCGAGGTGCTGCCACCAGGTGCCGCGGGGGCGGGCGACCAGCAGCACGCGGACGCGGCCGCCCTGGCGCACGGCGTCCAGGAGCAGCTCGATGAGGTCCGCCGTGGGCCAGCGCTCCGCGTAGTCGACGACCATCAGGACCCCGGTCCCGCCGTCCGCCCGCCCGGTGATCGGCACGGAGGGGGGCAGCAGGCCCGCCGTCGCGTGCCGTGCCTGGAGCACGCGCCAGCCGCCGGTATGGCTGCTCCGTGCGAACTGCGCGGCGATCCGCGACTTTCCCTGGCCTCCGGGGCCGTGCACCAGGAGCGCGGAGACCTGGTCGGGGCCGTCGCGCCAGGCCGCGAGGCGGGCCAGTTCGTCGTGGCGTCCGGTGAAGTCGACCAGGGCGTACCGGGCGTCGAGCAGCCGGGCGGGCTGCTGCCGCACCCAGGTGTCGGAGATCGCCGGTCTGGTCAGCGGGAAGGATTCCACCGCGTAGAGCGCGCGCTCCGCGCCCAGGTGGACAGCCCGGATCTCGCGCGCCTGAATCACTGAGCCATGGATCGTCGCGCCCTCGATCCACTGCCGATGCGCCGTCACGTCGGCCCCTGCCCGTCCCACCCTGGTCCTCCGCCGCCCGCCTGCCACGAGCAGCCCATCGTCGCGAGCACCGGATTCAGCCGACTCCGAATCGGCCAAAGGGCGCGTCGACGGTTCTGCCTATGCTAATCCGGAGTTCACCGGGGCCCGCTCCCCCGGCGCCGCGCCACGTGGCTGCAACACCCGTGTGAACAGCGTGTGGCAGCGCCCCCACAGCGCCCCGGACCCCGTTGACGGGCCCAAAAGTCCGGTGCTCAACTGTTCGCATGTTCCCCTCGCTGCCGCCGGTTTCACGCGGCCACATCGACTTCTGTCCTGGCGTGGGCGCCCTGAGCCGCTGATCGGCCCTTCGGGCCTCGTCCTCACACGCCGGACGGGCTCTTCCTGACCCGTCCTGCCCCTCACGACGAACCCCTCTGCTTCCTGCCGCGCCGCCCCGTGCCCCCGCACGGTCGCACCGCCCTGCTCTCATCTGCGTACGAAAGGCCCTGTCATGCCTGTGGAGTTCCTCGGTATCGCCGCGACCAACGACGGCTCGGAGACGACCTCGCGTTCCGGTGCCTCCTTCGACAAGGACTACACCCTGCGGCTCGCGCGGGCCCATGAGGACCACGGCTGGGACCGGGTGCTGTTCGCGTACGGATCCGGGTCGCCGATCCCCGCGGCCGCCGCCGGGTACCTCGCGGCGAAGGTCGACTCGCTGGAGATCCTGCTCGCGCACCGGCCGAACGTCTCGTACCCGACGTACGCGGCACGGACGTTCGCGACCCTGGACCAGATCAGCGACGGGCGGCTCACCGTCCACTTCATCACCGGCGGCAGCGACCACGAGCAGCGCCGTGAGGGCGACACGCTCACCAAGGACGAGCGTTACGGCCGCACCCGCGAGTACATCGAGATCGTCAAGAAGGTGTGGACGCGGCACGAGGCGTTCGACCACGAGGGCGAGCACTTCCGGTTCCAGGACTTCGTCAGCGACGTCTTCCCGGTTCAACTGCCGCACCCCGGCGTCTCGTTCGGTGGTTCGTCGCCCGCCGCGTACGCGGCGGGCGGCGCCGAGGCGGACGTCTTCTGCCTGTGGGGCGAACCGCTGGCACAGACCGCGCAGCAGATCGAGGAGGTCGAGCGGGCCGCGCGGGCGGCGGGGCGGGTCGACGTGCCCCGGATCCAGGTGGCGTTCCGCCCGATCATCGCCCCGACGGAGGAGCTGGCCTGGGAGAAGGCGCACCGCACGGTGGGCGCGATCCGCGAGCGCCGCGCGGGCGGGCAGTCGCTCACGCGGCGCCACTCGGCCGACGCCCCCGAGAACACCGGCTCGCAGCGGCTCATCGCCATCGCCGAGCGGGGCGAGCGCTTCGACCGCGCCCTGTGGACGCCGACCGCCGCGGCCACCGGCGGCGCGGGCAACTCCAACGCCCTCGTCGGCACCCCGGAGACCGTCGCCCAGGCCCTGCTCGACTACTACGACCTGGGCGTCGACATCCTGTCCGCGCGCGGCTACGACCTCCTCGACGACGCCATCGACTTCGGCCGGTACGTCATCCCGCTGGTCCGCGAGGAGGTCGCCAAGCGCGACCGGGAGCGGGCCGAGCGCGGTCCGCAGACGCTGCAGCGCACGCTGGACGGCCTGGCGGTGGCCGGATGACGCCGACGACACCGGTGGCCACGCCGTCGGCCACCGACGCGAAGGTCGACTCCGACGCCGAGTCCGGTGCCAACTCCGTTGCCGAGTCGGATGGTGACTCGGCTGGTGACTCGGATGCCCCCGCCGAACTCAGAGTCGTCCCCGCCCGCCACTACTGGCGCTGGGCCGCCGGTGCCGCCGTCCTCGTCCTGACCGCCCAGTTCGCCCACGGTCTCGTCACCAATCCGGCGTGGGAGTGGGAGGTCTTCTTCCGCTATGTGACGGCCGACAGCGTGCTGCGCGCGGTGTGGGTGACGTTGCAGTTGACGGTGTACGGCACGGTGCTCGGCTTCGCACTCGGTCTGGTCCTCGCCCTGATGCGGTTGTCCCGCAGCCCGCTGCTCGCGGGGGTCGCGTGGGCGTACGTGTGGGCGTTCCGCTCCATCCCCTTGATCGTGCAGCTGCTGTTCTGGTTCAACCTGGCTTATCTGTACGAGGAGTTGGGCGTCGGCATCCCCTTCGGCCCGGTCGTGTGGAGCTTCGGCACGATGCATCTCGTCGGGGCGATGTCCGCCGCCGTGATCGGGCTCGCGCTGCATCAGGCCGCGTACGCCGCGGAGATCCTGCGCGGCGGCTTCCTCGCCGTCGAGCCGGGGCAGTTGGAGGCGGCGGCCGCGCTCGGCATCCCCCGGCTGCGGCAGTTGCGCCGGATCGTGCTGCCGCAGGCGATGCGCTCGGTCCTGCCGAACGCCGCGAACGAGATCGTCTCCCTCTTCAAGGGCACCTCGATCGTCTCCGTCATGGCGATCGGCGAGCTGTTCTACCAGGTCCAGGTGATCTACGGCCGCAACGGCCGGGTGGTGCCGCTGCTGATGGTCGCCACCGCCTGGTACATCGTCCTGACCACGCTGCTCTCCGTCGTCCAGTACTACGTGGAGCGGCACTTCGCGCGGGGCGCCGACCGCACGCCCCCGCCCACTCCCCTGCAGCGCGCCCGCGCGTTCACTCGCACCCTCAAGGAGACCCGATGAGCACGAGCCCCGTGATGGTGGACATCCGCGGCGTCCACAAGAGCTTCGGCCCGCACGAGGTGCTGCGCGGCATCGACCTCCAGGTGCGGGCGGGCGAGGTCACCGTGGTCATCGGTCCTTCCGGCTCCGGCAAGTCCACGCTCCTGCGCGCCATCAACCACCTGGAGAAGCTGAGCCGGGGCTCGGTGAGCATCGACGGCGCCCTTGTCGGCTACCGGCGGCGCGGCAACAAGCTGTACGAGCTGAAAGAGCGGGAGATCCTGCGCCGGCGTACCCGTATCGGCTTCGTGTTCCAGAACTTCAACCTGTTCCCGCACCTCACCGTCCTGCAGAACATCACCGAGGCGCCCGTCTCGGCGCTGCGCAGGCCGCGCACCGAGGCGAAGGAGCGGGCGGAGGCGCTGCTCGACCGGGTGGGCCTCGCGGACAAGGCGGACGCCTATCCGCGGCAGTTGTCCGGCGGCCAGCAGCAGCGCGTGGCCATCGCCCGCGCGCTCGCCCTCGACCCGCAGGTGCTGCTCTTCGACGAGCCGACGTCCGCGCTCGACCCGGAGCTGGTCGGGGAGGTCCTGGACGTCATCAAGGACGTGGCCCGCGCGGGCACGACGATGATCGTCGTCACCCACGAGATCGGGTTCGCCCGCGAGATCGCCGACACCGTGGTGTTCATGGACGACGGCGTGATCGTCGAGCAGGGCCCGCCGGGCGACGTCCTGGACCACCCGCGGCAGGAGCGCACCAAGGCATTCCTGTCCAAGGTCCTCTGACCCGCCCGGCCAACCCTGCCCCGCACAGTCCCGTCCCGCCCCGAGGAGCAAGCCCGTGACCACCCGCACCACCCCCGCCACCCTCACCCGCCGCACCACCCTCACCCTGGCCCTCGCCTCCGCCCTCGCCCTCACCACCGCCGCCTGCGGCACCCCCGAAGACGAGGACACCGCCCCGGCCGGACGGGCCGGGCCCGGCGCCAAGGGCACGCGCATCAACCTGAGCCCGGACCAGAAACGCGTGAGAGCCAAGAAGGTCGACGCCATCGCCCGCCTCGTACCGGAGAGGATCCGCAGCCGGGGCACGCTCGAAGTGGTCGCCGCGGCGGGCACGGCGCCCCCGCTGACCTTCTACGCCACCGACGACAAGACCGTCATCGGCGTGGAGACGGACATCGCCCAGCTCGTCGCCGACGTCCTCGGTCTGAAGGTCCGCTCGCACACGGTCGACTGGGCGAACATCTTCGTCGGCCTGGACAGCGGCAAGTACGACGTCGGCTTCAGCAACATCACCGTCACCGAGGAGCGCAAGGAGAAGTACGACTTCGCCACGTACCGTCTCGACACCATCTCCTTCGAGGGGAAGAAGGACCGCGACTGGAAGGTCAGGGGCGCGAAGGACGTGGCGGGCCGCACCATCGGCGTCTCCTCCGGCACCAACCAGGAGAAGCTCCTCGTCGACTGGAGCAAGCAGAACGTGAAGGCGGGCCGCGAGGCCACCGACATCAAGTACTTCCAGAACACCAGCGACTACTACCTCGCGCTCGGCTCGGGCCGCATCGACGCGTATCTGGGGCCCCATCCCGTCGCCGCGTACCACGCGGTCACCACCGGCACGACGGAGATCATCGGAACGTTCTCCGGCGCGGGCGACCGGCTCCAGGGGAAGATCGCCGCCACCACGAAGAAGGACAACGGCCTGCTCAAAGCACTCCACCAGGCGCTGGAACACCTCATCGACGAGGGCGGTTACGGCAAGGTCCTCAACCGCTGGGGCCTGTCGGACGAAGCCGTTCCCTCCTCGGAGGTGAATCCGCGGGGCCTGCCGAAGACCTCGTGAACCGTCGACAGAACTCATGGGCCGTCGAGCAGAGCTCATGAACCGTCGACGCTGTGGGCGATCTTGCTGTACAGGCGGGAGTGGTGGATCTTGATGTGGTCGAGGACCTGGTCCTCGAACCCCACCGGGGCGGTGTCCAGAAGCCGCTCGATGACGACCAGGGACTGCTCCGGGCTGAGCCGCGGCAGATCCCGGTCCAGGAGACCGATCAGCAGGGGGACGAGACGCCAGGTGACCTCCTCCGACGAGCTCAGGACCAGGAAGGACGCACCGACCCTCTTGTGCAGTTCCACGACCTCCTCCGCGGGCAGTTCCGCGCCGTCCAGCCACAGCCGCAGCAGGTCGTGAGCGGCGGAGGTGGCGGGTCGTGTACCGCCGCCGTTGAACGTGGTCACCAGCGGCCCCAGCGACTCGAACAGTGGCCGGAGCGCCTGCAGTGCGACACCGTCGTTCGTTCCGGCCGAGACGTCCATCTTGTGCCAGATCTCGTGCCAGTACGTGCGGTGCCAGAGAGTGGGGCCCTCCTCCCGGGGAACCCGGAAGAGCCAGTGGGCGTCCACCTGCTCCGGGAATTCCAACTCGCCCTGCCGGACGGCGACTTCGATGTCGCGCTCGTGCCCGTGCCGGACGCGCCGCACGCTCAGCGACAGCGCGAGGTCGGTCCACTGCACCTCGTCGAGGGACGATCGCCACAGCAGCACATGGCGGTGCCACACGGTCGCCCAGTTGGGCGACGACGGAAACAGCGCGCTGACCGTCGTACCGCCGGTCAGCAGCAGCGCGAGCACCACCAGGTTCGCGCCGTAGATCCCGTGCCGGGAGGAGACCCGGAGCTGTCGCGGGAGATACGTCGCGTACGGCTGCTCGGCGCGCAACTCCCGCTCCCCCATGGCCCGTACGACGAGCCGGGCCAGCGCCTCGCGCTCCGCCCGCGGCAGTCGTTCCACGCGGGCGCGGGCGAAGCGGAGCATCTGCCGGGAGGACAGCGGCGCGAAGGACAGCAGGGCGAACATCAGGTCGTCGTTGAGGGGCTCGCTGCCCATCGAAAGGACCGGGCGGTGGTCGAGGAGCCCGGACAGGAGCCGCACCGCGAGGCGGACCGCCAGATACTCCCCGAACGTCGCGTGCAGGAACTCATAGCTGGACAGCGTCCGGCCGTCCCGGATCGACTGCGCGCGCTGCACGAAGAAGAAGCGCCCGAGGGCGACTTCGGCCCGCCCCAGGGGTGCGCGGAGCCCGGAGGCCCGCGTCGGCGCCCGCCCGGTGAGGGCCGCCAGATCCTCGTCGAGCTCGGCCGTCGACACCCATTGCCGCTGCCGGTTCATCATGGCGAAGGCCACCAGCGAGAGCCGTTCGAGCTCCTCCTCGACGCGCTGCTCCACTTCGTGGTCGGGGACCCGGACGTCCTTGCGCACCTCGCGCCGGGCGAAGGAGCCGAGCAGCGCCTCGTAGAGGTCGGCCTCGTCCAGGGGGCGTTCGTCCTCGCCGTGGAGGTCGTTCCCCGCGGCCTGGTACAGGGCGAGCATGGTGAGGAGCAGGGGCTGCCCGGCCAGCGCGCGATGCGGTGCGACGGCGTCCCAGGTGAGCGGCGGCAGCCTCATGGCCTGGAAGTTCATGGCGTTGGTGAGGTTCCACTGCTCGATCCAGAGCTGGATCTGCTCCCTGCGGAAGGGGTCGAGGCGCAGCGCGACGGTGCCCTGCGGACAGCGCGCCCGGTCGGCGACCGCGGTACGGCTGGTGACCACGGCCAGGACCGGACGCCCCTGCTCGGCTTCCCGCTCCTGGAAGCGGGCGACCCGCACCAGGAAGTCGTTCTGGTGCACTCCCGTGGTCTGCAGCAGCTCGTCGAACCCGTCGAGCAGGACGACCGGCACCGCGGCGCCCGCGGAGCGCACCAGGTCGGGCCAGGTGGCCCGCTCCCCGGTGGCCTCGCGGATCGCCTGCTCGATCTGGTCCTGGATCTCGTCGTCCGCGCGTACGTCGCGCAGCGCCACCCGCACCGGCAGGAATCCGGCCGACGGCAGCCGGGCCGCGAGGATCCGGACCAGCACGGACTTCCCCGCGCCGGGCTGGCCGAGCACAAGGAGCGGAGCGGCCGTCAGGCCTTCCGAGGTGAGCGCTCCCGCAAGATACTCGGTGAGGTCCTGCCGTACGGGTGCGTCCCGCCACCACTCCTCGTCCGCCGGACTGCCCTGCCCGTCCACCGCCCGCACCCGGAAGTCGGGGTCGAGGTAGGCCTCGGCGAGGCTCGGCATCTGGATTCCCTCGGGTGCCTCCTGGGCGTCGAGGATCCGGTGGTCCAGCGCTGATCGGTGCGCCCGGGAGAGGGCGCCCGCGACATCGGCCGGCGGCCGGTGCAGGGCGGCGCTCGCGGTCAGGAGCGTCTCCAGGCCGACGAGCGCCCTGCGCAGCTCGGCACGCGTGGCCTGATGCTCCACCCGGCTCGCCCACAGACCGAATTCGGGCGCTTCGAGTACGAGCCGCGCGTACAGCGCCTCGTACTCCTGGACGGCGAGCCGGGGAACCGTCGTGCGCACGGCGTGCGCGGCCTCACCGCGAGCGACCTCGTCGAGCCGCTCCCACACGGCGAGCCCCTGCAGGAAGTCGAGCATGCGCGACGCCAAGTGCTCGTACCAGCCGCGCAGTTCGGTGACGTGGACCTCGTAGGGAAGATGCGGCGCGGGACGTGGTGCGTCGACGTGCGCCGCGCCGCCGGTGGAGCCGTCCTCCGACGGGGGCCCGCCGCTCGCCACGATGAACTGCTCCCGGCGGGTCAGCTCCACCTCTTCCCTGGAGAAGGGCAGTCCGACCCTCTCCAGGGCGTCGAAGAAGGCGAGCACGACGATCACGGTGTGGGCCGCCTCCAGGACACGGGCGCGTTCCACCCGGCCGTCGCTACGCCCCAGGCGTTCCCCAAGGCCGCGCCACGCGTCGCGCCCCAGGCCGAGCACGCGTCCCCGCGCGTCGAACATGCCGAGCACGCTGCCGCTCAGGCCACCGGTCGCCAGGTTCAACGCGCCGCCCAGCGCCCGGTCGAGCGCTGCCACAGCGGGCGGATCCCCGCCCAGAAGCCCCAGCGCGTCTCCGAACGACAGCAACCTGCGCGGCGTCACAAGTCCCCCCGAGTGTGTGTTCCGCGGATCCCGCGGCCAGCCTTACACGAATGGACCACCGATGAGCCCGGTTCGCCGCGCATCGGTGGCGTCCGCTCCGGCAGGGCGAAGCAGCCGCGCGAGCCCTCTTGTTGCCGGTCGGGGCATCTGCTTGACTCCGCCCGCCGGAGCGCCACCTCACGGTCGGAGGAAGCCATGGACATCACCCGCAGACGTCTGCTCTCCGCCCTCTCGGCGGCAGGTCTCCTCGCCGTGATCCCCGTCGGGCCGGTGAGCGCTGCCGCCGCCGCGGAGGGCCTGGCGCGGCTGCGCGCCAACACGGAGGCGGTGTTCGCGGGGACGGCCGAGTCCAACGCGCGGCCGGAGACCGCCGCCAAGCTCGCCACCGTCGACAAGGCCGCGCGGGCGAACCTGAAGGCGATGGACACCGCGGGCGAGGGCGAGCTGTTCGCCGGTCTGGCGCTCGGCACCGACGACGCGAACCTCAACACGGCCTTCCGTCGGCTGTACGAGATCGCGCTGGCCACGAGCACGCGCGGCGGCGGCCTGTACGGGGACACGGCCGTGCGGCGACGTGTCATCGACGGCCTGGTGTGGCTGCACGAGCGGTACTACGGCGACCAGTCCAAGGGCTACTACGGCAACTGGTTCCACTGGGAGATCGGCATCTCGCAGAGCGTCAGCAAGGCCCTGGTGCTGCTGTACGACGAGGTGCGCGCGTACCGCCCGGAGCTGGTGCGTACGTACGTCACGTCCATGGACGCGTACCTGCGCAACGGCACCGACGGCGACGTGAACCTCGACTCGCGGTTCCACACCGGCGCGAACCTCGCGGACATCACCACCAACCGCGTCCTCCAGGGCGCCCTGCTCGGCGACGAGGCCCGCGTCCGCAAGGCCCTCACCGACCAGCTCACGGTCTTCGCCACCATCGACCCCTATCGCCTCAACCACGGGGTGACGGACGGCCATTACGCCGACGGCTCCTTCCTCCAGCACGCGTCGGTGGCCTACACCGGCTCCTACGGCAAGGGCCTGCTGACCCGTGTCGTACAGACCCTGAAGATCCTCGACGGCACGGGCTTCGCGCACGGCGAGGAGCTGGTGCCCGTGGTGCGCGGGTGGGTGCGCAACGGGTTCGCGCCGCTGATCTTCGAGGGCTGGATGATGGAGATCGTCAAGGGGCGCGCGGTGTCGCGGACGGACTCCGGCTACACGGACGTGGCCGTCGTGGTCGAGGCCGTCGTCGACCTCTCCGCGCTCGCGAGCGGCGCCGACGCCACCGCCCTGAAGAGCTATGTGAAGCACATCCGCGAGACCTCCCGCGCCACCCTCGACCCGGCCCGCTTCGTCTCGCCCGGCAGCGTCGTGGCGTACGCCGACATCCTCGCCGACGCCTCCGTGCCGGCCGCCGACCTCAACCCCGCCGCGCGCAGCGTCGCCTTCAACGCGATGGACAGGACGGTGCACCGCAGGCCCGGCTACGCGTTCGCGCTCGCGCGCAGTTCGGCGCGGATCAGCAAGTACGAGTACATGAACGGCGAGAACCTGATGCCCTGGTTCCAGGGCGAGGGCGCCCACTACCTCTATCTGTCGGGCCAGGACCAGACGCGGGCGTACGGCGTGGACTACTTCACCACGGTGTCCCCGTACGCCCTCGCCGGGGTGACCGCACCGGCCGAACTGCGGCGCACCGTCCCGGAGTTGTACGGCAAGCCCTACTACGACAACCCCGGGCATCCGCTGAACTTCACGTCGTCGTCGGAGTCGCAGAACAAGTACGTGTACTTTCCGCGCGGCACGCACGGGCACTCCGGGGGCGCGGTGCTCGGGGCGTACGGCGCCGCCGCGATGGTGCAGTCCAGTGATGTCCCGTACCGCGACCGGGAGTTGCTGCCCGACGACTTCGTGGTCCATCGCAACGCGTCGGCCACGAAGTCGTGGTTCCTGTTCGACGACGAGATCGTGGTGCTCGCGGCGGGCGTGGGCGACCTCGCGGGGCGGGCGGTGACCACCGCCGTCGACGCGCGTGTCGCCGCGCCGGACGACGCCGTGTCCCTGACGGGGGTACGCCGTGACGGCCGCCCGTGGTCCGGGACCGGGACGGCCGACCTGCGGTGGCTGCGGTACGCCAACGCCTCGCAGGGCACCTCCGTGGGCTACCTCTTCCTCGACACGCCACGCGTACGGGTCGCCCTTGACGACGTCACCCGCAGCCGCCGCGTGGTCCGCACCGCCAACCCGGACACCGCGGTGACCCGCCAGGTCTTCGGCGTGTCCGTCGACCGGGCCGCCGGGGCCCGGCCTGTCGCCCTCGCCTACGCGCTGGTGCCGAACGCGGGCGAGCGGCTGCTGCGGTCGTACGCGGGCGGCCCGCTGAAGGTGCTCGCCAACTCAACGCGGCTGCAGGCTGTTTCGCACTCCGGCCTCGGCCTGACGGCCGCCAACTCCTTCGGCTCGGGACGGCACGAGGCGGGGGGCCTGGAGGTGGACGGGCCCGCGTCCGTCATCGTGCGGCGCCGAGGCCCGTCCGGGGCGACGGGCATCGCCGTGTCCGACCCGACCATGGACCGGGACTCGGTCGGGGTGCTGTTGCGGGGGCGGCGGCTGCGGGTCGATGCGGCGGACGAGGGGGTGCGGGTGCGCTTGGTGCGCGGAGGCACCCGGGTCGAGGTGGACACGCACCACGCGTACGGGCGGAGCTTCACGGCGACGTTGCGCGAGACGCGGTGAGAGGGTGGCGCCGGTCGGCGCACCCTCTCCGCGCCCCCGGCCCGGGGGTGTCTCACGCCGCCACCGCGTCATGGTGAATCGGCGTGTGCGCCCCCATCAGCGGCACCCCCGTCCCACCCCGCCGTGACGCGATGATCTCCGCCGCGATCGAAAGCGCCGTCTCCTCCGGCGTGCGCGCGCCCAGGTCGAGACCGATGGGCGAGTGCAGCCGGGACAGTTCGAGGTCGGTGACGCCCGCGTCGCGGAGCCTCGCGTTGCGGTCCTCGTGGGTGCGGCGCGAGCCCATCGCGCCGACGAAGGCGAGCGGCATCCGCAGGGCCGCCACGAGCACGGGCACGTCGAACTTGGCGTCGTGGGTGAGCACGCACAGCACGGTGCGGCTGTCGGTCGGGGTGCGTTCCAGATAGCGGTGCGGCCAGTCGACGACGATCTCGTCGGCTTCCGGGAAGCGGTTCCGGGTGGCGAACACGGGGCGCGCGTCGCACAGCGTCACGTGGTAGCCGAGGAACTTGCCCGCCCGCACCAGCGCCGCCGCGAAGTCGACGGCGCCGAACACGATCATCCGGGGCGGCGGCACGCTCGACTCGACGAGCAGCGTCACCCCGCCGGGGCAGTGCGCGCCGTCCTCCGACACCTCGACGGTCGCGGTGCGCCCCGCGTCGAGCAGCGCCCGCGCCTCGGCGGCCGCGGTGCGGTCGAGCCCTGCCGCCCCGCCGAGCCCGCCCTCGTACGACCCGTCGGGCCGCACGAGGAGCGCCCTGCCGCACAGCTCGGCGGGGCCGCGGGTCACCCGGGCCAGCGCCGCGGTCTCCCCGCGGGCGGCCGCCGCGAGGGCGGCCGCGTACACGGGGCGGTCCGGGGCGTCGACGCCGACCGGGGTGATGAGGATGTCGATGACACCGCCGCAGGTCAGGCCCACGGCGAAGGCGTCGTCGTCGCTGTACCCGAAGCGTTCGAGGACGCTCTCGCCGTCCTGGAGGGCCTGGGCGCACAGTTCGTACACCGCGCCTTCCACGCAGCCGCCGGAGACCGAGCCGATGACGGTGCCCTCGCGGTCGACTGCGAGGGCGGCGCCGGGAGGGCGCGGCGCGCTGCCGCCGACCGCCACGACGGTGGCGACGGCGAACTCGCGGCCCTCCTCGGCCCATCGGCCCAGCTCTTCGGCGATGTCAAGCACGGGATCCCCCGGTCGGCGCGGTGGCCGCGCCGAGGACCCGGTCCGGACGGATCGGCAGGTCGCGGTGGCGGACGCCGGTGGCGTGCCAGACCGCGTTGGCGATCGCGGCGGCCGCGCCGACGATGCCGATCTCGCCGATGCCCTTGATGCCGACCGGGTCGTCCGGGTCGGGGTCGTCGACCCAGTCCGCCTCGATGACGGGCACGTCGGCGTTGGCGGCGAAGTGGTAGCCCGCGAGGTCGCCGTTGGCGAGCGCGCCCGACGCGTGGTCCCTGATCGCCTCCTCGTGCAGGGCCATGGACAGGCCCCAGGTCATGCCGCCGACGAACTGGCTGCGCGCGGTGAGCGGGTTGACGATCGTCCCGGCGGCGAAGATGCCGAGCATGCGGCGTACGCGTACCTCGCCGGTGGAGGTGTCGACGGCGACCTCGGCGAACTGGGCGCCGTAGGAGTGCCGTTCCTTCTCGGCGAGCGCGCCGATGGCCTCGGCGCTGTCCGAGCGCACGGTGATGCCCTCCGGCGGGATGTCGGCCCCGAGGGCGAGCCGCTCGCGCAGTTCGTCCACCGCGATCATGACGGCCCACGCCCACGACCGCGTGCCCATGGAGCCGCCGGACAGCCAGGCCTGGCCGAGGTCGCTGTCGCCGATGCGGACGCGGATCCGCTCCAGCGGCACGCCGAGCCCGTCGGCGGCGACCTGGCCGAGCGCGGTGCGCGCTCCGGTGCCGACGTCGGCCGCGTTGATCCGCACGGTGAAGGTGCCGTCGGCCTCCGCCGTGACCGCCGAGGTCGACGGGGCGGCGCCCGCGGGGAAGGTGGCCGCGGCGGTGCCCGTGCCGACCAGCCACCGGCCGTCGCGGCGCACGCCGGGGCGCGGGTCGCGGCTGTCCCAGCCGAAGCGCCGTGCTCCCTCGCGGAAGCAGGTGAGCAGTTCGTTGCTCGCGAACGGCAGTCCGGTGACGGGGCCCACGGCCGGTTCGTTGCGGGCCCGCAGTTCGATCGGGTCCAGGCCGCACTTCTCGGCGAGCTCGTCGAACGCGGACTCCAGCGCGAAAGACCCGGGCGCTTCCCCCGGCGCGCGCATGAACGTCGGCGTGGGCACGTCGAGCGGCACCACGTGGTTGGCCGTGCGGTGCGCCTCCGCGTCGTACATGGCCCGGCCGAACGCGCTGCTCGCCTCGACGAATTCGGTCAGGGTCGAGGTGAGGGACACCCCGTCGTGGTCGAAGGCGCGCAGCCGCCCGTCGGCCCCGGCGCCGAGCCTGACCCGCTGGGCGGTGGGGCTGCGGTAGCCGATGAGCGAGAACATCTGGCGGCGGGTCAGGACCACCCGGACAGGGCGGCCGATGACGGTGGTGGCCATGACGGCGAGCACGTTGTGCGCGCGGGCCAGGGCCTTGGAGCCGAAGCCGCCGCCGATGTGCTCGGAGCGCACGTGCACCGAGGCCGGGTCGAGCGAGAAGAGGTTGGCGAGGTCGGTCGCCGTCGCCAGCGTGCCCTGGGTGGAGTCGACCACTTCGAGCCGGCCGTTGTCCCAGCGGGCCATGGCCGCGTGCGGCTCCATGGCGTTGTGGTGCTGTTCGGGGGTGGTGTAGCGCTCGTCCACGACCACGTCGGAGGCGGCGAGTTGGGTCTCCAGGTCGCCCTTCTCCGTGACCGCGGGGCCCATGGCACTCGCTTCCGGCGTGTAGCGCGCGGAGTGCTCGGCGGAGAAGCCGACGTCGTGGGCCTCGGTGTCGTAGTGGACGACCAGCGCCTCCGCGGCCTCCCTGGCCTGCTCGGAGGTCTCGGCGACGACGAGCGCCACCGGCCAGCCGATGTGCGGCACCCGGTCCCGCTGGAGGATCTCCGCGACGGGGTCGGGCCCGAAGGAGCCGACGAAGCCCTCCTGGAGGCGGGGGGCGTTGCCGTGGTGGAGGACGGAGAGGACGCCGGGCATCTTCAGCACGGACGCGTCGTCGACGGAGCGCACGCGTCCGCGCGCGACGGTGGAGACGACGATCCAGCCGTGGGCCAGCTCGGCGAACGGGACCTCGCCCGCGTACCGCGCCTGGCCGGTGACCTTGGCCAGGCCCTCCAGGCGTGTGTGCGCGGCGCCGACGGCGCCCGTGGCCCTGGTCGTTCCGGTCGCGGTGGTCATCGGGCGGCCTCCTCGGTCAGCTCGGTCAGCAGGGTGACGGTCAGGTTGCGCACGAGCGGCACCTTGTACCCGTTGTCGGACAGGGGCTCGGCGGCGGCCAGTTCGGCGTCCGCGGCGGCGGCGAAGGCGGCGGCCGTGGCCGGTCCGCCGGTCAGCGCGCGCTCGGCCGCGTGTGCGCGCCACGGCCGCGACGCCACCGCGCCGTAGGCCAGGCGCACTTCGCGTACGACACCGTCCCGCACGTCGAGCGCGGCGGCCACCGAGCCGATGGCGAAGGCGTAGGAGGCGCGCTCGCGGACCTTGCGGTAGCGCGAGTGGGCGGCGACCGGGGCGGGCGGCAGGGTGATGTGGGTGATCAGGGCACCGGGCGGCAGCGCGGTCTCGCGGTGCGGCGTGTCACCGACGGGCAGATAGAAGTCGGCCAGCGCCAACTCGCCCGGCCCGTCGCCCGTTTCGTACGTGACGACGGCGTCGAAGGCCGCGAGGGCCACCGCCATGTCGGAGGGGTGGGTGGCCACGCAGTGCGCGGAGGCGCCGAGGATCGCGTGGTTGTGGTGCTCGCCCTCCAGGGCCGCGCAACCGCTGCCCGGGGTCCGCTTGTTGCAGGGCCTGGCCCTGTCGGTGAAGTAGCCGCAGCGGGTGCGCTGGAGCAGGTTGCCGCCGACGGTGGCCATGTTGCGCAGTTGCCCGGAGGCGCCGGCGAGGACGGCCTGGGCCAGGGCGGGGTAGCGGAGCCTGACCTCGGGGTGGGCGGCGAGGTCGCTGTTGGTGACGGTCGCGCCGACGCGCAGTCCGCCGTCCGCCGTCACCTCGATGCCGTCGAGGGGCAGTTGGGTCACGTCGACGAGCAGCGCGGGCCGCTCGACGCCGGTCTTCATCAGGTCGACGAGGTTGGTGCCGCCGCCGAGGTAGCGCGCCTCGGGGTCGGCGCCTAGCAGGGCCACGGCCCCGGAGACGTCGTACGCCCGCTCGTATCCGAACTCCCTCATGCCGCCGCCCCCTTGGCCTTCACGCCGTCGGTGGTCGCGTCGGCCGCGCGCACCTCTTCGGCGGCGCGGGCGACCGCGCCCACGATGGCCACGTACGCGCCGCAGCGGCACAGGTTGCCGCTCATCCGCTCGCGGATCTCGTCCGCGTCGAGCGGCGGCGGGCCCGCATCGGGCCGTACGTCGGCGGTCGCGGCGCTCGGCCAGCCCGCCGCGTGCTCCTCGATGACCGCGATGGCCGAACAGATCTGGCCAGGTGTGCAGTAGCCGCACTGGTAGCCGTCGAGGTCGAGGAAGGCCTGCTGCACGGGGTGCAGCCGGTCGCCGTCGGCGACGCCTTCGATGGTGGTGATCTCGCGGCCGTCGGCGGCGACCGCGAGCTGCAGACAGGACAGCGTGCGGCGGCCGTCGACGAGGACCGTGCAGGCACCGCACTGGCCCTGGTCGCAGCCCTTCTTGGTGCCGGTCAGGTCGAGGCGCTCGCGCAGGGCGTCGAGCAGGGTGGTGCGGTGGTCGACGGGCAGCGTGCGCTTCTCCCCGTTCACGTTCAGGGTGATGCCGCTGGACGTCGCGGGGGCGCTGGACGTCGGTGGAGCCATGATCGGCCTTCTTTCGCGGATGCGGTGCGCGACGGGCGCCGAGGCGTGGGCACGGGCGGCGCGGGTCGCGCAGGTGACACGGGAAGAGCGGGCTGAGAGGGCTGAGCAGGAGGTGCAGCACTGTGCGGGCCGGAGCGCGGGCGGCCGTGGGGCCACCGACCGAATGCATCCGGCCATGCCTGCGCTATGGTGGAGTGAACTCAAACGGACAACTGTCCGCTAATCTGCGAACCTACCGGACAGCTGTCCGCTTAGCAAGGTTCGACGAGCGCGTCCCGACCCCGGCTCCAGCGCGGCCGGCGCCCACCGCGACTTCCAGGAGGACCACGAGTGCGGGAGAAGAGAGAGACGCCCCTGCGCTCGGACGCGCAGCGCAATCGCGAGCGCATTCTCGTCGTGGCGCTGGAGGAGTTGACGCGGTGCGGGGACGCCCCGCTGAGCGCGATCGCCAAGAAGGCCGGTGTCGGCCAGGGCACGTTCTACCGCCACTTCCCGAGCCGTGAGGCCCTGGTCCTGGAGGTCTATCGCCACGAGGTGCTGCAGGTCGCCGACGCCGCGCCCCGGCTCCTGGAGTGCCACCCGCCCGAGCGGGCGCTGCGCGAGTGGATGGACCACCTCGCGCGGTACGCGATGACCAAGGTCGGCCTGGCCGACGCCATGCGCGTGGCGACCACCAGCCACGGCACGCTGAAGAGCGTGGCGCACGGCCCGCTCTCCACCGCCATCGCCCTGCTGATCGAGGCCAACGAGCGCGCGGGCACCATCCGCCCCGGCCTCACCCCCGACGACTTCCTGCTCGCCATCGCCGGACTGTGGCAGATCGACCCGCAGGAGGAGTGGCAGCAGCGCGCCGGCCGCCTCCTCGACCTCGTCATGGACGGGATGCGGTCCGGCGCGCCGGGTACGCGTACCGAGGCCGGCTAGCGGTTCTCCTTGCACACCTGCTGAATCGCCGTCACCAGCTGGTCGCGGTGGGGCTGGGCCGCCCGGTCGAGCTCCAGGGCGAAGGGCAGCACCGCACCGTCGGGGCGGGTGATCCGCCGCGGCGGCGCGACCAGGCGCATCTCCTCGGCCGCCGCCGCGACGACCTCCGCGCCCAGGCCGCAGAAGCGGTTGGAGTCGTCGATGACGACGAGGCGCCCGGTGCGGTTCACGGACTCGGCGAGGCCGTGCCAGTCGAACGGGTAGACCGTGCGCGGGTCGAACACCTCCACCGACACCTCGTCGGCGAGTTCCTCGGCGACCTCGACGGCCTGGCCCACGAAGTGCCCGACCGCCACCACGGTGACGTCCGTGCCGGAGCGCGCCACATGGCCGACCCCGAGCGGCAGCGGCGCGAGCTCGTCGAGGTTCACGCTCTGGAAGCTCATCGACGAGGCGGCCGGTGTGAGCACCACGACGGGGTCGTCGTCACGTATCGCGGAGACCAGCAGGCCGTAGGCGTCGGCAGGGCTGGAGGGCACCACGGTCTTCAGGCCGACGTGCGCGAAGAGGCTGTAGGGCTGGTCGGAGTGCTGGCCCGCCCAGCCGGTCCGCGAGCCCGACCCGGGCACCAGATAGGTGACCGGCACCTTCGCCTGACCGCCCGTCATGAGGGAGAACTTGTGCGCCTGGTTGGCGATCTGCTCGAAGACCAGGAACATCAGCGACGGGATCTGGAACTCGATGACCGGGCGGTGCCCCGACAGCGCGGCGCCCGTCGCGAAGCTCGTGAACGCCTGCTCCGACAGCGGCGTGTCGACGATCCGCTCCGGGCCGAAGCGCTGCACGAGCCCCTTGGTGACGTTGGCGACGCCGACGCGGATGTCCTCACCGAACACGCACACGTCGGGGTCCCGCGCGAGTTCGTCGGACAGGGCCCGCGTGAGCGCGGTCAGATAGCCGAGCTTAGGCACTGGTGGTCACCCCCGCCCGGGGCCGCAGCCCCGTCGCGTACAGAAAGTCGAGAGCCTCGGACGGATCGGGCTTCGGGCTGTCGCGCGCGAACCGCACGGCCGCGTCGAGGATGGCCTCCACCTCGTCGTCGACGCGGGCGCGGTCCTCCTCGGCGATGCGCGCGCCCTGGATGTCCATGGGATCGCGGCGGCGCCCCTCCTCCACCTGTTCCTGGGTCCGGTAGCGCACGAACGACCGGTGCTCCCAGGTGTGGTGGGCGTCGAAGCGGTAGGTGCGGCACTCCAGGAACGCGGGCCCACCGCCCTGCCTGGCCCGCTCGACGCACTCCCGCGTGGCGGCGAACACGGCCTCGGCGTCCATGCCGTCGACCGTCGCCGCGGGAATGCCGAACGCGGCGGCGCGGCCCGGTATCGAGCCCGCGACCATGTCCTCCACGGTGGCCGTCGAGGAGTAGCCGTTGTTCTCGCACACGAACAGCACCGGCAGCCGCCACAGCGACGCCAGGTTGAAGGACTCCAGGACCACGCCCTGGCTGACCGCGCCGTCGCCGAAGAAGCTGACGGCGACCCGGTCGGCGCCCGCGCGCACCGCGGCCCAGGCCGCGCCGGTCGCGATCGGTGCCCCGGCGCCGACGATGCCGTTCGCGCCGAGGATGCCGAGGCCGACGTCGGCCGCGTGCATGGAGCCGCCGCGGCCCTTGTTGAGCCCGGTGGTCCGGCCCATCAGCTCGGCCGTCATCCGGTCCGGGTCCGCGCCCTTGGCCAGGACGTGCCCGTGCCCGCGGTGGGTGCTGGTGATGAGGTCGTCGGGGCGCAGCGCCGCGCACACCCCGGCGGCCACGGCCTCCTGCCCGATGTAGGGGTGGATGCCGCCGACGATCTCGCCCGCCTTCACGAGGGCGACGCAGCGCTCCTCGAAGCGGCGGATCAGCCTGATGGTGCGGTAGAGCGCCACCGGGTCGGGACCGCCGGCGTCCGGACGGCGCGTATCCGAACCGTCCGTGTCCGGACTGCCCGTCTCCGGACCGTCCGTGTCCGGCCGCGCTGTCGGATCGCCTGGGGGATTTGGCATGGCCTCACTCACTTCCCTTGTCGCTCGGCCGCGCGGTCCTGCTTGCCGAGGCGCAGGGCCAGCGCGGCGACGGTGGGGGCCTCGAAGACCGCCCGGATGCCGAGGGGCGTGTCCAGCGCGGTGCGGATGCGGGACACCAGCTTCACGGCGAGCAGGGAGTGCCCGCCGAGGTCGAAGAAGCTGTCGTCGACGCCGACGGCCGGTACGCCGAGGGCTTCGGCGAACAGCGCGCACAGCGCGGACTCGGTGGCGGTACGCGGCTCCCGCCCGCCCGGCCGCGCGCCCTGCTCGTCCGGGGCGGGCAGGGCGCGCCGGTCGAGCTTGCCGTTGGGGCTCAGCGGAAGGCGCGGCAGCGTGACGAAGGCCGAGGGCACCATGTACTCGGGCAGGCTCCGCGCCAGATGGCCCCTCAACTCGCCTGCGTCCAGCGCCGGTTGGACACCTTCGGTCGGTACGCAGTACGCGACCAGCCTGCGGTCGCCCGGCCGGTCCTCGCGCACCACGACTGCGGCCTGCGCGAGGCCCGGGTGGGCGGCGAGGACGGACGCCACCTCGCCCGGCTCGATCCGGAAGCCCCGGATCTTCACCTGGTCGTCGGCCCGCCCCAGGTACTCCAGGTGACCGTCCGCGCGCCAGCGGGCCACGTCGCCCGTGCGGTACATCCGCTCCCCCGGCCCGCCGAACGGGTCGGGCACGAAGCGTTCGGCGGTGAGCGCGGGCCGGTGCAGATAGCCGCGGGCGAGGCCCGCCCCGGCGACGTACAGCTCACCCGTGACGCCCACCGGTACGGGTTGCAGATGGGTGTCGAGGACGTAGGTGCGCGTGTTGCGGACGGGGCGGCCGATGGGCGGGGCCTCGGCGGCCACGGGGTCGTCGGAGAACCAGGCGGTGGTGTAGACGGTGGCCTCGGTGGGGCCGTAGACGTTGACGATCCGCGCGCCCGGTACGGCGGCCCGGATCTCCGCCAGGGTGTGCGCGGACAGGGCCTCGCCGCCGAGCGCGACGACCTGCGCCCCGAGGTCCACGTCGTGGTGGCTCACCAGCTCCGAAAGGGCCGACGGCACGGCGCAGATGAGGCTGCCCCGCCAGCGCCCGCCCGCGCGCTCGCCGAGTGTCAGGACGTCGGCGACGACCTCGATGACGCCGCCGGAGAGCAGCGGTCCGAAGATCTCGAACACGGAGACGTCGAAGGTCAGCGGCGTGGCGGCGAGGGCGTGGGCGAGCTGGTCGTGCCCCAGGGCCTCGCGCCCCCACAGCACCAGGTCCACGACGTTGGCGTGCGGGACGAGGACGCCCTTGGGGCGCCCTGTGGACCCGGAGGTGTAGAGGACGTACGCGCCGTTGGCCGGGGTGAGGGGGCCGATGCGGTCGGCGTCGCGCGGGTCGCCGGTGTCATGACCGGTCGCCCCGGACGCGGCGTTCAGGTGCACGCGCGGGACGTCCACGGGCAGTTCGCACCCCGCGTCGTACGCCGTCACGACGCAGGCGGGCGCGGCGTCCTGGAGCATGAAGGCGATGCGGTCGGCGGGGTGGCGCGGGTCGATCGGGAGGTAGGCGGCGCCCGTCTTCAGGACGGCGACGAGGGCGACGATCAGGTCCGCCGTGCGGGGCAGGGCCACGGCCACGACCTGCTCGGGGCCGGTGCCGGCGGCGATGAGCCGGTGGGCGAGCCGGTTGGCTCGCGTGTTCAACTCCGCGTACGACAGCTGCACTTCACCGCAGACGACGGCCGACGCGTCCGGAGTCAGGGCCACTTGGCGCTCGAAGAGGTCGGGCACGGTGACGGGCGGGATGGGCCGTGCGGTGTCGTTCCACTCCTCGAAGAGCAGCCGCCGCTCCTTCGCGCTCAGGACGTCGAGCCGCCCGATCGGCGCGTGCGGGTCGTCGGCGGCCGCGTTCAGGAGCCGGGCGAGCCGGGTCGCGACGGCGTCCACGCTCTCGGGGTCGAACAGGTCGGTGTTGTACTCGAAGAACCCGGTCAGGCCCGCGGGGCGGCCGTCGTCGGTGAAGCGTTCCTCGATGTTCAGGAGCAGGTCGAAGCGGGCTGAGCCGGGGTGCAGGAGGTCGGTGGTGATCTCCAGGCCAGGTGTGTCGAGGCGTGGCGCCGGGGCGTTCTGCACGACCAGGGAGACCTGGAAGAGCGGGTGCCTGCCGATGGCGCGGGGCGGGTTGAGGTCGTCGACGAGGTACTCGAAGGGCACGTCCTGGTGCTCGTACGCGCTCAGGGACACATCGCGGACCCGGTCCAGGAGGTCACGGAAGGCGGGGTTGCCCGAGGTGTCGTTGCGGATGACGAGGGTGTTGACGAAGAAGCCCACCGAGCGGTCGAGGCCCTGGTCGGTGCGGCCCGCGATCGGCGAGCCGATGGGGATGTCGGACCCGGCGCCGAGCCGGGTGAGCAGCGCCGCGAGGCCCGCCTGGAGCACCATGAACAGGCTCGTGCTGCTCTCCTGCGCGAGCGCCGAGAGCCGCCGGTGCAGCTCGGCGTCCCAGGCCACGGAGAGGGTCTCACCGCCGTAAGTGGGTTCGGCGGGGCGCGGGCGGGCGAAGGGCAGGTCCAACTGGGCAGGAAGGTCGGCGAGTTGACGGCGCCAGTAGGCGAGCTGGTGGGCGAGGGGGCTCGCCGGGTCGCCGGGGTCGCCCAGGAGCTCGCGCTGCCACAGGCCGTAGTCGGCGTACTGGACGGCGGGGGCGGGGCCGGCGCGGAGGTCGCGCTCGGCCTCGGGGGTGGGGCGGTCGCCGGGCTCGGGCCGGTCCACCGCCCGGCGCGCCTCGTACGCCGCCATCAGGTCCTCCGCGAGCGGCGCGAACGACCAGCCGTCGCAGGCGATGTGGTGCACGAGGAGCAGCAGCACGTGCTCGGTGACGCCGACGCGGAACAGATGGGTGCGGACGGGGATGTCGGCGGCCAGGTCGAAGCTGTGGGCGCTCGCGGAGGCCAGGGCGCCCTGCAGTTCCGCCTCGGTCGTACGGGTCACGTCCAGGGGCGGCCGGGCCCGTTCCGGCGACAGGATCCGCTGGCGCGGCTCGCCGTCGTGGTCGGGGAAGACGGTGCGCAGGGACTCGTGGCGGGCGACGAGGTCGGCGACGGCGGCGCGCAGCGCGGGGACGTCCAGGTCGCCGGTGAGGCGCAGCGTCCAGGGGACGTTGTAGGCGCGGCTCATGCCTTCCAGGCGGTGCAGGAACCACAGGCGGCGCTGCGCGAAGGACAGCGGGAGCGGGTCGGGCCGCTCGGCGGCACGCAGTGCCGGGCGGGCGCCGGGGGCGTCGGGCGGCGCGGGCCGGTCGAGGTGGGCCGCGAGTCCGGCGACGGTGGGGTGCTCGAAGAGGGCGCGGACGGTGAGTTCCGCGCCGAGGCGGGTCCGTACGCGCGCGGCGAGGCGGGTGGCGAGGAGCGAGTGGCCGCCGAGGGAGAAGAAGTCGTCGTCGATGCCGATGCCCTCGACGCCGAGGATCTCCGCGAACAGGGCGCACAGCACTTCTTCCCGTTCGGTGCGCGGGGCCCGCGCCGACTGCGCCTCGACGACCGGCGCGGGCAGCGCCGCGCGGTCCAGCTTGCCGTTGACGGTCAGTGGCAGCCGCTCCAGGAGTACGACGGCCGACGGCATCATGTAGTCGGGCAGCCGCTCGCGCAGATGCTCGCGCAGCGCGGCGGTGAGCTGGCCGCCGCGGCGCGCGGCCACCGGGCTGGTGGCGTACGTCAGCGGGTCACCGGGGATGCCGTCGGGCTCGTAGGCCTCCAACACGCCCTCGTCCCCGCCCACTTCACCTTCATCGCCGCGCACGAGGAGTACGTCCACGGCGTCCACGGCGGTCGCCGCCGGGGTGACCGCGACGCGGTAGCCGAGGCGCTCGCCGAGCCGGTGCAGTTCCTCCGGGTCGACGCCGTGGGGCCGCTGTGCGAGGAGGTGGTGGGCGTCGGCGACGGCGGCTCCGTTGTCGAAGGCCCGCGCGGCGGCGGTCTCCTGGGCGGTACGGCGGTTGGGGACGCCGAGGACGCGCAGTCGGGCGGGGGCGTTTCGCTCCAGGTACGTCGCGAGCGCGCCCGTATCCGGTACGTCGTCGCCGAAGCGGAGCCGCTCCCCGCCCGCGGGCGCCGTCGTCACGGGCGCCTTGTGCAGGACCACGTCGTAGCGGTACCGCGTCATCTCGTTGTGCCGGGTGCCGCGCCGCACCTGGATGTCCACGGCGCCGACCGCGTCCTCGCGGGCCGCGAAGGCGGCGAAGAAGTCCGGCGCGAGCAGCAGTTCCTCCTCGCGCACCAGCGCGCGCTCGACGGCGTGCCGCACCGTGCCGCGCTCGGCACCGGGGGCCGCCCGGCGGAGTTGGACGGCGGTGCCGAAGGACCGCAGGGCGCGCAGATCGCGTACGTCGCCGACGAAGACGCGGCCGCCGGGGGCGGTGTGCGCCAGGGCCTTGGACAGGACGTCCAGGAGGTAGCCGGCGCTGGGGAAGTACTGGAGCACGGAGTTGATGACGACGACGTCGAAGTGACTTTCCGGCAGGCCTGTGGTGTCGTGCGCGGCCTGGTGTCGCAGCCGCACCCGGCCGGACAGGGCGGGCCGGGCGGCGATCTGGCCGCCCAGGTCCTCGACGGCCCGCGCGGAGATGTCGGTGCCGACGTACTCCTCGCAGTCCGGGGCGAGCCGGGAGAGGAGCAGGCCCGTGCCGACGCCGAGTTCCAGGACACGGCGGGGGCGCAGTGCCTGGATGCGGCGCACGGTGGTGTCGCGCCACTCCCGCATGTGGTCCGGGGGGATGGGGCGGCGGTCGGTGTAACTGTCGTACCAGCTCGCGAAGTTCTCGCCGAACGCGGCACGCGGCACCCTGCCGCCGACGCCGACGCCGGCACTCGAACCGGCGCCTGTCCCCGCGTACTGGGCGTCGAACACCCGCTCCCAGTCGCCCACTTGGCGTGCGGCGGTGCCGTCCGCCGCCCCCGCGTCCGGCTCCTGGCGGAACTCCGGTACGACGTACGCGACCAGGCGCCGGTCGCCCGGACGGTCCTCGCGGGCGACGACGGCGGCCTGGCGGGCGGCGGGGTGCGCGGTGAGCGCGGACTCGATCTCGCCCGGTTCGATCCGGAAGCCACGGATCTTGATCTGCTGGTCGGCGCGGCCGATGAACTCCAGGTCGCCGTGGTGCCCGACCCCTTCGCCGTCCTCGCTCCACCGCACCACGTCACCGCTGCGGTACATCCGGGCCCCAGCCGGGCCGAACGGGTCGGCGACGAAGCGCACGGCCGTCAGCTCCGGGCGGCCGAGGTAGCCCCGGGTGACGCCGGGCCCGGCCACGTACAACTCCCCCGCCACGCCCGGCGGACACGGCCGCAGCGCCTCGTCGAGGACGTACAGGGAAAGGTCGCGGATGCCCGCGCCGACGCGGCTCGGGGCGCCCGGGGCCGCGTCGGCGGCGGTGAGCCGGGTGAGGGTGGTGTGGACGGTGGTCTCCGTGATGCCGTACATGTTCACGAGCACCGGGGCGTCGTCGCGGTGGCGCGCGTACCAGGGCGCCAGCTTGCCGAAGTCGAGGGCCTCGCCCGCGAACACCACCAGGCGCAGGGCGAGTTCACCGCCGTGCGCGGCGCCGTCGCGGTCGGCCTCCATCAGCGGGTAGAAGGCGGACGGCGTCTGGCTGAGGACGGTGACCCGCTCGGCGGCGAGCAGCGCGCGGAAGCGCTCGGGCGCCCGGCTGGTCTCGTACGGCACGACCACGAGGCGGCCGCCGTGCAGCAGCGCGCCCCAGATCTCCCAGACGGAGACGTCGAAGGCATAGGAGTGGAAGAGGCTCCACACGTCGTGCTCGTCGAAGCGGAACGCGTCGGCCGTCTCGGTGAACAGGCGGACGACGTTGTCGTGCGAGACGACGACGCCCTTGGGGCGTCCTGTGGACCCGGAGGTGTAGATCACGTACGCGGTGGTCGCCGGGGTGACGGGCGCGAGGCGGTCGGCGTCGGCTGGGTCGGTGTCGGGCCGGACGGCGAGTTCCTCTGCGGTGCCGCGGGCGGAGAGCACGAGGCGGGGGATGTCGGCGCGGACGTCCATCGGGTCCTGGCTGAGGAGCAGCACGGGGCGGGCGTCGGCCAGCGTCCGGTTGACGCGTTCCGGGGGGTGGTCGAGGTCGAGGGGCAGATAGCCGGCGCCGGACTTCAGGACGGCGAGGATCGCGACCACGGCGTCCACCGAGCGCGGCAGGGCGAGCGCGACGAGGCGCTCGGGTCCGGCTCCCCTGGCGAGCAGGGCGTGCGCCAGGCGGTTGGCGCGGGCGTTGAGCGTGGCGTAGTCGAGGTGCTCGCCGCCGCAGGTCAGGGCGGTGCGGTCCGGGTGCAGGGCGGCCTGGGCCTCGAACAGGTCGGTGAGCACGGCGGACGTGCCCGCGCGTGGGGGCGCCGACGCGCCCGCGGCCGGGGCGGCCCGCCGCTGCCGGTGCTCCGCGCGAGCGTGAGCGTGAGCGCCTTCCGGCCCGGTGAGAACTCCCTCCGACCCGGTGAGCGCGCGGTCCGACCCGGTGAAAGCACTGTCCGATCCGGTGATAGCCATTACCCAGCCCCTTGGTCGCTCGCCGACGCCGTTGCGTTCTGCCGTTGGTGACCGCGCTCGTCCCGTCCATGACCGCGCTCGTGCCGTTCGTGACCGCGCTCGTCCCGTCTGTGGCGCCCCGGCCTCACTCCGCCGGGCGGCTGCCCGGCGCGAGGACGCGCAGCAGGTTCTCGCGCAGCAGCAGGTTCCGGTCCGTCCTGGACACCCCGGCGAACACCGTCGGGCCGTCGACGACCTCGCCCATCAGGCCCTTCAGGCCGCCGTTCAGCCGGCCGAGCGGCCAGTCCGTACCGAAGATGATCTTGTGGTTGATGCCCATCCGGAACAGCCGGTTGAGGTGCTCGGGCCAGTAGGGAAGGCTCGGCCCGCTCGCGAACCCGCCGGTGTCGACGTACACATTGGGCCGGTACGCCGCCAGATACGCGCAGGTGTCGACGTGGGTGAGGCCCCCGTGCCCGAGGACGAACGGGATGTCGGGGAAGTCACGTGCCGCGCGGTCGATCCGCATCGGGTGCGCGGGCCCGTAGTCGAGGCTGCGGGCGGTGGGCCCGGTGTGCACGAACACCGGAAGGGCGCGGTCCGCGCAGATCTCGTAGTACGGATAGAGGCCCGGGTCCGACGGCGAGTAACCGCACGGCGGGTACAGCTTCACGCCGTCGAGGCCGTAGGCGTCGACCATCCGCTCGAAGGCCACGACGCCCTCGGGCCCGCGCCGGGGGTCCACGCCGATGTAGACCCAGAAGCGGCCGGGGTGGCGCATCCGGATCTCGTGGTGCAGCCGCGCCGCCTCCTCCGGCTCCGCCGTGCCCGCCATCCGCAGGCCGAAGTCGGGCACGAGCAGCACCGCGCGCTCGACCCCGGCCGCGTCCATCTCCTCGACGAGCCCGTCGGCGAGGTGGTCCTCGTGCTGCGCGGCGAGTCCGTCGGCGACCCGGCCCGGCCGCGGGGCTGCGCCCAGCGAGCCGAGCCTGCACTGGACGTTGCTCGCCACGTCCTCGACGAAGGCCCGTGGGATGAAGCGGGTCGACGCCACGTGGCAGTGGCCGTCGAAGACCCCCGTGACCTCCGTCATGCGCGGACCCCCGTGAAGACCCGCGTGAAGAGCCCCGTCATTTGACGCAGTGCTTGATCAGGCCCTGGATGCTGACGCCCTTGATGGGGTCGAAGGTGGCGAAGTCGAACTCGGCGTCCGCCTCCTCCTCCAGGTACGAGATCAGGCCGACGATGGCCATGGAGTCGAGCAGGCCGGTGTGGCTGAGGTTGGTGCTCGGGCCGATGACGACGCCCGACTCCCCCTCGATCCACCGCTCGACCCACTCGACAAGCAGCTTCTCCAACTGTGCGGCGTCCGCGCTCATGCCCGGCCTCCCCGGTCCGTGGTGGTGGTCTTCACTTCGCCGCGCCCGGCCGACACCAGGCGGAGGCTGTTGCCGCCCATGATCATTCTTCGGTCGGCCTCCTTGATCCCCGCGACCGCCGGCTGCCCCTTGGCGAAGGCGGCGACCAGGCCGGTGAGCGACTCGGAGAGCCGGTACGACGGCCAGCAGGTGCCGAAGAGGACCTTGTGGCTGATGCCGAGGCGGAACAGCCGGTTGAGATGGGCCTGCCAGCCGTCGGCCGCGAGCACCGAGTGGAACTGGCTGATGTCGAGGTGCACATTGGGCCGGTGGGCGCACATGTACGTGGCCTCCTCGACGTGGGTGACCCCGCCGTGCCCGAGGATGAAGTTCACCCGGGGGAAGTCCCGGGCGGCCTCGTCCAGGAGCAGCGGCATGCCGTACTCGAAGTCGAGCTGGCCCCAGCCAGGACCGGTGTGGCTCAGCACGGGCAGGCCGTACTGCTCGCACAGCTCGAAGTACGGGTAGAGGCGGCGGTCGCTCGGCGAGTAGCCGCACAGCGGGTACAGCTTGAGCCCGGCGAAGCCGTACTCGGTGACGCACCGCTCGAACAGGTCGATGCCGTCCTGCCCTGCGCGCGGGTCGACGCCCCAGAAGACCCGGAAGCGCCCCGGGTGACGCCGGTTCACCTTGTCGAGATGGCTTGCCAGTTCGGGCGCCGAGAGGGCGCACCGCGCCACGTGCGTGTAGTCGGGGACCACGAGGAACGCCTCGTCGACCCCGGCCTCGTCCAGCTCCGCGACCAGCCGGTCGCCGTCGTCGTCCTGGTGCACCGAGAGCACCCGGTCCAGCATCCGCGCGGGCCGCACGGTGTGCCCGTACGCGGCGAGGCGGTGGTGCGCGTTCGCGGCCTGGTACTCCAGGAAGGCGCGGGGGATGGCGAGTTGGCTGCCGAGTTGGACCTGGGCGTCGACGATCCGCGGGTTCGCGCCGACGTCGGCGCCCGGGGCCGGGGGCGGGGGCGGGGGCGGGGGCAGGGGTGCCATCAGGCCCCCGATCCGGCACCGGAGGAGCCCCCGGCGGCGTCCGCACCGCCCGAGACGCGCTCCGCGAAGTGCTCCGCCGCCCGCGCCCGGCTCAGCTTCATGTTGGCCGTCATGAACGAGGGGTCGGCCCGCAGCGGCGTGGCGATGAAGACCAGCGACATCACGCGCTCATGGGCGTCGAGCGTCGCGTTGACCTCCTCGACCTGCTTCTCGATGTGCGCGCGCAGCGCCGTGTCCTCGGGGTCGGCGGGCGTGATCAGGGCGCCGAGCCTGCTGGACCGCGGTGTCGGTACGACGACGATCTCCGCGATGCCGTCGACGCCGGCGAACGCCGCCTCGATCTCGGCCGGGTGCACCTTGCGCCCGCTGCCGAGCGCGATGGCGTCCTTCTTGCGCCCGACCAGGGTGAGGAAGCCGTCGTCGTCGAGACGGCCGTAGTCGCCGGTGAGGATCGAGCCGTCCGGCCGGAAGATGCCTTCGGCGGACGCGTCGCCGTCGGTGTCGAAGTAGCCGCGCCCGAGCGGCGCGTCCCGCGTGATGATCACTTCGTCGTCGTCGAGGAAGGTCACCGACTCCGGGTCCATCAACTGCCCGACGGTGCCGATCCGGTGGCGGTCCGGGGTGTTCCAGGCGACCATGCCGGTCTCGGTCAGGCCGTACGCCTCCAGGAGCGGCACGTCGCGGCTCCAGTACCCGTCCAGGGTCTCGCGCCGGATCGGCGCCATGCCGGTGATCATGAAGCGGATGCGGCCGCCCAGGAAGTCGCCGAGTGAGGCGCCGCCGCCGGACTTCACATACAGCTGGAGCACGGTGTCGTAGAAGACCGGCGGTCCGATCAGGAAGGTCGGGCCCTCCTTGCGCACGGCCTGGAAGACCCGCTGGTAGGGCGCGAGCACCAGGTCGGCGCCGAGCCACAGGCAGAGGTAGACCGACAGGCGCTGCTGGTTGTTGGCGAGCGGCAGGAAGATCAGGTGCCGGTCGCGCTCGGTGATGCCGAAGGACTCGATGAAGCGGTTGATGACGTACTCGGTGCCCTTGGCGCTGATCTCCACGCCCTTGAGCCGTCCGGAAGTGCCCGAGGAGTACACCAGGCTGTGCAGGTCGTCGACGTCGATCACCACGGCGTCGGCGGCCACGGCGCCCGGGGCTGGGGCGCCGCACGGGCGGACGACGGCGGGCGTGTCGGCGGGCACGGGCTCGTCCGCGATCAGCAGGGCGAGGCGGTGCCGGGCGATGAACGCGCGCGGGTCGTCGATCTCGGTGGTGTCGCCGAACGCCTTGAGCCGCGCGCCGGTGGCGATGGCGGCCAGGTCCCAGGCGAGCCAGTCGATGCTGTTGCCCGCGCGGATGCCGATCACGTGGCCGGGGCGCACGCCGGCCGCCGTGAGCTGGTCGGCCCGGGTGCGGGCGAGCGCGGTCAGCTCGCTCTGGGTCAGCTCGCGCCGCTTGCCGGAGATGTCGATGTCGACGACGCGTGCGGTCGTGTGGTGGGTGGAGCGGTCCAAGAGGCCCGCGAGGTTCATGGTCACGTGTCGGCCGACTTCCTTTCCGGGGTGCGCGGAGTTGCTTGCGTGGCGAGTTCCGCTTGCAGTGCGGCGATCAGTTCGTCGAGCCGGGTGCTCGCCAGGAAGCCGATCCGGCCGCCGAGCATGTCCTCGTACGCTCCGCTGTCGGTGTCCCAGGCGACGCGGACGTCGAGGAGGCTGCCGCCGGGCGCGGCGGTGACGGTGGCCCTGCGTTCGAGGGTGTGCCACAGCCAGCCCGCCTCGGCGCTCAACCGCACGCCGTCGCCGAGGAGTTCGGTCCGGTCCGCCCAGACCACGGCGTCCTCGCCGAGGCGTCCGGCGAATTCCGCCTCACGGCCCTCCCCCGCCCGTGTGCCGGTGGCGGCGGCGAACGGGTCGAGCAGCCGAGGGCGGGACCGCAGCAGGTCCAGGACGGCCGCGGGCGGGTGCGGCAGTCGTACGGTCCGTGTCACCGGGGACAGTTCGGCGGCCCGCGGCACGTCGGCGTGCCCGCTCGACGCGGTCTCCCGCCGGTGCCCGTCGACCTCCGCGAGGATCCCTTCGAGCACCGAAAGTCCCTGGTCGAGGTCCTCCTCGGAGATCACCATGGGCGGCTGCACCCGCAGCACGTCCGGGTGGTAGAGGGAGTACGTGGAGGTGACGCCCTCTTCGAGGAGGCGGCCGAGTACCAGTCCCGCGGTGGCGCCGTCGGTGAACTCCAGGCCGTGCATCATGCCCAACCCGCGGTGTTCCGCGACGAGTTCGGGGAACCGTGCCGCCAGGGCGCTCAGGCGGTCGTCGATGGTGCGCGCCCGCTCCTTGACCCCGGTGAGGAACGCCTCGTCGGAGGCGAGCGCGAGGACCTCCAGGCCGACCCGGCACGACAGCGGGTTGCCGCCCAGGCTGGAGCCGAACGTCGACGGCAGGACCCGCAGGACCTCCCACACCCGCTCGGTGCCGAGGACGGCGGACAGCGGCACCACACCGCCCCCGAACGCCTTGCCCACGCACACCAGGTCCGGGGCGACGCCGAACTGCTCGTACGCGAAGAACGTGCCGCACCGGCCGAACGCCGTCTGCATCTCGTCGAGGATGAGCAGCGCCCCGGCCTCCGTGCACATCCTGCGCACCTCCTGGAGGTAGCCGGGCGGCGGCACGATCACGCCTGCCTCCGCCTGGACGGGTTCGAGGAGCACGGCGGCCACGGTGTCGTCGAGGGCCGCGGCGAGCTCGTCCAGGTCGCCGAAGCCGACCTGCCGGAAGTGCGGCATGAACGGGCCGAGCAGTTCCCGGTGTTCGGGCCGGTCGGAGGCGCTGAGGGTGGCGAAGGTCTTGCCGTGGAAGCAGCCGCGGGCGCTGATGACGCCGGGGCGGCCGGTCGCGGCGCGGGCCAGCTTGAGCGCGTTGTCGATGGTCTCGCCGCCGCCGTTGGCCAGGTACGAGTACGGCAGGAGCTGCCCGGTGGCCTCCGCGAGGCGCTCGGAGAGCCGGATCTGCACCTCCTCGAACATGATCTTCGTGCTGTTCAGGACCCCGGTGTCGAGCTGCTCGCGCACGGCGGCGACGATGCGGGGGTGGGAGTAGCCGAACGACTGGTTCCCGTACTGGTCGAAGAGGGCGAGGTAGGGCGTTCCCCGTTCGTCGTCGAGAACCCGGCTGCCCTCTCCCTTTCCCTGGACTCCGCACCCCATGACGAATGCCATTTTCGCGTAGGCGGGGTGGTTGTGGGCCGCTTTGGCCTCAGCCAGCTGTTGGCGCCGGGTCCGCATCCGCCACCTCCTCGTGCTTGTGCGTGTCGTAGTCGCTCTTATAGGTGTCGTAGTCGCCGAAGAAGTACTGGAGCAGCCGGCTCTTTTGGCCTTCCGGTGTCCGGGCCCGGCTCACGGCCTCGGTGACGTCGAGTGCCGCGACGAGACTGAGTGGCGCGCCCTTGAAACGGGCGTCCTCGTACGGCTCGTGGAGGGCGAAGAAGCCGATTTCCTTGTAGAAGCCCCGCAGTCCCTCGGAGTCGTCCACGAAGAAGTCTCCGAGGATGTGCGTCATGTCGTGTTTCCTGGCGCTGTGGATGACGGCTTCGCGCATCAGCGCCATGCCTATCTCGCGGTGCCGCATCGACGGCAGGGTCATCAAGTGACCGAATTCCACGAGCCGGTTTCCGGCGCGCAGGGCCGAGACGTCCACGGTGTCGTCGCACGGCAGTCCGGCCGCCGAGTCGGGCACGACCTTGACCGTTCCCGCGGCCTCGCCGTCGACGTATCCGAGGATGTATTCGGCGTGCGCGTCGAAGCGGTCGAACGTCGCCGCGGTGTCGGCCGCGTCGGCGAGCCTGCCCTGGTCCTCGACGTAGACGGCGTCACGAAGCCGCAGCACATCGGCCCGTTCGGCCTCGGTGCGCGCCAGTCGGAAGGTCACGTTCACCTACTGCTCCTCTCACCGGCGAAACGGTGGCTCACCCTTTTCCGGGGTACGGACGACTCACTTGCGGAGCAGCTTTCCGAAGTATTCGAGATAGCCGCGGTTGAAGTAACGGATGCGGCCCCGCACTTCGCTGTGCAGGTCCGGAAGCCGCTCCAGCGGAAGATTCGGCATCAGGTGGTGTTCGACGTGGTAGTTGTTGCTGTTCGTGAACCACGTCAGGATGCGATTGGAGCGAATCGTGCGGGTGTTGGCGAACGGGTCGCGGTTCAGGACCTCGCAGCCGAAGTGCTCGGGCAGTTCGATGATTGCGTGCACCGGACCGGCCACGAGCACCAGCGGGATCAGCCATACCCAGAGAACGACCGCCGAACCCAGTGCCAGCGAAATACCCGAGAGCGCAAGGAGAGTTGCCAGGGCTATGAAGTGGTCGCGCCGTATCCGGCGCGACACGCGTACGCTCTCGCCCTCGAATTCCCGGCCGAGCAGCGACCGTCCGAGATTGGCGACGAACAGCCAGTAATGGTGGACCATGGTGAAGCGCACGGTCCAGTCCACGGTCCTGCCGAACTTCGAGCGTTCCCTGCCGCCGTACTGGTCGCCGTAGTCGAAGAACTCCCGGTTCTCCGGGGTGCCGAGGTCGCGGTGGTGCCGCATGTGCGCCGCTTTGTACGCCGCGAACGAAATCAGCATCGGAATGCCGAGGACGACTCCGGTGACCGTGTTCGCCCGGCGGCTGCGGTACGCGAGATTGTGCAGCGTCTCGTGCTGGAGTTCCGCGGCGTGCGCGAGCATGCATCCGATGAGGACGACACCGGTGATCCGGCACCAGAGGACCGGCTGCAGCACGACCACCACGCCGAGCACGGTGAGGGCCGCGCAGAGGGCGAATTTGAGGGAGAACACCCACCCCCGGGGCTCCGTGCGCAGATGTTTGAGTGACGCTCTGAGTTCGGTGGCCTCCTGTGGATTCTGTATGGCCGGGTCGACGGCATCGCCCGCGGTCAGATCCATCGTTGTTCCCTCGATTTCCCAGTAGCTTTTCGGCACACGGACGGCCCGGGCGGCGGGTATTCCGCGCCGCTCGGTTCAGGAGGACGTGTTCCTCGGTTCAGGAGGAGGTGCTCAGCGGGTCGGCCTCTACGTCGACGCGGGGAAAAGGTCGCGGACGGGGGTGCGCGGCTCTGCGGTCTCGATCGCGTCGAGCAGGGACAGGATCCCGTCCATGTGCGCGTCCGTCTCCTGCTCGCTGAAGAGTTCGGGATGGACGTCGAGAATGACTTCTGTCGTTCCGTCGGCCGAGGTCTGGAAGAAGTACACGGTCATGTCGACGGTCAGCGGAATCGACATGGTGCGCATCGCGGCCGAGGCTCCCGCGAAGTCCAGTTTGTAGTCGAATTTCATCACATTGACCATCGGGCCCCACAGCCGTGCCCCGCCGCCCCGTTCGACGTTTTCGCGGGAGATCTCGGCGGTGGGATAGCGGGAGTGCAGCAGCACCTCTCGCACTTCCCGCGACGCCCGGCGTGCGAAATCGCCCAGGGGCAGGCCGGTGTCCACGGTGAGGCGCAGCGGCAGGATGTTCATCGTCATGCCGGGCACGTTGCGCACCTGTGGGCTCAGCCGTCCGCCGGTGGGCAGTCCGAGCAGCAGCTCGTCCGCGCCGGTGTGCCGGCCGACGTACGCCGTGATCGTGCTGACGGCGAGATCCGACCAGGTCACGCCGAGCCCTCCGGCGGCACGCTCCAGGCGTCCGACCCGGTCAGGGGCCAGTTCGGTGGTGCGGCGCCGGCCGATGGAGAGCCCGGAGCGGCGGCCGGCGAGGCTCACCGGCTCGGGCTGTCCGGCCATCCTGGCCAGCCAGTGCGCGCGGTCCCGCGCGAAGCTCTTGCTGTCGCGGTAGGCGGCCTCGGTCCGCACAAGGCGCTCGAAGGCGGGGAAGGCGCCCTCGTCGGCGGGGAGCCCCTGCTCAAGCGCGGTGTACACGGCTGCCGTGCGATTGAAGACGAGGGCGAGGCTGTACCCGTCTAGGACGGCGTGGTGCACGCGCCGGTACAGAATGAAATGGCCGTCGTCGACTTTCAGGAGTGCGGCGCGGCACAGCCGTTGTGGGTCGACGGGCCCCTGGGCGTCCGTTTCCATCCATCGCGCGGCTGTTGCCTCGGCATCGGCTTCGGCGCTCAGATCGATGAATGCGAGCAGTGCGGGATCATCACGTAAATACTGTCGGAATCCGCCCGCTCCACCCTCGGCGGGAACAATGGTGAGACGCAATGCCTCGGCTTCGTGCTCAACCTGCTCATGGGCCGCGGCCATCAGTTCCGGGTCGATGGGGCCGCGGATGTCGAGGTAGTCACAAATGCAGTAGACGGGGTTGCTCAGGTCTTCTGCTTGAGCCATCCATGTGCGCAACTGCGTAGCAAGAAGCGGTAGTTCTGTTCTTTCCCGATTAAGCAACGTACACCCTCCTCAAGAGGACACTTGCTTAAATCGACGCCACATCGCACAGGCGTCACGGACACAATTTCTTGGTCGCGCGTACCCATTGGTGGGGAAAGTTCGAAGTCCGGGAAGAGGTGGGGGGATTGGTGGGGCCCAGGACAACGCAGGTAGCCTACCCGTCACTTGATCGAACGTCTATACCCTCAGGGCGGCATGTGCCAATGTCACTGAATGCAAGGACCACCGGCCTGCTTACCGATGCCGCAATCACACATAGCGACGGCTATTGGACTCGGCCAACTCGACGACTATCGGCCACACCCTGACGACCAGGGTTTACGCTGGCTTGCGACTGCCTCCACGATCTTCGGGGAACCCTGTGCAAACTCCCTTTGCCTACAGCCTGTTGAAGTGGGAATCAGCAGTTCCGCACTCTCGTGTACGCACCGTGAACGTGGAGGATGGATGGCGACGGACCCGACGGCCCCGACGGACCGGTCAGCGACCCCACCCGGCGACCAGAAGGCGGCGACGCGCCGTGGCGTGGCCGTGGTGGCCGCGCTCATGCTGGGGGCGTTCGCCTTCAACACGACCGAGAACCTGCCGATCGGCGTCCTGAAGCTGATGTCGGACGACATGGACGTGTCCCTGTCGGCCGTCGGACTGCTGGTCTCCGGCTACGGCCTGACGGTGGCCATCGTCTCGGTGCCCATCGCCCAGTTGACCCGCTCCGTGCCGCGGCGCCTCGTGCTGTGCGTGCTGCTGGCCGGGCTGTTCGTGGCCAGCGTCGTGGCGGCGCTGGTGTCGTCGTACTGGGTGCTCATGGCCTGCCGGCTCGTGACGGCGGTGGCGCAGGCGCTGTTCTGGGCGGTGATGGGGCCGGTCGCGGTCGGCCTGTTCCCGCCGCACGTCCGCGGCCGGGTCATCGGGGCGCTGTCCGTGGGCGGTTCGGCGGCGCTGGTCCTGGGGGTGCCCGGCGGCACCTGGCTCGGCCAGCACAGCAGTTGGCAGGTGCCGTTCCTCGTGGTCGGCGCGCTCGCCATCCCCCCGCTGGTCCTCATCGCCACCGCGCTGCCCGCCTCGCGCCCGGAGGAGAGCCACGCGGTGCGCGGCGTCGCCCCCGACACCCGGCGCTTCGCCGTCGTCCTCGCGGTCACCGGCCTGACGGTCACCGGCGTCTTCGCGGGCTACACGTACATCTCCAAGTTCCTCGTGGACGAGAGCGGGTTCACCGAGTCGACCGTCAGTACGCTGCTGCTCGTCCTCGGCGTCACCGGCATCGTGACCGTCGCGGTCTACGGTCGCCTCCTGGACCGCTTCCCCCGCGCCACGCTCACGCTGCCGGTGTCCACCCAGGCCGTGGGACTCCTCGGCCTGTACGCGGCAGGCGGGTCGAAAATCGTGGCCGTGATCATGATGGTCCTCCTCGGCGCCTCGCTGGGCCCGGTCTTCATGGCCACCCAGAGCCAGGTCATGCACTTCGCCCCCGGCCGCACGGAGACCGCCATCGCGGCGAACGGCGCCGCGTACAACACCGGCGTGGCCCTGGGCGCCCTCGCGGGCGGCCTGCTCCTGCCGGTCATGGGCGTACGCGGCACGTTCCTGGTGGGCGGCCTGATGACGGTGGTGGCGCTGGCGCTGCTGCTTGAGGAGCAGCTCGTGTCGGTGGGGCGCCCGCAGCGCTGGTCCGAGGATCCCGCCGAGGTACCGGAGCGGGACGGCGTCTCCGCGAAGCAGTGAGACCACGGCGCCCCCGCCCCGGCACCGGGGATCAGATCCGGTCGGCGGCGATGAGCAGGTAGTGGAAGCTGCCCTCTTTGTACGCCGTGAGGAAGGCGTCCTCGATGCCGGTGGCGAGGGACGACGCCGCCCGCAGCTCCCAGTACGGGAGCGTGGCCGCGGTCAGGTCCACCACGTCGAGCGGGACGAGGCCGTTGGCCGCGAGGGCCTTGAAATAGGCGCTCCTGGGGTGGATGTTGCAGGTGTAGTGCTCGTCGATGCGGCTGACGGCCTTGGAGCGAAGGCCCGTCACGTCGTTGGAGCACCCGGTGACGCAGACGTAGCGCCCGCCGTGCCCCAGGAGACGGGCGAGCTCTCCATAGAGCTCGTGCAGATCCACGTACATGGTGGTCTCGTTGGTCCACACGCCGCGGAAGGTGCCTTCGGCGAATCCGGTGTCGAGCATGTTCCGGAAGTGGAAGCGCACCGCTTCCCCGACGCCCCGCTCCTGGGCCCGGTCCTCGGAGAAGCCGACTTGGTACTCCGAGATCGTCACTCCGTCCACGTGGCAGCCGAAACGCCCGTGCGCCATGAGGCTGGTGCCGCCACGACCGGACCCGGCGTCGAGCAGCCGGTCCTGCGGCGTGATGTCCCCCAAGTGGTCCAGGAGCAGATCGGCCTGCGCCGTCTCGAGGCGGTGCAGCTCCTGGACGACCCGTTCCGTACGGGTCTCCTCGGCCCCAAGGAGCACGGACCGGTCGAACTCCCCTATGCCGTAATGATGGTGATAGAGGCGGTCGACGTCGCCGAGCAGCAGGTTGACCGGGTCCCGCTGATGGCTGTTCCAGTACGCGGCGACCGCTCGCTGGAAGTCGGTGCGCAGGACCCGTGAGGTCGGGGCGGGGGTGCTTGTGGTCATGGGATTCCTCCAAGTCCTCTTGCTCCGCCAGTGTGTGAATGTGCGTCAGTACGCGGGAGTGGTGGCGTAGCGGGCGCTGCCCGCGTGCCAGGCGCGGTTGCCGGCGAGCCAGGCGTGTACGCCTGCAAGGAACCGCGCCAGTTCCGGCGGTCCCAGGCGGCTCAAGGACGCCGCCGACGCCTCGAAGTCGCGCATCAGTTCGTCGTGGACGGCGGCGCTGCGCGCGAGTGCCTCCGCGAGGGTGCAGCCGTCTTCGGCGGCGATGACGACCGGCAGGTTGAAGTCCTGGTCGGGTCCGGCGTTCTCCCTGGCCATGCTGTACAGGTCGTTGACGAGCGCGCTGGCGAGCGCGGCCTTCAGGAAGGCGCGGCGCACCTGCGGATCCGTGTACGCACGGGTCGGCAGCCGGTAGCACTCGCCCGCGTCCACCAGCGCCAAGATGGGTGCCTGGCTGCCCATCTGACGGTTCACCAGGTACTCCCAGACGGAGGGCGTGCGCCCGGTGCAGCGCCAGACCGCCTCGGCGCTCGCGGCCTGGAACATCGACAACTGCTCCCGGCACGCTCGTGCCACCTGCGTGGGCGTGGCGTACCGGCCGAGGTGCTCGCGCGCGGACCTGAGCGCCACGAGGACCGGGTCGCTCCTGATGGCCCGGCGGAGGTCGGGTGCGTAGGCGGCGGGGAACGACGCCGGATCGAGCACGGTCGCGGCGATGGCCATGCGCGCCGCGGCCAGCTCCGGCACGGCACCGGCGCCGCGGTCGTCGCAGTAGTAGTCGTCCGCCGTCCAGGCCGCCACGGTGCACCGGCCGATGGCCAGGAGCAGGTCGGGGTCGTCGGTGCCGGGATGGGCGAGCATCATCAGCCGGCCGAAGTCCGTGACGCGCAGGCTGTCCAGGCGCCCTGCGTGGATCCCGACCTCCTCGGCCCAGTCGACGAGCCGGTCGTTGACCTCCGCGCCCAGGGCCGGGTCGTCACGGAGCACGTCGGGGCAGTGCAGCGGTGGCACGGGCAGTGCTCCGGTCCGTCCACCGGCCGCCGCCGACGCTCCCGGCGGGCGCAGCCGCGCCGCCGACGTGCCGAGCCCGGTGGGCCCGTTCACGCCTGGGCCGCCGTCGACGTGGCCGGGCGGGCACGGAGCCCGTCTTCGGAGCCGTAGTGACCGATCTCGACGTTCTCCAGGACGCCCAACGCACTCGGCAGCAGCACCGCCACCGAGTAATAGGCGCTCACCAGATAGGAGATGACGGCCTTCTCGTCGATGCCCATGAAGCGTACGGAGAGGCTGGGTTCGTACTCGTCGGGGATGCCGGTCTGGTGCAGGCCGATGACGCCCTCGTCCTCCTCTCCCGTGCGCAGCGCGATGATCGAGCTGGTGAGCGAGGGCGAGACCGGGATCTTGTTGCAGGGCAGGAACGGCACGCCGCGCCATCCGAAGACGTGGTGGCCGTGGAAGTCGACGCCGGGCTCGGAGATCCCGGCGCGGGTGCACTCGCGGGCGAAGGCGGCGATCGTTCGGCGGTGGGCGAGGAAGAACTTGGTCTTGCGCCGCATCGAGAGCAACTCGTCCATGTCGTCGGGGGTCGGCGGCCCTCCGCGGGTGGGGATCCGCTGCTTGAAGTCGGCGTTGTGCAGGAGCCCGAACTCGCGGTTGTTGATGAGCTCGTGTTCCTGCCGCTCACGCAGCGCCTCGACCGTCAGCCGCAGTTGCTGCTCCACCTGGTCCATCGGCTCGTTGTACAGATCGGCGACGCGGGTGTGCACGCGCAGCACCGTCTGGGCGACGCTCAGCGAGTACTCGCGCGGCGCGGGGTCGTAGTCGACGAACGCGCCGTGCAGGGTGGGTTCGCCCTCATGCCCCGAGGCCACGCCGATGTCGGCCTCGCCCCTTCTGTTCACCGGCGGTTCGGGGCGCGACACGAACTCCTCGACGTGCGCGCGCAGTTCGGGCGACCGGTCGGCGATCTCCTTGAAGGCCCGACGTGGCAGCACCATGAGCGTGCACGGTGTCATCGCCCTGACCGTGTAGGCCCAGCGGCTGTTCTTGTCGACGAGGGCGTCCTCTCCGAGGTAGTCGCCGTCGCTGAGGGTGCCGTGCGAGGTCTCTCCCTCGTACGCGGCGGCGCCGAGCAGGTCGGCTCTGCCATGGGCGATGACGACGAGCCCGTCGGCCTTCTGCCCCTCCTTGGCCAGGGTCGCCCCGGCCTCGACCTCCTGCTGCTCGAACCGTCCGGCGAGGCGCTTGAGCAGCGCGCCGTCGGACACCTCCCGCAGCAGCGGAATCTCCGTCAGCTCCGCGGGAATCACCTGCACTTGGCCGTCGGCGACCTCGCAGTCCACCCTGCCGTCGGCGACCGCGCACAGGAGCCTTCGGTTCACGCGGTAGGTGCCGCCCGAGACCTGTACCCACGGCAGAATCCTGAGCAGCCAGCGCGAGGAGATGCCCTGCATCTGCGGAACGGACTTGGTGGTGTGTGCCAGGTTCCGCGCCGTGCTCGTACTCAGGCTCGTCTGCGCCTGCGGCCCGTCCGGGGCCTCCACGTCCTGCGATGCCGGTGTCTCTGCCATGACACGCCGCTCCCTTCGCGTGTGCTGACGGTGACGTCACGGGTGCGTCCGACACGGGGGATCTCGGGTTCTCGCCCAAGTGGGGTGAAGGGGCACGCTGTTGCGCGTGCCGGGCGGGCCTCGGAAGGCGCCGCTGGACGCCGTGCGCCACGACAGACGATCTCAGCGTCACACACGCGAAGGCGGACCGCATGTTCACCGGTTCCCGGTGAGCACTTCGCGGGGCGGTCCTGAGGCGACCACGGATCCGGCGTGCAGCACGTGCAGGCGGTCGCAGACCGACGCGGCGGCGTTGAGGTCGTGCAGGGAGACCAGGGTCGTGCGGCGTGCGGCGCACAGCAGGGCGAGGAGGTCCACCCGCTTGTAGGGCGTACGTCCCATGGCGACGACCTCACGCACCGTCAACTCGAAGTCGTCGCCCCGCTCCTGCGGCAGCGCGGCCACATGCCGGGCGGCCCGGAAGGGGCTCAGCTCGCGCAGATCGGCGCCGTCGAGCAGCACACGACACCGACCGTCAGCTCCTGTGTCTCCATGGCGGTACGGCACACGCTGTCCACGACGACAAGAAGCACGCTGGGCGAGTTCCGGCGCGGTGCGTGACCGGGTGAGGAGGGTAGTGGCTACGCCTCCCGCGTGGGCAGCACGGAGATGTGCGACAGGTTCACGTGGCGCGGCCTGCCGACGGTGAACGCGATGAGTTCGGCGACGTCCCTCCCGGAGGGAATGCCCTCGATGGAACCCACGGCCTCCTGGACGGCGGCACTGATCGCGGGGTCCTCGATGTGGTCGCGCAGTTCGGTGTCGATCGTGCCGGGCTCGATGTTCGTGACGCGTACGTCGGCGGGGCTCAGCCGGGCGCGCAGGTTGCGGGAGAGGTGGCTGAAGGCGGCCTTGGTGGCGGCGTATCCGGCGAAGCCGGGCAGCACGGTCCGGGCGGCGGCCGAGGAGATGTTGACCAGGTCCGCGTGGCCGCGTTCAGCGGCGGCTGCCAGCAGGTCCGGCACGAACGCCTCCACGACGGCGAACGCCCCCGTGACGTTCACGTCGATCATGCGCTGCCAGTTGGGGCCCGCGGACCCGTCGAGGAGGTCGGGCAGGGCGAGGCCCGCGTTGTTGACGACCAGGTCGACCCGGCCGAGCCGGGAGCGGACATCGGCTGCGGCGGCCGCGAGGGACTCGGGATCGGTCACGTCCGTCGGCAGGGCGAGCGCGGTGCCGCCCGCCTCCTCGATCCGTGCGACGTGCCCGGCGAGGCGCTCCCCGCGCCGGGCGAGGAGGGCGACCCGCGCGCCCTGTGCGGCGAGGACGTGCGCAGTGGCCTCGCCGATGCCGCTGGAGGCGCCGGTCACGACGGCCACGCGGCCGGTGAGGGGGCGGGCGAGGGACGCGGCCTGCGGGGTGGTGAGGGCCATGGTGGTCTCCCTGGTGTGCGGGGACGCGCCGCGTTCGTGCGGTGCGTCTCGTGGACCCGACTCTGCTGGAGATCCACCGGCCCACCCAGGGCTCCGTCCGACCCTGGGTCTGCCAGAACCACCCTCCGCCGGGCAGGCGAACCCTGTACCGGACACTTGATCCATGGACTTCCGCACCGAACTCGCCGCGTTCCTCCGCTCCCGCCGCGCCCGGCTGCGTCCGGAGGACGCCGGAGTCCGGCCGTTCGGCGGCCGCCGCCGGGTACCCGGGCTGCGGCGCGAGGAGCTGGCTGAGCTCGCCGGGGTCAGCGTCGACTACTACGTACGACTCGAACAGGGCCGCACCCACAACGTCTCCGACAGCGTCCTGGACGCCGTCGCCCGGGTCCTGCGGCTCGACGACGCCGAGCGCGCGCACCTGGGCCACCTGACCCGCGCCCTGCGCCACCCGGCGTCGACGCCGCCCGCCCCGCAGCCGGTCAGGGCGGGCGTCAAGGTCCTCCTGGCGGCGCTGGACGAGGTGCCCGCGTACGTCGTCGGGCGGCGGCTCGACGTACTCGACTCCAACCGGCAGGGCCGCGCGCTGCTCGCCGACTTCGACGCGCTGCCCGCCGAGCGGCGCAACGTGGCGTGGCTGCACTTCCTGGACCCGGGCGTGCGCGGCCTCTACCCGGACCGGGAGGCGTGGGAGGACACCGCCCGGGACACCGTGGCGGCGCTGCGCATGGACCTCGGCCGGCACCCCTGCGACGACCGCCTGTGCGATCTGCTCGGTGAACTCTCCGTCCGCAGCGAGGAGTTCCGCGCGCTGTGGGCCGAGCAACTGGTGCGCGAGCACTCCCACGGCGTCGAGCGGCTGCGCCACCCGGTGGCCGGTGACCTGACCCTGCGCCGCGAGACGCTGCGGCTGCCCGACACCCCGGACCAGGCCCTGGTGACGTACGCGGCCGAGCAGGGCAGCCCGTCGAGCGCGGCACTCGCCGTGCTGGCCGGGGGCGGCGCAGCGTCTCAGCTCTGGGGCGCGGGGAACGCCACGGGGCTGCGCAGGCCGGAGCGGCCGACCGCGCGCACGCCGAAGAAGACGTTGTCCTTGGACAGGTCGACGGTGTGACGGGTGGCGTCGCCGACGTCGATCACATGCGTCCACTCGGACGCGGTCGTCTCGCGCCACACCACCTCGTACCCCGCGAGGTCCTTCTCGGCGCCCCGCTCCCACACGAGTTCGGTCTCGTTGGTCAGCGCGGCGGTGCGGATCTTCGCGCCGCGCGGGGTGCCGGGCGCCTGCGCGAGGCTCCACACGGCGGCTGCGTTGACGCGGGCCACGCGCGCGACGTACGGGAAGTCGCAGAACTCCGGCAGGTCCCCGTACTGCTTGCCGTCGACCACGCGGACGTCCTGGTGCTGGTGGGCGTAGTCCTCGGCGGGCTCGGTGAACCGGGCCGCCGGGTAGGCGCGTTCGAGGAACGGGATGTGGTCGCCGCCGCGCAGATAGCGGTCGCGGCGGTAGATGACGCGGACCCGCATGCCGGTGGCGTCGTTGTCGGCGACATCCCTTACGAAGCGGGCGAGTTGGCGTGAGGGCGAGTCGTTCTCGCCGCCCACCGAGCGCCGGACGGCGGCCTCCTCGGGGGTCTCGGACGAGGGCACGCCCTCCGCGAAGAGCCGGATCGTACGCGGGTCGCGGCTGCCGTCGTCGGCGGTGGGGCTGCCGACGATGTCGTTGGTGAACATCCCCTGGACGTCGGCCTTCTGACGCTTGTACAGCTCCGCCATGTGGGCCGCGCCGTACAGCCCCTGCTCCTCCCCCGCGACCGCCGCGAACACGACGGTGGCGGCGAGGCGCCGCGCAGCCATCACCCGGGCGAGCTCCATGACGACCGCGACTCCGGAGGCGTCGTCGTCCGCTCCGGGTGCGTCGCTGGTGAAGTCCATGGGGTCGCTCGCCCGCGAGTCGTAGTGCCCCGACACGACGTACAGCCGGTCCGGGGACCCCGACCCGCGCAGGGTCGCGACGACATTGGTGATCCGCGTCGGCTCCGGGATCCGCGGGCCCGGCTCCTGGACGTACGATTGGAGCTCCACGCCCATCCGGCCGCCCGACGCGCGCGCGTAGCGCCGCATCTCGGCGAGGATCCAGTCCCGCGCCGCGCCGATGCCGCGTACGGGATCGTCCTGCGCGGACAGCGTGTGCCGGGTCCCGAACGCGGCGAGGCGGCGCACGTTCGCCTCGATGCGCCGGTGGTCGATCTCCCGCAACAGCGCGCGCAGTTCGCGCGGCGGGTCCTGTGCGGTGGGGCCAGGGCCGTTCTGTACGGCGGCGGGGCCGTGGCCGTCGCGTGCCGCGGCGGGGTCCGCCTGGAGCCCGACGGCTCCGGCCGTGGTGGCGGCCGCGGCGGCGGCGAGGACGGTACGCCGGGAAGTGCCCGTCTGCTCCGACATGCGGCCATAGTCATGGACACCACAAGCCGCCGCAAGGGGGCGTGGGGGTTGGGGTGCCGGGTGGGAGTGCCGGGTGGGGTGGGCCGGGCCCGCGTCGCCGCTACGAGCGGCGGCGGGGCTTCCCGCGCTTGCCGCCCTGCGAGCTGCCCGCGCCGCGCCGCGCGTTCCGGCCCGCGGACGCCTTTCCGGAGCCGGATCCGGACCCCGAGCCGGACCCCGACCCTGCCTTGCCGGACGAAGGCTTCCCCGAGGACGTCTTGCGGGCCGCGGCCTTGCCCGACGCCGCCTTCCCGGTCGCCTTACGGCCCGCGCCGCCCGCGTCCGGACGCCGGCCGTCCGACTTCGCGGTCTCCGCCGTCTGGGCACGGCGGCCGCGCGTGCTGTTGACGGTCCGGCCGCGGATGATGCCGATGAACTCCTCCACCAGGTCGGTGGTGGCGTCCTCCGGCCACGAAAGGACGACGCTCGACTGGGGGGCGTCGGTCAGCGGCCGGTACGTGAGGTCCCTGCGGTGGTGCAGACGGGCCAGCGACTGCGGTACGGCGAGCACGCCGATGCCCGCGGCCACCAGCTCGATCGCGTCGGCCGTGGTGGCGGGGCGCTCGAGGGCGGGCCGGCCGGGCAGGGTCTCCCAGGCGAGGGTGTCGTCGAGGGGGTGCAGCACGATCTCGTCGGCGAGGTCCGCGACGCCCACCTCCTCGGCCGCCGTCACGAGGTGGTCCTTGGGGACGACGACCACGGTCGTCTCCGTGTACAGGGGGATGGCGCTCAGGACCGTCCGGTCGACCGGGAGGCGGACCAGGCCCGCGTCGGCGGAGCCGTCCCGCAGCACGCCGTCCGCGTCGGCCGGGGCCACGGGGACGAGGGTCAGGGGGACGTCGGTCAGCCGTTCGTTCCAGACACGCACCCACTTCGCGGGTGTCACCCCCGGGACATAGGCGAGCCGGAACGAAGGAGAAACTTCCGAGCCTGTCACCCCGCCAGGCTACCCGGCGTGGTCGGAGGTCGCTCACACGCTCGATACCCTGGTCACATGACGTCGCACCAGAGCACCCAGACCATGAAGCCCGCGACCGCGGCGAAGAAGCTGGGTGTGTACCTCGAGGCCACCCCCGCCGATTTCCAGGAGGGCGTGATCTCCCGGGCCGAGCTCAACGCACTGCAGACCGACCCGCCCCAGTGGCTGCGGGACCTGCGCCGCGACGGCCCGCACCCGCGCCCGGTGGTCGCGGCGAAGCTCGGCGTCTCCATCTCGGGCCTGGCCCGCGGCGGTGTCACCGACGCGCTCACCACCGAGCAGATCGAGGCCCTCAAGACGGAGGACCCGGGGTGGCTGCGCCGCGAGCGCGCCACGCAGGCGGAGGTCCGCAAGGAGTCGGTGCGCCTGAAGGAGAAGCAGCGCGAGGGCGACGAGAGCTGACGCGACAGCGAGCAGCCCGACGCGAGAACGGCCGGCGCGAGAGCGCGCAGCGCCCACGTGAGACCGGCTGCCGGACCCCGGGCGGGAGCCGGGGCCCGGCAGCCGGACGCCGCCGCGTCACACCGGCGAACCCTTCGCCCCGGTCATGAGCGCCGTCTCCAGATCCCCGGCGATGTCGAACGCGTCCGTCAGCCCGGCAAGCCGAAGGATCTTGCGGAAGAACGGGTTGTCGACGACGAGGGCCACGCCCGCCTGACGCCGCCGCGCCTCGTCGCGGGCCCGGCACAGCAGGGTCAGACCGCCGCAGTCGAGGAACGTCACCGCCCGCAGGTCGAGGACTAGGTCACCGCGGCTCTCCCGGGCGAGCCGGGCGAGCGGGGCGGCGAGGACCTCGTCCGCGAGGATGTCCAGCTCCCCCCAGAAGGCGACTACCAGCCGTTCCTGCCGTACGTGCGCGTGGAGGCCGAACTCGGCTTGGTCCTCGAGCATCGTTCCCCCTCATGGCACCGTGAGTGCGGCGGCTCCGGGGTGAGCCTGTGCGATCCACCGGCGGGGTCTCTGCGATGAGCTGTCGCCACCGGGGACAGGGGTGGCACGTTCTTGCCCTTGGCATACCCGTCGCGCGGAGAATAATGCAACTGCCCTGCATTAAACAAGAGTTGGCTTGATCCCACTGACACGTGCAAGAGCACGGCCCGCGCCGGGGCAGGTGCCTGACGCTCAGTCACGCCCGTCCCGGCCGAGCCCTGTGGCCAGGCACTTCGCGCCGGCCCACAGCGCGTGCACGACAAGGACGAACGTCCAGATCTTGCCGCCGTCCTCCCCCACCCGGGCGAAGCCCGACTCCTGGCCCGCGCCGTGCAGCAGCACGTCGACGCTGTCCTCGGTCGCCAGGTCGTACAACCACGACAGCCCGAGAAGCAACAGGACCACCTGCGCGACGGCGAACACGACCGCGTGCCGCCCGAGTTCGCGCAGCACCTGCTGTCGGGTCTTGGGCGGTTCGTCCCGGACGGGCGTGCTCTTCGTGACGTCGGCCCCCGGCTTCGGCAGCGGCGCGGGATCCGGCTCGGGATCCGGCTCGGGATCCGGCTCGGGATCCGGCTCGGGATCCGGGTCCGGCTCCCGCTCCGGCGGCGGTGGCGGTACGTCGGCGACGCCGAGGCGGCGTACGGCACGGGGCACGACCACGGACCCGGCCAGGATCAGCACCGCCGCGCTGAGGCAGGCGACGGTCCAGTCGGCACCGTCGTAGAGCACGCCCGCCGCGAGGGCGCCGACCAGCGCGCCCAGCAGGTTGGCCGACTCGTACACCCCCATCCCGCGCCCCGCGTGCTCACCCGATGCCTCGGCGATCACGGCCTGCTGGATCGGGATGACCGCGGCCCAGGCGAGCCCGCTGAGGATCCACAGCGCGGCGATGACCACGGGGTTCGGCGCCCAGGCGAGGCCCGCTGCGAAGGCGGCGCTGGCGAACGACGCGCACATCAGGATCCGGGTGCGGCCGAAGCGGACGACGTAGGTGTGCAGGCGCTCCGCGGCGACGCTCATCGCGATGGCGCCGGGCAGGAAGACGTAGGCGACCTGGATCACCTCCAGGTCGAACTCGCGCTGGAGATGCATCAGGAGCAGCAGGGAGATCGCGGCCTCGGCCGCCATGGTCACGACCACGGCGATCAGCATGGGGCGGAGCCTGCGCCCGACGGCACCGAGCCCGGCGATGGCGGAGCCCGCCGTCACCTCCTCACCGCCCGGCTCCCCCGCCGGTGTTCCCCGCGGCGCCCGCGGGACCTGCCTGCGGGGCGAGGACAGCAGCAGCGCGGCGGCGAGCAGACAGGCCCCGGCGCACAACCAGAAGACGCCGTCGAAACCGATCTCGCCGATCAGCACCATGCCGGCGACGAAGGCCACCCAGGACCCGGTCTCCTGTGAGGCGAGGAGCCGGGGGAAGACCGCGGAGTCCTCCGCGAGCCGTTCGCTGATGATGGCGCGGACGGCCACCCACAGCAGGGCGCCGCCCACTCCGCCGACCGCGGCGGCGGCGTAGGCGAAGGGCGCGTCGTGCGCGAGGGCGTAGCCGGCGGCGGAGGCCGCGTACAGGATCGCGCCCGTCGCGGCGACGTAGCGGCGCTCGAAGAGGTCGGCGAGCACGCCGGCGATGGGCCGCGCGATCACGGAGAGGGCCATTTCGACAGCCATGAGGATGCCGACCTCGGTGGCGCTCAGACCAAGTGCGGCGCCGGCCCAGAGCGGAAGGATGAAGTCGAAGAGCTCGTTCGGCCCGTTGGTGAACGCGGCCGCGTACAGCGTGCGCTGCTCGCGCCTGCGGGGCGCCGCCGGGCTCTTCGTCGTCTCCGCGGGAAGGTCTCCGATCATGCGTCCGCCCTAACTCCGAGCACCGTTCGGTTAACTCCGAACGGTATACTGAGTTACGTGCTGATCGCAAAGAGTCGACCGCTCACGACAGCCGGGAAGCCGGAGGGCGCGCCCTGGTGACGGATCCGCTGACCACCTCGACACCCCAGGAGCGCGCGCTCGCGCTGCTCTGGGGCAGGGACACGCGCGGCGCGCGCGGACCGGCGCGCGGGCTGACCTTGGAGCGGATCGTCGAGGCTGCGATCGAAGTGGCCGAGCGGGACGGCCCCGCCGCCATGTCGCTGCGCCGTGTCGCCGCACATCTGGGTGTCGGCGTCGCCTCGCTGTACACGTACGTGCCGGGCCGGGCCGAGCTGGAGGCCCTGATGCTCGACGCGGTGGCGGTCGGCCGGACCCTGCCGCACGAGCTCCCCGGCGACTGGCGCGCCAAGCTGACGGCGCTGGCGCACGACGACTGGCGGGAGATCCGCCTGCACCCCTGGGTCCTCGAGCTGGGCGTGGCCGAGCAGGTGCCGGGGCCGAACATGCTGCGCTGGCTCGACTCCGCGCTGCGGATCTTCGACGGCACCGGGCTCAGCGAGGCGGAGAAGCTGTCGGCGATCGAGACCGTGGACGCGTATGTGCGCGGGCTCGGGCGGCTGCGCGGCCCTGGCGGCCGCCCCGGGAGCGGCTCTCCGGAGCCGGGCGGGACCGACACCGACGCCGAGGACACGCGGGAACGCGACCTGGCGCTGGGGCAGCTCGTGGACTTCGACCGGTATCCGGCGCTCCTGCGCGCGCTGGCGGCGGGCGTCATGCCGTACTCGGGGGCGCCGTTCGAGTTCGGGCTGCAGCGGCTCCTGGACGGGATCGAGCAGTTGGTGATCCGCCGCTCCACGTAGGCGCGCGGCGGCCGGACAGGGGAGGAAACGATGGGGCGTTCGGTTCTGGTCACGGGCGGGAACCGTGGGATCGGGCTCGCGGTCGCCCGCCGCCTGGCCGCGGGCGGCGACCGGGTGGCGGTCACCTTCAGGTCCGGCTCCCCGCCCGAGGGGCTCTTCGGGGTGCGGTGCGACGTCACGGACGCGCAGCAGGTGGACCGCGCGTTCAAGGAGGCGGAGGCCGAACACGGCGCGGTGGAGGTCCTCGTCGCGAACGCCGGCATCACCCGTGACCGGCTGCTCGCGGTCATGACGGAGGACGACTTCGACGCCGTGCTCGACACCAACCTCGGCGGTGCCTTCCGCGTCGCCAAACGCGCCGTGCGCGCCATGATGAGCGCGCGCGGCGGCCGCATCGTCCTCGTCTCCTCGGTCTCCGCCCTGCTCGGCACGGCGGGGCAGACGAACTACGCCGCGTCCAAGGCGGGTCTCATCGGCTTCGGCCGCTCCCTCGCCCGTGAGCTGGCCCCGAGGAACATCACCGTGAACGTCGTCGCGGCCGGCCTCATCGACACCGACATGACCGCGTCCCTGCCCCAGGCGCGGCGCGCGGCCATGACCGCCGCCGTACCGCTGGGCCGCGCGGGCACGGCGGAGGAGGTGGCGACAGTGGTCGACTTTCTCGCCGGGCCGGGCGCCGGGTACATCACGGGGGCCGTGGTGCCGGTGGACGGGGGCCTGGGGATGGGGCACTGACGCCGGTCAGAGGGCAGGGCAGTCAGAGGGCGGTCGGACCCCGCAGTCGCGCCCCCTCCACAGCCCGTCCCCGCGCCAGCGCGCCCACCGTGCGCGCCAGCCCCTCCGGCAACGCCACCCGCGGCTCCCAACCGGTGGCCTTCCGGAAGGCGGTGGCGTCGACCGTGAAGGTGTGGAAGTCGGCGGGGGTCGCGTGGTCGGGGGGTTCGACGGTGACCACCGGAACCGGCGTGCGGTCCGTGTGGTCCGCGCTCATCCGGGCCACGGCGCGAAAGAGATCGCCGAGCGTGGTCGTCCGGCCCGTGCCCACCACCCAGTGCCGGCCGACGAGTTCACCGACGCGGTCGAGACCGGTGACGAGGGCACGCGCCGCGTCGTCGACGTGCAGCAGGTCCCGGCCGATGGTGCCGTCGCGCCACACCGTCAGCGGCTCGCCGGCCAAGGCGCGCCGGGTCATGGCGGTGACCACGCCGCCGTCGGCCGCCGTCGGCGTGCGGCTCTCTCCGTACACGGTCGGCAGCCTGAGCGAGACCGCGCGCAGCACTCCCTCCCGTGTGGCGTCCAGGAGCGCCCGTTCGGCGAGGGCCTTGTGGCGGTCGTAGGCGCTCGCAGGCCGGTCCTCCTCGGTGCCGTCGATCCGGGCCCGGGACGTCAGCCCCACCTGGCTCGCGGAACCGGCGAAGACGCACGCGGGCCGTCGTGCTCGGGGCGCCGCACGCAGTGTGTCGACAATTCCGTGCACCATGCCGACGTTGACCCACTCCCCCAGCGGGTCGTCGTCGGTGCGCCAGGCGCGGGCGCCGGTCCGGTGGCAGACGAGATGGACGATCGCGTCGGCGTCGCCGACGGCGGCGGCCAGGCTCGCGGCGTCCGTGAGGTCGGCCGTGCGCACCTCGACGTCGGCCACCGCGCCGTCGGGGACAGCGCTGGGACGCCGCGCCACCAGGCGCAGCCGCAGGCGCCGCCGCGCGAGCAGCGCGGCGACCGCGGAGCCGAGAAAGCCGGAGGCGCCGAGCACGACGACGCGGGGCATGCCGGTGTCGCCGTCCGGTCCCCCGGAACGCGAGCCCTCTCCCCCCGAACGCGAGCCCTCTCCTCCAGAACGCGAGCCCTCTCCTCCGGAACGCGGTGCCTCATCCATGCCGCTCCCCCGCCCCCGCAAGGGCCGCCTCCCGCAGCCGTGAGTCGAGCCGCAGGCACGTCTCGTACTCCGGCAGCAGGCCCGCCCGTTCGGCCGCCGCGAGCGTGGGCGCGGACCGGTCGCGGGGCGACAGGATCCGCGGCATGTCCTCGCGCAGGGGCAGCGCGAGCGCGGGGTCGAACACCGACACCGCCTTCTCGTCGTCGGCCGCGTACCCCCCGGAGAGCAGGTACTCCATCACCGTGTCGTCCTCCAGGGCCTGGAACGCGTGGCCCACGCCGACCGGCAGGTGCACCGCCTCGAAGGTCACCTCGTCGAGGACCAGACAGTCCCAACTGCCGTACGTGGGCGAGCCCAGGCGCAGATCGACGACCAGGTCGAGCGCGCTGCCGCGGGCACAGTGCACGTACGTGGCCATGCCCGGCGGCGTACGCGTGAAGTGGACGCCCCGGATCACCCCGCGCCGGGACCGGCTGTGCCCGGTCTGCGCCACCGGGAACAGCGGGCCGCCGACGGCATGGGTGAAAGCGGGCCCTTGGTACGGGGCGACGAACAGGCCGCGTTCGTCGGGGAAGACGGTGGGGGTGAACGCGTACGCGCCGCGTACGCCCAACTCGTGTGTCCGCACGGCACATTTCCTTTCCGCGAGTGTCTGTCGGGATGCGGCCGGGGGCCGGGCGCGGTGGCTCACCGCAGGGACGCCAGGCAGGCGAGGAGGCTGCGCGCCTGCACGTTGACGTGGTGGCCGCGGGCCACGAGGGCCTGAAGTTGATGCACCGTCAGCCAACGGTGGTCGTCCGGCACTTGGTCCGGGACGGCGCCGTCCGCCTCGACGATCCGGTAGCGCGTGGCCGCCCGGTGGAAGCGTCCCCCCTCCTCGGACAGCTCCGCGTCGAACCGTACGCGCGCCGCGTCGTCGGTCAGGGCCGTGCCGTCGTACGGCCCGGCCTCCTCCGGGGAGGCGGGTCCGTCGTCCGTGGACCACTGGACGGTGGGGCCGAGTTCGACCAGATCGCCGAGGCCCGGCTCGGCCCGCGCCCGGACAAGGACCCTCGGCGCCCCGGCGGTGAGACGGCACAGGAACACCGCGAGGCCCGGACGGCGGGGTGCGAGCAGCGGCTGGGACCACTGCCTCACCTCGCGGGTGCCCGCCTCCACCTGGACCGCGATGATCCGGAACGACCGCTCCGCCTCGTCGGCGATCTCCGTCTCGGTCCGGGACCAGCCTTCGACGGCCGCGAGCGGGACGAGGCCGGACTGCCAGGGACAGTGCTGCTTGGCGTCGATGAGCCAGCTCGTGATCGCGCGCAGCCGGTGCGCGGTGGATCCGTCCCGCGCCGCTTCCGTCGGCGGTCCGTCGTCCGGGACCGTTCCGGCCGCCGCATCCGCCTCCAGCTCGACAGGCAGGCATCCCAGTACGGAACGCGTGTCCATGTTGACCAGATGGTCGACGCGCAGCAGCCGGCGCACCGTACGCAGCGCGATCCAGCGGAAGTCGGGGTGCTCCGCGACCTCGCCCACCGGCTCGACGACCATGTTCCGATTGTGTTTGCGCCAGAACCACGCGCCCTGTTCGGACTGGAGCGAGTCGACGAGGACACGGCCGCGGCCGGGCCCCGCGAAGTGCTCCAAGTGGCGTGTCGCGCCGCCCCGGTGGACCCGGGTGTAGTTGCTGCGGGTCGCTTGGACTGTGGGCGAGAGCTGGATGCCGTCGATGTTGCCCGGCTCGGCCTTGGCCTGGAGCAGCACGTGCGGCTCGCCGTCGATCCGCTTGAGGAGGAGCCCGAGCACGCCGATCTCGGGCTGCACGATCACCGGCTGGTCGCGGTGCCCCGATCCCGCACCCCAGGGGCCTTGCACACGCATGCCGGAGACCCTGAAGAAGCGTCCGCTGTCGTGGACGAGGTCGCCGTCGCGGGTGAAGGACCAGTGCGGCAGTTCGCGGAAGGGGACGGGCGTGACGGAAAGACGTGCCGCGCTGCGGCGTTCGGCCCACCAGGCGGCGAAGGCGGCGTCCGGCTCCGCCGCCACGGCGGCCCGGGCGCCCAGACGTGACGCGGCGATGACGGCACCTCCTGTCGTGGACTGGGACGCCGGTGGCGGACCGGCGCCCCGAACGCGGCCGTGCTACAGCGCGGCGAGCACTTCGCGCAACGCCTCCACCACCAGGTCCTGCTCGGCCTTGGTCAGCGTCGGATACATGGGCAGCGAGAAGATCTCGTCGGCCGCCCGCTCCGTGACCGGCAGGTCTCCCTGCCGGTGGCCGAGATGGGCGAACCCCTTCATGGTGTGGACGGGCCAGCGGTAGCTGACGTTGAGGGTGATGTCGCGGGCCGCCAGCTCGGTGAGGATCGTGTCGCGCCGGGGATGACGGACCACGTACAGGTAGTAGACGTGGTCGTTGCCCTCGGCCAGGGCAGGCAGCACGAGACCGGTGCCGACGAGGCCTTCCGCGTAACGCGCCGCGATCGCCCGCCGAGCGGTCAGGTAGTCGTCGAGCCGGGTCAGCTTGCGGCGCAGGATCTCCGCGTGCACCTCGTCGAGACGGCTGTTGTGGCCGGGGGTCGCCTCGACGTAATAGCGGTCCTCCATGCCGTAGTAGCGCAGCCTGCGCAGGGCGGCGTCCACCGCCGCCGTCGAGGTGATGGTGGCTCCGGCGTCCCCGTAGGCGCCGAGAACCTTGGTCGGGTAGAAGGAGAACGCCGCGGCGTCCCCCATGGTTCCGGCGAGCCGGCCGTGCCGGCGCGCGCCATGCGCCTGGGCGCAGTCCTCCAGGACGGCGAGCCCGTGGGTGGACGCGTGCCCGGCCAGCGCCGTCATGTCGACGCACTGGCCGTACAAGTGCACCGGCAGCAGGCACTTGGTGCGTTCGGTGACCACCTCCGGGATCCGGTCCACGTCCATCAGATACGTCTCGGGATGCACGTCGACGAACACGGGCGTGGCGCCCACCGCGTCGATGGCCACGACCGTCGGCGCCGCCGTGTTGGCGACGGTGACGACTTCGTCGCCGGGGCCGACCCCGAGCGCGCGCAGCCCGAGGACGAGGGCGTTGGTGCCGTTGTCGACACCGACGCAGTGCGGTACGCCGTGGTAGGCGGCGAACGCGCCCTCGAAGTCTCTGACGCGCCGGCCGAGGATCAGCTGTCCGGAGCGGAAGACGGTGTCGACGGCATCGAGGATGTCCGCCCGCTCCGCCTCGTACTCCGCCAGGTAGTTCCAGACCTTGATGCTCATGGCCACCGGTCCTTCGTCCTTGTGTCCTCGGGGTGCTCGGGGTTCGGCTGGTCGCGCTAGGGCTGCGGTGCCGACGGCGCGCACCGGTCGAGTACGGCGACGATCCACTCGGCGAGTGCCTGCCCTTGGTTGGCCGCCGCCTTCTGCCAGCGGATCCGGCGCTCGGTGGTGACCTTGAATCGGATCGCCGCCTGCGCCTCGCCGGGTTGCGGCCGTACCGTCTCCGCCGGCGGTCTGTGTTCGGGTGCGCGCAGGCTGTCCCGGATGTGCCGGCGCAGTTCGTTGCGCGACCAGCCGTGTCGTTCCGCCTGTTCCAGCCAGTGGTCCTGGGCCCGCTCCGCCAGGCCCGCCACCTCCGCGTGGTGCTGGAAGCTGAGCCGGCTGCGCCGCCGGGCGACGCCCAACCGACCGGCGACCCAGGCGTAGTTGCGCAGCGTCTGGTAGCTCAGGGACGTGTCGGCGAGGGCGATCTTGTAGCGGTCGGGGTAGTGGGCCTGGCCGTAGATGAGCCAGTCCCCGAGCCACCAGCTCGACGAGTCGGAGATGACGGCGATGTGCTCGCCGAGGCTCCGCCATCGGTCCAGCGGGAGGTCGACCGGGAGGTCGAGCGACGTGCGCCGCGCCACCACGGACGCGTTCACCTGCATCTGTGATCCGAAGGTGCGCGCCCTTGAATTCGGTGCGCTATGGCCTCTCGGCAGCTCGCCGGGAATACCTCTGGGAATCGGGTTGGAAATTTCTGTGGGAATCGAGTGCGGTAGCGGCCTCACGCCGGGAGGTATTCCCCCGTGCCTCTTGCTTGGCAAGACATCCTCCGTGTGAGCGTGCTGTACTCTCACCTGCCCCGAGTCGTCCCGAGACTCCGGCAGTCTGCGGCAGGGCACGGGGCGGTGTCCAGGGGAATGAATGGCCGTATGTTCCGGATGGGCCGACGGCGAAGCCGGTCCGGGGCATGCGGTTGATCGCATTCCGGCACGGCCTGATTCGTACGGTTTCGACGTACCGCCGTGTAATGCGGTGGCGGCGAGCGCGCCTGCGCTTTTCGCAACGGATGCAGCGGGCCGGCAGCGGCCGGTCCAGCACCGCGGACCGTTCCGGATGCGCCGGATCGAGCGCCGTGGCGCACGGCTTCCGCCGCTGTGCGCAGGGGTGCGTGTCAGCACACGGCACGGCGTCCCGCCGGCGGGACGGGCGGCCGCCGACCGGGCACGACGGGCCTCGTCCCAGAATTTCCAATGAGCTGTGGACGGCGGCGGATTGACCGATTGCGCTTCAATCAAATAGGAGATACCCATGGACGCACTCATGGATCAGAACGCCGCTCTTCGATTTGTCGCGGAGGCGGTGGAAGAAGTAGCCGGAATTCCGGCCGCAGAGGTGGAACCCGGTAAGTCACTGGTGGACGATCTCGGTATCGATTCCCTCTCCATGGTGGAGATCGCTTTCACGCTCCAGCGGCAGGCGGGCGACGACGAGATACCGGACGAGGAGCTCGCCACGATCACGACGGTTCAGGATCTCGTCGACCTGCTTCGGGAACGGGTCGAGCACGGTCAGTGACAACGCGACTCCGGTTCTCCCCGTCTTCTCCCGTCTTTATCTCCCCGGACATGAGGTGACCTGGTGAGCTATCCCGAGCTGAGCCCGCAGGAGGTCCTTGCCGCGGGCCCCGCCGCGTCCGGCGTCAACGACCGTCCCTGGCTGGTCCGCTGGGACCGGTCCGGCGACGACGCCGTGGACCTGGTGCGCCGACTGCTGCCGCCGGCCCTGGACTTCCACACGTCCGGCACGACGGGACCCAGTGAGTGCTGGCGGCGCACCCGCGAGCAACTCTGGGAGGAGGCGGGGATGCTGGCCGCGCTGTTGCGGCCGCACCGCCCCGAGGCCGTGCTGTCGTTCGCGCCGCCCCGCCATGTGTACGGGGCGCTCGCGACCCTGCTCGTGCCCGTGCGGCTCGGCCTGCCCGTCTGGTACCGCCCGCACTTCTTCGGCGCCATGCCCCCGCCGCCCGGGGGCCGTTGGGCGGTGATCGCGGTGCCCTGGTCGTTCTCGGCCCTGCGCCGCAAACGTCCGTGGGTCGACGCCCGGGAGAGCCTCGCCGTGCTCCACAGCACCGCGATGCTGCCCTCGGCCGCCGCCGGCTTCGTCCAGGAGGCGGGCCGGGAGCGGGTGTCCGTGACGGAGGTGTTCGGGTCCACCGAGACGGGCGGCATCGCCTGGCGCCGGTGGGGTCCGGACGACCCGCGGTGGAACCTGTTCGACGACGTGGAACTCGACCTCGATCCGGGCGGCTCCGACGACCCCGTCAGCCCCGCCGACCCCGTCGCTCCCGCCGACCCGGCCGGCCGTGACGTCCCCTTGACGGTCCGCAGCCCGCGCCTCGCCGCCAGACCGGGCCTCGCGCCGCTCGACCGCTGGCAAACCGACGACCTCGTGCAACCCTGCGGGGCGCGCCGCTTCCGCTTCAGCGGCCGGCGCGGGCGCCTCGTGAAGATCAACGGCCGCCGTGTGGACCTCGGCGCGCTGGAGCGCTCGCTGCGCGACGTCGTCGACTGCGCGGACCTGGCGTGCGTGCCCGTCGCCGACGAACTCAGCGGCGAGCACCTGGAGTTGTACGTCGTGCCGCCGCCGGGCGGCAGCCTGGACCGGGCCCGCGTACGGGCGCTCGTCGCCGCACGCGATCTCACCGCGCAGCCGCGCCAGGTGCACGTCGTCGACCGCATCGACCGCTCGGGGGCCGGCCTGCCGCGCCGGATCCTCCCCACCCTCCCCGCCGACGCAGGAGCCGCCACATGATCACAGACGTAGTCGAGTCACCCAAGGAACGCCTGGCGGACATCGTGCGCCAGGCCCGTCCCGACGCCCAGGTGCGCCCGTGCAGCCCGCTGGAGGCGGAGCGCATGCGCACCGGCGTGGACCGCCTGGCGCAGGCCCTCGCGAACCAGGAGAAGGTGTACGGGGTCACGCAGGGCTTCGGCCCGCTGGTCGCGTACGCGGCCGCCGCGTCGGACACGGACCAGGGCAGCGGGCTCATCGCCCACCTCGGCAGCGGCCAGGGGCAGCCGCTGTCCCCGGAGGTCTGCCGTCTGGTGATGTGGATACGGCTCAACAGCATGCGGCTCGGCCACTCGGCCGTGTCGCCCGAATTCTGGGACCGCGTGGCCGAGTTGTGGAACCGCGGCTTCACTCCGGTGATCCCGCGCGACGGCACGGTCAGCGCGAGCGGCGACCTGCAGCCCCTCGCGCACGCGGCTCTCGCCCTGGCCGGTGAGGGCGAGGCGTGGTCGCGCGACGCCTCCGGCGACTGGCGGGTGCGGCCGTCCGCCGACGTCCTGGCTGCGCTCGGCGCGGAGGCGGTGACCTGGCGGGCCCGACAGGCCCTGTCGTTCGTCAACGGCACCAGCGTGAGCCTGGCCGTCACCCTGCTGAACCACCGCGAAGTGCTGCGTCTGGCCCGCGCGGTCGCCGCGCTCACCGCGCGCGCGGTGACGCTGCTCGGCGCGAGCCCACAGGCGTACCACCCCGGAGTCGGCCATGTACGCGGCCAGACGGGGCAGATGGTCGGCGCCCGCTGGATCAGAGAGGGCCTGCCGGCGGGCCACCGCCGCGATCCGGCTCGTCCGCTGCAGGAGCCCTACAGCCTGCGCTGCGCGCCGCAGGTGATCGGCGCGGTCGTCGACCAGCTGTCCGTGCTCGAGGACATCCTGGTCCGCGAGGCGGTCGGCTGTACGGACAACCCGGTCTACTACGAGGGCGAGTTCCTGCACGCGGGCAACTTCCACGCGATGCCGGTGGGCCTGGCGTCCGACCAGATCGGCCTCTGCCTCCAGCAGATCGCCTTCCTCGCCGAACGCCAACTGGCGCTGCTGTGCCTGCCGGAGACCAACGGCGGGCGGCCGCCCATGCTCACCCCGATGCCCGGCAGCGGCAGTGGTCTCGCCGGAGTCCAGCTCAGCGCGACCTCGTTCGTCTCGCGGATCCGCCAGCTCGTCTACCCGGCGAGCCTGACCGCGCTGCCCAGCAACGGCCTGAACCAGGACCATGTGCCGATGGCCCTCAACGGCGCGAACGCCGTGAGCGACGCCGTCGAGCAGGCCTGGCTGGTGGTGGGCTCCCTCGCCGTCGCGGTCACGCAGTTCGCGGCCCTGGCCGGGCACACCGGTGACGACGACGGAGTCTGGGCCGAACTGGCCCGCGTCTCACCCCCGTTGGCGGCCGACCGGCCGCTCGCGTCGGAAGTGCGCGCCGCGCGCGACGTCCTCGCGCGCCTGGCGACGGAGCTCATCGAAAGCGAAGAGGAGAGCGCTGATGCTGGATACGGCGCCTGACACCGCGCGCCGACCGGACGCGAAGGACGAGCACGACGACCCCCCGCCGCACGAGAGCGGCCGCCCGGCCATCCTGCGCGCCGACGCCTGGCGCGACATGCTGCGCTATCTGCGGCCCCAGCGCCGGCGCATCGCCCTCGGCGGCGGCCTGTCCCTGCTCGGCGGCTTCTCGGGGCTGATCCAGCCCGTCATCGCCAAGTCCGTGGTGGAGAACCTCGAGGCACGCTCGCCGGTCATGGCGGCGCTGATCGCGCTCACGGCACTCGTGCTCGTGTCGGCCGTGGTCGGCGCGATCGGCACGTTCATCCTGATGCGGGTCTCCGAGTCGGTGGTCCTCAGCACGCGCCGCGAAGTCATCCGCAGGGTGCTGTGGCTGCGGGTCGCGGAGACCGACAAGATCCCGCCGGGCGACCTGATGTCACGGGCCACCGCCGACACCACGCTGATGCGCAGCGCCGTCACGACGGCGATCGTGGAGACCGTCAACGGCGCGGTGATGCTCGTCGCCATTCTCGTCCTGATGGGCTTCATGGACTGGGTGCTGCTGCTCACCACGCTCGCGGTGGTGCTGCTCGGCGGCGTCCTCGTCGCCACCGGCCTGCCCCAGCTGGAGAGCGCCGCGCGCCGCGCCCAGGAGGGCGTGGCCGAGCTGAGCACGGCCCTGGAGCGGGCGCTCGGCACGTTCCGCACCATCAAGGCGTCCGGCGCGGAGGAGAGCGAGGCCGAGGTCGCCGAGCAGGGCGCCCGCCGGGCCTGGCGGCACAGCCTCAAGGTGGCCCGCCTCGACTCGCTCGTAGGCGCCTTCATCACCGTGACGATCCAGGTGGCGTTCCTCGCCGTCCTCGGTGTCGGCGGCGCCCGGGTCGCGTCCGGAGCGATGAGCCTGGGCAGCCTGATCGCGTTCCTGCTCTATCTCTTCTATCTGGTGCCGCCGTTGGGCGCGCTGGTCACGGCGATGATCAGGTTCAATGTGGTCGCCGCCGCGATGTCCCGGGTCAGCGAGCTGCTGCGGCTGCGGACCGAGCCGGAGAGCCCGGCACCGGCGCGGATGACGCACACTCCGTCCACGCCCGCGTCCCTGACGTTCGAGGACGTCGTCTTCCGCTACCCCGGTGACGGGCCCGTGGTGCACCACGGGATCAGCTTCGAGGTCCCCGCGGCCGGCATGACGGCCTTCGTCGGGCCGTCCGGGGCCGGCAAGTCCACCGTGTTCTCCCTGATCGAGCGGTTCTACGAGCCGGAGAGCGGCACGGTCCGCCTGGACGGCCAGGACATCCGTGACCTGGAACTCGGCGCGCTGCGCGCCGCCATCGGCTACGTCGAGCAGGACGCGCCCGTGCTCGCCGGCACCATCCGCGACAATCTGTGCATCGGGATGCCGTACGTCGACGAGGGCGAGCTGCGCCGCGTCGTCGACCAGGCCCGGCTCGGCGAACTGGTCGGCCGGCTCCCGCACGGCCTCGACACGCAGGTCGGCCACCGCGGCACCAAGCTGTCCGGCGGCGAGCGCCAGCGGGTCGCCGTCGCCCGCGCGCTGCTGCGCAGGCCACGGCTGCTGCTGCTCGACGAGGTCACCTCGCAGCTCGACGCGCGCAACGAGAACGCGCTGCGCGAGGTCATCACCGGGATCACCGCGGAGACCACCGTCGTGGTGGTCGCGCACCGGCTGTCCACGGTCAGCACGGCCGACCGGATCGTCGTGATGGACGGCGGCCGCATCCGCGCCGTCGGCACCCACGAGGAGCTGCTGAGCGAGGACGCCCTGTACCGCGAACTCGCCGCCACACAGATGCTGTTGCCCGTCAGCCAACTCGAGGCGTCCGCCGCCCGCGCCAGCGACACCCTGGGAGAGCGCCCATGAGTATCGACGCGCCCCGCACCGGCCACGCGGCGCCCGAGTGCTTCGCCCTGCCCGCACTCGGGCCGCGGCCGGTCGTCCTGGAGTATCTCGCCGACACGGTGCGCCGCACGGCGGCCGAACGCGGCGAGGCGCCCGCCCTGACGGTGCTCGGCGACCGCCGGGTCCGTGGCCGGGCCCGGCGCACGGACACCGTCGTCACGCTGACGTACGCGGAACTGGACCTGCGGGCCCGGGCGTTGGCCGCCGAGCTGCAGGCGACGTGCCCGCCCGGCACGCGGGTCGCGGTCCTGTGCCCGCACGACGAGCACTACGTGGTCGCCTTCCTCGGCTGTCTGTACGCGGGTGTGATCGCCGTGCCCCTGTACGCGCCGGAGCTGTTCCGCAGCCAGACACGGCTGCGTTCGGTGTTGCGCGACAGCACTCCGGGGTGCGTCCTCACGACGTCGGCGGTGCGGTCGGCGGTGCGCACCGCGCTGAGCGGCGCGGCCTGGCAGCACGGACCGGTGCTGCACGTCGACGAGGTGCCGTCGCACCGGGCCGAGAAGTGGCGGCGCCCGCCCGTCGCGCCCGAGGACGTGGCGTACCTTCAGTACACGTCGGGCTCCACCGGGGCGCCCGCGGGCGTGCGGGTCACCCATGCGAACCTGTCCGCGACGGCCTACCAGATGCGTTCGCGCTTCATGCCGGCGCGCACCGCCGTCTCCTGGGTGCCGCTGTTCCACGACATGGGCTTGATCTGTGCCATCGCGAGCCCGCTCGGCGCCGGGATGCACATGGTGCATCTGAGCCCGATGAGTTTCCTGCACCGCCCCTACCGGTGGCTGCGCGCCCTCTCCGACTATCGCGCGGACTGGACGGTCACGCCCAACTTCGGCCTCACGCACTGCGTGCGGCGCGTCGACGCCGAGGAGGCGGCGACGCTCGACCTGAGCGGGCTGCGCGCGCTGGCCATCGGCGGGGAGCCGGTGCACGCGGGCTCGGTGTCGGCGTTCGTGGAGGCCTTCGCCGTCGCGGGCCTGGATCCCCGCTCGCCGGTACCGTGCTACGGCCTGGCGGAGGCGACGCTGTCCGTGACGATGACGCCCAACGGCACCGGCGCCGTGGCCGGCAGCTTCGACCGTGCCGCCCTCACGGCGGGGGCGGTGCGGCCCGTGCCGCACGGCCCGGACGCGGTGCGCCTGGTGAGCAACGGCACGCCCGTGCCCGGGGTGACCGTGCGGATCGCGGACCCGGCGACCGGCGCCGAGACGCCCGGCCGGGTCGGCGAGATCTGGGTGAACGGCCCCACCCGCACGGACGGGTACTGGCAGGCGCCGGAGCGGACGGCGCGGGTGTACGCCGACGGGTGGCTGCGGACCGGCGACTGGGGCTTCCGGCACGACGGGGGGCTGTATGTCGTCGGCCGCATGGACGACGTCATCATCGTCCGGGGCCGCAATCACTACCCGGAGGACATCGAGGCCACGGTCGAGTCGGTGGCCCCGGTGGCGGCGACGGCCATCGGCGTCGAGGGGGATCCGACGGCGCGCCTGATCGTCCTGATGGAGGCGGACGCGGCGATGACGGCCCTGCCCGCGCCCGACCGCGAGGCCCTGGCGGAACGCATCCGGCAGACGGTCAGCCGCCAGCACGGGCTCGCGGTGCACGACGTGGTGGTGGTGCGCGGGGGCACGCTGCCGCGGACCACGAGCGGCAAGATTCAGCGGCGCCTGTGCCGGGAGCGGTACCTGGCGGGGGCCTACGGGACGTGAGGCCCCCGCGCGGTCACCGCGTACGCCGCTGTCGCGCTCGCACGCTCACGAGGTACGCCGCCAGTACACGCCGACCCCGTCGATCTCCTCGATGGGGTCGGTGATGCCGTGCTCCCTGCGGTACTGGTAGACGGCGACCCGGCACGGGGGCAGCGCGCGGTAGTCGTCGACGATCACATAGCCACCGACGGACAGCTTCGGGTACAGGTGTGTCAGGGCGTCCATCGTGGACTCGAACAGGTCGCCGTCCATGCGGAGCACGGCCAGGCGCGTCACCGGAGCGGTGGGCAGCGTGTCGCGGAAGTACCCGGGCAGGAAGCGCACTTGGTCGTCAAGCAGGCCGTAGCGGCGGAAGTTCTCGCGCACCGTGTCCTCGGACACGCCGAAGACGTCGTTGAAACGGTACAGCGGCGCGAGGTCGTCGCCCGGATAGCGTTCCGGGTCGCCCTTGGGGATGCCCTCGAAGGAATCCGCGACCCACACCGTGCGGTCCTTGATGTCGTACGCCTTGAGCAGCGCGCGCATGAAGATGGTGGCGCCGCCCCGCCAGACCCCCGTCTCGATGAGGTCACCGGGAATGTCGTCGGACAGCACCTGCTCGACGCAGGCGTGCAGATTGTCGAGGCGTTTGCCGCCGATCATCGTGTGCGCCACGCGGGGTATGTCCCGGCCGCCGGACCGGAGTTCGTCGCTGTATTCGATGCTGGGCAGCCCGGCGTCGAAATCCTTGTTCCGCACCCAACCGTGCGCGTTGTCCTGGTAGATGGTGTTGGCGACGACCTTCTTCATGAGATCCAGATACAGGTCGGTGGAATGGGTGAGCACAGCGCCCCCTTGTCGATTCCAGGTGGAGAATCGCCAGCAGTGTGGCACCACGGTGTCCCGCCGGCGAGACGGAATGCAAGGCGGCGGCACAGGAGCCGGAAGTGAAGCGACATCGGCACCGGTCCCGGAAAAGCGGAATCGGCACGAATGGTTGACGCCCCGCTCGGTGCGGGACAACGATGGGCGGCGCCGAACTCCGCAGGGAATGCGGGAAAGCAGGAGGACATGACCATCGAGACTCCGAGGACCGGTGACGCCCTTCGCGTCGGACGCCGCGTCGAGCTCGCCGACGCGACGGCCGCCGACTACGAGCAATTCGTCGAATGGCTGAGCCCCGACGGGGACGTCGCGGCACTGACCGGAGACGTCTCCGAGCGCGTCACCGTGGACGCGCTGCACGCCGACGCCGCGTCGGGTGCGCACTTCTGCACCATGCGGGGCCTGGACGGCGAGCGCGTGGGCATGGTGAAGTTCCACCGCGTCGGCGGCGCCCAGGACACGACGTTCGAGATCAGCGGCGCCATCGGAAGCAGCGACCTGTGGTCGCGCGGCTACGGCGCCGAGGGATTCGGCCTCGTCGTGGAGCACCTCTTCGAAGACCTGCGCGCGCATCGGCTGCAGTTCTGGGTGGGCCTGTTCAACGAACCCATGCTCCAGATGGTGATGCGCACGCGGTTCTTCGTTCTCGAAGGCGTCCTCAGGGAACGCAAGTTCTTCAAGGGCGAATATCACGACGTGGCGATGTGGTCCATGCTGCGCCATGAATACGAGGCATTGTTCATCCGCGGGGAATGGGAAGGAAGGCCGGGCCAGGATGCCTGGTTCGGCACGGGCAGTGAGCCCAAGGCGGCGGCCCGACGGACGCTGGCGGAGTATCTCCGGCGGGGTACATTCACCGCACTCACTCCCTTCGAGCGTTAGCTGACGCTCGCACCTTTCGAGCGTCAGCCGACGCTCACACCGATTACTCGCTCCTACTTCGATCGAAACCTCCACGAGGCGATCACCGCGACGGCCGCCGACAGCGCGGCCGGCCCATTCCGGGAATTCCGCTGGAGGTGCCTCGTGTCCGTGGACTGGTCGATCTACACCTTGGTGGACCCGGTGTTCTTCGAGACCCCGGCGCGGTCCGCCACCGAGGAGCACCTGGTCCCCTCGCGGTTCGCGCCGCTCCCCGACGGCTGGCGGCACCGGGCCGCCCGCATCTGGGACATGTACACGCCGGAGCGACCCCACGACGTCGAGCAGGGCTGGAAGATCCACGTCTCGGCGACGTACGACAACGCCGAGCGCGTCCTGGACACCGTCGCCGAGCACTGCCTGCGGGCCCGCGTCGCCTTCAAGCACCTGCGCGGCCGGCACCTGCTCGACGCCATGAACTCCAAGTACGCCCCCCGTCCGGCCGGCGGCAAGTTCATCGCCGTCTACCCCCGCGACGACGCCGAGTTCGCGCGGTGCGCACAGGCACTGGACCGCCGCCTCGCGGGCAGCGAAGGGCCGTACATCCTGACCGACTGCCGCTGGGGCGACGGCCCCGTCCACTTCCGGTACGGGGCTTTCCGTGAACGCTGGTGCTGGACGGACGACGGCGCGCTCGTACTCGCCCGCACCGGAGCCGACGGACGGCTGGTCCCCGACCAGCGGCGGCCCACGTTCACGCTGCCCGAAGGTGTACCGGTCCCGGAGTTCCTGCGTCCGCACATCGAACGCCGCACCGCCCCGAGCGGCGACTTCGGCTACGAAGTGAAGGAAGCGCTGCACTTCTCCAACGCGGGCGGTGTGTACGCCGCGGTGCGCCGCGCCGACGGCCGCCGGGTGGTACTCAAGGAAGCCCGGCCGCACACCGGCCGGGACGGCGCGGGCCTCGACGCCGCCGCGCGCCTGGCCCACGAGAAGCGCGTCCTCGACCGCCTCCACAGCGTGCCGGGCGTGCCGGAGGCGTACGAGCTCTTCGACTTCGGCGGCCACGGCATGCTGGCGATGGAGCACCTGGACGGCGTTCCGCTGCAACGCTGGATGGTCCGCCACCACCCGCTCGTGAACTGGACCGCGTACTCCCCCGAAGGCCTGCGCGACTACGCCCGGCGCGCCGAGGCCCTGCACGCCGCCGTCGCCGCGCTCGTCCGGCGCGTCCACGCCGAAGGGGTCGTCTTCGGCGACGTGCACCCCGGGAACGTGCTGGTGGGGGAGGATCCGGCGGCCCCCGAGGAAGCGCCCGAGGTGCGGCTCGTCGACTTCGAGATGGCCTTCCCGAGCGCCGAGGCCACCCGCCCCACGCTCGGGTACCCCGGCTTCACCGCCCGGCACAAGACCGGCACGGCGGTCGACGAACACGCCCTGGCGGTCCTGCGGTTGTGGCTGTACCTGCCGCTGGTGACGTCGCTCGGCATCTGCCCGGACAAGGCGGCGGCGCTCGCGGCCGAGGCCGCCCGCCAGTTCGACCTGCCCGCGGACTTCGCGGCGACGGTCACGTCCTGCCTGGCGGAGCCCTCCGGCGAGCGGACGGAACGTACCGGGGCCCCGCCCTTGGTCGGAGCGGTCGGGGACGTACGTCTCGACGCCTCGCCCGTCGACTGGGCGGCCGTGCGCGCCTCCCTGGCGCGCGCCGTCCACGCGACCGCGACCCCGGACCGCGACGACCGTCTCTTCCCGGGCGACCCGCGCCAGTTCAACGAAGCGCCCGGCGCGTTCGCGCACGGGGCCGCGGGTGTCCTGTGGGCCCTGTCCGTGGCGGGTGCCGGGCGCGAGCCCGCGTACGAGGACTGGCTGCTGCGGTCCGCACGGGCCGACCACGTCCGGCCCGGCTTCTACGACGGCGCCCACGGCGTCGCGCACGTCCTGGACCATCTGGGCCACCACGACGAGGCCAGGGAGCTGATCGACCGGGCCCGCGGCGGCGTCGAGGAGATGACCGACGTCTCGCTGTACGCCGGCCTCGCGGGCGTCGGACTCAACCTGCTGCACCTCGCCGCGGGCGATCCGGGGCACGCCCTGCTCAAGGAGGCCCGCGAGCTCGCCGGGCGCGTCATCGGCGCCCTGGGGGACGGCAGGCCGCACGGCATCGACCGCGCCCGCGGCGAGGCCGGCACACACGGCGGGCTGCTCCGCGGCTGGTCCGGCGTCGGCCTGTTCCTGCTCCGGATGCACGAGGCCACGGACGAGGACGCCTACGTGCGGCACGCGGTGCGCGCCGTGCACCGGGACCTGGACCTGTGCGTCCTGCGCGAGGAAGGGGCCCTGCACGTCGACGGCGGCTTCCGCTCCCTGCCGTACCTGGAGATCGGCTCGGTCGGCGTCGGCCTCGTGGCCGACCTGCTGTCCGACGTCACGGACGACGCCCGCATCCTGGAGGCGCTGCCCGGTCTCGCGCTCGCCACGCGCTCACCGCTCACGGTCGAGAGCCAGCTGTTCAGCGGCAGGGCGGGACTCCTGGCCGCAGCGCACGCGCTACGGCGCCACTTGCCGGGCCACCCGCCGACCGGCAGGCCCAATCGCGTCGGCCCCGTCGATCCGGTCGACCCGGTCGCCGAGCATCTGGGCCGCCTCCACTGGCACGCCCTCTCCCACCGCGGTCACCTGGCGTTCCCCGGACACGGCGGCCTGCGGCTCTCCATGGATTTGGCGACGGGCAACGCGGGCGTCCTCGCGGCCCTGTCGTACGTCACGGACGACGGCCCTCCCCCGCTGCCGTTCCTGGCACACCACCGACTCCCGGCGGACAACCTCCGCCGGTCCCCCGGCGAGCGCTTCGAAGGAGGTGACACCGCATGAACGTTCTGGAACTTCAGGAGCTGGAGACGTCGACCCTCGACGACGAACTGCTCGGCAGCACCGGCAGCGTGGGCTGCTGACCCGCTGTCACGCCGTGATGAGACCCGGACGGCCACAGCGCGGCGCCACATCCGCGCAGGCCGCGCGGCGGACCACCGACTCCCGGCGGACGACCGCCGCCGGTCCCCCGGCGAGCGCTTCGAAGGAGGTGACACCGCATGAACGTTCTGGAGCTTCAGGAGCTGGAGACGTCGACCCTCGACGACGAGCTGCTCGGCAGCACAGGCAGCGTGAACTGCTGACCCACTGATGTGCAGACACGAGACCGAGACGGCCGCAGCGGCAGTCCACCGCGGCCACCAGCCCGGCCGAGCGGGCCGGCGGTGGGGGGTCCCCGCACCCGGGGGACCCCCCACTCACTCCATCCGTACAGCGGCCTCGTACCGCCGGTTACGCAGCGGCCTTGTGGCGCTCGGTGAGCCGGACGAGTGCGGGGACGACGTCGGCGGCGGTGGGCATGGCGAGCATGTCGGCGCGCAACCGCCGGGCGCTCTCGGCGTAGGAGGTTTCCGTGAGCATCCGCCGCACTTCATGCGCGACCCGCGCACCCGTCGCCTCCGCCACCGGGAGATCCACTCCGGCTCCGTACGCGGCGAGGCCCCTGGCCAGGATCGGGGCGTCGATCTCCTCGGCGAGGGCGAGTTGGGGGACGGCGTGCAGCGAGGTCGTACCGATCGTCCCGAACCCGCCGT
>NZ_BMNG01000011.1:0-330808 GCF_014646335.1 Streptomyces lasiicapitis
AGGAACGGACGCTTCCTTTGTACTCACCCTCTCGGGCTTTCCTCCGGGCGCTTCCCTTCGGCATTTCGTGTTTCCAACTCTACCAGATCCGTTTTCCGTTCCGTTCCCGGTTCGGATTTCATTTCCGGTGGCCGTTGAAGGGCCTTGCCTTTCGGCGTGTCCACTACGTTAGCGGATTTCCCTGGCAACTCATAATCGAGTTCCGCGGATTCGAATTTCGGCATGCGGACATGCGAAACAGGACCCCGCTGAGGGGAAGTCGTAGGTAGTGGTTGGCCGCTTCCGGCTGCTGGCTGAATGCCGTACCCGGGTCAAGCGGCTCGGGCTACGTTACGGAAGCACCAACGCCGCGTCAAGTTCGGTGACGTCGAGGTGAATGAGCCCGATAGGGGCTGACCGTAGGGTCGTTGGCCGTCCAGAAGCGCCAGGGGTGCACGCTCCCCTCACCGCCCACTCCTGTACGAGGGCCGCTCCTGACCTGGTCGGGATCCGTAGGTATGCCTGCCAGGACGGTGAGCGGGGCGTCCGTGCCCGCGCAGACGTCGGTTCCGTCGAGGCTGCGGTCCACGTCCAGGGCCGTGGCTAGGCGGGCAGGGCCTTTGGCCAGTTCCTTGTCGTTGCGGGCCGAGAGTCGTCGTTGACGGGTGAGTTCCGCGCCCTCGGTGATCTCGCCGGCTCGCAGCAGCACCGCGCTCGCCAAGCCCTCCGGGCCGCACACCAGGTTCATGCAGTGCCACATGCCGTACGTGAAGTAGACGTACACATGGCCGGGCGGGCCGAACATCACGCCGTTGCGGGCCGTGCGACCGCGATAGGCATGGGAGCCGGGGTCCACCTCCCCCGCGTACGCCTCGACCTCTGTGATGCGCAGCTCGATCGGGCCGTCCGGGGTGTTGCGGACGAGGATGCGACCGAGCAGGTCGGGGGCCACTTCGAGAACGGGGCGGTCGAAGAAGGCTCGGGGCAGGGGCGTACGGTCAGGGGCCGCGATCATGCCGCACGAGGGTAGTGCACCGAACGTGTACGGGTTTGGCGTGGAGGGTGGCCTCAGGGCCGTCGCACGGAGAAGGTGTGGGCGCGAGGGTACGGGCGTGGAACCACGCGCCGTCCGATTGCGTTTGTACGTTGTCGAAGGTCGACGATCAATCGATCGAGTCAAGCCACAGGCGGGGCCTGGGGAGGAGAGTCATGGGGTTCAAGAAGCTGCTGGCGAGTCTGGGTGCCGGTGGGGCCTCCGTCGAGACGGTGCTGACCGAGGCCAATGTCGTGCCGGGCGGTGTCGTCCAGGGCGAGGTCCGCATCCAGGGCGGGAACGTCGACCAGCAGATCGAGGCGCTGTCCGTGGGCCTGCAGGCGCGCGTCGAGGTCGAGGGCAACGACCAGGAGGTCAAGCAGAACATCGAGTTCACCAAGCAGCGGCTCGGCGGCGCCTTCGAGCTGAAGGCGAACGCGGTGCACGCGGTGCAGTTCGGGCTCGACATCCCCTGGGAGACGCCCATCACCCACTTCGCGGGCCGCCAGCTGCACGGCATGAACATCGGTGTGACCACGGAGCTGGAGATCGCCCGCGCCGTGGACTCCGGTGACCTGGACCCGGTGAACGTGCACCCGCTGCCCGCGCAGCAGGCGATCCTCGACGCCTTCGGTCAGCTCGGCTTCCGCTTCAAGAGCGCCGACATGGAGCGCGGCCACATCCGCGGCACCCGGCAGAAGCTGCCGTTCTACCAGGAGATCGAGTTCTTCCCGCCGGAGCAGTACCGCGGCCTGAACCAGGTCGAGTTGAGCTTCGTCTCGGACGACCGCGAGATGGACGTCGTCCTGGAGATGGACAAGAAGCCGGGCCTGTTCAGCGAGGGCAGCGACTCGTACAAGTCGTTCAAGGTCGGGCTCAACGACTTCCAGGGCACGGACTGGGCGGCGTACCTCAACGAGTGGCTGTCCCAGGTCGGCAGCAAGCGCAACTGGTTCTAGGCTCGACAACGGCGAGCGATCGCCGACATGGACGTACTGGAACCGATCAGGAGGTGCCCACGTGACCGAGGTCAAGAGGCCGCCGCTGCCCCATGACTTCCACCCGGCCGTGCCGTCGTTCACGGTCGTGAGCGCGGACTTCGAGCCGGGCGCGGTGCTCAAGGACGACCAGGTGTACGCCGCCGGGAACACCTCGCCGCACCTGCGGTGGGAGGGCTTCCCGCCGGAGACGAAGAGCTTCGCCGTGACGTGCTTCGACCCGGACGCCCCCACGGGCAGCGGGTTCTGGCACTGGTCCGTGTTCGACATCCCGGCCTCGGTCACCGAGCTGCCGGTGGGCGCCGGCAGCGGCAAGTTCGAAGGACTCCCGGAGAGCGCCGTCCAGGTGCGCAACGACTACGGGACGAAGGACTTCGGGGGCGCAGCCCCGCCGCCCGGTGACCCGGCGCACCGCTATGTGTTCACCGTGTACGCGGTCGACCAGGAGAAGCTCGGCCCGGACTCGGACGCCTCGCCCGCCGTCGTCGGCTTCAACCTGCGGTTCCACACACTGGCCCGCGCACAGGTCGTCGCGGAGTACGCGGCGCTCGCCGACAGCTAGCGAGCTCCGGCGCGCGCCCCGCGCGATTGCTCACAGCTCAGCGTTCATTGAACGTTTGCCCGCCTCTGGTCTTGGAAGTGATCAGAGGCGGGCATCTTTTATTGCGTTGTCCTACCCGGCGCGCCCGGCCAGAGTTGATCCAAGCCCGCCAAGGGGTGGGCCGGTGCACACGGGAGGTGGGCGAGATGCGGGACACGCTGGTGCTGAACGCGAGCTTCGAGCCGCTGTCGACGGTGACGCTGAACCGCGCCGTCGTCCTGGTTCTGCAGGACAAGGCCGTCGTCGAGCAGGCCCACCCCGCGCTCCGCGTGCGTGCCGCTGCCGTCGAGCTTCCGGTGCCCCGGGTGATCAGGCTGTGCAGGTATGTCCGGGTGCCCTTCCGAAGACGGGCTCCGTGGTCACGGCGCGGTGTCCTGGTGCGTGACCAGCACCGGTGCGCGTACTGCGGCAGGCGCGCGACGACCGTCGACCACGTGGTGCCGCGCTCCCAGGGCGGCGCGGACTCGTGGCTGAACACGGTGGCGTCGTGCGCGACGGACAACCACCGCAAGGCGGACCGCACGCCGGAGCAGGCCCAGATGCCGCTGCTGAGGCAGCCGTTCGAGCCGACACCGGCGGACGCGATGCTGCTCACGCTCGGGCGCGAGGACTTCGAGGCACTGCCGGATTGGCTGGCACAGCCGGCCGCGTGACCGACGGCGCCGCCTGTACGACTGTGGGGCCGACCTCCCGGAAGAGGTCGGCCCCACAGTCGTACGCGTATGGATCCCGGGACGCCGGCCGGGGCCGGTCGGTCGCCGTCAGTCGTCGGTCAGTCGATCGGGGGCTGCTCTCGGCGCTCGACGCCACCGGTGCTCTTCCCACCGCCGCCACCGCCGAGCGGGCCGAAGTTGCCGAGTGCGCCGCCGAGGCCCTTGAGGGCGTCGCCGATCTCGCTGGGGACGATCCAGAGCTTGTTCGCGTCGCCCTCGGCGATCTTCGGGAGCATCTGGAGGTACTGGTAGGAGAGGAGCTTCTGGTCCGGGTCGCCCGCGTGGATCGACTCGAAGACCGTACGGATGGCCTGGGCCTCGCCCTCCGCGCGCAGGGCCGCGGCCTTGGCCTCACCCTCGGCGCGCAGGATCGCGGACTGCTTCTCGCCCTCGGCCCGCAGGATCTCGGACTGCCGGACACCCTCGGCCTGGAGGATCGCGGCGCGCTTGTCACGGTCGGCGCGCATCTGCTTCTCCATCGAGTCCTGGATGGAGGTGGGCGGCTCGATCGCCTTCAGCTCGACGCGGTTGACGCGGATGCCCCACTTGCCGGTGGCCTCGTCGAGGACGCCGCGCAGCGCCGCGTTGATCTCCTCGCGGGAGGTGAGGGTCCGCTCCAGGTCCATGCCGCCGATGATGTTGCGCAGCGTGGTGACGGTGAGCTGCTCGATCGCCTGGATGTAGCTCGCGACCTCGTACGTCGCGGCGCGGGCGTCGGTGACCTGGTAGTAGATGACCGTGTCGATGTTCACGACCAGGTTGTCCTGGGTGATCACCGGCTGCGGCGGGAAGGGGACGACCTGCTCACGCAGGTCGATGCGGTTGCGGATGGAGTCGATGAACGGGACGACGATGTTCAGGCCCGCGTTCAGGGTGCGTGTGTAGCGGCCGAAGCGCTCCACGATCGCCGCGCTGGCCTGCGGGATGACCTGGATCGTCTTGATCAGGGCGATGAAGACCAGCACCACCAGAATGATCAGGACGATGATGATTGGTTCCATCGTGGTTCCCCGTACCCTTCACGCTTCGCTGTTTCCGGAAGATCTTGAGATCTCGCCGGTCGAGTCTGTCAGAACGCCGCGCGGACCGTGGGGCGTTCGGATCACCTGACGTCACTGACCGCGAGCCACAAGGCCGTTGAGCCCGTGATGGGGCGTCACATGACGACGGCCGTCGCTCCGTCGATCTCGACGACGTCCACCTCCTGGCCCGCCTCGAAGCTCTGCTCGGTGTCCAGCGGCCGCGCCGACCAGACCTCGCCCGCGAGCTTGATGCGCCCGCCGGAGGAGTCGACGCGCTCCAGGACGACCGCGGATCTGCCCTTCAACGCCTCGACCCCGCTGATGAGTTCGGGGCGCTGCGCGCGGTGCCGGGCGGCGATCGGGCGTACCACCGCGATGAGGGCGACCGACACGACGGCGAAGACCACCGCCTGCATCGCCACTCCCCCGCCGAGGCCCGCGGTCACGGCGGCGGCGACCGCGCCGACGGCGAGCATGCCGAACTCCGGCATCGCGGTCAGCACCAGCGGGATTCCGAGGGCGACCGCGCCGATCAGCCACCACACCCATGCGTCCATGTCCACATGGTCAATGGTATGACCGCGTGGCCCCATACCGACAGGGCGTGCGCGATCAGCTGAGCGGCAGGCCCTGGGCCGACCAGCGTTCGCCGCGCTGCTCGACGACCAGCGGCAGGCCGAAGCAGAGCGAGAGGTTGCGCGAGGTGAGCTCCAGCTCGAGCGGGCCCGCGGCCATGACCTTGCCCTGACGGATCATCAGGACGTGGGTGAAGCCGGGGGCGATCTCCTCGACGTGGTGCGTGACCATGATCATGGAGGGGGCGATGGGGTCACGGGCGAGGCGGCCGAGGCGGCGGACGAGGTCCTCCCGGCCGCCGAGGTCGAGGCCCGCGGCGGGCTCGTCGAGGAGCAGCAGCTCGGGGTCGGTCATCAGGGCGCGGGCGATCAGCGTGCGCTTGCGCTCGCCCTCGGAGAGGGTGCCGAACCTGCGGTCCAGGTAGTCGCTCATGCCGAGGCGGTCGAGGAAGGCGCGGGCGCGCTTCTCGTCGATGTCCTCGTAGTCCTCGTGCCAGCCCGCGGTCATGCCGTACGCGGCGGTGAGGACCGTCTGGAGGACGGTCTGGCTCTTGGGGAGCTTGTCGGCCATGGCGATGCCGGCCATGCCGATGCGGGGGCGCAGCTCGAAGACGTCGACCTTGCCGAGCTGCTCGCCGAGGATGGTGGCGGTGCCCTTGCTCGGGAAGAGGTAGCTGGACGCGACATTGAGGAGGGTGGTCTTGCCGGCGCCGTTCGGGCCGAGGATGACCCAGCGCTCCCCCTCCTTCACCGACCAGGAAACCTGGTCCACCAGAGCCCGGCCCTCTCGGACCACGGATACGTCCTTAAGCTCCAGTACATCGCTCATGAGCGCGTTGTCTCCCATTGCAGTCTCGGCTGTCGCTCGCGTGACCCGCGTCTGTGGACGCGGCCCCCGGATAAAACCTACGCCACCGGCCGACCGTTCCCGTGCCGAGCCCGGTCCTTAGGCTGTGGGCATGCTCTCGGAACCACGTTCAGGACGCTTGGCCGCTTGGGGAAACGCCCTTTTGGCCGGACTTGTTTCACCGGACGACGCGGTGCACGCGATCGTGGGCGGCGACTCGGTGCACCGGGTCGAGGGGCTGCCCGGCGAGTCCGCGCCGGTGGGACTGACGCTCGCGCTCGGGCGGCTGCGCGCGCTCGGTGTGACGGGGCTCCGGGTGGCGCTGCCCGCGCCGGGGCATCCGCTCGGCCTGAGCGGGCCGCCGGCCTTCAACGAGCGCGCCTTGGAGGCGGAGGAGGCGGTCGTCGCGACGGGTGCGCCGTACGGGCTCGTGCCCGAGGTGTACGAGGCGGGGCCCGAGGGCGCCGCCGACGCCGAGGACGTCCATGTGGAGGTGGTGTGGCACTGCCTGCCGGTGCGGGAGGCGCCGCCCGCGGACGTGCCCTCCCTTGGCGAGGCGGAGCGGGAGCTCGCGGACGCGCTGCGGGAGACGACGGAGGTGCTCGCGCGGCTCGACGTGGCGGCGTCGGGGCCGGTCGCGGAGGCGGCGATCGACGCGTACCGGGCGCGGGCCGAGCGGGGGCGCGAGGTGCTCGCGCCGGGGTATCCGCCGCGCGCGGTGCGGGTGTTGGAGCTGGCGCAGCGGGTCGGGCTGCTGATTTCGGTGGCGTACGAGAACGGGCACGGCGGGGCCGTGAGCGCCTCCGAGATGGGTGCGCGGGCACAGGCCTTGCGGCCGGTGGAGCGGGTGGCGCGGCGGGCGCAGGTGGCGGCGTACAACGCTTATGTGGAGGAGCGGGAGCGGGGCTGAGGCTTCGGCTTCGGCTTCGGCTTCGGCTTCGGCTTCGGCCATTGTTCGTCGGTCGGGTGGTGGTGGGACGGCTCCCGTCGCGCGGTAGCGGCGGTGGATGGCCGAAGGCCCCGCGGACCGGTGTGGTCTGCGGGGCCTTCGCCTGGCGGGCTGTGTGGTCAGCGGTTGACCGAGTCGTTGGCCAGCGCCGGGTTCAGGATGCCGACCACGTTCACGCTGTTGCCGGTGACGTTGACCGGGACGTGGACGGGGGCCTGGACCAGGTTGCCGGAGCCGATGCCCGGGGACTTCTTGGCGCTGCCGTCCGCGTGCGCGTCGGTGGCGGAAGCGGCACCGGCGGAGGCGCCCGCGGCGAGACCGGCGACGGCTACGGCCAGGGCGGCCTTCTTGGCGATGTTCATGGGACGTGTTCCTCCTGTGACGGGGAGACCCCGGCTGCGGGGTCGAGGGGGATGTGCGGCGCGGCGGCGGTGATGCCGGGGAGGCCGGGTGGTGCGGCGGTGCGGAGAACGCGACCGGCCCCTGCCCGCTGGTGCGCAGCGGGGCCGGTCGCCGCGACGCCGATCGCATGACCGTGATCGGCGGATCGCGCGGGGTGCGATCAGACGTTCTCGCAGACGTTGCCGAACGTCGGGTTCAGGATGCCGACGACGGAGATGGAGTTGCCGCAGGCGTTCACCGGGACGTGGACCGGGGCCTGGACCAGGTTGCCCGAGACGATGCCGGGGGAGTTCTTGGCCACGCCGTCGGCGTTGGCGCCACCGTGGGCGGAGGCCATGCCGGCACCGGCCGCGAGCAGCCCACCGGCGACCATCGTGACAGCAGCGGCCTTCTTGAGGTTCTTCACTTCTGCGTTCCTCCTGAGCGGAAGCCGCGGCCAGCCGCCGCAGCACGCACTGGAGAACGGCGGGGCGCCGTGGGGGATGCGCCGAACGGGGGACATCCACACGACGGTATGAATCTCAGCCCGGAACGCGACGATCCGTGCTGACAGCCGCTCCGGCCCCGAGGACCTGCGGAGTTCAGCCCGCGACGCCGTGCCGCACGGCCCAGAGGGCGGCCTGGGTGCGGTCGGCGAGGTCCAACTTCATGAGGATGTTCGACACATGGGTCTTGACGGTCTTCTCGGAGAGCACGAGCGCGCGGGCGATCTCGCGGTTCGACCGGCCGTCCGCGATCAGGCCGAGCACCTCGCGCTCCCGCTCGGTGAGGGAACCGCCCCTCCCCTGCGTGCTGTTGGCCTCCTCCTGGGAGAGGAGGGCGCCCGCCACCTCGGGCTGGAGCAGGACGTGTCCGGCGTGCACGGAGCGGATGGCTCCGGCGAGGGCGTCCGGGTCGACGTCCTTGTACACATAGCCCGCCGCGCCCGCGCGCAGGGCCGGGACGACCGTGCGCTGCTCGGTGAAGCTGGTGACGATCAACACGCGCGCGGGGTTGGCCAGTTCACGGAGCTTGCGCAGTGCCTCGACGCCGTCCATGCCGGGCATCTTGACGTCCATCAGGACGACGTCCGGCTTCAACTCCTCGGCGCACGCGACTCCTTCGGCGCCGTCGGACGCCTCGCCGACGACCTCGATGTCCTCCTGGATCTCCAGGAACGTACGCAGACCGCGGCGGACCACCTGGTGGTCGTCGACCAGCAGCACCCGGATCCGGGCCTTCGAATTGCGCTCGGCGTCAGCCACCGGGGACCTCCATCTCGATCGTCGTGCCCTTGCCGGGCGCCGACTCCACGGTCAGCCGTCCGCCGACCCCGCCTGCCCGGTCCCGCATGGAGACCAGGCCCAAGTGCCGCCCGGCGCGCCGGATCACGCGTGGGTCGAATCCCTTGCCGTCGTCCGTGACCCGCAGCACCGCTCCGGGACCGCGCTTCTGCAGGGCGACGGCGACATGCTCCGCGTCCGCGTGCCGCAGCGCGTTGTGCAGGGCCTCCTGGGCGACCCTCAGCATGGCTTCCTCCTGGGCCGCGGGCAGGGCGCGCACGCCGCTGCTCTCGAAGGTGACGGCGGCGGAGTGGGCGCGGTCGAGGACCTGCGAGTGCGTACGCAGGGTGGCCACCAGGCCGTCCTCGTCGAGTGCGGCGGGGCGCAACTCCACGACGGCGGCGCGCAGTTCGTCGGCCGCCTCGGCCGCGAGGGCGGCCACCTGCTGGAGCTCGCCCTTGGCGCGTGTCGGGTCGCGGTCCACCAGGGCGGCGGCCGCCTGGGCGGTCAGGCGCAGGGAGAACAGCTTCTGGCTGACCGCGTCGTGCAGTTCGTGGGCGAGGCGGGAGCGCTCCTCGGCGATGGTCAGCTCGCGGCTGCGCTCGTACAGCCGGGCGTTGGTGAGGGCGATCGCGGCGTGCTGGGCGAGGATCGAAAGGAGTTCCTCGTCGTCCGCGTCGAAGCCGCAGCCGCCGGCCGGCTTGGGGCACCGCTTGTTGGCGAGGAAGAGGGCGCCGAGGGTCTCGTCGCCGTACCTGATCGGGAGGCCGAGGAAGTCGGACATGTCCGGGTGGGCGGACGGCCAGCCCTCGAAGCGGGGGTCCTCGCGCACGTCGGCGAGGCGCTCGGGCTCGGCCTTGCACAGCATCGCGGCGAGGATGCCGTGCTGGCGGGGCAGCGGGCCGATCGCCTTCCACTGCTCTTCGCTGACGCCGTCGACGACGAACTGGGCGAAGCCGCCGTGGTCGTCCGGGACACCGAGGGCCGCGTACTCCGCGTCCAGCAGCTCGCGGGCGGAGGCGACGATCGTCTTGAGGACGTCGCGCACCTCCAGCTGGCTGCTCATGGCGAGCAGCGCGGAGCTGACCGCGTACAGACCGGATCGGGGTCCTTGACTCATGGGCCAACCGTACCGGCGGGGTGTGACAGCGCGTATCCGACCTGTGGCGGCAGGGCTCTAGGACCCGGGGACTAGGCCCTGCGGACGGCCTAGGGCGAAGGGACCTCGCACGCTGCTCCCGCCGTCCGAGGCGCCCGGCGGGGGTGCGTTCCTAGCGTGGAAGCCGGTACCGCCACGAGGGCACTGAGGGTCACGAGGGGACGGTTGTCATGCCGGTAGCGATCATCACGGGGGCTTCGAAGGGTCTGGGGCGGGCGCTGGCCGCGGCGCTCGCCGGGCGGGGCTGGGACCTCGTCCTCGACGCGAGAACGCGGGCGGTGCTCGACGACACCGCGCGGGAGCTGGCCGGGCACGGCGGGCGGGTGCGCGCGGTGCCCGGGGACGTGCGGGACGAGGGGCACCGCGCGGAGCTTGTCGCGCGGGCTCGCGCCCTGGGCGGCCTGGATCTGCTCGTGAACAACGCGAGCGCGCTCGGCGCGGAGCCGCTGGTCCGCCTCGACGAGCTCCCCCTGGAGGGGCTGCGGCGAGCCCTGGAGACGAATGTGGTGGCCGCGCTCGGTCTCGTACAGCAGGCGCTGCCGCTGTTGCGGGCCTCGCGCGCGGGAGGCGGCGCGGTGATCAATGTCAGCTCCGACGCGGGCGCCGAGGCCTACGAGACGTGGGGCGGGTACGGGGCGTCCAAGGCGGCGCTGGACCAGTTGTCGGCGGTGCTCGGCGCGGAGGAGCCGGGGCTGCGGGTGTGGGCCGTCGATCCGGGCGACATGGGCACGGACCTGTACCGCGCCGCCGTTCCGGATGACGCGGATCCACGGCCGCTGCCGCACACGGTGGTGCCGGCCTTCCTGCGGCTGCTCGACGAGCGGCCGGTGAGCGGGCGCTATGACGCTCCTTCCTTGCTGGTGGCGTCATGACGGTCGCGGTGCGGGTGCCCGAGGGGCTGCACGCGGCGCTGCCGGTCGAGCAGCGCGGCCGGGGGCTGCGCAGGGACTCGGTGCGGCTGCTTCTCTCGCGCGGGACGCAGGTGTCGCACCACGTCTTCAGGGAGCTGCCGGACCTGCTGCGCGCCGGGGACCTGCTCGTGGTGAACACCTCGCCGACGCTGGCCGCCGCGGTGGACGGGCGGCTGCCGCACGCGCGCGTGGACGAGGACGCCGTCCACGCGCGCGTGGACGAACAGAAGGGGCACGCGCGCGTAGTGGTGCATTTCTCGACGCTCGGCGAGGACGGCCGGTGGGCCGTCGAGATGCGGGATCCCGAGGCAGGCGGTACTACACGCGCGCGGGCGGGCGGGCCCGCGGGAGAAGTAGTGGAGCTCCCCGGGGGCGTACGTCTGGTGTGCGAGGAGCCGCTGAGCGCGGACAGTGGGCGGCTGTGGTGGGCGCGGGTGTCCGCGGACGTGCCGCGCCTGCTGCGGCGGCACGGGCGGCCCATTCGCTACTCCTATACGGAGCGGGACCAGCCGCTGTCGGCGTACCAGACGGTGTTCGCGCTGCCGTCGGCCGACGGCACGGGCAGCGCGGAGATGCCGAGTGCGGCGCGGCCGTTCACCGCGCGCCTGGTGGCACGCCTGGTGAGCCGGGGTGTGCAGTTCGCGCCGGTCCGGCTGCACACGGGGGTGGCGTCGCCCGAGGTGCACGAGCCGCCGTACCCGGAGCGCTTCGAGGTGCCGGAGGCGTCGGCGCGACTGATCAATGCCGCGCGGGCGGGAGGTGGCCGGGTCCTGGCGGTGGGGACGACCGCGGTGCGGGCCGTGGAGTCGGCGGTGGGGCCCGACGGGGTGGTCCGGGCCGCGGCGGGGCGTACCGATCTGGTGGTGACGCCGGAGCGAGGGGTGCGGGTGGTGGACGGGCTGCTCACGGGCCTGCACGAGCCGGAGGCGTCGCATCTGCTGATGCTGGAGGCGGTGGCGGGGAGGGCCGCGGTGGAGCGGGGTTATGCCGAGGCGGTACGCCATCTCTACCTGTGGCACGAGTTCGGCGACGTCCACCTCCTCCTTCCGGACGAGTTTGCTCACTGAGAGCATTGCTCTCGCAACTGATGGTGAGACTGTTACGCGCCCGATGTGAGCCCGCGCATAGGACACACATCACGTACGAAGCTCCCTAGTGGACGTGAGGGCCCCGTAAGGGAGGGTTAAAAGCGGGCATCGGGGGCGGCAGTGCACCCCCTGATCCACTACCCGGGATCGTACGTCACTCCTTTGCCACAGAATTTTGCGCCCGCTAAGAATTGCTCCCGTCGCTCGAACGCCGCGGTCCCGCACCGCGGCGTTTTGCCGGAAGCAATCTGTCCCCCGCCGGTGCAGAGCGGCCTCCCGATTTACGAAGAGGTCCATCCCCATGTCCAAGCACGCCCCCTCTGGTCATAGTCGCTCCACCCTGACCAAGACCCAGAAGTTCTCGATCGCCGGTGTCGCCACCCTCGGTGCCGCCGCTCTCGCGTTCTCGATCGTGCCGGGCAGCTCCGAAGCGCAGACCACGCAGGCCGGTGCCCTCGGCACCCACTCCGCCGCCTGGTCCGTGCCCGTCGACGCCCAGCAGAGCGTCAGCAAGCAGCAGGCCAACGCCAGCAAGCAGGCCAAGGACGCCGTTGCCGCGAAGGCCGCCGCCGACAAGAAGGCCGCGGCCGACGCCGCCGCGAAGAAGGCCGCGGACGACCGCAAGGCCAAGGAGGCCGCCAGCCGCGCGGCCGCCCGCAAGCCGGTCTACACCAACAACCTCGACGGCTGGATCCGCCAGTCCCTGGACATCATGAAGTCCAAGGGCATCCCCGGCTCGTACGACGGCCTGCACCGCAACATCATGCGGGAGTCCACGGGCAACCCGAACGCCAAGAACGGCTGGGACATCAACGCCATCAACGGCACCCCGTCGATCGGCCTGCTCCAGGTCATCCAGCCGACGTTCAACGCGTACCACGTCGACGGCACCTCGACGAACATCTACGACCCGGTCGCCAACATCACGGCCGCGGCCAACTACGCCGCCGACCGCTACGGCTCGATCGACAACGTGAACGGCGCCTACTGAGTCGTACCACCGGACCTCTTCAACCGAGGCTCACAGACGCCGAAGGGCGGCACCCCGTGCGGGGTGCCGCCCTTCTCGTGCGCGTACGCGGTGTCTACTTGCGCATGACCTCCGGCTCGTGGCGGCGCAGGAAGCGGGCCACGAAGAAGCCGCAGAGGGCGCCGAGGGCGAGCAGGGCGGCCATGTCCATCATGTAGGCGCTTGCGTCGTGGTCCCACAGCGGATCCGTGGCGCCCGGGTCGTCCGGGTTCGGGCTGATCCGGTTGAAGTCCAGCGTCGCGCCGGCGGCGGCGACGGCCCAGCGCGAGGGCATCAGGAACGAGAACTGGTTGACGCCGACCGTGCCGTGCAGGATGAACAGGCAGCCGGTGAACACGACCTGGATGATCGCGAACATGACCAGCAACGGCATGGTCTTCTCCGCGGTCTTCACCAGGGCGGAGATGATCAGGCCGAACATCATCGAGGTGAAGCCGAGGGCCATGATCGGCAGGGAGAGCTCAAGGAGCACCTGGCTGCCCAGGACCAGGCCCTTCTCCGGGATCTCACGGGTGGAGAAGCCGATCACGCCGACGAGCCCGCCCTGCAGCACGGTGATCGCGCCGAGGACGATGACCTTGGACATCAGGTACGCGGACCGGGACAGGCCGGTCGCGCGCTCCCGTTCGTAGATCACCCGTTCCTTGATCAGCTCACGGACCGAGTTGGCGGCGCCCGCGAAGCACGCGCCCACCGCGAGGATCAGCAGGACCGTGGTGGCCGTGCCATTCGGGATGATCTTGCCGGTCTTCGGGTTCACCACCGGCAGCAGGCCCTTGTCCGGGTCGATGAGCAGGCTCACCGCGCCGAGTACCGCGGGCAGGATCACCATCAGTGCCAGGAAGCCCCGGTCGGAGACGATCACGGACACATAGCGGCGGATCAGGGTGATCAGCTGTGAGCCCCAGCCCTGCGGCTTGGGCGGGCTGATCGACTGCGGCGGCGGCATGTGTACGGACTGCGCGGCGACGGCGTCGATGTCCGCGGCGTACATCTGGTAGTGCTGCGAGCCCTTCCAGCGGCCCGCCCAGTCGTAGTCGCGGTAGTTCTCGAAGGCGGAGAAGACGTCGGCCCAGGTGCTGTAGCCGAAGAAGTTCAGGGCCTCCTCGGGCGGGCCGAAGTACGCCACCGAACCGCCCGGCGCCATCACGAGCAGCTTGTCGCAGATGGCCAGCTCGGCCACCGAGTGCGTGACGACGAGGACCGTGCGGCCGTCGTCGGCGAGGCCGCGCAGGAGCTGCATGACGTCGCGGTCCATGCCCGGGTCGAGGCCCGACGTGGGCTCGTCCAGGAAGATCAGCGACGGCTTGGTGAGCAGCTCGAGGGCCACCGACACGCGCTTGCGCTGGCCGCCGGACAGGGACGTGACCTTCTTGTCCTTGTGGATGTCCAGCTTCAGCTCGCGCAGGACTTCGCCTATGCGCTGCTGGCGCTCCTGCTCGCTGGTGTCCGCGGGGAAGCGGAGCTTGGCGGCGTACTTGAGCGCCTTGTTGACGGTCAGCTCCTTGTGCAGGATGTCGTCCTGCGGGACCAGACCGATGCGCTGACGCAGCTCGGCGAACTGCTTGTACAGGTTCCGGTTGTCGTAGAGGACGTCGCCCTGGTTGGCGGGCCGGTAGCCGGTGAGCGCCTTGAGCAGGGTGGACTTTCCGGAGCCCGAGGGGCCGATGACCGCGATCAGCGACTTCTCCGGGACGCCGAAGGAGACGTCCTTCAGGATCTGCTTGCCGCCGTCGACCGTGACGGTCAGGTGGCGCGCGGAGAAGGAGACGGCACCGGTGTCGACGAACTCCTCGAGGCGGTCGCCGACGAGGCGGAACGTCGAGTGGCCGACGCCGACGATGTCGTTCGGGCCGATCATGACCGTGGACGACTTCGCGATCGGCATGCCGTTGACGTACGTGCCGTTGTGCGAGCCCAGGTCGCGCAGCTCGAAGCGGCCGTCGGGCGACGCCGTGAACTCCGCGTGCAGACGCGAGACCTGGAGGTCGGAGACCACCAGCTCGTTCTCCAGGGCGCGGCCGATGCGCATCTTTCGGCCAAGCGAGAACTGGTGGTACGTCGTCGGGCTGCGGTCGCCGTAGACCGGCGGGGCCCCCGCCGCGCCGCCGGATCCCACGCCCGCGCCCGGGCCCTGCTGCTGCGGAACGTGGCCCTGGCCCTGACCTTGCTGCGGCCAGGCCTGCTGTTGCTGCGGCATCTGCTGCTGGGGCGCCTGCTGCTGCATCTGTTGCTGCTGAGGCGCCTGGTAGTGCGGCGCCTGATGCTGCGGCGGTGCCTGATGCTGCGGCTGCTGGGCCTGCCCGGCCCAGCCGGGCGCGCCCTGCTGACCGGCCTGGCCGGGAGCGTGCTGCGGCGGCGCGTGCTGCGCCTGCGCTCCCGGCGCGGACATGGCCGCCGCGGCGGCGCCGGAGGCGCCACCGGAGAGGACCAGTTGCGGTCCGTCGGTCGCGTTGCCCAGGTGGACGGCCGATCCCGGGCCGATTTCCATCTGGTGGATCCGCTGCCCCTGCACAAACGTGCCGTTGGTGGAGCCGTGGTCCTCAATGACCCAACTGCGGCCGCCCCAGCTGATCGTCGCGTGGCGCCAGGAGACCCTGGCGTCGTCCAGCGCGACGTCACCCTGCGGATCACGCCCAAGGGTGTATGCCCTGGACGAATCAAGCGTCCAGGTCCTGCCATTCAATTCCAGTACGAGTTCCGGCACTCCATGCCCCACTGAGTTGTCCCCCGAGTTGCCCCCATCATGGGGAGTCTAGGGATGTCGAACATCGGGAGGAACTATTTCAGGCGGAGGCCTCTGACCGAAAGTCGGGCCTTGTGAAGACTGCGTACGGGCCACTATGACTGCCCCGTTGACGGGGCAGATACCGCCCCGGAGAGTAGTAAGGGCTCTCAGCGAGTACGGATAGCGTGCATGTGCGCGCATGCCACTCATGTCGCTCATGTCAGCGATGCCTGTCATGTCTGTCATGTGTTTCATGCGCCCCACGAGTTCCTTCGCGCGCGTTCGTCACCAAGAGAGCGATGCGCGCTGCGAGCTCGGGGGGTCCCATGGAGACCGGCCGGTACGAGGACGTGCGGGAGGGTGTGCCGCGGCGGGTGCCCTGGGGGGATGTGCTGATCTCCGCCGTCGCCGCGGTGAGCTGGGCACTCATCGGCATGGCGGGCACGGCCGCGCTTGGGCTGCATCTGCTCGGCGCGGACGCGGCGGGGTCGCTCGGGCCGATGACCGCGGCTGCCGTCGCGCTGGGCGTCGGCGGATCCATCACCCCTTCCGGTGATGTGTCGGCCTTCGGCCTCAAGGGCGCGGAGGCGACGACGGCGATCGAGGTGACACCGCTCGGGGTGAGTCTCGTGGGCGCCGTGTTGCTCGCCCACTTCTTCTTGCGTTCCTTGCGCAGTGCGGGAGTTGTGATCTCTCCGGCCGAACTGGCCGCCCGCGCGGGCGCGGTGATCGTCCTTTTCCTCACCATGCTCGGCGGTCTCGCCTGGGCCGGACACGATGTCATCACGATCGACGGCAAACAGCTCGGCATCGACAAGGGAATCGACAAAGGCCTCGACAAAGGTCTGGACAATCTCCCCGGAGGTATCGCCGACCGGATTCCCGACGGCTTGAAGGACATCGGCGGCATCGGGGACATCGGCGGGCTGCTGCCCGACCGCCTGAATGATCTTGTCGAGGCGAAAGCCGCGGTGGGTTTCACCGTCGACACCGGGGCCACGCTGCTCGGCGGCGCGGTCTGGGTCGTCGTCGTACTGCTCATCGCCATGCTCGCCTCCCGCCGCACTCCGCTGCCGCCCGGACTCGGCGTCCTGCACCGCGTGGTGCGGCCCGCCGCTTCCGCGCTCGTCACGGTGGTGCTGATGGCCGTGGTCGCCGGGGTCGCGGCCGCGGGGTACGCGATGATCGGCGACGAGAATCCGAAGCGGATCGCGGGCGGCGCGCTGCTCGGCACGCCGAACGGTGTGTTCCTCGGGCTGCCCGTGGGGCTCTTCGTTCCGTACGACGGCGAGGTGTCGGGCCCGCTGGCGCGGTTCCTCCCCGACCCCGTGGACGATCTCCTGAGCGGCGACACGAACAAGCCACTGACGCTCGGGCGGCTCGCCGAACTGGACGGCCGGGTGTGGCTGCTCGCGGTGGCCGCGGTGCTGATGATGCTGTTCGCCGGGGTGCTTACGGCAGTGCGGAGCCCGTTGGTACGGGACGTGGGCGCCGTCGGCTTCGCCGTCCGCTGCGGGCTGTGGCTCGGCCTCGTCACCGCCGTCGCCCTGCCCCTGATGGCCTGGCTGACTGCCGTGTCGGCGGACGCTTCGATGTCGGTCTTCGGCTTCGACGCGTTCGGGGCGGGGCTTGAGCTGCACGGGAGGCTGGGGATGGCGGTGCTTCTCGGGGCCGTGTGGGGGGTGGCCGCGGGGGCGGCGGGGGCGTTGCTGGCGCGGGCTACGGGCGCGGCCGGCGGGCAGGCGGCGCCGTTGGCGCTGGCCCTGGCAGGGGTGGCTCCCGCCGGGGTCGGGCGGGACTCGGAGCCGGCGTCTCCTGTGCCTGGTCCCTACCGGGAGAGCACGCCTTACCGGCCGCCTCGGGCGGAGACGAATCCTTACCTGCGGGTGCCGGAGGAGGTACGGGACCGGGGGGTCGGGCCGGCGGGTTCGCCTGGCGGCGGGGCGGCTGGGCCTTCGGGTGCGGGGGCCAGGCGGGGTGCGCCTCTGCCTCCGCCTCCGTCGACGGGCGGTCCGCCGCCGCGGGCGGGTGGGGTGCCTCCGCAGGCGCCTACGGTTGCGGGGCCGGTGCTGCCGCCGTCCGGGGAGCCCCCCAAGCGGGGACGCCGCGGGCGCCGCGGGGAGGCGGGCTGGCCTCAGTCACCGCCTCCACCATCACCTCCGCCACCACCTCCGGGGCGGAAGGGCTGAGCGCGGGCCGGGGGTGTGGCGTAGGGCTGGGGCACGCCCCTACCCGCGCGGCATCGGCCCCGCCGACCTGGGCTGTGCCCCTCCGCACGTTGTAACGGCTCGGCCTTGAGGTGTGCCCCTCCCCACGCTGTAAACGGCACGGTCGACCTGGGCTGTGCCCACCCGTTGCCGCCCCTGGCGGCCCAGATGCCCACAGCGGAGGGGGCGGGCGGCCTCTCGCGGCACCGGAGGCCCGGCCTGCCCGTGGGGGCGGGTGGCCCGGTCGGGCGGCTCCGGCGTGAGGGTTGATGTTCCGGTGAACGGGTGGGAGAGAGCCGTCGCGGCAGCGGTGGGAGAGGGCCGTGCCCACCGTGCCGCAGGCGAAGGAACCCCGTAGCCCGGTAGGTGAACGTGGCCCCATTCGCCGGAAACCGCAGGGCAACGGGAGCCCCAGCGTCCGGGGGGAGGCCGTCCGAGGGCCGGACATCCCCACCGCCGCACAAGCGCGGCCAGCTACCGTGGGGATCACCATGAGTGCCTCGACGCCACCCACGCACCCCGACGCGCCCACGCCGGAAGGCGCCCGCGCACCCGAGCCGGAGGGCACGCCCACGCCCACCCCGGCACCGGCCCGGGAAGCCGCCCCGACGGCCGCCCCGGAAGCCACCGCAGAAGACGCCCCCGTCGGCCAAGGCGCCCACCTCGGCCAAAGCCTCGGCGAAGGCGCCCACGCCAGCCTCCCCACCCTCCTCGTAAAGATCTTCGGCAAGGACCGCCCCGGCATCACCGCCGGCCTCTTCGACACCCTCGCCGCGTACTCCGTCGACGTCATCGACATCGAGCAGGTCGTGACCCGTGGCCGGATAGTGCTGTGCGCCCTGGTCACCGCGCCGCCGGCCGGCATGGAGGGCGATCTGCGGGCCACGGTCCACAGCTGGGCGGAGTCCGTGAAGCTGCAGGCCGAGATCATCTCGGGCCGGGGCGACAACCGCCCGCGCGGCCTGGGCCGGTCCTTGGTCACGGTGCTCGGCCACCCGCTCAAGGCCGAGTCGACGGCGGCGATCGCCGCCCGCATCACGGGCACGGGCGGCAACATCGACCGCATCTTCCGCCTCGCCAAGTACCCCGTGACAGCGGTGGAGTTCGCCGTCTCCGGCACGGAGACCGAACCCCTGCGGACGGCGCTCGCGACGGAGGCGCACGCCCTCGGCGTGGACGTCGCGGTGGTGGCCGCGGGCCTGCACCGCCGCGCCCAGCGCCTGGTCGTGATGGACGTCGACTCGACCCTCATCCAGGACGAGGTGATCGAGCTCTTCGCCGCCCACGCGGGCTGCGAGGAGGAGGTCGCCGCCGTGACCACGGCGGCCATGCGCGGCGAACTCGACTTCGAGGAGTCCCTGCACGCCCGCGTCGCCCTGCTCAAGGGCCTGGACGTCTCGTCCGTGGACAAGGTCAGGACCGAGGTCCGGCTGACCCCGGGCGCCCGCACCCTCATCCGCACCCTCAAGCGCCTCGGCTATCAGGTCGGCGTCGTCTCGGGCGGCTTCACCCAGGTCACCGACGACCTCAAGGAGCGTCTCGGCCTGGACTTCGCCCACGCCAACACCCTGGAGATCGTCGACGGCAAGCTCACCGGCAGGGTGACCGGCGAGATCGTGGACCGCGCGGGCAAGGCGCGGCTCCTTCGCCGCTTCGCCGCCGAAGCGGGCGTACCGCTGGAGCAGACCGTGGCGATCGGTGACGGCGCCAACGACCTGGACATGCTCAACGCCGCCGGCCTGGGCGTCGCCTTCAACGCCAAGCCGATGGTCCGCGAGGCCGCGCACACCGCTGTGAACGTGCCCTTCCTCGACACCGTCCTGTACCTCCTGGGCATCACCCGCGAAGAGGTCGAGGCCGCGGACATGCACCTGGACCACGACTAGGGCGCGCTCCCCCGGACACGGCACAGAGCCCGGCGCCCCCTCGGCGCCGGGCCCTCTCATGGGTCGGGAAAGCTGGTCTGCCGTTACTCCGACGGCGCCCAGTAGTCCACCAGGGTCGCGGTGCCCGGCTCCAGGGCCTTCCACGATCCGGTGTACGTCAGGACGGCGTAGGCCGACGTCGGGAAGCCGCGGCGGTTCATCCGCACCTGGGCGTCGCCCTCGGCTTCACCTGCCAGGACGTCGGCGAGGCCGTGGACTCCCGGGTTGTGGCCGATCAGGATGAGGTCCCGCACGTCGTCGGGGGTTTCGTTGAGCACGGCGATCAGCTCGCCGGGTGAGGCTTCATAGATCCGGTCCTCGTACACCGTCCGAGGCCGCTCCGGGAGCTCATGGACGGCGAGCTTCCAGGTCTCGCGGGTCCTGGCGGCGGTCGAGCAGAGGGCCAGGTCGAAGGCGATGCCGGTCGCGGCGAGCTGGCGGCCGGCGACGGGGGCGTCCCGGCGGCCGCGGTCGGCGAGCGGGCGCTCGTGGTCGGAGATCTCGGGCCAGTCGGCCTTCGCATGCCGGAAGAGGACAATCCTGCGGGGTTCTGCGACGCTCATACATTCCAGCTTCGCATGAAACACGCCACCGGGCGCAGGGAGTTGACGGGCTCCGCCAGCAAGGGTGACGGGGCTTTCGTCACGTGACGCACGAGGTGGGGGCCCTGCCGACGCCGCTCCGGGCGCCGCGCACGCCCTCGCTCACGATCTTCGGGCCGGTCCAGGGGGGCAGGGACCGGAAGGCGTCGCGCCGGGGATCAGGCCGCGATGCGCAGCAGGTCCCTGACTCGCTCCAGCAGGTCCGACACCGCGGGCTCGCTGCTCGCCGCGTGGGCATCGGCCGGGTTCAGTATCAGCAGGAGCAGGGCCGCGAAGGCGATGGCGGGCAGCGCGATGGCCCACCAGGGAAGCTGGATCTCGATGCCGGCCGGCTTCGCCTGGTCCGCCGGGTCGCGTCGAGTGTGCGCACGGGCCGACATGCCGCCTCCATGGTCTTCGAGTGCTTCGCGCCGCGTCTTCGCGGCCACATCTCGAAGGTACGGAGTCCGGCTCCCTCAACCCATCCGGTGATCCACCCAGTTAACCCTGACACTGACCCCCTAGGGGATGGTGGTGCTAGCCCCACCATCCGGTCGACGCGGGGGTGAGCCCCGCCTGCTGAGGGGTCGTCAGGGCGAGGCCACCGTCGCGACGATTCCGATGATCACGGTGATGGCCAGCATCGCGCCGAGCACGATCAGGAGCTTCTTCTGGCCGTTCTGGGGGTTCGGGTCGAGCACTGGCATGGGCCAAGTCTCGCACCCCGCGCGCGGACCGCGACCGTCGGGGTCAGGCCCCCGCCGGAGCGGCCGCCGCCTTCGCCGCCACCTCGTCCTCGACGGTGCGGTCGCGGCCCGCCAGGATGCCGACGGCGATCTGCGGCACCATCAGGCACGCCATGAGCGCGATGGGCAGGCCCCAGCCGCCGCTGTGCTGGTAGAGCACGCCGACGAGCAGCGGGCCCGGGATCGAGATCAGATAGCCGGTGCTCTGCGCGAAGGCGGAGAGCTTGGCCACGCCCACGCTGCTCCTGGCGCGCATGCCGACCATCGTGAGGGCCAGCGGGAAGGCGCAGTTGGAGACGCCGCACAGCAGCGCCCACGCCCAGGCGCCGCCCGCCGGGGCGAAGTACAGGCCCGCGTACCCGGCGAGGCCGCAGGCGCCGAGGGCGACCACCACGGGACCCTGGTGGGACAGTCGCGTCGCCACGCGCGGGATGACGAAGGCGAGGGGCACGCCCATGGCCATCGTGACGGCGAGCAGCACACCGGCCTCGCCGGCCGGCACGCCCGCGTCCCGGAAGATCTGCGGCAGCCAGCCCATGGTGATGTACGCGGCGGTGGCCTGGAGGCCGAAGAAGCAGGCCAGCGCCCAGGCGGTACGGCTGTGCGTGATGCGCATGCCCTCGTCCTCGCGCGGAGCGGCCGACGGCTTCCGCCCGGTGGCGGCACCCTCCCGCCCGGTGGCGGCACCCTCCCGCCCGGCGGCGGCCCGCTCCTGCCCGGCCACGGCCGGGTCCGCACCACGCCGGCGGGCCAGCGGGATCCACGGCACCACGGCGACGACGGCGAGCGCCGCCCACACGGCGAGTCCGGTGCGCCAACTGCCGCCCAGGGCGTCGGTCACCGGCACCGTGACGGCGGCGGCCAGCGAGGTGCCGAGCGCGAGGGCCATCGAGTACAGGCCGGTCATCGAGCCGACGCGGTCCGGGAACCAGCGCTTGACGATCACCGGCATCAGGACGTTGCTGACGGCTATGCCCATCAGCGCGAGCCCACTCGCGGCCAGGAAGCCGACGGTGCCGCCAAGGAAGGGACGTATCAGCAGGCCCGTGGCGATGGCCGCCATGCCCGCGCACACCACGGCGCTGGGGCCGAAGCGCCGGGCGAAGCGCGGCGCGAGGCTCCCGAAGACCGCGAAGCACAGCGGCGGCACGGAGGTGAGGAGGCCGGCCAGGGTGCCGCTCATGCCGAGCCCGTCGCGCACCTCTTCGAGGAGCGCGCCGAGGCTGGTGATGGCGGGCCGCAGGTTGAGGGCCGCGAGGACGATGCCGACGACGACCAGCCGCGTCGCCCACGCGCGCGTGGCGGACGCTTTCTCGGCCGCGGCGGCCGCTGCGGCGGACTCCGCGTGGGCCTGCCCGTTGCCGCCCCCGGCACCGGTGCGGGCCACCGGGACCTCGGAGCCCGCCGACGTCACCGCCATGGCCTCCGTAACCGCCGTCGCCTCCGTAGTCGTCGCCTTCGTAGTCGTCATCTTCGTGGTCGTCGTCTTCGCTTCCTCGCTCGCCATGAGAGCCATCATAGAATCATGGGATGATTGGCTGTCCAATCCATTGAGCCCGCGGCCCCCTGCCGCGTGCTCCGCCCGACCGCCCGTCCGCTCGTCCGCTCGTCCGAAGGAACGTCATGCCCCTGACCACGCCTCGCCGCTCGGCCCTCTCCGAGCAGGTCATCTCCGAGCTGCGCAACCAGATCTCGTCCGGCGAGTGGCCGGTGGGCTCCCGTATCCCGACCGAGCCCGAGCTGGTCGAGCAGCTCGGTGTGGCACGGAACACGGTGCGCGAGGCGGTCCGCGCCCTGGCCCACAACGGCCTGCTCGACATCCGGCAGGGCTCGGGCACCTATGTGGTCGCGACCAGCGAGCTGGCGGGCGTGATGCAGCGCAGGTTCGCCGACGCGAGCCCCCGGCACATCGCGGAGCTGCGCGCCACGCTGGAGTCGAGCGCGGCGAAGCTGGCCGCCGAACGGCGCACCGACCGCGATCTGCGGCAGCTCGACACCCTGCTCGCGCGCCGCGAGGAGGCGTGGGCGTCGGGCGACGCCGAGGCGTTCGTGGCGGCCGACACGACGCTGCACCTGGCCGTGGTGGCCGCGTCCCACAACGACGTCATGACGGCCATGTACGCGGACCTCGGCGAGGTGCTGCGGGACTGGCTGCGCGAGGACATCGGCCGTGAGCTGACCCCGGAGGCGCACATGGACCACAGCCGGCTCGTGGAGGCGATCCGCGCGCGGGACGCGGAGGCCGCGGCGGCGGAGGCGGCGAGCTATCCGTACCTGTGCCGCCCGGAACGCCTCGCGGCGGACGGCTGAGGCTCGACCGGCTGACGGTTAAGGCTCCACGGCTGACGGCTGACAGCCCCCCCCCCCCCCCCCCCCCGGCCCTCAGCGCTGATGGCTGACCCAGACCGACCGGATCTCCTTCCAGCACCGCCCGGTGAGCCGCACGGTCGCGGCAGGTCCCGCCGCGACCGGATGGCTGTCGCTGTCGACGTCCCACCAGCGGTCGCACTCGACGTGCAGCCGGACCCGGTCGGTCTCGGGGTAGGGGTTGTGGCAGTACGCGACGGCGGTGGACCCCTGGACGCTGCTGCGGCACTCGGCGCCGAACGGCCGGTCGTCGGGCGCCGGTTGCGCGGGTTGCGCCGGTTGCGCCGCCTCACCCCCGCGCCCGCCCTCGGCGCGGTGGGTCACGGCCCCGCCGGCCCCGTGCGACACGGCGTCGTAGGGCAGGGCGACCAGGAGGGCGAGGGCGGCGAGCACCGCACCAGGTGACCAGCGCACACTTCAGGGTGCGCGGTCCGGGCCCGCCCCCGCCCGGTCAGACGGCCGAACGGGCGACGCCCCGCCTCCCGCGCACTGCGGGAAACGGGGCGTCGGCCACGTACAGAGAAGACGCACGACAACCAAAGAAGACGTACGACAACGTACGAAGATCCTGCTCAGGCACCCATCATGTGGACGCCGCCGTCGACGTGCACGACCTCGCCCGTCGTCTTCGGGAAGAAGTCCGACAGGAGGCCGACGACGCCGCGGCCCGCGGGCTCCGGGTCGGCCATGTCCCACTCCAGCGGGGAGCGGGTGTTCCACACGTCCGCGAGCTCCTCGAAGCCCGGGATGGACTTGGCGGCCATGGACTTGATCGGGCCCGCCGAGACCATGTTGACGCGGACGTTGCGACCGCCCAGGTCACGCGCCAGGTAGCGCCCGGTGGACTCCAGGGCGGCCTTGGCGACGCCCATCCAGTCGTACTTCGGCCAGGCGATCGAGCCGTCGAAGGTGATGCCGACGACCGAGCCGCCGCCGCGCTTCTCCATCAGCGGGAGCAGCGCCATGGTGAGCGACTTCAGGGAGTACGCCGAGACCTGGAGGGCGGTCGAGACGTCCTCCCACTCCGCCTCCAGGAAGTTGAAGGCGCCCTGCGGGCCGAAGGCGATCGAGTGGACGATGCCGTCGATGCCCTCGTCGTCGCCGAAGTACTCGTTGACCCGCGCGGCCAGCGAGTCCAGGTGCTCCTTGTCGGTCACGTCCATCTCGATGACCGTGGTGGGCTTGGGCAGCCGCTTGGCGATGCGCTCCACGAGCGTGACACGGCCGAAGCCGGTGAGGACGACCTCTGCGCCCTGCTCCTGGGCGACCTTGGCCGCGTGGAAGGCGATGGAGCCCTCCGTGAGGACGCCCGTGACGAGGATGCGCTTGCCGTCGAGAATTCCGCTCATGGTGATCAGTGACCCATGCCCAATCCGCCGTCAACCGGGATGACGGCTCCAGTGATGTACGAGGCGTCGTCCGACGCGAGGAACTTCACCGTGGCGGCGATCTCCTCGGGCTTGGCGTAACGGCCGAGCGGCACCTGCGACACGATGTTCGCGCGCTGCTCGTCCGTCAGCACCTGGGTCATGTCCGTGTCGACAAACCCGGGCGCGACGACGTTGAAGGTGAGGTTGCGCGACCCGAGCTCCCGGGCGAGCGAGCGCGCGAAGCCGACAAGGCCGGCCTTGGAGGCGGCGTAGTTCGCCTGGCCCGCCTGGCCGAGCAGCCCGACCACGGAGGAGATCAGCACGACGCGGCCCTTCTTGGCGCGCAGCATGCCGCGGTTGGCACGCTTCACGACACGGAAGGTGCCGGTGAGGTTGGTGTCGAGGACGGACGTGAAGTCCTCCTCGGACATGCGCATCAGGAGCTGGTCGTTGGTGATGCCCGCGTTGGCGACCAGGACCTCGACCGCCCCGTGCTTCTCCTCGATCTCCTTGTAGGCCTGCTCCACCATCTCGGAGTCGGTGATGTCGCACTTGACAGCGAGGACGCCCGCCGCGGTGAGGTCCTTGGGCGGCTCACCCGAGCGGTAGGTGATCGCGACCTTGTCGCCGGCGTCGGCGAACGCGCGGGCGATGGCGAGGCCGATGCCCCGGTTTCCTCCAGTGACGAGAACCGAGCGGCTCAACGGATCACCCTTTCCTTGGCTGTGTGGTCTCCCGAAAACCTATCGGTACCGTGCGCCATACGGAGAATCGGCGACCGACAGTGGCGTAGATGAGTCGCTGTTGGATCCCTACAGAAAGGTGTGGCCACCGTACGGTTCGCGCGCCATGATCGGACAGACCGGCCACGGACACCGGCAGCACGTCTGCAGTGCATCTGCAGCACACCGGCAGCACATCGGCGACAGACATCTGGCAGCACTGGCGACAGCAGGGAGACATTCCGTGCCTCATTCCATCGATGAAGCCTTCACGGCGTTGCCGCTGAGGGCACTCGCCGACGCCGCGCTGGCCCGCGCGCGGGCGCTTGGCGCCGAGCACGCGGACTTCCGCTTCGAGCGGGTGCGCAGCGCGGCCTGGCGGCTGCGGGACGCCAAGCCGGCCGCGTCCTCCGACACCACGGACCTGGGCTACGCGGTGCGGGTGGTGCACGGCGGGACGTGGGGCTTCGCGTCGGGCGTCGACCTGACGATGGACGCGGCGGCGCGCGTCGCCTCGCAGGCCGTCGCGATGGCGAAGCTCTCGGCCAAGGTGATCAAGGCGGCCGGGTCGGACGAGCGCGTGGAGCTGGCCGGTGAGCCGGTGCACGCGGACAAGACCTGGGTGTCGTCGTACGAGATCGACCCCTTCTCCGTGCCGGACGAGGAGAAGACGGGGCTGCTCGCGGAGTGGAGCGCGCGGCTGCTCGCCGCCGAGGGCGTCGCGCACGTCGACGCCTCGCTGCTCACGGTGCACGAGAACAAGTTCTACGCGGACACGGCGGGCACGGTGACCACCCAGCAGCGGGTGCGCCTGCATCCGCAACTGACCGCCGTCGCCGTCGACGAGTCCAGCGGCGAGTTCGACTCGATGCGCACCGTCGCGCCGCCGGTCGGCCGCGGCTGGGAGTACCTCACCGGGTCCACCTGGGACTGGGCGGGCGAACTCGAGCGGATTCCCGGGCAGTTGGCGGAAAAGATGCGGGCGCCGAGCGTCGAGGCGGGCCAGTACGACCTCGTCGTCGACCCCTCGAACCTGTGGCTGACGATCCACGAGTCCATCGGCCACGCCACGGAGCTGGACCGCGCGCTCGGCTACGAGGCGGCGTACGCGGGCACCTCGTTCGCGACCTTCGACCAGCTCGGCAAGCTCGCGTACGGCTCGTCCCTGATGAACGTGACGGGCGACCGCACGGCCGAGCACGGGCTCGCGACCATCGGGTACGACGACGAGGGCGTGGCCGCGCAGTCCTGGGACCTGGTCAAGGACGGCACCCTCGTCGGCTACCAGCTGGACCGGCGCATCGCGAGGCTCACCGGCTTCGACCGCTCCAACGGCTGCGCGTACGCGGACTCCCCCGGGCACGTCCCGGTGCAGCGCATGGCGAACGTCTCGCTGCAGCCGGATCCCGGCGGGCTCTCCACGGAGGACCTGATCAGCGGCGTGGACCGGGGCATCTATGTGGTCGGCGACCGGTCCTGGTCGATCGACATGCAGCGCTACAACTTCCAATTTACGGGTCAGAGGGCATACGCGATCCGGAACGGCCGCATCACCGGACAGGTCCGGGACTTTGCATACCAGGGGATCACCCCCCAGTTCTGGGGCTCCATGGAGGCGGTCGGAGGGCCCCAGACCTACGTCCTGGGAGGGGCTTTCAACTGCGGAAAGGCCCAGCCGGGACAGGTCGCCTCCGTGTCCCACGGGTGCCCGTCCGCACTGTTCCGGAGTGTGAATATCCTCAACACTGCGAACGAGTCCGGCCGCGACTGACTGAGCATCAGGGCGAGGCCGAAGTCTGCACCAGATCGACACGCGGTCACGGCGAACCTCTACGCCACGTCGTCCCAGTCCTCGATGTCTCCCTCCGAGGGAGTCAGCGAGGGCGGGACGATGAGGCCTTTAAAGGGCTCCAGCTTCAGCCCCAGGCGGTTGTGCATGGTCCGGGCTCCCCGATCCATGGCCCTGCGCACGAGGTGCCCGTAGACGAGTTCCGTCGTCCTGGTGGTGCGGTGCCCGACCCATGCAGCGATCTCGAACAGCGGGATGTCGGCATGGATCGCTTCGGAGACGAAGAAGTGCCGGAAGCTCTTCGGCGTGTACTTCGGAGTCCCCGCCAGCTTGGCCGCCGCCTTGAACTGGTCGAGGAACCAGTCATAGGACGGGTGGCGATCATTCAGCCTGGGGGATTCGAAGAACCAGCCCCGGTCGCCCCACGTGCCGAACGTGTCGATGTGATCGTTGAAGATCTCGTTGATCGATTCGGGCACCGGAGTCTGTCGCGCTTGATCAAAGGTGCGGTGCTTCGTGCCCCTCTTCACGCCGCGCCGATAGCCGGAGATCTCTTGGCAGCCGTAGGCGGAGACCTGGTGATCCACAGCGAGGATGCTGCTCTCCCAGTTCACTGACTCGTCGGACAGCGCCAAGGACTCGCCGGGACGCGTCCCGCAGCCCGCCATGGCCCAGAAGCCAGCGCGGATGAGCTTGGGAGATTCCGCGATGATCCCCAAGACCTCTTCCATGGTCGGGATGTCCTCGTCCGTGACGGGCGTCATCTGCTGACCGGAGCGCCGCCGGGGGTTCGCCTTCTTGCATGGATTGCGGCCGATGATCTCCGCCGCTACCGCGTAGTTGAAGACGGACGACAGGACGTTCTTGCGTCCGTTGATCCCGGACTCCTTGTAGCCCCTCTCCTTCTGGTCGGCCTCCCACTCCTGGATGGTCGACGGGGTGATGCCGCCGACGGGCTTGCTCCCGAAGAACGGCCCGTAGTGGTTGTCGTAGACGCTCTGATAGTTCCTCTTCGAGGACTCTTCGAGGGTTCCCGCCTCCACCCACTCGTGCCAGATCGCTTCGAACGTCCTCTGCCCCGCCTTGGGGTTGATGTACGTCCCCAGGTCTTTGTCCCGCTCGACCTTGACCGCGAAGGCCTCCGCGTCGGCTTGCTTCTTGAACGACACCTGTCGCGGCTTGCCTGCCCTGCCCCCGGGCTCCCGGTACGTGACTCGGTACGGCTTGTGGGGGCACGTCGGCTTCTTGCGCCGGGGGCAGGTGCAGTCTTCTCTCTTGATGGTCGCCACGCTTATTCACCCTCCACATGTTGATTGGTTAGCGGCTCATTGCGGAAGCTAGCCAGCCCTCATCCGAGCGTCAACCCAGTTGTGTAGATCGCGAGTTCGGAACCGAACGTGCTTGCCGACCTTCAGGTACGGGATGCCCCAGCGCCGGTACGAGTCCATGAGCACCCGCTTTGTCACCCCCAGTTCGACAGCCGCCTCTTCCGGCGTCATAAGGAGGTTGCTACCGCCCCTCACGGCATCTCCTCCCGCCCGTACGCCCTGTCGTCCTCTAGGGCCTCCGCGTAGAGCCGTCGGGACTGCGTGAGTTCTTCGGCGATGCTTGCGGCGAGCAGGGCAGCGCCGGGGGTGTAGCCCGAGCCGACGTAGCGCCATGACGCCTCCGTGACCGTGTCAGGGTCGTCGAGCGGATCGGGCCCGCCCCGTTGATGGTCAGCACGCTGGGCACGCAGAGCCGTGTACGTGGTCGAGTAGCGCCGAGACTTGGTGAGCACGTGGCCCCGATAGCCGAGCGTGTGAGCCCACGCCCGCAGCCGCAGGTGCCGCAGCTCCGCGAGGCCGCCCAGGCGCCAGCAGGTACCCATGAGGGCTCGCACGTGCCCCGAGACAGCCGCCGCTCGGATCTCATGCAGCCCTGAGACAGCGTGATCGAGTCCGGTGCCGGTGTCGGCGGCTCCTTTGGTGACGTACTTGGCCACGTACGCGGCCACCGCGTCATCCGAGAGCCCTTGATCATCACCAAAGGCCCGGATGGGACGTACGTCCAACTGCGCGCCGAAGCCCAGCAGTTCGGTCCCGTAGGCATCGGATTCGGGCACCCGAACGCTTGCCGCACCAACCGCCGCCGTAACCGCCTCTGCGAGGAGTTCCTCAGTCGCCCACTCCGGGGGCTGGTCCTCCGGTCCGGCCGGACCATCGAGGCGTACCACTGCGTGGAAGTGCACGGCGGCGCGTTGCTGGTACTCAGCGACCTTCGCGAAAGACACCACCACGTGTGCGCCGAGTCGCGAGCGGGGGATGCCTGCCACTGTGGCCAGGTGACGGCGCACACCGGTAGTGAAGCGGTCCCATAACCGCCCGGCGTGCGCGTGCCACAGCACATGGCCGACGTAGTCATAGCAGTCCACGCACAGCGGTAAGCCGACCAGCGAGTCACGATCGGTGTGCGCCAAGTCGCACCCTTGCGGACGCCCGTGCTCGCAGCGCGGGTCTTCGCGGCGCGGTCGACAACGCTCGCCGTCAGCCGCACGGTGCACCGAGCCGAAGCCTGGTGCTGTCAGCGTGACGAACAGCCGGGGCCGCTCCCTCACCGCATCCGGCACGCTCTTGCCGCCAACCAGGCCGGAGCGGACGAGCTGGTAGGTGTCCCCGGCATGCAGCCATGAGCACGGGGCGCAGACGCTCCCTCGCCGGTTGCGACAGCGCAAGGCCAGCCGCTCACCCGGTTCCTGGTCAGTCGAGTACGAAGCCAGCACCTCACCCGATGTCGCCTCACAGGTGACGGTAGAACCGGCCAGGTAAACCGGATGGGCACATCCGCCTATGGCCTTGATTTGCTCCAACCACCGGGCGAAATACGGCTCATGGACCAACCGTATGAGATCACGGTCCTCTTCTGAGAGGGCCTGTAGCCGTTGCTCCCGCGCCAGTTCGGCGGATCGAGACAGCGCAGTCGCACTGCGCTGCAATGCGGGTTCGGGGCGGGAATTGATGCCAAATTCGGCAGACATAGCGAGACCTCCATAGCCTCAAGTCGGGAAGTAGGTAGCGGATGTTCATGGGAACTCCTCTAGTTCGTCTGACTGGACGTCAACAGGTCACGCGCCCGAGTCAGGCGCACAGCAACTTGCCCATTCAGGCTACGCGTCGATGCTCGTGACTACCCTCGAATATTCCCTTGCGCACGGAGGCCGGGCAGCCTCTCAGCTCCCTTGGTCCTATGGGAACTTCCGGCCGAACGAGCGTGGCGGAGAGTTTCTTTACTTACTCAAGGGCGCGCCTGCGGCGCGCCGGGCGGCTCTTCGGCCGCCTCGGCCGGGCGTGCGGCCTTCGGCCGGTCCCGTCCGGTCGGCCAAGCCGCCCTCACAGCACAGGCCGAGATTGAGGTTCAAGCCCGTTGGCCGGGGCCGACGGCCTACGAGGCTTTAGGCAGCCGCCATGGGGCGAGCCTCTAAGATCGGGGGCCCGATCGGGCCAGTGTGGGCAGGCAAGGAGCCAGCCCGATTCGCGGCCAGCGTAAGGGCCCCCGATCACTCGCCCCATGGCAGCTCCCGCCCAAAGCCTCTACGGCCGGCGGCGCGTTCACCTGCGCCGATCCACCAACTCAGGCTCAGCATGCGACACCCCCTGCCCTGGCCGTCCTGACGCCAGGAGAGCCGAGGAGGGGGCTGCTGATCTAGAGGAAGACGGCTCCGCAGGAGCAGCGCCACCCGCCACCCGGCAGGGGCACCTTGGGCCCGTTGCATTCCTCATGCGAGTTCTGCAAGATCACAGGGCTTCCTCCCATATGCCGTTGCACTTGGGCAGCTATTTCCCTCTGCTTGTGGAAGTTCGCGAGTGCCTTGAGTTGCCTCTTCTGCCAGGGAGTCGCTGGGCGCAGAGACAGCCGGTTCGCAACGACCTCAAAGCCGCTGGGCCGGACCAGGGTCACGCGCCTCCCATCCAGGTGCTTGATCTTCCACGGCAGCCCAGTCCCCCGGTCATAGACTGCCGCTCCGACCTCTGGCGTCCATTCCGTTGGGGATGCCATCACCCCTCCTTACCGCAGGAGCACCGCTGATCTCTCGGGCCGTAGTTCTTCGGCTTACGGCATGCAGGGCAGTCCTTAAGGACTCTCAGCGGATTCGTCATTCCGACCGCCCCATTCGACCGGCATCCGATGCTGCGACCAAGGCGTTTCCGAGCAGCTTCGCCGCATGAACGTTGCAGGCGCCCAGAACGATCAGAGGCACCACCCTGCTCTCATCCAGGCGCAGTCCAGGCAGGTTGATCCCCAGTTCATCGAGGGCCTTGCGGAGCTTCGCCTCAGCGTCCGCCGCCATCACAGACACGCTCTTCCCCTCATCCATAGCCTTCCCCTGAGCTCGATTCGGTTGACAGTCAGTCAACTCGCCTTGGATGCATGGGAACTTGCACAGTGTTTGCACAGCGGGGGTGCGGGCACCCGGTGTAGCTGTGACCATGGCTGGCAGGACCTGAATCCGCGAGGAAGACTGAGCCCATGAGCACCACGACGGTTGATCCGGCGCCGGGCGCGAACCTGGCCACGCTCCGTAAGGAACACGGGTGGACTCAGCGGAAGCTAGCCCGAACCGCTGGAATCTCTGAGTCGCTGCTGTCCAAGATCGAGGTAGGGGACAGAACCCTGACCCCGGAAGTGGCCACGTCTGTGGCCACACCGATGGGGCTGACCATGGACGAGGTGTTGGGCAAGGCCACTGTCGAGCGTCACGACGAGGCCCCGCTCTCGGCTCTCCGCTCAGCCATCCGGGACTACGACCTGCCGGACGGGCGAACGGTCGAAGAGGGCGCTGTCACCGAGGGTCTCAGGGCGGCGGACAGCCGCCGACGAAAGGTCGACGTAGCCACCCTCAAGAGGACCCTTCCAGGGCTCCTGAGGGACGCCACAGTCCACGCTCACACCCGGAACACCCCAGAGGCCTGGATGGTCCTTGCCGACGTCTACAGCTCCGTCTACTGGCTGGCTGCGCGGCACAGGTGGATGGACATGGCCGAGCTGGCAGTCACCCGTCAGCGCTGGGCCGTGGGGCAGAAGCCGAACCCTCTCGGCATGGCAGTGGCCGCCCGCGACCGCGCCGGAACATACCTCAACTTCGGCGATATCGAGCGAGGGCTGACGTTGGTTGATCGAGCCATTGCAGATGCCCAATCCAACCTCTCTGGCCAAGATCGAGACATCGCCGTCGCCATCCTCAACCTCAGGGGCATGACCCTGGCCGGACGCTTGAAGGACAAGCGGGAAGCCAAGCGGGAAGCTCAGCGTCACATCGACTCCGCCCACAACGCATGCATCGGAATGCACGAGGACATCAGCGTTCACGGACTCACCATCGGCCCGCAGAATACGTTCACTCATGAGCTGGCTACCTGTGTCGACCTCGGGAAACCCCATGACGCTCTCTCGCTGACGGACAATCTCAGCCGAGCGCTTCAAGGCTTGCCCCCCACTCGCATCGCCCCGACGTACATCAACACGGCGAGGGCGCAGCTTGACACTGGGGACCGGGACGGCGCACTGGAGAACTTGTGCAAGGCGTGGGAGGTCGCCCCTCAGATGGCACGCATCCACCCCATGGGCCGTGAGGTCTTCCGCGTCGTGTCCTCACTGCACCGACGCAGCAACGCCAAGCTGATGAAGCTGTCGAAGATGTCCGGCATCGAGGTCTGATCCACGGCCGGGAAATTACCCTTGATCTGCTCGAACCGGTGGCAGAGGCTGTCTCTTGCGCCCATCGCCCGGAGCCGGGTCCTAGGCTCTGCGAGACGGCCCAGCCGGGCTCTGTGGAGGTCGACACCAAGTCGTCACCAGACCCCGCACAGTCCGGTTTCAACCGGTATGAATAGGGATTGAGGGTAGCCCGTGAAACAACGCCTGACCTGCGCAGACCTTGATCACGGAGGTATGCCCTCCGCACCCACGGTGAACTTCCAGTTCACCGGACAGCGCTTCTACAAGATCGAGAACGGGCGCCTCACCGGGCAGCTGCGGGACGTCGCCTACCAGGCCACGACCACCGACTTCTGGGGCTCGATGACGGCGGTCGGCGGCCCGCAGACGTACGTACTCGGCGGCGCCTTCAACTGCGGCAAGGCCCAGCCGGGCCAGGTCGCGTCCGTGTCGCACGGCTGCCCCTCCGCCCTCTTCAAGGGCGTCAACATCCTCAACACCACGCAGGAGGCCGGTCGATGAGCCGCACCGCAAAGCCGCACGAGATCGTCGAGCGCGCCCTGGAGCTGTCCACCGCCGACGGCTGTGTGGTGATCGCCGACGAGGAGTCGACGGCGAACCTGCGCTGGGCGGGCAACGCGCTCACCACCAACGGCGTCACCCGCGGCCGCACCCTCACCGTCATCGCCACCGTCGACGGCAAGGAGGGCACCGCCTCCGGCGTCGTCTCGCGCTCCGCGGTGACCGCCGACGACCTGGAGCCGCTGGTGCGGGCCGCCGAGGCCGCGGCGCGCTCGGGCGGGCCCGCCGAGGACGCGCAGCCGCTCGTGACCGGCGGCTCCGCGTCGCCGGACTTCACGGACGCGCCCGCCGAGACCTCCTCGGCGGTCTTCGCGGACTTCGCGCCCGCGCTCGGCGAGGCCTTCGCCCTCGCACGGGCGGGCGGCCGCGAGCTTTACGGCTTCGCCAACCACGAGCTGACGTCCAGCTATGTCGGTACGTCGACGGGGCTGCGGCTGCGGCACGACCAGCCGAGCGGCACGCTGGAGCTGAACGCGAAGTCGCCGGACCGCACGCGTTCGGCGTGGGCGGGCCGGGCGACCCGTGACTTCAAGGACGTCGACCCGGGCGCCCTGGACGAGGAGCTGGCGCGGCGCCTGGCCTGGGCCGAGCGGCGGGTGGAGCTGCCGGCCGGGCGGTACGAGACGCTGCTTCCGCCGACCGCCGTCGCGGACCTGCTGATCTACCAGCTGTGGTCGTCGGCGGCCCGCGACGCGGCGGAGGGCCGCACGGTGTTCTCCAAGCCGGGCGGCGGCACCCGCGTCGGCGAGCGGGTCGCGGAGCTGCCGCTGACGCTGCGCAGCGACCCGAACGAGCCGGGCCTGGAGGCGGCCCCGTTCGTGATCGCGCACGCCTCCGGCGACGACGCGTCCGTGTTCGACAACGGACTGCCGCTGGCGCCCACCGAGTGGATCCGCGAGGGCGAGCTGGCGCGGCTCACGACCACCCGGCACAGCGCGGGCCTGACCGGCCTGCCGGTGGCCCCGGCGATCGGGAACCTGATGCTCCAGGGCGGCTCGGACCGCTCGCTCGACGAGATGGTCGCGGCCACCGAGCGCGGCCTGCTGCTCACCTGCCTGTGGTACATCCGCGAGGTGGACCCGGCGACGCTGCTGCTCACCGGTCTGACCAGGGACGGCGTGTACCTGGTGGAGAACGGCGAGGTGGTCGGCGAGGTGAACAACTTCCGCTTCAACGAGTCGCCGGTGGACCTGCTGTCGCGGGCCAGTGAGGCGGGTCGTACGGAGAAGACGCTGCCGCGCGAGTGGGGCGACTGGTTCACCCGGGCCGCGATGCCCGCGCTGCGGGTGCCGGATTTCAATATGAGTTCGGTCAGCCAGGGCGTATAACCTCGGAGACCGCACCCGTATCCACGCAGAGGTGCACGCACACCGCACCCCCGAGGTGCACGTTCCAAGAACACCCGAGGAGACACGAGACCCGTGACGGACATCGTCGACGAGCTGAAGTGGCGGGGACTGTTTTCCCAGTCCACCGACGAAGAAGCACTGCGCAAGGCGCTCGCGGACGGTCCCGTCACGTTCTATTGCGGCTTCGACCCGACGGCGGCGAGCCTGCACGTCGGGCATCTCGTGCAGGTCCTGACCGTGCGCCGCCTGCAGCAGGCGGGCCACCGCCCGCTCGCGCTCGTGGGCGGCGCCACGGGCCAGATCGGCGACCCGCGGCCGACCGCGGAGCGCACCCTGAACGACCCGGAGACGGTCGCGAACTGGGTGGCGCGGCTGCGCTCGCAGATCGAGCCGTTCCTGTCCTTCGAGGGCGACAACGCCGCGGTCATGGTCAACAACCTGGACTGGACCGCGGGCATGTCCGCGATCGAGTTCCTGCGGGACATCGGCAAGCACTTCCGCGTGAACAAGATGCTCACCAAGGACTCGGTCGCCCGCCGCCTGGAGTCGCAGGAGGGCATCAGCTACACGGAGTTCAGCTACCAGCTGCTCCAGGGCATGGACTTCCTTGAGCTGTACCGGCGCCACGGCTGCACCCTCCAGCAGGGCGGCAGCGACCAGTGGGGCAACCTCACGGCGGGCATCGACCTGATCCACCGCCTGGAGCCGGACGCGACCGTGCACGCGCTCGCGACGCCGCTGATGACCAAGGCGGACGGCACCAAGTTCGGCAAGACCGAGGGCGGCGCCGTCTGGCTCGACCCGGAGATGACGACGCCGTACGCGTTCTACCAGTTCTGGCTGAATGTGGACGACCGGGACATCTCGAAGTACCTGCGCATCCTCAGCTTCAAGTCCCGCGAGGAGCTCGAAGAGCTGGAGCAGCAGACCGAGGAGCGGCCGCAGGCGCGCGCCGCGCAGCGCGCGCTCGCCGAGGAGCTGACCGCGCTTGTGCACGGCGCCGACCAGTGCGCGGCCGTGATCGCCGCGTCGAAGGCGCTGTTCGGCCAGGGCGACCTGGACGGGCTCGACGAGGCGACGCTCGCGGCGGCGCTCTCCGAGCTGCCGCACATCCAGGTCGCCGAGCTCGGCCCGGTCGTCGACCTGTTCGCCGAGGTCGGCCTGGTCGCGAGCAAGTCGGCCGCGCGCCGCACGGTCAAGGAGGGCGGTGCCTACGTGAACAACGCGAAGGTCGCCGCGGAGGACGCCGTCCCGGCCCGCGAGGACCTGCTGCACAGGCGCTGGCTGGTGCTGCGCCGGGGCAAGAAGAACCTGGCGGCGGTCGAGGTCACGGCCTGAGCGGACAGGTCACGGCACGTACCGTCGGCCTGACTCGACGCACGCACGCATACGGGAGGGGCCGGTCCACCCGGACCGGCCCCTCCCGCGCCGCGACCGCCGCCAGGCCGTCTGTGACCGCCGTCAGGTCGTCTGTTTCTTCCCCTTGATCATGCTGTACGCGGCGTCGCCGAGGCCCACCACCACGAGCGCCGCCACCAGTTGGAGGGCGTGCCGCCCCCAGTCGATGCCCTTGGTCTCGTCGATGCCGAAGCCCGCGGCCATCCAGTTGCCGAGCACGGCGCCGATGATGCCGAAGATGGTCGTCAGCCACAGCGGACTGTGCTGCTTGCCCGGGAGAATCGCCTTGGCGATCAGGCCAAGGACGAATCCCACGATGATTGCCCACAACCAGCCCATAGCTGCCTCCTCAGACGGCTCGACATGAGCATTACGCTCAGTGTCGGCCCATCCGCCATACGGCGCATGTCGGGCACCTCCATACGTGGCGCGACGCACGCCCCACCAGGAGGCGGACCTGCCCCCGGTCTACGCGTCTGCGCATGCGCGGCGTAACGTGGTGGAGCGTCCAGGCCGGGGAGAGCCTGGCAAAAAGGGCAGGCGGTGGAACGTGATGCGGAAGCAGAGCGGCGTCGAGGTCTTCCGGATCACGGGGGCCCGGCAGGGGCTCGCGGACGACATTCGGGGGCGGCAGCGGCGGTATGTGATCTCGATGTCCGTCCGCACTGTTTCAGTCATTGCCGCCGCGGTGCTCTGGAACGTCGAGCGGCACGTCGCTCTGGTCGCTCTGGTGCTCGGCATCCTCCTTCCGTACGTCGCCGTGGTGATCGCCAACGCCGGCCGGGAGAACACTCCTTCGCTGCCGTCAACCTTCGTACCGGCACCGTCGCGTCCGATGCTGCCGCCGACGGCGTCCCGCGAACGGGACGCGGAACCCGTCCCGGAAGACGCGGCAGGGGCCGCGCACAAGGCTCCGGGCGCACCTTCACCCGAACAGAGCTGACCGTCGACGTTACGCCAAGCTCAAGAAATGCTCAGATCAATCATGTAGTTCCGGTGCCAGGCGGCCACTCCCCCGTGACATACTTCGTACGCGCTCCGCATCCCCCGTCGGAGCGACAGACCGACGCCGGGCAGCTCCCCCCGTGGCTGCTCGGCGTCGCCTTGTTTGGGATGAGTACGTGAGCGACGAAACACCGATCTGTTCCGCCAAGGGCTGCCGCGACGCCGCGGTGTGGGTGCTGGCGTGGAACAACCCGAAGCTGCACACCCCCGAGCGGCGCAAGACGTGGCTCGCGTGTGACGAGCACCGTGAGCACCTCTCTCAATTCCTGGGCGTACGGGGCTTCTTGAAGGACGTCGTGCTCCTGAGCGAGTGGGAGCAGCCGGAGGGTTCGGCCTAGCCGAAGGCCCCGCCCGGCCGGCTAGCCGCCGATCGCGGACATCGGGCGCTCGGGCTGCAGGAACGACGGGTCGTCGAGGCCCGAGCCCGCCTTCTTGCCCCACATCGCGAGCTTCCAGATGCGGGCGATCTCCTCGTCCGCGCTGTCCTCGGCGCGCAGCGCGACCCTGAGGTCGGTCTCCTCCGTGGCGAACAGGCAGGTGCGCACCTGGCCGTCGGCGGTGAGGCGGGTGCGGTCGCAGGCGGAGCAGAACGGGCGGGTGACGGAGGCGATCACGCCGACGCGGTGCGGTCCGCCGTCGACGAGCCAGCGCTCGGCCGGGGCGGAGCCGCGCTGCTCGGAGCCCTCCTCGGTGAGCTCGAAGCGGGTGCGCAGCGAGGTCAGGATGTCACCGGCCGTGATCATGCCGTCACGCTTCCAGCCGTGCTGGGCGTCCAGGGGCATCTGCTCGATGAAGCGCAGTTCGTAGTCGTTCTCGACGGCCCAGGCAAGGAGGTCGGGGGCCTCGTCGTCGTTCAGGCCCGGCATCAGGACCGTGTTGACCTTGACCGGGGTCAGGCCCGCGTCGCGCGCGGCTTCGAGGCCTTCGAGGACGTCGTGGTGGCGGTCGCGGCGGGTGAGGGTCTTGAAGACGTCCGGGCGCAGGGTGTCCAGGGAGACGTTGACCCGGTCCAGGCCCGCTTCCTTCAGGGCCTTGGCGGTGCGCTTGAGGCCGATGCCGTTCGTCGTCAGGGACATCTTGGGGCGGGGCGCCAGGGCGGCGCAGCGCTCGACGATGCCGACGAGGCCGGGGCGCAGCAGCGGCTCACCGCCGGTGAAGCGGACTTCCTCGATGCCGAGGCTCGTCACGGCTATGCGGATGAGGCGGACGATCTCGTCGTCCGTGAGCAGATCCGGCTTGGCCAGCCATTGCAGGCCTTCCTCCGGCATGCAGTAGGTGCAGCGCAAATTACAGCGGTCGGTCAGTGAAACGCGCAGGTCAGTGGCTACTCGGCCATAGGTGTCGATGAGCACTGCGGCCCCCTCCCCGGCGGTTGGATGCTGATGTTTCCGACTGGTTCCGACCTTACGCCAGACCTCTGACAACACCATGGGCTATTTGCCACGAGGAACGGTGCGGCCGCGTCGTAGGACTCTACGACGCGGCCGCTACAGGCAGATGAACAATGTCCGGTCAGTGGGCCCCTACGCCGGTGAGGGACTTGACCTCCAGCTCCGCGTACTTGCCCTTGTCCGGCTCCTCCTTGGAGAGGATCGAGCCGAGCCAGCCGAGCAGGAAGCCCAGCGGGATGGAGATCAGGCCCGGGTTCTCCAGCGGGAAGAAGTCGAAGTTCGCGTCGGGGAACATCGAGGTGGGCTTGCCCGAGACGACCGGCGAGAACAGCACGAGGCCGACGGCCGCGGTGAGGCCACCGTAGATGGACCAGAGCGCGCCCTGCGTGGTGAACCGCTTCCAGAACAGGCTGTAGAGGATCGTCGGCAGGTTCGCGGAGGCCGCGACCGCGAAGGCGAGGGCGACCAGACCCGCGACGTTCAGGTCGCGGGCCAGGGCGCCGAGCGCGATGGAGACGATGCCGATGAACACGGTCGACCAGCGGGCCGCCTTCATCTCTTCCTTCTCGGTGGCCTGGCCCTTGCGGATGACGTTCGCGTAGATGTCGTGCGCGAACGAGGACGACGAGGCGAGGGTCAGGCCCGCGACGACCGCGAGGATGGTGGCGAAGGCGACCGCCGAGATCACGGCGAGCAGGATGGCGCCGCCGGCCGAGTCACCGCCGCCGCCGATCTCCAGTGCGGCGAGCGGGGCCGCGGTGTTGCCCGCCTTGTTCGACGCGATGATGTCGCCGGGCTTGAGCAGGGCGGCGGCGCCGAAGCCGAGGACGATCGTCATCAGGTAGAAGGCGCCGATGATGCCGATCGCCCAGTTCACGGACTTACGGGCGGCCTTGGCCGTGGGCACCGTGTAGAAGCGGATCAGGATGTGCGGCAGGCCCGCGGTGCCGAGGACCAGGGCGATGCCGAGCGAGATGAAGTCCAGCTTCGAAGTGCCGGTGGCGCCGTACTTGAGTCCGGGCTCCAGGAACGCCGACCCCTTGCCGCTGTTGGAGGCGGCCGAGCCGAGCAGGTCGGAGACGTTGAAGTTGAACTTCAGCAGGATCAGGAAGGTGATGAGCACGGTGCCCGTGATGAGCAGGACGGCCTTGACCATCTGCACCCAGGTGGTGCCCTTCATGCCGCCGATGGTGACGTAGACGATCATGAGGACGCCGACCAGGGCGACGATGAGGATCTTGCCGGCGTCGGTGGTGATGCCGAGCAGCAGCGAGACGAGGACGCCCGCGCCCGCCATCTGCGCGAGCAGGTAGAAGATCGACACGACGATGGTGGAGGTGCCCGCGGCCGTACGGACCGGGCGCTGGCGCATCCGGTACGCGAGGACGTCGCCCATCGTGTAGCGGCCGGAGTTGCGCAGCGGCTCGGCGACCAGGAGCAGCGCCACCAGCCAGGCGACCAGGAAGCCGATGGAGTAGAGGAACCCGTCGTACCCGAAGAGGGCGATGGCGCCCGCGATGCCGAGGAAGGACGCGGCGGACATGTAGTCGCCGGAGATCGCAAGGCCGTTCTGGAAGCCGGTGAACTGGCGGCCGCCGGCGTAGAAGTCGGCGGCGCTCTTGGTCTGCCGACCCGCCCAGACGGTGATGACGAGGGTCGCGACGACGAAGGCCGCGAAGAGGCTGATGATCAGCGGCCGGTGCTCGGAGGCGTCGGATGCCGCCGCCAGGTCGATGACGGCGGTGTGCGCGGGGCTCATGCGTCGCCCTCCATGCGGGACTTGATCGCCTCGGACTTCGGGTCGAGCTTCGACGCGGCGTGGCGCGAGTAGAACCAGGCGATGAGGAAGGTGGTCAGGAACTGCCCGAGACCGAGCACCAGGGCGACGTTGATGTTGCCGAACAGCTTGGTGCCCATGAAGTCGCCCGCGTAGTTGGAGAGCAGGACGTACAGGAGATACCAGGCGATGAAGGCGATGGTGAGGGGGAAGGCGAACGAGCGGTGGGCGGCGCGCAGTTCGCCGAACTCCGCACTCTGCTGCACCTCGACGAACTCCTCCGTGGAGGGAGTACGGCGCGTGGGTTCTGGGCCGCCCTTCGGTGGCGGCGGTTCGGTGGCCACGGAGTCTCCTCGTGGTGCGGGGGCGGTGGGGACGGAAGCGGTGCGGTCCATGTGATCGGTGTGTTCTCTGCTCTCGAAGCGCTTGAAGTGACGCGGATCACGTGTGCCGCGGATGGTGATGCTAAGCCCAGGGGACGTGATCCGACAGGGGCTGATATTGGTTCTGTCCACTGTTCAACGTCACGACGGCGCGCCCGAAGCGGTCGAACTCCGCCTTTTCCCGCTTTCTGCGGGAAGCCATTGCTGGCCTGGGAGTTCGGGGGATAACTTCACCCTGCACCACTCGTCATGCACCTGCCCGAGCACCAGCAGTGTTCGGGCAGTTCCGTATCCGGATGATGTGGAGATCCCATGGCTCATCTGCGCTCCTCGCGCACGTCGCGCTCCAGACGACTGGCGCTCGCGCTGCCTCTCGGCGTCGTTCTCGCCGCGGCGGTCGGCTTCGCGCCCGGCGTCGCGACCGCCGCCCCGCTGGACGCCCCCGGTTCCACCACCGCGCGGGCCGCCGACACCGCGGCGGCGGCCAAGCTGGCGTACGTCGTCAACACCCGTACCGACGCCAAGACCATCGCCGCCGTGAAGAAGGCGATAGCCAAGGCCGACGGCACGGTCGTGGTCACGTACAAGAAGATCGGCGTGATCGTCGCGCACTCGGCCAATCCGGACTTCGGCAAGCAGTTGCGCGCCGTGCGCGGTGTGCACTCCGCGGGCGCCACCCGCACCTCCCCGCTCACCCCGGCCGCCACGACGCAGGAGGGCGCGCCGACCTTCCTGTCGAAGGCGCAGCAGCGGGCGGCGAAGGAGCAGGCTTCGAAGGAGCAGGGCAAGTCCCTGCCGCAGGGTGCCGCTTCGGGCAAGGGCGCCGCCCCGGCCCAGGAGCCCCTTGAGGCCGACCAGTGGGACCTGCGCTCCATCGGCGCCGACAAGGCCGCCAAGATCAACCCGGGCAGCAAGAAGGTCACCGTCGGCGTCATCGACACCGGTGTGGACGACACCCACCCCGACCTCGCGCCCAACTTCTCGGCGAAGCAGTCCGCGAGCTGTGTCGGCGGCAAGGCCGACACCTCCGCCGGTGCCTGGCGGCCGGCGAAGCCGGACCACTACCACGGCACGCACGTCGCGGGCGAGATAGCCGCCGCCCGCAACAACGTCGGCGTCGCGGGTGTCGCGCCCGGCGTGCAGGTCGCGGGCATCAAGGTGGCCGACCCGGTCAGCGAGCTGTTCTTCCCGGAGAGCGTCGTCTGCGCCTTCGTGTTCGCCGCCGACAACGGCATCGAGATCACCAACAACAGCTACTACGTGGACCCGTGGCTCTACAACTGCAAGGACGACCCGGACCAGCGGGCCATCCTCGACGCGGTGAACCGGGCCCAGCTGTACGCCCAGAAGAAGGGCACCCTGAACCTCGCCTCCGCGGGCAACTCCAACCACGACCTGGACGCGGACGAGATCGTCGACACCTCGAGCCCCGACGACTCCACGCCGGTCACCCGCACCATCGACCCGCACAAGTGCCTCGACGTGCCGGCCCAGCTCCCGGGCGTCGTCACCGTCAGCGCGACGGGCGTGTACAACGCCAAGTCGTACTACTCCACGTACGGCAACGGCGTCGTCGACATCGCGGCCCCCGGCGGCGACCGGCGCTACCAGCTGCCGACCGACACCCCCTCCAAGGACGGCGGCATCCTCTCCACGATGCCGGGCGGCCAGTACGCGTGGCTGCAGGGCACGTCCATGGCGTCCCCGCACGCGGCGGGCGTCGCGGCGCTGCTGAAGTCCACGCACCCCAAGGCGGGCCCGGCCGAGCTGCAGCGACTGCTGAAGCGCCAGGCGGACAACCCCGGCTGCCCGACCAAGCCGTACGACCCCGACGGTGACGGCAAGGTCGACGCGGTGTGCAAGGGCGACAAGAACCGGAACGGCTTCTACGGCCACGGGATCGTCGACGCGCTCGACGCCGTCAAGAAGTGAGGGCCCGATGACCAGTCACTCCCACACCCCCCTCGCTCGGCGCGCGCTCGCCCTCCCCCTCGGTGTCGCCGTGGTGTCGGCGCTCGCCTTCCTGCCGGGCACGGCCTCGGCGCAGCCCGACGCTCCCGCGGCTCCGGCGGCCGCGGGCTCCGGTGTCCTCGCCGCCGCCGCTGACGGCTCGTCGATGAGCTACGTCGTCAACGTCCGCACCGGTCAAGGCGGTTGGGCGTCGAAGTACGTCAAGAAGGCCATCGCCAAGGCCGGCGGCAAGGTCGTGATCTCGTACGACCGCATCGGCGTCATCGTCGTCCACTCCGCGAATGCCGACTTCGCGAAGACGATCCGCAAGGTCAAGGGCGTGCAGTCGGCCGGTGCCACGCGCACGGCGCCGCTGTCCGCGCAGACCAGCGACGACATCGACGAGTCACGGCCGCTCTCCGCCAAGGAGGCCAAGGCCGCGAAGACCGCCGCCGGCCGGGCCGCGGGCGACCAGGACGAGCTGGAGCCGCTCCAGTGGGACCTGCCCGCCATGAAGGCGGACCAGGCACACAAGGTGTCCCTCGGCAGCCCGAAGGTCACCGTCGGCGTCCTCGACTCCGGTGTCGACGACACGCACCCGGACATCGCGCCGAACTTCGACAAGCGCGCGTCCGCGAGCTGTCTGGGCGGCGTGCCCACGCAGAAGGACAACGCGTGGCGTCCGGTGGCCAAGGAGAGCGACCACGGCATGCACGTGGCGGGCACCATCGCCGCCGCGAAGAACGGCACCGGCGTCACCGGCGTCGCGCCGGGCGTGAAGGTCGCGAGCCTGAAGGTGGCCGAGCCCGCCACGGGCCTGTACTACACGGAGGCCGTCGTCTGCGGCTTCATGTGGGCGGCCGACCACGGCGTGGACGTCACGAACAGCAGCTACTACACGGACCCGTGGCTGTTCAACTGCCGTACCGACGAGGACCAGAAGGCCCTCGTCGACGCGGTCGGGCGGGCCACCCGCTACGCGGAGCGCAAGGGCGCGGTGAACGTCGCCGCGGCCGGCAACGCGGAGACGGACCTCGCCCAGGACGAGATCGTCGACGAGTCGAGCCCGAACGACACGACCCCGGTGAAGCGGACCATCAAGACCGCGGACTGCTTCGACATCCCGTCGCAGCTGCCGGGCGTGGTGACCGTGTCCTCCACGGGCGCCAAGAACATCAAGTCGTCGTTCTCGAACTACGGCAAGGGCGTCGTCGACATCACGGCGCCGGGCGGCGACTCCACGGCGTTCCAGAAGCCGCAGCCGCCCGCCACCAGCGGACTGATCCTGTCGACGCTGCCGGGCAACAAGTTCGGCTACAAGGCCGGTACGTCGATGGCCTCACCGCACGCCGCGGGCGTGGCCGCGCTCATCAAGTCCTCGCACCCCAAGGCCTCGTCGGCCCGGGTGAAGGCCCTGCTCTACCGGCAGGCCGACGCGATGACGTGCACCGACCCGTACGACATCGACGGCGACGGCAAGATCGACGCGGTGTGCGAGGGCGGCAAGAACAAGAACGGCTTCTACGGCGTGGGCATGGCCGACGCGCTGGACGCCGTGCGGAAGTGATGGCGTACGCGAGTGGCGCCTGGCTGAGGCGTCCGTGACGCCTCAGTGAGGTGTGTGAGGGCCGGGTGGTCGAGGACCACCCGGCCCTCTCGCGTGCACATGCCATCCCTAGGATGCGGTCCATGTACGCGTACCAGGACTCGTCATTCGTCTACTCGGGCCACGAGGGGTGGCGGCCCGAACCCGCCCGCTCCACGGCGCGGCTGTGGCTCCGATTCGTGTTCACGGTGCTGCTGCTGCCGCTGTGGTGGCTGCTGCTCCTGGTGCTGATGGCGGCGACCCTCGTCGTCGCCGTGTTCGCGGAAATCCTCACGATCATCCCCGGCTTCGAGCGCGGCGCCGAGCGCGCGATGGACGCGACCCTGGGCAAGATCTCCGTCTGGCCCCGCTGGACCGTCACCTGGCCCGAGCTGCGGCACGAGGGCGACGCCGGCTTCTACCGCGCGCGGACCGACGCATACCTCGACAAGTGGACGAAGCAGGCGTCGGCCCCGAAGGCGCCGAAGAAGGCCGGTCCGCCCGCCGAGTGCGAGGTGCCGCTGCGCAAGTACCGCGGCGCGGGCGGCACGTACGTGATCGAGGCGGCGACCGCGCGGGGATGGGAACTGCGGCCGTCGGACCCGGCGGAGGAGATCCGGCTGTGGTGGTCGGCGGCTTCGTCGCCGGGGGCTACGGGGCCGCAGGATGCCTACCCCGGGGCGAGGCACGCGTGACGCACTCGTCGTGGGCCGATGATGCCGGTGGTTCGCCCTTGAGCGGTGATTCGCCGTTGAACGGCAGTTCGCCCTTGAGCGGTGCCGAGGTCGCCTGGGCCGCGCTCGGGGGCGATCCCGCGCTGCTCTCGCGGCTCTCCCCCGTCGTACGTGAGGACACCCTCCCCGCGAGGCTGCCCGTGCGGGCGCTCGCCCGCTCCTGTGTGGGCGTGTGCGCGCTCGCCGCCGCCGAGTTGGCCGCCCTGCGCACCGGGCGGGACGTGCCGCACGCGCGCGTGGACGACGGTTCCGTCGCCGCCGCGTTCACCAGTGAACGGCAACTGCTCGTGGACGGGCGCGCGCCGGTCACGTTCGCGCCCCTGTCGCGGTTCTGGCGGACCGCCGACGGCTGGGTGCGTACGCACGCCAACTACCCGCACCACCGGGCGCGACTGCTGGCCGCGCTCGGCCTCGGGGACGGCGAGGCGTCCGAGGACGATGCCGCGGTGAAGTCCGTCGGCGCACGGCTCGCGGAGCTGTCCGCCTTCGAGGTCGAGGAATCGGTGTACGCCGCGGGGGGCCTGGCCGTCGCCCTGCGCACGCCGGACGAGTGGGCCGCGCATCCGCAGGGGGTGGCGGTGGCCGGGCTTCCTCTGGTGGGCCGGGAGCGGCTCGACGTCGGCGGTCCTGGCGAGGTGGCGCCACTGCCGCCGCTGCCCGGTGGTACGGACCCGCTGCTGCCCGCGGCCGGGCTGCGTGTCCTGGACCTCACCCGGGTCATCGCCGGGCCCGTGGCGACCCGCACGCTCGCCCTGCTCGGCGCCGACGTGCTCCGCGTCGACCCGCCGCACCTGCCCGAACTCCCCGACCAGCACGCCGACACCGGCTTCGGCAAGCGGTCCGCCGCCCTCGACCTCCGCGACCGCGCGGACCGGCGCGCCTTCGAGGACCTGCTCGCCGGGGCCGACGTGGTGGTGACCGGCTACCGGCCCGGCACGCTCGACCGGTTCGGCCTCGCCCCAGACGCGCTGGCCGAGCGCCGGCCCGGCCTCGTGGTCGCCCAGCTCTCCGCGTGGGGCACGAGCGGGCCGTGGTCCGACCGCCGCGGCTTCGACAGCCTGGTGCAGGTGGCGTCCGGCATCGCGGTCGCCGAGGGCTCGCCGGAGAGCCCGGGCGCGCTGCCCGCGCAGGCGCTGGACCACGGCACGGGGTATCTGCTGGCGGCGGCGGTGCTGCGTGCGCTCTCCGAGCGGGCGGCGGGCGGCGCGGGCACGGGCGGCACGGTGCTTGTGCGGCTCGCGCTGGCGCGGACGGCGGCGTGGCTCACGGGGTGGCCGACGTACTCGGCGGAGCCCTGGCTCACCGGGATGGACGGTGGCCGGGGGCGGCTGCGGTACGCGCGTCCGCCGGTGGCCTTCGCCGACGGGCCTGTGAACTGGGAGAATCCGCCGGGCAGTTGGGGCGGGGACGCGCCCGTGTGGCGCTGACCCGGCGCGTTCGGCCGGAATCACAGCCCACCAGTTGTTTGCCCGGACTTGCCCGGGAGTGCGACGACTGGTGAAGATCTTGTGGTGAGCTCCATACGACCGTCAGTGGAACCAGGAGGCGAGTCGACGGCAGACCAGGCCGCCGTCTCCCCGCACGCGGGCACCGCCGAGTACGTGGCTGCTTCCCCGCCCGCGCCCGGCGCCGAGCATGTTGCGGCCGCCGCGCCGCAGGTGCCCGCCGCCGAGTACGCGGCCGCCTCGCCGCGTATGCCCGCCGCCGAGCACGCGGCCGCCACCGCCCCCGCGCCCGCCACCCAGCACGCGGCCGCCTCCCCGCACGTCCCCGCCACGCACCGTCACCCCGCCTCGGGCCGCCGTGCCGTCGCCGTGCTCGTCCTCGTGGCCGTCGCGGCGGTGGTCCCGCTGTTCGGGCCCACCGCCGTCCTCGACGGCACGGGTGAGGCCGAGGCGCCGGGCACGCCGGGCATCACCTTCCTGCGGACGGTGCTGTTCGCGGCGATCTGTGTGCAGCTGGGCGAGATCTTCGTACGCCGGCTCGCGCGCCGAGTGCCGGGGGCGCCGGCGTCGGTGCCGCCCGGGTGGGGGTGGTGGGCCGCCGCCGCGGGCTGTGTGGCGGCGCTCGGGCTCGCCTCGGTCGTGGCCAGCGGCAACCTCGTGCCGCACCAGCCGTCCGACCTGGACGTCGGCGGGCTCTACCAGTCACGGGACGGCCGCCTCGCGCTCCTTGAGGTCAACGCCTTCGTCGTGGCCGCCCTCTGCGCGCGTTCCCGCCGCCCGGGGGGCGCGGTGCTGCCGCTGGCCGCCGTGATCGTGGCGGAGGCGCTGCGCGCGCACCCGCCGACGGAGGACACCGCGCTCGTCGGCTCCGGGCTCACGCTGGTGCACCTGACGTGCGCGGCGCTGTGGGCGGGCGGTCTGCTCTACGCGCTGCGTACGCTGCGGCGCTGGCGAAATGACGCCCCGGAGGCGGGCATTGCCGTACTGGGGCTCTACGCGCGCGTGGCCGCCGTCCTGTTCGCCGCGATCACCGCGACGGGCATCCTCAGCACGCTGCGCCGCATGCCGCCGGACACCGTGGTGGACCAGCTCACAGACACGGCCTACGGGCGCACGCTGCTCGCCAAGGTGCTGCTCGTGGCCGTCGTCGCCGTGCTCGCGCTGCTCGCCCGCCGCCGCCTGAAGCGGTCCCCGGCGGCCTCGCTCACCCCGTACGCCCCCGCGCGCGCCGAGGTGGTCGTCCTCGGCGCGGTGGTCGCGATGTCGGCGTTGCTCACCGCCGTGCCGTTGCCGATCCGCTGGTGAGTACGCCTCTGGTCAGCAGGGTCTGTGCCGCGAGGTAGGTCAGCATGATCCAGAAGTCGGGGCGGGGGGCCTGCGGCCAGTTCGCCACGTCGGTGGCGATGAGGGTGTCCGACAGCAGGAAGAGGCCGCCGCCCGCCGCGGCCGCGAGGCCGAGGGTGGTCGCTCCGAAGGCCATCGCGGTGAGGAGCAGGCTGTAGCCCGCGACCGGGATCCGCATGTCCGACGGGAGGTCGGGCCACAGGAGCGCCACGGTGACGATCAGGGCGGAGGCGTACGTCCCGACGACGAAGGCGCCCCGGGCGCGGGCCGTGCCGTAGCCCTCGCCGTGTCGGCGGAACAGCGCCAGGTAGCAGACGTGGCCGACGGCGAAGGCGCCCATGCCCGCCAGGAAGACGGGGTCGGCGTCGGCCAGGAGGAGGGTGTCGCCGGCCCAGCCGCAGAGGAGCGCGGCCGTGAGCAGGCGGGGGCCACGCCTGAACGTCACGTACGCCGCAAGCAGGGGCATGAGCAGCGGCTTCAGGACGATGTGGCCCACGTCGGACCCGGCGGCGAGGCTGGCCAGGTCGCCCGCCGCGGCGAGGGCGAAGGCCACGAGCGTCCAGGTGCCGTAGCGGTCGCGCGGGGTGGGCGCAGGCGCATCGGCAGCCGCGACCGTGGGCACGGCCGGGGAGGGAGGGCCTTGCTGCGCCTTGTTCACGCGGCGTTCTCCGGCGTCCGCTCCTGCGCCACCGGAACCTCGGTCGCCGCCGCGGGCCGACCGGTGCCTGTAGCGTGCTGCGGCTGCCATCCCGGCCCCCGGAACACCCGTCCCGCCCGTTCGCCCCAACTGGACGCCCCCTTCAGGTCCTTGGCTATCGCCGCGTACTCGTGGGTGGCCACGCGCAGGGGGTTGTAGGTGGTGATGTTCTTCGTCAGGCCGTAGACGGGGCGGTCCGTCTCCGCCACCCAGGAGCCGAACATACGGTCCCAGATGATGAGGATGCCGCCGAAGTTGCGGTCCAGGTAGCCGCCCTGGGAGGCGTGGTGGACGCGGTGGTGGGAGGGGGTGTTGAAGACGTACTCGAAGGGCCGGGGCAGCTTGTCGATGCGCTCGGTGTGGATCCAGAACTGGTAGACGAGGTTCGTCGCGGAGCAGAAGGCGAGCGCGGCCGGATGCACGCCGCAGGCGATGAGCGGCAGGTAGAACGGCCACACCGTGAGGGTGGTCCAGGGCTGGCGCAGCGCGGTGGTGAGGTTGAACTTCTCGCTGGAGTGGTGCACCACGTGGCAGGCCCACAGGACGCGGATCACGTGGTGGCCGCGGTGCGACCAGTAGTAGAAGAAGTCCTGCGCGAGCAGCATCAGCGGGATCGTCCACCACAGGACGGGCACGTGCAGCGGCGTCACCGCGTACAGCGCGGTGTAGATCGCGACGATCGGGATCTTCCAGAGGAAGTCGAAGGCGAGGCTGCCGAGCCCCATGGTGATGCTGGTGGCGGCGTCCTTGGTCTCGTACCCGGCGGCGTCCTCGTCGGGGTGGACCCGGTGGCTGATGATCTCGATGACCGTGAGCAGCACGAACGCGGGGACGGACCACAGCACGACATCGGGCAGGTTCGGGGACATGCGTGCACCGTAGAACGGCCGTTGAGCCGCCGCTAGAGGTTGTTACTGATAAGTATTACCGCGGGTACGGCCCTGGTTTTTGGTGATCTCCGCCAAAGTCACACCCCGGCCGCCCCCAGCAGTGCCCCGGCACCGTACGTCACCGCCATCGCCAGCGCCCCGCCCGCCACGTTCCGCACGACCGCGGGCCGGACCTGTGCCGATCCCAGCCGCGCGCTGCTGAAGCCGGTGAGGGCGAGCGCGCCGAGGACCGAGAGGACGGTGACGCCGAGGCGCCAGTCGGCGGGCGGCAGGACCATGGCGAGCAGCGGGAGCAGCGCGCCCGCGGTGAAGGCGAGAAAGCTCGCCCAGGCGGCGTGCCAGGGGTTGGTGAGCTCGTCGGGGTCGATGCCGAGCTCCACGCGCGCGTGGGCGCGCAGGGCGTCGCGTTCGGTGAGCTGTGCGGCGGCCTCGCGGGCCACGTCGCGGCTGAGCCCGCGGTCGGCGAGCAGGTCGGTCAGCTCGGCGAGTTCGGCCTCGGGCTGCTCGCGCAGTTCGCGCCTCTCCAGGGCCAGGGCTGCCTTCTCCGAGTCGCGCTGGGTGGACACGGAGACGTACTCGCCCGCGGCCATCGACATGGATCCCGCGAGCAGCCCCGCGAGGCCCGCCGTCAGGATGGTGGCGCGCTCGCCGGTGGCGCCCGCGACGCCGACGACGAGGCCCGCGGTGGACACGATGCCGTCGTTGGCGCCGAGGACGGCGGCCCGCAGCCAGTTGAGGCGGGCGCCGAGCGCGCCGCCGTGGGCCTCGTCGTGGACCGGCGCGGGGGAACCGCCCCCGTCGGGTGCCTGATCGCTCACCCGGGGAGGGTCTCACCCGCGCCGCCGCACACGGGGCACCGGCGCGACCGTCACCGCACCCGCGTCACCACACCCGCACCCCACCCCCCGGAGCGAACACCGGGCTCGTCGCCGCGGCCGGCGGTTCCTTCAGGGGCTCGGCGATCTCGCCGACCGTGGGCCCCACCCGGGCCGCGATCGCGTCCAGCCGAGAGAGGTCGAAGCCGTACACACGGGCCGCGTTGCCGCCCGCCATCGCCGCGACCTCGTCGGCGGGCAGGCCCGCGTAGGCCGCGCGCAGGCCCTCGCGCGAGTAGGGGTGGGTGCCCTCGTCGTGCGGGTAGTCGCTGCCCCACATGATCTTGTCGAGGCCGACGCGGTCGCGCAGCGCCGCCTCGTGCGGCCGCATGAAGCTGGCACCTACGTAGCAGTTGTCCCGCCACACCTCGGAGGGCCCCTTGCCCATGGCCTCGGAGAGACCTGCGCCGAACTTGGACTCGGCGGTGTCCCGGCGCGAGACGGCCGCGACGAGCCGCCCGTGGTAGTAGTCCAGCATCGCGAGCACGCCCGGGATCCAGCCGGAGCCCTGCTCGGTGAGGACCAGCTTCAGCTCCGGGTGGCGCCGGAACGCGCCGCCGAACATCAGGTGCCACAGCGCCCGGTGCGAGAACCACGTCGTCTCCACCATGAACACCGCGCGCGCGGCGGGCTCGTCGCCGAGCGGCGGCGACGCCGAACCCGCGTGGTGGTTCACGGGCACGCCGAGCTCGGCGCAGACGGCCCAGATCGGGTCGTACGTCTGCGAGTACAGCTCGGGAAGGCCCGACCCCGGCGGCGTACCGGGCACGAGGACCCCGCCGGTGAGCCCCGCGCCGACCGACCGGCGGATCTCCGCGACCGCCTCGTCGACGTCGTTGAGGAGGATCTGGAAGACGCCCGCCCTGCGTCCGGGCGCCGCCGCGCAGAAGTCGGCGAGCCAGCGGTTGTGCGCGCGCAGGCCCGCCCAGCGCCGCTCGTACTCCTCGCGGGTCGGCGCCGGGGCCATCAGGGACGCCGAGGGGAAGAACGGCGGGATGGTGTTGGGGAAGACGACCTCGGCGACGATGCCGTCGGCCTCCAGCTCGGCGACGCGGCGGTCGGAGTTCCAGTTGCGGTCGGCGGTGTCGGCGAGCAGGTCCTCGTACGGATTGACGTAGGTGGCCGCCCAGGCGTCGAAGGCGTCGTGGTGGCGCTTCTCCAGGTACGGCTTGTAGTCGAGGAGGTCGGCGCCGGCGTGGCAGTCGGCGGAGACGACGGTGTAGCGGTCGGTCGCGGCGTACGTCCTGGTGTCTGTCATGGGGTCACCCCGAGCGTCGGGAAGTCGTGGTCGGTCAGCCAGTGGCGGCCCACCTCGCGCGAGCGCGCCCAGGACGCCGTCACGGCCTCCTGGTCGTCGGCCTGGCCGAGGTCGGCGGGGGTCGGGCCGATGCGGCGGGCCAACGGCGCGAGGCGCTCGGTGTCGAAGCCGAAGACCTCGGCGGCGGCCAGGCCCAGCATGCGGCGGGTCTCCGTCACGGGGATGTCGTGGAAGGTCTTCGCGAGCCACGCGCGCGTGTCGGGCCAGGTGCCCTCGGGGTGAGGGAAGTCGCTGCCCCACAGGATGTTGTCGACGCCGATCTCGTAGCGCTGGGCAAGCTCGCGGCGCTTGGTGTTGGTCGCGCAGACGAAGATCTGCCGGTCCAGGTACTCGTGCGGCGGGCGCTTCAGCTCGGCGAACGGCGACAGCTTCTTGCCGCCGTGCGCGCCCAGGTAGAGGCGGTCCATGAACCACAGCAGGTTCGGCAGCCACCAGCAGCCCGACTCCGCGACCCCGAACCTCAGCCCCGGGTGCCGCTCGAAGACCCCGGACCACAGCAGGAACCACAGGGGCCGCGCGGGCCACCACGTCACTTCGGAGACGTAGATCCCGAGATGGTCGCCGTACTCGTGGCGGGGCGCCGCCCCGGAGTGCGTGAGCACGGGCATCGCGCACTCGGCGGCCGCGGCCCACACGGGGTCGTAACGCCGGTCGTGGTAGGGCGCCTTGTCGACCCACATGGAGGGGATCATCAGGGCGCCGAGCCCCGACTCCTTGGCGCGGCGCACCTCCGCCACCACCCGGTCGACGTCTCCGGTGACGGGCAGCAGGGCGACACCGCAGTGCCGTTCGGGATGCTGGGACACGAAGTCGGCGAGCCACCGGTTGTGCGCCTGCGCGCCCGCCATGCCGAGCTCGGGGTCCTGGTCTCCGGAGAGGCCGAGTCCCACGCCGAAGGGCGCGGCGGTCTGGCTGTCCACGGCGTCGGCGTCGGGGAAGACGACCTCGGCGGCCACCCCGTCGCCGTCCAGCTCCTTCAGCCGCTGCCCGGCGTCCCAGCCGCCCTTCAGGCCCTCCTCGTTGTCGCTGAACCACTTGGCGGCGAAGGCCTCGTTGCGGATGCCGAGCCGCGTCATCTCCTCACGGCGCCGCTCGCGCCCGGCGAGGAAGTCGTCGAAGTCCCGGTGGAACCGGGCGTCCAGATAGGGCCGGTACTCCTCGGTGGGCAGGCCGGCGTGGCAGTCGGAGGAGATGATCAAGTACGGATCGTGCTGAGCCGTCATCGTCAACTCGCAATCCATCAGTCCAGGATGAAGCTTTCGAGGTACGAGGGGTTGGCGCGCTCCAGCATCGAGCGGGAGCGCGCGCGGATCTGCCGGTCGCTGTGCTCGCTGTCGGGGAGCATCCAGAAGCGGTCGGCGCGGAGGCCGTCCAGGACGTGCTCGGCGACCTCCTCGACAGGAGTGAAGGCCACCTCCTGCCCGGCCTCCCGCATGGCCGTCTCCCACTGGCCGAGGCTGCGGTAGGGCGCCCTGCGGGGGCGGGACTTGGCGTACCGCTCGGGGCGGTTGCGGTGCGACTCCCACAGGCCGGTGCGCAGCATGTGCGGGCCCGGGAACAGCACGGAGGCGCCCACGCGCGCGTGCTCCGCCTTCAGATGCGCGTACAGCGACTCCGTCATCGTCACGACGGCCGCCTTGGTCACCGCGTACACCGAAGCGGTGGGCAGCGGGGCGATGCCGCCGTCCCCGGAGGACGTGTTGACGACGTGCCCCTCCTCGCCGCCCGCGAGCATCCGCGGCACGAACGCCTGGATGCCGTGGAAGACCCCCCACACGTTGACCTCGAAGGCCCACCGCCAGTCGTTCGGCTCGTGCTCCCACATCCGGCCCTCGGCGCCGGAGCCGACCCCGGCGTTGTTGCACAGGACATGCACGGCACCGAACCTGTCGTACGCGTCCTCGGCGAGCGCGAAGACCTGCTCGCGCACGCCGACGTCGACCACGCGCGCGTGCACCGTCGCCCCGTCCGCGCGCAGCCCGGCCGCCGCCTTCTCCAGGGCGCCCTCCTCGACGTCGGCGAGCACCACCGCCAGGCCCTCCGCCGCGAACCGGCGCGCGAGAGCGAGCCCGATGCCGCTCGCGGCGCCCGTCACGACGGCGATCTGTCCGGCGCGCAGCTCCATCTCAGACGCTCCCCTCGGGCGGCCCGTCGAGGATCTGCCGCGGGTCGTCGTAGCGCTGGTGGATGTACGGAAGCAGCGCCTGCGCGCTCACCCGCTCCACCACCCGGCCGCGCTGGTCGCTCGTCTTCTCGCCAATGGTGATCTCCACAAGGCGGCGTACGTGGAGGTCGGCGACGGGGTCGTACATCGACTCCCGAAGCACCACGTCCCCGGTGACGCTCTCCAGCTTGCGGACCCGCTCGTTGCGCACGCAGTGCACGAGCACCGGATCCGCGTCGAAGCCCGAACCGTCCACACCGGGAAGGAACTTGAAGTAGAAGTCGGTCTTCGGCGCGGGCTCCGGCAGCGGCAGGGAACCGCTCACGGCCCCCCGCACCTCCACGAACGCGATGCCGTGCCGGGCCATGGCGGCCCGCACCACCAGGCCGTCCCGCTCGACGGTGACCTCGCCCAGCTTCTTCGGCTCCCCGAAGACCTCACGGCCGCCGGTCAGGGCCCGCTCGTGCGTCATCGGCATCACCAGCGGATACCAGCCCGCCACCCCGCCGTGCTCCGCGGCGACGGCCACCGAGCCCGCGCCCAGGGGGTAGCCGGCCAGGTCGACCTTGCTGATGTTGGCCCGCACCAGAGGGCGCGCCGTGGGTTTCAGGGGCGGCGGCAGGACGGCCGCCACCACGTCCGGATCGCTCTCCCACACGGCGACCACGCCCGTGGACCAGATGTCGGGGAGCTTGCTGCTCGCGGTGCGCGTCGCGGCGATCTCCGCCTCGGTGCGCGCCCCGTAGCGTACGCGTGCCATGCCGTACCACCCTTCGCTGACGGTCCTGCCAGAGACTTGCGGGGGTTCTGTAACACAGTTACAACAGGAGCCGTGAAGGGTAAAGAGACGCGTACCCGCCTCGACCGCGAAACGGTTCTCGCCACCGCGGCGGACCTCGTCAAGCAGCACGGCCCCGCCGCCCTCACCATGCGCAAGCTCGCCGCCGAGCTCGGCACGGCCGTCACCTCGATCTACTGGCACGTCGGCAACCGCGAGTCGCTCCTCGACGCCCTCGTCGAACGCACCGTCGCCGACCTCGGCGAGATCCAGCCGACGGGCCGCACCCCCGCCCGGCGCGCGGCCTCCGTCGCGCGCGCCCTGCGCCGTCAACTGCGCGCCCACCCGCACCTCGTCGCGATGGTCCACGAACGCGGCCTGACCGACCGGATGTTCCTGCCCGCACAGCAGGCCCTCGCCCATGAGATGTACGCCGCCGGGCTGCGCGGCGCCCGCGCGGCCGACGCCGTGCGCGCCGTCCAGGTGCATGTCGTCGGCCACGTCCTGGTGGAGCGCAACCGCGAGCGCGCGCCGGTGCAACGCCCCGGCGAGCATCAGCTGTGGGAGGCGCGGACGGCCGGTCAGGACCCGGCCCTCGCCCGCGCGCTCGCCCGGCCCCTGGACGCGGAACGGCTGTTCACGCTGTCGGTGCGGGCGCTGGTGACGGGGCTGCTCGGGGCCGCGGGCGAGGTGGCCGCCGGGCTCGGGGACGAGGTGGCCGCCGGGGGCGCGGACGGGGCGACGGGCACCGACGAGAACGCGACGGCTTCCGGCCCTGGGAACTGACTGTCAGTCGCGGCCCGTATCCTCATGGACCATGCTCGAAGACCGCACGACCGCATCCCGGACAGAGGGGCCGGCGACGCCGACGGCCGCAGGGACGGGGACGACCGACGCGACGCCGCCGGGGCCCACGGCCCCCTGGCCGACCGCCTACCCCTCGGGGTACGCGGTGGTCGACGTCGAGACCACCGGCCTGTCCAGGGACGACCGGATCATCTCGGCAGCGGTCTACCGCCTGGACGCCACGGGCGAGGTCGAGGACCACTGGTACACGCTGGTCAACCCGCAGCGCGACCCGGGCCCCGTCTGGATCCACGGCCTGACGAGCGACAAGCTCGCCGACGCCCCGCTCTTCGCGGACATCGCCGAGGAGTTCGCCACCCGCCTCGCGGACCGCGTCCTCGTCGCGCACAACGCCGTCTTCGACTGGTCGATGATCGCCAGGGAGTACGCCCGCGCGGAGCGCACCGCGCCCGTCCGCCAGCGCCTGTGCACCATCGCGCTCTCCAAGGAGCTCGGCCTGCCGCTGCCCAACCACAAGCTGGAGTCCCTCGCCGCCCACTTCGGCGTCGTCCAGCGCCACGCCCACCACGCCCTGGACGACGCGCGCGTGCTCGCCGAGGCGTTCCGGCCGAGCCTGCGGGCGGCGGCCGGCGGGGGTGTGCGGCTGCCGCTCCTGGAGTGCCGCCCGCTCACGGAGTGGGTCGACGGCGGGGCGCGTATCGGCCGCCAGAGCACGGGGCCGGGCGGGGGGCCGGGCGCGGGCTCCTGGGGAGGCAACTCCTCGTACCAGCAAGGGAATTGGCGCGCCTCCCGCAAGCGCCCCGCCTGCCCCTTCCCCAACCCCGGACGGTGGGAGGACGGCAAGCCGCTGAAGCAGGGCATGCGCGTCGCCTTCTCCGGGGACACCTCCGTGGACCGCGAGCTCCTGGAGGACCGCGCGTTCGAGGCCGGTCTGCACATCGCCACGAGCGTGTCGCGGCTCACGAGCCTGCTCGTCACCAACGACCCGGACTCGGGCACGTCGAAGACGACGAAGGCCCGCGCCTTCGGCACCCCGGTCATCGACGAGGCGGCGTTCGGCCAGCTGCTCCAGGACGTGGCCCCGGCGGACGGCGCCGCCGCGGGTGCGTCCGGTAGGTCCAATACGCCGGGCTCATCCGGTACGCCCGGTGCGTCCTCCGCGTCAGACGGGTGATTGCCGGGCGACTCGCCCGCCCACCGCTCGCCCCACACCACCGCCGCGTCCCACCCTGTGGCGCATGGCACGTTGCGAGGTCTGTGGAAACGACTACGGCATGTCCTTCGAAGTGCACGCGCAGGGCGCGGTGCATGTCTTCGACTGTTTCGCCTGCGCCATCCACCGCATGGCGCCGATCTGCGAGCACTGCCGCTGCCGCATCATCGGGCAGGGCGTCGAGGTGGAGGGCCACTGGTACTGCGGGGCGCACTGCTCGCGGGCGGAGGGGATGGTGGGAATCGTCGACAAGGTCTGAGCGGGCTCGGCGCCTGCTGTGTGGGGGTCACCCCCGACGGGGCCCCTCCCGTCGGGGGTGTTTCACACGCGGGGTACCGTCGAAGTTGTGTACCGCTTCCTGTTGACCCGCCAGTGGGTGATCCTCACCCTCATCGGTCTCGTTCTCATCCCCGTGATGATCGAACTGGGCTTCTGGCAGCTGCACCGCCACGAGAACCGCGTGGCGCGCAACGAACGGATCGGCAAGGCCCTCGACGCCCCGCCGGTCCCCGCCGAGCGGCTCACATCGCCCGGCCGTGAGGTGCCCGACTCCGCCGTGTACCGCGCGGTGACGGCCAAGGGCACGTACGACGCGAAGCACGAGGTCGTGGTGCGGCGCCGCACCAACGGCGACGACGAGGTCGGCTTCCACGTCCTGACCCCCTTCGTCCTCGACGACGGCAAGGTGCTGCTCGTCAACCGCGGCTGGATCCCGGCCGACGGACCGCAGACCGCCTTCCCCAAGATCCCCGCCCCGCCCCGCGGCGAAGTCACCGTCACCGGCCGCCTCATGCGGGACGAGACGTCCGCGGCCAGCGGCATCAAGGACGTACGTGGACTGCCCGACCGCCAGATCATGCTGATCAGCAGCGGCCAGCAGGCGCACGCCCTGGGCAAGCAGGTCCTCGGCGGCTACGTCCAGCAGACCGCGCCGAGCGCCGACTCGCCGCAGCTCCTCGGCGCGCCCGACCACAGCGGCATCGGACCGCACATGGCGTACGCCGTGCAGTGGTGGCTGTTCGCCGCCGGGGTCCCCGCGGGCTGGGTGGTCCTGGTCCGCCGCGAACGCAAGGACCGCCTGGCGGCGGCAGCGGCGGAGACGGCACCGGCGGAGCCCGCGGAGGCGTCGCCCGCGACGGCCTGACACGGGCGATCCCGCGTACGGGGTCGGTACGGGGTCAACTCGCCCCCGCCTGACGGCTCACCGAACCCGGGGACCGGCACCGGCACCGCCCTCGCCCTGCTCCGGGCCGACGCGGCAGGATAGGGCCATGGATCTTGGACTGAACAACCGTGTGTACATCGTCACCGGCGCCAGCCGGGGCCTCGGCAACGCCGCCGCCCGCGAGCTGGTCGCGGAGGGCGCGAAGGTCGTCCTGACCGGACGGGACGAGAAGGTCGCCGCCGCGGCGGCCGCGGAGCTCGGCCCGAACGCGGTGGGCGTCGCCGCGGACAACGCCGAGCCGGACGCCGCCGAGCGGCTTGTCGCGGCGGCGCGCGAGAACTTCGGGGGCCTCGACGGCATCCTCATCAGCGTCGGCGGGCCGCCGCCCGGTTACGTCGCCGACAGCACCGACGAGCAGTGGCGGGAGTCCTTCGAGTCGGTGTTCCTCGGTGCGGTGCGGCTGGCGCGGGCCGCGGCGGCGGAGCTCGACGAGGGCGGTGTCATCGGCTTCGTCCTGTCCACGTCGGTGCACGAGCCGATCCCGGGCCTGACCATCTCCAACGGCCTGCGCCCCGGCCTCGCGGGCTTCGCCAACTCCCTCGCCGACGAGCTGGGGCCGCGCGGCATCCGGGTCGTCGGTCTGCTGCCCGGCCGCATGGACACCGACCGGGTCCGCCAGCTGGACGGCCTCTCCGCCGACCCCGAAGCGGCCCGCCTGGCGGCCCAGTCCCGCATCCCCCTGCGCCGCTACGGCACCCCCCAGGAGTTCGGCCGCACCGCCGCGTTCTTCCTCTCACCGGCGGCGTCGTACCTCACGGGCGTGATGCTTCCGGTGGACGGGGGCGCGAGGCGGGGCTTCTAGCTTCGGCGGGGGGGCGCCCGCTGGGCTGCGGGTGGGGTCAACTCACGCGCTCGGCGCGATGCTTCACCGCCCGCAGCTCCACCGTCGCAGGCAACCGCTCGAGCCCCGCCGAGTCCCGCGCATGCGCCAGCGCCTCCTCGCAGGTGCCCCGCAGGGCCTCCGCCGGGACGGCCTCCGCCGCCAGGAGGAGCCCGACCCGTGCCTCGGGCGCGTTGCGCCGCCCGGTCAGGCGTACGCGTGCGCGCTCCACGCCGTCGAGCGCGGACGCCTCGCCGGCCAGCACATTCTCCATCGCCCGCCCCCGCAGCAGCGCCCCTTCCCCGTCCCCGGTCTCCACGAGCACCTCGGCGAGCCGGCGCCACCGCAGCTGCGCGGTCAGCCACCACAGGGCGAGCAGCACGATCACGGCGAGCACGGCGATGACGGTCGGCCACCACCAGCCGTCGTCGCGCCACCGCGCCCGGTCGGCGTCGCTGAGCAGCACGTCGTCACGGCGGTCGTGCACCCACCACGACGGCGGCTCGACGCCGAGCCCGACGGCGAGCACGGACCCGCCGACCAGCACGAGCGCGAGTCCGGCAAGCCCGAGCAGTACGCGGTTCAACGTCCGCAGCATGCCGTTCACCCCTTCCGACCCGGCCGCGCCACGTGCACCGAAAGCGCGGGCGGGCTGCCGAGCCCGAGTTCGCGGATGGTCTCGGCGAGTGTCGCGTCCAGGTCGCCGCGTACGTCGTCGAGTTCACGGAAGTGCGACACGGCCCGCACCTCCACCTTGGACCTGCTCATCCGCACCCGTACCGACCGCACTCCGGCCACGTCCATGGCCCGGTCCCGCAGCACCATCGCGGCGGCGTCCCGGTGCAGCCCGGCCCGCACGTCGTCGTGCGTACGCCGCATCGGCAGCACGGCCCGCAGCCCGGGTGTCACCGCGAGCACCAGCAGCCACAGCCCGATCGCGGCCGCCGCCGCGGCACCGGCGAGCACCGCCGTGCTGTCCAGCGGCCGTTCGGCCAGCTCCCGCGCGAGCTCGCGGCGCCATCGCATCGCGGGGTGGTCGGCCCGTACGGCGACGATGTCGTACAGAAGGAGCCCGGCCCCGCCGAGGATCAGCAGGGCGAGCAGCCCGGCGGGCACGCGCCGCGCGGACCAGAAGCGGGGTGCGCCGCCGTCGTCGCCGCTGAGCGTGGGCAGCGGCTGGTAGTCGGCGGCGGACGCCGACTGGCCGAGCTCGGGCTCCGGCCCGGGCGCGGCGGCCTCCATGACCGGCGCCGCCTTGGTCAGGTCCGGCCCACTACCTTGCTGGGGCTCGCTCATCGGGTCCTCCCCTGCGCCGCGGCCCGCGCCTGCGCGGAGTGCAGCCGCTCGACCTGGACCGCCACTTCGGGCACTTCCATGCCCGCCAACGCCTTTACCCGTTCGGCGACTTGGCGACGCACGGCACCGCACTGGCGGCCGATGTCGCTGGGGTAGTCCAGTTCGAGACTGACGCGGACACGGGCGCTGTCGGATGGGGTCTCCCCTGCTCGAGCGGAGCCGAGAGCTCGGGGATGCACGCTGACCGTCGCGTGCGGCGCCGCCGCCTCGGCAGGCAGCACGGGCAGCGCCTCACGCGCGGCGCGCGCGGCGATCTTCGCGACGACGCGGTCGGCGATCCGGGTCGCGCCGCGCTCGCCGGGCGGTACCTGCCCCACGACCTCGGCCGCCACCGCTCATCGCCGCCGGTCGCCGCGCGGGCGGAAGAAGTCGCCGGGCTCCAGGTCCCCCTCCAGGAACCGTCCGGCGACGAAGCCGATGGCGCCCAGGGCGGCCACCAGCAGGAAGGCCCCGAACCCGCCGAAGTATCCGGCGAAGCCGAGGGCCATTCCGGCGATCATGCCGATCACGGCAAAGCTCATCGTGCGCTCCTTCGCTCCTGCGCGCCTCGTACTCCCCTGCGACCCCGCGGCCACGCCCGCCGCCGCGCGACGGCTCCTGCTTCACGCATACCCAGGCCGCGCGCCGACGCCGCCTCGCGACCGGTGACGGGTGCGGAACACACCGGGCCCGGGGTCCGCGCGGGGCGGCTACTGCAGCCGCGACGGCTGCTCGTCGTCCTCGTCGTCCGGCAGCTTCACATCGCTCACCGCGATGTTCACCTCGACGACCTCCAGGCTCGTCATGCGCTCGACGGCGGCGATGACGTTCTCCCGTACGTCCTGGGCGACATCGGCGATCGACACGCCGTAGTCGACGACGATCTCCAGGTCGAGCGCCGTCTGCACCTCGCCGACCTCGGCCTTCACCCCGCGCGACACGGATTTCGAGCTGCCGGGCACCCGGTCCCGCACGGCCCCGAAGGTCCGGGCGAGCCCGCCGCCCATGGCGTGCACCCCGACCACGTCGCGCGCGGCGAGCCCTGCGATCTTCTCGACGACGCCGTCCGCGATGCTGGTCCGCCCGCGCGTCGCGGGGTCCCCTCCCCCGCGCCTCCGCTCTCCGCCCTTCCCGGCGGCCTCGGCGGGCGACTCCTTGGCGAGCGTGTGGGACGTCGTCCGCTCTCCGGTGTCGGTCATCACGATGGTCCTTTTCGGCAGGGGATCTGCTCTTTCGTCCACACTAAGCGCGGCCCCGGACCGGCGCGCCCGGGATGGGGCACGCTGGAGCCATGACGGGTGACGGATGGACCTCGGCGGTACGTCGCCAACTGGGTCTCGGCCGCGTGCTGCCGCTGGGTGGCCCGGGTGACGGCGCGTGGCTCGCGGAGTCGGCGGCCCGCGCGGTGCTGCGGGGCTCGGCCGAGCGGGTGGCGGGGGTACGGCTGACCGGCCTGCGGGTGTCCCTCGCGGATCCGGACGCCGGGCGGCTGTCTCCTGACGCGTACGTCTCCACGGTGCCGTCGCCCCCGAGCGCGCTGCCGCCGGGGCCGCTGCGGATCAGCGCGGACTTCACGGCCGTCATGGCCGAGCCCCTGCCGGCGACCGCGTCCCGGCTGCGTACGGCACTCGGTACGGCCGCGGCGGACCGGCTCGGTCTGGTGGTGGCGGAGGTGGATCTGCGGGTTACGGGGCTGCTCGACGAGTACGAGTACGAGGCCGGGGACGGTGCCGAGTCCGGGGACGGTGCCGGGGAGGGCGCCCGACTGAACGCGGCCCTCGGCGACCTGCCCCCCGAAGAGCGGCACGACCAGGCCGGACAAGAGGACGAGCCGTCATCGGCCGCCGACTCCGACGAGGGGCGCGTGGCGCGTGCCGTCCTCGCGGTGCCGGGTGTGACCCGGATGGCGGGCACCCTCGGGGGCCTGGGCCGGGCCATCCACATCGAGGAGCACGCGGCGGTGCAGGCGCTGCCGCGCCGCCACGTCCGCGTGGAGGTGGCGGCGGACGCCGGCCTGCGCACGCTGGACGTGGCCCGCGCGGTTCGCGCGACGGTCACCGAGTCCCTGCCGGACCGGCCGTCAGTGGCGGTACTGGTCACAGCGGTGGACTAGCTCACTATTGTCGCCCCGCCAACTCACCTAAGGGCAGGTTGACTTGACGGGGCGTCGGCCATAGCGGCGCCCCAACCCCCGTACGAACAAAGAACCTTGTCAGTCCCCGATACCCGCGAGGTCCCGCAGCCTGCGTGCCTGCGCGGCCCGCTCGGCACGGCGCTGCTCCTCGTACGAGCGGCCCGTGACGCCCTGGAGCAGTGCCTTGGTCTCGATGACCGCGTCGCGCGGTGCGGCGAGCAGGGCGGCGGCCAAGTCCTGGGCGGCGGCGTCGAGTTGGTCGCCAGGGACGACGAGGTTGGCGAGGCCGATGCGCTCGGCCTCGGCGGCCTGGACGAAGCGGCCGGTGGCGCAGATCTCCAGGGCGCGGGCGTATCCGACGAGGGAGACGAGCGGGTGCGTGCCGGTGAGGTCGGGCACCAGGCCGAGGCTGGTCTCGCGCATGGCGAACTGCGCGTCGTCGGCGGCGACCCGCAGGTCGCAGGCGAGCGCGAGCTGGAAGCCCGCGCCGATCGCATGGCCCTGGACGGCGGCGATGGACACGATGTCGCCGCGCCGCCACCAGGTGAACGCGTCCTGGTACTCGGCGATGGCCGCGTCGAGGTCGTCGTCGGCGCCGCGCGCGAGGTCGAGGAACGACGGCTCGCCCTCGAAGCCCTCGGGCGTGAACGCCTGCCGGTCGAGGCCCGCGGAGAAGGACTTGCCCTCGCCGCGCAGCAGCACCACGCGGACGCTGCCGGGCAGCACCCGGCCGGCCTCGGTCAACGCCCGCCACAGAGCGGGAGACTGGGCGTTGCGCTTGGCCGCGTTGGCCAGCGTCACCGTGGCCACGGCGCCGTCGATCGTGAGACGTACGCCGTCCTGATCGAGAACCGGTGCCGTCGCGCCTGAACCGCTCAGTCCGATCGGACCGGTCTCAGCCGAACCGCTCGGGCTGCTCGAACCGCTGTCGGGCGAAGCCATCAATGCCTCCGGTGGTGAGTGCAGTCGTCGTGAACGGACGCGTCGACGCAGGTCAGCACCCATGCGGACGCAGATTCACGACCGCATCAGCGCATGTCGACGCACCGCCTTGCGGGCACTGGCTCGCGCCCACAAGTGACTGCACAGTAACCACCCGGTCGATCAGCCGATCGACCGGGTGGCCACACCGGCCCACCGGAGCCGGACGGCCGCGAGACGGCTGCTAGCTGGAAGCCGCCTTCTTGCCTCGCGTCGCCCCGCCGCGTCCCCGCAGCGTGACTCCGGACTCACTGAGCATCCGGTGGACGAACCCGTAGCTACGGCCGGTCTCTTCGGCCAACGCCCGGATGCTCGCACCGCCGTCGTACTTCTTCTTCAGGTCTGCCGCGAGCTTGTCGCGCGCGGCGCCGGTTACCCGGCTGCCCTTCTTCAGAGTCTCGGCCACCCGTGCCTCCTCATGGGAAGTGCGCTCTGGACTTCTCATGATCACCCCTACCGGGCCTCCTGGCCACCCATTCGGCAAGGTCCGTGCGACTTGATTGGCCGCGCGTCAAGCGGCCGCCACGAGCGGAATTAACGATTCCGCACGTCCCTGCACGTACCGCCGAATGGGTTCTGCGAGGAAGCGGCAGGTCAGCGGCGTGCCGGGGAAAGGCGGGCCTGCGGGTCCCGTGGGACGAAGAAATCCGTGTATCGCACACGTCGGTACGAGGACGACTCACACAGATGAAGGATCACGGATCGGCCGAATGATCCATACGCAGTGGATCAGTCAATCGATCAAGCGCGCTGGAGGTCGCCCGGCGGGGCCGTGACGGGTCCGTCGGGCGTCTCGCCAGGCGGTCCCGTCAGGCGAGGGCGACCAGGTCCGCGTAGTCCGCGCCCCACAGGTCCTCGACGCCGTCCGGCAGCAGAATGATCCGCTCCGGTTGCAGCGCCTCGACGGCGCCCTCGTCGTGGGTGACGAGGACGACGGCGCCCTTGTAGGTGCGCAGCGCGCCCAGGATCTCCTCGCGGCTGGCGGGGTCGAGGTTGTTGGTGGGCTCGTCGAGGAGCAGCACGTTGGCCGAGGAGACGACGAGCGTCGCGAGGGCGAGACGGGTCTTCTCGCCGCCGGACAGCACGGCCGCGGGCTTGTCGACGTCGTCTCCGGAGAAGAGGAACGAGCCGAGCGTCTTGCGCACCTCGACGAGGTCGAGGTCGGGGGCGGCGGAGCGCATGTTCTCCAGGACCGTGCGCTCGGGGTCGAGGGTCTCGTGCTCCTGGGCGTAGTAGCCGAGCTTGAGGCCGTGGCCCTCTATGACCTGCCCGGTGTCGGGCTTCTCGGCGCCGCCGAGGAGGCGCAGGAGGGTGGTCTTGCCCGCGCCGTTGAGGCCGAGGATGACGACGCGCGACCCCTTGTCGATGGCGAGGTCCACATCGGTGAAGATCTCGAGCGAGCCGTACGACTTCGAGAGTCCCTCGGCCATGAGCGGCGTCTTGCCGCACGGCGAGGGCTCCGGGAAGCGCAGCTTGGCGACCTTGTCGCTCTGGCGCACGTCCTCGAGGCCCGCGAGGAGCTTGTCGGCGCGGCGCGCCATGTTCTGCGCGGCGACCGTCTTGGTGGCCTTGGCCCGCATCTTGTCGGCCTGCGAGTGCAGGGCCGCGGCCTTCTTCTCGGCGTTCTGGCGCTCGCGCTTGCGGCGCTTCTCGTCGGACTCGCGCTGCTGCTGGTAGAGCTTCCAGCCCATGTTGTAGACGTCGATCGCGGAGCGGTTGGCGTCCAGGTAGAAGACCTTGTTGACGACCGTCTCGACGAGGTCGACGTCGTGGGAGATCACGATGAAGCCGCCGCGGTACGTCTTCAGGTAGTCCCGCAGCCAGACGATGGAGTCGGCGTCCAGGTGGTTCGTCGGCTCGTCGAGCAGCAGGGTGTCCGCGTCGGAGAACAGGATCCGGGCCAGCTCGATGCGGCGGCGCTGACCGCCGGAGAGCGTGTGCAGGGGCTGGCCGAGCACGCGGTCCGGGAGGTTCAGGGCGGCGGCGATGGTGGCGGCCTCGGCCTCGGCTGCGTACCCGCCCTTGGTGAGGAACTCCGTCTCCTGGCGCTCGTACTGCTTGAGGGCCTTCTCGCGGGTGGCGCCCGCGCCGTTCGCGATGCGCTGTTCGTTCTCGCGCATCTTGCGGATCAGTACGTCGAGTCCGCGCGCGGAGAGGACGCGGTCGCGGGCGAGCACGTCGAGGTCGCCCGTACGCGGGTCCTGCGGGAGATAGCCGACCTCTCCGGAGCGGCTGATCGTGCCGCCCGCCGGGGTGCCCTCACCGGCCAGGCACTTGGTGAGCGTCGTCTTGCCCGCGCCGTTGCGGCCGACGAGGCCGATGCGGTCGCCCTTGGCGATGCGGAACGAGGCGTTCTCGATGAGGATGCGGGCGCCGGCACGCAGCTCGATACCGGAGGCGGTGATCACGGTCAGACTCCTGGACAGGGGAAAGGACGGCGGGAGAAGGGCATGGACGATGCACGATGCGATGCCGCGCCGCTAAGCGCGCCGCTCAGCTCAGCCGTCTAATGCAGCAGGAGAATGGCCATAGGGGCAATTCTAACGGGGGGCCGCAAGCGGTTTTTCCTCGCGGGGGGCGGGGCGCTGGGCACGGGGCCGGCGGGGGGTGCTTGGGCCGCGGGGCTGCGGCGTCTGTGCGGGGGCGGGGGCGACACGGTGTGGCGGGGTGGCCCCGTCCCCCGTTCGGACCTCCGTCCGGGGCCGGGGGGCGGGCGGCGTATCAGGATGAAGTCGCCGGACGTCCGGCGCGGGGCGGCGCGGCGTCGGCCCGCAGACGAGGCAGCGGTCTCGCCCCGAGGCTGTCGGCTCGCCCCGCGGCAGCCGTCTCACCCCCGGGACGACCGCCTCGCCCCCGACGGCAGTGGGTCTCGTACTCGATGCAGGCAGAGGGTGGTGTGCCCATGCAGTTCGACGACGACGCGGATCTTGACACCTCTGAGGTGCAGGATGTGCGGGGCAGCCGGATTCCCGGCGGCAGGGCGACCGTCGGTGGTGGCATCGCGGGGCTGATCGCGCTGCTGCTCGGGCTGTTCTTCGGTGTCGGTCCGGACCAGCTCGGGTTGACCGACGACGGCGGCGACGAACCCGCGGCCTCGTCCTCCTCGCTGGCCCAGGTCCAGCAGAGCTGCCGTACCGGCAAGGACGCGAACGCCCGGGAGGACTGCCGGACCGTGGCGGTGGTCAACAGCGTCCAGGACTACTGGCGCCAGGAGTTCCCGCGCCGCGGGGGCCGGTACGCGCCGGCGCCGACCGTGTTCTTCAGCGGCCGGGTCGGCACGGCGTGCGGCGCCGCGTCGTCGGCGGTCGGCCCCTTCTACTGTCCCGGCGACCGCAAGGTCTACCTGGACCTGGGATTCTTCGACGAGCTGCGGACGAAGTTCGGCTCCAGCGGCGGCCCGTTCGCGCAGGCGTACGTCGTGGCGCACGAGTACGGGCACCACGTGCAGAACCTGATGGGCACGCTGAGCCGGTCCCAGGACGGGCGCACGGGCGAGAACAGCAACGCCGTACGCGTCGAGCTGCAGGCCGACTGCTACGCGGGCGTGTGGGCGCACAACGCGACACGGACCCCCGACGAGTCGGGCAAGCCGCTGATCACCAAGCTCACGGACGCCGACATCCGCGACGGCCTGGACGCGGCGGCCGCGGTCGGCGACGACCGCATCCAGCAGCGCTACCAGGGCCGCGTCACCCCCGAGTCGTGGACCCACGGCTCCGCCAAGCAGCGCCAGGACTGGTTCTACCAGGGCTTTCGTACCGGCGACATGGCGCAGTGCAACACCTTCCGCTGAGGCGGCGGCCGGGCCCGTCCGGCGGCCGCGGGCCGTTGTCAGACCCGGGTGCAAGACTGTGGAACAGGTCACAGGGACAGGGGTCGAGGACGAAGGAGTGATCGGCATGACAGGCGCTGTCAGGGGACGCCCCAGCATCTTCCCCACGCTGTTGTACGCGGACGCCAAGGCCGCGATCAAGCAGCTCACGGAGGCCTTCGGCTTCACGGAGACGAGTGTGTACGAGAGCGAGGACGGCAAGATCCTGCACGCCGAACTCGCGTATGGGAACGGCGCGGTGATGCTCGGCTCGAAGGGCCGCGGCGGCCTCTTCGCCGAGACGATGGACAAGGCGGGCCCCACGGGGACGTACATCGTGGTGGACGACGTCGACGCCCACCACCAGCGCGCCGTCGAGCACGGCGCGGACATCCTGATGCCCCCGACGGACCAGGACTACGGCTCGCGGGACTACATGGCGCGGGACGCCGAGGGCAACATCTGGAGCTTCGGGACGTACGCCCCCGAGATAGGCGGCTGACCCGCCCCACCCCGCGGCTGAGGCGGGACGGGCGCGGCGCTCACATGCCCCCGGTGTGCACCTGGAACGCGGCGCGCCGCACGGCCTTCGCGAGCGCCGGGTCGGGGTGCGCCGCGGCGAGCGCGACGAGCACCTGCACGGTCCGCGGATGCCCGACGGTGCGCACCTCGTCGATGAGCGAGGGCACGGTCGGCTGCGGCGCCGACTCCAGATGGCGTACGAGGAGTTCGGCCTCGCCGTGGTCGGCCACGGCGGCGGCGGTGTCGACCCACAGCCAGGTCGACTCCTCCCGCGTCAGGACGAGGTGGACGTCCTCGGGGTCGGTGCCCTCGTGCTCGGCGAGCCACAGCAGGGCGTAGGGCCGCAGCGAGGTCTCGTCGACGACGGCGCGTACGTCGGGTTCGGCCGGGGCGCCGACGACCCGCAGGGCCTCGAAGGCCAGGCCGCGCAGCAGGGCGTCCTCGCCGCGGGCGGCGTCGAGGAGTTCGGTGACGGCGCTGCCGGCGTCGCGGGCGGCGAGCCAGGCGCGGTATTCGGCGCGGGCCGCGTTGGGCCGCAGGCGGGCGCAGCCGCGGAGCATGTCCTCGGCGGACTGCTCGATGTGCCCGGCGGGGCTCTGCGCGGCGACGCAGATCTGCTCCAGCTTGACCCACACGGCCCAGCTGCCCAGCGGAGTGAGCGTGGCCTGACCGTCGGCGCAGGTCAGGGCGCCGACGGCGGACAGGGCACGGAGGGCCCAGTCGAGCAGGGCGGGCAGCGGCGGGGCGGTGCCGTCGTCGGGGTCGGCGGCCGCGGTGGGCGGCGCGGAGGCAGCGGGGGGCGGCGCGGAGGCAACAGCAGCCAGTGCGGTCGCCGCGGCGGGCGGGACGGGGCCGCCGGGGGGCGGGACCGCATTGGTGTGCGGCGGTGACTTGGGCTCGGGCTCCGCCTGCGAGTCGTAGGGGATTTCGCAGCGTTCGGTGCGCAGCTCCCGGACGCGCTGGTCGAGCAGGTCCAGGAGCTGGGGCACGGGCACGGGGCCCGCCGACAGCTGGAGGAAGGAGAGGAGCTGGGGGACGGCCTCGACGGTTTCCGCGACGGTGGCGGGCGGCAGTTCGGCGGGGGCCGGGTGGGCGAGCGACCAGGCGTCGAACAGGGCGACCCAGCCGCGCAGGACGGCGGCGTCGTCCCGGTCCCAGGCGCGCAGCCGCCAGCCGGGCCGCGCGGCGGAGCCGTGCACCTCGACGAGTCCGGCCAGGCGGGCGGTGTCCCAGTCGGAGCGGACCTGGTGGACCGTCACGTCCAGTTCGGCGGCGGCGCGTTCGGCGGACGCGTCGGAGAGGACGCCGCCGGTCCCTTTGCCCGGACCCGCGGCGGCGTCGGCGGGCGCGGCGGCGGCAGCGGCGGTCCGGGCCTGCTTGCCGCCCTTCGCGCCGCCGGCCCCGGTGCCACTGGCCTTGGCGCCGTTCTTGGTTCCGTTCTTGGCTCCGGCCTTGGCGCTGTCCTTGCCGGTGCCGCGCTGCGGCCCGGTGCCGGGGCTCAGCGCGTGGTCGGCCCAGCGGGCGACGCGTACGGCGGCGGCCAGGCCCGCGCGGGCCATGCGGGCCAGCTCGGCGGGCGCGGGTGTGCCCTCGGGCGGCGGGGGCGCGGGACGGCGCGAACGGCGCTGGGTCACCGCGCCGGGGGTGCCGAGGGGACTGCGCGGTCGGACGCGCTCCGGCTCCGTTCGCCTTTCGGCCTTCGGGGACGGCGTGCGGACGAGGTGGAGCCGGGAGTCGCGCGGGATACGGGACGTCACGGGAGCAGTCTTCCTGCTGGCGGTCGGAAAACCCAAACGGAATCCCGGCGGCGCCCCGGCGCACGCGCCCGGCGGCGGTTGCGGACGGTCAGGCGCAGGGGTGAGGAAGTGGCCGCATCGGCTACATCAAGGGGGTGAGGAAGCGCCGCAGCGCCTCTTCGTACCGTGCGGGGTCGGCGTTCCACATGGCGCCGTGGGGCGCATCCGGAACGCTGTGCAGGGTGACGAGGTCGGGTCGCTTTCCGGCCAGTTGACGGGAGAGGCCCCAAGGGGCGACGACGTCGGCGGGGCCGTGCAGGAGAAGCGTCGGCACCTTCAGGGCGGCGGGGTCGGCGGTGGTGGCGACCCGGTCCCCGCGCAGTCCGGTGCGGCCCTGGGCGGCGCGCACGGCTAGCGGGAGCAGGGGTCCCGGGGTGCGGCGCGCGGTGGCGAGGGCGCGCAGGGTGGTCTCCCAGTCGAGCACCGGCGAGTCGAGGATCAGGCCGCTGACGCGGTCGCGGAGGCCGGAGTGGGCGGCGGCGTGCAGGGCCATCGAGGCGCCGGTGGACCAGCCGTACAGGACGACGTCGCGCGCGCCGTAGCGCACCGCGTAGCGGATGGCGGCGTCCAGGTCGCGCCACTCGGTCTCGCCGAGGTGGCCGAGCCCGTCCGGCGAGCGGGGCGCGCCCAGGTCGCCGCGGTAGGCGAGGTCGAGCACCGGCAGCTGCTGGCGGCGCAGGAAGTCCATGACGACCATCGGGTGCTCGCGCGTCGTGCCGAGGCCGTGCACGGTGATCACCCAGGTGTCGCGGTTGCCGGGCACGAACCAGGCGGGCAGCGGGCCGAGTTCGCCCGGGATGTCGACGTCGGCGTGGTCGATGCCGAGCGCGGCGTGCGGGTCGCCGATGTGGACCTGCGGGGTGAGCCAGACCCGGGCGCCGGGTTCCAGGGTGCCGTGGGTGACGCGTTCGAGGCGGCGTACGACCGTGTCGGCCTCGTGCGGGGCGGTGTCGAGGACCGGGCCGACCACGGCGTGGCAGCCGTCGCCGCTCAGGCCGTAGACGCCGGGGCGCTGGGAGGCCAGGGCGCGGGTGAGGGTGATCTGGCCCGCGGCCGTGGAGTGCACCGTCAGGCGCGGCTCCGTCGGCAGGGGGCGGCCCGCGGGGGCCTTCAGGGCGGCGTCGCTGGCGTAGCGGCCGGCCGCGATGGCCAGGGCGGCGGTGGCGCCTAGGACGGCGGTGGCGGTGGTGACGGCGGCGGCCGTCGCTTTGGCTGGGCGCACGGGTTCAGTGTCTGCGGGGTGCGGGCCGGGGGCCAGTGGGCGGGTGCCGGTGGGGTGGGTTTTCCCCAAACCCGCCCCTTCCTGAGACCGGGGGCTTCGCCCCCGGACCCCCTATCGGCCTTCGGCCTCGTCCTCAAACGCCGGACGGGCTGAAACCTGGCCGTACCCCGACAGTTTCTCTTCCACTTCGTGCAGCTGGCTCAAAGACAGGAGATGGGGCACACGTCCCGGTCCCGCCGTCGCCGTGAGCCACACCTGGCACATCCACTCCAGTTGGGCCGTGCGGTCGAAGGCCTGGGCGAGGGTGTCTGCGTAGGCGACCGTTCCGTGGTTCTGGAGGAGGCAGGCCGAGCGGTCGCGCAGGGCGCGCAGCATGTTCTCGGCCAACTCGTCGGAGCCGTACAAGGCATAGGGCGCGACACGGACGGGGCCGCCGAGGGCGGCGGTCATGTAGTGGATGGTGGGGAGTTCCGGTACGAGGGTGGAGACGGCGGTGGCGTGCACGGCGTGGGTGTGGACCACGGCGCCCGCCGCGGTGCTGCGGTAGACCGCCAGGTGCATGGGAAGTTCGCTGGTGGGGGCCAGGTCGCCGATGGTCCGGTTGCCGTCCAGGTCTACGCCGAGGACGTGCGCGGGCGTCAGCTTCTCGTAGGGGACGCCGCTCGGGGTGACGAGGACGGTGTCGCCGACGCGCACGGAGACGTTTCCCGAGGTGCCGACGACGAGGCCGTCCGTCACGGTCCTGCGGGCGGTCGCGACCAGTTCGTCCCAGGCCCGCGCGATGGCCTCGCGCGCCGGGCCCGCCGTCGTGTCGTGCCGCTGCTCAGTCATGCGGGCGATCCTGCCAGAGGGCGCCTCGGCGGCTGGCCGAGGTTCGCGGGGCCCGGGCGGATCTTCCAGTACTCTTTGGGCGTTTTGTCACGCACGCCGCCATCGGGGGGAAGCATGGCCCGTGAGCACAAATCGTCCCGTCGGAGCGCCCGCGCCCTGACCGTGTCCGTGGCGGTCGCGGCCGCCGTGGCGGTCGGCGGGACGGCCTTCGCCGAGATTCCGGTTCCGGCGGCCGCCCGGACCCGGGGGCACGACGTGTCCTCGCACCAGAAGAACGTCGACTGGCAGCGGGCCGAGGACAGGGGCGCGCGCTTCGTCTACGTGAAGGCCACCGAGTCCCACACCTACCGCAACCCCTACTTCCGTCAGCAGTACGACGGCTCCCGCGCGGTCGGCCTGGTCCGCGGCGCGTACCACTTCGCCCTGCCGCACAGGTCCTCGGGCCGGACCCAGGCCGCGCACTTCCTGCGCAACGGGGGCCAGTGGACGGCGGACGGCTGGACGCTGCCGCCCGCGCTGGACATCGAGCACAATCCGTACGGCGACCGGAAGTGCTACGGCCTGAGCAAGAGCCGGATGGTGGGCTGGATCAGGTCATTCAGCGACGAGGTGCGGCGGCAGACGGGACGCAGGCCGACGATCTACACGACCGCGCGGTGGTGGAACGACTGCACCGGCGGCAGCGCCGCCTTCGGGGCGAACCATCCGCTGTGGCTCGCCCGCTGGTCGTCCTCCCCCGGAGCGCTGCCTCGCGGCTGGTCCTTCTGGACGATCTGGCAGCACGACAACGGTGGCGACCTGCCGGGTGATCAGAATCTCTTCAATGGCTCGAAGGCCCAGCTCAAGGCGTTCGCCCGGGGCTAGCCGAAAGGGCCTCGGACGGCGGGATTCCGGGCCCACGACGGGCTCTCGCCGCTACCCGGCCGCACCTTCCGGTTGCCGCCGGACGGATGCGGAGTGGCGAGAACCCACTTCGAGTCACCGCACAGCCCAACTCAGTTCACTTTCCGTTCACTCAGGTTGCCTACGTTCCACGAGCCACTGACGTCCAACAGAAGCCTGGGTAAATGGAACACATCACGCTTCTCCTCGGGATCGTGATCGTTACCGCTCTCGTGTTCGATTTCACGAACGGTTTCCACGACACAGCCAACGCGATGGCGACGACCATCTCGACCGGCGCTCTCAAGCCCAAGACGGCGGTGGCCATGTCCGCCGTGCTGAATCTCGTCGGAGCGTTCCTCTCCGTCGAAGTCGCCAAGACGATCTCCGGCGGCATCATCAATGAAGACGGTCTGAAGACCGAAGTGATATTCGCGGCCCTGGTGGGCGCGATCCTCTGGAATCTTCTGACCTGGCTGCTCGGCCTGCCGTCCAGCTCCTCGCACGCCCTGTTCGGCGGCCTCATCGGCGCCGCCGTGATGTCCATGGGCTGGTCCTCGGTCAACGGCGGCACCGTCGTCACCAAGGTGCTGCTCCCCGCGATCGCGGCCCCGCTCGTCGCCGGTATCGCCGCGACGCTCGCGACCCGGCTCACGTACAAGATCAGCAGCCGCACCGACGAGAAGGCGACCTCGAAGGGGTACCGCGCGGGCCAGATCGCCTCCGCCGGACTCGTCTCGCTCGCCCACGGCACGAACGACGCCCAGAAGACGATGGGCATCATCACGCTGGCCCTCATCACCGGCGGCGTGCTCAACCCGGGCGCGAACCCCCCGATGTGGGTCATCGTCTCGGCCGGTGTCGCCATCGCGATGGGTACGTACCTCGGCGGCTGGCGGATCATCCGCACCATGGGCAAGGGCCTCACCGAGCTGGCGCCGCCGCAGGGCTTCGCGGCGCAGACGTCCGCCGCGACCGCCATCCTCGCCTCCTCGCACATCGGCTTCTCGCTCTCCACCACCCAGGTCTGCTCCGGCGCCGTCATGGGCGCGGGCCTCGGCCGCAAGGGCGGCGTGGTGCGCTGGTCCACGGCGACGCGGATGTTCGTGGCGTGGGGTCTGACGCTGCCTGCCGCCGGCCTGGTCGGCGCGGGCGCCGAGCTCCTCACCAAGCAGGGCACCTGGGGCATCGCCACCACGGCCGCGCTCCTCATCGGTGGCTCCGCCGTCATCTGGCAGCTGTCGCGCCGTCAGCCGGTGGACCACACGAACGTCACCGCCGACGAGATCGGCTCCGCCGGTGCCGACGCCGAGCCCGCGGGCGTCGTCACCACCGCCATCGCCGCCGTCTCCCCGCCGCCGGCGGGTCCGGTCGCCGCGGCCACCGAGGCCATCAAGGACACGGCCGCCGGCACCGCCGCCGCTGTCGACGTCCGGACGACCATCTCGCCCGCGCCCGCCGCGTCCGCCACGGCCGTGGCGGACTCCGCCCGGCCCGCCACGGTCTAAGGAAGAAGCAGCATGAAGATCGACTGGGCAGCTCTGGGCTCCGTCTTCGGAGTCAGCCTCGCGGTGACCGTCGCCCTCGTGGGCCTGTTCACGCTCGGCATCGTCGGCCTCTCCAAGCAGGAGCAGGCCCGGGAGGCGCAGGCGGCCGGAGGCTCCGCCGCCGCGCTCCCCGCACGCGTGGGCGCGTACGCGTGCTTCGCGCTGTGCGCGGGAGCAGTGGCGTACGGGATCTCGCTGATCGTCGCCTGACACGTCCGGTCGCCGCGCGACAGCGCGCGGACCGGAATCGCAGCACAAGCCCTGGGGGGCGACCGACATGGTCGCCCCCCAGGGCTTTCGCAGTTCAGGGCCCGGTCCGCGCCCCCGCGGGCTAGATCAAAAGCGCGCATCACCGTACGTCCGCGATCAGGACGCGCGGCCATTCGCTCAAGTTCGATTAGACATACGGCATACTGGGTAGCAGCAGTCTGCTAGGGTCTGCCGCACATATGTCAGACAGAGCGGCTGCGCTGCGCTGCACGGCGGAGGGCCAGTCTTCGTTAGGCATAACTTCTTATCGCTGCCCTTCGTACGGCTTCATGGCGAGCTGACTCCTGGTCGTAGTGAAGGAGCCTCATGCCCAGCGAAGTAGACCCGAGCCTGAATCGTCGTAAGCTCCGCATCGCCCTGCGCAAGGCCCGTGAGGAAGCCGGGCAGACCCAGGGCGGCGCGGCCGGCGACCTCGAATGGTCCTTGTCGAAGCTGAACCGCATCGAAAAGGGCACAGTCAGCGTCTCGGTGACGGACCTTCGGGCGCTGCTGCGTCAGTACGGCGTGGACGACGAGGAAAGGGTGACCGAGCTGGTCTCCGCCGCCCGCGGCTCGAAGGGGCAGTCGTGGTGGGTGCAGTGGTCGGACATCGCCAACCCCCGGTTCACCGAGTACCTCCCGTTCGAGGCCGCCGCCGATTCACTGCGCACGTACCACCCGATCATCATGCCCGGCCTCCTGCACACCGAGGAGTACGCGGACGCCCTGTCCACCCCCGAGGTCAGCGACCCCGGCACCCGCCGCCGTCTCGTGGAGTTCCGCACGGCCCGCCAGGAGCGGGTCTTCGACGAGAGCGGGATCGGCGACCTCCACTTCGTCGTCGACGAGTCGGCGCTGCGTCGACAGATCGGGGGCCCCTCGGTGATGCGCGCGCAGTTGCAGCGCCTCATCGAAGTCGCCGAGCATCCCCGCGCCACGCTCCAGGTCCTGCCCTACTCGGCCGGGGCGCTGCTGAGCACGCAGAACGCGTTCGTGCTCCTCGGCTTCAAGGACGACGACGACCTGATCTACCTGGAGAGCGCCCAGTCCGTCGTGGCCACCCGGGACGACTACGAAATGGTCGCCAACTTCCAGGACTGCTTCGAGCAACTGCGGCAGATCGCCTACAGCGACAGCCGCGCGATCGACCTGATCAACGAGGTCAAGGAAGGCTTCGCAGGCTGATTCCGGAGCCGTCCGCTCCGGGACGAGGGGAGGGCTGGCACGATGCCGGTCGTCACGTTGGCACGGTGGCTGTTGCGCTGCCTGACGGCCTCGGACACCACGAACCCGGCCGACCCCACACCCCCCGGCGGCGTCACGGGCGCCGGCGGGGGCCCGGCCGCTGATCCCCTGGACGGCGGCGAGCCCGTCCCCGCCGAACCCACCGCCCCCTCCCACATCCACGACCTCATCAGAGAAGGGATGAAGGATCCGGCGTTCGCCCGCGAACTGGACCGCCTTCTCGACAGCGAGCACCAGCGCAGTCTGCACACCCAGGAGCAGCAGACACTGAGTTTCCTGGCGAAGGCGGGCTGTGTGTCGGTGTGTCTCGCCGTGGTCGTCGTGGCGCTGGTGCCGGCCGGGATCGTCGCCCAGGGCGTCGTCGCGCACTACGACGTCAACCCCTGGCACTTCGTCGTCGCGCTGACGGGTGGCTGCGGACTGCTGACCGCCGCGGTGGGCTGGCTCGTACGGACCCTGCGCCGCGGCCGCCGCCAGGAACCGGCCGCTACGACCGACGCCGGCCCTCCGGCTGACGGAGCGTCCGCGGACGGACCCGCTCCACGTGCCGGCGCGGGATGAGCGGCGTGCACCCCCACACGACCCCCGCGCCCGCAGCCACGACCGCGGCCGTGGCCAGCCAGACCGCGAGCCGGACTTGGAGGCCCTCCACGAGGAGGGAGGCGAGAGCACCGGCGGCCACCGCGACAGCACCGCTGACCACGCAGTACGACACGAAGACGAGGCGCCGGGCGGGCCCAGCGGCATGCCTGCTCAGTGGCAGCTGCCTGCTCTCAACCCCCATGGTCTCCAGCCTTTCGTGCGCACGCTGGGACAGCTCACTCCACCCCGACTCTCCCCGAGGCCACCCCTCTGACAAACGCGCGCCACGCCGACGGCGTCACGTTCATGTGCCCTTCACCGCGGTGATTCGAGTCACGGACCCACACCGCTCCATTCGGATGAGCCACTTCCACGCATTCACCGGTCGCCGTGCTGTAGCTGCTGGTGAACCACCGCCCTGCCGGTAAGTACTCGTCGGCCACACCGCCCCCTTGCCCGCTGCCCTCACGAGAGCCGGACGGTGCCTGGCCCGGCGGCAGTTGCCCGCGCCCTGCCGGGTTCGCGTTCCGCGTCGCTCTCCTGCTGTCATGTTCAAGCTTACGGAGAGTGGTGGGGCCCGCCTAGCCGTAAACCGGCCCTGGGCACGTGCCCGTGTGCACCTCCGCACACTCTCCCGTCGCAGGTCAACAGCGAGTTGACGGGCGTCGCGGGCCATGGTGGACTGCCCGAGCCAATTACGGCGGCAGAAGAGGAAGCCGGTGCGAATCCGGCGCGGTCCCGCCACTGTCACCGGGTGATCCGAACACGATCCCCGGGAGCCAGGAACTCTCGCCGCCGGTCTAGTCGAACCAGGGCGCGGACACCCTGAGTGAGGACATATCGCCATGCGCGGCCGCCCGTTGCCGGTCCCTGCTCCCTCGCGGGTGCCGTTCGCCCCGAGAACTCCGCTCGGCGTGGCGGCGGGCTGAGCCCATGTGTGCCGATCGCGACTTCGCGTACGGCGCCGCCGCCGGCCTCCTCGGTGACCTGCTGCTCGGCGATCCTCGCCGGGGGCATCCGGTCGCTGTGTTCGGGCGTGCCGCGGGGGCCGTGGAGCGGGTGCTGTGGCGCGACCACCGTGGGTGGGGCGCGCTGCACACGCTGGTGTGCGCCGGTGGTGCCGCGGGCGCCGGCGCGCTCGCCTCTCTTGCCGTACGCCGCTCCCCTGCCGCGTCCGTCGGGCTGACCGCCGCCGCCACCTGGGCCGTCCTCGGAGGGACTTCCCTCGGGCGGGAGGCCCGCGCCATCGGGGGTGCCCTCGCCGCCGGGGACGTCGACGTCGCCCGGGAGCGGCTGCCGCACCTGTGCGGGCGTGACCCCGAGGCACTGGACGCCGACGGGATCGCGCGTGCCGTGGTGGAGTCCGTCGCCGAGAACACCTCCGACGCCGTCGTGGGCGCGCTGGTGTGGGGTGCCGTCGGGGGCGTGCCGGGGCTGCTCGGGTTCCGTGCCGTCAACACGCTCGACGCGATGGTCGGGCACAAGTCCGCCAAGTACCGGCGCTACGGGTGGGCTTCCGCCCGCCTCGACGACGTCCTGGGGTGGCCCGGGGCGCGGCTCACCGCCGCGCTCGCCGTGGCCGCCGGGGGGTCGCCCCGGGGGGCGGTGCGGGCGTGGCGTGCCGACGCCCCGAAGCACCCCTCCCCCAACGCCGGGGTCGTGGAGGCCTCGTTCGCGGGGGCGTTGGGGGTGCGGCTCGGGGGGACTCTCTCGTACGGGGGGCGGGTTGAGCGTCGGCCTGTCCTCAACGGCGAGGGGCGCGCCGTCGCCGTGGACGACATCGAGCGGGCCGTGCAGCTGTCCCGGCGGGTGGGGTGGCTCGCCCTGGGGTGCGCGGTTGCTGTGGATCTTGTACGGCCGAAGCGGTGGAGGCGGTTCGCGTGAGTGGTGGGCTGCTGGTCGCCGGGACCACGTCCGATGCCGGGAAGAGTGTCGTCACCGCCGGGATCTGCCGGTGGCTCTCCCGCAAGGGAGTGTCCGTCGCGCCGTTCAAGGCGCAGAACATGTCGCTGAACTCGTTCGTCACGCGCGAGGGTGCCGAGATCGGGCGGGCGCAGGCCATGCAGGCGCAGGCCGCCCGGGTCGAGCCCAGCGTGCTGATGAATCCCGTGCTCCTGAAGCCGGGGAGCGACCGGTCGAGTCAGGTCGTGCTCATGGGCAGGCCCGTGGGCGAGATGAGTGCCCGCGGCTATCACGGAGGTCGGCAGGAAGCGCTGCTCGACACCGTCGTGGGATGCCTGGAAGAGCTTCGGGGCACGTATGACGCCGTGATCTGTGAAGGGGCGGGGAGTCCCGCCGAGATCAACCTCCGGCGTACCGACATCGTGAACATGGGGATCGCGCGGGCCGCCCGCTTCCCGGTCGTGGTGGTCGGGGACATCGACCGCGGGGGTGTGTTCGCCTCCTTCTTCGGGACCGTGGCGCTGCTGAGTCCGGCCGATCAGGAGCTGGTCGCGGGCTTCCTCGTCAACAAGTTCCGCGGGGACGTGTCGCTGCTCGAACCCGGGCTCGACATGCTGCGCGACCTCACCGGGCGGCGGACGTTCGGCGTGCTGCCGTTCCGGCACGGGCTCGGCATCGACGAGGAGGACGGGCTGCGAGTCTCGCTGCGCGGGGCGGTGCGGGAGTCCGTCGTGGCGGCGCCGGTGGGCGAGGACGTGCTGCGGGTCGCCGTGTGCGCGGTGCCGCTGATGTCCAACTTCACGGACGTGGACGCGCTGGCCGCCGAACCCGGCGTCGTGGTGCGGTTCGTGGACCGGGCCGAGGAGCTCGTCGACGCGGACCTCGTCGTCGTACCGGGAACGCGCGGCACCGTGCGCGCCCTGGAGTGGCTGCGTGAGCGCGGGCTCGCGGACGCGCTTGCGCGCCGGGCTGCCGAGGGGCGGCCGATCCTGGGGATCTGCGGCGGCTTCCAGGTGCTCGGGGAGCGGATCGAGGACGACGTCGAGTCGCGGGCCGGGACCGTGGACGGGCTCGGCCTTCTGCCCGTACGCGTCGCGTTCCAGCGGGAGAAGACCCTGGCCCGGCCCGTCGGCGAGGCTCTCGGCGAGTACGTCGAGGGGTACGAGATCCATCACGGCGTCGCCGAAGTCCTCGGCGGAGAACCCTTCCTGGACGGGTGTCGGGTCGGGGCCGTGTGGGGCACCCACTGGCACGGCTCGCTGGAGAGCGACGCGTTCCGGCGGCGCTTCCTCACCGAAGTCGCGCGTGCCGCGGGCCGCCGGTTCGTGCCCGCGCCCGACACCAGCTTCGGCACGCTGCGCGAGGAGCAGCTCGACCTCCTCGGCGACCTCATCGAAGAACACGCGGACACCGACGCGCTGCTGCGCCTGATCGAGACCGGCGCTCCGTCCGGTCTCCCCTTCATCGCACCGGGGGCACCCTCATGACCGTCCTGCTTCTGTCCACCGCCGACACGGACCTGCTCGCGGCCCGCGCCTGCGGCGCGGCGTACCGCATCGGCAACCCGGCCCGCGTGGACGTGCGCGAGGAGCTGCCCGCGCTCCTCGACGGCGCGGACGTCGCCGTCGTACGCCTCCTCGGCGGCAAACGCGCCTGGGAGGACGGGCTCGCCGCGCTGAAGGCGGCCGGGATCCCGACCGTCCTGCTCGGCGGCGAGACCGTGCCGGACGCCGAGCTGATGGCCGAGTCGTCGGTGCCCGCCGGTGTGGTGGCGGAGGCGCTGCGCTACCTCGTCGAGGGCGGCCCCGACAACCTCGTGGAGCTGGAGCGGTTCCTGTCCGACACCGTGCTCCTCACCGGCCACGGCTTCGCGGAGCCGCGGAAGATGCCCGAGTACGGGGTGCACGGGGAGCGCGCGCACGTCGAGGGGCGCCCGACCGTGGGCGTGCTCTTCTACCGCGCGCACCAGCTCTCCGGGAACACCGCGTTCGTGGACACGCTGTGCGACGCCATCGAGGCCAAGGGCGCCAACGCCCTTGCGGTGTACTGCGGTTCGCTGCGCGGCGCCGACCCCGGTCTGTACGAGACCCTCGGGCGGGCCGACGTCCTCGTCGCCACCGTCCTCGCCGCGGGCGGCACGCACGCCTCCGAGGCCAGCGCGGGCGGCGACGAGGAGGCCTGGGACATCGGCGCGCTCGCCGACCTCGACATCCCCGTCCTCCAGGGCCTCTGCCTGACCTCGTCCCGCGCCGCCTGGGCGGACTCCGACGCCGCCCTCTCCCCCATGGACGCCGCGATGCAGGTGGCGATCCCCGAGTTCGACGGCCGCATCGTCACCGTCCCGTTCAGCTTCAAGGAGCAGGGCCCCGACGACGTCCCCGTGTACGTCGCCGACCCCGAGCGGGCCGCGCGCGTCGCCGGAATCGCCGTACGCCACGGCCTGTTGCGGCACAAGCCGAACGCGGAGAAGAAGCTCGGCATCGTCTTCACCGCCTATCCGACCAAGCACAGCCGCGTCGGCAACGCCGTCGGCCTCGACACCCCCGCCTCCGCGGTACGCGTCCTCAACGCCCTGCGGGACGCGGGCTACGGCGTCCACGGCCACCCCGACAACGGCGACGAGCTGATCCACACCCTCATCAACGCCGGTGGCCACGACGTCGAATGGCTCACCGAGGAGCAGCTCGCCGCCGCGCCCGCGCGGGTGCCGCTCGCCGACTACCAGGCATGGTTCGACACGCTCGACCCCGAGCTGCGCGACGGCATGCTGGAGGCCTGGGGCGAGCCGCCCGGCAGCCTGTACGTCGACGGCGGCGACATCGTGCTCGCCTCGCTCCAGTTCGGGAACGTCGTCGTGATGATCCAGCCGCCGCGCGGCTTCGGCGAGAACCCCATCGCCATCTACCACGACCCGGACATGCCCCCGTCCCACCACTACATGGCCGCGTACCGCTGGCTGGACAACACGTTCGGCGCCGACGCCGTCGTGCACATGGGCAAGCACGGCACCATGGAGTGGCTGCCCGGCAAGGGCCTGGGACTGAGCGGTGGCTGCGCGCCGGACGCCGTGCTCGGCGACCTGCCGCTCGTCTACCCCTTCATCGTCAACGACCCCGGCGAGGGCACCCAGGCCAAGCGGCGCGGGCACGCCACCGTCGTGGACCACCTGGTGCCGCCGATGGCCCGCGCGGACACGTACGGCGACCTCGCGAAGCTGGAGCAGCTCCTCGACGAGTACGCGCTCGTCAGCGACCTCGACCCGACGAAGGCGCCCGCCGTGCGCGCGCAGATCTGGACGCTGGTGAAGGCCGCGGAGCTGCACCACGACCTGCACGTCGACGACCAGCCGGACGACGACTCGTTCGACGAGTTCGTGATGCACATCGACGGCTACCTGTGCGAGATCAAGGACGTACAGATCCGCGACGGCCTGCACATCCTCGGCGGCGGGCCCGTCGGTGAGGCGCGCGTCAACCTCGTCCTCGCGGTGCTCCGGGCCTCCCAGGTGTGGGGCGGCGCCGCCAACGCGCTGCCGGGGCTCCGGGCCTGTCTCGCGGAGCACTTCGGCCTGGACGAGAAGGAGTTGCTCGGTGAGCCGGGCGCGGCCGTGAAGGTGGCCGACGGGCTCACGGCTCTGGTGGACGGGCCCGCGCGGACCGCCGCCGACGCCATCGACCTCCTCGAGCAGTTGTGCCGGAGGCTCGCCGAGGGCATGGAGGAGCGCGGCTGGGACCTCGCCGCCGTGCGCGGGCTCGTCCGTGACGTCGTCGGCGTCGAACTGCCGCCCGCCGTCGCCGTCCTGGGCTTCGCCTGCGAGGAGGTCGTGCCCCGGCTCGCCCGCACCACCGACGAGATCGGCAACATCCTGCGCGCCCTCAACGGCGGGTACGTCCCCGCCGGTCCTTCGGGCTCCCCCACACGCGGCCTCGTCAACGTCCTGCCGACCGGCCGCAACTTCTACTCCGTCGACCCCAAGGCCATCCCGTCCAGGCTGAGTTGGGAGGTCGGGCAGTCGCTTGCCGACTCACTGATCGCCCGCTATCTGGCGGACACCGGCGAGCACCCGAAGTCCGTGGGCCTGACCGTGTGGGGCACCTCCGCGATGCGTACGCAGGGCGACGACATCGCGGAGATCCTCGCGCTGCTCGGGTGCCGGCCGGTGTGGGACGACGCGTCGCGCCGCGTCACCGGCTTCGAGGTCGTGCCCGTCGCGGAGCTCGGCCGGCCCCGCATCGACGTGACCGTCCGCATCTCCGGCTTCTTCCGCGACGCGTTCCCACACGTCGTGGGGCTGATCGACGACGCCGTACGGGCGGTCGCCGAACTCGACGAGGACGCCGCCGACAACTACGTACGCGCCCACGTCGACGAGGACGCCGCCGAACACGGCGACCGGCGGCGCGCCACCGCCCGCATCTTCGGCTCCAAGCCCGGCGCGTACGGGGCGGGGCTGCTGCCGCTCATCGACGCGCGCAACTGGCGCTCCGACGCCGATCTGGCGGAGGTGTACGCGGTGTGGGGCGGCTATGCGTACGGGCGGGGGCTCGACGGGCGGGCCGCTCGGGGGGACATGGAGACCGCTTTTCGGCGGATCGCCGTCGCCGCGAAGAATGTGGATACGCGCGAGCACGATCTCGTGGACGCCGACGACTACTTCCAGTACCACGGCGGGATGGTCGCCATGGTGCGGCACCTGACCGGCGAGTCGCCCGAGGCGTACGTCGGGGACTCGGCCGTGCCGGATCAGGTGAAGACGCGGACGTTGGGGGAAGAGACGCACCGGGTTTTCCGGGCTCGGGTCGTCAATCCGCGGTGGATGGCCGCGATGCGGCGGCACGGGTACAAGGGGGCCTTCGAGATGGCCGCCACCGTGGACTATCTGTTCGGGTACGACGCCACGGCTGGTGTCGTGGACGACTGGATGTACGAGAAGTTGTCGGCAGAGTACGTGTTCGACCCCGAGAATCGGGCGTTCATGGAGAAGTCCAATCCTTGGGCGTTGCGGGGGATTTCCGAGCGGTTGCTCGAGGCGGCGGAGCGAGGGCTCTGGGCCGAGCCGGACGCGGAGACGTTGGAGCGGTTGCGGGCCACGTATCTGGAGCTTGAGGGGCAGCTTGAGGGGGGTGCGGAGTGAGGCCCTGCGGGGCTTTCCCCAATCCCGCCCCTTCCCGAAGCCGGGGGCTCCGCCCCCGGACCCCCGTATCGGCCTGGACGGCCTCGTCCTCAAACGCCGGACGGGCTGAAATGTTGCCGTACGCCTGGAATCCGCTGGAGGTCGTCGCGTGAGTACCCCCTATCCCTTCACCGCCCTCGTCGGGCAGGACGATCTGCGGCTTGCCTTGTTGCTGAACGCCGTGTCTCCCGCCGTCGGTGGCGTGCTCGTGCGTGGTGAGAAGGGGACTGCCAAGTCCACTGCCGTGCGGGCGCTTTCGGCGTTGCTGCCGGAGGTGGATGTTGTCGCCGGGTGCCGGTTCTCCTGTGCTCCTGGGGCGCCCGATCCCGCCTGCCCCGATGGGCCGCACGAAGCCGGGGGCGGGGTCGCTCGCGCCGCTCGCATGGTGGAGTTGCCCGTCGGGGCCTCCGAGGATCGGCTTGTGGGGGCGCTCGACATCGAGCGGGCGCTCGCCGAGGGCGTGAAAGCCTTCGAGCCGGGGCTGCTCGCCGACGCGCACCGGGGGATTCTGTACGTCGACGAAGTGAACCTGCTCCACGACCATCTGGTCGACCTGCTGCTCGACGCCGCCGCCATGGGGGCCTCGTACGTCGAGCGGGAGGGCGTGTCCGTACGGCATGCGGCGCGGTTCCTGCTCGTGGGGACCATGAACCCCGAAGAGGGCGAGCTGCGGCCGCAGTTGCTCGACCGGTTCGGGCTCACCGTCGAGGTCGCCGCCTCCCGCGAGCCCGACCAGCGCGTGGAGGTCGTACGGCGGCGGCTCGCCTACGACGACGATCCGGACGGGTTCGCGGCACGCTGGGGCGATGAGGAGGGTGCCGTACGAGGGCGTATCGTCGCCGCCCGTGCGCTGCTGCCGCGGGTGCGGCTCGGGGACGGTGCGCTGCGGCAGATCGCGGCCACCTGCGCCGCCTTCGAGGTCGACGGCATGCGCGCCGACATCGTGATGGCGCGCACCGCGACCGCGCTTGCCGCGTGGGCGGGGCGTGAGGACGTGCTCGCCGAGGATGTGCGGCAGGCCGCCCTGCTCGCGCTGCCGCACCGGCGGCGGCGCAATCCCTTCGACGCCCCGGGCCTCGACGAGAACAAGTTGGACGAGACGTTGGAGGAGTTCGGGGAGAACGACGGGGACGACGAGCCCGATCCCGATGGTGGCGGGCCTGATGGTGGGGGCGGGCAGTCGCCTCAGGACTCCGGGCCCGAGCAGTCCGGGGACGGCGCCGCCGCGACGCCCGAGGCCTCCGACGACGGGCCGCCTCAGGGCGGTGGAGCCGGCGAGCAGCAGGCCGTGCGGGCCGGTGAGCCGTTTCGTACGAAGGTTCTGAGCGTGCCGGGGCTCGGTGAGGGTGCGGCCGGGCGGCGGTCGCGGGCGCGGACCGAGCACGGGCGTACGACGGGTGCGCGGCGGCCCCGAGGGGCGCTCACGAAGCTGCACTTGGCGGCCACCGTGCGGGCCGCGGCGCCCCATCAGCGGGCGCGCGGGCGGTCCGGGCGCGGGCTCGTGGTGCGGCGTGACGATCTTCGACAGGCCACCCGGGAGGGGCGTGAGGGCAACCTCGTGCTGTTCGTCGTGGACGCCTCGGGGTCGATGGCGGCGCGGCAGCGGATGGGCGCCGTGAAGGGCGCGGTGCTCTCGCTGCTGCTCGACGCCTATCAGCGGCGGGACAAGGTGGGGCTCGTGACGTTCCGGGGGGTGGGGGCGGAGGTGGCGTTGCCGCCGACGTCGTCCGTGGACGCGGCGGCTGTGCGTCTGGAGTCGCTGCCCACCGGGGGGCGTACGCCGGTCGCCGCCGGGCTGCTGCGCGCGCACGACGTGCTGCGGGTGGAGCGGATGCGGGATCCCGCGCGGCGGCCGCTGATCGTCGTGGTCACCGACGGGCGCGCGACCGGAGGCGTCGAGCCGGTGGCCCAGGCGGGGCGTGCCGCGCGCCTTTTCGCCGCCGAGGGGCATGCCTCGGTCGTCGTGGACTGCGAGTCGGGGCCGGTGCGGCTCGGGCTCGCGGGGCAGTTGGCCGGGGAGCTCGGCGGGACCGCGGTCACGCTGGACGAGCTGCGCGCCGACTCGATCGCCGGGCTTGTGAAAGACGTTCAGGGTGCTTCGACGAGGAGGGTCGCCTGATGCCTCAGGGACAGCCGAGTGTCGTGCCCGACGACGGGCTTACGACGCGTCAGCGACGCAATCGGCCGCTCGTCGTCGTGCACACGGGAATCGGCAAGGGCAAGTCCACCGCCGCCTTCGGGCTCGCGCTGCGGGCCTGGAATCAGGGGTGGCCCATCGGTGTGTTCCAGTTCGTGAAGTCCGCGAAGTGGAAGGTCGGCGAGGAGAACGCGCTGCGGGTGCTCGGTGCCAGCGGGCAGGGCGGGTCCGTCGACTGGCACAAGATGGGTGAGGGGTGGTCCTGGATCCAGCGTGCCCCGGCCGACGGCGAGATGAGTAACGAGGACAAGGCTCGTGAGGGCTGGGCGCAGGTCAAGCGGGACCTTGCCGCCGAGACCTATCAGCTGTACGTCCTCGACGAGTTCGCCTACCCCATGCACTGGGGGTGGATCGACGTCGAGGAGGTCGTCGCCGTGCTGAAGGCCCGGCCCGGGACGCAGCATGTCGTGATCACCGGGCGCAACGCGCCGGACGCGCTCGTGGAGTACGCCGACCTCGTCACCGACATGTCCAAGGTCAAGCACCCCATGGACGCCGGGCAGAAGGGGCAGCGGGGCATCGAGTGGTAGCACGTGTCGTTGTCGCCGCGCCGTCCTCCGGGAGTGGGAAGACGACTGTCGCGACCGGGTTGATGGCCGCCTTCACCGAGGCCGGGCTCGCCGTGTCCCCGCACAAGGTCGGGCCCGACTACATCGATCCCGGGTATCACTCGCTCGCCACCGGGCGGCCGGGGCGGAACCTCGACGCCTATCTGTGCGGGCCCGACCTGATCGGTCCGTTGTTCGCGCATGGGGCCGCCGGGTGTGACCTGGCTGTCGTCGAGGGTGTGATGGGGCTGTACGACGGGGCCTCGGGGCAGGGGGAGCTGGCTTCCACCGCGCATGTCGCGAAGTTGCTGCGGGCTCCTGTCGTGCTTGTTGTCGACGCCTCGTCGCAGTCTCGGTCTGTGGCTGCGCTGGTGCACGGGTTTGCCTCTTGGGATCCGGGGGTTCGGGTCGGTGGGGTGATTCTCAACAAGGTGGGGTCGCCTCGGCACGAGGAGTTGTTGCGGGAGGCGTTGGATTCTTCCGGGGTGCCTGTGCTTGGTGCGTTGCGGCGGGTGCCGCAGGTTCGGGCGCCCTCTCGGCATTTGGGGCTTGTGCCTGTTGCCGAGCGGCGGGCTGAGGCTCTTGAGGCTGTGGCTGCGTTGGCCTCGCAGGTGCGGGAGGGGTGTGACCTTGAGGCGGTGTTGGCGTTGGCTCGGGGTGCGGCGCCGTTGTCGGGTGCGGGGTGGGAGCCCTGCGGGGCTTTCCCCAGTCCCGCCCCTTCCCGAAACCGGGGGCTCCGCCCCCGGGCCCCCGAATCGGCGCTTCGCGCCTCGTCCTCAAACGCCGGACGGGCTGAGATCAGCACGCCGGACAGACAGCAGAGCCAGGAGCGACCCGTCGTCGCCATGGCCGGTGGGGCCGCGTTCTCCTTCTCCTACGCGGAGCATGCCGAGTTGCTCACCGCCGCGGGAGCCGACGTCGTGACCTTTGATCCGTTGCGCGACGAAGAACTTCCCCCCGGGACCCGGGGGCTCGTCATCGGTGGTGGGTTCCCCGAGGTGTACGCGCCCGAGTTGTCCGCCAACGAACCGCTGCGGAAAGCCGTCGCGGAGTTGGCGGCGAGTGGGGCGCCCGTTGCCGCCGAGTGTGCCGGGTTGCTCTATCTGGCGCGGGAGTTGGACGGGAAGCCGATGTGTGGGGTGCTCGACGCCGCGGCGTCGATGTCGGAGCGGTTGACGTTGGGGTATCGCGAGGCCGTCGCCGTGTCGGACAGTGTGCTCGCCGAGGCGGGTACGCGGATGCGGGGGCACGAGTTCCACCGGACGGTCGTCGAGCCGGGCGCGGGGGCGGCTCCCGCCTGGGGGCTGCACGCCCCTGAACGGCGCGTCGAAGGTTTCGTACAACAGGGTGTGCACGCGAGTTATCTGCACACGCACTGGGCCGCCGAGCCCGGGATCGCCCGTCGGTTCGTGGAGAGGTGCAAGGCATGAGTGGCAGCGGCAGCAGGCTGATCGGCGTGGGGGTCGGACCCGGCGATCCCGAGCTCGTGACCGTCAAGGGCGTGAACGCGCTGCGCGGCGCCGACGTCGTCGTCGTGCCCGTCATGGACACCGGCGAGCGCGGCCGCGCCGAGGCCACGGTGCTGCACTACGTGCCCGAGGACCGCGTCGTACGCGTCGTGTTCGCGCTCAACGAGCGCACCGACCGGGCGCGGCGCGAGGCCGCCTGGGACGCTGCCGGGCAGCAGGTCGCCGAGCTGCTGCGCGAGCGCGGCACGGTGGCGTTCGCGACGATCGGTGACCCCAATGTGTACTCGACGTTCACGTATCTCGCGCAGACCATCGCGGAGCTGGTGCCGGGCGTGGGTGTCGAGACCGTGCCCGGGATCACCGCGATGCAGGATCTCGCGGCGCGCAGCGGGGCCGTACTGACCGAGGGCACCGAGCCGTTGACGCTGGTGCCGGTGACGGCCGGGGCCGCCGTGCTGAAGGACGCGCTTGCCGGGCCGGGGACCGTGGTGGCGTACAAGTTCGGGCGGCTCGCGCACGAGGTCGCGGCGGCGCTGCGGGAGACCGGGCGCACCGAGGACGCGGTGTGGGGGTCGGCGCTCGGGCTGCCCGAGGAGTCCATCCGGGGCGCCGAGGAACTGGGCGACGGGCCGCTGCCGTACCTCTCGACGCTCATCGCGCCCGCTCGGCGTGACGGCGGGCGGGGCGGGAAGCTGTGACCTCCGACCGAGGGCGCGGCTCAGTCCGCGAGGCCCACCACCAGCCAGATGAACGCCGCCCCCGCCACCGTGCACAGCAGCGTCGAGCGCGCCGGGTGGTCGTGGTGCGCCTCGGGCAGGATCTCGGCGGCCGCGAGGTAGAGCAGGGCGCCGCCGAAGAAGCCGAGATAGCCGCCGAGCAGTTGCTCGGGAATGGTGAAGGCCAGCGTGGTCGCCGCGCCCACGACCGGGGCCACCGCGTCGGCGAGGAGCATCGCGACCGCCTTGCGGCGGGCGTTCCCGTACAGCCGGGTGATCGTGTACGTGTTGAAGCCGTCCGCGAAGTCGTGGGCGATGACGGCTACCGCCACCGCCGCGCCCATGCCGCCGCCCACCTGGAAGGCCGCGCCGATCGCGACGCCGTCCATCATGCTGTGGCCGACCATCGCCGCAGCCGCCGTCAGGCCGACCTCGGGGACCCGGCCGCCGTTGTGCTCGGCCGCCCCGTGCGCCGACCGGCGCAGCGCGAGCAGCCGCTCCACCACGTGCGCGAACAGGAAGCCCGCGACGGCCAGGAGCAGCGCCGCCGGTACGCCGAAGACCGGGCCACCGGCCGCCTCCAGCGCCTCCGGCAGCAGGTCGAGGCCAACCACGCCGAGCATCAGGCCGCCCGCGAGACCGAGCACCAGGTGACGCCGGTCGGTGACCCGCCCCGCGGTCCAGCCGCCGACGAGTGTCATCACGAACGCGCCGAGCGCCACGAACACCGCCATGCGCTCTTGCTAGCCGATTGACCCCGCCGACGCGCCGCGCACCCGCCCCACGGCCCCGTGGGCCACTCCCCCGGCCCCGTCCCCGGGCCACACATCTTCTTCAGTCCCCGTTCCGTACGAGTCCGTACGAGCCTGTATGAGAGGAACTCCCTCATGGCCGACGCCGCCCCCACCGGCAAGGTGACCTTCGTCGGGGCCGGTCCCGGCGCCGCCGACCTGCTGACCTTCCGGGCCGCCCGCGCCATCGCGGACGCCGACGTGGTCATCTGGGCCGCCAGCCTCGTACAGGCCGAGGTCCTGGAGCACGCCCGCGAGGGCGCCGAGATCCTGGACTCGGCGGTGCTGTCCCTGGAGGACGTCGTCGCCGTGTACGAGCGGGCGGCCAGGGACGGCCTGAAGGTCGCGCGGATCCACTCCGGTGACCCGGCGCTGTGGGGCGGCACGCAGGAGCAGTTCGACCGGTGCGTCGCGCTCGGCGTCGAGACGGAGATCGTGCCGGGTGTGTCGTCGTTCTCGGCCGTCGCCGCCATCGCCGGGCGCGAGCTGACCATCCCCGAGGTCGCCCAGTCCGTGATCCTCACCCGGCTCGGCGGCGGCAAGACGCCGATGCCGCCCGGCGAGGAGGTGCGGGAGTTCGCGCGGCACGGCACGACGATGGCGCTGTTCCTGTCCGCGGCACGCAGCGGCCAGCTCGTGCGGGAGCTCCTCGAAGGCGGCTACCCGACGACCACGCCCGTCGTCGTCGCGTACCAGGCCACCTGGCCGGAGGAACTCGTACTGAGCTGCACGATCGAGACGCTGGAGGAGACGGTCAAGGAGCACCGCCTCTGGAAGCACACGCTCTTCCTCGTCGGCCCCGCCCTCGCCGCCCACGGCACCCGCTCCCACCTCTACCACCCCGGCCACTTCCACGGCTTCCGCAAGGCCGCCCCCGAGGCCCGCGCGGCCCTCCGCGCCGAGAAGCCCCGCTCATGATCACCGTGATCGGTACGGGGACGGGGGCACCGTTGGACGCGGCGGCACGGGCGGCGGTGCGGGGCGCCGCCCTTGTGGTGGGCGGGCTCCGTCATCTTGAGGCGGCCGAGGTTCCTGCGGATGTGCGCCGGGTTGTGCTCGGTCCGCTGACGCCCGCGCTGGAGGCGATCGAGCAGGCACGGGTAGCCCGTCCGGCGATTGAGGACGAGGCCGAAGGCCGATCTGCGGTCACCACGCCCCCGGCACGCATAGTCGTCCTGGCCTCCGGAGACCCCGGATTCTTCGGCATAGTGCGCGCCCTGGCGGACAGGTTCGGCCCGGACGCCCTGGACGTCAGGCCCGGCGTCTCCTCCGTGGCAACGGCGTTCGCCCGGGTCGGCATACCGTGGGACGACGCAGTAGTGGTGAGCGCCCATGGGCGCCACCTGCGCACCGCGGTGAACGCCTGCCGCGCCCACCCGAAGGTCGCCGTCCTCACGGGCCCAGGCAGCGGCCCCGCCGAACTGGGCGCCGAACTGGCCCGCCGCACGGCGACCCGCACTCTGATCGTGGCCACCGCCCTGGGCGACCCCGCCAGAGAACGCGTGGAGCGGGTCACGCCCGCCGAGGCCGCCGCCCGCGACTGGGGCACCGCCGTCGGCGTGGTGCTCTGCCTCGACGAGGACCGGGCGGTCACGACGGCCGCCCGTACCGTCGCGGGGCCGCGGACCGGACCCGGCCAATGGGCGCTCGACGAGGACGAGTTCGCGCACCGGGACTCGATGATCACCAAGTTCGAGGTGCGGGCGCTCGCGCTGGCCCGGCTCGGGCCGCGCGTCGGCGACCTGGTGTGGGACGTCGGCGCGGGCTCCGGCTCCGTCGCCGTGGAGTGCGCGCGGCTCGGTGCCGCCGTGACCGCCGTGGAGAAGACCGCGGACGGCATCGAGCGGATCCGCGCCAACGCCGCCGCGCACGGTGTCGACGTACTAGCCGTGCACGGGGCCGCGCCCACCGTCCTTTCCGACCTCGCCGACCCCGACGCGGTGTTCGTCGGCGGGGGCGGGCGTGAGCTGCCCGCCATCGTGACCGCGTGCGCGCGGCGGGCGCGGCGGGCCGTGGTGGTGTCCCTTGCCGCGCTCGACCGGGTGCCCGCGGTGCGCTCCGCGCTGCTCGGGGCCGGGTTCGACTGCGACGGGGTGCTGCTGCAGTCGTCGCGGCTCGCGCCGCTGCCGGGGGATGTCACGCGGCTCGCCGCGACCAATCCGGTGTTTCTGCTGTGGGGTACGCGTCCGGCTGCGCCGGGCGTGGGGCCCTCTGGTTCAACTTCCTTTACCGAAGGGGTAGTTCAGTGATCGGCCTGATCTCCGGCACGAAGTCCGGCGGGGGCGCCTGTGCGCGGCTGGCCTCGGCCTGGCCCGCGCGTACGCGGGTGTACGAGGGTCCCGTACGGGAAGCGTTCGAGCGGGCCTTTCGCGAGTGCGAGCAGGTGGTGTGCTTCCTCGCCACCGGGGCCGTGGTGCGGTTGGCCGCGCCGCTGCTCGCGGGGAAGGCTGTCGACCCGGGGGTCGTGTGTGTCGATGAGGGCGGGCGGTTCGCCGTCGCCCTGCTGGGCGGGCACGCGGGGGGCGCGAACGCGTTGGCCCGGGCGGTCGGGGAGGTGCTCGGGGCCGAGCCGGTGATCACGACTGCCACGGACGCGGTGGCCGTGCCGGGGCTCGACATGCTCGGGTTCCCCGTGGAGGGGGACGTCGCCGGGGTCACCCGGGCCATGCTGGACGGGGAACCCGTCGCCCTGGAGGCGGAGTTGGTGTGGCCCCTTCCCGCGCTTCCGTCGAACGTATCGGCACCGGAGGCCGGGGCTGCTGGGGCTGTGCCCACCCTTCCCCAAGCTCTCGGCTCCGCTCGAGCAGGGGATGCCCCACTCGCCGGGCGGGGTGAAGAGCCGGTGGTGCGGGTCTCCGACCGCACGCTTGAGCCCGCGCTTCGCGAAGTCGTGTTGCGGCCGCCCTCGCTCGTCGTGGGGGTCGGGGCCAGCAAGGGGGCGCCCGTCGACGAGGTGCTTGGACTCGTCCGGGATTCGCTGCGGGGCGCCGGTCTTTCCGCCCTCTGCGTACGGGAGTTGGCGACCGTCGACGCCAAGCGGGACGAGGCGGGGATCGTCGAGGCGGCCGGGCGGCTCGGGGTGCCGTTGGTGACGTACGCGGCCGAGGAGTTGGCCGCAGTGGAGGTGCCGAATCCTTCGGGGGCGCCGCTCGCCGCCGTCGGGACGGCGTCCGTCGCCGAGGCGGCGGCGCTGCGCGGCGGAGGTGAACTCCTCGTGCCGAAGCGGAAGTCGGAGCGGGCGGACGGCAGGCCCGCCATGGCGACCTGTGCGATCGTGCGGCGGCCCGCGCGGGGGCGGCTCGCCGTCGTGGGGCTCGGTCCCGGGGCCCGGGACCTGCTCACGCCGCGCGCCCGCGACGAACTGCGGCGCGCCGCCGTGCTCGTGGGGCTCGACCAGTACGTCGACCAGGTCCGGGACCTGCTGCGGCCCGGGACCCGCGTCATCGAGTCGGGGCTCGGCGCCGAGGAGGAGCGGGCGCGTACCGCCGTCGCCGAGGCCCGCGCGGGCCGGGCGGTCGCGCTGATCGGGTCGGGGGACGCGGGCGTGTACGCGATGGCGTCGCCCGCGCTCGCCGAGGCCGGCGACGACATCGACGTCGTCGGCGTACCGGGAGTGACCGCCGCGCTCGCCGCCGGCGCGCTGCTCGGCGCCCCGCTCGGCCACGACCACGTGTCGATCAGCCTGTCCGACCTGCACACGCCGTGGGAGGTCATCGAGCGCCGGGTGCGCGCGGCGGCCGAGGCGGACCTGGTCGTGACGTTCTACAACCCGCGCAGCCGGGGCCGGGACTGGCAGCTGCCCAAGTCCCTCGCGCTGCTCGCCGAGCACCGGGCGCCGACGACGCCCGTCGGTGTCGTACGCAACGCCTCGCGCCCCGACGAGAGCGTGCGCCTGACCACCCTCGCGGCGCTCGACCCGGACAGCGTCGACATGATGACCGTCGTGACCGTCGGCAACACCGCGACCCGCGCGATCGCGGGCCGCATGGTGACGCCGCGCGGCTACCGCTGGCAGGGGGTGTGACCGCCATGAAGAACACGGCGAACACGACAGGGTCGGCGCGCGTCGTGCATCCCATCGAGCAGGAGTCGTTCCGGCGGCTGCGCTCCCGCCTCGACACCTCGCACTTCCCGCCGCTGACGCGGGCCGTCGTGGAGCGCGTCATCCACTCCGCGGCGGATCTGGACTACGCGCGGGACCTCGTCACGGACGAGGAGTCGCTCGTACGCGGCCACGCCGCCCTGCACGCGGGTGCGCCCGTCGTCGTGGACGTGGAGATGGTCGCGGCCGGCATCACGCGGCGCGAGACCGTGTGCCGGCTGAAGGACGCCAAGTCCGCTGCCGGGCTCACGCGTTCGGCGCACGCGATCCGGCTCGCGTACGAGCAGGTCGGTCCCGGCGCGCTCTGGGTGATCGGCTGCGCGCCCACCGCCCTGGAGGAGCTGCTGCTGCTCGACGCCAGGCCCGCCCTCGTGATCGGCCTCCCGGTCGGCTTCGTCGGCGCTGTCGAGTCCAAGGAGGCGTTGCGCGCCAGCGGGCTTCCCGCCGTCAGCAACGTGTCCGAGAAGGGGGGTTCGGCGGTCGCGTCGGCCGCCCTGAACGCCCTGCTGTACCACCCCGCGGCGCCCGCCGCCGCAGAACGACCCGAGGAGATCAAGTGACCACCCCGCCCGCACTGCTCATCGCCGGACACGGCACCCGTGACGACGCCGGTGCCGCCGCGTTCCGCGACTTCGTCCAGGAGCTGGCGCGCCGCGAGCCCGAACTGCCCGTCGCGGGCGGCTTCATCGAGCTGTCGCCGCCGCCGCTCGGCGAAGCCGTGAGCGAACTCGTCGAACGGGGCGTGAAACGGTTCGCGGCGGTGCCGCTGATGCTGGTGTCCGCCGGGCACGCCAAGGGCGACATCCCGGCCGCGCTGACGCGCGAGAAGGAGCGCCACCCCGGCATCTCGTACTCCTACGGCCGCCCGCTGGGCCCGCACCCCTTGATCCTTCAGGTCCTGGAGCGGCGGCTCGACGAGGCGCTCGGCGACACCGTGCGCACCCCGGAGGACCGGGCCGACGTCACCGTGCTCCTGGTGGGGCGCGGGTCGACGGACCCCGACGCCAACTCCGAGGTGTTCAAGGCGGCGCGGCTGCTGTGGGAGGGGCGCGGGTACGCGGGCGTGGAGACCGCGTTCGTGTCACTGGCCGCGCCCGACGTGCCGTCGGGGCTCGACCGGTGCGTGGCGCTCGGCGCGCGGCGCGTCGTCGTCCTGCCGTACTTCCTGTTCACCGGCATCCTGCCGGACCGGGTACGGCAGCAGACCCAGGGCTGGGCCTCCGCGCACCCCGACGTCGAGGTGCTGTCCGCCGACGTGATCGGCCCCGAGGAGGAGCTCGTCGAGCTGGTGATGGAGCGCTACCGCGAGGCCGTGGCCGGAGACCTCCGGATGAACTGCGACACCTGCGTGTACCGGGTGGCGCTGCCGGGCTTCGAGGACAAGGTGGGATTGCCGCAGCAGCCGCACTTCCACCCGGATGACGACGGCCACCACCACGGGCATGGCCACGGGCACGGCCACGGCCACGGCCACCACGGAAGCCATGCGCACTCGCACTGAGGGGGGTTCGCGGGCGGGCGCGGTCGAGGTTGATCTTCGGCATCACGGGGACGTGGAGGTGCGGGGGCGGGGTGAGCTCGTCGATCTCGCCGTCAATGTCCGTGCCGGTACGCCGCCTTCGTGGCTGAAGGAGTGTGTCGCCGAGTCGCTCGACGGGCTCGCCGCCTACCCGGACGGGCGGGTGGCGCGGGCCGCTGTGGCCGCGCGGCACGGCGTCGCTCCGGAGCGGGTGCTGCTCACGGCGGGGGCCGCCGAGGCCTTCGTGCTGCTCGCGCGGGCGCTGCGGGTGCGGCGGCCCGTCGTCGTGCATCCGCAGTTCACCGAGCCGGAGGCGGCGCTGCTCGACGCGGGGCACGCGGTGGCGCGGGTGCTGTTGCGGGCGGAGGACGGGTTCCGGCTCGACCCGGACGCGGTGCCCGAGGACGCCGACCTCGTCGTCGTCGGCAACCCGACGAACCCCACGTCCGTGCTGCACCCCGCGGCGGACCTCGTACGGCTCGCCCGGCCCGGGCGGGTGCTCGTGGTGGACGAGGCGTTCATGGACGCGGTGCCCGGTGAGCGGGAGGCGCTCGCGGGGCGGGTGGACGTGCCCGGGCTCGTCGTGCTGCGGAGCCTCACCAAGACGTGGGGGCTCGCGGGCCTCCGCATCGGCTACGTCCTCGCCGACCCGGCGGTCGTTGCCGAGTTGTCCCGCGCGCAGCCGCTGTGGCCGGTGTCGTCGCCCGCGCTGGCCGCGGCGGAGGCGTGCATGTCGCCTCGTGCGCTTGCCGAGGCGGGGCATGTGGCGCACCGGGTCGCCGCCGAGCGGCGGCATCTGGTGGCCGGGCTCGGGGAGTTGGCCGGGGTGAGTGTGGTGGGGCCCGCGGAGGGGCCGTTCGTGCTGGTGCGGGTCGCCGGGGGCGGCGGGGTTCGGGCGAGGTTGCGGGAGCGGGGGTTCGCCGTGCGGCGGGGCGATACGTTTCCTGGGCTGGGGCCTGAGTGGGTGCGGGTGGCTGTGCGGGACCGCGCGACGGCCGACAGGTTCCTGTCGGCCTTGGGCGAGGCGCTGCCGCCGGCCCCCTGACCCGGCCGTCGGCGACTGCTCGCCCGGTGGGGCGTGCTCCTGTCCCGCCGCTCCGCGGCAGTCCCCCACTGTGGGCAGCTGGGCCACGAGATGCGGCCCCCGCCCCCAAAGGCAGCCCAGGTCGGCGGAGGCGTTTCCGGACGGGGGTGAGGTGGTTCACGGCCCCCGGTGCCGTGACCGCTGCGCGGTGGAGGCCGAGGGGTGGCCCCCGGCCGGGGATCGGCGGCCCCGGCCGAGGAACGGTGCCCCCGTAGGGGCGCCGGTCAGCGGCGGCGGCGGGTTACCACCAGGGCGCCCCCTCCCGCGAGGACCAGGACCGCGGCGGCGCCCGCCACGTACGGCGTGGCCGAACTGCCGCCGGTCTCGGCGAGGTTGTCGTCGGGTGCGGCCTTCGCGGCCACCGGCTCCGCCGGCTTGCCCTGCGGGGCGGGGCCCTCGGCCTGCGGCCTGGGCAGCGGCTTGGCGCCGGGCCCGGGCGCGGCGCAGTTCGCCCCGGCCAGGGTCACGGTGCCCTCGACCGCCGCGACCCCGAGCTTGAGCGGGTCGACGGACACCTTCAGGCGCAGCGCGACCGCGGCGGCCGTACGGGACGTCGTCCGCGTAGAGGACAGGTCGAGCCGCACCTCGCCGACCCCGGGCACGGCAACCTGCGTCGTGCCCGCGGCCTTCACGGCGACCCGCTTGCCGAGCACTGTCACCCCACCCAGCAGCTTCGACTCGGCCACGGGCCGCTTGCCGGACACGCACAGGGCCTTGGACGTCACCTGGTCCACCTCGACGAGGGGCAGCAGGGGCAGTCCTGGCAGGTGCACCTTCGCGCGCGCGACGTTGCTGTACCCCTCCGCGGTGCCGCCCTTCACCGTGGCCCGCGCCGTCGCCACGTCCGCGCGCAGCACGTGGAAGGCGCGTCCGCCGTCGACACCGTCCAGCTTCGCGGTGAGCGTGGTCTTCTGTGCGCTCGCGGGCGCGGACACCTCGTTGAGGGCCACGTTCAGCGGGACGTTCACGGTCTTGTTGAGCAGGGACACGTTGAGGCCGGTGCGGAGTACGACGGCGTCGGCGCTGCCGCCGCGGTGGTCGTCGGTGGCGTGGGCGGCACCGGCGGAGGAGAGGGAGAGCGCCGCGGTACCGGCGGCGACCACGGTCGCGGCGGCGAGGGCGCCGGTGCGGCGGGAGGCGCGCAGTCTGCGGAAGGCGCTGCCGCCGGAGAAGGCGGTGGTGTCGGCCGAGGAGACGTTTCCGCCCGAGCGGGCGGTGTCGGCCGGGAAGGCGTTGCAGGCCGAAGAGGCGTTGCTGGTCAAGGTGGTGGAACCCCCACATGAGTCACGGAAGTACCGACCGCGCACGCCACACGGGGACATCGCGTGCGCGCGGCACCAGGGAAGTCGGAGTGCGCTGGCGGCGCCCTCCCGACTCCCGGAATCTTTACGCACTCAGAGTGAACGAGCAGCAACCAGGCGTGAGTTCACTCCAAGGAGACGTTTCCGTCGGTGTATTCGAATCCGGCGGCACGAGCGTTCCCTCAGACCCCGCGCTTCACGTCCGTGCCGGTGAAGAGCGTGATCGCCGCGTTGACAGCCAGGGCCGGAGCAAAGTTACGTACAACGAACCGGAACCCGTCGCGTCACTCTCTGTCAACCCGTCGCCCCGTCGACCCGCCCACAGGAGCCACCGAGTCACATGACCCGCAACGTCGTCCTGATCACCGCCGACCAGTGGCGCGGCGACTGCCTGTCCGCCGCGGGACACCCTGTCGTCCGCACCCCCTACCTCGACCAACTCGCGGGCCGCGGCGCCCGGTTCGAGAAGGCGTACTCGGCCGTGCCGTCGTGCATCCCGGCCCGCGCCGCCCTCCACACCGGCCTCGCGCAGACCTCGCACCGCCGCACGGGCTACCGGGACGGCGTGCCGTGGGAGTACCCCGTCACGCTGGCCTCCGAGTTCGGCCGCCACGGCTACCAGACGCGCGCCATCGGCAAGTTGCACGCCTTCCCGGAGCGCAACCGCATCGGGTTCGACGAAGTGACCCTGCACGACGGGTATTTGCACGCGTCACGTGTGCGCGGCGTCGATCCGCGCTTCCACGACGACTATCTGTCCTGGCTCGAAGCCCAGCCGGGCGAGCGTGCCGGCGCCGACTACGCCGACACCGGGCTGGATTGCAACAGCGTGGTCGCCAGGCCCTGGCCCCGGGCCGAGCGGCTGCACCCCACCAACTGGGTGGTGAGCGAGGCGGTCGACTTCCTCTACCGGCGGGACGTCACCGCCCCCTTCCTGCTCCATCTCTCCTTCCACCGGCCCCATCCGCCCTACGACCCGCCCGCCTGGGCCTTCGAGCAGTTCCTGCGCGCTCCCTTCGAGGAACCCGTCGTGGGCGACTGGGCCGACGCGCTCGCCCACTGGCGCGACGACAGCCGCGCGGACGCCAACTACGCGACGTACGACGCCGAAACGGTCCACCGCGCCCGCGCCGGCTACTACGGCCACATGGCCCACATCGACCAGCAGATCAATCGCTTCCTCACCGCCCTCTCCGAGTTCGGTCTCGCCGACGACACATGGGTGTGCTTCACCTCCGATCACGGGGAGATGCTGGGTGAGCATCGGTTGTGGCGGAAGGCGTATCCGTACGAAGGGTCGGCGCGGGTGCCTCTGCTGCTCGCCGGGCCCTCCGGTTCCCTCCCCCGCGGCGGGGTCGTCTCCTCCGCGCTCGCCGAACTCCGGGATGTGATGCCTACGTTGCTGGAGTGTGCGGGGTTGCCTGTGCCCGATGGGCTCGACGGGCACAGTCTGCTTCCCGCGGCGCGGGGCTCGTCCCTGCCCGCTCCGCGGACCTGGCTGCACGGGGAGCACGCGCTCTTCGGGGAGTCCATGCAGTGGCTCACCGACGGGCGGGAGAAGTATGTGTGGTTCTCGGGGACTGGGAGGGAGCAGCTTTTCGATCTGGTCGAGGATCCGCGGGAGGCGTGCGACCTCGCGCCGTCCGCGCCGGGGGCTGTGGCGGTGTGGCGCGAGCGCCTGGTGGGGGAGCTGGCGGGGCGCCCTGAGGGGTACGTCGCGGACGGCGCGCTGGTGCCGGGCCGGGCACCGCTGGACGTCCTGCCGGAGGCTCCCCAGCCCCACCCCTTCCCGTAACCAGGGGCGCTGCGCCCCCTGGACCCCAGCCGAATCGCCGCTTCGCGGCTCGTCCTCAAGCGCCGGACGGGCTGGATCCTTGCCGCGACCGGCACATATTCAGCCCCTCCGGCGATTGAGGAGCGGGGGTCTGGGGGCAGAGCCCCCAGTTTCGGGAAGGGGTGGGATTGGGGAGCCCCCGGCAAGGCCCCCGCCTCAGCCCACCACCCTCCCGTTCAACACCACCGCAGAAGGCGCCGCCAGCACCCGCACATCCGCCCGCGGATCCCCCTCGTACACGACAAGATCCGCAGGAGCCCCCTCCACGAGTCCGGGCCGCCCGAGCCACGCCCGGGCACCCCACACGGCGGCGGAGATCGCGTCGACGGCGGGGATCCCGGCCTTGGTGAGCTCAAGGACCTCCCCGCCGACGAGCCCGTGGGCGAGCGCGCCGCCGGCGTCGGTGCCCGCGTACACGGGCACCCCGGCGTCGTAGGCGGCCCGCACGGTGTCGTAGCGGCGGGCGTGCAGCCGCCGCATGTGGTCCGACCAGCGGGGGAACTTCGCCTCGCCCCCGGCGGCGAGTTGCGGGAAGGTGGCGATGTTGACGAGGGTGGGCACGATGGCGACGCCGCGTGCGGCGAAGAGGGGGATGGTGTCCTCGGTGAGGCCGGTGGCGTGCTCGACGCAGTCGATGCCCGCCTCGACGAGGTCACGGAGGGAGTCCTCCGCGAAGCAGTGGGCGGTGACGCGGGCGCCGAGCCGGTGGGCCTCGGCGATGGCGGCCTCGACGGCGCCGCGCGGCCAGCAGGCGGTGAGGTCACCGGCGTCGCGGTCGATCCAGTCGCCGACGAGCTTGACCCAGCCGTCGCCGCGCCGCGCCTCGCGGGCGACGTACGCGACGAGGTCGTCGGGCTCGATCTCGTGGGCGTAGTTGCGGATGTAGCGGCGGGTACGGGCGATGTGCCGGCCCGCGCGGATGATCTTCGGCAGGTCCTCGCGGTCGTCGATCCAGCGGGTGTCGGAGGGCGAGCCCGCGTCGCGCAGGAGCAGCGCGCCCGCGTCGCGGTCGGTGAGCGCCTGCTTCTCGGCGACGTCCGGGGCGACGGGTCCGTGGGCGTCCAGACCGACGTGGCAGTGCGCGTCGACGAGGCCGGGCAGGGCCCAGCCCCGCACGGTGATCATGTCCGCCCCGGCAGGGCGCTGGTAGGTCACCCGCCCTCCCACCACCCACAACTCGTCCCGTACGTCCTCGGGCCCGACGAGCACCCGCCCCTTCACGTGCAGCACCGTGCGATCGCTCATGGGCAGCAGCTTAGACAGCACCGTGGGAGGCGAGAGGGCTGACTTCGGGGGTGGGTACGCTCGATGCGCGGGAGGACCCCGTCCGTCCCGTCCATCCCATCCATGAGCGACACGAGCGACGAAGCGAGCAGCAGCGTGACCCACCCCTTCCTTGACCTTGCGCCGCTCGGCGCCGCGCACTTCGCCGCCATCGAGGACCGGGTGGCCCGGCTCCTGGACACCGAGCAGGACGTCGTGATCATGCAGGGCGAGGCGCTGCTGCCCCTGGAGGGCTGCATCCGCGGCGCCGCGCAGCCGGGGACGACCGCCCTCAACGTCATCACCGGGCCCTACGGGCAGACCTTCGGCGACTGGCTGCGGGACTGCGGCGCGACGGTCGTCGACCTGGCCGTGCCGTTCCACACCGCCGTGACGGCCGCGCAGGTCGAGGAGGCCCTCGCCGCGCACCCCGAGATCGACTTCGTGTCGCTCGTGCACGCGGAGGCGGCGACCGGCAACACCAACCCGGTCGCGGAGATCGGCGAGGTCGTGCGTGCGCACGGCGCCCTGTTCATGCTGGACGCCGTCGCGTCCGTGGCCGCCGAGCCGCTGCTCCCGGACGCGTGGGGCGTGGACCTGTGTGTGATCGGTGCGCAGAAGGCGATGGGCGGGCCCGCCGGGGTGTCGGCGGTGTCGGTGAGCGCGCGCGCCTGGGCGCGGCTCGCCGCGAATCCGCGGGCGCCGCGGCGCTCGTACCTCTCCCTCCTGGACTGGAAGGAGCGGTGGGTCGACGGTGGCCGGAAGGCGCTGCTGCACGCTCCGGCGCAGTTGGAGATGTTGGCGCTGGAGGCGTGCGTGGAGCGGATCGAGGCGGAGGGGCTCGACGCTTTGATGGGGCGGCATGCCACGGCCGCTGCGGCTACGCGTGCGGGTGCGGTCGCTCTTGGCGGTGGTCTTGAGCCGTACGTGTACGAGGCTTCCGACGCCGCGCCCGTCGCCACGACGTTGCGTGCGCCGCAGGGCGTCGACGCCTCCGAGCTGGTCGCGCGCGCCCTTGCCGCCGATCCCGTGCTGCCGCTGGTCGCGGGTGGTGGCGCGTTGGCCAAGGAGATGATTCGCGTCAACCACTATGGGCCCGACGCTACTCGGGGGGTCGTCCATGCGTCGCTTGCCGCGTTGGGCGCCGCGATGGCCGAGTGCGGCCTCACTGTCGACCTGGAGGCCGCTCGCCGCGCCGTCACGGCCGCCTGGCTGTAGGCCCCGGCCCTCTCATGGGGCTCCGCCCCTCTCCCCCGTTCGGCGCTTCGCGCCTCGTCCTCAAGCGCCGGACGGGCTGACAACACCTCCCGTCGCCCGGCCGGTGGCCGAAACGCCTGCCGTCGGCCGACGCGCCCTGGGAAACCCGTGCGCACGGGGGGAAGCATGTCCCCATGCCCACCATGCCGGACGGCCGCCCCATCCCTCACCTCACCGCCGACGAGCCGACCATGCTTGCCAGTTGGCTGGATTTTCACCGTGAGACGCTCGCGCACAAGTGCGCGGGGCTCGACGACGCGCAGACGCGGCGGGCGGCCGTGGAGCCGTCCGCGCTCAGCCTGTTCGGGCTGGTCCAGCATCTGGCGGACGTCGAGCGGAAGTGGTTCCAGCGAGTGTTCGCCGGGCGGGACGTGCCGTGGATCCGCGGCGATCCGGCGAGCGGCTTCACGCCGGACCCGGAGCGCTCGTTCGCCGACGTGCTCGCGGTGTGGCGGCGCGAGGTCGAGGTCAGCCGGGAGATCTGCGCGGGGCGCTCGCTCGACGACACCGGGCGGCTGTCGGCCGAGGAGGCCGCCCTGATGGGCAGTGCGGCCATCAGCCTGCGCTGGATCCTCGTCCACCTCATCGAGGAGTACGCCCGCCACAACGGCCACGCCGATCTGCTCAGGGAGCGCGTCGACGGAGTCACCGGGCCGTGACACGGCGGCAAATCCGGCGGCAGAATGAACGGGTCCACGGCAGGTGCACAGCAATTCGCGCACCGCTTTTCATGAATTCTTTATGCGAGCAGCTTCCCGTATTCTTCTGCCCGCTTTCCAGGGGCCTAAACACTAAGGTTTCGCCAGCGCCAATCCACGTAATTCGGGCACGTCTCGCGGGAGTTTCGTTTCTGTGACGCACTCCACAGGCCGTCTGTTTTGTCGGATATAAACTATACAAAAACGGGATAAATGGACGCCCATTCATGCGGGCGCCCGCGCCTGCGTGATAACACATGAGGTCGCCGCGCGTAACCCCTTCCCCCGATGCAATCCGAGAAATTGCTCGGTAAATTCAATCCGCATGACCGCTGCACAAGCCGATCTACCGACCGACCTGCAAGCGAATTTCCTTGAAATGCCCGAGGGGCTGCGGCTCGACACCCCCGGCGTCGCCGACGGCGCCGCGATCTGGCGGATCGCCCGCGACTCGAAGGTCCTCGACCTCAACTCCTCGTACAGCTACCTGCTGTGGTGTCGCGACTTCGCCGCGACGTCCGTCGTGGCCAGGGACAGCGCATCTCCAGGCGGCGAACCCGCCGGATTCATCACCGGCTACATCCGCCCCGACAAGCCGCGCACCCTGGTGGTCTGGCAGGTGGCCGTCGACCACGCGCACCGTGGTCGTGGCCTCGCCGGCGCGCTGCTCGACGGGCTTGCCGCGAAGGTCGCCGCCCACCCCGGGTTCGACGCCCTGGAGACGACCATCTCGCCGGACAACACCGCCTCCGAGCGCCTGTTCACCTCGTTCGCGAAGCGCCACGGCGCGCGCGTCGAGCGGACCGTGCTGTTCGACGCGGCCCTGTTTCCCGATGACGACGGCGGGCACGAGCCCGAGGTCCTGTTCGACATCGCCCCACTCTTCCGCTGACCGGCCGGCTGCCGCGCCACCGGAGGCCTGACGCACCGTCACATGCCCCCGGCACGATCCCAGTCCACCCAGAACCCCTCACGATCAATCCATCTCCCAGGAGATCTGCTGTGACCATCACCCAGCCCGACCTGAGCGTCTTCGAGACCCTGGAGTCGGAGGTGCGCAGCTACTGCCGCGGTTGGCCCACTGTCTTCGACCGCGCGCAGGGCAGCCGCATGTTCGACGAGGACGGTCACGAGTACCTCGACTTCTTCGCGGGCGCCGGCTCGCTCAACTACGGCCACAACAACCCGGTCCTCAAACGCGCCCTCATCGACTACCTGGAGCGCGACGGCGTCACGCACGGCCTCGACATGTCGACGACGGCCAAGCGCGCCTTCCTGGAGTCGTTCCAGAACCTGGTCCTTCGCCCGCGCGACCTGCCGTACAAGGTCATGTTCCCGGGCCCGACGGGCACCAACGCGGTGGAGTCCGCGCTGAAGCTGGCCCGCAAGGTCAAGGGCCGCGAGTCGATCGTGTCGTTCACGAACGCCTTCCACGGCATGTCGCTCGGCTCCCTCGCGGTGACCGGCAACGCCTTCAAGCGGGCGGGCGCCGGCATCCCGCTGGTGCACGGCACGCCGATGCCCTTCGACCACTACCTCGACGACTCGATGCCGGACTTCCTCTGGTTCGAGCGGCTCCTGGAGGACCAGGGCTCCGGTCTGAACAAGCCCGCCGCGGTGATCGTCGAGACCGTGCAGGGCGAGGGCGGCATCAACGTCGCGCGCGCCGAGTGGCTGCGTTCGCTGGCCGACCTCTGTCGGCGCCAGGACCTGCTCCTGATCGTCGACGACATCCAGATGGGCTGCGGCCGCACCGGCGCGTTCTTCTCCTTCGAGGAGGCGGGCATCGTCCCCGACATCGTGACGGTGTCCAAGTCCATCAGCGGCTACGGCCTGCCCATGGCGCTCACCCTGTTCAAGCCCGAGCTGGACGTGTGGGAGCCCGGCGAGCACAACGGCACCTTCCGCGGCAACAACCCGGCCTTCGTCACGGCCGCCGCCGCCCTGGAGACGTACTGGTCCGACGGCTCGGCGATGGAGAAGCAGACCCAGGCCCGCGGCGAGCAGATCGAGCAGGCGCTTGTCGCGATCGCCGACGAGGCCGGCGACGCCATCGAGGAGTACCGCGGCCGCGGCATGGTCTGGGGCATCGAGTTCCGTGACAAGCCGCGCGCGGGCGCCATCGCCAAGCGCGCCTTCGAACTCGGCCTGCTCATCGAGACCTCCGGTCCCGAGAGCGAGGTCGTCAAGCTGCTCCCGGCCCTGACCATCACGGCCGAGGAGCTCGACGAGGGCCTGCGCACGCTCGCCCGCGCGGTCCGCGAGACCGCCTGAACACCTACACCACACGCACAGACAAGGAATCGACTCACCGTGATCGTCCGCTCGTTCAAGGACATTGAAGGCACCGACCGGCACGTCAAGGCCGCTTCGGGCACCTGGGAGAGCAAGCGCATCGTGCTCGCCAAGGAGCGCGTCGGCTTCTCGCTGCACGAGACCGTGCTCTACGCGGGTACGGAGACGTCCATGTGGTACGCCAACCACATCGAGGCCGTCGTCTGCACCGAGGGCGAGGCCGAGCTGACCAATGACGAGACCGGCGAGAAGTTCACCATCACGCCGGGCACGATGTATCTGCTCGACGGGCACGAGAAGCACACGATGCGCATCAAGAAGGACTTCCGCTGCCTGTGCGTGTTCAACCCGCCGGTGACGGGCCGCGAGGACCACGACGAGAACGGCGTGTACCCGCTGCTCACGGAGCCGGAGGCGGTTTGACCCGCGGCTGACGGCACAGACATCCCGCACAGGGCCGTACGAGAGAGGAGAGGCAGGCAACACCATGACCACCGCACCCGGACGCACCGCCGACCTGTACCCGACCCGAGGCGCCGAAGAGGTCCTCATCGAGCGCAAGGACCCCGTGGTGTGGTCCGCGCCGGGTACGCCGGGACCCTTCACCGGAGAGGACCTGGCGGGGTTCGAACGTGACGGCTTCCGGGCCGTCGAGCAGCTGCTCACGCCCGAGGAAGTCGGTGAATACCACGCCGAGTTGGAGCGGCTGGTCAACGACCCGGCGATGCGCGCGGACGAGCGCTCCATCGTCGAGCCGCGCTCCCAGGAGGTCCGGTCCCTCTTCGAGGTGCACCGGATCAGCGAGGTCTTCGGGCGGCTCGCGGCCGACCCGCGCGTGGTCGGCCGCGCCCGGCAGATCCTCGGCTCCGACGTGTACGTCCACCAGTCCCGGATCAACGTGAAGCCGGGCTTCGGCGCGTCGGGCTTCTACTGGCACTCGGACTTCGAGACCTGGCACGCGGAGGACGGCCTCGCGAACATGCGGACCGTCTCGGTGTCGATCGCGCTCACCAAGAACCACGACACCAACGGCGGGCTCATGATCATGCCCGGCTCGCACAAGACGTTCCTCGGCTGCGCGGGCGAGACGCCGAAGGACAACTACAAGAAGTCGCTCCAGATGCAGGACGCGGGCACGCCGTCCGACGCGGCCCTCACCGGGCTCGCCGCCGACTACGGCATCCGCCTGTTCACCGGCGAGGCGGGCTCGGCGACCTGGTTCGACTGCAACGCCATGCACGGCTCCGGCGACAACATCACGCCGTTCCCGCGCTCGAACGTCTTCCTCGTGTTCAACAGCGTGGAGAACGCGGCGGTCGAGCCGTTCGCTGCGCCGGTGCGGCGGCCGGAGTTCATCGGGGCTCGGGACTTCACTCCGGTGAAGTGACCCTGATTCAGGCATGAGTCGGCCCGGCATCCCGTGGGGTGCCGGGCCGACTCACGTACGGCTCATCCGAGTTGGTTACGCCGACTGAAGCTCCGGGTAGTCCGTGTAGCCCTTGGCGTCGCCGCCGTAGAACGTGGACTGGTCCGGCGTGTTGTACGGGCCGCGGGTCTTCAGGCGGGCCGGCAGGTCAGGGTTGGCGAGGAACAGGGCGCCGAAGGAGACGAGGTCGGTCGTGCCGTCCTCGACCAGGGCGAGGTCGTCGTGGCCGGTGGGGCCCTCGGTCGCGGGGTTGAGGATGAAGGTGCCGCGGAACTCCTTGCGCAGCGCCTGCGTCAGCTCGCGGATCTCGCCGACCTCCATGACGTGCACGTAGGCGAGGCCGAGGACGTTCAGCTCCTTCACCAGGGCGAGGTAGGCCTCGTCCGGGTCGGGCTCGTGGATGCCGTTGAAGGGGTTGCCGGGCGAGAGGCGGATGCCCGTGCGGTCGGCGCCGATCTCGGTGACGACGGCCCTCGCGACCTCGACGGCGAAGCGGATGCGCTTCAGCGCCGAGCCGCCCCACTCGTCGTCGCGCTGGTTGGAGCCCGGCGCGAGGAACTGGTGGATGAGATAGCCGTTGGCGCCGTGCAGCTCCACGCCGTCGAAGCCCGCGTCGATCGCGTTGCGGGCCGCGGCGGCGAACTCGCCGATCGTGGCGCGTACCTCGTCGCCGGTCAGCTCGCGGGGCGTGATGAAGTCCTTCGGGCCCTCGTGCGTGTAGACCTGCCCCTCGGCGGCGATCGGGGACGGGCCGACGTTCACCAGGCCTTCGGGCAGCAGCGAGGGGTGGCCGATGCGGCCCACGTGCATGATCTGGGCGTAGATCCGGCCGCCGTTCGCGTGCACCGCGTCGGTGACCCGGCGCCAGCCCGCGATCTGCTCGGCGCTGTGCAGGCCCGGGGTGTCCGGGTAGCCCTGGCCCACCGGCGAGGGCTGCACGCCCTCGGTGATGACAAGGCCCGCGCTGGCGCGCTGCGCGTAGTACTCGACGACGAGGTCGGTGGGGACGCCGCCCTCACCGGCCCTGCTGCGGGTCATCGGCGCCAGGGCGATGCGGTTCGCCAGCGAGACACCGGAGAGGTCGATCGGGTCGAATGCGGTGGTCATCACAGCTCCAGGACATACGAAGATTGGTCGGCCAAGTAATTCAACCGGGAGTCACTGTAGCGCATTCCTTGGCCGACCAAGTTAATCTCGGAGGGGAACCAGGACGACACTGGTGGAGGATGGCGACGGCGGACAGGGCCGGGCCGGCGAAGGGCAGGAGTTCCGATGAAGGCCGACACAGGGACGGCGGGGGCCGCGCAGGCCGACCCCGCGTGTAGGGAGCGGCTGCCTCTGGCCGCCCAGGACGGGCCGGTCAGCATGACGATCAGCCGGGTGGCCCGGCTGCACCGGATCGCGGCGGGCAAGCTCCTGAAGGGCCTCGGCCTCTACCCCGGCCAGGAATTCGTGATGATGCACCTGTGGGACGCGGGCCCGGTGCGCCAGTCCGACCTCATCAAGGCCGTCGACCTCGACCCGTCGACGGTCACCAAGATGCTCCAGCGCCTGGAGCAGGCCGGGCACGTGCGGCGGCGGCCCGACCCGGACGACCGCCGGGCCGTGCTCGTCGAGGCAACCGACGCCAGTTGCGGGCTGCTCACCGAAGTACGGCGCTCCTGGGGCGAGTTGGAGGACCACACCCTCGCCGGACTCGACCTCGGCGAGCGGGCGGAGCTGGCCCGGCTGCTCGCCCGGGTCGAGACCAACCTCTGCGTGGAGACGGCGGACTGCCCGGAGGAGGCGCGGCGCCAAGCGTTGCGGCGGTAGGGGGTACGGCCTCCTCCCGAGCTGCCGCTCCGCCCGCCGCGGGACCTCAGCTGCTGCGCAGACCCTCCAGGAGGCGGTCCACGTCCGACTCCGTGTTGTAGAGGTGGAAGGCCGCCCGCAGATTGCCCGCGCGGTCCGACACCTCGATGCCCGCCGCGCTCAACTCCGGCTGGCGGACGCCGAGTCCGGGCACGGACACGATGGGCGACCCGGGCGAGGGCACCGGCTCGTGGCCGAGCGTGGCGAGCCCGGCGCGGAAGCGGTCCGCGAGCGCCAGGTCGTGGGTGCGGATGGCGGCCACGCCCAGTTCCTCGATCACGGCGAGCGAGTGCCGCGCGCCCGCGTACGCGAACAGGCTCGGGCTCTCGTCGAACCGCCGTGCGGAGCGGGCGAGTTCGGTGATCGGGCCGTAGCAGCTGTCCCAGGGGCGCTCCCCCGCGACCCAGCCCGCGAGGAGCGAGGGCACGGCCTCGTAGCCGTCCGGCCCCTCCGGGACGACGAAGAACGCGACACCGCGCGGGCAGGTGAGCCACTTGAAGGCGACCGACGTCAGATAGTCAACGTCCGCGATGTGCTCCGCGACGTCCAGCCAGCCCGTCGCCTGCGAGGCGTCGAGGTAGAGCTTGGCGCCGTGCGCGCGGACGGCGGCGCGCAGCGCGGGCAGGTCGGCGACGCGGCCGTCCGCCGACTGCACGGCGGAGACCGCGACCAGGGCGGTGTCCGGGCGTACGGATTCCGCGATGCGCTCCAGCGGTACGGCGCGGACCTTCAGGTCGCCGCGTACGTGGAACGGGTTCACCGTCGAGCTGAAGTCGCCCTCCGCGGTGAGGACTTCGGCGCCGGCCGGCAGCGAGGCCGCGATCAGGCCGCTGTACACGGCGACCGACGCGCCCGCCGCGACCCGGCTCGGGGCCACGCCGACCAGACGCGCGAAGGTGGCGCGGGCCGCCTCCACGTCCGCGAACATGTCCTCCGGGCTGCCGTGGGCCACCGACAGCGTCGCCTGGTGCATCGCGCGCACGGCGCGGTCCGGGAGCAGACCGGTGCTCGCGCTGTTCAGGTACGTGGTCCTGGGGGCGAACTCGGAGCGTACGAGGGTCTGGAAACCCTCGGGGGTCGAGGCGGTCGCGGCAGTCGAGACGGTGGGGGTGCGGTCGGGGCCCTGGCCGGAAGTCTCCATGAGGTCACTGTGCCGCCTCGGCAGGGTGTGGTCCATTGCGCATGATTGACCAGTACCTCGTAGCGGTGCTTATCCGTGCCTCTGACCAGGGCTTGTCCCGACCGCGCCGCGTCAGCCGCGCGGGACCTCGCAGCCGTCGGGGCCGCAGGCGTCGCCGCCCGCGTCGGCGCCGTCCTGGGTGATCACCGTCAGCGGCGAGCGGGCCGCCCACGCCTGCTCAAGGGCCTGCGAGAAGACCTCGGCGGGCTGGGCGCCGGAGACGCCGAACTTCCGGTCGAGGACGAAGAACGGGACGCCGTTCGCGCCCAGCTCGGCGGCCTCGCGCTCGTCCGCGCGGACGGCGTCGGCGTACGCGGTGGGGTCCGCGAGGACCTCGCGGGCGGCGTCGGCGTCCAGGCCCGCCTCGACGGCGAGGGCCGTCAGGCGCTCGTCGTCGTCGAAGACCGAGCGCTCCTCGGCGAAGTTGGCGCGGTAGAGCGCGCCGATGAGGCGGTCCTGGGCGTCCTGGCCGCCCACTTCGCGCGCGAAGTGCAGCAGGCGGTGCATGTCGAAGGTGTTGCCGTGGTCACGGCCCTCGGTGCGGTACGTCAGGCCCTCGGCCGCCGCGTTGTCGCCGAGGCGCTGCTCGGCCTCCCTCGCCTGGGCCTCGGTCATGCCGTACTTCTGCGCCAGCATCGGGATCACGGGGGCCGTGTCGCCCTTCGGGCGGTTCGGGTCCAGCTCGAAGGAGCGGTGGATCACCTCTACGGCGCCCTGGTGCGGGAAGGCCTCGAGGGCCTTCTCGAAGCGGGCCTTGCCCACGTAGCACCAGGGGCAGGCGATGTCGCTCCAGATCTCGACGCGCATGTGCTTCTTCCTCGGGTCGTACGAAGCGGAGCCACCCTCCGCCGCCTGGTCCAACCCGGACCGGGCGCCGTCCATTCCCCGTACATTCCCCGCCCCTTCCCCGTCCCTTCCCCGCTGCGACAGCGGTCAGCCCGGCGGCGGGCCGAAGTGGCGCGTGTTCGCGCGGATCCATGTGCGCAGGTGGGACAAGGGTTCAAGCGCGCCTCTGCCCAGGGGCGTCAGCTCGTACTCCACGCGGGGCGGGACCTCCGCGAAGACCGTGCGGTGCACCAGGCCGTAGTCCTCCAGGCGGCGCAGCGTCTGGGTGAGGACCTTGGGGCTCACGCCCTCCAGCTTGGCGCGGAGTTCGCCGAAGCGGCGGGGGCCGTCCGCCAGGGCGGTGATCGCGAGGCCGGTCCATTTGTTGGCCAGGAGCTCGAAGATCTCACGGCCGGGGCAGAGGAGCCCGTAGATGTCGTGGCGCTGCTCCGCGGCCTCCGACGTCGGCGTAAAGCGGCTCTGAGCTGTCATGGTTTCCAGAATATAGTTGGCGCCCTTGCGGGTGATCGGGCCCCGGGCCGTACGGTCCGGGCATGATCAAGAACGACCCCGCCACCCCCGTCCGCACCGGCATCGTCGGCCTCTCCGCCCGCTCCGGCTGGGCCCCCCACTCCCACCTCCCGGCCCTCACCCGCCTCCCCGGCTACGACCTGCGCGCCCTGGCGGCCTCCACCCCGGAGTCGGCCCGCGCCGCCGGCGAGAAGTACGGCGTCCCGCACACCTACGGCAGCGCCGCCGAGCTGGCCGCCGACCCGGCCGTGGACCTGGTCGTCGTCAGCGTCCGCGTCCCGCTGCACCGCGAGGTGATCCTGGCCGCGCTCGGCGCCGGCAAGCACGTCCTGTCGGAGTGGCCACTCGGCAACGGCCTCGCCGAGGCCGAGGAGCTCGCGCACGCCGCCGCCCGCGCCGGAGTGCGCACCTTCGCCGGGCTCCAGGCCCGCTCCGCGCCCGCCGTACGCCACCTGCGCGACCTCGTCGCCGACGGCTTCGTGGGAGAGGTGCTCTCGACCAGTCTGGTCGCGTCGGGGCGGCGCTGGGGGCCGACCTTCGAGCCCGGCGGCGGCTACCTCCTGGACCGCCGCAACGGCGGCACGATGCTCACCATTCCGTTCGGCCACACCGTGGACGCCCTGGCCATGGTGCTCGGCGAGTTCACCGAGGTGTCGGCGACCACGGCGACGCGGCGGCCCGTGGTGCGGGAGGAGGGCAGCGGGCACGCCGCCCCGATGACCGTGGACGACCAGATCGCCGTCAGCGGGCGCCTCGACTCCGGCGCCGTCGCCTCCGTGCACTTCCGGGGCGGGCTCTCCCGCGGCACCGACTTCCACTGGGAGATCAACGGCACGGACGGCGACCTCGTCGTCACCGGCGACCACGGGCACCTCCAGCAGGCCCGCCTGCGCGTGCGCGGCGCCCGCGGCGGCACGGACACCGCGCTCGCCGAACTCCCCGTCCCCGAGCGGTACTTCGACGTGCCCGAGCTGGACGGCTTGCGCGGCGAGGCTGCGTACAACGTAGGAGTGCAGTACGCCCACGTCCTGCGCGATCTGCGCGAGGGCACCGCCACCGTCCCGGACTTCGCGCACGCCGCGCGGCGGCAGCGGCTGCTCGACGCGGTCGAGCGCGCCGCCGCGACGGGAACCCGCGTGACGCTCTGAAGGCAGGCCGCGTCAGGAGCCGTCGCGCAGCCCCTTCGGCCAGTTCGGGCGGAACTCGATGTGCTCGAACGTCACCACGCACCCCTCCCCCTGCGGCGACTGCGCGAGGAAGCCGACGAGCGCCGCGGCGGCCGTCTCCTCGTCGCCGAGCTGGAAGATCCGGACGAACGTCCACGTCTCGCCGTCCGTGGAGGCGTGGAAGGCGAACGCCGTGCCCGTGCGGCTGATCCGCAGCCAGACGCTGGAGCCGTCCACGACGAAGGCGTTGGCGTCGTCCGAGCGGCCCCGGGTGACGACCGTGCAGATGGTGGGGCGCTCCGGGGAGCGCTCGAAGCAGAGCTTGGCCCACTCGCGCTCCCCCACGTGCAGGTAGAGCACGCCCGCGTCGAAGGCGGCGGCGAAGCCGACCGTGACGCGGGCGATCAGCTGGAAGTCGCCCTCGGGCGCGCCGAGCAGCCGGGGCGCGTCGGACGCCGGGTCCAGGGACTCGCCCGTGGGCGGCACGAAGCGGTCCTGGCGGGGTCCCGCCCAGCCGGTGAGGGTGCCGCCCGTTTCGTCGGAGGCGTCGTACGACCAGTTCCCCTCGGGGCCGTACGGCCGCAGCGTGAAGGGCAGTTCGGGCAGGGTCAGGCTTCCGGTCCGCTTGGCGTTCATGCCGTCAGTGTTCCAGGCGGCCGTCGTAGCGTCGCGGCAGACCGAGGGGATTGGCGTCGTGCAGTTCGGGCGGAAGGAGCGCCTCGGGGGTGTTCTGGTAGACGACCGGGCGCAGCCAGCGCTCGATGGCGGTGCCGCCGACGGAGGTGGAGGTGCTCGTCGTCGCGGGGTAGGGGCCGCCGTGCTGCTGGGCGGGGGCGACGGCCACGCCGGTGGGCCAGCCGTTGACGAGGACGCGGCCCGCGAGCGGGGTGAGTTCGGCGAGCAGCCGTGTGCCGCGGCCCGCGCCCGATACCCCCGCCGCCTCGTCGTCGGAGAGGTGCACGGTCGCCGTCAGGTTGCCGGGGAGGCGGGAGAGCACGGCCGTGATCTCGTCGTCGTCCGTGTACCGGGCGACGACGGTGACGGGCCCGAAGCACTCCTCCAGGAGCAGGTCGTGGGCGCCCTCGGCAGCGAGGCACGCGGCCGGGACGGTGAGGAATCCGGCGGTGACGGTGTGCTCGTCGACGGCGCCGGGGGTCACCGGGGCGTCCACGTCGGGCAGTTGAGCCCGTTCGGCCACCCCGGCGACGAAGTTGTCGCGCATGCGGTGGTCGAGGAGCACCCCGGCGCCGGTGGCGTCGACGGCCTCCGTCAGGGACTTCAGGAGGCGGTCGCCGCCCGCTCCGACGGGGGCGAGGACGAGGCCGGGCTTCACACAGAACTGGCCGACGCCGAGCGTCATCGAGCCCGCGAGGCCGGTGCCGATCTGCTCGGCGCGCTCGGCGGCGGCGGCCTCGGTGACGACGACCGGGTTCAGGGAGCCGAGCTCGCCGTGGAAGGGGATCGGTACGGGGCGCGCGGCCGCCGCGTCGAACAGGGCGCGTCCGCCGCGTACCGAACCGGTGAAGCCCGCCGCCGTGACCAGCGGGTGGCGGACCAGCTCGACGCCCGCCTCGAAGCCGTGCACCAGGCCGACGACGTCCTCAGGGAGGCCGTGCCGGGCGGCGGCCGCGCGCAGCACGGCGGCGACGCGCTCGGACGTCGCGGGGTGGTCGGGGTGCGCCTTGACGACGACGGGGCAGCCCGCGGCGAGGGCGCTGGCGGTGTCGCCGCCGGGCACGGAGAAGGCGAAGGGGAAGTTGGAGGCGGCGTAGACGGCGACGACGCCGAGCGGGACCTTGTGGCGGCGCAGGTCCGGGACGGGGGGTGTGGCCGCGCTGTCGGGGTGGTCGATGACGACGTCCAGGTACGCGCCCTCGTCGACGATGTCCGCGAAGGCACGCAACTGGTAGCAGGTGCGGGCGAGTTCGCCGGTGAGGCGGGCGGTGCCGAGGGCCGTCTCCGCGTCCGCCTCGGCGACGAGGTCGTCCTTGGCGCCGTCCAGGAGGTCGGCGGCGCTCCGCAGGAACGCGGCGCGGACCGTACGGTCGGCGAGCGCGCCGCGCACGGCGTGCGCGGCGGTGACGGCGCGGTGCACGTCGGCGGCGGTGGCTTCCGTCCCGACCTGCTCGCGCTGCTTCCCCGTTCGGGGGTCGACACTCCAGACTGGTGCTGTTGCCACCGCGGGTTCCTCCACTGGTCCGACTCGCCTGACTGCTCTGATCCGCTGCCGCCCGAGAGCGGCGTTCGATATGCTGAACGCTGTCTCTGATGGTGAATCTTCGGGGGCAGTGGAACTATTTCTCGTCGGACGTGAGGGGTCAAGGGCGATGTCGGCTGGGGAGACGGGCGGGGGCGCGCAGGTCAAGTCCGCGGTGCGCACGGTGGAGTTGCTGGAGTTCTTCGCGGGCCGGCCCGGCATGCACGCGCTGGCCGACGTCCAGGAGGCCGTCGGGTACCCCAAGTCCAGCCTCTACATGCTCCTTCGCACCCTCGTCGAGCTGGGCTGGATCGAGACGGACGCGACCGGCACGCGGTACGGCATCGGCGTACGGGCCCTGCTCGTCGGCACGTCGTACATCGACGGCGACGAGGTGGTCGCCGCGGCCCGCCCCACCCTCGACCGGCTCTCGGACGACACCACGGAGACCATCCACCTGGCCCGCCTCGACGGCACCAACGTGGTGTACCTCGCGACCCGCCAGTCCCAGCACTACCTGCGCCCCTTCACCCGCGTCGGCCGCCGCCTGCCCGCGCACTCCACCTCGCTCGGCAAGGCGCTGCTCGCCACCCACACCGACGAGCAGGTCCGCAAGATGCTGCCGGAGAACCTGCCGTCGCTGACGGAGAACACGATCACCGACCGCGAGAAGCTCATCGAGGAGCTGCGTACGGTGCGCGAGCAGGGCTTCGCCGTGGACCGCGAGGAGAACACCCTCGGCCTGCGCTGCTTCGGCGTGGCCATCCCCTACCGCACCCCCGCGCGGGACGCCATCAGCTGCTCGGTGCCGGTGGCCCGGCTCACGCCCGCCCACGAGCAGATGGTCAAGGACGCGCTGTTCGACGCGCGGGACCGGCTGACGCTGGCCACGCGGCGGCTCTGAGGCACCGCTGGGCCCCGCCGCCGGGGCTCCGGCTCTGAGGCCGACTCGTCCCGGCCCCGGCGCCGCCTCCCCCGCGCGGCGGAGGCGGTTCACCGGCAGGCAGGACGTGCCGCCGGGGCGGGCGCGCGAACGTGGAGGCATGACTCAGGCACACGTCCCCGCACCGGCCGCCCGCAGCGCGGCGCCCCTCGGCACCCCCGGCACGCTCAGCGGACCGCGTCGGCTGCTGCGCGCCGTGGCCATCGCCTCCTGCGTCCCGTACCTCTCCCTCAAGGTCGCCTGGATCGCGGGCAGCCACATCGGCATCCCCGAAGGCAGCTCCCTCCTGGAGCACCGCGGCCTGCTGGCGGCGGCCAACAGCCTCACCGTCCTCATGGACGGCTCCGTCATCGTCCTGGCGCTGCTGCTGACCCGACCCTGGGGGCGCCGCGTCCCGGCCTGGCTGCTCGGCCTGCCCATGTGGGCCGCCACCGGGCTGCTCCTGCCGATCATGGCCGGGTTCCCCACGCAGCTCGCGGTGCGGGCGCTCGGCGGGTCCGTGAACAATCCCGAGGACACCGGCCACAAGCCCTTCCTCGACGAGTGGGTCTTCGGGGTGGTGTACGGCGGGTTCATCCTGCAAGGGCTCAGCCTGGGGCTGCTGTTCGTCCTGTACGCACGTGACCGGTGGGGGCACGTGTGGCGGGGCCGGGTGTGGGACCTGCCCAGGGCCGTGGCCGGTGGGCGGGCGATGCGGACGGGGGCCGTGGCGGCGGCCGTGCTCGCGCTGTTCCCGGCCGGGCTGAAGCTGCTGTGGGCGGCCGGGTCGACGGTCGGCCTGAACGAGACGCGTGTCGCGGAGCGCACCTCTGACTTCTACGTCCTCTCGGCCCTCGAAGTCGGCTACCTGGCGGCGGCCGTGGCCGGAGCTCTCGCCCTCGCGTTCCGGCGGCCGCCCGCGCTGCCGGTGAAGGTCGCGCTCGGGCTCGCCTGGGCCGGTTCTGGGGCGGTGGGGTGCTGGGGCGCGTGGATGTTCGCGACGTCGTTCGCGGGCTCGGCGGACGTGGCGGACCGGCCCACGACCGTGATGCTTCTGGCCTACGCTGTGCAGATGATCATCGGAACGCTCGTGGCCGGAACCGGCGTGCGCTTCCTCAAGGAGCGCGCGGCCGAGGCCCCGCGCCGCCCGGCGTGAGACGGTTCACGGCGGCCCTCGTCGGGCGGCGGACGCGGCGGCGGTGGATCCATCTGATCCTCGGCGGCGCGCTCGCCATGCCGTACGTCCTGGTCGGCTCGATCATGGCCGGGCCGCTGCTCGGCGAGACCATGATGCTCGGTTCGTTCTCCTCGCAGCTCCTGTCGTTCGCGTTCGGGCTCCCGCTCGCCGCGATCACCGCGCTGTTCCCGCTGACCCGGCCCATGTCGGTGGCGGCGGTGCGGGCGCTGTGCGAGGTGCCGGACGACTCGCTGGCCGACGGGCCGCCGCGGTCACGGGCCGCGCGCGGGCGCACCATGGCCTGGTTCACGCTGCACCTCGGCTTCGGCGGGGTCATGAGCGGGATGACGCTCGGGCTCGTGCCGTTCGCGTCGTTCCAGATCGTCCTGCCGGTCTTCGTGGGCCTGGGGGACTCCTGGCTGGGGCTCCCCGAGAACCTGCGGGAACCCTGGGTGCTCGCGCTCGCGCCGGTCACGGGCACCCTGTCCCTCGTCGCGCTCGCCGGGTGCGCGGCGGGCGCCGGTGCCCTCCTCGCGGGCTGGGCGCCGCTGCTGCTCGGGCCCACGCCCGCCGACCGGCTCGCCGACGCCGAGCGCCGCGCCGCCGACCTCGCCGTGCGCAACCGCCTCGCCCGCGAACTGCACGACTCGGTGGGCCACGCGCTCAGCGCCGTCACGCTCCAGGCGAGCGCGGCCCGCAAGGTCCTCGACCGGGACCCGGAGTTCGTCCGCGAGGCCCTCGCCGCCATCGAGGACACCACCCGCCGCACCGTCGGCGAACTCGACGCCGTCCTCGGCGTGCTGCGCGAGGGCGGCGAGCGCGGCTCCACCGCCCCTGCGCCCACGCTCGGCGGCGACCTCGACGGACTCCTGCGCCGCACCCGCGCGGGCGGCCTGCGCGTCGACGCCTCCGTCGACCTCGGCGCGCTCGGGCCCGAGGGCGCCGGGGCGCTGCCGCCGATGGTGTCCCGCGAGGGCTACCGCATCGTCCAGGAGGCCCTGAGCAACGCCCTCAAGCACGCCGGCCCCGACACCGCGGTGACCCTGCGCGTCGGGCTCGACGGCTCCGGCCTGGAGATCGTCGCCGAGAACCCGCTCCCCGACGCCGCCCGCACCGAGCCCGCGCCCGCCCGCACCGGCGGCGGCCACGGCCTGCGCGGCATAGCCGACCGCGCCCGCCTCCTCGGCGGCACCGCGGCGGCCGGGCCCGCCGACGGCGCTCCCGGCGCCCGCGTCTGGAGACTTCACGTACGCCTGCCCTTCACGGGCCACGCATGACATGACCCGACCGGAAGGACAGACCCCATGACCGACGCCGCATCGCCCGCCCCGCTGCGCATCGTGCTCGCCGACGACGAGCGCATGGTGCGCACCGCGCTGCGCGCCATCCTCGCCGCCGAGCCCGACCTGGAGATCGTCGGCGAGGCGGCGACGGGCGCCGAGGCGGTGTCCGTCGTGCGCGAGCTGAAGCCCGACGTGGTGCTCATGGACGTACGCATGCCGGAGATCGACGGCATCCGCGCCACCGAGCAGATCCTGCGGGGCATGGACGAGCCGCCGCGCATCGTCGTCGTCACGACCTTCGAGAACGACTCCTACGTGTACGAGGCGCTGCGCGCCGGAGCGTCCGGTTTCCTGCTCAAGCGGGCCGAGGCCGAGGCGCTGGTGCAGGCGGTGCGGCTCGTGGCGCGCAGCGACTCGCTGCTGTTCCCGGCGGCCGTGCGGGCGCTTGCCGCCGAGCACGCGCGCGCCGCCGAGACCGCGCAGGCGCCCTGGATCGCGCGGCTCACCGGACGCGAGAGCGAGGTCCTTCGGCAGATGGCGGCCGGGCTGACCAACGCGGAGATCGCCGCGCGGATGGAGGTCGGTCCTGCGACGGTGAAGACGCATGTGGCGGCGGTCCTCGCGAAGACGGGGGCGCGGGACCGTACGCAGGCGGTGATCGCGGCGTACGAGGCGGGGTTCATGAAGAGCTGAGCTCCTGAGCGGCGCGGTTCATGAAGAGCTTCTGAGAAAACGGACACATCGCCGCAAGAGGGGAACGGAACGCGGCGGCGTGCTCGTCCTTCTGTGGGATGAACAAGACGATCAGGCACACCTCGGTCTTCGTGCTGCTCCTGGTGCTCGCCCTGCTTGTGCGGGCGACCTGGGTGCAGTTCCACGACTCGAAGGCACTCGCGGACGACAAGCTGAACCGGCGCAACGCGATCGAGCAGTACGCGTACCCGCTGGGCGACATCATCGTGGCCGGGGACGCCGTCACCGGTTCCAAGCGCACGAAGGGCGGTGACCTGGCGTACAAACGCACCTACAAGGACGGCCCGCTGTACTCCGCCGTCACCGGCTACAGCTCGCAGGTGTACGGCGCCACGCAGCTGGAGGGCATCTACAAGGACCTCCTCGACGGCACCGACAACCGCCTCAAGAACCCCCTCGACACGCTCACCGACAAGCGTGCCGACCCCGGTGAGGTCCTGACGACCATCGACCCGGCCGTGCAGAAGGCCGCGTACAAGGCCCTCGGCGACAAGAAGGGCGCCGCCGTCGCCATCGATCCCAAGACCGGGAAGATCCTCGGCATGGTGTCCACGCCGTCGTACGACCCGTCGAAGATCAGCGGCCTCACCGACGGCGACGCCTGGAAGGCGCTCACCTCCGACGAGGACAAGCCGATGGTGAACCGCGCGATGCGGCAGCCGCTGCCGCCCGGTTCCACGTTCAAGCTGGTCGTGGCCGCGGCCGCGCTCGAGGACGGGCTCTACGGCTCCGTCGACGAGAAGACCGTGAGCCCCAATCCGTACACGCTGCCCGGCACGCGGACCGTCCTCAAGAACGAGAGCTCTTCAGCTCCCTGCGAGAACGCGACGATCCGTACGGCGCTGCAGTACTCCTGCAACAACGTCTTCGCCAAGATGGCCGTCGACCTCGGGCAGGACAAGGTGAAGTCGCAGGCCGAGAAGTTCGGCTTCAACGCCGACAAGCTGGACGTGCCCGTGCGGGCCTCCAAGAGCGCCTACCCCTCCGACATGGACAAGGCGCAGACCGCGCTCACCGGCATCGGACAGTTCGACGTCACGGCCACGCCGCTGCAGATGGCCATGGTGTCCGCCGCGATCGCCAACGGCGGGGAGCTGGCGTCTCCGCACATGGTCTCCAAGGTCACGGACTCGGACGGGAACGTCCTCCAGGACTACGACGGTGACGGCGCGGAGCGGGTGGTCAGCTCGTCCACCGCCGAGGGGTTGCAGTCCGCGATGGAGACCGTGGTCTCCAAGGGGACCGGGACCAACGCGCAGATCAGCGGGGCCACCGTGGGCGGCAAGACCGGTACCGCTCAGCACGGTGAGAACAACTCCAAGACGCCGTACGCCTGGTTCACGTCCTACGCCAAGGGGGGCGACGGCAAGGAGGTCGCTGTCGCGGTGATCGTGGAGTCCTCGGACGCCTCGCGGTCCGAGGTGAGCGGGAACGGGTTGGCTGCGCCTATTGCTTCGGCGATGATGCGCGCGGCGCTGCGCTAGCTTGCGGGTTCCCGGGGCCGCCAGGGGCGACTCCCGACCCTTAAGAGCAGCCCAGGTCGACGGTCACTTTTGTGGATGGCGGCCACGTCGTAGGTGGGTGGCCAGGACTAGGGCCAGTGGGAGCACTCCGCCCGCCAACAGGCCTGTTGTGAAGCCCAGGCCTGAGGCTGGGTTGCCACCGTCGTGGATAGCTGCGGTGATGCCCGATGCCGTCAGGGCTGTGATCGCCAAGGCCAGCGCAGCGTAGAAGCGGCGGCTGCGGAAGGTGTGGCGGGTGGGTGGGGGCGGGGGCGTGGGCAGTTCCGCTGCGGGGCCCAGGCTTGCTGCGCGTGGGCGTTTGAACCACGCGTGCACCAGCCAGTTCCCGCACGCCTCCCAGCCGTCGGGGGCCAGCCGTTCGTCCAGGCCCTCGCGTCCCCGCGTGACCAGCTCCCGCCGGTACTCCCACCGCTGCGGGCGGTCCCGGTCGCGGCGGCACACGAACCGGCCGAGCGCGTCCACCCGCTCCACCTCCCAGCCCTCGTCCCCGAAGCGCCCAAGGAGTTCCTCGTCCACGAAGGTGTCGGCGGTCCAGCGCCAGGTCTCGGCGTCCGGGTCGGGACGGGTGGTGTCCGGCGCGGTCCGCCCTGCGGCAGGCGCCAGTTCGCGCGCGAACTCCTCCAGCGGCCCGAACTCCTCCTCCGGTACGCCCCCGCACTCCGCCAGGTGCTCCCCGAGGTCCGCCAGCGTCACCCGGACGTGCTCCTCGGGCAGCCCGAGCCCCCGCAGCCGCGTGCCCAGGTCCGCCAAGTACGGCTCCGCGTTCATCGCACTCCCGCCCGCGCCAGGACCTCACGTACCGAACCGTCGAACGCCAGCCACAACTCCCCCTGCTCGGAGAGGACTTCGCGTCCCTCCGCGGTCAGGGTGTAGTAGCGGCGCCCCGGACCCTTCTCCGTCGCCCGGAATTCCGCCGCCACCAGCGCCGCCTCCTCCAGGCGGTTCAGGACGGGGTACAGCGTGCCGCCCTTGATCTGGCCGAAGCCCGCCGCGCCCAGGCGTTTGGCGATCTCGTAGCCGTAGCTCTCGCCGTCGGTGAGGGAGGCCAGGACCAGCAGGTCGAGGACTCCCTTGAACCAGCTCGCGCGGCGGTCCGCGGTCACGCCGTGCCGCCCTGCGCCTGCGGGAGTTCGGGTGCGGGGATCAGCAGGTCCCGCACGGTGAGCATGGCGTGTACGGCGACCGGCAGGAGGAGGCTGCCGGTGGCCAGGTAGAGGCCGGTGAGCAGCGCGCCGAAGAGGGCGAAGACGAGGACGCCGGAGCCGCCCTGGTACCAGCCCGCGAGGGCGTACACGGCCAGAGCCAGCGCCGCCGCCACGGGCAGTTCGAGGCCCAGTACGCCGACGCCGAAGGCGATGAGCAGGCCTCGGTACACCAGCTCCGAGCAGACGCTGTCGGTGACGGCGGCCGCCATCGCCAGGCGGCGCTCCGCCGCGGTGCGCGGCAGCATCGCCTCGATGGCCGCGCGGCCGGGGATGTGCTTGCCCTCCCTGGCCATCTCGCGGAAGGCCCGCCCGGACGCGACGGAGACCGCCCCGAACAGCAGGACGGCCGCGACGACGTACAGAGGGTTGTCCGGTGCGGTGAGGCCGAAGTCCGCGGCGGTGGTGTCCGGCGAGAGCAGCAGGACCGCCACCGCCAGCGCGGCGAACGCCCACCACAGGGCGATGGTGAGGGTGAAGTAGCGCTTCAGCGCCCGGGGTTGGGTGGCTCTGCGGCGCGCCAGCGAGGCGTACATCCGGCGGCCGAGCCACGGCTCGACGAGCAGCAGATAGCCGCCGAGCGCGCCCGCAAGGACGGTTGCGGGCATGGTGAAGTCCGGCGAGATGGTCATGCGGTCCCCCTGGCGATCGAACTGCCTAGACCGTAATGCGAGCTAGTTAGGGATGCAACCTAGCCAGTGGTGCCGACTGATGCGGTCGGCTAGCCCGCGTAGGGGTCGGGGACCGCCCCCGGTCTCGCCAGGAAGTCGAAGTCGCAGCCCTGGTCGGCCTGCGTGACGTGCTCGGCGTACAGGGCTCCGTAACCGCGTTCGTAGCGGGCCGGAGGTGGGGTCCACTGTGCCCTGCGGCGGGTCAACTCCTCGTCCGAAACGTTGAGTTGGAGAGTGCGGGCCGGTACGTCCAGCGTGATCGTGTCGCCGGTGCGGACCAGCGCGAGGGGGCCGCCGACGTGCGACTCGGGCGCGATGTGCAGCACGCACGTGCCGTACGAGGTGCCGCTCATCCGCGCGTCGGAGATCCGCACCATGTCGCGCACGCCCTGCTTCAGCAGGTGTTCGGGGAGGGGGAGCATGCCGTACTCGGGCATGCCGGGGCCGCCCTTCGGGCCGCTGCCGCGCAGGACGAGCACGTGGTCGGCGGTGATGCCGAGGGAGGGGTCGTCGATGGTGGCGCGCAGCGTGCGGTAGTCGTCGAAGACCACGGCCGGGCCGGTGTGCTTGAGCAGGCGGGGCTCGGCGGTGATGTGCTTGATGACGGCGCCGTCGGGGCAGAGGTTGCCGCGCAGGACGGCCACGCCTCCCTCGGTGGCGAGGGGGTTGTCGCGGGTGCGGATGACGTCGTCGTCGTGGACCCGGGCGGGGGCGAGCTGTTCGCGCAGGGTGTCGTGCGCGACGGTGGGGCGGTCCAGGTGCAGCAGGTCCGGGATGCGGGAGAGGAAGCCGGGCAGGCCGCCCGCGAAGTGGAAGTCCTCCATGAGGTACGTCGTGCCGCCCGGCCGCACGTTGGCGAGCACCGGGACCCGGCGTGCCGTGCGGTCGAAGTCGTCGAGGGTGAGGCGGACGCCGGCGCGCGCGGCCATCGCGACGAGGTGGATGACGGCGTTGGTGGAACCGCCGAGGCCGAGGACCGTGGTCACCGCGTCCTGGAACGCCTCGGCGGTGAGGAGGTGCGACAACGTGCGGCCCCGGCGTACGAGTTCGACGATGCGCAGGCCGGACGCGGCGGCCATGCGGTCGTGCGCGGAGTCCACGGCCGGGATCGACGAGGCGCCGGGCAGCGTCACGCCGAGGGCCTCGGCGGCGGCGGTGAGCGTGGACGCCGTACCCATCGTCATGCAGTGGCCGGGCGAGCGCGCGAGGCCGCTCTCCAGCTCGGCCAGCTCGCAGTCGCCGATGAGACCGGCCCGCCGCTCGTCCCAGTACTTCCACATGTCCGTGCCCGAGCCGAGCACTTCGCCGCGCCAGTGGCCCGGCAGCATCGGCCCGGCGGGCACGAAGACGGTGGGCAGGTCGACGGACGCGGCGCCCATCAGGAGCGCGGGCGTCGACTTGTCGCAGCCGCCGAGCAGCACCGCGCCGTCCACGGGATAGGAGCGCAGGAGTTCCTCGGTCTCCATGGAGAGGAGGTTGCGGTACAGCATGGGGGTGGGCTTCTGGAAGGTCTCGCTGAGCGTCGAGACCGGGAACTCCAGCGGGAAGCCGCCCGCCTGCCACACGCCCCGCTTGACCGCCTGGGCGCGCTCGCGCAGATGGACGTGGCAGGGGTTGATGTCCGACCAGGTGTTCAGGATCGCCACGACCGGCTTGCCCAGGTGCTCCTCGGGGAGATAGCCGAGCTGACGGGTGCGGGCACGGTGCGAGAACGAACGGAGGCCCGATGAGACACCGCTGCCGTACCACTGGTGGCTGCGCAACTGGCGTGCGGCGGCGGGGACGTTCACGCCACCCACCCCGCCACGATCCCCGCGACCTCCGCGCGCGCCCGTTCCGGCAGCACGCTGCTCGGCGGGCGTACGTCGCGTCGGCACAGGCCGAGCGCCGCCAGCGCCTCCTTGACCACCGCCACGTTGTCCGCCGAGCCGTCGGCTGCCCGCAATTCCTCGAAGCGGCGTACGCGTTCCCAGACGGTCATCGCCGTCGCGTGGTCGCCGGCCCGCAGCGCGTCGTGCATCGCGAGCGAGAGCCGGGGCGCCACGTTCACGAGGCCGGAGGTGAAGCCGGTGGCGCCGGCGGAGAAGTACGAGGGCGCGTACGGCTCCGCGAGGCCCGCCACCCACACGAACCGCTCCAGGCCCGCGTCCCGCGCGAAGCCCGCGAACCGGACGGCGTCCGGTACCGCGTACTTCACGCCGAGGACGTTCGGGCAGCCGTCGGCCAGCTCGGCGAGGCGCGCGCCCGGCAGCCTCGGGTCGCGGACGTACGGCACGACGCCGAGGCCGGGCACGGCCTCCGCGACGGCGCGGTGGTAGGCGACCCAGCCCGCGCCGGAGACGTACGGGTGCGCGGGCTGGTGCACCATCACCAGGTGCGCGCCGGTATCGGCGGCGTGCCGGGCGTCGGCGGTCGCGGTCGCCAGGTCGTGGCCGACGCCGACGACGACCTCGGCACGCTCCCCCGCCTCCGCGACGGTCTGCTCCGTGACGACGCGGCGTTCCTGGGGGCTCAGGGCGTAGAACTCGCCGGTGTTGCCGTTCGGCGTGAGGGTGCGCACGCCCGCGTCGAGCAGGCGGCGCAGCAGGGCCCGGTGGGCCGGGCGGTCGAGGGAGCCGTCCTCGACGAAGGGGGTGACGGGGATGGCGACGACGTCGGCGAGGGCGGTGCGGCGGGGGTCAGGGCCAGGCGCGGGGCCGGGGCGTGGGCCGGGGCCGGGGACCCACGCGGACGCCGTCACGCGAGGGCTCCTTCCACACCCCGGCCGGAGCCCTGGCCGGAGGCCTGCCCCACGTCCTGCCCGGACGTCTCTCCCGCAACCCGGCCGGAGGCCCCCGTGGCCCGCACAGCCCTCCGTACGAACGACTCGATGTGATCGTGCAGCGCCCCCGCCGCCGCGTCCGCCGCGCCCTGCCGGGCCAGGCGGAGGATGTCCGCGTGCTCGGCGGCCTCCGTCGCCCAGGACGGGTCGGCGGCCCACGCGACGGTGGAGACCAGGGCGGCCTGGTCGCGGAGGCCGTCGAGGGTGCGGGTGAGCAGCGGGTTGCCGCAGTCGGCGTACAGAGCGCGGTGGAAGTCCCGGTTGGCCAGGGAGCGTTCGGCGGCGTCGGGGGCCGCGGCGGCGCGCTCCAGGGCGGCGGCGGCCACCTCCAGCGGGGCGCCGCGCCGCACGGAACGGCGCAGCGCCTCCGGTTCGAGGAGCAGCCGCACGTCGTACACCTCGCGCGCCATGTCCGCGTCCACCTCACGCACCGTGGCGCCCTTGTACTGGCTCATGACGACGAGCCCGGTGCCCGCGAGGGTCTTCAGGGCCTCGCGGACCGGCGTCTTGGACACCCCGAAGAAGCCGGCCAGGTCGGTCTCGACGAGCGGGGTTCCGGGCGGCAACTGCCCGGCGAGGATGCGGTGCTTGATCGCCTCCAGGACGAACTGGGTCCGGGAGGGAATGGGCGCCGACGGGGCGTCGCCCGCCGGCAGGTGCGCTGAGGTCATGTCCGCCTCTCGCGTATCGCGTCTCATATATGACGCATGAAGTACGACGCGACGAAGCTAGGCGCGGCACGGGTGTTCCGTCAACGGGTGTGACGTCAGGGGATGTTGCCGAGATCAGGCCCTGCGATCAGGCTTTGGGGTCGGGCCCTGGGGTCAGGGCCGCCAGCCGGGATCGCGCCCGCTCAGCGCCACCACGCGCTCCAGGAGCGGAGCGTCGTCGGCGACAGGCAGGGGCGGGCCAAACATCGTGCCCCGCGCGTCGGGCGACTCCGCGGCCGTGGCGGACACCATGGCGTAGGAGACGGCGAGGCTCGCCTCGTCGGGGGCGTACTCCTGCCCGGTGGCGCGGGCCAGGTCCCAGCCGTGCAGGACGAGTTCGTTGAGGGCGACCACGCCCGCGATGTCACCGGTGAGCTCGACGCCGCCCGCCCGGGTCTCCCCGGTCCAGGCGGCCGGGTCCCGCCACACCTCGGCGAGCTCACCGAGCAGCCGCGGCAGATCCTCCCGCCAGCCCTCACCGAGGTCCGGCACGCTGCTCGACGGATCCGTGTCCGTGCTCGGCCCGAGCCGCTTGCGCCCGGCATCGGCGAAGGCCCCGGTGAGGTGCACGACGTGGCCGAGCAGATGGCGTACGGCGTAGTCGGGACAGGGGGTGGGCCCGTCGAGCTGATCGTCCTTGACACCTTCGGCGACCCGCGCGACAAGCCGCGTCTGCGGCCCGAAGTTCGGCAGTTCGTATCGGTCGTCCGGCATGGGGTTCTCCTTCGTCCCGGGGCCGCCCGTGCACTGCCCTCTCCTCAGAGAGACTCCCGCCGCGCCCCGAACTCATCGGCGCCCGATAAGGCATCTGCCCGATCCCGGCCGGGGGCCTCAGCACGAGCATCGGCCGCATGGCAACGACGATCGGACGTGTCCTGCGGGACCGCAACGCGGGGCTCTGCCTGGGGGCGGTCGTGGTCTCCGGCTTCGGGAGCTCCGCGATGACGCTGGTGTCGGGCATCTGGGTGAAGGAGCTGACCGGCTCCGACGGCCTCGCCGCCCTGTGCGCCCTCGCCCTGTGGGCCCCGCTGCTGTTCGGCCCCCTCCTCGGCACGCTCGCCGACCGCACCCGCGGGCGGCCGCTGCTCGTCGCCGTGAACGCGGGGCTCGGGGTGCTGCTGCTCGCGCTGCTCCGGGTGGATTCGGCGGCGTGGCTGTGGCTGCTCTTCGCGGTCCTCGTGGTGTACGGGGCGTGCGGCGTCGTCACCGACGCGGCGGAGGCGGCGCTGGTGGCGGGGGCGGTCGGCAGGGATCTGCTCGGTGACTTCAATGGCCTTCGGATGGCCGCGAACGAGGGCATGAAGCTGCTCGCGCCGCTCGCCGGTGCCGCCGTCTTCGCCTCCTGGGGCGGGCCCCGCGTGGCGCTGCTCGACGCCGTCACCTTCGTCCTCGCGGGTGGCATGTTCGCGCTGCTGCGGGTGTCCGAGGGCCGCCCGGCGCCCGACCCCGAGGGGTGGCGGGAGCGCACCGCGCGCGGTGCCCGCCACCTGTGGGGTGACGCGCGACTGCGTCCGCTGGTGGTCGCGGGCGGGCTCACCATGCTGTCGTCGGGGCTCGGCGGCGCCCTAGTGTACGCGATCGTCGAGGCACTGGGGCACTCCCCCACGTACACGAGCGTGCTGTACGTCGCACAGGGCGTCGGGTCCGTCGCCGTCGGGCTCGCCTCGGGTGCCCTGATGCGGCGGTTCGGCGGGCGGCGGTTCGCGGGCGCCGGGATCGCGCTGACCGGCGTTTCGGCGGTGCTGAACGCGCTGCCCTGGGACGCGGCGGTCCTCGCGGGCAGCGTCGCCAACGGGGTGGGGCTGCCGTGCGTGCTCGTCGCCGCGCTCACTGCCGTGCAGCGCGAGACGCCCGGGGAGCTGGTGGGGCGGGTGGCCGCCACCGCGAACACGCTGATGTTCACGCCGACGGCGATCGGCATCGTGCTGGGCGCGGCGCTCGTCGAACTCGTCGAACTCCGGCTGCTGCTCTGCGTCCTGGCAGGGGCACGGCTGCTGATCGCCGCGCCCCTGCTGCGAGCCGTCTCCGCGCCCGCTACTTCACGCCCGCCCACCGCTTGATCGTCGCGATGGCGCGGGACTGCTGGGGTTCGGGGAGTTTGGCGATGGTGGCGCCGTGGTTGGCGCCCGGGACCTCGTAGAGGTAGGAGTCGCGGTGGCTGGGGCGGAAGCGTTCGGCGCTCCAGGGGTCGTTCTCGCCGTAGATGAACATCATGCGCTGGCCGCGGGTTTTTACCCAGCGGTCCACGTCGGCGATGATGCTGTTGTTGTAGGAGCCGCGCATGGCGGGGGGCAGGACGGAGTTCGGCTGGTAGATGTCGGGGTAGTGGCGGACACCCTTGAGGTGCTTGAACTTCAGGTCGGCCCAGCCGAGTTGGGTGGCGGCCTGGCGGTAGTAGGGGCCGGTGGTGTGCTCGCCGAGTTCGGCGTCGTGGTAGACGCTCAGGCCGTGCTTCTTGGACCAGTCGTACAGCTCGTCGTCGCCGACGGTCTTGGCGTCGGGCACGGTCGGGCAGTCGGCGACGGTGCCGGACTGCCAGAAGTTCCACACCTGGTCGAGGACGGCGAACTCGTAGGCACGGTCGGTGGTGCCGAGGGTCTCGTGGAAGGTCTGGCCGTTCGCCTTCGCGTCGGCCTCGAACTTGGGCAGGAGCGCGTCGCGGCGCACCAGCATCTCGCGCTGCACGGCGTTCAGGGCGGTGCGGCACTCCTTGGTGCCGACGGTGCGGAAGAAGCGTTCGTAGCCGCTGTCGTCCCGGTTGTTCGCGTCGTTGGGCGCCACGAACGCGACGACCGCGTCCAGGTCGTCGGGGTAGAAGCGCTCGTGGTACGTGGCGGTCATGCCGCCCTTGCTGCCGCCCGTGCCGAGCCACTTGCCCTTCTCGATGGTGCGCAGGGCCCGGGTGATGCGGTGTTCGTCGGCCGCCTCCTGCTGGACGGTGAGCTTGGTCCAGTCGCGGCCGTCGGCGCCGGAGGGCCGGGACTGCTCGAAGTAGCGGTGTTCCAGGCTGACCTGGTTGGCGTCGATCAGCTTGGTGAGGGCCGTGGTGTTCTGGGCGAGGGTGTAGCCGCCGGTGTAGAGGACGGTCGGCTTGTCGGTGGCCTTGTGCCAGAGGGACAGGCGCTGGGTGAAGGTGCCGCCGTGCGGGCGCCGGTGGTCGACGGGCTGGCGGTAGGTCAGGGAGTAGAGGGGGTGGCCCTCCTTGTCCGTGACGGAGACGACGGTCATGCCCGGGATGTTCTCGAGCTGTTCGCGGATGTCGGCGGACGTGGACGGCCGGTTCCCGGTGACCGCGGATGTGTACGGCTGATTCCCGGTGACCGCGGACGAGTGGGTTTCGGCCGCGTCGGACGGGCGGGGGCCGGTCTGCGCGGCCGCGGGCGCGGTGGTCGCGAGCACCGCCGCACCCGCCGTGAGGCCGGCGCAGACCAGCGCGGATATCCCCTTGTTGCGCACCTTGTCTCCTCTGAGTCCTGCCGCGAAAGCGTGGGCCCTGCCCCCGGGAGCGGCGTGTGGTGCGCGGATCGTAGCCGGTGTCAGCCGCTGCGCGACAGGGCCTTTCCGACCAGGGCGAGGTCCTCGTCCGAGGCCAACCCGGCATGGTAAAGCCGCAGTTCAGTGGCGCCGAGCCGGGCCGCGCGCCGGGCGTCGTCGGCGAGCGTGGCGGGGCTGCCGCCCATGCCTCGTACGACCGTGAGGTTGGCGGCGATGACGGTGTCCTCCCCGGCGTGGGCGGTGAACGGCGCCAGCGGTTCGGGGCCCTGGGCGCAGGGCACGACCACGCCGTCGGCCACGGCCAGGATGTGCCGCGGGTCCACTCCGGCGTTCGCCCCGCAGTGGTACGTCACCGGGTCGGCGTGCAGAAGCACTTGGAAGCCGCCGGGAGCCGCCGCGCGCACGGCACCGACCGCGGCTTCCTGGAGCGCGCGGGCGCTCTCCTCCCGCCAGGCCAGCGTGACCGCAGCCCTCTCGGCGCCGAGGAGCTTCTCGACGCCCGCCCACCCGGACGCGGCGGCCGCGCCCCGCCACACCGGTTCGAGGGCGAGGCACACGGCCGCCGCCAGCTCGTCCGGGTCCTGCCCCTGCCGGGCGTACCCGGCACGGCAGTCGGCACAGAAGCACAGCGACATCAGGTACTGGCCGGCCTCGCCGAGGCCCACCCCCGCGATCTTGTCGTGGGCGTGCAGATGCGCCAGGCCGTACCAGCCGCACGACTCCAGCTCGGTACCGCCCGCGCCGGGCCGGACGGCGGCCTCCGCGGCGAGGTCGACGAGGTAGGCGCGGGTGGCGGGCCGCGCGACGCAGGGCGCCCACGCGTAACGGTCGCCGTAGGCGTTCACGACCGACGTCTCCGGATGCTCGGCACCCATACGGGAGTTGTGGGCGAGGACCACCCAGGTGTGCACGTCGAGCCCGGCCGCGGCGAGGGCATCGGCGGCCTGCCCGTAGGCGTCACCGGGGGCCCAGTCCCCGGCCGGGTGGGGGCGCAGGGCGCGGCCCCACCAGCGCTCGCCGGGCTCGTACAGAACAGCGGCGTACGACGCGGTGACCACGCGGTGGCGCGGATGGCGGGGGGTGAGCGCGCGGGTGGAGTGGTACGCCGCGGCGAGCGTCACCTGCCGCACGCCGAGGTCGGCGATCCGCGCGGGCGCGGCCGGGTCGCCGACGACGTCCCACGGGTAGAGGAACGCGGACGCCTTCACACGCCCTCCCGCAGCAACGACCGGCCGTGCTCGATGAGTTCGGCGAGCCGCTTGACGTGGTCGTCGGACGGCTCGTGCAGCGGCGGCCGCACCCCGCCCACGTCGAGCCCCGCGAGCCGCACGCCCGCCTTGACGAGGGAGACCGCGTAGCCCCGGCCCTGCTGGCGCAGCTCGACGAAGGGCCGGTAGAAGCCGTCGATGAGGCGTTCCGCCGTCTCGTCGTCGCCGGAGTTCAGAGCCTTGTGGAAGGCGAGCGCGAGGTCGGGCGCGAAGCAGAAGACGGCCGACGAGTAGAGGCTCACGCCGATGCCGCGGTAGGCGAGGCCGGTCAGCTCGGCGGTGGGAAGGCCGTTGAAGTACAGGAACTCGCCCGGAACTTCGGTGCGTACGGCGCTGACGATGCGCTGCATCAGGTCGAGGTCGCCGAGGCCGTCCTTGAAGCCGATGATGCCGTCCGCGCGGGCGAACTCGACGACCGTCTCGGGCGTGAAGACGGCGTTGTCGCGCTGGTAGACGATGACGTCGAGCGAGGTGGCCGCGGCCAGTTCGGTGTAGTGCCGGATCAGGCCCTCCTGCGCGGCGACCACGAGGTACGGCGGCATGGCGAGCAGCCCGTCGGCGCCCGCCTCCTCCGCCAGCTTCGCGTACCGCACGGCGAGCGCGGTGCCGTATCCGGCGCCCGCGACCACCGGGACGCGGCCCGCGGTCTCCTCGACGGCGGCCGCGACGAGCCGCTGGAACTCCTCGGGGGTGAGCGCGTGGAACTCGCCCGTGCCGCAGCAGGCGAACACCGCGGCCGCGCCCGCCTCCACGCCCGCGCGCACATGCGTACGGAACGTCTCGATGTCCACGGAGCCGTCGGCCCCGTACGGAGTGACGGGGAAGAACAGCGGTCCGCTGGGAACGCGGAGCCGAGAGGCGAGAGGGGCTGACGTCACGGGCGCTCCCTAGCGTGCACGTTTCTGATTCATGTCTACATCCCTGAACGCGCCCACGCTAGGCCGCCGAGCCGGGCCGGTCAAGCGGGCAAACCCGCAACTCAGGAGCGGATTCACCGACTCCGCGCCACACTTGACTCCTGGGCGCGGCGCTCCCTAGCGTGTCCACGAATGTGAATCGCATACATGAACGCGTACGAGGAGATCACCGTATGCCCGCTCCCCGCACTGTCCTGCTGACCGGCGCCGCCGGTGGCCTCGGCACTCTGATGCGGGGACTTCTGCCCGCGTACGGCTACGACCTCAGGCTGCTCGACGTTCGGCCAGTCGAAGGTGAACCCGACGCCCGCACGGTGGACCTCGCCGACCGGGACGCCCTGCGCGAGGCGGTGCGCGGCGTCGACGCCGTCCTCCATCTCGCCGGGATCTCCCTGGAGTCCACCTTCGACAAGATCCTCAAGGCGAACATCGAGGGCCTGCACAACCTCTACGAGGCGGTGCGCGAGGAGGGCGTCCCGCGCGTCGTCTTCGCCTCCTCCAACCACGCCGTGGGCTTCACGCCGCGGCCGGTGGGCGACGATCCGCTGATCCCGGTGGACACGCCGCGCAGGCCCGACACCTTCTACGGCCTGTCGAAGGCCTTCGGCGAGGATCTGGCGCAGTTCTACTGGGACAAGCACGGCGTCGAGACGGTGTCCGTGCGGATCGGGTCCTGCTTCCTGGAGCCCGCGAACGTCCGGATGCTGTCGGTGTGGATGTCGCCGGGCGACGGGGCGCGGCTCTTCCACGCGGCCCTCACCGCGCCGGACGTCGGGCACACCGTGGTGTACGGCTCGTCGGCCAACACCCGGCTGTGGTGGGACCTGTCGTCCGCGCGAGCGCTCGGCTACGAACCCCAGGACGACTCCGAGCAGTTCGCGGAGAAGCTGGTCGCCGAGCACGGCGAGCTGGACCCCGACAACCCCGACCACACCTACCTGGGCGGCCACTTCTGCACGAATCCGCCAGTGTGGCCATATTGAGCTCTCCCTGACGGCTGTCGGGCTCATCCTTGGAGTTGACGGTTCCGTACGCCTGCGGGCGGGCGCGGGTCAGCCCGCGGGGCGACGTGCGCCGATCCGCCGCTCGCTAGCGTGAGTTGCCATGACACGAACCCGAACCGTCGTGCGCGGGCTTGCCGTCGCCGCCGCGATCGCCCTGGCGCTGTCCGTGCCGCTCCCGGCCACGGCCCTCGCGCAGACCGCCCCCGCCACCCCGGCCGCCGCGACCGTCACGGCAGCCGCGGACACGACCGCCTCCCGGCCCCAACTCCCGCGTCCCACCGGCCGGTTCGCGGTCGGCCGCGACACCCTGCACCTGGTCGACAAGAGCCGCGAGGACCCCTGGGTGCCCGCGGCCGGGGCGCGGGAGCTGATGGCGTCGATGTACTACCCGGCGCGGGCGGCGGGCGGCAGGCCCACCGCGTACACCTCCGAGGCGGCGGCCCGCGAGCTGCTGAAGCACTTCGAGCTCGACGGGCAGGTCACGGCCGCCGATTACGGCTCGACGCGCACCTACGCCCGCACCGGGGCGCCCGCCGCGCGGGGCAAGTTCCCCCTCGTCGTGCTCTCCCCCGGCTTCACCGCGCCGCGCTCGACCCTGACGAACCTCGCCGAGGACCTGGCGAGCAGGGGGTACGTGGTCGCGACGGTCGACCACGCCTATGAGGCGGCGGGCGCGGAGTTCAGCGGCGGGCGCGTGCTGCCCTGCGTCGGCTGCAAGGACGGCGGGGGCGACTCGGGTCCGCGCATCACCGAGGGCCGGGCCAAGGACCTGTCGTACGTACTTGACCGGCTCGTCGGCGGCAGGACGGGCGAGGCGACCTGGCGGCACTCCGGCATGATCGACGGCAAGCGGATCGGGATGGGCGGGCACTCCATCGGCGGCGCCGCCACGGCCACCCTGATGGCCACCGACCGGCGGGTGCGGGCGGGCATGAACATGGACGGCGGCTTCCACATCAGGCCGCACGGCATCGAGCGCCCCTTCCTGCTCCTCGGCACCGAGTCCACGGCAAGCCCGGACGGGCCCTACAACTGGGCCGAGGCGTGGCCCGGCCTCGAGGGCTGGAAGCGGTGGCTGACCGTGGCCGGGTCCGGGCACTTCACGTTCACCGACGCACCGGTCGTCTTCGGCCAGCTCGGCGTGGACGACCCCGAGGCCCCGATCACGGGCACCCGCGCCGAACGGATCACCCGCGCGTACATCGGCGCGTTCTTCGAGCGGCACCTGCGCGGCGTCGGCCAGCCGCTGCTCGACGGGCCGACGTCCGCCCACCCCGAGGTCGGTTTCCACCGGCCCTGACGGGACCCGACGAGACCGGGACCCGACAGGACCCGACAGGACCCGACGGGCACGGACCGTCGGACCGTCGGACTTCCCGACCGTTCATTTCCGGCCGCCCGATCACCGATCGGGCGGCAAACGGGCAGCACGGGCCGATCATCGGGCACATGATCGGCCCGTCCCGCAGGCAGTCGCCCCGGCAAACGGGCGGATCCGGGCATCATCGGGCCCGGCGTGCGCCTGGCCAGCCCCTTCCCCGCGCTGTAGAAACTTCCCACAGGCCCGAACGGGCAGCACAGTGGATCTGTGCGAGCGAAGTCTCCGGGGAAGAGGTGGCGCCCATGACGGCGGAGGAACGCCAGCGGCAGATCGTGCGCGCGGCCCGCCACTCGGGGTCCGTCGACGTCACCGTCCTCGCGGCCGAGCTCGGCGTCGCCAAGGAGACCGTGCGCCGCGATCTGCGCGCCCTGGAGGACCACGGCCTGGTCCGGCGCACCCACGGCGGCGCCTACCCGGTGGAGAGCGCCGGTTTCGAGACGACGCTCGCCTTCCGTACGACGATGCACGTGCCGGAGAAGCGCCGGATCGCGGCCGCCGCCGCCGAGCAGCTCGGCGACGCCGAGACCGTCTTCATCGACGAGGGCTTCACCCCCCAGCTCATCGCCGAGGCCCTGCCCAAGAACCGGCCGCTGACCGTGGTCACCGCCTCGCTCGCGACCGCGGGCGTGCTCGCCGAGTCGGAGCACGTGACCGTGCTGCTGCTCGGCGGCCGGGTGCGGGCCGGGACGCTCGCGACCGTCGACCACTGGACGACCCGCATGCTCGCGGGCTTCGTCATCGACCTGGCGTTCATCGGCGCCAACGGCATCTCCCGCGAACACGGCCTCACCACCCCCGACCCCGCCGTCAGCGAGGTGAAGGCGCAGGCCATGCGCGCCTCGCGGCGGACCGTGTTCACGGGCGTGCACACCAAGTTCGGGGCGACGAGCTTCTGCCGGTTCGCGGGCGTGGGCGACCTGGAGTCCATCGTCACCAACACGCAGCTGCCCGCCTCCGAGGCGCACCGCTACTCCCTGCAGGGCCCGCAGGTCATCCGGGTCTGACCGCCCGGGCACCGGCCCGACAACCGCTTCCCGCCCGTCTCCCACCCGCTCGTCCTCCGCACACCGGCTCCCCACATGGCCGCCGGTGCGGCACCGCACACCCTCAAGTGCCCCGTGTCACCCCGTCCCCCATCCCCCACCCCCTCCTCTGTCCCCACTGTTCAGGAGCGATTCATGCGAACCCAGAGCCGACGGAGGCCGCGGCGCCTGCTCGTCGCGACCGCCGCAGGGACGCTGCTCACCCCGCTGCTCGCCGGCTGCTGGGCCGGGGCGGGCGGGACCGGTTCCGGCGGCGACTCCATCAACGTACTGATGGTGAACAACCCGCAGATGGTGGAGTTGCAGAAGCTCACCGCCGCCCACTTCACCAAGGAGACGGGCATCAAGGTGAACTTCACCGTGCTGCCCGAGAACGACGTCCGCGACAAGATCAGCCAGGACTTCGCCAACCAGGCGGGCCAGTACGACGTGGCGACGCTCAGCAACTACGAGATCCCCATCTACGCCAAGAACAGCTGGCTGCGCGACCTCGGGCCCTACACCCGCAAGGACCGCGCGTTCGACCAGCGCGACATCCTGCCGCCGATGCGCCAGTCCCTCACCGGTGAGGACGGCAAGCTCTACGGACAGCCCTTCTACGGAGAGTCGTCGTTCTTGATGTACCGCAAGGACGTCTTCAAGAAGAAGGGCCTGACCATGCCGGAGAAGCCCACCTGGCAGCAGGTCGCGGACCTCGCCGCCGAGGTGGACGGCGCCGAGAAGGGCATGAAGGGCATCTGTCTGCGCGGGCTTCCCGGCTGGGGCGAGGTCATGGCGCCGCTGACGACCGTCGTCAACACCTTCGGGGGCACCTGGTTCGACAAGGACTGGAAGGCGCGCCTGGACTCCCCCGAGTTCGAGAAGGCGACCCGCTTCTACGTGGACCTCGTGCGCGAGCACGGCGAGTCCGGAGCGGCCCAGTCCGGGTACGCGGAGTGCCTGAACAACCTCACCCAGGGCAAGACCGCCATGTGGTATGACGCCACGGCCGCGGCCGGCTCCCTGGAGGCCGCCAAGTCCCCGGTCAAGGGCAAGATCGGCTACGTACCGGCGCCGGTGGAGAGGACGGAGAGCTCCGGGTGGCTCTACACCTGGGCGTGGGGCCTGCAGAAGGCCTCGAAGAACCCCGACAAGGCCTGGAAGTTCATCTCGTGGGCGTCCAGCAAGGAGTACGAGAACCTCGTCGGCGAGAAGATCGGCTGGTCCAACGTGCCCGCGGGCAAGCGCGCTTCGACGTACGAGAACCCGAAGTACCGCGAGGAGGCCGCCGCCTTCCAGGGCGTCATGCGCGCCGCGATCTCCGATGCCCGCCCGCGCGATCCGGGCGTGCAGCCCCGGCCCGCGCCCGGCATCCAGTTCGTCGGCATCCCCGAGTTCACCGACCTCGGCACCCGGGTCTCGCAGGAGATCAGCGCGGCCATCGCCGGACGCCAGTCCGTCGAGTCGGCCCTGGAGAAGTCCCAGAAGCTCGCCGAGAAGATCTCCGAGGAGTACGAGGGACGATGACCGCCACGACAAGCACCACCGTCACGCACGCGCGCGTGCCCTCGTCCGCACGGCGCCCCTCGGGAAGGCTGCGCGCCTGGGCCACCCGGGCGCCCCTGCTGCCCGCCCTGATCTTCATGATCGCCGTGACCCAGCTGCCGTTCGTGGCCACGCTGGTGATCTCCTTCTTCGACTGGAACGCGCTCTACCCGGACGCCCGCAGCTTCACAGGACTCGCCAACTACCAAGAGGTCCTCACGGACGCCGACCTGCGCAAGTCCGTGTGGACGACGATCCTGCTCACCGCGACGGTCGTCCTCGCGAGCCTCGTCATCGGCCTCGGCCTCGCCCTCCTCCTCGACCGGAAGTTCCGCGGCCGGGGCGTGGTGCGCACGCTGCTGATCGCGCCGTTCCTGCTGGTGCCCGTGGCCGCGGCGCTGCTGTGGAAGCACGTGCTCTACAACCCCGAGTACGGCCTCTTCAACGGCATCCTGCACTGGGTCGGCGGCGACGGCGCGACGCAGCCCGACTGGATCTCCAACACCCCGCTGATCGCCATCGAGCTGTCCCTGATCTGGCAGTGGACGCCGTTCATGATGCTGATCCTGCTCGCCGGGCTGCAGAGCCGCGACACCGAGCTCATCGAGGCGGCCCGCATGGACGGCGCGAGCAACTGGCAGGTCTTCCGCCACCTCACGCTGCCGCACCTGCGCCGCTATCTCGAACTGGGCGCCCTGCTCGGCTCGATCTACATCGTGCAGAACTTCGACGCGGTCTTCACGATCACATCCGGCGGCCTCGGCACCGCGAACCTGCCCTACACCGTCTACCAGAGCTTCTACCAGGCCCACGAGAACGGCCTGGCGTCCGCCGCCGGTGTGCTCGTCGTCATCGGCTCGATCATCATCGCGACCTTCGCGCTCCGCGTGGTGTCGTCCCTCTTCCGTGAGGAGGTGTCCCGCGCATGAGCGCCGCGACGACGCAGGAGACCGTACAGACGCAAGGGCCCCGCACACCGAAGGTGTTCCGCGCGCGCACCAAGGGAGCGGGCCTCGGCCTCGTGGCCTGGCTTGCCGGACTCCTCTTCTTCCTGCCCATCGCCTGGATGGCGCTGACGTCCTTCCACTCGGAGGAGGACGCGGCGACCAACCCGCCCTCGGTCGCGGCGTCCCTGACCCTGGACGGCTACCGGGAGTTCTTCGGCTCGGGCGGCGGCGCGAGCCCCTGGCCCTCGCTCATCAACTCCTTGGTGGCGTCGACGGCTTCGACCCTGCTCGTGCTGGTCCTCGCCCTCCCGGCGGCGTACGCGCTGTCGATCCGCCCGGTGAAGAAGTGGACGGACGTCCTGTTCTTCTTCCTGTCGACGAAGATGCTGCCGGTGGTGGCAGGCCTCCTCCCCATCTACCTCTTCGCCAAGAACACCGACTTCCTCGACAACATCTGGCTCCTGGTCATCCTCTATACGTCGATGAACCTGCCGATCGCCGTCTGGATGATGCAGTCGTTCCTGTCCGAGGTGCCGGTGGCGATCATCGAGGCGGCGCAGATCGACGGCGCGCGCCTGCCGACGATCCTCACGCGCGTGGTGGCCCCCATCGCACTCCCCGGTATCGCGGCCACGTCCTTGATCTGCTTCATCTTCAGCTGGAACGAACTGCTCTTCGCCCGAGTCCTGACGGGGGTGGTCGCGCAGACGGCCCCCGTCTTCCTGACCGGCTTCATCACCAGCCAGGGCCTGTTCCTCGCCAAGGTGTGCGCCGCGTCGCTCGTCATCTCCCTGCCGGTGCTCGCCGCGGGGTTCGCCGCCCAGGACAAGCTGGTCCAGGGTCTGTCGTTGGGAGCCGTCAAGTGAAAGCCGCCATCATCGAGTCCGTCGGCAAGGCCGTGGTCGGCGAGGTCCCCGACCCCACGCCGGGGCCGCGCGACGTGGTCGTCGAAGTCGCCGCGTGCGGTCTTTGCGGGACCGATCTGCACATCCTGCAGGGCGAGTTCGCGCCGACGCTGCCGGTGGTGCCGGGGCACGAGTTCGCCGGCACGGTGGTCGGCGTGGGCACCGCGGTCACGGAGCTGTCCGTGGGCGACCGCGTCGCCGTGGACCCCTCCCTCTACTGCTACGAGTGTCGCTACTGCCGCGACGGCCACAACAACATGTGCGAGCGGTGGGCCGCCATCGGTGTCACCACGGCGGGGGGCGCGGCGCAGTACGCGGTCGCGCCGGTCGCCAACTGCGTACGCCTTCCCGAGCACGTCCGCACCCAGGACGCCGCCCTCATCGAGCCGCTGTCCTGCGCGGTGCGCGGCTACGACGTGCTGCGCTCGCGACTCGGCGCGCACGTCCTCATCTACGGCTCCGGGACCATGGGCCTGATGATGCTGGAGCTCGCCAAGCGGACCGGGGCGGCGAGCGTCGACGTCGTCGACCTCAACGCCGAGCGGCTCGCCACCGCCGAGCAGCTCGGCGTCACCGGGACCGGGGCGAGCGCCGACGATCTTGACCGGCCGCAGGGCTGGGACGTCGTGGTCGACGCGACCGGCAACGCGGCGGCCATCCAGGACGGGCTCGGCCGGGTCGCCAAGGCGGGGACGTTTCTGCAGTTCGGGGTGGCCGACTACGCCACGCGCGTGACGATCGATCCGTACCGGATCTACAACCAGGAGATCACCATCACCGGGTCCATGGCCGTGCTGCACAGCTACGAACGGGCTGCGGAGCTGTTCGCGGCCGGGGTCCTCGACCCCGATGTCTTCATCAGCGATCGGGTGCCGCTGACGCGGTATCCGGAGGCGTTGGGGCAGTTCGCGGCGGGGGTGGGGCGGAAGATTGTGGTGGTGCCGTAGGGGTCCTGCCGGACGGGCTGATATGCGCCGGCACATATCAGCCCGTCCGGCGTTTGAGGACGAGGCGCGGAGCGCCGATAGCGGGGTCCAGGGGCGGCAGCCCCTGGTTACGGGAAGGGGCGGGATTGGGGAGCCACCGGCCCGCAGAATTCCTCCCAGGTAAGGGAACGGCAAAGTCCCCCCGCTCGTTACCCCAGGCATGACAGCTATGACCCCCGGCTCGAACATCCCGCTGACCGCGGCCCGCGTGGCGGTGGACGTCACCGCCCCCGTGCGGCTCGACGTATCGGGCCTGCTGCTCACCGCCGACGGCAAGGTGCGCTCAGACAACGACTTCATCTTCTACAACCAGCCCACAGGCCAGGGAGTGACCTACCGCTCCGGCGGCGGCACGTCCCCGGACGCGATCACGGTCGACACGGCGTCCGTCCCGCCCGGCATCGAGAAGATCGTCGTGACGGCGAGCCCGGACGCCGCGGGCCAGTCCTTCCAGGGCGTGGAGCCCACGGCCACGATCCGCAACGCGGACGACGGCTCGGTCCTCGCCACCTTCACCCCGCCCCAGCTCGGCACGGAGACGGCCCTCGTCATCGTCGAGATCTATCTGCGCAACGGCGCCTGGAAGGCCCGAGCGGTCGGCCAGGGGTACTCCAACGGCCTCGCGGGCATCGCGACGGACTTCGGCGTGACGGTCGAGGAGCCCGCCCCGGCCCCCGCCCCCGTCCAGCCGGCGGCGCCGATGGCTCCCCCGACGGGCCCCCCGGTCCAGGCCCCGCCCCCGCCGACCGCGGACCCCCGCATGGCCCAGCAGCCCCCCGCCCCGCCGGCCGCCCCGGCCGCGCCCGCCCCCGGCGCCGGGAAGATCAACCTGGACAAGGGCCGCGTCAACCTCCAGAAGAACCAGACGGTGTCCCTGGTCAAGGGCGGCCGCCCGCTGCTCTCCCAGGTCAAGATGGGCCTCGGCTGGGAGCCCGCCTTCCGCGGCAAGGACATCGACCTGGACGCCTCGGTGATCGCGTACGGCCCGCAGCGCAACCACATCGACAGCTGCTACTTCGGCAAGCTGAAGATCCTCAAGGGCGCCATCAAGCACTCCGGCGACAACCTGACGGGCGAGGGCGGCGGTGACGACGAGGTGATCGTGGTCGACCTCGGCGCGCTCCCCCAGGACGTCACGGGCCTGGTCTTCACGGTCAACTCCTTCTCCGGCCAGAAGTTCACGGAGGTCGCGAAGGCGTACTGCCGCCTGATCGACGGCGCCACCGGCGAGGAGCTGGTCCGCTTCGACCTGACGAACGCCGAGGCGCAGACGGGCGTGATGATGGCGAAGCTCGTCCGCCAGTTCACGGGCGAGTGGGACATGACGGCCATGGGTGACTTCGTGAAGTCGCGGACGGTGCGCGGCATGGTGAAGCCGGCGGCGCAGGCGCTTTAGCGCTCGGCGCAGCGGTAGCGGAGGAGGGGGCGTGGCGGCCACTGGGTGCGGCTGCCACGCCCCCCTGGCTCGGGTCGGCCTTCCCGCCGTGGGCAAGCGCTCAGCCAAGCTTCGCCAGATGTGCGGAGATGCCCCCTGCGGGTCGGTGGGGGCTGGTCGCGCCCCGCGGCGGAGCCGCAGATCGGTGCGGCCCCGCGCCCCTTACGGGGCCGCGGTACCGCACCCGACTGCAGCAAGACCGCTCAGTCGAACAGCGCGCTGTACGCGTTCAGCGCCGGCTGCCCGCCCAAGTGCGCGTACAGCACCGTGGAGTCCGCCCCGATCTCCCCGCGCCGGACCAGGTCGATGAGGCCCGCCATCGACTTCCCCTCGTACACCGGGTCGGTGACCATCCCCTCCGTGCGGGCCGCGAGGCGCATCGCGTCGAGGGTGGCCTCGTCGGGGATGCCGTACGTCCCGGCGTGATAGCGCTCGTCCAGCTCCACGTCCGCGTCCTCGATCTTCCTTCGTACGCCGATGAGTCCGGCCGTGCCGCGCGCGATCCGCAGGGTCTGCTCGCGGGTGCGGGCGGGCTCGGCGGAGGCGTCGACGCCGATGACGCGACGCGGCCGGGCACCCCAGGCCGCCCCCACCTCGGCCCCGGCGGCCCCCGCCACCTCCGCGGCTTCGGCGTCCTCGGCCAGCGCCGCGAACCCCGCGACCATCCCGGCCTGCGTGGACCCCGTCACCGAGCACACGACGATGGTGTCGAAGTAGACGCCAAGACGCCGCTCCTGCTCGGCGAGCTCCGCCGCCCAGCCCGCGAAGCCGAGGCCGCCGAGGCGGTGTTCGGAGGCGCCCGCCGGGATGGCGTACGGCGTGCCGCCCGCCTCCTCGACCTCCCGTACGGCCCGCTCCCAGCTCTCCTTGACGCCGATGCCGAACCCGGCCCGCACCAGGCGGACGTCGGCGCCCGCGAGACGGCTGATCAGGATGTTGCCGACCTTGTCGTACACGGAGTCCGGCCACTGCACCCAACTCTCCTGGATCAGCACGCACTTGAGCCCGGCGCGGGCCGCGACGGCCGCGACCTGCCGGGTGTGGTTGGACTGCACCCCGCCGACCGACACCAGCGTGTCGCAGCCCTGCGCGAGCGCGTCGGCGACGAGGTACTCCAGCTTGCGGGTCTTGTTGCCGCCGTAGGCGACGCCCGAGTTGCAGTCCTCGCGCTTGGCCCACAGCGCCGGGCCGCCGAGGTGGCGGGTCAGGCGCTCCAGGGGGTGGACGGGCGAGGGGCCGAAGAGCAGCGGGTGGCGGGGGAAGGACTGGAGCGTGGTGGCGAGGGACACGGGGCCTCCTGGGGTGCGCTGCGGCCGGGCCGGCCGCCTGAGACGTCCTGCGGCCGGTCCCGCCCGCAGGGAAGTCCTGCCGGCCGACCGGCCGTCGTACCGTGCGGTCAGCAGCCAGCCTGCGGGCCGGGCAAGCGGCGATCAACCCCCGCGCCCGACCCGACCCCGCCCCCCCCCGCCCGCCGCGCGTCACTCCATCCATGGCCAGTCGGCCGCCCGGCCTCCAGAACTGCACCATCCGCACCACATCAACAGGTGACGATTCCGTTCACCACAATCAGCCTGGACGGACTGACCGAAATTCCGTAGACACGTTTCTCTCCGACAGGAGCAACGCTCTTCACTCGGTCAAGGGCGACCGACTCGTCGTATCCATGCATGTCACTACGTGCTGGCCGTACATGGCGAAGATTGTCGGCCAACCACCGCAGCTTCTCTGCCTTGTAACCAATGCGCAGGTCCAACAGACTGGCCAGGCGGTTCACCGCAAGCGCTCGCGAGACTTCGACACAGAACAGAGGGCGTCGATGGATCACTGCGTAGCCACCGATCCGACGCTCGGATCCACCTCGTGCCGGTGACCGAACGCGCATGCAGCTGGCAACTCCAAACCGCAGTAACGCATCTGACACCTGCTCGGCCAGCCTCGGCGACACGGTGCAATACTCCACTGTGCCATGGAGCGTCCCCTTTCTGTTGGCTCGTTCCCGCACGCACCCATCCGTGTCAATGAGCCCTGACAAGCACCCGATCAGGAACTCGCGGCTCAAGGGAAGGTCAGGCAATTCCTTCCCTTCACAGCGCTGCCCCCAGACCGCGTAGTCGCGCAGCACCTGGGTCAACGGGTTCCGATGGCCGGACCGGTAAGGAAAGCGCATGCGCACGATGGATCCCATGGGGATCTCTCGCACCCCGCAGCCATGGCGTGCGGCAAACGTTCGCATGAATTCCGCAGCCCCGTCTGCGGGATCACAGTGAAACTCAGGAGTGCAAGAGGTCATGCCCCCATCGCCCAGCATCGCCCCCACGAAGTAGCCATCCTCCCGACCTCCCACAGACCCCTGATGATCTGCCGTCAACGGGATAGGCACGCGGTCTCCAATGGCCAACCCCTCGGTCTTCTTCCACTCCCAGGCCTGCCTCCCGGTACGCCGTTGCGTCACCCACGAGTGCTCCCGAATCACCTCGACCATGCGGCCCGAAACAAACTGGATGCGGAATACGGACTCGATGCCGCGTTCGATCCACCCGGCAGGGCGAGTTGGGCGGAGTTGCCCAACAGAGTGATCGCGAGGCCCTTGATTCGGCCCATACCGAACCGGCCTGGTATCCCACTCCTTGTCATAAGAGAGAACCGATAGACGTCTCCCCACCACGTCCTCCACCGGCTTCGCCCCGCCGCCAGGAAGCCAGATCCTGCACCCTTCCGCAATGCCGCCCAACTCGCCGCGCACGTTCTCCCCTTGCCCCCGCGCCAGCATTTTCTGTCCTGGGAAGGCAATGTAATTCCCCACCCATGACGGCACACGGAATCGCACAGGCGTCACTCGATCGAGCGGACGAGTCCGCAACCGTAGGATGCCTCGGGGGCGTCGCACAGTGAGGTCGGGGCGGGGAGTCGAGCCGGGGAGGGGACTGGCGGCATGGCAGGGGCCACGCGTGGGACGACCTCCGTCGAGATCGGGGGCTACCGGCTGATCGCGCTGCTCGGCGCGGGCGGCATGGGGCGGGTGCAGTTGGCGCGGTCCGCGTCCGGGCGGCCCGTCGCCGTGAAGACCGTGCACGCGCACCTCGCCGCCGAGCCGGAGTTCCGTGAGCGCTTCCGCCGCGAGACGGCCGCCGCGCGCGCCGTCACCGGGCCGTACACCGCGGCCGTGCTCGACGCCGACCCGGACGCCGAACAGCCCTGGCTGGTCACGGAGTTCTGCGCCGGGCCGGTCCTCACCGCCGCCGTGGCCGCGCACGGCGCGCTGTCCGCCGCCGACCTCGCGGCGCTCGGCGCGTCCCTCGCGGAGGCGCTCGCGGCGGTGCACGCTGCGGGTCTGGTGCACCGTGACCTGAAGCCGTCCAACGTGGTCGTCACCCGCGACGGGCCCAAGGTCCTCGACTTCGGCATCGCCAAGAGCGCGACCGACGACAGCCTCACCGCCACGGACGAGGCCATCGGCTCCCCCGGCTTCATCGCGCCGGAGCAGCTCGCCCGCGCCGCCGATGACGCCCGGCCGGGGCCGCCCGCCGACGTCTTCGCGCTCGGCGCGCTGCTCGCCCTCGCCGCGACGGGCCGCGCCCCCTTCGGCGCGGACGGCGCCGCCCGCGTCCTGTACCGCACCCTGCACGAGCCCCCGGACCTCGACGGCCTCCCGGACCCCGCCCTGCACGCCTTCCTCACCCGCTGCCTGACCCGCGCCCCCGAGGACCGCCCGACGGTCGGCGAGGTCCTGGAGTGGTGCGGGGCGCGTACGCGGGGTGGGCCGTGGTGGGAGCAGGGGGCTGTGGCCGAGCTGATACGGCGTCATGAGGATGATGTGGCGCGGTTGTTGAGGCAGGGGCGGGGGGAGGCGGGCGACGGGCCCGACGCGTCCGCGCCTGAAGCCTCCGTGCCCGACGCCTCCGCGCCCGACACCGACACCAGCTCCACCTCCGGCTCCGGCTCCGGCCCTACGGGCACCACGGCACCGGCACCCGACACCGCGCCGCACGCCGATGGCGTACCGCCCACCAACGCACCACACCCCACCGCACCGCCGCCCACCGAGGCACCACCGACCACCCCACTCCCACCCCCCGAGGACGGCCGCCCCACCCGGCGGCGGCTCCTCCTCTGGGGCGGCGGAGCCCTCGCCGCGGCGGCGGGCACCACCGGGGTCGTCGTCGCGGCCCGGGACGGTGGGCGCGAGGGCGGGGCCCGTGACGGCTCGCGGGAACGGCGGCAGGGGGCGGTGGCGCGCGGGCGGGTGCTGTGGAGCCGTGACGTGGGCGATCTCCGCTCGGGCAGCGGTCTGCTGCGCCGCGGCGACGACCTGTACCTGCTCGGCACCTCGTCCCTCACCTGCGTCGAGGCCCGCTCCAACACGGTGCGCTGGGTGTACTCCGAGGAACAGTTGCAGAGCGCGGACCGCCACCGCGACACGGTGTACGTCCTCCAGGACGACCTGTTCGAGCCGGAGTTGCACGCGCTGGACGCCGCCACCGGCCGCAAGGTGTGGACGTCCCCGCATCCGCGCCTCAACCCCAAGCGCCGCATCACCACGCCGACCGGCCTCGACGCCGACTCCAGCGCGCTGGAGGGCAACCAGGGCCAGTTCCTGCTGGCGGGCGACGTGGTGTGCCTCCTGACGTACGCGCCGTACGACACCATGTGGGCGCGGCGCGGCGCGTGGGGCAGGCACTGGCGGGCGTACGGGTACGACGCGCGCACCCGTGAGCCCCTGTGGTTCCACGAGGGCGCGGCCGCCGGGGTGATCGGCGTGGACCAGGCGGGCGGCCGCATCGCCGTGGCCGCGTCGGCGAATCCGGGCAGCCCGAGCGCGGACGACTACGCGCGGCGGGACCCCTTAGTGGTGCTGCGCGCGGCGGACGGGAAGGTGGAGCGGACGGTGCGGGGCGGGGCGCGGTATCCGCGGGCGCACCCGGGTGCGAAGGGCACGGCCTGCTACATGAGCCGCACCGCGATCCGCGCGGTCGACCTGGCCACGGGACGCGTCCGCTGGACCCGGCGGGTGGAGTCGGCGTCGGCGGTGACCGCGCTGCCCGTGCGCGGGATGGTGGTCGCGGCGACGTCCGAGGGGTTGAGCGGGTACGCGGCGGCGTCCAGCGGCGGGCCCCGGTGGACGCGCGCCGACGTCGACCAACTCACGGCAGCCGACGGCTCGTTGCTGACCGCCGACGGCCTGGTGTTCGTCTCGGGCCCGGAACCGGGCACGACGGGCGAGGCCGGCTGGGGCCTGCACGCACTCGACGCCCGCACGGGCCGCACGGTCTGGGCGGTGCGGTCCGACGCCATCGCGTCGGTGGAGGCGGCGTCCGCCACGCCGGACATCGTCCACCTGTACGCAGACGAGACGGTCGTAGCAATCACACCCCCGGACCGCCCGTGACGTCCCCCTACCTCACCAACCCCGCACCGCACCGCCGCACCCGCACGGCCCCCGACCGACACACCGAGCCAGGCAACGGGCACCCCGCCGCGCCGCACGCCGGCCGCCCCGCCACCCCCGGCGGCACCCCCGCATGACCTCCCCGCTCCTCCCGGAGGATCCCGAAGACCTCGGCGGGCACCGCCTGCTCTCCCGGCTCGGTGCAGGCGGGATGGGGCAGGTCTATCTGGCCCGCAGCGTCGGCGGGCGGCTGCTCGCGGTGAAGACCGTGCACGAACACCTCGCGGCGGACGCGCGGTTCAGGGAGCGGTTTCGGCGGGAGGCGACCGCCGCTCGGGCCGTGACCGGTGCCCATACCGCCGCCGTGGTGGACGCGGATCCCGACGCCGACCGGCCCTGGCTCGCCACCGCCTTCCTGCCGGGCGTCACCCTCCGCCAGGCCGTCGCCGCCACCGGCCCGCTGACCGCGGAGGTCACCCGCGCGCTCGCCGCCGCCCTCGCGGAGGCCCTGGCCTCCGTCCACGCCGCGGGCATCGTGCACCGCGACCTGAAGCCGTCCAACGTCCTGCTCACCGCCGACGGCCCCCGCGTCATCGACTTCGGCATCGCCCGCGCCACCGGCGAACACGCGCACGGTCCGCTCACCGCGACCGGATCCATCCTCGGCACGCCCGGCTACATGGCGCCGGAGCAGATCCTCGGCGGCGCGACGGGACCCGCCACCGACGTGTTCGCGCTCGGCGCCGTCCTGGCGTTCGCGGTGACCGGCGCCAGCCCGTTCGGCGCGGGCCCGGTCGCCGTCCTGCTGTACCGCGCGGCCCACGAGGAACCGGAGCTCGGGGACGTCCCGGACCGGGCGGGCCTGCGGGAGCTCGTCGCCGCCTGCCTCCATCGGGATCCGGCCCGGCGCCCCGGCGTCGACGCCGTCCTGCGGATGACGTCCACACCCGACAGCCCCCTGTGGTGGCGGGAGGAGCCGCTGCGGTCCCTCATCGCCGGGTCGGCTCCACGGGTCGCGCAGACCGAGGCCGCCGCGGCCGACGGGACCACTGTTGCCGACGTACGGCCCCCGATGGACACGGCACCCGTCAAGCCGACGACGACGCCGACACCACCCCAGCCCCCGCCGAGACCCGCGTCCGCGGACCGCCTCCGCACCCTGACCCGCCGCTCCGCCCTCACCCTCGGCGGCGGTGGCCTCGTCGCCCTGATGGGGTGGGCCATCAGCAACGCACCGGACTCCGGCCCCACGCGCGCGAGCGACGAGAGCGTCCTGACGCGGCGCAAGGGGCGCCGCACCCCGCGCGCCACCCGCTGGACGCTGACGCTGGACGAGGCGTTCGGCGCGGGACGGCTGAACGGGCTGCTGCCGGCGGACGGCACCGTGTTCGTGCACGGCCCCGACCGGGACTCGTCCCTCGGCGGCACGGTCCACGCCGTGCGCGCCGCCGACGGCACCGAGCGGTGGCGGCGCGACGGCGGCACCCCGGCCGCGTCCGCGCTGTGGGGCGTGGCCGACGGGCTCCTGGTCGCGCCCGACGTGCTCGCGGAGGTCGTCGACGTACGCGAGGGAAAGCCCTGGCCGGTGAAGGACGCCTGGCCGTCGGGGACCACGCGGTGGTACGCGGTCGCGGGCGGGCGGCTCGCGACGCTGCACACGACCGGCTCGACGAACGACCCGGAGCTGCGCCTGCGCACCCTGCCCGGCGGCGCCTCGCCCGCCGTCCGCAAGGACGTGCCCGCCTGGCGGCCGCCCGCCGTCTCCGGCTCGTCGCTGCTGCTCGCGCCGGAGCCCGCGGCGCTCGTCGACGGCGCGTCCTGCCTCGACGCGCGCACGGGCGACACGCGGTGGACGTACAAGGGCCTGCGCCCCGACGACCGGGCGGTCGCCAGTCCCGTGACGCTCCCTCAGCAGGGCTCCCGCGGGCCGAGGTTCGCGCTCCTGACCGAGGAGTCCGAGCTGCATCTCATCGACGTACGCGATGGCAAGCGCCACGTACGCAGTCGTCTGGACGTGGTGGCGGGGCGGGGCACGACGGCCCTCGGGCAGGCCGACGGCGTCGGTCTGGTGCTCGGCGGCGGGCGGCTCGTCGGCTTCGACCCCGAGAGCGGCAAAGAGCTGTGGCGGCACAACTCCGCGGGGCTGGACGCGAGTTGGCCGCGCCGGGCGGGCGGCGTACCACAACCCGTCGTCGCCGACGGCGTCCTCGTGCACTGGACGGACACGAACACCCTCCAGGGTGTCGACGTCCGTGAGGGCCGCAAGGCGCTGTGGAAGGTGTCGTTCGAGGCCACCGGCCAGCGCCCGCCCGCGATCGGCGGCGCCACCGTCTACGTCACGGCGGGCCGCGAGGTCCGCGCGCTCGGCCTGCGCGACGGCAAGGAGCGGGCGCGGTGGCCGCTTGGCGGCACGGCCACCGCGCTCGCCGCCGATGCCGACGGGTGGTACGCGCTGATCGACGGTACGTCCGTACGCGCCGTCAACGCGCCGCCGGGGTAAGGGCGTTGGCGATCCCAGGCCATCAAGGGCGCTGGCGCCGCCACGGCCCGGTGATGGCCAGCATGATGCCGGGCGTCTGGATGTTGGCGTACAGCGTCCGGCCGTCGGGCGAGAAGGTGACGCCCGTGAACTCGCTGTAGGACGGCTTCTCGGGCGTGCCGCCGTTGAGTTCGTTGCGGGCGATGGGGTACGTCCGCCCGCGCTCGGTCGCGCCGAACAGGTGCTGGATGCCTTCGCCGTCCTCGGCGATGACGAGGCCGCCGTAGGGCGAGACGGTGATGTTGTCGGGGCCGTCGTAGGCGCCGTCCTTGCCCGGGTCGGGGTTCACGCCGAGGAGGACCTTCAGGGTCAGGGTGCGGCGGCCGGGGTGGTAGAACCACACCTGGCCGTCGTGCTGCGCGCCGGGGCTCTCCGCGCGGGCGTACGAGGAGACGATGTAGGCGCCGCCGTCGGCCCACCACATGCCTTCGAGCTTGCGGGCGCGGGTGACGGCGCCGGTGTCGAACTGCTTGCGCACCGGGACCGTGCGGGCGTCGCGGTCCTTGACCTCCACCCAGTCCACGCCGTAGACGGTGCCGGTCTTCGTGGCGCGCGAGAGGTCGTCGACGAAGCGGCCGCCGGAGTCGTAGCACTTGGGGGCCTTGAGGACACCGGCGTCGTCGGCGAGGGTGCGCAGCTTGCCGCGTCCTGGCCTGAAGCCGTGCGGCGGGGTCCAGCGGTAGAACAGGCCGTTGGGGCCTGCGGCGTCCTCGGTGAGGTAGAGGTGGCCGCGCTTGGGGTCGACGACGACGGCCTCGTGGGCGTAGCGGCCGAGGGCCTTGATGGGCTTGGGGCCGCGGTTGGCGCGCCGGTCGTAGGGGTCGACCTCGAAGACGTAGCCGTGGTCCTTGGTCATGCCGTTCTGGCCGGCCCTGTCCTCGGTCTCCTCGCAGGTGAGCCAGGTGCCCCAAGGGGTGCTTCCGCCCGCGCAGTTGGTGGCGGTGCCCGCGACGCCCACCCACTGGGCGACCTCGCCGCCGCGGCGGACCTCGACGACCGTGCAGCCGCCGGCCGCGGCGGGGTCGTAGACGAGGCCTTCGGTGAGCGGCACCGGGTACTTCACCTTGGTGCGGGGGCCGCCCAGCTCGTGGTTGGCGACGAGCAGGGTCACGCCGCGCGGGCCGTCGAAGGTGGCGGTGCCGTCATGGTTGGACGGGGTGAACTCGCCCGTCTCCAGCTTGGTCCTGCCGCTGTGGGTGATGACGCGGTACGAGAACCCGGCGGGGAGCGCGAGCAGGCCCTTGGGGTCGGGCAGGAGCGGGCCGTAGCCGGGCGCGCCGTGGCCGTGTCCGTCGTGGCCGTCGGCGTCGGCCGCCCCCGCGACCTCGGGGTCCTCCGCGGCGAGCGCTCCGGGCGCGGTGGCCAGCGCGCCGACGCTGCCCGCCAGGGCGACGCCCGCCCCGGTGACCGCTGATCGTCTGGCGAAATCCCTACGAGTGAGCGTCGACATGATGTCTCCTGAGGGAGCGAATGAGGGCGCGTACGGCCGGGCCTGCTGTCGGCCACAGATTCCCGCTCACGCATAAACGGCAGTTGAACGAGGACCGACTTCGACGGTCGAATTCCGGCTCACCGCGTCTGCGTACCCGAGCCCGGTGCCGTCTACGTGAAGCAGCGTACGTTGCGGACACGCGCGCCGGACGCCTTGACCGCCGATGGTCCCGGCAATAGACACGCAAGTACCGCATCCCGCAGGGCGACCTGCGGAACCGCATCACCCACGCGGGGAGGCGAGCCGGAGTGGACGCACACCAGGCGCGCAGCCTCCATGAGGACCGGCTGATGAGGCTGGCCAATGTCACCGGAGTCGGCACCGGCAGGGACGAGAACTCGGGCGCGGACGTGATCGTCGTCTTCGTCACCCATCGAGTGCCCCTTGAACGGCTCCGTGACGAAGACGTGGTTCCGGACGTACTCGACGGCGTGCCCGTGCGCGTGCTGGCCATCGGCGACGTCGGCGCGCAGGACGACGTCTGAGACGACGCTCCCGGAACCCGTGACTTCACTTGGGCACAGGGGAAGAGGTGGTCTGGCGTGAGCCAGCCCGAATTGATGCGAGGACCCACCGGCGGCACGCTGAGCGACAGCTCCCGCCAGCAGGCGATGAACGACTTCATGCGCCGCGACCAGCCGCTCGCGAACGTCGTCGGCTTCGGCCACGGCGTGAAGTGGAGCGACGGACGGCCCACCGGCGAATCCGCGGTGCTGGTGTTCGTCACCCAGAAGGTGCCCGAATCACTGCTCCCGGAGCGGGACGTGATTCCTCGTCAGATGGATGACGGCACCCCCACCGACATCCTGGCCGTCGGCCATGTGGCCGCCCAGCGCCAGCAGTCCAGGTCCGCCGGACGCGGCGACGTCCGCACGCAGCCCTCGTACGACGCGCAGAGCACGGCGAGCGGGCAGCTCGCGGGCCTGTCGCAGCCGCAGCTCGAAGAGGCGGGCGGGCTCGGCGCGTTCGAGCCGCAGCTCCTCAAGCGCCGGATGCGGCCGAGCCCCTCGGGCTTCTCGGTCGGCAACGTCCGGGTGACCGCGGGCACGCTCGGCAGCGTGGTGTACGACTTCCTGCCCGGCGCGTCCGTCGACCCGCCCGGCGCGGGACTCGGCGTACCGGCGAAGTTCTACATCCTGTCCAACAACCACGTGCTCGCCGACTCCAACCGGGCGCAGCTCGGCAGCCCGATCGTGCAGCCCGGCATCTTCGACGGCGGCCAGGACCCCGCCGACCGGATCGCGACCCTGGACCGCTTCATCACGATCCAGTTCGCCCCGCAGATCCCGCTGGAGCGGCACAACAACGTGGTGGACGCCGCGCTCGGCACCGTGGACTTCCAGGACGCGACGCGTGAGCAGTACTTCAGCGGGGCGCCGCGCGCCTGGCGGCGCAAGGCCAATGTCGCCGTCGGCGACCTCGTCAAGAAGTCCGGCCGCACCACGAACATCAGCTTCGGCCGGATCATCTCCGTCGACGCCACCATCGACGTCAACTACGGCACCGCGGGCACCGCCCGCTTCAAGGACCAGATCCTCACCACGAACATCTCCGCGGGCGGCGACTCCGGGTCCCTGGTGACCTCGCTCGACACCGTCGCGCTCGGCCTGCTCTTCGCGGGCTCCTCGACCGTCACCGTCGTCAACCACATCGAGAACGTGCGCGCGCTGCTGCGCGTCGAGATCGCCGAACAGCTCGCCTGACACGACTTCCCGGAGGGAGGGTTCCATGACCACACAGGCACGCAAGCAGAAGGGCCGGGCCCGCGCGGAGCACCGTTTCCACAATCCGCAGGGCGCCGAGGTCAAGACGCGTGACGAGGCCTTCGCCACGCAGATGGACGTCACGGCCGAGGCCGTCTCGACCGACTGCAAGCTCACGCTCCACAGCGGCCAGGTCACGTTCGGCATCGAGGTGAAGTACAACCCCAACACCTACCCGCACGTCGTGACCGGCGGCCAGATCACATCCGGCATCTGCGGTGCCCCCTGGGACATCACCGGCGGCTTCATCGGCGACACGATCCGCCTCGACGCGAAGCGCTCCGGCCAGGGCACCTGCGCCGACACCCTCACCATCGTGGGCGAGTACCAGAACCCGCCCGCGTACCGCGGCACGTACGGCTTCGACGGGGCGACGTCCTCGTTCAAGCACACGACGCGCTACGAATGCTGACCCCTTGGGCCGGGCGGGCGGAACCCTTGCCACTGCGGCTGGGTTTCAGCCCGTCCGGCGTTTGAGGACGAGGCCGTTCAGGCCGATAGCGGGGTCCAGGGGCGGCAGCCCCTGGTTACGGGAAGGGGCGGGCTTGGGGAGCCCCCGGCAGGGCCCCCGCCTAGGCCTGCTGGGAGCGGGCCTTGAAGGCCGCCTTGCGGGCCTCCTTCGCGACCTTCTTGTCGGGGTGGAGGCGCCCCATCGCCTCGAGGACGTCCGCCGTCGCGGGGTGGTCGACCCGCCACGCGGCGGCGAAGAACCCGCTGTGCTGCGCGGCAAGCCCCTCCACAAGCCCCTGCAACTCCTCGGAGTTCCCCTCCGCGGCAAGCTGCGCGGCAATCGTGTCGATGGTCAGCCAGAACACCATCTCCTGGGACGGAGCGGGCACATCGGCGGCGCCGTGCTCGGCGAGCCACACCCGGGCAAGCCCCCCGAGCTCGGGATCGTCGAGCACGTCGCGCAGCGCGGGCTCGGCCGACCCCCCGACGAGGGACAGCGCCTGCTGACAACGGAGCCGCCGCAGCGGCGCCCCCTCGTCCCCGCCCCGCGCAGCGGCAAGCAACTCCCGCGCGGCACCGAGCGGTTCACGCCGGGCGAGCCACTGCACGATCTCGGCCTGCGCCGCACCCTGCGGGAAGGCAGCCGTGCCGTCGAGCAACGTGTCGGCCCCCTTGTCGGCGAGGTCCCCGACGGCGGGCGCGTCCAGCCCGGCCTCCAGCATCCGCGCCCGGATCCCGTACAGACCGAGCGGGGTCAGCCGCACCATCCCGTACCGGGTGACGTCCTCGTCCTCGTCGTCGGCGGCGGGCAGCGGCTCCTCGCTGTCGATGTCGGCCATCAGCGCCTCGTCGACGGGCTGGTACTCGACGAGCCCGATCGGCTCCAGCATCCGGAACTGGTCGTCGAGCCGCATCATCGCGTCGGAGACCTGCTCCAGGACGTCGTCCGTGGGCTCGCCCATGTCGTCGGGCACGATCATCGACGCGGCGAGCGCGGGCAGCGGCACCGCGCCGTCGTCCCCGGCACTGCCGCCGGCGGTCAGCAGGTACAGGTTGCCGAGGACGCCCTCCAGGAAGTCCGACTCGCCCTGCGGGTCCCAGCCGAGCGCCTCGAAGTCGATCTCGCCGCCGTCCTCGATGGTGTCGACGAGGTCCTCCAGGTCGGGCACCGTGGCGTCGGCGAACACCGCCTCCAGGGCGAGCAGCCAGATGCCGAGGACGTCCTGCGGCCCGCCGGAGGTGAGCTGTGCCAGCTCCTCGCCCGCGGCGACGCTCCCGTCGGCGTCGTCGGAGTCCGCGTCCTGGACCTCGACGAGACCCGTGTCCACGGCGACCCGCCAGGCCTCGCTCGCGAACGCGGCCGCGTCACCCTCGTCGGCGCCCTCGGCGCCGCCGGTGAGCCCCAGCTCGGCCGCCGCGGCCGGCAACTGCTCGTCGACGAGCTCACCGCCCGCCCCCACCCGGGTCTCGGGGCCGGCCCAGCGGGCGAGCCGCACGGCGCGGGCGAGCAGGGGTGTGGCGAGCGCGTCCCGCGCGAGCTCCGCTTCGGAGTGCAGCAGCACCGGCGGCAGGGTGGCGGGGCTTTCGGACATCGGCTGGTTCTCCTGACGGGCGTACGGGGTCTGCTGCGTGAAGCCTAGACGGATTTGACCGGTTGCCGCCTGCTTCATGTCCCCGTCAGGAGACGTACAGATCACGCACACCCGGAGAACCTTGACAACTCACCTGCTCACGCAAGAGATTGACGCGCGTAGAGCGCCACACGCAGCACTCCCCCGCCGCGGTTGTCCCCACCCCGAACCCACCCTCACCCTCACTCGGAGTCCCGATGCCTCACATACCGAGATCCGCCGCCGTCAGCGCCGTCGTCGCCACCGCCCTCGCGGCCGGACTGCTCGCCACCACCGCGACCGCCTCCGGCGTCTCCGGCGCCTCCGCCGAAGGGGCCCGGGTGCACGACATCCAGGGCACGACGCGCCTGTCCCCGCTGATGGGACAGCAGGTCAGCGACGTACCGGGCATCGTCACGGGAGTGCGCGGCTACGGCTCGAAGGGGTTCTGGATCCAGGACACGCGGGCCGACGGCGACCGCGCGACCAGCGAGGGGATCTTCGTCTACACCTCGTCGGCACCGACCGTGAAGACGGGCGACGCGGTCAAGGTCTCCGGCACCGTGACCGAGTACGTGCCCGGCGGCGCCTCCTCCGGCAACCAGTCGCTGACCCAGATCACCAAGCCGACGGTGACCGTGGAGTCCTCCGGCAACGCCCTGCCCGCGCCGGTGACCGTCGACGCCAAGTCCGTGCCCTCGGCGTACGCGCCCAAGGGCGACCCGGCGGCGGGCAACAGCGTCAACGCGCTCCCCCTGAAGCCCCGTTCCTACGCCCTGGACCACTACGAGTCCCTGGAGGGCATGAACGTGCGCGTCGGCTCCTCGCGCGTCGTCGGTGCCACGGATCCGTACTCCGAGCTGTGGGTGACCGTGAAGCCGCACGAGAGCGCGACCGGGCGCGGGGGCGCGCGGTACGGCTCGTACGGCTCGCAGAACACCGGGCGGCTGCAGATCCAGCAGCTCGCGCCGGTCTCCGAGCAGCCGTTCCCGAAGGCGGACGTCGGCGACGTGCTGACCGGCGGCGCCGAGGGGCCGCTCGACTTCAACCAGTTCGGCGGGTACACGCTGACCGCCCGCACGCTGGGCAAGATTGCGGACAAGGGGCTTGAGCGGGAGAAGACCCGGCCGCAGCGCAAGGGCGAGCTGGCCGTGGCGACGTACAACGTCGAGAACCTCGACCCCGGCGACCCGCAGGCGAAGTTCGACGCGCTGGCCTCCGCCGTGGTCACGAACCTGGCCGCGCCCGACATCGTCGCCCTGGAGGAGATCCAGGACAACAACGGCGCGAAGAACGACGGCACGGTGGCCGCCGACCAGACGCTGAAGAAGTTCACGGACGCGATCGTCGCGGCGGGCGGGCCGCGCTACGACTGGCGGACCGTGGACCCGCAGAACAACAAGGACGGCGGCGAGCCCGGCGGCAACATCCGTCAGGTGTTCCTGTTCAACCCCGAGCGGGTGTCGTTCACCGACCGCGGTGCCGGTGACGCGACCACCGCGACCGGCGTCGTGCGCGCGGGCAAGGACGCCGCGCTCACGCACTCGCCCGGCCGCATCGCCCCCGCCGACGCGGCATGGACCAACAGCCGCAAGCCGCTCGCGGGCGAGTTCAGCTTCCGCGGCCGCACCGTCTTCGTGATCGCGAACCACTTCGCGTCCAAGGGCGGCGACGAGTCGCTGACCTCGCACCACCAGCCGCCGGTGCGCTCATCGGAGACGCAGCGGGTGCGCCAGGGCGAGGCCGTGAACTCCTTCGTGCGGGAGATCCGGGCCGTGCGCAAGGACGCGGACGTGCTCGTGGTCGGCGACATCAACGACTTCGAGTTCTCCGCCACCACCAAGGCACTCGAAGCGGGCGGCGCGCTGCGCGCCGGCATCAAGACGCTGCCGAGGTCCGAGCGCTACTCGTACGTCTTCCAGGGCAACTCCCAGGTCCTCGACCAGATCCTGGTCAGCCCGGGTGTCGGCCCGTTCCGCTACGACAGCGTGCATGTGAACGCGGAGTTCGCGGAGCAGAACAGCGACCACGACCCGCAGGTGGTGCGGTTCAAGCCGTAGCAGGTCCTTCCTCGCGGGGGCGGGTGTGCGGCCCGTCCTCGCGGGTTCAGCCGTAGAGCCGCGTCAGCCAGTCGTGCCAGGCGATCTCCGTGCCCTTGGCGTCCGCCTGCGGCGCGAAGTCGTGGAGGGTGACGCCGACGGGCCCGCCGAAGTGGTTGCGGCCGAAGAAGCGGTGCAGGGCGTCGTCGGTGCGCAGGCCGATGAAGTGCGGCGTGCGGAAGTCGACCACGGCGTCCAGTTCGGCGCCCGCCGCGCTCAGGCGTACGCGGGCGCCCTCCCAGGCGTCGACGGGCAGGCCGAGTTCGCGGGCCAGCTTCGCGAAGCCGTCCGGCGTCGCCGACGCGGCGGGGGCTTCGAGGGCGATGAAGCTGGCGGGGCGGCCCGCGAAGTACGTGAGGTACTCGCGCAGGGTGTGCAGGTGGAAGTCGGTGTGCCGGGCCGCCGCCTCGTACTGGTTCGCCCAGTCCGTGGTGAAGGTCCCGCTGTGCGCGTACCGGACCCAGCAGCGGCGGCCGCCGTCGCGGGGTTCGATCTCGTGGACCAGTCGGTTCAGGCTCTGCCGCGGGGGCAGCGCGTCCGGGTCGTCGGAGCGGACCGCGAGGCGGCGCGGCGGGTCCCAGACGGTGACGACACCGCCGAAGGGCCCGGCGCCGCCCTCGCGCGGCTCGTACTCCATGGGCCACAGCCACCCGCCGGTGCCGGTGGTGAACGCGTCCCACACCTCCTGCTGCGAGGAGCCGACCTCGAACTCCCGGACGATCTCGAATTCCTTGCCGCTCATGGGGACTCCTCGGGGTTCACCCCCACATGACCCCACCGGTTGGGCCCCCGGTAAAGCCCTCCGGCGCGACTACTTGAGCCGCCCGGCCGCTCGGGGCCGCTCGGAGCTACTCGGGCACGACCCCGAACGCGCGCCGGTAGCGCCGTACGCGGCCCCCCTCGACCGTGCCGGGGAACTCCCGCACCCGCCGCCAGGCCTCCGAGACCGTGCCGATGCCCTGGCCCGGCCCCTCCAGGGCCCGCGCGTGGTGCTCGGCGGTCTCCCACTCCGCGTAGTTCACGATCCGGGTGCCGTCGGTGCTCAGGTGGAAGTGCGCCGCGAGCAGTCCCGGCACGGGGCCGGTGCCGATCGCCGTGAGTACCGTGTCCACCCAGGACCGCTGCCGGTCGGCGTCCGGGCCCTCGAACTCGACGTCGACGGTCACGAAGGCCTCGGGCACGGCGCCGGTCCCGGAGCCCGGCGTCACGCTCCGGTACAGGCTGGTCCTGGTCAGGCCGAGCCGTTCGATGCCGGGCACCGCCGTGTCGATGTCGGCGTTCCGCGCGTCCCGGCCCTGGGCAAAGAAGGCCTGGTAGGCGTCGTCGTCACGCCACTGCGAGTGGTGCATGAGGGTGGCGCCGTCCTCCCCGGCGTACACGTGGTACGACAGCAGGCCCTCGTGCGGCCAGGGGCGGCTCTCCCAGGCCTTGGCGATGGCGTCCACGGTCGCCTCCTGCCGCTCGGGGGTACCGACGTCCCAGGTGCTGAAGAAGGCGAGACCCACGTCGGCGCGGGTCGGGTCGGGGTGGGTGGTGGCGCGCTGCGTCATGGTGCTCTCCAGGTCGTGAGGGCGTACGCGGCCGGGGCGCGGCGGCGTACGCGTGATCGTGCGTGATGACGTACGCGGTGCCCGTGCCCGCGCTTTCGGCGGTGCCCGTGCGCTGCGTACGACGTCTACGTTCCGACCTGAACCTTGGTTGAAGTCAAGCGCGTTCGGGGCCGGGCGTCGGCGCCGCGTCAACCCGTCCGAATTCCGGCGTCGTCGCCGCGTCAGGCCCACTCCGGCTCGGGCAGCGTCACCGCGTCAGACCCGCTCCGGCTCCGGCAGCACCACCGCATCAAGCCCGCTCCGGCTCCGGCAGCACCACCACATCAAGCCCCGGCCGCTTCGCCCTGCGCCCGCCGCCCCCGCCGCCGACCGCCCCCGGCCGCCGCACCCGCGACATCCGCCGCCACACCCACGGCGCCATCGCCCCGGCCAGCCACGCCACCTCCTGCGCCGCGCCGCCGAGCGCCGACACCGGCGCGAGGGCGGGCAGCGGGCGGGCCCAGTCCCCGTATCCGGTGAGGCCGAGCGCGTCGGCGACCCCGGCGGCTATGCGGGCGTGGCCGACGGGGCTCGCGTGCGTGCGGTCGCGGCTCCACAGCCGCGGATCGGCGGTGATGCGCTGCGGGAACAGGTCGAGGACCACGACGCCGTGCCGGTCGGCGGCGGCGCGGATGCGGGCGTTGAGGTCGATGACGCGTGGCTGGGCCCGGCGGGCCAGCGGGGCGATGCGTCCGATGTCGGGGAAGGTCACGGTGACCACGCGCGCGCCCGCGCCGGTGAGTTCGGCGAACATCTCCTCGACGGCGCGCGCGGTGCGGGCCGCGTCGTAGCCGGGCCTGACCAGGTCGCCGACGCCGGCCACGACGGTCGCGAGGTCCGGCTTCAGCTCCAGGGCCGGGCCCAGCTGTTCGTCCCTGACCTGCTCCGCCAGGTGGCCGCGCACCGCCAGGTTGGCGTACGTGAAGTCCGGGTGCCCGAAGGCGAGGATCTCCGCGAGCCGGTCGGCCCACCCGCGGTAGCCGTGGTGTTCGTCGCCGTCGCCGAGGCCTTCGGTCTGGCTGTCTCCGACGGCGACGTAACGCTCGTACGGGTGCGAGGTCATGGCCCGAGGGTCCTGCGCCCGCCGGGGCCCGTCAACGAGGCCTCGGGGACACGTGTCACACTCCGGCCAGGCCCGCCCCAGCGGTTCTCACGTGCCCCTACAGCAGGTGGCTGCCGCCCGTCACGAGCAGTACTTCGCCGGTGATGAACGAGGCGTTCGTGAGGTCGGCCACCGCATCGGCGATGTCCTCCGCGCGGCCCACGCGGCGCAGCGGAAGGCGCTCCGCGACCGCCGCCATCTCGGCCTCGATGCCCTCCAGGCCGTCGAACCACGGGGTGTCGATCATGCCGGGCGCGACCGCGTTGACGCGGATCCCGGGGCCGAGGGTCTTGGCGAGCAGCAGGGTCATGTGGTTCACGGCGGCCTTGCTGACGGCGTACGGGATCGAGCTGCCGACGGGGCGCACGCCCGCCGCCGACGAGATGGTCACGACGCTGCCCGCGCCGCTCGCCCGCAGATGCGGCACGGCGGCGGTGATGGTCTGCCAGACGCCGACGACGTTGATGTCGTACAGCTCCCGCCAGACGTCGGGGCTCGCGGCGTCCAGGTCGTCGTGGGCGATGAACCGGGTGGCGCCCGCGCAGTTGACCAGGATGTCGAGGCGTCCGTACGTGTCCACGGCGCTCTGGACGAGGCGCTTGGCGTCGGCCTCGACGGAGACGTCGGCCTGGACGTAGACGGCGTCGGGCAGTTCGGCGGCCAGCTTCTCGCCCGCCTCGACGGAACGCGCCGAGTTCACGACCACGCGGACGCCCGCGGCAGCGAGACGGCGGGCGACGGCGGCGCCGATGCCGGACGACGATCCGGTGACGACGGCGACGCGCCGCTCCCCACCGACGGCCGCTCCGTCCCCAGCGGCCACTTCCTCACCGGCGGCCGGTGTCTCGCCCGTGCGCTGTTCCTTGCTGCTCATGCGGTGGATCCCCTCGGGTAGACCTGCCGCGCCCGCGGCGATCATACGCAGCGCCCCGAGGCCGACCGTCCCGCCCGGCTAGTCCGGTTCCCGCAGCCGCCCCAACTGGCTCTGGAACCAGTCGAGTCGGGCCTGGAGCAGCGCCGCCTCGGCGGTCAGCTCGGGCAGGCCGAGGCCGGCGGCGACGGGATCCGCGGAGACCGGCGGCTCCGCCACGACCCGCAGCCCCTCCCCGGCCACCGCCGCGAACCGGCCGAGGCTCACCACCGTGCGCCCGCCGCCGCGCCCGCACGCGCCGCACACCCCGTCGAGGGCGCGCCAGCCCGGCCTGCCCCACCCGGCGTCCGTGAGGCGGGTCGCGGCGGCGCCGCAGCCGCAGGGCTGCACGGTCACCGTCCGCACCCGCTGACGCGCGTACCGGAAGCCCTTCTCGAAGCGGATGTACGCGCCGAGCACCGTCACCTCGAGCAGTGCCGCCCTGCGGTGCTCGGCGGTGCACAACAGCCCCTCGGCGGCGGCGCGTTCGTGCACGCAGTGGAAGCCGCAGTCGCAGCGCCGGTGGGGCGCGCGGTGCCGTCTGCCGTAGGCGCAGCGGGCCTCGTCGAGCACGCCGTACGGCAGCGAGCCGCCCAGGGAGACGCCGGTGAATCCGGCGCGGGTGCCGTCCTGGGAGAGCACCGGGTGGGCGATCTTGTATCCGGTGGGCGGCTCCTCGGGGCGTTCCTCGGGAAGCCGGAACCTCATCGGCCCGCGGTCACCTCGACGGGTGCCTCGGCAGCCAACTCCGCGGCTTCCAGAGTCAGTTCGGGGTGGATCTCGTCGACTGCGGGGAGCTCATCGGGGCTCTCCCCGACGAGGGCACTTTCCTCGGCGATTCCGGTGGCGACTGCCCTGCCCAGCCTCATGGTGCCTCCTGTGAACGACCGACCGACGTCCCGGCGCCTGCGCGTCCGGCTCCCGCCATGGTGACGTATTCCGGGGCGAGTTGGTACGGTCCCTGAACTGCCGCCCCGCATGCTGTAGCAGGTCTGCGAATTACCTCGTAGCAGAATTAAGTGGAGCTTCATCACCGGCGCGTCGAGACTGCCCTTATGACCGCAACCTCCCTGCCCGGCGCAGCTCCCCCGCCCGGCGCGGCCCCGCCCGCATCCGCCCCCTTCGGCCGCGCCCTGTGCGCGATGATCACGCCCTTCACGGCGTCCGGGACCCTCGACCTCGACGGCGCCCAGCTCCTCGCCGACCGTCTGGTCGCGGACGGCTGCGAGGGCCTGGTGCTCTCGGGCACCACCGGGGAGTCCCCGACGACGTCCGACGCGGAGAAGGCGGCGCTCGTGCGCGCCGTCCGGGAGGCGGTCGGCGGCCGGGCCACCGTCGTCGCGGGCGTCGGCAGCAACGACACGGCGCACACCGCCGAACTCGCCCTGCAGGCCGAGAAGGCGGGCGCGGACGGCCTGCTCGTGGTCACGCCGTACTACAGCAAGCCGCCGCAGGACGCGGTCGAGGCGCACTTCCGCGCGGTCGCGGACGTGTCGGGCCTGCCGGTGCTGCTCTACGACATCCCGGGCCGCACCGGCACCCGCATCGAGCCGGACACGATGCTGCGCCTCGCGGAGCATCCGCGGATCGTGGGAGTCAAGGACTGCGCGTACGACCTGCTCGGCTCCGCCAAGGTGATGGCGCACTCGGACCTCGCGTACTACACGGGCTGCGACGAGTTCGTCCTGCCGCTGTACGCGCTCGGCGGCGCCGGGTACATCAGCACGGTCGCCAACGTCGCGCCACGCACGCTGCGGGCGATCGTGGACGCGTTCGACGCGGGCGACACGGCGAGCGCCGCGCGCGGTCAGCGGCAGCTCAGCGAACTCATCGAGCTGATGATGGCCTCCGGCCTGCCCGGCACGGTCACGGCGAAGGCACTCCTCGGCGCGCTCGGTCTGCCCGCGGGTCCGGTCCGCGCACCCCTGCTGCCCGCCGACCGGAAGGCGGTCGACGGGCTGCTTGCGGCGTACGAGGCACTCGGCGGAGCGCTCCCGGCCGGGGCGGTTCAGCGCGCGGTGAGCATCGGCGTCCACACGCGCTTGTAGCCCTCGACCTTCCCACGGACGGCGGTCAGCGGCACGGCCTTCTTGCTGCCGACGGTGACGAGCACGAGCCGCTTGCGGTCGTCGTTCTTGCCGGTGCACCGCGCCGGGTCGGCGCAGGCGAGCGCGACGATCCGCTTGCTGTCGGCCCAGGCGAGCTGCTCCTGGCTCGGCACCCACGCGACCTTCTTGCCGGTCCTCGGGTCGAGGACCGGCGAACCCTTGGCGTCGCCGTCGGCCGCGAGCAGCTTGCCGTCGGGCGAGAGTCCGGCCTGCGGCCAGCCGGCGTACTTCTCGGCGGCGGGCGCGGAGGTCGGCCTGCCGCTCAGGGTGTACCAGTCGCGGTAGTCCTTCTTGCCCTGACGCGCGTACTGCTGGACGTAGAGCCGGGTGCCGTCGTGGTTGAAGTGCAGGTCCTGGCGCGAGACGCCGGGGAACATGCCGTCCTCGTCCGGGGAGGGCTGGGGCACGTCACGGAAGGGGCCGACCTTGCCGGACGCGGCCTCGATCAGGACGTAGCCGGTGCGGCTGCCGTGGTGCCGCGGCCAGCTCACGGAGCCGTTGCCGGGCACGGCGACCATCCGGTCCGGGTTCTTGCGGTACGCGGTCGCCACCAGACGCTTGCCGTCCGGGGACCACTCGACGCCCGCCACGCCGTGGTCCAGCGTGATCCAGCGCGTCACCTTGCCCGTGCGCAGGTCGAGCATCCCGACGCGGCGCGTCGGCAGTTCGCCCTCCAGGACGGCGGCGGTGCGCATGCCGGGGGCGACGGCGACCCAGGCCCATTTGGTGTCGGCCTTCTCGTACTTCATGGTCCTGGGGTTCAGCAGGAAGTACGAGCGGGCGAGGAGTTCGTCGCCGTTGCGCTGCGGGACGTCACGGGTGACGGAGTATCCGGCCAGGCCGGTCCTTCCTGCGGCGACGAAGTCGCGGGGCACCGACTGGCCGGGGTGCGCGATCACGTCGCCCGTGCGGGACGCGCTCGCCGGGCCCGCGTCCTCGCGCCCCGAGTCGAGGGCGGTCACGCCCACCACGACGGCGGCGGCCGTGCCGAGCGCGGCACCCCCGATGGTCCGGGCGCGTCGGCGGCGCCTGGCGGCGAGCACCCGGCCCGCCAGGTCCCCGCGCGGTCCGCCCTGCTCGGCGGCCTGTTCCTGGAGCGCCTCGCGCACCAGCTGGTCAACGTTCACGGACGTACCTCCACAGGCGAGATGTCACGGGGCGGCGGGGCCTCGGCGACGGCCGGGCCGAGCGCGGCCAGTTCGGGGGCGAGGGAGCGCAGCCGGGCGAGGGAGCGGTGCGCGGTGCTGCGGACGGTGCCGACGGAGCACCCGAGGATCCGGGCGACGTCGGCCTCCGGCAGGTCCTCGTAGTACCTGAGGACGAGCACGGAGCGCTGGCGCGGGGTGAGCCGGGCGAGCGCGCCGCGCATCACGACGCGCAGCTCGGCGGCGCTCTCCCCGCCGTCGTCGGCGCGCTCGGGCGGCTCGGCGACGGCCACCTCGCGGCGCGGCCACTTCAGGCGCCACCAGCTGATCTGCTGGCGGTAGAGGACCTGCCGGACGTACGCCTCCGGGTCCTCGACCCTGCTCCACCGGCCCGCGACCTTCACCAGGGCGGTCTGCAACTGGTCCTCGGCGGCGTGCCGGTCGCCGCCGCACAGCAGCACGGCGGTCCTCAGCAGGGCGGCGGATCTGCTCTCCACGAACTCCCGGAAGCGGTCCTGGCTCTCGGCATCCATCGTCACCTTCTCGTCTCCGGCGGCCCTGCTGCCCCCTCTGCTGTGGATGACGTGCGCGGACCCGCGTCGCTATGCCTGTGGCGCGACGCGGGTCCGGGGCGGAGCGTGGTGCGGTGTCAGTCGAGCGGGTTCTTGGGGAAGCCCTTCGCCTTGGTCCACTTCAGCCGGTCGGAGTGGTACTTGAACGTGACCTGCTTGCCGTTCTCCGTGATGTCGGCCTTGGCCCAGCCGTCGAAGTTCTTGGTGAGGTGGCGGTCCCACTTCGTCAGTCGCCCGGTCGCGACGGCGGCGATCGACTCCGTCGGGGGCTCGCCGTCCGAGCAGTAGACGCCGAAGTCCGCGATCGCCGCGACGGTGCCGGCCCTCGCCTTGAGCGTGATGCCCTGGCAGGCGTCGGTCTGGGCGCGGTAGACGACGGCGGGCTTGGACCAGCCGCGCGCGCGGGGGCTGTAGTCCTGGACGTAGAGCCGCTTGTTCTTGAGGTAGTGCATGGCCACGCGGCGGCCGTCCGGGAGCTTCACCTGCGACTCGAAGGGGCTGGGGCTGCCGCTCCAGTGGATGTCGCTGTGCCGGAGCTTGTACGTGTGGCCCCCGGCGGCCGCGCGGTCCACGGAGGCGTGCGCGCCCGCGTCCCGCCCCACGCTCTGCCCGCATCCCGCGAGCAGCACGACCACGGCGGCGGCCCCCGAGGCCAACGCGCGCGTTCCGGTTCTGTTCATGTGGATCTCCCCTCGTTGCCGCGCAGCATACGCACGAAGGGCGCCGCTCCGGCGAGGAGGGCGCCCTTCGTGCTGGTTTCGTGCTCTGTCAGTTGTGGCTGTGGAGCACGTCGTTGAGGCCGCCCCAGACCGCGTTGTTCGGGCGGGCCTCGACGGCGCCGGTGACCGAGTTGCGGCGGAAGAGGATGTTGGAGGCGCCGGACAGGTCACGGGCCTTGACGATCTCGCCGTCGGGCATCGTGACGCGCGTGCCGGCGGTGACGTACAGGCCCGCCTCGACGACGCACTCGTCGCCGAGGGCGATGCCGACGCCGGCCTCGGCGCCGATGAGGCAGCGCTCACCGATGACGATGCGGACGTTGCCGCCGCCGGAGAGGGTGCCCATGGTGGAGGCGCCGCCGCCGATGTCCGAGCCGTCGCCCACGACGACGCCCGCCGAGATGCGGCCCTCGACCATGGACGTGCCGAGCGTGCCCGCGTTGAAGTTCACGAAGCCCTCGTGCATGACGGTCGTGCCCTCGGCGAGGTGCGCGCCGAGCCGGACCCGGTCGGCGTCGCCGATGCGTACGCCCTTGGGGGCGACGTAGTCCGTCATGCGCGGGAACTTGTCGACGGACGTCACCGCGAGGTGCAGGCCCTCGGCGCGGGCGTTCAGGCGCGCCTTCTCCAGGTCGTCCACGGCGACCGGGCCGAGCGAGGTCCAGGCGACGTTGGCGAGCAGCCCGAACATGCCGTCCAGGTTCTGGCCGTGCGGCTTGACCAGACGGTGGCTGAGCAGGTGCAGGCGCAGGTACACGTCGTGGGCGTCGAGCGGCTTGTCGTCCAGGGACGCGATGACCGTGCGTACGGCGACGACCTCCACGCCGCGGCGGGCGTCGGCCCCGATCGCCTTCGCGGCGCCCTCGCCGAGCAGCTCCACGGCGCGCTCGGCGGTCAGCCGCTCGGTCCCGGCGGGGCCCGGCTCGGCGACGAGCTCGGGCGCGGGGAACCAGGTGTCGAGGACGGTGCCGTCGGCGGCGAGGGTGGCGAGCCCGGCGGCGACTGCGCCGGTCGTACGGGAGGTGTCAACAGAAGGCGTATCGGTCATGAGTGAAACCTAACCGGGCCGGACCGACGGAAGCTAACCGGTACGGGTCCCCGTCTCACGTACCGAGCGCACCTCCTTGGTACGGGACACCCCTGGTCGAGCCGCCCGCCCCGCCACAAGGAGCAGCACCCCGGCCCCACCGGCCAGCACCGCGCACACCGGCCACAAGGCCCCCGGTGCCGCCGTGTAGAGCGCCCCACCCAACGGCGCCGACAGCACGACCCCGCTCACCGACACCCCCGAGTACAGACTCTGGAACCGCCCCTGCACATGCGCGGGCGCACTGTCGGCGACGTACGCGGTGGCCGGAGTCTTGTAGAGGATCTCCCCCGCGGTGAGCAGCCCCATCATCGCGAGGGCGGACCCCGCCCCGACCCCGAAGGCGAGCACCCCGTACCCCGCCCCCACCAACAGCACCCCGCCTCCGATGATCAGCAACGGCCGCCGCCCCCGCAGCGCCAGGGTCACCGGAAGTTCGAGCAGCAGGATGAGCCCTCCGTTGATCGCGAGAAGCCACCCGTAGAACCCGGTGTCGAGCCCGTGCCGGGCAAGATCCGTGGGCAGCGTCGAGTACTGCTGCCGATAGACGAGGTCGGTGACCAGAATCGCGCCGAGCAGCACCACGACGGTCGGCCGCACCCGCAACGCGGCGAACACCCCGGGCGCGTCCGGCGCACCCCCGGCGACGGGGTGGACGACCCCCCGCGAGGGCAGCACGCGCGCGGCGTACGCGGCGAAGACCAGCGTCCCCACCCCGTCCACGACGAACAGCACGCCGTACGAGAACTGCGCGATGAGCAGCGCGCCCAGCGGCGGCCCCACCGTGAACCCGGCGTTGCCCGCGAACCGCATGACCGCGAACCCCTGCCGCCGCGCCCCCTCCGGCACGGTCACCGCGACGAGCGCCCCGTTGGCGGCCCGCGCACACCCGCCCGCGTACTGGCTGAGCACGGGCACGACGTACAGCAACGCCACCGGAAGCACGGGCAGCGACAGCACGCCCACACCGCTGACGAGCGAGCCGACGAGCAGCACGCGCCGGTGGCCGTGGCGGTCGCCGAACCATCCGCCCGTGAAGTTCCCCGCGACCTGCCCCGCGCCGCCGATGCCGCTGATGAGCCCGGCCTGCGCGACGGACAGACCGCGCTCGTGCGTCAGGTACACGAAGAAGTAGACGAAGGTGAAGGCCACCACCATGTTGAAGAACTGACCCGCGGCGAGCAGCCACACGGTCCTCGGTATGTCGCGCAGCCCGCGCAGCATGCCACCCCCGGAAAAACGCAGTGAGTTCCTTTTGGGAACGGACTATGGCAGCATGCGAAGCTCCGGGTCAACGCCCCACCGGCCCGGGGAGAGTGTGAGGGACATGCCACGCCGTACGAGCCTCGGCGACGCCCACTGCGCCATCGCGCAGGCCCTGGACGTCGTCGGCGACTGGTGGACCCTGCTGATCGTGCGCGACACGGCCCGCGGGGTGCACCGCTTCGACGAGCTCCAGCGCGAACTGGGCCTGTCCCGCAAGGTGCTGGCCGAGCGGCTGCGCCTCCTGGTCGACGCGGATGTGCTGGCCCGGGTGCCGTACCAGGACCGCCCGCCGCGTCACGAGTACCGCCTCACGCCGCGCGGCCGCGCCCTGCTGCCGGTGCTGATCGCCCTCCAGGACTGGGGGGACACCTGGGTGTTGGGAGAGGGAGAGATGACGGCGACGGCACCGACGGAGGCCTCGCAGGAGGCACGGCGTGTACACGAACTGCTGGGGACGCGGGTTCCCGAGCTCCAACTCCTCGCGGACACCGGTGAGTTGACGGACCCGGTGGCGGCGGGGGCGACACCGGGAGCGCCCGGAACCGCACCGTTCACCGTCCTGTACTGCTTCCCGGGCGCCTACGCCCGCAAGGACGCCTACCCCCCGGGCTGGTCCACGATCCCGGGCGCGCCCGGCTGCACGCTGGAGTCGTGCACCTACCGCGACCGGCTCGCGGAGTTCACCGCGGCGGGCGCGGCCGTGCGCGGCGTGTCCACCCAACGCCCCGACGAGCAGCGGGCGTTCGCCGAGAAGGAGGGCCTGCGCTTCCCGCTCCTGTCGGACGCGGACCTCGCCCTGACGGCGGCCCTGCGCCTGCCGACGTTCCGCGCGGCGGGCGTGAGCCGCCTCAAGCGGCTGACGCTCGTCGTGGACGCGGACCGGGTCGTACGGGACGTCCAGTACCCGGTCACGGACGTGACGGCGAGCGTGGACACGGCCCTGGCGAGGGTCAACTCGCTGCGGAACCAGCTGAGTTGAGCACCCGCCCGAGCAGCTCCCGGGTGTACGCCTCGTCGTACTCGCTCCCCGTGAGCAGCACCTGGAGGCAGACCCCGTCCATCACCGCGACCATGCCGCGCGCGGTGACGGGGTCCGTCCGCTCCCGCAGGACCTCGGCGACGCCCTCGCACCACTCGGCGGCCACCGGCCGCAGCGCGGGGCGGCGCAGGGCGGACAGATAGAGCTCGTACTCCAGCTCGACCGCATCGCGCCGCCCGGAGGCCCACTCGCCGAGCAGCGCCGCCAGCTCGGCGGGGATGTCGGCGTCCGGGTCCCGCAGCACCCCGCGGTCGCGCACGAGCTGCGCGAAGCCCTCGTTGGACTGGCGCAGCGCGGCCACAAGGAGGTCGTCGAGCGTCTTGAAGTGGTACGTCGTCGACCCCAGCGGCACATCGGCCTCGGCGGCGACGGACCGGTGACTGAGGCCCGCGATGCCCTTGGCGGCCGCGACCCGCAGCGCCGCGTCGATGATCCGCTGCCGCCGGTCCGGGTCGTAGCGCCGGGCCATCAGTGGGCCCCGCCGAGGTTCAGCACGACGACGCCCACGATGACGAGCACGATGCCCGAGATCTTGACCAGGCTCGTCGACTCCCCCAGGAACAGCATCCCGATGCCGGCGACCGCGGCGGTCCCTATCCCCGCCCAGATCGCATAGGCCGTCCCCACCGACATCGTCTTCAGCGTCTGCGCGAGCAGCGTGAAGGCCAGCAGATACCCCGCGACGGTGAGCAGCGACGGCCAGAGCCGGCTGAACCCTTCGCTGTACTTCATGGCCGTCGTCCCGGCCACCTCCGCCGCGATGGCCGCGGCCAGCAGTCCGTATCCCATGCGTACTAGCGTACACAACGATGCGTACGGGTGTACATAGTCGCGACGGGCGCATGCAGAAGGGCCCGCACCCATGGGTGCGGGCCCTTCTGCGCTACCTCAGGCAGGCCTCAGCAGGCCCCCGAGCCAGAGAAAATCAGACGTTGAACCCCAGCGCCCGAAGCTGCTCGCGGCCATCGTCCGTGATCTTGTCCGGGCCCCACGGCGGCATCCAGACCCAGTTGATCCTGAGCTCGTTGACGATGCCTTCCGTCGCGGACTTCGCCTGGTCCTCGATGACGTCGGTCAGCGGGCAGGCCGCGGACGTGAGCGTCATGTCGATGGTGGCGATGTTGGCGTCGTCGATGTGCACGCCGTAGATCAGGCCCAGATTGACGACGTCGATGCCCAGCTCGGGGTCGACGACGTCGTACAGCGCCTCGCGGACCTCCTCCTCGGAGGCCGGCTTGGTGGTCAGCGTCTCGTTCTCGCTCATGCCGTCTTCCTTTCGGCCTCTGCGGCCTCGACGTCGGCGCCGAGTGCCTGCGCCGTCGCGTCCTTCCACGCCATCCAGCTCAGCAGAGCACACTTCACGCGCGCGGGGTACTTCGAGACCCCGGCGAACGCGACCGCGTCCTCCAGGACCTCCTCCATCGCGTCGTCCGGCTCCAGCTTGCCCTTGGACTGCATCAGCTCCAGGAACACGCCCTGGATCTTCTGCGCCTCGGCGAGGTCCTTGCCGACGAGCAGCTCGTTCAGGACGGACGCGCTGGCCTGGCTGATGGAGCAGCCCTGGCCCTCGTACGACACGTCCTCGATGCGCGAGCCGTCGTACTTCACGCGCAGCGTGATCTCGTCGCCGCACGTCGGGTTGACGTGGTGCACCTCGGCGTCGCCGTCGCGCAGACCGCGCCCGTGCGGATGCTTGTAGTGGTCCAGGATCACGTCCTGGTACATCGAATCCAGCTTCACGTCCCAGCCAGCCCCTCAGCCGAAGAAGTTCCGTACGTGCTCCAGGCCCTCGACGAGTGTGTCGATCTCGCCGGGCGTGGAGTACAGATAGAACGACGCTCGCGTGGTCGCGGGAATTCCGTACCGCAGGCAGACGGGGCGGGCGCAGTGGTGGCCGACCCGGACCGCGATGCCCAGCTCGTCGAGGACCTGGCCCACGTCGTGCGGGTGGATGTCGCCGAGCGTGAAGGAGATCGCGGCGCCGCGGTCCTCGGCCGTGGACGGGCCGATGATCTTGAGGTCGGGGACCTCGAGGAGGCGCTTGACCGCGTACTCGGTGATCGCGTGCTCGTGCTGGGCGATCTTGTCCATGCCGATGGCGGTGAGGTAGTCCACGGCGGCGCCCAGGCCGACGGCCTGCGCGACCGGCGGGGTGCCCGCCTCGAACTTGTGCGGCGCGGGCGCGTACGTCGACGAGTGCATCGAGACCGTCTCGATCATCTCGCCGCCGCCCAGGAACGGCGGCAGGTCCTCCAGGAGCTCCTGGCGGCCCCACAGCACGCCGATGCCCGTCGGGCCGCACATCTTGTGGCCGGTGAAGGCCACGAAGTCGGCCTGCAGTGCCTGCACGTCCAGCGGCATGTGCGGCGCGGCCTGGGAGGCGTCGATCAGGACCAGGGCCCCGACCTCCTGGGCGCGGCGCACGATGGCCTCGACCGGGTTGACCGTGCCCAGGATGTTGGAGACCAGGACGAAGGAGACGATCTTCGTCTTCTCCGTGATGACCTCGTTGATGTGGGACAGGTCGAGCCGGCCGTCGTCGGTGAGGCCGAACCACTTCAGCTTCGCGCCCGTGCGCTGCGAGAGCAACTGCCACGGCACGATGTTGGAGTGGTGCTCCATCTCCGTGATGACGATCTCGGTCTCGTGGTCCACGCGGTAGGGCTCGTCGGCCCAGCCGAGCATGTTGGCCACGAGGTTCAGCGACTCGGAGGCGTTCTTGGTGAAGATCACCTCGTCGCGGCTGGGCGCGTTGATGAACTCCGCGACCTTGTCACGGGCGCCCTCGTACAGCGCCGTGGCCTCCTCGGCGAGGACGTGCACGCCGCGGTGGACGTTGGCGTTGTGCTGCTCGTAGTACTCGCTGAGCACGTCGATGACCTGGCGCGGCGTCTGCGACGTCGCCGCGTTGTCCAGGTACACGAGCTTCTTGCCGTCGTGGAGCGTGCGCTCCAGGATCGGGAAGTCCTTGCGGAGCGCCTCGGTGTCGAGGAGGCCGGTAAGCCCCTGGTGGGCCACAGTCACGCGGATGCGCCGCCCTTCACGTAAGCCTCGTAGCCCTCGTTCTCCAGCTTGTCGGCGAGCTCGGCGCCGCCGGACTCGGCGATCCTGCCGTTCGCGAACACGTGCACGAAGTCGGGCTTGATGTAGCGCAGGATGCGCGTGTAGTGCGTGATCAGGAGCGTGCCGACCTCACCCGTCTCGCGGATGCGGTTGACGCCCTCGGAGACCACGCGCAGGGCGTCGACGTCCAGGCCGGAGTCGGTCTCGTCGAGGATCGCGATCTTCGGCTTGAGGAGCTCCATCTGGAGGATCTCGTGGCGCTTCTTCTCACCGCCGGAGAAGCCCTCGTTGACGTTGCGCTCGGCGAAGGCGGGGTCCATCTGGAGCGCGGCCATCGACTCCTTGACCTCCTTCACCCAGGTGCGCAGCTTGGGGGCCTCGCCGCGGATCGCCGTCGCCGACGTACGCAGGAAGTTGGAGACGGAGACGCCGGGGACCTCGACGGGGTACTGCATGGCGAGGAACATGCCGGCGCGGGCGCGCTCGTCGACCTCCATCGCCAGCACGTCCTCGCCGTCGAGGGTGACGGTGCCCTGCGTGATCGTGTACTTGGGGTGGCCCGCGATGGAGTAGGCGAGGGTCGACTTGCCGGAGCCGTTCGGGCCCATGATGGCGTGCGTCTCGCCCTGCTTCACGGTGAGGTCGACGCCCTTGAGGATCTCCTTCGTGGCGTTGTCGGCCTCGACGGTGACGTGCAGGTCTCGGATTTCAAGCGTTGCCATGGGTGCCTCAGGACTCCTGGGAAGGGGAGGCGTGTACGTCAACGAGCACATCGCCCCCTTCGATCTTTACGGGGTATACGGGGACGGGGCGCGTCGCGGGCAGGCCGGACGGCTTGCCGGTGCGCAGGTCGAAGGCGGAACCGTGCAGCCAGCACTCGATCTGGCAGTCCTCCACCTCGCCCTCGGAGAGGGAGACGTTCGCGTGCGAGCAGATGTCGTGGATCGCGAACACCTCGCCCTCGGTGTGGACGACCGAGACCGGCGTGCCGTCGAGTTCCACCCGCTTCGGGGTGTCCTCCTCCAGCTCGCTCAGGTCACAGGCGCGTACGAATGCCATCAGACGGACGCCTCCAGCTCCTCGTCGATCTTCACGAGGAGGCGCTCTTCGATGTCGGCGACGGCGATCTGCTGGACCAGCTCGGCGAAGAAGCCACGGACCACCAGACGGCGGGCCTCGTCGGCCGGGATGCCGCGGGCCATCAGGTAGAAGAGCTGCTCGTCGTCGAAGCGGCCGGTGGCGGAGGCGTGACCGGCGCCGACGATCTCGCCGGTCTCGATCTCCAGGTTCGGTACGGAGTCCACGCGGGCGCCGTCCGTGAGGACGAGGTTGCGGTTCATCTCGTAGGTGTCCGTGCCCTCGGCCTTGGCCTCGATGAGGACGTCGCCGATCCAGACGGCGTGCGCCTGCTCGCCCTGGAGCGCGCCCTTGTAGACGGCGTTGGACTTGCAGTGCGGGACGTTGTGGTCGACGAGGAGGCGGTGCTCCTGGTGCTGGCCCGCGTCCGTGAAGTACAGGCCGAAGAGCTCGGCCTCGCCGCCGGTGCCCGCGTAGCTCACGCGCGGGTGCAGGCGCACGAGGTCGCCGCCGAAGGTGACCACGAACGACTTGAAGGTGGCGTCCCGGCCGATCAGCGCGTTGTGCTGGCCGACGTGGACGGCCTTGTCGTCCCAGTCCTGGACGGAGACGACGGTCAGCTTGGCGCCGTCGCCGAGGACGTAGTCGACGTTGGCCGCGAGGACCGCGTCACCGGTGTGGTCGATGACCACGACGGCCTCGGCGAACGCGCCGAGCTCGATGACCTGGTGGCCGTAGGCGACGCCGCCCTCGCCGTGCACGGCGATGCGGATCGGTTCGGTGAGCACCGTCTCCTTGGGGACGGTGACGACACCGGCCTTCTCGAAGGCGGAGTAGGCCTGGGCGGCCACGCGGTCCACGGGGGTGCCCGCCTTGCCGAGCCGCGCGTCGTCACGGCCGACGGTCTCGACGACGACGCCCTCGGGGGCCTCGATGTCGATCCGCACGCCGTCGCCGGTCGCGACCGCGGTGCCGTCGTGCAGCCCGCGAAGGCGCTCGAGCGGCGTGAACCGCCACTCCTCCTCACGGCCGTGCGGGACCGGGAAGTCCGCCACGTCGAAGGAGGGGGGCGCGCTCATGCGCGTGGCGACGGTCGACTCGGCGGCCACCGCGATCTGGCCTGCGGTGGTCGAGCCCACCGGGATGTTCTGAGCCTCAGCCATGGCTGTCGGTCTGCTCTCTTCCTACGTACGTCAAGAAATCTGGCGACTGCTGAAAGGGGCGGTCTTAACCGACCGCGCCCTCCATCTGCAGCTCGATCAGCCGGTTGAGCTCCAGGGCGTACTCCATGGGCAGCTCCTTCGCGATGGGCTCGACGAAGCCGCGCACGATCATCGCCATCGCCTCGAACTCGGTGAGGCCGCGGCTCATCAGGTAGAAGAGCTGGTCCTCGGAGACCTTGGAGACGGTCGCCTCGTGGCCCATGGAGACGTCGTCCTCGCGGACGTCCACGTACGGATACGTGTCGGAGCGGGAGATGGTGTCCACGAGCAGCGCGTCGCACAGCACGTTGGACTTCGATCCGGCCGCGCCCTCGCCGATCTCGACCAGGCCGCGGTAGGAGGTGCGGCCACCGCCGCGCGCCACGGACTTCGACACGATGTTGGAGGACGTGTTCGGCGCCATGTGGACCATCTTGGAGCCGGCGTCCTGGTGCTGGCCCTCGCCGGCGAAGGCGATGGACAGGGTCTCGCCCTTGGCGTGCTCACCCATCAGGTAGACGGCCGGGTACTTCATCGTCACCTTGGAGCCGATGTTGCCGTCGATCCACTCCATGGTCGCGCCCTCGTACGCCACGGCGCGCTTGGTGACCAGGTTGTAGACGTTGTTCGACCAGTTCTGGATGGTCGTGTAGCGGCAGCGGGCGCCCTTCTTGACGATGATCTCGACGACCGCGGAGTGCAGGGAGTCCGACTTGTAGATCGGCGCCGTGCAGCCCTCGACGTAGTGGACGTAGGCGTCCTCGTCGACGATGATCAGCGTCCGCTCGAACTGGCCCATGTTCTCCGTGTTGATGCGGAAATAGGCCTGGAGCGGGATCTCGACGTGCACGCCCTTCGGCACGTAGATGAAGGAGCCGCCGGACCACACGGCCGTGTTCAGCGACGCGAACTTGTTGTCGCCGACCGGGATGACCGTGCCGAAGTACTCCTTGAAGAGCTCCGGGTGCTCCTTCAGGGCCGTGTCGGTGTCCAGGAAGATGACGCCCTGCTCCTCCAGGTCCTCGCGGATCTGGTGGTAGACGACCTCGGACTCGTACTGGGCCGCGACACCGGCGACGAGGCGCTGCTTCTCCGCCTCGGGGATGCCGAGCTTGTCGTACGTGTTCTTGATGTCCTCGGGCAGGTCCTCCCAGGACTCCGCCTGCTTCTCCGTGGAGCGCACGAAGTACTTGATGTTGTCGAAGTCGATGCCGGAGAGGTCGGAGCCCCAGTTCGGCATGGGCTTCTTCTCGAACAGGCGCAGGCCCTTGAGACGGAGCTTGGTCATCCACTCCGGCTCGTTCTTCTTCGCGGAGATGTCGCGGACGACGTCCTCGTTGATGCCCCGCTTGGCAGAGGCACCGGCCACGTCGGAGTCGGCCCAGCCGTATTCGTAGTTGCCCAGACCCTCGAGCTCGGGGTGGGCAGTCTCCTCGATGGGGAGCGTCATGCGGGGTTCCTCCCGGCGGTGCTTGCAGATGCGTTATCAGTGGTCTGGGGGGTCGCCCTGGGGATGAACGTCGTACAGACGCCGTCCCCGTGGGCGATGGTGGCCAGGCGCTGGACGTGCGTCCCGAGCAGCGCGGAGAACATCTCCGTCTCCGCCTCGCAGAGCTGTGGATACTGCTCCGCGACGTGGGCGACCGGGCAGTGGTGCTGGCAGAGCTGCTCACCCACCGGCGCGCTGCGCGCCGTAGCAGCGTACCCGTCGGCGGTCAACGCCTTCGCCAGGGCGTCGGTGCGCTGCTCGGGGGGCGCCGCCTCGATCGCCGTGCGGTAGGCCTTGGCCTGCTCGGCGATGCGGGCGCGGGCGAATTCGGCGACGGCGGCCTCGCCGTGGGTCTCGGAGATCCAGCGCAGGGCGTCGGCCGCGAGCTTGTCGTAGGACTGGTCGAAGGCGTCCCTGCCGCAGTCGGTCAGGGCGAAGACCTTGGCCGGGCGGCCTCGGGTCCGGGCGCCGTAGACACGCTTCTCGCGGCCCTCGACCACGTTCTCGTGCACGAGGGCGTCCAGGTGGCGGCGGACCGCGGCCTGGGTCAGGCCGAGCCTGCCCGCCAGGTCCGCCACGGTGGACGGGCCGTGGTCCAGGATGGAGCGCGCGACCCGGTTGCGTGTGGACCGCTCCCCGGTCGCGAGCTCTTCCTGAGGGGCCCCCGTGGGGGTCTCCCGAGCCTCGCCAACGTTTTTCACAACGCCATTGTTGCGTAATTCCTCAGAGCCTGACAAGCCGCGCCCGGATCACTGTTCGGTGCCGTGCATCACTTAGGTATACCTAAGCTGACCTGCGGAAACGATCTTTGATCGATCAATTCGATGGCGCGTTCCCGCCCCCTCCGGAAGACTCCCGACCATGCCGACACCCCCTCCCACCGGCCCTTTGTGTACGCGCGACTCCCTCACGGAACAATTGCGCGCCCTCGGCGTACGGCGCGGCGACACCCTCCTCGCACACACCTCCCTCAGCTCACTCGGCTGGGTCAGCGGCGGCGCCGAAGCCGTCGTCCTCGCACTGTTCGACTGTTTGGGTGACGAGGGGACCCTCGTGGTGCCCGCGCAGTCCAGCGACAACTCGGATCCGGCCGAGTGGGGAAATCCGCCCGTACCCGCCTCCTGGTGGGACACCATTCGCGCCACGATGCCCGCGTACGACCCCCGCACCGCCCGCACGCGCGGCGTCGGCGTCGTCCCGGAGACCGTGCGCACCTGGCCGGGGGCCGTCCGCAGCGCCCACCCGCAGACGTCCTTCGCGGCCGTCGGACCGCGCGCGGAGGCCCTCATGGACGGCCACGCCCTCGACTGCAGGCTCGGCGAGCGCAGCCCGCTGGCGCGGCTCGAGCGGGCCGGGGCGCGGGTGCTGCTCCTGGGCGCGGGCTTCGACTCCTGCACGGCCTTCCACCTGGCGGAGTACCGCCTTCCTGCGCCGCTCGTCGAGAACTCCTTCGCCGTCATGACGGACGAGGGCCGCCGCTGGACGACGGTCCGCGAGCCCTCCCTCACCGACGACCGCTTCGAGGAGCTGGGGGCGGACTACGAACGGGACCGGCCGGTGGCGCGCGGCACGGTGGGGGCGGCGACGGCACGCCTGTTCCCGCTGGCGGAGGCGGTGGCGTACGCGGAGGGGTGGCTGGCGGAGCATCGGCCTCGTACCGCCGGGATCGAGGCCGGCGAGGCCTAGGGCCGCCGCGCCCCACTCGTGAACCAATACGCCCCGCCCACCAGCAGCCCCCCGCCCACGACGTTCCCCGGCACCGTGAACGCCAGGTTCCGCAGCAGGTCACCGAAGCCCGCGTCGCTGACCGCCGCCCAGCGCCTCCTTGCCGTGCAGCATCTCGGCCAGCATCGCCCTGGCGGGACCCGAGGACGTCACCCCGGAGGCGTGCACCATCGCTCCGAAGACGAGCGTTCCCGCCAGATTGCCCGCAAGCGACAGCCCCCAGCTCACCGCGAGATGCCGCAGGCCCGTACGCCCCGAGAGCGCGCCCACCAGCATCACCATCACGTTCGACGTGAAGAGCTGGGCGCCCGCGAACATCACGATCGTCAGGGCGACGGGGAAGACGGCCCCTTCGAGGAGCCGCACGGCCGGGGAGTGCCCGGCGGCGAACGGCGAGACCGCCACCAGGAGCAGCACCTCACCGATGCCTATGTAAGCGCCCGCCAGCATCGCGGACGCGAAGTAGCGGGCCCGGTCGCCGACGTCACGGGCCTTGTGCGCGGCCTGTTCTGCGGTCTCGGTGACGTTCGCGGCGATGCTGATCACGCTTCGACGCTACGGCGGCACAGCGACCCCAAATGCCCGAAGAGGTCACCGGTCGACGGCCCCAGGGCCCCACCGGACGGGGGCCAAGGGCCCGCTGGCCGCAGGACCCGCGACCCTCTCTAGACTTCCCGTCATGGGAAATGAGTCCGTCGTCCAGGCCGTGGGTCTGGTCAAGCGGTACGGGACAAAGACCGCGGTGGACGGCCTCGACCTGGAAGTGCGCGCGGGCGCCGTCACGGCCGTCCTCGGCCCCAACGGCGCCGGCAAGACCACCACCATCGAGACCTGCGAGGGCTATCGCAGGCCGGACGCGGGCGAGATCCGCGTCCTCGGCCTCGACCCGGTCCGGCAGGCCGCCGCGCTGCGGCCCCGCATCGGCGTGATGCTCCAGTCCGGCGGCGTCTACTCCGGCGCCCGCGCCGACGAGATGCTGCGGCACGTCGCGAAACTGCACGCGCACCCCCTCGACGTCGACGCCCTCATCGAACGCCTGGGCCTCGACTCCTGCGGCCGCACCACCTACCGCCGGCTCTCCGGCGGCCAGCAGCAGCGCCTCGCGCTCGCCATGGCCGTGGTCGGCCGGCCCGAACTGGTCTTCCTCGACGAGCCGACCGCCGGACTCGACCCGCAGGCCCGCCGGGCCACCTGGAGCCTCGTACGCGATCTGCGGCGCGACGGCGTCTCCGTCATCCTCACCACGCACCACATGGACGAGGCCGAGGAACTCGCCGACGACGTCGCCATCATCGACGCCGGCAAGGTCATCGCCAGGGGCACCCCCGAGGAGCTGTGCCGCGGCGGCGCCGAGAACACCCTGCGCTTCACCGGCCGCCCCGGACTCGACGTCGCCTCCCTCCTCAAGGCCCTGCCCCCGGACTCCGCCGCCGCCGAACTCACCCCGGGCGCCTACCGCGTCAGCGGCACCGTCGACCCCCAGCTGCTCGCCACCGTCACCTCCTGGTGCGCCCAGCACGGCGTCATGCCGGACCGGATCTCGGTCGAACGCCACACTCTCGAAGACGTCTTCCTGGAACTCACGGGCAAGGAGCTGCGCGGATGATCGCCGGTACGTACGCGCCGAAGCCGGGCGCCGCCCCGCTCCCCCGCATGATCGCCGCGCAGGCCGCGCTCGAGACGAAGATGCTGCTGCGCAACGGCGAACAGCTGCTGCTCACCGTCGTCATCCCCACGCTCCTGCTCGTCCTGTTCAGCGCCGTCGACATCGTCTCTGTGCCCACTAAAACTGCGGGGGGCGAGGGCAAGGCGGTCGACTTCCTCACCCCGGGCATCCTCGCCCTCGCCGTGATGTCGACCGCCTTCACCGGGCAGGCCATCGCGACGGGCTTCGAGCGGCGCTACGGCGTGCTGAAGCGACTCGGCGCGTCCCCGCTGCCGCGCTGGGGCCTGATGGCCGCCAAGACCCTGTCGGTGCTCGTCACCGAGGTGCTCCAGATCGCCCTGCTCACGGCGATCGCCTTCGCGCTCGGCTGGTCGCCGCACGGCAACCCGCTCGCCGTCCTGCTGCTCCTGGTCCTCGGTACGGCCGCCTTCTCCGGGCTCGGCCTGCTGATGGCGGGCACCCTCAAGGCGGAGGCGACCCTGGCCGCCGCCAACCTGGTCTTCCTGCTCCTGCTGGTCGGCGGCGGCGTCATCGTGCCGCTCGACAAGTTCCCCGGCGGCGTCGAGGCCGCGCTCGGCCTGCTGCCGATCTCGGCGCTCTCGGACGGGCTTCGGGACGTCCTCCAGGACGGCGCGTCGATGCCGTGGGGCGACCTCGGAATCCTGGCGGTGTGGGCGGTACTCGGGCTCGGCGCGGCGGCGCGCTTCTTCCGCTGGGAGTAGCCGCGCGGCGCCGCATCGGGAGTAACCGCCGTCACAAAAGCACCGGATACGTCCCCCTCGTGAAGCCGTGCACAAGCACACCCCTACGATGGGGCCCGTGCCAAACGTGACCCGGGCCGATCTGGCTCAAGCAGCACGCAATCCGCTCGCCTACATCGCGGAACGCTGGACTCCGACCGAACGGACCGTCCGGCGCGCGGTGCTCGCCTCGCTCGTGATGACCTGCGTCATCGTGGTCACCGGCGGCGCCGTCCGGCTTACGGGCTCCGGCCTCGGCTGCCCGACCTGGCCCAAGTGCACCGACGAGTCCCTCACCGCGACGAGCGAGATGGGCTTCCACGGAGTCATCGAGTTCGGCAACCGCATGCTGACGTACGTGCTCTGTGCCGTCATCGGCTGGGCCATCATCGCCGTGCGCTCGCAGAAGCCGTGGCGGCGGAGCCTGACCCGCTACGGCTGGGCGCAGTTCTGGCTCGTCATGTGCAACTCGGTGCTCGGCGGCATCGTCGTGCTCGTCGGCCTCAACCCGTACACCGTGGCGGCGCACTTCCTGCTCTCCACCGCCCTGATCGCGGTCTCCACCGCGATGTGGCAGCGCACCCGTGAGGGCGACGCGGAGCCGCGCCCGCTCGTCGGCAAGGCCGTCGCACAGTTGGTGTGGGTCCTCACCGGCGTCACCGTGCTGCTCATCGCCGTCGGCACGGTCGTGACCGGCGCGGGGCCGCACGCGGGCGACTCCAGCGACGTACCGCGCATGAACGTCGGCGCCGTGGGCCTGGACTGGGAGGGCGTCACCAAGCTGCACGCCGTCCTGGCATGGGTCGTGGTGACGCTCACGTTCGCGCTGTGGTTCGTCCTGAAGGCGGTCGACGCACCTCCCGGCCCGCTGGCCCGCACCCGGGACCTGTTCCTGATCCTGCTGGCGCAGGGCGGGATCGGCTATGTCCAGTACTTCACCGACCTGCCCGAGGTCCTGGTGGCCACACACATGCTGGGGTCGTGCCTGGTATGGATCGCGACGTTGCGAGTGCTCCTCTCCCTGCGGGAGCGGCCGCGGCCCAAGGCGGACGTGCCGACGCAGGTGGACGACTCCCAGCTGTCGTCGGTCTGACGGGGACCGAGGTCCAGCCCCTCGCCCCTCAGGCGTCCACCAGCCCATACACCCGCCGCGCGTTCCCCGCCGCGATCAGCCCCGCCACCCGCTGCGCGTCCGTCAGCGACCACGCGCCCTCCGCGACCCACGTACCGAGCACCCTCCCCAGCGCCTCCCGGAACAAGTGCGCCCCCACCACGTGCAGTTCGGGCAGCCCCTGCGCGCCGCTGGAGAACAGCAGCTTGCCGAACGGCGCGAGTTCCAGGATCTCCGCGAGTACGGCCGCCGCGCGCGCCCCGGTCCGTACGAGCGCGGGGCCCAAGTCGGCGTACACATGCGGGAAGACGCCCGCGAGGTGCGCCGCGGAGCGGTGGTGCGGGTAGCCGTGCAGCAGCACGAGGTCGGTGCCGAGGCCGGCCGTGGAGCGGGCGAAGTCGCCGAAGGAGCGCTGCGGGTCGGCGGCGCCGGTGTGCAGTTGCAGGGGCAGGCCGGAAGCCACGGCGATCCACAGCAGGTGCCGCAGCAGCACCGGATCGGCGAGTTCGCCGCCCACCTGCCGTCCGGCGAGCCAGCGCCCCGCCGCGCCGCGCACCTCCCCGGGACCAGGTGGTTCGGCCGCGAGCGCGCGGCGCTGGCGCACCCCTGCGACCGAGGTGAAGGCGACGGCCCCGTTCGCGGCGCCGTGCACGGACTCGGCGAGGTTGGCGAGGAAGGAGTCGACGGTGCCCGAGGTGTCGGCGACCTGCTCGGCCAGTAATTCCAGGCGGACGATCTCATGGGCCTCGGCGCCGCCGGTCGTGGCCAGTTCGCCGGGCCCGGTCAGGTCGCCGGGCAGTCCGGTGTCGACGAGGTACGTCGTGATCCCGCTGCCCCGCAGCAGTCGCCGCCCGGCCTCGAGGACGCCCAGCTCGCGGCGGCGCGCCAGATAGCGGGCGGGCGGGCAGTGCGGTTCGAGGCCGAGCAGCGGCGGGCACCAGCGGCGGACGGCGAAGCCGGTCTGGGTGTCGAAGAAGGTGGTGCCGGGGGCGGGCGGGCCCTCGCCCCGGCCGAGGTGGGCCTCGAAGGTGCCGAGCCCCAGCTCCGTGCGCAGGACACCGTGGCAGTGCTGGTCGACCAAGGACGGCGTCTCGATCATCCTGGCTCCCCTGCGTGGACCGTGTTCCTACGGTCCTAACGGGTGACCCCGGTGTCAGGTGTTGCTCACCGTGTCACTCCGTGCCCGCCCCGCGCGTGTCTCAGCCGCCCGTCGGGCCGCCGATCTGGATGCCCGCCATGCGCTTCCATTCGTACGGTCCGGTCTTCACCTTGGCCGCGAACTCGCCGTCGAAGTCGTCGTGGACGGTGATTCCGGCCTTCTCCACGGCGTCCTTGGCGATCGCGTGGCTCGGCGCGACCACGTCGCCCCAGCCGCCGTCGTCACCGACGAGGACGATCCGCGCGCCCCGCTCGCCGATGTACGCGACCTGTCCCTCCGCGCCACCGTGCTCCCGCGCGAACGCGGTGATCCGCTTGGCCAGCTTGGCGGCCGTGCGCTCGGCACGGGCGGCCTCCTTCGCCGCCTTCTCCGTCTGCGCCGCGTTCTCGGTGTCTGCCTGCTCCGTGTCTGCCATGGCACAGGATGCTACCGACGGGTAAATCGTTCGGCGACGCCCGGGGGCGTGGTCTCGGCCACGGTTCGCCCCTGGCTCGCGGGGCCGTTCCGCCCCACGCCGCCCCGTGGTAGGACCGGAGTCATGACCGGTCTGCTGCTCGGCGAGGTCTTCCGGTCCGCCGCCCGGGCCGTCCCGCACCGCACGGCCGCGGTGCTCGGCGAGCGCGCGCTCACCTTCGCGGGGCTGGACGCGGCGGCCGACCGGGCCGCTTGGTTCCTGGCCGCCCACGGTGTGCGGCGGGGTGACCGGGTGGTGTGCCTGGCCGGGGCGTCCCTGGGGGCGGCGGCTCTGTTCGCGGGGGCCGCGCGGGCCGGCGCGGTGTTCGTGCCGGTCGACGCCGGGGCCGGTCGGGCGCGGGTGGCGGAGGTCGTGCGGGCGGCCGGGGCGGGGTTGCTCCTGACCGACGCGGCCCGTGCGGAGGCGGGGGCGCGCCTCGCGCGGAGTTCGGCGGTACGTCATGTCGTACTCCCGGACGTGGATGACGCCCCCGATGGGCGGACCGCCGAGCAACCGGAGCAGCCCCTGGACCAGACCGCCGAGGCCGACCCCTGCGTGATCGTCTTCACAGGTTCCGGCCGCCCCCGGGGCGTCGTCCTCTCACACCGGGTGTGCGTGCTGCGTACCCATCCGGGCTGTCGGCCGGAGCGCAACGACGTGCTGGTGTGCGGATTCGCCCCGGGGCAGTGGTCCGCGTGGGCCGCCCTGCTGCGGCAGTGGCAGGCCCGGGGCACCGCGGTGCTCCTGGAGCGCCCGGACCCGGTGGCGATCTGCGCGGCCGTGCGGGGGCACGGCGCGGAGCGTCTGGTGTGTGCGCCCGGGACCTGGCGGGGCGTCCTGGACACCGCGCCGCACCACTTGGCCTCGCTGCGCTGCGCGGACGTCGAGGCGACCGGCCCGCCCGCCGCCGCCCCCGGGCTCCTGGAGGACATCCGCACCGCGACCCCGCACGCCCGGGTGCGCGCCTTCCTCACCTCGCCCGAGACGGGCGACGTCGCCGTCCTGGACCACGCCGACGCCCGCCGCCGGCCGGACAGCTGCGGACTGCCGGCGCCCGGCACCGAGGTGCGGGTGGCGGGCGGTGAGCTGTACGTACGCGGGCCGTTGCTCTGCGACGGATACGCCGACGGGAAGGAGGCCGCGGCGCGGGACGGCTGGTTCCGCACGGGGTGGCCCGCGGCGGCCGAGGCCGACGGCCACCTCTGCCTCCAGACGGACTCGGCGGCGTACGAAGCAGCGGAAAGAGCAGTGGCCCCGTCGCCCTGAGGACGACGGGGCCACTGCCCACGGACGGAAACCGCCGGAGGCTAGCGCAGGAAGGGGTCCACGGCGACGGCCACGAACAGCAGCGAGACGTAGGTGATGGACCAGTGGAACAGGCGCATTTCCTTGAGCTTGCCGCCGGTCGCCTCGGACTTCGCACGGTTCTGCAGCCCGTGCGCCTCCCACAGCCACCAGCCGCCGGTGGCGAGGGCGACCGCGGTGTAGAACCAGCCGGTGTAGCCGAGCGGCTGGAGCAGCAGCGAGACGGCGACCATGACCCAGCTGTAGAGGACGATCTGGCGCGCGACGACCTTGTTGGAGGCGACGACCGGGAGCATCGGCACGCCCACGCGCGCGTAGTCCTCCTTGACCCGCATGGACAGCGGCCAGTAGTGCGGCGGCGTCCAGAAGAACATGACCAGGAAGAGGATGACCGGCGCCCACGACATCGAGTTGGTGACGGACGACCAGCCGATGAGCACGGGCAGACAGCCGGCGATGCCGCCCCAGACGATGTTCTGGGAGGTGCGGCGCTTCAGGATCATCGTGTAGACGACCACGTAGAAGAGCAGCGCTCCGAGCGACAGCCACGCGGACAGCCAGTTGACGGCGAGGCCGAAAAGCAGCGTGGAGACGGCCGCGAGCGCGATGCCGAAGACGAGGCATTCGCGGGGGCTGACCATGCCCGTGACGAGCGGCCGCTGCGACGTGCGCTCCATGAGCGCGTCGATGTCGCGGTCGATGTACATGTTGAGCGCGTTGGCGCCACCGGCGGAGAGGAAACCGCCCAAGCAGGTGAGCAGCACCAGCGTGAGGTCGGGCACCCCCTGCTCGGCGAGGAACATCACCGGAACGGTGGTGATCAGCAGAAGCTCGATGATCCGCGGCTTGGTCAGCGCCACGAACGCCTTCACTCGGGCCCCGAACGGCCGGTTGCTCGGGTTCTGGCTCGCCCCGATTACCCCCGCTGGACGGGATTCAACGGCCGTCACGCACACCCCTGACAGAGACTCCCAGCAAGCCCTGCGTCGGACGTTCGGACATGAAGATCCGGTAAAGGCTCGCGCGTACCACGCCACTGTAGACGTTGCCCATACCTCGCCCTTCGCGGGGGTGGGTTCGTGTTGAGGAGCCGTATGAGCGGTGTTCGAAGACGGTCGAAGCGGGCGGAAGAGGTGACCAGATGAGCAGTCCCGTTTTCACATGGTGAACGCGGTCCGGCCCTTTCGGGAGGCGGATCGCGGCGGGTCCCGGCAGTCTGGAATCACTCGAAAAAATGCACGTTCTCACAGCGGTAGGCTCGACAGCGGCCGGTGCGATTCATACGCCGCCGGCATTCGACATGTGGAGAGGAGCCCTGACCCAGGGTGAGCACCAAGCCGACCACCACAGACCTCGAGTGGACCGAACTGGACCAGCGGGCTGTCGATACCGTCCGCGTCCTGGCCATGGATTCCGTACAGAAGGTCGGCAACGGCCATCCGGGTACGGCCATGAGCCTCGCGCCCGCCGCGTACACCCTTTTCCAGAAGGTGATGCGGCACGACCCGGCGGACGCCGACTGGACCGGGCGCGACCGCTTCGTGCTGTCCGCGGGGCACTCGTCCCTCACGCTGTACATCCAGCTCTACCTGGCCGGTTTCGGCCTTGAGCTCGATGACCTGAAGGCCTTCCGCACGTGGGGCTCGAAGACGCCGGGCCACCCGGAGTACGGCCACACGGTGGGCGTGGAGACGACGACGGGCCCGCTCGGCCAGGGCGTCGCCAACGCCGTGGGCATGGCGATGGCCGCCCGCTACGAGCGCGGTCTGTTCGACCCGGACACCGCGACGGGCGAATCGCCGTTCGACCACCACATCTACGCGATCGCCGGCGACGGCTGTCTCCAGGAGGGCATCTCCGCCGAGGCGTCCTCGATGGCCGGGCACCAGAAGCTCGGCAACCTGATCCTGCTGTGGGACGACAACCACATCTCGATCGAGGGCGACACGGAGACCGCGATCTCCGAAGACACCATGAAGCGGTACGAGGCCTACGGCTGGCACGTGCAGCGCGTGGAGCCGAAGGAGAACGGCGACCTGGACCCGGCCGCGCTGTACGCGGCCGTCCAGGAGGCGAAGGCGGTCACGGACCGGCCGTCGTTCATCGCGATGCGCTCGATCATCGCCTGGCCGGCCCCGCACGCGCAGAACACCGAGGCCGCGCACGGCTCGGCGCTCGGCGACGAGGAGGTCGCGGCCACCAAGCGCGTCCTCGGCTTCGACCCGGAGCAGTCCTTCGAGGTCTCCGAGGAGGTCCTCGCGCACACCCGCGAGGCCCTGGACCGGGGCCGTGAGGCCAAGGCGACGTGGGAGAAGGGCTTCGCGGCCTGGCGCACGCAGCAGCCCGAGCGCGCCGCCGAGTTCGACCGCATCGCCGCGGGCGAGCTGCCCGCGGGCTGGGAGGAGAAGCTCCCGGTCTTCGAGGCGGGCAAGGGCGTCGCGACGCGTGCCGCGTCCGGCAAGGTCCTGCAGGCGCTCGGCGCGGTGATCCCCGAGCTGTGGGGCGGCTCCGCCGACCTGGCAGGCTCGAACAACACCACGATCGACAAGACGTCGTCGTTCCTCCCGGCGGACAACCCGCTGCCGGAAGCGAACCCGTACGGCCGCACGATCCACTACGGCATCCGTGAGCACTCCATGGCCGCGGAGATGAACGGCATCGCGCTGCACGGCAACACCCGCATCTACGGCGGCACCTTCCTGGTGTTCTCCGACTACATGCGCAACGCCGTGCGCCTGTCCGCGCTGATGCACCTGCCGGTGACGTACGTATGGACGCACGACTCGGTCGGTCTCGGCGAGGACGGCCCGACGCACCAGCCGGTGGAGCACGTGGCGTCGCTGCGTGCCATCCCGGGCCTGAACGTGGTCCGCCCGGCCGACGCGAACGAGACGGCCATCGCCTGGCGCGAGATCCTCCGGCGCTACACGAAGGTGTTCGGCAAGGGCGCCCCGCACGGCCTGGCGCTGACCCGTCAGGGCGTGCCGACGTACGAGCCCAACGAGGACGCCGCCAAGGGCGGTTACGTCCTCTTCGAGGCCGAGGGCGGCAAGCCCGAGGTCGTCCTCATCGGCACCGGCTCCGAGGTGCAGCTCGCCGTCGAGGCGCGCGAGCAGCTGCAGGCGGCGGGCGTGCCGACGCGTGTCGTCTCGATGCCGTCGGTGGAGTGGTTCGACGAGCAGGAGCAGGGGTACCGGGACTCGGTCCTGCCGCCGTCGGTCAAGGCGCGCGTCGCGGTCGAGGCCGGCATCGGTCTGACCTGGCACCGCTTCGTCGGGGACGCGGGCCGCATCGTTTCGCTGGAGCACTTCGGGGCTTCGGCGGACGGCAAGGTTCTCTTCCGCGAGTTCGGGTTCACTGCCGAAGCCGTGGCCGCCGCGGCGCGGGAATCGATCGCGGCCGCTCAGCGCTGACGCCCATATACGACCAAGTAGGAGATGTAATTCCATGACAGACGCACTCAAGCGCCTCTCCGACGAAGGCGTCGCGATCTGGCTGGACGACCTGTCGCGCAAGCGGATCACGTCCGGCAACCTCGCCGAACTGATCGACGAGCAGCACGTCGTGGGCGTCACCACCAACCCGTCGATCTTCCAGAAGGCGATCTCGTCCGGCGACGGTTACGAGCAGCAGCTCGAGGACCTCGCCGCGCGCAAGGTCACCGTGGAAGAGGCGATCCGCATGATCACGACGGTGGACGTCCGTGACGCCGCCGACATCCTGCGGCCGGTGTTCGACGCGACCGAGGGCCAGGACGGCCGGGTGTCGATCGAGGTCGACCCGCGTCTGGCGCACGACACGAAGGCGACGGTCGCCGAGGCCAAGCAGCTCGCGTGGCTGGTGGACCGGCCGAACACGCTCATCAAGATCCCGGCGACGAAGGCGGGCCTGCCCGCGATCACCGAGGTCATCGGCAAGGGCATCAGCGTGAACGTGACGCTGATCTTCTCGCTCGAGCGCTACCGCGAGGTCATGGACGCCTACCTCGCGGGTCTGGAGAAGGCGAAGGCCGCGGGCCTGGACCTCTCCAAGATCCACTCGGTGGCGTCGTTCTTCGTGTCCCGCGTGGACACCGAGATCGACAAGCGGATCGACGCACTCGGCACCGACGAGGCCAAGGCCGCGCGCGGCAAGGCCGGCCTGGCCAACGCCCGTCTGGCGTACGAGGCGTACGAAGAGGTCTTCTCTTCCGACCGCTGGGTCGCCCTCGACAAGGCGCACGCCAACAAGCAGCGTCCGCTGTGGGCGTCGACGGGCGTCAAGGACAAGGCGTACAAGGACACGCTGTACGTCGACGACCTGGTCGCCCCGGGCACGGTGAACACCATGCCGGAGGCGACCCTCGAGGCCAGCGCCGACCACGGGCAGATCACCGGCAACACGATCGCCGGGACGTACGAGCAGTCGCGCGCCGAGATCGAGGCCGTGGAGAAGCTCGGCATCGCGTACGACGACGTGGTGCAGCTCCTCGAGGACGAGGGCGTCGAGAAGTTCGAGGCGGCCTGGAACGACCTGCTCAAGTCGACCGAGGCCGAGCTCAAGCGCCTCGCTCCTTCGGAGGGCTGAAACCTTGTCGAGCAGCAATCCGCTGCGTGACGCCGCGGACCGACGGCTCCCGCGTATCGCGGGGCCGTCGGGCCTCGTCATCTTTGGCGTCACGGGCGATTTGTCCCGTAAAAAGTTGATGCCTGCTGTCTATGACCTCGCCAACCGGGGGCTGCTGCCGCCGGGCTTCTCGCTCATCGGCTTCGCCCGGCGCGAGTGGCAGGACGAGGACTTCGCGCAGGAGGTGCACGACGCGGTCAAGCAGCACGCGCGCACGCCCTTCCGCGAGGAGGTCTGGCAGCAGCTCATCCAGGGCATGCGCTTCGTCCAGGGCAACTTCGACGACGACGACGCCTTCGAGCAGCTGAAGGCGACGATCCAGGACCTGGACAAGAAGCAGGGCACGGGCGGCAACTTCGCCTTCTACCTGTCGGTGCCGCCGAAGTTCTTCCCCCAGGTCGTCCAGCAGCTCAAGAAGCACGAGCTGGCGGAGGCGCCGGAGGGTTCCTGGCGCCGCGCGGTCATCGAGAAGCCGTTCGGGCACGACCTGAAGTCCGCCAAGGAACTGAACGCGATCGTGCACGAGGTGTTCGCCCCGGACCAGGTGTTCCGGATCGACCACTACCTCGGCAAGGAGACCGTCCAGAACATCCTGGCGCTGCGCTTCGCCAACCAGATGTTCGAGCCGATCTGGAACCGGTCGTACGTCGACCACATCCAGATCACGATGGCCGAGGACATCGGCATCGGCGGCCGCGCCGGGTACTACGACGGCATCGGCGCCGCCCGTGACGTCATCCAGAACCACCTCCTCCAGCTGATGGCGCTGACCGCGATGGAGGAGCCCGCCTCCTTCGACGCGGACGCGCTGGTGGCGGAGAAGGCGAAGGTCCTCGGCGCGGTGAAGCTGCCCAGGGACCTCGGCAAGGGCACCGTGCGCGCGCAGTACTCCGCGGGCTGGCAGGGCGGCGAGAAGGCCGTCGGCTATCTCCAGGAGGACGGCACCGACCCCAAGTCGAAGACCGACACGTACGCCGCCATCAAGCTGCAGGTGGACAACCGCCGTTGGGCGGGCGTCCCGTTCTACCTGCGCACCGGCAAGCGCCTGGGCCGCCGCGTCACGGAGATCGCGGTCGTCTTCCAGCGCGCCCCGCACTCCCCCTTCGACCACACCGCCACCGAGGAGCTCGGGCAGAACGCGATCGTCATCCGCGTCCAGCCGGACGAGGGCATCACGGTCCGCTTCGGCTCGAAGGTGCCGGGCACGTCCATGGAGATCCGGGACGTGTCGATGGACTTCGCGTACGGCGAGTCCTTCACGGAGTCCAGCCCGGAGGCCTACGAGCGCCTCATCCTGGACGTCCTGCTCGGCGACGCCAACCTCTTCCCGCGCACCGAGGAGGTCGAGCTGTCCTGGAACATCCTCGACCCGATCGAGGAGTACTGGGACGAGCACGGCAAGCCCGCGCAGTACCCGGCCGGGACCTGGGGCCCGGTCGAGGCGGACGAAATGCTCGCACGAGACGGACGGAGCTGGCGTCGGCCATGAAGATCGACCTCACGGACACCACGGCCAGCAAGATCAACAAGGCGCTCGTACAGGGCCGCCGCGCGATCGGCACCCCGGCCGTCGGCATGGTGCTCACCCTCGTCATCGTCACCGACGAGGAGAACGCCTACGACGCGCTGCGCGCCGCCAGCGAGGCCTCCCGCGAGCACCCCTCGCGCACGCTGGTCGTCATCAAGCGGGTCTCGCGCTCGCCGCGTGACCGTACGACGTCGCGCCTGGACGCCGAGGTCAGGGTCGGCGCCGACGCGGGCACTGGCGAAACGGTCATCCTGCGCCTTTACGGCGAGGTGCTCAACCACGCGCAGTCGGTGGTCCTGCCGCTGCTCCTTCCGGACGCGCCTGTCGTCGCCTGGTGGCCGGTCAACGCGCCGCTGGACCCGGCACAGGACCCGCTCGGCGCGCTCGCCCAGCGCCGCGTCACGGACACCTACGCCGCCGAGCAGCCCATCCACGAGCTCACCGCGCGCGCCGAGGCCTACCACCCCGGCGACACGGACCTGTCCTGGACCCGCATCACGCCGTGGCGCTCGATGCTGGCCGCGGCCCTGGACCAGGTGACGTGCGAGGTGACCGCCGCGGAGGTGGAGGGCGAGGAGTTCAACCCGAGCGTCGAGCTGCTCGCGATGTGGCTCGCGGAGCGGCTCTCCGTGCCGGTCAAGCGCTCGGCGTCGCCGGGCCCCGGTCTGACGGGCGTGCGCATGGAGACCAACTGCGGTCCGATCGTGCTCGGTCGTGCCGACGGGTCCCTCGCGACGCTCTCCATCCAGGGCCAGCCGGACCGCGCGGTCGCGCTCAAGCGCCGTGAGACGTCCGAGCTGATCGCGGAGGAGCTGCGGCGGCTCGACCCGGACGACACGTATGCGGCGGCGCTGAAGTTCGGGGTGGACCGGCTGGGTGAGGCGGTGCTGAACGGGGTCTCGTCCTCGGGCGGCTCTGCTGCGGCGCCGGGTTCCGCCACGGACGGCGGGGCTTCGAAGGAGGGCTCGGACACGCCGGGCTCCGGAACGTCGGACTCCGCCGCGTCTGGCAGCGCTGCCAAGAAGTCCTCCGCGAAGGCCCCGGCCACCAAGAAGGCGGCCTCGAAGTGAGTGCGGCTCCGCAGCTCGTCGTCCACCGCGACAAGGAGCTGATGGCGCAGGCCGCCGCGGCCCGCCTCATCACGAAGATCGTCGACGCCCAGGCGGCCCGCGGCTTCGCCTCCGTGGTCCTCACGGGCGGCCGCAACGGCAACGGCCTGCTCGCGGCGCTCAGTTCGGCGCCCGCGCGCGACGCCGTGGACTGGTCGCGGCTCGACCTGTGGTGGGGCGACGAGCGGTTCCTGCCGGACGGCGACCCCGAGCGCAACTACACGCAGGCCCGCGAGGCCCTGCTCGACTCGGTGCCGCTCGACCCGGCGCGGGTGCACCCGATGCCCGCGTCCGACGGCCCGTACGCGAAGGGGATCTACCCCGACATTGCAGACGGCGCGGACGCGGCGGCGGAGGCGTACGCGGCGGAGCTCGCGGCGGCGGCCGGCCCCGAGCACTATCAATCAGCGGCTGCCGCCGCGGGCGGCTCGGTCCCGACGTTCGACGTCCTGATGCTGGGCGTGGGCCCGGACACGCATGTGGCGTCGCTGTTCCCGGAGTCGCCCGCGGTGCGGGAGACGGACCGCATGGTGGTCGGCGTGCACGGCGCACCCAAGCCACCGCCCACCCGCGTCTCCCTGACCCTCCCGGCGATCCGCTCGGCCCGCGAGGTCTGGCTCCTCGCGGCGGGCGAGGACAAGGCGAACGCCGCGGCGATCGCCCTCTCCGGCGCAGGCGAGATCCAGGCCCCGGCAGCGGGCGCCCACGGCCGCGCCCGCACCCTGTGGCTCCTGGACGCAGCGGCGGCTTCACAACTGCCGCGGGATCTGTATCCGCCGGCGTCGCCCTGACCCCCGGCTGTACGCGCCGACGGGCCCCGGTCCTCTTCTGGACCGGGGCCCGTCGGCGTCCTGCCGTCAGAAGCCGTCGCAGGTGGCGGTGGCGAACTTGCCGCTGGCCGTGCCGGTGCGAGTCGTCCCGTCAGCGGTGACCTTGCAGCGGACCTTGCCACCGGAGGCTCCTGTGGTGACAGCGAGGGTTCCACCCTTCACGAACCCCTTAGTCTTCTCCTCCTTGCGCCAGGGCAGCTCCACATCGCTGAGTTGGTTCTGCGAGAGGTCGCCGTCGCTGTAGGTCGAGTAGGTGATCGTGACGTCCTTGGCGTTGCCGGTGACCTCGTACGTGACCGTGATCTCGCGCTTGGTCTCCTTGTCGACCTCTTTCGCGACACCCGCGATCAGCGCCACGCAGCCGCCGGCCATCAAAAGGAACACGACCAAAAGCACCCAGGGCCACTTCCGACGCTTCTTCGGCTGCGGCGGCGGTACGGGGGCTGACCATCCTTGCTGCTGCGACATGGCGGCCATGCTTCAGCGATGGCCCGCCCTCTGCCGCCCGGACCGCGTCTGCGTCAGCCATCCGAGTGAAGGCGGATGTTGACGGGGCAGCGCAGGCAAGGCGCCCCGGGCTTCGCGGGCCGGGGCGCCACTGGCGAGCCGTGGGCTCAACGCCCCCGCAGCTCCCGGTACCTGGCGACCAAGGCCGTCGTCGACGCGTCAAGGCCCGGTACGTCCGCGCCCTCCGTCAGGGCGGGTTCCACGCGCTTGGCGAGGACCTTGCCGAGTTCTACGCCCCACTGGTCGAAGGAGTCGATGTTCCAGATGGCGCCCTGGACGAACACCTTGTGTTCGTACAGGGCGATGAGCTGGCCGAGGACCGACGGGGTCAGCTCGGTCGCGAGGATCGTCGTCGTCGGGTGGTTGCCCTGGAACGTCTTGTGCGGCACGAGCTCGTCCGGCACGCCCTCCGCGCGGACCTCGTCGGGCGTCTTGCCGAAGGCCAGCGCCTGCGTCTGGGCGAAGAAGTTGGCCATCAGCAGGTCGTGCTGTGCGACCAGGCCGGGGCGCAGGTCGTCGACGGGCTTGGCGAAGCCGATGAAGTCCGCGGGGATGAGCTTCGTGCCCTGGTGGATGAGCTGGTAGTACGCGTGCTGCCCGTTCGTGCCCGGCGTGCCCCACACCACCGGACCGGTCTGCCACTGCACGCGCTCGCCGTCGCGGTCCACGGACTTGCCGTTGGACTCCATGTCCAACTGCTGGAGGTACGCGGTGAACTTGGACAGGTAGTGCGAGTACGGCAGGACCGCGTGCGCCTGCGCGTCGTGGAAGTTGCCGTACCAGACGCCGAGCAGACCGAGCAGCAGCGGCACGTTCGCCTCGGCGGGCGCGGTGCGGAAGTGCTCGTCGACGAGGTGGAAGCCGACGAGCATCTCACGGAAGCGGTCGGGCCCGATGGCGATCATCAGGGAGAGACCGATCGCCGAGTCGTACGAGTAGCGCCCGCCGACCCAGTCCCAGAACTCGAACATGTTGGCCGTGTCGATGCCGAAGTCGGCCACCTTCTCGGTGTTCGTCGACAGCGCCACGAAGTGCTTGGCGACCGCGCTCTCGTCGGCCTGCAACTCGGTGAGCAGCCAGTTCCGCGCGGACGTGGCGTTCGTGATCGTCTCGATCGTCGTGAACGTCTTCGAGGCGATGACGAACAGCGTCTCCGCCGCGTCCAGGTCCCGGATCGCCTCGTGCAGGTCGGCGCCGTCCACGTTGGACACGAAGCGGACGGTCAGACCGCGGTCGGTGAAGGAGCGCAGCGCCTCGTACGCCATGGCCGGGCCGAGGTCGGAGCCGCCGATGCCGACGTTGACGACGTTCTTGATGCGCTTGCCGGTGTGGCCGGTCCACTCGCCGGAGCGGATCCGGTCGGCGAAGGCGGACATCTTGTCGAGCACGGCGTGCACACCCGGCACCACGTCCTCGCCGTCGACCTCGACGACAGCGCCCGCCGGCGCGCGCAGCGCGGTGTGCAGGACCGCGCGGTCCTCGGTGGTGTTGATCTTCTCGCCGCGGAACATGGCGTCACGCAGCCCGAAGACGTCCGTCGCCGCGGCGAGGTCCCGCAGCAGCGCGAGGGTCTCGTCGGTCACGAGGTGCTTGGAGTAGTCGATGTGCAGGTCGCCGACCCGGAGGGTATACACGGTGCCGCGCGCCGGATCGGTGTCGAACAGCTCCCGCAGCCGCACCTCCCCCAGCTGCTCCTTGTGCTTGGCCAGCGCCGTCCATTCCGGCGTCTGATTCAGCTTGGTGCGGCCTTCTGCATTCATCTCGGACTTCAGCCTTCTCTCGTACAACCTGAGTACCGTTGCGTTCGCCCCGCTGCCCTCCCAACCTAATTGATCAGCGAGCAATTTGAGTTGTCTGTCCGCCGTCGGCCGACTTAAGCGCGGGTGTGAGCGCGGTGACCGAGAGCGCGAACAGGGCGGCGGCGAGCAGCATCGGGGTATTGGGTCCCCACAGCGCGGCCACGGCCCCGCCGAGGATCGCTCCGAGCGGCGCCCCGGCGACCGCCAGGGTCCGGAACGCCGAGCTGACGCGCCCAAGGACGGCGGCGGGCGGACGCTCCTGCATCAGCGTGTGGGTGCTCACGTTCCACACCATCCCCATGGCCCCGAAGACCGCCATGCTCACGACCAGCGCCACGACGTCACGGATCGTGCCCATCGCCACGAGCGCGGCGATCTGGGCCGTTCCGGCGGCGAGCACGCTGCGTACCCGGCCTATGCTGCGCGCGAGCCACCCGGCGAGCGCCCCGCCCACGAGGCTCCCGGCCGCGTACGCCGTTATCGCCGCCGCGTACCCCCCACTGCCGGCGTCCAGCCAGCGGGTGACGAGGACGACGAGGGTGGCGAGGAGCGCGCCTATGCCGACGTTGCCCAGCGCGGTCGCCGCGCACAGGCGTCGCAGCACCCGGTCCCGCCACAGGGTGCGCAGGCCGTGCGCGATGTCGGACCGCAGGGTGGCCCCGGCGGGTCTGGGCGGGTGCTCGGGCGCGGGCACCCGGAGGGAGGCCACGAGCACGGCCGCCACCAGGTACGTCGCGGCGTCCACCGCGTACGGAAGGCCGGCGCCCGCAGCCATCAGGAAGGGCACCACGGGCGCGGCGAGGAGCCCGCCCGCGAACTGCTGGCCGGTGAGCAGCCGTGCGTTCGCGCTGCCCAGCGTGGCGCGGTCCACCAGGGCGGGAAGCAGAGCCGTGGCGGCGTTGTCGAACAGGGTCTGGAGTGTCGTGAGCACCACGGCAAGGGCGATGAGCAGGCCGATCGAGGCGTGACCGAGCGCCACGGCCAGGGCGAAGGCAGCCACGAGCAGTCCGCGCGCCACGTCCACCGTCCACATGGCGCGCCGCTGGTCCACGCGGTCGGCGACGGCACCGCCGACGAGGCCGAAGACGAGCCACGGCAGATAGCCGCAGGCGGTCACCGACGCTATGAGCAGCGGGTCGTCGGTGAGTGACGCGGCGAGCAGCGGCAGCGCGGCCTTGCGCAGCGAGTCCCCGAAGCTGGAGAGCACGGCGGCGCCCCACAGCCGCCCGAATCCGCCCCGCCAGGCGACGCTCCGCGCACCCGCGCCCACGTCCGGCGTCTCGACCGCAGTCGTCACAACTCCCCCTCCCCGCCCCATGGTTAACGGCCCGGCCCGGTGGTTTCCCGAGCCACGATCAACCGTAGAGGCCCCCACTGACAATCAAGGGAAGAGGCAGGGTGGAGATACAGCTCCGGCCGGGCACCTCACGGTGTCCGGCCGGTTCTCAAGTCTTAGATCTCGCCGCGCAGTTTGGCCAGTGCCTCCGCGAGGATGGCCTCGCCGTCCGCGTCGCTGCGCCGCTCGCGGACGTACGCGAGGTGCGTCTTGTACGGCTCGGTGCGCGGCGGGTCCGGGGGGTTGTCCCGGTCCTGGCCTGCCGGAAAGCCGCAGCGGGGGCAGTCCCAGGTGTCGGGGACCTGCGCGTCGCTGGCGAAGCTGGGCTGCGTCTCGTGCCCGTTGGAGCACCAGAAGGAGATGCGCAGTCGCGGCGCGGACTCGCCACGCTCGGCCTCGCCCATCGGCCCCGCCCCGACCCGGCTACCTCGGATCGCGTTGCCACTTGCCACGGTCGTAACTCCCTGCGTGATGGTGCTGCCTGTGTCGAACGGCGGCTGCGCCGCGGGGTCGACTGCCGGCTCCGCTGCGGGTGCCTCAGTCTACGTAAGGCCCAACGCGCGTCCAGTGTTGGGAGTTACACCCCACCCCGACACGCAAGCCCCATGATAAGCCGCGCACGGGGGCGCGTACTGAACATGGGGCTATGAGCGGGACAGCGAACCAAACCGCAGCCGAAAAGGCAAGCGGCACTCGTCTGCTGTCAGTTGTTGACCTTCATCAGAATGCCGAGCACGACAATGGTGGCGAACCAGAGCAGACCGACCACGACGGTGATGCGGTCGAGGTTGCGCTCGGCGACCGAGGAGCCGCCGACGGACGACTGCATGCCGCCACCGAACATGTCGGACAGGCCGCCGCCCTTGCCCTTGTGCATCAGCACCAGCAGCATCATCAGCAGGCTGAAGACGATCAGGGCGATCGAGAACCCCATAACCACGGCTGGACCAACTTCCTCGGATCTGAATCGACGACGGGGCCCGAAGCCTTCTCCGCGAGCAGTGATGCTCACAAAGACCAGCCCCGGACCCCGCAAGGGTACGACGTATCGCCGCTAGCGCATACTCGCTGGTGCCGTCACTGGTCGGCGAAGCGGATGATCTTGACGAACTCGTCGGCGTCCAGCGCGGCGCCGCCCACGAGGGCGCCGTCGACGTCGGGCTGCGCCATGATGTCGGCGACGTTCTTCGCCTTCACGGAGCCGCCGTACTGGATGCGGACCTTGTCGGCAAGATCCTGCGAGTACAGCTCGGCGAGGCGGCCGCGGATCGCGCCGCAGACCTCCTGCGCGTCCTCGGGGGTCGCGACCTCGCCGGTGCCGATGGCCCACACCGGCTCGTAGGCGATCACGATGGACTCGGCCTGCTCGGCCGGGACGTCCTTGAGGCCGCCGTCGAGCTGGCCCAGCGTGTACTGGACCTGCTGGCCGGCCTTGCGGATGTCCAGGCCCTCGCCGATGCACAGGATCGGCGTGATGCCGTGCTTGAAGGCGGCCTTGACCTTGGCGTTGCAGAGCTCGTCGGTCTCGTTGTGGTACTGACGGCGCTCGGAGTGGCCCACGGCCACGTACGTGCACTTCAGCTTGGCGAGCATCGGGCCCGAGATCTCGCCGGTGTAGGCACCGGAGTCGTGCGCCGAGATGTCCTGGGCGCCGTACTTGATCTTGAGCTTGTCGCCGTCGACCAGGGTCTGCACGGAGCGCAGATCGGTGAAGGGCGGCAGGACGGCGACCTCGACGGCCTCGTAGTCCTTGTCGGCCAGCGCGAACGCGAGCTTCTGGGTGTGCGCGATGGCCTCGAGGTGGTTGAGGTTCATCTTCCAGTTGCCCGCCATCAGCGGGGTACGCGTAGTCATCAGGTGTCAGTTCTCCAGTGCGGCGAGGCCGGGGAGCGTCTTGCCCTCGAGGTATTCGAGGGAGGCGCCGCCACCGGTCGAGATGTGGCCGAATGCGTTCTCGTCGAAGCCCAGGATGCGCACGGCCGCGGCGGAGTCGCCGCCGCCGACGACCGTGAAGGCCGACGAGTCCAGAAGCGCCTGGGCGACCGCCTTGGTGCCCTCGGCGTAGTCGGGGTGCTCGAAGACGCCCATGGGGCCGTTCCAGAAGACGGTGGCGGCGTCGGCGAGCTTCGAGGCGTAGAGCTTACGGGTCTCGGGGCCGATGTCGAGGCCCTCCTGGTCGGCCGGGATGGCGTCGGCCGCGACCGTGGTCGGGTTGGCCGGGGCCTTCGTCTTCAGGTCCGGGAACTCCCCGGAGACCAGGACGTCCACGGGCAGCACGAACTCGACGCCGCGCTCCGCGGCACGCTTCAAGTAGCCCTGCACGGCCGGGATCTGGTCCTCCTGGAGGAGGGAGATGCCGACCTCGTGGCCCTGCGCCTTCAGGAAGGTGTAGGCCATGCCGCCGCCGATGAGGATGCGGTCGGCCTTCTCCAGAAGGTGGTCGATGACACCGAGCTTGTCGGAGACCTTGGCGCCGCCGAGGACGACCGCGTACGGCCGCTTGGCGTCCTCGGTGAGCTTCTTCAGGACGCCGACCTCGGTGGCGATGAGGTATCCGGCGTAGTGCGGCAGGCGTGCCGGCAGGTCGAACACGGAGGCGTGCTTGCGGTGCACGGCACCGAAACCGTCGCCTACGTAGACATCGGCCAGGGCGGCGAGCTGATCGGCGAAGGCGCCGCGCTCGGCGTCGTCCTTGGAGGTCTCACCGGCGTTGAAGCGCAGGTTCTCGACGACGGCGACCTGGCCGTCGGTGAGGGCGGCGACGGCGGCCGTGGCCGACTCGCCGACCGTGTCGGTGGCGAACCGCACGTCCGTGCCGAGGAGTTCACCGATCCGCTGCGCGGCCGGGGCCAGCGAGAACGCCGGGTCCGGTGCGCCCTTGGGGCGGCCCAGGTGCGAGGCGACGACCACGCGGGCGCCCGCCGCGGCGAGCGCCTTGACGGTGGGCAGGACCGCGCGGATGCGGCCGTCGTCGGTGATGGTGGTGCCGTCGAGCGGCACGTTGAGGTCGGCGCGGACGAAGACCCGCTTGCCTGCGACACCGTCGGCGAGAAGTTCGTCGATCGTCTTCATGAATTAGGACTCCGTGACTGGGACTTCTTGAGGGGTGCTCACGCGCGACAGGGTCCGAACCGCGCGGCGCTGCGCTGTCCGGACCCTGTGCTCACATCGAGATGCCTGGCTCTGAGCCGCTGCCCGCTTAGAGCTGGCCGCCGACGAAGACCGTGAGGTCCACGAGGCGGTTGGAGTAGCCCCACTCGTTGTCGTACCAGCCGAGGATCTTCACCGACTTGCCCTCCTGGACCATGGTCAGGGAGGAGTCGAAGGTGCAGGAGGCCGGGTCGCTGACGATGTCCGAGGACACGATCGGGTCCTCGGTGTAGAACAGGATGCCCTTGAGGTCGCCGTCGTCGGCGGCCTTCTTGAACGCGGCGTTGACCTCGTCCTTGGTGACCTCGCGCTGCAGCTCGACGACCAGGTCGGTGGCGGAGCCGGTCGGGACCGGGACGCGCATCGCGATGCCGTCGAGCTTGCCCTTGAGCTGCGGGAGGACCAGGGCGGTGGCCTTCGCGGCACCCGTCGTGGTCGGGATGATGTTCTCGGCGGCGGCGCGGGCGCGGCGCAGGTCCGAGTGCGGGAAGTCCAGGATGCGCTGGTCGTTGGTGTACGCGTGGACCGTCGTCATCAGGCCCTTGACGATGCCGAAGTTCTCGTCGAGAACCTTGGCCATCGGCGCCACACAGTTGGTGGTGCAGGAGGCGTTGGAGATGACGTGGTGGTTGGCCGCGTCGTACTTGTCCTGGTTGACGCCCATCACGATGGTGATGTCCTCGTCCTTGGCCGGAGCCGAGATGAGGACCTTCTTCGCGCCACCGGCGATGTGCTTCTCGGCGTCCGCCTTCTTGGTGAAGATGCCGGTGGACTCGATCACGATGTCGACGCCCAGCTGACCCCACGGGATGTCGGCGGGGTTGCGCTCGGACAGCACCTTGATGGTGTGACCGTCGACCGTGATGGTGTCCTCGGTGTGGGTCACCTCGGCCTTGAGACGGCCCAGGATGGTGTCGTACTTGAGCAGGTGCGCCGTCGTGGCGGTGTCACCCAGGTCGTTGACAGCCACGATCTCGATGTCCGCACCCTGCTCGAGCAGCGCGCGGAAGTAGTTGCGCCCGATGCGGCCAAAGCCGTTGATGCCTACGCGGATCGTCACGAACCGATCTCCTCGTTGGTACGCCGGTCTGAGACGCCGGCGAGTTGTATGGGATGTCCCCGACCGCCTCCGACCCTACCTCTCTGACGGCGCTGAGGTGACATCGAGAGGGACCGATATGCGGCATGGCGGCCCGTACCCCCGAGTAGGGGCACGGGCCGCCGGGAACCGGGTCCTGATTACGCAGCGTCAGCCGCGCAGATGTGCCAGGGCGGCGCCCATAAGAGCGGCTCTCTCGGGTTTTCCGGGTACGTGCTCGAACCCGAAGCCGAGCAGCACGCTGTCACGCGCTGTGACCGCCGCGTGGGGCCGGTAGAGCTCCCCGGTCCTGGCCCAGTCGCCTGTGATATTGGCGCTTCCGGCCGGGGGCGGGGCGACGCTCCAGGAGCCGAGCGAGGTCTCGAATCCCTCGGTCTGTGTCGCGGTGCCGCCGACGACAAGGCGCGCGTCGTCGGCGAAGAGTCCGCGGCCGCTGCTGGAGGGGTCGGTGACGGCGCTGAGCGACACCTCGACCTTCTTGCCCGCGTAGGCGCTCAGGTCGAAGGAGGTCTGCTTCCAGCCGTCGGAGGAGCCCGTGAAGCTGTTCCAGGCGCCGCTGCTGCCGGAGGCCGTGCAGCCGCCCGCGCCCTGCGTCAGGTAGTGCCGCAGGAACGGGTGGCCGTTGATGAAGAACCCGGCCGCGCACTGGGCGGGCACCGTGGCGGACGAGCCGCCGTTCTTGTCCGCCAGCGTGGTCCAGTCGTCGGCGCCCGCGGTGTGCGCCTCCAGGAGGCCGTGGTCGAAGCCGGGCTCCAGGTTCCAGTTGAGCGCGAGCCGCAGCTCCGGCTGGTCGGCGGCCGTGACGCCGGTCAGGTCGAAGGTGCGGGTGAGCCGCTTCCAGTCGCGGTCGGCGTGGGTGGCCGACGCCATGCCCTGGCCCTCGAAGGGCGCGTACGGATTGGCGAGGCCCGGGTAGGAGCCCGCCGCCGCGCTCTTGAACTGCGGGAAGTCCTTGGCGGGCAGGGTGTCGGAGGTGACGGTGAAGCGGCCCGCCCTGTCGAGCGGATTGCCCTCCGCGCCGGCGAGCGGGCTCTTCACGCCGTCGAGCGCGCCCGCGCCGGTGAAGCTCCGGGCACTAGGCGCGGAGAGGCGTTCGTGGGCGCCGAGGTAGTACTGCGCGAAGTCGTCGGTGACCGCGTCGCCGAGGTCCACGTCGCCGCCCGCGCGCTCGCCGGACTCGATGAGCTTGCCGCCCTCGTTGAGGTAGGCGCGCAGCGCGAGCTGAGTGGGTGCGCCGGGCACGGGGTCGCCGGTGTAGTGCACGACCGCGGAGAAGTGCGAAAGCACGCCGAGCGGGTGCGGCGCGCCCTGCTTGGCGACGTCCCAGACCGTGGCCGAACGGCCGTTGGCCTTCACGGCGTCGACGTACTTCTGTGTCTGCGTGGCCGTCGCGCCCTCCTCGGCGACGACGAGCGTGTTCGCCTTGGGGCGTTCGGCGACGGTGTACGTGAAGTGCTCGCTCTGCGTGCGCCCCTTCTTTGTACGTCCGGTGAACCACACCTCGACCTTGTCGCCCGCACGCGCGTCCTCGACGTCGGCGCGGTACTGGTCGAAGTGGAGGTTGTCCTCGCCGCCGTAGGTCTCGCCGCCCTTCCAGGACTTGAGGCGCTCGTCCTGCGTACGGCCGCCGTTGACGCGGTAGTTGAGCTCCTTGTCGCGTACGGACTTGCGGGCGGTGACGGCGACTTCCTGGTCGCCGCCGCGCGCGTACGACGTGGTGAAGGAGTCGGGGGTGAAGTCGGGGGCGTCGACGCCGGTGACGGAGACCGGCCGGTCGGGGTGGAGTGCGGTCTCGGCGACGGCGAGCGCGAAGGGCACGTTCTTCGCGAACTCCTGCTGGATCAGCTTCTCGTCGTCGGGGAAGGTGAAGATGGACGCGCAGTCCTGGGGCCGCCAGGCGTCATCGGGGTCCACGTTCGACGCGGTCTGGCAGGTGGACATCTCGGGGGTGAACATCGAGATGCCGTTGACGTTGCCCGCGTGGCCGTCGGCCTCGCCGTTGGTGGTGTAGAGCTCGGAGGAGACCTGCGGGTGGTAGCCGGGGACCGCGGGCTTCTCGGGGGTGCCCGCGAGGGACTTGTAGAGCACGTCGTCGGGGGTCGGCGTGGCGACCTGCCAGCCCACTCCGTAGAGGATCAGTTCGGCGGCCGAGTGGTAGTTGATGCCGTACGTGAAGCCGATGCGCTTCTGGAAGCGGTCGATCGCCTTCGTCTCGGGCTCGGACATCGGGCCGGTGCCGCGGTAGGTCTCCGAGGACGCGTTCGGGGACGAACCCTCGTTGTCGTAGCCCCACTTGTAGGCGAAGTTGCGGTTGAGGTCGACGCCGTCGCCCGCGGCGGTCGTGCCGTCGCCGTCGATGTCGCGGAGGTTCTTGCGCCACTGGCGGTCGCCGCCGGCGGCGTGCGTGAAGTCGTAGCCGTCGGGGTTGGCGGAGAGCACGAACCACAGCTCGGTCGAGTTCACGAGCTTGGTGACGCGCTTGTCCTTGCCGTAGTTGTCGAGGTAGTGGTGCATCAGGCGGCGGGTCATCTCGGGGGTGATCCACTCGCGCGCGTGCTGGTTGGACATGTACAGGGTGGAGGGCTTGGAGCCGTCCTTGGACTTCTTGGCGCCCTTGGAGAGCTTGAGCGCCAGGATGTCCTTGCCCTGGAGCGACTTGCCGATGGAGACGACCTTGGTGAGGCCGGGGTGCGCCTGCGCGGTCTTGACGATCTCCTCCTGGAGACCGCCCTTTCCGCTGTACGGCCGGTAGACGCCGTCGCCCGCGGCCTTGAGCTTCTTCGCGGTGGCCGCGGAGACCTCGTGCTCGGTGAGGTCGATGCCCTTGCGCTCGATCGCCTTCGCCTGGGCCCCGGTCAGATACAGCTCGACCGGGCCGGTGCCGTGCTCGGGTGCCTGACCCGCGAGTTCGTGGGCGTCCTGCCCCGCCTCGACCAGGGTCGGTATCTGTTCCTTGGTGACGTCGGCCCGGTACACGTTCACGGCCGCCGCGTCGTCGTCAGCGGCGGCCGTGGCCTTCGCCGGCCCGCTCGCCTGGGCGTGCGGTGCGGCGACGAGTCCGCCGACGAGCAGTGCGCCGGCGGCGAGGATCGATCTCGCGCGCGCTCTTCGTCTCATGAGCCCCCCTTGCAGTTGTCCGGCACGTTTGTGCGCGAACGCCAGGCTCGTCACGCTTCATGATCATGTCAATACGGCGGGTAGTCGGTTTGTGGGGGCATGAAGAAGCCGCCGGTGCCCGCAGGGCGCCGACGGCTTCCGGAATCCGTGGTCGGGGGGTGTCAGACCACCATGTTGTCGGCGAGCTCCTCGCTCAGGTTGGACTCCGTGCCCGGGATGCCCAGGTCCTGCGCCCGCTTGTCGGCCATGGCGAGCAGACGGCGGATGCGGCCCGCGACGGCGTCCTTGGTCAGCGGCGGGTCGGCGAGCGCGCCCAGCTCCTCCAGGGAGGCCTGCTTGTGCTCCATGCGCAGCCGTCCCGCGGCCGCCAGGTGCTCGGGCACCTCGTCGGCGAGGATCTCCAGGGCGCGCTGCACGCGGGCGCCCGCGGCGACGGCGGCGCGGGCCGAGCGGCGCAGGTTGGCGTCGTCGAAGTTGGCCAGGCGGTTGGCGGTGGCGCGGACCTCGCGGCGCATCCGCCGCTCCTCCCAGGCCAGCACCGACTCGTGGGCGCCGAGCCGCGTCAACAGGGCACCGATGGCGTCCCCGTCACGGACGACGACGCGGTCCACGCCGCGTACCTCCCGGGCCTTCGCGGCGATCTGGAGCCTGCGGGCCGCGCCGACCAGCGCGAGCGCCGCCTCCGGGCCCGGGCAGGTCACCTCCAGGGAGGAGGAGCGGCCGGGCTCGGTCAGCGAGCCGTGCGCGAGGAAGGCGCCGCGCCAGGCGGCCTCCGCGTCGCAGGTGGCCCCCGAGACCACCTGCGGGGGCAGGCCGCGGATGGGCCGGCCGCGGCCGTCCACCAGGCCGGTCTGCCGGGCCAGCTGGTCGCCGCCGGCGACCACCCGCACCACGTAGCGCGAGCCGCGGCGCAGGCCGCCCGGGGCCATCACAATGAGCTCCGAGCTGTGCCCGAAGATCTCCAGGATGTCCCGCTTGAGCCGCCTGGCCGCCATCGCCGTGTCCAGCTCCGCCTCGATCACGATGCGGCCGCTCACCAGGTGCAGGCCGCCGGCGAAGCGCAGGATCGCCGAGACCTCTGCTTTCCTGCAGCAGGTCCGGGTGACGGGAAGCCGGGAAATCTCGTCCTTCACCGCTGCCGTCATCGCCATGGGCCGATCCTTCCATGCATCCGAAAAATACGGTCGTACGCGGCGGCCAGCAGCTCCGGGTCGTGCTTGGGGCTGCCGTCCTGGCGGGCCACCGGCGCCAGCTCGACCGTGGCGCCGAACCGCTTTGCGGCATCGGTGAGGGATCCACGGTCGGGCACGGCGGCCTCGTCGGCCAGCACCACGTCCAGGGCGAGTTTAGGGGCGTGTCGGGCCAAAACCTCCAAATGACGCTGCGGAGAGAACCCTTCGGTTTCTCCGGGTTGCGGCGCGAGGTTGAGCGAGAGGATCCGGCGGGCCTTGGTCTCCGTCAGGGCGTCGAGCAGCTCGGGCACGAGCAGGTGCGGGATCACCGAGGAGAACCAGGATCCGGGGCCGAGAACCACCCAGTCGGCGTCCAGGACGGCCGCGACGGCCTCCGGGACGGCGGGCGGGTCCTGCGGGACGACGTGCACGGACTGCACCTCGCCCGGGGTGAGCGCGACGGTGGCCTGGCCGCACACGGTGTCCACGTCGTCGGGGCGCTCCGGGTCGTGGCCCTTGACCAGCGCCTGCAGTTCGAGCGGCACCGCGGACATGGGCAGCACGCGCCCGTGCGCGCCGAGCAGCCTGCCGACCAGGTCCAAGGCCTGGACGTGGTCGCCGAGCTGCTCCCACAGGGCGACGATCAGCAGATTGCCGACCGCGTGCTCGTGCAGGTCGCCCTTGGACTGGAAGCGGTGCTGGATGACGCGCGCCCAGGTCTGGCCCCAGTCGTCGTCCCCGCACAGCGCGGCGAGCGCCTTGCGCAGGTCGCCGGGCGGGAGCACGCCCAGCTCGTCGCGCAGGCGGCCGCTGGAGCCGCCGTCGTCGGCGACGGTCACCACGGCGGTGACGTCGCCGGTGATGCGGCGCAGCGCGGCCAGGGACGCCGACAGGCCCATGCCGCCGCCGAGGGCGACGACCTTGGGCTGGGCGCCCCTCTTGCGGCCCAGGCGGTTCAGGCGGAGCACCCGGCGGTTGGGCTTCATTCGCGCCCCATGTCCCGGTGGACGAGGACGGTCTCGATCCCGGCGGCGGTCAGACGGGCGGTCAGCTTCTCGGACGTGGCCACGGAGCGGTGCTTGCCGCCCGTACAGCCCACGGCGATGGTCACGTACCGCTTGCCCTCGCGGCGGTAGCCCGCGGCGATGAGCTGGAGCAGCTCGGTGTAGCGGTCGAGGAACTCCTTGGCGCCGGGCTGGTTGAAGACGTACGCCGACACCTCCTCGTTGAGCCCGGTGAACGGGCGCAGCTCGGGCACCCAGTGCGGGTTGGGCAGGAAGCGCATGTCCACGACCAGGTCCGCGTCGACCGGCAGGCCGTACTTGAACCCGAAGGACATCACGGTGGCCCGCAGCTCGGGCTCCTCGTCGCCCGCGAACTGGGCGTCCATCTTGGCGCGCAGCTCGTGCACGTTCAGGCTGGACGTGTCGATGAGCAGGTCGGCGTCGCCGCGCAGCTCGCGCAGGAGCTCGCGCTCGGCCGCGATGCCGTCGACGATGCGGCCGTCGCCCTGCAGCGGGTGCGGGCGGCGCACCGACTCGAAGCGGCGCACCAGGGCGTCGTCCGAGGACTCCAGGAAGACGATGCGCCGGGTGACGTGCTTGGACTCCAGGTCCGCGAGGGACTGGCGCAGGTTGTCGAAGAAGCGGCGGCCGCGGACGTCGACGACGACCGCGATGCGGGCCACGTTGCCCTGGGACCTGGCGCCGAGCTCCACCATGGTGGGGATCAGTGCCGGCGGCAGGTTGTCCACGACGAACCAGCCGAGGTCCTCCAGGCACTTGGCGGCCGTGGAGCGGCCCGCGCCGGACATCCCGGAGATGATCACCAGCTCGGGGATGGCCGCTTCCGCGGCCTCGCCCGGTTCGATGGTCGTGCCCGTACTCACTTGCTCTCCGCCTTCGCCGTGCTCGCTCATGTCTCCATCCCCCGTCGTGTCTCCGCGGTGCCCACGCGCGTGGGCACCTCGCTGTCGTCGGGCGAGTCTCCCGCCCCCGCGGGTTCCTCGCCGTGGTCCGAGTCACCCGCCGTCGCGGGTTCCTCCTCTTCCATGATCTCTCCGGTCGCGGTGTTCACGGCGGGCGCCGCCGGGGCGGCCTGGGCGAAGGCCGCGAGGACGGCCTCCGCCGTCTTGCGGCCTATGCCCGGAACCTCGCAGATCTGGTCGATGGTCGCGGACCTGAGCCGCTTCACCGAACCGAAGTGCTTGATCAGTGTCTGCTTGCGGGCCTCGCCCAGGCCGGGCACGGCGTCCAGCGGGCTCGCCTTGAAGCGCTTGGCCCGCTTCGACCGCTGGTAGGTGAGGGCGAAACGGTGCGCCTCGTCGCGCACGCGCTGGAGCAGGTACAGCCCCTCGCTGGTGCGGGGCAGGATCACCGGGTCGTCCTCGCCCGGCACCCAGACCTCTTCGAGGCGCTTGGCGAGGCCGCAGACCGCGATGTCGTCGATGCCCAGCTCGTCCAGGGCCCGCTGGGCGGCGGCGACCTGCGGCTGGCCGCCGTCGACGACGACGAGCTGCGGCGGGTACGCGAACTTCTTGGGCCGCCCGTCCTCCTCGGTGAGGCCGCCCTGGATGTCCTGGACGCCTTGGGCGTCCGGGGCCTCCTGGGCGTCCTCGGGGGACCACTCCCCCGTCTTCTCCTTCTCGGCCAGATAGCGCCGGAAGCGGCGGGTGATCACTTCGTGCATGGAGCGGACGTCGTCCTGCCCCTCGAAGCCTTTGATCTGGAAGCGGCGGTACTCGCTCTTGCGGCCGAGGCCGTCCTCGAAGACGACCATGGAGGCGACGACGTCGTCGCCCTGGAGGTGCGAGATGTCGTAGCACTCGATGCGCAGGGGGGCGCTGTCGAGCTCCAGGGCGGCGGCGATCTCCTCCAGGGCGCGGGAGCGCGTCGTCAGGTCGGAGGCGCGCTTGGTCTTGTGCAGCATGAGGGACTGCTGCGCGTTGCGCGCGACGGTCTCCATGAGGGCCTTCTTGTCGCCGCGCTGCGGGATGCGCAGCGACACGTTCGACCCGCGGCGCTGGGTGAGCCACTCCTGGACCGGGTCCGCGGGGTCGGGCAGCGCGGGGACGAGGACCTCCTTGGGGACGGCGTCGCCCGTCTCCTCTCCGTAGAGCTGCTGCAGGGCGTGCTCCACGAGGTCACCGGTGGTGACCGCCTCGACCTTGTCGGTGACCCAGCCGCGCTGACCGCGCACGCGTCCGCCGCGCACGTGGAAGATCTGGACGGCGGCCTCCAGCTCGTCCTCGGCGACGGCGATCAGGTCGGCGTCGGTGGCGTCGGCCAGGACGACGGCGCTCTTCTCCATCGCCTTCCTGAGGGCGCCCATGTCGTCGCGCAGCCGGGCCGCGCGCTCGTACTCCATGTCCTCGGCCGCGTCCGTCATCCGGCGCTCCAGACGCCGGATGTACGTCCCCGTGCGTCCGACCATGAAGTCGCAGAACTCCTCGGCCAGTTCGCGGTGTTCCTCGGCCGAGACGCGGTCCACGCAGGGCGCCGAGCACTTGCCGATGTAGCCGAGCAGACAGGGGCGGCCGGTGCGGGCGGCGTTCTTGAAGACGCCGGCGGAGCAGGTGCGGACGGGGAACACGCGCAGGAGCAGGTCGACGGTGTCGCGGATGGCCCACGCGTGGCCGTACGGACCGAAGTAGCGCACGCCCTTCTTCTTCTGACCGCGCATCACCTGCACGCGCGGGAATTCCTCGTTCATCGTCACCGCGAGGTACGGATAGCTCTTGTCGTCGCGGTACTTCACGTTGAACCGCGGGTCGTACTCCTTGATCCAGGTGTACTCGAGCTGGAGCGCGGCGGTCTCCGTGGCGACGACGGTCCACTCGACGGACGCCGCCGTCGTCACCATCGTGGCCGTGCGCGGGTGCAGGTTCGCCAGGTCCTGGAAGTAGCTCGCGAGGCGCTGGCGCAGGCTTTTGGCCTTCCCGACGTAGATCACCCGGCGGTGCTCGTCGCGGAACTTGTAGACCCCCGGCGAGTCGGGGATCTGCCCCGGCTTGGGGCGGTAGCTGGAAGGGTCGGCCATGTCGGACAGCCTACTGGCGAGGGGTGACAGTCAGTCGCGGCGGCCGCGCGACGCCCACGCCGACGGACCCGCCCGCCCTGTGTGAGGGCGGGCGGGGAACCTCCCGGCCGGAGGCCGGGACCGGCTCAGCCCAGACGCTCAGCCGAGACGGCGCGAACGCCGCCGCACAAGAGCGACCCCGGACAGCCCGAGCGCGACCAGCGCCCCGGCCCCGGCCACCGTGGAGGCGACGGTCATCGCCCCGTCGGAGGAGGCCGACGCGGACTCCGTCCGGGCGCCGGAGTCGGACTTGGCCCCGGAGGCCGCCGCCGCCCCGCCCGAAGGCTCTTCGGTGAAGCCTCCGGCCTTGCCGGACTTCCCGTACGCGGACCCCGGCAGCTTGTCCCCATAAGCCTTGTGGACCCGCTTCTGGTACGCCACGACAGTGGTCCCCTCCGCACCGACCGCCCGCCGCGCGTCCTTGTCGAGGGGAAGCACCCGCGTCCCCTTGGTGACGTACCAGCCGTTGATCTGCGGCTCGAGGAAGACGGTACCTCCGGGGGCCTTGTCGGCACCCACGCGCGCGTAGTGGGTCTCGTCGTCCCCGGTGGCGATGTTCACGATCTGCCAGGAGCCGCCCTGCCGGACGGCCCAGAGCGACGCCTCCTGGCCGTCGGACGAGACCGCCTTGCTGGCCAGGAACTGCATGCGGGCGATGGGCGCGTCCTTCTTGCCGGCGACGAAGTCGGGCGACAAGTAGTAGACGGGTACGGCCTTGTCGCCCGCCACGCGCGGCTCGGCCGCCGCCTTGGTGACGGCTCCTTCGCGGGCGAAGAAGCGGGAGAGTGTGTCGAGGGTCTTCGGGGCCTCGGCCGCGTCGTGGGCGGCGTTGCGCGAGGCGTCCGAGGGTGCCGGTGGCGCGGCCGGACCGGAGTCGGCGGTGGCGTGCGGCGCCGCGACGCCGAGGAACAGCGCGGCGGCCGACCCGGCGAGCACGGCCTTGAGGGACGTACGCGAAACGTGACGGTTCATCGCGATCACGCCCCGATCCGGTACAGCGAGTGGGTCCAGGAGAAGGTGTTGTTGTTGACGTACCAGGAGTGGGACGCCCAGTTGTAGCGGTCGCTGGAGGGCCATGGGTCGCCCCAGTACACCCAGTCGTTGGCCGTGTCGTAGCCGTAGATGGTGTGCATGTGGCCGCCGCCGTTGGACCACAGGATGCGGGTCTCTATGGGGCGGTTGGCATTGATCTCGGCCTGCACGGTGGGGTAGCGCAGCCAGCCGGTGACGTACGAACCGGAGTTGATGCCCGCCCATCGGAGGCCGGTCTGCACATTGCCCAGGGTGGCCTGGTTGTTGGGGCACTCGGTGTTCTGGTTGCGGCCGAAGGCGGCGTTGCAGAACTGGTTCTGGCTGTAGTTCTTGCCGAGGTACGTGGCGATGGTGTTGCCCGCCGCGGCCCAGCACCAGTTGGTCTTCTGCTGCGCCTGCATGGTGATGTTCAGGCGCTTGGCGGCGAGAACCGACGGGTCGGCCGCTCCCGAGGCGGCCGGAGCGACGATCGACGACGTGTCGTGCGGTGCCGCGACGGCGGTGGCCGCCGGTACGGCTAGGAATGCCGCCGCCGCGACGGCGAGCGCGGTCAGCCGTCTGCGACGGCTCGATCCGCTGGACGTGTGGTGCATCGCGTTCCTCCCGAACAGGGTGGGGGTGAAGGCTGGAGGAGCGCGTCCGGACGCTTGCGATTGAGCATCAGGTGTTGTCGGGTGCAGGTCAACACGCTTCAATGCGGGCTAACTTGAAGCGTGAACGAGGGCGTACCCGTGTGAACACCGGTCGTACGCTCACCTGGCCACCCGCTCCGACCGGGGCGTACACCCGCGCGGCCGGAGTGAACGTTCACAGAAAGGACCTGCGGTGCGGAACGTCTCTCCCCCCACGACGGCCCTCGCGGACGACACCCCGGCGGACCTCGCCACCGCCCTGCGCACCGGCCCGTTCCACGTCGCCCTGCGCGCCGCGATCGCCGCCAGGCGCCTGCCCCTGCAACGCGTACGCCATCATCTCGCCCGCGCGGGCGTCAACGTCGGCGTGACGAGTCTCAGCTACTGGCAGCAGGGCGCGCGACGCCCCCAGCGGCCCGAGTCGCTACGGGCCGTACGCGCCCTGGAGGAGATCCTCCAACTGCCGGAGGAATCCCTCATCAGGCTGCTCGCCCGAGCCGACGAGCGCACCGACACCGAGCGGCCCGCCGCCCGTTCGTACCGCTCCCTGGTGGAGGCGTCCGACGTCCTGCAGTCCCTGATCGCCGACCTCGGGTCCCCGCTCGACGGCGGTCTGCACACCATCGGCCACCACGAGCGCATACGCATCGGCCCGCGCCGTGAACTCCTCGGACGCGACTCCCAGCACGTCGTACGCGCCCACACCGACGGCATCGACCGCTACTTGGCCATCCATCACGGGGACCCGGGCTGCGCCCCCGAGCACATGGAGGTGCGCGCCCTGGAGAACTGCCGCACCGGGCGCGTGCGCTGGCACCACGACACCGGTGTGCTGGTCGCCGAGCTGCTCTTCGACGCCCGGCTGCGCGCGGGCGACACCCATCTTTTCTGCTACGGCTTCGAGGACGGCACGGCGGGCACGAGTGCCGAGTACGTACGCGGGTTCAGCTTCACCGGGGGCCAGTACGCGCTCCAGGTGCGCTTCGCCGAGGACGCGCTGCCCGCGCGCTGCCACCGGTTCACCCAGCGCTCGACGGCCGCGCCGCGCCTGGGCCGCCAGGAGCTGACGCTGAGCGGGAGCCATCGGTCGGTGCATCTGGTGGAGCCGCAGGTGCGGGCGGGGCTCATCGGGATCGGGTGGGACTGGGAGTGAACCGGCGGGACCTGGTGGGACCGGGAGCGAGCTGACGGGACGTGGTGGGACCGGGAGCGAGTCGGCCTCGCCGTTCAGGGGCCGGTCAGGCCCCCGGGCCCGCCACGATCTTGCCGCCCGCCACCTTCACCGGCAGCTCCTCCAGCGGTGTCACCGCGGGCTCGCGCAGCACCTTGCCGTTCCTCGCGTCGAACTGGCTCCCGTGGCACTGGCAGGTCAGCTTGCTGCCCTGGAGCTTCTCGATGGGGCACTGCGCGTGCGTGCAGATGCTGCTGAACGCCTTGTACTCGTCGTCGGCGATCCGGCTGACCACCACGTGGTCGTCGGTGTAGAGCTTCGATCCGCCCACCGGCACCTCGTCGGCCGCGCCCAGGTCCACCGGCTTCGTCGGCGCGGAACGGCTGCCGCCGTCCCCCGACGAACAGGCGGTGAGCCCGAGCCCGGCGGCCGGGACGAGTGCGGCCGCGCGCAGCACGGTACGGCGGGCGGGGGACGTGCCGGACATGAAGTCTCCACAGGTCAAGGGGGTTCGGCGACGATTCAGACCCTACCCGGGGGCCGATCCGTGACCGGGTGGGGCACGTCGGTGCCCGAGTACCGCCCGCTTCGGCCGCGCCCGCCCGGTCAGGCTCTAGCCTGTGCGCAGGCGGCCGCCGGCAGCGCGGGGCGAGCGCGGGCGTACGGGAAGTAGCAGGCGTACGGGGAGCACGGGAAGTACCGGAAAGGAACCGCCAGTGATAGTCGTCGCAGGAGAAGCTCTCATCGACCTCGTTCCGCAGGGCACGGGTTCGCCTTCAGGTGGGGCCGCTTCACCTTCGGGTGGGGCCTCCCAAAGCGGGTCCCTCCCCGCCCTCGCGCCGCGGCTCGGCGGCGGGCCGTACAACACGGCGGTCGCGCTCGGCCGCCTCGGCTCCCCCACCGCGTTCTGCTCCCGGGTCTCGCTCGACGCGTTCGGCGAGGCGCTGCTCGCGGGCCTGCGGGCCGCGGACGTCGACGTGTCGTACGTCCAGCGCGGCGCCGAACCCACGACGCTGGCCGTCGCCTCGGTCGGCGCGGACGGCTCGGCCGGCTACTCCTTCTACGTCGACGGCACCGCCGACCGCCTCTTCGCCGTGCCGCGCCGGATCCCGGACAGCGTGCGGGCGCTGTCCTTCGGGACCTGCTCGCTCGTCCTGGAGCCGGGCGCGAGCGCGTACGAGGAGTTGCTGCGGCGCGAGGCGGCACGCGGCGTCTTCACGGCGCTCGACCCCAACATCCGCGCCGTCCTCATCCCCGACGCCGACGCCTACCGCGCCCGCTTCAAGAACTGGCTGCCGTCGGTGGCGCTCCTGAAGGTGTCCGAGGAGGACGCGCGCTGGCTTGGCGGCACGCCCGAGGAGTGGCTGGCGTCGGGGCCGGTGGCAGTGGTGGTGACGCGCGGCGGCGACGGCCTGTCCGTCTTCACGCGCGACGGCGGCGAGGTCTGTGTGCCGGGCGTCCCGGTCGACGTCGTGGACACGATCGGCGCGGGCGACACGGTCAACGCGGCGCTGCTGCACGGCCTCGCCGCGCGGGGCGCGCTGTCGGCGCACGCGGTGGCGGGTCTCGGCGTCGACGCCTGGGCCGAGGTGCTGCGGTTCGCGGCGCGCGCGGCGGCGATCACCTGCTCACGGGCGGGGGCGGAACCGCCGTACGCAAGGGAGTTGGGCGAGGACGGCGGCTTCGCCGACTAGACCACGGGATTGGCCGGGCTCGGGCCGCCGGGAACGGCGGCTAGCCGCTGACCGCGCGAAGCCCGCCCGGCTGCCGCCCGTTCAGCCGGTCGAGCGCGGCCGACGTGGCGTCGTCGGCCGGGAGGTGCACCAGGAGTCGCTGGCCGTCGACGTCCGGCAGGGCGAGCGATTCGTACGAAAGCCGCAGCGCACCGGCCTCCGGATGGTCGAGGCTCTGCACTCCGCTGCGCCGCGGCAGTCCCGGCACGGCCTCGATGCGGTCGGAGAACGGTGCCCCGGCGAGGACCGTCAACTCGTCGACGAACTGCATCACATGGGGGTCGATCATCGGTGATTCGCTTCTCAGGTGCGCGATCTGCTCGTCGGCGACGCGGTCCCACTCGGTGAACGCGGTGCGCGCCCGCTCGTCGGTGAACACGAACCGCAGCAGGTTGGGCCGCTCGCCGTCGAGCAGGCCGAGCGGGCGGGCGATCCGTTCGTAGCCCGTCGTGTACGCGAGGACGTCGCTGAGCCGGTTGAGCAGCACGGCCGGGGTGGGTTCGAGGAGATCGACCAGGGCGCGCACGGTGGGCCGCACGGACAGGGCGGGCGGCGGGGCCGCGGAGCAGCAGGGGTCGTCGGCGCCGTTGCTCGCCTTCTCCAGGCGGCGCAGGTGGATGCGCTCCTCCACGGTCAGTCTCAGTACGTCGGCGAGTGAACCGAGCACGGACGGCGACGGGTTGCGGTCGCGGCCCTGTTCCAGGCGGGTCAGGTACTCGACGCTGATGCCGGCGAGGGTGGCGACTTCGGAGCGGCGCAGTCCGGGGGTGCGGCGGCGCGGGCCGCTGGGGAGGCCCACTTCGGTGGGGGTGACGGCCTCGCGGCGGGCACGGAGGAAGGCTCCCAGCTCGTTGTCGCTCACCGTTCGAACGTATCAGGGTGATCCCGGGGGCGGCGGCCCCTGATGGTGGCCCTGCCACTACCAGTCTCAGCCCGGCCTTCCTCGCGCCTTCGCCCCGTCCCAGAGTGGACGGCATGACCTTCGAGACCAACACCGCTGACGCCACCACCGCCCTGCCCCTTCCGGCGGGCCGCTGGGCGCTCGACCCGCTGCACTCCGCCGTGAACTTCACCATCCGCCACCTGGGCATCTCCAAGGTGCGGGGCCGTTTCACGCAGTTCGACGCGGAGCTGGTGGTGGGCGGGACCTTGGACACGACGGCGGTGAACGCCACGATCGCCCTCGCCTCGATCGACACCGGCAACCCGGACCGTGACGCGCACGTCCGCGCCTCCGATCTGCTCGACGTGGAGAAGCGTCCGACGATGGCGTTCCGCTCGACCGGGATCACGGGCGGCGGCGAGGACTGGACGATGGCGGGCGACCTGACCATCGGCGACGTCACCCGTCCGGTGACGCTGGCTGTGGAGTTCGGCGGCCTCGGCGAGTTCGGCGACACCCGGCACGCGGGCTTCGAGGCGACGGGTGAGATCCGCCGCAGCGAGTACGGCCTGACCTTCGCCCCCGGCATGCTCGGCGAGGCCGTGAAGATCCAGCTGGACATGCAGTTCCTGGAGCCGGGGAAGGCCGAGGCGTAGGGGGCGGCGGGCGCCGGGCGCCCACTTGTTCAGCTCCCGCTCGTCCAGCTTGTTCAGCTCTCGCCCGTCCAGCTTGTTCCGGCTCTCGCCCGTTCAGCTCTCGCCCATTCAGTGCTCACCGAAGGCGCCGTGTCGTCCCGCCCCCGCGGCGAAGCGCGCGGCGCCTTCGGCCGCTTCGCCCAGCGCGTGCAGCCCGTGCCTCAACTCGCCCGCGAGCGCCTGTCGTTCGGGCAGCCCGTGCTGTTCCCGCGCGGAGAGCCGGTCGTGCCGCAGGCAGGTCTGCGGGAACGCGGCGATCTCGGCGGCGAGCCGCTCGGCCGCCGCGCGGGCGCTTCCCTTCGGTACGACACGGTTGACGAGGCCCATGCCGAGCGCCTCCGTGGCGTCGACCGGGCGGCCGGTGAGGATGAGGTCCATGGCGCGCCCCTCCCCGACGATCCGGGGCAGCCGCACCGTACCGCCGTCGATGAGCGGCACACCCCAGCGGCGGCAGAACACTCCGAACACGGCGTCCTCCTCGGCGACCCGCAGATCGCACCAGAGCGCGAGCTCCAGGCCGCCCGCGACGGCATGCCCGGAGACAGCCGCGATGACGGGCTTGGAGAGGTCGAGGCGGGTGGGCCCCATCGGCCCGTCGTTCGCACCGTTCTCGCCGCCCTCACCGTCCTCGCTGTTCACCTCGGCGACCACGTTGCCGTCCGGCGTGCCCAGCGCCTTGAGGTCGGCGCCCGCGCAGAACGTGCCGCCCTCGCCCCACAGCACGGCGACCGACGCCTCCGGATCGGCGTCGAAGGCACGGAAGGCGTCGGCGAGGGCCTTGGCGGAGGGCCCGTCGACGGCGTTGCGCGCGTGCGGGCGGGACAGGACGACGGTGGTGACGGGGCCCTGACGTTCGATCCGCACGGGCACGTCGGCTGCTGCGGGCATGTCGTACGTCTCCTTGGTCGTCGTACGTCTACGTCCTCGACGTACGTCCTCTTGATCGTCGTACGTGTTCCTGCTGCCGGGCGCACCCTGCCCGCCCTCGTCCCACCACCCGATCACGTCGGCGTACCCCTCAACAAGCCGACAGCGCGCCGCCCTTGGCACGGGCGGCGCGCTGCGTCGGCTGATGGGGCTCGGTGATCAGGCCTTGCGGGTCCTGGTCGCCGTCTTCTTCGCGGCACTCTTCTTGGCGGCCGGCTTCGAAGCCGCCGTCTTCGAAGCAGTCGCCTTCGTGGCCGCCGACTTCGTGGCCGCCGACTTCGCCGTGGTCGTCTTCTTGGCGGCTGCCTTGGTGACCGTCTTCTTGGCGGTCGACGTGGCCGCCGCGACCGTCTTCTTGGCGGGAGCCTTCCTCGTGGCCTTGCGCGCCGGCGGCACGCCCGCGTCGCTGATCCGGTCCGGGGCGATGATGTCCCGGAGGAACTTGCCGGTGTGGCTGGCCGGGACCCCGGCGACCTGCTCGGGGGTGCCCTCGGCGATGACGAGGCCGCCGCCGCTGCCGCCCTCCGGGCCCATGTCGACGACCCAGTCCGCGGTCTTGATCACGTCGAGGTTGTGCTCGATGACGATGACCGTGTTGCCCTTGTCGACGAGGCCGGACAGGACCGTGATCAGCTTGCTGATGTCTTCGAAGTGCAGACCGGTGGTGGGCTCGTCGAGGACGTAGACCGTGCGGCCCGTGGAGCGTTTCTGGAGCTCGCTGGCCAGCTTCACGCGCTGGGCCTCGCCTCCGGAGAGCGTGGGCGCGGACTGGCCGAGGCGCACATAGCCGAGGCCCACGTCGTGCAGCGTCTTCAGGTGACGGGCGATGGCGGGCACGGCCTCGAAGAAGCCGAGCGCCTCCTCGATGGGCATGTCGAGGACCTCGGCGATGGACTTGCCCTTGTAGTGCACGTCCAGGGTCTCGCGGTTGTAGCGCGCGCCGCGGCAGACCTCGCACGGGACGTACACGTCCGGGAGGAAGTTCATCTCGATCTTGATGGTGCCGTCGCCGGAGCAGTTCTCGCAGCGGCCGCCCTTGACGTTGAAGGAGAAGCGCCCGGGGAGATAGCCCCGGACCTTCGCCTCCGTGGTCTCCGCGAAGAGCTTGCGGACGTGGTCGAAGACTCCGGTGTACGTCGCCGGGTTCGAGCGCGGGGTGCGGCCGATGGGCGACTGGTCGACGTGCACCACCTTGTCGACGAGGTCGTCGCCGTCCACGCGGGTGTGGCGCCCGGGGACGGACCTGGCGCCGTTCAGCTCGCGGGCCAGGTGGGTGTAGAGGATGTCGTTGACCAGCGTCGACTTGCCGGAGCCCGAGACGCCGGTGACGGCGGTGAGGACGCCGAGCGGGAAGGAGACGTCGATGTCCCGCAGGTTGTTCTCGCGGGCGCCGTGCACCGTGAGCCGGCGCGTGGGGTCGGCGGGGCGGCGCAGGTCGGGCACGGGGATGGACCTCTTGCCCGCCAGATACTGGCCCGTGACCGACTTCTCGTTGTCGAGCAGCTCCTTCAGGGAGCCGCTGTGCACGACCTTGCCGCCGTGCTCGCCGGCGCCGGGGCCGATGTCGACGACCCAGTCGGCGACCTTGATGGTGTCTTCGTCGTGCTCGACGACGATCAGGGTGTTGCCCATGTCGCGGAGGCGGACCAGCGTCTCGATGAGGCGGTGGTTGTCGCGCTGGTGCAGGCCGATGGACGGCTCGTCGAGGACGTAGAGCACGCCGACCAGGCCGGAGCCGATCTGGGTGGCCAGGCGGATGCGCTGGGCCTCGCCGCCGGAGAGGGTGCCCGCGGCGCGGTTGAGCGACAGGTAGTCCAGGCCGACGTCGACCAGGAAGCGCAGCCGTTCGTTGACCTCCTTCAGGACCCGCTCGGCGATCTTCTTGTCGCGGGCGCCGAGCTTCAGCTCGGCGAGGAAGTCCGCGCAGTCGCTGATCGACATCGCGGAGACCTCGGCGATGGACTTCCCCATGACCGTGACGGCCAGGACGATCGGCTTGAGGCGGGTGCCCTCACAGGTCGGGCAGGGCACCTCGCGCATGTAGCCCTCGAAGCGCTCGCGGCTGGCGTCGCTCTCGGCCTCGCTGTGCCGCCGCTTGACGAAGGGGACGGCGCCTTCGAAGGCGGTGGTGTAGACGCGCTCTCTGCCGTACCGATTCCTGTAGCGGACCTCGATCTGGGTCTTGTGGCCGTGCAGGAGGGCCTTCTTGGCGCGCTGCGGCAGGCCCGCCCAGGGCATGTCCGTGGAGAAGCCGAGCGCGTCGGCGAGGGCTCCGACCAGGCGGCCGAAGTAGTCCTTGGTGTGGCCGTGCGACCAGGGGTGGATGGCGCCTTCGTCGAGCGACTTGTCCTCGTCGGGGACGATCAGCTCGGGGTCGACCTCCATGCGCGTGCCGATGCCGGTGCAGTCGGGGCAGGCGCCGAAGGGCGAGTTGAAGGAGAAGGAGCGGGGTTCGAGCTCTTCGAAGGACAGGTCGTCGTACGGGCAGTAGAGGTGCTCCGAGTACATCCGCTCGCGCTCGGGGTCGTCCTCGGGGAGGTCGACGAAGTCCAGGACGACCATGCCTCCGGCGAGGCCGAGCGCGGTCTCCACGGAGTCCGTCAGGCGGCGCTTGGCGCTGTCCTTGACGGTGAGGCGGTCGATGACCACCTCGATGGTGTGCTTCTCCTGCTTCTTCAGCGTGGGCGGCTCGGAGAGCTGGATGGTCTCGCCGTCCACCCGGGCGCGGCTGTAGCCCTTGGTCTGGAGGTCGGCGAAGAGGTCGACGAACTCGCCCTTGCGCTCGCGCACCAGCGGGGACAGCACCTGGAAGCGGCTGCCCTCGGGCAGTTCGAGGACCTTGTCGACGATGGCCTGCGGGGACTGGCGGGTGATCGGGCGGCCGCACTCGGGGCAGTGCGGCTTGCCGATGCGGGCGAAGAGCAGGCGCAGGTAGTCGTAGACCTCGGTGATGGTGCCGACCGTGGAGCGCGGGTTGCGCGAGGTCGACTTCTGGTCGATGGAGACCGCGGGCGAGAGGCCCTCGATGAAGTCGACGTCCGGCTTGTCCATCTGGCCGAGGAACTGGCGGGCGTACGACGACAGGGACTCGACGTACCTCCGCTGGCCCTCGGCGAAGATCGTGTCGAACGCGAGCGAGGACTTACCGGACCCGGACAGACCGGTGAAGACGATGAGGGAGTCACGCGGGAGGTCGAGCGAGACGTTCTTGAGATTGTGCTCGCGCGCGCCACGGACGATGAGACGGTCGGCCACGCCGGTCCGCACCTTTCTTTGAGAGAAGTGACAGGGGCGGGGCCCCCGTCCTTCACAGACTAGGGCGACCCACTGACAACGCCGGGCCGGATTCTCCGGTGGAGACGACGGAACGATGAAACCCCGACTACTCAAGAGTGCCCGATGCCGCGACCGAGCTTATAGCACGGGCATTCGATTTGCGGGGGTGGTCCACCGTCTTCACCCGATCGTGTGGACGGGGCTATCGTCGGGCCCATGATTGATCATGTGCGCGACCTGGCGTCTGTACGTGACGCGACCGAACGGCTGCTCGCCGCAGCCGCCGCATTGGACAACGTTTCGATGGCCGAGCCGTCACGGCTTCCCGGCTGGACGCGTGGCCACGTCCTCGCCCACGTGGCGCGGAACGCCGACGCTCTTGTGAATGTTCTGGCCGGGCGGCCCATGTATGTGAGCGGGGAGGCGCGGGACGCGGACATCGAGCGGGACGCTCCGCGGGCGATGGAGGTGCAGCTCGCGGACCTGCGCGAGAGCGCGGCCCGCTTCCAGGAGGAGGGGGATCGGCCCGCGGACTGGTCCCGCACCGTGGAGCTGCGCAACGGCGTCAAGGACGCCGCCGCGAACGTGCCGTTCCGGCGCTGGATCGAGGTGGAGCTGCACCACGTCGACCTCGGCGTCGGCTACGAGCTGGAGGACCTCTCCGCGGAGTTCACCCAGCGGGAGATCAACTTCCTCGTCAATCGCTTCAGGAACCACCCGGGCCTGCCCGCTGTGGACATCCGGCAGGACGACGGCCGCGTGCTCGCCACGGGCGCCGTCGAAGGCGTCACTCTGGAGCAGATCGAGCAGGGCCACGAGCGCACGGCCGACGTCACGGTCAGCGGCCGCCAGGCGGACCTCCTGGGCTGGCTCGCCGGGCGCCGCGACGGGGCCGCGCTGACCGTCGGAGGCGGCCCCCTCCCCGCCCTCCCCCCGCTATAGGCTGGCCACATGACGTACAGCGGAGCGGTGAAGGTCGGCGGACCCGCGGACGTGCACGAGCTGCGGGACCTGATGATCTCGAAGGTCGCGGTCGGGCCGATGGACAACAACGCCTACGTGCTGCGCTGCCGGGCCACCGACGAGCAGCTCCTGATCGACGCGGCGAACGACGCGCACACGCTGCTGACCCTCATCGGCGGTGACGGCATCAAGGCAGTCGTCACCACCCACCAGCACGGCGACCACTGGCAGGCACTGGAGGAGGTCGTCGCGGCGACCGGCGCGCGCACGTACGCGGGCCGCGAGGACGCCGAGGGCATCCCGACGCCGACGGACGTCCTGGTGGACGACGGCGACACCATCGCCTTCGGCCGGATCTCGCTCACCGCCCGCCACCTCGTGGGCCACACGCCGGGCTCGATCGCCCTCGTGTACGACGACCCGCACGGCCACCCGCACGTCTTCACCGGCGACTGCCTCTTCCCCGGAGGCGTGGGCAACACCTGGAAGGACCCGGAGAGGTTCACGAGCCTCATCGAGGACGTCGAGACGAAGATCTTCGGCACGCTGCCGGACGAGACCTGGGTCTACCCGGGCCACGGCAAGGACACCACGCTCGGCGCGGAGCGCCCGCACGTGCAGGAGTGGCGCGCACGCGGCTGGTGACGCCAGTACTGGTGGCGTGGGCTAGCCCCGCGCCACCAGCGCCGCCACCCGCTCCACCCCGAACACGTACCCCTGCACACCGCACCCCGCGATGACGCCGTCCGCGCGCTGCGAGACGTACGAGTGATGCCGGAACGCCTCGCGCTGGTGGATGTTGGAGATGTGGACCTCCACGACGGGCATGCCGTCGCAGGTGTTGAGCGCGTCCAGAATCGCGACCGAGGTGTGCGAGTACGCGGCGGGGTTGATGACGATCCCCACATGATGTTCGCGCGCCTCATGGATCCAGTCCACCAGCTCGCCCTCGTGGTTGGACTGCCGCAGATCGACCGTCCCGCCGTGCGCCGCGGCCGCCTTGGCACACATCGCCTCGACATCGGCGAGCGTGTCGGTGCCGTAGATCTCCGGCTGGCGCTTGCCCAGGAGGTTCAGATTGGGCCCGTTGAGAATCATGACCGGGGCGGTGGCGAGGGTATGGGGCACAGGGACCTCCGTGCGTCGGACTGCTGCTCACAGACGGTCTATCACGGTGCGGGCGCGGCGAGCCGACAGGGACGAGCGGCAGCTCACGGTCACGTACTGACACACGCGCGCGGGGCACGCCGACACTCCTCGTAGGGCACGCCGACGCGCCCTCGGACTCCCGCGCGCCCCCGTAACCGCCTGTCACACCGGGTAGTTGACGCACCGTGCGCAACAGTGACTCTCCGTCAAAATCCCAGACCACGCCCCCCTCACCTTCCCCTCCCGCTCCTCCTTCGTTGCCGCGGCTCGCCGCCGCCTCGCTCGCCGGGACGGCCATCGAGTTCTACGACTTCTTCGTGTACGGCACGGCGGCGGCGCTCGTGCTCGGGCCGTTGTTCTTTCCGACTTTCTCGCCGCTGGCGGGAACTCTCGCGGCGTTCGCGACATTCGGAGTGGGCTTTGTGGCCCGGCCGCTCGGTTCCGTGCTCTTCGGGCACCTCGGTGACCGGCGCGGCCGACGGCCCGTCCTGGTGATCTCGCTGCTGTTGACGGGCGTGGCCACCGTCGCTGTCGGCTGCGTACCGACGTACGAATCGATCGGCGCCGCCGCGCCCGTGCTGCTGCTGGTACTGCGCTTCGTGCAGGGCGTGGGGCTCGGCGGGGAGTGGGGCGGGGCGGTGCTGCTCACGGCCGAGCACGCGCCGCCGGAGCGGCGTGCGCTGTGGGCGAGCTTCCCGCAGGTCGGGCCCGCGATCGGGTTTCTGCTGGCCAACGGCGTGATGCTGGTGCTCTCGGCGACGCTCACGGACGCGCAGTTCGCGTCCTGGGGATGGCGGATTCCGTTCTGGGGGGCGGGGCTGCTCGCGGTGGCCGGGCTCGCGTTGCGCGCGTCGCTCGCGGAGAGCCCGGACTTCCTGGAGGTGCGCGAGCACGCGCGCGTGCCGCTCGTCGAGGTGGCCCGCCACCACTGGCGCCTGGTGCTCCTCACGGCGGGCGCGCTCGCGGTCGGATACGCGGTGTTCTACGCCGTCACGACCTGGTCGCTCTCGTACGGCGTGGAGCGGCTCGGTGTGAGCCGCACGGTGATGCTGGCGTGCATCATGGGGGCCGTCGTCGTCAAGGGCGCGCTGACGCCGGTGGCGGCGCTCCTGGGCGACCGGTACGGGCGGCGGCCGATGTGTCTGGTGGGGTGCTCGGCGGTCGCCCTGTGGATGTTCCCGATGGTCGCCCTCCTGGCGACGGGCGAGCCGTTCCTGATGTTCCTGGGCTTCCTGGTGGCGCTGCTCGCGTTCGTCGTCATGTTCTCCGTGGTCGCCGCCTATCTGCCGGAGCTGTACGAGCCACGCGTGCGCTGCACGGGCGCTGCGGTGGGCTACAACCTCGCCGGGGTCCTGGGCGGCGCGCTCACCCCGCTGGTGGCGACGGCGGCGGCGCACGGGGAGGGCACTCCGTGGGGTGTGGCGGCGTATCTGACGGCGGTGGCGGTGCTGAGCCTCGGCTGCTTCGCGCTGCTGCCGGAGACGCTGCCCGCGCGCGAGGAGGCGGTGGTGCCGGCGACGGGGTGACCTCGGGGCCGGCACCTTCCGCTCCCGCGCGTCAGGGGTTGATCGCGAGCTCCAGGTACGCCGCGAACAGCACCAGGTGCACGCCGCCCTGCAGGGGCGTGGCGCGCCCGGGCACGACTGTGAGCGTGCCGACGAGGACCGTCAGGACGAGCAGCACCATGTGGGTCGAGCTGAGGCCGAGCACGAGCGGCCCGGACAGCCACACGGAGGCGATGGCGACGGCGGGGATGGTCAGGCCGATGCTGGCCATCGCCGACCCGAGGGCCAGGTTCAGGCTCGTCTGGACGCGGTCGCGGCGGGCCGCGCGCACGGCCGCGATGGTCTCCGGGAGCAGCACGAGCAACGCGATGATCACGCCGACGACGGCGTGCGGCAGGCCCGCGGACTCGACGCCCGACTCGATGGTGGGCGACACGCCCTTGGCGAGCCCGACGACGCCGACCAGCGCGAGCGCCAGCAGGCCGAGGCTGATCAGGGCGGTGCGGGCGGAGGGGCCTTCGGCGTGGTCGTCGCCGTCGACGACGTCCCCCTCCTTGGTGACCGGCAGGAAGTAGTCACGGTGCCGGACGGTCTGGGTCGCCACGAACAGGCCGTACAGGACGAGTGAGGCGAGCGCCGCGAAGGTGAGCTGCGACGTGGAGAACTCCGGGCCCGGCTTGGACGTCGTGAACGTCGGCAGGACCAGGCTGAGCGTGGCCAGGGTGGCGACGGTCGCGAGCGCGGCGCCGGTGCCCTCGGAGTTGAAGACGGCGACGCGGTGGCGCAGGGCGCCGGTCAGCAGGCAGAGGCCGAGTATGCCGTTGCAGGTGATCATCACGGCGGCGAAGACGGTGTCGCGCGCCAGGGTGGAACTCTTGTCGCCGCCGTCGGCCATGAGGGTGACGATCAGGGCCACCTCGATGATCGTGACCGCGACGGCCAGAACGAGTGAGCCGAAGGGTTCGCCGACGCGGTGCGCGATGACTTCGGCGTGGTGGACGGCGGCGAGCACGGCGCCCGCGAGTACGGCCGTCACCAGGGCGACGACCACGCCTGACAGGTCTCGCCCCCAGGTGAGGGCGAGGAGTACGACTCCGAGCACGGGCACGGCGGCCGTCCACCGCGCGGTGACTGCCCGGAGCCTGGGGATCATGTCTTCGATGCTGCCCCGCGCGCGGGAGGGCCGCGACTTCATGTGTGCCTTTCTACGCGGAAGCGGTGCACGGTCGAGGACCGTGCACCGCTCCGGATGGTTCACGCAGCTTCACGTCGTGGGCCGCTGGGCCCACCGCGCCGCTCCGTAGAGTGCCGTTACGCCTTGATGCTGTCCTTGTCGTCCTTGCTGTCCTTCTGGATGTCGCCCTCGCCGGCCTCGGCCGCCTCGAGCTGCGCCTGCTTCTTGTTGGCCATCAGGCTGGTGATCGTCGTGACGATCAGGACACCGCAGATGACGCCGAGCGAGACCGGGATGGAGATCTCGGGGACGTGCACGCCGTTCTCGTGCAGGGCGTGCAGGACCAGCTTCACGCCGATGAAGCCGAGGATCACCGACAGGCCGTAGCTCAGGTGGACCAGCTTCTTGAGCAGTCCACCGATGAGGAAGTACAGCTGTCGCAGACCCATCAGGGCGAAGGCGTTGGCGGTGAAGACGATGTACGGGTCCTGGGTGAGGCCGAAGATCGCGGGGATGGAGTCCATCGCGAACAGGACGTCGGTGGTGCCGATGGCGAGCATGACGACCATGAGAGGCGTCATGACCTTCTTGCCGTTCTTCCGGATGAACAGCTTCGTGCCCTCGTACCGGTCCGAGACGCCGAACTTCTTCTCGATGGACTTCAGGAGGCGGTTCTCCTCCCAGTCCTCTTCCTCGTCACCGGCGCGCGCCTCCTGGACGAGCTTCCAGGCGGTGTAGATCAGGAAGGCACCGAAGATGTAGAAGACCCAGGAGAAGTTGGCGATGACCGCGGCACCGGCGGCGATGAAGATCGCTCGCAGGACGAGCGCGATCAGCACACCGAAGAGCAGCACGCGCTGCTGGAGGTGCGAAGGTACCGAGAACTTCGCCATGATCAGGATGAAGACGAAGAGGTTGTCGACGCTCAGCGACTTCTCGGTGATGAAGCCCGCGAAGAACTCGCCGGACGCCTGGCTCTCGCCCGCGATGAGCAGGCCTATTCCGAACAGCACGGCGAGCACGATCCAGACGATCGTCCACGTACCGGCTTCCTTGATGGACACGTCGTGCGGCTTGCGCCCGATGAAGAAGTCCACCGCGATCAGGGCACACAGACCAAGAACGGTCGCGGCCCACAAGGTCATTGAAACGTCCACTGCGCCTCCGGCGTCGTACGGCTACTGATCAGCGTCGTCGCTGCCGGAGGTCTCTTCCACCCGGGCGTCTTCTCCGCGCCCCGGGCCGACGCCCCGGGACCGATGGCGGTCCGTATTGACGGGCACGTCGCGTACGGGAGTACTCCCCTCCGCACTGAGAAGAGTACGCGAAAGACCAAGGTTAGGTAAAGGGAGCGGCAAGCAGGGACCAAACCACCTGGTCAGGCGGGTAGATGCGTTCTTGACAGTCACTAGGTCGACATGGCGCCAGGGCGCGCGGCTCAGCGGCTCCCGGTGCGGCGGGCCTCTCCCACGCGGTCCAGGACGTGCGTGAGGACCTGGCTGCCGGGCGGGACCATCGGCGGTTCGTACGTCCACGCGTGGCCGACCCAGGGGTCCGCGAGGTGGTCGTCGGGCACCGGCGTCACCCGCAGCAGCGCGCGCCACAGCGGGTCGAGCAGCGGGCCGTACTCCGAGGCGTCCTCGCGGTCGGCGACCATCATCAGGTGGACGCCGACGGCCGGGCCCTCGTCGGCGAGATAGCGGAGCTGGGTCACGGCGCGGTCGTCGAAGCCGTGCGGGAAGTCGTTGACGACCAGGAGCTGCTCGCCGGTGTCCAGGTCCTGCGGCAGCGCGTCGGCGACGCCGCTGCGGACCGCCATCTGCACCAGGTCCACGCGCTGGGTGAGCCGGGTGAGCGCGGCGGTGACCCCCGCGGCGCCGGTGGCGGGCGGCCCGGCGAGGACCCCGGCGCGCACGAGCGGCGCGAACGCGCTCGCGCCGGTGCCCGCGGCGTCGATGACGTGCACGGTGAACTCACCGGGCGGATACGAGGCGAGCAGCCGCGCGGCGTGCGCGACGGCGCTGTCCAGGCCGAGGCGGCGCAGCTGGTCGGCGTCGGCGAGCGAGTCCGCGCCGGAGCGGCCGCTGTCGATCCACAGGCCGCGCTCCAGGGGCAGCCGGACGAGCATGGGGATGCGCAGGTCGGGACTCTCGGGCAGGTGGAGGTTGCCGAGGCGCAGCGCCATCGGGATCTCCATGGGCGCGCGGTAGCCCTGCCAGACGGGGCTCGACCAGTCGGCGAAGGCCGGGGGCAGCGCGGGCTCGACGACCTCCGCCTCCGCGGCGAGCTGGGCCAGGTCGCGGTCGAGGGCGGCGCGGGCCTGGTCGACGAGGTCGCCGTGGCGGGCGCGGGCGGCCGCGCGCGCGGCGTCGCCGGTGTTGCCGATGCGGCTGCGCGGGTCGGAGAGGACCTTGTCGAGCTCCTGGTCCATGCGGGACTCGGCGAAGTCCACGGCGCTGCGGTACGCCGCGGCCGTGCGGGCCAGGTCCTCGAACATGCCCCACACCTGGTTGTAAAGGCGCTCCTCCAGGGACCAGCCGGTGGCGTCGCCCGCGACGGGCTGAGCGGGCTGTCCGGGCGCGGCCGGGGCCGCCGTGGGCGGGGGCGGCGGGGGCGCGCTGGTCTGGCGGCGCGGGTGGGTGTAGTTGACGGAGCCGTCGCCGGGCTGCTGGGGTGTGCCGCCCTCGCCGGGCTGCGGTGTGGGGGCGATGGCCTTGCCGGCGGGGTCGGCCGCCGGCTCGGGCGGTACCGGCTGCTGGCCCGGGGCCGTGTGGCCCTGCGCGGCGGCGCGCACCCGGGCCTCGTCCGCGGGGCGGGGCGGCGGCGCGGCCACGGAACGGGCGAGGCCGCGCGCCACCGCGTCGTTGATGGTGCTCGCCAGCTCCTGGGCCTGGGGCAGGCCCTGGTCGGCGAGCATGTCGGCGAGGCCGCCCGCGTAGCCCTGGCCGACGGCGCGGACCTTCCACGCGTCCTGCCTGCGGTACAACTCCAGGGCCACGACGGCGGATTCGGCGGAGAGGTCCGTGATGGTGTAGCTGGCGATCTCGGTGCCGTCGAGGCCGGTGACGGCGACGAAGGGCGCGGCGACGGAGCCGAAGGCGACCGGGCCCGCGGCGCCGACGGGCAGCGCGAGCAGCACGTTGACGTGGTGCGCGCCGTCCGGCAGCGCGCCCAGGTCGACGGCGAGGCGGTGGTCGGCCGCCGCCTGCCGGGACACTTCGAGTCCGGGCAGCGTGGGCGCGCCGGGATGGGCGACCCAGGCCGTGCCGCGCACCGTGCGCCGGTCGTCGCAGAGCGTGGCGCCGGCGACGATCGGCTTGCCGGCCGACACCCGGATCTCAAGGCGGGTGCCGGGCAGTGGATGGTTCTGCCCCCTGACCAGCTCGGCCGTCATCGCGTTCGTTCCCCCTTGGTGTCGGCCCCCTCACCGGGCCTGCGTACGGAGCGCCGTGCTGAACGGCCGGTCGGCGGTGCTTCAGAGGTGCGGCAGGATCGCCGGCATCAGGTCCTGGAAGGTGCGGCCGTTGGCGGGGTTGCCGAGGGCCGTCATCTGCCAGCCGGCGCCCGCGCGGTGGACCTTGGCCATGATCTGGGCGGTGTACTGGCCGCCGCCGTCGAGGGTGAAGCGGGCCAGCTCCTGGCCGTTGGTCTCGTCGACCAGGCGGCAGAAGGCGTTCTGCACCTCCTGGAAGGTCTGGCCGGTGAAGGAGTTCACCGTGAAGACGATCTGGTCGATGTGGACCGGGACGCGCTGCAGGTCGACGAGGATGGCCTCGTCGTCGCCGCCCTGGCCGACGCCGCCGACGAGGTTGTCGCCGGTGTGCCGCACCGAGCCGTCGTCGCTGACGAGGTGGCGGAAGAACACCACGTCGACGGGCTGCTTGTCGGCGAACAGGACGGCCGAGGCGTCCAGGTCGACCTCGCGCGTGCGCGTACCGAACAGGCCGCGCCGGGGGGCGGCCTGCCAGCCGAGACCCATGCGCACCGACGTCAGAGCGCCCCCGTCGTTCTTCTGCAGGCTGATGGCCTGGCCCTTGGTCATGTTGACCGTCACGCGCTGTCCCCTTCTCGAACTGCCCTGGGCAACCGCTCCTTTGCGGCGGCTGCCCATCACCCTATGCAGCGCTGTCCACCGCGACGCACCCTGCCGGGCACTTTGTGTCGGTGTTGCAACACACTGCTACGCCTGGCCGGCCTCCTTCATCTGCCGCAGTTCCTTCTTCATCTCCGACACCTCGTCGCGCAGCCGTGCGGCGATCTCGAACTGCAGGTCCGCGGCGGCGGCGCGCATCCGCGCGGTCATCTCCTCGATCTGCTCGGCCAGTTCGGCGGCCGGGCGGTCCGTGGGCACCGTCCGCTCGGCCTTGCCCTTGGCCGACTTGGACGCCTTGGCGGGTGCGGCGGCGGCGCCGCCGAGGGAGGGCACGGGTGCCTTGGCGGCCTTGCCGTCCTTCGACTTGCGGTAGTTGCTGCCGAGGAGCTGTTCCGTGTCGACCTCTTCGCGCGCGATGGCCGACACGATGTCGTTGATCTTCTTGCGGAGGGGCTGCGGGTCGATGCCCCTTTCCTTGTTGTACGCGATCTGCTTCTCCCGGCGGCGGTTGGTCTCGTCGATGGCCTTCTCCATCGCCGGGGTGATCTTGTCGGCGTACATGTGGACCTGGCCGGAGACGTTGCGCGCGGCGCGGCCGATGGTCTGGATCAGGGAGGTGCCGGAGCGCAGGAAGCCCTCCTTGTCGGCGTCGAGGATCGCCACCAGGGAGACCTCGGGGAGGTCCAGGCCCTCCCTGAGGAGGTTGATGCCGACCAGTACGTCGTACTCCCCCGCGCGGAGCTCGCGAAGGAGCTCTACGCGGCGCAGGGTGTCGACGTCGCTGTGCAGATAGCGGACCTGGATGCCCAGTTCCAGGAAGTAGTCCGTGAGGTCCTCGGCCATCTTCTTGGTGAGGGTGGTGACAAGGACGCGCTCGTCCTTCTCGGTGCGCTTGCGGATCTCGTGCACCAGGTCGTCGATCTGGCCCTCGGTGGGCTTGACGACGACCTCGGGGTCGACGAGGCCGGTGGGGCGGATGATCTGCTCCACATGGCCGTCGGAGCGGGAGAGTTCATACGCGCCCGGGGTCGCCGACAGATAGACGGTCTGGTCGATGCGCTTCTGGAACTCCTCCCACTTCAGCGGGCGGTTGTCGAGCGCGGACGGCAGCCGGAAGCCGTGGTCCACGAGGGTGCGCTTGCGGGAGGCGTCTCCCTCGTACATCGCGCCGATCTGCGGGACCGTGACGTGCGACTCGTCGAGGACGAGCAGGAAGTCGTCCGGGAAGTAGTCGAGGAGGGTGTGCGGCGGGGTGCCGGGGCCGCGGCCGTCGAAGTGCATCGAGTAGTTCTCGACGCCGGAGCAGGAGCCGATCTGGCGGAGCATCTCCAGGTCGTACGTCGTGCGCATGCGCAGGCGCTGGGCCTCCAGCATCTTGCCCTGCTTCTCCAGCTCCGCGAGGCGCTCGCCGAGCTCCTTCTCGATGCCGTTGACCGCCTTCTCCATGCGCTCGGGACCCGCCACGTAGTGGGACGCCGGGAAGACGTACAGATGGTCGTCGTCGCTGATGACCTCGCCGGTGAGCGGGTGCAGGGTGGAGAGGGCCTCGATCTCGTCGCCGAACATCTCGATGCGGACGGCCAGTTCCTCGTAGACCGGGAAGATCTCGATGGTGTCGCCGCGGACCCGGAAGGTGCCCCGGGTGAAGGCGAGGTCGTTGCGCGTGTACTGGATGTCGACGAAGCGGCGCAGGAGCTGGTCGCGGTCGATCTCGTCGCCGATCTTGAGCGGGACCATGCGGTCCACGTACTCCTGCGGGGTGCCGAGGCCGTAGATGCAGGAGACGGAGGCGACCACGATCACGTCGCGGCGGGTCAGCAGCGAGTTCGTCGCGGAGTGGCGCAGGCGCTCGACCTCCTCGTTGATCGAGGAGTCCTTTTCGATGTACGTGTCCGACTGGGGGACGTACGCCTCGGGCTGGTAGTAGTCGTAGTACGAGACGAAGTACTCCACCGCGTTGTTCGGCAGGAGTTCGCGGAACTCGTTGGCGAGCTGGGCGGCCAGCGTCTTGTTCGGCGCCATGACGAGGGTGGGGCGCTGGAGCTTCTCGATCATCCACGCGGTGGTGGCCGACTTGCCGGTGCCGGTCGCGCCGAGCAGCACGACATCCTTCTCACCTGCGCGGATGCGCTTCTCCAGGTCGGCGATGGCCGTCGGCTGGTCGCCACTGGGCTGGTACGGGCTGACGACCTCGAAAGGTGCCACCGTGCGTTCGATCTTCGATACGGGCCGCATGGAACCAACCGTACGACCCCCCACTGACAACGCCGTCCCGCTCGCCCGTTCCCGCCGGCCCTCTCACCACTTCTGCGGCGCCCGCGCCCCCGGTCTGCGGCGGCTCCGGCGGCCCGGACGCGGCGGGACCCGGCGGGGCACGCGCGCGATCTGGCGGTCCCCGGAGCGGGGCACGGAGTACGGGGAGCTGCGCGGGTGGGCGGCCGCGGCCTTCAGGTCGGCCTTGCCCATCATCATCAGCGGATCGAACATCACGATGATGCCCGAGAGCAGCAGGAAGGCGAGCGGGCCGATCATGAGGGGGGCGAGGATCTCGGCGGAGGAGTCACCGGGCGGGGCGGTGGAGGGGCCGTGCAGATGGACGCTGAGGGCGGCCATGCCGGTGTAGTGCATGCCGCTGACGGCGAGGCCCATGACGAGGCTGGCGCCGAGGCTCCACAGGAAGCCCCTGACCTGTCCGGCGGCCCACAGGGCGGCGATGGCGGCGACGACGGCGATCACCACGGAGGCGGCGACAGTGAGGGTGTTGTAACGAAGGGTGCCGCCGAGGCGCATGCCGGCCATCCCCAAGTAGTGCATCGACGCGATGCCGAGGCCGGTGACGGTGCCCCCGGTGAACAGCGCCGCCCCCTTGGCGCCGCGGTAGCCCACGATGAAGATGCCCATGCCGACCATGACGATGGCGACGGCCAGACTCGCGAAGGTCGTCGCCCGGTCGTAGCGGATCGGGGTCCCCTCGACCGTGAAGCCCATCATCGCGATGAAGTGCATGGTCCAGATGCCGGAGCCGATGGCGGCCGAGCCGAGGGCGAGCCAACCGGGCCGCCAGGAGTGCGCGACGAGCAGTGAGCGCGTGGTGCAGCGCAGGCCGAGTGCTCCGCCCAGACAGGCCATCAGATAGGCGACCACCGGAGTGACGAACCCGTAACTGAAGCCGTCGACCGTGCCCTCCATGAGCGCTAGCCCTTCCGCCTGTCGTACTCGGATGTCCCGGAACGCCCCGTCTGCCGCTGGCCGACGGCCGGGTGACGGGCCGTGGGCTGAGCCGAGAGTAGGGCTCAGCCCTGAACTCACGACCGATTTTCCGGCAAACAAACACCGCATCCGCGCGCGGGGTCCCAACTTGGGTGGTTGGCGTTCAACGTGTGGTCATCCTGTACCTGTCTGTAGTTGGCCGTGGACTGTCATTCTCAGGCGACCGTGAGCTCATGACGCGAGGAGAACCCGTGTACGCACGCGCCGCCGCTGCCACGACCGCCGCTCTTCTGGGGGCGGGAGCACTCGCCCTCCCCTCCACCGCCGCCGAGCAGACCCCGGCCGACGCCTTCGCCGCACACAAGTCCGCCACTCCGCTCGCGCACAAGGACCCCACGGTCGTGGCGCACCGCGGGGCCTCCGCCTACACCCCCGAGAACACGTTCGCCGCGATCGACAAGGCCGCCCACATGGGCTTCCGCTGGGTCGAGAACGACGTGCAGCGCACCAAGGACGGCGTGCTCGTCATCGTCCACGACGACAACCTGAAGCGGACGACGAACGTCGAGCGCGTCTTCCCCGGCCGCTCCCCGTGGAAGGTGAAGGACTTCACCGCCGCGGAGATCGCCAAGCTGGACGCCGGCAGCTGGTTCGGGTCGAGGTACAAGGGCGCGCGGGTGCCGACGCTCACGCAGTACATGAACCGCGTCTCGCGCAACCACCAGAGCCTGATCCTGGAGATCAAGAAGCCGGAGCTGTACCCCGGGATCGAGAAGGACACCCTGAGCGTGCTGCGCAAGACGGGCTGGCTCGACCGCGATCACGTCAAGAACAAGCTGGTCGTACAGAGCTTCAGCGCGGACAGCGTCAAGAAGGTGCACGCCCTGCGGTCCGACATCAAGACGGGCTTCCTGGGCACGCCCGCCGCCGCGGACCTGCCGAAGTACGCGAAGTTCGCGGACCAGATCAACTCGACGCACACGACCATCTCCAAGGGCTACGTCTCCGCGATCCACCGGCTCAAGGGCGCGCACGGCAAGCGCCTGGAGATCTTCACGTGGACCGTGGACGAGACCGCCGCCGCGCGGCGGGCCGCGGGCTTCGGCGTGAACGGGATCATCACCAACAAGCCGGATGTCGTGCGCAAGGCGCTCAGGGACTGAGCCGGGGCACGCGCTCCGGGACTGAGCCGGGGCGGCGGTCACGCGCCGCCTGCCCGCGCCGTGGGACGCCCGCCGTCCCACGGCGTTGTCAGTGCCCGGTCGTACCGTTGTCTTCATGAACGCCATGGGGCACAACGAGCAGGAGCGGGACGGGCGGCAGGAGCAGGCCGCGCGGTCCGGCGCCGTGTGGGCCGTCGTCACCAGTGACATCGGCCCGCTGCTGCTGGCCGCGACGGACACCGGCCTGGTCACGGTCGTCTTCCACGCCACGGACGACGTGCGCGACAAGGCCCTGGAGCGCCTCGCGTCCCGCCTGGGCGCCGAGCCGGTCGAGGATCCCGCGTCGCCGCTGCTCGCCGAGCCGATATGCCAGTTCACGGCGTACTTCGCCGGTGAGCGGCGCGACTTCGACCTGCCGCTGGACTGGTCGCTGATCTCCGGCTTCAACCGCCAGGTGCTCCGCGAGCTGGCCACGGGCGTGCCGTTCGGAACGGTGGTGGGCTACGGAGACCTGGCCCACCGCGTCGGCCAGCCCGGCGCGGCCCAGGCGGTCGGCATGGCGATGGGCGCCAACCCGCTGCCCGTCGTGGTGCCTTGCCACCGGGTGGTGGAGCGCGACGGCGGCATCGGCGGCTTCGGCGGCGGCCTGGAGACCAAGCGGCAGCTGCTCGCCCTGGAGGGGGTGCTGCCCGAGCCGCTGTTCTGAGGGCTCGGGGCAGGTGCTCCGCGGGTTCGGGGCAGGTGCTCCGCGGGTTCGGGGCAGGTGCTTCACGGTGTCGGCGCGGTGGTCGCGCGGACGCCGTCGAGTCGATGTCACGCCATGTCGGCCCGACGCCATGTCCTGGCACACTGCGCGCGTGAACATACCCTCCTCGCCCCAGCCCGCGGCCGCGTCGGCCCTCGCAAACCCCGCGCCCGCCCGGCGCCCCCGCGGACCGCGATGTCCCCGATGAGCGCGACCGAGTCGGCGGTCGGCGTGCCCGTCACGGCCGAGGAACTGCCCGCGCTGCGGCGCCGTATCACCGCGATACTCGTCGCGAGCCAGATACTCGGCGGGCTCGGCGTGGCCACCGGCATCGCGCTGGCCGCCGTCCTGGCGAAGGAGGTCAGCGGCACGGAGTCGCTGTCCGGGCTCGCGCCCACCGCGACCGTCGCCGGGACGGCGCTGCTCTCGGTGCCGCTGGCGGCGCTGATGACGTCGCGCGGCCGGCGCCCCGGCCTCGTACTGGCCTATCTGATCGGCGCGTTGGGCGCGGCCGTCGTGGTCGTGGCGGCGGCCATCGGGAACTTCCCGCTGCTGCTTGTGGGCATGGCCGGGTTCGGCGCGGCGTCGTCGGCGAACCTGCAGGCGCGGTTCGCGGCGGCCGACCTGGCCGAGCCGGGAGCCAGGGCGCGCGCCATCTCCAACGTCGTGTGGGCCACGACGATCGGCGCGGTCCTCGGCCCCAACATCGCGGCGCCCGCGGGCCGCAGCGTCGCGGGGCTCGGGATCCCGGAGGCGTCGGGGCCCTTCGTGTGGGCGGCGGGGGTCTTCGTGATCTCGGCGATCGTCGTGGCGGTGCTGCTGCGCCCCGACCCGCTGCTCACCGCCCGCGCCCTGGAGCCTGCCAGTGAGCAGACCGCAGCGAGCCGCTCCCTGCGGGCCGGATTCGCCGCGGTGGCGGCCTCGGGGCGGGCGCGGCTCGCACTGGTGACGGTCGCCATCGCGCACACCGCCATGGTGTCGATCATGTCGATGACACCGGTCGACCTCGGCCACCACGGGGCGAGCATCGACCTGATCGGCCTGGTCATCAGCGGCCACATCGCGGGCATGTACGCGTTCTCGCCGGTGATGGGGTGGCTGTCGGACCGGCTCGGGCGGCTCGCCGTCATCGCCCTGTCCGTGGGCCTGCTCGGCTTCGCGGCGCTGCTCGCGGGCACGGCCGGGGCCAACCACGGGCAGACCGCGGCGGGCCTGTTCGTGCTCGGCCTCGGCTGGTCCGCGGCGCTCGTGGCGGGGTCCGCGCTGCTCACGGACGCCGTGCCGCAGGCCGCGCGCGCCGCCGCCCAGGGCCTCTCGGACCTCACCATGAACACGGCGGCGGGCGTCGGCGGCGCGGTGGCGGGCCTGGTGGTCGCGCAGGCGAGCTACGCCTGGCTCAACCTGATCGCGGCGCTCCTGCTGCTGCCGCTGGCCGCGCTCGCCCTGTTCAGCCGCCGAGCGTGAGGGGCGTCGGCCCGCCGCGCGTGAGGAGCGTCAGCGGCCCCGCTTGATGGGCGTCAGCCGCCGAGCGTGATGTGGTACGCCTTGCGCAGCGTCTCGTGCACGGTCCACGTCGTCCGGTCGCCCTCGCGCAGGACGGCCGCGTCGCCGGGGCCGATCTCCAGGACGTCGCCTCCCTCCACCGCGACGGTGGCGCGGCCGCTGACGACCACGAAGAGCTCGTTGGCCTCGGTGTCGGTCACCACGCCCGGGGTGATCTGCCAGATGCCGCGCAGCTGCTTGCCGTCGGCGGACTCCCACAGGACCTTGCCGGTGACGACGGGCTCTCCGGAGACGATCTGCTCCGGGTCGAGCGGCTCCTCCTCCAGTTCGACATCCGGAATGTGCACGGCAAAAGAGGGGGCGTTCTGATCATTCGTGGTCATGGCCGGTCACCTTAATGGGTTTGCCGCAGGGCGCCGCCCGCCAGGGATGAAGGAAGACCCGACTGGCAGGAGGCAGACCGTGTTGGTGGTGTCCGACGAGGTACAGGCGGCTCTCACGCGGCGACGGCCGGTCGTGGCCCTGGAGTCCACGATCATCGCGCACGGCCTGCCACGCCCGCGCAACCTGCGGGTGGCACTCGAACTCGAAGAGGCCGTACGCGACGAGGGCGCCGTGCCCGCGACCGTCGCCGTCCTGGACGGGCGCCCCCATGTCGGCCTCGACAAGGAGCAGTTGGAGCGGGTCGCCGGCGAGGACGGCATCCGCAAGCTGGGCCACCGGGACCTGCCGCTCGCCGTCGCGGCGGGCGCGAGCGGGGCGACGACGGTGTCGGCGACGGCGCTGCTCGCCGCCCGCGCGGGCCTGCGCGTGTTCGCCACGGGCGGGCTCGGCGGGGTGCACCGCGAGTGGACGCTCACCCAGGACGAGTCGGCCGACCTGGGGCTGCTCGCCCGCACCCGGATCACGGTGGTGTGCGCGGGCGTGAAGTCGATCCTGGACGTGGCGGCGACACTGCAGCGCCTGGAGACCCTCGGCGTGGCGGTGGCCGGCTACGGGACGGCGCGCTTCCCCGGCTTCTACCTCTCCGACTCCGGACACGACGTGGACTGGACGCTGCGCACGCCCGACGAGGTCGCCGCGGTCATGCGCGCCCAGGACGCGCTCGCCGCACCGGACTCGGCGCTCGTCGTGGCCAACCCGGTGCCCGAGGCCGACCAGCTCGAACCCGCCCTCCACGCGCGCGTGCTCGACGAGGCCCTGCGGGAGTGCTCCGCGCGCGGAGTGACCGGCCAGGCGGTGACGCCCTTCCTCCTCGACCACCTGATGCGGCACACCGAAGGGGCGTCCCTGGAGGCCAACCTCGCCGCGGTGCGCGGGAACGTACGGCTCGCGGCGCGGATCGCGACGGCGTGGACGCGGCCGTGACCGCTCCCCAGGACGCCACCGGCGCCCTGCTGGTCGTAGGCGACGTCGTCACCGACATCGTCGCCCGGCACCGTACGCCCCTCGCGCCCGGCACCGACACGGCCGCGGCCATCCGCACCGTGCCCGGCGGCGCGGGCGCCAACGTCGCGTGCTGGGCCGCCCACTGGGGCCGCGCGGACGTACGTTTCCTGGGGCGGGCGGGTGCCGACGCGGCGGCGTGGCACGAAGAGTTGCTGCTGCGTGCTTCGGTACGTCCCCACATCGCCGTCGACCCCGACGCCCCCACGGGCACGGTGATCAGCCTGGTCGACGCGGCCGGGGCGGCGGCCGAGCGGACGTTCCTCACGGACAGCGGGGCGTCCCTGCGCCTCTGCCCCGCCGACTGGGAGCCGTCGCTGCTCGACGGCGTGGCCTGGCTCCATCTGTCCGGCTACTTGTTCTTCGCCGGGCCGAGCCGGGCGGCGGCGCGGGCGGCTCTCGCGTCGGCACGCGCGCGTGGGGTGACGGTGAGCGTGGACCCGGCGTCGGCGGGGTTCCTCGTGCGGCACGGTGTGGACCGTTTCCTGGCGGACGCGGCGGGCGTCGACGTGCTGCTGCCGAGCCGCGACGAGGCGGAGCTGCTCACGGGGCTGTCCGGGCCCGGGGACGCGGCGGCCGAGCTGAGCCACCGGTTCCCGGAGGTGGTGGTCAAGCTCGGCGGGGAGGGCGCGCTGGCCGCGCGGGACGGGCGGGTGCGGGTCCGCGTGCCGGCCGTGCGGGCCGACGCGCGGGACTCCACGGGGGCGGGCGACGCCTTCACCGGGGCGTTCGTCGCGTCGCGGATGGCGGGGGCGGGGCTGCGGGAGGCGGTGGCCGAGGGGTGCCGGGCCGGGGCGCTCGCGGTGTCCCGGGTGGGGGCCCGGCCTGCGCTGCGGGCCCCGCTCCGCGGGAAGACCTGAAGATCCTGGCCAGGACTGGCCAGTCCTGACGAGTCCTGACGAGTGCTTGCCGGGAAGGCCTGAGGGTCCTGACCGATGAGGCCCCAGGAGCCTGCGGTCAGGGCTTGCGGGCCCAGGCCGAGACCAGTGGGGCCGTGGCCGGGTCGACGGCGCGCGCGGCGACGTGGGCGAGGTGCCGCTCGATGTCGTCGTGCGCGGCCAGGCCCGCAGCGACCAGGTCCGCTCGGGCCTGCTCGACGGTGGCGGTCTCCAGGGCCGCGCAGGCCGGGGATGCGAGCGGGAAGTACGCGTCGGCCTCGACCTGGCGCAGGCCCGCCGCGCGCAGCAGCCGGGGCAGCACTCGGCCGTACGCGAGGTCGGCGCCGCGTTCGGCGAGCAGGGTGTGCACCCCCTTCCTCAGCCGGTTCGCCAGCTCCTGCTCGGGGCCGTACTCGTCGGGGCAGGCCAGCGGCTGGAGCGCCGGGTCGGCCTCCTCCACCAGGAGCCGGCCGCCGGGGCGCAGCGCCTTGATCATGGAGTGCAGGGCCCGCTCGGGGTCCGGCGCGTGGGTGAGCACGAGGCGGGCGTGCACGAGGTCGAACGCCTCGGCGGGCGGCGCGTCGGCCGCCACGTCGTGGGTACGCACCTGGACGGGCGGGCGCGCGGCCGGCATCAGCGGTGCCGTGTCGGTGGCGGTGGCGAGCACGCGCCCCGTGGGTCCGACCCGCTTGGCCAGCCAGGACACCACGGACGTGCTGCCCGCGCCGACCTCCCAGCAGCGCCAGCCGGGCCCGATGCCGAGCCGTTCCATGTGCCGGAAGGTGGTGGGGTCGAAGAGGGCGGCAAAGGCGGTGAAGCGGGGTGCCGCCGCCTCGCCGGGCCGGCTGTCGAGGAGATAACCGTCGGTTCGCGTCATGTGGCGATCATTACAGTTCCGGAGCGGAGTCTTCCGTTCCCACAGGCTTCGTCGTGGTGTCGGACCGGACTGGCAGACTTGCCCATCAAGTCCAGCGCGAGGAGCTGCACATGTCGATGTCGGGCAACCTGCGGAAGGTCGGAAACCTCCGCAAGGTCGGAAATCTGCGGAGTGTCCGCGGACTGCGGAAGGTGGCGGCGCTGACCCGTCGCGGCCCCCGCGTCGACCTGAGCCACCCCGCCCGCTCGCCGCTGGGCTCGTCGGTCGTGAAGTGCGTGACGTATCGCAAGGGCGTCCGCCAGACACCGAGCCGCGACGGGGATCTGGTCGAGGCGGTCGAGCAGGTCCGCAAGAGCGACGACGGATTCGTGTGGCTGGGCCTCCATGAGCCCACGGAGCGGGAGTTCGCGGGCATCGCCGACCTCTTCGGCCTGCACCCCCTGGCGGTCGAGGACGCGGTCCACGCCCACCAGCGGCCGAAGGTCGAGCGCTATGACCAGACGCTGTTCGCCGTGTTCAAAACGGTCTGCTACGTCGAGCACGCCGAGCTGACGGCGACCAGTGAGGTGGTGGACACCGGCGAGATCATGGTCTTCGTCGGCAAGGAGTTCGTGATCACCGTGCGGCACGGCAGGCACGGCTCGCTCGGACCGCTGCGCGAGGAGCTCGAAGGGACGCCCGAGCAGCTGGCGCAGGGGCCTGCGGCGGTCCTGCACGCCATCGCGGACCAGGTCGTGGACGACTATCTCGGCGTGGCGGACGCCGTGCAGGCCGACATCGACCAGGTCGAGGCGGAGGTGTTCGCCCCCGAGGGCGCGCGCGGGACCGACCCCGGCCGGATCTATCAGCTCAAGCGTGAGCTCCTGGAGCTGAAGCGCGCCGTGGTGCCGCTCGGCCGCCCGCTCCAGATACTGGCCGCGAAGCCGATGCGCCTGGTCGCCCCCGAGATACAGGCGTATTTCCGCGACGTGGACGACCACCTCAAGCGGGTCACCGAACAGATAGCGGCCTTCGACGAACTGCTGAACTCGATCCTCCAGGCGCATCTCGCCCAGGTGACGGTCGCGCAGAACGAGGACATGCGGAAGATCACGGCCTGGGCCGCGATCGTCGCCGTGCCCACGATGGTCTGCGGGATGTACGGCATGAACTTCGACCACATGCCCGAGCTGCGCTGGCAGTACGGGTACGGGATGGTGATGGGTCTGATAGCCACGGCGTGCTTCACGCTGTACCGCGGCTTCCGGCGCAACGGCTGGCTGTGAGACAGGGCTCGGTGTCGCCCCGCCCGGGGGGACGACGCGGCGCCACCCGGCCGGGACGGGTGCGGCGGGGTCAGGACTTCGCGTAGACGCTCTCGACCCAGCCGGCGAGCTGCTCCTCGGTGAGGTGCGCGGCGAGGTCGGCCTCGCTGATCATGCCGACCAGGCGCTTGTTCTCGATCACGGGCAGCCTGCGGATCTGGTGGCCCTGCATCTCGGTCAGCACCGTGTCGACGCCCGCGTCCGACTCGACCCAGCGCGGCGTGCCCTGGGCCATCTCGCTCGCGGTGATCTTGGCCGGGTCGTGTCCCATGGCCACGCAGCGAACGACGATGTCGCGGTCGGTGAGGATGCCGCAGAGCCGTCCGTTCTCGTCGCTGATCGGCAGGGCGCCGACGTCGAGTTGGCGCATGACCTGGGCGGCGCGGTCCAGGGTCTCGTGAGCGGGGATCCACTGGGCACCGCGGTGCATGATGTCTCCGGCGGTGGTCATGGGTACCTCCCGGTGCCGGTCGGCCGGCGCGGCGCGGGGGCGCCGCCGGTCCCGGCAGGTCCCGGCGTCCTCATTCTCGTCGCAGCGCGGGTGGGGCGCACCCGCAGGCGGCGGGGGTCGGAGCGGGGTGCGCGGCGCGGCGAGCCGACCCCGTGCCGGGGCGCGTCAGCCGGTCCACGCCGGGTGGCGGGGGTCGTCGGTCCGGATCACGACGTCGGCCGCGGAGGTGGGGTCGGTCTCCGTCGCGTACCGCTCGAAGGCGGGCAGGGTCCACTGCTCCTCCGCCGGTGTGCGCCGTCGCAGGGCGCCGGGTGAGAGGTGCAGGTGGACCGTCAGGTCGAAGGGGAACCAGTGGCCGAGGAGGAGGGGGCCGTGGAGCAACAGCAGGGCGCCGGGCGGGAGTTGGACGTAGGGGGTGCGGGTGGCGCGGTCGGCACGGGGGTCCCACAGGTCGGGCAGGACCCGGCCGGTGCCGTCCGCCTCCAGCGGGCCGAAGACCTCGCGCCACAGGGCGCCGGTGTCGAACCAGCCGCTGTAGTACGCCTCGACGTCCTCGTGTCCGTACTCGAGGCGCAGCGAGGCGGGCCGCAGGAAGCCCTCGGTGCCGACGACCAGCGAGGGCCGCCCGCGCACGCGCAGCGCCTCGCCGACCCGCCGGGCCAGTTCGCCGGGCCGGGCGGCGGGCGCCCCGTCGAAGGCGACGCGCGGCCAGGGGGCGCCGTCCTTCGGCTCCAGGCCGAGGAGCCGGTCCGCGAGGGTGTCGGTGAGCCGGTCCCAGGTGATCGCTTCGAGTCGCACGGGCCCATGATGCCGCGCGGGGTTCCGGGCCCGGCGGCCGCGTACGGGGCGTGGCCGGGCGGGAAGGAATGCAGGGTGCGGCCGGGCGGGAAGGGAACTGACATGGCAGTTCCTCTCGTGCGCACCGGCCCCGTCGTCATCCAGCCGTTGAAGCGCAGGCGTTGCGCGGAGTGCCGGGGCGGGCCGTTGACGCTGCTCGTCCTGGAGGGCGGGCAGCCGCGCTGTCTGGACTGCGCCGATCTCGGGCACCTCGTCCATCTCCCGCGCGGGGACACGGCGTTGACGCGGCGGGCGCGGGAGGGCAGCGCGCTGTCGGCGGTGGTCGTACGGTTCAACCGCCGCAAGGGCCGCTACGAACGGCAGGGCGTCCTGGTCGAGGAGGCCGCCCTCGCCCGGGCCGAGGAGCGGTGCCTCGCCGACGCGGACGCGCGGGCCCGGCGCCGCGCACGGGACGCCGTGCGGCGGGCCGAGCACGATGTCCGGTTCGTGGCGGCCTTCGCGGCGGAGATACGCCGGCTCTTCCCCGGCTGCCCGCCGGACCGGGCCCGGGACATCGCCGCGCACGCGGGCGCCCGAGGCAGCGGCCGCGTGGGCCGCAGCGCGGCGGGCCGCGCCCTGACACCCACGGCGGTGACGGCAGCGGTGATCGCCGCGGTACGGCACACGGACACGGAGTACGACGGACTGCTGATGCGCGGGGTGCCGCGGGGGGAGGCGCGGCGGGCCATCGCGGGGGCGGTGGCGGAGCGGTTGCGGGAGTGGGAGGGGGCTGGGCCGGGGCATACGTGAGCTGCCTGAGACGCCCACGTATGCCCCTGCGGGGTCCGCGTATGGCGTGGAAGGCGGTGTGGTCATTGACTTGTCTCAGACAGTTCGCGCCAGGCAGGATCCGGTCAGTTCGCGTCATGCGGGATCCGGTGCGGCGTGCCGACCCGATCGAGGCCGGAACCACTCAGGGAGTTGCCATGATTGACGGACCCTACTTCGTGCTCACCGTGATGGGCGCGGTCGGCTGCGGCCTCGTCGCGGGGGTGTTCATCGGCTTCTCCACCTTCGTGATGAAGGGCCTCGCCGCGCTGCCGCCCGCCCAGGGCATCGCGGCGATGCAGGCGATCAACGTCGCGGCGGTAAAACCGGCGTTCATGGCCGTGTTCCTGGGTGCGACGGGCCTCAGCGCGGTACTCGCGGTGGTCACGTTCGTGGTGTGGCCGGACGAGGGCACGGTGGAGCTGCTGCTCGGCTGCGCGCTGTATCTCTTCGGCTGCTTCGGCGTGACGATCGCCGCGAACGTGCCGCGCAACGACGCGCTGGCGAAGGTCGACCCGGCGTCCGAGCGCGGCGCCGAGTACTGGCGTACGTACGTGAGCGAGTGGACGATGTGGAACCACATCCGCACCGGCGCCGCCATCGCCGCGACGGTGTCCCTCATCCTCGGCCTGACCTGAGACCGCAGGTCAGCGGCAGGCCGCCGAACCCCGCAGGCCACTCCCGAGCCTCCGCGTGCCGCCCCCACCACCCCGACGTACCGTGGCTGAAAGACGCGCCCTGCGCGCAGGGAGACTCGCGTAGGGAGACTAGGGAGACGGCCATGGCCGACCCCAAGGGGTTCCTGCGGCACCCGCGCCGGGAGTGGCCGCGGCGGCCGGTGGGTGAGCGGGTCAAGGACTGGGACGAGGTGTACGTCCCCGGGGCCCTGCTGCCCCTGATCGAGCCACAGGCCGAGCGGTGCATGGACTGCGGGGTTCCGTTCTGCCACGAGGCCTGCCCGCTGGGGAATCTGATCCCCGAGTGGAACGACCTGGTCTCCCGCGCCGACTGGCGCGCCGCCGCCGAGCGGCTGCACGCGACGAACAACTTCCCCGAGTTCACGGGGCGGTTGTGCCCGGCGCCGTGCGAGGCGGGCTGCGTGCTCGCCATCAACCAGCCCGCGGTGACCATCAAGAACGTCGAGGTCGCCATCGCCGACCGCATCTGGGAGGACGGCCTCGCGCCGCCGCGAGCGCCGCAACGCCTGACCGGGCGGTCGGTGGGCGTCGTCGGCTCGGGCCCCGCGGGCCTCGCGGCGGCGCAGCAGCTGACGCGGGCCGGGCACACGGTCGTCGTGTACGAGCGCGACGACCGCGCGGGCGGACTGCTGCGCTACGGGATCCCCGCGTTCAAGATGGAGAAGCGGCACCTGGAGCGGCGGCTCGCGCAGATGCGGGCGGAGGGCACGAAGTTCCGTACGTCGACGGCGGTCGGCAGGGACATCGGCGGAGCGGCGCTGCGGGCCCGCCACGACGCGCTCGTGCTGGCGGTCGGGGCGACGGCGTGGCGGGAACTTCCGGTTCCGGGGCGGGAGTTGGACGGGGTGCGGCAGGCGATGGAGTATCTGCCGCCGGCCAACCGGGTGTGCGAGGGCGACCTCGACGTCTCCCCGCTGTCGGCCGCGGGCAAGCACGTGGTGATCGTGGGCGGCGGCGACACCGGCGCGGACTGCCTGGGCACGGCGGTGCGGGAGGGCGCCGCGTCGGTCACGCAGGTCGACATCCGCACCCTGCCGCCCGCCGAGCGCGACGAGGACGCCGACCCCTGGCCCGCCTACCCCACCGTGTACCGCGTGTCCCCCGCCCACGAGGAGGCCGGTGAGCTGGGCTTCGCGCAGGAGTCGGACACCGACGCACGCCTGTTCGCGGCGTCGACGCTGCGGTTCGCCGGGGACGCGGCGGGCCGGGTGCGGGCCGTCCACGTGGGCGCCGTGGACGCGCGGCGCCGCCCGGTGCCGGGCGCGGAGCGGGTGCTGCGGGCCGACCTGGTGCTGCTGGCGCTGGGGTTCCAGGGGCCGGAGGTGACGGCGGGCGGCGCGGTCGCGGAGCTGGGCGTGTCGGTGGCGCCGGACGGGACGGTCGCCCGGGACGCGGGGTACGCGACGGACGTACCAGGGGTGTACGTCGCTGGGGACGCGGGCCGGGGCCAGTCCCTGGTGGTCTGGGCGATCGCGGAGGGCCGCGCGGCCGCGGCGGCCGTGGACCGCCACCTCATGGGCACGACATCGCTCCCCGCACCGGTCACGGCGAAGGACCGACCGCTCAAACCGTGAGCGCGCACCCCCGAGCGCGAGCGCAATCCCGAGGGTGAGCGCGATCCCGGGCGTGAGCGCAATCCCGAGGGCGGGCGCAACCCGAGCCCGAGCGCAACCACCAGGAACCGGCCAATCTCACGGCGCGGCCACGCCCGCCAAGAACCCGCCATTCGGCGTCCGCCGGGCCTGAGTAACCCTCCAGAACACCCGGACACCCGCCAGACCCGGCGGTCCCAGCCCCGCAGGGCCACGCCCACACCGCGTCGCGGCCCGCCGGCGCCACCCTTCGCAGCCGCCCGGCGCAGTGCCCCTCACTCCTTGTGAGCGACCCCGCCGTAAATGGGCAGCGGCCCGTCCCCCGCGGGCGGCGTCCGCTCGCCCAGGTCCGGGTGCCACTCGTCGGCCACCGTCACGCCGGGCGGCACCAGGGCCAGGCCGTCGAAGAAGCGGATCACCTCGGCGCGGTCGCGCAGGGCGAGGGTGAGGGCACGGGACTTGTAGAGGTCACCGGCCGTCCGCGCCCGGTCGGGGGTGAACTCGCCGGTGCCGTGGGACAGCATCAGATAGCTCCCCGACGGCAGCGCGGAGACCAGCTCGTCCACCACCTCGTACGCGCCGTCCTCGTCCGGGACGAAGTGCAGGAGCGCCACCAGGGACAGGGCGACCGGCCGCGTGAAGTCGAGGGTCTTGCGGGCTTCGGCGAGGATCGTGCCGGGCTGGCGGGCGTCGCCCTGGATGTACTCGGTGGCGCCTTCCGGCGTCGAGCGCAGCAGCGCCCCGGCGTGGGCGAGCACGATGGGGTCGTTGTCGCAGTAGACGACGCGGGCGTCGGGCGCGATGCCCTGGGCGATCTGGTGCAGGTTGGGCTCGGTCGGGATGCCGGTGCCGATGTCGAGGAACTGCCTGATCCCGGCCCCGGCGAGCCACCGCGTCGCGCGCTGCATGAACGCGCGGTTGGCGCGCGCGACGGCAGGGATCCGCGGGTCCATGGCGACGAGCTGGCGGCTCATCTCCTCGTCGACGGGGTAGTTGTCCTTGCCGCCGAGCCACCAGTCGTACATCCGCGCGGGGTGCGGCTTGCTGGTGTCGATGTACGACGAGTCGCCCGCGTCGCCCTGGGCCTGCCCCGTCCCGGTCATCTGCGGCTCCCTCGCCCCTTCACCGACGTACACAACTCACGACGTACACAGCCAGCAACGTACAAAGCTCACGACGTACAAGCGCATCGGTGTGCAAAACGCACGACACGACACGTGTCACGAGAGCAAGAAGTCCGCCTCTCCCGACTTCGCGCCCTCTATGAAGGCCCTGATCTCGCCGTGCGTGTAGATCAGCGCGGGTCCGTCGGGGTCGGAGGACTGGCGGACGGCGACGCGGCCGTCGGCCAGCTTCATGGCTTCGAGACAGTTCCCGCCGTTGCCGCCGCTCCACGGCTTGTGCCAGCCCTCGGCGCCGAGTTCGCGCGCGGGCATGCCGTTGTAGATGCGGGACCCGGGGGGCCGGGAGTCGGCGCGGCTGTCGGGCCGGGACGCCGGGCCCGTGCCCGCACGGTGTCGATCTCGGTCCATTCACAGCTCCTTGCGGACATCCCGGAGGATCTCCTTCGTGCGTTGTGCGGTCGCGGCCTGGGCCGCCATGCGGTCCATGACCTCGAGATGGGTCGCCACCTCGGTGCGCGCGTCGAGGTAGACGGCGCCGGTCAGGTACTCGCTGTAGACCATGTCCGGCAGCTCCGCCATCGCGAATCGGAAGAGCACGAAAGGCCCGAAGGTGCCCGGGTGCGGGCCCGCCGCGAACGGCGCGACCTGCAGCGTCACGTGCGGCAGCTCCACGGCTTCGAGCAGGCGGTCGATCTGCGCACGCATCACATCGGGCCCGCCGACGGGGCGGCGCAGCGCGGTCTCGTCCATCACGACCCACAGCCGGGGCGCGTCCTCACGGCTGAGCAGCGCCTGGCGCTCCATGCGCAGCGCCACATAGCGCTCGATGTCCTCGGGCCGGGTCTGGCCGATGGCCCCGGAGCGCAGCACGCCACGCGCGTAGTCCTCCGTCTGGAGCAGTCCGGGCACGAAGTGCGGCTCGTAGGACCTGATGAGGCTGGCGGCGCCCTCCAGGCTGACGTACATGCTGAACCAGCCGGGCAGGATGTCGTGGAAGCGCTGCCACCAGCCGGGCTTGTTCGCCTCCTCGGCGAGCAGCACGAAGGCGTCGGCCTCTTCGTCCGTGACGCCGTACGCCTTCAGCAGCAGCTGGAGGTACGGGATCTTCAGGGCGACCTCGGCCGTCTCCATACGGCGGACCGTGGCGGGGGCCACGCGGAGTATCCGCGCGGCTTCGTCGCGTTTGAGGCCCGCCCGTTCGCGCAGGTCCTGCAGGCGACGACCGAGAACGACCTGCCCGACGGTCGGCGCCGACCGCGGTTCGCTCACGTCCTACCTCCACCCACTTCGCGTCGCTCTCTGCATCACTTCCGTGCGACTTCGGTTACCGTGCGTTACCGCACTTCACTGCGTGTCGCGCCAAGTCACGCCGCTTGGTGAGGCGTTGCGAGAAGTGTGCCATGGGACGTCTCAAAGGAACACGTCACTGTGCACTTTTCAGAGTGGGTCTTGCCAAGGTGTTCGCGGCGGGGCGATAGTGGAGAGCGTGACTCCGCCCGCATCGTTAGGAACTGAAGCCACCCGAGCTCGACTTGGCGCCTACGCCAAGGGTCGGGCAGAGGGTGGCGAGCCTTGTGTCACCTTCACCCTGGACGCGATGCCGAGTTCTGTGGCACGGGCCAGGCGGCTGACGCGCGACCGGCTCAGTTCCCTCTCGGTCGGCGACGACGCCTGCGATATCGCGGCGCTCGTCGTATCGGAGCTGGTCACCAATGCGATCGTGCACACCGCGAGCCGCACCGTCGTCTGCGAGATCTGCACGGGTGCCGACACCGTGCGGATAGCCATACGCGACGAGGGCCACAGCTCGGGCGTGCCACGGCCGACGGGGCTGCGGGGGCCCGACGAGGAGCACGGGAGGGGATTGCTTCTCGTGAGTGCCGTGAGCAGCGCATGGGGTGTCCAGGACTCCGGATCCGGCCTTTCGGTGTGGGCGGAGCTGCCCAGATCACCCGATCCGGCGGTGTGCGCCACCGGATCGGCGGGGTTCGACGCCGACGACTTCGCTCTCGACGAGTTCGAGGCGGACGGTTTCGACCCGGACGGTTTCGTCACCGACGGTTACGACACGGACGGTTTCGACACCGCTGCGACGCCGACGGTTTCGAGACAGCTGCCGGCGGCGGGGACCACTGATTGACCGACGGCCTTTGAGCCGACTGACGGGGATGCGAGTGCGACAGTGATGCGGTCGGGGGACATGTGAGCACGGGGACAGCGCGACTGTTGGAGCTTGACACCTTGGTACGGCTCTCGCGAGAGCGGGAGCGGGCGACCGGACGGCGAGTCGTGAGTGTGCAGCCAGTGGCACGGCTCGCCGTCCCCGCCGGAATGCGGCAACCCCTCGGCTGCGATGCGGTCGCGATGCCCGCCGAGTTCGGGCCGCGGCTCCTGGAGCGACTGCCCCGCGTGGGTTGTGTGTACGAGGACGGGCCGCGCTGGTGGTGGATCGTGCCGGCGGACTCGGACGTGGCTCTGGAGTGGCCGCCGTCGACGTTCTACTCGCCGGGAGCGGTGGTGCCGGACGCGGTCCGCGAACCCGTCCTGGTGCACCGCCCCGACGGCACCGTCCCCTATACCCCGCCGATCCCGCTCTATCTGGCCCTGTGCCGGATGGCCGGGGCCATGCCGAGCTGGGCGGGTGCGGTCCGGGCCTGAGCCCGGCGCGATCGGCTAAGCCGCCCGCGGCGCCCTGGGCTAAGCCGACGGCACATGACCGTCGGCCCGGTGCCCGGTCACGCGGCGGCGCACTCGCCCACCCCCTGACCCCGCACGATCACCAGGAACGCGTCGGTCGCCAGGTCCATCACGACCTCGGCCCGCTGTCCCTCGCTGCGCCTGGCCCGCGCGAACTCCTCCGCGGGCCACGACCCGCGCGGCCCGCCCGCGGGAAAGCGCTCCAGCACCACTCGTCCGTTCATCATGTCCCTTGATCCCCCGTGTGCGACTCAGTACGCAGCCTTCGAACGTGAAGACTCTGTACTGAGGAGAACGCGCGTAGCACCCCCGGGGACTCGCAACGTGACGCAACCGACACGGAGTTGGGGCCGTTCCGCACACTTCGGGACCCGAGCCGCGCCTACCCGTCAGTACCCGAACTCCTCGTACTCGTCGTGGTACCGCACCCCTGCACTGCCCGCAGGCGCCCCCAGCGCCGACGCGCGCCCCTTGGGCTCCTCCCACTCCTCCTGCCGGCCGAGCGCGGTGAGGTCGAGGAGGCTGGTGGTGGAGCCGATGCCGTCGAGGCCGCGGTCGAACGTCGAGTACGTGTGGAAGACGCGGTCGCCGTCGCGCAGGAAGCAGCTCAGGCCGGGGCGGTCCTGGATCTGCCCGTCCGCGGCGGCGTACGAAGCGGCGAAGTCGCGGTTGAACTCGCCGCCGCACGCCGAGAACCAGGGCACCACCCAGCCCATGCGGGCCTTGAACGGAAGGATGCGGGTGAAGGGGGCGCGCGAGACGGCGACGAACGTCGTGCCGCGGGCCCGCAGGTGCGCCAGATGCCCGATCTGGTCGAGGAACCCCGAGCAGCTGCGGCAGCCCGCGTCCCACTCGGGGGCGAACATGAAGTGGTACACGATCAGTTGGACGCGGCCCGCGAACAGGTCGAGCAGGGTCGCCTTGCCGTCCGCGCCGTCGAACAGATAGTCCTTGTCCACCTCGACCATCGGGAGTCCGCGCCGCTCGGCGTTCAGCTCGTCGCGGGCGCGGGTGGCGGCCTTCTCGTTGGCGAGCAGCTTCTCGCGCGCGGCCAGCCACTCCGCGCGCGTGACGATGTGCGGCAGTCCCATGGCGCATTCCTCCGGATCCGGTCCGCGGTTCGCGGTTCTCGGGAGGGCTGACTCGGTGTCTCACAAGAACTCATCGGTCCCGTACGGGATTTCCCGGATTTTTTCTCAGCGACACCGAGCGGCAGGCCCCGCAGAGGGCCTTCAGAACGTCACGGGCAGCGCGAGCAGCCCCCGCGCCCGTATCGAGGGCCGCCACCGCAGCTCCTCCTCCGGTACCCCGAGCGCGAGGTCCGGGAAGCGTTCGAGGAGGGCGCCGATCGCGATCGTCAGCTCCAGGCGGGCCAGCGGCGCGCCCACGCAGTGGTGGATGCCGTGGCCGAGGGCGAGGTGGCCGCTCGCGTCGCGGGTGAGGTCGAGGCGGTCGGGGTCGGGGAAGCGCCCGGGGTCGCGGCCCGCGGAGCCGAGGCCCAGGAACACGGTCTCCCCCGCCGCCACGCGCACCCCGCCGATCGTGACGTCCTCGCGCGCGAAGCGCCGGATGGAGAACACCGCCGACGTGTCGTACCGCATGAACTCCTCCACGGCGCCCGGCAGCAGCGCCGGATCGGCGCGCAGGGCGGCGAGCTGTTCCGGGTGGCGCAGGAGCCCGAGGACGGCGTTGCCGATGAGCTGTACGGCGTTCTCGTATCCGGCGAAGTGGAGCAGGAAGGCGAGCGACGTCAGCTCGTCCTCGCTGAGCCGGTCGCCGCCGTCGCGGGTCGCGATCAGGTCGGAGAGCAGGTCCTCGCCCGGCCGCTCGCGCTTGTCGGCGATGAGCGCGGTGTAGAACCCGAGCATCGCGACGACTGTTTCCTTGGCGCGGTCGGGCTTCGCCGGGTCCGGCGCGATGAGCGCGTCGGTCCAGTCCGTGAAGTCGCGCCGGTGGTCGGCGGGCACGCCGAGGAGGTCGCAGATGGTGGTGATGGGCAGCGGGGCGGCGTACGCGGCCACGAGGTCGGCGCGGCCCGCGCCCTCGATGGCGTCGAGGAGTGCGTCGGCCGTGCGCCGGACGGGCGCGCGCAGGCTCTCGACGCGGTGCTTCGTGAACGCCTTGACCACCAGGCGGCGAATGCGGGTGTGGTCGGGCGGATCCATGTTCAGCATGTTCGCGTCCAGCGCGGGCGGCAGCGAGAATCCGCGGTAACTCCCGGGCAGCGCGTGCCTCTTGTCCACCGAGAGGCGCTGGTCGGCGAGTGCCGCGCGGACGTCCGCGTAACGCGTCACGAGCCAGGCCGGGGTGCCGTCGGGCCCGGCGATCCGCCGCACGGGGGCGCTCTCGCGCAGGTGCGCGTACGTGCCGTAGGGGTCGGTCATGAGCCCGTCGAGGTGATCGGGTTTCGCGGGAGTCACCATGGGTTCCACCCTAAGGAGTGCGGCGAGCCGGAGATCGGCGGGCCCGGCCGCGAAGAGATCGGCGGACCCGGCCGCAAGGGGACGCGCCCGCCTCACGCGTCGTACTCCTGGATCCGCTTCCCATGCCCCCGCTCCACCAGCGCGGGCAGCCGCTCCCCCAACTCCCGCACCACGGCGGCCACATCGACCGTCAGCAGCTCGCGGTCGCGCATCAGGACGCGGCCGTCGACGATCGTGGTGCGTACGTCGCCGCTGCGGGCGCTGTGTACGAGGGTGGCGGCGAGGTCGTGGACGGGCTGGGTGTGCGGTCCGGTGAGGTCGACGAGGATCAGGTCGGCGCGGCGGCCGACGGCGATGCTGCCGATCGCGTCGCCGAGGCCCACCGCCCGCGCGCTCTGGAGGGTTGCGTGGTGCAGGGCCTGCCGGGAGGTCAGCCAGCGCGGGTCGCCGGTCGTGGACTTCTGGACGAGCGCGGTGAGCGCCATGGCCTCCCAGACGTCGAGGGAGTTGTTGGAGGCGGCGCCGTCCGTGGCGAGGCCGACGGGGATGCCGAGCGCTGCCAGCTCCCGTACCGGAGTGGGGTCCCAGGCGAACTTCAGATAGCCGCGCGGCGCGCTCGCGACGCCGACGCGCCCGGTGGCCCCGGCCAGGACGGGCAGGTCGCGGTCGACGATGCCGGTGCCGTGGGCGATGAGGACGTCGATGTCGAGCAGGCCAGCGCGGTGCAGGATCTCGATGGGGGTGGCGCCGTGCCGCTCCAGGCTGTGCTCGGTCTGGGCGCGGCTCTCGGCGGCGTGCAGATGCACCAACAGGCCGTGTTCGCGGGCCAGTTCGGCGGTCGCGGCGAGATCGGCGTCGTCGACGGTGTACGGGGCGTGCGGGGCCAGGCAGGTGGTGACGCGGCCGTCGGCGGTGTCCCGGTGGCGCAGCGCGAAGTCCAGGGACGCGGCGCGGCCTTCGGGCCCTTGGGAGGAGAAGTAGGCCTGGCCGAGGTTGGCGCGCAGGCCGGTTGTGGCGACGACGTCCGCGACGGTGTCCATGGCGAAGTAGTGGTCGGCGAAGGTGGTGACGCCGCCGCGGATCATCTCCGCGCAGGCGAGCCGCGCGCCCAGTTCCACGTCGCGCTCTTCGAGGTTGGACTCGATGGGCCACACGTAGTCGTTGAACCACTCCTCCACCGGCAGGTCCTCGGCGATGCCGCGCAGCGCCACCATCGGGGAGTGCGTGTGGCAGTTGATGAGGCCGGGCAGGGCCGCCTGGCCGCGGGCGTCGACGCGCTCGGCGGCTTCGAGGCGCGCGGCGGCGGCCGTGGTGGTGACGTCGGCGATCACCCCGTCGCGTACGACGATCGCGGTGTCCTCCGCGAAGCCGACGCGCTCGGCCGAGTCGTGGACGAGGGCCGTGCAGCCCATAATGATGAGGTCGGCGGGGCCGGATGCGGCAGGCTCGGTCATCCGTTCACGGTACGGGGAGTGGGTCGCCGTGGGCCTGTCGCGGCAGGCGTTTCGGGGGCACTCTGGCGTCAGCCGCGCGCCGCCTTTCGGGCCCGCGGACTCCGGGGACCCCGGTGGGGCACCTCACCACACTTCCCACCACACTTCCCACCGCCTCCCGTCACCTCTCGACACCTCCCGCCACCTCACGGCGGTGAAGGAGCCCGGCATGCTCCTCGGCACCTGGAACCTCGAGAACCTCTTCCGCCCCGGCGGCCCGTCGGGCCCGACCGACAAGACGGCGTACGAGGCCAAGCTGGCCGCCCTCGCCGAGACGGTGCGCGCCCTCGACCCGAGCCTGCTCGGCGTGCAGGAGGTCGGCGATCCGGCCGCGCTCGCGGACCTCGCCGCGATGCTCGACGGCGACTGGCACACGGCGGTGTCGCAGCACGCGGACGACCGGGGCATCCGCGTCGGCTTCCTCAGCCGGCTCGACCTGGAGGTGCTCGCCGACGTCGAGGCGTTCCCGCCGAAGCTGCGACCTGTGCAGGGCGACGACGCGGGCAGGCAGGTCGGCACGACGGGCCGCGGCCTGTTCGCCGTACGTGTCGTGAGCCGCGCGATGACCCTGGACGCGGCCGTCTGCCATCTGAAGTCGAAGCTCCTGACGTATCCGGGCGGCCGCTTCCAGCCGTGTGACGAGGGCGAACGGGCCCGCGTCGGGGCGTACGCGCTCTACCGCCGCACCGCCGAGGCCGCGACGCTGCGCGCCCTGGCCGACCAACTCCTCGGCGGCGACGGCACGTCGCGCGACGTGGCCGTACTCGGCGACCTCAACGACGAGGCGGCGGCCGCCACCACCCAGATCCTGCTCGGCCCGCCGGGCTCCGAGCTCGGCACGCCCGGATACAGCAGGCCGGACAAGGGCGACGCGACCCGGCTGTGGAACGTGGCGCCGCTGATACCGCCCGAACGCCGCTTCTCCCGCGTCAACTTCGGCCGCCGCGAACTGATAGACCACGTCCTGCTGAGCCACCGCCTCACCGCCCGGGTGGTGGCCGACGGCGAGGCGGACACGGGCCTGCCGGACGGCACGGCGGTGCTCGACCTGCCGTCGGTGGGGGCGGATCCGCAGGAGCGGCGGGACGCGCCGGGGTCGGACCACGCGCCGGTGTGGATACGGTTCCAGCCCTGACCCCAGCGGGTGGTGGCGGCTAGCCGCGCGGAACCACCGTGGACAGCACCCCCGGCAGCGGATACCAGTCCGACGACACCACGCTGGCGTGGCGCCCCGCGAGGAGGGCGACGCGGTCGCGGGCCTGGGCCTCGGTCGGGTTGGTTGCGCTGATGGCGGGCGCCACGTTGTGGGCGTCGGACATGACGACGAGATAGCGCCGGTCGGCGTACCACTTGGTGTCGACCGACCCGCCCGCGTACACCGAGGCGTCCCCGTCGAACAGCACGAACCAGGGCCGGATGGAGGCGTCCGTGTAGCGCGTGCGCGGGTCGCCGGACGCGGCGCCCAGGACGGCGGGGAAGGCGCCGGCGTCGCCGAGGCGGCCCGCGCCGGCGAGGTCGCGCAGATGGGTGGCGTACTCTCGGTCGGTCCACAGGGTGTCGGCCGGGTTGCCCTGCTCGACGGTGCCGGGGATGAGCTCGACGATGAACTTGCCCGCGAGCTCGGACCTCGTGGGCCAGCCCTTCTTCTGTACGGCTTCGTCGAGGTTCGCGCTGCCCTCGGCCAACTGGCCGGGCCGGTAAAGGGCATCACCCAGCTTGCTGCGCAGCAGCGCATCGAGATCGGCGGGCCCGCGCCCATTCCTCCCCTGGAATCCGTCCTTCAACTCGACCTTCACGAGTACGGGACGGTGGCCCGGGTGCGCGTCGTGCCAGGCCTTCATGTCGGCGAGGCACCCGTCGAGCCGCTGGTTGCGCGCCTTCGTCCGCAGTTCCTCGGGCCGCTGCGCGTTCTCGCAGTTGTTGTCGTTGCCGAGCGGGTTGCTGTGCGAGACGCGCCAGCCGCCGCCGAACACATTGGTCCACACGTCGAGTTCGAGCATCCCCGCGCCGGAGTCGAGGGCGTCCGCGAAGTAGGGGTACTTCGTCTTCTCGTACGCGTTGTGGACGCCGACGCCGGTGGTGGCGGCGTAGGGCCGGTCGTCGGCCCGCGCGGACCGTCCGTCGGCGACGGCCGCCCCCGAAGAACCGCCCGCCACGGCACCCGCGACCACGATCCCCGCCACCACCGTACGTATCGCAGATGCGCGCACCGTCGCCCTCCTCCGTCTCCGTCACACCCGTCAAGTCACGCTGAAACGTACGGGATTCAAGTGGCGTACCGGAAGACGGCGACTTACGGCCAGACCACGCGTCGCTCCCCTGACCGGCCACGCGCGTCCTCTACCGTTTACGCCCGTCGACTCCCGTACCGTTCACGCCCGTCGACTCACGCCCGTCGACTCACGCCGGTCGACGATCAGCGCTGCCCGCGCAGCCGCCCGAAAGGCAGGACCCCCATGGCCCTCACCCTCACGCTCACCGGCCCCCGCCTGGCCCTGGCCGCCACGGCGGCCGTCCTCGCGATCGGCGCGCCGACTGCGTACGCGGCCCTCGACTCCGACGACACCCGTCCCGCGGCCGCGGCGGCCAAGGCCGCACCTCCCCGCGGCGAGCCCTTCATCGAGACCCGCCTCTTCTTCGGCACCGAACGCCCCGACGGCGGCCCGGACGTGACGGACAAGCAGTTCATGAAGTTCATCGACGACGAGGTCACCCCCGGCTTCTCCGACGGCCTGACCGTCCAGCAGGGCCGGGGCCAGTGGAAGGACAGCAACGGCAAGATCGAGCGGGAGCGGTCCTACGAGCTGATCCTGCTGTACCCCACCGCCGAGGCGAAGAAGCGCGACGTACTGATCGAGGAGATCCGCTCCGACTACGAGAAGAAGTTCGCCCAGGACTCGGTGGGCAGGCTGGACGACCGGGCTCGGGTGGACTTCTGACGCACTCCGGTGCCGCATCCTAGTGATCCGGCATATACCCCGGCACCATGCGTATATGGACAGCGGCACCGGAACAACGCCAACACCCCCGCCGTCGCCACGGGCCAGACGACACAACGTGGTCCTCCGGCTGTACGACAGCCCGCTGTACCGGGACTGGGCCGCCTGGACCACACTGTTCATGGCGACCTTCACGCCCTACGCCATCGCCACGGGTGACGGGCCGCGCACCATGCCGGTCTGGCTGGACACGTCGCTCGCGACGGTGACGTTCGTCGTCCTGTTCGGGATGGGTCCGGCGTGGGTGCGGCTGCGGCGGCGGCAGGGGAAGCGGTGGCTGCCTGCCTGGTTGACCAAGGCGGCAGCCGCGCGGCCCACCGGGACATCCGCGCAGCCCACCTGGGCATCTCCGCAACCCTCCCCCGCAGCTGTGCCGCCCCCTGCCCCGACCCCGACCCCACCCCCGCCGGCGCCGACGCCGACGCCGACGCGAAACTCCCCCACCCTCGCCCACGCCCGCGCCACCCTCCCCTACCCCGTCGCCCGAGCGATCCGCGCGCTCCAACAAGCCGAGACCCCCCGGGACGAGTACGACGCGCTGCTCGAAGCGGCCGAGCACCTGGCCGCCACGGTGTGCCTGACCAGGGCGGCGCTCGCGCGGCGGACCGAGACTGAACTCCTCGCGGAACTGCGCAGGTCGTACTTCGGGGCGGGGCCGACGTTCGGCACGTGGACGGTCGCCCTCTCCCGGCTCCGGGACACCACGACCGTCACCCCGGACCTCCTCGCAGCCCTCCAGTCCCTCAAGGAGGAGCGCAACCGCAACGCCCACGGCGACAAGCCGATGAGCCGGCCCGAGTCGGCGCTGCGCGTGGCGGAGTACGTGGCGCACTTCGAACGCGCCCTGGTGGCGGCCCGTTTCCTGGAGGAGACGCCGTGGCTGTGCGTCGCGTCCTGCGACTACCGCCACCGGACCGGGACCTTCCAGGTCGTGGCCCGCGACGCCACCGGCGACCACCCGGTGTTCGAACGCCGCGAGTACACCTGGTCCCAACCGGTCACCAACGACGCCTTCTACGCCCTCACCCCGACCGGCCCGGTCCCCCTCTCCCCCTTCGTCACGTACACGTTCTGCCCCGACTGCAACCAGATGGAGGCCTGCTACACCACCTGGGCCCGCGCCAGCCAGAGCCACGCGAAGGTGCAGAGCTTCAACCGGGGGCACGTCATGACCGTCCCGGACCTGGGCGACGAGGTCCGTGCGCTGCTGGACACCTGAGGACGGGCGCTACCCGAGCCGGACGTCCCCCACGGTGTGGGCCTGAATCACGTTGCCGTGCTGCACGCCCCCGGTGATGCTGTTGTGCACGCTCCCTCCCCGCCCTTCCCCACCCTCATCGGGCGCCAACTCCCTTAGAAGAACGCGCAGTTCATCAGCAGCCGCCGGATCGGCGCGCAACGCCCGTCGCATCCGGTTGCGCCATTCCGCCTGTACGTCGGCGGCGGCGTCCTCGTCGTCGGCATCCCGTGCGGCGACCAGGTCGTCGCGGGCCTCGTCGAGTTCACCGGCGACGGCGACGGTGTCCTCGTCGTTCCCGGTCGCGCGCCGCCGCGTGAAGAAGCCGACGGCCCGGTCCCGCGCGTGCGCCCAGCCGTCGCCCACCATCGACTGCACGAGCGCCGTGGCTCCGGCCGCCGCGAGGGCCGTCAACTCCGCGTCCATGGGGTCTCCTTCGTCACCGTTGATGGGGCTCAACGGTAGCGGCGGTGGCGCCGGGTGCGCCTGAGATCGTCGTACTCGGCGGAGTTCAGGCGCCGAGCAGGCTCGTGTATGCCCCTACCGGGTCCTCGTCCGCCGGGCCCTCCGGCCACCAGTCGGTGCAGCCCGCATGGGTCTCGCCCCGGTACGGGTACCAGCGGCCGTCCTGGCCGTAGCGGAGTTGGTGGGTGCCGGTGGGGTCCGTGAGGTGGTTGTGGTGGATGGTCATGCGGGGGAGGTCGGCGGCGGCCAGGGCGCCTCGGGCTCGGTCGAAGGGGCCTGCCGGGGGATCCCAGGGGGACTCCAGGACGGCCAGGCCGTCCTCTGCTCCCTGGCGCCAGGCCGCTGCCGCGCGGGACAGGTCGGTGGGCGTGCGGCCCACCGAGTCCGCGAGGGCGGCGAATTGGCGGCTGAAGGTGCGGCGGCCCGTCAGGCCGGGGTGGGAGGCGGCCAGGCGCACGGCGTCGTGCCAGGGGTCCGGTGCGGCGAGCGCGGGTGCGCCCCACATCAGGTACGCGTGCGCGCGCTGCGCGGCATCCGTCGCCAGGAACTCCAGCGCCGTGGGGTCGGGGGCGCCGGGGAGTGCCGGGAGCAGGGGTGGTTCGCCGGGGTGCGGGGGTACGGGGAGCGGGGGTGGGAGCGGGGGGCGGTAGTCGGTGGCGAGGGCTTCTCGGGCGGGGGTTCCGGGGAGGGGAGGCGCGTCGGGCTCCGCGGTGGCAGTGGTTCCGGGGAGGGCGGGCGCCTCGGGCTCCCCGTCGGCAGGGGTCCCGGGAAGGGCAGTCGACTCGGGCCCCTCGTCGGCAGCGGTTCCGAAGAGAGCGGCGACCTCGCGGTCCCCGCCGACCGTGGTTCCTGAGTCCGCTCCGCCCCCAGCTGGCCCTTCCGGTGCAGGAGTGCGCGCGGACTCCCCGGCGTCACGGACCGCCCCCTCCGGGGCACGCGTGCGCACAGGCTCCTCCCCGCCGCCCCGGACCACCCCTTCCAGCGCACGCGCTCGCGCAGACTCGCCACCACCCCGGACCGCCCCCTCCGGGGCACGCATGCGCACAGGCTCCCCGCCACCCCTGGCCGCCCCTTCCGGGGCCGTAGGCGGCGCGGGCGGCGCAGCGGAACGTGTGGCAGAACTGCCCGCCGCCGGCCCGCCGGTCGCCTCGCTCGCCGCCGCGCGCGCGTTCCGGCGCGTCAGTTCCTCCAGTACGCGCGTCTCCTCGCCACCACGCACGAGGAGCAGGACGAAGGGGTCGGCGTCCAGGATGCGGGCGGTCTGGTACGTGAGGGCGGCGGCGTGTTTGCAGGGGTGGCCGCGGTCGGGGCAGGTGCAGGAGGGGATGAGGTCGCCGCGGCCGGGGAGGAGGGGGACGCCGGTGCGGTCGGCGGTGGCCGCGAGGGCCTGGGGCATGTCCCGGGTGAGGAAGGACGTGAGGTGCGCGGGGTCCGCGGTGGCCGCGTCGAGGAAGCGGTCCCAGTCGTCGGGGGTGAAGGTGCGCATGCGGAGTTCGGCGCGGTAGGGACGGGGACGGCTGCCGTGGACGTACGCGATGATGCGCCCCGACTCGACGGTGATCGTGTCGACGTGGCCCTCGCGGGCGTACGCGCGCCCCCGGGCGAGCCGGGCCGGGTCCAGGGCCGAGCCCTCCAGGGCGTCGATCCACGCGTTGCCCCACCAGGAGGAGGCGAACGCGTCGGGGTCGGTGCGGGGCGGCAGGGGCGGGAAGATGCGCGGGCGGCCGCCGCCCACGCGCGGGGCGGGGCTCATCGTGCCCTCCGCAGCGTCACCAGGTCCGACAGCTCCGCGTCCGACAGCTCCGTGAGCGCCGTCTCGCCGCCGTCGCCGAGCACCGCGTCCGCCAACGCCTGCTTCGCGGCGAGGAGTTCGGCGATGCGGTCCTCCACCGTGCCCTCGGTGATGAGGCGGTGGACCTGGACGGGCTGGGTCTGGCCGATGCGGTAGGCGCGGTCGGTGGCCTGGTCCTCGACGGCGGGGTTCCACCAGCGGTCGTAGTGCACGACGTGGCCCGCGCGGGTCAGGTTCAGGCCGGTGCCCGCCGCCTTGAGGGAGAGGAGGAAGACGGGTACCTCGCCGGCCTGGAAACGGTCCACCATGGCTTCGCGGGTGGCCACCGGCGTACCGCCGTGCAGGAGTTGGGTGGGTACGCCGCGCGCGGCGAGGTGGGATTCGAGCAGCCGCGCCATCTCGACGTACTGCGTGAAGACGAGGACCGAGCCGTCCTCGGCGAGGATCGTGTCGAGGAGTTCGTCGAGGAGTTCCAGCTTGCCGGAGCGGGGGCGGCCGGTGCCGGTGAGGGGGGCGCCGTCCTTCAGGTACTGCGCGGGGTGGTTGCAGATCTGTTTGAGCGCCATGAGCAGCTTCATGACGAGGCCGCGGCGCGCGATGCCGTCGGCGGCCTCGATGCGGGCGAGCGTCTCGCGCACCACCGCCTGGTAGAGCGCGGTCTGTTCGCGGGTGAGGGGCGCCGGGTGGTCCGTCTCGGTCTTCGGGGGCAGTTCGGGGGCGATGCCCGGGTCGGACTTCTTGCGGCGGAGGAGGAAGGGGCGTACGAGGCGGGCCAGGCGCGCCACCGCCTCGTCGCTCTCGGCGGAGCCGCCGGTCTCGGCGAGGCGGGCGTGCCGGGCGCGGAAGGCCTTGAGCGGGCCGAGGAGTCCGGGCGTCGTCCAGTCGAGCAGGGCCCACAGCTCGGAGAGGTTGTTCTCGACGGGCGTCCCGGTGAGCGCGACCCGCGCCGCCGCGGGGATGGTGCGCAACGCCCGGGCCGTGGCCGCGTGCGGGTTCTTCACGTGCTGCGCCTCGTCGGCGACGACCAGGTCCCAGTCGCGGGCGGCGAGTTCGGCCGCGCTGGTGCGCATCGTGCCGTACGTGGTGAGGACGATGCCGCCGTCGGGGACGCCGTCGAGGCTGCGGCCGGTGCCGTGGAAGCGGCGTACGGGGACGCCCGGCGCGAAGCGTTCGATCTCGCGCTGCCAGTTGCCGAGCAGCGACGTGGGGCAGACGACGAGGGTCGGTTCGGGGCGCGCCCGGTGCAGGTGCAGGGCGATCAGGGTGACCGTCTTGCCGAGCCCCATGTCGTCGGCGAGACAGCCGCCGAGGCCGAGCGCGGTCATCCGGTCGAGCCAGGCGAGGCCGCGGAGCTGGTAGTCGCGCAAGGTGGCCTTGAGGGCGGGTGGCTGCGGGACGGGAAGCGGTTCGCCGGTGAGGCGTTCGCGTACGCGGGCGAGGGCGCCGGTCGGCACGGCGGCGACGCGTTCGCCGTCCACCTCGGCGGCGCCGGTCAGCGCGACCGTCAGGGCGTCCACGGGATCGAGCAGACCGAGATCGCGCTTGCGTGCCTTGCGTACGAGGGCGGGGTCGACCAGGACCCACTGGTCGCGCAGTCGCACGATGGGGCGGTGGGCCTCGGCGAGGGCGTCCATCTCGGCCTCGGTGAGCGGGGCACCGCCGTCGTCACCGTCACCCTCTTCACCACCGCTCAGTGCCAACTGCCAGCGGAACTCCAGGAGTTGTTCCGTCTTGAAGAAGTCGAAGTTGTCCGCGGCGGTGCCCGGAGCGGGGCGCACCACGGCGGTCGCGGTCAGCTCGCGGGCCAGCTCCCGCGGCCAGTGCACGGCGACCCCGGCCGCGCCGAGCCGGGCCGCGGCGACGCCGAGGAGGTCGTACAGCTCCTGGTCCGCCAGCGGGAGCACGTCCGGGCGCGGCCGGTCGAGGAGGCGGCCGAGCGGCGGCCAGACGCGGGCGGCGCGGCGCACGGCGAGCAGCGTGTGCGCCTTGGCACGCGGCCCGAAGTGGTCGGCGCCCGCCCAGAGTTGGGCGGCGTCGACGACGAGGGTGGGGTCGGCGAGGCTGTGCACCTGGAGCACGGCGGCGGCAGCGCCGGGTGCTCCGGCGCTCGCGGCTTTCCGGGCGGCTGTGGCGCCCACGGCTTCGCGGGCGGTTACGGAGCCCACGGCTTCCCGAGCCGCTGCGGCACCCACGGCTCCCCGCGCCGCCGCCCCCTCCCCGTCGAAGTCCTCCCCACCGAACTCCTCCCCATCGAACAGATCAGACGCCCGCAGATCCACCCGCAGCGACACCTGCACCCCCGCGTCCTGCCCCGCAGCCACCTCCGCCGCCCACTCGCGCGCCCCCGGCAGCCGCTGCGGCTCGCGCGCGGCGAACGGCGCGCCGACGGCGTACGCGGCGGCCGGGGTGCGCGGCACGGTGTCCACGACGGCGTCGACGAACGCCCTGACCAGGGCATACGGCTCGGGCAGCAGAAGCGGCGGGCGGCTGCCGGGCAGTGGCACGGCGTGCGCGTCGGCGGGCATGGCGGCGGCGACGGCCCGCAGGTGCGCGATGTCCTCGGCGCCCAGTGGCCCGGCCCGCCACGCATCCACGTCCGCGCCGGTCAGCCCCGGCAGCAGCTTGCCCCGGGCGATCAGGTGCAGGGCGTGCCGCGCGGCGGCGGCCCAGCAGGCGGTGGCGGGGTGCGCGACACCGGGAACGGCAACACCGGGGACGACACCGCGGGCCACCCCACCCCGGGCACCCCCGAGCAGACCCGGGGCGCTCGCGAGCAGCACCCCCACCGCCTCCCCCACCGGCGCCACCAGCGCGGGCACGGCACGCCTGCGCACACCCTTTCCGTGGCGGCGTACGACCGTGATCTCATCCCGAACCCAGGCGCCCGCACCCGCAGGCACCTCCCCGCCATCCGGCCGCCACCACGCCACCCGCCCCTCCCGGGGCACCTCCGCCGGCAGGAACACGGCGGCACAGGGACGTACAAGAGCCGCAAGAGCAGCAGGCGCGCCGTCAGCGGCGACCACGGCACCCACCGCCGTCATCGCCACCACCTCGCACACCGCTCAACCACTCTTCGCCCGCCGCTCACCGGCTCCACGCCGACTGCTCGCCCGCCACTCACCCTCTCCCGCCACCCTAGGCGAGCCCTCACCCCACCCCGACACCACGCGAGCGACCACCGCACGACAGGGAAGCACCATCCGGTAGGAAACTTTCCTAACAATAATCCGTCCGCATCCTTGACGCGAACATGCCCGCTCGCCACCATTCCTGAGACGGTCCTCCCGCACCCCCCCCCACGCGCCCAGGAGGCAGACATGCCGCACACCCCCACCGACGGCACCACCAACCCCCGTACGCCCAAGGCCCGTTGGGTCATACCGGCCGCCGCGGCCACCGCACTCGCCACCGTGGGCGGACTGCTCCTGTGGTCGCCGGCCGACGAGGCCGACGCCTCCCCGTCGGCGAAGGCGGCCTTCACCGCGGTCGCCGCGGGCGACATCGCCGAGCAGTGCACGAAGAGCAGCAGCAGTTGCGCGCACCCCAAGACGGCCGCGCTCGTGCAGCAGATCAACCCGCAGTTCGTGCTGACGATGGGCGACAACCAGTACGACGACGCCCGCCTGAAGGATTTCCAGAAGTACTACGCGACCACCTGGGGCGCCTTCAAGGACAAGACGAAGCCCGTCCCGGGCAACCACGAGACGTACGACCCGGCGGGCCCGCTCAAGGGCTACAAGTCCTACTTCGGCTCGGTCGCGTACCCCAACGGCAAGAGCTACTACAGCTACGACCAGGGCAATTGGCACTTCATCGCCCTGGACTCCAACAGCTTCGACGACGCCGCCCAGATCAACTGGCTCAAGAAGGACCTCGCCGCCAATGCCAAGAAGTGCGTGGCCGCGTACTGGCACCACCCGCTGTTCTCCTCCGGCGAGCACGGCAACAACCCGGTCGGCAGGCCGGTCTACAAGCTCCTCGACGACGCGAAGGCCGAACTCGTCCTCGGCGGCCACGACCACCACTACGAGCGGTTCGCCCCGCAGGACGCGAACGGCAAGGCCGACTCCGAAGGCATCGTCGAACTGCTCGCGGGCACGGGCGGCGCGAACCCGTACAAGATCGAAGAGGTCCAGCCCAACAGCCAGAAGCGGATCACCAACACCTACGGCGTCGTGAAACTCGACTTCACCGACGACGGCTTCTCCTGGAAGCTCATCGGCACGGACGGGTCGACCAAGGACACCAGCCCGTCGTACTCCTGCCACTGATCCCCGGACCCGGGTGTCACGCACATGTACCTGGCCACCACCGACGCGGTCGCCACGGCGGCCAAGCGCGGCCGCACGCGCCGCCCCCGCACGCGCGGCCGCGTCACCGGACCCGTACTCGCACTCGGCGCGGTCAGCCTCGTCACCGACATCTCCTCGGAGATGGTCGCGGCGGTGCTCCCGCTCTACTTCGTCCTCGGCCTCGGCCTGTCCCCGCTGGCGTTCGGCTTCCTCGACGGCCTCTACAACGGCGCGACCGCCGTCGTGCGCCTCCTCGGCGGGTACGCGGCCGACCGCGGCGGGCGGCACAAGCTCGTCGCGGGCTCGGGGTATCTGCTCTCCGCGCTGTCCCGGCTCGGGCTGCTGCTCGCGGGCGGCGCCACCGCCGGGATCGGCGCGGCGATCGCCGCCGACCGCCTCGGCAAGGGCGTGCGGACGGCGCCCCGGGACGCGCTGATCTCGCTGAGCAGTCCGCCGGACGGGCTCGGGCGGGCGTTCGGCGTGCACCGGGCGATGGACACGACGGGCGCGCTGCTCGGCCCGCTCGCGGCGTTCGCGCTGCTGTGGATCACGGCGGACGCGTACGACGCGGTGTTCGTCGTGAGCTTCTGCTTCGGGCTGTTCGGGGTGCTGTTGCTGGTGGCGTTCGTGCCGGGGCGGGCGGCGCTGCCGGGGGTCGGGCCGTCGGCGGGCACGTCCGCCGCGTCGGCTGCCCGAGCGAGAGCACTCCCCCGCCCCCGTCCGCGGAAGGCCCTCACCCTCCTCCGCGTCCCCGCCTTCCGCCGCGTCTGCGCCGCCGCAGCCCTGCTGGGCGCCGCGACCGTCGGGGACGCCTTCCTCTATCTGCTGCTCCAGCGGCGCCTGGACTTCGCGGAGAGCTACTTCCCGCTGCTTCCGCTCGGCACCGCGGCGGTCTATCTGCTGCTTGCCGTTCCGGCCGGGCGGCTCGCGGACCGGGTGGGCCGCCGCGTGCCGTTCGTCGCGGGGCACGGCGCGCTGCTCGTCGCGTACCTCCTGCTGCTCCTGCCGACCGGCGGCCGCCCGCTGCTCGTCGGGGTGCTGCTCGCGCTCGGTGTCTTCTACGCCGCGACCGACGGCGTCCTGATGGCGCTCGCCACGCCGTGCCTCCCGGCGGACCGGCGGGCGAGCGGCATGGCGGTGCTGCAGACCGGCCAGGCGCTGAGCCGTCTCGTGGCCGCGGCGGGGTTCGGCGCCGCGTGGACGCTGTGGGGCATCGGCGCCGCCCTGACCTGCGCGGTGCTCGCGCTGACGGTGGCCGTGGCGGGAGCGGCGGCGCTGCTGCGGCCGACGGAAGGACGGCCGGTCGCCGCCGGGGAAACGCCCCAGGAGCAGCCGGCCCCCACCACGCCCCCGGAAGGGACCGCATGACCCTCACCCTGCCCGAGGCCTCCACCCGCCTGCGCGTCGTCGCGGTCGTGGCGGCCGCCGCGCTGCTGGCCGGCGTGGCCATCACATACACGGTCCGCGCCGTCCACCGCGCCGAACCCATCGCGTCCGACTCGGAGTTCGCCCTCGACCGGGGCCACCTCTACTTCCGCTCGACGCAGGAGGGCGCGGGCCGCGTGGCCCGCGTCCCCACCTCCAGCACCACCGCCACCACCCACCGCACCCCCAACGGCCCGTCCTGCGAACGCTTCTACGCCGCCGGGGGCACCGGCCTCTGCCTGCTTCGCCGCCCGGGCATCCCGCCGAAGTCGTACGCGGTGGTCCTCGACAAGAACCTGCGCGAGAAGCGGCGCGTGGCGCTCACCGGCATCCCGAACCGCGCGCGGGTCTCGGCGTCCGGCCGGATGCTGTCGTGGACGATGTTCGCCACCGGCGACTCGTACGCGGGCGGCAGCTCGTCCTTCTCCACCCGCACCTCGATCCTCGACACCCGCACCGGCTACCTCATCAAGAACATGGAGGAGATCCCCCTCACCGTCGACGGCCGCCGCTACCACTCCCCCGACGTCAACTACTGGGGCGTGACCTTCGCCCGCGACGACAACCGCTTCTACGCGACGGTCTCGACGAAGGGCCGCACGTACCTCGTCGAGGGCGACATGCGGAAGTGGTCCGCGCGCGCCCTGCGCAAGAACGTCGAATGCCCGTCCCTCTCCCCCGACAACACCCGCATCGCCTTCAAGAAGCGCGTACGCGACGGCACGAAGAACCCCTGGCGCCTGTACGTCCTCGACCTGCGCACCATGCGCGAACACCCCCTGGCCGACCCCCGCAGCGTCGACGACCAGGCCGCCTGGCTGGACGACGACACACTGGCCTACGCGCTGCCGGGCCGCGAGGGCCGCAAGCAGGACATCTGGACTGCACGGGCGGACGGCACCGGACACCCCAACCTCCGTGTCCCGGGCGGAAGTTCACCGGCAGCGGTGCGCTGAGGCGAAGCACGCCACGTACGAAGCAGAACCACACCCCACCCGAAATCCAGATGCGCACGCGCCCCCCACCCCGCACCATGCCCCCATGACCACACACCCCGCCCCCGTCCACCGCACCGTCGTCCCGACCCTCTTCCCGCCTCCCGGCTACGCCCACGCGGCCGTCGTCGAGGCGGGCACGCGCCTCGCGTTCATGGCCGGTTCCGTCCCCCTGGACGCCGAAGGAAAGCTCGTCGGCGAGGGCGATCCGGTCCGGCAGGCCCACCAGGTGGTCGCCAATCTCGACGAGGCGCTGCGCGCGATCGGCAGCGATATGTCGCAGGTGGTGGCGAGCACGGTGTACGTCGTCGGGGACGAGCCCGGCGTGCTCTCCGAGGTGTGGGAGGTCGTACGCGCCTCCGGACTGCTGACCACGCAGCCGCACACCTCCACCCTCCTCGGCGTGACGGTGCTCGGCTATCGCGGCCAGCTCGTGGAGATCACCGCCACGGCCGTCGTACCGGAAGGGACCGGCGCATGAGCGACCAGACGACAGCCGCGGCCACCGCCACCGTCACGCTGCGCGCCGCCACCGACGCCGACGCGGCGGCCGTGGCGGAGGTCTATCTGCGTGCGTACGACGCCGCGCTTCCGACGGTCCGCCGTGCCCATACCGACGCCGAGGTGCGGGACTTCTTCCGGTACGTGGTGGTGGGGCGGGGCGGGACGTGGGTGGCGGAGGCTGCCGGGGTGGTCGTGGGGATGATGGTGCTGGAGGGCGAGGAGCTGAGTCAGCTCTACCTGGCGCCGGAGTGGCGGGGACGGGGTGTCGGGGACCGCTTCGTCGCGCTCGCCAAGGAGCGGAGCCCGAGCGGCCTCTCCCTGTGGACGTTCCAGGTCAACGCACCCGCGCACCGCTTCTACGAACGTCATGGGTTCGCGGCGGCGGAGCGGACGGACGGTGACAACGAGGAGCGGGAGCCGGACGTGCGGTACGTGTGGCGGCCCTGAACCCTGGCGTGCGTGCCGTCAGGTGCCCCAGACGGTCTGTGCCCTGATGGCGAGGCCAAGGGCGTACTCCGGCCACCATGCCCCGGCGGCGGGACCGCCCCGGCAGGTGCCGTCGGACTCACCCGGTCGCTTGATCCACAGGTAGGCGTCGATGGAGGGGTCGCCGGTGCGGGTGGTGGGCGCGGTGCCGAGGGCGCGGCCGGGCGGGTTGCACCAGGCCTTGTCGTCGCCCGAGTAGGGGCCGTTGCCGTTGCGGCTGGTGTCGATCACGAAGTGCGGGTCGCCGCCGAGGGCGCGGGCGACGCGGTGTCCGTACGCCGCGCTCTCGGCGGTCGTGCGGTAGTTGGAGACGTTCAGCGCGAAGCCGTCGGCCCGGTCGACGCCCGCCAGGCGCAGGGGTTCGACGAGGCGGCTCTCCTGCGGGATCCAGCCCGCGTTGCCCGCGTCGAGGTACACCTTGGTGGCCGGCTGCTGCTTGAGGCGGGCGACGGCGTACGCGAGCAGCGCGTACCGCTCGGGGGCGTCGGCCCGGTCGCAGCCCGCGATCTGCTGGGCGACGGCGTCCGGTTCGACGACCACGTACGCGGCGTGGGAGCCGATCGCGGTGGCGAACGCGTCGATCCAGGTGCGGTAGTGGGCCGCGTCGCGGGCGCCGCCCGCCGAGTAGTCGCCGCAGTCGCGGTGCGGGACGTAGTACGCGACGAGGACGGCGGTGCGGTCGGCCGCGGCCGCCTTCTCCACGTGGGCGCGCACCGTGTCCGCCGGGTTGTCGTCGTGGAGCCACTCCGCCTGGGCGCGGTTCGCGATGCGGTCGATGAACCAGGCATCCGCGACGCGGCCGCTCTTCCGCCACGTCGCGGACTGGTGGGCGGCGGGGGTGTCCGGGTTGACCCAGAACTCCCCGAACTCCTTCTGGGCGCCCGCCGCGGTGCCTCCCGTGGCCGTGAGGGTGGCCAGGGCGGCGGCGCAGGTGAGGGCTTGGCGGAGCCGGGTTGCCCGCGTGCGGTGGCGGTGGCCCGGCGGGGTGGTCGACTGGGGCACGGGGCCAGCGTCCCCCTCACTCGGGCCTGTCCCCGTCCGCCGCCCCGGAAAGGTCACCCCTACGGCGGCCGCGCCGCAGAATCGGCGCTCCGCGCCTCGTCCTCAATCGCCGGACGGGCTTTCCCCCACCCACCCGCCCTGACATCAACCGCGCCGCAGCTCCCCGTCTGGGGCTCCGCCCCTCTCCCCCTTTTCGGCGCTCCGCGCCTCGCCCTCAAACGCCGGGCAGGCTGAATACACCCCGCCTCGGCTACGTTTCAGCCCGTCCGCGCCGGAGCTTTTCAGCCCGTCCGGCGTTTGAGGACGAGGCCGTTCAGGCCGATTGCGGGGGTCCAGGGGGCGGCAGCCCCCTGGTTACGGGAAGGGGCGGGATTGGGGAGCCCCCGGCAAGGCCGCCCTACCTGAACCCATCCGTCGCCGCCACCAAAGCCCCCACCACCCCCACCGCCCCCGCGTCATGCCCAGCCTCCCCCACGACCACCAACTCCCCGTCCCCCCACCCCCGCTGCAACCGCCAAGGCACCCCCACAAGATTCCCGAAGTCGAGCGCCCCCTGCACCACCACACCAGGAATCCCCCGCAAGGCCCCCGCGTCCCGGAGCACCACCCCGTCCTCCCCCAGAAAGTGCCCCTGGGAGAAGTAGTGGGTGACGGTCCGGGCGAACCCGGCGCGGAAGACGGGGTCCTCGTAGCGCGCGACGGAGCGGGGCGCGGCCAGCGCGATGGCGGTCTCCCAGTCGGTCCAGGCGCGCGCGGCCCGAGCCCGCACGGCCGGGTCGGGCGACTCGAGGAGACGCAGATAGGCGGCGGCGAGATCCCCGTCCCGCGAGGCCTCCGGCACCCCGCCCCGGAAGGCCTCGAAGGCCTCGGGAAACACCCGCCCGAGCCCCCGCGTGAGCAGGTCGACCTCGGCCTGACTCCCGGTGGCGAGCCCGGTGAGGACGAGCGCGGCCACCCGCTCGGGGTACGTCTGGGCGTACCGGAGCCCGAGCACGGACCCCCACGAGACGCCCCACACCAGCCACCGCTCCACCCGAAGGTGCCGCCGCAGCAGTTCGAGGTCGGCGAGCAGATGCTTGGTGGTGTTGACGCCCATGTCGGTGGCGGGGTCGCTCGCGTGCGGCGTGGAGCGCCCGCTGCCGCGCTGGTCGAGCAGCACGATGCGGTACGCGTCGGGGTCGAAGTAGCGGCGGAATCCGGGCGTGCAGCCGGACCCGGGCCCGCCGTGCAGCACCACGGCGGGCCTGCCGAGCGGATTGCCGCAGACCTCCCAGTACACGCGGTTGCCGTCGCCGACGTCGAGCATGCCGTGGTCGTACGGCTCGATCTCCGGGTAAAGACTCATCCCGGCACGGTAACCGCCCTCAGGTGAGCGCCGCGCCCACTGCCACGAAGGCGCAGATGAGCACGAACAGGATCGCGAGCAACGGCCATACGAACCGCAGGTACTTGTCGTAGCCGACCTTGGCGAGCGCGACCCCGCCGATGGTGACGGCGGTCGTCGGCACCCACAGGTTCATCCAGCCGCTGGCGGCCGCCCACGCGGTGACGACGACGGACCGCGAGACGCCCGCGAAGTCGGCGAGCGGCGCGAGGATCGGCATGGCGAGGGTGGCGTGCCCGGACGTGGACGGGATGAGGAAGGCCAGCGGCAGGTTCACCAGGAACACGATGACCGCGAAGACGCCCGACGACGTGCCCTTCACGACCCCCTCGATCGAGTGCAGCACGGTGTCGGTGATGCGGGAGTTGTTCATGATGACGGTGACCCCGCGCGCGAGGACGATGACCAGCGCGGGCGAGATGAAGTCCGCCGCGCCCTGGATGATCGTCGAGCTGAGCTTCTGCTCACCCATCCGCGCGACCACGCCCACGAGGACCGCGGCACACAGGAACAGGGCGGCCAACTGCGGGAAGGACCAGCCGAGTTCGAAGCCGTACGGCTTCGCGTCCGCGTCGCCCGTCAGAGCGCTGGCCCACGGCACCACCGAGAAGATCATGAACGCGAAGACCAGGGCGACCACGACCAGGATGGCCTTGTGCAGCCGGGTCAGCTCGGGCACCTCCTGGGCCTCGCTCGCCGCCTGCTCCCGGTCGCCCGGCAGGAATCCGCTGAGGGAGCGCCCGGGGTCGCGCTGCACGCGTCTGGCGTACCGGATGACGTACGCGACCGTGACGCCCGTGAGCACCACCCACATCACGAACCGCAGCACGATGCCGTCGCCGAGCGAGATGTCGGCCGCCGCCGAGGCGACGCCGGTGGCGAAGGGGTTGACGGTCGAGCACAGCACGCCGATGCCCGCGCCCAGGATGATCGCGCCGACGGCGGTCATCCGGTCGTACCCGAGGGCGAGCATCAGCGGCACGATCAGCCCGTAGAAGCCCAGCGTCTCCTCGGCGAAGCCCTCCACGGTGCCGAGGACGGAGAAGACCACCATGACGCCCGCGATGAGCATGGCGCCGCGCTCGCGCAGCCGGTGCGCGAGCCGCCCGATGCCCCGGTCGAGGGCGCCGGTGGCGAACACGACGGTGATGAACGCGCCGATGGCGAGCACGAAGAGGAACACGCCCGCGCTGCCGTACAGCTCACCGGTCAGGTCGGGGCCGACCTGGCCCGACTTGGTGTCCTGCACGCCGTACAGGCCGTTGACGGGCGCGAGGAAGAGGTCGTTGAGGCGGTCGACGAAGGACTGGTCGTCGGGGACGCGGTGGTAACTGCCCTGGACGGGCGCGCCCTTGTCGTTGCGGTCGTAGGCGCCCGGCGGCACCAGGAAGGCGAGCACCCACACCGCGAGGGTGACGACGGCGAGGACGGTCAGGGCGCTGGGGAAGGTGAACTTCCGCTTGGGTGCGGGCTCCTGGGTCTCAGGGCCTGTCGTGGTGGTGGTCACGAGCGGCTCCCGTCGCCGCGTACGGGGAACGACGCCGCGTACTCGCGCACGAACGCGCCCAGCGCGACCACTGTGTCGCGCAGCTCGCCAAGGAGCACGCGCTCGTTGGGCGCGTGCAGGTTGCACATGCTGTCCTGCGCGCCGAACAGCAGGACCTCCGCGCCGGGCGCCGCCTGCGCGAGCCCGTTGACGAGCGGGATGGACCCGCCGGTCGCGACGTACGAGGCCTCCTCGCCCCAGGCCTCCTTCAGCGCGGTGAGCGCGGCGCTGTAGGCGGGCCCGCCGGTCGCTGCCTCGTAGCCGGGGCCGGTGTCGCCGGGCGTGACGGTGAGGGGGACGCCGAAGGGCCGCAGCGAGCGCAGGTGCTCGACGAGCCGTTCGCGTGCCTCACGGGGGTCCTGCCGGGGGTGGAAGCGCAGGTTCAGCTTGGCGCGCGCGTACGGCACGACCGCGGAGGCCGCGTGCTCCACGCTCGGCGCGTCCAGACCGATCACGGTGATCGCGGGCCCGCTCCACAGCCGCTCCCCGAGGCTCCCGCTGCCGATCAGCGGCATCCCTTCGCGTACGCCCGCGAGCGCGCGGAACTCCTCCTCGGTGTACGAGGTCCCGCTCCACTCCTCCCGGCGCAGCCCTTCGACGGCGACGTCGCCGTGCACGTCGTGCAGGGTGGCGAGCGCCTTCAGGAGCGCGAGCAGCGCGTCGGGCGCGGCACCCCCGAACTCGCCGCTGTGCCGGGGCTCGTCGAGGGTGCGCGCCTCGACGACGACTTCGGCGGCGCCGCGCAGGCCGGTGGTGAGGGTGGGGGTGCCGGGGCGGAGGTTGCCGAGGTCGGCGATGACCATGGCGTCGCAGGCGAAGCGGGCCGGGTCGGTGGGCGGGTAGTCGTCGAAGGCGCTGCCGTACTCCTCCTGCCCCTCGACGACGATCTTGACGCCGACGGGCGGGCGGCCCCCGTACGCGCGCAGCAGCCCCACATGAGCGATCACGTTGGACTTGTCGTCGGCGATGCCCCGCGCCCGCAGACCGGCGCCGTGGCCCGTGTCCTCGACGGGGGTGGGCTCGAAGGGCGGCGACTTCCACAGCTTCTCGTCGCCGGGCGGCTGGACGTCGTAGTGCCCGTAGAGGAGCACGGTCGGCGCGTCCGGGTGCGGGGGCGGGATCTCGCCGTAGACCACTGGTGCCGTGTCGGGCAGATCAAGGCGCTCGACCGTCGGTACGCCCGCGTCGCGCAGCAGCCCCGCGACCAGGTCGTGGGCCTCCTGGACCGGCTCGCCGGGGAATCCGGGGAAGGCGATCGAGGGGATCTCGGCGAGGCGGACGAGGTCGGCGCGCAGGCCGTCCATCAGTCCGTCGACCGTGGTGGCGAGCTCTTCGGGCGTCATGGGCAGCACCCCTGCGTGAGGAAATTTGCGTTGTTTGCCGTGAACAGCCCGAATTATCGAGTGCGCCCGCTCGCGGATTCCGGACGGCTCGCCGGGCAGCCGGGCCCTGCGCACCGATGCCGCACTAAGGTCGACGCATGGCTTCGGAGACTTCCCCCGGCACGGGCGGCGCGGACGGCGGGACCGTGCGCGTCGACGCCTGGATCTGGTCCGTACGGCTGGTCAAGACCCGCTCCGCGGGCGCGGCGGCCTGCAAGGGCGGCCACGTCCGCGTCAACGGCGACCGCGTGAAGCCCGCGTACGGCGTGAAGCCGGGCGACGAGGTCCGCCTCCGCCAGACCGAAGGACGCGAACGCGTCGTCATCGTCAAACGCCTCATCCGCAAGCGGGTGGGCGCCCCCGTGGCCGTCGAGTGCTATGTGGACAACAGCCCCCCGCCACCCCCGCGCGAGGCGATCGCCCCCGCGGGCATCCGCGACCGAGGCACCGGCCGCCCCACCAAACGCGACCGCAGGGACATGGACCGCCTGAGGGCCCTCAACAGCCGCACGGGCCCGACGCAACCACCAGTGCGGGAGACGGACTGAACCCCCAGCCCTATCAGCCCGTCGAGGGGGTCCCCCCTGCTCCTTAAGAGCTTGGGGGAGTTTGAGGACGAGGCCGTTCAGGCCGATACGGGGGTCTGGGGGCGGAGCCCCCAGTTACGGGAAGGGGCGGGCTTGGGGACGCTCCAGCGGAAACCACCCATGCCCCGCATACCAATGCCCCCCACCCCGCAAGTGATCCCCAATGGCCCGCTCCACCCGAGTACGCCGAGGCAACCGCTCCACCGGCATGAGCCGGTCCCCGAACACGAACCCCACCGGCACGCTGTCGTCCGGCGCCTCACCCCCGTACGTATCAGCAAGCCGAAACCGCTCCTGAAACCGCACGATGTTGGACTCGGCGTCCAGATACCGCTTCAACTGCGGATCAAGCAGCCACGAGTGACAGACGACCACGTCATACCGCTCCCCGGGAAAGTGCCGGGGAAAGAACTCCCGCGCGAGCTCCACCGACAGGTCACAGGCCGCCGCCGACAACGGCCCCCGGAAGTCGGCGACATGCACGCTCAGACAGGGGTCCCCGGGCCCGAGCCCCACCCCGGCGGCAGCGATCGCGGCGCCCATCCGCTCCCCGAGCAGAGACCGCTGGAACTGCAGCCGCCCCAACTGATAGAGCTCACCGCGGAAGTGCAGCGCGTTCCAGCCGGGCACAGGCACTCCGCGGCTGCCGTGCGTCCTGCGGTGCACGGCCATGTGCCGCCCGAGATCGGCGAGGGAACGACGGGAGACGTCGTCGGGTATGCCGTGCCGCAAGTGATAGGCCCGGACCCGGGGCAACGCGGCGATGAAGACGAAGACATAGAAGCAGCTGCCCAGTTCGCCGAGCTCCGCGGGCAGAACGGGCAGCCGAGGCCCCTGCTCGGGGGCGCCCAGATCGCGCAGGAGCAGAGCGACGCACCGAGTGAGCAGCCACCGCGTGTCCGGATCGTCGAGCACCCGCCCCCGCAGGGCGACGAGCGCGTTGATGTCCTCGTGCGGCACGCCGAGGTCGAGGAGGACGTCGGGCAGCTCGTCGGCGTCCGGCAGGACCGCCTCGGCGGGCGGCTCACCCCCGTCCTCCAGCGCCCGCAGCCACGCGGCGAGCACCGAGTCACGCTCCGCCGCGGCCCGCAGCACGTCCAACACGGCTCCACCCACCTCTCCGTACCGCTCCGCACCTCTTCAAGACCCGTCCGTCACCCCTTCCGCCGGGCCCGTGCCGGGTGGACCCTGGAAGGAGGAGAAGACGGAGATGACGTCCGATGCGCACAGGAAGTGAGCCGGTGACCGCGCGCAGTCCCTTGCGCATGCGCTTCTGGTTCAGCGTATGGGGGCTGATCTGGGCCGCGGCGGGGACGGTGGCCTTCGCGCTCGCCGGGCGCCCGCAGTGGGCGGTGGCGTGCGGGGTGCTGTGGCTGGTGGTCACCGTCGACATGGCGCTGATCGTGCGCCACATCCGCCAGGGCCCGCACTACCAGCCGGGCCGCGACGTACCCCCCTACGATCCGCCTCACGATCCCCCGAAGTCCTGACGCCCTACACGTCGCCCGCCCGCGGCTGTCCGCCCGCGCCGCCGCCGGCCCCGTCCTCGTCGAACCGCGCCGCCGCCAGATAGTCCGGCTGCGGGTCGAGCGCGGCGGCGAGCCGGAAGTGGCGGCGGGCCTGGTCGGGCCGGGCGGCGCGCTCGTAGGTGCGGGCGAGGGCGAAGTGCGCGAACGCGTTGTCCGGCTCGCGCTCCAGGACGATGCTGAACTCCAGCTCGGCAGCGCGCAGTTGGGCGGAGGCGAAGAAGGCGCGGGCCCGCAGCAACCGGGCCGCGGTGTTCTCCGGGTGGGCTGCGATGACGGAGTCGAGGAGCTTCACGGCACCCCGCGGATCCCGGGCGGCGAGCAACTGCTCCGCCGCCCGGAAGTCGATGACATGGCTCTCCGGGCTGCTTTCGGGCACGCCGAACTCCTTCCCTCGCTTCTCATGGTCAACACACGCGCCGCTCCGGCATATTCCGGGCCCTGGCGCGTGAAGTCGGGGCCACGATCAGCCGGGCCGCCGCCCCGGCCTCACCCCGACTTCACCCCGTCCTCACCACACCTCATCTCCGCCCCACGTCGGCCTCACCCCGACATGGCCAACGCCATGCCCACGATCACCAGGCACGCGCCCGCCGCGACGAACGACCAGTCCAGGCCGCGCCGTTCCCCACCCAGAAGCACGATCTCACGCGGGTCGTCGCTGTCATAGGCGATGCGCACCCGCTCCCCCGCGGGCAGGGGCCGCCGCCGGCTCGGGGGCACCGGCGAGACGACCTCCATCACCCGCCCGTCCGCCGTCTCGAACTGCAGCGTCGGCCGGTCGGCACCCTGCTGCACCGCCTTGACCAGGGCTTCCGCCACCTCACCTGCTTCGGTGATGCGCCGGGTCTGCTGCAGGCCGTAGGCACCGGCGAGCAGCGCGACCAGTCCGCCCAGCGTGGTGAACGCCGCCAGTACGACCACGAACCCCGCCCTTCTTCCGCCTCGCCATGGGCTATGCGGCCCGGGCCCGCATCCGCAGTTCCCGCCACACTTCGTCCACGCGGGGCGCGAGCTGTTCCAGGGGGCCGTCGTTGTCGACGACGATGCCCGCGATCTCCAGGCGCTTCTCGCGCGTCGCCTGGGCGGCCATGCGGGCGCGGGCGTCGTCCTCGGTCATGCCGCGCAGCCGTACGAGCCGGTCGAGTTGGGTCTCGGGGCGGGCGTCGACGACGACCACGACGTCGTAGAGCGGCGCGAGGCCGTTCTCCGCGAGCAGCGGCACGTCGTGCACGATCACCGTGTCCTCGCCGGCCTCGGCGGCGGCCCGTTCCAGCTCCGCGGAGCGCGCGCCCACCAGGGGGTGCACGATCGCGTTGAGGGCGGCAAGCCTGTCCGGGTCGGCGAAGACGATCGCGCCGAGCTTCGGGCGGTCGAGGGAGCCGTCGGCGGCGAGGACCTCCTCGCCGAAGGTCTCGACGACCGCGGCCAGGCCCTCGGTGCCGGGCGCCACCACCTCGCGCGCGATCCGGTCGGCGTCCACGAGCACGGCTCCGCGCTCCACGAGCAGCCGTGACACTTCACTCTTGCCGGCACCGATCCCGCCGGTCAGCCCCACTTTCAGCATGACCGGCAGCTTAGGCGCCGGTTCGGCCGCTGTCTGCCGGAGCCTCCGGAACGCCCCCGGCGCCCGGCCCCCGCCCCCCCCGGCACCGGAAACCCCTAGCCGTCGCCCTCGCGCTCGGCGAGGAACTTCTCGAACTCGCGGCCGATCTCGTCCGCCGACGGGATGTCCACGGGCTCGGCGAGCATGTTGCCGCGGGCCTCGGCGCCCGCCGCCGCGTCGTACTGGTGCTCAAGGCCCTGGACGAGCGCGACCAGTTCCTCGTCGCCCTCCTGGACCTGCCGGTCGATCTCGGTCTGGGTGCGGTGGGCCTCGGTGCGCAGGGCGTGCGCGACGCCGGGCAGGACCAGGCCGGTGGCGGCGGTGATCGCCTCCAGGACGGTCAGGGCCGCGTCCGGGTAAGCCGAGCGCGCGATGTAGTGCGGGACGTGCGCGGCGACGCCGAGCACGTCGTGGCCCGCCTCCGCGAGGCGGTACTCGACCAGCGCCTCCGCGCTGCCGGGCACCTGCGCCTCGTCGAAGGGGCTGGAGTGTCCGGGCACCAGGTCGGTCCGGTTGCCGTGCGGGGTGAGGCCCACGGGGCGCGTGTGCGGTACGCCCATGGGGATGCCGTGGAAGTTCACGGAGAGCCGCACGCCGAGGCGCTCGACGATCTCCCTGACGGCCGCGGCGAAGCGCTCCCACTCGATGTCCGGCTCGGGGCCGGAGAGCAGCAGGAAGGGCGCGCCGGTGGCGTCCTGGAGGAGCCGTACGTCCAGCGTCGGCACCTCGTAGTCGCTCCAGCGGTCGCGCCGGAAGGTCAGCAGCGGGCGCCGGGCGCGGTAGTCCACGAGCCTGTCGTGGTCGAAGCGGGCCACGACCTGCCCGGGAAGACTGTCCACGAGCTTCTCGACGACCTGGTCGCCGGTCTCGCCCGCGTCGATGTATCCGTCGAAGTGGTAGAGCATGACCAGTCCGGCCGACTCCTGGGCGAGCGCCATGTCGACAACAGCGAGGCCCTTCGGCTCCCATGCGTACAAACCCTGCGGATCAAGCACTGTGACCGCTCCTCCTCGTGTTCATTGAGCAGAACGCGCCCCACGGGGCGGGCATTCCCGGCCACGCGCATTCACAGCTACGACGCAACCTTGACGCGGACATGACCCACCTCTACCGTCTCGAAGCAGTCACACGTTCAGAATGACGCACCAGGTTCACATACAAGAACCCATGGAACTCCGACGGGAAGGCAACCCCACGATGCGTACCCGCTGCACCCGCACCCTGCTCACCGCCGCGCTCGCCGCCGCCACCGCCGCCGGGGGCCTCTCGGCGGCCGCGTACGCGGTTCCGGCGCCCCCGGCCGCCGGTCCCGCCGACACCATCGAGGTCTCCACGGCCGCGGAACTGAAGTCGGCGCTCACCGAGGCCGGCCCCGGCGACACGATCCACCTCGCGGACGGAACGTACTCCGGGAACTTCAAGACGACCGTGGCCGCGAACTCGGGCTCCCGCGTCACGCTGACCGGCTCCGCCAAGGCGGTGCTCACGGCGGGCGGCGGCTACGGCCTGCACCTCAACGGCGCCTCGTACTGGACCGTCAAGGGCATCACCGTCACCGGCGGCCAGAAGGGCATCATGATCGACTCCGCGAAGGGGGTCGTGGTGGACGGCGTGACGGTCCACGGCCTCGACATGGAGGGCGTCCACTTCCGCAAGTCGAGCCCCGACGGCGTGATCAAGAACTCGAAGATCTACGACACGGGCAACGACGACCGCGGCATGGGCGAGGGCGTCTACGTCGGCAGCGCGGGCGGCCTCTCCGACAAGAGCGACAACGTACAGATCCTGAACAACGTCATCGGCCCGGACGTCGGCGGTGAGGCGATCGACCTCAAGGAGGGCACGAAGGGCGGCAAGGTCTCGGGCAACACCTTCGACGGCAAGGGCCTGACCGGCAACAACTACGACGACTCGTGGATCGACGTGAAGGGCAACGACTACGTCATCGAGGGCAACACCGGCAAGAACACCACGAACAACGGCTTCGAGACCCACACCCAGCAGTCCGGCTGGGGCTGCGGCACCGTCTTCCGCGCCAACAAGTCCGACCTGACGGGCGCCACCGGCGACAAGCAACTGGCGATCAACGTGACGAACAACAGCGGCAGTTGCAAGACAACGGTCCACGCGAGCAACACTGTCAAGGGCGGCAAGGGCCTGACGAATGTCCCGGTGACGCCGTAGGCGGGGAGGCGCCTAAACGGGCGAGCCCCACCACTCCATCCATCCACCTTCAGTGGAGCCGTGGACCGCCCCGTTGGGTTCCGTCACCAGACAGGTGCTGTAGTTGGTCAGTGCGGGGCACAGAGTGTTGGTCGCGCCGTCGTAGTGGAAGCGCATGCCCTTGCGCCACTCGCATTGGCTGGCCCAGACGGCGTTGTTCTCCATGCTCTCGTTGTCGGTGGCCAGGCAGAGACCGGTGGCCTTGTTCTGGAGCTGCTCGTACGGTCTCTGATTGGGATCATCACCACGCCAGTCCCATTTCTGGAAATTGCTGCCGTTGCACTTCGTCAAGAAGACCCGTGACGTGGCTCCGTCGATCTTCCCGCCGGTGAGGCACCGCTCGCGGCTGTCGTCCACGAAGAACCAGTACGACGGGGCCGGTGCCGCCTGCGCGGGGGCGGGTTGGAGGACTCCAAGGCCACCGGCGACGACGAGGGCTGCGGCTCCGGCACTCAGACGATTCTTGATCCAAGTCATGTGCATGCGCGAAATGTAGTGGGTGCAACTCACCCCCCATCGAGGGCGAATGGGCGGAGAACCTGAGGAAAGGGTTGCCGATCGGCCAAGGAACAGTGGAGATTCACTTCCCTTTGCCGGTGAGGGCGACAGGAAGCCTGCCCTGATTCATCGGCGCTTCACCATCCCTCTGGCGCCGCGGGACCGCCCAAGGAGAAAACACTGTGGGCCCGCACCGTTCGGTGCGGGCCCACAGTGTTCAGCTACTGCCTAGGGAGAGCGACGCGAGGTCAGCTCTGGCCTCCGGCAAGCTTCTCGCGCAGAGCGGCGAGCGCCTCGTCCGACGCCAGGGCGCCGGAGTTGTCGTCCGACTCCGAGGAGTACGAACCGCCGCCGCCACCGCCACCGCCGGTGCCGGCGGCCGGAGCCGCGCCACCGGGAGCGGCCGCACCCTCGGCCTCGGCCTGGGCGTCCGCCTCGCGGGACTTGATGACCTGGGCCTGGTGCTGCTCGAAGCGCTGCTGCGCCTCGGCGTACTGGCCCTCCCAAGCCTCGCGCTGGGTCTCGAAGCCCTCGAGCCAGTCGTTGGTCTCGGGGTCGAAGCCCTCGGGGTAGATGTAGTTGCCCTGGTCGTCGTACGACGCGGCCATGCCGTACAGCGTCGGGTCGAACTCGACGGACGACGGGTCGGCACCGAAGGACTCGTTGGCCTGCTTGAGGCTCAGCGAGATCCGGCGACGCTCGAGGTCGATGTCGATGACCTTGACGAAGATCTCGTCGTTGACCTGGACGACCTGCTCCGGGATCTCCACGTGGCGCTCGGCCAGCTCGGAGATGTGGACCAGGCCCTCGATGCCCTCGTCGACGCGCACGAACGCGCCGAACGGAACGAGCTTGGTGACCTTACCGGGAACGACCTGCCCGATCTGGTGCGTGCGGGCGAACTGCTGCCACGGGTCTTCCTGCGTCGCCTTGAGCGACAGGGAGACGCGCTCGCGGTCCATGTCGACGTCGAGGACCTCGACGGTGACTTCCTGGCCGACCTCGACAACCTCGGAGGGGTGGTCGATGTGCTTCCAGGAGAGCTCGGAGACGTGGACGAGACCGTCGACGCCACCCAGGTCCACGAAGGCACCGAAGTTGACGATCGAGGAGACGACGCCGGAGCGGACCTGACCCTTCTGCAGGGTGGTGAGGAACGTCTGGCGGACCTCGGACTGCGTCTGCTCGAGCCAGGCACGGCGGGACAGGACCACGTTGTTGCGGTTCTTGTCCAGCTCGATGATCTTGGCCTCGAGCTCCTTGCCCACGTAGGGCTGAAGGTCGCGGACACGGCGCATCTCGACCAGGGAGGCCGGGAGGAAGCCACGGAGGCCGATGTCGAGGATGAGACCACCCTTGACGACCTCGATGACGGTACCGGTGACGATTCCGTCTTCTTCCTTGATCTTCTCGATGGTGCCCCAGGCACGCTCGTACTGAGCGCGCTTCTTCGAGAGGATCAGGCGGCCTTCCTTGTCCTCCTTCTGGAGAACCAGGGCCTCGATCTCGTCGCCGACCTTGACGACCTCGTTCGGGTCGACATCGTGCTTGATCGAGAGCTCGCGGCTCGGGATCACACCTTCGGTCTTGTAACCGATGTCGAGCAGGACCTCGTCCCGGTCGACCTTCACGATGACGCCGTCGACGATGTCGCCGTCGTTGAAGTACTTGATCGTCTCGTCGATCGCGGCGAGGAAGGCTTCCTCGTTACCGATGTCGTTGACCGCTACCTGCGGAGTGGTGGCGGTGGTCTCGGTGCTGCTCGTCATGTGGGAAAGGGCTCCGGTACGGACATTGAAGTCGTAGGTACTGCTAGCGCCGGAACCCGTTTCGCTCTGCAGAAGCCGGACAGCTCAGGAGACGCCGATCCAAGGTTCCCGAAGGAAACGGACAGCCGCCTCGACAACCGAGGGGACATACAACAGACGCGAGCGCAACCTGCTATGTCTGAGGAACGCAGGCTCGCAGCGCAACTTGTAGCATACGGGGGCCGTCGTACAGGGTCAATGCGCGAAGGCGCACACCCGGGGCGGATCGCCGCATACCCGGCACAAAACCTGTTACATGAGGCCACACGGGCCGCATCGCGCTCTGCCGCGCCGCACCCCGGAGGGCCGCCGACAAGCCGCCAAGACAGCACGGACGGCACAGTACGACCATGGAGCGGATCATCCAAGAGCCCGAAGCGCCCGAGCCCGAGGCCACCCGGCGTGACGCCGACGTCACCGAGAGCAGCCGCGCCAATCGTGGCTGGTGGGACCGGAACGCGGACGAGTACCAGATCGAGCACGGCACGTTCCTCGGGGACGACCGTTTCGTGTGGGGTCCCGAGGGCCTCGACGAGGTCGAGGCGGAGCTGCTCGGCCCGGCGGAGGACCTGAAGGGCAAGGACGTCCTGGAGATCGGCGCCGGCGCGGCCCAGTGCTCGCGCTGGCTCGCCGCGCAGGGAGCGCGGCCGGTCGCCCTCGACCTCTCCCACCGCCAGCTCCAGCACGCGCAGCGCATCCAGGAGGACTTCGGCGGCCGGGTGGCGCTGGTGGAGGCCGACGCGGGCGCGCTGCCGTTCGCGGGCGGCTCCTTCGACCTCGCCTGCTCCGCGTACGGGGCGCTGCCGTTCGTCGCCGACCCGGTGCGGGTCCTGCGGGACGTGCGCCGTGTGCTGCGCCCCGGGGGCCGATTCGTCTTCTCCGTCACGCACCCGATCCGCTGGGCCTTCCCGGACGAGCCGGGTCCGGAGGGTCTCTCGGTGGCGGCCTCCTACTTCGACCGGACTCCGTACGTCGAGCAGGACGAGCAGGGCCGCGCGGTGTACGTGGAGCACCACCGGACGGTCGGGGACCGGGTGCGGGACGTGGTCGCGGGCGGGTTCCGCCTGGTGGACCTCGTGGAGCCGGAGTGGCCGGCGTGGAACACCCAGGAGTGGGGCGGGTGGTCGCCGCTACGGGGGAATCTGATTCCGGGGACGGCGATCTTCGTGTGCGAGCGGGACTGAGGTCTCGGGGCCGATGCCTGCTGCTCGGGTCCGTTTCGGGCGTGGGCGGCGGTGTACGGGGCTGAGTGGGTGTTCGTGCTCGGGCGGCGGCGTACGAGACTGAGGGCGTGATCCGTGACGCCGCTCTGAAACTGCCCGTGCGCGAGGCGCTGCCCGCGCTGCGCGCCGCCCTGGAGGGGCCGGGTGCCGCCGTGCTGTGCGCGCCGCCCGGCACCGGCAAGACCACCCTCGTACCGCTGGCGCTCGCCGGGCTCGTGGACGGCGAGGGTGACGGGCGCGGTCCGGTACGTCGCGTCGTGGTCGCCGAGCCCCGGCGCATCGCCGCGCGGGCCGCCGCCCGGCGGATGGCGTGGCTGCTCGGCGAGAAGGTCGGCGGGAGCGTCGGCTACACGGTGCGCGGCGAGCGCGTGGTGGGGCCACGCGCTCGCGTGGAGGTCGTCACGACCGGTGTCCTGCTCCAGCGCCTGCAGCGCGACCAGGAGCTCGCGGGCGTGGATGCCGTCGTGATCGACGAGTGTCACGAGCGGCATCTGGACGCCGATACGGTCGCGGCCTTCCTGATCGACGTGCGCGAGGCGCTGCGGCCGGAGCTGAAGCTGGTGGCGGCTTCGGCGACCACGGACGCGGAGGGGTGGGCGCGGGTCCTCGGCGGTGCGCCCGTGGTGGAGGCGGCGGGGACCGCGCACCCCGTGGAGGTGGTGTGGGCTCCGCCCGCGCGGCCGGTGCGGCCGCCGCACGGGATGCGGGTGGATCCGGCGCTGCTCGCGCATGTGGCCGCGACGGTGCGGCGGGCGCTTCGGGAGCGGGACGGGGACGTGCTGTGCTTCCTGCCCGGGGTCGGCGAGATCGGCCGGGTGGCGGGGCAGCTGGGGGATCTGGGCGGGGTCGAGGTGCTCCAGGTGCACGGGCGGGCGCCGGCCGCCGTGCAGGACGCGGTCCTCGCGGGCGGGGAGCGGCGCCGGGTCGTGCTCGCGACGTCGGTGGCCGAGTCGTCCTTGACGGTGCCGGGGGTGCGGGTCGTGGTGGACTCCGGTCTCGCGCGGGAGCCGCGGGTGGATCACGCGCGGGGGCTGAGTTCCCTGACCACCGTGCGGGCCTCGCAGGCGGCCGGGCGGCAGCGGGCGGGGCGGGCCGGGCGTGAGGCGCCGGGCGCGGTGTACCGGTGCTGGGCGGAGGCCGAGGACGGGCGCCTCTCGCGTTTCCCCTCCCCCGAGATCAAGGTGGCCGACCTGACGGCGTTCGCGCTGCAGGCCGCGTGCTGGGGGGATCCCGGGGCGGGCGGGCTCGCGCTGCTCGACGCGCCGCCCGCGGGCGCGATGGCCGCCGCGCGGGACGTACTGACGGCGATCGGCGCGGTGGACGGCGCGACGGGGCGGGTCACGGACCGTGGGGTCCGGCTGTCCCGGGCCGGGGTGCACCCACGGCTCGCCCGCGCCCTCCTGGACGCGGCACCCCGGGTCGGCGCCCGCCGCGCGGCAGAGGCCGTCGCCCTCCTCAGCGAAGAGCCTCCCCGTGAGTACGGGGACGACCTCGCATCGGCGCTGCGTGCTGCCCGCCGGGGCGCGGACGCGTACGCCGCGCGCTGGCGGAGCGAGGTACGGCGCCTCACGTCGGCGGCGGGAGCCACGCCGTCGGCCACCGCGCCGCCGACCGGGGCGGCCACGTCCACGGGTGCCGCGCCGTCGACCACGCCCATGTCGGCCGACCGGGCCACGCCCACGTCGGCCGCGACCACCGCGTCGGCGCGGGACATTTCCCACCCACTCGCCGGGCACCTGAAACCGGGGGCACCGAGCGCCGACGCCCCGGAGCGCGGTGGGGCCGGAGACACGGGCGGGGTCGGCCAGGAGCGGGTCAGCAGCAGCCCCATGCCCACCCGCGACCCGGACCCAACAGGACCACACACCAACGCCGTGGAGGGAAGCCGAGGGCGGAAGGCCGCGAGCCCTGCACCCGCCCGGAACCCGGAACCGGCAGAGGCACGCGCCGACGCGACGCAGAGCGGCTCGGCCTCGGACCGCGACGGCCGCGAGCACGACAGCGGCGGCCTCGGGCCCTTGGCCGACGGCCAGGGCCCCCGAGACGACCTAGTCGTAGGCCTCGTAGCCGCCCTCGCCTTCCCGGAGCGGGTGGCGAGGCGCCAGAGGGACGGGACGTATCTGATGGTCGGCGGGACGCGGGCCGAGGTGGGGAACGGGTCCGGGATCGCGGGGGCCCCGTGGGTCGCGGTGGCTGTGGCTGATCGGGGGGTGGGGGCCGGGCACGCTCGGGTGCGGCTCGGGGCCGTTGTCGACGAGGGTGTCGCCCGTGCGGCCGCCGCGTCGCTGCTCGCCGAGGGGGACGAGGTCGCCTGGGTCGACGGTGGGCTCGTCGCGCGGCATGTGGAGCGGCTGGGTGCGGTGGAGCTTGTGGTGCGGCCGTTGCGGGACCCGGACCCCGTACTCGTACGGGAAGGGCTGCTTGAAGGGCTGCGGCGGGAGGGGCTCGGGCTGCTGCGGTGGGACCGGGACGCGTCCGCACTGCGCGACCGGCTGCGATTTCTGCGGCGGCACCTGGGCGAGCCCTGGCCGGACGTGTCCGACGAGGTGCTCCTGGAGCGGGCCGACGCGTGGCTCGAACCCGAGCTCGGGCGGGCCCGCCGCCGCGCCGACCTGGGGCGCATCGACGCCGGGCAGGCGCTGACGCGGCTGCTGCCGTGGGCCACCGGCGAGGCAGCCCGCCTGGACGCCCTTGCGCCGGAGCGCGTGGAGGTGCCGAGCGGGTCCCGGATCCGCGTCGACTACGCGGATCCCGAACAGCCCGTGCTGGCCGTGAAGTTGCAGGAGATGTTCGGGCTTCAGGACACTCCGCGCGTGGCGGGCGTACCGCTGCTTGTGCATCTGCTGTCGCCCGCAGGGCGCCCCGCGGCCGTCACCGCCGACCTCGCCTCCTTCTGGCGCGACGGCTACCGCTCGGTGCGCGCCGAACTGCGCGGCCGCTACCCGAAGCACCCCTGGCCGGAAGATCCGGCGACGGCCGCGCCGACCCGCTACACGAAGGCCCGCCAGGACCGACGGGGCGCGGGCGCCTGAGCGGGCTCCGAAGTCCGCCGCGGTACGAAGGGCCCTGAAGGGGCGCGGGGCTGCGTCCATGTGCGGCTCCGCCGCGTGGGCGCGACCAGCCACTGACGGCCCGCAGGTTTCGCACCGCACATCCAGCGAAGCGCCTAGGCCTTGACCGGCTCGGGTTCCGGGTCCTTCGCGGCGGACGGCGCCGGGTCGCCCGGTCTGCGGCTGCGGGCCTCCAGCCAGAGGGAGAGCGCGAGCAGGAGCGCGCCGAGGACGAGGAAGCCCCAGGGGAGGTAGGAGGTCAGCAGGAGCACCAGGACGCGCTGGGACTTCACCAGGTCGACCGTGCTCTGGATGTAGTCCTCGCGCATCTTCACGTGCCCGGCGAACACCGTGACCTTGTCGCGGTCGCCGAGCAGGGTGCCGCCGCGCAGTTCGTTCCGCTGGATCTCCTCGCCGTAGACGGGCGCCCCGGTGGTCGGGTCGACCCAGAACTTGCGGATCGTGGTGTACCAGCGGGTGGTGCCGGTCTTGGCGAGGGACTCCGGGGTGATGTCCTTGACCGGCATCGTCCTGGGGAAGGGGACCTTGGTCCAGGGGATGGTCTGCTCGAAGTAGTAGACCTTCACGCCGCGGAAGTCCTGGGTGCCCTTGTAGTGGATGGGCCTGGTGATGCGGGCCTGCGCGTCGAAGTACTCGTAGTCCCGCTTCTCGGTCAGGAAGGGCCACTTGAACTCGATGCCCTCGCGCTTGACGGGGTCGCCGTCGACCATCTCGCCGGTGGCGTGCACGGGTTCCTGGCTGTGCGCGTCGAAGATGTACCGCTCGGGGATCTTGGAGACCATCTTGCCCTCGGCGTCCTGTACGTAGGACAGGGCGTCCCAGACCACGACGTCGCGGTCGGCACTCTTCTCGATCTTCTCCGACGCCTCCACGTTGCCCTTGAGGGTCTGCACGATGGTGACCATGGGGACCTTCTTGGCCTTCATCGTGCCGTAGTCGATGAGCGTCGGGTTCTTCGCCTCCAGGACCGCCTCCTGGTACTGGCTCGGCGGGATCTTGGCGAGGCGCGGGAAGGCGTACCAGCGCATGAGCGGGGACATGGCCGCGCAGAACACGGCGAAGGCGAGCAGGACCAGGCTGGCCTTGCGGCGCATCTCGGCCCTCCCTACGGGTGCTTGGGGACGGTGGTGAGCAGCGGCTTGGGCGAGGTCTCGCCGGACGGGGCTCCGACGGCCGTGATCGTCAGGACCAGGGCGAGGGCGACGGCGAGACCGGTGGCGGCGGCGATGAGGGCACGCATACGGGCCTCCCGAGGCGGCTGGAACCAGGAACTGACTGTGCGTCAGGGCTGGGGCACCGTAGCAACGGACAGGCCAGATGAGAACACGTTGCACACACGGCGACCGCCTCCGGCCCTTTGCGGGCCGGAGGCGGTCGGGTGCTGCGTGCGGGTGGTGCGCGAGCGGAGGGCTTGTCACGCGGCGGGCGCGGCCACCTTCAGTTCGACGGTGATCGTGGCGCCGCCGTTGGTGACGATGCGTACGAAGTACGTCCCGGCGGTGTCGTCGGCGTACATCTTCGGCAGCAGCAGCTTGCCGTCCTCGTCGGTCTTGAGGCCCTTGAGGGTGCGCACGGGCTTGCCGTCGGCGTCCTTGAAGTAGGGGCCCTTGTCGTTCGCGGTGCCGTTCTGCGCCGACTTGATCATCGTGGCGGTGGCGGCGACGCCCGCGGCGCTCTCGCCCTTGTACGTCGCCTCGACCTCGACCTGGTCGGCGAACTCCTTGCCGGGCTCGCAGACCAGTGCCTTGTCGCTGGTGCGCTCCAGCTTGTCGGCCTGGCGGGCGGTGACGGTCGCGGGCACCTCGACGGCGGTCAGGGAGCGGTCCACGACCCGGGCGCGGACGGTGAACCCGCCGGTCCGCTCGCCCGCCTCGATGACGGGCGCCGTGGCCGTGCCGGTGCCGGTCGTGGTGACGGTGACGCTGCGCGCGCCGCCCTCGAACCGGGTGTCGGTGTCACCGGAGATGGTGAACCGGACCTTGACCTTGGGCACGCCCCGGCCGGAGCCGGTCTCCGCCTTGGCCGCGACGCGCCCGGCGAAGGCGTCGCCCGCGGTCGCCGTCAGCTCCGCGGCACCCGCGTTCTCCAGGCGGGCGACCTGGTCGGCGGGCTTCGGGGGCTTCGGCGGCTTGGGGGGCTTCGGGGGCTCGGGCTTGTCCGGCGGCTTCGGGGTCCCGGGCCTCGTGTCGGTCTGGTCGGGCGTCTTGCCGGGCTTGCCGGGCTCCTGGGGCTCGGGCAGCGGCTTCGGCGGGGTGCTCGCCGGCGGCTTGGGCCTGAGCGGCGGGGTCGACGTGCCGGGCGAGGGCCGGTTCTCGTCGCTGCGGTCGCCCGGGAGGGAGCCGGAGCCGTCGGGGATCTCGTGGGTGCCCTTGCGGTAGTACTCCAGCCACGACAGGACCGTGTTCAGGTACTCCGTCGAGCGGTTGTAGCTGAGGATCGCGGCGTGCAGGTCGTCCTTGACGGCGAGGTCGCGGCCGTTCGCGCACAGGTAGTGGGCGGCGCCGAGCGCGGCGTCGTAGATGTTGTTCGGGTCCTTCTTGCCGTCGGCGTTGCCGTCCTGCTGCCAGTTCTCCCAGGTGGAGGGGATGAACTGCATGGGGCCGACGGCGCGGTCGTGCGTGGTGTCGCCGTCGAACGCGCCGCCGTCGGTGTCGGTGATCTTCGCGAAGCCGTTGCCGTTGAGGACCGGGCCGAGGATCGGCGTGAGCGTCGTGCCGTCGGCGTCGACGCGGCCGCCGCGGGCCTGGCCGGACTCGACCTTGCCGATGGCGGCGAGCAGTTGCCAGGGCAGGTTGCAGCCGGGCCGGGACATGCGCACGGCCGCTTCGGCCTTCTTGTACGCCTCCAGGACCGTGGCGGGCAGGCCCGCTTCGGGGTCGCCGGTGCCGACGCCGCCACCGCCGGGCTTGGCGGTCGGCGGGACGGGGCTGTGCAGGGGCGGGAGGTCCGTGTAGTACGGCGAGTTGCCGGTGGCGGAGTCGCCGTCCGGCGAGGGCGAGGAGTCCGCGGCGCCGGCGCCCGCGCGGTCGTCACGCGCCTGGTCGGTCGTCGCGCCAGGGGCCTGCGAGGCGGCCAGCGCCGCCACCGCCGCGGCGGCGACCGCGGTGGTCATCGCGGTCCTGCGCATCCGCTTGCCGAATACCGCCGCCATGTCCGTGTATCCCTCCCCTTGACGACCCTGCCCGTCGCCGCCCCGGGCGCACCCGCGCGCCACCTGGGCCGACTCAGGCGACACTACGACAACTTCCAAAGCCTAGACACCTGTTCGTGCCCGATTTTCCCGGGTTGGCGCGTCACAGCCCTGTCCCGGTTCCCCGTTGTTGCGCCCCGGATCCTTCTCGTTCACCGAAGGCTCGCCCGGGGCGCACTGTTTGCCCACAACTTCGGGCTTGTACGGCTAGTGAGCGGCCGATTCCCAGTCCGGCCCCACGCCCACCGACACGTCCAGCGGCGCCCGCAGCGAGACCGCCCCGGCCATCTCCCGGCGGACCAGCTCCTCCACGGCCGCCCGCTCGCCGGGGGCGATCTCCAGGACGATTTCGTCGTGGACCTGGAGCAGCATCCGCGAGGTCAGCTTCGCCTCCGTCAGCGCGCGGTCCACGTTCAGCATGGCGATCTTGACGATGTCCGCGGCCGTGCCCTGGATCGGCGCGTTCAGCGCCATCCGCTCGGCCATCTCGCGCCGCTGCCGGTTGTCGCTGTTGAGGTCGGGCAGATAGCGGCGCCGGCCCAGCATCGTCTCCGTGTACCCCGTCGCGCGGGCGTCGTCGACGACGCGGCGCAGATAGTCGCGTACGCCGCCGAAGCGCTCGAAGTAGGTGTCCATCAGGGCGCGGGCCTCGCCCGCCTCGATGCCGAGCTGCCCGGAGAGGCCGAAGGCCGAGAGGCCGTACGCCAATCCGTACGACATCGCCTTGATCTTGCGGCGCATCTCCGCGTCGACCGCGGAGCGCTCCACGCCGAACACCTGGGATGCGACCGTGGTGTGCAGGTCCTCGCCGGAGGTGAACGCCTCGATGAGGCCCTCGTCCTCCGACAGGTGGGCCATGACGCGCAGTTCGATCTGGCTGTAGTCCGTCGTCATCAGGGACTCGAAGCCCTCGCCGACGACGAAGCCGCGGCGGATGGCCCGGCCCTCGTCGGTGCGCACCGGGATGTTCTGCAGGTTCGGCTCGGTCGACGACAGGCGGCCCGTGGCGGCCACGGTCTGGTTGTACGTCGTGTGGATGCGGCCGTCCGCGGCGATCGACTTGACCAGGCCCTCGACGGTGACGCGCAGCTTGGCCTGCTCGCGGTGGCGGAGCATGATCACGGGCAGTTCGTTGTCCGTCTGGGCGGCGAGCCAGGCCAGGGCGTCGGCGTCCGTGGTGTACCCCGTCTTGGTCTTCTTCGTCTTGGGCAGGCCCAGCTCGCCGAAGAGGACTTCCTGGAGCTGCTTGGGCGAGCCGAGGTTGAACTCGTGGCCCGCGGCCGCGTGCGCCTCCTTCACCGCCTGCTGCACGGCGCCCGCGAACTGCTGCTCCATGGACTCCAGATGGGCGCGGTCCGCCGCGATGCCGTGCCGCTCCAGGCGGGCCAGGAGGGTGGACGTGGGCAGCTCGATGTCCTTGAGGAGGTCCGCGGCGTTCACCTCCTTGAGGCGGTCGCCGAAGGCCGTGCCCAGGTCGAGGATGGTGCGGGCCCGCACCATCAGCGTGTCCGCCTCGGCGCCGTCCTCGTCCTCGGCGCCGAACGCGAGCTGGCCGTCGGCCGCCGCGGGCACCAGCTCACGGCCCAGATACTCCAGGGACAGCGCGTCCAGGTCGAAGGAGCGGCGGCCCGGCTTGACCAGATACGCCGCGAGCGCGGTGTCCATGGTGATGCCGTCGACGCTCCAGCCGTGCTCGGCGAAGACCCGCATGACGCCCTTGGCGTTGTTCAGGACCTTGGGCTTCTCCGCGTCGGCGAGCCAGGCCGCGAAGGCGTTCTCGTCGGCCTCGTCGAGCCGCGCCGGGTCGAACCAGGCCGCCGCGCCTCCGGCCGCCGCGAGCGCGACCTCGGTGACCGAGCCTGTGCCCAGCTGCCAGGTGTCGACGGTGGCCAGGCCGAGGACCGCCTTGCCGTGCTCGGCGAGCCAGGGCGCGAGCTCGCCGGAGCCGAGCACCGAGCCGTCCAGGTCGATGCCCTCGGCGGCCGGTGCCTCCTCGACCTCCTCGGCGCCCGGGTCCACGGCCAGGAGGCGCTCGCGCAGCGAGGGGTTGCGGATCTCCAGGGTGTCCAGGACCATCGCGACGCCCTTGCGGTCGTACGGAGCGCGCTCCAGGTCGTCGACCCCCTTGGGCAGCTCGACGTCGCGCACCATCTCCGTCAGGCGACGGTTGAGCTTCACCGCGTCCAGGTGGTCGCGGAAGTTCTGCCCCGCCTTGCCCTTGACCTCGTCGGCGCGCTCCACCAGCTCCGCGAACGAACCGAACTGGTTGATCCACTTCGCGGCCGTCTTCTCGCCGACACCGGGGATGCCCGGGAGGTTGTCCGACGGGTCGCCGCGCAGCGCCGCGAAGTCGGGGTACTGCGCGGGGGTGAGGCCGTACTTCTCCTCGACCTTCTCCGGGGTGAAGCGCGTCAGCTCCGAGACGCCCTTCGTCGGATAAAGGACCGTCACGTGCTCGCTGATGAGCTGGAAGGAGTCACGGTCGCCGGTGACGATGAGGACCTCGAAGCCGGCGGCCTCGGCCTGCGTGGCCAGCGTGGCGATGACGTCGTCCGCCTCGAAGCCGTCGACCGCGAAGCGCACCGCGCTCATCGCGTCGAGCAGCTCGCCGATCAGCTCGACCTGGCCCTTGAACTCGTCGGGGGTCTTGGAGCGGTTCGCCTTGTACTCCGTGAACTCCTCGGAGCGCCAGGTCTTGCGCGAGACGTCGAAGGCCACCGCGAAGTGCGTGGGCGCCTCGTCGCGCAGCGTGTTCGCCAGCATCGACGCGAAGCCGTAGATCGCGTTCGTCGGCTGGCCCGTCGCCGTCGTGAAGTTCTCCGCGGGCAGCGCGAAGAACGCCCGGTACGCCAGGGAGTGCCCGTCCATCAGGAGCAGGCGCGGACGCTCGCCGCCGGTCGGGCTCGCCTTCTTCGCCGTCTTGCCGGCGGGCGCGGACTTCTTCTTCGCTGCTGTTTCTGCCACGCCCCCGATCCTGCCACGCCCCACTGACAGTCCGGCCATCCACAGCCCGGCCGGGGGTTGTGTCAGTCGTGCGTGGGAGGATCGGAGACGTACGTCACGTATGCGCTCGAAGAGGAGCAGGCCATGGCAAGCAAGCCGCCCAAGGGCGATCCGGTCCAGGACGCGCCGCAGGTCACGGACGCCCAGCACGCGGCGGCCGGTCTGCCCGCCATCGGTCACACCCTGCGCATGGCGCAGCAGCAGATGGGCGTGCGGCGCACGGCGCTGACGCTGCTTCGCGTCAATCAGAAGGACGGCTTCGACTGCCCCGGCTGCGCCTGGCCCGAGCCGGAGCACCGGCACAAGGCGGAGTTCTGCGAGAACGGCGCGAAGGCCGTCGCGGAGGAGGCCACGCTGCGCCGCGTCACGCCGGACTTCTTCGCCGCGCACCCGGTCGCCGACCTCGCCACCCGCAGTGGGTACTGGCTGGGCCAGCAGGGCCGCCTCACCCACCCCATGTATCTGGCGGAGGGCTCCGACCATTACGAGGCGGTGCCCTGGGAGCGGGCCTTCGACATCGTCGCCGAGGAGCTCGCCGCCCTCGGCTCGCCCGACGAGGCCCTCTTCTATACGTCGGGGCGCACGAGCAACGAGGCGGCGTTCCTGTACCAGTTGTTCGCGCGCGAGCTCGGCACGAACAATCTGCCCGACTGCTCGAACATGTGCCACGAGTCGTCGGGCTCGGCCCTCACCGAGACCCTCGGCGTCGGCAAGGGCAGCGTCCTCCTCGAAGACCTCTACAAGGCGGACCTGATCATCGTCGCCGGGCAGAACCCCGGCACGAACCACCCGCGCATGCTCTCCGCCCTGGAGAAGGCGAAGAACAACGGCGCGAAGATCATCACGGTGAATCCGCTGCCCGAGGCCGGCCTGGAGCGCTTCAAGAACCCGCAGACCCCCCAGGGCATGCTCAAGGGCACCGCCCTCACCGACCTGTTCCTGCAGATCCGCCTCGGCGGCGACCAGGCCCTCTTCCGCCTCCTCAACAAGCTCGTCCTGGAGACGGACGGCGCCGTCGACGAGGAGTTCGTACGCGAACACACCCATGGGTACGAGGAGTTCGTGGCCGCCGCGCGCGCCGCCGACTGGGACGAGACGCTGACGGCCACCGGCCTGGACCGCGCCCGCATCGAGGAAGCCCTGCGCATGGTGCTCGCCTCGAAGCGCACGGTGGTGTGCTGGGCGATGGGCCTGACCCAGCACAAGCACGCGGTGCCCACCATCCGCGAGGTCGTCAACTTCCTGCTGCTGCGGGGCAACATCGGGCGGCCCGGCGCGGGCGTGTGCCCCGTGCGCGGCCACTCCAACGTGCAGGGCGACCGCACGATGGGCATCTTCGAGCGGCCCGCGCCCGCGTTCCTCGACGCCCTGGAGAAGGAGTTCGGCTTCGCGCCGCCGCGCCACCACGGCCTGGACGTCGTGCGCGCCATCCGCGCGCTGCGCGACGGCGAGGCGAAGGTCTTCTTCGCCATGGGCGGCAACTTCGTGTCCGCGTCGCCCGACACGGAGGTCACGGAGGCGGCCATGCGGCGCGCACGGCTGACGGTGCACGTGTCCACGAAGCTCAACCGCTCGCACGCCGTCACCGGCACGCGCGCCCTGATCCTGCCCACGTTGGGTCGCACGGAGCGCGATCTCCAGGGGAGCGGCGAGCAGTTCGTGACCGTCGAGGACTCCATGGGCATGGTGCACGCCTCGCGCGGGCGCCTGGAGCCCGCGAGCCCGCACCTGCTGTCCGAGCCCGCCATCGTGTGCCGCCTCGCCCGCAGCGTCCTCGGCCCCGAATCGGCCACGCCCTGGGAGGAGTTCGAGAAGGACTACGCCACGGTGCGCGACCGCATCGCGCGCGTGGTGCCCGGCTTCGAGGACTTCAACGCCCGCGTCGCCGACCCGGCGGGCTTCGCGCTCCCGCACGCCCCGCGCGACGAACGCCGCTTCCCCACGGCCACCGGCAAGGCCAACTTCACGGCCGCGCCCGTCGAGTACCCCACGGTCCCCGAGGGCCGCCTGCTGCTGCAGACCCTGCGCTCCCACGACCAGTACAACACCACCATCTACGGCCTCGACGACCGCTACCGAGGCATCAAGAACGGCCGCCGCGTCGTCCTGGTCAACCCCGACGACGCCCGCGAGCTCGGCCTCGCCGACGGCGCGTACACCGACCTCGTCAGCGAGTGGCAGGACGGCGTCGAGCGGCGCGCACCCGGATTCCGCATCGTGCACTACCCGACGGCACGCGGCTGCGCGGCGGCGTACTACCCCGAGACCAACGTGCTGGTGCCGCTGGACGCCACGGCCGACACGAGCAACACCCCCGCCAGCAAGTCCGTGGTCGTACGCCTGGAACAATCGGCGACCGACTGAGCGTTCGCTCAGCAACCGGCGCGCCACCTCGGTGGCCGCCGCTGTCGTAGTCAGGTGTCGTCGACGAACGGAGCCCGGCCCCATGGGTGAGCAGCACACGACCAAGTTCCCGCAAGAGGTCATCGACGAGTACGCCGCGCTCGGCGTCGACCTGCCCGCCCTGTTCTCCGCCGGCCACCTCGGCAGCCGCATGGGCGTGCGGATCCTCGAGGCCTCCGCCGAGCGCGTGGTCGGCACCATGCCCGTCGAGGGCAACACCCAGCCGTACGGCCTGCTGCACGGCGGCGCGTCCGCGGTCCTCGCCGAGACCCTCGGGTCGATCGGCTCGATGCTCCACGGCGGCAGCAAGAAGCTCGCCGTCGGCGTCGACCTGAACTGCTCCCACCACCGCGGCGTGCGCTCCGGCCTCGTCACGGGCGTCGCCACCCCCGTACACCGCGGCCGCTCCACGGCCACGTACGAGATCGTCATCACCGACGAGAACGACAAGCGCGTCTGCAGCGCCCGCCTGACCTGCATGCTGCGCCCGGTGGACGCGGCCACGGACCCGGCCCGCGCGGGCGGCGGCACGGCGGCCTGAACCCGACGGGCGGGCGGGGGCGGGTGAGTGCGCGGGCATTGCCCGAGCCCCGCACCCCGCACCCCGCACCCCGCCCTGGCGTCCCCGTATGAGGCCCCGCAGGATCCTCCGCGCGCTCGCCCTCGCCGCCGCCCTGTGCGCCCTGCCCGCCACCGCCGGCTGCACGGACTCCGGCGCCGCCCCGGAGCGCGCCCCCGCCCCGCACTCCACATCGCCCGAGGACATCTGCGCGTCCTCATCCTCAACTGCGTCACGGGACCGCTGCGGGCCGGAAGTTGATGGAGCGCCAGACCCGCGAGAAGTGCGCGGACCGCTACCGGGACGGCGGGCCCGGCGGCAATCCCTGGTAGCGCGCGGGCGGACGCGACGGCTCCGTTCGGCCCTGTCACCGCATAGCGGACATGAGTCGTCACCATCCGTATCCAGGGCGCGCCGAGCGAGCCCCGCCCCCTCCGTAAGCCGCCGCGGGCCCTCACTCGCTCCGGACCCGTGCGCCGCCGTGGTCTTCACGGCAAAAACAGGAGTGCTGCGCAATAACACTCCTGACCGAGCACATTCGCGAAAACGGAAAAGTGCCCCGGAATCCCGGGCTCCCTTTCCCTGCGGTAACGCTGCGTAATGCGCGTGCAATCCCCTCGCGACCCACCTGAAGCACCCGGAACACACAAAAGATCATTTCCGCGTGCGCGGACCCGCATACGCCCCGAACACCGCTGTCATGAGTCAAACCGCTAAACGGTCCTGCCGGTTCCCGGCGGGCGGGATCTGCCGAAGCGTACGTATTCCGCCACAACCGCCCCCCGAGTTCCGCCCCGGAATAGTCCGCGGCATAACAAGAGCGTCACAGCCTTGCCTCGACCACTCCACCTGGATCAAATGCCCCCTTAGAGTCACGGCCAGTCACCGCGCCGCCGGGCGCGAACTGAATTGCACGGCCCTGTACCACCACCAGTACGGCCCGGCGATCTTCACGGCACCTCCGCTGAGGTGGCCGCGCCAGGGAAAGGACCCATCGTGCGAAACCGTTCCGCGCTCATCCTCACCACGGTGCTGACCACGGGAGCACTGACCCTCACCGCCTGCGGGTCGCGCGACAAGGACAAGGGCTCCGACGACAACGGCGGCGGCAAGACCACCGTCACCATCGGCTTCGACGCCCCCCTCACCGGCGACCTCTCCGCGCTCGGCATCGGCATGCGCAACTCCGCCGAACTCGCCGTAAAGACCGCCAACAAGGAGAACACGGTCGACGGCGTCGAGTTCAAGCTCGAGCCCCTCGACGACCAGGCCCAGCCCTCCGTAGGCGGCCAGAACGCCCAGAAGTTCATCAGCAACAACGACGTCATCGGCGTCGTCGGCCCGCTGAACTCCAGCGTCTCGCAGTCGATGCAGAAGCCCTTCAACGACGCCAACCTCACCCAGATCTCGCCCGCCAACACCGGCACCGAGCTGACCCAGGGCGACGGCTGGAAGACGGGCGACAAGAAGCGTCAGTTCAAGACCTTCTTCCGCACCGCCACCACCGACCAGGTCCAGGGCCAGTTCGCCGCCCAGTACCTGTTCCAGAAGGCGAAGATCAAGAAGGTCTACCTGATCGACGACCAGAAGACCTACGGCGCCGGCCTCGCCGCGTCCTTCAAGGACACCTTCACCGACCTCGGCGGCAAGATCGTCGGCTCCGACCACGTCAACCCCGAGGACCGCGACTTCAAGTCCGTCACCTCCAAGGTCAAGGGCACCGGCGCCGAAGCCGTCTACTACGGCGGCGAATACCCCGCCGCGGCCCCCCTCAGCCAGCAGCTCAAGGAATCCGGCGCCAAGATCCCGCTCATGGGCGGCGACGGCATGAAGAGCGACGAGTTCCCCAAGCTCAACAAGAAGGCCGAAGGCGACTTCGGCACCTCCGTCGGCGCCCCCGTCGAGGAGCTCCCCTCCGCGAAGAAGTTCATCGCGGAATACAACAAGAACTACAAGGAAAACATGGAGACCTACGGCGGCGGCACCTACGACGCCACCTGGGCGATCATCGAAGCCGTCAAGCTCGCCGTCGACGAAAACGACGGAAAGCTCCCCTCCGACGCCCGCGAGAAGGTCCTCGCCAGCATGAGCAAGGTCAAGTTCGACGGCGTCACCGGCAGCGTCTCCTTCGACAAGTACGGCGACACCACGAACACGATGATGACCGCGTACGAGGTCAAGAACAACAAGTGGGGCTCGAAGTTCAGCGAGGCCTACAAGCCGCGCTAAACCCCACGCACAGCCATTGACTCCAAGACCGCGCGGGAAGCGCCACCAGCGCTCCCGCGCGGTGCCATATCCGAACCAACGGAGGCCCTGCGGTGAACGAACTGCCGCAACAGCTGGCCAATGGACTCATCCTCGGCGCGATGTACGGTCTCATCGCGATCGGCTACACGATGGTCTACGGAATCGTCCAGCTCATCAACTTCGCCCACGGCGAGATCTTCATGATCGGGGGCTTCGGCGCCCTCACCGTCTCCCTGTGGCTCCCCGACGGATTCTCGCTGCTCGCCGCGATCCCGCTCATGATCATCGGTGGCGTCATATGCTCCGTCGCCGTCGGCACCGCCGCAGAACGCTTCGCCTACCGCCCCCTGCGCGGCGCACCACGACTCGCACCACTCATCACCGCCATCGGCCTGTCCATCCTGCTCCAGCAGGCCATCTGGAAGTGGTACCCCGAAGCGAAGAAGGACCGCACCTTCCCGCAGTTCAGCGGCGACCCCGTGCACATCTTCGGCGCCGACGTCCAGCGCGGTGACTTCTTCCTCATCCTCGCCGCTCCCCTGTGCATGCTCGCGCTGGCCTACTACGTCAACAAGACCCGCACCGGCCGCGGCATGCAGGCCACCGCCCAGGACCCCGACACCGCCAAGCTCATGGGCATCAACACCGACCGCATCATCGTCATGGCCTTCGCCATCGGCGCCGCGTTCGCCGCCATCGCAGCCGTCGGCTACGGGCTCCACAACGGCCAGGTCGGCTTCAAAATGGGCTTCATCATGGGCCTCAAGGCCTTCACCGCGGCAGTACTCGGCGGCATCGGCAACATCTACGGCGCCATGCTCGGCGGCATCGTCCTCGGCGTCGCCGAAGCCCTCGCCACCGGCTACATGGCCGACGTACCCGGCATGGAACAGTTCGGCGGCGGCGCCTGGAAGGACGTGTGGGCCTTCGCCCTGCTCATCCTCGTCCTGCTCCTGAGGCCCCAAGGCCTACTCGGCGAACGCGTCGCGGATCGGGCGTGATACCCATGACTACGAACACCACCAAGAACTCCGGGAACCCGGGAGGCACGGGGAACACCGGCGGCACGGCCAAGACGCCCGCCAACCTCCCCACCTCCGCCCTCCCCCTCCCGCCGCACATCGCCCGCATCGCCGTCTACGCCGGCTCCGCCACCGCCCTCATCGGCACCTTCCTCGCCTGGACCTGGACCACCGCCTTCCCCGGCGACCTCACCGTCACCGGCTACCCCGGCGGCCTCCAGATCATCACCCTCGTCGGCGCCGCCCTCACCCTGCTCTTCGCCCTCGCCGGACAAGGCATCCGCGGCCTCGGCTGGCTCATCCCCGGCGGCACCAACAGCCCCGTCATCCTCTTCAGCCTCGCCGTACTCGGCTCCACCGGCTACACCATGGGCGCCATCGCCGAACACCTCGGCGGCGTCGTCAACCTCGAACCCGGCGCCTGGATCTCCGGCATCGGCGCCCTCGTCGCCACCATCGGCGCCCTCGGACTCCCCTCCGACCTGCCCGCCGACGAACCCCACCAGAACCCCTGGCAACGCTTCCGCTCCAGCCTCAAGGCACCCGCGCCCCCACGCGCCAAAACCCTGCCCGACTGGATCGAAATCCTCATCATCGCCGCCTCGTTCGGCATCGGCCTCTACGTCTTCGCCTACGGCATCGAGGCCTACTCCGAACTCTTCATCGGCTTCCTCATCACCACCATCCTCGGCGCCACGGCACTCAACCGGGCAGGCCTCATCCCCCGGCTCAACGCCCTCACCGCCAAACACCGCAACGTCACCCTCACCGCCGCGATCATCGCCGCGGCCATGTTCCCCTTCACCCAGAGCGACGCGAGCTACGCCCTCATCGGCGTCAACATCCTCATCTTCGCCACCGTCGCCCTCGGCCTGAACGTCGTCGTCGGCCTCGCCGGACTCCTCGACCTCGGATACGTCGCCTTCCTCGGTGTCGGCGCCTACACCGCCGCCCTCGTCTCCGGATCGCCCGCCTCCACCTTCGACGTCAAATTCCCCTTCTGGGCCGCCGTCCTCACCGGCGCCGCCGCATCGCTCGTCTTCGGCATCGTCATCGGCGCCCCCACCCTGCGGCTGCGCGGCGACTACCTCGCCATCGTCACCCTCGGCTTCGGCGAGATCTTCCGCATCACCATGAACAACCTCAACGGCAGCGCCGGACCCGACCTCACCAACGGCGCCCAGGGCATCCCCAACATCCCCGACCTCGAAATCCTCGGCTGGAACCTCGGCATCGAGCACGAAGTCCTCGGCTTCACCCTCAGCAGGCCCGCCAACTACTACCTGCTGATGCTCTTCTTCACCGCCGTCGTCGTCCTCGTCTTCCGCCGCTCCGGGGAATCCCGCATCGGCCGCGCCTGGGTCGCCATCCGCGAGGACGAGACCGCCGCCACCGCCATGGGCATCAACGGCTTCCGCGTGAAGCTCATCGCCTTCGCCCTCGGCGCCACCCTCGCCGGATTCGCAGGCACCGTGCAGGCACACGTCTCATACAGCATCACCCCCGAGCAGTACCTCTTCGCCAACACCGTGCCGCCCAACTCCGCCTTCCTGCTCGCCGCCGTCATCCTCGGCGGCATGGGCACCATCAGCGGACCCCTCATCGGCGCGGCACTGCTCTACCTCATCCCCGCCAAACTCCAGTTCCTCGAGGACTACCAGCTGCTGCTGTTCGGCCTCGCCCTCATCCTGCTCATGCGCTTCCGGCCCGAAGGCCTCGTCGCCAACAAGCGCGCGCAGCTCGAATACCACGAGACCGACCAACTCGACGTACCCGACCAGCAGAAACTCCCCGAAGGAACCGTCGGCGCAAGCAAGGCGGGGGCGTGACCACCATGACCACCACAACCACCACCACCGTCCTCGAAGCCAGCGGCGTCACCATGCGCTTCGGCGGCCTCACCGCCGTACGCTCCGTCGACCTCACCGTCAACACCGGCGAAATCGTCGGCCTCATCGGACCCAACGGCGCCGGCAAGACCACCTTCTTCAACTGCCTCACCGGCCTGTACGTCCCCACCGAGGGCAAGGTCTCCTACAAGGGCACCGTGCTGCCCGCCAAACCCCACCTCGTCACCGACGCAGGCATCGCCCGCACCTTCCAGAACATCCGGCTCTTCGCCAACATGACCGTCCTGGAAAACGTCCTCGTCGGACGCCACACCAGGACCAAGGAAGGCCTCTGGTCGGCACTCCTTCGCGGCCCCGGCTTCAAGAGGGCCGAAGCCGCATCCCACGCACGGGCCATGGAGCTCCTTGAATTCATCGGCCTCGCCCACAAGGCCGACCACCTCTCCCGCAACCTCCCCTACGGCGAACAGCGAAAGCTGGAGATCGCCCGCGCACTCGCCAGCGAACCCGGACTCCTCCTCCTCGACGAGCCCACCGCCGGCATGAACCCGCAAGAAACCCGCGCCGCCGAAGAACTCGTCTTCGCCATACGCGACCAAGGCATCGCCGTCCTCGTCATCGAGCACGACATGCGGTTCATCTTCAACCTCTGCGACCGCGTCGCCGTCCTCGTCCAGGGCGAGAAACTCGTCGAAGGCAGCTCCGAAGTCGTCCAGGCCGACGAACGCGTCGTCGCCGCCTACCTCGGCACCCCCTTCGAAGGAGCGCCCGGGGCCGCGGAAGTCGCCGAAGTCGAAGCCGCGGAAGCCGAGGCGGAAGCCGCCGCGGCCACCCCCGACGACACCGCACCAGGCACCACCGGTACCGACAACTCCGGTACCAGCACCACCGGTTCGGAAGGAAAGAGCCTGTGACCACACTGCTCGAGGTCGAGGACCTCAGGGTCGCCTACGGCAAGATCGAAGCCGTCAAGGGCATCTCCTTCAGCGTCGAAGCAGGCCAAGTCGTCACCCTCATCGGCACCAACGGCGCCGGCAAGACCACCACCCTGCGCACGCTCTCCGGGCTCCTCAAGCCCCTCGCCGGAAAAATCATCTTCGACGGGCAGCCACTCAACCACGTCCCCGCCCACAAGATCGTCGCCCTCGGACTCGCCCACTCCCCCGAAGGCCGGCACATCTTCCCCCGGCTCACCATCACCGAGAACCTCCAGCTCGGTGCCTACCTCCGCGACGACAAAGCAGGCATCGACAAGGACATCCAACGCGCCTACGAGCTCTTCCCCATCCTCGGCGAACGCCGCAAGCAAGCCGCCGGCACCCTCTCCGGCGGCGAACAGCAAATGCTCGCCATGGGCCGCGCCCTCATGTCCCGGCCCAAGCTGCTCATGCTCGACGAACCCTCCATGGGGCTCTCCCCGATCATGATGCAGAAGATCATGCAGACCATCAGCGAGCTCAAGGCCCAGGGCACCACCATCCTGCTCGTCGAGCAGAACGCCCAGGCCGCGCTGTCCCTCGCCGATCACGGTCACGTGATGGAGGTCGGCAACATCGTCCTGTCCGGGACAGGACAGGACCTGCTGCATGACGAGTCGGTCCGCAAGGCTTACCTGGGCGAGGACTGATCTGGCCCCTGGGCCCTGAGCAGCGAAGAGGGCGGTCACCCCGGTGTCGGGGGGACCGCCCTCTTCGATGGTTCGTTTGGCTGACCGCCGGTGGGGGCTGGTCGCGCAGTTCCCCGCGCCCCTTACGGGCCCCGACAGCGCTAGCCCTTGGCTGCCTTCTTTTCCTCCGCGTCCTCGATTACCGCCTCCGCCACCTGCTGCATCGACAGGCGGCGGTCCATCGACGTCTTCTGGATCCAGCGGAACGCGGCGGGCTCCGTCAGGCCGTACTCCGTCTGGAGAATCGACTTCGCGCGGTCCACCAGCTTGCGGGTCTCCAGGCGCTGCGTGAGGTCGGCGACCTCCTGCTCCAGGGCCTTCAGCTCCGTGAAGCGGGACACCGCCATCTCGATGGCGGGCACCACGTCGCTCTTGCTGAACGGCTTCACGAGATACGCCATCGCGCCGGCGTCGCGGGCGCGCTCGACGAGATCGCGCTGGGAGAACGCGGTGAGCATGAGGACCGGGGCGATGGACTCGCCGGCGATCTTCTCCGCCGCGGAGATCCCGTCCAGGACGGGCATCTTCACGTCCAGGATGACGAGGTCCGGCTTGTGCTCGCGGGCGAGCTCGATCGCCGTCTCGCCGTCGCCGGCCTCGCCCACGACGGTGTAGCCCTCTTCCTCGAGCATCTCTTTGAGGTCGAGGCGGATGAGGGCCTCGTCCTCGGCGATGACGACGCGGGTCGTCAGCGGCGGGACGTGCGACTGCTCGTCGGACACGTCGGCGGGCTCGGGCGACTCGGGGGTGGTCACGGGGGCTCCTCGGTACGGGCAGATACTGCTTCCCAAGAGCGTACCTAGCTGCGGTATGGTGGATGCGCGCAGGGTGAGGGGAAACCTTCGATTCTGTGGGCCCCGGTAGCCCAATTGGCAGCAGGCAATGGATTCAAAACCCATACAGTGTCGGTTCGAGTCCGACCCGGGGCACTTTTCCTTGGATTCCAAGGTCACGCGAGAATCGATCCACGTCACTTGATCGTGTGAGCAATCGCCCTTTCCGCCACTTCTGGCGCATCTCCGGCTCAGTATCGGCCGCATGTACGACATGGGCACACGCAAGCAGGCTCTGGCTCTCGTCTCCCAGGGGCGCAGTCTCAACTCCGTGAGCAAGGAAGTGGGCGTCTCGCGCGCGGCGATCCGTTCCTGGCAGACGCGAATCGAACCGCTCGGCAGGACCGCTCCCGGGTGTCCCAGGTGCGGTGACGTTCCCGGCAAGCCCGGCGACCAGGCCGCCTACTCGTACTTACTGGGTCTCTATCTCGGTGACGGCTGCATCAGCTCCCACCGCCGTGGCGTCTACTTCCTGCGCATCGCGTGCGCGGACGCCTGGCCCGGCCTCATCGACTCCTGCGCGGAGGCGGTCGGCGTCCTGCGTCCGGACAACAAGGTGTTCCGCGTCCAGCGTCAGGGCTGCCAGTACGTCACCTGCTACAGCAAGCACTGGCCCTGCCTGTTCCCACAGCACGGCCCCGGCAAGAAGCACGAGCGCGCCATCGTGCTCGAACGATGGCAGCAGGAGATCGTCGACGAGCACCCGTGGGAGTTCATCCGCGGCCTCATCCACTCCGACGGCTGCCGCATCACCAACTGGACCACCCGGCTCGTCGGCGGCGTAACCAAGCGCTACGAGTACCCGCGGTACTTCTTCACGAACACGTCCACCGACATCGTCGGGCTCTTCACCGGCACCCTCGACCGGCTCGGCGTCGAGTGGAAGACACTGCACCAGAGCCGCGCCGCCGTCACCGTCTCCATCGCCCGCAAAGCCTCCGTCGCTCTCATGGACACCCACGTAGGCCCCAAATACTGACCCCGCAACCGCCCCCGCAATAGGACGCGTCACCGTCCTCCCTCACCCCCCTTGGGACTCTCCCCAAATCGCGGCGCGGGCGTTGACCCGGTCGAAACCGCGCTGCGATCTTCGGGCGCATGACTCCGCTCAGTCGTCGCGGCTTTGTGGCCGCCGCAGCAGGGGCCGCCGCGGCGGCCGTCGCTCTCAGTCCTGAGGCCGCTTCGGCGGAACCCCCGCCCGCCGGGGGTGATTTCGCCGATGCGGATCGGGGGTTCGTGGCGGCGCTGGTGCCGGGGGTGGTGCGGAATGCCGAGGGGCAGGTGGTGTACGACGCCGACGCGTACGGGTTTTTGGAGGGGGCGGCGCCGGGCAGCGTGCACGAGGGGCTGTGGCGGCAGGGGAAGTTGGTGGCCAGGCAGGGGCTGTACAAGGTCGCGGACCGGGTTTATCAGGTGCGGGGGCTTGATCTGTCGAACATGACGGTGGTCGAGGGTGAGAGAGGGGTCGTCGTCGTTGATCCGCTGATCTCGGCGGAGACGGCGGCTGCCGCGTTGGAGTTGTATCGCGCGCATCGGGGCGACCGGCCGGTCACGGGGTTGATCTACACGCATCCGCATGTGGATCACTTCGGGGGGTGTCGCGGGGTGCTGCCGGAGGGGGCTGCGGGCGACGTGCCCGTGCTCGCGCCGGACGGGTTCCTGGAGCACGCGGTGTCGGAGAACGTGTACGCGGGGACGGCGATGCAGCGCCGGTCGGGGTACATGTACGGGGCGCGGCTGCCGAAGTCGGCGGTGGGGCAGGTGGGTTGTGGGTTGGGGCAGACGGTGTCGCTGGGGTCGGTGGGGTTGATTCCACCGACGCGGAGTGTGGAGCGGACCGGGCAGGTCGAGGTCGTGGACGGGGTGCGGTTCGAGTTTCAGATGACGCCGGGGACCGAGGCGCCGGCGGAGATGAATTTCCTGCTGCCGGATCTGCGGGCGTTGTGCATGGCGGAGAACGCGACGCACACGATGCACAACATCATCACGTTGCGGGGTGCGCAGGTGCGTGATGCCCGGGAGTGGGCGCGTTACTTGAGTGAGAGCGTGTCACTTTTCGAAGGGCGGGCGGATGTCGCGTTCGCTTCGCATCACTGGCCCACGTGGGGTGGTGAGTTGATTGTCGAGTTGTTGGAGCGGCAGCGGGATCTGTACGCGTATATGCATGATCAGACGTTGCGGTTGATCAATGCGGGGTGGACGGGGCGGGAGATCGCGGAGGAGTTGGAGTTGCCGCCGGCGTTGGCGGAGGTGTGGGCGAACCGGGGCTATTACGGGTCGTTGAGTCATAACGTGAAGGGGATTTACCAGCGTTATATGGGCTGGTTCGACGGGAATCCCGCGCATTTGTGGGAGCATCCGCCGGTCGCGGAGGCGAAGCGGTATGTGCGGGCGTTGGGGGGTCGTACGGCGACGGTGGCGAAGGCGCGGGGGTTCGTGCGGGAGGGTGATCTGCGGTTCGCGGCCACGTTGTTGAACCATGTGGTGTTCGCCGATCCGGGGCACAGGGCGGCGAGGGCGGAGTTGGCCCGGGTGTATACGCGGCTGGGGCGGGGCTCGGAGAACGCGGTGTGGCGGAATTTCTATCTCATGGGCGCTCAGGAGTTGCGTGAGGGCGTGAAGGGCACGGAGGGGGCGGGGGCGTCCGTCGTGAGTTCTGATCTGTTGCTGGCTCTCGATGTCGATCAGCTCATTGATTCGGTGGCGATTCGGGTCAATGGGCCGAGGGCCTGGGATGTGCGGCTGACGATGGACTGGGTTCTTCCGGCGCTGGGGAAGACGTGGCATGTGGTGTTGCGGCATGGTGTGTTGACGTATCGCAGTGATGCGAAGGCGGATCCGGATGCGGGTGTCACGTTGACGATGACGAAGCCTCAGTTGTTGGCGATGCTGGCGGGGAAGGGGCTTGGCGACATCGAGGTCGATGGTGATGTGTCGTTGCTGCACACCTTGTTGGGTGTCGTGGACGAGCCGGATCCGGATTTCGCGATCGTGACGCCGTAGCCGCCGCGTACGGACGCATGGAGACGTACGCGTACATAGCCGCGTACGCAGATATAGCCGCGTACGCAGTCGAGGGCCGCTCCCCCGCGGGAGCGGCCCTCGACTGCAATGGTGTGTGGCCCCCTTACTCGGGGGTGTCGTCCTCGCCGATGTGGTGGACGCGGACGAGGTTGGTGGAGCCGGGGACGCCGGGGGGTGAGCCGGCGGTGATGACGACGATGTCGCCCTTCTGGCAGCGGCCGATCTTCAGGAGTTGTTCGTCGACCTGCTGGACCATGGCGTCGGTGGATTCGACGTGCGGGCCGAGGAAGGTTTCGACGCCCCAGGTGAGGTTGAGCTGGGAGCGGGTGGCCGCGTCGGGGGTGAAGGCGAGCAGCGGGATGGGTGAGCGGTAGCGGGAGAGGCGTTTGACGGTGTCGCCGGACTGGGTGAAGGCGACGAGGAATTTCGCGCCGAGGAAGTCGCCCATGTCGGCGGCGGCGCGGGCTACGGCTCCGCCCTGGGTGCGGGGTTTGTTGCGTTCGGTGAGCGGCGGGAGTCCCTTGGCGAGGATGTCTTCCTCGGCGGCTTCGACGATGCGGCTCATCGTGCGGACCGTTTCGATGGGGTATTTGCCGACGCTGGTCTCGCCGGAGAGCATGACGGCGTCGGTGCCGTCGATGACGGCGTTGGCGACGTCGGAGGCTTCGGCGCGGGTGGGCCGGGAGTTGTCGATCATCGAGTCGAGCATCTGGGTGGCGACGATGACGGGTTTGGCGTTGCGCTTGGCGAGCTTGATGGCGCGCTTCTGGACGATGGGGACTTGTTCCAGGGGCATTTCTACGCCGAGGTCGCCGCGGGCGACCATGATGCCGTCGAAGGCGGCGACGATGTCGTCGATGTTGTCGACGGCCTGGGGTTTTTCGACTTTGGCGATGACGGGGAGGCGGCGGTTCTCCTCGTCCATGATGCGGTGGACGTCTTCGATGTCGCGTCCGCTGCGGACGAAGGACAGGGCGATGACGTCGAAGCCGGTGTTCAGGGCCCAGCGGAGGTCTGCTTCGTCCTTGTCTGAGAGGGCGGGGACGGAGACGGCGACGCCGGGGAGGTTGAGGCCTTTGTTGTCGGAGACCATGCCGCCTTCGACGACGGTGGTGGTGACGCGGGGGCCTTCGACGGCGGTGACTTCGAGGGTGACTTTGCCGTCGTCGACGAGGATGCGTTCGCCGGGGGTGACGTCGGCGGCGAGGCCGTCGTAGGTGGTGCCGCAGAGCTGGCGGTCGCCTTCTACGTCGGGTTCGACGGTGATGGTGAACTCGTCGCCCCGTTCAAGCAGTACGGGTCCTTCGCGGAAGCGGCCGAGGCGGATCTTCGGGCCTTGAAGGTCGGCGAGGATGCCGACGCTGCGGCCGAGCTCGTCGGCGGCCTTGCGCACGCGCTGGTAGCGCTCCTCGTGGTCGGCGTACGAGCCGTGACTGAGGTTGAAGCGTGCCACGTCCATTCCGGCTTCGACCAGGGCCTTGATCTGGTCGTAGGTGTCGGTGGCGGGTCCCAGGGTGCAAACGATTTTTGCTCGGCGCATGCTTCGACTTTAGGCCTTACTGGTGGGTAGAGAATTGGTTGGGCATGACTACTCAACAACCTTTGCGTGAAGGGCTATTGACAAGTGTTGAAGTGTGCGGGGGCTTGCTCCGATGAGCGTGTTCAGAGTTGCGGGGGTGCCATGGTGAAGCGGGCGTTCACCTGGGCGTAGACGGTCTGGCGCTGGGGTTCGAGGTCGAGGGCGGGGGCGGCTTCGGGGGCGCCGCCGTAGGCGGAGCGGGCCATGCCGGGGGCGGTGGGGCCGCCGTAGTTCGGGTAGGGGGCGTTGTCGGCGCCGATGTCGGCGATCTCGACGAGCGCGGCGAGGCTGGTGCCGAGGGCTTCGGCGTATTCGCGGGCGCGCTGGACGGCTTCCTTGACGGCTTCCTGGCGGGCGCGGCGGTGGGCGGGTGAGTCGGGGCGCAGGGACCACCAGGGGCCGTCGATGCGGGTGAGTTCCAAGTCGGCGACGCGGGTGGTGAGTTCGCCGAGTGCGGTGAAGTCGGTGAGTTCGGCGGTGATGTGGACGCGGCCGTGGTAGGTGCGGACGCGTTCGCCCTTACCGCGTTTGGTGAGTTCGGGGGTGATGGAGAAGGCGCCGGTCTCGACGCGTTCGACGGCTTCGCCGTAGGTCTTGACGAGGTCGATGACGGCGGTGTTGCGGCGGGTGAGGTCGGCGAGGGCGTCGCGGCGGTCGCTGCCGCGGGCGCTGACGGTGATGCCGATGCGGGCGATCTCGGGGTCGACTTCGAGGTGGGCTTCGCCTCGGACGGCGAGGCGGGGGGCCTCGGGGGTGCCGTAGGGGACGCTGGGGGTGGCTTCTGGGGTGGTCATGGGATCCACTGTCGCACCAGGCGGTGGTGATGGGCCCGGTCCGTCGGGGATCCGTGGCGGTCATCGGATCGCAACCTTGCGGGGGTGTTCCCACGTGGGGCTGGTGGGCCAGAATCTACGCGCGTCGCGAGGCCGCGCAGATCATGAAGGTTCACGAGGGAGACAACGAATGCCGCTCGACAGAAGGTCGTTCCTGGGGAGCTCCGCCGCCGCGGGAGCGGGTGTCGCGCTCGCGGGCCCGGCGGTGGCCGCCGATGCCGCCCCCGCCGCGCCGCACGGCGGCAAGCGCTACTCCTTCACCGTGATGGGCACCACCGACCTGCACGGCAATGTCTTCAACTGGGACTACTTCACGGACAAGGAGTTCGACGACAAGGACCACAACGATGTGGGTCTGGCGAAGATCTCCACGCTGGTGTCGGCGGTCCGCAAGGAGAAGGGCCGCCGCAACACGCTCCTGATCGACGCGGGCGACACGATCCAGGGCACGCAGCTGTCGTACTACTACGCGAAGGTCGACCCGATCACGGCCGCGCGGGGCCCGGTGCATCCGATGGCGCAGGCGATGAACGCGATCGGCTATGACGCGGCGGCGCTCGGCAACCACGAGTTCAACTACGGCATCCCGGTCCTTCGGAAGTTCGAGGAGCAGTGCGACTTTCCGCTGCTCGGGGCGAACGCGTTGGACGCGAAGACGCAGCGGCCGGCGTTCGCGCCGTACAGCATGCACCGCCTTCGCACGCCGCACGGCCGTGATGTGCGGGTGGCGGTCCTTGGCCTGACGAATCCGGGCATCGCGATCTGGGACAAGGCGAACGTGCAGGGCAAGATGACGTTCCCGGGTCTGGAGGAGCAGGCGGCGAAGTGGGTGCCGCGGCTGCGGTCGATGGGTGCGGACGTGGTGATCGTGTCGGCGCATTCGGGGTCGAGCGGCACGTCGTCGTACGGGGATCAGTTGCCGCACATCGAGAACGCGGCGGCCCTGGTGGCGGAGCAGGTGCCGGGGATCGACGCGATTCTGGTGGGGCACGCGCACACGGAGATTCCCGAGTATCTGGTGGAGAACAAGAAGACGGGCAAGAAGGTGGTGCTGTCCGAGCCGCTGAAGTGGGGGCAGCGTCTGACGCTGTTCGACTTCGACCTGGTGTGGTCGAAGGGCCGCTGGCGGGTGGCGAAGGTCGGCGCGAAGGTCCTGAACTCGAATGCGGCGGCGGAGGACCGGAAGATCACGCGGCTGCTCGGGGACGAGCACAAGAAGGTCGTGGCGTACGTCAACCAGGTCATCGGCACCTCCAAGGCGGCGATGAGCACGGCCGAGGGCCCGTACAAGGATGTCGCGATCATCGATCTGATCAACCATGTGCAGGCGGAGACGGTGAAGGCGGCGCTTGCGGGCGGCGCGTACGCGAAGCTGCCGGTCCTGTCGCAGGCGTCCTGCTTCTCCCGGACCGCGAAGATCCCGGCGGGCGAGGTGACGATCCGGGACGCGGCGGGCCTGTATCCGTTCGAGAACACCCTTGAGGCGCGGCTGATCACGGGTGCGCAGCTGAAGGATTATCTGGAGTTCTCGGCGCGCTATTACGCGCGGACGGCGCCGGGCGGTCCTGTGGATACGGCGAAGCTGACGAACGCGGACGGCATTCCGGATTACAACTACGACGCGTTGTACGGGGTTTCGTACGAGATCGACATCGCGCAGCCGGCCGGGTCCCGGATCGTCAAACTGCAATTCGATGGCAAGGATCTCGACCCGAAGGCGGAATTCGTGCTCGCGGTGAACAATTACCGGGCGAGCGGCGGCGGGAATTTCCCGCACGTGGCGGGCGCGAAGCAGTTGTGGGCGAATTCCGACGAGATACGCAACACGATCATTTCGTGGGTGAAGGCGAAGGGCACGGTGGATCCGGCGGAGTTCGCGGCGGTGGGCTGGCGGCTGACCCGTGAGGGGTCGCCGGTGTTCTGAGGTCCGGCGCCGCCCCGGGGGTCCGGGGCGGCGCCCAAGTTTCGGGAAGGGGTGGGACGGGGGAAGCCCCCGGCAGGGCCCATCACCTACCACCCACCTCACGACCCCGCAAACCTCGCACCTCCCAATACCCCTTTCGGGTCCCGATCGTTGGGCTTTCCGGGCGAGCCGGGCGACACCCGGACAAGCTGGTGGCCCCATCCGCGTACCCGGAGGACACCGCCATGAGCAGCCCGCCGCCCCTCGCCGGAGGCCTCCAGGGCCCCCAAGCCCTGCGGCCGTTGCTCGAAACCGCTCTGGAGGCCCTGGCGGAGGGGGCCGCGGAGCGCGGTGGACCGCTGCCGCGCGGCGGCCCGGCCGCTGTGGAGGCCCGGGTTCGGGAGGCGGCGGGAGAGCTGCTGCCCGCTCACGGCGCCGACGCGGACGAGGCGCTGCGCGCGGTCGTCGGCGCCGTCGCCGCGGGCGCGGCCGACCCCGCGGACCCGCTGTGCGCGGCCCATCTGCACTGCCCGCCGCTGGCTCTGGCGGCCGCGGCGGACCTCGCCGCTTCCGCCCTCAATCCCTCCATGGACTCCTGGGACCAGGCCCCCGCGGCCTCCGCGCTGGAAGGGCTGCTCACGGCGGCCCTCGCCGTCGAGGTCCACGGGGAAACGACAGAAGCCGACACCGGCGCCGACGCCCTGATCACCACCGGCGGCACGGAATCCAATCAGCTGGCCCTCCTCCTCGCCCGCGAACAGGCGGCCGTCCACGGCCACGCCCTCCACGTCCTGGTGGGCGAGAACGCCCACCACTCGCTGCGGCGCGCGGCGTGGCTCCTCGGCATGCCGGAGCCCGTCACCGTGCCCGCGCCCGCCGGTGTCCTGGACCCGGCCGCCCTGGACGAGGCGCTCACCGAACTCCCGGGCCCGCCCGGCCACTTCCTCGTGGCCGCCACCGCGGGGACCACCGACGCCGGTCTCATCGACCCCCTCACGGACATCGCCGACCTGTGCGCCGCCCACGGCGCCCGCCTGCACGTCGACGCCGCCTACGGCGCGGGCCTGCTCTTCAGCGACGTACACAAGGCGAAGCTGCACGGCCTCGACAGAGCCGACAGTGTCGCCCTGGACCTGCACAAGCTCGGCTGGCAGCCCGCCGCCGCGGGCGTCCTGACCGTCCGCTGCGCCGCCGATCTCGACATCCTCGGGCACAGCGCGGACTACCTGAACGCGGACGACGACACCGAGGCCGGTCTGCCCGATCTCCTCGGCCGCTCGCTGCGCACCACCCGCAGACCCGACGCCCTGAAGATCGCCGTGACCCTCAAGGCGCTGGGCCGTACCGGGCTCGGCGCCCTCGTCGACCAGGTCTGCGACCGCGCGCGCGAGTTCGCCGACCTCGTCGCCGCGCACCCCGGCTTCGAGCTCTACGACAAGCCCGCCATCAGCACCGTTCTGTTCCGGCCAACCGACGCCGACGACGACCACATCGCCCGCGTACGGAGGACACTCCTGACCGACGGCACCGCCGTCCTCGGCCGCGCCCAGCTCGACGGCCGGCGCTGGCTCAAGGCCACCCTGCTCAACCCGCACACCCGCTCCGAGGACCTCGCGGCCCTGCTCGCGCTCGTGGAAGGAATCAGCCCCCGATGAAGGACGCGTCGGCCACGCCCGATCTGCCTGCCAAGCCCGAACAGGCGCCCACCGCCCCCGAAGGCCCCCGCGACCTGGTCGGCATCGGCATCGGCCCGTTCAACCTGTCCCTGGCCGCTCTCGCCCAGCCCCTCGACGGCATCGACGCGGCCTTCTACGAGCAGCGGCCGTCCTTCCACTGGCACCCCGGGCTCCTCATCGACGGCGCCACCCTCCAAGTGCCGTTCCTCGCCGACCTGGTGACGCTCGCCGATCCCGCGAACCCCTGGTCGTTCCTCAGCTATCTGCGCTCCCGCGAGCGCCTCTTCCCCTTCTACTTCGCCGAGCGCTTCCACATCCAGCGCGCCGAGTACGACGCCTACTGCCGCTGGGTCAGCGAGCATCTGCCCGCCCTGCACTTCGGCCACCAGATCGACGCCGTCCGCTGGAACCCCGAACGCGCCCTGTTCGAGGTCGACTTCACCCAGCTCGACGCCGACGGCGAGGCCGAGGCGCTCGGCCGCACCCACGCCCGGAACATCGCCGTCGGCGTCGGCACCGCCCCGTACGTCCCCGAGCCGCTCAGGCCGCTGGCGGACGTCCCCACCGTGCCCGTCGTGCACTCCGCCGACTACCTCCTGCACCGCGACCGCTTCCTCACCGCCGACCACATCACCGTCATCGGCTCGGGGCAGTCCGGTGCGGAGATCTTCCTGGACCTGCTCAAGCACCGCCCCGCGGGCCACGAGAAGATCCACTGGCTGGCGCGCAGCGAGGCCTTCGCGCCCATGGAGTACTCCAAGCTGGGCCTGGAGCACTTCACCCCGGACTACACGCGCTACTTCCACGCGCTGCCCGAGCCCGTGCGCGACCGTCTCGTCCCCGGCCAGTGGCAGCTCCACAAGGGCATCGACGCCGACACCATCGCCGCCATCCACGACGAGCTGTACCAGCGCACCCTGCACGGCGGCTGGCCCGACGCCGTCCTCACCCCCGGCGTCGCCGTCCGCACCGCGGGTCGTGTCGGCGCCACCCGTGTCGAACTCCACCTGGAGCACGTCCAGCAGGGCACCCGCTCCCGCCTCACCACCGACGCCGTGATCCTGGCCACCGGCTACCGCGAGCGCCCCCTGGACCAGATCCTCGCCGGCCTCGACCCGTACATGCGCCGGGACTCCTCCGAGCGCCCCCGCATCGACGAGCAGTACCGCCTCGTCCTCGACCCCTCCGTCACCGGCACGGGCAGCAACGTCTACGTACAGAACGCCGAACGTCACACGCACGGCGTCGGCGCGCCCGACCTCGGCCTCGCCGCCTGGCGCAGCGCCACCATCCTCAACAGCCTCACCGGCAAGAATCCCTACCCGCTGCCGGACCGCACCGCCTTCACCAGCTTCGGCCTCACCGACCCCCAGGCCCGCACCCCCGTTCCCCCGCAGGGTGAGCGGCGCACCAACCTCGTACGCCTCAAGAACTGAGTCGCGTCAAGAGCTGAGTCGCGTCAAGAGCTGACGCCGCGCCGCCGCCCGCCCCCGGCCCGTCCCAGCTCGGCGAGCGTGCCCACCGGGGCGACCACGCGGCGCGTCCGGGGGCACGACCACACCGCCACGCCCTCGGCCACCTCCGCGTCCAGCGGATGCGAGGCCGGGTGGTGAGGGCACTCGGGCCAGGTCGCGGGCAGCAACTGCGAGGCCAGCGCCTCCACCGCCCAGTCCTTGACCTGTTCCGCGAGGCTCGCCAACTGCTCGGCCGCGTCCTGCCCTTCGGGCACCGAGACGCCCACGCCCGAACCGTCGGCCTCGTACAGCACCACCAGCGGAGCGTCGTCGAAGTCGAGTTCCTCACGGACGATGGGCTGCACGGCGCACGTGGCCCGCAGATCGCGCTGCACGACCGCCAGCGCCGCGGCGAGTTCCTCGTTCATGCTGCAGAGGCTATCCGCGGCGGGGCAAGGCTCACCCGAGCCGTACCTCCAGTTCCTCCCCCGGTGCTCCCTCCACCTCGAGGACCCACACCTCGTTGGCGCCCTCCCGCAGCACCGGCCCGGGTACGTACAGCCCCTTCTGCGGGCCGACGGCCCAGTAGCGGCCCAGGCAGAAGCCGTTCAGCCACACGAATCCCCGGCGCCAGCCGGGCAGTTCGAGGGTGGCGTCGCCCGCGCCGCGGACGTCGAGGGTGCCCCGGTAGAGGCCGGGCCGTCCTCGGCAGGTGCCGCCCGCGGTGAGTGCTCGTACGGCTGCGGCGTCGTCGAAGGCTCCGAGGGGCAGGCCGACGGCCCGCACCCCGTGCGCGTACTGCCGCTCGTGCAGCACCCCGCCCGTGATGCCCTTGGACTCCCCCACGCGGGGGCCGTAGTTGACCCGGCCCAGGGATTCCGTCCAGAGCGTCACGCGCGCGGGACCCGCGACGGGCTCCGGGAGGGTCGGGGCGTCCTCGGTGAGGAGTCCGGCCCGCACGCCGTCGACGTACACGACGGCCTGGTCCCGCAGACCGCGCACGCTGAGGGGGTACGGCTCACGGGGTCCGGGGAGGTCGAGGGTGTAGCGCACCAGGCCGCGGTCGACGTCGAGGTCCTCGAAGGTGGGCGGGACGGCGTGCTCCGTCTCGGGGGTGCCGAGGGCGTCCGCGACGGCGTCGAGGGGCACCCAGTCGGTGAGGCGGGCCGAGGCGGGGGCGGCGAGAGCGGCGGGGGGTGAGGGCGGGGCGGGCAGGGGGGTGTCGGAGTGGGCGGCGAGCAGGGCGCGGAAGAGCCAGAATTTCTCGGTGGGGCGGCCGTGTTCGTCGATGGGCGCGTCGTAGTCGTAGGAGGTGACGTCGGGCTGCAGTCGGCCGTCGTGGAGCGCGCCGCCGGCCCGGTTGGCGCCCGCCCAGCCGGCGAAGTTCGTGCCGCCGTGCGCCATGTAGATGTTGACGGAGGCGCCGCAGTCGAGGATCTCGCGGAGGGCGTCCGCGGCGTCCTGGGGGTCGCGTACGACGGGTTCCGCGCCCCAGTGGTCGAACCAGCCGCACCAGAACTCCATGCACATCAGCGGGCCCTTGGGGCGGTGGCGGCGCAGCGCGGCGAAGCCGTCGCGGGCCTGGGAGCCGAAGTTCACGGTGGCGAGGACGCCGGGGACGCTGCCGCCGGTCAGCATGTGGTCCTCGGGGCCGTCGGAGGTGCACAGTTCCGCGGTGACGCCGTGGGCGCGCAGGAGGTCGGCGAGGTGGCGCAGGTAGACCTGGTCGGAGCCGTAGCTGCCGTACTCGTTCTCGACCTGCACCATGATCACAGGGCCGCCGCGGTCGTGCTGGCGGGAGACGACCTGGGGCAGCAGGCGGGCGAACCAGCGCTCGACGTGCGCCAGGTACGTCGCGTCGCGGGTGCGGGCGCGGGTGCCGAGTTCGGCCGTCAGCCAGTACGGGAGGCCGCCGTTGTCCCACTCGGCGCAGATGTAGGGGCCGGGGCGGACGATCGCCCACAGGCCCGCTTCGTGCGCGGCGTCCAGGAAGCGGCCGAGGGCCGTGATGTCGTGCAGTTCCCCGGGGCGGGGTTCGTGCAGGTTCCATGGGACGTACGTCTCCACGCAGTTGAGGCCCATCGCGCGCAGCATCGCGAGGCGGTGGCCCCACTGTTGCTCGTGCACCCGGAAGTAGTGCAGGGCTCCGGAGAGCAGCCGTACGGGCCGCCCGTCCAGTTCGAAGTCGTCCGCGCCCACCCTGAAGCTGTCGCCGCGCGCGCCGAGGCCGTCGTCGCCCACGTTGTAGCCGCCGTCCATCGTGTCCCTCCCGATCACTGCTGCGGCCACGATTGCCTCTGGCGGGCGGCAGGGTCCATGGACAAAGATCGAGCCGGGTTGGACGCAGCGAAGTACCGGCGGGCGTGGCACGCGAGAGCGGCGGCGCGGCTTACGGGTCCGGCGGGCGCGGCTTACGAGAGGGGCGGCAGCGGATGTACCACACGTGGATGCGGTATTTCACGCCGAGCCCGGTCCACCAGCGGCTCGGTCTGGTCTGTCTCGGGGTCGGTCTGCAGCACGGCACGCTGCCCGCCGTGGGGCCGCGCACCCTGGACCATCACGTCGCGATCGTCATCAGCTCGGGCTGCGGGTGGTTCCGGGCCCCGGACGGGCGGCGCAGAACCGTGTCCGCGCCCGCGCTCGTCTGGCTGTCGCCGGGGGTGGCGCACCATTACGGCGCGAATCCGGAGACCGGGTGGGACGAGTGCTTCGTCGACTTCACGGGGCCCGCCACGGCGACGTACACCGAACTCGGCTACATCGAGCCCGACCGGCCCGTGGTGCCGCTGGCCGACGCGGACGCCGCGCGTGCCGTCGTCGGCCGCATCGCGCGCGCGGCCCGGCGGGACAATCCGCTCCTTGAGGTCGAGACCAGCGCGGCCGTGCACGAGCTGCTCGTCGCGCTGCGCCGGGCCCGCGCCGACATCGCCCCGGACGGCGACCCCGTCCTGCAGTCCCTGGCACGCGACGCGTTCAAGCCCCTTTCGGTGACCGAGCACGCCGCCCGGCACGGCATGACGCCCGCCGAGCTGCGCACCGCCGTGCGCCGGGGCGCCGGGTGCAGCCCCAAGGACTACCTGCTCGGCATCCGCCTCGGCCGCGCCAAGGAGCTGCTCGCCGCCACCGAGCTGCCCGTCGCTGCGGTGGCGCGGCGCGTCGGCTACGACGACCCCGCGTACTTCTCCCGCCTGTTCACGCGCCGCGTCGGCATGGCTCCGGTGCGCTTCCGTGAGCAGCAGGGGCGGACCGTGCCCGGCGGCTGGTCCCAGCAGGTGCCCGACCCCGAGCATCCGCCCACCCTCACGTCCCCGGGCGGCCCGGCCGCGTCGGGCTCCGCGGGCGGGGCCACGTAGGCTCGACTGCCATGACCACACGCCACACCAGTGACGACAGCGGGGCCGCCGGGGACGGCGTCGACCCCGCCGTGCGCGCCGAGCTGTCCCGGCTGCGGGACAGCATCGACAACATCGACGCCGCCGTCGTCCACATGCTCGCCGAGCGCTTCAAGTGCACCCAGCAGGTCGGCCACCTCAAGGCCAACCACCACCTGCCGCCCGCCGACCCGGCCCGCGAGTCCCGCCAGATCGCCCGCCTCCGCGAGCTCGCGGAGAACGCCAAGCTGGACCCGGCCTTCGCCGAGAAGTTCCTCAACTTCATCATCGCCGAGGTGATCCGCCACCACGAGAGCATCGCGGCGCGCTGAGCGCTGGGCTGTGCGGTGACGACCCCTGCGGGCCGGTGGGGGCTGGTCGCGCAGTTCCCCGCGCCCCTTACGGGGCGCGGCACCGCACCCGACTCCCCCCTGCGGGCAGCGGAGGTGACGCCCCTACCCCTGTGCCCGCCGACGGCGGTACCCCCTCCCAGGCGCCCCGCCAGATCAGGCACCATGGCCAGATGTCCGTACTCACGCGCGACGAAGCGCAGACCCGAGCCCAGCTCCTCGACGTCCGGCGGTACGAGATCGCCCTTGATCTCACCACCGGTGAGGAGACCTTCGACTCCCGCACGGTGATCACGTTCACGGCCGCCGCGGACGGCGACACCTTCGTCGAGCTGAAGCCCGCCCATCTGCGCTCGGTCACGCTGGACGGCACCCCGCTCGACCCGGCGGGCCTTGAGGACAACCGGCTCGCGCTGCTCGGTCTGACGGCGGGCGAGCACGAGCTGCGCGTGGACGCGGCGATGCGCTACTCCCGTACCGGCGAGGGCATGCACCGCTTCACCGACCCCACGGACGGCGAGGCGTACGTCTACACGCAGTTGTTCATGGACGACGTGCAGCGCGTGTTCGCGGCCTTCGACCAGCCCGACCTGAAGTCGGAGTTCGCACTGACGGTCACCGCGCCCAAGGGCTGGACGGTCCTGGCGAACGGCGTCACCGAGCACCTGGGCGAGGGCCGCTGGCGGGCGGCGCCCACGCCCCCGCTGTCCACGTACCTCGTGGCGGTCGCGGCGGGGCCCTGGCACTCGGTGCGTACCGAGCACCGCGGGCTGCCCTTCGGCATCCACTGCCGTCGTTCGCTTGCTCCGTATCTGGACGCGGACGCCGAGGAGCTCCTGGACATCACGCGGGCCTGCTTCGACCGCTACCACGAGAAGTTCACCGAGCCCTACCCCTTCGACTCCTACGACCAGGCGTTCGTCCCGGAGTTCAACGCGGGCGCGATGGAGAACCCGGGTCTGGTGACCTTCCGCGACGAGTACGTGTTCCGGTCCGCGGTCACCGACACCCAGCGGCAGACGCGCGCGATGGTCGTGGCGCACGAGATGGCGCACATGTGGTTCGGCGACCTGGTGACGCTGCGGTGGTGGGACGACATCTGGCTGAACGAGTCGTTCGCGGAGTACATGGGCTACCAGACCCTCACCGAGGCGACGCGCTTCACGGACACGTGGGTCGACTTCGGTGTGGCCCGCAAGTCGTGGGGTTACGACGCGGACCAGCGCCCGTCCACGCACCCCGTGGCCCCTGACCCGGACGCCGTCCCCGACACCGCGTCCGCGATGCTCAACTTCGACGGCATCTCGTACGCCAAGGGCGCGAGCGCGCTGCGCCAGCTCGTGGCCTGGCTCGGCGAGAAGGACTTCCTCGCGGGCATCAACGCGCACTTCGCGCGGCACAAGTTCGCCAACGCCACCCTCGCCGACTTCATCGACAACCTGGCCTCCGCCACGGACCGCGACGTGCACGGCTGGGCGCAGGCGTGGCTGCGTACGACGGGTGTGGACACGTTCACGCCGTCGGTGGCGCACAGCGGGCGCGAGTGGACCCTGGCGCTGGAGCACGACGGGAGCCGTCCGCACCGGGTCGCGGTGGGGGTGTACGACCGTGATCTGTCCGACGGGCGGGCGCTGGTGCTGCGTGAGCGGTACGAGACGGACGTGCCGCAGCGCGAGGGCGCGGCGCGCGACGGTGGCCGGCCCGCGCTGGTCGTGCCCAACGACCAGGACCTGACGTACGCCAAGATCCGTCTCGACGAGGTGTCGCAGGCGACCGTTCTCGCGTCGTTGTCCGGGGTGCCGGACGCGCTGACCCGGGCCGTGCTGTGGAACGCGCTGCGCGACATGGTGCGCGACGGCGATCTGGCGCCCGGCGCGTATCTGGAGGCGGCGCGGGCTCATCTGCCCGCGGAGAGCGACCTCGCGGTCGTCTCGGGTGTCCTCACGTTCGCCGGGTCGGTCGTCACCGGGCGCTACACCCCGCAGGAGGGCCGCGCCGCCGCTCTGTCGACGCTGGACGCGCTGTGCCACGACGTGATCCGGCGTACGGAGGACGGTTCGCAGCCGGGCCTGCGGCTCATCGCGGTGCGCGCGCTCATCGACGCCGCGGCGCAGCCGGAGCCGCTGGCGACCTGGCTGTCGCAGGGCGCGGTGCCGGGCGGGCCCGAGCTGGACCCGGAGCTGCGCTGGCGTGTGCTCGCGCGGCTCGCCGTGCTCGACGCGACGGACGAGGGGGCCATCGCCGCCGAGCTGCGCCGCGACCCGAGCGCGACGGGCCAGGAGGGCGCCGCGCGCTGCCGGGCCGCACTGCCGGACGCGGGCGCCAAGTCGCGTGCCTGGGAGGCGATGTTCGGGTCCGACGAGCTGTCCAACTATCTGTTCACGGCCACCGCCCAGGGTTTCTGGCAGCCCGAGCAGGACGAGCTCGTACGGCCTTATGTGGCGCGCTACTTCGAGGATTCCGTGGCGCTCGCGGAGCGGCGGGGGCCCGCGATGGCGGAGGCGGCGGGGCGGCACGCGTTCCCGCTGTTCGCGGTCGACGAGGAGACGCTGCGGCTCGGTGAGCGCTGCCTGGAGCGCACCGATGTGCTGCCCGCGCTCCGTCGCCGTCTCGCGGACCAACTCGACGACCTGGAGCGGGCGTTGCGGGTGCGGGGCAAGGCCGCGCAGGGGTGAGGGCGGTGGCCGAGGGCCCGGGTCGGACCTGGGTCGAGGCCTGGGGCGGAGGGCTTAGGGCCTCTGACCTAGGGCGTCGCGGGCGATCTAGTTCCTGGTGACGATCCGGCGGACACGGTCCGCTGCCTAGGGTCGATCGTGACGAACGCCGGGCCGGGGGCGACCGCTCCCGGCCCGGCGCCGTCCCGACCGCAAGGAGTCCCTAGTGATCGTCGTGACCGGTGCCACCGGAAACGTGGGCCGCGCCCTCGTCACCCAGCTCACCGCCGACCAAGTTCCCGTACGGGCCCTGACCCGTGACCCCACGCGTGCCGGTCTGCCCGCGGGCGCAGAGGTGGTCCGCTTCGCCTCGGTGGCCGAACCCGCCGCGATGGCCGCCCAGTTCGCGGGCGCGACCGCGCTGTTCCTGCATGTGGCGGCGGGCGGCGAGCACACCGCGGAGCTGCTCGCGGCGGCGCGGGAGGCCGGCGTACGGCATGTCGTCGTCCTTTCGTCGATCATCCTCGACGACGACGGCGCCGCCGAGCACCCGATCCACGTCATGCACGCCCGTCTTGAGCAGCAGGTCCGTGACAGCGGCCTGGGCTGGACGTTCCTGCGGCCCGGCGCGTTCAGCACCAACTCCCTGCAGTGGGTGCCGCAGTTCCGCGCCGGGGACACCGTGCGCTGGCCGTTCCTGCAGTCCGTGACGTCGCCCATCCACGAGGCCGACATCGCGGCGGTCGCCGCGGTCGCCCTGCGCGATCCGGAGAAGCACGCAGGGGCCGTCCTCAGCCTCACCGGGCCGACGGCCGTGACCGCCGAGGAGCAGATCCTGGCCGTGGGCAGGGCGCTCGGCCGGGATCTCACGGTGGTGGAGATCCCGGCGCACGAGGTGACCGCGGACATGTTCCCGCACGTCCCGCCGGGGGTGCTGCCCGCGCTCCTGGAGTCGTTCGGCGCGGCCGTCGACTCCGAGCCGGACCTGACGACGACGGTGGCGGACGTCACCGGCGGCCCGGGGCGGACGTTCGAGCAGTGGGCGCAGGACCACGCGGACGACTTCCGGGGCGCCTGAGCCTTGTCCGGCAGGACCTAGGCCTCCCGCACCTCGAACGCGTCGAGGACGAACTCCGCCTTCCCGTCGTCGCCGACCTTGCGGAGGCCGACCCACGCCTCGCCCTCGCCGGGAGCGGTGAACTCGTACGAGAACAGGGTGGGGGCGGTGGCCACGGGCAGGGCCTCGCGGGTGAGTTCGCGGGCACCGGGCTCGTCGACGGCGGTCACCCAGGCGTACTGCCCGGCCTTCTCGTTCTCGTACCGGAACGACACCCGGTAGCGCTTGCCCGCCGCGAAGCGGACGGTGCCCGGCACGGTCCGGTACACGAGGCCGTCGTTCTCACCGCGGGACTTGAGCGACTGCGAGCCGTCCACGACGTCGTCGACGGCCTTGCCGTTCCAGCCGCGCTGGGTGTACGGGGCGTGCCGCTGGGCGATGTGGGTGCGGGGGTCGGTGGCGCCCCCGGCGTCGCCCTTCACGAACGGGCCCCAGCCCTGCGGCACGTCCTCGAAGTCCTCGTGGGCGAGCACGCCACGGCCGGGCTCCGGCTGCCGTGCGACGGCGACGACGCGCACGTTGTCGAACCGCACCCGCGCCTGGCCCGCCTCGGCCCGCAGCGCGAGCCGCACCGGGCCGCCGCCCTCGGGCACCGTGAAGTAGGTGAACAGGCGCTGGAAGCGGGTGCCGTGCTTGCGGTCGGCGGCGACGTGGTTGCCGGCGGTGGAGGTGTGCGTCCAGTTGGCGGCGGTGACGCCGTCGGCGGTGCGCACCTCCAGGGTGGCCTTGCGCCGCTGTCCGGCCTGCTCCCCCACCTCGACCTGCACGGACGCGGCGTACGCGCCCGGCTTGAGGCGGCGCAGGCGCTGGCTGACCGAGGCAGCGCCGCCCCCGGCGACGACGAGTTCGTGGTCGCCGAGCTTGCTGCGTTCGACGGTGGCGGGGCCGCTGACCTGCCAGGCGTCCAGGGTGCCGGAGTGGAAGCCGGGCTCGCGAAGGGCGGTGCCCTGGCCCCAGTCGGGGTCGGGTGCGGCGCGCCGGACGCGGGTGCGGTAGACGACGTAGGGCTGCTTGGCGGCGGCGTCGAGGGTGATCTTCCCGTCGCGTACGGGTACGTCGGCGACGAAGGCGCGGCCCTGGTCGGTGAGCCGGTACAGCGCGACCCTGCGGGCGGACGCCCAGCCGCGCGGCAGGGCCCAACTACCCTTTCCGCCCCGCGGGTTGTAGTGGTAGAGCTTCGCGGGGTCGGTGGCCTTGCGGGGTTCCCAGGGCAGCAGGTAGCTGCCGTCGTCGTAGACGAGGCGGCCGTCGGTGGTGATGCGGCGCTTGCCGCCGTCGGCGTCGGAGACGGAGGTGGCGCCGGCGCCGAAGAACGTGATCTCGTGCTCGGTCCAGGACTTGACGGGCTGCGCCTGGAGGTACTTGGCGGGCAGCGCGTGCGTCCAGATCAGGTCGTAGAACGCCGTCCAGTCGGTCTTGCCGGTCCAGCCCTCGTAGTTGCCCATGCGGGGGATGCCGAGGAGGGTGGGCCACTTGTCGGCGAAGACGTCCTTCTGGTGGTTGCGGATGAAGCGGATCAGCTGGGAGTTGATGCCGCGCGAGGAGTCGGGGCCGTACTCCGTCTCCGTCGCCCAGTGCGACCACAGCGCCGAGCGTTCGAAGCCGTGGCCCCATTCGCTGGTGACCATCCAGCCCTGGTCGCGCAGGGTGCGCTGGAGGCGGTCGGAGGTCCAGCCGGACTCGCGGAACACGTCGATGTAGAGGGTGTTGAGGGCGGGGTGCGCGTCGCGGCGCAGGTCGGCGAAGCGGCGCACGATGTCGCCGGAGACCAGGTCGCGGCGCTGGTCGATGCGGTAGCTCTGGTCGAGCCAGTCCCACTGCTCGTTGCTCTTGTCGACGAGCTTGTCGGAGAACGCGTTCGCCACGGGGTAAGACTCGGTGGCGTTGACGTGCACGCTGAAGTCGCTGTTCCACTTGGCGCCCTCGCGCACCAGGGTGTTGAGGTCGTCGAGGCCGCCCGCGCGGGTGTTGTAGTTGCCCGCGTAGTCGGGGTGCGCGGAGTCGTGGCCCTCGGACTGGTAGCCCTTGAGGAGGGTGTACTGGCGCAGCCCGTCGGTGGCCAGGTGGACGCGCTTGACCTCGTCGAGCGTCGCCAGGAACGGGTTGGTGGCCTGCGAGGCGAAGTTGAAGGGGATGTGCGGGACGACCCGCAGGTGCTGTTCGTCGGCGCCGAGCGGGGTGACCATGATGTCGCGGAAGGCGATCGCTGCGTCCTGCCAGTCGACCTTGCCGTCGCCGTTGCGGTCACCGGTGATCACGACCGTCGCGTACGGCAGCGGCTCGGTGGCGTCGACCGGGGATGTCGCGGCGCGGTGCGTCCACTGGCCGGGGGTGAGCCGCGCCTCGGTGTATCCGTCCTTGCGGACGGTCTGGCGCCACAGGCGGCCGTTCTCCCAGTTGGTCTCCGCCGTGGGCTTGTCGTAGCCGGTGTTGGTCTCGATCGCGCCGCCCAGCTTGTCGTGCGCGAGCACCGCGTACGCGCAGCCGCTGGCCGCCTCGGCGGGGGTGTCCGCCGCGAGCTTCACCAGGGTGTCGCCGCTCTTGGCCTTGTCGAGCTGCACCTTGGCGCCGAGCAGCGCGGCGCCGGGCTGGTCGCTGCGGACACTGAGCAGGGCGAGGCCGGGCACGCGGAGGGTGCCGACGCGCAGCGCGGCGGTGTCGGCGATCTTCGTGACGCGCCAGTGCGCCTGGCGGCCCTTGACGGCGATCTCCACGTCGATGCGGGTGCCGCCGTCGAGGGTCAGGGTGTACGTGGCGCGGTCGCCGCGGACGGTCGCGGTGACCTTGGGCGTGTGTTCCTTCTCGTCGACGAGGAGGGTGGTGACGGGGTCGGACTGTCCGTGCAGGACGGCGCGGCTGGAGCGGTCGGTGTACGACACGATCCGCGGGAAGCCGGTGGCGACGCGCACTTCGAGGGCCGAGGAGCGCAGGATCGCCTCGTCCGCCGCGGGCTCGGCGGCGGACGAGGCGGACGGGGCCGCGTACGCGGTGCCACTACCGGCACCGACAGCGGCCCCTATCCCTGCGATCGCTCCCGAGGCGACCACGGCTCTGCGGCTCGGCCCTGAAGCGGAACCCGACGTCTGTGACGGCAGCATGAACACACCCTCCGTGGGACGGAACTCGTGACGGGGTCCGTCACAGGAACGGAATTCGTGACGGTCACGATGCGCCGCACGGGACGAGGGCGCCCATGGACAAAGGTGGGAGAGGTGTTGGACTAACCGTCCGGGACGGCCGTCGCCCCGGCTGCTGGTTCTGCTGCTAGTTCTGGCGGACGTCGTCCCTGCCGGGGCCGCCGGACAGCTTGTCGTTGCCCGCGCCGCCGCGCAGCAGGTCGTTGCCGCTGTTGCCGAAGACGGTGTCGTCGCTGCGGTCGCCGTGCAACTTGTCGTCGCCGCGGCCGCCGCGGATGTCGTCCTTGCCCGCCTTGCCGCGCACGGTGTCGTTTCCGTCGCCCCCGGCAAGGGAGTTGGGGCGGTCGGTGCCGGTGAGGGTGTCGTTTCCGGTGCCGCCTTCGCAGGCCGAGGCGCAGCCGGTCATGGTGTCGTCGCCCGCGCCGCCGAAGGCGCCCTCGCCCCAGGCGCCGCCGCCTCCGGTGGTGCGGTCGGCGCCCGCGTCGCCGTGGATCGTGACGTAGCCGTTGGCCTTGAGGGTGTCGTCGCCCTTGCCGCCGTGCAGGGTGAGGTAGGCGTTGTTGCCGGGGTCGACGGTGATCCGGTCGTTGCCGTCGCCGGTGTCGGCGACGAGTTTCTCCAGGTCGGAGGCGCTGTCGCCGGGCGGCGGCACGGTGCAGACGACCTTGGTGCGGTCGGCCCGGTCGGGGTGCGCGCAGCCCGCGCCCGCGGTGAGGGGCACGCGGTCGTCGAGGGTGAAGTCGTACAGGCCGCTGTGGGAGCCGTCGTCGCGGAATTTGTACGTGATGGTCACGTCGTTGGCCTGGCCCGCGGCGGCGGTGTAGTGCACCTTCAGGTCGGGCTTGACCTGGGCGGTCGTGGGGGCGGGGGCCGCGGTGGCGGCGGGTGCGGCGGTGAGGGTGGCGGTGCCGATGCCCGCGGCGCAGGCGAGGGCGGTGGCGAGCCCGAGCGGGCGGGTGCGGCGGGTGCGGTGCCGGGCGGTCGGCATGGTCGTACCTCCTGGGCGGACGGTAGAACGTTCTTTTTACTGACACCTGTTGGACCTGCGGCGGGCGCGCCCGTTGTACCGGGGGGCCACTTGTTCACCCGAGGTTCAACAGCCGGGGAGGCAGTCCGCTCCTACCTCGCAGCCCCCTACCCCGCCGCCCCCTGCCCGTACGGCAGTACGGCCCGCACCTCCCAGCCGCCCTCCGTGCCAGGGCCCGCCGTCAGCGTGCCGCCGAGCGCCGTGGCGCGCTCCTCCAGACCGGCGAGCCCGAACCCGCCCCGCTCACCGTGCCGTTCGCCCGCCCCCGGGCCCGACCCGGCCGACTGCCTGCCGTCGTCCGCGACCCGGACCTCAAGCCCGCCCTCGACGACCCGCACGCCGACGCGCACCGCGGTCGCGCCGGAGGCGTGCTTGCGTACGTTGGTCAGCGCCTCGCGCACGATGTGGTGGGCGGTCGCGGCGAGATCGGCCGGAAGCCGCTCCTGAAGGCCGCGTTCCACATGGACAGTGACCGGTGGCCCGGTGACGGTGAACGTCTCGGCGAGCTCCCGCAGTTCGGCGAGCCCGGCGACCGGCACGGTGCGGGCCTCGCCCTCGCGCAGCACCCGCACCAGACGGCGCATCGCGCCGAGCGCCTCGTCGCCCGCGTCGGCGATGCGGCCGAAGGTGCCGGCCGCGGCGTCGGCGCCGACCGCGGTGAAGGAGGCGGCGCGAGCCTGCACGACGATGCCGGTGACGTGGTGGGCCACGAGATCGTGCAGCTCACGGGCGAGTTCGAGGCGCTCGGCGGCGCGCACGGCCGCGACATCGCGCACGCGCTGGGCCTGCTGGGCGCGAAGGAGCAGCGAGAACGCGCTGACCACCGCGGCGAGCGCGGAGAACAGCAGCGTGAAGCGGCCCGGTGAGGCGTCCCGCACCGGCGCGGCCACGCAGGCCAGGGCGAGCAGCGGGCCGAGGACGGCGGCGCGGCGTGCGGGCAGCCGCAGCAGGACGCCGGTGAGCAGCACGAGCAGCGCGATGGCCTCGCCCATGCCCCAGACGATCTGCGGCCGCGCGCTGACGAACACGTACAGCGTGGCCGCCCAGGAGACACCGGCGGCGAGCCAGGCGCGCGGGGTCAGCGGCAGCCGCGCCCAGGGCACGGCGCACAGGCAGCAGAGGATGCCCGCGGTCCATACGGCGGCGCGCGGCCCGGTGGGCTGGCGGGCGAGGGTGAGGCCCTCGACGGTGACGAGGAGGACGAGGACTGCGGCGAGCAGCAGGTGGGCGGCGGTGCGGCGCGCGGGGTGCCGGTCGAGCAGGCGCGCGTACCGGTCGAGGATCTCGGCGGTCACGGCGTGCGGGTGGCCAGGCCGGTCTCCCAGGCCCAGGCGGCGATCTCGACGCGGTTCCTGGCGTCGAGCTTGGCCTGGACGTTGGCGAGGTGGGACTTGACCGTGGACAGGGAGACGAAGAGTTCGGCGGCGATCTCGTTGTTGGTGCGGCCGCGGGCGAGGGCGCGTACGACGTCCTGCTCGCGGTGGGTGAGGGGTTCGGAGGGGGCGCGGTCGCCGCGTCCGGAGGCAGGGCCGGAGGCCAGTTCCCGCAGCAGCCGCACGGTGATGGCGGGCGAGACGAGGGCGTCGCCGACGGCCGCGGCGCGCACGGCCTCCACCAGCATGGCGGGGCTGGCGTTCTTCAGCAGGAAGCCGCTGGCTCCGGCGCCCAGTGCGGCGTGCACGTATTCGTCGAGGTCGAAGGTGGTGACGATGACGACGCGGGGCCGCACTCCGGCGCGGGCGGCCAGGCGGCGGGTGACTTCGAGGCCGTCGAGGCGCGGCATGCGGATGTCGAGGAGCAGCACGTCCGGGTCGTGGCGCGCGACGGCGGCGAGGGCTGCCTCGCCGTCGGTGACGTCGGCGAGGACCTCGATGTCGGGCTGGCTCTCCAGGATCATGCGGAAGCCGGTGCGGACCATGTCCTGGTCGTCCGCGATGACCACCGTGATCGCCATGTGCTGCCGCCCGCCCGTGCCCGAAGCCTGTCTCGTACGCCCCCGAGTGTCCCATATGGGGGCATACGAAACGGGGCCGGGTCATCGCTGCCCCGGCCCCGCCCCTCAGGCGTGCGTCAGATCAGGTGTGCGTCGGCGCTGGTGCGCGTCAGAGCTGGTTGGCGTGCTTGGTGATGTCGGCCGCGAAGGTCGACACCTCGGTGTAGACACCGGGGAACTTCGGGCGGGCACAGCCGTTGCCCCAGCTCACGATGCCGACCTGGATGTAGGCACCGGCCTCGTCCTTGCGGAACATGGGGCCACCGGAGTCGCCCTGGCAGGTGTCGACGCCACCCACGTTGAGCTTGCCGGCGCATATCTCCTCGCCGGGGATGATGTCGCCGCTGTACGCGGACTGGCAGGCGGCGTCGCTGACGAACGGGACCGTGGCCTTGAGCAGGTAGCGCTGCTGCGCGCCGCCCTCGCGGTCGGCACCCCAGCCGGCGACGGTGAAGTCGCCGTTGTTGTACTTCGTCGTGGTGGCGATCTTCAGCGTGGGCTGGTTGATCTTCTTGGCGAGCTTGATGAGCGCCCAGTCCTTGCCCTTGCCGTTGTAGCCGGGGGCCTGCAGGACCTTGGTGGACTTGACCTTGATGGCGCTGGAGCTCTGCAGGTCCACCACGCCGCCGGTGGCGGTGATCGAGGTGTTGTTGCCGGAGCCGTCGACACAGTGCGCGGCGGTCAGCACGACGTCCTGCTTGAGCAGGGAGCCACCACAGCCCATCGAAAGCCGGACCATGAACGGGAATTCACCCTGCTTGGCCTTCACGCCGCCGACGACGCGCTCGCCCGGGTTCGGGCCGGGGTGCGGGGCCGCCTGGGCGGCGACGGGCTGCAGGCTGGCGACGCCGAGGGCGATCGCCCCGAGGGCTGCGGCTCTCTTGGCTCCACGGAACTTCGTCTTCAACTTCTGCTCCTTCATGGGAGTGGTGGGGGGTTGCGCACGCGACGGGCCCCTGCCGGCGCACTCCGGAGCGCTGCCCCGGAGCACTGACTGGCATGAGCCCGCCAAGCGTTGTTGGATTATGAGGAGGCCCGCTCACGGGCGACAAGGGGCGGTTTTCGGCCAGCCGTCGGCGTGGGGGCTGGTAAGCGGTGCGCACAACCCCCGTACAGTGGGGACGAATTGGACTGCGGCCAGGGGGTGACGGCGTGGCGGACGGCGGCCCCGTCGAGCACGGCTACCCACACCTGGAGACGGTGCACGCGGCCATCACCGCGCTCTACCGACGGCTCTCGTACGACACCGTCCACACCTTCGACACCAGCGTCGCCCCGGCCGACGTGGCCTTCTGCGACCAGGACGATCTGCACCTGGGCGTACAGCGCGTTGCCCGCGAGATGGTGCGGCACCTGCGCCTGCCGGACGCCCGCATGATCGTGTCGTTCCGCGAGATGGAGCACGCGGCGTACGTCGAACTGGCCGCGGGCCCCGAGTACTTCATCGAGCTCAACGACCGGTTCCGCACCCACCGCAGGGACATCGGCGCGGCCCTCGCGCACGAGGTGATGCATGTCTATCTGCACCGCCTCGACCTGGCGTTCCCCGGCACGCGCGCCAACGAGATCCTGACCGACACGGCGACGACGTACCTGGGCGCGGGCTGGCTGCTCCTGGACGCCTACCGCGAGGACCGTGCCTCCTCGCAGAAGCTCGGCTATCTGACGCCGGAGGAGTTCGGTTACGTCCTCGCCAAGCGGGCCCTCGCGTTCGGCGAGGCACCCGAGACGTGGTTCACCAGCCCGCAGGCGTACACGGCGTATACGAAAGGCCTCGCGCGCGCCCGCCAGGACGAACAGCAGCCCCCGCTGACGGCGGCGGGCTGGGCGGGCCGACGCCGCTACGCCAAGGACCGCCGGTACGCCCAGGACCACGGCACGGCAACGGGCCCGCGCCCGACCGGCCCCTACTCCTTCTCACACTCCGACGGCACGGGCCCCCTGCGGGTGTCCTTCCCCTGCCCGACCTGCCACCAGCGCATCCGGGTACCGGCACGGGGCCGCATGAGGGCGCGGTGCGGGTTGTGCGGGACGGTTTTGGAGTGCGATACGTGAGCCGTAGCGGCACATCCAGCGAAGCGCCTAGCTCCAGTGCGCGGGACGCGCAAGCCGCGGCGGCAGCCGAGTCCCCTCGTCGCCACGGGCGGCGTTCACCTGCGTCTGGGTGACAAAGACGGCCCCAGTGAGGTCCGCCCCACGCAGATCCGTGTCACGCAAATCCGCCCCGATGAGCTCGGCGCCCCGCAGATCAGCCCCGCGCAGATCGGCACCGATGAGATAACTACCCCGCAGATTCGCCCCGCGAAGGTCGGCGCCCTTGAGCCGGGCCCCGATGAGGTCGGCGCCGCGCCGGTCGCGCTTGCCCTTGCCGTGCGGCGCGCGCACCAACTCGCCGACGCGCAGCAGCAGGACGTTGACCTCCTGGCGGCGAGCGGCGACGTCGAGGGCCGCGATGTCCTGCGGGGTGCCGTCCGCGAGCCGCGCGACGTTTTCGAGGGCGCGGCGCAGCTCGCCGCGCATTCCCTTGGCCGCGGGCAGCTCCACGGCTTCGCTCAAGTACCAGAGCAGTTCGTGGAGTTGGCGTACGACGGGGAAGACGGCGAACATCTCGCGCGCCCGGTCGGGATCGTCCCGCCAGCCCTGGCCGTCGTAGGTCTCCTGGGTGACCTTCTGGCCCGCGCCGAAGCAGTCGTAGACGGTGCAGCCGCTGTACCCGCGCTGCCGCAGATCGCGGTGGATGCCGCAGCGGTGGTCCTGCTTGAGGTTGCCGCAGGGTTCACCGACGCGCTTGTCGACGGCGAAGTCCGACGAGGCGGTGAAGGCGAGGGCCACACAGCACAGCCCCGCACAACTCCCGCAATCGGCCCGCAACTCCGCCGTCACATCACCCTCCGCGCCCCGCACGGCCGGACCGTTCCGGCCCGGCCGCCCTACTTGTCTGTGTACGTCCAGCCGGGCTCACGCAGCCGCGCTGCGGCCCCTGCCGCCACGCCGGCCACGTCCGCCGCGGCTCCGTGCCGCGCCGCCCGTGCCGTTGGCGCCTGCGCCGCCGGTGCGCGCGCCGCTGCCGCCGCGCGAACCGCCGCCGCGGGAACCGCCGGACGGGGCCTTGCGCTGGGCCACGACCTGCACGGGCGGGGCCACGACGACCGGCACGCCGGAGGGCTCGCGCGCCCCGGTGATCGTCACCAGTTCCGCGGAGGACGAGCGGACCGCGACGGCCTCGGGCTTGATGCCCGCGTCCGACATCAGGCGGGCCACCTCGCGCTTCTCGTCGGGCAGGACGAGCGTGACGACACGGCCGGACTCCCCCGCGCGGGCGGTGCGGCCGCCGCGGTGCAGGTAGTCCTTGTGGTCGGCGGGCGGGTCGACGTTCACGACCAGGTCGAGGTCGTCGACGTGGATGCCGCGGGCGGCCACGTTGGTGGCGACGAGCGCGGTGACCTCGCCGCTCTTGAACTGCTCCAGGGTGCGGTTGCGCTGCGGCTGCGAGCGGCCGCCGTGCAGCCCGGAGGCGCGCACACCGTTGGCGAGGAGGCGCTTGGTGAAGCGGTCCACGGCGCGCTTGGTGTGCAGGAACAGGATGACGTTGCCCTCGCGTGCGGCGATGCGCAGGGCGACGGCCTTCTTGTCCGTCTCGTCGGCGACGTAGAGGACGTGGTGCTCCATCGTGCTGACCGCGCCCGCGGAGGGGTCGACGGAGTGCACGACGGGGTCGCTGAGGTAGCCGCGGACGAGCCGGTCCACGTTCCGGTCGAGGGTGGCGGAGAACAGCATCGTCTGGCCCCCCGCCTCCACCTGCCCGAGCAGCGCGGTGACCTGGGGCAGGAAGCCCATGTCGGCCATCTGGTCGGCCTCGTCGAGGACGGTGACGCGGACCTGGCCGAGCGCGCAGTCGCCGCGTTCGATGAGGTCCTTGAGGCGGCCGGGGGTGGCCACGAGGACCTCGACGCCGCGGCGCAGCGTGGCGGACTGCTTGTTGATGGACATGCCGCCGACGACGGCGGCGACGCGCAGGTTCACGGAGGTGGCGTACGGCGCCAGCGCGTCGGTGACCTGCTGCGCGAGCTCACGCGTGGGGACCAGGACGAGGGCAAGGGGCTTGCCGGGCTCGGCGCGGCGGCCGGCGGTGCGGCCGAGGACGGCCAGGCCGAAGGCGAGGGTCTTGCCGGAGCCGGTGCGGCCGCGGCCGAGTACGTCACGTCCCGCGAGGGAGTTCGGCAGGGTGGCGCCCTGGATCGGGAAGGGCGTGGTGACGCCCTGCGCGGCGAGGGTCTTGAGCAGCGCCTCGGGCATGTCGAGGTCGCCGAACGCCTCGACGGCGGGCAGTGCGGGGGTGGTGCTCTCGGGCAGCGCGAAGTCGGCGGGCGCCGTGCGTGCCGGGGCGGGGCGGGAGGTCTTGCGGCCGCCTCGGCCGCCGCCGTTCACCGGCCGCTTCCCGGCGTTCCTGCCGGAGTCGGCTGTGCCCTGGCCCTGGCCCTGGCTCCCCTGCTTACGGGGTGCCGAGCCCGACGTGCCGCTGGTGGCCGAGCCTGCCGTGCGGGGGTTCGATGAGCGCCGGCGGGCGGGGCGCGCGGGACGGTCGGGGCGATTCATGGGGCAAGCCTTCCTGGCCGGTGACAGCACACAAGCCGGGACCCGCACCGTGGTGGTGCGGGCCCCGGCTGCGAGGTTCGCGAGAAGCGACGATCAGGCGGGAACGATGTTCTCGGCCTGAAGGCCCTTCTGGCCCTGGGTCACCTCGAAGGAGACCTTCTGACCCTCGACGAGCTCACGGAAGCCGGAGCTGGCGATGTTCGAGTAGTGGGCGAAGACGTCGGGGCCGCCGCCGTCCTGCTCGATGAAGCCGAAGCCCTTTTCCGAGTTGAACCACTTCACGGTTCCAGTTGCCATGTCAATCTCCTCAACAGGGGCAGATTAAGGAGAGCCACGGAATTGTGGTCCTCCCAGCGCTGCAAGGACCCCCATCCGGAGAGACCGGGGTCCGGCCCGTTGTATTGAGCCGGAAAAACAAAATAATGCGCCCTCGGAAGCATCCCGTCAGGCGCACATAAAGTTCATGGGTACCAAAACTGCAACGATCGATTCTAACATGCGCCCGGTTCCCGGCAACGGGGGCCTGGTGGGAACCGGGTCACACCTCTTCTTCGCGCGTCTGCGCGCGCCTCATTCCGCGTGTTCAGCGTGTGCCACCGCCCGCCGCGGCAGTGCCAGGCACAGCACCGCGCAGAGCGCGAACCCGGCGACCACCCACGGCATGGCCGCGCCGAGGGCGTCCGTGAGCCCCGTCGGTGTACCGGACGGGCCGTGCTCACCGGCCGCAGGGCCCGAGGGTACATGGTTGAAGAAGACCGTCCCGATGGCCGCCGCGCCGAGGGCGCCGCCGAACTGCTGGGCCGTGGAGAAGATGCCGGACGCCCCGCCCGCGATGTCGGCGGGCACGGCCGAGAGGACCACGTTCACCAGCGGCACGACCAGGAAGCCGAGCCCCGCGCCCGCCACCAGGAGCCCCGGCACCAGCGGCCAGGCCCCGGTGTGCGCGTCGCTCGCGTCGGCCACCGCCGACCACACCCAGGCGAAGCCGCCCGCCATCATCAGCGACCCGGCGGCGAGCACGAGCCGCCCGAAGCGCGCGGCGAGCCCGTCCGCGGCGGGCGCGGTCAGGAAGCCGCCGACGGAGAAGGCGACGGTGACGAGTCCGGCCTGCATCGGCGTGTAGCCCTCGCTGCTCTGCAGCCAGATCGCGAAGACCAGGAAGAAGCCCTGCATGCCGACGGAGAACAGGAGTTGCACCAGGACGCCCACGGAGAACGCGGGCAGCTTGAAGGCGCGTACGGGCAGCAGCGGCACGATCTTGTGCGAGCGGCGGCGCCCCTCGACCACGCCGAGCCCGGCGAGCGCGGCCACCCCGGCGCCCAGGCACACCCAGCCCCACACCGGCCAGCCGTTGGCGCGGCCCTGCACCAGCGGCAGCACGACGGCGACGAGCGCACCGGCGAGGACCAGGCTGCCGAGTACGTCGGGCCGCCCGGCGGAGCGCTCGCGTGTGGCGGGCACGAGGACGATCCCGGCGACGAAGGTGGCGACGGCCACGGGGATGTTCACCAGGAACACCGAGCGCCAGCCCCAGCCGAACAGGTCGGCGTCGGTGAGCAGGCCGCCGAGGAGCAGCCCGATCGCGGCCGCGAACCCGGCCACGGCCCCGTACATCCCGAAGGCCGTGCCGCGCTCCTTGCCCCGGAACAGCGTGCGGAAGGAGCCGAGCACCTGCGGCATCAGCAGGGCGGCCATGACGCCCTGCACGGCGCGCGCCGCCACCAGCTGTCCCGGTGACTGCGCGATCCCGCACGCCAGGCTGGCCAGGCCGAAGCCCGCGGTGCCCGCGAGGAAGAGGACCTTGCGGCCGTAGCGGTCGCCGAGGTGTCCGGCGACGATCAGGGTGGCGGCGAAGCCCAGCAGATAGGCGGAGACGATCCACTGCAGCGCGCTCTCGGACGCGCCGAGGTCCCGCCCGATCGACGGGATCGCGACGTTCACGATCGTCACGTCGAGCAGGTCCATGAGGGCGGCGACCATCATCACGGCGGCGGCCGCCCAGCGCCGCGGGTGCGGGGCGCCGGTGGCGGCGCCGTCGGCCGGCGGGGTGGTCAGGGTGGCGGTCATGTCGGCTCCAGGGCTCCTCGGATCGTGCGGTGGGGTGGGCGGTGGGCCTCTGATTTATTTCGTTCGGCCTAACGAAAGACTTGCACAGGGCGAGCCGTGATCACAAGTCTTTCGTTCGACCGAACGAACTTCTTGCTAGGCTCACCCCATGCCGAAGAGCCGCACGCCCCAGGAGCCGTCGGAGCCGGAGCGGGAGTCCGGGCGGGAGTCCGGCCAGGGGGTGCCGCGGGATCCGGAGCGCGCCGACGTCGTGGCGCGCCTGTCCGCCGCGGGCCGGGCCAACAGCGCGGTCACCGTGATGTTCCACTCGGCCGTCGCCGCCCGGCAGGGCCTGAACGCCACCGAGAGCAAGACGCTCGACCTGCTCATGCGGAAGGGCCCGCTCACCGCCAAGGACCTCGCCACCGAGACCGCCCTCGCGCCCGCGTCCGTGACGGGCCTCGTCGACCGCCTGGAGTCCAAGGGCTACGTACGCCGCGTGAAGCACCCCACGGACAAGCGGCGCGTCCTGGTGGAGATCCGCATGGAGAAGATGGCGGGCATGGCGGAGGTCTTCGCGGACTGGGCGCACGAAGTCGAGGAACTCTGCGAGGAGTTCACCGTCGAGGAGCTGGAGACGGTCATCCGCTTCCTGAACGGGGCGGCGGAACGCCAGCGCGGGGCGGCGGCGCGGCTTTCGCAGTAGGGGCACCTTCCCCCGGGAGCCCCCTCCGCCCCCACCGTATTGACGACGCGTCAAATAACCTTCGTACGCGCCTTCCTCCTTCACGCGGCCGTCGTTACCGTCCCACCCGATCCCGACCAAACAATCGCTTGGTCGGGCGGCGACGGTACGGAAAGGGCGGCCCCATGCACAGCAGCACTCGTACGCGCACACGCGCCCGTACGGCGGCGGCCGCGGCCGCGGTCCTCGCGCTCGTCCTGGGCGCGGCGCCCGCGGCGACGGCCCACGCCGCACCGGCGGCACCCCACCCCTCGTACGCCACCACGGCGGAAGCGCCCCGGCAGATCCCGCTGCAGGGCGCGGTCAACGTCCGTGACGTGGGCGGGTACCGCACCTACGACGGCGAGCGGGTCCGGCACGGCAAGGTGTTCCGGGCGGACGCGCTGGCCAAGCTCACGGACGCGGACGTCGCCAAGGTGGCCGGGCTCGGTCTGCGGAAGGTGGTGGACTTCCGGGTCGCGGAGGAGGTCGGGTACGACGGCCCGGACCGGCTGCCCGCAGGTCTCGCCGTGACGCCGCGGCCGGTCACCGACAACGGCCTGTTCCGGCAGCTCATGACCGTGATCGGCTCCCGGGACCCGGTCAAGCAGGAGGAGATGCTGGGCGGCGGGAGGGCCGAGGCGTTCATGCGGGACGTGTACCGCACGTTCGTCACCGACGCCACGGACCGTACGCAGTTCGGGGCGACGCTGCGCGACATCGCGGCCGGCGGAGCCTCCGCGCCGCTGCTCTACCACTGCACGTCGGGCAAGGACCGCACCGGCTGGACGACGTACGTGCTCCTGCGCGCCGTGGGCGTGCCCGAACGCACCGCCGTGCAGGACTACTTGGCGTCCAACACCTTCCGCGCCGCGTACGACGCGAAGCTGCGCGAGACGCTCAAGCAGACCGGGATGATGCAGAACCCCGACCTGCTGATCCCGCTCCAGGAGGTCCGCACCGACTACCTGGACGCGGCGCTGGCCGAGGTGGAGCAGAGGTACGGGAGCTTCGGCGGGTACCTGACGAAGGGACTGGGCCTGGACGCGGGCGCGCTGCTCAAGCTGCGCCGTGCGATGGTGAGTTGACGGAACGTCACCCGGTGGACGGCAGCGGCACGATCCCGCGCTCACGCGCCGCCGCCAGCCACTGCGGGAACTCACCGACCAACCGGTCGTACAGGGCGTCGTCGGACAGCCTGCGCGGGTTCTTCCCGGCGTGGAAGAACCCGGCGTTGTCGACGGCGCGCCTGTCCGGGACGGCGAGTTCGTCGAGCCGCCGCAGATAGTCGAACTGCCGGCTCTTCGGGTTGCCGAACCCGACGAACTGCCAGAACAGCGGCAGCTTGGCGGCCTTGCACAGATAGCGCTCGGCGGCGGCCCTGCTCTGCGGCGCGCCGTCGGTCTGGAAGACGACGAGCGCGGGCGCGTCCGCGCCGCTGTCCAGATAGTGGTCGATCACCGCGTCCATCGCCGCGTGGTAGTTGGTCTGCCCCATGTGGCCGAGCCCGGCGACGAGTTCGTCGATGCGGCCGTGGTGGCGGTCCAGTTCGATGTCGGCGACGGCGTCCACGTCCGTGGAGAAGAAGACGACCGGTACGACGCCGTCGTCGTCCAGATGCGCGGAGAGGCCGAGCACGCGGTCGGCGAGCGCCTGCACGGTGCCGTCGGTGAAGTACGGCCGCATGGACCCGGAGTGGTCGACGACCAGGTAGACGGCGGCGCGCTCCCCCTCCAGACCGTGCGCCCGCAGCCGCGCTCCGGCCGCCTTGTAGAGACTGACCAGCGCGGGCGCCGCCGCCTGCACCTTCTCCAGACTGATGGCCGCGCCCATCAGCGGGTGAGGAAGTCGACGGCGAGACGCCGGTATTCGGCGGCCTTCTCGACGTACGCCAGGTGTCCGCAGCGCGGGAACACGTGCAGGCGGGCGTCGGGCATCGCCTTGAGCGCGACGAACGCGCCGTCGACCGGGTTGACCCGGTCCTCGCGTCCCCACGTCAGGAGCGTGGGGTGCGCGATCCGGTGGGCCTCGCGCCACAGCATGGCGCCCTGCGGCCACTTGGCCATGGCGGCGCCGACGCGCTGCGCGCCGAGCCGGGCCTCGAGGTCGACGGCCTGCGCGTACCGCTCCTCGACGAGCTCGTCGGTCACGAACTCCGGATCGTGTACGAGGGAGGCGAGGAAGGCCCGCACGTGCTGCCGCGTCGGTTCCGGGGCGAGGTTGAAGTCGATGAGCCGTTTGACGCCCTCGGTCGGCTCGGCGGTGAACAGGTTCAGGGCGAGGCCCGCGGGTGCGGTCAGGAGGAGTCGGTCGACCTTGTCCGGGTGGTCGAGTGCCATGCGTACGCAGGTGCCGCCACCGAGGGACGCGCCCGCGAAGTGGGCCTTCTCGACGCCGAGTTCGTCGAGGAGCCCCGCGACGGCGTCCGCGCCGAAGGAGAAGAAGTCCTTGTCCAACTCGGGCTTGCCGGACCGCCCGAACCCGGGCTGGTCGACAAGAATCGTACGAAACCGCGCAGCGAAGCTGCCCAACCCCGCCCCATAGGCCGACCAGGCACTGGCCCCCGGCCCACCCCCGTGCAACATGACAAGCACCGGCGCATCCGGCTCCCCGGGCCCGGCCTCGTGGTAGTGCAGCCCAACGCCCGCACCTCGCCCGACCCGAGAGGTCCCCTCATAGGTAACCGGCGGCACGCCCACCGCCGACCCCTCGACCCACACACCATCCACATCCATCACCCCACCATGCTCCCCCACCCACCACGCCCCCCGACCACCCACCCCCACAGCTGCCGCACACACCACCCGGCAAAGCCGGCCCCCGGCCGAAGCCGAGACGCCCCGCCCCCGCCCCAGCCGGAACGGCGACGCCTCAACCCCAGCCCCCACCAACCGGAACGGCAAGAAACGGCAGGCAGGGAATCAGCCCGTCCGGCGCTTGAGGACGAGCACGCAGCGCGACCGACGCCCACCCCCGGCAACGTACAGACACACCCCCCC
>NZ_BMNG01000011.1:330857-417040 GCF_014646335.1 Streptomyces lasiicapitis
CGCAGCGCGACCAGCGCCCACCCCCGGCAACGCACAGACAAAGCCCCCCCCAAGGCGCCCCGCGACTAGGAGGGCTTCTCCTCGAACGCCGGCAACGCAAAGATCCTGACCTTCGCCTCATCGGACATGAGCTCCACCAACGGCAACACCAGGTCCCACAAATCCCGCTTCCCGACTTCACGCACGAGCGCGTCGAGCTCGGCATCGGACAGCGCGGCCGCCCGCGAGGCGACAACCCGCCGGGACTCCTCCGGCAACACCTCCACAAGGGGCAGGAACTCCCCCCACAGCCCGGTGGCCACAACGGCGGGAACGACGCCGCCGAGGACATCGGCGTCCCGCAGGGCCGGCAGCCCCGCCACCACACGCAACTCCTCCTCCCCGAGCAGCGCGACCAACGGCAGCAGCGACTCCCAGAGCCCCTGCCCGGCCACGGTCACGACGAGCGGGTCGAGGAGCTCGGCAGGCTGCGCGGCGGCGAGCGCGGCGATGCGCCCGCGCTGCTGCCCCGTCACCATCCCGGCCACGGCCAGCGCTTCGGGCCACAGCCCCTCCCGGGCGGCGGTGGCGATGACGGCGGCGAGCCGTTCCTCGCCCATCAACTCGACGATCTGCCCGAGCCGTTCGGGAATGTCGACGAAGAAGCCGGTGCGCAGCACCACCGCGTCGGAGACCTGCGGCAGGATCCGCCGCAGCGCGCCGTCGCGCAGATGACCGACGAAGCGCCCCATGGTGACGTGGTCCTCGCGCTCGGCGAGGGCGACGGAGATGCGGACGAGGAGGTTCTCGTCGAGGCGGTCGACGATGCCGCTGATCCGCCGCGGGTCGAGGTGCCCGCAGGACTCGGCGGTGAAGGACACCGGGAGCTTCTCGATGATGTCGGCGGCACGGGCGGGTTCGAGGCGCCCGGCGACGGCGGCGGCGAGCCGGGGGCCCAGCGCCTTCTGGGAGATCGCGGCGGCCACCCCCGCGGGCACCAGCTTCGTCGCGGAGGCGATCCGGTCGAGCATCTCGGGCGCCCGGTCGTACAGCGCCGCGACGCACTCGGTACGGAAGCGGCGTACGTCATCGGCGGGCAGCGCCCCCAGGAACGCGAGCGCGTCGGGCTCGACGCCGAGGAGACGGGCGGTCTTCAGGGTCTCGGCCCTGCCGCGCAGCTTGTCCATGCTGTCCTCGCCCCCGCCCTACCGGAAGAGAATCCGGCGTACGGGCCCGCGGGCCAGCGCGGGCACCAGCTTCAGGGCCTCCTCGGCCGCCTGGTTCAGGCCGGACGCCCGGCTCTCGCGCTCGTGGCGCAACGCGTCGGCGAGCAGCGCGAGTTGCTCGGGCGGCAGCCCGGCGAAGGACTCCGGGGGCCCGGCCCCCAGCTCCGTCGTCAGTTTCTCCAGTGCTTCGGTGCTCACGGGACCTCCCGGGGGTGCGCCGGTCTTGGAGGTCCCGAGAGTGGAGCGAAATTGAATAATAGTCAATAGCGGTGGCGGAGCAAGCCGAGCAAACGGAACGGCGCAAACGGAAGACAGAAGAAGGGGGTACGGGGGGTGTGCCGTACCCCGGCACACCCCCCGTACCCCCCGACAGGCGTCAGCCCTTGACGGCCCCCGCCGCCAGACCCGAACCGAGCCTGCGGTGCACGACCACGAAGAAGAGCATGACGGGCACCGTGACCAGCGTGGAGCTGGCCATGACGGGCCCCCAGGACGTGGTGTTCTCCCCGAAGAACTGGAAGATGCCCACCGCCGCCGTGTACTTGTCGTTGCCCTTCATGAAGGTGTACGCGAAGACGAACTCGTTCCACGCGGTGATGAAGGCGAAGATCGAGGTCGCGACGAGGCCGGGCGCGACCAGCGGAAGCAGCACCGACCAGAACATCCGGAACCAGGAGGCACCGTCGATGTACGCGGCCTCCTCGACCTCCTTGGGCACCGCCGCGACGAACCCGCGCAGGGTCCAGATCGCGAACGGCAGCGACAGGGCGATGTACACGATCGACAGGCCGAGCAGCGAGTTGAGCATCTCGTAGTCCCGCATCTGGATGAACAGCGGGATGACGAGGGCCTCAAGGGGCACCATCTGCACGATCAGGACCATGATCAGCACGGAGGTGCGGAACTTGAACTTGAAGCGGGCCACCGCGATCGCCGCGAACAGCGAGAGCAGCGCCGCCGCCAGGATCGTGGCGATGCCGACGATGGCCGAATTCAGCAGGTACTGGCCGAAGTTGCCCCGGTCGAAGACGAAGTCGAAGTGCTCGAAGCTGATGCCGCTCGGCAGCAGGTCCGAGCCGCGGGTGAGCGCCTTCGGGTCGAGCGCGGTGGAGACCATCCAGTAGACGGGGAAGAGGGTGAAGACGAGCAGGGCCGCCACGGAGAGCGGCAGGCCGATGCGCGCGGCGAGCGAGGGTCGTCGGGTACTCACAGGTCCTCCCCCCCCTGCCGGAACAGTGTCCGGATGTAGACGATGGTGATCGCGAGCAGCAGCAGCGTCAGGAGGACGGCCGCCGCGGCGCCCGCGCCGTAGTCGTTCTTGGCGAACGCCTCGATGTAGGAGTACACGCCGAGGTTGTAGACGTCCGGGTTGGAGCCGCTGCCTCCCGGCATCAGGAAGACCTGGGTGAAGACCTTGAAGTCCCAGATGGTGGAGAGGATGGTCACCACCAGGAAGACGGGCTTGATGGTCGGCACGGTGATCTTCCAGAACCGCTGCCAGGCGTTGGCACCGTCGATCTCCCCTGCCTCGTACAGCTCCTTGGGAATCGTCAGGAGCCCCGCGAGGACGGTGATCGCCACGAACGGGAAGCCGTGGTGCACGACGTTGATCGTGGCGATGCCGTAGAACGGCAGCCGCTCGGTGAACCAGTTGGTGGTCTCGGCGTCGATCAGGCCCATGGAGTCGGCGAGCTGGCTGAACATGCCGTCCTCCGGCGAGAACAGCCAGATCCATACGTACGTCCCGGTCACCGCGGGCATCGCCCAGGCGGCCAGGATCGACACGGAGCAGATCAGCTTCCACGTCGGGCCGAGGCGGTTGAGGAGCAGCGCCACGGCCGTGCCGAGGGCGACGGTCAGGCCGACGCAGGCGAACGCGAAGAACACCGTGTTGGGCAGGACCGTCTTCCACAGCAGATCGCTGGTCAGCAGGTCCTTGTAGTGGTCGAAGCCGGTGAAGGTGGCTTCGCCGCCGCCGAACTTGACCTTGTAGTCCTGCATCGACAGCTTGCCGACCTGGATCAGCGGCCACAGCAGCAGACCGGCGAGCACGATCAGTGAGGGGGCGAGCAGGAGCCAGGGGCGGGTGAGGGTGGTGAGCTTCTTGCGGCGGCGCGCAGGCTCACCGTCGTCGGACGGGTGGGAGCGAAGGCTCGAAGAGCCGGAGGAACCGTCCTTCGAGCCGTCGCTGACGAGCATGTCTTTCACGTTGGTCACTCGTCCCTGTGATGCCTACTTGTCCTTGGCGAAGATCTCGTCCATGTCCTTGGCCGCCTTGTCCGCAGCGTCCTTCACGGACGACTTGCCGGTGAGGATCGACTGGACCATGCCGGTGACGACCTGCGAGGCCTGGATCTCGCCGTACGCCTTGGTCTTGGGCACCGTGGCGCCGGCCTCGATCATCTGCTTCGCGAACGGCTCGACCAGCGGGTCCTTCTGGCCCTCGATCTTCTTCAGCTCGGAGTTCTGGCCGGGGAAGTAGTTGGTCTGCTTGGCCCACTTCGCGGCGAACTCACCGGTGGTCATCATCTTGACCAGCTCCCAGCCGAGTTCCTTCTTGTCCGTGTTGAACGTGGACAGGTAGGAGCCGCCGAGGAAGGACTTGCTCATCCCGCCGGTCTCGCCCGGGATCGGGACGGCGCCGAGCTTGCCCTTGAGCTTGGGGTTCGCGTCGGTGATGGCCTTCGGGGTCCAGTTGCCGCCGATCGCCATGGCGATCTGGCTCTTGTTCCAGGCGTCGCCGACCTCCTTCTCGGTCCAGGTGTTCACCTTGGCCGGGGAGACCTTGTCCTTGGTGGCGAGGCCGGTGTAGAACTCGATGCCCTTGATCGCCTCGGGCGAGTTGATGGCGGACTTCCACTGGTCGCCGTCCTGCGTGGCGAGTTCACCGCCGGCGCCCCAGATGAAGGGGGTCGCGAACATCTCCGCGCCGCCCGCCACCGGGAACGGGATCAGCCCCGGCTCCTTGTCCTTCAGCGTCTTCGCCGTGGCCTGGAGCTCCTTCCAGGTCGTCGGCGGCTTCAGCTTGTGCTTCTCGAAGATGTCCTTGCGGTAGACGATGGACCGCACGCCCGCGTACCACGGCATGCCGTACTGCTTGCCGTCCAGCGTGCCGGCGTCCTTCAGGCCCTCGACGAGGTCGCCTGCGAGGCCCGACTTCTTGACGTCGTCCGTCACGTCGACGAGCGCCTCGGTCTCCGCGAACTGCGGCACCCACGTCGTGCCGACCTCCGCGACGTCGGGGACCTGGTCCTCGCCGCCCTCGATGGCCGTCGTGAACTTCTTCTGGGCGGTGGCCCACTGCTGGTACTCGACCTTGATCTTGGCGCCGGTCTTCTTCTCGAAGGCCGCGCCGACCTCCTTGAAGAAGGGCCGGGGGTCGGGGTTGGTGCCCTCCATGATCCACACGGTGAGCGTCTTGCCCTTGCCCTCGACCTTGCCGCCGTTGTCGCCGCTGTCGCCGCCGTCATCGCCGCCGCACGCGGTTGCGGTCAGACCGAGCGTCAAGGCGATACAACCTGCCGCGATGACACGTCGCTTCATGCCGGCCCCCTTAAGGTTCCTTTGGTGAGAGCGATTCTGGTCACACAGAGTGTGGGCGGTCTAGACCCTTTCGGCGAAGCGGCCGAACCGTAATCACCGTTGCGCGCTGCGCTACGGGGTGCAACCGCCGTTGCGGACGGCGCAATCCCATGCTCCCGACCGTGCGCTCTCGTGCTCCCGCGGCGCCGGGCAAGCAAAACGCGACGCCCACCCAGTGTCCGGTCGGGGACAAGGCAGGCGTCGCGCCAGTTCCGTACGCCGTTGTACGGGACGTTTGTGGGGCCGTACGGATTACACCGTCAGCGCCCGGTCGGTCGGGCGAATGGGCGAGGGAAGATCACTCGCACCGGTGAGGAAGCGGTCCACGCCGCGTGCGGCGGAGCGGCCCTCGGCGATCGCCCAGACGATGAGGGACTGGCCGCGGCCCGCGTCACCGGCGACGAAGACACCGGGGACGTTCGTCTGGAACTCGCCGTCGCGGGCGACGTTGCCGCGCGCGTCGAGGTCGAGCCCGAACTGGTCCACCATGCCGTTCTCACGGTCCGTGCCGGTGAAGCCCATGGCGAGGGTGACGAGCTGGGCGGGGATGCGCCGCTCCGTGCCGGGCTTCTGGGTGAGCTTGCCGTCCACGAACTCGACCTCGACGAGGTGCAGGAACTGCACGTTCCCGTCCTCGTCGCCCTCGAAGTGGGTGGTCGAGACGGAGTAGACGCGCTCGCCGCCCTCCTCGTGGGCCGAGGTGACCTTGTAGAGCATGGGGAAGGTCGGCCAGGGCTGGCCGGGGGCCCGGTCCTCGCCCGGCTGCGGCATGATCTCCAGCTGGGTGACGGAGGCCGCGCCCTGCCGGTGGGCGGTGCCCACGCAGTCCGCGCCGGTGTCGCCGCCGCCGATGACGACGACGTGCTTGCCCTCGGCGGAGACGGGCGTGGTGACGTAGTCGCCCTCCTGCACCTTGTTGGCGAGCGGCAGGTACTCCATCGCCTGGTAGACGCCCTTGAGTTCGCGGCCCGGGACGGGCAGGTCGCGGGCGGTGGTGGCGCCCGCCGCGATGACCACGGCGTCGTAGCGCTTGCGGAGCTTCGCCGCGTCGATGTCGCGGCCGATCTCCACGCCGGTGCGGAACTTGGTGCCCTCCGCGCGCATCTGCTCGATGCGGCGGTTGATGTGCCGCTTCTCCATCTTGAACTCGGGGATGCCGTAGCGGAGCAGGCCGCCGATGCGGTCGGCGCGCTCGTACACGGCGACCGTGTGTCCTGCCCGGGTGAGCTGCTGGGCGGCGGCGAGGCCCGCCGGGCCCGAGCCGATCACGGCGACGGTCTTGCCGGACAGGCGCTCCGGCGCCTGCGGCGCCACGTCACCGGTCTCCCACGCCTTGTCGATGATGGAGACTTCGACGTTCTTGATGGTGACGGCGGGCTGGTTGATGCCGAGCACGCACGCCGCCTCGCAGGGGGCGGGGCACAGGCGCCCTGTGAACTCCGGGAAGTTGTTCGTGGCGTGCAGCCGCTCCTGGGCCGCCGACCAGTCCTCGCGGTACGCGTAGTCGTTCCACTCGGGGATGAGGTTCCCGAGCGGACAGCCGTTGTGGCAGAACGGGATGCCGCAGTCCATGCAGCGCGAGGCCTGCTTGGAGATGATCGGAAGGAGCGAGCCGGGAACGTAGACCTCGTTCCAGTCCCGCACCCGCTCGCCGACCGGGCGGGTCTCGGCGACCTCGCGGCCGTGGTTCAGGAAGCCCTTGGGATCAGCCATTGGTCGCCGCCTCCATCATCTTCTCGGTGATCTCGGACTCGGAGAGTCCGGCTCGCTCGGCGGCGTCCTTGGCGGCGAGCACTGCCTTGTACGTGCTGGGGATGATCCTGCTGAAGCGGGCCACGGACGTGTCCCAGTCCGCGAGCAGCTTCTCGGCGACGGTGGAGCCCGTCTCCTCCTGGTGGCGGCGCACGACGTCGTGCAGCCACTGCTTGTCGGTGTCGTCCAGCGGCTCGACGGCCGCCAGGTTCCCGGCGTTGACGTTGTCGCGGTCCAGGTCGATGACGTACGCGATGCCGCCCGACATGCCGGCCGCGAAGTTGCGCCCGGTCTCGCCGAGGACGACCGCGTGGCCGCCGGTCATGTACTCGCAGCCGTGGTCGCCCACGCCCTCGGACACCACGAGCGCGCCGGAGTTGCGCACGCAGAACCGCTCGCCGGTGCGGCCGCGCAGGAACAGCTCGCCGCCGGTCGCGCCGTAGCCGATGGTGTTGCCCGCGATGGTGGAGTACTCGGCGAGGTGGTCGGCGCCGCGGTCGGGGCGGACGACGACGCGGCCGCCGGAGAGGCCCTTGCCGACGTAGTCGTTGGCGTCGCCCTCCAGGCGCAGCGTGACGCCGCGCGGCACGAAGGCGCCGAAGGACTGGCCCGCCGAGCCGGTGAAGGTGATGTCGATGGTGTCGTCGGGCAGGCCCGCGCCGCCGAACTTCTTCGTCACCTCGTGGCCGAGCATGGTGCCGACGGTGCGGTTGATGTTGCGGATGGCGACCTGGGCGCGGACCGGCTGGGCGTCCTCCTGCGAGCCCGCGGCGAGCGCGTCGGCGGCCAGCTTGATCAGCTCGTTGTCCAGGGCCTTCGCCAGGCCGTGGTCCTGCGGGACCAGCTGGTGGCGGACCGCGCCGGAGGGCAGGTCGGGGACGTGGAACAGCGGCTTCAGGTCGAGGCCCTGGGCCTTCCAGTGGTTCACGGCCCGCTCGGTGTCGAGGAGTTCGGCGTGGCCGACGGCCTCCTCGATGGTGCGGAAGCCGAGCTCGGCGAGGAGTTCGCGGACCTCTTCGGCGATGAACTGGAAGAAGTTGACGACGTACTCGGCCTTGCCGCTGAAGCGGTCACGGAGCGTGGGGTTCTGCGTGGCGATGCCGACCGGGCAGGTGTCCAGGTGGCAGACGCGCATCATCACGCAGCCCGAGACGACCAGCGGCGCGGTCGCGAAGCCGAACTCCTCGGCGCCGAGCAGCGCGGCGATGACGACGTCGCGGCCGGTCTTGAGCTGGCCGTCGGTCTGTACGACGATGCGGTCGCGCAGGCCGTTGAGCAGCAGGGTCTGCTGGGTCTCGGCGAGGCCGAGCTCCCAGGGGCCGCCCGCGTGCTTCAGCGAGGTCAGCGGGGACGCGCCCGTGCCGCCGTCGTGGCCGGAGATGAGCACGACGTCCGCGTGCGCCTTGGAGACACCCGCGGCGACCGTGCCGACGCCGACCTCGGAGACCAGCTTCACGTGGATCCGCGCCTGCGGGTTCGCGTTCTTCAGGTCGTGGATGAGCTGGGCGAGGTCCTCGATGGAGTAGATGTCGTGGTGCGGCGGCGGGGAGATGAGCCCCACGCCCGGCGTCGAGTGCCGGGTCTTCGCCACCCACGGGTAGACCTTGTGGCCGGGGAGCTGGCCGCCCTCGCCGGGCTTGGCGCCCTGGGCCATCTTGATCTGGATGTCGTCGGCGTTGACCAGGTACTCGGACGTGACGCCGAAGCGGCCGGAGGCGACCTGCTTGATGGCCGAGCGGCGCGCCGGGTCGTACAGGCGGTCCGCGTCCTCGCCGCCCTCACCGGTGTTGGACTTGGCGCCCAGCTGGTTCATGGCGATGGCGAGGGTCTCGTGCGCCTCGCGGGAGATCGATCCGTACGACATGGCGCCGGTGGAGAAGCGCTTGACGATCTCGGAGGCCGGCTCGACCTCGTCCACGGAGATCGACGGACGGTCGCTCTTGAAGCCGAACAGGCCGCGCAGCGTCATGAGGCGCTCGGACTGCTCGTTCACGCGGTCCGTGTACTGCTTGAAGACGTCGTAGCGGCCGGTGCGCGTGGAGTGCTGGAGGCGGAAGACCGTCTCGGGGTCGAACAGGTGCGGCTCGCCCTCGCGGCGCCACTGGTACTCGCCCCCTATGTCCAGGGCGCGGTGCGCGGAGGGGACGCCGGATGCCGGGTAGGCCTTGGCGTGCCGGGCGGCGACCTCCTGGGCGACGACGTCGATGCCGACGCCGCCGATCTTGGAGGCGGTGCCGTTGAAGTACTTCTCGACGAAGGACTCCTCCAGGCCGACGGCCTCGAAGACCTGCGCGCCGCGGTAGGAGGCGACCGTGGAGATGCCCATCTTGGACATCACCTTCAGCACGCCCTTGCCGAGGGCGTAGATGAGGTTGCGGATGGCCTGCTCGGCCCCGCCGTCGGTGGCCGGCAGGAACGTGCCCGCGCGGACCAGGTCCTCGACGGACTCCATCGCCAGGTACGGGTTGACGGCCGCGGCGCCGAAGCCGATGAGCAGCGCGACGTGGTGCACCTCGCGCACGTCGCCCGCCTCGACGAGCAGGCCGACCTGCGTGCGCTGCTTCGTACGGATGAGGTGGTGGTGGACGGCCGCGGTGAGAAGCAGGGAGGGGATCGGGGCGTGCTCGGCGTCGGAGTGCCGGTCGGAGAGCACGATCAGGCGGGCGCCGGCCTCGATGGCCGCGTCGGCCTCGGCGCACATCTCCTCGATGCGGGCGGCGAGGGCGTCGCCGCCGCCGCTGACCCGGTACAGGCCGGACAGGGTCGCGGCCTTCATGCCCGGCATGTCGCCGTCGGCGTTGATGTGGATGAGCTTGGCCAGCTCGTCATTGTCGATCACCGGGAAGGGCAGGGTGACGCTGCGGCAGGAGGCCGCGGTCGGCTCCAGGAGGTTGCCCTGCGGGCCCAGCGATGAGCGCAGGCTCGTCACGAGCTCCTCGCGGATGGCGTCGAGCGGCGGGTTGGTGACCTGCGCGAAGAGCTGCGTGAAGTAGTCGAAGATCAGCCGGGGGCGCTCGGAGAGCGCGGCGATCGGGGTGTCCGTGCCCATCGAGCCGATCGGCTCCGCGCCGGCCTTGGCCATCGGCGCGAGCAGGATGCGCAGCTCCTCCTCGGTGTAGCCGAAGGTCTGCTGGCGGCGGGTGACGGAGGCGTGCGTGTGCACGATGTGCTCGCGCTCGGGCAGGTCGGACAGCTCGATCTCGCCGGCCTCAAGCCACTCCTGGTACGGCATCTCGGCGGCGAGGGCGGCCTTGATCTCGTCGTCCTCGACGATGCGGTGCTCGGCGGTGTCGACGAGGAACATCCGGCCGGGCTGAAGGCGGCCCTTGCGGACGACCTTGGCCGGGTCGATGTCGAGGACGCCGACCTCGGAGCCGAGCACGACCAGGCCGTCGTCGGTGACCCAGTAGCGGCCCGGACGCAGGCCGTTGCGGTCGAGGACCGCGCCGACCTGGGTGCCGTCGGTGAAGGTGACGCAGGCCGGGCCGTCCCAGGGCTCCATCATCGTGGCGTGGAACTGGTAGAAGGCGCGTCGGGCCGCGTCCATGGAGGCGTGGTTCTCCCAGGCCTCCGGGATCATCATCAGGACCGAGTGGGGCAGCGAACGGCCGCCGAGGTGCAGGAGTTCGAGGACCTCGTCGAAGGAGGCGGAGTCGGAGGCGTCCGGGGTACAGACCGGGAAGATCCGCTCCAGCTTCTCCTCAGTCTTCCCCTCGGTGCCGAACAGGTCGGAGACCAGCTGCGACTCGCGGGCGCGCATCCAGTTGCGGTTGCCCTTGACCGTGTTGATCTCGCCGTTGTGCGCGACGAAGCGGTAGGGGTGCGCGAGCGGCCAGCTCGGGAACGTGTTGGTGGAGAAGCGCGAGTGGACGAGCGCGATGGCCGTGGCGAAGCGACGGTCGGACAGGTCCGGGAAGAAGGGTTCGAGCTGGCCGGTGGTCAGCATGCCCTTGTAGACGATCGTGCGGGCCGAGAGCGACGGGAAGTACGTGCCCGCCTCGCGCTCGGCGCGCTTGCGAAGGACGAACGCCTTGCGGTCCAGGGCGAGCCCGCTGCTCGCGCCGTCGCTCACGAAGAGCTGGCGGAAGACGGGCATCGTCGAGCGGGCGGTGGCGCCGAGCAGCGTCGGGGCGACGGGCACGTCGCGCCAGCCGATGACGGTCAGGCCCTCTTCGGCGGCGATCGTCTCAATCTTCGAGACGGCTTCGTCGGCGGCGGCCTGCGGCAGGAAGGCGATGCCCACGGCGTACTCACCCGCGGCGGGGAGGCTGAAACCAGCCGCTTCGCGCAGGAACGCGTCCGGGACCTGGAGCAGGATGCCGGCGCCGTCACCGGAGTCGGGCTCGGATCCGGTGGCGCCGCGGTGTTCGAGATTGCGCAGTACGGTCAGCGCCTGCTCGACGAGCTCATGGCTCGCCTCACCGGTGAGGGTGGCCACGAACCCGACACCACAGGCGTCGTGCTCATTACGGGGGTCGTACATCCCTTGCGGGGCGGGGCGACCGTCCATGGGCGACCAGGCGTCGGAACGCATCGGCACTCCCGTCGTCGTGATGGGGGCAACCTCCCGGGCGTTCAAGGGGCTCCGGGGGCGCGAGCGGCGATAGGGACGACGTTGGCCCTGGCTAAATTTCGTGCAGGTTACATGATGGCCCGCTTCTCGAAAAGCGGATACTTCATTCCAACATGTGGACAGCGCTCTAGGGGGTGAAGAGCGGCGCGGAAGGGACCCGAGCGGACAGATCGGTGGCCGCGGGCCCGGAGCGCCGCAGGCATCATTGCCCGCAGCGCTTACGGCTCATGCCCAGCGGTCAACGAATCGAAACCGCACGGTAACGACTACTTATGCAGAATCCTGCATACACCTGCAAGAGCCTTATCCTACGGCCGTCCCGAACACACTGCCCAGGGCGTACGTCACACCCGCCGCGGCACCGCCCAGGGCGAGCTGCCGCAGCCCGCTGAACCACCAGGACCGCGCGGTCACCTTCGCCACGACCGCACCACACGCGAAGAGCCCGATCAGCGCGAGGATCAGCGCGGGCCACAGGGCGCTCGCGCCGAGCAGATACGGCAGCACGGGGAGCAGCGCGCCGAGCGCGAACGCCCCGAAGGAGGACACCGCGGCGACCAGCGGCGAGGGCAGGTCGCCCGGGTCGATGCCGAGCTCCTCGCGGGCGTGGATCTCCAGCGCCTGCTCGGGGTCCTGGGACAACTGCCGGGCGACCTCACCGGCCAGCTCCGGCTCGACGCCACGCGACACGTACAGCGCGGCCAGCTCCCGCTCCTCGTCCTTGGGGTGCTTGCGCAACTCCCGGCGCTCCACGTCGAGTTCGGCCTCGACCAGCTCGCGCTGCGACGCGACGGAGGTGTACTCGCCCGCGGCCATCGAGAAGGCACCGGCCGCGAGCCCGGCGAGGCCGGTGATGACGATGGTCTCCCGCGACACCGCCCCGCCCGCGACACCGGTCATCAGGGCGAGGTTGGACACGAGGCCGTCCATGGCGCCGAAGACGGCGGGGCGCAGCCAGCCGCCGTTGACGTCCCGGTGGGTGTGGTTGTCCCGGTGCGCCTCATGCAGCGGGGCCTCGGTCTCAATGATCGCCATGACGGAAAACTCTTCCTCCCACTCGGACGGGGGCACACGTCACCCGTGTACGGAGCGTTCCGGCCCCGGTCCCTCCCCCTCGGACACTCTCGAAAGTACGCGCGAAAAATCTTGCCCGCCAGCAAGGAAGGCCGTACTTACCTGCGAAAACGCGCCTCGACGACCCTCGCGCGGACCACCCCGCGACGCCCTGCGCAAAGCCCCGCACCGAGCCTCGCCGTCATGCCGAAGGGGTGACGCTGAGCGCAGGGATGCTCACATGAGTGCCGTCGCGTGGCAGGGATGGTCCAACGCACTGCAACCCGGCAGTGGCGTGACAGGGAGGCACGGCATTGGCATCCGTCGCATGTGTTCCCTCGGTCCCGGCGCCCGGTGACGCCGACGGCCTCCGCGAGCGGGCCCGCGGGGCGATGCTCGGCCTCGCCGTCGGCGACGCGCTCGGCGCGCCCGCGGAGAACATGAAGCCCTCCGAGATCCGCCGCCGCTGGGGCCGCATCACGGGGTACGTCGCCGAGCATCCGGCCGGTACGGACGACACGGAGTACGCGATCTTCTCGGGCCTGCTTCTCGCCCGGCACGGCTCCGCGCTCACCGTCGCGCACGTCGAGGCGGCCTGGCACCAGTGGATCGCCGACCTCGACGAAGGCCCGTTCCGCGGCGCCGGGTTCAGCGAACGCGGCACCCTGGAGAACCTGCGCCGGGGCCTCGCGGCGCCCATCTCCGCCCAGCACCGGCACGCCTGGAGCGACGGACTCGCCATGCGCGCCGCGCCCTTCGGGGTGTTCGCCGCGGGCGCCCCCGAGGAGGCGGCCCGGCTCGTCGCCATCGACGGCACGGTCAGCCACGAGGGCGAGGGCATCTACGGCGGGCAGGCGGTGGCGGCGGGCGTCGCGGCGGCGATGGCGGGGGCGCCGGTGGAGTCCGTGGTCACGGCCGCGCTCTCGGTCATCCCCGCCGACTGCTGGACGTCCCGCTCGCTGCGCCGCGCGGTGGCCGCGGCCCACCGGGGCGAACGCGCGGTCCGCTCGGCGGTCGTCATCGGCGGCTACCCCTGGACGGACCTGGCACCGGAGGCGGTGGGCCTGGCCTTCGGCGCGTACGCGGCCGCCTACGGCGACTTCGCGACGTCCGTCCTGACAGCCGTCAACATGGGCCGCGACGCGGACACCACCGCGGCGGTCGCGGGCTCCCTCGCGGGCGCGACCTGCGGCGCGAGGGCGATCCCCGAGGAGTGGACCACAGCGATCGGCCCGGCTCGGGGCACGTGCCTCCCCTCCATGCGGGGGCATCACGTACTGGACGTGGCGGAGCTGCTGATGCCGGAAGGGGAACCACGATGAGCGGCCACACGACAGCCACGCCCGCGGATCCGCCGGTTCCTCCCGCCCCTACGGTTCCCGCCGTCCCCACCGCTCCCGCCACCCCTGCCGTTCCCGCCGCCCCCGCTGCTCCTGCCGTTCCCACCGTCTCTGCTGTCCCCGCCGTTCCCGCCGTCCCTGCGGTGCCCGCTGTTCCCGCAGTCCCTGCCGTTCCCGCTGTGGGCAGTCGTCCCGCAGGGCGGGACGGGTGGGCACAGCGGTCAGCGCCGGGCAACCGGAAACCGGGGGTCCAGGGGGCGGAGCCCCCTGCCCGCGGCGGAGCCGCACATGGATGCAGCGGGAAGGGGCGGGATTGGGGAGCCCCCGGCAGGGCCCCCACCCCCACCAGAGACCAGGTCGAGGGCCTCCTCCTCGGCCTGGCCGCAGGCGACGCAGCGGGCTGGCCTGCCGCGCGGCACAGAGCGGCCCGCATGCCCACCTGGACCCGCCGCCTCACCCGCGAACTGGACACCTTCGCCGAGCACAACGCGACGACCACCCTCCCCGTCCCCATCGCCCTGAACCAGCCCCCGGAACCCCTCCGCCTGGGCCCCTCCGACGACGCCGAATGGGCGGCCTTCACCGCCGAGTCCGTACTGAAGGCGGCCGACGGCACCCTCGACCTGTCCCTCGGCAGAGACCGCCGCACCCGCGCCACCCTCGCCCTCGCCTGGAACACCCTGGCCAGCGAGGTGGCCGCAGCGGCGGCGGCCGCCCCGGAGGTGGAGTCCGCCCTCCTCCCCCTGCGCGCCCGCATCTCCGTACGAGCAGGCCTCGGCAACCTCGCCACAGGCCTGCGCCCGCCCGCCACGGGCCACGACAACCCCCACTTCTTCGACGACGCGGCCTGCGTACGCGCCTGTGTGCTCGCCCTGGTCCACCCGGGCGCCCCCGAACAGGCCGCCGCCCTCGCGGAGTTCGACGCCCGCTACACCCAGGACGGCGACGGCGTGCACGGCGCCCGCGCGATGGCGGCGGCGATCGCGGCAGCCCTGGCCGGCGCGACACCCGAGGACGCCGTGGCCGCCGCCCTGGCCCAGCTCCCCGAGCACACGGAGATCGGCCGCAACGCCCGGCACGCGCTCGCGCTCGCCCACGACTGCGCCCGCGGCCCGGACGGCGTGTTCGCCCTGATCCCGCTCCTGGAGCACGAGATCGTCGACCACGTCTACAGCTACGGCATCGCCGCCGCCGAGACCGTCCCGGTCGCCCTCGCCCTGGCCGTCGCCTCGCAAGGCCGCGTGCGCGAGGCGGTACCGGCCGCCGCCTGCCTGTCCCGCGTCGCCGACTCCGCGCCCGCCCTGGCCGGGGCCCTCACCGGCGCCCTCGCCACGGCCACCGGCATCCCGTACACCTGGCGCGAGGCCTGCCGCACCCTCTCCGGCTGCGCCCTGCCGCGCCTCGCGGGCACGGACCTGGTGGAGCTGGCCGGACACCTGACGCGGGCGGCACTCACCGAACCGCCCACCCCGGAGGAGGACTTGGGACATGTCACCACTGGACCCGACACCGCACGGCAGCACCCGCACCCACCCGACCACGCCGACCCTCACGGACCGCGTCACGGGCAGCCTGGTGGGAGCGGCCGTAGGTGACGCGCTCGGCGGCCCCGTCGAGGGCTGCTCCCCCGAGCAGATCGCGGAGCGCCACGGCGGCCGCGTACAGGGAATCGTCGGCCCCTGGCACGGCGACGACTGGCGCACCGCCCGCCCCATCGCCCCGTACCACAAGGGCGACGGCCACATCACCGACGACACCTTGATGACCCACGCGCTCATCCGCGTGTACGCCACCGTCCGCGACCACCTCGACGCGTACGCCATCGCCGACCATCTGGTCCCCGACCTGATCACCACCCCCCGCTGGATCCCCGAACTCGAAGCCGAGGCCCTCCCCCTCCAGCGTCTCTTCCTCGCCGAGAAATGGCTGGTGGCCCGCCTCCACTACGGCCATGTCGACCCGCGCGAGGCGGGCACGGGCAACATCGTCAACTGCGGCGCGGCGATGTACATGGCGCCGGTCGGCCTGGTCAACGCGGCGAACCCGGCGGGCGCGTACGCGGAGGCGCTGGACGTCGCGGGCCCCCACCAGTCGTCGTACGGCCGCGAGGCGGCGGGAGTCTTCGCGGCGGCCGTGGCGGCGGCCTGCACGCCCGGCGCGACACCCACCACCGTCGTCGACACCTGCCTGTCCCTGGCGAAGGACGGCACCCGAGCCGCGATCGAGGCCGTGGCCGAAGTGGCAAGCAACCACGGGGAGTTCGAGTCGGCACTCGCTCCCCTCCGCACGGCCATCACCCCCTTCGACACCGTCGGCCCCGACTACCGCTCGCCCTCCCTCGGCGCCCGCCGCCCCTCCCGCCTGCACGCCATCGAGGAACTCCCCATCGCCCTGGCCATGCTCCTGATCGCCGACGGCGACTACCGCCACACGGTCCTCGGCTCGGTGAACTACGGCCGCGACTGCGACTCCATCGCCACGATGAGCGGCGCGATCGCGGGCGCCCTGCACGGCGCGTCCGCCGTCCCCCACGACTGGTCGACAACGATCGCGCAGGCCAGCCGCCTGGACCTGCACACCCCCGCCACCACCCTCGCGGCAGTCACCCAGGAGATCTTCACCAAGGACCAAACCCGCCGCCGCACCCACGAGTCGGCGTTCAGAACCCTGACGGACACCCCGTGACCCGCCTGACCTGGCTCCAGCCCGAGGACCTGATCACCCACGAATTCCGCCAGGCGGAGGAGGAGGGCAGAGACGTCACGTCGGTACGGGCCCGCTGGCTGGCAGCGGGCGGCTCCCCGACCCCACCCCGGTCTGGCACGTCCCCGCGTCCGGCCGCACCACAACTGACGGCCCTGGCGGAGCAACTCCTGACCGAACTGGACGAGCCGACTGAGCCCGTCCGGCGATTGAGGACGAGGCCGTTCAGGCCGATGGCGGGGGTCCGGGGGCGGCAGCCCCTGCCCGCGGCGGAGCCGCTGATCGATGCAGCGGGAAGGGGCGGGACTGGGGAAAGCCCCGCAGGGCCCACCCACCGCACCCGCCTGCACGCAGCCTGGCTGGGCCGAGCCACAGGCTGCCTCCTGGGCAAACCCGTCGAGAAACTCCCCCTGAAAGCAATCCGCGCCCTCGCGAAATCCACCGGCAACTGGCCCCTGAACACCTGGTTCACAGCAAGGGGAGTCCCACCCGAGCTGACCACCACGTACCCCTGGAACAGACGCTCCGCCCCCACCTCCCTCGCCGAGAACATCAACGGCATGCCGGAGGACGACGACCTCAACTACCCCCTCCTGAACCTGCTCCTCCTGCAACGCCACGGCAAGGCGTTCACGACGCAGGACGTGGCCGCCCTCTGGCTGGAGGAACTCCCGGCGGCAAGGACGTTCACGGCGGAACGCGTGGCGTACCGCAACCTCCTGAACGGCATCGACCCACCCCGCACGGCCCGCCACCACAACCCGTTCCGCGAGTGGATCGGCGCCCTGATCCGCGCGGACGTGCACGGCTGGACGAACCCGGACGACCCGACGGCGGCGGCCGAGCAGGCGTACCGGGACGCGTGCCTGACGCACACGGGCAACGGCGTGTACGGGGCGATGTTCGCGGCGGCGACGATCGCGCGGGCGGCGTCGGGCACAGCCGACGTGCACCAGAGCCTGGCGGCGGGCCTGGCCGTCGTCCCCGCGGACTCCCGCCTGGCGAAGGCGGTCCGCCACGGCATCCAACTGGCGCACGGACACGGGGACTTCGACGACGTGGCGGACCGCCTGCACGAGGCGTACGGCACGCACCACTGGGTCCACGTGGTCCCCAACGCGGCCGTCCTGGCCGCGGCCCTCACCCACGCGGACGGCGACTTCACCGCCTCCATCACCCGCGCGGTCTCCGGCGGCTGGGACACCGACTCCAACGGGGCGACCGCGGGCTCGATCGCGGGCCTGCTGGCCGGTCACCCGGACGCGCTCCCGGCCCGCTGGACGGCCCCGCTCAAGAACCGCCTCGCGACCTCGGTCGGCGCCTTCCACGGCACCGGCTTCGACACCCTCGCGGCCCTCACCGCACGCCTGACCGCTCCACAGACCGCCGCACCCGCCTCGCGGACCACCGACCCCACCCCCCAGGAGGCACCCCGCCCATGACCCGCCCCCACATCGCCGTCCTCGGCAGCATCAACATGGACCTCGTCGCGTACGTGGCGAAGGCCCCGCAGCGCGGGGAGACCGTCACCGGCCGCGAGTTCCGCACGCTCCCCGGCGGCAAGGGCGCCAACCAGGCCGTCGCCGCGGCCCGCGCGGGCGCCACCGTGTCGATGATCGGCGCGGTCGGCAACGACACCTTCGGCACCCAACTGCGGTCCGCGCTCGACCACTCGGGCGTGGACACCGACCTGCTGCGCACCGTCGAGGGCCCGAGCGGCACCGCCCACATCGTCGTGGACGACGACGGCGGCAACGCGATCGTCGTCATCCCCGGCGCCAACGACACGCTCACCACCCTCTCCCCCGGCGACACCGCCGAGATCGCCTCCGCCGCCGCGCTCCTGCTCCAGCTGGAGATCCCCATGGAAGGGGTGCTCGCCGCCGCACAGGCGGCCCGCGCGGCCGGCGTACGCACCATCCTCACCCCGGCGCCCGCCCGGCCCTTGCCGCCCGAACTCCTCGCCGCCACCGACCTGTTGCTCCCCAACGAGCACGAGGCCGCCGCCCTCACCGGCCTCCCCGACCCGGCGGACGCGGCCCGCGCGCTCCTCGACCAGGTCCCGGAGGTCGTCGTGACGCTCGGCGCCGCGGGCAGTCTGTACGTGGCCCGGGGCGCCGAACCCGTCACGGTGCCCGCGCGGCGGGTCACCGCGGTGGACACGACGGGCGCGGGCGACACCTTCGCGGGCGCGCTCGCGGTGGCCCTGTGCGAGGGCAACTACCTTCCTCAGGCGGCGAGTTGGGCGTCGGCGGCCTCCGCCCTCTCCGTGCAGCGTCCGGGTGCGGCGGCCTCCATGCCGTACCGGACGGAGATCGACACCGAAGCGGGCGTCACGGCATGACACCCCCGACCCCACCATCCCCGGCACCTGCCCCTCCCCTCTCCGGCCTGCGCGTCCTCGATCTGGCGACCCTCTTCGCGGGCCCCCTCGCCGCCACCCTGCTCGGCGACTTCGGCGCGGACGTCGTCAAGGTCGAGCACCCGACCCGCCCCGATCCGTCCCGGGGCCACGGCCCGGCGAAGGACGGCGTCGGCCTGTGGTGGAAGCTGCTCGGCCGCAACAAGCGCACGATGACCCTTGACCTCTCCTCCCCCGGCGGCCGCTCGACCCTCCTGCGCCTCGCCGCCGACGCGGACGTGATCGTCGAGAACTTCCGCCCCGGCACCCTGGAGAAGTGGGACCTCGGCTGGGAGGAGCTGAGCGCCGCGAACCCGCGGCTCGTGCTCGCCCGGGTCACGGGCTTCGGCCAGTTCGGGCCGTACGCGCGCCGCCCCGGATTCGGCACCCTCGCGGAGGCGATGAGCGGCTTCGCCGCCGCCACCGGCGAACCGGACGGGCCGCCGACGCTCCCGCCCTTCGGCCTCGCGGACTCCATCGCGGGCCTGGCCACGGCGTACGCGGTGATGACGGCCCTCGCGGCACGCACGGCCACCGGCCGGGGCCAGGTCGTCGACATGGCGATCATCGAGCCGATCCTCACGGTGCTCGGCCCGCAGCCGCTCTGGTACGACCAGCTCGGTCACGTACAGCCGCGCACCGGCAACCGCTCCACGAACAACGCGCCCCGCAACACCTACCGCACGGCCGACGGCAAGTGGGTCGCGGTCTCCACCTCCGCGCAGTCGATCGCGGAGCGCGTGCTGCGCCTGGTGGGCCGCCCCGACCTGGTCACCGAGCCGTGGTTCGGCTCGGGCGTGGAGCGCGCCGCGCACGCGGACGTCCTCGACGAGGCGGTCGGCGGGTGGATCGCCCGCCGCACCCGCACCGAGGTGATCGAGGCCTTCGAGAAGGCGGAGGCGGCGGTCGCGCCCGTCCAGGACGTACGCGACGTGATGACCGACCCGCAGTACGCGGCCCTAGACACCATCACCACCGTCCGGGACGACCCGGAGCTCGGCGACCTGCGGATGCAGAACGTCCTCTTCCGCCTCAGCGAGACGCCCGGCGCAATCCGCTGGGCGGGCCGCCCGCACGGCGCCGACACGGACGCGATCCTCGCCGAGCTTGGTCTCACGGACTCCGAGATCGCCTCGCTCCGCAAGGAGGGCGCGCTGTGAGACCGATCCCGCTGACCTGGCTGTACGTTCCCGGGGACCGCCCCGACGTGGTGGCGAAGGCGCTCGTGGCGGGCGCGGACGTGGTGGTGGTCGACCTGGAGGACGCGGTGGCCCCGGCCCGCAAGGAGTACGCGCGGGCGGCCACCGCGGAGCTCCTGTCCGCGCCCCGGCCGGGTCCCGGCCCCGCCCTGCACGTCCGCGTGAACGCGCTCGGCACCCCGCTGTCTGACGCGGACCTGCGGGCGATCGCCCCGCTGCCGGGCCTCGCGGGCCTGCGGCTGCCGAAGGTCACCTCACCGGACGACGTGATCCGCGCGGCCGAGCGGGCGGCGCCGCACGACGGCGGTGCCCCCGCGCTGCACGCCCTCCTTGAAACCGCCCTCGGCGTCGAGCGGGCCCACGCCATCGCCACCGCCCACCCGGCCCTGCACGGCCTGTCGATCGGCGAGGCGGACCTCCGCGCCGACCTGGGCGTACGCGACGACGCGGGCCTGGACTGGGCGCGCTCCCGCGTGATCGTGGCGGCCCGCGCCGCGTCGCTGCCCGCGCCGCCCCAGTCGGTGTACCCCGACACCCGCGACGTGGCGGGCCTCGCGGCGTCCTGCGCGCACGGCCGCACCCTCGGGTTCCTGGGCCGCGCGGCGATCCACCCCCGCCAGCTCCGGGTGATCGAGCGCGCCTACCTCCCCACTCCGAAGGAGATCGAACAGGCCGAGTCCATCCTCAAGGCAGCGGCATCGCAGGAGGGAGCCCAGGCCCTCCCCGACGGCCGCTTCGTGGACAGGGCGGTGGTGGAGGGGGCCCGCAGAACGCTGGCGCTGGCGGAACCGGACGGCTAGCGAAGCCGAAGCCCGATCCCGCCCGGTCGCTCGGGGCCGCAGGCCAATTTCCCGCCGCGACGGCGAGCAACCCGGGCGAACGCCCCCGGCGGTGCCGAGCCCGCCTCAGCCCTTCTCGGCAGCGGACTCAGCCGCACCCTTGGACTTGGCGTCACCGGAATCAGAGTCGACGTCGGACTCGGAGCCGGAGCCGGACTCGGCGTCGACGGAGTCCGAAGGCTCCCCCTTGTCCAGGGCGACTCCGCCAGAATCCGCGACTCCGCCAGAATCTGCTCCGGGCTCGACGATCTCTTCGCGGCCAGGCCGCGTCTTCGCGGAAATGACCAGATAGACCACCGCGAGGACGAAGACAAGCAGCGCCGTCCAGTTGTTCAGCCGCAGACCGAGGAACTCGTGCGCGTCGTCGACGCGCATGTACTCGATCCAGAAGCGGCCGACACAGTACGAGGCGACATAGAGCGCGAACGCGCGGCCGTGGCCGAGCTTGAAGCGGCGGTCGGCCCAGATGACCAGGACGGCGACGCCGATGCACCACAGGGACTCGTACAGAAAGGTCGGGTGGTAGGTGCCGGGCACCCGCCCGTCCTCCGCCGACGTGATCTTCAGGGCCCACGGCAGATCGGTCTTCTTGCCGTACAGCTCCTGGTTGAACCAGTTCCCCCAGCGGCCGATGGCCTGGGCGATGGCGATGCCGGGGGCGAGCGCGTCGGCCCACGCGGGCAGCGGGATGCCCCGGCGGCGACAGCCGATCCAGGCGCCCACGGCACCGAAGGCGATCGCGCCCCAGATGCCGAGCCCGCCCTCCCAGATCTTGAAGGCGTCCACCCAGTCACGGCCGTCGCTGAAGTACAGCTGGTAGTCCGTGATCACGTGGTAGAGGCGGCCGCCGACGAGTCCGAAGGGCACGGCCCAGACGGAGATGTCGGCCACGGTGCCGGGACGGCCGCCGCGGGCGATCCACCGTTTGTTGCCGAGCCACACGGCAACGAAGACGCCGATGATGATGCAGAACGCGTAGCCGCGCAGCGGAATGGGGCCGAGATCGACCACTCCGCGCGACGGGCTGGGGATGTAGGCAAATTCCATGGCAGGGTCGACGCTACCGTGCCGGGCGGCGGCGACGGCAGCCAGCCCGGCAACGGGTCAATAACGGGGGCCGGCGCTCCGGTCCTGGCCGGCCCTGCCGACGGGACCTACTGGTTGGCCTTCTCCACCATGGCCTTGAGCTTCTGGGGGGTCACCGGATTCTGCTGGTCGGCGAAGATGTCCTTGCCGTCGAGCAGGACCGTGGGCGTGCCGCGGAGCTTGGCCTTCTGGAATGCCTCCTGGGACTTGGCGACCCAGCTGTCGTGCTTGCCGTCGTTCACACACTTCTTGAACGTGGTCGTCGCGAGCCCGTCGACCTTGCCTGCGAGGTCGATCAGCTTGCCGTTGTCGGCGAAGGCGTCGTCGGGCTCCGGCGGCTGGTTCTTGAACAGCTCGTCGTGGTACGGAGCGAACTTCCCCGCGTCCTGGGCGCAGGCCGCGGCGTTGGCGGCGTGCAGGGAGCCGCTGCCGCCCATGTTCCCGTCGATGAGGGTCGCGAGGTGGTACTCCACCTTCAGCTGTCCCTTGTCGGCCAGGTCGTTGATCGTCGGGCTGTAGCCGACCTCGAACTGCTTGCAGGCCGGGCAGCGGAAGTCCTCCCAGATGGTGAGCCTGGACTTCGCGGTGTCCTTGCCCAGGGGGATGGACAGCTTGTCGTCGCCGCTCGCCCCCTTGGGCGCGACGACCGGGCCCGAGGTGTCCTTCTTGTCGTCGTCGCCCGCGTTGGCCGCGAGGACGCCGATGACGGCGGCCAGGGCGAGCACGCCGACGACGGCCGCGCTCACCAGCATCACGCGGCGCCGCTTGTCCCGCGCCTTCTGCCGCTCCCGCTCCACCGCGATGCGTTCACGGGCCGATTGCTTACCTTCTCGGTTCTTCTCGCTCACATCGGGGCAAACGAACCGGGGAGGCACCAGCGTGCCTCCCCGGTCCCAGGTCCACCCTTAAGGATTACGCGGATCCACGTACGCCCTGGGCGAGTTCACCCGCGAGCGCCCGGACCGCGGCGAGGCCGGCCGCCTCGTCGTCGGCGTCCAGCATCCGCTGGACGAACGCGGAGCCGACGATGACGCCGTCGGCGAAGCCCGCGACCTCCGCCGCCTGGGTCGCGTTCGAGACGCCGAGGCCCACGCAGACCGGCAGGTCGGTGGTGGCGCGGGTGCGCTCCACCAGCGCCTGGGCCTGGGCGCCCACGGACACGCGGGTGCCGGTGACGCCCATCAGCGAGGCCGCGTACACGAAGCCCGAACCGGCCGCCGTGATCGTCGCGAGCCGGGCGTCCTTGCTGCTCGGGGCGACGACGAAGACCGTGGCCAGGTCGTGCTTGGCCGCGTGCTCGCGCCACAGCGCGGACTCCTGGACCGGCAGGTCGGGCAGGATGCAGCCCGCTCCGCCCGCCTCGGCGAGCTCGGCGGTGAACCGCTCGACGCCGTAGCGGTCGATGGGGTTCCAGTACGTCATGACGAGCACCGGCTTGCCGGTGGCCGCGTGGGCCTCGCGCACCGTGCGGATCACGTCGGCGATCTTCACGCCGCCGCGCAGGGCGATGTCGTCGGCGGTCTGGATGACGGGCCCGTCCAGGACGGGGTCGCTGTGCGGGAGGCCGACCTCGACGACGTCCGCGCCGCCGTCGAAGACGGCCTTGATCGCCGCGATGCCGCCGTCCACGGTGGGGAAGCCCGCCGGGAGGTAGGCGATGAGGGCGGACCTTCCCTCGGCCTTCGCGCCCGCGAGGGTGTCGCTCAACAGCTTGATGTTGCCGCTCACTTGGCGTCTCCCTCGATCTCCGCGACGTCGCCCGCCGCGTCCGCGGCGACGGTCGCGTCCGTCTCGTACAGACTGAAGTACCGGGCGGCGGTGTCCATGTCCTTGTCGCCGCGCCCCGACAGGTTGACGATGATCAGCCCGTCCTTGCCCAGCTCCTTGCCGACCTCCAGGGCGCCCGCGAGGGCGTGCGCGCTCTCGATCGCCGGGATGATGCCCTCGGTGCGCGAGAGCAGGCGCAGGGCCTGCATCGCGGCGTCGTCGGTGACCGCGCGGTACTCGCCGCGGCCGCTGTCCTTCAGATACGCGTGCTCGGGGCCGATGCCCGGGTAGTCGAGCCCGGCGGAGATCGAGTACGGCTCGGTGATCTGGCCTTCCTCGTCCTGGAGTACGTAACTGCGCGAGCCGTGCAGGATGCCGGGCTCGCCCGCGGTGAGGGTCGCGGCGTGCTCGCCGGTCTCGACGCCGTGCCCGGCGGGCTCGCAGCCGACGAGGCGTACGTCGGCGTCCGGGATGAAGGCGTGGAACAGGCCGATCGCGTTGGAGCCGCCGCCGACACAGGCGATGGCCGCGTCGGGCAGGCGGCCCGCGCGCTCCAGGATCTGGCGGCGGGCCTCGACGCCGATGACGCGGTGGAAGTCGCGGACCATGGCGGGGAAGGGGTGCGGGCCCGCCACCGTGCCGAAGAGGTAGTGCGTGTGGTCCACGTTGGCGACCCAGTCGCGGAACGCCTCGTTGATCGCGTCCTTGAGCGTGCGGCTGCCGGACTTCACGGCGATGACCTCGGCGCCGAGCATGCGCATGCGGGCGACGTTGAGGGCCTGCCTCTGGGTGTCGATCTCGCCCATGTAGATGGTGCAGTCGAGGCCGAACAGGGCGCAGGCGGTGGCGGTGGCGACACCGTGCTGGCCCGCACCGGTCTCGGCGATGACCCGGCTCTTCCCCATGCGCTTCGTCAGGAGCGCCTGCCCGAGCACATTGTTGATCTTGTGGGACCCGGTGTGGTTCAGGTCCTCACGCTTGAGGAACACCCGGGCGCCGCCCGCGTGTTCGGCGAACCTCGGCACCTCCGTGAGGGCGCTGGGGCGGCCCGTGTAGTTGACGAGCAGGTCGTCGAGCTCGCGGGCGAACTCCGGGTCGGCCTTCGCCTTCTCGAACTCGACGGCGACCTCGTCCACGGCGGCGACGAGCGCCTCCGGGATGAACTTGCCGCCGAACGCGCCGAAGTAGCCTTCGGCGCTCGGGATCCGACCCTCCGGGTCGGGAATGAAGTACTCGCTGGGCATGTGGATACCTCGCGTGGCTTTGGGTGGTATTCGGTCACCGTATCCGCGCGTGCGCCTCTGGCCGGTCGGGATGCCGGGCGGCATCTGTCCCGCCGCTCCGCTGCGGGTTTCTCCCACCCGCCCACCCGTGACCGTCGGCCCCGGGGTGCGGGAACAAGCCCACCGCTCCGCGGTGGATCACTCCCACCCACCCGTGCTCCGTGACACGGAGCGGGGCTGGGCTTCGGCCCGGATTACGGGTGCGGGACATCCCACCCACCCGGGGGTCCAGGGGGCGAAGCCCCCGGTTTCGGGAAGGGGCGGGCTTGGGGAAGAAACATCCGCCGCGACGGCGAGCAACCCCTCACAGACCGGTTCGGCGGTGCCGGACCAGCCCTAAGCGGGCCGCAGACCAAGGCGATCGCGCGCGTAGCGCGGGCGCCATCGCATGCCGTTCACCTGGCCGGGCTCGTCCCCGATGACGTACCGCACCCGCCGCCCGTGCACGCGCCGCGCAGGCGCCCTGCACCCACGGGGTCGGCACCCCCGGGCCAGCCGGGCGTAAGGCCCCCCGACGGCCGAGGCCTCCACGACCGGCGCCGCCGACCGCACGCACGCCCGACCGCCGCCCGGGCGCGAACCCAGGCGGTCGGTGGCGGTGGCGAGGTCGGTGGTGGGCATGGGAACCGGGTCAGTTCCTGCCGTGGCGCAGGGCCGGGTGCGCGCCCGCAGCGACGAGGTCGGACACCGCCGACTTCGGGTCCCGGCCGGTGACGAGGGACTCGCCGACGAGGACGGCGTCGGCGCCCGCGTTGGCGTAGGCGATCAGGTCGTGCGGCCCGCGCACCCCGGACTCGGCGATCTTGACGACGGAGTCGGGCAGCTCGGGCGCGACGCGCTCGAAGGTGGCGCGGTCGACCTTGAGGGTCTTCAGGTCGCGCGCGTTGACGCCGACGACCTTCGCCCCGGCGTCGACGGCCCGCTCGGCCTCCTCCTCGTCGTGGACCTCCACGATCGGGGTGAGGCCGATGGACTCGGCGCGCTCGATCAGCGACTCGAGGGCCGGCTGGTCGAGGGCGGCGACGATCAGCAGGGCGAGGTCGGCGCCGTACGCACGCGCCTCCCAAAGCTGGTACGACGTGACGATGAAGTCCTTGCGCAGGACCGGGACGTCGACCTTGGCGCGCACGGCCTCCAGGTCGGCGAGCGAGCCGCCGAAGCGGCGCTCCTCGGTGAGCACGGAGATGGCGGCGGCGCCACCCGCCTCGTAGTCGGCGGCGAGGGCGGCGGGGTCGGCGATCGCGGCGAGCGCGCCCTTGGACGGGCTGGAGCGCTTGACCTCACAGATGACCTTGACGCCTTCGCCGCGCAGCGCGGCGACCCCGTCCTTGGCCGCGGGCGCCTTCGCCGCGCGCTCCTTGAGCTCGTCGAGGCTGACGCGCGCCTGCCGCTGTGCGAGGTCGGCGCGGACTCCGTCGATGATCTCGTCGAGCACACTCACGCGAGAGGCCCCCTTCCAGGACGGTTGAATCTACGTTCAAGCGGTGTTCAAGGCGGTGTTCAAGCAGTACAGCGGGGTGTGGTCCGCCTCGGCGGGCCTTCCCATGGTCACTGCGATGGTATCCGCAGGACGGCGTAGGACTCGCATCCGGTTGACGCGGGTCCCACCACCTGGACATTTGTCAGGCGCCCGGCGCAGTGCTAGGGGTTCAGCCAGGCACCGAACGGCAGGTTTCGTACGAGGGTGAAGACGGCGAGCACGGCGCCCACCGCCCAGAGCTGTGTCCGGCCCAATTCGAGCCGCACCGGCCTGCCGCGCGCGGCCCGCGCCGCCCACCACGCCCACCCCGCCGCGAAGAGCCCGAAGCCGACGACGGCGAGGGCGTTCGCGCCGAGTGCCGCCGACAGGTCGCCGTGGGCGAAGGCGTGGGCGCTGCGCAGACCGCCGCAGCCGGGGCAGTACACGCCGGTGTAGTACAGGAGCGGGCAGGCCGGGTAGTGCCCCGGTTCGTTCGGGTCGATCGTGGCGACGTACGCGAAAGCCGCGGTGACCGCGCCGAGCACGCCGAGCGGCACGGCGAGGCGGCGAAGCCCGCTGTCCGGGCGCGGCGGCGCGACGGTCTCCGGTTCTGGATTCACACAGGCATTCTCTCCCGCCCGGGGCCCGGGCGCCCGGGTGGTACGCCGATGGAGGGTCCAAGTGGTATGCCCCGGCAGGGCGGGAGTCGTCCACGTACGCCGACGGGGCGGCCGGAATGGTTCCCGGCCGCCCCGTCGGCGTACGTATCAGCGTCTGAGTGGCGCGGTCAGCTCTCGGAGCTCGCCACCTGCGGCGCGCGCTGCGGCTTCTGGCCGAGGCCCGCGAGGCGCATGGCGCCGCCCACGACGCCGCCGGCGAGGGTGAGGGCCATGCCGGCCCAGAAGCCGAGCGGGTTGTCCATCACCATGAACGCGCCCGCGACACAGAAGCCGATGAAGGCGATGATGGACCCGGTCCAGGCGGCCGGGGTGTGACCGTGTCCTCCGTGGCTGCTGCCCGCCATGACTTGCTCCTCGTAACTATGCGTGTGGGGTGGTGCCCAGGGTCCGGTCGCGTCGCCGGTCCCGCGCCACCGTGAGTCGGACGCTCGGCTCCATTGTCCCGTACCCGCGGGTGTGCCTTGAGCGGGGGGTCGCAGGGCCGCGCGGGGCGGGGTCAGGCTTCGCGGCGGGGCGGGGTCAGGCCTCGCGGGTGGGGTCCTCGCCGCGGTCGATGGCCTTCCACAGGTCCTCGGGGCGGTCCGGGTCGGGGGCTCGACGCTGGGCACGGGGCCGGGGGGCGCCGTCGCGTTCGTAGCGCCCCGACATCGCGGGCCAGCCGCGGCCGCAGATGAGGGCGAGCAGGCCGGCGGCGAGGATCAGGGCGCCCGCGGCCACGGCGGCGTAGGGCCAGCCGGTGTGGCTGAGGTCGGCGATGCGGGAGGCGGCGTCGCCGGAGGTGTCGGCGGCCTTCTCGTCGAGGGCGCCGCTGTCGTTCGCGCCGAGCAGCGCGGCCACGGCGATGCCGACGCCGCTGAGCGCGAGCAGCAGGGACACGAGCACGCGCCCGGTGCGGCGCACGGCGAAGACGGCGACGAGCGCGGCAAGGCCGACTATGGCGAGGGCCGCGGGCACGCCCGTGACGTCGCTGCCCTTGGCGGTCAGCGGGAAGTCGCCGCCCGCGACGGCGGCGGTGCCGTGCGCCCAGGACTGCCGGGACGCGAGCAGCGCGAGGGCCGCGCCGACGGCGCCGAGCAGCAGGGCGGCGGCGAGGCTGCGCCGGCCGCCGCGCGGGGCGGGGTCGGCGGCCACCTGCGGCGCCCCGTCGGAACGGGACGACACGCCGTCGGTACGGGGTGTTGGCACTGCAGAAGTCACCCGTCCACTATCCCTCACGGCCCGCGGCGGCGTGCAGCCGGTTCGCGGTATGGATGGCGCGCAGCACGGCGGCGGCCTTGTTGCGGCATTCGGTGTCCTCGGCGACGGGGTCGGAGTCGGCGACGACCCCGGCTCCGGCCTGCACATACGCGGTGCCGTCGCGAAGGAGCGCGGTGCGGATGGCGATGGCGGTGTCGGAGTCGCCCGCGAAGTCGAGGTAGCCGACGCAGCCGCCGTACAGGCCGCGACGGGAGGGCTCCAGTTCGTCGATGATCTGCATGGCGCGCGGCTTGGGGGCGCCGGAGAGGGTGCCCGCGGGGAAGCAGGCGGTGAGCACGTCGTAGGCGCTGCGGCCGTCGGCGACGCGGCCGGTGACGGTCGAGACGATGTGCATGACGTGCGAGTACTTCTCGATGGACATGAAGTCCACGACCTCGACGGTGCCGGGCTCGCAGACCCGGCCCAGGTCGTTGCGGCCCAGGTCGACCAGCATCAGGTGCTCGGCGCGCTCCTTGGGGTCGGCGAGGAGTTCGTCGGCGAGCGCCTGGTCCTCCTGCGGGGTCGCGCCCCGCGGCCGGGTCCCGGCGATGGGGTGCACCATGGCGCGCCCGTCCTCGACCTTGACCAGGGCCTCCGGCGAGGACCCGACGACGTCGAAGCCGTCGAAGCGGAACAGGTACATGTACGGCGACGGGTTGGTGGCCCGCAGCACGCGGTAGACGTCCAACGCGCTTGCCCCGCACGGGGTTTCGAAGCGCTGCGACGGCACGACCTGGAAGGCCTCGCCCGCGCGGATGCGTTCCTTGATGTCCTCGACGGCGTCCTGGTACTGCTCGCCGCCCCACAGCGCGGTGTACTCGGGCAGTTCGGAGGGCGGGAGCGCGGCCGGGGGCTGGGCGACGGGCCGGGAGAGGTCGGCCTGCATGGCGTCGAGGCGGGCGAGCGCGTCCGCGTACGCCTCGTCGACGCCGCTGTCGAGGTCGTTGTGGTTGATCGCGTTGGCGATCAGCAGGACCGAGCCGTCCCAGTGGTCGAGGACGGCGAGGTCGCTGGTGAGCAGCATCGTCAGCTCGGGGAGCCTGAGGTCGTCGCACTCCCCCGGGCCGATCTTCTCCAGGCGGCGCACGATGTCGTATCCGAGGTAGCCGACCATGCCGCCGGTGAACGGGGGCAGGCCCTCGGCGCCGGTGAGGTCGCGCGGGGTGTGCAGGGTCTCGACGGTGGCGCGCAGGGCGTGCAGCGGGTCGCCGGTGACGGGCACGCCGACGGGCGGGGTGCCGAGCCAGTGGGCCTCGCCGTCTCGAGTGGTGAGGGTGGCGGCGCTGCGTACGCCGACGAAGGAGTACCGGGACCACGACCGGCCGTTCTCCGCGGACTCCAGGAGGAACGTGCCGGGGCGCTCGGCGGCGAGCTTGCGGTAGAGCCCGACCGGGGTGTCGCCGTCCGCGAGGAGTCTGCGGCTGACGGGGATCACTCGGCGGTCGGTCGCGAGCTTGCGGAAGGTCTCGAGATCCATGGGAGCAGACCCTACTTACCCGGTGCCGGGGCGTCGGCCACGGCGAGCACGTCGGTGTCGAAGCAGGTGCGGGTGCCGGTGTGGCAGGCTGCGCCGACCTGGTCGACCTGGACGAGGACGGTGTCCGCGTCGCAGTCGAGGGCCACGGACTTCACGTACTGGAAGTGGCCTGACGTGTCGCCCTTGACCCAGTACTCCTGCCGGCTGCGCGACCAGTAGGTGCAGCGGCCCGTCGTCAGGGTGCGGTGCAGGGCCTCGTCGTCCATCCAGCCGAGCATCAGCACCTCGCCGGTGTCGTACTGCTGGGCGATGGCGGGGACCAGGCCGTCGGCGCTGCGCCTGAGGCGGGCGGCGATCTCGGGGTCGAGGCTGCTGGGCTTGGGCGATGCGGTCATGGGCCCATTGTGCCGCCCGCGCGGTGCCCGCCCGGCGGACGTCCACTGTCCGGACCGGGCACCCGGTCGTAGGCTGGCTCCATGTCGACCCATGCCAAGCGTGAACGGCTTCTCCTCGCCGATCTGTTGGAAGCCGCAGGACCGGACGCGCCGACCCTCTGCGACGGCTGGAACACCCGTGATCTCGCGGCCCACGTGGTGGTGCGCGAGCGGCGCGCGGACGCCGCGGGCGGGATCCTGATCAAGCAGCTCGCCGGGCGCCTGGAGCGGGTGCAGGCGGAGTTCGCCGCGAAGCCGTACGAGGAGCTGATCCAGCTGATCCGTACGGGACCGCCGCGGTTCTCGCCCTTCAATCTGAAGCAGGTCGACGAGGCGTCGAACGCCGTGGAGTTCTACGTCCACGCCGAGGACGTGCGCCGCGCCCAGCCCGACTGGACGCCGCGCGAGCTCGACCCGGTGTTCGCCGACGCCCTGTGGTCCCGCCTGGAGCGGATGGCCCGCGTCGTCGGCAGGAAGGCGCCGGTCGGCCTGGTCCTGCGCCGTCCGGACGGGCAGACGGCGGTGGCGCACCGCGGCGCCCCGGTCGTCACGGCGACGGGTGAGCCGGCCGAGCTCCTGATGTTCGTCTTCGGCCGCCAGGAGGCGGCGGACGTGGAGCTGGAGGGCGACAAGGACGCGGTGGCGCGGCTGCACGAGGCGAAGCAGCTCGGTCTCTGACGGTCGGACTCTCGACGTCTCTGGCGGTCGGACTCTCGACCGACGTCTCTGACGGTCGGACTCTCAGCGGGCCGGAAGCTGGAACGGCCGCGGCAGGCGCTGTGAACTCCTGCCGCGGCCGTGGTCCGTGCCCGTCCCGCGTCACCGCTGGGGCGGTTCCTCCGGCCGGTCGGCGCCGAGCTGCCCCTTGAGCTTGTCCTGGGCCGTGTCGACCTGGCTGCTGTACTTGCCCTGAGTCTTGTCGTCGACAAAGTCTCCGGCCTTGTCGATGCCCTGTCCGGCCTTGTCCTCGTGACCCTTGAGCATCTGCTTCAGCTTGTCCATCACAGACATCGCCGACCTCCTTGCTGTTCGTCGGTCACTTCCAGCATGGGCTCCGAGTACGCAGCGCGCATCCGCAGGACCCCGCAGTCACCGCGCCGGCTCGGCACCACGCAGCCGGCGCAGCCCCACCAGGGCCCCCGCCCCGGTCACCACGGCCCCCGCCACGAACACGGGACCGACACCCCACGTACCGATGGCGACCCCGGTGAGCGGGTAGCACAGCGGCGGCACCCCGAGCGTGAGCAGGCTCGCCACCGACATCACCCGCCCCATGTACGCGGGCTCGGTGACCGTCTGCACCAGCGCCCCGCCCAGTGCCCCGCCCAGTGCCCCGCCGAGCCCGAGCAGCAGCCCCACCAGCAGTGCCGCGAGCACCGCCCACGCGACCGACGGCACGAACGCCAGGGCCGCGAGCGCCGCCGCCCCGGGCAGCGCCGTCCACGAGAGGACCGCCCCGGCCCGCCGCACCCGCCCGCGCACGGCCACGAAGAGCGCGGCGAGACCGGCCCCGGCGCCGAACCCGGACACGACCCACCCCATGCCGCCCGCGCCCCAGCCCCGCTCGTCGGCGAGCAGCACCATCCCCACGTTGCCGGGCCCGGAGAAGCCCATCTCGGTCACCGCGATCACGACCATGAGGGGTGCGAGCACCTTGTGCCCGCGTACGTACCGCAGCCCGCTCAGCAACTGCCGCCGAGGGGATTCCGTGGTGCCCGCCCGGTCGTCGGCGGGCAGTTCGCGGACCTTCACGGCGAGGAGCAGCGGCAGGGAGAGCGCGAACAGCGCCCCGGCCACGGCGAACCCCGTCGCGGGCCCGCCCAGCGCGACGGCCGCGCCGCCCGCCGGGGCCGCCGTCACCGTCGCCACCCGCTGCGCGAGCCCCCGCATGCCCTGCACCCGCGCCAGTTCCCCCGGCGCGGTGAGCCGCGGCGGCAGCGCGCCCACGGCGGGCAGGAACAGCGCGTCCACCACGCCGAAGAGCAGGGCGGCCACGACCAGCAGCCAGACCGCGGGGGTCGACACCCACAGCGCCGCAGCCAGGGCGAGAATCACCACGCACCGCGCGGCATCGCTGCCGATCACCACCCGCCGGGGCCCGAACCGGTCGGCGACCACTCCCCCGCCGAGCATCAGGACGGCGCGAGGCACGGCGCCGACGGCGAGCACCAGGCCGGTCTGGGTGGCGTCGCCGCTGCGGGTAGCGGCCCAGGACAGTGCCGCGAAGTAGACGCTGTCGCCGATCATCGAGGCGGTGTACGCAGCGAGCCAGCGCAGGACGTTCCCGTCCCGGTGAGCGGGCTTCCCGGCTTTGGCAGGGGCGGTGGCGGTGGTGCGCGGCTCGGTGGCGGTCACGCCCATCAGCCCTTCATGAGGTCCGGAACGGGAAGCTGTAGAGGTGCAGCGCGACGTTCTCGCGCCCTTCGTCGTCGCCCGCCTCGTGCGCGGTGTTGCCGGAGTCGACGTACTTCCTGATGACGGCCCGCAACTCGCCGGAGAGGGCGGAGAGTTCGGGGGCGGTGAGCCGGAGCAGATAGTCGGAGCCGTCCGACGCGGCCTGCCACTCGGGGCTCCAGGCGGGCTGCTCGTCGAGATAGCGCAGGTAGGCATCGGTGCGCTGGTCGACGATGGTGCGGGAGACGGCGGTGTGCGCGGCGAGCTTCTCGGGGGCGTCCTCGAAGTCCCGCCGGTGCAGGCTGAGGCCCTGCTGCGCGGGCTGCCACCAGCGTTCGCGGCCGTCGCCGCGCTGTGCGCCCGGCGCCTCCACGATGAGGCCGTGCTCGGCGAGTTTGCGCAGGTGGTAGCTGACCAGCGAGACGGCGCCGTCGACCTCTTCGGCGAGCTGCGAGGCGGTCGCCCTGCGGCGTACGTACAGGGAGCGGTACAGCTTCAGGCGGAGGGGGTGGCCCAGGGCCTTCAACGTGCCGAGGTCGGTGATGCGGCGGTCCTCGGGCTGGTCGTTCGCGCCCTGCTCGGCCTGATCGGGCTTGTCGTTCATGCCCCTCACGCTAGATAGGAAGGAAAAGTTGCGCAATCATTTTTGCGCAACCTTCCTTTCCCATTTCCCTCGCTGTCCGGACACGACCCGGACGCGACAAGGCCCCGGCCACCCTGAGGTGAACCGGGGCCTGGCGGCGACGCGGAGCTAGCGGACGACGTGCCCCGCCTCCCGCAGCGTCTCCTTGACCTCGCCGATGCGCAGGTCGCCGAAGTGGAACACCGACGCGGCGAGCACCGCGTCCGCGCCCGCCGCGACGGCGGGCGGGAAGTGGTCGAGGCGGCCCGCGCCGCCCGAGGCGATGACGGGCACCGTGACGTGCTTGCGGACGGCCTCGATCATCTCGATGTCGTAGCCGTCCTTCGTGCCGTCGGCGTCCATCGAGTTCAGCAGGATCTCGCCCGCGCCCAACTCGGCGGCGCGGTGCGCCCATTCGACGGCGTCGATCCCGGCGGACTTCCGGCCGCCGTGGGTGGTGACCTCGAAGGTCCCGGCTTCCGTGCGCCGGGCGTCCACCGAGAGCACCAGCACCTGCCGCCCGAACCGCTCGGCGATCTCGCGGATCAGGTCGGGGCGCGCGATGGCCGCCGTGTTCACGCCGACCTTGTCCGCGCCCGCCCGCAGCAGCTTGTCGACGTCCTCGGCCGTGCGGACGCCGCCGCCGACCGTGAGCGGGATGAAGACCTGCTCGGCGGTGCGGCGGACCACGTCGTACGTCGTCTCGCGGTCGCCGGAGGACGCGGTGATGTCCAGGAACGTCAGCTCGTCGGCGCCCTCGGCGTCGTACACCTTGGCCATCTCGACGGGGTCGCCCGCGTCGCGCAGGTTCTGGAAGTTGACGCCCTTGACGACCCGGCCCTTGTCCACGTCCAGGCAGGGGATGACGCGTACGGCGAGGGTCATGCCGGGCCTCCCTCGACCGGAGCGGCCAGGGCATCCGGGTCAGCCGGAACGGCCGACGCGGCCGGGGTCCGGTACGCCTCCACCTCGACCTCGACGACCAGGCTCGGGTCGATGAAGCCGGAGACGATGAGCATCGACGCGGCCGGGCGCACGTCGTCGAACAGCTCCTTGTGGGCGCGGCCCACGTCGTCGACGTCGCGGGCGTGCGTGAGGTACATGCGGGTGCGCACGACGTGCTCGCGGCCCAGGCCCAGCTTCTTCAGCGCGTCGACGGCGACTTGGAAGGCGTTCATCGTCTGCTCGTAGGGCGTGCCCGCGTCTATCGAGCCGTTCACCACGGACGTGCAACCCGCCACCAGGACGAGGCCGTTGGGCAGCTCGACCGCGCGGGAGTAGCCGACGGCCTCCTCCCACGGCCCGCCCGAACTCACCCTGCGGACACCGGAGCTCATGACGACGCCACCGCCGCGAGGGCCTCTTCCAGGGTGAACGCCTTCGCGTACAGCGCCTTGCCGACGATCGCGCCCTCCACGCCCTGCGGCACGAGCTGCGAGATGGCGCGCAGGTCGTCCAGGGAGGAGACGCCGCCGGAGGCGACGACCGGGCGGTCGGTGGCCGCGCACACGTTGCGCAGCAGCTCCAGGTTCGGGCCCTGGAGCGTGCCGTCCTTGGCGATGTCGGTGACCACGTAGCGCGCGCAGCCCTCGGCGTTCAGGCGCTCCAGGGTTTCGTAGAGGTCGCCGCCGTCGCGGGTCCAGCCGCGGCCGCGCAGCGTGGTGCCGCGTACGTCGAGGCCGACCGCGATCTTGTCGCCGTGCTCGGCGATGACCTTGGCGACCCAGTCCGGGGTCTCCAGGGCGGCGGTGCCGAGGTTGACGCGGGTGCAGCCGGTGGCGAGGGCGGCGGCGAGGGTGTCGTCGTCGCGGATGCCTCCGGAGAGCTCCACCTTGATGTCCATGGCGGCGGCGACCTCGGCGATCAGCTCGCGGTTGTCGCCGGTGCCGAACGCCGCGTCCAGGTCCACCAGGTGCAGCCACTCGGCGCCCGACCGCTGCCAGGCCAGGGCGGCCTCCAGCGGGGAGCCGTAGGAGGTCTCCGAGCCGGACTCGCCGTGGACGAGGCGCACGGCCTGGCCGTCGCGGACGTCGACGGCGGGGAGGAGTTCGAGGGTGCTCACAGGGTTCCGATCCAGTTGGTGAGGAGCTGGGCGCCGGCGTCGCCGGACTTCTCGGGGTGGAACTGGGTGGCCCACAGGGCGCCGTTCTCCACGGCCGCGACGAACGGCTCGCCGTGCGTGGTCCAGGCGACCTTGGGGGCGCGCATCACGGGGTTCGCGACTTCCAGGGACCAGTCGTGGACCGCGTACGAATGCACGAAGTAGTAACGCTCGTCCGCGCCGAGGCCCTTGAACAACTCGGAGTCCGCCGGGGCCGCGACCGTGTTCCAGCCCATGTGCGGCACGGTCTCGGCCTTCAGGGGCTCGACCGTGCCGGGCCACTCGTCCAGGCCCTCGGTCTCGACGCCGTGCTCGATGCCGCGCGCGAAGAGGATCTGCATGCCGACGCAGATGCCCATGACCGGGCGCCCGCCGGACAGGCGGCGGCCGACGATCCAGTCGCCGCGCGCCTCGATGAGGCCCTTCATGCAGGCGGCGAAGGCGCCGACGCCGGGCACGAGGAGGCCGTCGGCGTTCATCGCCTTGTCGTAGTCACGCGTGATCTCGACGTCGGCGCCCGCGCGGGCGAGGGCCCGCTCCGCGGAGCGGACGTTCCCGAAGCCGTAGTCGAAGACGACGACTCGCTTGCCGGAGGTCAATTCCACACCTCCAGGCGGACGACGCCCGCGATCAGGCACATGGCGGCGCCGATGGACAGGAGCGTGATGAGGCTCCTGGACTGCTTCTGCTTGACGAAGGAGTAGACGCCGCCGAGCAGGAAGAGCCCGACGAAGAACAGCAGGGTGGAGGTACCGCTCATGGCTTAGAGGGCGCCCTTCGTGGAGGGGAGGATGCCGGCCGCGCGCGGGTCGCGCTCGCTGGCGTACCGCAGGGCCCGGGCGAGGGCCTTGAACTGGCACTCCACGATGTGGTGGGCGTTGCGGCCGTAGGGCACGTGGATGTGCAGGGCGATCTGTGCCTGGGCGACGAAGGACTCGAAGATGTGCCGGGTCATCGTCGTGTCGTACTCGCCGATCATCGGCGCCATGTTCTCCGGCTCGGTGTGCACCAGGTACGGGCGGCCGGAGAGGTCGACGGTGACCTGGGCGAGGGACTCGTCGAGCGGGACCGTGCAGTTGCCGAAGCGGTAGATGCCGACCTTGTCGCCGAGGGCCTGCTTGAAGGCGGCGCCGAGGGCCAGCGCGGTGTCCTCGATGGTGTGGTGCGAGTCGATGTGCAGGTCGCCGTCGGTCTTGACGGTGAGGTCGAACAGGCCGTGCCTGCCCAGCTGGTCGAGCATGTGGTCGTAGAAGCCGACGCCCGTCGACACATCGACCTTGCCGGTGCCGTCGAGGTCGATCTCGACGAGGACCGATGTCTCCTTGGTGGTCCGCTCGACTCTGCCTACGCGGCTCATTCGCTCTGCTCCTTCTTGAGTGCGCGTACCGCATCGAGGAACGCGTCGTTTTCGGCGGGGGTTCCCGCGGTCACCCGCAGCCACCCGGGCACGCCGTTGTCCCGGACCAGGACGCCCCGGTCGAGGATCTTCTGCCAGACCGCGTGGGCGGCCCCTTCGCCTTCGAAGCGCCCGAACTGCACGAAGTTGGCGTCCGACTCGGTGACTTCGTAGCCGATCGCGCGCAGTTCGCGGACGAGGCGGTCGCGCTCGGCCTTGAGCCGGCTCACATAGCCGAGGAGCGTGTCCGTGTGCTCCAGGGCGGCGAGCGCGGTGGCCTGGGTGACGGCCGACAGGTGGTACGGCAGACGGACGAGCTGCACGGCGTCGACGACCGCCGGGTGGGCGGCGAGATAGCCGAGCCGCAGCCCGGCCGCGCCGAAGGCCTTGGACATGGTGCGGGAGACGACGAGGTGGGGGCGGCCCTCAAGCAGGGGCAGCAGGGACTCGCCGTGGCTGAACTCCACGTACGCCTCGTCGACGACCACGACGGACGGCTTGGCGGCCTGCGCGGCGTCGTACAGGGCGAGGACCGTCTCGGCGCTCACCGCGTTGCCCGTGGGGTTGTTGGGCGTGGTGATGAACACGACGTCCGGCCGGTTCTCGGCGATGGCCCTGGCGGCCTCTTCGGGGTCGATGGTGAAGTCGTCGCGGCGCGGCCCGGAGATCCAGCCGGTGCCGGTGCCGCGCGCGATGAGGCCGTGCATCGAGTACGAGGGCTCGAAGCCGATGGCCGTGCGGCCGGGCCCGCCGAAGGTCTGCAGGAGCTGCTGGATGACTTCGTTCGAGCCGTTCGCCGCCCAGACGTGGGCGAGCGTGACCTCGTGGCCGCCGGTCCGCGTCAGGTACTCGGCGAGCCGGGTGCGCAGCTCGACCGCGTCCCGGTCGGGGTAGCGGTTGAGGTGCCGGGCGGCCTCGCGGACGCGCTCGGCGATGCGCTCGACCAGGGCGTCGGGCAGCGGGTAGGGGTTCTCGTTGGTGTTCAGGCGGACGGGGACGTCCAACTGGGGCGCTCCGTACGGGGACTTGCCGCGCAGCTCGTCCCGGACGGGGAGATCGTCGATCGTCAGGTCGCTCACTGGCCCGGCACCTTCCACCCGCTGTGCCAGTTTTGTTCGCCTTCGGCAAAACGTGCCTTGACGGCGGCGCCGTGCGCGGGCAGATCCTCGGCCTCGGCGAGCGTCACCACGTGGTGCGCGACGTCGGCCAGGGCCTCGCGGGTGTAGTCCACGATGTGGATGCCGCGCAGGAAGGACTGCACGGACAGGCCGGACGAGTGGCACGCGCAACCGCCCGTGGGAAGCACGTGGTTGGAGCCCGCGCAGTAGTCGCCGAGGGAGACCGGCGCCCAGGGGCCGACGAAGATCGCGCCCGCGTTCTTGACGCGGTCGGCGACCGCGGCGGCGTCGCGGGTCTGGATCTCCAGGTGCTCGGCGCCGTACGCATCCACCACCCGCAGGCCCTCTTCCAGGCCGTCGACCAGGACGATCGCGGACTGCCTGCCCGCGAGGGCCGGGGCGATCCGGTCCTCGACGTGCTTGGTGGCGGCGACCTGCGGCACCAGCTCCTTGGCGACGGCGTCCGCGAGCTCGGTGGAGTCCGTTACGAGGACGGCGGCGGCCAGCGGGTCGTGCTCGGCCTGGCTGATCAGGTCGGAGGCGACGTGCACCGGGTCGGCGGTGTCGTCCGCGAGGACCGCGATCTCGGTCGGGCCGGCCTCGGTGTCGATGCCGATACGTCCCGTGAAGTACCGCTTGGCGGCGGCGACCCAGATGTTGCCGGGGCCCGTGACCATGTTGGCCGGGGCGCACGACTCGGTGCCGTACGCGAACATCGCCACCGCCTGGGCGCCGCCGACCGCGTACACCTCGTCGATGCCGAGGAGCGCGCAGGCCGCGAGGATCGTCGGGTGCGGCAGGCCTTCAAAGTCGGCCTGGGGCGGCGAGGCGAGCGTCATGGAGGCGACGCCGGCCTCCTGCGCGGGCACGGCGTTCATGATCACGGAGGACGGGTAGACGGAGCGGCCGCCCGGTGCGTACAGACCGACGCGCTCGACCGGCACCCACTTCTCGGTGACCGAGCCGCCGGGCACGACCTGGGTGGTGTGCGGGGCGCGGCGCTGGGCGCGGTGGACGGCGCGGGCGCGGCGGATGGACTCCTCCAGGGCCGCGCGGACGTCCGGGTCGAGCCCCTGGAGGGCCTCGGCGAGGGCCGCGGCGGGCACCCGGACCTGCTCCAGCCGCACGCCGTCGAACTTCTTCGCGTACTCGATCAGCGCCGCGTCGCCGCGATGATGCACGTCTTCGCAGATGGGCCGCACCTTGTCCAGGGCGGCCGCGACGTCGAAGTCGGCACGGGGCAGCAGGGCGCGCAGGGCGGGGCCCTCAGGGAGGGCGTCGCCGCGCAGATCGATTCGGGAGATCACATGGCCAATTCTCGCAGACGGCCATCGGCGCCCGGTCGCCCGTATCAATGGCTGATACAAGCCGTATGGAGGTTTGAGGCCCGGCCCGCGAATTAACGGAAGACCACGTTCACCACTAGCGTTCAGGCGGTCACACAGCGGGCATGAACAGTTGTACGAGACATCTGCGCACCGCGGACGCTTCACGGGAGGACATCAGCAGTGACGGGAGGACATCAGCAGTGGTCGACGACACCGGCATCGGGGACCCGCCGGACGGGCTGACCGCCGCGGAGATCGGCATGTGGCAGGCGTTCCGCAACGGCAGTGTGTACGACCTGAGGTCGGGGGACGCGGCGGTGGACGACCCGCACGGCGGCCACCCGTGGGGCCCGGAGCGCAGTGTCCGCGCCCGCATCGTGTGCTGGCTGCTCCTCGGCGGGCCGCCCGCGCTCGCCGGGCGGGTGTCGTCGCTGAAGCTGGCCGGGGTGCAGATCACCGATGTGCTCGACCTGGCGGGCGGCGTGGTGGTGCCGTACACGGAGCTGAAGGGCTGTCGCTTCGAGAAGGAGGTCCTGCTCCCCGAGGCGCGCTTCACCACACTGCGCATGGTCGACTGCTCCATCCCGCGCCTGGAGGGCGCCCGCCTGCACACCGAGGGCGACCTGCACCTTCCCCGCTGCCGCGTCCACAACGGCATGCGGCTCACGGACGCCCACATCGGCACGGACCTGCTGCTCAACCAGGCCGTGGTCTACCGCGACCGGCGCGGCCGCTCGATCATGGCCGACGGCATGACGGTCGGCCAGGACCTGCAGGCCGAGATGCTGGAGTCGCACGGCGAGCTGAGCCTGCGCGGCGCGAAGATCGGCGTCAGCCTGAGCCTGCGCGGCAGCCGCCTGGCCAATCCGTACGGCCGCCGCGCCCTGAACGCGCCCCAGCTCACCGTCGAGCGCACGCTGTACCTGACCCCGGCGGGCGTCGGCAATCCCCCGCAGACCAGCGGCACGACGCCCGCGCGCGGGACGCGGGTGCAGCGCTTCGAGTGCGAGGGCGGCATCCGCCTGGACGACGGGCGCTTCGGCGACGCGGTGGATTTCGGCCAGGCCCGCTTCACGCTCCAGAACGACCAGGAGGTGTCGCTGCGCCGCGTCCAGACGCCCGAGCTGCGCTTCCTCTCCGAGGCCCCCGGGCGCGGCAAGATCGTGCTGTCCGGCGCCCGGGTGGTCAACCTGATGGACAAGGCGGCGAGCTGGCCCGGCCCCGGCTGCCTCCAGATGGGCGGCTTCTCGTACGAGAACCTCATCCCGCAGGGCAGCTTCCCGCTCTCCCGCCGCCTCCAGTGGGTGGCGGCGGCCACCGCCGAGTACAACCCCGAGCCGTACGAGAAGCTCGCCACCGTCCTGCGCAACGGCGGCGAGGACGCCGACGCCCGCGAGGTGCTGCTCGCCAAGCAGCGCCGCCGCCGCGAGACGCTGCCCCCGGCGGCCAAGATGTGGGGCTACGCCCAGGACTGGACGGTCGCCTACGGCTACCGGCCCGGGCGGGCCGCGCTGTGGATGGCGGTCCTGTGGGCGGCCAGCGCCGTCGCCTTCTCGCGCGCGGACCACCCCCCGCTGAAACCGGGCGAGCACCCCAACTGGAACCCCTCCCTCTTCGCCCTCGACCTCCTGCTGCCCGTCATCAACCTGGGCCAGGACAGCTACTGGCAGCTCCGCGGCGGCTGGCAGTGGCTGGCGGCGGTCCTGATCCTGCTCGGCTGGATTCTGGCGACGACGGTGGCGGCCGGGGCGACGAGACTGCTGCGCAGGAGCTGAACCACCCCGCCCCGCCGGAAAGCGGCCGAACCGTTACCCGGCGCCGCACAACCATCGCTCCGGCCCGCCCGTCAACACACAACGACCGCACCAGACCGTTCAAGGCGCAAGAGGGGGACCGCACATGCCGATCCTGCGCGCCCTCGTACGGACCGCCCGCATGGTCCGGCACACCCCGCGGCTCGCAGCCGGCCTCACCCCCGACGACGAGGTCCTCCTCGACGTCCCGGACGACCGCCTCGGCCCGGCCCTGGTCGCCGCGGGCCGCGGTGAGTACGGCCCGGCCGCGAAGCTCCTCGCCACCACCCGCGAGGCCGCCGAGTGGGAGAACCGCGACCGCTACACCACCCGCCTCGCCGCGTTCGCCCGCTCCCGCTCCGAGTGGTTCGACGACTGGCTGTCGGCGGCCCCGCACGATCCGGACGCGCTGCTGCTCAAGGCCGAGCTGGCGGTCGTACGCGGCTGGGAGTCCCCCGCGCGCGCGGAGCTGCTTCGCGAGGTGAGCCCGCTGCTCACGGCGGCCGCCGACGCCGACCCGCGCGACCCGGTGCCGTGGCGCATCGCGCTCGACCACGCCCGCGGCACACACGCCTCGTACACCGAGTTCGAGGAGCTGTGGGCGCAGGCGGTGCGCCGCTCCTCGTACCACTACGGCTGCCATGCCTCGGCGCTGATGTACCTGTCGGCGGACTGGTACGGCTCGCACGCCGAGTGCTTCCATTTCGCGGAGCGGGCGGCGGCGGACGCGCTGCCCGGGTCGCTGATACAGGCACTGCCGGTGCGCGCCGCGTTCGCCTACCTGACCAGCGCCGCCGGGAACCTGCCGCGCGAACGCCTGGACAAGGCGGCCGACCTGGCGATCGCCCTGTCCGGCGAGTACGCCGCCGCCGACCCCTGGCCGGCCGAGGTCCGCAACCTCCTCATGTACGTCCTGATCCGCCTGGAGCGCTGGCACGACGCCCTCGACCAGCTCCGCGTGATCGGTCCGTACGCGACGTCGTTCCCCTGGGACCGGCTCTCCGACGACCCGCTCGGGCAGTTCCTGGAGCTGAGAGACGGGGTGCGGATAGAGGTCGCGGCGCAGACACCGCTGCGCGGCCCGCGCGCGCGGGCGGACGGTCCGGCCTCCGGCGGCCGTTAGGCTTTCGGATCGTGACGACCGTCCGGCTTCCGCTCTTCCCGCTCAACTCGGTGCTGTTCCCGGGGCTCGTGCTGCCCCTGAACGTCTTCGAGGAGCGCTATCGCGCCATGATGCGCGAACTCCTGAAGGTTCCCGACGAGGAGCAGCGGCAGTTCGCCGTCGTGGCGATCCGTGACGGCCGCGAGGTCGCGCCGAGCGAGCACGGGCTCCCCGACCAGACCGCCAAGGCCGAGCAGGGGCCCGCCGCGGGCTTCGGCGACGACCCGCTGAAGGCCTTCCACGCGGTGGGCTGCGTCGCGGACGCGGCGACCATCCGGGAGCGCGAGGACGGCGGCTTCGAGGTCCTGGCCACGGGCACGACCCGGGTGCGGCTGCTCTCGGTGGACGCCTCCGGGCCCTTCCTGACCGCCGAGCTGGAAACGCTGGAGGAGAAGCCCGGCGACGAGGCGGGCGCCCTCGCCGAGGGCGTGCTGCGCGCCTTCCGCTCGTACCAGAAGCGGCTCGCGGGCGCGCGGGAGCGCTCCCTGTCGACCAGCGCGGAGCTGCCCGACGAGCCGTCGGTGGTGTCGTACCTGGTCGCCGCGGCGGCCGTGCTCGACACCCCCACCAAGCAGGACCTCCTCGAAGCCCCCGACACCGCGTCCCGGCTGCGCGAGGAGCTGAAATTGCTGCGCACCGAGACCGCGATCATCCGTAACCTGCCGTCGTTGCCCGCGACGGAGCTGACGCGCGGCACGACCAGCCTCAACTGACGTACGAAGCGGGCCTCACGGAGCGGGGAGCGGGCAGCAGCGTGGCGAAGAAGCAGAAGAAGTCCCAGACGGCGGGCGGCACCCCCGCGACGGTGGCCCTGACCGCGGCCGGCACGCCCTTCACGGTCCACTCCTACGACCACGACCCCGCCCACCCCTCCTACGGCCAGGAGGCCGCGGAGGCGATGGGCGTCTCGCCCGACCGCGTCTTCAAGACCCTGGTCGCCGACGTCGACGGCGCACTGACCGTGGCCGTGGTCCCCGTTGCGGGCACCCTGAACCTGAAGGCCCTGGCCACGGCGGTGGGCGGCAAGCGCGCGACGATGGCGGACCCGGCGGCGGCCGAGCGCACCACGGGCTACGTACGCGGCGGAATCTCGCCGCTGGGCCAGCGCAAGAAGCTCCGCACGGTCCTGGACGACTCGGCCTCCGCCCACGCCACGATCTGCGTCTCGGCGGGCCGCCGCGGCCTGGAGGTCGAACTGGCCCCCGCCGACCTCGCCACGCTCACCGCCGCGGTACTCGCCCCGATCGGACGTGAATGACCCCTCGACGGGCCCCCGGTCCTCGACTAGGACCACACCCATGTCGAAGAAAACACGCAAGCGGAAGTGGCGGGTAAGAAAAGGCAAGGCCAACCACGGAAGGCGCCCGGCGTAGGCATCTCAGCCCGTCCGGCGAACCCCACCCGGAGGTCCAGGGGGCGCGAGCCCCCTGGTTTCGGGAACCTCTACTTCTCCGGCGCCCCGTACGGATCCCGGTACGCGTCCTCGTACGAAGCGAACGGCGCGGGATCCCGGGGCCCGAACAGCCCCGTCAGCACCAGGTGAACGACCATCGCGGCAACGGGCCACGCGAGCAGCACACCCTTGGCCTTCAACTCCATGGGCGCGTCGAAGACGATCCCCGCCCCCACGGACTTGGCGTGCGCCGCCACATCCGTCTCGGGCCCGACCCAGACCCCCACCTTCCAGGCGAGCACAGCCCCGAGCAACGACCCCGCGGCAAGCCCGACGACCAGCGGAATCCCGCCCCGCCGCCGCACGAGGAACACCACGAGCGCACTGACGAACCCGAACGCGAGCCCCAGCAGAGTGAACGTTCCATCGACCCCGATGGCCTGCTCGCCCTCGGTGTCCTTGAGGTAGACGTCCGTCCGGTCGGCGATCAGCGGCACCCGAGGCGCCAGCCACAGCCACAGCAGCCCAAGCAGCACCCCGCCGACGGCCACCGCGACCATGATCACCGCGGCGGCCCGCACTTCGTTCCTCATACCGGGCCCACCCTCCTGCTGCGCCGGCTCGGGCACGGGCCCCGAGGACTGCGCGGGTTCCTGCCAGGGGTTCTGCCCCGGCTGGTCGTGCGGCGGTTGGGAGGGAGTAAACGGTGCGGTCACGCACACATGGTGCCAGCTCAACCTGAGATGCGCCCCACCGGACGGCGGATCGGCGTCAGCGGACGGCGGCCCGCCGGTAGGCCCAGGTGGCGACGGCAAGCGAGACGACGCCGACGCCCGCGCAGACCGCGAGGTCGAGCAGGACGACGCCCCAGTCGGGGTCGGGCGCGAAGGTCCGGGCGAGCGCCTCCACGCCGTACGTGGAGGGCAGCAAGTCACGCGCGTACTGCAGGAACTCGGGCATCCGGTCGGCCGGGAGCACGCCGAGGAGGAGCGCGGCGGACATGCCCATCTGACCGAGCAGGGTGGCGAGTTCGGGCCGCGGCGCGAGCAGGCCGAGAGCGGCGCCGAGCCCGGCGAGCGCGGCACCGGAGAGCGGGATCACCGCGGCGAGCACCCACAGGTGCGTCAGCGGTAGCCCGAAGAGCCCGCAGCCGACGACGGCCGTGACGATGGTGCCGGGCACCGTGAAGGAGGCGTACGCGGCCGCGGCGCCGAGGACGACGGCGGCGGGCGGCACGGGCAGGGTGGCGTAGTGGTCGAGGCCGCCGTCACCGCGGAGCTGGCCGAAGTACTGGGCGAGCAGGTTGAGCGCGACGAAGGCGACCACGAGCACCGAGGACCCGGCCACGACGGCATGCGCCTCCCCGCCCCCGTCCACCACGCCCCGCATCAGGATCATGATCCCGACGGACTGGAAGGTGGCGACGAAGAGCAGCGGAATCCGCGCGACACGGGCGCGCGAGAGCTGCGCCCGGTAGACGGCGCCCAGGGCTGGCAGGAGCCGCGCCCGCGCCCCGAGCGGCGCCGCGACGTCCGGCACCGGTACGACGCCCTCCTCGGCGCGCACGACGGCTTCCAGGGGAACGGCACTCAACGGACGACCTTCCTGCCGACTGGCCTGACAACACCACGCCTCACGGGCGCCCCTCAACCCGGCCCGCACCCACACGGCCCACACGCACGCAGCTCACGTCCACACGGCCGACGCACGCGCGGCCCACATCCACACGGCCCACATCCACACGGCTCACGCCTTCACCAGCCCGTCGCCGCCCCGCCCGCCGAGGGCGAGATACACGTCCTCCAGGCTGGGCGTGGCCAGTGTGAAGTCGTCGAGCGCGGCGAAGGCGCCCCCGCCGGTGACCGCGGCGACGGCCGCCCGTGCCTCCTCGGGCGCGAGCCGCAGCGTCCACTTGCGCCCGGACTCGACCGCGGAGGAGCGCAGCGCGGCGACCTCCGGCACGTCGACGGGCGCCCGCTCGCGCCAGACGAGCTCCACCCGGACCTCCCCCGCGACCTGCTCCTTGAGCCCGGAGGGGGTGTCGCAGGCGATGACCCGGCCGTGGTCGAGCACGGCGACGCGGTCGAGGACGGTCTCGGCCTCGATGACGTTGTGGGTGACCAGGAGCACCGTCGTACCGCGCTCGGCCCTGCGCCGGTCGACCGCGCCCCACACGGCGCGCCGCGCCACCGGGTCCATGCCGGTCGTCGGCTCGTCGAGCACGAGCAGGCGCCGCTCCCCCACCAGGGCGGTGGCGAAGCAGGCGAGCCGGCGCTGACCGCCGGAGAGCTTCTTCAGGGGGCGCGAGGCCAGGGCGGTGAGCCCCAGCTCGTCCATGACGTCGTCGCGCTCGGCCCGCGCGCGGGCGGTTTCGAGGCCGCGCAGGCGCGCGGTCGTCTCGACGGCGAGGGAGACGGTCAGCTCGTCGAGGGCGGTGGACTCCTGCCCCAGATAGGCGAGGAGCCGGGCGGCCCGCTCCGGGTGGCGCACGATGTCGTGCCCGAGGACGTGGACACTGCCGCTGTCGGGCCGCATCAGCCCGGTGAGCTGGCGTACGAGGGTGGACTTGCCCGCGCCGTTGGGTCCGAGGAGGCCGAAGATCTCGCCGCGGCCGACCTCGATGCCGAGGCCGTCGCTGGCCCGGACCTCGGGTGTCGCGGGCCTGCCGCGCCTGCCGCGGGCGGCCGGATAGACCTTGACCAGGTCACGCACGACGCAGACGGCATCGCTGCCGTGCCCCTGCCGGAGCCCCTGTCGGACTGCCTGTGCCGCGCGCGTACTCACGAAGGACGAGGGTACGGGGTCCGATGTCCGGTATGGCGCGCGGGGCGGCTCTCACGCCCCCTCGTCGCACCGAAATCCCGCCGAAGCCGCACCGAAATCGCACCGGAAGTCGCGCCGGAAGAGGGCCGCAGCCCCTCCCTACTCCCCCGCGGGAGCGTGCTCGGCGGCCGTCCTGACGTCGATCTCGCGCCAGAAGCCCGCCCGGATCGCGTACCGGTCGTGCTCGTCGATCTGGTCGTCCTTGTGGGCGAGCAGGCCGAACCTGGCCGCGTACCGGAGCAGTTCGCCGTCGACGCGGTGCGGGATGCGCGGGTACATCGTGGACAGCTTCTGGAGGTTGTGCTGCTCGGGCAGGCGCGCCATCCAGCGGCGGGCGAAGACCTGCCCGACCTCGTAGGGATCGCCGCCGACCGTGGTGATGTCCTCCTCGCGGTCCGCCCAGCGCTGCTCGGCCGTGGTGAGCTGGGCGAGCGTCGGCAGGGCCGCGACCTCGGCGGACTCGGCGGGGGTGCCGGGGCGGTCGACCCAGCCCTTGTCGGAGGACCAGCGCAGGGTCGCGTTGGCCGGTTCCTTGGCGGGCTGGGTGCCGGGGCCGCGCAGGGCGGCGAGGTCCTTGGGGGTGGGGACGCCCTTGGCGGCCGGAACGCGCTCCCCGTTCTCCTGGCCGCCCGCGGCGCCGACGGGGTGCGGCGCGGGGGCCTGGCGGGCCTGGTCGGCGCCGGTGGCGAGCGCGGACTCGGGCAGCGGCGCGGAGAGGATCGCGGCGATCTCGGGGCGCGGGGCGGGCGGCGGGGCGCAGACGCCGGTCAGTTCCTTGGCGCGGACGGCCTTGGTGATCCAGGTGCGGTCGAGGACGCGCCGCTCGTCGGCCTCGGCGACCAGGTCCTCCGACTGGTTGTAGTCGCCGTCGGCGGCCTGCACGGCCCACAGGTGGACGGCGACGCCGTGCTCCTTGGCGGCCATCATCCCGGGCAGCAGATCGCCGTCGCCGGTGACGAGCACGACGTCGGAGCAGGCGCGGTTGCGGGCGAGCTCGGTCAGCTCGGCGTGCATCGCGGCGTCCACACCCTTCTGCGCCCAGCGTCCGTCGCTGCGGGTCAGGGCGCCGAGGCGGACGGTGACGCGCGGCATCACGCGGAGCCTTCGGTGCTCCGGCTGGGGTACGCGGTCGGGGGCGCCGTCGAACCAGTAGATCCGCAGCAGGGGGCGCTCGGTGTCGGACTCGGCGCGCTCGCGCAGGCCCTGGATGAGGGCGGTGTGATCGACGGTGATTCTGGACCGGGAGGGCTCTCCCGCGAGGAGGCTCGCGGCGGCTCCCAGCAGATACCCGGCGTCCACCAGGACGATGCAGCGGTCCACGCGATCCACCCTCTTTCCCTGGAAGATTCCTGAAGGTGCCCGAAGGTCCCACAGATCCCGAGTGGGGATCAGGAGATTCAAAGGATCGGGAGATCCAGAGGTTCCTGGAGGATCCTGGAGGTCACTTCGGGTTTCCTTCGAGTCTGCCCGACCTCGGGGAGGTTAACGGCCCGAACTCGATCTTCGGCGTGGCGTATCCGCTCTGTACCCATCGACAGCCCTTATTACGCACGGTAATTATCCAAAATGCGCGTTTTGTGGACCTATGTGAGTCTGGTCGCGTTACGGCCCCCGGATCCCCCGCAGGAGGAAGATCACCATGGCCAAGAACAAGAACCGCGATCGTCATCAGAAGGCCGCCCAGCAGAACCGCGGCTCGCAGGCCGAGTCAGCCTCGGAGCAGGCGAGGTCGGCCGCGACCGAGGCCCGGCAGGCCATGGAGTCGCAGGCCCAGGGCAGCCCGGCGGAAGTTGCCCGTAAGCACCAGCGCCGCTTCGGCCACAACTGACGCAATTGACGCCGGTCCAGGCACACATGCCGGCACAGGCACACATGAGGGGCGCACCCGAACCGGGTGCGCCCCTTGGCCATGCCGTGATCCAGAAAGTCAGCCCGCCAGGCAGGACGGGCCGAGCAGCACCTTCAGGTCGCCGAAGAGTGCCGGGTCGGGCTTCACGCGGTGCCGGTCGAGCCGGAGCACCGTGGTCTTCTGGGCGCCCTGGAGCTTGATCCGCACCTCGCTGTTGCCCCGGTGGTGGCTGAGGATCTCGCCGAGGCGGGTGACCATCGGCGGGCTCACCTTCACGGTCGGGATGGTGATGAGGACGGGCGCGTTGGTGCCGGCGTTCGACAGGTCGGGGACCTGCATCTCCATGGCGACGAGGCGCGGGACGTCCTCGCGCTTGTCGAGGCGTCCCTTGACGAACACCACGGCGTCCTCGACCAGTTGCGTGGACACCAGCTGATACGTCGCCGGGAAGAACATGCACTCGATCGAGCCCGCGAGGTCCTCCACCGTGGCGATCGCCCACGCGTTGCCCTGCTTGGTCATCTTGCGCTGCAGCCCGGAGATGATGCCGCCGATGGTGACGACCGCTCCGTCGGAGAAGTCTCCGCCGGTCAGCTGCCCGATCCCCGCGTCCGCCTTGTCGGAGAGCACGTGCTCAAGGCCGAACAGCGGGTGGTCCGAGACGTACAGACCCAGCATCTCCCGCTCCTGGGCGAGGAGATACGTCTTGTCCCACTCGTCGGTGGTGAACTCGACGTCCAGGCCGAAGCCGGGCTCGCTGGAGTCGTCCTCGCCCATCCCGCCGAACAGGTCGAACTGTCCCTCGGCCTCCTTGCGCTTGACCGCCACCACGTTGTCGATCATCGGCTCGTACTGCGCGGTCAGGCCCTTGCGGGTGTGCCCCATGGTGTCGAACGCGCCCGCCTTGATCAGCGACTCCGTGGTGCGCTTGTTGCAGGCGGCCGCCTCCACCTTGTCCAGGTAGTCCGGGAACGAGGCGAACTTCCCCTTCGCCTTGCGCGAGCGGATGATCGACTCGACCACGTTCGTGCCGACGTTGCGCACCGCCTCGAGGCCGAACAGGATCACGTCGTCACCCTGGGCGGCGAAGTTGTGCACCGACTCGTTCACGTTCGGCGGCAGCACCTTGATGCCCATGCGACGGCACTCGTTGAGATACACCGCCGACTTGTCCTTGTCGTCCTTCACGGACGTCAGCAGCGCCGCCATGTACTCGGCCGGGTAATTCGCCTTGAGATACGCGGTCCAGTAGGTGACGAGGCCGTACGCGGACGAGTGCGCCTTGTTGAACGCGTATCCGGCGAAGGGCACCAGGACGTCCCAGAGGGCCTGGATCGCGGCGTCCGAGAAGCCCTTGTCGCGGGCGCCCTTCTGGAAGAGGACGAAGTTCTTCTCCAGCTCTTCGGGCTTCTTCTTGCCCATCACGCGGCGCAGGATGTCGGCCTCGCCGAGCGAGTAACCGGCGATGATCTGGGCGGCCTTCTGCACCTGCTCCTGGTACACGATGAGGCCGTAGGTGAGGCCGAGCGTCTCCTTCAGGGGCTCTTCGAGCTCCTTGTGGATCGGCGTGATCTCCTGGCGGCCGTTCTTGCGCTCCGCGTAGTTCGTGTGCGAGTTCATGCCCATCGGGCCCGGCCGGTACAGGGCCGAGACGGCGGAAATGTCCTCGAAGTTGTCGGGCTGCATCTGGCGGAGCAGCGAGCGCATCGGGCCGCCGTCGAACTGGAACACGCCGAGCGTGTCACCGCGGCAGAGCAGTTCGTACGTCTTGGGGTCGTCGAGCGGAAGGGAGAGCATCTCCAGCTCGATGCCCTTGTTGGCCTCCACCATCTTCACGGCGTCGTCCATGATCGTGAGGTTCCTGAGGCCCAGGAAGTCCATCTTGATCAGGCCGAGCGACTCGCACTGGGGATAGTCCCACTGCGTGATGGTCACGCCGTCGGTGTGCCGGACCCAGATCGGGGCGTGCTCGATGATGGGCTCGCTGGACATGATCACGCCCGCGGCGTGCACGCCCATCTGCCGGACCAGGCCCTCGACGCCCTTGGCGGTGTCGATGACCTTCTTGACGTCCGGCTCGTTCTCGTACATCCCCCGGATCTCGCCCGCCTCGCTGTAGCGCGGGTGCTTGGGGTCGGTGATGCCGGAGAGGTCGATGCCCTTGCCGAGGACGTCGGCGGGCATGGCCTTGGTGAGGCGGTCGCCCATCGCGTACGGATAGCCGAGGACTCGGGCGGAGTCCTTGATGGCGTTCTTCGCCTTGATCTTTCCGTACGTACCGATCATGGCGACCTTGTCCTCGCCGTACTTCTCGGTCACGTACCTGATCACTTCGACGCGCCGACGCTCGTCGAAGTCGATGTCGACGTCGGGCATGGAGACGCGCTCGGGGTTGAGGAACCGCTCGAAGATCAGTCCGTGCTCGATCGGGTCGAGGTCGGTGATGCCCATGGCGTACGCCACGATCGAGCCGGCCGCGGAGCCACGCCCCGGGCCCACCGCGATGCCGTTGTTCTTGGCCCACATGATGAAGTCCGCGACGACCAGGAAGTATCCCGGGAACCCCATCTGGATGATGATGTCCATCTCGTAGTCCGCCTGGCGCTGGCGGTCGTCGGGGACACCTCCGGGATAGCGGCGGTTCATGCCGCGCCGCACTTCCTCCTTGAACCAGGTGGTGTTGGTGTAGCCCTCTTCCGGGATGTCGAACTTCGGCATGAGGTCGCGCTTCTCGAACATGCCGGTCGTGTCGATCTGCTCCGCCACGAGCAGCGTGTTCGCGCACCCCTCCTGCCAGGCGTCGGAGGAATCGACGGCGTACATCTCGTCCGTCGACTTCAGGTAGTAGCCCGTGCCGTCGAACCGGAAGCGGTCCGGGTCCGAGAGGTTCTTGCCCGTCTGGATGCACAGCAGGGCGTCGTGCGCCGTCGCCTCGTGCGCGTACGTGTAGTGCGAGTCGTTGGTGACCAGCGGCGGGATGCCCAGCTTCTTGCCGACCCGCAGCAGGTCCTCGCGCACCCGCCGCTCGATGTCGATCCCGTGGTCCATCAGCTCCAGGAAGTACCGGTCCTTGCCGAAGATGTCCTGGTACTCCGAAGCCGCCTGCACCGCCTCGTCGAACTGCCCGAGCCGCAGTCGCGTCTGCAGCTCACCCGAAGGACAGCCGGTCGAGGCGATCAGCCCCTCCGACCACTGGGAGATCGTCTCCTTGTCCATCCGCGGCCACTTCTGCAGCCAGCCCTCGGCGTACGCGTCCGAGGACAGCCGGAAGAGGTTGTGCAGCCCCGTCTTGTTCGCCGCCCAGATCGTCTTGTGCGTGTAACCACCCGAACCCGACACGTCGTCGCGCTTCTGGTGCGGCTGCCCCCACTGGATCTTCCGCTTGTTGCGGCGCGACTCGGGCGCCACATACGCCTCGATCCCGATGATCGGCGTCACCCCGGCCTTCTTCGCCGTGTGGAAGAAGTCGTACGCCCCGTGCAGGTTGCCGTGGTCGGACATCGCGATGTGCGTCATGCCCATCTCGTTGCACGCGTTGAACATGTCCTTCAGCCGCGCGGCACCGTCCAGGAGCGAGTACTGGGTGTGGACGTGCAGGTGCGTGAAAGGCGGCTTCGACACGGCGTGGGCCTCCAACGGGAACACTGGGCGACAGGCTGCGGACAGTCTGGGTGGACAGCGTGGAAGTCTAATCGGCGGGACTGACATCGAGGTCTAATACTGTGGCGCGTAGCGCCTCGATGAGGGGTGGTGGCCGGGTGGCGGGTGGGCGGGCACTCGGGAGTACGGTCGGGCGTTGGAGAGGGCGGAAGACCGTCCCATATGTCATGCACCAGGAGGCACCCCGCGATGTCGGTCCCGCAGCCCACCGCCGACCAGCGCGGCGAGGAGATCCTCGCCGTCTTCGACACCGCGTTCGGCGAGCTGCTCGCCGCCGACCCCGCCGCGTTCCGGGTGAAGTTCCGGAAGATGGCGGCCTCGGCCTTCGCGTTCTACCGCGGCACGGCCGGCCTCTTCTACCACGACCTGGAGCGCGAGCAGCACGACAGCGGGTCCAGCGGGTCCGCTGAGTACATGGACGACCGCACGGGCCGCGTCTGGATCCACGGCGACCTGCACGCCGAGAACTTCGGCACGTACATGGACTCCCAGGGCCGCCTGATCTTCAACGTCAACGACTTCGACGAGGCGTACGTGGGCCCCTTCACCTGGGACCTCAAGCGCCTGGCCGCCTCCCTGGCCCTGATCGGGTACACGAAGGCACTCAGCGACGAGCAGATCACCAAGCTGGTCCGTACGTACGCCGCGGCGTACCGCGAGCGGATCCACGACCTGGCGACGGGCGCGAAGAGCGACGAGGTGCCGCCGTTCACGCTGGACACGGCCCAGGGCCCCCTCCTGGGCGCCCTGCGCGCCGCCCGCTCGCTGACCCGCTTCAGTCTCCTGGAGTCGATGACGGAGATCCGTGACTTCGAGCGCCGCTTCGCGCCGGGCGGCGGCTCCATCGAGCTGGACGCGGCCACGCGGTACAAGGTCCTTGCCGCGTTCGACGGCTATCTGGAGACGCTGCCGGAGTCCTCCCTGACCCGCCCGGACTCCTACCGGGTCAAGGACGTGGTGGGCCGCCGCGGCATCGGCATCGGCTCCGCCGGGCTGCCCTCGTACAACATCCTCCTGGAGGGCAACAGCGACGCGCTGGAGAACGACGTCGTGATCTACCTGAAGCAGGCCCAGACCCCGGCCGTCTCCCGGCACATCACGGACCCCGCGATCCGCGGCTACTTCCAGCACGAGGGCCACCGCACGGTCATCTCCCAGCGCGCCCTGCAGGCGCACGCGGACCCCTGGCTCGGCTGGACCGAGCTGGACGGCGCGGGCCAGCTCGTCGCCGAGGTCTCGCCGTACGCGGTGGACCTGGACTGGTCGGACATCGACGACGTGGAGGAGATCTCCGCCGTGGTCGCCGACCTGGGCCGGGCCACGGCGACCATGCACTCCGCGGCGGACGACGAGTCCGGGCACTCGGACCTGGTGCCGTTCTCCACGGAGCGGGCCATCGACGCCGCCATCGCGGCCGACGAGGGCGGCTTCGCCGACCTCCTGGTGGACTTCGCGCACCGCTACGGCGCACGGGCGCGCGCCGACCACCAGATCTTCGTCGACCTCTTCCGCAACGGCCGGATCCCGGGCCTGTAGGCCGCGGCGCCGTCGCGGACCGGCCTCGCCGGATGCGTGTTGTCCGGCCTTGTCGGACGCGTGTTGTCCGCCCTCGCCGGGCGCGTGTTGTCCGGCCTTTGTCGGATTCATAGGGACCCTTTAGGGGTCCCTTACGACGGCTCATGGCAAACTCGCTTGCGCGATGGACATCTCCGGGACCCAGCTCAGAACGGCACGGGCGGCAGTGTTCACGGCTCTCGTCGTGATGCTGTCCGCCGCGTCGCACGTTCTGCTGTCCCGGGCCCCGCTGCCGCTCACCACGTTCGCCGCACTGGCCGCCGCCGTCTTCTGCGTGGCGTTCGCGCTGGCGGGACGCGAGCGCGGCTTCGGCGCGATCGCCGCGCTGCTCATCCCGCTGGAGCTGGCCGCCGACACGGTGTTCACGGCGGGCCAGCACGTCTGTTACGGCCAGGCGGGCGGCCCGGTCGCGGGCCCGCTGCGCTCCGTCGGCTTCGACGTGCTGTGCGGCGGCGGCAGCGTCGGCACCCCCCTGGCCCGGATGGCAGGCGGCGAGAACCACGGCGGCGGTGCCGCCCTGCTCGCCGACGCCGACCCCGGCGCGGCCTGGCTCCTGCTGGCCGCGCACGTCGGGGTCGGGCTGCTCGCGGCGGCCTGGCTCGGGCGCGGCGAGCGTGCCGTCGCCGGGCTGCTGAGGGCCGCGGCCGCGGCGACGTTCCGGCCGCTGCTGATCGCGGTCGCCGCGGTGACCCGGCGGATCGAGCCGGTGCGCCGGCCGGCCCGCACCGCCCGCCGGACGCCGGTCGTCCGCACCCGGCTGCTCGTGCACTTCGTGGGACGGCGTGGACCGCCGTGCTGGGCCCTGACCGCCTGAGCACAGCACCGTCCACCCGCCACATCCACGGAGAACAATCATGAGCAAGCGCAACAGCCAGGCCTCCAAGCAGGCCGCCCGCGAGCGGATCCGCGCCCAGCAGGAGGCGGAGCGCAAGCGCGAGAAGCGCAAGCGGTCCGTCGTCGTCGGCGTCTCCATCGTCGGCGTGCTCGCCATCGCCGGCGGCGTCTCGTACGCCGTCATGCAGAACAACAAGCCCGGCTACTGGGAAGACGCCAAGGACCAGAAGCTGGTCAAGCCCGCGAACACCTCGGGCAAGGACGGCACGACCGTCGTCGTCGGCAAGGCGAGCGCCAAGAAGACCCTGAAGGTCTACGAGGACCCGCGCTGCCCGATCTGCGCGAGCTTCGAGCAGAGCGTCGGCTCGACGGTCGACAAGGACATCAAGGACGGCAAGTACAAGGTCCAGTTCGTCGGCGCCACGTTCCTCGACAACAACATCCCGGGCGAGGGCTCCCGCAACGGCATGAGCGCCCTCGGCGCCGCCCTGAACGTCAGCCCGGACGCGTTCCTCGCGTACAAGAAGGCGCTGTACTCGGTGGACAACCACCCGAGCGAGCAGGACGACAAGTTCAAGGACGACTCGTACCTGCTCAAGATCGCCGACGAGGTGCCCGAGCTGAAGAAGAACGCGGGCTTCAAGAAGGCGGTCAAGGACGGCACTTACGACCGCTGGGCCCTGGCGATGGGCCAGGCCTTCCAGGACGACAAGGACGGCGTGGAGGGCACCCCGGCCTTCGTCATGGACGGCAAGCAGCTCAAGGGCGCCGACGGGAAGAACGCGCCGATGACGGTCGCGGACTACAACAAGGCGGTGGACGCGGCCCTCAAGGGCTGAGCCACCGGCAACGCGCGTGCCTGAGCGGCGTGCAGCGGAAGAGCGGGCGAACTTTTCGCAGTCGCCCGCTCTTCGCCTTTACTGGCCAGTAGGGTGCCCCTCTGTGACCAGTCGAATTGACAACTCCCTTACGCCGCCGAGCGATCCCGCGAGACAGCCGGGCACCTCGCTCACGCCGCGCCGCCGCACCGTCGTCAAGGCCGCGGCCGCCACCGCCGCCCTCGCCGCCCCGCTCGCGGCGACCCCCCTGGCCCGGGCCGCCGCCGGCCCCGCCTTCCTGCACGGCGTCGCCTCCGGTGACCCGCTGCCCGACGGCGTCCTGCTGTGGACGCGGATCACGCCGACGCCCGACGCGGTGCCCGGCTCCGGCAAGGGCCCGGACGTCGAAGTGCGCTGGGAGATAGCCGAGGACAAGGGCTTCACCAAGGTCGTGGGCCGCGGCTCGACCACCGCGAAGGCCGCGAGCGACCACACGGTCAAGGCCGATGTAAGGGGCCTGCGCCAGGCGACCACCTATTACTACCGCTTCTCCGTAGGCAGCGATTCGCCGGTGCACTCCCCGGTGGGCCGCACCCGCACCACCCCCGCCCACGAGGCCTCCGCGCCCGGCGTCCGCTTCGGCGTCGTGTCGTGCTCCAACTGGGAGGCCGGGTACTTCTCCGCGTACCGCCATCTCGCCGCCCGCACCGAACTCGACGCGGTCCTGCACCTCGGCGACTACCTCTACGAGTACGCGTCCGGCGGCTTCGCCTCCTCCGGAGACGTCGTACGCGAGCACCGGCCGAAGCACGAGATCCTCACCCTCGCCGACTACCGGACCCGGCACGGCGCCCACAAGACCGACGCCGACGCGCAGGCCATGCACGGCACCCACCCGGTCATCGCGATCTGGGACGACCACGAGGTCGCCAACGACGCCTGGTCGGGCGGCGCGGAGAACCACACCCCGGAGACCGAGGGCTCCTGGGCCGCGCGCGTGGCCGCCGCCAAGCAGGCCTACTTCGAGTGGATGCCGGTGCGCCCGGCCACCGAAGGCACCGTCTACCGCAGGCTGCGCTTCGGCAAGCTGGCCGACCTGCACCTGCTCGACCTGCGCTCGTTCCGCTCCAAGCAGGCGAGCGTGGGCAGCGGCGACGTCGACTCGCCGGACCGCACGATCGCGGGCCGCGCCCAACTGGACTGGCTGAAGGCAGGGCTGGCGGCGTCGGACGCCGCGTGGAAGCTGGTCGGCACGTCGGTGATGATCTCGCCGGTCGCGTTCGGCTCGCTGCCCGCGTACCTCCTCAAGCCCCTCGCGGAACTGCTCGGCCTGCCCACCGGCGGCCTGGCCGTCAACACCGACCAGTGGGACGGCTACACCCACGACCGCAAGGAACTCATCGGCCACCTGCGGGACAAGGGCATCCGGAACACCGTGTTCCTGACCGGCGACATCCACATGGCGTGGGCCAACGACGTGCCCGTGACCGCCGCCACGTACCCGGCGTCGCCGTCCGCGGCCACGGAGTTCGTCGTCACGTCCGTGACGTCCGACAACGTCGACGACTTCCTGAACGTCGCGCCGCACACCCTGTCCCTGGTCGGCGTCGCCGCGATCAAGGCAGCCAACCGCCATGTGAAGTGGCTGGACATGGACTCGCACGGGTACGGCGTCCTCGATGTCACGGCCGAGCGCTCGCAGATGGATTACTACGTGATCTCCGACCGCGCGGACCCGAAGGCGACCTCTTCATGGGCGCGCTCCTACCGCACGCTCACCGGCACGCAGAAGGTGGAGCGCGTGAACGCACCGGTGCGGTGACAACCTGGTGTACAGGGGCGGACCCAAGCCCTCCGGCCCCTTACTGTGTCGCCCATGAGCAACCAGGGGGACGTAGTAGACGGTCGTTTCGAGCTGCTTGAGCGGCTCGGCAGCGGTGGCATGGGCACGGTGTGGCGGGCGCGCGACACCGTGCTGCACCGCGAGGTGGCGCTGAAGGAAGTCCGGCCTCCGGGGCCGGAGTTGACCGGTGACGCCTCGCGGATGCTGCGGGAGCGGGTGCTGCGCGAGGCGCGTGCCCTTGCGCGCGTCAATCACGCCCATGTCGTGACGATTCACCACATCGTCGACGTGGAACCGCATCCGTGGCTGGTGATGGAGCTGCTACCGGGCCGTACCCTCCAGGACCTCCTCGAGGAGCGCACGCTGCCGCCGCGGGAGGCGGCGCGCCTGGGCCGGGAGCTGCTCTCGGCCCTGCGCGCCGCCCACGCCGCGGGCATCCTGCACCGCGACATCAAGCCCGCCAACGTACTGCTGCGCGAGCCGTCGCCGGACCGTCCCGACGGCGTCCCGCCCGCCGTCCTCACCGACTTCGGCATCGCCACGCTCCAGGGCTCCACGCAGCTCACCGCCACCGGCGACCTGATCGGCTCCCCCGAGTACATAGCGCCCGAGCGGGTCCGGGGCACCGGCGTGGGCCCGGCCGCCGACCTGTGGTCGCTGGGTCTGGTGCTGTACGTCGCCGTGGAGGGCGTGAGTCCGCTGCGCCGCGCGTCGACCCTGGCCACGCTGGCCGCGGTCCTCGACGAGCCGGTGCCGCCGCCGGTGCGCTCCGGCCCGCTGGCGCCGGTCCTCGAGGCACTTCTCGTACGGGATCCGGCGCTCAGGCCCGATGTGACCCGCTTGGACGCGATGCTCACGGCGGTGGCGAACGGGGTGGAGTGGCAGCCGACGGAGACGGCACCACGCCCGCCCCTCCTGCCTCCCATGCCCCCGCCGCCCCCGCACGCCCACCCGCAGCCCTCGCTCGGCACGCCACCCGACACCACGCCCCAGAGCACGCACCAGTTCACGCGCCAGGGCGACACCCGGCGCCGCACCCCCGTGATCGTCGCCGCCGTGTCGGTGGCCCTCGCCCTGGTGGCGGGCGTGGCCCTGGCCCTGGTGCTGCGTGGTGACGGGGACGACGGCGCGGAGGGCAAGGGCGGCGGCCAGAAGGTCAGTTCGCAGCCCGAGTCGCCGCGTACGAAGGAACCGGCCAAGCAGCCCACCGGCGGCGGCAGCCCCGACGCGAGCACGTCACCGAGCAAGGAACCCACCGCGAGCGCGCCCCCGTCGCGGAGCGAGAGCACGCCCCCGCCCTCCACCGCGCCGCCCGCGTCCGGCCGCTGGATCGCCCAGCTCCACTCCGAGCCGGGCACGTCGTCCGCCGCGACCCGCGACCGCAGGCTCGCCGCCGTCCGCAAGCAGGTCCCGGAGGCGCAGTACCTGCGCAGCGACGACTACGCCTCGCTGCGGCCCGGCTTCTGGGTGTTCTACGCGCCGGGGCCGTTCGCCGACGGGCGCGCGGCGCTGCGGTTCTGCGCGGAGCGCGGCCGGACCTCGGGCAACACGTGCGTGGGCCGCTACCTCAGCGACAGTGGCGGCGACTACGCGTTGCAGTGCAAGCCGCCCGCGAGCAGCCCGGTGGGGCGCTGCACCCGGCCGTGACGGCTGCGGGCCTCTACACGCCCTACAGCGAGTCGAGGAATCCCAGCGCCGTACGCCACGTCGCCTCCGCCGCCTCGGCGTCGTAGTCGTCCAGGTCCGGGTCGGTGTACAGGTGCCCGGCGCCCGCGTAGCGGTAGACCTCGACGTCGGCGCCGGTGCGTCCCATCTGCAGGTACCAGGCGCTGAGCCAGTCGTCCGTCTCGAACGGGTCGGGCTCGGCGACGTGCAGCTGCACCGGCAGCTCGTCCACGGACGCGTTCTCCGCGATGTCCGACGTGCCGTGCAGGAGCAGCAGGCCGCGCGCCTTCTCGTCGCCGAGGGCGAGGGTCTGCGCGGTGGCGGCGCCGAGCGAGAAGCCCGCGTAGACCAGGCCACGCCCGGAGTAAGGCGCGGCCGCCAGGATCGCGCGCTTGAGCAGCTCGTCCTTGCCGAGCTCGTCCTTGAAGGCAAGCCCTTCCTCGACGGTCTCGAAGGTGCGGCCGTCGAAGAGGTCCGGGGTCCACACCTCGTGCCCGGCCGCGCGCAGGCGGTCGGCCGCCGCGCGGACCGCGGGCCGCAGCCCGTACGTCGAATGGAAAAGCATGATGTTCATGGGGCCATCGTGCCACTTTCCCCTGCGTGGCCCACCTACCCTCTGAGGCATGGAGAACGTCCTGCGTCCGTTGATCGTCGTCGGCGGCTCGGTCGTGCTCACGCTCGCCGTCGGCTGGCTGGCCGACTGGGTGCTGCGCCGCGCCGACGCCCGTCAGCCCGAGCGGCCGCTGTGGGGGCTGCTGCGCCGCTGCCGCCTTCCGCTGCAGCTGGTCCTGTGCACGGCCCTGCTGCGGGGTTCGTACGAGCAGGCATTCAAAGAAGGCAGCGCCGTCGAGGACCACTCGGTGGGCATCGGCCGGGCGCTCACGCTGGTGCTCATCGGCTCGGTGGCCTGGCTCGCGGTGCGGATCTCGGCCGCGGTGGTGGAGTCCAGTTACGCGCGCTACGCCTCCGCGCACCGCGACCCCGCCCGCGTCCGACGCGTACGTACGCAGGTCACGCTGATCCAGCGGGTGGTCGCGGCGATCGTGGGCGTGGTGGCGGTCGGCGCGATGCTGCTGACCTTCCCCGCCATGCGGGCGGCCGGGGCTTCGCTGCTCGCGTCGGCGGGCATCCTCGGCATCGTCGCGGGCGTGGCCGCGCAGTCCACGCTGGCCAACCTTTTCGCTGGCCTGCAGATCGCCTTCGGCGACATGGTGCGGATCGGGGACACGGTGGTGGTGGACGGCGAGTGGGGGGTCGTCGACGAGATCACGCTGACGTTCCTGACGGTGCGGACCTGGGACGAGCGCCGGATCACCATGCCGGTGTCGTACTTCACGTCGAAGCCGTTCGAGAACTGGTCCCGCGGCGGCGCCCAGATGACCGGCACCGTCTTCCTGCAGCTCGACCACACCGCCCCCATCGAGGCGATGCGCGAGAAGCTGCACGAGGTCCTGCGCGACTGCGCCGCCTGGGACGGCCGCGACTGGGGCCTCGCCGTCACGGACACCACGCCGAACACCATCCAGGTGCGCGCTTTGGCGACCGCCAAGGACGCCGACGACATCTGGACGGTGCGCGTCACCGTCCGCGAGCAGCTCGTCGCCTGGCTGACCGAGCACCATCCGTACGCGCTGCCCCGGGTCAACACGGCCTGGGCGGTGGAGCCGCCGGACGGCGACCATCCGCATCCGGTGACACCGCACGTGCCGCGTACGGGGCGGGGCTGAGGCCACAGCACTCGGACGGAGCGGCGTCAGCGCAGGCTGCGTACGTCGAGGTGGTGCAGCACCCGGTCCACGATCTCCGGGTCGTAGCCGGGTTCGCTGCGCGCGGCGAGCACCTCGTGGCGCGCGGCCGACATCATCTCGCGCTGGATGCGCTGGACCACCTTGAAGCGGTCCACGCGCTTGCTGTACCGCTCGCGCCGCTCGTCGTCCACGATGTCCGGGCTGATCCGCGCGCCGATGTCGAAGGCGCCGCGCAGCAGCCGCTCGGCGACCTCCTCGGGCAGCTCCTCGACGTCCTCGATCTCCTTGAGCCGCGCCTTGGCGGCTTTGGCGGCGCGCACGGCGAGCTCGCGCTCCAGGGCCCGCTCGGCGTCGGTGTCGGCGCGCACGCCTAGCTTCTTGACCAGCCACGGCAGGGTGAGGCCCTGCGCGACGAGGGTCGCGATGATCACGCAGAAGGCGATGAAGATGATCTCGTCACGGGCGGGGAACGGCGCCCCGTCGTCCGTCTTCAGCGGAATGGCGAGCGCCAGCGCGACCGACGCCACGCCGCGCATCCCGGACCACCACATGACGACCGTCTCGCGCCAGGTCGTCGGGATCTCCTCGTCGTAGTCGCGCAGGGTGTGCAGCCGCTTGGCGAGCGCGGTGGCGGGCAGCAGCCACAGCAGTCGTACGCCGACGACGACCGCGACGACGACGGCGCCCCAGCCGACCATCTGCCACTCGCGCCCGTCGGCCGTGCCGAAGACGTTGTGCAGTTCGAGCCCGATGAGCCCGAAGGCGACGCCGGTGACGAGGGTGTCGACGATCTCCCAGAAGGACTGGCCGGTGATCCGGCCGAGCACGTCGTCGGCGTCGGTGGCGTTCTCCGCGAGGTAGAGCGCGGTGGTGAGGACGGCGAGCACGCCGGAGCCGAGCAGTTCCTCGGCGAGTACGTACGCGACGAACGGCACGAGCAGCGTCAGGCCGGTCTGCAGGGTGGCGTCGCCGAGCAGGCTCATCAGCTTGTTGGTGAGCCAGCCCAGTACGAGGCCGACGGCGACGGCGACCACGGCGGAGAGCACGAGCTGGCCGGCGGCCTGGGGCCAGGAGAACGTGCCGCTGACGGCTGCGGCGATGGCCACGTGGTACAGCACGATCGCGGTGACGTCGTTGAACAGGCCCTCGCCCTCCAGGATCGACACCAGGCGGCGGGGCAGTCCGAGCGAACCGGCGACGGCGGTCGCGGCCACCGGGTCCGGCGGGGCGACGAGCGCGCCGAGGACGACGGCGGCGGCGAGCGGGAGCCCCGGCACGACCGAGTTCGCGACGGCCGCGACGGCAGCCGTGGTCACGAACACGAGCGCCACGGCGAGCAGCAGGATCGGCCGGATGTTGGCCGTGAACTGCCGCCAGGACGTGCGCTGCACGGACGCGTAGAGCAGCGGCGGCAGGACGAGCGGGAGGATGAGGTCCGGCGGGATGTCGACATTCGGCACGAAGCTCAGGAAGGCGAGTACGCCGCCGAACAGCGTCATGAGGACCGGCGCGGGCAGCCCGATCCTGTCCCCCAGCGGCACGGTGACCAGGGCCCCCAGCAACAGCACGAGCAGCAGCGCCAGTTGATCCACGGGGTGCCCTCCGGCGGTGACGAGGCGACGACGATCACCTCAACCTTGCCACGCGCCTCGGACAAACAAGGCATACGTGACTTGCCGCCCCACTGGTCGCGGCCTCCCGGTGGCCCTCGCTCAGCGCAGTGGCTACCGCAGTGGCTTCCGCATGGCCAGGTGCGGGATCCCCGCGTCCAGGAACTCCGCCCCGTACGCCTCGTACCCCAGCCGTTCGTAGAACCCCAGCGCGTGTGTCTGCGCGTGCAGGTCGACTGCGTGCAGCCCGCGCTCGCGGGCGGCGTCCTCGATGGCGGCGACGAGCCGGGCGCCGACGCCGAGCCCGCGCGCGGCCGCCAGGACGGCCAGCCGCCCGAGCGCACCGACGCCGGGATCCGGGTCGCCGTTCTTCACGACCGCCGCGTCGCCCAGGAGCAGCCGCCCGGTGCCCAGCGGCGCCCCTTCGACGGAGCGCAGCGCGAGCACGTGCACGGCCCCGCCGTCGTACTCGTCGTACTCGAGGTCCTCGGGCACGCCCTGTTCGGCGACGAAGACCTCCTTGCGCACGGCGAAGCAGGCGTCCAGGTCCTCCTGGCCGATCGCGACCCGGCAGGTCACCGCCGGGGTCACGCGCTCTCCGCCCGGACCCGGTCCAGGGCGAGCTGGAGATCGTCGGGGTAGCCGCTCTCGAACTCCGCCCACTGCCCGTCCCCGGGGTGCTCGAAGCCGAGGCGCACGGCGTGCAGCCACTGACGCGTGAGGCCGAGGCGCTTGGCGAGGGTGGGGTCGGCGCCGTACGTCAGGTCGCCCACGCACGGGTGCCGGTGCGCCGACATGTGCACGCGGATCTGGTGCGTGCGGCCGGTCTCCAGCTTGATGTCGAGCAGGGAGGCCGCGCGGAAGGCCTCGATCAGGTCGTAGTGCGTGACGGAGGGCTTGCCCTCGGCGGTGACCGCCCACTTGTAGTCGTGGTTCGGGTGGCGGCCGATGGGGGCGTCGATGGTGCCGCTCATCGGGTCGGGGTGGCCCTGCACCAGCGCGTGGTAGCGCTTGTCGACCGTGCGCTCCTTGAACTGGCGCTTCAGCGAGGTGTACGCCCGCTCGGACTTGGCGACGACCATCAGGCCGGAGGTGCCGACGTCCAGGCGGTGGACGATGCCCTGGCGCTCGGCGGCGCCGGACGTCGAGATGCGGTATCCGGCGGCGGCGAGGCCGCCGATCACGGTCGTGCCGGTCCAGCCGGGGCTGGGGTGCGCGGCGACGCCGACGGGCTTGACGATCACGACGATGTCCTCGTCGTCGTGCACGATCTCCATGCCCTCGACGGGCTCGGCGACGATCTGCACCGGGGCGGGCGCCTGCGGCATCTCCACCTCCAGCCAGGCGCCGCCGTGCACGCGCTCGGACTTGCCGGCCACCGCGCCGTCGACCAGCACCTTGCCTGCCGCCGCGAGCTCGGCGGCCTTCGTGCGGGAGAAACCGAACATGCGCGAGATGGCGGCGTCGACGCGCTCGCCCTCAAGGCCGTCCGGTACGGGCAGGGTACGGATCTCGGGAATCGTGCTCACCCCACGAGTATGCAGGAGGGGTACGACACCGCCTTACCGAAGGCGGCGGCCGGGCCTTCCCGGCGGCCTCGGCGTCAGTCCTTGTGGACGGTGCCGTCCGGGTCGAGCCCGCGGAAGGAGAGCAGCACGATCAGGATGCCGCCGCAGACGATCGCGGAGTCCGCGAGGTTGAACACCGCGAAGTTCTTCGGCGCGATGAAGTCGACCACGGCGCCCTTGAAGAGGCCGGGCGAGCGGAAGATCCGGTCGGTGAGGTTGCCGAGCGCGCCGCCGAGCAGCAGGCCGAGCGCGATCGCCCAGGGCAGGCTGTAGAGCTTGCGGGCGAGCCGGGCGATCACCACGATCACGGCCGCGGCGATCACCGTGAAGATGATGGTGTACGCCTCGCCGAAGCCGAACGCGGCGCCCGCGTTGCGGATCGCGTTGAAGCGCAGCAGATCGCCGACCACGTCGATCGGCTCGTGGTGCTCGAGCTTGGCGACCACGATCATCTTGCTGATGAAGTCGAGCGCGTACGCGAAGAGGGCCACTCCGAACAGCACGGCGATCTTGCGCCGTCCCTTGGGCTTCGGCTCGTCCTCGGACGGCGGGTCGGCCGTCGGCGGCGTCTGCCCGTCCTTGGAGCCGGAATCGGAGTCGGACTGCTCCGGTCCGGCCCCCGCCGCCTCAGGGATGTCCGGCGTACCGATGATGCGCTCCGCCTCTGCCACGTGAGTCCCTCAACCTAGGTACCTGACTGGGGACGAGGGTACGGCACACACGTACGGACCAAGACGCGCAGGCCACGCTCAGTAGCGCCGTTCCTGCTTCTGCTTGCACTCGACGCACAGGGTCGCGCGCGGGAAGGCCTGCATGCGCGCCTTGCCGATGGGGTTGCCGCAGTTCTCGCAGAGGCCGTACGTGCCCGCGTCGAGGCGCTCCAGGGCGCGCTCGGTCTGCTCCAGCATCTCCCGGGCGTTCGCGGCGAGCGCCATCTCGTGCTCCCGGGTGATGTTCTTGGTGCCGGTGTCGGCCTGGTCGTCGCCCGCGCCGTCGCCGGAGTCCCGCATCAGTCCGGCGAGCGAGTCCTCGGACGTCTGGATCTCGCTGCGCAGCCGCAGCACCTCGGACATCAGCTCGGTCCGTGCCTCCGCGACCTCGGCCGGGGTCCACGGCTCCTCGCCCGGCCGCACCGCGAGCTCGCCGGGCGCCGCCCCGGCCCGCGCCTTGGGCACCGCGTCGGCCTTCTTCGCCGCTGTCGCCGTGCCCGGAGTCTTCTTCGCAACCACCGTCGTGGCTCCCGTCGTCTCCGCGGCCTGAGCCGCACCCTCGACCGCGGACGCGGCCGACTTCTTGGCCGTACGTTTTCTGGCCCCTGGGCCCTTGGCAGCACCCGTTCCGGCCCCTGGGCCCTTGGCGGCACCCGTCGCCTTCTTGGACGCATCCACCCCGCCGTCCACCTCCCTCCCCGACCCGCCCTCCTTCTCGGCGCCCGCCGCAGCGGCTGCGTCCTCGGGCGCCTCCGCTGCGGCGGCTGCCTTGGAGGGCGCCGCCTTGCGCCCTTCCTTGGAAGCCGCCGACGCGGCGGCGGCCTTCTTGGCAGTGGCTTTCTCCGGGGAGGACTTCTTGGCGGTGGCCTTCTTGGTGGTGGACTTCTTGGTGGCCGCCTGCGCCGAGGTGGTCTTCTTGGGGTGCTCCTCGGCGGACACGGCCTTCGTGGACGCTGCCTCGGCAGACGCAGTCTTCGTAGCCGCCTTCTTGGCAGAAGCCGTCTTCGTGGCTGTTCCCTTGCGAGACGCGGTCTTCGTGGCCGCCTCCTTGGCAGACGCCGTCTTGGTGGCCGTCTCCTTGCGGGGCACCGCCGTCCCGGCAGCTGTCTTCTTGGCTGCCGCCTTCTTAGCGGTCGCCTTTTGGGCTGCCGTCTCCTTGCTGGGCGCCGCCCCGGCAGCGCTCTTCTTGGCAGACGCGGACTTCGTGGACGTCTTCTTGGCCGCAGCCGCCCCCTTCGGGGCAGCCTTCCTCCCCGTCCCGGACTCCTTGGCCCCCGCCTTCGCCGAGACCACCTTCTTGGTGGCCGCCGCGCTGGCCACCACCCGCTTGGCGACGCGCCGCGAACCGGCAGCAGCCGCCCCGGCGCTCCTCACCGGGGCCTTCACAGATGCGTCAGCAGCAACCTGGGCGGACGCCCCCGCCCCGGTCACACTCGTCCTCGGCCCAGCCGCCACGCCCCCGAGGCCACGGAAAGCCCCACCCCCCGCTCCCCCGGCCGCCCCAGCAGCCCCCGCACCGGTGGATCTGCTCGACGCCGACTGCTGTACGGCGGTCTTCTTCGCCACCATGGCCGCGGCCCCTTCACATATTGTGATCTTGCACGCGAATCGTGCTGGGACGATAAATCGACTCCAGGCCCGCGGCAACGGGGCACGCCGCCCGATACACCCACCCCCCGGGGCCGCACGGCGAGCCTTCATGCGTTGTGCCCAGCTCCCCGCCGGGTAATCCGCCCGGCGTACCGGGCCAGGATCCGGACACTCCACATGTCGCCATTCGGGTCAGTTGCCACAGTTCCAGGGAATATCAGGCATGAGTCTGTTTGACATCGAAATCGAGGCATAAAATGTGACACAAGTGAAGAGGTGCATCATGCGCAAGACAGCCGACTGCCGAGAATTCCCGAGCGAGACCCACTGCACCCTCGCCATCTCCGGTGAAGAGGAAGAAGTGGTCCGCGCCGCCAGCGAACACGCCGTGTCCGTCCACGGGCACACGGACAGCCCGGAGCTGCGGAAGATGGTCCGCGACTCCCTCAGGGACGAAGTCCCTCAGCACGCCTGAGGCCAGTGCCCGAATAACCGGTCGGCCCCGTCCGGCGCGGCCCCGTACACTGGCCGGAGCGAGAAGCGTGGATGGGGACGAGTAGCGGCGTACGCGGCCAAGAGCGACCCGGGGACGGTGTGAGCCCGGGGGCGAGCGCGACGCGAAGATCACCCCGGAGCCGCCGGAAGAAAGCCGTGGCCCAGCCCCTGCGGGACGGACCAGGCCGCTAGACCCGGCATCGCGACCCCAATGAGGGGGCCTTCCCGGGCGCCGAAAGCGCCAGGAGGGCCAAGGAGGGTGGTACCGCGGGAGCGAGCGCAGCAGCGCGGCCTCTCGTCCCTCCGACGGAAGGGAAGAACGTCCGCCGGAGGAAGCGCGAACATGACACCGCCCCCGCAGTACCGCCAGGTGCCGGCCCAGGTCGACCTGCCCGCCCTCGAGCACGCCGTGCTCGACTTCTGGAGCGAGCAGAAGATCTTCGCCAAGAGCCTGGAGCAGTCCGAGGGCCGCCCCGAGTGGGTGTTCTACGAGGGCCCGCCCACGGCCAACGGCATGCCCGGCGCCCACCACATCGAGGCCCGCGTCTTCAAGGACGTCTTCCCGCGCTTCCGCACGATGCGCGGCTACCACGTCGCGCGCAAGGCCGGCTGGGACTGCCACGGCCTGCCCGTCGAGCTCGCCGTCGAGAAGGAGCTCGGCTTCAACGGCAAGAAGGACATCGAGGCGTACGGCATCGCCGAGTTCAACGCCAAGTGCCGCGAGTCGGTGACCCGCCACACGGACGCCTTCGCCGAGCTCACGACCCGCATGGGCTACTGGACCGACCTCGACGGCGCCTACCGCACGATGAACCCCGAGTACATCGAATCGGTCTGGTGGTCCCTGAAGGAGATCTTCAACAAGGACCTCCTCGTCCAGGACCACCGCGTCGCCCCCTGGTGCCCCCGCTGCGGCACGGGCCTGTCCGACCACGAGCTGGCGCAGGGCTACGAGACGGTCGTCGACCCGTCCGTCTACGTCCGCTTCCCGCTGACCGGCGGCCCCCTCGCGGGCGAGGCCGCCCTCCTGGTGTGGACGACCACCCCGTGGACGCTGGTGTCCAACACGGCCGTGGCCGCGCACCCGGACGTCACCTACGTAGTGGCCACCGACGGCAAGGAGAAGGTGGTCGTCGCCGAGCCCCTCCTGGAGAAGTCCCTCGGCGAGGGCTGGGAGGCCACCGGCCAGACCTTCACCGGCGCCGAGATGGAGCGCTGGACCTACCAGCGCCCCTTCGAGCTGGTGGAGTTCCCGGCCCCGGCGCACTTCGTGGTCAACGCCGACTACGTGACCACGGAGGACGGCACCGGTCTCGTCCACCAGTCCCCCGCCTTCGGTGAGGACGACCTCAAGGTCTGCCGCGCGTACGGCCTGCCGGTCGTGAACCCGGTCCGCCCGGACGGCACCTTCGAAGAGGACGTACCGCTCGTAGGCGGTGTCTTCTTCAAGAAGGCGGACGAACAGCTCACCGCGGACCTCGACGCCCGCGGCCTGCTCTTCCGGCACACGCCGTACGAGCACAGCTACCCGCACTGCTGGCGCTGCCACACCGCGCTCCTCTACTACGCGCAGCCTTCTTGGTACATCCGCACCACGGCCATCAAGGACCGCCTCCTCCAGGAGAACGAGAAGACCAACTGGTTCCCGGAGTCGGTCAAGCACGGCCGCTTCGGCGACTGGCTGACCAACAACGTCGACTGGGCGCTGTCCCGCAACCGCTACTGGGGCACCCCGCTGCCCATCTGGCGCTGCGAGGAGGGCCACCTCACCTGTGTCGGCTCCCGCCAGGAGCTGTCCGACCTGACCGGCACCGACCAGTCGGACCTCGACCCGCACCGCCCGTTCATCGACGCCGTCACGTTCCCGTGCCCCCAGTGCGAGCAGCAGGCCACGCGCGTGCCGGAGGTCATCGACGCCTGGTACGACTCGGGTTCGATGCCGTTCGCGCAGTGGGGCTACCCGCACAAGAACAAGGAGCTCTTCGAGAGCCGCTACCCGGCGCAGTTCATCTCGGAGGCCATCGACCAGACCCGCGGCTGGTTCTACACGCTGATGGCCGTCGGCACCCTGGTGTTCGACAAATCGTCGTACGAGAACGTGGTCTGCCTCGGCCACATCCTCGCCGAGGACGGCCGCAAGATGTCCAAGCACCTGGGCAACACCCTGGAGCCGATCCAGCTGATGGACCAGCACGGCGCCGACGCCGTGCGCTGGTTCATGGCGGCCGGCGGCTCCCCGTGGGCGGCCCGCCGCGTCGGCCACGGCACCATCCAGGAGGTCGTCCGCAAGACCCTCCTGACGTACTGGAACACGGTCGCCTTCCAGGCGCTCTACGCCCGTACGTCGAAGTGGGCCCCCTCGGACACCGACCCGGCTCCGGCCGACCGGCCGCTCCTGGACCGCTGGCTGCTCAGCGAGCTGCACGCCCTCACCGACCAGGTGACCGAGGCCCTGGACGCCTACGACACCCAGCGCGCGGGCAAGCTCCTGTCCGTCTTCGTCGACAACCTCTCGAACTGGTACGTACGCCGCTCGCGGCGCCGCTTCTGGCAGGGCGACGCGGCCGCGCTGCGCACGCTGCACGAGGTCGTCGAGACGGTCACACGCCTGCTCGCCCCGCTGACGCCGTTCATCGCCGAGCGCGTCTGGCAGGACCTGGTCGTGCCGGTCACGCCGGACGCCCCTGAGTCGGTGCACCTGGCCTCGTGGCCGGAGGCCGACCTGTCGGTGATCGACCCGGAGCTCTCGAAGCAGATGGTGCTCGTGCGCCGCCTCGTCGAGCTGGGCCGTGCCTCGCGCGCCGAGTCGGGCGTCAAGACCCGTCAGCCGCTGTCCCGCGCGCTGGTCGCCGCAGCCGGTTTCGAGACCCTCGACGCCGAGCTGCGCGCCCAGATCACCGAGGAGCTGAACGTCTCCTCGCTGGCGTCGCTCTCCGAAGTCGGCGGCTCCCTGGTCGACACCACCGCCAAGGCCAACTTCCGTGCCCTCGGCAAGCGGTTCGGCAAGGGCGTCCAGGCGGTGGCCAAGGCCGTCGCGGAGGCCGACGCGGCCGCGCTGTCCCTCGCCCTGCGCGAGGGCACCGCCTCGGTGGAGGTCGACGGCGAGACGGTCACCCTCGCCCCGGACGAGGTCATCATCACCGAGACCCCGCGCGAGGGCTGGTCGGTGGCGTCCGACTCCGGCGCCACGGTCGCCCTCGACCTGGAGCTGACGGACGAGCTGCGCCGCGCGGGCCTGGCCCGGGACGCGATCCGCCTGATCCAGGAGGCCCGCAAGAACAGCGGCCTGGACGTCGCGGACCGCATCGCCCTGCGCTGGACCGCCACCGACCCGGCGGTGCGCACGGCTCTCGCCGAGCACGCCGAGCTCATCGCGGACGAGGTTCTGGCGACGGCCTTCGTGAATGAGCACAGTGCCGAGGGCGAGGCGGACGACACATACGGCGCCCCGTTCGAGGACCCGTCCCTGTCCCTGACGTTCCGCCTCCGCAAGGCGTAACTCCCCGGCCCGGACAGCCCGAAGGCCCGGCCCCGCCAAAGAATCTTGGTGGGACCGGGCCTTCGGCGTTGCGTGCGCGCGCACAGGTGAACGTTTCTGCTGACCGCGCCGACCACTGACCGCTGACCACGAGCCGCTAACCGTGTTGAGGAACACAAAAGGGCGAGGCCCCCGGAATCCCGGGGGCCTCGCCCTGAACGGCTGCCGACGCCTATGGCGTGGTGACGCCCGTCAGTTGTCGTCCTCGTCGATGAGGAAGCCGCGCATCGGCGAGGGCGCCTGCTGCATGGGCTGCTGCCCCTGCGGCCGCACCGGCGCCATCGGCTGCGTCATCGCGGGCGACATCTGCTGCTGCCCGCCGTAGGACGGCGCGCCCTGCGGCTGGTTGCCACCCATCGACTGGTTGCCGCCGTAGGACGGGGCACCCGCGCCGGCCGAGGCCATGGAAGGCGCCGGGGACGGCGGAAGGGAGGCGGTCGCCGGGGTCCGCGGCGGGGCCAGCGAGTCGTCGGCCTGGGTCTCCAGCTGACGCAGCTGCGACTCCAGGTAGGACTTCAGCCGCGTGCGGTACTCGCGCTCGAAGCCGCGCAGGTCCTCGACCTTGCGCTCCAGCGTGGCGCGGGCGGACTCCAGGGAGCCCATCGCGACACGGTGCTTCTCCTGCGCGTCCCGCTCCAGGGCGTCGGCCTTGGCACGGGCGTCCCGCTCCAGACCCTCGGCGCGCGAACGAGCCTCGCCGACGATCTTGTTGGCCTCGGAACGGGCCTCCGCGATCGCCTGGTCGGCGGTCTGCTGGGCAAGGGAGAGCACACGCGCGGCGCTGTCGCCGCCGGGGCCCTGACCGGGCTGCGGCATCTGCGGACCGTGCCCGCCCATGGGACCGCCCATCGGGCCGCCCATCTGTCCCTGCATCTGGCCGGGGCCGGGGCCCATCGGACCCTGACCCATCGGGCCGGGACCCTGCGGACCACCCTGCGGGCCGTGCCCACTGGGGCCCGGGGGAAGCTGCGGAGCACCGCCCGGAAGCTGCGGCGGGCCGCCCATCGGGTGCTGCTGCTGCGGCGGCACCGGCTGCGGACCCGATATTGCGGCGGGCACGGGGGCGCCGGGACCGCGCTGGTCCTGCGGCCCGTCGGGGCCACCGGGACCGCCGGGGCCCTTGCGCATACCGCCCTGCTGCTGGTTCTGCGCGGCCGCGCGCGTGGCCGCGGCCAGCTTGGCGCGCAGGTCCTCGTTCTCGCGGAGCAGGCGGGTCAGTTCGGCTTCGACCTCATCGAGGAAGGCATCGACCTCGTCCTCGTCATAGCCTTCTCGGAGGCGGACGGTCGTGAACTGCTTGTTCCGCACGTCCTCGGGGGTCAACGGCATCTCTTCACCTCAACGTAGTCGTCGGCATTCGGCAAGACCGTATCGTTCACAAGCCGCTCACGACGGTGATCAGGATGTAGACGATGATCATCAGTACGAAGAAGGACAGGTCGAGCGCCACGCCCCCGAGACGCAGCGGCGGAATGAACCGCCGCAGAAGCTTGAGCGGTGGATCGGTGACAGTGTAGGTGGCCTCCAGAACGACCACCATCGCCTTGCCGGGTTGCCATGAGCGGGCGAACTGGAAGACGTAGTCCATGACCAGTCGGAAGATCAGCACGATGAGGAAACACATCAGCGCGATGTAGATCACTTGCAAGACCACGCCCATGTTCGCGTTTCCCTCTCCCCTGTTCTCAGTCGAGTGTTCTCGGTCGAGACCGTGCCGTGTCGATCCGGTAACTGCCGTCTACTGCACTTGCGTCTCAGCTCTGGTTGAAGAACCCGCCCTCTGCGATGCGGGCCTTGTCCTCCGCCGTGACATCGACGTTAGCAGGCGACAACAGGAACACCTTCTGCGTCACTCGCTCGATACTGCCATGCAGACCGAAGACCAGACCGGCCGCAAAGTCGACAAGTCGCTTCGCGTCCGTGTCGTCCATCTCCGTCAAGTTCATGATCACCGGGGTGCCTTCGCGGAAGTGTTCCCCGATGGTACGGGCTTCGTTGTAGGTCCGGGGGTGGAGTGTGGTGATGCGGTAGGGCTCACGCTCGGACACGACCTTGGGCATGATCACCGGTGCGTTCTTCTCCAGGCTCTGGCGTTCAGGTGTGATGGATGCCACGGGGGCGATTCGCGCCGGACGTCCCGATTCAGCGGCAAGCGAAGCGGCGCGCGGCGCCGGTTCGCGAGGTGCCGGAGGCTGTACCACTCGTACCGATTCGTCCCGATCCAAGTCCCGGTCCGACAGGTGGGACTGGTGCGACTGGTGAGGCGGTTCATGCCGCCGGCGGTCGCGCTCGGGCTCCGGCTCGGGCTCGAAATCGTCATCGGGGTCGAATCCCCGACCGTCGTAACCGTCGTCCTCCACGAGGCCGAGGTAGACCGCCATCTTGCGCATCGCGCCGGCCATGCTCTGAGTCCTCCGCTCTGTGGTGGATCGAGAGGTCCGTCGTCATCAACTGCCCGCGATCCACGAGGCATCCCCGCCGAACTGCGGGAATGACCATATTTTCTGCTGTGGTCCGACTTCCTGGCGACGTTACCCGAGCCCGCGTCGGACTCCGAGTACCGCCGTACCGACGCGCACATGTGTCGCACCGGCCGCCACGGCCTGTTCGAGGTCCGCACTCATCCCTGCCGACACCATGTTCGCAGCCGGATGGGCCACGCGCAGGGCAGTCGACAAATCCATCAGCCGCTCGAACGCCGCCTGTTGCCGCCCCGCGTACTCCCCGGTGAGCGGCGCGACCGTCATCAGACCGTCGAGCCGCAGCCCGGGAGCGTCGGCCACGAGACCTGCCAACTCTTCGATTCCGCCCGGCCCGACGCCACCACGGTCGCCCCGGCCGTCGGCCCCCGCGTCCAGCGCGATCTGGAGCAGACAGCCGATCTCGCGCCCGGCGCGCACGGCGGCCGCCGACAGGGCCGTGACCAGCTTCGGCCGGTCGACCGACTGCACCACGTCCGCGTAACCGACCACGGAGCGCACCTTGTTGGTCTGCAACTGGCCCACGAAGTGCCAACTGAGGGGCAGATCCGCGCAGTCCGCCGCCTTCGGCGCCGCGTCCTGGTCGCGGTTCTCGGCGACGTGGCGCACGCCCAGTTCCGAGAGAAACCGCACATCGCTCGCGGGGTAGGTCTTGGTGACCACGATCAGGGTCAGCTCTTCGCGCTTGCGACCCGCGGCCGCGCAGGCCGCCGCGATGCGTTCTTCTACTTTCGCCAGATTTCCGGCGAGTTCCGCCTTACGGTCCGTCATGCCCCATCAGTCCAGCCAGACGTAGCCCGCGAGCCGACCGGTGGTGCGGTCGCGGCGGTACGAGAAGTGGTCGCCCGACTCCAGCGTGCACACCGGGGACTGCTCCCGGGCGCTCACCCCGAGCCGGTCGAGCTGGGCGTGCACGCCCGCGGTCACGTCGACCGCGGGGGTGCCCCAGCTCGTCTCGGCGTACGACGCGGGTTCCACGGCGGCGACGTCGGCGCGCATGTCCGCGGGTACTTCATAGCAACGGCCGCAGACGGCGGGCCCGGTGCGGGCCACGATCCGCTCCGGCCGGGCGCCCAGGCGCACCATGGCCTCGACGGCCGCGGGCACCACCCCGGCCACCAGGCCGGGACGGCCCGCGTGCGCCGCCGCGGCGACTCCCGCGGCCGGGTCGGCGAGCAGCACCGGGGTGCAGTCGGCGGTGAGCACGGCGAGGGCGAGGCCACGCCGTGCGGTGACGATCGCGTCGACGGCGGGGATGTCCTCGTCGACACCCCACGGTCCGTCGACGACGGCGACGTCCCTGCCGTGCACCTGGTTCATCCAGACCACGCGCGCGGGATCGACGCCGAGGTTCTTCGCGGCCAACTCTCGGTTGCGCCGTACGGCTTCGGGGTCGTCGCCGACCGCGCCGCCGAGGTTGAGCTCCTCGTACGGAACGGCGCTCACCCCGCCCCACCGGTCGGTGAAGGCGAAGTGGGCGCCGCTCTCGGTGCTCGTTGCGGAGCGCTGGTCTATCACTTCAGGAAGTCCGGCACGTCCAGCTCTTCGGCCTGACTGTCCTGGTGCAGACGGGTCGAGGGGACCTGCGGCGGCGTGACCGGCGTGGCCGGGGGCTCGCTCGCCGGGGTCGGCTCGGGCTTCTCGGCCGGGGCCGAGTCGTCGCGCGCGGTGACGCTGCCGAGGCCGCCGAAGGCCGGGGCGGGGCGCGACGATTCGCTGGGGCGGGCCGGGGTGGCCGGCTCCTCGCGCTTGCCGGACGCGGAGCCGAGGACGTTGTCCCGCTTGGACGGGGGCTGTCCGCCGTCGAATCCGGCCGCGATGACGGTGACCCGGACCTCGTCGCCGAGCGCGTCGTCGATGACCGCGCCGAAGATGATGTTGGCCTCGGGGTGCGCGGCCTCGCTGACCAGCTGGGCGGCTTCGTTGATCTCGAACAGGCCGAGGTCGGAGCCGCCGGAGATGGAGAGCAGGACGCCGCGGGCGCCGTCGATGGACGCCTCCAGGAGCGGCGAGGAGATCGCCATCTCGGCTGCGGCCACCGCGCGGTCGTCGCCGCGGGCCGAGCCGATGCCCATGAGGGCCGAACCGGCCTCCGACATGACCGACTTGACGTCGGCGAAGTCGAGGTTGATCAGGCCGGGCGTGGTGATGAGATCGGTGATGCCCTGCACACCGGAGAGGAGCACCTGGTCGGCCGACTTGAAGGCGTCGAGCACGCTGACCTGGCGGTCCGAGATGGACAGGAGCCGGTCGTTGGGGATGACGATGAGGGTGTCGACCTCTTCGCGGAGCTCGGCGATGCCGTCCTCCGCCTGGTTCGCGCGGCGGCGGCCCTCGAAGGTGAACGGTCGTGTGACCACACCGATCGTCAGGGCGCCGAGGGAACGCGCGATGTTGGCGACCACGGGCGCGCCGCCCGTGCCGGTGCCGCCGCCCTCACCGGCCGTCACGAAGACCATGTCGGCCCCCTTGAGGACCTCCTCGATCTCCTCGCGGTGGTCCTCGGCGGCCTTGCGGCCGACGGCCGGGTTGGCTCCTGCGCCGAGTCCGCGGGTGAGTTCACGGCCCACGTCGAGCTTGACGTCGGCGTCGCTCATCAACAGGGCTTGCGCGTCGGTGTTGATGGCGATGAACTCGACGCCCTTGAGACCGACCTCGATCATCCGGTTGATGGCATTGACACCACCGCCGCCGACACCGATGACTTTGATGACTGCGAGGTAGTTCTGCGGTGCTGCCACGTCGAAGGCCTCTCGCCTCGAGTTACGTGTCGCCGTCTCGCGCTTGGGCGATACGACGACTGATGCCGAATGGGACGGTCCGAACGCCGACCCGAACCCTAACGCTGAAGTTTAGGGTTACCAGTGTGTCTGTTCCCTGGACTCTTCCGAACAGGACACTAAGTCGACAAGTGGCGCACGTTCAACGAACACGCCGAACCTCCCGTTTTTCTTTTCACCCTATGTGATCAGGCGCAGGGCTGCCCATCCAGGGTGCTGGCCTGCGCTGATGTACGTCAACTTCCTGATGACGCAGGGGCGGTGGGGACGCTCACGTCGAAGTGCCGTGCCTTCGGGACGGCTTTCATCAGCGCGGCGAGCGCCTGCGCCTTTGCGCGCCCCTTCTCACCGCTCCCCCACATGACCGTGCGCCCGCCGCGCAACTCCAGCGAGATGGAGTCGTACGAACGGACCTTGACCGTCCGGGTCTGCGAGGACGCCGCTCCGGGCAGGGCGGCGACCACGCGTACGGCCTCGCGCCGCAGCCGCGGCGCGTCGAAGCGGCGGAGGCTGGCGGCGGCGCTGCCCGCGGTGCCCGTTGCCATTTCGAGGAGCGGGGTGCCCTTCGGGGCCTTCTCGACCGTGGCGAAACGGACGCCCTTCGCGTCCACTTCGATGAACTTTCCGCCCTTTTTCATGAGCAGAACCGGCGTGCGCTCGGTCACTTTCAGTGCGATTCCGTGGGGCCATGAGCGGACGACATCAACCGAGTCAATTCGGGGCAATTTCCTCAGCAGCCGCTCTTCGATGGCCGCGGAGTCGACCGAAATCAGCGGTCCGCCGAGCGGAACGTCCGCGGCCGCCCGCACCTCGTGCGGCTTGAGCACCATCGTCCCGGACGTCGTCACCTTCTCCGCGCGCAGCCACGGCGAGCCGTAGACCACCCAGGCGCCGCCCCCGGCCAGTACGGCGAGGGCGGCCACCAGGGCGATCAGGACGCGCGGCCGGAGCAGCCGGGGGCGGCGTGAGCGCGGGCGGGGCGGGCCCGACTTGGCTGCCCCCCGCCGTTCGGCGGTCGTCGGTCCGGCCCGTCCGGTCACGGTCCCCTGCCTTCTCTCACGCGTTGCGGCGTGACGCGATCGCCTCGTACACCATGCCGACGAGCAGGTCGTCGGCGTCCCTGCGCCCGAACTCCGAAGCGGCGCGGGACATCTCGTACAGCCGGTGCGGGTCGGCGAGCACGGGCAGGACATTGCCCTGGACCCACTCGGGGGTGAGCTCCGCGTCGTCGACCAGCAGCCCGCCGCCGGCCTTGACCACCGGCTGGGCGTTCAGCCGCTGTTCGCCGTTGCCGATGGGCAGCGGGACATAGGCGGCCGGGAGTCCGACGGCGGAGAGCTCGGCGACGGTCATCGCGCCCGCGCGGCAGAGCATCATGTCGGCCGCGGCGTACGCGAGGTCCATCCGATCCACGTACGGTACCGGGATATAGGGGGGCATCCCGGGCATGTTCTCCACGTACGGCATTTCGTTCTTCGGGCCGACCGCGTGCAGGATCTGGATGCCCGCGCGCTGGAGCACCGGGGCGACCTGCTGGACGACCTCGTTCAGGCGCCGGGCGCCCTGGGAGCCGCCGGAGACGAGCAGGGTCGGCAGGTTCGGGTCGAGGCCGAAGGCCGCGCGGGCCTCCGGGCGGACCCGGGCCCGGTCGAGCAGCGCGATGGTGCGGCGCAGCGGGATGCCGATGTAGCGCGAGCCGCGCAGCTTGCTGTCGGGCGTGGAGACCGCGACCCCGGAGGCGTACCGCGAGCCGATCTTGTTGGCGAGGCCGGGGCGCGCGTTGGCCTCGTGCACCACGATCGGCACGCCCGCGCGCTTGGCGGCGAGGTAGCCGGGCAGCGCCACATAGCCGCCGAAGCCCACGACGCAGTCGGCCTTCGTGCGCTCCAGGATCTGCTCGGCCGCCTTGATGGTGCCGCGCAGCCGCCCCGGCACCGTGATCAGCTCGGGCGTGGGCTTGCGCGGCAGGGGTACGGCGGGGATCAGGGCGAGTTCATAGCCCCGCTCGGGTACGAGTCGGGTCTCGAGGCCGCGCTCCGTGCCCAGGGCCGTGATCCCCACGGTCGGGTCCTGCCTGCGCAGGGCGTCCGCGAGGGCAAGCGCGGGCTCGATGTGGCCGGCGGTCCCCCCACCGGCGAGTACGACATGCACCGAAATTCACCGCTCTCCGGACGAACGCGCCTTGACGCGCCGTCGCATCGTGTTCCATCTCACCCGAGGTTGCCGCATGGCCAGGGCCGCCTTCGCCGCGGGGTCCTCCCGCGCGAAGGCGATGAGGAGTCCCACGGCGAACATGGTCGGCAGCAGGGCTGAGCCCCCGTAGGAGAACAGCGGGAGCGGGACACCGGCGATCGGCAGCAGACCGAGCACCGCACCGACGTTGATCACGGCCTGCGCCGTGATCCAGGTGGTCACGCCTCCCGCTGCGTACCTCACGAAGGGGTCCTCCGTGCGTCCGGCCACGCGGATACCCGCATAGCCTAGAGCCGCGAACAGGGCGAGCACCGACAGTGTCCCCGCCAGACCGAGTTCCTCCCCGGTGATGGCGAAGATGAAGTCGGTGTGCGGTTCGGGCAGTTGGCCCCATTTTTCCACACTGGCACCGAGGCCGGAACCGAAGAATCCGCCGGAGGCCAGGGCATAGATGCCGTGCACCGCCTGCCAGCACTGGTCGCTGGGGCCCGGCTCGGTCTGGCCGAGACAGGCGAGGCGGGCCATGCGGTTGGGGCTCGTCTTGATGAGAATCACACCGAGTACGGCGGCGATGCTCAGGACGCCCGCGAACAGCCGCGTCGGCGCCCCCGCGAGCCAGAGCAGCCCGAAGAGGATCGCGGTGAGGATGATGGCCGTGCCCATGTCGCCGCCCAGCATGATCAGGCCGAGCAGCATGAAGGTGACGGGAACGAGCGGCACCAGCATGTGTTTCCACTGCGTGAGCAGGCGCTTGTCCTGTTTGCGCGCCAGCAGGTCGGCGCCCCAGAGCACCAGCGCGAGCTTGCCGAACTCACTGGGCTGGAGCTGGAAAGGGCCCCCCAAATAGATCCAGTTCTGATTGCCGTTGACGCTGCGCCCTATCCCGGGAATCTGCACGAGCACCATCAGGAAGACGGAGGCCGCGAGAATCGGATAGGACAGCGCCCGGTGCAGCTTGACCGGCATCCGCATGGCCACGAGCAGCAGCGCCGAGCCCAGGACCGCGGCGACGAACTGCTTGCGGAAGAAGTAGGAGGCGGGCAGGTTCAGCTGCAGCGCCTGGATCATCGACGCCGAATAGACCATCACCAGGCCGAGCGCCGTGATCAGCAGGCTGCTGCCGAGGATCAGGTAGTACGCGGTCAGCGGCCGGTCCCAGGCCTTGCGGGCCCGGTCGTAGAGCCGCCGCAGCGAGTTCTCGCGCACCACCGGGGTGGCCCGCGGACGGGGTGGCCGTTTCGGGGTGCGCGGACTGCGCACGGACGCGCGGCCGGCCATCAGGGCCGCCCCGCGCCGGAGCGTACGACGCGACCCGTACCGGCGCCGGGCCGTCCACGAAACCCCCGCCACGACGGCGTTCCCACGGCTGCCACGTGCCCTCCTTCGGGTGCCGGGCGCCCCCGGACCACGCTGGGCCCGCCGTCAGGCGCTCGCGCCGAGTTCGCGGACGGCTGCCGCGAACGCGTCACCACGCTTGTTGTAGTTGGTGAACATGTCCATCGACGCACAGGCCGGAGCCATCAGGACGGTGTCCCCCGGCCGCGCGAGCCGCGCCGCCTGCCGTACCGCCTCGGACATCGCCCCAGTGTCCGTCCGGTCGAGGTCCACGACCGGTACTTCCGGCGCGTGTCGCGCCAGCGCTTCGCGGATCAGCGCACGGTCGGCGCCGATCAGGACGACGCCCCGCAGGCGCGCTGCCGCGCCCGCGACCAGCTCGTCGAAGGTGGCGCCCTTGGCGAGCCCGCCGGCGACCCAGACGATGGACTCGTACGCCGCCAACGACGCCTGTGCGGCGTGGGTGTTGGTGGCCTTGGAGTCGTCGATGTACGCGACGCCGTCGACATCGGCGATGTGCTCGATGCGGTGGGCGTCCGGGCGGAAGGCCCGCAGGCCCTCGCGCACGGCGGTGGCCTGCACGCCGAAGGCCCGCGCGAGGCCCGCTGCGGCCAGCGCGTTGGCGATGTTGTGCGGGGCGGGCGGCGAGACGTCCGCGACCTCGGCGAGCTCCTGGGCCTGCTTCTGGCGGTCCGGCACGAAGGCACGGTCGACCAGGATGCCGTCCACGACGCCGAGTTGGGAGGGGGCGGGCGCGTTCAGCGTGAAACCGATGGCGCGGCAGCCCTCCTCGACGTCGGCCTCGCGGACCAGGTCCTCGGTCGCCTTGTCGGCGACGTTGTAGACGCACGCGACCTGGTTGCCCTCGTAGATGCGGCCCTTGTCGGCGGCGTACGCCTCCATGGAGCCGTGCCAGTCGAGGTGGTCGGGGGCCAGGTTCAGGACGGCCGCCGAGTGGGCGCGCAGGGAGGGCGCCCAGTGCAGCTGGTAGGAGGACAGCTCGACGGCGAGCACGTCGTAGGCGTCGTCGCCTTCGAGGACCACGTCCACGATGGGCGTGCCGATGTTGCCGACGGCCGCCGTGCGCAGTCCGGCCGCGGCCAGGATGGACGCGAGCATCTGCGTGGTCGTGGTCTTGCCGTTGGTGCCGGTGATCGCGAGCCAGGGCGCGGCGTCCGGGCCGCGCAGGCGCCAGGCGATCTCGACGTCGCCGACGACGTCCACGCCCGCCGCCGCGGCGGCCGCGAAGAGCGGCGAGGACGGCTTCCAGCCGGGCGAGGTGACGACGAGGTCGGTGCCCTCGGGAAGCGTTTCGGCGTCCCCGAGGCGTACGGACATCCCACTGTCGGCGAGCTCGGCCGCCCGCGCCCGGTGGGTCTCGCCGTCGCCGCCGTCCACGACCGTCACCGCCGCGCCGAGGCCCGCGAGCGCACGGGCGGCGCTGACGCCGCTCACGCCGAGCCCGGCGACGGTGACGTTCCTGCCCTGCCAGCTGGTCACTTGGTGGCCGCCCACCCTGCGTAGAAGAGTCCGAGACCGACGATCACGCACATGCCCTGGATGATCCAGAAGCGGACCACGACAAGGACTTCTGACCACCCCTTAAGTTCGAAGTGGTGCTGGAGTGGCGCCATCTTGAAGACCCGCTTGCCGGTCAGCTTGAAGGAGCCGACCTGGATCACGACGGACATGGTGATCAGGACGAACAGGCCGCCGAGGAGCGCGATCAGCAGCTCCGTGCGGGAGCAGATGGCGAGGCCGGCGAGCGCGCCGCCGAGGGCCAGCGAGCCGGTGTCGCCCATGAAGATCTTCGCGGGCGAGGTGTTCCACCACAGGAAGCCGAAGCAGGCACCCATCAGCGCGGAGGCCACGACCGCCAGGTCCAGTGGGTCTCTGACCTCGAAACACGCCTCCGGGTTGGTGAGCGTGTTCGCGTTGGCGCAGGACTCCTGGTACTGCCAGACACCGATGAAGGTGTAGGCGCCGAAGACCATCACGGAGGCGCCGGTGGCGAGGCCGTCGAGGCCGTCGGTGAGGTTCACGCCGTTCGACATCGCGAGGATCATGAACAGCGCCCAGACCACGAACAGGACCGGGCCGATCGACCAGCCGAAGTCCGTGACGAACGACAGCTTGGTGGACGCCGGGGTCTGGTTGCGGTTGTCCGGCCAGTTCAGCGCGAGCACGGCGAAGCCGATGCCGACGATGAGCTGGCCGGCCATCTTCGCCTTGGCGCGCAGGCCGAGCGAGCGCTGCTTGACGATCTTGATGTAGTCGTCGAGGAAGCCGACCAGGCCCATGCCCGCCATCAGGAAGAGCACCAGCAGGCCGGAGAGCGTGAACTCCCCGCCGGTGATGATCTTCGTGAGGAAGTACGCGATGAGCGTGGCCAGGATGAAGGCGATGCCGCCCATCGTCGGCGTACCGCGCTTGCTGTGGTGCTCGCGCGGGCCGTCGTCCCGGATGAACTGGCCATAGCCCTTGCGGGCCAGGAGCTTGATCAGCAGGGGCGTACCGACCAGGGTCAGGAAGAGCCCGATCACACCCGCGAAGAGGATCTGCCTCATCGGCCGGCGACCTGCCCCTCCGAAGACACGGCGGAGTCGTCGAGCAGCGCCAGTGCGACGCGCTCGAGCCCGACCGATCTGGACGCCTTCACCAGCACGACGTCTCCTGGGCGCAGCTCGCTGCGCAGCAGGTCGATCGCCGCCTGTGCGTCGGACACGTGCACCGACTCCTCACCCCACGAACCCTCGTTGTATGCGCCCAGTTGGAGCCAGGACGCTTCCCTGCCCCCGACTGCCACGAGCTTGTTCACGTTCAGCCGGACGGCAAGGCGTCCGACCGCGTCGTGCTCGGCGAGCCCGTCGTCACCGAGCTCGGCCATGTGACCGAGCACCGCCCACGTGCGCCCTCCCTCGGCCTGTGCGGCTCTGCCCATGGCCGCGAGCGCGCGCAGGGCGGCTCGCATGGACTCGGGGTTCGCGTTGTAGGCGTCGTTGACGACCGTCACGCCGTCCGGGCGCTCGGTGACCTCCATCCGCCAGCGGGACAGCGTGCCCGCCTCGGAGAGCGCGAGGGCGATCTCGTCCACGGACATGCCCAGCTCATGGGCGACGGCGGCCGCGGCGAGCGCGTTCGACACGTGGTGCTCACCGTACAGGCGCAGCCGCACGTCGCCGCACCCGGTGGGTGTGGTGAGCGTGAAGGCCGCCTGGCCGACCGGAGTGAGCCGGACATTCGAGGCGCGTACGTCGGCGTCCTCGGCCTCTCCGAAGAGCAGCACGCGGGCCTTCGTGCGGGCGGCCATCGCGCGTACGAGGGGGTCGTCGGCGTTGAGGATCGCGGCGCCGTCGGCCGGGAGCGCCTCGACCAGCTCGCCCTTTGCTTGCGCGATCTGCTCGCGGCCGCCGAACTCGCCGATGTGGGCGGTGCCGACGTTCAGGACGAGGCCGATCCGCGGCGGCGTCAGCTCGGTGAGGTACCGGATGTGGCCGATGCCGCGGGCGCCCATCTCCAGGACGAGGAACTTCGTCTCGTCGGTGGCGCTCAGCGCGGTCAGCGGCAGGCCGATCTCGTTGTTGAACGATCCCGGCGTCCACACGGTGGGCGCCTTGCGGCCGATGACCTGGGCGATCAGATCCTTGGTGCTGGTCTTGCCCGCGGATCCGGTGAGGGCGACGAGGGTGGCGCCGAGCCGGGCGACGACGTGCCGGGCGAGGGCGCCGAGCGCCGTCTGCACGTCGTCGACGACGATCGCGGGCACCCCGCACGGCCGCGAGGCGAGCACGGCGACCGCGCCCGCCCCCACGACCTGGGCGGCGTAGTCGTGCCCGTCGACGCGCTCGCCCACAAAAGCGGCGAACAGGCCGCCGGGCTCCACCTCACGGGAGTCCCGGACGACCGGCGCGGTCACGTGGACCTGCGGATCCGGTATGTCGTACGTCTGCCCGCCGACAACGGTGGCGATCTCGGCGAGGGAGAGGGCGATCACAACTTCATCCCTGGGTTTGCTCGATAGCTTCGCGAAGCACTTGGCGGTCGTCGAAGGGACGGACCACACCGGCGATGTCCTGGCCCTGCTCATGGCCCTTGCCCGCGACGAGAACGGTGTCGCCGGGTTCGGCGCGGGCGACGGCCGCGCGGATGGCGGCGGCCCGGTCCTCGAACACGGCGACGTCGCCGCGCTCGTGGGCGGGCACCTCGGCGGCGCCCGCGAGCATCGTCGCGAGGATGGCGAGGGGGTCCTCGCCGCGGGGGTTGTCGGAAGTCAGTACGGCGGCGTCGGCGAGCCGGGCCGCGGCCGCGCCCATCGGCTTCCGCTTGGTCTGGTCACGATCGCCGCCGCAGCCGAGCACGATGGTCAGCCGGCCCTCGGTGACCTTGCGCAGCGCGCGCAGGACCGATTCGACGGCGTCCGTCTTGTGCGCGTAGTCCACGACCGCGAGGTAGGGCTGTCCGGCGTCGACGCGCTCCAGGCGGCCGGGGACGCCCGGCACCGCGGCGATGCCGTCGGCGGCCTGCTGCGGGTCGATCCCGGCGACGGCCAGGGTCACGATCGCGGCGAGGGTGTTGGCGACGTTGAAGGGCCCCGCGAGCGGCGACTTGGCCGCGATCCGCTCGCCCTTGGGGCCGACGGCGGTGAACGTCGAGTCCATCGGCCCGACTTCGACGCCCTCCGCGCGCCAGTCCGCGTCCGGGTGGCCCTCGGCGGAGAAGGTGGTGACGGCGATCTCGGACTCGGTGACGAGCCGGCGGCCGTACTCGTCGTCGAAGTTGACCACGCCGAGCCGCGCGCGCCGCTTGGTGAAGAGCTGCGCCTTGGCCCGGAAGTAGTCCTCCATGTCGGAGTGGAACTCCATGTGCTCCGGGCTCAGGTTGTTGAAGACGGCGACGTCGAAGACGCAGCCGTCGACCCGGCCGAGCACGAGGGCGTGGCTGGAGACCTCCATCGCGACCGCGTCGACGCCGCGCTCGCGCATCACCGCGAACAGCGCCTGGAGGTCGGTGGCTTCAGGTGTGGTGCGCTCCGACTTGATGCGCTCCTCGCCGATGCGCGTCTCCACGGTGCCGATGAGGCCGGTGCTGCGGGCCGCCTTCAGGCCGCCTTCGATGAGGTACGCCGTGGTGGTCTTGCCGGACGTTCCGGTGATGCCGATCTGGAGCAGGTCGCGGCCCGGGTGGCCGTACACCGTCGCGGCCAGCTCGCCCATGACCGCGCGCGGGTCGGCGACGGCGAGCACCGGCAGACCCGTGGCGGCGGCGCGGTCGGCGCCCGTCGGGTCGGTGAGGATCGCGGCGGCGCCGAGGTCGGCGGCCTGGGCGACGAAGTCGGCGCCGTGCATGCGGGCGCCGGGCAGGGCCGCGTAGATGTCGCCGGGGCGCACCGCGCGCGAGTCGTGGGTGATCCCGGTGATGGCGGCGTCCGTGCCCGGGGCCTTGGCCCCCAGCTGATCGGCGAGCTCCACGAGGGGGGTGGCGGAGACCTGGGTCGGCCTCGGCGGTCCCGGGTAGGTCACGGGAGCGTCCTTCTGGGTGGTGTGGGACTGATCAGCGTGTGGCACGGCGGTGAGCGTACCGGGCGCACCCCGTTCGGGGCGAAGCGGGCGGTGTGGCGGAGGGTGGTTCCCCCGGTCCGGGGTGATGGTGGTCACGGGCTGTTCCTGTTCGGATCTCCGCTTGTGGCTCGGCTGCGGGCTCGGGACTACCTGCCGTTCGGCGGGCGGCCGGGCGTCTCCGGGCGGCCGGGGTCGTAGGTCACCGGGAGCCGGGCGGGGGCCTTGCCGGTGGGGGGCGTCTGGAGCGTCTTGAGGGCGAACTGCATGACCTTCTTGTAGATGGGCCCGCAGATCTGGCCGCCGAAGTAGCTGCCCTTGGTGGCGTTCTGGATGGCGCAGTAGACGGTGACGCGCGGCTTGTCGGCGGGGGCGAAGCCGGCGAAGGACGAGGTGTAGCCGCGGTAGCGGCCGGTCTTCGGGTCGACGCGGTTGGCCGTGCCGGTCTTGCCCGCGACCCGGTAGCCGGGGATGCGGGCCTTGGTGCCGGTGCCTTCCTCGTCGTCGACGACGGACTCCAGCATCCGCGCGACGGTCCGCGCGGTCTTGTCGCTGACGACGCGGGTCTTCTTCGGCGCGGGCGCGGGCGTGAAACGGCCGTCGGGGCCCTTCGTGCCGCGCACCAGGGTCGGCTCGACGCGTACGCCGCCGTTGGCGATGGTCGAGTACACGGACGCCGCCTGCATGGCGTTGATGGAGACGCCCTGGCCGAAGGGGATGGTGAACTGCTGGGAGGTCGACCACTTCTCGGGCGGCGCGAGGATGCCGGAGGTCTCGCCGGGGAAGCCGAGCCCGGTCTCCTTGCCGATGCCGAACTTGCGCAGGTACGCGTGGAGGACCTTGTTGGCCTCCTTCTGGGTCTTGCCGAGTTCGCCGGTGGCCAGGATGGTGCCGATGTTGCTGGACTTGGCGAGCACGCCGTTGAGCGTGAGGTACCAGGTCGGGTGGTCGATGTCGTCCTGGAAGAGGCGGTCGCCGCGGTGCAGGCGGTTGGGCACCGTCACGCGGGTGCCGGGGGTGGCCGCGTTCTCCTGGAGGACGGCGGCCATCGACATGACCTTGGCGGTGGAGCCGGGCTCGAAGGCGTCCTGGAGCGCGGCGTTGCCGAGGCTCGTGCTCTGGGCCTGCGAGAGGTCGTTGGGGTCGAAGCCGGGGGCGTTGGCCATGGCGAGGACCTCGCCGGTCCGGGTGTCCTGCACTATCACGTAGCCGCGGTCCGCCTTGGACTTCCTGACCTGCTCGGTGATGGCGTCCTGCGCGGCCCACTGGATGTCGCGGTCGATGGTCAGCTCGATGTCCGAGCCGGGCACGGCGGGCTTCTCGGTACTGCCCGCGGTGGGCACCTGGCGGCCGCCGGACTGGGCGTAGCGGATCTCGCCCTGCTTGCCCGAGAGTTGCCTGTTGAGCTGCTGCTCGATGCCGCCGCCGCCCTTGCCGTCGGCGTTGACCCAGCCCAGTATCCCGGCGGCCAGGCCGTCGTTGGGGTACACGCGCTTGCTGGTGGGCACGGCGAGGACGCCCGCGAGGACGTTGACCGCCTTGGAGTCGGCGCGCGCCTTGTCCGCGAGGACGGCCCGCAGGTCCTTGATCTGCTTCCAGACCTGCGGCGACTCGCGGCGGGCGAGCAGCGTGAAGCGCGTGTTCGGGGTGCGGAGCTTCTCGGCGATCTTGTCGGCGTCCGTGCCGAGGATCGGCGCGAGCAGCCCGGCGGCCTGCTCGGGCGCGTCGCCGGTCTTCGTCTCCTTCTGCGTGAAGAGCGTGGGGTCGGCCGTGATGTCGTACGCGTCCACGCTGGTGGCAAGTTCGACGCCGCCGCGGTCGGTGATGGCGCCGCGCTCGGCGGCCAGCGTGTGGCTGGAGTACCGGTTCTTCTCGGCCTTGGCGGCGTACGCGTCGGCGTCCACTGCCTGCACCTGGAAGAGCCGCACCACGAAGGCCAGCATCACGAGGGTCAGGCCGAGGCTGACCATGCGCAGGCGGGGCCGGGGGCTGCCGAGGCGGATGGTCTTGGCCTTGGCGGGCCCCGGCGGCCTGGGCGCGGACGGGCGGGGGCCGCGGGCGGCGCGCGGGCGTGCTCCCTGTCCCGGGCGGCGGCGGGCCGCGGGGCGTTCGGGGCGTGCCGGGCCGGGGACGCGGCG
>NZ_BMNG01000012.1:0-60867 GCF_014646335.1 Streptomyces lasiicapitis
GGACGCTTCCTTTGTACTCACCCTCTCGGGCTTTCCTCCGGGCGCTTCCCTTCGGTGTTTCCAAACTCTATCAGGTCGTTTTCGCCTCTCTGACCACGATGATCTGTGGACATGAGGAACCAGACCCCACGATAGGATCCGACTCGATAGTTGCTGCCTGGCCACGACGCTTAAGTGCGTCGTTCGGCGCTGGGCAGGAGTCCGACTCTACAACGGCGTCCGGGTCGGCGCAAATCGTTTGTGCAGTGCTTCTACGTCTGCCAACCGGGACCTCTCGTGCGGAACCGGGACTTCTTATGACTTACGCTTCTGAACAGTGCGTCGTCCAGGACAGGTAGTGACGGCGGTATCGAATCTCCACCCCCTGGGAGGCTTGCCATGACCAGCGTTTCGTCCCCGCTTGCTGGACGCGCCATCGGACTCGCTGCGGTACCCGATCCCGTGTTCTCGGGAGCGATGGTCGGCCCCGGCACGGCCATCGACCCGGTGCGCGAGCCCGGCGAGGCGGTGGCTCCCGTCGACGGCGTCATCGTCTCTCTTCACCCGCACGCCTTCGTCGTGGTGGACGCCGAGGGCCACGGGGTTCTCACGCACCTGGGCATCGACACCGTTCAGCTCAATGGCGAGGGCTTCGAGCTCCTGGTCAACAAGGGAGACACCGTACAGCGGGGTCAGTCCGTGGTGCGCTGGGACCCGGCCGCCGTCGAGGCCGCCGGCAAGTCTCCGGTGTGCCCCATCGTGGCGCTCGAGGCGACGGCCGAGTCGCTGTCCGACCTCGTTGAGGACGGCGAAGTGAAGGCCGGCGACGCTCTCTTCGCCTGGAAGTGACGGCAGCGCCGTCGCTGGTCGACGGCAGGTAGGACATCCACCGCGGCGGCTGGGCCCGTCGCACTACCGGAGACGGGTGCAATGGAGACAACGCTGCGAGGCGTCGGCGTGAGCCACGGGGTGGCGATCGGCGAGGTTCGGCACATGGGCACGGCGGTCCTCGAGCCTCCGGCCAAGCAGATCCCGGCGGAGGACGCGGAGCGCGAACAGGGGCGCGCCCGCAAGGCCGTCGAGGCTGTGGCCGCCGACCTGATGGCACGCGGCAACCTGGCCGGTGGCGAGGCCCAGGCAGTGCTCGAAGCGCAAGCGATGATCGCTCAAGACCCGGAGCTGATCGCCGACGTGGACCGGCGCATCGCCGTCGGCAGCACCGCCGAGCGCGGTATCTACGACGCGTTCTCCCACTACCGCGAGCTCCTCGCGGGCGCGGGTGAGTACATGGCCGGTCGCGTCGCCGACCTCGACGACGTGCGGAATCGTATCGTCGCCCGGCTGCTCGGCGTCCCGATGCCGGGTGTGCCGGACAGCGACGAGCCGTACGTCCTCATCGCACGTGACCTCGCGCCCGCGGACACCGCTCTCCTCGACCCGACGCTCGTGCTCGGCTTCGTCACCGAAGAGGGTGGACCGACCAGCCACAGCGCGATCCTGGCCCGGGCGCTCGGTGTGCCCGCCATCGTCGCGCTGCCCGGTGCCGGTGAGCTCGCCGAGGGCACGGTCGTGGCCGTCGACGGCAGCACCGGCGAGATCTTCGTCGACCCCAGCGCGGAGAAGCGCGCCGAGCTGGAGGCCGCCGCGGCCACGCGCAAGGCCGCGCTCGCCGCGTCGACCGGGCCGGGCGCCACCTCCGACGGACACAAGGTGCCGCTGCTCGCGAACATCGGCGGTCCCGCCGACGTGCCCGCCGCGGTCGAGGCGGGTGCCGAGGGCGTCGGCCTGTTCCGTACGGAGTTCCTCTTCCTCGACGACAGCACCAAGGCGCCGACCGAGGAGAAGCAGGTCGAGGCCTACCGCAAGGTCCTCGAAGCCTTCCCCGAAGGGCGCGTCGTCGTCCGCGTCCTCGACGCCGGTGCGGACAAGCCGCTCGACTTCCTGACGCCGACCGACGAGCCGAACCCGGCCCTCGGTGTGCGCGGCCTGCGTTCACTGCTCGAGCACCCGGAGGTGCTGCGGACCCAGCTGACCGCGCTGGCCAAGGCCGTAGAGGGGCTTCCCGTCTACCTTGAGGTCATGGCTCCGATGGTCGCGGACCGTGCGGACGCCAAGGCGTTCGCCGACGCCTGCCGTGAGGCAGGGCTGCAGGCCAAGTTCGGCGCCATGGTGGAGATTCCGTCCGCCGCGCTGCGGGCGCGCTCGATCCTCCAGGAAGTCGAGTTCCTTTCGCTCGGCACCAACGACCTGGCGCAGTACACCTTCGCCGCCGACCGGCAGGTCGGAGCGGTGTCCCGGCTGCAGGACCCGTGGCAGCCCGCGCTGCTCGACCTGGTCGCGCTCTCCGCCGAGTCCGCGAAGGCCGAGGGCAAGAGCTGTGGCGTGTGCGGTGAGGCCGCGTCCGACCCGCTGCTCGCGTGTGTGCTGACCGGTCTGGGTGTCACCTCCCTGTCCATGGGCGCCGCGTCGATTCCTTACGTCCGGGCGACGCTGGGCAAGTACACGCTGGCCCAGTGCGAGCGTGCCGCGGCCGCGGCACGCGCCGCCGACAGTGCCGAAGAGGCGCGCAAGGCGGCTCAGGCCGTGCTGTCCGGCGAGTAGTCGGACCCGGTCCGTCCTGGGCATGCCGTCCGACGACGAGTGACGGCAGTTCAGAAGGCTGAGCAGGAGGGCGCTCCACCCGCGAGGGTGGGGCGCCCTCCCGCGTCAGTGGCGGTGTCCCCCTCCTCGCTCCTCGTCCTCCCCCAGGTCGGGTGCCGCGCAGTAGTCGACGCCGGACTCCGGGGCGATGAGGTCGCCGGAGCGGGCGTCGGTGCAGTAGGCGTCGAAGACCTCCGCGGAGGTGAGAGGGTGCAGTCGCTCGCCTTCCAGGCGCCAGCCGTGGACGCGGTCGCGGGTGCCGTCGCTGGTACGCATCACCAGACCGCCGGAGCTCTGGATCGCGATGCCCACCGCCAGGACCGTCGTGAACTCCAGAGCCTCCGTCTCGTCCAGTTGGGGACTTCCGTCGTCGGCGCACGTGACGTGCAGTGCGGCGAGGAGGGTCTGACCGTCGCACGGGACGCTGCACACGAGGTGGCGGGCGACGGGGCCGCCGGTGCCGATCGCGCGCATGAGCAGGTCGGAGGCCCGGGCGAAGGCCGCACGTCCGATGTCGACACCGCAGTCCGCGCAGGCGCCGATGCGGGCCAGGAGCATCGTCGCGTACTCCCAGGTGCTCTGCCGGACGGTCTCGTCGACGAGCTCTGGGACCATCTCGGCCAAGGTCTGGCCGTCGTACGGCATGGTCGGGCCCGTTGTCGCCAGTTCGGCGGTGAAGCGGGTGCGGCTCGCGGAGGCGTCCGGATCGAGGTCGTTCTCCGCGCAGAACTCCGCATACTCCTCCGGGTCGAAGAGCGCGACGCACGTCAGCCTGCCCTGGGCGGCGAAGGACCTGAGCAACGCCTCCACCTGCTGCAGATACGTCACGTGGTCGTCGAAGGTGAAGGTGCGATACCGGCGCATGGCCGCGAAGTCCTCGGCGTCGGCCAGCAGGCCGATGGTGCCGGCGACCTCGCGGCGCAGGACGCGTCGCATCGTGTCGTGCTGGGTGTGCCCCATGATTCCCCCCTGCGGTCAGTCGATCAATGCTCACTCACCGTAACGGGAGGCACTGACAATGACCGCTGAGCGTGAGGGGTTCAGGCGCGTTCGCGGGCCAGCCGCTCGTAGAAGCGGAGCAGTTCGATGTTGTCGACCGAGCCCGCGTTGACCGCCTTCTGCAGCGGTGTGCCCTGGAGGAGGCGCTTGACCGGGACCTCGATGCGCTTGCCCGTGAGGGTGTGCGGAATGCCGGGCACCTCGATGACCTCGTCCGGGACGTGGCGGGGCGAGAGCTGTTCGCGGATGGTCTGCTTGATGCGGGCGCGCAGGTCGTCGTCGAGCGTGGCTCCAGGGGCGAGGTGGATGAACAGCGGCATCCAGTAGCCGCCGTCGGGCAGCTCGACGCCGATGACCAGGGACTCGCGGATCTCCGGGAGGCGTTCGACGGCTTCGTAGATGTCGGCGGAACCCATACGTACGCCCTGACGGTTGAGCGTCGAGTCGGAGCGGCCGTGGATGACGACGGAGCCTCGCGAGGTGAGGGTGATCCAGTCGCCGTGGCGCCAGACTCCGGGGTAGGTGTCGAAGTAGCTGTCGTGGTAGCGGCTGCCGTCCGGGTCGTTCCAGAAGTGGATCGGCATGGACGGCATCGGGTTGGTGACGACGAGTTCGCCGACTTCGTCGATGAGCGGCTTGCCCTGGGCGTCCCAGGCCTGGAGATCGGTGCCCAGGCAGGGCGCCTGGAGTTCGCCGATGTGGACGGGGAGCGTCGGTACGGCGCCCGCGAAGCAGGAGCAGACGTCGGTGCCGCCGCTCACGGAGGCGATCCACACCTCTCCGGAGGCGTCGGCGAACTCGTCGTGCAGCCAACGGAATCCGTCGGGCGGCAGCGGTGAGCCGGTGGTGGCCACGCACTGCACGCGGGAGAGGTCGAAGTCCCGCGCGGGGTGCACGTCCGCCTTGCGGCAGGCCATGACGTACGCGGCGGACGTCCCGAAGAGTGTCGCTCCGGTGCGCTCGGCCACGCGCCACTGGGCGGCGGTGTCGGGGTAGCCGGGGCTGCCGTCGTAGACGACGATCGTCGTGCCCGTGAGCAGGCCGGAGACGAGGAAGTTCCACATCATCCAGCCGGTGGACGTGTACCAGAAGAACCGGTCGTCGGGGCCGAGGTCGCAGTGCAGGCCGACCTGCTTCAGGTGCTCTACGAGGATGCCGCCCTGGGACTGGACGATCGCCTTGGGCAGGCCCGTCGTCCCGGAGGAGTAGAGCACCCAGAGCGGGTGGTCGAAGGGGACTGCTTCGAAGACGGGGGCCGTGTCCGCCGCGGTGAGCGCGGACCAGTCCAGTGCGCCCTCGGGAGCCTCGGTGCCGAGGAGGGGGATGTGGACGACCGCGCGCAGGGTGGGCAGTTCACGGCGCAGTTCGGTGACGGTGTCGCGGCGGTCGTGTTCCTTGCCGCCGTAGCGGTAGCCGTCGACCGTGAAGAGGACCACCGGTTCGACCTGCTGGAAGCGGTCGAGGACGCTGCGGGCGCCGAAGTCGGGCGCGCACGAGGTCCAGACGGCACCGACGGCGGCGGTCGCGAGGAGGGCGACGACGGCCTCGGGGGTGTTCGGCAGGTAGCCGCTGACGCGGTCTCCGGGGCGCACGCCGAGGCCACGGAGCTCCGCGGCCAGGGACCCCACTTGGCGGCGCAGCTCGGACCAGCTGAGCGGGGTCGGGTCCTGCGACTCGTCCACGTGGAGGATCGCCGGGGTGTCCGCGCGCGCGGGGTCCTCGCCCGCGCGCAGGGCGTGCTCGGCGTAGTTGAGGGTGGCGCCCGGGAACCACTCGGCGCCGGGCATGGAGCGGTCGCCGAGCACGCGCGCGTAGGGCGTCGAGAAGCGCACGTCGAACCATTCGGTGACGGCTTCCCAGAAGGTGTCGAGCTCGTCGACGGACCAGCGGTGCAGGGACTCGTAGCCGCCCGTGGCGGGCGCTCCGTGGTGCTCGGCGGCCCATGCCTGGAAACGTGTGACCTGTGCGCCGGCGATCCGCTGCTGGTCCGGCTGCCAGAGCGGCGAGGGGTTCGCTGAGGACATGGGTCTGCTCCTGGACTGTGCGCGTCGTGGGCGGCTGTCGTGCGCACGGGCGTGGTGTGCGCGTGACACGGATGACACGGACGATGCCATGTGATCGACTTCCGCACCAGGGTGTCCTGCCGGACGGGCCTTGTGGGGTGTCTCCGGAGAGAGTGGGTAACGCAAGTCGGCGCTCGGGATGAACGGCAGTTGAACGCGGTACTCCTGCTGCTCCTTCGGTGGCAGGGTGAGCAGCATGAACGGTCGTGACCTGGTGCGTTCGGTGAAGGCGGTCGGCCTGTCCGACACGGCCCATGGGTTGCGCATGGTGCGCTCGGCATGGCGTCGGCGGCGGACCGACGCGGCGGGTCTGCCGCCGCGGGGCACCGAGCGGGCCCGGACGCCGGGTCCCGTCACCCTGGTGGAGCCCGGCCCGGGCGGTGGTGTGGTGCGGTTCGCGCGGTCCGAGCTGAGGGTGCGGGTCACGTCGGGCGGGGCGGTGTTCTGGGGCTGGGACGGCGCCGAGCCCGATCCGTCGTACGCGCTGGCCGCCGGCAGTCCCGAGGCGGATCCGCGGGCCGTGCTCGAGCCCGACAAGGAGGGCGGCTGGCGGGTGGTGTCGGAGCGGGCCACCGTGGTCGTCTCGCGGCACGGCGCGGTCGAGCTGCGCACGCCCGGCGGGGTGATGCTGCGGCGCGATCTGCCGCCGCGCTGGTGGGAGCCGGTCGGGGGCGGTACGGCACGCTGGGTGCAGCGGTCGGAGGTGGCGCCGGACGCACGGTTTTTCGGTCTCGGCGGGCGGGCTTCGGGGCCACGGCTGCGGAACGGGACGTACCGCTTGTGGAACACGGATCCCGGTGGCTCCTTCGGGCCCGCGGACGACCCGCTGTACATCACGATGCCGGTCCAGTGGGTCGTCGCCGACGTGGGGACGCATCTGGTGTTCCACGACAACACCTGGGACGGCACGGTGACCGTGCGCGAAGGCCAGGAGGGCGCCGGTTCCGGGCACGACAGGGCGGGCTCGTGCGAGGTCCGCATGGACGGGGGGCCGCTGCGGTGCTGGGTCATGATGGGCACCCCCGCGCGCGTGCTGCACTCCTGGGCGACGCTCACAGGCACCCCCACGGTGCCGCCGGCATGGGCGCTCGGGCACCATCACGCGCGGTGGGGCTTCGGCAGCGAGCAGGAGGTGCGCAGGATCGTCGCGGGCTACCAGGAGCGCGGACTTCCCCTGGACGCCGTGCACTTGGACATCGACCACTTCGACGGGCACCAGGTGTTCACGGTGGACAAGGAGCGCTTCCCCGCCCTGCCGAAGCTGGCCGCCGAGTTGCGCGGAGCGGGCATCCGGCTGGTGTCGATCGTGGATCCCGCGGTGAAGGCCCAGCCGGGGAACGCGGTGTACGACAGCGGGGCCGCGGCGGACGCGTTCGTGCGGGACGCGGCGGGGCGGGCCGTGCGGGGCCTGGTCTGGCCCGGTGAGTCGGTGTACCCGGACTTCACGGCCGGGCGGGTGCGCAAGTGGTGGGGCGGGCTCTACGACGAGCGGCTCGCGCAGGGTTTCGCGGGCTTCTGGCACGACATGAACGAGCCGGTGTCGTTCGCGGCCTTCGGGGAGACGACCCTCCCCCGCTCCGCCCGGCACGCGATGGAGGGGCGTGGCGGCGATCACCGGGAGGCGCACAACATCTATGCCCTCGGGATGGCCCGCGCGGGCTATGAAGGGATGCGCGAACTGCGGCCCACGGAGCGGCCGTTCCTCTTCTCGCGCTCCGGCTGGGCGGGAATGCAGCGCTACGGAGGTACGTGGTCGGGCGATGTGGCCAGCGACTGGCCGGGGCTGCGGGCCTCGCTCGCGCTGGTGCTCGGGCTCGGCCTCTGTGGGGTGCCGTACTCCGGACCGGACATCGGAGGCTTCGACGGCAGTCCGTCGCCGGAGCTGTATCTGCGGTGGTTCCAACTCGGGGCGTATCTCCCGCTGTTCCGTACGCACGCGGCCCTGCACGCCGGTCGCAGGGAGCCCTGGGAGTTCGGGCCCGATGTGCTGGAGCACGCGCGCGTGGCGCTCGCCGAGCGGGGCCGGCTGCTGCCGTACTTCGTGACGCTCGCGCACCTGGCGCGGCGCACCGGCGCGCCGTATGTGCGTCCCCTGTGGTGGGGGTGTCCCGAGGACAGGGCGCTGCGGGACTGCGAGGACGCGTTCCTGCTCGGGGACTGTCTGCTGGTCGCGCCCGTGCTGCGGGAGGGCGTCGTCGACAGGACCGTGCGGCTGCCGCCCGGCCGGTGGTACGACACCGTGACGGAGCGGGCGTACGAAGGGCCCGGCAAGGTCCTCCTGGACGCTCCCCTGGCCCGCATACCGGTGCTCGCGCGCGCGGGCGCCGTGCTGCCCGTCCGGGGCGCGGACGGGCAGCTCGCGCTGGAGGTGTGGGCACCCGCGAAGGGGCGCTCCGGCGGTGGTCTGGTGATCGCGGACGCCGGTGACGGGTGGGAGGACCCGGAGCTCCAGCGCTTCGGTGCGCGCTGGAGCGGGGACGAGCTCGTGGTCGAGAAGGAGGGCGACGGGCCGCAGCGGGCCGTGGAGTACACGGTGCGGGTGCGCGGGGTGTGAGACGACCACCGCGGCCGGGCGCGGCCCGCGAGATCAGATGTAGCGGCCCTCGAACCATCCGCGTACCACCGACGTGTGCAGCGGGAAGGCGAGTTCGGTGGGCCGGTGCAGCAGGTCCCAGCCGTCCGTCTCGTCTGTCGGCGCCGACTGCGGCAGGTCGGTCGCCGGCCGTTCGGGCAGCAGGCCGAACAGCAGCACATGCCCGTCGGGCGAGCTGAGCACCTCGACGATGCGTACGTCATGGCTCGCCGCGCTGATGCCTGTCTCTTCCTTGAGTTCCCGGACGACGGCATGGCGCCAGTCCTCGCGGTGGTCCACGTAGCCGCCGGGCAGGGCGGTGCCTCCGCGCGCGGGGGCGATGGACCGGGTCACGACGACGAGGCCGGTGCCCTTCGTGTCGTACGCCGGCTGGAGGGCTATGGCGACGGGCAGCGGATTCCGGTAGGCCACGGTTTCGCAGTCCGGGCAGTTGCGGGGCCAGCCTGTGACGTGGTCTCCGTAGAGCGCGCCACAGCTTGAGCAGTGGGAATCCGGTGCCGAGTTGGTGGGGTGCAGGGTTGGGGACACGCGGCGGACTGTATCCGATCTCCGGGTGCCGGTCTTCCGCGGAGGGCCAACCTCCTGATAGACGCGGGTGCATGACACTGTTCGCCCCCGCTCTGCGGAAACTCGCCGTCACCGCCGCCGCCCTGTTCGCCGCGGCCACGGTGCCCACCCCCGCCCAGGCGCACACCGAACCCCAGGCCCCCAAAGGCTTCGTGGCGCTCAGGGACGTGGACCCGACGATCATCCAGGAGATGCGCTACTTCACCCCGCACAACTTCGTGGGCGAGCCCATCGACGGCTACCGGAAGCCGATGTGCATCCTCACCGAACCCGCGGCGAAGGCACTGCACAAGGCGCAGCGGAGCCTGTTGCGCAAGGGCTACTCCCTGAAGGTGTACGACTGCTACCGGCCGCAGCGGGCCGTGGACCACTTCGTGCGGTGGGCCGAGGATCTGAAAGACGAGCGCATGAAGGGCGAGTTCTATCCCCGGGTGGACAAGACGCGCCTCTTCGAAGACGGCTACATCGCCAAGAAGTCGGGGCACAGCAGGGGCTCCACGGTGGATCTGACGATCGTGCGGCTCCCGGCGAAGCCGACCCGGCCGTACGTCCCCGGAGAGCCGCTGAAGCCCTGTTACGGGCCCCAGGGCGAGCGATTCCCCGACAACTCCGTCGACATGGGCACCGGGTTCGACTGCTTCGACACGCTCTCCCACACCGACGACCCGCGCGTGACCGCGAAACAGCGCGCGCACCGGGACCTGCTGCGCGGCACGCTCGTGAAGTCCGGCTTCGTCAACCTTCCCGAGGAGTGGTGGCACTTCACGTACAAGCCCGAGCCCTTCCCCGACACCTACTTCGACTTCCCGGTGTCGCGCCGGGCGCTGCCCGTGGCACACTTCTGACGTTCCGTCAGATCCAGTGTGCGGGAGGGGCCTTGTCGCGAGTGCGTACGCCCGTGGTGGCGCGGTGGTTCGACGGAGAGGGGGACGGCTTCCGGCTCCTCGGCACGCGGTGCGCGGCGTGCTCCGCCGTTTTCTTCCCGCGCGAGGAGAGCTTCTGCCGCAATCCCGGGTGCGCCGGGGACGAGCTTGTCGAGGTCGCGCTGTCGCGGCGCGGGCGGGTGTGGTCGTACACCGACGGCCGCTACCGCCCGCCGGCGCCGTACGTCTCGGACCCGGAACTTCCTTGGGAGCCCTACACGTTGATCGCTGTGGAGCTGGAGGCGGAGCGCATGGTGGTGCTCGGGCAGGCGGCTCCGGGGGTGACCGTGGCCGACTTGGAGGTCGGCATGGAGGTGGAGGTCGTCCCCGGCGTACTTGGGGAGGACGCCGGGACGACGTGGACGACGTGGCACTGGCGACCCGTGGGGGTGACGGCATGACCGATGACGTGGCGGTGCTCGGCGCGGGCATGCACCCCTGGGGCAAGTGGGGACGCGGCTTCGTCGAGTACGGGACGGTGGCGGCGCGGGCGGCCCTTGCGGACGCGGGGGTCGACTGGCGGGACATCACGTCCGTCGTGGGCGCGGACACCGTGCGGGGCGGGTATCCCGGGTACGTGGCGGGGGCGACGTTCGCCAAGGCGCTCGGCTGGCAGGGCGCGCGCGTGGCCAGCGTGTACGCGGCGTGCGCGTCCGGGGCCCAGGCGATCGCCACGGCGCGCGCCCAGTTGCTCGCCGGGCTCGCCGACGTGGTCCTCGTGGTCGGCGCGGACGCCGCCCCGAAGGGCTTCTTCCGGCCCGCGGGAGGCGACCGGCCCGACGACCCGGACTGGCTGCGTTTCCGCGTACTCGGCGCCACGAACCCCGCGTACTTCGCGCTGTACGCCCGCCGCCGCATGGCCGTGCACGGCGACACCCTGGAGGACTTCGCGCACGTCAAGGTGAAGAACGCGGCCCTGGGGGCGCTCAATCCGAACGCGCGCTACCGCAAGCCCGTCACCGCCGACGAGGTCGCCGCATCCGCCGTCGTCGCCGATCCGCTGCGGCTGCTCGACATCTGCGCCACGTCGGACGGCGCGGCGGCGCTCGTGCTGTCCACGCTGGACTTCGCCCGCCGGCACGACGCGGCAGCACCGGTGCGCATCCGCGCGGTGTCCACCGTCACGCCCACCTATCCGAACACGGTCCTGGATCTGCCGGACATCGCCACCGACTCGGCCGCGGCCGTGCCGCCCGCCGAGCACACCTTCCGGCAGTCCGTGGCGCACGCGGCATACGAAGAGGCGGGCATCGGCCCCGACGACCTCTCCGTGGCCGAGGTGTACGACCTGTCGACGGCCCTGGAACTCCAGTGGTACGAGGACCTGGGCCTGTGCGGTGCGGGCGAGGGCGCCAAGCTCCTGCGGGAGGGCACGACCGCGCCCGGCGGGCGCATACCCGTGAACACCAGTGGTGGACTCGCCTCCTTCGGAGAGGCCGTTCCGGCCCAGGCCATCGCCCAAGTATGCGAGTTGACTTGGCAGTTGAGAGGTACGGCGGGCGCGCGGCAGGTCGAGGGGGCGCGGGTCGGGATCACCGCGAACCAGGGTCTGTTCGGGCACGGCTCGTCGGTGGTGGCGGTGCGCTGAAGGTGGCCACAGGCGCCGCCGCGGGGGTCCGCCACGGAAGGCGTCGCGCCGGTCAACCCGTGGCGTCCGCGACCTTGACGCTCCATCACCACCGGTGAACACTTCCCGGTGTCAGTCGGGATCGCCGCTCTTCGGCACCTCGCCGCTCAGGGCCCGTGTGCTCCAAGGCTCAGCACGAAGAGCCTGTTCAACGGGTCATCCCCCATGGGCGATTCGACTGCGACGGCACGCTCGTCACCGAGGCCGGGCGGGGCGCGGGACCCCCTGTCTTCCGCCGGTGCGGCGGGCAGCGGCCGGGCAGTAGTCGTGGGAACGCACCCTGCACGGAGTACCGGGGCCCACCACCCCGGGCAAAGGCCTAGGAGCCGCCATGTACTCGAATGGGGACATCTTCGTCGGTGAGATCATCGGCACCGCGATCCTGATTCTCTTCGGCGCCGGTGTGTGCGCCGCCGTCACTCTGAACCACTCGAAGGCCAAGGCCTCCGGGTGGATCGTCATCGCGTTCGGCTGGGGCTTCGGTGTGATGGCGGGCGCCTACACCGCCGCGCCGCTGTCCGGCGGGCATCTCAACCCGGCCGTCACGCTCGGCATCGCCGTCGACACCGAGAAATGGGACAAGGTCTGGATCTATCTGGCGGGGCAGATGATCGGCGCCATGCTCGGCGCCGCCCTCGCGTACCTGGTGTATCTCGCGCAGTTCAACGCCAACGCCACACGTGGCGCCAAGGGCGGGCCCGGGACCGACAGCCCCACGCCGACGCTCGGCATCTTCTCCACCATCCCGGAGATCAGGAACCCGGTCGCCAACCTGCTCACCGAGATCATCGGGACCGTCGCCCTGGTGCTGCCCATCCTCGCCTTCGGACTCACCAAGGGGCTCGGTGAGTCCGGCACGCAGATCCTGATCGTCGCGTTCCTCGTCGTCGGCATCGGCCTCTCGCTCGGCGGGCCCACCGGGTACGCCATCAACCCCGCGCGTGATCTCGGCCCGCGCGTCGTACACCACTTCCTGCCGATCCCGAACAAGGGGACGTCGGACTGGAGTTACGCCTGGGTTCCGGTCGCCGGGCCGCTGATCGGCGGACTCCTGGCGGGCCTCATCTACAACGCAGCCTTCTGAGCAGCCTTCCTCCAAGGGGTAGCCATGACGGACAGCTCCGTGAAATTCGTCGCCGCAATCGACCAGGGCACCACCTCGAGCCGCTGCATCGTCTTCGACCAGGACGGCGCGATCGTCGCCGTGGACCAGCGCGAGCACCGGCAGATCTTTCCCAAGCCCGGCTGGGTGGAGCACGACGCGACCGAGATCTGGTCCAAGGTGCAGGCGGTCGTGGCGGGCGCGCTCGCCAAGGCGGGACTGCGCGCCGACCAGCTCAGCGCGCTCGGCATCACCAACCAGCGGGAGACGACGGTCCTGTGGGACCGCGCCACCGGCAAACCCGTGCACAACGCGATCGTCTGGCAGGACACCCGGACATCGGCGCTCTGCAACGAACTGGGCGGCTCCGACGGCCAGGACCGCTTCCGTGACCAGACCGGCCTGCCGCTGGCGAGCTACTTCTCCGGGCCGAAGGCGGCCTGGCTGCTCGACAACGTCCCCGGCCTGCGGGCACGCGCCGAGCGCGGCGACATCGCCTTCGGAACCATCGACTCCTGGCTCATCTGGAACCTCACCGGCGGCACGGACGGCGGCGTACACGTCACCGACGTCACCAACGCCGGGCGCACGATGCTGATGAACCTGGAGACCCTGCAGTGGGACGCCTCGATCCTGTCGGCGATGAACGTCCCCGAAGCGGTCCTTCCGGAGATCAAGTCGTCGGCCGAGGTGTACGGAACGGCCGTCGGGCAACTCGCGGGCGTGCCCGTCGCCTCCGCGCTCGGCGACCAGCAGGCGGCGATCTTCGGACAGGCCTGCTACGACACCGGGACGGCCAAGAACACCTACGGCACGGGCAGCTTCCTGCTGCTCAACACCGGCAACCGGCCCGTGGCCTCCAAGAGCGGCCTGCTCACGACCATGGGCTACAAGATCGGCTCCGAGGCTCCGGTGTACTGCCTGGAGGGCTCGATCGCGATCACCGGGGCGCTCGTGCAGTGGTTCCGCGATCAGCTCGGCATCATCCGCAGCGCCGACGAGATCGAGACACTCGCGGCGAGCGTGGACGACAACGGCGGGGCCTACATCGTGCCCGCGTTCTCCGGCCTGTTCGCGCCGTACTGGCGCTCCGACGCGCGCGGTGTCGTCACGGGCCTCACCAGGTACGTCACCAAGGCGCACCTCGCCCGCGCGGTCCTGGAGGCGACGAGCTGGCAGACCCGCGAGGTCGTCGACGCGATGTACCAGGACTCCGGGGTGCGCATCACCACCCTGAAGGTGGACGGCGGCATGACCAAGAACAACCTGCTGATGCAGCACCAGGCCGACGTCCTCGGCGTGCCCGTCATCCGGCCGCGGGTCTCTGAGACGACGTGCCTGGGTGCCGCGTACGCCGCCGGGCTCGCGACGGGCGTGTGGAACGACCTGGACGAGCTGAAGGCCCACTGGCAGCGCGACGCCGAGTGGACGCCGCAGATGGCGGACGCCGAGCGCGAGCGCGAGTACCGCAACTGGCGCAAGGCGGTGGAGCGCAGCTTCGGGTGGCACGAAGAGGACACCGCCGCCTCCAGTGGTGGCGGCGCCGACTCCGGAAGCTGAGGCACTTGCCGCGCGCCCCCGGCCATCGCCCCGGCCGAGGCGCGTGCGGCAGGCACGCGCGCGTGGACGGCCGTCGGGCCGCACGCGCGCGTGGCCGGTGCGCGGCCCGTACCCCGGTCGGCGAGGGTACGGGCCGTGACCGCCCGCGTCAGGTGGCGACCGGCTCCCTGGCCGCCGCCCCGATGGCCATCGCGTGCTCGACGACGTCGATCAGGACCTCCTTGACGGACTCCTTCTCGCGCGCGTCGCACAGCACCACGGGCGTGTTCTCGTCGAGGTCCAGGGCGTGGCGTACCGCGTCGCCGGGGTAACGCGTCGCCCCCTCGAAGCAGTTGACGCCGACGACGAACGGTATGGAGCGGCGTTCGAAGTAGTCGACGGCGGCGAAGCAGTCCTCCAGGCGGCGGGTGTCGGCGAGCACCACGGCCCCGAGCGCCCCGGTGGCCAGCTCGTCCCAGAGGAACCAGAAGCGGTCCTGTCCGGGGGTGCCGAAGAGGTACAGGACCAGGTCCTCGCGCACCGTGATCCGGCCGAAGTCCATGGCCACGGTGGTGGTGTGCTTGCCAGGGACGCCGTTGGTGTCGTCGACGGGCCGCCCGGCCTCGCTGAGGTTCTCCTCCGTGCGCAGTGGCTTGATCTCGCTGACGGCGCCGACGAGGGTCGTCTTGCCCACGCCGAAGCCGCCCGCGACCAGGATCTTCAGCGTGACCGGCTCGACTGGGGCCGTGCCGCGCTCAGAACGCTTGAAGATCATTGCTCTCTTCTCCTGCATCAGTCATCAGTGGTGTCGCGTGCGTCAGTTGGGGCGTGGTGCGTCGGGTGCGGCGCGTGCGCCGGTGGTGCGCTGCGGTGGCGGGCCGTACCCGCCGCCGCCCGGTGTTTCGATCACGAGTACGTCGCCGAGGCCGGTGTCGGCCGAGTCGCTGCCGTCGAGCCGTACGACGCTTCCGTCGGCGCGCTCGACGCGGCCCGAGCCGAGGGCGCCCGGCTCGCCGCCCGCCATGCCGTAGGGCGGCACCACGCGGTGCTGGGACAGCGTGGAGACCGTCATGGGCTCACGGAAGCGGATGCGGCGTACGGCGCCGTCTCCGCCCCGCCAGCGGCCGTTGCCGCCGCTGGCGTGGCGTACGGCGAACTCCTCGAGGACGACGGGCAGTCGCCATTCGAGGACTTCGGGGTCGGTGAGCCGCGAGTTGGTCATGTGGGTCTGTACGACGGAGGCGCCGTCGAAGCCGTCACCCGCGCCGGAGCCGGAGGCCACCGTCTCGTAGTACTGGTAGCGGTCGTTGCCGAAGGTGACGTTGTTCATGGTGCCGGAGCCCTCGGCCTGCACACCGAGCGCTCCGTAGAGGGCTCCTGTGATCGCCTGTGAGGTCTCCACGTTGCCCGCGACCACGGCCGCCGGTGGCTCCGGCGACAGGAAGCTTCCCGTCGGCACGATGATGCGCAGCGGCCGCAGACAGCCGTCGTTGAGGGGGATGTCGTCGTCGACCAGCGTGCGGAAGACGTACAGGACAGCGGCGTTGACCACGGCGAAGGGCGCGTTGAAGTTGGTGGTCAGCTGGGGCGAAGTCCCGGTGAAGTCCACGGTGGCCGTGCGTTGTTCGCGGTCTACGGAGACGCGTACTCGGATGAGGGCGCCCGAGTCGGTCTCGTAGGTGAACTCGCCCTCTTCCAGGGTGTCGATGACGCGTCGTACGGAGTCCTCGGCGTTGTCCTGGACGTGCCGCATGTAGGCCTGTACGACATCGAGCCCGAAGTTGTCGATCATGCGGCCCACTTCGTCGACGCCCTTCTGGTTGGCGGCGATCTGGGCGCGCAGGTCGGCGAGGTTGGTGGCGGGGTTGCGGGAGGGGTAGCGGGTGTCGGTCAGCAGGCTCAGGGTCTCGGCCTCGCGGAAGCGGCCGGCTTCCACGAGCAGCCAGTTGTCGAAGAGGATGCCCTCCTCGTCGATGGTGCGGCTGTGCGCGGGCATGGAGCCGGGCGCGATGCCGCCGATCTCCGCGTGGTGGCCGCGTGAGGCCACGTAGAAGAGAATCCGCTCTCCGGAGGAGTCGAAGACGGGGGTGATGACGGTGACGTCCGGGAGGTGCGTGCCTCCGTGGTACGGGTCGTTGACCGCGTAGGCGTCGCCCGGCCGCATGGTGGTGCCGCGGCGGCGGATGACCTCCTTGACGCTGGTGCCCATGGATCCCAGGTGGACGGGGATGTGGGGGGCGTTGGCGACGAGACTGCCATCCGGGTCGAACAGGGCGCAGGAGAAATCGAGCCTCTCCTTGATGTTGACCGACTGGGCGGTGGACTCCAGGCGGGCGCCCATCTGCTCGGCGATCGACATGAAGAGGTTGTTGAAGACTTCGAGGAGGACCGGGTCGGCCTCCGTCCCGGCGGCGGAACTCGCGGGCGCCGCCACCCGTTCCATGACCAGGTGCCCGTCGTCGGTCATGGCAGCCCGCCAGCCGTCGTCCACGACGGTCGTGGCGCTGGCCTCCGTGATGATCGCGGGCCCGGTGACCCGCTCCCCGGGCGGCAGTTCCTCGCGCCGGTGCAGGGGCACTTCACGCCAGGAGCCGCCCGTGTGCAGGCGCACGGTCCGCGCGGTGCCGCGCTCGGCCGCACCGCCGAGCACCGAGAGGTCCGGGGGCTCGGTGAGCCCGGTGGCCTCCACGGAGAGCGCTTCGACGACGACGGGGCGGTCCAGGGCGAAGGAGTAGGTGGCGCGGTGGCGTTCCTCGAAGGCGCGGGTCATGGCGTCCGGCTCGGTGAGCTCGACGGTGAGGGTGGTGTCGGTGCCGTCGTAGCGCAGGTGGGCGCGGCGCGTGACGTGCACGCGGTCGGCCGGCACGTCCTCGGCGGCGAGTTGATCGCGGGCCGCGGCCTCCAGGTCGTCGGCCGTCTTGTGCACGCGCGGCATCGAGGCGACCTCCAGGGGCGCCTCCACGGACTGCTCGCGCATCGCCGTGGTGTCGGCGAGGCCGATGCCGAGCGCGGACAGGACGCCCGCCATGGGCGGCACGAGGACGGTGCGGATGCCGAGCGAGTCGGCCACCATGCACGCGTGCTGGCCGCCCGCGCCGCCGAACGTCGTCAGGGCGTAGCGCGTGACGTCGTGGCCCTTCTGGACCGAGATGCGCTTCACGGCGGCGGCGATGTTGGCGACGGCGATCTGGAGGTAGCCCTCGGCGACCTGCTCCGGGGTGCGGTCGTCGCCGGTCCGCTCGGTGATCTCCCGGGCGAGGTCGGCGAAGCGGTCGCGGACGAGCGCGTCGTCGAGCGGCTGGTCGCCGTCCGGGCCGAACACCCGTGGGAAGTGGGCGGCTTGGACGCGGCCGAGGGCCACGTTGGCGTCGGTGACCGTCAGCGGGCCGCCGCCGCGGTAGCTCGCGGGGCCGGGGGCCGCGCCCGCCGAGTCGGGCCCCACGCGGTAGCGGGCGCCGTCGAAGTGCAGCACGGAGCCGCCGCCCGCGGCGACGGTGTGGATGTCGAGCATGGGGGCACGCAGGCGTACACCGGCGATCCGCGTCGTGAAGACGCGTTCGTACGCACCGGCGTAGTGCGACACGTCCGTCGACGTACCGCCCATGTCGAAGCCGATGACCCGGTCGAACCCGGCGAGCCGCGACATGCGGGCCATCCCGACGATGCCGCCCGCGGGCCCGGACAGGATGGCGTCCTTGCCCCGGAACTGACCGGCGTCCGCGAGCCCGCCGTTGGACTGCATGAACATCAGCCGCACGCCCTGGAGTTCGTCGGCGACGTGCTCCACGTAGCGCCGCAGGACGGGCGACAGATAGGCGTCGACGACCGCCGTGTCGCCGCGCGGGACGAGCTTCATCAGGGGGCTGGCCTCGCTGGAGAGCGAGACCTGCGGGAAGCCGGTCCGGCGCGCGAGTTCACCGGCCGCCTGCTCGTGGGCGGGGTACAGGTGGCTGTGCATGCAGACGACGGCGACGGCACGGATCCCGTCGTCGTGGGCCTGCCGCAGGGCCCCGGCGAGTGCGCCGAGGTCGGGGGCGCGCAGGACCTCGCCGTCGGCGCCCACGCGCTCGTCGAACTCGATGACGCGCTCGTAGAGCTCTTCGGGGAGGACGATGGCGCGGGCGAAGATCCGCGGGCGGTTCTGATACGCGATGCGCAGCGCGTCGCGGAAGCCGCGCGTGATGACCAGAGCGGTCGGCTCGCCCTTGCGCTCCAGGAGGGCGTTGGTGGCGACGGTGGTGCCCATGCGGACCACGTCGATCGGTACGTCACCCACGCCGCGCGAGACGTCCGCGTCGAGCACGCCATCCTGGACGAGGAGTTCCCGGATGCCCGCGACGGCCGCGTCGGCATAGCGCGCGGGGTTGTCCGACAGGAGCTTGTGCGTGCGCAGGCCACCGTCCGGGCGGCGTGCGACGACATCCGTGAACGTGCCGCCCCTGTCGACCCAGAACTGCCAGCCTGTCACGTCTCAATCCCCGCTTTCGCGCTGTTCAGAGCGCCCGGAGGCCGTTGATCACGTCGCGCAGAATACTCTCGTCCGGCAGCTCGGCGGGGGGTACGGGGCGGGTCACGTGCACCAGTCGGTCGTCGACCAGATCACCTATCAGGACGCGGACCACGCCGATCGGAAGGTCCAGTTCCGCCGCGAGTTCCGCGACGGACTGCGGGGTGTCGCGGCACAGGCCGACGATGTCCACGTGCTCCGGGGACAGCGTCTGGTCGGCCTCCGTCTCCTCGGCACGCGACTCCGCGATCACGACCGCGATGAGGTCGAGGCGGTGCTGGCCCGTGCTGGTGGTGCGGCCACGCGTCATGGCGTACGGGCGCACCACCGGACCGGCGTCGTCGTCGAACCAGTGGGGCAGTGCGGCCTGACCGTCGTCGTCGCTCATGCCCTCCCACTACCCTCCCGTGGGCAGGTCGGTGCGTGGCGCCGAACCCAGATGCACACCCACCCTCTTGACCAGCAGCGTCATCTCGTACGCGACCAGACCGACGTCGGAGTCCGCGTCCGCGAGGACGGCGAGGCAGCTCCCGTCGCCCGCGGCCGTGACGAAGAGGAAGGCCTCGTCCAGCTCGACGACCGTCTGGCGGACCTTGCCCGCGTCGAAGTGGCGCCCGACGCCTTTGGCGAGGCTGTGGAATCCGGACGCGACGGCGGCGAGATGCTCACTGTCCTCGCGGGTCAGATTCTTCGACACGCCAGTGGGCAGACCGTCTCCGGAGAGCACGAGCGCTTTGCGGATGCTGCCGACACGCTCCACCAAGTCGTCGAGGAGCCAGTTCAGCTCTCCCGATCCCCCGGTCGCGGTGGTGCGTGCGTCGGCCTTCGGTGCGGTCATCGACCGTCCCCCTCAGATGTCGTTCCTGGTGCTGCGCCGTCCGGGACGTCGTCGCCCGAGGCGTTCTCTTCGCGGCCGCGCTGCCAGCCACGCTGGAGCGAAGCCATCCGGCTGCGTACCTCGTCGGCGTCGCGTTCCTCCGCTCCGGCCCCTGCGGGGGCCGTGTCGAGCTCCGTACGGCGGTCCGGGCTGTCCTTCAGCTGCGGGGCGAGATTCGCCTGCCGGACCCTGCGGGGCAGCCCGCCTGCGGCCGGCACGACCGGTTCCTGGGCCGCCGTGCGGGGCGGCGTCTCCGTGCTGCCTGCGGCCCGGTCCATGGGTTCTCTGTCCGTCCTTGCCGCCCGGTCCGCACCGGGCGCTGTCTCCGTGCGGGTGGTGGCGCGCGGCGCGTCCGTCATCGGACGGCGCCGGGGCAGGAGCGGCTGCGCCCCTGCGGGGCCGTCCGTGCCCAGGGGACGCGGCGGGGTCAGATCGGGCCAGCCCGAGTCCGACCGGGGGCGTCGCGGCAGATCGAGAGCTGCGTCTCCGGAGGCGTCGACGGCATCCCGCGCGGGGGCGCCGAATCCGTCCCCCGGGCCGCGGACATCGGCCCCGCGCGCGAAGCCGCGGCCGGGCCGTGCGGCGCCGTTCTCGCCACGCCGCGCGCGGGCGTCGTCGCCCTCGGGGTCGGCGGCGTCCGCGTCGCGGGTACGCGTGGGGCCGACGCGGCGGCCGTGCGAGGACACCAGCTTCGGCGCGCGGCGGCGGGCCAGGGGCACGGTGCCGCCGGTGGTGAGCTCGTCGTCCAGGGGCTCTTCGGGGTGCAGGGCGTCGTGTCCGGCGGAGTCGGCGGCGCGGGCCGGTTCGCCGAGGTCGGACTCGCGTGCGTCGCGGGCCTGTTGGTGCTGCTCTCCGGGGGTCTCCGCGACGCGACGGCGCGGACGGAACAGTCCGCCGCGCTCACTGTCCTCGTCCTCAAGGGCGCCCGGGAAGCCGTCGAGCCCGGCCATGCCGACCGGCGCCTCCAGCTCGACCGGTCCGTCCAGGAGGGACGCGGGGAGTCCGGGGAGCTCGACGGGGACCTGCGCGAGGGCCGCGGCGCGGTCGTCGGCGGTGTCGCCCACGGACTTCTGCGGCTGCGGCCGGTCGAGACGGAAACCGACGCCTCCGGTGTCGGGCACGTCGTCGGTGAGCAGCGACTCCGGGATGAACACGACGGCGGTGGTGCCGCCGTACGGGGAGGGCTGAAGGGACACCCGGACGCGCTGGCGCTGGGCCAGCCGGCTGACTACGAAGAGGCCGAGACGGTCGGTGTCGGACAGCTCGAACTCGGGGGTCTCGGCGAGGCGGAGGTTGGCGTCGAGGAGCGCTTCGGAGGCCATGCCGAGGCCGCGGTCGTGGATCTCCAGGGTGAAGCCGTTGGCGACGTGCTCCCCCAGGACCTGCACCGCGGTGTGCGGCGGCGAGAACACCGTGGCGTTCTCCAGGAGTTCGGCCAGCAGGTGCGTGAGGTCGGCGACCGCGGGGCCGGTGACGGCGATGCGCGGCAGGCGGCGCACCTCGATGCGCTCGTAGTCCTCCACCTCGGCGACGGCGGCGCGGACGACGTCCATGAGCTGGACGGGCTTGCGCCACTGCCGCGAGGGGGCGGCGCCGGAGAGGATCACGAGGCCTTCGGCGTGCCGCCGCATGCGGGTGGTGAGGTGGTCCAGGCGGAAGAGGTCGGCGAGTTCGTCGGTGTCCTCGGTCCTGCGCTCCATGGTGTCGAGGAGCGTGAGCTGCTTGTGCAGCAGGACCTGGCTGCGGCGGGCGAGGTTGACGAACACTTCGGAGACGCCACGGCGCAGGTCGGCCTGTTTGACGGTGGCCTCGACGGCGGCGCGCTGCAGGGTGTTCATCGCCTGGCCGACCTGCCCGATCTCGTCCTTGTCGTACGTCAGGCGCGGAGCCTCGGTCTCCACGTCGACCTGCTCGCCGGACGCGAGGCGGCGCAGCAGGCCGGGGAGCCGCACACCGGACGCCTCGTGGGCCTCCAGGCGCAGGCGGCGCAGGTCGCGGATGAGGCTGCGTCCGACTCGGACGGAGAGGAAGATCGAGAAGAGTACGGCGAGCAGGCCGAGCACACCGGCGACGGCGAGTTGCACGATGACGCCGACGGCTTCAGGGCGGGCCCGGTCGCGCAGGCGGTCGACGGCGTCCTCGTCGCGGTCGTCGAGGCTCGTGAGGATCTTGTCAGCCTCACGGTTCCAGTCGCTGGAGGTGACCCCGCGCGGGGTGCCCCCGCCGGACTCCATGAGGGACTTCTCCGCGTCGCGCAGCCGGCTCGTCTCGGCGCCGTTCCAGTAGCGCTCGTAGCGGGCGCGCTCGTCGTCGGGGAGCTGGATGAGGCTGTTGTCGAGGAGCATGGTCCGCTGCGCCACGAGGTCGGTGACCTGGCGGATCTCACCCTTGGTGACGGTTCCCGCGACCAGGGCCGATCCGATCAACGCGTCCTCACGGGACAGCAGTTCGCGGGCCTGGCCGATGCCGACGAGGGCGCGGCCCTCCGCGGTCACACCGACGTCGTCGAGGGCGTTGAGCGTCATCAGGAAGCCGAAGCAGGGGTCGGTCAGGCGCGTGTACATCTTCAGCGCCTTGTCGCGGCTGATCGTGCCTTCCTCGACCGTGCGGCGCAGCGCGTCGAGCCCCTTGAAGGCGTCGAGCGCGACGGTCAGGCGCTCCTCGGACTGACCGTCGAGGACCTCACGGGAGTCGGAGCTCTTGGCCTTGGACTCGACTTCGGCCACATGTTTGTCGGTGGCCTCACGGCTGCGGCGCAGCGCGGCGAGGGCGTCCGAGGCACGGGGATCCGCCAAGTAGACGAGCGTCTGGCGCCGCTCCTCCTGGACCACCTGGGCGGTGTCCTGGACGGGTCTGGCCAGGTCGTCGAGGATGTAGGCCGTGTCGATCAGCTTGTTCGCCTCGCGCCCGGTGAGGAACGTGGCAAAGCCCCAGATCGCCGTGAGGGACACGAGCGGCACGAGCAGCAATGCCACGATCTTCCGGCGGATGGACTTCCCGCGAAAGCGCATGGCCTCCCCCAGATAGGGCCCCTTACAGCCGCGCAATGGCCCGGGGCACACATGTGCGTCAACAAACGGCGCGAGCCTACTACTGACACACGGGCAACTCGAAGGCACGTCCGGACGCTTTTCAGCCGTGACGTGAAAGGGGCGTCCTCAGTTGTCCGCCCATTGGGGGAGATTGCCTCCCGCAAGTGGCACATGCCAGCCGACTCCATCACCCGTACCGACGGGCCCAGTTGGCCTGAAGTGTTCGCCGCATGGAACCGTTCGGGCCGAAAGGCGATCTCTCGTCCCGGGCCGGGAATCTTCCGCGGCGCCCATTCGTCGATCTGTACGAGGGACGGTGCGGGCGGGGACGGAGCGGCATGGGGGTCCGCCGACACGAGAGTCGGCGGTACGACGCGGTGGAGGCCCTGGCGGCGCGGCGTAAAGCAGCGTAAAACGGGCAGCAAGTGGAGAGTCGGACATGAGAGCTCTCGATGGACCGGCCGCGAGGCAGGGGCAGGACAGCGGCACGGGCAAGGCAGCGGGGGGAGTGACGAGTTGATGGGTACGAAAGAGCGCCGGCGGGCGTCCGGGAGCGGGGCGGCCGAGGACGGGCCGTCTGGACGCGGGGGGTCCGGGAAGCCCACGAGCGTTGAAGTGGCTCGCGTGGGCGAGGAGTTGGGCGAGGGGCGGGCTGAGCGGAAGACGGCGGGGGCGGCGACGACCTCGCGCCTCGCGGAGGCGGTGCGGGCCCCAGAGGAGGTGCACCCCGCGGAGGGAGCACGTCCCGCGGAGGCAGCCCGGCCTGCGGCGGGAACGGGAAGTGCGCCCCGGGGTGGGGCGAGAACAGGCGGCGAGGGGCGGGAACTCGCCGGTACCGCGGAGCGGCGTGCGTCGAGCGCGGCGGGCGAAGCTGTGGAGCAGCGGGGGTCCGGCGGGGCGGCCGAAGCGCCGGAGCGGCGGATGCCACTCGGGGCGAGCGAGGCGCCGGAGCGGCGTGCGTCCGGTGAGGCAGGAAAGGCGCCGGAGCGGCGGGAGTTGGCCGCGGTGGCGGATGGCAGGGAGCGCTCCAAGGCACGAGGGCGGCGCGAGTACGCCGACGCTCTGGACGACAGCGAGGAGCCGGATCGGCAGCCCTTGTGGGTGGAGGAGCCCGCCACCCGGCGGCGGCTGCCGGACCCCGTGCGCACGGCGGCCGTCCGTGCGGTGCTCATCGTGTCGTTGACGCTCATCCAGGCGATGACGGCGTTCTTCTGCGCGATGGCCGAGTCCTGGCTGGCCTTCCCCATGGTGCTGAGCAGCGTGGCCAGCACGGTCGGCGCCACCTGGGCCGTGTGTGACGTCTGGGTGACCCGCCAGGTCTGGAACCAGCGCAACGGCGTGGTGTCGGTGCCCAGCAGCACGGCACGCCGGCTGCGGCGCGAGCGGCGCAGGGCCCGTCGCGAGGCACGGGTGGCCGCCCGCGCCAAGGAGGGCATACGGAACCCGGGCGGGGCGGGACAGTTGTCTCACTCCTGACCCGGGATGGGCCGAGGCCACGGGGCCGACTGCGCCGGGGCTTCGGCCAGCAGCTGAACGGTGTCGGGGCTTTGGCCGCCCGGACTGCGCTGGGGCCTTGGCCGCCCGGGCGATGTCGGACCCTGACCGCCCGGACGACGTCGGGACCTTGGCCACCTGGGCGATGTCGGGATCCTGGCCGCCTGCACACACCTCCGTCAGCAGCGTGCCGCCGCCGTCAGACCGCGGCCACCTGTCGCGCCCTCAGCTCCCGTCTCACCTTCATGAAGGGGCGAGGGCAGTCGACGGCCAGGGCGGCGGTGACGCGGCCCGCGTGTTCGTACACGGCCAGGAAGCTGCCGTCATCAGGGCTGCCTTCCTCGATGCGTACGGTGGCGTCGGCGGGGCGGTGTCCGGCGAACTGGATGCGGGAGCCGTACTGGTCGGACCAGAAGTACGGGAGTGCGGTGACCGTCTCCACGGTGCGGGCGGCGAGCAAGTTGCGTACGGCGACGCGGGGTAGTTCCGTCGCGCTCGTCCAGTGTTCGGCGCGGACGCCGCCGACGCGGGCGACGTCGCCGACGGCGACCACATTGGGCAGGGACGTGACACAGCCGTCGTCGCACACGACACCGTCGCGCACGGCGAGTGACGTGCCCGCGAGCCAGGCGGTGTTGGGGGCGGCGCCGATGCCGACGACGACCACGTCGGCGGGCAGGAGACGGCCGTCGGAGAGTTCGACCGCGGTGACGTGGCCGGGGCTGTGGCTGTGGCTGTGGCTGTGGCTGTGGGGGGAGGCCACTCGGTGGAGGCCCGCCACGCCCGTTCCGGTGAGCAGGCGGGTGCCTCCCCGCCGGTGCAGGTCGGCGCAGAACGCGCCCATATCCGGGCCGAGTTGGGGCAGCAGAGGCAGAGGGGCGGCTTCGACGACGGTCACGTCGTGGCCGAGGGCGACGCACGACGACGCCGTCTCCGCGCCGATGAAACCGCCGCCGATCACCACGACTCGCCGTGTGCCCTGGGCCAGGTCGGCGCGGAGGGCGCGGGCGTCGTCGAGCGTGCGCAGGGTGTGGACGCCCGCGGGCCACGGGCCGGGCAGGCGGCGGGCCGACGCGCCGGTCGCGACGACCACGCCGTCGGTGACGACGGACCGGCCGTCGTCGAGGAGAACGGCGCGAGCGTGCTGGTCGAGGCCGGTCGCGTGGACGCCGAGCAGCCATTCGGCGGCCAGCTCGCCGATCTCCTCGGTGTCGGTGAGTGCGAGTGGGGCTTCCGCGGCTCCGCCGACCAGGAGGTTGGAGGGATCGGAGGTGAGGAAGTCCTTGGACAGGGGCGGGCGGTCGTACGGCAGGTGGGGCTCGGCGCCGACGATGACGAGGCGTCCGTCGAAGCCCTGGGCGCGCAGCTCGCGCGCCGCGTATAGCCCGGCGAGGGAGGCGCCGACGACAGTGACGGTGTTCATGCGGCGGAGCCCTCACCGGTCAGCGTGCTGTGTGCGGTCGCGGACAGGGAGCCTGCGCCGGAAACGCCTGCCGGGACGATGGCTGAGGTGGCGGAGGCCGGGACGGGGACAGGGACGGCCGCGGGCTCGGTCAGGTGGACATGGATCGTTCCGTCGACCACGCTCACGCGGTGGGTGCGCACCGGGCGGCGGGCCGGCAGACAGGTCGGCTGACCGGTACGGAGATCGAAGGTGGCAGCGTGCAGCGGGCACTCGACCAGGCAGCCTTCGAGCCAGCCCTCGGAGAGGGAGGCGTCCTGGTGGCTGCAGGTGTCGTCGACGGCGTACAGCGCGCCGTCGGCGTTGAACACCGCGACGGGCGGCGTGGTGTCGAGACGGACGGACTCGCCCGCGGGGAGGTCTTCAAGGCGGCAGACGGGAATCACGGGGGCCTCCTCTGGATGTGTCGGCCCGGTTGCGAGCCGTTTCGGCCAGGGACTCTTCGGTAACATGGAGTTTCATATGGCGCACCAGAGAGCGCTATGCGCAACAGAATCCGGTGGGATGCCCATCGCGTCAAGGGGCTCCCTGGGACGCGGCTTCAAGCGGCCGCCGAGTGGTGAGAGTTGAGATATGACCCGCACGCGGAAAGAGCCTGGCCAGAACGAGGAGCCGCATCAGGAGACGCCGTCCGAACAGCGCGGTGAGGCGCACCCGCAACAGCCCGGGAAGCCGCGCGAGGCACAGGCCAAGGCGCCCGCCGGTTCCGTCCAGTCCGTGGACCGCGCGGTCAGCGTCCTGGAGATCCTCGCCCGGCACGGCGAGGCGGGGGTCACCGAGATCGCCGACGAGCTGGGGGTGCACAAGTCGACGGCGTTCCGGCTGCTCGGCGTGCTCGAGAACCGCGGCCTCGTGGGGCAGGCGAAGGACCGCGGCAAGTACTTCCTCGGTGCCGGTGTGCTGCGCCTTGCCGGGGCGGCGGCCGTGCGGATGGACATCTCCCAGGAGGGCGGGCCGGTCTGCCGCGATCTCGCGGACGAGCTGGGCGAGACGGTCAACATCGCGGTGATCGACGACGACGCCGCGGTCAACATCATGCAGGCCCGCGGCCCGGCGTCCGTGACCGCGCAGAACTGGCTCGGCCGGCGCACCCCCCTGCACGCCACCTCCAGCGGCAAGGTGCTGCTGGCGCACCTCCCGACGACCCTGCGCGAGGGCCTGATCGCCCGCACGCTGCCGCGCATCACCGAGCAGACGGTGACCGGGACGGTGGCACTGCGCCGCGACCTGGAGACCGTCGTCCAGCAGGGTTTCGCGATCGCCGTGGAGGAGCTGGAGGTGGGCCTTGCCGCCGTGGCGGCGCCGGTGCGCGCGCACGACGGCAAGGTCATCGGCGCCCTCAGCGCCTCCGGGCCGGTGTACCGGCTGACCGAGGACCGGCTCACCGAGCTGGCCAAGCGCACGGTCGCGGCAGCGGTGGAGCTGTCGCGCCGGATGGGCTACGGGTTCTGAAGCCGCCGTCCGGCGACTTCTGAAACCGTCCGCAGGGCCCGCGGCCCCAGGCAGAGCCCGGGAGCGAGCGCGGAGCCGGATCATTCCCGGCTCCGCGCTCCGTCGTCGCGCGCCGTCTCGCTCCACCACTCCCCGCCGCCCTCCACCGCTCTGCGCCGCCCTCCGCCGCCCTCCCTCTCGCTCTGCCTTGCGCCGTCCCGCCCCCTCCCACCCTGCCTCGCGCCGGGACCGTTCCGCGCCGCCGCGGCGTTTTGCCGAGCGTTCACTCCCGCCCCTTGACGGCTCCTTGATGTCGCTCCCACGATGTCTCTCATAGCGCAACCGATCGTGGAGTACGCAACAACGACTCACAGTCGAGGAGCCTGGCCGTGCCACACGAGGTCCGTGGCGTCGTCGCCGCGAAGAAGGGCGCACCCGTCGAGGTGCAGACGATCGTCGTGCCGGATCCCGGACCGGGAGAGGTACTTGTCTCCGTGCAGGCCTGCGGGGTCTGCCACACCGATCTGCACTACCGGGAAGGCGCGGTCTCCGACGACTTCCCGTTCCTGCTCGGCCACGAGGCCGCCGGAACCGTCGAGGCGGTCGGCTCCGACGTGGGCGGCCTGAGGCCCGGCGACTACGTGGTCATCGCCTGGCGCGCCCCCTGCGGAACGTGCCGCTCCTGCCTGCGCGGTCGCCCCTGGTACTGCTTCGACTCGCGCAACGCGGCACAACCCATGACGCTCCTGGACGGCACCCCGCTCAGCGCGGCGCTCGGCATCGGCGCCTTCGCCGAGAAGACGCTCGTGGCCGCGGGCCAGGCCGTGAAGGTCGACCCTGCGGCCCGGCCGGAGGCGGCCGGGCTGATCGGCTGCGGCGTGATGGCCGGCTACGGGGCGGCCGTGAACACGGGGAACGTGGGCCGCGGCGACACCGTCGCCGTCATCGGCTGTGGCGGCGTCGGCTGCGCCGCGATCGCCGGGGCCTCGCTCGCCGGGGCGCGGCGCGTGATCGCCGTCGACATCGACGACGCGAAGCTCGACGGCGCCACCCGCTTCGGGGCCACCCACACCGTCAACTCCCGGGGCACCGACCCCGTCGAGGCGGTGCGTGGGCTCACCGGCGGCTTCGGCGTCGACGTCGCCATCGACGCGGTCGGCATCCCGGAAACGTACAAACAGGCCTTCTACATGCGCGACCACGCGGGCGTGCTCGTCCAGGTCGGTGTGCCCGATCCGGCGATGGCCGTCGAGCTGCCGCTGATCGACCTGTTCTCGCGCGGCGGCGCGCTCAAGTCCTCGTGGTACGGCGACTGCCTGCCCACGCGGGACTTCCCCCTGCTCGTCGACCAGTACCTCAGCCGCAGGCTCGACCTCGGCGCCTTCGTGACGGAGAAGATCGCTCTCGACGAGGTCGAGGAGGCGTTCGCCAGGATGCAGCGCGGCGAGGTGCTGCGATCGGTGGTGGTCCTGTGAGCGGCGTACGGCAAGAGCCACAGCCCCACGGCACGCGGGACACGGACTCCGCGGACGCGCGGGACACCCCGGCCGGCCCCCGCGTCGTCGTCATCGGTGCCGGAATCGTCGGCTGCTCCCTCGCCGACGAGCTGACCGCCCGGGGCTGGACCGACGTCACCGTCCTCGAACAGGGGCCGCTGCCCGCCCCGGGCGGGTCCACCTCGCACGCGCCCGGGCTCGTCTTCCAGACCAGCCCGTCCAAGACGCTGAGCGAGTTCGCCGCGTACACCGTGCGGAAGTTCGGCGAGCTCACCGTGGACGGGCTCTCGTGCTTCAACCCGGTGGGCGGCCTGGAGCTGGCCACCACGCAGGAGCGCTGGGCCGACCTGCACCGCAGGGCGGGCCTCGCCGCGTCCTGGGGCATCCGCGCCGAGTTGGTGGACGCCGCGCACTGCAAGGAGCTGTGGCCACTGCTCGACACCGGCCAGGTGCTCGGCGGCCTGTACACGCCCGACGACGGCCTCGCCCGCGCCGTCCTCGCCTGCCGCGCGCAGATCGAACGCGCGACGGCCCGCGGCGCCCGCTTCCTGGACCGGCACACGGTCACCGGCATCGAGCGCGCGGAGGGCCGCGTCACCGGCGTCGTCACCGACCGCGGCACCTTCCCCGCCGACCACGTCGTGTCCGCGGCGGGCTTCTGGGGGCCGGTGATCGGCCGTATGGCGGGCGTCGACGTACCGCTGCAGCCCCTCGCCCACCAGTACGCGCGCACGCTGCCGCTGCCCGAGCTCGCCGGCGTGAACGACCCGCGCACGGAGGCCTCCCGGCCCATCCTCCGCTTCCAGGACCGTGACCTGTACTTCCGTGAGCACACCGACCGCGTCGGCATCGGGTCGTACGCCCACCGACCGCTGCCCGTCGACCCGTTCGCCGTGCCCGCGTACGACGAGGCGACCGCCGGCGGCCTGGCCATGCCGTCCTCGTACCCGTTCACCGAGGAGGACTTCGCGCCGAGCTGGCAGGACTGCTGCGGACTGCTGCCCGCGCTCAAGGAGTCGGCCGTCGAAGAGGGCTTCAACGGCGTGTTCTCCTTCACGCCGGACGGCATGCCGCTGCTCGGTGAGTCCCCCGCGCTGCGCGGCTTCTGGCTCGCCGAGGCCGTCTGGGTCACGCACTCCGCCGGTGTGGCGAAGGCCGTCGCCGAGTGGATGGTCGACGGCCGGCCCACCACCGACATCCACGACTGCGACCTCACCCGCTTCGAGGACGCCCAGCGCTCCCCCGCGTACGTCACCGACCGCGGCGCGCGGCAGTTCGTCGAGGTGTACGACGTCATCCACCCGCACCAGCCCATGGACGAGCCGCGCCCCCTGCGCGTCAGCCCCTTCTACGCGCGCCAGCAGGAGCTCGGCGCGGTCTTCCTGGAGGGCGGCGGCTGGGAGCGGCCCCATTGGTACGAGGCCAACGCAGCGCTCGCCGCCGACGTGGACGTGCCCGCGCGGGACGCCTGGTCGGGTCGGTACTGGTCGCCCATCGCCGCCGCGGAGGCGCGGGCCACCCGCGAGCGGGTCGCGCTGTACGACATGACGCCCCTGCGCCGTCTGGAGGTCACCGGCCCCGGAGCTCTCGGCTTCCTTCAGCGCATGACCACCAACAACCTTCGCAAGAAGCCTGGTTCGGTCACCTACACCCTCCTTCTCGACGAGGCGGGCGGCATCCGCTCCGACCTGACCGTGGCACGGCTCGCCCCCGCGCACTTCCAGGTCGGCGCCAACTCCCCCGCCGATCTCTCCTGGCTACAGTCGCACGCGCCCGACGACGTGCACATCAGGGAGATCACCCAAGGGACGTGCTGCGTCGGCGTGTGGGGACCGCTGGCCCGCGCCCTCGTGCAGCCGCTGACCCGCGACGACTTCTCGCACGAGGCCTTCGGGTACTTCAAGGCACGCCGGACGCACCTCGGCCATGTGCCGGTGACGGCACTGCGCCTGAGCTATGTCGGGGAACTGGGCTGGGAGTTGTACACCAGCGCCGACCTGGGACTCCGGCTGTGGGACACGCTGTGGGAGGCGGGGCGGGAGCTGGGCGTGGTCGCCGCCGGGCGCAGCGCCTTCAACAGCCTGCGCCTGGAGAAGGGCTACCGCGCCTGGGGCCAGGACATGACCGCCGAACACGACCCGTACGAGGCGGGTGTCGGCTTCGCCGTCCGCATGGACAAGGACGACTTCGTGGGCCGCGATGCGCTCGCACGGCGCGGCCCGCTCACGCGCAGGCTCACCGCGCTCCTCCTCGACGACCCGGCCGCCGTCGTCCTCGGCAAGGAACCCGTGTACCTCGGCGGGGAAGCCGCACGCGTCGGCAGCGAAGCCGTACGCCTCGGCAGCGATGCCGCACCCGCCGGGTACGTCACCAGCGCCGCGTACGGCTACACCCTGGGCCGCTGCGTCGCCTACGCCTGGCTGCCGCCGCTCACCGCGGGCACCGGCGTGCACATCGAGTACTTCGGTGAGCAGGTCCCCGCGACCGTCGCCGACGAACCGCTCTTCGACCCCGAGATGACCCGAATCCGGAGGTGACCCGCCGTGTCCCCCACCACCCCCAGCCACGACGTGATCGTGATCGGCCTGGGCGGCATGGGCAGCGCCGCCGCCCACCACCTGTCCGCGCGCGGGGCCCGTGTCCTCGGCCTGGAGAAGTTCGGTCCCGTGCACCAGCGCGGCTCCAGCCACGGCGGCTCCCGGGTCACGCGGCAGTCGTACTTCGAGGACCCCGCGTACGTACCACTGCTGCTGCGCGCGTACGAGCTCTACGAAAAACTGGAACAGGACACCGGACGTCGGATCGCCACCCTGTGCGGCGGTGTGATGGTCGGCAGGCCGGACGGGCGGGTGGTCTCCGGGGCGCGGCTCTCCGCCGAGACCTGGGGCCTGCCGCACGAGATGCTCGACTCGCAGGAGATCCGCCGCCGCTTCCCGACGCTCACGCCGCGCGACGACGAGGTGGCGCTGTACGAGGAGCGCGCGGGGCTGGTCCGCCCGGAGAACACGGTGGCCGCGCATCTGCAGCTCGCCACCCGCCAGGGCGCCGACCTGCACTTCGAGGAGCCGGTGACGCGCTGGGAGCCGTACGGCGGCGGGGTGCGCGTGCACACCGCCGAAGACACCTACACCGCCGGCCAGTTGGTGATCTGCCCGGGTGCCTGGGCGCCGGGACTGCTCGCGGACCTCGGGGTTCCGTTCACCATCGAGCGGCAGATCATGTACTGGTTCCAGCCGACGGGCGGCGTGGGCCCGTTCCTTCCGGAGCACCATCCGATCTACGTCTGGGAGGACGCCGCCGGCATGCAGGTGTACGGCTTCCCCTCGATCGACGGACCGGACCTCGGCGTGAAGGTCGCCTTCTTCCGCAACGGCAGCGTGTGCACTCCGGAGACCATCGACCGCACGGTCCATCCGCACGAAGTGGCGGCCATGGCCGAGCACATGGCGCGGCACATCCCGCTGCTGCCCGGGCGCCTGCTGAAGGCGTCGACCTGCATGTATACGACGACGCCCGACGAGCACTTCGTCATCACGCGGCATCCGGAGCACCCGGAGTCGGTGACGGTGGCCTGCGGCTTCTCCGGGCACGGGTTCAAGTTCGTGCCGGTGGTCGGCGAGATCCTCGCCGACCTGGCGCTCGACGGCACCACCGGGCATCCCATCGGGCTCTTCGACCCGCGCCGGATCACCGGTCCGCTCGATCCCGCGCCCGCCGCGGCACCCGTCTGACCGCATCCCCGTGATCGCGTTCCCGCGGTCGCCTTCGCGCCCACCGCGGCGCCCGTCTGAGGAGTACGGACGTGACGACAGAGGTCTCCGCGAGCCTCATCGCGACGCTGCCCGGCCACTACTACACCGATCCCGACGTCTTCCGGCAGGAGCAGGAGCGCCTCTTCGAGTCCCTGTGGTGCTGTGCCGTGCGCGCCGCCGACCTCGGCGGGCCCGGCGCGTACCGCACCGTCCAGATCGGCCGTGAGAGCGTCCTGATCACTCGTGCCCGCGACGGCGGCCTGCGCGCCTTCCTCAACGTCTGCCGGCACCGTGGCGCCCGCCTGTGCGCCGACGAGGCGGGCGAGGTCCGCCGCAGCCTCCAGTGTCCGTACCACGCCTGGACGTACGACCTGGACGGCCGCCTGATCGCGGCGCCCAACCTGACGCGGATGCCGGACGTCGACCGCGCCGCCCACGGCCTGGTCGAGGTCGCGCTGCGGGAGTGGCTCGGCTACGCCTGGGTGTGTCTGGCCGAGCAGCCGCCGTCCTTCGAGGACACCGTGATCGGCGAGGCCGTGGAACGCCTCGGCGATCCCGCGTCCATCGAGCGCTACCGCACGCAGGACCTGGCGCTCGGCCACCGCGTCCGCTACGACGTGCGCGCCAACTGGAAGCTGATCGTCGAGAACTTCATGGAGTGCTATCACTGCGCGACCATCCACCCCGAGCTGACCGATGTGCTGCCGGAGTTCGCCGACGGCTTCGCGGCGCAGTACTACGTAGGGCACGGCGCCGTCTTCGGAGAGGACGTGCACGGCTTCACTGTCGACGGCAGCGCGGGCTTCGGGCGCCTGCCCGGGGTGGCCGACGACCAGGACCGCCGCTACTACGCGATCACCGTGAAGCCGACTGTCTTCGTCAACCTGGTGCCCGACCACGTCATCCTGCACCGGATGTTCCCGCTGGCCGTGGACCGCACGGTCGTCGAGTGCGACTGGCTGTACGCACCCGACATCGTCGCCTCCGGAGCGGATCTGTCGAAGTCGGTCGAGCTGTTCCACCGGGTCAACGAACAGGACTTCGCGGCCTGCGAGCGCACGCAGCCCGCGATGGGCTCACGCGCCTACCGGGGCGGCGGCGTACTGGTGCCGACCGAGCACCACATCGGCATCTTCCACGAGTGGCTCATCCGGCACCTGACCGCCTGAGCACCCCATTACCCCCTGAGCACACCGTTCTGCGGCCGGCCGCACGCACGCCTCCCGCGGCGGCCGGCCGCGTGAAACGGCTCACCCGGCGACGGGCTTCTTGAACATCCTTGTCGCGGTGATCTCCCCGTGCACCGTCTCCCCTGCCGGGGCCTGCTGCTCCTGCGGCAGGCCAGGGCGCAGGTGTTCCTCGACGCTGATGTACTTCAGGCCCGCGCGCAGGTCGGCGTCGTTGCGGAGCCGGATGACCAGCGGGAACTCCGCGAGCGCCGTCGTGTCGAACAGGCCGGTGGTGTACAGGAGCTGGACGCCGAGGGCGTCCGACACGGCGCGCTGGAGTTCCAGGAGGTACGTCGCGTTGGCGCGGCCGATGGGGTTGTCGAGGAACAGCGTGCCCGCGTGCCGGTGCTTGTCGCGGCCGCGGTCGTTGGAGCGCAGCGCGGCCATCGTGCAGTACAGGGCGATGGCTGCGGTGAGCAGCTGGCCTCCGGAGAAGACGTCGCCCATCTGCCCGACCGGCACGCGCTCGGCGCGCAGCACGGCGTCCGGCTTGAGGATCTCCACAGCGATGCCGCGCGGCTCCAGGGCGGCCTGAACTCCCCTGAGCAGCAGGGACATTCCGTCTCTGCGGAGGTCGGAGTTCTTCTTCACGGCCGCGCGTGTGGCCTCGTCGATGACCTCGCCGAGGCGTTCGGTGAGCGTCGCCTGGTCGGGCTCTTCGAAGCGGACGCGCAGGAACTCCTGGCCGGACCACTCCCCCAGGCCTTCGGGCAGCTTGGAGAGGCGCTGGGCGGCGCGGAGCGTGGCGAGCGAGGACTCGACCAGGCCGCGCAGCCGGTCGACGATGCTGTCGCGGTTGCGCTCCAGCTGCTCCAGCTCGTCGGTGAGCACGCGCAGGCGGGGTGCGAAGGCGTCGGCCCACTTCTTGGCGTGCTCGGGCAGGGCGGACGCGGGCAGTTCGCGGATCTGCTGGCGGGCGGGGGTGCGAACCTGTTCGTACCGGGTGGAGTTGGCGTGCCGCACCAGGATGTCGCCGGCTTCGCGGACGGCCGACTCGGCGGCGGACAGGTCGGCGGCGCAGCCGCGCAGGGAGCGGCGGGCCTCGGCGGCGGCCTGGCGGGCCTCCTCGAGGGTGCCGGGGTAGGGCTCGGGCTGCTCGTCGTCGGTGTCGTGGGGGTCGTGGTGCTCGCGCAGCAGGTCGCGCAGGAGCGCCGCCGTCTCGTCGAAGCCGCCGCCCGCCTCCTCCGTGGCTCGGTGGGTGTGCAGCAGCGCGGCGTGCGCCTCCTTGGCCTGGCTCAACGCCTCCGTGTGCGCGGCCAGTTCACCGGTGGCCGTGCGCAGCAGGGTCTGGGCCTGTTCGGCGTCGGCGGGGACGAGCTCTTCGGGAAGCTCGGTGTGCGCGTCGCCGTCTTCGGGGGCGTGCCGTTCGGCCTCGCCGCGGAGCCTGCCGAGTTGTTCGCTGGCGGTGGAGGCACGGGACTCGATGAGCTGGACCTGTGCCTCCGCGCGGGCGGCGGCGGCCTGCCGGGAGGGTCCGTCGGCGCCGTCGGTGCCTTCGAGGAGCTGGGCGGCACGGGTGCGCACCTTGTTGCTGAGCCGGTCGAGCTCGGCCACGGCGGCGCTCTCGTCGCTCTCCGCGCGGGCCTGTTCGGCGCGCAGGTCGGCGCCGACACCGACCTTTTCGTAGAGCTGCGATGCCGCGCGGTAGGCCTCGCGGAGGGCGGGCAGCGAGGTCTTCGGGGCGTCCTGGTCCAACGGCACGTCTTCGGGGGCGCCCGCGATCTCGGCGCGCTCCGCGCGGAGGGCACGCGCGGTGCGGCGGGCGTCGTCGGCGGCGCGCTGGGCGGCGCGGCGGTCCTCGTCGGCGGCGCGGGCGCGGTCCAGGCAGGACTGGGCGCGGGCCTCCGACTCCACGGCGTCGTCGGCCAGTTCCCGCAGTTTCGCCTGCCAGCCTGCGCGCTCGCGGAGGCGGAACGCGAGCCCGGCGAGCGCGTCGGCGGCGCGCCTGGCGCGCTGGGCGGCCTCCTGCCTCTCGTCGCGTACGCGGGCGGCGTCGGCGGCTGCCTCGTCGGCCTCCGCGCGTACGGTGCGGGCCTCGGCCAGCTCGGCCTCGGCCTCCTCGGCGAAGGCGCGCGCGTCCCGGGCGGCGACGGCGAGTTCGGTGAGGCGCCCGGCCGGGCAGCCGGACCGCCAGGAGGCGAGCCGCGCGGCCAGCTCCCGGTCCTTGGCGAGGCGCTGAGCAAGGGCGCGGATCTCGTCGTCGCGCAGGGTGGCGCGGGCGCGCAGGGCCTGGCGCTCCTCGTCGGCGGCGTGCTCGTCGTGCATGGCCGGGTTCGGCGGTACGAGGAAGACGTCCTCGGCGGAGCCCGTGGCGCCGTCCGGCACCGGGGCGAGGAGCGCGGCGGCGGTACCCACGGCGACCGTGGAGCGCGGCAGCAGCGCGGCACCGGCGAGCGCTTCGCGCGCGCGGGCGTGCGTGTGCGGGTCGGTGATGACGACGCCGTCGACCAGTTCGGGGCGCGCCGCGAGCACGCGCGCGTGGTCGGCGGGATCGACGGCCTGCGCCAGATAGCGCCATCCCGGAAGCGCCGGAATGCCGTGCTCCCCGAGGAACTCGACGGTGGCGAGGACGTCGGGGCCGGGCGGCAGCAGACCGCCGTCGCCGAGGGCGCCGAGGATCCGGGAGTCGTCGGCGGCGGCCGTGCGCAGCTCGAACAACTGCCGCTCGGCGGCGGCCACTCCGTCGTCGAGGAGGGTCTTCAGGTCGTCGGCACTGCGGTCCAGGTCGTCCGGGGAGAGCGGGGCCAGGCTGGAGTCGACGGCCCGCCGGGAGCCGTTCGAGGTCGTGCCGGTGTCCGCGTGCGCGTCCTCGCGGGCCGCCCTATCAGCGCCGGAGGCGTCGCTTTCGGTGCCGCCGTGCGCACGTGCTCCCTGACCAGCGTCGGCGTCCGACGCACCGGCCAGGCCTGGCGCCTCGCCCTGGGCGCTCTCCGGGGAACCCTCCCCGGCGTCCCCCGAATCGGCCCCTGCGTACCGAGGCTGCGGCACCCCACCTCGTACGCCCCCACCGGACACACCCGGCAGCCCCAGAAGCTCGACAAGCCGGTCGTCCTGCGCCAGGGAGTCCGCGGCGCGCCGCTCGGCGTCGTACGCCTGCTCCGCCGCCGTCGCGGCGTCCGCCGCGCGGGCCGCCGTCAGCTCCGCGCGGGCCTCGGCCGCGCCGGCCTCCTTGGCCTGGTCGGCGGAGCGGCGGGCGCCTTCCCGTGCCTCGTCCCAGGCGGTGACGGCCGTCTTCTCGGCGTCGCTCGCGGCGAGCGCGGCACGGGCCGGGTCGGCGTCGGGAGCGCTGTCGTCGAGCCAGCCCGCGCGGACCGCCTCGGCGGTCTCCTGCTCGACCTCACTGAGGCGCTGGCGCAGGTGTCCGGCCTCGCTGCGGGCGCGCTGCGCCTCGGTGGCGGCGGAGGTGGCGTCGCGGTGCGCTGCCTCGCCGGTCTCCTGGAGGGCCGCCGAGCGCTCCTCCACCTCGTTGGCCTGGGACTCGGCGCCTTCGGCCGCGGTGTGCAGGGCGCGTACGAGATCGGCGGCGGCCTTCGCGCGGGCGGCGAGCGCGGGCGCGGCGTCGCGCTCGGCCTCGCGGATCGCGACGGCCACGCGCGCGGAGCGGTCGGCGGCGGCGCGGTGGCGCAGGACGGCCTCTGCGGCCTGCCAGGCGGAGTGCAGGGTGCGCGCGTCGGCGAGCTCGCGGCGCTGCGCGGCAGCGGCCTTCTCCGCCACGGTGAGGGCCAGCGAGGCGTGCCGGTAGGCGAGTTCGGCGGCGATCAGCGCGGAGCGGCCGCGGGCCTGCTCGGCGGCCGTGACGGTGTGGGCGGCCGCGGTGACCTGCTCGGCGAGCTCGGCGGCGCGGCCCCGCTCCTCGACGGCACGGGTGGACAGGCGGCGGGCGAGCGTGCGGGTGCGGCGTTCGGCGCCCGCGTGCACGTCACGCGCGCGTGCCCGGGTGTCCGCGGCGTCGACGATGCGGCCGAGCAGGTCGACGGAACCGGCGGTGAAGTCCCGCTCGGCGATCAGCTCGGCGCGGCGGCCCAGCTTGTTGCCGAAGCCGTGCACGAGGTCGGCGAGGCCGTCCGTGTCGCGGGTGTCGGTGACGGCGCGCAGCAGCAGGTCGGTGAAGTCGGAGTCCTTCTTGACGGCGAACAGGCCGGCTGCCTCGCCCTCGTCGGCGTTCATCTCCCGCTGGTAGCGGAACAGTTCGGGGTCGAGACCCAGGTCCCCGAGGTGTTCGTTCCAGCGGTCGTGGATCTCTTCCCAGTGCACTTCGAGGTGCGGGTACGCCTTCGTGGCCTCCATGAGGGCGTCCCTGAAGCCCTTCATGGTGCGCCGCCGCCCCTGGGCGCCGGAGGCGCCCTCCACGGAGGGGCGCACCGCGGTGGACTCGGCGACCGGCAGCGAGTCCAGGCTCAGGCCGGGCCCGGGCCGGAAGGAGTACCAGGCCTCGGCGAACTTCCGCGGGTCGTTGGAGACCTGCCGCCCGCGCCACTCGCTGACCTTGCCGACGACGACGCACTCGCCGGTGAGCGTGTGCTGCCACTCCAGGGCGACGTGTCCGCAGTCGTCGGCCAGGAGGAACTTGCGCAGCACGCCGGAGCTGGCGCCGCCCAGCGTGTTCCGGTGGCCCGGCAGCATCACGGAGAAGATCAGCTTGAGCAGGACGGACTTGCCGCCGCCGTTCTCCAGGAAGAGCACGCCCGCGGGCGCCGGGCGGCGCGGCGGGCCGACGGGCTCCTCCTCGAAGAACTCCGCCTGCGCGGGCGCGGGGTCGGGCACCACGTCGCCGACACCGCGCAGGTCCAGCACGGTGTCGGCGTAGCGCGCACCGGCAGGGCCGATGGAGTAGAGGCGGACCCGGGACAGCTCGTACATGGCGGCGGACTCTCGTCGTAAGTCGTGCGGATCGTTAAGTCGTGCGGAGCGTGAGGCAGTTCGTGGGGGGGCGGTCGGCTCGGCCGCGACCACCGGAGGGTGCGGCTCAGGAGTGGAACGGAAGGCCCGCGTCGGCCGCCAGCTCCAGGTCGTCGGTGTCGTCGGGAGGCAGCAGCGTCGCGGAGCCGTCGGTGACGGGCACGACGCCGAGCTCCAGGAGCTCGGCCATGGCGGCGGTGCCCGCCATGTCGCGGACCTGGAGCTGATAGCGCGCGGTCGTGCGGTACGTCCCTCCGGAGTCGTCGCCCGTGCGCTGGAGGAAGCCGGAGTCGGTCAGGAACGCGGCGGCCTTGCCGACGATGCCGGTGGTCGAACCGGCGAGTCTGCGGGCGTCCTTGGTGGCGCCGGTGGAGCTGCGGCGCGCCCAGATCCGCCAGGCGGACTCCAGGCCGGGCGCGTCCGTCGCCGGGTCGGTGTTCTCGCCCTGCTCCTCGGCGCGCTCCTCCAGGCGGCGGCAGGCCTGCCGCACGAAGGCGTCGACGCCGTTGACGGTGACGCGTCCGATGTACCCGTCGTCGGCGAGGTCCTCGGGGCGCGGGAAGGCCATGGCGGCGACGGCGAGGTGGGCGAGGCCGTGCAGGAAGCGGTCGGTGGAGTCGGCGGCGGCGCGGCGTGCGTAGTCGCCCATGCGGACGGCGAACACGGAGTCCTCGGCGGCGGTCACCGCCATCCCCGCGCGCGTGGACACCTCCAGGACGACGAGGCCGAGCCCGGCCGCCACAGCGTCGGCGAGGCGGGCGAACGGCGGGTCCTCGCGGTACCGACGGAGCAGTTCGCCGTACTCCTGGTCGCGGGCGGGCTGGAGCTTGGGCTGGAGCCCGAACGCGACGAGCCGTGCCGCGTCGGCGGCGTCGGCCGGCGTGACGGCGGCCCCCGCGGGGGCGGCCGCCGGGGCCGCGCTGGCGTCCGGCTCGCCCCACGCGGCGTGCTCTGCGGGGTGATCGGTCACGGCTTGGGCTCCTTGGTGCGGTCCGTCGGTCGTACGTGTTCGGGGGCGGGGCCCGTGTCGTCGGGGGCCGTGCGTACGTCCCCGGGGGCGGCAGGGGCCAGGGCGGTGCGAGGCCCAGTGGGCGTGGTCATCACGCGGCCTCCGTACGGTCGGCCGCCATGCCCGCCGCGTCGAGCAGGGCCGTGCCGACGATGAGGTCGGCGCCGCCGAACTCCGGGTCGTCGAGTTCGGTGCCGTCGTCCACGGCGAACAGGAGCTGCTGCTCGCCCTGGCGGTAGGCCGTGCCGACCGGCGGGCTCGCGGCGTGGACGGCCAGCAGGGCGACCAGGTAGGGCAGTTCGGGGTCGCGGCGGCGGGCGTCGGCGAGCAGCCCGGAGAGCCGGCGCGGCGCGTCGGACGGCAGCGCGAGCAGCTCCATCGCGCTCGCCAGCTGCTCCTCGCTGAAGCGGCTGTCGTCGGGGGTGGCGATGAGGTCGGGCTCGGGCATCTCCGCGCCCAGGTGCTCGCGCTCCTGCGGCGGCGTGAGCAGTATGTCGACGAGGTCGCCGACCCGCACCGACACCGGGGTGCGCAGGCCCGTCCCGCGCGCGAAGAAGGCGTCCGTCACGCGGATCGCCTGCTCGGCGGGGAGCGGCAGGACGGGGGCGATCAGCTGGCCGTACAGATCGAGTCCCGCGCGGGCGGTGGGTGTCGCGAAGGCCTGCCGGTCCTGCTCGGCGCGGAACAGGGGGCCCGCTTCGAGCAGCCGGGACTGGAGCTGGGTGTGGCGGCGGATGCAGTCCTTGACGATGTCGACGAGCTCGGCGGCGCGGCGCTTGTGCTCGCCCGCCGCGGAGTCGGAGACGGCCTCGGACTCGTCGCGCACCTTGCGGATGTTCGTCAGGATCGCGTTCTCGTGGCGATACCGGTCGGCCACGTGGTCCAGGGCCTCGGCGATCATGTCCGGGACGGCCTGGAGCCAGTCCACCGCGCGGACGTTGCGCCGGGTCGCGTCCAGGGCCTTGCGGAGGGTCTCCGAGTACTGCACGGTGCGATACCGCGCCTGCTCGGCGGCGAGCTGGGCGTCGGCGAGGCGTCCTCGGTTGATGAGGACCTCCAGCTTCACCTCGGCGGCGATCTGGGCGCTGGTGACGTCCGTGTCGAGGGCGCCCACGAGGACGTTCACGGCCTCGTCGGTGGTGCGCAGGTAGACACCGCCGCCGTACCCGGGGACCTCCTCGATCAGCTTGAAGTCGTAGTCACGCCGGACATATGTCCCGTCCGCGCCGAAGGTGCCGTACACCGCGCGGAAGCCGCGGTCCACGCTGCCCACATTGATCAGGTTCTCCAGGACCCAACGGGCGACGCGCTCGTGCTCGGCGGTCGGGCGGCGCGGGGCCTGGGCGGCGACGCGGGGCAGCAGCCGGGCCACTATCTGCTCGTGGTCGGCGCCCGTGTCGAAGTCCATGTTCAGCGTGACGAGGTCGATGGCGGAGAGGGCCACCTCCGCCATCGCGTACACCGAATACTCCCCCGCGAGGTTCGCCTTGCGGGTGTCCAGGTCGTGCAGCGGCGCCGTGCACGCGAGCGCGCGCAGGCGCCGCGCCAGGCCCTCGTCGGCGGCCGGGCCCGGAGCGGGCCGCGGCCCCGCGCTGAGCTGGGGCGGAACGAAGTCCGGTACGGCAGGCGAAGTCACGGTGCACAGACTAGGTCCTCGGTCTGACAACGGTCGAAACGACGCAGATGCCCCGCCCGCGTCGACCGGGCACGACGGCCGTACGAGCGGCCCGTACGGGCCGCGACCCCCTCAGCCCGCGCCGGGACCGCCCGCCGCCACGCGCCGCGCGTACGTGTCGACCAGGCCCTGGAGCGAGTCGTCCAGGTAGACCGCGAGCAGCCGCTCGGCCTTCGGCCCGAGGCCGGCCCGCAGGGCGTCCAGAATCTCCTGGTTGCGTACGAGATAGGGCTCGTGGAGGCGGCGCGGGTCGTCCACCACGTGGAAGGCGAGCCGCAGTTCGGCGAAGACGCTGCGCATCAGTTCGTCGGTGCGGGCGCTCCCGGCGAGCGCGACGAGTTCCCGGTGGAAGTGGATGTTGGCCGTGGAGACGCCCTTCCAGTCCCGCCGTCCGGCGGCCGCCCTGCCCTCGGCGACGGCTGCGGCGAGCGCGTCCACGGCGTACGGCGGGCGCCCGAGCGCGTGCACGACGGCGCATTCGACCAGGCGCCGGGTGCGGTAGATGTCCTCTACGTCGTCGACGGTCAGGACCCGCACGAAGACGCCGCGGTTGAGCTCGTGGACGAGCAGCCGCTCGTGGGTGAGCAGCCGGAAGGCCTCGCGCAGGGTGTTGCGGGAGACGCCGAGCGCGCCGCCGATGCTGTCCTCCGAGAGGCGGGTGCCGGGCGGGAAGTACCCCTCCGCGATACGGCTCCGGAGGATGTCCGCGACCCGCTCCGCGGTGCTCGTACGTCCCAGGAGCGCGCGGTCGTCGGCGAGACCGGTCAGTTCAGCCATGATCAGCCATCCCCTCAGCCATGCCCGGATTCAATCGCAGATACAAGAACGAGACAACATGGGTATTGAGGGATCGTTGAACAATCCTCTACGTTGTCCGGCAAGCGACGTCCCCGTTGCCCGGCAAGCGCCACTCCCCGCACCACCGCCGCTCCTTTGAAGCGCCTTCCAGCACCAACACCGCTCCTCAGAAGCACCCTCCAGCACCGCCGACCCCTCTGCGAGGTGCCCATGAGTACGACTCCACCGCCCGCCGCGACCGAGCTGGACGACCAGCCGCGCGCGGACCAACACCCCGACGACGACGGCGCGTTCGGCTGGCTGCGCGCGCTCGGACCGCGCGGCCGCCGGGCGTTCGCCGGCGCCTTCGGCGGGTACGCGCTGGACTCCTACGACTACTTCACGCTGCCCCTGAGCATGGTCGCGCTGTCGGCCTACTTCGGCCTGAACAGCGGCCAGACGGGCCTGTTCACGACCGTCACGCTGGTCGTCTCCGCCGTGGGCGGAGCCGTCGCGGGCGTCGTGGCCGATCGCATAGGCCGGGTCAAGGCCCTGATGATCACCGTGATCACGTACGCCGTGTTCACCGTCGCCTGCGGCTTCGCGCCCAACTACGAGACTCTGCTGGTCTTCCGCGCCCTCCAGGGCCTCGGTTTCGGCGGCGAGTGGGCGGTCGGCGCGATCCTGGTCGCCGAGTACTCGACCGCCAAGAACCGCGGCCGCACGCTCGGCGCGATCCAGAGCTCCTGGGCCGTGGGCTGGGGCCTCGCCGCGATCGTCTACACGCTGGTCTTCCAGTTCATGGACGACGACATCGCCTGGCGCGTGATGTTCTTCACCGGCGCGCTGCCCGCGCTGCTCGTCATCTACGTACGCCGCAATGTGCACGACGCCCCGGAGGCGGCCGCCGAGCGTGAACGGAGCACGGAGAAGGGCTCGTTCACGGCCATCTTCAAGCCGGGCATGCTGCGCACGACGTGCTTCGCGGTGCTGCTGTCCACGGGTGTCCAGGGCGGCTACTACACGCTCGCCACCTGGGTGCCGACGTACCTCAAGGAAGACCGCGGGCTGACCGTCGTCGGCACCGGCGGCTATCTCACGTTCCTCATCTCCGGCGCCTTCATCGGCTATCTGACCGGCGGTTATCTGACCGACAAGCTGGGGCGCAAGCGCAACATCGCGCTGTTCGCGTTCCTGTCCGCGGCCAGCATCGCCGCGTACACGAACATCCCGGACGGGGCCAACGGCGTTCTCCTGGTCCTCGGTTTCCCGCTCGGCTTCTGCATGTCGGCGATCTTCAGCGGCTTCGGTTCCTTCCTGAGCGAGCTGTACCCGGCGGCCGTGCGCGGCACGGGGCAGGGCTTCACGTACAACACCGGCCGCGCAGTGGGTGCCATCTTCCCCACGACCGTCGGCTTCCTCGCGGACAGCTGGGGCGTGGGCGGTGCGCTGATCTTCGGGGCGTTCGGTTACGCGCTCGCGGTGATCGCCCTCTTCGGACTGCCCGAGACGCGCGGGAGGGAACTTCTGTGAATCACGAAGGGGAGGGAACTTCCGCGAGCCTCGCGGCCGTTGAGGACTGTGGAGCCGCCGAGACCCTGGAGGTCGCGGGAAGCCCCGGAGCCGACCTGAGCCCCCAGGAGGCCCGCGCGGCGTTCCGCTCGGGCCTCAGCGGCCCCACGGCCGGCTGGGCGCGCGGGCACACTCAGGCGAACCTCGTGTCCGTGCCTGCCGACTGGGCGTACGACATGCTCCTGTTCTGCCAGCGAAACCCCAAGGCCTGCCCGGTTCTCGACGTCACCGACGCGGGCTCCTGGTCCACGCCGCTCGCCCCGGACGCGGACCTGCGCACGGACCTGCCGCGCTACCGCGTCTGGCACGACGGCGAGTTGGCCGAGGAACCCACCGACGTGCTCGCGCACTGGCGCGAGGACCTGGTGTCGTTCGTCATCGGCTGCAGCTTCACCTTCGAGTGGGCGCTCGCGGCGGCGGGCGTGCCGCTGCGCCATGTCGAGCAGGGCCGCAACGTCGCCATGTACGTCACCGACCGCCGGTGCCGTCAGGCGGGGCGGATCGGCGGGCCCATGGTGGTCTCCATGCGCCCGGTGCCGCCCGGCGACCTGGCCGCGGCGATCCGGGAGACCGCCCTGCTGCCCGCGGTGCACGGCGCGCCGGTGCACTGCGGCGACCCGGGCGGCCTCGGCATCGCCGACCTCGGCAAGCCCGACTTCGGCGATCCGGTGGCCGCCGAGCCCGACGACATCCCGGTGTTCTGGGCGTGCGGAGTGACGCCGCAGGCGGCCGTGATGGCCTCGCGGCCGCCGTTCGCGATCACGCACGCGCCGGGCCAGATGTTCATCACCGACGCCCGCGACGAGCAGTACCGCGTCGCTTGAGGGCACACGAGAGACACGGGAGCGACACGTACATGACCTGGGCCTCGATCGATCTCAACGCCGACCTCGGCGAGGGCTTCGGGCGCTGGCGGCTCACCGACGACGAGGAGCTGCTCTCCGTCGTCACCAGCGCCAATGTGGCCTGCGGCTTCCACGCGGGCGACGCGGCCACCATGCGGCGCGTGTGCGAGCGCGCGGCCGAGCGCGGGGTGCGCGTCGGCGCCCAGGTGTCGTACCGCGACCTGGCGGGCTTCGGGCGGCGCGCGATGGACGTGCCGTCGGCGGAACTCGCGGCCGAAGTGGCGTACCAGATCGGCGCCCTGGAGGTGTTCGCGCGGGCGGCGGGCACGCGCGTGGCGTACGTCAAGCCGCACGGCGCGCTGTACAACCGCGTCGTCCACGACATGGAGCAGGCGGGCGCCGTCGTCGAGGGGGTGCTCCTCGCCGACGACCGGCTGCCCGTGCTCGGCCTGCCCGGATCGCGCCTCCTGGAGGCGGCGGACAAGGCCGGACTGCCGGTCGTCACGGAGGCGTTCGCGGACCGCGCGTACACCGACGAGGGCACGCTGGTGCCGCGCGGCACCGACGGGGCCGTCATCACGGAGCCGGACGCCGTCGTCGAACGGTCCCTGGGACTCGCCCGGTTCGGCACCGTCACGTCCCACGGAGGACAGCAAATCGCTGTCCGCGCGCGGTCGCTGTGCCTGCACGGCGACACTCCCGGAGCGGTGGGGCTCGCGCGGGAGGTGCGGGCGCGGCTCGAGGAGTCGGGTGTGCGGGTGGAGGCGTTCGCATGAGGGTGCCGTCGGCGGGGATTTCCCCTACAGGGGGCACGGCCGCGGTGGCTGGGAGCGTGGGCGCGGGAGACGTGCGCGCGACGGGGCCGGCCGGGGCCACGAGTGCGGAAGGCCCGCCCAGCACCGCACGCCCAGGGAACCCGCCCGCGGCACCCTCGTACGCGGACACCCCGCCCATGCACGTCCTGCCCATGGGCGAGCGCGCCCTCCTCGTCGAGTTGGCCGACGGTGCCGCCGCCGCGGCCCTGCACGCCGAGTTGCTGCGGCGCCGCGCGGAGGGCGACCTCACCGTGCGCGAGATCGTGCCCGCCGCACGCACCGTGCTGCTCGACGGTCTCGACGACCCGCTCCGGCTCGCCGCGCGGCTGCCCTCCTGGGAGATCCCGCCGCCGGCCGCCCGCGCGGAGGGCGTCCTGGAGATCCCGGTGCGGTACGACGGCCCGGACCTGGCCGACGTGGCGGCGCTGTGGAACGTGCCGGTGCGGGACGTGGCGCGGATCCACTCGGCGGCCGAATTCCGCGTCGCCTTCTGCGGGTTCGCGCCCGGCTTCGGCTATCTGACCGGCTCCGGCGACCTGCCCGAGGTGCCGCGCCGCGCGACCCCGCGCACGGCGGTGCCTGCTGGCTCCGTCGGCCTCGCCGGGCCCTACACGGGCGTGTATCCGCGGCCCTCGCCCGGGGGTTGGCAGCTCATCGGTTCCACGGACGCGGTGCTGTGGGACCACGCGCGCGTGCCCGCCGCGCTCCTCACGCCGGGCGCCCGGGTCCGCTTCGTGCCGGAGGCCGCATGACCGACCGGGCCATCGCGGTCGTCAGGGCCGGGGCACTCACCACGGTGCAGGACGAGGGGCGGCCGGGGCACGCCCACCTGGGGGTGCCCCGTTCCGGCGCCCTCGACCGGCCCGCCGCCGCCCTGGTGAACCGTCTCGTCGGCAACCCGCCCGACGCCGCCGTCCTGGAGACCACCCTCAACGGCTGCGCGCTGAGGCCCCGTTGCGCGGTCACCGTCGCCGTGGGCGGTGCTCCCTGTCCGGTGACGGTGGACGGGCGGGCGGCGGCCTGGGGTGCCCCGATCCGAGTACCGGCCGGTGCGCTCCTCGATGTGGGGTCCGCTGTCTCCGGAGTACGCGGTTACGTCGCCGTCGGCGGCGGGATCGCCGTCGAACCGGTCCTCGGCAGCCGCTCCACCGACCTGCTGTCCGGGCTCGGCCCGCCCCCGCTCACGGACGGCGCGGTGCTGCCCCTGGGAGTCGCACCCGTCACCCACGCGCGCGTGGACACCGCCGCGCAGCCCGGCCCGCCGAGGGAACTGATCCTCCGGGTGACGCCCGGGCCCCGCGCGGACTGGTTCACGGCCACGGCCCTGCGCACGCTCACCACGCGCGCGTACCGCGTGTCGTCCGCCAGCAACCGCATCGGCCTGCGCACCGAAGGGCCGCCCCTGGAACGGGCGGTGGGCGGTGAACTGCCCAGCGAGGGCATGGTCCTCGGCGCGGTCCAGGTGCCGCCGGACGGCAGTCCCGTGGTGTTCCTCGCCGACCATCCGACCACCGGCGGCTACCCGGTGGTGGGCGTCGTCAGGGAACGAGACCTCGCAGCGGCGGCCCAGGCGGTGCCGGGGACGGTGGTGCGGTTCGTGGGGGTGGGGGGTTGGCCGGGGCGGCGGGGGTGAGACGGCGGGGCTTCGGGCGTTCCCGCTGCTGCGGGCCGGAGCGCGGGCGTGGTGGCGCGGGCGTGGTGGCGTGGGCGCGCCCGCCTTCGGGCGTCCTAGCCGCCACGGGCGGACACCCGGACGCGATGGTGTCGGCCCTGACCGGCCTCGGCGCCCTCGCTGCCGCAGGCCAGCAACGGACACGGTGACATCGGCCTGCCCGCCTACGGGTGTCCCCGCCTCCGAGATCGGACACGGTGACGTCAGACCTACGGAGGACTGCCCAGCCTCGGGCGTCCCCGCCGCTACGGACCGGCACGCGGACGCGGTCCAATAGGCCTCCCCGCCGTCGAGCGTCCCATCACCGAGACCAGGCGCACGGCCACGGTGGCATCGAGCCTGTCCGGCCTCGGGCGCCCCAGCCACCGCAGGCCAGCGCACGGACGCGGTGGAGGAAGCGTGCCCGCCTCCAGCGTCCCCACCGACGAGAACCGGGCGTTCTGACACGGCGGTGTCGGGCCTGCCTCCCTTCACACCTGCCCGCCTTCGGGTGTCTCCACCGCCGAAGCCCGGCACGCGGACGCGTTGACGTCGGCGCACCCAGCCCGGCTTCAGGCGTCCCCGCCACCCCTGCGTCGCCCCGCCAAGCCGCCTCCCCCAACCACCATCGGCACCCAGCCGCCAGCCACCCCTCAAGCCGCCTCCACCCGCCGCTCCACCCCCGCAAGCCCGGCCAGCGCGGCCGTCGCCGCGTGCGCGGCCCGTACGTCCAGGCCGCCGCTCGTGCCGCGCACCCGGTGCCGTACTTCCTCCGCGGCGAGGCTGAGCAACTGCGGCAGCAGGTCGGTGCAGCGTCGGGCGACCCAGCCGGTGCCGGCCGTGGCAAGCCAGAGCAGGCTCGCCGCGTGGGTGGGCGGCGGGCGTTCGGGGTCGAGGCCGGGGCCGGCGCCGGATGCGAGGCCCTCGGCGGCGAGCAGGGCGTGGCAGCGGGCGGCGAACACGCGGTGGCCGCGCTCGCCGGGGTGCAGGCGGTCGGCGCTCCACAGCGCGCGGTCGGCGATCCACTCCTCGCCCGCGGCGTGCAGGTGGACGGCGCCGTATCGCTCGGACAGCGCGTGTACGACGGCGTTGACCGCCCGCTGCCGCCGCGCCAGCGGGCGGCCGAGCGCACCGGGGAGGCCCAGCATCGCCCCGGGGTCGGGCATGCAGGCCGTGAGCAGCACGGCGCCGTCCGCCGTGACGGCGCCGTAGACCTCGTCGAGGCGACCGGCGACGGCACCGATGTCGAAGGTGCAGCGCAGCGTGTCGTTGACACCGACGACGACGGACACGATGTCGGGTCGCAGGGTCAGCGCACGCGGCATCTGGTGGCCGTGTACGTCGCAGGTCTGCGCCCCGCTGGCGGCCAGGTTGTGGAATTCCACGGGCCGTTGGGGCGTGCCCAGGCCCGCGGCGAGCAGTGCCGCCCAGCCCCGCCACGCGCCGTCCACGGGGTCCCCCACGCCTTGCGTGAGCGAGTCCCCGAGCGCGACGTACGTCACCGGCTTCATCCGCCACCGCCCCCGTCCGGCACCCCGCCGGTGCCCGCCACGAGCCGCAGCGAACGGCCCCGGCCCACAGTGGGCACCACGTCGACGTGCCCCGCCCCAGCCGCCGCAGCGGTGGCGCCCTGCTCAGCCGCTGTCGGCAGCGCAGCGGCTCCGTGCCCGGGGCCCGCCGCCGAGGCAACACCGTTGCGCACGGGGCCCGCCGCCGAAGCAACACCGTCACGCACGAGGTCCACCTCGGGAGCAACACCATGGCCCACAGGGCCTACCTCCGGAGCAACACCGTCGCCCACGAGGTCCGCCTCCCGAGCAACACCATTGCGCACAGGGCCCACCTCCTGAGCAACACCGTCACCCACAAGGTCCACCGCCAGAGCAACACCCTTGCCCACAGGACCGACCGCCGAAGCAACCCCCTCGCCCACGGACCCCGCAACGGAAGCAACAACGTCACCGCCCCCAGCTCCCACCCCATGCGCCGCCAAGAACGCCCCCACAGCCGCATCCCACCCAAAACACTCCGCACGCGCACGTGCCGCCGCGCGCCTGGCGGGCTCCGGACGTTCGAGGACCGCGTGGACCGCGTGGGCGAAGGTGCGCGCAGTGTCGGCCGCCGCCGCGCCCGCGCCGGCCACGATCTCCGGGAGGGCGGACGAGGCGCTGGCCACCACCGGGGTGCCGCACGCGAGGGCTTCGAGGGCGGCGAGGCCGAAGGTCTCACAGGGTCCCGGCGCGAGGCACACGTCGGCCGTCGCCTGGAGCGCGCCGAGGACGGCACGGTCCGCGACATGGCCGAGGAAGGTCACCGGCAACCCCCGCTCCTGTGCCCGTTGTTCGAGCCGCGCGCGCAGCGGCCCGTCGCCCGCGACGACGAGGACGGCCGGTACGCCGCGCCCGCGCAGGGTCTCCAGGGTGTCGAGCGCCGTGCCGGGACGTTTCTCCACGGAGAGGCGGGAGCACAGCAACAGGAAAACGTCGTCCTCGCGCGCGTAGCGGTCACGTACGCGCCTGTCCCGCAGCCCCGGGTGGCGGTCCGCCAGGTCGACGCCCAGGGGGGCGCGTACGACATTGCCCGCGCCGATGCGTACGAACTCGCGCTCCGCCCATGCCGTGGTGCACACCACGCGCGCGTAGGCGTGCGCGGTGCGGGAGTTGAGCGCGTCGGCGGCGCGGCGCGCGAGGGCGGGCGGCACCCCCCAGGTGCGCATGACCGCGTCGGCCGCCTCGTGGGAGACCATCACGGCCGGGACCCGGGCGCGGCGCGCCCACTCGCCGGTCCAGCGCAGCGTGGTGCGGTCGGACACTTCGAGGCGGTCTGGGGCGAGGCGTTCCAGGAGGCGGGTCACGCGGCGCCGGTCGGCGAGGACGCGGTAGCCGCCGGTGCCGGGCAGCACGTGTCCGGGCAGGGTGATGACGAGCCCCTGCTCGGTCTCGGCGGCCCCGGCCCGCTCGCCGGGGACGATGAGCACGGGCTCGTGGCCGGCGGCCAGATACCCGCGCCCCAGCTCCCGCAGCGCGGTGCGCAGTCCGCCCGATGAGGGCGTGACGAAGTTGGCGAGGCGCACGATCCGCATCGGCCCCGTGGTCCGCGCGGAGCGTGCCGCGCCCAGCGTGCTCATGCCCAGGGCCGCGGTCATGCCGCCACCGCCGTGCGCTCGGCGAGCACTTCTTCGTAGTGCTCGATCAGCTGGTCGCCGACGGCGTCCCAGGTGCGCCCCTGCACGGCGGCGCGCCCGGCGGCTCCGTAGGCGGCCCGCAGCCCCGGGTCGGCGGCCATCGCCCACACCGCGTCCCGTACGGCGGCGTCGTCACCGGGCCGGACGAGGCTGCCGGTGCGTCCGGGGACCACCAGGTCGAGGGGTCCGCCCACGGCGGGCGCGACGACGGGCACGCCGCTGGCCATGGCCTCCTGCACGGTCTGGCAGAAGGTCTCCAGGGGGCCGGTGTGTACGAAGACGTCCAGTGAGGCGAAGATCCGGGCGAGTTCGTCGCCGGTGCGGCGGCCGAGCAGCGCGGCCCCGGGGAGCGCGGTTTCCAGGGCGCCCGCGCTCGGCCCGTCGCCCACGACCACGACGCGGACCCCGTCGAGGCCGCACACCCTGGCCAGGAGCTCGACGTGCTTCTCGGGGGCGAGCCGTCCTACGTAGCCGACGATCAGTTCGCCGTTGGGGGCGAGTGCGCGGCGCAGGGCGGCGTCCCTGAGCGCGGGCCGGAACCGGTCGGTGTCCACGCCGCGCGGCCACAGCCGCACCCGGGGCACGCCGTGCGCCACCAGGTCGGTGAGGGCCGCGGTGGACGGCGCGAGGGTGCGGTCGGCGGCGGCGTGCACCGCACGGATGCGCCGCCACGCGGTGGCTTCGCCCATGCCCACGTACGTACGCGCGTAGCCGCCGAGGTCGGTCTGGTAGACGGCGACGGTGGGCAGGTCCTTGCGTACGGCGGCGGCCATGCCGCGGGCGCCGAGGACGAAGGGGCTCGCCAGGTGGACGAGGTCGGCCTGGTGCGCGCTCAGCGCGGCCGCAAGGCGTCGGCTCGGCAGCGCGACCCTGACCTGGGGGTATCCGGGGAGAGGCAGGGACGGCACGCGGACGACGGGGCACGGGGAGAGGGTGTCTGCGGTGTCGTCGGCGGCGCCGGCCGAGGTGGCCGGGGCGACGACGAGCGGATCGTGACCGCGCGCGACGAGCTGCCGCGCGGTCTGCAGGGCGCAGTGCGACACGCCGTTGATGTCGGGGGGAAAGGATTCGGTGACGATGACGACACGCATACCCGTGTTGTCGTCAGACGGGGCGTGCCCACGTCAAAGTGGATCTTTCCTGACGTGGAACGTCCCATGAGCGTTCCGCACCGCGGGATCCGGCCATTCGCCGCACGCGGGGACGTTCCGTACTGGGCGGGAGCGGCGAGCGGGGTTCCCGGCACCGTGGCCGCGTGCTGGCCGCGTGCGGCGAGCGACGACTACGTGGCCCGTGCGGCGGTACGTGACGCTCCGCATCGGGGGGTGCGGTGCGCGAAGCGTCTCCCCCGCGGCAGCGCACGGGCCCGGCGTCCCGCAAGGGTCGGTGCCCACGCGACGCATCCCGCCCCCGCGTCGGATGCGGCATGCGGAACATCGCCCCGTTCGGCACCGGGCGAGTGCGGCATGCGGGACAGCACCCCCCGCGCAGTGCAGCTCCCCCTGCCCGGTGCACTCCCCGTCGTCCCGCGGAGCAGCCGGGGCACCCACAGGGCACCCGCCGCACCGCGCCAAGCGGCTCCGCTCACACAGCGGGCGCGTCCGGCCCGATACGGCTCCGTACCGCCGACTGCACGTCGTCCTCCTCGGCGGGATCCGCCGCCAGTCTGCGGAGGCGGTTGACGACGCGGGCGTCGCCGGTCTCGGCGTGGCGGGCGGCGACTTCGCGGGTGGACTCCTCGCAGTCCCACAGGCACTCGACGGCGAAGCCGGCGGCGAAGGAGGGGTCGGTGGCGGCCAGCGCGCGGGCGGCGCGGCCTCTGAGGTGGGAGGAGGCGGTCTCGCGGTAGACATGGCGCAGGACGGGCGCCGCGCAGCCGATGCCGAGGCGTCCGGCGCCGTCGACGAGCGGCCACAGGGTCGACTCGTCCGGGCCGTCACCGCGCACCGCCTCGCGCAGCGCGGCGAGCACGAGCTGGCTGTCCTGGGCGCCGCCGCGGCAGGCGAGGACGCGTCCGGCGGCCGCGCCGAGCGCGTCGGGCCGGCCGGCCCACTGTCGGGCCCGGTCGACGGCGGCGACGGAGCGCATCCGCTCGAACGTCTCGGCCGCGATGTCGACGACGGCACGCGAGGTGCTCTGGGCCGCTTCTTCCAGGAGGTCGAGCACGTCGGGATCGTGGGTGTCGGCCAAGTACCGCAAGGCGGTGCCGCGTGCCCCGTCCGTGCCGTGCCGGGCGGCCCGCACGATCTCGGCGCGGTCCTCGGGCCCGGCGACGGCGGTCAGGCAGCGGGCGGCCGGCACATGCAGCGCGGCCCCCCGGTCAAGGCCTTCCTGGGCCCAGTCGAACACGGCCTGGACGCTCCAGCCGGGCCGTGGCCCGGTCGGTTCCATCTGGCGCTGCCAGCGGTCGAAGGAGCCGCGTTCGCCGGCGGCGCGCACACGGGCGCCGATCCCGGGGCGCGGATCGTCGGCCCACAGCCGCCAGGGCCGCGGCTCGAAGGCGTCGCGCACGGCGGTGGCCAGGGCGGCCTCGCCCTCGGCGTCGGCGGGGAATCTGGCGAGCACGGGCCCGGCGAGGGCGCGCAGGCCCGCGTCGTCGTCTCGCAGGGCCAGCTCGTCCAGGGCCCAGGCCCAGTTCGCGCCGTACTCGGCGTACCTGCGCAGCAGTCGCAGCGCGTCCAGCCTGTCGTACGAAGCGAGGTGGCCGAGGACCGAAAGCGCGAGCCCGGTGCGTGAGTCGTCCGGGTCGAGCGTGTCGTCGGGGTCGAAGAGGTGGCGCTCGATGGCGCCGAGCCCGCCGTTCAGATCGAGGTAGAGACGGGCGTAGTACAGGGAGCGGTTCTCCACCTGCCAGTCGTGCCGCGGATCGTGCAGCACACAGTGGTCGAGGGCGGAGAGCGCCTCGGACCGTGGCGCGGTGAGGGCGTGCAGCGTGCCGTCGCCGCGGCCCCGCTGCAGCAGGCCGAGCAGCGTACCGCTGGGCGCTATGACCGGTTCGAACATGGGAAACAGCCTCACATCAAGCGTCGACGCAACCGGGAATCCGCACTACCTGGCCGTGCGCCAACACGTCGGGCCGCCCGCCGTCTCTTGCTTGCTGAAGACCATCTTCCTCTGCCTCTCGTCGGTGACCCGGAGGTTCCCGGACGCCAAGTCCGGGGTCGGGCCGCTCACGGTCCGCGCGCTGCGGCAACATCTGCCCCGACGTCGCGTCCGTGAATCACGTCGTCATGATGACCCAGCGGTTCAGCCCGCCGCGACCACATTTCCGGCGCCCCCGTCGTGCCAGGTCGCGTACCCCGCTCAGGCTGCCCCGAACAGCCCGAGCAGCTCGGTCTTTTGGAACATGCGCGCGGTGTCGATCGCCGAGGGGGTGCCCGCGGCCGGATCGGCGCCGCCGTCGAGCAGCGCCCGCACCACGTCGTCGGAGCCCTTGAAGACGGCGCCGGCGAGCGGCGTCTGGCCCTTGTCGTTGATGCGGTTGGCGTCCGCGCCGCGCTCGATGAGGGCGCGCACGGCGGCCGCGTGGCCGTGGTAGGCGGCCAGCATCACGAGCGAGTCGCCGCTGTCGTTGGTGAGGTTCGCGGGCACGCCCGCGTCGACGTACGAGGCGAGGGCGTCGGTGTCGCCCGCCCGGGCCAGATCGAAGATCTTGCCCGCCAGCTCCACGACCTCGGGGTCGGGGGCTTCACTCATGGTGTGACCGCCTTTCGCGCTCGCGTGACTCAGGGGTGACGGCACCCGTACTGGGGGTGACCGCACCCGCACCGCCGCCGTTCCTGCGGCCGTACGAGTGAATCGACAGGGTACTGCCCGTCACGGCACATGACCGACCGCGTCGGAGGCAAAGATCAGCGCGGCCGGACGACGCGGCCCGAACCCGCTCGCGCACGCCTCAACAGCCCACCACCATCCGGGCGAAATAACTGAAATATCCCCCATTTGCAGCTTTTATCGCATGGATACATGCTGTGAGCCTGGAAGTACTGATGGTGACTGTCCCCTCACTCAGGAGAACTCCCATGGTCCTGTCCATCTCGGGCGTCGTGCTCCTCGGCATCATCGCCTTCCTGTTCTTCCGCAAGGACGGGCTGAAGGCCTCCCACGCGGTGGTCTGCGCCCTCTTCGGCTTCTTCCTCGCGGGCACGGCCATCGCTCCGAGCATCAAGGCGGGCAGCGCGAGCCTCGCGAGCCTGCTCGGCGGGATCAAGTTCTGACGGCTTTCCTCACCACCACTTCCAGGAGACCGACGTGGCCCGGCGCCCCCTCCCCCGCATCCTGAGCACCGGCACCGCCCAGATCGCCCGGAGCCGGGAGCACATCGCGCGCAGTCGCGAGGTGGCCCGGTCGGCCGCCGACAGTGCCACCGACGTCCTCCACCCGCTGATCACCATCACGCGCGGGCTGCGCCGCCTCGCCGGAGCCGGGCGGCGCAAGTGGGCGGCGACGCCCAAGGAACGGCGCGGTTCGCTGCTGTTCCTGGTCGCTTCTCTTGTTCTCGTCGTGGCACTCATCCCCTACGGTCCGCTGCTCGCCGCCATCTGCCTGATGGCGGCAGCCGCCTGGACCGGGCGTGAGCGCACCGCGCCGGCCCCCTCCGGCCCGGACGACGCCCAGGTCCAACGGCTGCAGTCGCTCTACGAAGCGCTCGTTCCGTACTTCTCCGTCCCCGAGGACCCGAGCCCGCTGTTCGCCCACGGCGGCGAGTGGGACAAGGCCTTCACCTCGTACGCGTTCGACGGCGACGGCCGGATCGCCCACCTGGTGATGCGTTATCCCACGTACTTCACCGACGGCGAGACCGCGTCCCGCGCGCGGATCGAGCAGGTGCTGCACGCCAAGTCGGGGCGCGGCCGCGAATACCACTTCGCGTGGGACGAGGAGGGCAACACCCTCGCCGTCACCGTGCTCCCGCCGCTGCCCACCGACATCGCCGCCCAGCGCTTCGTCACCGCGCCCGGCGAGACCGTCCTCGGCTTCACCGACCCCACCGCCGTGCAGCGCACCCTGCCCGTGGCCGACGGCGACGAGCAGCGCGACGTGCCGCCCGTCGTGTGGCGCACGGGCATCCGCTCCACCGAGCCGCACCTGCTGGTCCTCGGCCGCCCCGGCAGCGGCACCACGACCCTGCTGCGCTCCGTCGCCCTGCAGGCGCTTCAGTACGGTGACGTCGTCATCGTCGAGGGCAGCGGCACCGGCGACTACGCCTGCCTGACCGGGCGCGAGGGCGTCCTCGCCGTCGAGTGCGGGCTCGCCGGGGCGCTGGCCAGCCTGGAGTGGGCGGCGCACGAGACGGAGCGCCGCCTCATCGCGGCGAACCGGGCCCGGCAGGCGGGCCACCCGCCGCCCGACGACACCAGACGGCCGCTGTGGATCCTCCTCGACCGCCCGAGCGTCCTCGGCCACCTGGCCGCGGCCGACGGCCACCGGGATCCGCAGTCACTGCTCCAGGTGCCGCTGCGGCACGGGCGCGCGGCGGGCGTCACCGTCGTGGTGGCCGAGCAGTTCGACGGCGTGGACGGGCTCACCGATTCCGTACGCCAGCACACCCGCGCGCGCGTGCTGCTCGGCCCGGCCACCGCCGACCAGGTCGAGGAGGTCCTGGGCGCGGTCCCGCACACGACGCCCACGGCGGACATGCCTCCGGGGCGCGGCTACGCCCGCCTGGGCACGGGCCCGGTCCTGCGCCTCCAGGTCCCGGCGACCCCCGATCCGTACGACGACGCCACGAGCGACACCCACCGGCGGGCCGTCCTCGACCTGCTCCCGGGCCGCACCACACCGGCGGACGCGAACCTGGCCCCGGCGGCGGTCGCCGAGGGCTGAGCCCGCGGCGCGTACAGCACACCCGCCACGTACAGCACGCCTCATGCCACGAACGTGTGCGGCCCCTCCGCCCCCGACCCCGCGCCCGTCCCCGCCTGAACGAGCCGCACCGCCGCCGCGAGCCGTACCGCCGCCTCGTCCGCCAGCGGCCCGCCGACGGTGAACGGCAGCCGTACGTACCCCTCGAAGGCGCCGTCGACGCCGAAGCGGGGGCCCGACGGCACCCGGACGCCCACGCGTTCGCCGACCTCGGCGATGCGGGAGCCGGACAGGCCGCCGGTGCGGACCCACAACGTCAGCCCGCCGCGCGGCACTTCGAACTCCCAGTCGGGCAGCTCGCGGCGCACGGCGGCGACCAGCGCGTCGCGGTTCTCGCGCGCCTGCGTCCTGCGTACGTCCACGGCCTGCTGCCAACCGCCGGTGCTGAGCAGCCAGTTGAGGGCAAGCTGCTCCAGGACGGGGGTGCCGAGGTCGGCGTACGCGCGGGCCGCGACCAGGCTGCGGATCACGTCGGGCGCGGCACGCACCCAGCCGATGCGCATGCCCGCCCAGAAGGCCTTGCTCGCCGAGCCGACGGTGATGACGGTGGAGCCCGCGGGGTCGAACCCGCAGACGGGGCGCGGCATGGCGAATTCTTCGTCGTCGCCTTCGTCGAGGCGCAGTTCGCTCATGGTCTCGTCGACGACGAGTACGGTCCCCGCGTGCCGGGCCGCGTCGACGAGGCGGCGGCGCTGGTCCTCGTCGGCGAGCGCGCCGGTCGGGTTGTGGAAGTCGGCGACGACGTACGCGAGCCGGGGCGCGGCATCGCGCAGGACCTGGCGCCAGCGGTCCATGTCCCAGCCGCCGAGCCCCTCGGCCATCGCCACGGGGACCAGGCGCGCGCCCGCCTCGCGCATGAGCTGGAGGATGTTGGCGTAGCTCGGCGACTCGACCGCGATGCGTTCGCCACGACCCGCGAAGAGGTGACAGATCGCGTCGATGGCGCCCATCGCGCCGGTGGTGACCATGATCTGTTCGGGCATGGTCGGTATCCCGCGCGCGGTGTAGCGCTCGGCGAGCATGGCGCGCAGCGCGGGCAGTCCGGCCGGGTAGTCGCCGTGGGTATGGGCGTAGGGCGGGAGCTCTTCGAGGGCGCCCTGCACGGAGCGGGTGAGCCAGGGCTCGGGCGCGGGCAGGGCCGCGCAGCCGAGGTCGATCATGGAGCCGAGCGCTTCCGGGGGCAGCGGTTCGAGGCCGCGCGCGGGCAGCGGGTTCCCTGCGGGTACGGCGGTCCAACTGCCCGCTCCCCTGCGGGACTCCAGGAACCCCTCGCTCCGTAGCGCCTCGTACGCGGCGGCGACGGTGGTGCGGCTCACGGCGAGCGCCACGGCCAGCTCGCGCTCGGCGGGCAGCCGGGCGGCCACGGGCACGCGCCCCTCCAGGACGAGGAGCCGGATACCGTCGGCAAGGGCGCGGTAGGCGGGCGGGCGGCGGGTGCCCGCGCCCGCGGGACGCGCCTGCTGGGAGGTGAGCAGCCGGGCGAGCTGGGTCGAGCCCACCGCTGATGTCCACTGAGCCATGATCCCAGTCCACCTTCATCGAATTGGCCATGGTTGGCGTCTTCTGCCAAGCCACAGAGTGTCATGAGTCAGGCCACTACCACTACGGGGGCTTCTCTTGTTCAGGGCGAAATCAGGTCGGCCCACTACGGGATCGCGCGGCGGGCGCCACCTCACACGGCGGCTGTGCCAGCTGTACGTCGGTCTCGCCCTGTACGGCGCCAGCTCCGCGCTCCTGGTGCGCTCGGGTCTCGGCCTCGAGCCGTGGAACGTGCTGCACCAGGGCATCGCCGAGCGCATCGGGATGTCGATCGGCGTCGTCTCGATCTTCGTGGGCGCCGCCGTGCTGCTGCTGTGGATCCCACTGCGCCAGCGCCCGGGGCTCGGCACCGTGTCGAACGTCTTCGTGGTCGGCCTGGCGATGGACGGCACCCTGGCCCTCGTACCGGACGCGCACGCCCTGGGCATCCGCATACCGCTCCTGGTGGCGGGGATCGTGCTCAACGGGGTGGCGACGGGCCTCTACATAGCGGCCAGGTTCGGGCCGGGTCCGCGCGACGGCCTGATGACGGGGCTGCACGAGCGCACCGGCCGCTCCATCCGGTTGATGCGCACCCTGGTGGAGGTGGCGGTCGTCGTCACCGGGTTCGCGCTCGGCGGCACCCTCGGCGTGGGCACGGTCGTGTACGCCCTGGCGATCGGTCCGCTCGCCCAGTTCTTCCTGCGCTTCTTCGCCGTTCCCACGTCTCCGGAGAGCCGCGTCGTGGCCTCCGGAGAGCCATCGGAGCAGGCGATACTGCAACGGTGACCACGCGCGTACGCCATCCCTACCTCGACCACCCCGGCCCCCTCGCCTTCGCCCACCGCGGCGGAGCGGCCGACGGCCTGGAGAACACCGCGGCCGCCTTCAGGCGCGCCGTGGACGCGGGCTACCGCTACATCGAGACGGATGTGCACGCCACGTCGGACGGCAGGCTCGCGGCCTTCCACGACGCGACGCTCGACCGCGTCACGGACGCGACCGGGAAGATCGCGGACCTGCCCTGGAGCGAGGTGCGGCAGGCCCGCGTGGCGGGCAGCGAGCCGGTGCCCCTCTTCGAAGACATGCTGGAGGCGTTCCCCGACGTCCGCTGGAACGTGGACGTGAAGGCCGAGCCGGCCCTGCTGCCGCTCCTGGAACTGATCGAGCGCACCCGCTCCTGGGACCGCGTCTGCGTCGGCTCGTTCTCCGAAGCACGCGTTTCCCGCGCCCAGCGCCTCGCGGGACCGCGCCTGGCCACGTCGTTCGGTACGCGCGGTGTGCTGGGGCTGCGGCTGCGCTCCCTGGGCGTGCCCGCGACCCCGCGCGTCTCGGCGGTGTGCGCCCAGGTGCCGGAGGCCCAGTCGGGGGTCCGGGTGGTCGACCACCGCTTCGTACGCACCGCCCACGCGCGCGGGCTGCAGGTCCACGTCTGGACGATCAACGACGCCGAGCGCATGCACACCCTGCTCGACCTGGGCGTCGATGGCATCATGACGGACCACATCGAGACGCTGCGCGACGTGCTCAAGGACCGGGGGACCTGGGTCTGACCGCCGGGGGCCGCGTCGGACTGTGTCGGATCGAGGGTCCACGGGGACCCCGGCGACAGCGAGGATTCACGGTTTGAGCACCGACACCGCGCGGACGGCGGCAGCCGACGAGTCCGCGCAGCGCCGGCGCGAACAGCGCGGCTGGTACTTCTACGACTGGGCGTGCTCGGTCTACTCGACGAGCGTCCTGACCGTCTTCCTGGGCCCCTACCTCACGGAGATCGCCAAGTCCGCCGCGGATCCGGACGGCTACGTCCACCCGCTCGGCATCCCCGTCCGCGCGGGCTCGTACTTCGCGTACACGGTCTCCGCGTCCGTCGTCGTGTCGATCCTGGTGATGCCCCTCGCGGGTGCGGCGGCCGACCGCACCGGCCGCAAGAAGCCGCTGCTGGCCGCTGCCGCCTATCTGGGGGCCGCGGCGACGGCGGGCATGTTCTTCCTGGACGGCGACCGCTATCTCCTGGGCGGCCTCCTGCTGATCGTCGCCAACGCCTCGCTCGCGGTGTCGATGGTGCTCTACAACGCCTACCTCCCGCAGATCGCGCCGCCCGAGGAGCGCGACGCGGTGTCCTCGCGCGGCTGGGCCTTCGGCTACGCGTCGGGCGCGCTCGTGCTGATGGCGAACCTGGTGCTGTTCCTCGCCCACGACAGCTTCGGCGTCTCCGAGTCGACGGCCGTACGGATCTGTCTGGCCTCTGCGGGCGTCTGGTGGGGCGCGTTCACGCTCGTGCCGCTCCGGCGGCTGCGCGACCGCAGGAAGGAGCCGTCGGCGGCGGCCGCGCACGGCTGGGGGCAGCTCGCGGCGACGGTGCGCGACATGCGCCGCCATCCGCACACGCTCGCGTTCCTGCTGGCGTACCTCGTCTACAACGACGGCGTGCAGACGGTGATCTCCCAGGCATCCGTGTACGGCTCCGAGGAGCTGGGACTCGACCAGTCGACGCTGATCGTGGCGGTGCTGCTCGTGCAGGTGCTCGCGGTGGTGGGCGCCCTCGCGATGGGCAGGATGGCTCGCACATACGGTGCGAAACGCACGATTCTCGGCTCGCTCGCCGCGTGGACCGTGACGATCGGCGCGGGATTCTTCCTTCCGGCGGGCGCACCGGCGTGGTTCTTCGTGCTCGCCGCGGGCATCGGACTCGTCCTCGGCGGCACGCAGGCGCTGTCGCGGTCACTTTTCTCGCATCTGGTGCCACCCGGGAAAGAGGCCGAGTACTTCTCCGCGTACGAGATCAGCGACCGGGGCATGGCCTGGCTCGGGCCGCTGATCTTCGGCCTGACGTACCAGCTCACAGGGTCGTACCGGGACGCGATCGGGTCGCTCGTGGCGTTCTTCGTGATCGGATTCGCGCTCCTCGCACGCGTTCCCGTACGGCGTGCGGTGCGCGACGCGGGCAATCCCGTACCCGACAGGATTTAGCAACGAGCGGCGAAGGCCGGTAGTGTACGCGTTTGGCCTGCCAGGCGGACCGTTACTGCGCGCTGAGGATTCAGAAACGCTGGGTGACATCTGCTGCCAGATGTGACAAACCGGGCGCTGGTGGGTACAACAAGGGGCGGCATACGACGGCGACGCATGACCCTGAACGGGAATCTTTACCGCCGACCGGACGTTGACCGGATGACGACGACAGCGACACCTGTCCTGTGGGCGACAAGCCCGGGAGGCACGATTCATGAGTGAGCGAGCTCTTCGCGGCACGCGCCTCGTGGTGACCAGCTACGAGACCGACCGCGGCATCGACCTGGCTCCACGCCAGGCCGTGGAGTACGCATGCCAGAACGGACATCGTTTCGAGATGCCGTTCTCGGTGGAGGCGGAAATCCCGCCGGAGTGGGAGTGCAAGGTCTGCGGGGCCCAGGCACTTCTCGTGGACGGCGACGGACCTGAAGAAAAGAAGGGGAAGCCTGCGCGTACGCACTGGGACATGCTCATGGAGCGCCGCACTCGAGAAGAACTCGAGGAGGTACTTGAGGAGCGCCTCGCGGTTCTCAGGTCCGGTGCGATGAATATTGCGGTGCATCCGCGCGACAGCCGCAAGTCCGCGTAAGCGCACTGGACCGCGGAGCGGAGACACGACGAGGGCGGGCCCGCTGCTTCGGCAGCGGGCCCGCCCTCGTCGTGCGTGGTGCCCCCCCCCACGGGGGCTCCGCCCCCGGACCCCCGCTCCTCAAACGCCGGAGGGGCTATC
>NZ_BMNG01000012.1:60905-206746 GCF_014646335.1 Streptomyces lasiicapitis
ACCCGCCCTTTTAGCCCGTCCGGCGTTTGAGGACGAGGCCGTCCAGGCCGACAGCGGGGGTCCAGGGGGCGGCAGCCCCCTGGTTACGGGAAAGGGGCGGGACTGGGGCGCCCCGCGAGGGCCCCGACCTCAGCGGGGAAGCTGAGGGTCGTCCGGGCCACCGCCCGGCCCCCGCGGGCCCGCGGAAGGCCCGTCCTCGCGGATCACCTCGCCCTGGACCACCTTCCCGTCGGGACGGTGGATGCGGGACTGCTGGAAGGCGTCCCCGAACCCGCCGGGCGCAGCCGCCGCGGCCTCGCGCACCTTCCGCTCGAAGGCCCGCTCCGCACCACGGCTGAGCACCTTCTGAAGCGGCGGCACCAGCAGAAGCAGACCCAGCAGGTCCGAGATCAGCCCGGGCAGGATCAGCAGCAGCCCGCCGAGCATCGTGAGGGCACTGCCGCCCCCGGCCTCCGGCGCGGGCGCGACACCGCTCTGCTGCTGTTGCAGCGCCTCGCTCAGGTTCTTGAAGGCACGGCGCCCGGCCCGCTTGATGACGAAGGAGCCGAGCACAAGCCCGCCCACGAGCAGCAGGAACACCATCAGGCCGCTGCTGGCACCCGCGACGACCGTCAGCAGCCAGATCTCCAGGACCAGCCACGCGGCGATGGAGAGCGGCAGGAACCTGAGGACGCGCGAACGCCGGGGCCGGGCGGGCTGGGTGGGAGGCGGTGTGCCAGTCGTCATGCTCCCAGTGTGCCTGGGCCCGCCTCAGACCGGCATAAGCGGGTGATCAAAACCGAAGGTCAGAGAGACCAGAGGTCAGAGAGACCAGAGGTCAGAGGGACCGGAGGTCAGAGGGGCACGAGCGTCACGACGACGGTCTGCGGCCCAGGACCCTGCCGACCCGCTCCCCCACGCCCCACGCCGTGACCCGCCACAGCGCCTCCGCGACGATGTCGCGGCTCATCTTGCTGTCGCCCAGCTCCCGCTCGACGAAGGTGATGGGCACCTCCACGACGTGGTAGCCCGCCTTGATGGCACGGCGCGCCAGGTCGACCTGGAAGCAGTAGCCCTGGGAGGCCACGTCGCTGAGGCCGAGGCCTTCGAGGGTCTCGCGGCGGAAGGCGCGGTAGCCACCGGTGACGTCGCGGACCGGCACGTCGAGGAGCAGCCGGGAGTAGGTGCTGCCGCCGCGGGAGAGGAACTCGCGGGACTTGGGCCAGTTGACGACCCGTCCGCCCGGCACCCAGCGCGAGCCGAGCACGAGGTCGGCGCCCTTGAGGGCGGTGAGCAGGCGCGGCAGCTCCTCGGGCTGGTGGGAGCCGTCGGCGTCCATCTCCACGAGGACTCCGTAGCCGTGCTCCAGGCCCCAGGTGAAGCCCGCGAGGTAGGCGGCGCCGAGGCCTTCCTTGCCCTTGCGGTGCAGCACGTGGACCTGGTCGTCCTCGGCCGCGACCTCGTCGGCGATCTTTCCGGTGCCGTCGGGGCTGTTGTCGTCGGCGACGAGGACGTGCGCCTCGGGCACGGCGGTACGCACCCGGCCGACGATCGCCTGGATGTTCTCCGCCTCGTTGTAGGTCGGGATGATCACCAAGGCCTGGCCGAGCGGGCCGAACTGCCGCTCCGCGTCCGCTGCTTCGCTGATCCCGCCGCCGTTGCTCACTACTGCCCCTTCGTTCGTACGCAGGGGACCACCATAGTGGGCCGGGCCTGGGGTGTTGCGACGCCACGGACCTCGGCCGTCGCACAGCGGCGATCCTGCGGATCGGGCCCGGCGCCCTTCGGGCCGGCCTGGGACCCGCTGGCTGCGGATCGACCGAGAGCCGTTGTCTACTGAGCGTCCGGGCCCCACCCGGGTCGCACCTCCCCCGTGCTCCGGGGAGCAGGAGGGACGACCCCCTTCCGGCGGATGCGTTCCCGCGTGCGTGCGTCGTGGGCGCTGGACCTGGCTCCCAGTGGCGGTGTGCCGGGATGGCGCACCGCCCGTGATCCAGCGGCGGTCGACGGCTGTGCGCGGGTTCGCCGGTCGGACGTCCTGTGGTGGACGCGGCCGAAACTACCCGTCGACGGAGGCCGTCTGTCAATAGCCGTTTGACCTGCGATCTTTGTGCAGATCAGCAGGTCAGTGGCCAGGACTCGCAGGTCGCGCGACGCGCCGTGTGGCCCCGTTCGGAGCCGCGCCGCTGCGCTACATCACTCGTTAGGCCGTACGAATACGGGCTGTCCGCCGACCACGGTCCGCAGGCAGACGGGCAGTTCCGCGCCGGGCGTGAGGTCGGGCAGGCCGGGGGTGCCGGAGCGCGGGTCGGTGGACCAGCGGGCGACCCGGTCGTCGGGTGCCTGGACGAGGAGCTCGCCGGTGCGCCACACGGCGTAGTCGGCCGGTGCGCCGGGCACCAGGACGCCCGCGTCGTCGCGTCCGACGGCCCGCCAGCCGCCGCGCGTGTGGGCGGTGAACGCCGCGCGCACGGACACGCGGTGCGCGGGCGTGCGGTGGAAGGCGGCAGCGCGGACGGTGCCCCAGGGGTCGAGGGGCGTCACCGGGCTGTCGGAGCCGAAGGCCAGCGGTACGCCGGCGCGCAGCAGGGCCGCGTACGGATTGAGGGTGCGGGCCCGCTCGGCGCCCAGGCGCTGGACGTACATGCCGTCCTCGCCGCCCCACAGCGCGTCGAAGGCGGGCTGCACGGACGCGGTGAGGCCGAGCTCGGCGAACGCGGCGATCGTCTCGGGGGTGAGCATCTCGGCGTGCTCGACGCGGTGCCGGGCGGCGCGCACACGGGCCAGGCCGACCTTCTCGGCGGCGGCGCGCACGCCGTCCACGACGGCCGTGACGGCGGCGTCGCCGATGGCGTGGAAACCGGCCTGGAGGCCCGCGTCCGCGCAGGCCTCGATGTGCGCGGCGACGTCGGCGGCGGACAGGTAGGAGTTGCCATGAACCCCGTCCCCGGCACCCTCAGCACCCCTGTCTGCGTAGCGCTCGCACAGCCACGCCGTGTGCGAGCCGAGCGCCCCGTCCACGAACAGGTCACCGGCCGCGCCCGCCGCGCCCAACTCCCGCGCGCGGGCCACCCCTTCGACGCCCTGCTCGGCCCAGTAACCGACGACACGCGGCCCGGCCTCCTCCTCGGCCAGGCGGAGCAGCGAGGTGAAGTCGTCCTCGCTGGAGATGGTGGGGCCCGCGCACTCATGGACCGAGCCGATGCCGAGGGACGCGGCGTGCCGGAGCGCGGCGCGCTGGGCGTCGGCCCGCTGCTGGGGCGTGACCGCCGCGTGCGCGGCGGCGCGCACGACGTGGTGGGCCTCGGCGGTCAGGGGCGCGTCGGCGTGGAAGCCCGCCGCGTCGGCCACCCCGGGGACGAGGTCGAGGAGCGCGGTGGTGGCGACGGCGGAGTGCACGTCGACGCGCGACAGGTAGAGCGGGCGGCCGCCGGCGGCCTCGTCGAGCTCCGCGCGCGTGGGCGGACGGCCGCCGGGCCAGCGGGCGGTGTCCCAGCCGTGGCCGAGCAGCACCCGGTCCCCCGGTCGGGCAGCGACGTGTTCGCGTACGAGAACAAGCGCTTCGTCGAGGCTCCGCGCGCCCGAAAGATCGAGCCCCGTGAGCGCGAGCCCGGTGGACGTCGTGTGCACATGGGCGTCGGTGAACGCCGGGGTGACCAGGGCCCCTTCGAGGTCGACCACCTCGTCGACACCCTCGGCGAACGCGTCGGCGGCACCCTCGGAGCCGACCCAGGCGACATGCCCCCGTTCGACGACCATCGCGGTCGCGAAGGGGTCGGCGGGACTGTGGACTTCTCCGCCGCGCAGCAGGACGGTGCGGTGTCCGCTTTCGGGGGTGATGCGCTCGCTCATGGGGAACAGTCTCGCGCCTGCCCGGGGGACGGCTGTTCGCGGGGTCCACGGGGTGCGGCTCACCCTCGCGGAGCACGGTCGGATCGGGTGCGGTCCGCCCCCGCGGAGCGGCCTCAGATGTGCGGCGGCCGCGCCTCGTACGGCGTCGAGAGGACCACCGTCGTGTGCGTGGAGACGCCCGCGAGCGTACGCAGCCTGGCCAGCAGGTTCTCCAGCTCGTGCGGGGTCGCTACGCGCACCTTGAGCAGGTAGTTCTCCGCGCCGGCGACGCTGTGGCAGGCCTCGATCTCGGGCACGGGGGCAAGCCGCTCGGCGATGTCGTCGGGGGCGCTGGGGTCGAACGGCTTCACCGCGATGAACGCCGTGAGCGGCAGGCCGACCGCCTCGGGGTCCACGACCGCCGCGTACCCCCGGATCACTCCTCGCTGCTCGAGACGGCGCACGCGCTGGTGCACCGCCGACGTGGACAGGCCCGTGGCCTTGCCCAGGTCGGTGTAGCTCATCCGCCCGTCCTTGACGAGCAGCTCCACGATCTGTCGGTCCAGCTCCTCCATGGCCCGAACCTACAGGCCTCTTGATCCTCATCGATACCTGAGCGACGCATGGGATGAGGCAGAACGGCGCCTCGGCCGCCCCGAGCGGAGTGGCACCTTCACGGGGCATGTGACGAACACCACAGACCTATAACCGTGTCCACCGGGCAGGAGCGATTACCCCCAGGGCGGGACGGGAAGTGCTTGCTGTGGTCGAGGCCGCAGTGCCTTGTCGGCCCACCCAAGGGGGAGATTCCCATGCAGAACCTGAAGCGCCCCGGTCGTTCCACGCGCCGCAAGCAGCAGCCCGTCGAGCTCGAGCCCGTACCGGAGGGCGTCGAACAGACCGACGCCGCCGACGAGCTCGACGCCTACGACACCTTCGAGATGTACCGCGTGCTCTGCCCGGACTGCGGGCAGCCCATCGCGCTCCTGGCGGACGAGGACAGCCTGCCCGAGCACGCGCTGTGCCCCACGCCGTGGAACCCGTTCGGGCTCACCGTCTGCGCGGGCACCGGCCGCGCGGCGTCCGAGGCGAAGGCCGCCGACGAGACCCTGGAGGCCCAGGAGCAGGACACCGCGCTGCTCCTGACGCTCCCTCAAGGGCTCGACTGGCGCACCCAGCCGTTCTCGCACGTGGGCGGCCCGGGGTCCCGCCCGATGCGGGTGCCCCAGCAGTCGCACCGCGCGGCCGCCTGAGGCATCACCCGAGGCAGACGCGCCGCCGGACGCCCGGCACCGGTCACCAGTAGCTGCCCTGCACCATCGCCGCGAGGCTGGCGTGGTGCAGGATCAGCGCGTCCGGGTCGTCCGGCACCGTCGCCTCCCCGAAGTGCACCTGCCGGTAGGCCACCCGCAGCATGACGACGGCGTGCCGCAGCGCGGCGTACAGCGTGTAGAACTCCATGTCGCGCGGCCGGTGCCCGGTGAGTTCGGCGTACCGCTCCTCGATGCGCTCGCGGCGCAGGAAGTCGGGCAGCCCGCTCTGCCCGAAGCTCACCGTGAGGTCCTGGAAGAACCGGTGCAGGTACACGGTCCAGCCGATGTCGACCTCGCGCGGGGCCAGGCACGCCATCTCCCAGTCGAGCACGGCGGCGGGTTCGAAGCCGTCGTAGATGACGTTGCCGATACGCGCGTCGCCCCAGTTGAGGACCGCCGCGCCCTCGTCGCGCGGCCACAGGTCCTCCAGTTTCGCGAAAGCGCTTTCAATGAGCGGGGAACGCGGCAGTCCGTCGACCACCCAGGCGTAGTAGGCGCGTTGGGACGCGACGTGCCGCCGCAGGGCGCCGCCCTCGCCCTCCAGCGCGAGGAATCCGGCCTCGGCGGCCGGGACTTGGTCGTGCAGCCGCGCGAGGACCCGGACCGTCGCGTCCTCCAGGTGCGCGCGCTCCGCGTCGCTCGCCTCGTACAGCCAATTGCCCTCGTACGTATAGGGCATGACGTCCGGCGGCACCCGCCCCGCGACCCGCTCCATGACGAAGAACGGCGCGCCGAGCGGTCCCGGATCCTCCTCCAGCCACAGCACGCGCGGCACCGGCACGTCGGTGTGCTCGGCCACCAGGCGCATGGTGCGGTGCTGGCGCGGCATGTCGTACACGGGGAAGATCGTGTACGCGGCCGGGTCCGCCGCGAGCCTCAACGCGCAGGCACGCAGCGGTGGTTGGGGGTGTTCGATGTCGAAGAGGAGCGTCTCGCTGGACATGCCGTTGGACTCCGGGACGGAGACGTCGACGGCCTTCGCGCCGGGCAGGTGTCCGCCGAGCCAGGCCGTGAGACGACGGGCGAGTTCCTCCGGTTCGCGGGTCGTGGTCCGAAGTCGGGGCTGCCGGGGTGCCGTTGCCATGTGCGTACTCCTGCCTCGGGGCGCGCGGCCGTTCAGGGCGCCACGGAACCGAATCCGGTGAAGCCGCTCGGGTCGTGGCGGCCGAACGTGCCGTGCTCGAAGATGCCGTGGCCTACGCGGCCGTCCAGGGTGAAGCGGGCCGCGTGGTCGATGACGCCGTACGCGGCGAGCGGGTGGGCGGCCGGGTCGGAGAGGTCGTAGGTGCGCCGGTCCACCCAGTCGCGGCCGCGCCAGGTGCCGTGCTGCCAGTCGTCGGCGGGCGGATAGCCGGCGCCGACGGCGAGCGGCAGGGAGGTGAGCGGCTCGACGCCGAGCTCCAGCGGCTTGCGGGTCTCGGGGTCGGTGAGGTGGACGACGGCGCGTGCGGGGTGGCGGGTGCCGGAGCGGTAGGTGATGTCGGCCTGGGGCCAGCCGAGTTGGCGGTCCGGGCGGCCGGGGCGGACGAGCGTCGCGTCGTTCAAGGTGCGGTAGCCGTCCGCGTCCTCCTGGGCGATGACCATCAGGAAGCGGTCGTCGAAGCGCACCGGGCACCAGATCCAGTGGAAGCCCTCGGTCGGGAACTCCTCGCCCATCCGGCCCCCTTCCTCGCCCGGAATGGGCCGCACGCCCCAGCTCCGGTCACGGGTCGCCGTCCACTCCCCCGCCGTCACTGCGATCTCCTCGCCCCCCGCGCGGATCACCCCCGCGCAGCCGCCCGCCTGCACGAAACGGCGGCCTTCGAGGGTGAGGCGGCCGCCGCGGCGCTGGGTGTGGTGCGGCTCCCACAGGGCCGGGAAGTCGGCGTTCCACTCGATGTCGTACGCGAGCGAGTCGGTGTCGTCCGGATCGGCCGCGCACGTCAGGCGCAGCCTGCGCAGCGGCTCCTCCACGGTGATGCGCAGCGGGCCCACGGACAGGTTCATCCGGTCATCGCCCAGGGCGTCCGAGGCGCGTACGGCGCGCAGCGTATCGCCGGTGCGGAGGGTGGCGTAGGCGTCGATGACCCCGGTGTTGGGGTAGACGCCGAGCCCGAGGATGAGCAGGGCACGGCCCCGATGGTCGAGCAGGTGGAAGATGCAGCGGTCGTAGGCGTTGCGGTCGCCGGTGGCGACGTGTTTCATCGACAGCGGCACCTGGTGGACGGGGTACTCGTCGAGCGGTACGGGACGGTCCTCCGGCACGGCACACCTCCCTGGGCGCGGGGTAACCGGCGCCGCCCGGTGTGCGGCGGGGCCCCGGCGCGGAGATGACGGTACGTCAGATGTCTTGCGGGGGCCATACACGTGTCAGGCCGGGGGCGACGGCTGTGTCAGGCCTGCCTGCGCCGGGCCAGGGGCCACGCCGCCTCACCCCGATTGCCGGCGGCGCCACGCACGCCTCACCCCGAGTGCCACCGGCGGCGCGGGCGCCGTGCGCCGTGTGCGCCGCGGCCGGACGGGGCATGAACGCACGCACGATTCGACCCGATGGTGACCTGGCCCTCGCGCCGCGCGTTGGCCCGGCATGACCACCCCCACACACGCTCCGGCCGGCCACCGCAGGCGCCCGCTCGCCCCCGCTCCTGCCACAGCAGAATCGGTTCCTCACCGGCCTCAGTACACCCACTACACACAGCCGCCGCAGTATTCACCACAGCCCCCGTACCCGCAGCAGACCCAGTCGGTCCCGCCCCCGCCCCAGCCCGTCCCGCAGCAGGACCCGCCCATCTACCGCGCCCTGCTGCGCCACTGGGCCGAGCGCGGCCGGACCCTGCCGGGACGCCACGACCCGGAGTGGGTCAGGCTCGCGGCGCCGCCCGTGCGCAGCGGCCAGTTCGGCGGGCACTACGGGACGGGCGGCGACGGCACGTTCGGGACGGGTGGGGACAACTCGTTCAGCACCGGCACGGACCCCCGCTTCGGCGCCGACCGGGACCGCCAGTTCGGTACGGACCGGGACCGTCAGTTCGGCACGGACCGGAGCCATTCGTTCAGCACGTCGCCGGGCCTGCCCACCGACTTCGGGACGGCCCCGGGGCTTTCCGCCGACCAGCGGCTCAGCGCGAGTCGGGCCCCGCGAGATGGCGGGCGATGACCATGCGCTGGATCTGATTCGTGCCCTCGACGATCTGCAGCACCTTGGCCTCGCGCATGTAGCGCTCGACCGGGAAGTCGGCGGTGTAGCCGTAGCCGCCGAGCACCTGCACGGCGTCCGTCGTGACCTTCATCGCGGTGTCCGTGCACAGCAACTTGGCCATCGCCGCCTCCTTGGAGAACGGCCTGCCCGCGTCCCGCAGCCGGGCCGCCGCGAGATACAGCGCCCGGCCCGCCTCGATCTGCGTCGCCATGTCCGCGAGCATGAAGCGCAGCCCCTGGAAGTCCGCGATCGGGCGTCCGAACTGCCGCCGCTCGGTCGCGTACCGAAGCGCCTCGGCGAGCGCCGCCTGAGCCACGCCGATCGCGCACGCCGCGATGCCGAGCCGCCCCGAGTCGAGCGCCGAGAGCGCGATCGCGAAGCCCTGCCCCTCGTCCCCGATGCGGCGCGCGTCCGGCACCCGTACGCCGTCGAAGTGGAGCTGCGCCGTCGGCGAGCCCTTCATGCCCATCTTCTTCTCCGGCGCCGCGGCCGCGAGCCCCTCGGCGTCGCCCGGCACCAGGAAGGCCGTGACGCCGCGCGCCCCCTCGCCGCCGGTGCGGGCCAGGACGGTGTAGAAGTCGGCGATGCCGCCGTGCGTGATCCACGCCTTCGTACCGGTGATGATCCAGTCGTCGCCGTCGCGCACCGCCTTGGTGCGCAGCGATGCGGCGTCGGATCCTGAGGACGGCTCGGACAGGCAGTAGGCGCCGAGCAGTCCGCCGCCGAGCATGTCGGGCAGGTGCTCGGTCTGCTGCTCCTTGGTGCCGTAGCCGGCCAGGCCGTGGCAGGCGAGGGAGTGCACGCTGACGCCGAGGCCGACGGTCAGGCGCGCGGCGGCGAGTTCCTCGAGGACCTGGAGATACACCTCGTACGGCTGGTCGCCGCCGCCGAACTCGGAGTCGTAGGCGAGGCCGAGCAGGCCCGACTCGGAGAGCAGGGTGAACAGTTCGCGCGGGAAGTGGCCGGCTTCCTCCTCCGCGGCCGCGTGCGGCGCGATCTCGCGCTGGATCAGCTCACGCACGAGCGCGAACAGATCCCGGGCCTCTTCGGTGGGCAGGTGACGCTCCACCGGCTGTGCGGCTCCCTCGGACATGGCGCTCTCCTCTCCCTGTAGGGCGCTTCAGCGGGCTCGCGCACGGGGTGTGGCGCCGCCGCCGGGGACACTGCCAAGCCGATGCTCCCCCTCCGGGTCGCGGAGGCGGCTGACCAGCGACTGTGGCGCGTTGAGTATGCCCGATCGGCGGCACGCCGTCACGGGTTCACGGACCGATCGGCTGATCTTCATCGACCCGTGTCCGGTCGGGCGGTACGGGCGCGGCAGCCCGCGGGAATTGGTCCGAACCATTGACGCAATGGTCTAGTCCTCCTAGAGTCCAGCGGCACAAGACGTCTTCGCGTTCATGCCAATTCAACGCGCGACTACGTGCAGGTCCGCACCACCCCCACTTGCTCCCCTCCCCCACGAGGAGAACAGCGATGCCAAGACCGTTCCGTCCCCGCGCCCGCCTCAAGGCGCTTCTGGCCACCGCCTGTTGTGCCGTACTCGGCGCGGGTCTGCTCGCCGGCGCGGGCACCGCCACGGCGGACCCGAACTCCGGCGTTCCCCGGGCGGCCGCCTCCGACGCCGACGCCAAGGCCGGCTCCCGTGTGGTCGGCTACTTCACCGAATGGGGCGTCTACGACCGGAATTACCACGTCAAGAACATCGACACCTCGGGCTCGGGCAGCAAGCTCACCCACATCAACTACGCCTTCGGCAACGTCCAGGGCGGCAAGTGCACGATGGGCGACAACTTCGCCGCCACCGAGAAGACGTACACCGCCGACCAGAGCGTCGACGGCGTCGCCGACACCTGGGACCAGCCCCTGCGCGGCAACTTCAACCAGCTGCGCGAGCTGAAGAAGAAGCACCCGAACATCAAGGTGCTCTGGTCCTTCGGCGGCTGGACCTGGTCGGGCGGCTTCACGCAGGCCGCGCAGAACCCGGCGGCGTTCGCCCAGTCCTGCTACGACCTGGTCGAGAACTCCAAGTGGGCCGACGTCTTCGACGGCATCGACATCGACTGGGAGTACCCCAACGCCTGCGGTCTGACCTGTGACACCAGCGGGCGGGCCGCGTACAAGAACCTGATGTCCGCGGTGCGGGCGAAGTTCGGCTCCAAGAACCTGGTGACGGCCGCCATCCCGGCCGACGCCTCGTCCGGCGGCAAGATCGACGCCGCGGACTACGCGGGCGCCGCCCAGTACGTCGACTGGTACAACCCGATGACGTACGACTTCTTCGGCGCCTGGGACGCCAAGGGACCGACGGCGCCGCACTCGCCGCTCAGCCCCTACTCCGGCATCCCGAAGGCCGAGTACCACTCGCAGGCGACGATCGCCAAGCTCAAGGGCCTCGGCATCCCCTCCGACAAGCTCCTGCTCGGCATCGGCTTCTACGGCCGCGGCTGGACCGGCGTCACGCAGAAGGAGCCGGGCGGCACCGCGACCGGCCCCGCGCAGGGCAAGTACGAGCAGGGCATCGACGACTACAAGGTCCTCAAGACCAAGTGCCCGGCCAACGGCACCGTCGGCGGGACCGCGTACGCCCACTGCGGCAACAACTGGTGGAGCTACGACACCCCGGCGACCATCGCCGGAAAGATGAACTACAAGAACCAGCAGGGCCTGGGAGGCACCTTCTTCTGGGAGCTCAGCGGCGACACCGGCAACGGTGAGCTGATCAAGGCCATCAAGTAGCAGTCGCCGTACGACAGTTATGGGGGGGCGGGAGCCGACGGGCTCCCGCCCCTTCGTCATGCGGCCGGCGGGGCGGGGAAGGCGGGCTCGAACTCCTCGATGACGCCCAGCGTCTCGCGCAGCATGCGCACCAGGTAGTCGCGCACGGTGTCGCGCTCCAGCTCCCGCGCCGCCCCGATCCAGTCCAGCGTGACGCCCTCCACGCTGCACAGCCAGCCGAGCAGCGCCGTGCGCACCAGGGCCGGGACGTCGCGCCGTCCGTACGCCCCGTCGGCGATCGTGCCGATCATGGCCTCGCGCACACCGTCGCGTATGGCGTGGACCTCCGCGTCGAAGCCGACGCCGCCGCTGACGATGGTGCGGTAGGCCGCCTGGTGGTGCTCGGCGTAGCGCAGATAGCCGTCGATGGTGCGGTGCACCCGCTCCGTGGGCGGGAGTTCGGTGCCGCTGCCCGCGCGTTCGACCAGGTCGGCGACGGAGTCCTCGATGATCGCGAGGTAGTAGCCGCGTTTGGACTTGAAGTAGTAGTAGATCAGCCCCTTGGCGACGCGCGCCTGTCTTGCGATGTCGTCCATCGACAGCGCGTCGTAGGACGTGTCGGCGAACAGCTTCCGGCCGATGACGATGAGTTCGGCGCGGCGCGCCACGGAGCGGTCGGTGCCGCGTGCCTGCGGGCGTTCGCCGTCGCGGGAACGATCGGTACCGCGCTGTTGACTATTATTCAATTTCGGCCCTAGTCTCCAACTGCCTCGGAATCAGCCGCAGTATGGCAGACCCACGTCGCCTGCCCGGACCGGCGCGAGACCCGAAGGCGCATCGCCACGCACTCCCCTTACGCACCGGAACGACGTACGGGAGGAAGACAGTGAGCACGGCGAAGAGAGCATTGCCCGAGGGCAGAACCAACTGGAAGAAGACGGCTGTCGTCGCGCTGCCCGCGGTCCTCGCGGTCGGCGCGATGGCGTCCGTGATGGCGGAGGGCGCGCTCGCCGCGTCCTTCGCGGTGTCCGGCACCAGTTTCCAGGTCTCGTCGGGGAAGCTGACCAGCCAGGGCCTCGCGAGCTATGTGCAGATCGACCGGGACGTCGACGGCAAGGGCCACCCCGTGGCGCTGCTCGGCATCGGCGACGCGACGCTGTCCGACATCTGTCAGGCGGCCGAGGTCAAGACCCCGATCGGCACGGTGGTGTTCAAGCTGACGGCGGGCGGCTCCGCGGGCAACGTCACCGCGAGCAGCCTCATCATCGACGGCGAGGACCTGGTGGGCGACGCCCGCTTCGGGACCGCGCAGATCGGCCGGGACGCCTCGACGCTGGACGAGGTGCCCGGGGTCAAGGGCGACAAGGGCAAGTTCGGGCTCCAGGCCGGGGACATCGAGGTGGCCAAGGTCCGCTCCCACGCCTGGTCGGCCACCGGCGGGAACTTCCGCCTCAAAGGCATGAAGGTCGACGTCAGCCTCGGCGGCAAGAAGTGCTTCTGAGCGGCCCTGCCACCCCGCGCGCCGGGGGCTGGCTCGACGAACGCCTTCCGCTGCGGGACCTGCGGCGCGTCCTGCGCAAGTGGCGGCGCACCCGGCCCTTCTGGGGCGGTCTGCTGCTGATCCTGGGCGGGGCCGAGCTGCTGCTCGTGCCGCTGTCGCCGCTGACGGTCCTGGTGAGTCTCGGGATCGGCGGGATCGCCGCGATCGGCATCGGGATCGCACTGATGGCCGCCGGGTTGTTCCTGTGGCTGCTGCCGCACACACACCACTATGTGTCCGTCAACGCCCTGATCCTGTCGGTGCTCTCGTTCGCGGCGACGAATCTCGGCGGGTTCCTGATCGGCATGCTGCTCGGGATCGTGGGCAGCGCGATGGGCTTCGGCTGGACGCCCGTCCCGGACGACGACCAGGAGGCGGCCGGGCGGCCGAGGGTGCGCGACGGGCAGGGCACGCGGACGCTTGCCGTACTCCTGCCGGTGGTGCTCGCCGGGGCGGTGCTGTGGGGCGCCGTCCCGGCGCGGGCGGCGCCCGGGGACGACGCGGTCGTGGCGGCCCGGACGCCGCCGACGATCACGACGACGCTGTTCGCGCCGCAGGGCTTCATCGTCGCGGGCGTCACCGACGTCCCCACCGCCGATGGCCCGCTGAAGGTGATGGTGCTGCGCATGAAGGCGGCCTCGCTCACCGACTACCGCCTCACGACCCGCGACGGCAGCCGTGAACTCACCCTGGGCGCCGACACCTTGGACCTCAGCGGCCAGGTCACGCTCTATCTGACCAAGTTCAAGGGCTGCATCGAGGGCATCCTCTGTCTGACCTTCACGCCGGACAAGCTGCCGGTGCCGCCGCTCGTCCCGCCGTTCGTCTTCATGACGGAGGTCAGCGCCGAGCAGGCGCTCGTCACCTCCGACTCGATCGTCGCGGGCGGGCTGAAGCTGGGGGCGCGGGCGTGACCCGGGCAGCCTGGCCCCCGTGATCCGGAAGGGAGCGCCGCCGTGATCCAGATTCAGGCCGCGCTGTTCTGGGCGTACGCGGCGGGCGCGACGTTCGCGCTCGCCGCGGGCCGCCAGCTCCAGGTGTGGGAGCGGATCAACGCGGGCGAGGGCCCGCGCACCCGCAGCCGCGCCGCCAACCCCTATCTGGCGCTGACGGTCCTGTTCGCGGCCGTCCTGATGGTGCCGACCGGCCTGTTCGTCCTCTGGCAGAACCCGTCGTGGGCGACCATGCACGTGGCCGGCGGCCACGACGACGTGTGGGCGGGCTTCGTCCTGTTCTACGCGGGCGGGATCCCCGTCGCCGCGGTCCTCGGGTTCCTCGCGGCCCAGACGCTGGTGCTGGTGGGCGCCGGGTACTGGGCGTACCTGCAGTGCGTGGGCGGCTACTTCCTGCTGTTCGGCACGCTCGTGCACGGGTGGGACGGCAGCGGCTACGAACGGTTCCTGTCCCCGGGCGCGCGCGACTGGGCGGACTGGCCGCAGGACAGCGTCGTCAACAACGCCCTGGACTTCCTGACGTCCGGCACGTTCCTCGCGCTGCTCGTCTTCGGCGCCGCCGTCATCGGGACGATGCTGATGACGGAGATCGGCTGGCTCATGGAGGGCTGGTCGCTGCCCGGCGCGGACGAGGACCGCAAGGTCCACCGCGTGCTCGCGATCGCCATCGCGGGTGCCGGGGTGTACGGCCTGCCGTTCCTCGGCGCGGTCACCGCGAGCGCGCTGGTGCGGCTGCTCGGCGGGTGGCTGGGGCTGCCGCTGTTCGCGGTGCTCGCGGGTGTCGTACTGCTGCCGGGGCGGTCGCCGGTGCGGCGGCTGTACGGCCTGGTGGGGGTGCCGCACCGGCATTGGCGGGCGGATCTCGACCTGACGGAGGGGTCCGGCTCGGCTGTGTCCGGACCCGGCTCACCGGGCCAGGGCTCACCTGGTCCCGGCGGTGAGACTCAGGTCACAGAAGGCCGGTCTGGCTGACCAGCATCGCGAGAACGACGACGAGGGTCCAGCCTGCGAGGTGCTCCAGGACGTTCGGTCCGTCCTTGGGGCCGCCGGTGCGGGCCTTGGGGCGGGCGGCGGCGGCAGAGGTCGCGGCGGTCGCTGAGGTCGCGGTCATATGGCTTCTCGCTGACGTTCTTCGGCGGCGCTCGGCCTCCCCCGGCCGCGCCGACAGTGGACATTCCCCCCACTGGCTCCTCCCACCATGCCAGCCGTACCCGGAATCGTGGGCGAGACGTTGGTCACCCATGACCACAACTGCGGCGGATCGCCGTGCGTCTAAGACGGCGTACGTCCGCGCAGCATCCGACCGAAAGGTTTCCGATGAGCACGATCAGGACGCCCCGCCGCAGGAACCGCAGAGCAGGGCTCGCCCTCGCGGCGGCCGTGACGGCGGCGGCCGCCCTCACCGGACCGGTCTCGTACGCCACTCCCGCGGCAGCGGAGAAGCCCACGCCCGGGGCTCCCGGGCTCGGCGACCCGATGTTCCCCCTCGACGGCAACGGCGGATACACCGTCGACCGCTACTACCTGGACTTCGACTGGCAGGCCCCGAAGACCCCCTTCGGCGCGTCGGCCACCATCAAGGCCACCGCCACCCAGTCCCTGTCCCGCTTCAACCTCGACTTCGGCGGCAACACCCTGCACGCGGTCACCGTCGACGGCAAGGCGGCCGGCACCGCGCGCGAGGGCGACGAGCTGACGGTCACGCCCAAGTCGCCCATCGCCAAGGGCCGTTCGTTCACCGTCAAGGTCACGTACACCGCCGACCCCACCCAGACCAGGCACCGCGACGACGCCATCGAGGACTACGGCTGGATCCCCACGCCCGACGGCACGGTCGTCTACCCGCAGCCCAACGGCGCCCGCCTGATCTTCCCCGCCAACGACCACCCGAGCCAGCGCGCGCCCATCACCTTCCGCATCACCACGCCGAAGGACCTGACGGCCGTCGCCAACGGCAAGCTGACCGGCAAGGCCGAGGTGGCCGGGGACCGGGTGCGCTGGACGTACGACTCCGAGCAGCCGCTCTCCACCCAGCTCGTGCAGCTCGCCGTCGGCAAGTTCACGATGGTCGACAGCACGGGGCCCGGCGGCCTGCCGCTGCGCGACATCGTCCCGGACGCGCTGGTCGAGCCGACCGCGAAGTACCGCAAGCTCACCCCCGACCATGTGGCGTGGCTGGAGAAGAAGCTCGGCAAGTACCCCTTCGACCGCTACGGCATCCTCGTCGGCGACACCGACCTGGGCGTCGCCCTGGAGACCCAGACCCTGTCGCTCGTCCCCAAGGCCGACCTGCTCGGCACGCAGGTCGACGCCGAGCGGAACCTGGTGCACGAGCTGACCCACCAGTGGTTCGGCGACAGCGTCGCCCTGGAGAGCTGGTCCGACCTGTGGGTCAGCGAGGGCCACGCCCGCTTCTACGAGCGCCTGTACTCCGAGGAGCACGGCGGCGACAGCTTCGAGGCCGCCATGAAGGCCGCGTACAAGGCGCACGACCAGTGGCGCCGCGACTTCGGCGCGCCCGCTGAGCCCACCGAGCCGAACCTCTTCAAGCGCATGCGCTACGACGGCTCGACACTCGTCCTGTACGCGCTGCGCGAGAAGGTCGGCGACGCCACCTTCCAGAAGATCGAGCGGGCCTGGGTCAGCAAGTACCGCGGCAAGACCGCGAGCACCCAGGACTACATCGACCTGGCGTCGAAGGTCTCCGGCGAGGACCTGGCGGGCTTCCTCAAGCCCTGGCTGTACGGCCCGAAGACCCCGCCGATGCCGGGGCACCCGGACTGGGTGGTGGATCCGGCTACCTGAGAGATCCGGATCTGAGCGACCTGGGCAAGGGGCCCCGTCTCATCGAGAACGGGACGGGGCCCTCCCCTCAGCGCACGCCGACAGCGGCCAGCGCGCGGGCCTGCTCCTTCGTCGGTGTCACGGGGAAGTACAGATAACAGACCCCGCCCGTCCCGGACACCACCGTGCCCTGGGAGTTCTTGCGCTTGGTGCGCAGCCAGATGTTCTCCCACTCGCGCCGCTTGTAGACGCGGCGCACCGCCGGATTGCTGGGCGACGCCGGGTCGTTGGCGATCACGTCGCCGCTCTCGGTGAAGCCGACGACGGTCATCAGATGGCCCGCGGTGCCGTAACCGGCGCCGGTCAGCTCCTCCTTGAGGAAGGACTGCGACGTGATGGCCGGGATGCCCGCGCGGATCAGCGTCTCGAGCTCGGTGAGCGAGCCGAGCCGGGTGACGACGGCCTGCATGTCCTTGTACGTGGCCGCGTACGCGGCGTTGAACGGCCAGTTGCCGCAGCCGCCGTACTGGTAGTCGTAGGTGAAGCGGGCCGCGTGGCACACCTGCGGGTCGGCGAAGGCCGGGTCGACCCAGGCCAGGTCGTCCGCCGTGGGCCTGCGCCCCCAGTACTCGAGGATCATCTGCGACGACGTGGGGCTGCACCAGGCCTCGCCGCCGTTGTCGTACTCCGGGTACTGCCCCTTGTGGATCTCCTGCGAGTAGCGCGGCACCTTCAGCTCCTTGGCGAGCCCCGGCTCGGAGGCCGGCACCGTGAAGCGGTCGGGAACCGCGGAGGCCATCGCGCCGAGCCGCCACACCGTGGGCGTGACCGCGCTGCCCGGCTTGCGGTACAGCGTCAGACGCAGCCGGTACGAGACCACGCGCAGGCCGCTCGCGGTGTCGTCGACGGACAGGGTGTCCGTCCAGACGCTCGTCTTGCCGTCGCTCTGGTCGTCCACCGACGTCCGCCTTATGACGGCGGCCTGCGCCTCCTGCCGGTCGTCGCCCGAGTTCCAGCGGCCGAGGACGTACCAGGGGGAGGTGGCGCCGTCGGAGTACGTGGCCTCCAGGTCGACCTGGATCCAGGTCCCGGTGGGGGTGCGGGCGTTCCAGGAGGCGATGACCTCCGTGGCGGGCACGGCGCCGCGGTGCGCGGGGCCGGTCCACCGGGCGTACTCCCAGGTGGTGGCCTTGCCGGTGTGCGGGTCGGTGTAGTCGAGGGTGCCGGCCGGGGTGGCGATCTCCACGCCGGGGCGGCCCTTGGGGACGGTGCGGGTGCCGCTCGCCGTTCCGGCGCTCCAGTCCTTGCGGGAGGTCCAGAAGCGGTTGTCCACGAGGCGGTCGGCGCGGCGCGTGCGGCGGCGGGCCGCGGGAGTGGCCCCCGTGGGGGACGTAGTGGCTGCCGTGGCCACTGTGGCTGTTGTGGCCGCGACGGCGGCCACCGCCGCGGCGCCCGCCGCCGTGGCGAGGAGTCTTCTGCGGGACATGTCTTCAGCTCGGTCCATGGACGGGAACCCCCGGTCGATGGTTTCCGGCCGCAGCCGGACGGTGATGGTCAGGTACACGACAGTGCGCCAACTATGGCCGGTCGCCGACGGGTTCTGCCAGCGCTCCGACCCTGACGGCGCCCACCAATATTGGCCTTCACCACTGGTATGACCTGGGACGGCGCGCTGAACCGCGCACAAGGGGCGCGAACGGCCCCTGCGCGCCCCCGGCCCGTAGGCTGACCGGCGATGACCGATACGCACCGCCCCGCGCCCCTCCCGGACCCCACCCCCCTCCCCCGCCTCGCCCGCGCCCTGAGCCGCCTGTCACCGTCCTGCGGACCCGTCCGGCTCGTCGCCGTCGACGGACACGCGGGCTCCGGCAAGTCGACCTTCACCACGCGACTGGCCGAAGCGCTCGGCGGAGCACCGGTGCTGCGGCTCGACGACATCGCCAGCCACGCCGAGCTGTTCGACTGGACGGAGCGGCTGCGGCGGCAGGTCGTCGAGCCCCTGACCCGCGGCGAAACGGCGCACTACGCGGCGTACGACTGGCACGCACGCCGCTTCGGTCCTGCCGACCGCCCCCTGCCGGCCGACCCCGTGGTCCTGTTGGAGGGTGTCGGCGCGGGCCGCCGGATGCTACGGCCGTTCCTGGCGGGGCTGCTGTGGATGGACCTGCCCCGCGAGGCGTCCTGGGCCCGCGGGCGCCGACGCGACGGAGAGGCACTGAGCGGCTTCTGGGACGGCTGGGAGGCCGCCGAGCGGCGCCATTTCGCCGAAGACCCGTCCCGCCCCTTCGCCCAGGTGCTCGTACGAGAGTTGCGGGAGGGATACGAGGTGCTGGAGGGGCCCGACGGGACGGCAGCACTGACCCAAATCGTCACTCAGGGTGAAGGTCCGTCGGCAGTGCGCTGAACCCTCACAGCCCTCCTTCCGGACCGCGTGGCCAGTTTCCGCGAGTGCCCCAACTCTGCTTGACCGAGGGGCCTTACAGGACTTACGTTCTCAATGTGCGGCCTTTCGGGTCGCCCACAGACGCGAAGCCCCCGGTTGTTCCCCCGTGATCGGGGGCTTCGTTCTGCCCTTCACCCCTCCGCTTCGGACGCCACGAGCCGCCGATCGCTCACCCTGGGTCACCATCGGGCCCCTCCCTGCCCTCGGCTCCTCCGGGCCCGCGCGCGCCCACATCGGCGATCCAAACGCCGCCGCACCCTACGGCCGGACGCTCCCACGCAGGTACGATGCATCTCGGTGCGAATTCGGACGACTGCTACGGCGCACCGAGTCAACTCCCGTCCGCAGCACGGCGGTTCAGCTCAGTTGCCGGCGGGCACCGGCCCGGTGGTACACAAACGGGGGCACGGTTTGTGGGGGACGTGATGGACTTCGGCACGCAGGGCGCCACCGCCCCGGCCGACCTCGCCTGGCTGCGGGGGGTCGACGCCTACACGATGGGCGCCTATCCGCAGGCCGAGGAGGAGTTCCGGGCCGCGGTGCGCATGGACCCGGGGATGGCCGACGGCTGGCTCGGGCTGCACGCACTGCGCATCGACACGACGACGGCGCTCCTGCGGATGTTCCAGCACCGCGACCGCTTCGGCGAACAGCGCGCCCGGCACGTGCGCACCCTCAACTCCTGGTACTGGCTCGGCTGGTGGGTGCAGCCCGTCCTGGAGTCCACCCGCGACCTGCTGCTCGCGCACGCCTCGCACTGGCTGGACGGCCGCCATGTGCCCGAGCTGGACCGGGCACTCGCCGGACTGCCGCCCGTCGACGCCGACGTGCAGGTGCGCTTCCTGCACGCCTGCCGCGCCTATCTGGTCAAGGACTGGGAGCAGTTGGTGCGGCACACCGACCCGCTCATCGACGACGCGATGCTCGGCATCGAGGCGGGCCTCTTCGGCGGCATGGCACGGGTGCGCCTGGAGATGTACGGACAGGCCGAACCGCTGCTCTCCGCCGCCCTGATGCGCTGCCGCAGCGAACAGCCGCAGCGCAAGGAACTGCGCTACTGGCTCGCCCGCGCGCACGAGGGCACCGGCCGCTCGGCCGCCGCCCTGCCCCTGTACCGCGCGGTGCACCGCGTCGACCCCGCCTTCATGGACACCTCCGCGCGCCTCGACGCGATCGCCGAGGGCGACGGCTACGACGAAGGCACCGACCTGGCCGCGATCTCCCTCACCGGCATCGGTCAGGACGCACTCGACGGACCCGACGGCGTGGACGCCCTGTTCGGCGCCGAGGGCCGCGACCTGAAGGTCACCGAGCCCGAACTGCCGCCCGGCGGCGGCCCGTCCGAGGCCGACACGGTGCGCGAGAAGGCCGTCATCCCGATCAAGCCCGCTCCCCCGCAGCTCCCGCCGGGACCCACCGACCCCGCCCTCCTGGAGCAGGCGCTCGCCGAACTGGAGCGCATGGTCGGCCTCGAACCCGTCAAACGCCAGGTCAAGGCGTTGTCCGCGCAGCTCAACATGGCGCGCCTGCGGGCCGCGCAGGGCCTTCCGGTGCAACCGCCGAAACGACACTTCGTCTTCTCAGGACCCTCCGGCACCGGCAAGACCACCGTGGCCCGGATCCTCGGCCGGGTCTTCTACGCCCTCGGACTGCTCGGCGGCGACCACCTCGTCGAGGCCCAGCGGGCCGATCTCGTCGGCGAGTACCTGGGCCAGACCGCCGTGAAGGCCAACGAACTCATCGACTCGGCGATCGGCGGCGTCCTCTTCGTCGACGAGGCGTACTCCCTCTCCAACTCCGGCTACGGCAAGGGCGACGCGTACGGCGACGAGGCCCTCCAGGTGCTCCTCAAGCGCGCCGAGGACAACCGCGACCACCTCGTGGTGATCCTCGCCGGGTACCCCGAGGGCATGGACCGGCTGCTCGCCGCCAACCCCGGACTCTCCTCCCGCTTCACGACCCGCGTCGACTTCCCCTCGTACCGACCCCTCGAACTCACCGCCATCGGCGAGGTCCTCGCCGCCGAGAACGGCGACGTGTGGGACGAGGAGGCGCTCGACGAACTGCGCTCCATCAGCGGGCACGTGGTCGACCAGTCGTGGATCGACGAGCTGGGCAACGGAAGGTTCCTGCGCACGCTGTACGAGAAGAGCTGCGCCTACCGGGACCTGCGGCTCTCCGGGTATCCCGGGGCGCCGACCAGGGCCGACCTGTCGACGCTGCGGCTGCCGGATCTGATGCAGGCGTACGGGGAGGTCCTCTCGGGGAGGGGACCGACCGACCCTTCGGGGATCTGAGCCACGCCCTCTCCGGGGATCTGAGCCACGCCCTCTCCGGGGATCTGAGCCGCACCACCCGAGCGCAGCCGGAGCCGCCGGGCCGATTTGTCATCCGTTCGAGGCGTTTGGGCGCAACCGCGTTCGGATCCGGCGCCGGGTCCGGGAATCTTGCCGTGAGGGAAGGACGCGGTGGGGGTGCGGACGGTGACCACCTGGCTGGCATGGGGTTTCTTCGCCGCCGTGGCGGCCGCGGCGGGCACGGGCGTGGGCCTGTGGATGGAGTGCGGGCTCACTTTCCGGCTCGCGGTCGACAGCTTCCTGGTGACCGACGTCGCGCTGGCCGCCGTCTTCGCCGCCTGCGGCGTCCCCATCGCCTGGCGCAGGCCGCACAACCCGGTGGGCTGGCTGCTGCTCTGCGGCGGCGCGGCGCACGCCGTGACCGTCATGGCGGTCGGCCTGCTCGCGCTTGGGCTGCGGGACGGCTGGAGCGAGTCGACGCTGCGCGCCCTGGTCACCACGGCCCTTGCCGCCTGGCCGCTGGGCCTGCGTCTGTTCGTGCCGCTCGCGCTGCTGCTCTTCCCGACGGGCCGTCTTCCGGGTCCCGCCTGGCGCCGCGTCGCCTGGGCCACCGGCGCGGTCGGCGCGCTGTTCTGGCTGTGGTGCGCGACCACGCCTCTTCCGTACGCGGTCGGCGGTCCCGTCGGACACCTGCACGTCCTGTCGGTGCCCGCGCTCGAACCGCACCGCTATCAGATCGTCCTCGCGGGCATCTTCGTACCGATGCTCGTCGACCTCACCGCGCTGATGGTCCGCTACCGGTGGGGCGACGACCTGCTGCGCCGCCAGTTGCTGTGGCTGATGCTCGCCGGGCTGTGCGCCGTGCCGTGGTGGCCGCTCGGCATGCGGGCGGAGGCGCTGCAGGTGCTGATCATCGCCCAGCCGGTGGCGATGGCCGTGGCGATACTGCGGCCCCAACTCCTGGACATCCAGTGGGTGGTCTCGCGTGCCCTGCTCTATCTGGTGCTCTCGCTGTCGGTCCTCGGCGTGTACGCGGGCGTGGTGCTGTTCCTCGACCGCGTGCTGCGGGACACCTTCCACCTCGGCGGCGCCGCCCTTGTCGCGGTGGGCGTCGCGATCGCCTTCCATCCGGTGCGGGCCCGGCTGCAGCGGCTCATCGACCGGCTGTTGTACGGCGATCGCGGTGACCCCGTGCGCGCGCTCGACCGGCTGGGGGCGCGGCTCTCCACCGAGTCCGGCCTGGACGGGCTGCTGCTCGCGGTCCGCGACGCGCTGCGGCTGCCGTACGCCGCGTTCCGCCTTGAGGGCCGGGCGGTGGCCGCGTCCGGCACGGAGCGGCCCGGCAGCCTGGTGATCGCGCTGCCCGCCCCCGGCACGAAGGAGGCCGAACTCGTCGTGGGCACCCGCCGCGGGCAGGCCCGCCTCGACGCGGAGGACCTGCGGACCCTCAGGGCCCTCGTGGTGCCGCTCGGGGTCGCCGTGCGGGCGACCGTGCTCTCCGCGGAACTCCAGTCGTCGCGGGAGCGCCTGGTGTCGGCCCGCGAGGAGGAGCGCCGACGGCTGCGCCGCGATCTGCACGACGGGCTCGGCCCCACCCTCACCGGCCTCGCCTTCACCACCGACGCCGCCCGCAACCTGGTCCGCTCCGATCCCGACACCGCCGAGCGGCTCCTGGACCAACTGCGCGGGCACGCGACCGGCGCGATCGACGAGATCCGCCGCCTCGTCGAGGGCCTGCGCCCGCCCGCGCTCGACGAGTTGGGCCTCGTCGCCGCGCTCACCCGGCAGGCGGAGCGCCTGAGCCACCGCGTCGGCGGGGCGCCGCTCGCCATCACCATCGACGCACCCGGCAGGCTCCCCCCGCTTCCCGCCGCCGTCGAGGTGGCCGCGTACCGCATCGCGACGGAGGCGCTGACGAACGCCGCCCGGCACTCGCGGGCCGACCACGCCCTGGTGCGGCTGCGCATCGACCACGCGCTGCGCGTCGACGTCACCGACAACGGCGGCCCGTCCGCCGTCCCGTGGCAGCCCGGTGTCGGGCTTTCCACGATGGCGGAGCGGGCCGCCGAACTCGCCGGCCGCTGCCGGTCCGGGCCCGGTCCGGAGGGCGGCGTGGTCAGCGCCGTCCTCCCGCTGAGACCGGGCCCGCGCGAGGACGCCCCCGTGCGTCCCCGTGACGGGCGGGCTGCCGGCCCCCTGGACCGGCAGCCGCCGTGACCGGCGGCCCCCTCAGCCCCGGCGCCGGTGCCAGTGGCTGCACCGGCGCGAGGGCCCGTCGCCGCGCGGACGGCCGCGCCAACAGCCCTGGCGCCGCCATCCGTTGCCGCCTCCCCCGAGAAGCGGGCAGGCGCGGCGCGGTCTCATGGCAGGTACCACCCCTTGTCGCCGCCGATCGGGCCGTACGAGGTGCTGGCGGGCGGCGCCGGGGCGCCTGGTCTCTCCTCCGGCCGGTGGCCCGCCCCGGCTGTCCCTGCGGTGAATGCCGCTGACGGCGAGCCGGTGACCGGAGTGGTGGTGGCGTACGGGGTCTGGGTCTTGCAGTGCTTCATGGGGAGTCGGCCTTCCTCAGTCGTGGTCGGCAGTCGTGGTCGGCGCGAGGGGCATGGCTGCCGCGGATGAAGGGCTGGGCGTCCGCCACGGCGGTGGGCGAGGGGCCGGCCACCGCCGTGGGGACGGCGCCGGCCGGTGCGGCGCCGAGTGCGCCCGCGAGGGCGCAGCCAGGTGGGGTGCGGCGCGCGGCTGGGCCGACGTCGCCGCCGACCGGCCGGGCCCGGGGAGAGACCGGGCCCGGCCGGGGAGCGCCTCCGCAAGGAGGAGCCCCGCTGGGCCTCAGCGAGGGGAGAGCCCCGCTGCTCTGCCGTGACCCACAGCGTGCCGCTCGCGCACCCCCGCAGGTCAGGGCGCGTGGCCCTCACCGGGGCGGGAAGACCTCCCGGTCCGGGCGGGTGCAGGCACCCGGGACAAGGAGGGTCCGCCCGGCCGACGATGGGTAGATACGGGCGGACACCGCCCACGACCTCGTGCCGACCTGCTGTGGGGAGCCGCGCCTTGACGACGCACGCCGAGTCCCCGGAGCTCGCCGAACTCACCGTGGTCATCGCCGACGACCATCCCGTGGTGCGCGGCGGGCTGCGGGCGCTGCTCGGCTCCATCGACGGCATCACGGTGGTCGGCGAGGCCGCGGGCGGCAGGGACGCGGTGCGCGAGACGCTCCTTCACCGGCCGCGGGTCCTCGTCGTCGACCTGGAGATGCCCGACCTGGACGGGGTGTCGGCGACCCGCGAGGTGGTGGCGGCGGCGCCGGAGACGGCCGTCCTGGTCCTGACGATGTTCGAGGACGACGAGTCGGTGTTCGCGGCGATGCGGGCGGGGGCGCGCGGGTTCATCCTGAAGGGCGCGGGACAGGACGAGATCGTCCGGGCGGTACGGTGCGTCGCCGCCGGAGAGGCCATCTTCGGGCCGCGGATCGCGCGCCGGGTGGCCGAGTGGATGTCCCGCCCTGCGGACGCGGCGGCGTCCTCGCCGTTCCCGGAGCTGACGGTCCGCGAGCTGGAGGTGCTCGACCTGATCGCGGCGGGCATGGCCAACCCGGCCATCGCCCGCACACTCCGGCTCGCGCCCAAGACGATCAGCAACCACGTCTCGGCCATCTTCATGAAGCTGCGGGTGGCCGACCGCGCTACGGCGATCGTCCGGGCGCGGGACGCGGGGCTCGGGCGCAGGTCCTAGTCACCTCCGCACGCGGGGCTCCGGCGCGGGCCCTGGCCGCCCCCGCACGCGGGGCTCCGGCGCGGGCCCTGGCCGCCTCCGCACGCGGGGCTCGGGCGCGGGCCCTGGCCGCCTCCGCACCCGCGACCGGTGGGCGGGGGCGCGCCGCAGCCGCCCCGCACCCACCGCCTCGCCTCAGCCCACCAGCTCCTTCCCCCGCAAGTCCCCCGCGCTCCCGCTCCCCGGAGCCCGCGGCACGGCCACCCGGTGCGCCGGATCCCGTACCTCGCCCACGAGGAGTTCGAGCACGTCCTCCAGGGCGACGAGGCCGAGCACCTTGCCGGAGGCGTCGGCGACCTGCGCCAGGTGCGTCGCGGCGTGCCGCATCACCGTCAGGGCGTCGTCCAGGGGGAGTTCGGCGCGCAGCGTGGTCATCTGGTGCCAGATGTGCTGCGGCACCGCGCGGTCGGTGTCCTCCAGGTCCAGTACGTCCTTCACGTGCAGGTAGCCCATGAAGGCGCCGTTCTCCGCGCGGACCGGGAAGCGGGAGTAGCCCGTGCGGCCGGTGAGTTCGACGACCTGGGCCGGGGTGACCGACGGGCCGACGGTGACCAGGGACGCCCGGTCGAGCAGGACGTCCGTCACCGGGCGCGAGCCCAGCTCCAGGGCGTCCTCCAGGCGCTCCTGCGCCCGCGGGTCGATCAGGCCCGCCTGGCCCGCGTCCTCCACGAGGCGGCCGAGCTGGACGCTGGTGAAGACCGCCTCCACCTCGTCCTTGGGCTCGACCTTGAAGAGCCGCAGGATGAGGCGGGCACAGGCGCCGAGGGCCACCGTGACCGGGCGGCACAGGCGGGCGAACGCGACCAGGCCCGGGCTGAGCCACAGCGCGGTCCGCTCGGGCGCCGCCATCGCGAGGTTCTTCGGGACCATCTCGCCGATGACGAGGTGGAGGAAGACGACGACGGCCAGCGCGATCACGTACCCGAGGGGGTGGATCATGCTCTCGGGCAGGTGCGCCGCGTGGAAGAGTGGTTCGAGCAGCCGCGCCACGGTCGGCTCCGCGACGGCGCCGAGCGTCAACGAGCAGATGGTGATGCCGAACTGGGCGGCGGCCATCATCTGCGGCAGGTGCTCCAGGCCGTACAGCACCTGGCGTGCCCGCGCCCGCTGACCGGCCAGCGGCTCGATCTGACTGCGCCGCACGGACACGAGCGCGAACTCGGCCCCCACGAAGAAGCCGTTGGCGAGCACGAGCAGAAGAGCGAAGAGAAGTTGCAACGCACTCATCGCACAGCCTCCGCGACACCCGCCCTGCCCGAGGCACCGCCCCGGTCCGCGACACCGGCACCGGCACCGGCACCATCCGCGGTACCGAACCTGCCCAAGGCACCGGCCCCGTTCAAGGCACCGGCCTTGCCCAAAGCACCCGCCTCGCCCAGAGCTCCAGCCCCGGCCAAAGCACCGGCCTTGCCCGGAGCTCCAGCCCCGCCCCAAGCCCCGTCCCGCTCCGAGCCATCGGCCCGCACCAACCGCACCCGCTCCGCCCGGTAGTGCCCCACCTGGCGCACCGAGAGGCGCCAGCCCGGGAGTTCGGCGTGGTCGCCGGGGGCCGGGATGCGGCCGAGGAGGTCGGCGACCAGGCCCGCCACGGTCTCGTACGGGCCTTCCGGGACGTCGAGGCCTATGCGCTGGAGCGTGTCGACGCGGCAGCCGCCGTCGGCGTCCCAGGCGGGGCGGCCGTCCTCGGGCGGCGCGGCGGCCAGTTCGGGCGGGCCGCCGGGGCGGTCGTGCTCGTCGCGAACCTCGCCGACGAGTTCCTCGACGATGTCCTCCAGGGTGACCACCCCGGCCGTACCGCCGTACTCGTCGACGACGACGGCGATCGGCTGCTCGCTGCGCAGCCGCTCCAGGAGGCGCTGCACGGGCAGCGTCTCCGGGACGAGCAGGGGGGATTCGGCGATGCGGCCCACGGGGGTGCGCAGCCGCTCGTGGGCGGGGACCGCGAGGGCGTCCTTGAGGTGGACCATGCCGACGACCTCGTCGATCCGGTCCCGGTAGACCGGGAAGCGGGACAGGCCGGTGGCGCGGGTCAGGTTGACCACGTCCTCGGCGGTCGCGGAGGACTGCAGGGCGCTGACCTTCACGCGGGGCGTCATCACGTGCTGCGCGGTGAGCTCGCCGAGGATGAGCGTACGCACGAACAGGTCGGCGGTGTCCTGCTCCAAGGCGCCCGCGCGGGCCGAGTGCCGGGCGAGGGAGACGAGTTCACCGGGGGTACGGGCGGAGGCGAGCTCCTCGGCGGGCTCGACGCCGAAGGCCCGCACCAGCCGGTTCGCGACCGCGTTCAGCGCGGCGATCACCGGCCGGAACAGGCGCGAGAAGGCGTGCTGCGGTCCCGCCACGAACCGCGCGACCTGGAGCGGCCGCGACACCGCCCAGTTCTTGGGCACCAGCTCGCCGATCACCATCTGCACCGCGGAGGCGAGCAGCATGCCGACGGCCACCGACACCCCTGGAACTATGCCTTCCGGTATGCCCGTTGAGGTGACCGGGCCCGCGAGGAGGCGGGCGAGGGCGGGCTCGGCGAGCATGCCGATGACGAGCGAGGTGAGGGTGATGCCGAGCTGGGTGCCCGACAGTTGGAAGGAGAGTTCCTTGAGGGCGCCGACGACCGTGCGCGCCCGGCGGTCGCCGTCGGCGGCGGCCTTCTCGGCGTCGGGCCGTTCGACGGTGACGAGGCCGAACTCGGCGGCCACGAAGAAGCCGTTGGCGAGGATCAGCAGGAGGGCCGCTCCGAGGAGCAGCAGGGGGGTGGTCATGATGCCGCCGCCTCGCCCGGTGCGCGAAGGCCCGGATGGTGGGAGGGGGCGGCGCAGGTACTACAGGACGATCCGTCCATCGCCGGAGGGGGTCACTCCTCGGGTAGATCAGAAGCCCCGTGCGGGCCGCGCCGGCCTTCCGGGGCGGGGCCGGCCCAGCATGCCTGCCCCGCACACCACATTAATCAAGACGGGCGCCGGTGCGGCAGTTCGGGATCCCCGAGTCCTCCCGGATTCGTGCCCGGGGTGATCCCCTAGTCCGCGTCCGTGTCCCCGGAACCGGCGGTCTCGCTGCCCGAGCGCGCGTCGGCCAGCGCACGCAGCGCGCGGGCGTCGGTGATGGCCTGCTGCTTGGCGATGCCCGGCTGGATGCCGAGGGCGGGCAGGCTGGTGCCGTCGGTGAGGTCGAGGAACACCCAGGGGTCGCCCGGGCGCAGATTGACCCGCACGATCTCGGCCCACTCCAGGCGGCGGCTCGTGGCGATGTTCACGACGGTCACGCCGGTCTCGTCGGCGACGACCTTGGGCCTGCTCAGCGTGACGAGCGCGCCGAGCAGCAGCGCGCCGGTGAAGACGAAGCTGGTCCGCTCCCCCGGGCTGAGGTTGGGCAGCAGCACGGAGATCACGGCGAGGGCCACGAAGACCGCGACGCCCGCGGTGAGCAGCACCGCCCGGGTGCGGGCGGGCCGGAAGGTGACGGGCAGCGCGGGCAGGGCCGCCGGCGCGGGCTGCCCGGTCTGGTCGGACATGGCGGCACTCTCCGGCGCGGTCACAGGCGGCAGGCGTGGATGGCCGTCGTCAGGATGGCCCGCGCCCCGATGGCGTACAGATCGTCCATGACCCGCTGGGCGTCCTTGGTGGGGACCATGGAACGCACGGCGACCCAGCCCTCGTTGTGCAGCGGCGAGATGGTCGGCGACTCCAGGCCGGGGGTGAGGGCGACGGCCTGTTCGAGGTGCTCGGCGCGGCAGTCGTAGTCCATCATCACGTACGTCCGGGCGACGAGGACGCCCTGGAGGCGGCGCAGGAACTGCTTCACCTTCGGCTCGTCGGCGTCGGCTCCGGTGCGCCGGATGACGATGGCCTCGGACTTCATGATCGGCTCGCCGAAGACTTCGAGGCCCGCGTTGCGCAGGCTGGTGCCGGTCTCGACGACGTCCGCGATGACCTGGGCGACGCCCAGTTCGATGGCGGTCTCGACGGCGCCGTCCAGGTGGATGACGGAGGCGTCGACGCCGCTGTCGGCGAGGTGCTTGCCGACGATGCCCTCGTAGGAGGTGGCGACGGTGCGGCCCGCCAGGTCGTCGATGCCCTGCGCGGTGCCGGGCTTGGCGGCGAAGCGGAAGGTGGACCGGGCGAAGCCGAGCGGCAGGATCTCCTCGGCGTTGGCGCCGGAGTCGATCAGCAGATCGCGTCCGGTGATGCCGATGTCGAGCTTGCCGGAGGACACGTAGATGGCGATGTCGCGCGGGCGCAGGTAGAAGAACTCGACCTCGTTCCCGGGGTCGACGAGGACGAGTTCCTTGGACTCCTTGCGCTGCTGGTATCCGGCCTCATGCAGCATCGCCGACGCAGGTCCGGACAGTGAACCCTTGTTGGGGACGGCGATGCGCAGCATGAGGTCGGATTCCTTTGCGTGAAGAGTGAGAGCGGTGAACGGGACGCGTGCTCTAGAGGTGGGCGTACACGTCGTTGAGGGAGATGCCGCGGGCGACCATCATCACCTGGACGTGGTAGAGGAGCTGCGAGATCTCCTCGGCGGCGGCTTCCTTGCCCTCGTACTCGGCGGCCATCCAGACCTCGGCGGCCTCCTCGACGACCTTCTTGCCGATGGCATGGACGCCCTTGTCCACCAGTTCCGCGGTGCGGGAGGTGGCGGGGTCGCCGTGGGCGGCCTTGTGTTGGAGCTCGGTGAAGAGCTCCTCGAAAGTCTTCTTGGACATGATGTCGCTTACTCTACGCGCCCGTCCCGCGCCCCTGGCGCCAGGGTTCCGAGACCGTGCGCAGGGTCGCGGCGGTCGCCACGGCGGCCGTGACGGCCTCGTGGCCCTTGTCCTCGGTGGAGCCCTCGATGCCCGCGCGGTCCAGCGCCTGCTCCTCGGTGTCACAGGTCAGGACGCCGAAGCCGATGGGCACACCGGTGTCGACGGTCACCTGGGTGAGCCCCTGGGTGACGCCCTGGCACACGTACTCGAAGTGCGGGGTGCCCCCGCGGACGACGACGCCGAGCGCGACGATCGCGTCGTAGCCGCGGCCCGCGAGGACCTTGGCGACGACCGGCAGCTCGAAGCTGCCGGGCACGCGCAGGAGCGTCGGCTCGTCGATGCCGAGCTCGTGCAGGGCGCGCAGCGCGCCGTCGACGAGGCCGTCCATGATCCGCTCGTGCCACAGGGCGGCGACGACGGCGACGCGCAGGTCGCCACAGTTCTTCACGCTCAGTTCGGGGGCACCCTTGCCGCTCACGCGCTACTCCTTGAGTTCTGCTTCAGATGACGGGTGGTGGTGTGTCTACTGGTTGCCGCAGGCGGACATGTCCGGGGTGTCGAGCCAGGGCAGGTCGTGGCCCATGCGGTCCCGCTTGGTGCGCAGGTAGCGCAGATTGTGCTCGCCGACGGTGACCGGCATCGGCTCCCGCGCGGTGATCTTCAGGCCGTGCCGGGAGAGGGCTTCGACCTTGTCCGGGTTGTTGGTGAGCAGCCGCAGGCTGCGTACGCCGAGGTCCTCCAGGATCTGGGCGCCCGCGCCGTAGTCGCGCGCGTCGGCGGGCAGGCCCAGTTCGAGGTTGGCGTCCAGGGTGTCGCTGCCGCGCTCCTGGAGTTCGTAGGCGCGCAGCTTGGACAGCAGGCCGATGCCGCGTCCCTCGTGGCCGCGCAGGTAGACGACGACGCCGCGCCGGGCGTCGGTGACGCGCCGCATGGACTCCTGGAGCTGCGGCCCGCAGTCGCAGCGCAGCGAGTGGAAGACGTCGCCGGTCAGGCACTCGGAGTGGATGCGTACGACGACGTCCTCGCCGGTGCCGATGTCGCCGTGGACGAGGGCGACGTGCTCGACGCCGTCGGCGGTGGAGCGGTAGCCGTACGCGGTGAACTCGCCGTAGGAGGTGGGCAGGCGGACCTCGGCCTCGCGGCGCACGGTGGGCTCGGCGGTGCGGCGGTAGGCGATCAGGTCCTCGATGGAGATGATCGTCAGGCCGTGCCTGCGGGCGAACGGGATCAGCTCGGGCAGCCGCAGCATCCGCCCGTCCTCGCCCGCGATCTCGACGATCGCCCCGGCGGGACGCAGCCCCGCGAGCCGGGCGAGGTCGACGGCGGCCTCGGTGTGGCCGTCGCGCGCGAGGACGCCGCCCTCCTTGGCGCGCAGCGGGAAGATGTGGCCGGGGCGCACGAAGTCGCCCGCGTCGGCCCTGCCGCTCGCGAGGAGCTGGAGGGTGGTGGCGCGGTCGGCGGCGGAGATGCCGGTGGTGACGCCGTGGGCGCCGCTCGCGTCGACGGACACGGTGAAGGCCGTGGTCATCGACTCGGTGTTGTTCTCGACCATCTGCGGCAGCTGGAGGCGTTCCAGTTCGTCGCTCTCCATGGGCGCGCAGATCAGGCCGCGGCACTCGCTCATCATGAAGGCGACGATCTCGGGGGTGGCCTTCTCGGCCGCGATGACGAGGTCGCCCTCGTTCTCGCGGTCCTCGTCGTCGACGACCACGACGGGCCGGCCCGCGGCGATGTCGCGGATGGCCATCTCGACCGGGTCGAGGCACAGGTCCTCGGTGTTGTCGGCCGTGTAGTAGGCCGGACGGGCCGGGGTCGGCTCCTCGTCCAGGGGGGCGGGAGTGGGCTGGGCTGTCATGCCGGGGCTCCTTCCAGAGCGGTCCGCTGCTGGGGGGCGGTCTGCCGCGAGCGCAGCCACCAGTCGCGCAGGCCCCAGAGGACGAGGGCGAGATAGACGACGTACACAAGACCGGAGAAGGCGAGGCCGCTGGAGAACGCGAGCGGGACGCCGACGATGTCGACGAGCAGCCAGGCGAACCAGAACTCGACGAGGCCGCGTGCCTGGGCGACCATCGCGGCGAGCGTGCCCACGAAGATGTAGGCGTCCGGCCAGGGGTTCCAGGACAGGTCGGGCAGGGCCGTGAAGAGCGCGCCGACCGCGAGGGTGCCGACTGCGGTGCCCGCGAGCAGGTAGCCGCGCTCCTTCCAGGTGGCGAAGCGGACGGCGACGCTGCCGTCCTGCGCCCGCTGCGTGCCGCGGGAGGTCCACTGCCGCCAGCCCCACACGGCGACGGCGATGACGAGGAGCTGCTTGCCGACACCGCCGGACAGCTGCGCGGACGCGTACGCCGCCACGAGGATGACGCCGGACAGGAACTGCGCGGGCCAGGTCCATATGGAGCGGCGCCAGCCGAGCGCGAGGGCGATCAGGCCGACGCTGTTGCCGACCATGTCGGAGTACATGATGTGCTGCCCGAAGGCCGTGAAGGCCTCCGTGTTCAGCCAGTCGAAGGCGCTCACCGGCGGACCTCCTCGGCAGCCGTCGCGGCCCCGGCGGGAGCTTCGGCGCGCGCGCCGAGCAGCCGCTCGACGTACTTGGCGATGACGTCGACCTCCAGGTTGACCGGGTCGCCGGGCTGCTTGATGCCGAGCGTGGTCAGGGCGAGCGTGGTGGGGATGAGGCTGATGGTGAAGTAGTCGGGCCCGGCGTCGACGACGGTCAGGCTCACGCCGTCGACGGTGATCGAGCCCTTCTCGACGACGTAGCGGGCGAGCCCGTCGGGCAGCGAGACCTTGACGATCTCCCAGTTCTCGGAGGGCTTGCGGTCAAGGACCGTGCCGACGGAATCAACGTGGCCCTGCACGATGTGCCCGCCGAGGCGGTCTCCGACGGCCGTCGGGCGCTCCAGGTTGACCTTCGAGCCGGGCACGAGGGCGCCGAGGCTGGACCGGTCGAGCGTCTCGGCCATGACGTCGGCGGTGAACTCGTCGCCGTCGTGCTCCACGACCGTCAGACATACGCCGTTCACGGCGATGGAGTCGCCGTGCTTCGCGCCCTCGGTGACGACGGGGCCGCGCAGACGGAAGCGGGACGCGTCGTCCAGGTTCTCGACGGCGGTGACTTCGCCCAGCTCTTCGACGATTCCGGTGAACACTCAGTGCTCCTTCGTTCCGGGGGCCGCGACGGTCGCGGTGATACGCAGATCGGGTCCGAGCGCGACGCACTCGCGCACGTCGAGGCGCAACGCCTCGGTGATGGTCGTGATTCCGCCGCCGGTGAGGGCGGCGGGTCCGGCGCCGAGCAGGGCGGGCGCCAGATAGCCGACGACGCGGTCGACGGCGCCCGCTGCCACGAAGGCGCCGGCCAGCGTCGGCCCGCCTTCGAGCAGCACGGAGCGCACGCCGCGGGCGTGCAGTTCGGCGAGCAGCGCGTGGATGTCGAGGCCGCGCGCGGGCTGCGCGGGCTGCTGCGGGGTAGGGCTGCCGGGGCGGGGGGCCGGGCGCTGTGCGCGGTAGGCGCCGCCGCTGGCGGTGAAGCGGTGTTCGAGCCGGTCCTCGTCGTCCTCTGTGCCCGGCCGCGCGGACGTCCCGTCGTCGTTCCCGCCCGCCCGCGGGGCGCGTTCCACGTACGGCAGGTGTTCCGCGTCCGCGTTCTGGTCCGCGTACGGAAGGTGCAGCGTCGCCACGCCGGGCAGCGGCTCCACGCCCTCCGCGACCGCCACCAGCGTGGGCGCCGCGTCGTCCAGGACGCGGGCGCCCGGCCGTACGGCGGTGCCGTGGGTGTCGACGACGACCCGCAGCGGCTGGGCGGCGCCCTCGATGCCGCGCGCCGCCAGGTGCGGGTCGTCGGCGCGCTGGGTGCCGGAGCCGACGACCACGGCGTCGCACTCGGCGCGCAGCCGGTGCACGTCGGCGCGGGAGGCCGCGGAGGTGATCCAGCGGCTGCTGCCGTCGGCGGCGGCGACGCGGCCGTCGAGGGTGGCGGCGTACTTCCAGGTGACGTGCGGGCGGCCGGTGCGGACCGAGGTCAGCCAGGCGGTGTTGACCGTCTCGGCCTCGTCGGCGAGCAGGCCGTGCTCGACGTCGACGCCGGCCGCGCGCAGGGTGGCGGCGCCGCCGGTCGCGTCGGGGGTGGGGTCGGCGACGGCGTACACGACGCGGGCGATGCCGGCGTCGAGGAGTGCCTGGGCGCAGGGGCCGGTGCGGCCGGTGTGGTTGCAGGGTTCGAGGGTGACGACGGCGGTGCCGCCGCGGGCCCGCTCTCCGGCGGCGCGCAGCGCGTGCACCTCGGCGTGCGGTCCGCCCGCGCGCTGGTGGTAGCCCTCGCCGACGGTCTCGCCGGTGGCGTCGAGGACGACGCAGCCGACGACCGGATTGGGGCTGGTGAAGCCGAGTCCGCGGGCTGCGAGCGCGACGGCGCGGCGCATGGCGGCTGCTTCGGCTGCGGTGGCCACCGGGTCCTCCTGCCTCTTCGGGCACGGACTCCGGGGCCTGTCGATGACGACAGAGTTCTCACGAGCAGGAACACCGGCATCGCTGGATCGCCGGGACCGCCGACGCCGAAAGAGACCGGTCCCCTGGGGAACCGAGCCATTACGACGAGGCGCCACACATGACACATGTGTCCGCTCGCCGCGCACTGCCTCCCATCCGGACTTTCACCGTCGGTCCAGGAGTTTCACCTGGTCAACCGACCGCTGGAGGCGGCCGGGTCGCGGACTGTAACCGCCGGTTCGGAATTGCACCGACCCCGGAGTGCGCTGCTTCTGGTACCAGGCCAGTGTGCCACGCCTGGTCACGACCATGCGGGCGAGTGTCTGTGGGCTGGCTCACAGGAACGCGCAAGATCCCGTAAAGGGATTGGTCCATACCTATTGACGCACTGGTCTAGTCCTTTTAACGTCTGCGTCACTCCGAGGAGAGGCCCACCCGGTGTGCGCACGCCGTGGGCCGCCGTCCCCGTTCGCCGTGCGACACCGAACCTCCCCAGGAGGAACCGACGTGCCCACCCCCACCCGAGCGAGAACCACGCTCCTGGCAGTCGGCGCCGCGGTCGCCGGGCTGCTGATGAGCACTCTGGCCGCGACGGCCTCGCACGCCGCCGACAACGAGTCCTGTCGGCCCGACGGCCTCTACCGGACTCCCGGCGTCGACGTCCCCTACTGCTCCGTCTACGACGCCGACGGCCGCGAGAAGATGGGCGCCGACCACCAGCGCCGCGTCATCGGCTACTTCACCGGCTGGCGCACCGGCAAGAACGGCGAGCCCGCCTATCTCGCGTCCGACATCCCCTGGGACAAGGTCACCCACCTCAACTACGCCTTCGCGCACATCGGGAGCGACAACAAGATCTCCGTGGGCGGTGACGGCGAGAAGAACGCCGCCACCGGAATGACCTGGCCGGGAGTCGCGGGCGCGGAGATGGACCCCGCGTACTCCTACAAGGGTCACTTCAATCTGCTGAATAAGTTCAAGAAGAAGCACCCGAACGTGAAGACGCTCGTCTCCGTGGGTGGTTGGGCCGAGACCGGCGGTTACTTCGGTGACGACGGCAAGCGCGTGAACTCCGGCGGCTTCTATTCGATGGCCACCCACGCGGACGGCTCGGTGAATCAGGCGGGCATCGAGACCTTCGCGGACTCCACCGTCGACTTCATCAAGAAGTACGGTTTCAACGGCGTCGACATCGACTACGAATACCCGACGACCATGAAGGACGCGGGCAACCCGCTGGACTGGCAGCTCGCCAACGGCCGCCGCGCGGGCCTGGTCAAGGGCTACGCGATCCTGATGAAGACGCTCCGCGAGAAGTTGGACCGGGCAGGTGCCGCCGACGGCAAGCACTACATGCTGACCGTGGCCGCACCGTCGTCCGGCTATCTGCTGCGCGGCATGGAGACGTTCCAGGTCCAGAAGTACCTGGATTACGTCAACATCATGTCGTACGACCTCCATGGCGCCTGGAACGAATACGTCGGCCCGAACGCCTCGCTGTACGACGACGGCAAGGACGCGGAACTCGCGGCGGCGGGTGTGTACGGCAGCCAGCAGTACGGCGGGGTCGGCTATCTCAACACCGACTGGGCCTATCACTACTTCCGCGGTTCGATGCCCGCGGGCCGCATCAACATCGGCCTGCCGTATTACACCCGCGGCTTCAAGAACGTGCAGGGCGGCACGGACGGGCTGTGGGGCAAGGCGGCCTCGACGAACTGTCCGGCGGGCTCCGGGCTCACCAAGTGCGGTGACGGTGCCGTCGGCATCGACAACCTGTGGCACGACAAGGACGACAACGGCAAGGAGTCCCCGGCCGGTTCGAACCCGATGTGGCACGCCAAGAACCTGGAGAAGGGCGTCGTCGGGGACTACGTGACCAAGTACGGCTTCCCCGCCGACACCAAGCTCACCGGCGCTTACGCCCGCAAGTACGACTCGACGCTCGTCGCGCCCTGGCTGTGGAACGCCGAGAAGAAGGTCTTCCTGTCCACCGAGGACGAGCAGTCGGTGAAGGCCAAGGCCGACTACGTGGTCGACAAGGGCATCGGCGGCACGATGGTGTGGGAGCTCGCCGGTGACTACACGTACGACTCCGCCAAGGGGCAGTACGAGATCGGCGACACGCTGACGACGGCGATGTACGACAAGTTCAAGTCGGCGTCCCCGTACGGCGCGAAGGTGGCCGGCAAGGACCTGCCCACCAAGGCCGTCGACATCGGCGTGGAGTTCGGCGACTTCAAGCTCGGCGACTCCAACTACCCGATCACTCCGAAGCTGAAGATCACCAACAAGACGAAGACGACGCTCCCCGGCGGCACAGAGTTCCAGTTCGACTACTCGACCTCCGCTCCCGCCAACGCGTCCGACCAGTCCGGCTTCGGCACGAAGGTGATCAGCAGCGGGCACACCGGCAACAACGTCGGCGGCCTCAAGGGCGACGTCCACCGGGTCTCGCTGAAGCTGCCCGCCTGGCAGACGCTGGCCCCCGGCGCGTCGGTGGACCTCTCCTTCAACTACTACCTGCCGGTGTCGACGCCGTCGAACTGGACGGTGGACATCGCCGGTACGAAGTACGCGCTGGCCGGTGATCTGGCGCGCGGCACGACCGTGGTCGAGCCCGGCACGGGCACAGGACCGACCGACCCGCCGGACCCGACGGACCCGCCCGGCACGTGCACGTCGCCCGCGTGGGCCGCGTCGTCCGAGTACGGCAACGGGACGACCGTGTCCCACAAGTCGCACCACTGGAAGGCCAAGTGGTGGACGAAGGGCGAGGAGCCCGGCACCACCGGCGACTGGGGCGTGTGGCAGGACCTGGGCGCCTGCTGACCGCACGACACCGCACGACGGCGACCGCCGGGTCCTGACCCCGGCGGCACCCCGGACGGCTCCCCCCACAAACGCCCGGCGGCGGGTAGAAACGCCCTTGCCCCGCCGCCGGGCTCTCATTTCGGGCGCTCGGTGACTACGTCACGCTTGCTTGGAGGGGGTGCCCCCCTCCTGCCCTACGGACCGGGTGACCACCTCACGCCCCCGGCGAGAACAACTCCTCCTGCGCAGCATCCCGCGCCGTGAGCAACGCCCCCCTCAACACCGCCGCCCCACCCAGCGCACTGGCCCGCACCTCCGTCCGCAACGGCGACATCGCGGCCACCCGCTCCCCCACCCGCCCCGCGAGCACCTCGCCGCCCGCCCGGCCCAGTTCGCCACCGAGGACCACGCAGCCGGGGTCGAGGACGGCGGCCACGGACGCGGCGCCGATGGCCACGCGGTCGGCCAGGGCGTCGAGGAACGCGGCGTGGCCCTCCTCGACGGCTCGGCGGACCAGTGCGGCGGCGGGGAGTTCGTGCGGGGCGGGCGGCTCCTTCAGGCCGTGGTCCGCGGCGAGGTCCTCGACGGCCGCCGAACCGGCCAGCGAGTGGAAGCCGCCGTCGCAAGCGGTCGCGGACGGCAGCCCCGCGGTGCCCGGCACGGGCAGGAAGCCGATCTCCCCGGTGCCGCCGGAGGCCCCGCGGCGCAGCGTGCCGTCGAGGACGACGGCCGCGCCCGTGCCCGCGCCGAGCCACAGCAGCACGAACGTGTCCCGGTCGTGCGCGGCGCCGTCGCGCTGCTCGGCGCGGGCGGCGAGGTTGGTCTCGTTCTCCACCAGGACGCGCGCGGGCAGCCGGTCGGTGAGCGCCGCGACCAGGCGCCGGTGCCAGGCGGGAAGCCCCGCCGAGTCGCGCAGGTCGCCGGTCGCCGGGTCGATGAGGCCGGGGGCGCCGACGCCCACCGTGTGCAGCCTGCTCGCGCCGCCCGCGAGGGCCGTGTGCTCGACCAGGGCCACGGCACGCTCCACGGCGGCCCCGGTCCCGATGCCGTCCCCGATCGGCACGGACGCCTCCGCGAGCTGCTCGCCGAGCAGATCGGCGACGACCACGGACACGCTCTCGGTGCGCACGTCGATCGCGGCGAGGTGGGCCCGGTCGGCGACTATCCCGTACACACGGGCGTTCGGCCCCCGGCGCCGCTCCCCCGTCTCGCCCACCACCGCGATCAGTCCCGCGCCCTGCAGACGCTCCACGAGATCGGCGACGGAGGGCCGGGACAGGCCGGTGAGCTGCTTCAACTGTCCCGCCGTCAAGGGCCCTTCGCTCTGCAGCAGACCCAGCGCGAGCCGGTCGTTGATGGCCCGAGCGGTGCTCGGAGATGCGGGCATGGCGGGATCCTTCCACAGCGCTCGCGCCGCGCCGGACCGCCCGACCTCGCTGTCGGGCACCCCAACTCGTCGTCGCGCTCGATCAGTTCCCTGAATCCCTTTTATCAGGCAGGGTTCCTGATAGTTTACTGCGGCGAGCCGGGACGGGACCGTGTGAGGGGTGGAGCGGATGAGCGGACAGGGCCCGCGGGGCCAGGCGGTCTACAGCAAGCAGCAGTTGAGCCGGGCCCGGATCGCCGTCGCGGTGATCTTCTGCGTGCACGGATCGGTCGCCGGGTCGTTCGCGACCCGGGTGCCGTGGATCCAGGACCACGCGGACATCAGCGCGGGCCTGCTCGGCCTGGCGCTCGCCTTCCCGGCGATCGGGGCCTCCGTGGCGATGCCGCTGGCGGGCTGGGTGAGCCACCGCTTCGGCGCCCGGACCGCGCTGCGCGGGCTGCTCGCCCTGTGGACGCTCGCGCTCACCCTGCCGTCGCTCGCGCCGAACCTGGTCACGCTCTGCGCGGCGCTGTTCGTGTACGGCGCGACGTCGGGCATGGCGGACGTCGCGATGAACGCGCTCGGCGTCGAGATCGAGCACCGCATGGACAAGTCCATCATGTCCGGCCTGCACGGCATGTGGAGCGCGGGCGCCCTGATCGGCTCGGCGGGCGGCACGGTCGCCGCCCATCTGCACGTCGACGCCCGCGTGCACCACGTCCTCGCCGCCGCGGTGCTCACCGCGCTCGGCCTGATCGCCTGTCAGGGCGTGCTCGACCTGCGCAGCGCGCCCGAGGAGGAGGCGCCGCCGCGGTTCGCGCTGCCGCCGAAGTCGGCGCTGCTCATCGGCGCGGTCGGCTTCTGCGCGGTGTTCGCGGAGGGCGCGAGCCTGGACTGGTCGGCGGTGTACCTCAAGGACGTGCTCGACTCCTCCGCGGGCCTGGCCGCCGCGTGCACCACCGGCTTCACGCTCACGATGGCCGTCGCGCGGTTCGCGGGCGACAAGGTGGTCGACCGGTTCGGCGCGGTCCGCACAGTGCGCGCGGGCGGGGCGTGCGCCGCGCTCGGCGGGCTGCTCGTGGTGACGGCGCAGAACGCGCCGATGGCCATGACCGGGTTCGCGCTCATGGGCCTCGGCATCGCGGTCGTCGTCCCGCTGGCGTTCGCCGCGGCCGGGCGCAGCGGCACGAACCCGAGCCAGGCCATCGCGGGCGTCGCCACCATCACGTACACCTCCAGCCTGGTCGCCCCGTCGATGATCGGCGCACTCGCCGACGCGACAAGCCTGGTGGCGTCCTTCTGCCTGGTCACGGTGCTGGCCTGCGGGCTCATGGCGTTCGCGGGGGTACTGCGCACGGCGGGCCGCCCGGCGCCGTCGGTGCGGGCCGGTTCGGCGGAGGCGGAGGCGAAGACGGCACCGGCGGACCGCAAGTCCTGACGGGCCTGCGGGCCCCTGGGTGGTCGACCGACCGCCTCCGGGCGGGAGTCGGCACCCCCGCCCGGAAGCGCCACGCGGCGGGCGCACCTCACCCCGCGATCGAGTCCAACTGCTCCGCCGCCGGCCGCAGCGCCCAAAGGTCCCCGCCGGGCGGCGTCTCCAGCTTCGGCACCGCCGCCTTGGCGGTGGCCGAACCGGCGTCGGCGGCCGCGTGCACGATGTCGCTCGCCGCGAACCGGAAGAACTCCAGCTCGGGGTGCGGCCACTTCGCGGCGCCCGTCGCGGCGGGCAGCAGATAGTCCACGGCCTTGAACAGGCTCTGCCCGTCGGAGCCTTCGTACGCCCACAGGTTCACGCCGACCCGCTTGCCTATGTCGGCGAGGCGCGTGTACGCCACCAGGTCGAACGTCGAGTAGTGCCAGCTGCGGGTGCGGGTCAGCTCCTGCGGCTGGCTGCCGTCGGCGGCGATCTGCGGGTCGATGCGCTTGGCGCGGGCGTTCAGGACGGTCTTGCGGGCCAGCGCCTTGTCGCCGTTGGCGTACGCGAGGGCGGCGAGCTGCATGTCGTAGAAGGTGCCGTGGTTGTTCTTCGCGGCGGCCTCCTGTTTGCCGAAGTCGCTGTTCACCAGCCACTTCTGGAAGCTCTTGGTCCAGGACGTCATCTTCGTGCGGTCGGACTTCGTCCAGCCCGGCGCGCCCGCGCCGAGGAGGGCGATGGCGTCGACCACCGAGGTGTACGACTGCGAGAAGTCGATGATGCCGATGGCCCGGCCGTCGTACTTGCAGGGGATGAACTGCCCGTGGTCCAGGTTCGGGTTCATCCGGGTCGCCGGGTCGAGGAACCAGGTGCGCAGGACCTTCGCGGCGTGCTCGGCGTACTTCTTGTCGCCCGTGTAGTACCAGGCGAGGGACAGTTCGTACGTCGAGTCGAAGACGTTCTCCACGTCGCGCCGGTCGGTGCCGGTGTCGACCTCGGGGTTGCGCTCGCCGTCGCGCTGCTCGTACGGGCAGCCCCAGGGGTTGTCGGGGGTCTTGGGCTTGGTCGGCCACCAGTAGGGGGCCTGGCTCAGATAGTCGTGGGGGTCGCCGCCGGGCGCGGGCTTCGGCTTGTCGACGACCGTCCACGGGCCCTTGCCGAGCCACTTGTCGGCGCGGGCCGTCAAGTCCCCGAGGGCCCGGCGGAGTTGGGGGTCGCCCCGGTCGAGGCGCCGCTTGGCGTCGGCCAGGCGACTGCCGTCGAGGACGGCGGTGTCGGGGACCTTGGGCTTCGCGGCGGCCGCGAACTCCGGGGCCACCGGGGCCGCCGGTGCCGGTGCCGCCGGGACGGCCGTCACCAGGACGGCGGCGACGGCGGCCGTGGCGGTGAGCAGGGCGCCGATGCGCGTACGGGCACTCATCCCTCTCCCATCATCCGTGATTCAGATACGTGAACTCTGTTCAGTGATCTGGCCATGTCAACGTACCGGAAGAACGCCGGAAAGAAGCCACCCTTACGTCGCATTAACATGTCGACGCTGATCGTCGACATGACGACACGGCCCGTCCCTGCGACGACACCGCTCGTCCTCGCGCACAGAAAGCGAACTCACCATGGATCTCGGCGTGCGCTGGAGACTGCACGGGGACGGGCGCACCCCCGCGCCCGGAGCCGTCGTCCGCCCCGATGAACGGCTGTCCTGGCCCCGGACCTTCGGCCTCGGCGCCCAGCACGTGGTGGCGATGTTCGGGGCGTCGTTCGTCGCCCCGGTCCTGATGGGCCTCGACCCCAACCTCGCGATCATGATGTCGGGCGTCGCGACCGTCATCTTCCTGCTCGCCACGCGCGGCCGGGTGCCCAGTTACCTCGGCTGCTCGCTGTCCTTCGTGGGCGTGGCCGCGGTGATCCGGGCGCAGGGCGGGTCCAGCGCGACGGTGACGGGCGCGGTGTTCGTGGTCGGCGCGGCGCTGTTCCTGGTGGGGCTCGCGGTGCAGAAGTTCGGGGCGCGGATCATCCACGCCGCGATGCCGCCGATCGTCACGGGCGCGGTCGTGATGCTGATCGGCTTCAACCTGGCGCCGGTGACGGCCGCGACCTATTGGCCGCAGGACCAGTGGACGGCGCTGTCCGTGATGCTGTTCACCGGTTTGGCCGTGGTGTGCCTGCGCGGATTCTGGTCGCGTGTCGCGATCTTCCTGGGCCTGATCTTCGGCTACGCCCTGTCCTGGGTCCTCGACTCCGTCTTCGGCAAGATCCACTCGACGGACGCCGCCGGCAAGCTGACCGACCACTGGCGCCTTGACCTGTCGGCGGTCGGCCACGCGGACTGGATCGGCCTGCCGTCCTTCCACGCGCCGAGCTTCGAGTGGTCGGCGATCCTCGTGGCACTGCCCGTCGTGATCGCGCTGGTCGCGGAGAACGCGGGGCACGTCAAGGCCGTCGGCGAGATGACCGGCGACCCGCTCGACGACAAGCTCGGCACCGCGATCTCCGCGGACGGCGCCGCGTCCATGCTCTCCACCGCGGTCGGCGGCCCGCCCAACACGACGTACTCCGAGAACATCGGCGTGATGGCCGCGACCCGCGTCTACTCCACCGCGGCGTACTGGGCGGCGGCCGCCTTCGCCCTCCTCTTCGGCCTGTGCCCCAAGTTCGGCGCGGTCGTCGCCGCGATCCCCGGCGGTGTCCTCGGCGGCATCACGGTCATCCTGTACGGCATGATCGGCCTGCTCGGCGCGCAGATCTGGATCAACGCCGACGTGGACCTGCGCAATCCGCTGAACCTCGTCCCGGCCGCCGCGGGCATCATCATCGGCGTCGGCAACGTCTCCCTGGAGTTCACCGACACCTTCTCCCTGAGCGGCATCGCCCTGGGCACGATCGTCGTCATCACCGGCTACCACGTACTGCGGGCATTCGCCCCGCCCCACCTGAAGACCCAGGAACCCCTCCTGGACGCGGGAACGTCGAAGTACGACGACGAGCAGACGAGATAGCCGGCCCGGAGACAACCAGCCCGTCCGGCGCTTGAGGACGAGGCCGAAGGCCGAAAAGGGGGGAGGGGGGGCGAAGGCCCCATAGGCCCCTGGCCCAAGGCGTACAGTCCGCACAAGGCGCCCCGCCAGATCCCCCGTTTCGGGGAAACCTCAGCCAGCCGCCGCGCCGCCTCGGCCCCCGCCTGGGACCCTGCCCCCATGGGGCAGACCGAGGGGTTGGCCGACCGCACGCACGCGACGCGCGCAGCGGCCGCGGCGCGTGGAGTCGACGCGGTGGCGGCGCGGATGCGTGTCCTCGACGCCTCCTGGCCGCGCCGCGACGGCGTCGCCGTCTTCAACCGCGTGTATCTGGCGGTGACCCAGGAGGTCGGCCGCGGCGTCGCCGTCGGCCGGTTCCCGGACGCGCGGGCGGCTGTCACCCTCGACGTCCGGTTCGCCGAGCGCTACTTGGAGGCGGTGGAGGCGGCCACGGCGGACCGCCTCACGCCCGCGTGCTGGCGCCCCCTGTTCCAGCTCCGCCGCCACCCCGGCGTACGGGCCCTGCAGTTCGCGCTCGCCGGCATCAACGCGCACATCGGCCACGACCTGGCGCTCGCCGTCGTGGACACCTGCCACGGCCTCGGCTGCGAACCGGCCGACCTGGAGGACGAGTTCGACCGGGTCGGCGACATCCTCGTCTCCCTGGAGGAGCGCATCCGCGAGGACCTGATGCCGGGCCCGGACCTCTTCCAGGTCGCCGACCCGCTCACCCACCTGCTCGGCTCCTGGAGCCTGGACCGCGCCCGGGACGGCGCGTGGTCGGCGGCCCGCGTGCTGTGGGCGCTGCGGGACTTCCCGGGCGTGGCGGAGGAGTTGCGGGGGCGCCTGGACGACGCGGTGGGGCTCGTGGGACGGATGCTGCTCACACCGCTGCCGGACTGAGCAGCCTCAGTCCTCCGGCAGCTCCACCGGCGCGATCTCCTCGTACAGGTCGCCCGGCCCGGGGTTCGTCGCGTCCGTCGCGCCGCCCAGGTGGTGCATGACGCCCCACACGGCGTTCAGCGCGGTCGTCACGGCGCCCTCGGCCCAGCCGGCCGTCCAGGAGATGTCGTCGCCCGCGAGGAAGATGCCGCGCTTGTCCGCGGGCAGGTCGTCCTGCATGAAGTGCGTGAACAGGCGCCGCTGGTAGCGGTAGTGGCCCGGCAGGTTCGCCTTGAACGCGCCCATGAAGTAGGGCTCGTTCTCCCAGGACACGGTCACCGGGTTGCCGATGATGTGCTTGCGGATGTCGACCTTCGGATAGATCTCGCCGAGCGACTTGAGCATGACCTCCATGCGCTCGTTCGCCGACAGCGGCAGCCACTTGAGGCTGTCGTCGCACCAGGTGTAGGAGAGGCAGATGACGGCGGGCTTGTCCGGCCCGTCGTCGAGCAGGTAAGTCCCGCGCGTCATACGGTCGGTGAGGGTCATGGACATCACGTCACGACCCGTCTCCTCATCCTTGTCCAGCCAGAACGGCCGGTCCACCGGCACGAAGAGCTTCGAGCTCTCCATGTAGTGGGTCCGCTCCATCGCCGTCCAGTGGTCGATGGGGAACAGCGTGTCGTCGCACTCGATCTTCGAGAGCAGCATCCAGGACTGGGCGGTGAAGATCGCCGCCTGGTAGGTGCGGATGTCGCCCGACGCGTCCGTGACGGTGACACGGTTTCCGGCGGTGCGGTGCAGGCGCGTCACGGCGGGCTTCGGCGCGCCGCCCTCGTGCAGCGAGCTGAGCGACGTACCGAGCGCCCAGTGCACGATCTTCTGCGGCTCGCGGTCCCACAGGCGCAGCGGGAGCTGCTGGCTGCCGCCGACGATGCCGCGGTGGTGGTCGTCGGCCTCGGTGTAGACGACGCGCAGGATCTCCAGGATGGAGTTCGGGAAGTCGGTGTCCCAGCCGCCGGTGCCGAAGCCGACCTGGCCGAAGATCTCGCGGTGCCGGAAGGACTTGAACGCCTCGGACTCGCAGAGGAAGCCGTAGAAGGTCTGGTTGTCGAGCTTCTCGACGAGCTTCGCCCAGATCTCCCGGATCTTCGATACGTCGCGCTCGCGCAGGGCGCGGTTCATGTCGGAGAAGTCGGCGCCCTCCTCCAGACAGGCGTTCCAGGCGTTCATCACGTCGCGGTAGACCTGCGGGAGGTCGTCGACGGACGTCGCGTAGTGGGACTCGCCCTTGAGGTCGACGACCGTCGAAGGCGTCGACTCCGCGAGGGGGTTGGGGAAGGGCTGGGTCTTGAGGCCCACCAGGTCGATGTAGTGCTGCAGCGCCGTCGAGGACGGCGGGAACCGCATGGCGCCCATCTCGGCGGTCAGCGACGGATCGCAGCCCTCGAACCCGACGGTGCGAAGGCGCCCGCCGATCTGGTCGGCCTCGTACACGACGGGCTTGAGGCCCATCTTCATCAGTTCGTACGCGGCCACGATGCCCGAGAGCCCGCCGCCGATGACGGCGACCTCGGTGCCGTGCTCGGTCGCGGGTATCTGGCCGAGGCCCGCGGGGTGCGCGAGGAAATCGTCGTACGCGTAGGGGAAGTCCGGACCGAACATGGTGATGGGCGGCTGCGCGTCGGTGTGCTGGACGGCGTTGGGCACCGTGGACGTCATGAGGTACGGACTCCTTGCGGGAACGGCAGAACGGGGGAAGCAGAAGAGGAGGTGGGGAGGCTCGGACCCTCAGGTCAGGGACGCGTACAGGCCGGGGCGGCGGTCGCTCAGATAGGGGTTGGCCTCGCGGGACGCGGCCAGGAAGGCCGGGTCCGCGTCGGCGAACACCAGCTCCTCGCCGCGCCCGGCACGCGCGCGGGCGACACCGTCGGGCCCGGCGAGCGCGGAAAGGCCGACGAACTCGAACTCGCCCTCGGGGCCGACGCGGTTGACGTACGCCACGTACATCTGGTTCTCGAAGGCGCGCACCGGCACGACGGACTCGGCGACGAACTGGAAGGGGTGCATCTGCGCGGTCGGGACGAGCAGCAGGTCGGTGCCCGCGAGGGCGTGCGCGCGCACGTTCTCCGGGAACTCCACGTCGTAGCAGATCATCAGGCCGATCCGCATGCCGTCCAACTCGGCCTGGACGACGGTCTTTTCGCCGGGCGTGAAGTGATCGCGCTCGAAGCCGCCGAAGAGGTGGGTCTTGCGGTAGTTCGCGAGGCGGGCGCCGTCGGGGCCGATGAGCTGGACGGAGTTGAAGACCTTCCCCCACTCTCGGCTTCGCTCGAGCGGGAGGTGCCCCCCTCCGGCGCGCTCGGGGTAACCGTAGGCGACGGCGAGGCCGTGGCGTGCGGCGATGTCGGCGATCGCGTCCGCGGCCTCGCCGTCGGCGGGCTCGGCCAGGCGGGGCACGTCGTCGCCGATCGCGTAGCCCGTCAGGAACATCTCGGGCGTCACGAGCAGCCGGGCGCCCGCGGCGGCGGCGCGCTCCGCCGCTTCCTCGATGACCTTGAGGTTGGCGGCGACGGAGCCGGGACGCCCCGAGCTCTGGAGCAGGGCGGTGCGCAGCGGCGGCATGGCTGACCTCGGGGCGTGCGGAGGGACAGGAAGGGGCGAAAACGCGTCAGGGGTTCGCAAAGACGGTACGTTCCGCGGCCATGACCGGGCAAGGCGCGACCGTTGCACCCCTCTGGGCGATTTGTTGCGCGTGGGGCGGGGGCGGCAGCGATTCGTTGCGCGCCGTCCGGGGCCGGTCGTCGCGCGCGGTGCACGGCCGGGGTGGTGCGGGGGCTCAGCCTGTGAGGGCTCAGCCTGCGGGCGCATGCCCGGCGGCGGCTCCTCCCCCGCGCGGCGGAAGCACAGTGCAGACCTGGGCCGGACGCCCCGAAGGCCCCTGCCGCGGGATCGTTCTCTCACCCGGAAACGCCGGGTGACCAGCCTGAACGAAAGACGGAGGGCTTCCCGTGAGCCGTAACGCCTTCACCCGCAACCGCGCCTTCGCCGTGGGCGCCGCGCTCCTGATCACCGCGGGCGCGGCCGGAGTGGCCGTGGCGTCCGGGGAGGACGTCACGCACCCCGGCAAGCAGGTCGGCGGGCACGCGGCCGCCGAGCAGGCCGAGCCGCGTGAGCAGGCCGAGCCCCGCGAGGCGGCCGCGCTGACCGGCAAGGCCAAGCTGTTCCGCAAGACCACGGAGGACATCACCTTCACGTTCGACGCGCACCTGGCCAAGAAGGACGTCAAGCGCCCCGACAGGGCGACCGGCACCTTCAAGTTCGTGCACCTGGAGAAGCCGGGCGGCAAGGGCGGCTGGGCCAAGGGCCGCATCGACTGCCTGGTGACCGGCGGCAAGGTGGCGACGACGACCGGCATCATCACCGAGACCAACATCAAGAAGCTGAAGGGCAGCCGCGTCGGCTTCAGCGTCCACGACCAGGGCAGGAACGACCGCCTCGGCTACAGCTGGGCCGCGACAGGCGGCCCCGACGGCACGAAGAAGCTCACCAAGTGCAACAGCGCGGCCCCGTTCGAGAAGGTCAAGAAGGGCACGGGCGACTTCAACGTGGTCCCGTGGAAGGTTCCGTACCCCACGTCCTGACACACCAGGGTGCTGCCGCCCGGACGGGGGTCAGGCGGCAGCACCCTGAAGGCACCCCTTTAGGCGGGCGAGCCGGACGAGAAGCGCCGCATCAGCGGCGAGAGCACCAGCACGGACTTGGTCCGCTCCACGAACGGCTCCCCCGCGATCCGCTCAAGAACCCGCTCGAAGTGCCGCATGTCCTCGGCGAAAATCTGGACGATCGCGTCTGCCTCCCCGGTGACGGTGGAGGCGGACGCGATCTCCGGGTACCGCTCAAGACCCCGCTGAATCGCCTCCGGCGAGGTGTTGCGGCGACAGTAGATCTCGATGAACCCCTCGGTCTCCCAGCCGAGCGCGGCCGGATCGACGCGGACGGTGAACCCGGTGATCGCTCCGGTGGCCCGCAGCCGGTCCACGCGCCGCTTCACGGCGGGCGCGGACAGGCCGACGAGCTGGCCGATGTCGGCGTAGGAGCGGCGGGCGTCCTCGGCGAGGGCGTGCACGATGCGTTCGTCGAGATCGTTCAGTCGCACTGGGGGTCGTTCACTTCTCTGCGTGTCACTTCACTGCGGGGACCTCCGCGGCGGGCGGATCGGTCTCCAGGCGGGAGCGGCGCATCCCGTAAAGGAAGTAGAACACGAGCCCGACGACCATCCAGACACCGAACACCTTCCAGGTGGCCACGTCGAGGTTGTACATGTTGTAGGCGCAGAAGCCGAAGCCGAGCACCGGGAAGAGCCAGCCGAGCGGCACCCGGAAGGTGCGCGGCATGTCCGGGCGGGTGCGGCGCAGCACGATCACGGCGATGTTGACCAGGCCGAAGGCGAAGAGCGTACCGATGCTGGTGGCGTCGACGAGCTTGCCGAGCGGGATGACGGAGGCGAGGGCGCCGCAGAACAGCGACACGATGACCGTGTTCACGCGGGGCGTGCCGGTCTTGCCGCTGACCTTGGCGAAGGTCTTGGGGACGAGTCCGTCGCGGGACATCGCGAACAGCACGCGGGTCTGGCCGTAGAGGACGGTCAGGACGACGCTGGCGATGGAGATGACCGCGCCGGCCGCGAGCAGCGTGCCCCAGAAGCTCTGGCCGGTCACGTCGTTCATGATCGCGGTCAGGGAGGCCTCGGAGCCTTCGAACTCCTTCCAGTGCCAGGCGCCGACGGCGACGGCGGCGACCAGGACGTACAGCGCGGTGACGATGATCAGCGACAGCATGATCGCGCGCGGCAGGTCGCGCTGCGGGTTCTTGGCCTCCTCACCGGCGGTGGAGGCGGCGTCGAAGCCGATGTAGGAGAAGAACAGGCTCGCTCCGGCGGCGCTGACGCCGGCCACGCCGAGCGGCATGAAGTCGGCGTAGTTGCCGGACTTGAAGCCGGTGAAGCCGACGGCGCAGAACAGCACGAGGGCCACGATCTTCACGACGACCATGATCGTGTTGGCGCGCGCGGACTCCTTGGCACCGCCCAGCAGGAAGACCATGGCGAGCAGCACCACGATCAGGCCGGGCAGGTTGATGATGGCGCCGTCGACCTCGCCGGGCGCGGCGGAGAGCGCGTCCGGGATGGTGACGCCGATGGTGCCGTCGAGCAGCTCGTTCAGGTACTCGCCCCAGCCGACGGCGACGGCCGCGACGGACACGCCGTACTCCAGGACCAGGCACCAGCCGCACACCCAGGCGACGAGTTCGCCCATGGTTGCGTATGCGTACGAGTACGAGGAGCCGGCGACCGGTATCGAGCCGGCCAGCTCGGCGTACGACAGGGCGGAGAACAGGGCGGTGAGCCCGGCGAGGACGAAGGACACCGTCACCGCGGGACCGGCCTTGGGGACGCTCTCGCCGAGCACCACGAAGATGCCGGTGCCGAGCGTCGCACCGATGCTGATCATGGTCAGCTGCCACATGCCGAGGGTGCGCCGCAGCGAGCCGCCCTCACCTTGGCCGCCTTCCGCGACCAGGCGTTCCACCGGCTTGCGCCGCATCAGTCGAGTGCCAAGGCCCGCCGCGCCCTGGGGGCGTTGGCGGGACTGCGGGGGTGCGCCCTGATCGAGCACGCGCTGGCTCCTTCATCGCTGCCGGTCGAGGTGGCAGGGAGCCGCGGCAGTCCACACAGGAAACGGGAACCACCGAGCAGGCAGTCCCCGCCACGCCACGTACAGCGCATGACTCTATGAGGTGTCAGTTCCCGCCCGTAATGCAGCAACGTTGCGCATCCACACAAGATCGTTGCGTGCGACGGGGCTGAGCGCGTGTTCGTTGCGCCGTCCGTTTCGTCCGTTGCGTCGGGGAGGATTTGTCCCGGGTTGGACGGCGGCTCGCGAGAAGGGCTCCCGGGGCGGAAACGCGGACGGCCCCCGCGATCAACTCGCGGGGGCCGTCGGGGAGTTGGGGTGCCCTAACTCCAACTGGCGTGCAGGGGCTTGCCCTCGGCGTAACCGGCGGCGCTCTGGATGCCGACGGTCGCCTTCTCGGCGAACTCCGCGAGGGAGGCCGCGCCCGCGTAGGTGCAGGAGGAGCGGACGCCCGCGATGATCGAGTCGATCAGGTCCTCGACGCCGGGGCGGGCCGGGTCGAGGAACATCCGGGAGGTGGAGATGCCCTCCTCGAACAGCGCCTTGCGGGCGCGGTCGTAGGCCGACTCCTCGCTGGTGCGGTTGCGCACGGCGCGGGCCGATGCCATGCCGAAGGACTCCTTGTACGCACGTCCCTGCGCGTCGTGCTGGAGGTCGCCCGGGGACTCGTACGTCCCCGCGAACCAGGAGCCGATCATGACGTTCGACGCGCCGGCGGCCAGCGCCATGGCGACGTCGCGGGGGTGGCGGACACCGCCGTCGGCCCAGACGTGCTTGCCGAACTTCTTGGCCTCGGCGGCGCATTCGAGCACCGCGGAGAACTGCGGGCGGCCCACGCCCGTCATCATGCGCGTGGTGCACATGGCGCCGGGTCCGACGCCCACCTTGATGATGTCGGCGCCCGCCTCGATGAGGTCGCGCACGCCCTCGGCGGCGACGATGTTGCCGGCCACGATCGGGACCTGCGGGTCGAGCGCGCGCACGGCCTTGACCGCGGCGATCATCGACTCCTGGTGGCCGTGCGCGGTGTCCACGACGAGCGTGTCGACGCCCGCGTCGAGGAGCTGCTTGGCCTTGCCCGCCACGTCGCCGTTGATGCCGACGGCGGCGGCGATGCGGAGCTTGCCGTTCGCGTCCACGGCCGGGGTGTAGAGCGTCGCGCGCAGGGCGCCGGTGCGGGTGAGGATGCCGGCGAGGCGGCCGTCCTTGTCCACCGCGGGGGCGTAGCGGCGGTTGGCGCCGTCCAGCTTGTTGAAGGCGTCGATCGGGTCGATGTCCGCGTCGAGCAGCAGCAGGTCCTTGGACATGACCTCGGAGAGCTGCGTGAAGCGGTCGACGCCGGTCAGGTCGGTGTCCGTGACGACGCCGACGGGCCTGCGGTCGGCGTCCACGACGACGCCCGCGTTGTGGGCGCGCTTGGGCAGCAGCGCGAGGGCGTCCGCGACGGTCTGCGCGGGGTCCAGGACGATCGGGGTGTCCAGCACGTGGTGACGCGTCTTCACCCAGGAGATCACGTCCGTGACCACCTCGATCGGGATGTCCTGCGGAATGACGACGAGACCGCCGCGGCGGGCGAGGGTCTCGGCCATGCGGCGGCCCGCGATCGCGGTCATGTTGGCGACGACCAGCGGGATCGTCGTGCCCGTGCCGTCCGGGGACGAGAGGTCGACGCCCTGGCGCGAGCCCACGGCGGAGCGCCTCGGCACCATGAAGACGTCGTCGTACGTCAGGTCGTACGCGGGCTGGATGTCGTTGAGGAAACGCACGTGCTGCTCATCCCAGTCGTTCAGAGGTGGCCCCCGAACAGGACAGCCGGGGGAAAGCACGTACTTCATTGTCCCATGCCGCGGGGATCGCGCCGCCTGGGACGATCCCCCAGACGGCCCGCGAAGCCCCTGGTCGGATCCTCCAAGCGCGCGTCCGGGCCACGGTCCGGGCCACGGGACTCCGGCGGTGGCTCAGCCCGTCGGGGGCTCCACCACGAGCACGACCTCCAGGCCCTGCTCCCGGCCCCGCCAGTACGCGACCGCGTCGGCGAACACGTCCTGCGCGACGCCCCAGTCGCCCGGTGCCTGATCGGCGTACTCCCGCCACCCGGAGACGACGAGAAGCCGCCCCCGCTCCCCCGGCGCCCAGGACAGGTCGGAGAGGCAGTCGGCGAGCGCGTCCCAGTTGCGCCCGAACCAGTCGGGCAGGGTCAGCGCCGTGGCGCACCGGTCCAGGAAGGCGGCCTTGTCGCGCACGCCGCTCAGGTCGAGCGGGAGCGTGGCCCAGCCGCCGCCACGCACGGCGTCGAGCACGGGCGCGAGGGGGCCGCCCTCGGGTACCTGATCCGCACTGTCAGCCGTCGTCACGGCGTCGCCTCCCTCACTTCGGTACCGCTCCGAACGGCCCTCATCTCAGCACCGCCCTGAACGACGCGTAATGGTCGTCCGTGTAGTACGTCTCTCCCTCGCGGCCGGTCACGATGCGCCGGGCCCCGCGGTCGCGCTCTCCTGGCGTGCGGACGGTGTACTCGCGGTAGTAGCCGCGGGCCTCGCGCGGCAGCTCGCCCTCGAAGTTGCCGAAGACGCTGCCGTCCTTGCCGTACGGGAAGGGCCCGCCCTTGTCGATGAGGCGCAGCGTCCGCCGTGCCTCGGCGGGCAGCCGGGCGGCCTCGACGGTGTCCATGCCGCGGGCCCACGCGGGCGTAGACGCCGTGTCGCCCGTGGCGCTCTGCCGTTCCGTGCCGCAGCCGGTCACCAGGACGACGAGACAGAGGAGGAGCGCGCTCAGCGGACGGCCCAGGGACCGGAGGATCATGCGCCCGATGCTGTCAGCTTCCGCGCACCGGCGCGCGCCGGCGTCCGCACCGACGTCCACGCGCCGGTCACCACCCCCACGGTGAGCAGCCCCACCGCCCAAGGCCCCCCAGCACCCCCGTGCCCCCTGCCCTCGCCCCGAGCCCTACTCTCCGTCCGGGTCCGCCCGGTCCAGCGCGGGCCGCGGCGCAGACCCGGCGACCAGGAGCTGGTCCGCCGCGGCCGTGTCCGTGACCAGGCTCGTGACCAGGCCGGACCGCAGCACCGCGTCGATCGCGGCGGCCTTGCGCTGGCCCCCGGCGATGGCGACGACCTCGGGGATGCGGCGGAGCCGGTCCGCCTCGACGGTGATGCACCGCTCGCCCAGGTCCCGCCCGACCCGGCGGCCCTCCGCGTCGAAGAGGTGCGCCGACATCTCCGCGGCGACGCCGAGCGAGGCGTAGTGCGCGCGCTCCTCGTCGGTGAGCATGTCGTGGACCGTGGAGATGCCCGGCTCCCAGGAGCCGATGGACACGGCGGCGACGGTGACCTTGTCGAAGTACTCGAAGGCCCGCGCGATGCCGGTCTGGTGGCGCAGCGCGGTGGCGGTCGCCGCGTCCGGCAGGAGCATCGGCGCGTAGATCGGGTGGGCGTCGCCCCCGGAGACCTGCGCGGCCCGCCGGACTGCCTCGACCGAGCCGCGCTCAGCCGTCCCGGCGTCGTACACGCCCGTGAGCTGCACGACCGTGCACGGCGGCAGCACATCGAGCGCGGCCGCCATGTGGATGGTGGAGCGCCCCCAGGCGAGGCCGAGCACATCGCCCTCGTTGACCAGCTCGCCGAGGAGCCCGGCCGCGACCTCTCCGAGGTTCTCCGGGTCGGGCGAATCCTCGATGTCCTCCGTGGCCGCCGGGGACTCCACGACGACGGCGTGCCGCAGGCCGTAGCGGGCGCGCAGCGCGTCGGAGCGCTCGGCGTCCAGTTCCGCGGGCACACGGATCTCGATTCGTACAAGGTCACGTTCAAGAGCGGTCTCCAGGACCCGCGCCACCTTGAAGCGGCTGACGCCGAACTCCTCGGCAATCTGGATCTTGGACTTGCCCTCGAGGTAGAAGCGGCGGGCCATGGCCGCCGCCTGCACCAGCTCCGCGGGGCCCATCCGCATGGCTGACCGACCCGCCGACATGGCCGACACGGCGCTCTCCTCACTGCTGTTCACAACATTCGTACACCTGGATTCGCTGTTCATCCTTGCAGATCCGGCGTACCTGATCAGCCCTGATGGGCCGCGTTCACGTTCCCGTGGCCAAGCCGTCGGCCGCGCGGCGGCTTTGTCGTGCCCGTTGTACGGCTCAGTGGCGGCACGCCCACCCGGCGGACGCCGTGGCCGACTCGGCCTGAGTGCGCAGTGCACGTACCGCCTCCGCCGGGTCGTCCGCCCCGTACACCGCCGATCCGGCGACGAAGACGTCGGCGCCGGCCTCGGCGCAGCGCTCGATGGTGGAGGGCGAGACCCCGCCGTCGATCTGGAGCCAGACCTCGAGACCGTGCTTGCTGATGAGCTCACGGGTGCGGCGGATCTTGGGAAGCATGATGTCGAGGAAGGACTGGCCGCCGAAGCCGGGCTCGACGGTCATGATCAGGAGCATGTCCAGCTCGGGCAGCAGGTCCTCGTACGGCTCGATGGGCGTGGCCGGTTTCAGGGCCATGGAGGCGCGGGCGCCCTTCGCGCGGATCTCGCGCGCGAGCCGCACGGGCGCCGCGGCCGCCTCGACGTGGAACGTGACCGAACCCGCGCCCGCTTCGACGTACTGCGGGGCCCAGCGATCGGGGTCCTCAATCATCAGATGGCAGTCCAGGGGCGTGTCCGTCGCCCGTGCCAGAGACTCTACGACCGGCACCCCCAGGGTGAGGTTCGGTACGAAGTGGTTGTCCATGACGTCGACATGGAGCCAATCTGCGCCCTGAACGGCCCGCGCCTCGTCAGCGAGGCGGGCGAAGTCGGCGGAGAGGATGCTGGGGTTGATCTGCGCGGCCATGCCCCAAGCCTGCCATGCCCGGCGGTGGTTGCCCGCCGCGGTCCCGCCAAGGTCACGAAGGGGCGCGTACGGGGTGTGAAAGCGACCTCCCCCGGCCCGCGCACCGCGTGCCATGCTGTCCGTCCACCGGCAGCGCGTGGGGCGGCAGGGGGACAGCCATGCCCAGTACTCCCAGAGTTCGGTCTGGTACTCGCTCGGACGGGAACGCGAACGGGAAGGGCCCTGCACGCCAGGGAGTGGCCTGGCTGGTCTGCGGGCCACGCACGAAGTGGCTGGTGCTCCTGTTCTGGCTGGTGGCCCTGGTCGTGGCCGCGCCGCTCGCGTCGAAGCTCGCGGACCAGCAGGACAACACCGCCTCGTCCTGGGTGCCGCGGTCCGCGGAGTCCACCCGGGTCCTGAACACCTCCGACGGGTTCCGGCCCGAGACCATGCCGATGGTGATCCTGTTCGCCCGCGAGGACGGCCCGCTCACCGACAAGGACCGGGCGCGGATCGCGGACGGCGTCAGCGAGATCAAGCAGTTGCGTTCGCACTTCATCCGCGGCGACGAGACGCGCGGCCCGGCCTTCGACAAGTCCGGCGCCAACGCGCGGGCGGCGCAGGTGTATGTGCCGCTCACGATGGACAACGACCTCTGGAACGACCTGCCGGACGCCGTCGACGACGTCAAGGACAAGGTGGGCGAGGGCAGTGACGGCCTGGAGGTGTACGTCACCGGGCCCGCGGGCGTCTCGGCCGACCTCTCCGAGGCGTTCGCCGAGATCGACTCGACGCTGCTGCTCACGGCGGGCGCGGTCGTCGTGGTGGCCCTGCTGATCACGTACCGCAGCCCTGTCCTGCTCTTCATCCCCCTGATCTCCGCGTTCGTGTCGCTGTACGGCGCGCAGGCGCTGATCTATCTGCTGGCCGAGCACGCGGGCCTGACCGTCAACGGCCAGAGCGCGGGCATCCTCACCGTCCTCGTCTTCGGCGCGGGCACGGACTACGCCCTGCTGCTCGTCGCCCGCTACCGGGAAGAGCTGCGCCGGCACGAGGACCGGCACGAGGCGATGGCGCTCGCCCTGCACCGCGCGGGGCCCGCCGTGCTCGCGTCCGGCGCGACCGTCGTCCTGAGCATGCTGGTGCTGCTCGCGTCCGAGATGAACTCCACGCGCGGGCTCGGCCCGGTCGCGGCGATCGGCGTGGCGGTCGCGGTGCTCGCGATGCTGTCGCTGTTCCCCGCACTGCTCGTGATCTTCGGGCGCTGGCTGTTCTGGCCGGTGGTCCCGCACCACGGCAGCGCCGACCCCGCCGAGCAGGGCGTGTGGGCGCGGATGGGCCGCCGGATCGCCGGGCGGCCGCGGAAGACCTGGATCGTCACCTCGCTGGCGCTCGCGGCCCTCGCCCTCGGCCTGCTCCAGTTGCGCGCGGCCGGGGTCAGCAACGAGGACTCCTTCATCAACAAACCGGACTCCGTGACGGGTCAGAAGGTCAAGGCCGACTACTTCCCCGCGGGCAGCGGCGACCCGATGGTCGTCATCGCGGACAAGGACCGGGCCGAGGACGTCAGCCGCGCCGTCCAGGGCACCCGGGGCGTGCAGGAGGGCAGCGTCGGCGTACCGCCGGGGACGAAGGCCGAACACGACGGCAAGGTGCTGTTCGAGGCGACCCTCACCGATCCGGCCGACGGCAAGAAGGCCAAGGACACCGTGGAGCGGGTCCGTGACGCCGTGCACGACGTGCCGGGCGCGGACGCCCACGTCGGCGGCGGCACGGCGACGCTGCTCGACATGGACAAGGCGACCATCCGTGACGACAAGCTCATCATCCCGCTCGTCCTGCTGGTCGTGCTGCTCATCCTGGGCGCCCTGCTGCGCGCGGTCGTCGCCCCGCTGCTGCTGATCGGGACGGTCATCCTGTCGTTCTCGGCGGCCCTCGGCATCAGCGCGCTCGTGTTCCGCCACGTCTTCGACTTCCCCGGCGAATCCACGGACTTCCCGCTGTTCGTGTTCGTCTTCCTGGTGACGCTGGGCATCGACTACAACATCTTCCTGACGACCCGCATCCGCGAGGAGGCGGCCCGTCAGGGCACCCGCCCCGGTGTCCTGACGGGCCTCTCCGCGACCGGCGCCGTGATCACCTCGGCGGGCCTGGTCCTCGCGGGCACCTTCGCCGCCCTCAGCACGATCCCGATGGTCGCCTTCGTCGAGATCGGCTTCGCAGTCGCACTCGGCGTGCTCCTGGACACCTTCATCGTCCGCTCGGTCCTGGTCACGTCCCTGTTCCTGGACGTGGGCCCGAAGGTGTGGTGGCCGAGCAAGCTGGCGCACGAGACCGACGCTCGTACTTCAAGCCCGCCCGGCGATCGAGGACGAGCCGAGAAGCGGTGACTCACCCCGTACGCCGGATGACCGCCAGATACATCGCGTCCGTACCGTGCACATGCGGCCACAGCTGCACATCGGGCCCGTCCCCGAGCGCCGGCACCCCGGGCATCAACGCGCGGGCGTCCACCAGCTCCGCGGCACCCCACTGCTTGAGCACGTCGTCGACGACGGCGCGGGTCTCGGCGAGGTGCGGGGAGCACGTGGCGTATCCGACGACGCCGCCGACCCGCACGGACTCCAACGCCGTGCGCAACAGCCCACGTTGCAGCGGGGCGAAGCCCTCCAGGTCCTCCGGCCGGCGCCGCCACCGCGCCTCCGGCCGCCGCCGCAGGGCGCCGAGTCCCGTGCACGGCACGTCCATCAGCACCCGGTCGAAGGTCCCGGGCTGCCACGGCGGCCGGGTCCCGTCGGCGGCGACGACCTGGTAGGGGCCGGGGTTTCCCGCGAGGGCCTGGCTCACGAGGCGGGCCCGGTGCGGCTGCTTCTCGGCGGCGAGGAGCACGGCGCCGCGCTCGGCGGCGAGACCGGCGAGCATGGCGGCCTTGCCGCCGGGGCCCGCGCAGCCGTCGAGCCACTTCTCGTCGCGTCCTTCGAGCGGCGCGTTCGCGAGTGCGATCGCCACCAACTGGCTTCCCTCGTCCTGGACTCCGGCCCGCCCCTCGCGCACCGGCTCCAGTGATCCCGGTTCGCCGCCCTCGCTGAGCCGAACGGCGTACGGCGACCAGCGCCCCGGAAGCACCGAATCCGCGTCCAGCGAGTCGAGCAGCTCGTCGGCGGTGGACCGACCCGGCCGCGCCACCAGCGTGACCTCGGGCCGCTCGTTGTCGGCTTCGAGCAGGTCCTCGATCCCGGCGCGGCCGCCGCCGAGGGAGTCCCACAGCGCGGAGACGACCCAGCGCGGATGCGAGTGCACGACCGCGAGATGGTCCTCGGGGTCCTCGTCGTAGGGCGGCGCGACCTTCTCCAGCCAGCCGTCGAGATCGTCCCGCGCCACCTTCCGCAGCACCGCGTTCACGAACTTGGCCCGCCCGTCGCCGAGCACGACCCGCGCCAGCTCCACGGACGCGGACACGGCGGCGTGCGACGGGATGCGGGTGCCGAGCAGCTGGTGGACGCCCAGGTTCAGTACGTCGAGGACGGGCGGGTCGACCTCGCGCAGCGGCCGGTCGATGCAGGCGGCGACGATCGCGTCGTACGTCCCCTGCCTGCGCAGCGTCCCGTACACCAGCTCCGTCGCGAACGCCGCGTCCCGCGCGTCGAACTGCTCGGGGCCCTCCTTCTCGCGCGCCTTGCGCAGCAGCGGCGGCAGCACGAGGTTCGCGTACGCGTCGCGCTCGTCGACGGCCCGCAGCGCCTCGAAGGCGAGGAAGCGGACGGGGTCCTTCTGCGGGCGGCGGTAGGGCTTGCCGGACTTCCCCTGGGGTCCGGACTTGCCCTGGGTACGCGGTCGCCGGCTCGGCTGGTCGTTCAAAGGTGCTCCGCTGCTGGTGATGGGGCGAACCGAACCAGCGTACGTCGCCCGCGCGCTACGCGCCGAGCCGCTCCCCGGAGGTGATCCGCGCCCCGCGCGCCCAGTCGGCGGCGGCCATCGGCTTCTTGCCCTGCGCCTGCACCCATAGCAGTTCCACGGCGTACGAACCCGTGCCGACGTACAGGTTCTTCTTCCCGGCGGCGATCTCACCGGGCGCGAGGTCGGTGCGGTCCGGCACCGGCGTGGCCTGGATCAACTTCAGGCGCTCGCCGCGGAAGACGGTCCACGCGCCGGGCGCGGGCGTGCAGCCGCGGACCACCCGGTCCACCCGCAGCGCGGGCGCCGACCAGTCGATGTGCGCGTTCTCGACGGTGATCTTCGGCGCGACGCTGACACCGTCGCCCGGCTGCGGCACGGCGCTCAGGGAGCCGTCCTCGATGCCGTCCATGGTCGCGGCCAGCAGCCCGGCCCCCGCGAACGCGAGCCGCGTCAGCAGGTCGCCGCTGGTGTCCGTGGACCGGACCTCCTCGGTGACCGTGCCGTACACCGGGCCGGAGTCCAGGCCCTCCTCGATCAGGAAGGTGGAGGCGCCGGTGATCTCGTCCCCCGCCATGATCGCGTGCTGCACGGGCGCGGCACCGCGCCAGGCGGGCAGCAGCGAGAAGTGCAGGTTCACCCAGCCACGGGCCGGGATCTCCAGGGCGGACTTCGGAAGCAGCGCGCCGTACGCCACCACCGGGCAGCAGTCCGGCGCGATCTCCCGCAGCCTCGCCTGGAACTCCGCGTCGCGCGGCTTGGCGGGCTTCAGCACCTCGATCCCGGCCTCCTCCGCACGCTGGGCCACCGGGCTCGCGACCAGCCTGCGGCCGCGGCCCGCGGGGGCGTCCGGGCGGGTCACGACGGCGGCCACCTCGTGCCTGCCGGAGGCGATCAGGGCGTCCAGGGCGGGGACGGCGACCTCGGGGGTGCCTGCGAAGACCAGCTTCACTGGGTAGTACTCCGGTTCTCTGGCGGACGGCGACGCACCAGTCTATGGGCCCCGCCCCGAGGATTCCCCGGAGGTTTCCCGGGGGCGTACGCATGGCTGTGCGCCCTGCGCATATGCGCATACGCCCCTGGACCGTGACCCCTCACGACGTAGCGCGTTGGTCAAGAAAAAGTTGACCACAACGGGCCGCACACGCGGCCCGCTCCTCATTGCACAGGACCGCCCACCCCCACACCGCGACACCCCCACTCCCCGGTCCCCGTTTCCTCCCGGTCCCCGTCCCCCGTCCCCCTCCCCCGTCCACTCATCCCATCCGATCCCTCAACACCCGATCCCTCAACGCCGGTTCGAGAGGCTTGTTCATGGCCGACCACGCAACCCACGACGCCCAGGCACGGGCCAGCCTGCACCTGCTGGTGCGGGACATCGAGCGGGTCCGCCGGCAGGTGGACGCACTGCGCACCCTCACCGCCCAGCTCGGCAACGTCTACCGCCCGCGCCGCTCCAGCCCCTCCGCGGGCTTCGTCGTGTACGGACGCGCTCCCGCTCCGACCGTCCGCCTGGCCCAGGAACTGCGGGACAGCGTCGAGACCCTGGTGACCGCGGCAGTCGACTTCGACCGCTCACTCGGCTTCTCGTGGGACGCGGTGGGCTCCGCGCTCGGCGTCACCAAGCAGGCCGTGCACCGCCGCTACGGCGCCCGCCGCGCCACCACGGCCCAGACCACCGCCGAACCCGAGCGCGTGGCCGAGCCGACCCCCGCCGCCGCCACCCGCACGGTCCCCGTGGGCGCCCCCCTGCCGTCCGTCCCCGCGGCCCGCGCCATGCCGACCCAGCCGACAGCGGGCAGCACCGGCCTCCGCGAGGACATGCGGCCCGGCGCCTTCCCCGGCCCGCGCAACGGCTGACCCCCAGCGGCTGCCGCCTGCCCCTTGCCTCCCAACGGGCAGGGGGCAGCCGCATGTTCGGGCACCAGACGAAGGCGTACGACTCCCGTGAATACGTACGCCTGAATACGTACGCGGCCATGGATTCGTACGCCGCCACGCACCGCGGAACACAAGCTCACGCGGCGCCGCGGAACGCGATCTCACCCAATGTCCAGCGGATCAATCCGCACCCGCACCGCAGCCTGCTGCCCCACCCCCCGCGCCATCCGCGCCGCCTGCGCCGTCTTCAGGGCGCGGGCCAGCGCCGCGCCGCTGCCGGGCGGCACCCGCACCAAAGCCCGCTCCCACTGCTCGCCGGGCGGCGCGTCCCCGGACCGCCGGGGCCGGCCCGTCTCTGCGGCAGCGACCGGCACCGGCCCCAACACCTCGGCGTCCGAAGGCAGTTCGACGGCGCCCAGGAATTCCGAAAGGGCGTCCGGCGGCCCGACGACCGCCGCCATCCGCGACACCGGCGGAAAGCCCAGCTCCGCCCGCTCGGCCAACTCCCGCACCGCGTGCCCCACCGGGTCCCAGCGCACCAGCGCCTGCACGGGCCGCAGCGTCGGCTCGGCGACGATCACCACCGTGCCGCCCGCGCCCTGATCGCGTACCAACGCGGCGGCGCCGATCCACCGCCGCAGCGCGTCCTCGCCCGCCCGCAGGTCGGGGCGGCCGAGCATCGCCCAGCCGTCGAGCAGCAGCGCGGCCGCGTAGCCGCCCTCGGCCACCGGCTCCGCGCCCGGCGTGCTCACCACGAGGGCGGGCGCGCCGCCCACCGTGTCGAGGACCTGCTCGCGCCCGGACGTCCGCACCGGCACCGCGGGAAACGCCCGCCCCAACTCCTCGGCGGTCCGCCGCGCCCCCACGACCTGCGCGCGCAGCCGGAAACCCCCGCACTCGGCGCAGTGCCAGGCCCCTTCACCCCGCCCGCACCACGCACACCGCAGCGCGCCGTCGTCCCGCGCCTCCAGCGGCCCCGCGCAAGCACGGCACCGCGCGGGCTCCCGGCACCGCTCGCACGCGAGCCGCGGCACATAACCGCGCCGGGGCACCTGCACCAGGACCGGCCCATGCTTCAAGCCCTCACGGGCGGCCTGCCACGCCAAGGTGGGCAGGCGTGCGGCCCGCGCGGCCTCGTCGCGCGCGAGATCCCCGTCCCCCACGGTCCGTACGAGCGGAGCGGCGGCCCGCACCTGGTCGCGACCGGCGACCATCGGCGCCGCCCAACCGCTCTCCACGAGCTGCGCGGCCTCGACCGTGCAGCCCCAACTGCCCAGCAGAAAGCCGCACTTGTCCCGCGAGGCACGCAGCTCGAGCACTTCACGCACATGCGGAAACGGAGCGTTCTCATCCGAATGGCTCGCGTCGCCGTCGTCCCACACCACGACGAGCCCGAGGTCGCGCACCGGGGCGAACATGGCCGCGCGCGTCCCGACGACGGCCCGCACCGCGCCGCGCCGCACGGCCAGCCACTCCCGATACCGCCGCTCCTGCCCCGCGTCGGCGGTCAGGACGGCATGCTGCCCCTCCCCCAGCCGCTCCCGCAGCGCCGCGTCCACGCGCGCGGCGGGCCGCCCCGCCGGTACGACGACGAGGGCACCGCGCCCCGAGGCCAGCGTGGCCTGCACGGCCCTGGCGATCTCGTCGGCCCACTGCGGCCCCGGCAGCGCCGTCCACACGGCCCGGGGCGCGCCGCCCGCGGCGAGCGACGCCACGAACTCCGCACCGCGCGCGTACCGCTGCCACGATCCGGGCTCGGGCACCGGAGGCGGCGCAGCCGCGGGAGGCGAGGGCCGGGACTCGGCGCGGCCGTGCCGCGGCGGCACCGCCAACTGCAACACATCGGCGAGACTGCCCGCGTACCGGTCGGCGACGGCGCGGGCGAGGCCCAACAGCTCCTCGCTCAGGACCGGTTCCGGCGACACGACCTGGGCGAGCGCGGCCAGCGGCCCGCCGTAGTCCGACTCGGCGCAGCGCTCGACGACGAACCCGTCGATGAGCCCGCCGCCCTCGCGCCGCCCGCCCCGCACATTCCGCGACCCGGCCCCGAACCGCACCCGCACCCGCACCCCCGGCTGCGCGGCCTCGTCCAGCTCCTCCGGCACGGCATAGTCGAAGTACCGGTCGAGATGCAGCACGCCCTTGTCGACGACGACCCGCGCCACCGGCAACTCCTTGGCCAGCGCGGCCCCCCGCCACGTACGCGGCTTCGCCTTGGGCGCCTTGGCCTTCCGCACACTCTCCCGAATGAGCGCAAGCTGCTCGGGCACGGCGCCCTCCGCACCACCCGACTGACCGTTCTCGCTGCTCACAGCCAAATTCCTACCAGACGCGACTGACAGCGCCGACTTGAGCCGGGACGATCGACGGCTCGGCGGCCACCGGCCCGGCCGACCGGAGACGGAAGCGAGGCCCGGCCCTCCCCGAAGGGAGCGCCGGGCCTCGCCCGATGCACTGAACCGCTGGACCTACAGGCCAACGGCCTTCCGCAGCGCCTCGACCCGGTCCGTCCGCTCCCACGTGAAGTCGGGGACGGCGCGGCCGAAGTGGCCGTACGCGGCGGTCTGGGCGTAGATGGGGCGCAGGAGGTCCAGGTCGCGGATGATCGCGGCCGGGCGGAGGTCGAAGACCTCGCTGATGGCGGTCTCGATCTTCTCCGTGTCGACCTTGGCGGTGCCGAAGGTCTCGACGAACAGGCCCACCGGCTCGGCCTTGCCGATCGCGTAGGCCACCTGGACCTCGCAGCGGGCCGCGAGGCCGGCCGCGACGACGTTCTTGGCGACCCAGCGCATGGCGTAGGCGGCGGAGCGGTCGACCTTGGACGGGTCCTTGCCGGAGAAGGCGCCGCCGCCGTGGCGGGCCATGCCGCCGTAGGTGTCGATGATGATCTTGCGGCCGGTCAGGCCGGCGTCGCCCATCGGGCCGCCGATCTCGAAGCGGCCGGTGGGGTTGACCAGGAGGCGGTAGCCCTCGGTCTCCAGCTTGATGCCGTCGTCGAGGAGCGCCTTCAGCTCGGGCTCGACCACGAATTCGCGGATGTCGGGCGCGAGGAGGGAGTCCAGGTCGATGTCGCTCGCGTGCTGCGAGGAGACGACGACCGTGTCGAGGCGGACGGCCTTGTCGCCGTCGTACTCGATGGTGACCTGGGTCTTGCCGTCGGGGCGCAGGTAGGGGATGGTCCCGTTCTTGCGGACCTCGGACAGGCGGCGCGAGAGGCGGTGCGCGAGGTGGATCGGGAGCGGCATGAGCTCCGGGGTCTCGTCGCAGGCGTAGCCGAACATCAGGCCCTGGTCGCCCGCGCCCTGCTTGTCGAGCTCGTCCTCATCGCCTTCGACACGCTTCTCGTACGCGGTGTCGACACCCTGGGCGATGTCCGGGGACTGGGCCCCGATGGACACCGACACGCCGCAGGAGGCGCCGTCGAAGCCCTTCTTCGAGGAGTCGTAGCCGATCTCGAGGATCTTGTCGCGCACGAGCTGGGCGATCGGCGCGTACGCCTTCGTCGTGACCTCACCGGCGACGTGCACGAGGCCGGTGGTGATGAGCGTTTCGACGGCGACCCTGGAGGTCGGGTCCTCGCGCAGAAGCGCGTCGAGGATGGTGTCGCTGATCTGGTCGGCGATCTTGTCGGGGTGACCCTCGGTCACGGACTCCGAGGTGAAGAGACGGCGGGACACATCGCTCCCTGTGGTTGCAGCGGCTGCTGGCTGATCATTGGCGGGCGGGCCGAGAGCTGCGCTCGACACCGTCCGAGACCAGTTTATCGGTCGCGCTCCTCCGCGTGGTCACCTGTCTCGCTCCATGGGAGCGCTGTGACCTGCGGCACTGCATTGTGCGATACGACGATCGGTCTGCACCAGAGGGCCTGCCGCCCGAATTCGCAGGGTTTGGGCCCTCCACCGGGGCGGAAGTGATATTCGCCCCAGTTTTCGGACAGCATGCCCCAGATTCACCGTGGTTCACACCAGGCGCTGGACCACCAGGTCCCAGATCGTGTCCGCGAGATCCTCCTTGGGCCCGTACGGAACCGGGGTCTCACTGCCGTCGGCGCCGAGCACGATCGCCTCGTTCTGCTCAGAGCCGAATGTCTTACGCTCACCGACCTCGTTCACGACGAGCAGGTCGCAGCCCTTGCGGGCGAGCTTGGCGCGGCCGTTGGCCAGGACGTCGTCCGTCTCGGCGGCGAAGCCGACGACGACCTGGCCCGCACGGGGGCGGTCGCCCGCGATCTCGGCCAGGATGTCCGGATTGCGGACGAGGGCGATGGGTGCCGGGGCCTCGCCGTCCTTCTTCTTGATCTTTCCGGTGGCGTACGTCTCCGGGCGGAAGTCGGCCACGGCTGCGGCCATCACCACGGCGTCGGCGTCCGCGGCGGCCTTCAGGACGGCCTCGCGGAGCTGCACGGCGGTGCCGACGGGCACGATGTCGACGCCCGCAGGGTCCGGCAGGGCCGTGTTGGCCGCGAGGAGGGTGACGCGGGCGCCACGGGCCGCCGCGCTGCGGGCGAGCGCGTAGCCCTGCTTGCCGGAGGAGCGGTTGCCGAGGAAGCGCACCGGGTCCAGCGGCTCTCGGGTGCCGCCCGCGCTGACCACGACATGTCGTCCGGCGAGGTCCTGGGCGGGGCGATCGCCCCGGGCGAGGAGGCGGCGTACGACGTCGAAGAGCTCGGCGGGCTCCGGGAAGCGGCCCTTGCCGGTGTCGACGCCGGTGAGGCGGCCGACGGCGGGCTCGACGACGAGGGCGCCGCGGCGGCGCAGCGTGGCGACGTTCTCCTGGGTGGCCGGGTGCTCCCACATCTCCGTGTGCATGGCCGGGGCGAAGACGACCGGACAGCGGGCGGTGAGGAGCGTGTTCGTGAGGAGGTCGTCGGCCAGGCCGTGAGCGGCCTTCGCGAGCATGTCGGCCGTGGCGGGCGCGACGATCACGAGGTCGGCGCCCTGTCCGATGCGTACGTGCGGCACCTCGTGGACGTCCGACCAGACCTCCGTGGAGACCGGGTGGCCGGACAGCGCCGACCAGGTCGCGGCGCCGACGAAGTGCAGCGCGGACTCGGTGGGCACGACGCGCACGTCGTGGCCGGACTCGGTGAGCCGGCGCAGCAGCTCGCACGCCTTGTAGGCGGCGATTCCGCCGCTGACCCCCAGAACGACCTTCGGCTTGTCCACCCGTGCCTCCCCGCACTCGAAAACGTACGACTCCATGACACACCACGGGCCCGGCAGGTGCTCTGCCGGGCCCGTGGTGGAAAAAGTGATGCTTGGCGCTGCTCAGGTCGCGGGGGCCTCGACGGCCTCGGACGTCAGCAGGCCCGCGTTGATCTCGCGGAGCGCGATCGACAGCGGCTTCTCGTGGACGTGGGTGTCCACCAGCGGGCCGACGTACTCCAGGAGGCCCTCGCCGAGCTGCGAGTAGTACGCGTTGATCTGACGGGCGCGCTTGGCGGCGTAGATCACAAGGCTGTACTTCGAGTCGGTTGCCTCGAGCAGCTCATCAATCGGCGGGTTGATGATGCCCTCGGGCGCGGTAATGGAAGAGGACACTCTCTGCCTTCCGAAGGGGGTCAAGATCACGTCAAGATCTCAGGGGTGAAGATCAAACAACTTTCATCAAGGCTAGCAGCTCGCGGGCCACATCCTCGACCGAGGTGTTGACCAGGGTGGTGTCGAACTCTGCCTCGGCGGCCAGTTCGACGCGTGCGGCCTCCAGCCTGCGCTCGATGACCTCGGGCGGCTCCGTACCCCGGCCGGTGAGCCGGCGCACCAGCTCCTCCCAGCTCGGCGGGGCCAGGAAGACCAGCTGTGCCTCGGACATCGACTCGCGCACCAGACGGGCACCCTGCAGATCGATCTCAAGGAGGACCGGAACACCCGATTCCAGGTGTTCCATGACCGCACGGCGCGGTGTGCCGTAGCGGTTGCCCGCGAATTCCGCCCATTCCAGGAGCTCGCCGTTGGCGATCAGCTTGTCCATCTCGTCGTCGGAGACGAAGAAATAGTGGACACCGTCGCGCTCGCCTGGGCGCGGCTTGCGGGTCGTCGCCGAGACCGAGAGCCAGACCTCGGGGTGTTCTTTGCGCATATGAGCGACGACCGTGCTCTTGCCGACCCCGGAGGGGCCGGAGAGCACGGTCAGCCGCGGACGTACGTCCGGGGGTACGGGGGTCGTCCCCCGGGGTGTTGCAGCCATGCAGCGATTATCCAGCTTCTCGGGACTGCCTGAGACCAGGTGCCCAGGAAGTCCCGAGACAGTCAGGCCCCGCTGCCGCCGAACTCGCGCTCGAGCGACGCGATCTGGTTGGAGCCGAGCCCGCGCACGCGGCGGCTCTCGGAAATGCCGAGGCGCTCCATGATCTGCTTGGCGCGGACCTTGCCCACGCCCGGCAGGGACTCCAGGAGGGCGGAGACCTTCATCTTGCCGATGACGTCGTTCTCCTGGCCCTGCTTGATGACCTCGTGAAGGGAGGCGCCGGAGTGCTTGAGTCGATTCTTGACCTCGGCCCGCTCCCGGCGAGCCGCGGCGGCCTTTTCGAGCGCGGCTGCGCGCTGTTCAGGGGTAAGGGGCGGAAGAGCCACGCCTACGTCACCTCGGATGTCGAACTGTCGGATACGGACCGGTGAGGAACCTAGTCGCCCCACACCAGGGGAGCAACGCGCAACGCACTTGCCCGTTGGCTCTCGTCGGAGACTAGCGGCCATGGCCGCCGGAGTCAGCGAGAACGAACGAAAAGTCCTGGTCAGCCTGCGCCGAGCCCGGCATAAAGGGCATTTCACCCCTGTTTTGGCCGGGTGTCGCGTAAGCAACGCGTCAGTTCGGCGCGTGTACGTCGTCGTCGGCGTCTCCCCGGAACACGAAATCCGCACCCGGAAACGCCTTTCTGTCCCCCCGACGTGCGCTCTCGTCGAAAGAAGTCCAGAGGCCCGCGCGGCGCCGGCCGTAAGCCCGCGCCGCGTCGACGAGAGGGTTACGCGGTGTCGACAAGGCGCCTACGCGGCGTCGACCGCGACCCGCACCTCGTCCGCGAACCGCGCCGCCGCGTCCCGCAGCGCGCCCGCGTCGGGCCCCGCCTTCAGGACGCCCCGGCTGACGTTCGGCACGACATTGCGCACGGCCGCGCCGAAGACCCGCGGCAGATCGGCCGGCGTCGCCCCCTGCGCCCCGATGCCCGGCGCGAGCAGCGGCCCGTTGATGTCGAGGTCGAACGTCGACAGATCGCCGAGCGTGGCCCCGACGACCGCGCCGTACGACCCCATGGGCGCCGCGCCCGCGTTCTCGGCCGCGAGGTGCCCCAGCATGGTCGCCCCGATGCTCCGGCCGTCCTCGCGCACCGCGCGCTGCACCTCGGCGCCCTCCGGGTTGGAGGTGAGGGCGAGCACGAAGAGGCCCGCGCCGTTCTCCCTGGCCAGGTCGACGGCGGGGGCGAGGGAGCCGTAGCCCAGGTAGGGCGAGACGGTCAGCGCGTCCGAGAACAGCGGCGCGTCCTTGTGCAGGAAGGTCTCGGCGTACGCGGCCATGGTGGAGCCGATGTCGCCGCGCTTGGCGTCCATGACGACCAGGCCGCCCGCCGCGCGCAGGTCCGCGACCGCCCGCTCCAGGACCGCGATGCCCCGCGAGCCGAAGCGCTCGAAGAACGCCGACTGCGGCTTGAAGACGGCGACCTGGTCGGCCAGGGCGTCGACGACGGCGCGGGTGAAGGACTCCAGTCCCTGGATGTCGTCGTTCAGGCCCCAGGCGGCGAGCAGTGAGGCGTGCGGGTCGATGCCGACGCACAGCGGGCCGCGGGTGTCCATGGCGTGGCGCAGCCGGGCGCCGAAGGGTTCCAGGGGGCTCATGCTGCGGAGGCCTTTCGGGTGTCGGCGCCGACGGCTTCGGCGAGCGTGGCGTAGGGGGAGGTGGCGAGGCGGGCGGCGAGGCCCTTGTGGATCCCGCGCGCCCAGAACGGGCCCTCGTAGATGAACGCGCTGTAGCCCTGTACCAGCGTGGCGCCCGCGAGGATGCGCTGCCAGGCGTCCTCGGCGTTCTCGATGCCGCCGACGCCCACCAGGGTGATCCGGTCGCCCACGCGCGCGTAGAGGCGGCTCAGGACCTCCAGGGAGCGCTCCTTGAGGGGCGCGCCGGACAGACCGCCGGTCTCCGCGACGAGCGCCGGGTCGGAGACGAGCCCGAGGCCCTCGCGCGCGATGGTGGTGTTCGTGGCGATGATGCCGTCCAGGCCGAGCTCGACGGCGAGGTCGGCGACCGCGTCGACGTCCTCGTCGGCGAGGTCGGGCGCGATCTTCACGAGCAGCGGGACGCGGCGGCCCTCGACGCTGCGGTCCGCGGCCTCGCGCACCGCGCTGAGCAGGGGGCGCAGCGACTCCGTCGCCTGGAGGTTGCGCAGGCCCGGCGTGTTCGGCGAGGAGACGTTGACGACCAGGTAGTCGGCGTGGCGGGCGAGGCGCTCGGTGGACTTCACGTAGTCGGCGGCGGCCTCGGGCTCCGGCACGACCTTCGTCTTGCCGATGTTGACGCCGACGACGCCCCTGAAGACGGGCGTGCGGGCCGCCAGGCGGGCCGCCACGGCCGCGGAGCCCTCGTTGTTGAAGCCCATGCGGTTGATCAGCGCGCGGTCCGGCACGAGGCGGAAGAGGCGCTTCTTGGGGTTGCCGGGCTGCGGCTCGCCGGTGACCGTACCGATCTCGATGTGGTCGAAGCCGAGCATCGTCATGCCGTCGATCGCGACAGCGTTCTTGTCGAACCCGGCGGCGAGTCCGAAGGGGCCGTGCATGCGCAGGCCGAAGGCCTCGGTGCGCAGCTCCTTGAAGCGCGGGGCGAGGGCGGCGGCGACGAAGGTGCGCAGCACGGGGACGCGGGCCGCGAGACGGATCCAGCGGAAGGCCAGGTGGTGGGCCTGCTCGGGGTCCATCCGCTTGAAGACCAGGCGGAAGAAGAGTTTGTACATGGGGGGCTGTCCTCGGTGTCCTCAGTGTCCTCGGAGTCCTCATGAGGCATGCGGCGTTCTCGTGGTGCATGCGGCACGAGGAGGGGGACACCGCATCCGGTGTCCCCCTCGTGGGCTGCTAGTCGCGGGCCGCGGTCAGGTGCTGTGCGTGTTCCTGGAGCGAGCGCACGCCCACGTCCCCGTGGTTGAGCGCGTCGATGCCCTGGACGGCGGCGGCGAGGCCCTGCACGGTCGTCAGGCACGGCACGGAGCGCGCCACGGCGGCGGTGCGGATGTCGTAGCCGTCGAGGCGGCCGCCGGTGCCGTACGGGGTGTTGACGATGAGGTCGACCTGGCCGTCGTGGATGAGCTGGACGATGGTCTTCTCGCCGTTCGGGCCCTCGCCCTCGGACTGCTTGCGCACGACGGTGGCGTTGATGCCGTTGCGCTTGAGGACCTCGGCCGTGCCGGAGGTGGCGAGCAACTCGAAGCCGTGGGCGACCAGTTCGCGCGCCGGGAAGATCATCGAGCGCTTGTCGCGGTTGGCCACCGAGATGAAGGCTCGGCCCTTGGTCGGCAGCGGGCCGTACGCGCCCGCCTGGGACTTGGCGTACGCCGTGCCGAACACCGAGTCGATGCCCATGACTTCGCCGGTGGAGCGCATCTCCGGGCCGAGCACCGTGTCGACGCCGCGGCCCTGGATGTCGCGGAAGCGCGACCAGGGCATCACGGCCTCCTTGACGGAGATCGGCGCGTCCAGCGGCAGCTCGCCGCCGTCGCCGACGGCCGGAAGCAGGCCCTCCGCGCGCAGCTCGGCGATGGTCGCGCCCAGCGAGATGCGGGCGGCTGCCTTCGCGAGCGGCACCGCGGTCGCCTTCGAGGTGAAGGGGACGGTGCGCGAGGCGCGCGGGTTGGCTTCGAGGACGTAGAGGATGTCCCCGGCCATCGCGAACTGGATGTTGATCAGTCCGCGTACGCCGACGCCCTTGGCGATGGCCTCCGTGGAGGCGCGCAGGCGCTTGATGTCGTGGCCGCCGAGGGTGATCGGGGGCAGCGCGCACGCCGAGTCGCCGGAGTGGATGCCGGCCTCCTCGATGTGCTCCATGACGCCGCCGAGGTACAGCTCGTGGCCGTCGTAGAGCGCGTCCACGTCGATCTCGATCGCGTCGTCCAGGAAGCGGTCGACGAGGACAGGACGGGACGGGCTGATCTCCGTCGACTCCTCGATGTACGACGAAAGCCGGGTCTCGTCGTACACGATCTCCATGCCGCGCCCCCCGAGGACGTAGGAGGGGCGTACGAGGACGGGGTAGCCGATCTCGTCGGCGATGGCCTTGGCCTCGGCGAAGGTCGTCGCGGTGCCGTGCTTGGGCGCGGGCAGGCCCGCCTCGGCGAGCACGCGGCCGAAGGCGCCGCGGTCCTCGGCGGCGTGGATGGCCTCGGGCGAGGTGCCCACGACCGGGACGCCGTTGTCCTTCAGGGCCTGGGAGAGGCCGAGCGGGGTCTGGCCGCCGAGCTGGACGATGACGCCCGCGACCGGGCCCGCCTGCTGTTCGGCGTGCACGATCTCCAGTACGTCCTCCAGGGTGAGCGGCTCGAAGTAGAGCCGGTCGGAGGTGTCGTAGTCCGTGGAGACGGTCTCGGGGTTGCAGTTGACCATGACGGTCTCGTAGCCCGCGTCGCTCAGCGCGAACGAGGCGTGCACGCAGGAGTAGTCGAACTCGATGCCCTGGCCGATGCGGTTCGGGCCGGAGCCCAGGATGATCACGGCGGGCTTGTCGCGCCGGGCGACCTCGGTCTCCTCGTCGTAGGAGGAGTAGAAGTACGGCGTCTTGGCGGCGAACTCCGCGGCACAGGTGTCGACCGTCTTGTAGACGGGACGGACACCGAGGGCCTGGCGGACCTCGCGGACGACGTCCTCGCGCAGGCCGCGGATCTCGGCGATCTGGGCGTCGGAGAAGCCGTGCCGCTTGGCCTCGGCGAGCAGCTCCGGCTCCAGCTTCTCGGCGGCCGTCAGCTCGTCGGCGATCTCCTTGATGAGGAAGAGCTGGTCGACGAACCAGGGGTCGATCTTCGTGGCGTCGAAGACCTCCTGGGGCGTGGCGCCCGCGCGGATGGCCTGCATGACGGTGTTGATGCGCCCGTCGGTGGGCCGCACGGCCGCACGGAGCAGCGTGTACTTGTCGCCGGGCTTGCCGGTGAAGGAGAACTGGCTGCCCTTCTTCTCCAGGGAGCGCAGCGCCTTCTGGAGGGCCTCGGTGAAGTTGCGGCCGATGGCCATGGCCTCGCCGACCGACTTCATGGTCGTGGTCAGCGTGGAGTCGGCCTGCGGGAACTTCTCGAAGGCGAATCGGGGGGCCTTGACGACGACATAGTCGAGGGTCGGCTCGAAGGATGCCGGGGTCTTCTCGGTGATGTCATTGGGGATCTCGTCGAGCGTGTAGCCGACGGCCAGCTTCGCGGCGATCTTCGCGATGGGGAAGCCGGTGGCCTTCGAAGCGAGCGCCGACGACCGGGAGACGCGCGGGTTCATCTCGATGACGATGACGCGGCCGTCTTCGGGGTCGACGGCGAACTGGATGTTGCAGCCGCCGGTGTCGACGCCGACCTCGCGGATGATCGCGATGCCGACGTCCCGCAGGATCTGGTACTCGCGGTCGGTGAGCGTCATCGCGGGCGCGACCGTGATCGAGTCGCCGGTGTGCACGCCCATCGGGTCGAAGTTCTCGATGGAGCAGACGACCACGACGTTGTCGTTCTTGTCGCGCATCAGCTCCAGCTCGTACTCCTTCCAGCCGAGGATGGACTCCTCCAGGAGCACCTCGGTGGTCGGCGAGAGCGTGAGGCCCTGGCCCGCGATGCGGCGCAGTTCGTCCTCGTTGTGCGCGAAGCCGGAGCCCGCGCCGCCCATGGTGAAGGAGGGCCGCACGACGACGGGGTAGCCGCCGAGCTCGTCGACGCCCTTGAGGACGTCGTCCATGGAGTGGCAGATGTACGAGCGGGCGGACTCGCCGTGGCCGATCTTCTTGCGGACCTCTTCGACGACGTCCTTGAAGAGGTCGCGGTCCTCGCCCTTGTTGATGGCCTCGACGTTGGCGCCGATCAGCTCGACGCCGTACTTCTCCAGGACACCCTGCTCGTGCATGGAGATGGCCGTGTTGAGGGCCGTCTGCCCGCCGAGGGTGGGCAGGAGCGCGTCGGGGCGCTCCTTGGCGATGATCTTCTCGACGAACTCCGGGGTGATCGGCTCGACGTACGTGGCGTCGGCGATCTCCGGGTCGGTCATGATCGTCGCGGGGTTCGAGTTGACGAGGATGACGCGCAGGCCCTCGGCCTTGAGGACGCGGCACGCCTGGGTGCCGGAGTAGTCGAACTCCGCGGCCTGGCCGATGACGATCGGGCCGGAGCCGATGACCAGGACGGACTGGATATCGGTGCGCTTAGGCACGCTGGCCCTCCATCAGGGTGGTGAAGCGGTCGAAGAGGTACGCGGCGTCGTGCGGGCCGGCGGCCGCCTCGGGGTGGTACTGGACGCTGAACGCGGGCTGGTCGAGGAGCTGGAGGCCCTCGACGACCTGGTCGTTGAGGCACACGTGGGAGACCTCGGCGCGGCCGTAGGGGGTGTCGGAGACCTTGTCCAGGGGCGCGTCGACGGCGAAGCCGTGGTTGTGCGCGGTGACCTCGACCTTGCCCGTGGTGCGGTCCTGCACGGGCTGGTTGATGCCGCGGTGGCCGTACTTCAGCTTGTACGTGCCGAAGCCGAGGGCGCGGCCGAGGATCTGGTTGCCGAAGCAGATGCCGAACAGCGGCGTCCTGCGCTTCAGGACCTCCTGCATGACGGCGACGGGGCCGTCGGCCGTGGCGGGGTCGCCGGGGCCGTTGGAGAAGAACACGCCGTCAGGGTTGACCGCGTACACGTCCTCGGCGGTGGCAGTGGCGGGCAGCACGTGCACCTCGATGCCGCGCTCGGCCATGCGCTGCGGGGTCATGCCCTTGATGCCGAGGTCGACGGCGGCGACCGTGAACCTCTTGGTGCCGATCGCGGGGACGACGTACGTCTCCTTGGTGGCGACCTCCGCGGACAGGTTCGCGCCCTTCATCTGCGGGGCGGCCTGCACCTTGGCGAGCAGATCACTGTCTACGGAGACGGCGTCCCCGGAGAAGATGCCGACGCGCATGGCGCCGCGCTCACGCAGGTGGCGGGTCAGGGCGCGGGTGTCGATGCCGCTGATGCCCACCACACCCTGGCGCTCCAACTCCTCGTCCAGGGAGCGCTTGGCGCGCCAGTTGGAGGGCACGCGCGCGGGGTCGCGCACGACGTAGCCGGAGACCCAGATCCGCTGCGACTCGTCGTCCTCGTCGTTGACGCCGGTGTTGCCGACGTGCGGGGCGGTCATCACGACGACCTGGCGGTGGTACGAGGGGTCGGTGAGGGTCTCCTGGTAGCCGGTCATGCCGGTGGAGAACACCGCCTCCCCGAAGGTCTCCCCCACGGCCCCGTAGGCACGCCCGCGGAAGATGCGGCCGTCCTCCAGGACGAGTACTGCGGGAGTTTTGGCGGCTCCCCGAGTGGAGGTCGTCATCGTGCGCCTTCCGTTTCCGTCGTGCTGCCGGTCTCGCTCTCGGACCGTGCGTTTTCGATCATTTCGTTCAGGGTCTCGACCCACTGCGCCTGCTCGGCGGCGTGGTCCGAGCGGAAGCCGGAGTCAAGCAGTTTGTCGCCGTGCGCCCAGGTGACGATCAGCAGACCGCCCTCGGCGAGGACCTTGCCGGCGATGCCCTTGTCCAGGCGGGCCTCGCGCAGCGCCTCCTTCGGGATGAAGAAGTCCCGCGCCCCGGGGCGTACGACGTCCAGGCCCGCGTCGGTGAGGCTCAGCTCCACGCGGCTGCGGGTGCCCAGGCCGTGCGCCACGATCCGGTCGAGCCACTGCCCCGCTGTGGTCGAGCCGTGGTAGCGGCCGGTCATCTCAAGTTTCACCGGGCCGGGGTCGGACGGCGCGCCGGAGAGCTCCGGCAGGTCGCCCTGGAGGGTGCCGCGCCACTTCCAGCCCTGGCGCATCAGCCAGTAGACGAGCGTGATGAAGAGCAGCAGTCCGACGACCCAGCCGATCCGGGCGGCCCAGTCGGTGACCTCGGCCGACTTCTCCTCGGCGGCCAGGTGGGTCAGGTGGGTGCTGGCAAGAAGGTGCGTTGCAGTCACTGGAGCTTCCCGTCGACGAGCGTGGCCCGGCCCCGCAGCCACGTGTGCGTGACGCGTCCCGGCAGCTCACGGCCCTCGTAGGGGGTGTTACGGCTGCGGGAGGCGAATCCCGCGGGGTCCACGGGACCACGGTATGCCGGATCGACGAGGGTGAGGTTCGCGGGCTCGCCTGCCGAGACGGGCCGGCCGTGCCCCGCGGCCTGTCCGATCCGCGCCGGCGTGAGCGACATCCGCTCGGCGACGCCCGCCCAGGTGAGCAGGCCGGTGTCGACCATCGTGTGCTGCACCACGGACAGGGCGGTCTCCAGGCCGACCATGCCCATGGCGGCCGCGCCCCACTCGCAGTCCTTGTCCTCGTGCGGGTGCGGGGCGTGGTCGGTGGCGACGATGTCGATGGTGCCGTCGGCCAGGGCCTCACGCAGCGCCATCACGTCGCGCTCGGTGCGCAGCGGCGGGTTGACCTTGTAGACGGGGTTGTACGTCCGTACGAGCTCGTCGGTGAGGAGCAGGTGGTGCGGGGTGACCTCCGCGGTCACGTCGATGCCGCGCGACTTGGCCCAGCGCACGATCTCCACGGAGCCCGCGGTCGACAGGTGGCAGATGTGCACCCGCGAACCGACGTGCTCGGCCAGGAGGACGTCCCGGGCGATGATCGACTCCTCGGCGACGGCAGGCCAGCCGCCGAGCCCGAGCTCCGCCGAGACGATGCCCTCGTTCATCTGCGCGCCCTCGGTGAGCCGCGGCTCCTGCGCGTGCTGCGCGACGACTCCGCCGAAGGCCTTCACGTACTCCAGGGCGCGCCGCATGATCACGGCGTCGTCGACGCACTTGCCGTCGTCGGAGAAGACCGTGACCCCGGCCGCCGACTCGTGCATGGCGCCCAGCTCGGCGAGCTTCTTGCCCTCGAGGCCGACGGTGACGGCGCCGATCGGCTGCACGTCGCAGTAGCCGGACTCCTTGCCGAGCCGCCAGACCTGCTCGACGACGCCCGCGGTGTCGGCGACGGGGAAGGTGTTGGCCATCGCGAACACGGACGTGAAGCCACCGCTGGCGGCGGCGCGGGTGCCGGTCAGCACCGTCTCGGAGTCCTCGCGGCCCGGCTCGCGCAGATGCGTGTGCAGGTCGACCAGGCCCGGCAGCAGGACCTTGCCCTCGGCCTCGACGACGACGGCGCCCTCGGCGGACAGGCCCTGGCCCACCTCGGCGATCTCGGAGCCGTCGATCAGGACGTCCTGCGGCTCGCCGCCGAGCACCTTCGCACCACGGATAAGGATCTTGCTCATGGTCTTACTTCTCCTCGGTACGAGAGTGGGTGACGGCGGGCTCGTTGCCGCCCAGGAGCAGGTACAGGACGGCCATGCGGATCGAGACGCCGTTGGCGACCTGCTCGACGACCGTGCAGCGGTCGGAGTCGGCGACCTCGGCGGTGATCTCCATGCCGCGGACCATCGGTCCCGGGTGCATCACGATGGCGTGCTCGGGCATCTTCGCCATGCGGTCGCCGTCGAGGCCGTAGCGCCGGGAGTACTCGCGCTCGGTGGGGAAGAACGCGGCGTTCATGCGCTCGCGCTGCACCCGCAGCATCATCACGGCGTCGGACTTGGGCAGCACGCGGTCGAGGTCGTACGACACCTCGCACGGCCAGTGCTCGACGCCCACCGGCACCAGGGTGGGCGGCGCGACGAGGGTGACCTCGGCGCCGAGCGTGTGCAGCAGGTCCACGTTGGAGCGGGCGACGCGGCTGTGCAGGATGTCCCCGACGACCGTGACGCGCTTGCCCTCCAGGTCCTGGCCGAGCCCGGTGTCCCTGCCGACCAGGCGGCGGCGCATGGTGAAGGCGTCGAGCAGGGCCTGGGTGGGGTGCTGGTGGGTGCCGTCACCGGCGTTGATGACGGTGGCGTCGATCCAGCCGGAGGTCGCCAGGCGGTAGGGCGCGCCGGAGGCCCCGTGGCGGATGACGACGGCGTCGACGCCCATGGCCTCCAGGGTCTGGGCGGTGTCCTTGAGGGACTCGCCCTTGGAGACGGACGATCCCTTGGCGGCGAAGTTGATGACGTCGGCGGAGAGGCGCTTCTCGGCGGCCTCGAAGGAGATCCGGGTCCGGGTCGAGTCCTCGAAGAAGAGGTTGACCACGGTGCGGCCGCGCAGCGCGGGCAGCTTCTTGATCGGCCGGTCGGCGACGCGGGCCATCTCCTCCGCGGTGTCGAGGATGAGAACGGCGTCGTCGCGGGTGAGGTCGGCGGCCGAGATGAGGTGTCGCATCATCTGGTGGGCTCCGTAAGGGAATTCAGGTGTGCGGGTGCCCGGGCGGGGTGTCCCCGGGGCACGGCGGACATGCGGGCGTGCGTCGGCTCGCGCACGGACAGGTGCCTCGAAGGGGCCTGCCGTACGGGAAGGAGCTAGCGCTCGCCGGCCGGAGCGGTCGGCTTGGCACCGAGCAGCACGGCGTCGCGGCCGTCCTCCTCGGCGAGCTGGACCTTGACCGTCTCCCGCAGCGACGTCGGGAGGTTCTTGCCGACGTAGTCGGCGCGGATGGGCAGTTCTCGATGGCCGCGGTCGACGAGGACGGCGAGCTGCACCGCGCGCGGGCGACCGATGTCGTTCAGGGCGTCGAGGGCGGCGCGGATGGTGCGGCCGGAGAAGAGCACGTCGTCGACGAGGACGACCAGACGGCCGTCGATGCCGTCACCGGGGATGTCCGTGCGGGCGAGCGCGCGCGGGGGGTGCATGCGCAGGTCGTCGCGGTACATCGTGATGTCGAGGGAGCCGACCGGGATCTTGCGGCCGGTGATCTCTTCGAGCTTCGCGGCGAGCCGCTGACCGAGGAAGACCCCTCGAGTGGGAATGCCGAGCAGGACCACGTCCTCCGCGCCCTTGGCGCGCTCGACGATTTCGTGTGCGATACGGGTCAACACCCGTGCGATGTCCGGGCCTTCGAGAACAGGCCGGGCGACACCGGAGTCTTGCGAGTCCATGAAAAACGGACCTCCTTCTCCGCCTCACGGGACGGACTTTAAAGGACGTCTAAATTGCGCCAACTGCGTCAGCAGTGTTTGCCACGGTACCAGCAACGGCAACGCGCGCCGTCACCACCCCCACGGAAGAGGCCCTCGGACTCATTCGGCTTGACGCGGCCAAGTAACGCTGCGTAACCTCACAGTGAGTCACCAGCCGCGCGGCGGAGCCGCACGTTGTCACAGCGTCCGGGGAGCTATATGTCCAGCGAATACGCCAAACAGCTCGGGGCCAAGCTCCGCGCCATCCGCACCCAGCAGGGCCTTTCCCTCCACGGCGTCGAGGAGAAGTCCCAGGGTCGCTGGAAGGCGGTCGTGGTGGGGTCGTACGAGCGCGGCGACCGTGCCGTGACCGTGCAGCGCCTCGCCGAGCTGGCGGACTTCTACGGCGTTCCGGTGCAGGAACTGCTCCCGGGCACCCCGCCCGGCGGTGCCGCCGAGCCCCCGCCCAAGCTGGTCCTCGACCTGGAGCGGCTCGCCCACGTCCCGGCCGAGAAGGCGGGCCCCTTGCAGCGCTATGCCGCGACGATCCAGTCGCAGCGCGGCGATTACAACGGCAAGGTCCTCTCCATCCGCCAGGACGACCTGCGCACCCTGGCAGTGATCTACGACCAGTCGCCCTCGGTGCTCACCGAGCAGCTCATCAGCTGGGGCGTCCTCGACGCGGACGCGCGCCGCGCCGTGGCCCACGAAGAGGTCTGAATCCTCCCAAGGGAGAGCTGAGCAGAAACGTGCCGCCGGGGTGGCCGGAACCAATTGTGTTCCGGCCACCCCGGCGGTTTTGTGCGTGTGCTCTCCACGCGCCTTGTGTCCTCCACACGCGCCTTGCGTGTGTCCTCCACGCGCCTTTCGGCAAAACCCTGGAGGGCCCACAGCCAAACGGCTGTGGGCCCTCCAGGAACGGAAAAGTCCGGCGGACGCCTACTCTCCCCGGCGAAGACCCGGCTTCAGGTCCTTGAACCGGCCGAGCAGGCCATTGACGAAGGCCGGCGACTCGTCCGTGGAGAATTCCTTGGCGAGCTGGACGGCCTCGTCCAGAACGACCGCGTCGGGCGTACCGTCGACCCAGACGAGTTCGTACGCGCCGAGCCGCAGGATGTTCCGGTCGACGACGGGCATCCGGTCGAGCGTCCATCCGACGGCGTACTGCGAGATCAGCTCGTCGATGCGGCGCTCGTGCTCCGCGTACCCCTCGACGAGCTCCATCGTGTACTCGCTCACGGGCGGCTGCCGGGTGTCGGTCCGCGAGTGGCGTACCCAGTCCGCCAGGACGGTCAGGACGTCGGTACCACGCTGGTCGGCCTCGAAAAGGATCTGGAAGGCGCGCTTGCGGGCCGTATTACGGGCGGCCACGGTTAGCTGTTCACCCGGCCGAGGTAGCCGCTGTCACGGGTGTCGACCTTGATCTTCTCGCCCGTGGTGATGAAGAGCGGGACCTGGATCTGGTGGCCGGTCTCCAGGATGGCGGGCTTGGTGCCGCCGGTGGAGCGGTCGCCCTGGACGCCCGGCTCGGTCTCCTGGATGACGAGCTCGACGGCGGCGGGCAGCTCGACGAAGAGCACCTCGCCCTCGTGCTGCGCGACGGTGGCGGTGAAGCCCTCGATCAGGAAGTTCGCGGCGTCGCCGACGGCCTTCTTGTCGATGTGCAGCTGGTCGTACGTCTCCATGTCCATGAAGACGAAGTAGTCGCCGTCCATGTACGAGAACTGCATGTCGCGCTTGTCGACAGTGGCCGTCTCGACCTTGACACCGGCGTTGAAGGTCTTGTCGACGACCTTGCCGGAGAGCACGTTCTTGAGCTTGGTGCGCACGAAGGCCGGGCCCTTGCCGGGCTTGACGTGCTGGAACTCGACGACGGACCAAAGCTGGCCGCCGTCGAGCTTGAGCACCATGCCGTTCTTGAGGTCGTTCGTGGAAGCCACGGTTGCGGAATCTCCTGGACTGACGTGGACGACGCCGGGGCACGCGCACGCGCTAGAGCGCGAGCAGCTCCTTGGTCGTAATGGTGAGTAGCTCGGGTCCGCCGTCCGCTTCGCAGCGGACGACGAGCGTGTCATCGATCCGGACCCCGCCCCGGCCCGGGAGGTGGACCCCCGGTTCGACGGTGACCGGCACGCAAGCGTCCAGTTTACCCATGGCCGCGGGCGCCAACTGCGGGTCCTCGTCGATTTCGAGCCCGACACCGTGTCCGGTGAGCGGAGCGAGGCCGTCCGCGTAGCCCGCGGCGTCCAGTACATGGCGTGCCGCGCGGTCCACGTCGCGGTAGGCGGCGCCCGGTGCGAGGGCCTCGCGGCCGGCCCGCTGAGCGGCGAAGACGAGGTCGTACAGCTCGATCTGCCAGTCCGCGGGCGAGGTGCCGATGACGAAGGTGCGGCCGATCTCGCTGCGGTAGCCGCGGTAGCAGGCGCCCAGGCACACGGAGAGGAAGTCGCCCTCCTCGACTCGTCGGTCGGTCGGACGGTGTCCGCCGCGCCCCGAGTTCGGCCCGGTGGCCACGGACGTGGCGAAGGCCGGACCGTCGGCGCCGTGATCCACGAGACGGCGCTCCAGCTCCAGCGCGAGATGCCGTTCCGTACGCCCCACGAGGATCGACTCGAGCAACTCCCCGAGAGCCTGGTCGGCGATCTCCGCGGCGATCCGCAGACAGGAGATCTCCTCCTCGTCCTTGACGAGCCGCAGCTGCTCCACGCCGCGCGCCAGGTCCGTCAGGCGCAGCGAGGGCGCCACGGAGGCCAGCGCGTGGTGCCGGGCCACCGTCAGGTGGTGCTCCTCGACGGCCAGCGTCTCGGCTCCCTGCGTCGCCGCCTGCCCCGCGCCCGCGACCGCCGGATCTCCGTCCGGCGACTCCAGGACGTACGTACGCAGGCCTCCGTCGGGCCGCTCCGCCCCCGGCTCCTCCCCCGGCGGCCGGGCGCACACCAGCACGTCCTCGGTCCTGCCCAGCAGGAGTACGGCGCCGTGGGGCGCCGCGCCCGCGAGATAGCGCACATTCGCGGGCCGCGACACGAGCGCGGCCGCGCTGCCCACCCCCGCACAGCGCTCCCTGAGCCGCTCCCTGCGCGCGGCGTACACCTCTGACATGGGGCGAGCCTATGAGGGCGCTGGCCGTCCGGCCGGTTCAGCGCGTCCGGACGGGCGTGCGGCTGCGCGCCGGGCGGTGACGGTGTGGCTGTGCCGGACCTTGGCGGCGCGGCTGAGTTTCAGCCCGTCCGGCGTTTGAGGACGAGGCCGTTCAGGCCGATGGCGGGGGTCCAGGGGGCGGCAGCCCTCTGGTTACGGAAAGGGGCTGGCTTGGGGAAAAGCACCCCGCCCTACCACTGCGGCGGGCTCGCGATCGCGCGGGCCAGGACGTCGTCCAGGAGGCGGGCCGTGGCGGGGACGTCGAGCTGGGAGTTGTCGATGATCGGCAGCCCCGAGCCGTACCACCCGGCCATGCGGCCGTGGATGCGGGCCACCTCGTCGTCCGTGAGGCGGCGGTTGCCGCTGCGCTGGGCGTTGCGCTCCAGGACGACCTCGAGGCCGGGGAGCAGGACGACGGGCAGCAGGCCGGGGCCGACGTGCCGCTTCCAGCCACCGAGGCCGACAACCGGCCGGTCGGGGAAAACGGCGTCGTCGAGGATGCAGGAGATCCCGTTGGCAAGGAAGTTCCGCGCGGCGAAGCCGCAGGTGCGGCGGGCGAGCCGGTACTGCGCCTCGGAGTGGTCGTTCCAGCCCGACTGCGGGTCGGCGAAGCCCGAACGCACCCATTCGCGCACGTCGTCGAGGCTGATGTGGGACGTCGGCACGCGCCGGTGCTCGGCCCAGAACTTCGCGACGCTGGTCTTGCCCGCGCCCGCGGGGCCGATGAGGAGCACGGCGAGCGTGGTGGAGCCCGTGTCAGCTCGCGCCGTGCCGGGCGGCGGGCTCGGCATGGCGACGGGGCCGCCGGGCGGGAGCTGGATGTGGCCGGTGGTGTCACGGGCGGGCGGCGGGGCCGCGGGGGCGTGGTGCGCGGCGGGGCCGGTCTGGGCGTGCCCGGTGGCCGCGGGGTGCGGGGCGTGACCGGGAGCGTGCGGGGCGGGTCCGGGCGCGTGCGACGTCGGGCCCGAAGCGTGCGGAGCCGGACCCGGGGCGTGCGGTGTCCCCGGGACATGCGGAGCCGGTGCGTGCGAGGCGCCCGGCGCCCCGGGCACCAGCGGCGGAGGGGAGCCCGGAACCGCACCCGGCGGCGGGCCGCTCGGGTGGTGTGCGGCCGGGGTCCAGCCGGTGGCCGGTCCGTGCCCCGGCTGAGGGGGCGGCGGCAGCGGCGATCCCACTGCGTGCTGCATCCGGTGCCACTCCGTCTCGTACGACTGCTGATGGGCGGCGGCCGGGGCCACCCTTACCGAACGGTACCGTCCCCGGCCGACGTTGTGTGAACGGCTGGGGCGGGCCCGAAGTGCCCATGGCTTGTTCGGTCCGCCCCGGCCGGGGCGGACCGAAGGCTCACTGGGCGACTTCTCCGTACGCGGCGAGCAGCACCGCCGGGTCCGGGCCCTCCAGGACGGTCGGCTTGGCGAGGCCGTCGAGGACGATGAACCGCAGCAGGTCACCGCGGGACTTCTTGTCGACCTTCATGGTCTCCAGGAGCTTGGGCCACTGGTCGTAGCGGTACGTCAGCGGCAGCCCGACGGACTCCAGGACGGTGCGGTGCCGGTCGGCCGTCGCGTCGTCCAACCGCCCCGCCAGGCGGCCGAGTTCGGCCGCGAAGTGCATGCCGACGGCGACGGCCGCACCGTGCCGCCACTTGTAGCGCTCGTTCTTCTCGATGGCGTGCGCCAGCGTGTGGCCGTAGTTGAGGATCTCCCGCAGGCCCGACTCCTTCAGGTCCCCGGAGACGACCTCGGCCTTGACCTTGATGGAGCGCTCGATGAGCTCCGCGGTGTGCGGCCCGGCGGGCGTGCGGGCTGCCTCCGGGTCGGCCTCGATGAGGTCGAGGATGGCCGGATCGGCGATGAAGCCCGCCTTGATGATCTCCGCGAGCCCGGAGACGTAGTCGTGCACCGGCAGCGAGTCCAGCGCCGCCAGGTCGCACAGCACGCCCGCGGGCGGGTGGAAGGAGCCCACCAGGTTCTTGCCCTCGGCGGTGTTGATGCCGGTCTTGCCGCCGACCGCCGCGTCGACCATGCCGAGCACGGTCGTCGGCACGGCGATCCAGCGCACCCCGCGCAGCCACGTCGCCGCCACGAACCCGGCCAGGTCGGTGGTGGCACCGCCGCCGACGCCCACGATGACGTCGGTGCGCGTGAAGCCGGACTGCCCGAGCGCCTTCCAGCAGTACGCGGCGACCTCGGCGGTCTTGGCCTCCTCGGCGTTGGGCACCTGCACGGCCACGGCCTCGTACCCCTGGTCGGCCAGGTCCTGGCGCAGCGCGTCGCCGGTCTCGGCCAGCGCCTCGGGGTGGATGACGGCGACCCGCTTGACGGTGTCGCCGATCAGCGCGCCGAGCTCACCGAGCAACTGCCGCCCGACGAGCACCTCGTACGGCTCGGTGCCCGCCGTGCCGCCGACGTGGATCCGCGTCACTGCCTCGCTCATGCTTCCTTCAACTCCAGTGCGTCGAGGACCGCTTCCGCGACCTCTTCGGGGGTGCGGTCGTCCGTGGCGACGACGGCGCGGGCGACTTCTTCGTACAGATGGCGGCGCGCGTCCATGAGCTCGCGCCACTGCTTGCGCGGGTTGACCAGGAGCAGCGGCCGGGCGGCGTTGAGCCCGACCCGGCGGACCGCCTCCTCGACGTCCATCGCGAGGTAGACCACGGGCAGGCCCCGCAGCAGCGCGCGCGTGCCCTCGTCGAGGATCGCGCCGCCGCCGAGGGCGAGGACACCGTCGTGGCCGGCGACGGCGGCCCGCACCGCCGCGCGCTCACGCTCGCGGAAGTACGGCTCGCCCTCGTCCAGGAAGAGGTCGGCGATCGCCCGGCCCTCAGCGGCCACGATGTCGGCGTCGGTGTCCCGGTAGGCCACGCCGAGCCGATCGGCGAGCAGCGCGCCCACCGTGGACTTGCCCGAGCCCATGGGCCCGACGAGCACGACGCGCGGCCCGCGCGCGGCTGCGGTTTCGCCGGCCGTCACCGGATCTGGAGGTTGTCGAGGTACGACGCCACGTTGCGGCGCGTCTCGGGCACGCTGTCGCCGCCGAACTTCTCCGCGACCGCGTCCGCGAGCACCAGCGCCACCATGGCCTCGGCCACGATCCCGGCGGCCGGCACGGCGCACACGTCGGAGCGCTGGTGGTGCGCCTTGGTCGCCTCGCCGGTGACCACGTCGATGGTGGCGAGGGCGCGCGGGACGGTCGCGATGGGCTTCATCGCGGCGCGCACGCGCAGCAGCTCGCCCGTGGTCAGGCCGCCCTCGGTGCCGCCGGAGCGACCGGTCGCGCGCTTCACGCCGTCGTCCGTGCCGATGATCTCGTCGTGCGCCTGGGAGCCCGGCACCCGCGCCAGGTCGAAGCCGTCGCCGACCTCGACGCCCTTGATCGCCTGGATGCCCATGAGCGCCCCGGCGAGGCGCGCGTCGAGGCGGCGGTCCCAGTGCACGTGCGAGCCGAGGCCCACCGGCACTCCGTACGCGAGCACCTCGACCACACCGCCCAGGGTGTCGCCGTCCTTGTGGGCCTGGTCGATCTCCGCGACCATCGCCTTCGACGCGTCGGCGTCCAGGCAGCGCACCGGGTCGGCGTCCAGCTTCTCGACGTCGGCGGGCGTCGGGCACACGCCGTACGGAGCCTTGGCCGCGGCCAGCTCCACCACGTGCGAGACGATCTCGATCCCGGCCGTCTCCTTGAGGTACGAACGGGCCACGGCGCCGAGCGCCACCCGGGCCGCGGTCTCCCGCGCGGAGGCGCGCTCCAGGACCGGCCGGGCCTCGTCGAAGCCGTACTTCTGCATGCCCGCGAGGTCGGCGTGGCCGGGCCGGGGGCGGGTCAGCGGGGCGTTGCGCGCCAGTTCGGCGAGGATGGCGGGGTCGACTGGGTCGGCCGACATGACCTGCTCCCACTTGGGCCACTCGGTGTTGCCCACCATGACGGCGACGGGCGAGCCCATGGTCAGGCCGTGCCGGACGCCGCCGAGGAACGTGACCTCGTCGCGCTCGAACTTCATGCGGGCGCCGCGCCCATAGCCCAGGCGCCGACGGGCGAGGTGGTCCGCCACCATGTCCGTGGTGATCGGGACGCCGGCCGGAAGGCCCTCCAGCGTCGCCACCAGTGCGGGTCCGTGGGACTCCCCCGCGGTCAGCCAGCGCAACCTGCTCAACGGTGCTCCTCATGCTCGCGCCTGGAACTGCTTGCGGCGCGACCGGGTGCGCGGCCCTGGCCCGCCACCCCCGATCCTCCCACGTCCGGGGGCGTGGCCCGGCTCCCGGTCCACTTGCCGGACGATCGGGCGGACAGCGCGGCAGGCAGGGGCGACGGTCGGCCGCCCCGTGTGCCGAGCCTCAGCGCTCCGCCAGCGCCCGCTCCCCCGCCTTGCGCATCGCGTCAAGCGGCGCGGGCGAGCGCCCCGTCATCTGCTCGACCTGGAGCACCGCCTGGTGCACGAGCAGGTCGAGCCCGCTGACGACGGCGCCGCCGTACGCGGACCAGCGCGCGGCGAGCGCGGTGGGCCACGGGTCGTACAGCACGTCGAAGAGCGTGGCGGGCCGCTCCGGCACCGCGCGGGACAGCGCGTCCGTGGTGCCGGCCGGGGTCGTGGCGACGACCAGCGGCGCGTGCAGCGCCCGCTCGGCGTCCGCCCAGTCGGCGGTGCGCACCTCGACGCCGAGGCGTTCGCCCCACTGCCGCATCTCGGCGGCGCGGGCCTCGCTGCGTACGTACGCGACGATCTCGCCGGTGCAGACGCGGGCGAGCGCGGCGAGGGCGGAGGACGCCGTGGCCCCGGCGCCGAGGATCGCGGCGCTCTCGACCTGTTCGATGCCGCGCTCACGCAGCGCCGCGACCATGCCGGGAATGTCGGTGTTGTCGCCGACGCGCCGGCCGTCGTCCGCGCACACCACGGTGTTGACGGCCTCGACCGACGCGGCGGTCTCACTGATCTCGTCGAGCAGCGGAATCACCGCCCGCTTGAGCGGCATGGTCAGGGAGAGCCCCGCCCACTCCGGACCGAGCTGCCCGAGGAATTCGGGCAGCCCCGCCTCGTCGATCTCGAAACGGTCGTACGACCAGTCACCCAGGCCCAGTTCCCGATACGCAGCGCGATGCAGCACCGGGGAGAGCGAATGGGCGATGGGAGAGCCGAGCACCGCGGCTCGGCGCACTTGTGCGCTCATTGACCGTTCTGCTCCTGGAGGTTCTTCTCGTACTTCTTGCGGTTCCGGTTCTGCTCTTCATTCGTTTCCGCGAAGAGCGTCTCGTCCTCGCTGACGGAGACGAAGTAGTACCAGTTGCCCTTCGCCGGATTCAGCGCGGACTTGATCGCGACCTCGCCCGGGTTGCCGATCGGTCCGGGCGGCAGACCCTTGATCTTGTACGTGTTGTACGGGTCCTTGAGGTTGCGCAGCTCGTCGACGGAGCCGATGGCGAGCTTGGACTGGCCCTTCAGGTAGTTCACCGTCGAGTCGAAGTCCAGCAGGCCGTACGTCTCGGTGTTGCCGGGCTTCAGGCGGTTGTAGACGACCGTCGCGACCTTCTCGAAGTCGTGCTTGTACTTGCCTTCGGCCTGGACGAGGCTCGCGACCGTGACGACCTGGAGCGGGTTGTCCAGGCCGAGCTGCCCGGCCTGTGCCTCGACGCCCATCGAGTCGTACTTGGCGGCGGCCTCGGCCACCATCTTCCGCAGGACGTCCGCGGGCTTCTGCCCCTTGGCGACGGGATAACTGGAGGGGTAGAGGAAGCCTTCCAGCGGGTCCATGGCCTCGCTGGACATGTTGGCCACCGCCCACTTGGGCAGGCCGAGCTTCTTCCATTCCTTGTGGGCGATGTCCTTTGTGGTGCCCTTTTTGAGCTGCAGCCGCTCGTCGATCTGGTTGTACACCCATACATTCCGCTTGCCTTCCGGAATGATGAGGTTGTTGCGGCTCTTCGGGCTGAGCATCAATTCGACGGCGGACGCCGCGGACATCTGTTTTTTGAGGGTGTAGACACCCGCCTGGATCTTCTGACCCTCCGGGTTCTTTCCCTGTGCGGAAACGAAGGCGTCGACACTCTTGACGATGCCGGCTTCCTTGAGCTTGTTGCCGATGTCATAGCCGCCGGCGCCCTTGTCGATGGTGACGGTGGCCGTGGTGCCGATGCCGTCGCCCGAATAGTCCGGGGCCGTGCCGAAACGATCCTGGTAGAACTGGTAGCCGAAGTAGCCGACGCCGCCGAGGCCGCCCGCGAAGACCAGCGCCACGACCAGGCAGGCACAGCCGCTGCGCCGCTTCTTCGGTTTCTTGCCGCCGCGTCCGCGCCGCTCTCCGCGGCCGCCGCCGTCCGGTTCGTCGTAGTCGTCGTCCTCGTCGTCGCCCCCGCCCGCGAAGAAGGCGTGCTCGCCCTGGTCGGGGCCGGGATCCCAGTCGCTCCCCGACTCCGGTTCGGGCGTGGGGCGCCGTCGGCCCGGCGGCTCGGGCGGCGGGTAGGCGTCCGGCGTGCCGTAGTAGTCGGGGCGCTCCTCGGCATAGCCCGCGGGCTGCCCGCCGTAGGGGTCGACCGGGTCACCCCCGTACGGGACGTGGCCGTGCTGCCCGGTGTCCCAACTGCCGTCGTGCGGCTGGCCGCCTCCGCCGTACTGGGCCTGCGCCTGCGCGTAGCCCTGCTGGTCATAGCCCTGCTGGTCGTACGCCTGCTGCTGGTCGTAGCCCTGCTGCTGGCCCGTGTTCCAGTCACCGTACGGAGCCTGCTGATGCGGATGCTGCCCTTGCTGCGGGTGTGACTGCTGAGGGTGTGACTGCTGGGGATGGTGCTGCTGTTGCTGGTAGTGCGCCTGCTGAGGGTCCGGCTGGTGCGGCTGCTGACCGTGGTGGGGCTGCTGAGGGTGGTACTGCCCCTGGCCGCCGTAGGGGGACGGGCCGTCGGCCTGCTGTCCTCCCCATCCGCCGTCCCCGTACAACGGGTCCTCGGGATGCCACGGTTCGGAGCCTGGGCCCCGGCCATACTCAGTCATCGATCCCCTACGAGCCGCGAGGCGGGGGCCGCCGGCTGGATGTCAGGGCAACCGTTCCGCCTCTTGATGCCGTGCGTCGGCTGTTCGAACGCCGCCGCATCGCGCGGAACGTTACCGTATCGCGATCAGATGACCACTTCGACGCCCTCGCCCGGGGCCTTGCCTGACGCCCGTTCGGACTCCAGCGCCTGCTGAAGGATCACCACGGCCGCCGCCTGATCGATGACAGACCTGCCCTTTTTGGACTTCACGCCGGAGGCGCGCAGGCTCTGACTGGCCGTCACTGTGGTCATCCTCTCGTCCAGGAGTCTCACCGGAACGGGCGCGATCCCGGCGGCGAGCTCCTGGGCGAAGCCGCGGACCTTCACGGCCGCCGGCCCCTCGCCCCCCTTGAGGGAGCGAGGGAGCCCGACGACGACCTCGATCGGCTCGTACTCCTCGACGAGTTGCCGCAGGCGCCGCTGGGCGGCCGGGACGTCACGTCCCGGCACGGTCTCCACCGGTGTGGCGAGGATCCCGTCGGGGTCGCACGAGGCGACCCCGATCCGGGCGTCCCCGACGTCGATCGCGAGCCTGCGCCCGCGGCGGATGCCTTCGCTCATCGGGGCGGGCCTCAGGCCGTCTCGGTGACGAGGCGCTCGACGGCGGCGATGGCGTCGCCGATGGCGGCCGGGTTCTGGCCGCCGCCCTGGGCGACGTCCGGCTTGCCGCCGCCACCGCCACCGAGGGTCTTGGCGGCGGCGCGCACCAGGTCGCCGGCCTTGAGACCACGCTCACGGGCGGCCTCGTTGGTGGCGATGACCGTCAGCGGGCGGCCATTGGCCGTGGTGAACAGTGCGACCACGACCGGGCGGTCGCCCTGGATGCGGCCGCGCACGTCGAGGACGAGCTTGCGCAGGTCGTCGGCGGAGGTGCCGTCCGGGACCTGGCCGGTGACGAGCGCGACGCCGCGTACGTCCTTGGCGCCCTGGGCGAGACCGGCGGCGGCCTGAAGCACCTTCTCCGCGCGGAACTTCTCGATCTCCTTCTCGGCGTCCTTGAGCTTGGCGAGCATGCCGGAGATCTTCTCGGGCAGCTCCTCCGGACGGCCCTTGACCAGCTCCTGGAGCTGGGCGACGACCGTGTGCTCCTTGGCCAGGAAGTTGTACGCGTCCACGCCGACCAGGGCCTCGATGCGCCGCACGCCCGAGCCGATGGAGGACTCGCCGAGCAGCTTCACCAGGCCGAGCTGGGCGGTGTTGTGCACATGCGTGCCGCCGCACAGCTCCTTGGAGAAGTCGCCGATGGTCACGACGCGCACGCGCTCGCCGTACTTCTCGCCGAACTCGGCGATGGCGCCCTGCTTCTTGGCGTCGTCGATCGACATGACCTCGGCCTGGACGTCCAGTTCGCGCGAGAGCACGTCGTTGATCCGCTGTTCGACGTCCGTCATCACGGTCGTGGGCACGGCGGACGGCGAGCCGAAGTCGAAGCGGAAGCGGCCGGGCTGGTTCTCGGAACCGGCCTGGGCGGCCGTCGGGCCGAGGGCGTCGCGCAGCGCCTGGTGCGTGAGGTGCGTGGCGGAGTGGGCGCGGGCGATGGCGCGGCGGCGGTGGTTGTCGATCGAGGCCCACACCTGGGCGCCGACGGTGATCTCGCCGACCTGCACGACACCCTTGTGCACGTGCACGCCGGGCACCGGCTTCTGTACGTCGCGGATCTCGACGACGGCGCCGCTGTCCAGGCGGATGCGGCCGGTGTCGCCGATCTGGCCGCCGCCCTCGGCGTAGAACGGGGTGCGGTCCAGGACGATCTCGACCTCGTCGCCCTCGGTGGCGGCGGGCGAGGTCACACCGTCGACGAGCAGGCCGACGATCACGGCCTCGTTCTCGGTGAGCGAGTAGCCCGTGAAGTCGGTGGCGCCGGCGGCGTCGGCGATCGCGCGGTAGGCGCCGAGGTCGGCGTGGCCGGTCTTCTTGGCCTGGGCGTCGGCCTTGGCGCGCTCCCGCTGCTCCTTCATCAGGCGGCGGAAGCCGTCCTCGTCCACGGACAGGCCCTGTTCGGCGGCCATCTCCAGGGTGAGGTCGATCGGGAAGCCCCAGGTGTCGTGGAGCAGGAACGCCTTGTCGCCGGGCAGCACGGTGGCACCGGCGGCCTTGGTCTCGGTGACGGCGGTGTCGAGGATGTTCGTGCCGCCCTTGAGGGCCTTCAGGAAGGCGGCCTCTTCGGCGAGGGCGACGGTCTCGATGCGCTTGCGCTCGGCGAGCAGCTCCGGGTACTGCTCGCCCATGGTCTTGATGACCGTGTCGACCAGCTCGGCCACGACCGGTCCGGTGGCGCCGAGGAGGCGCATGTTGCGGATGGCGCGGCGCATGATGCGGCGCAGGACGTAGCCACGGCCCTCGTTGCCGGGCGTGACGCCGTCGCCGATGAGCATCACGGAGGTGCGCATGTGGTCGGCGACCACGCGCAGCGAGACGTCCGTGCCGTGCTCGGCGCCGTAGCGCACGCCGGTCAGCTCGGTGGCCTTGTCCATGACGACCTGCAGGGTGTCGGTCTCGTACATGTTCTGTACGCCCTGCAGGATCATGGCCAGGCGCTCCAGGCCGAGACCCGTGTCGATGTTCTTCGACGGCAGGTCGCCGAGGATCGGGAAGTCCTCCTTGCCCGTGCCCGCGCCGCGCTCGTACTGCATGAAGACCAGGTTCCAGATCTCCACGTAGCGCTCGTCGTTGACGGCCGGGCCGCCCTCCTCGCCGAACTCGGGACCGCGGTCGTAGTTGATCTCCGAGCAGGGCCCGCAGGGGCCGGGCACGCCCATGGACCAGAAGTTCGGGCCCATGCCGAGGCGCTGGATGCGCTCGGCGGGGACGCCGATGACGTCGCGCCAGATGCGCTCGGCCTCGTCGTCCTCCTTGTAGACCGTGATCCACAGGCGCTCGGGGTCCAGGGCGTAGCCGCCGTCCGCCACGGAGCTGGTGAGCAGCTCCCAGGCGAGCTTGATGGCGCCTTCCTTGAAGTAGTCCCCGAAGGAGAAGTTGCCGCACATCTGGAAGAAGGTGCCGTGCCGGGTGGTCTTGCCGACCTCCTCGATGTCCGGCGTGCGCACGCACTTCTGCACGCTGGTGACACGGGGGGCGGGCGGCTTGGTCTCGCCGAGGAAGTAGGGCTTGAACGGCACCATGCCCGCGGGGACGAGGAGCAGCGTCGGGTCGTCTGCGATCAGCGACGCCGACGGCACGACCTTGTGCCCACGCTCCTCGAAGAAGCGCAGCCAGCGGCGGCGGATTTCAGCCGACTCCATCAGTGGTCCTCATTCCGGTTGTACGAGTACGTCGTGTTCCTCGTGTTTTCGAGGGACTTGGGGTGCTTCTTGCTGTGGTTCTCGACGATCGCGAGGCGGCGCTGGGCCGGCAGCTCGGGCTCGGTCGGGGCGTTCAGGCCGAGGGCGTCGTCCAGCTCGGCCTCGCGTTCGGCCATGCCGTCGCGGACGTCGAGCGCGAAGTCCTTGAGCCGGTGCCCGGCCTCGAGCGCCTTGTCCGCGGCGCGTGCCGCGAGGCTCTCCGGGGTGAGCTGCTTCAGCTTGCGGTTGACCTTCGTGGTGGCCCATACACCGGCGGCCGCGCCCGCGGTGAACCAGAACGTACGTCGGAACATCGCTGCGTCAGTCCTTCTTCCGCTTGCCCCGCCGTGCGGAGGGGAGGGTGCGGCCCACGATCACCGTACGACGCGACGGCTTGGCGGGCACTTCCTTACGACCGAGCGCCCTGCGCACTCCGTAGCCGAACGCCGCGACCTTGACCAGCGGGCCGCCGAAGGTGGAGGCCACGGTGGTGGACAGCGCCGACGCGTTCGACGTGACCTCCTGGACGTCCGTCGCGATGGCGTCCACGCGGTCGATCTGGGTCTGCGCGGAGCGCACCGCCGTGGAGGCGTCGGCGAGCAGCGGGACGGCCTGTTCGGTCACGTCCGCGACGAGCTTGGTGGTCGCCCTGAGCGTCTGCGCCAGCCTCGCCAGCGCCACGGCCAGGAAGGAGACCAGAATCGCCCAGAAGACGGCCACCAGGATCCCGGCCACCTCTCCACCGGACACTGAGCACCGCTCCCCTGAGACATATGAGACACGGCCCTGGAATCCAGGGTCGCCGAACGTCGAAAAGTCGTCCTCCGACCCTATCGCGCCGGGGCCCCGGCTCCGTACCGCATTACCGACCCGCATTACCGCATGCGGCGCTTGGCCGTGGGGTTACGCGCGAGCCGGGACGAAGTGATTGTACGGAATGCTTACGCCTGAGTACGCTCCGTACCTCATGCGACGCTCTCAGCGCCCCGACGACCGTCGGAACGATTCCTCCGCCCGCTCCCGCGGCTGTCCGCCCGTGCCGGGGAACCTCCCGGCCGAGCTGACCGCCTTCGTCGGCCGCACCGCCGAACTGGCGGCGCTGCGCACGGCGTTGGTGTCCGCGCGGCTCGTCACCGTGACGGGCGTCGGCGGGGTGGGCAAGTCGCGCCTCGCCGCGCGGGTGGCCGCGGAGATCGGACCGCGCGACGGCGCCTGGCTGGTGGAGCTCGCGCAGGTGCGCGATCCCGAGCTGGTGGAGCACGCCGTGGCGAGCGCCCTCGACCTCACGGATCACACCCGTCGTTCGCCCCGGCAGGTGCTCCTCGACCGGCTGGCCGGACGCGAACTGCTGCTGATCGTCGACGGGTTCGAGCACCTGGTGGACGCGACGGCCTCGCTGGTGCGGGATCTGCTGCTGCGCTGCCCGGGCCTGCGCGTGCTCGCCGCCGGGCGCAGGCCGCTGGACACGACGGGTGAGCGCGTGATGCCGCTGGCGCCGATGCCGGAGCAGGACGCGGCCGAGCTGTTCACCGACCGGGCGGCGTCCTGCCTGCCTGGCTTCGCCCCGGCGGGCCGCGACCGCGCCGACGTGCTCGAGCTGTGCCGCCGCCTCGACGGCATCCCGCTGGCCCTGGAACTGGCGGCGGGGCGGCTGCGGGCCCTGTCCCCCGGCCAGCTCCTTGCCCGCCTGGACGACCGCTTCCGGCTGCTCGCCGGTGCGCCGCGCGATGTGCCGCCGCGGCACCAGACGCTGCGTACGGCGATCGGCTGGAGCCATGAGCTGTGCACGGCGCGGGAGCGGCTGCTGTGGGCGCGGCTTTCCGTCTTCTCCGGGCCGTTCGACCTGGAGGCGGTCGAGTACGTGTGCAGCGGCGACGGCCTGCACGCCGACGACGTCCTCGACGTGCTCGACGAGTTGCTCGCGCAGTCCGTGGTGTCCCGCGAGGAGAGCCCCACGGGCGTGCGCTACCGCATGCTCGACACGGTCCGGGCGTACGGCGCGGAGTGGCTGGAGGCGGCCGGGGACGCGGCGCGGATGCGGCGCCGGCACCGCGACTGGTACATGGGGCTGGCCACCTGGTGCGAGCTGGACTGGTTCTCGCCCCGGCAGGCGGAGGTCGCGACCCTCGTCGAGTGCGAGCTGCCGAATCTGCGGGCGGCCCTCGAGTTCTGTCTGACCGATCCCGAAGAGACGCACCTGGGCCAGTATCTGGCGGGCACGCTGTGGTTCTGCTGGGTGGGCTGCGGGCGGCTCGCGGAGGGCAGGCACTGGCTGGACCGGGCCGTGGAGCTGGACGGCGCGCACGAGGACTCGCGGCTCAAGGCGCTGTGGGTGCTCGGCTATGTGGCGATCCTGCAGGGCGACACGGTGCCCGCGCTGTGCGCGCTCCAGGAGTGCCAGGACACGGCGGAGCGCACGGGCAGCGCCGTCGCCACGGCGTACGCGGTGCACCGCCTGGGCTGTCTCGCCCTCGTCACGGACGACATGCCGCGCGCGGAGCGGCTGCTGCGCACGGCACTTGAGCAGTACCGGCAGCTCGGCGAGCTGAACAGCAATGTCCTGATGGGCCAGGTCGAGCTGGCGATGGCGCTGGCTTTCCAGGGCGCGCTCGGGGACGCGGTGGAGCTGTGCGAGGACGTCCGCCGGGTCTGCGAGGACCACGGGGAGCGCTGGGCGCTCGCGTACGCGCTGTACGTCCTCGGCTACGCGGCCTGGACACGCGGCGAACAGGGTCACGCGCGGGACCTGGTCACCCGGTGCCTCGACCTGGACCACGCCTTCCACGACCTGCTCGGCACGGTGCTCGCGGTCGAACTCCTCGCGCTGTTCACGGTGTCGGAGGGGGACGCCGCGGAGGCGGCGGTGCTGCAGGGGGTGGCGGCGCGGATCTGGCCGTCGGTGGGTCTGCCGCTGTTCGGCTCGGAGCACTTCGGCGGCCCGCACGCGCTGTGCGAGGCGCGGGCCCGGCAGCGCCTCGGCGACGAGGGGTACGAGTGGTACGTACGGGCCGGGACCGAGCTCGCCCCCGATGTGGCGGTGTCGCGGGCGCTGCGCCGGCAGCGGGTGGCGGCTGAGTCGCGCCGTCCGGGCCGGGGCGAGGCGGCCCTGCCGCCGCAGGCCCCGGAAACGCGCGAACCCGCCGCCTCCCCGACCACAAGGGGCGGGGAGACGGCGGGCTGAGCAGGAAATTCCTGCGATACCTGCGCCGCAGGCGAGGGTTTACGTCCGGATCAGCGGGCGTAGTACTCGACGACGAGCTGCTCGTCGCAGATCACGGGGATCTCCTTGCGGTTCGGCTCGCGGTCCAGGCGGAAGGCCAGGGCCTTCAGGTTCACCTGGAGGTAGCGCGGGGTCTCACCGTCGGCGGCGAAGCCACCCTCGCGGGCGACCTCGAACAGCGGCTTCTGACGGCTGCGCTCGCGGACCATGACGACGTCGTCCGGCTTGACACGGAAGGACGGCTTGTCGACCTTCTGGCCGTTGACCTCGATGTGGCCGTGGACGACCATCTGGCGGGCCTGGTAGATCGTGCGGGCGATGCCCGAACGCAGAACCAGGGCGTCGAGACGACGCTCCAGCTCGATGACCAGGGCCTCACCGGTCTTGCCCTGGGTCTTGGCGGCACGCTCGTAGGCGCGGACGAGCTGACGCTCGGACACGTCGTACTGCGCGCGCAGCCGCTGCTTCTCGAGCAGACGGACCTTGTAGTCCGAGTTCTGCTTGCGGCCGCGGCCGTGCTCGCCCGGCGGGTAGGGGCGGGCCTCGAAGTACTTGACGGCCTTCGGGGTCAGCGCGATGCCAAGAGCACGCGACTTCTTGACCTTGGGGCGGGACTGGTTCGGCATGAACCAAACACCTCTGCTTTTCTGTACGGATTCGGCTTCACCAGGGTTAGGGGAGGTCGCATCCGCAGCCTGGGAAACCCGGCGGGTCCGGTCGGACTCACCTGGCAGCCGTTCCCTGGTCTGGGCACTATGTGCAGCACGCGAGTGGCCCACCGGCCGTGTCCCGGGATCCGGGAGGGTGGTGGGCTGCCCGCGACACCTTCGACGGTGCGCGACGCTCCTGGAACTCCCTGCCCGGGGGCGGGGGCTCCGGCTGGATGTCCCGTTCTGGTGGTGCCGGTACGAGACCGGACACGGGACGCAGCACTCCGAGGGATTCTACAGGGCGGTCAGGACCGCTTGCGACCGAGGTGCTTTCTGGTCCACTCGACGGCGTCGGCGTACCGGGCCTCGGCGCCGTGCCTGGTGGGGGTGTAGTACTCGCGGTCCCGCAGGGCCTCCGGGGCGTACTCCTGTGCGGCGATGCCCTCGGGCAGGTCGTGCGGATAGACGTAGCCCTGGGCGTGGCCCAGCTTGGCCGCGCCCTTGTAGTGGCCGTCGCGCAGGTGGGGCGGGACAGGGCCCGCGTGGCCCTTGCGGACGTCTTCCAGGGCGGCGCCTATGGCGGTCGTCGCGGCGTTCGACTTGGGGGCCAGGGCCAGGGCGATCGTGGCGTGGCTGAGGGTCAGGGCCGCTTCCGGGAAGCCGATCATGGCGACGGCCTGGGCGGCGGCGACGGCGGTGGGCAGGGCCGTCGGGTCGGCGAGGCCGATGTCCTCGCTGGCGGAGATCATCAGGCGGCGGGCGATGAACCGGGGGTCCTCGCCGGCCTCGATCATGCGGGCCAGATAGTGCAGGGCCGCGTCCACGTCCGAGCCGCGGATGGACTTGATCAGGGCGCTCGCGACGTCGTAGTGCTGGTCCCCCGCGCGGTCGTACTTCACGGCCGCGCGGTCGACCGACTCCTCCAAGGTCTGGAGCGTGAGCTCCTTCTCGCCCTTGGAGAGGGCCGAGCCCGCGCCCGCTTCGAGGGCGGTGAGCGCGCGGCGGGCGTCGCCGCCCGCGATCCGCAGGAGATGCTCCTCGGCGTCCTCGGGCAGGGTGACGGCGCCGCCGAGGCCGCGCTCGTCGGTGAGGGCCCGCTGGAGCAGTCCGCGCAGGTCGTCGTCCGTGAGCGGTTCGAGGGTGAGCAGCAGGGAGCGGGACAGGAGCGGGGAGATCACCGAGAAGTACGGGTTCTCCGTCGTCGCGGCGATGAGCGTCACCCATCGGTTCTCCACCGCCGGGAGCAGCGAGTCCTGCTGGGCCTTGCTGAAGCGGTGGATCTCGTCGAGGAAGAGGACGGTCTCCTTGCCGTGGCCGCCCATGGCGCGGCGGGCGCCGTCGATGACCGCGCGGACCTCCTTGACGCCCGCGGTGATCGCGGAGAGCTCCACGAAGCGCTTGTTGGTCGCCTTGGAGACGACGTACGCCAGGGTCGTCTTGCCGATGCCGGGCGGGCCCCACAGGAACACCGACGACGGCCCGGCGGGGCCGCCGCTGCCCTCGACGAGGCGGCGCAGCGGCGATCCGGGGCGCAGCAGATGCTGCTGTCCGACGACTTCGTCGAGGGTGCGCGGGCGCATCCGGACCGCCAGCGGACTCGCGGACGGGTCCTTCTCCTGGCGGTCTTCTGCTGCGGCGGTGAACAGGTCGGGCTCCACGTCGAAAACCCTATGTCACCCCACTGACAACCGGTCCTGGCCCACTGACAGCCGACCCTGGCGGCCTCGGACCCGGCGGCCTCGGATCCGGCGGCCTCACACCCAGAGGTCGGAGCCCCACCGCGTAAGAATCAGCATCGCGATGACACCGATGTGCATGACCGGCAGGGCCCAGGTGAAGTCCTCGAAGAAGGTCTTCAGCCAGCCGGGCGCGGGCAGGAAGCCCTGGCGCACGTTGAACGCCGTGACGTACCAGAACATCAGGATCGTGGCGACCCAGGCCAGGCAGCACCACAGGCACAGCGCGTTGATGCGGTACAGCGACTGGAACATCAGCCAGGTGCAGAATCCGACGCCGAAGAGCGTGCCCGCGTTGAACGTGAGCCAGTACCAGCGCGGGAACCGCGCCCGCCCCAGCAGGCTCATCCCGACACCGATCACGACGGCGTACGCGGCGAGGCCCAGCATCGGGTTCGGGAACCCGAACGCCTCCGCCTGGTCGCTCTTCATGATGCTGCCGCAGGCCACGACCGGGTTGATGCTGCAGCCCGGCTGGAAGTTCGGGTCCTTCAGCAGCTCGAACTTGTCGAGCGTGATGATCCAGGAGGCGAGCAGTCCGGCCGCACCGGTGATCACGAGAAGCAGCGCAAGGGCTCGGCTGCCACCGGCCGCCCCCGGCACGTCCTCGTGATCCGCGCCTGCCGCGGCGCCGTCCTTCACTGGCTGCTTCACTGACATCGGTTTGCTCATCACGCCGTTCCGTCGCTCGTGGTGGCCTGCAGGCAGGGTCATTGTGCCGTACGTGCCTGTGTGTCCACCGTTCGGTGGACATCACCAGGTACGGATGGTGGTCCCGCGGCGTTCGCTCCGGCGGCAGGCTGGAATTCATGACGACACAGGTGAATCAACTCGCCGTCGACGTCCGGGGGCTGCGCAAGAGGTACGGGCCCGTTCCGGCTGTCGACGGCATCGATCTGGCGGTCCGGCACGGCGAGGTCTTCGGCGTCCTCGGGCCCAACGGCGCGGGCAAGTCCACGACCGTCGAGATCCTGCAGGGCCATCGGTCCCGGGACGAGGGCGAGGTCTCCGTCCTGGGCGCCGACCCGGCGACGGCCGGCCGCGCGTGGCGTGCCCGCGTCGGCATCGTGTGGCAGGACGAGTCCGCCCCGGCCGAGCTCACGGTGCGCGAGACGGTACGCCACTTCGCCCGCTACTACGCCCGCCCGCGCTCTCCGGAGGACGTCATCGCGATGGTGGGCCTCCAGGAGAAGGCCGACAGCCGCCTCAAGGCGCTCTCCGGAGGCCAGCGCCGCCGTCTCGACGTGGCACTCGGCATCGTCGGCGACCCGGGCCTGCTCCTGCTCGACGAGCCGACGACGGGCTTCGACCCGGCCGCCCGCCACCGCTTCTGGGACGTGATCCGCGGCCTTGCGGACGAGGGCACCACCGTCGTCCTCACCACGCACTATCTCCAGGAGGCCGAGGCGCTCGCCGACCGCCTCGTGGTGATCGCCCGGGGCCGCGTGGTCGCCGAGGGCGAGCCCGCCGCCCTGCGCCGACGCTACGGCGAGGAAGCCACCGTCGGGTGGACCGAGCCCGACGGCCGCACGCGCGAATTCCGCACCAAGACCCCGACCAGGACCGTCGCCGAACTGATGAGCCGCTTCGACGGCGAGGTCCCCGGCCTGCGGATCGTCCGCCCGAGCCTGGAGGACGTGTATCTCCGCCTGACCGGGCAGGACGGCGGACCGGCCGCACAGGAAGGCGAGCGATGACCACGACGACCCCGCGCGACGTGCCCCGGACCACCACCGCCGAACGGCTTCCCGGGGCCTGGCAGCTCGGGCTGCATCGGGGCGCGCTGGAGCTCAGGCAGTTCTTCCGCCAGCGCGAACAGGGTGTGTTCACGTTCGCGTTCCCTGTGGTGCTGCTCTTCCTGTTCGCGTCGATCTTCCAGGACGACGTGGAGGGCGCGGGCATCACCGCCGCACAGCTCTATGTCGCCGCGATGATCGGCGCGGGCATCATGTCCGTCAGCTTCCAGTCCCTCGGCATCGGCATCGCGTTGGAGCGTGACGAGCATGTGCTGCGGCGTCTGCGGGGCACGCCGATGCCCCCGGCGGCGTACTTCTTGGGGAAAGTCTGGCTCGTCCTGGTCACCGGCTTCCTCGAGACCGCGCTCCTGCTCGCCGCGGGCGCGACGATGTTCGACCTGGACCTGCCCACCTCCCCGGGGAAGTGGCTCACCTTCGCCTGGATATTCGTGCTCGGTCTGACGGGCTGCGCGCTGCTCGGCGTCGCGGTCAGCAGCGTCCCGCGGTCCGGCCGCAGCGCCTCGTCCGTGGTCGTCCTGCCCTTCCTGGTGCTGCAGTTCATCTCCGGTGTCTACATAGCCATCGACACGGTTCCCGACTGGATGCTGACGCTCGGCGCGCTGTTCCCGCTCAAGTGGATGTGCCAGGGCTTCCGCGGAGTGTTCCTGCCCGAGTCCGCCCAAGTCCTGGAGCAGGCGGGGAGTTGGGAGTACGGACGCATCGCCCTGGTGCTCGCCGCCTGGTGCGTCGGAGGATTGGCGCTGTGTCTGTTGACCTTCCGCTGGAAGAACAAGTCCGACGGGTGAGCGAAGCGCCCCGGACCCGGGCCAAGTCCATGTGGGACCGCGGCTTCCTGTTCTGGGACTGCTACTTCGCCGTGGTGTGGGCCGGGGCGCTGGTCCTTGCGCTCTCCGCCGAGGCACCCGACCGGGCCGTGCGCTCGGCCTGCGTCGCGCTGATCGTGCTGCTGCTCGCCTGGTACGTCGCCGATGGGCGCGCGGTGCTGCTCACCGACGGCGCCGACCAGCGCGGGACCGTGCGCTATCTCGCTGTCGCCACGGCCCTGTTCGCGGGAGCCGGCATCCTCGTGACCGAGACGCGGCTGCTGACCTTCGCGCTGGTGCCCCAGTGCTTCATCGCCCTGCGGCTGCCCCGCGCCGTCGTGGCGGTCACCGCCATCACGGTGGTGCCAGTGGCGGGCTGGGCGCTGCTGTGGCGGCCGGACGCGCAGGACGTCTTCCTCAACTCCGTGGGCGCCGCCGTGTCCCTGGCCTTCAGCACCGCGATCGGCACATGGATCATCCGCATCATCGCGCAGAGCCAGGAGCGCGCCGATCTCATCGCGGAGCTGCAAGCCAGCCGTGAGGAGGTCGCCCGGCTCTCCGCGGAACGCGGCGCCCTCGCCGAACGCGAGCGCATGTCCCGCGAGATCCACGACACCCTCGCGCAAGGCTTCACCAGCCTGCTGATGCTCGTCCAGGCCGTCGAGGCGGAGCTGGACCGTGACGTGGGCACCGCCCGCCGCCACCTGGACCTGATGCAGGCCACGGCCCGGCAGAACCTCGCGGAGGCACGGGCTCTGGTGGCCGGGCGCGCACCGGCCGACCTCGACGGCGGCTCACTGCCGGACGCGGTGCGGCGCCTGGCCGCCCGGCACGGGGCCGCCGTCACGGTCACCGGCACGGCCGCGGCGCTGCCCCCCGCCCTCGAAGTCGTGGCCCTGCGCGCCTGCCAGGAGTCGCTGGCCAACGCGGCCAAGCACGCGGGGCCCGCCGCCGCGGTGTCCGTCGCGCTCACCTACACGGAGGGCTCGCTCACGCTGACGGTCCGGGACACGGGGCTCGGCTTCGACAGGAAAGTGCGTCCGGAGGGCTTCGGTCTGCGTGGACTGCGCGCACGCGCCGCCGAGGTCAGCGGCACGGCCGACGTCGTCAGCGCTCCCGGCGAAGGCACCACCGTCACGGTCGAGCTCCCCGTCCCCGAGCAGAGCCCCCCGGTTCCCGAGAGGACTCCCCTGTGATCCGCATCGTGCTGGCCGACGACCACCCCGTCGTACGCGAAGGACTCCGGGCCATGCTGAGCGCCGAGCCCGACCTGGAGGTCGTCGCGGAGGCGTCGAGCGGACCGCGCGCCGAGGCGCTGGCGGCCGAGCTGAGCCCCGACATCGTCCTGATGGACCTGCGCATGCCGGGCGGTGGCGGAGTGGACTCCATCGAGCGGATGGCGACCGCCGCCCTGCCGTGCCGGGTCATCGTCCTCACGACGTACGAAACGGACCGCGACATCCTGCGCGCCGTCGAGGCGGGGGCGGCGGGCTATCTGCTGAAGGACCTGGCCCGCGGCGAGCTCGCCGACGCGGTACGGGCCGCGGCGCGGGGCGAGACCGTACTCGCCCCGTCCGTGGCCGCCCGCCTCGTGGACCAGCTCCGTGCCAAGCCGGAGCGGCCGCGCCTGTCGGAGCGCGAGACGGCGGTGCTTCGGCTCGTCGCGGAGGGCTGTACGAACGCGGAGACAGGCCGCCGCCTGCACGTCGCCGAGTCGACCGTGAAGACGCATCTGCTCCGAGTCTTCGGGAAGTTGGGGGTCGATGACCGCACGGCAGCGGTCACCAGCGCGATGCGGTTCGGGTTGCTGGACTGAGGTTTTCGCCCCCTCCGCCCCTACCCGTCCCGTACCTGGGGCTCCGCCCCGGACCCCGCTCCTCGAACGCCGGAGGGGCTGGATCTCCAGCCCCTCCGGCACACGACAAGCGCCTCAGCCCAGCCTTGCCTTCAGTTCCCCCACGATCGCCTCCACCGCGACCGCCTCCTGCTCCCCGGACTCCATGTCCTTGAGCTGGACGACGCCCTCGGCGAGGTCGCGCTCGCCGGCGACGACGGTGAAGCGGGCGCCGCTGCGGTTGGCGTTCTTCATGGCGCCCTTGAGGCCCTTGCCGCCGTACGAGAAGTCGGCGGCGATGCCTGCCTTGCGCAGTTCGGTCACCTTGGCGAAGAGGACGCGCCGCGCCTCGTCGCCGAGGGGCACCGCGAACACGCTGGTCGCCGAGGGGAGGTCGAGGGTGACGCCCTCCGCCTCCAGCGCGAGGACGGTGCGATCCACGCCGAGGGCCCAGCCGACGGACGGCAGCGCGGGGCCGCCGATCATCTCGGAGAGGCCGTCGTAGCGCCCGCCGCCGCCGACGGCGGACTGCGCGCCCAGGCCGTCGTGGACGAACTCGAAGGTGGTGCGGGTGTAGTAGTCGAGGCCGCGGACCAGCTTCGGGTCGTCTTCGTAGGCGACGCCCTCGGCGGTGATCAGCTCGCGGACCTGCTCGTGGTAGGCCTTGCAGGCGTCGCAGAGGTAGTCGCGCAGCATGGGCGCGCCCACGAGCTGCTTCTGCACGTCGTCACGCTTGTCGTCCAGGACGCGCAGGGGGTTGATGTCGATACGTCGACGCGTCTCCTCGTCCAGGTCGAGCCCGCGCAGGAAGTCCTGGAGGGCGGCGCGGTAGACGGGGCGGCACTCCTTGTCGCCGAGCGAGTTGAGGAGGATCCGGAACTCGCGCAGGCCCAGCGAGCGGTACGCCTGGTCGGCCAGGATGATCAGCTCGGCGTCGAGGGCCGGGTCCTCGGCGCCGATCGCCTCGGCTCCGACCTGCGAGAAGTGGCGGTAGCGGCCCTTCTGGGGGCGCTCGTAGCGGTAGTACGAGCCCGAGTACCAGAGCTTGACCGGGAGGTTGCCCGCCTTGTGCAGGTTCGCCTCCAGGGCGGCGCGCAGCACGGAGGCGGTGCCTTCGGGGCGCAGGGCGAGCTGGTCGCCGCCGCGCGTGGTGAAGGCGTACATCTCCTTGGTGACGATGTCCGTGGACTCGCCCACGCCGCGCGAGAACAGCTCGACGTTCTCGAAGCCGGGCGTCTCCACGTAGCCGTACCCGGAGTTGCGCAGCGGCGCCGCGATGGCCTCGCGCACCGCGAGGTAGGTCGCGGAGTCCGGCGGCAGCAGGTCGTAGGTGCCCTTGGGGGCCTTGAAGGTGCTCACTGGGGGTTCTCTCGTCACATTCCTCGTCGAGGGGCGGAGGTGCCGTCCGCGCCCAGGCCGGCGGCCACCTGCCGCAGATACGGGTTGGTGGCGCGCTCCTGGCCGATGGTCGTCTGCTGGTTGTGCCCGGGCAGCACCACGGTCGAGTCGTCGAGAGGCAGGACCACGCGGGCCAGCGAATCGCGCATGTCGTCCATGGAGCCACCGGGGAAGTCGGTGCGTCCGATGGAGCCGGCGAAGAGCAGGTCGCCCGAGAACAGGATCGGAGGGATGTCCTCCGCCTCGGGCAGCCCGAAGGTCACCGACCCCTTGGTATGACCGGGCGCGTGCGCCACGGTCAGCTCCATGCCGGCCAGCCGCAGCTTCGCGCCGTCCGTGAGCTCCTTGAGGTCGTCCGGTTCGCCCACGGTCAGCTCGCCCATGAGCTGGGCGCCGAAGGCGCGGCCGATGGCCTTCTCCGGGTCGCTCATCATGTACCGGTCCTCGGGGTGGATCCACGCGGGCACGTCGTGCGCCCCGCAGACCGGGACGACCGAGGCGACGTGGTCGATGTGGCCGTGCGTGAGGACGACGGCGACGGGCTTGAGCCGGTGCTTCCTGAGCGTCTCCTCGACTCCCTGGGTGGCCTGGTGCCCCGGGTCGATGATCACGCACTCCTCGCCCGCGGCGGGGGCGACCAGATAGCAGTTGGTCCCCCAGGCCCCGGCGGGAAACCCGGCAATGAGCACGATCGTCCTTCGTTTCGTCGTCCGGTGGAGGTGGCAGCGGAGATTGCGGCGGATCAGAAGCCTACCGGCGCTGCCGATTCCACAGCCAACCCATATACGGTACGGGGCACACGCGGCCGGTCACGCCGCGCGACGAGGACCCAGGCGACGTACGAGACTCATCCGACGCTCGTGCCGCCGAAGACGCACAAGGAGAGCACCCGGTGGTCAGCCAGGAACAGCGGCGCAAGCAGCTCGCGCGGGAGAAGTTCTTGCGGCAGCAGCAGCGACGGGAGGCCGCGCGGCGCCGACGGCGGATGCGCAACGCGGTGATCGCGGGCGCGGTCGCCCTGGTGGTGGCCGGCGGAGCGGTGTCGTACGCGGCGGGCGCCTTCGACGACGGCGGCTCGACGAACGACGACGCGGCCCCGAAGCCGACGCCCAGCAAGCCCGAGGACCCCTGCCGCAAGGCCGCGCCCGGCAAGATCAAGCCGCTCGGCTTCAAGAAGGAGCCGGCGCTGACGATCGACAAGTCGGCTTCGTACGAGATGAAGCTGGCCACCACGTGCGGCGACATCGGCGTCGACCTGGACGCGGCGAAGGCCCCGCACACCGTCAACTCGTTCAATTTCCTGGTGAACAAGGGCTACTTGGACCACACCAAGTGCCACCGGCTCACCGCGGGCAACGTCAACGTCCTGCAGTGCGGCGACCCGAAGGGCACCGGCGAGGGCGACCCCGGGTACTCCCTTCCGGACGAGAATCTCAAGGACAAGCGGCTGCGCGGCAATGTGTATCCGGCGGGCACGGTCGCCATGGCGAACCGGTACAAGCCGGATACGAAGAAGGGCCGCGACACCGGCGGCAGCCAGTTCTTCCTCGTGTACCAGGACTCCCAGTTGCCGCCCGACTACACACCGTTCGGCACCATCTCGGACTCGGGCATGAAGGTCCTGAAGAAGATCGCCGCGGCCGGTGAGAGCAGCGGTCAGGGCGACGGGACGCCGAACGCGACGGTTGTCATCGACAAGGCCACCGTCGCTAAATCCTGACCTCGGCCAGGCGAATTTCGCTCGCGCTGGATGCGGACAGCCGCCCCGCCGGTCGCCTATGTTGGCGGTGACGAAACTGTGGACGATGCCGGGGGCCCGTGGCCTTGTGCAGGCATCATGTGGAGGAGGCGCTGTGAGCAGCGACCCGTGGGGCCGCGTCGACGAGACGGGGACCGTGTACGTGCGTACGGCCGACGGCAGTGAGCGAGTGGTCGGTTCGTGGCAGGCAGGTTCTCCCGAGGAGGCCCTGGCCTATTTCGAGCGCAAGTACGACGGTCTGGTCGTCGAGATCGGACTTCTCGAGCGCCGGGTGAAGACGACCGACCTGTCGGCCAAGGACGCGACGACCGCCATCGACCACCTGCGCCAGCAGGTCGACGAGGCGCATGCCGTCGGTGACCTGGACGCCCTCGGCAAGCGGCTCGACAAGCTGGTCGAGACCGTCGATGCCCGCCGTGAGGAGCGCAAGGCCCAGAAGGCCAAGCAGTCGGACGAGGCGCGGCACTCCAAGGAGGCGCTGGTCGCGGAGGCCGAGGAGCTGGCGCAGAGCGAGCAGTGGCGCGCGGCCGGCGAGCGCCTGCGGGCCCTGGTGGACACGTGGAAGGGGCTGCCCCGCCTCGACCGCAAGTCCGACGACGAGCTGTGGCACCGCTTCTCGCACGCCCGCTCGGCGTTCTCCAAGCGCCGCAAGGCCCACTTCGCCTCGCTCGACGCGCAGCGCGAGGACGCCCGCAAGGCCAAGGAGAAGCTGGTCGCGGAGGCCGAGTCCCTGTCCGCCTCGACGGACTGGGGTCCCACGGCCGCGCGCTACCGCGAGCTGATGGCCGACTGGAAGGCGGCGGGCCGCGCCCAGCGCGAGCACGAGGACGACCTGTGGAACCGCTTCCGCGGCGCCCAGGACGTCTTCTTCGCCGCCCGCAGCTCCGTGTTCGCCGAGCGTGACGCGGAGCAGTCGGAGAACCTGAAGCTCAAGGAGGAGCTGGCCGAGGAGGCCGAGAAGCTCGTCCCGGTGTCGGACCTGAAGACCGCCCGCGCGGCCTTCCGGTCCCTCAACGAGCGCTGGGAGGCCATCGGCCACGTCCCGCGCGACGCCCGGCCGAAGGTCGAGGGCCGGATGCACGCGGTGGAGCGGGCGCTGCAGGAGTCCGAGGAGGCCGAGTGGCGCCGGACGAACCCGGAGGCGCGTGCGCGCGCCGCGGGCCTGACCGGCCAGCTCCAGGCCGCCGTCGACAAGCTCCAGGGCCAGATCGAGACGGCGCGCACGGCGGGCAACAACGCCAAGGCCGACAAGCTCCAGAAGGAGCTCGACGGCCGCCAGGCGCTCCTGGACCAGGCCCTCAAGGGCCTGCACGAGTTCGGCGGCTGAGGGGCCCTCTTTGCGGCTAAACCGCCGCCGCTCTCGCGGAGCTGGTTACTCGCCGCTGTGGTTCCTCAATTGATGGCTGATGTGCCATAACCCGAAGCGGCTCCGGTACGGATGTACCGGAGCCGCTTCGCATCAGGGCTTACGGCCTGCGCGCCGACGTCACCCGGTACACGTCGTACACGCCCTCCACTCCCCTGACCGCCTTCAGCACGTGGCCCAGGTGCTTGGGGTCGCCCATCTCGAAGGTGAAGCGGGAGGTGGCGACGCGGTCGCGGGAGGTCTGGACGGCCGCGGACAGGATGTTCACGTGCTGGTCCGAGAGGATGCGCGTGACGTCCGAAAGGAGCCGCGAGCGGTCGAGTGCCTCCACCTGGATGGCGACCAGGAAGACCGACGACTGCGTGGGCGCCCACTCGACCTCGAGGATGCGCTCGGGCTCACGGGACAGCGAGTCCACGTTCACGCAGTCGCTGCGGTGAACCGATACGCCACTGCCGCGCGTGACGAAGCCGATGATCGGGTCGCCCGGCACCGGCGTACAGCAGCGCGCGAGCTTGACCCACACGTCGTCGACGCCCTTGACGACGACGCCCGGGTCGGCGTTGGAGCGGCGCTTGGAGCGGCTGCGCGAGGGCGGCGTGCTCTCGGCGATGTCCTCGTTGGCGGCCTCCTCGCCGCCGAGCGCCTGCACGAGCTTCTGCACGACGCTCTGCGCGGTGACATGGCCCTCACCGATCGCCGCGTACAGCGACGAGATGTCGGGGTAACGCATCTCGTGCGCGAGGGTGACCAGCGAGTCCCCGGTGAGGATGCGCTGGATCGGCAGGTTCTGCTTGCGCATGGCGCGCGCGATGGCGTCCTTGCCCTGCTCGATGGCCTCCTCGCGGCGTTCCTTGGAGAACCAGGCGCGGATCTTGTTGCGGGCGCGCGGCGACTTGACGAAGCCGAGCCAGTCGCGGGACGGGCCGGCCCCCGCTGCCTTGGAGGTGAAGACCTCCACCAAGTCGCCGTTGTCCAGGGTCGATTCGAGCGGTACGAGCCGTCCGTTGACCCGGGCGCCTATGGTGCGGTGGCCGACCTCGGTGTGCACCGCGTAGGAGAAGTCGACCGGGGTCGCGCCCGCGGGCAGCGCGATGACGTCGCCCTTCGGCGTGAAGACGAAGACCTCGTTGCGCGACAGGTCGAAGCGCAGGGACTCCAGGAACTCGCTGGGGTCCTCGGTCTCCTTCTGCCAGTCGAGGAGCTGGCGCAGCCACGCCATGTCGTTGAGGTGGTCGTCCTTGCCGGTCTTCTTCGGCACGTCCGTACGCACCTTGGAGGCGCCGGCGACGGCCTCCTGCTTGTACTTCCAGTGCGCGGCGATGCCGTACTCGGCGCGGCGGTGCATGTCGAACGTACGGATCTGCAGCTCGACGGGCTTGCCGTTGGGGCCGATGACCGTCGTGTGCAGCGACTGGTACATGTTGAACTTCGGCATCGCGATGTAGTCCTTGAACCGGCCGGGGACCGGGTTCCATCGCGCGTGGACGGTGCCGAGCGCCGCGTAGCAGTCGCGGACGGTGTCCACGAGGACGCGGATGCCGACCAGGTCGTAGATCTCCGCGAAGTCACGGCCGCGGACGATCATCTTCTGGTAGACGCTGTAGTAGTGCTTGGGCCGCCCGGTGACGGTGGCCTTGATGCGGGCCGCGCGCAGGTCGGCCTGGACCTCGTCGGTCACTATGGCCAGGTACTCGTCGCGCTTGGGGGCGCGCTCGGCCACCAGACGCACGATCTCGTCGTACATCTTGGGGTAGAGGATCGCGAAGGCGAGGTCCTCCAGCTCCCACTTGATGGTGTTCATGCCCAGGCGGTGCGCCAGCGGAGCGTAGATCTCCAGCGTCTCGCGGGCCTTCTTCTCCTGCTTCTCGCGCTTGAGATAGCGCATCGTGCGCATGTTGTGCAGGCGGTCGGCGAGCTTGATGACCAGGACGCGCGGGTCCTTGGCCATGGCGACGACCATCTTGCGCACGGTCTCGGCCTGCGCGGCCTCGCCGAACTTGACCTTGTCGAGCTTGGTGACGCCGTCGACGAGCAGGGCGACCTGGTCGCCGAAGTCGCGGCGCAGGGTGTCCAGGCCGTACTCGGTGTCCTCGACGGTGTCGTGCAGCAGGCCCGCCATCAGCGTGGCCGGGTCCATGCCCAGCTCGGCGAGGATCGTCGTCACCGCGAGCGGGTGCGTGATGTACGGATCGCCGCTCTTGCGCTTCTGGCCGCGGTGCCAGCGCTCGGCGACCTGGTAGGCACGCTCGATCTGGCGCAGCGTCGCGGTCTCGATCTTCGCGTCGTTGCTGCGCACTATCCGAAGCAGCGGCTCCAGGACCGGGTTGTACGGGTTGGAGCGCTGGACGCCGAGGCGGGCGAGGCGGGCGCGCACGCGGTTGGAGGAGCCGGAGCGCTCGGTCTTGCCGGTGACGGGGGGCTTGGCCGGGACGGGGGCCTTCGCGGGAGCAGGGGCCTTCGCGGGGGCGGGGCGGACCGGCGGGGTGGTGGCCGCGGGGCGGTCCTGCGGTGCGGCGGGGCCGTCCTGCGGGGCGGGCTGCGCCTCCGGCGGCGGCTTGGGACCGGGCTGCTCGGCCGGCTTGCCGTCACGCGCGCTGTCGCCACCGGGCGCGCGCTTCGCGTCCGTGCCACCGGGCGTGCTCGTCCCGGAATCCCCGGGCTTGGCGGGCGCACCAGCGGGCGCCGCGGCCCGCTCGGACTGCTGGGCGGACTTCGCGGCGGCAAGTGGCTGGGACTCGTCTGGCAAGAGCGCTCCCTGTGCGCGATCGGGTCCCCCGGTCAGGTCCCGAAGTGCCCATGGTATCGATCCTGGGCCGACGGCTCGCCCTCGGCCGGTGAGACGGCTCTGTACTGGAGGAACGCCAGAGGCGGGCGCCGGATTCCACCGGGCCCGCCTCCGTGTCCTGCAGGGGTGTCCTGAACCGTCTGCCGCGGCCGTCCCGCCGCCGCTCCGGCTCCCCCAGGGGCTCAGACCGTGAGCAGCGCCTCCAGAGGGGCGCCGTCCAGGGCGGGAACCAGCCGCGCGCGGCCGCCCAGGAAGCCGAGCTCCATCAGCACCGCGACGCCGGCCACCTCGGCCCCGGCCCGGCGGATGAGCCGGAGCGAGGCCTCGGCGGTGCCGCCGGTCGCGAGGACGTCGTCGATGACCATGACACGGTCGCCCGTGGCCAGGTCCTCGGCGTGCACCTCGATCTCCGCGCTGCCGTACTCCAGGTCGTACGCCTGGCTGAGGGTCGCTCCGGGGAGCTTGCCCGCCTTGCGTACGGGAATGAAGCCGAGCCCGGCGCGCAGCGCGACCGGGGCGCCCAGAATGAAGCCGCGCGCCTCCAGACCGACGACCTTCGTGGCCCCGCAGCGCACGCTCAGGTCGGCGAGCGCGCCGGTCAGGGCCGCGAACGCCGCCGGGTCCGCGAGCAGCGGGGTGATGTCCTTGAACATCACGCCCGGCTCGGGATAGTCCGGCACGTCACGGATGCGGCTGAGCAGCAGCGCGTTGATCTCGGCCGTCTCGGTCATCGGCGCTTCCCCGAGGGGCGCCCGCGACCGCGGTTGCGGGCGGGCTGGGACCGCGGTCCCGAGCGCGGGCCGACCACGGCCGGTGCTGTGTCCTCGCCGGCCTGGTCGACGTCGTCCTGCGGCTCGTCGCCCTCCGGCTCCGGGGCCTCGGCGGACTCGCCCTTGGCGGCGGCCGCCCTGCGCTTGGCGAGCACCCGCTTCTTGAGGGCCTTCATCTGCGGCTCGGTCTCCTTGAGATCGGCGACCAGGGGGGTCGCGATGAAGATCGAGGAGTACGCGCCCGCGGCGAGGCCGACGAACAGCGACAGCGAGATGTCGTTCAGCATGCCCGCGCCGAGGAAGCCGCCGCCGATGAACAGCAGACCGGCGACCGGCAGGAGCGCCACCACCGTGGTGTTGATGGAGCGCACCAGCGTGCTGTTGATGGAGCGGTTGGCGACCTCGCTGTACGTGAAGCGGGTCTGCTTGGCGAGGTCCTTCGACTGTTCCTTGAGGCTGTCGAAGACCACGACCGTGTCGTACAGCGAATATCCGAGAATGGTCAGCAGACCGATCACCGTGCCCGGTGTGACCTCGAAGCCGACGAGGGCGTACACACCCACGGTGATGGTGATGTCGTGGATGAGCGCGATCAGCGCGGCCAGCGCCATTCGCCATTCGAAGGCGATCGCCAGATAGATCACGACCAGGACCATGAAGATCCCCAGGCCTTGCCAGGCCTTGTTGGCGACCTGTTCACCCCAGCTCGGACCCACGAGGTCGGCGTTGATCTTCTCCGACTCCATGCCGAGATCCTTGGCGATCTCGTCCTTGACCTGGTCGGACTTGGCGGTGTCCACACCGGCGATCTGGATGCGCAGGGTGTCGTTGCCGAGCTTCTGTACGAGCGCGTCGTGGCCGGAGGCGCGCTCCGCGGACTCTTCCGCCTTGTTGACCGAGACGCTGGTCTTCGGCGTGTTGAAGACGGCGCCGCCCTCGAACTCGATGCCCATGTTCAGGCCGCGCACCGCCAGGCCGACGATGGCCGTGATGGTGATCAGGATCGAGATGCCGTACCAGATCTTGCGCTTGCCGACGAAGTCGTAGCCGACCTCGCCGCGGTAGAGCCGGGCGCCGAGATCTCCAAGTTTCGACATCTCACGCCTCCTTCGGGGTCGAGTCGACGGGGGCGGTCGGGCCACTGCGGCGCGAGCGGCGCAGCGGCGGTTTGGCACCGAGTCGCTTCGGGTCGAGGCCGGACCACTTGCCGCCGCTCGCGAAGAACTTCTTGCGAGCCATGATCGTCATCAGTGGCTTGGTGAAGAAGAACACCACCACGACGTCGAGGAGCGTCGTCAGGCCCAGCGTGAACGCGAAGCCCTGGACCTTGCCGACGGTGACGATGAAGAGCACCGCGGCGGCGAGGAACGACACGAAGTCGGAGACCAGGATGGTGCGCCGGGCCCGCGGCCAGGCACGCTCGACGGCGGGCCGCAGCGTACGACCCTCGCGGATCTCGTCCCTTATGCGTTCGAAGTAGACGATGAACGAGTCGGCGGTGATACCGATGGCGACGATGGCACCACAGACCGCGGGCAGGTTCAGCGCGAACTTAATCGTCGGGCCGAGCAGCGTCATGATCGTGTACGTCAGCGCCGCGGAGACGCCGAGGGACGCGATGGCGATGAAGGCCAGGCCGCGGTAGTACGCCACCAGGTAGATGATGACGAGCGCGAGGCCGATGGCGCCGGCGATGAGGCCCGCGCGCAGCTGCTCGCCGCCGAGCGCCGCGCTGACCGTGGTGACGCTCTGCTCCTTGAAGGTCAGCGGGAGCGCGCCGTACGACAGGATGTTGGCCAGGTCCTTGGCCTCGTCCTGGGTGAAGCTGCCGGAGATCTCGGCCTCGCCGGAGGTCAGCGCCTGCCGGACGTACGGCGCGGAGACGACCTCGCCGTCCATGACGATGCCGAACTCGTTCTGCGGCGGCTGCTGGCTGGCGAGCTTGCCGGTGATGTCACCGAACTGCTTCGTCCCCTTGCCGGAGAACTTCATCGTGACCTTCCAGCCAGCGGCACCCTGGGTGTCGTAGACGGCCTTCGCGTCATCGACCTCCTTGCCGTTGACCTCGGAGGGTCCGAGGATGAACTTGTCCCAGCCCTTTCCGTCGCCGCTCTTGCCGCAGGCCACGACCGGGTCGGTCGGCTTGGTGCCTTCCTTGACCTTCAGACGGGCCGTCTTGCTGGTGCAGTCGAGCTTGGTGAACTGCTCCTGGAGCTTCGCGGTGTCACCGGACGGGGCCGGCGGCGTCGGCGACGGGTCCTTCTTGCCGTCGTCCTTCTTGCCGTCGTCCTTCTTGTCCTTGGCCGGGTCGTCCTTGGCGTCGCCGGTGGGCGTCGCGGGCGGAGTGGTGTCGGCCTTCAGGCCGTCGGTGACAGAGCGGCCCTGGGTGGTCGGCGTCGCGGTCGGCGAGGTCGCCCCGTCCTTGGGCTCGTCGCTCTCCTTGGGCTTGTCACCCTTGTCACCCTTGTCACCCTTGTCGCCGTCCTTGCCCGAGGACGACGGCTTGGGCTTCGGGGCCGGCTTCTCCGCCGCACCCGTGCTGGGCTGCTGGGCGAGGACGGGCCGGAAGTAGAGCTGAGCGGTCGTGCCGACCTGCTCCCGCGCCTGCTTGGCGTTGGTGCCCTTGGGGATGTTGACGATGATGTTCCGGTCGCCCTGGGTCTGCACCTCGGCTTCGGAGACACCCAGACCGTTGACACGGTTGTTGATGATGTCAACAGCCGTGTTCAGGTTGGTCTGGTTGATCGCGTTCTTCTGGCCCGGCTCGTTCTTCGCCTCGAGCGTGATGCTCGTGCCACCGGCGAGGTCGATGCCGAGGCGGGGCGTGGTGTGACCGGAGAGGAACATCCCTCCGGTGAGCGCCACCAGGGCGATCATGATCAGGACCAGGGTGCGGCCCGGTTTCCCCTGGGCGGCCTGCCTGCGGCCCTTCGTGGGTGCTGCCACCTTCTCGTTCTCCCTGTCCAACCGTCCCGGCCTGCGGGGTGCCTCCCCGTCACCTGCGCTGAGCGGAGGGCTGCGGTGGAGGGGACCCGGGCGGGCGGCCATGAAGTTGTGTCGAGACGCGGCGCGAAATCACCTGCGGCGGGGGCCGCGGTGCGCGAGCGGGCGCACGGACCCCCGTCTGTGACTACTTCGCGCCGGACTCGCCGTCGGTCTTCTTCGGCTCTGCGTCCGCTGCCTCGGGGGCCTCGTCGGCCGTGTCCTTCTTGCCGAGGTCGATGCGCTCGTCGTCCGAAGCGGCCGCGGCGGCGTCGGCGGGCTCGCCGGCCTCGGTGAGGGAGGAGGCGTCGTCGGGCACCACGGGGGCGTCGTCGGACTTCAGGTCGTCCTCGGTGCCGTGAACGATGCGGTTGTACTCGTCGTCGTCGAGGACGGCGCCGATGGAGTTCTTCGCGTACACCGCGTGGACGCCGGGGGCCACCTCGAGGAGGACCGCGTCGTCGTGGACCTCCTTGACGGTGGCGTACATGCCTCCGATCGTGCGGATGCCGGTGCCAGGCGTCATGTCGTTACGCATCTGGGCGGCCGCGTTCTGCTTGCGCTTGGCGGACCGGGTCATCAGGAACATGGCCCCGATGAGCACGATGAAGGGGAGGAGGGTCACGATATTCACGGGACGGAGTTTCCTTCGCACGACCGCGTACTTTGAGCGGCCTGATGGATGGGGGTGGGCGGCGCCGCCCACAAGGGCGGCATCGGCGGAGTCTAAGCGAGTCCGCGCCTAACGAACAACGCTCAGCATGGCACCGCAGTTCCTGACGGTGCGACTCTCCGCGCCGGTGCGCGCCGCGTCACGACCCGAACAAGTCCTGTTGTCCAGTTCCCGCTCCCTGCCGGGGCGGTACGAGACCCAGATGGGCCCATGCCGCGGGCGTCCCGACGCGGCCGCGGGGGGTGCGGGCGAGCAGCCCCTCCCGGACGAGGAAGGGCTCGGCCACCTCTTCCACCGTCTCACGCTCCTCCCCCACCGCGACGGCGAGGGTGGAGAGGCCGACGGGGCCGCCGCCGAACAGCTTCAGGAGGGCTTCGAGGACCGCACGGTCCAGGCGGTCGAGGCCACGGGCGTCGACCTCGTAGACGCTCAGAGCGGCGCCCGCGATCTCGCGGTTGATCACGCCGTCGGCCTTGACCTGCGCGTAGTCGCGCACGCGGCGCAGCAGGCGGTTGGCGATGCGGGGGGTGCCGCGGGAGCGGCCCGCGATCTCGGCGGCGCCCTCGGTGTCGATGGCGACGTCCAGCAGGTTCGCGGAGCGGTGGATCACCCGCTCCAGTTCGGCGGGCTCGTAGAACTCCATGTGCGCGGTGAAGCCGAAGCGGTCGCGCAGCGGCGGCGGCAGCAGGCCCGCGCGCGTGGTGGCGCCGACGAGCGTGAAGGGCGGCAGTTCCAGCGGGATGGCGGTGGCTCCCGGACCCTTGCCGACGATCACGTCGACACGGAAGTCCTCCATGGCCATGTACAGCATTTCCTCGGCGGGCCTCGACATGCGGTGGATCTCGTCGAGGAAGAGGACCTCGCCCTCCTGGAGCGAGGACAGGATCGCGGCGAGGTCGCCCGCGTGCTGGATGGCCGGGCCGCTGGTGATGCGGATCGGGGCGCCCATCTCGGCGGCGATGATCATCGAGAGGGTCGTCTTGCCGAGGCCGGGGGCGCCGGAGAGCAGCACGTGGTCGGCGGTGGCGCCGCGCGCGCGGGCGGCACGCAGGACGAGGTCGAGCTGCTCCCTGACCTTCTCCTGGCCGATGAACTCGCCCAGGTCCTTGGGGCGCAGGGCGGCCTCGACGGCCTGGTCCTCGCCGTCGGCGGACGCACCGACCAGCCGCTCGGCCGCCCCGGCAGCGTCGTCGGTCGTGTCGTCCCAGTTCATGCGGTGTGCCTCGCGATGCGGTTCGGGGGTGGCTAGCGGGTGCGGTTCAGGGTCTGGAGGGCGGCCTTCAGGAGCCGGCCCACCTGCGGCGACTCCATGGCCTCGGCCTGCGGCGTGACGGCGGTGACCGCTTCGTCCGCCTCGCGCGTCGCGTACCCCAGGCCGATCAGCGCGGCGTGCAGCTGGTCGCGCCAGCCGGAGGTGACGGCGGTGCCGATGGCGGGGCCGCCGGTGCCGAGCGGTGCGCCGAGGCGGTCCTTCAGCTCCAGGAGCAGCTTCTGGGCGCCCTTCTTGCCGATGCCGGGCACGGCGGTGAGTGCCTTCTCGTCGGCCGTGGCGACCGCGCGGCGCAGCGCGTCCGGGTTGTGCACGGCGAGCATCGCCTGGGCGAGGCGCGGGCCGACGCCGCTCGCGGTCTGCAGGAGCTCGAAGGTCTGCCGCTCGTCGTCGTCCGCGAAGCCGTACAGCGTGAGGGAGTCCTCGCGGACGACCAGGGACGTGGCGAGCTTGGTCTGCTGGCCGATACGGAGTCCGGAGAGCGTGTCCGGCGTGCACTGGACGGCCATGCCGATGCCGCCCACTTCGACGACGGCGGAGTCAGGGGCGAGGGCGGCGACCGGGCCGCTGACGAAGGCGATCATGCGGGGCGGCCTTTCGAGGTTTGCTGGGCTTGCTGGGAACGCCCGGCTTGCTGGGCCTGCCGGACGTGGGGGGTCTGCTGGGCTTGCTGGGCGTGCTTGGCCACCGCCTGCTGGAGGCGGTTCTGGGCCACGGCCTGCTGGAGGCGGTTCTGCGCGGGCGCGCGCCAGATGTGGCAGATCGCGAGGGCCAGGGCGTCGGCGGCGTCGGCGGGCTTGGGCGGCGCGTCAAGGCGGAGCAGGCGGGTCACCATCGCGCCGACCTGGGCCTTGTCGGCGCGGCCGCTGCCGGTGACGGCGGCCTTGATCTCGCTGGGGGTGTGCAGGGCGACGGGGATGCCGCGGCGTGACGCGCACAGCATGGCGACGGCGCTGGCCTGGGCGGTGCCCATGACCGTACGGACGTTGTGCTGGCTGAACACCCGCTCCACGGCGACGAATTCGGGGCGGTGCTCGTCCAGCCAGCTCTCGATGCCCTGCTCGATGGCGACCAGGCGGAGGCCCAAGTCGGCGTCCGCGGGCGTACGCACGACGCCGACGCCACGCATGGTCAACGGGCGGCCCGCGACGCCTTCGACGACACCGACACCGCACCGGGTGAGCCCGGGGTCCACCCCAAGTACCCGCACTCCAACCCCCTCTTCGATCGCCTGTTTGTGCAGGCTATCGGGTGCCACTGACAAAGCGACGGGCCGACGGGGTGTGTCCCGTCGGCCCGTTCGCCCGTTGCCGTGGTGTGCCGCTCAGGCGTCGACCTTCGCCATGACGTCGTCCGACACGTCGAAGTTGGCGAAGACGTTCTGCACGTCGTCGCTGTCCTCGAGGGCGTCGATGAGCTTGAAGATCTTGCGCGCGCCTTCTTCGTCCAGCTCGACCTGCATGGTCGGGACGAAGTTGGCCTCGGCCGAGTCGTAGTCGATGCCGGCCTCCTGGAGCGCGGTGCGCACCGCGACCATGTCGGTGGCCTCGCTGAGCACCTCGAAGGACTCACCCAGGTCGTTGACCTCTTCGGCGCCTGCGTCCAGAACAGCCGTCAGGACGTCGTCCTCGCTCAGCTCGCCCTTGGGGACGATCACGACGCCCTTGCGGTTGAAGAGGTACGACACCGAGCCCGGGTCGGCCATGGAGCCGCCGTTGCGGGTCATCGCCACGCGCACGTCGGAGGCCGCGCGGTTGCGGTTGTCGGTCAGACACTCGATGAGCACCGCGACGCCGTTCGGGCCGTAGCCCTCGTACATGATCGTCTCGTAGTCGGCGCCACCGGCTTCGAGACCGGCACCGCGCTTGACCGCGGAGTCGATGTTCTTGTTCGGAACCGAGCTCTTCTTGGCCTTCTGGATGGCGTCGAAGAGGGTCGGGTTGCCGGACACGTCGGCGCCGCCCGTGCGGGCCGCGACCTCGATGTTCTTGATCATCTTCGCGAAGAGCTTGCCGCGCTTGGCGTCGATCACGGCCTTCTTGTGCTTCGTCGTAGCCCATTTAGAGTGGCCGGACATCTGCCTGTCTCCTTCGCGTAACCCATTCCTGTACGAACGCCAGAGATCCTACAAGGCTCCCGGCGCCGCGCTCCCCCGCACCATCGCCACGAACAGGCCGTGAACACGGTGGTCACCGGTCAGCTCGGGGTGGAACGAGGTGGCGAGCACGTTGTCCTGACGCACCGCGACGATGTGTCCGCCGTGCTCGGCGAGCACCTCCACGCGGGCGCCGACCGACTCCACCCACGGGGCACGGATGAAGACGCCCTCCACAGGGTCCCCGTCGACGCCCTTCATGTCGACGGCCGCTTCGAAGGACTCGTTCTGCCGCCCGAAGGCGTTGCGGCGCACGATCATGTCGATGCCGCCGAAGGTCTCCTGCCCCGAACGCGGGTCGAGGATCTTGTCGGCGAGCATGATCATGCCCGCGCAGGTGCCGTACACCGGCATGCCCGCGCGCACGCGCGCGCGTAGCGGCTCCAGGAGGCCGAAAAGCGCCGCCAGTTTGGAGATCGTGGTCGATTCGCCGCCGGGGATGACCAGGCCGTCGACCTCGGCGAGCTCTTCGGGGCGCCGCACCGGCCTGGCCACGGCGTCTGCCGCGGCCAGGGCGATGAGGTGCTCCCGCACGTCGCCCTGGAGAGCCAGGACGCCGACTACGGGGGTGTCGTTCATGGGTTACCAGCCGCGGTTCGCGTAGCGCTCGGCCTCGGGCAGGGTGTCGCAGTTGATGCCGACCATGGCCTCGCCGAGGTTGCGGGACGCGTCCGCGATGATCTTGGGGTCGTCGAAGAAGGTGGTGGCCTTCACGATGGCGGCGGCGCGCTTGGCGGGGTCGCCGGACTTGAAGATGCCGGAGCCGACGAAGACGCCCTCGGCGCCGAGCTGGCGCATCAGGGCGGCGTCGGCCGGGGTGGCGACGCCACCGGCGGAGAAGAGGACCACCGGCAGCTTGCCCAGCTCGGAGACCTCCTTCACGAGCTCGTACGGGGCGCGCAGGTCCTTGGCCGCGGCGTACAGCTCGTTGTTGTCGAAGCCGCGCAGCTTGGCGATCTCGTTCTTGATCTGGCGCAGGTGGCGGACGGCCTCGACCACGTTGCCGGTGCCGGCCTCGCCCTTGGAGCGGATCATGGCCGCGCCCTCGGCGATGCGGCGCAGGGCCTCGCCCAGGTTGGTGGCGCCACAGACGAACGGCGTGGTGAAGGCGAACTTGTCCGAGTGGTTGACCTCGTCGGCCGGGGTGAGGACCTCGGACTCGTCGATGTAGTCGACGCCGAGGGACTGCAGGACCTGGGCCTCCACGAAGTGGCCGATGCGGGACTTGGCCATGACCGGGATCGAGACGGCCTCGATGATCTCTTCGATCATGTTCGGGTCGGACATGCGGGCCACGCCGCCGTCCTTGCGGATGTCGGCCGGGACCCGCTCCAGGGCCATGACGGCCACGGCACCCGCGTCCTCGGCGATCTTCGCCTGCTCGGCGTTGACCACGTCCATGATCACGCCGCCCTTGAGCTGCTCGGCCATGCCGCGCTTCACACGGGCGGTGCCGGTCGCGGCGCTGTCGGCGGGCTGGTTGCTGGGGGAGAGCGTGCTGGACACGGGTGACCTCACTCGATACGAAGTACGAAGGCCGTACGACGGCTGTGGCAGTGGGCGGATACGCCGCGTGGGCGCCGCCGGGCGCGGATTGCGGCCGGAAGTCGGCTCGCGTTCCGCTTCCGTTGCGTTTCCGCTGGTACTGAGGAAACGTCCCGGGACCAGGCCACAGCAAGGGCCAATGGTGAGGCTGTGGATCGTTTTCGCCCCGCGACGGGGGTGCTCGCGTGCCCGCGACGGGGGCTCACGCGCGCTACGTACCCGGCCGGTCCGCCAGCGCCGCCGGTGCCACGTCGTCCATCTCGAAGGCCATCGGGAACGGCGCGTGCCCGGCGAGCCGGAACCAGCGGACCTTGCGGTGGCGGCGCAGGGCGCGGGCCGCGCGCACGGCGTCGTTGTGGAAACGGCGGGCCATGGGGACCCGGCGGACCGCCTGGGCCAGCTCGTCCGCGGCGCCCTCGCCGCCCGGGGCCTCGCGGACCGCCTCGACCTGTGCCGCCTCCTCGAAGACCGCGCGCAACGCCTGACTCAGCTCGCTCTCGGCGACCTCCCGGTGCTCCTCCTCCGCCTGCCGGGCCGCGTGCGCCGCCTCGTACAGGACGATCGAGGCCGCCGGATCGAGCACTCCGGAGGTGGCCAGTTCCTGGGTGACCGAGGCGCGGCGCAGCAGTTGCGCGTCCAGGGCGGCACGGGCCGCGTCGATCCGCGCGTGCAGCCGGTCGAGGCGTCCCGCGGTCCAGCTCAGGTAGAGGCCGATCGCGAAGAGGCCGACGGCGATCCAGATCAACGTGGGGGTCACAGCCGCACGGTACCTGGCGGGGGCGCCTTGGGCGGTGGGGTGGTCTTGAGTGCGCCTTGCCGTCTCGGGTGTACGCCCCCCCGGGGCGCGGCTTTTTCGGCCTTCGGCCTCGTCCTCAAATGCCGGACGGGCTGATTGCCGTCACCCAGGCCGCCAGGTGCCGGGCAGCTACAGCTTGTCCTTCGCCAAGCCGAATCGTGCCCGCAGGCCCGTGCGTTCGTCCGTTGCCACCGCTGCCGCGCCCACCGCCACCGTCTCGTACACGGAGAGGATGTCCGCGCCCACCGTCGACCAGTCGAAGCGGCGTACGTGCTTGCTGCCGCGGTCGCGCAGTTCCTCGCGGCGTTCGGGGTCGCGCAGGAGGCGGATCGCCGCGTTGGACAGGGAGTACGCGTCCTCGTTGGCGAACAGGTCGCCCGCCGCGCCCTGGTCCAGGACCTGGGCGAAGGCGTCGAGGTCGCTGGCGAGGACGGGGGCGCCCGCCGACATCGCCTCGACCAGGATGATCCCGAAGCTCTCGCCGCCGGTGTTCGGGGCGACGTACACGTCGACGCTGCGCAGCAGCCGCGCCTTGTCCTCGTCGCTGATCATGCCGAGGAACTCCACGCGGGAGTGCAGCTCGGCGGGCAGGGAGGCGACGGCCTCCTCCTCGTCGCCGCGCCCGGCCACGAGCAGGCGGGCGTCGGGGCGGGCCGCGAAGATGCGCGGGAGGGCCTTCATCAGCACCGGCAGGCCCTTGCGGGGCTCGTCGATGCGCCCGATGAAGCCGATCGTCTCCCCCTGCCACTCCGGCTTGGGCTCGGCCCGGGCGAAGAAGTCGACGTCGACGCCGTTGGGGATGACGACCGCGTCACCGCCGAGGTGCTCCACCAGCGTGCGGCGCGCGTACTCGCTGACCGCGATGCGCGCGCTGATCTTCTCCAGGGCGGGCTGGAGGATCGGATACGCCGCGATCATGGCGCGCGAGCGCGGGTTGGAGGTGTGGAACGTGGCGACGATCGGCCCCTGCGCGGCCCAGCACGTGAGCAGGCCGAGGGACGGCGACGTCGGCTCGTGGATGTGGATGACGTCGAACATGCCGTCGTGCAGCCAGCGCCGCACCCGCGCGGCCGAGATGAAGCCGAAGTTGAGTCGCGCCACCGAGCCGTTGTACGGAACGGGAACGGCACGGCCCGCCGACACCACGTACGGCGGAAGCGGGGTCTCGTCGTCCGCCGGGGCGAGGACGGAGACCTCGTGTCCCAGGCGGATGAGGTGCTCCGCCAGATCGCGGATGTGGAACTGGACGCCGCCCGGCACGTCCCACGAGTAGGGGCAGACGATGCCTACCTTCACGGTGTCCCCTCATCGGCCCGGTCATCGGCCCGGCCGCCCGGCGCCTTCGCCGGATCCAGGTCCGCAAGCCACAGCCGCTGCAGCATGTGCCAGTCCTGCGGATGCTCGGCGATCCCCGTGGCGAAGGCGTCGGCGAGGGCCTGCGTCATGGCGGCCGTCTTCTCCGTACGCGTCCCCGTCTCGGGCACCTCGACCGGCGCGTGGACCCGGCCCCGCATGACGGGCGAGTCGTCGTACCAGAGCGTCACCGGGAGCAGCAGCGCGCCGGTCTGCTGGGCGAGCGCCGCGGGCCCCGCGGGCATCCGCGCGGTCTCGCCGAAGAACTTCACCTCGACGCCGGACGCCGACAGGTCGCGGTCCGCGACCAGGCAGACCAGGCCGCCCGCGCGCAGCCGGCGCGCCAGCGTGCCGAAGGCGGCGCCGCCGGTGTGCGGCAGGACCTCCATGCCGAGGCCGCTGCGGTAGGCGACGAAGCGGTCGTACAGGGACTCGGGCTTCTGCCGCTCCTGCACGGTCGTGAAGGGCGTTTCGAGCTTCGTGGTCACCCACGCGCCGGCCAGGTCCCAGTTGCCCAGGTGCGGCAGGGCCAGGATGACGCCCTTGCCGGACGCCAGGCCGTCGGTCAGGTGGTGCAGGTCCTGGGCGGTGAAGCCGTTGCGGATGCGGTCCTTGCTCCAGGCCGGCAGCCGGAAGGACTCCATCCAGTACCGCATGTACGACCGCATGCCCGCCTTGGACAGCTCGGCGAGGCGCGCCGGGCTCGCGTCGGGCACCACGCGCGCGTAGTTGGCCTCAAGGCGCAGGACACCCTTGCCGCGCCGCTTCCACGCGAGGTCGGCGATGGTGCGGCCCAGGCGCACGGCGGTGGGCTCGGGAAGCTTCTTGACGGTGCTCCAGGCGGCGCCGTACAGCGCGTCCGTCAGCTTCTCCGTGGCCGGGCTCACGAGGTCGCCTCGCTCTCCTGGGGCGCCTCCCGCGCGGCCTGCTGGTCCGCCTCCTCGGACTCGCGGCGGACGGTCACCACGCGCTGCACGAGCGTGACGAGGCTGCCGACCGCGACGACCCACAGGGCGACGGGCAGCAGCACGTCGATGCCGGGGACGCCGAACTTGTGCAGCCCGGCGAAGCCCGCGGCGACCAGCGAGATCACCAGCCGCTCGGCCCGCTCCACCAGGCCGTTGACGGCCACGGGCAGGCCGATCGCCTCACCGCGCGCCTTCGTGTACGACACCACCTGGCCGCTGGCCAGGCAGAAGATGGACACCGCGCACAGGATGTCGTTGTCGCCGGAACCGGCGTACCAAAGAGCGAAGCCACCGAAGATCGCGCCGTCCGCGACCCGGTCCAGGGTGGAGTCGAGGAACGCGCCCCACCGGCTGGAGCGGCCGAGCTGACGCGCCATGTTGCCGTCGACCAGGTCCGAGAAGACGAACAGCGTGATGACGACAGTGCCCCAGAAAAACTCCCCGCGAGGGTAGAAGACCAGCGCTCCCGCGACGACACCGGCCGTGCCGATGAACGTGACCGTGTCGGGGCTGACCCCGCGGCGGATGAGAAACGCGGCGAACGGTGTGAGGACACGCGTGAAGAATGCACGCGCGTACTTGTTCAGCATGGCCTTCCCGAGGGTCGGTGCCCATGGCGGCCCCGTTGGCCACCGGCTGGCCCATCGTAGTCACGCTCACGACACACCGGCTCGCCCCCTCACGATCGCGTACGACGTATGGACGCACCGTGACACGAGTGGAAAGCTCGGAAGCACCGCGGGCGTCGCCGGAGCCGCCCCCGCACGCGGGTCCCGTGTGTCCGCGCACAGCCAGCATCCCTGAGGGGGCTGCGCCTCCTCAGCCATGCGCGTAACCGGGAGGCAAGGCATGGGCGACAAGGCGAATGCACACCCCGGAGCCGCCGGCAGGGCAGCGACGGCCGACCATCCCGCGTCCGTACGGAATGTGGTGCTGGTCGGCCACAGCGGATCGGGCAAGACGACTCTGGTCGAAGCCCTCGCGCTGACCGCGGGGGCCGTGAACCGGGCGGGCCGGGTCGAGGACGGCACCTCGGTGTCGGACTACGACGACATCGAGCACCGCCAGCAACGCTCCGTACAACTGTCACTGGTCCCCGTCGAATGGGGCGGATACAAGATCAATATCCTGGACACCCCGGGATACGCCGACTTCGTCGGGGAGCTGAGGGCCGGTCTGCGCGCCGCGGACGCGGCCCTTTTCGTCGTCTCGGCGGCGGAGGGCGCCGAGGGCATCACGGGTGCGACCCGCATGGTGTGGGAGGAGTGCGCGGCGGTCGGCATGCCGCGGGCCATCGTGGTCACGCACCTGGAGGCGGCGCGTTCCGACTTCAAGGAGATCACGCGGTGCTGCGCCGAGACCTTCGGCGCCGACGACCCCGACGCCGTACTGCCGCTGTATCTGCCCCTGCACGGCGAGCAGGGACCCGACGGGCACGCACCGGTGACCGGTCTGATCGGGCTGCTCTCGCAGCGGGTCTTCGACTACGCGTCGGGCGAACGCAAGGAGTCCGAGCCGGGCGACGACCAACTGCCCGTCATCCAGGAGGCGCGCGACAAGCTCATCGAGGGGATCATCGCCGAGAGCGAGGACGAGTCCCTGATGGACCGCTATCTCGGCGGCGAGGACATCGACTACAAGACGCTCGTCGACGACCTGGAACGGGCCGTCGCGCGCGGCATCTTCCACCCGGTGCTCGCCGCCGCGCCCGCCGCCGAGGGCGCCCGCCAGGGCATCGGCACCGTGGAACTCCTGGAGCTGATCACGGGCGGCTTCCCGACCCCGCTGGAGCACCCCGCCCCGGCCGTCACCACACCTGGGGGCAAGCCCCGCCCGGCCCTGTCCTGCGACCCCGAAGGTCCCCTCGCCGCCGAGGTGGTGAAGACCGCGTCGGACCCGTACGTCGGCAGGATCTCGCTGGTCCGCGTCTTCTCCGGAACGCTGCGCCCGGACGAGACGGTGCACGTCTCCGGGCACGGCCTCGCGGACCGGGGGCACGAGGACCACGACGTCGACGAGCGCGTGGGCGCCCTCTCCTCGCCGTTCGGCAAACAGCAGCGCACGCTCTCCCAGGCCATCGCGGGCGACCTGGCCTGCGTCGCCAAACTCAGCCGCGCCGAGACCGGCGACACCCTGTCGGCCAAGGACGACCCGCTCCTGATGGCGCCCTGGGACATGCCCGACCCGCTGCTTCCGCTCGCCATCCAGGCGCACAGCAAGGCGGACGAGGACAAGCTCTCGCAGGGCCTGTCCCGGCTGGTCGCCGAGGATCCGACGATGCGCCTGCAACAGAACCAGGACACCCACCAGGTGGTCCTGTGGTGCCTCGGCGAGGCGCACGCGGACGTCGCCCTGGAGCGGCTGCGCCATCGCTACGGCGTGCAGGTCGACCTCGTACCGCACAAGGTCTCCCTTCGGGAGACGTTCGGGACCAAGGCGGCCGGGCGCGGCCGTCATGTGAAGCAGTCCGGCGGGCACGGCCAGTTCGCGATCTGCGAGATCGAGGTGGAGCCGCTGCCGGGCGGCAGCGGCATCGAGTTCGTCGACAAGGTCGTGGGCGGCGCGGTGCCGCGGCAGTTCATCCCGTCCGTCGAGAAGGGCATCCGCGCTCAGGCGGCCAAGGGCGTCGCCGCGGGTTACCCGCTCATCGACGTACGCGTCACGCTGCTCGACGGCAAGGCGCACTCCGTGGACTCCTCCGACGCCGCGTTCCAGACGGCGGGCGCCCTTGCGCTGCGCGAGGCGGCGGCCGACGCCACCATCCACCTGCTCGAACCCGTCGCCGAGGTACAGGTCCTGGTCGGCGACGAGCACGTGGGCTCGGTCATGAGCGACCTGTCCGGACGGCGCGGCCGCGTCGTCGGCACCGAACAGGCCCCGGGCGGGCGCACCTTGGTGCGGGCCGAGGTGCCCGAGATCGAGATCGGTCGGTACGCGGTCGACCTGCGGTCCCTGTCGCAGGGCACCGCGCGGTTCAGCCGGAGCTACGCCCGGCACGAGCCGATGCCCGCACAGCTCTCCCAGAAGATCCGTGAACAGGCGCAGGACACCGCCTAGTTGACGCCTCCGGCCGGATGCCGCCCGCTCAGAAACCGCTCGTGCGGGCGGCATTCGGCCGCCCCCTGCCGGATGTCAGTACGCACCGATACGCTGATGACCTGATCAAAAGCCGTATCGGCCAGGTCAACAGGTGTGCCGGGCCCCGCAGTCGGGAATTCCGGGAAACAGCACGGTCCGAAGTTCGGGAACAACGCAGTCGGAAAGAGCCGCGGCGCCAAGGGCGTCACGGCGTGGGGGGCGGCAGGTGGCGGACGACGTATTCGACTTCAGGCCCGGGGCCCAGGTCCCCTTGTCGGGCGCCGCGGGCCAGACCGCGGCGACGCATGCCCTGGCGTCGGCGGCGTATCGCGACGGCGAGGTCGACGACATCCTCAAGGCCAACAGCGACTGGCACAAGTCCGTGGTGAAGCCCGGCCTGTGGTCGCTGTGCAAGCCCAGCCTCGGCGAGGCCTTCTCGCGGACCGTGCAGGTGCGGATGCTCGGCGGCGCCCGTCCACCGCTCATCCAGTCCTTCGGCACGGAACCGCAGATGGTCGTCGAGCACTGCCTCGCCGCGAACCGCATCCGCAGACAGCGCGACAGCTGGCTCACGGCTGTGATGGCCATCTGCGGGCTGCTCTTCCTGCCCGGCCTGCTGGTCTGGCTGCTGGTCTTCACGGCCCGCAAGTGGATCTCCAAGCAGAAGGACAAGCGCACCCAGGCGATCGCCACCGCGGTCCTCGTGGCCCTCGGCGTGATCGTGGTGCTTCTCCTGATCAAGCTGCCCTTCGGCGGCTTCTGGGCCTGGTATCTGCGGCTCTGCCCGGTCGTGCCGGTGTTCGGCTGGTTCTGGGCCAAGCACATAGCGGAAGGCACCGCCAAGGACCTGCGGGACCGCTGGAGCGGCTTGCTCGCCGGCGGCGGCGTCGGCGCGAAGATCCCCGAGGCGGTCCCCGGCAGCCCCGGCGAGACGGCTGCGGAGCGGCTGCGCCAGGGCCTCGCGCGGCTCTCCGCGGAGCAGCAGTCCAACAGCGTCTTCTACGCGGGCCCCAAGGGAATACTGGGCATGGGCACCCGCTGGGGCAGCTGGCAGCTCGCCGAGGAGCTCACCCCGCGCGACGAGAAGAAGGAGATCAACCCCTTCCGCAGCTGGGACGTCGTGCGCGCGGTGCACGACCAGCTCCGGATGCTGGAGCGCGGCCCCCTGCACACCGGCGGCTTCCCCAAGCCGTCGATAAGGCACTGGATCGTCACGCCCATCGGTGAGAACGCGGGGTCGGTGTCCCGCCCGTCCGGCACGGACGTCGACGCCTTCCAGATCAAGGGCCACGAGATACAGCGCATCTGCAACGAGCAGCAGTTCGGCAGCGGCGACCGGCACTACCTGGGCGTCCAGTTCACGCTCTGGGACGGCCAGTTGGTGATCACGATGCTGATCACGGTGACGGTCCTGCACGAGACGCTGCGCATCGAGGTCACCGGCCACGCCCTCGGTCCGGTGCACTCACTGTTCACCAGCAAGCCCTCCCCCAAGACGAAGACGGTCAGCAAGACCGTCAAGTTCTGGGAGACCAAGACGCAGCAGCTCCCGCTCGTCGACGCCCAGGAGGTGGTGCGCCTCGCGGTGCGCGCCCCCTTCACCTGGTATCCGCCGGTGCTGGACTACCTGGGCGGCAAGCTGGTCCTGCCCGAGCCGTTCGGCCTGCGGCACGCCTGGGCGGACAAGCCGTGGCGGCACCGCTTCATGGCCGACGACGCGCTGCGCGCGGCCACGCCGGTGCTGCGGGTCGTGCACTCGGCGGCCCTGAAGGTCCTGGAGGAGAACGGCGTGAACACGGACCGCTTCGGCGCCCGCGCCGGGTTCCTCAGCGGCGCCGTCCAGGATCCGATGCCGCGCCAGGCGGACGTGTACAACGGGTAGCCGCCCGGCGGGCGGCAGCGGGAGAGGGGCCTGGCTAGGCCGCGGGCCAGGCCTCCGCGAGCATCTTGCGGGTGTCGGCGAGCAGTTGGGGCAGCACCTTCGTGTGCCCGACGACCGGCATGAAGTTCGTGTCGCCGCCCCAGCGGGGCACGATGTGCTGGTGCAGATGCGCGGCGATGCCCGCGCCCGCCACGGTGCCCTGGTTCATGCCGATGTTGAAGCCGTGCGCCCCGGACGCGGTGCGCAGCGCCGTCATCGCCTGCTTGGTCAGCTCGCCGAGCTCCACCGTCTCCGCGGCGGTCAGCTCGGTGTAGTCGGCGACGTGGCGGTAGGGCACGACCATCAGATGCCCGCCGTTGTACGGGTAGAGGTTGAGCACCGCGTAGACCTGCTCGCCGCGCGCGACGACAAGCCCGTCCTCGTCTGATTTCGCCGGGATGCCGCAGAAGGGACAGCCGTCGTCCGCCCCCGGACCGGTGGGCTTGTTCTCGCCCTGGATGTACGCCATCCGGTGGGGCGTCCACAGGCGCTGGAACGCGTCCTGCGTCCCCACTCCGATCTGCTGCTCCGGCTCAATCGTCATGCTGTGCAGCATATGACTTCGCCCGTTCGGAGCGTGTCGCCGGGGCGGACCCCCGGCCGCTCCCGGCCACTCTGGGGCGATGACCAAAGACAGCGCCCGGCCGGCGCCGGAGGGCGCGGAGTCCCGCTGGGAGCGCCGGACCGAGGCCCCGCTGGCCGCGGCGTCCCTGCTCTTCCTGGCCGCGTACGCGGTGCGGGTCCTGGCCCAGGGCCTGCCCCCGGCCTGGCGCACGGCCTGCCTCGGGCTCGCGCTGGCGGCGTGGGCGGTCTTCGCGGTCGACTACGCGGTCCGCTGGCGCTTGAGCGGACAGCGACTCGGCTTCGTACGAAACCATCTGCTCGACACCGTGGTGCTCGTCCTGCCCCTGCTGCGGCCGCTGCGCATCGTCAGGGTCTACGACGCGGTGCGGCGCCGGCACGCGCGCCCGCGCCTCGCGCTGTACGCCCGCGTGATGTTCTACGCGGGCCTGTCCGTGCTCCTGCTCGGCTTCGCCGGGGCGCTCGCCGTCTACCACCAGGAGCACGCGGCGCCGGACGCCACGATCCGTACGTTCGGGGACGCGGTGTGGTGGACGTGCGCGACGCTCGCCACCGTCGGGTACGGGGACGTGGCGCCGGTGACGCCGCTCGGCAGGCTCGTCGCGGTCGGCCTGATGGGGTGCGGGCTGGCGCTGCTCGGGGCGGTGACGGGGTCGTTCTCGTCGTGGCTGCTCCAGGTGTTCACGCGGGAGGACGACGTGTACACGCCCGACGCACGAGTCGTCACTCGCGGGGACGACGAGAGGCCCCCGGGGAGTTCGTCCCCGGGGGCCTCCTGAGCCGTCGTGCGTCAGACCTGCGTCCGCTCCTCGACGACCTTCGCGATCTTCGCGATGGCCTCGTCGACCGGGATGCCGTTCTCCTGCGAACCGTCGCGGTAGCGGAAGGACACGGCGCCGTTCTCCATGTCCTCGTCACCGGCGATCACCATGAAGGGCACCTTGGCCTTCTGCTGGTTGCGGATCTTCTTCTGCATGCGGTCGGACGACGAGTCGACGTCCACCCGCAGGCCCTTGGCCTTCGCCTTCTTGGCGAACTCCTCCAGGTACGGGATGTGCGCGTCCCCGATCGGGATGCCGACCGCCTGCACCGGGGCGAGCCACGCCGGGAAGGCGCCCGCGTAGTGCTCGAGGAGCACGGCGAAGAAGCGCTCGATGGAGCCGAACAGCGCGCGGTGGATCATGACCGGGCGCTGCTTGGTGCCGTCGGGTCCGGTGTACTCCAGGTTGAAGCGCTCCGGCAGGTTGAAGTCGAGCTGGACGGTCGACATCTGCCAGGTGCGGCCGATGGCGTCCTTGCACTGCACGGAGATCTTCGGGCCGTAGAAGGCGGCGCCGCCCGGGTCGGGGACCAGCGGAAGGCCCTGCTTCTCGGCGACCTTGCGCAGCGTCTCGGTGGCCTCTTCCCAGACCTCGTCCGAGCCGACGAACTTCTCCGGGTCCTTGGTGGACAGCTCCAGGTAGAAGTCGGTCAGGCCGTAGTCGCGAAGGAGGTTGAGGACGAAGGTGAGCGTCGTGTCGAGCTCGTCCGCCATCTGCTCCTTGGTGCAGTAGATGTGCGCGTCGTCCTGGGTGAAGCCGCGGGCACGGGTCAGACCGTGCACGACGCCGGACTTCTCGTACCGGTACACGGTCCCGAACTCGAAGAGACGCAGCGGCAGTTCACGGTAGGAACGCCCGCGCGCGTCGAAGATCAGGTTGTGCATCGGGCAGTTCATGGGCTTGAGGTAGTAGTCCGTGCCCTCGTCGAGCTGCATGGGCGGGTACATGCCGTCGGCGTACCAGTCCAGGTGCCCCGACTGCTCGAAGAGCTTCCCCTTGGTCGCGTGCGGGGTGTAGACGAACTCGTACCCCTCCTCCTCGTGCCGACGGCGCGAGTAGTCCTCCATGACCCGGCGGATGACGCCGCCCTTGGGGTGGAAGACCGCGAGACCTGAGCCGATCTGCTCCGGGACCGAGAACAGGTCCATCTCGCTGCCCAGCTTGCGGTGGTCGCGCTTCTCGGCCTCGGCGAGGAACTCCAGGTGCGCCTTCAGCTCGTCCTTGGTCGGCCACGCGGTGCCGTAGATGCGCTGCAGCATCGGGTTCTTCTCGCTGCCACGCCAGTACGCCGCGGCGTTGCGCATCAGCTTGAACGCCGGGATGTTCCGGGTGGTGGGCAGGTGCGGACCGCGGCAGAGGTCCTTCCAGCACAGCTCGCCGGACTTCGGGTCGAGGTTGTCGTAGATGGTCAGCTCGCCGCCGCCCACCTCGACGTCCGCGCCGTCGTCGCTCGACGCGGAGCCCTTGATGCCGATGAGCTCCAGCTTGTACGGCTCGTTCGCGAGCTCCTCGCGCGCGGCCTCGTCGGTGACGACGCGGCGCGAGAAGCGCTGGCCGCGCTTCTGGATCTCCTGCATCTTCTTCTCGATGGCCTTGAGATCCTCGGGGGTGAACGGCTTCTCTACGTCGAAGTCGTAGTAGAAGCCGTCCTTGACCGGCGGGCCGATGCCCAGCTTGGCCTCGGGGAAGAGCTCCTGCACGGCCTGCGCCATGACGTGCGCGGCCGAGTGGCGCAGGATGTTCAGGCCGTCCTCGGAGGAGATCTCGACGGGCTCGACCTCGTCCCCGTCGGCCACCGCGTACGCGAGGTCCTTCAGCTCGCCGGCGACGCGGGCGGCGACGATGGTGCGCTGACCGGCGAACAGGTCGGCCGCCGTAGTGCCCGTGGTCACCACGCGCTCTTCCCGCTCGGAATCGCGTTGGATGATCACACGGACGTCTGACACCGGTCTCTCCTGCCTGAAGGGGGGCCGCCCTGCCTGAAGGGCGACTGCGGCAGATCTGCTCCTGCACGCGCAACGAATCGTACCGAGCCATGGGGGCGCATCGCGAAACGGTTATCCCCAGCTCCGGCCGGGCACGGGCCGCATCCGCACCCCGCAGTCCCGCCGCACACCCCTGCAGTCCCGCCGTACGCCCCCTCAGTCCCGGCAGCGCACCCCCTCAGTCCCCGCTGCACGCCTCCTCGAAGAAGTCCAGATTCTCGTGCAGCGACTTCATCAGGCGGTCCCGCTCGGCGTCGTCGACCTGCACCGGCACCACCTTCGCCGCCTGCGTGAGCCTGCGGAAGCCGCCCCGGCTCTCAAGCCGGCCGTGCACCCGGATCGGCAGGCCGACCAGGTGCGCGTGCCCCGCGATGCGGTAGTCCTCCTCGTCCAGGGACATCCGTACGTGCGGGATCTCCGCGCCCGCGAGCACCCGCACCCGCACCGTGCCCGCCCCGCGCGGCCCCGAGCGCCGCATGCGCACCACGGTCCCGGTGATCCGCACCGGCACCGAAGGCTCCTCGCGCAGATAGCGTGCGCTGGCCTCGCGCAGCACGGGCAGGTCGCCGGGCGAGAACTCGACGGGCTCGGCGGACGCGGCGCAGCCGTCGGGCACGCCCGCGGCGGGCGACCACTGCACGCCGACCCTGGCGCCCTCGGTGCCGCGGACGAGGGCGACGACGGCCTCGATCAGCTCGTGGCTGACGCCCGCACCGACGGCGCCGTCGAAGGCGTCCATGCCGCCGGTGGCCCGCTGGTAGTCGACGGCCTCGCGGGCGGCGTACAGCGCCTGGTGCAGCCGCACGGCGAGCGGGCGGCCGGCGGGCACGGGCACGAAGGCGGTCAGCTGCCGGCCGCCGGGGGCGGGCCCCACCAGGATGCTGTCCAGCGAGGCGGCCGCGGGGCGGCGGTGCCGCGCGCCGTAGTACCCGGCCCGTGCGCGGGCGGCGAGCGCGCCCGCGAGCAGCATCAGGCGTGCGGCGCCGCGCAGTTGTTCCTCGACCGTCCAGGACGCGGCGCCCGCGGGGCCGCTCGGCACATCGCGCCACCAGCGGATCTCGTCGCTGGGCACGGCCAGTGACACGAGTACCTCGCGGGCGGACGGCGTGGAGCTGCGGGCCAGCGCGGTCAGGGCCTCGCCGATGAGGTCCTCGCAGTCGGGGAAGGCGCGGCTCTCCGGCACGAGCAGGCTGGTGCCCGCGTGGCCGGGTCCCGGCGGGGTCCAGCGGGAGTAGCGTCCGGCGGCCCCGCCGCGGCGCCGCCAGCCGTGCCGGTCGAGCAGGGCGCCGAGCACGGCGGGGTCGACCTGGGCGGGCTCGGGCGGGTCGGACCACAGGCCGGGGGCGTCGACGGGGTGGGGGCGCAGGCCGCGTGGTGGCCCGGGCTCGCCGATCGGGCGGTGCGTCACGGTTTTCCTCCCGTCCCGACGCGCGTCATGATCTCGCAGAGCGCCCGGTCGTCGAAGATCCGCGAGGTCGGTACGCGGACGGTGGTCCTTCGCCTGCCCGTCACGGGGTGTCCGGCGAGGTTGGTCCAGTAGCAGCAGTGCCGCAGGTCGAGCCGGTCGTGGCCGGCCCGCAGCCAGTCGTCCTGCGAGCGGGGCACGATCATCACGACGAGGATCTTGTGCACCGACACCGGTGTGCGGGCCAGCTTCTCCAGGTGCGCGTTGTCCAGCGTGAAGGAGAAGGCGGGCCCCGCGGGGCGGGGCGGGAGTTGGTAGGTGCACTTGAGCTGCACCTTGATGGTGACCTCGTCGTCGACGGTGTGCCCCGGGGCGCTGTGGCTGACGTGCCAGTCGATGCCGTTGTCCGGAAAGGGCTGCGAGAGGGAGCACCCCGCGGCGGCTGCCACGGCGTGCAGATATCCCACCTGAAGGGTCTCCATACAGGCGGTGGTGGCGAGTGTGCCGCGCGGCGGTGCGATCCGCTCGGGCAGCAGCCCACCCTGTTCGGGCTGCGCGAGCGCCATGTCCAACAAGCCTTCCGAACCAGAGGTTTCGTCACTCGGGCCGGTCGATGTCCGTGCCCCGTACCTGTGTTGTCTCCGTGCCGGGTTCGGCGCAAACGGCCCGGGTATCACCTGCATGGGCAGTCACGCAAGTCAACTGCCGGAGCTGAACGAGGAGTTGCGTCAGGATGACGTGCTGGTACGAGGGCCCATTGGCCGCATTCGACACGGAGACCACGGGTGTCGACGTCGAGACCGACCGGATCGTGTCGGCCGCCGTCGTCGTCCAGAACGGCGCGGGGGCCCGGCCCCGTGTCACCCGATGGCTGGTGAATCCGGGCGTTCCGGTCCCCGCGGGCGCCACCGCGGTGCACGGACTCACCCAGGAGCATCTGGAGCGCAACGGCCGCTGGCCGGCTCCGGTGATGGAGGAGATGGGGCGCGAGCTGGCGGAGCAGGGCGCGGCGGGGCGGCCGCTGGTGGTGATGAACGCGCCCTTCGATCTGACGCTCTTCGACCGGGAGTTGCGCAGGCACCGCGCCTCGTCGCTCTCGCGCTATCTGGAGAGCTATCCGCTGTGCGTCCTGGACCCGCGCGTCCTGGACCGCCAGCTCGACCGGTATCGCAAGGGCCGCCGCACCCTGTCCGACCTGTGCGAGCACTACGGCGTGGAGCTGACGGGCGCCCATGACGCGGCGGCCGACGCGCAGGCGGCGCTCGATGTCGTACGCGCGGTGGGGCGCCGTTTCTCCGCCCGCCTGGAACGCCTGTCCCCCGCCGAGCTGCATACGTTGCAGGCGGTGTGGCACGCGGCCCAGGCGCGCGGGCTCCAGGCGTGGTTCGCGCGCAGCGGCACACCGGAGGCGGTCGATCCCGCCTGGCCGCTGCGTCCCGAACTGCCCGCGGCCGCCTGAGCGTTGCCGCCCGAGCGTCACGGCGCATGAAAAAACCGGTCCGTCGACAACTGACGGACCGGCATTCTCCGGGTGGGCGATACTGGGTTCGAACCAGTGACCTCTTCGGTGTGAACGAAGCGCTCTCCCACTGAGCTAATCGCCCGGGAACGCACTGAACAATACAGGTCCCCGCACCCTTCGTTCAAACTGCTTCGAGGCGCGAGGCCAACCCCCGTCGCCCCGCCCGCATCATCAGGGCGTGGTTCAGGAGGAACAGCGGCCGGCCGGGCACCGCGAGGCGTCGCATCAGGGGTTTGCGTACGTCGACCTCCTGGTCGAAGCGCGCCCGGGTGCCGCCGCCGTCGGCGGCGGTCAGGGTCCAGCGCGCCCAGCCTTCGAGGTCCCCGGTCATGGTGATCTCCAGGATGCCGCGGTCCGGGTCGCGGCGGCGCTCCTCGCCGGTGATGAAGATGTCGTACGGGAGCAGCGACCGCAGCCGCGCGGTGCCGTCGCGCTCGCCGAGCGGGGTCACGGCGCGCACCTGGGGCCACCACCGCGGGTAGTCCTGGGCCTGCTCGAGGACGGCGTACACCGCCCCGGGGGCGGCGCTCAGATTCCACACGCTCCGGAAGCGGTAATGGCACCAGTCCATGGGTCCAGTGTGCGGCCGGGGCGATATCCGCGCGAGAGAACAGACGGATCGTCAACTCGCGGAAATAGGAACGAGTTATTCCGGAAGCGCCCGTACAGGGCATGAATTTCCGTGAAAGACCGTCACATACGGTCGGCACATACAGGCCGCATACCTACGCGCGCGAGATGCGGATACGGTCGCGACCCGTCCGGATACGACTGTGGCCCGGAGACCGTTTCCAGTCTCCGGGCCACAATCCCGGGTGGGCGATACTGGGTTCGAACCAGTGACCTCTTCGGTGTGAACGAAGCGCTCTCCCACTGAGCTAATCGCCCGGGCGCACAGAGAACATTACCCCATGTCAGAGGGTGCCCCCGACCACTCCGGCCGGGGCGACGACCGCCCCGACGGAGCCCGCCTCACTGATCGTTGATCTTCCACGGCATCTGGATGCCGAACTTCCACAGATAGATCCCGCCGAGGGCCGCGAAGATCACCAGGCCGATCGCCGTGAGGATGATGTTGCGGCGGCGCACCCGTGGGTCGAGGGCACGCTGCGCGGCCTCGGTGACCTTCCGCTTCGTCCAGCGGAGCACCAGCTGCGCCCAGACGAACTCGGTCGCCCAGATCGCCATGCCGCCGAAGATCACCACCCAGCCCGGCCCCGGCAGGGGCAGCATGATGATGCCCGCGACCACCACGGCCAGGCCCACGATGAACACGCCGACCTGCCAGCTCAGGTGCAGCGACCGGCGGGCCTTGATGAACTCCGGCGCCCGGGACCCGAAGGGCTTTTCGGCTTTGACCTGCTCGGCCACGTCATCGACGGCGGCGGCCGCCTTCGACTCGTCACTCCCCGTATTCATGCAGCCAAACCTTACCGGACGGAAACCCGTCACCGGAATGGCCGTACGAACCAAACGGACAAGCCGCCATACGGGCCACCTAAAGACACCCAAAACTCCCAGAGGGGTTTACAACGGCACCGTAGGTGGCATGTCGATTTCGCCGACGTGCGAATCCCCGAGCGCACACTGAGCGAAAGGCCCTGGCGCTTATGAACACCACGGTCAGCTGCGAGCTGCACCTGCGCCTCGTTGTGTCGAGCGAGTCCTCACTGCCTGTACCCGCAGGACTGCGGTATGACACGGCCGATCCCTATGCCGTGCACGCCACCTTCCACACCGGAGCCGAGGAAACCGTCGAGTGGGTGTTCGCCCGCGACCTCCTCGCCGAGGGCCTGCACCGGCCCACCGGCACCGGCGACGTCCGCGTCTGGCCGTCCCGCAGCCACGGTCAGGGCGTCGTCTGCATCGCCCTGAGCTCTCCGGAGGGCGAGGCTCTGCTCGAGGCCCCGGCGCGGGCCCTGGAGTCCTTCCTGAAGCGAACCGACGCGGCCGTGCCGCCCGGCACCGAACACCGCCACTTCGACCTCGATACGGAGCTGTCGCACATTTTGGCCGAAAGCTAGCCCGGCCACGGTCCGGGAGCCGCGGGGCGCCGTCCGACTCGGGGAGACGGCGCGGGTACGCCCACGACGAGCGACGAGGACCACCGACAGGCGACGGCAGGACACAGGACACGGCAGGTACCGGCGCCGGTGTCGCGGATTTCCGCGGCGCCGGCGCCGTGGCGTGTACGGCACGAGCCGCTAGCATCGGCCAGCATCGGCGGGCGCTGTTCCCCGGCTCTTGATGAGCGGGGAGCCCCCACTACCCAGGCCAGGGAGCGAATCGTGCTGATCACCCACGACACCCGGTGTGCGCTCGACGCCGTGGTCGATCTGGTGAACTCCGCGCCAGACGAAGAGAGCGGCGACAGCGTCGAAGGGCTCGCGGACGTCGCGGCTCTCGGCGAGTTCGTGAAGAACCACGCGATCAGCGACGTCGGCGTGCTCACGGAGCGGGATCTGGCGGGTGTGCTCCGCATCCGCGGCCGGTTCGCCGAGGTCTTCGCGGCCGAGGAACCGCATGTGGCCGCGACGCTGATCAACGAGCTGATCGCGGCGGCGGGCACCACGCCGCGGCTGACCGACCACGACGGCTACGACTGGCACGTGCACTACTTCGCGCCCGGCGCGTCCGTCGCCGACCACCTGGCGGCCGACTGCGGGATGGCGCTCGCCTTCTTCGTCGTCGCGGGCGAGCAGGAGCGGCTGCGCCGGTGCGAGGCGCCGGACTGCCGGCGGGCCTTCATCGACCTGTCCCGGAACCGCTCGCGCCGCTACTGCGACAGCCGCACCTGCGGGAACCGGCTGCACGTCGCCGCCTACCGGGCCCGGCGCAGGGAGGCCGCAGGCCTCGAACAGGACCTGGCGGGGCAGAAGGTCGTCCAGGCCGACGCGAGCGTCGGTTAGAGCGGGCGCTGGCCGGAGCGGGCGGCGGCTAGAGCAGCAGCAGATCGTGCAGCGACGCCATGAGGAGCAGGCTGCCGATCACCGCCAGGAAGATCATCAGCGGTGGCTGCGAGAGCGCGAAGAGGCAGCCTCGCGGTTCGTCGGCGGTTCGGCGCTCGTCGGCGGCCGTGCCCCGCTCGGCGGGCGGGGCGGAATCGCTCTGTGGGGTGGTGTCAAGCATCTCGCGGTGATGATGACGCAGCGCGGACACCCCCACGTACCAACACGCCCGGTCCGTGGGGGAGTTCGCCGCATTCCGTGACCTTGGTGGGCCCGGCGCGACGCACCTGCGAACGGTGTCCGCCGATACGCTCGAACGAGGTCTCGGAATGCGGGACGGCGTGCCCTTGGGGCGCCGGACGCCACGCCTCTGGGGCGTCGGATGCCGTGCCCCTGGAGCGTCAGATGCCGTGCTTCTTCAAGATGGCCTCGATGTCGCTGAAGTCCTCCCCCGCCCCGGCCTTCTTCTGCTTGGCCGCGGGGGCCGCCTGGGGGCGCGTGGACGGGCCCAGGGAAGGCGCGGAGGCGGCGGGGGCGACGGCGTCACGCTGGGCGGCCTTGGCCGCGGCACGGCGCTCCTTGCGGGTGCCGCCGGTGCGGCGCTCGACCGCGCGGGTCGCCAGGAACAGCAGCCAGGCCGAGCCGAGCACGCCGAAGCCCGCCCAGGCCACCGGACTGAAGGCCGTCTCGGCGGCCCACTCCACCGCCCCGGTCATCACGAGCCCGATCGGGACCAGGGCATAGGCGGCGAGGCGCGCCGCGGCGAGGAATCGCTTGCGATAGGCCGTGACGGCCGCGATGCCGAGGCCGGCCGCGGCTACGGCGGAGCAGATGGTCTCGGCAATCATCCCGGTCCTCCAGGCGTGCGGGCGCGGTGCGGTGTCGCATGTGTCCCTTCCATCCTGCACCGGGTGGGGTCCCGGAAGCCACGGCCCCAGAGCACATCAGGGAGATATCCGGGTCGCGGCTCCTCCCCAGGTGCCGGTCGGCCGCGGCGGGCGGCCCTCGCCGCAGGTCCCGGTTGGGGCACGCACCCGGGGGCTGGGAGACTGTGCGCATGAGCGACTCCTCCCCCGCGGGCCCCGCCGGCCCCCTCGTCATCGACGTCTGGTGCGAGCTGCAGTGCCCGGACTGCCGCACCGCCCTGGACGACGTGCGCGCCCTGCGTGCCCGCTACGGCGACCGTGCCGAGCTGCGCCTGCGCCACTTCCCGCTGGAGAAGCACAAGCACTCCTTCGCCGCCGCACAGGCCGCCGAGGAGGCCCTGGAGCAGGGCAAGGGCTGGGAGTACGTCGAGGCGGTCCTGGAGCGGGTCGAGGACCTGGACCGTAAGGGCGAACCCTTCCTGGTCGAGATGGCGGGGGAACTCGGCCTGGACGCCGAGGAGTTCGACACCGCCCTGGTGGACGGCCGGCACATCCTGATCGTCGACGCCGATCAGGCCGAGGGCAAGGCGATCGGGGTCACCGGGACGCCCACGTACGTCGTCGACGGTGAGCGTCTTGACGGCGGCAAGAGCCAGGACGGTCTGCGCGAGCGCGTCGAGGAGATCGCCGACCGCGTCCTCGCTGCGCGTAAGCACAGGTAACTAGAGCAACTGCTTGTACAAGTAGTACGTACGCGCCTCGTAGCCCAGCGACTCGTACAGCCGCAGAGCCGGTGTGTTCCCCGCGAAGACGTTCAGGCCGATGCGGTCCTTGCCGGCTTCGAGGCACTGGCCCTCCGCGTGGAGCATCAGGCTGCGGCCGTGTCCCCGGCCGCGGTGCTCCTCGCGGACCTCGATGTCGTACACGAAGCACTCGCCGCGACGCTCCGCCACCCACAGGATGCCGACGACCTCGTCGCCCTGGAGCAGCACGCTGAACCGGGCGCCGGGCGTCGCGAGGCCCTCGCCCAGCGAATTGCGCTGGTCCGCCTCGACCTTGGCGCGTGCCTCCGCCTCCGGCACTCCGCGGTCGATCCAGTCCTGGGCGTAGACGTCCTTGGAGTGCTCGGCCCACTCCGCGAACTCCTGCTCCGTCATCGGACGTGCCCGCACGTCCGCCGGCAGCTCGGGCGGGCGCAGCGGCAGCGGCTTGGACATCTGGCGATTGCGCTCCACATAGCCGAGCGCCGTGGCGAGGGCCAAGGCCTCCGGGGCGGTCGCGGGCACGCCCGCCTCGATCCGTGCGCAGCCCCAGCCGCGCGCCACCTCCTCGGCGGCGAGCGCCGCCACGGTCGCGCGGCCCCGGCGGCGGTCGGGGGCGTCGATGCGCAGGTCCAGGATCGAGGCGACGCGCGGGCCGAACACGTCGTGGGTGGCCAGCTTTATCCGGCCGACGGGGCGGCTGTTCACGCAGACTTCGAAGTCGCGCGACTTGGCGCCCTCAGTGCTCTCGTGGAGCGGCCCGGACGGCCGCAGGGTCGTGGTCATCACGGGAGTTGTACCCACTGGGCGCCCCCCGCGTCATCCGGATTTACGCCCCCGCGCTCCGCGCCCAGTCGGAGAGCCCGCCCCGGCCTTCTCGCCAGTCCCTAAGGATCGAGGTCGTCCGCCGCGCGCTCCGCGAAGACCCGCATCGCCTTGGCCGTCACGGGGCCCGGGGCGCCGGGCAGTTCACGGTCGTCGACGCGGTGCACGGCCTGCACGTCACGCAGCGTCGAGGTGAGGAAGACCTCGTCGGCGCGGTCGAGCACGTCCAGGGGCAGGTCGGTCTCGTGCGCGCCGGTCCATTCGACTGCCAGCGCGCGCGTGATGCCCGCCAGGCACCCGGAGGCGACCGGCGGCGTGTGGATCTCACCGTCGAGCACGACGAAGACGTTCGATCCGGTGCCCTCGCAGAGCTGCCCCACCGTGTTGGCGAACAGCGCCTCCGTAGCGCCCTGTTCCGTGGCGCGAGCAAGAGCGACGACGTTTTCGGCGTACGAGGTGGTCTTCAGGCCGGTAAGGGCGCCACGCTCGTTGCGGGTCCAGGGGACGGTGATCACGGCGGTGGAGTCGGGGCGCCGCTTGGTCTCGCCGAGGGCGACGACGAGCGTGGGGCCCTGGTCGCCGCGGTCGGAGCCGAGCGGCGAGAGGCCCCCGGTGTACGTGATGCGCAGCCGCCCGAGCTCCATCGGGTTGGCGTCGAGGACGGCGGCGCAGGCGCGGCGCACCTCGGCCTGATCCGGCTCGGGCAGCCCGAGACCGCGGGCCGAACGGGCAAGGCGGTCCAGGTGGCGGGTCAACGCGAACGGCCGTCCAGCCGTCGCCTTCACGGTCTCGAAGACGCCGTCGCCGACGGTCAGTCCGTGGTCGAGCACGGAGACGCGGGCGGAATCGAGGTCATGCAGGCCGCCGTTGAGCCATATCTTCACGAGGGGGGTCCTCCGTTTGGTGCGTACGTTCCCGAGGCTACCGCCAGCAGCCGCTCGGCCTTCAGCTCCGTCTCGCGCCACTCGCCCTCGGGGGCCGAGCCCCAGGTGATGCCCGCCCCCGTACCGAACCGCAGCACGGCGTCGCCGGTGTCGCTCCGGTCGATCCAGAACGTGCGGATCCCGACGGCCAGCTCGCCGGTGCCCCGGTCCGCGTCGACCCAGCCGATGCCGCCGCAGTAGGGGCCGCGGGGCGCCGTCTCCAGGGCGTCGATGATGCGCAGGGCGCTGGACTTCGGGGCGCCGGTGACGGAGCCGGGCGGGAAGGTGGCGTCGAGCAGGCCGGGCCAGCCCGCGTCGGCGCGCAGTTCGCCGCGGACGGTGGAGACGAGGTGGACGAGGCCCGGGTGCTTCTCGACGACGCACAGCTCCGGCACGGTCACCGTGCCGGTCGCGCAGACCCGCCCCAGGTCGTTGCGGACGAGGTCCACGATCATGACGTTCTCGGCGTAGTCCTTCTCCAGGAGGTCCGCCTCGGTGCGCCCGGTGCCCTTGATGGGCCCCGACTCGACGACGCCTCCGGTGCGGCGCAGGAACAGCTCGGGCGAGGCGGTCGCGATCTCGACGCCGTGGTCGGGCAGGCGGATCGTTCCGGCGTACGGAGCGGGGTTCCCGCGCGCGAGGAGCGCCGTCAGGGCGTCCACGTCGGCGTCCGCGGCGACCTGCGCGGACAGCACTCGGCAGAGGTTCGCCTGGTACACGTCGCCCGCGGCGATGTGTTCGCGTATGCGGCGCACACCTTGCGTGTACGCGGCGCGGTCGAGCGACGACGTCCAGTCACCGGGCGCAGGGCCGCTCCAGGCCCCCGGCACCGGCGCGGGCACGGCTTCCTCACGCACGGTGCCGAAGCGGGCACACACCAGCCGGCCCTCGAAGTCCGCGGACACCGCCCAGAAGCCGGCGGTGTCCAGGGCGGAAGGGTCGCTGGTCACGTCCCGGAGATCGGTCGCGACGAGGCCGCCGAAGCGCGCCAGAGGAGACAGGTCGTGCACGGCTGTGAGTCTATGACCGGCGCTCCGAGCCTGCTCCGGGCCTCTGAAAGCAGGCGACAGCGCAGCACGCTGCGCAAACGCGTTTTTGTACTGGCCCAGGAATCCGCTAGAGTTCAACACGTCGCCGGGACGCGGAAGCGGGCCGGGAAAGACAAGCGGACGTAGCTCAGTTGGTAGAGCGCAACCTTGCCAAGGTTGAGGTCGCCAGTTCGAACCTGGTCGTCCGCTCGCAGGAACCGCGGGGGATCTTCCCGAACCCCCGTAACTCCTGGTGGAGTGGCCGAGAGGCGAGGCAACGGCCTGCAAAGCCGTCTACACGGGTTCAAATCCCGTCTCCACCTCCAAGGACGATTAGCTCAGCGGGAGAGCGCTTCCCTGACACGGAAGAGGTCACTGGTTCAATCCCAGTATCGTCCACTGGCATCTCTGATCAGAGTTTTTGATCATGCAGAGGTCCCCGCGCGATTAGCTCAGCGGGAGAGCGCTTCCCTGACACGGAAGAGGTCACTGGTTCAATCCCAGTATCGCGCACGCAGCAGCCCCATCAGGGTGTTGCACTCGCAGGTTGACCTGCGCGATTAGCTCAGCGGGAGAGCGCTTCCCTGACACGGAAGAGGTCACTGGTTCAATCCCAGTATCGCGCACCAGCTCCACGAAGCCCCCGGCCGTTTCCACGGCCGGGGGCTTCGTCGTGTCCGCGCGGGACGGTGTCCGCTCAGGAGGAGAAGAGCATGTGCCCGAAGCTCTTGTGCCGCTTGTGGCCGTGATGCCCGTGGTGACCGCCGTGGCCGCCGTGCGGGGCGCCCCAGGCGGGCGCGGGCGCCGCCGGGTAGGCCGGGGCCGCCGGTGGGGCCTGCGGGGCCTGGTGCCCGTTCCACTGGTTCTCCAGGCGGGTCAGCGCCTCGAGCTCGCCGTAGTCGAGGAATATCCCGCGGCAGCCGCTGCACTGCTCGATCTGGACGCCATTGCGGTTGTACGTGTGCATCTGTGCATGGCACTTGGGACAATGCATGGTCGGCTCAACTCCTCGCCGGTCGTGACTGCTTGGCCGGATGTCTGCCCGGCTTCGGTGCAGTGCACCCTACTTCGTACCGGTCGGCGCCAAGTCCGGCGGGACGGCCGCCATCCTGCGGCAGGCGTCCACGAACGTCTCTTCGACCTCGTCAAGCGCCCGCTCCCCCGCCACCGCCTTGGTGATCGCGAGGGCCGCGGTCTGCACGGTCAGCGCGCGGGCGGGTACGTCGAGAACCGGCCACGGGTCCGCGCCGTCGGCGGGGACGGCCGGGCCGCCCGCCGCGCGGTAGGCGTTCAGGAAGCGCGTCCACTCCTCGGGCAGGAGCAGCCCGCAGGCGTACCAGGCCGCGGGGCGGGCCAGGTCCCAGGCCGGGTCGCCGGTGCCCAGGTCGTCGATGTCGATGAGCAGCCACCGGTCCGCGGGCGTGCGGACGAGCTGGCCCAGGTGCAGGTCGCCGTGGCACAGGTGCGGGGGGCCCGGATACGGGGCCTCGTCGCGGGCCCAGGCCGGCAGGACGCCCCACGCCCGCTCCACCGGGGACGCGGCGGGGTGCGGGGCCGTCGCCCGCAAGCGGGCCACGGCACGGGCGGCCTTCTCCGGGCCGCGCATCGGCGGCAGCGGAAGCGCGAGCCCGGCGTGCGGGGTGCGGTGCAGGCGGGCCAGGAGGGTGGCCACCTCCTCCCAGGGAGCCGCGTCCGGGTCGTCGCGGTCCACGGGGGCGCCGTACGGCCACAAGGTGACCAGGCGGTCGTGCAGGCGGGCCGGCTGTGCGGACAGCGGGGCGAGGAGGGTGTCGGCCAGGCCGGGGTGGGCGGCTGCCGCGAGGCGGGCGGTGAGCGCGGGCTCGGGGGTGCCGGGGGCGTGGGCCTTCGCCACGACGTCGGCGTGACGGACCACCATGGCGTCCGGACGGTCGGCGAGGACGCCGTGCGGGGCGTCGCAGGCACAGTCGGGGGTGCGGTGGGCCCTGAGCTTGGCCTGGGCGGTCAGAGCGGGCAGCAGGGCGGTCACGGATCCCCCGGGATGTGGCTGTGGTTCTCGCGTGAGCGTACGGGACGGTCCGGTGCCCCATCCCTGCCGTTCGCCGCAAAAAGAAACAGCCCGCGCAGCTCCCCAGCTGCGCGGGCTGTTGTGCCGTCCGCCGCACCCCCGTCCCCACGGGGTTTCATGGCCGGATGTCCCCGCCCGGACCGCTCTTCCGGGCCTGGGGCGCCGCTCAGCGCCCCAGCATCACGCCCACGGACGACGCTTGTGTGACCACTGCCTCCCAGCCGCCGAAGGCGACCGTGAGCAGGGCTGCCAGGGGGAGGACCATGAGCGTGGCCACCAGGGGGTGGCGCGTTCCGGACGGCCGGACGCCCAGGGTGGAGAGCTTGCGTCCCTGTGTGCGGATCATCGTCCGCGGCGCGGTGTCCGCCATGGTTCTCTCCCTTCCTGACTCTGTTGTTTCTTCAGTTGGTTCTGGTGTTGGTCCTGCTGGTGATGCTTGGCAGCGGCGGGTGTCTGACCTCGGGGGACGAGTGCTGCACCCGCCGCTTGACCTCAAATCTAGGTCCGCCCGGCGCTTCGGGCGTCATGCCCTCGTACCGATTGGCTGGCCTCCCGGAGGATGACCGGTCGTCACACAAGTACTCCCGTGGGTGGAGACGAGGACCTAGGTCTCAGGGTCTTCCCGGAGGGGATGTCCGGACCGATCAGGCCGTTGCCGACCGATCGGACCGTTCCGAGCTGTCCTCCCTGGGGACGGGCTGCTCCACGAGGGCCAGGACCCTGGTCGCCATGAAGCGCGCCGTGCGGACCACGGAGCCGCTGCGGGTGACTTCGCTCACTTCCACCACTCCCCTGCGGACGGCCGTCTCCACGCGGCGGCCTGCCCGGCTCGCCACCACTTCGTACGTACGCGTCGTGTCACCTGCGTCCACGACTATCTCCACGCGGTCACCCTTCACGCGATCAATCCCCCTTCAGCGACGGGTGGTTGAGGGGTCGGGCGGCGGGAAATGCCCCGTGTCCCGCGGCGCCTGACCACTTTTCAAGTTTCCCACCCGGCACTGACAATCGATCGGCCCGCGAGGGCGCGGCCTCTGCACGTGCCCCGCCGCGGAAACGTAAGCTGTGGCTCGTCAGACGGACCGGGCAGCGGGGATGAACATGGCGATGATGCGCCTGAGGCGCGAGGACCCGCGTGTCGTCGGATCGTTCAGGCTGCACAGGCGGCTGGGCGCCGGCGGGATGGGCGTGGTCTATCTGGGCTCCGACCGCCGCGGTCAGCGCGTCGCCCTGAAGGTGATCCGGCCGGATCTGGCGGAGGATCAGGAGTTCCGTTCGCGCTTCGCCCGCGAGGTGTCGGCCGCCCGGCGCATCCGCGGCGGCTGCACGGCCCGCCTGGTCGCGGCCGATCTGGAGGCCGACCGCCCCTGGTTCGCCACGCAGTACGTGCCGGGGCCCTCCCTTCACGACAAGGTGGCCGCCGAAGGCCCGCTGTCCGCGGCCGAGGTGGCCGTCGTCGGCGCCGCGCTGTCCGAAGGGCTCGTCGCGGTGCACGAGGCCGGGGTCGTACACCGGGACCTCAAGCCGTCGAACATCCTGCTGTCCCCCAAGGGCCCCCGGATCATCGACTTCGGCATCGCCTGGGCGACGGGGGCCTCGACCCTGACCCACGTCGGCACGGCCGTCGGCTCGCCGGGCTTCCTCGCCCCCGAGCAGGTGCGCGGCGCCGCCGTCACGCCCGCCACCGACGTGTTCGCGCTCGGCGCCACGCTCGCCTACGCGTCCATGGCCGACTCGCCCTTCGGGCACGGCAGTTCGGAAGTGATGCTGTACCGCGTGGTGCACGAGGAGGCCCAGCTCCAGGGTGTGCCGGACGCGCTCGCCCCGCTGCTGCGGGCCTGTCTCGCCAAGGCCCCGGAGGAACGTCCCAGCACGCTCCAACTGTCGCTCCGGCTCAAGGAGATCGCGGCCCGCGAGGCCCAGGGCCTCAGCGACGTACGGCCGCCCGCGCCGCGCCAGGACCAGGACCGGCCGACGGGCCGTCTCGCCGACACGTACGAAGTGCCCGACACGTACGCGGACGAGCGCACGCAGCGCCGCACCGCGCCCGGCACCCCGCTGCCGCGCACCGACGGCTCATCGCGTCCCGGGGCCCCGCGCACCGGCGGCTCCCGGACCGACGGCCCACGCACCGGCGGCCCGCGTACCGGTGACTCCCGCACGGGCGGCTCACGAAACGGCGACCCGCGTACGGGCGGCTCACGGACCGGTGGGTCCCGCACCGGCGGGTCGCAGTCCGGCTCGCGGCCCGCGGCGCCGCGCGACACGGGGCGTACGGGCGGCAGGCCCGCGCCCCGCAGCGGTGCGGGGCGGCAGGGCCCGCGCACCACGGGCACGCGGCTGCGGCCCGCCAATCCGCGGCTGCTGCGGCAGCGGCTTTTCGTCTTCGTCGTGGTGACGCTGCTGGTCGCGCTGGGGATCGCCGCCGCGCAGGGCTGCCAGGGGCCCGCGCGGGGGCTCGGTGGCGTGCGTGACGGGCACGGTGCGGTGCGGGTCGTGGACGGGCCCGTAGGGGTCGGGCCGGAGCAGGCCGTGGGGCCGGAGGCCGGGGCTTCGCGGTTCTGAGCCGGGCGGCTCAGGGCTGGGAGCGGTCGTACGGCTCAGGGGCCGGGAACACCGTACGACTCAGGCCTGAGGGCGGCCCGTCGCCACCGCGTAGAACGCGACCGCCGCCGCGGCGCCCACGTTGAGCGAGTCGACGCCGTGCGCCATCGGGATGCGGACCCATTCGTCGGCCGCTACCAGGGCCTGCGTGGACAGCCCGTCACCCTCGGCGCCCAGCATCAGCGCGACGCGGTCCATCCGGTGCGGCGCGGCCTCGTCGAGGGTCTTCGCCTTCTCGTCGGGGGTCAGCGCAAGCAGGTTGAAGCCCGCCTCGCGGACGCCTTCCAGGCCCTTCGGCCAGGAGTCCAGGCGGGCGTAGGGAACGGAGAAGACCGCTCCCATGGAGACCTTCACCGAGCGGCGGTAGAGCGGGTCCGCGCAGTCCGGAGAGAGCAGCACGGCGTCCATGCCGAGGGCGGCGGCCGAGCGGAAGATCGCGCCGATGTTCGTGTGGTCGTTGACCGCCTCCATCACCACGACGCGGCGGTGCGTACGGAGGATGTCCTCGGCGGTGGGCAGCGGCTTGCGCTGCATCGACGCGAGGGCGCCGCGGTGCACGTGGTAGCCGGTGACCCGCTCGGCGAGCTCGGGGCTGACGGCGTAGACGGGCGCCGGGACCTCGTCGATGACGTCGCGCATGACGTCGACCCACTTCGCGGAGAGCAGCATCGAGCGCATCTCGTAGCCCGCGAGCTTGGCGCGCCGGATCACCTTCTCGCCCTCGGCGATGAACAGGCCCTCCGCGGGCTCGCGCTTGCGGCGCAGCTCGACGTCGGTCAGGCCCGTGTAGTCACGCAGGCGCGGGTCGTCGGGATCTTCGATGGTGAGGAGATCGGCCACAGGGTGATACTGCCTTGTCCGGAGAGTGGTGCCAACGGCTCGGGAGCAGTTCCGTTACCGGTGGTTACGTTGAGGGGCGTGGGGGCGGCGGTCAGTCGGTCCGGGCGGGGTTCATCGCGGCCACCGCGCCGATCACGATGACCGCGGGGGGCTTCACGTCGTGGGTGCGCACGGCCTCCGCGACGGTCGCGAGGGTCGCGTCGACGCGGCGCTGGGCGGCCGTCGTGCCCTCCTGGATCAGGGCCACCGGGGTGTCCGCGGGCTTGCCGTGGGCGGTCAGGGTCTCGGCGATGCGGCCGATCTTGTCCACGCCCATGAGGATCACCAGGGTGCCGCGCAGCCGGGCGAGCGCCGGCCAGTCGACCAGGGACCGCTCGTCGTCGGGCGCGACATGGCCGCTGACGACCGTGAACTCGTGGGCCACGCCCCGGTGCGTCACCGGGATGCCCGCCGCTCCCGGAACCGAGATCGAGCTGGAGATGCCCGGCACCACCGTGCAGGGGATCCCCGCCTCGGCCAGCGCCTGGACCTCCTCCATGCCGCGGCCGTAGACGAAGGGGTCGCCGCCCTTGAGGCGTACGACCGACTTGCCCTGCTTGGCGTGCTCGATCAGGGCGTTGTTGATGGCCTCCTGGGCCATGAAGCGGCCGTACGGGATCTTCGCCGCGTCGATCACCTCGACGTGCGGCGGGAGTTCGCTGAGCAGGTCGCGGGGGCCGAGGCGGTCGGCGATGACCACGTCGGCCTCGGCGAGGAGGCGGCGGCCTCGGACCGTGATCAGGTCCGGGTCGCCGGGGCCGCCGCCGACCAGGGCCACGCCGGGGGTGCGGGTGCGGTGGTGCGGGGCGACCAGGGTGCCGTCGCGCAGGCCCTCCACCACCGCGTCGCGGATGGCGGCCGTGCGGCGTGGGTCTCGGCCCTTGGCGTCCGTGGTGAGGACCGCGATGGTGACGCCTTCGCTGTGGCCCGTGGCCGGGGTCCAGGCCGTCGCCGCGTCGGCGTCGTCGGAACGGACGCACCATACGCGGTTCCGTTCGGCCTCCTCTGAGGCGGCCGCGTTGGCCGTGGGGTCGCTCGTCGCGATCAGGGCGTACCAGGCTTCGGCGAGGTCGCCGTCGGCGTACGTCCGGCGGTGCCAGGTGAGTTCGCCCGCGTCCGCCATCGCCTCTACCGAGGGGGTTGCCGAGGGGGAGATCAGGGTGATGTGCGCGCCAGCGGCGATGAGGGCGGGGAGGCGGCGTTGGGCCACCTGGCCGCCGCCCAGGACCACGGTGTGGCGGCCGGTGAGGCGGAGGCCTACGGGGTAGGCGGGGTGTTCTGCGGCCATGGGGGCTCCTTGTGCGCCGTTCCTGGGGGGCGGGGTGGGTGGGGCGGGGATGGGGGGCCCTGCGGGGCTTTCCCCAATCCCACCCCTTCCCGAAACCGGGGGCTCCGCCCCCGGACCCCCGTATCGGCCTGGACGGCCTCGTCCTCAAACGCCGGACGGGCTGAAATGTTGCCGTACGCCTGGAA
>NZ_BMNG01000012.1:206808-416266 GCF_014646335.1 Streptomyces lasiicapitis
TGGGCGGGGCGGGAGTTCCGGGTGGGTGGGACAGGACGCCGCCGATCGGCCTTCGGTCTCGTCCTCAAGCGTCGGACAGGCTGAAACCGGGCGGGCGGAAAGCGGGCGGGCTGAAACGGGGGCCGCCCCTCGTCCTGCTATTTCTCCGTTACGCCCGCCGAGTCGAACGTCGCCACCTCGTGCATCGCTCTTGCCGCGCTCTGGACCACGGGGAGGGCCAGGAGCGCGCCCGTTCCCTCGCCCAGACGGAGGTCCAGGTCGACCAAGGGGCGCAGGCCCAGCTTGTTGAGGGCTGCCACGTGGCCCGGCTCCGCGCTGCGGTGGCCCGCGATGCAGGCCGCCAGGACCTCGGGGGCGATGGCTCGGGCGACCAGGGCCGCCGCGCCCGCGCTGACGCCGTCCAGGATGACGGGGGTGCGCAGGGAGGCGCCGCCGAGGAGAAGGCCCACCATGGCGGCGTGTTCGAGGCCGCCGATCGCCGCGAGGACGCCGATGGGGTCGGCCGGGTCCGGCTGGTGGAGGTCCAGGGCGCGGCGGACGACCTCGACCTTGCGGGCGTGCATCTCGTCGTTGATGCCGGTGCCGCGGCCGGTGACCTCGGCGGGGTCGGTGTCGGTGTAGACGGAGATGAGGGCCGCGGACACCGTGGTGTTGGCGATGCCCATCTCGCCGGTGAGCAGGGCCTTGTTGCCCGCCGCCACCAGGTCGCGGGCGGTTTCGATGCCCACCTCGATGGCGGCCTTGACCTCGTCGCGGGTGAGCGCGGGGCCGGTCGTCATGTCGGCCGTGCCTGCGCGCACCTTGCGGGGCAGCAGGCCGGGCGTGGCGGGCAGTTCGCTCGCGACGCCCACGTCGATGACGCAGACCTCGGCGCCGACCTGGTTGGCGAAGGCGTTGCAGACGGCGCCGCCGCCGAGGAAGTTGGCGACCATCTGGCCGGTCACCTCCTGCGGCCAGGACGTGACGCCCTGGGCGTGCACGCCGTGGTCGCCCGCGAAGATCGCGACCGCCGCGGGCTCCGGGATCGGCGGCGGGCACATCCGGGAGAGGCCGCTGAGCTGCGCGGAGATGATCTCCAGCATGCCCAGGGCGCCCGGGGGCTTCGTCATGCGTTTCTGGCGTTCCCACGCCTCGCCGAGCGCCTTCGCGTCCAGCGGGCGGATGTTGCCGACGGTCTCGGCGAGCAGGTCGTGCGGGTCCTCGCCGGGCAGCGCGCGACGGCCGTACGTCTCCTCGTGGACGACCCAGGACAGCGGGCGCCGCTTGGACCAGCCCGCCTGCATCAGCTCCGGCTCGTCCGGGAACTCGTCGACGTACCCCACACAGAGGTAGGCAACGACCTCGAGGTGCTCGGGCAGACCGAGCGCGCGGACCATCTCGCGCTCGTCGAAGAAGCTGACCCAGCCCACGCCCAGGCCCTCCGCGCGCGCGGCGAGCCACAGGTTCTCGACGGCGAGCGCCGAGGAGTACGGGGCCATCTGCGGCTGGGTGTGCCGGCCGAGGGTGTGGCGGCCGCCGCGGGTGGGGTCGGCGGTGACGACGATGTTCACCGGGGTGTCGAGGATGGCCTCGATCTTCAGTTCCTTGAACTGCTTGGCGCGGCCCTTGGGCAGGGACTTCGCGTACGCCTCGCGCTGGCGCTGGGCCAGTTCGTGCATCGTGCGCCGGGTCTCGGCGGACTTGATGACGACGAAGTCCCAGGGCTGGGAGTGGCCGACGGAGGGCGCCGTGTGGGCCGCCTCCAGGACGCGGAGCAGCACCTCGTGCGGGATCGGGTCGCCGCGGAAGCCGTTGCGGATGTCGCGGCGCTCGCGCATGACGCGCAGGACGGCCTCGCGCTCGGCGTCGGCGTAGCCCGGAGCGGGCGGTTCGACCGGGGCGTCGGCCGCGGGGGCGAGCGGCTCGGCGGGTTCCTGTTCTGCTTCCGGGTCGTCGTCGAGCAGCAGGGCCTTGGGCAGGCCGTCCGCGTCCGCGGGGTCGGCGGGCGTGGACAGGTCCTCCGGCTCGTCGGCCTCGATGAGGGCTGCCGCGGCGGGCTGTTCGGTCCGGCTTGCGGGGTCGGTCGGTCCGGCCGGGTGAGATACGTGCATCGGCTCGTCGTGGTCGGTCGTCTCCGGGGCGGACGGGAACGGGGTGCCGTCCTCCGCCGCGTCGACGGGTGCGGGTGCCTCCCCGGCGGGCACGGCCGTGGGCCGCCCTCCGTCGCGGGGTGCGGGCACGGTGGCTGCGGGCTGCTGCCCGGCTTCTCGGAGCGTACCGGGCGTACCGGGCGTTCCGGGCGCGGGGTCCGCCTCCGGCTCGGCACCCGGTGCGGCGTCGGCCTGGTCCGGAAGTCCCTGTGCCGGTACGGGGGGTACGGCGGCGGGGGCCGGGGTGGGCGCGGCGGTCTGCGGCGCGGGAGCGTCGGGGTCGCGTGACTCCTGCGGCTGCTCGGGCCGCTGCTCCGGCTCGAAGTACTCCGGCGGTACGGAGAGGGGGCGCGGCGGCGTCGGTGCGAGGTGCGGGGTGGTGGGCACCGAGCCCTCGACCGGCACGAACTGGCCGACGGGCATGGGCACTTGGGCCTCCGCGAACGGCTGTCCGGAACCGGCGGCGTCCGGCATGCGCGCGGCACCGGCGATGTGCGGGCCCTGCGCGGCGTGCGCCTCGGGCCACGGCTGGGCGGCGTCGGGGGCCTGCGGGGCCACGGCGGCCATGGGCCGGGCGCCTGCGTGCACCGGCGCGAGGTGCGCGGCGGGGACGGCCTGGCCGTTGACGTGCGGTACGGCGGCGTCCTGGGCGTCGACCGGCGCGGCAGGGAAGGGCGTGCCGGATACGGGCGTGCCGAGTGCGGGATTGGCCGCGGGGGCGGTGCCGGGGGCGGCGATCGCTTCCGCGGGGGCCTTCTGCGGCATCTCGGTGGCTTCCGCGGGGGCGGCCTGCTGTGTCGTGGCGGCTTCCGGGGCGGGCAGCGTCAGGAGTTCGGGGCCGGGTGCCGTCAGGGACTCCGGGGCGGAGGGGGGCGCCACGGTGTCCTCCGGAAGGGCTTGCTCGGCCGAGCCTGGTCGGTCTGTTCCCGAATGGTCCGTTCTCGGGGGTGGCTCGACGGCGGGGGCCGATTCGGGCGGCGGGGACTGGGGGGCCGAGGCGTCGGTTGTGGCGTCAGCCGTGACCGAGGAGGCCGAGGGGTCCGCGCTGTCGGCGGTGGTCGCGTTCGGGCCCGAAGCCGCGCCCGCGACCGCGACGTGTGTGGTCGCGGAGGCCCTGGCCGCGGCCGCCGTCTCCGGAGCGTGCGCCGAGGGCGCGGTGGGCGCCTCCGCGGAGTCCGGCGCGTCCACGGGCGCGTGCGGAGCGTCCGTGGCGTCGAGTGCACCCGATGCCTCCATCACGCCAGGGGCGCGCGGCACGGAGGCGAGGGATGCGGCGTCCGAAGGGTCCGATGCGTTGGCCGGAGCCGAACCGTCAGCGACGGCCGGGGCGTCGGCCTGGACCGTGCCGTCGGACGGGGCCGAGCCGTCCGTCGCTGCCGAAGGGGCGGACGGGGCTGCGGGGTCGGACGGGGCCGGGGCGCCGCCGGACAGGTCCGGAGCGAGACCCGGGACCTGCGGTGCGGGTGTGGTTTCTGTGGTCTCCGGGGCAGCCGCGCCCTCTGGGACGACCGTTTCTGCAGATGTCCCCTGGGGATCCGCGGAGGCCGTCTGCGGTTCCGGAGAGGCCGTCTGTCGTTCCGGCGCGGCCGCGAGCGAGCCCTGCGGCTGCGCCGTCCAGGGCGTCGCGCCGTGCGGCGGGATCTCGCCGAGCTGGGGGCCGGGCAACGCGTCCGCGTCGTCGCGCGGGATGTCGAGGTACTCGGGGCCGGCCGTCGGCGGGCCCGCGTGCCGGACCGGCATCGGGTGCGGCGTGCCGCCCGCGGGGCCACGGTCGGCCAGCGAGCGCACGGGGCTCGCGGCGCCGTCGGGCACGGCGGGGGCGGCCGGGCCGCGGTGCAGGGGGCGGCGGATGGGGCTGTGCTGTGCGGCGGGGGCGACGTGGCTCGCGTGCAGAGGTACGCCGCTGAGGTCGACGGAACCGCTGTCGCGGCCGGACGTCTCGTGCGGTCCTGGCTGGTGGGCGAAGCGCTCCTGGGCGGCGGAGGCGTGGGCGGGCTGGGGGGCCGAGGCGTGGTCCTGGCCGAACCCGGCCTGTTCCTGACCGAACGCCGCCTGCTCCGCAACCGCCTGGGCCTGGGCGAACACCGGCTGTCCGGGCTGCGAGCGGCCGGTCTGCGCCGCCGCGGCCACGGCCTGGTCGACGGCTGCCTGGGCCGGGGCCACGGACGGCTGGTCCATGGCCGCTGCCTGGTCCACCGCGAGGTCCTGGCCGAGGGAGTTCTGTCCCAGGGAGTCCAGTCCGAGGTTGTCCTGACCCGGCGCACTCTGGCCCGGTACGCCCAGACCCAGCGCCTCCTGACCCGTGGCTTCCTGGCCGAACGGCACCTGCCCGAGCGGCTGCTGTGCGGGCTGCTGCTGTCCCGCCGACTGCTGCACGAACTGTGGTCCGTCCTGAGCGACAGGCGTCCCGGTGCCCGGCTGCGCGGTCTGCGCCTCGCTCCACGCGCCCTGGGCACCCGGCATCAGCAGCAGGTCGTCGTCCTCGGCGGGGTTCTCGGAGGGGTCCAGGAAGGTGTACGCGGCCGGCGCTGGGACGCCCGGCTGCTCCACCCTGCCTGCGCTCTCCGGCAGTCCCTCGCCCGGGACCTGGCCGGTGTCGGTCATGCGTACCCCTCGCCCATCGGTTAGTCCTTCTTTGACCGCCCGTCATCAACAACGAGCACGCGTGCCGCGCGGCACGCACCGCCTACGGACCACAGCTCACCGCGTACGGACCACAGGCATTCTCGCGGTAGCACCGCCGCCGCGGCAGCTTGATCGGCCACGGTCCGCTGTGGACTGCGCCACGTCGCGCGTCCCGCGGTTCGCCGTACCACACGCACCCCCCAAAACGGGCGAGCTTTCCGGACTTTGACTGACACAAGCCAAGGAATCGCCGGGCACCCGGGTGCGGTACAACGATCGGCCAGCCTACCGCGCACGGCGCGGCGGCAGGGTCGCCAGGGTCACACCGTCCGGTCGAGGAGCAGCGCCGTGACCAGGAAGACGACGGTCCGCTTCCGCTCCGTCCAGGCCCGGGTGTCGAGTTCGACGGACTGGAGGAGGGCGCACTCGACGGCGTAGCCGTGCTCGGTCAGGTCCCTGCCGAGGAGTTCGGCGTCGTCGCGGGTCGCGGCGTGCGTGACGATGCGCTCGGGGCGCCGGTCCGCGACGGCGGAGACCACGGCCACTCCCCCGCCGCCGACGCGTACGACGTCGGGCTCGGGCAGGTTCTCCAGGACGTGCGGCGCGGTGCCGTGCACGATCTGGGCGTGCACGCCGAAGCGGCGGGCGGCGGCGGTCGTGCGGGCGCAGGCGTCCGGGTCGCGGTCGACGGCGATGACGGCGGCGCCGAAGCGGGCCGCCTCCGCGGTGAAGGCGCCGGTGCCGCAGCCGATGTCCCAGACGAGGTCGCCCACGCGCGGGCCCAGGCGGGCGAGTTGGGCGGCGCGGATGCGGTCGGTCTCGCCCTCGCCGAGCTCCTGCTCGCCTCCGTACGCGGCCGCGGGCAGGGCCCAGCCGCGCGGCTCGGTGCCGGGCTCGCGGCCCGCCACCCAGCCCGTTTCGTTGGCGACCGGAGCGCTCGCTCCGCCGATGGTGCCGGTGCCGCCGATGACGATGACGACGTTCGGGTCGCGCCAGGCGTGGTCGGCGGCCTTGTCCGAGGTGACGACGGTGACCTGTTCGCGGTCGGTGCCGAGTTCCTCGCAGATCACGAAGGTGCGGTGTACGCCTTCAAGGAGCAGGCCGAGTTCGGCGGGGCCCGCGCCGGGTGACGTGAGCACGGCCACCTTGCTGTGCGCGCGGCAGACGTTCACCGCGCGGCGCAGGGTGCGGCGGTGGGCCACCACGATCTGGGCGTCGTCCCACGGCATGCCCGCGCGGGCGAAGGCCTGGGCGACGGAGGAGACCGCCGGCACCACCTCGACCTCCAGGCCGAACTCGGGGGCCCTGAGGGTGCGTACGACGCCGAAGAAGCCGGGGTCGCCGTCCGCGAAGACCACCGCCGTGCCGCGGTGGGCGGCGATGCGGCGGGCCGCCAGCGCGACGCTGCCGAGGCGGATGCGTTCCGCTGTCGGCGGGGTCTCGGGGAGGGTGAGGTGGTGGGGGGCGCCTGCGACCAGGGTTGCGGCGCTCAGGGCGGCGCGTGCGGCGGCGGTCAGCGGCGAGCCGTCCCAGCCGATCACCGTGACCCGGTCGGCCATGGTCGTCTGTCTCCCTGGGGTCTCGGGTCGTACGGGGTGGGAGGCCGCCGCGAGCGGCCACGAGGGAGCGTACCTGCACCGGCAGGATCAAGCCCGTCCGGCGTTTGAGGACGAGGCCCGAAGGGCCTACAAGCGGGGAGAGGGGCGCAGCCCCATGGTCAGTTCCAGTCCGAGAAAGCCGTATAGCCGCTCTCGGCGAGCTGCTCGCTGACGCCCTCCAGGTCCTCCGGCAGCAGGCTCCACACGATGAGGTCGGTGCGCAGGTCGAGCCAGCCGCCCAGTGGGTCGCCGCCGTTTCTGACACGTGCTATCCACGCGCCGCGCAGGACGCCCTCGCTGATGGACCCGATCTTCTGGGCCACCTGCTGGGCCGCGGTGTTGTCGGCGGCCGTACGCAGCTCGATGCGCTCGAAGTTCTGGTCGTGGAACAGCCACTGGGCGGTGGCGAGCGCGGCCTCGGAGGCGTAACCCTCGCCGCGGGCCCAGGGGGCGGTGACGTAGCTGAGTTCACTGGAGCGCACGCGCCAGTCGGTGCGGCGCAGGCGGACGGAGCCGACGAGGCGCTGGGTGAGGAATTCGGTCACGGCGAGGACGATGCCGCGGCCCTCGGTGCGCTCGGCGGGGGCGAGTTCGGTGATCCAGGCGCGGGCGTCGGCCTCGGTGTAGGGCTGGGGCGCGGCGGTCCAGGTGGTGACGAGCTCGTCGTTCATCATCTCCGCGTACGCGGTGATGTCCGCTTCCTCGAACGGGCGCAGCACCAACCGCTCCGTGCTGATGGAGATGTCGGGAAACCCGGAGGTGCCCGAGGAGGCTGTAGTCATGCGCCGCTCCATAACCTTCATGGCCCTGTCGCTCCGTGAATCGTCAACGTCCTCAAGGACCTCCAGGCCTGCTGAAGTGCCAAGCATGCAGCATGGCGGCGCGCAGACGCACCACGGGGTCCACTCCGGCGTGCGGAGCGGACCCCGGGCGTGGGGACGGGACGGCGACGGGGCGCGGAGGGTGCGTCAGCCGGTCGTGACCGGCAGCACCGAACCCTTGTACTTGTCCTCGATGAACTTCTTGACCTCGGGCGAAGTAAGCAGCTTGGCCAGCTTCTTGACCCTCGGGTCGTCCTCGTCGCCCTTCTTGACGGCGAGGACGTTGTTGTACGGGTTGTCCTTCGCGGACTCGAGGAGGACGGCGTCCTTCTTGGGGCTGAGGCCCGCGTCGAGCGCGTAGTTGTTGTTGATGACGGCCGCGTCGACGTCCTTGAGGGAGCGCGGCAGCTGCGCGGGCTCCAGGGCCTTGATGGTGAGCTTCTTGGGGTTGGACGCGATGTCCTCGGGGGTCGCCTCGGCACCCGCGCCCTCCTTGAGCCCGATCACGCCCTTGGAGGCGAGCAGTTGGAGCGCCCTGCCCTCGTTGGTGGTGTCGTTGGGGACGGCCACGGTCGCGCCGGGGCGCAGGGCGGTCACGTCCTTCAGTTCCGCGCGGCCGCCGTCCGCGTACACGCCCATCGGCGGCAGGTAGACCTCGGTCACCGGCACCAGGTCCGTCTTCTTGGACTTGTTGAAGTCGTCGAGGTACGGGGTGTGCTGGTAGAGGTTGGCGTCGAGGGAGCCCTCCTGGAGCGCGGTGTTGGGCGTCACGTAGTCCGTGAACTCCCGCACCTCGAGGTCCAGGCCCTCCTTCTTCGCCAGGTTCTGCTGGATGTACGCGAGGACCTCACCGGCCGGGGTGGGGGTGGCCCCGACGACGAGCTTGTCGCCGTCGGAGCCGGAGCCCGCACCGCAGGCGGTCAGGCCGAGCGACAGGGTCAGTGCCCCGGCCGCGGCGGCGATGACGGCCCGGCGCATGTCAGAAGGCCGCGACGACGGCGCCGTCGTACTTGTCGTCGATGAACTTCTTGACCTCGGGCGAGGTGAGGAGCTTGGCGAGCTTCTTCACGCGCGGGTCGTTCTCCTGGCCCTTCTTCACGGCGAGGAAGTTGCCGTACGGGTTGCCCTTGGCCTTCTCCGCCGCGAGGGCGTTCTTGGCGGGGTTGAGGTCGGCCTCGAGGGCGTAGTTGCCGTTGATCACCGCGGCGTCGACGTCGTTGATGGAGCGGGGCAGCTGGGCGGCCTCCAGCTCCTTGAACTTCAGGTCGAGCGGGTTGGAGACGACGTCCTTGGGGGTGGCCGCGAAGCCGACGCCCTCCTTGAGCTTGAGGAGGCCGTTGTCGGCGAGCAGCTTGAGGGCGCGGGCCTCGTTGGTCGTGTCGTTCGGGACGGCGACCGTCGCGCCCTTCTTGAGGTCGTCGAGCTTCTTGATCTTCTTGGAGTAGACGCCGAGGGGCTCCAAGTGCACCGTCGCGCCGGGGACCGGGACGATGTCCGTCTTGTTCTTCTTGTTGAAGTCGTCCAGGTACGGCTTGTGCTGGAAGTAGTTCGCGGAGACCTCGCCCTGCTGCACGGCGGTGTTGGGCGTGACGTAGTCGGTGAACTCCTTCACCTCCAGGTCGAGGTCCGCCTTCTTCGCCAGGTTCTTCTTGACGTACTCGAGGATCTCGCCCTGCGGCGTCGGGGTCGCGGCGACGATGAGCGGCCCGTCCTTGTCGGCGGCGGAGCCCTTGTCGGAACCGCAGGCGGTGAGCCCGAGGGTGAGGGCTCCGGTGGCCAGGACGGCAGCGGTGATCTTGATGGTGTTACGCACGAAAAGTGCCTTTCTCCATGGGTGGTACACGCCCGCTGTGGTGGTGCGGGGTGGTGCTGGGTGAACTCGTGGGAGCCGTGAGGCTCTCTTCAGGAGGCTTCAGGACGCCTTGACGGGCTCCCGCTCCGGCTCGGCGTCCGCCGTGACCGGCTCCGTGGTCTTCACGGGCCCGGCGGCAACGGTCGCCGGCGTCTTGGCGCGCAGCAGCCTGAGCCGCGGCGCGGCGCCGGAGCCGCCGCCGCGACGGTGCATGCTGCGGGCGGCGTAGTCACCGGCGAACTGGATGACGGAGATGACCACGGCGAGGATCGCCACGGTGATCCACATCAGCTCGGTCTCGAACCGCTGGTAGCCGTAGCGGATCGCGAGGTCGCCGAGGCCGCCGGCGCCGACGGTGCCCGCCATCGCCGAGTAGCCGATGAGGACGACGATCGTCGTGGTGACGCTGGAGATCAGCGACGGCAGCGCCTCGGGCACGAGGACCTTGCGTACGACGGTCCAGGTCTTGCCGCCCATCGACTGCACGGCCTCGACCAGGCCGTTGTCGACCTCGCGCACGGCCGTCTCGACGAGCCGGGCGAAGAACGGGATGGCGCCGATCGCGAGCGGCACGATGGCGGCCTCACGGTTGATGGTGGTGCCCACCACCCAGCGCGTGAAGTCCATCAGGGCCACGATGAGGATGATGAAGGGCATCGAGCGGGCGATGTTCACGATCTGCCCGATGACCTTGTTCACGAGCCTGTTCTGCAGCAGCCCGCCGCGGTCGGTGAGGACCAGCAGGATGCCGAGCGGCAGGCCGCCGACGACGGCGATCAGCGTCGACCAGCCGACCATGTAGAGCGTGTCCCAACAGGCCTGCTCCAGCAGGGGCTGCATCTCCGACCAGGTCACTTGGCACCTTCCTTCACCAGCGCGGCGGCGGCCTGCGCGGGGATCCCGGCGGGCGCGTCGGCGGCACTCCCCGCGATGTCGACCTGCAGCCCCTGCTCGCGCAGGAAGCCGATCGGGACGACGTTCTCCTCGAAGCGGCCCGGCAGCTCGATGCGCATCCGGCCGACCTGCTTGCCCGCGACGGTGTCCATCGCGGCGCCGAGGATCGAGATGTCGATGTTGTACGTGCGCGACAGCTGGGAGATGACCGGCTGGGTCGCGGCGTCGCCGTGGAAGGTCACGTCGACGACGGTGCGGTCGGCGCCCGTGGCGTCGCCGCTGACGGGGAAGAGCGCGGCGGCGAGCTGCGAGCCGGGGGTGGCGAGCAGTTCGTTGACGGTGCCGGACTCCACGATCCGGCCCCTCTCCATGAGCGCGGCCGAGTCGCAGACCGTCTTGACGACGTCCATCTCGTGCGTGATCAGCAGGACGGTCAGGCCGAGCTGGCGGTTGAGGTCGCGGAGCAGCTCCAGGATGGAGCGGGTGGTCTCCGGGTCGAGGGCGCTGGTCGCCTCGTCCGAGAGGAGCACCTTCGGCTCGCCTGCCAGCGCGCGGGCGATGCCGACGCGCTGCTTCTGGCCGCCGGAGAGCTGCGCGGGGTAGACCTTGGCCTTGTCGGAGAGGCCGACGAGGTCGAGGAGTTCGAGCGCCTTGCGGGAGCGCTCCTTGCCGGACAGGCCGAGGATCTCGAGCGGCAGCTCGACGTTGGCCTGGACCGTGCGCGAGGACAGCAGGTTGAAGTGCTGGAAGACCATGCCGATGCGACTGCGGGCGGCGCGCAGTTCCTTGCCGGCCCGCGGTCCGCGCCCGGCGAGCGCGGTGAGGTCCTGGCCTGCCACCGTCACCGTGCCGGAGGTGGGGCGCTCAAGGAGGTTGACGCAGCGGATCAGCGAGGATTTGCCGGCACCGGACTGGCCGATGACGCCGTACACCTCGCCTTCCCGCACATGGAGATCGACTCCGTCGATGGCGGTTACTTCACGACCGCGTGAGCGGTAGACCTTTGTCAGGCCGGAAGTGGTGATCACTGGGGTTTCCGTCACTGTCGAGTGCACGGCGCGGTGACGCCGGGGCACGGGGCATTCGTTCGGAACGCGGCACGGTTCTCGCGATGTCGGAGAGGACCGGGAGACGTGTGCGCGGGGCCGGCTCGCTTCTACGGCGCGTACGTGACTAAGGAGTGTGTACGTGGCGTGTGGCGCGGCACAGCGGCTTCGCTTCGGGGCGCGAGGCTCTCAGTGGTGCGGGGGCCCTCAGAAGGCGCACATTCGACACATACAACGAGCACCGGGCGTCGTGATCGCCTCGGTCGCAAGGGTGCGGCTGCTCGTCGTGGTCATGCGGACCAGTAAAACACGCGTACGGAGGCGTCTCGCCACCGCTGTCCGAATAGCGGACAGGCTTGGGACGCGGGTGGACGCTCCGCCTCCGCACGCAAAGCACGCTCAGGCGCCGGCGACGATCTCCACGCCACCCGCCGTGGCCTGCGCGGACACCGCCGAGAGGTCGCTCACGACGACGTCGGCGGACAGCTCGGCCGCCGGGTGCGTTGTGGTCAACGCCACGGTGGTCATCCCGGCGGCCCGGCCGGCCGTGAGACCCGCGGGGGCGTCCTCGAAGACCACGCAGCGCGCCGGGTCCACGCCGAGCGTGCGGGCCGCGAGCAGGAAGGGCTCCGGGTCGGGCTTGCCGCGGGTGATGTCGTCGGCGGATATCAGCGTCTTGGGGCGGATCCCGACCTCGGCGAGGCGGGCCTCGGCCAGGCGGCGGGTCGCGGAGGTGACGACGGCCCAGCGCTCGGGCGGCAGCGAGGCGAGCAGGTCGAGGGTGCCGGGCAGCGCGACCACGCCGCCCGCGACGTCGGAGACCTCCAGCTCGTCGATCCGGGCCACGGCCTCGTCGACGAGCTCGGCGGGCAGCAGGTCGGCGGCGATCTCGGCGGCCGGGCGCCCGTGCAGCTCGACTGCGGCGAACTGCTCGGCCGTGATGCCGTACTCCCCCGCCCAGCGCGTCCAGCAGCGGTGGACGGACTCGATCGAGGAGACGAGGGTGCCGTCGTTGTCGAACAGGAGCGCTTCAGCCTGGATCTTCATGGCTTCGACGATACGTGTGCGCCTGCCCGCGGAACCCGGGCCCCCGGGGCCGAGGACACCGGGTCTTTTGGCCCGTAATAGGGTCTCGGCATGCTTGTTGCCCTGACCGTCGCGACCTCCGTGGCCGCGCTCGCGCTCGCGGCCTGGTGCGGATTCGCCGCGTACCGGGACCAGCCGACGAAGGACTGGCACTTCATCGGCATGGGCGTGGTCACCCTGCTCGCGCTGGTCCAGCTGATCGTCGGCATCGTGCTGCTCGCACGGGGCGAGGACCCCGAGCAGGGCACGACGATCTTCGTGGCGTATCTGATCGGCTCGTTCGCGTGCGTCCCCGCGGCGGGCTTCATGTCGCTCGCCGAGCGCACCCGTTGGGGCTCGCTGACCGTCGCCGCGGGCGGCGTGGTCCTCGCCGTCCTCGAAGTGCGGCTCTACGACATCTGGGGAGGCTGAGGTGCGACGGCAGAGGCTGATCTCCGGTCCCGGCATCCTGCTGGTGTGGCTGTACGGCGTGATGGTCGTGGGCGCCGTGTCGCGCTCCGCCGTCCAGATCTCCACGGACTTCCACAAGGCCCCGCTCGCGTACACGCTCTCCGCCATCGCCGGAGTCGTCTACGGCTTCATCACGTACTCGCTCGTACGCGGCGGCGAGAGGGCCCGCAAGGCGGCGCTGGTGTGCTGCGCCGCCGAGCTGGCCGGGGTGCTCGCCGTCGGGGCCTGGACCCTCGCGGAGCCCTCCGCGTTCCCGGACGCCACGGTCTGGTCGGACTTCGGCATGGGCTACCTGTTCATCCCGGTGCTGCTGCCGGTGACCGCGGTGTTCTGGCTGCGCAAGTCGCGCAGCCAGTCCGGCCTGCCCGGCGAGAACGCGGCGAACGCCTAGGCGCTCGTCACGTACGCCCCCGCCTCGGCGTCCTTGGAGAGGGTCACCACCGTCAGGCGGTCGTCCACGCGCCGGGTGCGCACGGGCGCGTAGCCGTGCTTGCGGTAGAGCTGGAGGTTGCTCTCGCTGCGGTGGCCGGTGAACAGCTCGAAGCGCTGGGCGGTGCCGCCCTCGCCGAGGCGGCGCTCGATGGCGTCCAGGAGGCGGCCGCCGAGGCCGTGCCGCTGCATCCGCGGGTGCACGATGAGCTTGCCGATCCGGGCCGTGCCCGCCGCGTCGACCGTGCCCCGCACGGACGCCACGACCTCCTCGCCCAGACGCGCCACCAGGACGCTGCCCTCGGCCAGCTCGGCCTTGATGGAGACGAGGGTCTGCGTCAGCGGCTCGATGGAGTAGTCGCCGTACAGCTCGGCCTCGCTCTGGTAGCAGAGGTACTGCAGTTTGAGGATCTGCTCGGCGTCCGTGTCGGTCGCCTCCGAGATGGTCACGCTCATGCCCATGTGTGCATGCCTCCCGCTCACCTGCTCCGCCGGTTGTCCCTCACTCCTTTCCCCATGGGTCCGGAGTCGCAACCTCTTGCGCCAGCATTCTGCGCAGGCATCCCAGGCATCGGGAACGTTCCGGTCCCAAAGATCCTTGTGACATTCCCAACTCCCCTGCGATTTCTCGGTAGGTGAGGTCTTTGGGCGACAGAAGCGCAGCCACAAGACGCGGACAGCGGCCGGGCAGTTTCCGGACGGCGGCGTAGAGGACTCGGTGCCGGTCGGCCCGCAGCGCCCGTTGTTCGGGGCCCACGAGCGGGTCGGCGGGCTCCGTCGCGTACGGCCGCTCCCTTCGGGCCGCGCTGCGGGTGCGGTGCGCCTCGTCGCGGACGGCGGCGCGCAGCCAGGCGGCGGGGTCGGCGGGCGGCCCGCCGGCGTCCAGGTGTTCGAGCAGGCGCAGCCAGACGGCCTGTTCCAGGTCACCGGGGTCGGCGCCGCAGCCGTGCGCCTCGGCGGATGCCTCGGCGGCGAGCAGCGGGCGCAGGGTGGTGACCAGGTCGTACGAGAGCGCCGAGAGCGACGACGGCCGCGGGCGGAGCGGCGGGGGCAGTGGGGTCATGCTCGCGTGGACGCGGCCGTTCCGGTTCTGGGTTTCCGGAACGGCCGCGCCTCACCCCAACCGGGGCTTCGCACGCGCCGGTTGACGAGGCCGGTCAGCCGTCGGCGGAGTCCGTCGGTGCGGAGTCCGTCAGTTGTCGGCGAAGTCCGCCGCGGCGAGCAGCGCGGTGTCCGGGTTGTCGGAGAAGATCCCGTCGATGCCGGTGGCGAAGTACGTCTTGAACGCGCCGAAGGCGTCGCCGTACGCGTTCGGGTCCGTGCCCTTCTTGAAGTCCGCGGGCAGGAAGGTGTTCTCGTTGCGCATCGTGTACGGGTGCAGGACCAGGTCCTCGGCGTGCGCGTCACGGACCAGGGTGGTCGGCTCCAGGAGCCTGCCGTCGGGGCCCTTGGGGATGACCAGGTCGAGCGTCGGGCCGATGCCCTTGGCGTACGTGGCGATCCACTTCAGGCCCTCGGGCTTGATGAGGTCGGCGACGGTGCGCGGGTCGCCCGCCTCCACGAAGTCCCACGGGCGGGACGCGGCCGTGGACAGCAGGACCACGCCGGGGGCGTCGACGAGCTTGCGCAGGCGCTGGATGCTGCTCGGCTCGAACGACTGGAGGAAGTTCGGGGAGTGGCGGCGGTGGCGGTTGTAGCGGCGCAGCAGCTTGGCGAGCGGCTCTTCGAGGCCGAGGCCGAGCTTGCGGAAGTACGTGGGGTGCTTGGTCTCGATGTGCAGCCAGACCCGCTTGCCGCGCCTGCGCCCCTCCTTCTCCGCCCAGCGGAAGACCTCTTCGAGGGTGGGGACGTCCCAGCGGCCGTCGTAGAGGGTGTTGCGCTGACGGGTGCCGGGGATGCGCTCCTTGGCGCGCAGCGTCTTCAACTCGGCGAGCGTGAAGTCCTCGGTGAACCAGCCGGTGAGGCTGACCCCGTCGACGCTCTTGGTCGTCTTGCGGCCCGCGAACTCGGGGTGCGCGGCGACGTCCGTCGTGCCGGTGATGTCGTTCTCGTGACGGCATACGAGATGGCCGTCCTTGGTGGGCACCACATCCTGCTCGATGACGTGCGCGCCCATGTCCAGGGCGAGTTGGTACGAGCCGAGCGTGTGCTCGGGCCGGTAGCCGCTGGTGCCGCGGTGCGCGACGACCGTCGGCACCGGCAGGTCGCGGTAGCCGCCGCCCCCGTGGCCGCCGTGGCCGTGGCGTGCGTCGGCTCTCGCCACGCCGGGCGCGCCGACGACGGCCGTGCCCGCCCCGAGCACCGCGGCCCCGAGCACCACGCGCCGCCCCGGGCTCGTCCCCGTGTCCCGCCGCCCCGATTCCTGCGTCGCCATTGAGCGCTCCCTCCCTGTGTACCGCCGTGTAGCGCCTTGCACCTGACAAAGCGGCACCGATCGTAGGTGGCGTTGCGTGACGGGTGGGAGACCCGGGGCCGAACGGGTGGCTGACGCCGGGTGTCGAGTAGGGCTCGCGGGGTACCCGGCGGGGGCGACCGGCGCGTGCGCCCGGGCTCGCGGGCGCCGGAGCAGTTCCGGCCGTGAGATGCGTCGCGCGTGAGAAGCACCACTCGGACAAGCCACACAGTTCGCACAGGGATACCGTCGTTACGGTGAGGTCCTCGCGGGGGGCAACAGCAGGCAAAATCAGGTCAACTCTGCGTATCGGGCACATGAACCCGATGTGCATTCAACGGGGACCCGCGAGTATGGTCCTCACCTGCACAGACTCGTCGTCGACCCGTTGACACCGGAGGACCCGTTGTCCCGTCTAGCGCTCATCAAGGCAGTGCTCGGACCGATCTTGCGCCTGATGTTCCGCCCACGGGTCGAAGGCGCCGAGAACATCCCCGGCAACGGCCCCGTCATTCTGGCCGGAAACCACCTCACGTTCATCGACTCGATGATCCTGCCCCTGGTGTGCGATCGGCCTGTCTTCTTCATCGGCAAGGACGAGTACGTCACCGGCAAGGGCTTCAAGGGCCGCCTGATGGCCTGGTTCTTCACCGGCGTCGGCATGATCCCGGTGGCGCGCGACGGCGGCCGGGGCGGCGTCGCCGCGCTGATGACCGGCAAGCGCGTCCTCGACGACGGCAAGATCTTCGGCATCTACCCGGAGGGCACCCGCTCCCCCGACGGCCGCCTCTACCGCGGCCGCACCGGCATCGCCCGGCTGACCCTCATGACCGGCGCGCCCGTGGTGCCGTTCGCGATGATCGGCACGGACAAGCTGCAGCCCGGCGGCAAGGGCCTGCCGCGCCCCGGCAAGGTGACGGTCCGCTTCGGCGAGGCGATGGAGTTCTCGCGGTACGACGGCATGGACCGCGACCGCTATGTGCTGCGCGCGGTGACGGACTCCGTGATGACGGAGGTCATGCTGCTCTCGGGTCAGGAGTACGTGGACATGTACGCCACGAAGGCCAAGGCCGCCTGACCGTACGGGACTTGAGCCGAAGGGCCGCACTCCTCACGGGGTGCGGCCCTTCGGCGTTGTCAGCGCGGCATCGGCGTTACGGGTGCTCGACCCCGTCCTCCAGCTTCTGGCCCTTCAGCAGGAACCAGGCCGCGACCGCCGTCGCGAGCAGAACCACCGCGCCCACGCCCGCGGCAAGGCGCAGGCCGTCCACGAAGGCCTCCTGGGCCGCCGAGAGCAGCGGCTCGGCCGTGTGCGCCGGCAGCCCGGCGCCCGCCTCGACGGCGCCGCCCAGCGAATCGTGCGCGGCAGCCGCGGCGTCGGCCGGGGTGCCCGCCGGGGCCGTGAAGTTCTGGTACACGCCGGTCACGATGGAGCCGAGCAGGGCGATGCCGAGGGCCGCGCCCAGTTCGTACGCCGTCTCCGAGACCGCGGACGCCGAGCCCGCCTGCTCCTTCGGCACGCTGGAGAGGATCACGTCGGCGGTCACGGTGAAGGAGAAGCCCGCGCCGACGCCGACGACCAGGAGCGCCGCGCCGAGCAGCGGATAGCCCGTCGACTGGCTCAGCACGGTCAGCGCGGCGAGCGCGAGTCCCACCGCCGCGAGTCCGCCCGCGACCACCGCCCGCACCGAGTACCGGCGCGCCACCGTGCCCGCGATCAGACCCGCCGCCACCGCGCCGACGGCCGCGGGCAGTTCGGCGAGACCGGCCTCGAACGGCTGCCTTCCCTGCACCAGTTGGAGGAACTGGGAGAGGAAGAAGACGAGCCCGGACAGGCCGAGGATGGTCAGCAGGTCGGCGAGGACGGCCGCCGAGAAGCCGCGGTTGCGGAACAGCCGCATGTCGAGCAGCGGTGCGGGCAGCGTGAACTGCCGACGTACGAACCAGGTGAGCGCGGCCACGCCGATCACGGCCGAGGCCGCGACGCCCCAGCTCAGGCCGTGTGCCGCCGCCTCCTTGACGGCGTACACCACAGCGATCATGCCGATGAGCGACAGAGCGACGCTGATCAGGTCCCAGGGGCCCGGCGCCGGGTTCTTCGACTCAGGGATCATCTTGACGCCGACCACGACGAGGACCGCCATCACCGGCAGGTTGATCAGGAAGACCGAGCCCCACCAGAAGTGTTCGAGCAGGAAGCCGCCGACGACCGGGCCGACCGCCGCGCCCGCCGACGCCATCGCGCCCCACACGCCGACGGCGATGCTGCGCTCGCGCGGGTCGTGGAAGATGTTGCGGATCAGCGCGAGCGTGGACGGCATCAGGGTCGCGCCCGCGACACCGAGCAGGGCACGCGCCAGGATCATCAACTCGGGCGTGGTGGCGTACGAGTTGAGCACGGACACCGCGCCGAACGCCACGGCACCCGTGAGCAGCAGCTTCTTGCGGCCGATGCGGTCGCCGAGGCTGCCCATGGACACCAGCAGGCCCGCGATCACGAACGAGTAGACGTCGCCGATCCACAGCAGCTGGTTGCCGGACGGCTTCAGGTCCTCACTGATGTACGGCGTCGCGAGGCCGAGGACGGTCGCGTCCACCGCGACGAGCAGCACGGCCAGCGCCAACACCGCGAGGGCGAGCCAGCGACCGGGGTGCCGCTCCACCTCCGCGGGGCGTATGCGCCGTTCGGTGCTTGTCATGATTCCACTCTCCGTTGTGCGCCGCCGATCAGCAGTTCGGCGATCATGTATGAGAAGTCCTTGGCGGCCACGCGGCCGTCGAGCACGGCCCAGGCACCCGAGCCGATGAGCCCGTACAGCGCCTCGGTGAGCCATGCGGGGGTGAGGTCGATGCGGAACTCGCCGCTCTCCTGGCCACGCTTGAAGAGGGCGGCCACGCGGACGTCGAGCCGGGTCCAGCCCTCGTGCTGCTCGTCGCCCTCGAAGAGCTGGTTCTCGGTGACGAGGAACGCGAGCAGGCCCGCGGCGGGCTCGATCTCCTTGATCAGGCGGCGCAGGGCGTCCCCCGCGCTGCCCTCGCCGAGCCGCGCGGCGTCCATCGCCGCCTCGCACTCCTGGATGCCGAGCTCTTCCAGCGCGCGGATCAGCGCGTCCCGCCCGGCGAAGTGCCGGTGCAGGGTGGCGCGGCTGATCCCGGAGGCCTTGGCGACCTCGTCCAGGGTCGAGGAGCCCTTGCGGGTGAGCTGAGTGGCGGCACGGCGCAGCAGCTGGTCGCGATCGACTGACATGAGACAACCATAGGCCATGTGAGACATATTTGTCTCATGAGGGGTGTTGCGGTCTCATTGAGGAGGGGATGGTGGTCTGGTTGGGGAGGCGCTTGTGGCTGGGGGGTCTCAGTGCCAGGGCAGGGCTGCGCGCGTGCTCCAGTACGCGGTGGGCTCCTCCGCCAGTCCGGTGAGGCGGTCGAGGTGCTCCGCGTCGAGGTCCACCGCCGTCGCGTGCAGGTTCGACACCAGTTGTACGGACGTGGCGGCGCCGGAGAGCACTACTCCCGCCCACGGCTGCCGCAGGACCAGGGCCAGCGCTACCGCGTCGCAGCCCAGGCCCGCGGACTCGGCCGCTTCCCGGACCGCGGCAGGCGCCTGCGGTCCCGCGAGGCGGCCGTTGGCCATCGCCTCCTTGACCAGGACGGTCAGGCCCGCTTCGTGCGCCTCGGCCAGCGCGGGGCCGGCCGACGTCTCCAGTGCGTTGTACGTCGCCTGCACCGTGCGGAACAGCCGCTCACCGTTCACCGTGACGTCCAGGGCCGCGCGGATCGCGGCCGCCTGCTCGGGGCCGCTCACGGACAGGCCCACGGTCACGCCCTCGTCCGCCAGGTCCGCGAGGCGGGCGTGCAGGTCCTTGTCCGTGAGGGCCGGGCTCACCGGCGTCACCGAGTGGATCTGGTAGAGGTCCAGGCGGTCGCCGAGCAGTGCGGCCGTCTCGGCGCGCTGGCGGTCGTACGCCGCCACGCTGTGGTCCTTGACCTCGTGCGCCTCGGCGTCCGTGCGCCAGTCCGCCGTGTACGTGTAGCCCCATTTGCTGCCGACGACCACGTCGCGGATGTCCGGCCGTGCGTGCAGCCACTCGGCCAGGAACTCCTCCGAGCGGCCGTAGGAGCGGGCCGCGTCGATGTACCGCACCCCCAGCGCGTAGGCCGCGTCCAGGAGTTCGAGGGTGCGGTCGCGCAGGGCCTCCACGCTGCGCGTGGGCGGCAGGTCGGCCTCTCGGCCCAGCGTGATGTAGCCCGGCCTGCCCACTGCGGCCAGGCCTAGGCCCAGGTGGGCTGTGGGGGTGGTCGCTGTGGCGAGTCGGGCGAAGGGCATTTTGGGCTCCACGCTTTTCGGAATACGTCGAGGGGTGCACGACGGTCGCGTGCACCCCTCAACGTAACCCTGCGCGGGTGGTTGGGCCTTCGCGGGGCGCCCCAGGCCCGCCCGTTCCCGAACCGGGGGCTGCCGCCCCCGGGCCCCCGCTTGTCGGCGCTTCGCGCCTCGTCCTCAAGCGCCGGACGGGCTAGAACTTGCGCGCCGTTGCCCACTCTCGCTGCGTCGCCACATCCGTCTTGATCTCCGCCAGCTGAGCCGCCACCGCCGACGGGGCCGTGCCACCCCTCCCGTCGCGGGACGCCAGCGCCCCCGGCACGTTCAGGACCGTGCGCACCTCCGGCGTCAGATGCGGGCTGATCTTCGCGAACTGGTCGTCCGTGAGCTGGTCCAGCTCGATGCCGTGTGCCTCGCACTCCTTGACGCACTCGCCCGCGACCTCGTGGGCGACCCGGAACGGCACGCCCTGCTTGACCAGCCACTCGGCGATGTCCGTGGCCAGGGAGAAGCCGGCCGGGGCCAGTTCCTCCATGCGGTCGCGGTGGATCGTGAGGGTCGCCATCATGCCGGTGAAGGCGGGCAGCAGGACCTCCAGCTGGTCGCAGGAGTCGAAGACGGGCTCCTTGTCCTCCTGGAGGTCGCGGTTGTACGCGAGGGGGAGGGCCTTGAGGGTGGCGAGGAGGCCCGTGAGGTTGCCGATGAGGCGGCCCGACTTGCCTCGTGCCAGCTCCGCGATGTCCGGGTTCTTCTTCTGCGGCATGATCGACGAGCCGGTCGAGAAGGCGTCGTGGAGGGTCACGAAGGAGAACTCCTTCGTGTTCCAGATGATGACCTCTTCGGCGATCCGGGACAGGTTCACGCCGATCATCGCGGTGATGAAGGCGAACTCGGCGACGAAGTCCCGCGAGGCCGTGCCGTCGATGGAGTTGGCGGCGCTGCCCCCCTCGAACCCGAGGTCCTTGGCCACGGCCTGCGGGTCGAGCCCGAGGGACGAGCCCGCGAGCGCCCCGGAGCCGTACGGAGACACGGCCGTCCGCGTGTCCCACTGGCGCAGCCGCTCGGCGTCGCGCGACAGGGACTGGACGTGGGCGAGCACGTGGTGGGCGAACAGCACCGGCTGGGCGTGCTGAAGGTGGGTGCGGCCCGGCATGGCCACGTCCGGGTGGGCCTCCGCGAGGCCGATCAGGGCCTCCTGGAGTTCGGCGATCAGGCCGCCGATGACGCGGGCGTGGTCGCGCAGGTACATCTTGAAGAGCGTCGCCACCTGGTCGTTGCGGGACCGTCCGGCGCGCAGCTTGCCGCCCAGGTCGGCGCCGAGCCGCTCCAGGAGGCCGCGCTCCAGGGCGGTGTGCACGTCCTCGTCGGCGACGGTGCCGACGAACGAGCCGTCCGCGACGTCCGCTTCGAGCTGGTCGAGGCCGGCCAGCATGCGCGTCAGCTCGTCCTCGGTGAGCAGCCCCGCCGAGCTCAGCACGCGCGCGTGGGCGCGGGAACCCGCGATGTCGTAGGGCGCGAGACGCCAGTCGAAGTGGACCGAGGCGGACAGTTGCGCCAGCGCTTCCGCGGGACCGTCGGCGAACCGGCCGCCCCAGAGGCGGACATCGCCGGTGTTGCTGCTCACGTGTGCTCCTTGGTGTGCGGTGGGCGAGGACCTCGCCCCTCAAACGTCGGACGGGCTCGTATCGTTACGTCGAGTGCTGCTAAGCCAGGTCCCGTCGCGCGGCGATCTTCGACGACAGCCCGAAGATGTCGATGAATCCCTGCGCCTTGGACTGGTCGAAGGTGTCGCCCGAGTCGTACGTCGCGAGGTTGAAGTCGTACAGGGACTGCTCGGACTTCCTGCCGGTGACGACGGCGCGGCCGCCGTGCAGGGTCATCCGGATGTCGCCGCTGACGTGCTGGTTCGCCTCGTCGATGAAGCCGTCGAGGGCGCGCTTGAGCGGCGAGAACCACAGGCCGTCGTAGACCAGTTCGCCCCAGCGCTGCTCGACCTGCCGCTTGTAGCGGGCCAGTTCGCGCTCGACCGTGACGTTCTCCAGCTCCTGGTGGGCGGTGATCAGGGCGAGGGCGCCCGGAGCCTCGTACACCTCACGGGACTTGATGCCCACGAGCCGGTCCTCGACCATGTCGATCCGGCCGATGCCCTGCGCGCCCGCCCGCTCGTTGAGCTGCTGGATCGCCTGGAGGACCGTGACCGGCCTGCCGTCGACGGCGACCGGCACGCCCTCCTTGAAGGTGAGGACGACCTCGTCGGCCTCGCGCGGGGTCGCGGGGTTCGACGTGTACTCGTACACGTCCTCGATCGGCGCGTTCCAGATGTCCTCCAGGAAGCCGGTCTCCACGGCCCGCCCGAAGACGTTCTGGTCGATGGAGTACGGCGACTTCTTGGAGGTCGCGATCGGCAGGCCCTTGTCCTCGCAGAAGGCGATGGCCTTGTCCCGCGTCATCGCGTAGTCCCGGACCGGGGCGATGCACTTGAGGTCGGGGCCGAGTGCCTGGATGCCGGCCTCGAACCGCACCTGGTCGTTGCCCTTGCCGGTGCAGCCGTGGGCGACGACGCCGGCGCCGTGCTTGTTCGCGGCGGCGACCAGGTGCTTGACGATCGCGGGCCGGGAGAGGGCCGACACCAGCGGATACCGGTCCATGTAGAGGGCGTTGGCCTTGATCGCCGGGAGGCAGTAGCCCTCCGCGAACTCGTCCCTGGCGTCCGCGACCTCCGCCTCGACCGCGCCGCAGGCGAGCGCGCGCTTGCGGATGACGTCCAGGTCCTCGCCGCCCTGACCGACGTCCACGGCGACGGCGATGACCTCGGCGCCCGTCTCCTCGGCGATCCAGCCGATGGCGACGGAGGTGTCAAGGCCGCCCGAATAGGCGAGTACGACGCGCTCGGTCACGGGGTTCTCCTCACGGTGCGTTCGCCCGCCGGGGTGGCGCGCTGCATTCACTGGCATGCATGAGTATGCAGCGCAGTGCATGATTCGTCAATCCCGTGGAATTGTTAGACAGCTGGACTAAAGGCGTCCATAACCCTTAGGCATGGGAAAGACTTATGAGCGCATCGACGGCCGGCTCCGTACGTTCATCGAGCAGCAGCCGATCTTCTTCACCGCGACCTCGCCGCTCGCCGCCGACGGGACGATCAACCTCTCCCCCAAGGGAGTCACCGGTTCGTTCGCCATCCTCGACGAACTGACCGTCGCCTACCTGGACTTCGCGGGCAGCAACGCGGAGACCATCGCCCTTCCCCAAGCTCTCGGCTTCGCTCGAGCAGGGGAGACCCCATCCGCGAGAACAGCCGCATCACGCTGATGTGGTGCGCCTTCCAGGGCCCGCCCAACATCGTCCGGGTGCACGGCCGCGGCGAGGAGGACATCGCGACGAGCATCGACGGGCTGCCGGGACTGCCGCTGCCGTTGCCGCCGACGCCTGCCTGAGCCCAGCTCTTCCCCTCAACACGTGTAGCGACCACATATCGAGACGGGGTTGCGTCGCCGCCGCGTCGCGACGTTGCATCGCCGGGTGCACACCGAACAGACAACGCCCGGTACGGCGGCCCCGGATGTCGCGGACGACGGTTCCCCGGCACCCGCCGACCGCGCCGCCCGTCGCGCCGTCACCGTCTTCCCCGTCCTCGTCCTGGGTGCGGGCGCGCTCGGGCTCCTCGTACCGGGCGCCTTCGAGGGGTGGGGCCCGAACGTCCCGTATCTGCTGGGCGTGGTGATGTTCTGCATGGGGCTCACCATGACCCCGGTGGACTTCCAGGGTGTGGTGAAGCGGCCTTGGGTGGTGGCTCTCGGGCTTGTGGCCCACTACGTGATCATGCCGGGGCTCGGCTGGCTCATCGCCCACGCCCTGGATCTCTCACCGCAGTTGGCGGCCGGGGTGATCCTCGTCGGCTGCGCGCCGAGCGGTACGGCTTCGAACGTCGTGACCTACCTCGCGCGCGGCGACGTGGCCCTCTCGGTGTCCGTCGCGACCGTCTCCACGGTCGTCGCGCCGCTCGTCACGCCGCCGCTGACGCTGCTGCTCGCGGGCGAGTACCTGCCGGTGGACGCGGGGTCGATGGTCACGGACATCCTCAAGACCGTGCTGCTGCCCGTCGCCGCGGGGCTCGTCGTGCGGCTGTGCTTCGGGGGTTACGTCGACCGCGTGCTCGGCGCGCTGCCGTGGCTGTCGGCCGCGACCGTCGCCGTCATCGTCGCGGTAGTCGTGGCCGGCAGCGCGGACGCCATCAAGTCGGCGGCCGCGCTCGTACTGGTCGCCGTCGTCCTGCACAACGGCCTCGGCCTCGCGCTCGGCTACGGCGCGGGAAAGCTGGCCCGGCTCGGCGCGCCCGCGTCCCGCGCGATGGCCTTCGAGGTCGGCATGCAGAACTCCGGCCTCGCCGCGTCCCTGGCCACCGCCCACTTCAGCCCCCTGGCGGCGCTTCCTGCCGCGGTGTTCTCCGTGTGGCACAACGTGTCGGGGGCACTGGTGGCGGCGTGGATGTCGTACCGGGCGCGGCGGTCGGGCTGACGGGACCCCGGGGGCGCGGTCAGTGCTCGTTCGAGGCCAGGCGCAGCAGGTGGTCCGCCAGTGCCTGGCCCCCCGCCGGTTCCCGGCTGATCAGCATGACCGTGTCGTCGCCGGCGATCGTGCCGAGGATGTCGTGCAGTTCGGCCTGGTCGATGGCCGAGGCGAGGAACTGGGCGGCGCCGGGCGGGGTGCGCAGGACGACGAGGTTGGCCGAGGCCTCCGCGGAGATGAGCAGTTCCACGGAGAGGCGCCGCATGCGCTGCTCCTTGGCCGACTCGCCGAGGGGGGCGCGGGGCGTGCGGAAACCGCCCTCGCTGGGCACGGCGTAGATCAGGTCGCCCTCGGCGTTGCGGATCTTGACGGCGTTGAGCTCGTCGAGGTCCCGCGAGAGCGTCGCCTGAGTGACGGTCAGACCGTCGTCGGCGAGCAGCTTCGCCAGCTGGCTCTGCGAACGCACCGGCTGCCGGTTGAGGATGTCCACGATCCGGCGGTGGCGTGCGGTGCGGGTCTGCGGCACGGCGGGACCCGCGTGCTCGGCCGGCCCGTTGTCCTGCGCGTGGCTCATCGTCGTCTCATTCCCCGGTTCGTCCTTCCCCGTCGGCCGCGTCGGCCCGGTTGGCCGCGACGGCCTGGTCGAGGACGCCGGGCAGGGCCCGGAGGAAGGCATCCACCTCCGCGTCGCGCACGTTCAACGGCGGCATGAGCCGTACGACATCGGGGGCGGGCGCGTTGACCAGGAAGCCGGCGTCCTGAGCCACCTGCTGGACCTGCGCTGCCAGCGGCTCGGTGAGCACGATACCCAGCAGCAGGCCCGCGCCCCTGACATGGTCGACGAGCGCGTGCCCGGCTGACTCGATTCCGTCGCGCAGCTTCTCGCCCGCGCGCTTGGTGTTCTCCAGGAGCCCCTCGGCCACGATGGTGTCGACGACGGCGAGTCCGGCGGCGCAGGCCACCGGGTTGCCGCCGAAGGTCGTGCCGTGGTGACCGGGCCTCAGCAGTTCGGCGGTCGCGCCGAAGGCGACGGTGGCGCCGAGCGGCAGGCCGCCGCCGAGACCCTTGGCGAGCGTGACGACGTCCGGGTCCACGCCCTCCTGCGCGAGGTGGGCGAACCAGTGGCCGGTACGACCGATTCCGGTCTGCACCTCGTCGAGGACGAGCAGGGTGCCGGTGGCGCGGGTGATGTCGCGGGCGGCCTTGAGGTAGCCGGCCGGCGGGACCACGGCGCCGTTCTCGCCCTGGATCGGCTCGATGATCACGAAGGCGGTGTCCTCGGTGACGGCCGCGCGCAGCGCCTCCACGTCGCCGTACGGAACGTGCGTGACGTCGCCGGGCAGGGGCAGGAACGGCTCCTGCTTGCCGGGCTGGCCGGTGAGCGCGAGGGCGCCCATGGTGCGGCCGTGGAAGCCGCCCTCGGTGGCGACCATGTGCGGGCGGCCCGTCAGCCGGCCGATCTTGAAGGCGCCCTCGTTGGCCTCCGCGCCCGAGTTGCAGAAGAACACGCGGCCGTCGCGGCCGAAGAGGTCGAGCAGCCGCTCCGCGAGGGCGACCGGCGGCTCGGCGACGAACAGGTTGGACACATGGCCGAGCGCGTTGATCTGCCGGGACACCGCCTCCACGACGGCCGGGTGGCCGTGGCCGAGCGCGTTCACGGCGATGCCGCCGACGAAGTCGGTGTAGCGCTTGCCGTCGGCGTCCCACAGCGTGCTGCCCGCGCCGCGCACCAGCGGGATGCGGGGCGTGCCGTAGTTGTCCATCAGGGCGCCCTGCCAGCGCCGGGTCAGGTCCTGGTTGGATGTCATGCCGGGTCCCCCTCGTTCGGCTCGGTCAGCTCGTCCGGCACGACCATCGTGCCGATTCCTTCGTCGGTGAAGATCTCCAGCAGGATCGCGTGCTGGACGCGCCCGTCGATGACGCGCGCGGTGTGCACGCCGTTGCGTACGGCGTGCAGACAGCCCTGCATCTTGGGCACCATGCCGCTGGACAGCTCGGGGATGAGCTTCTCCAGTTCGGTGGCCGTGAGCCTGCTGATGACGTCGTCGCTGTGCGGCCAGTCCTCGTACAGACCCTCGACGTCGGTGAGGACCATCAGCGTCTCGGCACCAAGCGCCGCAGCGAGTGCCGCAGCCGCCGTATCAGCATTGACGTTGTAGACATGCCCCTTGCCGCCTTCGTCCTGGGAGCGGGCGATGGAGGAGACGACCGGGATGCGGCCGTCCTTGAGCAGCGCCTCGATGGCGCCGGTGTCGATCTCGGTGACCTCGCCGACCTGGCCGATGTCGACCGGCTCGCCGTCGATCAGCGGCCGGTGCCGGGTCGCGGTGATGGTGTGCGCGTCCTCGCCGGTGAGGCCGACGGCGAGCGGTCCGTGCTCGTTGAGCAGGCCCACCAGCTCGCGCTGCACCTGCCCGGCGAGCACCATGCGGACGACGTCCATGGCCTCGGGCGTCGTCACCCGCAGGCCCGCCTTGAACTCGCTGACCAGGCCCTGCTTGTCGAGCTGGGCGCTGATCTGCGGGCCGCCGCCGTGCACCACGACGGGTCGCAGTCCCGCGTGGTGCAGGAACACGACGTCCTGGGCGAAGGCGGCCTTCAGGTCCTCGTCCACCATGGCGTTGCCGCCGAACTTGATGACGACGGTCTTGCCGCGGTGGCGGGTCAGCCAGGGCAGCGCCTCGATCAGGGTCTGTGCCTTGGGCAGTGCGGTGTGCTTGCGGGTGCTCATGGGGCTTTCCAGGTGGAGAACGGGGATGCCGCTACGAGGAGTACGCGCTGTTCTCGTGGACGTAGTCGGCGGTGAGGTCGTTGGCCCAGATGACGGCGGTCTCGGAGCCCGCGGCGAGGTCGGCGGTGATGCGCACCTCGCGGTAGCGCATGTCCACCAGGTCGCGGTCCTCGCCCACCGAGCCGTTCCTGCAGACCCAGACGTCGTTGATGGCGACGTTCAGCCGGTCCGGCTCGAAGGCGGCGGAGGTGGTGCCGATGGCGGAGAGCACCCGGCCCCAGTTGGGGTCCTCGCCGTGGATGGCGCACTTGAGGAGGTTGTTGCGGGCGATGGAGCGGCCCACCTCGACGGCGTCGTCCTCGGTGGCGGCGCCCACGACCTCGATGCGGATGTCCTTGCTGGCGCCCTCGGCGTCGCCGATGAGCTGGCGGGCCAGGTCGTCGCACACCTGCCGGACGGCGTCGGCGAACTCCGCGTACGCGGGCGTCACTTCGGCGGCGCCGGACGCGAGCAGGAGCACCGTGTCGTTGGTGGACATGCAGCCGTCGGAGTCGACGCGGTCGAAGGTGAGGCGGGTCGCCTCGCGCAGCGCCTTGTCGAGGTCGGCGGCGGGCAGGTCGGCGTCGGTGGTCAGGACGACCAGCATCGTGGCGAGGCCGGGGGCGAGCATGCCCGCGCCCTTGGCCATGCCGCCGACCGTCCAGCCCGCGCCCTCGGCGACGGCCGTCTTGTGCACGCTGTCCGTCGTCTTGATCGCTATGGCGGCCTTCTCGCCGCCGTGCCCGGACAGGGCGGCGGCGGCCGTCTCGACGCCCGGCAGGAGCTTGTCCATGGGCAGCGTCACGCCGATCAGGCCCGTCGACGCGACGGCGACCTCGCCCGCGTTCAGGCCGAGGACGTCCGCCACCTTCTCGGCGGTGGCGTGCGTGTCCTGGAAGCCCTTCGGGCCCGTACAGGCGTTGGCGCCGCCGGAGTTGAGGACGACCGCCGAGACCTGTCCGGCCTTGAGGACCTGCTCGGACCAGAGGACCGGCGCCGCCTTCACGCGGTTGGACGTGAAGACTCCGGCGGCGGCGAGACGGGGCCCGTCGTTGACCACGAGGGCCAGGTCCGGGTTCCCGCTGTCCTTGATCCCGGCGGTGATGCCCGCCGCCCGGAATCCCTTTGCTGCCGTCACGCTCACGGTGCGACTCCGATCGTGGATAGGCCCAGCTCCTCCGGGAGCCCCAGGGCGATGTTCATGCTCTGCACCGCGCCGCCGGCGGTGCCCTTGGCGAGGTTGTCGATGGCGCTGATGACGATCACGCGGCCGGACGCCGGGTCGTGGGTCGCCTGGACGTGCACGGCGTTGGAGCCGTAGACCGACGCCGTGGCGGGCCACTGGCCCTCGGGCAGCAGGTGCACGAACGGCTCGTCGGCGAAGGCCTTCTCGTACGTCGCGCGCACGCTCTCCGCGTTCACGCCCGGCTTGGCCTTGGCGCTGCAGGTGGCGAGGATGCCGCGCGGCATCGGGGCCAGCGTGGGCGTGAAGGACACCGTGACGCGCGAGCCCGCGGCGGCGCTCAGGTTCTGGATCATCTCGGGCGTGTGCCGGTGCGCCCCGCCGACGCCGTACGGCGACATGGAGCCCATGACCTCGGAGCCGAGCAGGTGCGGCTTGGCCGCCTTGCCCGCGCCGGAGGTGCCGGACGCCGCGACGATCACCGCTTCGTCCTCGACGAGCCCGGCGGCGTACGCCGGGAAGAGCGCGAGCGACACGGCCGTCGGGTAGCACCCGGGCACCGCGATGCGCTTGGTGGCCGCGAGCGCGGCGCGGGCGCCGGGCAGCTCGGGCAGGCCGTACGGCCAGGTGCCCGCGTGCGGGCTGCCGTAGAACTTCTCCCAGTCCGCCGCGTCCTTCAGACGGAAGTCGGCGCCCATGTCGACCACGAGCACATCCGGGCCGAGCTGCTCGGCGACGGCGGCGGACTGGCCGTGCGGCAGGGCGAGGAAGACGACGTCGTGGCCCGCCAGGCTCTCGGCCGTGGTCGGCGCCAGCACGCGGTCGGCGAGCGGGGCCAGGTGCGGCTGGAGCGCGCCGAGGCGCTCGCCCGCGTTCGAGTGGGCGGTGAGCGTGCCGATCTCGACCTCGGGGTGCACGGCAAGGAACCTCAGCAGCTCCCCGCCCGCGTATCCGCTCGCTCCCGCGACCGCTGCGCGTACCGTCATGGAATCCTCCTGCGTGAATGGCATGAATATACATTGCGCCGCACGTTTATACAATGGGGATCCGTGCCGCCCGCCGAAGCCGACTGCGGGTGAGGCGTCGCGGGAGCCGGTGAACCAGGCTCCGTCCCATCCCCCGGGGTGATCGACGCTCGGCCCATCATCGCACCGGAGCGGCGCGGACCGGCAGGAACGGCGGGCAGTTGCTGACCGTTCGGGGCGCTCAGCGGCCGCTCGGGAGCGGCCGGAACCGCGACCGCCCCGGCCGGCTGCTGCCGACCGGGGCGGGAACGTACGGACTGCGTCAGGCGAGCGAGGAGATCGCCTGGTTGAACGTGGCCGACGGACGCATGACCGCCGAGGCCTTGGCCGGGTCGGGCTGGTAGTAGCCGCCGATGTCGGCCGGCTTGCCCTGGGCGGCGATCAGCTCGTCGACGATCGTCTGCTCCTGCTCGGCGAGCGTCTTGGCCAGCGGCCCGAACGCCTCGGCGAGCTGCGCGTCGTCGGTCTGCTTGGCCAGCTCCTGCGCCCAGTACAGGGACAGGTAGAAGTGGCTGCCGCGGTTGTCGATGCCACCCAGCTTGCGGCTCGGCGACTTGTTCTCCTCGAGGAAGGTCGCCGTCGCGCGGTCCAGGGTGTCCGCGAGGATCTGGGCGCGCGCGTTGCCCGTGGTCTGCGCGAGGTGCTCGAAGGACACCGCGAGCGCGAGGAACTCGCCGAGGCTGTCCCAGCGCAGGTAGTCCTCCTTGACGAGCTGCTGCACGTGCTTGGGCGCGGAGCCGCCGGCGCCGGTCTCGAACAGGCCGCCGCCGTTCATCAGCGGGACCACCGAGAGCATCTTGGCGCTGGTGCCGAGCTCCAGGATCGGGAACAGGTCCGTCAGGTAGTCACGCAGGACGTTGCCGGTGACGGAGATCGTGTTCTCGCCGCGGCGGATGCGCTCCAGGGAGAACTTGATCGCCTCGACCGGGGACAGGATCTTGATGTCCAGGCCCTCGGTGTCGTGCTCCGGGAGGTACTGCTTGACCTTCCCGATGAGCTGCGCGTCGTGGGCGCGGCCCTCGTCCAGCCAGAAGACGGCCGGGTCGCCGGTGGCGCGGGCGCGCGAGACGGCGAGCTTCACCCAGTCCTTGATCGGGGCGTCCTTGGTCTGGCACATGCGGAAGATGTCGCCCGCGGCGACCGCCTGCTCCAGGACGACGTTCCCGGCCTCGTCGACGACGCGGACCGTGCCCTCGGCCTCGATCTCGAAGGTCTTGTCGTGGCTGCCGTACTCCTCGGCCTTCTGCGCCATCAGGCCGACGTTCGGGACCGAGCCCATGGTGGCCGGGTCGTAGGCGCCGTGGGCGCGGCAGTCGTCGACGACGACCTGGTAGATGCCCGCGTAGGAGCTGTCCGGGAGGACCGCGAGGGTGTCGTGCTCGCCGCCGTCCGGGCCCCACATGTGGCCCGAGGTGCGGATCATCGCCGGCATGGAGGCGTCGACGATGACGTCGCTCGGTACGTGCAGGTTGGTGATGCCGCGGTCGGAGTCGACCATGGCAAGCTCGGGGCCCTCGGCGATCTCGGCCTCGAAGGACGCCTTGATCTCGGCGCCCAGGTGCGGCACACCGTCCAGGCCCTTGAGGATCGCGCCGAGGCCGTCGTTGGGCGACAGACCGGCGGCGACGAGCGCCTTGCCGTACTTCTCGAAGGTCTTCGGGAAGAAGGCGCGCACCACGTGACCGAAGACGATCGGGTCCGAGACCTTCATCATCGTGGCCTTCAGGTGCACGGAGAACAGCACGCCCTCGGCCTTGGCACGGGCGATCTGCGCGGTCAGGAACTCGCGCAGCGCGGCGACGTGCAGGACGGAGGCGTCCACGACCTCGTCCGCGAGGACCGGCACCGACTCGCGCAGGACGGTGGTGGAACCGTCCGCGGCGGCCAGCTCGATGCGCAGGGAGCCCGCGGCGCCGATGACGGCGGACTTCTCCGTGGAGCGGAAGTCGTTCTCGCCCATGGTGGCGACGTTCGTCTTGGAATCGGCCGTCCACGCGCCCATGCGGTGCGGGTGCTTGCGGGCGTAGTTCTTGACCGACGCGGGGGCGCGGCGGTCGGAGTTGCCCTCGCGCAGGACCGGGTTGACCGCGGAGCCCTTGACCTTGTCGTAGCGGGCGCGGATGTCGCGCTCCTCGTCGGTCTTCGGGTCGTCCGGGTAGTCCGGCAGCGCGTAGCCCTGCTCCTGCAGCTCGGCGACGGCGGCCTTGAGCTGCGGGATGGACGCCGAGATGTTCGGCAGCTTGATGATGTTCGCCTGCGGCGTCTTCGCCAGTTCGCCGAGCTCGGCCAGCGCGTCGTCGATGCGCTGCCCCGCCTCCAGGCGCTCCGGGAAGCTCGCGATGATCCGGCCCGCCAAAGAGATGTCACGGGTCTCGACGCTCACACCCGCGGTCGAGGCGTACGCCTGGATCACGGGCAGGAAGGAATGCGTCGCGAGGGCGGGGGCCTCGTCAGTGTGCGTGTAGATGATGGTCGAGTCAGTCACCGGGTGCTCCGCTCCACGTCTGCAACATTGCTCGACATCAAGATATCTCGTGACGACGGTGGTCCGGACAGGGCCCTCGTCGGAGTTCCGGACCCGGTGCGCGGGCGCGGCACCCGGCGTCCGGTCACCGGGACGCCGTGGGCGCCCACACCCCCGCCGCCGTGCCCTCGCGCACGTGCTTCTCGTACGCGAGGACCTTGCCGTGGATGATCTCCAGGCTCGCGTCCAGCTCCTCGATCCGCGCGCGGACGGCACGCTCGTGCTCCTGGAGCAGGGCGAGCCGTTCGGCCTCGTTCCCCGGGCCCGAACGGACAAGTCCGGCAAACCGCTTCAGTTCGGCGATCGGCATCCCGGACGCCCGCAGCCGGTTGCACAGGGCGAGCCACTCGACGTCGGCGGCCGCGTACACGCGCCGCCCGCCGCCGGTCCGCGGGATCGGCCGCAGGAACAGTTCCTCGCGCTCGAAGAACCGGAGCGCGTGCACGCTGAGGCCGGTGGCGTCGGCGACCTCGCCGATGGACAGTCCGGCGTGCTTGTCGTCGTCTGCGTTCCCCACGCGCGCGCCCTTCATCCCCTTCATCCACTTCGCCCCCTTGCGGGCCGAGCTTGATCTAGATCGCAGTCTAGGTTCTAGCGTCCTGCCCATGACGAACCTGCCTATGACGAACAGAACCCCAGTTCAGCGCGCGCTCGGCTCCGGCCACGACGCCCGCAGCACCGCCGACGACGTACTGAAGGACATCGACCTGACCGGCCGGACCGCCATGGTCACCGGCGGCTACTCCGGGCTCGGCCTGGAGGCGACCCACGCCCTCGCCCGCGCCGGGGCCCACGTGATCGTCCCGGCGCGCAGGCCGGAGACGGCGGCCGCCGCCCTGCGCGGCACCCCCGGCACGGAGGTCGCGGCGCTCGACCTCGCGGACCTCGACAGCGTCCGCGCGTTCGCCGACGGCATCCTCGCGGGCGGCCGGGCCGTCGACGTACTCATCAACAACGCGGGCATCATGGCCTGCCCGGAGACCCGCGTCGGACCCGGCTGGGAGGCGCACTTCGCGGTCAACCACCTTGGCCACTACGCCCTGGTCAACCGGCTCGCGCCCGCCCTGACGCCGGGTCGTGCCCGGGTCGTGTCGGTGGCGTCGTCGGGCCACTTCCTGTCGGACGTCCGCTGGGACGACCCGCACTTCCGCCGCTCCCCCTACGACCCGTGGCTCGCCTACGCCCAGTCCAAAACGGCCAACGCCCTGTTCGCCCGGCACCTGGACGCCCTCGCCGGCGGCCGGGGCCCGCGCGCCTTCGCCGTGCACCCGGGCAGCATCCTCACCCCGCTCCAGCGCCACATCCCGCGCGAGGAGCAGATCGCGCAGGGCTGGATGGACGCCGACGGCAGGCCGGCCGACGGCTTCAAGTCCCCTGCGCAGGGCGCGGCGACGGCCGTGTGGGCGGCGACCTCGCCCCTCCTGGAGGAGCACGGCGGCGCCTACTGCCAGGACTGCGACGTCGCCGGGCCCGCCACCACGGACGACATGCTGATCGGCGGCGTCAAGCCGTGGGCGGTGGATCCGGCCGCGGCGGCCCGGCTCTGGCAGTTGTCCGCGGAACTCACGGGCGTCGACGCGTTTTCCTAGTCCGTGTGGGAGGTCCTGGCCGGAGCCGGGCATTCCATATCCCGCTCCGGCAGCGCCCCTCCCCCGAGGTACGCGTTGACCGCCCGGTCCGCGCACGGCACCCGCGTCAGACCGTCGATGTCGCGGCCGTAGACCCCGTGGGCGCGGATGTCGGTGGCGACCAGACGAGAGCCGCGCAGCGCGCGGTGCATGGCGAGCGCGTCCTCGAAGCGCGTGTGGTCGCGCTTCGCCTGGAGCATCAGCACCGGCACGTCGTTGTCGACCGTCACGGCGGGCTCGCGCGGCGGCTGCTCGAAGAACGGGCAGGGCGCGGTGATGCCGTTGACGAACGGTCCGAAGACGGGCTCGGTAGCGCGGCTGCGCACGCTGTTCTTCCAGTACGTCTCCGTGGCCTCGGGCCAGCCCCCGGCGGGCCAGCCGCCGTCGCCGCACATGAAGATCGTGCCACCGAGCATGCTGTCGGCGACCTCGGGCGAGTTCAACATCTTCAGCATGGCGGCGAGTTCGGGACCCGGCTCCGTCAGCTCTCCTTGATAGGCGGCGACCAGGTCGCGTACCAACGAAGCCGTCCTGGCGTCGTTCTCCCCCTGCGTGAGGGGCTGCTTGAGGATCATCCGCAGCAGGGGCGCGGTCATGCGCTGCGCGGCCAGCGTCACCGGCCGCCGCTCCGCCTGCGTGAGCATCCGCTCGACCCGGGCGCGGACTTGGGCGGCGGTGCGGCCGAGCCGGTACGTCGTGTGGTTCCGCGCCGTCCACACGGCCCACTCGTCCAGGGCACGCTCGGCGGGCGCGCCCGAGCGCCGGAACTGCTCGTACTGCGTGGCGGCGGGGTCGGTGACGGAGTCGATGACGAACCGGTCGGCGCGGCGCGGGAACATCTGCGTGTACGTGGCGCCGAGGTCCGCTCCGTAGGAGACGCCGTAGTACGAGAGCTTGCGCCGGCCCAGGGCCGCGCGGATCACGTCCATGTCGCGGGCGACGTTGCGGGACGAGGCGTGCGGCAGCAGCGCGCGGTTGTCGCCGTGTTCGTGGCAGCGGCGGGCGTCCTGGCGGGCGGTGCGCACCGACGCCTCGAAGTCCGCGCGGGGGCTGGTCGTCGGTGCGGGAGGCGGGGGCTTGGGGGCCGGGTCGCAGGCGATCGGGGTGCTCTCGCCGAGGAAGCGCGGGTCGAAGCCGATCAGGTCGTAGCGGCCCGCGACGTCCTTCAGGGCGGGGCGCAGGGCGAGAGTGTAGGCGAGGCCGGTGCCGCCGGGGCCGCCCGGGTTGGTCAGCAGGACGCCGCGGCGCTTCTCCGCGGGGGCGGTGGCCTTGATGCGGGAGACCGCGATCTCGATGGTGCGGCCGCCGGGGTCGGCGTAGTCGAGCGGGACGGTGACCTTCGCGCAGCGCGCGCCCGCCTCGTTCAGCTCCTTCTGGCCGGTCGGGCAGGGGCCCCAGTTCAGCTCCTGCTGCTCGTACGCGGCGAGGCCGGCCGCCCGGGTGGGTGCCGCGGGGCGCTGGGCCGACGCCTGCGCGGGCAGACCGCTCACGAGGACGGCGGCTAGGCCGAGCCCGGCGGTGGCCGTGGTGGTGGCGCGCATCGTGCTCCTTGAAGTCGTGCGGGTGCCGGGAAGTCGTGCGGGGCGCCGGGAAGTCGTGTGGCGTGCCGCGCGGTGCGTTCGTTCAGGACGCTACGAACGCGTGCGCCGACCGGCCATCCGACCAGCAGGAGACCCGTACTGAGGGAAGCCCCCGTATTCCGCTTGCCTTGGAGTGCGCTCCAACTCCTAGGGTCACGCCCAGGATCACCCGCACGACCAGGAGGTACGACCATGACCGGTATGCCCACACGCTCGCTCGGCGCTCTCACGGTCTCCGCGCAGGGGCTCGGCTGCATGGGGATGAGCCACGCCTACGGCGCCTCGGACGACGACCGGTCGACCGCGACCATCCACCGCGCGCTCGACCTCGGCGTCACTCTGCTCGACACCTCCGACTACTACGGCGGCGGGCACAACGAGGAGCTGATCGGCCGCGCGCTGGCGGGCCACCGGCGCGAACAGGCCGTCGTCGCCACGAAGTTCGGCTTCGCCAACCGCCTCGGCGAGCCGCTCGCGATCCGGGGCGACGCCGCGTACGTACGCCAGGCCTGCGAGGCCTCGCTGCGGCGGCTCGGCGTCGACCACATCGACCTCTACTACGTGCACCGCGTCGACCCGGACGTGCCCATCGAGGAGACCGTCGGCGCGATGGCCGAGCTCGTCGCCGCCGGAAAGGTGCGCCACCTCGGCCTCTCGGAGGCGAGCGCCCGCACCATCCGGCGCGCGCACGCCGTGCACCCGATCGCGGCGCTGCAGAGCGAGTGGTCGCTGTGGACGCGGGACCTGGAGGACGAGATCGCGCCGGTCTGCCGGGAGCTCGGCATCGGCATCGTGCCGTTCTCGCCGCTCGGCCGCGGCTTCCTGACCGGCCGGGTCACCTCCGTCGACGCCCTGGAGGCGGACGACATCCGCCGCACCCAGCCGCGGTTCGCCGACGGCAACCTGGAGCGGAACCTCGCGATCGTCGACGCCCTCAACGACATCGCCGCGCGGCGCGGCGTCACGGCCGGTCAGCTCGCGCTCGCCTGGGTGCAGCACCGCGGCGCCGACGTGGTCCCGATCCCGGGCACGCGCCGCGAGAAGTACCTGGAGGAGAACGTGGCCGCCGCCACCCTCGACCTGACCGCCGAGGAACTGGCCGCGATCGACGCGGCGGCGCCCGCGGAGGGGGTCGCGGGGACGCGTTACGACGCGACGAGCATGTCGGTCGTCGACAAGTAGGCCGACGGGGGGCGCCCGCGGCTACAGGACCGGTCATGTCGACAAGTCGCCCGCCGAGTAGCCTGCGGGTATGCCCTTCCCCGATGAGCGCGCCGACACCGTGACGGCCCTCGTGCACGCGGTGCCCGACGCCCTCGCGTATCTCGCCGGGGACTGGCGCGTCGAGCGGACGGTGCGGGACTTCGCGGGGGCGGCGGGCGCACCGGCGGAGGGGGTGTTCACCGGGACCACCAGGTTCACGCCGCTCGACGGCGCGGAGCCGGCCGACGCGGCGCAGACCGACGCGACACAGACCGACGCGGCGCAAGCCGACGCCGGCCTGCTGCACCACGAGTCCGGCACCTTCACCTGGCACGGCGTCGCCCGGCCCGCCGAGCGCACGCTCCGCTTCCTGCCGGGCGCGCTCCCGGGCACCGTGTGCGTCCACTTCGCCGACGGCCGCTTCTTCCACGACCTCGACCTGCGCTCGGGCCGCCACACCGCCGACCATCCGTGCGCGGCGGATCTGTACCGGGGCGAGTTCGAGGTGTACGACGAGGCGCGCTGGCGCACCCGGTGGCGGGTGGCGGGCCCCGCCAAGGACCTGCTCCTGACGACGGACTACACGCGCGTGCTCTGAATCCCCCCAGCCGAGGGAAGCGCCCTACGCCGCCGCGTCGATCCGCAGGTTCCAGCGACCGCCGTGCCCGGCGAGGGTGACCGTCGACAGCGGGCCCACGTCGATGTTCCAGTACGTCGCCGGGGGCGCCTTCAGGGCGTACACCAGCGCGGCCCGCACCACGGACGGCTCGGCCACCGCGACGACGCGGCCGCCGTCCCCGACGGGCCGGGTGTCGAGCCAGCCGCCGACCCGGGAGATGAACGCGAGCAGCGACTCCCCGCCGTGCGGCGCCGACCGGGGATCGCGCAGCCAGGCGTCCACCGTGCCGGGCTCACCCGCGGCCACCTCGGCCAGCGTGTACCCGCGCCAGCGGCCCATGTCGCAGTCGCTCAGGGCGGGTTGGGCCAGCAGCGCGAGACCGAGCGCGTCGCCGGTGGCGCGGCTGCGCGGGAGCGGCGCGCCGCACCTCGTGCCAGCCTGCCTCGTCGAGCGGCCGGTCGTCGTCGAACCGCTCGGTGAGCAGCGAGGTGCCGCGCGCGGCCGATATCAGCGTCACGCGAACGTGCATGCGGTGATCGTGGGGCGCGTGGTGCCCGCGGTCAAGGGGTGCCCGGAGTCAACGGGTCACTGCGCGCCGAGCACCATCCACTGCCCCGGGTTCTCCAAGACCGCGAACCCCACCTTCTCGTACACCTCGTGCGCGTCCCCGGTCGCGAGCAGGATCCGGCGCAGCCCGTACGGAGCGAGGTGGTCGCGCACCGCGCCCGCGAGCGCCGTGCCGAGGCCCTTGCCGCGCACCGAGCGGTCGACGTACACGTCGCAGAGGTAGGCGAACGTCGCGTGGTCGGTCACCACGCGGGCGTACGCGACCTGGGCGCGCGAAGCCTCCTCGTACACGCCGAAGTTGAGCGATCCGGCGATGGCCGCGTCCTGTTTCTCGCGGGTTCTGCCGACGGCCCAGTAGGCGTCCGTGGACATCCACGCGTGGATGCGGGCGGGGTCGAGGCGGGCGGGGTCGGTGGACAGCTCGTACCCGTCGGGGAAGGCGTGCTCGTTTCCGTCAGGGGCTACGTACGCGTTGGTCATGACGTGAGACTCGCAGGGGAGGCGCCGCACGTCGAGCGCCTTTCACCACTCCCGCGCACACCACCCCTCACCCCGGCACCTCGTCGCACGCCACCCCTCACCCCAGCACCTCGTCGCACGCCACCCGCAGCCTGCGCACCCCCTCGGCGATCTCCCCCGCCCCCGCAAGGGCCGCGAAGCTCAGCCGGACGTGCGCGGCCGGCGGCTCCGCCGCGAAGTACGGCCGTCCCGGCGCCACCGCGACCCCGGCGCGCAACGCGGCCGCCGCGAGGGCGAGTTCGTCGGTGCCGTCGGGCAGCCGCAGCCACAGGTGGTAGCCGCCGGCCGGGACGTGCGGCAGCGCGAGTTCGGGCAGCCGCAGCCGCAGCGCCGCCGCGAGGGCGTCCCTGCGGCTCCTCAACTCGGCTGCCACCGTGCGCAGATGGCGTGGCCAGGCGGGTGAGCCGACGAGTTCGAGCGCGGCCTCCTGGAGCGGCCTCGGCACGAAGAAGTGGTCGACGACCTGGATGGCGCGCAGCCGTTCCAGGACGGGCCCGCGCGCGGCGAGCGCGCTCACCCTGAAGCTCGGCGAGGTCGCCTTGGTGAGCGAGCAGACGTGCACGACGACGCCGTCCCGGTCGTCGGTCGTGAGCGGGCTCGGCAGCGGCCCGGCGTCCTCGTGCACGAGGCGGCGTACGAAGTCGTCCTCGACGACGAACGCCCCCGCCTCGCGGGCGATCCGCAGCACCTCGGGGCGGCGCTCGGCGGAGAGCACCGCGCCGGTCGGGTTCTGGAACAGCGGCTGGCAGACGAACACGCGCGCGCCGGTCGCCCGGAACGCGGCTTCGAGCAGCTCCGGCCGTACGCCGTCGGTGTCCACGGGCACCGGCACCGGCCGCAGTCCGGCGGCCCGCGCGATCGCCAACAGGCCCGGGTACGTGGGCGATTCGAGCAGCACCGGCGCGCCGGGCGGGGCGAGCGCGCGCAGCGTCGTCGTCAGGGCGCTCTGCCCGCCCGCGGAGACCAGGACCTCGGCCGCCGTGATCGCGCCGCCCATGCCCCGCGCGAACCACTCGCGCAGCTCGGGCAGGCCCTCGACCGGGGGCCGGTCCCAGGCGCCGGGGCGCCGCCCCGCCCGCGCGAGCGCGGCGGCCATGGCGCGCTCGGGCTGCAGCGAGGCGTGCAGATAGCCGCTGTTGAACTCGATGACGCCGGGCGGCGGCGCCGCGAGGGTGGCGAGGACGCCGGTGGCGTCGACGGAGCGCGGCACGACCTCCGTCGCGGCGTCCGCGCTGAGCGTCACCTCCTGCCAGGAGGTGTCCCCCACGGCCGCCGCGGCCGCGCCCGCCGCCGGTGGCCGCGCCCGGAAGGCCCCGGCACCGGGCCGCGTGACGACAAGACCCTCCGCGGCGAGCTGCCCGAGGGCCCGTGACACGGTCACGGGGCTCACCCGGAACCGCTCGACAAGCGCCCGGCTCGACGGCAGCTTTCCACCTGGAGAGTAGCGGTCTAGCTCGGCCCGCAGCTTCTGCGCCAACTCACCCACACTGCTACGCTCATGCATGAGAGCACAGGATAGCGCTACTGTTTCGCGAGGGATAGCGGTCCGGACGTCCGCCGGGCCGATCCGGTCGACCGCGTCCTCGGGGTCCTCCGGCCCTACTGGCCCTACCAGCCCCACTGAGCCCGTCGGCATCACGGACCCCGCCGCCCAGGACCAGCACCGCCGCCGAGCAGGCACCGCTCAGGCCGCCCTCGGCGTCGTCGCCTTCTCCCTCACCTTCCCCGCCACCGCCTGGGGCCTCGAAGGCATCGGCCCCTGGTCCTTCGTCGCCCTGCGCTGTGTCCTGAGCGCCGTCATCGCGGGCGGCTGCCTGCTGGCCCTGCGGGTCCCGGTGCCGCCGCGCGCGCACTGGGGCGGGCTCGCCGTCGTCGGCGGCGGCGTCGTGATCGGCTTCCCGCTCCTGACCTCTCTGGCCCTGCAGACGTCGAGCACGTCGCACGCGGCCGTCGTCGTCGGGCTGCTCCCGCTGACGACCGCCGCGCTCTCCGCGCTGCGCACCGGCGTCCGCCCGTCACGGACGTTCTGGGCGGCGGCGATCGCGGGCGCGGTCGCGGTGCTCGCGTTCACGGCGCAGCAGAGCGGCGGAAAGCTGTCGACCGCCGACCTGTACCTGTTCGGCTCGCTGCTGGTGTGCGCCGCGGGCTACACGGAGGGCGGCCGGCTCGCCCGGGAGATGCCGGGCTGGCAGGTCATCGGCTGGGCCCTGGTCCTGTGCCTGCCGCTGACGGTCGTCTGGGCGGCGCTCGCCCTGCCGCACGAGCCGTTCCAGCTGACCGCGCACAGCTCGATCGGCCTGCTCTACTCCGCGATCGGCTCCCAGTTCCTCGGCCTGCTCATCTGGTACCGCGGCATGGCCGCCATCGGCATCCCCAAGGCCAGCCAGCTCCAGCTCGCCCAGCCGCTGCTCACCCTCGTCTGGTCCCTTTTCCTGCTCGGCGAGGACGTGCCCGCGGCGGCGCCGCTGACCGCCGTGGCGGTGCTCGTGTGCATCGCTGTCACCCAACGGGCGCGCGGGTAGGCGCAGGCGGCCGCCACCGGTCGTACACTGACGGCCACGCACCGCCACCCTGTGATCGGACGAGGAGGGCACTCCCCATGCGAGCATCCGTGGGCGACCGGCTGCTGATCCACGGCAGGATCGTCGGGCAGCAGGACCGGACGGCTGAGGTCGTCGAAATCCTCGGCGAGGACGGCGGCCCGCCCTACCGCGTACGTTTCGAGGACGGGCACGAGACCCTCATGTCACCGGGCCCCGACACGGTCGTACGCCACATCGACGGCGACGAGTGAGCCACCGGGCCCGGGTCCACCGACCCGGGCCCGCGCACACTCCGGGCTCCGGCCCGCGCTCAGACGTCCGCGCGATACGTGTAGTGGTCGTCGACCACCCGCTGCATCGCGCCGATCCTGTCGGCCACGACGTGCTTCGCCGAGTAGAAGACGTGCCCGCGCACCCGCGGGTAGTCCTTCGCGAACGTGAGGTGCCGGGACAACTCGGCGGGATCCTGCCACGCGGCGGGCTGCGCCGGGTCCCCCGCCTTGTACAGCGCCTCCCCCACGTACAGCTTCACGCCCGTGCCCCGCGCCACGTCGTCCCACCAGGGCACGAGCTTGGCGTAGTCGGCCGCGGGCAGGCCGATGTTCCAGTACAACTGCGGACAGATGTAGTCGATCCAGCCCTTCTTCACCCAGCCCCGGGTGTCGGCGTACAGATCGTCATAGGTCTGCACGCCCGCGCGCGTGTCGGAACCGGTCGGGTCGGTGACGGCGTTGCGCCACACGCCGAAGGGGCTGATCCCGAACTGCGTCCTGCGGCGCACCTTCTTGATGCGTACGCCCATCTCCCGCACCATCCGGTCGATGTTGTCGCGGCGCCACGACGCCCGGTCCGGGAAGCCGCCGCCGTACCGCGCGAAGGCGGCCTCGTCGTCGAAGACCTGCCCCGCGACCGGATACGGGTAGAAGTAGTCGTCCCAGTGCACCGCGTCCAGGGGATAGCGCCGCACCGCGTCGAGCATCGAGTCCTGCATGAAGCGGCGCACCTCGGGCAGCCCCGGGTTGTAGTAGAGCTTCCCGCCGTACGGCACGACCCAGTCGGGGTGCAGGCGGGCCGGGTGCGACGGGATGAGGCGGGCGGGGTCGGTGTGCATGGCGATGCGGAACGGGTTGAACCAGGCGTGCAGCTCCAGGCCTCTTCGGTGCGCCTCGCGCACGGCGGTGCCCAGCGGGTCCCAGCCCGGGTCCTTGCCCTGCGTGCCCGTGAGCCACTCCGACCAGGGCTCGAACCGCGACGGCCAGAACGCGTCGGCCGTGGGGCGCACCTGGAGGACCACCGCGTTCAGGCGGCGGCGCACCGCCTCGTCCAGATACGCGATCAGCTCCGTACGCTGCTCCGCGGCGGTAAGCCCCGGCTTGGAGGGCCAGTCGATGTTGACGACCGTCGCCACCCACATGCCGCGCAGCTCGCGCCCCCGGCGCCGGGACTGCGGCACGGCCGCCGCGTCCCCCGCCATGGCGAGCCCCGCGGCCACCGAGGCCGCCGCCATCGTGAACGCCCGACGTGACACCTGACGTGACATACGCCTCATGAAGCCGCCCCTCGAGTCCGGGATCCGCCGACAGTCGCTGGTCGTTCGGGGACAGCATGCCCGACCCGGCCCGTAATGGACCGGAGGTTGCGGAGTAACGTTCACCGGCGAGGCAGGCACCGGCACCGTGCGGGGGACCCTGCCGTCCTGTTGATCTGCGAAAGGCACGAGGTGACCGACTCTATGGCCGACATTGCGCGCGTCGGAGTGGTGGGCTGTGGCCAGATGGGCGCGGGTATCGCGGAGGTCTGCGCCCGTTCCGGCCTGGACGTCATGGTCGCGGAGACCACCGGCGAGGCCCTGGAGATCGGCCGCACCCGGCTGTACAACTCCCTGTCCAAGGCGGCCGAGCGCGGCAAGATCTCCGAGGAGGAGCGGGACGCCACGATCGCGCGGCTCAGCTTCACCACCGACCTGGGCGAGTTCTCCGACCGCGACCTCGTCATCGAGGCCGTCGTGGAGAACGAGCAGATCAAGACCGAGATCTTCCAGGTGCTCGACCAGGTGGTGACGCGCCAGGACGCGATCCTCGCCTCCAACACCTCCTCCATCCCGCTGGTGAAGCTGGCCGTGGCGACGTCCCGCCCGGACCAGGTCATCGGCATCCACTTCTTCAACCCGGCCCCCGTGCAGCAGCTCGTCGAGCTGATTCCGGCGCTGACCACGTCGGAGGGCACCATCAGCCGGGCGCAGGCCCTGGTGGAGAAGGTGCTCGGCAAGCACGCGATCCGCGCCCAGGACCGCTCGGGCTTCGTGGTGAACGCGCTCCTCATCCCCTATCTGCTTTCGGCCATCCGGATGTTCGAGTCGGGCATCGCGTCCCGCGAGGACATCGACAACGGCATGGAGATGGGCTGCGCCCACCCGATGGGTCCGCTGAAGCTGTCGGACCTGATTGGCCTGGACACGGTGGCCTCGGTGGCGGACAGCATGTACGACGAGTTCAAGGAGCCGCTGTACGCCGCTCCCCCGCTGCTTCAGCGCATGGTCGACGCGGGCCGCCTCGGCCGCAAGACGGGCTCGGGCTTCTACACGTACGCCTGAGAGCCCCTCGCGGCATGATTACGCTCCGTACCTGAACTCAAGTCAATTTTCGGCCAGTTCACGGGCCCGGCACTCCTCGAGTGCCGGGCCCGCGCCGTTCACACACCGTGTGCGCGGGGGGCTCGCATATGCCCTTCGCACACGCTCCCGCCGCGGCCACCAGGCGAGTTGACTTTCCGTGCGCACAGGGGGGATGTGACCACTACAGAAAGGAGCGGACTCGTGACCACCGACCCCGAGCGTCCCGTGGTCCCGGAAGAACTCGCAGAGTTACGTCGCAGCCTGGACGTGGGCCTCACCCGCGTCGACGGACGGCTCGCGTTACTCACCCAGAGCGACGCACAGCACACCAAGGATCAGGATGACCTGTCCCTCCGGATCACGGCCCTTGAGCACAACAGGTGGCCCCTGCCGGCCCTCGCCGCCCTCACAGCAATCGGGGCGCTCGCGGTGGCGGTCTGGCAGGCCCTCGGGCGCTAGTCCGGGGCCGGTGCCGACCGGCTAACGGCCGTCCTGGCCAAGACGCAGATGGTGCAGCAAGAGGAGTGCCGCCGCCATGTTGGCGGCCGGGACCTCGCCCCGCGCCACCATGTCGGGGACGAGCTTCAGCGGGACCCACTCACGGCGGTCCGACTCGAAGTCGTCCTCGGGGTGGCCGATGTAGGTCCCCTCGTCCGACCAGTAGATGTGGTGCCGGGCGTCGGTGAGACCGTTGGACGGCTCCACGCTCATCAGGTGCCGCAAGGGTCCCGGCCGCCAGCCGGTCTCCTCCTCCATCTCGCGGGCCGCCGCGCAGGCGATGTCCTCGCCGTCCTCGACGACCCCCGCGGCCAGTTCCCAGCCCCAGCTGTCGGTGATGAAGCGGTGCCGCCAGAGCAGCAGCACCTCGTTGGCCTCGTTGACGACCGTGGCGATCGCGACCGGCCGCATCCGTATCAGGAAGTGATCGAGGTGCCGTCCGTCCGGAAGCTCGACGTCTGCGAGATTGACGGTGAACCAGCGATTTCCATACACAGTTTGTTCGCTCTGTTTCGTCCACTGCACGGTTCTGCCACCTTCCACCGAGTAGATGGCAATATCGCAGCAGGAAGGTGCTCAGAGCACTCCGCGCACGGCAGAGCGAAGTAGCACGTGTCACGCGTGGTTCCGCCCCCGCCCTCTGAAGGCACGGCGAATCGCGCGGCAGCGCGCCGCGAATCTACAGCGGCACGCGCAGCGCCCCGTCGATCAGTTCGGCGGCCTCGGCCGTGCCCGCGCAGTCGCTGCGCACCAGGTGTTCGCGCACCGCCCGGAGCCGGTCGCGCAGCCGCTGTGACTCCATCCCCCGCGCCTGTTCTGCCATTTCCACCGCCGTGGCCACCGCCTCGTCGGTGTTCCCCTGCCGCAGTTCGATCTGGCTGAGCATGGCGAGCCGGTGGACCCGGCCCCGGTCGTGCGCCGGAGTGTCCACGGCCGCCGCGGCGTGTTCGTGCGCGCCCGCGAGATCCCCGAGGCTGAGCAGCGCCTCGGCCACCTGTACGTTCACCAGGCCGGGCTGGACATAGCCCGTCTCGTCCGGTTCGCGCCCCCTGCGGATGCGGTCGGCCGCGGCCTCGGCACGCCGGATGCACGACAGCGCGCTGCTGCCGTCGCCCAGGTGCGCGTACGACTTGGCCTGCATCGCGTACAGATCGGAGGCGAGCGCCGGGGTGATGTCGCGGCCCGCGGCCCGCAGCGCGGCCTCCGCGAAGGCGACCGCCTGGCGGTACTCCCGCATGAACAGCGACTGGTTGACGAGCAGCGCGATGACGTACGCCCCAAGGCCCCGGTCCCCGCTGGCCTTCGCCAGCCGCAGCGCCTGGTGGAAGTAGCGCTGGGCCAGGCCGTGCGCGTCCGAGTCGTACGCGCAGATGCCGGCGATCGCCACCAGGCCGCCGGTCGCGCGGTGCAGCTGACGTCCCGTCGCGTCGGTGTAACTGCCCCTCAGCAGCGGGGCCGCCTCGGCGTTCAGGAAGCCGACGATGCGGGTGCGCGTGGCGATGCCGCCCGTCTTGCGGTACATCTGCTCGTAGTGCGCGCGGGCCGCGCGCATCATCTCTATGTCCCCCATGCTCACCGGATGGCGGCCGCCGCGGGAGACGTCCACGTCCTCCGGCGGGTTCTCCCACTCCCACACGGGCATCACCGCGGGCGTGCCGGTGACCGCGGGCGCGCCGAGCAGATGCGGGCGCTGCTGTTCGTCCGAGCGCCACAGGGCGGTGGCGCGCTCGACGAACCCGGAGAGCGTGGACGCCATCGAGCCCTGTCGCGCGGCCGGGACGCCGGGCACGCCGAGGCCGATGTCGTCGAGCGTGACCGTGCGCCGCAGGCGGCCGGCGAGCACTTCGCAGATGAGGTCGGGCACCTGGCCGCGCGGGCGCTGGCCCTTCAACCAGCGGGCCACGGCCGTGTGTTCGTATCTCAGCGAGAGACCTCTTGCCTTGCCCGCCTGATTGACATGGGCGGCAAGGCCCGCATGCGAGATGCCGGCTTCGTCGAGGATCGCGTCGAGCAGGGTGTTGGGCTGCATGGATGCCCTCCGGTGGCTCGGTGCGCCCAGCCTAATGGAGTCACGCGCACACGGGGTGTGAACGGAGTGCTCGCATCCGGGGGGTGTGCGCTCTGCCGCGCCGGGCGCCGGGTCGGTTGACTGAGAGCCCTCACCAGGAGGCGGCCGGGCCGCCGGCTCCCCCTCAAACAGTGCGGCGGCCCCTCTGTGGCGCCGTCCGGTCGGCCGTCGTCTGCCCGGCAGTTCCGCGACGGCCCGGACGGCGCAGGCCGCACCACGCCGGGCGGTGTTCAGCTCATGGTGCGGGCGCGCCGCCCGGTCTCCGCCTGCTGCGAGGGCACGCGGTGCCGGTCGTTGCGCAGCACGAGGAGCGCGGCGTCGTCCGACGTCAGCCGTCCGATGTGGCGCAGGAGTTCGCCGTACACGGTGTGGACCACGGCCTGTGGTGAGACCGGCTGGGTGCGGGCGGCCTCGCTGAGCACGGACTGGAGCGGGAAGAACTCGCCCGCCGCGTTGCGCGCGTCCTCCATGCCGTCGGTGTGCAGGGCGAGCGCGTCACCGGGCAGCAGCCGTCCGCAGTGCGCCAGGGGCAGTTCGGCGGGGAGCGGGAAGGGTCCGAGGGGTGGCAGCGGGTCTCCGCCCACCATCGGTTCGGCCCGGCCGCGCAGCCGATAGGGCCAGGGGTGGCCGCAGTTGAGCGCCCATACGTCTCCCGCGCGGCTGATCTCCACGAGCAGCACGGTCACGAACTCCTCGGCCAGCGCGCTGTCGGACGCGGTGGCGCCGTTCACGGGCTGCCCGGTCGCGAGCTGCTCCGCGCGGGAGCGCTCCCTCATGTGCCGGGCAAGGGCCCGCTCCAGGCGTCTGAGGACCAGGGGCAGTTCGGGTTCCTCGTGGGCGGCCTCGCGGAAGCTGCCGAGGACGGCGGCCGCGGTGCCGATCGCGGCGAGGCCGTGCCCGCGTACGTCGCCCATGACGAGCCGCACGCCGTGGTCGGTGGCCGCCACCTCGTACAGATCACCCCCGACGGACGCGCCGTGCGTGGCGGACAGGCGGCCCGCGGCGAGCGCGAGGCCCTCGACGCGGGGCGGCAGCGGCCGGAGCAGCACGTTCTGCGCGGCGCCCGCGACCTCGCGGAGCTGCCGCAGTTCGCGCAGCAACGCGCGGCGCACGTGCACGATCAGGCCGGTGCCGACGGCGAAGAAGACCGCGCTGGTGACGATCCGCGCGCCCAGGCCGTGCTGCTGGGCGAGCGGGCAGGTGAGTTTGTACGTGATGGCGACGGCGCCCCACACCGTGGGAAGGCCGAGCGTGAGCGCGCGGCGCAGCCTGCGGGTGCGCGGCCGCTCGATCGCGGCGTCGCCCCAGGGGCTTTCCCCTCGGGGTCGCCGCGGGGCTCTGGCCCCGAGCCGCACTCCGCGGTGGGCCGCGGCGCCGCGGCGGGGCGCGCGAGGCTTGATCCGGATCATGCCGACGGCCCCCCTAAGGCCCGATTCAACGTGCGGGACTGGGGCCCGGATTCAGCGTGCGGGCCGGGTACGGGCGGCCCCTACGGCCGCATTGATTCTGTCGACCGCATGGCCGGATCGGGTCAGATCACCGGAGGTTCTCACCCTAACGAGTGAGGGGCGTATCCGTGTCCACGGATACGCCCCTCAACTGCGCGTTTCACGCGCCGGGTTGGCCGGGGACTACGCCCCGCGCAGCACCGCCCCGGTGACCTCGGCGGCGCGCGCCACGGCCGCGTCGCGGGCGGCGCTGGCCTCGTCGACCGTCAGCGTGCGGTCGGCGGCGCGGAAGCGCAGCGCGTACGCCAGGGACTTCTTGCCCTCGCCGATCTGCTCGCCGGTGAAGACGTCGAACAGGCGGATGTCCTCGAGGAGTTCACCGGCGCCGTCGCGCAGGAAGGCCTCGACGACGGCCGCGGGCACGTCCTCGTCGACGACGAGGGCGACGTCCTGCGTGGCCACCGGGAAGGTGGAGATGCGCGGCGCGCGCAGCGTGCCCTCCGCGGCCTCGGCGAGGACGTCGAGGTTCAGCTCCATCGCGCAGCTGCGGGCGGGCAGGCCGAGCGCCTTGATGACGCGCGGGTGCAGCTCACCGGCGTGGCCGATGACGACGATCTCGCCCTCGCTGCCGTCCGCGGCGACGCCGTCGGCGTACTCCACGAACACGCACAGCTCGGCACAGCGGCCCGGGTGCCACGGGCCGTACTGGCCCTGCTGGACGATGAGTTCGGCGCCGGCCTCGCGGGCCACGGTGCGCGCCGCCTCGACGGCGTCCGCCCAGTCGCCCTGCCGGCCCTTGCCCCACCAGCCGGCCTGCTCACGGGCGCCGGCGAGGACGGCCGCGACGTGCCGCGGCTGCTCGGGCAGCGCCTGGTCCAGCGCCGCGATCTGCTCGTCCGTGGGACGCCGGGCAGCGGGCAGCCGGGCCGGGAGCGCGGCCTCGTCCCGGGGGTGGAAGACCAGGCCGGTCTCGAACAGCGCCAGGTCGTGGCTGCCGCGTCCGTCGTTGCGGCGCAGCGTGGCCAGCAGGCCAGGAAGCAGCGTCGTACGGAGCGCGGGCTCCTCGTCGGACAGCGGGTTGACGAGCTTGACGACGCGGCGGTTCGGGTCGTCCTTCTCGAGGCCGAGCTGGTCGAAGACCTGCTCGCCGACGAACGGGTAGTTCGGCGCCTCGACGAAACCGGCCCCGGCGAGGGCGCGGCCCACGCGCCGGTGCAGCCGCTGCCGCTCGGTCAGACCGCGCCCGGCGGGGGGCTTGGGCAGCGTCGAGGGCAGGTTCTCGTAGCCCTCGAGGCGGATGACCTCCTCGGCGAGGTCGTTGATCTCGGCGAGGTCGGGCCGCCAGGACGGCACGGTGACGGTCAGGGAGTCCTGTCCGTACACGTCGCAGCCCACCTCCTGGAGGCGGCGTACGACGGTCTCGCGGCCGTAGGCCACACCGGCGACCTTGTCCGGGTGGTCGGCGGGCATCGCGATGGTGCGCGGCGCGGAGGGCGCGATGACCTCCGTGACGCCGGCCTCGGCGGTGCCGCCCGCGAGCAGCACGAGGAGGTCGACGGTGCGCTGCGCGGCGGCGGACGCGGCCTGGGGGTCGACGCCGCGCTCGAAGCGCTTGGCCGCCTCGGAGGACAGCTTGTGGCGGCGGGCGGTGCGGGCCACGGAGACCGCGTCGAAGTGCGCGGCCTCGATGACCACGTCCGTGGTGCCCTGCTCTTCGTCGTGATCGGCGATCTCGGTGTTGGCGCCGCCCATGACGCCCGCGAGGCCGATGGCGCCGCGGTCGTCGGTGATCACCAGGTCCTCGGCGTCGAGCACGCGCTGCGCGCCGTCGAGGGTGGTGATCTTCTCGCCCTGCTCGGCCCGGCGCACGCCGATGGTGCCCTGGACGCGCGAGCGGTCGTAGGCGTGCAGGGGCTGGCCGAGCTCCAGCATCACGTAGTTGGTGATGTCGACGGCGAGCGAGATCGGGCGCATGCCCGCCTTCTGCAGGCGGCGCTGGAGCCAGATCGGCGAGCGCGCGTCGGGGCGCAGGCCGGTGACGGTGCGCGCGGTGAAGCGGTCGCAGCCGGCCGGGTCGCCGACGCGCACGGGGTAGCCGAAGGAGTTCGGCGCGGGCACGTCGAGCAGCGCCGGGTCGCGCAGCGGCAGGCCGTACGCGGTGGCGGTCTCGCGGGCGACGCCGCGCATCGACAGGCAGTAGCCGCGGTCGGGCGTGACGGCGATGTCCAGGACCTCGTCGACGAGTTCGAGCAGCTCGATGGCGTCGGTGCCGGCCTCGTGCTCGGGCGGAAGCACGATGATGCCGCCGGATCCGTCGTCGCCCATGCCCAGCTCGTCGCCGGAGCAGATCATGCCGTGCGAGGTCTTGCCGTACGTCTTGCGCGCGGCGATCGCGAAGTCGCCGGGCAGCACGGCGCCGGGCAGGACCACGACGACCTTGTCGCCGACGGCGAAGTTCCGGGCGCCGCAGACGATCTCCTGCGGCTCACCGGTGCCGTTGGCGGAGCCGACGTCGACGGTGCAGAAGCGGATGGGCTTCTTGAAGCCCTCCAGCTCCTCGATGGTGAGGACCTTGCCGACGACGAGAGGGCCCTTGAGGCCCGCGCCGAGCTGTTCGACGGACTCGACCTCGAGGCCGGCCGCGATCAGCTTGGCCTGCACGTCGCGGCCGGTCTCGGTGGCGGGGAGGTCGACATACTCCCGCAGCCAGGAAAGCGGGACCCGCATCAGATCTCCATCCCGAACGGCCGGGTGAAGCGCACGTCACCCTCGACCATGTCTCGCATGTCTTCTACGTTGTGGCGGAACATCAGCATCCGCTCGATGCCGAACCCGAAGGCGAATCCGCTGTACTTCTCGGGGTCCACGCCACAGGCGGCAAGCACCTTGGGGTTGACCATGCCGCAGCCGCCGAGCTCGATCCAGCCCTCGGAGGAGCAGGTGCGGCAGGGGCGGTCGGGGTTGCCCACGGACTCGCCGCGGCACACGTAGCAGACCATGTCCATCTCGGCGGACGGCTCGGTGAAGGGGAAGAAGTTCGGCCGCAGCCGGGTCTTCATGCCCTCGCCGCCGAACAGCGCCTGCACCATGTGGTCCAGGGTGCCCTTGAGGTCGGCCATGGTCAGGCCCTCGTCCACGGCGAGCAGCTCGACCTGGTGGAAGACGGGGGTGTGCGTGGCGTCCAGCTCGTCGGTGCGGTAGACGCGGCCGGGGCAGATCACGTACACCGGCGGCTCGCGGTCGATGAGCGAGCGGATCTGCACGGGCGAGGTGTGTGTGCGAAGGACGACACCGGAGCCGTCGGCGTCCTTGGCCGCCGGGGCACCCAGAGACGCAGCGTCGACGAAGAACGTGTCCTGCTCGCCGCGCGCCGGGTGGTCGGGGCCGATGTTCAGGGCGTCGAAGTTGAACCACTCCGCCTCGACCTCGGGGCCCTCGGCGACCGCGTAGCCCATGGCCACGAAGATGTCCTCGATGCGCTCCGACAGCGTGGTCAGCGGGTGCCGGGCACCCGCGGGGACGCGGTCGTGGGGCAGGGAGACGTCCACGGCCTCCTCGACCAGGACGCGGGCGTCGCGCTCGGCCTCGAGCTCGCTCTGGCGGGCGGCGAGCGCCTTGTTCACGGCGCCGCGGGCCATGCCCACGCGCTTGCCCGCTTCGGCCTTGGCCTGCGGGGGCAGCGCGCCGATCTCGCGGTTGGCGAGCGCCAGCGGCGAGGCGGTGCCGGTGTGGGCGGTCTTGGCCTCCTGGAGCCGGTCGAGGTCGGACGCGGCCACGAAGGCGGCGAGCGCCTCGTCCCGCATGCGCTCGATCTCTTCAGGTTTCAGTGCCTCGACCTCGACAGGGTCGTACGACTTGTTCGGTGCCGACATCTCTTCCCGTGCTTCCGGTTGGCTGGCGGATGGTCCCCGTCAACGAGTCGGAGACGACTGGTCCTGAGAACGTCCCGAATAAAGGGGACACAAAGGTGCCAACGTCCGAGTCTAACGGGGTGGTGGTAACGGATGAGCCCGCGGGCCGCTCGGGGCGTGATCACTGCAGATAGGCCGGAGCCCCCACGGGCAACGTAAATCGGAACTGGGCGCCGCCGCTCGCCGCGCGGCCCACGGTGATCGTGCCGCCGTGCGCTTCGACGATGCCCTTCACGATGTACAACCCCAGTCCCGTCCCGCCGCGTTTGCTGCCCCGCCAGAAGCGGGTGAAGACGCGGCTCATCGACTCCTCCGGAATGCCGGATCCCTCGTCGCTGACGGTGACCGCGGTGTCGGCCGCTCCCCGCACGCGCAGGGACGGCGAGGGCGCCACATCAATGGTGACCGTTCCCTCGCCGTGCCGCACCGCGTTTTCCAGGAGGTTGCTCAGCACCTGGTCGATCTTGTCCGGGTCGGCCCACAGGTCGGGCAGCGGCCGCAGCAGTCGTACGAGGAAGCGGTCGGCGTCCTGGCCGGCGGCGACGTGGGCCTGGATGTGCCGGCCGACGGCGGCGCCGATGTCGACGGGCTGGCGCCGCAGCTCGAGCCGCCCGGAGTCGATGCGGGAGATGTCGAGCAGCTCGGCGATGAGCCGGGTGACGCGGTTGGCGTCGGCGTCGACCGTCTCCAGCATCAGCTTCTTCTGGTCGTCGGTGAAGCGCTCCCACTTGGCGAGCAGCGTCGCCGTGAAGCCCTTGACGGACGTGAGCGGCGAGCGCAGTTCGTGGGCGACGGTGGCGATCAGTTCGGCGTGGCTGCGCTCGGTGCGGCGCCGGGCCTCGGTGTCGCGCAGGGAGACGACGAGGCGGCGCAGCGGGCCGGTGGGCCGCGTCCGTACGTACCGCGCGGACACCAGCACTTCGCGCCCGCCGGGAAGGAGCAGGTTCCGCTCGGGCTGGGCGACCCGGGTGGCGAGGCCGCCGTAGGGGTCGGTGAGCTGCCACCAGCGGCGCCCTTCCAGGTCCTCCAGGGGCAGGGCGCGCTCGATGGACGTGCCGAGGGCGTCGGCGGCGCGGACGGCGGTGATGCGCGCCGCGGCGGCGTTGAAGCAGATGACGCGCCCGGTCTCGTCGGCCACGACCAGGCCGTCGGGCAGGTCGTCGGGGTCGATGCCGAGCTCTTCCGGGCCCGGACCCGCCGGGCCCGCGTGGCCCGCGGGCGGGCACAGCAGGTCCCGCACTCCCGGTGGTCCGCTCGTGCCGACGCTCATCCCCGCTATCCCCGCCTCTCGGAACCGGCGCAGTGGGCCTGTGAGCCCGACACACTACTAGCCGGGGGTGACGGAGCGGCACCCTCCGGCGGCGCGCTGTGCACGCGCGGACGCATAGAGGCATACGGCTGCCGCCGTCGCGAGGTTCAAGCTCTCGGCGCTTCCGTGGATCGGAACGCGCACCACCGCGTCGGCGAGTGCGCGGGTCTCCTCCGGGAGCCCCCAGGCCTCGTTGCCGAAGATCCAGGCGGTCTCGGTGCCCATGGTGCCCTGGTCCAGCTCGGCGTCGAGGTCGTCCTCGCCCGCGCCGTCCGCGGCGAGCACCCGCACGCCCGCGCCCTTCAGACCGCGTACGGCGTCCTCGACGGGCACGCCCACGGCCACCGGCAGGTGGAAGTGCGAGCCGACCGAGGCCCGCACGGCCTTGGGGTTGTAGAGGTCGACGGAGGCGTCGGTGAGGATCACGGCGTCGGCTCCGGCGGCGTCGGCGCAGCGCAGCACGGTCCCGGCGTTGCCGGGGTCGCGTACGTGCGCGAGCACGGCGACGAGCTTGGGCCGGGCCGCGAGGATCTCCGCAAGCGGCACGTCCAGGAACCGGCAGACCCCGACGAGCCCCTGCGGGGTGACGGTGGTCGAGATGTCGGCGATGACGCTCTCGTCGGCGAGGTGCACGCGCGCGCCGGCGTCACGGGCAGCGCCCACGATGTCCGCGTACCGCTCGGCGGCCTCGACGGTCGCGAACAGCTCCACGAGCGTGGGCTCCCCGCCCCCGCGATGCCCGGCGGCCTCCCGCACGGCCTGCGGCCCCTCAGCGAGGAACAGCCGCTCCTTCCCGCGGAAGTTCCGCTTGGCGAGCCGCCGCGCGGCGGTGACGCGCGGGGACCGCGGGGAGATCAGGTCCGGGCTGATGGCCATCAAGTCGCCTTCGGGGGTACGGAGTCGGGTGAACGAAAGAGCGGGCGGAACGCGACGGGACCCGCAGGCCCAGCGGCCTGCGGGTCCCCTCACAGCTCAAGCTCAGTGCGAACGTCAGGCGGCCTTGGGGGCGTTGACGTCCGAAGGCAGGGCCTTCTGCGCGACCTCGACCAGCGCGGCGAACGCGTTGGCGTCGTTCACGGCCAGCTCGGCGAGGATCTTGCGGTCCACCTCGATGTTGGCGGCCTTCAGACCCTGGATGAAGCGGTTGTAGGTGATGCCGTTGGCGCGGGCAGCGGCGTTGATGCGCTGGATCCACAGCTGACGGAAGTCGCCCTTGCGCTTCTTGCGGTCGTTGTAGTTGTAGACGAGGGAGTGGGTGACCTGCTCCTTCGCCTTGCGGTACAGGCGCGACCGCTGGCCGCGGTAGCCGCTGGCCGCTTCGAGGATCGCCCGACGCTTCTTGTGGGCGTTGACTGCCCGCTTGACGCGTGCCACTTGTTAACTCCTTGTAGCGGGGCCGTGGTTGGACTCACACGACCCGGTTTCGATTGGGTCCCGGTCAGAGCTCAGGCGCGCGGTGCGCGCCCGGACTCACTTGCCGAGAAGCTTCTTGATCTTCTTGGCGTCGCCCGGGGCCATCTCGGCGTTGCCGCTGAGGCGACGCGTCAGACGGGACGACTTGTGCTCGAGCAGGTGGCGCTTGCCGGCGCGCTCGCGGAGCACCTTGCCGGAGCCGGTGACCTTGAAGCGCTTGCTGGCACCGCTGTGCGTCTTGTTCTTCGGCATAGCGCCGTTCTCTCCTCGTCAGTGGCACTCCGATGCCCGGTCGTGAAACCGGGCATCCGGGAGCGTCATGTGTTCGGTTGGCAATCCCTGGACTCGCGTCCGGGGATCAGGCCTCGGCGGGAGCCTCGGCCGGGGCCTCGACGGGGGCTTCGGAAAGCTCCTCCTCGGCGGCGTTCTGCGACTTGCCGGGGTTGGCCTTCGCTTCCGCCTTGCGAGCCGCCTGGGCCTCACGGGCTTCGGCCATCGCCTCGGTCTTCTTCTTGTGCGGACCGAGGACCATGATCATGTTTCGGCCGTCCTGCTTCGGGTTCGACTCGATGAACCCGAGGTCCTGGACGTCCTCCGCGAGCCGCTGCAGCAGCCGGAAGCCGAGCTCCGGACGGGACTGCTCGCGACCACGGAACATGATCGTGATCTTGACCTTGTCGCCCTGCTTGAGGAACCGGACGACGTGACCCTTCTTGGTGTCATAGTCGTGCGGGTCGATCTTCGGCCGGAGCTTCATTTCCTTGATGACCGTGTGCGCCTGGTTCTTGCGCGCCTCACGTGCCTTCATGGCCGACTCGTACTTGAACTTGCCGTAGTCCATGAGCTTGCAGACGGGCGGGCGTGCGCTCGCCGCGACCTCGACCAGGTCGAGGTCGTACTCCTGAGCAAGCTCCAGGGCCTTGGCAAGCGGAACAATCCCGACCTGCTCGCCGCTGGGACCGACAAGTCGCACTTCGGGGACGCGAATCCGGTCGTTGATGCGGGGCTCGGTGCTGATGGATCCTCCTCGGTAGCACCACGCGGCCGTCTGGCGGACAGCCGCGTTACGTCTGTTTTCTCGACCAACCGAGCCGGAACACAAAAAATGCCCCGACTGATCACAGAAGGGGCTCCACACGCCTACCGGAGCACCTCCGCGGTGATCGCGGGGCGCATCGGGCGGCCCTCCACGCTGCTGCGCGGTGTCCGCCTGACCGGTGACCCGCCGCTCCAAGGAGCGGCCAGGTGGGAGATCGGAGCCTCCACTTGTGGGCCGGATCCCTCGTTCGCACGCAGGTGTCCGGCCGGTCGTTACACAAGGTTAGCAGGTCCCGGGGGGGTGGGGCGAACGGCCGGGACGCGGCTCTAGGGTGAGGGCATGAGTGACACGAGCCCCGCGGCCACCCCCGCACCCCACGACGCACCCCAGAGCCCCGGCTTCGACGCCATGACCCGCGACATCGCGGACGTCCCCGCGGTCGAGGTGATCACGACGGTCGCGGTGCACCTGATGAGCGCGGCGGCGGTGAACCTCGGCCTCGCCGAGGAGGGCGAGGCCCACAAGGACCTGGACGAGGCCCGCAAGCTGATCCAGGCCCTCGCCGGTCTGATGGACGCGAGCGCGACGGAGATCAGCTCCTTCCACGCGGCGCCGTTGCGGGACGGTCTGAAGTCGCTGCAGCTCGCCTTCCGCGAGGCCTCGCTGGTTCCGGACGAGCCCGGTCAGGGCCCCGGCGAGAAGTACACGGGGCCGGTCTTCGGCTGACGGCCCGCCCGCCCTTCTTGCGCGCGTACGTAAGAAGGGCTTCTCAATCGCGTACGTAGAGGGGCTCGCCCGGTGGCGTCGCCTCGGCCGGCAGGAGTGCCAGGTCGAGGCCGCGCACCAGGCGGGCCCTGAGTGTTTCGTCGGCGGCGAGGGCCTCGGCGACGCGCCGGGCGGCCGCGGCCGGGGCGGCGGACGGGTCCAGGACCAGGGCCAGGGTGCCGTCGGCCGTGCCGGGGCCGAGGTGGGCGCGGAGCACGGCGGGCTCGGCGGCGACGGCGGCGCGTACGGCGGCGGCTACGGACGGGTCCGTGAGCGGGTCGGAGCTGCGGCGGCCCTCGGCGAGTGCGATCAGGGCGGGCCTGTTCAGCTCGTAGGGGACGGGGCCCGCGAGGTCGAGGACGACCGTGTCGGCCTTCTCGTGGGCGGCGGCCTGGAGCACCTGGTGCAGGGGGACGGCGACGGGGCGGGCCTCGGGGTCCCACAGGGCGAGGGTCTCGGTGGAGGTGAAGGCGGGCAGCGCGGTGCGGTCGCCCGCCTTGAGGGTGGGCACGGCCATGTCGCTGGTCTTCTCGCGCCGCAGGCCGCCCGCCCGTCTCCCACCACCACCCTTATGAAGAGCTTCGCCCCCCTCTTGATTGTCCACCTCGACCTCGCCGAGCACGGCGACGACGGGGACGAGGAGCCGGGCTCCGGCGACGGCCTCCAGAACCGGACCGTGGGCGGTCCTGTCCTCGGCCCATGCGGCGAGTGCCGCGCTCAGGGCGGGGTCGGCCGACCCGTCGTCGTCGGAGAAACCGGGGTCGGGGATGTTCTTGTTCGCCACGGCACCGACCCTAGCGTCAGCGCCCGGACGTGCTCCGACGCCCCCGCCACAGCACGATGCCCGCCGCAAGGAGGGCCACGCCGAGCGCTCCGGCCACGGGACCGACCCAGCCCGCGGGCTCCTCGTCGTCGGACTCCTCGTCGGGCCCCGGGCCGAAGTACTTCTCTGCGTGGGCCGTCGTGCGCAGCGAATCCGGCTTGATCTTCCCCGCGCGGTCGAGCGCCGCGACCGGGTCGATGAGGCCGAAGCCCCGGGAGTCGTCGCGGCCGCCGGACGGGGCGTCCCGCGCGGTGTCCCGAAGCAGCTCCTTGATCTCGGCGGGGCCGAGGCCTGGGTGGGCGGCGCGGATGAGGGCCACCGCCCCGGAGACGAACGCGGACGCCGCGCTGGTGCCCCAGCCCTCGTAGTACCTGCGGTTGGGGTCGGCGATCACGATGTCGTCGCCGGGCGCGCTGACGGTGGCGTACCAGCGGCGGGTGGAGAAGGAGGCCCGCACGCCGTTGTTGTCGACGGCCGTCGCGGCGATCACTCCGGGGTACGCGGCGGGGTACGAGATGTGGTCGCCGCGCTCGCCGCCGTTGCCCGCGGAGGCGACGACGACGGCGCCCTTGCGCAGCGCGTACTGGACGGCGGCGTCCTCCGTCGGCTCCGGGTGGGCGGACTTGGAGTCGTCGCCGAGGGACAGGTTGATGACGTCGGCGCCGTGGTCGGCGGCCCAGCGGATGCCTTCGGCGAGGGCGTTGCCGCGGGTGGAGCGGGCCTTCTTGCGGGCGGGGTCGCCGTCTTCGAGGATCACGCGGACCGGCAGGATCCGTGCCTCGGGGGCGATGCCGAGGACGCCGTCGCGGCGGCCCGCGCCGTGCCCGTGTCCCGCGACGATCCCGGCCATCGCGGTGCCGTGCCGGGCCCAGGACTTGTCGCCCTTGCGGGCCCCGAAACCGACCATGTCCTTGCCGGGCAGGACGTTGCCTGCCAGATCGGGGTGCGAGGCGTCGACGCCGGTGTCGAGCACGGCGACGGTGACGCCCTCGCCCTTGGTGGTGCGCCACGCCTGGTCGGTGCCCATGACGTCGAGGGCCCACTGCTGGGCGCGGATGCCGTCGTCGGCGTACGCGGAGCCGGCGGGGACCAACGCGAGGGCGGCGGCGAGCGCGGTGACCGCCGCCCTGCGGATGCTCATGACGCCTTCTCCGTGGCCTCGGTGACCGTCTTGCGCAGGCCGCGTTCGACGCGGTCGGCGATGCCCCTCGCGTCGTTGCCGAGGCCGGCCTGGCCGGGGGCGGAGGTGGCGCCCACCTTCATGGCCTCGGCGGCGGGCTCGGGGTCGGTGACGACACGGCCGTCGGCGAAACCGGATACGGAGTAGGCGACGACGGGTGCGTCGGGCAGTACGGACAGGGTCCAGGTGGCGCGCTGGAGGTCGCCGAAGTCCGCGGCCGGGGTGCCCTTGGCGGCGTACGGGCGTGGCATCAGGTCCGGGCGGCTGTCGAGCCCTTCCTCCGTGAACCGGGTGCGCAGGGAGCGCATCGCCTCGGCGTCGGCCTTCGTGAACAGCAGGCCCACGGTGGTGACATGGCTGCGGGTCGCGTCCGCGTACGTGGCGCGCAGCAGGCGCAGGCAGCCCGCGGGGGCGAGGGCCTTGCGCAGGAGCGGGTCGAAGGCGTCCTTGCAGGTGCTGTCAGGGGCGACGGCGACGCGGTTCCAGGTGCGGTCGGCGCCGCCGGGGCCCGCGCCCTCGCCCTTGATCGAGGGCGGGAACAGCTCGTCGACGGGCACGCTGTGCCAGAGCTCCCCGGCCTCGATGTACGCGTTGCGCGTGCCGCCGGCCGCGTCGGACTCGCCGGTCAGCCAACTCCCGGTCACCGCACCGCCGATGAGCCCGAGGCCGAGCACGACACAGGCCGCGGCGGCGGCCGCGCGGGGCCGCACCCAGGCGCCGACGGGGCGAAGCCGGGTGGTGGTGTCGTCGTACAGCGCGGGCCTCGCCAGGAACACGAACGGGCGTCCCGTGTCGGGCCCCGGGGTCAGGTCCACGGCGCCAACGGGCCGCCGTGGGGCCCCGGTTCGCCGGGGCGGGACACCCGGCCGGGGCGGCGCGGCGGACCCGCCGCTGACGGCCCGCGCCCGTCCTGTCGATCCAACTGACGGCGGGGCAGCGGGAGTTGAGGTGGCACGGGTGCCCGGGGTCGTGCCCTCGGGCGGTGTCGGAGCGTGTGACGGCGGTGCGGGCACCACGCCTTGGGCAGCCGTTGTCCGCGTCCGCGGGTCGGGGATGTCCAGGGGCTTGGTGGACGGCGGTGCCGGAGCTTCGGTGTTCCGGGGCTGCGCTGACGGCGCGCGTGAAGTCACCGCACCCGAGGGCGAGTTGAGGCCATTCGGCGGAGGCGTCGCGGCGTCGGTGGTGGTGTCCGTGGACGGTGGGCGCGTCGGCCTGGCGGGCACGTCGGCGGCGGGGCGGGCCGCGTCCGTGGGCCCGGGTGTGCCGGGCCGCGCGAGTGCCGGTGGCGCGTCCGGGAGCCGTGCCGAGGCGGGCGGGGGCGGGGGTGTGTCCGGTTCCCGCTCCGTGGCGGTGTCCTCCGTCGCGGGCCGGGGCGGCCTCACCCGGTCGAACGGCGCCATCAAGTCCTCGACCATGGAGTGCAGGTCGTCGCTCGCCGACGCGTCGTCGGTCGGGTCGGCAGCGTCGGCGGATTCAGCGCCGTCGGCAGGGTCCGCGCCTCCAGTCGAGTCGCCGTCCCCGCTCGCACCACGCGCGTGGCCCATCCCGCCCGAACCGTTCGAGCCACCCGAGCCGACCGAGCTGTCCACCGGTCCCCGCAGTGACGTATCGCCGCCCGCCGGGCCGTCGGCCTGCCGACGCCCCCGGTCACGCTCCGTCGGCGGACGGACGTCGGGGAAGCGGGCGGTCGCGGACGGAGGCGGTGGCTCCGACGGGGGCTCGGCCCGGTTCTCGGGGGCCTGTCGGGGCGGCGTTCCGGTCGCGTTCCGCGTGGGTGGCGGCACCCGTGGCGGGGTGCCGGGCAGTGGGGGGACGGGGGGCCGTCGCGCCTCCGTGCTCATGCACCCCCCGTTCCTTCGCGTCGCGCGCTCCCTGCGTGCGCGTCACTCTACGGGCTGACATGAGGCCCACGGGAACCCAGTCCGCAGGCCGGGGTGATCTGCCCGGATCATCCCCCTACCCTCGGGTAGTGACGTCTGGCAGGCTGCGTTCATGAGAGGCCGAGCCGCAGACCGGGCCCGCTACGACCGGGCCACCGCGCACCTCGACGCCCCGCTCGCGATCGTGGACGTGGCGGCGTTCGACGCCAACGCCGACGATCTCGTGCGCCGGGCGGGCGGAAAGCCGATCCGGGTGGCGAGCAAGTCCGTACGGTGCCGCGCGCTCCTGGAGCGGGTGCTCTCGCGGGACGGATTCGCCGGGATCATGTCGTTCACGCTCGCGGAGTCGCTGTGGCTGGCCCGCTCCGGCTTCGGCGACGTCCTGCTCGCCTACCCCTCGGCCGACCGCGCCGCCTTCGCCGAGCTGGCCGCCGACCCCAAGCTCGCCGCCGCCGTCACCGTCATGGTCGACGACCCGGCGCAGCTCCGCCTCATCGACGAGGCACGCGACGGCGGCCGCGAAGAGGTGCGCGTCTGCCTGGAGTTGGACACCTCCCTGAAGCTGCTCGGCGGCCGGGTCCGCGTCGGCGCGCGCCGCTCGCCGCTGCACGAGCCCGCCCAGGTCGCTGCCCTCGCCCGCGCGATCGGCAGGCGGCCGGGCTTCCGGCTCGTGGGCGTGATGGCGTACGAGGGTCATGTCGCCGGGGTCGGGGACGCCGTCGAGGGACATCCCGCCAAGTCACGGGCCGTGCGCATGATGCAGGCCACCGCCCGCAAGGAGCTCGCGGCCCGCCGCGCCGCCACCATCCGCGCGGTCCGCGCCGCCGCGCCCGGCCTGGAGTTCGTGAACGGCGGCGGCACGGGCAGCGTCCAGCACACCGCCGCCGAGGCCGCGGTGACCGAGATCGCCGCAGGTTCGGGGCTCTACGTACCGCGCCTCTTCGACAACTACACGTCGTTCGACGGCCGTCCGGCCGCCCTGTTCGCCCAGCCGGTCGTGCGCAGGCCGGGGCCCGGCGTGGTCACGGTGCTCGGCGGCGGCTATCCGGCGTCGGGCGTCGCGGGCGCCGACCGCTCCCCCGTGCCGTACCTGCCGGACGGGCTGCGCTACGACCCGCAGGAGGGCGCGGGCGAGGTGCAGACCCCGCTGCTCGGGCCGCCCGCGGACGACCTGCGCATCGGCGACAAGGTGTGGTTCCGGCACGCCAAGGCCGGTGAGCTGTGCGAGCGGTTCGACAAGCTGTACCTGGTCGAGGGCGAGCGGGTGACGGGCAGCGTGCCGACGTACCGCGGAGAAGGCCACACCTTCCTCTAGCGGTACGCCCGTCGATTCCGGCAGACGTGGGCCACCCCTACGACGGCCCGACGCTGCTCCCCACTCCCCCGCCCGTCTCGCTGTCCCCCACCGGCCTGATCCCGCCGATCACCTCGTCGATGTCGGACAGCGGCGGCGCACCCTTCCCGGCGTCGAGGGTGAAGCGGACAATGACCATCGCCTCGGAGCCGGTGCTGGAGGGGAAGGCCAGGGACTGGACGTATCCGCCCGAGCCCTTGTTGGTGTGGACGCGCCAGCGTACGAAGTAGCCGCTGCGGCCGCCGACGGCCACCGTGCCCGCCTTGATCCGCTCGTGCCGGGTCATGCCGCCGAACGGCTTGCGGTTGATGGTGTCCTCGTCGTACGCGGCGTCGGCGGCGTCCTTGATGTCCGCCTCGGCGAGCTTCTTCGGCGAGCGTTCGTCGGTGCCCGTGGCCGTGCTCGACGTGATCTTGCCCTGGCGGCAGAGGCCGGTGTCGCCCGGGCAGTCGTACGTGTCCGGGGTCTGGAGGGTGAGTTCGTCGCCGACCGTGTTCTCGGCCTTCTCCCAGCCGGTCGGGACCGGCAGGGTGATGCCGTTGAGCTGGTCGACGAGGGTGTCGGGGTCCGCGTCGGGCGCGGAGGTCGTCGGCGCGGGCGTGGTCGGGGTGGGGCTCGGTTCGACCGCGGTGGTGGCCGTGGGCGCGGGGCTGCCCTGCGGGTCGCCGTCGTCGTTCTGGAGCACGACGACACCGGTGACGATCGAGGCGACCAGGACGGCTCCGGCGACGGAGATCGCGACGATCTTCGCGCGGCCGCCGCCTCCCTGCCCCGGGACCGGGGCCTGGCCCGGCCCCGGCTGCTGCATCACCACCGTGGGCCCGAACCCCGGCTGCTGCTGCGGGGTTTGGCACGCGGCGGTCACGTCGGCGGGCGTGCGCCGGTGCTCGGTCCACGCGGTCCCGTCCCACCAGCGCTCGGTGCCGGGCGTCGACGGGTCCGGGTACCAGCCGGCCGGGGGCGTCATGCTCATCCCGGCACTCTAGGACGTGGCCCGAGCTTCCGCGCAATCAGCTCGGGCCCGTCCCCACTCAGTGGTCCGGAAGACCTAGTACACCGAGTCCCGCTGGTCCGGCACGACGGAGCCGTCCGGGCGAAGGACCGGCGTCCTGCTCCCGTCCGGCGCGTTGTACGCGGACGTCGAGCACGGGTACGTACCGGCCTTCTGCGGCAGCGGCTCGATGAACATGGGGTTCACGACCCACCGTCCGTCGGCGTTGTCGTACGCCCGGCACATGAACTCGCTCTTGTTGCGGTTGAGCACGAGGTGCGCGCCCGTCGCGTCGCCGACGAACGTCACGTCGGTGTCCGCGTCACCGCCGCCGAGCGCGATCCGCCGGTCCCAGCGCTGCTTGTGCCAGGCCGCCTTGCCCTTGACGCCGAAGATCTCCTGGTTGATCCAGCAGCGCTTGCCGTCGATGTACGGGATGGCCTCGCCCTTGCTGACGGGGACGCCGCCGCAGCCCTGGTTCCAGGTGGTGATGCGGCCCTTGCGGTCGAGCACCGAGCGGATGGCGATGGTGTGCTTCCGGTCGATACCGACCCCGCTCCTGCCGCCCGCCCAGACCTCGGCGACCGGCTCGGAGCCCGCGGAGACGATGTAGACGTCGAACCCGGCCTTCTTCAGCGTGCGGATGAGGTCGCGCTGCTGCTCGTAGTAGCGCGCGTAGCCGGGGATGGTGTGCGTGCCGACGGTCTGGGTGGCGCCGACGGGGGCCGCGAGGGCCTCCTTGCGGGCCTTGCGGGCGTACGACTCGACCTCGCGCACGGTGTGCCCGGCGAAGATCTGCGGCACCCAGGCGTACTGCGGGACGGTGCGCCGGTGGTTCCAGGTGCCGGCGAACGCGGCCTCGCCGCTCATCGTCTTGCCGTCCTCGCGGATCTCGAAGATCTCGTCCGCGCAGGCGGTGTCGGTGGAGGTGGGCAGCGGCTTGCCGGCCGGGACGGAGGTGCCGCAGGCCTTGGTGAGGGCCCGGTGGGCGGCGTCCGTCATCCACTTGCTGGTGGACTTCCAGCTCTTGGGCCGCAGGATCTTGTCGTGCCGCAGCGCCCAGGCGATGGTCACGTCGGTGACGTCGTTCTTGACGACGGTGTTGTCCCAGTCGAAGGCGGCGACGGGCTTCTTGTCGCCGTGCCGCAGGCCGGGGTTCGCGCAGGTGCCGCGCTCGTCGATCATCCGCTGGAGGCGGGCGCGGTTGTCGCCGTACCAGGTCAGCTTCGACGACAGCTGCGGGCAGCGGTCGGTCGCCTTGGAGGCGGCGGTGCGGGGGGTCGCGGCCGTGGCGGCGGCTGCGGGGAACGACGTGGCCACGGCCACCAGAGAGGTGGCGGCCGTGGCCAGCGTCAGCGCCAGTACATGTCGGTTACGCATGTGAGTGGACCGTACAGCAATGCGAGGGTTGCCAGGTCACAGGCCCATGGGGGAAGTTGGGCCCGTCCAGCCACGTGGCCTACAGGGGCGTGACGTACGCGCCCGAGATGCCGCCGTCGACGAGGAAGTCCGTGGCGTTCACGAACGACGAGTCGTCGCTGGCGAGGAACGCGACCGCGGCGGCCAGTTCGTCGGCCTCCGCGAAGCGGCCCACGGGGATGTGCACGAGGCGGCGGGCGGCGCGCTCGGGGTCCTTGGCGAACAGCTCCTGGAGCAGCGGGGTGTTCACCGGTCCCGGGCACAGCGCGTTCACGCGGATGCCCTCGCGCGCGAACTGCACGCCCAGCTCGCGGGACATCGCGAGGACGCCGCCCTTGGAGGCGGTGTACGAGATCTGCGAGGTCGCGGCGCCCATGCGGGCCACGAACGAGGCCGTGTTGATGATGGAGCCCTTGCCCTGGCGCCGCATGTAGGGGATGGCGGCCTTGCAGCACAGGTACACGGAGGTGAGGTTGACCTCCTGGACGCGCTTCCAGGCCTCCAGGCCGGTGTCCAGGATGGAGTCGTCGTCGGGCGGCGAGATGCCCGCGTTGTTGAAGGCGATGTCGACGGAGCCATAGGTGTCGTACGCCGTCTTGAAGAGCGCCTCGACCTGCTCGGCGTCGGTGACGTCGACCTTCACGAAGGTCCCGTCGACCTCCTCGGCGGCCTTCTTGCCCGCGGTCTCGTCGATGTCGCCGCAGACGACGTGCGCGCCCTCGGAGGCCAGGCGGCGCGCGGTGGCGAGGCCGATGCCGCTGCCGGCGCCGGTGATGACGGCCGTCCGGCCGACGAGGCGGCGGCAAATGTTCTCTTCGGTCACTGTGCGGGCCCTTCCGTGCTGATGAAGACGTTCTTGGTCTCGGTGAAGGCGGTGAGGGCGTCCGGGCCGAGCTCGCGGCCGAGGCCCGACTGCTTGTAGCCGCCGAAGGGGGTCCAATAGCGCACGCTGGAGTGCGAGTTGACGGACAGGTTGCCTGCCCGGACCGCGCTGGAGACGCGCAGCGCGCGGCCCACGTCCCGGGTCCAGATCGAGCCGGACAGGCCGTACGGGGTGGCGTTGGCCAGGCGGACGGCGTCCTGTTCGTCGGCGAAGGGCAGCAGGACGGCGACGGGGCCGAAGATCTCCTCCACGGCCGCGCGCGAGTCGGGACGCTCGCCGGTGAGGACGGTCGGCGGGAACCAGAAGCCGGGCCCGGCGGGCGCGCTCCCCCGGATCGCCTCGGCGTCGTCGGGCACGAAGTCCCTTACCCGGTCGATCTGCTGACGGGAGATCAGTGGTCCCATCCGCGTCTTCTCGTCCAGCGGATCGCCGACCACCACCGCCCGCACCGCGTCCGCGAGGAGCGCCGTGTACTCCTCGTACACCGATTCCTGTACGAGGATGCGGGTGCGGGCGCAGCAGTCCTGCCCCGAGTTGTCGAGGAACGCGAAGGGGTCGGCCGCCGCTTCGAGGTCGGCGTCGGCGAAGACGACGTTGGGGCTCTTGCCGCCGAGTTCGAGGGTGACGCGCTTCACGCGGTCCGCGCACTTGGCCATGATCTGCTTGCCGACGCCGGTGGAGCCGGTGAACACGATCTTGGCGACGTCGGGGTGCTCGACGAGCGCGTTCCCGGCGACGGGGCCCTCGCCCGGCAGGACCTGGAACAGGCCCTCGGGCAGGCCCGCCTCCAGGGCGAGTTCGGCAAGGCGCAGGGCGGTCAGGGGGGTGGTCTCGGCGGGCTTGAGGACGACCGCGTTCCCGGCCGCGAGGGCGGGCGCGAAGCCCCAGGCGGCGATCGGCATGGGGAAGTTCCAGGGCGCGATCACGCCGACGACGCCGAGCGGTTCGTGGAAGGTGACGTTCCAGCCGCCCGGGGTGGGAATCTGCGCCCCGTTGAGGCGTTCCGCGCCCCCGGCCGCGTACAGCAGGAGATCCCGTACGTTGCCTGCCTCCCAGCGGGCGTTGCCGATCAGGTGGCCCGCCTCGCGCACCTCCGACTGGGCCAGCTCTTCGAGGTGTTGGTCGACCACGTCCGCGAAGCGGCGCAGGAGGCGGGCGCGGTCGGCGGGGGCGACGGCGGCCCACTTGGCCTGCGCGGTGACGGCGCGCGCGACGGCCGCGTCGACGTCGCCCGCGGTGGCGGCGGGGACGGTCGCGATCACGTCCTCGGTCGCCGGGTTCAGTACCTGGAGTTGTTCGAGCAAGTCGTGCCTCACATGCGTTCGAAGGAGCGGCGGAGCTCCCAGTCGGTCACCGCGGAGTCGAAGGCGTCCAGTTCGACCCGCGCCATGTTGCGGTAGTGCGCGACGACCTCGTCGCCGAAGGCGGCCTTGGCGACGGGGCTGTTCTCCCACAGCTCGGCGGCCTCGCGCAGCGTCGTCGGGACGTGCGCGTAGTCGCCGGTGTAGGCGTTGCCGGTGCAGGCGTCGGGGAGTTCGAGCTGCTGCTCCATGCCGTGAAGCCCCGCGGCGATCAGGCCGGCGACGGCCAGGTACGGGTTCACGTCACCGCCGGGCAGCCGGTTCTCGAAGCGCATCGAGCGGCCGTGACCGACCACGCGCAGCGCGCAGGTGCGGTTGTCGTGGCCCCAGGCGGCGGCCGTCGGCGCGAAGGAGCCGGGCTGGAAGCGCTTGTAGGAATTGATGTTGGGCGCGTACAGGAGCGAGAAGTCGCGCAGCGCCGTGAGCTGTCCGGCGAGGAAGTGCCGCATGACGGGCGACATCCCACCGGGGTCGTCCGAGGAACCCGCCATGACGTTGTTGCCGTCGGCGTCCTGGAGCGAGAGGTGGATGTGACAGGAGTTGCCCTCGCGCTCGTTGTACTTCGCCATGAAGGTGAGCGAGACGCCTTCCTGCGCGGCGATCTCCTTGGCGCCCGTCTTGTAGATGGCGTGCTGGTCACAGGTGACGAGGGCCTCGTCGTAGCGGAACACGATCTCGTGCTGGCCCGGGTTGCACTCGCCCTTGGCGGACTCCACGGTGAGGCCCGCGGCGGCCATGTCGTTGCGGATGCGGCGCAGCAGCGGCTCGATGCGTCCGGTGCCGAGGATCGAATAGTCGATGTTGTACTGGTTGGCGGGCGTCAGGGCCTTGTAGCCCGCGTCCCATGCCTGCTCGTACGTGTCCTTGAAGACGATGAATTCCAGCTCCGTGCCGACGTGGGCGGTGTAGCCGAGTTCGGCGAGCCGGTCCAGCTGGCGGCGCAGGATCTGGCGCGGGGCGGCGACGACGGGCGCGCCGTCGGTCCAGGCGAGGTCGGCCATGAGCAGGGCCGTGCCCTCGTTCCAGGGGACGCGGCGCAGGGTGGCGAGGTCGGCGTGCATGGCGAAGTCGCCGTAGCCGCGGTCCCAGGAGGACATCGCGTAGCCGTCGACGGTGTTCATCTCCGTGTCGACGGCGAGAAGGTAGTTGCAGCCCTCCGTGCCGTGCTCCAGGACCTCGTCGAGGAAGAACCGGGCGGCGAACCGCTTGCCCTGGAGCCGCCCTTGCATGTCGGGGAAGGCCAGGACGACAGTGTCGATCTCACCGCTCGCCACGAGAGCACGCAGCTCCTCGATGCCGAGCGGGGGTGTGCGGTCTGCCACGGGAAAAGCCTCCTTGGGTCAGCCGAGTGGCCATAAGGTATTGCCGAGAACCATTGCTTGGGAAGGGGGTACGGGCAGATGTCGCACACGGAGGCGGACGCCGCGCACGTGCCGGGCGACGACCGGCTGACGCAGGTGCTGCGTCCGGTCCGGGCGGGCAACGGCTTCGAGGAGGCCCTGGAGCAGATCCTCCAGGTGGTCCGCCTCGGCCTGGTGCCCGGCGGGGAGCGGCTGCCCGCCGAGCGGGAGCTGGCCGACCTGCTCGGGATCAGCCGGGTCACGCTGCGCGAGGTCCTGAAGGTGCTCCAGGACCAGGGGCTCGTGGAGTCGCGGCGGGGGCGCTACGGCGGTACGTTCGTGCGCCCGCGCCCCGCGGCGGCGGGCGAGGACGAGCTGCGCCGCCGGATCGCGGACGTGGACGTGGAGGACGCGCTGCGTTTCCGCGAGGTCCTGGAGGTGGGGGCGGCAGGCCTTTGCGCGGCGCACGGGCTCGACGACGCGCAGGCGCAGCGGCTGCGGGCGGCACTCGCCCGCACGCACGACGCGCCCCTCGCCGACTACCGCCGCCTGGACACCCTGCTGCACCTCACGCTGGCCGAGCTGTCCGGCTCCCCTTCGCTCACCGCGCAGTACGCGGCGGTCCGCGCCACGGTCAACGAACTCCTGGACTGCATCCCGCTCCTGGTCCGCAACCTGGAGCACTCACAGCGCCAGCACACGGCACTGGTGGAGGCCGTCCTCGACGGGGACGCGGACGGGGCGCGGGAGATGATGCGCGAGCACTGCGGGGGGACGGCGGCGCTGCTGCGGGGGTTCCTTACGTGAGGTGATTAACCGCGGCGTAACGCATGGGTCTTGCTTTCTCACCCCTGCGCCCGCAAAGGTATGGCTCCATTCCATTGAATGACTCAATGCCGCCGCAGGGAGCCCCGTCATGAGCCTGGAGTCCACAGAGCCATCGAAGGCCCGCGCCTCCGAGGAACCGGACGACTACCTGGAACGGCGCGCGCTGCGCCGCGGCAACGCGGGCTGGGTGCTGCTCACCGGCCTCGGCGTCGCCTATGTCGTCTCCGGCGACTTCTCCGGCTGGAACTCCGGCCTCAAGGAGGGCGGCTTCGGCGGCCTCGGCATCGCGATGGCGCTCATGGGCGTCATGTACGCGTGCATGGTGTTCTCGCTCGCCGAGCTGTCGTCGGTCCTGCCGACGGCGGGCGGCGGCTACGGCTTCGCGCGCCGCGCGCTTGGCCCCTGGGGCGGCTTCCTCACCGGCACCGCGATCCTCATCGAGTACATCCTGGCGCCCGCCGCGATCGTCATCTTCATCGGCGACTACGTCGAGTCGCTCGAACTGTTCGGCCTGGAGTCGGGCTGGCCGGTGTATCTGGCCTGCTTCGTGCTCTTCATCGGCATCCATCTGTGGGGCGTGGGCGAGGCGCTGCGCTTCAGCTTCGTGGTGACGGGCATAGCGGTGGCCGCACTCCTCGTGTTCGCGGTGGGCGCGTTCATGGACTTCGACACCTCGCACCTCAACGACATCAAGGTCGACAACGACGCGTTCGGCTCCAACTCCTGGCTGCCGCTCGGCCTGCTCGGGATCTGGGCGGCCTTCCCGTTCGGCATGTGGTTCTTCCTGGGCGTGGAGGGCGTGCCGCTGGCCGCCGAGGAGACGAAGGACCCCGCCCGTACGCTGCCGCGCGCCATCCGCTGGTCCCTGTGCATCCTGGTCGGCCTCGCGCTGCTCACCTTCTTCGCCTCGGCGGGGGCGCGCGGCTCGGCGGCGATCCAGGACACCGGCAACCCGCTGGTGGACGCGCTGCAGCCGAACGGCGAGGCGACGGGCCTGAGCCGGGTCATCAACTACGCGGGCCTCGCGGGCCTGGTGGCATCGTTCTTCTCACTGATCTACGCGGGCTCACGGCAGCTCTTCGCGCTGTCCCGCGCGGGCTACCTGCCGCGCTTCCTCTCCCTCACCAGCAGCCGCAAGGCCCCCTACCTCGGCCTGCTCGTCCCGGGCGCGATCGGCTTCGCGCTCGCGGCGGCGACGGGCGACGGGGCGCGGATGCTGAACGTGGCGGTCTTCGGCGCCACCATCTCGTACGCCCTGATGTCCCTGTCCCACATCGTGCTGCGCCGCCGCGAGCCGAACCTGCCGCGCCCCTACCGCACCCCCGGCGGCATCCTGACCTCGTCGGTCGCCCTCGTCCTTTCCTGCGCGGCACTGGTCGCGACGTTCCTCGTGGACGTCACGGCGGCGTTCATCGCGCTGGGTGTGTACGTCGTGGCGCTCGCGTACTTCGGCCTCTACAGCCGCAAGCATCTGGTGGCACGGGCTCCGGAGGAGGAGTTCGCGGCGCTGGCCGAGGCGGAGGCGGAGTTGGAGCGGGGCTGAATCAACCGGACCAGACCGGATCGGACCGGACCGGATCGGACCGCGAAGAACGATCGCGAAGAACGTGGAGAACCAGGTGAACAGACCCCTCATCGGCATCAGCACCTACCTGGAGGCGAAGGCCGGCTGGGGCGTGTGGGAGCTCCCCGCCGCGCTGCTGCCCGCCGGCTATCTGCGGCTTGTCCAGGCGGCGGGCGGCCTCGCGTCGATGGTGCCGCCCGACGAGCCGCGGTACGCCGCCGACGTCGTCGCGCGCCTCGACGGCGTCGTCATCGCGGGTGGCCCCGACGTGGAGCCGTCCCGGTACGGCGCCGAGCGGCACGACCGCACGGGCCCGCCCGCGCGGGAGCGGGACGCGTGGGAACTCGCCCTGATCCGGGCGGCGTTGGACTCCGGCACCCCGCTGCTCGGCATCTGCCGGGGCATGCAGCTCCTGAACGTCGCCCTCGGCGGCACGCTGGTCCAGCACCTGGACGGCCACGTGGCGGCCCCCGGCGTCTTCAGCACCCACACGGTGAAGCCGGTCCCCGGCACGCTGTACGCCGACATCGCCCCCGAACCCACCGACGTCCCCACCTACCACCACCAGGCCGTGGACCGTCTCGCCCCCGGCCTCGTCCCCTCCGCCCACGCGGACGACGGCACGATCGAGGCCATCGAACTCCCGTCCCCCGCCTGGGCCCTGGGCGTGCAGTGGCATCCGGAGATGGGGGAGGACTTGCGGGTGATGGGGGCGTTGGTGAGGCGCGTACGGGGGGAGTGAGAGCGGGAGGGCGCAGGCCGAGGGGCGTCGCGGACGGCAGGAGGCGCAGGCGTGCCCCGCCCAGAACGACTAGGGCGCCCCACGCGTCAGGCTCAACAACTCCCGCACAGGCCCCACGGGCACATGTCCCACCGGCCACACGGCCCGCAGCTCCCGCCGCAACCGCACCCCCTCCACAGGAATCCGCACCAGCCGCCGCGCGGCCAGCTCCTCGCCCACGGCCAGCTCACTGAGCACCGCGGGCCCGGCCCCACTCACCGCGGCCGACTTCACCGCGGTGGTCGACGACAGCTCGAGGAGCGGCCGCGCGAGCGCCCCGAGCGCGGCCTCAAGAACGGCCCGCGTCCCGGACCCCTCCTCCCGCAGGATCAGCGGCGTGGCGGAGAGCTCCGCGGCCCCGAGCGGCACCCGCCGCCGCGCCCACACGTGCCCCGGCGCCACCACCACGACGAGCCGGTCCTGCGCGACGACCACCCCGTCCAGACCGGCCGGTACCCCGACGCCCTCCACGAACCCGACATCGGCCTGACCGCCGAGCAACTGCCCGGCGACCACGGCCGAGTTGCCCGCGATCAGCGACACCGCCGTGTCGGGCAGCCGCGCGCGCAGCGCGATGAGCCACCCGGGCAGCAGGTACTCGGCGATGGTCATGCTCGCCGCGACCCGCAGCCGCGAGTCCCGCCGGTCCCGCAGCGCCTGTGCCCCCACGTCGAAGGCCTCGGCCGCCTCCACGATCCGCCGCGCCCAGTCGGTGACGAGGGCGCCCGCCTCCGTGAGCCGTGACCCGCGCGGGGAGCGGTCCACCAGGGCGACGCCGAGCTGCCGCTCCATGGACCTGATCCGCCCGCTGGCCGCGGGCTGGGTGATGCCGACCTCGCGCGCCGCCCGGCCGAGACTCCCGAGCCGCGCCACGGCCAGCAACAGCTCCAGGGCGGCCAGGTCCGGCACCCGATGCGCGAGCGGCGCCCCCGCCGACGTACCGAAAGAAGCCGACGTACCGGAAGAAGCCGAAGCGCCGGAAGAAGCCGCCCCACCACCAGAGACACTCATAACCCCAGGTTATGCCCTCATAGCCAAGAGATCCCTGGTGGCCGACGCCGACCGGGCGCACCGTGGAGTCATGGTCACAGTCGTCCACTCCCCCGCTCCGGCCCGCCCGGCCACAGGGCCCCGCTCGGGCGCCGTCCGCCACCTCGGCCCGAACTGGTACGCCTCCGTCATGGGCACCGCCATCATCGCCAACGCGGGCGCCGCGCTGCCCGTGGACGTCCCGGGCCTGCGCACGGGTGCGACCGTGGTGTGGGCGCTGTCCCTGCTGATGCTGGTCACCCTGCTCGCGGCCCGCGCCGTCCACCTGGCGCACCACCGCGACCAGGCGCGCGCCCACCTCGCCGACCCGGCCATGGCGCCGTTCTACGGCTGCCTGGCCATGGCGCTGCTCGCCGTGGGCGGCGGCACGATGCTCGTCGGCGTCGACTGGATAGGCACCACGGCGGCGGTCGCCGTCGACACGGTCCTGTTCACCGCCGGTACGGCCATCGGGCTCGCGGCAGCCGTCGCCATCCCCTACCTGATGGTGGTCCGGCACCGCGTGGAGCCGGGCACCGCCTCGCCCGTGTGGCTGCTGCCCGTCGTGGCACCCATGGTCTCGGCCGCCCTCGGCCCCCTGCTCGTGCCGCACCTGCCCTCCGGCCAGGCCCAACAGACCCTGCTCTACGGCTGTTTCGCGATGTTCGGCCTGAGCCTGCTTGCCACCCTGGTGATGCTGCCGCTGATCTTCGCTCGCCTGGTGAACGGCGGCCCCCTGCCGCTCGTGCTCACCCCCACCCTCTTCCTGGTCCTCGGCCCCCTCGGCCAGTCGACCACCGCGGCCAACAAGTTCGCCGACGTCGCGCCCGGCGTGCTCCCCGCCCCCTACGACCAGGGTTTCGCGGTCTTCGCCGTGCTGTTCGGCGTGCCCGTCATGGGCTTCGCGCTGATGTGGCTGGCGCTCGCGACCGCGATGGTGCTGCGGGCCCGGCGCCGCGGCATGGGCTTCGCGATGACCTGGTGGGCGTTCACCTTCCCCGTCGGTACGTGCGTGACGGGCGCCGAGGGCCTCGGCAAGCACACCGGCCTCGCCGCGTACGACTGGCTGGCCGTGGCGCTGTACGCACTCCTGGTGTCGGCCTGGCTGGTGGCGATCGTCCAGACCGCACGCGGCCTGGCCAACGGCAAGCTGCTCGCGGCCCCGCGCTGAGCACAGACGGCGCGCACCTCAGCGGCGAGCCGCCCGCAGCGCCTCCCCCAGCACCGCCGGGGCCTCCGCGAGCGACGGTCCGTACCACGTCAGATGGCGTCCGCTGACGAGCGCGACCGGGAGCTTCGTGGGGAACGCCTCCGGGCCGTCCTCACGCGTGAAGCGGTACGGCTCGTCCGGAAGGACCACCAAGTCCAGGTCCGCGGCGCGCAGTTCGTCGAGGGGGACGCGGGGATAGCGCTCGGCGTGGGACCCGTACGCGTTGTCGACGCCCAGGCGGGCCAGCAGGTCCCCCGCGAAGGTGTCCCGGCCGAGGACCATCCAGGGCCTGCGCCAGATCGGGACGGCGGCCCGCAGCCGGCCCGACGGGAACGCCGGGCACGGCGGGCACGGCGGGTCGAGCCAGACGGCCTCGGCCCGTTCCAGCCACTGCGGACGCCCCGCGGCCCCGCACGCGGCAAGGACCCGTGCCAGCTCACGGAACGCCTCGTCGAGGTCCCGCACCTCGGTGACGAGCACCTCGATGCCCGCCGCCCGCAGCGCCGCGATGTCCGGCGCGCGGTTCTCCTCCTCGTTGGCGATCACCAGGTCGGGGGCGAGCGCCACGATCGCGGGCACGTCCGGGTTCTTGGTGCCTCCGATGCGTACGACATCGAGGTCCGCGGGGTGCGTGCACCAGTCGGTCGCGCCTACCAGCGCGCCCGGCACGGTCGTGGCGACGGCCTCCGTCAGCGACGGCACCAGCGAGATCACCCGGATGTCGGCCACCCGCCCGTCACCCTCCCCCGCTCTCAAGCACTCTTCGAGTGGACCTCAGCCACTTCTCGGCCAATCCTGGTCCGCTCCTTCAGTGCCGGCCGCCGTCGACCGCCTCGATGTGGTCCCCCACCGCGACGACGAGCACGCGCGCGTCGGCCGCCGTGGCCCGCCAGCGGTGCCGCACCCCACCGGTCAGATACAGGCTGTCGCCGCGCCCGAGGCGGTAGGCGCGCCCCTCCGCCTCGACCTCCACGGCGCCGCCGATGACGTACATCAACTCGTCGTTGCGGTGCTGGAACTCGCGACCCTCGTCGTGGTCGCCGACGTACTCGAAGACATGCAGTTGGTGGTGGCCCCGCACCAGGTCCCGCACGTGCGTCTCGGGGGTGCCGCCGGCCAGGCTGACCTGGTCGTCCGCGCGCACCACGTCGACCGTGCAGGCCGGATCGGCGGCGGCGAGGAGCTCCACCGCGGTGGTGCCGAGGGCGTCGGCGACGCGCTCCAGGGAGCGCATGCTGGGCCGGGCCCGCTCGTTCTCGACCTGGCTGAGGAAGGGCACGGACAGGCCGCTGCGTCCGGCTACGACGGCGAGGGTGAGTTCGAGCTGGCGACGGCGGCGCCGCACGGCCGAGCCCACCCGGAGGGTCTCCTTGTACTCGTCCATGGCCCCGCCTCCCTTCTTCCGCTGCGCGTCATCACCCTGATGGGTTTTCTGCACCCTACGCATGTTCGCCAAACGGTTTTACCCAGTTGGACGCTCCGGGCGCCGGTTCCGGCCGCCGCAAGCCCCCGCGCACCCCGTACGGACCGTACGCGGGCGGTTACAGCTCGCGCCAGTGGATCAGGTGTCCGGATTTTCCCCGAGGAACGCCCCGAGGGGTGGGCCTCGCCACACGGGCGAGGCCCACCCCTCGGGGACGGGAAGGTTCCGGTTGACCGACTACGCGGCCGTCATCTTCTCCTCGAAGCCCGGGTTCTTCTTAAGCCAGGCGTCGACGGCCTTGGGCTCATTGCCCTTGCCCGCCTTGTTGATCTCGTTCTCCAGGCTCGCCAGCTGTGCCTCGCTCATCTTGAAGGCCTTGAGCCACTTCGTGAGCTGCGGGTACTGCTGGGGGAAGTCCTTGCCGGAGAGCGTGCGGATCGTGTTGCCCTTGCCGAAGCCGCCCTTGGGGTCCTTCAGCTTCGTGAGGCCGTACTCGCTGTACGCCCAGTGCGGCGTCCAGAGCAGGACCGCGATCGGCTCCTTCTTGGCGTACGCCGCCTTCAGCTCGGTGAGCATCGCGGGCGTCGAGCCCGCGGCGATCTCGTACTCCCCCTCGAGGCCGTAACCGGGCAGGACCTTGTCCTTGAGGGCCTGCATCACGCCGGTGCCCGGCTCGATGCCGATGATCTTGCCGTTGAACTTGTCGCCCTTGCCCTTGAGGTCCTCGAGCGACTTCACGTCCTTGACGTAGGACGGGACGGCGACCTCCAGGGACGTCGGGCTGTACCAGGAGCCGAGGTCCTTGAGGTTCGCCTTGTTCTTGTCCCAGTACTGCTTCTGGGCCGTCGGCAGCCAGGCGTCGAGGTTGAGGTCGATGTCGCCCTGCGCGAGACCGGTGTAGGCCGGACCGACGTCGGCCGGCGTCAGCTCCATCTTGTAGCCGCGCTTCTCCAGGACGCGCTTCCACAGGTTGGTGACGGCGATGTTCTCGTCCCACGCGAAGTACGCGGCCTTCAGCGGGCGCTTGTTCTCGTCGCCGCCGGCGTTCTTCGGCAGGGGCGCCATCTTGTCGAGCACGCCCGGGTTCTTCTTCAGCCAGGTGCGCACGGCGTCCTGCTGCTTGCCCTTGCCGGCCTTGTTGATCTCCGCTTCAAGGTCCGTGAGCTGCTTCTCGGTCATCTTGAAGTTCTTGAGCCACTTGCCGACCTCGGGGTTCTCCTTCGAGAAGCCCTTGCGCGCCAGGGTGTGCACGCCGTCGCCCTTGCCCCAGGCACCCTTCGGGTCCTTGAGCTTCTTCAGCTTGAAGTCGCTGTACGCCCAGTGCGGCGACCACAGCGTGGTGACGATCGGCTCCTTCTTGGCGTACGCCGCCTTCAGCTCGGAGAGCATCGCGGGCGTCGAGCCGTCGACGACCTTGTACTCCTTCTTGAGGCCGTACGCGTCGAGGACCTTGTCCTTGAGCAGACCCATCATTCCGGCGCTCGTCTCGATGCCGGTGATCTTGCCGTCGAACGTGCTGCCCTTGCCCTTGAGGTCCTCGAGGGAGTTGATGTCCTTCATGTACGCGGGGACAGTCAGCTCAAGGGACGTCGGGCCGAACCAGGAGCCCAGGTCCTCGAGGTCCTTGCCGTACTTCTTCCAGTACGAGGCGTGGGTCGTCGGCAGCCAGGAGTCGGTCTGGAAGTCGATGTCGCCCTGCGCGAGGGAGGTGTACAACGGCCCGGCCTCCAGCTGGCTGGTGGTCACCTTGAAGCCGCGCTGCTCCAGGGCCTCCTTCCAGAGGAAGGTGGAGGCGACACCCTCGTCCCAGGGGATGTAGCCGATCTTGACTTCCTTGCCCTGGCCGACGTTCTTGGAGTCGGCCACGGACTCGGAGTCGCTGTCACCGAAGATGCCCATGCCGCCCGCGACGAGCGCGAGGGCGACGACTCCGGCCATCGCGACGACGGGCCGGGGGCGGTAGTTCCACACGTTCAGGCCCTGCGCGGCCCGCAGCTTGGCGAGCGCGCGGCGGCCGAGCGGGGAGACCTGGCCACCCAGGCCGCTGGTGACGCGGTCCAGGTAGATGGCGAGGATCACGATGGAGATGCCCGCCTCCGCGCCGAGGCCCACGTCGAGCTGGCCGATGGCGGCGTTGACGTCGGCGCCGAGACCCGGGGTGCCGACCATGCCGGTCAGGGCCGCCATGGAGAGGCCGAGCATGATGACCTGGTTGACACCGGCCATGATCGTCGGCAGTGCGAGCGGCAGCTGGACGCGGAAGAGGGTGTTGCGGGGCGTGGTGCCGAACGCGTCGGCGGCCTCGACCAGATCCTTGTCGACCTGGCGGATGCCGAGCTCCGTCATGCGTACGCCGGGGGCGAGCGCGAAGACGAGCGTGGCGACGATGCCCGCGGGGGCGCCCATGCGGAAGAACAGCAGTGCCGGGATGAGGTAGATCATCGCGGGCAGCGTCTGCATCAGGTCGAGGACCGGCCTGACGATGCCGCTGACCGTCTTGGAGCGGGCCGCCCAGATGCCCAGGGGCACGGCTATGACCAGCGCCACGAAGGTCGAGACGAGCACCAGGGACAGCGTCATCATCGCGTTGTCCCACAACTCCAGGGACACGATGAACGCGAAGCCCGCGAAGGCGAGCACACCGCCGAGCAGACCGCGCAGCCAGAACGCGATGACGGCGAGGATGCCCGCCATCAAGAGCGGCTCGGGCCCGGAGAGGACGTCGTAGACGCCGTCCCACATGTTCTGGAAGAGCGTCTTGATGAAGTCGAACAGCCAGTCCATGTTGGTTCTGGACCATTCGACCGCGTCATTGACCCAGTCGCCGAAGGGAATCCTAGGCACCGCTGCTCACCTTGCCCACGCTCTTGCCGCCGTTGTCCTTGGCCTGCTGCGCGGGGACGGCCGCGTCCTGCGGCCCTTCCTCCCGCGGTGCCGGCTCCCCGAGCACGGCAAGGAGCCGCCCTCGCGGCACGACACCGATGAGCGCGCCCTTCTCGTCGGTCACGGCCACGGCCACATCGCTGGTGGAGCAGGGCGTGAACAGCTCGATGATCGGGCTGTCCGCGGTGACGGTCGCCGGGGCGGCGGTCATGTCGAAGCCCTCCGGGGGGTCGGCCATGATCGCGCCCGCGGTGAGCACCCGGGACCGGTCGACGTCCTGCGTGAACGAGGCCACATAGTCGTTGGCCGGGGTGACGAGGATGTCCTCGGAGGTGCCGATCTGGACGATGCGGCCGTCGCGCATGACGGCGATCTGGTCGCCCAGGCGCATGGCCTCGTTCAGGTCGTGGGTGATGAAGACGATGGTCTTCTTCAGGCGCTTCTGCAGCTCCAGGAGCTGGTCCTGCATGTCGCGGCGGATCAGCGGGTCGAGCGCGCTGAACGACTCGTCCATGAGCAGCAGGTCGGCGTCCGTGGCGAGCGCGCGGGCCAGGCCCACGCGCTGCTGCATGCCGCCGGACAGCTCGTCGGGCCAGGACTTCTCCCAGCCCTTCAGGCCGGCCAGCTCAAGCGCCTCGGTGGCCCGCTTCTCGCGCTCCACGCGCGGCAGACCCTGCACTTCGAGGCCGTACGCGGCGTTCTCGAGGACGCTGCGGTGCGGGAACAGCGCGAAGTGCTGGAAGACCATGCTGATCTTCTTCGAGCGCACCTCGCGCAGCTCGCGCGCGCTCAGCTTGGTCAGGTCTTGGCCGTCGAAGAGCACCTGCCCGGCGGTCGGCTCGGAAAGCCCGTTGAGCATGCGCAGCAACGTGGACTTGCCGGAACCGGAGAGACCCATGACAACGAAGATCTGGCCCGGCTCGACGGTGAAGGACGCGTCGATCACCGCGGCGGTGGTTCCCTCGGCGCGCAGTTCTTCACGGTCGGCTCCGTGGCGGAGCTTCTCCACCGCGCCATCGGGTCGTCTGCCGAACACCTTGTACAGGTGTTCGGCTTGCAGCCTGGACACATACACCTCTCGGGTTGAACCAAGACGGCCCGCCTCCCCCGCCGGCGGGCCGTGGAGCGACGCGGGGTCTGCCCGCTTTCCTGTCAAGAAGTTGAAAACTCGACCGGGTTCGCTCCGCGTGCGCGCCTGCCCCCGCTTACACGGCCCAAACCCAAGAGTGCCGCAGGTCACATTGCCCGCCGTTCGCCGGGTGTTCCCCCGGCCGTCTCCCTCGAAGTCCCCCCGGTGGCTTCCCCGGTCCCGTTGTCGGTGCCGTGCGGCATGATGCGAAGGTGACTCAAGCAACGCGGCGGCTGATGCTGCTCGACACGGCGTCCCTGTACTTCCGGGCCTATTTCGGGGTCCCCGAGTCGGTGCGGGCCCCGGACGGCACCCCGGTGAACGCGGTGCGCGGCCTCCTTGACTTCATCACGCGCCTGGTCCAGGACCACCGCCCCGACGACCTGGTCGCCTGCATGGACGCGGACTGGCGCCCGCACTGGCGCGTCGAGCTCATCCCGTCGTACAAGGCGCACCGCGTCGCCGAGGAGGCCCCCGAGGGCACCGCGTCCCCGGACACCGAGGAGGTCCCGGACACCCTCTCCCCCCAGGTCCCGGTGATCGAGCAGGTCCTGGACGCCCTCGGCATCGCCCGCGTGGGCGTCGCCCCGTACGAGGCGGACGACGTGATCGGCACCTTCACCGGGCTGGCCACGGGCCCGGTCGACGTCATCACGGGCGACCGCGATCTCTACCAGCTCGTGGACGACGCCCGCGGCATCCGCATCCTCTATCCCTTGAAGGGAGTGGGCACCCTTCAGGTGACCGACGAGGCGTGGCTGCGCGAGAAGTACGGCGTGGACGGTCCGGGCTACGTGGACCTCGCCCTGCTGCGCGGCGACCCGAGCGACGGCCTTCCCGGGGTGCCCGGCATCGGCGAGAAGACCGCCGCCAAGCTGCTCGACGCCTTCGGCGACCTGGCCGGGATCATGGCGGCGGTGGACGACCCGCGGTCCAAGCTCACCCCGTCGCAGCGCAAGCGGCTCGACGAGTCCCGCGCGTATGTGGCCGTGGCGCCGAAGGTGGTCCGGGTCGCGGACGACGTACCCCTGCCGGACGTCGACGTCGCGCTGCCGCACGAGCCGCGTGATCCGGCCGCCCTGGAGGAGCTCGCCGCGCGCTGGGGGCTCGGCGGCTCACTGCACCGCCTGTTGACCGTCCTTCAGGACTGAGGTGTTAGGTTAGGTAAACCTAACAAGCAGTGGACGAGTGGACTCAGGGGAAGGCCGACCGCAATGGCAGAGCGACCCGCACGCAAGACTCCCAAGCCGCACATCGCGCAGGTCGTGCGCACCGAGCGCCTGACGCCGCACATGCAGCGCGTGGTGGTGGGCGGCGAGGGCCTCGCGGATTTCACGGCCGGAGACTGCACGGACCACTATGTGAAGCTGCTCTTCGCGCCCGAGGGCGTGAGCTACCCGGAGCCCTTCGACATCCAGCGGATCCGTGAGGAGCTGCCGCGCGAGCAGTGGCCCGTGACGCGTACGTACACGGTGCGCTGGTGGGACCCCAAGGCGCGCGAGCTCGCCCTCGACTTCGTGATCCACGGCGACGAGGGCCTCGCCGGGCCGTGGGCGCGGCGGGTGCGGCCGGGCGAGACGGTCCGCATGCTCGGCCCCGGCGGCGCGTACGTCCCGGACCCGGCCGCCGACTGGCACCTGATCGCGGGCGACGAGAGCGCGCTGCCCGCGATCGCCGCCGCCCTGGAGTCCCTGCCCGAGGGCGCCGACGTACGCGCCTTCGTGGAGGTCGAGGGCCCCGAGGAGCAGCAGCCGATCGACACCCACGCCGAGGTCGTCTGGCTCCACCGCGCCGGCCGCCCCGTCGGCCGGGCCCTGGTGGAAGCCGTCCGCGCCCTGGACTTCCCCCAGGGCGACGTGCAGGCCTTCATCCACGGCGAGGCAGGCTTCGTGAAGGAACTGCGCCGCCTCCTGCGCGTGGACCACCAGGTCCCCCGCGAGCGCCTCTCCGTGTCCGGCTACTGGCGCCTCGGCCACAACGAGGACGGCTGGCAGGCGTCGAAGCGGGAGTGGAACGCACAGGTGGAGGCGGAACAGGAGACAGCTGCGTAGCCGCTGCGCTCGGCTTGGGCGGTGTGCCCACGCTGCGGCGAACGGGGACGCGGCCGGTGCCTGCGCCTCACCCACACTGCGGCGGAACGGGCACGTGGCCCCGCGCCTGCGCCTGCGCCTAGCCCACCCCGTCCTCCTTGATCCGCGCGTGCAAGTGCATGTCGTGCCACCCGTCCTCGTGCAGGATGGCGCTGCGCTTGGTGCCCTCCGTCTCGAAGCCGGTTTTCAGGGCCACTCGGCAGGACGCTTCGTTGGCTGTCGCGTGGGTGAGTTCCAGGCGGTGCAGGCCCGCGACGTCGAGGGCCCAGTCGGCGAGGGCGGTGACCGCGCGGGGGGCGACGCCTCGGCCGCGGGCGCGCGGCAGGGTCCAGTACGCCATCTCCGCCTGGCCGTCCGCGAGGTTGATCTCGCGCAGCGCGACCCGGCCGAGCACCTCACCGGTGTCCCCGTCGGCGACCGCCCAGTGCGCGTTCTGCTCCTCGGCCCACGCCGCCCGCCAGCCCTCGATCCACTCGCGGGCCTCGTCCTCGTCGTCGGCCACGCGCGCGTGCCAGCGTTGCAGCACCGGGTCCTGGAAGGCCTCGTACACGGCGGGCGCGTCCCGCGGCGACCAGGCGCGCAGGATCAGGCCGCCGTGGGCGGCGAGGGTCGGTTGCTCCTGGCCCGCGAGGGTTCCGGGCTCCACCACGTTCGGGATCTTGTACGGCATGCCGTCATCGTGCAGCGTGGCCGCCGCGCGAGGACAGCGGTTTTTCGGGGCTCTCCCGGGAGCCGGCGGCTTCGCCAGTAGCCTTGCCCGCTGTGACCCGAAGACGCCGCGTTCCGCCCCCTCCCCTGCCGCAGCGCGACGGCGTCGACCCCGTGCGGGTCCGGCTTCCGGCCGACGGCGCGTGGGCCACGGTGCGCGACCACCTCGCCGAGCGCCTCTCCGTCCCGGACGGAGTCGTCGACGCGATGCTGCGCGAAGGCCGGGTCGTCGGGGCGGACGGAGTGCCGGTGGCGCCGGACGCCCCGTACCTGGCGGGCGCGTACGTGTGGTTCCACCGGGACCTGCCCGCCGAGCCCCCGGTCCCGTACGCCATCGACGTCGTGTACCGCGACGAACACATCGTCGTCGCCGACAAACCGCACTTCCTGGCCACCATGCCGCGCGGCAGCCACGTGACACAGACCGCGCTCGCGCGCCTGCGCGCCGGCCTCGGCATCCCGGCGCTCGGCGCCGCGCACCGCCTGGACCGGCTCACCGCGGGCCTGCTCCTGTTCACCGTGCGGCCCGAGGAACGCGGCGCGTACCAGTCGCTGTTCGGCGACCGCCGGGTCCGCAAGGAGTACGAGGCCGTGGCCGCGTACGACCCCCGGCTCGACCTGCCGCGCACCGTACGCAGCCACATCGTCAAGGAGCGCGGCGTCCTCGCGGCGTACGAGGTGCCCGGCGCCGAGCCGAACAGCGAGAGCCGCGTCGAACTCATCGAGCACGACGGCCGGTTGGGCCGCTACCGACTCCTCCCGCACACCGGCCGCACGCACCAGCTCCGGGTCCACATGAACGCCCTGGGCCTGCCCATCCTGGGCGACCCGCTGTACCCGGAGGTGCGCGCGGCGACGGCGCCGGACGACTTCCGGCGCCCCCTCCAACTCCTGGCCCGCGTCCTGGAGTTCACCGACCCCGTCACCGGCGCGGCACACCGCTTCGCGAGCGGACGCACCCTGGAGGCGTGGTCGGCGTACGACGACTGGGCTCAGTAGCCGCGCCACCACTCAAGCAAGCGCCGCCAGGCGCCCTTGCGCCGGATCGGCGCGGCAGCCGGCTGCTGCGGCGCGGGAGCGACCGGCTCCGGCGCCGGGGCGGTCGGCTGGGGGAACGGCTGCGGCATCGGGGACGACACCTCCCAGTTCCTGCGCGGCGTCGGCACATGCGACATCGGCCTGGCCTTGACGTCCTGCGGCGGCCGCTTGCCGAAGGTCACCGGCAGCTCCACCAGGTGCCGGGACAGGATCGACGACCGCCAGCCCAACTCCCGCTCGTCCACGGCGAGTTCCACATCGGGCAGCCGCATGAGCAGCGCGTCGACGCCGGTGTCGGCGATGGCGCGGCCGATGTCCTGGCCGGGGCACTCGTGCGGCCCGCCGCTGAACGCGAGGTGGGAGCGGTTGCCCTGCATGTTCGCGGCCAGGTCGGGGCGTACGACGGGGTCGACGTTGCCCGGCTGGATGCCGAGCAGCAGTCCGTCGCCCGCCTTGATCTGCTGGCCGCCGAGCTGGGTGTCCTGCTTGGCGAAGTAGCCGACCATCGCGCTGAACGGCGGCTCGTCCCACAGCGACTGCTCGACCGCCTCGGGCACCGTCATCTGGCCGCCGCTGAGCTGGGCGCGGAAGCGCGGGTCGGTGAGGACCATGCGCAGCACGTTCGCGATGAGGTTCGCGGTGGCCTCGTACGCCGCGATGAGCACCAGGCGCAGATGGGCGGCGACCTCGTCGTCGGTGAGCTGCGCGGGCTGGGCGATGAGGGCGCTGGTGAAGTCCTCCTCGGGCTGGGCGCGGCGGCGCACGACGTGCCGGGTGAGGGCCTCCATCACGTACTCGTTGCTGGCGATGGCCGTCTCGGTGCCCTTGATCATGTCGCGGGCGGCCTGGACCATGCGCTCGCTGTAGTCCTCGGGCATGCCGAGGACGTGCAGCATCACCATCATCGGCAGTTGCTCGGCGAACTGGCCGACCAGGTCTGCCCGGCCGGTCTCGCAGATGTCGTTGAGGAGCTTGTTGCTGTAGCGGTTGATGTGGCGGCGGATGCCGCGGTGGTCGAGGCCCGCCATGGCGCCGGTGACCGCCCCGCGCAGCCGCTGGTGCTCGGCGCCCTCGACGAAGGACGCCATCGGCTGCCAGGTGAACACGGGCGCGAGCGGGTGGTCCAGGCCCGCGGTGCCGTCCTTGACGGCGCTCCACTGCCGGGAGTCGCGGGTGTACTGCGACGGCGTGCGGACCATGTGCAGGTTCTCGCTGTGGCCGAGCACCGCCCAGACGCGTACGTCGTTGTGGAGCAGCGCCGGGGCCACCGGGCCGTGTTCGGCGCGCAGTTTCTCGTACACGCCCGCGAGGTCCTGGTCGGCCTCGGGGCCGAACAGGCGCCGCAGGCCGCCGGCGCCGATGCCGGAGGACTGGTGGGCGGGGCAGCCGGGGGGCGGCGCGGTGGCCGCGTCGGTGCCGGGTCGGGAGGGAGAGGGGGTCGTCACGGTGGTCGCTCCGGGGTCGCGAAAGGTCCGGGGTGTGTGGGGTCGTTGGGGCGTGAGGTGGCGCGGGCGCGCGGTGCGGGACCGTCTGCCCACGGCCGACCGGAGGGCTCAGGCCCTGGCGACGGCCAGGGCGTGCAGATAGCGCATGAGCGTCATCAGCGTGTCCTTGCTGGAGACCCGCTGGCGGGCGTCGCAGTGCACTATCGGCACGTGCTGGTCCAGGTCGAGCGCCGTGCGCAGGGCGTCGAGCGGGTGGCGCGGCGCGTCCGGGAAGTCGTTGACGGCGATGATGAACGGCACGCCGCGCTCCTCCAGGCGCCCGATCACGTCGAAGCTGACTTCCAGGCGGCGGGTGTCGATGAGGACGACGGCGCCGAGGGCGCCTTCGAAGAGGCCGTTCCACAGGAACCAGAAGCGTTCCTGACCCGGGGTGCCGAACAGGTAAAGCACCAGCTCCTCGGAGACGCTGATCCGGCCGAAGTCCATCGCGACGGTCGTCGCCGTCTTCGTCTCGGAGCCGTAGTTGTCGTCGACTCCGATGCCGGCCTGCGTCATGGTCTCTTCGGTGGTCAGCGGACGGATCTCGCTGACCGAGCCCACCATCGTCGTCTTGCCGACTCCGAACCCGCCCACGATGACGACCTTCACGGCGGCCGCGGCCGTGGCGGGCAGGACGTCCTGCTCGCGGGGCCCGGTGATCGCGCCGGAGGTGAGCGTGTCAGAGCTTTTGAAGTCCATGCATCACCGCTTCGAGAAGGGAACGGTCGGGGAGCGCGGAGCGCACGACGGGCGCGCGCGCCTGCACTAAGTCCGCCGCGAGCAGGTCCGTGAGGACCACGGTCACCACGCTGACCGGCAACGCCATGTAGGCCGAGAGCTCCGCGACGGACAGCGGCGTCCGGGACAGCCGCAGCACGGCGGACTGCTCGGGCTGGGCCGTCGGGGACGGGTCGCCGTTGGCGACGATCAGCGTGACCAGGTCGAGCGGTGCCCGCTCCGAGTCGTCGCCGGTGAGGATGTAGAGCCTCTCCGGGTTCTCCGGACTGCGGCGTTCACGCCGGACGGGCACCTCCGCCTGGAAGCGGGCATCGTGGCCGTCGAGGCCGGACAGGCCATCGGGGCCGTCGGGGACACCGTCTTGCAGAGGGTCTAGCGGATGAGTCATACGGCCTGCCCGTCTCGCCGGGGCGGGCTCGTGAGGTGCGCGCCGATCCGGACGACCAGGTCCCGCATGCGGTTGCCGATCATGCCCGCGTCGACGGTTTCCTCGGCGAGGACGGCGAGATACGCTCCGGCGCCCGCAGCCATCATGTAGAAGTAGCCGCAGTCGACCTCGATGATGACCATGCGCATGGTGCCGTCGCTCTCCAGGATCTCGGTGGCCACGGCGGCGGCGAGGCTCTGCAGCCCGGCGCAGGCGGCGGCGAGGCGGTCGGCCCCGTCGGGGTCACCGCCATGGCGCGCGATGCGCAGACCGTCGGCGGAGAGCACCACGATCTGCCGGACCCCGTGCACGCCGTCGGCGAGCTCCTTGAGCATCCAGTCGAAGTTGGCCCGCTGCTGGATCACTTCCAGCCCCCCTCGTCGGCGTTGTCGGTGCTGCCGTGGTCGTTGTGGTTGCGGACCTGCTGCGGGGCCGCCGGGTCGTGCGCGGGGTCGCCCGTGGTGGGGTCCTCGCCGTTCACGCCCTTCATGAAGGCCTCGATCCACAGACCGGGCTCCTTCTCCTCCTTCGGCGCCGGCTGCGGCGGCGGAGGGGGGGCCGCGGCCATGGCCGCCTCGGCGCGGCGCTGGGCCTCGGCCTCCTGCGCGTAGCGCTCGCTGAGCGACATCTTGACGCGACTCCTGCGCTGCGGAAGGCCATTGGCCGTCCACTCGGTGACTTCGGGGATGTCGTCCGCCATGGACGCAGTGAGCGGCATGGAAGGGCGGGGCACCGTGGTGACCTTGCGCGGCTTCTTGCGGCGGATGTCGCGAGCCTCTTCGATGATCGTGCCGTCGGCGTTCACGCGCGGCACCGCGGCGGCGCCGATGCCGTGCGCGAGGCCGGGTGCGGGCTCGGAGGTGAGCATGTCGCGCGGCACGATGAGGACGGCGCGCACGCCGCCGTACGCGGACTGCCTGAGCGAGACCTGGAGGTTGTACATCTGCGAGATCCGGCCCACGACCGCCATGCCGAGGCGCGGTGTCTCACCGAGGTCGTTCAGGTCCATACCCTGCTGCGCCCGTTCCAGCATCCGCTCGGCCCGGGCACGGGCCTCCTCGCTGAGGCTGACACCGCCGTCCTCGATCTCGACGGCGATGCCCGTCTGCACCTCGACCGCGGTGACGTGCACCCGGGTCTGCGGCGGCGAGTAGCGCGTGGCGTTGTCGAGCAGTTCGGCGCAGGCGTGGATGAGCGGCTCCACCTTGGTGCCGTGGATGTTGACCTTGGCGATGGAGTGCAGGTCGACGCGCTGGTACTCCAGGATCCGGGACATGGCGCCGCGCAGCACGCTGAACAGCGGTACGGGCTTGGGCCATTGGCGTCCGGGGCGGGCCCCGCCGAGCACCGTGATCGAGTCGGCGAGGCGGCCGATGAGGGCCGTGCCGTGGTCGATGCGGAGCAGGTCGTCGAAGACCTCGGGGTTGCGGCCGTGGAACTCCTCCATGTCGCGCAGTTCCGCGGCCTGTTGGTGGACGATGGACTGCACGCGCCGCGCGATGTTCACGAAGGCGCGCTGCGCGTTCTCGCGCATCGCCTCCTCGTGGTCCAGGGTGTCCAGGACGGAGCGCAGCAGGACGCGCTGGGCCTGCGGCAGACGGCGGTTGGTCTCGTCGCCGTCGATGACGTGGCGGATGACCTCGGAGGGGGCCTCGCCCTGCCGGACCCGGTAGAGGGTCTCGGGCAGCAGTTCGCGGCCCAGGCGGATCGTGTCCTCGTCGTGGGTCGCGATGCGGTGCTCCAGGTGCGCGGTCTGCGCCGCGTGAGCCCTGCGCAGGTCCCGGAGCGCGCGGCCGCGGCGAGCTGCTTCGGCGCCGACGGCGACGACCACCAGCGTGGCGATGGCGCCGCACCAGCCGACCGCGATCCGGGCCGGCTCCGTCACCGCGGCGACGGCGGCTCCCGTCGCCGCCGCCATGACCATGGCGGGCAGCAACAGCACGCGTGCGTAAGGGACTTCTCGGCCACCGGGAGGCGATTGAACACTCACCATGTATGCCCTCTGAACACTCGTCTTGGGGGGGGGGAGGAATTGGGGACGTTGGATACGTGGGGGATGTGGGGGTACAAGTCACTGGCGGGGGGTTTCACCCCGCGGAGGAAAACGAACTATCGAATATCCGGGAACAAGCGCGCGAATCTGTCGCAACTCGTTCAACTCGCCGCGCTCCGGGCGAGCTTAGTCCGCTCGCATCACGCTGGAGTCATATTCGGCAACCCTCTGCGAGCGCCCGCCGAGGGGCCTACACTCTGCTCCATTTGCACGCGTGGCGACCGCACAACCGCGTGGAGTCACCGCGAGGGGCCTTTTCGGCCACGGTGTCCCGCAGGTGGGGTACGCCGGACGTGGGTACGGCAGTGGCCCCCGCCGGTTCACCCGACGGGGGCCACTGGAACGCTCCGTACGTCAGCCGACGGAGCCCTGCTGTCAGCCGACCGAGCTGTACGCCACCACTCCGCGCAGGAGTTGGTCCACTGCCTTGCGGGCGTTCTTCCCGACCGTGCTGTTCTCGCGCGGCGCCGCCGCCGAGATCTGCCCGAGCACGTCGATGACCTGCTTGCACCAGCGCACGAAGTCACCGGCCGGCATCTCGGCCTCGCGCAGGACCTCGTCGAGGCCCTTGTCGCTCGCCCACATGTACGCCGCCCAGGCGAAGCCGAGGTCGGGCTCGCGCTGGCCGACGCCCTCCGCCTGGTTGATCCTGAACTCCTCCTCCAGGGCGTCGAGGCGGCCCCAGATGCGCACCATCTCGCCCAGCGCCGCCTTGGCCTTGCCGGAGGGCAGCTTCGGCGCGAGCGCGTCGTCGCTGACCCGGGCCTCGTACACCAACGCGGAGACGCACGCGGCCAGTTCGGCGGGCGACAGGCCCTCCCACACGCCCGCGCGCAGGCATTCGCTCGCCAGCAGGTCCAACTCGCCGTACAGCCGGGCGAGGCGCCTGCCGTGCTCGGTGACGTCGTCGCCGCGCAGATAGTCGAGCTCGGTGAGCAGCGCGACGATGCGGTCGAAGGTGCGGGCGATGGTGTTCGTGCGCCCCTCGATGCGGCGCTCCAGCTGCGAGGTGTCGCGCAGCAGCCGGTGATAGCGCTCGGCCCAGCGGGCGTGGTCCTCGCGCTCGTCGCAGCCGTGGCACGGGTGGGCCCGCAACTCGGCGCGCAGGCGGGCGATCTCGCGGTCGTCGGCGGCCGCGGCACGGCCCTTGCGATGCCGCTCGGGCACGAGGTGCCCGGCCTTGGTGCGCAGCGCGGAGGCGAGGTCGCGGCGTGACTGCGGGGAGCGCGCGTTGAACGACTTCGGGATGCGCATCCGCTCGACGGCCTCGACGGGCACCGGGAAGTCCATCGACGCGAGCCGCTTGACCTGCCGCTCGGCGGTGAGCACCAGCGGGCGCGGGCCGTCCTGGTGCTCGAAGCCGCGGTGCCCGTTGGCGCGGCCCGCGGGCAGCCCGGGGTCGAGCACGAGCGCGAGGCCCGCGTACTTGCCGGTGGGCACGTGGATCACGTCGCCCGGCTTGAGCTTCTCCAGGGCGGCCGCGGCGGCGACCCTGCGCTGCACGGCGCCCTGCTTGGCGAGCTCGGTCTCGCGGTCCTTGAGCTCGCGGCGCAGCCGCGCGTACTCCTCGAAGTCCCCCAAGTGGCAGGTCATGGAGGCCTTGTAGCCCTCCAGGCCCTCTTCGTTCTTCTGCACCTGCCGGGAGATCCCGACGACCGACTTGTCGGCCTGGAACTGCGCGAAGGACGTCTCCAGGAGCTCGCGCGAGCGGTGCCTGCCGAACTGCTCGACCAGGTTCACCGCCATGTTGTACGACGGCTTGAAGCTGGAGCGCAGCGGATAGGTGCGGGTGCCCGCGAGGCCCGCCAGGTGCTCGGGGCTCATGGCGCGCTGCCACAGCACGACCGCGTGGCCCTCGATGTCGATGCCTCGGCGGCCCGCGCGGCCGGTGAGCTGGGTGTACTCGCCGGGGGTGATGTCGGCGTGCTGTTCGCCGTTCCACTTCACGAGCTTTTCCAGGACCACGCTGCGCGCGGGCATGTTGATGCCGAGCGCCAGTGTCTCGGTGGCGAACACGGCCTTCACCAGGCCGTGCAGGAACAGCTCCTCCACGACCTCCTTGAAGGTCGGCAGCATGCCCGCGTGGTGGGCGGCGATGCCGCGCTCCAGGCCCTCCAGCCACTCGTAGTAGCCGAGGACATGGAGGTCCTCGTTCGGGATGGAGGCCGTGCGCTCCTCGACGATCTCGCGCACGCGCAGGCGCGCCTCGTCGTCGTTCAGACGCAATCCCGCGTACAGACACTGCTGGACGGCGGACTCGCAGCCGGCGCGGCTGAAGATGAACGTGATGGCGGGCAGGAGCCCTTCGGCATTGAGCCGCTCGATGACTTCGGGGCGGCCCGGCGTCCAGATCCGCGAGCGCGATCTGCGCTCCCGCTCGCGGTCGGCCTCGCGGACCATCTTGCCCTTGCGGCGGTCGCGCGGGTTGTACGAACGGCTGGCCTCCAGGCGCGCCATCCGCGTCAGGTCGGGGTTGACCGTCTTGCGCCGGCCCTCGCCCTCCTCGAACAGGTCGTACATCCGGCGGCCCGCGAGCACGTGCTGGAACAGCGGCACGGGGCGGTGCTCGGAGACGATCACCTCGGTGTCACCGCGGACCGTGTCGAGCCAGTCCCCGAACTCCTCCGCGTTCGACACCGTGGCCGAGAGCGAGACGAGGGTGACCGACTCCGGGAGGTGAATGATCACTTCCTCCCATACGGCGCCGCGGAAGCGGTCCGAGAGGTAGTGCACCTCGTCCATCACCACATGGCCGAGGCCGAGCAGCGACTGGGAGCCCGCGTACAGCATGTTCCTGAGGACCTCGGTGGTCATCACGACGACCGGTGCCTCGGAGTTGACGCTGTTGTCGCCGGTGAGCAGGCCCACCCGGTCCGCGCCGTAGCGCTTGGCCAGGTCGGCGTATTTCTGGTTGGAGAGCGCCTTGATCGGTGTGGTGTAGAAACACTTCTTGCCCTGCTGGAGGGCGAGGTGCACGGCGAACTCGCCGACGATCGTCTTGCCCGAGCCCGTGGGGGCGGCCACGAGCACACCCTTGCCGGACTCGAGCGCCTGGCACGCCTCGATCTGGAAGGGGTCGAGGCCGAATTCGTACATCTCGCGGAAGTCCGCGAGCGCGGTGGCCTGCTCGGCAGCACGCTGACGCGCTGCCGCATACCGCTCGGCCGGTGAGAGGTCCTCTGTCATCGTGCTTTCGAGCCTACCGGCCACCACTGACAACGGACGATCATTATCGGGACCGCCAGGAATCCGCAGGTGACGGGCGTGCCGGGTGGTGGTGCGCGTGGTGGTGCGCCGCCCCGGCGCGAGCCCGGGGGCCGCGTCAGGGCCCGAGGATCCGCACCGCCCCCGGCACACACAGGGCCGTCAGCGGCAGCTCCCCAAGCCGTTCGCCGTCCGCGTAGCCGGTGGTCCCCGGCGCCGCGATCTCCACCTTCGCGGCCCGGTGCACGGTGACCTTGGGGTGGTCCAGGTGCGTGCCCTTGTAGACCCGCGGAAAGACCTTGAGCAGCGTGGTCCGGCTGCAGTCGCCGACCACGGTGACGTCGAAGAGCCCGTCGCTCATGTCGGCCCCGGCACAGATCTTCATGCCGCCGCCGTACGAGGGCCCGTTGCCGATCGCGACGAGCGTCGCCTCGACCTCGCGCGCCTGGCCGTCGTCGAGGGTGATGCGGTACGGAACGGGCTTGAACGCGGCCAGTTCCGCGAGCATCGCGAGGTCGTACTTGATCCGTCCGCTGGGCCAGCGCATGCGGTTGCCGCGGTCGTTGACCCGCGAGTCGAATCCGGAGGCGAGCACCGTCCCGAACCAGGTGGCGCCGACCTGCCCGAGGTCGACGTCGCGTATCCGCTCCTCCTTCAGCGCGGCGGCGACGACGGCTCCCGCGGCGGCGGGTTCCCGCACGGGCAGGCCGAGGGCCCGCGCGAAGTCGTTGCCGGTGCCCACGGCGATCACGCCGAGCGGGGTGCGGGTCCCGGCGACGGCCTGCAGGGCGAGGCTCGCCATGCCGTCGCCGCCGACGGCGATCAGCGCCCCGGTGCCGCCGTCGACCGCGGCCCTGGCCCGGCGCAGCGCGTCCCCGGCGTCCTCGCCGATGACGGTGCGTACGGAGAATCCGGCGGCGCGCAGGGCGGCGGCGGCCGGCTGCGCGGCGTGCGCGCCGCGGCCGCGGCCCGCGGTGGGATTGACGAAGAGGGTGATCTCGCTGGTCACGGGCGGACCCTACAAGGCGGTGCGCCGCGGCAACCAGTCGCGGGCCCGGTCCGGGCCCGCGCGGTGGGGTGGCTCAGGTGACGTCGTCGTACCCGTTGTACCGGGACGTGCGGGCCTCGGAGCCGCTGCCGTTGGTCTGTTCCGGGAGCGCCTTGGACGCGGGGACCGGTTCGATCCCGCCGACCGGATCGGGGGTGAGGTCAAGGTCGGAGGCCTCGTCGTCGTCGAGTTCGGCGTCCGGGTCCGCGCGGTGGCGGCGCTTGTCGTTCAGGATCGAGAAGCCGACGGCGAGGAAGTAGAGGACGACGATGGGTCCGGCGAGCGCCAGCATGCCGACGGGGTCGGTCGTGGGCGTCGCGACCGCGCCGAAGACGAAGACGCCCATCACGACGCCGCGCCACCAGTGGAGCATGCGGCGTCCGGTGACCATGCCCGTCATGTTCAGCATCACGAGCAGCAGCGGCAGTTCGAAGGAGGCGCCGAAGACGAGGACCATCCGGACGCTGAAGTCGAGGATCTTGTCCATCGGCAGGATGTTCTCGGAGCCCTCGGGCGTGATGCCGAGGAGCACCCGGATGCTGATGGGCATGATCTCGTACGCGAGCCAGGCACCGCCGAAGAACAGCGGCACGGCGGCACCCACGAAGGCGTAGGTGTACTTGCGCTCGTGCTTGTGCAGTCCGGGCGCGACGAAGGCCCAGAGCTGGTAGAGCCAGACCGGGCTGGCCACGATGATGCCGACCATGAGGGACACCTTCACCGTGGTGGTGAAGGGCGAGAGCAGGTCCATGTACGCGACCTGGGCGCACACGCCACCTGTGGTGGACTGCCCCTCCTTGCAGCGCGGGACGGGGTCCGCGAGGAACTTCATCAGCTCCTCGCTGTAGAACGCGGCGACGATCGAGACGATCGCGATCGCCAGCATTCCCTTCGCGAGCCGGTTGCGGAGCTCACGCAGATGGTCCGCGAGCGGCATCCGCCCCTCGGGGTCCCTCTCCTTCTTGCGGGCAGACTTGAGCAACCCACGTCCTCATCTCGTGCGGCAGGCCGGCCGTCGCAACCGGCCTTGGATCAGCGCTTAGTCGTCTGGTCGGTCGGCTCGGTGACGGGACGGGAGCTGGTCACGTCGCCGGGCGCGGCCTGGATGGTGCGCTGCTGCGGAGCGGACTGGTCGGCGGGCGCGGGCGGGTCGGCGGGCGCCTCCTCGTCCTTCTTGCCGTCCGACTTCATCGCCTTGGCCTCGCTCTTGAGGATCCGAGCCGACTTGCCGAGGGACCGGGCCATGTCCGGCAGCTTCTTCGCACCGAAGAGCAGGACCAGGATGACGAGGATCAGGATGATCTCGGTGGGGCCGAGCCTACCCATAGCTGTCTACCTTCTTCACCGAGGCGTCAGATTTCGGGACCGGCTGTCGGACAGTCGTCCGATCACCGGGCTTGGCAGCGATCGTAACCCCCTGGAGTAAACGCAGGGCAATCCCCGTGCATACTCCCAGTTGCGGCCCGCGCCTCACATTTCGGGCCGCTTCAGCAGCGTACCCGCCTGATATGGGGAGTTGACAGGCCGCGTCGTGCCGCGCGCCGCGAGCGGTCGGACGTCATCGCCCCGCACCGACCGGAAGGCGCCGCTCAGCCGAGGTCCTGGCCCGCGCGCGCGACCCCCGCCGCGGCCTTCTCCAGATCCTCGGCGGCGCGGTTGATCTGCCGTGTGGTCTCGGTCACTTGAACGCCGAGCCGCTGGGCCTCCACGAAGACCTTGATCGCGAACACACTCAGGACGGCGAGGCCGAAGAACCCCGCGCCCACCGCCAGCATCGCCCAGAACATGTGCCGAGCCTAGACGGTCGAGTGCAGCCGCAGCGTCCGCACCCCGCCCCCGGTGAGGAGCTCGACGATGCGCTCGCCGGCGGGCTTGCGCACGGAGTTGCCGCACTCCGGGCAGGTGAAGGAGTAGAAGGTGGTGCGCCGGCTAGCGCCGATGGCCAGGCGCAGCGCCCCCGCGGACAGTTCGAAACGGGCGCGGCACTCGGGGCAGGCGGCCTTGAAGAGGACCGCGGCCACTGAATGGGGCGAAAGAGGCATCAGTGACATACTGGGCAATTCTCCTCGGCTCTGCGGCTCTGCTCTCAGCTCCGCGGTTCTGCTCTGCTCGGCTCAGCTCTGCGGTTCTGTTCCGCTCAGCCCTGCGGTTCTGCTCCGCCGTCGTACGCCGCCAGCGCCTCGCGGGCCGCGCTGCGGGCGCTGTCCGCCAGGTCCTGGGGCGAGACGATGTGGCCCTCGCGGCCCAGGCGCAGCGCGAGGCGGCGCAGGGAGGCCGGGTCGGGGGTGCGCAGCGTGATGCGCAGGCCGCCCTCGGGGAGCTCTTCCGCGCTGTCGTGGGGGTAGTACTCGGCGACCCAGCGGCCGCCGGGGCCCACCTCCACCACGACCTCGGGGTCCTCGGCGGCGGGCTGCACCAGGCTCTCGGAGAGGTCCCGCAGCTCCATCTCGGGCGGCGCGGACGGCTCGTCCAGGATCTTGATCTCGGCGACCCGGTCGAGCCGGAAGGTGCGGCGCGCCTCGGAGCGGCGGCACCACGCCTCCACGTAGGTGTGGCCGACGCTGACGAGCCGGATCGGGTCGATCTCGCGCTCGCTGAGCTGGTCGCGGGCCGGGGAGTAGTAACGGATCCAGAGTCTGCGCCGCTCGGAGATGGCGCGGTCCACGTCGGCGAAGACGCCGCCCTCGGACTCGAAGGTGACCGAGAGCCGGGAGCTTGCCCCGGCCGCCTCGCCCGCGGCCTCCTCCAGCTTCGCCGTGGCGCGCAGCAGCGCGAGCCGGTCGCTCTCGCGCAGCCCCGGCAGCGTGGAGACCGCGCGGGCGGCCACGAGCAGCGCCGTGGCCTCGTCCGCGGCGAGTCTGAGCGGCTCGGCGACATCGTCGGGGTTGTGCCACCAGATGCGGTCGCCGTCCGTGTCGATGTCGAGGAGATCACCCCCGCGGAAGCTGGTCCCGCACAGCGGCAGCACGTCCAGGTCGGAGATCAGCTCGTCCTGGGTGATGCCGAAGGCCCGTGCGACGTCACCGACGCGGGCGCCGGGGCGCTCACGCAGATAGGTCACCAGGGACAGCATCCGCCTGGTCTGGTCGATGGCGTTCGTGGCCATTGCTCGCTTCCCCTCAGCCCTTGGCCACGGCGCGCAGCCGGTCCACGACGTCGGCCCGCAGCTCGGCGGGCTCCAGGACCACCACGTCGGGCCCGAACTCCACCAGCCAGGCGTCGAGCCCGTGCCCGTACGGAATCTCCAACTCGTCCCAGCCCTCGCCGAGTTCCCGCGAGCCCACGGCCTTCGCTCGCAGCGGATATCCGGCACCCTTGCGCAGCCGGATCAGGGCGGTGCGGTCCGCGCTCTCCCCGGCCCAGCTCGCCACGGTCTCGCGGACGGTGACCACGTCGGGCACGTCGGCCCGGAACTTGCCCGCGCGCGAGCGGACCTTGCCGGTGATGCGGGAGAGCCGGAAGACGCGCTCGGCCTCCCGGTCGCGGTCCCAGCCCGCCAGGTACCAGTGACCGCGCCAGCACTCCAGGGCCCACGGCTCGACATGACGCGGCTCGGGGCGCGCGGCGGTGGCCTTGCGGTAGTCGAAGACGACGGAGCGCCGGTCGCGGCAGGCGAGCATCAGGGGCTCGAACGAGGCCTCGTGCACGGGGATGCGCGGCTCCAGGGCGCCGTGCGCCTCGTACGGGTCGACGTCCTCGGGCAGTCCGGCGGCGCGCAGCTTCTGCAGTGCGCCGCTCGCGGCGCCCGCGAGCCGGGCCTGCTGCCACACCTTCGCGGCGAGGCCGAGCGCGGCGGCCTCCTCGGCGTCCAGCGTGATGGGCGGCAGCCGGTTGCTGTCGCGGCGGGCGAGATAGCCCACCTCGCCGTCCAGGTTCTCCACCGTCTCGATGACCAGGCCGAGTTCGCGCAGGTCGTCCTTGTCGCGCTCGAACATCCGGTTGAAGGAGTCCTCGGACCCGCTCGACGCCCCGGAGAGCGCGGACCGGCCCGGCCCGAAGGCCGCTCCAGGACCCGGCCCGAACGCCTCGACGTAGGCCTCGATGGACTCGCGCAGCTCGCGCTTGCTGAGCGGCCGCCTCGTCCCGAGCAGACACAGCGCCAGATTCATCAGCCGCTCGGCCTTGGCAATGGCCATCGACGCCCTTTCTCTCTCCCGATCGACGACCGTACCGCTACGGCGTGTCGTGGCAAAAGCCGAGGGCCCATGCCGCGGTTGGCACGGGCCCTCGACGGACACTTCCGGTCGGACGTGGACACGTCCGGGAGTGGCTCAGGGGTGACTCAGACCGCGACCAGGTCGCAGACGAAGATCAGCGTCTCGCCCGGGGCGATGCGGCCGCCGCCGGCGCCACGGTCGCCGTACGCCAGGTGGGCCGGGATGGTCAGCTCGCGACGGCCGCCGACCTTCATGCCCTGCACGCCCTGGTCCCAGCCGGAAATGACCTGGCCGGCGCCGAGCTGGAACTCCAGCGGATTGCCGCGGTTCCAGGACGCGTCGAACTCCTCGCCGGTCGAGAAGGCCACGCCCACGTAGTGGACCTTGACGAAGTCGCCCGCCTTGGCGACGGCGCCCTCGCCCTCCCAGATGTCCTTGATCTGCAGCTCGGCGGGGGGCTCACCGACGGGGAAGTCGACCTCGGGCTTGTCGATGCTCACGAATAACTCCTGCTCATGTACGTAATGGGCAACCGGGACAGTCTCGCATCCGTCCCGCGGGGGTCACATCTTGGCGAGGATGTCCACGGAGAAGACCAGCGTGGAGTCCTTCTTGATGGGGCTGCCCTGCGGCGGCTTGTCCGCGTACCCCTCCTTCGGGGGTACGACGACCAGCACGCGGCTGCCGACCTTCTTGCCCTTCAGGCCCTCGCGCCAGCCGGGGATGACCTGCGCAAGCGCGAACTGCGCGAGCTGCTTCCTCTTGTACGAGGAGTCGAACTCCTTGCCGTCGGCCCACAGCACGCCCTCGTACTGGCAGAGGAGGGTGTCGGCCTCCTTGACCTCGTCGCCGTCGCCCTCGATGACGTAGCTCGACTCGACCTTGGTCGGGGCGTCCGTCTTCGGGATGGTGATCTTGGGGGCCTTGCCGTCGGTGTTCGTACCGATCTTCGGCAGGTCCTTGTTGTCCTGCGCGACGTCCTTGCCCTTGGCGGAGCTGTTCGGGCCGTAGGTGTTCACGATGTCGACGACGAACACGAGGGTGTCCGTGCCCTTGATGCCCGCCTGCTTGTTGCCCTGCTTGCCGTAGCCCAGCTCCGGCGGGATGGCCAGCTCGACGCGGCTGTCGACCTTCTTGCCGACCAGACCCTGGTCCCAGCCCGGGATGACCTGGCCGACGCCGATCGGGAAGATCGTCGGCGCCTTGCGGTCGTACGAATTGTCGAAGACCTTGGCCGTGTTCCAGATCTGACCGAGATAGTGGGCCTGGAGATAGTCCCCCTTGGCGACCTCGACGCCCTTGCCCGCGATGAGCGTCTTCACGGCGAGGTCGGACGACGGCTTGCCGGAGCCCTTGGCGACCGTGGGCTTCTCGCCGAACTTGGTGCCCTTGGTCACGTCGGGCACAGGTCCGTCGACGATCTTCGCCTTCGGCGGCGCCGAATTGGAAGGGGACGGGCTGTCCTTGGACTTGGCCTTGTCGGACTTGTCGTCGTCGCCGCATCCGGCCAGGGTCAGCAGGCCGGCCGGAACGGCCAGGAGAAGTGAGCGTCGGCGCACGGTGGGGGCCTCGTATCGATCGATCTTGTGGGTTGGCGTGCGCGCAACTCTACGCAGTGAGAAGGGCGCCGTACGAGGAACGTACGGCGCCCCGCGTTGCGTTCCCACAACGCCCCGGCGTCTCACTGGCCACAAACCGCCCTGTCACCGACCACGGGCCGGTCGCACGGCGGCCGACCGCGGCTCACATTCCGGCGATCAGCTTCTCCACCCGGTCGTCGACGGAGCGGAACGGGTCCTTGCACAACACCGTGCGCTGCGCCTGGTCGTTCAGCTTCAGGTGGACCCAGTCCACCGTGAAGTCCCGGCGCTGCTCCTGAGCACGGCGGATGAAGTCGCCGCGCAGCCGCGCGCGGGTGGTCTGCGGCGGCACCGACTTGCCCTCGAAGATCTTCAAGTCGTTGCAGATGCGGGCGGCTTGGCCCTTCCTCTCCAGGAGGTAGTACAACCCGCGGCGGCGGTGGATGTCGTGGTACGCGAGGTCTATCTGCGCGACCCTCGGGTGCGACATCGTCATATTGTTCTTGGCCCGATACCGCTCGATGAGCTTGTACTTCATCACCCAGTCGATCTCGGTGCCGATGCGGTCCAGGTCCTCGCTCTCGATCGAGTCGAGCGTGCGCCCCCAGAGCTCGAGGACCTGCTCGACCGTGCCCGTGCGGATGCCGCGGCGCTCGACGAAGTCGACCGCCTTCTCGTAGTACTCCCGCTGCACCTCGAGGGCGGAGGCCTCCCGGCCGCTGGCCAGGCGGACCTTGCGGCGGCCCGTGATGTCGTGGCTGACCTCGCGGATGGCCCGGATCGGGTTCTCCAGCGTCAGGTCCCGCATCACCGTGCCCGCTTCGATCATCCGCAGCACGAGATCGGTCGCGCCGACCTTCAGGAGCATGGTCGTCTCGGACATGTTCGAGTCGCCGACGATCACATGCAGTCGGCGATAGCGCTCTGCGTCCGCGTGCGGTTCGTCACGCGTATTGATGATCGGCCTTGAGCGTGTCGTCGCCGACGACACACCCTCCCAGATGTGCTCCGCGCGCTGGCTCACGCAGTACACCGCGCCGCGCGGGGTCTGCAGCACCTTGCCGGCACCGCACAGCAACTGCCGTGTGACGAGGAACGGAATGAGGATGTCCGCGAGACGCGAGAACTCTCCGTGCCGGGCCACGAGATAGTTCTCGTGGCAACCATAGGAGTTTCCCGCCGAGTCGGTGTTGTTCTTGAAGAGATAGACGTCGCCCGCGATTCCCTCCTCGTGCAGGCGGCGTTCGGCGTCGACGAGCAGGCCTTCCAGAATGCGCTCGCCGGCCTTGTCGTGGGTCACCAGCTCGGTCACGTTGTCACACTCGGGTGTCGCGTATTCCGGGTGTGAACCCACGTCGAGATACAGGCGGGCGCCGTTCCGCAGAAAGACGTTGCTGCTGCGGCCCCATGACACAACACGGCGGAAGAGGTAGCGCGCCACTTCGTCAGGCGACAGACGGCGCTGTCCCCTGAACGTGCACGTGACGCCGTACTCGTTCTCCAGCCCGAAAATGCGGCGGTCCATGACTGAACATTACGCCCGATGCCCCGCACTGAAACCGGGTTCGGCGGCACCGTTTCGATCAGTTTCCGATGAACCCTCAACAGTCCCGCCCGCAGGCCCGGTACCGAACGCCCGCCGCGTGCACACGAGCACCACCAGCGCCGCGGCCCCCGCGAGCCCCGGAACGGCGAACGCCCACTGCGTCCCGCCCCACTCGACCACCGGCCCGCCCGCCGCCGTCCCCACGGACGTGCCCACCGTGAAGGTGGTCACCAGCCACGAGAACGCCTCCGTCACCGTGCCCCGGGGCGCGTGCCGGTCCACCACGATGAACGCGCACGCGAGCGCCGGCGCGAGGAACACACCCGCGAGCGCCGTCAGCGCCACCATCCCCACCGCGCCCGGCGTCATCACCAACGGCACATAACAGAGCGCGAGCAGCGCGACGAGCACCACAAGACGCCGCTCCGGTACGCCACTCCACTGCCGCGCCCCATAGACCGAGCCGCCGAGCAGCGCCCCGAGCCCCAGGCCCGCCATCATCCACCCGTACACCGCGTCACCGCCGTGCCCGTCCGCGTACGACACACCCGCCACCGTGATGGCGCCAAGGGCCGTACCGACGAACAGGAACGCCCCGAGCAGCGCGAGCAGCCCCGGCGAGCGCAGCGCGCCGAGCCAGTGCGCCTCGCGCGGCGCGGAGCGCCACGCGCGCGAGGGCCGCGACACCACCACAGAGAGCGCGCCGAGCACACCGATCAGGTTCACCACGAGCAGCGCGGCGCTCGCCGACCACAGCGACACCAACCCCGTGACGAGCAACGGCCCCACGGTGAACATGACTTCCTGCGCCACCGCGTCCATCGCGTACGCCGTGTGGACCTGCCCCTCCTTGTGCAGCACGTCCGGCCACAGCGCCCGCAGGCCGCCTTCCAAGGGCGGCGTGAACAGACCGGCCACCACCATCGCGGCGTAGGCGACGGCGAGCGTGTCCGGTCCGGTGAACGCGAAGGCCGCCATGCCGAGCGCGGAGACGACCGCCGACGGCAGCATCACGCGCGGCTGGCCGTAGAGGTCCACGAGCCGCCCGAGCAGCGGCTGACCCACGGCGGTCGCCACTCCGTAGACCGCTGCCAGCGCCCCGGCCAGGCTGTACGTCCCGTCCTCCGCGCGGACGAAGAGCACGATGGCGATCGCCGCCGTGGCGTTCGGCAGCCGGCCCACCAGGGTGCCCACAAGGAGCCGCGTCGCGTACCGCGCGCGCAGGATCTCGCCGTATCCGGAAGCCATCAGTGCGCTCTCCTCGCCCCGCCCGCGCGCCGTGGCGCCTCACGTTGTACGTATAACTTAGAGGGTCATACGTACCATGTGCGCTGTCCAGCGGTCCACCGATCCTCCGATGAGCCGTCGGACGAGGCCCACGGGATCCACCGGGTCTCACCGCACACGACCACCGCCCCGGCAGCTCCCGGGGCCCACAGCGAGCAGGAGGCGTCCGTGGCCGGACCCCAGCGCGAGACCGCGGACCCCCGCCCCACCAGCCGCGACGTCGCCCGTGCCGCCGGCGTCTCGCAGGCCACCGTCTCCCTGGTCCTCGGCGACAAATGGCAGGGCCGCGTCGCCGAACGCACCGCGGAACGCGTCCGCGCCGCCGCCCGCGAGCTCGGCTACCGCCCGAACCTCGCCGCCCGCAACCTCCGCCTCGGCCGCACCCGCACCGCCCTCCTCGTCGTGCCCGCGCTCACCAACGAGTTCTTCGCCCGCGTCCACACCGGCGCCGCCCGCGTCGCCGCCCGTCACGGCTTCGGCGTCGTCCTCTACCCCGCCCCGGACGTCACCGCCCCGGCCCGCGACCCCTTCGACTCCGCCCGCGCCTCCCTGGACGGCGTCCTGGCGTCCTCCATGGCCTCCGAAGCCCTCGCGACCATCCGCGGCGACGAACTCCCCCTCGTCATGCTCGACAGCGACCCCGCCCACAGCCTCGGCGCCGCCACCGTCAACCTCGACATCGCCGACGGCATGCGCCAGGCCGCGGAACACCTGCTCGCCCTCGGCCACCGCGACCTCCTGCACCTGGCCGCCGACGTCAGCTCCTGGACCTTCGACGTACGCCGCGACGCCCTCACCGCGGCGGTGGCGGGCACCGGCGCGACCGTACGCACCGCCAGGGCCGCCCTCGCCGTCGACGACGCCCGCACCGCCACGGAGGCCGCGCTCACCGCGCCGGGACCCCGGCCCACCGCCGTCATCTGCGACGACGACGTGCTCGCCGCGGGTGCCTGCAAGGCCGCGCGCCGGCTCGGCCTGCACGTGCCCGACGACCTCAGCGTCACCGGCTTCGACGACCTCACCCTCGCCACCGCCGTCGAACCCGAACTCACCACCGTCGCCCTGCCCGCCGAACGCTTCGGGGAGCAGGGCATGGACACCCTCATCGCCGTACTCGGCGGCCGCACCCCCGCACCGGAGCCGCTGCCCGTGGACCTCATCGTCCGCGGCTCCACAGCACAGAGCCCCGCGGCCCGACGCTGAACGCCGGGCCGCGGGGCCACGCACACACCGACCGGCTCCGTACGGGAGCCTGGGGCCGCGCCGGGACTACTTCTCCTTGCCGCCCTTGTCGGTCTTACCGCCCTTGTCATCCTTGTCGCCCTTGCCGGACGCACCAGAACCGGAATCCGAGCCGGAAGCGGAATCCGTGGCCGCGTCGGAACCGGCGTCCGGCTCCGCGCCGTCCGCGCCCTCCTCGGCGTCCGAGGCGCCCGCATCGCCGTCCTCACCGAGGAGGCGCTCCAACTGGCGGCCCACGATCCGCTTGAACTTCCGCTGCTGCGGCCTCGTACGGTCGAGGACCGCCACCTCCAGGCGCTCCGCGGGGATCTCCCGCTCACTGCCGTTGGTGTCCCGTGACAGCGACTGCACCGCGAGCTTCAGCGCCTCGGCGAGCGTCATGCCGTCGCGGTGGCGCTGGTCGAGATACGTGCTGATCTGCTCCGCGTTGCCGCCCACCGCGACCGAGCCGTGCTCGTCCACGATGGAACCGTCGTGCGGCAGCCGGTAGATCTGGTCGCCGTCGGGCGTCGCGCCGACCTCGGCCACGACCAACTCGACCTCGTACGGCTTCTCCGCGTTGCTGGAGAAAATCGTGCCCAGCGTCTGCGCGTACACATTCGCCAGGCCGCGGGCCGTCACATCGTCGCGGTCGTACGTGTACCCACGCAGATCCGCGTACCGCACGCCGCCAATGCGGAGGTTCTCGTACTCGTTGTACTTGCCGGCCGCGGCGAAACCGATCCGGTCATAGATCTCGCTGAACTTGTGCAGCGCACGGGACGGGTTCTCACCGACGAACACAATGCCATCGGCGTACTGCAGCACGACCAGACTGCGACCGCGGGCGATGCCCTTGCGGGCGTATTCCGCCCGGTCGGCCATGGCCTGCTGGGGTGAGACATAGAACGGCGTCGACACCGGCTATCCGTCCCTTTCTGTCAAAAATTCCACAACAACAACGGGGCACTCAGAGCAGCGCGGCGCGCGGGCCGTCGGGCTGCTCAAGACGGCGCGCCAGAATCGAGCGCGCGATCTCGGAGGACTCCTCCTCCGTCAGCCTCCGGAATCCCTCCTCGGAGATCACCGTGACAATCGGATAGATCCGCCGGGCGACATCGGGGCCGCCCGTCGCCGAGTCGTCGTCCGCGGCGTCGTACAACGCCTGCACGACGAGCGTCGTCGCCTGCTCCTCCGTCAGGTCGTCGCGGTACAGCTTCTTCATCGCTCCGCGGGCGAACACCGAGCCGGAGCCCGTCGCCGCGAAGCCGTGCTCCTCGCTGCGGCCACCCGTCACGTCGTACGAGAAGATGCGGCCCTTGGCGCGGTCCACGTCGTACCCCGCGAAGAGCGGGACGACCGCGAGGCCCTGCATCGCCATGCCCAGGTTGGAACGGATCATCGTCGACAGGCGGTTGGCCTTGCCCTCCAGGGAGAGCGTGGTCCCCTCGACCTTCTCGAAGTGCTCCAGCTCCAGCTGGAACAGCTTCACCATCTCGACGGCGAGACCCGCCGTGCCGGCGATGCCGACCGCCGAGTACTCGTCGGCGGGAAAGACCTTCTCGATGTCACGCTGCGCGATGACATTGCCCATCGTCGCCCGCCGGTCACCGGCGAGCACCACGCCGCCGGGATACGTCGTCGCCACGATCGTCGTGCCGTGCGGCGCCTCGATCACGCCCTGGGTCGGCAACTTCCGGTTCCCCGGCAGCATTTCCGGCTGATGCCCGGACAGGAAGTCCATGAAGGACGACGAACCGGGGGTCAGGAAGGCAGCCGGTAGACGCCCGGTGCTACGAGTGTTGGCTTCCACGGGTTTCCTTCCAGGTAACTGATGGCCCGACTCAAGGTGCCGGGATCATCTCCCAACTTGCCGATCGCCGAATTGCAGTTGAAGCACAGTACGCCACGGACCCTACCCGTCTCGTGACAGTGATCCACATGTGCGGGCGGGGCGTTGAGACAGATCACGCAGACTCCCATCTGCGAGGCGATCATCTCGTCACGCTCTGCTGCCGTGAGGCCGTACTGCCGCTTGAGGTGCCCCTCCCGCCCCTGGATGGCCCGGCAAGCCTTGCAGCGCGTCGACAGGCCGTCAGAGGCGGTCGCGTTGCGGTGCCACTCACTGCGGGGCTTGATCTCGTTGCATATCCGGCAGAGCTTGTGGCCAGGGGGCACATCCACCTTCTCCCTGACCGGCTTGCCGAGTGCGGCTCTGCGGCGCCGATAGTGCATGGAACTGTACTCCGCCACACACTCCCGGCATCTAGTTTGAAAACCGTCACGCCGATTCTTGTCACGGGCGAACGAAGCAGTCGGCAGTATTCGCTTGCAGCCTGCGCATTGCTTCTCGACCGAAGAATCGAACATTTCGGTCATTCTCCGCCTTTCTGCACGAAACTCCGCACGAAGTCCTCGGCATTTTCCTCGAGTACGTCGTCAATTTCGTCCAGAACGGAATCCACGTCGTCGCTCAGCTTCTCCTGGCGCTCCTTGAGGTCCTCCGAAGCCTGCGCGTCCTGCGTCTGCTCCTCGGTCTCCTCGGTGGAGCGCGTCGCCTTCTGCTGTCCGCCGCCGGTGTCCTTGGTCGCCATCTAGCTCACCCCGCTCGGTTCGACGTTTCTTGATCAGACCTTACAAGCCGGGTCTGACATCGGCCCCGCACTTCGTTCAACGTGCGGGGCCCACCTCTGTGATTCCCCGGCCGTCGGGCTTTCAGCCGCCTTTCAGCCCCCGGACAGCACCCGGACCAGATCCTCCGCCGTGCGGCACCGGTCGAGCAGCTCCTTGACGTGATTACGCGTTCCGCGTAGCGGCTCCAGGGTCGGGACGCGCTGGAGGGAGTCCCGTCCCGGCAGGTCGAAAATGACCGAATCCCACGAGGCCGCGGCGACGTCGTCGGCGTACTGCTCCAGGCAGCGGCCGCGGAAGTAGGCGCGGGTGTCCTCGGGGGGCTTGGTGCGGGCCCGCTCGACGTCGGACTCGTCGAGGAGGCGCTTCATCTTGCCGCGGGCCGCGAGGCGGTTGTAGAGGCCCTTCTCCGGGCGTACGTCCGCGTACTGGAGGTCCACGAGGTGCAGGCGCGCGGCGTCCCAGTCGAGGCCGTCGCGGCGGCGGTAGCCCTCCATGAGCTCCCGCTTGGCGACCCAGTCGAGCTCTCCGGAGAGGCTCATCGGGTTGTTCTCGAGTCGGTTGAGGACGTCTTCCCAGCGGGTGAGGACATCCTTGGTCTGGTCGTCGGCGTCCGCGCCGTACCGCTCCTCGACGTACTTGCGGGCCAGCTCGAAGTACTCCATCTGGAGCTGGACGGCGGTGAGTGTGCGACCGCTACGCAGCGTGACCAGGCGCTGGAGGGTCGGGTCGTGGGAGACCTGGTGAAGGGTGCGGACGGGCTGGTCGACGGCCAGGTCGACCGCGATGAAGCCGTCCTCGATCATGGCGAGGACGAGTGAGGTGGTGCCGAGCTTGAGGTAGGTGGAGATCTCCGAGAGGTTGGCGTCGCCGATGATCACGTGCAGGCGGCGGTACTTCTCGGCGTCGGCGTGCGGCTCGTCCCGGGTGTTGATGATGGGCCGCTTGAGTGTGGTCTCCAGGCCGACCTCGACCTCGAAGTAGTCCGCGCGCTGGCTGAGCTGGAAGCCGTGCTCGTGCCCGTCCTGGCCGATGCCGACGCGGCCGGCTCCCGTGATGACCTGGCGGGAGACGAAGAAGGGCGTGAGGTGGCGCACGATGTCCGAGAAGGGGGTCTCCCGCTTCATCAGGTAGTTCTCGTGCGTGCCGTAGGAGGCGCCCTTGTTGTCGGTGTTGTTCTTGTAGAGGTGGATCGGCTGGGCGCCGGGGAGCGCGGCGGCCCGCTCGGCGGCCTCGGCCATGATGCGCTCGCCGGCCTTGTCCCAGAGGACGGCGTCGCGCGGGTTGGTGACTTCCGGCGCGCTGTACTCGGGGTGCGCGTGGTCCACGTAGAGGCGCGCCCCGTTGGTGAGGATCACGTTGGCGAGGCCGATGTCCTCGTCCGTGAGCTGGCTGGCGTCGGCGGCCTCGCGGGCGAGGTCGAAGCCCCGTGCGTCCCGCAGGGGGTTCTCCTCCTCGAAGTCCCAGCGGGCGCGTCGCGCCCGGTGCATCGCCGCGGCGTAGGCGTTGACGATCTGGGACGAGGTGAGCATGGCATTGGCGTTGGGGTGGCCGGGGACGGAGATGCCGTACTCCGTCTCGATGCCCATTACTCGCCGTACGGTCATGCGGCCCTCCTTGCCCGGCGGCGCCCTCGGTCGGGGGCACCGCTCAAGTACCGCTGGTTCTCCGGTGCGTGTGCGGTGCCCGTCCCCGCACTGCGCGACTCGGCGGTACGGAAGAGCCTAGAACGCCTTTGCGCTGGTGGGGAGATCATTTCCTGCTTTGCTCTCGCTGGGTTGGTGACGCGGCTGCGAGGCGTCCGCGACCGGCGGAAAACAGTCGGCTGCGGGTACCCGAGGAGGGCACCCGCAGCCGCCCTGTCGCCTACAGGTACTGACCGGTGTTGGCCACCGTGTCGATGGAGCGTCCGGTGTCGGCGCCCTGCTTTCCGGTGACGAGCGTGCGGATGTATACGATCCGTTCGCCCTTCTTTCCGGAGATCCGGGCCCAGTCGTCCGGGTTGGTGGTGTTGGGCAGGTCCTCGTTCTCCTTGAACTCGTCGATGCAAGCCTGGAGGAGGTGGGAGACCCTGAGGCCCTTCTGGTTGGCCTCGAGGAAGGCCTTGATGGCCATCTTCTTGGCACGTCCGACGATGTTCTCGATCATGGCGCCGGAGTTGAAGTCCTTGAAGTAGAGGACTTCCTTGTCGCCGTTGGCGTACGTGACTTCGAGGAAGCGGTTCTCCTCGGATTCGGCGTACATCTGCTCGACGACGGACTGGATCATGGCGTGCACGGTGGCGGCCCTGTCGCTGCTGTGCTCGACGAGGTCGTCGGAGTGCAGGGGGAGGCGCTCGGTCAGATACTTGGCGAAAATGTCCTTGGCCGCCTCGGCGTCCGGGCGCTCGATCTTGATCTTCACATCGAGGCGTCCGGGCCGCAGAATGGCCGGGTCGATCATGTCCTCGCGGTTGGAGGCGCCGATGACGATGACGTTCTCCAGGCCTTCCACGCCGTCGATCTCGGCGAGCAGCTGGGGGACGATGGTGTTCTCCACGTCCGAGCTGACGCCGCTGCCGCGGGTGCGGAAGAGGGATTCCATCTCGTCGAAGAAGACGATGACGGGGGTGCCCTCGCTCGCCTTCTCACGTGCGCGCTGGAAGACCAGGCGGATGTGGCGCTCGGTCTCGCCGACGTACTTGTTGAGGAGCTCGGGGCCCTTGATGTTGAGGAAGAAGCTCTTCCCCGCGGGCTGTCCGGTGACCTCGGCGACCTTCTTGGCAAGGGAGTTGGCGACGGCCTTCGCGATCAGCGTCTTGCCGCAGCCGGGGGGGCCGTAGAGCAGGACGCCCTTGGGCGGCCGCAGTTCGTGCTCCTTGAAGAGGTCGGGGTAGAGGTAGGGGAGCTCGACCGCGTCGCGGATCATCTCGATCTGGCCGCCGAGGCCGCCGATCTTGTCGTAGCTGATGTCCGGGACCTCTTCGAGGACCAGTTCCTCTACTTCGCTCTTCGGTACGACCTCGTAGACGTAGCCGGAGCGGGGTTCGAGCAGGAGGGCGTCTCCGGGGCGGATGGTGACGTCCAGGAGCGGCTCGGCGAGCCTCACCACCCGTTCCTCGTCGGTGTGACCGACCACCAGGGCCCGTTCACCGTCCTCAAGGATCTCCTTGAGGGTGACGATGTCTCCCACGCTCTCGTACTCCATGGCCTCGACCACGTTGAGCGCTTCGTTGAGCATGACTTCCTGGCCGCGCCTGAGGTCGTCGAGTTCGACGCTCGGGCTGACGTTCACGCGGAGCTTGCGGCCGCCGGTGAAGATGTCGGCGGTGCCGTCCTCGTTCGCCGTGAGGAAGACTCCGAAGCCGGCCGGCGGCTGCGCGAGCCGGTCGACTTCCTCCTTGAGGGCCACGATCTGGTCGCGGGCCTCGCGGAGCGTGTTGGCGAGCCGTTCGTTCTGCGCGGATACGCCTGCCAGGTTGGTCTGCAGCTCGACGATCCGCTCTTCGAGAATCCTCGTATGACGCGGAGAGTCGGCGAGCTTGCGTCGCAGGACGGCGATTTCCTGCTCGAGATAGGCAACCTGGCCGGCTGGGTCCTCAGACCCTCGCCCCGGCCGGATGCCGCGGTTGATGTCGTCGTCGTGGGCTGCCACGGTCCTCACCTCCTCCAAGGGGAGCTGGACGCTTCCTGACCCTACCTGGGTGGGTGCTGATTGAAACCCCTAGATCACAAAGACGGTGGGGGTGTGTCCGATCTTCACCCTTGCGCTCTCCCTCACGCCAGGGGAATACCCACCCAACAACATCGGAAAGCCGCCGGTTGTAGGGTCGAACTGTTCAACACCCGTCAGGGCTGGCCGGACTTGCAGCAAAGTCGGCCCTGCTCGACGCAGTTTCGGCAGGAGAGATGACCGTGCAGCACGAGGCGGAGACGACCGGCGAGAGCCATGATCTGCTCGAGGTCTGGATCGATCAGGACCTGTGTACCGGCGACGGCATCTGTGCCCAGTACGCGCCCGAGGTCTTCGAGCTGGACATTGACGGCTTGGCTTACGTGAAGAGTGGTGACGACGAGCTGCTGCAGGCGCCCGGAGCGACAACGCCCGTGCCGCTGCCGCTTCTCCGCGATGTCACGGACTCCGCGAAGGAGTGCCCGGGCGACTGTATTCACGTACGTCGAGTTTCGGACAAGGTGGAGGTCTTCGGGCCCGACGCAGAGTGACTTGATTGTTTCGCTGTGTGACCAAAATGGGGTCCGTGGTTACCGTACGAAGGTATCCACGGGCCCCACTTGGTGTCTGGCGGGTGTCCGTTGCCGTCTCTCGCCGTCGCGTGGGCGGCGGGTGTGGCGCACGGGGTCTCAGACGGTGCGCGCCTTGTCGGGTGTCGAGCGGGTGAACGCGCCGTTCTGCCACCGCCACTTGGCTTCCTCGCGGAGGTCGGGGCGGTAGCGGGGCACGTCGGGCGAGGAGTAGCCGAGCAGGGTCGCGGTCACGGCGCCGCCGCGTACCGCGAGGGCGCCGACCGTGCGGCGGTCCTTGGCGTCGAGGAGGGTGGCGACGACGCGCGGCTCGCCCTCCCGGGGGCGGGTGATGACGTACACGGCGTCCGGCGGGCTGCCGGATCCCGCCTGGCAGTGCACGGCCGCGACGGTCTCGGGGCGGCCGTCGCCGTCGAGGTCGCCGGTGGCCTTCTTGGCGACGACGGCCTTCACGGGGCCACACTCGAGTGGGTACGTGACGGCGGCCGGGTCGGGGGCGGGCGCCGGGGCGCTCCTGGGCTGTGGTTCGGGGTCGTCGGTCTGGGCGGCGGTGGCGTGGTCGGGCTGCAGGAAGCCGGAGACCGCGACGACGGCGGCGAGCGCGGCGGCGGTGGCCACCCAGTGGATGGGACGGGTGGCCCACGGCCGGTCCACCGTGTGGGCCAGTTCCGGGACGGCGGGGTGCTGCACGAGGAGTGTCTCCTGTGAGGGCTGTGCCGGTGGGGTGGGGTGGCCAGCATGGTGCCACACGCCACATCGCCTGGGAACACCGGGGTCCGGTGCGGTGGCACGCGCCCAACAGGACAGCGCCGCCGCCGAGTTCCGCGGGGGTCGCGGGAACTCGGCGGCGGCGCCGGTGCGTTGTGTGTACGCCGGGCGTACCTCGGAGGGTAGCCGGGCGTGCGGGGTCAGCGCGGGTTGCCGCCGTCGGCGTTCGGGCCGGTGTAGTCCTCGCCGTAGGCGCCCTTGGCGGGGCGGCGGCGCCGCATGGGCGGCTCGACGCCGTCCGCGAGGCGGCGGGCGGTGAGGAGGAAGCCGGTGTGGCCGATCATGCGGTGGTCCGGGCGGACGGCCAGGCCCTCGATGTGCCAGTTGCGGATCATCGATTCCCAGGCGGTCGGCTCGTTGAAGCCGCCGATCTCGCGGATCGACTCGACGGTGCGGGCGAGCTGCGTGGTCGTGGCGACGTACGCGCACAGGATGCCGCCGGGCACCAGGGCCTTGGAGACGGCCTCCAGGCACTCCCAGGGGGCCAGCATGTCGAGGATGACGCGGTCGACCTCGGTGTCGGACAGGTTGTCCTGGAGGTCGCCGACGGTGAGCTGCCAGGCGGGGTGCGGACCGCCGAAGTAGCGCTCCACGTTCTGCTGGGCGATCTCGGCGAAGTCCTCGCGGCGCTCGTAGGAGTGCAGCATCCCGTGGTCGCCGATGGCGCGCAGCAGGAAGGCGCTGAGCGAGCCGGAGCCCACACCCGCTTCCACGACGCGCGCGCCGGGGAAGATGTCGGCGAAGGCCAGGATCTGCCCCGCGTCCTTGGGGTAGACCACGGCGGCGCCGCGGGGCATGGACAGGACGTAGTCGGGGAGCAGGGGACGCAGCGCGAGGTAGGCGACGTTCCCCGTGGTGCGGACAACACTGCCCTCGGGTGCGCCGATCAGCTCGTCGTGGGGGAAGGAACCCTTGTGGGTGTGGAAATTCTTCCCGGCCTCGAGCGTGAACGTGTAGTGGCGTCCCTTGGGGTCGGTGAGCTGGACCTGGTCCCCGACCTTGAAGGGCCCGCGTCGGCGGGCGGCACCGGTCGGTTCGGACATGTGACCAGCCTACCGGCCGTGGCGGGGGCCGCCGACCACCGTGTCGGGGCGGCGGCCGCCGCGGCCGGTCAGTTCGGCCTCGCCATGGCCTTGACGAAGGCGCGCTCGACGTCGGCGGCGGACAGGACGCCGTAGATCTCTCCGGAGGTCTCGACGACGAGGTACTCGGTGGCGGGGGTGGAGCGGAGCCGGTCGAGGAGTTCCTCGCCGGCCAGCTCCGCCGGGATGCGCATGCCTTCGGTGATGTCGTGGGCGAGGCCGCTGACGGCGACCCAGGGGCGGCGGTGCTCGGGGACGCCGACGATCGCGGCCTCGCGGACCACCGACAGCGGGTCGCCGTCGGCGTCGACGACGACCAGGGCGCGGGCGCCCGCCGCGTTGGCGCGGCGCAGGGCCTCGGAGAGCGGGGTGTCGGTCTCCACGGGCACGGCGCGCCGGGTGAGCGCGCGGGCGCGCAGTTCGGGCAGGTGCTCGCGCAGGCGGGCCATGCGCAGGCTGTTGCCGGCGCCCGTCCAGATGATGGCGGCCAGGATCGCGGCGAGCAGGGCGTCGGTGACGGTGTCCATGCCGCCGATGTCCTGGGTGTCGCCGCCGAGGGCGCCGGAGTGGTTGAGGATCGGCAGACCGACGAGCACGGAGATGGCGAGCGCGCGGCCGACCCAGGCGGCGGCGATGGTGCCGCTCATGGGCTTGCCGGTGATCTTCCAGACGACGGCGCGGAGCATGCGGCCGCCGTCGAGCGGGAGGCCGGGCAGGAGGTTGAAGGCGGCGACGATGAGGTTGGAGATCATCAGTCCGGCGAGCAGTACGCCCGGTACGGTGCCGGGCTCGACCGCTTGCATGCCCGCGTAGAAGAGGCCCGCGAGGACGAGGGAGAGCAGCGGTCCGACGAAGGCGAGCACGAACTCGCGTCCCGGGGTCTCGCTCTCCTTCTCGATCTCGCTGACGCCGCCGAAGAACTGGAGCTGGATGCGGCGCACCGGCAGTTTGAACCGCAGCGCGGCGACGGTGTGGGCCAGCTCGTGCACGAGCACGGAGGCGTAGAAGGCGACCGCGAAGAACAGTGACACGAGATAGCGGACGCCGCCCAGCTCGGGCAGCACGCGGTCGAGCTGCCCGCCGAACACCCAGGTGATCAGCGCGGCGACCAGGAACCAGCTCGGCGCGACGTACACGGGCACGCCGAAGGGCCGCCCCATGAGCAGACCGCCGCCGGGGTTCTTGGGCTCTTCCTTGATGGGCTCACCGGAGTGGTGGGCGTGGGCGCGCACGGGCGGGGCGGTCTCGGGGCGCTCCGCGGCGCCGTCTCCGTCCGTGGGGTGCTCTTTGCGTACGGAGACGGGGGTGCCGACGCGTGCGGGCGCGGCGTCGTCCGCGGGGGCTGTGGGCGTGCCCGGCGTCGCGCCGGGGTCTTCGCCGGCGCCGCGGTCGGGTTCGGGGCTCTTTGGGCTTGTCGTGCTTGCCGCGCTTGTCGTGCTTGATTGGCTTTCAGAGGGGCGGGGGTCGTCGTCGGTGCGCTGGTCGGGCGCGGGCCGGGACGTGCCGGGCGGCGCGTCCTCCGCCCGGGCGGGCGCGTGCTCGGACTGCGGCCTGCCGCTGCCGCCGCTTTCGTCCACGATGTCCCCTCGTTCGAAGCGTCCCCCGCTCCTGCCTGTCGCGCGGTACACGCACGATCATGCAGGGCGAGAGGGTCTGTCGTCGATGGTATGCGGCCGTTGTCAGTGGCGGGTCGTAGGGTCTGTCCTCATGGAAACCAGGACCGACGACGTCAAGGTGGCCGCGCGCCCGGCCTCCCTGTCGCCCTCGCGCGCGAGCGACTTCATGCAGTGCCCGCTGCTGTATCGCTTCCGGGTGATCGACAAGCTCCCGGAGAAGCCGAGCGAGGCCGCGACACGGGGCACGTTGGTCCACGCTGTCCTGGAGAGACTCTTCGACGCGCCCGCGACGGAGCGCACGGCGCCCCGGGCCAAGGCGCTCGTCCCCGGCCAGTGGGACCGCCTGCGCGAGGCCAAGCCGGAGCTGGCCGAGCTGTTCGCCGACGACGGCGCGGGCGAGCGCGTGGCCCAGTGGCTCGCCGACGCGGAGAAGCTGGTCGAGCGGTGGTTCACGCTGGAGGACCCCACGCGCCTGGAGCCCGCCGAGCGGGAGCTGTTCGTGGAGGCCGAGCTGGCCTCGGGCCTGAAGCTGCGCGGCATCATCGACCGGGTCGACGTCGCCCCCACCGGCGAGGTCCGCATCGTCGACTACAAGACCGGCAAGGCCCCCCGCCCCGAGTACGCGGAGGGCGCCCTGTTCCAGATGAAGTTCTACGCCCTCGTGGTGTGGCGCCTGAAGGGCCTGATCCCGCGCCGCCTCCAGCTCGTCTATCTCGGCAGCGGCGACGTGATCACGTACGACCCGGTCCAGGCGGACCTGGAGCGGGTCGAGCGCAAGCTGCTCGCGCTGTGGGAGGCCATCGTCCTCGCGACGGAGACGGGCGAGTGGCGGCCGCGCCCGACGAAGCTGTGCGGCTGGTGCGACCACCAGGCGGTCTGTCCGGAATTCGGCGGCACTCCCCCGCCGTATCCGCTTCCGGTGAGGGCGCCGGAGTCGGGCGCCGACGAGCAGGGCAGAATGGGCCCGGGCTAGGCGAAGGAGAGTTACGTGGCCATCCGCGTCCTATTGGTCGACGACCAGCCGCTGCTGCGCACGGGTTTCCGGATGATTCTGGAGGCCGAGCAGGACATCGCGGTCGTCGGCGAGGCCGGAGACGGCCTGCAGGCTCTGGATCAGGTGCGGGCGCTGCAGCCCGACGTGGTCCTCATGGATATCCGTATGCCCCGGATGGACGGGGTCGAGGCCACCCGGCAGATCACCGGACCCGGCCGGGACGGTCCGGCGAAGGTGCTCGTCCTGACCACCTTCGACCTCGATGAGTACGTGGTGGAGGCGCTGCGCGCGGGAGCCAGCGGGTTCCTGCTGAAGGACGCGCCGGCGAACGAGCTGGTGCAGGCCATCCGCGTGGTCGCCGCGGGCGAGGCGATGCTCGCGCCGAGCATCACGCGGCGGCTGCTCGACAAGTACGCGGGGCATCTGCCGTCCGGCGACGAGCCCGTGCCCGACACGCTGCACACGCTGACCGAGCGTGAGGTCGAGGTCCTGAAGCTGGTGGCGCGCGGCCTGTCCAACGCGGAGATCGCCGCGGACCTGTTCGTCAGCGAGACCACGGTGAAGACGCACGTGGGGCACGTCCTGACGAAGCTCGGCCTGCGCGACCGGGTGCAGGCGGCGGTGTACGCGTACGAGAGCGGGCTGGTCCGGCCCGGCGCGCAGTAGCCCAGCTGCCCACAGCGGGGACCAGACAACAGGAGGGGCGGTATCCCGTGCGGGATACCGCCCCTCCTTGCGTGCTCGGCCCGTGGCGGGCGTCAGCCCTTGCTGATCTCCCAGAAGCGGAACACCGTCGACGCGTCCAGGCAGTTCTCCAGGCCGTAGACGTTCTCGCGGGCGACCGCGTACTGCTTGGCCTGCCAGACCGGGATGATCGGAAGCTCGTCGGCGACTATGTCCTGGAGCTTGCCGTAGTCCGTGTCGGTCGAGGTGCGGTCGCTCTGCGCGGCCGTGTTCGGGATGATCTTCCCGGTGATGGCGTCGTTCTTGTAGTGGTTCAGCAGGACGTTGTCCTTGCCGAAGAACGGCTGCGTGAAGTTGTCCGGGTCCGGGTAGTCCGGCACCCAGCCCTTGACGTAGACGCCGTACTTCCCGGCCTTGATGTCCTTCTCGTACTGCTCGAACTCGACGGACTTCACGTCGACCTCGAACAGGCCGCTGGCGTTGAGCTGCTTGGCTATCGCGCGCAGCTCGTCGTCGGTGTTGGGGCCGTAGCGGGACGGCGTGGACCACAGCGTCAGCTTGGCCTTGCCGTTGACTCCGGCCTCGCGCAGCGCGGAGACGGCCTTGTCGCGCTGCGGGCGGGCGCCGTAGGTGTCGAAGAAGGCGGTGTTGTGGCCGCCGATGCCGGCTGGGACGATCGAGTACAGCGGCGTGGCCGTGCCCTGGTACACCTCGTCGACGAGCGCCTCACGGTCGAGCAGGTAGGCGAAGGCCTTGCGGACCCCGGCCTTGCCGGCCATCGGGTCCTTCATGTTGAAGACCAGGTGCTGCACCTCGGCGCTGGTGCCCTCGACGACCTCCATCTTCTGATCGGAGGTGTTCTTCTCGATGTCGTCGATGTCCCCGGCGGCCAGGCCTCGGTAGGCGACGTCGACCTCGTGGTCGGTGATCGCCTTCTTCAGGCCCTTGCGGTCGCCGTGGAAGAAGCGCAGGGTCACGCCGTCGTTGCGGGTCTTGGCGGTGCCCTTGTACCCGGAGTTGACGGAGAAGTCCGCCTCGTCCTTGTCGAACGAGTCGAGCTTGTACGGCCCGGAGCCCACGGCCTCGCTGTCCGTGCGGAGCTTGTCCTTGGGGTACTCGCGGTGGTCGACGATGGAGCCGGCACCGGAGGCGATCTTGCTGGGGAAGGTCGCGTCGGGGGACTTCAGCTTGAACACGACCGTCTTGGCGTCCGGCGTCTCGACCTTGTCGAGCATCGCGAACATGGGCGCGGGGCCCGCGTCGTCGTTGATCTTCAGCACGCGGTCGAAGGAGTACTTGACGTCCTTCGAGGTGAGCTCGTTGCCGTTGCTGAACTTCAGGCCGTCCCGCAGCGTGCAGGTGAAGACCTTGGTCTGCTGGTCGGTGAAGCCGCACTTGCGGGCGGCCTCGGGCTCCGGCTCGGTGGCCCCCTTGGGGAAGCTCAGGAGCGATTGGAAGACGTTGTTGAACAGCAGCCATGAGCCCGGGTCGTAGCCGGCAGCGGGGTCGGTGGCGAGGACGTCGTCGGACATCCCCACCACCACGGAGTCGCTGTCCGAGGCGGAACCGCCGGACTCCGATCCGCAGCCGGTCAGCAGGGTCGCGGCCAGGCCCGAGGTAAGGGGCAGGGCCAGCCACTGGTTGCGCATTTTCACTTGCGTGCCTTGTCGTTGTTGCGTACTCGGGTGCGGCGCCGGTCAGTCGCTCACACCGCGGGCGAGCTCCCACAGCTGCAGGTTCGAAGCGGAGTTGAGAGCCCACTCGACACCCGTGATGTCGTCACGGGCGGCGATGTACTGCTTGCCCTGCCACAGCGGGAGCACCGGGACGTCCTCGGCGACGATGTCCTGGATCTTCTCGATGCTCTTGCTCGCGCTGAGGCGGTCGGCCTCGCGGCGGGAGGTGGGGATCAGTTCGTCGTTGATGGTGCTGTTGCGGTAGGGCGAGCCGAGGAAGTTGTCCTCGTCGAGGAACGGCGCGAGGAAGTTGTCGGCGTCGGGGAAGTCCGGGAACCAGCCCATGCCGTACACGTCGTACTTGCCCTCGCGCTCCGCCGGGCGGAAGGTGTTCCAGATCTCGCCCTTGATCTTCACGTTGAAGAGTCCGCTGGCGTTCAGCTGCTGCTGAAGCGTCTCGAACTCCTTCTTCGTGGCGGGGCCGTAGTGGTCGGTGGTGTAGTGCATCGTCAGCTTGACGGGCTTGTTGATGCCCGCGTCGCCGAGGATCGACTTGGCCTTCTTCGGGTCCGGCTGCTCGTACTTGTTGAAGAACGAGTTGGAGTGGCCCGTGATGGTGGTCGGCACCAGCGAGTACAGCGGGTCGGCCGTCGCGCCGTAGACGCCGCTCGCGAGCGCGCCGCGGTCGACGATCTGCGCCATGGCCTGGCGGACGGCCTTGTCCTTGACGGTCGGCGCGTTCGTGTTGAAGGCGAGGTAGCGGATCTCCAGGCCGGGCATCTCGACGAGGTCGATGTCCTTGCCGGGGCTCTCGTCGAGCTTCTTGATCTGCTGCGGCGACATGGTGCGGGTCATCAGGTCGATGTCGCCGCTGTCGAGCGCCTTGCCCATGCCGTTGGCGTTCACGAAGGTGCGCAGCTCGACCTTGTCGTTCTCCGGCGTGAACGAACCCTTGTAGTTGGGGTTCTTGGAGAACACCGCCTTGACGAGCTGGTCGCCCTTCACTTCCTGCTTGACGGTGTAGGGCCCGGAGCCGTCCACCTCGAAGCCGTCACGCAGCTTCTTCTTGCTGTAGTGATCGGAGCTGATGATGCCCGCGGTCGGCGTGGCGAGCTTGTACGGGAACGTCGCGTCCGGGCTCTTGAGGTGGAAGACGATGCCGCGGTCGCCCTGGACCTCGATGGTCTCCACGTTCGCCACCAGGCCGTTGGAGCCGGACGGGTTGGCCATCTTCATGTCGCGGACGCGCTCGATGGAGAACTTCACATCGGCGGCGGTCAGCGCCTTGCCGTCGGCGAACTTCAGGTCCTTGCGCAGGGTGCAGGCGTACCGCTCGTTGCCGGTGTCGGTGAAGCCGCACTTCTGCGCGGCCTCCGGCTCCGGCTCGCCGCCCCCGCGCGGCAGTGCCATGAGGGTCTGCAGCGTCTGCCGCAGCACGTTCCAGGTTCCGGCGTCGTAGGAGTACGCCGGGTCGAAGGGAGCCGGGACCTCCTTCGATACGGCGAACCGGTCCGTGGTGCCCACCGCGATGGGGCCGTCGCCGTCCCCGCTGCCCGAACCGCCACACGCGGCGAGCGTGGGGGCGAGCAGACCTATGAGGGCCGGCAGCACCAAAGTCTTGCGGTTCATGCTGGACGTTCTCCAGAGCTCTTGGTCCCGTGTTTTCCGGCAACGGCGGGGTGGGGTTGATGGGGCACGGGGGGGGTGGGGCGATGTTCTCGCGACGAGATTAGTCCGCACCACCAGGGGCGCTGGAGGAGACCGGAGTTGGGGTTCCATCACGCAGTGATACGGGGCGTGGACACACCGATAACCCGACACCGGAAGGTTTCGTGCACGGGCGGCCCAATCGGGACACAAGGGCATGACCCCTTGTGGGGGTAAGGGCTCTCCTGCACAGGATCGAATACCTGTCGACCCTCTTCGACGTGGGAAACGTCACACTTTCAACTTGCCGTGGGGCCAGGGCATTTCGGCCACCACAGGCCGGTTCAGGCGCCCATCAGGCCGTGCAGGAAGCGCAGGTCGACGTGTTCGAGGGAGGACACGACGGTGCGGCCCGCGGCCGGGGCGATGGGCGCGACGGACGGCACGGCCACCACGCGGCAGCCCGCGGCCTCGGCGGCGGCCACTCCGGTCGCGGTGTCCTCGATGACGGCGCAGCGGGCCGGGTCGGCGCCCAGGCGGGAGGCGGCAAGGAGATAGGGGTCGGGGTGCGGCTTGGTGCGGGGCACCTCGTCGCCCGCCACCGTCAGCTGGAAGTGGTGGGCGCCGATGGAGTTCAGGACGCGGTCGATGATGCGCCGGTGCGAGGCCGAGACGAGTGCCGTCGGCACCTCGTGGACGGCGAGTTCGGCGAGGAGTCTCGCGGCGCCCGGCATCAGGGGCAGGGCGCGGCCGATGCGGTCCTCGAAGCCGTCGTTGAGCAGGACGGTCAGTTCGGGGACCGTGATGTCGGCGCCGGTGGCCTCGATGAGGAAGCCCGCGCTGCGGGTCATGGGCCCGCCGACCACGACGTCCTTCCAGGACTCGTCGAGCGCGTGCCCGAGCGCGGCGAAGACCTCCACCTCGGCGTCCCACCAGAAGCCCTCGGTGTCGACGAGCGTTCCGTCCATGTCGAGGAGAACGGCCTGCAGGGCGGAGCCTTCGGCCGTTCGGGTACCGAGCGCGGGAACCGTACTGGTCACGGGCACACCTCCATGAAGGGACGAGAAGGCCGGCCCCCCGAGGGGGACCGGCCTGAGCTGGACAGACCAGTGTACGACTGCCCGGATCAAAGCGCTGCTGGATATCGCCGCGACCGCGGCGGCCGACTCAGCGGGCGACTCAGCGGGCGTTGAAGTACTTGGCTTCCGGGTGGTGGATCACGATCGCGTCCGTGGACTGTTCGGGGTGGAGCTGGAACTCCTCCGAGAGTTCGACGCCGATGCGCTCCGGGCGCAGGAGTTCGGCGATCTTGGCGCGGTCCTCCAGGTCGGGGCAGGCGCCGTAGCCGAGGGAGAAGCGGGCGCCGCGGTACTTGAGGGCGAACATGTCCTCGACGTCGGCCGGGTCCTCGCCGGCGAAGCCGAGTTCGGAACGCACGCGCGCGTGCCAGTACTCGGCGAGCGCCTCCGCCAACTGCACGGACAGGCCGTGCAGTTCGAGGTAGTCGCGGTAGGCGTCGGCGGCGAACATCTCGGCGGTGGCCTCGCCGATCTTCGAGCCGACGGTGACGACCTGCAGGCCCACCACGTCCCGCTCCCCCGACTCCTCGGGGCGGAAGAAGTCCGCGAGGCAGAGGCGCCGGCCGCGGCGCTGGCGCGGGAAGGAGAAGCGGGTGCGCTCGTTGCCCTGCTCGTCCAGGATGATCAGGTCGTCACCCTTGGACACGCACGGGAAGTAGCCGTAGACGACGGCGGCTTCGAGGAGGTTCTTGGTCTGGAGGTCGTCGAGGAGGCCGCGCAGGCGCGGGCGGCCCTCGGTCTCGACCAGTTCCTCGTACGTCGGCCCGTCGCCGACGCGGGCCTGCTTCAGGCCCCACTGGCCCTTGAACAGGGCGCCCTCGTCCAGCCAGGAGGCGTACTCCTTGAGCTGGATGCCCTTGATGACGCGGGTGCCCCAGAACGGCGGCGTGGGCACGGGGTTGTCGACGGCGACGTCGGAGCGGGCCGGACCCTCGGGCTCCTTGACGGCCACCGCGGGCGTGTCCCGCTTGGGCACGCGGCGCTGCTTGAGCTCGGGCAGGGTGGCGCCGGGGACGCCCCGCTTGACCGCGATCAGGGCGTCCATCAGGCGCAGGCCCTCGAACGCGTCGCGGGCGTAGCGGACTTCGCCCTCGTAGATCTCGTGCAGGTCCTGCTCGACGTACGCCCGGGTGAGGGCGGCGCCGCCGAGGATGACCGGGTAGTCGGCGGCCATCTGGCGCTGGTTGAGCTCCTCCAGGTTCTCCTTCATGATCACGGTCGACTTGACCAGGAGTCCTGACATGCCGATGACGTCGGCGCGGTGTTCCTGCGCGGCGTCGAGGATCGCGGCGACAGGCTGCTTGATGCCCAGGTTGACGACGTTGTAGCCGTTGTTGGACAGGATGATGTCGACGAGGTTCTTGCCGATGTCGTGGACGTCGCCGCGCACGGTGGCGAGGACGATGGTGCCCTTGCCCTCGGCGTCGGACTTCTCCATGTGCGGCTCCAGGTGGGCGACCGCGGTCTTCATGACCTCGGCGGACTGGAGCACGAACGGCAGTTGCATCTGGCCGGAGCCGAAGAGCTCGCCGACGACCTTCATGCCCTCCAGGAGCGTGTCGTTGACGATGGCCAGGGCGGGGCGCTCGACGAGCGCCTCGTCGAGGTCGGCCTCCAGGCCGTTCTTCTCGCCGTCGATGATGCGGCGCTGCAGCCGCTCGTCAAGCGGCAGGGCGAGGAGTTCCTCGGCCTTGCCCGCCTTCATGGACTTCATGTTGACGCCCTCGAAGAGCTCCATGAGCTTCTGCAGGGGGTCGTAGCCCTCTTCGCGGCGGTCGTAGATCAGGTCGTGGGCGACCTTGACCTGCTCCTCCTCCAGGCGGGCGATCGGCAGGATCTTGGAGGCGTGCACGATGGCGGAGTCCAGGCCCGCCTTGACGCACTCGTCCAGGAAGACGGAGTTGAGGACGACGCGGGCGGCCGGGTTGAGGCCGAAGGAGATGTTGGACAGGCCGAGCGTGGTCTGTACGTCGGGGTGGCGCCGCTTCAGCTCGCGGATCGCCTCGATGGTGGCGATGCCGTCCTTGCGGGACTCCTCCTGACCGGTGCAGATGGTGAAGGTCAGGGTGTCGATGAGGATGTCCGACTCGTGGATGCCCCAGTTGGTCGTCAGGTCCTCGATGAGGCGCTCGGCGATGGCGACCTTGTTCTCGACGGTGCGGGCCTGGCCCTCCTCGTCGATGGTCAGGGCGATCAGCGCGGCGCCGTGCTCCTGGGCGAGCGCGGTGACCTTCGCGAAGCGGGACTCGGGGCCGTCGCCGTCCTCGTAGTTGACGGAGTTGATGACCGCGCGGCCGCCCAGCTTCTCCAGTCCTGCCTGGATGACGGGCACCTCGGTGGAGTCCAGGACGATGGGCAGCGTGGAGGCGGTGGCGAAGCGTCCGGCGAGCTCCTGCATGTCGGCGACGCCGTCCCGGCCGACGTAGTCGACGCACAGGTCGAGCATGTGCGCGCCCTCACGGATCTGGTCGCGAGCCATCTCCACGCAGTCGTCCCAGCGGGCGTCCAGCATGGCCTCGCGGAACTTCTTCGAGCCGTTGGCGTTCGTACGCTCGCCGATGGCCATGTACGAGGTGTCCTGGCGGAACGGCACGGTCTGGTAGAGCGAGGCGGCGCCCGGCTCGGGGCGCGGGTCGCGCGGGGTCGGGGTGAGGCCGCGGACGCGCTCGACGACCTGGCGCAGGTGCTCGGGCGTGGTGCCGCAGCAGCCGCCGACCAGGGACAGGCCGTACTCGCGTACGAAGGTCTCCTGGGCGTCGGCCAGCTCGGGGGCGGTCAGCGGGTAGTGCGCGCCGTCCTTGCCGAGGACGGGCAGACCGGCGTTGGGCATGCAGAGGATCGGGACGCGGGAGTGCCGGGCGAGGTAGCGCAGGTGCTCGCTCATCTCGGCAGGGCCTGTCGCGCAGTTCAGGCCGATCATGTCGATGCCCAGCGGCTCCAGGGCGGTGAGCGCGGCGCCGATCTCCGAGCCGAGCAGCATGGTGCCAGTCGTCTCGACGGTGACGGAGCAGATCAGGGGAACGTTCGAGCCGATGGCGTCCAGGGCGCGGCGGGCGCCGAGCAGGGCCGCCTTGGTCTGGAGCAGGTCCTGCGTGGTCTCCACCAGGAGCGCGTCGGCGCCGCCCGCGATCATGCCTTCGGCGTTCTGCTGGTAGGCGTCGCGCAGGAGGGTGTACGGGGCGTGGCCGAGGGTGGGCAGCTTGGTGCCCGGGCCCATGGAGCCGAGCACCCAGCGCTGCTGGCCCGTGGAGACGGTGAACTCGTCGGCGACCTCGCGGGCGATGCGGGCGCCGGACTCGGAGAGCTCGAAGACGCGCTCGGGGATGTCGTACTCACCGAGGGCCGCGTGGTTCGCGCCGAAGGTGTTCGTCTCCACGCAGTCGACGCCCGCGGCGAAGTACTCGCGGTGCACGGAGGCCACGATGTCGGGGCGGGTGACGTTGAGGATCTCGTTGCAGCCCTCGAGGTTCTCGAAGTCCTCGAGGCTGGGGTCCTGTGCCTGCAGCATGGTGCCCATCGCGCCGTCGGCGACCACTACACGGGTCGCCAGTGCTTCGCGGAGGGCGTCGGCCCGGCTTCCGGCGGAGGACTCCGCTGCGGAATCGGATGAGGGGGTCGGCGACGAGGCCATGAATGAGCTCCCTGGAGTGCGACGGCTGTCGGCTTTGCGGGTTCCTCAGGGACCCGCACTCGGCCAGGGTAGCCGGGACCCCCCTCCGGCGGTGAGAGCGTCCCAGCGGGCGGACGCGCAGATGGGTGGCCGGAAGTCGTCGTACGGCCGTACGGGACGGGAAACGCCGCGTACGCACCCTTAGCCAGAGGTCGGCAACGACCGATAGTGTTCAGCATTGTCGAACGGTGAAGACGTTCTTGAGTTCGCTGCGGACTGTGTGCGCGGCACGGGATGGAGGACAGGGCTGCGATGGCACGCAACATCCAGTCGCTCGAGCGGGCCGCCGCGATGCTGCGGCTGCTCGCGGGCGGCGAGCGCCGACTCGGCCTCTCGGACATCGCCTCGGCCCTCGGGCTCGCCAAGGGCACGGCCCACGGCATCCTGCGCACCCTGCAGGCGGAGGGCTTCGTCGAGCAGGACGCGGCGTCCGGGCGCTATCAGCTCGGCGCGGAGCTTCTGCGGCTCGGCAACAGCTATCTGGACGTGCACGAGCTGCGCGCCCGCGCGCTGGTGTGGACCGACGACCTGGCCCGCTCCAGCGGCGAGAGCGTGTACCTGGGCGTGCTGCACCAGCAGGGCGTGCTGATCGTGCACCACGTCTTCCGGCCCGACGACAGCCGGCAGGTCCTGGAGGTCGGCGCCATGCAGCCGCTGCACTCCACGGCGCTCGGCAAGGTCCTCGCCGCGTACGACCCGGTGGCGCACAGCGAGGCCCTGGAGGCCGAGCGGACGGCGTTCACGGACCGCACTACGTGTGACACGGCGTCCTTCGAAGCCGTCCTCGATCTCACGCGCGCGCGGGGGTACGCGACCGACGCGGAGGAGACGTGGGAGGGCATCGCGTCCGTGGCCGCGCCCATTCACGACCGGCGGCGGATGCCGGTGGGCGCGGTGGGCATCACGGGGGCCGTGGAGCGGGTGTGCCCCTCGGGCGAGATGCGGTCCGAGCTGATCGCGGCGGTGCGGGACTGCGCGCGGGCGGTGTCCCGGGATCTCGGCGCCAGCAGGTTCTGACCTGGGCCCCCGGCCCTGATCCGCGCGTTTCTGGTTGCGGCACCGGCGATAGCCCAGAACGATCAATAACGATCGTGTTTTCAATAACAGAAGTCTTGACGTGTTGGTAACCCCACGGTCAGACTCGCGTCCACCGGTCGGCATTGTCGAACACCTAACGGCATTACGCGTTACAGTGGGGCAAGCCAGGGCCGGCAACGCCCTCACCTGAGGGCGCGGACCACCGGAGGGACCCGGGGTTCGCCTTTCCCTGGACGAAGGACAAAGGAGTCGCGGGTGTCCAGCTCCGACATCTTCATCGGCGAGACCATCGGTACCGCCGTGCTCATCCTGCTCGGCGGTGGCGTGTGCGCCGCCGTCACGCTCAAGCGCTCGAAGGCCAAGGACGCGGGCTGGCTCGCCATCACCTTCGGGTGGGGCTTCGCGGTCCTGACCGGCGCCTATCTGGCCGGCGGCGTCTCGGGCGCCCACCTGAACCCGGCGGTCACCATCGGCCTCGCGGTGGACGGCGGCACCAAGTGGAGCGACGTGCCGATCTACCTCGGCTCGCAGCTGCTCGGCGCGATGATCGGCGCGGTCCTCGTGTGGGCCACGTACTACGGCCAGTTCCAGGCCCACCTCACGGACCCGGAGATCATCAACGCCAAGTCCGGCGACGAGGGCATGGTCGACCTGAAGGCCGCGCCCAAGGCCGGCCCCGTGCTCGGCATCTTCTCCACCGGTCCGGAGATCCGGAACGTCGCCCAGAACCTGGTCACCGAGGTCATCGCCACGACCGTGCTCGTCCTGGCGATCCTCACGCAGGGCCTCAACGACGGCGGCAACGGCCTCGGCGTCCTCGGCGCCCTGATCACCGCGCTCGTCGTGGTCGGCATCGGCCTCTCGCTCGGCGGCCCCACGGGCTACGCCATCAACCCGGTCCGTGACCTCGGCCCGCGCGTAGTCCACTCGCTGCTCCCGCTCCCCAACAAGGGTGGCTCGGACTGGTCGTACGCGTGGATTCCCGTCGTCGGACCGCTGATCGGCGGCACGCTCGCCGCATTCATCTTCAAGCTGTTCTGAGCGACCCCGCCGACCACCACACGCACTTCAGGAGCACACCGTGACCGACGCACACACCGCAGGCGCCCAGTCCCACGACGGACCGTTCATCGCGGCCATCGACCAGGGCACCACGTCCAGCCGCTGCATCGTCTTCGACCGGGACGGCCGCATCGTCTCCGTCGACCAGAAGGAGCACGAGCAGATCTTCCCGAAGCCGGGCTGGGTCGAGCACAACGCCACCGAGATCTGGACCAACGTCGAGGAAGTCGTCGCCGGAGCCATCTCCAAGGCCGGCATCACGCGCGACGACATCAAGGCCATCGGCATCACCAACCAGCGTGAGACCACGCTGCTCTGGGACAAGAACACCGGCGAGCCGGTGTACAACGCCATCGTCTGGCAGGACACCCGCACCGACGCCCTCTGCAAGGAGCTCGGCCGCAACGTCGGCCAGGACCGCTTCCGCCGCGAGACGGGCCTGCCCCTGGCCTCCTACTTCGCCGGGCCCAAGGCCCGCTGGCTGCTCGACAACGTCGAGGGCCTGCGCGAGCGCGCCGAGGCCGGCGACATCCTCTTCGGCACCATGGACTCCTGGGTCATCTGGAACCTGACGGGCGGGGTGAACGGCGGCAGGCACGTCACCGACGTCACCAACGCCTCGCGCACCATGCTGATGAACCTCCACACCATGGAGTGGGACGAGCGCATCGCCGAGTCCATCGGCGTACCGATGGGGATCCTCCCCGAGATCCGCTCCTCCGCCGAGGTCTACGGCGAGGTCACCGGCGGCAAGCTCGGCGACATCCTGGGCGGCATCCCGGTCGCCTCCGCCCTCGGCGACCAGCAGGCGGCCCTGTTCGGCCAGACCTGTTTCGAGGAGGGCGAGGCCAAGTCCACGTACGGCACCGGCACGTTCATGCTGATGAACACCGGTGAGAAGGCCATCAACTCCTACTCGGGGCTGCTGACCACCGTGGGCTACCAGATCGGCGACAAGAAGCCGGTCTACGCCCTCGAGGGCTCCATCGCCGTCACCGGCTCGCTCGTGCAGTGGATGCGCGACCAGATGGGCCTGATCAACTCCGCCGCCGAGATCGAGACGCTCGCGTCCTCGGTCGACGACAACGGCGGCGCGTACTTCGTACCGGCCTTCTCCGGCCTGTTCGCCCCGTACTGGCGCTCCGACGCCCGCGGTGTGATCGCCGGTCTGACCCGGTACGTCACCAAGGCGCACATCGCGCGCGCCGTCCTGGAGGCCACCGCCTGGCAGACCCGCGAGATCACCGACGCCATGACGAAGGACTCCGGCGTCGAGCTCGCGGCCCTCAAGGTCGACGGCGGCATGACCTCCAACAACCTGCTGATGCAGACCCTCTCGAACTTCCTGGACGCGCCCGTGGTGCGCCCCATGGTCGCCGAGACGACCTGCCTCGGCGCCGCCTATGCCGCCGGTCTCGCCGTCGGCTTCTGGTCCTCCACCGACGACCTGCGCGCCAACTGGCGCCGGGCCGCGGAGTGGACCCCCCACATGGACGCGGACACCCGCGCCCGTGAGTACAAGAACTGGCTCAAGGCCGTCGAGCGGACCATGGGCTGGCTCGAGGACGACGAGAGCTGAACCGCACTCAGCTCAGCTGACGAGGAGTTAAGCAACCATGACCACCCTGCAGAGCGGCCCCGCCTTCCCGGCTCTCGGCACGCCTCCGGCCGCCGGCAGCGCCCCGAGCCGCGCCGAGACCCGGGAGCGCCTCTCCAAGGCGTCCTACGACCTCCTGGTGATCGGCGGCGGCATCCTGGGCATCTCCACCGCCTGGCACGCCGCGCAGTCGGGTCTCAGGGTGGCCCTGGTGGACGCCGGCGACTTCGCCGGCGCCACCTCCTCCGCCTCCTCCAAGCTTCTCCACGGCGGTCTGCGTTACCTGCAGACCGGCGCGGTGAAGCTGGTCGCGGAGAACCACTTCGAGCGGCGTGCGGTGTCACGCCAGGTGGCACCGCACCTCGCCAACCCGCTCACCTTCTACCTGCCGGTCTACAAGGGCGGCCCGCACGGCGCCGCCAAGCTCGGCGCGGGCGTCTTCGCCTACTCGGCCCTCTCCGCGTTCGGTGACGGCGTCGGCCACCTGCTCTCCCCCGCCAAGGCGGCGCAGGACGTGCCGGAGCTGCGCACGGACAACCTGAAGGCCGTGGCCGTGTACGGCGACGACCAGATGAACGACGCGCGCATGGCCCTGATGACGGTCCGCGCCGCCGCCGAGGCCGGCGCCGCCGTCCTCAACCACGCCGAGGTCACCGGCCTGCGCTTCACCGGCGGCCGGGTCACCGGCGCCGACCTCAAGGACCGCGTGGACGGCACCGAGTTCGGTGTGACCGCCCGCCTGGTCCTGAACGCGACCGGCCCCTGGGTCGACCACCTGCGCAAGATGGAGAACCCGGACGCGGCGCCCTCCATCCGCCTGTCCAAGGGCGCGCACCTGGTCCTCAAGCGCACCGCCCCCTGGAAGGCCGCGCTGGCCACGCCGATCGACAAGTACCGGATCACGTTCGCCCTGCCCTGGGAGGACATGCTGCTGCTCGGCACCACCGACGAGGAGTTCGAGGGCGACCCGGCGGACGTGCGCGTCACCGAGTCCGACACCGCGCAGATCCTGGACGAGGCCGCGTTCTCCATCCGCGACCAGCAGCTGTCCCGTGACCTGATCACGTACTCCTTCGCGGGTCTGCGGGTGCTTCCGGGCGGTCCCGGTGACACCTCGAAGGCCAAGCGCGAGACGGTCGTCACCGAGGGCCGCGGCGGCATGCTGTCGGTCGCGGGCGGCAAGTGGACGACGTTCCGCCACATCGGTCGTACGGTCATGAAGAAGCTGGAGGCGCTGCCGGGTCACCCGCTCGGTGACGACTACGAGCCGATCTCCGAGCTGCCGAAGAAGCTGCCGCTGCCCGGTATCGCCAACCCGCGCGCGGTCGCCCACCGCCTCCTGGTCGACGGCCCGGCGCCCGGCCCGCGCATGGCGCCCGACACCGCGCGCCACCTGGCCACGCACTACGGCTCCCTGGCCTTCGACATCGCCCGCATGGCGAACGAGAACCCGGAGCTCGCCGAGCGCGTCCACCCCGACGCCCCGGAGATCTGGGCGCAGGTCGTCTACGCCCGTGACAACGAGTGGGCCGAGACGGCCGACGACGTGCTGCGCCGCCGTACGACGCTGACGATCCGTGGTCTGGCGACGGACGAGGTGCGGGGCAAGGTCGAGGACATACTGGGCAAGAAGGCCTGACACTCACCTGGTACGTAAGGGGCGGTCGCCATGGCGGCCGCCCCTTACGCGTGCCCTCCGGAGTGTGCGTCACCAGGCACGCGGGCGCGGGTGCGCGGGTGCCATGCCGCCGCCACACCGCCGCAACGTTCGCCCCGCACATTTGAAGCATGAAGTTTCAAGTGCTGTCTCTCATCTCGCACTCCCCTCACCCCCTGACCGGTGAACTCCCCTCCGCCGCCGAGCGGTTCGAGGACGTGGTCGAGGTCGGCGTCGAGGCGGAACGGCTCGGCTACGACGCGTACGCCGTGGGCGAGCGGCACGCGGGCGCGTTCCTGTCGTCGAGCCCGGCGGTCGTCCTCGGCGCCCTCGCGGCACGCACCTCCCGCATCCGCCTGCTCACCGGCGTGACTGTCGTCGCGATCCTCGACCCGGTGCGGGTCGCCGAGGAGTACGCGACGCTCGACCAGCTCTCGCGCGGCCGGGTGGAGCTGGTGATCGGCAAGGGCGCGGAGGCGGGCCACTTCGATCTGTTCGGCCTCGACGAGGCGCGTCAGTGGGACCTCCAGAAGGAGAAGTACGAGCTGCTGCGGCGGCTCTGGCGGGAGTCGGACGTCGACTGGCAGGGCGAGTTCCGGCCCGCCCTGAAGAACGTGACGACCGTGCCGCGTCCGTACGCCGGGCCGCCGCGCGTCTGGCACGGCTCCGCGACGTCCCTCAACTCCCCCGAACTCGCCGCGCTGCACGGCGATCCGCTGTTCACCGCCAACGCCGTCCAGCCGCGGGCCGCGTACGCGAAGCTGATCGCCCACTACCGGGAGCGGTTCGAGGCGTACGGGCACGATCCGGCGCGGGCGCACGTCGCGGCCGGGTCGGGTGGGTTGCTCATCGCGGACAGCGCGGAGCGGGCCGTGAGCCGGTACCGGGATCTGTACGAGGCGCGGGTGCGCCAGTCGTACCGGCCCGACCTGGAAGGGAAGGCGGGCTACAACACCCCCTTCCGCACCATCGAGGACGCCGTCGCCGACGGGCCGCAGCTCATCGGGTCGCCGCAGCAGATCATCGACAAGATCCTGGGGTGGCGGGAGGTGTACGGGCACGATCTGCAGTCGATCTCCGTGGATGGGTTCGGGCTTTCGCGGGGTGAGCAGGTCGAGACGTTGGCGCGGTTCGCGGAGGAGGTCGCACCGGTGGTGCGGAGGGAGGCGGGGTCGGGGTTGTGGGCGTGAGCGGGGGGGGTGGGCCTCGCGGTTGCGCCCCAGTCCCGCCCCTTTCCCGAAACTGGGGGCTCTGCCCCCAGACCCCCGCTCCTCAAACGCCGGAGGGGCTGGATTTTTCAGCCCGTCCGGCGTTTGAGGACGAGGCGCGGAGCGCCGATCAGCGGGGGTCCGGGGGCGGCAGCCCCCGGTTCGGGAAGGGGCGGGCCTGGGGCGCCCTGCGAGGATCACCCCGAGCCCGCCCGACCCGCAGCACCCCCAAGTCCCCCTCAGGAGCCCCCGGATGACCACACGCGCCCAAGAAACCCCCACCCTGCCCATCTCGGGCATCCCCCGCACCGGCCTCCCCCAGCACGCCGTCGTCGTCGGCGACCCCGCCCGCGCCGCGGCCGTCGCCGGCCTCCTGGACGGCGCCAAGGAGGTCTCGTACCACCGCGAATACCGCACGTTCACCGGCACCTGGCAGGAACTGCCGGTCGCGGTGGCCTCGCACGGCGTGGGCGCCCCGGGCGCGCTGTGCCTGTTCCAGGAGCTGGCCGAGGCAGGTGTGACGCACTTCATCCGGCTGGGCACGGCGGGCGCGATCCGCCCGGGGATCGGGGACGGCGACCTGGTCGTCGCGGACGCGGCGGTGCGCGACGACGGCGTGACGCAGCAGCTGATCCCGGCCGAGTACCCGGCGTTCGCCGCGCCGGAGGCGGTGCTTGCGCTGCAGCGGGCGGCTCGCGCCGCGCAAGCCCCGTACCACCGGGGCGTGGTGTGGACCCGGGCCGCGTTCCAGCCGGGCTTCCTGCCACTGCCCGCCGAGGCCTACGAGCGGGCCGGGATCGCGGCGATCGAGATGGAGCTGTCGGCGCTGTACGTGTTCGCCTCGACGCGCGGTCTCACAGCGGGCGGCGCGCTCGTCGTCGACGGCGTCAACGCGGACGAACTGGTCGACGAGGAGGCCACCGGCGGCTACGACCCGCACCGCTCCGTGGTCGCCGACGGAGTCACCCGCGGCGCCCGGATAACCTTGGACGCACTGCGCCTGCTGGCCGCCGAGGACGCCGGGCTGCCCGCGCAGCGAACGCCCACGACGTGACAGGTCACGCGCCCGTCGGCCACACCCCGGCCGACGGAGCCGCCGACGCCGTGACCCATCCGGTCCCGACGGAGGCCATGACCGCCCCGGCCCTCCATCCACCGCACCCCCTTCGCACGGAACGGAACGCATGATTCCCATCGATCTCCTCGTCCACGGCGGCGACGTCCTCACCGTCGACGCGACCGGCACCGTCGTCCCCGACGGCGCGGTCGCCGTGCGCGCCGGTGAGATCGTCGAGGTCGGCCCCGCCGAGCGGCTGCGTGGCGCGTACGCGCCCGCCGAGGAGATCGACGCACGCGGCTGTCTCGTGCTGCCGGGGCTCATCAACACGCACACGCACCTGGCGATGACGCTGCTGCGCGGCTCCGCCGACGACCTGACGCTCCAGGGCTTCCTGGAGCGCGTCATTCCGCGCGAGGCCGAGCTGCTTTCGCCGGAGACGGTCGCGGCGGGCATCCGGGCGGCGATCGCGGAGTCGGTACGCGGCGGGGTGACGACCGCGCTCGACATGTACTGGTTCCACGAGGCGGCCGAGGCGGTGGCCCGCGAGGCCGGGTGGCGGCTGCTCAGCGGGCCGACGTTCATGGACGTGCCGGGGCCGCCGGACGGCCGCCCGTACGCGGACCGGCTCGGCTGGGCTGAGGCCCACCTGGCCGCGCGCACCCCGGCGCCGGGCAGCAGGCCCGTGGTGTTCGCGCACTCCGCGTACACGCTGGCGCCCGAGCAGCTCACCGCGATCGCCGCGCTGGCCCGCGCGCACGGCGCGCTGCTGCACCTGCACGCCGCCGAGAACGCCACCGAGGTGGCGACCGTCACCGAGCTGCACGGCATGCGTCCCGTGGAGCTCCTCGACTCGCTCGGCCTTCTCGGCCCGGACACGCTCCTCGCGCACGCCGTCGACCTGACCGACGCCGAGATCGCGGCGCTGGCCCGCACGGGCACGGCCGTCGCGCACTGCCCGGTGTCCAACCTGAAGCTGGGCTGCGGGATAGCCCGGGTGCCGGACCTGACGGCGGCGGGCGTCACCGTGGGCCTCGGCACGGACGGCGCGGTCAGCTCCAACACGCTCGACGTGCTCGGCGCGGTGCGGATGGCCGCGCTCGTGCACAAGGCGGGCGGCGACCCGACGGCGGTCGGCGCCGAGCAGGCCGTACGGATGGCGACCATCGAGTCCGCGCGGGCCCTCGGGCTCGGCGGGCAGCTCGGTTCACTGGAGCCGGGCAAGCGCGCCGACCTGGTCGTCCTCGACCTGGACCGGCCGCATCTGGCGCCCCGGCACGACCCGTACTCGACGCTCGCGTACGCCGCCGGGGCCGCGGACGTGCGCGACACCGTCGTGGACGGCCGGGTCCTGATGCGCGGGCGGGCGCTGCTCACCGTCGACGAGCGCCAGGCCGTCGACGGCCTCCAGGACGCGGTATCGGTCCCGGTACCCCGTCCGCGTACGCACACCGAGCACCTCACCAGGAACGTCAGCACATGATCTCCGAACCGACCCGCGGCTTCACCGGCCGCGCCCGCGCCGCCGACCGCGACCCGCGCCTGCCCCCGGGCCAGTACGACGCCCGCGACGGCTGGCCCGTGCTCTCCGCCGAGGTGACGCCGCGGATCGCCGCCGCCGACTGGACGTTCCGCGTCGACGGTCTCGTCGCGCGCCCGCGCACCTGGTCGTGGGACGACGCGCACGCCCTGCCCGCGTCGGAGTACCGGGGCGACATCCACTGCGTGACGAGCTGGTCCAAGTTCGGGGTGCGCTTCGGCGGGGTGAGCCTGGACGCCTTCCTCGCCGACGCCGGGCCCTCCCCCGCGGCCACGCACGTCGTCGCGTACTCCCACACCGGCTACACCGCCAACCTGCCGCTCGCCGACGTGACCGGCGGCCGGGCCTGGATCGCCTGGGAGTACGACGGCGCGCCGCTGGCGCCGGAGCACGGCGGGCCCGCCCGCCTGATCGTCCCGCACCTGTACTTCTGGAAGAGCGCCAAGTGGATCGCGGGCCTCACGCTCCTCGACCACGACGAGCCGGGCTTCTGGGAGCAGAACGGCTACCACCACCGGGGCGACCCGTGGCGCGAGCAGCGGTACGTGGGGGACTGACATGGGAACCGACCCCCAGACCGCCGCGCAGACCGCGTTCGCCGTCCCCGGCCGCATCGCCGTGAGCACGCGCTCGGCCTCCGTCTGGCAGCCCGCCCTGATCACGGACATCCGCCGGGAGACGCCCGCCGCCTCGACGTTCCGGCTCAAGGTGCCCGACTGGCAGGGCCATCTGCCCGGCCAGCACCTGATGCTGCGGCTCACCGCGGCGGACGGCTACATCGCCCAGCGCCACTACTCGCTGGCGTCCGCGCCCGACGACAGCGGCGAGATCGAGCTGACCCTGGACCACGCGCCGGGCGGCGAGGTCTCCGGGCATCTGCACACCGTGGCCCGGGTGGGCGACACCGTCGAGGTGCGCGGCCCGCTGTCCGGTTTCTTCGCCTGGCCGGGCGACCGGCCCGCGCTGCTGCTCGGCGCGGGCTCCGGCGTCGTACCGCTGATGTCGATGATCCGCCACCACCGCCGCGCGGGCCTGACGGTGCCGCTGCGCCTGATCGTCTCGGCCCGCACCCGCGAGGACCTGATCTACGCGGACGAGTACGGCGACGAGACCACTGCCGTCCTCACCCGCGCCGAAGGCCGCCTGAACGCCGGGCACTTGGCGCCGCATCTCGGCGCCGGGCAGCCCGACGGCGGCTGGGAGGCGTACATCTGCGGCTCGAACGGCTTCGCCGAGCACGCCTCGCGGCTCCTGGTGGACGGCGGCCAGCCCGTGGACCGCATCAGGATCGAACGCTTCGGCTGAACCCCCTGCTCACAGGCGGCCGCAGGGGACATACTGAGCCGATACATCCGATGTCTATTTCACCGGTCCGCACCGGTCCGCACCGGTCCGGTCCCCACGGTCAGCACCGGCCGACGCCGGTCCGCACACTGAGGCGAGGTCCCCATGGCTGTCACGGACGAGGCCATCGAAAAGATCAAGGACATGATCGTCTCCGGCGCGCTGCGCCCCGGCGACCGGCTCCCCAAGGAGAGCGAGCTGGCCGCCGAGCTGGGGCTCTCCCGCAATTCGCTGCGCGAGGCGGTGCGGGCGCTCTCGCTGATCCGCATCCTGGACGTGCGGCAGGGCGACGGTACGTACGTCACGAGTCTGGACCCGCAGCTCCTCCTGGAGGCGCTGAGCTTCGTCGTCGACTTCCACCGCGACGACACGGTCCTGGAGTTCCTCGCGGTGCGCCGGATCCTGGAGCCCGCCGCCACGGCCATGGCCAGCACCCGCATCACCGAGGCCGAACTGGACGCGCTCACCGAGCAGTTGGACGTGCTCGGCGCCGCGCCGAGCGTGGAGGAACTGGTCGCCTGCGACCTGGAGTTCCACCGCGGCATCGTGCAGTCGTCCGGCAACTCGGTGCTGTGCTCACTGCTCGACGGCTTGTCCGGGCCGACCACGCGGGCCCGCATCTGGCGCGGCCTGACCCAGGAGGACGCCGTCAGCCGCACCCTGCACGAGCACCGCGCGATCCTGGCGGCGCTGCGCGACCGGGACGCGGAGGCGGCGCGGTCCTGGGCGACGGTGCACATCGCGAGCGTGGAGCAGTGGCTGCGCTCCACCCTGTGAGCCATGCGTGACGGGCAGTTGACCTGGGCAGTGATCCCGGCATTCGGCCCCACCGGGGGGCTGCGGAGGGCCCCGCGGGACGCCGTAAGGTTGGGGCGTACTTATGAGGAGAACGTCGGAAGGAGGCCTGGGTGATCGAGCTCGAGGGGGTACCCGAGCTGATCGACCCGGTCATGGTGGCCGCGTTCGAGGGCTGGAACGACGCCGGCGACGCCGCCTCCACCGCGGTCGCGCATCTCGACAAGGAGTGGAAGGGCGAAGTGTTCGCGGCGCTGGACGCCGAGGACTACTACGACTTCCAGGTCAACCGGCCCACGGTGTGGCTGGACGGCGGCGTGCGCAAGATCACCTGGCCGACGACCCGGCTCTCGGTGGTCCGCGTGGGCGGCGACAAGCCGCGCGACCTCGTCCTGGTGCGGGGCATAGAGCCGTCCATGCGCTGGCGTTCGTTCTGCAACGAGCTGCTCGGCTTCGCCCATGAGCTGGGCGTGGAGCTGGTCGTGATCATGGGGGCGCTGCTCGGCGACACCCCGCACACCCGCCCGGTCCCGGTCAGCGGCGTCACGTCCGATCCGGATCTGGCGCGCACCATGGACCTGGAGGAGACCAAGTACGAGGGTCCGACGGGCATCGTCGGCATCCTCCAGGAGGCGTGCACGCACGCGGGCGTCCCGGCGGTGAGCCTGTGGGCGGCCGTGCCGCACTACGTCTCCCAGCCACCGAACCCGAAGGCGACGCTGGCGCTCCTGAACCGCCTGGAGGACCTGATCGACCTCAGGATCCCGCAGGGCGAGCTGGCCGAGGACGCGCGCGCCTGGCAGCTCGGCGTCGACCAGCTCGCCGCCGAGGACAGCGAGGTCGCGGAGTATGTCCAGTCCCTCGAGGAGGCGCGGGACACCGCGGAGCTCCCCGAGGCGTCCGGCGAGGCCATCGCCCGCGAGTTCGAGCGGTATCTGCGGCGGCGCGACGGCGGCGGTCCCGGTCCCGTCGCCGGGACCGGGCAGGTGGGCCCCGGGCCCGGCCAGGTCGGCGGGCACGCCACGGACGGCGGCGACGGGGCGGCGTATCTGCGGGACGCGCCGAGCGAGCGCACCCGGCCACCGAAGCCGCAGCCCCGCCCGGAGGGCGAGGCCAAGGACGACGGCAAGGGCGAGGACCCGGCCGAGTCAAGCCCGGAATCCGGCTCGTCCGGCGACGCGGGAGCGAGCGGCGCCAAGGGCGACGCCAGGGACGAGCCCAAGGGCGACGACAGCCACGTCAAGGGCGACGATTCCGACTCGGGGGATTCCTCCGAGGACTGAGAAGGGCCTGATCCAGGACGAGGGGCGGCACCCGCGAGGGGGCCGCCCCTTCTCGTTGCCCACAGCCCACGAGAGCAAGCCCGTCACGTACGCCTCGTACGCAATTGGCTGGTATGAGGCGTGACACGGACTTCTTGATGAAATGCACACGGTTCCCAACTCAACTTCTCTTCAAACACAGTTGGACGAAAGGGGTCTGGACGTCCGGGCCCGGCGGTAGCAGGGTGTGCAGCGACCGGAAGGCAGGCGAGGCGCGGGGCCAGGAAGCGACAGGGAATCGAAGGGAGCGGTGGAGCGATGACCGACCAGGTGCAGCGGGGCAGCGACCCCGGGGGCAGTGGCCCCGGACCCGACGGGGCGGGGTTCACCTACCGGCCCGCCGAGCAGGAACTGATCGTCGTCGCCCGGCCCGAGGCCCGGCTGCGCGCCCAGGAGCAGGGCGTCCGCTCGGCGACGGGATCCGACGTGTCGGCCCTGAACATGTTCCTCGGCGACGAACAGCTCGTCCTGGAGCCGCTGTTCGGCAGCGAGGACCGGCTGCGGGCCGCGGCGCCGGTGACGACGGACGACGTACCGGACCTGACGCTCTTCTACCGGGTCCGCGGCGGCGCGGACCGCGCCGAGGAACTGCGCGCGCGGATGGCGGCGCTGCCCGGCATCGACACGGCGTACGTCAAGCCGGGCGCCGTGCCCGCCACGCTCGGCCCCGCCGGGCAGCAGGGCGGCGCGGGCGAGCCGGACGAGGCCCGCCGCCGCAAGGAGGGCATGCCCGCGACCGCCGACTTCAGCGGCCGCCAGGGCTATCTGGGCGCGGCGCCCGAGGGCGTCGACGCGTACTGGGCCTGGCAGCGGCTCGGCGGGGGCGGCGACGGCGTGACCGTCATCGACGTCGAGGGCGCCTGGCAGCTCAGCCACGAGGACCTGTCGGCGAAGCTCGCGGGCGTGGTGATCGGCACCCCCATCCAGGACCTGTCGTGGCGCAACCACGGCACCGCGGTGCTCGGCGTGATCGGCGCCGACCGCAACAGCCTCGGCGTCACCGGTATCGTGCCGGACGCCGTGACCGCGGCCGCGTCCTTCATGCCGGCCGGAACGGCGGCGACGATCCAGGCCGCGGCGGACCGGCTCGCGCCCGGCGACATCATCCTCATCGAACTGCACCGCCCGGGGCCGAAGTTCGACTTCGCGGTGCGCGACGACCAGAAGGGTTACATCGCCCTCGAATGGTGGCCGGACGACTTCGCCGCCGTGCGCTACGCGACGGCCAAGGGGATCATCGTGGTCGGCGCGGCGGGCAACGGCGCGGAGTCCCTGGACGACGCGGTGTACGAGCGCCGTCCGGACGAGTTCCCGTCCTGGTGGCGCAACCCCTTCAACCCGTCCAACCCGTCGTCCGACGCCGTCCTGGTCGGCGCGGGCGCACCCCCGCCCGGCACGCACGGCCGCGACCACGGCCCGGACCGCTCGCGCCTGGCGTTCTCCAACTACGGCGCGCGTGTGGACGCGCAAGGCTGGGGCCGCGAGACCACGACGACCGGCGGCTTCTGGAACCAGCCGGGCGACCTGCAGGGCGGCGTGGACGAGATCGCCTGGTACACGGACACGTTCTCCGGCACCTCGTCGGCCTCCCCCGTCGTCGTCGGCGCCGTCGCCTCGCTCCAGGGCATGCTCAAGGCCGCGGGCCAGCAGCCGATGACGTCGTCCCGCGCGCGGGCGGTCCTTCGGGCCACTGGCTCGCCGCAGCAGGACGGTCCTGGCCGCCCGGCGTCCCAGCGGATAGGCAGCCGTCCGGACATCAGGGCGGCGGTCACCAAGCTGCTGCCGGCGGCGGTCGGCTCGGGCCGCGCCGAGCGCTACTGGGACGAGTTGATGCCCTACCCGCCCGAACTCCCGCCGCGGCTGCGGCTCTTCGTGGCCGGGCAGTGGCGCAACCTGAACAACCCCACCCCCGAGACCCGGCAGGCGGTCCACTCCGCCTTCGCCGGCGGATCACCGGACGTACGTGTCTGGTTCTCGGACGACGAGGTCGTGGGCCTGGTCGTCACGGGCTGAACCACGGCACGCGACGAAGCGCACCACACAACGCAACACAACAACGGACAGACCATTGACGGAAGGTGGCACCCGCATGAGCACCACCCCGCAAATGAGTCAACTGGGCCAGCAGCAGGGCCAGCAGTACGGTCAGCAGCAGCCGTTCGGCCAGCAGGGCCAGCAGCAGTTCCCGGGTCAGCAGAGCCAGCAGCCCTTCGGCCAGCAGCAGTACGGCCAGCAGCAGGGCCAGAGCACCGCGCCCCCGCAGCCCGGCCAGATCGGTCAGATGGGCCAGATGGGCCAGCAGCGGCAGTTCGGCCAGCAGGGCCAGCAGTACGGCCAGCAGCAGCCGTTCAGTCAGCAGCAGCCGTTCGGCCAACAAAGCCAGCAGGGCCAGCAGGGCCAGCAGGGCCAGCAGCAGATCCCGGGTCAGCAGCAGAGCCCGCAGCACATGCAGCAGCAGATCCCCCAGCACCTGCGCCAGCAGATGCAGCAGCTCGGCCAGCAGCCGCCGTTCCAGCAACTGCTCCAGCAGCTCGGCCAGCAGCAGGTCCCGCAGGCCCAGGCCCCGCAGATCTCCACGCAGGCGATCGCGGGGAACGTCTCCGAGAGCTTCTGGGACGTCGTCCAGCCGCTCCCCGGCCAGGCCTCGCTCCTCTACCTGCACGTCGACGGCGACTGGCGGGTGTACGTCAACCCGAGCGAGCGCACCCGCGACCAGGTGCAGGAGGCCTTCACGTACGGCCTGCCGGTCATCGGCTACTACGACACCAACAACCCGGGCCTGCTCCTGGCGGTCGTGATCACCAGGTGACGCACTCCGGATGAGGCACCGAGGAACGACGGCGGCGCCGGGCGGATTCCTTCCGCCCGGCGCCGCTGGTGCGCATCGTCTGTACGTAACTCCGTACGCTGCTACAGCGCGACGCCCAGCAACGCGTCCACGGCGCGCGACACGACGCCCGGGGCGCCCTCGTCCGTGCCGCCCTCGGCGCTCTGGCGGGCGGCCCAGCGGTCGACGGCGGCGAGCGCGGTGGGCGCGTCCAGGTCGTTGGCGAGGGCCTCGCGCAGCTCCTCGACGAGGGCGTCGGCGGGCGGTCCGTCCGGCCGGGACACCGCGGCGCGCCAGCGGGCGAGCCGCTCGACGGCGTCCTGGAGCACCTGGTCGGTCCACTCCCAGTCCGCGCGGTAGTGGTGCGCGAGCAGGGCGAGCCGGATGGCGGCCGGGTCGACGCCGTCGCGCCGCAGCTTGGAGACGAAGACCAGGTTGCCCTTGGACTTGGACATCTTGGCGCCGTCGAGGGCGACCATGCCTGCGTGCACGTAGGCCTTGGCGAAGGGGTGTTCGCCGGTGAGGGCCTGGGCGTGGGACGCGCCCATCTCGTGGTGCGGGAAGGCGAGGTCGGAGCCACCGCCCTGGATGTCGAAGCCCATGCCGAGGTGGTCGAGGGCGATGGCCACGCACTCGATGTGCCAGCCGGGCCGGCCGCGGCCGAGCGAGCCGCCGTCCCAGCTCGGCTCGCCCTCGCGGGCCGCCATCCAGAGCATCGGGTCGAGCGGGTTCTTCTTGCCCGCGCGGTCCGGGTCGCCGCCGCGCTCGGCGGAGAGCAGCCGCATGGCGGCGGCGTCGAGCCCCGACACCTCGCCGAAGTGCGGGTCGGACTCGACGGAGAAGTAGACGTCGCCCTCGAGTTCGTAGGCGGCGCCCAGGTCACGCAGTCGCTCGACGAGCGGCACGATGCCGGGTATCGACTCGACGGCGCCGATGTAGTGCTGGGGCGGGAGCAGCCGCAGCGCGGTCATGTCCTCGCGGAACAGCGCGGTCTCGCCCTGTGCCAGCTCGACCCAGTCCTTGCCGTCGCGCTTGGCGCGCTCCAGGAGCGGGTCGTCCACGTCGGTGACGTTCTGTACGTAATGCACCTGCCGCTTGGTGTCGAGCCACACGCGCTGCACGAGGTCGAACGCGTTGTAGGTCGCCGCGTGACCCATGTGGGTGGCGTCGTACGGAGTGATGCCGCAGACGTAGATACGGGCGACGGGACCGGGGTCGAGGGTGACGAGTCCACCGGTCGCGGTGTCGTGGATCCGGAGGCCGCGGCCCTTGCCGGACAGGACGGGAACCTCAGAAGCGGGCCAGGCATACATGCCTTGAGCCTAACCGGATGCCCCGTCCACATACGACCCAGGGCAGCGAGATCTTCAACAGGTTTCACCTGCCCACGACGGGGGCAGCAGCCCGTCTCCGTACGCGCCGCCCGTCAGACGGGCGGCCACGGAATCGCCGGCCACTCCCCCGACGGCCCCGGATGCCGTCCCGCCGCAAGCAGCGCGGCCACCCGCTCCCGGACGGCGTCGACCTCCGCGGCGGTCAGCAACTCCCCGAGCCGCCCAGCAAGCCGCTCCCCCGCCGCCAAGCCGCCTTGCAGGGAACCGAGCGCGTCCACCGCCTCCTCGGGCAGCTTCTCCCCGGCCCACCCCCACAGCAGCGTCCGCAGCTTGTCCTCGACGTTGAACGTGACCCCGTGGTCGATGCCGAAGAGCCGCTCGTCCTCCCCGAGCACAAGATGCCCGCCCTTGCGGTCGGCGTTGTTGATCACGGCGTCGAGCACGGCGAGCCGCCGCAGCCGTACGTCGTCCGCGTGCACGAGCAGCGCCGTCCGCCCCTCGCCCACCTCGGCGAACCCGACGGCCTTCCAGCCGTCCCCGGGCTCCTCCCCCTCGACGAGGGCCAACAGCTCCGCACCGCCCACCGCGGCGGCGTCCTCGGCGTCGGCCGCGGGCCCGACCCAGAGCTGCACCATTCCCTCGCCGTAGGGCCCGTCCCGCAGCACGGTGGGCGGCACGAGCCCCCAGCCGAGCGCCTCGGACACCTCGTACGCGGCGACCTCGCGCTGCGCGAGCGTGCCGTCGGGGAAGTCCCACAGGGGCCGCTCCCCGGCGACGGGCTTGTAGACGCAGGCGGCGCTCTGCTCCTCGTACGCGACCGTGCAGTACAGCACCGCGTTGGACGCCTCCCGGATCTGTCCGCGCACGGTCAGCTCACCGCGGGTGAGCAGGTCCACGGCGGTCAGGCTCCCCGCCGGTATCCGTTCTGGCGCGGGCATACGTGTCCTTCCGGGTCGAGCGGCAGGCTGCACAGCGGGCACGGCGGCCGGCCCGCGTTCACGACGTCGAGGGCGCGCTTGGTGAAGGCCCTGGCCTGGGCGCCGGTGAGGCGCACGCGCAGCATCGGCGGGCCGTTCTCCTCGTCCTGCAGAAGCCTTTCCTCAGCTTCCGCGAGGTCTTCCTCGGAGTCGGCGTCCAGCTCGACGAGGGCCTGCGCCTCGACGATCATGCGCTCCTCCTCGCCGTCCCAGGCGAGCGCCATCGTGCCGACGCGGAACTCCTCCTCGACGGGCGAGTCCAGCGGCGCGCTGTCGGTGATCTCGGAGGGCGCGACCGCGGGCACCGCCGCGCTGCCGCCGCTGCGCCGCACGACCTCGTCGAGCAGCTCCTCCATGCGCTCGGCGAGCGCGGCCACCTGAGTCTTCTCCAGGGCGACGCTGGTCACGCGGACCCCGGCGGACGCCTGGAGGAAGAACGTACGCCGTCCGGGGAGCCCGACCGTTCCGGCCACGAAGCGTTCCGGCGGGTCATAGAGGAACACCTGACGGGACACGTCCTGTCTCCATTGGAATCGACTACATCTACTTCACGCGACGACTGCACCCTACTGCGGCCGACGATCACGGTGCGCCCGCATCGCCCCCCACCTGAGCATCGTCGCCCGCGGGCACCTCGCGCGGGGCCAGGGACCCGAAGTCGCCGGTGTCCCCGAGGCGTACGAGGTAGGGGCGCAGCCTCGTGTAGCGGATCGCGGTGACGGAACAGGGTTCTACGGAGACGCGCTGGAACAGGTCGAGGTGCAGCCCGATGGCGTCCGCGACAAGGGACTTGATGATGTCGCCGTGGGAGCACATCAGGTACACGGCGTCGGCGCCGTGATCGCGCTCCACGCGCGCGTTCCACTCGCGTACGGCCTCCGCGGCCCGCGTCTGCATGGACCGCAGGGACTCGCCGCCGGGGAAGGCGGCGGCGGACGGGTGCTGCTGGACGACCTCCATCAGGGGCTCGTCGGCAAGCTCGGCGAGCTTGCGGCCGGACCAGTCCCCGTAGTGGCACTCCCCGATGCGTTCGTCCGTGTGGACGGGCACTCCCGCGCGGGCGGCGAGGAGCGGCGCGATGGTCTCCTGGCAGCGCTGGAGGGGGCTGGTGACGACTTCGGCGAGCGGCAGCGCGGCGAGCCGTGCTGGCAGCGCGGCGGCCTGCTCCGAGCCGCGCTCGTCGAGGCCGACACCCGGCGTCCAGCCGGCGAGCAGACCCGCGGTGTTGGCGGTCGAACGTCCGTGGCGCAGAAGGATCAGCGTGGGCATGCGGGCCAGCCTAAGCCGCCGAGCGGGTGCGCCCGCAGTGAAGCTTCGGAAGAATGCGCAGCGTGATCGTGGACTGCGCCATCTACCGGCACGGGCTTCGCACCGAGGGTCCCGCGGACTTCTCCGACGCCCTCGACGAGGCCCGTGCGATCGGTGACGCGTTCGTCTGGATCGGTCTCTACGAGCCGACGGAGGACGAGTTCGACCTGGTCACCCAGGAGTTCTCGCTGCATCCGCTGGCCGTCGAGGACGCCTTGAAGGCCCATCAGCGGCCCAAGCTCGAGGTGTTCGACGACTCGCTCTTCGTGGTCCTGAAGCCGGTGGTGTACGAGCCGGACAGCGACTCCGTCACGTCCGGCGAACTCATGATCTTCATGGGCGACTCCTTCGTGGTAACCGTCCGTCATGGCGAGGGCGCGCCCCTCAGCTCCGTACGCCACCGCCTGGAGGCGGATCCCAAGGTGCTCGAACACGGGCCGACGGCGGTGCTCTACTCCATCGCCGACGCCGTGGTCGACCACTACCTGGAGGTCGCGGGCGAGCTCCAGACCGACCTCGAGGTCCTGGAGGCGGAGGTCTTCTCGCCGGGTGGCGGCGGCTCGCGCACCACCGCCGCGAGCATCTACCGGTTCAAGCGCCAGATCCTGGAGTTCCGGCGCGCCTCGGGGCCGCTGGCGATGCCCCTCGCGCGCCTCGCGGGCGTGGGTCCCTTCGGCCGCGCCGTGCCCTTCGTGAACGAGTCCGCGCAGCCGTATCTGCGGGACGTCAACGACCATCTCACGCGCGTGAACGAGTCCGTGGAGGGCCTGGACCGCCTGGTCACGGACATCCTGTCGGCGCATCTGGCGCAGATGAGCGTGCGGCAGAACGACGACATGCGGAAGATCTCCGCGTGGGCGGCCATGGCCGCGGTGCCCACGATGATCGCGGGCATCTACGGCATGAACTTCGACCACATGCCGGAGCTGCACTGGTGGTGGGCGTATCCGGCGGTGATCCTGCTGATGGCTGCCCTGGAGGTCGGCCTGTTCCGGCTGTTCAAGCACCGCGGGTGGATGTAGGCCCCGCGCGCGGGCTCGGGCTCAGGCGAACTCGGGCGCCGACGTGGCCGGTCCGCCCAGGGCGTCACGCCGCTGCGGCATCTTCAGGGACACCATCCGCCGCCAGCCGCCGGCGCGTTCATAGGCGTACATCGCGTGGATGCCCGCCGCGAGCGTCTTGGACTTGGTCGGGGACCAGCCCAGGATGCGGCCCATCCGCTCCATGACGGCGAGGCTGACGTCGCGGTAGACGGCGATCTCGACGAGCGCGCACTCGCGCAGGGTGCGCTGGATGGTGCGGCCGTGTCCGGCGTACGCGAAGCGCAGCAGCTCCTCGTGGCAGTACGCCAGGTGGTTGTCCTCGTCGTTCGAGATCATCTTCACGGCCTTGCCGACCTCGGGGTCGTCCCCGAAGTACTTGCGCAGCATGACCATCTGGTCGGCGGCGCGCTGCTCGGTGACGCGGCTGTGCGACAGGTACGTGATGATGTCCTGCTCGGTGAGCCGCTCGTCGGCGCGGAGCTTCTCGTGTGCCAGGCCGATGCCGTGCTTCTCGAGCAGCATCGTGTAGTCGGTCTCGTGCGGCACTTCGACCGGCTCGAGGCCGCGCTTCTTAAGAAGCGCGTTGAAGATCCGGCCGTGCTTGTTCTCGTCTGCGCCGTGCCGGGTGATCTTGGGCGCGAGGTCGCGCTGGCTGTCGGGGACGAGCGCGGCGATGCGCCCGTTCTCCCAGCCGCCCTGGGACTCACCGCTCGCCGCGATGGAGCAGAACAGCCGGAACGACTCGTCGTTGTCGAGGATCTCCTGGAAGAGACTCCTGGCCGAAAGCATCGCAGGCACCTCCATGCCGTCACTGACCACACAGACTTCCGCAAAGAACGAGTCAAATGGGCAGCGCACCATCAAGCAACACGTGTATGCGACAGCTCAGCCGAACGAAGGACCCGGACGGCCGAACGGGGCCGGGTGCCGGGCCGCGGCGACAGCGCCCGGAGGGCCGTAACCGGAGGGGTCCTCGGGGCGTTGTGCTCCGTGACGGCCGTGGCGGGGAAGACCCCCGAGCCCCCACCACGGCCGCGGAAATCTCTTCTCGCGCGCGGGCTCGCGTTACGCCAGACCGGCGCGCTCCAGGGCCTCGGTGCCCGCCCGCAGCGACGCGAGCCGGTCCTCCAGCGTGAAGCCCGCGGGCGCCAGCGTGAGCGTGGTGACACCGGCCTGTGCGTACGCCCGCATGCGGTCCGCGATGCGGTCGACGGAGCCGAGCAGCGTGGTGGAGTCGATCAGGGAGCGCGGTACGGCGGCGGCCGCGCCGTTCTTGTCGCCGGACAGGTACTTGTCCTGGATCTCGGCGGCCTCCTTCTCGTACCCCATGCGCCGCGCGAGCTGGTTGTAGAAGTTCTGCTTCCGGCTGCCCATGCCGCCGACGTACAGCGCCGTATAAGGCCGGAACATGTCGGCCAGCGCGCCGATGGCGTCGTCCCCGTCCTCGCCGAGGGCGAGCGGCAGGGTCGGCACGACGTCGAAGCCCTCCATGGTCTTGCCGGCCTTCTCGCGCCCGGCGCGCAGGTGGCGCAGCGCGGTCTCCTCCAGGTGCTCGGCGGCCGGGAAGATCAGCAGCGCGCCGTCGGCGATCTCGCCGGTCTGCTCCAGGTTCTTCGGCCCGATCGCGGCGATGTACAGCGGGATGTGCTCGCGCTGCGGGTGCACGGTCAGCTTGAGCGGCTTGCCGGGACCGCCCGGCAGCGGCAGCGTCCAGTGCTCGCCGTCGTGGCTCAGGCGCTCGCGGGTCATGGCCTTACGTACGATCTCGACGTACTCGCGGGTGCGCGCCAGCGGCTTGTCGAACTTGACGCCGTACCAGCCCTCGGAGACCTGCGGCCCGGAGACGCCGAGGCCGAGCCGGAAGCGCCCGCCGGACAGCGAGTCGAGGGTGGCCGCGGTCATCGCGGTCATCGCGGGCTGGCGCGCGGGGATCTGGAAGATCGCCGAGCCGATGTCGATGCGCTCGGTTTGGGACGCCACCCACGCGAGCACCGTGGCCGCGTCCGAGCCGTAGGCCTCGGCCGCCCAGCACACCGCGTAGCCCAGCTTGTCGGCCTCCTTCGCGACGGCGAGATTGTCCGCGTCCATCCCCGCGCCCCAGTAGCCGAGGTTGATCCCGAGCTGCATGGCCGAATCCCCTTACCCATGAGTAACGTGCCTGTGCCCGGACTGTAGCGCGCGGGTGCGCGATCCGTCAGGCGCGGGCGGCGGGCCGGGCGGGGGCGGGGCGCGGGGCAGGTGTGGGGGCAGGCGTGTGGGGCAGGTGTGTCGGCCCGGGGGCCGACTCCCCGTGGGGGTCGGTGAGTTGTCCACAGTCCCTGCTTTGTCCACACGCGCACCCAGCGCTCAGGCGTGGCCAGTAATCTCGCGGCCATGGAGCAGAGGCATCTCGGCCGAACAGGTCTGCGTGTGTCCCGGATCGGACTCGGCACCCTCACATGGGGACACATGGACGAGAACGACGCCGCCGACCTGGTGAAGGTCTTCTGGGAGGCGGGCGGCACCCTCGTGGACACGGCCGATGTGTACGGCGACGGGGAGGCCGAGTATCTCCTCGGCCGGCTGGTCGAGCGGCTCGTGCCGCGGCGCGATCTGGTCATCGCGACGAAGGCGGGCAGCGTGCCCGACCCCTACCGCCGCTTCGACGGCTCGCGCGGTCATCTGCTCTCCGCCCTCGACGCCTCGCTGGCCCGTCTCGGCACGGACCATGTGGACCTGTGGCAGATCCACGCCTTCGACCCCGAGACCCCTCTGGAGGAGACCCTCCAGGCCCTGGACATCGCGGTCAGCAGCGGCCGCGCGCGCTATGCGGGCGTCTCCAACTTCAGCGGCTGGCAGCTCGCCAAGGCCGCGACCTGGCAGCTCGCCGCGGTCGGCACCCGCACCCGCATCGCGAGCACACAGATGGAGTACTCCCTGCTCCAGCGCGGCATCGAGCGCGAGGTGCTGCCCGCGGCCGTCGACCTGGGCGTCGGCCTGCTCCCGTCCTCACCTCTCGGCCGCGGCGTCCTCACCGGCAAGTACCGGCACGCGACACCCGCCGACTCGCGCGGCGCCTCCGAGCAGTTCGCGCCCTTCGTCGCCCCGTATCTCGACGACGCGGCGAGCCGTGTCGTCGACGCCGTGTCGATAGCGGCGGACGGCCTCGCGGTCACCCCCCTCCAGGTGGCCCTCGCCTGGGTGCGCGACCGTCCCGGAGTGACGGCCCCCATCATCGGCGCGCGCAACGCGCAGCAGCTCACGGCCGCGTTGTCAGTGGAGACCCTTAGTCTTCCTGACGAGATCTGCCAGGCGCTCGACGACGTGTCAGCGCCCGTGCACCGCTACCCAGACCAGGACTGGAGCACGCTGTGAGTACGGAGTCCGCTGCCGCGGAGGTCGCCGAGCCCGGGGCCCCGGAGGCCGACACGGGGCCCGCCGCCGACGACGCGCCGGGGGCCACGACCACCCGGACCGACCGGGACGCATCGGGAGCAGGGGCCGGGGGCGACTCGGAGGCCGCTCCGCGCGGGGACGGGGCCCGGGGTGAGGCCGACGCGGTGGACGACGGAGACGGCGAGGCCGCCGTGGGGCAGGGCTCGCCTGAGGCAACCGGCGGTACTGCGTCCGACGCGGACGATGCCGAGACCTCGGGGGGCGGCGAAGCCGACGCGGGCGTGGACGACACCGAGGGCCCAGGGCGGGGCGGAGCCGGGGAGACCGGTGTCGCGGTCGGTGCGGACGCGGGCGGCGCCGAGATTCCCGTGCAGGCAGGGACGGGGACGACAGACACCGTGACCGCTGGAGATGCGGGAGACGCGGGAGACGCGGGAGACGCCGAGAGCGCAGGGCAGGTCGGGGCCGACACTGCCGGTGTGGACGGTGGTGCGGACAAGCCGGGCGGCGACGCTGCCGGTGCGGACGGTGGTGCGGGCGACGCGGACAGTGGTCCCTCCGAGGCCGAGGCCGAGCTTGCTGCGCAGCGGGAGTTGCGGGCGCGGATCGAGGAGCGCAAGGCCGCCAAGAGTGGGCCCTTGGACGCCGGTGCGAAGCTTCAGGGGACCGCGGCCGACCTGCTGGCGGCGGTGCGGGCCGTGGAGAGCGGGGAGAAGCCCGTCGCCTCCGCGTTCCGCGGGGTGGAGCCGGTCGCGCCGCGCAGGCCCGCGCCCGTCGCCGAGCCGGTGCGGCGGCCGGTGTCCGAGGCCCCGGCCGGTCCGGCCGAGCCCGCGCCGGAGACCACCGAGGCCGTGGCGGCCGTGCTGGCCGAAGGCGGTGCGCCCGCCGCGCTCGCGGCCCGCGCCGCGGCCGCGCTGGGCGAGGGCGCGGACGACCGACTACGGGCCGACCCCTGGCAGTTGCTGCGCGTCGCGGGAGTGCGACCCGAGCAGGCCGACGGGTTCGCGCGGGCGCTGCTCGGCCCGGACTGCGGTCCCGGGGACGAGCGCCGGGGCAGTGCCCTGACCGTATGGCTCCTGGAACAGGCCGCGCTCGCCGGGCACACGGCGCTCGAATCGGCGGGGCTCACCGCGGCGCTCGGTCAGCGTGGCGTGCCGGACCCGGACGAGGCGGTGCACGCCGCCGTCGCGGAGGGCGATGTGCTGGTCTTCCAGGACGCGCTGGACGACGTTCCGGGGGCCGCCCCGGCGCCGCCCGCCACGACCGGCGAGGGTGCCGAGGACGACCCGGACGCCCCGGAGGCAGCTGTTCCGGTCCGTGTCCTTGTCGGCCTGGAGCAGTACGCCCTCGCGGAGGAGAGCCTGGCCGACGGCCTGGCCCGGGTCATCAACTCCCTGCCGAAGGACGGGCAGGAGGACGGTTCGGTCCCGTCGGCCGCCGACTGGGACGCCGCGGCGAGCCGCGCCGCGGGCTCCGCCGCCGACCTGATCCGCGCCGTGGCCGGCAACGGCCTCGTGCTGCACACGGGCGGCGAGGCGGCCCGCGCCGAACCCGCCGCGCTGGTGGCGGCGGCGCGTGCGCTGGGACTTCGGGTGTGCATGGCGACGCACAGCGCGGACGGGCAGCGGAGGCTGGCGGGACGCCTGGGCGGGGACGCCGACGGTGCGGCGGCCGCCCCCGGGGTTGCCGCTGGCCAGGGTGGCGCCGGCCCGGACACCCGAGCGGCCGGGCACGCGGGCCGCGGCGACTCCGCCGGACAGGCCGGGCGGCCGGGCAACGGTGCCGACGGTGGCGGTGGTGACGACACCCACCAGGCAGCCACCGCCGGTGGACCCGCCGAGGACGGTCCTGCCAACGGGACCTTCACCCAGGCAGGGCAGGCCCCCGGTGACACGGCCGTCGCCGTGACCGTGGCAGGCCTGCTGTCCGGGCGCCAAGGTCCGGGGCGCGACACGGACGGCGCGCTCGCCGTCGACCTGCTCGTCGTCCTCGACGCTTCGCAGCTCGACCTGGAGAGCGCCGCGATGCTCGTCGAGTCGTTGCCGGACGGCGCCCGGCTGGTGCTCAGCGGGGACCCCGGAGTGCTGTGGTCGGCGGGCCCCGGCCGGGTCTTCGCGGATCTGCTCGCGGCCCGCTGCTGCCCGCAGGTCGTCTCGCGTACGCCGGATCCGGGTCCGATCGGTGAGCTGGTCTCCGGAATCGGCATCGGCGAGCTGACCCAGGTCGAGGCGCCGGGCAAGGAGGTCGTGATCGTCCCGGTGCGGGACGCGGCCGACGCGATCCACCGCACGGTGCAGCTCGTCGCCGACTCGGTGCCCCGCGCCATCGGCGTGCCCGCCGACCAGACCCAGGTCATCACGCCCGGCCACGGCGGCGCGGCCGGCACACGCGTGCTGAACGCGGCGCTGAAGGAGCGGCTGAACCCGGGCCCGGGCCGGTTCGGCGGCTTCGACCCCGGCGACCGTGTCGCGTACGCCCAGGTGCCGGGCCGCACGGCGCTCGGCCGGGTCGTCGGCGCCGACGCGCAGGGCCTGCGCCTGGAGTGCGAGGGCGCCCCGGTGGTCGTACCGAAGGAGCGGGTGGAGCAGACCGTGCGGCATGCCTGGGCGGTCACGGCGCACCAGGCCGCGGGGCACCGCTGGCCCGCGGCGGTGGTGGTGCTGCCCGGCGACGCGGCGGCCGCCCTGACCAGGCCCTGGGTCTACACCGCGTTCAGCCGCGCCGAGCGCCACCTGTCCGTCGTCCAGGGCGTCGCCCAGTCCCTGCCCCAGGCGGTGGCCGAACGCCCCGCAAAGGAGCGCACGACGCGCCTGCGCACACTGCTGCGCCCGCAGCCGCAGGAAGCGGGCTAAATCCCGCACGGGCGCGCCCGGTCCGGCCATCGGCCAAGGACCCGCCGGGCGCGCCCGGCCCCACCTCAGCCGAAAGGCACCGGGCACCGGGCACCGGGCACTCACAGGAATACCTAGAAGCCCGCGGAAGCCCCCGGCCCCTGGCGCCCAAGCCACGCCCAGGCGCCCGCGCCGCGCCCCTCAGCGCCCCTGGAGGCCCGCCCTAAACGCCCGCCCCGCCCTTCCCCCGCTCGACAACCTCCACGTCGTCCACCTCATCGAGGGACACGGCCTCATCCGGATCGAAGTCCAGGTCGGTGTCGAGATCGGCGTCCAGACCGGGGGCGGCGCCGGGAGCGAGCCCTCGGCGGGCCGCGCCCGCGAGGCCCGCCCCCTCGTCCAGTTCGTCGTCGAGCTCGTCGTCAGGCTCGTCGTCGAAGACCGCGCTGACGTCGAAGCGGCAGACCACCCGCTGGGCGTCGGGCTGGTCGAAGGGGGACTCCAGCCACTCGCCGGGCTCCGCGGGCTCGCCCGCCGCGGTGACCCACAGCGTGGAGTCGCCCTCCTCCAGGCCGAACTCCTTGTGCCGAGAGGCGATCTCGTCCGGTTCGAACTCGCCGAAGAGCAGTCCGAGCGCACCCGGCACCCTCCCCGCGAGACGATCCGACTCGGCCGCGTCGTCGTCCTCCGCGGCCTCGACCCGCGCCGCCTGGGCCAGCAGTCGCTGCGGCTCCACGACGGCGTAGTCGCGCCGGATCAGCACGCTCAGGGCGCTCGGCTCCGCGGGCCCCTGGTACGGCGGCAACGCCTCCTCCGCCCCGGGGATCTCGAAGGGTGTGACCTCGTCATAGCGGTCGTAGAGCAGCTCGTCGTACGCCTCGGCGGCGGCGGCCAGCTCGTTGAACGCCTCGTAGACATCGGGATCGTCCTCGCCCGACCTGCGTTCGACCGCCGCAAGGTGGCGGTCGAGCGCGGTCTTGACCGCCTCGGCGGCGGCGCGTACCTCGGCAGCGGTGGGCTGCGCAGCATCAGACATAGTGCAGACGCTATCCGTACCGGGCCGGTGCCCGCACAATAGATGCGATGCCGGAATACGAATTTGTCGACGTGTACGTTCCGCGCGGGGTGTCCCGCAAGGAAGCCACACGTCTGCTGACCGACCACGCGGAGTACGGACACTGGGAGTTGGATCGCCTCAGTCTGCGCGCCGACGGCAGTCGGCGGGTGCGGCTGAGACGGCGCATCATCCGCCAGATACGGGCCACTTGGTGACGGGCGGACGACGCGAAGAGCAGTAGCGCAGGTAAGCAGGTAACAGGAACACGGCCAAAACGGAGCGGGCCCCGCGATCGCGGGGCCCGCTCCGTTTACAGCCGGTGCCGAGGGACGCTACAGCCGGTGTTCAGGCGCGTTGCGGCCGGTGTTCAGGCGCGCGTCCTGCGGTACAGCACGGTGCCCGCGAGCAGCATGCCCGCGCCCGTCGACAGCGCGACGCCGAGGGGCAGCGAGCCGCCGGTCTGCGCGAGCCGCTCCTTGCCCTCGGGCGGCGTGATCATGTGCGCCTCGGGCACGTTCGGCCCGGACGGAACCTCCCGCTCGTGCTGCACGGACTCGACCGGCTGCCCCGGCTTGCCGGGCGACTGGGGCTTGCCGTGACTGCCGGGCTCCTGCTGACCACCGGGGTGGTGCGGCTTGCCGGGGTGGTCCGGCTTGCCCGGGTGGTCCGGCTTACCCGGGTGGTCGGGCTTGCCGGGGTGATCCGGCTTACCCGGGTGGTGCGGCTTCCCACCGGTGCTGGGCCCGGATTCGTTGGCGCACTCGTTGCCGACGGCCGCGTTGCCCGCGCCGCCGAGGTTGACGCTGTTGCCGCAGACGTTCACGGGCACGTCCACCGGTAGCTGCACGTGGTTGCCCGAGCCCACGCCGGGCGAGTGACTCGCGCCGCCGTCGGCCGTGGCGCCGCCGCCGGAGGGCTTGCCTCCGTAGCCGTCGTCGCCGTAGCCGCCGCCGTGCTTCTTGGAGGTGTTGGCGCAGTTGTTGCCCGCCGCGGGGTTGAGCGCCCCGACGACATTCACGGTGTTGCCGCAGACATTGACCGGTACGTCCACGGGAAGCTGGACGGAATTGCCCGACAGTACGCCGGGGGAATCCGAACTGCCGCCCCGGGCATCCGAGTCGGCGTGGGCGTAGCCACCTGAGACCGCGAGTACGCCGGTGGCCGCCGCCACGGTGATCAGGCCTTTGCGAGTTACCTGTCGCATAGGTTGTTCCTGCCTTGCCTTCCGGAAATGCGCACGGGCCCATTGCGCCGCGCGCCCAATGCCCGTCGGCCCCGGAGCGCATGGCACGCACTCCGGGGCCGACGGGTTTCAGACCCTCATGGGGTGAGGCCCCTTACGGGGTGAGGCACAGGGGCGTCACTTGTTGACGCAGTAGTTCCCGAAAGCGGGGTTCAGGACCCCGATCACGGAGATCGTGTTGCCGCACGCGTTCACCGGCACGTGCACGGGAACCTGAACGACGTTGCCCGAAACGACACCCGGGGAGTGCACGGCGGCACCCTGCGCACCGGAGTCGGCGGCGGCGACGCCCGCACCCGCGAGCACCAGGCCACCAGTGGCTACCGCCGCAGCGACGACCTTCTTGATCATTATTCCTCCTAGTTGGAAATGCGGTCCCAGCCGCGGACCGCACCACCTGTAACGAGGGGGAATCGTGGGGGCTACGTGAACATGCTTACTTTCACTCTTTTCGGTCAGTTACGCACGCGCAGCCGATTATTGGAGTTTCGTTTCGGCACGCGCCCGCGCGTTTCGGCGACCGTATACGCACCGAAATCACGCCGAATGCACTGAACGCGCCTTCGCGCGCCCTCCGTTCAGGAGGCGTCGATGAATCGGTCGAGTACGCGGACGCCGAACTTCAGGCCGTCCACCGGCACTCGCTCGTCGACGCCGTGGAACATACCGGCGAAGTCCAGCTCCGGCGGCAGCTTCAGCGGCGCGAAGCCGAAGCCGCGGATGCCGAGGTCGTCGAAGGACTTGGCGTCCGTGCCGGCCGAGAGCATGTACGGCACGGCGCGGGCGATGGGGTCCTCCGCCTGGAGCGCCAGCTGCATGGCGTCCACGAGGGCGCCGTCGAACGTGGTCTCCAGCGCCTTGTCCGCGTGCACGTCCTCGCGCTTGACGTTCGGGCCGAGGATGCGGTCGAGGTCGGCCAGGAACTCCTCCTCGTACCCCGGCAGATAGCGCCCGTCGACGTGCGCGGTCGCCTGGCCCGGGATCACGTTGACCTTGTAGCCGGCGCCGAGCTGGGTCGGGTTGGCGGTGTTCTGCAGGGAGGCGCCGATGAGCTTGGCGATGCCGCCGAGCTTGGCGAGCGTCTCGTCCATGTCCTCCGGGTCGAGCTCGGTACCGAGGGCGTCGCCCAGCTCGTCCAGGAAGTGCCGCAGCGTCTTGGTGACGCGCACCGGGAACTTGTGCCGACCGAGGCGGCCCACGGCCTCGGACAGCTCGGTGATCGCGTTGTCCTTGTGGATCATCGATCCGTGTCCGGCGCTGCCGTCCACGGTCAGCTTCATCCAGTGCATGCCCTTCTGGGCCGTCTCCACCAGATAAAGGCGCAGCTGCTCGTTGACGGTGAAGGAGAAGCCGCCGACCTCGCTGATCGCCTCGGTCACGCCCTCGAAGAGGTCCGGGTGCTTGTCCACCAGGAACCGCGCCCCGAACTTCCCGCCGGCCTCCTCGTCCGCCAGGAACGCGAGCACGATGTCCCGCGGCGGCTTGCGGCCGCTGCGCAGCCGGTCGCGCACGACCGCCAGGGTCATCGCGTCCATGTCCTTCATGTCGACGGCGCCCCGGCCCCACACGCAGCCGTCCGCGATCTCCCCGGAGAAGGGGTGGTGCGTCCAGTCCTGGGCATTGGCCGGTACGACGTCGGTGTGGCCGTGGATCAGGAGCGCGGGCCGCGACGGGTCCTCGCCCTCGATGCGCGCGACGGTGGACGCGCGGCCCGGATGCGACTCGAAGATCTTCGGCTCGAGCCCCACCTCCGCGAGCTTCTCCGCGACGTACTCGGCCGCCTTGCGCTCCCCCGGGCCCGAGTGATCGCCGTAGTTGCTGGTGTCCATCCGGATCAGGTCCCGGCACAGGTCGACGACCTCGTCCTCACCGGAGACGCCCCGCACCCCGTTCGCCCCGCCCGTGGTCGGCTCGCTCACGCTGTTCCTCCCGCTGTTGCACTCTGGGTCCTTCCCATCCTCCCGCGCCGGCCGCCCGGACCCAAGGGCGGGCGGCCCTCGTCATACGCCGTTCACCCCCTGGACCAGCGTGATCAGGTACCCCCGAATGTTTGCTATGGTTTTCCACGTCGCCGCGGGAAACCGCGACAGACCACCGGTCCGGGTGGCGGAATGGCAGACGCGCTAGCTTGAGGTGCTAGTGCCCTTTATCGGGCGTGGGGGTTCAAGTCCCCCCTCGGACACAGACAGTAAGCCCATGGATGGTGCTGGCCGACTCTCGGCCAGCACCTTTTGTGTTTGGTGGTCGTATTCGAGGCGTAGGCCGAGTTGGCGGTAGACCTCTAGCTTGTCGGCGGGGTCGGCGCGGTTGAGGACCGCCAGGAGTCCACTGAGGGTCTCGACGAGGGTGTGGATCTCGGCTTTGGTCAGTCGCCGGATGGGTTGGTCCGGTGACGCGCTGGCTGCGGCGAGCTGAGCCCGGGCGGCCGCCCGCTGGGCGGTGATCTCTGATGTCCATTCGTTGATCAGGGCCGGGTCGGCTCCGGCTTCCAGGGCGGCGCGGTAGCGCTTGAGCTTGCGGTCGCAGTCCTTGATGGTGCGCCGGCTGGCCGTGAGGCGCGGATCCTGGCAGGGCTGGGCCTGTTCCAGGGCGGTGAGTGAGGCGTGCAGGTGCTTGGGGGCGAAGGCGGTGGCCAGCCAGGCGTCCAGGGGCGGCAGGACGCTGTCCTCGCGCAGGTAGACGTTGAGCGGGTGCGCGAGGCGGTTGGCCAGCGCGTATTCAGCGGGGAAGCGGCAGCGGTAGTGGGCGCGGCTGTTGGCCCAGTTGCCCTGCATGCGGCGCCCACACTGCGTATGGAAGATCAGGCCCTTGAGGGCGTAGGCGTGGCGGGTGCGCAGTACCGTCCGGCCGGTGGAGGCCGGGCCGCGTGAGGCCAGGCGCTGCTGGACGGCGTCGAAGGTCTCACGGCTGATCAGTGCCGGGTGGGCGGGGTGCTCCGAGTAGATCCACTCTTGTTTGGGGTTCCAGCGCAGGGCGGTGGCATGTCCCAGGCCGACGTCATCGACATCGATCAGCGTTTCGTGTTTGTGCTGGCGGTTCCATACCTGGTGGCCGGTGTAGCGGGGGTTGGTGAGGATGGCCCGGACGGCGCTCTTGGACCAGGCGATGCCGCACCGGTGCGGGTTGCGCTCTGGGTCCGCTGCTGAGGGGCATGGGATGTGATCGTCGGTGAGGCGCTGAGCCAGGGCGTAGATCCCGTATCCGCCAAGGTAGTCGCCGAAGATCCGCTGCACCACGGGGCCGGTGGCCGGGTCGATCTCCAAGCGGTGGGCGCGGCGGCCCTCGGCGGCCTTGGCCGGGTGCGGGTGCGGACCGGCGTCCGCGAGGCGGTAGCCGTAGGGCGGGCGGCCGCCCAGGAACCGGCCCTCCAGTCGGGCCTGGGTGGCCATCGCGGTGCGGACGCGCAGTTTGATGCGGCTGCGTTCGGCCTTGCTCATCCCGCCGAACACCGACATCACCAGGTCATGGGCTTCAGATTCGGGGTCGATGGGGCCGCCGACCTCCGGCACCCACAACTGCACGCCGTAGTGCACGAAGAGGGGGTAGGTCAGGCCGTACTGGTTGCCGTAGAAGGCGCGTTGCGGCTCGCCGATGACCACCGCGTCGAAGTCCCGGGCGGGGTCGGCGAGTGCGGTGAGCAGATCTGCGGCGCGGGGGCGGCGTTTCCAGGGGATCGCGCGGGACTGGCCGATGTCGAAGTACTCGGCCACCACCGGCCCGTGTGCCTCGGTGAGCGCTGTGGCGCGGGCCAGCTGCCACGCCCGGGAGGCGGCCGGGTCCTGCTGGTCCTCGGTGGAGACCCGGCCGTAGAACGCGAAGCGCACCATTACCCTGCCCTCCTTCCGTCCCCGTGTTCGCGGGCGCGGGCGCGGGAGACGTTGCAGATCAAGCGCCACAGCGCGGCGGCCACTTCCGGCGTCAGTACTGGTGGCTGCTCGGGCACGATCACCCTCACCACCGTCCCGGCCGACTCCGACCCGGCGGGCGGACGTTGGCGGTTGGTTCTCTGTTCGGTTCCAGGGTTGCCCTCTGCCTGGTCCATGGCCAGCCTCTCGGCCCACGAACCGTGGGACCGGCAGCATTCGTGGGCGTCACTCGCGGAATGAGTCACCCAAAAAGGCCGACTTTTGAACCGTTTTTCGACAGGGTCAGGACGTTTTAGTAGTGATTTAGTCGGGCTTGAAGGCCTGGTGCACCACGAAGGCAACCAGCGTTCCGCCATGCCGACTTGGCGCTGACCACCACTCATCAGCCAACGCGTCGACAAGTAGCAGGCCACGCCCATGCGCCTCGGTGGCCGAAGGCGAGCGCAGCCGCACATGTGCGGGACAGCCCGGGTTGTGCACCTCCACGCGCAGCGCCCCGCCGACCCGGCACCAGTCGACGCGCACCCGCCACGGCCCCTCGGCGCTCCCGTACAGAACGGCGTTGGTGACCAGTTCCGAGACCATCAGTACGCAGTCGTCGACGACGGAGCACGGCAGATGGAGGGGCTCGGTGAACGTCCGGAACCAGCGGCGCGCACGGCCCACCGACTCCGGGACGGGGTAGAGGACCATCCCGCCGAGCGGCTCGGGCACGTCACTCACTACCCTCGCGCCGGAACTGACGAGCCAGGCGCATGGCGACTTCCGCGCGAACGCGCCCGAGATTGACGAGTTGGAGACCCGGTGAGGCGTGGTCGACGGCGAGGGACGGGAAGACGATGCCCGCCTCGGCCAGCGCTGCCCGCAGCTCCTCAACGGCTGTGTGCGGGTCGACATCGTGCGGCTGCTCATGCGTAGTGACCATGAACAGGACGCTAGAGAGAAGGAGTTGGCGACTCCACGGGAGTTGCGCGAAGTTGCTTGACGTAGTCGCGGAGTTGCGGGAAGTTCCTCTCAGTGGGCCACCAACACCATGGCCCGTTGCCGCAACAGAGCACGAAGCTGTGGTCCAGCCCTTAGAAGGGGGGACGTCATGGCGCGACGACTGCGCTTCAACGGCACCGGTTCCGGAGAAGGAAGCTGCCCGGCTGTGCATGAGGACCTCGACACGGGCGAGGTGATCGTGCACGGGCCTCCGGTCACCAGCCCCGATGACCTCGCGCGGCTCCAACACCTCGACGAGGGAGAAGTGGCCATCGTCGTACCGCGCAACACACTGATCGACTTCGGACCGCGCGATCGGGACCCTGCACCACGCATTCTCGATCCGGACCAGTTCGCCAAGCTCTTCGAGAACTTCCAGCACAGCGCATGGCACCTGGAGATGCGACGGCGCTACGCCGTCGACGAAGCCACGGAGACCTACACCCAGTTCGTACGTGGCGAGGCCCCATCATGGGACCTCGACTCCCACTGGAGCCGCATCATCCGCCCAAAGACATCGGACGGCGCGGCAGTTGGGCGTGTCCGAATCCTCGACGACCCGCCCACGGCAGGGCAGTTGTACCTACTCGCGCACGCAGAGAAGAACGCCGCCCTCGGTGAGGACGTGCGCAACATGTGGCGCGCCGACGCCAAGCGTGTCAATCTGCCGGACGAAGACTTCTGGATCTTCGACTCTCACATCGTCGCCCTCTGCAACTTCGACGATGATGACAACCTCACGGGCGCAGAGCTGATCACAGAGCCAGCGGCCGTCAACCAGTACAACCGGCTGCGCGACGTTGCGCAGCACTACGCCACCCCGTACAAGGAATTCGCAGCACGGCTGAACGCGAGGGAGTGAGCAGGGACCGGTGAGTACCGACTTCCAGCAGGCGCGGGAAGCCCTGGGGACACGGCTTCGCGAACTACGGCTCTCGCGCCCTGGAGGCCGACTCACCGGCGATCAGCTGGCCCGGCAACTCGGATGGCACAAGTCCAAGGTCAGCAAGCTGGAGAACGGCAGGCAGACAGCGACGGCCGAAGATCTCCAGGCATGGGCGGGAGCAACCGGCCAACCCGAGGCGTACGAGGAACTCCGGACCCGCCTCGCAGGGTTCGAGGCCCACATCCGCTCCTGGCGCCGCCAGCTCGCGGCAGGCCACCGGGTGGTCCAGGATGCGCACAACGACGCCCAGGCCAACGCCAAGGTGCTGCGCGCCTGGGAGTCCTCGTGGGTTGTCGGGGTCCTCCAGACGCCCGACTACGCTCGCGCAGTCCTGACCCGCTCCGCCGAACTGCACCAGTCCCCACGGGACACCGAAGAGGCCGTACGCGCCCGCATGCAGCGTCAGCAGCTGCTCTACAGCACAGGAAGGCGATACCACATCATCATGTGGGAAGGCGTGCTGCGGGCCCTTGTCTGCTCGCCCGCCGTGCTCGCCGCCCAACTCGACCGCCTTGCCGGGGTCATCGGGATGGACACCGTCGAGCTGGGGATCGTTCCCTTCGGCGCCTCACTCAAGCAACCGCCGGGCGTGGGCTTCTGGATCTACGACGACCGGCGGGTGGTCACTGAGACGTGGCACGCGGAACTGTGGGTCGAGGATGCCAACAGCGTTGCGACGCATCTGCGCGTCTGGAAGATGATGCAGGAGTCCGCGGTCTACGGAGCCGACGCGCACAACGTCATCAACGCCGCACGGCGCGCGCTCGGTTCACACGGGTAGCCACGCGGCCGCCGGCCCCCTCAGGCCCACACTCATGTACCCCTGTACGGGGACGAGTTGCAGGCACCTCAGGAAGGGGCCAATGCCCCCTCGACCAGGGACAAGGCCCGGCACAGGGTCTTCCTCTCTAGCAGGTAGGGGGAACGGCAGGGGGATTGGAACTAGGATCGGTAGTCCAGTAGGAAGCTAGAACGCCTGGTCAAAGCATCGGCGTACCGCCCAAGACCCCCCTCGGACACCAGCAGTGCACCAGCGTTGACCCCAGAGTTCTCTGGGGTCTTTTGCGTTTCCGGGGGCGGGCGCTCGCCCCCGGTCGCAGCCACCCTCGTCACAGGGGCCGTCGTCGCCTGCGTCACACGGCGCCGTTGCTCGTCGGCGGTACCTGGCGCCAAGGGGCGAAGGCCGTGCCCGTGCGGGGGAGGAGGGCGGACAGTTCGGGGCAGTGGCGGAGGATGACGGAGTTCATTCCGCCCTTCTGGACCCAGTCGATGCCCAGGGGGGTGTAGATCTCCGGGCGGAAGTCGACGGTGAGGAAGCGGTCGCTCTGGAGGCGGCGGGTGGCCATCAGGATGAAGACGCGGAACGCGGTGTCGCTGAAGCCGAAGCCGGTGGGCGGGTTCTCGGCGAAGAGGCCGACCACGGTGTCGATCTCGTCGACGGAGCTGTAGACGTCCTTCAGGCGGGCGAGGGTCTCGGGGTTCTCGGTGAGGTCCTCGAAGTTTCGGATGCGTTGTTTGTGCAGGCCCTCGCGGAAGTCGTTGTAGCGGGGGACGCCTCGGCGGCGGGTGCGGACCAGGTCTACTACGGAGAGGTCGATCAGCTCGCCCTCGCGCTCGAACTTCTGCAGGGCGCGGGGGAAGTTGTGCAGGGTGATCGCGCCGGGGTGGGCGATGCCGAAGGAGTAGAGGGTGTTGGCCAGGCCGGTCTTGCGTATGGCGCCCTCGGCCGCGGCGCCGTTGATGTCGGTGAAGCCGACCGTCTCCAGGCGGCGGCCGAAGTGGTGCTCGCGCAGCTCGTAGTCGTCGGGGATGAGCGGGTGCATGCGGTAGACGGTGACGAAGTCCTCGGTGAGGGAGTAGGGGGCGGTGTGGTGGTCGGGGAGGGTCTTCGGGATGCCGGTGAGGGAGTGGGCCTCCAGGAGCCACAGGCCCAGCTTGTTCAGCCAGCTGTCGGGCGGGCCTTCCCAGTTGGTGTGCAGGCCGAGGTCGATGGCCTCGGTGGCGAGGATCGCCGGGGTCCACTCCACGGTGTGGATCTTCGCGATCAGGGCGGAGACGACGAGTCGGGCCGTGTGGTAGACCGAGTCCTCGCTCATCGAGGGGTACGCCTGCCGCAGCGCCGCGCAGACCGCGTTGTGCTCGCGGGCGAACAGGGTGTGCATCACGCTGAGGCCGAGCCACCAGTTGTCGGTGAAGCCCGACAGCGGGACGCCGTTCTGGCCGATGGGGAGGTGTCCTTCTTCCAGGCGGAGGTCGGCGCCGCCGTCCGGGGCGCGCAGGAACCTCGCCGTCGCCTCGTCCGCGCCGTACACCTCGGAGCCGTCCCACCAGTGCGATGCCGTGTTGCCGAAGAGGATCGGCGGCCGGCCGTCGGGGACGTGGATGCCCTCGTTCTCGGCGAAGCGCATGACGTTCTCGGCCGCCCCGCCCGGTGTGTTGTGCCAGACGGAACCGGGCGGCAGCGGCACCTCGACGGTCTTGGTGCCCGCGGCGTGGCGGCGGTGGTTGACCCAGTCGTGGACCTGGAACTGGATCCAGGCCGCGGCCAGGACGTTGAGGGAGGTCGCGGGCAGGAAGCTCTCGCGGTACAGGAGTTGACGGCTGACCGTGACCGGGTTGGGGGTGTCGAAGAGATCGGGGCGGTAGTCCGGCTTCAGGTTGCGCCCGAAGGCCGCGCCGACGGCGCCCATGGCGGGTGCGGACAGGTCGTTGTACGTGCCGTCGTAGGAACGCGACGTACGCAGGTTCTCGTGCGGGAGCAGGGGCACCGGGACGGCCTTGGGGGGCGCCTCGTGCACGTCGGTGTCGATGAGGTTGAAGCGGCGCAGCGCCTTGCGCAGGAACACCAGGTTGAGCAGGCTCGCCTGGAGCGGCAGGCGGTGCCAGGGCACGACCCGGTTCAGGAGCCGGAAGGCTGCGCCCACGGGGACGCCGAGCACGCGGTTGCGCAGCGGTTCCTCGGTGGTGAAGCGCAGGCCCTGGCGGTGTGCGGCGCTCGCCTCGTACGCGGCCTTGCGGGCGCGGTTGAGGTTGCCGAGGGGGCGGAACTCGTCGGTGGTGTACCAGGGGTTGAAGGCGAGTTCCTCGACCCGGCGGGCGGCCGAGCGGGCCCCGGCGGTGTCCAGGTCCTGGCTCGGGATCGTCAGTCGGGCGACGGGCACGGCGGGCGAGATGCCCTCGCGCCACTCCACGGAGCAGTCCTCGACGGGCGTGCGCGTCTCGTCGACGTACCGCTGCAGACACAGCTCGAAGGCGACGTCGGCGGTGGCGAGGCGGTGCGTGAGCTCGCGGTGCAGGTAGTTGGGGTCGCGGCGGTCCGGCCGTGGCGACGGGGCCGCGCCGCCCGCAGGGCGCAGCAGGTAGCGCACGGGTCCCGCGGCGCCCCACAGGATGGTGCCGCGGCTGAAGTACGTCTCGCCGGCGAGGCTGTTGACGGTGTGGCGGGTGGCCGCCTGGACGTTGCGCCGCATCCGGGTGGCGGTGGAGAGGCCGACGGCGAGCGGCAGTTTCACGAAGAGCCCGAAGGCGACCTGGAGGGGGTTGCGGGCGCCCGCGAGGGCCTTGGCGAAGGCGACGAACTCGCGGGCGTCCTTGGCGTGCGACACCGGCCAGTTGGTGGCGAGCAGGTCGTGGCTCTCCTCCGCGGACACCTCCACGCGCACGGCGGCGCCGCGCAGGTCGGGCCCGCCGTCGGCCTGCCGCATGCCGCTGGCGTTGGACAGCCGTACCGTCGCCGGGTATTCGGCGCCGGGCTGCGCGAAGCCTCGGCGCAGTTCCTCGGGCAGGTCGTCGTGGAAGCGCAGGCGCGCGTTCTCCACGCCGAGGGCGGGCTTGGCGTGCTGGGTGCGGGCCGGTGAACCGGCGCCCGCGGCGCGCATGGTGGTCCTCTGCACCTTCATCAGCTCGCGGGCGAGCCGCTCGAAGACGACGCGTTCCGCCTCGGGGCTGCCGCCCTGGAAGCGCTCGTAACTCTGCTCGTACTGCCGTGAAGTGGCCATCGGGCGCTTCCTTCGTACGGAGCGGAAGAGGCAACGGAAGAGTGGTGCGCGCGCACGCGGCACCGGGGGCGTCGACGCTACTGGCGGCGCCGGACGGGCCGCAGCGGGCGATCCCGCCTATGTACGCGGACGGCCCCCGGCCTCGAACTGGCGGGCGGGCGGCGGTGTTTGGGCCCGTCAGGGGCGCGGGCGCGAGGGCGGGGAGGCGGGCCGTACGTCCCGTGTGTGCCTCCTGTTCCAGCAACCCCACGCGCCCGGCCGCGGGGTGGCCGGGTCCCGACGCCCGGCCTCGGGCGGGGTCAGTCGATGAAGTCGCCGTCCACGTACACCCACGCCCCGTCGACGCGCTCGAAGCGGCTGCGCTCGTGCAGGGAGTCGGGGCGGCCGCCGTCGGTGTAGCGGGCGCGGAAGGTGACGGTGCCCGTGGTGTGGAACGCCGTGCCGTCGGTCGTGTCCTCGATGGTGAGTCCCGTCCAGCGCATCGCCGGGTCGAAGTCGACGCGCGGCGGCCGGGTCCGCGGGTGCCAGGTGCGCAGCAGGTACGCCTCGTCGCGGCGGGCGAAGGCGCTGTAGCGGGAGCGCATCAGCTCCTCGGGGGCGGCCGCCGCGGCCTCGCCGCGATGCAGTCGGCCGCAGCACTTCTCGTACGGCTGGGGGTGCCCGCAGGGGCAGGGCTCGGGGCGCGTGGTGGTGCATCGGGACATGGCGCCCATTGTCCCCTCGGCCCCGGGGGCGCCGCTCACCCGGTCGCGTCCCGCCGCCTCCGTACTCCCGACCCGTCCTGGTCGGGCCGTACGACCGCGAGCCACAGCCCGGCCGCCACCGTGCAGGCCGCCGCCAGGGCAGCGAGCGGCACCGCCCACTTCCCGGCGAAGGAGGCGGCGAGGACGAGGACCGCGCCGACGGGCAGGACGAGCTGCTGGGCCGCGCCCACCTTGAAGTGGCGCGAGTGCACCGCCCACGTACTGATCATGAAGAGCGCGGTGGGCACGGTGACGGCGAAGGAGGCCGCGCGGGTGGAGATGTGGGCGTGGTGGGTGGCCTGCTCCACGGCGACCTCGATGCCCGCGCCGATCGCGGCGGCGGAGCCCAGGATCACGTAGTGGCCGAGTGCCCAGACGAACGCCTGCCGGTTGGAGACGAGGTACTCGTGGATGGGCACGGCGAAGTAGATCCAGAAGGCGGCGAAGACGAGGACGAGGCCCGCGGCGGCGATCGGCAGGAGTTCGTCGAGGGCCGCCGAGTCGTCGAGCGCGGTGCGCACCGCGACCGTGGCGGCGGCGATGGACTCGCCCAGCATGATGAGGGTGAACAGGCCGTAGCGTTCGGCGATGTGGTGCGGGTGCCAGGGGGTGCGTCGGCTGCGCTCGGCGACCAGGGGCACGGCGATCTCGACGGCGACCAGCGGCCCGAAGCCCCAGGCCCAGGCCGCGTCCGGGAGCAGCACGAGGACCACCCAGGCCGCCTGCGCAAGGGCAAGGCCGGCCGCGTAGCGCAGCGCGGCGGTGCGCCCGGCCCCGCGCTCGCCGCGGGCCGCGCGCAGCCACTGCAGGGTGAGCGCCACCCGCATGATCAGGTAGCCGGTGATCGCGACCCCGTACTCGCCGTCGTCGAAGGCCCGCGGAATGCCCGCCGCGAGGACCAGGACGCCCGCCATCTGTACGAGGGTGGCGAGCCGGTACGGCACGTCGTCGGTGTCGTACGCGGAGGCGAACCAGGTGAAGTTCACCCACGCCCACCAGATCGCGAAGAACACGAGCAGGTAGCCGGTGATGCCGTGCCCGGTGTCGCCCTCGGCGAGCGCGTGCACGAGCCGGGCCCCGGCCTGTCCCGCGGCGACGACGAAGCACAGGTCGAAGAGCAGCTCGAGCGGGGTGGCGGCGCGGTGCTCCTCGTCGGGGCGGCGCGGTCTCATGCGTACGAGGGGTACGACGGTGCGGCCGTGACCGGCGCCGCCGGGTATGTGCCCTGAGGGGCCGCCGGGTATGTGCTCTGAGGGGGTGTCCTCGCCCATCGCGGTGCGCCCTTCGCCGGTCCCCCCTTCGGTCCCCCGGTCAGGATGGCCCAGGCGTGGGCGGACCGCAGGTGGACGGGGCTCAGGGCGCGGGCGCGGTCAGGTGGTGGGCGCGGGCGGCGGGGCGAGGATGTCCAGCTCGCGCAGGGCGCCCTCGGCGATCTCGCGGGTGAGGGCCTCGGCGCGGGCCGCGTCGCCCTCCCGCACGGCCTCGGCCACGCGCACGTGCAGGGTCACGGCCGCGGGGTCGGGGTCCTCGAACATCACGTCGTGGTGGGTGCGGCCCGCGAGGACCTCGGCGACCACGTCGCCGAGCCGGGCGAACATCTCGTTGCCGGACGCGTCCAGGACGATGCGGTGGAAGGCGATGTCGTGCACCAGGTAGCCCTCCAGCTGACGGCCGCGCGAGGTGGCGACCATGCCGAGGGCGCACTCGGTGAGGGCGGCGCACTGCTCGGCGGTGGCGTGCCGGGCGGCCAGGCCCGCGGCGACCGGTTCGACGGCGGAGCGCAGGACGGTCAAGGACCGGAGCTGGCGCGGGCGGTCGGCGCCCGCGAGGCGCCAGCGGATGACCTGCGGGTCGTAGACGTTCCACTCCTCGGTGGGCCGTACGGTCACGCCGACGCGGCGCCGCGAGGCGACCAGGTGCATGGACTCCAGGACCCGCACCACCTCGCGCATCACGGAGCGCGACACCTCGAAGCGCTGGGCGAGCTCGTCCGTGCGCAGGACACTGCCGGGCGGGTACTCCCCCGCGGTGATGGCGGGCCCGAGGCTGTCCAGTACGCGGGCGTGCAGCCCCCGGGCCTGTGCGGTCATGACGTCAGCGTACGAGGAGATCGCTGAGCTCAAAAAGTCAGACTTTTGAGTCACAGGCTCTTGAATTTGTCTGACCTAATGGGTTTCAGTGGCGTGAACCGATCGATGTCGACGAGGACAGCGAGGCAGCAGCAGCGATGAGCACCACCCATGTCGTCGTAGTGATGGGCGTGGCGGGCACGGGCAAGACCACGGTCGGCCCCCTGCTCGCGGCCCGGCTCGGCGTCCCGTACGCCGAGGGCGACGACTTCCACCCCGAGGCGAACATCGCCAAGATGTCGGCCGGCACCCCGCTGACCGACGACGACCGCTGGCCGTGGCTGGATGCCATCGGCGAGTGGGCCCACGGCCGCGCCGGCCTCGGCGGCGTGGTCAGCAGCTCGGCGCTGAAGCGGTCCTACCGCGACCGGCTGCGGGCTGCCGCGCCCGGCCTCGTGTTCGTCCACCTCACCGGCGACCGCGCCCTCATCGAGGAGCGGATGCGGCAGCGCAAGGGCCACTTCATGCCGACCGCGCTGCTCGACTCGCAGTTCGCCACGCTCCAGCCCCTCGGGGCGGACGAGGCGGGCGTCGACGTCGATGTCGCGGGCACGCCGGCGGAGATCGCCGACCGGGCCGCGGACGCTCTGGCCGCGCTGGACGGCTGACCGCTTGATCCTTCTCCGGCCCCACCCCTGACTCCCCCCACGCGTCCACGTACAACCCCCTCACGTCCACGTACAAGGAACCCACCGTGACCAGTCTCAGCGTCGAGATGCTGGCAGCGGATCCCGTCGAACCGATCACCTCGGCGGGCCATGCCCAGCTCGGGATCGCCGTTCTCGCGGGCATCGCCGTCATCGTTCTGCTCATCACGAAGTTCAAGGTCCACGCCTTCCTGGCGCTGACCATCGGTTCGCTGGCGCTCGGCGCCTTCGCGGGCGCGCCGCTCGACAAGGCGATCACCAGCTTCACCACCGGGCTGGGCTCGACCGTCGCGGGCGTCGGTGTGCTCATCGCGCTCGGCGCGATCCTCGGCAAGCTGCTCGCCGACTCGGGCGGCGCGGACCAGATCGTCGACACGATCCTCGCCAAGGCCGGGAAGTCCGGCGGTCGTGCCATGCCGTGGGCGATGGTGCTCATCGCCTCCGTCATCGGGCTTCCGCTGTTCTTCGAGGTCGGCATCGTGCTGCTGATCCCCGTCGTGCTGATGGTCGCCAAGCGCGGCAACTACTCCCTGATGCGCATCGGCATCCCGGCGCTCGCCGGGCTGTCCGTGATGCACGGGCTCATCCCGCCGCACCCCGGGCCGCTCGTCGCCATCGACGCCGTCAAGGCCAACCTCGGTGTGACGCTCGCGCTCGGCGTGCTCGTCGCCGTTCCCACCGTCGTCATCGCGGGGCCGCTGTTCTCGAAGGTCGCCGCTCGGTGGGTGGACGTCGCGCCGCCCGAGAAGATGATTCCGCAGCGGCCCTCCGAGGACCTGGAGAAGCGGCCCGGGTTCGGCGTCACCGTCGCCACCGTGCTGCTGCCTGTCGTCATGATGCTGGCCAAGGCGCTAGTCGACATCGTCGTCGACAATCCGGACGCCACCGTTCAGCGCGTGTTCGACGTCGTCGGGTCGCCGTTGATCGCGTTGCTCGCCGCCGTGCTTGTCGGGATGTTCACCCTGGGGCGGGCCGCGGGCTTCACCAAGGAACGGCTGTCCACGACCGTCGAGAAGTCGCTCGCTCCCATCGCGGGGGTGCTGATGATCGTGGGCGCCGGTGGTGGGTTCAAGCAGACCCTCATCGACGTGGGGGTCGGGCAGATGATCCTCGACTTCTCCGAGGACTGGTCGATTCCCGCGCTGCTGCTCGCCTGGCTCATCGCTGTCGCGATCCGGCTTGCCACGGGGTCGGCTACCGTCGCCACGATCTCGGCCGCCGGGCTTGTGGCGCCGCTGGCCGCGGACATGTCCACCTCGCACACCGCGTTGCTGGTGCTGGCCATTGGGGCGGGGTCGTTGTTCTTCAGCCATGTCAACGATGCCGGGTTCTGGCTGGTGAAGGAGTACTTCGGGCTTGATGTGGGGCAGACCATCAAGACGTGGTCGGTGATGGAAACGATCATCTCGGTGGTGGCGTTGGGGTTTGTGTTGCTGCTGTCGTTGGTGCTGTAGCGGGGGTGGGTGGGCCCTGCGGGGCTTTCCCCAATCCCGCCCCTTCCCGAAACTGGGGCTCCGCCCCAGACCCCGTATCGCCGCTTCGCGGCTCGTCCTCAATCGCCGGACGGGCTAGATCTGGCTAGGTATAGCCCCTCCGGCGTTTGAGGAGCGGGGGTCTGGGGGCAGAGCCCCCTACCTCCGCCACAGCGGATGCTCCCGCTCCGCCCACCCCTGGTCCACCGACCCGGTCCGCATGCCGCGGCGGGCCTCCGGGTCCCGCACGGCCAGGGCGATGTGGCCGAGCAGGACGAGGCCCAGCGTGAGGGCGAGCCAGTCGTGGACGAACGTGGAGCTCGTGCGCCAGAGGAGCGGGAAGAGATCCGTGCGCCACATGACGAGGCCCGTACCGAGCATGACGAGCACCGCCCCGCCGACCCACGCCGCGTACACCTTCTGCCCGGCGTTGAACTTCCCCGCCCAGCGCGCCTTCCGGCGTGGATCACGGTGGCGGACGGCGGACAGCCAGCGCCGGTCGTGCGCGCCGTAGCGGTTGAGGAGGCGGAGGTCCGCGCGGAAGGCGCGGGAGGCCAGCCCGGCCAGGAAGGGGACGGGAAGCAGCAGCCCGGACCACTTGTGGACGTCCACCACGAGGGCCCGGCGGCCGACGAGTTCGGCGAGCTGAGGGACGTACAGACAAGCGGCACTCAGCACGCACACGATCATCAGCCAGGCCGTGCCGCGGTGCACCCACCGCTCGCCGGCGCTGAAGCGCCGCACCCGCCCGCGCTCAGGCGGTCGGGTCATCGCTGCGCCCGTTCGACCGGCCGACCCACGCGTCCACGTCATATCCCTTGCGCTCCCAGTAGCCGGGCTCGACCCGGGCGGTGAGTTCGATGCCGGACAGCCATTTCGCGGACTTGTAGAAGTACATGGGCGCGACGTAGAGGCGGACGGGGCCGCCGTGGGCGTGGTTCAGGTCCTTGTCCTGCATGCGCAGGGCCACCAACACGTCGCTCCTGCGGGCCTGTTCGAGGGTGAGGCTCTCGCTGTACGTGCCGTCGAAGCAGGTGAAGCGGACGGCGCGGGCGGTCGGGCGGACCCCGGCGGCGTCCAGGAGGCGGGAGAGCCTGACGCCTTCGAAGGGGGTGTCGGGCACGCGCCAGCCCGTCACGCACTGCACGTCCCGGACGATCCGGGTCTGCGGGCGTGCGCGCAGTTGGGCGAGGGTGTACGTGGCGGGGCGCTCGACGAGTCCGGTGACCGCCAGACGGTAGGAGGAGGCGTTCTTGCGGGGTACGGAGGAGGCGACCGAGTAGTAGCGGAAGCCGCCGCCGTTGGGCAGGAGCTCGGTGAGGCCGGTGGGGTCCTTGTCGGACGCGGCGCCCAGGAACCTTTCGAGGCCGCGCTGCAGCGGGGGCGCTGCGGCCACGCCGAGGGCGCCGAGCGCGAGGGTGCCGAGGACCAGACGGCGGCCCACGGGCGCGCCGTCGGCCTCCGGCTGGGTGGTGGGGTCCGGCTGGTCGGTCGTCACACGTCGATTCGAGCACCCGCGGGCACGGGTGGCCAGGGCCCGCGGGTGTCCGTCAGCGGTTCGTCACATCCACCGGGAGTGCCCTCAGCCCTCGCGCCCCGCGTCCCCCGCGGCCTTCTCCAGCTGGAACGCCTCGTTGCCGAGGCCGATGCGCGCGTGCGCCGCCGGTCGCGCCTTCTTCAGGTACGCGCCGTACGCGAGGCCGACGACCGCCGCGACGCCGATGACGCCCGGCAGCAGCCAGCTCAGCGAGGAGTCGGGGCCCGCGCCGACGAGGACGTCGAAGTCCCTGACCGTGTAGCCCGCGATGACGAGCAGCGCGATCGCGGCGAGCGCGGACGCCGTGATCCGCCAGGCCTGGGCACGCGCGGCGCCGCGCCGCACGAAGAAGACGATGACGGCGATCGACGCGGTGGCCATCAGGAGCAGCACGCCGAGGGCGCCGACGTTGCCGCCCCAGGTGAACAGGTGCAGGACGGGCGCGGTGGGGTCGCCCGCCGGGGCGTCGTCCGTGACGGCGAACGCGATCACCACGACGACGGACACCACGGTCTGGAGCAGCGAACCCGTGCCGGGCGCGCCGCTCGCGCCGTTGGTGCGGCCGAACGCGGCGGGCAGCAGGCCTTCGCGGCCCATGGCGAAGGCGTAGCGGGCGACGACGTTGTGGAAGCTCAATATGGCCGCGAAGATGCCGGTCACGAACAGGACGTGGAGGACGTCGGTGAAGGTGCCGCCGAGGCGCGGCTCGGTGAGTCCGAACAGCAGCCCCGCGCTCTGCTCCTGTGCGGCGGGCACGATGCCGGAGGGCCCGGCGGCGACGGTGAGGGCCCAGGAGCTGAGGGCGAAGAAGACGGCGACGAAGCCGACGGCCCAGAACATCACGCGCGCGACCACGACTTGGGGGCGGCTGGTCTCCTCCGCGTACACGGGCGCCTGCTCGAAGCCGGTGAACGCCGCTATGCAGAAGCAGAGTGAGGTGGCGACGCCCGCGCCGGTGAGCGTGTCGGGGTTGAAGGCGTGCAGCGACAGGCCCTCCTTCGCCGGGTCGGCGACAGCGGCGATGTCGAAGACGACGACGAGCGCCACCTCGACGAGCAGCAGCACGCCGAGCACGCGCGCGTTGAGGTCGATCTTCAGCCAGCCCAGCGCGCCGACGATCAGGACGGTGACGAGCGCGGGGACCCACCAGCCGACGGTGACGTCGAAGTACTTGTCGAGCAGCCCGGACACCTCGAAGCCGAGGATGCCGAACAGGCCCACCTGGAGCACGCTGTAGGCCACGAGCGCGACGGCGGAGGCGGCCGCGCCCGCGGTGCCGCCGAGGCCGCGCGAGATGTAGGCGTAGAAGGCGCCGGCGTTGTGGACGTGCCTGCTCATCTCCGCGTAGCCGAAGCTGAAGAGGGCGAGGACGACGCCGAGGATGAGGAAGAGCAGGGGCTGTCCGACGACGCCCATCACTCCGTACGTGGTGGGCATGACGCCCGCGACGACCATGAGTGGCCCGGTGGCGGCGAGGACGGACAGCAGCAGGCCCGCGGTGCCGAGGCGCCCGGCGCGCAGGGCCCGTTCCTGGCCCACGTAGGTGTTGATGCCGCCCTGGGGCGGCACGGACCTGCCGCGGGATCCGGTGCCGACTCCGCCTGCGCTGGTCGCACTGGTTGCACTCGTGCTCGAACTGCCCGTCGCCATGGCGCGGTTGTCCTCTCCGCCCGTAGTGGGCCGTTGGTCGTGCCTCGTGGCGGTGCGGTGGTGCGGTGGTACGGGGTGTGGTCAGGCCGTCCCGAGTACCGCGCCGCGCGCGGCGAAGTAGGCCTGGTGCGCATCGCGGTCGGGGTACGACCAGGGGACCTCGGTCGCGTACCGGCCGATGCGGTGGAACAGCGCGGCGGCCTCGGCCGCCCGGCCCTCGCAGAACGTGGCGTGCGCGAGGAAGTTGAGGTCGACGAAGCCGCGCGGGTGCACCGACTCGTGCGGCATCTCCCACTCCAGCCACCAGTCGAACGACGCCTTCATCACCTGCCGGGCGCGGCGGCTCACCCAGTGCCCGGAGGCGACCGGGTCCTTGTTCTCGCTGCCCGCGGTGGCGAGCACGCGGTAGCGCTCGGCGTGCGCGACGACCGGGAGCACCGCCAACGGCGAGTGGTCGGGGGCCTGTTCGGCCGCCCACGTCGCGAAGTCGTACACCTCGTGCAGCGGGTCCTGACCAGCACCCGGCCGCCGTTCGGCGAGGCGGGCGACCATCAGGTGGTGGGCGTGGTGGTGCTCGGGGTGCCGGTGGCGGACCTCGTCGAAGAGGCGTACGACGTCCTCCTCGTGGCCGAGCGAGCGCTCCAGGAGCAGCAGCGCGAGCCACGGGGTGGGGTCGAAGGGGACAAGGGCGGCCGCCTCGCGGCAGGACGCGCGGGCCTTCTCGGAGCGTTCCTTGCCGCGCAGCGCGCGGTGCACGGCGGCGAAGGCGAGCAGGACGGCGGCGTCGGCGCTCTCCGGTTCCGCGAGCCGCCAGTCGCGGGCCCAGGCGGCGGTCGAGGACTCGCGCGCGAGGACGTCCACGCGGTGGCCCCTGCGGTCCCAGTCGTCGCCGGTGTCGGCGAGCAGCGCGCGCACCTCGGTCCAGCGCCCTTGCGTCAACGCGGCCCGGGCGGCGACGAGTTCGGTGTCGTCGAGGGCGGCGTCGAAGCCGTGTGCGGCCTTTTTCCGGGAGCGGCCGAGGGGCGGTGGCGGAGGTGGGGACACCGCTGAACGTCCTCCCCGACGCGTTGAGCGAGCGTGTGATCACGCACAGCCAACCGGCAGGCACCACTCCGCGTCAAGGCCTCGTCACCGCCGAAGCCGTAAGGTGACCCTTACTCGCCGTTTTGTTCGACTCGTGCCGTGTTCTACGCCTCGTTCTGCGCCTCAACTCCGGGGCACCCAGGCCGACTTGACGTACTCCGACCGGATCGGCGTCAGCCGACCGACTTCGCCGCCGCCCGTCCTGCCGCGCGCCCCGAGAACAGGCAGCCGCCGAGGAACGTCCCCTCCAGCGAGCGGTAGCCGTGCACTCCCCCGCCGCCGAATCCGGCGGCCTCCCCGGCGGCGTACACACCCGGCAGCGGGTCGCCGCCCTCCTGGAGCACGCGCGAGGACAGGTCGGTCTCCAGACCGCCGAGTGACTTGCGGGTGAGGATGTTGAGGCGTACGGCGACGAGCGGACCGGCCTTCGGGTCCAGGATCGGGTGCGGCGCCACGGTGCGCACGAGCCGGTCGCCGACGAACTTGCGGGCACCGCGGATGGCGGTGACCTGGAGGTCCTTGGTGTACGGGTTGACGATCTCGCGGTCGCGGGCGGCGATGGTGCGGTGCAGGGCGGCCTCGTCGATGAGGGGTTCCTTGGTGAGGGCGTTCATGCCGCGCACCAGCGCGCCGAGGTCCCGTTCGACGACGAAGTCGGCGCCGTGGTCCATGAACGCCTTGACCGGTCCCGGCACGTCGGCCCGTGCCCGTCCGACGACCCCGCGCACCGACTTGCCCGTCAGATCGGGGTTCTGCTCGGAGCCGGAGAGCGTGAACTCCTTGCCGATGATGCGCTGGTTGAGCACGAACCACGTGTAGTCGTAGCCGGTGTGCATGATGTGGTTCAGCGTGCCGAGGGTGTCGAAGCCCGGGAACAGCGGTACGGGCAGGCGGTCGCCGCGGGCGTCCAGCCACAGCGAGGACGGTCCCGGCAGGATGCGGATGCCGTGCTTGTCCCAGATCGGGGCCCAGTTCTCGATGCCCTCCGTGTAGTGCCACATGCGGTCGCGGTTGATCAGGCGGGCGCCCGCGCGTTCGGCGATGCCGAGCATCAGGCCGTCCACGTGCGCGGGCACCCCCGAGAGCATCTTCTCCGGCGGGTTGCCGAGCCGCTCGGGCCAGTTGGCGCGTACGAGGTCATGGTTGCCGCCGATGCCGCCGGAGGTGACGATCACCGCCTGGGCGCGGAACTCGAAGGAGCCCGTCACCTCGCGGCCGCTCGCCTTGCCCCGCTCCACGTCGGACGGCTCCAGGACCTCGCCGGCCACGGTGTCCACGACGCCGCCCGTGCGGGACAGGCCGGTGACGCGGTGGCGGAACTTGAACTGGACCAGGCCGCGGGCCGCGCCCTCCTGGACGCGGCGGACGAAGGGGGCGAGGAGGCCGGGGCCCGTGCCCCACGTGACGTGGAAGCGGGGTACGGAGTTGCCGTGGCCCTGGGCGTCGTAGCCGCCGCGCTCCGCCCAGCCGACGACCGGGAAGAAGCGGACGCCCTGGGCGTGCAGCCAGGGCCGCTTCTCGCCTGCCGCGAAGTCCACGTACGCCTCCGCCCACTTGCGGGGCCAGTGGTCCTCGTCCCTGTCGAAGCCGGCTGTGCCCAGCCAGTCCTGGAGGGCGAGTTCCCGGTGGTCCTTGATGCGCATGCGGCGCTGCTCCGGGGAGCCCACGAAGAACAGGCCCCCGAACGACCAGAAGGCCTGGCCGCCCAGCGACTGTTCCGGTTCCTGGTCCACGAGGATCACCCGGCGGCCGGCGTCCACCAGCTCGGCGGTCGCCGTGAGGCCGGCGAGGCCCGCGCCGATCACGATCACGTCTGCGTCGTAGGCCATGGGGGCTCCTCTGGGGGTTCGGCTCGACCGGCGGGGGTTACCGGTGAGTCAGAATCCTGGGTCGGGCGGGGGGTGCAGTCAACTGCCCTGCGGGGCATTCCCCAACCCCGCCCCTTCCCGAAACCGGGGGCTCCGCCCCCGGACCCCCGTATCGGCCTGAACGGCCTCGTCCTCAAACGCCGGACAGGCTGAAACCATGCCGCTGCGGCTGGGGGTTTCAGCCCGTCCGGCGCTTGAGGACGAGGCGCGAAGCGCCGACAGGGGGAAAGGGGCGGAGCCCCAGACGGGGGCCGGGGGCGGAGGCTCCGTGGCGTGAGGTTGGATGGCGGGATGAGTACCGAGGAGCCTGCGGACGAGGTGCTGGACGTCGTCGACCAGGACGACCACGTCGTGGGGACAGCACCACGCGGCGAGGTGTACGCCCAGGGACTGCGGCACCGCTGCGTGTTCATCGAGGCCCGCGACGCCACCGGCCGCGTGTTCGTGCACCGCCGCACCCCGACCAAGCTGGTCTTCCCCTCCCTGTACGACATGTTCGTCGGCGGCGTGGTCGCGGCGGGCGAGTCGTACGACGACGCGGCGCTGCGCGAGGCCCAGGAGGAGCTCGGCGTCACAGGGCTCCCCCGCCCCGTACCCCTCTTCAAGTTCCTGTACGACGACGGCGCGGGCCGCACCTGGTGGTCGTCGGTGTACGAGGTGCGCTGCACGGCCCCGGTCAGCCCGCAGCGCGAGGAGGTGGCCTGGCACGACTTCCTCACGGACGAGGAGCTTGCGCGCCGGGCGGCCGAGTGGGAGTGGGTGCCGGACGGCCTCGACGCGTACGAGCGGCTGCGGGCGTTCCGGGCCACCGGCTGAGGGCCCGTCGGGCGGGGCCCCCGCCGCCCGACCTATCGTGCAACGGTGAGCACCTTCGTACAGAGCATCCGGCTGTGGTTCGCCCCCGAGCGGGTCCGGCAGGAGGGCGACACCCCCGACTACCGCTTCTCGCTCGCCAACGAGCGCACCTTCCTGGCCTGGCTGCGCACCGCGCTCGCGCTGATCGGCGGCGGCTTCGCCGTGGACCAGTTCCTGCCCGACCTGCGCTGGGGCGTACGCGTCGGCCTGGCGCTCGCGCTGCTCGGCGCCGGGGTGCTGTGCTCCCTGCGCGCGGTCAACCACTGGATGCGCTGCGAGCGGGCCATACGGCGCGGCGAGGACCTCCCCGCGTCCCGCTTCCCCGCCCTGCTGGGCGTGGTGGTGGCGGTGGTCGCGGTGGTCATGGTGGTGGTCGTGGTGTTCGGGTGGGAGGGGTGAGGGGCCGCGGGGCGGCGGGGTCCGGGGGACACGGGCGCGGAGTCGGCGCGGCCGCCGGAGACGGGGCATTCAGCAGCGCGGGCGGAGAGGTCGGCGGGAGCAGAGCCCGCGACGGACGCGGACCCGGCAGCGGAGGCGGAGCCAGCGGCCTCCCGGTCGGCGAGGGCTTCCGTGCAGGCGCCGAGGTCGGCGGGAGCGGAGCCTGCGGAGGAGGCGGAGGTGGAGGCGGCGCCTACGACGCCCCGGCGTCCCCGCCGCGGGACCCCGGGCTCCAACCCGAGCGGACGCGGCTCGCGTGGCGGCGTACGACGCTGACGTGCACCGTCGCCGCCGTGCTGGGCGCGCGGGCGGCGCTGCACGACGGCTCCTCGGCGGCGGACGCCGTCGCGTGCGCGCTGTGCCTGCTGCTGTGGCTGGGTTTCCTGGCCGTCGCGCACCGCAGGATGACGGCCCTGACGACGGCACGCCCGCACGCGATCGGCCCGCGCACCACCGCGGCGGCGGCCCTGTGCACGGCTGCCCTCGCGGTGTGCGCGGCGGCGATGATCTTCTAGCCCCGCTGATCGCGATCCCCGCTCGGGGCAGCCCGGCCCGCAGACAACGCCCTCCCGACAGCGAGACCCGTCCGGAGACGAGCCCAGCCCGCAAACACCGCCCACCCGGACACGAGCCCAGCCCAAGACAAACCCCACCTGGGCACGACGCCCACCCCGGGCACGAGCCCAACCCAGAAACACCGCCCACCCGGACACGAGCCCCGCCCGAGACAAGCCCCTCCCGGGCGCGACGCCCACCCCGGACGCAACGCCCACCCCGGACGCAACGCCCACCCCGGGCGCGACGCCCGCCCCGGAGGCGAGGCTCGCCCGCGCCGCACCCCCCTCAACTCCCCCCGTCCTCCCCCCAGTCCACCGTCACCACGATCTTCCCCCGCGTCCGCCCCTCCTCGCTCAGCCGGTACGCCTCCGCCGCGCGTTCCAGGGGGAACGTCTCGTGGACGTTGACGGTGAGGACGTCCTGTTCGGCGAGTTCGGTGAGGCGGTGGAGGTCGGCCGCGTCGGGGCGTACGAAGCAGTACTGGCCGCCGAGGGCGATCACGGAGCCGTCCGCGACGGAGGCGAGGCGGCCGCCGGGGGCGAGGAGGTCCGCGGAGGCGCGGAGCGCGTCGCCGCCGACCGTGTCGAAGGCCGCGTCGACGCCCTCGGGGGCGAGGGCGTGGACGCGTCCGGCGAGCCCCTCCCCGTACGCCACCGGCTCCGCGCCCAGCTCCCGCAGGTAGTCGTGGTTGCGCTCGCTCGCCGTGCCGATGACGCGGGCGCCCGCGTGCCGCGCGAGCTGCACCGCGAAGGAGCCGACACCGCCCGCGGCCGCGTGGACGAGGACCACGTCGCCCTCGGTGACCGCAAGCGCCTTGGTGAGCACCTGGTACGCCGTGAGGCCCGCAAGCGGCAGGCCCGCGGCCTCCTCGAAGGTCAGGTTCCGCGGCTTGCGCGCGAGCGTGCGCACCGGCGCCGCCACGTACTCGGCGAGGGTCCCGCGCGACAGGAAGTCCTCCCGCACATAGCCGATGACCTCGTCGCCGACGGCGAATTCCGGGACCGCGGCACCGGGCTGGACCACCACTCCCGCCACGTCCCAGCCCGGGATCACCGGGAAGACGGCGTCCAGGGCCCCGTCGAGGTAGCCCTCGCGGGCCTTGTAGTCGACGGGGTTGACGGCCGCGGCCCGCACCTTCACCAGGACGGCGTCGGGGCCGACCTTCGGGTCGCGCACATCGCCGTACTCGAGGACCTCGGGCCCGCCGTACGCGTGGTAGCTGATCGCTTTCATCGGGTCGCCTTCATCGGGTCGCCTTCATCGGTCGCCTCACGGAGAGTCATGGAAGTATGCGAAACATTTTCACAAGGGGATGAAGCAGGCATTTAGGACTAGCCTGAGAGGGTCATCCGGCACGGCGAGTCACCCGGCACAGCCCGAGACAGATGCTTCCGGCACAGAAGGTGTACGTCATGACCACGCTTCACCAGGAACACGCGGCCCACGACCACACCCACGGCCCGGCCTGCGGGCACACCGAGGTCCCGCACGGCGACCACGTCGACTACGCGCACGACGGCCATCTGCACCGCACGCACGACGGCCACTACGACGAGTGCGAGCCGAGCGCCCACATCGCCCACGAGGGCCATGAGCACCGGCACGGCGACGGCTGCGGCCACCCGGCCGTGGCGCACGGCGACCACACGGACTACGTCCACGACGGCCACCGGCACGCCGAGCACGACGGCCACTGGGACGATCACTGACGCCGACCAGCACTACCGGCACTACCGGCACCACCTGCCCCGGCAGCCACAGCGGCCCCGGCAGCACCTGATCCAGCCCTCCAGAGGCGCCCGGTCACCCCTTCCCCGGCCGGGCGCCCGCCCTTGCGCCCCCGCACCGCCGGGGCCCCACACTCCGCGATTCTGATCACGTTCGAGCCAGGCCCCCTGGACGACATACCGACTGGTCGGCATCATGAACGCCAAGTGCGTTGGCGCCACCGTCCGCAGTCCGTCGTCCGCCGTTCATGATCAGGAGCGATTCACCCATGAGCCCAGACCGTCCCGCAGGGCCGCCCGGCCTCGACCTCGACCGGCTGCGGGGGCACCTCGACCGCGAACGCCCGGGACTGCTCGGCGCGGGACCGCTCACCGCCCGGCTGATCGAGGGCGGCCGGTCGAACCTCACGTACGCCGTCTCGGACGGAACCGGACGCTGGGTGGTGCGCCGCCCGCCGCTCGGGCACGTCCTCGCCACCGCGCACGACATGAAGCGCGAGCACCGGGTCATCAGCGCCCTGCACCCCACCGACGTGCCGGTGCCCCGCCCTGTGCTGCTGTGCGAGGACGAGGAGGTGCTCGGCGCGCCCTTCTACGTGATGGAGTTCGTGGAGGGCACGCCCTACCGCACGGCCGAGCAGCTCGTGCCGCTCGGCCCGGAACGCACCCGCGGCGCGGTGCTCGGCCTCGTAGACACGCTCGTGGACCTGCACGCCGTGGACCCGGAGTCGGTCGGGCTCGGGGACTTCGGCCGGCCCGAGGGGTTCCTCGATCGCCAACTGCGGCGCTGGGGCAAGCAGTTGGCTGCCTCGCGCGGGCGTGAGCTCGCGGGTGTCGAGGAGCTGCACGCGGCCCTCGGCCGGGCCCTGCCCACCTCCCCCACGGCCACCGTGGTGCACGGCGACTACCGCCTCGACAACGTCCTCATCGAGCCGTCCAGGCCGTCCGACCCGTCCGCCGGGGCCGACCGCATCACCGCGATCCTCGACTGGGAGATGTCCACGCTCGGCGACCCGCTCACCGACCTGGGCCTGCTCGTGATGTACAGCGTGCGCCTCGAAGTGCCCGACTCCCCCGTCAGCACCACGGCGAGCGCGCCCGGCCACCCGGACCCCGCCGAGCTGATCGAGCGCTACGCGGCCCGCTCGGGGCGCGACGTCTCCGCCCTCTCCTGGTACACCGCGTTCGCCTGGTTCAAGCTCGCCGTGATCCTCGAGGGCATCCACTACCGCTACACGCTCGGCCAGACGGTCGGCGCGGGCTTCGACCGCATCGGCGAGCTGGTGCCCGTCTTCATCGAGCACGGCCTGACCACCCTGAACGAAGGCTGAGAGGACCCGGACACCATGGACTTCGCATACGACGCCCGTACCGAGGAACTGCGCGCCAGGCTGCTCGCCTTCATGGACGAGCACGTCCTGCCCGCCGAGCACGTCGCCGAGGAGCAGCGCGCCGCGCTCGCCTCGCCGTGGGACACGCCGGCCGTGGTCGGTGAACTCAAGGCCGAGGCCCGCCGCCAGGGCCTGTGGAACCTCTTCCTGCCCGATGCCGAGTACGGGGCGGGGCTCACCAACCTCCAGTACGCGCCGCTCGCCGAAATCACCGGCCGCAGCCCGCACTTGGCGCCGACCGCCCTCAACTGCGCGGCCCCGGACACCGGCAACATGGAGGTCCTCACCCAGTTCGGCACCGACGAGCAGAAGAAGCAGTGGCTGGAGCCGCTGCTCGCGGGCGAGATCCGCTCGGCGTTCGCCATGACCGAGCCGGAGGTCGCCTCGTCCGACGCCACGAACATCACCACGCACATCCGGCGCGAGGGCGACGAGTACGTCATCTCCGGGCGCAAGTGGTACATCTCCGGGGCGATGAACCCCGACTGCAAGGTCTTCATCGTGATGGGCAAGACCGATCCGGACGGGGCCGACATCCGGCGCCAGCAGTCCATGGTGCTCGTGCCGCGCGACACCCCGGGCGTCGAAGTGCGCCGCGCCATGCGGGTGTACGGGTACGAGGACCACTCCCACGGCGGCCACGCAGAGGTGGTCTTCGACGAGGCGCGGGTGCCCGTGACGAACCTCGTCGGGGAGGAGGGCGGCGGCTTCGCCATCGCCCAGGCGCGGCTCGGGCCCGGCCGCATCCACCACTGCATGCGGCTCATCGGCATGGCCGAGCGCGCCATCGAGCTGATGTGCCGCCGGGCCGTGGAGCGCACCGCGTTCGGCAAGCCGCTGGCCCAGCAGGGCGTGGTGCAGGAGTGGATCGCGGACGCGCGGGTCGCCGTCGAGCAGGTGCGCCTCCTCGTCCTGAAGACGGCCTGGCTGATGGACACGGTGGGCAACAAGGGCGCGCACACCGAGATCCAGGCCATCAAGATCGCCACGCCCCGGGCCGTCGTGGACATCCTCGACCAGGCCGTGCAGCTCCACGGCGCGGGCGGCGTCAGCCAGGACTTCCCGCTCGCGGAGCTGTGGGCGGCGGCGCGCACGCTGCGCCTTGCCGACGGGCCGGACGAGGTGCATCAGCGGTCGCTCGCGCGGCGGGAGCTGAAGCGGTACATGTGAGGGCGGTGTCATGACTGTGGGGCCCGTCGCCGACGCGGCGGGCCCCACAGTTTCGCGTCCGTGCGACTACGGCCGCAGCGCCCGCAGCAGCAGGTCCGCCAAGTGGTCCGCGACCTGCTGCGGGGTCAGGGGACCGTCCGGGCGGTACCACGTCGACAGGTGGTGGACCGAGCCGAAGTGGTAGTCCACGACCAGGTCGGCCGGGGTCGCCGTGGAGAAGACGCCGGACTCCTGGCCCTCCTCGATCAGCGCCCGGAACCGCTCGTGGTAGCGCCGCCGCTCCGCCCGCACCTGCTTGTGCTTCTCCGGGCTGAGGTGGTGCATCGACCGGAAGAAGATCGCGGCGTCGTCGAGGTTCGCGATGGTCGTGACGACGACGTCGGCCGCCGCGCCCCGCAGCCGCCGCTCCACCGGCTCGTCCGCGTCGGCGAACGCGTCGAGGCGCTCCTGCTGCACCCGCAGCATCCGCGCGTACACCTCGTGCAGCAGGTCGTCCTTGGACCCGAAGTAGTGGTACAGCGCGCCCTTGGTGACGCCGGCCGCCTCGACGATCTCCTGCACGGACGTACGGTCGTAGCCGCGGTCGGCGAAGAGCCGGGTGGCGGCGGCGAGCAGCCTCTGCGGGACGGGCGTGCCGTCACCGTCCGTCGTTCTGGCCACTTGCCGCCACCTGCCTTCCGTTCATGGTCTTTCCGTCTTCCGTCTGCCGTCTGCACGGGCGGGAACACGGGTCCCGCCTCAGGAGCGAGAACGCAGTTCCCGCCGGAGGATCTTCCCACTCGCGGTCTTCGGCAGCTCGGCCAGCACCTCCACCGCACGGGGGTACTTGTACGCGGCGAGCCGTTCCTTGCAGTACGCGATGAGTTCGGTGGCGTACGCGTCGGCCCCGGCGGCCCCGTCTGCGCCCGTCCGGAGGCTCACGTAGGCCTTGACGCTCTCCCCGCGGTAGGCGTCGGGCACGCCCACGACGGCGGCCTCGCGGACCGCGGGGTGCGTGTAGAGGACGTCCTCGACCTCGCGGGGCCAGACCTTGAACCCGGACGCGTTGATCATGTCCTTCTTGCGGTCGACGACGTACAGCCAGCCGTCGGTGTCCATGAAGCCGATGTCGCCGGTGCGCAGCTCGCCGCCGGGGAAGGTCTCGGCGGTGGCCTCGGGGCGTTTCCAGTAGCCGGGCACGACCTGCGGTCCGCGTACGACGATCTCGCCGGGCGTGCCGAAGGGCACCTCCTCGCCGAGTTCGTCGAGGACGCGGACGACGGTGTCGGGTCCGGGCACGCCGACCGCGAGCGTCCCGGAGTCCGGGTCGACGGGGGCCCGGCGGCCCGGCGGTACGGAGGCGCAGGGGGCGGTGCACTCGGTGAGGCCGTAGCCGTTGTGGAGGTAGGGGCCGAAGCCCTCGCGGAACTTCTCCACGAGCGCGGGCGGCAGCGGCGCGCCGCCCGACGAGATCAGCACGAAGGAGTCGAAGTGGGCGCGCGTGGCGGCCGGGTGGGCGGCGAGCGCCATGAAGGCGGTGGAGGGGCCGACGGTGTACGCGGGCCGGTGCTCGGCGAACGCGTCGAGGACCACGCCCGCCTCGAAGCGGTAGGCGAGGGCGAGCGTGCCCGCGTTGGTCAGGCAGGCGGCGAGCTGGGCGACCATGCCGGTGATGTGGAACAGCGGGGCGAGCGCGAAGTAGCAGGCGCCTTCGGGTATGCCGGATCCGGCGCGCTGGCGTTCGGCGTTGTAGGTGATGTTGCCGTGGGTGTTCATGGCGCCCTTGGGGGTGCCGCTGGTGCCCGACGTGTAGCTGATCAGGGCGGTGTCGGAGGGTCCTGCGGCGCGGCCACCGGGAGCGGGCAGGCCGAGGCGGGCCACGGTCAGCAGGTCGTCGGCGTCCGCGGCGCGCGGCAGCCGCTCGAAGCCGAGCACGCGCGGGTCGTTCCGCGTCTGGAGGTCGAGCTGGCAGGCGGTGAGGACGACGCGGACGCCGGTGCCGGCCGCCGTCTCGCGCAGGTGGCCCTCCCAGGCCTGGTCGGCGCAGACGAGCGCCGTCACGTCGGCGTCGGTGAGGATGTGCCGGGTCTCGGCCGACTTGTACATGGGGTTGACGGGCACGACGGTGGCGCCGGCCTTCCAGGCGGCGAGCAGCGCGATCACGAAGTGCGGGGTGTTCTGCAGCACGATCGCGACGCGGTCGCCCCGGACCAGGCCGCGAGCGGCGAGGTGCCCGGCGACGGAGTCGGTGAGCGCGTCGACCTCGCGGTAGCTCAGACGCCCGTCGAAGTAGGCGAGCGCGGTGCGCTCGGGCACGGCGACGACGGCGGCCCGGAAGGCGTGCACGACGGAGGCGGCGGGCGCGACGGGGGCACGCTGGACCTCACTGAGGAGGCCGAGCCAGGGCTTGGCGGCGTATCCGGAAGGTCCGGAGGGTTCCGTGGGTGTCGCCGGGGATTCGTTCACCGCTCGGACTCCTCCCACTTCTGCTGGATGTGGTTCATGCCCGTGAGCCACTTGTCCGGGGTCGCGGCGCGTGCCTGGTAGTACGCGGCGACGTCCGGGTGCGGCAGGATCAGGAAGCGGTCCTCGGCCATGCCGGTGAACAGCGCGTCGGCGACGTCCTGAGGCTCGATGGCGGTGGGCGCGAGGACGAGTTCGCCGGCCGAGCCCGCGGCGGTGAGCATGTCCGTGCGCACGCCCTGCGGGCAGATCGCGTGCACCTTGAGGCCGCGGTGGCGGTACGTCAGCGACAGCCATTCGGCGAAGGCGTACGCCCCGTGCTTGGTGACGCTGTACGGCGCGGCGCCCACCATCGTGAGCAGCCCGGCCGCGGACACCGTCGACACGAACCGGCCCTCGCCCCGCTCCAGCCAGCCGGGCAGCAGCGCGTGCGCGGCCCGCACGTGCGCCATCACGTTCACGTCCCAGGCGTCGGCCCACACCCGCTCGTCCGCGGCCTCGGTGCCGCCGGACGCCAGGCCCGCGTTGGCGCAGTACACGTCGACGGCGCCGTCGAGCGCGGCGAGGGCGTCGGCGACGACCGCGGAGGCGTCCCCGGGCACGGCGACGCCGCCCACCTCGGCGGCCACGGCGCCCGCTCTGGCGGCGTCCAGGTCGTTGACGACGACGCGTGCCCCGGCCGCGGCGAAGCGGCGGGCCAGCGCGGCCCCGATCCCGCTCCCGGCTCCGGTGACGACGACTCCCTTGCCCTGCAGGCTCTCCACGGGCGGTCTCCTTCGGCCTCGAACACGCTGCGGTCGATCACGCTCCACGGCAGACTAACCGGTCGGTATGTAGTGCGAAAGGGGGCACCCGGCCACGTCCGGAGGGCCGGTCGGCGTCAACGGCTCAACGACTCAGCCACCAGCGCTCGTTGTCCTTCGCCAGGGCGTCCCACAGCAGGTTCAGCGGGTGGCCGGCGTCGTACGAGGCACGGTCGCCGCGCCGGGTGAAGACGCCGACGAGGACCTCGGTGCGCGGGCCGACGTCCCCGATCACGTCGAGCCGGCGCAGGCCACCGGCCTCGGGCAGGCTGCCGGACTCGGCGGCCTCCGCGATGCCTCGGGTGACGAGCATGGCTCCGCTGACCAGGCCGGAGCGCAGCAGCTCGAAGCCGTAGTGCGCGGCCTCGATCTCGGCCGCGATGGTCATCGCCTTGCGGAAGTCGGCGCCGTACCAGGCGGTGAGGAAGCGGGCGATGAGGCCGCCCGCGGAGACCACCAGGGGCAGTCCCGGCAGCTCGCTGGCGTTGACGGTGCCGGCGGTCACGGCGGTGTCGGAGGTGCCCGCCGGATCGGCCGCCTCGGCGGCCTGCCCCGGCAGTTTCTGCGGCGGCAGGTTCGTCAGGATCGACAGGCCGCTGCGGCGCCACTCCACGATCTCGTACGGATCGAGCTCGTCCTCCTGCCCCTCGGTGACGACGATGCTGCCGCACACCAGGTCCAGTTCCTTGGACTGCAGGCGGGCGAAGAGGTCACCGGTGCGCACGTGGGTGACCTTCAGGTCCACGCCCCGGCGTTCGTACACGTCGCTGACGCGCTCCACCGCGTCGAGGAGGAAGCCCAGCGTGTAGCGGGTCGAGCCGACCGAGAGGGTGCGCCCGAGGCGGCGGCGCGCGTCGTTGATGCCGTCCGACCAGGCGGACAGCGTGCTGCGCGCGAGTTCGACCAGATGCTCGCCGGTGGCGGTGAACAGCACGTCCTTGCCGCGGCCCCGCTTGAGCACCAGCGCCTCACCGCACAGCGCGCCGAACGTGCGGTTCATCGTGTCCAGTTGCTTCTGCACGCTCGACTGCTCGCGGCCGAGCTGGCGCGCGGCGGCGAGCGCCGTGCCGGTCTCGTGCACGGCGAGCAGCGTACGGAGCTGATCCATGGTGGTGTCCAGCAGTTCCGCGGGGTACGCGGGGTTCTGCGCGGGACCTGTTAAGGCCATGCTGACTTTCTCTCTCCAACTCCCTTTGAGTTTTAGGCATTGCAGCATAGCCGCCGCGGAAACTGATCCACGGATCACCCCAAATTATCTGGGGATTTCTTCCAGAAAATACTGGCTGCGTTCGACGTACCCGTGGAAAGGTCGAGCCAATCCCAGTCGAACCTTCATCTCTGCAAGGAGAGTTGTACCCGTGAGTCATTTCCAGGCCGCGCCCGCGCCGCCGGTCGGTCCCCGCAGCGCGGCCCGCGCAGCCCGCGCGGTCCGGCGGCCCGGCTCCCTCACCGCTCTGGTCTGGACCTCTGTCATTTCCGTGGTGTCCGCCGTCATCGGCGCGGTGCTCGTCTTCGCCGGCGGCAATGACATGGCCGACGAGAACATCAGGGATGTCATCGACGACCACCCGGACGTCGTCGGGCTCCCGTCGAATACGTCAGCGGCCGACATCAAGTCGCTGTCCGGGCCCATCTGGGACGAGCTCGTCAGCGACCGCGCCGGTTCGCTCGCGGCGCGCGCCGGATTCGCCATTTTCACCGCCGCGTGCGTCCTCGCATTCACGCTCTGCGTCCGCAAGAACGCGGCCACTTGGGCGCGTGTCCTCATTACCATTTCGGGCGTCGTCGCACTGTTCCCCCATATCCTCATCTTGGGTGACTACGAACCCGAAACCGTCATGGCGTTCAGCTTCGTGGCGCTGCTCGCGACGCTGGTGGCGATCGTGCTCTGCTGGCTGCCGCCGACCAACCGTTACGCCCGCGAACGCAAGGCGGGACCGCCGGCCTGGCCGGCCTCCTGACCGGCGTCCGCCCCCGAAGACCCACGCGTGGGCCGGTGCCGCCGCCCGGGGGACGGCACCGGCCCACGCGTGTTCCGCCGCGACGTCTTCTCAGCGGGCCGAGGCCGCAGGACGATGCGGTCGTGCAGCCCTACTGGGAATTGACCTTCGACGCCGACGGAGACGTCGACGCCGCGCAGCGTGACCGGCTCCTCTCCGGAGCGGAGTCCGAACGCGTCACCGATCTGCTGGTGTTCGCGCACGGCTGGAACAACGACCAGCGGACGGCCAGGAACCTCTACCGGCGCTTCTTCGAGCCGTTCGACCGGCTCGCGGGCCCCGGGGTGCGCCTCGGCTACACCGGGATCCTGTGGCCCGCGATCCGCTTCCCCGACGAACCGATCCCCGACTTCGAACCCATCGCGGCCCCGCCCGCCGGCCCCCGCGATCCGGGTGATCCCACCCTCGACGAGCCCACCCGCCGCCTCCTGGAAGTGGTGTTCCCCGGCCCGGCGAACGCGGCGCACATCGACCGCCTCGCCCAGCTCCTCCAGGAGCGCGCCGAAGTCCGCTCCCGCCTGGACGAGTTCGCGCGGCACGTCCGCGACCTGGTGGCCGTGCGCGAGTCGGGCCCGGCGCACGAGTTCGGCGACGACCTCGGCGCGGGCGAGCCCGCCATGCTCACCGACGACGCCGTCGAGGTCTGCGAGGTGTTCCTCGCCATGCTGGACGACATCGGGGCCACCGGGGGCACCGGGGCCACCGCCGGCCAGGAGCTCCTCGGAGGCCTGCGCAGGCGGCTGTGGAACGGCGCGAAGGAGCTGCTTCGGCAGGCCACGTACTACTCCATGAAGCGCCGGGCGGGCGCCATCGGCCAGTTGGGGCTCGGCGCGACCCTCGGGCTGCTCGCCCGTGACGTGCCGGACATCCGGGTGCATCTCGTCGGGCACAGCTTCGGCGCCCGTCTGGTGGCGTACGGACTGCGCGGCATGCCCGCCGGGGTGCGCTGCGTGAAGTCCGCGACGCTCCTCCAAGGGGCCTTCTCGCACTACGCGTTCAGCGCCCGGCTGCCGCACGACCGGTCGCGCGGGGGCGCGCTGCACGGGGTGCAGCGGCGCGTCGACGGGCCGCTGATGTGCTGCTACTCGCGCCACGACGACGCGCTCGGCAAGTTCTATCCGCTCGCCTCCAAGCTCGCCGGGGACTCCTCCAGTTTCCTCGGCCTGTGGGAGCGGTGGGGCGCCCTGGGCTTCGACGGGATCAAGGCCGTCGACGGTGCCCGGCGGGTCAAGCTCGGCGAAACGCTGCCCGCGCGGGGGTGCGTGAGCGTGGACACGGCGGCCGTGGTGCGGCGGGGCGGTCTGCCCGACGGCGCGCACAGCGACATCTGCCACGAGGAACTGGCACGTGCCGTGTGCGCCGCCGGCCGGATCGCCCGCGCCGCCCGGTGACGGCTCAGCGGTGCCGGGGGAACTCCACGACCTGCTGGTACGTCGGCCGGTTCTGCCACTGCACGGCCCGGTGCGTGATGCCGCCGAGCGCGCGGTGGATCACGGCGTCCGCACACCACTGTTCGCCCGCCTTGCAGCTGGCGTCACCGGGATAGACCTCTGACGCGGGCTTGGCGACGGCCTGGCCGAGTGTCTTCAGGAGCGCGTCCCGGCAGGCGTCGAGCTTGCCGTCGCCACAGTACGCGGTCTTGGTCCAGCCCTCCACCGGCTGCCCGAGCACGGTCCGCAGGTCCTTGTCCGCGTAGCCCCACCAGCCGTACTGGAAGGCCGACCCGGCGTGCGCGCCGGTCGGTCCGTGCCCGGCCGACGGCGACTCGTCCACGCCGAGCTGCGCGGTCAGCGAGCCGTAGAGGTCCGGGCCGAGGCCGGGCTTGAACGCGGCCTCGACGAGCAGCGGCCACCAGGCGTCCATGATGCGTACGGCGTCGGGGTGCGCGTAGGCGTGCGAGCCCTGCGCGGTCTCCTTGCGCTGCGACCCCGCCTTCCCCCACGCCTCCAACTGCTGTACGGCCTTGGCGAGTTGGGGGTCGTCGATGGGCTTGCCCCGCACCACCTTCAGGAGCTCCGGCAGGACCTGTTCGCCGCGCAGGTCGGTGACGGCGGCCTCCGCCATGGCCTGGGTGAGGGAGGAGCGGGTGACGCCGCCCTTCTCGACGAGCTTCTTCACCCGGTCGTCCAGCAGGTCGCCGCGGTGCACGGCGCCCAGGCCGAAGCCGGAGGCGCTGAAGTCGTCGGCCTGCTTGTTGTTCCAGGAGATGTAGTAGTCCTGGTTGACGGAGTTCGGGTGCTCGGCGGACGGCGTCCGCGCCGAGGTGTTGTCCTTCGGGTCGAAGTCCCGCCACTCATAGGACTGTTGGGCCTTCACGGGGAACGACGGGTCGATGTCCTTCGCGCGCTCGGGGTTGGCGCCGCTGTTGTAGTACGCGGTGTCGCGCGAGTCCGCGTAGAACCAGTTGAAGGCGTACGAGATGTGCTCGGCCGCCTTCTTGAAGGTCGCCGCGTCCTTGACGTACGAAGGATCGTTGAGCATCTGGAAGCCGATGATCGAGTCGGCCTCGTGCCGGTAGGTGGACCGCAGCGAGACGTACGCGACGGGCTTGCCGTCGATGGTCGCCCGGTGCGTGACGATGCCGTAGTTCGTGCGGAAGACCTGCATGCGGTAGGAGCCCGCCGCCGTGGAGTCGGCGAGCGTGGGCTTCCAGGCGTTCTTGCGCTCCAGCTTGTCCATCGGGGTGCAGGTGCCGCGGTAGAGGTAGTGGGTCGCGTCCTTGCCCGGGGTCCCGCCGCCGGGCGCGCACAGCTCCACGGCGTACGTGTCCGTGATGTCCTGGCCCGCGGACGTCGCCGACCACGCGTAGTCCTGGCCGCGGCCGAGCTGGACGTACATGCCGACGCCGGCGAAGGAGACGCCGCGCGCGCTGATGCCGGGGCCCTGGAGCTCCTGCTGCATCAGGAGCTGCGGCGCGAAGTAGCCGGTCTGCGGCCCGAACACGGCCACGGGGTTGCCACTCGCGGTGTGCTTGCCGGAGACGACCAGGGCATTTGACATGCCCTTCTTGTTGGCGGGGTTGCCCGCGCCTGGGGTGCCGGGCGCGCCGCCGAACAGGTCGGCGGGCAGCACGCCGTCGTCGTACATGCCCTGCAGCGGCTTGAGCTTCCTGGGGGCCTTGACCGGGTCCTTCGGGGCTTTCGTCGGGTTCTTGGCGGTCGCCTTGGCGCCGCCCTCGCGGTCGTACACGAGCTGCTCGCGCTCCACCGACCCGGCGTCGGGAAGCGCGGTGCCGCGCGCCTTGTCCGGCTTGCCCGCGTACGGGAAGCTGCTGCCGTCGTGGATGGTCTGCACGGTCTCGGGGTCGTTGCGACTGCGGAAGGTCTCCCAGACCTCGGTGCCCTTCTCGACGCCGTACTTCTGCTGCGCGGCGAGCAGCGAGAGCGCGGACTCGACCTCTCCCCCGCCGCCGTTGCCGAACAGGCCGCCGACCACCGAGGCGAGCGCGATCATGTCGGTGACCTTGAAGGGCTGGATCTCGCCGACGTTGGTGATCGCGTCGATCTTGCCGGTGAGCACGTACTCACCGGGGAAGTAGCGGCCGTTCTTGGACTTCTCGCGGTAGGCGTTGAGGCCGTCGACGTAGGCCTGCGCGTCCTCCATGGCCCGCTGGCCGCGTTCGCCCTGCGTCGACTTGATGTACTCGACCTGCCGCTCCAGGTCCTGCTCGGTGTACGGGGCCTGCGGCCAGAACTGCTGCTCCAGGCCCTGGTTGGACGGGGCGCCGCCCGCGAACGGGGTCAGCTCGCCGCGGCCGATGTGCCGGAACAGGTCGATGAGCCACAGCCGGTCCTGCCCGGCGGCGAAGCCCGCGCCGAACTCGGTGCCGTAGCGCGTTGTGCCCTGGATGTGCGGGATGCCGTACTTCTTGTCACGGGTGATCGTGACGTCGTCGCGCGGCTTGGTGACGGAGGCGACCTGGTCGGGCTCCACGCCGAACGAGGCGTCGTTGAAGAACTCGGTGAGCTTGTCGTCGGTGAGCGAGGGGTAGCCGGACGACAGCGCGTCGTACGGGCCCAACTGGTCGTCGGCGTGCGCGGGCTGGGTGCCGAAGACGCGGTGGCTGAGGATCTCGGCGAGGGTGGCGTTGCCGTTCGCGCCGGGCGGCAGGATGTCCGCGCAGTTGTCGCCGCAGTAGTCGGTGACGGGTGGGGGTTCCGCGGCCGCGGCACCGGGTCCCGGCGCGAGCAGCAGGGAGGCCCCGAGAACCAGGGCCGCTGACGTGGTGAGGGTTCTGAGCCGTGCGATGCGTCGTCGCATAGGTGCTCCTCCGGAAGGCCGTCGCGGCGGAGGTTACTGTCGGGTTGCCGAACCCGAAAGATGAACAACAGTCGCCTTTTCACAACCGCCACACGCATCTCCGCTGACCTGCGGGGAACGCGCTGATGGGAAGCCATCGAAAATCGGATGGCACCAAAACGTGAGTCGATACGTCTACTCGATGCCCCTTGGACGCCCCTCGGGTCCAGGGCGACGTCCGAGAACGTGTGACGGAGGTGCAGGGCGATGGCCGGATTCCGGAGTCTCGCGAGACAGGTGCGCGATCCCCACAGCGATCTGGCACTGCGGCGGTACTCACTGCGCAAGTGCCTGGAGAGATTCGCCCCTTATGGTCACCGGGCGACCTGGGACCACCTGTGCTCCCGCGCGGGTTTCGGTCCCGAGGACCGCTCGCCCGACCCGGCGCGGCTCGTGGCCGCGCTCGAAGAACTGGAGGCGGCCCGCGGCGTGTGGCTCGCCTACGAGGAGAGCTTCGCGCGGCGCCGCCGCAAGGAGAAGCACGACGGGCTCCGCCGCCCCGGCAGCGACCACGACTGGCACCGCTGCACCTGGGGCGGCTGCGGGGTCGCCTGGTGCGACGATCCCGGCGTGCACCCGTCCGCGCCGCTCGCCGACGTGCTGCGCAAACTCATCACCGCCCTCGAGCGGGAGCCCGGCGCCGCCTGCCCCGTGTGCGGCGACGCGGCCCTCGAATGGCGCTACGGCCTGGCGCACGAACCGTCGGCGGGCCCCGTCTGCACGAGCTGCGGCATCGTGGTCCCCGCCCCCGTCCTCACGCCCGAGGCGATGCGGCGGGCCCGGATGGGTCCGTCACGCGCGCTGATCTCGGCGTGAGCCTGTCGCTGTGAGCCGGTCGCTGTGAACCGGTGTCGATGAGCAGGTCGCTGTGAGCCCGTCGTGCTCTCAGGGCCTGGCGACGTCCGTCTGTATGGCCAGTTTCAGCTCGGCCATCATCAGCGGCGCGGCGATCTTCACGTCGCCCGGGCCGCGCGCGGATATCTTCAGGCCCACCGGGGTGCCCGGGTGCACGAACATCTGCCAGAGGTACGAGCGGTACTGCCCGCCGCGGGTGGGCACGGAGTCGGTGGTGGCCGTGGAGTCGTAGCCCGTCGACAGGTCCAGCGGATCGCGCACGAAGCGCGAGCGGTACTCCGTCGGCCGGTTGTCCGGCTCCCAGAAGACCAGCGCCGTCAGCGTGCCCCACCCGTCGTGGCTCGGCCAGATCAGCCCCGAGCGGGCGTCGGGGAACTTCGAAGGGCCGGTGCCGCCGTGGAACGGCTCGTGCATCCTCCAGGGGTCGTACGCCTCCTCGCCCGCGCCGTACGGAAAGCGCACGAGGTGGTACCCGTCCCTGTCGTACGTGATCTTCTGGCGTCCGCTGCGCGCGGCTTCCCACTTCAGCGAACAGATGGCGATGCTCACTCCGGCTCCCCCGTGCTGTGATGGACCGATGCAGGTATGTCTGAACGGCGCCCGGGGCGCGAACGACGGCGCGGCCGTGCCGCTGTCGCCCGGCGCCCTGGCGACGTCGGCGGCCGGGGCCGTCGGCGCCGGCGCACTCGATGTCCATGTACACCCCAAGTCCCCCTGCGGGGAAGACACATTGTCGCCAAGCGCGGTCGCGGCGACGCTGGACGCGCTGCGCGCCGCCGTCGCCGTACCGGTCGGCGTGACCACCGGCGCCTGGGCCGAACCAGACCCGGCGGCACGGGTCGCGCGGGTGCGCGCGTGGACCGTGCTGCCCGACCACGCGTCGGTCAACTGGCACGAACCGGGCGCGGAGGACGTGGCCCTCGCCCTCCTGGAGCGCGGCGTCGGGGTCGAGGCGGGCCTCTGGTCCGGCACGGACGGCGCCGAGCGGTTCGCCGCGTCGCCGCTCGGGCCGCGGGTCCTTCGGGTCCTCGCGGAGGTCACCGACCACGACCCCGCGACGGCCGAGGCGTCGGCGCGGGACCTGCTCGCGCGGATCGGCCGGGCGCACGGGCGTCCGGTGCTGCTGCACGGGGAGGAGGGCGGGACGTGGCCGGTGCTCGCGCTGGCGGGGCGCCTCGGGCTCGGGCGGCGGATCGGGCTTGAGGACACGCTGGCGCTGCCGGGCGGGGAGCGGGCGGGGTCGAACGCGGAGTTGGTGGCGGCGGGGCTCAGGCTGTGAGCACGGGAAGGCGTGCGTGACCGTAGCAGACGGATATTCGGTGGTCAGCGCGTTTTCCCGGCGGGAAGGTTGGCGGCGATGAAACCCAACTGAGCTCGCACCAGCAGGAGTACGAACATGTCGACGCTGCGCGTCACCGCCGAAGTGCTGACCATCCACGGGCATCCCAACGCCGACGCCCTCGAACTGGCCCAGGTGGGCCTGTACCGAGCCGTCGTCGCCAAGGGCGCCTACCGCACCGGCGAGAGCGCCCTCTACATCCCGGAACAGGCCGTCCTGCCCGCCGACTTGATCGACGAGCTGGGCCTGACCGGGCGCCTCGCGGGCGGCAAGGCCGACCGGGTCAAGGCGGTGCGGCTGTGCGGCGAGCTGTCCCAGGGCATCGTGTGCCGGCCGCGCGCGCTGGCCGACGTGGACCTGGCGCGGGCGGCGGACGACGGCACGGACTTCGCGGAGCGGCTCGGCATCACCAAGTGGGTGCCGCCGATACCGCCGACCATGAGCGGCGACGTGGAGTCCGCGCCCGATCTGCTGCCCTGGGTCGACATCGAGAACCTCCAGCGCTACCCCGACGTGTTCGCCCCCGGCGAGCCCGTCACCGTCACGGAGAAGCTGCACGGTTCCGCGTGCCTGCTCACGTACGTGGCCGACGAGGGCCGCGTGCACGTCTCCTCGAAGGGCTTCGGGTCCAAGTCCCTCGCCCTCAAGGAGAATCCGCTGAACCTGTACTGGCGGGCCGTCCTCGGCCATGACGTGCCGGGCGCCGCGGCGCGCCTCGCGGCCCGGCTGGGGGCGCGGCGGGTCGGCGTCTTCGGCGAGGTGTACGGGTCCGGGGTGCAGGACCTGCACTACGGCGCCGACGGGCGGCGCGACACCCTCGGCTACGCCGTGTTCGACGTCGCCGTCGAGGTGGACGGCGCGGTGCGCTGGCTGGACGCCGCCGAGGCCCTGGCCGGCGAACTCCCGCTGGTGCCGCGGCTGTACGCCGGTCCCTACGACCCCGCCGCCGTCCTCGACCTGGCCTCCGGCCGCGAGACCGTGTCCGGCCGCGACCTCCACCTCCGCGAGGGCGTGGTCGTCCGGGCCGCACCCGAGCGCTACAGCCCCGTGACCGGGGGCCGGGCGATCGCGAAGGTGGTCAGCGGGGCGTATCTGACACGGAAGGGCGGCACGGAGTACGAGTAAGCCAGGGTGCGGTACAGCGCCCGAAGGGGCGCGGGGAACTGCGCGACCAGCCCCCACCGGCCCGCAGGATCGGCACCGCACATCCAAGCGATTAGCGGCGCTCACCCATGAGGCGGGAGCCCACGATCCGGTCGCCGAAGACGTCGTCGGGGTTGGACAGGACGCAGGTCTCCAGGGAGAGGCAGCCGCAGCCGATGCAGTCGGTGAGGTGGTCACGGAGGCGCCCGAGCTGCTTAATACGCTCGTCCAGCTCCGACCGCCACGTCTCGGAGAGCCGCGCCCAGTCCTCCCGCGTGGGCGTCCGCCCCTCGGGCAGCTCCGCGAGCGCCTCGTGGATCGTGGCGAGCGGGATCCCCACCCGCTGCGCGGCCCGGATGAAGGCGACCCGGCGCAACGCGTCGCGGTGGTACCGCCGCTGGTTGCCCGAGGTGCGGCGGCTGCTGATCAGCCCTTTGGACTCGTAGAAGTGCAGGGCGGACACCGCCGCGCCACTGCGCGCGGCGAGCTGTCCGACCGTGAGCTCGTGGATCTTCTCTGGGATCTGGGGCACTCCTCGAAGCCTACTGGCTGGTGCGTTGACAGCGGTCGGCGGCACCCAGCATGCTGAGCAAGCGCTTAGTACACCTACGTCCGGGAGGCCGGGACATGGCAGAGCCGAGGATCTTCACGTCAGCCGACGAGCTGCGCGCCGCGGTGGGCGAGCAGCTCGGGCACAGCGACTGGCTGGAGATCGACCAGAAGCGGATCGACCTGTTCGCGGACGCCACCGGTGACCACCAGTGGATCCACGTCGACCCTCAGAAGGCGGCCGCGGGCCCGTTCGGCACGACCATCGCGCACGGCTATCTGACGCTGTCCCTGCTGCCCGCCCTCGTACCGCAGGTGATGCGGGTCGAGGGCATGAAGATGGGCCTCAACTACGGGACGAACAAGGTCCGTTTCCCCTCCACCGTGCCGGTGGGCTCGCGGGTGCGGGCGACCGCCGTCCTCGCGGCGGTCGAGCCGACCAAGGACGACGGCGTGCAGGTCACGGCGCGCGTGACCGTGGAGCGCGAGGACGGCGGCGAGAAGCCGGCGTGCGTGGCGGAGTCGGTGTCGCGCTACTACTTCTGAGAGTCCGCCACTTCTGAGAGTCCGCGTACGGTTCGGGGTCACGCCCGAGGGTTCGGGGTCACGCCTGAGGGCTCGCCCCGACCATCCGCAGCACGAGGTCGGCGTACAGCGCGCCGACCTCGTCCGGCGTCCTGCGCCCGGCGACGTTGAACCAGCGGGCGACGTCGATGCACAGGGACAGCACGGCGAGCGTCGTGCCGGGCACGTCGGGGACGTCGAACTCGCCCGCGCGCACACCGTCGTTGATGATCTCGCGCACCGCGGCGTCGGACTGCCGGCGCAGTGCCACGATCTCGGTGCGGTGCTCGTCGCCGAGCGCGTCGAGTTCGTACTGCACGACGCGGGCGGTCATGTGGTGCCCGGCGTGCCAGCGGACGAAGGAGCGTACGGCGGCGGAGAGCCGCTCGGCCGCGGTGCCCTCGCCGTCGGCGGCCGTGCGCAGGATGTCGAGGGCCTTGTCGTGGCCCAGCCTGCTGATGCGGTGGAGGAGCTCTTCCTTCGTCTTGTAGTGGATGTAGAGCGCGGCGGGGCTCATGCCGGCGCGGCCCGCGATGTCCCGCGTCGTCGTGGCGTGATAGCCGCGCTCGGCGAAGGCCTCGACCGCCGCGACGAGCAGCCGCCTCGCCGCGTCGGGACTGACCTCGGACCACGGCTGTTCCTCGCCGAGGGTCTCCTGCGCCGCACCCATGCGCGCTCCTTCCACTGTTCAGGACAGACACCCTACCCTGAAGGTGAGCAAGCGCTTAGGCAAGTGGGCGCCGGGTCAGAAGGCCGATACGCCCGTCAGGGCCCGCCCGATGACCAGCTTCTGGATCTGACTGGTGCCCTCGTAGAGAGTCATCACGCGGGCGTCGCGCAGCAGTTTGCCCACCGGGTACTCGTCGATGTAGCCGTAGCCGCCGAAGACCTGGAGGGCGTTGTTGGCGGCACGCACGGCCGCCTCCGACGCGAACAGTTTGGCCTTCGAGGACTCGGTGGCGAAGGGCTGCCCCCGGTCGACGAGGTCGGCGACCCGCCAGGTGAGCAGCCTGGCCGCGTCCACGTCGACGGCGATGTCGCTGATCAGCTCCTGCACGAGCTGGTGCCGGGCGATGCTCTTGCCGAACTGCTCGCGCTCGCCCGCGTACGCGACGGCGGCGTCGAGGGCGGCCTGGGCGATGCCGACGCAGCCGGCGGCCACGGACATCCGCCCCTTGGCCAGGGCCGACATGGCGACGGAGAACCCCTTGCCCTCGGGCGCGAGCATGGCGTCCGCCGGCACCCGTACATCCTCGAGGACCAGCTCGGCGGTGGCCTGGCCGCGCAGGCCGAGCTTGCCGTGGACGGCGCGACGGGTCAGGCCGGGGCTGTCGGCGGGCACGAGGAAGGCGGACACACCCTTGTGCCCCGGGGTGTCGTTGGTGCGCGCGAAAAGCAGCACCACGTCCGCCCATGTCCCGTTGGTGATGAACATCTTGGAGCCGTTCACGACGTACGCGTCTCCGTCGCGGACGGCCCGGGTGGCCAGATTTCCCGCGTCGGAGCCGGTGCCGGGTTCGGTCAGGCCGAAGCATCCGACGTACTCCCCGGACGTCAGCCCCGGCAGCCAGCGCCGCTTCTGCTCCTCGCTGCCCCAGGCCGCGACGGACTTCGCCACCAGACCGAGCGAGACCGAGACGATGCCGCGCACCGAGGAGTCACCGCGGCCCAGCTCCTCCGTCACCAGGCAGTACGCCAGGTGGTCGCCGCCGGAGCCGCCGTACTCCTCGTCGATGGTCAGGCCCAGGAAGCCGACCTCGCCGAGGCGCCGCACGATCGACTTGTCGACGCTCTCGGCGCGGTCCCACGCGGTGACGTGCGGGGTGATCTCACGCTCGACGAAGTCCCTGGCGAGGCGCCTGACGTCGGTCTGTTCCTCGCTGAGCTCCAGATTCATGCGGCCACCCCACTGCCTTTCGCACGCGTCGCCCGAACGCTGCTCCCGCTTTAAATTACCACTGCTAGTTTCTGTTGGCAGCCCTACTATGTGGCGCATGGCCCGACCGCGCAAGCCCCTCCTCAGCCGAGATCGCATCGTCGACGCGGCGCGTGGTCTCGTCGACGCGGAGGGTCTGGCGGCGCTCTCCACGCGTCGGCTCGCCGCCGAGCTGGGGGTCAGCGGGCCCTCGCTCTACAACCACTTCCGCACCAAGGACCAGATCCTCGAGGCGGTCGCCGACTCCGTCAGCGCGCAGGTCGATCTGTCGATGTTCGAGGACGGCAGGGACTGGCGTGCCGCCCTGCACGACTGGGCCGTCTCCTACCGTGCGGCGCTCACGCTGCACCCGAACATCGTGCCTGTTCTGGCGCGGGGGCCCGGGCGGCGGCCCGCCGGGCTCCGGCTCGCCGACGCGATGTTCGGCGCCATGGTCGACGCGGGGTGGCCGCCCGCGCAGGCCACGTCCATCGGTGCGCTGATGCGGTACTTCATCATGGGGTCCGCTCTCGGCTCCTTCGCCGGTGGCTTCGTCGACGACGAGGCTGCGTACGATCCCGCGGACTATCCCCACCTTGGGCAGGCCCACCTTCTCGCCGAGCATCAGCAGCTCGTGGACGAACGCGCCTTTGAGGCGGGGTTGCGGGCGTTGCTGGACGGTTTGGCCGTGCAGTACGGGCGCCTGCCCGCGACCCGGACGGGGTGACCCTTCCTGGGGCTCCGCCCCAGACCCCGCTCCTCAAACGCCGGAGGGGCTATACCTTGCCGGTGCGGCTGGGTGGGTTGTTTTAGCCCGTCCGGCGTTTGAGGACGAGGCCGTTCAGGCCGATACGGGGGTCCGGGGGCGGAGCCCCCGGCAAGGCCCCCTCAGAACACCACCAGCGCCCGACCCCCCTTGCCCGCCAGCATGTTCTCGAAGGCCGTCGGGATCGCGTCGAGGGTGATGTGGTCGGTGACGAGGGTGGTGAGGTCGAGGCGGCCGGAGCGGACGTGGGTGGCCAGGACCGGGAGGTCCACCGCCGGGTCGGAGTTGCCGTAGACGCAGCCGGACAGCGTACGGCCCCAGTGGAAGATCTCCAGGGCGTTGAAGCTGACCTGCTGGTCCTTGCCGCCGATACCGACGACGGTGGTGCGGCCACCGCGCCGAGTGGACTCCCACGCGGAGCGGATCGTGACGGCGCGGCCCACACACTCCACGGCCACGTCCACGCCATGGCCGCCAGTCAGCTTGCGGATGTCGCGGGCAGTGGTCTCGGAGGCGACCACGTAATCCGTGGCTCCGGCCGCCCGCGCCAGCCCCTCCTTCTCCGGGGACACGTCGACCGCGACGATCTGCGCCGCCCCGGCGATACGGGCGGCCTGGAGGGTGGCGAGCCCCACCCCGCCCACCCCGAACACGGCCACCGTCTCCCCCGTACGCACGCGCGCAGCGTGGTGCACCGCCCCGTACCCCGTAAGGACGGCGCAGCCGAGCAGCGCCGCGTCGGTGAGTGGAATGCCGTCCGGCACCGGAAGGACGCAGTTCGCCGCGACCACCGTCTCCTCCGCGAACGCGGCCACGTTCAGGCCGGGGTACAGCTCGGTCCCGTCGGCCCGCCGCGCGTACACCTCCCCCGCCCCCGCGAGCGCACTGCCGCACAGCCACACCTCACCGAGCCGACAGGCGTGACAACTCCCGCAGGAGGGCGCCCAGTTCAGGACCACGCCGTCCCCGGGGGCGACATGCGTGACCCCTTCCCCCACGGACACGACCGTGCCCGCGCCCTCGTGCCCGAGCACCGCCGGTACCGGCACCCGCATCGTCCCGTTGGTCAGCGACAGGTCGGAGTGGCACACCCCGGCGGCGGCAAGGCGCACCCGCACCTGGCCGGGTCCCGGCTCGGGCAGGTCGATCTCGGCGATCTCCAGGGGAGCACCGACGGCGGGCAGAACAGCGGCACGGACGCGAACCACGATGGCGTACTCCTTGCGAGGGAGGGGGAAGCGGGGAGGGACGGCGGAGAGCAGGACCGCTCAGAACTGGAGCGACTTCGTCTGGAGGTACTCCGCCAGACCGTGCGCACCCAGCTCCCGCCCCACCCCCGACTGCTTGTAACCGCCGAACGGCGCCAGCGGGTTGAACCCGCCGCCGTTGATGTCGACCTGCCCGGTCTGCAGGCGGCGGGCGAACGCCACCGCCTCCGCGTCGTCGGCGGCCCACACCGCGCCCGCGAGGCCGTACACGGTCCCGTTGGCGATGGTCTCGGCGTCGGCCTCGTCCTCGTAGCGGATGAGGGAGACGACCGGGCCGAAGATCTCCTCCTGGGCGATGGTCATGCCGGGGGTGACGTCGGCGAAGACGGTGGGGCTTACGAAGTAGCCCTGCTCGCGCGGTGCTTCGGGGCCGCCCGCGACGAGGCGCGCGCCCTCCTCGACGCCCCGCTCGATGTAACCGCGCACGCGGTCCTGCTGCTTGGCGCTGACGACGGGGCCGATGCGGTCGCCGTACTTGGCGGCCGCCTTGCGGGCGAGCTCCACCGCCTCGTCGTACCGCGAGGTGTGCACCAGCATGCGGGTCCAGGCGCTGCATGTCTGGCCGGAGTTGGCCATCACGTTGGCGACGCCGACGTTCACGGCCTTGGCGAGGTCGGCGCTCGGCAGGATGACGTTGGCGGACTTGCCGCCGAGTTCGAGGGCGACGCGCTTGACGGCGGCGCCCGCTGCCGCGCCGATCCGCTTGCCGACGGCCGTGGAGCCGGTGAACGAGACCAGGTCGACGCCGTCGTGCTCGGCGAGGGCCTGGCCCGCGACCGGGCCGAGGCCGGTGACGAGGTTGAACACGCCCGCGGGCACGCCCGCTTCGTGCACGATCTCCGCGAACAGCTGGGCCGTCAGCGGGGTGTCCTCGGCGGGCTTGAGCACCACGGTGCAGCCGGCGGCGAGGGCGGGGGCGACCTTGGCGACGATCTGGTGCAGCGGGTAGTTCCAGGGCGTGATCGCGCCGACGACGCCGACGGGCTCGGCGTACACCGTGGAGTTGCCGACCTTCTCCTCGAAGGCGTACGTGGCCGCGAGGTCTGCATAGGAGCCCGCGACCAGGATCGGGACGCCTGCGTGCACGGCCTCCGAGAAGGGGAGCGGGGCGCCCAGTTCGGCGGTGACGGTCGCGGCGATCTCGTCCTTGCGGGCGACCAGGCCGTCCCGTACGGCTCCGATCCTCGCCGCTCGCTCGGCGGGCGGGGTCGCCGACCAGGCGGGGAGCGCGGCGCGGGCCGCGCGCACTGCGGCGTCCACGTCGGCCGCCGTGCCCGCCGGGACGTGGGCGATGACCTCTTCGTCCACCGGGTTCACGACGGGGATCGTGTCCCCGGTCGCGGCGGGACGCCACGCGCCCGCGATGTACATCCCGTCGTGGGCCTTCATCGCATTCCTCCCCATCGCCTGCCTCATGGCTGCTGCCGTGCGCACCCAAACTAGCGCCGTTAGTTTTTCTCCACCAGAGCGGTCCCGGCGGACGGGGAGGGCGTGGAGGGTGTGCTCTTGGGGGCGTCGCGCCGCAGGCCCAGGCCCGCCGCCGCCAGGAGCAGCAGTCCCAGCATCACGAAGGGCGCCCCCACCCCCGCGACCCCGGCGATCGCCCCGGCCCCGGCGGGCGCGGCGACCTGGCCGAGCCGGTTCCCGGTGAGCCGGAGGGCCAGCGCCGTGGACCGCGCCCGGTCCGGGGCCGCCTGGACCACCGTCGTCATGGACAGCGGCTGGCCGACGCCGAGGCAGAAGCCGAGGAGCACGAGCATGACGGCGAGCGCCCACACGGGCACCGGCAGCGCGACCCCGGCGCACAGCAGCCCGCCCAGCAGACACGTGACGGCGATGAGCGCCCGCCGGCCAAGGGCTCGCAGCAGTGGCGTCATCACCAGACGGCAGGCGATCGTGGCGCCCGCGCGCAGGCTCAGGAGCACCCCGACGGTCGCGGGCGCGATCCCCCGGTGCTCGCCGACGACGGGCAGGTACGCGGTGAGGATGTCCGTCGCGGAGAGCACGGCGAGGCTGATGAAGATGCCCGCGGGCACGCCCCGCGCGCGCAGGATCCCGAGCACGGGCACCTTGGCGGCCCGCTCCGCCGGGGCCGGGGGCCCGGCAGCCCGCGCCTTGCGCCGCCCCGCTCGGCCGGGGCGCGCCACACCGCCGTCTCCCGCTCCCCGGCCGACGTACTCGATCCGCCACAGCGAAGCGACCGCCGCCGCGGCGACGACCGACGACGTCACGAGGGCGACCGCGCTGCTGCGGTCCATGTCGGGGCCGATGAGGGCGCCCGCGGCGACGGGGCCGACGAGCTGGCCGAGGGACGCGCCGATGGTGAAGTGGCCGAAGTTGCGGTCCTGTTCGGCGGGGGCGGACTGGCGGGCCACGATCGACTGGGCGCCGATGACGAAGCAGAGGTGACCGAGGCCCATCACGCCGCTCCACGCGGCGAGCGCGGTGAGGGACGTCGCGGTGCCGCTGAGCGCGCAGCCGCCCGCGATGAGCGCGACGCCGACGGGCAGCAGCGGCGCGCACCGGCCGTGGTCGGTGCGGCGGCCGAGCGGCACGGCGGCGAAGAGCGGGAGCAGCGCGTACACGCCCGCGATGACGCCGATCGCGCGTTCGTCGGCGCCGAGGGACAGGGCCCGGTACGAGACGGCGGGGCGCGCCATCGACACCGCGCCCTGCGCGAAGCTGAAGGCGATGACGAGGCGCAGCAGCCAGCCCCGGCCGGTCGGCCGGGGCCCGCCGCCGCGTCCACGCCGCATCAGGCGATCCCGCCTCGCAGCAAGCGGCCTCGTTCCCGCATCAGATGATGCCGAAGAGGATTCCGGCGCCGAGCACCACCAGCGAGGTGAGCACGGCCCATTTGACGGTGAACCGGGTGTGGTCGCCGAACTCGACCTTGGCCATGCCCACGAGGACGTACACGGCGGGCACCAGCGGGCTCGACATGTGCAGGGCCTGGCCGGCGATGGAGGCGCGGGCGATCTCCAGGGACGAGACGCCGTGGGCCTGGCCCGCTTCGGCGAGGACCGGCAGGACGCCGAAGTAGAAGCCGTCGTTGGACATGAAGTAGGTGAGCGGGATCGAAAGGAGGCCGGTGACCAGGCCCATTTGGCCGCCCATGCCGTCGGGGATGGTGCCGACGAGCCAGTCGGCCATGGAGTCGACCATGCCGGTGCCGGTGAGGACGCCGGTGAAGACGGCGGCGGCGAAGACCATGCCGGTGACGTTGAGTACGTTCTCGGCGTGGGCGGCGATGCGGGCCTTCTGGTCGGGCATGTGCGGGAAGTTGACCGTGAGGGCGAGGGCCGCGCCGAGCAGGAACAGGACCGGGATCGGCAGCCACTCCATGATCATGGCGGTGAGGAGCAGGACGGTGAGCGCCGCGTTGAACCAGTAGAGCTTGGGGCGCAGGGTGGCGCGGTTGGGGTCGAGGCCCTGGAAGCCGTCGTCGTCATCGGGTTCCTCGGCGGACTCCTCGGCGTCGGTGCCGGACCCGGCTCCCCCGGAGGTGTTCTTCGTGAGGCTCGTCCGCGGTGTACGTCCCTGCGTACCGCCCCCGGCTCCGACGAGGACCGTCTCGTCGGCCGTCTCCGTCTCCTTGGTCAGGACCTCGTCCAGCGAAAGCACCCCGAGCCGCCTGCGCTCCCGCAGCCCCAGTGCGTACGACAGGATGAAGACGGCCACGAGCCCGCAGGCGAGCGCCGGGATCATGGGGACGAAGATGTCGGCGGCGTCGACCTTGAGCGCGGTGGCCGCGCGGGCCGTGGGGCCGCCCCAAGGCAGCGTGTTCATCACGCCGTTGGCGGTGGCCGCGACACCCGTCATCACGACGAGGCTCATCTTCAGGCGCTTGTACAGCGGATACATCGCCGAGACGGTGATCATGAAGGTGGTGGAGCCGTCGCCGTCCAGCGAGACGATCGCGGCGAGCACCGCCGTGCCGACCACGATCCGCATCGGGTCCGCCTTGCAGAAGCGCAGGATGCCGCGGACGATCGGGTCGAAGAGGCCGACATCGATCATGACGCCGAAGTACACGATGGCGAACATGAGCATCGCGGCGGTGGGCGCCAGATTGCCGACGCCGTCGAGGACGTAGTCCCCGAGGTGGGCGCCCTTTCCTACGAAGACGCAGAACAACGCGGGGATGAGCACCAGCGCCGCGATCGGCGACATCTTCTTCATCATGATCAGCACCAGGAAGGTGGCGATCATGACGAATCCGAGGATTGTCAGCATGGGGGCTACCTATCGTTCACCATCGAACTACCACCAGGTCTGGCGGGTTCGGATGACCGTAGGACCGGCTATCAAGCGTTAACAAGACGTTGACATGCGAGCAATAAGCGCAAAACTCCAGGTCAGCGGGTTTGTGCTACGGGGCTGCGGGCAGCGGGGCGAGCGACACCTCGAAGCCGTTGAGGACGGCGGTGCCGGAGAGCGGGTCGAGGAGCGTGCCGTCCAGGAGCTGGTTGACGTTCGCGCCCGGGTCGGCGGCGGCCACGCTGAGGCGGGTGCCGGGCCGGTCGTGGCCCCAGCCGTGCGGCAGGCTGACGACCCCCGGGCGTACGGCGTCGGTGATCTCGACGGGCACGGCGATCTCACCGCCGGCGGCGCTCACGCGCGCGTGCTGTCCGTCGTCGAGGCCTAGCCGGGCCGCGTCGTCCGGGTGGACGTGCAGGGTGCAGCGGTTGGAGCCGCCCATGAGGGCGGGGACGTTGTGCATCCAGCTGTTGTTGGAGCGCAGATGGCGGCGGCCCACGAGGACGAGTCCGGCGGTCGGGTCCGCGTCCAGGGCGGCGGCCAGGCGCGGCAGGTCTTCGACGATCGGTTCCGGCAGCAGCTCGACGCGTCCGCTGCGGGTCTTGAGGAGCTGCGGGATGCGCGGGGCGAGGGGCCCGAGGTCGATGCCGTGCGGGTGGTCGAGGAGGCGCTGGAGGCTGAGCCCGTCGGGGTCGGCGCCGAATCCGTCGCCGTACGGGCCGAGCCGCAGCATCATGTCCAGGCGCCGCTCGGGGCCGTTGTCCCCGGTCAGGGCCGCCGCGAGTTCCTTGGGGTCGCGGCCGTGCACGCGCGTGCACGGGTCGGCGACGGCCTTGCCGAGCGTGCGGTCGATCGCCAGGGCGTCGACGGCGTCCGGTTCCGCGCCGTGCATGCCGATGGCGGCGAGCACGAGCCGGGCCAGGATCTCGGTCTCCGGCATCCGGCCGTCCTCCAGGGGGACGGCCGGGCGGTTGTAGCGGACCTGGTTGCGTACGGCGAAGCCGTTGAAGGCGAAGTCGTGGTGGGCGCTCTGGGAGGGCGGGGGCGGCGGCAGCACGACGTGCGCGTGGCGCGACGTCTCGTTCAGGTACGGATCCACGCTGACCATGAAGTCCAGGGAGGACAGGGCCTTGTCGAGGCGGTCGCCGTCGGGGGTGGAGAGGACGGGGTTGGCGGCGACGCAGACGAGGGCGCGGACGGGGCTCGTACCGAGACCGCCGTCGTCCGCGCGGGGCAGAGTGTCGATCTCCTCCGCGAGCGCCGCGATCGGCAGCTCGCCCTTCGCCTCCGGGTGCCCGCTCGCCCGGCTGCGCCAGCGCCCCAGCGCGAAGCCCTTGCCGGGCCCCGCGGGCCGCGGCTCCTTGTCCGTCGCGGCGAGCGGGAACATCGCGCCGCCGGGCCGGTCGAGATTGCCGGTGAGGACGTTCAGTACGTCGACCAGCCAGCAGGTGAGGGTGCCGAACGCCACCGTGCTCGCGCCGACGCGTCCGTACACGGCGGCGGTGGGCGCCGCGGCCAGCTCGTGGGCAAGCTCGCGGATCGTGGCGGCGGGCACGTCGCAGGCCGCGGCGACGGCTTCGGGAGTGAAGTTCCGTACGGCGTCGGCGACTTGCTCGACCCCCGTCACCTGCTCGTCGAGCGCGCCCAGCGTCACGAGGCCGTCCGCGAACAGGACCTGGACCATCGCCGCGAGCAGCAGCGCGTCCGTGCCGGGCCGGATCGGCACGTGCCGGTCGGCCAGCTTGGCGGTGCGGGTGCGGCGCGGGTCGACGACGGTGAGCGTGCCGCCCCGGGCGCGCAGCGCCTTCAGGCGGCCGGGGAAGTCGGGCGCGGTGCACAGACTCCCGTTGGAATCCAGGGGGTTGGCGCCCAGCATCAGCAGATGGTCCGTGCGGTCCAGGTCCGGCACGGGGATGGCGAACGCGTCACCGAAGAGCAGCCCGCTGGAGACGTGCTTGGGCATCTGGTCGACGGTGCCCGCGGTGAACAGGCTGCGGGTGCCGAGCCCGGCGAGCAGCAGGGGCGGGTAGAGGGCGCCCGCCATGGTGTGCACGTTGGGGTTGCCGAGCACGACGCCGACGGCGTGCGGCCCGTACTGCTCGACGACCGGCCGGATGCCCGCCGCGACGGCGTCGAACGCCTCCTCCCAACTGGCCTCCTCCAGCGTCCCGTTCTTCCGTACGAGGGGTCGCGTCAGCCGGTCGGGGTCGCCGTCGGCCGCCCCGAAGGAGGCGCCTTTCGGGCAGATGAAGCCGCGACTGAAAACGTCGTCCTTGTCCCCGCGCGCCCCGGTGACCCGGGTGCCGTCGACAGTGAGGGTGAGTCCGCAGGTGGCTTCGCAGAGGGGGCAGACGCGCAGGGCGGTGCGGGGCATGGGGGCCTCCAGAGCGGCAGCGGCGGCGCACGACGAGTTGAGCATACCGACCGGTATGCATGCTGGCGAGACTCAGTCCAAGGTGGACGCCAGATACGCCCGCAGCAGCACCCGCACCTCCGCGATGACCGCCTCGTCCCCGCCCGGGTCGACGCGGAAGGCGAGCCGGAACAGCGCGTCGGCGGTCTCGACGGCGACCAGGAACGTGCGCCGCAGGGCCGGGTCGGGCGTGCGGTCGAGGTAGGCGGAGAGCAGGTCGGTGAGGCGGTCGGCGACGCGGTGGTTGGGGGCGGCCCCGGGGTCGCCGACGGGGATCTGGGTGCCGAAGTCGACCAGGGAGAAGCCGGGGGCGGTGCGCTTCATCACGAGGTACTCGTCAAGCACCACGTCGAGGGCGGTGCGCCAGCCGGCCGGACCGGCCGCCGCGAGCCGGTGGGTGACCCGTTCGGCATAGCGCTCCAGGTTGCGCTGGGCAAGGGCGTCGACCAGGGCCCGCTTGTTGCCGAAGAAGCGGTAGACGGAGCCGATGGGGACGCCCGCGCGCTCCGCGACGAGGCGGGTGGTCAGGCTCTCGTAGCCCGTCTCGTCGAGGAGGTCGGCGCAGGAGTCGAGGATGCGGGTGAGGCGCTCGGCGCTGCGGCGCTGGACGGGGGCGCGGCGCAGGGCGGCGGGTGCGGACCGGGGCGCGGGCTCGGGCGCCCGCGGGGGTACGGACGGGGACTCGGAAGCACGCCGTTCGGCCATCCCGGGAGAGTAGAGCACCGTTCCCATGTGATCGATCCTCTTGCGCGAGGAAATCGCGAATCCTACGGTGTTCCATAGGAATCAGATGAGCCGAGGAGCTGTCATGAGCGGGGACCACCCGAGGGACGACGCACGCAAGACCGCCGAGGGACTGAGCCACCTCACCGGCTTCGGCAACGAACACAGCTCGGAGGCCGTGGCAGGCGCCCTGCCGCACGGCCGCAACTCGCCCCAGCGCGCCCCCCTCGGTCTTTACGCGGAGCAGCTCAGCGGCAGCGCGTTCACCGAGCCGCGCGCCCACAACCGCCGCTCCTGGCTGTACCGCATCCGCCCCTCGGCCGCGCACCCGGCCTTCACGCGGATCGACAACGGCGCGATCCGCACGGCCCCCTTCACCGAGACCGTCCCCGACCCCAACCGGCTGCGCTGGAACCCCCTGCCGGACCCCGCGCCCGGCACGGACTGGCTCGCGGGCCTGTGGACGCTCGGAGGCAACGGCGACGCCACCCAGCGCACGGGCATGGCGGTGCACCTCTACCACGCCAACTCCTCCATGACGGACCGCGTGTTCAGCGACGCCGACGGCGAGCTCCTCATCGTCCCCGAGCACGGCGGCCTCCTGCTGCGCACCGAACTGGGCCTGCTGCACGCCGAGCCCGGCCATGTCGCCCTGATCCCGCGCGGCATCCGCTTCCGCGTGGAGCTGCTCGACGAGAGCGCGCGCGGGTACGTCTGCGAGAACTACGGCGCGCCCTTCCAGCTCCCCGACCTCGGCCCCATCGGCGCCAACGGCCTCGCGAACGCCCGGGACTTCAAGGCTCCGGTGGCGGCGTACGAGGACGTCGAGGGCCCGGTCCAGGTGGTCAACAAGTTCTGCGGCAACCTCTGGTCGGCCACCTACGGCCACTCCCCGCTGGACGTCGTCGCCTGGCACGGCAACCACGTCCCGTACGTGTACGACCTGCGCCGTTTCAACGTCATCGGCACCATCTCGTACGACCACCCGGACCCGTCGATCTTCACGGTGCTCACCTCGCCGTCGGACACCCCGGGCCTCGCGGGCGTCGACTTCGTCGTGTTCGCACCGCGCTGGCTGGTGGGCGAGAACACCTTCCGGCCGCCGTACTTCCACCGGAACGTGATGAGCGAGTACATGGGCCTCATCGAGGGCGCGTACGACGCCAAGGCTGAAGGATTCGTGCCGGGCGGCGGCTCGCTGCACAACATGATGTCGGCGCACGGACCCGACCGCGAGACCTTCGAGCGGGCCAGCGCGGCCGAGCTGAAGCCGCAGAAGATCGACGACGGGCTTGCCTTCATGTTCGAGACCCGCTGGCCGGTCACGGCCACCGGGCAGGCGGCGACGGCCGACCACCTGCAGCGCGCCTACGATGACGTGTGGCAGGGTCTGGAGCGTCATTTCCGGCCGTAGCACGACCACTTCCGGCCGCTGTCCGCGTCCTCACGGAAGTTACGGGGTTCCACGTGACCGCTTTCGCACCGGACTCGATCGTCCTGAACCGAAAGCTGCCGCTCTGGTATCAGGTCTCGCAGTCACTGCGGGCCTCGATACTCGGCCGGGCGCCGGACGCCCCGCTGCGCCTGCCCACGGAGGAGCAGCTGGCGGGGCACTACGGCGTCAGTGTGCTGACCATGCGGCAGGCCCTCAAGGAGCTTGAGGACGAGGGCCTGATCACCCGGCACCGGCGGCGCGGCACGTTCATCGAGCCGGCGGCGCAGCGCGGTTCGCCCGTGCGGCTGCTCGGTTCGGTGGACGCCATCGTGGCGCAGCAGTCCGGCATGGACACCAAGCTCCTGTCCCACGGGCAGGAGCCGGTGCCCGCCGAGCTCGCCGAGTACTTCCCGGACGTGGACCACGTGGCGACGTACCACCGGCTGCGCGGCGACACCGAGACCGGCGAGCCCACCAACCACGCCCGCAACCACATCCGTCCCGACCTCGCCGCCCGCGTCGACCCCGCCGACCTGGAGCGCTGGCCGATGACGAAGGTGCTGCGGGACGTGGTGGGCGTCGCCATCTCCCGCATCACCGACACCGTCGAGGCCCGCCTCGCCGACCCGGAGACCGCCCGCCTCCTCCAAGTGCCGCTGCTGAGCCCGATCCTGCACTACACGGGGATCACGTACGACGAGCAGGGGCGGGCGCTCGACGTGGCCCGGATCCACTACCGCGGGGACCGGTTCTCGTTCACGGTCACGCTGGACGCGACCTGATGACGGGGCCTGGGGCCGTCGTACGATGCCGGGCGTGACGCACGACGAAGCGCCGCTGCTCGCGGATCTCATGCCGTGGTCCGTCGCGCCGCTCAGGCCCGGGCGCGGGTGGCCGATGGCGCCGGACGCCGCGTCCCTGAAGGCCCGCTGGAACGCGTTCGTGCGCGCCGACGCGGACGCTCGCGAGGCGCTGCTGCGGCCCACGCGGTCCCGGACCCTGCACACCGCCGTCGCGCAGTTGCCGGGCCATGACGTCGCCACCGTCCGTCTCGCGCGCGAGGCCGGGCCGTGCCCCGAGCCCGTCCGCGTGCTGCACGGCCCCTTCGACGAGCAGTGGCTGATCCCCGACCACCGGCTCATCGACGTGGCCCGGCCCGAGTTGTGGCGCGTCCTCGGCGGCGGGCAGCTCTTCCTCGTCGAGCAGGGGTACGTCGCCGACGCCGGCGCGGGGCCCGCGGTCCTCGCGTCCGCGGTGCTCCCCGACGGCCGTTCGCCCGCGGGGCGTCCGGGCCGGATCCGCCCGCTGTTCCGGCGGCCCGGCGGGGCCGAACCCAACCTTGCGCCCGGCCTGTTGCCGTTTCTCACGCGGTCGTACGGAGCCGAGGTCGCCGCCGAGGACGTGCTCGCGTGGGTCCTGGCCGCCGCGCGGGCCTCTTCCGCGGGGTGCGTGGTGCCGGTGCCCGCCGACGGCCGGGTGTGGGCGCGGGGCGTGGCGGCCGGGCGGCGGCTGCGGTGGCTGCAGTCGCGCGGGGCGGACGGTGAGCGGCCGCGGATGCCGGGCGGGCGGCGGCCCTACGTACGGGCGCCGCTGCCCGCGCGGCCCGGTGAACTGGCGTACGACGCCGACGAGGAGGTCCTGTTCGTGGGCGACGGCGGAGTCATCTCGCCGGTGCCCGCGGGGGCCTGGGACTTCCGGGTCAGCGGGGTGCGAGTCCTTGAGCTGTGGTTCGGGCGGCGCGTCGCGGAGGCCGAGCCGGGGTCCCTGGACGCGATTCGCCCGGCTGCTTGGCCTCAGGCGTGGACGTCCGAACTCCTCGAACTGATCACGGTGTTGGCGCTGCTCGCCGAGGAGCCACCGTTCTCGTTGGCGGAGGGCGACGGGTTGCTCACCCCAGCGGAGCTGCGGGCGGCCGGGGTGCTTCCGGTCCCGGAGTGGGCCCGGCGCCCCGCGTCCGTACTCGACCACCACGAGGAGGGCCCTGAGGGCCAGTTCGCCCTGCTGTAGCACGACTTCTGGACCGTGCTCTAGCCCGCCTTCCGGACCGCATTGCCGCTCCCGGGCAGCAGCGCAAGGAGGCTCAGGGCCTGGAGGGTCGCCAACACCGCGACGCCCGTGCGGAAGCCGGTCTCTCCCCCGCCCCCGATCCCGTACGCCAGCGCGGCGATCGCCGGGCCCACCGTGAACGCCAGCGTGCGTGAGGTGGTGCCGACGCCGCCCGTCGTGCCGATGAGGTGCGCGGGCGCCGCCGCGAGGATCCCGGCGTTGACGGGCGTACCGAACAGGGCCTGGCCGACGCCGGCCACGGCGAGGCGCCAGCCGATGTCCCAGAGGCCCGCGTCGGGCCCGAGGGTGAGCATGCTCAGCACTCCGGCGCCGCACAGCGCGGCCCCCACCGCCCCCACGAGCCGCGGCGGCAGCCGGTCGGCGAGCGTCCCGCTCACCGGCGCCGTCACCGCGACCGCGCCGATGAAGAAGACCATCGCCACGCCCGTCAGGGACGCCCCGGCGTCCAGCACGTCGGCCACGTAGAACGGCAGCAGGAAGTAGGACAGGCCCACGAACGTGCCGCTGAGGAAGAGGGAGAGGACGGGCAGGCCCACCTCGCGGCGGCGCAGCAGGTCGAGCACGGGCCGCGCCGTGCCGAGCCGCGCCCACCACGCCCCGCCCCCGACGGCCGCCAGTCCGAGGAGCGTCGCGGCGACGGGCGCGCCCGCGTCGATCCGGTCGAAGGCAAGCAGCAGCGCGGTCACGGTCACGCCGAGCACCACCCCGTCGCCGACGAGCGAACGGCCGGGCGCCGCCAGACCCTTGCCGTTGCGCGGTATCAGCCGCGCACCCAGCCAGAACACGACGAGCAGCACCGGGATCTTGAGCAGGAACACCGGCCGCCAACCGTAGGCGTCGACCACCACGCCGCCCAGCGACGAGCCGCCCATCGACCCGATCGGCATGATCGTGGCGACGAGGCCCATGGCCCGCCCCCGCTGCTCGGGCCGCACGCACGCGGCGACCACCGGCAGGTAGAGCGCCCCGACCAGCGCCCCCGCCACGCCCTGCAGCACGCGGGCCGCGAGCAGTACCGGCAGGTTGGCGGCGACGGCCGCGAGCACGCTGGTCAGGCCGATCGCGGGCACCGCGAGGAGGAACAGGGCGCGCAGGTCCACGCGGTCGCTCCAGCGTCCGGCGGGGATCGCGAGCGCGGCGGTGGGCAGCGCGTAGGCGAGCAGGACCCACTGGGCGGTGGAGGAGCCGATGTCCAGGTCGTCGCCGATGGCGGGCAGCGTCACCGCGGTCAGGCTGATCTCCAGGGTGACCATCAGCAGGGCGAGGGCCATCACGGCGACGGGTGTCCAGCGGGTGCGCGGGGTGTCGCCGTCATCGGGTGGCGGATTGCGGGTGCTTTCGGGGGTTTCCGGGGTGTGCCGTGTCATGCCGTCGACGCTAGGAACGGGGCGCGGTCCACCGCCTCTGTCGTACGACTGGGGTGTGACGTGACCGGCGTGCGGGTCACACCGGTCGCACCCCAGTCACGCGACAGAGGCGACCGTGCTCCCACCCCGCCTAACGTCCTGGACGTCGACACGAACGACTTCGACTTCGACTGGATAGAACGTTCGCTCCAGTCCACGAACAGGTAAGGACGACCACCCCATGCGCGCCATCCGCATCCACGCCTTCGGCGGTCCCGAACAGCTCCGCTACGAAGAGGTCCCCGACCCCGAGCCGGGACCCGGCCAGGTCCGTATCGCCGTACGGGCCGCGGGAGTCCACCTCCTCGACACCGCCCTGCAGCGCGGCGCGGCCGACGAGCTGCCCTTCGCGCTGCCGGATCTGCCGCTCACCCCGGGCCGCGAGGTCGCCGGAGTCGTGGAGCGGCTGGGCCCCGGGGTTGATGACGAGTGGCTCGGACGCCGCGTCGTCGCCCATCTCGGCCTGATCAACGCGGGCTACGCCGAACTGGCCGTCCGCGAGGCGGAGGCCCTGTTCGCGCTGCCCGACTCCCTTTCGTACGAAGCCGCGATCGCGATGGTCGGCACCGGCCGGATGGCACTCGGCGTCCTGGACGTGGCGGCGCCCGCACCGGACGACGTGGTCCTGGTGACCGCGGCGGCGGGCGGCATCGGCACGCTCCTGGTGCAGGCGGCGAAGAATCTGGGCGCGACCGTCGTGGCCGCGGCGGGCGGCCCGGACAAGGTGGAGCGGTCCCGCGCCCTCGGCGCGGACGTCGCCGTCGACTACGACCGCCCCCACTGGGCGGACGAGGTGCGAGCGGCCCTCGACGGACGGGAGGTGAACGTGGCATTCGACAGCGTCGGCGGCACCGCGGGCCGTGCCGCGCTGGAACTCCTGTCCCACGGCGGCCAGTTCGTCGTCTACGGCTGGTCGTCGGGCACACCCACCGAGTTCACGTCGAAGGACCTGCACGAAAAGGTCCTGTCGCTCACGCACGCGCTCGGCCCACGGATCGTGCGGCTGCCGGGCGGCCTGCGCGCCCTCCAGGAGCGGGCGCTGGCCGAGGCGGCGAGCGGCACGCTGGTGCCGGCGGTGACGGCGTTCCCGCTGCGGGACGCTGCCGCGGCGCACGAGGCGCTGGTCACGCGCGGAACGGTGGGCAAGGTGGTCCTGATCAACGCGGAGGTGGCGTCATGAAGAAGATGCGTGCGATGGCCCTGAGGGAGTACGGCGACGCCGAGGTGCTGCGCCCGCTGGAGCGCGAAGTCCCGGAGCCGGGACCGGGGCAGGTGCGGGTGCGGGTGCGCGCGGCGGGCGTGATGCCGTTCGACATCGGGATCCGGCGGGGGTTGATGCGGCCGCCGGGGACGGAGTTCCCGATCGTGCCGGGCAATGAGTTCGCGGGGACGGTGGACGCGGTGGGCGCGGGGGTCACGGAGTTCGCGCCCGGCGAGGGAGTCCTCGGCTTCTCGCTCCTGGGCGCGTACGCCGAGTACGTGGTGGTCGGCGCCGACCAGATCGTCGCCAAGCCCGACGCGATGGACTTCACGGTCGCGGGCGGCTTCTCCGGCAACGCGCAGGGCGCGCACATGGCGCTCAACGCACTGCGGGTGGGGCCCGGGGACACGGTGCTGATCAACGGCGCGGCGGGCGGCCTGGGCACGTTGTCCGTGCAGCTCGCCAGAGCGTGGGGCGCCACGACGGTCATCGGCACGGCGAGCCCTCGCAACCACGACCACCTGCGGGAGTTGGGCGCGATCCCGGTGACGTACGGCGAGGGCCTGGCGGAGCGGGTCCGGGCGATCGCCCCCGAGGGCGTCGACGCGGCCCTGGACGCGGCGGGCGCGGAGGCGCTGCGCGCGTCGGTGGAGGTGGCCAAGGACCGCTCCCGCGTCATGACGATGGTCGACGACGAGGAGGCCGAACGCCTGGGCCTCCCCCTGCTCCGCGGCACCCGCACCGCACAACGCCTCGCCGAGGCCACGGACCTCTACGCCAAGGGCCTCCTCCGGCTCCACGTCCGCGCCACGTACCCCCTGGAGCAGGCCGCATCGGCCCACCGCGAGGTGGAGTCGGGGCACGGGAGGGGGAAGGTGATCCTCACCGTGGCGGGGTGAGGCCGGGGGCGGGGAATATCCACTGCGGAGCGGCGGCTTGGAAGAACCATGCTCCGAGGCCGCACCAGAGAACTGACCCAGCTGGAAGCCCACCTCACCCGCGCCGCCCAGCAGGGCGAAAGCACCGCCTTGGTGCTGCGGGGCGAGGCGGGCATCGGCAAGTCGGCCCTGCTCACGGAGACAGCGAAAACCGCCGAGGCCCAGCACTTCAAGGTGCTCCGCACCACCGGCATGGAGGCGGAGAGCGAACTCCCCTTCGCGGCCCTGCACCTGCTCCTGCACAGGGAGACCGACCGGATCGCAGCCCTGCCCGCCCCGCAGGCGGCAGCCCTCCGTACGGCACTGGGCCTGCCCGGCAGCACAAGCGAGGGCGGGCCCAGCGACGGCGGCCGCAACACCGACCCCTTCCTCACCGGCCTGGCCCTCCTGACCCTCCTGGCCGAACTGGCCGAGACCCAGCCCCTGTTGTGCGTCCTGGACGACGCCCACTGGCTGGACCAGCCCTCCGCCCAGGCCCTTCTCTTCGCGGCCCGCCGCCTGGCCGCCGAAGGCGTGGTCCTCCTCTTCGCGGTCCGCGAACCGCACGCGCCGAGGTTCCCGGCCCCCGGCCTGCCGGAGCTGCGCCTGACGGGCATAGACGACGCGGCCGCCGCCCACCTCCTCGCCGAACACGCCGGCGACCTCCCCCCATACGTACACCGCCATATCCTCACCGAGTCCCGCGGCAACCCCCTCGCGCTGCGCGAACTGCCCGCGGCCCAACGCGAGGGCCACCTCACGACCCACAGCGGCTCGTACACACCGCCCCCGTCCAGCCACTCCCGCGTCCAGCAGACGTTCACCGACCGCATAGCAGCCCTGCCGGAGGCAACCCGCACGCTGCTGCTCGTGGCGGCGGCGGAGGGCACCGGCGACCTGGCAGCGACGACGACCGCGGCGGCCACGCTGGGCGCGACCGTGGCCGACCTCGAACCGGCGGAACGCCGCCACCTGTTGGCCCTGGAGGCGGGGAAGCTGACGTTCCGCCACCCCCTGATCCGCGCCGCCGCCTACCGCTCGGCCCCGCTGGCCTCCCGCGTAGCGGCGCACCGCGCACTCGCGGAAGCGCTGCCGCGTGTGGGCGGCGCGGACCGCCGCGCCTGGCAGCTCGCCGCGGCCAGCACCGCCCCGGACGAGTACGTGGCCGCCACCCTGGAGGAGACCGCCCGCCACGCCCGCGCCCGCGGCGGATACGCGGCCGAGGCCGTCGCCCGCGACTGGGCGGCCCAGCTCACCCCCGGCGGCCCGCCCCGCGCCCGCCGTCGAG
>NZ_BMNG01000013.1 GCF_014646335.1 Streptomyces lasiicapitis
GGCGGCGCGGGCCCGCGCGCAGCGGAGCGCGGGCGGGCGCTGGCGGGGCCGACGGCAGGCGCCGGGGGCGCACCGGGGCGGTCGCCACACGGCGCCGGGCACGCCGGTGGACTGACTGATTCCCGCACGCTACCCCGTACGTTTTCAGCCAACTTCCCAGCCGTCGGCGTTCCCTGGCCGAACAGGGGGTCAACCCACGTCCCACCAGGGGTGAAAGGAGCACGGAAGGGCTCTGCACCCTACGTTGACCGGCCACTGGCACGAGGCGCACTTCCCTGGGCGCCCCGTGAGTGCGACGCTTCGTGATCGAATGCTTCACGCCAAGTTGCCATGTCGACAATGCGCCGGTTGGTGAACTGGTCACGGCGGCGTCACGTGACGCAGTAGATTCGATCTTGACTGTAGTACGGCGGGGGACTGGTGGAGGACCGAGGGGAAACGTGCAGGAGCGACAGGTCCAGCAAGCGCGCCAAGAACAGGGAGCCGCGACGACCGAGGGGGGCTTAGCGCCATGAGCCACGACTCCACTGCCGTGCAGGAAGCCGCGGCGCGGAAACTCTCCGGGCGGCGCCGTAGGGAAATCGTCGCGGTGCTGCTCTTCAGCGGTGGTCCCATTTTCGAGAGTTCCATACCTCTCTCCGTGTTCGGCATTGACCGGCAGGACGCGGGAGTCCCTCGATACCGGCTGCTCGTGTGCGCCGGCGAGGAAGGTCCGCTGCGCACCACCGGCGGACTCGAACTGACCGCGCCCCACGGGTTGGAGGCGATCTCGCGGGCGGGCACCGTGGTCGTGCCGGCCTGGCGGTCGATCACATCGCCACCGCCCCTTGAGGCACTCGACGCGCTGCGCCGCGCGCACGAGGAAGGCGCGCGCATCGTCGGCCTGTGCACCGGCGCGTTCGTCCTCGCGGCAGCCGGTTTACTGGACGGCCGCCCGGCGACGACGCACTGGATGTACGCGCCGACGCTCGCGAAGCGCTATCCGTCCGTGCACGTCGATCCGCGGGAGCTGTTCGTCGACGACGGCGACGTGCTGACGTCGGCAGGCACCGCGGCCGGAATTGATCTCTGTCTGCACATCGTGCGCACCGATCACGGCAATGAGGCGGCGGGCGCGCTCGCCCGCAGGCTCGTCGTGCCGCCGCGCCGCGCCGGAGGCCAGGAACGCTACCTGGACCGGTCGCTGCCGGAGGAGATCGGGGCCGACCCGCTGGCCGAGGTCGTGGCCTGGGCGCTCGAACACCTCCACGAGCAGTTCGACGTGGAGACGCTCGCCGCCCGCGCCTACATGAGCCGTCGCACGTTCGACCGGCGCTTCCGCTCGCTGACCGGGAGCGCTCCCCTGCAGTGGCTGATCACCCAGCGGGTGCTGCAGGCACAGCGGCTCCTGGAGACGTCCGACTACTCCGTCGACGAGGTCGCCGGACGCTGCGGCTTCCGCTCGCCGGTCGCCCTGCGCGGCCACTTCCGGCGCCAGCTCGGCTCCTCGCCCGCCGCCTACCGCGCCGCGTACCGGGCGCGCCGGCCGCAGAGCGAGCGCGCGCTCGAGTCGGCGGCCGCGGCCGCCACCGTGCCCGCGACCGCCTCGGTGGTCTCCGCGGAGGGTCCGGGTCCAGGACCGGGCGGGAATCCCGGCCTTTCCCCGGGCCCCGTGCCGTCCCAGACCCGGCGTACGGCGGCCGCGAGCTCGCTCGGCGCCACGGCGTCGCTGCCGATGGACGCGGGCAAACCGCACTCCGACATGTACGCGCCGGGCCGTGCTCCCCTGCCCGGCCAGAGGAGCGCGCCGTAGGGTTGGGCGCATGAACGATCGCATGGTGTGGATCGACTGCGAGATGACCGGGCTCTCGCTGACGGACGACGCACTTATCGAGGTGGCCGCACTGGTCACCGACTCGGAACTGAACGTGCTCGGCGAAGGTGTGGACATTGTGATCCGCCCGCCGGACGCGGCCCTGGAGACCATGCCCGAGGTGGTGCGGCAGATGCACACCACCTCGGGGCTCCTCGACGAGCTGGCCGGCGGCACCACGCCGGCCGACGCCGAGGAGCAGGTCCTCACCTACATCCGTCAGCACGTGAAGGAGCCCCGCAAGGCCCCGCTGTGCGGCAACTCGGTCGGAACGGACCGCGGCTTCCTGCTGCGGGACATGCCGACCCTGGAGGACTTCCTGCACTACCGCATCGTCGACGTCTCCTCCATCAAGGAGCTGGCCCGGCGCTGGTACCCCCGGGCGTACTTCAACAGCCCCGACAAGAACGGCAACCACCGGGCGCTCGCCGACATCCGCGAATCCATCGCGGAGCTGCGCTACTACCGCGAGGCGGTCTTCGTCCCGCAGCCCGGGCCCGACTCGGACACCGCCAAGTCGATCGCCGCGAAGTACGTCCTGCCTGCGGATTAGCCCTCCCCGGCACCCCGTGTACGGGGTCCGTAAAACGCGTGCGCGAGCACCCCTTCGGACCCTGTACACTTTTTCTCGGCCGGTCGGAAGAACACCAAAGACCGGCTCATGGTGGGTGTAGCTCAGTTGGTAGAGCACCTGGTTGTGGTCCAGGTGGCCGCGGGTTCAAGTCCCGTCACTCACCCTGAATGATCAAGGCCCGGCCTGCGAAAGCAGGCCGGGCCTTCGTCATGGCCCATGACAGGTCAGGCCGGGGTGCGCAGGCCCGCAAGCAGCCGGTCGAGTGCTTGCTCCGCGGCTCCCGGGTCGCCGCCCCGCGCGATCCAGAGCGCGGCCTCGTTCATCGCCCCCGAGAGCAGCCGGACCAGGGGCTCCACCGGCTGCTCCGCGATGATCCCGGCCGCGGTGAGCGCCGCCAGGGCCTCCGCGAGGTGCCGGCCGGAGGACTCCTCGTCCAGAGCCCGCCACTCGTCCCAGCCCAGCACGGTCGGCGCGTCGACCAGGAGGACCTGCCGCACGGCCGGATCGGTCCCCGCGGCCAGGAAGGCCCGGCAGCCCGCCCGAAGTTGCTCCCAGAGGTCGTCGTGCCGCTCGGCCGCGGTCGCGACCCGCTCGCCCAGTTCCTGCTGGACCTCGGCGACGACGGCGCGGAAGAGCCCCGCCTTGCTGTCGAAGTGGTGGTAGGCCGCCCCCTTGGTGACCCCTGCGGCACGCGCCACCTCGGCCAGCACCACGTGGTGGTACCCGTCGGCGGCGAACCGGCGCCGCCCTTCGGCCAGCAGCGCCCGCCGCGTCGCCGCCCGCTGCTCCGCCCGGTTGACCGCCATCGCGCGCACCACCCTTTCCATTTCGCGTACCCCGGGTATGCTAACGCCATGTTCGCATACCCCGAGTATGTGAAATGGACGGGAAGGGACCTCTCCATGACGGCCGAACTCACGACCAAACTCACGAGCGAACTCACGACCGGGCCCACGATCAAGCCCACGAGCAAGCTCAGCGGCTTCTACCCGGTGCTCGCCACCCGGGACGTGGCCGCTTCGCGCGACTTCTACACCCGTCACCTCGGGTTCGAGGTGACCTTCGAGGCGGACTGGTACGTGAGTCTGCGACGCCCCGACGCCCCGCAGTACGAGCTGGCCCTGCTGGACCACTCCCACGCGACCGTCCCCGAGGACCACCGGGCCGCACTCCGGGGCGGCTTGCTGCTGAACTTCGAGGTGGACGACGTGGACGCCGAGCACCAGCGGCTCGTGACGGAGGCCGGCCTGCCCGAGGTACTGCCCCTGCGTACGGAGGAGTTCGGCCAGCGCCACTTCATCGTCGCCGCCCCCGACGGCGTACTGATCGACGTCATCACGGTCATACCGCCCAGCGAGGAGTACGCAGCCCAGTACACCGACGCCTGACCCCCGGGCCGCCGCGTGATCGGTGGGGCGCGCCGTGGCACTCCGCGCACCGCTACTTGCGCTTCTTCGACCGCATGGACCAGAGCGTGACCGCGATGCCGACGAGCGCCAGCAGAAAGAGGATCTTCATGTTGTTCAAGTGCCCGCGACAGCTCCGTCCAACACGCCGAGTTCCGCGTCAGGCCGACCCGGTTGGATGACGCCTGGTCACCCTCAGTCCGCCACCCCGCCGAACCCGATCACCCGGTCCACCCGGGCCCGCACCAGATACTCGCCCTCCACCGAATTCCGCTCCCCGTACGCGGCGGCCCGCTCCTGGCCCATGTAGCGGCCGCCGATCCGGGTGGCCCACTCCCGCATCAGCCCCGGGTCGTCCGTGAAGTCGGCGGTGCACTCCAGCATCACGTACGAGTACGGCGGCTCCTGGTCGTCCACGCACAGGGAGAAGCGGGGCTCCCGGCGGAGGGACTTGTGCTTCAGGGAGGCGTGCCAGGTGGTGAAGAGCAGGTAGGTGTCCTCGCCCGTGTCGTCAAGGAGGAACCACACCGGGGTGACGTGCGGGCGGCCGTCGGCGCGGTTCGTGGCCAGTTTGCCGGTGCGGGTTCCCGTCAGAACGAAGGAACGCCACTCGGCGTCGGTCATCGGCTTCATCATTCGCTCCCCTTGCTCGTGCGGCCGGCACAGCCGGTGCGGCTGTGACGGCTCGTGCGGCCGAGGACGCTACTCCGCACCGGCGACAAGATCATCCCGTTTTCGGGACCTCGCCCCTCACGACGACTCCCTGCACACCAGCTCCGTAGGCAGCACGATCTGCTGGCGTGTCAGGTGGCGGGCCGTCGCCGGGCGGGTGTCGGCTATCTCGGCGAGCAGGACGTCCGTCATGGTGCGGCCCATCTCGGCGATGGGCTGGCGGACGCTGGTCAGGGGTGGGTCCATGTGGCGGGCGATGGCCGAGTCGTCGAAGCCGACCAGGGCCACGTCGGCGGGTATGCGGCGGCCCGCCTCGCGGAGGACCTGGCGGGCGCCCGCCGCCATCACGTCCGAGCCGGCGAAGACCGCGTCCAGGTCGGGGCGGCGGGCCAGGAGCTCGGTCATGGCGCGGCGGCCGCCGTCCTCGGTGAAGTCGCCGCGGGCGATCAGGGCCTCGTCGACGGAGTGGCCCGCCTCGGCGAGCGCCTCGCGGTAGCCGTCGAGGCGGCGCTGGGCACCGTACACATCCAGGCGCCCCGTGATCGTGGCTATCGCGCGGCGGCCCCGGCCGAGGAGGTGGTCGACGGCCGCCCGCGCGCCCGCGAAGTTGTCGGAGTCGACCGAGGCGAGCGGCTCGTCCGCCGAGCGGCGGCCGCTGATCACCGCCGGGATCGCCAGTTGCTGGAGCAGGTCGGGGAGGGGGTCGTCGGCGTGCACGGAGACCAGGAGGACGCCGTCCACGCGGTGCGCGGACAGGTACTGCGCCAGGCTGCGGCGCTCCCGGTCGCCGCCCGCGAAGGTCAGGACCAGCTGCATGTCGGTGTCGGCGAGCGCCGTGCCCACGCCGTGGATGATGTCCGAGAAGTACGGCTCCGCGAAGAAGCGGGACTCCGGCTCGGGGACGACCACAGCGATCGAGTCCGTACGGTTCGCGGCCAGCGCGCGAGCCGCCGTGTTCGGGACATAGCCGAGCTCCGCCACCGCCTCCTCGACGGCCGCACGCGTGTGCTCGCTCACCCGGGGCGAGCCGTTGATCACCCGGGACACCGTGCCCCTGCCGACCCCCGCCCGCGCCGCGACCTCCTCCAGCGTAGGCCGCCCGCCACCGCGCCCCCTGGCCTGACCACTCCCCATCAGTGCCTCCCCACGACGCGAATCTAACAGCAGGACCACGGCCACCAGCGACGCCGCCGACGGCCCGCAACTCCCGGTGTCCGGTGCCTTGACACCCCCGTGGCAAGCCGCGAACCTTCAAGGCATCACACATGGGAGCGCTCCCACCCTACCCGGCTCTTACCCGCCCCGCACGTCCCCATCCGAGCCACATGCCGCCAATCCCCTTATTTCACACGGTAGTTGGCCGGTGATCGGTACGTCCGGGCACCAGGAGGACGTAATGCGCTACAGGACTCGAACGTCCCGCAAGGCCGTGGTCCTCGCGGCCGTCGCCGCCCTCACCACCGGGCTGCTCGCCGGCTGCGCGGAGGACTCCGGGGACGAGCCCGGCGGCTCCTCGGGCGGCGGCGGAGGAGGCGGCAAGGGCAGGACGACCCTGAGCGTCGGCGTGTTCGGCGCCTTCGGCCTGCAGGAGGCCGGTCTCTACGACGAGTACGAGAAGCTCAACCCGGACATCGACATCAAGCAGAACTCCGTACAGCGCAACGAGAACTACTGGCCCGCACTCCTCACCCACCTCAGCAGCGGCAGCGGGCTCTCCGACATCCAGGCCGTCGAGGTCGGCAACATCGCCGAGCTGACCGGCACCCACTCCGGCAAGCTGGTGGACCTCGGCAGGACCCAGGGTGTGGACAAGGGCGCCTACCTCGACTGGAAGTGGCAGCAGGGCACCACCGACGACGGCAAGACGATCGGCCTCGGCACCGACATCGGGCCGACCGGCATCTGCTACCGCAAGGACCTGTTCAAGAAGGCCGGCCTTCCGACGGACCGCGAGGCGGTCGGCAAGCTGTGGGCGGGCGACTGGAACATGTACCTGGAGACGGGCAAGCGGTTCAAGAAGAAGGCGCCCGAGGGGACCGCCTTCGTCGACGGCGCCACGGGCGTCATGGCCGCCGTGCACGGCTCCGGGAAGGAGAAGTTCTACGACGCCGAGGGCGATCTTGTCTACAAGGACAGCGCGGGCGTGAAGGAGGGCTGGGACCTCGCGGCCGACTTCGCCGAGGCCGGGCTCACCGCCAAGCTCCAGCAGTTCCAGCCCAGTTGGGACCAGGCCTTCTCCAACGCCTCCTTCGCCACCGTGACCTGCCCGCCCTGGATGCTCGGCTACATCAAGGACAAGGCGGGCGACAAGGGCAAGGACCAGTGGGACGTCGCCGCCGCGCCCAAGCCCAGCAACTGGGGCGGCTCCTTCCTGACCGTGCCCGAGGCGGGCAAGAACAAGGAGGAGGCCGCCAAGCTCGTCGCCTGGCTGACCGCCCCGAAGCAGCAGGCCAAGCTGTTCGACAAGCGGGCCAGCTTCCCGAGCGCCGAGGCGGCGTACGGCCTGCCCGAAGTGAAGGACGCCAAGAACGCCTACTTCGGCGACGCGCCCGTCGGACAGATCTTCGCCAAGGCCGCCGAGGGCGTGCCGGTCCAGCCCATCGGCCCCAAGGACGGAATCATCTCCCAGTACCTGGCCGACACCGGGATGCTCGGCGTCGACCAGAAGGGAACGTCTCCCGACAAGGCCTGGGACAAAGCCGTGAAGACGATCGACAACGCACTGGACCAGTGATCATCCGGTGACCGACATCCCGAGCGACACCCGTACCGCCGCGCCCTCCACCGGGGAGGAGGGCGCGGCCCCCCGCGCGCGGGCCGGGACGCTGCTCGCCGACCCGGCCGCCGAGCGTCGCCGCGCCCGGCGCAGCCGCCGCTACCGCCGGGACGTGAAGTGGAGTCCCTACGCCCTCATCGCGCCGTTCTTCCTCTTCTTCATCGCCTTCGGGCTCTTCCCGCTCCTCTATACGGGGTGGGCCTCGCTGCACCGAGTGGAGCTGGGGACGCCCACCGACATGGAGTGGGTGGGCCTGCGGAACTTCTCGCGGCTCATGGAGGACGAGTTCTTCTGGAACGCGCTGCGCAACACCTTCACCATCGGCCTCATCTCCACCGTGCCGCAGCTCCTGATGGCGCTCGGCCTCGCCCATCTCCTGCACTACCGGCTGCGCGGCTCGATGTTCTTCCGCGTCGCGATCCTCACCCCGTACGCCACGTCCGTGGCCGCGGCGACGCTCGTCTTCGTGCTCATGTTCAGCCGCACCGACCACGGCATGATCAACTGGGCGCTCGGGCTCATCGGCGTGGACGCCGTCGACTGGCAGAACGGCGACTGGACCGCGCAGTTCGCCGTCTCCTCCATCGTCATCTGGCGGTGGACCGGCTACAACGCGCTGATCTATCTCGCCGCGATGCAGGCCATCCCCAACGATCTGTACGAGTCGGCGGCGCTGGACGGCGCGAGCCGCTGGCAGCAGTTCCGGCACGTCACGATTCCCTCGCTGCGGCCGACGATCCTGTTCACCTGCGTGGTGTCGACGATCGGGGCGACCCAGCTCTTCGGCGAGCCGCTCCTTTTCAGCCAGGGCGCGAGCCCCACCGGCGGCTCCGACCACCAGTTCCAGACGCTCGGTCTCTATCTGTACGAACAGGGCTGGTTCAACCAGCACCTGGGGCGGTCCTCGGCGATCGCCTGGACCATGTTCCTCATTCTCGTCCTGGTCGGCCTGCTGAACTGGGCGATCAGCCGGTGGATCCGCCGAAGCTCGTGAGGGGATGACGTGACCAGCCTCAAGAAACGCGGCGCCGGCCGCCAACTGCACGGCGGCAAGCTGGCGTACGCCGTGCTGATCCTTTTCACCATCGGCTCCCTCTTCCCGCTGGTGTGGACCGCGATCGCCGCCTCGCGCAACAACACGCGGCTCGCCGAGACGCCCCCGCCCTTCTGGTTCGGCGGCAATCTCTTCAAGAACCTGGAGATCGCCTGGACCGACGCCAACATGGGCACGGCGCTGCTCAACACCCTCGTGGTGGCGGGCAGCATCACCGTGGGCACCGTGCTCTTCTCCACCCTCGCGGGCTTCGCCTTCGCCAAGCTGCGGTTCCGCTTCCGGGGGCTGCTCCTGCTGCTCGTGATCGGCACGATGATGGTGCCGCCGCAGCTCAGCGTCGTACCGCTGTTCATGATGGTGGCCGAGTTCGGCTGGACCGATCAGCTGCAGTCGGTGATCCTGCCGACGCTGGTGAGCGCCTTCGGGGTGTTCTTCATGCGGCAGTACCTCATCGAGGCGCTGCCCACCGAGGTGATCGAGGCCGCCCGGGTCGACGGGGCGAGCAGTCTCCGGCTGATCTGGCACGTGGTCTTTCCCGCGGCCCGGCCCGCGATGGCCGTCCTCGGCATGCTGACCTTCGTGATGGCCTGGAACGACTTCTTCTGGCCGATCATCGCGCTGACGCAGAACGGCGAGCCGACCGTGCAGGTGGCCCTCGCCGGGCTCGGCCGCGGTCAGATCCCCGACCAGTCCGTGATCATGGCGGGCGCGCTGCTCGGCACGCTGCCGCTGCTCATCGCCTTCGTCCTGTTCGGCAAGCAGATCGTGGGCGGGATCATGCAGGGCGCCGTAAAGGGCTAGCCGCCACGGCCCGCGTGCCCCGCCTCTCCTCTTTTCCGTACGACTCTTCCATTCCGTACGACCCATGGGAGCGCTTCCATGACCGACGCGAACCTGCGATTCCCGCCCTCCTTCCTATGGGGCGCCGCGACCGCCGCATACCAGATCGAGGGGGCGGTGGCCGAGGACGGCAGGACGCCGTCGATCTGGGACACCTTCAGTCATACGCCGGGCAAGGTGCTCGGCGGGGACACCGGGGACGTGGCCTGCGACCACTTCCACCGGTGGCGCGACGACGTGCGGCTGATGGCCGACCTCGGGATCGGCGCGTACCGCTTCTCGGTGTCCTGGCCCCGGGTGCAGCCCACCGGGCGCGGGCCCGCCGTGCAGCGCGGGCTCGACTTCTACCGGGCGCTCGTCGACGAACTGCTCGCGCACGGCATCACGCCGATGGTCACGCTCTACCACTGGGACCTGCCCCAGGAGCTGGAGTCCGCCTTCCCCAGCGGCTCCCCGGCGGGCGGCGGCTGGCCGGAGCGGGACACCGCCTACCGGTTCGAGGAGTACGCGGGCATCGTCGCCGGGGCGCTCGGTGACCGCGTGGACTTGTGGGCGACCCTCAACGAGCCCTGGTGCAGCGCGTTTTTGGGCTATGGCTCGGGGGTGCACGCGCCCGGCCGCGCCGACCCGGCGGCCGCCCTGCGCGCGGCGCATCACCTCAACCTCGCCCACGGCCTGGGCGTACGGGCGCTGCGCGCGGCGCTGCCCACCCGCGCGCGGGTGGGCGTCTGCCTCAACCCCAGCGCCGTGCGCCCGCTCACCTCCTCCGCCGCCGATCTCGACGCGCGCCGCCGCATCGACGCGCTCGCCAACCGCGTCTTCACCGGGCCGATGCTGCGCGGGACGTACGACGACGATCTGCTCGCGGACACCGCGCGGATCACGGACTGGTCCTTCGTGAGCGACCGCGACCTGGCCATCGCCAAGCAGCCGCTGGACTTCCTCGGCATCAACTACTACTCCCCCGCTGTCGTGTCGGCCTCCGTCGGCGCCGCCGCGGACAGTCCGCGTCACGACGGGCACGGCGCCGCCGACCACTCCCCCTGGCCGGGCGCCGACCGCGTCTCCTTCCACCGGGCGTCCGGTGAACTCACCGCCATGGACTGGCCGGTGGACCCCACCGGCCTGAAGGACCTTCTCCTCGAGTACACCGCTCAAGCTCCCGGGGTTCCGCTTTTCGTGACGGAGAACGGCGCCGCCTACGACGACAAGCCCGGCGCGGGCGGCCAGGTCCACGACCCCGACCGCGTCCGCTATCTGCACGGCCACCTCACCGCCGTACACGAGGCGCTCCTCGAAGGAGCGGACGTCCGCGGCTACTTCCTGTGGTCGCTCCTGGACAACTTCGAGTGGTCGTACGGCTACAGCAAGCGGTTCGGGGCGGTGTACGTCGACTACGAGACGCAGGCGCGGACGCCGAAGACGAGCGCGCAGTGGTACGGGAAGGTGGCGGCGAGCGGGGAGGTGCCGCCCACAGTCGAGGACTGAACAGGGGTGCGCCCCGGCCGGGTGGGGGTCCGGCCGGGGCGCGTGTTTCCCGTGGGGGGAACCTGGGGGGGAACTGGGGGCTACTTGTACGCGGCGAACGCCTTCGTGAACGCCAGCGGGTCCTGCTCGATCGACGAGCACGTCGGCTGCACGGAGTTGTTGCCGCCCGCGCAGGCCTTGTCGCGCGTCGAGGACCACATCGACAGCCAGCCGATGCCCTTGTCCTGCGCGAACTTCACCAGCTCGGTGGCGTCGTCGACCTTGAAGATCTCCGTGGTGACGTCGTTGACGCCGATCATCGGCGTGACCGCGACGGTCTTCCAGGCCTCGGCGTCCGACAGGCCGAGGACGCCCTTGATCTGCGCCTGCGTGGCGGTCGCCGCCTGGGTGGCGTACTTGCCCATGTCGTCGCTGTACGCGGGTCCGTAGTCCATCGCCATGATGTTCACGGCCGACGTCTTGACGCCGTTCTTCTTCGCGTCGGCGAGCAGGTCGACGCCGGGTTGGGTCAGGCCCTCGGGCATCACCGGCAGCGTGAAGGAGACGTCGAGCCCGGGGTGGTCCTTCTGGAGCTTGGCGATCGCCTGCGCGCGGCGGGAGTTGGCGGCGGTGTCCGGCAGGGCCGCGCCCTCGATGTCGAAGTCCACCTTCGTGAGCTTGTACGCGTCGATGACCTTGCCGTACGCCTTGGCGAGGGCGTCGGCGCTGTCGCAGCGCAGGCCGAGTTCGGAGCCCGCGGCGCCGCCGAACGACACGCGGACGTCGCCACCCTTGGCGCGCAGGTCGCCGATCTGGGCGGCCACCTTGTCGTCACCGAGCGCCGTGGTGCCGCCCCACAGGGGCTCGCAGCCGCCGCCGGACGTGACGAACGCCAGGTTGAACTCCTTCACGCCGGTCTTCGTGGCGGTGTCGACGAGGTCGTACGCCGGGGCGAGTGAGGTGTCCACGAAGGGGGCGAACTTGGCGGAGCCCTTGGTTCCGGTGCCCTCGCCGGGGGTCTTGGTGGGGGTCGGGGTGGGCTTCTCGGTCGGCTTGTCGGTGGGCTTGTCGGTCGGCTTCTCCGTCGGCTTCCCGGTCGGGTCCTCGGTGGGCTTCCCGGTGGGGCGGCCGGAGGGCTGGGGGGCCGCGCCGTCGTCGGCCGCGCACTTCGCCTCGTTGATCAGACACTTGACCGGGTCGGCGGCGCCGGTCACGACGAAGCCGACCGTCAGGGACTCGCCGGGGGCGAGTTCCTTGTCCCACTTGGGCGGGGTGACGGTGACGCGGCTGCCGTCGGTCTTGTGCTCGGCGTTCCACAGCGAGCTGAGCTTGGTGCCCGCGGGCAGGTCGAACTCCAGGGTCCAGTCGGACTGGGCCTTGCCGGTGCTGTTCTTGACGACGTACTGCGCGGTGTAGCCGCCCGACCAGTCGCTGGTCTTGGTGTACGCGGCGCCGACGGAGGCCGCCTGGGCCGTGCCGGACAACAGGAAGGCACCGCCACCGACGACGGCGGCCGTGACGACGGCACCTATCGCCTTCTGCCTGCCGGTGATCCTGCGACGGTGGGTGCTCATGGGGGTGCCTGCCTCTTCGGGGGGGGGTGCGGGGTGGGGACTGCTCCGCACGTTAGCCAGCCAGAGGCGCGACAAAACGGGCCTGTCGGGTTTGGGACGGTGATCTTAGGGTGCGCTTAAGAGTGCGATCGGAGTCGGGAAAGGTTGCGCCGGCGCACCGCGCCCGCGACGGCTGAGAGCGCTCTACTCCGGCCCCGCCGAAACCCGCTTCCGCCGCCGCACGGCCCCCCGCCGCCGCCCCCCGACCGGCGACCGCCGGGGATCCCGCTGGATCCAAAGCCGCACCTCGGTCCCGCCGAGCATCGAGCTGCCGATGCGCACATCGCCCCCCGTGGACTCGGCGAGGCGACGCACGATGTCGAGACCGAGGCCCGTGGAGCCGGTCGAGCCCGCCGAGGCACCCGAGTTGCCGCGGGCCAACGCGGCCTGCGGATCCGCGATGCCGCCCCCCGCGTCGGAGACGAGCACGATCACCGCGTCCTCCCCGCTGTGCACGTCGACGGCGAACGCCGACCCCTCCCGCGTGTGCCGGAAGACATTGCCGAGCAACGCGTCCAGGGCGGCGACCAGTTCGGCCCGCGCCACGGGGATCCACACGGGCCGGTCCACGCCGGCGACCCGCGCCTCGCGCCCCTCGTCCTCCGCGAGCGCCGACCAGAACCCCATCCGCTCGCGGATCACCTCGGCGGCGTCGCACCCGGCCCCGGGCCCGATGTGCACCCCGGCCGCCGTCTGCGGCTTGGCGTCACGTGCCGTACGAATGATGGTGTCGACCTCGCGTTCGAGGCGTTCCACGGCGACGCGGGTCTGCTCGGCGGCGGGCCCGTCGCCGAGCGAGGCCGCGTTGAGGCGCAGCACGGTCAGGGGCGTACGCAGCCGGTGCGAGAGGTCGGCCGCCAGCTCCCGCTCGTTGGAGAGGAGTTGGACGACCTGGTCGGCCATGGAGTTGAACGCCACGGCGGCGAGCCGCAGTTCGGTGGGACCGTCCTCCGGCACGCGCGCCCCGAGCTTGCCCTCGCCCAGGTCGTGCGCGGCGCCCACGAGGCGGCGCGCGGGCTGGACCATGCGTACGCCGAGCCGGTCGGCGACCGCGACGGACCCGATGATCAGCGCGACACCGACGCCCGCGAGCACCAGCCACGCCGTGGTGACACCGTTGCTGACCTCGCTCTCCGGCACGAAGATCTCGACGACGGCGATCTCCCCGGAGCCGAGCCCGAAGGGCTGGAGCAGCGCCGAGCCGCCGGGCACGCCCGCGGTCCTGGCCCGGCCCTGCGCACGCGTGGCCTCCACGTCGCGCGCGGTGGCGCGGCGGTCGCCGATCTTCAGCGCCGGGGTCCTGCCGACGGCCGGTACGTACACGGCCATCCGCCCGTCGCCGCCCGCCTCGGAGGTGGCGACGGCCCGGGTGAGCTGGTCGCGGTCGGTGGTGATGGAGAGGGTGGGGCCCATGCCGGCGGCGTGCCGTTCGGCGGCGGAGAAGGCGCGGTCGCGGGCCATCTCCTGGATGACGAGGCCGAGCGGGATGGCGAAGGCGGCCACGACCATCGTGGTGACGGCCAGGCACACCTTCACGAGCGCCCACCTCACGGCGCGGCTCCCGCGGGACGGGCCCGGTTCACAGCGGTGGCTCCAGCTTCACGCCGACGCCGCGCAGCGTGTGCAGATAGCGCGGGCGCGCGGCGGTCTCGCCCAACTTCCGGCGCAGCCACGACAGATGGACGTCGATGGTCTGGTCGTCGCCGTAGCTCTGCTGCCACACCTCGGCGAGCAGTTCCTTGCGGGGTACGACGACGCCGGGCCGCCCGGCGAGGAAGGCGAGCAGGTCGAACTCGCGCCGGGTCAGGTCGAGCCGCGCGCCGTCCAGCTCGGCCTGGCGCCGCAGCGGGTCGACGGTCAGGCCGCCGACCTGGAGCACCGGCCGCGGCGCCGCCTCGCCGGACCCGGACCCCGAGCCGCGCGAGCGGCGCAGCACGGCGGCCATCCGGGCGGACAGGTGCTCGACGGAGAACGGCTTGGTCAGGTAGTCGTCGGCGCCGTCGTTGAGGAGCCGGACGATCTCCGTCTCGTCGTCGCGCGCGGTCGCGATGATCACGGGTACGTCGGTGATGCCGCGCAGCATCTTCAGCGCCTCGGACCCGTCGAGGTCGGGCAGTCCGAGGTCGAGGATGACGACATCGAAGCGGAAATGGGCGACCTCGCGCAGCGCCTCCAGGGCGGTGCCGACGCTCCGTACCGTGTGGGAGGCGTCGGTCAGATGCCGGATGAGGGCCGAGCGTACGAACTGGTCGTCCTCGACGACGAGCACACTTGCCATGGGCGGCACCGTACGCCATGCGGGGGACGCGGGTGCCGTGCGGGACTTTTGGCCCGGACTTGGGTCCGATGTCCCCTTCCGGGCGGGAAATCCGGGCAGAGAGTTCCCGGCAGGAAAGCGGAAGCCCAGACTCCTGGGCGCCTGTTCTTCGTGGCGGCACGTGGTGCAGTATGGCCCGCGATGCACAGAGGTCTCGTACACGCCATCGCGTGGTCGCTCGCCACGGGCGCGGCGGTCACGCTGTCGTGGTGGGGTGTGCACACGGTGATGGCGGGCACGGCGTACGACCCGCCGCGCGCCCTGCCGCTGGCGGCCGGCGACCGTTCGGCCCTGCCGCAGTCGTCGTCGACGCACCGCCCGGAGGCGACGTCCAGCACCAAGCCCCCGAAGAAGTCCGGCGAACCGTCCAAGTCGAAGCCCCCCGGCCCGACGAAGGACAAGCCCCCGGAGAAGACGAAGAACCCGCGGAACTCCCCTTCCCACCAGACCGACAAGCCCGAGAACTCCACGTCGCCCTCCTCACCCTCCTCCGGCGACAGCAGCATCAAGGGCTACAACACCGAGGGCGGCCGCGTCGTCTTCGACCTGGGCAGGACGTCCGCGACGCTCGTGTCGGCGTCACCTGCGTCGGGCTGGTCGATGCAGGTGTGGCGGGCGTCGACGTGGATCCGCGTGGAGTACACGTCGGGCGCCGACCGCGTTTCGGTGTTCTGCACGTGGCACGACCACGCGCCGCAGGTCGACGTGAATACGTACTGACTGACGTACTGAGCCGGGCCTGTCAGCGAAAAACCGACGACGGCGGCGCGGGTGACGCGACGGCGCTGGCGTCGGTGACGGCCGCGGCACCGCCACTGAGGTCGAGGAGCGCGCGCCCGTGTTCGACGCGGGCGGGGTGCGGGTCGGCGGCGCTGCGCCGGGTCAGTTCGGCGACGGGCAGCGGCTGCGCCGCGCCGAGGAGCACGGCGTTGCCGAAGCGCTTGCCGCGCAGCACGGCGGGGTCGGCGACGAGGGCGAGTTCGGGGAAGACGGTGGCGGCGGTGGCGAGTTGGCCGCGCAGATAGGCGAGCGGCGGGCCGTCGGCGAGGTTGGCGGCGTACCAGCCGGTGGGTTTGAGCACCCGGCGTATGTCGCCGAGGAATTCGGCGCTGGTGAGGTGGGCGGGGGTGCGGGCGCCGCTGAACACGTCGGCTATGACGAGGTCGGCCCAGCCGTCAGGGGTCTTCGCGAGCCCTTCGCGGGCGTCGGCGCCACGCACGCGTATTCGGGCGCCGGGGTCCAACGGCAGGGCGCGGCGGACGAGTTGGACGAGCGCGGTGTCGCGTTCGACGACCTGCTGGGTGGAGCGGGGGCGGGTCGCGGCGACGTACCGGGCGAGGGTGAGGGCGCCACCGCCGAGGTGCAGGGCGTGCAGGGGCCGTCCCGGAGGGGCGACGAGATCGACGATGTGCCCGATCCTGCGCTGGTACTCGAAGTCGAGATACGAGGGATCATCAAGGTCGACATGCGACTGCGGCGCACCGTCCACGAGCAGCGTCCACCCCCGGGCCCGCTCCCGATCCGGCATCAGCTCGGCAAGCCCCCCGTCGACCTCCTCGACGACGGCTTCCCGCGCCTGCTGTCCCCGCCTGTTCCTTGCCACAGGCTCATTATCGCCGGGGTCGGACACCTACGCCCGCCCGCGCGGTCGCAGCCCTTCCAGTGCTGGGCCGAGCCACTCCAGCCCGTCCGGCGTTTGAGGACGAGCCGCGCAGCGGCGAAAGGCGGGGAAAGGGGCGCAGCCCCATATACAGCCTCAGCGACAGTTATCCGCGGCTTCGATCATCCGCGCGGCCTCGCCAAGCGCAGCACGCAACACAGCGGGATCGGTAACGGGGTCGGTCTCCCCGGGCGGCACCAACCACCCGGTCCCGGCAACGGGCGGCGGGGGCACCGGGTCCGGCTCCTGCGGGACGGCAACACCGCGCCCGAACGTCTGCGTACACGCGCTGCCAGGCAAGTCCCACGCATCCGCCGTGCCGGGCGGGACCAGGAAGCCGAGGGTGTCGCACCCCCCGTCGTGCAGAACGGGCCCCACGGCCTCTTCGCCGGCGCCCCGGCGCAGAATGTCGACGGCCTCAAGCCCCTGGCGCGCCGGCACGGTCACGAGATCGCACTCCTCGTGACCGTCATGGCGCTCGACGCAGCCGGCGGGCCCCGCACTGCGGTCCTGGCTCGGCCAGTGCCGCGCGGTCGTCAACGCGCCCCCGGATTCGCTGTTCTCCATGCCGAACTCCAACAAGGGAACCTCCTCGCCAGGGCGGGAGCGGCGTCGCTCCCTCTCCGCATGGTTCAACGCGCGAGGGCGGCAACGGCTACGGCGCCACGCCGCCGCAAAGGATGGCAGTTCATGGCAGATCACGGATGAGATATCCGGTTTGTAGGCAAACTCCGCGTGGTGGCCGGTTCCCAGCCGGTACGTTCATGCTCCGCCGGAACAGGTCCGCAGCCCCCCGCACAAGCTCCAGCCGATACGTCAGCGGCCGACGGCGCGGGACGGCGCGGCGCGATCCGGCACGGTCCCCCAGCGAGAGGATCCGGCATGGCGTCGTCGTCATCGGCATCGTCAACTCCGCCTCCGCGACCGAATCTCGCGTTCCGGCAGTTGCGCGGGCAGCGCTCGCCGGGCGAGTTCGCGGCCGCGGTGCGGCGGGCCGCGCGCGAGATCGGCGAGCGGGTGAGCTGCGACGCGCGGTACGTGGGCCGCGTCGAGGCGGGCGAGATCCGCTGTCCCAACTACGCGTACGAGCGGGTGTTCCTGCACATGTTCCCCGGCCGCACGCTGACGGACCTGGGCTTCGCGCCGCGCGCGGCGGTCCGGGGCCGCGGGGCGCGCGGGGCCGGGGACGCGCGCGGGGCGGACACCACGTACACGCATGACCGCGTGGACGCCCGGTACTCGCGCGTGCACGGCATGGAAAGCACCACCGGCGACGAGGAGAGCGACGTGCGGCGTCGCGCATTCATGACCAGCGGCACGGCCACGGTGGCCGTCGCCTCCCTGGGGGCCGTCGGGCTCCCCCTGGGCGGCGTCGCCGAGGCCGCCCGCGTCCGCGGGCACCGCCTGCGCGCGGCGGACGAGAACGAGGTGAGCGCGGTCGAGGAGGCCGTACGCCAGATCCGGCTGCTCGACGACCGGCACGGCGCCGACGGCCTGTACAAGCGGGCCGCCGCCCCCTTGCGCACGGCCTACGCCCTGCTCGACGCGGGCACCTCCCGGCAGGGCGGACAGGCGGTGGCCGACCGGCTCTACTCGGGCGCGGGCGAACTCGCCATCTCCGTCGGCTGGCTCGCGCACGACTCGGGGCGCTTCGACGACGCCCGCTCGCACTACGCGGAGGCCCTCGCGACGGCGCGGGTGGCGGGCGACCCCGCCCTGGAGGCGCACGCGTTCTGCAACACCGCGTTCCTGGCGCGGGACGCGGGACGGCCCCGGGAGGCGGTGCGCGCCGCGCAGGCCGCCGCGCGCGCGGCGCGGCAGCTCGGCTCGCCCCGGCTCCTTTCGCTGATCGCGCTGCGCGAGGCGGGCGGCTGGGCCGGGCTCGGCGACCGCGCGGGCTGCCGGCAGGCGCTCACGCGCGCGCACGCGCTGTTCGACATCGGCCCGTCCGAGACCGACCCGGAGTGGATGACCTTCTACGGCCCCGCGGAACTCGCGGGCCTGGAGGCGCAGTGCTGGTCGGCGCTCGGCCACTGGGAGCACGCGTCCCGGCACGCGCAGCGCGCGGCGGGCGTCGCCTCGACGCAGACCCCCGAGTTCACCCGGAACATCGCCCTGTACACCGCCGAGCTGGCCGACGACCTGGCCCGCGCGGGCCGCCCCGACGAGGCCGCGGCGGCGGGCCTGCGGGTCCTGGCGCTGCTCGACGAGGTCCAGTCGTCACGGATCGAGTCCATGATCGCGACCACCGCGCGGCTGCTCCTTCCGCACCAGCGGGCGGCGGGCGTGACGGAGTTCCTGGAGCAGCACGCCGCCCGCACGCGCGGGGTGACTATTTGACTGAGGCTCTTGACCGAGGCTCTGTGACCGAGGCTCTTCAGCCGACCAGGTGCCCCGTGTCGTTCCACGCCTCCAGCGCGGGCTCTCCGTAGGCCCAGCCCAGGACCGAAAGGGACGTCGGGTTGAGGCGGATCCGGGACGCGAAGTCGATGTCGAAGCCCAGCCAGCGGGCGCCGATGGCGCGCAGGATGTGGCCGTGCGCGAAGACGAGGACGTCCCGGTCGGCCTCGCGCGCCCAGGCGACGACCTTGTCCGCGCGCGCGGACACCTGCGCCAGCGTCTCGCCGTCCGGCACCCCGTCGCGCCAGATGAACCAGCCGGGGCGCATGGCGTGGATGTCGGCGGGGGTAAGGCCGTCGTACGCGCCGTAGTCGAACTCCATCAGCGCGTCCCACTCCGCGGCCCGGTCCCCGAACCCGGCGATCTCGCACGTCTCCCGCGCGCGGGACAGCGGGCTGGTGCGCACCTCGACACCGGGGAGGCCGTCGTAGGGCGCCCGGTGCAGGCGCTCGCCGAGGAGTTTCGCGCCGCGCCTGCCCTCTTCGAGGAGCGGGATGTCCGTCCTGCCGGTGTGCTTTCCGGACAGCGACCACTCGGTCTGTCCGTGCCGGGCCAGCAGGATGCGCGGTGCCATGAGGAGCCTTTCCAAAGAGCTGTGCAAGAGCTGTGCGAGAGAGCTGTGCAAGCAGATGTTCAAGGAGATTTTCCGGGACAAAAGCGGACAGTCACCCGTCCGTTCCTTCCATCATCACTCACACCGCGAAGGAGCAACCCCGGCGACGATCTCTGCGTCTTTGACGACCAGGGGGATGGCTCAGCGGCCTTCGCGTACGCCGTAAAGTGACCCAGCGGCCGTACGCCGCACGAACTGAGCGGGAACAGCGCGAATGAGATGGGGGACCCACCGGATGCCGCAGACCGAGGCACAGGGCGCGGGCGCCGGCGGCATATCCGGGAACGGTACCGCGCGGCTCCGCCTGCGGTGGTGGACGGAGCTGCCGCTGATCCTGCTGGTGTACGGGGCCTACTCGGCCGGGCGGCTGCTCGCCCGCGGGGACGTCACGACCGCCGTGGGCCACGGCCTCGACATCCTGCGCGTCGAGAAGGCCCTGAACCTCAACCTCGAGCATCCACTCAACCGGCTCTTCACGGCCCACACCTCGATCGGTGTCCCGGCGGACTTCTGGTACGCCTCGCTGCACTACGTGGTCACGCCGCTCGTGCTGATCTGGCTGTTCCGCAGCAGGGCCGTGCACTACGCCGCCGCCCGCACCTGGCTGATGGTCTCCACCCTCATCGGCCTGATCGGCTTCACACTGATGCCGACCTGCCCGCCTCGTCTTCTTGAGAAGAGCCACGGGTTCGTCGACACGATGGCGCAGTACAGCGACTGGGGCTGGTGGGGCGGCCAGGCCAGCGCGCCGCGCGGGCTCGGCGGCATGACCAACCAGTACGCGGCGATGCCCAGCCTGCACGTCGGCTGGTCGCTGTGGTGCGGCGTGGTGCTGTGGAAGTACGGCCGCACGCCCCTGCTGAAGACGATCGCCGTCGCCTACCCGCTGCTCACCACCGTCGTCGTCATGGGCACCGCCAACCACTACTTCTTCGACGCGCTCGCGGGCGTGGCCGTGATGGGTCTGGGGCTGCTGCTCGTCCGGCCCGTGCGGAACGCCGCCGCTCGGGTCAAGGCACGGCTGCAGCCGGTTGTCGCCACGGCGCTCGCCGCGCGCGGCAACGGCTCCGCTGCGCGCCCGGAAGGCGCCTCGGTCGCCTCTTCCGTCGCCAAGGCCCCGGCAGAGTCCTCCAATGTCAGTGGTGGATGCCAGACTTCGGCGGGTGAGCGAATTCCCCATCAGCGCAAGCTCGGCGCCGAGCCGGGCGTCGGCAGCGGTGCCGCGGGCAAGCCTGCCGGAAAGCCCCGCGGGAGCAAGGGCGGCAGACCCGCAGGCCGCGCCGCGGACACCGGGGACGGCGCTGCGGCAACGGCTCGCGGAACTGCGCGGACCTGACGTACGGCCGCAGCCCCTGGACGCCCGCGCCCTCGCGGCACTCGCGGCGAACCCGGGGTGCGGTCGGCGCGCCCTCCTCGACGGCGCGGGGGTGCCGAAGGCGGCCCTCGCGGAGTCCCTCGGCTCGCCCTCCGGCTTCGGGCAGTCGCAGTTCGCCTTCATGCGGGGGCACGCCTTCGAGGCGCGGGTGAAGTCCGACGGCGGCACGGAGCTGCTGCGCCTCACGCACGCGTGCCTGGGCGGCGGGCCCGAGCCCGAGCCCGGCACCGCGCGCGTTCCGGACCTCACGGCGGCCGGTCCCGAAGGCCGCGCGGGCCGCACCGCCCTCGCCCTGCGCGAGGCCACGGCCGCCGGTGCCTGGACGCTGCTCGACCACCCCATGCTGGCCCTGGACGTCGCGGGCACGCCCGCCTTCCTGGAGCCGGACGCGGTGGTCGTCGCGCCGGACGGGACCTGGACGGTCGTCGAGATCAAGTCCTTCCCGATGATCGACGGGGCTGCGGACGCGGCGAAGGTGGGGGCGGCCGCGCGGCAGGCCGCGGTGTATGTGCTGGCTCTGGAGCGGGTTGCGGCGCAGGTCGCTGCGCAGGACTCCGGGCACGTCTCCGAGCAGGGCGCCTCGCAGGCCGGTGAGGGTGCCGGTCTCGTGCCCGAGGTGCGGCAGCGGGCGCTGCTCGTCTGCCCCAAGGACTTCTCGAACCTTCCGGCCGCGTCCCCCGTGGACATCCGCAAGCAGCTCGCCGTCACCCGGCGCCAGCTCTCCCGGCTGACCCGCGTCGAGGACATCGCGGCCACGCTGCCGCCCGGCACGACGTTCGACGTCAACCGGCCCGCCGCCGAGCTGGCCGCCGCGGTCGACGCGGTGCCCGCCACGTACGCCCCCGAGTGCCTGGCCGCCTGCGAGCTGGCCTTCCACTGCCGCGACCGGGCCCGCGCGGCGGGCGAGCTCACGTCCCTCGGGCGCTCCCTGCGGGCCGACCTCGGGACGCTCACGACGGTCGAGGAGGCGCTTGCCGCCGCGCGCGGTGCGGCGGGGGATCCGGATGATCCGGCCGTGGTGGCGCTGCGGTGGGCGGGGGCGTTGCGGGCCGAGGCGTTGGGTGAGTCGTGGGGTGGCTCGGCCTCGGAGACTTCGTCGGATGGCGTGGCTGCCACGGCGACGGTTGCCGGAGGTGTGCGTTGTCCCTGATCGACAATCTGGCCCGCCTTGAGGCCACTGCCGGTGGGCGCGCCCGGCCGCGGGCCACCGTGCGGCACCGGCACCTCTCCGAGCGGCCCCTCGTCTTCGTGCCGCTCGTCACCGCCGGTGAAGCGGGCGCCCCGCTCGGCGCCCTGATCGGCACCGAGCGCACATCCCCGCGGCTGCTCACCGTGCCCCAGCCCCGCGACCGCGACCTGCGCTTCGCCTTCCTGTCCCGGCTCGCCGAGATCCTGCTGCCGTACGTGGAGTCGTACGAAGGCGACGTCGAGGCGGCCGAGCGCACGGAGGCCGACGCGGAGACCGGCAAGCGCGTCAAGGTCGAGGTCGAGCTGTGCGCGGACGCCCCGCAGCTCATCGTGCCGAGCCGCGCGGGCGTCGAGTTCGTGCGGCTGCTCGGCCGGTCGATGCGGTTCCGGCGTACGGCCGAGCAGGATCCGGACGCGCCGTATCCCGCGCCTCCGCGCGTGCCGCTCCTCGGGCGCTGGCTCACGCACTTCGGCGAGCGCTCCCGGGTGCCCGGCTCGGCGCTCCTGCTCGCCATGACCGACCTGCTGTCCCGGCACTGGGCCACCGGCCAGTCCTCCCTGGAGGAACAGCACTTGGGCGCGTTGCTTGCCTGGATCGAGGCGCCCGAGGGCACGTCGGGCGCCGAGGCCGCGCTCCGCGCGGAGCTGGCCCGCGGCGCCGACGGGCAGTTGCTGTGCCCGCCCGCCGGGCCCGCCACCGACCCGGCCTTCGACAACCAGCTCCTGGCGCCCGCCATCGAGCGCTACGACCGCGCGCGTACCGCACTCGCCGCCGCCTCCGACGGTGTCGAGGCGGACGGACTGCTCGCCGCCCTCGCCGCCGCCGAGCGGGACATCGACGCCCTGGTCGAGAGCCGTACGCGCCCCACCTGGGACGCCGTGTGGCGCGGCCTCGACGCTCTGTGCACGCTGCCCGAGGCGCCGCACGCCGTCGACCGGTGGCGCGGGGACCGGTGGTCGTTCACCGGCCACCGCGACCGCGTCGCCGCGGGCGAGCCACCGCAGCCGCGCGTCGACGACGCGGTCACCGCCGCCAACAAGCTCGGCACCCGCGAGCGGGAGCAGGCCCGGCTCGACGCCCAGGAGGCCCTGGACGATCCCCTGGTCATGGCCGGGCGGCGGCTCGCCGGTGAGGCCTTCGCCGGAGTGGTGACCGATGTCGTCATGGCCTACAGCGAGGGGCGTTCGCCCCGGCCTCGGCCGCTGGTCACCGTGCGGACGGGTGATCGGCCGCATCTTGATGCCGGCGTGAAGGTGTATCGGTCCCTTGAAGGGAAGCCTCAGGCCGCGCAGTTCGTCGCGTACGACGCCGACGCCGACGCCGACAGTGACGATGTCGGTGGCGGTGGCCGCCTTGTCGTGCTTCGCGTCCTGGACAAGATGGGGCGCGGCAAGGAAGCCGAGCCCGGGTCCGTGCCCGAGGTCGGGGATCGGTTGTGTTGGACGCTCTTCGAGCATGAGCAGCGGGGTGGGCCCCGGTTGCCCGAGCCTGAGGACACTCCCTGGACGCATGGGGGGCCGCCTGAGGGTGCGGGTCCCCTCGGTGAGCGCTCCGACGCCGTGACCTCGGAGGACATTCTGTGACCGTCTCCTTCGACCCCGCCGCCGAGGCCTCTCGGGCCACCGACGCGATCCTGCGCGACACGCTGCACGGCGCCCACCGCGGCGTCGTCGTGGACTCGCCTCCCGGCGCCGGGAAGTCCACCCTCGTCGTGCGCGCCGCGCTCGAACTGGCCGCCGCCGGGCGGCCCCTGATGGTCGTCGCCCAGACCAACGCCCAGGTCGACGACCTCGTCCTGCGCCTCGCCGAGAAGAACCCCGAGCTGCCCGTCGGGCGGCTCCACAGCAGCGACTCCGACCCGTACGACAAGGCGCTCGACGAGCTGCCCCACGTACGCAAGTCCGCCAAGGCCGGTGACCTCGCGGGGCTCGACGTCGTCGTGTCCACCGCCGCGAAGTGGGGGCACGTCAAGGGTGTCGAGCCCTGGCGGCACGCCATCGTGGACGAGGCCTACCAGATGCGGTCGGACGCCCTGCTCGCCGTCGCCGGGCTCTTCGAACGGGCCCTGTTCGTGGGCGACCCCGGGCAGTTGGACCCCTTCGCCATCGCCGAGGCCGAGCAGTGGGCCGGGCTCGCCTACGACCCCTCCGCCAGCGCCGTGACCACGCTCCTCGCGCACAATCCGGGGCTGCCGCAGCATCGGCTTCCCGTGTCGTGGCGGCTGCCCGCGTCCGCCGCGCCGCTGGTGTCCGACGCGTTCTATCCGTACACGCCGTTCCGTAGTGGTACGGGGCACGGGGACCGGATGCTGAACTTCGGCGTGCCGTCGGACGGTTCGGGGCCCGACCGCGTCATCGACGAGGCCGCCGCCTCCGGGTGGGGGCTCCTTGAGCTGCCCGCCCGGCATACGCCGCGTACGGACCCCGAGGCCGTGCGGGCCGTCGCGCTCGTCGTGCGGCGGTTGCTCGACCGGGGTGGGGTCGCCACGTCCGAGCGGTCGCCGGAGCCCGTGCCGGTCACCGCCGACCGGATCGCGGTGGGGACCGCGCACCGGGACCAGGCCGCCGCCGTGCGCGGTGCGCTCGCCTCGCTCGGGGTCGTCGATGTGACCGTGGACACCGCGAACCGGTTGCAGGGGCGGGAGTTCGACGTGACCGTCGTGCTGCATCCGCTGTCCGGGCGGCCGGACGCGACGGCGTTCCACCTGGAGACGGGGCGACTGTGCGTGCTCGCCTCCCGACACCGGCACGCGTGCATCGTGGTGTGCCGCGCGGGCGTGAGCACCCTCCTGGACGACCATCCGTCAACGGATCCCGTCCGCCTGGGAGTCACGGTCAAGTTCCCGGACGGCTGGGAGGCCAACCACGCCATTCTCGCCCGGCTGGCCGAGCATCGGGTGTCTTGGCGGCCCTAGGTCGGATGGCTACTTTCCCGCCGGTGGGAGTTGCTCCGCCTATGGTCCGGTGGTGGGGCGGGGCCGCGCCGGTATGTCCGTGCTCGCGCGTGGGCGCCGGAGGCGTTTCCTGTGCGTACGGCGGGGTCGGGCGGGCTGCGCGCGGACATACCGGCACGTCCCCTCCGGTCCGTCGGCGGCTTTCCCCTTCGGTGGGGGTTGAGCGGTCGGCTTTCCCGTCCGGGGGGGGTGCCCGCCCGGCCGTTCTGCCGTACCTGCTGTGGGCAGCTGGGCCGCCAGGGGCGGCTCCCGCCCCTTAAAGGCAGCCCACGTCTACGGGGCGGGAAAGTGGGGGCAAGGTCGGCTCCCGGCAGGCGGGGGCGCCAGGGGTGGCGGTCACCCCGGGGCCGCTCAAGGGAACGCCGCGCGAACGTCGCGGGCGTCTTGCGGGGCGGGGGACAATGGGTGTGGCCACGCGGCGTACGACGAGAGGAAAACGACATGGCGGAGCCCTCGCGGCCCCGGTCCAGCCAGCGCATGCGCCCCGCACCGCTCCTCTTCGAGCCCGCGGAAGCCGCCGCCGACCCCGAGCACTTCTTCGACCTGGAGTCGATGGAGGACCCGCGCGAACTGCTCGCCCGGGCCACCGAGTTGACCCTCGCCTTCCGGGCCGCCACCGACCGCTCCGTCGAGTTCCAGGCCATCGCCGCCGCCCAGCTCGCCGACCCGCGCCGCTTCGACCGGCTCACCACGGCCGACATCGCCGAGCGCGCCCAGTGGACCGAGGACTACGCGAAGAAGATGGTCGAGTTCGGTCGGGAGTTGATGGGTGGGAGTGAGGGCGGCGGGTCCGGTGCGGGTGGTGCGGGTGGCGCCGGTGCGGATTCCGGGCCCCCGTTGCCCCACTGAGCCCACGCGGCCCACGCGGCCCACGCGGCGCTCACGGCGCTCACGGCGCTCACGGCGCTCACAGCCCATCCGGCACAAGGTCCTGCGGCATATGCCGCAGGGGCAAGGTACTCCACCTCGCGTGTCATCGCCTGGGTTTCCCGCAACTCTGTGAAAGCGGGCGCTCACCACCGGTAGATCTATCCGGTATGAGCCGCCTCCCCCACCCCCACACCGTTCCCGCCAACGCCTGCGACGTCACCCCCGAAGGCGCCGCCTGGCTCGCCTCTGCCGAAACGTATCCGCAGGGGCTGCTCACCGGCTGGCGGGCGCGGCCCACCGCCCCGGCCGTGCTGTCCTGCGGCACCGTCTTCGACGTGGTCAGCGTGCCCGCCGTCTTCGGGCGGCGGATGGTCGACCGGTTATGGCACGACGGGCCCGGCTCCGGGCCCGTCGCCACCCACCGCGGCCGCATGCTGCTCTTCGCCGCCCCCGGCACCGCCCGGCGGCTGCCCTCGCTGCTCGCCTGGGAGGAGTGGGGTTCCGCCGTGCCGTCCCTGCTCTGCCACGGCGCGGGCGACGCCGTCACCGTGCCGCCGCTCGCGGCCGGGCCGGGCCCGGACGACCGGCTCGGATCGCGGTGGCTGGTCGCCCCGGACAGCCGGCACCCATGGCTCCCGGGGGCCGATGTGGTGCTCTGGGCCTGCGTCCGGGCGGCCCGGGAGGCGGGTGGGTCCGCGGTGCGTATATCGATTTTTCCTCCCCGCGATCAGGGTGCTAAGGTCTACGACGTCAGCAGGCGCCGCTAGCTCAGTTGGTTAGAGCAGCTGACTCTTAATCAGCGGGTCCGGGGTTCGAGTCCCTGGCGGCGCACAGACGAAAAAGAAGCCCCTCACGGATGTGAGGGGCTTCTTTTTGCCTGGTCAGAGGCTTGCTTCCGATCACGTCGGCGTGACCTTCAGCGTCCATGCTCCGGAAGCCGTTCTCGTCTCCACCTCGATCCTGACCCCCTCCGACGGCACCGTCAGGCTCTCCCCCGCGCGTACCGGCGCGTCCGCCAGTGGTGGGTACACCGAGTCGTTGCCGCACGCCGCCGAGTCCGGGTGGGCGTCGATCACCTCGATGGGGCCCCGGCCCGACGCCGTCTCGCTGCGGACGCGGTACGCAAGGACGCCCTCGCTGCACGTCGCCCGGTCGTTGCCCAGGGCGCCGCGCGCCTCGATGGCGACCACGCTGCCCCGGCCGGTGCGGACGACCGCCAGCTTGGTCGAGGTGGTGCCGCTGCGGGTGGGCTGCGCCGAGAGCGGGTCCAGGGTCAACCGGCGCGGGCCGCCCGCCACGCACACCACCTGCCGCGGGGCCAGCCAGCCGAGCTTCCACTTGTGCCAGGCGAACAGCTCCGGGGCCAGGCCGAACTGGCTGCCCATGACGTCCCAGTCGCCCACATGGGTGTCCCAGTCGCCCTTGCCGTCCGTGGGGCGGTGGTAGAGGTCCGGCAGGTCGAAGACGTGGCCCGTCTCGTGGGCCAGCACGTTGCGGTCCGGCGGGTGGCGCTCGAAGACCGTGACGATGCGGCGCAGCGGTGTGTCGTCCGCGTGCATCGGGTGGTCGAAGTTCACGACCTTCGTCGCGTCCGAGTCCACGCCGGGGGCGTCCGGATCGGCCACGAAGTAGACGATGTCGTACGCCGAGAAGTCCACGTGCGGATCCGCCGCCGCCACCGCGTCCCGCAGGTAGGCGGCGCGGCGCTGAGGATTCCAGTCCCGCTCTATGGCGTACGCCGCTGAATCTTCCGGCATTTCCACCCATTCGTGTTGCGGGTGTGGGCGCAGTGTGAACCTTCCGTAGGAAGCTCGCTGGAAGAACTCGCTCGTGGCCGGGAAGTAGTCGGCCGCCAGCTCGTCGGGCGTCGTCATCGGCGGGGAGTCCGGGAAGGAGAGGAAGACCATGACGGCGTCGAGGGCGCGGGACGGCCGCGGATAGGCGGCGTTCCAGGTGTCAAGGCCCTCCGAGTGGTGTGCGGGCGTGCGGCGCAGGGCGCACGGGCCCGCCGAGCCCTGGGCGAACGCCGGTCCCGCGACCAGTGAGGTGGCGGCCAGAGCGGTCAGGCAGGTGAAGAGGATTCCCGCGCTGCGCAGGCGCGGCCACTCCCCAACACGGGTGAGCATCCAAGGGGGGAGCTGACGCTCCACGTCGACCTCCGGGTGCGGAATGCGAGACACCCCACCCACCCTGTGATGATTTGTTGAAGTTCGCCCAGTTTGTCTGACCCGGCCGAGTGACGAACGGCCAGGATGCGACACTCCGACCGCTCACTGACCGTCACAAGCGGTCGAGCCGCGGATATCCCCGTACACGGCTGAGCAGAAACGATCTGTCGGCGGCCCCCGCAGCCCCCGTTCGCCGTGCCACGGCTGGAACGCCCCGACGGCCTGCCTCTATGATCGGCACACTTTCCCGGCCCCGTCGGCCGTCCGCCAACCGGCCGGCCGCTTCACCAGACCCGCCAGATTTGGGGCCCATCGACCTGCTCGACATCAATTGCACTGCGGGAGCAAGCGGTGAACGGAACCTCTCAAGGGCCGACCGCCACAGCGGTCGCAACACTCGGCCGCGCCTGGCCTGCCGTCACGGAGCGTCACCTATCGGGCCCGACCGGCCCCCTCGCCCAGTACACCGCCGACTACCTCGCCGCCTTCACCGCGGCTCCCCTGGCCCTCGCCGTCGTGGACCGCGAGGGCCTGGTCGTCAGCGCCAACGACGCGCTGGGCGATCTGCTCGGCGCCGACCCCGCCGACCTCACCGGCCGGGCCGCCGCCGATCTGGTGGACCTCACGTCCGACGCCCGCACCTGGCACGCGTACCGGGAGGTCCTCCGCGGCCGGCAGGCCAAGCTGCGCTGCACCCGCCGCCTGAAACACCCCGACGGGCACTCGCTCTGGACCCAGATCACCGCGTCCCCGCTGCCCGGCGGCAGCGAGCGGTACGGCGCGGGCAGCGTCCTGCTCGCCGCCGCAGACATCAGCGCGCGCCGGGACCTCCAGGCCCGCCTCCGGCATCTCCAGATGCACGACCCGGTGACCCGCCTGCCCAACCGCGCGCTCTTCTTCGAGCGGCTCGCCACCGCCCTGGAGGCCGGTGCGTACGACGACACCAGCACCGGGCGGATCGGGCTCTGCTATCTGGACCTCGACGGCTTCAAGGCCGTCAACGACACCCTCGGCCATCGCGTCGGCGACCGGCTGCTCGCCGCCGTCGCCGAGCGGCTGACCGCCCTCGCCGACGAGGCGGGGTACGGCAGGGCGTCGGCGCCGCTGGTCGCGCGGCTCGGCGGGGACGAGTTCGCGCTGCTCGTGGAGGACTCCACGGGCACGGACCAGCTCACCGAGCTCGCCGAGACCACCCTGCGGGCCCTCCAGGAACCCTTCGACCTGTCCGGGCAGCGGCTGTCCCTCTCGGCCTCCATCGGCGTCGTCGAGCGGCGCGCCGCCGGCACCACGACCACCGGCCTGATGCAGGCCGCGGACACCACGCTGTACTGGGCGAAGGCCGACGGCAAGGCCCGCTGGACGCTGTTCGACCCCGAGCGCAACGCCCATCGCATGACCCGGCAGGCACTGGCCAGTTCACTGCGCCCCGCCGTCGAACGCGACGAATTCGTCCTGGACTACCAGCCGTTGGTGAGCCTCGACGGCGGCGGCATGCGCGGGGTCGAGGCGCTCGTACGCTGGCAGCACCCGCAGTTCGGGCTGCTCACGCCGAATCGGTTCATCGGACTTGCTGAAGAAGACGGCTCGATCGTGCAGCTCGGGCGGTGGGTGCTGCGGACCGCCTGCCGGCAGGCCCGCCGCTGGCAGCTCGAACACCCCGACAGGGAACCGCTGTTCGTCAGCGTCAACGTCGCCGTGCGCCAGGTCTGGGACTCCGACCTCGTCGCGGACGTCGCCGAGATCCTCGCCGAGACGGGCCTGCCCTCGCGGCTGCTGCAACTGGAGCTGACCGAGTCCGCGGTCATGGGCTCCGCGGGCCGTCCGTTGCAGGCCCTGCAGGCCCTCAGCGACATGGGCGTACGCATCGCCATCGACGACTTCGGCACGGGCTACTCCAACCTCGCCTACCTCAGCCGCCTCCCCGTCTCCGTCCTGAAGCTGGACGGCTCCTTCGTCCGCGGCTTCCAGTACGACGAGGGCGAGTACGGCGAGGCCGCCGCGCACATCAACCCCGCCGACGAGGTCATCGTCGAGGCGCTGGTGCAGCTCGCCCACCGCCTCGGGCTCACCGTCACCGCGGAGTGCGTGGAGACCTCCGGGCAGGCGGAGCGGCTGCGCAGGATCGGGTGCGACACCGGGCAGGGGTGGCTCTACTCCCGGCCGGTCGCGGCGGACCGTATCTCCGTACTTCTCAAGGACGAGGGTTCGTAAGGGCGCTGGTTCGTGAGGGAGGCGCGAGAGTTCGTGAGGCTCTTGACGCGTACGGTCACGTCGCGGGGGTCGGCTCGTCGCGTGCCGTCACGCAGGCCTCGATGAAGTCCCGTACCGCCTGCGGGACTTGGGTGCCCCGCGCGCAGGCCACGCCCACCTCGGTGGGGCCGACTCCGCGCACGGGGCGGTAGGTCACGTCGGGGTGGCCGTCGTGGGCGGTTGTTTCCAGGGCGGCGGCCTCGGGGGTGAGGGCCACGCCGTGGCCGCCCGCTATCGCCGTCAGCCACTCTTCGGGGGTGTGGGCGACGGCGCCGATCTTCGGCGGACGGCCGTCCCGTTCGTCCGCCGCGAGCCAGTGGTCGCGCCACCAGCCGGACTCCGGCGGGGCCGCGACGAAGGGCTCGTCGAGGAGATCGGTGAAGTCGACCTCCTGCTGGTCTGCGAGGCGGTGCGCCGTCGGAAGCGCAACCCAGCGCCGCTCGGTCAGCAACACCTCTATGTCCAGGGCCTCCTGGCCGGGGAACGGCAGCCGCAGCAGCGCCACGTCGGCCGTGCCGCCCGCGAGGCCGGCCGTCGGGTCGTCGCACGCGGTCCGCGTCAACTGCACGCGCCAGCCCGGTCTGCGGCGCGCGAACTCGGCGACGATGCGCCGGGTCAGCTCGTTCGCGCCGCCGGCCACGAAGCCGACCCGCAGGATCCGGTCCGCCCGCGCGGAGGCGCCCCGGGTGGCGCGCAGCGCGCCGTCCCAGGCGTCGAGGACGGCGGGCGCGGAGGCGGCGAGCGCCACGCCCGCGTCCGTCAGGGTCATCCCGGCGCGCGAGCGCGTGAACAGCTCCGTTCCCAACCGGGTCTCCAGCTGCCTGATCTGCTGGGTCAGCGCGGGCTGCGAGAGGAAGAGGCGTTCGGCGGCACGGGTGAGGTCGCCCTCCTGGGCGACGACGGTGAAGTAGCGCAGCAGCCGGGTGTCCATGTCCATGCGGACAGGTTAGGGAAGGGGGAGGGGGGTTGCGGGTGTGGGGTGGAAGGCTTGGCGGGACGCCAACGGCCGTAGGGAGACGGCGAGTTCACTGTGGGGTTCGTTCACCGGTTTCGCTGTCGGCGCGGGTCGCGTGAAGGTGCCGCCTCCACCCCCGTCGGAGGCGGCACCTTCCATGGCGGCATTCGGAGCCGGGGTCAGGCCGGATTGGGCAAGCCGTAGGCGTCCGCGACGAGTTCATAGCTGCGCAGGCGTACGTCGCCGCTGTGCGCGTTGGCCGTGAGCATCAGCTCGTCGGCGCCGGTGCGCTTGGCGAGGTCGTCGAGGCCGGACCTGACCTGGTCGGCGGTGCCGTGGATGACGTTGGAGTTCCAGCTCGTGATGAAGTCCCGCTCCATCTCGGTGAACTGGTGGGCCTCGGCCTCCTCCGGGGTGGGGACGAGGCCGGGGCGGCCGGTGCGCAGCCGGACCATGTTCAGGGCGGCGGCCATGACCTGGCGGCGGGCCTCGTTCTCGTCGTCGGTCGCGAGCGCGGAGACGCCGATGAGGGCGTACGGGGCGTCCAGCACCGCGGACGGGCGGAACGTATCGCGGTACAGATCCAGGGCCGGGAGCGTGTTCTGCGCGGAGAAGTGGTGCGCGAAGGCGAACGGGAGGCCGAGCATGCCCGCGAGGCGGGCGCTGAAGCCGGAGGAGCCGAGCAGCCAGATCGGGGGGCGGTGCGGGGACTGTACGCCGCCGGGGGACGTGGACTGGACGGGGCCGGGGACCGCGTGGATGCGGGCGTAGGGGTGACCGTCGGGAAAGTCGTCGTCCAGGAAGCGGGTCAGCTCCGCGAGTTGCTGGGGGAAGTCGTCCGCGCCCTCGTTGAGCTGGTCCGAGCGGCGCAGGGCCGCGGCTGTGGCGCCGTCCGTGCCCGGGGCCCGGCCCAGGCCCAGGTCCACCCGGCCCGGGGCCAGGGCCTCCAGGGTGCCGAACTGCTCCGCGATGACCAGCGGGGCGTGGTTGGGGAGCATGACTCCGCCTGAGCCGAGGCGGATTCGGGTGGTGTGGGCTGCGAGGTGGGCGAGGATCACTGCCGGAGAGGAGGAGGCCACTCCTGGCATGGAGTGGTGTTCGGCCACCCAGTGGCGGTGGTAGCCCCTCGACTCGGCCTGCTTGGCGAGGGTGACGCTGGTGCGGAGGGCGTCTGTGGCGGTGCGGCCTGCTCCTACTGTCACCAGGTCGAGTACGGAGAGAGGGGTGGGGGCGGTGCCCTTTGGCTCCGCCCGGATGCCTTCCGCCGCCGCGTCGCCGGTTTCTCCGCCGTGCTCGTCCGCTGCCACTGCCACCGGGGCCTCCTGCTGCTCTGTCCGTACGTCACGTCGTTCGGTAGTTCGGGGTACGGGTGGGTGCAACAGGAGGGGGGCTCCGGTTATTCCCTCGGGGAGGGGTGGGGTTCGGATTCGCGTGCGGGTGGGTGGGGCCTCGCGGTGCGCCCCAGGCCCGCCCCTTCTCCGAAACCAGGGGCTGCCGCCCCTGGACCCCGCTGTCGGCCTGAACGGCCTCGTCCTCAATCGCCGGACGGGCTGAAGGGAACCGGGGCGGGGGTGGAGGTCCCGGGCGGGTGGGACAGGCCCCCGCCGTATCGGCGCTCCGCGCCTCGTCCTCAATCGCCGGACGGGCTGAAGGGGGACGGGGCGAGGTGGGAGTCCGGGGCGGGTGGGACAGGCCCCCGCTGATCGCCGCTTCGCAGCTCGTCCTCGAGCGCCGGACGGGCTGAGACCTTGCTGGGGCGGGCTGGAATGTGCGGGTGATTTCAGCCCCTCCGGCGTTTGAGGAGCGGGGTCTGGGGCGGAGCCCCAGGAGGGCGGGTGGGTGGGGAAGAAGCCTGCCCGGCGTTTGAGGGCGAGGCGCGGAGCGCCGATTAGGGGGAGAGGGGCGGAGCCCCAGACGGGGCGGGTTAGTCGTGGGGGGCCTGGATTACTGGTTCTCGGCGGAAGAGGGTGCCCAGGGTGGGGGCGTTCACTCGGCGGGAGGCCAGGCGGAGGGCTTCCCAGACGGTGGCCTGGTTGGCGGTGAGGATCGGCTTGCCGAGGGTGGCCTCCAGGTCCTGGATGTGTGCGGCGGTGTGGAGTGCGGTGTCCGGGAGGAGGACGGCGTCCGCGTCGGGGTGGTCGCCGGCGCGGGCCAGGGCGAGGACCTCGTCGCGGCCCCACGTGCCGACCTCCGCCGCCGTGATGATCCCGCTCCCCCGCATGGCGACGACCTCGATGCCCGCCGCCTTGAGGAAGGCGGAGAAGTGGGCGGCCACGTCCTCGGGGTAGGTGGCGGCGATGGCGACGCGTGCCGCCCCCACCTCACGTACGGCGTGGGCGAAGGCGAACGACGTGGAGGAGGCGGGAAGCCCCGCCACCTTGGCGAGCGCGCGGACCTGGTCGTGCGCGCCCTCCCAGCCGAAGACGAAGCTCCCGCTGGTGCACGCCCACACCACGGCCTCCGCGCCGGTGAGCCGCAGCTCCTCGACCCCGGCGGCGAGCCGTGCCGTGGAGCCCATCTCCAGGAGCGCGTCCACACGGTGGGCGTCCTCGCCGATGTCCGTGTGGACGACTTGCAGGCGGATGTCGGAGCCGAGCATCTGCTCCATGCGGGGGTAGTCGTCCTCGGCGGAGTGGCCCGGGTAGAGGAATCCGAGTGCGGTCAAGTCCAGCCTCCTTCTGCGGTCGGTCCTGCGGGCCCCGTGGCTTCGCCCGGTCCGGCCGGTCCCCCGGGCGGGTCGGGCAGGTTGTCCGCGGGCGCCGCGGTGGGCGGACCCGCGGTGATCGGTGGCACCGCCGCGTCGGTCACCGCGGGTCCGCCCACCGCACCCGCCGACGGCTCCAACGCCTCGTACACGTCGTACACCTCGTACGAAGGCTGATCCGCCGACTCGTACGCGGGCGCCGGCAGCGCGTCGAGCACGCCGAACTCCGCGGCCCCCGGCCGCGCGCCCGCGTTGATCAGCGCTTGGTAGGGCCCTACCGCACGCGTACCCAGCCTGCGCAGGGCCGACCACATCGTCACCTGGTTCGCCGAGATGACCGGCATCCGCAGCTCCGCCTCGAGCTGCGGGATGACGTCGTACGTGGGCAGGTTCGTGCAGCTGATGAACAGCGCATCCACCGGCCCGTTCGCCGCGCGCCGCGCCATGTCGGCGACGTCGCGGTACGGGACCTTCCAGATGTGCCGGGTCAGGCCCAGGTAGGCCCGGCCCACGACGGAGACGCCCGCCTCGCTCAGATACTCCTCCAGGGACTGGGTCACCGACCAGGTGTAGGGCGTGACGAGGGCGATGCGCCGCGCGTCCAGCTCTTCGAGTGCTTCGAGCAGCGCGCCGGACGTCGTCACCGACGCCACCGCGCCCTCGCGCGTCATGGCCTCGCACATCGCCCGCTCGCCCGCGATGCCGCCGACGAAACTGCCCGAGGTGCAGGCGTACGCGAGGACTTCCGGTTCGGCGGCCGTCAGCGCGCGTACCGCCTCGGCCAGCGTCTCGTGCTCGCTGACCAGGCGTGCCAGATCCAGGCTGACTTCGACGGGCACGTACGGCGTGCGCGTCAGATGCAGGGAGACCTCGTCCGGGACCCAGCGCCACAGCTCCCGGTCGAGGGCGAAGTCGAAGGGTGCGACGACGCCGACACCGCGCTGAGGGTGTGGTCCGCCGAGCGAGGAAAAGGAAGTGACGTCCATGAGCAGGCCCTAAATTCGTGCGTGCAGGGACAGGGCCGGCCGGGGGCCGGAAGTGGAGCTGGCGGCGCGCGACGCGCCGGGACGTCGGGACAAGGGTGCGTGTGTGCGGCGAGCACACCGTGCGCGAGAGCGCGAGCACGCTGTGTGTCCGGCTCTGTGGTGCCAGTACTGAACTGCTTCTGTTGACGAAGGTAGGTTGGGGTGCCAGCGTGGTCAATCCGCACATCTCAGACGGCTGAGAACGAGGGCCGCCGGGAAGCTGCGGCAGTCGTCCCGACGCTCTCCCAGGGAAGCGGGCTCTCGTTGCGAAACGGTTTCTCTGCCATGTCCGCCAACAGCTTCTCCGCCCCGTCCGGCCCCGGCGCCCCGGAGGGCGGGGCGTCCGGAAGCACGGGCTCCGCGGGCGGCGCACCCCGGAGCGGTCCGGCGCGGGCCGCCGCCCCCGGCGAGAGCCCCGCGCGCCCCACCGCCGCCGTCCCCACCGTCCCCACCGTCCCCACCGTTCTGGTGCTCGACGCCCCCGCCCCCGCGCCCCCGCCCCGCCTCGGCTCCCTCACAGGACGCGCCCGCGTCCTGCACGCCGACGAGGACACCCTCGCCGGTCAACTCCCGCACGCCGACGTGCTGTTGGTGTGGGACTTCCTCTCGCACGCGGTGCGCCGCGCCTGGCCCGGCGAGGGGCCGCGGCCCGCCTGGGTGCACACCGCGAGCGCGGGCGTCGACCATCTGATGTGTCCCGAACTCGCCGCGTCCGACGCGGTGGTGACCAACGCGCGCGGCGTCTTCGACCAGCCGATCGCCGAGTACGTCGCCGCCCTCGTACTCGCCATGGCCAAGGACCTGCCGCGCACCCTCGACCTCCAGCGCGAGCGGACCTGGCTGCACCGGGAGAGCCGCCGCGTCTCGGGCACGCGCGCGTGCGTGGTGGGTTCGGGGCCGATCGGCCGCGCCATCGCCCGCACCCTGAAGGCCCTCGGCATCGCGTCCGCCCTCGTCGGACGGACCCCGCGCACCGGTGTGCACGGCCCCGACGACCTCAACCGGCTGCTCGCGCGCGCCGATTGGGTGGTGTGCGCGGCGCCCCTGACCGACGACACCCGCGGCATGTTCGACGAGCGCCGCTTCGGCGTCATGCAGCCCTCCACGTGCTTCATCAACGTGGGCCGCGGCCAGCTCGTCGTCGAGGACGACCTCGCCGCCGCCCTGGCGAAGCGGTGGATCGCGGGTGCCGCGCTCGACGTCTTCGAGCAGGAGCCGCTGCCCGCGGACAGCCCGCTGTGGACCGCCCCGGGGCTCATCGTCTCGCCGCACATGAGCGGCGACACGGTCGGCTGGCGGGACGAACTCGGCGCGCAGTTCGTGACGTTGTACGGGCAGTGGGAGGCGGGTCGGGCGCTGGCGAACGTGGTCGACAAGAAACGTGGGTATGTCCCTGGGCACTGATCGCTTCCGATCACCCAGCCCAGTGCCCCGCCCCGTTCCCGTTCGCTGAGGAGACGCATGACCGAGCTCACGGACCTCACCGCCGTACAACTCGTCGATGGCTACCGCAAGGGCGAATTCAGCCCCGTGGATGTCACCCGTGCGGTGCTGCGGAGGGCCGAGGATGTCCAGCCCGCCGTGAACGCGTTCGTACGTCTGGACCACGAAGGCGCCCTCGCGCAGGCCGGGGAGAGTACCGAGCGGTGGCGGCGCGGGGAGCCCGCCGGGCTTGTCGACGGGGTGCCGGTCACCGTGAAGGACATCCTGCTGCAGCGCGGCGCGCCCACGTTCCGTGGCTCCAAGTCCGTTTCGGAGGAGGGTGCTTGGGACGAGGACGCGCCCTCGGTGGCGCGGCTGCGTGAGCACGGCGCGGTGTTCGTCGGCAAGACGACGACGCCCGAGTTCGGCTGGAAGGGCGTGACGGACAGCCCTCGGCACGGCGTGACCCGTAATCCGTACGACACCTCGCGCACCGCGGGCGGCTCCAGCGGCGGCAGCGCGGCGGCCGTGGCGCTCGGGGCGGGGCCGCTGTCGCTCGGGACGGACGGGGGCGGGTCGGTGCGGATCCCGGCCGCGTTCTGCGGGATCTTCGGGTTCAAGCCCACGTACGGCAGGGTGCCGCTGTATCCGGCGTCCGCGTTCGGGACGCTCGCACACGTCGGGCCGATGACGCGGGACGCGGCCGATGCCGCCCTGATGATGGACGTGATCTCCGGCCCTGACGCGCGCGACTGGTCCCACCTCGGGCCCGTGGCGGGCAGCTTCCGGGACGGGCTCGACGGGGGTGTGCGGGGGCTCCGGGTCGCCTACTCGGCGTCGCTCGGGGGGCAGGTCGCTGTGCGGCCCGCTGTCGCCGCTGCCGTGCGGGAGGCGGTGGGGACGCTGGCCTCACTCGGTGCGTACGTCGAGGAGGCCGATCCCGACTTCGCCGATCCCGTGGACGCGTTCCACACGTTGTGGTTCAGCGGGGCCGCGCGGGTGGTGCAGCATCTGCCGCCCGCTCGGCGGGAGTTGCTCGATCCCGGGCTTCGGGAGATCTGTGCGCAGGGGGCTCGGTTCAGTGCGCTCGACTATCTGGCCGCTGTTGATGTGCGGATGGCTCTTGGGCGGCGGATGGGGGTCTTTCATGAGACGTACGACCTGTTGGTGACGCCTACTTTGCCGGTTACCGCGTTTGAGGCGGGGGTTGAGGTGCCGGGGAAGTCCGGGCTTCGGCGGTGGACGGGGTGGACGCCGTTCACTTACCCGTTCAACTTGACTCAGCAGCCGGCTGCGACTGTGCCCTGTGGGGTGGATGGGGGTGGGTTGCCGGTGGGGGTGCAGGTTGTGGCTGCGCGGCATGCGGATGCGCTTGTTCTTCGGGTTGCGCAGGCGTTGTACGGCGGGGGCGCTGCGCTGAGCGTCCCCCAACCCCGCCCCTTCCCGTAACCAGGGGCTGCCGCCCCTGGACCCCGCTGATCGGCGCTTCGCGCCTCGTCCTCAAACGCCGGACGGGCTGAAACCGCCCACGTTTACGCTCGCCGGAAATTCAACGTCTCCCCCAGCGCCCCCGTCCGCCACAAGTCGTTGCACGCCTCCGCCATTTCCTCCAGGCCCTCGACGATCTGGCCCCAGACGATGCCTGGGACCCAGCCCACGTCGCCGTTGATCAGGAGGTTGTTGCGTTCGTAGAAGAGGGCCAGGTCGACGATCGTGCCCTGTTGGGGTGTTTCGTAGCCGTGGGACTTTGTGCCCAGTTCTGTGCCGGAGAAGGTGAAATAGCACAGGTCGCCGGGGATGGGGGTGATGGTGGGGTTTTCGAGGGGAGGTTCGGTGGGGGCGAAGGGTGGGAACAGGGCGTAGATCTCATTCCGGGCATATTTCGCGTGGTACACCTCTCCGCCCAGCGGGAGGGCGTCCCAGACCGCCGCGCAGGTGACCGGAGCCCGGTCGTCGAGGAGCTTCGCCGTGGCCTGAACTCCCCGCTTGGCGAGGGAGACTTCGATGTATCGGTCTGCCATGGGGCCCATGGTCCACCCCGGGTCGGCGCTCGCGTCAAGTGGACAACGATCGCATCAGGGGCTGGAATTCAACGGCATATCTCGCGTCGGCTCGGGTAGCCGCGCGCCCATGGCTCCACCATCGAGGAACCCAAACAAGACAGAGCGCGCACCCGGCGTGCGCCGGAGAACCCTGCTCGCGTCGGCCGCCGTCCTGGGCACGGCAGGCGCGCTCGGCGCCACGGCGTGCAGCCGGGTGCCCACGGGCGACACGCTGGCCCGGCTGAAGTCGCAGGGCACGGTGCGGCTCGGCATCGCGGGCGAGGCCCCGTACGGGTACATCGACGACAAAGGCGACTTCACGGGTGAGGCGGTGGAGCTCGCCAGGATCATCTTCAAGCGGCTCGGCGTCGACAGCGTGCAGCCCGTCGCCACCGACTTCAGCTCGCTGATCCCGGGGCTGCAGACGCAGCAGTTCGATGTCGTGTCCGCCGGGATGTACATCAACAAAGAGCGCTGTCAGCAGGTGATCTTCTCCGATCCCGAGTACCAGATGCTCGACTCGTTCATCGTGCGCAAGGGCAACCCGAAGGGGCTGCACACGTACGCCGACGTCGTGAAGAAGAAGGCCAAGTTCGGCACGGGCACGGGCTACGCCGAGATCGCGTACGCAGTCGACGCCGGGTACAAGGAGAGCGACATCGTGATCCTCCAGGACCCGGTGGCGGGGCTCAACGCCGTCGAGGCCGGACGGATCGACGTCTTCGGCGGGACCGCGCTGACCGCGCGCGGCGTGGTGAGGAAGAGCACCAAGGCCGAGGCCACCGAGGCGTTCGCGCCCCTCGTCGACGGCAAGAAGCACGTCGACGGCGGCGGCTTCACCTTCCGCCCCAACGACACCGAGCTCCGCGACGCCTTCAACGTGGAGATCCACAAGATGAAGAAGAGCGGCGAGCTCTTCCGGGTGCTGAAACGGTTCGGTTTCACCAAGGACGAGATGACCACCCTGACCGCAGAGGAGCTGTGCAAATGACAGCGGGACTGTGGGAACACTGGGTACTTCCGGGCATCTGGATCACCATTCAGCTCACGCTCTACAGCGCGGCGCTCGCGACCGTCGTGGCCTTCGGCGTCGGCATGGCGCGCACGCACCGGCTGCGCACCGTGCGGTTCTTCGCCGGGTTCTACACGGAGATCTTCCGCGGGACGTCCTCGCTCGTGCTGATGTTCTGGATCTTCTTCGTGCTGCCTCAGCTCGCGGGGTGGGCGCTCGTCCCGATGTGGGCCGCGGTGCTCGCACTCGGGCTTTCGTACGGTGCGTACGGCGCCGAGATCGTGCGCGGCGCCCTGAACGCGGTGACCCCGGCGCAGCGCGAAGCGGGGGTCGCGCTGAGCTTCACGCCCTGGCAGCGGATGCGGCTCATCCTGCTGCCGCAGGCCGTGCCCGAGATGATCCCGCCGTTCTCGAACCTGCTGATCGAGCTGCTCAAGGGCACCGCCCTGGTGTCGCTGCTCGGCATCGGTGACGTGTCCTTCGCCGCCTATCTGGTGCGGCTCGCGACCACCGAGAGCGCGGAGATCTACTCGATCACGCTGGTCATCTACTTCGTGATCGCCTTCCTGCTGACCCGCGGGATGCGGATCCTCGAGCGCAAGGCCAAGGCCGGGATCGGGCAGAAGCCCGAGCCGGGCGTCGGCATCATGCGCAGGCTGGGCCTTCGCCAGTCGACGGACGAGCTGACCCACGCGGTGAAGCAGAACGGGGGTGTCTCATGAACAACGGTACGGACAAGTGGGACTGGGGCGCCGTCTCCGACTTCATGCCGCACTTCTGGGACGGGTTGCTCATCACCCTCCAGGTGCTCGCGCTCGGCTCGCTCATCTCGTTCGGGCTCGGCCTCGTCTGGGCGCTCGCGTTCCGGGCGCCGACGCGGTTCATCCGCTGGCCGGTCGGGATCGTCACCGAGTTCATCCGCAACACACCGCTGCTCGTGCAGCTCTTCTTCCTGTACTTCGTGCTGCCCGAGTGGGACATCCAGTACTCGGCGATGACCACCGGCACGATCGCGATCGGCCTGCACTACTCGACGTACACCGCGCAGGTCTACCGCGCGGGCATCGAGGCCGTGCCCGTCGGCCAGTGGGAGGCGGCCAAGGCGCTCAGCCTGTCGTACACGCGCACCTGGACCGCGGTGATCCTGCCGCAGGCGATCCGGCGTGTGATCCCCGCGCTCGGCAACTACGTCATCGCGATGCTCAAGGACACCCCGCTGCTCGCCAGCATCGGCGTGCTCGAACTCCTGCAGCGCTCGCGCCTCGAAGCCGCGCAGACCTTCCAGTACACCGAGGCGCTGACCGTCGTCGGTGTCGCCTTCATCCTCATCGCCTATCCGTCCTCCCTCCTCCTGCGAGCCCTGGAGCGCCGTCTTGTCCGCTGACACGAATCTCACCAAGGACCAGCCGAATCCGGCGGTGGACGGCAGCGAGCTGATCCGCTTCGACAAGGTCGTCAAGCGCTTCGGGTCCAACACGGTCCTGGACGAGCTGGACTTCTCCGTCTCCTCCGGCAAGCACGTGACGCTGATCGGCCCGTCGGGATCGGGAAAGACGACGATCCTGCGCCTCCTCATGACGCTGATCAAGCCGGACGAGGGCACGATCAAGGTCGGCGGGGAGTATCTGACGCACGAGCAGAAGAACGGCAAGCTCGTGCCCGCCGGCGAGAAGCACGTCCGCGAGGTCCGCAAGAACATCGGCATGGTGTTCCAGCAGTTCAACCTCTTCCCGAACATGAAGGTCCTGCGCAACATCACCGAGGCCCCCGTCACCGTGCTCGGCCTGTCCAAGGACGAGGCGGAGCAGCGGGCCCGCGAGCTGCTCGACCTGGTCGGGCTCGGCGACCGCTGCGACTCGTACCCGACGCAGCTCTCCGGCGGCCAGCAGCAGCGCGTCGCCATCGCGCGGGCGCTCGCGATGCGGCCGCAGGTGCTCCTCCTGGACGAGGTGACGTCCGCGCTCGACCCGGAGCTGGTCGCGGGCGTCCTGGACGTCCTGCGGGACATCGCGCACACCACCGACATCACGATGCTGTGCGTGACCCACGAGATGAACTTCGCGCGGGACATCTCCGACCAGGTGCTGATGTTCGACGCGGGCCGGGTGATCGAGTCGGGTTCGGCGGAGAAGATCTTCACCGAGCCGGAGCACGAGCGGACGCGGGAATTCCTGTCCGCGGTGCTGTGAACCTGGCAGTGCGCTGAGCGGATTGTCGAGGTCATGGCTTCGGCGCATGCCATAGGCATATGCCAGAGTGGCGTGTTCCTGCTCACCGAGCCGGAATCGCGCCACTCTTCCGGCCAACACCCCCTACCCAGCGGGCACTTGGCGGCTATCGTGGACAGTGTCGTGCTGTCCGGAACCGTTCCATGTCAGGATCAGCGATCAGGGGGAAGCCGTGGCGCTGCAGCGCGAGTCGACGACGGCCCACCAATTGGTACAGAACGCCCTGCGGGTGCTGGAGATCGTCGCCAACCGGGGCACCGGCATCACCGAGGACGAGCTGGCCCGCCGCACGCGGATGCCGGCCGACCGGCTCGCCGCGCTCCTGCGCATGCTCCGGCGCGAGGGATACGTCGAGCAGATCACCGACGGCGCGTACGTGACGGGCGCCTCGCTCACCCGCCTCGGCTCCGCTCACGACCGCGCCCTCGCCCTGCGCGAGAAGCTCCGGCACACCCTCGGCGGGCTGCGCGACTCGATCGGCGCCGCGGTCTACCTGAGCCGGTATGTGGACGGCGAGATCCGGGTCACCGACTTCGCGGACGGCCCGCGCGCGCCGAAGGTCAACGAATGGGTGGACTTCCGGGTCTCGGCGCACGCCAGCGCCGTCGGCAAGAGCCTGCTCGCCCAGCTCGACCTGGACGCCCGCAGGGACCACCTCTCCCGGCACAAGATGGCCCGCCTCACCTCGCGCACCATCACCAGCGAACGCGTCCTGCTGAACAACCTCGACGCCCAGGCTCCCACGGTCCCGGTCCTCGACCTCCAGGAGTACGCGGTCGGCACGGTCTGCGCCGCCGTCCCCATCACCGCGGGCGCCACCGTCGGCTCCCTCGCCCTCTCCCTGCCGATCGAGCACGCCCACCGCCTGCGGGAGGCCGCCGACACCCTGAACAGGAACGCGGCACCGGTCCTGCTCTCCCTGGCGATCTAGCCCCGCCGCTCCCTCACCCCCTGGCGTCCGCCCCGGGTGGTCCGGAGCACCTCCCGGCACCAGGTATTATTTTCGAGTCAGCAGGCGCCGCTAGCTCAGTTGGTTAGAGCAGCTGACTCTTAATCAGCGGGTCCGGGGTTCGAGTCCCTGGCGGCGCACAGACAGCGAAGGCCCTCCGTTCCGACGGAGGGCCTTCGTGCTGTTCCGGTCGCGGGCCTCGGTGGAAACGTCTCGCGTCTCAGTGGAAACTCAGCGTCCGGTACACCGTCACGTTCCCCGCCAGCTCCTGGCAGCGCTGGGCCGCCGTCGTCAGCTTGGTGTGGCAGTCGGGGGCCGCGGTGTCCAGGAGGATGCCGAGGGCCGTGCCGCTGTGGCCGACGACGACGCCGAGGCCGCCCACCGCCTCGCAGATGTCGATCATCGGTTCCAGGGACCACTTGTGGCGCAGGACCTGGTTCATGCGGGCGCTGGCCGTGGCGACGCGGCCGACCTCCGCGAGGTCGCGGGCCGCCACCGCCCGCGTGACACGGTCCAGGAGCCGGGCGTACTCGCGTTCGTCGGCGGCGGTGAACGGCTTGGGGATGTTGTTGAAGTCGACGGTGTCCACCGAGCCGCCCTCGTCGACGCTGACCACCGCCATCGACGGCAGCGAGCCCAGCTTGGCGCGCAGCCGCACGCTGCGGTGGTGGAAGGCGACCACCGAGGGATAGAGCACGCCGTCCGTGGGCTCGATCCTCGCCAGGTACCTCTCGATGCGGCGCGGCGGCATCGCCTCGCCGAGCGCGTTGGCGACCGCCCGCGCCGTCGCCACCAGGTCGGCCGAGGAGCTGGCGAGGCCCTTGCCCTCGGGCAGGGTGCTGTCGAGGACGAGCAGGCCGCCCGCGGGGTGCTCCGTGTCCTCCATGATCATGGAGGTGAGGCGGAGCGCCTTCTTCTTGTGCGGCGGCACGACCGCGAGGGCGTCCGCGCCCGGGTCGAGTTCGAAGCGGGCCATGGCCCAGCGGGCGACCGGCAGCGTCACCAGGAAGTCGCCGTCCTTCTCGGGCAGCACGCCCTGCAGCAGCTCCCCGAAGGTGCCGAACGCGGCGCTGACCCCGACGGCCGCCACACCGGGCGGGGCCGTACCGGTCAACAGGTGTGCGTGCGTGGTCACGTGGTTCCTCCTTGCCCCGGCGGCTCGGCGCGCAGCGCCGCCCGCACCGCTCCCGCCGCGTCCGCGGGGCGGGTACTGACGAAGTAGTGGCCTCCCAGAGGCAGTTCGTGGCTCGTGACGTGGTCGCTGACCGCCTTCCATTCCAGGTGCGACCGCGCGGAGCGCCCGGTGGCCGGGTCGTCGCGCGCGACGACGACGTCCAGGGGCGCCCGCACCCGGTGCGCGTCGGGGTCGGCGCGCAGCCGCAGGAGATGCGTGTGCGCGGCCCGGAGGTCGTGGCGGCAGGCGCGGGCCACGACCTCGGCGCGCTCCGGCTTGAGCGCGTCCAGCTCGACGTACGCGCCACCCGCGCGGAGGCCGTCGAGGAGCGTGGAGTCGTCCGCCGCGGCGGCCCGGTCGGCCCGGGCGCGCAGGGTGGCCGGGTCGTCGAGGAGCTGGGCGCCGACGAAGACCCGCGCGACGGCGTGGCCCGCGGCCTCCAGGAGCCGGGCGGTCTCCAGGGCGGGCGCGGCGCCCGCCCCGTGGCCCCAGAGCAGGACGGGCCCTGGGGCGCGCGCGGCCAGTTCGTCCCGTACCCGGCGGGCGAGTTCGGGGACGTCCGCGAGGGGGCCCGCGGCGCCCGCGAGGTCATGGCCGGGCGGCTCCACGCCGAGGACGGCGATGCCCTCGCCCTCCAACTCAGCGGCGAGCGCACGGTAGTTGACGGCGTTCCCGCCCTCGTACGGGAAGCAGACCAGGGTGTGACGCGGGTTGCGGACCAGGGACAGCTCCTGGAGCAGGCCGCCGCCCGGGGCCCTGGCACCGTCGACGGCCGCGGCCAGGTCGGCGAGGACCGGGTGGGCCGTGAGGCGGGCGAGGGAGAGGGTGCCGTCGAGGTGGACGAGGAGGCGTACCGAGGCGAGGGACGTACCGCCCAGCTCGAAGAAGCTGTCGGCGCGGCCGATCCGCTCCAGGGGTACGCCGAGGACCTCCGCCCACAGCATCGCGAGCCGCTGCTCGGTCGCGGTGGCGGGCGCGGTGTGCGGGGCGCCGCCGTGGCCGAGCGTGCCGGCGAGGCGGACCAGGGCCTGCTTGTCGGCCTTGCCGTTGTCGGTGCGGGGCAGGCGCTCCAGTTGGTGTACGTAGGCGGGCACCATGTAGTCGGGCAGGCGGGCGGCGAGGTGGTCGCGTACGCGGTCGGCGGGGAGCGGTCCCGGGCCGCAGACGAAGGCCGCGAGGCCGCGGGGGGCGGCGGTGCGGTCGCGTGGTCCGGCGCGGTCCCCTGGGCCGTCACCGAAGCCGACGCCTCCGCTTCCGCCTCCGTCGATGACCACGGCCGCCTCGCGCACGCCCGGCATCGCCGTCAGGCGGTTCTCGATCTCGCCCAGCTCGATGCGGTAGCCGCGGATCTTGACCTGTTCGTCGTGGCGGCCCAGGTACTCGATGCGGCCGTCGGGCAGCCAGCGGCCGAAGTCGCCGGTGCGGTACATGCGGGTGCCGGTGCGGAACGGGTCGGCGACGAAGGCCTGCCGGGTGCGTTCCTCGTCGTTGACGTAGCCGCGGCCCACGCACACGCCGGAGAAGGCGATCTCGCCGGTCGAGCCGAGGGGGACGAGGTCCAGGTTCGCGTCGAGGATGTACGTGTTGACGTTGCGGAGGGAGCGGCCGAGCGGCACGAAGTCGCGCTCGGGGGCGGCGTACAGGACCTCATGCATCGTGTCGTCGCAGACCTCGGTCGCCCCATAGGCATTGACGAGCCGGATGTCCGGGTACAGCACGAACCAGCGGCGCACCAGGTCCAGGCTGAGTGCCTCGCCGGTGACGGACAGCGCCCGCAGCGCGCCGAGGGGACGCGGTGTGCGCCGCTCCAGGTGTGTGAGCAGGACCTCCAGGTACGAGGGGACGACCTGCGCGACCGTCACGCCGCCGTCGGCGATCTCCTCCAGGAAGCCGTCCACGCCGAGCTGCGCCTCGGTGTCGACGATGCGGACGGCTGCGCCGGTGAGCAGGGGGGCGGCGAACTGCCAGAGGGAGATGTCGAAGCTTTGGGAGGCGGTTTGGGCGACCATCTCGCCGGTGCCGTCCGGGGGGCCGGGTGGTCCGCTCGGGCCCGCGAGCCCCATGTCGTCGATCTTCATGTGGAGGTGGTTGAGGAATCCGGCGTGCTCGCAGAGGGCGCCTTTGGGGGTGCCGGTGGAGCCGGAGGTGAAGTAGATGTAGGCGGCTTGGGTGGGTCGGACGGGGGTGTTCGGGGGGTGGGTGGGGGTGTCGTCGGCGCTGTCGACGCTGTCGACGGCGAGGATTTCGGGGACGGGGAGGATGGCGGTGGCGGTGGCGGTGTCATGGGCTGGGGGCGCGGCGGCCCCCGTCCGGTCCGGCACCCCGCCGCCCGCGTCGGTCAGGGCGAACGCCGCTCCGCTGCGGTCGAGTTGGGACGCGATGTGGTCGGCGGGGAAGTCGGGGCTCACCGGCAGGTAGACGCCGCCCGCCTTGAAGACGCCGAGCGCGGCGGCGATCCAGTCCAGGCTGCGCTCCATGACGACGGCCACCACGTCCTCGGCCCGCACGCCCGCCCGCAGCAGCGCGTGCGCGACGGTGTTGGCTCGTTCGTCCAGTTCCCGGTACGTCAGGCGGTGGGTGCCGTGGACGGCGGCGAGGGCGTCGGGGGTGGCGCGAACCCGGTCCTGGAACAGGTCCACGAACGTCCGCTCCGGCAACTGCGCGCGCGGGCCCGCGAATTCGTACAGCTGGGTCTCCGTCTCGCGCGCCGACAGCAGGCTCTGGCGGTCGTGCCGCCCGGCCGGGTCGGCGACGATCGCGCGCAGCGCGGCAAGGTGGTAGCCGACCATACGCTCGGCGTACGAGGCGTCGAGCGCGGCCGTGTCGTGGATGATCCGCAGGGTGAGCCCGCGGTCCCCGTCGGGGGCGAAGGCGACGAGCAGGACGGTGCCGTCGGGCAGGGCGGCCTCTTGCGGCGGGGTGCGCCCCGACAGGTCGAGGACCACCTCCGGCCGGGCCGCGCCCCGGTACGTCGTCGCCCCGGCCGCGCCCGCCACCAGGTCGGCCCAGCTGGAGTCGGGGACGGCGAGGCGCAACGGACCGTCGAACGCGGCCTGTTCGTGGGGTACGTAGCCGACGAGCAGGTCGCGTTCGTTGGTGAGGGTCGACAGGACGCGGGCGTGGGCGGCCATGAGGAGTGCGGGCAGGGTGGTGCCCAGGCCGGCGGCCGTGCGTTCCAGGGCGCGGGTGAAGTCGGCGGGGAGCCGGGCCGTGCGGAGGCCCGGGGGGCCGCCGGTGCGTGCGGGCACCGGTGCCGTCCACCGGGGAATGCGGGTGGACGGTTCCCTGCTCGTGCGGTGGTCGTCGCTCATCGGTCCCCCTCCACGGCCGCGACGGCGCGTGGCGCTTGCGCGGGCGGTACGACGTTCTGCGCGGGCCGTACGGCGTTCTGCGCGAGCCGTACGACGTTCTGCGCGGGCTGCATGGCGGTTGCCGCGTGCGCGGTGTCCGTCGGTGCAGTGGCCTGCGAGGCCTGTGCGGACTTGGTGGCGCCCGTGGCCCGCGCCGACGTGGTGGCCTTCGTGGCCTCTGCCGTGGCTGTGGCCTCCGCGGCCTCTGCGGACTTCGCTCCCCCGTCCAGCTCGACCTCGATCAGTCCCGTCGCGTCCCGCGCGCGGCGCCCCGCCTCCTCCGTGTCCCGGCCGGTGGCCACGACGCTCGCCAGGCGGTCCAGGAACGAGTGGGTGACGCGTACGTCCCTGCCGACGGCGGTGGTGACTGCGGCGGCCACAACTCCCTCCGCGTTCCGGGCACTTGGGAGGCCTGTGATCGCCTCGATCCGTCCCTCCCCCGGCGTCCGGAGGAAGCGGACGGCCGCGTGGCCCGCGCCGGTTGCGGGACGGGCGGGCGGGCGGCCCGAGGCGCGGGCGATCACCGCGTCGACCAGGTCCACGCCCGTGGCGGCCCGTACCGCTACGGGGATCATGCCGCCCGCGAGCCGGGGGTTGACCTCGATGACGACCGGTCCTCGGACGGACAGGCGCAGTTCGGTGTGGGCCGCGCCCCAACCGAGGCCGAGCGCCGCGAGCGCGCGCAACGCGGTGTTCGCGAGCGCGGCGGCGGTCTCCTCGGGGACGGGTGCGGGTACGTCGTGTCCGGTCTCCACGAAGTAGGGCTCGGGCCCGACGTGCTTGGCGACGACCGCGACCACCCGGTCGTCCAGGGTCTCCACGGAGAACTCCGGGCCCCGGACGGCCTGTTCGACCAGGATGCGGCCCGGCACGGGGTTGCCGCGCTCGTCGGTGCCCCGGTCCAGGAGGCGGCCCGCCCAGGCACGGGTCTCGCCCGCGTCCCGGCACAGTCGTACGCCGACCGAGCCGGACCCGCTGACCGGCTTGAGCACGACGGGGAACCCGGTCACCTCGGCCGCGCGCACCGCGCCGTCCACGCTCTCGGCGACCGTGAACACCGGTACCGGCACCCCGTGTTCGGCGAGCGCAGCCCGCTGCGCACCCTTGTCCCGGCAGCGGGCGACGGCGTCCCCGTCGGCGGCAGGCAGCCCGAGCTTGGCCGCCACGCGGGCCGCCGTGGCCACGAAGTACTCGGAGCTGGAGGCAACTCCGGCGAGGGCCGCGTCGCGCGGGGATCCGCCGGGGGCACCGGAGCCCGCGGAGCCGCCGGGCACCGCTGCCCGGTCGGGCCCGGAGGCCCGGGTGCCCCCCGCACCCCCCTCCTCCGCCAGCGCCCCGCACGCCTCCACCACCGCCGACAGATCGCCCGTGTCCACCACCCGTACATCGACCGCGTCCTCCGCGACGTACGGGTATCGGGACGGGTCACGGGTCAGCAGGACCGGTCTGAGGCCGCGGGCGCGGGCCGTGGCGCAGAAGTCTCGGCCCGTTCCTGTGGTGTTGCTCTCGATGAACGCTAGCCAGGTCATTGGGTGCCTCCCGTCGGCCTGCCGGGGGTGGCGCGGCCGGGTGCGTGGCGTTCGACTACTTCGGCGACTGCCGTCGCGAGCGCGCGTTCGGCGTCGCGGAGGCGGGTTCGGCGGGTCGCGCTCCAGTCGGCGTGGGTGATCAGGCTGTGTCGGAGGATGGACACGACCTCGTCGCATTCGCCTGGGCCGCCGCCGCGGTCGTGGTCGGCGACCACCTCGGCGAGTGGCGGGAGGGCGCCGCCGAGGGCGGGGAAGCCCTCGGGCGGGGTGATCTCGGTGAGTTCGGCCGCGCCGGTGTCGACGGCCTCGCGTACGGCGGCGCCCACCGCGTGGTGGGCGGTGCGGAACGGGACGCCCTGCGCCACCAGGCGGTTCGCGATCGCCGTGGCGGTCACGAAGCCCTCCTTGGCGCGCTGTTCCATCCGGGCGGGCACCGGCCGCGCACCCGTGACCAGGACCTGGGTCAGGAGCACGGAGTCATGGACGGCGGCGAGGGCCGGCCACACCACGGCCACGGCCTCCGTGCCGACCTCGATGGAGTTGGTGAACGGCGTCGACTTCATCGCGGACGCCGACGCGGTCCACGCGCCCACGGCCGCCGCGGCCTTCCCCTTCACATGCTCCAGGAGGAACGCGTTCCGCTTCTGCGGCATGGCCGAGCTGCCGCCCACCAGCCGCTCCGGAAACTCCACGAAGCCGAACTCCTGCGTGCTCCACAGCTGCAGGTCGGTGGCGAGCCGGCTCAGCGTCACCCCGGCCGACGCCGCCGCGGCCAGCGCCCGCAGCGCAGTGTCGCGCGCGGCCACCGCGTCCGTGGCGTGCAGCGGCGGCCCGCCGAAGCCGAGCAGCGCGGCCGTGCGCGCGGGCCGGATCGGCAGGTCGGTGCCCGCCACCGCGCCCGCGCCGAGTGGGCAGCGCAGGTCCAGTTCGTCCACGGTGTGCTTCAGGCCCGCGATGTCCCGGTCGAGCGCCGTGGCCAGACCCGCCAGGTAGTAGCCGTACGTCACCGGCATCGCGGGCTGGAAGTGGGTGTAGACGGGCATGACCACGTCCCGGTGGATCCGGGCTCGGGACAGCAGTGCCGCCTGGAGGCGTTGCAACTGGCTCAGCAGTTCCAGGAGTTCGGCGCGCAGGCGCATCGCCGTGACGGTGGCCTTCAGGTCGTTGCGGGAGCGCCCGGTGTGCAGCTTGCCGCCGACGTCCGCGCCGAGCGCGGCGGTGAGGTGGCCCTCGTACATGAGGTAGAGCCCGCGCGGCGCGTCGAGGCCCGTGAGCTCTCGGAAGCCGTCCGCGCGGAGGCCGGCGATGCGGTCCAGGAGGGCCGCGGCCGCGGGGCCCGGGAGCAGTCCGCTCTCGGTGAGCATCACTATGTGCGCGAGGTCGACGGTGCTGGTCAGGTCCAGTTCCGCGCGGATCGCCTCGGGGTCGGGCTCGCCGTAGACGACGCGGCGGGTGCGGGGGCCGAGGACGGCGGTGAGGCGGCCGGTGTCGGGGGAACGGGCGGCGGTGGTCGCCGTGTTCCCCGTGTCCCGCACGGTGGTCGCCGCATCCCGCGCGGTGCTCGCCGTGTCCCGCGCGGCCTGCGCCGGGCTCGTGACACGACCAGTCACGGGCGCCGTCACGACAGCACCCGTTCCGCACGCGCCCGCGGCGACGGGCGCGGGATCACGCCCGGCACGTCGTCGTACGCGCGGCGGTTCCACGCGAAGCGGGTCCACCGGTCGCCGGCCTCCTCGGGGGAGGCGACGGTCGCGGGCTCGGCGTCGGGGCGCGGGGCGAGGACGTACCCGTTGTCCGCGAGCCACGCGTCGTCGTACACCGTGGCCTGATAGCGGTAGCCCTCGTCCGGCATCATCACCACGCACAGTTGGTCGGGGTGGCGCTTGGCCCACCACTGCGCGACGAGGTACGAGGCGCCGCTCGTCGGCCCCTGGAACAGGGCGTGCTGGGCGTGCAGCGACCGGGTGTGGGCGTACGCCTCCTCGGCGGCGCACCAGTGGACCTCGTCGAAGACGCTGTGGTCGAGGTTGGCGGGCCACAGGCTGTTGCCGAGTCCGCGCAGCGCGCGCGGGCCGTCGCCCTGGCCGAACAGCACGCTGCTGTGCGTGTCGACGCCGATGGCGAGCGTCTCCGGAGTGTGCTCGCGCAGCCCGCGCACGGTGCCGCACATCGAGCCGCCCGAACCGACCGGGCCCACCACGCAGTCCACCGCGCCGAGCGTGCGGATCAACTGCTCCGAGACCCGCTCGTACGAACGCGGGTTGTCGGGGTTGGTGTACTGCTCGGGGCAGAACGTCGACGGCAGCCCGGCGCGGATCTCCGCGAGGCGCTGCAGCCGTGCCTCCTGGTAGCCGCCGACGGCGGCGGGCTCCTGGCAGATCTCGACCCTCGCGCCGAGGTCGCTGAGCCTGCGGTACAGGTTCGCGTCGATGGCCGGGTCGCTGACCAGGATCAGCTCGCGCTCGGTCAGCGCGGACTGCATGGCGAGGGCGAGCCCGAAGGTGCCGGAGGTGGTCTCGACGACCACGGTGTTGTGGTGCAGTTCACCCCGTTCCCGCGCGCGTTGGAGGATGAAGTGGGCGGGCAGCAGCTTCATCAGGGTGAAGACCGCGCCGTACAGGTTCGGTCCGATCCGCACGAGGCGCGGCATCATCTGCGCCTCGGTGATCGAGTGGTACGTCGGGGGGGTCACCGGCATGGGAGCTCCCTGGGATCGGGGTGGTGCTGGTCGGTTCGGCGGCGGGCGGCGGAGCGCCCCTCGACGGGGTGGACGGCGGACGCCACGGGGCGCGGGCCGGGCTCCGCGCGAGGCCGGAGCTGAGGACGTGCCTCTCCTTCGGCAGGATCCCGGGGGGCCTCTGACAGGGGGCTGACAGGCCCCGGGGAACGGTGAACGGGCGTCCGTACGGTGCGGGGGTGCCGGACATCACAGGCCCGTCGTCCCGGCACAATCACCCCGCTGTCAGAGGCCGGTGGAATCATGGGAGGCCGACCGGGGTGCCGTCGCACGCCGGTCCGAGTACCGGCTCTGGGGGACAGCAATGGTGTGGACGCAAGCAGTCGAGTCACGGCCCTTCGCGGCGGGGCGCCTGGTGTGCTTCCCGCACGCGGGCGGTTCGCCGTACTTCTACCGCTCGTGGGGCAAGGCCCTCGCGGACGTCGAGGTGCACACGGTCTGCTATCCGGGGCGCGCCGACCGCATCTCCGACGCCCCGGCCACGGACCTGAAGCTGATGGCCCGGCACATCGCCGAGGAGCTGCGGCCGCTGCCGGACGGGCGGCCCACCGCGTTCTTCGGGCACAGCATGGGCGCGTTCGTCGCCCATGAGGTGGCCCGGCTCTGGCGCGCCGACGGCGCGGGCCTCAGCCACTTCTTCGCGTCGGCGGCCCGCGCCCCGCACACCGCCCACGGCACGCCCGAGCGCGCCGCCGCCGTGGACGACGCGGCCGTCCTGCGCACCCTCGCCCAGCTCGGCGGCACGGACGCGGACCTGCTCGACAACCCGGTCTTCCTGGAGCTCGTGATGCCGTACGTGGGCGCGGACTTCCGGATGGTGGCGGGGTACGCCGGGGAGCCGGGCGCGGTCCTCGACTGCCCCGTCACGGTACTCCTGGGCGACACCGACACCCGGGTGAGCGTCGAGGAGGCCGCGGCCTGGCGGGAGTCGACCAGCGGCCCCTTCACGATGCGGACGCTCAGTGGCGGGCACTTCTATCTGGCGGACGAGCCGCCGTTCGGGATCATCGAGGAGGCGCTGCGCGCGAGCTGAGCGAGGGCTGCGCGCGGACGGCCCGCGCTCAGTGCGCCTTGGGCCCGCCCCGGTACTTCTCCGCGAGGAGGAACGCCAGGTCCAGTGACTGGGTGTGGTTGAGGCGGGGGTCGCAGGCCGTCTCGTAGCGGTGCGGCAGGTCCTCCTCCAGGACGGCGTTGCCGCCGCCGACGCACTCGGTCACGTCGTCGCCGGTGAGCTCGACGTGGATGCCGCCGGGATGCGTACCGAGCTCCTGGTGGACCTCCACGAACCCGCGCACCTCGTCGAGGACGGTGTCGAAGCGGCGGGTCTTGTGGCCGCTGGGCGCCGTCGTCGTGTTGCCGTGCATGGGGTCGCTGACCCAGGCCACGAGCGCGCCCTCGGCGTTGACCTTCTCCACCAGGGTGGGCAGCAGGTCGCGTACGCGGTCGGCGCCCGCGCGCACCACGAACGTGAGCCGGCCGGGCTCGCGGTCCGGGTCTAGGCGGTCGAGCAGGGACAGGACGGTGTCGGGGGTCGTCGTCGGGCCGAGCTTGACGGCGATGGGGTTGGCGACGCGGGAGAAGTACTCGACGTGGGCGCCGTCCAGGTCGCGGGTGCGCTCGCCGATCCACAGCAGGTGGCCGCTGGTGGCGTACGCGCGACCGCTGCCGGGCTCGGCGCGGGTCAGCGCCGCCTCGTAGTCCAGGAGCAGCCCCTCGTGGCCGACGAAGAACTCGGCGGTGGCCAGCTCCCGGGTCTCGACGCCGCACGCCCGCATGAACGCCAGGCTGCGGCCGATCTCGTCGGCGAGCTGTTCGTAGCGCTCGCCCGCGTCCGACGCGGCGACGAACCCCGCGTTCCAGGCGTGCACTTGGCGCAGGTCGGCGAAGCCGCCCGTGGTGAGGGCGCGCACCAGATTGAGGGTGCGCGCCGACGCCTCGTACATCGTCCGAAGGCGGCGCGGGTCCGGAACCCGGGACTCCTCCGTGAACTCCAGGCCGTTGACGGCGTCGCCGCGGTACGAGGGCAGCACCACGCCGTCGCGTTCCTCCACCGGGCTCGAGCGGGGCTTGGCGTACTGCCCGGCCATCCGGCCGACCTTGACGACCGGCAGCGCGGTGGCGTGCGAGAGGACCACGGCCATCTGGAGCAGCGTCTGGAGCTTGCCGCGGATCGCGTCGGCGGTGGCCCGCTCGAAGGTCTCGGCGCAGTCGCCGCCCTGGAGCAGGATGGCCTCGCCGCGCGCGACCGCCGCCATGCGCCTGCGCAGCAGGTCGCACTCGGCGGCGAAGACCAGCGGCGGCGCGACGGCCAGCTCGTCGGTCACCGCGCGCAGTGCGTCCTGGTCCGGCCAGTCGGGCTGCTGCTGGGCGGGGAACGCCCGCCAGGATTCCGCCGCCGGGTTGTTCGCTTCACTTTCCCTTTTGCTGTCTTTCATCACTGCCTTCCCCGTACAGACATAGGACAGGAGGAACGGAAACGTGCGACAACTGAATCCGTGCGACCCCGTCCGGGTCAAGGGATTCGGTATTGGTCCGCATCGTGGGCGGGGAATTGGTCTGGCACGGCGCGCACCGCCGCTGGTTCACTCATTTCATTCACAGGATCAGCGAATTGACAGCAGGTGAAAGGAAGTTCACCATGCCGGAGAACGCGCGGGTCAGTGTGCGGGTGACCGACACCGAACTGCCCCGCCACGACCCCCTTGATCTGTACGTCCCCCTGCGCGAGGCCCTCGGCCAGGACGACGTGTTCCTGTTCGAGAGCCTCGCCGGCGCCGACCAGGACCGCCGTTCGGCCGTCGTCGGCTTCGGGCGGCTCGCGGAGATACGGGTGTACGACGGATACGTCGACCTCGAAGGGCCGCCCGCGCTCGCGCGGGCCCTGTCCGGCGCGGCCCTGGCGGCCGGGCTGCGCGGGGACCACCCCGAGGACCCGGCGCCCGGCGTGCACCGGCTCCGCTTCGGCCGCGCCGACCAGGTCTGGGACGCCCTCGCCCGCGCGCAGCGGCTCTTCGCCCTGGACACGGACGTGCCCGCGACGGCCTTCGCGTTCGGCTTCCTGACGTCCCTGGCGTACGAATCCGCCTGGCACATGGAGGAGCTGCCCGCCCGCACCAAGCGGCCGCACGGCCCGGACATCACGCTCACGCTGTTCCGGGACACCGTCTGGTACGACCTGGCCGACGGGTCGGTGCGGCATCTGCGGGCGGAGAGCAGGGCGTTCGGGGAGGGGTTGGCCGGGGCGGACTCCGGTGCCGTCGCCGCGCCGGAAGTCGGCGCGTTGGTCCGGGAGGCCGCGGCGCGGGCAGCCGTCCCCGGCCCCCGCGAGCCCGTCGTCCCCGAGGCGCCCGCGCCGGACTCCGTACGGGACAGCGTGAGCCGTGAGACGTTCCTCGGCTGGGCGGAGACCTGCCTGGAGCACATCGGGGTCGGCGACATCTACCAGATCCAGATCGGCCACCGCATCGACGTCCGCACCGCGCTGACACCCGTCGACGTCTACCGTCGACTTCGCGCCCGCAACCCCTCTCCGTACATGTATCTGATGCCCCGCGCGGGCCACACGCTGATCGGCGCGAGCCCGGAGCTGTTCTTCCGGATCGAGGGCGACGAGATCGTGATGCGGCCCATCGCGGGCACGGCGCGGCGCGGGCCCGACGAGGAGGAGAACCAGCGCCGCGTCAAGGAGATGCGCGAGTCCGTCAAGGAGCAGGCCGAGCACATCATGCTGGTCGACCTGTGCCGCAACGACATCGGCCGGGTGACCGTGCCGAGCACGCAGCCGGTGGCCGAGCTGATGGCCGTGGAGAGCTTCAGCCACGTCTTCCACCTGGTGTCGACGGTCTCCGGCCGACTTGAGGACGGAGTGGACACCTGGCAGGCGGTGCGGGCGACATTCCCCGCGGGCACCATGACGGGGGCGCCCAAGGTGCGCGCCATGGAGATCGTCGACGGCCTGGAGCGGGAGCGGCGCGGCTCCTACGCGGGCGCCGTCGGCCTCGTCGACGTGCGCGGCTGGAGCGAACTCGCGCTGTGCATCCGCACGGTCGAGCACGACGGGCACACGTACTCCACGCAGAGCTCGGCCGGCATGGTCGCGCAGTCCGAGCCGGAGGCGGAGTGGCGCGAGACGCTGGCGAAGATGGGGGCCGCGTACTGGGCCCTGACAGGTGAGGAGTTGCTGCCGTGAACAGTTTCCAGGGTACGAGAGTTCTGCTGATCGACGCCTACGACAGCTTCGTGCACATCATCGACCAGTATCTGCGCACGCTCGGCGCCGAGACGCGGGTCGTGCGCTCCCTGGCCCACTCCCCCGCCGAGCTGGCCGCGACGGCGCCCGACGCCGTGGTGCTGGGGCCAGGACCGGGGCATCCGGCGGAGTCCGGACATGTGGAGCTGGTGCGGGAGTTCGCGGGGCGGGTGCCGTTGCTCGGGGTGTGCCTGGGGCATCAGGCGATCGCCCTGGCGTACGGCGGCCGGGTGGAGGTGGCCGGGCAGGTGATGCACGGGCGCACCAGCACCGTGCGGCACGACGGCGCCGGGATCTTCCAGGGCCTCGGCCACACCCTCGAAGCCACCCGCTACCACTCGCTGGTCGTCGCCGAACCGCTCCCCGAGGAGCTGGTGACGACGGCCACCGCCCTCGACCACGGGTACGTGATGGGGCTGCGGCACCGCGAACTGCCCGTCGAGGGCGTGCAGTTCCACCCGGAGAGCATCATGACCAGCGGCGGCCTGGCGATGATGGAGAACTTCCTCGCGCAGAGCACGCCGAGCACGCCGACCACGCACCGGCGCCCGGCCGGTCTCGTTCACGCCACCGCATCCACCGCCACCGCCGCCGGGGTCACCGCCCCCTGACCACCTCCGCGATCTCCCGCACCGCCTCCGTGATGCCCGAGCAGGGCAGGTGCGCGTGGCCCACGACCAGGGCGGGCGCGGCGGCGTGCGGCCGGGCGTGGAAGGCCGCGCCCCCGCGCACGAGGACCGACCGGGCGAGCGCCCCGGCCACGACTGCGGCTTCGTCGGCGTGCCGGGGCAGCCGCACGTACGCGTGCAGGCCCGCCGCGCGGCCGATGACGCGGGCCCCGGGCAGATGTCTGCGCACCGCCTCCTCAAGGGCCTCGCGGCGGTCGCGACCGCGGGCGTTGAGGCGGCGCAGATGGCGGTCGAACAGGCCGCCGCGCAGCAGTTCCGCGAAGGCGAGCTGGGTGAGCGTGTCCGTGCCCAGGTCCTGCCGGGCGCGCACCCGAAGGAGCTGGTCGAGGAGCGGCCGGGGCGCGGCGATCCAGCCGAGGCGCAGGCCGGGGGCGAGGGTCTTGCTGGCCGTGCCCGCGTACACGACGCGGTCGGGGGCCTCGCGCTGGAAGGCGAGCGGGCGGATGCCGCCCTGGTCGTACCAGAGCCCGCCGTCGTAGTCGTCCTCGATCACCCAGCCGCCGGTCTCCCGCGCCCAGCGGGCCAGGGCCTCGCGGCGCTGGGCGGACAGCTTGACGCCGGTGGGGAACTGGTGGGCGGGCGTGATCAGTACGGCCCGCACGCCGGACGCGACGAGCGCGTCCACGTCGATGCCCTCCGCGTCCACCGGCAGCGGCACCGGGCGCAGTCCGCTGTCGCGCACGAACTGCCGCTGCCCCGGGTGGCCCGGGTCCTCGATGCCGAGCGCCTCGACGCCCTCCTGTGCCAGGACCGCGCACACCAGCGCCAGCGTCTGCGCGAACCCGCCGACCACCATCACCTGGTCGGCGCCCGTGCGCACGCCCCTCAGCCGGCCCAGGCAGTGGGCGAGTTCGCTGCGCAGGCCCGCCTCGCCGGCCAGCGGCGGATAGCCGTGGTCGGTGGCGTCCGCGCGGTTCAGGACCCGCTGGTAGCAGCTCAGCCACTCGCGGCGCGGGAACGCCGAGAAGTTGCGGCCGCCCGGTCTCAGGTCCCAGCGGACGCCCGGCACATGGGCGTCGGGGCCCTGGTCGAGGAGCGCGGGCACGACCGGCCCCACGGCGGCAGCCGCGTCCAGGTGCTCCACCACACGCGTGCCCGCGCCCCGCACCGCCTCCAGATAGCCCTCGGCGACGAGCTGCCCGAACGCCTCGACGACCACGCTGCGCGAGACGCCCAGGTCGTCCGCGAGGCGGCGGCTGGACGGCAGCCGGGTGCCGGGGTGCAGAATGCCCTCCGCTATCTCCTTTCTGATGAAACGCTGTATCTGCGAGGTCAGGGACTGCTTTGATTCCCTGACGACGTCCACCGCGATGTGCAGGGCCACGGCCCCTCCCTCTCCTGTGCTCCGTGAACTCCTTCGAGTTCTTCTGGAATTGGCCCGTACGGCTCCTCGGAAAGTGGTCTGGAATGTGCGTCCGCCGCTCTCCAGAATGAAAGGGACGTGCACTTCTTCTTCGAGGATTCGAGGAGAATTCCCGTGACTGCCGACGTGACTGGCGACGAGACTGCCGACGAGACACAGGGCCGTACCTGGCCGGAACTGCTGAACGCGCTGCTGAGCCGCAGGGATCTGTCCGCGGCGGAGACCGCCTGGGCGATGGATCAGGTGATGTCGGGCGCCGCGGGGCCCGCGCGGCTCGCGGGTCTGATGGTGGCGCTGCGCGCCAAGGGCGAGACGGTCGAGGAGATCGACGGTCTCGTCGACGCCATGTACGCCCACGCCGTGCCGCTGGACGTGGCCGGGCCCGCGCTCGACATCGTCGGCACCGGCGGCGACGGCTCCCACAGCGTCAACGTCTCCACGATGTCGGCCGTCGTCGCGGCCGGTGCCGGGGCGCGCGTCGTCAAGCACGGCAACCGCTCGGCGTCCTCCGCGTGCGGCTCCGCCGATGTCCTGGAGGAGCTGGGGGTCGCGCTCGACCTGCCGGCGCCGGAGATCGCGGACGTCGCCGAGGAGGTGGGCATCACCTTCTGCTTCGCGCCGCTGTTCCACCCGGCCATGCGGCACGCGGCCGGGCCGCGCCGCGAGCTCGGCATCCGCACGGTGTTCAACATCCTGGGTCCGCTGACCAACCCCGCCTCGCCCGTGGCCCGTGCGGTGGGCGTGGCCGACGCGCGGCTCGCGCCGCTGCTCGCGGGGGTGCTCGCGCGGCGGGGTGTCTCGGCGCTTGTCTTCCGGGGCGACGACGGGATGGACGAGCTGACGGTCACGACTACCTCCACGGTCTGGTCGGTCTCCGGCTCCGAGGTGCGCGAGGAGTCCTTCGACCCGCGGGACATCGGCTTGGCCCACGCCGGCGCGGACGCCCTGCGCGGCGGCGACCGGGCGCACAACGCGCGCGTGGCCCGGGAGTTGTTCGCGGGAACGCGGGGCCCGGTCAGGGACGCGGTGCTGCTGTCCGCCGCCGCGGGTCTCGCGGCGCTCGAACCCAGCGGACGCCCGGTGACGGAACGCATCGCGGACGGCATGGAGAGGGCGGCCGAGTCCATCGACTCGGGGTCGGCGGCCGCGGTCCTCGACCGCTGGGCGACGGTCACGACGAAGCGGCAAAATCACGGGAGTTGAGGGCGGGCGTGGCAAAGAAGCCGAGGGACTCTCAGGGAAACCGGGAGTCCCTCAGGTACGGGGCCCTTCAGGTACGAGAGCCCCTCACGTACAGCGGCCCCTCACGTACACAGCAGGTCCGTCACGGAGACGTCACCACCCCGCCCCGCCCGCCGCCAAGGCGCCCCGCGGCCACCAGCTCCGCCACCGCCTTCCTGCTGTCGCCCCCCGTCACCACGGATTCGCCGACCAGGATCGCGTCGGCGCCCTGCGCGGCGTACGCCACCGCGTCCTGGGGGCCGCGGACGCCGGACTCGGCTATGCGCACGACGCCTTCCGGGATCTCCGGGGCGAGGCGGGCGAACACGCCGCGGTCCATTTCCAGGGTGCGCAGGTCGCGGGCGTTGACGCCTATGACCCAGGCGCCTGCGTCCAGGGCACGCTTGACCTCCGTCTCGTCGTGCACCTCCACCAGCGGCGTCAGGCCTATCTCGGCAGCCAGGGCCAACAGCTCGGCGAGCAGCGGCTGTTCGAGGGCGGCGACGATGAGCAGCGCCAGGTCCGCGCCGTGCGCGCGCGTCTCCCAGAGCTGATACGCGTCGACTATGAAGTCCTTGCGAAGCAGCGGCACCCGCACCCGCGCGCCCACCGCGTCCAGGTCGGCGAGGGAGCCGCCGAAGCGGTGCCGCTCGGTCAGGACGCTGATCGCGGCGGCGCCGCCCGCCTCGTACTCGGCGGCGAGGCCCGCCGGGTCGAGGATGTCGGCCAAGCGGTCCCCGGGCCGGCACGGCACGCTCGACAGATGCGTCGGGCTGTTCCGCTTGACCTCGGCGATGACCTTCAGGCCGTCGGCCCCGGAGAGCAGCGCGGCGCAGTCGAGACCCGGGCCGACCTCGGCCACCCGGTCCGACAGCTCCGCCTCCGGAATCAGCCGGCGCCGCTTCGCCAGATCGGCGCGCACCGCCCCGATGATCTCGTCGAGCGCGTTCATCCATGCGTCCTTCCCCTATGCCAACAAACCTAAGGACGGCAGGAGCGCCGGACCACACCCTTTAGCGTTCGATGAAAGTCCCAGGTGGGACGGGTCGAACAGACAGCACAGACAGCACAGGCGGAAGGGTGGTCCGGCTCCCGGCCGCCGAGCCGCGAAGCCGCGCGCGACCCGCTTCCCCGTTGGGCGGGCCGCGCGGCTCAGGTCATCGACACCACCACCTTGCGCGTGCCGGTGAAGGACTCCCGGCCGTGCAGGACGGACATGTTGTCGACGATCATGATGTCGCCGGTCTCCCACGGCTCCGCGATCCGGTGCGCCCGCTGGGCCGCGCGCACCTCGGCCAGGTCCTCGTCGGTGAGCGGCGCGCCGTCGGCGTACGTGATCCAGTGCGGGAGTTCGTCGTAGCTGTCGATGAGGGAGAGCAGGGTCTCGGCCTCCTCCGGCGGCAGGTTGGACGGGTGCCACTGGTCGGCCTGGTTGAACCAGGTGTCGCGGCCGGTGCGGGGGTTCTTGCGGATGCCGGGCCGGTGCTGGCGCACCCGCAGGCCGCCGTCGCCGGTCCACTCGAACTCGGCGTCGGAGGCGGTCAGGAACTCCTCGACGACCGCCTTGTCCTCGGTCTCGAAGGTGGCCTGCCAGGACTTGCCGAGCCCGAAGCCGCCGTGCAGGAACTGGTGGTAGACGACGCCGTCCGCGAACCGCGCACGCACCTCGGGCGAAAGCCCGCCGAGCAGCGCCTCGCCGTCGCACACCGGGGTCGCGCCGCCGGTGTCGGGGGCGTCCAGGCAGCAGAAGTACAGCCGCGTCGGCCACTTGGCGGCGTACGACATCTCGTTGTGCAGGGAGATGTCGTAGCGCGCCGGGTACTCGGTGGACGTGAACACGCCGTCGGACACGGTGGCGCGCGGGGTGTTGCCGCCGCGGTAGCTGTCGATGAGGGAGTCGCCGAAGCGGGTGACGGTGCGGTGGAAGGCGGCGGCGTCGGCGATGCCGAGGCCGCGGACGAGCACCGCGCCGCACTCGGCGATCAGCTCGTCGGCCCGCACGCGCACTTCCTCCCAGGAGTCGGATCCTCCGCTTCCGGCCCCCTTACCCAGCTGATCGCTGCCGAAGTCTCCGTCCACGGAGCCGAGTTCCACACCCGCGGCGAAGTCCCACTCCGCCGCGAAGGCCCCGTCGACGTGCAGCACGGCAAGCGTCGTGCCTCCCACTGTGCGCCTCTCGTCACGCATCGCCGTCCGTCCCTTCCGTGGCCCGCTCCGCCGTGAGGGCGACGGGCAGACCGCTGTAGCCGTGCACGAAGTTGGAGTAGAGCCGCCGCGCGGGACCGCGCAGTTCGACCCGCGCGACCTGGTCGCGCAACGCCTCGACCATGGCGTTCACATGGACCCGGCCGAGGAACGCGCCGAGGCAGAAGTGCGGCCCGTGCCCGAAGACGACGTGCTTGTTGGGGCTGCGCCCCACGTCGAAGGAGTACGGATCGGCGAAGACGTCCTCGTCGAAGTTGGCGGAGCTGTTCCACAGCGTCACCACGTCGCCCGCCTTGATGACCTTCTCCCGCAGGGGTACGTCGACGAGGGCGCGCCGCCCGAAGTGCATGGCGGGCGTGGTCCAGCGCAGGATCTCCTCGGTGGCGCTGTCGGAGGTGACGTCGCCCGTCTTGAGGCGGCGCCACTGCTCCGGGTTCTCGGCGAGCGCGATGAGGCCGCCGGCCAGGGACATCCGGGTGGACTCGTCGCCGCCGAGGATGAGGCTGTAGCAGTTGAAGATGATCTCGTCCTCGGTCAGCGGCTCGCCGTCGACTGTCGCGGTGGCCAGGACGCTGATGACGTCCTCGCCGGGGTTCCTGCGCCGCTCGGCGGCGAGCCCGGAGAGATAGAGCAGGATCTCGTTGCGCGCCATCAGCGATTCCATCTCGCTGTCCGCACTGTCGTGCCGGGACAGCGTCTGGGTGTTCCATTCGACCAGACGCGGCCGGTCGGCGTAGGGGATGTCCATCAGGTCGCCCATGGTGTGGATCGGTACGTGATCGGCGACGTCGGTCACGAAGTCGGCTTCGCCCGAATCGACGGCGCGGGCGACGAGTTCGCGGGTGTGCCGGTGCACGCCGTCCACGACGGGCTGGAGCACGCGCGGCGCGAAGGACTTCAGCATGAGGTTGCGGATCGCGCGGTGCCGCGGCCCGTCGGTGACCGCGAGCATCTTGCCCGCGGCGGAGTCGCCGCCCTGGAGCAGCGTGGCGAGGACGTTGCCCTTCTCGGAGGTGAACCGCTTGTTGTCGCGGTAGACGGCGACGGCGTCCTCGTACTTGGACACCACCCAGAAGCCGGGCGCGCGCTCGGTGGCCGGGTGCCAGTGGACGGGGCTGAGCTCGCGGAACCGCCGCCACAGGGCGTGCGTGTCCACGTCGTGGAAGGTGCGGGGGTCGGTGAGGTCGACGGCCGCCGGGTCCGGCGGCGCCAACACCTGGGGTGCGGGCATGAGTTGACTTCCTTCAGGCTTCGCTTGCGGCTTCGGGGGGCGGCAGGCTCAGGAGCCCGCGGTACGGAACCGGCGCAGGCTCACGACCACGCAGGTCGCGAAGAGCACGCTCAGGGTGAGGGCCACGACGACCAGCGGATGCTCGCCGGGGAAGCCGCCGCCGGTGGTGGCCGGGTTGCCCCACAGGTCGCGGCAGGAGGCGATGACGGCGCTCACCGGGTTCCACTCGGCGACCGGCCGGACGGCGCCCGGCATGGACTGCGGCGCGAGGAACGCGCTGGACAGGAACGGCAGCACGACCACGATGAACGGCGCGACCACGCTGATGGTCTCCACGCTGCGCAGTGTCATCGCGAGCAGCACGCCGAGCCAGAGCATCGCGTACAGGAAGAGCGCGACGATCCCGAACCCGGCGAGCGTGGAGAGGAGTCCGGTGTGCGACCGCCACCCGAGGGCGAGGCCCGCGCCCGCCGTGACGGCGAGCCCGGCGAGCCCCACGAGGAGGTCGGCCAGCGTGTAGCCGAACGGCACCGCGGATCTGCTGATCGGCAGCGACCGGAACCGATCGACGAGCCCGCCCCGCAGATCCATGGCGATGGACACCGCGGTCGGCCCGACGCAGGCAAGACCGACCTGCACGGCGCCGCCCGCGAAGACGTACTCGGTGTACTCGCCGCCCGCGGGCAGCGTGATCGCGTCCCGGAACAGATAGCCGAGCAGCACCAGCGACACCAGCGGATTGAGTACGACGCCGATCGCGCGGCCGGGCGCCCGGCTCAGCCTGCGCAGGCGGCGCCCGGCGACGGCGAGGACTTCGGTGAGCACGGCGGCGGGCCCGGACCGGGCGGCCGGAAGACCGGGACCCGCAGAACCACCGGAGCCGCCAGGCCCCACGGGGCCGGGCCGCCCGCCGGGACGCCCCGCCCCGTCAGTACGACCCGACTCCGTCAGCGTCGTCGCCGTCATGACGTCTCACGCCCCTCCGACTCGGCCTGCGCGCGGTCCAGTTCGGCCCCGACGATCGGCCCGATCTCCGCCAGCGGGCCCGGGTCGAGCATGTCGTCGTGGGCGCACTCGACGCGGTGGACGGCCGGCTCGGCCGCGCAGTACGGCTCCCACAGCCGTTCCTTGTCCGTCACGTCGCCCCAGGGCGAGTGCTCGGCGAGGAACAGGAGCATCCGGCCGTCGAAGGCGCCCGGGGTGTAGTCGGGGATGATCGCCTGGTGCCGCGCCATGAGCCGCAGCATCCGGCCCATGCGCTCCTCCCCCAGCCGTGCGAGGGAGTTGCCGTCGCGCCGCAGCACGCCGATGACGTCGTCGGGGGTGAGGTCGCGGTCGCCGAACTCCGAGCGGTGGTGCCCGATCCCCTCCAGGAACCAGGCGAGCATGTTCTGCTCCCCACCTCGGGTGTCGGCCACTCCGGTACGCGGATACGAGTCGAGGTTGGCCACCAGACCGACCTCGTCCCCGGCCGCGCGCAACTGCACGGCGATCTCGTACGCGACGATCCCGCCGAACGACCATCCGACGAGGTGGTACGGGCCGGTGGGCCGTACGCCCTTGATGAGCCCGACGTACGCGGCGCCGATGTCCTCGATGCTGTCCGGCAGCGGGGCGCCCGCGACGACGGCCGGCGCCTGGATGCCGTACACCGGGTGCTCGGCGTCGATGTACGGGGTGAGCGGCAGGTACGACAGAGCGAGTCCGACGCCGCTGTGCAGGCAGAACACGGGCGGGCGCGAGCCGGTCCCGCGCAAGGGGAGCACGGTCGCGAAGGGGTCGGCGTCCTCGTCGTCCGCGGCCACCTCGTCGATGGCGGCGGCGACGATCTGCGTGGTGCCGCGCGGGGCCGGGGTCGGCTGCGGTGCGACGGCAGGTTCAGGAACCACGGGAGGTTCGGGAGCCGCAGGTGCGACCCCCGGCAGCGTCCCCGCCAGCGCCCGCACGCTCTGGTGCGCGAAGACGTCCGCGATGCTGATCGGAAGCCCGGCCTTGCGCGCCTGGCTGACGAGCCGCAGCGACTTCATGCTGTCCATGCCGCCCGGCGCCTCGAAGAAGTTCTCCTCGACACCGAAGGAGCCGACGCCGAGGAGCTTGGCGACGATGCCGCACAGCGTGTCCTCGGCGGTGCTCGGGCCGGCGTCCCCGCCGGTGGCGACAGCGGCCTCGGCAACAGACCCCGACACCTGCTCCGCGGCGACCCCCGCCCCGGACTCAGCCCCGGACTCAGCTCCGGACTCAGCCCCGGGCTCAGGCAGCTCGATCCCGCTCACCCGCACGTCCGGGTCGGCCGCGACGCTCCGCAGCACCTCCATGAACTGCGCGGTCATCCGCTCCACCGTGCCCCGCGCGTACAGATCGGTGCTGAAGGTGAGCAGTCCGCGAAGGCCTTCGTGGCCGGGCCAGGCGACGAGTTCGAGCAGCAGGTCGAGCTTGGAGTGGTCGGAGCCGACGTACTCGGGAAGGGCGGTCAGGCCGGGCAGGTCGAGCCCCGTGACGCCTTCGGTGCGTACGCCGAGGCCGATCTGGAACAGCGGGTTGCGGCTGAGCGAGCGCGCGGGCCGGAGCGCGTCGACGACCTGGTCGAACGCCACGTCCTGGTGCGCGTACGCCGCCAGGTCGGTCTCCCGGAGCCGGTCGAGCAGCTCGCGGAAGGTGGGGTCGCCGCTCGTGTCGCCGCGCAGGACGAGGGAGTTGATGAACATGCCGACGAGGTCGTTCAGGGCCTCGTCGGCCCGCCCTGCCACCGAGACGCCGAGGGGGATGTCGGTGCCCGCACCCAGGCGGGTCAGCAGGACCGAGAGGGCCGCCTGGAAGACGATGAAGTCGGTGGTGCCGGTGGAGCGGGCCAACGCGGCGAGAGTGTCGGCGAGTTCGGGCTCCACGTCGAAGAGGACGACGTCGCCGTGCGACGCGCTCACCTCCGGTCGCGGGAAGTCCGTCGGCAGGTCGAGCTCCTCGGGCAGGCCCGCGAGCGCGTCCCGCCAGAAGGCGAGCTGCCGCCCGGCCAGGCCGTCCGCACCCTCCCCGTCGAGGAGTTCCCGCTGCCACACCGCGTAGTCGGCGTACTGCACCGGCAGCGGCGTCCAGCGCGGGGCGTGCCCGGCGGCGCGGGCACGGTAGGCGGTGGCGAGGTCGTTCTGCAGGGGGTCCATGGACCAGCCGTCGAAGACGATGTGGTGCAGGACCAGGAGCAGTACGCACTCGTCAGGCCGCACCGGGAACAGGCGGGCGCGCCAAGGGAGTTCGGCGGTGAGGTCGAAGCCCTTGTCGGCCTCGGCGGCGAGCGCGTCGGCAAGCCCCGGCTCGGGCACGGTGACGGTCCTGAGGCCGGGCCTGCCCGCCGCGCCCTCGCGCACCTGGGGCGTGGGCACGCCGTCGGTCTCGGGGATCACCGTGCGCAGTACCTCGTGGCGCTCCGCCACGTCGGCGAGCGCCTGCTGGAGCGCGGCCGTGTCGAGCCGTCCGGTGAGGCGGAAGGCCAGGAGCGTGTTGTACGAGCCGTCGCCGCTGCCCTGGCGCCGGTTGAGGAACCACTGGCGCTGCTGGCTGTACGACAGCGGCCGCACGGCTCCCTCCGGTGCCGGGGTGAGCGGGGGCCGCGCCTGGGCGGCCGACTCGACGTGTCCGGCGAGGGCGACGACGGTCCGGGCGTCGAACAGCGCGCGGATGGGCAGTTCGACGCCGAGCGCGGTACGGGCCCGGCTGATGAGCCGCGTCGCGAGCAGCGAGTGCCCGCCGATCTCGAAGAAGTCGTCGTCGATGGAGACGTGTTCGGCGTCGAGGATGTCGGCGAACAGGCCGCAGAGGATGCCTTCGGTGAGGGTGCGCGGCGCGCGGCCGCGCGATGTCGCGCCGAGCTCCGGATCGGGCAGCGCCGCCCGGTCCAGCTTGCCCTGCGCGGTCATCGGCAGCGCGTCGAGGACGACGACGGCCGAGGGCACCATGTAGTCGGGCAGGGCTTGGGCGAGGCGGTCGCGCAGGGTGGTGGTGACCGCGGGGACTCCCGGCACGTCACGTGCCGCAGGGGCTCCGGACGCGGCGGCCGGTTCCGCCCCCGCTCCGGACGACGCCGCCGCCACTACGTACGACACCAGCCTGCGCTCCCCCGCCCCGTCCTCCCGCACGACCGTGACGGCCTGCTCGACGCCCGGCTGCGCGAGCAACGCCGAGGAGATCTCGCCGAGTTCGACGCGGATGCCACGGAGTTGGACCTGGTCGTCGACGCGGTCCAGGTAGTCGAGCTCGCCGTTCGGCAGCCAGCGCACCAGGTCGCCGGTGCGGTACATGCGCTCGCCCGCCGGACCGTAGGGGTCGGCGACGAAGCGTTCCGCGGTGAGCCCGGGGCGGGCGAGGTAGCCGCGGGCGAGGCCGCCGCCGACGTACAGCTCGCCGGGCACGCCGGGCGGGGTCGGCCGCAGGTCGCGGTCGAGGACGTACACGCGGTGGGCGTTGGTGGGGCGGCCGATGGGCGGGCGGCCCGACGGGGTGAGCGGGCCGCTCACGGTGCAGCCGACGACGGCCTCCGTCGGCCCGTACCCGTTGAACATCCGCACCGACCCGGCCCAGCGCTCCACCACCTCGGCGGGCACGGCCTCGCCGGTGCCGACCAGGCGCAGGTCGGCGGGGAGCGTGGCGCCCTCGGGGAGCGCACCGAGCACGACGGGCGGCAGCGCGACCAGGTTGATGCGCGCGTTGTTGATGAGGTCGACCAGGGGGTGCCCTGGCGCACGGCACTCCTCGTCGGCGATGACGAGGGTGCCGCCGGGCAGCAGCGCCAGCATGATCCCGAAGATCGACGCGTCGAAGCTGAACGACGCGAACTGCAACACCCGCGTGTCGGCGTCGAGTTCGAACCGGTCGGAGAGGCTGTCGACCATCGCCAGGAGCCCGGTGTGCGCCACCACGACGCCCTTGGGGCGGCCGGTGGAGCCGGAGGTGTAGATGATGTACGCCGGGTGCTCGGGCCGCAGCGGGGCGAGCCGGTCCGCGTCGGTGAGAGCGGTGTCCGCGAACGCGGCGAGCCTGGCTGCCGTCCCGGGATCGTCGAGGAGCACCAACTTACTTGAGCTGTCCCGCTGTTCGGCCCGGTCGGCGAGGTCGCCGTTGGTCAGGAACACCGTCGGCCGGGCGTCCGCCACCATGTACGCGACGCGGTCCGCGGGGTACTCGGAGTCCACCGGGACGTACGCCGCCCCCGCCTTGACGGCCGCGAGGGCGGCCACGATCAGGTCCGGGGTGCGCGGCAGCATCACCGCGACCGCCGTCTCGGGTCCGGCGCCGAGCTCGACGAGGAGCCGCGCGAGCCGGTTGGCGCGCGCGTCCAAGTCCGCGTACGACAGCTCCTGTTCGCGCAGTACGACGGCGGCCTTGTCCGGGGTCTCGGCGGCGCGGGCCTCGAACACGTCGGTGACGAGGCCGCCGCGCGCGGGCCGGGCGCCGCCGCTGCCCGACCAGTCGCCGAGGACCTGGCGCAGCTCGTCCTCGCCGAGCGCGTCGAGCCGGCCGAGGCTGGTGCCGGGGGCGGCGGCGAGCTGTTCGAGGACGCGGGTGAAGCGGCGTACGAAGACGGCGACCTGGTCGGTGTCGAAGATGTCGGGGCGGAACTGGGCTTCGAGGCGCATCCGGTGGCCCTCGACGGGGAACACGCCGAGCGCGAGCGGGTACTCGGCGACGACGCGGGCGTTCCAGTCGCGCATGGTGAGGCCGGGGATGTGCTCGCCCAGGGTGTCGAGGGCGCCCGACGGGTAGTTGTGGAAGCTGACGACGGTGTCGAACAACTCGCCCATGCCCGCGCCCTGTTGGACCTCGGCGAGGCCGAGGTGCTGGTGCGGCTCCAGGCCGAGCTGGCGGTCCTGGAGGTCGGTGAGCATCGTCTCGAACGGCACGGACGGGTCGAGCGTCACGCGCACCGGCAGGGTGTGCATGAACGCGCCGACGATCCGCTCCACGTCCGGCAGGTCCGCGGGACGCCCTGACGCGACCGCGCCGAAGGTGACGTCGCGCCGCCCGGTGAGGCGGCCGAGCGCGACGGCCCAGCAGCCCTGCATGACGGTGTTCAGGGTCAGTCCGCGCGAGTGGGCCCACGCGGAGACGGCGGCGGTCAGCTTCTCGGGCAGGTCGGCCGTGAGCGTCTCGGGCAGCACGGAGACGCGCGGGCGGTCGGCCGGGCCGAGCCGCGTCGGCTCGTCGATCCCGGCGAGGTCCTTCTGCCAGGCCTCCCGCGCGGCGGACTTGTCCTGCGCGTCCGCCCACTCCAAGTAGGCGCGTACGGGTGCGATTTCGGGGAGTACGGAGGTGTCGGCGCCGTTGGCCCACAGGGTCACCAGTTCGCTCGCGAGGACGGCCGACAGGGACCAGCCGTCGACGAGCATGTGGTGGGTGGTCCAGACGACGCGGTGCCGCTCGGCGCCCGCGCGGTAGACGGTGAAGCGGGTCAGCGGGCCCTCGGTGACGTCGAAGCGGCGCAGCCACTCCTCGTCGGTGCGGCGGGCGAGCTCGGCGTCGAGGGCGTCCGCGGGGACGCCGGTGAGGTCTGTGAGGTCGGTGAGGTCGACCTCGCTCCACGGGACGTCGGCCGAGCCCGGGATGAGCTGGACGGGCTCGCCCGCGTCCCGGTCGCGGAAGCGGGCGCGCAGCCCGGGGTGGCGGGCGACGAGGGCGGTGGCGGCGGCGCGCAGGGCGGCCGGGTCCAGGGGCCCGTCGACGTCCATGACGACCTGGAGGGTGTAGGCGTCCATGCCGTGCCGGTCGAACTCGGCCTGGAAGAGCAGGCCGCGCTGCAGCGGTGACAGGGGCAGGATGTCGTCGAGCTGCGCGAACTCCGCTTCGTACGCCTCGATCTCGCGCTGCCCGACGGTGACCAGCGGGAACTCGGACGGGGTCCTGCCCCCGGCGTCCGGCCGCTCCGCGTGCGCGGCAAGCGCGTCGAGCGCGCGGAACCAGCCGTCGGCGAGCGCCCGCACGTCGTCCTCGGCGAGCAGGCCGCCCGCCCACGTCCATTCGGCCACGAGCACCGGTCCCTCGGGGCGGTCCTCGGTGAGCGAGACCAGTTCGAGTGCGTGCCGCAGCGGGGTGTCCGGCGACGCGGCGAGGCCGAAGGTGCCGGCCTCCATGGACCAGTCGTGCCGCTCGCCCACGGTGAAGCGGCCCAGGTAGTTGAAGCCGACGCGCGGGGTCGCGGCGCGGGCGAGCACGGCGGCGGTCTGCGGGTTGAGGTGGCGCAGCAGTCCGTGGCCGAAGCCGTGGTCGGGCAGGGCACGCAGGGTCTCCTTGACGCGCTTGAGCGCGGCGGAGCAGGCGGGGCCGCCCGCGTGGACGTCGGCCAGGTCGATGCCACCGCCGTCACCGATGTCGAGGGCGACGGGGAAGACGCTGGTGAACCAGCCGACGGTACGGGACAGATCGGTGTCGTCGGCGGCGGCACCTGCGTCGGAGGTGTCCGCGAACTGCTCGCGCCCGTGCCCCTCCAGCTCGATCACCGAGCGGGTGACGGCCGGGCCGCCGTCGCGGCTGCCCCGCTCCGCGAGCGCCAGCGCGAGTCCGGTGAGCAGCACCTCGTTGACCTCGGTACCGAAGGCGGCGGGCAACCGGGTGAGCAGGGCGTGCGTACGGTCGGCGGGCAGCTCGACACGCAGCCTGCCCGCGGTGTCGTACACGTCGGCGGCCGGGTCGAGGGGCCGGTCACCGAGCGCGGCGGCGTCCGGCCCTGCCGCCGACTGGGCGGTCCACAGGGGCAGTTCGGCCACACGGCGCGCGCTGCGGGCCTCGTCGGCGAGCAGGGTCGCCCAGCGGCGGTAGGAGGTGCCGACGGGGTCGAGGCGGGGCGTGCGTCCGGCGGCGAGCGCGGTGTACGCGGCCTGGAGGTCGGGCAGCAGGATGCGCCAGGAGACGCCGTCGACGGAGAGGTGGTGGATGACGAGGAGGAGCCTGGGGGTGGCGCCCTCAAGCAGCACCGCCTGCACCATCAGCCCGTCCTCGGGGCGCAGCCGGGACCGGGCCGCCGCCACCTGCTCGGCGAGCACCGTGTCCGGGTCGGCGGACGCGTCGGGCGTGACCCGGGTGAGTACGTCGGCCGCCGCCACCGCGCCCTGCGGCAGGGTCTGGAGGGACCACAGGCCCGCGACCGGCACTCCGAGCCGCAGTCGCAGCGCGTCGTGGTGGTCGAGCACCGTCTGCAGGGCGCGCTCCAGGAGCGCGGCGTCCACGTCGGCGGGCACCGAGGCCGTCACGTACTGGCTGAACTCCCGTGTAGCGACGGAGAGTTGGGAGACCTCTTCGCGGAGCTGGTCGACGATGGGGGTGAGGGCGACCTCGCCCACGCCGTCCACCGCGCCGCCGTGGGCGGGGGCCGGCTTCGCGGTGGCGGGCCGGGCCACGGCCGCGATCGCGGCCGCCGTCCGGTGCTTGAAGACGTCCCGCGCGGTGACGACGAGGCCCGCGCGGCGGGCCCGGCTGACGACCTGGATGGAGCTGATGCTGTCGCCGCCCAGCTCGAAGAAGCTGTCGTCGGGGCCGACGCCGGGCAGCCCGAGCACGTCGGCGAGCACCCCGCGGAGGATGCCCGTCGCCCCGGACTCCTCCGAGGTGTCCGACGCGCTCACCGCGGGCTCCCACGTCGGCGCGGGCAGCGCCTTGCGGTCGACCTTGCCGTGGGCGGTCAGCGGGAGTTCGTCGAGGGTCACGAGCACGGACGGCACGAGGGCGGCGGGCAGCAGCCCGGCCAGCGCGGACCGCGACGCGGCGGTGTCCAGGTCGGCCGCCTCCGCGACCACATACCCCACGAGCCGCTGCTGCCCCGCCGGATCCGTGACCGCCGCGGCCACCGCGTCGGCCACCCCGGCAAGGCCCCGCAGCCCCGCCTCCACCTCGCCCAGCTCGATGCGCTGGCCGCGGATCTTGACCTGGTGGTCGCGGCGCCCCACGAAGGCGAGCTGCCCGTCGGAGCGCAGCACCACCTGGTCGCCGGTGCGGTACATGCGGGAGCCGTCGGCCGCGAACGGGTCGGGCACGAACGTGAAGGCGGTGCGCCCCGGGTCGTTCAGATACCCGCGCCCGACGCCCCACCCCGCGATGAACAGTTCGCCGGGCACCCCGCGCGGCACGGGCCGCAGATCGTCCCCGAGGACGTACAGACGGGTGTTGCGCAGCGGCCTGCCGATGGGCACGACCGGCGCGTCCAGGTCCGCGACGGAGCGGGCGTACGCGTGCGTGACGTCGTCGGAGCACTCGGTCGGACCGTAGAGGTTGGCGAGGGGGATGTCCGGGTGGCGGTCGAACCAGCGCGCGCACAGGTCGGCGGGCAGCGCCTCGCCGTTGGAGATCATCCACCGCAGACCGGGCAGCGCGGGCGCGCCACCGGCGGCGTCCCACACGTCGAGGGCGGCCCGCATCAGGGACGGCACGACTTCGAGTACGGTCAGCCGCTCGTCGGCGATGACGCGGAACAGGGCGTCGGGGTCGGCGATGTCCAGGCGGTTCACGGCCCGCACCCGGCCGCCGACCAGGAGCGTGGTGAGGGTCTGCCAGACGGTCACGTCGAAGGTGACGGGCGCGTTGTGCACGAGCGCGTCCGCGCGGTCCAGGCCGAACTCCTCGACCTTGGCGAGCATGTGGTTGACCATGCCGCCGCGCTGCACCATCGCGCCCTTGGGCTTGCCCGTGGACCCGGAGGTGTAGATGACGTACGCGAGATCGCCGGGGCCGCCGAGGACGGGCGCCAACTCCTCTTTCTTGTCCCAGAGTTCATCGAGTACGTGGACGGGGAGCGCGTCGCCGTCGACCGTGGCCGCAAGACGCTCGGCCAGCTCCCGGTGCGTGGCGTCGGTTAGGACGTGGCCCGCGCCGCTGTCCTGGAGCAGCGCGGTGAGGCGGGGCAGCGGGGCGCCCGGGTCGAGCGGCATGAAGGCGCGTCCGGCGCCGAGCACGGCGAGTTCGGCGGTGACGAAGTCACGGCCCGGCTCGGCGAGGATGGCGACGGGGCCGCGGCCGACCGCGACTCCGGGCCCCACGAGCCGTCGCGACACCGCGCTGGCGCGCCCCACGAGCCCCGCGTAGTCGATGCTGCCGCCGTCGTCGGTGACGGCCACCGCGGCCGGGGTCTCGGCGGCCCGCTGCCGCACGCGCTCCACGACACCCAGGTAGGGCGTCTCGCGCACGGGCCCTGTGAGGTCGGCGTCGCTCTCGCCGGGCGCGGCGACGTCGAGGTCGGACAGCGGGGTGTCGGGGGCCGCGCTCAGGAAGCGGTCCAGGTAGCCGGTGAAGCGGGTGAGGTGGTCGCGGATGTCGTGGGCGTCGTAGCGGGCGTCGTTGCCGCTGAGGTCGACGGCGATGCCGTCGTCGCCCTTGTCGACGACGGTGAACTCCAGGTCGTCGACGAGTCCGGGGGACGGCGTGTGGATGGTCACGGCGGCCTGGCCGATGCCGAGCCGCTCGGACAGCGGCAGGAAGTTGACGAACGGCCCGAACTGCCTGCGGTCGTCGCTGGTGAGGCCCATCGCGCGGCGGATCGAACTGACGCGGTGGCGCTGGTGCTTGAGGCCGTGGGTGAGTGACTGGTAGGCGTCCGCGAGGAGTTCGGCGCGCGTCGCTCCCGCGTGCGCGGAGAGGCGCAGCGGCAGGTAGTTGACGACGACGCCGGGCGTGGCCTGCATGGCGGCGCCCACGCGCGCGGTGACGGGCAGGGAGAGCAGTACGTCGTCGGTGACGGCCATGCGGCCGGTGTACGCGCCGATGGCCGCGACGAGCGCGGTCTGCCAGGTCACCCGGGCCTCCCAGGCCACGGACCGCAGCCGCTCGGCGACGTCGTCCGCGAGCACGGTCACCTCGCGCAGGAAGGTCTGCGCGGGCGGCACGTCACGGGCGGCGAGGGTCACGGGCACGGGGTGGTCGGCGACCCGCGCCTGCCAATACGCGCGGTCGCGTTCGGCGCGCGCCGTCCCCGCGTACGCCGCCTCCGCGTCGACCAGCGTCCGCAGCGGCGCGAAGGCGCCCTCGTCGAGCGGCGTACCGGCGAGCAGCGCGTCGTAGATCGCGGCGAGCCGCCGCCACAGCAGCACGACGCTGAAGCCGTCCGCGATCAGGTGATGGCTGACCAGGCTGAAGAAGGCCCGGTCCGGGCCGAGCGGGTACAGGCCCGCGCGGAAGAGGGGCACGTGCGGCGCGGCCGTCACCGCGAACGCGGTGCGCAGGTCGGCGTCGACGGCCGCGCGGGCGGCGGCCGCCGGGTCGGCGGCGCCGCTGACATCGGTGACCGTGTAGGGCAGGCCCGCGTCGAGCTCCTCGACGAACTGCCGGGGCGTGCCGTCGTCCCCGGCCTCGGCGAACCGCACGCGCAGGCACTCGGCCTCGGCGACGAGCCGCTCCAGGGCCGTCCGGAACAGGACGGGGTCCAGGGGGCCGCGTATGTCCCAGTAGGCGGCGGTGTTGTACGTCGCGCCGCCGCCGGACAGCTGCTCGTCGAACCAGATGTCCTTCTGGCCGGCGGTGAGCTTCAGGCCCTGCGACCCGGAGTCCTCCGTCGTCGCGTGGTCCGTCGGTATGTGGGTCATAGCAATCCCCTAGCGAAGGTCACTGATGTCACAGCCTCGATGGCCTCGATGGTCGGAAACCCGCGCTGACAGCGGGCTGATGCCTGTCTGACACCTGGTCCGTCAGCAGGTCCACGAACGCGTCGAGCCGGTCGAGGCCGAAGCAGCGTCTTGTTCCGTGGACGAAGAAGGGCACGCTGAACACGCCGTCGTCGCAGGCCTGGAGGAGGCCTGCGATGGCGTGGGAGCGCAGCGCGGGAACGTCGCTCGCGCGGGCCAGTTCCCTTGGGTCCAGGCCGAGTTCATACCCGATGTCGCCGACCGTCGCGCGGTCGCAGAGGTCGCGCCCCGACACGAACCGCGCCCGGAACGCGCCCTCGATGAAGTCGTGCCCGCGCAGGGCGGGCGCCCGGTGCCGGATCATCAGCTCTTGGTGGGCGAGCCAGGAGTAGGGGCTGCGGAAGGAGAAGTAGCAACGGGGCACAGGCAGTTCGGCCAGTTCCGGCATGGCGCGCCCGCCCCTCACACAACGAGTCCGCCGTCGACCCCGAAGACCTGGCCCGTGATGTACGAGGCGCGGTCGGAGGCGAGGAAGGACACGAGGTCGGCGACCTCCTGCGGGCGGCCGAAGCGGCCCAGCGGGATGCGCTCGGTCATCTTGCGCACATGCTCGTCGGACAGCTCGGAGAGCATGTCGGTCACGATGAAGCCGGGCGCGACGGCGTTGGCGCGGATGCCGTAGCGCCCCGACTCCTTGGCGAGCGCCTTGGTGAAGCCGATGATGCCGGCCTTGGTGGCCGAGTAGTTGGTCTGTGTCGCATTGCCGTAGACCCCGGCCACCGACGACAGGGTGATCACCGACCCGGCCCGGCGCTTCATCATCGCGAACACGGCGGCCTTGCAGAGGTGGTACGTCCCGTCGAGGTTGACGCGTACCACCTGGTCCCAGTCCTCGGGCGAGAGCATCACCAGGGGGTTGTCGCGGACGATGCCCGCACAGGACACGACGGTGTGCAGCGGGCCGAGGTCCTTCTCGGCACCACGCACGAAGTCACGTACGGCGTCATGGTCGGCGACATCGGCCCGCGCGGTGAACACACGGGCACCGGCCGCCGTCGCCTCCTCGACGACTGCGTCGGCGGCCTCCTTGTTCGACTGATAGCAGAAGGCGACGTCGTATCCGTCCTGGGCGAGCCGGATCACCACGTGCCGCCCGATGCCCCGCGATCCCCCGGTCACCAGGGCCACGCGTCGTTCGGTTGCGGACATGCTGCTTCTCCTCTGTTGTCAGCCCGTCGAGGGGGTCCCCCTGCTCCTTAAGAGCTTGGGGGAGTTTGAGGACGAGGCCGTTCAGGCCGATACGGGGGTCTGGGGGCGGAGCCCCCAGGGACGGCACCCAGGCCACGGGACAGGCCGTCACCCGCCAAGCAGGGCGCAGCCCACCGTGCCGTCGCGTTCGACCCCGGTGACCAGGGCAGTCTCGCCGGGGCCGAGGCCACGCGCCCCCGCCGCGGCGAGGACGGCTGCGATCTGCAAGCCGGTGGCGGCAGCCGAGGTGTCCCCGAGCAGCTCACTGACCCGCAGCCTCCGCGGCCGCACGTCGCCGAGCGCATCGGCGATCCCCTGCTCCTCCTGCCCCGCAAGGGCCCCGCCGAGGCCGAGCGGCGCGACGACGCGTACGGAGTCGGCGCTGACCCCGGCCGTCTCCAGTGCGGCAAGCACACACGCGGCGAGCGCCTCCCGCGCCCCGTCCGGCGCGTGGAAGGCGCGGAACCGGGTGGCGAGGATCCGCGCGAGCGGCCCCCGCCCCGCGGCACGAGCGCCCGCGGCGGGCTCCACCAGGAACACGGCGCCGCCCTCGCCGAGCGGCACGTCCCGCTCGGCCTCGCCGCGGCCGTGCCACTCCAGCCAGGCGCGCTGCGTGGAGTACTCCTCGGCGGCGCCGCACAGGACGCGGGCGCAGTGCCCGCCCTTGTAGAGCCGCTGCGCGTAGCTGAGGGCGAGCAGTCCGGTCAGGGAGCCGCCCGCGACGGTGGTGTTGGGGCCCTTGATGCCGTGCCGGATGGCGCTCTGCCCGGTGGCCCGGTTCATGACCGTGCTCGGGAAGCGGGCCGGGTCGACGTGGTAGGGCCGCTCCCCCGTCAGGGAGTCGCGGGTGAAGTCCATGATGCTCTGTACGCTGCCGGATCCGGTGCCGAGCACCAGGCCGACCTCGTCGGGGCGCTCGGTGAGGGCGTCGCCGCAGTCGGCGATCAGCCGGCCGAAGGCGGTGACGGCGATGGCGGTCTCCCGGTCCATGGTCCGGGTGCCCTTCTTGCCGACGTACTTGGCGGCGCTGAAGTCCGGGATCACGGCGCCGCGCGTGAACGGGCCGGGGTGGGTCTCGCGGTCGAGTACGGCGACGGCCTCGCTGCCGGAGGTGACGCCGGCGCGGAATGGCTCGCCGCCCACGCCGTAGGGGGTGACCGCCGACCAGGCGGACAGGACGAGGTCGTTCATCGCGCGGCCTCCCGGTGGTGCCGGCCGAGGATCAGCACGGCGTTGTTGCCCGCGAACGCGAGCGCGTTGTTCTGCACCACGTTCAGCTCGGCGGGGCGCGCCTCGTTCGGCACGCAGTCCAGACCGCACTCGGGGTCGGTCTCGCCGTGGTTGACGGTGGGCGGGATGAAGCCCTCGGTGAGGGCGAGGGCGCAGGCGGCGGAGGCGAGCGCGCTGGCCGCCCCCATGGAGTGGCCGATCATGGACTTGATGGAGACGGTGGGCGGCGGGGTTTCGAAGACCTGCCGGATGGCGCCGGTCTCGGTGACGTCGTTGGCGCGGGTCCCGGTGCCGTGCGCCGAGATGAAGTCGATGTCCTCGGGCTTCACTCCGGCGTTGCGGTGCGCCACCTCCATGCAGCGGGCCAGGGAGTCCTGGTCGGGGGCGACGGGGTGGTGGGCGTCGCAGTTGAGGCCGTAGCCGAGCACCTCGGCGTAGATCCGGGCGCCGCGGGCGAGCGCGGAGTCCAGGCTCTCCATGAGCAGGATGCCCGCTCCCTCGCCGGTGAGGATGCCCTTGCGGTCCTTGTCGAAGGGCTGGCAGACCTCGGGGGCGACGGTGCCGAGGCGGTAGAAGCCGACGAAGTTCTTGCGGCACACCGCGTCCGCGCCGCCGCACAGCGCCACGTCCACGTCGCCGTCGCGGATCGCGTCGAAGCCGTTGCCGATGGCGTAGTTGCCGGCCGCGCAGGCGGTCGGGATGGTCAGCGCCTCCACGTCGGTGAGGCCGAGCTCCCGGACGATGCCGGTGGAGAGCCGCCCGGCCTGCGCGCGGCGCGCCACCTTCGGGTCCAAGGCTTCGGGACCCTCGGCCAGTTGGACCCCGGTGAGGGCGTCCAGGTCGCGGGTCTCGGCGTCGGTGGTGCCGACGGACACCAGGGACCTGCGCGCCCTCAGCTCCTCCTGGCTGAGGCCCGCGTCGGCCACGGCCATGCCCGCGGCGGCCACCGCGAACTGGGTGGCGCGGCCGAGCCCGTCGGGGTCGACGTGGTGGATCCAGCGCGCCGGGTCGAAGTCGTCGACCTCACAGCCGTTCGCATGTGCGAACCCCGTGGTGTCGAAGCCCGTGAGGGGCTTGACCCCGCCGCGGCCGGATCGCAGCCCGTCGAGAAAGGCGGTCACGCCGAGGCCGATGCTGGTGACCGTGCCGAGGCCGGTGATCACCACGCGGCGCGGCCGCTGCTCCTTGTCGTACACCATGCCCTCCAGTGGTCCCAGTCGTGGATGGCCCGCGGGCCCGAGCACGAATTCCGCCAGTACGACGGCTAGTTGCCGTCGGCGGAACGGGCGGCGAGGGCTTCGGCGACCACCGCGACGATGCCGTCGAGGTGCACCATGCGGGGCAGGTCGGCCTGGTCGATGTCGGCGCCGAAGGCGCGCTCCAGCTGGGAGAGGATCTCGATGGCGGCCATCGAGTCCGCGTCGTGCTCCTCCTTGAACAGGCTGGTGTCGGTCAGCTCGTCCGGCTCGATCTCGAGGATGTCGCAGACGATGTCCTTGATCTTGGCGCGGTCCACCGCTGCCAGTTCATTGGCTGTAGTCATGCCGACGATGCTGGCGAAGGACCCCTGACAAGTGGCTGATTTGTGCGTGCCGACGTCCGGAAGCCCCGCCTCCGCCACACACGTCAGCCCCCGCGCCGCCGGGCGTGGCGGTGCGGGGGCTGACACATATACCCGTACTAAAACGAACGTTCTATCCAGGGCGTTCCCACTAGGAGGGAACGACCGGCGGCGTGAAGCCGTTCAACTCCAGGAAGTCTCTGGGGTGTTCGACGATCCAGTGCCAGTACCCGGGCACGGTGCGGGCGTACTCGCCGTAGTACTGGCGGACGGTGTCGACCAGCTTGCGCAGGGTCTCCCGGGGCACGGCGCCGCTGCGCCACACCAGGAGCATCTCGACGCGCTCGGGACCGGTGAGCGGCACCAGGCGCACGTCCGTGGTCGCGCCGGTGGGCGGGGTGAGCGCGGCGACGCCGAGGTCCCGCACCCAGTTCATGGCCTCGCGGTGCCCGTCGACGCGGTGCAGGACCTCCAGGTCCGGGTGGTCGAAGGCAGCGAACAACTGCCGTTCGATGGCGTGGAACCAGTGGTCCTGCGAGTAGCGCACCCAGCCGAGCGTCGCCAGCTCGCCGGGCTCCAGGATGTGCCGTCCGGCCAGCGGATGCTGCAACGGCAGGGCGAGCCAGACGGGTTCGCGCACGATCAGCATCTTGCCGAGGGCCGGCTCGGGGCCCTCGGCAGCTTCGGCGACGGTGATGCTCGGGACGAGGGCGGCGGTGAGCGTGCCGCTCTGCACCCCTTCCACGGCGGTCGCCGGGTCCATGGTGACCGTCTGCAACTCCACGGCGGGCAGCGCCGATTGGAGCGCGCCGCGCAAGGTGGGCGGCGTCCACTCCATGTTGCCGAACCGCAGCGGTCCCGAGGTGGGCGCGGCCGCCGCGGCCATCACTTCGTCCGCGCGTTTGACCAGGTCGGACAGCATGGGGATGAGCCGTTCGCCGAGTGCGGTGCGGGTGACCCCGGCGCGGGACCGGATGAACAGGTCGCCGCCCACCGCTCTTTCGATCCTGCGTAACTGTGCGGTGAGGCTGGGCTGCGGCAGATTGAGCTCGCTCGCTCCCTTGGAAATGCTTCCGGCACTGTCGATTGTGGCCACTATCCGCGCGTGGCGCAGTTCTATGTCCAAGTCCCCGTAACCCCCTGAAGGCAAATCCCCCGAACGCCTCACGGAAGTTGTTGAAGAGGTGCACTTGAACTGAAACGACCGCATGCGAGACGCCCAAGAACCTTAACCAGGAGGGGCGTTGACTGTCTACTGACCATCGCATTAACCGACGCCGGGTGAACGGAAGTTCACGGCGTTCAGGCCATACCGACAGGATTGGCCGACGATCCCCATTGGGGGTAATTCGTCAGGATGTTTGCCCCACGTAAGCAAGCGCCTGGCGGGGCTCGCCCAGGCCCTCGTCCTGCTGGAGGATCGCCTGGTAGACGCGGTTCAGGGCGCGGCCGGGCTCAAGACCGAGGTCGGTGGCGAGGCGCTGGCGCGCTCCGTGAAAGACCTCAAGTGCCTCCGCCTGCCGTCCGTCACGGTAAAGGGCGAGCATCAGAAGTTCACTGAGCCGCTCGCGCTCGGCGTGTTCCGTGGCGAGCTGGCGCAATTCGGTCACCGATACGCGGTGTGCCTCGACCGCGAGTTTGGCGGCGGTCAGATCCTCGTACGCGGTGATGCGGCGCTCTTCGAGCTGGGCCGCGCTGATGCGGCAGCGCAGTCCCTCGCAGGCGTCGAGCAGGGCGGGCCCGCGCCACAGCGCGAGTGCCTGTTCCAGGCGGGCGATGGCCGCGGCCGGGTCGCGGTGCACCAGGTCGGCGCCGGAATCCGCGAGCTTCAGGAATCGGTGCGCGTCCACCGTCTCCGGCGGTACGTCGAGGAGATATCCGCTGCCGACGGTGCGAATGAGGTCGACACCGCTGGTGCCGGTGATGGATTCCATGAATTTGCGCAGCCGGCCGACATTGGCGTGCAGGGCGTTGCGCGCATTCGCCATGCGGCGTTCGCCCCAGAGTTCGTCGACGAGCTGATCGGACGGAATCGGCTCCCGCGGTGTGAGTGCGAGAACGGTGAGCACGGAACTCACACGCCGGGACGCCATCGCGTACTGCTTGTCTCCATGGGACAGGAAAACAGAGCCAAGGATTTGAATTTCCATCGTGCCAGACCCCCGTAACGATTCGTCTGTCAGCTCGTGTTCCACATGGTGCCCCGGCGGCGACCGCGCCGGGAAATACCATCCGGCGGTGCGGCGGGGCGGGAGGTGGTATGGCCGCACGTGTCACAAGCTTGAGCGGCGCTCGTACGCAGGTCGAAGGCGCCGGACCGGCGGGGGATTCCGGTCCGGCGCCCGTCTCGGGGGGCGGGCTAGCGCGTGTGAGCAGCCACGACGGGGACCTTGGGAGCGTCCGTCACAGGAGCCTCGGGGGCAGCTGCGGGCTCGGCGGCCTCGGCGGCCTCGGCCGCGCGGCGCAGCCTTGTCGACGGCCACCAACTGGCCTTGCCGAGCAGGACCATGGCCGAGGGCAGGATCAGGATGCGGATGATGAAGGCGTCCAGGAGCACGGCCACGGCGAGGCTGAAGCCGATCTGCTTCATCTCCGCGAGGTGCAGGAAGACGAAGGTGGAGAACACCGTGACCATCACGACGGCCGCGCTGGTCACGACCTTGGCCGACTTGGCAAGACCGTCCATCACCGCCTCGCGGGTGGGCATACCGGCGAGCGCGGCCTCCCTGATGCGGCTGACGACGAAGACCTGATAGTCCATCGAGAGCCCGAAGAGGATCACGAACAGGAACAGCGGGACGCGCGAGCCGATCTCACTGGTGGCACTGGCCTCGAAGCCGAACAAGGTGGAGGCGAGGCCCCACTGGAAGAACACGGTGAGCACGCCGAACGCGGCGGCCACGGACAGCAGGTTGAGGACAACGCCGATGAGTCCGAGCACCACGGAGCCGAAGACGAGGACCGTCATCACGAAGGTGACGAGCAGCAGCACGCCGAGGATCAGCGGCATCTTGGAGTTCTGGTTGTCGAGATAGTCGCGGTCGACGGCGATCGGTCCGTCGACTCCGTACGCCGCTCCCTGGACCTTGCCGACGGTGGCGGGGACGTAGTCGTCCCGCAGATGGGTGAGGGAGTCCTTGGCCTGGTCGGAACCGAGTTTGAAGGGCACGCGCAGGGTGAGCAGGCTGGTCCTGCCGTCCTTGGAGGTGCGCACCTCGGCGGGGGTGCGGGCGAAGTCCGGGTCGGCCTTCGTCTTCTCCTTGAGCGCGGTGAGGGCGTCGCGGATCTCGCCCTGGCTGCCCTGGGGGCCGTGCACGACGACCCAGTGCTCGCCGCGCAGTTGCGGGAAGGCGTCGTTGAGGCGGTCGTAGGCGCGCATCTCGGGGATCTGGCGGGAGTGGGTGTCCTTGTTCAGTACGCGCAGCTCCATGCCGAGCGCGGGGGCGGCGAGGCCGAGCATCACCAGGACGGCGACGACGAGCGTGGCCACGGGCCGCTTCTGCGCGGGCTTCAACAGGGCTGCCCAGACACGGCCGTTCTTCTCCGGGGTGCGGCGCTTGAGGGGCTTGCCGCGCTCCATCGCGCGCTGCGCCTTGCGGTCCATGCGGCGGCCGATCTTCACCAGGAGCGCGGGAAGCACCGTGATGGAGCTGATCATCGCGACGACTACCACCACGATGGTGCCGGTGGCGAGCGTGGAGAAGATGGTGTCGTTGGCGAGGAAGAGCGTGGCGGTGGAGACGATGACGGCGAGGGCGGAGACGACGACCGCGCGCCCCGAGGTCGCCGCGGCGATGCCGACGAGGGCCTCCGGCGAGAGCCTGCCGCCGGCCAGCTCACGCTCCTCGCGCTCCCGCTTGAGGTAGAAGAGGGTGTAGTCGACGCCTACGGCCATGCCGATGAGCAGGATCATGTTCATCCCAAGGCCCGAGTCGGGCACGGCGTGCGAGACGACCATCGACAGGCCCACGGCGCCCACGATGGAGGTGAGCGCGAGGAGCAGCGGCACGCTGATCATGATGAGCGAGCCGAAGACCACCAGGAGCGTCACCAGCGTGACGGGGAACGTGATGAGTTCGGACTTGGTGAGGTCCTTGCCGCGCTGCTTCTCCAGGCCGTACGTCACCGACGCGTCGCCGATCTCCTCGACGACCAGGCCGGGGTGGGCCTTCTGTACGGCGGCGGTCTCGTCGAGCAGCGGTTCGATGTAGTCCTTGGCCTCGCGCTTGGTGCCCTTCATGGACACCTCCACGCGCAGCATCTTTCCGCTGTCGGCGGTCACTGGGTCGCGTACGCCGACCACTTCTGGGAGCTGCTTCATCCGGGCAGTGACGTCCCGGGCGGCGGCCTCGGCCTGCCCTGAGTCCAGGGCGCCGGACTTGGCGTAGATCATCACGTGCTCGGTGGGCCGGTCCTGCACGTCCGCCTTTAAGGCGATGGCTTCGGCGCGGCCGGACTCGCCGACCTGGAAGTCTCCGTCACCCGCGCGCTGGTTGCCGAGGGCGAGGCCGACGGCGAGGCAGACGGCGACGAAGACGAACCACCCCACGATCGCCTTGCCCGGGTGCAGGGCGCTCCAGTTGGCCACTCTCAGGACGGTCGGCTGCTTCTTCATGGCACCGGCTCCTCAACATCGGTCAGTACGTTCTTTCATGTGTAAGTTGAGGATTACAGGTGCCCGGAAGGGGCGTCAACCACGCCTCGGCCCGGCCCCGGGATCTGGCCGAGTCCCGACCGTCAGGGCCGGTCCGGCGACCGGAACGGCCTGGTCCGCGTGTTCTCCACCGGGAATTCGGGAGGCCGAAAACAGCCGTCGTGATCACCGGGACATCAGGGCACACAGAGGCCCGAAGCTATGCTTGCGAACTCCCGCTGACAGTTCTCTGACAAGCGCGAAGCACTCCGTGTGAACGGTCGCGTTCCTTCTCTTCACCTGCGAGTTTCGGTCGATGCTTAAGGACCTGGTTCGGCGCGAGGCGCACTCCTAGGCTCATTTTCAATCGTGAAGCCACCCGACGGGAGTCACCAATGCTCAACCGTGTAGTGATTGTTGGCGGCGGAACTGCAGGATGGATGACGGCCTCGTACTTCAAGGCCGCGTTCGGCGATCGAATAGACATAACGCTCGTGGAATCCGGCAACGTCGGTACGGTCGGCGTCGGAGAGGCCACGTTCAGCGATATCCGCCACTTCTTCGAGTTCCTGGGGCTCAAGGAGAAGGACTGGATGCCTGCGTGCAACGCCACGTACAAGCTCGCCGTCCGCTTCGAGGACTGGCGCGAGAAAGGGCACTACTTCTACCACCCCTTCGAGCAGATGCGGTCGGTCAACGGCCTGCCGCTGACCGACTGGTGGCTCCAGCAGGGCCCCACGGACCGGTTCGACAAGGACTGCTTCGTGATGGCCTCGGTCATCGACGCCGGGCTCAGCCCGCGCCACCTCGACGGCACGCTGATCGACCAGCCCTTCGTCGAGGGCGCGGACGAGATGCAGGGCCTGACGATGTCCGAGCACCAGGGCAAGACCCAGTTCCCGTACGCCTACCAGTTCGAGGCCGCCCTCCTCGCCAAGTACCTGACGAAGTACTCCGTGGAGCGCGGCGTCAAGCACATCGTCGACGACGTCCAGAAGGTCGACCTGGACGAGCGCGGCTGGATCTCCGGGGTCAGCACCACCGACCACGGCGACATCACCGGCGATCTGTACATCGACTGCACTGGCTTCCGCGGCCTGCTCCTGAACAAGGCCCTGGAGACCCCGTTCATCTCGTATCAGGACACGCTGCCCAACGACAGCGCGGTCGCCCTCCAGGTGCCGATGGACATGCAGAAGCGCGGCATCCTGCCGTGCACCACGGCGACCGCCCAGGACGCCGGCTGGATCTGGACGATCCCGCTCATGGGCCGCGTCGGCACGGGCTATGTGTACGCCAAGGACTACCTCTCGCCCGAGGACGCCGAGCGCACCCTGCGCGAGTTCGTGGGCCCCGCGGCCGCGGACGTGCCCGCCAACCACATCAAGATGCGCATCGGCCGCAGCGAGAACTCCTGGGTGAAGAACTGCGTCGCCATCGGCCTGTCCAGCGGATTCGTCGAGCCCCTGGAGTCCACCGGCATCTTCTTCATCCACCACGCCATCGAGCAGCTCGCCAAGAACTTCCCCGACGAGGCCTGGGAGCCGGCGCACCGCGACCTCTACAACACCGCGATCGCCAACGTCATGGACGGCGTACGCGAGTTCCTCGCCCTGCACTACGCCGCCGCCAAGCGCTCCGACACCCAGTACTGGCGCGACACCAAGACCCGCCCGCTGCCCGACGGGCTCGCCGATCGCATCGAGAAGTGGAAGGTCCAACTGCCCGACTCCGAGACCGTCTTCCCCTACTACCACGGCCTGCCGCCGTACTCGTACATGTGCATCCTGCTCGGCATGGGCGGCATCGACCTGAAGCCCTCGCCGGCCACCCGGCTCAGTGAACCGGACGCGGCGGCACGCGAGTTCGCCGCCATCCGCGAGAAGACGAAGGCCCTCACCTCGGCCCTGCCGCCGGCGTACGACTACTTCGCGCGGATGCGGTGACGACCGGCACCCCCGGCCGCGCCACCGACGTCCCGGGCACCCCGGCCGCGCCCCCCGCGGCCGGGATGCCCGCCCCCACCGAGCCAGGAAGGCCCTCCCATGAGCGATCCCGCCCTGCAAGTGGCCGCCGAGGCGACACCCGACGGCTTCCGCACGATGATGAGCCGCTTCCCCACCGGCGTCTGCGTGGTCACCGCGCTCGACGCCGCCGGTGAGCCGCGCGGCATGACCTGCTCCGCGGTGTGCAGCGTCTCCATCGACCCGCCCACCCTCCTCGTCTGCCTGCGCGCGGACAGCCCCACCCTCGCCGCCGCCCTGGAGTCCGGCGCCTTCACCGTGAACCTGCTGCACGAAGGCGCCCAGGACGTGGCCGAGCTGTTCGCCTCCGGCAACCCCGACCGCTTCCGCATGACGCCCTGGGAGCACACGGCCGAGGCCGCGGGCCCCCATCTGATCCGTGACGCGCACACGGTCGCCGACTGCGACGTGGTCCTGACCCAGCGCATGGGCAGCCACGTCACCGTCTTCGGCGAGACCCGCCGCATCACCCAACGACACGTACAGGAACCGCTGTTGTACGGACTCCGGCAGTTCCGCTCCTGGTCCCGGACCTGACCTCCCGGCCCACGGCACCCCTTTCGGCGCACGGCCCGACGGCACACTCCGCGACCCCGCCCCATCCACTCCCGACGAAGGACGCATTCATGAGCGGGACCTCAAGCCCCGACACCCAGGAAGTCGTACGGCTCGACGCCGTGCACAAGATCTACGGCGGCGCCAAGGGCCAGAAGAACCAGGTGACCGCCCTCGACGGCGTGTCCATCGGCCTCGACCGGGGCACCTTCACCGCCGTCATGGGCCCCTCCGGCTCGGGCAAGAGCACCTTTCTGCACTGCGCCGCCGGCCTCGACCGGCCCACGTCGGGCTCGGTGCGGCTCGACGGCGTGGAGCTCTCCGCCCTCAAGGAACGTGCGCTGACCAAACTCCGCCGCGAGCGGATCGGCTTCATCTTCCAGGCGTTCAACCTGCTGCCCGCGCTCAGCGTGCTCGACAACGTGACGCTGCCGCTGCGCCTCGCGGGCCGCAGGCCCAAGCAGGACGCCGTGGACGAGGTCCTGCAGCGGGTCGGGCTCGCCGGGATGCAGCAGCGCCGTCCCGGCGAGCTCTCCGGCGGCCAGCAGCAGCGCGTCGCCATCGCGCGCGCCCTGGTCACCGAGCCCGCGGTCATCTTCGGCGACGAGCCCACCGGCGCCCTGGACACGCACACCGCGCGCGAAGTCCTCATCCTGCTGCGCGAGGCCGTGCAGTGGGCGCGGCAGACGATCGTGATGGTCACGCACGACCCGGTGGCCGCCGCGCACGCCGACCGCGTGGTGTTCCTCGCCGACGGCCGCATCGTCAGCTCCCTGGAGCGGCCCACTCCCGACCAGGTGGCCGAGCGGATGACGCACCTCGGGGCGTGGGGGACGGAGCGGGTCGCGCCGGAGGCGGCGCAGGTGGCGGAGCGGGTGGCCGGGGCCGGGGTGGCCGACGGCGGGCTCGGGCAGGTCCCGGGTGCCGGGGGCGGGTCCGGGCAGGCGTCCGGTGGCCGGTCCGTGCGGCCGTCCGTGCAGGCGCCCGCGTGGGAGGGACTGCGATGATCAGGATCGCCCTGCGCACCCTGCGCCATCACCGGACGGGGTTCCTCGCCTCGTTCATCGCGCTGTTCTTCGGCGCCGCGATCGTCGTCGGCTGCGGCGGACTGCTGCAGAGCGCCCTGAAGAGCACGGCGCAGCCCGAGCGCCTTGCCGCCGCGCCCATCGTGGTCAGCGCCGACCAGCGCTATCTCGGCACCCAGAGCGAGGAGCCGTTCATCGAACGCGTCCCCGTGGACGCCGAGTTGGCCAAGAAGCTGAAGTCCGTCGAGGGCGTCGGCGCGGCCGTGCCGGACGTGTCGTTCCCGGCCGCGCTCGCGTCCGGTGACGGCAAGCAGGCCGCCGCGAAGGTCACCGGCCACGGCTGGTCCTCCGCCAAGCTCACGCCGTACCGCGTCAGTTCAGGCGCCGCGCCCTCCGGACCCGGCCAGGTCGTCCTCGACGAACGCCTCGCCGGGCAGGCCGGGTTGAAGCCCGGCGACCGCGTCCGGCTGCTCGTCGGCGGCGGCGCCCAGAACTTCGAGGTCTCCGGGCTCGCCCGGGGCGACGGCGGCTCCGGCAGCGTCTTCCTCAGCGACGCGCGGGCCGCCGAGCTCTCCGCCCGCCCCGGCAAGGCCGACGTGATCGGCGTGTTCCCGGCCTCCGGCGCGGACGCCGGACAGGTCGCGAAGGCCGTCGAGAAGGCCCTCGGCACCCCGGCCCTCACCGTCCTCACCGGCTCCGAGCGCGGCCGCGCCGAGAACCCCGACATCGTCTCCGGCGGCGACGACCTGGTCGCCCTCGCGGCGGCCTTCGGCGGACTCGCCGCGATGGTCACCGTGTTCGTGGTCGCCAGCACCCTCGGCCTCTCCATCCAGCAGCGTCAGCGCGAGATGGCGCTGCTGCGCGCGATCGGCGCCACCCCCGGCCAGCTGCGCCGGCTGATCCTCGGCGAGACACTGCTGCTCACGGTCATCGCGGCGGGCCTCGCCTGCGCGCTCGGCCCGCAGTTCGGCCGGATGCTGCTCGACGCGTTCGCCTCCGCCGGTGTCGTACCGGACAGCATGGAGTTCCACGCCGGCAGCCTCCCGCTGATCGCGGGCGCGTCCACGGCGCTGATCACGGCGGTCGGCGCGGCGTTCATCGCGGCCCGCGGCCCGGCCCGCACCCGGCCCACGGAGGCGCTGTCCGAAGCGGGCCTGGAGCGGCGCTGGTTCAGCTGGCCGCGCGTGGTCCTCGCGGTGCTCTGCCTCGGCGGCGGCGCGGCGCTCGCCGTGGTCACGGCCGGGATGGACGGGCCCAAGGCGGCCGGGGCGGCGACCCCCGCGGCGATGGTGTGGACGGCCGGGTTCGGGCTGCTCGGTCCTGTGCTGACGCGCGCCATGACGGCGGGCCTGTTCCGGCCGGTGAGCGCGCTGTCGGGCCTCTCCGGGCGCCTCGCCACCCTCAACTCCAAGGCGCGCACGGCACGGTTCGCGGGCGCGGTGATGCCGGTCATGCTCGCCACCGGACTCGCCATCGCCCTGATCTACATGCAGACCACCAACTCCCGTGGCGCGGAGCGGGCGTTCGACGACAGCCTGCGCGCCGACCTCGCCGTCACCTCCGACGCCGGGGGCCTGCCCCTGGACATGGTCGACACGGTCCAGAAGCAGAAGGGCGTCGCGGCGGCCTCCGCGCAGGTCTCCAGCATCGGATACGTCGAGCCGCGGACGCCGGTCGAGCCGACCGCCGACAGCGGCGAGGGCGCGGCCGACCCGCCCGAGATGGCGCTCGCGGGCGTCACGCCCGAGGGCATCACGAAGACCACGGCGTTCCGCGCGACCGAGGGCAGCCTCGGCGCCCTGCGCGGCAAGACCGTCGCCCTGCCCACCCGCTACACCGACGGCCACAAGGTCGGCGACATGGTCCCGATGCGCCTCGGCGACGGCAGCCGCGTCAGCCTCAAGCTGGTCGCCACGGTCAAGGGCGAGCGGGGCTACGAAACCGCGCTGCTGCCCGCCGCGTTCCTCGCCCAGCACACCGACTCCGGCCTGATCCCGCGCATCATGGTGACGGCCGAGCCCGGCACCGACCGCGCCGAGCTGACCGCGACGCTCGACGCGCTGTCCGAGCAACAGCCCGGACTGCGCGTCACCAGCCGCGACACCCTGGCCGCCGCCCAGGCCGAACAGGACGACACCCAGGCCTGGATGGCCTACCTCGTCCTCGGCGTCGTCGTCGGCTACGCGGTGATCGCCCTGGTCAACACCCAGGCCCTGGCGACGACCGAACGCCGCCGCGAGTTCATGCTCCAACGGCTCATCGGCGCCACCCGCCGCCAGGTCATGCAGATGATGGCGATGGAGGCCGCCCTGGTTGCCCTCGCGGGCATCGTCCTCGGCTCGATCGTCGCGGCCCTCACGCTGGTGCCGCTGAGCATGAGCGTCCTCGGCACGGCCACACCGGAGGGCTCCCCCTGGATCTTCGCCGTGGTGGTCGGGGCGGCCTTCGCCCTCACCCTGGCCACGACCCTGATCTCGGCCCTGACGGTCCTCAGGAACCGGCCGGTGGAGGCGGTGGGGGTACGGGAGTAGGCCCCGGGCACGCCCGGGCCCCCGGGCACGAAGGAACCCCCGACGCGGGATGCGCGCCGGGGGTTCTTCGTACGGCTTGGCTTACTTCGTACGGCTTGGCCTACGAGGCGTGCCGCACGGTGCGCTGGGCCGGTATGGCGTCCAGGACGCGCAGCCGCGGAGCGGACTGGGTGCGGCGGCGGGGCGTGTGCTGCTCGGTGGCGGGACGTGCGGCCATGCCCTTGAGCAGGGCGACGCCCAGCGGGGTCAGCGTGTGAAGGACCGTGTTGCGGATGCGGCGCGTGGTGATGAGGCCGGTCTGGCGGAGCACCGCGGTGTGCTGGCTGGCGCCGGCCGCGGAGATGCCGAGGCGGTCGGCGAGCTGGCTGGTGGTGCAGCTGGCCCGCAGCACGTGCAGGGCGGCGGCGCGGGTCTGGCCGACCAGGGCGCCGAGGCTCTGGGCGCTCTCCTCGGCGTCCGGCTCGTCCCACAGCGCGGCCGCCTGCTGCACGTCCGGGGGCGTGGCGAAGGCGAGGACGACCGGGCTGTTCTCCCCCAGCTTCCTGGTGACGCGGCCCGCACGGTGGTTGAGGAACACCGACGGCGTGAGCACGAGACCGCGCCCGCCCAGGTGGATGTCCTCGTCGGGGCCGTCGTGGATCTCCAGGACCGGCGCCTTCCACGTCATCTTGGAGTGCAGGGTCGCGAGCAGCAGATCGACGCCGCCCGCCATCACCACCCGGCCGCGCGCGTCGCACTCGGCCTCCAGGTAGGCCACGATGCGGTCCCAGTACGGCGCCACGACCGCCTTCCACAACTGCGACAGCTCACCGGGCGCCTCCTGCGCGGGCACCTGCGGCACCGGCGCCGCCGCGTCCAGGAGATCACCGCTCATCGCCCGGTCGGAACGCTCGATGCCCCGCAGCAACGCGTCCAGGTCGGGCAGGTCGCCCGCGCCCGCGAGCAGCCCCGGCCGCTGCGCGAGGCGCTTGCCGACCTGGCTGCGCCAGCGCGCGAACGGCGCCCCGATGCCGCGCCCGAGCAGCCCGTACGCGAACGCCGTCTCGGCGAGCGGCCCGGCCGTCGTCTTCAGACGCGTCCGCGCGAAGTCCGCGGCGGTGAAGTGGATTCGTTGCATGGCGTTGCCCCCAGGTGTCCCGCGTGCCCCGTGTCCCTTGTGGGTCCCGCACGAAGAGAAGAAGTAGGAAGTGGTGAGAGGAAGAAGAAGGTGGGCCCGGTCCGTCGGGCTCGTGGGCCGTCGGCACCGTCGGCCGTGCGACCCGACCGGCGGGTGCTCGACCTGGCAGGCCTGGCAGGCCTGGCGGCCCAGGTGGCCCGGCGGTCCCGGTCGACGGCGGGCCCGTGCTCGCTCAGGCCGTCACGCCGACTACGTCGACTTGCCGGTGAGCGTGACGAACACGTCGTCCAGCGTCGGCCTGCGGAGCGCGAAGTCGGCCACCTCGACGCCCTGTTCGCGCAGGGCGACCGCGGCCGTGGCGAGTCCGCCCATGCCGTCGCCCAGGGCGATGGATATGAGGCCGTCGGCGTCCACGGACGGCTCGTCCGCCGACACCGCACGCAGCGCGGTCACCGCGGCGGCCACGCCGTCCAGCCGCGCCACCGACACCTCGAGCCGCTCCTCGCCGACCTTCCGCTTCAGCTCGTCCGGCGTGCCGTCGGCGATGACCCGGCCGGAGTCGATGACCGTGATCCGGTCGGCCAGGAAGTCGGCCTCCTCCAGATACTGCGTCGTCAGCAGCACGGTCATCCCGTCCGCGACCAGCTCGCGCACCACGTTCCACAGCCCCATCCGGCTCACCGGATCCAGGCCCGTCGTCGGCTCGTCCAGGAACAGCACGGACGGCGTGGCGACCAGACACGCGGCCAGGTCGAGCCGCCGCCGCATCCCACCGGAGTACGTACGCACCGGACGGTCGCCCGCCCCCGTCAGGTCGAAGCGGTCCAGCAGGCTCTCCGCCCGCTCCCGCGCCGACCGCCGGCCCAGGTGCAGCAGCGTCCCGATGAGGACCAGGTTCTCCCGGCCGGTGAGGTGTTCGTCCACCGCCGCGTACTGACCGGCCAGGCCGATCCTGCGCCGCACCTCGCGCGGCTGCCTCACCACGTCGAAGCCGGCCACCTCGGCGCGGCCGCCGTCCGGTTCGAGCAGCGTCGCCAGCATCCGCACGGTCGTCGTCTTGCCCGCGCCGTTCGGCCCGAGCAGGCCGAGCACGGTGCCGCCCGGCACCTCCAGGTCGACGCCGCCGAGTGCCTCGGTCTGCTCGTAGCGCTTGCGCAGACCCTCCGCCTGAATCGCCATGCCCACGAGTACTCCTCCAGCTCCCCGCTCCGGTGACCGACGGCCCGTCAGGCCGCCGTACTGCCCGACGACTCGCGCAGGCTGCTCGGGCGCATGTCCGTCCAGTGCTCCTCGACGTACGCGAGGGCCTGATCCCGCGGGCCCTCGCCCCACGCCACCGTCCATCCGTCCGGTCGCGGCGCGAACGCGGGCCACAGGGAGTGCTGGCCCTCGTCGTTCACCAGCACCAGGAAGGTTCCGTCCGGGTCCTCAAAGGGGTTCGACACGTCGCACTCTCCGTATCCGAGTCGTCAGGGCGGGCCTGGCGCTTGGTGCGGGAGCGCACGCTCCTGGCCCGTAGCGTCATGTTCTCGGCACGGCGCTGACAAGCCGCTGACACTTGGCGGAGCGGGCAAGTCGGCCTTCGGCCTCGACCTCAGGCGCCGGACGGGCTGAAAAACCGCCGGGTGGGGTGCGCCTAGTCGTCCAGCTGGCGGCGCGTCGCTGCTACATCGCACTTGCCGTTGGCGTTGAAGACTATGTGCGGGACCAGGCTGACCGACTCGGGGACGAGGGCCGAGGGGAGGGCCGCGGTCAGGGCTTCTCGGACCGTGTCGGGGAGGTCGGTGGCGGTGGTGGTGCCGTCCTTGGTGCGTATGAAGAGTTCGAGGCTGTCCACGGGGCCGCGGACTATGTCGAAGGCCGCGTCGGCGACGCCCGGGACGGACAGGACGTGGTGGCGCAGTTCGCCCAGTTCCACTCGGTGGCCGTTGACCTTCAGCTGGTCGTCGCCTCGGCCCAGGTACAGGAGGGCGCCTTCCGGGAGCAGTTCCACCATGTCCCCGGTGCGGTAGGCCCGGCCGGGTGCGCCGCCCAGGTCCCCTTCGTCGAGGAACTTCGCGGCGGCGTCCCGGCCGCCGAGATATCCGGCGGCTACCGCGCGGCCCGCGATGACCAGCTCGCCGGCCTGGCCCGGCGCGACCGGCCGGAGCTGGTCGTCGACGACATAGGCGCGGGTGTTCCAGGCGGGGCTGCCGATCGGAACCGTCGGGGTCGTGGGCACGCGGGTGCTGTCGAAGGCGTAGGCACAGCAGCCGATCGTGGTCTCCGTCGGGCCGTAGTGGTTGAGGAGCCGGACGCCGTCCAGGCGGGGGGCGAGCGAGGAGATGAGCGCCGGGTCCAGGCCCTCGCCGCCGAACATCAGCAGCCGCGTCGCGAGGTCGTACCTCGGCGGCTCCGCCAGGACGTCGAAGAAGCGGGCGTGCGACGGCGTCAGCTTCACGAAGGTGTACTTGTCCTCGCGGGCACCGAAGAGCGTCCCCTGGTCGTGCAGCCCTGACACCGTCACCACCCGCAGGCCCCGGGCCAGCGGCACCCACAGCGATGTCATCGCCAGGTCGAAGCCGAGGCTCGCGAACAGCGGGCTGCCGACGCCCGCGCCGCCGACCAGTTCACCGCACCACGACACGTAGTTGGCGAGGGAGGCGTGCGGCACCATCACGCCCTTGGGCGTGCCGGTCGAGCCGGAGGTGAAGACCACGTACGCGATGTCCTCCGGGCCCGGGAGCTCGGGCTCCGGCGGCGCGACGGCACCCGGCCGGCCCGCCGCGACCGACGCTCCCGCCGCCACCAGCTCCCGCACGTCGAGCACGGGCACCCGCACCTGGGGCAGCCGGGCCGCGGACGGACCCCCGTCGTGCAGCAGGGCGGATGGGTCGGCGCCCGCGAGGACGGCCGCCGTGCGGTCGCCCGGGTGGGAGGGGTCGATCGGTACGTAGGCAGCGCCCAGCGCCATCACGGCCAGCGCTCCGGTCACCACTCCGGCCGTGCGATCGGCCCACAGGGCAACGCGGTCGCCGGGGCCGACACCAGCCTCCTTCAGTCCGGCGGCCACGGCCAGGGCATCACCCCATAGTTGACGGAACGTCAGGAAGTGGCCGGCCGATTCCACGGCCACCGCGTCCGGCCGCAGCAGCGCGTGCTCACGCACCATCCGCACCACCGAGTCGGCTTCGACACGGCGTACGGCGCCGGACAGCACGCTGGGGTGTACCACTGACGAGACCATCGACGTCACCATCGTCCACTCCTGTCATCGTGCCGGGGCGCGCCCGGTCATCAGGGCCGGGAAGTCCCCGGCGTCCCTGGTCTCTCTCCGGTCCGCCGCGGGCCGGTCCATGCGGCGCAGCTCCGCCGTGACCACGGCGAGCAGCAGGACGTCGAGGACCAGGTCCTGGACGGCCGAGAACTGGTGGATCGTGAAGTTCAGGACCTGGCCCGGCAGCAGGTCGATCAGGACGCCCGTGCGCAGAGCGCGGAAGGCAGCGGGGCGGTCGCGGCGCAGCTTGCGGACCGCGTGCACGTACAGGCCCCAGGTGACCGCCGCGCAGGCCATGGCCACCACCAGCGCGTTCCACTCGCGCTCGCTGTCCGGACCCCCGAGGCCGCTCGCGGCCAGGCGGCCCAGGCGCAGGAAGCCGAACAGCACCGCGAGGACCACCGCCGCCCTGACCACGCCGGTGCGGGCCGCGAGCCCGCCGAAGCGGCGGCATATCTCTTCCCAAGCGCCGTGCCATGCACGGACCTTGGGCTCCCGCTGCGGCAGCGTGTCCAGGGCCCGCAGCAGCGCGCGGTCGGTCTCCCGTGGCGACCCTGCGAGAAGCAGGCGCGCCCTGGCCTTCTCGGCGGCCGTCAAGCCGTCGTCCACGCCGTGCAGCAGCAGCTCGGCCGCCTGGGACGTCCGCGTGGCCGCAGCGACGTCGGGGGCCTCGCGGCGCCCGCCCGGCAGCTTGTCGTCGGCACGCCAGGCGATCACGACGAGGACGGCGAAGCTGAGGTAGATCAACCCTGCCGCCGGGGCGTACAAGTACCCCTCGTTCGACACCTGTTTGCCGACCTGGTCTATGAACAGGCCGAAGCCGACGCCGCCGACCAGGGCCGCGCCTCTGCGCAGCCTGCGCCCGGCGAGGCCGAGGAGGGCGATCTGGCTCAGCGCCATCAGCAGCCCGCCCCACAGCATGTGCGAGATGTGCACCGTGGCGTCCGGGTCCTTGCTGCCGAGCTTGGGATAGCCGGCGAGCGCGAGGAAGGCGCGGGTGATGAGGACGGTGAGGATGCCCGACATCACGAACAGCCGCAGCAGGGGCGCCGAAGTGGCGGATCTGCGGGCGCCGATGGAGGTCAGTGGCTTCATGATTCGAGTGTTCCCGCGGCACGCCGCCCGCCATATCCGGACTGTCCCCCAGCCCGCCCTGACCCGACCCCTACGGGTCGCGTCGAACGGATCCCCCGCAGCACCTCCGCGCCCAGTGCGGTCGCCGGATTCCCCAGGTCGAAGGGCAGGTCGAAGTGGTGGCGCCCGCGCACGACCAGGTCCGTGACCTCGGCACGGCCGAGTCGCGCCCGACGCACGAACTCCTGCTGCTGTCGGGCGAATTCGCCGGTCTCGTTCTCGCCGCGGGCGACGATCAGGCGGGGCAGGGCGGGCACCCCGGCCGCCGGAGTGGGCGCCCCGGACGCCTCCGGCAGCAGCCTCATCGGGCTGCACTCGCGTGCCTCCGCCCCGTCCATGCCCAGCGCGTCGTTGACGTACGTGTGCCGCAGCAGTTCCAGGTCGTACACCCCGCTGACGAGTGTGGCCGAGGCGACCGCGGCGGACGGCTCGGTCCCCGCCTGCCGCCAGCCCGCCGTGTCGAGCAGCGCGGAGGCGACGAGGTGCGCGCCGGCGGAGTGCCCGGCCAGGTGCACCGTGCGGGGCGCGCCCGGCAGTCCGGCGCGGCCCGTGCAGATCCGGCGCAGGGACTCGACCGCCGCCGCCGTGAGCCGGCGCATCGAGTACGCGGGCGCCAGGCCGTAGCCGAGGGCGGCGAAGGAGATGCCCGCCGCCACGAAGTCCCGGGCGGCGAAGGCGGCTTCGGACTTGCTGAGCTCCTGCCAGTAGCCGCCGTGCACGAAGACGAGGAGGGGGGCGTCGGCGTCGGGCGCGGGGAAGTAGTCGAGGGACTGCTCGGGCAGCGGGCCGCAGGGGATGTCCCGATGGACGGTCAGTTCGGCACGGGCTCGGGCGCTGTCGGCCGCGTACCGGTCGAGGTGGTCGGTGAGGTCGTCCACGAGGGAGCTGGGCGAATACTCGCGATCGAGCTCACGTCGCTCCTCCTCGCCGCGCGGCGCACAGGGGGCAGTGGGCGCGCCCGGCGCAAACGGTGCACCCGGCGCAGCCGATGTACCCGGCGCGGTCGGTGCACCCGTCACGACGCCGCCGCCCACACATCCGGCAGCACCCTGCGCCGCGCCGCGAGCCAGAGGTACTTGGCGCCGTCCGACCCCGCCGTCCCCGTGGCACCGCCGAGGAAGCGCTCGGCGAGGACCGCGTGCCGGGCGCGCCATATCGCGAGCGCCTCGTCGAAGTCGATCAGCGCTCCACGGACCTGCTCGACGGCGGCCGGGTCGGCGCAGCCCTCGACGAAGTCGCGGTACGCCTCCTGTACGGAGCGCTCCTCCAGACGGGTGCGCAGCCGCGCCCGGTCGCCCTCGGAGAATCCCTCGGTGTTCAGAAAACGCGTGTCCCGCAGCCCGCAGAGATATTCGACCTCCCGGAACTGCGCGGACTGGAATCCGCTCGCGCTGCCCAGCTCCGTGCGTATCGCGTCGAATGCCGCGGGGGTGAGCGTGGCGAGGCCGTCGAACTGTCGCGTCAGCGTGCTCACGATGATGGGAAGCGGCGCGACCCGACGGGCGGCGAGAGGAGCGTCACCCGCGTCGAGAGCGGCGCGGACCGCCTCCAAGTGCCGCAGCATGACGGCGAAGAAGATCTCGCACGACTGGTGCGTGGCCAGGAACAGGACGCTGTCCACGTCGTCGTCTTCGTGCACGCGCGCGCTCTTCAGGAGTTCATCGAGCTGGAGTATCTGCCCATAGGACGGTTCGACGGCTCGGCCGTTCACAGCAGACCCCTTCCTCGCAGACGGAAGGGTCTGCGCTTGCACGCGCGCACCGAATTCCCGGCGGTCGCGTAATGGCGTGGCTTTGGGTTCGTATGACGTCGGCTTCTTATGGCGCTGAGACTTCGTACGACGTTGGCTTCGTGTTGCGAGCCTAACCAGCGGAAATTCCCCAAGCACCGTCATCAAGTGCACACTTAAAAGCGCACCTCACCACGGACCGCAAGCACGGAATACCAGGACGGTCAGATGCCCCGCACCACCCGCACCACCCGCACCACCCCGCTGGCCGCCCTCGCCCTCGCCGCCGCCCTCGCGGTGCTCACGAGCTGCTCGACCGACACCGGCTCCGCGAACGAACCCGCGAAGCGGAACCGAACCTCCGCGGACAACACCCCCCGCCCGCCGTCCCCCGACACCGCCTTCGACTACCAACTCGGCGGCGCCTACCCGCCCCCCGACGGCGTCCGCGCCGTCTCCCGCGACCGCTCCGCCAAGCCCGTCCCCGGCCGCTACAACATCTGTTACGTCAACGCCTTCCAGGCCCAGCCGGGCAAGGAGGCCGCCGCCTGGTGGGAGGACAAGCACCCCGGCCTGATCCTGCGCGACGACGACGGCGACCCGGTGATCGACGAGGACTGGGACGAGCCGCTGCTCGACATCTCGACCGCCGCCAAACGCGAGGAACTCCTCGGCGTCGTCGGCCGTTGGATGGACGACTGCGCTCGCGACGGGTTCGACGCGATCGAGCCCGACAACCTCGACTCCTACGCCCGCTCCGACGGCCGCCTCGACCCGGCCGACGCGACGGCGTTCGCCCGGCTCCTCGTCCGCCGGGCGCACGAGCAGGGCCTCGCGATCGCGCAGAAGAACACGGCGGAACTCCTCGGCAAGCGCATCGGATTCGACTTCGCGGTCGTCGAGGAGTGCGGACAGTACGACGAGTGCGGGGCGTTCTCGTCGGCGTACGAAAGGAGGGTCTTCGACATCGAATACGAGAAGAAGGGGTACGACGCGGCGTGCCGCCGCTGGGGCGGAAAGCTGTCCATCGTCCTGCGGGACCGGGACGTGCGGGCGGCTGGAGAGAGGGGGTACGTGTACCGGCGGTGCTGAGTCTCGCCGGGGGCGGTCCGCGTGGTCCGAGGTGCACCTCGCCCTGCGTGTCCGGCGCCCCGCGTGTCCGGCGCACTGTGTGTCCGGCGCCCTGCGTGTCCCTCACCCTGCGTGCCCCTCGCTCCGCGTATCCCGCGCGACGCGCATCCCGCGCGACGCGCATCCGGCGCGACACGCATCCGTCGCGACGCCTATCCCGCCCACCGCATATCCCTCGCACCGGTGAGGACGTGGCCCCTCGGCCGCCGCGATACTGGCAGCCGCCTCCGCCCGGGAGCCGCCCCATGCCGCAGCGCCGCAACCGTCCCGACCAGCCGTCCAACTCCTCCCACCCGACCGCCCTTTCCCGTCCCACTCGCCTTTCACGTCTGACCAAGCTGACCAAGCTGACCAGCCTCACCGGTCGGCATCCGTACGTCGTGGACTCCGCGCTCGCCGCGCTCGTGCTGTTCGCCGTGTCGATGCAGTTCGTCTTCCCCGACGACGGCGGCGACCGGCTGACGGTGCTCGGCTTCCTGCTCGCCGCCGGGACGGCCGTGCCGCTCGCGTGGCGGCGGCGGGCGCCCATGACGAGCGTCTATCTCGTCAGCCTGTTCACGCCCGCGATGGCGATCTACCGGCAGCCGCCTCCCGATGTGGCGTACGGCGGGCTCGTCGCGCTGTACACGCTGGCGCTGGTCGGGCGGCCGGTGGAGCGGCGGGTGGTGTTCGCGGTGTGGCTGGTCGCGTCGACGGCCACGATGACGTTCCGGGAGCGGGCCGATTCGTTCGAGTACGCCTTTCATCTACTGAGCTTCGTGAGTGCGTACGGGTTCGGGGTGCTTGCTCGTGTGCAGCGGGCGTACACGGCGGCGCTGGAGGACCGGGCGCGGCGGCTCGAGCGGGAGCGGGCCAGTGAGACGGCGCGGGCGGTGGCGGAGGAGCGGGCGCGGATCGCCCGGGACATGCATGACGTGCTGGCGCACGCGGTGAGTCTGATGGTGGTGCAGGCGGAGGCGGGGCCCGTGGTGGTGCGGAGCGATCCGGACCGGGCGGTGGGGGTGTTCGACGCGATCGGCTCCGCCGGGCGGGACGCGATGGTGCAGTTGCGACGGATTCTGGGGGTGTTGCGAGAGGCGGAGGACGCGTCGGCGCGGGAGCCGCAGCCGACGTTGGCGGCGTTGCCCGCGCTCGTGCGGGACGTGGAACTTGCCGGGATGCGGGTGGAGTTGCGGGTCACCGGGGAGCCGGTTGCCCTTCGGGCGGATGTGGGGGTGGCGGCGTATCGGGTGGTGCAGGAGGCGCTGACGAATGTGCTGAAGCATGCGGGGGCTGCGTGCGTATGCCTCGAACTCGCTTGGGGCAAAGGCGAGTTGGCGCTCACCGTCACGGATGACGGGGCAACGGATGACGGAGCAGGGGGCACTGTCAACGGTGGTGCGCGCGTTCACGGCTCCACCGGGGGCGGCCTCGGAGGGCACAAGGGCCAGGGGATCGTGGGGATCAGGGAGCGGGCGGCCGCCTGTGGGGGCTTCGCTGAGCTCGGGCCCGTCTCCGGTGGGGGATTTCGTGTCGCTGTGCGGCTGCCCACGGCATCCTTGACGGATGAGCATCCGCGTAGTGGTGGCCGACGACCAGGAGCTGGTCCGTAGCGGCTTCACGATGATCCTTGACGCGCAGCCCGGCATCGAAGTGGTGGCGGAGGCGGGTGACGGCGTCGAGGCGCTCGAAGCGGTGCGCCGCCACACCCCGGACGTGCTCCTGCTGGACATCCGCATGCCGGTGATGGACGGCATCGAGGCCGCGCGGGCCGTCTGCGCGGAGTCCACCTGCCGCGTGGTGATGCTGACGACGTTCGACGTCGACTCGTATGTGTACGACGCCCTGTACGCGGGCGCGAGCGGCTTCCTGCTCAAGGATGTGCGCCGCGACGACCTGGTGCACGCCGTGCGCGTGGTCGCCGCGGGCGACTCGCTGCTCGCCCCGTCCGTGACCCGGCGCCTGATCGCCGACTTCGTACGCAGGGGACGTACCACCGAGTCCGTGTCCGTCACGACGTCCCCCGCGCAGCGCCTCGCCGTGCTCACCGCCCGCGAGGAGGAGACGCTGCGCCTGCTGGCCCGCGGCCTGTCGAACGCGGAGATCGCCGCGGCCTTCGTGGTCAGCGAGCACACCGTGAAGACCCATGTCAGCAACGTCCTCTCGAAGTTGGCGCTGCGCGACCGCGTACAGGCGGTGATCTGCGCGTACGAGAGCGGCCTCGTCGTGGCGGGAGAGACGACGGACGCCAACGACTGACCGCGTGCGGTGACCTGGCGGCGCCTCCCTGCCTGAGGGCCCCGCCGACCCGAGACTCCGCCGACCCGTGCCCCTGTGGCCCCACCAAATCCTGGGCCCCGCCACCCCAAGGCATCCCCCGCCCGAGGGACCCCTCGCCCGCACGGGCGAGCCCCCAAGACCGCTCCGCACGGCGATCCGCGACCCCGCCCGCCCCGGCGAAGCTGTGGCCGACAGCAATCGTCAGCCGGCGCCGGTCGTCAGTCGACGCCAGCCGTCACTCATCAGCCATCGCCAGCCATCACCCAAGGATCCGGGGACAGGGACAAGCACAAGGCCGCCAGGGTCAGAGCGCCGCCCAAGGCCCCGGGGCCGGTAAGGAGCCACCATGCTCGCCCCCCTCGCGCGAACGGCGACCCGCCGCCCGCGCACCGTGCTCGCCCTCTGGTTCCTGCTGCTCGTCGTCGGACTCGGCTTCGGTACGCGGGTGTTCGGCGACCTCACCTCGACGGTGGAGGACGTGCCGGGCAGCGAGTCGCTCGTCGCGGACGAGCTCCTCGCGCGACTCGACCCCGACGGCGACGAGTTCACGGCGGTCGTCACCGGTGGCCCGGTCCGGGACGGCGCCGTGCGCGCGGCGGTGTCCGGGGCCCTCGCGGACGTACGTGAGAGCCCCGGCATCGCCCGTGCGGCCGACCCGTACACGACCGAGGGCCTGGTGGCCGCCGACGGCAGCGCGCTGCTGATACCGGTCACGCTCAAGGGCGGCCTCGACGACGACGCCGAGGAGGACGCGGTGGGCGACGCCGCGGACCGGCTGCGGGAGATCGCCGCGGCCCCGCTGAGCAGCGGCGACCGCGTCGACGTGGCCGTCAGCGGCGATCCGCTGCTCGGCGAGCAGATGGGCGGCCGGGCCGAGGAGGACGTGGCGCGGGCCGAGTTGATCACTCTCCCCGCCGTGCTCGTCGTGCTGCTGCTGATCTTCGGCGGGCTGCGCGCGGCAGGGCTTCCGCTGCTCGTCGCGGTGAGCGGGGTGGCGGGCGCGTTCCTGACGCTGTTCGGGTTCGGCCAGTTCACGGAGATATCGGTGTACGCGGTGCAGGTGGTCACGATGCTGGGGCTCGGCCTCGCCGTGGACTACGCGTTGCTGATGGTGATGCGGTTCCGCGAGGAGCGCGTACAGGAGAGCGATGTCGTACGGGCGGTGCGCGCGACGGTCGCGCACGCCGGGCGGACCGTGCTGTTCTCCGGACTGACGGTGGCCGTGTGCCTGTCGGGTCTTGTGTGGTTCCCGAGCCCGTTCCTGCGCAGCATGGGCCTTGCGGCGGGCGCGGTGGTCGTGGTCGACATGCTGGCGGCGCTGACGCTGCTGCCCGCGCTGCTCACGCTGTTCGGCGGCAAGATGACACCACGCGAGCGCCGCGTTCGTAAGCTGCCCAAGCTCAGTACGCAGCCCAAGCTCGGTACCCTGCCCAAGCTCCGTACGCTCCACAAGCTCCGTACGCGCACCGCCGCGGCGCAGCGCGAACCCGGCGCCTTCTTCGCGCGCCTCGCGCTCTTCTCCGTACGCCGCCCCCTGGCCGTCGCGACGACCGTCGTCGCCGCGCTCGCCGTGCTCGCGCTGCCGGTGTTCGGCATGCGCATCGAGATCGGCGACGCCCGCCAGTTGCCGCACGACACGGAGGCGCGGCAGTTGTACGACGCCGTGCGCGAGCACTTCCCGCCCGGCACGGACACCAACACCGTGGACGTGCTGATCAGGCCGGGCGCCGAACCGGACTGCGAGCGCAAGATCCGCGCGCTGCCGGGCGTGACGCGGGCGGAGAGCGAGCGGCTGAGCGACGGCACGACGCTCCTGAGCCTGACCCCGAGCGGTTCGGCGGACGGTCCGGCCGCGACCCGCCTGGTGGAGCGCGTACGAGATCTGCGGGGCGCCGAACCCGTCGAGGTCACCGGCACCGCGGCGAGCCTCGTCGACTTCCGCGGGATGCTCGCCGAACGCGCCCCGTGGGCCGTACTCACCGTCCTCGCGGGCCTGTTCGTCCTGCTCTTCGCCTTCACGGGCTCGCTGCTCAGCCCGCTGCGCACGCTCCTGACGACGCTGCTCAGCCTGGGTGCCGCGCTCGGCGTGGTGGTGTGGGTGTTCCAGGACGGGCACGGCGCGAGCCTGCTCGGCGGCGAGGGGCTCGGGGCGCTCAGCCTGACGGCGCCGCCGCTGATCATCGCGATCGCGTTCGGTCTGGCGATGGACTACGAGCTGTTCATCCTGGCGCGGATGCGCGAGTCCTGGACGTCGGGGCCTGCGGCGGGCGACCACCGGGCGGCGATCGTGGCGGGGCTGCGCAGTTCCGGTCGGGTGGTGAGCTGCGCGGCGCTGCTGCTTGCCATCGTCTTCGGCGGGTTCATGACGGGCGGCTTCTCACCGATCCTGCAGATCGGGCTCGGCCTGACGCTGGCGGTCCTCATCGACGCCACGGTCGTACGGATGTTCCTGGTGCCGGCGGCGATGGCGTTGCTCGGCCGCCGCGCCTGGTGGGCGCCGCCGCGGCTGCGGCGCCTGCATCAGCGGTACGGGCTCTCCGAGACACCGGAACCCACTCCCGAACCGACCCCGCAAGCACACTGACGGACCGCCGCCGTCAGGACAGCACCACCACATCCATGAGCAGGGCCGCGACCAGACCGGCACCCATCAGGTAGCTGCCGAGTCTGGTCCGGCCGCGTCTGCTGAGCTCGATGACCAGGCCGCAGAGTATGAGAAGCAGCCCGTACACGCCGACGACCAGGACGGACGACCGGCTCGCGAGCCGGATCCCGAGCAGCACCCCGGCGGCGGCCATCAGCAGCGAGGCCGCGGCGATGCGCAGCCGGCGGGCCTGGCGCGGGGTGAGTCCGGCGCGTTCCGGCTGGTCCGGCGGCACTTGGTCGGAGTCGCTCATGCCGAGATCGTAGTCGAGGGGTACACGTCAAAACGTACGAAGGAACTCAGCGAGGAACTCACCGAGGGACTCACGGACGTGCGGGCACTCAGGCCCGCAGATACGCCAGCACCGCGAGCACCCGGCGGTGCGTCCCCTCGGTGACCGGCAGGTCGAGCTTGGCGAGGATGTTGCCGACGTGCTTGCCCACCGCGGCTTCGGTGACGACGAGTTCGGCGGCGATGGCGGCGTTCGACCGGCCCTCCGCGACGAGCGCGAGCACCTCGCGCTCGCGCGGCGTCAGCCGCTCCAGCGGATCGCGCCGCCGCCGCAGCAACTGGCGTACGACCTCGGGGTCCACGACGGTGCCACCCTCCGCGACCCGCGTGAACGCGTCGACGAACTGCTCGACCTGCCCGACCCGGTCCTTCAGCAGATAGCCGACGCCGCCGCCGTCGCCCGTGTCCAGCAACTCGGCCGCGTACGACCGCTGGACGTACTGGCTGAGCACGAGCACGGGAAGCCCCGGCCGCTCGGCGCGCAGGGCGATCGCGGCGCGCAGCCCTTCGTCCTGGAAGCCGGGCGGCATGCGGACGTCGGTGACGACGACGTCCGGTGCGTACGTCGCCACGGCGTCGCGCAGCGCGTCCGCGTCGCCGACCGCCGCGAGGACCTCGTGCCCGAAGCGGCCGAGTACGCCGACGAGGCCCTCGCGCAGCAGCACGCTGTCCTCGGCGAGGACTACGCGGTGGCTTCGGGGCCGCTCGGTGGGCGCGGGCTGCACGGGATCTCCAAGGTCAGGACGGTGGGGCCGCCGGGCGGGCTGGTGAGCGTCAGTGTGCCATCGAGGACGGCGATGCGGTCGGCGAGGCCGGTGAGTCCGGTGCCGCGGGCGGGGTCGGCGCCGCCGGTGCCGTCGTCGCGGACGGTCAGGCGCAGGGCGCCTTCGGCGTGCCGGGCGCGGACTTCGGCGCGGGTGGCGCCGCTGTGCCGGGCGACGTTGGCGAGGGCCTCACGGACGGCGAAGTACGCGGCCGACTCGACGGGTTCGGGCAGCCGGGGCAGGTCGGCGTCGACGTCGACGGGGACGGCGGAGCGGTCGGCGGCGTCCTCGACGGCGGCGGGCAGGCCGTAGTCGGCGAGGACCTGGGGATGGATGCCGCGGATGAGTTCGCGCAGTTCGGCGAGGACGGCGTCGGCCTCGGTGTGGGCGGTGGCGAGGCGGGCGGCGAGCGGTCCTTCGGGGGCGGCGTCGAGGCGGGCGAGGCCGAGGGTCATGCTCAGCGCGACCAGGCGCTGCTGGGCGCCGTCGTGCAAGTCCCGCTCGATGCGGCGGCGTTCGGCCTCGAAGGCGGTGACCAGGCGGGCCCGGGAGCGGGTCACCTCGGTGAGCCGTGCCTGCGTCTCCGCCTCGCGCGGGGCGAGGAGCAGGCGGGCGAGGGCGGCGCGGGCGGCGGCGTACGCGCCGAGGGGGTAGAGGAGGACCAGGAGCAGGGCGAGGCCGAGGGCGGCGGTGCCGCAGGCGGCCGGGTAGCCCTCGACCAGCCAGAGCTTGGCCGGTCGTACGCCGCCGTTGTCGGGCCCGCCCGCGAGGGCGAGGTGGGCGGGGGCGGCGGCGAGCAGGAGCGGCAGGGCGAGGGTGCAGGCCGCGACCGCGAGGTCCAGGGGCCACAGGACGAACGCCATCAGGACGGTGTACGCCAGCTCGCGCCAGGTCGCCTGTTCGCGGGCGCGCAGACGGAGCCAGGCGGTGAGGCCCGGGGTGCTCGGGGGGAGGTGGGGGGTCGGCGCGGGTGCCGGATCCACGAGGCGCAGCCTGCGTCGTTCCAGGGCGCCCATGGGTACGCCCGCCAGGGCCAGGAGCGCGAGGAGGGGTAGGCCTACGGCCACGATGCTGAGGACCACGGCGGTGGCGAGGCCGGCCGCGAGTACCCCCAGTAGGGGTATGCCCAGGACGGCTCCTCCCGCCACATACGCGGCCGCCCTCCAGGGAGCGGCTCCGCGGAGGTAGTCCCGCCTCGGCAGGGCGGCCCACACACTGTCCCGTTGCATGGGTGCACGTTATTCTCCGCCGCTCCGCGGCGGTTTCCCACCCGCCCGCCGTGACTTGCCCTCCAGGACGCAGTCGGCACATCAGCCCCTCCGCGGCGGCCGAAGGGCCCGGCCCCTACCCCAGCAAGCCCTCCCTCCCCCTCTCCCTGAACTCCCCCACAACCCCCGCCACATCAGCCTCCGCAAACACCCGATACGCCCCGCCCCCACGCGGCCGCCACCACACCTCGCCGTCGTCCGCGCAGCGGAACCCCTCCCCCCGCAAAACCCCCCGCGCCACCTTGTTCGTAGCAGTCACCGGCAACCGCTCCACAACCCGCACGAACCTGGGCGCCATCTTCGTCCCCAAATCCCCCTGCGCCAGCAGGAACTCCGCGAAGCCCACCGGATCGAAATCCACCCCGTCGCGCAGGGCGAGCGCGGCCATGACCTGGTCGCCGGCGACGGGGTCCGGGACGGCGTACACGGCGACGCCGACCACCGGCTCCCAGCGGGCGAGGATCGCCTCGATGACGGCCGCCGCGAGGTTCTCGCTGTCGACCCGCAGCCGGTCGTCCGCGCGCCCGGCGAAGTAGAAGTACCCGTCCGCGTCGCGGTAGAAGAGGTCGCCGGTCCAGTACCACCCGTCACCCCGCACCCGCTCCGCGTCCGCCGCGGCATTGCGCCAGTAGCCCTCGAAGGGGCTCCGCCCCCGGTTGACCAGCTCGCCGATCGCGGCGTCCCCGTTGAGCAGCCGCCCGCCGGGCCCGAACGCGGCGGCGGCGCACTCCGCGCCGGTGCCGGGGTCGAGGACGGCGAGGTCGTCCCCGGGCGCGGCCCGCCCGATCGCGCCGTCGGGCGTCCCGGCCGTGCGCTGGATGGCCGCGCCGCCCTCCGACGACCCGTACCCCTCGACGAGCCGCACCCCGAACCGCTCCTCGAACCGCCGCGCGTCCACCGCCCCGGCCTCCGTGCCGAAGCCGACGCGCAGCGGGTGCGCGCGGTCGTCGTCGCGGGCGGGCGTGTCGAGGATGTACTGCACGGCACGCCCCACGTACGTGAAGTACGTCGCCCCGAAGTCCCGTACGTCGTCGAGGAATCCGGACGCGGAGAAGCGCCGCCGCAGCGCGGTCCCGGCACCGGCGGCGAGCGCGGGTGCCCAGTCGGCGATCACGGCGTTGCCGTGGAACATGGGCATGCAGATGTAGTGCACGTCGTCGGGGCGTACGTCGAAGTGCGTGACGAGGGAGCGGCCCGCCGCCGCGAGCCTCCGCTGGCTGCACACGGCGGCCTTGGGCGCGCCGGTCGACCCGGAGGTGAAGTAGAGGAGCATCCGGCTCGCCGGGGAGACGGTCGCCGACACGGACGGCTCGGCGCCCTCGTACGGCGCGAGGAGCTCCGCGTACGCCGCGGAGTCGGTGACCAGAACGCGTACGCCCGGCAGGTCGAGGCCGGTCAGCAGCGGCAGATGGACCCGCTCGGTGAGCAGGACCTGGCAGTCGGTGTGCCGGATGTCGCGGGCGAGTTCGGCGCCGCGCCGCGTCGGGTTGATCCCGGCGACGGCCGCCCCGGCCAGTGCCGCGGCGCTCAGCCACAGCGGGTACTCGGGGGTGTTGTCGAGCAGGATCCCGATGTGCGGCTCGCGGCGCGCGTCCAGCAGCTCGCGCAGCAGCGCGGCGCGTGCCGCGGCGCCCGCGGCGACCTGGTGGTGACTGAGCACCAGGTCCTCGAAACGCAGCCCGGGACGGTGATCGCCCCACCGCGCGAGCACCAGTTGCGCGACCGTGCCGTCGAGTTCCATGGCAGGGCACGGTAATTGATGGACCGTCAGATGTGGAGGGACACGGAGCGGCCGCACCCCGGGCAGAAGCCTGCGCACGCCGCCGTCATGAACGTACGGCGTGCGCAGCACCTACCCGTGGGGGGTGGCAAGACTCCTGAAGAACCTCGGAACCTCAGAACCTCAGCGCCTCGGTGTCAGAACCTCAGAACTGCACGTCCGAGCAGGCGTAGAACGCGTTCGACGTGTCGTGGACGGTCCACACCGCGACGATCACATGGTGACCGCTGCGCCCGCCCGGGATCGTGCCGCTGTGCGACAGCGTCGCCGGCGGCTGCTGACCGCCGTAGGGCACGTTGAGGAACGGCTGGGAGTCGAGCGCCGCCCGCGTGATCGGCTGACCCTCGTTCCAGCCCTGCTTGGTGATGTAGTACTTGAAGTCCGTGGTGCGGTGACGGGCCGTGAACTGCCAGCGGAAGCTGTAGTTCTGGCCGCCCGAGACCTTCGTTGTCGGCCAGGCGCCACCGCCCGGCTTGCTCGCCTTGTCGAGCGAGCTGAAGCCCGCGATGCCGGCGGAGCATATCTTTCCGTCGGCCGGACCGCCGCCCGGGAAGCCCTTGGGCCCCTCGACGCTCTGCGGTTCGTACTGGATCGCGCCGCAGCCGGTCACCACGCCCTTGGCGCAGTTGATCTGTCGGCTTGCTGGCAGGTCGGTGTAGCCATGGCTGCTGGCGCCGCCGGTCGAGAGCACGAACGCTCCCACCGTCGCCATCCCGAGCATGGCCGCGGTGATCTTCTTTCGCATGCTGCCGCTCCTGAAGAACGTGGGGGTGTTCCATGAGCCGTGCGCGCGCTAACGGTCGTGCGTCGCCCGCCGAGGCACCGTCGGTTCCCGAGACTGCTGCGTACCTCTGAGGCGATGGAGGTGTGCTGTGACTGTTGCACTTACTGAGACTGCTGGTAGAGCTGAGATGTGCGGGGAAGTGCGGTCTAGACCAAGTCTCAGATTATTGCCGTCAGTTGAACATGTCCATACCAATAGTGGAGAGGATCCGCTCGCACCGATCGCGCGATTCCTCCACAAGTTCACCGTTCGGAGCGTCGTTGTCCGCCACCCACGCCCGCGCCTCCGTCACCCCTCGACCACCGGTCAACTGCCGCTCCACCAGCCGCTTTTGTCGTACGTCACGAGGCGCGTCGACGTACCAGCAGGCCGCCATCAGCTCCCGCGCCGCCCGCCACCCCGGCAGGTCGCAGGCCAGGTAGTTGCCCTCGGTGACCACGATCCGGGCGGTGGGCGGGACGCGGTGGCGCGCGGCGACGGGCTCGTGGAGGGTGCGGTCGTAGTCGGGTACGTAGATGTCGAGATCGGTGGCGGTGTCGTCGAGGACCCGGCGGAGCAGGGCCACGTACCCGTACACGTCGAAGCTCGGCTCCGAGCCCTTGCGGGAGGTCAGGCCGAGGCGCTCCAACTGGGCGTTGGAGAGGTGGAAACCGTCGAGGGGCAGATACGCGGCCGCCGCACCGATCTCGGCGACCAGCGCGCGGGCGAGCGTGGACTTCCCGGCGCCGGGCGGGCCGGCCAGGCCGAGGACGACGCGGGGGCCGCGGGCGGACCCGGTCAGCGCGAGGGCGTCCCGCGCGAGAGCGGCCAGGTCGGGCGACGGGCGCCCCGGCTCCGTCGCGGTCCCGGTGTCCGTCGAGCTCGTCGCGGTCCCGGTCTCCGTCGAGTGATCAGCGTTCTCCATGCCCCGTATAGAACGCCACCGTCAGATCCTTCACCAGCGCCTTGCGCTCGTAGTCGTCCAGCTCGACCAGGCCCCGCGTGGTCAGCCGGGTCACCGTGTCCTCGACGGAGTCGACCACCGACGTGAGCACGCTGTCGCGGTGGCGCGCGTCGAGCGCGGCGATCCGGCGGCGGTGCATGGCGGCGGCGACCTCCGGCGCGTACTCGATGCGCGTCGGCTGTACGGAGAAGATCTCCACGCCGACCGGTTCCGCCTGCGCCGCGAGGGCCCGCGTCAGCGCCTGGCCGACGGCCTCCGCGTCCCGCAGCGTCGGCGCGTCCGCACAGAAGGCATCGCCGTGGAAGGCGTCGGCGGGCAGCCTGGACAGGACCCGCGCGGTGCTCGCCTCGACGCACTCGCGCAGATACTCCTGGTGGTCCTCGACCGCGAGCGTCGCCCGCGCGGTGTCCTTGACCCGCCACACCACGAGCACCACGACGCACAGCGCGACCCCGGCGCGGTCCACCGCGGGCATCGGCTCGCTGCGCCAGTGCCGCAGGCGTACGTCGACGCGGCGCCGCAAAAGCAGCGGGTTCACCCACAGCAGGCCGGTACGCCGCACGCTCCCCCGGTACCGGCCGAACAGCGAAAGCACCCACGCCCCGCCGACCCGCCCCCGCGCGAGCCCGCCGAACCCGAAGAGCGCGAGCGCCCCCGCCCCGGCGAGCGCGGCCCACTGCGCCCCGGAGATCCCGGCCGCCCCGGCCCCGCCGTACCCCGGCAGCCCGGCGAGCCGCACCACCGGTTCGGGCAGCACCCCCGCCCACCACAGCACGAGCACACACCCGACCGCGCCCACACCGCCACCGAGCACCCCGGCCGCCCCGGGCAGCACCCGGGCACGCCGCTCGACGAGCCCGGAGTCGACGACATCGGGAATGGACGGAGCGGTCGATGCAGCCCGCGCGGCCCGCGCAGACGAAGCAGCCGCAGCCGTAGACGAGGCAGCCACGGAATCCCCCGACGGCCGCTCCACCCTCCGCACCCCACCCGAAAGCACCGGCCCCCGCCGCACCACCGTCGGCCCGACCGACGCCGCCCCCATGTCCTGGGGATCGTCACGGAAGAGCAGGTGGACGGGGATCTCCGTCGTGGCCTCACTGTGAATCAGCCGCGCCGGACGGCCGGAGAACCCGGAAGGCCCGGGCACACCGGAGGAACCAACCGGACCGGCCGAACCGACCGGACCGGCCCCCTCGCCGGAATCAGGCGGCCACTCTGTCGTCGTACTCATCCGCGCCTCCGTCATCCGTCATGCGTTCCGTCATCCGTCATGAGTTCCGTACCGCGCGAGAGCCCCTCACGCGAAAACAAGGACCCCTCACGCGAAGAGCCGCCGCCACGTCTCCGGCCCCGGCATCCCGTCGGCCGCCCCGCCCCGCCACCCCTGCGCCCGCTGGAACGCCTCGACCGCGCGCCGGTCCGCCTCGCCCCAGCGCGGCCCGGGGCCCTGGGCGTAGTGCTTGCCGAAGCCGCGGCGCACGAGCTGCCGGCCGAGCTGCGTCACGTACGCGTTGGACTGGCCGGGACGGAAGTGCGCCTTGCCGGGGAAGGCCGGGACGCCGGCCGGTCCGGGACGCCCCGCGGTCGAGGGCCCTGCCCCGGCCGGAATGTCCTTGCCCTTGCCGCTGACCAGGTACGACCACGTCGTCGGGCCGGGCAGGCCGTCCGCGTCGGCGCCGGTCCAGCCCTGGGCCCGCTGGAACGCCCGGGTCGCCTTGAGGTCGGCGTCGCCCCAGCGCGGGCCGGGGCCCTTGCGGTAGAAGCGGGCGCCGCCGCGGGCGATCAGCATCTCGCCGAGCCGGGTGACGTGCTTGTTGTCGGCGCCGGGCCCGAAGTAGGCCGCCCCGGGGTAGCGCGCCGCGGCGGCCGTGCCGGAGCCGCCCTCAGCCGAGCCCGAGCCGGAGCCGGACTGCCCGGTCGGCCGCAGCCCCTTGTATCGGTAGGCCAGATAGTCGTCGCCGTCGGTCCAGTACGCGTACGGCGTGGCCTGCCTGCGGGCATGCGGGCGGGCCTGTTCGTAGGCGAGGTAATAGGTACGGGTGTAGTCGGTCCAGCCGCCGAATAGCGTCACGTGCGAACCTCTCTCCGGGTTCGCCGGATTGTGGAAGAGGAGAATGTCGCCGGGTTTCAGCTCGTCCTTGGAGATACGCGTCGCGTACTGGTCGAGGCTGCCCGTCCATTCGTTTCCGCCGAGATTCCAGGCCATCGAGACAAAGCCCGAACAGTCCTGCCGGTATCCGTCGGACCAGAACTTCCGCATGCTGTACGGCACCTTCGCGGTGACCCACAGCTTGGCCCGGGTGATGATCTCGGCGCGGGTGGTGGAGCGGGGCGCGGCGCTCTTGCCGGGCGCTCCGTGCAGGGCGCTCCGGCCGCCCTGCGGGGTGTCGGGGCCGTCCGCTCCGGGCAGCCCGGCCGGGGCCGCGGCGCCGCCCGCCCACCCGGCCCCACCAAGCTGCCCCGTTCCTCCCGCCACCGCTCCCACCTGCTCGGATGCCACCGCGGGCAGGCTCTGCCCGGCGCCGATGACGGAGCCCGCGGCGGCCGCGACGACGAGGGCGCGGCGGGCGCCGTGGGCGGCCGGGTGGCCGCCGAGCCGGGGCGGCAGGGCGTGCGCCCCGGAACGCCGCAGGTGGACACAGCCCGGACAGTCGCAGTCGCTCGCGGGCTCGAATTCCTCGAATACCGGAGCAGCCTCCATGCGATTCCCCTCACACTCCGGGCCCTTCCCGACGATGTCGGCGAATGGTCCCGGAAAAGCCTCTGAGCGCATCTGCACATCCGTCAGCTTCTCAACTGTCCGGGGATATCGCATGTTGACGGTCCGAATGATGGAGTGGCATCGCCCGCACCCGCCCCGGGGCCTCTCCGGCATGCGCCCCGGCGCCGCCCCGGGCACCCAGAGGCAGACCCCGGGTGGTCGGAAGCACCCTCCACCATCCGGTAGAGTTATCCAGGTCAGCAGGCGCCGCTAGCTCAGTTGGTTAGAGCAGCTGACTCTTAATCAGCGGGTCCGGGGTTCGAGTCCCTGGCGGCGCACAGACAGCGAAGGCCCTCCACTCCGGTGGAGGGCCTTCGTGCTGCTCCGGCGCAGATCCTTCGTACTGGTCACGCGACTCCCCTGTGCCGCCAGCGCCCCCGCACACCCCTGGGTCCGGCCGGGCGCGACCGCTACGGTTGCGCCATGGCACGCGACCTCCAGGAGCGGATCAAAAAGCTCATCATCGACCAGCGGCTGCCCTCCGGGTCCCCGCTGCCCACCGAGCCGGAACTGATGGAGCGGCTCGGCGTCAGCAGGAACTCGGTGCGCGAGGCACTGAAGGCGCTGCAGGCGATGGGCATCGTCGAGATCCGGCACGGCTTCGGCACCTATGTCGGGCCGATGTCGATGGCGCCCATGATCGAGGGCCTGACCTTCCGCACCGTCGCGGGCCACTACCGCGGCGAGGACAGCCTGCTCCAGCTCCTGGAACTGCGCGAGGCCGTCGAGGCCGGCCTGATCGCCCGCCTCGCCGGTTCCATACCGGCGGCGGACCTCGCCGACCTCGACGCCCTGGTGGACCGCATGGACGCCGAGGCCGCGGGGCCCGCCGGCGCCGTGCGCGCCGAGACCGACCGCGCCTTCCACGCCGCCCTCTACAGGTGCCTGGGGAACCGCCTGCTCAGCGAGGTCATGGAGGCCTTCTGGGACGCCTTCCACAAGGTCCGCACCGATCTGGTGGACGTGCCGCAGGACCCCAAGGTGACCTGCCGGCAGCACCGCGAGATCCTCGACGCGGTGCGCTCCTCGGACGTCCTGCGGGCCGAGCGGGCGATACGGGAACACTTCGGTAACATTCGCACCCGCCTGAACGCTCCCGCCTCAACAGCCCTCCCTCACCCCAGTTATGACCGGTAAACTGCTTGTTTCGCTCTTGCGATCATGCATAGGCGCGTAGAACCCTGACGGGAAGCCTGGGCACGGCCCGGTTCTCATGAGGCGCGCGGTACGGGGCAGTTGGGGGGCCTGTACGCCGACCGCACGAGAGCCCGTATGAACGCCTGGACGGGGGTCCCCGCGTTCATGAACGGATGCCGAGGGGGGCATCATGCAACCGGAAGGTCGTCTTTCGCTGTCTTACGCGAGGGTGGCCTGCCACTGACGCGTCCGCGAGGTCGAGGGGGGACCGGGCGGCCTACCAGGACCGACGAACGCGCGGGGAGCCGCGTGCGGGGGGATGACTCATGACGTCGACGCCGGAGGGCGAGCGGCACAGCGACCCGTCTCAGACGACCCAGTTGCGGGCTCTGACACACCGGACGGGCGGCTTCAGACGTATCAAGAAGTCGCTGCCACGCTACGACTACGAGCACTACAGCCGCCTTGCGGGCCCCCTCACCCAGCCCGACCCGGCGAAGCCGTACAAGGTCCAGTACCGCACGCTGCTGTCCCAGGAACCGCACCGCATCCGCGCCGCGCTGATGCTCGGCGCGGCCCCGCTGCTCTCCCTCGTCCTGCTCGCCTGGCTGCTCCAGCCCGAGCACTGGACCGAGCGTGACTACGTCGCCAACGACTGGCTGCCCACGCTCGACATCGTCATGCTCGTCTCGATCGGCCTGATCGAATTCTTCCGCTGCATGAACGTCCTTTCGAACGCACACGCCACTCTCGTGGCCCGCGACCCGGTCCCCGTGGTGCCCGAGACCGGCACCCGCGTCGCCTTCCTCACCTCGTTCGTGCCCGGCAAGGAGCCGATCGAAATGGTGACGAAAACCCTGGAAGCGGCGGTCAAATTGCGCCACCGCGGCCTCCTGCACGTCTGGCTGCTCGACGAGGGCGACGACCCCGAGGTCAAGGCGGTCTGCGCGCGCCTCGGCGTGCACCACTTCTCCCGCAAGGGCATCGCGAAGTGGAACCAGGCCAAGGGCCCGCACCGCGCCAAGACCAAGCACGGCAACTACAACGCCTGGCTGGACGCGCACGGCGACGGCTACGACTACTTCGCCTCCGTCGACACCGACCACGTCCCGATGCCCAACTACCTGGAGCGGATGCTCGGCTTCTTCCGCGACCCGGACGTCGGCTTCGTCATCGGCCCGCAGGTCTACGGCAACTACGACACGTTCGTCACCAAGGCCGCCGAGTCCCAGCAGTTCCTCTTCCACGCCCTGATCCAGCGCGCGGGCAACGCCTACGGCTCCCCGATGTTCGTCGGCACCTCCAACGCCGTACGCATCAGCGCGCTGAAGCAGATCGGCGGTCTGTACGACTCGATCACCGAGGACATGGCGACGGGCTTCGAGATCCACCGCCACCGCAACCCGGGCACGGGCAAGAAGTGGAAGTCGGTCTACACCCCGGACGTGCTCGCCGTCGGCGAGGGCCCCAACGCGTGGACGGACTTCTTCACCCAGCAGCTCCGCTGGTCGCGCGGCACGTACGAGACGATCCTCAAGCAGTTCTGGAAGGCGCCCTTCTCGCTGCCCCCGGGCCGCCTCTTCAACTACACGATGATGGTCATCTTCTACCCGATGTCCGCGATGAACTGGATCCTGGCGGCGCTCAGCTGCGCCCTGTTCCTGGGCCTGGGCGCATCCGGCGTGAACATCGACCCGACCATCTGGCTGATGCTGTACGGCAACGCCTCGGCGCTCCAGATCGGCCTGTACATCTGGAACCGCCGCCACAACGTCTCGCCGCACGAGCCCGAGGGCTCCGGCGGCATCGCGGGCATGGTGATGTCGGCGCTGTCCGCGCCGATCTACGCGCGCTCCCTGCTGGACGCCGCGCTGCGCCGCAAGTCCAAGTTCGTCGTCACGCCCAAGGGCGACTCGGCGAGCCCGGACACGCTGTTCGGCACGTTCCGCATCCACTTGTTCTTCATCATGGTCTTCGCCGGTTCCATAGCGGCGGCGTACGTGTACGACCACGCGCATCCCGCGATGATCATCTGGGCCACGTTCGCGCTGCTCGTCACGGCCGCGCCCATCTTCGCCTGGCGGCACGGCATGCGGCAGGACAAGAAGAAGCAGAAGCCCGGCGCGCACGCGGGACCGCCCGCCGGAACGGGCCCGCAGGAGACCCGCGTCCCGCAGCCGCGGTACGCCGCGCCGACCGCTCAGGCACCGCAGGCACCGCAGCCCATCCCGCAGCACGCCCAGCCACACGGCCAGCCGGGTGCGCAGCCGTATCCGCAGCAACAGCAGCCCCAGCAGTACCCGCCGCACTCCGCGCCCCAGCACGCGCGCCCCGCGCCGCACGCACCGCAGCAGAAGCCCAGTTGGGCCTCGAATGACGAGACCATGCAGATCGCCCTCGGGAGCCACGAACAATGAAAGACCCGTCCAGCCGCCGCCGCGCCCGCCGCATCGCGATAGGCGCGGCGGTCGTCATAGCTCTGGCCGGAATGAACGGCCCCTGGCTGTGGCGCGTGGGCTCCGAGAAGTACCACAACTACAAGATCAACCAGCCGGAGTACAAGGCCGACAACGGCCACTGGAAGGTGATCGACTTCCCGGAGGAGTACCGGCAGAACACGATCCACGCGTCGCTGCTCCACACCGGCAAGATCCTGATGGTGGCCGGGTCGGGCAACAACCAGAAGAACTTCGACGACAAGAAGTTCGACACGCGCCTTTGGGACCCGGTCAACAACACGATCAAGAAGATCCCGACGCCGGTCGACCTGTTCTGCACGGGCCACACTCAGCTCGCCGACGGCAAGCTGCTCATCGCGGGCGGCACCAAGCGCTACGAGAAGCTCAAGGGTGACGTCACCAAGGCCGGCGGCCTGATGATCGTGCACAACGAGAACCCGGACAAGCCGATCACGCTGCCCGCGGGCACCAAGTTCACCGGCAAGAAGAACGGCAAGACGTTCGTGTCGAAGGACCCGGTGGTCGTCGAGCGCGCGAAGAAGGTCTTCGACAAGCAGACCGGCGCGTTCCTGCGCAACGACCCCGGTCTCGGCCGCATCTACGTCGAGGCGCAGCAGAGCGGCGCGAAGCACGAGACCGGCACGCAGGACAACTACCGCGTGCAGGGCCTCAGTGGCGGCGACACCCGCAACACGTACGGCATCGCGCAGAAGCTCGCCCTGGACAAGAAGGACTTCCAGGGCATCAAGGACACCTTCGAGTTCGACCCGGTCGCCGAGAAGTACATCAAGGTCGACCCGATGAACGAGGCCCGCTGGTATCCCACGCTGACCACGCTCACCGACGGCAAGGTGCTCAGCCTCTCCGGCCTGGACGAGATCGGGCAGTTGGTGCCCGGCAAGAACGAGGTGTACGACCCGAAGACGAAGAAGTGGACGTACACCAAGGGCATCCGGCAGTTCCCGACCTACCCGGCGATCTTCCAGATGGCCGACGGCAGGCTCTTCTACTCCGGCTCGAACGCGGGCTACGGCCCCGACGACGTCGGCCGTGACCCGGGCGTCTGGAACCTGCGGACCAACAAGTTCAAGAAGATCCCGGGCATGAGCGACCCGGACCTCCTGGAGACCTCCAACACCGTGGAACTGCCGCCCGCGCAGGACCAGCGGTACATGGTGGTCGGCGGCGGTGGCGTCGGCGAGTCCAAGGACTCCTCGCCGAAGACCCGGATCGTGGACCTGAAGGACGCGAACCCGAAGTTCACCGACGGCCCGGAGCTGGAGAAGGGCACCCGCTATCCGCAGGCGTCCGTCCTGCCGGACGACTCCGTCCTCGTCTCCGGCGGCTCCGAGGACTACCGCGGCCGCGGCGCCTCCAACATCAAGCAGGCCCGTCTCTACGACCCGAAGACCAACAGCTTCGACAAGGTCGCCGACCCGCACGTGGGCCGCAACTACCACTCGGGCTCGATCCTGCTGCCCGACGGCCGCGTGATGTTCTTCGGCTCGGACTCCCTGTACTCCGACAAGGGCAACACCAAGCCGGGTGTCTTCGAGCAGCGTGTGGAGATCTATACGCCGCCGTACCTGTACCACGGCTCGCAGCCGACTCTGGGCGAGGGCCCGAAGTCCATCAAGCGGGGCGGCTCGGGCACGTTCCCGACGGAGCACGCCTCGTCCATCAAGAAGGCCCGCCTGATCCGGCCGTCCGCCACGACGCACGTGACGGACATCGACCAGACGTCCATCGCCCTCGACATGAAGAAGCAGGGCAACAAGCTGACGGTCACGGTCCCGAAGAACCGCAGCCTGGTCGAGTCGGGCTGGTACATGCTCTTCGTGACGGACGACCAGGGCACCCCGAGCAAGGCGCAGTGGGTTCACATTCCGTGAGGTAGTCCACTAAGGGGCGCGGGAAATCCCGCGCCCCTTAGTGGACTTTCCTAGTCGCTGGCCTTGGCAAGACCCAAGGCGTACTCGGGCCACCACTGCCCCGCCTGCGGGCCACCGCGACACGTCCCGTCGGACTCGCCAGGGCGCTTGACCCACACATAGGCGTCGACGAGGTCATCACCAGTCTTGGTGGTGGGCGCCTCACCAAGGGCCCGCCCCGGCGGATTGCACCAAGGGTCCTTGCCCTTGCCCGTATAGGGCCCGCGCCCGTTGCGGCTCGTGTCGACGATGAACGGCTTGTCGCCCACCTTCGACGACAGCGTCTTGCCGTACGCCTTACTGGCCTCGGTGGTCTGGAAGTTGGACACGTTCACGGAGAACCCGTCGGCCTGCTCGACGCCCGAGCGCTTCAGGGGGTCGTGGAGCGAATCCGGCTTCGACCAGCCCGCGTTGCCCGCGTCCAGGTACACCTTCGTGTTCTTCAGGGACTTGAGCTTGGCGACGGCGCCCTTGAGGAGGTCGTACCGCTCCTCGTGGAACTCCGGGGGCGTGCACTGGTCGACCATGTGCAGCACCGCGTCCGGCTCCAGGATGACCGTGGCGGGGCGGTCGCCGATGCCCTTGGCCACGCCGTCGATCCACGCCCGGTACTCGTTGCCGTCGGCCGCGCCGCCCTTGGAGAACTGGCCGCAGTCGCGGTGCGGGATGTTGTAGAGCACCAACAGGGCGTCGCGGTCGGCCTTCTCGGCCGCCTCCGTGTACCCGCGGGTCTGCTTCTCCGGGTCCTCGGGGAGGATCCACTCGGCGACGGGCTGTTCGGCGATCTTGCGGATCTGCTCGGCGTCGTCCTTCTTCCCGTCCTTCTCGTACGCGGCGACCTGCTTGGCCGCGTTCCCCTCGGGATTCACCCAGAACGGGTCCTTGCCCTTGGGCTGTTGACTCACGCCGCTGCCGGAATCCTCCCCGTCCTTGCCGTCACCGTCGGAGGAGCAGCCGGACAGCAGCAGCGCCGCTCCCGCGAGCGCGACCGTCGCCGTCACCCCCCTGGCCGCGAAGCCCCGCCCGCGACCTGTGTGTTTGAGGTACATCCACTCCCCCTTGGGTGCACTGTCCGGTGCTCAATCCTGACATAACTACAGACGGCCCACGAGGCCCGGCCATCCGGGCGACGTACCTGTAGGAGACCTGTTACAGCACGCCGAACCGGGGTAGGCGTGGGGCGTTGGGGGGCGGGCAAGAAGGGGAGTGCCATGCAGGACCGCACCCCTGCGCACAGGCTGGCGCAGGTCCTGGTGGAAGCCGTGGACACGGTTGCCGACGACTTCGACACCGGGCGCCACCTGCGCCGTGTGTCCCAGCACTGCGCCGAACTCCTCGGCGCGCTGGCCGCGGGCGTGATGTACACCGACGTCGGCAGCACCGTCCGCATCGCCGCGAGCACCCGGGGCGGTGAGCTGGCCCGGGACCTCCTGGAGGCCCAGCACCTGGGCGGGCCGTGCCTGGACGCGTACGGCACCGGCCGCCCCGTGCCGCCCGTGCGGCTGGCCTCGGCGGACGCGCTGACCCGCTGGCCGGCCTTCACCGAGCGGGCCCGCGCGCAGGGCGTGGGCGCCACGTTCGCGGTGCCGCTGCGGGCCCGGGAGCGGGTGCTCGGCGTGCTCAACGTCTTCTCGGCGGCGGCCTCGAACGGGGCACGGCCCGCCGCAGGACCGCAAGAGACCGAAACCGACAGCGCGTTGGCGCTCGCGCAGGCGCTCGCCGACGCCGCCGCCGTCGGGTTGCACAACCACCGCGCGTACGCCGGCTATCGCAACCTCTCCCGGCAGCTGCAGGCCGCGCTCACCAGCCGCGTCCGGATCGAGCAGGCCAAAGGGATACTCGCCGAGCGCTGGGACACCGGTCTTGACGTGGCGTTCGAGGCGCTGCGGAGGTACGCGCGACGGGAGCGCCTGGTGATGGACGTGGTCGCCGGAATGGTGATCAAAGGTGCCCTTGACGACGCGACGCTGCGCGGCAACGGGCCGCCTCCGCCGCCGGCCGCCCGCGAGAACCCGCCGAACCCGTAGAAAACGCAACGACACGCGGGCGTGCGTACCCATGCGACCTGCGGTAATAACGCGCCGGATGCAAAAGGTGGCTTGGCGTCAAACCCCCTCTAGGCCACGGCCGCCTGACGTTCTAAAGTCTGTCCTACGGCCCAAGCCCCCGGCCCGAGTTGACCATTTCCACACCGTTCTCACACCGCTGGAAACACCCAAAGACCTCCCGTGCCGGCGCCGGGTTTCTCCCGCAGCTCGTGCGCGCGCGGTCGAGGACCAGCCCGGTCGACGGCTCCGGGGGGAGCGGGTCGTTGGCCGGGCCAGGTTGTGTCCGGGTCCGCCGCGCGCCGGGGTGCGCGCCGTGCGCACGAGTCCGCACGTCAGGGGTGCGAGGACTGGTTGACAGTGTCCATGACCAACTGGGACTCTCCGGGCGACAAGTCCATACATCGAGGCGACGGTTGCCAGGAACCCGGTGCGAACTCCGGGACGGTCCCGCCACTGTGACCTGCGCGCGTACCGCTCACGCGCGCACGGAAGTCAGGAACTGACCCGTCGTCCTCCTGCTTTGGGGCGTGGAAACCCCAGAAGGAGGCCCACCCGCATGTCTGTCACGTCTGCGCACGGCACAGCACACAGCGACACGGCGGCGATACAGTCCGCGACGATCGAGACCCGCGACTGGCTGATCGCCGCGGCCGCGGCGATCGTCGCACTGATCGCGCTGTACGCCGTCTTCATGGACAACGGCTCGCTGATCTCGGCGACCGGCGACTACCTGCACGAGTTCGCGCACGACGGCCGGCACCTCTTCGGTGCCCCCTGCCACTGATCGGGGCCGCGCGCACCATGACGAAGTCCCCCGAATCCCCGGACTCCCCCACCGCTCCCCGCACCACCTCCAAGTCCCCCTCCCCTACTACCACTTCCTCCCCCGTGCTGCCGCTGCTCGGCCGCGGTCTGCTGGCGGGCGGGATCGGCGGCCTTGCCGCGGGCCTGTTCTCGCTGCTGCTCGCAGAGCCGCTGATGGACAAGGCGATCCGCGCCGAGGAGGCCCGCGCGCACGAGCACGAGCCCGCGGGCGGTGCCGTCGAGCACCACGAGGAGCTGTTCTCGCGCTCCACGCAGCACGCGGGCCTGGTCATCGCGCTGGTCGTGGCGGGCCTCGCGATCGGCGTCCTTTTCGCCGTCGCGTACGCCCTCGTGCACCGGCGTGATCCGCGCGGCAACCCGTGGCCGCGGGCGCTCGCGTTCTGCGCGGCCGCGTTCTGTGCCGTCTCGCTGTTCCCCGCGTTGCGCTATCCGGCGGCCCCGCCCGGGGTCGGTGACGCGGGCACGGTGGGCGACCGGCAGCAGATGTGGCTCGGCGCGGTCGTCATCGGTGTGCTCGGCATGTTCCTGGTGTGGCAGGTGTACGTACGTCTCGCGCCGCGTCCCGTGCCGTTGCGGCAGGGCGCGGTGGCCGTGACGGCGGCGCTGGTACTCGCCCTGCTGTGGACGCTGCCCGACAACCCCGATCCGGTGCCGGTCAGCGCGACCCTGCTGTGGGACTTCCGGATGCTGTCCCTGGCGTCGCACGTGCTGATGTGGGCGGTGTTCGCGGCGGTCTTCGGCGGCCTCGGACTGCGTGCCGTCCGCGCGAAGGCACCGGCCCCGACGGACACAGCGGACGAGGCGGAGTCGGTGGAGGCCGACTACGGTTCGGTCGCGCCGGTGAGATAGGCGGACACGACCACATTGGCCGAGTAGGTGCGGCTGGTGCGGTCGAAGGTGCCGCCGCAGGTGATCAGACGGAGCTCGGCCCGGCCCTCCTCGCGGGGGCCGTAGGCCGTCTTCGCGCTGAAGCCGTCCCGGCCGAGCACCTGCACGTCGTCCACCGTGAACTCGGCGAGCGACCCGTCGTCCCTGGTCACCCGCACCTTCGCGCCCGCGCGCAGGGCGCTGAGGTGGTAGAAGACGGCGGGTCTGCTCTCGGTGTCGACATGGCCGACGAACAGCGAGGTGCCCTTCGCGCCGGGGCGCACCCCGCCCCCGTACCAGCCGACGACGCCGGGCTGCGCGTACGGCGGCGGATCGATGGCTCCGGCCTGGTCCAGGCCCCGCGCGACCACGGGAGCGCGCACGCCGAGCGCCGGTACGTCCACGCGCTGCGGGCGGGCCGCGGCCAGGGGTTCGCGCGCGGGCGGGAGTTCGACGCCCGCGGGGCGGCCCACGGCGGCGACGTCGCCGGTGGTGGGGTCGGAGAGCCCGCCGCGTACGTCGGTGATCTCGTTGCCCCACAGCCACAGGCCCACGAGCAGGAGCGCCCAAGCGACGCCCATGACGAGGCGGCTGGAGCCGGGCGGAGGCGGGTTCTCTTCCGTCTCACTCACTCCGGGCGGCGTCGGCGGACGCTGCGCAGCGCCACCGCCACGGCCGCGACGGCCGCGAGGACCAGGCCGATGACCGCGTGCCGGGTGCCGGGTCCGGTCTCCTCCGGGGCGGCCGCCGCCGAGGTCAGGGGGGCGGTGCCACCGCCTCCGGCGTGCACCGGGGCGGTGGGGGTCTGCGGGGCGGCGCCGCCCACCTGGACGGTGCCGACGCCCTGGTGCGGGTGTCCGTCACAGGTGACGGTGATCTCGTACGTTCCGGATACGCCCCGCTTGACCCGGGTGGTCCCTGTCAGGGTGTTCTGCTTGCCGTCGCGGCCCGTCAGCTCGGCGTCCCGGGTGAACGCCCCCGACCCGGCCGCCCCCGTGGTGCCGCTGCACCCCTTGACCCGCACCTCGACCTGACCGCCCGGCGCCGCGTTCTGGGGGGTGACCTGGGCTTTCACCTGGTCCTGGTCGTGCGCGGATGCTGGCGGGGGCGCCCATACGGCGATGAGGACGGCGGCTCCCGCGCCACGCACGGCAAGCGAACATATACCCATCGTGAACCTCCTGTACCAGCAGGTTCCCGCCCTCCCGGGACCCTCGCATCCCCGACACACCCGTCCGAGGCGAGGAGCGCCCCGTAAGGGGCGCGGGGAACTGCGCGACCAGCCACGAAAAAGCCGCAGACGCGTCTGCTCGCTGCTCGGCAGATGCGTCTGCGGCTTTTCTAGGGCTGAGCGCGCAGTTCCCCGCGCCCCTTAAAAAACGGTCCCTCGGGTCAGACCCGGTCCACCAGGTCCGCGATGGAGTCGACCACGTTGGACGGACGGAACGGGTGGCGGTCGATGTCCGCGCGGGACGTGAGACCGGTGAGGACCAGGAAGGTCTCCATCCCGGCTTCCAGTCCGGCAAGGACATCCGTGTCCATGCGGTCACCGATCATGGCGCTGGTCTCGGAGTGCGCCCCGATCGCGTTCAGTCCCGTCCGCATCATCAACGGATTCGGCTTCCCCGCGAAGTACGGCTGCTTGCCGGTCGCCTTGGTGATGAGGGCGGCGACGGCGCCCGTGGCGGGCAGCGGGCCCTCCGTGGAGGGGCCGGTCTCGTCCGGGTTGGTGCAGATGAAGCGGGCCCCGCCGTTGATGAGCCGGACGGCCTTGGTCATGGCCTCGAACGAGTACGTCCGGGTCTCGCCGAGGACGACGTAGTCGGGGGCGTGGTCGGTGAGGACGTACCCGATGTCGTGCAGGGCGGTGGTGAGACCCGCCTCGCCGATGACGTACGCCGTGCCGCCGGGACGCTGGTCGTCGAGGAACTTCGCGGTGGCGAGCGCGGAGGTCCAGATGTTGGCGACGGGGACTTCGAGGCCCATGCGGGTCAGCCGGGCCTGGAGGTCGCGGGCCGTGTAGATGGAGTTGTTCGTGAGGACCAGGAACGGCTTGCCGGAGTCGCGGAGCTTCTTGATGAACGCGTCGGCGCCGGGGATCGGCACGCCTTCGTGGATGAGTACGCCGTCCATGTCGGTGAGCCACGATTCGATGGGCTTGCGCTCTGCCATGGGGTGCACTCCTGCGTTCTGCGCGAACTGATGCTGCTGGGGGCGCCGGGACGACTGTGTGCCGACGCCCCCAGCCTAATCACGAAGCGCTGATCTTCACCCCGTCGATCACCCAGAACCAGTTGTTGCCTCCGGTGTAGCGGAACCGGACCTGAGCGGTCCGCGCGCCCGCCGGGACCTGGAGCCGCAGGGACTCGACGACGGAGGGGGTGTCGGCGGCGTACGTCTTCACGACGACCGGCGTCCCGCCGTCGTAGGAGACGAGCACTTCGCCCTTCTGCGGCGCCTCGTGGCGGTAGAAGGTCGTGTACGTGAGGGTCGCCGCCGCCCCGCCCCGTACCTCGTACGCGGGGCTGATGAGCGTCGAGTCGAAGGTGCCGGTGACGGCCTTGTCGGACCACTCGTCGCCGTCGGCGACGGCGAAGACGTTCCGGGCGCGGATGTTGAGTTCGCGCTGCTGGTCGCGCTGGGTCTTGGTCCAGAATTCATCTGTCGTGAAGGACCAGCCGCGCCACTCGGTCATGCCGCCGCCACCCATCCGGGAGTTGTCGACGGACCAGCCGCTCGGCGGGGTGTGCGTGAAGCCGATGACGCCCGCGCCGACGCCGGTCTCGTCGACGGGCGGCTTCAGGGTCGCCCGCAGCGCGTCGAAGTCGTCCGGCGACGGCTGCTGGAAGGCGCGGCCGTCGAGGCCCCAGGCCGGGTCGACGGCGACACCGAGGTGCGCGAGCGCGCTGACGGCGACGTCGGGCATCCGCACGTCGTGCCGCACCGACCCGGCCGTCGTCCCGCCCCCGCGCGCGATCAGGAACGTCTGCCGCTCGGGCCAGCTCGACCCGCCGTGGCCGCCCGCGTCGGTGTGCCCGTGGTCGGCGGTGATCATGATCAGCCAGTCCTCGTCGCCGTACGAGGCGCGGGAGGCGACGGCGTCGAGCATCTGGCCGACCTGGCCGTCGGCGGTGCGGATGGCGTCCAGGTACGCCTGGCTCGCGGCGCCGTCGCTGTGCCCGGCGTGGTCGATGTTGTCGAGCTGCACGAACACGGCGTCCGGGTCGGTGTCCTTCAGGCGGGCGACGGCGCGCGTGGTGGTGCCGGTGTCGTACTCGGCGGCCGGCGTGGACACGCGGGCGTCGACCTTGGGCGAGAAGATCGTGTCGGTGATCGGCGCCCAGGACGAGACGGCGTACGTGTTCAGGGACGGCTTCGCGGCCTCGATCCGGGTCATGAAGTCCGGGTAGCGGGCGAGGTCGTGGCCGGTGAAGTCGTTGTTGAGGACCTTGTGCTTGTCGGGCCAGACGCCGGTGATGAGCGTGGACCAGCCGGGCCCGGACGAGGTGGGCGCGAGGGGGCCCGCGTAGAGGGCGCTGGGGGCGGTGAGGCCGTCCGCCATCAAGGACTTGAGGGTGGGCGCCGCGGCGTCCTTGATGCGGTTCAGGAGCGCGCCGTCGAGGCCGATGATCAGGACCTTGGGCTTGCGCGCTGCGGCGCGGGCGACGGCGGCCAGCGGCCCGGCGGAGACGGCGACGGCCGCCCCGAGGGACGCGGCGGAGACGAGGAGCGAGCGGCGCGACGGACTGTGGGACACGGTTCCTCCAAGGGGAGTTGGCTCGAGCGGGACATGCGGGCACGCCAACGCCCCTGGCGGAGCAGGGGCGTTGGTCCAGACTCGTTACCGTCAGGGGCGACGGCGGGGGTGCTCAGCTGCCGGTGGCCGACTTCCAGTCCTCGACGTACGACTTGAGGTTCTTGGAGATGTCGTCCCAGTCCGGCTCGAAGACCTCGACGCCGTCCATGAGCTTGTCGAGGGCGATGGCGTTGGCGTCGGTGGCCTTGATGTCCTTGCGCGCGGCGAAGCCGCCGCCGACCTCGCTGACCTGCTGCTGCGCCTTCTGGCTGAGCAGGTAGTCGAGGAACTTCTTCGCGTTGGCGTCGTGCGGCGCCTTGTTGACCAGTCCGGCGGCGTAGGGCAGCGCGAAGGTCGTGGGCTTCTTGCCCTGCTTCGCCGGGAACCAGATGCCGAGGTTCGGCATGTCCTTGGACTGCGCGTAGTTCATCTGTACGTCGCCGTTGGCCACGAGCAGTTCGCCCTTGTCGACCTTGGGGGCGAGCTTGCCGGTGGAGGCGGACGGGCCGACGTTGTTGGACTGGAGCTTCTCCAGGTACTTCATGGCGGGCTCCTTGCCGCCGAAGTCGTGCATCGCCTTGATGAGGACGGCGGTCCCGTCGCCCGCGACACCGGGCGTGGAGTACTGGAGCTTGTTCTTGTACGTGTCGTCCGTCAGCTCGTCCCAGGTCTTGGGGGCCTTGGAGCCGCCGAGTTCCTTCTTGTTGTGGATGAACCCGAAGTAGTTGTTCACCACGGAGGTCCACTTGCCGTCGGCCGCCTTGTTGGCGCCGTCGACCTGCTCGGACCCCTCGGGCTCGTACGCCTTGAGCAGGCCCTTCTCGTCGGCCTGCTGGATGAAGGGCGGGAGCGTGATGATGACGTCGGCCTGCGTGTTGGACTTCTCGCGGACGGCGCGCTGCACCATCTCGCCGGAGCCGCCCTCGACGTACTTGACCTTGATGCCGGTCTTCTTCTCGAAGTCCTTGAAGACCTTGTCGTACCAGCCGTCGCCGTTCTCGCCCTTGAGGCCGTCGGCGCTGTAGACGGTGACGACCTTGGCGTCGGACGCGGCGGAGTCGCCGCCGCAGGCGGTGAGGGTGCCGGCGAGGACGAGGCCGCCGGAGAGGGCGGCGAGCGTGCGGACGGGGACGCGGGGGTGGCGGGACATAACGTGTCGTACTCCTAACGAGTCACGAGTCACAACGGGACACAGGGGCAGGGGAGTTGGGGAGGGCAGCGGAGGTCAGCGGTAGGAGGCCTTCGTACGGATCCGGGAGACGGCGAAGAGGACGAGCAGCGTCGCCGCCATGAGGACCACGGCCAGGGCGGCGCCGGTGAAGGTGGCGCCGCGGTCGGTGGCGGCGTAGATCCGCACGGGCAGCGGGGTCCAGTCCGGCGGGTAGAGCATCATCGTGGCGCTCAGCTCGCCCATGGACAGGGCGAAGCAGAGGCCCGCGGCCGCGGTCAGGGACGGCAGCAGGAGCGGCAGCTTCACCCGCCACAGGACGTACGCGGGCCGGGCGCCCAGGGACGCCGCGGCCTGCTCGTACGCCGGGTCGAGACGCAGGATGGCGGCCGAGACCGACTGGTAGGCGAACGCCGTGACAAGAATGGCGTGCGCCAGGACGACGATCGTGGACGTGCCGTTGAGGATCATCGGCGGCTTGCTGAAGGCGACGAGGACCGCGAGGCCCACGACCACCGACGGCACGGCGACGGGCAGCATGAACAGGGTGTCCAGGGTCCGCCCGCACAGCCGCGAGAGCCGGGTCGTGCCGTCCCCGCGCTGCTTCAGGCGGGCGGCGGCGAGGGCGGCCCAGGTGCCCGCGGCGAGCGCGATGAGGCTGGCGCCGAGCGCGGTGAGCAGGCTGGTGGTGAGGGCCTGGAGGGATTCGCCGCGGGTGGCGGCGGAGTAGTGCTCGCCGGTGAAGCCGGAGGGGAACGCCCCCGACCAGTGCCCGGCGAACGACGCCGCGACGATCACCAGCAACGGCAGCGCGAACAGCGGCAGGAACAGCACGAAGAACGCCGCCCACGTCGCCCACTTGCCCTTGCGGCTATGCACCAGCACGACGGCTCACCACCCGGTACAGGCCGTAAAGGCCCACGGAGATCGCGATGTTGACGACGGCGACGACACAGGCCGCCGGGTAGTCGGACTCGAGCATCGCCTTGCTGTAGACGAGCATCGGCAGCGTCGTGACGTCCTTGGCCCCGGTGAACAGCACGATCCCGAACTCGTTCAGGCACATCACCAGGACGAGGCTGCCGCCGGCGGCGAGCGCGGGCAGCGCCTCCGGCAGGATCACCTTCCGTACGACCCGCAGGGGCCGCGCCCCCAGCGAGGAGGCGACCTCCAACTGCGCCGTGTCGATCTGCGAGAACGCGGCGAGCAGCGGCCGCATCACGAACGGCGTGAAGTACGTGATCTCGGCGAGCAGCACGCCCCACGGCGTGGTGAGGAACTGGAAGGGACCGTCCCCGCCCGCCCCGGTCGCGCCCGTCCACATCCCGTTGGCCATGCCCTTGGTGCCGTAGATGAACAGCAGCGCGAGCGTGATCAGGAACGACGGGAAGGACAGGAACACGTCGATGAACTTGGCGACGGCCTTGCCGCCCGGGAACGGCACGAACGCGATCACCAGCGCGAGCGCGAATCCCAGCACGAGACACCCGACGGTGGCCCCCACCGCCAGCCACACCGTCGTCCCCAGCGCCTCCCGGAACGACTCGGAGGCGAACACGTCGGAGTACGGCTGAAGCGAGGTCCCCCCGGTGTCGGGCTGCACGGACTGCTGCACGACGAGGGCGAGGGGTACAGAAAGACGAGCCCGAGGAGGGCGACGGGCGGCAACGCCCACACCCATGTGGGCACCTTGAGAGGGGACTTGGCCTTCTCCGGCGGTGCGGTGAGCGTGGCGCTAGTCATGGGTGACTCCCGCGGAGAGCAGCACCGCGTCCTCGGGGGCGAAGTGCACCGTGACCTCCTCGCCGAGCGAGGGCGGCTTCCTGAGCTCGCGAAGGTCGGCCTTCACCGACTGCCCGTCCACGTCGACGTAGAGCCGATGCGTGGCGCCGCGCCACTGGACCTCGGTGACGGTCCCGGCGAGCGCGTTGGGCCCGGGCCCGAGCCCGACCAGATGCGGCCGCACACACAAGGTGGCGGAAACCCCCGCGGCCACCTCCCCGGTGTCGACCTTCACCTCGGCCCCGCCCAGGGAGACCGACCCGACCCCCACCGAGACCGGAAGCAGGTTCGCGTTCCCCACAAAGGAAGCCGTGAACTCGTTCCGCGGTCTCCGATACAGCTCCTGCGGAGTCCCGCAGTCCTGCAACCGGGCCCGGTCCATCACGGCGATCCGGTCGGCGAGGGTGAGCGCCTCGACCTGGTCATGGGTGACGTACAGAATCGAGACGTCGGGCAACTCCCGGTGCAGTCGCGCCAGTTCGGCGAGCATCCCGGACCGCAACTGCGCGTCGAGCGCGGACAACGGCTCGTCGAGAAGCAGCACCCCCGGCCGGATGGCAAGCGCCCGCGCGATGGCGACCCGCTGCTGCTGCCCACCGGACAGCTCGCGCGGAAACCGCTTGGCGTACGCGGCCATCCCGGTCATCGACAGGGCGTCGGCCACCCGCCCGGGAATCTCCGCCCTGGCCACCTTCTGCGCCTTCAGGCCGAAGGCCACGTTCTCCTCGACCCGCATGTGCGGGAACAGCGCGTACTGCTGGACGACCATGCCGATGCCGCGCCGATGCGGCGGCAGCGAGGTGACGTCGCGGTCGCCGATGAACACCCGCCCGGACGCGGGCCGCACGAACCCGGCGACGGCCCGCAGCGCGGTGGTCTTCCCGGACCCGGAGGGCCCGAGCAGCGCCATCACCTCACCGGGCTCGACGGTGAGATCGAGGCCGTCGAGCACGACATTCTTGCCGTACGCGACCGACACCGAGTCGAACCGTATGCCGCTGCTCATCGCGCGAGACCTCGTCCGGAATCCCGGAGCAGCGCGGGCAGTTCGGCCACCGAGCCGAGGACGTGGGTGGCCCCGGCGCCCGTGAGCGCGGCCGCGTCGTGGGCGCCCGTGAGGACACCGGCGACGACCCCGGCCCCGGCGCGCACCCCGCTGCGCATGTCGTACGCGGTGTCACCGGCGACGGCGATCTCGCGGACGGAGTCGGCGGCGCCGGTGCGCAGGAACGCGGCGAGCACCATGTCGGGGTAGGGCCGCCCGCGCCCGCCCGCGTCGGCGGGGCACAGGGTGAGGGCGACGAGGTCGCGCCAGCCGAGGGCGTCGAGGATGGCGTCCTGGGTGACGCGGGCGAAGCCGGTGCTCAGCGCCACGGTCAGGCCGTCGGCCCGCAGCTCCTCGACGGCCTCGCGGGCCCCGGGGATCGGGGCGATCCGCCCGCCGTCCACGAGCTGCCCGTACGCCTTCTCGAAGGCCACGTTCGCCTGCTGCGCGAGCGCCTCCTCGCCGAACAGGTGCCGGAAGACGGAGATCTTCGACTCGCCCATGGTGGCGCGGACGTACTCCAGCTTCGCCTCGTGGTCGGCGGAGCCCTCCTCGACGCCCAGCTCGCGCGCGGCGGCGGAGAAGGCCTGCTCGACCAGGCCCCCGTCGGCGACGGTGGTCCCGGCCATGTCGAGCACCACGAGTCGTACATTGTCGGTCGGCTTGTCCGTCATTTTCGTTACCATCCCAGCTCGTCGGCGGTCTTCTCGGCGATCGCGGGCGAGCAGGTCATGCCGCGCCCGCCGGGCCCGGTGACCAGCCACACGCCGTCGCGCACCTGCTCGCGGTGGACGACCCGGCTGGTGTCGACGCACTGCGCGTACACCCCGGCCCAGCGCCGCCGGATCTTCGGCAGCGGCCGTCCCAGGAAGCCCTCGACGACCTCGGTGAGGTGGTCGTAGGGGTCTTCGAGGGTGTCGAAGGCGAAGGGGTGCTCGTATTCGTGGGTGTCGCCGATGGTCAGTCCGCCGTCGGCGCGCTGCACCATGAGCAGCTGCATCTTGTGGGCGGCGGCGGTCGGCTGCTGCGTCTGCCCCGCGTTGAGGGCGTCCAGCTCCGGTGACTTGTACGCCGGGTAGTACCGGAAGCTGTCGGCGTCGGCGACCGAGGTGGTGAGCGGCTCGCCCAGCGGATCGGTCTGCATCATCTGCAGCCGGACGCGGCGCACGGGCAGCTCGGGGGCGAGCTCCCGCACCAGACCGCCGAGCGAGGCGCCGGTGCACAGCACCACGACGTCGCCGGTGTGCACCTCGCCGTGATCATCGCGCACCGAGCCGACACCGACGACCTCGCGGACCTCGCGCCCCGGCAGGAACGTGTAGTTCGGGGAAGCCAACAGGGCCTCGCGCAGCCGCAGTTGAGCGGTCCGGGGCTCGACCGCGGCGTCCCGCTCACACCACAGCGCGCCGGTGAACTCGCCGCGCAGCGCCGGGTTGATCGCGCGGGCCTCGTCCGCGCCGAGCAGCTTGTAGCCGCGGGCGGCCGCGTCCGGGCGGGCGAGCGCGGCCTCGGCGACGGCCCGCTCGCGCTCGTTGCGTACGAGGGTCAGCGAGCCGATGGCACGGAAACCGAGCCCCGGCACGCGGGCGCCGATGTCCTCCCACAGCTCACGGGCGCGCAGCGCCGTGTCCAGCTCCTCGCCGCCCGCGCGACCGCTGACCCATATCTGCCCGAAGTTGCGGAGCGACGCCCCGCGGGCCTCGCTCTCGCGCTCGATCTGTACGACCTCGTGGCCGCGCTCCACTGCGTGCCAGGCGTGCATGGTTCCCACCACGCCGGCTCCTACGACGATGACTCTCACGACGGCAACGCTCCTGTCGACGGGTGACCCGGCGGGGGCCACTTGGCAACGGGACGGTGAACGGCCCATCAAGCTTGGCCTAGACCCGTTATCGTTCCGTAACCATGAGGGGTCGGCGGGCGTACGGGAAGAGGGTCGACTGGCTTACCGGCAGCGGGAGTTCAGCCCCTGCTGGCCAGGTGCGTCGTGAAGGAGAAGCGGTCGCCGCGGTAGAGGGTGCGCACGCGCTCCAGGGGCTGCCCCTCGGTGTCGCGCGAGACGCGGTGGATCAGGAGCATCGGCAGCGCGGGCGGCGTACCGATGAGCAGCGCCTCGCGCGGCGTGGCGAGGACCGTCTCGATGCGTTCGTCGGCGTCGCCGAAGGAGATGCCGAGGCGTTCGCGCAGGTAGGCGTAGAAGGACGAGTCGGGCTCGAAGTCCTGGTCGAGGCGCGGCACCCGCTCCACCGCCACGTAGGTGGACTCCAGGCCCACCCGCTCCTCGTCCGCGAGCAGCACGCGCTCCATGTGCCAGACGGGCTCACCGACCGGGACTCCTATGTCGGCGGCGAGCGCGGCCGGGCAGGGGAAGCGGTCGAGCGAGATGAGGTTGCGTCCGGGGGTGCGGCCCTGTCTGCGGACGCCCTCGGTGTAGCTGGCGAGGGAGAGGGGCTGCTCCAGCTTGGGCCCGGCGACGACGGTGCCGCGGCCCTGCCGGCGAAGGCGTCCTTCGAGCAGCAGCTCCCGCAGCGCCTGCCGCACGGTCTCGCGCGCGACCTCGTACCGCTCGGCCAGGTCCCGCTCGGTCGGCAGCGGCTGCCCGTCGCCCAACTCGTCGATCAGCTCCGCGATGCGGGCCTTGACGGCGTAGTACTTCGGGATGCGCCCGTGCTCGGGGATGCCGGAGCGGATCGGCGCTCCGGGGGCCTGGTCGCGCAGATGGTCGGGCGGGGCGGCGTTGGGGTTGTCCACGGGCAGATGTTCGCACGTCGGCCGGGTACGAAGACGCCGGGCGCGAGGTGACCGGGTACGGAGAAGGCCGGGTCCGTGCCGCCGGTCTTGCTTGGCTGGGGGCGGCGCGGACTCGGCCTTTCCGGCTGGGCGGGACCGGCTGATCAGCTCCCTCTGGCCCGAAGGCGCCGAGATCCCACCACAAGGGCCGTGCCGCCGAGGAGGAAGGCGGCGGCGGTGGCCCCGAGCCCGAGGGGTCGCCCCGGGCCGGTCTGCGCGAGCTCACCGGCGTAAGGACCGGGGGGCCCGCCCGCGTCGACGATGTCGAACGCGTAGTCGTTGGACGCGCCCACCCAGTCCCCGTCGTCGGCGCGGCGCCGCACGACGGCGGCACTGGCGACGACCCGGTCGGGCGCGGCGTCGGAGGTGAAGGCGAGGCGGAGGCCGACGGTGACGGTGCGGCCGGGGGCGATGGTGAAGCCGGGGAAGGGGGCGGGGTCGTGGGCGCCGTCGGGGTCCTGCACCCCGCGGGTCCCGTCGATCCCGCCGGCCCCATCGCTCCCCTCGCCGCCGTGGGCCCCGCCCGTCGCACCGGTCCCGTCCCCGAGCACGCCGACGTTCTCGTCCCGGTCGGTCCGCTCGAACCGCACCGGCCGCCTGCGCTGCCCGTCGTCGAACTCCAGCAGGATCTGCCGGGGCCGCAGCGACTGCCCGCGGTCGACGAGTACGACGACGGGGTGGACGTTTCCGCAGGTCTCGCCGGTGGTGTTGGTCAGCTCCAGGGACCAGCCGCGGAAGCCGCCGCCCGGCTCGTACGTGGCGGGGCCGCCATCGATCCGCGTACCGATCGGGAAGTCGTCGCCGGCGGCGGTGGCGCAGGTGGGCCGGAGGGCGCCGGGCCCGCTCTCGCGCGGCGGTTCGCCCGCGGCCGCCGGCACCCCGGCCACGGCGGGCGCGAGGGTGACGGCGGCGGCGACGGCGACGCCTGCCGCGAGAGAACTGCGAAGTCGCATGGAGGGCCCTTGCTGGCGGCCGACCGGACGCGTTGCGGCACCCGGAGCGGCCAACTGACGGCGGAACAAAGCCCGTTGAGGGGGGCGGCGCGAGGGCCGGGAATCAACGGGTCGCGGCCCAGACCCTGCCACGCGCGCGCGACCCCGCACAGGGCTCGCCGCCCCCAGGGACCCGTTCGGCTGGCCGATTCCCCCCTAACAGCCGATTCTTCCGATCCTTCGTCAAGTCCGATTGGCGGGAAAGGCGACGCTCGCGCGGCCGAACAGCGGGGCGAGGACGAGCTGCGCCGCGCCTTCCGCGACGGCCCGCTCCCCGCCGGGCGCGACGGCCACGCCGACGGGCGCGCGGGCACCCTCGCGCCGGGCGCGCTCGGCGACGACGGCGCCGACACCGCGTACGAAGAGGTCCTCGGCGGCGGCGACGGTGCGGCCCCCGAGCAGGACGAGGTCGATGTCGAGCAGCGCGACCAGGTTCCCGGCGGCGGTGCCGAGCACGCGCGCGGCCCCGTCGAGGTCGCCGCGCGCGACGGCGGCCAGACACAGCGCCTCGACACACCCCCGAGCACCGCACCCGCACGGCGGCCCGTCCAACTGCACCACCTGATGCCCGAACTCCCCCGCCCCCGTACGGGCCCCGCGATACAACCCACCCCCCAGCACGAGCCCGGCTCCAAGCCCGGTCCCGAGATGCAGATAGGCGAACGACTCGGCACCCCCACCAAGCGCGAGCCCGAGCGCGGCGGCGTTGGTGTCCTTGTCCACGGCCACGGGCAGCCCAAGGCGCCGGGCCAGCACGTCCCGCAGGGGATACCCGTCCCACTCGGGAAACCCGGTGACGCGATGCAGCACACCGGAGGCGTGGTCGAGCGGCCCGGGAAGAGCGACCCCCACGCCGAGAACAGCCGTCCCGACCAGCGCGGCGACCGCGTCCGCGGCCACCTCCACGACGGAGTCGACCCCGCCCGCGAAGTCCAGCGCGGCCCGCCGCTCGGCGACGACGACCCCGCTCAGGTCCACCAGCACGGCGACCAACGAGTCCCGCTCGAGCTGTACCCCCACGGCATACCCCGCCCCGGGGACGAGCCGAAGCAGCGTCTGGGGCTTGCCCCCGGTGGAGGCCCGGCGCCCCGCGTCGGCCACGAGCCCCTCCCCCCGCAGCCGAGCGACGATCTTGCTGACGGCCTGCGGCGTGAGCCCGGTCCGCTCGGCGAGCTCGGGCCGCCCGACCCCGGCGCCCCCGGCGGCACGCAGCAGATCGAGCACCAGCGCCGCGTTGTGCCCGCGCAGCCCCGGCAGATTCACCCCGGCCCCCGGCCTGTACTCCCTGTTCACATCCCCATTGTCGCCCGCGCTTGCACTTTGGCAACACCGTTGCCAAAGTAGAACCATGACTGTAGGCACGAACGACCTCCGCGTGGGCCTGATCGGCTACGGCCTCGCGGGCTCCGTCTTCCACGCCCCCCTGATCGCCGCGACCGAGGGCCTGACCCTGGACACGGTCGTCACGTCGAACGCCGAGCGGCAGGCCCAGGCCCGCGCCGAGTTCGGCGACGACCTGCGCTGCGCGGCCGACGCCGACGGGCTGTGGGCCCGCGCGGACGAGCTCGACCTGATCGTCGTCGCGTCCCCGAACAAGACGCACGTACCGCTCGCGACCGCCGCGCTCAAGGCGGGCCTGCCCGTCGTCGTGGACAAGCCGCTCGCGGGCACCGCCGCCGAGGCCCGCGAGCTCGCCGCCCTCGCGGACGAGCGCGGCCTGCTGCTCTCCGTCTTCCAGAACCGCCGCTGGGACAACGACTTCCGTACGCTGCGAAAGCTCATCGCCGACGGCGAGCTCGGCGACGTATGGCGCTTCGAGTCCCGTTTCGAGCGCTGGCGCCCGCAGCCCAAGGGCGGCTGGCGCGAGTCCGGCGACCCCGAGGAGATCGGCGGTCTGCTGTACGACCTCGGGAGCCACGTGGTCGACCAGGCCCTGGTGCTCTTCGGTCCTGCGGTGCAGGTGTACGCGGAGGCGGACGTGCGCCGCCCCGGCGCGCAGGCCGACGACGACACGTTCATCGCCGTCACGCACGTGGGCGGCGTCCGCTCGCACCTGTACGTGAGCGCGACGACCGCGCAGCTCGGCCCGCGCTTCCGCGCGCTCGGCTCGTCCGCGGGCTATGTGAAGTACGGCCTCGACCCGCAGGAGGCCGCGCTGCGCGAGGGCAAGCGGCCCACGGACGAAGGCCCGTGGGGCGTGGAGCCCGAGGCGCTGTGGGGCACGGTCGGCGCGGGCGAGTCCCCGCTGACCGGCGGCGGCCGCCCCGAGCCCACGCTCCCCGGCGACTACCCCGCGTACTACGCGGCAGTGGCCGCGGCCCTGCGCGGCGAAGGCGACAACCCGGTCACCGCACAGGAGGCCGCCGCGGCGCTCGACGTCCTCGAAGCCGCGCGCCGCTCGGCCCGCGAGGGCGTGGCGGTGACGCTGTGAGCACGAAGCCCGCCGAGAACGCCGCACCCACACCCCCCGCCGCCCCCTCCATCCCCGAACTGGAGGACCAGGAGCGCCGCCTGACGCTCCCTCACTTCACGTACGAGGACGCGTGGGCGCTCGGCTCTCTCCTCGTGGAGATGGCGCGCGAGCGCGAGGCGCCGGTGGCGATCGACATCCGGCGCGGCGGCCAGCAGCTCTTCCACGCCGCGCTGCCGGGGTCGACGCCCGACAACGACGCCTGGATCGACCGCAAGCGCCACGTCGTCGAGCGGTACGGCTGCTCGTCGTACCTGGTGGGCAGCCGGTTCCGGGCCAAGGGCACGACGTTCGAGGACTCCTCGCGCCTCGACCCCGACCGGTACGCGGCGCACGGCGGCGCGTTCCCGATCGCGGTCGAGGGCGCGGGGGTCATCGGCACGGTGGTCGTCTCGGGCCTCCCCCAGATCGCGGATCACGCGCTGGTGGTGGCGGCCCTGGAGCGGTTCACCGCGTCCTGACGCGCGTCAGTCGGCCTGGTCCTCGGCGCGGCGGCGCATCATCACCACGAACCCGACACCGGTGCCGACGAGGGCGGCGGCGATCGCGCCCACGAGGGCGAGCTCACCGGACGAGGTGTCCGTGCCCGTGTGGGCCATCTCGTCGTCGGTCTTGGACGGGTGCGGGTGGGGATGCGGGTGCGCGGACGACTTGGACGGCTCCGGGCTGGGCCAGGGGTCGTCGCTGTCGGACGGGTCCGGGCTGGGCCAGGGATCGTCACTGTCCGACGGGTCCGGGCTCGGCCAGGGGTCGTCGCTGTCCGACGGGTCCGGTGAGGGCTCCGGGCTCGGGCCGTCGCTGTCCGAGGGGTCCGGAGACGGTTCGGGGCTGGGCCCGTCGCTGTCCGAGGGATCCGGAGACGGCTCGGGGCTCGGCCCGTCACTGTCCGACGGATCCGGAGACGGCTCCGGACTCGGCCCGTCACTGTCCGACGGATCCGGAGACGGCTCCGGACTCGGCCCGTCACTGTCCGACGGAGACGGCGAGGGCTCCGGATCGTCGCTGTCCGACGGGTCCGGTGACGGCTCCGGGGACTCCGACGGCGACACCGACGGCGTGGGGGACGGCGACGCGCACGACGGCAGGTCGCCGTTGAACGGGTACGCGTGGATCTCCTGGCCGCCGCCCACCAGCGAGCTGTGGGTGAGGGAACCCACCGTGAAGAAGCGCCCGTTCATGCCGGGCAGCGTCACCGTCGTCGCGCTCCCCGGCGACCCCACGAGCACGCTCCCCTGGAACTGCCCGCTGCCCGCGAACCGCACCGTGCTGGCGTCGGGCACGTTCCACAGGAGCCGCTCGCGCAGGCCGGCCGGCAGCGCGCCGATGTAGGTGCGGACGGTGCGGGCCTCCCCGAAGAGGTTCACGAGGACGGTGGCGCCCGCCGGGATGTTCCGGAACGCGATGCCCTGGTCGCCGCCGCTCCTGCTGACCATGTCGAAGTCGACGTTGAAGACCTGGATCTCGGAGCGGCCGTCGCCGGTGAAGACGGTCTCGCTGCCGTTGTTGACCGCCGAGCCCGTGACCTCGCGGGGCGAGCCGTTGTCGTACGCGTAGCACTGGCTGGCCGCCGTCAACTGGTCGGGCAGGCCCGCGTACCTGTCGCCCGCGGCCGGGTCCTGGACCGCGCGCGGCCTGACCGTGCCGGTGAGCGTGCCGCCGTACCGTACGACTCCGGAGACCGCGCCCTCCTCCGCGAGCAGCCGCTGGCCGGGGGCGACTGTCACGTCGTTGCCCGCGGTGAGGAAGTCGGAGCCGTTGGGCGGCGGCACCCTGGAGCCGACGCCGGCCACGCCCACGTTGTAGACCTGCGAGGCCCCGGCGCGCTTGTTCATGTCGAAGTCGCCGAGCACGACGACCTTGCCCTCGGCCTCCGCCGCCGCCTCGCGCACCAGCATGTTCTCGCCGACGAAGACGTTGATGTTCTCGTCGCGGCCCGCCACGGGGCCGTTGCCCACTTCCGGGTACCTCTCCGGACAGGCCGAACCTTTGCAGGGGCCGAGGCCGCCGGGCAGCGGGTCCGCGACTCCGAGCCCGGCCAGGCCGCCGACGATGGCGGCGGCCGCGACGGTGACTGCCGCCGCCACATACGCTGAACGTTTTCTTCGCATACACGGAAATATGCGTAATTCAGACAAAAGTAGCGGGCGACACGCTCGGCGCCTCCCCCAGTCAGGCCCCCTCGGACCCTCCTGGCCGGGATCGGGTCACGCCCCCTTCAGCTCCTGACGCTGCCGCCCGAGCCCGTCGATCTCCAGCTCCACGACGTCCCCCGCCCGCAGGAACGGCTTCGGCTCCGGCTGGCCGAGGGCGACGCCCGCCGGCGTACCGGTGTTGATCACGTCACCGGGGTACAGCGTCATGAACTGGCTCACGTAGCGCACCACTTCCGCGACCGGGAAGATCTGCTGGGCCGTCGTGCCGTCCTGCTTCAGCTCGCCGTTGACCCAAAGCCGCAGGCCGAGGGCCTGCGGGTCCGGCACCTCGTCGGCGGTGACCAGCCAGGGGCCGAGCGGGTTGAAGGTCTCGCAGTTCTTGCCCTTGTCCCAGGTGCCGCCGCGCTCGATCTGGAACTCGCGCTCGGAGACGTCGTGCGCGACGGCGTACCCCGCGACGTGCGCGAGCGCCTCCTCGTGCGACTCCAGGTAGCGCGCGGTGCGCCCGATGACGACGGCCAGCTCGACCTCCCAGTCCGTCTTCACCGAGCCGCGCGGTACGAGCACGGTGTCGTTCGGCCCGACCACGGTGTCCGCCGCCTTGAAGAACACGACGGGCTCGGCGGGCGGCTCCGCGCCGGTCTCGGCCGCGTGGTCGTGGTAGTTCAGGCCGATGCACACGACCTTGCCGATGCGGGCGAGCGGCGGCCCGATCCGCAGCCCGGCCGGGTCAAGGACGGGCAGCGTGCCCGCGTCGGCGGCGGCGCGGACGCGGTCGAGCGCGGCGTCGTCGGCGAACAGTGCGCCGTCGATGTCGGTGACCGTGCCGGACAGGTCACGCAGGGCGCCTCCGGCGTCGAGCAGGGCCGGACGCTCGGCGCCCGCCGTACCGACTCGCAGCAGCTTCATGGTCTGACTCCCTTGGGTCGGACTGGGCACGACCGATGGTTGCGGCATCGGAGGTTGGTCGATCCTCCAAGCTGGTCGTCCGCTCCGCAAGACCCCGTTCACGTACTGGACCGTCACATCCCGTCACACGGGGACCGTCACATCCCGGCAGCGACCCCCATGGCAGCACCGGTCCCGGTCGGCATGTCCCGGTACAGGAAGGCCCGCTCCACCGCGCTCCACGTCGTGCTGGTCACCACGTACAGCGCCGCCGCCAGCGGCACCACCGCCACCGTGAACAGCGTCATGAACGACATCAGCGGCATGAACTTGGTCATGGCGGCCATGGCACCGGCGCCGGGCGCCTGCTCGCCGCCGGGCGCACCGGGCACGGCCGGCGGGTTCGCGGCGAGCTGCAGCTTCGTACGCCGGTAGTTGAAGGTCGCGACGGCGGCGACGAGGGCGAAGAGCGCGAGGTAGAGCAGCCCGGCGGTGCCGAAGGGACCGCCGTCGCCGAGCGCGTCGGCCCAGCGTCCGCCGAGGGGCGCCGTGAGCAGGCTGTGGTCGAGGAGTTCGTTGGCCTTGCCGCCGATGTTCGAGCTGGAGAACAGGTGGTAGAGCAGGAAGAAGGCGGGGAGCTGGAAGAGGCCGGGAAGGCATCCGGCCAGCGGGGACACCTTCTCCTTGCGGTGCAGCTCCATGAGCGCCTTCTGGAACTTCTCCGGGTTCTTGGCGTGCTTCTTGCGCAGCGCGGCGATCTGCGGCGAGAGCTTGGCGCGCGCCTTCTGGCCGCGCGCGGCGGCCCGGGACAGCGGATGGACGAGCAGGCGTACGCAGACGGTGACGGCGACGATGGCGGCGGCCATCGCCGAGCCGTGGAAGAGCGGTGCGAGCAGGTCGGCGAGGTCGGCGACCAGGCTGGCGAAGACGGACATGGATGAGCCCTCCGGGGGTCTCGTCGTGCCGGGAACGCCTCGGGGGGAGGCGTGTGTGCGTCGGCATGACGACCCGCGCGGGGTCGGGCAGAGGTGGAGCCCGGGTTCCCTACGCGGCCGTCAGGAGGGAACGGCCGGGTGCTCGCGGGCGGGTGCGCCCACGGGCGTCGGGATCGCGCTGCGGCAGGAACGCGGTGCGTTGCTCGCGGTCGCGGATGGCCGTACGCACCCGGGTGCGGGGCACGGCGGGCGCGCAGCGCGCGGCGAGCAGCGAGCACAGGGCGAGGGCGGAGCCCGCGGCGGCGGTCGCGGCGAGCGCGACGGCGGCGGAGAGGCTGCCGGTGTCGACGAGGACGGTCTCGACGAGGAGGAAGAGGAACAGGGCGGCGGGGCGCAGCGCGGCGGTCCACTTGCCGATCACGTTCCTGACCGGGTTGCCGGTCCGGTTCTTGATCACGTCGCCACCTCCTGCCGTCGCCCTCGTCCACGTACGCCGTATGCGTACGAATGTGCTGCTGCCGTTATACAGGATCGATCTCGACCGGCTGAAGGAGCCTGCGGGGCTTGAGCAGTTCACGGCTGACCGGATCCACCGGGTCCGGATCGAGCCCGGGGCCTGGCAGCATCTCGACGTCCTCGACCGGCACGAGGCCCCCGCAGGCGGGACACTCGCCGACGGGGCCCAGTTCCGTGCCGCACGCGGCATGCCGGAAGTACCGCGTCGGCCTGTCGTGGCCGAAGGTGTCCATGCCCCAGGTGCCCAGCACGCACAGCGTCGGCCACAGGGCACGGCCGCGCTCCGTGACGACGTACTCGTGCCGGCCCGGCCTGCGCTCACAGGGCCGCTTCTCCAGGACGCCCGCGGCGGTCAGCGTCTGCAGCCGTGTGGCCAGGACCGCGCGCGGAATGCCGAGATGGGCGAGGAAGTCGTTGTAGCGCCGCACGCCGTACAGCGCGTCGCGCACGACGAGCAGCGTCCAGCGCTCGCCGACGACCTCCAGCGCGCGGGCGACGGAGCACTCCTGCGCCGCGTAGTCCTTGCCGAGAGCCATGGCCCCCACTGTAGTCACTTTGCCGAGCTTAGGTTCAGTCATTGAACTCCAAATGCTACGGTCACCTCGCGACCGCAGGTTCAATGACTGAACCCACAGGTGAGCCCGCGGCCGGACCACCCCGTCCCCGCATCCCGAAGAGGCCCCCATGCCACGGCCCGCCACCACTCCCGCAACGCCCGCGCCCGCCCCCGCGCACGCCGCACCACCGTCGCCCGCATCACCTCCCACCGCCCGCCCCACCGCCACCCTGGCCGTGACCGCCGCCGCGACCACCGTCACGCTCATGACGTACAGCGCGCCCATGGTCACGCTCTCCGACACCGCCGCCGCCCTCGGCACCCCGCTCTCCGCGCAGGCCTGGCTCCTGAACGGCGCCCCGCTCGGCCTCGCCGCCCTGCTCCTGGTCACCGGCAGCCTCGCCGACGACTACGGCCGCCGCCGGACCTTCCTCGTCGGCACCTTCGCGCTCGGCCTCACCACGGCCCTCGCCGCCCTCGCGCACACCACGCTCCTGTTCACGCTGGCGCGCGTCGCCCAGGGCGCGGCGAGCGCCGCCGTCCTCACCAGCAGCCTCGGCCTGCTCGCGCACGCGTACCCGGCCGGGCCCGGGCGGATCCGGGCCATGGGGGTGTGGGGCGCGAGCGTCAGCGGCGGCATCGCGGTGGCCTCGCCGTTCTCCGGCGGGCTCGCCACCCTCGCCGACTGGCGGCTGCCGTACGCCGTGCTCGGCCTGCTCGCGCTCGCCGTCGCGGTCGCCGCGCCGCGCGCGCTCAGCGAGTCCCGGGCCCCGCGCGCGGGCCGCCCCGACCTGGCGGGCGCGCTGGCCCTCGGCCTCGCCATGGTGGCCCTGCTCGCCGCGCTCACCCTCGGCCGCGACGGCTGGCTGCGCGCCCCCGTCGGCGTGCTGCTCCTGGCGGCCGTGCTCCTGACCGCCGTCTTCGCCTATGTGGAGCGCCGCTCGGCCGCGCCGCTGCTCGACCTCGGCCTGCTGCGCCGCCCGCCGTTCCTGGCGGCGACCGCGGGCGGCCTGTTCACCGGCTTCTCCGTCATCGGCCTGTTCAGCTACCTGCCGACGCTCCTCCAGGCCGCGAACGGCCTCTCGGCGATGCACGCGGCCTGGCTCTTCGCGTTCTGGTCCGGCGTCTCGCTCCTTGTCGCCCTCCAGGCCAGGCGCCTCGCGGGCCGCGTCCCTGCCCGCCACCAACTGGCCGTCGGCTTCACTCTGCACGCGGCGGCCCTGCTCACCATGCTCGGCGCGTTGGCGGCCGACTCCTGGGTCCGCCTCCTGCCCGGCCTGCTGATCTCCGGCGTGGGCAGCGGCCTCCTGAACGCGGCCCTGCCGCTGCTCGCCGTCGAGTCCGTGCCCGCCGACCGGGCCGCGATGGGCTCCGGCGCCAACAACACGGCCCGCTACCTCGGTTCGGCGGCGGGCGTCGCCCTGATGATCGCGGTGGCGACGGCATCGGGTTCGTCTCCGGACGACCTCGCGCACGGCGCGGACACCGCGCTGGTGGTGGCGGCGGGCCTCGCGGCCGTGGCGGCGGTCAGCGTCGTCCTGCTGCGGGAGCGCCGCCCGGCACGGAGCTGAGGTCGCCGCCGGGACCGTCGCGGTCGTCGTCCGCCGGGTCGCGCGCGAGCACCTCCCCGTCCGGCCGACTGTCCTGGTCGACAGGACCCGCGTACGAAACCGCCAACGCCACCGCCAGATTGGCCGCCAGCGCGAGAATCCCCGCGTTCACGCCGAACACCGGGTCGTGCTCGGTGAACACGAGCCCGCACACGACCGCCACCCCCACCACGAGCCCGCTCACGGCCCCCGCCAGGCTCAGCTTCCGCCAGACCAGGCCGAGCAGCAGCATCGGGACGAGCTGCGCCATCCCCTCGTACGAGATGAGGGAGAGCCGTACGAGGGTGTTGGGCGCGGTGTACGTCATGACGAGCGCGACCGCGCCCGCGACCACGACGACCGCCTGCGAGGCCCGCTTCTGCCGCACCGGCGCCTGCCACCGGGGCAGCAGCGACACCACGCTGCTGCCCCACATCGTGCCGATGACCAGCATGAACACGGCCATCGGCACGATGGACGACAGCGCGGCCGCGACCCCGACGACACCCACCAGCCAGGCCGGCAGCGAGTCTACGACCAGCTTGAACAGCGCCAGGTTCGACCCGGCGCCGGTGAGCCCCGGCACCACGAACAGGGCGGCCATGCCGAGCAGCATCGGGACGAACAGCAGGATGTTGTAGGCGGGCAGCAGGACGGCGTTGCGGCGCAGGCCGTCGGCGCTGCGGGCGCCGAGGTATCCGGCGACGGTGGTCGGGAAGATGCACACGGTGAGGGCGTTGAGGAAGGTCGTGGTCGCGAACCAGGCCTGCCCATAAGGACTTTCACCGGCCCCCGGCAGCGTCAGCCACTCCCCCTTCTCCTGTACGACCCGGTCGAGGAAGTCCCCGTACCCGTCGAAGTAGTGCAGCGGCACGTACACGACGAGGAACGCGAGCGTGCCGATGACGAGCACGTCCTTGAGCACCGACACCCAGGCGCTGCCCCGCAGCCCGCTCACCACCACGAACCCCGTGGTGACGGCGAAGCCGATGAAATAGGCCCAGTTGAGGCTGATGGCGCCGTACGAGATCGTCGAGACGACGACGCCCATGCCCGTGATCTGCAACTGGATGTACGGCAGCAGGAACACCGTCACCATGACGGCGACCGCGGCACCGAGCCAGGGCCGGTCGTAGCGGTGGGCCACCATGTCGGTGATGCCGACGAGCCCGTGGCGGCGGGCGTAGGCCCAGAGCATCGGCCCGACGACGTACCCCACCGCGTACCCGCACGACATGTAGGCGACGACGTACAGCACGGGCGCGCCGTAGTTGTACCCCCACCCCGCGGCGCCCAGATAACTGAAGCTGGTGTAGCCCTCCCCCGCCATCAGCACCCAGATCAACACCGTCCCGAGGGACCGCCCGCCCACGGACCACTCGGCGAGCGCGCCCTTCGGGGAGCTCTCGCCGGAGCCCTTCTTCCGCCCTCGCACGGCAAGCAGCCCGAGGGCGACGGTGGCGACCATGAAGAAGCCGAAGATGGTGGTGGCGGTCGTGGCATCGGCGTTCATGAGGCCCGCCGCTTCTGGTCACCGCGGTAGGCGAGCCACACGGCGACGGGCGTGAGCAGCGTGGCCGCGAGCAGCCACGCGAACAGGAACGGCAGCCCGAGCACGAGCGGCCGTACGCGATTGACGAAGGGCAACGCCCCCACGTACAGCACGAAGGGCACGAGGAGCCAGAGGAGGTGGGGGCGGCGCTTGATCACGGAGCAGGAGCTTAATCGGGCCGCTCGGCCTGGGCTGCGGTGGCGTCTCGCTGCCGGTCGGCGGGCCGCGTGTGGCGTGCCGCGTGCCGCGTGTCGCTCAGCGGGGCCGCATGGACGTCAGCTTTCCCCAGACCACAAGGCGGTACTTGGAGGTGTACTCCGGGGTGCAGGTGGTGAGGGTGAGGTAGTACCCGGCCCGGTCGTACCCGTGCCCCCGCCGGACCGTGCTGCGCGGCACGGGCGCGATGACTCCGCCGTCGCGCGGGGCGGTCCGGGCGAGGGTCTTGTCGACGGTGTACGTGTACACGGCGTCCCGGGTCCCGACGGTCATCCGGTCGCCGGGGCGCAGCCGGTTGATGTACCGGAACGGCTCGCCGTGCGTGTTCCGGTGCCCGGCCAACGCGAAGTTGCCGGGGCGGCCGGGCTGGGCGGTGCGGGGGTAGTGGCCGACGTACCCCTTGTTGAGCACCCCGCCTTTGCTGACGCCTTCGGCGACGGGGGCGCGGAGGTTGAGGCGGGGGATGCGGAGGACCGCGTAGGCGTGGTCGGTGGGGGGTCTGGCGGGGGCGCCTTGGGCTGGGGTGTCTTGGGCGGGGGTGTTCGGGGCCGGGGGCGCGCCGGTGTCATTCCCGGGTGAGACGGGGTCGCCGCGGTCGCGGACGGCACCGCGGCCACCCCCGCCGGGCGATCCCCGACCGCCTTCCTCCCCCTCCCTCTCCCCCTCCCCCCACTCCCTCTCCAGGGAATCGACCTTGCTCTCCGCCGCGGCGCGGGCCTGACGGTTGGTCCACCAGAGCTGGTGTACGACGAGGAGGAGCAGGACGAGGCCGAGGGTGAGGGTGGCTTCGGCGGCGTACCAGAGGGCTCGGGCGAGGGGGCGGCGCCGGGCGGAGGCCTGCCCGTGGACGACGACGGGGACCCGCGTCCGGGATCGCCGTACCCATGGACGTACCACTGGACCGCCTCCCTCCGGGCCGGGCAGCCGCAAGATAGGCGCGGCGCCCCCAACAGACCAGACCCACGACACCCCCAACAGACCAGACCCGCGACACCCTCGACGAACCGGAGCCGCACGCGACCGGACCCGTAATGACGCCACCGCGCCGCACCCCATACACCCCACCCGGGGAACGGCAGTACGGTGTCACCCATGCGCCCCGACACGCCTGCCGACCACGTCGACCACATCGCCGAAGCGGAGCGCCTGGAGCGCACCGCGGGCCTCTACCCGGAGGACGCGGAACACCTGCTGCTGCAGGCCGCGGCCCACTTGGAGCTGGCCGACGCCCGTGACCGCGCGACGACGCTCTACGACCGCCTGATCTCACCCTCGGCCCCGCACCCGCCGGAGAACCCGACCCTGATCCGCGCCCTGAAGGCCGCGAACCTCTGGGAGTACGGCCACGAGGCGGAGGCGCGGGCGATCATCGAGGGAGTCCGCGGCACGGCACCGGCGGACGCGGCGCCGTGGGTGATCGTGGCGGAGGCCCTTGAGGCCCACGACGAGCTGGACCAGGCGCACGAGACGTTCACGCAGGCGCTGACGGCTCTGCTCCCGTCGACGAGCGCGGATGCGGGGGCCGAACCCCCGTACCCCACCCACCCGTTGCTGTTCGGCCGCCACCGCGTACGCCGCCTGCTCGGCGCGGAGCACGACGCGTGGGACGGCCTGGCGGACCGGGTGCACCGCTCCCGCGCCGCGGCGGCGGGCCGCACCCCCGTCCCCCTGGACGAACTCCACGACCCCAAGCGCGTCTGGGCCCTGGGCTCGGAGAACCCCGCCGACCTCCGAGCCGAAATCGCCCGCCTCCAGGCGGAGTTGGGCTCCTACCGCGAGGCCCTCTCCCGCCCGTTCCCGGTAGCGGTCCTGCACTGGCCCGCCACGGAACTGACGGAACTCCTCACGGCGTACCCGTCCCTCTCGACGGAATACCCCTCCCACGAGACCCACTTGGCGACCATAGAGTCCTCCCTCCGCGAACTCTCCACCTCGGGCACCCCCAACTTGGGCATCGTGACGGGGACGGTGCCGTCCTACGAGGCCTTCGCCGCCTCGGAGGGCGCCTCTCCGGGCGATTCGTCGCTGCTTCCGCTGTACGCGACGACGCTGGCTGCGCGGGGGCGGGCTGCGGGGTGGCCGCCGGAGGTGGGGGGTGGGTGTTGGTGTGGGTCGGGGCGGGCGTACGGCGACTGCCACGGGGGCGAGTGACGGCATCGGCCGGCGCCACCGATTCCTGCCCCGGGCCGGACCGCCGGCACAATGCCCCCGTGCCCGACGCAGCCCCGTCCTCCCCCTCCGTCTCGGCGCGCATGAGCCGCCAAGGCTCTCGCGACACGGCCCCCGAGATCGCCGTCCGACGCCTCCTGCACGCAGCCGGGCTCCGCTACCGGGTCAACGTGCCCGTGCCCGGAATGCCCCGGCGCACGATCGACATCGCCTTCGCCAAGGCCAGGATCGCGGTGTTCATGGACGGCTGCTTCTGGCACGGCTGCCCTGACCACGCGACGAGCCCGAAGGCGAACGCCGAGTGGTGGCGGGCCAAGCTCGACAAGAACATGGCCCGCGACCGGGAGACCTCCCGACACCTGGAGGCGGCGGGCTGGACCGTGTTGCGCTTCTGGGAGCACGAGCGCCCTGAGGACGTCGCCGCAGCAGTCGACCGCGCACGGCACGACAGCCACGCTCAGACATAGCCGGGGCATCGACGCCATCCCGATTTACGGGAGTTCTGCCCTGTTGTCCGACCTCTGCACTACGGTCAAAAACGCTTGATTGACCTACATGGCCGCGGCACCCACCACGGCCATGTCCGCATATGACCGAGGACGTTCATGCGCAGCAGCACACTCACCGGCATAGGCTTCACCCCGTTCCCTCACCAGAAGGACATGCTGGAGCGCTTGGAGGTCGAGCGCGCAGTCCGTGGCCGTCGCCGCAACCTTCTCGTTGCCGCGACAGGGACGGGTAAGACGGTGATGGCTGCACTCGACTACGAGCAGTTGTCGCGCAAGGCGCGCCGCAGGCTGCGGCTCCTCTTCGTCGCGCATCGCAGGGAGATCCTGGAGCAGTCGCGGGACACTTACCGGCGCGTCTTGGGCGACGAGGCTTTCGGCGAGTCGTTCCACAGCAGCGAACGTCCCGAGGAGTGGGACCACGTCTTCGCCAGCGTGCAGTCGCTCAACTCTCGCGCGCTGGAACGGTTCTCGCCTGACCACTTCGACGTCATCGTCATCGACGAGTTCCATCACGGTACGTCCCCTACGTACCGGAAGATTCTTGACCACTTCGCACCCACGGAACTCCTCGCGCTCACCGCGACACCCGAGCGCATGGACGGAAAGAACATCCAGGACGAGTTCTTCGAGGGGCACATCACCGCAGAGATGCGCCTGTGGGAGGCCCTGGAGAACGAACTACTCAGCCCTTTCCGGTACTTCGGGATCAGCGACGAGACCGACTTGAGCGCCGTGGAGTGGAAGCGCGGAGCGTACGACTCAGGACAGCTCAGCAATGTACTCACCGGAAACGATGCACGCGCCCGACTGATCGCGAAGGCCGTGCGTGACAAGGTCAAGAATCCGAGATCCATGCGCGCGCTCGGGTTCTGCGTGTCCGTATCGCACGCCCGCTTCATGGCCGAGCACTTCACCAGGGATGAAATTGCTGCCGTTGCCCTCTCCGGCGAAAACCACCGTGATGAGCGCAAGCAGGCCCTCGATGATCTCAAGGACGGGAAGATCCAAGTGATCTTCTCTGTCGATCTGTTCAACGAGGGACTCGACATCCCCGACGTCGATACGCTGCTCCTCCTCCGCCCCACGGAGAGCGCCACGCTCTTCCTCCAGCAGCTTGGCCGAGGCCTGCGGCGCACACCGGACAAGGACGTACTCACGGTCCTCGACTTCATCGGCCAGCACCGCAAGGAGTTCCGCTTCGAGAATCAGTTCCGGGCGCTGACGAACCTCACGCGGAAGCGTCTGTTGAACGGCCTTGAGCAAGGGTTCCCCATGCTGCCGTCCCGCTGCCAGATCATCTTGGAACCCAAGGCCAAGCAGACCATCATCGGCAACATCAAGGACCAGCTCAAGGTCAACGCCACTACACTCGTCCGCGAGGTGTCCACGTACGCCGAGTTGCGGCTGGCTACCTACCTGGAAGAGAGCGGTCGGGAGATCAAGGAAATCTACCGCGGCAATGGCAACTCGTGGACCAAGCTCCTACGTGGCGCCAAACTCCTCACTGGGACTGCACCTGAAGGCGAGTTGGAGCTGCTGAAGCGCGCCCCTTCCTTCCTTCACGTCGATGACAAGGAACGCATCGATGCCTACCAGCGGATCCTGGCCGACGATGCCCCCGCGTACGACGCATTGTCCCCGCGGGAGCAGGCGTACGCCCGCATGCTCTTCTTCAACATCTGGGACAAGGCCGGTGGTCACTCCACCTACCAGGAGGGGCTTTCTTCACTTCGCAAGCACAAGCCCGTTCGCGAAGAACTCCTCCAGGTTCTTGACCACTGCCTCGCCCACGCGGACCACTTCCCCTTGCCGCTGAAGGGTCCGCACAGCGAGCTCCCCTTGAAGGTGCACAGCTCGTACAACCGATCCGAGATCCTCGCCGCCCTCGGCGTAGCGCGCTTCGGCGGTCAGATGCCGGGCTCCTTTGCCCAAGGGGTCGTTGAGGTGAAGGACATCAGCACCGATGCCTTGCTCATCACCCTGGAGAAGGACGAGAAAGAGTTCTCGCCCACCACGCGGTATCAGGACTACGCCATGAGTCCGACCCAGTTCCACTGGGAGTCGCAGAACGCGACCGCCGAAGACTCCGCCACGGGGCGCCGCTACCGCGAGCACGCCCAGCGCGGAAGCCACATCTTGCTCTTCGTCCGCCGCTACAAGAACACCGACATCGGCGGCGCCGAGCCTTGGATGCTCTTGGGACCCGCACGCTATGTCGCGCATGAGGGCAGCAAGCCCATGGCAATCACTTGGGAGCTTGAGCACGAGATGCCGGCGGACGTGTGGACGTACTCGTCGATCCCATCGAGCTGACCAGTCGGAACAGCCACGCTGTCAGCTCCCCGCCTCCACCTCCGCCTCGAAGTGCATCTGCGCTCGATCTAGCGCTTCGTCGGGGTCGCAGCCATGGGCCTGGAGCCAGTGAAGGAGGTCGGCGATCAGATCGATCGCCGTCTCCTCAGCCACAGCTACGCCAAGACGTCCTGAGGGAGAGACCAGCCCAGAGCGCTCGGCGCCATACAGCGCGAGGTGACCTTCCGCCCGCGCCGCCCGTGGGCCTTCAGTGTGATCAGCCGAGGGGACAAGGTCCGTCGCCAACTCACACCACACGACCTTGGATGCTTCGCGAGGGATGACGCCCCAGCGATGGTCAGTAATCGCATCCACGAGAGCCATGCCCCGCCCGGATTCCGCGTCGCGCCCAGGAGCGAGGAGCGTCGGTAGCGCTCGCGCATCAGGGTCGAGCATCTCGATGCGGACGAAGGTGCCCGCCATGGAGATCGTGAGCGTCACAGGTGTACCGGCGCCCACGTGCTTGATGACGTTTGAGGTCAGTTCCGTGACACACATTTGAGCTGCCTCAACCACCTCCGGCAGACCCCACAGAGTCAGCCGCATCCACACCGCTCGCCGCAGGCCTGCAACTTCGCAAGGCTCCGCCGCGAAGGACCGTCCCCAGGGGTCCCGCCCACCGAATTCGCTGGCGTAGATCATCGCCCCTACCTCCTGCGCACCCCATCGTGCACTGCGTGACCATCGATCACTCTTAGTGAGAGAGTCGCAGCGCTCATCCCGCCATGCAACATGCATAAAGAGATTCCCCCAATGGGGTGATTGGCCTTTCGCGTCACTTCCGATGGGATGGAACATCCGCTACAGCACCAGGAGTTGACATGGCAGGCTCCCCCACCGCACGCCGCCGTCGATTGGCCATCGAGCTCAAAAGGCTCCGCGAGGACAACGGCTTCACCTGCAGTCAGGTGGGCAAGGAGCTGGACTGGAGCAGCTCCAAGGTCAACCGCATGGAGACGGGACAGGGCCGCGTCCAACCATCCGACGTCGAAGCTCTGTGTCGCTTCTACGCCACCTCCGACGAGCTGCGCGATCTCCTCAAGTCCTTGGCCAAGGAGTCAAAGACGAAGGGGTGGTGGCACGCCCACGGAGACGCCGTCCCCTCCTGGTTCTCCGTCTACGTAGGCCTGGAACAGGCAGCATCGAGCCTGCGCAGCTACCAGGGCGAGTTCATCCCAGGCCTACTCCAGACACCTGCGTACGCATCGGAGCTCAGTTGCGCCTGGGTTGATCACACACCCGAAGACGTACAGCGCATGGTCGAGGTACGGATGCGACGACAGGACCTGCTACTGGGTGACAGCGCACCGGATCTGTGGGTCGTCGTGCACCAGAGCGCTCTTATGCACGTCATCGGAAACCGTCAGGTCATGGCGGGCCAGCTCGAACGTATGCTGGAAATGGCGGAGTTGAGGAACGTGACGGTTCAGGTCCTACCGTTCGACGCGGGCGCCTACCCCACCACAGGATCGTTCACTGTCCTTGGCTTCCCGGAGCAGGAGGACCCGGACATGGTGTATCGAGAAGGGCTGACAGACTCCGTCTACCTCGAACACCCCCAGGACGTGGACCTCTACGCGAAGGCGTTCGACCACCTCAGGGCGCTGGCCTTGAGTCCACAACGGTCAGTCCTGCTGATCAAGAGAACTCTGGAGGATCACTCCCGATGACGCTGCCCTCAACCACCAGGTGGCGGAAGAGTAGTTACAGCAACGGCATGGGTGGCGAGTGCGTTGAGGTTGCTTCGTTCCGTGGCGAGATATCCGTGCGGGACTCCAAGGCCGCACCTGGGCCGTGGATCACTGTTGCCACCAGCACCTGGGAATGCTTCGTGGGCGCCATCCGGGAGGAGAAACCCACCAGGCGTGCGACAGAGTAGTGAGTCCTGACTGCTAGGCGACGGGCTGGTCGGGGTCGCGGAGCACCTCACCTGCTCGGTCAAGGAACTGCGTACGAACGTCAGTCACGTGCTCACTCCTCTCCATCCAGTCCTGCCATCGAACCTCAGATTCCACAGCCCCCTGGCCCGCCTCCTGCTCCGCGAGCTTCAGTGCTTGCGCCGCGTCGGCCGTCGCCGCCCTGAGCACTTGAGCCAGGACCACTACGGCCTCCGGGCCCCAGAGGGCTAGTTGGCTCGTGCAGGACTGCATGGCGGAGACCTGGCCTCGGAATGCGTCGCGCTCAGCGGCGGGGAACTGCTCACCTCGGCGTATGGCAACGGCTGCCCGCTTCAGTGTGTCCTCGGCTGCCGAGTGAGCATCGAGCAGCTTGGCGCAGGCTTGTTGCCGCTGCTCCTTAACCCACTGCTGATGCCCAGTCGCGGCTTGCCGATCTACTTGGGCAAGCGCCGCTTCCACGCCCTTTTCACCGCCAATGCGTGCACCGCGAACGCTGGCGAACGCACCTACAGCTGCTCCGCCCACCGCACCGGCCACCCCGACAACTGCGGCAACTATCGCCGCCGTCCCTCCATCCATGCGGCCATCATCCCCCAAGACTCCTCCGCTCCACCTGCGACGGCTAAAGAACCCGGGGTACGTCAGGCGAGTTGAGGTGCTACGTGTCAACGCCGCCTACTAGCCTGTGCACATGTCAACTGTTGCTCCCTCCTTCCAGCCTGGCGACATCCTCACGCGAGCGGATATCCGCAAGGAGTTGGGAGGAAGCCCACAGGGCGGCATCTGCCCATCCGTGGAGAAGAAGACGGTGGTCCTCTACTCCGACATCAAGTCGGGCGAGCAATACGGCTACCACGACGGATGGCATCGGGAAGAGGATCGGCTGGGTCCCCTCTTCGAGTACACCGGAGCTGGAACTGAGGGGGATCAGACGTTCACTGGAGCCACCGGTGCGGGCAACGCGGCGATACTCCAGCATGCTCTTGACGACCGTACTCTCCACCTGTTTATCGGGCATGGGAAAGTCCCTGGCACGGGCATTAGGACACATCGATATATTGGCGCGTTCGAGGTGGATCGCGAACGCCCTTACGTCATAAGACAGGCTCGCGACAAGTCCCAGCAGGACCGCGACGTCATCGTCTTTCGACTGCGCCCACTCGGCACATACCAGCGGTCCGAGGACGACGTGATCCCGCCGGTCACCCAGACCAGAGTGAATTTTGTTCAGTCTGGAACCAGACGTCGCCCGGAGGCGCCAGCCCGTCTCCGGCAAGCATGGGAACGAGACAGGTCGGCGGCAACTGCAACCTACCGCCGTGAGCAAATAGCGGCCGAGTTCGGGGACATACTCACCAACCGCCAACACCGCGTTGGCCGCTTGGAAGTACAGGTCAGAGGCGTGGAGGAGGCGATGGAAGCAGCCCTCTTCGACCAGAGCGAGCGCACCATCTATGAGCCAGCAGACAGCAACTCGCGGCAAGCACTGAGGGACGCCCTAATGCAACTCATGGACCTCAGAATGCACTTGAGCAGAATCGAGAAAGGAATGCCGATTCGCTGCATGGTGCTCGCGCCTGGGCCACCCAGCGAGGATACGCGCCAACTGCTGTCAGAGTACGGCGTGGGAGTTGTCTACCGTAACGCGAATGGAGACTTCAGCGAGCTGCCAAACGATGGGCAGAACCCTCCGACGGACGGAGTTCCGAGTACCTTCCCTTGCGTTAACTGCCCAACGCGCTCGATCTAGACGAGCCAGACTTGAATGAGGGTGCCCCGCCATGGCCAGTGACTGGGAAGTCGACGTACAGCTGCTGCTCGACGTCACCGACGATGAGTGGGCGCGGCTCCAGGAAGGCATGGTCGACGCGATGGAAAAGGAACCGCAGTACGAGATCGTGCCGACCGCCACGTCCAATAGCCCGACCGGAGCCCTCTTCTCTGTCGGCGCCACCGTGCAGGTCTCGGCCGCGACGCCCGGCGAGGCAACGGACACCGCTGTCGCCGTGACACGGAGGGCTCTCCAGTCGGCTGGAGGAAGCGTGGATCGCGGCGTAGCGGAGATCAACGTCCGCCGAGGTGGCGTCGACCCCCGGCTCCTGGGCCGGTAGGTCCACGCGTCATCCTCTTGGGCCGGGTAGGCCCACGCGCCGTCCTTTGGCTCTCCGTACGCCACGAAATAGCCACACGTTACGCTCAGGCCATAGCTACAGATCCCTTCCCCAACAGGGTGAAAGCGAGGCAGGCATGGCGAACGTGGTGGCGAAGGTGCCGGCGGCCGCGGTGGCCGCGGGTGGGCTGGTCGGTGGGTACGCCGTGGCCCGGTTCACCAAGAAGCGCCCCCTCGGCGGAGCCGTGCTGGCCGTCGCCGGGGCCGCGGCCGCGCAGCAGTGGCGGCAGCGGGCCGGGGCGAAGACCGGCGCCGCGCTCAGCGCCGCGTACGTCGCCGGGTTCGCCGGGTCGCATCCGCTGGCCAAGAAGGTCGGCGCCTGGCCCGCCGTCCTCGGGGTCGCGGGGAGTGTGGCGCTCGCCTCTTGGGTGATGGTGGACCGCCGTCGCTGATCGCGGTTCGGCCGACGTCGGGGCCTCACGTGCGGCTGTCGTCGGTCAGTCCTCGTGTGCGAGGGGCCGGAAGGGCTCCGTACGCACCGTCAGCGACAGCAGCGCCGCCGTAGCGCACAGCGCCGCCGTCCCCACCCACACCAAGTCGTACGACCCGAACGCGTCCCGGGCCGCGCCGCCGAGGAACGCGACGGTGCCCGCGCCCACCTGGTGGGCGGAGTTGACCCAGCCGAAGACGACGGCCGCGTCGGGGCCGAAGTGGGCGCGGCACAGGGCGATCGTCGGCGGCACCGTCGCCACGTCGAGCAGCCCGAAGGCGATCACGAAGGCGACGAGCGGCGGTCGCACGGTCGCGGTGAGCAGCAGGGGCAGCGTGAGCAGGGCGAGGCCGCGCAGGGCGAAGTACGCGGCGAGGAGCCGCCGCGGGTCCCGGCGGTCGGTGAGCCAGCCGGAGGCCACCGTGCCCGCCACGTTGAAGATCCCGATCAGAGCCAGGAGCGAGGCGGCCGCCGTCATCGCCATGCCGTGGTCGTGCGCGGCGGGCGCGAAGTGCGTCCACATCACGCCGTTCGTCGACGCCCCGCAGATCGCGAAGGTCGCGGCGAGCAGCCAGAAGGGGCCGGTGCGGGCGGCGCGGAGCAGGACGCGTACGGCGCGGCGCGCGGCACCCGGGACCGGCGCGGGCCGCGGCACGAACTGCGCCGACCCGTACGGGCGTTGCCCCACGTCCGCCGGATGGTCCCGCAGCGTCAGCCACACCAGCGGCCCGGCGAGCACCGCCGCGCCCGCCGGCGCCAGCGCGGCCGCCCGCCACCCGTACCGCCCCACGACCTCCGACAACACCGGCAGGAACACGAACTGCCCCACCACGCTCGCCGCCGTGAGCAACCCCGTGACCAGCCCCCGCCGCGCCACGAACCACCGCTCGGTCACGGTGACCGCGAACGCCGTCGCCGTGGCGCCGGTGCCGAGCCCCACCAACACGCCCCAGTAGACGGCGAATTGCCAGGCCGCCGTCATCGCGGTGGCGGTGAGCACGGCGCCGACGCCGACGAGACCGAGGGCGCCCGTCGCCACGTACCGCATGCCGAAGCGGTCCATGAGCGCGGCGGCGAACGGCGCGGTCGCCCCGTACACGACCATGTTCACCGCGCTGCCCACCCCGATCGCGCCGCGCGACCAGCCCAGCTCGGCGTGCAGCGGCCCGACGAGGAGCCCGGCGAGGGTGGTGAAGGCGCCGGCGGTGACGAGGGCGAGGGCGGCGGTGGCGGCGACGGTCCAGGGGGTGAGGGGGAGGTGCGGTGTTCGCCCTGCCTCACCCGTGGCCGTCGGCTTGGTCCGCCCGGTCGGCTTGCTCAGCGACGTACTCATGAACTGAGCGTCCGTCCGACGAGGTGATCGCGACGAGTGGCCAGATGGCCAGGATGTGCAAGTATCTGGCCATGGCGACACGGCGGACTGCAAAACCGGAAACAGGGCGCCGCACCATCGCTGTCCTCGTCCGCGACGGCGTCCTGCCCATGGAACTCGGCCTGGTCCACCAGCTCTTCGGCAGCGCGCGCGACCCCGCGGGCGCCCCCCTCTACACGCCCCTGACCTGCGCGATGCGCCCCGGAATGGTCGACACCGACGCCGACTTCCCGATCCGCGCGCCGCACGGCCCCGAGGTCCTGGCCACCGCGGACACGGTGCTCGTGCCCGCCTCGCACCACGAGGACGAGTCGCTGCGCCCCGGGCAGCTGCCCGCCCCGCTGGCCGAGGCCCTCGCCCTCGCCGCGTCCGCGCGCCGCATCGCGTCGATCTGCACGGGCGCATTCGTCCTGGCCGCCGCGGGCCTCCTGGACGGCCGCCGGGCGACGACGCACTGGCTGTCGGCTGACCTCTTCGCGCGCGCCTTCCCCGCCGTCACGGTCGATCCGGATGTTCTGTACGTCGACGAGGGCGCCGTGCTGACCTCCGCGGGCGAGGCGGCCGGGGTCGACCTGTGCCTGCACCTGATCCGCCGCGACCACGGGGCGGCGGTCGCGGCGGCCGTGGCGCGCCGCACGGTGGTGCCGCCGCACCGGGAGGGCGGCCAGGCGCAGTACATCCAACGCCCGGTCACCGAGCCCGCGTTGACGTCGACGGGCCCGGCGCGCGCCTGGGCCCTGACCCGCCTCGGCGAGCCCTTGACGCTGGCCGAACTGGCCGCACAGGCCTCCATGAGCGTCCGCACCTTCAGCCGCCGCTTCCGCGACGAGACGGGCCTGACCCCCGTCCAGTGGCTCACCCAGCGCCGCGTGGACCGCGCCCGCCAGCTCCTGGAGGAGACCGACCACACGGTCGACCGCATCGCCGCGGAGTGCGGCTTCGGTACGGGGGCGTCGCTGCGGGCGCACTTCCAGGCGGGGTTGGGGGTGTCGCCGGGGGCGTACCGGGCGACGTTCAGGGGGCGGCTGAGTTCAGGTGAGTGATCGCGTACGCATACGCGGCTGAGTACGCGTACTCAGGCACGGCCGCGTCCGGACCGTCACCGTCGTACACATGAACGCATCGAGCTCGCTGCTGAACGTACCGACTCCTCGGCGGAACGCACTGCGCCTGCTGCGGAACGCCTTCCGCCCGCTGCGTGGCCGGCCGTTCGCCGAGCGCTGGGCGACGCGACTGCTCGGCGCGGGTGCCGGCGCCGCCGCGTACCTCCTCTTCATCCCCTGGGACCTGCGCAACCGTGTCGAGACGCCGGGCGCGATCAACGAGACCTCGCCGGTGACGGACACGGGCATCACGCTCCTCGTGGTCACCGTCGTCGCCCTCGCCGCCTACTTCGGCTTCCGCGACCGCGTGCGCTGGATCCTCCCCGTGGTGGCCGCCCCGCCCGCCGCCCTCCTCTACGCCTCCTTCGCCACGCACAAGACACTGGACGCCTCGCCGTGGCCGGTGGCGTGGCTGGTCTTCGTGATGGCGGGGAGTGGGGTGGTGCTGGCGGTGGCGGGGTGCGCGCGGCAGTTCAGGGAGGACGGGGCTGCGGGCGGGTCGGCCGGGTCGGGAGTCTAGGGCCGGACGGGTCGGGCGGGTCGGGGGCCTAGAGCCGGACGGGTCGGACAGGTCGGGGGCCAGGGTCGGCCGCCCGGTGGGGCGGGGGTGTGGCCGCGCGGGGGCGTACGAGGCGTACGGATCGGGGCAGTTGACGCCCCCGGGACCGTCACCCCTGCCGTCCCCGCCACGCCTCCCCCGCCCACGCACTCCTCCCGTACCAGGAAAGGTCCCGGCCCCGGCGAGGTGGGACGCCCCGCGGCCTCCTCACACCTCCGCGCCCACCCCTGGCCGAACAGGCGGACACGCACCGCGACGACCAGCCGTCCCAAAGGCCCGCTCTACGACCGAAAGAGCCTGTTACGTCACACCAGTACGCCGCCTACGTTGAGGTCCGCCCGGTTGCACACCGCCCCTCTCTCGTACGGAGGTTGACGCATGGCTCCGATCATCCCGGACGGCGAATACTGGATCAGGAACGCCGCGTTCGAGGACCTGTACGTGGACCTGAGCGGCAGCTCCACCTCCCCGAACACGCCGATCAGCGGCTGGGAGCTGCACAAGGGCACCAACCAGAAGTGGCGCATCTCGACCACCAACGGCGTGAACCAGTACGTCATCAAGAGCGCCGCCGGCGAGTCGTACATCTCGCAGAGCGACATCCGCATCTACCCGCCCCTGATCGCGGGCCAGCCCGTCCCGCTCCAGTGGTCGATAGAACCGGTCGGCGAAAACCTGTTCCGCATCGCCTTCGTCTACGCCAACGGCGTCATCACCCTCCCTTCGAACAGGAAGGGGACGCAGCTCAACTTGGAGGAGTGGGTGGGGGAGCGGAACCAGAAGTGGTTGTTCGAGTCGGCGTGACGGTCTGAGGAACTGTCGGGGAAGCGCGGCCCCGTGCACCGGATCGGTGCGCGGGGCCGTTCGGGGTCGAGGCGGGAGCAAGTGGTCAAACGTAAAGGTGCATGCATATCCGACAACTTGGAAGAACACGGTTAACAGTGGGGCAACTCCGTTGGAAAGCTGGGAAGTTGACGTGTGGCATGGCTCACTCGCCTGGGACTGGAATGGTCCAGACCAACGGGTAGAGTCCCGTGCTCGGTGCGGCGGATAAGTTCCGCATCAAGTCAAGTGAACTGGAACACAGTGAAAAACCCGATATCTCTATGTTCTCCCCAAAGAAGGGCATCTGTCGTAGCCGGGGTCATCGCCCTGGCGACACTCTTCGGCCCCGCAGCGACCCATGCCGCCGCCCTCGACGACCTGCGGACCACCACCGCCGCCACCGGTGCGGGGTCGTCGGCCACCGCTCCCGTCGACGAGCGGCCATCGGCGACACCGCCCCACGTGTTCGGTGAGCCCGCTCCCCGGTCGTCCGGCGCACCGAGCGCCGCAGCAGCCGCCGCCAACCGTGCGCCGAACACCCCCAAAGCACCTGAAGTCGGCCCGCCCTTCAAGCAGGCATCCGGCGTATGGCAGACCAATACGCTGACCCCCACCTTCCGCAACACCGTGGTGGACCCGGACAAGGACAAGACGACCAGCACCTTCGAGGTGTGGACCGCCAAGGCGGACGGCACCGCCGGGTCCAAGGTGAACCTCACCGACGACAACAAGTTCGACGTGCTCGTCTCGGGCTTCGCCGCCTCCGGCACGCCGGCTTCCGTCACCGTTCCCAAGGGGAGGCTGAAGGACGGTTCGACCTACCTCGTCCGTTCCTCGGCCTATGACGGCTCCGCCTACGAGGCGGACTGGTCGCCGTGGGCGAAGTTCAAGGTCGCCGTTCCCCCCGTGGTCCCGCCCGGTCCCGTCACCGATGGGCGCGATGACGTTCCGGCCGATGTGAAGGCGCAGTGGCAGAAGCTCGCCAAGGACGCCCTGGCCTCGTACGACAAGGACCAGGCCGAGCTCGCTCGGATCAAGTCCGGGGGCTCCATCGCCTCCGGCGCGGCTGCCGTCAAGCAGCTGAACATGAACGACGTCAAGCTCCCCGACAACGGCTACTTCGGTGTGCCGCGTCAGTTCATGGCCGCCCGCGTGTACGACTCCCGCGCCACGGACAACCCCACGGTGTCCATGGTCGGCGCCTGCGAAGGTGCGCTGCACTGCACGCAGAAGTTCCGCCTGGACTACACGCTGCGCGTCGACACGTTCTACTGCACCGCTCAGGATGCGGCCGCGAACGTCGGCTCCAAGTGCCCCGAGAACGAACTGCACTGGGTCGGGTTCTCCGCCGAGGCGCAGTCGGAAGAGTTCACCCGCGAGTACAACCGGATCACCGACGGCTTCGACAAGTTCCTGGACCAGATGGTCGGAGACCTGCCGAAGATCTTCACGCAGTGCGTCACCGGTGACACGTCCACCACTGAGCCCCCGGTCGTCGCGGCGCCGCGGCCCCCGGCCGTCGGGGTCCTGCGGGCCACGGCCGACCAGTGCGCCGAGGCCGGCATGCAGCTCGGCGCCCTGCTGCCGCTGGGCCGGGTCGGCGGAGCCGCCAAGGTCGTCTCCGACCCGCTGGTGGAGGTCAACTTCACGGCGGCGCAGATCGCGAAGGCCAAGGGCGCGCTGAACGAGCTGAAGCTCGCCCAGGGCAAGAACCAGTACGCCACCGCCCTGCGGGACGTGATCGGCGCGGCCGTCAAGGCCGACAACACCGGTGGCCTGTCGTTCACCCTCAAGCAGGTCATCGACCTGCCGAAGATCACCGCGAACATGCGGCCCGAGCCTCAGAAGCTGATGACCGGCTACAAGCCGATGGGCAACATGACCATCGAGCAGTGGTTCCACAAGTTCTGGGACAAGGACGCCAACTGGTTCAAGTACCCGCCGCAGAACGGCTTTGAGGGCGCGGCCAAGGTGCACCTGCCGAAGGTCGGCGACCACATGGACCGCTTCGGCGGCCCGAACGGAGGGTTCCTCGCCCCCAGGGACGGCACCCCCTACACCGAGCGGGCCCTGCCCCCGTCCAACGTGAGCGCCGACGCCAGCGCGAAGGGCCCGGGATATCACGCCTACCGGTGGGCCAGGGACTGGGGACCGGCCGAGGTCGCGCAGTACGGCAACATCCAGGGCGGCAAGATCGCGCCGTGGTTCGGCCAGCCGGGCGGCGGCACCCAGTACCTGCTGCCGAAGGGCATCAACGTGCAGTGGCTGCTGGACAACAGGTACATCGCGGAAGTCACGGACTAAGTGACGGCCTACTAGGTGATGGCCTACCAGGTGACGGACTAGTGGACACCCGGTAACTCCGGGACCTGAGTCCGGTGGGAGGGGATTGCTCCGGCGCCCCTCCCACATTCATGTTCAGGAGTCGACAGGATGACGGTCGACGTCGTGAAGGCCGAGGCCGGAGAAGCGCGTCTCGACGGTGGCACGGAAGCGCTCCGCCCAGGCCGGGTTGACCGTGTTCAGCAGCTGCAGCTGCTTGGCGACCCACGCGATACGGGGGTCGAAGTCCGGGTCCTCGACCGATCCCGTGCGGTGTGCGAGCTCCCAGTCTCTGGCCAGGCCGGATGTCGCCTCCTCGGCCAACTGGTACAGGAAGTCGTCGAGGTCGGTGTAGACGGCGATGAGGTCCACGTCGGCGCGTTCTCGTACGAGGTAGTGGACTTTGCCGTCGTGCAGTTCGGCGTACGGCCACCCGTCGAGGGGTGGGTGGAAGGGGATCACGGTGTCCGGGTCGACGCGGAGCGCGGAGGCGATGGCGCGGGCGCCGGCGGTGATCTCCGCCTCTGTAATCGTCATACTGACATTATAGGGCTGGCTCGAGAGCCGCGCGTGTCACGGCGACAGCGGCGTCCGGGCCAGGAAACGCCCTAACCCCCCAACGCCCGCGAAACCGTATAGATCACCAACCCCGCGAGCGAACCGACCACCGTGCCGTTGATCCGAATGAACTGCAGGTCGCGCCCGATATGAGCCTCGATCTTCTTCGAGGTGTGTTCGGCGTCCCAGCCCGCGACGGTGTCGGTGATGAGGGAGGTGATCTCGTCGCGGTACGTCGTCACGACGTACACCGCCGCGCCCTCGACCCAGCCGTCGACCTTCTCCTGGAGGCGGGCGTCGGTGGACATGCGCCGGCCGAGGGAGAGGAGGGCGGCGCGGACGCGGAGGCGGAGTTCGCTGCGTTCGTCCTCGGCGGCGGCGACGATCATCTGGCGGACCGCGGACCAGGCGGAGGCGATCAGGTCCTGGACCTCGCCGCGGGCGAGGACCTCGCGCTTGAGGTGCTCCACGCGCGCGCGGGTGTCCGTGTCGGACTGGAGGTCGGAGGCGAAGTCGGTGAGGAAGCGGTCGAGGGCGCCGCGGGCGGGGTGCTCGGGCATGTCACGCATCTCGGTGACGAAGCGGAGCAGTTCCTTGTAGACGCGCTCGCCGACTTTCTTGTCCACGAAGCGTGGCGTCCAGCCGGGCGCGCCGCCCTGCACCGCGACCATCACCGAGTCCCCGTGCGTCACCAGCCAGTCGTGGGCGCGCACGCACACCAGGTCGACGACCCGCTTGTGGCCGCCGTCCGCGACGACCTTCTCCAGCATCTTGCCGAGGCCGGGCGCGATCTCCTGGGCGTCGGCGCGGCGCGTGATGGCCTCACCGACGACGGCCTGCACGTCCGAGTCGCGCAGCACGGTCAGCGCGCCGCGCAGCGCCGTGGCCAGCTCGGCGGTCACGCGGTCGGCGTGCTCCGGCTCGGCCAGCCAGGTGCCGAGGCGGCTGCCGATGCCCACGGCGCGCAGCCGCTGGCGTACGACCGTCTGGGAGAGGAAGTTCTCCCCTACGAAGTCGCCCAGGGACGCGCCCAGCTGGTCCTTCTTCTTCGGGATGATCGCCGTGTGCGGGATGGGGATGCCGAGGGGGTGGCGGAACAGCGCCGTCACGGCGAACCAGTCGGCGAGCGCGCCGACCATGCCCGCCTCGGCCGCCGCCGCGACATAGCCGGCCCAGGCGCCGGCGCCCGTGTTCTGCGCCCACTTCGCGAGGACGTACACGACCGCGACGAACAGGAGCAGGCCCGTCGCCGTCAGCTTCATCCTGCGTACGCCGCGCTGCTTCTCCTGGTCGGCCTCGCTGAAGGCGCCGGGTCCCGACGGCCCGCCGCCCGTGCTTGGGGGACGGCCGGCGCGGGCATGCATGTCCCTGCCCGTCCCGGCCGATTCCGCCGTCTTCGTACGTTCCATCCCTGGCGCCCCGTCTTCGCGTCGCTGTGCGTTTTTGCTCGTACGTGTCCCCGTACGCATTGTCCTTCCAGCCGTCCTTCTAGTCCGACTCCCGGAACGAACCACAAGTTCCCGGCGTCTGAGTGAGCGGAGGGGGGCACCGTCGGCCCTCTCGCGGCCCATGACGCATCATGGGGTGTTCACACCGGAGCCTCGGGCTCCCCCTGCCCGAGGAGACACAGCCCGCATGACCAAGCGTCACGGTTATGCCCTCCTTGCCGCCGTGCTCACGGTCATAGTGGTCGTTTCCGCCGCCATATACATCGGCGTCACAGGCACCGACGACGACACGAAGGACCAGCTCAGCGCCAGTCCGCGCGGGCCCCGCAACTCCGCGGCACCGGCCTCGTCGGGCACCTGGGTCGGCACCTGGTCGGCCTCCCCGGCAGGGGCCGAGCCCGGCACCGAGTCGCACGGCATGGCGGGCCGCTCGGTACGCAACGTGGTGCACACCAGCGTCGGCGGCGAGAGCGCCCGCATCACCCTGTCGAACCTGTACGGCACGCAGCCGCTCACCATCACGCACGCCTCCGTCGCCGTGGCCGCCGCCTCGAACAACCCGGCCGCGGCCGTCGACACGCTGCGCCGCCTCACCTTCCGCGGCGACACCTCGGTGGTGATCCCGCCGGGGCAGCAGATCGTCAGCGACGCCGCCCGCCTGCGCGTGCCGCACGACGCGGACCTGCTGGTCACGACGTTCTCCCCGGCCACGTCCGGGCCCGTGACGTACCACCCGCACGCCCGTCAGATCAGTTACGTCGCCGACGGCGACCACACCGAGGACCCGAGCGGTTCGGCGTACCACGAGCAGAGCCCCTACTGGCGCTACCTCTCCGCCGTCGACGTGCTCAGCAGCGAGAGCGACGGGACCGTCGTCGTCATCGGTGACTCCATCACCGACGGCATCTCCTCCACCATGGGCACCAACCGCCGCTGGACCGACGTTCTCGCCGACCGGCTGCGCGAGGAGTCCGGCGCGCCGCGCTACAGCGTCGTGAACCAGGGCATCAGCGGCAACCGTGTCCTGTCCGACGGGAGGCCAGGGCTGCGCGGCGGGCCCGGCGCGAACCCGAGCGGGCTCTCCCGCTTCCACCGCGACGTGCTCGGCCGCACCGGCGTGAAGGCCGTCGTCATCGCCCTCGGCATCAACGACATCCTGCGCAACCGGGAGACCGACGCGCGGCGCGTCGCCGACGGGCTGCGTGAGCTGACCCGGCAGGCGCATGCCCGCGGGCTGCGGGTCGTTGGGGCGACCCTCACGCCGTTCGGCGGGCACCGCGGCTTTACGCCCGCTCTTGAAGGCGTACGTCGTTCCGTGAACGACGAGATCCGCTCCGGCAAGGTCTTCGACGAGGTCGTCGACTTCGACAAGGCGCTGCGCGATCCGTACGACCCCCGCGCCCTGCTCGACCGCTACGACTCGGGCGACCACCTCCACCCCAGCGACGGCGGCTTCCGCCGCATGGCGCAGACGTTCAACTTGACCCACTTGAAGGGCACGTCAGCCGCGGAGCTGTAGCCCGTCTGGGGCTCCGCCCCTCTCCCCCTGTCGGCGCTCCGCGCCTCGTCCTCAAACGCCGGACGGGCTTTCCCCCACCCACCCGCCCTTTTAGCCCGTCCGGCGTTTGAGGACGAGGCCGTTCAGGCCGATAGCGGGGTCCAGGGGCGGCAGCCCCTGGTTTCGGGAAGGGGCGGGGTTGGGGAGGCCCCCGGCAGGGTCAACGCCCCCGCCGCTCCTCCCGCCGCCGCGCATGCAACGCGTGCCGTTCCTCCCGCCGCCGAGCCTGCAGCTCCCGCCGCTCCTCCTTGAGCCGCGCCCGCACCTCCTTGCGGAGCTTCCGCTCGACGCCCACCCCGCCCATGAGGGCGAACCCGGTGACGACGACACGGGGCGACCCAGGCGTGCCGGCCCCGGTGGCGTCGTCGCCGAAGCCGCCCATGATCCCGAACCCCTTGACGGTGACGTCGAGCTCGGGCGGCACGGTGACCTGAATGCCGCCCATGAGCGCAAAGCACCGGATGACGACGTCACGCTCGGCGAACCGCGCCTCGCGCAAGTCGATCTCCCCGCCACCCCACATCGCGAAGGACGTGAAAAGGCGCCCGACCGTCCACCCGCCCTTGCGGGAGAACCCGCCCCAGATCGCGACGGCCCCCGTGGACGAGGGCTCACCGCCGACGACCCGCTCGGCCCAGTCGATCTCCCCGGAGTCCCCGTCCTCGGGGCGCTTGACCATGGACACCTTGGGTGCGGGCGCCACGGCGGAGGGCAGATCGCGGGTGAGGGGCGCCAGTTCCCCGTACGTACGGGCCTGATACACCGCGTCGAGCCGCTCGCCGAACTCCTCCATGTCGAGCCGCCCCTCGGCCACCGCCTCGCGCAGCACCTCGGCGACCCGCTCACGGTCGGCGTCGGAGGCCCGCAGCTCGGCGTGGCTCGGCTCGGCGGGGGCCGACCGGACGGCAGGCGGCTGAGCCGCGGGCTGCTGAGCCGCGGGCGGCGGACCGGAAGCATCCCTTCCGGATGAGGGCGGCTCCTCCGGCGGTGGTGTGGGCTCGGCGTCCGTCATGGCCGCAAGCCTACGAGGTCGCCCGGTCGGCGTACATCTTGGCAATCACGGCCTCGATGTCGGGCTCCCGCACCGAGAGGTCGACGAGGGGATAGCGCGCCGCGACGGCGGCGACCAGCGGCGCGGCCGACGCCGCGGCCGGGAACGCCAGCCACTGCCGCGGCCCCTCGACCTTCACGACCCGGGCCGACTCGACCTCCAGGGGCGGCAGTTCGCGCTCCAGGTCGACGACGAGGGTGCGCTCGCTCTCGCCCACCTCGTGCAGCCCGGCCAGCGGCCCGTCGTACATCAGACGCCCGTGGTCGATGACCATCACGCGCTTGCACAACTGCTCGATGTCGGTGAGGTCGTGGGTGGTCAGGAGCACGGTGGTGCCGGACTCGGCGTTCAGGTCGCGCAGGAAGGTGCGGACCTTCGCCTTGCTGACCACGTCGAGCCCGATCGTCGGCTCGTCCAGGTACAGCACCTCCGGGTCGTGGAGCAGCGCAGCCGCGATGTCGCCGCGCATCCGCTGCCCGAGCGAGAGCTGGCGTACGGGGACGTCCAACAGCTCGCCCAGGTCGAGGAGTTGGACGCACCGGTCGAGGTTCTCGGCGTAGCGCCGGTCGGGGATGCGGTACATGCGGTGCATCAGGCGGTACGAGTCGATGAGCGGCAGGTCCCACCACAGGGTGGTGCGCTGGCCGAAGACGACGCCGATGCGGCGGGCGAGCCGGGTGCGCTCGCGCGCCGGGTCGATGCCCGCGACCCTGAGGCGCCCGCCGCTGGGCGTGAGGATGCCGGTCAGCATCTTGATCGTGGTCGACTTGCCCGCGCCGTTGGGCCCGATGTAGCCGACCATCTCGCCGCGCGGCACCCGGAAGGTGATGCCGTCGACGGCCCGCACCTGGTGCCGCTCGCGGCGCAGGAAGCCGGTCTTCTTGCGTACGTCGAAGACCTTCTCGATCCCGTCGAGCGCGATGAAGTCGGCGTCCGGGTCGGGGTCGGGGTCCCGGTCGGGATCGGGGTTCAGGGCCGTGTCCATGGCGTATCAGCTCCCTGTGCTGCGGTACGAGCGGAGTCCCGCGCGCCACGCGAGCCCCGCGAGCGCGCAGCAGGCGACGGCGACCAGCGGCGGCGTGAAGGCGGCCCACGACGGCAGGTCGAGCGGATAGGGGCGGCCGAGCACGTACAGGCCGGGCAGCCAGTTCACGAAGGCGATCGGTACGAGGAAGGTGGCGCCGCGCACCAGGTCCTTGCCGAACACGGACGGCGGGTACTGCAGGAGCGTGTTGCCGCCGTAGGTGAACGCGTTCTGCACCTCGGAGGCGTCCTGCGCGAGGAACTGGAAGGCCGCGCCCGCGATGAAGACGGACATGAAGATGGCCGCGCCGCTGACCAGCATCAGCGGGATCAGCAGGACCTTCAGGGGCGTCCACGTCACGTCGAGGGCGAGCAGCGCGAATCCGAGGATCAGCAGGCCCTGCGTCACCCGCCCCAGCCTGCGCAGCGCGAACCGGTCGGCCGCGACCTGCGCGAGCACCGGCGCGGGCCGCACCAGGAGCGTGTCCAGGGTGCCGTCGCGCACCCGTCTGCCGAGCCGGTCCATCGAGCCGATGGCGAGGTCGGCGAGGCCGAAGGCGGTGGACGAGGCGCCGTACAGGAAGGCGACCTCGGGAAGGCGGTAGCCGCCGAGCGCGTCGACCTGCGAGAACATCAGCAGGATCGCGACGAAGTCGAGGGCGGTCGCCGCGAGGTTGCCGAAGGCCGTCATCGCGAAGGACGCGCGGTAGGCCATGGTGGAGCGGATCCACATCGCGGCGATCATGCGGTAGGCGCGAAGACCGTCCCGCGCCCGGTCCAGCGGGCGGTCGGGAACGCCGTCGGCAAGCCGGCCCGGCCCCGCAAGGTCACCGGCCTGCCCCTTCTCGTGTCGCAGCAGCTCAGCCACCCTGCACCACCACCCGCCTGGTCGCGACGGCCTGCAGCAGCCGTCCGGCCGTGAGCAGCACGGCCGCCCATCCGGCCTGGAACGCGTACGTGGCGAGCAGGTCCATGCCCTGGTGCTTGCCGAGGAACACGTCGGCCGGGACCTGGATCAGCGCGGACCAGGGCAGCGCGCGGGCGATCTCGCCGAGCGCCCCGGGGAAGACGTTCAGGGGCAGCAGCATTCCGGAGAAGAACGTGCTCGCCAGCCAGGCCACCTGCGAGACGCCCGCGCCGTCCAGGAGCCAGAAGGCGCTGAGTGCCACCAGGAAGCGCAGCGCGAAGCTGACCACCACCCCGAGCAGCACGGCGAGGGTCGCCGCCAGCCACGTCAACACGTCGCCCGGAAGAGCCAGTTGGAAGCAGAGCGCGCCGAACGCCATCGGGACCGCGCCGCGCGCCAGGCACTGGAACGCCGCCCGGCCGACGTCGCCCGCCAGCCACCAGGCCTGAAGATCGGCGGGGCGGTAGAGGTCGATGGCGACGTCGCCGGTGCGGATGCGCGCCATCAGCTCGTCCTCGAAGCCGCCGCCCATCACCGCGACGGTCGTCAGGAGTGCCTGCCCGAGCCACACGTACGTGAGAGCCTGCGCCTGGTCGTATCCTCCAAGTCCAGGCTTCTCGTCCCACAGGGCAATATAGGTGTAGGTCAGGATCACTCCGAAGACAGTGTTGGTGAACACACCCGCCACGGTCGCGATCCGGTACGTAGCGAATCGCCGGAAGCTGCCTGCGGCGACGGCCGCGTACAGGCGGAACCGTCCTGTTCCCACGAACATCCCCTTCAGAGAGCCTCGTCCCGTCCCAGGCCACCACGCCCGGTCCGATTCCGGACCGAAGCGCAGGAGCCTAGTGCGGTCGGGGCCGCCCGTGCCAGGCAATTTCGCCGCACGGTGCGTGCCTGGTCAGTGAGGCACGTGATGACAGTGTGCAATGGGTCGTACGAGGCCTACTGGATGTACGAGGCGTACGAGATGTACGACGCGAACCGGGAGTTCCGCGAGACATGAGCAGCGACGAGCCACAGCGGCAGCCGGGCGACGGGCAGGAGGAGCCCGCCGCCGGTCCGGACGAGCGGACCTCCCGGCCGGGGCCGAGCGACTCTGCTTCCGGCGGTGAGGCGCGTACATCCGGGGCGTCCGGTGGGTCGGGCGGGTCCAGCACGTCCGGCGGGTCGGGCGGATCCGGCGGGTCCGGTGCGTCCGGCACGTCTCGCGGGTCCGGTGCGTCTGGCGCGTCCGACGGGCCCGGCAAGGACAGTGCCGCGGCCCCGAAGGACGGCCCCTCCACCCAGCAGCTCCGCCCGATCCGGCCGAGCGGTCCCGCGCCTCGGCAGAACGGCGCCTCGGCCCAGCCGAGCGGTCCCGCCCTCGGCAAGGGCGCGCCCACTCCCCCGCCTCCCGGCCCCGGCACGCCTCCAGGCGCCCCCCGACCCTCCGCACCGCAGGCCCGCACCGCCTCGGCCCAGGGCGCCCCCGACCCCTCCACCCAGCAGCTCCGGCCCGTCACCGCGAAGACGCAGGGGCAGGGCCAACAGCGTCAGGGGTGGGCGCCCCGTGAGCCGGAGCAGGGCCCCGGCGCGAGCGCGGCCTCGCCCGACGCGGCTCCCGGCGCCCCGGGCGGTCCGGCGGGCCCGCCCGGCGCCGTCCCCGGCACCAAGGGCAAGAACGGCAAGAAGAAGCGCCCCAAGCGCAAGGGCTGGCGGCGCCTCTTCCCGACCTGGCGGATGGTGCTCGCCGGGTTCATCTTCGTGGTCCTGCTCCTCGTGGGCGGCTTCACCGCGGGCTATCTGCTGATCGACATCCCGCCGGCGAACGCCATGGCCACCAAGCAGGCCAACGTCTATCTGTACGCGGACGGCACCGAGCTCGCCCGTGACAGCAGCAAGGGCGCGAACCGCGAGAACGTCCCGCTGTCCCAGGTCCCCAAGCACGTACAGCACGCCGTGCTCGCCGCCGAGGACCGGGACTTCTACGGGGAGTCCGCCGTCGACCCGAAGGCGATGCTCCGCGCCGCCTGGAACACCGTCACCGGCAAGGGCAAGCAGTCCGGCTCGACGATCACGCAGCAGTACGTGAAGAACTACTACCTGGGCCAGGAGCAGACCGTCACCCGCAAGGTGAAGGAGTTCTTCATCTCGATCAAGCTGGACCGCGAGGTGAGCAAGGACGACATCCTCGAGGGCTATCTGAACACCAGCTACTTCGGCCGCAACGCGTACGGCGTGCAGGCCGCCGCCCAGGCGTACTACGGCAAGGACATCGAGAAGCTGTCGGTCGCCCAGGGCGCGTACCTCGCCACGCTCGTGAACTCCCCGAACGCGTACGACGTCGCGACGCACCCCGAGAACAGGGCCAACGCCGAGGGCCGCTGGAACTACGTGCTGAACGGCATGGTCAAGGAGGGCTGGCTCGACTCCGCCGACCGGCAGGAGCAGAAGTTCCCGATGCCGAAGCAGGCCAAGGGCGCGGCGGGCATGTCCGGGCAGCGCGGCTATGTGAAGGACGCCGTGAACGACTACCTCATCGCGAACAAGATCGTCGATGAGAAGGCCCTCAACAAGGGCGGCTACCGCATCACCACCACCCTGCAGAAGCCGAAGCAGGACGCGTTCGTGGAGGCCGTCGACGAGCAGGTCATGTCGAAGGTCGACAAGAAGGCCCGCAAGATCGACAAGAACGTGCGGGTGGGCGGCGCCTCCGTGGACCCGAAGACCGGCAAGGTCGTCGCGATGTACGGCGGCATCGACTACACCAAGCAGTTCGTCAACAACGCGACCCGGCGCGACTACCAGGTCGGCTCGACCTTCAAGCCGTTCGTGTTCACCTCGGCCGTGCAGAACGGCTCGACCACGCAGTCCGGCCAGACGATCACGCCGAACACCGTCTACGACGGCAACAACCGCCGTCCGGTGCAGGGCTGGGACGGCGGCCAGTACGCGCCCGCCAACGAGGACGACGGGATGTACGGCGACATCACCGTGCGCGAGGCCACGGACAAGTCCGTGAACTCCGTGTACGCGCAGATGGCCGTCGACGTCGGCTCGGACAAGGTCAAGGACACCGCGGTCGCGCTCGGCGTCCCGGAGAAGACCCCGGACCTCACCGCGTCCCCGTCGATCGCGCTCGGCCCGTCCACGGCGTCCGTGCTCGACATGACGGAGGCGTACGCGACGCTCGCCAACCACGGCCAGCACGGCTCGTACACGATGGTCGAGAAGATCACCAAGGGCGGTGAGGAGGTCGCGTTGCCCGAGCGTGGGGAGCGGACCGCGGTGAGCCGCGAGGCCGCCGACACCACCACGTCGATCCTGCGCAGCGTCGTCGACTCCGGCACGGGCACGGCGGCGCTCGCCGCGGGCCGCCCGGCGGCCGGCAAGACCGGCACCGCGGAGGAGGACAAGGCGGCCTGGTTCGCGGGCTACACGCCGGACCTGGCGACCGTCGTCGCCATCATGGGCGCGGACCCGGCCACGGCCAAGCAGACCCCGTTGTACGGGGCGCTCGGCGAGGCGCGCATCAACGGCGGCGGCTATCCGGCGCGCGTCTGGGCGCAGTTCACCAAGGACGCCCTGGAGGGCAAGCCCGCCAAGGAGTTCGACCTGGAGCTGGAGGCCGGCGCGGACGTGCCGGTGCAGCCGGACCCGTCGGACGGCGCCGAGGAGCCGGGGACGGGTGACGAGGACACCGGCGGTGCCACCGGCGGCGACGAGGACACCGGGGGCACGGCCGACGGCGGTGCCACGGACGGCGGCGCCACGCCCGGACAGGACCAGGGCGGCCAGACGCAGGGCCAGGACCAAGGTCAGACGCAGGGCCAGAACCAGGGTCAGAACCAGGGGCCGACCGGGGGTCAGGACCAGGGACAGACTCAGGGGCAGACCCAGGGTCAGAACCAAGGGCCGACCGGGGGCGGCGCCGACGGCGGCGCGGCCGACGGAGGTGCCGCGGACGGCGGGGCGGACCAGGGCGGCCAACAGGGCGCCCTGGGCGGGCTCACGCAGGGCACGACCACCGGGCGGGGCGGCGGCAGGAACGGCGACTGACCGAGTGCGGGACTGGCTGTGGCCAGTCCCGCACCCCCGCACTCAGTGGCCCGACGTCGCCTTCAGGCCCACGACGGCCACAAGGAGCAGACACACGAAGAAGATCCGCGCCGCGGTGGTGGGCTCGCCGAGGGCGAGCATGCCGACGACCGCGGCACCCGCGGCGCCGATGCCGACCCAGACGCCGTAGGCGGTGCCGATCGGCAGGGTCTTGGCGGCGTACGACAGCAGGAACATGCTGGCGACGATGCCCGCGCCGGTGAACACACTCGGCCACAGGCGGGTGAACCCGTCGGTGAACTTCATTCCGATCGACCAGCCGACCTCGAGCAGACCGGCGACGACAAGCAGGACCCAGGCCATGACGGCACCTCCGAAAAAGGGACTTCAGGGGTGCGTCGTCTTTGCGGATCCCGGTACGGCGCGTCTCGTCGGGGTCCTTCCAAGGTAGCAAGGGGAATGCGAAAGGGGCCGGTGACGATGGTCACCGGCCCCTGAGGCGCAGGTCGAAGGCCTGGCAGCCCCGCCAGAGGTCCCCGCTACAGGTACAGCCCCGTCGAGTCCTCGGACCCCTCGAAGCGGTCCGCCGCCACGGCGTGCAGGTCGCGCTCGCGCATCAGGACGTACGCCACGCCCCGCACCTCGACCTCGGCCCGGTCCTCCGGGTCGTACAGGACCCGGTCGCCCGGCTCGACGGTGCGCACGTTCTGCCCCACGGCGACGACCTCGGCCCAGGCCAGGCGCTTGCCGACGGCCGCGGTCGCGGGGATCAGGATGCCGCCGCCGGAGCGCCGCTCGCCCTCCGCCGTGTCCTGGCGCACGAGCACGCGGTCGTGCAGCATCCGGATCGGCAGCTTGTCGTCGTGGCTGCTTGGTTCATGTGTCTTGGCGCTCACGCCCCGAACCTACCTGCCCGCGAGCGCCCTGTACGCCCCCGGGTCAGCCCCTGCGGCGCCTGGAGCCGACCGCGAGGAGCCCCACGAGGCCCACCACGACCAGGGCCACCGGCACGATCCGCTCCAGGCGCGGCGCGCCGTCCTCCGCGACGAGCTGGCCCTTCACGTCGGAGACGAAGCGATTCGCCCCCACGTAGGCCCGCCCGAGGGAGTGGTCGACGCTGGAGGCGATCTTGGCCTTGGCGTCGCCGACGATCGTCTTGGGGTGGACCCTCACGCCGATCTCGTCGAGGGTCTCGGCGAGCTGGTCGCGCCGGAGCTTGATGTCCGCCTCGATCTGCGCGGGAGTCCTGGCATCCGCATCCGCATCCGACACCGCGCTGCCTCCGTTGGTGTGTTCTGGTCCGGTCGTTCCGGTCGTCGCCCAGTCTGTCAGCTTCGCCCTCGTCGCACCCCATGGCACCCCTATTACGCTCGACTCCGTCACCACATCCCGATGCGTACGCACCCGCGTACGAGCTGTCCGAGGAGACCGAGCATGAGCGAGCGACTGCAGCCCGGCGACACCGCCCCCGCCTTCACCCTGCCCGACGCCGACGGCAAGGAGGTCTCCCTGGCGGACCACAAGGGCCGCAAGGTCATCGTGTACTTCTACCCCGCAGCGCTCACCCCCGGCTGCACCAAGCAGGCCTGCGACTTCACGGACAACCTGGACGTGCTCGCGGCCGCGGGCTACGACGTCATCGGCGTCTCCCCCGACAAGCCGGAGAAGCTCGCGAAGTTCCGCGAGAAGGAGAACCTGAAGGTCACCCTCGTCGGCGACCCGTCCAAGGCGACCCTGGAGGCGTACGGCGCCTTCGGCGAGAAGAAGCTGTACGGCAAGACCGTGACCGGCGTGATCCGCTCGACGGTCGTCGTGGACGGGACGGGCAAGGTCGAGCACGCCTTCTACAACGTCAAGGCGACGGGCCACGTAGCAAAGATCATCAGGGACCTGGGCGTCTGACCTCCCCGGCCACCTGACAAGTTCTGACTCCCCGGGCAGGCGCGGCCGGGCGGCCATTACGATGGCTCCGGCACGCGGCCGTGGTGGAATTGGCAGTCACGCTGGGTTTAGGTCCCAGTGGGGTAATACCCCGTGAGGGTTCGAGTCCCTCCGGCCGCACGCGTCACGAAGGGCGCCTCGGTGAGGCGCCCTTCGCCGTGTCCGGTCCCGTGTCGTGCCGTGTCCGGCAGCCGGGCTCAGCCCAACAACTCCCGCACCACCGGCACCAGCGCCCTGAACGCCTTGCCGCGGTGGCTGATCGCGTTCTTCTCGTCCGGGGTCAGCTCGGCGCAGGTGCGGGTGTCGCCCTCGGGCTGGAGCACCGGGTCGTAGCCGAAGCCGCCGGTGCCCGACGGGGTGTGCCGCAGGGTGCCGAGCAGGCGGCCCTCGACGACCCGCTCGGTGCCGTCGGGCAGTGCGAGGGCGGCCGCGCAGGCGAAGTGGGCGCCGCGGTGCGGGTCGTCGATGTCGCCGAGCTGGGCGAGCAGGAGCTCCAGGTTGGCGCGGTCGTCGCCGTGCCGGCCCGCCCAGCGTGCCGAGAAGATGCCGGGGGCGCCGCCGAGCACGTCGACGCAGAGCCCCGAGTCGTCGGCGACGGCGGGCAGTCCGGTGGCCTGGGCCAGGGCGTGCGCCTTGAGGAGCGCGTTCTCGGCGAAGGTGACGCCGGTCTCCTTGACGTCGGGGATGTCCGGGTAGGCGTCCGCGCCGACGAGCTCGTGGTCGAGCCGGGCGTCGGCGAGGATCGCCTTGAGCTCGGTGAGCTTGCCGGCGTTGCGGGTGGCGAGGATGAGGCGGGTCATGGGACAAGTATCCGGCCCGTCGGCGGGCCCGGTGTCCCGCCCGCCGCGCACCGCCCGCCCCGTCCCGTCACCGTGACAAAGATCGGCTCAGTCGGTGCAGACCTTCGTCAGTTCCTTGGCCGCGTCGCCGACCGGGCTCATGTCGGGCGTCTTGTCGCCGCCGTCCTTGGTGGAGTCGCGGATGTTGTCGACGGCCTTCTCCAGGTGGTCGATGGCCTTGTCCACGTCGGAGTCGTCGGACTTGTCGCGGATGTTGTCGAGGTTGTCCTCGATGTCGTCGAGCGACTTGTCGGCGTCCCCGGGGTCCAGGGCGGCGTCCTGGACGGCTTCCTGCATGTCCTGGATGTTGTCGTGGATCTCGTCGGCGGTCTTGGCGCAGTCGATGGCCTTGTCGACGGGGTCGCAGGCCACGAGGCCGGCGCCCGCCGTGACGGCGATCAGAACGGTGGCGATGGCGGTAACGGTACGGCGGTGGCGCGCGGCCATGCGTGAATCCCTCCCCGGTGCGGGCAGGCGTACGGCTTGGCCCGTACGCCCGCACTCGTAAGAACGCCCGTCCGGGCCCCGAAGGTTGCTTCCCGCGCCGCGCGGCCCGAACCACAACTCGCCCGCACCGCACGCCACTTGACCGCGACCCGCACCCCCACACACAGGTGCCGGTTATGCCCTACTTGACCTTTTCGAGCGCTTCGTTCTGGTACGCGGCGAGGTCCACGCAGCCGCCGACGGCGAGGTCGAGCAGCGCGTTCAGCTCCTCGCGGGCGAACGGCTCGGCCTCGGCGGTGCCCTGGACCTCGACGAAGCGGCCGTCGCCGGTGCACACGACGTTCATGTCGGTGTCGGCCTTCACGTCCTCCTCGTAGCAGAGGTCGAGCAGCGGCACGCCGCCGACGATGCCGACGGAGACGGCGCTGACGGTGCCGGTGAGCGGCTTGCGCCCGGCCTTGATCAGCTTCTTGCCCTGGGCCCAGGCGACGGCGTCGGCAAGGGCGACGTACGCGCCGGTGATGGCGGCGGTGCGGGTGCCGCCGTCGGCCTGGAGGACGTCGCAGTCCAGGACGATGGTGTTCTCACCGAGCGCCTTGTAGTCGATGACGGCGCGCAGGGAGCGGCCGATGAGGCGGCTGATCTCGTGCGTACGGCCGCCGATCTTGCCGCGGACGGACTCGCGGTCGCCGCGGGTGTTGGTGGAGCGCGGCAGCATCGAGTACTCGGCGGTGACCCAGCCCTCGCCGCTGCCCTTGCGCCAGCGGGGCACGCCCTCCGTCACGGAGGCCGTGCAGAAGACCTTGGTGTCGCCGAAGGAGATGAGGACAGAGCCCTCGGCGTGCTTGCTCCAGCCGCGTTCGATGGTGATCGGGCGGAGCTGTTCGGGGGTACGGCCGTCGATTCGAGACATGGCGTTGAGCCTAGCCTTTGCGCCGAACCGGGGCTGCCGCCCCTGGACGCTCGGGCGAGGGAAGCCCGTCCGGCGTTTGAGGACGAGGCGCGAAGCGCCGACAGGGGGAAAGGGGCAAAGCCCCAGACGACGATCGGCGGCACAAGACGGCACACACGAGGGCCCCGTTCCGGCAACCGGAACAGGGCCCTCGACGCACGCTCAGCTCAGCGCAGCGTTACATCATGTCTTCGATGTCGGCGGCGATCGGGTCCGCGTCGGTCCCGATGACGACCTGAATCGCGGTGCCCATCTTCACGACGCCGTGCGCGCCCGCGGCCTTCAGGGCCGCCTCGTCGACCAGGCCCGGGTCGTTGACCTCCGTGCGGAGGCGGGTGATGCAGCCCTCGACCTCTTCGATGTTGTCGATGCCGCCGAGCCCGGCAACGATCTTCTCAGCCTTGCTGGCCATGGTGTTCTCCCTGCTCTGAAAAGGACGCGGCCTCACGACACCGTAGGTCCGCTTTGTCACGGTAACGCACGGTTGGCCCATCTTCGCGGGCGGTCACGGCACTCGTCCTCAATCATGACGATCAAGGTGTCACCCCTTGTGGGGGCGTACCGACCACCCGTCCGCAACTGGTCTACACCAGTTTTCAACGCCCGCCAAACCTGGCTGGTTCCGGGAGGAACGCAGATGAGTTCCGACGCCGCCGCGGTGCCGCGGAACGTGCCGCAGAAGAAGTGGTGGAACGGCCTCTTCCAGGGGCTGCAGAAGATGGGCCGCAGCCTCCAGCTGCCCATCGCCGTGCTGCCCGCCGCCGGCATCCTCAACCGGCTCGGCCAGCCGGACGTCTTCGGCGACGACGGCCTGGGCTGGACCAATGTGGCGAAGGTCTTCGCCGCCGCGGGCGGCGCCCTGCTCGACTCCTCGCTCGGCCTGCCCCTGCTGTTCTGCATCGGCGTCGCGATCGGCATGGCGAAGAAGTCGGACGGCTCCACGGCACTCGCCGCGGTCGCGGGCTTCCTCGTCTACTACGCGGTCCTGCGCGCCTTCCCCGACGACTGCCCCGCGGGGGCGGACTTCGCGGGCGCGGGCATGTGGAGCGGGGTCTGCGTGGCCGAGGACGGAACCCCGGCACAGGCGGCGTACCAGAATCCCGGAGTCTTCGGCGGCATCGTCATGGGCCTGCTGTCCGCCTGGTTCTGGCAGCGCTACCACCGCGTGAAGCTGGTCGACTGGCTCGGCTTCTTCAACGGCCGCCGGCTCGTCCCGATCATCATGGCGTTCGTCGGCCTGATCTTCGCGGGCCTGTGCGTCTGGGTCTGGCCGCCCATCGGTGACGGCCTCACCAGCTTCTCCAAGTGGCTGGTGGACCTCGGCTGGCTGGGCTCGGGCATCTTCGGCGTGGCCAACCGCGCGCTGCTCACCGTCGGCCTGCACCAGTTCCTGAACACCTTCGTCTGGTTCCAGTTCGGCGACTACACCAAGGCCGACGGCACGGTCGTGCACGGCGACATCAACCGCTTCCTGGCGGGCGACCCGACCGCGGGCCAGTTCACGTCCGGCTTCTTCCCGATCATGATGTTCGCGCTGCCGGCCGCGGCCCTCGCGATCACGCACGCGGCCCGTCCCGAGCGCCGCAAGGTCGTCGGCGGCATGATGCTCTCGGTCGGCCTGACGTCGTTCGTCACCGGCATCACCGAACCGATCGAGTACTCCTTCCTGTTCATCGCCCCCGCGCTGTACGCGATCCACGCGCTGCTCACCGGCGTCTCGATGGCGGTCACCTGGGGCCTCGGCGTCAAGGACGGCTTCAGCTTCTCCGCGGGCCTCATCGACTACGTCATCAACTGGAGCCTGGCGACGAAACCCTGGCTGATCATCCCGATCGGGCTGTGTTTCGCAGCGGTCTATTACGTCTTGTTCCTCTTCGTGATCAAGAAGTTCAACCTGGCCACTCCAGGACGTGAACCGGAAGAAGAGGCAAAGGCGTTGGACGAGGAGCAGACCAAGGCGTAGGCACGCGCGGACACGGAAGCGGAACCTTCCGCGATACCCTTTCTCAGGCCCTCGGACCCTATGGTCCGGGGGCCTTTCGTCGTGGATGCGGCGCTATGGCCGACTTATGGCCGACCCCACAGGAATCGCGGGTTCCTTATGTCGCCTTGACCGTGTTAAAACAGGTCTACACCACTGAGTGGTGTAGACCACCTGGATGCTGTCGCACCCCCTGAACTGTCCCCTGACAGCACCCGCACATGGAGGAAGTCATGAGTACGGCCACCGCCAAGGCGGCGCCCGCGAAGAAGCGGGGCTCAAGTCTGTTGCAGGGTCTGCAGAAGGTGGGACGCAGCCTGCAGCTGCCCATCGCCGTCCTGCCCGCGGCCGGCATCCTGCTGCGCCTCGGCCAGCCGGACGTGTTCGGCGCCGACGGCCTCGGCTGGGGCAAGGTCGCCACGGTCTTCGCCAACGCCGGTGACGCCGTGTTCGCGAACATGCCGCTGCTGTTCTGCATCGGTGTCGCGATCGGCTTCGCGAAGAAGGCGGACGGCTCGACGGCGCTTGCCGCGCTCGTCGGCTTCCTGGTCTACACGAACGTACTGAAGGCGTTCCCGGTCACCGAGGCGAAGATCACCAAGGGTGCCGACATAGCCGCGACCTACAACGACCCGAAGGTCTTCGGCGGCATCATCATGGGCCTCATATCCGCCGTGGTCTGGCAGAAGTTCCACCGCACCAAGCTGGTGGACTGGCTCGGCTTCTTCAACGGCCGCCGCCTGGTCCCGATCCTCATGGCCTTCATCGGCACCGCCCTTGGCGTCTTCTTCGGCCTGGCCTGGGGCCCGGTCGGCGACGCGATCACCAGCTTCGGCGAGTGGATGACCGACCTCGGCTCGGTCGGCGCGGGCATCTTCGGCGTGGTCAACCGCGCGCTGCTCCCCGTCGGCATGCACCAGTTCGTGAACACCGTCGCCTGGCAGGAGATCGGCTCCTTCACGGACTCCGCGGGCGCCGTCTGGCACGGTGACATCCAGCGCTTCATGCACGGCGACCCGACGGCCGGCCAGTTCATGTCCGGCTTCTTCCCGATCATGATGTTCGCGCTGCCCGCGGTGGCCCTGGCCATCACGCACACCGCCCGCCCCGAGCGCCGCAAGGTCGTCGGCGGCATGATGATGTCGCTCGCGCTCACCTCGTTCGTCACCGGCATCACGGAGCCGATCGAGTTCGCGTTCATGTTCATCGCCCCGGCGCTGTACGTCATCCACGCGGTCCTGACGGCCGTCGCCATGACGGTCACCTGGGCCCTGGGCGTGCACCACGGCTTCACGTTCTCGGCCGGCGCCATCGACTACATCCTGAACTGGAAGTTCGCAGAGAAGCCCTGGATGATCATCCCGATCGGGTTGGTGTTCGCGGCGATCTACTACGTCGTCTTCCGCTTCGCGATCGTCAGGTTCAACATCCCCACCCCGGGCCGCGAGCCCGAGGAGGAGATCGAGGACCTCACGAAGGCGTGAGCCGCACCTCGACGGCAGCATGACGTGGGCCCCGGAACCGTTCGCTCGGTTCCGGGGCCCATGTCGTCGTACGGCGCTCCCGCCTCAGACCTCGTACGTCGCCCCCGCGGCCGCGAGCTCCGCGGGACCGCTGAAGACCTCCCGCGCGTCCGCGAGGTTGACCTGCGGGTCCGTCCACGGCGGGATGTGCGTGAGGACCAGGCGCCCGGCGCCCGCGCGGCGGGCGGACTCGCCGGCCTCGCGGCCGTTGAGGTGCAGGTCGGGAATGTTCTCCTTGCCGTGCGTGAACGCGGCCTCGCACAGGAACAGGTCGGTGCCGGAGGCGAGTTCGTCGAGCGCCTCGCAGGCACCGGTGTCGCCGGAGTACGTCAGCGAGCGGCCGCCGTGCTCAAGGCGGATGCCGTACGCCTCGACGGGATGGCACACCTTCTCCGTACGCACGGAGAAGGGGCCGATGTCGAAGGCCCCGGGCTTGACCGTATGGAAGTCGAAGACCTCGCTCATCGAGGACGCGGAGGGCGTGTCGGCGTACGCCGTGGTCAGGCGCTGCTCGGTGCCCTCGGGGCCGTACACCGGGATGGGCGCGCAGCGGCCGCCCTCGTGCCGGTAGTAGCGGGCCACGAAGTACGCGCACATGTCGATGCAGTGGTCGGCGTGCAGATGGCTGAGGAAGATCGCGTCGAGGTCGTACAGACCGATGTGGCGCTGCAGCTCGCCCAGGGCGCCATTGCCCATGTCGAGCAGCAACCGGAAGCCGTCGGCCTCGACGAGGTAGCTCGAGCAGGCCGAGTCCGCGGACGGAAACGACCCCGAGCAGCCGACGACGGTGAGCTTCATAGAGCTGGAACCTCCACGCTGGCGGTCGGGGGGAATCGGGGGCGTGCGGTCCGTCGAGCGTAAGGCGCAAAACGACGGCTCGCTCCTCCGTCGTGTGCCGTTGTGGGCGAAGTCACCGGTCACGTCACTCTTCCCCCGTAGTTCCGGGGGGTGGGCGTAACCCTGCGCGGCCCGAATCAGCACCGGGTCAGCACGGTGCCGCAGAACCCCCGCTAGGCGGCCAGGCTCAGCACGCCGTGCAGCGCGCGGGCTCCCCGCTCCGTGGAGTCGGGAAGGAGGTGACCGTAGATGTCCACGGTCGTGGTGATGCTCTTGTGCCCAAGCCAGCGGGACACGTCCAAGATCGGCAGACCGGCCGCCAACGAGGCCGACGCGAAGAAGTGACGGAAGTCGTGGGGCGTCCATCCACGCTCTCCGTAGCCTGCCGCGTTCCGGGACTTGGTGAAGGCGTCCCGGAGCGGGTTCTCACTGAGCAATCCTCGGGAGCGGATGCCCCTGAAGATCACCCCATCGGCCCCCGTACCGAACCGGCGCACATGCCACTGAAGACGGTCAGCGACGACTTCGGGAACGGGTACGTCACGCCACTCGCCCGCCTGTCGGTGCTTGAGCGGTACGAGGGCGGGTCGGAGCAGCCCTTCCTTGTCCTTCCGGCGCTGCACCTGCTGCCGAACCCGCAGGACTCCCGGACGGAAGTGGGGCTCCGCCACCCCACAGACCTCCCCGATCCGCAGACCACACCCCGCCATGAGCCAGGGCGCCAGGGCGTACTCAGCAGGCATGCCACGGGACACGGCATCGATCTCCGCAGCCCCAGGGAGCTGCGTCTCATCGACCGCAGCGGACGGCATGGCCGGAAGATCAGCACCCCGGAACGGGGACTCGACGATGACCCGCCGCACCACGGCGTGATGGAAGATCGACCGCACAGGGATGAGCCGCGTGAGCGCGGTCGAGACTGCCAGACCTCCCTTGGTCATCGACGTGAAGACGTCCTCGATGTCGTCGGAGTGAACTCCGGCCATCGTCTTGGACCCGATGACGGGTAGGACGTGGAGCCGGAGGGCGGTGTCATACCCCTCGTAGGTGCGGACCCCTATCTGCTGCCGGGCCAGCCATTCCTTCGCGTACACCTTCACTGGCGTACGCCCCTTGTCCGGATCGATATACACCCCCGCCCGCTTGTCGTTCTCCATCTTGACGCCGTAGTCGCCAGCTTCCTTCTTCGTGGGGAACGTCTTCTCCCGCTGCCGTCCCGCACGGCCACCGGGCTCCCTGTAGCGGACGGTCCAAGCGTGTCCGCATCTCGCCTTGGCGCAGGGATCTTCCGTGGCTCTCTTGCACTTCTGGAAGACAGTTGCCACTAGTTCCGTTACTCCCCTTCTATTGGCTTTTCCTGTGCGGTTTCTGCGGCGACGTCGACGATGGAGATCCGCTCACCACCTGGGACGACCCGGGTCAGAATCGCAATTGCTTTGAGAGTGAGCACACCACCAGCGCGCCCCGGAGTCCCGATGAGCAGCCCCCGCTTCCGCGCTTGCCAGAGGTGCCCCTTGATCGTCGACTCGCCCTTGCCGACACGTTCGGCGAGGTGCGCCAATGGGCCCTTCCCGCCGCCGCTCAGGTAGTTGACATAAGCGCTGGCCAGCATGGCCAGGTACTCATCCGTCACCCCCTGAGCCAGGGCCTGCCGAAGACGTTCGGTACGCCCTGCCTCATATTCCTCACGGGCCTGGGATCGCATCTCAGAAGTCGCCGCTTGGGCGCGCAACCTCTCGGCCGCTGCCTTGAAGTCGATCTCACGCAGCACGGTGGAACTGATGCCGCCAAGCGGCCGGTTTTCCCTGTCCTTGGGCCGCACCACGAGCACAGCGGGCCCACCCTGCGTCACCCCCTCCGGCCACTGCATCTCGACCACCCATGGGCCGATGTCCTGCGCGACGACCGGGCCGCCCTGCTCTCCTTGCTGCTCACTCATGGGACGAAGCTAGCATGCCCAACCAGTTTGGCAAACCTGGTTGACTGAGTGGGTTGATCGGCGTACTTCTGGAGTCAGCCGGACAGCAACGGGCGGAGAGGCCGCCCACTGGATGGCCATGGGGAGGGACCTTTGGACAAGCTCATGACGCTGGACGACGTGGCAGCGCATCTGGGGAAGCCGCGTTCCTGGGTCTATGGGAACTGGCGTAGGGAGGAGATCCCGTTCCGCAAGGTCGGACAGGCACTTCGCTGCCGACCGAGAGACTTGGACCAGTGGCTCGACGCACAGGGGGCAGAGTGAGCTACCGCTTCGCCAAGGTGTATCGACCGGAGCACCGCAACCCGGCCATCGGAAGTCCTGGGCTGCACCTTGAACTCCGTATGTGGCTCCTGGCAGTCGATCGCATGCAACGCGGGGGCCACGCACCGCTCGGCTCCGGAGAACTTGAATTGATCCTGGACAAGGACGACGGCAACCCCTACAACCCGAGTCGTTACCGACAGGCCAGGGGCAATCTGATCAAGGCAGGCTTGCTTGCTCCGTCAGCCAACGCTCGGTGCCTGCTCGTGCCGCACACGGTTGCCTCAATGGACGCACGGTCAAGGAAGAAGCGGGAGGAGTGTGCGAGGCATGGCCACAACATCCCCTGGGACGGCCAGCATGGTGACTGGCTGTTCGAAACCCAGGAAGCGGCCCACAGATGGGAAGCCGAGTGCGACAACATCGGCAGACGCGGCAGTTCGTTCCCCACGGGTGAGTGGGCGCGATCGGTGCGCCTGCAAGCCGAGGAGAGCGTTAACAGATCGGAGCCCTCAGCGGCTTGATACCAAGGGGCAGTACTACGCCCCTTCTTGTATAAGCATTGGTCGCCCCGCACGGGGCGAGCCTAGGCTGGTTCCAGATCCAGATAAGAAGACAGCTTCCCCTTAAGGGGTAGTCATTGTTAGACAGTTAAACCCCCCTCCCCTTAAGGGAGGGCGTGATGTTGCACCGACGCACCCTGTTCCTTCAACTGCCGCTAGCCCAAATTTCCAGAGCAACCACGACGACGGATGCGAACGCGGCTAGCTTCGACAGGATCCGAGCGAAGGTCACGGACCTCCCAAGGGCATGAGAAAGACCCCCAGAGGGGGCCGGATGCATGTATGCAGGACTGAGAACAACGGGCCAAAGGGCGTGGCCTAAGGGGGACGTGTGGCGAACAACAACGCAGATCGACGGGTGAGGCTTCGACTGGCACGGCAACGGCCTCGGCCTAGTGCAGTGCGAGCACGGGAGCGGGACGGCTCACAGGACCAGACGCCGGAGCGCGGACGATGGAGACGCCTCAACTGGTGGGTTCAGGCCGGGACCGCCCTCGCAGGACTCGCGGCCATCGGAGGCATCGTGTTCACCGGAATCGCCACCTACTACAGTGCCCGAACTGCGGAAGATCAGTTGAAGCAGTCCCGCGAGGAAACGGATGAATCAGCGCGCTCTCAGGCATCCAGGGTCACATTCTACGGTGACGTTGAAGAGGATCTTAAAAGTCATCAATACTACATCGTTAACCGGTCGGCAGACCCAGTATCGAAATTGAACGTGATGCTTGAGGCCAGTGTCGAACGGAAGGAGGAGGGAACTGCTGAACCGCAACGAGAGCACAGGTACCTGGTCCTCGGGATTTGGAGTATTCCACCCTGCTCCCGCATCGTCCTGCGAAGCGTGAACTTGGCTATCGATCCGGCAAGGGAAGGGAATGGAACAGTCGCTCGCAGTACTGTGATTATTCCGGGGCAATACTTCAAGGCCGATCGAATCTATTTCACTGACAGTGGCGGGAGACGTTGGAAGAGGAGTCTCTTTGAACTAGTAAGCTGGTCGAAGCCGTTCGACCACTCCCCATCTACATCAGGGGCGATTGAGAACACTCTTCCCATCTTCGTCAAACTGGTCAAGAGTCCAAGGATTCAGACAGCGGAGGCAAAGCCCTGCGGTGGCTCCTAGTGGTGATCTTGATCTGAACTAGCACGCTTCTGCTGGCAGGGGCACGGGGGAAGCTGCGCGGCCGGGACGGCGGCCGTTCTCGTCGAGCTGGGCGAAGCCGAGCGGACGACCAAGACGGCTCTGAGCCACCTCCAGGCCCCGACTCTCGACCTGTCACAGCACTGCTGTGGATCTTGGTGGATAACTCATCGGTTGTGGACAACTCCGTCATCCTCCTGAGAGAGGATGGGCCGAATTAGCCTCTCGTGACTGGTGATCCGATCTTCAGTTCGGGACAGCCTGGGTTGGCGAGCCCAATAGCCGATGGGAACGGGACTGGGGGATCCGATTCGGCTGTGCGTGCGTCTCTGCCTGTGGCACCAACGCAGGTAGGGGGGACGATGCCCGCCGACATGGGACACCGACGTACACGGGCGCGCCTTGCAAGACAGCGCCCTCGGCTGGACCGAGTAGGCCCGCGGCGACGTTTGCGGAGGACATCCGGGCAACGGAGATGGCTTCGAGTCGACTGGGTCAAGGCCGGTGTTGTTGTCACGATCGTTGCCAGCATCGGAGGGCTTCTCTTTACGGGAGTGGCTACCTATTTCGGAGCCCTCGTTGCAGCAGATCAGCTAACAGAATCCCAAGAAGTCACTCGCACCAAGGAACGCGATCAGGCCAAAAGGATCACCTTCTGGGTAACTCCTGATCACAAAGGGAATGAACGGATGCATTTTGCCAACAGGTCACCTGACCCTGTAACCAAGGTATCCGCACACTTCCTTATCAACGCTGACGTCGGAGGAGAGCGGGAGAGCGCGGTACCGATCATCTCCTTCGGCTATCTAGCACCATGTTCGGAGGTAACCATCAACAGGAATGATCTGAAGAGCTGGGATACAAAGAGAGAGATTCCATATGGGGACAGGACGCGTATCGGCATCATGGCTCTCGTGTTCACAGACAGCAGCGGCAAAGAGTGGGTTCGAACCCCGTGGTCCCTGGACAACGATGTGTCCGTTCTTCCGGGCATCACAAGGATCAAGCATCTGGGTACCAAGCCCTTAGTCACCATGCGATCGATCAGCCCTTGTGGAGTTGCAGTCAGTCCTTAGTGGCCCGTTGAAGTCACCGGCTTCGGAATCTTTCATCAACATCCCCACCTTCAGGGGTGGGGATGGATCAGATCAGTAGTCATCTAGCGGGGGGTATATAAACCCCCCGCATAGATAATGTACGTGTCCTGTGTTGTCTGCCAGGACAGCGATGTGACGCAGGCAACAAGGCGGAGTTTCGAAACCCGTACATGGGGACCGAACGGCGCCCCTGCGGTCCTCATGGGGTGAGAGCCAAGGCATTACCCCCAAGATGTCAGCCGCAGGTGCACCGCAGGTCCCGGGGGCCGTAGTTCTTCGGCTTGTGGCACTGAGGGCAGTCCTTCAGCACAGGCATTCCCGATCCACCGCCCTGTCGTCGTGAGCACCCGAGGCATGGTCACGGATCTCCGTGCTGGCCTTCACGGCCGCACCCAGGTCGTCACGGCTGATGGCTTCGGCGCGCTGCTGCCAGAGGGCTGCACACACACCGCAGTAGGCCACTGGCGCGCAGTCGAGCAGCCAGGCATTGAAGCCTGCCGGAATGGTCGCAAGGTGGGGAGGGAGGTTAGTCCGCGTTCTGGGGGTCATGGGTCATCAGGATCCGCACCGAGGGCCGCCGTAACGACGGCATCCGGGGTGTCATCGGAGCGTCACTCAAAGGCGTCATTTCGGTGTCATTTCAAGGCTGTTGGACCTACCTTGGTTCGTATGACGACGACCGCTCAGCACGTACCCAACGATGTTCTGCGGGCCGTTCGTATCGGCCTGCGCATGTCCCAAGACGACTTCGCCAAGGCGCTCCGCAGGGCTGGGGCGGAGCTGGGTGAGCCGAACGAAGCCAGCAAGCGGCTCGTGCAGCGCTGGGAGTCCGGGATCAGTAGGACGCCGCGAGGGGTCTACGCGCGGGCCCTGGCGCATGTGACGGGGCGTCCGATAGAGGCACTGGGTTTCTCTCTCCCCGTGCCCATGGCACGCGTCCACGAGGACGGCACTGGAGGTCATGACATGGCTGCTGGGTCGGAGGGAGTCGCAGAGGCTTCGGGGAGCGTTCAGACGGCCGCTCAGGCCGTTACGGAGAACTACTCAGGGGTCTGGCTCTCCCGCTATGAGTTCTACTCGTCCAGCCGTGACGAGACGTACGAAGCCAAGCACTACATAGTGATCGTTCAGCACGGGAATCGACTCACCGCTCAGAGCCTGCCCGGGGCGTCGACGAATCCTGACTCGCCTCTGGCTCTGGATCTCACCGTTGATCGGAGCGTCGTCACCGGCACCTGGACGGAGCAGACAGCCTCTGACGGGTACTACCAGGGGGCCCGGTACCACGGCGCCATTCAGATGCTCGTGGAGCCCACAGGGCGCCGTATGGCCGGTAAGTGGGTCGGGTTCGGCAAGGACTTCGATGTGAACACCGGGCCCTGGGAGCTGCGGCTCATGGATACGTCGATGTCCAAGGCGACGCTGGAGCAGTACTCCCAACAGCCTGACTGACCAGGGGTTTTGCCCCTGTCGAGGTCAGCACCAGCTCAGCACACGGCCCCTCAAAGCACGAAAACGGCCCGGAACGCTCATGAAGAGCGACCGGGCCGTTTCCCTTCTGACCTGCACGCTTGCCTGGTGTGACCAGGGGTGCTATCCACCCCTCCACCCTCACGGATGTGAGTCGTGGGCGAACTCACCTGCGGTGTCACCGGTTCGGGGGCCCCGGGGCGGCGTGGTGGGGCGGTGGGGCGGCGGTACCGTCGTGGCCATGGACACGTCGTGGTGGCTCGCGTTGGTCGCCGTGGTGGTGCTCGCGTTCGGCGTCGCCCTCGTGGACGGGTGGGCGCGGTCCGGGCGGCCGGCGCGGCGGCGGGGGGTGCGGCGGCCTCCCCGGCGGGAGCGGGGTGGGCGGCCTCGGCCCCGGGCCGGGGAGATCTGGTGGGCCCGGGTGCCCTATGAGGGTGGGGGCGGGGGGAAGGATCGGCCCTGTCTCGTGCTGGTTGTCCGCGGGGACAGCGTGCGGGTTGCGAAGATCACCAGTAAGTACCGGGATGAGCGGGCCGGGGTGATTCCGTTGCCGCCCGGGGCCGTCGGGGACGCGCATGGGCGGGCCAGTTTCCTGGAGACCGATGAGTTGCGGGAGGTTCCCGTGTGGGACTTTCGGCGGCGGGCGGGGGTTGTGGATCCTGTGCTTTGGGATCAGGTGCGGTATCTGGCCGGGTAGGCCCTGGCGGGGCATTCCCCAGTCCCGCCCCTCCCCGTAACCAGGGGGCTGCCGCCCCCTGGACCCCCGCTATCGCCGCTTCGCGGCTCGTCCTCAAACGCCGGACGGGCTAGAACACCCAGCCGCGCCGGCGTTTGAGTCTCCGGCAGGGCTCACGCCCACAGCTGGCCCTGTACTGCCGCGATGGCCTCCTCGTCCGTCGCCGCCGTGTAGACGCCCGTCGAGAGGTACTTCCAGCCGCCGTCGGCCACGACGAAGACGATGTCGGCGGGGGTGCCCGCCTTGACGGCCTTGCGGCCGACGCCGATCGCGGCGTGGAGTGCGGCGCCGGTGGAGACGCCCGCGAAGATGCCCTCCTCGCGGAGCAGCTCCCGGGTGCGCGTGACCGCGTCGGCGGAGCCGACGGAGAAGCGGGTGGTGAGGACGGACTCGTCGTAGAGCTCGGGGACGAAGCCCTCGTCGAGGTTGCGCAGGCCGTAGACGAGGTCGTCGTAGCGGGGCTCCGCTGCGACGATCTTGATGTCGGGGAGCTGCTCACGGAGGAAGCGGCCGACGCCCATCAGGGTGCCCGTGGTGCCGAGGCCCGCCACGAAGTGGGTGATGGACGGCAGGTCCGCGAGGATCTCGGGGCCGGTCGTGGCGTAGTGGGCGCCCGCGTTGTCCGGGTTGCCGTACTGGTAGAGCATTACCCAGTCCGGGTGCTCCGCGGCCAGCTCCTTGGCGACGCGTACGGCCGTGTTGGAGCCGCCCGCCGCGGGCGACGAGATGATCTCCGCGCCCCACATCGCGAGGAGGTCGCGCCGCTCCTGCGAGGTGTTCTCCGGCATGACGCACACGATGCGGTAGCCCTTGAGCCTGGCCGCCATCGCGAGCGAGATGCCGGTGTTGCCGGAGGTGGGCTCCAGGATGGTGCAGCCGGGCGTCAACCGGCCGTCCTTCTCGGCCTGTTCGACCATGTGGAGCGCGGGGCGGTCCTTGACGGAGCCCGTCGGGTTGCGGTCCTCCAGCTTGGCCCAGATCCGCACGTCGGCCGACGGGGAGAGCCGGGGCAGGCGGACCAGCGGGGTGTTGCCGACGGCCGCGAGCGGGGAGTCGTATCGCATCGGCGATGAGCCTGTCAGGCCATGCCGCCGGCGACGGCCGGCAGGATCGTGACGCTGTCGCCGTCGGTGAGCTTCGTGGAGACGCCGTCGAGGAAGCGGACGTCCTCGTCGTTGAGGTAGACGTTCACGAAGCGGCGCAGGCTGTTGCCCTTGTCCTTGTCGATCAGCCGGTCCTGGATGCCCGCGTGCCGCGACTCGAGGTCGGCGAAGAGCGCGGCGATGGTCTCGCCGGTGCCCTCGACGGCCTTCTCGCCGTCGGTGTAGGTGCGGAGGATGGTCGGGATGCGGACCTCGATGGCCATGCGGTGGGCTCCTGTCGGGAGTCGGTTCGGAGTGGTGCAGGGGCCGGGACCGGTTGGGTCCGGTGCGGGATTCGGGCTTCGGGCTTCGGGCTTCGGGCTTCGGGCTTCGGGCTTCGGGCTTCGGGCTTCGGGCTTCGGTGCAGATCGTGGCACGGGCGCGCGAAACCCTGTACGCGGCGGGGTGCGGAGTGCGCGTTGCGGCGCCGCGGCACACGGCCGCGGGCGGCGGGGTGGCGCCCGTCAGGGCCGACAGATGGCGCTGGCGAGACGGCACAGGTCGACGTGCAGCCGGCCGACGAGCAGAGCGCCCGGCGTCGTATCGATGCTCACGTCGTTCGAAACCATGCGGTCATCGTATCGATTCCCGGTCCGGGACCTGGAATGTGATCTCGGATGCCGGACGGATCCCGTTCGGTGGGCGGACGGGGGCGGGGTGCTGCGGCCGTCAGGGGCGGATCGCGCCCGGTACCCCGGGGAGATACGTCACCGTCGGCGCCCCCGTCGCAGGATGCACCGCCACCTCCGCCGCCACCCCGTACACCTCCGCGAGCAGCTCCCCGGTCAGGACGTCCTTCGGCGGCCCGGAGGCGACGACGCGGCCGGCGTCGAGGACGTACAGACGATCGCAGTAGTACGCGGCCAGCGTCAGGTCGTGCAGGGCGAGCAGGTTGGCCGTGCCCAGGTCGCGGACCAGGCCGAGGATCTCCAGCTGGTAGCGGATGTCGAGGTGGTTGGTCGGCTCGTCGAGGACGAGGACGGCCGGTTCCTGCACCAGCGCCCGCGCGGTCAGGACGCGTTGGCGTTCGCCGCCGGAGAGCCGGGCGAAGGAGCGTCCGGCGAGGTCCGCCGCGCCCACCCGCTCCAGGGCCCCGCGCACCAGCTCCCCGTCGGCCGCTGTGTCCGCCTCCCAGAAGCGCTTGTGCGGGGAGCGGCCCATGGCGACGATCTGGCGGACGGTGAGCTCGAAGCCCGCCTGGCCGTCCTGCGGGACCGTCGCGATCCGGCGCGCACGGGCCTTGGCGCCCGCGTCCGCCAGGTCCTCGCCGTCCAGCAGGACCCGGCCGCCGGTGGGCCTGAGCGCGCCGTACACACAGCGCAGGAGCGTCGTCTTGCCGCTGCCGTTGGGGCCGACCAGGCCCACCGTCTCGCCTGCGGAGACGGTGAGTGAGACGGCGTCGACCAGGCGGCGGCCGGAGGGGATCTCGTACGTGAGGTCTTCGGTGCGCAGTCTCATGCCGGCGCCCCCTCCCGTGCCCGGCCCCGCCGCAGCAGCCACAGGAAGAACGGGCCGCCCGTCAGCGCCGTCAGCACGCCCACCGGGATGTCCTGCGGCGCCGCCACCGTGCGTGCCGCCAGGTCCGCCACCACCAGGAACACCGCCCCCATCAGCGCTGCCACCGGCAGCAGCGCCCGGTGCGCGGCCCCCACCAGCATCCGCGCCGCGTGCGGCACCATCAGGCCGACGAAGCCGATCGCCCCGCTGTGCGCGACGAGTACGCCGGTCACCAGCGAGGTCAGCACGAAGACGCCCGCGCGGAACCGGGCCGTGTCCAGGCCGAGGACCGTCGCGCCCTCCTCCCCCACCAGGAGCAGGTCCAAGGGGCGGGCCAGCGCGATCAGCAGCGCCGTGCCGACCGCCAGGACCGTCAACGGCAGCGCGAGCATGTCCCAGCGGGCGCTGCCCAGGCCGCCGAGCGTCCAGTACAGGACTTCCTTCAGGTGGTCCGCGCGTGCCGAGACGACCAGGATCAGGCTGGTCAGGGCCGACAGGACGTACGACACCGCCACGCCCGCGAGGATCAGACGGGTCGTCGTGAAGCCGCCGCCCGGCTCGCGCGCGAGGGCGTACACCACCAGCAGCGCGAGGAACGCTCCCGCGAAGGAGGCCGCCGGGATTGTCACCGTTGTCGCCATGCCCGCGCCCACGCCGAGCACGATCACCGAGACCGCTGCCGCGGAGGCTCCCGAGGAGACGCCCAGGAGGAAGGGGTCCGCGAGGGGGTTGCGGACCAGGGCCTGGAGGGTGGTGCCCACCACTGCCAGGCCTGCGCCTACGGCTGCGCCGAGGATGACTCGTGGGAGGCGGACGTCCAGGACGATCGTGCGGTACGGGGAGGGGTCCGCGTTGCCCGTCAGGATCTGGATCACGTCGGCTGTGGGGATTCTTACGGAGCCCAGGGCTAGGGCTGCGAGGGCTGCGGCCGTGAGGGCCAGGACTAGGGCCGTGATGACGAGGGTGTACGGGAGGGTGCGGGTGGGGGGCCCTGCCGGGGGCTCCCCAATCCCGCCCCTTCCCGAAACCGGGGGCTGCCGCCCCCGGACCCCCGCAATCGCCGCTTCGCGGCTCGTCCTCAAACGCCGGACGGGCTGGAATTCCCTCACCTGAGCTGCTCCGCCAGCTTCCCCACCGCCCCCGGTGCCCGCACTCCCAACACCACATCCGACAACGGCAACACCGCGAACCGCTTGTTCTTGATCGCCGGGACGTCCTTCAGAGCCGGGTCGTCCAGCAACCGCTTCTTCTTCTGGGCCACCGTCGACGCGCCGTAGTCGTAGATGAGGATGACGTCCGGGCGGCGGTCCACCACCGTCTCCCAGGACGCGTCGCCGAAGGACTTGTCGAGGTCGGACATCACGTTGCGGGCGCCGGCGCGCTCGATGATGTCGTTGCCTATGCCGCGGCCGCCCGCGGTGAACGCGGTCTTGTCGCCGCTGTCGTAGACGAAGACGGCGGGAGCCTTGCCGCGCTTCGCCGACTTCTTCGCCGTGGCGGCCAGTTCCGCCTTCGCGCCGCGCACCCACTTCTCCGCCCGGTCCCTGACCCCGAACGTCGCCCCGGCCTCCCGTACCTCTTGGTACACGTCGTCCATCGTGACCGGCTTCTTGGCGCAGCCCTCGATGTTGAGGCGGGTCTTGATGCCGGACTTGGCGAGGGCGTCGCGGGAGCGGCCGTCGCCCGCCGCGAAGGCGCTCGCGTAACCGCCGTACACGAAGTCGGGGTTGGCGGCGAGGAGCTTCTCGTAGGAGGGGTACTCCTTGGCGAGGACGGGCGTTGATCTGTACGCCTTCTCGTATGTGGGGAGCACCTTGTCGTCGAGGTAGGCGGTGCCGGTGATGCGGTCCTTCAGGCCCAGTTCGAGGAGGATCTCCGTCGCGTGCTGGTTCATCGTGACGGCTCGCTTCGGGGGCGCTTCGTACGTCGTCTTCTCGCCGCAGTTGGTGACGGTGTACGGGAATCCGGCGGCTCGCGAGCCGGGTTTCCCGTCGGAACCGGAACCGGAACCGGACTCCGAAGACGAGCAGGCGGTCAGCGGGAGCAGGGTCGCCGCCGCGACGAGCAGCACGCGGGTACGCATGACTGTGCGGTCCTCCTCGAGGGGATTTCCGCGTCCCCTGCGTCAAGTGGGAGGAGGCGGCAGGTCAGTTCCTGACTCCCGGGCCCGAGGGGTCCGGTCACAGTGGCGGGACCGCGCCGGATTCGCACCGGCTTCCTGGTTCCCGCCGCCTCAAGGGTGGTCGAGCGAAAGCTCGTGCTCAGTATGCCTGGACCACCCGCACGTCCTCCTCGGTGACCTCGCCCTCGACGATCCGGAACGAGCGGAACTGGAAGGGGCCCGCGTCGTCCGTGTCCGCGGTGGAGACGAGGACGTAGTGGGCGCCCGGCTCGTTGGCGTACGAGATGTCGGTGCGGGAGGGGTACGCCTCGGTCGCCGTGTGCGAGTGGTAGATGATCACCGGCTCCTCGTCGCGGTCGTCGAGGTCGCGGTACAGCTTGAGCAGGTCGGTCGAGTCGAACTCGTAGAACGTGGGCGAGCGGGCCGCGTTCAGCATCGGGACGAAGCGCTCGGGGCGGTCACTGCCCGCCGGGCCCGCGACGACGCCGCACGCCTCGTCGGGGTGGTCCTTGCGCGCGTGCGCGACGATCTGGTCGTGCAGGGCCTGGGTGATGGTCAGCATGTCGGCCAGGATAAGCAGCGGGGCGGCCCCGTACCGAAGTGTGGTACGAGGCCGCCCGCATGCTGGACAGAAGGTGTCCGGGGTCAGTCCTTGGTGACCGGTGCGGCGTCCGCGGCGTTCTCGACGCCCTGGCCGGTGTGCACGCGCTTCTTGAAGGCGGCGGCCTCCGGGTTGCGGCTCTTGAGGACCAGGTAGGACACGCACAGGATCGCGGCCCAGATCGGGGCGCAGTACAGGGAGATCCGCGCGTCCTTGTCGACGCCCATCATCACGATGACCATGCCGATGAAGGCGAGCGCGAACCAGCTCGTGTACGGGGCGCCCGGCGCGCGGAAGGTGGACTGCGGGACGAGGCCGCGGTCGGCCTTGCGGCGGTAGTTGATCTGGGAGATCAGGATCATGATCCAGGCCCACATGCCGGAGATGGTCGCGAAGGAGACGACGTAGTTGAACGCCTCGCCCGGCCACTGGTAGTTGATCCACACGCCGACCAGCATCAGCGCGGCCGAGGCGGTGGTGCCGACCAGCGGCAGGCCGTTCTTGGTGAGCTTGGTGAAGAACTTCGGACCCTGGCCGTTGAGCGCGAGGTCGCGCAGCATGCGGCCGGTGGAGTACATGCCCGAGTTGCAGGAGGAGAGGGCGGCGGTAAGCACCACGAAGTTCACGATCGCGGCGCCGACGCCGAGGCCCATCTTCTCGAAGGCCGCGACGAACGGGGAGACGCCCGGCTGGAACGACGTCCACGGCACGACCGACAGGATCATGATGAGGGCGCCGACGTAGAAGACGGCGATGCGCCACGGCACGGTGTTGATCGCCTTGGGCAGCGTCTTCTTCGGGTCCTTGGACTCGCCCGCGGTGACGCCGACCAGCTCGACGGCGAGGAAGGCGAACATCACGATCTGCAGGGTCATCAGCGTGTTGCCGATGCCGTTGGGGAAGAAGCCGCCGTTGTCCCACAGGTGCGAGACGGACGCGGTGTCACCGGCGTCGGAGAAGCCGATGGTGAGGATGCCGGCGCAGATCAGGATCATGCCGATGATCGCGGTGACCTTGACCATGGAGAACCAGAACTCCAGCTCACCGAAGAGCTTCACGGAGATCAGGTTGGCGCCGTACAGAATGACCGTGAAGATCAGCGCGTACGCCCATTGTGGAACGGAGCCGTGTGTCCAGTACTGCATGTACTGGGCGGCCGCCGTGACTTCCGTGATGCCGGTGACGACCCAGAAGAGCCAGTACGTCCAGCCGGTCACGAACCCGAAGAACGGGCTGACGAACTCACGGGCGTACTCCGAGAACGAGCCCGACACGGGCCGGTACATCAGGAGCTCGCCGAGCGCGCGCATGATGAAGAAGATGACGAGTCCCGCGATCGCGTACGCGAGGATGAGGCTCGGTCCGGCCTTGTGAATGGCCTTGCCCGCGCCGAGGAACAGGCCGGTGCCGATGGCACCGCCGATCGCGATCATCTGGATCTGCCGGGCGCCGAGCCCGCGCTGATAGCCCTCGTTGTCGCCGGACGCGCCCTCTGTGGCCGCCGCGGCCTCATTGCCGTCGTGGTGTTCTTCGACCTGCACTGAGGTCATGGTGACGCCTTTCTCCATGCTGATCCGCGCCGCGAACTGCGGTTTCGCCGCGGACCAGGTCCTGATCCCCCCGGATGGTGATGGAGTGCCGCCGACGGTCTGCCGGCCCATAGCGCCCCCGGCGACATGGGTGGCGTCACCGAGCGGTCGTGAAGATTTATCACGACCGTCACGGTGATCGAATGAGCCACGTGTGGGGCACACCACAGGAAGAAGCGGACAAAAATCACCCGACGCCACATAAGCGGGCAACGAGGTGACAGGATCGTTATGCGGATTTGAGCGTCCGTTGAGCGGACGCCAACGATCTTCAAAAAGACGTCACGCGGGCGTCGGGAATCCGTCACACCATCGGCGCGGAATCCGCCGGTGCGGGAGCGGTGTTCGTCACGTCACCGACGCGCGCGCCTCACGACATCAACGTCTCGACGAGCGTCTCCTGGAGCCCGCCCAACCACAGATACGCCATCACCATCGGCTTGCGCGGGTCGGAGTCCGGCAGCCGGTAGAGGATGTCGGTGTCCTCCTCGTCGGTCACGTCGAGCCGGGCGCCGATCGCGAGCCGCAGGTCGTTGAGCGCGCCGAGCCAGCGCCGCGACTCCTCCGGGGACAGCTTCAGGACGGCGCCGCCCTCGCCCGCGACCGTGAGCGCGTCGAGGGAGCGGATCACGGCGAGCGCGTCGTCCCGCTTGCGGGCCCGCAGGTCGTTCTCGGTGAAGCGCCTGAACTCGGCGGAGTACGCCCGCAGTTCGTCGGCGTGCTCAAGGGAACCGGTCTCGCTGCCCGGACCGCCGTACGCGTCCGGAAGGAGCCGCTTGAGCACCGGGTCGGTGGGCGGCTCGCTCGGGCCCTCGGCGAACAGCTCCGCGAACGGGTCGCCGTCGTCGCCGGCCGGCTCGTCGCCCGGACCGATCAGCTCCAGGAGCTGCACGGCGAGCGAGCGGATGATCGAGATCTCGACCTCGTCGAGGGCGACGGCGGCGCCGCCGCCGGGGACCGCTTCGAATTGTCCTGGCATCAGTCGCGTCGCTACTTCCGGTCCTGCTGGAGCGTTGCCCACAGCCCGTATCCGTGCATCGCCTGCACGTCGCGTTCCATCTCCTCGCGGCTGCCGCTGGAGACGACGGCCCGGCCCTTGTGGTGCACGTCCATCATCAGCTTGGTGGCCTTGTCCTTGGAGTACCCGAAGTACGACTGGAAGACATAGGTCACGTAGCTCATCAAATTGACCGGATCGTTGTGCACGAGCGTGATCCATGGGACGTCCGGCTCGGGGACAGCGAAGGTCTCTTCTTCCGCGTCCGGGCGGGTGATCTCTACGGGAGCAGCGCTACTCACTTGTCCCATGCTGCCACCCGGGAGGGCCCACCGCACAAACGGGCCCCCGAAATCGTCAGAGTGACGAGATGCGGGGTAGCATCCTTGTCATGAACTCTGGGGAGCATGATCTGGGGTTGCCGGTGGACGTCCCGTCCACCGCGCTCTTCACGGATCACTACGAGTTGACGATGTTGCAGGGCGCGCTGAAGTCGGCCACCGCCGACAGGCGCTCGGTCTTCGAGGTCTTCACCCGCAGACTGCCCGAGGGCCGCCGCTACGGAGTGGTGGGCGGCACCGGCCGGGTCCTGGACGCCGTCGAGAACTTCCGCTTCGACGCCGGTGTCCTCGCGTTCCTGCGCGAGCGCGCCGTGGTGGACGAGCCGACGCTGGAGTGGCTGGCGTCGTACCGCTTCAGCGGGGACATCTGGGGCTATCCCGAGGGCGAGGTGTACTTCCCCGGCTCGCCGATCCTGCGGGTCGAGGGCAGCTTCGCCGAGTGCGTGCTCCTGGAGACCGTGATCCTCTCGATCCTCAACCACGACTCGGCCATCGCGGCCGCCGCGTCCCGCATGGCCTCCGCCGCGGGCGACCGGCCGCTGATCGAGATGGGCGCGCGCCGCACGCACGAGCTGGCGGCGGTCGCCGCGTCCCGCGCCGCGTACGTGGGCGGGTTCACGACGACCTCCGACCTGGCGGCCGGGTTCCGCTACGGCATCCCGACCGTCGGCACCTCCGCCCACTCCTTCACGCTCCTGCACGACAGCGAGCGGGACGCCTTCCGTGCGCAGGTCGACGCGCTCGGCCGCGGCACCACGCTGCTCGTCGACACCTACGACGTGAGCGAGGCGGTCCGCATGGCCGTCGAGATCGCGGGCCCCGAGCTCGGCGCCGTGCGCATCGACTCCGGCGACCTGCTGCTCGTCGCGCACCGCGTGCGCAGGGAGCTGGACGAGCTCGGCGCCACCAACACCAAGATCGTCGTCACCTCCGACCTCGACGAGTACGCCATCGCCTCACTGGCCGCGGCGCCCGTGGACGCGTACGGAGTGGGCACCCAGCTGGTCACCGGCTCCGGGCACCCGACGTGCTCCATGGTCTACAAGCTGGTGGCCCGCGCCCGCTCCGCCGACCCCAAGGCGCCGCTCGAACCCGTCGCCAAGAAGTCGCTCGGCGGGAAGTCCTCGCTCGGCGGCCGCAAGTGGGCGGCGCGGCGCGTGGACGCGGACGGGGTGGCGGAGGCCGAGGTCGTCGGCACGGGTCCGGTGCCCACCGACCTCGCCGACCGCCAGCTCCTCGTCGAGCTGGTCAAGGGCGGCGACGTCGTCGCCCGCGAGCCGCTCGACACCGTCCGGGAGCGGCACGCGGCGGCGCTGGGGCGGCTGCCGCTGTCGGCCGCCCAGCTGTCCCGCGGTGACGCGGTCATTCCCACGGAGTACGTCGCGTGAGCGCCCCCTCCCGGAACGGCCCGGGAGTCTCTAGGCTCGGTTCATCCAGCTAGCTAAGGAAACCGCCATGCGTCGCGCCCTGATTGTCGTGGATGTGCAGAACGACTTCTGCGAAGGGGGCAGTCTCGCGGTCTCCGGCGGGGCGGATGTGGCTGCCGCCATCACCGAGCTGATCGGGCAGGCCCCCGCCTGCTACCGCCACGTCGTGGCCACCCGTGACCATCACGTCGATCCCGGTGGCCACTTCTCCGAGCACCCCGACTTCGTCGACTCGTGGCCGCCGCACTGTGTGGCCGGGACGGAGGGGGTGGGCTTCCATCCGAACTTCGCGCCCGCCGTGGCGTCCGGGGCGATCGACGCCGTCTTCGACAAGGGGGCGCACTCCGCCGCGTACAGCGGGTTCGAGGGGGTCGATGAGAACGGGGTCTCGCTCGCCGAGTGGTTGCGGCAGCGGCAGGTCCGTGCGGTGGACGTCGTCGGGATCGCCACCGACCACTGCGTGCGGGCCACGGCGCTCGACGCTCTCCGGGAGGGTTTCGGCACCCATGTCCTGCTGGACCTCACGGCCGGAGTGTCCGAGGCGACCACGGAGCGGGCCCTCGACGAGCTCCGCGAGGCAGGCGCAGAACTGACCGGCAAGCCGGTGGTGTGACCCTCGCGGGGCGCCCCAGCCCCGCCCCTTTCCCGAAACCAGGGGGCTCCGCCCCCTGGACCCCCGTATCGGCCTGAACGGCCTCGTCCTCAAACGCCGGACGGGCTGGAAGCTTGCCGCAACGGGCACATATTCAGCCCCTCCGGCGTTTGAGGAGCGGGGGTCTGGGGGCAGAGCCCCCAGTTTCGGGAAGGGGCGGGGTTGGGGGCTACGCAGCAGCGGACCGTCTCAGCAACGCCCGGATCGGGTGCCACAGCTCCTCCGCCGACGTGGCGTGACCCGGCGCCGTGCGCCATATGAGGCCGTCGGGGTGGTGCAGGACGGCGGTGACCTCGTCAGGGGTCGGAGGCTCCGCGTTGCCGCGGAGGTAGACGGCGCGGAGGCCAAGGTTCCGGAGCCGGGTCAGCGCGCGGGCCCGATTGGCGGCGTGCACAAGCACGCGTACGCTGCCGCCGGCCCCGACCGGCGAACCGGGACTCGGCAGGGTCATCGCCACCACCACACTGCCGTTCGGCAGCTTGCAGAAGCCTCCTGCGGCCATGGTCTGTCACACCCCCGTGAGACGTCGTGTCAATAAGAGAACCACAGGACGCACTCAAACACGATCGGCCGCCGCCCGCTAGAGGGCGACGGCCGATCGGCAAGAAACAGGCCTCTGACCTGCGATGACGCAAATTACTTCGAGGAGGGGCCCACCTCGAGCGTGATCGTCGAGCCATCCTTCGGCTGCTTGACGATCTTTATCCGGGTGTTGGTGTCAGTGACCTTGACACTTCCCGTGGGGTTCTCCGCGTACCAGTAGGTGCCCTTGCGGTCGTCGAAGACGGAGACACCCTTCTTCGACTTGATCTTGAGGGCGACGTCGGCGTTGTGAAGGGTGAACGCGTCCGTCGCGTACTTCGAGAACGGCGCGTCGAACGGCTGGATCTTGTTGCGCAGGAGCGAGCCGTCCTTCCACTTCATCGGCTTGGCGTGGGCGTCGACCGGGAGGATCAGACCCTTGCCGGGGTGCTGGCTGACGTTGTTGTCCTTCTGGGAGGTGTCCCACTGCCAGACCATCAGGCCGGTCTGGTACGGGTAGTGCTCGACCCAGTCGGGACGGGAGGCGGAGAAGCCGAAGTTGTACGGGCCGACCTTGAGGGTCTTGTCGTACGACACGTACTGGCGGTTCTCCGCGAGGTAGTACTGCTCGTACTGCTTGGTGAAGGACTCGCCGATGCGCGAGAAGCCCTTCGTCCTCCAGCCGTTGTCGTCGCCCTCGGCGCCGTCCTCGACCAGCTTGGCGCCGTCCGCGGTCAGCGTGATCGCGTCGGCGGTGAAGCCCTTGAGGGCGGTGCCGCCGTCGGTGGCGTAGCGGAAGCGGACGTCGATCTTCTTGCCGGCGTAGGCGTCCAGCGGGAAGACCAGCTTCTGGTACTTCGTCGAGGAGCCCGTCAGCGCCGGCTTGTCGCCCGCGTCGCGGGTGATCTGCTTGCCGTCGGCCGTGCCGTCGACGGGCGTCCAGTTGGCGCCGGAGTCGGTGGACACCTCGGTGTAGAGGTAGTCGTAGTTGGACTCGATGTCCCACCAACCCTGCAGGGAAAGCTCGGCCTTGGACTTGCCGGTGAGGTCCACGCTGCGGGTGAGCGTGTTCTTCAGGTCGTCGTCCTGACCGCTCCACCACTGCTTGGTGCCCTCGGCGGGCTTCACGACCGTCGTGGTGACCGCCTTCTTGGGCAGGTCGACCAGGAGGGCCTGGCGGTGGCGGGTGTTGTACTCGGACACGCCGAGCTTGTGCTCGGACGTCGTCGCGGCCTTCGCCTTGGCGTAGTCGAGCCAGCCGAGCTGGAACTTGTCCCAGGCCGTCATGTCGCCGGGCAGGTCACCGATCGCGTTCTTGCCGGTGCCGAGCCAGGAACCGGCCGACATCAACGACCAGAAGCCGACGGAGTTCTCGGCCTTGCCGGTGGTGTCGTACAGGTCGGGCAGACCGAGGTCGTGGCCGTACTCGTGGGCGAAGACGCCGAGGCCGCCGTTCTCCGGCTGCATCGTGTAGTCGCCGACCCAGATGCCGGAGTCGCCGATCTGGGTGCCACCCGACTTGTTGTCGGACGGTCCCGTCTTGCCCGCGTCGTTGCCGTACGCGTACCAGCGGTGCGCCCACAGGGCGTTCTCGCCCTCGGCGCCGCCGCCCGCGGACTCGTCCTCGCCCGCGTGCACGATCTGGAAGTGGTCGATGTAGCCGTCGGGCTCGTTGAAGTTGCCGTCGCCGTCGAAGTCGTAGCGGTCCCACAGGTCGTACTTGGCGAGGTCCGCCTTGATCTGCGCGTCCGTGCGGCCCTTGGCCTTCTGGTCCTTGACCCAGGCCGTCGTGCCGTCGCGCACCGCGTCCCACACGTTGGCGCAGTTGGTGTCGCCGCAGTAGTTGGAGCCGTAACGGGCCTCGTTGTAGTCGACCTTGACCCAGTCGGAGACTTCGCCGTCGACCGAGTAGCGGCCGGAGGAGGTCTTCTCGTAGTACGTCTTCAGCGAGTGCTTGGGCTTGCCCTTGGCGTCCTTGCCCTCACCGAAGTACAGGTCCTTGAAGTGCTTCTGGTTGTAATCCGCCTGCCAGGCCGTGCTGTTGTCCTTCGCACGGTCCGGCTTGGCTATCTTGTTGTGCGCGGGGCCCGCCTTGCCGCCGTACTTCTTGACCGGCTGCTCGGGTCCGTCGGGACCGTCGGGGTCGTACATGGTGGTGTCGTCCACCTTGTCCCCGAACTCCACCAGGATCGTGAAGATCTTGTCGGTCTTCTCGCGGCCCAGCTCGACGTACTTCTTGTCGTCGAGCTTCACGACGTTGGAGCCGCCGCGCTTCTGCACCTTGGCGTCGCCCGCGACGACCTGCTCCAGGGCGGCCTTGCGCTGCTGGGCCTGCTGCTTGCTGAACGGCCCCTCGAGGTCGTGGTCGACGTGGGCCTTGGCGTCCGCCGGGTCTCGGCGGTCGATTCCGGACGCGGGCGCCTTGCCGCCGCTTCCGCCGTCGTCGGCAGCCGCACTTCCGTACGCCGAGAACGTCGCGGTCGCCGCCGCGAGGGCCACCGCGGCCGCGGTGGCTCTGAACGTCCGTCTTTTGATGGTCACTTGATGCTGTTCCTCCCCCGCGCCCGCACTACGGACCGAAATTTCCCGGTCGAGGAGGTCCGCGCGCGATATGCGCGTCACAAGTGACGACATTCGACCGGAGAGAGGGGAGAAAAGACAGACCTTGACTTGAACAGGCCAAGTGCTCTATGCGGCCTCGACCGTCCGTCATGCGAACGCGGCCACGATGGCGCGAGGCGGCGCACCCGGGTCGCCCGCGGTCTCCTCAACGGGCGCGCCGCACCGTCCAGTTGGCGGGACGCATGAATCCATGCGCCCCCTGTGCACCGGCACCGTGGGTTAGGTCACGCTTACCGCACGTTCCCGTCGGGCATGCAGGCGAATAGAGTCATTTCGACGGTGCGCACGGGTACTCGGCGAAGCTTCCAAGTCGCCACCTTTGAGCACCCTTTGATTCGTATACGTACATATCGTCTCGCAGCGTCTAGATCTTCTCGACCGTCTCGATCGTCTCGACCCTCTTGACCGCCTTGATCTTCTGCGACTTGCTGAATCCCCCGCACCGCTGTCCCGAGGACGGATCACGCCATGCCTCGCCCCATGCCTCGTCCGACCGTCGCACAGCTCGCCTACGGTTCCGCGACCGTCATCTGTTCCGCGCTCGCCATGCTGCTGCTCTCCCAGGCCGGTTCGGTGGCCGGAATCGCGGTCATCGTCTTCGCCGCGTTCGGCCTCGGGCTGCTCGTGGCGTTCACGGTCCCGTTGCCCAAGCCGGCGCCGGAGCCCGTGGCCGCTCCCCTGGAGGAGCGGATTCCCGTACAGCGCACGGTCATCGCCTCCGAGTCCTTGCCCGCGGCCGCGCCCGCCGCGGTACACCACCCCGTACGCGAACCGGCGGGTCCGTGACGCCCCACGTGCCTCGCACGTGACGTCGACGAACCCGCCGGAGGTACCGCCCGGCGCCGCCGCAGCGCCGGGCCATAGCCGTGTTCGGCCTCAATTCACGGTGACCACCACGGTCTTGGCCGCCTTGTCGTGCAGGCCCTGTTTGTACGGCTTGTCGAAGAAGCTCCAGCCGCCGCAGATGGCCGTCCAGACGCAGGCGCAGCAGAACGCGAACGGCAGCCACAGGACCGCGGCGCGCACGAGCGCCGTCTGCAGGGTCGGGTTGGCGCCGTCGTTCAGGTTCGCCACCCGCAGGCCCAGCCACTTCTTGCCCAGCGTCTGGCCCGTCTTCGAGATCAGATAGCTGTCGTACGCCATGTAGAGCACGGCGGCGAGCAGTCCCTGGCCGAACGACTTGCCCGCCTCGATCTTGTCCGGGTCCAGGTCGTACTCGTTCGTCCGGAACAGCAGGGTGAGCAGCCAGACGACTACGCCCACCAGGAGCATGTCGATGATGCGGGCGAGGACGCGTTTGCCGCTGTCCGCCAGCGGGGGCATCCCCGCGAGGGGGTCCTGGCCGCCGGGTCCGCCCCCGTAGGGGTCGCCTCCGTAGGGCGGGGGCGGGGTGCCGCCGCCGTAGGGGTCGCCGGGGCCCGGCGGGGGCGGCTGCTTCTTGAACGGGTCGTTGTCGTCCGGGTCCGGGGGGCCGGGGTATTGCGGCGGTTCGGTGCTCATGGGGTGAGTGCACCTCGAAGTGGGGGCTTGCGCGAGTAGCGGGCGGCTGTCCGGGTGACCCGGCTGGGAGCTCCCGAAACTGGGGGCTCCGCCCCCTGGACCCCCGATCGGCCTGAACGGCCTCGTCCTCAAACGCCGGACGGGCTATTTCCCACCCACCCGCCCAAACTTGCACGACGGCACGCAGCCGGCACTACCAGCCCGTCCGGCGCTTGAGGACGAGGCGCGGAGCGCCGACAGGGGGAAAGGGGCGAAGCCCCAGACGAGGAGCGGGGGTCCAGGGGGCGGAGCCCTCTGGGGGCTAGCCCGCGACGAACGTGTTGGCGGCCTTGTCGTGCCAGCACTGGCGCCACGGCCGGTCGAAGAGGCACCAGACCACGCCCACCACACCGATCAGCAGCACACCGGGGACGCTGTAGACAAGCCACCGCTTCAACGCCGCCCCGAACGACGGCGCCGCATGCTCCTCGATGTCCCGCACCTCGACCCCGCACACCTTCTTGCCCAGGGTCCGCCCCCACTTCGCGGTGGGCACCGCCTCGTACAGGACGCCGAAGACCAGCAGGACCCCGAGCACGATCCCCAGGTAACCCGCCGTCGTGCCGTCGAGCAGCCACACCGTGACCTTCTCGCCGGACAGCTTCGCCGCGTCGATCTTGCTGTCGATGTGGTCCGCGGCCCGCGTACCGAGCGGCAGCGCCGCCCCGGCGGTGACGGCGGCCAGCACGACCGTGTCGATGAGCCGCGCGGCGAACCGCCTGCCGAGCCCGGCGGGCCGAGCCGACGCCTGCGCCTGCGCCACCGCCGCGAAGGGATCCGCGGCCACCGGCTTCCACGGCAGTACGGGCCCCTCGCCCTGCGGCGCCGACTGCCCCTGCGGGGGCGTGCCCTGACCGGGCGACTGGGCGAGCTGGTGCACCTGCTGCGCCCACGACGCCGACCCGCCCCCGGGCCCCGACGTCACCGGCGACGCCCCGGCCCCACCGGGAGCACCGGAAGCACCGGCCTGCGGCGGCACGGCCTGAGAAGGGGCACCGGCCTGCGGCGGCACAGCCTGGGAAGGGGCAGCGGCCTGGGGAGCCGCGGCTTGGGGAGGCGAAGACTGCTGGAACCCGGCCTGCGGCGGCACCCCACCCTGCACACCACCCTGCTGCTGCGGCACCGCAGGCGCCGCCTGAGCCGCCGCCGCAGGCGAACTCGCCGCGGAGGGCGCCGACTTGGGCCGCAAGGCCCGAATCGCCATCGTCCCGTCCGTGCCACCGTCCGCGTCCGGCGTCCCGGACCCCGCCGGCTTCACCGGCCCCGCCGGCCGCCGGAACGTCACGGTGCCCTCACCCGTGGTGGGCCTCGGCACCCCGGGCTTGACGGCCCGGATGGTCACCGTGCCGGGACTGTCGCCCTCGGCCGGGTCCGGCCGGTCGCCGGGCGCCGGAGCCTGCGACTGTTGCCCCGGCTCCTGCCGCGCAGCGGGCTGCCCTTGCGCGGGCACGCGCCGCGCGCCGCTCTCGGCCGCACTCCCCGCGTCCGCTCCCGGGGACGCCACCGCGCCGGGCGCCGCCCCGTCATCGGCCGACCGCGGGTCTCGCGGATCACGCGGGTCCGGCTGGCCGGGCGCACCCCACGACACCCACTGGTCCCGCTCGCCGCCGAGCCCGGTCTGCCGGGCCGAGTCCGCCTGCCAGGCCGAGGCGGGCTCGGGCCTGGCCCCGTGCTGCCCGGCCGCCGCCGCACCGGAGTCGGCGGCGGGCGTCGCCCCGGTCTCCTCGGGGCCGATCTGCGTCACCCCGCCCGGCTCCTCGTCGAAGAACACGGGACCGGTCTCCTCCGCCACCGCGGGCGCAGCGGAACGCGGCGGCGCGGGCAGCGGTTCACCGTCGGACGGCGCCGGACGGCTCGTGCCCGGCACCCAGGCCGCGCCGTTCCAGTACCGGACATATCCCGGAATGGACGGATCGGGGTAGTAGCCTTCGCGGGGCCTGTCGTCGCCGGGGGCCGGGGTTGGGGCGCTCATGTCCGTCGTCCCGTATCTGCTCGGGGGTCTTGTAAGGCTCCACATCTATCAGACCTGCGCGCCCCGTCGGGCGGCTCCCGCCGCACCACCCCCGTCCGTGCACGGTTCCTCCCCGTCGTACGAACGCACACTGCCGACCCTCGCGACCCGCTCCGGAATCGTCCGGGAAGCCGGTCCGAAAAAACTTCCGCGAAGTCGCGTAATGATCGGCCGCCCACGCGCTCTGACTCTCTGCGGGCCTGATTCCAGGCCCCGTACACGGACCTGCTCGCCCGGGTCCGCGTACGCCGCAGCGAGAAAGGAAGCGCAAGCGACATGCACACCGTGGTGGAACGCGAGCTGGAGCTAAAACTCGTCCTCTCGCCGGAACGGTCGATCCCCGTCCCGGCCCGGCTCAGCTACCGCACCGACGATCCGTACGCAGTCCACATCTCCTTTCACATCGGGTCCGAGCACCCCGTGAACTGGACGTTCGCCCGCGAGCTCCTGGTGGAGGGGGTGTTCAGGCCGTGCGGCCACGGCGATGTGCGGGTGTGGCCGACGAAGGTCGAGGGGCGCTCCGTCGTCCTGATGGCGCTCAGCTCGCCCGACGGCGACGCGCTCCTGGAGGCGCCGGCGCCCGCCGTGTCCGCCTGGCTGGAGCGCACCCTGCGGGTGGTCCCTCCGGGCTCTGAGGCCGAGCAGCTCGGCATCGACGACGGCCTGGCCGAGCTGCTCGCCCCCACACCCGGCCGCGCGGACGACCTGTGGCTGCGCGACCCGTGGCCGAGCGACGAGTCGAAGGACGGTGAGTGAGCACTAACGACACGGGGGGTCAGAAGAGCTTGCCCGGGTTGAGGAGGTGGTGCGGGTCGAACGCGGCCTTGACGGCGCGCTGCATCTCCACGCCCACCGGTCCGAGCTCGCGCGCCAGCCACTCCTTCTTCAGGACGCCGACGCCGTGTTCACCGGTGATGGTGCCGCCGAGTTCGAGGCCGAGGGCCATGATCTCGTCGAAGGACTCGCGGGCGCGCCGCGACTCGTCGGGGTCTGCCGCGTCGAAGCAGACGGTGGGGTGGGTGTTGCCGTCGCCCGCGTGCGCGCAGACCCCGATGGTCAGGCTGTACTTCTCTGCGATGCGCTCCACTCCTTCGAGCATGTCGCCGAGCCGGGAACGGGGTACGCAGACGTCGTCGATCATCGTCGTGCCCTTCACCCCTTCGAGGGCGGTGAGTGACAACCGCCGCGCCTGGAGCAGCAGTTCGGACTCGGCCGCGTCCTCCGCCGGGACGACCTGGGTCGCGCCCGCGGCCTCGCACAGGGCGCCGACGGCAGCGAGGTCGGCGGCCGGGTCCGGGGTGTCGAAGGCGGCCAGGAGCAGGGCCTCCGTGGTCTCCGGCAGGCCCATCTGGGCCAGGGCGTTGACGGCGCGGATCGTCGTACGGTCCATGAGTTCGAGGAGGGACGGCACGTGGCCGCCTTCCATGATCCGGCACACGGCGTCGCACGCCTCGGCCGCCGAGCCGAACTCGGCTGCCAGGACGAGCTGTTGGGGCGGTTGCGGCTTCAGCGCGAGGATCGCGCGGACGACGATGCCGAGGCTGCCCTCCGAGCCGACGAAGAGGCGGGTGAGGTCGTACCCGGCGACGCCCTTGGCCGTGCGGCGTCCGGTGCTCATCAGCCGCCCGTCGGCGAGGACCACGTCGAGGCCGAGGACGTACTCCGCCGTCACCCCGTACTTCACGCAGCACAGGCCGCCGGAGGCCGTGCCGATGTTGCCGCCGATGGTGCACGTCTCCCAACTGGAGGGATCCGGCGGGTAGTAGAGGCCGTGCTCGCCGACGGCGCGCGAGAGCGTGGCGTTGACGACGCCGGGCTCGACGACGGCGATCCGGTCGACGGGGCTGATCTCGATGATCCGGTCCATCTTGACGAGCGACAGGACGACGCAGCCGTCGCTCGCGTTCGCCGCGCCGGACAGGCCCGTGCGGGCGCCCTGCGGGACGACGGGCACGCGCAGCTCGGTGGCCGTGCGCATCACGTGCTGCACCTGCTCGACGGTGCGCGGCAGGACCACGACGGCGGGGGTGCCGGCCTCGCAGAAGCTCGCCATGTCGTTCGCGTACGAGGCCGTGATGTCCGGGTCGGTGAGGACCGCCTCGGCGGGGAGGCCTGCGCGGAGGCGGTCCACGAGGGTCGCGGGGTCCGCGGGGTCCGCGGCGACGTTCCCGGCGGGGGTGTCCGGCGTGCTGTGCGTGCCACTGCTCATGATCACAGCCTCGCACTCGGGGCCATCGGTGTGAACCCGTGTGCGACGCCGTTCGCGTGCCGGGACGCACTCTTCGTATTGACGCACAGTGAGCGCCATGGAGACCGAGGAGAACCCGCAGGCCGCGGCCGCTTCGCCGCCCCCGTCGCAGGCGTCGGGGCGGCCTGCCGCGCAGAGCTCGGGGGTGCCCGCCGCGCAGGGCTCGGGGCTGCCCGCCGTGCAGAGCTCGGACGGCCGGATTCCGCGGCGCTCGCGGACCTCGCTCGGCGGTCCGGGGCCGCGGTCCCCCCTGGGCCCGCGCCGCTCCCCCGTCGTGCGGCGCGCGCTGATCGCCGCCGTCGCGGGGTGTGCCGTTCTCGGCGGGGTGCTCGTGCTGCTTCCGGACGGGGGCGGGGATTCGGCGCCGCCCGCGCTCGGGCCCGCCGGGCGGGCGATGGCCGCGGTGGGGGCGGGGGCGCCGGCCGCGCTGCCCGATCTCGCGGTGCTCATCGGTGAGCGCGAGGCCCAGGTGCGCAGGCATCCGCTGGACGACGAGTCGTGGGCGGTGCTGGGCTCCGCGTACGTCGAACGGGGGCTCAGGACCGCCGACTCCGCGTACTACCCGAAGGCCGAGCACGCGCTGCGTACGTCCCTGAAGGCGCGGCCCGAGCGGAACCTCCCCGCCCTCACCGGGCTCGCCGCGCTCGGCAACGCGCGGCACGACTTCCGGGCCGCGAAGAAGTGGGGCGAGCAGGCGGTGCGGCTCGCGCCGAAGCGGTGGTCGGCGCATGCGGCGCTGCTCGACGCCTATCGGGGGCTCGGGGACGCCAAGGGGGTCGGGCGGGCGCTCGAACGGGTGCGGGAGTTGCGGTCGGGGGCGGCGGTGCGGGTGCGGGCCGGGGCGGTGTACCGGGACCGGGGGTGGCGTGAGGACGCGGCGGCGGCGCTCTCGGAGGCGGCCGCGCTCGCGACGAGTCCGGCGCAGCGGGCGGCCTGCCTCTACCAGGTCGGGGAGTTGGCCTGGGAGCGGGGCGAACCCGGCGACGCCCTGCGCTACTTCGACGCCGCGCTGGCCGCCGACCCCTCCCACCACCCCTCGCTCGCCGCCAAGGGCCGCGCCCTTGTGGCCCTCGGCCGCACCTCGGACGCGTTGCGCGCCTATCAGGGCGCGCTGGCCCGGCAGCCCGCGCCCGAATACGCCCTGGAGTTGGGCGAGTTGTACGAGTCCCTGGGCCTGCGGCCGGCCGCGCGGGCGCAGTACGACCTGCTGCGGGCGCGGGTGAAGCAGGCCGGACTCGGCGGCGTGAACGACGAACGCGTACTAGGCCTCTTCGAGGCGGATCACGGGGACGCGGAGGCGGCGGTACGACGCCTGACCGCGGAGTTCAAGCGCCACGGCAGCCCGGAGAACGCGGACGTGCTGGGCTGGGCGCTGCACCGCTCGGGGAAATCGAAGGCGGGCCTGAAACACATCGAGACGGCCGTGAAGAAGGGCCCTCGCAGCGCCCTCTTCGCCTACCACCGAGGCGAGATCGAACGCGAACTCGGCCACTACGGCGCAGCCCGCCGCCACCTGAACGAGGCCCTGCGCATCAACCCGCACTTCTCCCCCCTGGGAGCCCCCGCCGCCCGGGACGCCCTGGAGGCACTGGGCGACCCCCCGTCGGGCGGCCCGGCCGAGGTCTACCCCCCACACCCCATCCCGGCAAGCGAACGCACCCCGACCCGCCCACCCAAGCCCAAGCGAAAGCCGTCCCCCAGCGTTCGGTGAACGGGCGGGCGGATGTCTCCCACCCACCCACCCGCAGACAAAGACCCGCTCAGAGGTTGCCGCGCTTCTCCTGCTCGCGCTCGATCGCCTCGAACAGCGCCTTGAAGTTGCCCTTGCCGAAGCCCATCGAGCCGTGCCGCTCGATCATCTCGAAGAAGACGGTCGGCCGGTCCTGGACCGGCTTGGTGAAGATCTGGAGCAGGTAGCCGTCCTCGTCGCGGTCGACGAGGATCTTCTGCTCGCGCAGGGTCTCCACGGGCACCCGGGTCTCACCGGCCCACTCGCCGAGGGTGTCGTAGTAGCTGCCGGGCACGTCGAGGAACTCGACACCCGCGGCCCGCATGGCCTTCACGGTGGCCACGATGTCGTTGGTGGCGAGCGCCATGTGCTGGACGCCGGGGCCGCCGTAGAACTCGAGGTACTCGTCGATCTGCGACTTCTTCTTCGCGATCGCCGGCTCGTTGATCGGGAACTTGACCTTCTTGGTGCCGTCCGCGACGACCTTCGACATCAGGGCGCTGTACTCGGTGGCGATGTCGTCGCCCACGAACTCCTTCATGTTCGTGAAGCCCATGACCTTGTTGTAGAAGGCGCACCACTCGTTCATCTTGCCGAGCTCTACGTTGCCGACGCAGTGGTCGATGGCCTGGAAGGTCCGCTTGGCGGGGGGCTCCACGATCGGCTGCGCGGGGACGAAGCCGGGCAGGTAGGGGCCGTCGTAGCCAGTGCGCTCGACGAGGGTGTGGCGGGTCTGGCCGTACGTGGCGATGGCGGCGCGTACGACGGTGCCGTGCTCGTCCTTCGTCTCGTAGGGCTCCTCGAGGCCGGTGGCGCCGTGCTCGACGGCGTAGGCGTACGCGGCGCGCGCGTCCGGGACCTCGATGGCGAGGTCGACGACACCGTCACCGTGCTCGGCGACATGGCCCTCGAGGAAGCGGCCCCAGTCGGTGGAGGCCTTGATGACGGAGGTGAGGACGAAGCGGGCGGCACCGCTCTCCAGCACGTAGCTGGCGGTCTCGCGGCTGCCGTTCTCCGGTCCGGAGTAGGCGACGAGCTTCATGCCGAACGCCGTGGAGTAGTAGTGCGCGGCCTGCTTGGCGTTGCCCACGGCGAAGACGACCGCGTCCATTCCCTTCACCGGGAAGGGGTCGGCCTCGCGCGCGGTTTCGGGGGTGGTGTGTGTGGTCTGAGTCATAGAGGGAGGCTCCCGCCGAACCACAAGATGCGCAATAGTTCGCGTATTCACTGAGCAATCTGCCCAGCATTCGACCCGAAGCAGCGGGCGTTCTGTACACGATGCTCATTACGGAGGCGGCATGGCGATCGATCATCTGGACGGCAGGCTCATCGTGCTGCTCGCGCGCGAGCCGCGGATCGGCGTCCTGGAGGCGTCCCGGCGCCTGGGGGTGGCGCGCGGCACGGTGCAGGCCCGGATGGACCGGCTTCAGTCGAACGGAGTCATCCGCGGCTTCGGCCCGGACGTCGATCCGGCGGCGCTCGGCTATCCGGTCACGGCGTTCGCGACGCTGGAGATCAAACAGGGGCAGGGCGCCGACGTACGGGCCCATTTGGCGACCGTGGCCGAGGTCCTCGAACTGCACACCATCACCGGCCACGGCGACATGCTCTGCCGTCTGGTGGCCCGTTCCAACGCCGATCTCCAACGTGTGATCGACCGGGTGGTGGGTTTTGATGGCATCGTCCGGGCCTCCACGGCGATCGTCATGGAGAACCCGGTCCCGCTGCGGATCATCCCCCTGGTGGAACAGGCGTCCGACGACACAGGACCTGGGTAGAGACGACGGGTACGGCACGCGGCTGCCGGGAGACTCCCGGTGCCGTCCGAGCGCTCTCGGCGAGGTGAACGGCACGGATGAACTTCTGGGACTACCTCGGCAACCGCCATCAGCAGTTGCTGACGGACGCCTTCCAGCACGCAAGCGCCGTCTTCCAGTGCATGGTGGTGGCCACGGCCATCGGCGTGCTGATCGGCGTCCTCACCTACCGCAGCGAGTGGGCGGGCAATCTGGCCACCACCGCGACCTCCACGATCCTCACCATTCCGTCGCTCGCCATGATCGGTCTGCTGATCCCCGTCGTCGGCCTGGGTGTCGCGCCGACGGTGACGGCCCTGACCCTGTATGGCCTGCTGCCGATCGTGCGCAACTCCATCGTCGGCCTGCGCGGGGTCGACCCGACCCTGGTGGACGCCGCGAAGGGCATCGGCATGTCGCGGGTGCACCGTCTCGTACGGATCGAGCTGCCGCTCGCGTGGCCGCCGATCCTGACCGGCATCCGGGTGTCCACGCAGATGCTGATGGGCATCGCCGCGATCGCCGCCTACGCCTCCGGGCCCGGCCTGGGCAATGAGATCTTCCGCGGCATCGCGTCCCTCGGCAGCAAGAACGCGCTCAACCAAGTGCTCGCGGGCACGCTGGGGATCGTCGTCCTGGCGCTGCTCTTCGACGCCGCGTACGTCCTGATCGGCCGGCTGACGATTCCGAGGGGTATCCGTGTCTGAGACGTCCGAGACGAGCACCACCACCACTGTTCCGGAGGAGGCGCCGAGCCCGCACGCCACCACCGGCGCGACGATCGAGCTGGAGCACCTCACCAAGCGCTACCCGGGCAGCAGCGACCCGGCCGTGGACAACGTGAACATGGAGATCAAGGCGGGCGAGATCGTCATCTTCGTGGGCCCCTCGGGCTGCGGGAAGTCCACCACGCTGAAGATGATCAACCGCCTGATCGAGCCGACCAGCGGCCGCATCCGCATCAACGGCGAGGACGTCACGGACATCGACCCGGTGCGGCTGCGCCGCAAGGTCGGCTACGCGATCCAGTCCTCGGGCCTGTTCCCACATATGACGGTCGCTCAGAACATCGCCCTCGTACCGAAGATGACCGGCTGGGGCAAGCAGAAGATCAAGGCGCGGGTGGAGGAGATGCTCGACCTGGTGGGCCTGGACCCCGGCGAGTTCCACGGCCGCTACCCCCGCCAGCTCTCCGGCGGCCAGCAGCAACGCGTGGGCGTGGCAAGGGCGTTGGCCGCCGACCCACCCGTCCTGCTGATGGACGAGCCCTTCGGCGCGGTCGACCCGATCACCCGCGACCACCTCCAGGACGAGCTGATCCGCCTCCAGCACGAGCTGCACAAGACGATCGTCTTCGTCACGCACGACTTCGACGAGGCCATCAAGCTGGGCGACCGCATCGCCGTCCTGCGCGAGCGCTCGCACATCGCCCAGTTCGACACCCCCGAGGCCATCCTCACCAACCCGGCCGACGACTTCGTGTCCGGGTTCGTGGGCGCGGGGGCGGCCCTGAAGCGGCTGAACCTGACGCGCGTACGCGACGTGGAGATGGCGGACGTACCGACGGTGACCGTCGACGACCCACTCCAGACGATCTTCGACAAGCTGCGCGCGAGCGGCACCAACGAACTGCTCCTGCTCGACAAGCGGCGCCGCCCCTACAAGTGGCTGCGCCGCGGCGACCTGATGCGCGCCAAGGGCTCCCTGGCCCGCGCGGGCACCCTCGTGCACGACACGGTGACCCGCGACGCGACGCTGCGGGACGCCCTGGAGGCCGTACTCACCGACAACGCCGGAAGGGTCGCCGTCACCGGCCGGCGGGGCGAGTACACGGGCGTCGTCGACATGGAGACGCTGATGAACTCCGTGCAGGAGATGCTGGAGGCCGACCGGCTCGAAGCCATGGAGCACCAGCACGAACTGGAGGAGCAGCGCGCCCAGTTGACCCACCAGGAGCAGGAGGGTCACGCAGGGGAGGCGAAGGCGTGAGCCCGACCCCCGGGGGCGAACCCCGCATCCCCGAACGCAGACCCGCCGCCAAGGTCCCCGCGCGCCCGCGGGGCGAGCACGAGGTCAAGGGCCTGGCGTTCCGCGACGACGGCGAGGCCGAGCAGGAGGCGCCCGCGCCGCCGGTGGCCGCGCGGCAGCCGCGCCGCATCACCTGGCAGAAGCTGACGATCCTGCCCGCCGTGCTCGCGGCCGTCCTCCTCGCCACCTGGCTCTGGTTCGAGCAGGCCGACCTGGACTCGATCTCCGAGAACGCGCTGTCCAACGGGCAGGTGGGCAAGGCGCTGCGCCAGCACATCGAGCTGACGGCGATCTCCACGTTCTTCGTGCTGATCATCGCGATCCCGCTGGGCATCCTGCTCACCCGCGGCGCCTTCCGCAAAACCGCTCCGGTGTTCATGGCCCTTGCCAACATGGGCCAGGCGACCCCGGCGATCGGTCTGCTGGCCCTCCTCGTCATCTGGATGGGCATCGGCGAGAAGGCGGCCCTGACGGGCATCATCATCTACGCCGTCCTGCCCGTGCTCTCCAACACCATCGCGGGCCTGCGCGCCAACGATCCCACCCTCCTGGAGGCCGCACGCGGCATCGGCATGTCCCAGCTGGGCGTGCTCGCCAAGGTCGAACTCCCGCTCGCCGTACCGCTGATCCTCGCCGGTGTGCGCACCGCCCTGGTCCTGAACGTGGGCACGGCGACGCTCGCGACCTTCGGCGGCGGCGGGGGCCTCGGCGTCCTGATCACGACGGGCATCACCAACCAGCGCATGCCGGTCCTGATGCTCGGTTCGATCCTGACGGTGGTCCTCGCCCTGCTGGTGGACTGGCTGGCCTCCCTGGCCGAGCTGGTGCTCAGTCCGCGCGGCCTGGAGGTGCGGTCATGAGGCTCGTGATGCGTACGCGTACGAAGGCGCTCGCGGCCGTGGGCGGGGTGCTGCTCGCGGCCGCCGGGTGCGGTCTGACCAGCGGCTCGCCCATGGTGGACGACGTGAAGCCCGGCATCGTCGGGCAGGGCAAGCCGCTGGAGGGCGCCGATCTCACCGTCACCTCCAAGGAGTTCACCGAGCAGCTCATCCTCGGCGCGATCATGGGCATCGCCTTCCAGGCGGCCGGCGCGGACGTCCTCGACCGGACGGGCATCCAGGGTTCCATCGGCGCGCGCGAGGCCGTCAAGGGCGGTGACGCGGACGCCATGTACGAGTACACGGGCACCGCGTGGATCACCTACCTGGGCAACTCCGACCCCATCCCGGACGCGCACCAGCAGTGGGAGGCCGTGAAGAAGGCGGACGCGAAGAACGGCGTCTCGTGGCTGCCGCCCGCCTCCCTGAACAACACCTACGCCCTGGCGATGAACGAGTCCAACTTCAAGAAGTACGGCACGAAGACCCTCTCCGACGTCGCCGCCCTGTCGAAGTCCGACCCGAAGGCGGTCACCCTGTGCGTGGAGGGCGAGTTCGCCAACCGCGCGGACGGCCTGCCCGGCATGCAGAAGAAGTACGGCATGAAGCTGCCCACCGGGAACATCACGCAGATGGACACCGGGATCATCTACACCCAGGCCCAGAAGGGCAGTTGCACCTACGGCGAGGTGTTCACCACCGACGGCCGCATCAAGGCGATGAACTTGACGACGATGGCCGACGACAAGCACTTCTTCCCCATCTACAACGCCGCCCCCGAGATCAACAGCAAGACCCTGAAGAAGCACCCGGAGATCGCGGAGGTCCTCGCCCCCATCACCAAGAAGCTCAACAACAAGGTGGCGCAGGAGCTGAACGCGAAGGTGGATGTGGACGGGCAGGATCCGCACGGGGTGGCGCTGGACTGGATGGTGGAGGAGGGGTTCGTGAAGGAGTAGACGGGCCACTGGGCCTTCGGCCGTCTGCCTCTCAACATACAAAGATTCCGTTGCAAAGAAACCGTTGCAACGGAGTCTTTGCATGCGTACGCTGCTGAGCATGACGGAGAAGGAACAGTCGCCCGAGGAGGCGGCGTCGGCCCGGAAGGTCCTCCACCTCGACCCGCGCTCGCTGCGCGGAATCGCGCACCCGCTGCGGATGCGGATCCTCAGGTCGCTGCGCATGGACGGCCCCGCGACGGCCTCCCAACTCGCCCAACGCATGGGCGAGTCGAGCGGAGCCACGAGCTATCATCTGCGCCAGCTCGCGGAGTACGGCTTCGTGGAGGACGACCCGGAGCGCGGCAAGGGGCGGGAGCGGTGGTGGCGCGCCGTCTATGAGGGCACGCACGTGGGCGACGATCTCAGCCGGGACGCGGACCCCGAGGTGCGCGGCGCCTACAGCACCTTCATGCACGAGCACGCGACGAACCACGCCGAAGAGACGTCCACCTGGATCGCCACCGGACACGAGTGGTCGCGGGACTGGGTCGAGAGCGCGGACATCAGCGACTTCACGCTGCATCTGACGCCCGACCGCGCCGCGGAGCTCAAGGCGAAGATGCACGAACTCATCGAGGGATACCGGGCGTTGGCACCGGAGGACGGCACCCCGGACGCCGCCAAGGTCCGCGTGCACACCCACCTGATCCCCACCCGCCACACGGACTGAGGAGGCACCCGCGCCATGCACCCCGACGCACATCTGTACGTTCACCATGCCCGCGCGGCGGAACTACAGCGCGCGGCGCCCGCCCGGCGACCTCCGCGCTCCCCGATCCGTACTCAACTGGGCTGGACCCTGGTCGAGTTGGGCCTCCGGATGGTCAGCAGCTCGGGACCTTCTCGCCCTTCTGCAGGGCTCGCAGCGCGTCGACCGTACTCGCCAGCGTAGTCACCGGGACGAGCCGGAGGCCCTTGGGCTTCTCGGCCTCGGCGTCCGAGCACTCGGCCTCGGGGACGAGGAAGACCGTGGCGCCGTCGCGGGCCGCGGCCTGCGTCTTCATGGAGACGCCGCCGACCGGGCCGACCTTGCCGCTCGCGGAGATCGTGCCGGTGCCCGCGATGGTGCGGCCGCCGGTCAGGTCGCCGCCGCTGCCGTCGCCGTCGCCGTCCAGCTTGTCGATGACGCCGAGCGACAGGAACAGGCCCGCGCTGGGCCCGCCGATCTTGCCGAGGTCGGCCTTGACCTTGATCTTGTCGGTGCCGTCCACGCCGTTCGCCCGCAGGTAGCGGAGGGCCGCCTTGGTGGCGTCGTCCTGCGATTCCCGCATGTCGCCGAGGTTGTGCTCCTCGACTTCCTTGACGTTGTCGCCCTCCGGGTAGACGGAGTCCTTCGGCATCACGGCCCGGTCCGTACGGAACCAGCCGTCGATGACGTCGCCGAGCCGCACGTCCATCTGCGGGCCCGTGGCCACGATGGTCGTCATCCGGAGCTCGCCCTCGGTCTTCCGGGTGGGCGCGCCGCTGATCGTCAGGACCTGCTTGCCCTTGTACTCCCCCAGTACGTCAGCGGTGCCGCCCGGCTGGGCGACGGCGAACGGGAGCGGGGCGAGGGCGGTGACGCCGAGCAGGGTGACGACGGGCACGGCGGCGACAGCCAGGGCCTGGGGGCGGCTCAGACGAGCGAGACGAGACAGCACGCGTCCAATCTAACGCGAGGGGAGATCAAGCCCGTCCGGCGATTGAGGACGAGCAGGCCGAAGGCCGCGATCGACGGCGCGCGGGCGCGGCCTCAGCGCAGCGCGTCTGCTACCTCCCGGGCGGCGTCCACGACTCGCGGCCCCACCCTCTCCGGTACGGAGTCCGCCAGCATCACCACACCCACGCTCCCCTCTATCCCGGTCACCCCGACCAAGGGGGCGGCGGCGCCACTCGCACCGGCCTCCAGCTCGCCGTGGGTGAGGGCGTACCCAGGATCAGTCACCTGCCCCTGCCGGGCGGCGAGAATCGCCTTGCCCGCGGCGCCCCGGTCGAGGGGGTGACGGAACCCCGTCCGGTACGCCACGTGGTAGTCGGTCCAGGTGGGCTCGACGACGGCGACGGCGAGTGCCTCGGTGCCGTCGACGAGGGTGAGGTGCGCGGTCGCCCCTATGTCCTCGGCGAGGGAGCGCAGGGCGGGCAGCGCGGCCTCCCGGACGAGCGGGTGGACCTGTCGGCCGAGCCGCAGGACGCCGAGTCCGACGCGGGCGCGGCCGCCCAAGTCCCGCCGCACGAGGGCGTGTTGCTCCAGGGTGGCGAGGAGGCGGTACACCACGGTGCGGTTCACACCGAGCTTGTTGGACAGCTCGGTGACGGTCAGGCCGTGGTCGGTGTCGGCGAGCAGCTTGAGGACGCGCAGTCCTCGGTCGAGCGTCTGAGATGTCTCCGCGGTCACGACGCCCACTCCTTTAGTGGTGAGGGTCGACGGCCCCCTCTGCGGCGGGCACCGGCTGCGCTCCGCGGCGGCGCTGCCACGGGGCGTTGTGTAGCGGGGACAGTAGCGAGGGCGTCCCGCTCAGCGGAAGACTCCGTCCAGAATCCGGTCAAGGGGAAGGAAAGAGCGACCGGAATACCCCGATACGTCCCGCCGTATATGGACGCAGCGCGCACAGTGTCTGCACGTGGAGCGCACGATTCCTTACGGGACGTACGCAGGACGGACGGTGACGCGCTGGGCCCGCCTACTGGCGGGTCACTTCATGCGCGTCGCCCACTCCTGGACCTTCGCGACGCGCTGGCGGAGCTGGCCGGCCGTGGCCTCCGCGCTGGGCGGCCCGCCGCAGGTGCGCCGCAGCTCGGTGTGGATCACGCCGTGCGGCTTCCCGCTCTGGTGGGAGTACGCGCCGACCATCGTGTTGAGCTGCTTGCGCAGTTCGAGCATCTCCTTGTGGGAGACGACGGGCCGCCGCTCGGCGGGGATCTCCAGGAGGTCGGCCTCCTCGGCAGGCTTCTTCTTGCTGTGCGCGATCTGCCGGGCCTGCCGCTTCTGGAGCAGCATCTGCACCTGGTCGGGTTCGAGCAGCCCGGGGATGCCGAGATAGTCCTGCTCCTCCTCACTCCCCGGGTGCGCCTGCATGCCGAACTCGGCGCCGTCGAAGAGCACCCGGTCGAAGACGGCGTCGGACTCCAGGGCCTCGAAGGAGAACTGCTCCTGCTCGCCGGTGTCCTCGTCCTCCTGGCGGTTGGCCTCGTCCATCTCCTGCTCGGACTCGGCGTACGGATCCTCCTCGCCCTGCTTCTTCGGCTTGTCGAGCACGTGGTCGCGCTCGACCTCCATCTCGTTGGCGAAGCCGAGCAGGTCGGGGACGGTGGGCAGGAAGACGGAGGCGGTCTCGCCGCGCCGCCGTGAACGTACGAAACGGCCCACGGCCTGGGCGAAGAACAAGGGCGTGGAGATCGTCGTCGCGTACACACCCACCGCGAGCCGCGGCACGTCCACGCCCTCCGAGACCATCCGCACCGCGACCATCCACCGGTCGTCGCTGCCGCTGAAGTCGTCGATGCGCTTGGAGGCACCGGCGTCGTCGGAGAGCACCAGAGTGGCCTTGGTGCCGGTCAGCTCGCGGATGAGCTTGGCGTAGGCGCGGGCGGAGTCCTGGTCGGAGGCGATGACGAGGCCGCCGGCGTCCGGAATGGCCTTACGCACTTCGCTCAGGCGCTGATCGGCGGCCTTGAGCACGTTCGGCATCCAGTCGCCGCGCGGGTCGAGCGCGGTGCGCCAGGCCTGCGAGATGGCGTCCTTGGTCATGGGCTCGCCGAGCCGGGCGGCGATCTCGTCGCCCGCCTTGGTGCGCCAGCGCATGTTGCCGCTGTAGGACAGAAAGATGACGGGCCGCACGACACCGTCGCCGAGGGCGCTCCCGTACCCGTAGGTGTAGTCGGCGGCGGACCGCCGAATCCCGTCATTCCCCTCCTCGTACGCCACGAAGGGGATCGGGTTGGTGTCGGACCGGAAGGGTGTGCCGGTGAGCGCGAGCCGCCGGGTCGCGGGCTCGAACGCCTCCAGGCAGGCCTCGCCCCAGGACTTGGAGTCACCGGCGTGGTGGATCTCGTCGAGGATGACGAGGGTCTTGCGCTGCTCGACGCGGTTGCGGTGCAGCATGGGGCGTACGCCGACGCCGGCGTACGTCACGGCGACGCCCTGGTACTCCTTGCTGAGCGGGCCCGCGCTGTACTCGGGATCCAGCTTGATCCCTATCCGCGCGGCCGCCTCGGCCCACTGCTTCTTCAGGTGCTCGGTGGGCGCGACCACGGTCACCTGCTGCACCACGTGGTGGTGCAGGAGCCAGGACGCGAGCGTCAGCGCGAACGTCGTCTTGCCGGCACCGGGCGTGGCGACCGCGAGGTAGTCACGCGGCTGCTCCTGGAGATAGTTCTCCATCGCCCCCTGCTGCCAGGCCCGCAGCTTGCTCGCGGTGCCCCAGGGGGCGCGGCCTGGGAAGGCGGGGGAAAGGTGGTGGGACGAGTGTGACGAGGAGGCGGCGGTGGTAGTCACGGTCTCCGGTTCGTTCGGGCTCGGCGGCACGGCTACGTATGACAACCGGGCCACCTTACCGGTGCGACTCCGGGGGCGTCGGGTCGACGACCCCGGGGGCGGGGCGGGTGGGACACGTCTCACACCGGGAAGCGCTATCGCTTTCCCCCAGCCCACCGGCACCCTCCCAGCCCACCCCGGCTGGCTTTCAGCCCGTCCGGCGCTTGAGGACGAGACGCGAAGCGGCGATACGGCGGGGTCCTGACCCACCCGCCCGGGACCTCCACCCTTCAGCCCGTCCGGCGCTTGAGGACGAGGCGCGGAGCGCCGATCAGCGGGGGTCCAGGGGGCGGCAGCCCCCTGGTTACGGGAAGGGGTGCCCGCGCGCGGAGCGCGCTAATGGACGCAGTGGGGGCTACGCAGCCGCGTCCCCAACCACGCCCCGGCCAGCGCGACCGCCGCCATCGGCAGGAACACCGCCGTGAAGGCAGCGGGGTGAGAGCCCGCCACCTCGGCGGTGTGGCCGGCACCCGCCATCCCCCCACCGAGCGCGGCGAACGCGGCGCCGCCCCCGGCAAGCAGCAAGCTGTTGGACAACCCGTCGGAAATCTGAAGCGCAGCAGAGTTCGACCCCGCATCCTCGGGCGGCGAAAGCCGAAGCAACAGCACGCTGGTAGAGGCAATCACCATGCCCATGCCGAGGCACCCGAAGGCCCAGGCAACGGCGATGGTCCACACCGGAACGGCGTCGATGAGAACACTCGGCGCGGTGGCGATGGAAGCGGCCACAAGAACCATGCCGCTGACGACGAGCTTCTCCCGATGCGGCTCCATACGGGGCCGCGACTGCACGTACGACCCAAGAGCCCACGTCGCACCGCCCGAAGCCAACGAGAGCCCGGCCAACGTCGGGGACAGCCCACGCTCGGTGACGAGCATCAGCGGCACGAAGGACTCGGCGGCGATGAAGGACCCCGCGGCGACGCCGCGAAGGAGCACGACGGAGGGCAGCCCGCGCGCAGCCCGGTAGGTGCCGCGCGGCAGCAGCCCGAGCACGGCGGGCACGAGGACGACGGCGCCGACCACGGCGGGGAGCAGGGACAGCCAGCGCAGATCCTGCCCGGCGTACTGAAGCAGCCCGGCACCGAGCGAGATGCCGAGAGCGAGACGGATCCGGCGCCGATCGAAGGCCTCGACGGGGGCGTCAGGATCAACCGGCCCCGCAGCCGTCCGCCGTATCGCGGGCAGGGCGAGGGCGAGCGGGACGGCGACGAGTGCGGGGATGCCGAGGAACACCCAGCGCCAGCCCGCGTGTTCGGTGACCGTGCCGGCGATCAGCGGCCCGATCACCGAGGGTATGACCCAGCTCGCGGCGAACGCGGCCAGGATGGACGGCCGCAGCGCCTCCGGGTAGGCCCGGCTGACGACCACGTACAGCGCCACGATGACGAGCCCGCCGCCGAGCCCCTGCACCGCGCGCCCCAGGATGAACTGCCACATCGCCCCCGCGGTCCCCGCGAGCAGCAGCCCCGCCGCGAACGCCCCGATCCCGGCGGCCAGCGCCCCCAGCGGCCCGCGCCGGTCGGCCCACTGCCCCGAGAGCACCATCCCGAACAGGCTCGTCGTGAAGTACGCGGAGAACGCGAAGGCGTACAGCGGAATCCCGTCGAGCTCCCGCGCCGCGACGGGCATGGCCGTCCCGACGGCGGTCGCCTCGAAGGCAATGAGAAAGACGACCGACACGATCCCGATGCTGAGCGCCCGATACGGCTTCCCGAGCACCCCGCCCACTGGCTCCTCGTCGAGCACGGAGGCCGCCTCCGGGGCGGCCGAGGCGATGGCGACGTCGGCGTCGCGGGGGTCTCGGGAGTCTCGGGCAGTCATAGGGGCCAGAGTAGGAGCGCCGACCGACACCGTGCCCCTGTCTGCGGGCGGGCTGTTGATCGTCCCTTGGTCTTAGGCCCACCTACCCGGTGTGGGCGACGCCCTCGACCCCCGTGTCTCCGCCACCCCCACTTCCGCCGCCGCTCCCGTCCGTGCCCCCGGACCCCGTCCCGTCCTCCGACCAGTCCAGGAACCTCTTGTACGTCTCCTTGCCGGTTCTGCCCTTGTCCCAGGTGACCGTGAGGGTGTTGCCGCCGGGGAAGATCAGGTCGCCGTAGATCTCCTTCTTGTCGCGTTCGCAGAGGAGGCCTATGCGGTAGCTGCGGCCCGGTTCGATGACGCGGCGCAGGCCGGTGCAGCGGCCGCCGTCGAGGAGGGACACCGACGCCTTCTTCGGCTTTGTGCTGTCGGGGCTGTCGCGGAGTCCGAGGATGCCGCCGCCCGGCTTCTCCGAGCGCCAGAAGCCGACGAGGGTGGTGCCGGTCGGGCCGCCGCCGCTGGGTTCCTCGGACTCCTCCGTGCCGTCGTCGGGGTCGGCGTACGGGTTGTCGTCCGTGTCGCCCGAGGATTCCGGGCTGGGCGTCGGGGTCTCCCGCGGTTCGGCTCCCGCCGTCGCGCTGTCGCTCGGCTTCGCCTGGGGCTTCTTCGACTCGTCGTCGTCCCCCTGGCCCACCGCGAACCACACCCCGCCCGCCACCACCGCCATGGCCAGCACGGCCGCCCCAACTATCAGTCCTGTCTTGCGCTTTGGGGGCGGAGGGGGTGGGGGCGGGTATCCGCCGCCGTACTGCGGAGTGTGCGGTGCGTACGGTGCGTACGGGGTGGGTTGCATCGGCTGCGCCGGCTGTTGCGGCTGCGCGTACGGGTTGTCCGTCGTGCCGTACGGGCCCTGCGGCGGCGCGTACGGACCCTGCTGCGGCACTCCGTACGAACTGTGTGGCGCGCCGAAGCCGCCTCCTCCTCCGCCCTGCCACGGTTGCGGCTGCGGCTGCGGCTGCGGCTGGCCGGGCTGTTGTCCCGGCGGCTGCGTCATCTGTGGTTCCTCCCCCGTTGCTCAGTCAACAGACGCTCCAGCCAAGTCGCCCACGCATGTGCGTTGCAAGTGCAATATCAGCCAGTCGACGCGCTGGCCAGGACGTCGTCCACCGTCTGCTTCTCCGCGCTCGTGCCGGGCATCGCGATTCCCAGCAGGAACGCCGTCCGCTTGTCGTCCACCGTGATCAGCGTCAGGCGCAGGTGCGCGGTGCCGCCCTCGCCGTCCTTCACCGCCAGCGCCACGGTGTGTGCCGGGCGGCCGTCGACCGTCGTGGCCTTCGACTCCTCCCGCTTCGACGATCCGTCCGGGAAGAAGAACTCCGCGTTCGAGCGGGCCGAGCGCTCCGTCTGGCTCTTCAGCGCGGGCTCGGGGACCGGGGCCGATCGGCCCGCGAGGACCGTGACGCCGGTCTCGTGCCCGGCTTCGTCCTCGTCCTTGTCCTCGCCCTTGTCCGACGGTCCGATCGACGACGTGAACGCGCCGATCAGGCCGCCCTTCTTGCCCTTGTCGGTACGCTTCCAGCCCTCCGGAATCCCGTACGAGAGGCCGGTCTTGGCGTCCGTCACCCGCGGCCTGCCCGCCAAGGGGTCCTCGTCGCCGGACCGCGTCCACCACCACGCGCCGAGGCCTGCGGCCAGCAGTGCGGTGACCAGGGCCGCGGCGATGGTGGTCGTCCCCGCCCGTGCCCGGCGGCGGCCTTGCGACTGCGGTGCGGGGGCCTGCGGCGGCAGCGGGGGCATCGGCGGCGCGGTTGTCATGCTGACAGCTTTGCGGGGTCGAACCGGTGTTCCCTGAGTACGGCTACTCAGGGCTCTACTCAGTTGCGTATGCGATGAAGTCGACCCAGGCAGTTGGGGGGAGGGCGAGTCGGGGGCCGGCGGGGTTCTTGGAGTCGCGGATGTGGATGCTGCGGAGGTCTACGGCGACCTCGACGCAGTCGCTTGGGTTGCTGCTGTCGCTGTAGCTGCTCTTGCGCCACTCCAGCGCGACCTCGACGCAGTCGTTGATGTTGCTGCTGTCGCTGTAGCTGCTCTTGAACCAGTTGAGCTCATAACCGTCCCCGGCAGAGGGCTTTTGGGTCATGTCTCTCCCCGCACTCTCTCGATGAAGGCCAACGACTCCCGTGGCCTGAGAGCCTGCGCCCGGATCATGCCATACCGCAGCTCAAGGATTCGGAGCTGCCTTGGGTCGGAGACCGGGCGGCCGTTGAACTCGCCTTCGGAGCGCCCCACCGCCGTTCCGTCCCCGAACTTCAGCAACTGAATCCGTCCGCCTTCGATTCCGGCATGCCCTTCGCTGTCGGTCGGCATCACCTGGAGCGTCACGTTCGGCAACTGACCGATTTCCAGCAGACGTTCGAGCTGCTGGCGCAGGACCATTCTTCCCCCGATGGGCCGTCGCAAAGTCACCTCCTCCTGAACGAAGCTGAAATCCGGTGCCGGTGACCGCTCGAAGACCGTCTGTCGGGCCATACGTGCCGCCAAGCCACGCTCCACCTGGTCCAGCGAGTACGCAGGCCGCTGCAAGCCGAACAGTGCCCGCGCGTACTCCTTCGTCTGCAGCAGGCCATGGAGGTTGTGGTTGCCGTACGCCGCGATCTCGACCGCCCGCGCCTCCAGCTTCGCCAACTCCCGTACCTTCTTGGGGTACCGGGCCTTGGCCATCTCCTCCTTCATCGCCAAGATGAACCCGTTGGCCCCAAGGACCTCGTCGGCACGCTCCAGGTACTCCGGCCGTGGAATGCGCGCCCCGCGCTCCACCTTCCGGACCAAGTCCTCGCCGTATCCGACGGTCTCCGCGAAGTCGACCACCCGCAGCCCGGCCGCCTCGCGCCACAGCTTCTGCTGCCGCCCCAACGCCTCGACCACCGAGGCGATCTCATCCTCCGGGTCGACGTCCCAGCCAGGCTCATCCGCCATGTCATCTGTACGTTCGCTCATGCGCGCCCACCTCCGACGTACCGTCCAAGCTCAACGCGCACCCGTACCCAAATGTCACGCCGGACAGCCAAGACAAGGCAGGACAAGCACCAGACAAACGGCATACGCACAGCCAGTCGCACTGTGCACGGCACACCCACGCCACCACGCTGAGTGACGTGAACCAAAAACTCAGCCACGCCCCCACCCCCGTACGCCAGTTCACGATCCTGCTGTCCTCGACCCGCAGAGGCGCACGCCTGGCCCGCCGCCTGACGGTGGCCCAACTCGCAGAGTGGCGCAGCCAGTTCACCCACGCGGAGCAACTCGTCGCCGAGCTGGCGAACAACGCCGCGCTGCACGGCCGGACGCCGGGCCGGAACTTCCGGCTCACGCTGACGGTGACCGGGGCCACGCTCCGCGTGGAGGTGACCGACACGCGGGGCGACGAACTGCCCAAGGCGCGGCACGCGGGCCCCGACGCAGAGTCGGGCCGGGGCCTGCTCCTGGTCGAGGCCCTCGCGACGCGCTGGGGCACGGAGGTGGGACCGGCCCCGTGCAAGACGGTGTGGGCGGAGATCGACGGCTGAGCCGAGCAGCCGCGAGCCGCGACGGCTCAGGCGAACGTCACGTCGGGCGTCCGCACCGTACCCCCGCGCCGACCGGGCGCTTCCTGCCGGTGCCAGTACAGGTTGGTGTGCGCGATGACCAGGTCGGGGGTCGGGGCGCCGTACCCGCTCAGGTCCTCCGTGGTGTGCGCGTCGGCGACGAGCGTGGCGTCGTAGCCGCGAGTGAAGGCGCCGTGAAGGGTGGAGCGGATGCACGCGTCGGTCTGGGCGCCGGTGACGACGAGGTGGCCGACGGCGTGTTCGGCGAGTACGGACTCCAGGTCGGTGGCTTCGAAGGAGTCGCCGTAGTGCTTGTGGACGAGGGGTTCGGTCTCGCGGCGGACGAGTTCGGGGACGTAGGCCCAGCTCTCGGCGCCGTGCGGGAGCTCGTCGTCGGAGTGCTGGATCCAGATGACGGGTACGTCGGCCGCGCGGGCCTTGTCGACGACGGTGGCTATGTTCGCGATGACGGCGTCGCGCTCGTGCGCCTCGGCGACCACGCCGTTCTGCATGTCGATGACGAGGACGGCGGTGCGGGGGCGGTCGGGCAGGGTCGTCATGGGCCTCTCCAGTGGGAACCGTGGGTTTCATGAACGCCGCATGGCAGTCGCGTTGCAGCACCGCCCCGACGCTTGAGCGGTGCGGGCCGCGCTGCCTACGGTCGTTGTGTCACGTACGGCGGGAGCCTACGACGTGGCCGTGTGCCCGAGTGGCTTAGGGATTCGCCTGCAAAGCGAAGCACACCGGTTCAATTCCGGTCACGGCCTCCACGCAGTGAGCCGGCGCCCCGTGGGACTCCACGGGGCGCCTTCTGGCCAGCTTTCCCCTGTGACCCGGCGCACTCCTCATGGAGCATCCGTGAAGATCTTTCACGCTATCCTCACCTAAGGCGCAGGATTTGCGGTCTGCGTGCCGCCAGGACGTATCGGCAGCAGAATTACGTTCGTCCAACTCTGCACATTTTACCCGCAGTTGTCCGTAATAAGGGGCGCTTCTTCCCGCCGATTTCGGCGCCGCACCGACCTCCCTGTACGCATGGCCTGGGCACTCCGGCCGACCACCGGAACCGCCCCTTCACCACGCTCACTTGGGGGTTTTACGCATGTCCGGAATCACCCGCCGTCAGGCCATCGGCGCCGCCGCGAGCGCCGCCGCCGGTCTCGCCGCCGTCGGCGCGGCCCGCGCTTCGGCGATGGGCGCCGAGCCGCACGACCAGGCCCACGCGGGCGCCGAGCCCGACTCGTTCGACGAGGTGTACCTGGGCCGCCGCATCCAGGGCGCGCCGTCCCACGACGGCGGCCACCACGCAGGCCACGGGGGCGGCCACGGCGCCGGCTACTCCGTACGCATCGACGGCGACGAACTGCACATCATGCGCAACGCCGACGGCACGTGGATCAGCGTCATCAACCACTACGAGCCGCGGGCGACCCCGCGGGCCCTGGCCCGCGCGGCGGTGGTCGAGCTGCAAGGCGCCACCCTCGTCCCCCTGCCCCCACCCGCCGTCTGATCCCGACCCCAACCCCGACCCTGACCCTCACCCTGACCCGGAGCAGCACCGCCATGACCGTACGCAAGAACCAGTCCCAGCTCACCGCAGACGAGAAACGGCGCTTCGTGAACGCGCTGCTCGCCCTCAAGCGCGACGGGCGCTACGACGCATTCGTCAGCACGCACAACGACTTCATCATGAGCGACACCGACAACGGCGACCGCGTGGGCCACCGCTCGCCGTCCTTCCTGCCCTGGCACCGCCGCTTCCTCATACAGTTCGAGGAGGCGCTCCAGTCCGTCGACCCCTCAGTGGCCCTCCCCTACTGGGACTGGACCACCGACCGCACCCCGGCCGCGTCCCTGTGGGCCCCCGACTTCCTCGGCGGCACCGGGCGCAGCCGCGACAGCCAGGTCACCGACGGCGCGTTCGCTTCCTCCGGCAACGGCTGGCGCATCAACGTACGCGTCGACGGCCGCGACTTCCTGCGCCGCAGCCTCGGCGCGGGCGTGCGCCAACTCCCCACCAAGGCCGAGGTCGACTCGGTCCTCGCCATGTCCACGTACGACATGCCGCCGTGGAACAGCGCCTCCGACGGCTTCCGCAACCACCTCGAAGGCTGGCGCGGCGTCAACCTCCACAACCGCGTCCACGTCTGGGTCGGCGGCCACATGGCCACCGGCGCCTCCCCCAACGACCCGGTCTTCTGGCTCCACCACGCCTACGTGGACAGACTCTGGACCCAGTGGCAGTCCCGCCACCCCAACTCCCCCTACCTCCCCACCTCCAACACCCGAGACGTGGTCGACCTGAACGACACGATGCGCCCCTGGGGCAACGTCACCCCGGCCGACATGCTCGACCACACCCGCTACTACACGTACGACACGGCGGCGTAGGAGCCTTCAGGGGCGCTGAGGGCTCCCGGGGGGCCGCAGTCCCAGGCAGCCGGTGCGCGTGCTGCCAGGCCGCCCGGCGGGGTGCGGCAGGGAAGCCCCGTTGCGGCGCCCACGCCCGAGCGGAGCGGGCGTCGCCCCCGGTCACTTCCGCAGCGCGCTGCCCGCCCTCCACTCCTCCCACGGCACATTCCAGTCCCCGTACCCGTTCCCGGGCGCCACCGTTTCCTTCGAGCCGGTCACGCGGACCACGTCGCCGGGGATGACCTCCTCGAAGAAGCGGCGGGCCGTGCCGTCCGTGGCGAGGCCTATGCAGCCGTGGGTGACGTTCTGCGTGCCCGCGTAGGTGTTGGCCTTCGGGTTCTCGTGGAGGTAGGTGCCGGACGTGGTGAGGTGGACGGCGTAGTTGTAGTCGTCGTTGTACGCGTCCCCGTAGCCGACCGTTCGCGAGTCCATGCGGACGCGGCGCTGCTTGTCGGAGACGACCATCGTGCCGTTCCAGGTGTCCATGCCGGGCGCCCCCGCGGTGACCGGCACGCGCCGGGTCGCGCCGTCCTTGACGACCGTCATCGTGTGGGTGCGTACGTCGACGGTGGCGACCAGGGAGCGGGCCACCGTGAAGCGGCGTACGGTTCCGGAGCCCACGCGGACGGTGACCTCGCTGCCGGGCTTCCAGTACGTCTTGGGGCGGTAGTCGACGCGCCGGCCGTCGTGCAGGTTGCGGTCCTTCACCCAGCTCCAGGAGCCGGGGGTGGTGTTCGGCGTGGTGGTGCGGACCGTCAATCTGCGTTCCACCGCCGCGCGTTGGGCCGCCGGGACCGGGCGGGCGAACGTCACCGACACCGGCATGCCCACGCCCACCCGCTGCCCGTCGTGGACGTTGACCCGTACGCCGCCCCCGCGCAGCGCGGCCGGTTCCACGACCGGCTTCGCGCGGGGCGTGGGCGTGCCCGCGTCGACAGGCTTGCGGTCCTCGGACTCGGCCGACGGCCCCCGCCCGCCCTCTTCCGAACCGCCCCCGCAGCCCACGAGTACGGCCGCGCACAGCGCCGCGGCCACCGCCCCGCGTACGGCGTGACGCGTTCCGGCGCGCCTGGTCTTCCTGGTCATCGGGCTCCCCCTGTGATGTTCCTGCGTTCTCGCGGCCGCAGACCGGCCCCCGCCGGTGTGCTTCCATGTACGCCACCCATACGCACGGCGGAGACCGCCGGGTTGCATGCTGCGTACGGGAAATTTCCGGGGATGTGGGGCGGGGGGTGCGGGTGGCATGACGGAGGACGAGTTCGACGCGTTCTACGCCTCGGCGTTCCCCCGCGTCGTCGGCCAGGTCTACGCGCTGACCGGCGACCACGGGCAGGCGCAGGACGTCGTCCAGGAGGCGTTCGTACGGGCCTGGGACCGGCGCCGCGAGTTCGGTGCCGTCGCGGTCCCGGAGGCCTGGATCCGCACGGTGGCCATGCGGCTCGCGGTGAGCCACTGGCGCCGCGCCCGCCGCTGGCTCGAACTCGTACGCCGCGACGCACCGCGCGAGCACGCGCCGGGGCCGGGGCCCGAGCACGTCGCCCTGGTCCAGGCGCTGCGGCAACTGCCGGACGCGCAGCGGCACGCGATCGTGCTGCACCACCTGTGCGACCTCAGCGTCGAGCAGGTGGCCGCCGAGACCGGCGCCCCGACCGGCACCGTCAAGGCCCGGCTCTCCCGGGGACGGGCCGCGCTGGCCAAGCACCTTTCCGCGAGCGAAGACGCGAGGGGCGACGACGTGGCCGACGCAATCGACGTGATCGACGTGATCGACGGCAAGGCACTCGCCAGTGACGTACTCGGCGGGAAGGAGGGCGACCCTCATGCCCGATGAACGACCCCCGATGCGCGGTGCTCAGCCCCCGCTGCCCGGTGACCAGCCCCCGACACCCCGTCCCGCCGAGCCCGACGCGCTCTCCGCCGCCCTGCGCGGCCTCGCCGACAGCGGCCGCGCCCCGGCCCCCGGCCCCGGCGCCCAGGTGCGCCGCCGCGCCGTGACCCGCGGCCGACGCCGGCGCGCGACCATCGCGGGCGGCGCCGCCATCGCGACCGCGGCCCTGGTGTTCGGCCTGGTCACAGGCCTCGGCGACGACTCCGCCCCCCGCCCGGCCCAACCCGCCGCACCCACCGAGTCGGCCTCCACCGCCCCCGCCGTCACCGTCGACCTCACCCGGCGCACGCTGACCGTACGCGGCCGCACCCTGCCCCTCTCCTCCGGCACCGCCGCCCACCCCACGAAGCCCGGTCGCATGACCGTCGTCGCCAAGCACCGCACCAAGAGGCTCACCGGTGGGACGGCCGGCCTCGGCGACGAGTACGACGTCTCGCTCCCCTGGGTCGTCGAGCTGCGCGACACCACGGGCCGCACCAACTACGCCGTCGCCCTCACGTACAACGAACAAGCCCCCGGCAAGTCCGACGTGACCCGAGGCGTACTCGGCCTGCGCACGTCCGACGCCAAGTGGCTGTACACACAGGTCAGTTCGGGCTCCGTGGTGACGATCGAGGGCAAGGCGCCCGGCGCTGCGAACTGACGTTCCCCGTCTGGTGTCTCCGAGGCGCGGAGAGGCACGGAGAGGCACGGAGAGGCACGGAGAGGCACGGAGAGGCACGGAAAACGCGCGAAAAAGGGGCGGCCCCGTCCGGGACCGCCCCTGTCGGCGCCTCAGTTCGCAAGGCCCCGCTTCACGTTCGACACGCCGGGGTCAGCCCCAGCCCGTGTCACCGTCATCCCCCATGATTTCCCCCGTAGTTGTCACGTAATTGCTCGGGACACTTCCGATGGTGCCTTGCAACTCGCGCCCGTCAAAAGGGATTTATGGGGGGATGACATGCCTGAGGCGTCATCGCGACCGTATGGGCACCGGTCGGTGACATTCCACTCTCAGACCACCGCCGCCTCGCCGAGCCGCGCCAGAATCGCGTCCACCGTCTGATCCACCGTCAACTCCGAGCTGTCCAGCCACAGTCCGATACGTGGCGTGGTGGCGCGCAGTCCTTCGTCCAGGGCCTCGACCGTCCACTCGCCGTAGCCGGTCTTGCCGCGGGCGGCCTCGCGCGCGGCCACCGCGGCGGGGCGCGGCGCGAGCACGACGACGTGCAGGGGACGGGCCCGTACCAGCTCGACGTAGTCCTTCAGCTCCTCGCCGAGGATGACGTCCTGGACGATCGCGGTGAATCCCGCGGCGGCGTACGCGTCCGCCGTGGCCGCCGACAGGCCGTAGCGGAGCCGGAGTTGGGCCTCCGCCTCGCCGCCCGCCCCGGGCTCGTACTCCTGGCGGCCGGAGACGATCATGCGCCGGAAGACGTCGCCCCGCACATGCGCGGCGCGGGGCAGCCGTTCGGCGAGGGCCTGGGCGACGGTGGACTTGCCGGCGGCCATGATGCCGGTGATGACGATGACCCCTGCGGGGGTGGTGGCAGCGTTCACACGCGCGAAGTTACCTCGGCGTGGCCGAGGGTTCCTCTCTTTTTCCGGGGCTCTGGGTACCGCCGGGTCCCGCGCGGGGCGCCCCAGGCCCGCCCCTTTCCCGTAACCAGGGGCTGCCGCCCCTGGACCCCGCTATCGGCCTGAACGGCCTCGTCCTCAAACGCCGGACGGGCTAAAACACCAGCCGCACCGGCAAGGGGGGCAGCGACGCGCCGCGAGCTGTAAGGGCGGGTGGGTGGGGAGAAAGCCCGTCCGGCGTTTGAGGACGAGCCGCGGAGCGGCGACAAGGGGGAGAGGGGCGAAGCCCCAGACGGGGAGCGGCGGCGCAGACGGGCTGAGAGCTCACCGGCACCGGACAGGTCGATAGCTCGCCAGCACCGGACAGGCCAAAATGGCCCCGGCTACGCCAGCTCCGCCCCCACCGCCGCCTGCGGCCTGATCGGCAGCCGGTTCACGGGCCGCCCCGTGGCGGCCCGCACGGCGGACGCGATCGCCGCCGGGGACGTCACCACCGGCACCGCGCTCGCGGCCTTCGCGCCGAAGGGGGCGACCACGTCGCGCTCCTCGACGAGTTTCACGATGCGGATCTCGGGGGCGTCCAGGGCGGTGGGCAGCGCGTAGCCCGTCAGGTCGGGGTGGCGGACGAGGCCGCGCGGGGTGCGCAGGTTCTCGGTGAGCGCCGCGCCGACGCCCTGGGTGACGCCCGCCTCGATGCGGACCCGCAACTGCGCGGGGTTGAGGATGCGGCCGACGTCCTGGGCGACGGCGATCTCCACGACGCGTACGGAGCCGATCTCGATGTCCACGTCGACGACGGCGCGGACCGCGCAGAAGGCCATGCCCACGAAGGCGTCGCCCTGCCCGTCGGCGTCGAGCGGCTCGGTGGGGTGCGGGCGGCACTGCGCCGTGGCCCACAGCTCCTTGCCGTCCATCGCCTCCTCGACGGTGGTGGAGAGCACTCCGTCGTACGAGGTGATCTTGCCGTCGGCGATCTGGAGCAGCTCGGTCGACATGCCGAACTTGTGCGCCAGGGGCTGCAGGAGCTGCGTACGCACCATCTTCGCGGCGCGCTCGACCGCCCCGCCGGACACCCAGGTGTGGCGGCCGTGGCAACTCGGCCCGGCCGGGGGCTGATCGGTGTCCACCGGAGCCACGCGGACCTCGTCGATGCCGAGCGTCTCCTGGACGATCTGCCGGGCGAGGGTCGTGAAGCCCTGGCCCGTCTCGACGGCCGCGCAGATGACCGTGGCGATGCCGTCGTGGACCTTCACCGTGGCCGTGGAGACCTCGTCCGCGCCCTCGGCGCCGAGGAGTTGGACCATGCCGAGGCCGTAGCCGACGCCGCGTCGCACGGCGGCCGGTTCGCCCGCGCCCTCGGGGCCGCCGGGCAGCAGCCAGTCCTCCTGCGGGGTGTCCTTGGGCAGGTCGGGCAGCGGGAAGTCCTGTACGGCGGCGAGGAGTTCGGCCACCGGGGCCGGGCACGTCACCGTCTGTCCGGTCGGCAGGATGTCGCCGGTCGCCATCGCGTTGCGCAGCCGCAGGTCGGCCGGGTCGACGCCCAGTTTCTTCGCGAGCTTGTCCATCTGCGCCTCGTAGGCGGCGCAGACCTGGAGGGCGCCCTCGCCGCGTACGTGGCCGGACGGCGGGTTGTTCGTGCGGACCGCCCAGCCCTCGATGAAGGCGTGCGGGACGACGTAGGGACCGCAGGCGAAGGAGACCGCGGCGGCCAGGGCGTCCGCGGAGGTGTCCGCGTACGCGCCCGCGTCGAGCAGGATCTGCGCCTCCACCTTCACCAACTGCCCTTCCGCGTCCGCGTGGTGGCGGTAGCGAAGGAGCGTCGGGTGGCGGTGCGCGTGGCCGAGGAAGGACTCCTCGCGGGTCGCGGTGAGCTTGACCGGGCAGCCCGTGCGCAGGGCGAGCAGGCCGAGCGGCAGGTGGAAACTGGCGTCCTCGCGGTCGCCGCTGGCGCCGGGGACGCCGGTGACGACGACCTTCACGCGCTCGGGGGCGAGGCCGTAGCAGGCGGCGGCCATGTCGCGGTCGCCGTGCGGGTCGGTGGAGGCGATGTACAGCTCGACGCCGCCGTCCGGACGCGGCACCGCGAGCCCGGCCTCCGCGCCGATGGGCGCCGGGTCCTGGCGTCCGATCCGATAGAGCCCCTCGACGACGACCTCGCCGGCCGCCTCCGGGTCGCCGTGGCGCAGCGGGATGTGGCGGATGAGGTTGCCGTCGGGGTGCAGCGGGGCGGCCTCGAAGGACTGCTCGGGGTCGGTCACCGGGTCGAGCAGTTCGTACTCGACGACGATCGCGGCGGCGGCCATCCGGGCCGTGTCCGGGTGATCGGCGGCGACCGCGGCGATGGCCTCGCCGTGGTGGCGTACGACATCGGAGGCGAACAGCGGGCGGTCGGGGGTCTTGCGGCCGTGGTTCGGCTCGCCCGGCACGTCTTCGTACGTGACGACCGCGCGTACGCCCGGCATCTCCTGCGCCTGCGTGATGTCGATGGTCACGATGCGGGCGTGCGCGTGCGGGGAGCGAAGCACGGCCGCCCACAGCAGGCCTTCGGCCCACAGGTCGGCGGCGTACGGGAACGTGCCCTCGGTCTTGGCCCTGATCTCCCCCGACGGCAGCGAGGAGCCGATGCCGTGCGGCAGTTGCTCCGCGCCCGGCGCGGGCGCGGCGACGGTCTCGTTGCTCACGCCTGGCCTCCGTCCTGGCCGTAGGGGCCCGCTTGATGCGGCACGCGCGGGGCGCCGGGGGCGGCGCCGTTGCGACCGGGCCCGCCTTGCCCGTGCTGCTCCTGCTGTTGTTGCTGTTGCTGTTGCTGTTGTTGCTGCTGTTCCCGCTGCTCCTGCTCGCTCGCGGCGCCCTTCGCCTCGCGCTCGGCGACGACGTCGCGGACCGCGTCGAGTACGCCCCGGTAGCCGGAGCAGCGGCACAGGTTGCCGCAGAGCGCGCGGCGGGTCTCCAGGTCGCTGGGGGCGGGGTTGCCTTCGAGCAGGTCGTGCAGGGTCATCGCCATGCCCGGTACGCAGAAGCCGCACTGCACGGCGCCGCAGTTGGCCAGCGCGCGCTGCACGTCCGAGGGGCGGCCGTCGACGGCGAGGCCTTCGACGGTACGCACCTCGCTGCCCGCCGCGGTGGCCGCGGGCACCAGGCACGACGCGACGAGCCGCCCGTCCACCTGCACGTTGCAGGCCCCGCACTCGCCCTGCGAACACCCGTCCTTGGCCCCGGCGAGCCCGAGCCGCTCACGCAGCACGTACAGCAGGGACTCCCCGATCCAGGCATCGGTGACGGGCCGGTCGGCGCCGTTGACACGGAGGACGTAGGAGACGAGGGGGTGCTCGTCCTGCGGGACGGGGGCTGGCTCCGGAGCCTTGGTCGGGTGTGTGGGGTCGGGATTGGGGGTGGCTGCGAGGTCGACGTCGGTCTCGGGGTCGGTTTCGAGGCTGGCTTCGGGGCCGGTCTCGGGGCCGGTTTCGAGGTCGGTGTCGGCTTCGGCGTCGGGGGTGGCGTCTGCCTCGGCGTGGGCTTGTTCTGCTTGGGCGCCGGGGGCGACCGGGTTGGGGCCGTGGGGGCCGTGTCCGGTGCGGGGGGCGTCGCCGGTGGGAGTGGTGCCGGGGGTGGCGGCGCGGGGGGCGCTGAGGCCGGGGGCAGCGCCGGGGCCGGGGGCGGCACCGGGGGCGAAGGCCGCGTCGGAGGCGGTGTCCGCGTGGGAGGTGTGGCCTGCGTTCGGGGCGAGGTCGAGGTCCTCGTCCGGGGCCAGGTCGGCGTGCGGGGCCGGGCCCACGCCCGGGGCGAGACCCGTGTGCGGGGCCAGAGCCGCGTCCGGGGCGAGACCCGCGTGCAGGGCCAGGTCCGCTTCGGAGGCTTCGTCCGGCTCGGGGGCGAGTGGGGCTTCGGCCGCGTCGAGGACGTCGTGCGCGTCGAGGGCGTGGTCGGTTTCGGGCGCGCCCTCGGCGTGACGGGGGTGGTCCGCCCGGGGAGCGTGGTCCGCCCCGAAGGCGCCGTCCTCGTCACGGAGGTGGTCGGCGTGGCTCGGCCCGTAGGCGGGGTCCGCGCTGGGGCCGTGGTCGCCGTCGGGGTCGAAGTGCGCGTCGGACGCGTGGCCCGCGCCGGGGGCGAAGCCTGCGTCGGACGTGCCGTCAGCGTCGTGGGGGTGGCCCGCGCTACGGGCACGGCCGACTGCGGACGGACGACCCGAGCCGGGCGCGTGGCCCGCCCCAGGGGCGAAGCCCGCTCCGGGACCGTGGTCCCCCTCGGGGGCCTGGTCCACCCCGGGCCCGTGCCCCACGCCGGAGGCGAAGTCCGCCTCGGACACGTGATCCACGCCAGGAGCAAGGCCCGCCTCGGACACACCATCCACGTCACCAGGACGACCCGCCCCACGGGCACGACCCGCTACGGACCGTCGGCCCGAGCCGGATGCACGGCCCGCCCCAGGGGCGAACCCCTCTCCCGGACCGTGGCCCCCATCAGAAACCTGGTCCACCCCAGGCCCATGACCCGCACCGGAAGCGAAGTCCGCCTCGGACACGTGATCCACGCCAGGAGCAAGGCCCGCCTCGGACACACCATCCACGTCACCAGGACGACCCGCCCCACGGGCACGACCCGCTACGGACCGTCGGCCCGAGCCGGATGCACGGCCCGCCCCAGGGGCGAACCCCTCTCGCGGACCGTGGCCCCCATCAGAAACCTGGTCCACCCCAGGCACATGACCCACGCCGGAAGCGAAGTCCGCCTCGGACACATGGTCCACGCCAGGAGCAAGGCCCGCCTCGGACATACCGTCCACGTCACCAGGACGACCCGCCCCGCGCGCGCGACCCGCCGCGGGTCGGCGGCCCGAGCCGGGCGCATGGCCCGCCCCAGGCACAGAGCTCACCCCAGGTGCGAAGCCCGCTTCCGGACCGTGGCCCCCCTCGGGGGCGAAGTCCGCCTCGGAGACACCATCCGCGTCACGGGCATGGCCCGCGTCCACCGCATGGCCCGCCCCGGGCGCGTGATGCGCGGGCGCGGCCTGCACACCCGGTGCGAGGTTCACGAACGCGGGGTCCACGTCGTGTGCTTGGTTCGCGGCGTGCGTGGGGACCTCGTGTGCGAAGTCCGCCCCCGTGATGTGGTCCGTCCCGGGCACATGCCCGTGCGCAGGCCCACCCGCGTGGGTCGCCCCACCCGCAGCGTCCCCTACGTACCCAGAACCAGGACCCGTCCCGGGCGCCAAGCCCTCCGGAGCCGACGCGTCAACCTCGCCCGAACTGTCGGCCGTTTGACCCGATACGTCCCCTGCGTTCCCGCCGTTCCCCTGTCCCGCAGGACCCAGCGACCCATCCGGGCGCCGGCCCACGACGAACAGCTTCGCCGTCCGCTCGAAGGGGGTCTCGGGGGCCTCCTGGGCGCCCGACTGCCCGTGCCGCACGGGCGCCTGGCCCATGGGCGCCTGACCCGCCGGATACCCCAACGACTGCGGAGCCTGGGGCGCCTCCGGGAACGGGGACGCCTGGGGCGACTGCGGGGTCTGGGCCGGCCAGGACGTGGCCCAGGGCGCGGGCGCCCCGCCGGGCAGCGTCGCGGGCGGGGTGCCGCCCAACTGCGCGGCGAGCGACGACGTGGTGAACTCGCCCGATTCGTCCGGGAGATCACCATCTGCGACAGGGATGGACCACTGTCCGGTCACGTCGTGGGGAGCGGGGGCAGGGGCGGGAGCGTGACCGTGTCCGGCACCCGCCTGCTCCTGCGCAGGCATCGCGTCCGGGAACGTCCACTGCCCCGTGGCCCGCGGATCGTACGCGTCGGGGGCGCCCTCGCCAGGAAGCTGCTGCTGCGGATGCGCACCCGCGCCCGTGCCGGGCTCCGGCCACGTCACGGACTGCCCCGCACCGGACGCGGGCATGACGCCCGTGATCTCGGGGGGCAGCACCCACACACCCGTGGACGCCGGGTCGGTGGCGTCGGACGCGGTCGGCGCGACCGTTATCTGCGGCGGCACATAGCCGTGCCCGGGGGCGGCGAGCGGTGTGCTCACGGCGTCGGCCGCACCCTCGGGGAGCTGCACGAACGCGGTGGCGTCCGCGTCGTACTCCCCCTGCGGATGCGGCTGCCAGCCGCCGTTCCTCTGACCGTCGGTCACGACAGCGCCCTCCCCAGTGCTCGTCGGGCCAGCGCGGCGACGGTGCGCCGCAGATGCAGTACGGCGGGCGGCAGCGGCTGCGCGGTGCCGTCCTCGGCGGGCGGATGGTCGGGCACGCACGCCGCGGCGACGTACTCACCGAAGGCGGTCAGCGCCTCCGGCACCAGCCCCCGCTCGCCGTCCCAGTCGATGAGACCGGCCACCCACTGCTCGGCCTCAAGGGGCCGCAGCGGCATGGGCGCGATGGCGCCGACGGCGCACCGCACTCCCCTGCGCGCCGGGTCGAGCACCAGGGCGACCGACGCGGTGGCGCGCCCCGGTCCCGTGCGCCCGGTCGCCTTGAGGAAGACCTGGGGGGCGTGCAGCAGCGGCACGCGTACGAAGCCGATGAGCTCGCCGGGGGCCAGCATCTCCATGCCCGCGAGCAGGTGCGACACCGGGATCTCACGGCGGGTGCCACCGGGCCCCGCGATGATCAACACGGCTTCCAGCGCAGCGAGTACGGGCAGCGAGTCACCGGTGGGCGCGGCCGAGGCGATGTTGCCGCCGAGGGTGCCCGCGTTGCGGATCTGCGGCGGCCCGGCGGCGCGCGCGGCGGCGGCGAGCGCCGGGATGAGCGCGGCGAAGTCGGGGCGCCCCATGCGCGCGTGCGTGAGGCCCGCGCCGAGCAGCCCGTGCCCGTCCTGGTACTGCCAGCCGCGGATCTCGCTGATGCGGCCGAGGCCGACGAGGGCGGCGGGACGGAGCTGGCCCGCGTTGACCGACGCCATCAGGTCCGTGCCGCCCGCGACGGGCACGGCGGCGGGCACGGCGGCGAGCGCCGCGACGGCCTCGTCGAGCGTGGCAGGCAGCGTCACAGACTGCGCCCCCTGCGCCGCCCGCGGTGCGTGCGTGGTCAAAACCGGCTGCCCCTTCCCGATGGCCCGGCGGCTTGCTCGCCGTTCTCACCGTTACGCCTGTTCCGCCGTACGGTACGTGCTCACAACCCGGACGTGGCAACTCTGGCACATCTTCGCGGGGCCCCGGCGCGGGGGTCCGCTAGGAGACGTTCGTCCGCAGACCTGGGGGATATGCCGTTTTCGCACGCCCTTGCCGGTCAGCGGGAATTGCCACCCTTCGGTGATCCTTGTACGGCTTCCTCCTGGCGGCCCACGGTCGCACCGCGAGCCGCCTGGAGCACGCGCTCGGACGTCGCCTCACACGTTTGGGGGCGCCCCCTCGATCGGGCGTCCGAGCACTCCGGGACGTTTCTGCCACGGCAACGGGCCACCCGGCGGGCGGTAGTCGACGCCGAGGGCGTCAAGTCGCGCGTAGTGGGCGGTCATTCGCCGTTCGAAATCGTCGAAGTCGCGCTCGGCGGGCGCCGGGAGCGCACGCCACGCGACCTCGGCGAGCGCCGCGAGCCTCGGGAAGACCTGGTAGTCCACCCTTCCCTGGTACTCCATCACTTCGGTCCACACGTTGGCCTGCGTCCCCAGGACGTGCTTCGCCTCGTCCGCGGAGAGGGCGGCCGGTACCGGCTCGAAGCGGTAGACGTCCTCCAGGGTGCGTACGAAGCCGATCGGCACCGGCTCGTCCGGACCACCGTGCTGACGGTGGTCCAGGTAGACGTGCTGCTCGGGGCACATCACCACGTCGTGGCCCGCCTGGGCCGCCGCGATCCCGCCGCCGTACCCGCGCCAGGACGACACGGCCGCGCCCGCCGCAAGCCCGCCCTCCAGGATCTCGTCCCAGCCGATGAGCCGACGCCCGCGCGCGGAGAGCCACTTGTCGAAGTGCTGGATGAACCAGCTCTGCAACTCGTCCTCGTTGCTGACCCGCAGCTCCTCGATGCGGGCCTGCACGGCGGCGGAGTCCTTCCACTGCTCCTTGGGGCACTCGTCGCCGCCGACGTGAATGAAGGTCGAGGGGAACAGCTCCAGCAATTCCTCAAAGACCCCCTCGTAGAAACGGAGGGTGCCGTCCGTCGGCGCGAGCACATTCGGTGTGACACCCCAGCTGTCCCACACCGAAAGGGCGGCCGTGTCGACGACATCGGTGTTTCCGAGCTCGGGATACGCGGCGATGGCCGCCTGCGAGTGCCCCGGGACGTCGATCTCCGGGACGACGGTGATGTGCAGGGCCTCCGCGTACGCGACGATCTCGCGGATGTCGTCCTGCGTGTAGTAACCGCCGTGCGGCTTCTCGTCCCACAACTCCGAGGCGCGGTGCCCCCACTTGGTACGCGGCCGCCAGGCGCCGACCTCCGTGAGCCTCGGGTAGCGCTTGATCTCCACCCGCCAGCCCTGGTCGTCCGTCAGATGGAAGTGGAAGACATTGAGCTTGTGCGCGGCGAGCAGGTCCAGATAGCGCAGGACCCCGTCCTTCGGCATGAAGTGCCGCGCGACGTCGAGCATCATGCCGCGCCAGCGGAAGCGGGGGGCGTCCTCGATGACGCCCTGGGGCACGGTGCGTTCCTGGCCGGGGGCGACGGGTGCCTTGCGGAAGGCGTCCGGGCCGAGGAGCTGACGCAGCGTCTGCGCGCCCCAGAACACCCCGGCCGCCGCGCCACCACGGATCTCGACACCGTCACCTGTGACACTCAGCCGGTACGCCTCCGGCTCCATCCCGTCGTCAAGGCGCAGTGAAACACCGCCCGGCGCACCTTCCGCCCCGGGCGCGAACGGAAGCCGAAACGCGCCACCCAGCGTGGCTCGCAGCCAGCGCTCGGTGGACTCCGTACCAGGTCCTGCCCAGAGCGTGGTCGATGCGTCAAGTCTGAATCCGTCGCCACCGGGGGCCTCGGCGCGTGCGGGCGCCGGGATCAGTTGCTCAAAGGTCATGGAGCGAGGCTGCCACGCGATTGCGCGGTGCAAAAGGGCCGTTGCGGGGCATGCAACGGTCACATGCGCAGGCCCTCAGTACGCACACGTGCGGTGCGTACTGAGGGCCTGGGCATGGTCGGCCGACCAGGAGGTGGCTACTTCTTGTTGCCGTCCTTGCCGCCCTTGTCCTTGTCGCCGCCCGCCCCCATGGACTCGTAGATCTCCTTGCACATGGGACAGACGGGATACTTCTTGGGGTCGCGGCCGGGGACCCACACCTTGCCGCAGAGCGCCACGACGGGCGTACCGTCGAGGGCGCTCGCCATGATCTTGTCCTTCTGGACGTAATGCGCGTAGCGCTCGTGGTCGCCGTCACCGTGCGACACCTGTGGCGTCGGCTCTACGAGGGTCCCCGTACCTGCCCCGCGCTCGGGCTCGGGCTCAAGAGTGCTCATAGGTGCCAAGGGTACTCACGCCGGGCGCGTCCTGGCAGCGCCCGCCGCCCGAGCCGCCGGGGGTGGGGCCCGTGCGCCGCGCACGGGCCGCCACCACGTGCAGCGCGAGCCCCAGAGCGGCCACCCCGGCCGCCACCCAGGGGAGCCGCTCCGCCCCGAGCCCGGCCGAAAGCGCGAGCCCGGCCGCGCCGGATCCGACCGCGCTGCCGAGGTAGAGCGCGGAGTTGTTCAGGGCGAGCGCGACCGTGCCGCGTTCGGCGTGCAGCGCAAGGAGCCGGTGCTGCTGCGGCACTTGCAGGGCCCAGCCCGCAGCGCCCCAGACCACTAGCGCGGGGAAGGCGGCCGCGCCGAGCGGCACGAGGGCCACCTCCGCCACCACCAGAGCCACCATGACGCCCGCGACGAGCGCGTGGACCCGCCCCCACCGGTCCACCAGCGGCCCCGCGAACACGCTGCCGAGCACCCCGCCGATCCCCCACGCCCACAGGTACGGCGCCACGTCCCCCTCACCCACACCGCCCGCGGCCTCAAGGACAGGCGCGAGGTACGTGTAGAGCCCGAGGCTCGACACCGCCGCCAGGAAGGAGACGCCGACGACCGGCAGGACGGCCCGGTCGGCGAGCGCCCCGAGCCGCGCCCGCACCGGCACCGGCGGCTCGGCGGGCACCTGCGGAAGCCCGACGGCGAGCCCCACGAGCGCGACCGCGCCGAGCCCGGTGACCAGCCACATCGTCGACCGCCACGAGGTGTGGTCGGCGAGCAGCACCCCGAGCGGCACCCCGAGGACCGTGCCCGAGCTCATGCCGCCCATCACGAGGGCGAGGGCACGGCCGCGCCGCTCCGGTCCGGCGAGGGACGCGGCGGCGGCCGTGGACAGCGCCGAGTAGACCCCGGCACCCACCCCGGCCACCACACGCGAGAGGAGCAGTACGGCGAGGCCCGGTGCGAGCGCGGTGGCGCCGTTGCCGAGAGTGAAGACGGCGAGCGAGGCGACGATAAGCACGCGCGGGCGTACGCCTGCCAGGAGGCCCGCGACGAGCGGCGCGCTCACCGCGTACGCGAGCGTGAACACCGTGACCATCTGGCCGGCGAGGGACACGGTCGTGTCCAGGTCGTCCGCGACCACGGGCAGCAGCCCCGCCATCACGTAGGCGTCGAGCCCCAACGTGAAGGCCCCCAGCATCAGCAGCCATATTCGCCGCACCGCACCCAGCTCCCTTCGTTCGTCCCGCGGCACGGGTCACGTGCCGCGAGTCGGAAACGTAGGCAGTCTCCGGTTCGGTGGGGAAATGTTCGCGGAGGTGGATTTATGCTCCGGAGGCATGGATGCCTCGCACCCCAGTCCTCAGCCCAAGGCAGGCCCCGACGGAGTCGAGCTGCGGCATCTGCGTGCCTTCCTCGCCGTCGCCGACGAGCTGAGCTTCACGCATGCCGCCGCCGTCCTGCGCGTCGGCCAGCCCGCGCTGACGCGCACCGTGCGCGCCCTGGAGGAGGCCCTCGGCGCCCGGCTCCTCGACCGCACGACCCGCAGCGTCGAACTCACCGACGCGGGGCGGCGCCTGCGCGACGAGTTGGCCCCGCTGGTGTCCCGTCTCGACTCGACCCTGTGCGCGGCCCGCGGCGGGCCGCCGCTGCTGCGACTCGGGTTCACGTCGCTGCTGCCCGAAGCCTGCGGCCCGCTCAACGCCGCCTTCGAAGCCGCGACCGGGGCGGGGGTCCGGCTCGTGCGGCGGGACGAGCCGTTGGCGGGGCTCGCGTCAGGGGCGTGCGACGTCGCTGTCGTACGCGGTGAGATTCCGCCGGGTGCGGCTGTTCGCAGTCGCGTCTTGCTGTACGAACCGCGCGTCGCCGTTGTCGCCCGGGGGTCTGCCGACCTGGCGCATCGTCGGGTCGTCGACTGGGCCGAGCTGGCGGCTGTGCCCCTCGTCGTGAACACCGTCACCGGCACCACCCGGCCCGAGCTGTGGCCCTCCGGGCGGCGGCCTCGGCTTGCCTGTACCGCTGACAACTTCGACGAGTGGCTGGAGGCGGTGGTTGCCGGGCACGGGGTCGGCGTCGCCCCCGAGCCGGTCGCCCGCAGGCACTCGCACCCGGGGCTGCGCTACGTACGCGTCAAGAACGCGCCGCCGGTCGCCGTGCGGTTGGCCGTTCCGGCGCGGGGGGCGCATCCGTTGGCTGAGCGGTATTTGCGGGAGCGGGTCGGGTAGGGCGGGCCTTGCCGGGGGCTCCCCAATCCCACCCCTTCCCGTAACCAGGGGGCTGCCGCCCCCTGGACCCCCGCTGTCGGCCTGAACGGCCTCGTCCTCAAACGCCGGACGGGCTGGGAGTGCCGGCTGCGTGCGGTAGTGCAAGTTGGGGCGGGTGGGTGGGATATAGCCCCTCCGGCGTTTGAGGAGCGGGGTCTGGGGCGGAGCCCCAGGAACGGCGCGTCAGTTCAGGGACGGGTCGTCCGGATACGTGGCCACCATGGCCAACTCGCTGCGCTGACGGCGCAACACCGCTCGCCAGAGCTGCTCCGGATCCGGCGAGGACACGTCCCCCGGCTCGGACTCGACGACGTACCAAGCGCCTTCCACCAGCTCGTCCTCCAGCTGGCCGGGCCCCCAGCCGGCGTATCCGGCGAAGATGCGGAGGCTGCCGAGGGCGGAGGCGAGGAGCTCGGGGGGCGCCTCCAGGTCGACGAGACCGATCGCGCCGTGGACGCGGCGCCAGCCGAGGGGACCTTCCTCGCCGGGGATGACGGCGACCCCGAGCGCGGAGTCGAGGGAGACCGGGCCGCCCTGGAAGACGACGCCGGGGGTGCCCGCGAGGTCGCCCCAGCCTTCGAGGATGTCCGCGACGTCCACCGGCGTCGGACGGTTGAGGACGACGCCGAGGGAGCCCTCCTCGTCGTGGTCGAGGAGCAGCACCACCGCGCGGTCGAAATTGGGGTCCGACAGGGCGGGTGTGGCCACGAGCAGCCGCCCTGTGAGCGAGGACACCTCGGTCATGCCAGACATGATCCCGCATCTTGGGCCCGCGCGGGGAGGCAATGGGCCGACGCGGGGGAACGCAGCTCAGGGGGTAGCGGGGCGCCTGGGGCGCCCTGTCGGCGCAGTGACCGTGAGCGTCCGGTTCCGCACGGTTCGTGTTGTAGCGGACTCATGACGCGTTTGAGCCGTCCTCGGGCTTACAGAAGGGGGGTACGCGGCCATTACGCTTACCCTTTCGTCCCCCCGTCCACCTCATCGGAACGCGAGATTCATGACCGTCACCGACGATGTCCTGCTTGTCCACGGCGGCACCCCGCTCGAGGGTGAGATCCGTGTCCGCGGCGCGAAGAACCTCGTGCCCAAGGCCATGGTCGCCGCGCTGCTCGGAAGCGCTCCGAGCCGGCTGCGCAATGTCCCAGACATCCGCGACGTACGGGTCGTACGCGGCCTGCTGCAACTGCACGGTGTGACGGTCCGTCCAGGTGAGGAGCCGGGCGAGCTGGTCCTCGACCCCTCGCACGTGGAGAGCGCGAACGTCGCCGACATCGACGCGCACGCGGGCTCCTCCCGCATCCCGATCCTGTTCTGCGGGCCGCTCCTGCACCGCCTCGGGCACGCCTTCATCCCGGGCCTCGGCGGCTGCGACATCGGCGGCCGGCCCATCGACTTCCACTTCGAGGTGCTCCGCCAGTTCGGCGCGACCATCGAGAAGCGCGCCGACGGCCAGTACCTGGAGGCGCCGCAGCGCCTGCGCGGCACCAAGATCCGGCTGCCGTACCCGTCCGTGGGCGCCACCGAGCAGGTGCTGCTCACGGCCGTCCTCGCCGAGGGCGTGACGGAGCTGTCCAACGCCGCGGTGGAGCCGGAGATCGAGGACCTGATCTGCGTACTGCAGAAAATGGGCGCGATCATCGCCATGGACACCGACCGGACCATCCGGATCACCGGTGTCGACAAGCTCGGCGGCTACAACCACCATGCCCTCTCGGACCGCCTGGAGGCCGCCTCCTGGGCGTCCGCGGCGCTCGCGACCGAAGGCAACATCTACGTCCGCGGCGCCCAGCAGCGCTCGATGATGACGTTCCTGAACACCTACCGGAAGGTGGGCGGTGCCTTCGAGATCGACGACGAGGGCATCCGCTTCTGGCACCCGGGCGGCCAGCTCAAGTCGATCGCCCTGGAGACCGACGTCCACCCCGGTTTCCAGACCGACTGGCAGCAGCCCCTGGTCGTCGCCCTGACGCAGGCCACGGGCCTGTCCATCGTCCACGAGACGGTGTACGAGTCGCGGCTCGGCTTCACGTCCGCGCTCAACCAGATGGGCGCGCACATCCAGCTCTACCGCGAGTGCCTGGGCGGCTCCGACTGCCGCTTCGGCCAGCGCAACTTCCTGCACTCCGCGGTCGTGAGCGGCCCCACCAAGCTCCAGGGCGCCGACCTGGTCATCCCCGACCTGCGCGGCGGCTTCTCGTACCTCATCGCGGCCCTCGCGGCGCAGGGCACGTCCCGCGTCCACGGCATCGACCTCATCAACCGCGGCTACGAGAACTTCATGGACAAGCTCCAGGAACTCGGCGCGAAGGTGGAACTGCCGGGCAAGGCGGCCTTGAGCTGATCGCCCCCGGCCGGGCGGATCCAGCCCGGCCGGGAAGATCCAGCCCGGCCGGGAAGATCCAGCCCGGCCGGCGTTTGAGGCCATCTTTTCCGGCGGCACGCAAAGAGGGCGGCCACCCCACAGGGGTGGCCGCCCTTCTCGCTGCTTAAGGCTACTTGCCCTTAGCTGCTTCCTTCAGCTTGGAACCAGCCGAAACCTTGACGCTGAAGCCGGCCGGGATGTTGATCGGCTCGCCGGTCTGCGGGTTGCGGGCGGTGCGAGCGGCACGGTGGGTGCGCTCGAAGGTCAGGAAGCCGGGGATGGTGACCTTCTCGTCGCCCTTGGCAACGATCTCGCCGACGGTCTCGGCGAACGCGGCCAGCACGGCGTCGGCGTCCTTGCGGGTCACCTCGGCGCGGTCGGCCAGCGCGGCCACCAGCTCACTGCGGTTCATTTTGTACTCCCGTGTTCTTCTTGCTGTTGAGGCGTGCCTCGCGGCGGAGCCGCATATCGGGCACAGCGAAGCCGATGCTGCCAGGGTCCTGAGGCGGCCCCCGGACCCGGGTCCGTCGTCGGACCCTCGCGCCCAGAGACGCATCCTGCCCCCACCTGCGGCGGGAAAGCCAATCCGGCACCCCTGGGAGTCACACGAAAAGCGCCCTTTCTCGGCTGGGTGCCTCGAAATGGTGACGCTCCGTCCGCTCCCGGTGCCGGACCGCATGCCTGCCCGACCGGTGGGCCCTGCACGGGCCCTGGCGGGGGCCGGTAAGGCCGCGCGGGCCCTGAGGCCCGCGTCCCGCCACCCTAGAGGGCCGTCACGGGCGCCACGTTCCGCGACGCGCCGTGTGGTCAGGCCGTGGCGCCTGTCACAGCCGCCCCGGCCGCCTTGGCGGCGCCCCGTACGGCTCCGGCGACCGCGCCCGCGACCTTGTCGTTGAAGACGCTGGGGATGATGTAGTTCGGGTTCAGCTCGTCCTCGCTGACCACGTCGGCCAGGGCCGTGGCCGCGGCCAGCATCATCTCCGTGTTGACCGTGCGCGACTGGGCGTCGAGCAGGCCGCGGAAGACTCCCGGGAACACCAGGACGTTGTTGATCTGGTTCGGGAAGTCCGAGCGCCCGGTGGCCACAACTGCCGCGGTCTGGCGGGCGATTGCGGGGTCGACCTCCGGGTCCGGGTTCGCGAGCGCGAACACAATGGCGTCGTCCGCCATGGCCGCCACGTCGTCCCCGCCGAGCACGTTCGGGGCCGAGACGCCGATGAACACGTCGGCGCCGACGACGGCCTCCTTGAGGGTGCCGGTGACGCCCTCGGGGTTGGTGTTGTCGGCGATCCAGCGCAGCGGCGAGCCCGCCGCGGCCTCCACCAGGTCCTCGCGGCCCGCGTGCACGACGCCGTGGATGTCGGCGACGACGGCGTGCTTCACGCCCGCCGCGATGAGCAGCTTGAGGATGGCCGTGCCGGCCGCCCCGGCGCCGGACATGACGACGCGTACGTCCCCGATTCCCTTGCCCACCACGCGAAGCGCGTTGGTCAGGGCGGCGAGGACGACGATCGCGGTGCCGTGCTGGTCGTCGTGGAAGACGGGGATGTCGAGGGCCTCGCGCAGGCGGGCCTCGATCTCGAAGCAGCGCGGCGCGGAGATGTCCTCGAGGTTGATGCCGGCGAAGCCGGGGGCGATCGCCTTGACGATCTGGACGATCGCGTCGGTGTCCTGGGTGTCCAGGCAGATCGGCCAGGCGTCGATGTCGGCGAAGCGCTTGAAGAGGGCCGCCTTGCCCTCCATGACCGGCATCGCGGCCATCGGGCCGATGTTGCCGAGGCCGAGCACCGCGGAGCCGTCCGTCACGACCGCAACGGTGTTGCGCTTGATGGTGAGGCGGCGCGCGTCCTCGGGGTTCTCGGCGATCGCCATGCACACGCGGGCGACGCCCGGGGTGTAGACCATGGAGAGGTCGTCGCGGTTGCGGATGGGGTGCTTCGACTGCATCTCGATCTTGCCGCCGAGGTGCATCAGGAACGTACGGTCGGAGACCTTGCCGAGGGTGACGCCCTCGATGCCGCGGAGTTCCTCGACGATCTCGTCGGCGTGCGCGGTGGAGGTGGCCGCGATCGTGACGTCGATGCGCAGCTTCTCGTGGCCGGACGCCGTGACGTCGAGGCCGGTGACCGAGCCGCCGGAGGACTCCACGGCCGTGGTGAGCTGGGAGACCGCGGTTCCGCTCGCGGGCACCTCCAGCCTGACCGTCATCGAGTAGGAGACGCTGGGCGCCGTTGCCATGGCGGACTTCCTCTGCTTTCACCTTGTAGCTGTTGCCGTCCGATCGTCGCACCTACCACTGAGTACGTGGTAGCCGCCCCGGATTGCGGACGTTTTGTTCACGGACCCGTTGCCGCGCTTTCGGAAATCGACTTCCACCATACGAGAAGTCGCGGATCGCGGGAAGGGGTGCCGGAGAAACAGAGAGAGGTCCACGTCACTGGTGACGTGGACCTCTCTCGTACGTTCATGACACCGACCCGCCATGCTCGCCTCGCGGCAAGTGGTCGCTCGTAGCGACGAAGGTTGGGCCCGGGGGCTTGGATCGAGCCGGTGCCACATCAACGGTAACAAACGATCCCCGTAAGGCAATTCCCCCACGGCAGCTCACCCGGGATCACTCGGGATCACCCGGGCTCACTCGCGGAGCAGATCCGGCACACCCTCCCCGTCCGGCTCGTCGCGTTCGCCCGAAAGGACGGTGAGCTGCTGCGTGGCACGGGTCAGCGCCACGTACAGAACACGCAGGCCCGCAGGGGACTCGTCGGCGATCTCGGCGGGCGACACGACGAGCGTGGCGTCGTACTCCAGGCCCTTGGCCTCCAGGCTGCCGAGCGCCACGACGCGCTCCCCGAGACCGGCGAGCCAGCGCGCCGCCTGCTCGCGGCGGTTCATGGCCACGACGACGCCGACGGTGCCCTCGACCCGCTCCAGGAGCCGGGCCGCCTCGTCGCGCACGGACCGGCCGAGGTCTCCGCCGCGTACGACGGCGAAGCGGGGCTCGATGCCCGTGGAGCGGACCGCCGACGGGGACTCGGCGCCCGGCATCGCCAGGGCCAGGACCTTCGCGGCGAGGTCGGCGATCTCGGCCGGATTGCGGTAGTTGACGGTGAGCGTGAAGCGGCGGCGCGGGCGGGAGCCGAGCGCCTCGTCGCGCGCCGCGGCCGCCTCGTCCGGCGACGACCACGAGGACTGCGCCGGGTCGCCGACGACCGTCCAGGTGGCGTGCCGGCCGCGGCGGCCGACCATGCGCCACTGCATGGGGGTGAGGTCCTGCGCCTCGTCGACGATGACGTGCGCGTACTCGGTACGTTCCGCCGCGAGGCGTTCGGCGCGCTCGCGCTGGGACTCCTCGCGCTGCGGCATCAGCTCGTCCAGGCCGGTGAGCAGGTCGAGCGGGTCGAGGTCCTTCTTCTTGCGGGGGCGGTGCGGGGTGCCGAGGATCGCCTGGAGCTCGTCGAGCAGGGCCACGTCGTGGACCGACAGGGCGTCACGTCTGAGGGAGCGGGCGACCTTTCGGGCCTCGCCCGGGTTCAGGACGCGGCGCGACCAGCGGTTCAGGCTGCGTTCGTCGCCCATCGCGGAGAGGACGCCGCGCGGGGTCAGCTCGGGCCACCAGGCGTCGAGGAAGGCGATGAAGTCGTCCTCGGAGGTGATGTCGTCGTCGAAGGACGAGCGGAGTTCGGCGGCGAGTTCGGGGTCGTCGTGCCGCCCGGCCGAGCCGGACTGGTCCCAGAGGGCGTCCAGGAGGAGCTTTCTGGCGCGGGGGCGCAGGAGGTTGACGGGGGCTGTGCCGCCCAGGGCCGACTGGCGGATGCGGTCCAGTTGGCCGGCGTCGAGCTCCAGGCGGCGGCCGAAGGCGACGACGCGAAGGCGGGTTGGGGTGCCCTTCGCCGCCTCGGCTTCCGGCTCTTCCTCGCCGAACGCCAGTTGCTGCGTGTTCGCCGCGGGACGGCCGCTCGCGGCGGGAACTGCGCCGTCCCGTTCCAGCGCGCCCCGCGCAGCCCTCCGCAACACCTTCAGCATCCGCGACGACCCCTTGACACGAGCCACTGCCGGGCTGTCGTAGACCGTGGCCTCGGTGCCGTCGACCAGGGAGCCGACCGCGCGGATCGCGACCTGGCCCTCCTCGCCCAGGGACGGCAGGACGCCCTCCGTGTAGGCGACCAGGAGCGGGGTCGGGGAGACGATGAGGATGCCGCCCGCGTACCGGCGCCGGTCCTGGTAGAGGAGGTACGCGGCGCGGTGCAGGGCGACGGCGGTCTTGCCGGTGCCGGGGCCGCCCTCCACGTACGTCACCGAAGCGGCGGGCGCGCGGATCACCAGGTCCTGCTCGGCCTGGATCGACGCCACGATGTCCCGCATGGAGTGGCTGCGGGCCTGGCCGAGCGCGGCCATCAGGGCGCCGTCGCCGACGACGGGCAGTGCCTCGCCGTCCAGGAACGCCGTCAGCTCCGGGCGCATCAGGTCGTCCTCGACGCCGAGGACCTTGCGGCCCTTGGAGCGGATGACGCGGCGGCGCACGACCCGGCCCGGGTCGACCGGGGTCGAGCGGTAGAAGGGCGCGGCCGCGGGCGCGCGCCAGTCGATGACCAGCGGGGAGTAGTCGGCGTCCAGGACGCCGATGCGGCCGATGTGCAGGGTCTCGGCGATGTCGGCGTAGGTGCCGCTCTCCTCGGTGCGGACCACGCCCTCGGCCGGCTCGACGGCCGTGTAGGCGCCGTCCGGGCCCTTCTTGCCGTCCTTGCCGAGCAGCAAATCGATTCGGCCGAAGAGGAAGTCCTCGAACTCGTTGTTGAGGCGGTTGAGATGCACACCCGCGCGGAAGACCTGCGCGTCCCGCTCGGCGAGCGCGCCGGGCGTGCCGACCTGGCCGCGCTTGGCCGCGTCGTTCATCAGGAACTCGGCCTCGTGGATCTTCTCTTCGAGGCGGCGGTAGACCTGGTCGAGGTGTTCCTGTTCGACGCTGATCTCGCGCTCGCGTACGTCGGCCACCGGGGCCCCTTTCCTGACGTGCTGCTGCCCGTATTGAGCAGCCGTCCACCGTACGCGAAAGGGGCCCCGCTTGTGCAGTCGTCGGGCCGCGGCCCGCCGTATGACCGTCGCCTAGACGTCCACCTCCACCAGGCGCTTGCCGTCGAACGTGGTGACCTCGAAGTGGTCGATGTCGTTGCGGTCGAACGCCGCGCCGCCGTGCACGTACAGCGGGTTCTGCGCGGCCTCGTGCGGGCTGTCCTTGATGCCGTAGCCCCACTGGGGCACGGACCAGGTCGTGACGGTCTCCTTCTTGCCGTCCTTGCCGACCGCGATCAGGGAGCACTTCAGCGGGCCCTTGACGTTCTTCAGCTCCAGGACCGTGTGGGTGCCCCAGGCCTTCTTCTCGGTGCCGACGGTGGCGGTGACCTTGGTCTTGGGGTCGGTCGCCGCGATCTTGTCGTCCATGTGGTTGAAGAAGGCGTCCTCGGCGGGGGATGTGGGGTGCGGGTCGCCGCCCGCCACTTCCTTGGTGCCGCCGTCGTCGTTCACCGCGAGCACCGCCACCGGGCCGCCGATGATCAGCGCTGCCGCCGCCGCGACCAGGTACATACCGCGCCTGCGCCGCTGCGCGCGCTTGGCCGCGACCTCGTCCACGAGCCGCTCGGCGAGCCGCGGGCTCGGCCTGGCGGCGAGCTGTTCACCGATCTCCGGTACGCCGCGCAGGGGGCCGCGGGCCGCGGGGACGGCGCCTGCGGGCGGGCCACCGTACCCGGAGCCCGAAGGCGGGCCGCCGAAGCCGGGCCCCGCGAAACCGGGGTCGGCGAAACCGGGGCCACCGCCCGCCTGCGCCGCGCCCCGCCCGCCGACCGGGCCCGGCAGCCCCGCGCCGGGGAAGTCCGCGAGCGCGGCCAGCATCGGCTCCATGCCGGAGAACTCGTCCAACTGCTGGGCGCAGAAGTCGCAGCCCGCCAGGTGCGCTTCGAAGGCCGTGGCCTCCGCGTCGTCGAGGATGCCGAGCGCGTAGGCGCCCACGGTCTCGTGCACGGCGCCGGGGCCGGAGCCTTCGCCGGAGCCGGGACCGGCGCCCCACGGGTCCTGCCCGTGGCCGTGTGCGTCGTACGGCGTACTCATGCCGTCACCCCCCGCTCCTCCAGCGCAAGCTTCATCGAGCGCAACGCGTAGAAGACCCGCGAGCGCACCGTCCCGCTGGGTATACCCAGTGTCTCCGCCGCCTCATTGACCGTACGCCCTTTGAAGTAGGTCTCGACAAGTACCTCCCGGTGCGCCGGAGTCAGGTCCTCCAACGCGTCCGAGAGTGTCATCAGCCACAGCGCCTTATCGATCTCGTCCTCCGCGGGGATGACCTCCAGCGGCGACGGGTCGACCTCCTGCGGCCGGGCTTGCCGGCTGCGGTGGCCGTCGATGACGATGCGGCGCGCGACCGTCACCAGCCAGGGGCGTACCGAACCGGTTGCTCGGTTGAGCTGACCGGCGTTCTTCCAGGCACGGATGAGCGTTTCCTGTACGACATCTTCGGCGCGCTGCCGGTCGCCCGCCACAAGCCGGAGCACATAGGCCAGAAGTGGCCCGGCGTGCTCGCGGTAGAGAGCGCGCATGAGTTCCTCGTCCGGCTCCGGGGCGGGAACCGGGGTCAGTCGATGTCGTCGGTGCGGGCGTTCATCGGCCACGGCGGAATCCTTGCGCACGACTGCCTCCGCTGTCCGCTGTTCGTCTCGGCTGCCCATGTCGGCCGTGCTCTCCGCCCTGGTCGGTCTCGTCGGCCTCGCTGGCTGGTCACCCTGGACGTACGGACGGGGGTGTGCGCGCGTTCAACGCGTGGCGGAAAATTTCGGCGGCTGCGCGCCGCGTGCTTCCGGTTGTCCACGCCGCGTGGGCGAAGTTCTCCGCTCCGCGTGGGCGAACGTTACTGCTCAGGCCCGCGCGAGCGCCGCCCTGCGCCGGTGCCTGGCCACCCGCTCCCGGTTGCCGCACACCTCGCTGGAGCACCAGCGGCGACGCCGCCCGCGCGAGGTGTCCAGGTACACGATCGGACAGTTGTCGCCCTCGCACTGGCGCAGCAGGGAGCGCGCGACGGGGTCGGTGAGCAGTTCCACGGCGTCCCGCGCGACGGCGCCGAGCAGCGCGGCCCGGCCCGGGGCGGTGTGCAGGGCGCGGGTCAGGCTGCCGTCGGCGTGCCGCACGGCGAGCGGGGCGGGCGGGGCCACGGCGGCGAGGGTGTTGACGCGGGCGAGTGCGACGTCGGCGGGCAGGCCCGCGAGCTCGGCGCGGACGAGCTGGGCGATGTGGCCGCGCAGTTCGCGGAAGGCGGCGAGCCAGGCGGCGTCGGCCCCCGGCAGCGGGGTGCCCGCAGGGACCAGGCCCGCGCCGACGAGCCAGTCGTGCAGCCGCCGCACGCCGTCGAGGCGCTCGACGGGGTGGGTGGTGGCGACGAGGTCGAGGCAGGTCCTGCCGGCGTCGAAGCGGAGTTCGTGGAACGCGGAGTGGTACGCAGCAGGGGTCGCGGACTTGGTAGTCGCACCCAACACCATGCGCCTTTCACCGCCCTTGGGGTGTGCCGGTGAGTGCCGTACCCCTACAGTGCCCGCCCATGGGCGCCACCGGAACCCCTGCCACCGGGGGTGATGCGCAGACGCCCGCGTATGCCGCCGCGCTTCTGAGCCATGGCCCGTGCCCGCGCCGCGCGATTGACTCCATACATGAGCGAAAATGTGGCGACAGCACGCAATACGACGGCGGCACGCAAGGGCCGCGGCACCGGTCTCGTCCTGGGCGCCGCGACCGTGGCCATGGGCCTGATCGCGGGGACCTTCTACATCTTCGCGTGCGGCGTGATGCCGGGCCTCGCGCGCAGTTCGGACCGTGCGTACATCGAGGTCATGCAGGACATCAACGCGGCGTTCGAGAACGCGGTGTTCTTCGCGAGCTTCATGGGCGCGCTGCTGCTCACGGCGGTGGCGGCCTGGATGCTGCGGCGCGGCCCGGTGCGCTGGTGGGTGCTCGCCGCGCTGCTCGCGTACTTCCTCACGTTCGTCCTCACCGTCACGGTGAACGTGCCCTTGAACGACGAGCTCGCGGACGCGGGCGATCCCGCGAAGATCGCCGACCCGGCCGCGGTGCGCGCGGACTTCGAGGACACGTGGGTGGCGTGGAACGTGCTGCGGGCACTGCTGAGCACCCTGGCCCTCGGGCTCCTGGTGCGGGCGCTCGTGGTGTTCGGGCGGACGCGCAGGGACGGCACCGGCGCCGATCAGTCGGCGTACTTGGACCCGGCCGCCGGGTCGAGCGCGAGCCGGTAGCCGCGCTTGACGACGGTCTGGATCAGCTTCGGCGTCCCCAGCGCCGTACGCAGCCGGGCCATCGCCGTCTCGACGGCGTGCTCGTCGCGGCCCGCGCCCGGCAGCGCGCGCAGGAGTTCGGCGCGCGCGACGACCCAGCCGGGCCGCCGGATCAGCGCCCGCAGGAGCGCCATCCCGGCGGGCGGCACGGCCCGCAGCTCGTCGTCGACGAGCACCGCGTGCCCGCGGACCTCCACCCGGTGCCCGGCGATGGGCAGCGACCGGGCCCGCGCGGGCAGCTCCTGACACAGGAGTTGTACGAGGGGTCCGAGCCGGAAGCGTTCGGGCTGCACGGTGTCCAGGCCGCGGGACTGCAGCGGCAGCGCGGTGACCGGGCCGACGCAGGCGGGCAGCACGTCGTGCAGCAGCGCCGCGGTGACCTCGGCCGTCATGCCCCGCTCCTCGGCGCGGGCGAACAGCGAGGCGGCGGCGGGCGCCGAGGTGAAGGTCAGGGCGTCGACGCCACGGCTCACGACGGCGTCGAGGAGCCGGTCGACGGGGCTGAGGTCGATCGGCGGGAGCCACCGGTAGACGGGGACGAGGACGACGTCCGCGCCGCCCGCCCGCAGCGACTCGACGAACCCGGGCAGCGGCTCCCCGTGCAACTGCAAAGCGATGCGCCGCCCTTCGACGCCCTCCCCGAGCAGCCGGTCGAGCACCTCGGCCATGGACTCCGACGACGGCGACCAGTGCTCGGTGAGCCCGGCGGCCCGCACCGCGCCCTTCACCTTCGGCCCGCGGGCGAGGAGTTCGACCCCGCGCAGCCGCCCGAGCAGCGCCTCGCCGTGGCCCCACCCGTCGGCGGCCTCGATCCAGCCGCGGAACCCGATGGCGGTGGTGGCGACCACGACGTCCGGGGCGTCGACGATCAACTCCTTGGTCGCCGTGAGGAGTTCGCTGTCGTCCGCGAGCGGCACGATGCGCAGCGCGGGGGCGTGCAGGACGGTGGCGCCGCGCCGCTGGAGCAGCGCGCCGAGCTCGTCGGCGCGCCGGGCGGCGGTGACGCCGACGGTGAACCCGCTGAGGGGTCCGTGCTCCTGGCTGACGTTCATGGCCATCGAGCCTCCCAACGGACGGTGACGGTCCCGGATCACCACGATGTCCTCCGTGTTACGTCCCCTCGCGGCGGGCGTGACCTGCGCCTCCTCACACCTCGGCGTACGTGAGCTGCGGCTCCTCGGCGGTGGCGGGCGCGGACCGGGTGCGGGCGGCGGCCGGGCGGCGAAGGTATACGGCCCAGGTGACGGCGAAGCACGCGGCGTAGCAGAGGAGGAAGGCGACGAACGCGCCGGTGCCGGAGCCCGCCGTCTGGAAGGACTGCCGGAAGGCCAGGTTGATCCCCAGACCACCGAGCGCGCCGACGGCCCCGATGAGCCCCATCGAGGCCCCCGAGAGCCGCCGCCCGTAGGCCGCGGCAGCCTCCCCGGTAAGCCCCTTCCGCACAGCCTTAGCCTGAAAAATGCCCGGAATCATCTTGTACGTGGACCCGTTCCCGAGCCCGCTGAGCACGAAGAGCACCACGAACGCGCCCGTGAACAGCGCGAGTGACTCCCGCATCGACGCGACCACGACCACACCGGTCGCCGCCGCCATCCCGACGAAGTTCCACAGCGTGATGCGGGCCCCGCCCCATCGGTCCGCGAGCCGCCCGCCCACGGGCCGGATCAGCGACCCGAGCAGCGGCCCGAGGAAGGTGATCTGCGCGGCCTCCAGGGGCGTACGCCCGAACTGCGTCTGCAGTACGAGCCCGAAGGCGAAGCTGTACCCGATGAACGACCCGAACGTCCCCACGTACAGAAAAGCCATGATCCACGTATGCGGATCCCGCACGGCCTCCTTCGCCGCCCCGGTGTCGTTCTTCACGGAAGCGATGTTGTCCATGAACAGCGCGGCGCAGACGGCGGAGACGACGATCAGCGGAATGTAGATCCCGAGCAGCACGCGCGGCCCACCGCTGGCCCCGATGACGGCGAGCGCCACGAGCTGCACGACGGGTACGCCGATGTTGCCGCCCCCGGCGTTGAGCCCGAGCGCCCACCCCTTCTTCCGCAACGGAAAGAAGGAATTGATGTTGGTCATCGATGAGGCGAAATTGCCGCCGCCGATGCCGGTGAGAAGCGCACACACCATGAAGGTCGTGTAGGAGGTCCCCGGCTCCATCACCGCGAACGCCGCGACCGTGGGCACCAGGAGCAGCGTCGCGGCGACGATCGTCCAGTTCCGCCCGCCGAAGCGGGCGACGGCGAAGGTGTACGGGACCCGGACGACGGCGCCCACCAGCGTCGCCATCGACACCAGGAAGAACTTCCCGGCGGCGTCGATCCCGTACTCCGGGCCCATGAAAAGGACCATGACCGACCACAGGGTCCAGACGGAGAACCCGATGTGCTCCGAAAGCACCGAGAAGGCGAGATTCCGCCGAGCGACGCGGACCCCTTCCCGCTCCCAGAACTCCTCGTCCTCGGGATCCCACCGCGCGATCCACGACGACCCGCGCTTCTGTGTGCTCGTCTGCGTACTGACGCCCTCGGTACCCATCCCACGCCTCCCCGGCAAGCGGCTGATGATCCCGAAGGTAGGGATGGCGCGTTTCAGCCCTGTGCCGGCGGGTGACCGGTGGGGAACTTCGGGCTCACGGCGGGGGGTGGGGGGAGGTGAGGCCGCCCTCCCGCCCCCGCCGCGGGCTCACCGCGTGGGTCAGATGCCCCCGGCCCACTTGAGGGTGTCGGAGCCGCCCTTGTCCCAGTCCATGACGACGGATTCGCCGGAGCGGGACAGATCGGCGCCGATGAACTTCTCCTTCGCACCGCTGCCGCACTTGAGCGCGAGCCGGAACTTGCCACCGGCGCGGTCCTGCCCGAGGCCGGTGCACATGCCGTCGCCGCCGGGGTCGAGGTACGAGACGATGTGCTTGCCCGCGGCCTGACCGGTGGACTGCTTGTCGGCGATGGTGAGGGTCTTCAGGGCCTCGTTCTGCCACTGCCCCTTGAAGCCGGTGGCCGGGGCGGGCCCGTCGTCATCGCCGCCGATGCCGCCGCTGGACGGGGCCTCGGTGCTGGGGTCCTCGATGCCGGTGCTCACGTCCGGGGTGGGTATGGAGGGCGTCTCCTCCCCCGCGCCGTCAGACGGCTCGGCGGGCGCGCCCGGAGTCACCTCGGCGGACGCGCTCTTGTCGGCCTGCGGCTTCTTGTCGTCCTTGTCCTTGTCGTCACCGCTGGCGAGGAAGAAGACCCCGCCTCCGATGACGAGGACGGCGGCCACGGCGGCACCGATGAGGATGGCCCGCTTCTTGGGGTCGGTGCCGGTGGGCGGGGGCGGCGGGTAGGCGCCGAACTGGGGCTGGCCTTGCGGGGGTTGGCCGTACGGGGGCTGACCGTAGGGCGCCTGGGGCTGACCGTAGGGAGGCTGCCCCTGCGGCTGGCCGTAGGGAGGCTGCCCCTGCGGCTGACCGTAGGGATCGGGCCCGCCCTGGCCGGGCTGGCCGTAGGCCGGGGCTCCTTGCGGGGCCGGGGGCTGCGGGTAGCCGTAGCCGGGCTGCGGCGGGGCGGCGGGCGGCTGGCCGGGGTAGGGCGGCTGCGGCTGGTTCGGCTCGTACGGCCCGTTCGGCTGGTGCTGCGGAGCACCGAATCCGTCCTGCGGCGGCTGGCCGGGAGGCTGCGTCATAGCGCGTGAGCCTAATCGCCGGGGGCCGGGCGTCACATCCGTCGACCGAACGACTGCGTCACACCCGGGGGGCGAGGAACAAGGATCTGACCGGCACGCTCGTGCGGCTGCGGGCTCGGCATCTGCCTGTCATACGGTGGCTCCATGCCTTCCTACGACAGCTCCCGGGCACGGTTCCGTCTGGCCGATCGCCACTTAGCGGTGCTCGCCCATCTCCTGGACGGTGAGAACCCGCCCGACGAGCTCTGGCCCTCGCTGGGCGAACTCATGGAGATCGGCCTGGTCGGCGAGGAGGGTGAACTGGCGCCCCTCCTCAGGAATCTCCTCGGTGCGCTGGCGGCGCCGCTGGTCATGGCGACCGTCGAAGTCACGGGAGAGCACGGGACGATCAATCACGGAGTCATCGTCGGCCAGGAGGCCGTGATCGCTCACGAGGGCTGGCCCGGCGAGGAGGAGTCCGAGTACACGCCCATCGCCCCGCACAGCCTGGTCTGGGAGTTGGCCCGCATGGTCAACCTGCAGGCCGATGACGAAGCGAACTCTGAGGTCTCCCGCATCGAGACGACTATGGGTGCCCTAGACGCCGCACTCTCGGCTCTCGACGAAGGGCAGGGCGACGAAGCCGCGACCAAGGAGCTCATCCGCAAGTCGCTGACCGAGGCCGGCACTCCCAAGGAGCCGGAACTGTCCGAGCTCACCGAGCTCGTCATGGCCATGAACGCGATGTGGCGCATCAGCACCGCCTGGGACGGCAAGCACGAGGGTGAACGGGCCGCGATGGTCCGGGCGCTGGCGGTCTGGGACTGCGGACCGCGCGGCTACTGGGTCCGGGAGAAGCCCGAAGAGCCCATCCTGGAGGGGCAGGTCGGGCCGGAGAGCGAACTGTGCCTGGTACGGACGAGGAACGGCAAGATCTGGGAGAAGATCACGGACTTGCTCCCGGACAAGGAAGACATGATCGACGCATAACGCCCTGGCAGGGGGCGCGGACGGAGTCCGGCCACGCCGACAACGGGGCGACAACACAGTGGCGTTGCGCCCCGATCCCCTGCCGCAGCGTCAGAACAAGTTCCTTGGATCGAGCTTGCGGCCAATTTTCTTCCCTGTCCCGACAGGGTCCCGCACAGCCTCCTTGGCCGTCTCACCCACCTCGTCGACCACTTTCCCCGCCCCCTTCTTGATGCCGTCCCAGTGCTCGACGACCTTGGCGCCCACGTAGACACCGCCGAACACGACAGTGGCGCCGATGGTGTAGGGGTTGGGCGCGACGGTCGCCGCGGTGAGCGAAGCGTGGAAGCCGACTTCGGCGACGTTGGCGACGTATCTCGCGCCCTTCTGGCGGGTGCTGAAGTTGCCGTGGTTCCACGGCAAGCCACGGTGGACGAGCTGGTCACCGGCGAGGTAGGTCGACCAGACTCCGCCGACGACTCCCACTCCACGCAGCGCACCCGAAACCTTTCCGGCACCGGCCAGTCCCTTGGTCAGCGCCAGCCCTCGGGACCAGCCGACGGCACGACCCCGGGTGAAGATTTCCTTTCCCACCTTGAAGAGGTTGGCCTGACCGGCGCGGGCGACCGCCTCACCGGAGTGGGTCGTCCCCCCGAAGCGCTTGGCGAGCGTGTCGTTGCCGACGATCGCATTGATGGCTTTGTTCGCGGTGATGCCCCGCCAGACGGGAGAGTCCATGAAAGGCAGTCGGCGAGCGGCGTCGTAGCGCATGGATACGCGATCATCGATCATCCCGCTGACGAGGGGAATATTCCGCGGGGCTCCGGCCCATAAAGCGAGCCTGCTCGGCAGCCAGCTTCCCGGCGCAGAAAGTGACTGAAGCTCGGGCCGAAATCTGACCAACTGGCTGCCCGCATCACGGACCCATGGATGGGAAGAGCCGCGAAGGACCGTACCTGCCCGGATCTTCCAGGAACGCAGCTGCGCGCTGCGAAAAAACGAGTTGGTGACCAATACTCTGGTCAACGCCACACCTTGGAAGGTGGCGACACCAGCGGTGTCGGTCACGCTCCGCCAGTCGCCATAGAGCCCGACCAAGGTCTGGATGGTTTGTTCATGCGACTGCAGGCCGGGGATCTTCGCTAACGCCTGGGCTTTGACACGGTCGATCCAGTCGACTATCGCCTCACCGTCCTGGCGCGCGAACCCCTTCGCGCCAGGTTCGTCACTGGCGGCAACCGAGTTGGCAAGCAGCAGGTCATCAGGAGTGAGGTCTCGCCCCTCGTACTTCTTCAGATCCTCGGTGGTGAATCCGGCCCAACGCAGGCCCGCTTCAGGATCACCGTTCTCAAGTCGGACAAGCGCCGCGCGCCTGCGGAGATCCGACCCCTGCTCAGTGGCCCACGCATCGAGCGACCGCACAGTCGACAGCTTGGAGGTCACCCCGAGGTTCGACGCCCGGGTGAACGCTTCCTTGAGCTTGTCTCCTACTCCGCCCCTACCGTCGATAAGCTTGGAAAGCTGTTCCAGATCCCCTGGGTTGACATTACGCACCTAGCCCCCTGAACTAGCGGACGGGTCCCTCCCCCGTCACCACTCGACCTTCTGGCGCACTCAGCTGTCCCCGATGACAGCGAATGCGAAGGCAAGACGACGGTCCAGCCAGTCCGCCTTGACCTTGAGCATTTTGATGCTCTGGGAGACCATGACCAGCTCACCTCCGGACCACCACTCCAACTGCCGGCTCCGACGTTGGGAGCCGCTATCACCAGAGGCCGTGTTCTCACCCGCCGGCAGGATGTGGGGCAGGCTGTTCAGCGCCTCCGACACAACCTTCCCGGCTGCCCGGTCCGCAATTCGCTTGGCGCCGCCACTGATCCACTCGTTACGTCCGACAATTTCTGGATGCCCGGGTTGATCAATGCGCCAAGTGTGCTTGACAAGCTTATTCGAGGGCGGGATACGTCGAATAACACCAATTTCCTTGCCATTCGCGACGTATACCCGGAAGCAGCGTTCGCCGCTCCCTTTCTCCTCAGTAACGAGGTAGCACAGTAGATGCTGCGAGTCGGGATCCTCATACAAGCAGGACTCCATTGCGGACGGTGGCGCCGGAGGGGCGGCCCGAGCGACGTAAGCGCAGGGAGCAAACACCTTCGCCGCGCCCGCGCCCTTGGGCACGCGGATGGCCCATGGCCCACGCACTGGGCGGGGGCGATTCTTGGTGACCGGACGCTCAACGGTGCCAATGGTGAACTCACGCACGTCGGCCCACTCAACCGCGGGTAGGGGAGCTTCCTCTCGCACCCCGCTTCCCTCCTCCCGCCCCCTACGCTTCCCGAACGCCACGTCATCTCCTCAAACTCGCTCACATCACCAACGGCACAACCGTAGCCGTCGGCCCATATAGCAGTGGAGCAAGGCCGTGTTGACGAGCCGAGGGCAGGGCGGCCCCGCCTGCACGGGGCCGAAAGTCGACGCGGTGACATACGTAGGCGAGTCCGGCTGTCCACCCAGTTCGGTGTGCCGTAAGCACCGATCCCTGCCGAGCGCCATTGCGACAGCGCACCTCGGCGAAATGGCTCAAACAGGACGGCCGCCCCGACTCGCATAGCCGGGACGGCCGTTCGCCTGCGTAGTGCTACTTCCTCAGCGGTTGATCGCCTGAATCTCCTGCACCACGACATCCTGATCGGCGCCGAACTCCCCGTCGGGCAACGGCTGTTCCCCGTCGGTGCCCGTCCCGGTCCAGTGGATCTTCCAGGTGACGGTGGCCTTCAGGGGGTACGAACCGTCGCCGGACGAGCGCAGATACTTCACGCCGCACGGCGGGGTCTCCTTCGCCTTGCCCTTGGCGTAGGGCTCGCCGATGCGGTCGTTGGCGCCCAGGGGGCATACGCCGGAGGCCGGGTAGGTCCGGGCGTCCTCGGTACCGGGGTCGATCTTCAGGGAGACGGGCTCGGCGGTGGTCGTGGCCTGGATGCCGAGTACGGGCACGGAGGCCGTCACGGACACCGGCTTGAACTCGGCGCCGTCCAGCCAGGTCCAGGTCGGCAGGTTGACCTTGGTGCCGCCCTCGGGGGCCATGGCCACCTTCGTCCCCGGCACGCGGATCTCGGCGTACGCGAGGTGGGCGAGCATCTCCGTGGTGATCGCCTCGGGCACCTCGGCCGGGGGCGGGTCGCCCTTGTCCACCCAGAAGGTTTCCTTGTCGCACTTGTCCCAGCCGGGCGGATAGGACTTATTGGGGTACGAGGACCACCAGTACCCCTTGTCGGCCTTGTCGAGGTTGAAGTTCTTGTACGGGTGCCCCTCGACGTACCGCTTGCGCTGCTGCGTGTCCCACTCGTGCCCCGTCGAGCCGACGCCCCAGACCGCCTCGCGCTCCTTCTTGAACTGGGCGGCGGTGTAGCGCGGGGCGTACCAGCAGGGGGGCGGCGACCAGTCGCCGGCGGCCGTCACGGCACCGGTCTTGGCGCCGGTACCGTTCTTGGAACGGTCGTAGACGACGGCGCCCGCCTCGGCGGACAGCACGTCGTCCTTCGCGTTGCCGGACGCCGGCGGTTTGCCGTTGGTGCTTCCACCGTGTCCGTACTCGGCCCAGGCCGGCCCCTGCAGAAGCAGGGCGGACGCCATCGCGACGGCCCCTACGGTCGGCCAATGCTTGCGGCTCACTCCTGGCATGCTGCGCTCCCCCGTTCGGATGTGGTCTGCTCAGTGATCCAGACACCCTGCTTGTCGCGGTGCAGTCGACTGCTGTAGATGACGAGGTCGTCCTTCGACGGCTGCGCGGAACCCTTGTCGGTCTTCCCCGTCTTCAGGCTCTTGTTGAACGCCTTGCCCTGGTCTTCGCAGTAGACGATGGACGCCTTGGTCCCGCCCGTCACATTCACCTTGGCGTTGAAGAACCGCTTGGTCCCGGCGATCCGGTCCTTGTGGTCGACGAATTCCTCGATGAACTTCTGGCTCCCGGCCGCCGCCTCTCCCTCGGAGTAGAAGCGGTACGCCTTGTGGGCCGGGTCCTGCTCGGCGACGGCCACGTCGACGGCCTTGAGGTACTGCTCGGTGTCGGACAGGACGGCGTCCTTGCCCTTGTCACCCGTCTTGTCCCACTCGATGTCGTACTGGAGATCCGTCGGCAGCTTCACCGCCGGCCGCTTGGCCGACGCCGCCTCCGACGGGCTGGGCGAGGACGACTCCTCGTCGCCCTGCCCCGCCCCCTCAATCTTCTCGTCACCACTCTTCGACCCGCCCCCGTCATCACCACCACCGCAGGCGGACAGCGAAACCACCGCGACAGCGGTCATCGCGGCTGCGGCGAGCAGGACGGGTCGGCGGCGCTTCACGATCGGCTCCCGGTGGGGCGAGGCGTCTTCGGAGCGCCCCAAACTAGCCACCGTGGCCTGCCGAAGCCATAGTCAGTTATGTCAACTCCCGTGACAGGAGCGGTCAAATACCGACAGTACGGACGCCACAAGGCGGTAACGGCGGCCCTGCCACCCCGACATCACGCCAAACGGCCACCCCGCGTGACTCGCACGGGGTGGCCGTTCCCATCTCACGTCTCACATCTGCACAGCGTCACCGGTCCACCGGTTGTTGCCCGCTCACCGGTTGATGGACTGGATCTCCTTGACGGTGACGTTCTGGTCGGCGCCGAATTCGCCGTCGGGCAGCCGGCCACCGGGCTCGGTCGTGCTCGTCCAGGTGATTTTCCACGTGACGGTCGCGTTGAGCTTGTACGACCCGTCGCCCGACGACCGCAGGTACTTCACTCCGCACGGCGGGGTCTTCTTGGCCTTGCCCTTGGCCCACGGCTCACCGATCCGGCCGTCCACGATGGGGCATTCACCGGAGGCCGGGTAGGTCGTGGCGTCCTTCGTACCGGGGTTGATCTTCAGCGAGATCGGCTCGGCGGTTGTCGTGGCCGAAAGGTTCGTGTCGGGCAGGCTCGCCGTCACCGAGACCTTCCGGAACTTGGCCTTGTCGAGCCAGATCCAGGTGGGCAGGTTGACCTTCGTCTCACCGTCAGGGGCCATGGTGATCTCGGTCTTCGGAAGCGGGAGTTCGTCGTACGCGTACTCAGCGAGGACCTTGGGACTGACGGCGAGCGGCTCCTTGGGCGTTTCGCTTTCCGGCACCCAGAACGGCAGCTTGTCGCAGGAGTTGGCTTCCGGGTCGTCCTTGCGGTTGGGATTCACCGCCGCGGCCCAGAACATCCCTTCGCCCTGCTTGTCCAGGTTGTAGTCCTTGTAGGGTTCGCCGTCCTTGTAGTACCCGTCGAAGACGTCGCCCACGAAGTCTCCGATCCCGAAGAGCTTCACCTTCCGCCAAGCCTTGACCTTGGCTTCGATCTCCTTGGGCGAGAAGGCGGGCTCATACCAACAAGCCGGCGGGGTCCAGTCACCGTCGACGGACGAGAGCTTCCCGGGCTTGGCGGGACCAGAACTGCCGTTGACCTTTGTCTGGACCCTCGTCTCGACGTTGATCTTGCCGTTCTGCAGCCCGCCCCGCGAGCTGGAACTGTCGCGCTGGTTCTTGGGTCCTCCTTCGCCACCAGCCGCGTAAGCGGTGGCAGGCACAGTCGTAACCACCGCGGCCAACGCGATCGCGGCCAGCTTGGTGGTCCCCCTCGGACGTATCACATGCACTTCTTCGCTCCCGTCTCGGACAGGACATCGACCGACTGCCAGACTCCCTTGGCGTTCTTCTTCAGGCGCTCGTTGAAGAACGTGTAGTCGTTGGCAGACTCAGGGATGGACCTGTCGACTTTGCCGGTCTTGCGATCCTTGGGATACGTCTTCGTCGCATCGGCGCAATACGTGACGGTCGCCTCGCTTACCCCGTGGAACGTGACCTGCCGGTCGTAGTAGCGAGTAGCGCCGACGTAGCTCTTGCCGTCGTCGTAGTAGCCCTGGATGTAAGAGGCCGTGGCGATGAGAGCCTTGCCCTTGTTGTAGAACTTGAGCGCCTTCTGGGAAGACTTTCCGCCCACGGTGATCGCGACGTCGATGGCATCGAGGTTCCGCGCGTTGTCCGCGAGGACGGCATCCTTCTTCGCGTCCCCGGTCGCCCCGCCCTCGAAGACATTGCTCACGCCCTTGGGCATGTCGACCTTCGGCCGGTCGGAGCGCTCGTCCGCCGACGCCGACGGCGAAGCCTTCTCACTCGCCGTCGACCCGGCCCCCTCGATCTTCTCGTCACCCTTGGAGTCACCGTCTCCGCCACCGCAGGCGGAGAGCGACAGGGCCGCGGCGGTGGTCAGCGCGGCCACCGCGAGCAAGGCAGGTCGGCGGTTCACAGTCAGCTCCCGGTGGGACGTGGGTTCAGTGGGTTCACTTGAGTGAACCCACGCTATCCACGGGCAAAGCGCGATGCGAGAGTGAGGTATCCCCAGCACGGGGACACATGTGGGCATACCGAAGCCCTGTGCGGGACGTTGTTGCCTAACAGTCGCACAACACCCCGTGATGATTACCTCCTTGTGTCAGGAGGGGGCATTGCGCTTCGTACGCGCGGTGCCGAGCCGGGACCGCCGCCCCGCCCGCCGTCCGTCCGGCCACAACCGCGGCCCCCGCCCCGCCGCCAGGTCCTCGACCCACCCCACCGCGAGGATCATCAGCGCGATGAGGGGCCAGACCAGCACGGTCATCCACAGCAGGTACGTCGCGTCGAGGGCGGACATCATGCCCTCGTCCATGAAGGGGAAGTCGTACGCCTGGTCGATGAGCGGGACCGTGGCCATGATGAGGAGGTTGTGCCAGAGGTAGATCGTGACGGCCCTGTTGTTGGACAGGGTGATCAGTTTGTCCCATTTCGCCAGGCGGCCGGGGAGTTCCGACCACGACGGGGAGTAGACGAGCAGGATCACTACGAAGCCGAGTGACCATGTCGCCTGGGCCAGGGGGATGTCGTTCAGGTCCCAGCCGTCGGGGCCGAGGTGGCCGGACGCCCACCACAGGCCGAAGGCCATGAGCGTGGTGGAGAGGGAAACCGCCAGGTAGCGCGGGACTCGGGCCAGCGCGCCCTCCTGGTGCGCGATGCCCAGGATCCAGCAACCGCCGTACACCGCGAAGTCCGTGACCGCGTTGCCCGTCTCGCCGGGGATGCGGATGATCTCCGTGGTGAGGAGGACGGTAAGGGCCAGAGGCGCCAGCAGCGTCGCCCGCGGCGCCCTGCGGAACGCCCACAGCAGGAGCGGGGACGCGATCACGAACCACAGGTACGCGCGGATGTACCAGAGGGGGCCCACTGCCTGCACGGGCCAGGTGGCTTCCAGAAGGCCCCCCTCGCCCCCGATGTGCCAGGGGAACGGCGGCGCGCCCACCGGGAAAACGTAGTTGGCGAGGCTCAGCAAACCCCACGTTCCGCCGTGGTCGGGGTCCTCGCCCGGGTTCCAGCCGCCCGCGAACAGCAGGAACAGGGCCGCCGCGCTGAACACCCAGAGGGGTGGGAGAAGGCGGCGTACGCGGTCCCTGATCACCGACCACGGCGGGCGGCGGTCCAGCGACCGCGCCATCAGCGAGCCCGCCAGCGCGAACATCACACCCATGGACGGGAAGAGGACCGTCAGCCAGGCCCAGCCGAAGAGGTGGTAGACGACGACACGGACCAGGGCGAGGGAGCGCAGCAGGTCCAGGTAGCGGTCACGGCCACCGCTACGGCTGCGTGCATGATCACGATCACCTTCACTGTTGCCAGCACCTTCACTGTTGCCGTCACCGTCTCGGCCGACGGGCTGCGCGAACGGCGCGGACCCCTCGGACCTCTCGGACCTCTCGGCCCCGCCACCAATCGGATACGCAGGCATCGGATTCGTCATCCCACAGGACTCCGTTCCACCCCGGCACCCACCCGCTCCCGCGGCCCCGGCGCGGCCGGCAGACCCGGCGGCGCCCCCACCGCCCCCGTACGCCGCAGCTTCTGCCACCGCAGCCGCCCCCCGGTGAGCGCCGTGATCCAGGACTGCAGCAGCACCACGTACATCAACTGCCGGTAGAGGATCTGCTGGAGGGGCAGCGAGACGAGGTGGGTCATCGGCTCGCGGTCGAGGCGGAAGGCGTACGCCGCGCAGACCGCCTGGACGGCGAGGACGCCGAGCCAGGCCGCGACGGTCTTCTGGGTGGGGCCGAAGACGAGGCCGTAGAGGAGGAAGACGTCGATGAGAGGGGCGAGGAGCGGGGCGAGGACCATGAAGAGGGAGACCAGGGGCAGGCCCACGCGGCCGAAGCGGCCGGACGGGCCGCGCTCGACGAGGGCGCGCCGGTGCTTCCAGATGGCCTGCATGGTGCCGTACGACCAGCGGTAGCGCTGGGACCACAGCTGCCGCACGGTCTCCGGGGCCTCGGTCCACGCGCGTGCCCGCTCGGCGTACACGACCCGCCAGCCGTCGCGGTGCAGCGCCATCGTGATGTCGGTGTCCTCGGCGAGGGTGTCGTCGCTCATGCCGCCGACGCGCCGCAGGGCGGTGCGGCGGAAGGCGCCCACGGCGCCGGGGATGGTCGGCATGCAGCGCAGCACGTCGTACATCCGGCGGTCGAGGTTGAAGCCCATCACGTACTCGATGTGCTGCCAGGCGCCGATGAGGGAGTCCCTGTTGCCCACCTTCGCGTTGCCCGCGACCGCGCCCACGCGCGGGTCGGCGAACGGCCGCACCAGCTCGCGCACGGTCGACGCCTCGAAGACGGTGTCGCCGTCCATCATCACGACGAGGTCGTGACGGGCGTTCGCCAGGCCCCTGTTGAGGGCGGCGGGCTTGCCCGCGTTGTGCTGGCGTACGACGCGTACGTCCGGCAGGCCGAGGTCCTCGACGATGCGGGCCGTGCCGTCCGTGGAGCCGTCGTCGACGACGATCACCTCGATGGGGTGATCGCTCGCCATCAGGGAGCGGACGGTGCTCTCGATGCACTTCGCCTCGTTGTACGCGGGTACGAGGACGGACACCGGCTCCGGCGCGGAGATCGGCTCCCGCACAGAGATCGGCTCCGGCACGGAGGTCGGACGCGTCGCCCCCGTAGAGCCGTCGCCCCAGCCGAAGCCCGGCCTGCGGACCCTGCGCGCGTGGATCGCCGAGAGCACCAGCATCAGCCCGAAGCGGGCCATCACCAGGAAGCCGATCACCGCGAGGCCCACCACGAGGGCGTCCGTGATGTGCTCCGAAGCGCCGACCAGGAAGACCCAGGCCCGGCCCTTCCACAGCTCGACGCCCTGCACGCGCGCGTGCGCGCTGGGTGCGTCCAGCGCCTCGGTGAGGTGGGTGAACTCGTAGCCCCGCTCCTTCAGTTGGGGCAGGAGACGGCCGAGTGCCGCGACCGTCTGCGCGCGGTCGCCGCCCGAGTCGTGCATCAGGACGATGGCGCCCTTGCCGTCGACGGGCGTGGCACGGCGGATGATCTCGGCGACGCCGGGCCGCTTCCAGTCCTCGCTGTCGGTGTCGTTGACGACCGTGAGGTAGCCGCGGCTGCCGATGTAGCGCGTGACCGGCCACGACTTGTTGTCCATGGCGTCGGCGAACGACGAGTAGGGCGGCCGGAACAGGGAGGTGCGGATGCCCGCCGCGCCCGCGAGCGCGAGCTGGTTCTGCGACAGCTCCCGGTCGATGCGCTCCTTCGACTGGTACGACAGGTCCGGGTGGTTGAAGGTGTGCAGGCCGACCTCGTGGCCCTCCTCGACCATGCGCCGGACCAGGCCGGGGTGGCGCGAGGCCATGGTGCCGGTGACGAAGAAGACGCCGTGCGCGTCGTGTTGGGCGAGGGCGTCGAGGACCTTGGGGGTCCACTTCGGGTCGGGCCCGTCGTCGAAGGTGAGCACCAGGTGGTGGCCGGGGACGCGCAGGGACGCCGGGCGCTCGCCGCGCATGTCGATGACCGGGCCGCCCCTGAGGACCTCCTTCGGCACCTGGTCGGTGGCCACGGGCGGCCGCACGCGGTGGTCGGCGAGGATCTCGCTGTGTACGTAGCCGCGGAGCATCAGCATCGCGAGCAGGGCTACGAGGATGAGGGAGGGCAGCAGGTAGCGCATGGGGAGGCGGCGGCGACGCGCGGCACCGCGGCCGCCGCCCTCCGGACCCTCCGGACCCTCCGGACGTGAACTGCGCCTGGTCGAGCGGGAGTTCATGCGCGTCCGACCTCCGGAACCCCGTCGCTGGACGCGGTCGGCACGTCGACGGCGGGGGCGGAGGTGGTGGCGGGGGCGGAGGGCGAGCCGGTGTCGGTGCCGACGGGCGTCTCGCCACCCGCCTCCGATCCCGCCCCGGCACCGCCACCCTCGCCGCCGTCCGCCGTCCCGCCGCCGCCCGCTTCGCCGCCGCCGGTGTTTTCCGGTGTCTGCGTGGGCGGGCCGACGGTCGGGGTGGACTCGTCCGTCGGTTCGGGGTCGACGTCCGGGTCGAGGGCGGGGGCAGGGCGTGTGGGGCCGTCGCCGGACCCCGTGCCGGGCCGTTCGCCGCCACCGGCCGGGCGGGAGCCGGGCTTGCCGCCACCCCGCGTGTGGTCCGGTTCCGCGGAACCGCCGGGCCTGTCCCCCGAGTTCCCCTTCCGCGAGGACGCGGCGCGACCCGGCTCACCGGCCGCCTCGGCCGTCGAACCCCCGCCGGACCGGGGCGCACCCGGCTTCGGCGCCGCCCCGGACGAGGACGGCGACGTGGGCGAGACCACCGGCTCCGCGGAGACGTCCGGGGTGTCGACCTTGCCCGCGGGCTGTTCGTCCTTGGGCCCTGGCACCGGCAGCCAGGGCGCGCTGGAGTTGCCCGAGGCGAGCGTGGCCACGATGACCACCGCGTACCCCGCGCAGAGGAGACCGACGGCCCCGCCGATCCGGCGGTACCGCCTGCTGCGGCGGCCCGTCTCATCGACGAAGACCGGCCTGTCGGCCAGTTCTTGAGTGTCTGGAATTCCCTGCTGCCCCTGGGTGACGTCGACCACACCACCGGACTCACCCGCCAAGTGCCTGCCCAGGCCGTCGACTTGGACGGTGACCTCGTTCGGGTCGTGCGTCGGCGCGGGCAGACCTCCCTCGCGCCCCGGCAATGCGCCGTCGGCCCCCAAAAAACCCGACGTATGCCCTGGTCGGGCGTCTTCTCGCCAATTCTCCATGCGTACGCGAACCCCCCACGTAAACCGAATCGGGCGCGCACGACTCCCCGGGCACTCGCCGTCCGGACCGGACCCCCATCCAATCCGAGCGCGCCCCTACTATCACACCGCGTCCGGACCGAGAACGTAGCGCACAGCAGTGACAGCCGTGGTTTCAGTCACTGCTGGGTCATCATGATGAGTGCATCCATGGCCGGAATCCATGCGTCCACCGGACGGGTGAGCCACCCTTCGGCCGCCGCGAGTTCGGCCGCCGCGCCGCGCAGGGCGTCGATCCCGGGGTGGCGCAGACCGCGGCGCCACACCAGCGACACCGGGGACAGCGGTACGGGGTCGACGAGCGGCCGCAGCACGGCGCCCGGCAGCTCGGGGAAGCCGACGACGGCGAGGACGGGGTTGCGGTGCTTCGCCATGATCCGCGCGAATTCCTCGGGGCCGACGGCGAGCGGCGCGGGCGGCGCGACCTCGATGCCGCGGCCTTCGAAGAGGCGGCTCGCGAGGTCGGTCCACTCCGGGGTGCGGTCGTTGCCCGCGCCCGCGTACACGCGCTCGCCCGCGAGCCGGGCGAGCGGCACCTCGTCGAGCTCGGCCAGCGGGTGGCCGGTCGGCAGCAGCACCGCCATCGGCTCGTACCGCACGGGCTGCTGCTCCAGCCCCGCGCGCACGGCCACGGACAGACCCGCGTACCGGCCGAAGGACGCGTGCAGGCGCCCGGCCGCGATCTCGGCGGCGGCGCCGGTCAGGCCGCTCTCGTAGCGGGCCATCAGCTCGCACTGCGGGGCCAGTTGGCGGGCCCGGTCCAGGATCCGGCCGAAGATCAGGCCGGGGGTGTTCAGGTCGACGAGCAGCGGGCGGGCGGCGGCCGCCGCGCCCCCGCGCGCGAAGGCGGCGGCCAGCTCGTCGTGCGCCGCGAGGACGCGCCGCGCGTACGGAAGCAGCCGCTCGCCCTCGACGGTCAGCGTCACCTGCCGCGTCGACCGCGCGAACAGGCCGATCCCCAGCTCCCGTTCGAGCCGCCGCACATCGCGGCTCAGGGCCTGCTGGGCGACGTAGAGGCGGGCGGCGGCACGGGTGAAGTGCAGCTCCTCGGCGACGACGAGGAAGGCGCGCAGGAGGCGGGGGTCCACGTCACGGGGCTCTCCGGTCATCCCGGGAACTTACAACACAAGTGCGTGAATGGGCACTCAGAAGGTGTTGGACCAGGCACTGGGGCCCCGGCGAGGGTGAGCACATGCCCCAGGCCCGCCCCACAGCCCCCGACACCCGCGACACTGCTGCCTCTCCCGACTCCCCCGCCACCCCGCCACCCGCCGGCACCGGCACCGGCACCGGCACCGGCACCGGCACCGAAGGCGTCAGCACCCCCCGAACCCGCAACCCCTACGCCCACCTCTTCGCCATCCCCGGCGCCACCGCCTTCACCATCGGCAACCTCATAGCCCGCCTCCCCATGGGCATGTTCAGCGTCAGCGCGGTGATCATGATTGCCGGGGCCCGTGACTCGTACGCGCTCGCGGGCGCCGTCACCGCCACCGGGCTCGCCGCGACCGCCGTCGTGGCGCCCTGGACGGCTCGCCTGGTCGACCGGCACGGGCAGGCGCGGGTCGCCGTGCCCGCCACGGCCCTTGCGGTGCTCGGCTCGCTGTCGCTGCTGCTGTGCGTCCGCTTCGGGGCGCCGGACTGGACCCTGTTCGCCTCGTACGCCGCCACGGCCACCACCCCGAACACCGGCGGCATGTCGCGGGCCCGCTGGTCGCACCTGCTGAAGGGGCGGCCGGACGCGCTGCACACCGCCAACTCCTTCGAGCAGTCGGCGGACGAGCTGTGCTTCATGCTCGGCCCGGTGCTCGCGGCGTTCCTGTGCGGGTCCCTGTTCCCGCAGGCGGGCACCCTGGTGGGCGCCGTCCTGCTGCTCACCGGCGTGCTGCTCTTCGCCGCCCAGCGCGCGACGGAACCCCCGCCCCGGCAGCGTACGAGCGACTCCCCGAAGGCGAAATCGCCCCTCCGCGCGCGCGGGATGCCCGCCCTGCTGTCGGTGTTCCTCGCGACCGGCGCCGTCTTCGGCTCGATGGAGGTGGCGACCCTGGCGTTCGCGGACGCGCAGGGCCACAAGGCGGCCGGGGGCGTGATCCTCGCGCTCCAGGCGGCCGGGTCGTGCGCGGCAGGACTCGTCTACGGAGCGCTGCGGCCGAGCGGCCCACTGGACCGCCGGCACGTGTGGTGCAGCGCGGGGATGGCGGCCCTGATGACGCTGCCGCTGCTCGCCGTGGCGGCGACCGGTTCGCTGGTGGTGCTCGCGGGGGCGCTGCTCGTCGCCGGGATGGCGACCGCCCCGACGATGGTCACCGGTATGACGCTGGTTCAGCGGTACGCCCCCGAGGGCCAGTTGAACGAGGCCATGACGCTGGCCGTGACCGGGCTCCTCGGGGGCATCGCGTGCGGCGCGGCGGGCGGCGGCTGGGCGGTGGAGCACCTGGGCCCCACCGCCGGCTACACCGTCCCGGCCGCGGCCGCCCTGTGCGCGCTGCTGCTCAGCACCGCGCGGGCTTGCGCCACGAGCACTCGAGCTCGCCGCTCTGCCCGGACCCGCGCTCCGTACGGGGCTTGACGAGGACGGCCTTGTCCTCGTCGGACTTCGCGAGCGTCACGACGATCGCGTCCTCCAGGGCCTTCACCGAGGAGGGCAGGTAGTTGTTGAGGACGATGCTGAAGACCAGTTCGCGGCCGCCCGCGTCGGTCACGTACCCCGAAAGGGCGGAAGCCCCGGTCAACGACCCGGTCTTCGCGTGCACGTTGAGCGCCGCGGGCGTCCCGCACATCCGCGTGCGCAACGTACCGCCGTCGAACTTGTCCGGGTCGCACGCCACCGGCAGCGACCGGTACCAGTCGGCGAACCACGGCTCGCCCTTCGCCGACCGCAGCAGCTTGATGAACTGGTCGGCGGCGACGTTGTCCTTGCGCGACAGGCCGGAGCCGTCGACCTGGCGCAGCTTGCCCGGGTCGACCCCGGCCGTCTTCAGATAGCCGGCGATCGCCGCGATGCCGTCGCCCCAACTCCCGGGCCGCCCGGTCGCCTTGTGCCCCATGGCCTTCGTCAGGGACTCCGCGTGCATGTTGTTGGACAGCTTCATGAAGGGGATCAGCAGGTCCCGGAGCGCCATGGAGTCGTGCGTGGCCAGCTCGCGCGCCCCCTTGGGGGTCGGAATCCCGGCCCTGGTGGGCCCGCCGACCTTCACCCCGTGGGCGGCCAGCGCGTCCCGGAAGATCGCGGCGGCGTACCGGGTCGACTCCCAGACGGTGATCCACTCCTTGGTGGTGGAGCCGCCGACGGGCACGTCACCGGTGACGGTGATGGTGTTCTTGCCGTGCTGCCGCTCGACGGCGACGGTGTCCGAGCCGCCCGCGGCGACCGTCTTGGCCCGCAGATCGATGTCCACGTAGTCGGTCTTCGGCGTCACGGTGACCTTCGGCTTGTCCCCCGCGGTGGCCCCCGGCGCGACCTCGACGATGACCGTCCCGGTGTCGTAGTCCGTGTCGGGGGCGACGCTCAGCGCGGAGATCTGCGCGGCGTAGTACGAGGACTCGTCGTCGGCGCCCCAGGTGTCGCCCTGGCGCCGGTCGTCGAACCGGGTGTCGTCGGCGACGAGCCGGCCCGAGACGCGCTTGATGCCCTTGGCCGCGATGTCCGCGGCCAGCTTGTCGTAGTCCTTGGCGAGCGTCGTCGGGTCGCCGGTGCCGCGCAGGTACAGGTCGCCCTTGAGCACGGGCCCGTGCCGGTCGCCGTGGGCGAGCACGTCGGTGGTGAAGCGGTGGTCGGGGCCGAGCAGCTCCAGGGCGGCGGCGGAGGTCAGCATCTTGGTGTTGGAGGCGGGCATGAGGCGCCCGCTGGGCAGGTGCTGGTAGAGGGTCTCGCCGGTCTTGGCGTCGGCGACCACGACGCTCGCGGCGCCACCCTCCATCCGGGGGTCGCCGAGGATGGTGTCGATGGCTTCGGGCAGCCCGCTCCGGTCGGAGTCGGCTCCGGCCGGGGCGCTGAGCGAGCCAAAAGAGAACGTGGCCACGGCGAGGCCGAGCACGGCGGGCCAGATCCAGTGGCGCATACGGTGGTTGACGCGTCTCACGGGTCTTCTCATGACCCTGGAGCATCCCCGATGACGGCCGCGGGCGACAGTAGGCGGCACCGTACGACGAATGTCCGGTGGTCACGACGAACGCCCGATGGTCACGACGAAGGCCCGGTGGTCGTGGTGACCACCGGGCCTTCGTCTCACATGGGAATTGTGGAGATGGCGGGAATCGAACCCGCGTCCAACGGTGCGGAATCAGGGCTTCTCCGAGCGCAGTTCGCTGCGATTTTCTCGGCCCCGGAAATCTCGCGAACAGGTCTCCGACGGGCCCAGTCACTGTTTGATTTCCCGTCGAACCCCGTGACCGGGCTCGACGGTTTAGTTCCCTAGATTATGCCAGGGTCCGGGTCGGGAACACCCCCGGGCTGACACCCATTAAGGGTCCTTCAGTCACTGCTTATTAGGCAGCGAGGGCGAAGGACTGGGAATCGCTCTTGGAATTGGCGATTATTGGTTGCGACATATGGTTTACGAGATCATTGCCGCTTCCTCGGCTCGCTTCCCCTGCTTCGACATCCGCTGTCGAAACCGATCATCCCCATGTTGATTTTTCAAACCCTCCGAGGAGGGCGCTCGCCCCTGCGTGCGGGACGTTGTCCATCGTACGTGACCAACGCACGACCGTGCCAGCGTATTCCTGGCGGCCTGCCGATCGGCGGCTAGCCGATCCCCTGCCGGCGCCGGGCCGACGAGATCGCCCGGTTCGTCTCACGCGTGTCCTGCTTCTCCCGCAGCGTCTGCCGCTTGTCGTACTCCTTCTTGCCCTTGGCGAGCGCGATCTCGACCTTGACACGGCTGTCCTTGAAGTACAGGGCGAGGGGCACGATCGTGTGGCCCGTCTCCTGGGACTTCGACTCCAGCTTGTCGATCTCGGCCCGGTGCAGCAGCAGCTTGCGCTTGCGCGTGGCGGAGTGGTTGGTCCAGGTGCCCTGGACGTACTCGGGGACGTGGATGTTGTGCAGCCACGCCTCGCCGTGGTCGATGTGCACGAAGCCGTCGACCAGGGACGCCCGGCCCATGCGCAGCGACTTGACCTCGGTGCCCATCAGCACCAGGCCGCACTCGTAGGTGTCCAGGATGGTGTAGTCGTGCCGCGCCTTCTTGTTCTGCGCGACCATCTTCCGTGCGGGGGCCTTCTCGTTGGCCTTGGCGGCCTTGCGCTTTACCTTTTCCTTCGCCATAGTGCGGCCATTTTCGCACTACGAGGGGGGTCCGAGGCCACTCAATACTGTCTCGGCCCGCTCCTGGGCGCCGTCCTCGACCTCCAGGTCCGGGGTGATGCCCCGGCCGTCGACCGCCTTCCCCGAAGGGGTGCGGTAGTGCCCGACCGTCAGCTCGGCGACGGAGCCGTCGGGCAGCTTGCTCGGCATCTGCACCGAGCCCTTGCCGAACGTCCTGGTGCCCACGACGACCGCGCGGCCGCGGTCCTGGAGGGCCCCGGTGAGCAGCTCGGCCGCGCTCATCGTGCCGCCGTCGACGAGCGCGACCACGGGTCTTTCGGTGTCGCCGCCCTGCTTGGCGTGCAGCGCGCGCTGCCTGCCCCGTACGTCGTACGTCGCCACGAGGCCGCCGTCGAGGATGGCGGAGGAGGCCGTGGTGGCCTCGGAGACCAGGCCTCCGGAGTTGCCGCGCAGGTCCAGGAGGACGCCGGCGCCCCTGGGGGCGCGGCGCACCGCTTCCCGGACGGCCTTGCCGGAGCCCTTGGTGAACGCCGCGACCTTGATCATCACGGCGCCGCCGCGGAGCCGGGTGACGGTCACGGAGTCCGTGGACAGGCGGGCGCGGCGCAGCGTCTCGGTCCACGCGCGCGTGCCGCGCTTCAGGCCGAGGGTGACCGGGGTGTTCTCGCGGTCGCCGCGCAGCAGGGCCACGACGTCGGTGACGGGGCGACCGGTGACCTTCTTGCCGTCGATGGCGGTGAGCTTGTCGCCCTCGCGGATGCCCGCGCGGTCGGCGGGTCCGCCGCGCTGCACGCGGGACACCTCGATCCTGCCGTCGGCGGCGCGCCTGGCCCACAGGCCGACTCCGGTGTAGGCGCCGTCCAGGGACTGCTCGAACTCGCGGTACTCCCCCTGGGAGTAGACCGACGCCCAGCGGTCGCCGCTGCGGCTCACGACGTCCTCGGCGGCCTTCTTGCCGGACTTGCCGTCGGCCATCGCCTCGGCGGCGGCGTCGGCGGCCTCCTCGGCGGGGTCCCGCTCGCGGTCGCTGTCCCGGGAGGAGGCCACGGAGCGGGTGGAGGGGGCCGGATTCCGGCCTTCCGGTGGCTCCTCGCTCCAGGAACCGGTGGCCGCGCCGGTGGCGAGGACACTGGCGAACACCAATGTCAGGGCCGCCCCGCGGCGGATGCGGCGGGGCTCGGCGAGCCATTCGGGGCCTGACATGTCGGTGAGTCTAGGACAACGAGGGGCGCCGCACGGCTGGTTGACCGCACGGCGCCCGAGGCACTCCTCACACCCTGAGGACCGGGAGATGTCCCCCGCCTCACACCTTCAGGTACTTGCGCAGGGCGAAGAACGCGGCGAGCGCGGGCATGAGCAGTCCGATGGCGAGGACGAGCGGCAGCTTGGCGAGCACCGCGTCCCAGCCGATGAAGTTGATCAGGTTGAGCTTCTCGGACAGCTGCAGGCCGTGGTCGATGATGAAGTACCTGCCGAGGAGCAGGAATCCGCACGCGAGCCCGCCGCCGATCAGGCCTGCGACGGCCGCCTCCAGGATGAACGGCATCTGGATGTAGAAGCTGGAAGCGCCGACCAGACGCATGATCCCAGTTTCACGTCGACGGCTGAACGCCGAGACGCGCACCGTGTTGACGATCAGCATGAGCGCGACGACGAGCATGAGCGCCATCACCGCGAGCGCCGCCCAGTTCATGCCGTTGAGGAGCTCGAAGAGGTTGTCCAGGACGCCCTTCTGGTCCTCCACGGACTGCACGCCGTCCCGTCCGGAGAAGGCGGTCGCGACCACCTGGTACTTCTCCGGGTCCTTCAGCTTGATGCGGTACGACTCCTGCATCTGGTCCGGCGTCAGCGAGCTGGACAGCGGGGAGTCGCCGAACTGCTCCTTGTAGTGCTTGTACGCCTGGTCCGCGGTCTCGTGCTGGACGGTGTCGACGACCGGCATCTTCTTCAGATCGGTGAGGATCTGTGTCTTCTGCTCGTTCGTGACGGCGCCCTTGGCGCACTTGGGGTCCTGCTCGGCGTCCGCCTTGTTGCAGAGGAAGATCGAGACGTTGACCTTGTCGTACCAGTAGCCCTTCATGGTGCTCACCTGGTCGCGCATGAGCAGCGAGCCGCCGAAGAGGGCGAGCGAGAGCGCTACGGAGACGACGACCGCGAAGGTCATCGTGAGATTGCGGCGGAGACCGACGCCGATCTCCGACAGGACGAACTGGGCGCGCATGGCGGCCTTTCAGTGGATCAGGTGGAGCGGAGGGAGCGGGCACGGGAGCGGACCCCGGCGGCCATGGCAGGCGCCGGGGCCGGGTCAGTGCTGGTAGCCGTAGACGCCGCGGGACTGGTCGCGGACCAGACGGCCCTTCTCCAGCTCGATGACGCGCTTGCGCATCTGGTCCACGATCTGCTGGTCGTGGGTGGCCATCACGACGGTGGTGCCGGTCCGGTTGATGCGGTCGAGCAGCTTCATGATGCCGACCGACGTCTGCGGGTCGAGGTTGCCCGTCGGTTCGTCGGCGATCAGCAGCCGCGGCCGGTTGACGAAGGCGCGGGCGATGGCCACGCGCTGCTGCTCGCCGCCGGAGAGCTCGCCGGGCATCCGGTCCTCCTTGCCGCCGAGGCCGACGAGGTCGAGGACCTGGGGGACGGACTTGCGGATCTCGCCGCGGGACTTGCCGATGACCTCCTGCGCGAAGGCCACGTTCTCGGCGACGGTCTTGTTGGGGAGGAGCCGGAAGTCCTGGAAGACCGTGCCCAGCTGGCGGCGCATGTGCGGCACCTTCCAGTTGGACAGGCGGGCCAGGTCCTTGCCGAGGACGTGCACCTGACCGTGGCTGGTGCGCTCCTCGCGGAGGATCAGCCGCAGGAAGGTGGACTTTCCGGAGCCGGATGACCCCACCAGGAAGACGAACTCGCCCTTCTCGATCTCCAGCGACACATCGCGGAGGGCTGGGCGGTTCTGCTTCGGATAGGCCTTGGAGACGTTGTCGAATCGGATCACGGATGCACCACGGGTCGCCGGGGGTAGGTGAGCGTGACCATACGCGAACCGGGTAGGGCCGCGCAGTCGGCGTCCTGAGTTGCGCGTTTTGTTGCGGATCCGACTCCGCACAAAAGGGGTGGGGGACGGCGGGCCGCGCCGAATTCCTTCGAAGCTGGCACAGTGGTAGGGGGAACGGTTGAGGTTCCCCGAGCGTTGGGCAGGCTGAGACTGTGCGGGAGGAGAAGCGCATGACCTATGACAGGTTGGTGTGCGCGAACTGCGCGGCGCCTGTGAGCGAGGGGCGCTGCCCCGTGTGCCGGGCCAACCGGGAGCGGATGCAGCACGAGGGCCCCTTCGGCGGCCTCAGCCCCGCGGCCCTGATAGGGCTGCTGCTTGTGCTGATCGCGGCGATGGCCCTGCTGGCACACCAGACCGCGTAGCCGTTGGGCACTGGGCCGCAGCGGCCCTCGGGGCACCGGAGCGATGACCTCCGAGCGGGCACACCCACAACGGACGCATGGCGCGCGGAAGGGCCCGGAGCCGATGAGGCTCCGGGCCCTTCGTCACGCTACGTAGCGCGCCACTGACCGTGAGGTCAGGCCGCGGCGCCGCGGTTGCCTGCCAGGCGCGGCAGGAAGCGGAAGCCGACGCCACCGGCGATCATGGTGGCGGCACCGATGATCAGGAAGGTGGTCTCGGTGGCACCCGTCTCGGCGAGCTCGCCGTCGTTCTTGCCGCTGCCGGTGTCGGAGACCCGCTCGACCGGCTTGGAGCCGGTGTCCTGCAGGCTGTCCTTGCCGCCCTGCTCGGCCGGGCCGGAGCCGCCGTCGGGGTCGGTGTCGTTGCCGCCGCTGCCGCCGCCGGTGCCGTTGTTGTTGTCGTCACCCGGGTCGGTGGGCTGGGTGGGCGGGTCCGAGGGCTCCGTGGGCGGGTCCGTCGGCTCGGTCGGCGGGTCCGTGGGCTCGGTGGGCGGGTCCGTCGGCTCCGTGGGCGGGTCGGTGGGCTCGGTGGGCGGGTCCGTCGGCTCGGTCGGCTCGTCGGTCGGCTCCGGAGGGTTGGTGGGCTCCTCCGGGTCGTCGGTCTCGTCGTCCCCGCCCGGCAGGTCGACGTCGACGCCGATGCCGTTCTCGTCGGCGGAGGCGCTCGCGCCGGTCCCGCCGAGCTCGACGCCGACGTCCAGGGCCGAGGCGGCGCCGGCGGCGGTCAGCGAGGCGCCGGCGGCGATCACCGCGCCGGCGGCTATCCGCGCGATGCGGATCCGCGTCTTCTTCGTCATCTGGCTGCTACCCCCAGTAGCTGAATCGTCAGTGAGGCAGCGTCTCGGACCGCGGTCGCGGGGTGGCTCTCGATCGGCCCCCCGGATCACACGCGCCCCAGAGATACGCATGCCGCCCGCTAGCCTTTCCAGTTTCCGAACCACCGTCAAGGTCGTTGCGGGCGCGATGCCCGTTATGGGGACAGTTGACCGGCGTACGGACATGCGACTGTGACGTAAAAGGCGCAAGAAGCCCACAAGAGGCCCGGGAAGGCCCAGAAACAGAGGCAACTGCCGCCCCGAGGGCGACAGTTGCCTCGCTGAATCTCGCTCAGCTTTGTCGACTTAGCGTCGAAATTACTTCTCCTGCTGCTTGCGCCAGCGAATTCCGGCCTCCAGGAAGCCGTCGATCTCGCCGTTGAACACGGCCTCGGGGTTGCCGACTTCGAACTCCGTGCGCAGGTCCTTCACCATCTGGTACGGGTGCAGGACGTACGAACGCATCTGGTTGCCCCAGGAGTTGCCGCCGTCACCCTTGAGGGCGTTCATCTTCGCCTGCTCCTCCTGGCGGCGGCGCTCGAGGAGCTTCGCCTGGAGGACGTTCATCGCGGTCGCCTTGTTCTGGATCTGCGAGCGCTCGTTCTGACAGGAGACGACGATGCCGGTGGGCAGGTGGGTCAGGCGGACCGCGGAGTCGGTCGTGTTGACGCCCTGGCCGCCGGGGCCCGAGGAGCGGTACACGTCGATGCGCAGCTCGCTCTCGTCGATCTCGATGTGGTCCGTCTGCTCGACGACCGGGAGGATCTCGACGCCCGCGAAGGACGTCTGACGGCGGCCCTGGTTGTCGAACGGCGAGATGCGCACCAGGCGGTGCGTGCCCTGCTCGACGGAGAGCGTGCCGTACGAATACGGGGCCTGGACGGCGAAGGTGGTCGACTTGATGCCGGCCTCTTCCGCGTACGACGTCTCGTAGAGCTCGGTCTTGTAGCCGTGGCGCTCCGCCCAGCGCAGGTACATCCGCTGGAGCTTCTCGGCGAAGTCGGAGGCGTCGACGCCGCCGGCCTCCGCGCGGATGGTGACGAGCGCCTCACGGGCGTCGTACTCCCCGGAGAGGAGGGTGCGGACCTCCATCTCGTCCAGCGCCTTCTTGACCGCGGTGAGCTCCGACTCGGCCTCCGCGCGGGTGTCCGGGTCGTCCTCCTCCTCGGCCATCTCGAAGAGGACGCCCAGATCGTCGATACGCCCGCGCAGCGCCTCGGCCTTCCTGACCTCCGCCTGGAGGTGGCTCAGCTTGCTGGTGATCTTCTGCGCTTCGTCCGGGTCGTCCCAGAGGGACGGCGCTGCCGCCTGCTCCTCGAGCACGGCGATGTCTGCCCTCAGCTTGTCGAGGTCCAGGACGGCCTCGATCGACTCCATGGTCGAGGAGAGGGACTTGAGCTCTTCGGATACATCGACGACTGCCACGACTCCAGCCTAACGGCTGCGGCAAGCGGTGTTCTCCGGCGCCCGTGGGCTCGGCCTCGCCCCTGACCATGGGGCTGCGCCCCTCTCCCCCCTTTCGGCGCTCCGCGCCTCGTCCTCAAACGCCGGACGGGCTGATACGGCACACGCCCGGACGGGCCGAGTCGGCTCAGGGGACCGGCGGCGCCGAGTTCCTGTTGTCGGGGGCCGCTGGGTCCGCGTCGTCGCCCGACGTGGCGTACCAGGCGCCCGCGCCCACCGCCGCGGCGAGGACGACCCCGGCCACGCCGAGTGTGACCCTGCGGCGTCGCGCCGAGGCGCGGTGGCGGGCCGAGCCGGGGCGGACGGCTCCGGGGGTGCGCGGGGCCCGCGCGGTGCCCCTGGCGCCCCCGGCCAGCTCGTCGGGCGCGGGTACGCGCATGGAGGTGTGTGTGTCCCGGTTGGCGTCCGAGGGGGTGGCCCCGGGCACCAGGGGCACGGCGCCGCGCCGCGGGGGCTGCTCGCGCGGCTCCGGCGTCGTCTCCTCGTACGCCTCGTCGGCCTGGGCCTCCGCGTCCGGTTCGTCGACGTCCAGCGGCGGCATGCCCGCGAGGAGCGGGAGCTGCTCGCGCAGCCGGGCGGCCAGCTCGGAGGCGCGCAGGCGGGAGGCCGGGGCCTTGGCCAGGCACTGGACCATGAGCTGCCACAGCTCGTCCGGGATGCCCGGCAGCGGGACCACGGTCTCGGTGACGTGGCGGCGCAGGACCGCTCCGGGGTGGCCGCCGCCGAACGGCGTGAAGCCCGCGAGCAGCTCGTACAGGACGGTGGCGAGGGCGTAGATGTCGACGGCCGCGCGCGGGGGCAGCCCTTCGATGATCTCGGGGGCCAGGTAGTCCGGGGTGCCGATGATCTTCGTCGCGCGGGTGCGGCGCGGGGAGTCGATGAGCTTGGCGACGCCGAAGTCCGTGAGCAGGGCCGGGTGCGAGCCGCCGGGGCCGAGGGGGCCCTGCATGTCCAGGAGGACGTTCTCGGGCTTCACGTCGCGGTGCACGATCCCGGCGGCGTGCGCCGCGGCGAGGGCGTCGGCGACGTCCGCGACGATCGCGACGGCGGCCTCGGGGGCGAGCCGTCGCTCGCGCTCCAGGCGGGTGCGCAGGTCCGTGCCGCGTACGAGGTCCATCACGAGCGCGAGGTCGTTGCCGTCCACCACCAGGTCGTGGACGCCCACCACGCGCGCGTGGTCGAGGCTGAGCAGGGCCGTGCGCTCCTGGACGAAGCGGCCGACGAGCTCCTGGTCGGACGCCAGGTCCTCGCGCAGCAGCTTGATGGCGACAGGACCTTCGGGTCCCTCGCCGAGCCACACCGTGCCGGCGCTGCCCCGTCCCAGAATCTGGTGGGCCGTGTACCGGCTGCCGATCTTCCGTCCCAAGACTGCTCCTACGGATGTGTGTTGGCCCAAAACTACGCGGCCAGGGCGCCAACCATCACATCCACAGGGGAAATCACCCCGCAGGAGTCGACAAATCCACAGAGTCGGCCGGGTGCGACTGCCGCACCCGGCCGGACGTCAGTTCCCGCCGACCTTGCTCGACCAGTCGGACACCGTGTTGTAGACGTCCTTGATCTGGTCCCAGTAGCTCTTCGTCGTGCCGATCCAGTCCTGGAGCGGGCTCAGCTCCCAGACCAGCCAGCTCGCGACGAACAGGATCACGAGGACGACCAGGCAGCCCTTGAGGCAGCCGAGGCCGGGGATCCGGGTCCGGTTCGGGTTCGGCTGCCGCTGGCGGCGCGGCTCCGGGGGCGCGGGCTGCGGCGGCGCGGGCTGCTGCGGCGGCTGGTACGGCTGCGGCGCGTACGGCTGGGGCTGCGGCTGCATCTGGCGCGGCTGCTGCGGCGGCTGGTACGGCTGCGGCTGGTGCTGCGGGGCGTACGGCTGCGGCTGCTGGGGCTGCTGCGGGCGGGCCACCTGGCGCTGCGGGCGGCGGCGCAGCGGGTCCTGGCTCGGGTCCAGGTACTGCACCTGCGTCTGGTCGTTGCGGTCGCGGGCCGCGCGCATCTGGTTCTGCCAGGGGTGCGGCTCGTCGGGGTTGTTGCTGTTGCCGCCCTGGTTGTGGCCCACGGGTGGCATGACGGCCGTGGGGTCGGCGTTCGGGCCCTGGGGGGCGCCGGTGTTCGGCATGACGCTGGTGGCGGCGTGCGGGTCGTACGCGCCCGCGTTGGTCGGCAGGACCTGCGTGGGGTCGGCCGCGCCCTGGGTGTCGGGCACCGGCGCGGGCGACGGGTCGGGCATGAGGAGGGCGGCGACGCCCTCGGCGGCGGCGATCTGCGCGGCGTTCGCGTGCACCCCGATGCCGCCGGCGACGGCGCGCAGGCCGCGCGCCAGGTTCTCGGCGCTCGGGCGGTGGTCGGGGTCCTTGCTCAGGCAGCGCTCGATGACCGTCCACAGCGGGTCGGGCACGGTGGAGGGGCGGCGCGGCTCGGCGCTCAGGTGCTGGTGCAGGACTTCGAGGGCGGAGCCCCCGGAGAACGGCGGCCGGCCCGTGACCAGCTCGTACAGCAGGATGCCCGCGCCGTAGATGTCGACGGCGCTCGTCTGCGGGCGGCCCTCGGCGGACTCCGGCGCGACGTACGCGGGCGTGCCGACGAACTCCTGGGTGCGGGTCAGGCCCGGGGAGTCGGCGAGGCGGGCGATGCCGAAGTCCGTGAGCATCGGGTGCATGCCCTCGGCGTCCTGCTTGACCAGGACGTTCGCGGGCTTCAGGTCGCGGTGCACGACGCCGTCGGCGTGGCTCGCGGCCAGCGCGTCGGCGATCTGGGCGGTCAGCAGGGCCGCCGCGGCGGGCGTGAACGGGCCGTTCTCGCGCAGGTACTTGTGCAGGTCGGGGCCGTCGATCAGGTCCATCACGAGCGCGAGCAGATCGCCCTCGACGACCAGGTCGCGGGTCCGCACGATGTTCGGGTGCGTCAGCCTGAGCAGGACGGAGCGCTCCCTCAGGAAGCGCATCACCACGTCCGGGTCGTTGGCGAGCTCCTCCTTGAGGACCTTGATCGCGACGGTCTCGCCGGGCTGGCCGGGCACGGCGGCCTCGGCCCCCGCGGTCTCCCGCTGGCGGGCTCGCCAGACGGTGCCCGTGGCGCCGCGCCCGAGCGGCTCCTCGAGCAGGTACTTGCTGCCTACCGGCCGCACGTCATGCGCTCCCTGCTGGTCTGATCGGTCGCTGGTCCGTTGGTTTCGTTCCGACCCACTGTAGTGCCGCCGAACGGGCCATCAGCCGACGATCTTGAGCCCACTTGGGAGTGGAACCGGCCGCACTGCGGACCTTTGTTCGGAGGGAAGACGCGCGACCAGCGCGGTTGGTTGCCGATGCCGCCGGAACCGTCCCGGAAACGGACTTTGGTCCCGGTCTCCGGCCGGGCTCGCGTGGCCATGACCGTCCACATCGGTCCGAGCAGGCACTTCGCAGGCACTTTGCGGGCACTTTTCCGAGCAGAGCCGACCAATCAAGATCACTTACGGGTGGGGGGCGGGCGTGTTGTCAGTGGCAGGTGCGAGGATGCTTTCCGTACTGGCCGACGTGCCCGTGTGCGGTGGGGGGAATCACAGCGCGAGTCCCCGTGCCGGGCGCCCAGCGCAGAAGGGACCGCTGACGGCGATGCAGATCCGGCTGACCGTCCTCGGGCCGCGTGGCGGCCAGACCGAGCCGGGGGGACGCCCCGCGGCGGCCTGCGACGTGCTGGTCACCGCCCCCGCCGGGACCGCGCTCGCCGCGGTCGCCTCCGGCCTGGCCGCGTCCGTCGCCGCGGGCGACGGGCCCACGGTTTTGTACGCGCAGTCCGACCGCCTCGACCTCCAGCGCTGCACGCTCGGCGAGCCGCCCCTGGTCGACGGCGCCGTGCTGTCCGTCGGCACCCCCGCCGAGCCCGGCCCCGAGCTGGCCGACGCCGCCACCCGGCTGCACGTGGTCGCCGGGCCCGACGCGGGCGGTGTGCACCTGCTGCACGGCGGCCAGATCCGCGTCGGCCGCTCCGCGTCGGCCGACGTGCCCCTGGACGACCCGGACGTGTCCCGGCTGCACTGCGCCGTCACCCTCGACCCGGACGGCCGCGTCACGGTCACGGACCTCGGCTCCACGAACGGCACGACGGTCGACGGCCGCACGGTGTCCGCCCGCCCCGTCCGCCTCGCCTCCGGCTCGCTGCTGCGCATCGGTGAGTCGGTGCTCCGCCTCACCACGGGCGCCGGTGCGGAGGTGGCGCCGCTGCCCAGCGCTCCCGACGGGGAGGGGCATGTCCGGGTGCGGGTCGCCGGGGCCTCGGCCGGTGCGGAGGCCGGGGTGCGGGTGGGGGATGTGCCCGGGCCTCGGGTGGGGGGTTCCGGGGCGGCCGAGAGGTCGGGGGGTTTCGGCGGTCCGGGTGCACCGGACGGTGCCGGTACCCCTGGCGGGGGCGGCGGTCTCGACACTTCGGGCGCTCCGGCGGCCCCGGGACAGGGGTTCCAGCAGGCCCTGGGCAGCGCGACGCAGCACTCGTACGGCTCGGCGGACTGGGGTTCGGCGGGGGGCAGTGGTGTGGGGCCCGACGGGTCCGGGCGTTCGGGAGGGCAAGGGGACCAGGGAGGCCAGGGAGGCCAGGGAGGCTCCGCTGCTTCAGCGGGTCCGGGTGGCGTCCCGCAGGCTTCCGCGGCCGCAGCGGTCCCGGGAGCGCCGGATGCCCCGGTGGGCCCGGCGGCTCCTGCAGCCCCCGGAGCCTCGGGGGCCACACCAGCCGTACGAGCCTCGCAAGCCCCACAGGAGTCGTACTCCCCGTACGCCGCACAGGCTCCGCAGGACTCACAAGCCCAGCACGCGCCTCAGGCCTCACACGCCTCGCAGGCCCAGCATGCCCCGCGGGACCCACAAGACCCGCACGCCCCGCACTCCCCCGAAGCTCCCGTCGTGCCCGCGCAGGGTGGTGTGCCCGAGCAGGAGCGGCATCGGGTGGGGACGCCGCCTCGGGGTACGGCCGTGCCGCGTGGGGTGCGCAAACGCGGTGGGCTCTCCGCGTGGGCGCGGCGGCTGGCCGGTGGGCGGAGCGAGGAGACGGAGCGGGAGCACGCCGCGTACGACGAGACGTACGACGGACCCCGGGACGTCGAGGCGTACGAGACGTACGAAGGGGGACGGCCCGGAGCGCCGGGCGAGGGCGCGGGTGACGCGGGGGCGCGTGTGCCCGAGGCGTGGCCCGACGCGGCGGCGCTGCTCCTGACGGCGCTCGGGCCGGGGACGCGGCTCTGGGAGCGCGACCCCGGGCACCCGGAGGCGCTGGCCGTGCGGCTCGGCACGGTGGACCGGGCCGCTCCGGACGCGTCCGGGCTGCTGCCCGCCGTGCCCGTGACGGTGAGCCTGCGGGAGGCGGGGTCGCTCGGGCTCGCCGGGCCGCGCGAACGGCTCGCGGGGCTTGCCAGGTCGGTGCTCGCGCAGTTGGCGGCGCTGCACTCGCCGGCCGCGCTGGAGATCGTCCTGATCAGCACGGACCGTACGCGTACGCCGCGGGAGCGGGCCGACGAGTGGTCCTGGCTGGGCTGGCTGCCGCATGTGCGGCCGGGCCACGGGCAGGACTGCCGGCTGCTGCTCGCCTACGACAGGGACCAGGCGGCGGCCCGCGCGGGTGAGCTGTTGCGCCGTCTGGACGAGCCGGAGTCCGGTGAACAGGGCTTCTCCGTAGGGCAGTTGGACGGCTCCGCCGAGGGCGTGGCGACGGACGGGCCGCGGACGGTGGTGGTCGTGGACGGCGACCCCGGCTCGGCCGGGCTGCGGGAGGCGGCCATGCGGCTCGCGCGCGAGGGGGCGCGGGCCGGGATCCATGTGGTGTGCCTGGCCGAGACGGCGGCGGCCTCGCCCTCCTCGCCGGTGACGGACACGTACGAGGCGGCGTGCGAGGTGTCGCCCGCGTTCCGCGCGTGCGGGGCGGCGGCGCTGCTCAGCGGGGACGTGGCGACGGCGCTGCGGGTGCTGCGCACGGCGGACGGGCGGCCCGCGGGGCACGGCACGGTCGCGGTGGTGGACGCGGTGTCGGCGGCGTGGGCGCAGCGGTTCGCGCGGGCGCTGGCGCCGTTGCGGCCCGACGCGGTGGGCGGCGGGCACGCGCGCGTGGCGGCTCCGTTGCCCCAAGCGGCGCGGCTTCTGGACGAGTTGGGGCTTGCGCGGGCCACGCCCGCGTCGCTGATGGCGCGGTGGGCTGCCGCCGCGGACGACGCCCAGGCGCTGGGCGGGCGGGCCTGGGCGGTCCTCGGCGCGGGCGCGCGCGGGCCTGTCGTCGTGGACCTCGTGGCGGACGGGCCGCATCTGCTGGTGGAGGGCCCTTCGGGGAGCGGGCGTACGGAGTTGCTGCGGTCGGTCGCGGCGTCCCTCGCGGCGGCGGAGCGGCCGGACCGGCTCGGGATCGTGCTGATCGACGGGCGGGACGGCGGGACGGGCGGGGGCGCGGGTTCCGGGGTCGGTGGCGGGGCAGGTGCGGTTGCCGGGGCCGGGGAGCGGTCGGGGGACGGGTTGCGGGCCTGTACGGAGCTGCCTCACGTCACGACTCACCTGGCCGCCAACGACCCTGTCCGGATGCGGGAGTTCGCCCAGTCGCTGTCGGCGGAGCTGAAGCGGCGGGCGGAGTTGCTCGGGCGGGTGGGGTTTGCCGAGTGGCACAGGGGGCGGGAGGTTTCTGGGCGGATGGTGGCTCAGCGGTCTGGGGTGGGTGGGGGTGGTTCGGCGGGGTCTGCGGGTTCTGCGGGTTCTGCGGGTTCTGCGGGTTCTGCCGAGGGCGTTTCGGCGGGTTCTGCTGGGGGTGGCTCTGTGGGTTCCGGCGGGCGTGGGGGCGTGGCTTCCGCCGGGGGTGGCTCCGTGGCCTCCGCCGGGGGCGAGGGTATGGCCTCCACGGGAGGTGGCTCTGCGGCTTCCGGCAGGGGTGGAGGTACGGCTTCCGCCGGGGGTGGCTCTGCGGCTTCCGTCGAGGGCGGGGGCGTGGTTTCCGCCGGGGGTGGGGGTGGTGCTTCCGGTCGTGCGGGGGCTGCCCCGGACGCGGGGGCCTGTGCGGGCGCAGGGGGCGTGCAGGGCGCGGAGGGTTCGGGGCGCTCGGGGGGCGGTCCGGCTGACCCGACCTCAACCCCAACCGCCCCTCCCGGCACGGAACTTGAGACGCAGACGAGTGCGACGTTGCGGTTGCGGCCCGTCGGGGCCGGGCGGGTCGAGCCGGGGCCCGCGCTCGCGCGGATGGTCGTGCTCGTGGACGACTTCGACGCATTGCTCGCGCCCGCGCTCGGGTCGCCGGGTCGGCCGGCGGCCGGGTCCGTGGTGCGTGCGCTGGAGGCGGTGGCTCGGGACGGGGAGCGGCTCGGGGTGCACCTGGTGGTGGCGGCGCGGAGTGAACGGGCCGGGGCTTCGGAGGTGGGGCGGCGGACCGGGCTGCTGGTCGCGTTGGACGCGGTGGGGTCGGGGGCGGAGGATCCGGCTCCGGGGCGGGGTGTGTTGAGGGGTGTCGACGGGCGGGTGGCCGCCTTCCAGGGCGGGCGTGTCACGGGGAGGATTCCGCGTACCGCGACGTTGCGGCCGACGGTGGTGCCGCTGGAGTGGGAGCGGATGGGGGATCCGCCGGCGCGGAGGCCTGTGCGGGAGCTGGGCAATGGCCCGACGGACCTCGCCCTGCTGGCCAGCGCACTGGACCGGGCGGCGCGCTCTGTCTCCGCCGACCGGGTGCCGTCCCTGCTGTGACCCCGGCCGGGGCAGCCGCCGCACGCCGCGCGAACGCCGCCCGTAACGGTCCCGTCGGCCTGGGATGCCCAGCTGCCCACAGCAGGGACGGGCAGGCCCGAAGGTGACCGCCAGCCGCGCTGCCGTACAGCGGGGACCAGGACCAGCGGGCGCCTGCAACCCACGTCACCGCCGTCCATAACCGCCCGTCGGCTTGGGCTGCCTTTAGGGTCGGGAGTCGCCCCTGGCGGCGCAGCTGCCCACAACGGGAACGGGCAGGCTTGCAGGTGACCACCAACCCGGCTGCCCAGAGCGGGGAGGGGGCCGGAGGTGACCGCCAGCACAGCTGCCCACAGCGGGGAGCAGCGCCCCCGCACCCGACAAACCACCGCCGTGGCGGGCGAGCCGCGCCCCACAGTGACGGGCGGGCGGGTGGGAGAAGCCGCCGCGCAGCGGCGCGAACGCAAGGCGCAGCCAACAGACCACCGCCCGTGGCGGGCAACCCGCACCCCACAACCACAGGCAGGCGGGCGGGAGAAGCCCCCGCACAGCGCCGCGAACCCAAGGCGCACCCGACCCCCCCCCCGCGGCGGGCAAGTCGCGTGCCACGGTCACGGGCGGGCGGGTGGGACACCCCGCCCGCGCAGCGGCGGGGACGCAAGGCGCACAGCGGCACAGGGACACAGCGGCACAAGGGCACAGGCGCACAGCGGCACAGGCGCACACCCGCCCAGCCGCACGGGTGCAGCCGCACACGGGCCCAAGCCCCGCGGGACACACACGTCCACCCCCGCCCAAAGGCCCCGTTCAATAGGCGCCCACGCCAGGTGACTGCACGTCACAACGGCATCACGATCGCTGACTTGACGCCGTTGACCATCTTGCCGCCCCTGACCGCGCGGGCGTAGACAGACCGCACGGGACCAGCCGGAAGAAGAGAACGGGGCAGTGATGCGCAGCACTCTTCGTACACGCACACCGAACACACGTCGCGCTCGTCGCACGCGTGGGGCGGCCGCCAAGATAGTCGCCTCCGCCGCCGTCGGCGCCCTCGCGCTGGGGCTCACAGCGTGCGGGGGCGACGACAAGGACAAGGATGACGACAAGGCAGGCGGTGGCGGCAAGGAGAGCGCGGCCACCGTGCAACTGCCCAAGCTGAACGGCGAGAAGGTGTCCGTCGCCGCGGTGTGGGGCGGCGCCGAGCGGAAGGTGTTCCTCCAGGTCCTCGACGAGTTCGAGAAGCGGACGGGGGCGGAGGTGGCGTTCGTACCGGCTCAGGACCCCATCATCAGCTTCCTGGAGTCGAAGGTCGCGGGCGGGCAGCCGCCGGACGTCGCGATGCTGCCGCAGGTCGGCGCGATCGAGCAGGCCGTGGCCAACAAGTGGGCCAAGCCGGTCGGGGCGGAAGCGCAGAAGCAGCTCGACAAGAATTACGCCCAGGGGTGGAAGGACCTGGGGGCGGTGGACGGCAAGCAGTACGGGGTGTACTTCAAGGCGGCCAACAAGTCGCTGATCTGGTACAACACCAAGGTTTTCGAGAACGCAGGCGTCCAGGAGCCCAAGACCTGGAAGGAGTTCATGAAGACCGCGCAGACCGTGTACGACTCGGGCGTCACGCCGGTGTCGGTGGGCGGCGCGGAGGCGTGGACCCTCACCGACTGGTTCGAGAACATCTACCTCTCGCAGGCCGGTCCCGAGAAGTACGACCAGCTCGCCCAGCACAAGATCAAGTGGACGGACCCGTCGGTCAAGGCGGCCCTGACGACGCTCGGGGACCTGTTCGGCAAGAAGGGGTTCATCGCGGGCGGGGCGAGCGGCGCGCTGCAGACGGAGTTCCCCGCGTCCGTGAAGCAGACGTTCACCGGCGGCGACCAGCCGAAGGCGGGCATGGTCTTCGAGGGCGACATGGTGTCGCTGGCCATCGCGGAGACCAAGGCGAAGGTGGGTACGGACGCGAAGGTGTTCCCGTTCCCGGCCGTCGGGGCCGAGTCCCCGGCCGTCGTCGGCGGTGACGCCGCCGTCGCGCTGAAGGACAGCAAGGGCGCGCAGGCCCTGCTGACCTTCCTGGCCTCCCCCGACGCCGCCGAGATCTGGGCGAAGGCGGGCGGTTTCGTGTCGCCGAACAAGAGCCTGGACCTGAAGGCGTACCCCAACGACGTGCAGCGCGGCATCGCCGACGCCCTGATCAAGGCGGGCGACGACATCCGCTTCGACATGTCGGACCAGGCCCCGCAGTCCTTCGGCGGCACGCCCGGCAAGGGCGAGTGGAAGGCGCTGCAGGACTTCCTGAAGAACCCGAAGAACGTCGCGGGCACCCAGCAGACGCTGGAGGACGCGGCGGCCAAGGCGTACAAGAAGAGCTGACGGGGCGATGACGACCCCTGATGCCGGGGGCACCGCGGCGGTGCCCCCGGCCCAGTCGACGCCGCACACCCCCACGTCCGGCCCGCACCGGGCCGGTCCCCGCAGGAGCGTCACCGGGACCCGCAAGACGATCGCGGCACTGTTCCTGCTGCCCGCGCTCGTCCTGCTCGGCGCGCTCGTGCTCTATCCGATCGGCTACTCGGTCGGCCGCAGCTTCTTCGACACGGCGGGCGACTTCGCCGGCTTCGACAACTACGAGACGATGTTCTCCGATGACGGGATCCGTACCGCCATCAAGAACAACGCGATCTGGCTGGTGGCGGCCCCGGCACTGACGACCGCGCTCGGCCTGATCTTCGCGGTCCTCACCGAACGGGTGCGCTGGGGCACGGCGTTCAAGCTCATCGTCTTCATGCCGATGGTGATCTCGATGCTGGCGGCGGGCATCATCTTCCGCCTCGTGTACGAGTCGGACCCCGACCGCGGTGTCGCCAACGCGATGTGGGTGGGCGTGCACGACACGTTCGCCGAGTCGTCCGGCTTCCCGCAGGGCCACCCCGGCGCGCGTTCCCCGCTGAAGGGCGCGGGCGGCGGCGCGTTCATCACCAAGGACCCGGTCAGGGCCGGTGAGCCGGTGGCGCTGCCGCTGACCGGTGTGCCGCCGGGCCAGATGCCCGACGACGCCGAGTCGGCGAAGCCGGCGCAGGCCGACCCGGGCAAGGTCACCGGCACGGCCTGGCAGGACTTCACGCGCGGCAAGGGCCGCGGCAAGGTGAACGCCCCCGACGCCGCCGAGTTCGGCTACCCCGGCATCAAGATCGAGGCGGTCAAGGACGGCAAGGTGGTGGCCTCGACGAAGGCCGCGTCCGACGGCACGTTCAGCCTGCCCAAGGAGGCCGACGGGGCCCAACTCCGCTATCCCGCATCGAACTTCCGCGAGCCGTACAACGGCGTGGACTGGCTCGGCCCGTCCCTGATCACGCCCGCCATCATCGGCAGCTACATCTGGATGTGGGCCGGGTTCGCGATGGTCCTGATCGCGGCGGGGCTCGCGAGCGTGCCGCGCGAGCTCCTGGAGGCGGCGCGCGTGGACGGGGCCAACGAGTGGCAGGTGTTCCGTCGTGTGACGGTGCCGCTGCTCGCGCCGGTCCTCGCGGTCGTCGTGGTCACGCTCATGATCAACGTACTGAAGATCTTCGACCTGGTCTTCGTGATCCCGCCGGGTTCCTCGAAGGACGAGGCGAACGTCCTCGCGGTGCAGCTCTACAACTCGGCCTTCGGAGACCGCGACGCGGGCGTGGCCAGCGCCATCGCGGTGCTGCTCTTCCTGCTGGTGATTCCAGTGATGCTGTTCAACATGCGCAGGATGCGGCGGGAGGGGCGGCGATGAGCACCCAGGGTGAGACGAGCCGGAAGCCGCCCGCGCAGCGGGTCACGGTCGTGAAGGCCAAGCAGTCCCTCGGCGGCCGGATCGCCGCGATCGTCAGCGGCAGCGCGCTGCGGGTCTTCCTGGTCGTGATCGGTCTGTTCTGGCTGGTGCCGACGCTCGGCCTGATGCTCGGTTCGCTGCGTACGTCGGCGGACATGAGCGAGAGCGGCTGGTGGAAGGTCTTCAGCAAGCCCTCGCAGCTGACCTTCGAGAACTACTCCAGCCTGCTCAAGGACGAGACGATCACCGACTCGATCCTGACCAGTGTGTCGATCACCGTCCCGGCGACGCTGCTCGTCGTGGTGATCGGCTCGCTCGCGGGGTACGCGTTCGCGTGGATGGAGTTCCCGGGCCGCGACTGGTGGTTCCTGGGCGTGGTGGGACTGCTCGTGGTGCCGGTGCAGGTGGCGCTGCTGCCGGTCGCCAAGCTGTTCGGCGAGATCGGGATCTTCGAGTCGACGACGGGCGTGGTGCTCTTCCACACTGCCTTCGGCCTGCCGTTCGCGATCTTCCTCCTGCGGAACTTCTTCGCGGAGATCCCGCGCGAACTCCTGGAGGCGGCGCGGCTCGACGGCGCCGGTGAGCTGCGGCTGTTCCTGCGCGTGGTGATGCCGCTCGGCGCGCCCGCGATCGCCTCGCTCGGCATCTTCCAGTTCCTGTGGGTCTGGAACGACATGCTGATCGCGCTGATCTTCGCCGACGCGGGCAGCCCGCCGATCACGGTGGCGCTCCAGCAGCAGGTGCGGTTCTTCGGCGACAACGTGCAGATCCTCGCGCCCGGCGCGTTCATCTCCATGGTCATCCCGTTGGCGGTGTTCTTCGCCTTCCAGCGTCAGTTCGTGTCCGGGGTCATGGCGGGCGCCGTCAAGTGACGTCCGCCGCCCGGTGACAGGGGTCGGCAAGTGAAGGGCGGGTGACGTACGAGGGTTGCGGGGGCCAAGAGGTCGGGGGCGTGTCGTGCCGCGTGTGGTGTTCGGCGGAACGCGGCCACTACGGTCGATCGCGGCGCACTGCCCCCGACTCCAGGACCTGACATGCCCGAAGCCTCCGCTTCCGTACCGACGTCCGCCCAGGAATTGGATGAACTGCCCCGCCCGACCGGCCTCTCCGATGTGAAGGGCTGGTTCCACCCCGCCGACCAGGTGCTCTTCGACTGGTTCCTCAGCCGTCAGCTCAGCCGCGAGGAGCCGGGCGACCTGCTCGAACTCGGCGCCTACCTCGGCAAGAGCGCGATCTTCATGGGCGGCTATCTGCGGCCCGGCGAGACCTTCACCGTCTGCGACCTCTTCGACTCGCCCGCGCCCGACGACGCCAACTCCAAGGAGATGAACCGGTCGTACGCGACGCTCACGCGGCGTGCCTTCGAGGCCAACTATCGCTCCTTCCACGAGCGCCTTCCGGCGATCGTGCAGGCGCCGTCCTCCGGGATCACCTCCCACGTACGTCCGGAGAGCTGCCGCTTCGTGCACATCGACGCCTCGCATTTGTTCGAGCATGTGCACGCCGACATTGCCGCGGCGCGGAGGTTGCTGACGCCGGGCGGGGTCGTTGTCCTCGACGATTTCCGTGCCGAGCACTGTCCTGGTGTTGCCGCCGCGACTTGGGGCGCCGTCGCCACTACTGGGCTCAAGCCGTTGTGCATCACCGCCACGAAGTTCTACGGGACGTGGGGGGCGTATCACGATGCTCGTGAGGCGTTGGGGGTGTTTCTCGCGGGGCGCGGGGACATGTGGCATGGGGCCGAGGAAGTTGCTGGGCATCCGATGATTCGCATCAGCGGGGCGAAGGCTGTGCAGCCGGCTCAGCCGGTGGTTCGGTCGCCCAAGGGGCGGGGGCTTGCTTCGCTCCTTGGGCGTCGGGGCTGAGTCGGCTCGCCTTTTATGGGGCTGCGCCCCTTTCCCCGCTTTTCGGCCCTTCGGGCCTCGTCCTCAAACGCCGGACGGGCTGAAAACATCGCCGGGCGGGCCTCCGGCCCCAGCATCCAGCTCCGGCTTTCAGCTCCGCCCTGCCCGACAAGGGCGTGCCGTTTCGATGAATTTCTGGTTAATCGCGGCAAAGTGGGGCAATGCACCGCTTTCCTGACCCGGCGCCCCGCGCCGTTCGCGCCGTCCGCTCTCGTCGTCTCGGTGTGCTCGTCCGCAGTACGCGGTTTCGGGTGGAGCGGGCCGTTGCCGGGCGGGGCGGGGGGCGGGGGGCCCTGCTGCCGCCGCCCGCACACCTTTCGTTGCGGGACAGTCGTACGCTCAATCTCGCGCTTGTGGCGCCCGAGCCGGGGGTGCGGGGTGCCGAGCTGGTGATCAGCCGGGGGGTCCGGCGGTTCCGGGTGCCGCTCGTCGTGGAGCGGGACTCCGATGGTGGGCCGCTGCTGACGGCCACGGTCACCCTGCGGGACGCGCCGGGTGCGGCGGACCCTCGTCTCACCGAGGGCGTCTGGCGGCTCAGCGTTGTGACGACCGGCGGCGACGGGCGCGTACGTCGGTGGGGGCTCGGGCTTGTCGGCGGGGTCGTGCCCGCGCCTGGGCCCACCGCCCCGCACGCGCCGAACCCGCGTACGGGCACCCTCATGCGGGTCGTGCGGTGTCGCAGTGGGCGGGCGGCCGTGCAGGTCACGCGGTCGCGGCCGCGGGCGGAGGTGGTGCGGTTCGTGCCGCGCGGGGACGGGATCACGGTGTACGGGAGGGTGGTCGCGGGGGCCGGGGAGCGGGGCCGGGCGGGCCGGGAACGGCCGACGGGGCGGGCCGTGCGGCGCCGTGACGGTGTGCTCGCGCCGGTGGAACTCGCCTGGGACGGCGACGGGTTCAGCTTCGCGCTGCCGCTGGACGCCATGTCCGGCGCCGGTCCCGGACAGTGGGTGTGGGACTTCCACGTGGGCGAGCTGCCGCTGGGGCGCAGGCTCACCGACGTGGCCGATCTGCCCTCGGCCTTCCCCACGCCGTTCCGGCTCGTCGCGCTGCCCGGGGGCCGCCTGGTGCGCGCGCACCCGCACTTCACCGCGTCCGGCGCCTTCGCCGTCACCTGCCTGGACATCACGAAGGAGACCTCATGAAGATCACGTATCTGCTGGGCTGGGGCGACGAGATGGGCGGCACCGAGCTGGCCACGTACACCCAGGCGCTGCACCTCGCCGAGCGGCACGACGTCGAGGTCGTCTCCGTGTTCCGCACCCGGCCCGAGCCGTTCTTCCCGCAGGCGCGCGAGGTCCCCGTGCGCTATCTGGTCGACCGCACGGTGACGCCGGAGCGGCCGGTGCGGGCGTCCGCGCTCGACGAGGCCGCGTGCCGGACGCTCGCCGCGCTGCCCAGTGAACTCGTCGACCCCGCCTGGGAGTCGGCGTTCGACCGGCTCTCGGACGTGGAGCTGACGGCGGCGCTGACCACGCTGGACGCGGACGTCCTGGTCACGACGACGCCCGCGCTGCTCGCCGCCGCCGTCGGCCTCGTACCGGCGCGCGTGGTGACCGTCCACCAGGAGCACCGCCCGACCCAGCGCCGAGGCCGCTCCGGCGAGCCGCTGCTGCTGCACGCGCCGCGCCTGGACGCCCTGGTCACGCTCACCGAGCGGACGCGGGACTGGATCGCGGAGTCCCTGGGCGCGACCGCGCCCGAGCTCGCCGTGATCCCCAACGCCGTGCCCGACGGCTTCCGGCCGCGAGCCGACGGCGAGAGCAAGGTCATCGTGATGGCCGCGCGCCTGACCGGCGAGAAGCGCGTCGACCACGCCATCAGCGCGTTCGCGCGGATCGCCGACGCGCACCCGGACTGGACCCTGCGGATCTTCGGCGGCGGCCACCGCGAGCAGAGCCTGCGCCGCCTCGTGGACGCCTTCGGCCTCCAGGACCGCGTCGAACTCCTCGGCCCCTGCCAGGACATGGCCGCCGAATGGGCCAAGGCGGGCCTGTCCCTGATGACCGCGGGCCACAACGAGGCGTTCCCGCTGGTGCTCCTGGAGGCACTCGCGGCCGGGGTGCCCGTGGTCACGTACGACGTCCTGACGGGCCCGGCGGAGATCGTCCGGCACCGCGTGGACGGGCTGCTCGTACCACCCGGCGAGATCGGTGAACTCGCCGTCGCCATGGACGAGTTGATGGGCGACGACCACCTGCGGCGGGGCTGCGCGCGGGCGGCCCGCGAGGGGGTGTACGAGCGGTTCTCCTCGGCCGGGGTGACGGCACTGTGGGAGGAGCTGTACACCCGGCTCGTGGCGGGGCGCGACCGGCCCGAGCGGCTCGCAGGGCGCGCGGACCGGGTGGCGCTCGGCGTGGCCTCGGGCGGCTGCGGCTTCCGCCCGACGGCGCCGCACACCTTCAACGCGGCCGCGAGCACCGACGAGCGCGCCCGCGAGGACGAGATCATCGCCGCCGCCCCGGACGGCCGCGTGATCCGCTCGGTCGGCCGCCTCGCCGAGTGCCGCGACGACGTGCTCGCACCGCGCATGGCGGACTGGAACCTCGAACTCACCGCCGCCGCCCTGGAGTCGCGGCAGATTCCGTACGTCCTGGTGCGCACCGGCGGCACGGCCCACACCCTCGCCGTGGACGAGGACGACCGCGACCGCGCCCTCAAGGCCCTCGCGGAGAGCCTGCGCGGCGAGCCGGTCTACGCCGAGCTGGTCAACCCGCGGGACGCGGCGCCGGGGGCGGTGCTCGCCGAACGGCTCGACGGAATCGGCGAGTTGGCGGGCGTCAAGGTGTTCAAGCCGGTGACCACGACGACGCTCTCGCTGCGGCACGGGGTGCAGCAGGCGTGCACGGTGGGGTTCTGGCCGGGGGCGGTTGAGGGCGGGGCCGACACGGCGGAAGCCCCGACGCCACCCCCGCCGTCGAGGAAGGCCCCCGGCCGGACCCCCCGCCGCGCCCCCTTCGGCAGCACCCTCGCCGGCGCCGAACTCCCCTCCCTCGCCCCCACCGCCCGCCTCCGCGTAGGCGCCCGCGAGTACCCGACCCTCGACGTCTTCACCCAACCCCTCATGACCGACGTCGACTTCCCCGTCGACGCCGTCTACACGTGGGTCGACGACACGGACCCCGACTGGCGGGCGGCCCGCGCCGTCGCGCAAGCGGCATCACTCGGCGGGGAAGCCGACGACCACTCCCCCGACAGCGGCACGGTCCGCTTCCGCAACCGCGACGAGCTCCGCTACTCCCTGCGCTCCCTCGCGATGTACGCCCCGTGGGTGCGGCACGTGTACCTGGTCACCGCCGGGCAGGTCCCCGACTGGCTGGACCGCGACCACCCGGGCCTGACCGTCGTCGACCACCGCGACCTGTTCGTCGACCCCGCCGCCCTGCCGACCTTCAACTCTCACGCCATCGAGACCCAGTTGCACCGCATCGAGGGCCTGTCGGAGCACTTCCTCTACTTCAACGACGACATGTTCCTGGGCCGCCCGACGACCCCGGACACCTTCTTCCTGGGCTCCGGCCTCCCCAAGTTCTTCTGGTCGTCCGCGTCCGTGCCCGCGCTCCCCGTATCCCCCGAGGACGAGGGCTACCTCGCGGCGGCGAAGAACAACCGCGAGCTGCTGCGCCGCGACTTCGGCCGGACCGCGACACACTGCTTCTTCCACGTGCCGTACGCCCTGCGCCGCACCCTCCTCGAAGAGCTCACCGAGCGGTACGCGGACGAGCTCGCGGCGACCGCCCGCAGCCGTTTCCGCGGCAGCACCGACCACTCCCTGCTGTCGTCGCTGCACCAGCACTACGCGTACCTCACCGGCCGCGCGGTGCCCGCCTCGATCTCGTACGACTTCGTGGACATCGGCATCCGCGCCGACCACGCCCGCCTCGGCCAGCTCCTCCAGTCACGGAACAAGACGGCCTTCTGCATCGGCGAGTCCCCCGACAGCGGCATGTCCGACGAGGAAACGGCCCTGGCGGTGCGGTCGTTCCTGACGGCGTACTTCCCGGTGCGCTCGCCCTACGAGCGGCCGGCCGCCGGGTGACCGTCCAGGAACAGCCTCCGCACCACCCGCTCCGCCGCGCCCCCGTCGTCGTACGGACAGAACCGCTCCCGGAACGCGGCCCGCAGTGCCGTCGTCTCCGGGGTGTCCCAGTCGCCGTCGCGGAACAGGGCGATCAGTTCCTCCTCGGACGTCGCGAGCGCGCCGGGGGTCTCGCCGGGGCGGCCCGACAGGAGGTCGAAGTAGGTGCCGCGGGCGAGGCGGTAGGCCTGCCAGTCGGGGGCGTAGGTGATGATCGGGCGGTCCAGGCAGGCGTAGTCGAACATCAGTGACGAGTAGTCGGTGACGAGGGCGTCGGCGGCCAGGCAGAGGTCCTCCACGCGCGCGTGGCCGGTGACGTCGACCAGGCCGGGGTGTGCGGCGAGGCCCGCGTCGGCGCCGTAGAAGTAGTGGGCGCGGACCAGGACGACGTACGACGGGCCGAGCGCCGCGGCGAAGCGCTCCAGGTCCAGGCGGGGCAGGAAGCCCTTCTGGTAGTCGCGGTGCGTGGGGGCGTAGAGGAGGGCCTTCTGGTCGAGACCGATGCCCAACTCCTCGCGAATCCGCGCCAGTTCGTCGGGCTTCGTCGTGAAGTACACGTCGTTGCGCGGATAGCCCGCCTCCAGTGCCTCGTACGCCGCCGGGTACACGCGCTCCCACACCTCCGTGGAGTGCGGGTTGGCGGAGAGGCTGTAGTCCCACTGGTCGGTGTGGTCGAGGACCTTCTGGAAGCTGATGCCGTGCGTGCCGGCGGGGTAGCGGCGCTGGTCGAGGCCCATCTTCTTCAGGGGTGTGCCGTGGTGGGTCTGGAGGTAGACCTGGCCGGGGCGTTTGGTGAAGCCGCCGGGGAAGGAGGAGTTGTTGATCAGGTAGGTGGCGCGGGCCATGGCCTGCCAGTAGCGGCGTGAGCCCTCGATGACGTACTCGACGCCCGGCGGCACGCGGTGCTTGTGGCGGCCGGCGACGACCCAGACGCCCCGGATGTGCGGGGCCAGTTCGCGGGCCTTCGCGTGGATGGCTGCCGGGTTGCAGCTCACGCCGCGGTTCCAGTAGGCGCCGTAGACGGCGAGGCGGGGGTCGAGGGAGCGGCGCAGGTCGGCGCGGTAGGAGACGCGCATGGCGCGGGCGCGCACCGACTTCTTGCGCCGGGCCAGGGCGGTGCGCAGCGCCTTCATGCGGCCGCCCGCGCGGGAGAGCGCCCGGTAGGTGCCGTACGAGGCGGAGAGCAGGACGCGTTGACGGTCCGTCATGGGCGTGTACGCGGCGGGGCGGTGGGCGCGCAGCATCGCCGCCGCCGCGCGGAAGTACGCGGACCGGTCGCCGGGGACGACCCGGCCGGGGTCGTCGAGGACGGCGAGGAGGTGGTCCACGGCGTACGGGAAGAGCTTCTCGGTCACCTCGGGGCCCTCGGCGAACAGCTCCTCGTACCGCCCGACGACCGCGAAGTGCTCCCGCCCCGGCGACTTCGCGAAGCTGCCCCCGCGCCGCTCGCGCCAGCGCACGCACGCCCGGTCGAGGGAGCCGACCCGCTCCCCCGCCAGCAGGGTCGCCCGGCGCACGGGCACCACGTCCTCGTACGCGCCCAGCGAGAAGGCGAGTCCCCGCTCGGACCAGAAGGTCCGCCGGAAGAGGCGGTTCCAGGCGGCGACGGTCACGGCGTGCGGGTCGCCGGTGACGTCCTCGCCGACCGGTCGTCGCACCGTCTCCCACCAGTCGGTGCGGTCGTGCCCGAAGAGGAGCACGTCGACGTCCGGTGTCAGCGCGGCGTCCAGGGCCGCGAGGGCGCCCGGAAGGAGCACGTCGTCGCCGTCGAGGAACAGCAGCCACTCACCGGTGGCGCGTGCGGCGCCGGCGTCGCGGGCGGGGCCGACGCCCCGCCGCTCGCTGCGCCGGACGAGTTGCACGCGCAGGTCACGCTGCGCATACTCCGCGGCGATCGCGGCGCAGGCGTCCGGCGATGCGTCGTCGACGACGATCAGTTCGAGGTCGCCGAAGGACTGGTCGAGCACGGATTCCAGGCATTCCCGCAGGTACCCCTGGACACGATGGGCGGGCACGACGACTGAGAAGCGCGGCATGGACACCGACCGTAGTCACGCTTACACGCTCTGTCGAAGACCGCGCCTCACTCGATGGGGTGGTCGCGAAACTCGATGGGGTGAGCGGCGGTAAAGAAGTTGATCGGAGCGGGAAAAAGGGGTGAATACGCCCGTACTGGGTTGTAGCGCCCCTCGTGTCGGGTTGCGTCACCTCTCGTACCGGGGCGTATCGACCACCCGTACTCCTACGAAAGGCCGGTCGCCGTGCAGCCCCGACTCAGCGTCGTCGTGCCCATCTACAACGTCGAGGAGTTCCTGGAGGAGTGCCTGGAGTCGATCGCCCGGCAGGATCTGGGCGGAGGCGGGGGCACAGTCGAGGGCGGCGGCCTCGAAGCCGTCCTCGTCGACGACGGCTCCACCGACGCGAGCACCCGCATCGCCCGCGAGTTCGCCACCCGCGACCCCCGCTTCGTCTACGTCCGCCAGCCCAACGCGGGCCTGAGCGCGGCCCGCAACACCGGTGTGCGGCACGCCAATCCGGCCGCCGAGTACCTCACGTTCGTGGACAGCGACGACATCGTGCCGCAGGGCGCGTACGCCCGGATGATCGCGAGTCTGGACGCCAGCGGCTCCGACTTCGCCAGCGGCAACGTGTGGCGCCTGACCGAGCGCGGCCGCTCCCAGGCCTGGCAGTACCAGTGGCTCACCGCGTCGCGCACCGGCACCCACATCTCCCGCGATCTCGCCCTGCTCGCCGACCGCGTGGCCTGGAACAAGGTGTTCCGGCGCGCCTTCTGGGACCGGCACGGCTTCCTCTTCCCCGAGGGCAGGCTGTACGAGGACACGCCGGTGATGATCCCCGCGCACTTCCTGGCGTCCTCCGTGGACGTGCTCAGCGACCACGTCTACTACTGGCGGGTCCGCGAGGGCTCCATCACGCGGCGGCGCACCGACGTCAAGGGCGTGCGCGACCGCATCGCGGCCTGCGCGCACGTCAGCGCCTTCCTCGGCGAGCACGCGCCCGAGCTGAAGTCCACGTACGACGCCTCCTGTCTGCGCGACGACTTCGTGTACTTCCTGGAGGGCCTGCCGATGGGCGGGCCCGAGTACCGGGCGGCGTTCCTCGCCGACACCGCCGAGTTCCTGCGCACCGCGGACCCGGCGATCCTGCGGAAGCTCCCCGTCGACCTGCGCGTGAAGTGGCACCTCGTGCGCGAGCGGCGCACCGGTGAGCTGATCGAGCTGCTCGACCACGAACGGCGGGGCGGCAAGGGGGCGTTCGACGTGCGCGGCTCGGTGCTGCGGTACGCCGACCATCCCGGCGTCGACGGGATCCCGCGCGAGCTGACCCGCCTCGGCCGCGGCGAACTGCCCGCGGTGGCCCGGCTCGGCGAGGCGACCTGGGACGCCTACGGGCGGCTGCGGATCCGCGGCTACGCCTACGTGCGCAACCTGGAGGCGACGCGGCCCGCGGAGTCCGTGAAGGCGGGGCTGCTCAAGTCGGCGCACAGCCGGGGCCGGTTCCGGCGGGTGCCGACGCGGACCGTGCCCGCGCCCGAGGCCACCGAGCGCTCCGGGCAGCGGCTGCACTGCTACGACCTGTCCGGCTTCGAGATGACGTTCGATCCGGAGCAGTTGAAGACGGGCGGCAAGTGGCGGCCCGGCAACTGGCTGCTCGGCGTGCTCGTCGGGGGCCACCGCACGATCCGCCGCGCCGCCGTCCGCGCCCAGGACGGCTCCCGCACCCAGTCCCTCGTGCGCGACCTGGGCGACGGGGTGCGGCTCGTGCTCGGCTTCAGCAAGGGGCGCCTCGTCCTGCGCGTGCAGGAGTACGCGGCGCGGGTGGACGGGCACCGGGGGGACGGCGGGGACGTGGTGTTCCTGGGGACGCTGACGGGGGCGGGGGCGGGGGCCCGCACCGGCCCCCGCACTGGCACTGGCACTGGCGCCGACCCACGGACCGGTGCCGGCGCCCTCTCGGGGCCCGTCCGCCCCAAGGCCCTGCGCCTCACCCACCCCGGCGCCGGGGCCTCGTTCAGCTACCCCGTCACCGTCACGGACGACCGCTTCGAGGTCCGCGTGCGCCTCGCCGACCTGGAGGAAGTGCCGCCCGCCGAGCACCACGCGCCCGCCCAGGTCGAGCCGCCGCACGGCGACCGCTGGCACGCCGTCCTCGAACTCGCCGACGGCACCAGGACATCCCTGGCCGCCGTGCTCGACCTGCCGCCGGGCCGCTATGCCTCCGGTCCGGGCCGGGAGCTGTGCGCCACCGCCGACGACCGCGGCGGGCTCGTCGTGGAGCTCACCCGCCGCCCCGTCGCGGACCGCGTCGCGTGGACCGCCGACGACACCCTCGCCGTCGAGGGCAGCGCGGCCGAGGCGAGCTGGCCGTCGGCGGAGCTCGTGCTCCGGCACAGCGGCCGCGACGACGAGGTGACGGTGCCGGTCGAGCTGTCCGGCGGGCGGTTCCGGGCGGTGGTGGCGCCCGGGGGCGGGGCGCTGCGGGAGGGGCGGTGGTACGTGTTCCTGCGCGAGGCGGGGCACGGCGGGGCGGGGGTGCCGGTGCGGGTCCTCGCGTCGACGGGGGCCGAGCTGCCGGACCACCAGATGATCCAGGGGCGGGAGTTCGTGGCCGCGCGGCGCTTCGGCGACCGGCTGATGATCGAGGCCGGGTCGGTGCTGCGCCCGGCCGAGCGCGGCGCGTACCGGCGCCACCGTCTTCGTACGGAGCACTATCCGCGCGAGCGCACCAAGAACCTGCGCGACGCCGTCCTGTACTTCGACGGCGACTCCCCGCGCGCCGTCCACGAGGAGCTGGTGCGGCGCGGCACCGACGTCGAGCACCTGTGGGTCACCCGCGACCAGCAGACGCGGGTGCCCGCGGGCGCGCGCGGCGTGGAGGAGCACGGCGCCGAGTGGTACGAGGCCCTCGCCCGCTGCCGCCGCGTCGTGACCGCGGGACACCTGCCGGACTTCTTCGAGCGCCGCGAGGGCCAGACCGTCGTCCAGACCTGGAACGGCACCCCCCTCAAGCGCATCGGCACCGACCTCACCGACACCCTGTACGCCGACCACGGCCACCTCGACCTGCTGCCGCGCCTGGCCGCCCAGTGGAACGTCCTGGTCTCCCCCAACCGCTTCGCGACCCCGCACCTGGGCCGCGCCCTCACCTACGAGGGCGAGGTCCTTGAGGCCGGATCGCCGCGCAACGACGTGCTGTTCGCCGACGACCGCCAGAAGGTCACCGAACGCGTACGGCGCGAGCTCGGCCTCGCCCCGGACAAACGGATCGTGCTGTACGCGCCCACCTACCGCGACCATCTCGGCTTCGGCGCGGGCCGGTTCCGCTACGACCCCGCGCTGGACCTGCGGGCCGCCGAGCAGGTACTCGGCGACGACCACGTCCTGCTCGTGCGCAAGCACCCGCTGACGTCCGGCCGCATCGCGGGCGCCCGCGCCCCCTTCGTCCGCGATGTCACCGCCCACCCGCGCACCGCCGAACTCCTCCTGGTCGCCGACGTGTTGATCACCGACTACTCGTCCCTGATGTTCGACTTCGCGCACACCGGCCGCCCGATGCTCTTCCACGCGTACGACCTCGCGCACTACCGCGACACCGTGCGCGGCTTCTACCTCGACTTCGAGAACCGCGCGCCCGGCCCGCTGCTCGCCTCCACCGGGGAGGTCGTCGACGCCCTGCGCGACCTCGACACCGTCGCGGCCCGGCACGCCGACGCGTACGCCGCGTTCCGCGAGGCGTACTGCGACCTCGACGACGGACGGGCGGCGGCGCGGGTCGCGGACAGGCTGATGCGGTGACGGCGCCGCAGACCGCTGCCGGGACGGCGCCGCAGGACGCTTCGGAGACTGCACCGCAGGCCACCGAGTCCCCGACCACCGGCCCCAGGACCACGCGGGCGCGCCGCATCGCGCTCGGCTCCACCGCCACCGGCTTCGGCATCCGATGGCACCCCAGCCCCTATCTCCTCCTCGGCGGCCTGTTCTGGCTGCTGATGTCCCTCGCGTACTGGCGGGTGCCGATCTGCTGCGACTTCGGGCAGCACGCGGCCGTCGTCGAACGCCTCAGGGACGACCTGCTGCACCCCCGGCACCCGATGGCGGACCTTCCCGGCGACGGCAGCGCGTACTACTCGCCGTACGCCGTCGCGCAGGCGCTGCTCGCGAAGGCGACGGGCCTCGCGGGCTGGCAGGTCGTCAAACTCTCGGGCCCGCTGAACCTCCTGGTCCTGCTCACCGGCATCGCCCGCTTCGTCCGCGTCCTCACCCCCCGCCCCTGGGCCCCCGTGCTCGCCCTGTTCGCGATGGTCCTGCTCTGGGGCACCCGCATGGCCTGGTGGAGCGGCTACCTGGGCCTGATGTCGATGACGGGCAACCTCGGCTACCCGTCGACGTTCGGCATCGCGCTGATGTTCTGGGCGTGGGCCTGGGCGGGTTCGCTGGCGCGGACGCCCCGGAGCGTGTGGCCCTACGCGGGCCTGGGCGCGCTGTGCGGCCTGATCCTCCTGATCCACCCGATCACTTCGGTGGCGGCGGTGATCGGCGTGATCGCGTTCGCGCTGCCCCGCTTCCGGACGCCCCTGCGCTGGGCGCTCACCGGGCTCGCCGCTCTCGCGGTGGCCACGACCTGGCCGTACTTCAACCCCCTGGACCTCGTCGGAGACGAGAGCGTCGACTGGATCCACCGTCAGCTCTACGTGGACATGCCCCAGCGCTTCTGGCTGGCGGCCCTCGGCCTCCCGGCCCTCTTCGTACGCTGGCGCAGGGACCGCAAGGACCCCCTGGTCCTGATGTTCGCCCTCGACTGCGCGGTCGTCGGCTACGGCTGGCTCAGCGGCCACTACACGTACGGCCGCATCCTGGGCCTGACCCTCGTCCCCCTCCAGTTCGCCCTGGCGATCGAACTGACCGCCCCCCGCAACTGGGGCAACCGCAGAGCCGCCCTCGCGGGAGCCACCGCGCTCGGCGCGTTCGTCGGCTTCTTCCAGATCCAGGCGGGCGCCGTCGTCCCCCGCACCCTCGACCCCATCGGCTTCGACCAGCCGCCGCGCTGGCCGAGCTACGCGTGGGCGGCCGCCCACATGGACCGCGGCGACGTGGTCCTCACCGACGGCTACCGCCCGATGCGCTCGCTGCCCGCGTTCGGCGTCAACCTGGTCGCGCCCGCCTGGCCGGACGCCTCGCTGGAGGAGTCCGTACGCAACCGGCGGCTGCGCGAGGTGCGCGAATACCTCGACCCGCTGTCCAGGCCCGCCACGCGCGCCGCCGTGGTGAAGCGCCACCACGTGCGCTGGCTGCTCGTCGCCCCGTACCAGCGGCTGCCCGCGGAGGCGGTGGTGGTGTCGTGGAGCGCGCAGACCGGGGAGGTGCTCGCGCGGGTGGGCCCCCGGGCCACCGGTGCCAGCCACGCCCACGCCCACGCCCACGCCTCGTGAAAGCCCGCGAGGCCCGCGCGACGAAGCCCCCTAATCGGATAATTCCTGGCAAGCCCTAAAATTTCCCCTGTGAACCGCAATTCGCCTCAAGAGCCCCAGATCACCGTCGTCGTGATCGGCTACGACGACGCCCCGCACATCGCCGACGCGGTGCGTTCCGCGCTCGCCCAGGGCCCCGTGGTGGGCGAGGTGATCGCGGTGGACGACTGCTCGACGGACGACACCCCGGCCGTGCTCGCGGAACTGGCCGCGCGGGACAGGCGCGTGCGGGTCGTCCGGCGGGCCGCCAACAGCGGCGGCTGCGGCGCCCCGCGCAACGACGGCGTGGACGCCGCGACGATGCCGTACGTGATGTTCCTGGACAGCGACGACGTGCTGGCGCCGGGCGGCGCGCGGGCGCTCCTGGACGCGGCACTGCGGCACGGCGCGGACGTCGCGTCGGGCCTGTGCGTGCGGCGCGAGCTGCCGTCGGGGCGCGAGACGCCGTGGCAGCCCGAGCTGTACCGCAAGGCCGCGCTCGTGGCCCGCCCCGAGCTGCGCCCGCGCCTGGTCCACGACACGCTCTGCGTCAACAAGCTGTACCGCACGGACTTCCTGCGCGAGCACGCCGCCCGCTTCCCCGAAGGCCGCTTCCTCTACGAGGACTTCGTCTTCGGCGCCCGCGTCCTGGCCGCCGCCCCGCGCATCGCGCTCGTACCGGACACCGTGTACGTGTGGCACGTGCGGCGCGCCGCCGCCAAGCTGTCGATCTCCCTGGACCGCGCGGGGATCGAGAACTGGCGGGCCCGCGTCGAGGCGCACCGCCAGGCCGTCGACATCCTGCGCGGCGCCCGCGGCGGCGACAAGGTCCTCGCGCGCGCGGCCCGCGCCCAGTTCGTCGACCACGGCCTGCGCATGTACACGCGGGAGCTGGCCGCGCGCGGCCCCGAGTACCAGCGCGAGTGGTGGGCGCTCACCCGCGCCTACCTCACCGAGTTCGACGAGGCCGACCTGGAGGCCGCCCCCGCCCCCGGCCGCGTCATCGCCCGCGTGCTCCTCGCCGCCGCCGAGCCGCGCGACCTGGACCGCCTCAAGCAGGTGGCGGCGCGCCCGGCCCGGCTCGCCCCGCCCTACGCGCGCGCCGCCGACGACACCCCCGTCTGGTCGGCCGACCTGCCCCAGGTCACCCTGGAGCACCTGCTCGCGCGGCCGCTGCGGCTGCTCCCCCTCGCGGTCGACGCCGAGCTGCGCCCCCGCGCGGGCGTGCTGCTGCTTCGCCTGCACGAGCTGTACGGGCGGGTCGCGGCGGCGGGGCCCGGCGTGGTCGACGTGGAGCTGACGCGGCGCGGCGGCGGGCGTCCCGAGCTGCGGCGCACGGCCGCGTTCGGCCCCGAGAAGCCCGGCGAGACGTGGGTGGCGGAGGTGCGGCTCGACCTCGCGGCGCTCGACGGCGACGTGTGGGACCTGCGCCTTCGGCTCCTCTTCGACGACGGCACGACGCGCGAGACGACGGCGCGCGCGGTGGCCGGGCCCGGCCTGCTGCGCCGCGCGGTGGTGCCCGGCGGGCGGCGCGGGGTGCTGCTCGTGCAGCCGTACGCGACGCAGGCCGGGAGCCTCGCGGTGCGCCTGGCGCCGGGGGCGCGCGGGGTGGCGGGCGTCGCGCGGCGGCGGCTCGCGCGGATCGTACGCACGCTGCCCGGCGGCCGGGCCGACGGCCCCTGACAGGACGCGTACGCGCGCTCTGCGACACTGCACGTCCGGGATGTCCGGGGCACATCCCGGGACCAACACGACACGACGGGACGAGCTGACCATGACCTGGCTGATCACCGGCGGCGCCGGATACATCGGGGGACACGTCGTGCGCGCCATGACGGAGGCGGGCGAGCGGGCGGTGGTGTACGACGACCTGTCGTCGGGCATCGCCGAGCGCCTGCCCGAGGACGTCCCCCTGGTCGTCGGCTCGACCCTCGACGCAGACCTCGTCGCGCGCGCCCTCGCGGACCACGCCATCACCGGCGTCGTCCACCTGGCGGCGAAGAAGCAGGTCGGCGAGTCGGTCGAACAGCCGCTGCGCTACTACCGGGAGAACGTGGAGGGCCTCCGGGTCCTCCTCGAAGCGGTCGCGGACGCGGGGGTCCCGTCCTTCGTCTTCTCGTCATCGGCCGCCGTGTACGGCATGCCGGACGTCGACCTCGTCACCGAGGACACGCCCTGCCTGCCGATGAGTCCGTACGGCGAGACGAAGCTGGCGGGCGAGTGGCTGACCCGCGCGGTGGGCCGTGCGACGGGCCTGCGCACGGCCTGTCTGCGGTACTTCAACGTGGCGGGCGCGGCGGCCCCCGAGCTCGCCGACACCGGCGTCTTCAACCTCGTACCGATGGTCTTCGAGAAGCTCACCGCCGGTGCGGCCCCGCGGATCTTCGGCGCGGACTACCCGACGCCGGACGGCACCTGCGTGCGCGACTACATCCACGTCACGGACCTCGCCGAGGCCCACGTGGCCGCCGCCCGCCGCCTCGCCGGCGCGGCACCCGGCACCGACCTGACCCTCAACATCGGCCGTGGCGAGGGGGTTTCGGTGCGCGAGATGGTCGACCTGATCGCGGACGTCACCGGATACGACATCCCGGCGGAGGTCACCGAGCGGCGCGCGGGCGACCCTGCGCGGGTCGTCGCCGCCGCCGACCGGATGACCGCCGAGCTCGGCTGGTCGGCCAAGCGGGACGTGCGCGAGATGGTGGAGTCGGCGTGGGCGGGGTGGGTGCGGCTGCACCCCGAGGCGCGTACGCAGACGCGTCCGTGAACGCGCGGGCACGCACCGGACGGTAAGTACCGCACCAAATAGTCGGTACTTGAGGAACCGCACGGCTGAATCCAGGCTGGGGTGCGAGGTCGACTCGCCCACCCCACCCCAGCATTGGAGCACCCATGCCCGAGCACGCCCGCACCCCCGTGACGATCGTCGGACTCGGCTCCATGGGAGCGGCGCTCGCCTCGGCGTACGTCGCGGCCGGGCACCCCACGACCGTGTGGAACCGCAGCCCCGCCAAGGCCGCGCCCCTCGTCGAGCGGGGCGCGACGCACGCCCCGGACATCCGGGACGCGATCGCCGCGAGCCCCCTGACGATCGCCTGCCTGACGACGTACGAAGCGACCCTCGCCGCCCTGGAACCGGCCGCAGCCGCGCTCGCCGGGCGCACCCTGATCACCGTCAACTCCGGTATCCCGTCCGGCGCCCGCGCGATGGCCGACTGGGCCACCGGGCACGGCGCGCGCTTCCTGGACGGCGCGATCAAGAACGTGCCCGCGGCCGTGGGGGCGCCCGACACCCTGCACTACTACAGCGGCGACCGGGCCCTCTTCGACGAGTACGCGGCCACGCTGCGGGTCATCGGCGGCGACACCGTGCACCTGGGCACGGAGCCGGATCTGGCGGCGCTGTACGAGTCGGCGGTGGGCGGCACGCTGCTGCCCGCGCTGCTCGGCTTCTTCCAGGGGGCGGCCCTGGTCACGGCGCGCGGCCTGGAGGCGAGCACGCTGGTGCCGTACACGATCAAGTGGCTGGAGATGATCAACTCCGTGCTGCCGCACCTCGCGGCCGAGATCGACCGCGGTGCCTACGACGACCCCCAGTCCTCCATCGGCATCTTCCACACGGGCATCGCCGGCGACACCGAGGTCGCGGCCGACGCCGGGCTCGACGTGAGCTGGCACGCGCCGATGCACGAGCTGCTGCGCAGGGCGGTGGCGGAGGGGCGCGCGGAGCAGAGCATCGCGGCGCTGGTGGAGGTGTTGCGCAAGCCGGCCGGGGAGCCGGGGGTGTAGGGGGCTACACCCCCGCTTCGGGTGCGTGCTCCCTCGCGGGCGGGACCCCCGGATTCCTAGCGTTCCGAGTGACAGGCGGTACCGGCTGCCGCTTCGGTCACCGAAAGGGCGTACGGGAATGTTCAGGCGGCGCGGGCGGGCACAAGTGCCGGTCGTGGCAGGGGCGGAGGGCGGTGCGCTCGCCCTCGACGGGGTGGGTCGCACGTACCGCGGCGGTGACGTGGTCGCGCTGCATCCGACCGATCTGGTGGTGGGACGCGGCCGGTTCGTCGCCGTGATGGGGCCCTCGGGGTCGGGGAAGTCGACGCTGTTGCAGTGCGCGGCGGGGCTGGACCGGCCGACGTGCGGCACCGTCCGCGTGGAGGGCGTCGAGATCGGCGAGTTGTCGGAGGCCGCGCTGACGCGACTGCGCCGGGAGCGGATCGGCTTCGTCTTCCAGGCGCACAATCTCGTGCCGTCGCTGAGCGTCGCGGAGAACGTGGCGCTGCCCCTGATGCTGGGCGGCGCCGACGCGGCGGGCCCCACCGGCGAAGGCACGGCCGCCCGCGCCGCCGTGGCCCTGGCCGCCGTCGGCCTCGGCGACCGCACCACGGACATCCCCGCCGAACTCTCCGGCGGCCAGCAGCAACGCGTCGCGATCGCCCGCGCGTTGGTGACGGACCCAGCCGTGATCTTCGCCGACGAACCGACCGGCGCCCTGGACCCGTCCACCGCCCACGACGTCCTCGCCCTGCTCCGCCAGGCCGTCGACCACGGCGGCCACACCGTCGTCATGGTGACCCACGACCCGACCGCGGCGGCGTGGTGCGACGAGGCGGTGTTCCTCACGCAGGGCCGCCTGGTGGCGGCCATGGACCGGCCGGACGCGGGGCGGGTGCACGCGGTGATGCGGCGGCTGGGGCGGCGGGGGGTGGCGGCGTGAGGGGCGGGGCGGGTCGGCCGCGCACCCCTCGTACAAAAGTCACCGCACTCCTCGCCACCCGCGCGGCCCGTACCCACCGCAAAGCCTGGGCCGCCGTTCTCGCCGCCCTCGTCCTGACCTCCGCCCTGCTCGGTACCTTCGCGCTCGCCGTGGGGTCGGCGGCGCTCGGGCACGCGCGCGTGGAGCGTTACGCGGCGGCCGACCTCGTCGTCGCGGGGGACCAGAACACCCGTTACACCGCGAAGCCGTGGGGTTCGGAGCCGGAGACGGTGGCGGTGGGGCTGACCGAGCGGGTGCGGGTGCCGGAGCGGGTGGTCGGCGTGGTGCGGAGGGTGCCGGGGGTGCGGGCCGCCGTGGCCGACCGGGTGTTCGCGGTGGGTTTCCGGGGCGGGTCGGCCGTCGGGCGGCCTTGGGACGCGGCCCGGTTGGCGCCGTACGCGGTACGTGACGGCCGTGCGCCCCGGCACGCGGGCGAGGTCGTCGTGGGCGTGGGCCGGGCCCGCGTCGGGGAGCGGGTGACACTGCGGGTGGGCGGCGCGGACGCCGCGTACCGGGTGGTGGGGGTGGCCGAAGGGCCGCGTGCGGCCGTGTACTTCGACGGCGGGCAGGCACGGCGGCTGGCCGGGCACGCGGGCACGGTCGACGCGATCGGGGTCGTGGCCGAGGGCGACACCCGCGCGGACGAGTTGTACGGGCGGGTGCGGGACGCGGTCGACGCGGCCGGGCTGCGCGGCGCGGGCACGCGGGCGGAGGGCGACTCGGCCGGACTGCGGGTGCTCGCCGGTGACGGCCGGGGCGCCGCCGAGCACCTGGCGGCGGCACCGGCCCGCACGACCATGCTGGAGATCCTCGGCGCGGTCGCCGCGACGGTGACCCTGATCGCGGTCCTCGTCGTGTCGTCGACGATCGTGCAGGCCCTGCGCCAACGCGCCCACGAACTGGGCCTGTTGCGCGCGGTGGGCGCGACGCCCCGGCAGCTCCGGGCGGCGGTGGGCCGCGAGGCGGGACGGATCGCGGTGGCGGCCTCGGCACTCGGCGCGATCCTCTCCGTACCTTCGTACGTGGCGCTGCGCGCACTCCTGAACGCACGCGGAGCCCTGCCCACCGGCCTGGAACTCCCCTTCCCGCCCTGGCTGTTGGCGGTCCCCCTCCTCACCGCCGCCATCACCGTCCTCGTCGCCCGCCTCTCCGCCCTGATCGCCTGCGCCCGCACGGCGAAGGTGCGACCGGCCGAAGCGCTGCGCGAGTCCCCACCCGGAACCCCGCGCCGCATCACCGGCCTGGTCCTCCTCGGCCTCGGCGTCACCTCCGCGGGGACGGCGACCCTCCAGCACGGCCAGGCGGCCGCCGCTGCGGCGAGCGCGGCGGCGGTCCTCATGGTGATCGCTTGCGCGCTGCTCGGCCCGTGGATCGCGACGGGCGCGATGCGCGTGCTCGGCGCGCCCATGCGTCGCTTCGGCGGTCCCGGAGGGCGCCTCGCGGCGGCCAACTGCACGGCCGCTGCACCCCGTCTGGGCGCGGCGATCACCCCGATCGTCCTGGTCACCGCGTTCGCCGTGGTCCAGCTCGCGGCGGGCGCGACGCTCACGCACGAGGCGCGGGCGCAGGCGCGGGAGGTCACCCGGGCGGACCTGGTGGTGCGGGCGGACGGAGGGCTTCCGCACCACGCCCTGAAGCGGATCCGCTCCGTCCCCGGCGTGACCGGCGCGACGGAGGTCGTACACAGCACCCTGGTCCTGGCCCGCAAGGAGGCCGGTGAACCGCAGTTGGAGCGCCTCCCGGTCCTCGGCGTCACGCCGGAGGACGTCACCCGCACCCTGGACCCCGACGTCCGCGAGGGCACCCTGACCGCCCTGCGCCCCGGCCGCGTGGCCCTCTCCGCCGACCGCGCCCGCACGCTCGACGCGAAGCCCGGCTCGAAGGTGACACTCCGCTTCGGCGACGGCACACCGGCCCGTCTGCGCGTGGTCGCGGTCTACGAACGGGGCCTCGGCGCGGGCGACTTCCTGCTCTCCCGGGACGAGGCCGTACGCCACACCTCCGGCACCACCCCCACCCAAGTCCTGGTCGCAACGGACAACAACTCCCCCCGCACAGCCCGTGCGGTGGCCGCGGCGGCCCCCGGGACCCACGTCGACGGAACCCCCGAAGCCGTACGGAAGGCAACCCACGTAGAACCGGAGGACCAGGCCCTCGGCGAGGTGGTGACCGCCGCGGCGGTAGCGGCGATCGGCGCCTTCACGGCCATCGCCGTCCTCAGCACCCTCACCCTGATCGCGGTGGGCCGCCGCCCCGAACTCACCCTCCTGCGCAGGGCGGGCGCGGCCCGCGCCCAACTCCACCGCATGCTCCACGCGGAGGCGGCGGCGACAGCTCTCACGGGCCTGACCGTGGGCGCCGCGGTGGCCCTCGTCCCCCTCCTCGCGTTCAGCCTCGCCTTCACGGGCACGCTCCCCCACCTCCCCCCGACCCAGGCGATCCTGATCGTGACGGTGGTCGCGGCGACGACTGCGGCGGGGACGGTGCCGCCGGTGTGGCGGGCGCTGCGGGGCCGATATCCGACGGGCTGAGGGGGCGGAGCATTCCACCCGGGCGTTCCAGGCAGCCTCCGTCTCCCCAGGTCAAACCCCACTTTTGCGTTCCAGTGTCCCGAACTGCCCGGCTTTATTGGCGATTTGCATGGATCACCCCGCACGCTGGTGGAAGTGAAGCCCAAAGCTTCACCGCAACGACATGAGGAGTTCGTACATGCTTAAGCGCTCACGGCTGATCGCCGCTCCGGTCGCGGCTGTCGCCCTGACCCTGACTGTCGCCGGCTACCAGGCAAGTGCGGCCGAGTCCTCGGCTTCGGGCGGCAAGGCGGCCGCGGCCCCGTGTCTGGCCGGCGCCACGACACTGGTCGGCGATCTCGACGGCGACGGCCGCCCGGACAAGATCATCAACCCTGGGCACACCGGCCTCAAGATGACGGTCCAGTGGGGAACCGCGAGCGGCGGGTTCGGCACCAAGCACACCGTCAGCAAGCTGCTCGGTACGAGGTCCGGAGAGGTCACGACCGCCGCGGTCGCCGATTTCCAGAACGACGGCACCTTGGACATGGTCGTCAACATCGTCAAGCCGTCCGGCATCGACGACCCCAACAAGGCGCGCGTCGCGCAGTACCGCCCCGGCCCGCTCAAGCGCGCCGACCTGGGCTCCGCCTCCGCCCGCACGCTCGACATCGGCACCCAGGGCGAGGCCAAGCAGCTCCGCATCGCCAACTACGGCGGCGACAAGTACCCGGACCTCGCCGTCCTCAACAACGCCGGTGACGGCGTGTGGGAGCGGTCCATTCGCGTGTCGAAGCCGGGCACAGGCCCCGGGAAGTACGACTACGACCTGCAGCAGCAGTACGGCGCGACCGGCACCCCGGCCGAGCCCCCGACCATGCCCACCAGCGGCTGGAAGCACTTCTACAAGGCCTGCTCCTGACCAGGTCCTGAGCACCTGTTCCCCCTGACCACGGCCGGGTGCCGCCGATCCCCCGGGACATCGGCGGCGCCCGGCCCTACCCCTTGTTCAAGTACGCCAGCACCGCGAGCACCCGCCGGTGCCCGCTGTCGCTCTGCGGCAGGCCCAGCTTCAGGAACACGTTCCCGATGTGCTTGCTGACGGCGCGGTCGGAGACGACCAGGGTGGTGGCGATGGTGGTGTTGTCGCGGCCCTCGGCCATGAGGTGGAGGACCTCGCGTTCGCGCGGGGTGAGGGTGTCGAGGGGGTCGTCGGCGCGGCGGGTGAGGAGTTCGGTGACGACCTCGGGGTCGAGGGCGGTGCCGCCGGCGGCGACGCGTTCGAGGGCGTCGAGGAATTCGTCGACGCGGCCGACGCGGTCCTTGAGGAGGTAGCCGACGCCGCCCGCGCCGCCGCTGAGGAGTTCGGCGGCGTACGTCTCCTCGACGTACTGGGAGAGGACCAGGACCGGCAGGTCGGGGATCTGCTCGCGGGCCGCGAGGGCGGCGCGCAGGCCCTCGTCGCGGAAGCCGGGCGGCATCCGTACGTCGAGGACGGCCACGTCGGGGCGGTGTTCCAGGAGGGCGGGCAGGACCTCGGGGCCGGTGGCCGCGACGGCCGCCACCTCGTGGCCCACGGACGTGAGGAGCAGCACCATCCCCTCCCTCAGCAACGCGTTGTCCTCCGCGATCACCACACGCACGGCAGCTCCACTCCGATCTCGGTCGGCCCCCCGGCGGGGCTGACCACCTCCATGGTCCCGTCGAGGGCGGCGACCCGGCGCCGCATGCCGAGCAGGCCGCTGCCGCCCGACTCGTCGGCACCGCCCTGCCCCTCGTCCCGCACAAGGAGGCGCAACCCCGCGGCCCCGCGGGCGAGTTCCACCGTCGCCCGCCGCGCCCCGCTGTGCTTCGCCGCGTTCGTCAGGGCCTCCGCCACCACGAAGTACGCCGCCGCCTCCACGGCCGCGGGCGCGCGCGGCCCGTCCGCCACGCCGTCGTCCCGCACGGACACGTCCAGGCCGCTGCTCGCCGCCAACGCCCTTACGGCACCGACGAGTCCGCGGTCCGTCAGGATCGGCGGGTGGATGCCGCGTACGACGTGCCGCAGCTCGGCGAGGGCCTCCTCGGCCTGGTCCTGCGCGTCGGCGAGCAGCTTGCGGACCGCCTCCGGGTCCGTGTCGTACACACGCCTGGCCAGGCCCATCCGCATGGACAGGGCCACGAGGCGCGCCTGGGTGCCGTCGTGCAGGTCCCGCTCGATCCGGCGCAGTTCGGCGCCGTGCGCCGCGACCGCGCCCGCCCGCGTCTGCGTCAACTCCTCGACCCGCTGCGCCAGTTCGGCGTTCCGCTCCGCCTCCGGCGACGGCTTGAGCAGCGCCGTCGACCAGCGCGTGTCCAGCTCGGCGAGGCGCCCGATCAGCGGGAGCACGACGGCCTTGCGGCCGAGGAGCCCGCACCACACCCCGTCGACCAGCGCGCCGATCACCCACAGGGGCAACGCCACGTACAGCAGCGCCAGTCCGTAGACGAAGTGGACGAACAGCCACCGCAGGTCGCGGTACGTCCCGGGGTCCTTGACCGCCTTGCGCACCCGCTCGACGAGCGTGCCGGTCAGCGGCGTGTACGCCTCGCGGATCTCCGTACCCGACCACCGGCCGACCTGCCGCCGCTTGGACCCGGCCATCCGGCGCAGCAGCAGGACCGTCTCGGGCAGCACGCCCAGGCCGATCACGATGAGCGACGCGACGACGGTGAAGAGCAGGACGCCGACGAAGACGTACGAGAGGAGGGCCAGGCCCGCGCCCATGAGCAACTGCATGGACGCGCGATCGGCCCGGCCCAGCGTCTCCCGCATGCTCGTCGGGCGGCGCACGTTCAGGAGTGCTTCTCGCGGGTCAGGACCAGCGCGGTGATCGAGCCGATGACGGCGACACCCGTGGTGACGCTCACGGCGATCTCCGTCGCCCCGTCGAGCGTGAGGCTGCTGAAGGCGTTGACGACGACGGCGACGGCGAGCACGAACCAGAGGAGGGCCTTCATGGCGGAACCTTTCGGGGAGCGGGAGGCGGGGGAACGCTGCTGCACCTGAGCGACTCTGCCGTGTCGGCGACCGCGCGGCGAGGGGGCGGCCTCCCGAACCGGGGGTGTAGTGCGCTACACCCTCACAGCGCCTTGAGCGCCGCCGCCGTCGCCGTGGCCAGCGCGCCCAGGTAGCCCTTGGGCAGCTCGCCCCGCACCACCACGGCCCGCCAGTACAGCGGCCCCGACATCAGGTCGAGGGCCAGCTCCTCGGCCACACCGGCTCTCAGCTCACCCCGCGCCACCGCCTGCGCGACGATCCCGCTCGCCACGCCGTGCTGGCCCTCGCGCAGCGCCTTCTGCAGGGCCGCCTCGATCTCGGGGTTGCGGGCCGCCTCCGCCTGGAGGTCGGGGATGACCTGGGAGGCGACGGGGTGGCGAAGGGCCCGGGACGTCACCTCGTACAGCAGTCGCAGGTCGCCCTCCAGTGAGCCCGTGTCCGGGGTCGGCAGGCCCTGGACGGCGAGGGCCGACACCAGGTCGAGGACGAGGTGCAGCTTGGAGCGCCAGCGGCGGTAGACGGCCGTCTTGCCGACGCCCGCGCGGCGCGCGATGCCCTCGATGGACATGCGGGCGTAGCCGACGGCCGCGAGTTCCTCGAAGACGGCGGTCCGGATGGCCTCGGTCACATCCTCACGGAGCACGGCGGCCCCGGCCGGCGCCCTTTTGCCCTGCTGGCGGGCGCTGCGGCCCGCGTCCCCGTCGCTCGTCGTCATACGGACAGCATAAGGCGCCACGACGATACGGTTGCGTCCCGACGTCGCGACGTCCTACTGTCGGCGTTACGACGATACGGACCCGTCCCGACGTAAGACGTACGTACGTGTCGCCGTCGCCCTCGGATTCCCGCGCCCCCGAGCGAAAGCAGCGGACGTGAGCCAGCTCCTCGACAAGCCGCCCACCGCGACGGCCGCCCCCTCCGGGCCCCCCGCCCCATCCCCTGCCGACCTCGCCGCCCGCCACGGCCTCACCGTCAGCGGCGCCCGCCCCACCCTCCCGGCGTACGTACGCCAGCTCTGGGACCGCCGCCACTTCATCACCGCGTTCGCCACCGCCAAGCTCACCGCCCAGTACAGCCAGGCGAAGCTCGGCCAGCTCTGGCAGATCATGACGCCGCTCCTGAACGCGGCCGTGTACTACTTCATCTTCGGCGTCCTGATGAACACCAAGCACGGCGTGCCGGACTACGTCCCGTTCCTGGTCACCGGCGTGTTCGTGTTCACGTTCACGCAGCAGTCGGTGATGGCGGGCACGCGGGCCGTCTCCGGCAGCCTCGGCCTGGTCCGCGCCCTGCACTTCCCGCGCGCCTCGCTCCCCCTGTCGTACTGCCTGCAACAGCTCCAGCAGTTGCTGTTCTCCCTGTGCGCGCTCGTCGTGATCCTGCTCGCGTTCGGGGTGCCGCCCACGGTGTCCTGGCTGCTCGCGATCCCGGCGCTCGCGCTGCAGTTCACGTTCAACGCGGGCCTCGCCCTTGTCATGGCGCGGCTCGGTTCCCAGACGCCGGACGTCGCGCAGCTCATGCCGTTCGTGCTGCGTACGTGGATGTACGTGTCCGGGGTGATGTGGAGCATCGACACGGTCCTGAGGGACCACCACCTGCCGCACGCCGTGACGGTGCTCCTGGAGGCCAACCCGGCCGCCGTCTACATCGACCTGATGCGCTTCGCCCTCATCGACAGCTTCCACGCGAGCCAACTCCCCGCGCACGTGTGGGCGTGGGCCGCGGGCTGGGCGCTGCTCGCCGGGGTCGGCGGGTTCATCTACTTCTGGAAGGCAGAGGAGACGTACGGACGTGGCTGACACCCTGACGAAGACCGACCCGGGCGCCGTGGCCGCGCCCACGAAGTCCGCCCCGGACACAGCGGCCGCCCCCGCCCCGACCCCCATCCCCACCGTCATCGCCGACCAAGTCGACATCGTCTACCGCGTCCACGGCGCCGCCACCTCCGGCCGCGGCGCCGCGACCGCCGCCCTCGGCCGCATCCTGCGCCGCCGCAAGGGCGGCGATGACGGCGCGGAACGCGGCGTACGCACGGTCCACGCCGTACGGAACGTCTCCTTCACCGCCTACCGCGGCGAGGCCATCGGCCTCATCGGCACCAACGGCTCGGGCAAGTCCACCCTGCTCAAGGCGGTCGCCGGACTCCTCCCCGTCGAGCGCGGGCACATCTACACCGACGGCCAGCCGTCCCTGCTCGGCGTCAACGCGGCCCTGATGAACGACCTCACCGGCGAGCGCAACGTCCATCTCGGCGGACTGGCCATGGGCATGTCCCGCGAACAGGTCCGCGAGCGCTACGAAGAGATCGTCGACTTCTCCGGGATCAACGACAAGGGCGACTTCATCTCGCTGCCGATGCGCACGTATTCGTCGGGCATGGCGGCCCGCCTCCGGTTCTCCATCGGCTCCGCCAAGGACCACGACGTACTCCTCATCGACGAGGCCCTGGCCACCGGCGACCGCTCCTTCCAGAAGCGCTCGGAGGCCCGCATCCGCGAACTCCGCGCACGCGCGGGCACGGTCTTCCTGGTCAGCCACAACAACAAGTCGATCCGCGACACCTGCGACCGCGTGCTGTGGCTGGAGCGCGGCGAGCTGCGGATGGACGGGCCGACGGCGGAGGTCATGCGGGAGTACGAGCGGTTCACTGCCCGCTGAAAGCACCCGCCGACAGTGCCCCTTTTGTCGCATCAATACGCAGATCCTTACACTATGGGAGCGTTGGGAGCGTTTACAGGGTTTACACCGAAGGGCAAGAGAGGCGGGCCGCGGGATGGCAGAGCTGAGCGTCGTCGTGTACGGCCGCAATGTGCAGGGGCACCTCCCCGAGGCCCTGGAGGAGCTGGCGGATGCCGCCCCCGCGGTCGAGGTGGTCCTCGCGGCCGTCGGCGCGTCCGCCCAGGAGGCCGCAGCCCGCCACCCGTACGTGACGGTGGTCCCGCTGCCCGACGGCACCCCGGACGCGGCGGCCCGCGCGGCGAGCGCGGCGCGGGCCACGGGCCGGTGGCTGCAGTTCGTGCACAGCAAGGACGGCGTGCCCGCGCTCGCGGCCCGCGCGGTCGCGGAGCGGGCGGCGGCGCTCGACGACACCGTGGACGTGCTGCTCACCGATCACGTCCGCTCCACCTGGCGGCACTCGCGCATGCCGAGCCCCGACGGCCGGTTCCTGGCCAAGCCGGGGCGGCGGGACGTGCCGCCGGCGGACTGCCCGGATCTGCTGAGGGTGACGCCGCTGCTGGGGACGCGTGTCGTACGGAGGGCCTTCTGGCAGGCGTACGAGAGTGAGCGGGCGCCGTCGGACCAAGTCGCCGCCGACGACGAGCTGTTCACGGCGTACGCCCTGCTCCTGACCGCCGGTCGCATCGCCACGCACGACCAAGTCGCGTTCGAAGACCGGCAGTTGCGGGCGGAGAGCCTGCCGCCGGTGACGGCGGACGACCGCTTCGCGCTCCTGGAGACGTACGAGCGGCTGCTGAACCTGGCGGCCGACCGGGACGGCGGCCCCGGCCCGAGCGCCGTGCTGTACGCGGCGATGGTGAGCGCGAGCCTGCGGATCGTCGCCCGTGACAGGCTGCCCGAACCGGCGGCGCGAGAGTTCTTCCGGCGGGCCTCGCACGCGGCGGTCGCGCACCGCCCGCCCGGGTACCGGCACCCCGGCGGCCTGGAGGGCGTGCGCCGCCGCCTCCTGGAGGAGGACGCGTACGCGAAGTACCGCACGTTCCAGGCGGTCAACCAGCGGCGCCGGAAGGTGCGTTCGGCGGTCGGGGCGGGGCGCGCGGCGGTCGGCAGGAAGGTCCGGGGCGCGCGCTACCACCAGGACCTGCGCCGCCCGATCGACTCCAACCTGGCCGTGTTCTCCGCCTACTGGGACCGGGGCGTCGCCTGCAACCCGGCGGCGATCGCCGCGAAGCTCGCCGAACTCGCCCCGCACATCCACCCGGTGTGGGTGGTCGCGGCCGAGAACGTACCGCTGCTGCCGCCAGGCACGGACCACGTGGTCCCCGGCACACGCCGCTACTCACGCGTCCTGGCAACGGCCAAATACCTGGTGAACAACGCCAACTTCCCCAACGCGGTCGTGAAACGGCCCGACGCCGTGCACGTACAGACCCACCACGGCACGCCCCTCAAGCGCATGGGCCTGGACCAGCTCGACTACCCGGCGGCGGCGAAGGGCCTGAACTTCCACGACCTGCTCGCGCGCGTGGACCGCTGGGACTACAGCGTCTCGTCCAACAGCCACTCCACGCAGATGTGGCAGCGCGCCTACCAGTCGCGGTACGTGGAGCTGGACTACGGCTACCCGCGCAACGACGTGTACTACTCGGCGACGGCGGCGGACGTGCGGGCGGTCCGCGAACGCCTCGGTATCGCGCCCGGGAAGCGGGCCCTCCTCTACGCCCCCACGCACCGCGACTACGAGGCCACGTGGACCCCGCGCCTCGACCTCGCGACCCTCGCCGACCGCCTCGGCGACGACACCGTGCTCCTCGTGCGCGGCCACTACTTCTACGGCGGGACGGTGACCCCGCTGGCCGGCCTGCGCCGGGCCGGGCGCGTCATCGACGTATCGACGTACGACCCCGTCGAGGACCTGGCACTCGCCGCCGACGCCCTGATCACGGACTACTCGTCCATCATGTTCGACTACGCCAATCTGGACCGCCCCATCGTCATCTACGCCGACGACTGGGAGACGTACGCGAAGACGCGCGGCGTGTACTTCGACCTGCTGGCGGAGCCACCGGGCCAAGTGGCGCGCACCCAGGAGGAATTGACGCGCATTCTCACCTCCGACGCCTGGCGGGACGAGACGGCGGCGAAGGCGCGGGCGGGGTTCCGGCGGCGCTTCTGCGAGTTCGACGACGGGCGGGCGGCGGAGCGGGTGGTGCGGCGGGTGTTCCTGGGGGAGAGCGAATCGTCACTGCCGCCGATCACACCCGTGGACGAACGGACCCCGGCCCCGGCCCCGGCCCCGGCCTCGGCCTCGGCCTCGGAGGAGGCGACCCCATGACCACCACACCGGACGCACCCGACGTAACCATCACCGTCATCGTCTACAACGACGCCGAACGCCTCCCGCGCGCGGTGGCATCGCTCCTCCGCCAGACGCACCCGAACATCGAGATCGTCATCAGCGACGACCACTCGACGGACGGGACGCCGCGCGTGGCAAGGGAGTTGGCGGCACGGGACGACCGGATCACGTACCTCCGCCTCCCTCAGAACAGCGGCGGCTGCAGCGCCCCCCGGAACCGGGCGATCGACATCGCGCGCGCACCGTTCCTGATGTTCCTGGACAGCGACGACGAACTCCCGGAGCGGGCGGTGGAGTTGATCCTGTCCGCGCACGCCGAGACGGAGGTCGACTTCGTGATGGGCGCGGTGGAACGAGTACGGGTGGACACCGGCCGTACGTCGACGTGGATGCCGCACCTGGTCGCGGAGCGCCGCACGGTGGCGGGCATCGAGGCGGAACCGGGCCTGTTCTTCGAGCACTTGTCGACGAGCAAGATGTACCGCAAGTCCTTCCTGGACCGAAACAACCTCCGCTTCCCCGAGGGAATCCACTACGAGGACCAGCTCTTCTCGGCGCAGGCGTACTGCCTGGCGAAGGCGTTCACCGTCATCCCGGAGCCGGTGTACCGCTGGTACATAGAGCCGTACGGCGCGGCGGAGGCGGCGTCGATCTCCAACCAGCGCCACAAGCTGAGCAATGTGCGGGACCGGGTGTACGTGCAGGGCCTGATCGACGCGTTCTTGGTGGACAGCGGGCATGCGGGCGTCCGCGAGGCCAAGGACTACAAATTCCTCAAGCACGACTTCCGGATGTACGCGGGCGACCTCCCCTTCCGCGACGACGACTGGCTGCGCGGCTTCGCGACGATCGTGAACCCGTACCTGGCGGGCCTCGCCCCGGGCGCGTACGAGCGCCTGCCGCGCGCGGAGCGCGTAGTCCTCCAGCTCGTACGGGACGGACGCCTCGCGGACGCGCAGGTGGCGGCCCGGGGTCTCGGCCACGGGGTCGGCCCGCGCGAAACATCGCTGGACGCGGAAGGCCGACGCCTCTACTGGGGCGGAACCGTCCCCGACTCCCCCGCCGCCCGCCGCGAGCTCGACCTGACCGAACTGGGCCTGGACTCACGGCCGTTCCCCGGCGCGCAGTTCCGCCACGAGATCACGCGTCTCGACCGGTCGCCGGAGGGCGCGGGCCTCACCCTCCGCATCCGGACGTACGACCCCGGGCTTCGTCTCCCCGTGGGCCCCCAGGTGGCAAGCCTGGTCGTGGCCCCCGGCCGCCGCCGCATGACGACCCGCTTCCGCCTGGACCCGGTCCGCCCCGGCGTATTCGAGGGCGAAGTCACCCTGGACCTGACCCAGGCCCGCCTCCCCGCGGACGGCTTCTCCGGCACGCGCCACCCCTTGATCCAGCTCACGGAGGGCCACCTCCGCAACAGCGGCCTGCTCCTGGCCCCCCTGTCCTTCCCCCACCTGAAGGCCCGCGTCCCGTACCGCTCGGGCACGGCCCCTCACATGGTGACGGCGGAGCCGGAGGGCCGGGGCGCGGGCCGCCTCCAGCTCCGGTGGGCGCCCGTGGGGGTGCTGGCGCATGTGGTGCGGCCGGTGGTACGGCGCGTGGTGGGAGCCCGCGTGCGGCGGTCGGCCCGCTTGGCGGCGAGCGTGTTCCGCTGACCCGACGCCCCGGGCGGGCGCACCCCTCCCCCGCCACCCCACCCGGCGCACGGCCAACCGCACCCCCGACGTCATCCACCCCCACCCCAGGGCTTCAACTCTTCGTACGCCTCCCCCAGCTCCACGGCCTCCGGCAACCCCCGCCCCTCGACCACCCGGACAATCTCCAGAGCCCGCCAGTGATTCGCGGGCAGCAGGCGCCCGGACGCGATCGCCCGCCGCGCGGCATCGCATGCCTCGTCGAGCCGGTCGCAGGACAGGAGGGTCAGGGCGAGGTCGATGTGGGCGGAGACGGCGCGGCGCGGCCAGGACGTGGCGTCGCCGCCCAGGTCGAACTGTGCGATCACCTCGCGGGCGGGCTGCTCCGCGGCGGCGTCGCCCATCCACGCCAGGGTCGTGGCGGTGTACGACGTGGCCTTGGCGGGGTCGTACTGGTAGTGGTGCTCCGGCTGGGCCCGCAGCACCATCGTGGTGGCGAGGTGCTGCACGCGCTCGATGGCGGCGTACGCCTCCCGCCGCTGCCCGAGGCGTGCGCGTGCCCGCCCCTCCTGGGCGGTCGCCTGAAGTTCCGCTGACCCGCCGCGCGGGGCGACGTACTGGGCCGCCCGGGACAGTTCCACGGCGCGCGGGTAGTCACCGGTGGTGAGCGCCCGCCAGGCCTCCGTCTCGTACGTCCACGCGTGGATCTCGTGGTGCTCGGCGTGCTGGGCCAGCGAAGCGGCCGTCGTGAGCCGCGCCGCCGCCGCTCGGCTCTGCCTGAGGTCGACATGCAGGGTCGCGGCGAGCAGCGAGAGCCAGCCGCCCAGGACGATGAGGCGCCGGTGTTCGCTCAGCGTCTTGCGGTCGTCCAGCAACTTGGTGACGTACCCGAGGTGTTGGCGTACGTCGCGCAGGAGCTCGGGAGGCGACGCCGTCTGATAGCGGACCGCGAACTGGTCGAAGGCGCTCTCCAGCCGGTCGAGGGTCTCGGCGCCGACGTCGCTGGCCCGAACGCGCCGCGCCAGTTCGACCGCTTCGAGGTCGTCACCCGCACCGTCCCCCGCGGCAGCGGCAGCGGCCACGGCCACCTCCGCGTTCGCGGCCAGCAGCGCCCCCTCGGCCCCGGTCAGCCTGTCCAGGCCACGCCTCAGGTTCTCGGACGGCCGCTGCTTCCCTTTCAGGACCCGGGACAGATACGACACGTCGTAGTTCAACGCGCGCGCGGCCTGGCGCATGGAGATGCCCTGGTCCGCCAGGGCATCGCGGGCACGGGAGGCGAAGTCGGTCACGGGGCGCTCCGGACAGTTGTCGACCGTTGACTCCGAGTTTAGTCAACGGCCGGTCCACTGGGCCGGGTTGGCCGGGATCGCGAACCATCGGCATGGCAGGCCGCACAGGCCTGGCCCCAGCCGCCCGGCAACCGACAGGAGCGAGCACCACATGCCCGAACCCATGCCCATGCCCTCACCCGAACCCACGACCGGAACCCCGAACACCACCTCCCCCACCCCCGGCATGACCCTCCGCGTCTACACCGTCAACCGCGACGGCACCGTCACCCAAGACACCGGCACCCGCCGCGTCACCCCCAACGGCGGCACCCCGCCCCTGAGTTCACGCCCACCCCTGTGCACATGCTCCCGCTGCCCGGGGTACCCGGCGACCCCCTGACCCCGCTCAGTACGTGCGGACCCCCGCCTGCGCAGCAGCGACACCGCCCCGCGCAGGGCGGCCCACCTCGGCCACGCCCACCGAGGCCTCCAGCGCAAGCTCCCGCACAACAGCCATATCGCTGAACGGCACCAACCGCCCCCGCACAGTCTGATGCGGCTCACTCCCCTTGCCCGCGATGAGGACCGTGTCGCGGGGCCCCGCCGCCGACAGTGCGAAGGCGATCGCCTCGCGGCGGTCGGCGAGGCGCTCGAAGGGGGTGCCGGTCGCGGTGAGGCCGGGTGTGATCTCGTCGAGGATGGCCTCGGGGTCCTCGTCGCGGGGGTTGTCCGAGGTGAGGACGCACAGGTCGGAGTGGGTCCCGGCGATCCTGCCCATGTCGGCGCGCTTCGTGGTGTCCCGGTCACCGCCGCAGCCGAAGACCGTGATGACGCGGCCGCGCGCGTAACCGCGGATGGTGGTCAGGACCTTGTCCAGGGAGTCGGGCGAATGGGCGTAGTCCACGATGACGGAGGTGCCGTCGGGGGTCTCGAAGCGTTCGAACCGGCCGGGGACGGGCGGCATTTGGGCGAGCGCGGCGATGAGGGCGTCCAGGTCGTGTCCCAGGACGTGGCAGGAGGCCAGCGCGGCAAGGGCGTTGGCGACCGAGTACCGGCCGGGGAAGGGGATGGCCGCCGGATACGCGTGCCCACCGTGCCGGAGGGTGAACCGCGTCCCCGTGGCGCTCACCGCGAGATCCGTCGCCCGGTAGTCCGCCGGTACGTCGAGTGCGTACGTGGTCACCGCCCCCGGCATCATCGCCGCGATCCCGACCCCCACGGGGTCGTCCGCGTTGACCACCGCGTACCGGCAAAGGCCCTGGAAGAGCCGGAGTTTGGCGTCCCGGTAGTCGGCCATCGTGCCGTGGTCGTCGAGATGGTCCTGCGTGAGGTTGGTGAACACGCCGACGTCGATGAACGTCCGGTCCACCCGGTGGGTGAGCAGAGCCATCGAGGTGGCCTCCAGGACCACGCTGCCGGTCGCACGGTCCCGCATGTGGCCAAGGAGGTACTGCAGGTCGGGCGACTCGGGAGTGGTGAGCACCGAATGCGGCATGGGGATCAGTTCGTCGCCGATGCGGCTGCCGGCCGTCCCGATGACTCCCACCTTCGCGCCCGCGGAGATCCGCAGTACGGCTTCGACCATGTACGAGACCGACGTCTTGCCGTTGGTCCCGGTGATCGCCACCATGTCCATCCACCGGCCCGGCTCACCGACGTACTGCGAGGCCACGACCGCGGCCGCCCGTCGGGTGTCGGGCACCCGCACGGTGCACCTGCTCGCGGCCGCCGAAAGCACGGGAAGGGCCGGATCCGGCCCTTCGACGATCACAGCGGCGGCGCCACGCGCGAACGCGGCCGCCACGGAGCCCGGCCCGCCCTCCCGGTGTCCGGGCACGGCGATGAAGACAGAACCGGGCGTGACCCGGTCGACGTCGAAGGTCGCACCCGCCGTGACCTCGGTCCTGCCCGGGTCACCCTCAAGTACCTGATGTTCCTGTCCGGCCAGCAGCTCGCTCAGCTTCACAGTGATCCCTTCGAGGTGGCCCGGCCCGGTCGTGCGGTCGGAGCCAGGTGGCAGCACCGGCGGAGGCCGGCAAGCTGGTGTGGCGACATGGGCGGAGCGGGAAGGGAGTTCGCCCGGCGAGGAGGGGCGAAGCGGCTCTCGGCCCAGGAAACGTCCCGGGAGGTACCGGGAGGGGGCCCGGCGCGCGGCGTGGAGAAGCGGCGAGCCGGTGCGACGTGCGGCGCTAACCGTGCCCGTGGAGTGCGATACGCCAGATCCGAGGTGTCTCGACGTCAACGGCGAAAGCCGGATCGACGACGACGGCCGGATCGATGACGACGGGGATCGGGCGCAGTTCTGAGGCCGCCCTGTGCGGGCACTGCCTCATAGAACCCATGCGACCCATGAGCCCGAGTGTACGGCCGTTCCGGCGACCCTCGGTCCAGATCTTGCCGCAGCCGGGGGCCTCAGCCGGGGCCACCTCACCCCACCACCCGGTACAGCCCAAGCCCCCGCGGCCCCGTCCCCACCTTCCGCAGCGCGGGATCGTCCGCCCGCAGCCCGCCGTCCCCGGGATACGCCACGACCCACCGCACCCCGTACCGCCGCAGCACCTCCACCCGCTCGGCCCGGGGCGTGCCCGGCGCGAAGTACCGGCGCACGGCGTCCTCGCGCGCGACTTCGTCCGGGAGGAAGAAGTCGGGGTAGCCGGGGGCCACCGTGTACGCCCCGTACGCAGGGATCTGCCGCGCGGGGAACGTCTTCGCCATCACGACGTCCCCGTACCGCACCCACGGGGTGATCCACCGGTAGCCGGGCCACGGCGGCTCGTACTTCGCGGCGAGAGGGGAGGGCAGCGCGTCCTTCGGGAGTACGTAGCCCAGCGTCCCGGCCTGGGTCCACGCGCCGAAGGCGAGGGCGACGGCCAGAACCCCGGCGAACACCCGCCGAAGACGGTCCCCGCACACCACCCCGGCCACCACCCCTGCCCCCTCCACCGCCGCCGCGACCTGCGCCGGAATCAGCGCCGCGGGCAGCACCCGCCCCCAGGAGTAATGACCGCTCAGGCCCCCGGCCACAAACACCACCGCGCCGAGCGCGAAGAACAGCACCAGCGGATCACGCCGGTCCCGCCGGAAGCGGACAGCCAGCGCGGCCACGCCCAGCAGGGCAAGGCCGAAGCGGCCGGGCAGGTCCCGGTACAGCGCGCGGTGGATCTGCTCCAGGTCCGCGCCCGCGCCGAAGAGCTCGAAGAAGGGGTAGTACGGCCAGACGGCGAGCACCACGAGGCCCAGGGCGAGACCGGCGGCCAGGCGCAGCAGAACCGCGCGCGAAGGCCACGGCCGGGCCCCGAGCAGCATCGCCAGCGCGCCCAGCGAGGCGACGACACCGGTGAACTGGTGGGTGAGGAGTACCACGGCCCACAGCGCCCCGAGGCCGAGGAACACCAGCCACCCAGACCCCGCCCGCAGAGCCTTCCGCAGCCACGCCCACAGATGAAACGAAAGCCCCAGCGCGCACGTACTCGGATAAGAAACCGTCAGCGCAAGGGAGTTGAGCCCGAGAAAGCCGCTCCACTCGAACGGCACCGGCCCCCACAGGAACAGCACACACAGCACGGCAAGGGGCGGAGTGGCCCGGCACTCCGTCAACGTACGGACGAAGTGCCAGATCCCGGAGAGCAGGAGTACGAGACCGACGACGGCCGCGAGCCGCAGCACCCCGAAGGCGCCCACCCCTGTCGCCTTGGCGACGCAGCCGAGGAGGACCGTCCACGGGGAGTAGTAGGGGCTGGGTACGTCGGCGTCGACCAGCGGATCGCCGGGGTGGAGCGGGTCGTGGCGGAGGCGTTCGATCGTCGCCGCGTGGATGCCCAGGTCACCGACCCAGGGCAGGCGGACGACGACGGCGAGGAGGAGGGCGGCGACGGCGCCCGCCACCGCCCGGAGTCCCCACACCCAGCGGGACGGGCTACGCCCGCCGGGCGTCATGCCGGACGTCGTCCAAGCCCCCGTGGTGGGACCGGTGCTGGAACACCCACGTCCGGTACACCAGGAACCGGAACGCGGACGCCAGCACGATGGACTGCGCCTTCGCGACGTTGGAGCCGAGCGGCCCGCTGAGGCCCGCCCCGTGGTACGCGGCGTAGAACAGCAGGCTCTCCATGACCACGCCGATGCCGCTGAAGACGAAGAAGAGGGCGATCTGCCGCTTGGTGCGGGACGCGCGGTCCCGGTACGCGAAGAAGCGGAAACCGAGGTAGTTGGTACCCATGGCGACGCAGCTCGCCAGGACCGTGGCGGTCATGGGGGCCGAACTCAGGCCGTGCAGAAGGAGGTTGAAGACGACCAGGTTGACGGCCACCCCGCTGCCGCCGACGACGCCGAACTTGGCCAGCTCCAGGCACAGCCGGCGCAGCCGCGCCAGGCTGAGCCGCGGGGCGGGGGCGGGGGCGGGACCGGCGACACCGGCGGTCGCGGCGGGCACCTCGTGCAGCGTGCTCGTCATGCGGAGGACCCCGAACCGGGCCCGGACCCCTGCCTGGGCCCACCCCGCATCCGCAGCTTCCACGGCATCACGACCGACTCCAGCTGCACCATCAGATTCATCTTCGACTCACCGACCGTGCGGTCCTCGAAGTGGATCGGGACCTCCACGACGTCGAAGCCGAGCCGCACGGCCCGGTACTTCATCTCGACCTGGAAGCTGTATCCCGCGCTGTCGACGGATCCGAGGTCGACCGCGCGCACGGCGTCGGCCCGCCACAGGTTGAAGCCGCCGGTGATGTCGCGGACGCGGGTGCCGAGGATGGTGCCCGCGTAGGCGTTGGCCCAGCGGGACAGGAGCTTGCGGTGGGCGCCCCAGGCGTCGGAGAGGGTGCCGCCCTGGACGTACCGGCTGCCGACGACGACTCCGGCGTCCGTGGCGAGCGCGACGCCGAGCAGCTCGGCGACCTTCTCCACGGGATGGCTCCCGTCGGCGTCCATCTGCAGGACGTAGTGCGCGCCGTCCTCGACGGCCTTGGCCATCCCGGCCGCGTAGGCCCGGCCGAGGCCGTCCTTCTCGGTGCGGTGCAGCACGTTCATGCGGCGGCGGCCGTACGTCTCCTCGTGCCGCCGCGCGCGGTCCTCGGCGAGGTCGCCGGTGCCGTCGGGGCTGGAGTCGTCGACGACGAGCAGGCTGAGGCCGGGCAGCGGCAGCGCCATCAGCGCGTCGGCCATGCCGGGCAGGTTCCCCGCCTCGTTGTACGTGGGCATGACGACGGTCAGCGGTGTGGCGGCCCACTCCTCGGGCAGCCGTCCGGCACCGAGCACCCGGACCGCGCGCTCCGCTGCGTCCAACGGACTTGCTTCTGTCATCGGCTTACCCTGCTCCCTCCGGGATCCATCCGTCAGACAATCTCATCTACCGTAGCCCAAATGCCGGAATTAACGGCATATGGCACCGCTCGTCACCCGTTCCGCAGACTGCGAGTGCCCCCCGGTCGCGCCCGAACGCACGTCGAGAACGCCGACGGGGGCGCCCCGCACCACACGGTGCGGGGCGCCCCCGGGCGACGTACGACCTACGAATGCGTGCGCAGCAGCGTCCGCATCGTCCGCATGGCCACCGACAGGTTGGCCAGGTCGAAGGCGTCGGAGCCCTGGATCTCCTCCAGGGTGGTCCGGGCCCGGCCCAGGATCGCCGCGTTCTTCTCCTCCCACGCCTTGAAGCGCTGCTCCGGCGTGGACGTGCCGTTGCCGACGGCCAGCACGTCGGCGGTCAGCGCGGAGTGCGCCGCGTACAGGTCCTCGCGGATGGAGGCGCGGGCCATCGACTGCCAGCGGTCGGACCGCGGCAGCTCGATGATCCGGTCCATGAGCTGGGTGATCCGCAGCCGGTCGGCGAGGTCGTAGTAGATCTCGGCGACGGCCAGCGGCTCCTTGCCCATGCGGTCGGCGACGGCCACGATGTCGAGCGACGGGAAGGCCGAGGAGAACCCGGCGACCCGCTGGGCCAGCTCGTCCGGGACACCGGCCGAGGTCAGCTCCTCGCGGATGTTCTCGTACCACTCCAGGTCCGAGCCGCGCATCAGCTTCGGCAGCTCGGTCCACACCTGGGCGACGCCCTCGCGGAAGAAGTCGACGGTCTCGGCGAGCTGCAGCGGCTGCGGCCGGTTGTTGAGCAGCCAGCGCGTGCCACGCTCGACGAGCCGGCGGCAGTGCAGCCGCACCCGCGTCTGCACGTCGGCGGCCACGGCGCTGTCAAGCGCCTCCACGGCGTCCCAGACCTCGCCGAGCCCGAAGATCGCGCGGGCGCAGAGCTGTGCGCGCACGATCTCCTCGAGGGACGCGCCGGTCTCCTCGCGCAGCCGGTGCAGGAAGGTCGAGCCACCGCTGTTGACGGTGTCGTTGACCAGGATGGTCGTGACGATCTCGCGGCGCAGCGCGTGCCCGTCGACCTGCTCGGGGAACTTCTCGCGCAGCGCCTTCGGGAAGTACGCGTGCAGCAGGCGCCGCAGGTAGTCGTCGTCCGGCAGCGTCGTGTGGATCAGCTCGTCCGCGGCCACGATCTTCGTGTACGCGAGGAGGACCGCGAGCTCGGGCTGCGAGAGGCCGCGGCCGGAGTTGAGCAGCTCGCGGATCTGCCGGTCGGTGGGCAGGAACTCCAGGCCCCGGTCGAGCTGGCCCTCGCGGCCCAGGCGGCGCATGAAGCGCTGGTGGGCGTGGAGCAGCGAGGGCGACTCGAAGACGGAGTTGGCGAGCGCGGTGTTCTGCGCGTAGTTGTTGCGGAGCACCAACTGGCCGACCTCGTCGGTCATTTCGGCGAGCAGCTTGTTGCGCTGCTTGACCGTCATGTCCCCGGCCTGCACCACGGCGTTCAGCAGGATCTTGATGTTCACCTCGTGGTCGGAGGTGTCCACGCCCGCGCTGTTGTCGATGGCGTCGGTGTTGATACGGCCGCCCGCACGCGCGAACTCGATGCGGCCGAGCTGGGTCAGGCCCAGGTTGCCGCCCTCGCCGACGACCTTCACGCGCAGGTCGGCGCCGTCGACGCGGATGGCGTCGTTGGCCTTGTCGCCGACGTCCGCGTGCGACTCGGCGCCCGCCTTCACGTACGTACCGATGCCGCCGTTCCACAGCAGGTCGACCGGCGCCTTGAGGATGGCCTGCATCAGGTCGGCCGGGGTCATCTTGGCGCCGCCGGTCTCGATGCCGAGGGCCTGGCGGATGTGGGCGTTGAGCTGGATCGCCTTGGCGGAGCGGGGGAAGATCCCGCCGCCCGAGGAGAGCAGCTCCTTGTTGTAGTCGGCCCAGCTGGAGCGCGGCAGCTCGAAGAGGCGGCGGCGCTCGGCGTAGGACGTGGCCGCGTCCGGGTTCGGGTCGATGAAGATGTGCCGGTGGTCGAAGGCGGCGACCAGACGGATGTGCTCGGAGAGCAGCATGCCGTTGCCGAACACGTCACCGGACATGTCGCCGACGCCGACGACCGTGAAGTCCTCGGTCTGGGTGTTCACGCCCAGCTCGCGGAAGTGCCGCTTCACGGACTCCCAGGCGCCGCGCGCGGTGATGCCCATGCCCTTGTGGTCGTAGCCCGCGGAGCCGCCGGAGGCGAAGGCGTCACCGAGCCAGAAGTTGTACGACTCGGCGACCTCGTTGGCGATGTCGGAGAACGTCGCCGTGCCCTTGTCGGCGGCGACCACCAGGTAGGTGTCGTCCTCGTCGTGGCGCACGACGTCCGCCGGGGGCACGACCTCGCCCGCGACCAGGTTGTCGGTGATGTCGAGCAGCGCCGAGATGAACGTCTTGTAGCAGGCGACGCCCTCCGCCAGCCACGCGTCGCGGTCCACGGACGGGTCGGGCAGCTGCTTGGCGACGAAGCCGCCCTTCGCGCCGACCGGCACGATGACGGTGTTCTTCACCATCTGCGCCTTCACCAGGCCGAGGATCTCCGTACGGAAGTCCTCACGCCGGTCGGACCAGCGAAGCCCGCCGCGCGCGACCTTCCCGAAGCGCAGGTGGACGCCCTCGACGCGGGGCGAGTACACCCAGATCTCGTACGCGGGACGAGGCGCCGGCAGGTCCGGGATGGCCTGCGGGTCGAACTTCATCGAGACGTACGAGTGCGGCTTGCCGCCCGCGGCCTCCTGGAAGAAGTTGGTGCGCAGCGTCGCCTTGATGACGGTGAGGAAGGAGCGCAGGATGCGGTCCTCGTCGAGCGAGGCCACCTGGTCGAGCGCGCCGTCGAGCTCTTCGAGGAGCCCGTCGGTCAGCTCGGTGCCCGCGCGCTGGCGGTCCGGGGACATCCGGGCCTCGAAGAGACTCACCAGGAGCCGCGTGGTGTGGACGTTGTTGCGGAGGGTGTCCTCCATGTAGTCCTGGCTGAAGGTGGAGCCCGCCTGGCGCAGGTACTTGGCGTACGCCCGCAGGACCATCGCCTGGCGCCAGTTCAGACCGGCGCGCAGGACCAGGGAGTTGAAGCCGTCGACCTCGGCCTCGCCGGTCCAGGCGGCGGCGAAGGCCTCCTGGAAGCGGGCCCGGCCGTCGTCGCCCAGGTAGTCGCCGTTGCCGTTCTGCGCCTTCGGCATGCGCAGGCCGAAGTCGTAGATCCAGGCGTTGGTGCGGTCGGAGCAGCGCAGTTCGTACGGCCGCTCGTCGGTGACCTCGACGCCCAGGCGCTGAAGGACGGGCAGCACGGCGGACAGGGAGATCTGCGCGCCGGAGCGGTAGATCTTGAAGCGGCGCTCGTCGGGGGCGGCGCCCACCGGCTCGTACAGGCTGAGCGCGAAGTCCTGGTGGCTCTGCTGGGAGAGCCGCTCCAGGTGGACGAGGTCGGCGACCGCGGCGCGCGGGGTGTGGTCGGCCTTGTAGCCCTCGGGGAAGGCGGCGCCGTAGCGGCGGAGCAGTTCCGCGGCGCGCTCCTCGCCGAGCTCGGCGGTCAGCGCCTCGCCGAAGCCGTCGGCCCAGGAGCGGGCGGCCTCGACCAGGCGGCCCTCGATGCGCTCGACGTCGGCGTCGGAGAGGTCGGGGACCTCGCCGCCCTTGGGGACGCGGACGACGAAGTGGATGCGGGAGAGGATCGACTCGGTGTTCCAGGCCGTGAAGTCGACGCTGGCGCCGTTCAGCTCCTCCTTGAGGATGTCGATGATCCGCAGCCGGACGCCGGTGGTGTAGCGGTCGCGCGGCAGGTAGACGAGCGCGGAGTAGTAGCGGCCGTACTCGTCCTTGCGCAGGTACAGACGCAGGCGGCGGCGTTCCTGGAGGTACAGCACGGACGTGACGATGGACCGCAGCTCGTCGGGCGGGGTCTGGAAGAGCTCGTCGCGCGGGTAGGTCTCCAGGATCTGGAGCAGGTCGCGGCCGTCGTGGCTGTTGGAGGTGAAGCCCGCGCCCTTGAGGACTTCCTGCACCTTGCGGCGGATGACCGGCACGCGGCGCACGGACTCGGTGTACGCGGCGGAGGAGAACAGGCCGAGGAAGCGGCGCTCGCCGACGACGTTGCCGTGCTCGTCGAACTTCTTCACGCCGACGTAGTCGAGGTAGCTGGGCCGGTGCACCGTGGAGCGGCTGTTGGCCTTGGTGAGGACGAGCAGCTTGTGCTCGCGGGCCTTGGCGCGGGCGTCGGCGGGCAGCCGGTTGAAGGACGGGCTGACCGGGTGGTGGTCGTCGCCGTCGGTGTGGTGCGGGTCGGCGCGCAGGATGCCGAGGCCGGTGCCGGGGACGGCGGCGAGGGAGTCGTCGTCCGTCAGGTCGTACTCGCGGTAGCCGAGGAAGGTGAAGTGGTCGGCGGCGAGCCAGCGGAGCAGCTCGCGGGCCTCCTCGACCTCCTGGTCGCGGACGTCGTCGGCGGTCGGCTCGGTCGGCAGCTCGTCGGCGATGCGCAGCGCGGAGTCGCGCATCTTCTCCCAGTCCTCGACCGTCTCGCGGACGTCGGACAGGATGCGCAGCAGGTCGGCGGTGATCTGCTTCAGGTCGGAGCGGTCGGTCTCGCGGTCGATCTCGACGTGGATCCACGACTCGGTGACTGCGTCGTGCGGGCGCTCGGAGCCGCTTGGGGTCTCGGGGAGTACTTCGAGGAGCTTGCCGGTGACGTCACGGCGGACCACGACCTGCGGGTGGATCACGACGTGGATGCCGCGTCCCTGCCGGGACAGCTCGTTGGTGACGGAGTCGACCAGGAACGGCATGTCGTCGGTCACGACCTCGACGACGGAGTGGCTGCAGGTCCAGCCGTTCTCCTCGACGGTCGGGGTGTGCACCCGGACGTTGGCCGTGCCCTGGGGGCGATTCTCGGCCAGTCGGTAGTGGGAGTAGGCGGCTCCGAAGACGTCGACCGGGTCGCGGTCGGACAGGTCCTCGGGGGCGGTGTGCAGGTAGTAGCGCTGGAGGAACGCGAGCACTTTCTGGGTGTCGGCCGGGCCCGCCGCCTTCTGTGCGCCGGCCCTCCCGCCGCCCTTGCTCCCGCCCGTGGACCCGGTCGGTGCTCCCGTTGGCAGGCGCCCCCCGACCGGGCTGTTCTCAGCTACCCGGGCCGCCCGCGCGAGCAGCTCGGCCTTGGCTTCGTCCAGCTTGGTCTGCATTGTCCTCTGACTCCTGTCGCGCGCCGTTGCGTGACGTAGAAGGAAGTGATGTGACGTAACGCCGCGACGCGGGGTCTCCGGTCCAAGTCGACGTTATGCCGCGATGAGCGGTGACCGGGCGGTAATCCGCCAATTCTGGCGAAATCATTGGCCGACCCAGGTGTCCGTGATGTCGACGATGTCCGCGACATCCGCTCCGGGAAAAGTCGTCAGCGTGGCGCCCGGCACGGTTCGTGTACTCCGTGCTCTCCGGGCGCGAGGCGGAGGCGTCGTCGCCCCCGCGGGATATCGCGCTGATCACGGGACAAGGCTATCGCCCCGCACCGGGAAGTCGTCATGAGCCGTATGTGTACAAAACCAGGGGTCGAATTTTGACAGTCTGCACAGTCCGAGTACGGAGGCGGTGTGCGGATCCGGCCACGCGGGCGCCAAATATGCCCCCCGGGCTGGGCGGACGTCCCCAGCCGTGGCCCGGCGAGATGCCGCCTCGCCGTGGGCGGAGCGGGACGCCCCCTTGGCAAACGGGGCGGCGCGATGCACGTTGAGCGTGACGGAACGCACGTTGAGCGTGCAGGACCGCATCGCGCTCGACCGACTCGGGGAGCGAACAGCCATGGCAGCCAAGATCCTGATCGTCACCGGTGACGCGGCGGAGTCGCTGGAGGTCCTCTACCCCTACCAGCGCCTGCGCGAGGAGGGTTACGACGTCCACATCGCGGCCCCCGCCCGCAAGAAGCTCCAGTTCGTGGTGCACGACTTCGAGCCGGGCTTCGACACGTACACCGAGAAACCGGGCTACACCTGGCCCGCCGACCTGGCCTTCTCCGAGGTCGATCCGGGGCAGTACGTGGCCCTGGTCATCCCGGGCGGGCGCGCTCCCGAGTACCTCCGGGGCGACCCCGAGCTGCGCAAGATCCTCAAGTCCTTCTTCGACGCCGACAAGCCCGTCGCCCAGATCTGCCACGGCCCCCTGCTCACCGCGGCCATCGGCAGCCTCGCGGGCCGCCGCGTGACGGCCTATCCGGCCCTGGAGATCGACATGCAGACGGCGGGCGCCACCTTCCAGGACGCGGAGGCGGTGGTCGACGGCACGCTGGTCTCGTCCAGGGCCTGGCCGGATCACTCCGGGTGGATGCGCGAATTCTTGACCGTGCTGCGGTCGAAGGCTCCGGTTACGTGAGCTGAGGCTTTCCGGTACGCGGTGCGGGCCGGAAGGCCCGCGCTCACGCCACCAACCGCTCCGCGGTCTCCACGGCCTCGTCGAGGCTGTCCACCACGGGCACCCCGGCGACTTCCAGGCTGGCCCGGCTGTGCGACCCACCGGTGTACAACACGGCCCGGGCCCCCACATGGGCGGCAGCCCGGGCGTCGTCGACGGCGTCCCCGATGACAACGACCTGCTCGGCCGCAACCCCGGCCAACTCTCCGAGATGCCGGACCATCCGCTCGGCCTTCCCGGCATGGGACGCATCCGTACGCCCGTCGATCCGCACGAACCGCTCAGCGATCCCGTGCCGCCGCACCAACGGCACCAGATGCTCGTGCGGCGCGAGCGACAACAACGACTGCGTACGCCCCTCGGCCTGCCGCAGCGCGAGCAGCTCCGCCGCCCCCTCGACAAGCCCGCACGCGTCCACCCGCGTCCCATAGTGCTTGTGGAAGACGGCGTCCATCACGAGCCACTCGTCCTCGGTGGGCAGCCGCCCCATCAGCCGCTTGTAGAACAACGGCACCGGCACGCAGTACAGCTCCCGATACCGCTCCAGCGTGATCGGCTCCAGCCCGATCTCCAGGAACGACGCGTTCGTGGCCCCGATCACCGCGTCGATGTCGTGCAGAAGTGTCCCGTTCCAGTCCCATACGATGTGCGCCCCGCGCTGCTGCTTCCCCATGCAACGACGGTACCCGGCCCCACCGACAATCCGTCCGGCAGCGGCATCCGCCCGGGCCCTGACCAGGGCGTGGGCGTGAGCATGGGCGTAAGCGTAAGCGTGGGCGTGGGCCCCGCCTAGGCTCCCGGCCCGACCAGGTTCGGGATCTCCTGCGTGGCGTACCAGAGCAGCTCGTGGTCCTCGGCCCCGTCCACGACGAACTGGGCGTCGTCGTCCCCCTGGTCCGCCGCCCCCAGCGCGTCCGCCGCCGCGGTGACGTCCGCCTCCGCGTCGTCGGAGTCGACGTGCACCGCGGCCGCCTTGGCCAACGGCAGCGCGACGGTGACCCGCACCTCGCCGAGCGCCCCCCGGTCGAGCCCCCGGTCGGGATCGGCGACGGCGGTCCCGTCGGGAACGTCGGCGGCGAGGACGACCCGCCGCCGCGCGGTCCCCGGCTCACCGGCGAGCATCCGCAGCGAGGCGAGCGCCGCCCGGTTCAGGGCCGCGTACTCCAGCTCCTCGAGGTCGTCGGAGACGTACCACTCGCGCAGCGCGGGCGTCACGGCGTACGCGGTCATCGGCCCGGGACCCAGCTCACCGGCCTCGTGCGCCTGCGCGAGACGGGGCAGTGTCAGGGGTACGTACACGCGCATGACTGGCCGCTTTCGTAGTTCGCCAAGGCTCCCGGGAGTGGCCTCCAGGACTCCCGGGACGGGCCTTCAGGATACGTGCGCGCGTCCCCCTTCGAGGTGCCGCCCGCCACGACGGCCCCGTCCACTCCGGTACGCCCCGTCACCCTCCCGTCCCGCACGGGCACGGGCCCCGGAGCACCCCCGATCACCGTGATGAGTGAACCGCCCGACGGCCCCCGGCACCCCTCCGAAACCGTTGCGGCGCCCGCCCCCGCGGCCGTACAAGATCCCCAGCAGGAAGTTACCCATCGGTATCCCGCGGCCCGGAACGGAGATCCCCATGCACCGCCCCCCGACCAGCCTCCGCAAGATCATGACCCGCCCCCGCCGCCCGGCGGGCACCCGCGCGGGCGACACCCACCCTGCCGGACCCCACCCCGCCGGACCCCGTCCCGCCGGCCACCGTCCTGCCGGCCACCGTCCCACCGGACCACGCCCGCCCGCGGGCCGCCCACCCGGCCGCCAGGACCCGCGCCGCCCCAGCGGCTCACGGCCCCGGCGGATCCCGGCCCAGCCGCCCCCGCACCCGGCCGAGCTCTTCACCGAGCTGCTGCTCCTGGTGCTCAGCGGCCAGCGCCCCGTGCACGCCGTCGCCCGTCACATCGCCCACACCGCGTACGACGACCTGGTCCGCCTCGCCGAACTGCTGCCGCTGCGCTCCGTGGGCGGCCACCGCCCCGCCGTACTACGCGTCGGCCACTACGAGGTACGTCCCGGGGTCTTCGAGGTCTTCGCCCGCGTCGGCGCGGGTCCGGCCCTGCGGGCGCTGGCGTTCCGCCTGCACCAGGGCGACGACGAGCGCTGGCGCTGCACGGCGGTGGAGGTGGCCTGACCGTCCGCCCGGCAGCATCGCCCCGGCCGTCCCGCGGACAACGCGAAGGGCCGGACACCACCCGGTGCCCGGCCCTCACTCACATCCTGCGCGCGGCGCTACTTCTTGCGGCGCCGCCCGCCCTTCTGGGCCTTGCGCCGCTCCGCGCGGGTCATGCCGTCGCCGGACGCCGTCGTCTCGCCGGACGGCTGGTCGGAGGTCGTGAAGTCGCCCTCGTCGACACCGCCCTCGGCGTTCGGCGCCTGGAAGTGCAGGCGGTCGGGGCGCTGCGGGGCGTCGAGGCCCTTGGCGCGGATCTCCGGGCGGCTCGCACCGGCCGGCACCGCGTCCTGCACGCCGTCCTTGGACAGCGAAGGCGCGGAGTCCGACACGGGGACCTCCTCGACCTGCTGCTCGACCTGGACCTCCAGGTTGAACAGATAGCCGACGGACTCCTCCTTGATGCCGTCCATCATGGCGTTGAACATGTCGAAGCCCTCGCGCTGGTACTCGACCAACGGGTCCTTCTGCGCCATGGCACGGAGGCCGATGCCCTCCTGGAGGTAGTCCATCTCGTAGAGGTGCTCGCGCCACTTGCGGTCGAGGACCGACAGGACGACCCGGCGCTCCAGCTCACGCATGATCTCGGAGCCGAGCTGCGCCTCGCGCTCCTCGTACTGCTGGTGGACGTCGTCCTTGATGGCCTCGGCGACGAACTCGGCGGTGAGGCCCGCGCGGTCGCCCACCTCGTCCTCGAGCTCCTCGACGGTGACCTTCACCGGGTAGAGCTGCTTGAAGGCGCCCCACAGCCGGTCCAGGTCCCACTCCTCGGCGAAGCCCTCGGCGGTCTCCGCGGAGACGTACGCGTCGATGGTGTCGTCCATGAAGTGCACGATCTGCTCGTGCAGGTCCTCGCCCTCCAGGACACGACGACGCTCTCCGTAGATGACCTCGCGCTGGCGGTTGAGGACCTCGTCGTACTTGAGGACGTTCTTGCGCGTCTCGAAGTTCTGCTGCTCGACCTGGGACTGCGCGGAGGCGATGGCGCGGGTGACCATCTTGTTCTCGATCGGCACGTCGTCCGGGACGTTGGCCATGGCCATCACGCGCTCGACCATCTGGGCCTTGAACAGGCGCATCAGGTCGTCGCCGAGCGACAGGTAGAAGCGGGACTCGCCGGGGTCGCCCTGACGGCCGGAGCGGCCGCGCAGCTGGTTGTCGATGCGGCGCGACTCGTGCCGCTCCGTACCGAGGACGTAGAGACCGCCGAGGTCGACGACCTCTTCGAACTCGGCGCGCACGGCCTGCTCGGCCTTCTCCAGGGCGGCGGGCAGCGCGGCCGCCCACTCCTCGACGTGCTCGACCGGGTCGAGGCCGCGCTGGCGCAGCTCGGCCTCGGCGAGGTCGTCGGGGTTGCCGCCGAGCTTGATGTCGGTGCCTCGTCCGGCCATGTTCGTGGCGACGGTGACGGCGCCCTTGCGGCCGGCCTGGGCGATGATCGGCGCCTCACGGTCGTGCTGCTTGGCGTTCAGGACCTCGTGCTGGACGCCGCGCTTGGAGAGCTGCTGCGAGAGGTACTCGGACTTCTCGACGGAGGTGGTGCCGACCAGGATCGGCTGGCCCTTCTCGTGCTTCTCCGCGATGTCGTCGACGACGGCGGCGAACTTGGCGACCTCGGTGCGGTAGATCAGGTCCGACTGGTCGGCGCGGATCATCGGCCGGTTCGTCGGGATCGGGACGACGCCCAGCTTGTAGATCTGGTGGAACTCGGCGGCCTCGGTCATGGCCGTACCGGTCATGCCGCAGAGGCCGGGGGTTTCCTTGCCCTCGTGGTCGTGGCGCTTGTAGAGGCGGAAGAAGTTCTGGAGGGTGATGGTCGCCAGGGTCTGGTTCTCGTCCTTGATGTCCACCCCTTCCTTCGCCTCGATCGCCTGGTGCATGCCCTCGTTGTAGCGGCGGCCGGCGAGGATACGGCCGGTGTGCTCGTCGACGATCATGACTTCGCCGTCCATGACGACGTAGTCCTTGTCGTTCTTGAACAGTTCCTTGGCCTTGATGGCGTTGTTCAAGTAGCCGACGAGGGGGGTGTTCACCGACTCGTAGAGGTTGTCGATGCCCAGCCAGTCCTCGACCTTGGCGACGCCGGACTCGTGGATGCCGACGGTGCGCTTCTTCTCGTCGACCTCGTAGTCCCCGGTCTCCTCGATGCCCTTGAGGGGCTCGCCGGGCTTGCCCTTGGTGAGGCGGGTGACCAGCTTGGCGAAGTCGCCGTACCACTTGGTGGCCTGGTCGGCGGGGCCGGAGATGATCAGCGGCGTACGCGCCTCGTCGACGAGGATCGAGTCGACCTCGTCCACGATCGCGAAGTTGTGGCCGCGCTGGACCAGCTCCTCCTGGGACCACGCCATGTTGTCGCGGAGGTAGTCGAAGCCGAACTCGTTGTTCGTGCCGTACGTGATGTCGCAGGCGTACATCTCGCGGCGCTGGGCGGGCGGCATGTTGGCGAGGATGCAGCCGACGTCCAGGCCGAGGAACTTGTGGACGCGGCCCATCATTTCGGAGTCGCGCTCGGCCAGGTAGTCGTTGACCGTGATCAGGTGCACGCCCTTGCCCGAGAGTGCGTTCAGATACGCGGGCAGGGTGCCGACGAGCGTCTTGCCCTCACCGGTCTTCATCTCCGCGACATAGCCGAGGTGCAGGGCGGCGCCGCCCATCATCTGCACGTCGTAATGACGCTGGCCGAGGACGCGCTTGGCGGCCTCGCGCACGGTCGCGAATGCCTCCGGCAGGAGGTCGTCGAGCGTTTCGCCGTCGGCGTAGCGCTCCTTGTACTCGGCGGTCAGCGCGCGCAGCTCGGCGTCGGAGAGGACGGTGAAGTCCTCTTCGATGGAGTTGACCTGGTCCGCGATGCGGTGCAGCTTGCGCAGGATCTTGCCTTCGCCTGCACGCATGATCTTCGAGAGGACGGACACGGGGGTTGGTCTCCTTGCCGGTCGGGCCTGGCACGGTCGGTTTTACTCGTCGGGCAACGGCCATCGTATGCGAGGACCCGGCCGCCCCGGGAGGTGTGCCAGTACGTCAACGGACAGGCACCCGCGAAGGTGCCGCTTCCACCCCGGTATTCCTGGCCTCCCGACCCCCGCACACCCCCTCCGACCCCCCGCCCCACAAGGCGCCACCCGCTGCTTGAGGTGCCCTCCCCCGCCCTCCCCCGGACAAACCGCTGGCGTCATTTCGTCCGCCCCAAGCAGAATCAGCCGATGGAGCCCGTCACCCTGACCACCGAGCGCCTGCTGCTGCGCACCTTCACGCCCGACGACACCGACGAGGTGTACGCGGCCTGCCAGGATCCCGAGATCCAGCGCTGGACCACGATCCCCTCGCCCTACTCGCGCGCGGACGCCGAGGGTTTCATCAGCCGCATGGTCCCGGACGGCTGGCGCTACGACACCGAGTACACCTGGGCGGTGCGCCCGCGCGGGGGCGGCCCGTTGCTCGCCGCGACGAGCCTGCACCACCCGCGCGCGAGCGCCTGGGAGATCGGCTTCTGGACCGCCGGCGAACACCGCGGCCAGGGCTACATGACGGAGGCCGTCCAGGCCCTGGCCCACTGGGCCTTCGAACGCCTCGGCTGCACCCGCCTGGAATGGCGCGCGGAAGTCGGCAACAGAGGCTCCCGCGCGGTGGCGGAAAAATCCGGCTTCACCATGGAAGGCACCCTCAGAGCAGCCCTGCTCAACAAGGGCACCCTCCGCGACTGTTGGGTAGGAGCCCTACTCCCCACAGACATAGCCCTCCCCTCCCACCAGCCCTACCTACCGGCCCCCGAACGCCCCTGACCCAGACGTTCCAAGCCGCCCATTCCAGCCCCTCCGACGCACAACACCCACCCCCACCCAGCCCGTCCGACACTTGACGACGAGCCGCAGGAAATAGCCCGTCCGGCGTTTGAGGACGAGCCGCGGAGCGGCGATTCGACGGAGGCCCGTCCCACCCGCACAGGACACCCGCCCCGGCGGGAGCCTGTCCCACCCACCCGGCAGCTGGGGTCCAGGGGGCGCAGCGCCCCTGGTTTCGGGAAAGGGGCGGGCCTGGGGCGCACCGCGAGGCCCCACCCACCCGCGCCCAAACCCGAACCCCGCGCCCACCCCACCCTCAGGCCCACCCCCACACCCACCCCCACTGTCAGACCCTCCCCCTATCGTTCCGACCATGACGAAGAGCATGCCGCGCCCCGAGACAACCCTCTCCGCCCCCGAGGCCCGCCGCATCGCCCTACGGGCCCAGGGCTTCCTGGGCGCCCCGGACCGCAGGTCCGGAGTCCGAGGCGTGCTCCGCCACCTGGGCGCCGTCCAGCTGGACACCATCTCCGTCCTGGCCCGCTCCCACGAACTGATCCCCTACGCCCGCCTGGGCGCGGTAGGCCGCAAAAAGGTCGAGTCGGCGTACTGGACGACGACCCCCGAAGGCGCGCCCCCGGCGCCCCCGCACGCCTTCGAATACTGGTCCCATGCAGCCTGCATCCTCCCCATCGAGGAGTGGCCCCACTTCGCCTTCCGCCGCCGCGCGTACCGCGCCCGCCCCCACTGGGGCCACGACCTCCCGGACGGCGCGTACGACCAGGTGATCAAGCAGCTCCGAGCCGAAGGCCCCCTGACGGCCACCGAGTTGGGCGGCGCGAAGAACAAGGGCGAGTGGTGGGACTGGTCAGACTCCAAGATCGCGGTGGAGCGCGCGCTGATGTACGGCGAGGTGGTGTGCACCCAGCGCCGTTCCTGGAAGCGGGTGTACGACCTCGCGGAGCGAGCGATCCCCGACACCCTGCTGCACGACGACCTGGACGACGCGGAGTGCGTACGCCGCCTGATCCGCCTGGCCGGCCAGTCCCTGGGTGTCGGCACGCGCGCGGACATCGCCGACTACCACCGCCTCAAGGGCGAGCAGTTCGACGCGGCGGTCGTGGACTCGGGCCTGGTCCCGGTGACCGTCGAGGGCTGGGACAAGCCCACCTGGGCGGACCCGGAGGCCCTGGCCACACCCCCGCGCGGCCGCCACCGCACGACGCTCCTGTCGCCGTTCGACTCCCTGATCTGGGAGCGTGCGCGCACGGAGCGGATCTTCGGCTTCACCCACCGCCTGGAGGCGTACGTCCCCAAGCCGAAGCGGGTGTACGGCTATTTCGCGATGCCGGTGCTCGCCGGCGGCAACCTGGTCGGCCGCGTGGACCCGGCCCGCGAGGGCCGCACCCTGGTGGCCAAGCAGGTGTCCCTGGACGGCCCCAAGGCGGTCCCGGCCGTGGCCCAGGCACTGCTCGAAGCAGCCCAGTGGGTGGACTGCGACTCCGTTCGCGTAGAACGAGTGGACCGCCCGGAACTGACCGCAGACCTGATCCGCGCCCTGAACTGACACCACCCGGGACGCGTCACCGGATCTCGAGAATCTTCTCCCGCATCGCGTACACCACCGCCTCCATCCTGGAGTGCAGCTGCAGCTTCTCCAGGATGTTGCGCACGTGGTTCTTCACGGTGTTCTCGGAGATGAACAGTTCCTTGGCGATGTCCCGGTTGTTCATCCCCGTGGCGACGAGCTTGAGGACTTCCAGCTCCCGGTCGGTCAGCCGGGGCGCCGGCACCAGCCGCCGCTCGTCCGTCCGCTGGATCATCGACTTGAACTCGGTGAGCAGCTTCGAGGCCATCGACGGACTGATCTGCGACTGCCCGTCGGCCACGGCACGGATGGCGGTGGCCACCTCGTCCGTGGAGATCTCCTTGAGGAGGTAGCCGGTCGCCCCGGCCTTGATCGCGTCGTAGAGGTCCGCTTCCTCGTCGCTGATCGTCAGCATGATGATCTTCGCGCTGGGGGCCACCTCCTTGATGGAGGTGCAGGCCTCGATGCCGCCGCGTTTCGGCATCCGTACGTCCATGAGCACGATGTCCGGCAGCAGGTCAGCGGCCTTGTCCACCGCCTCGGCGCCGTCGCCGGCCTCCCCCACCACCTGGATGTCCTCCTCGGCGGCGAGGACGATCTCCAGGCCGCGGCGGAAGAGCGCGTGGTCGTCCACGACGAGGACCCTGATGGGTTCCTTGCGCGGGGCGCCCGCGTCCGTGCCGATGCCGATGCCGTCACCGGCATCTTCGCTCCGCATCGGTCCGAAGCTGTCCGCCATCGTTCCTCCCCCTGAAGGCCAGGGCCCGTCTCTTGCCTTGGCTGCACCAACCCTGGGCAGAGTCAAGCGGGTTGGGCCGTCGCGCCCATGATTCCATGCCCGGCCCCCAAGTCGTGCCCGCAGTGGTCGCACGGGGGTGCCCCTGGGGGCGCACACGCGCTCCAGGGGCACCGTCCAATGCGCTCCGCGAGGGTGCGTCAGCCGCCGAGGGCGCTGCCCCCGCCCGCCGAATCCGGTTGGGTGACCATAGGGTCGGTGTTGAGGCGGATGACGCCGTAGTCGTAGGCGTGCCGTCGGTAGACGACGCTGGGTTCCTTGGTCTCGGAGTCGACGTACAGATAGAAGTCGTGTCCGACCAGTTCCATCTCGTACAGCGCCTGGTCGAGGGACATGGGTGCCGCGACGTGCGTCTTCTCGCGGACCACGAGGGGGCCTTCACCCTGGATCTCCAGGGAGCCGATCCTGGTGGTGGGCACGCCTTCCGGCTCCTCGTCACGGCTCAGGCTGCCGTCCCCGTTGAGATGCGCCGCCTCTGGGACGTGGGCGGCCACTTCGGCGGCGGTGAGCCTGCCGTTGCCGCGCCGGTTGTGCCGCTTCTCGTGCTGCTTGCGCAGTCGTGCCTCGAGCTTGGCGGTGGCCAGGTCGAGCGCCGCGTACTGATCCGATGCCGAGGCTTCCGCACGGATCACGGGTCCACGCCCACGGACGGTGATCTCCACGCGGTCGGAACGGTCGGCCTGACGCGGGTTGGTTTCCTTGGACACCTCGACGTCGAGGCTGATCACCTTGCCGTCGAGCTTCTGGATCTTCTCCAGCTTCAGCTTCTCGGCCACGTGCTTGCGGAACCGCTCGGGCACCTCGGTCTTGCGGCCCTTGACGACGATGTCCACGCAGAACTCCGTTCCCGGATTGCTCCGCTGCTTCGGCGGAGCTTCTCCCTCTTGCACCAGGCCCCGGAAACTCCCGGAGCCTCGGACTCGGTGACTTCCACCTCCTCCTCCCCCGTGGACAAGATCTCCACCCCACCGGCCTCGGGTGATTCAGAAAACCCATGGGCCGGCAATCCGATATGCGAGGGGCGCTGTCCGCCGTTCCTCACAACCGAACATATCTCGCCCGGACGGATGTCGTCACCCTCTACTGACACGTACCTCCATTCGGGTGGATAAGCCCTCTCACTACCTGCAACGATGAAAGTTCTCGGTCAGTTCCGGTTTATTTCGAAAGAGGCCGGAGTAGCGGCGACAACTGCGGCGTGGATGATGTTTACGCGGGCCAATGCGCTGGCCGCGCGCCTGTTCACGGCGACTTCCGCGCCGCCGCGCCCGCCGCCGCAGCTTGGCCGATTCCCCATCTGGCGCGCCGCCGCCATCTGTGCCTCCTGCCCGTCCCAGTCGTCCGTCCCACCTCCCTGCCGGTCACCTACCCGATGCACGCCACATACGCCTCCCACCGCTCTGGACGCCTCCGTCAGCGACGCCCCCGTCGTCATGAGGTCGTCCACGACGACGACCCGCCCCGCACCCCGCAACAGCCGTCCCGCACCGGCCACCACCTCCAGCGCGCCCGCCAGATTCGCCTGCCGCTGACGGGAGTTGAGCCCCGCCTGGTCCGCGACCGCACGCCCCTGCCGCAACGCGCACAGCACACTCACCGGCACCCCGGCACGCCGCAGCTCCCCGGCCGCCGCCAGCGCGATCCGCCGCACCGGGTCGTGCCCCCGCGACCGCACGGCCCGCCGCGCGGACGGCACGGGCACCAACAGCACGGGCCCGGCCGGGCCTTGACCCGGCGCCCTTTCCCGGCCTTCCCGCAGCGCGGCCCGCACCGCCCCCGCCAAGGCCTCGCCGAGCACCCCTGCCAGCGGCAGCGCACCCCGCTCCTTGTGCGCGAGCAGCACCGCCCGCACCGCGTCCCCGTACGGAGCCGCCGCGTGCACGACCGGCAGCCCCCGCGGCTCCGGAACCGGCCGCACCCTGCGCGGTGCCGCCCCGCACAGAGCGGCCCGGCACCCGGCGCACAGCGCCACGCGCGGCGTCCCGCAGCCCGCGCAGTCAGCCGGCAGCACCAGATCCGTGAGGTCCTGCCACCACCCCCGCATGTCTCCACTGTGCCAACGCGGACGCCCAGCGGCCACCCCTGTGGACAACCGCCTGTGGATAACCCCGAAAACCTCAATTGACCTGCGGAGAAGCACTGTTGAGGGGGCAAGCACGCAAGCGGCGCCGCGGGCAGGCGTGGGCGGCCGCGCCCAGATGGCGCGGCGCTGCCCCGCACCCGGGCCTCACCCGGGATGGACCGGCAACGGGCTGCTCACCGCGGCCCCCGGCCACGTCGCCGCCTCACCCGGGATAGACCGGCTTGGCCCCGTCCTTGACCACCGTCTGCCACTGCGCGCCGGACGGCAGCCGGACGATGCCGTCGTCCGAGTGGGCCACCAGCGGCTGCCGCTCGTCCTCGGACGCGGCGATCTCCTTCACGCCGGTGAGACCGGGCAGCGTCGCCCCCGTCCGCGCGGACCCGTCGCTCTGGACGTACCGCATCTGCTGCACACCGCCGGACTCGCGCCCCACCACCACGAGGCGGCTGACGCCCGCCCAGGACATGGCGGTGACCTCCTCCATCTGCGGGGCCGCCTCGAGCAGTTCGACGATGGAGATGTCGGGCTGCCCGCCCTTGCCGTCCGCCCAGTCGATCCGGCCGATCCGCAGCGACGTCTTGCCGCCCTTCTCCACGAGCAGCGCGACCCGCACCCCGTCGGCCGCGACCCGCACCGCCTCGATGTGCCCGTCCAGACCGGGAACGTTCACCTGCACCGGCTCGCCGGTGCCTTCCGAGAGCCACAGCAGCCGCGGCCGCTTCGGATCGCGGTCGGCCACCCACAGGTCGCCCCGCACGTCCCAACTGGGCGTCGAGAACCCGTCGGTCTCGGACTTCGAGCGGGACCGCAGCTCAGGGCCGCCGAGCGTGCCCTTGTTCACCAGCGACGCGGTGTAGAGCCTGCGCCCGTCGAGCGACACCCCGGCCCCGCGCTCCTCGTCGCGCGACACGGCCGCCGAGCGCAGCGGCTGCTCGCCCTCGCCGAACGGCCCGGTCACCGGCTCCGGCGCGGCATTGCTGCCCGTGTTTCCGGGCATCCGGACCAGGCGCTTCTTCTCCTTGTCGATGAAGTACTGGTACGCGGGGAGGTCCGCCGTGCTGTGCGGCGCGACGGTCTCGGCGCGGTCCTTGCTGAGCACGCACAGCTGCGAGCCGTTCCTGCGCTGCAGCTCCACCTGCTCGACTCCGGAGGCCGTCAGGTCCTGCAGCGTGAAGAGCAGTTGGGCGGCCATCTGCGTGCACAGGTCATGGCCCAGCGTGTCCGCGCGCGCGTTCAGCGGCACGACGAGCTTGTTCTTGTCGTCCGGAGTGAGCGACTTGGTGTCGGGGGCGAGCCCCGCGCCCCTGGGAACCGCCGTCCGTACCACCGGGTCGAGCCAGTTGGTGGGCCCGTCGAGCAGCGCCTTCACCGTCTCCGTCAGCGGATCGATGCGCTGGCGTACGTAGATGGGGTCCGCGACGAGACCCTGCTGCCTGCCGACCTGGCGGACCGTACCGAGGCCCTTCGGAGGCGCCGCGAAGTAGTACTTGTTGACGGCTTGGTAGTTCCGCTCGAAGTCGGACTCGCCGAGCACGACGCCCGCCGGCGGGACGTCGATGCGCCACACCCTGCCGTTCGGCCCGCTCTGCTGGGTGAGGTGGACGGCCTGGCGGTACGTCCTCGCGTCGGGCTTGTACGCGCGCTGCTCGTTCACCGTCGCGAGCCTGCGCCCGGTCAGCGCGTACGTACGCTCGCCCTCATTGTTGTTGCCCACGTTGTCCGCGACGGTGTTCGGGCCGTCCGCGAGCACCGTGGTGGAGCGCTCCGGGTGCCAGTTCTCGGACGCTTCCTTCGTGAGGTACTTGCGGGCGATCGCGAAGTCCGGATCGTCGCTGGTCAGCGCCTCGAGGAAGCCCTGGACGATGTCCACCGCGCCCGCGTCCTCGGGCGGCGGCATCGCGTACACGCGCACCTGGGACTGCGAATCGGGCCGCTGCGAGGCGTCGACCTTCTTCATGTTGCCCTCGTCGGGCATGGAGGCACACCCGGCGAGCAGCGCACCGCACGCGGCCAGCACAAGCCCGGCGCGCAGCGGACGCGTACGCCCCCGCCCTAGACCCTCAGCGCCCACGCGAGGCCTCCTCTTCCCTGCCCGTTACGGCATCCCGCCCAACCGAGGCGTCCCGCCCCACAGGGGCATCTCCACCCGCCGTGGCATCTGCACCCGCGAGGGCTTCCCCGTCCGTGTCCGCGTGGACCGCCGCGGCAGCCGGGGCTTCACTGCCAGCCCGGGTATCCACGCCCGCCCGCGTTTCCGCGTCCATGCGGGCTTCCGCGTCCACCCGAGCCTCCGAACCCACGTTCACGTCCGACGCGACCGAGTCCTCGGCCCCATCACCCCCGAGACGGCCGTCCACACGCCCCTCAGGAGCTTCCCGAACGTCACGGGCCCCGCGGGCCTCTCCGCCCGCGCCAAGCCCTCTGTCGGCCCCAAGCTCCACGCCCGGCCCGACCTCCGCCGCACCGTCCGCTTCCGCTTCCACGCCGGACCCAGGCACCGTCTCCGCCGGGAACTCCTCCCAAGCCTGCCGAGGCACCACCCGCGCCCCACTGCCCGGCAGGGCCGTGGGATCCACGTCCAGGGCCGCCGCGTGGGCCAGCCGAGGCGCGATGGGCGCCTTCGCGGGCACAGGCGGGGGCACCCGGTCCGGGGACGCCTGATGCGGCACCGTGGCCCGCTTCGTGCCGCCGCCGAGCGGCAGCCCCGCGTCGTTCAGGCCGCGGTGGCGTCGCGAGTCGTCGGGTTCGAGCGGTATCGGCGAACCCCGCAGCGGCTCGTCGGCCGTACGCGGCAGCGTGAGCCGGAACTGCGAGCCGCCACCCGGCTCGCCCCAGGCCTGGAGCCACCCGCCGTGCAGCCGCGCGTCCTCCAGGGCGATGGAGAGCCCGAGGCCCGTTCCGCCGGTGGTACGCGCGCGTGCCGGGTCGGCGCGCCAGAAGCGGCTGAACACGCGCGTGGCCTCGCCGGGCTTGAGCCCGACTCCGTAGTCCCGCACCGCGACGGCGACGGCGCCGCCCGCGACCGCGAGCCGCACCACCACGTCCTTGCCGTCGCCGTGCTCCACGGCGTTGACCACGAGGTTCCTGAGCACCCGCTCGACGCGCCGCGCGTCCGCCTCGGCGACCACGGGCTGCTGGTCGCCCACGACACGTATGTGCGTGCCCTTGCGCTCCGCCAGCGGCTCGGCACCGCCGACCACGCGGCGTACGACCTCGCGCAGGTCTATCGGCTCGGCCTCCAGCGCCGCCGCGCCCGCGTCGAAGCGGCTGATCTCAAGCAGATCGGCGAGCAGCGACTCGAAGCGGTCGAGCTGGTCGGCGAGCAGCTCCGCGGAGCGGGCCGTCACCGGATCGAAGTCGACGCGCGCCTCATGGATGACGTCGGCCGCCATCCGCACGGTCGTCAGCGGCGTACGCAGCTCGTGCGACACGTCGGAGACGAACCGCCGCTGCATCCGCGACAGCTCCTCCAGCTGCTGGATCTTGAGCTGGAGGTTGGACGCCATCTTGTTGAAGGCCTCACCGAGGCGCGCGATGTCGTCCTCTCCGGTGACCTTCATACGTTCCTGAAGGCGCCCCGCCGACAGCCGCTCGGCGATCCCGGCCGCCATCCGCACGGGCGTGACGACCTGGCGTACCACCAGCCAGGCGATGGCCCCGAGGAGCACCACCACGAAGAGGCCGGCGGTGGCGAGCGTGCCGCGCACGAGGTTCATCGACTCCTCCTCCTGCGTCAGCGGGAAGAGGTAGTAGAGCTGGTACGAGTCGCCGTTGAGGTCGCTCAGCTGCTTGCCGATCACCAGGCCCGGCTGCGACTCGCGGTGGTCGATGAAGTCGATGCGCGTGTTGCTCTGGTACGCCAGCGAACCGCCGTCGACCCGCTCGCGCAGGTCCACCGGCACGCTCTGGTTCGGGTCGACGCCTCCGGAGGCGCGCGGTCCGCGCACACTGCCGCTGTCGCTGGCGTTGGAGCTCAGCGTGACTACGTAGAAGGCGTTCTGGCCGCCGCTGGCGAGCTGCTCGGCCAGCTCGGACAGCCATACGGCGGCGTTCTGCGCGGTAGGACCGTCCGCGGCGTCGCCGCCCTGGGCGGCGGGCCGGTGGGCGCTGTTGGCCTGCTCCTGGGCGGCCCGGAAGCCACCGTCGGCCTGGCTCTGCGCCGCGTTGACCTTGGCCTTGAGCAGGCCGTTACTGACCGAGCTCATGACGACGAAGCCGAGCAGCAGCACCACGCCCAGCGACATCAGGAGCGTGGTGACGACGACCTTGAGCTGGATGTTGCGCCGCCACAGCCGCATCATCGGCAGCAGCGGACGGCGCACCCAGCGCGTGAAGAGCCGCAGCAGGGGGCTGCTGCCCTGCACGCCGCCCTGCAGCATCAGACCGCTGTCGACGAGCGCCCCGAAGCGGGGCCCGCGCCGCGGCGGCCGCACAGTCCGCCCCGGCCGCGCTCCCGGTTCGCCGGGCGCCGGAGAGGAACTGTCCCGCGACATGTCAGCTCGGTCCGGCCTTGTAACCGACGCCACGGACGGTCACCACGATCTCCGGCCGCTCGGGGTCCCGCTCGACCTTGGAGCGCAGCCGCTGCACATGCACATTCACCAGGCGGGTGTCGGCCGCGTGCCGGTAGCCCCAGACCTGCTCCAGGAGCACCTCACGCGTGAACACCTGCCACGGCTTGCGCGCGAGCGCGACCAGCAGGTCGAACTCCAGCGGCGTCAGCGCGATCGACTGCCCGTCCCGCTTCACGGAGTGCCCGGCCACGTCGATGACCAGGTCACCGATGGCCAGCTGCTCCGGCGCGGGCTCCTCGGACCTGCGAAGGCGCGCACGGATGCGGGCCACCAGCTCCTTGGGCTTGAACGGCTTGACGATGTAGTCGTCAGCCCCCGACTCCAGGCCGACCACCACATCCACGGTGTCGCTCTTGGCCGTGAGCATGACGATGGGCACCCCGGACTCCGCCCTGATCAGGCGGCACACCTCGATGCCGTCCCGTCCGGGCAGCATCAGGTCGAGAAGCACCAGATCGGGCTTGGCCTCCCGGAAAGCGGCCAGCGCCTTGTCGCCATCTGCCACGAACGACGGCTCAAAACCTTCACCACGCAGCACAATCCCGAGCATCTCGGCCAGTGCGGTGTCGTCGTCGACGACAAGGACTCGTCCCTTCATGCCTGACATCATCCCATTAGCTAATCGTTACCTGGCGTGACCTGGCACACAGCTCGGCGAGGCCCTCCGTTGTCACGGGTGAGACGACACCTTCCTCTGTGACGACGGCTGTCACCAACTCGGGCGGAGTGACGTCGAAGGCCGGGTTGTACGCCTGTGTCCCCAGCGGCGCCACGGGAATACCGCCTCCCACCTCGGCTCCCGCCGCCGACACGAAGGGCACTGTGACCTCCGTCACCTCATGACTGGCCCGCTGTTCGACCTCGATGGCGGCTCCGTCCGGGGTGTCGGGATCCACGGTCGTCACCGGCGCCACCACGATGAACGGCACATGGTGATAGCGGGCGAGGACCGCGAGCGGATAGCTCCCCACCTTGTTGGCCACCGAACCGTCGGCCGCGATCCGGTCGGCGCCGATCAGCACGGCGTCCACCTCACCGGCCGCGAACAGCGAACCCGCGGCGTTGTCGGTCAGCAGTGTGTACGGCATCCCGGAGCGCGCCGCCTCGTACGCCGTCAGCCGCGCGCCCTGGAGCAGCGGCCGCGTCTCGTCGACCCACAGCCTGCGCAGCCGCCCCTTGCGGTGCGCGGCCAGCGCCACCGCGAACGCCGTGCCCTCGCCGCCGGAGACCAGCGCCCCCGTGTTGCAGTGCGTGAGGACCCGGTGCCCGCCGCCGGGCATCAGTTCGTCGAGCAGCGCCAGGCCGTGCACCGCCATCCGCGCGCTGGCCTCGGCATCTTCCTTGTGCAGCGCCCGCGCCACGGCGAGCACCGACGCGGCCGCCTGTCGCCGGTCCGCGCCGCCTGCCACGGCCTTGCGGTGCGCCGCCTGTGCCCTGCGCGCCCCGTACGCCAGGTTGACCGCGGTGGGCCGCGCTCCCGCGAGCGCGTCGGCGGCCTCGTCCACGTCGAAGCCACGGGCCGCGGCGAGCGCGACGCCGTACGCACCGGCGATGCCGAGCAGCGGGGCCCCGCGCACAGCGAGCGTCCTGATCGCCTGGACCAGGCCGGGCGGGTCGGTGCACACCAGCTCCGACTCCTCACCCGGCAGCCGGGTCTGGTCGAGGAGGACGAGGACGGGCCCCTCCGGGGGATCGTCCCAGCGGATCGCGGGAATCGAGGGATGCGCGGAAACCGCCGCGACGTCGGGCGGCCGTACGGCCTCGCCGGATTGCGCGTACTGATCAGCCATCCGCCCAGTCTGCCCGCTACCCGACGGACAATAGAAGGTGCGCAGCCCATACGGCACACGGTCTCCGCGCCACCGCGCCTGGTCCTCGGGCAACCACCCCGTGGCACGATGGCTGCCAACCTGCCGCCGCGACCGCGGACGGGCACTGTGAAGGAGCGACGATGAACGACACTCCGGGCTGGGCCTCGCCCGGATCTGCCCCCTCCGACGGACACGACCCCGGCAAGAAGGGGTCCGACGAGCCCGAGGACCAGCCGAGTGACGGCCCGGGTTCGAAGTGGTCCAAGGAGCAGCCGCCGCCCGCCCAGTGGTCCGCGCCCAGCCCGCCCGCACCCGGCCAGAACCCGCCACCGCCCGTGCCTCCCGGCCAGGGCTGGGGTGGCGGTGGCGCAGGTGGCCAGGGCGGTCCCGGCGGACACGGTGGTCCCGGCTGGGGCGCCGGCCCGGGCGGACCCGGCGGTCCCTACCGCGGCTGGGGCGCCTGGCAGGGCCCGCCGGCCGCCGCCAAGCCCGGCGTCATCCCGCTGCGTCCGCTCGCCGTCGGCGAGATCCTGGACGGCGCGGTCTCCACCATGCGTACGCACTGGCGCACGGTCCTCGGCATCTCGCTGACCGTCGCCGTCGTCACCGAGGTCCTGGTCATCCTGCTCCAGGGCCTGGTCCTCAACGACGCGGCCGACACCGAGGCCCTCGACGACCCGAGCGCGTCCGTCGGAGAGGTCACGCGCGCGCTCTGGGACACGCTGCTCAGCTCGGGCGCCGTACTCGTCATCACCCTGCTCGGCACGATCGTGGCGACGGCCCTGCTCACGATGGTCACCAGCCGCGCCGTGCTGGGCAAGCCGGTGACCACGGCGGAGGCCTGGCACGACTCCAAGCCGCGGCTCGGGAAGCTGATCGGCCTGACGCTGCTGCTTCCGCTGATCGCCCTGGGCGTGGTCGCCGCGGGCACCCTGCCCGGCGTGCTGATCGCCGCTGCCGGTGCCACGGACGGCGGGGTCGCCCTCGCCGTGATCGGCGGCATCGCCGGCGGTGTCGTCGCCATCTGGCTGATGGTCCGCCTGTCGCTCTCCTCTCCGGCGCTGATGCTGGAGAAGCAGGGCGTGAAGAAGTCGATGAGCCGGTCCGTGAAGCTGGTCCGGCGCTCCTGGTGGCGCGTCTTCGGCATCCAGCTCCTGGCCGCGGTCATCGCGAACGTCGTGGCGTCGATCATCGTCATCCCGTTCACGATCATCGCGGGCGCGCTGAGCGGCGACAGCATCTCCAACGTGCTCGACGCCGGTGCGGGTGAGGTCGGCTGGACGTTCCTGATCGTGAGCGGCGTCGGCCAGGTGATCGGCTCCATGCTGACGTTCCCGATCACCGCCGGGGTCACCGTGCTCCTGTACATCGACCAGCGGATCCGCCGCGAGGCGCTCGACCTCGAACTCGCCCGCGCCGCCGGTGTGCCGGGCCACGGCGACTCCGACACCCCCGGCACACCGGGGAGTTGATGCGGTGACGCCGGCAGGGGCGGCTCTCGACACGCTCGGCGCGATCTCACGACTGCCACGCACCGGCTTCGGCGCGGCGCTGACGCTGCCCGTCACCGGGGACGAGCCTCCGGTGACGGTCCCGCGCGATCCCGCGCGGGAGGCGGCCGAGCGCGAGCTGTCCAAGCCGATGTACCACGAGAACGACCCGAGCCTCTTCCAGCGCGCCCTGAACCGCTTCTGGGGCTGGGTGGACGACCTGTTCAGCGCGGCTTCGGGCGCGGCTCCGGGCGGCACGGTCGGCCTCGTGGTCATCGTCCTCGCGGTGCTGGCGGTCGCCGCGGCCCTGTGGTGGCGCCTCGGCACCCCGCGCCGCGCCCCCGCCACCACCGCCGCGCTCTTCGACGACCGCCCGCGCAGCGCCGCGGAGCACCGCTCGGCCGCCGAGGCACACGCCGCCCAGGGCCACTGGAACCAGGCCCTCCAGGAGCGCATGCGGGCCGTCGTGCGCTCCCTGGAGGAGCGCGCACTCCTCGATCCGCGCCCCGGCCGCACCGCGGACGAGGCCGCCGCCGAGGCCGCCCGCCCCCTGCCCGCCCACGCGGACCGGCTGCACACCGCCGCCCGGGAGTTCGACGACGTGACGTACGGAGGCCGCACGGCCACGGAGTCGGCGTACCGCCAACTCGCCGACCTGGACCGCGACCTGGAGCGCACCAAGCCACTCCTGGCCACCGCGTCCCACGCCGCGTCGGACAGCGCCTCCTGGGGAGCCATCCGATGACGGATTCCCCCGGCACGCGCGACACGGCGACACCCGCACAGCCCACGTCCAGCACGACACCGACCGGCGCCCAGGCCACCCCGCCGACCGGCACGACCGGCACGACCGGCACTTCCGCCGAGCCGCCGACCGGCACCCCCACGCAGCCCGCCAACACCCCGCCCCCCGGCGCCCCGTCGACCTCGACCGCTCCCACGCCCCGCCAGCTCTGGACCCGCTCCCGCGGCATCGTCCTCGCCGTCGTCATCCTCCTGGCGGCCGCCGTCGCCATCGCGGCCGTCCGCTCCGGCGCCCAGCACGGCCGCCTCGACCCGCGCTCCGCCGACCCCTACGGCAGCCGTGCCGTCTCCGAGCTCCTCGCCGACCGGGGCGTGTCCACGCGCGTCGTCACCACCACCGAAGAGGCACGGTCCGCCGCGGGCCCCGACACCACCCTCCTGGTGGCCAACCCTGACCTCCTCACGGACCGCCAGCAGTCCCGGCTCCACGACGCCACCGAGGGCTCCGGCGGCCGCACCGTCCTGGTCGCCCCGGGCACCCCGTCGGTGTCGAGGCTCGCTCCCGGGGTCACCGCGGACGCCGCGACCAGCTTCGACTCGACGCTCTCGCCGGACTGCTCCCTGCCCGCGGCCCGCCGCGCCGGCTCCGCGGACGTGGGCGGCATCCGCTACGACACCCTCGTCCCCGGCGCCGAGGCCTGCTACCTCGACGACGGCCTGCCGAGCCTCCTGCACCTCCCGGCGACGACCGCGAAGGACGCCTCTCCGGAGACGGGCGACAACACGGAAGACTCCCAAGAGGACGCTCCGGAGAAGCCGGGCCAGACCCCCGCGCGGGGCAACACCGTCATCCTCGGCGCCCCCGACATCCTCCACAACGACCGCCTCGACGAGCACGGCAACGCCTCGCTCGCCCTGCAACTGCTCGGTTCGCGCCCGCACTTGGTCTGGTACCTCCCCTCGCTCTCCGACGACGCGGTCGACGACACCGCCGACGACAGCTTCTTCGACCTCATCCCGTCCGGCTGGCTCTGGGGCACGCTGCAGCTCACCGTCGCCGCCGTCCTCGCGGCCCTGTGGCGCGCACGCCGCCTCGGCCCCCTGGTCCCCGAGAACCTCCCCGTCGCGATCCGCGCCTCCGAGACCGCCGAAGGCCGCGCCCGCCTCTACCGCAAGGCCGACGCCCGCGACCGCGCCGCCGCGGCCCTCCGCTCGGCCACCCGCACCCGACTCGCCCCCCTCGTCGGCGTCCCCGCCGCCCGGGCCCATACGCCCGAGGCGCTCCTGCCCGCCCTGACCAGCCGTCTCCACACGCCCGGCCAGGACCCGCACCCCCTTCTCTTCGGCCCGCCGCCCGGCGACGACGCAGGGCTCATCGCCCTCGCCGACCAACTCGACGCCCTCGAAAGTGAGGTACGTACTTCATGATGGACCCGACCACTGACAACGCCGCGAGCTCCGACGGCGCCCGCTCCTCCCTGGAGTCCCTGCGCACGGAGATCTCCAAGGCCGTGGTCGGCCAGGACCCCGCCGTCACCGGCCTCGTCGTGGCCCTGCTGTGCCGCGGCCACGTCCTGCTCGAAGGCGTCCCGGGCGTCGCGAAGACCCTCCTCGTACGCGCCCTCGCCGCGTCCCTCGAACTCGACACCAAGCGCGTCCAGTTCACCCCCGACCTGATGCCCAGCGACGTCACGGGCTCCCTCGTGTACGACGCCCGCTCCACGGAGTTCTCCTTCCAGCCGGGCCCGGTCTTCACCAATCTGCTCCTCGCCGACGAGATCAACCGCACCCCGCCCAAGACCCAGTCGTCCCTGCTCGAAGCGATGGAGGAACGCCAGGTCACGGTCGACGGCACGCCGCGCCCGCTCCCCAAGCCGTTCCTCGTCGCCGCCACCCAGAACCCGGTCGAGTACGAGGGCACGTACCCCCTCCCCGAGGCCCAACTGGACCGTTTCCTCCTCAAACTGACGGTCCCTCTCCCCTCCCGCGAGGATGAGATCAACGTCTTGAAGCGCCACGCGGAAGGCTTCAATCCGCGCGACCTGCGCGCCGCCGGCGTACGCCCCGTGGCAGGCCCCGCCGACCTCGAAGCGGCCCGAGCGGCCGTCGCCAAGACCACCGTCTCGCCCGAAATCACCGCCTACGTAGTCGACATCTGCCGCGCCACCCGCGAATCGCCGTCCCTGACGCTGGGCGTCTCCCCGCGCGGCGCCACGGCTCTGCTCTCCACGGCCCGCGCCTGGGCCTGGCTGACGGGCCGCGACTACGTCATCCCCGACGACGTGAAGGCCCTGGCCCTGCCCGCCCTCCGCCACCGCGTCCAACTGCGCCCGGAGGCCGAGATGGAGGGCGTGACGGCCGACTCCGTCATCAACGCGATCCTCGCCCACGTCCCGGTGCCCCGCTGATGCCCGTCACCGGCCGCACCGCCCTCCTGGCCGCCCTGGGCTCCCTCCCGGTGGGCATCCTGGAACCCGGCTGGACAGGCATCCTCGCGGTCAACGCCCCCCTGGCCCTGGCCTGCGCCTGCGACTTCGCCCTGGCCGCCCCCGTACGCCGCCTCGTCCTGACCCGCTCCGGCGACACCTCCGTACGCCTCGGCGAGCCCGCAGACGTCCACCTCACCCTCACGAACCCCACCAACCGCCCCCTGCGCGCCGAACTCCGCGACGCCTGGCCCCCCAGCAGCTGGCAGCCCGGCACCGAAGTCACCGCGTCCAGGCAGCGATGGGACGTCCCGACCGGCGAACGCCGCCGCTTCACCACCCGCCTGCGCCCCACCCGCCGCGGCGACCACCAGGCCGACCGCGTCACGATCCGCTCAAGGGGCCCGCTGGGCCTCTTCACCCGTCAGGGCAGCCACAAGGTCCCGTGGACGCTCCGCGTCCTGCCGCCCTTCGCCAGCCGTAAGCACCTGCCCTCCAAGCTGGCCCGCCTGCGCGAACTCGACGGCCGCACCAGCGTGCTGATCCGCGGCCAGGGCACGGAGTTCGACAGCCTTCGCGAGTACGTTCCCGGCGACGACACCCGGTCCATCGACTGGCGCGCCACCGCCCGCCAGTCCTCCGTGGCCGTCCGCACCTGGCGCCCCGAGCGCGACCGCCACATCCTCCTGGTCCTCGACACCGGCCGCACCTCCGCGGGCCGAGTCGGCGACGCCCCTCGCCTCGACGCCTCCATGGACGCCGCCCTGCTCCTGACCGCCCTGGCCTCCCGCGCGGGTGATCGCGTGGATCTCTTGGCGTACGACCGCCGAGTACGCGCCCTCGTCCAGGGCAAAGCCGCGGGCGACGTCCTCCCCTCACTCGTGAACGCGCTGGCCACCCTGGAACCGGAACTCGTCGAGACAGACGCCCGCGGCCTCACCGCCACAGCTCTGCGCGCCGCCCCCCGCAGCTCGCTGATCGTGCTCCTCACCAGCCTCGAAGCGGCCCCCATCGAAGAGGGCCTGCTCCCGGTTCTCTCCCGCCTCACACAACGCCACACAGTCCTGGTCGCCTCGGTCGCCGACCCGTACATCACACAGATGGCGAAGGCACGGGGAACGACGGAGGCTGTGTACGACGCCGCAGCCGCGGCCCAGGCTCAGGCGGAACGCCAGCGCACAGCGGAACAGCTCACCCGCCATGGCGTCACGGTCGTCGACGCCACCCCCGACAACTTGGCCCCCGCGCTGGCAGACGCATACCTGTCGCTGAAAGCAGCCGGCCGCCTCTAGAAACAGAAAATGGAGAACGGGGAACGGAGAACAGGGGAACGCAAAAAAGCCGTATCCCCCGAGTCGGAACTCGGGGGATACGGCTTTATCAAGTTAAGTTCGGCGGCGTCCTACTCTCCCACAGGGTC
>NZ_BMNG01000014.1 GCF_014646335.1 Streptomyces lasiicapitis
AGCAGCAGATCGAGGGCGAGCAGCACACAGATGCCCGCGTCGATGCCTATGGGGAAGACGATCGAGAAGGTGCCGAAGCCCTTCTTCTCCGCCAGTTCCCGCACGGCCGCGTACGACCCCGCGAAGCCGATCCCGGCGATGACCAGAGCCCCGGCGACGACCACCCCGATGAGTACCCGGTGTGTGCGTGTCAGTTGCATCGCGGCCACCCGCGAACCCCTCCCTGCTCGGTGTGTTGCGAGCGACAGCCTGGCACACGCGTACGGGAGCGCGTGGCCCGGTACGGGTACAGCCCGGCTCGGGGGCGGTGCGGCGGGGCGAGTTGAGGGGACCTTTCTCCACAAACGCCGCGGCGCGTGCGGGTGAAGTTCGGTTCCGCGGGGCTAGGCCCCGGTGCGGCGGTGCACCTGTAGGCACTATGCGGAACTTCCTGCGGGCCAGGCTTCTTAAGGTGCTGATCCCCGTCACGGCGTCCCTTGTGACGGCTGCCGGAATGCCTCCCGCGCAGGCCGCGTACGTATCCCACGTACCGCACACGGGCGTCCGTGACAGCTGCGCGCGGGCCGGCGGCCCCTATCAGCGCCAGGTCGAAGGGCTGTTGCGACTGCGTGTCGACGGGGTGCAGTCGGCCGCCGACTGCCTCGCGATCCAGCGGTACCAGAAGAGCCAGGTCATCGTCCCCGCCGACGGCTTCGCCGGGCCGATCACCTACACGGCCCTGTACCGGGAGTGGGCGCTGAACCACCCCGGACAACTGCACGGCTGCCCCCCGAAGCGGGGCCGGGTCGCGTGCGTCGACCTGGGCCACCAGATCATGTGGGTCCGCTCGGCGGGGAAGGTGGTCTTCCCGCCCGTCGCCATCCGCTCCGGCCGGGCCGCGTACGCCACCCGCACGGGCTGGTTCCGCGTCGGACGGCGCATCCTCGACGAGTGGTCCACGCGGTATCGGGCGCCGATGCCGTTCAGCCAGTACTTCAGCGGCGGCCAGGCCATCCATGGCGTCTACAGCAACCTCTATGCGGGCCCCGGCTCCCACGGCTGCGTCAACCTTCGCTACGACGACGCCCGACGCCTCTGGAAGGCCATCAAGCGGGGCACCCCGGTCCACGTGTGGGGGCGCAAGCCCGGCACCTGACGCCCGCTCCGGACGCCGCTTCCGATGGCGGCCTCTCGGGGGCTGATGCATCGTGACAAACACTCACAGAACGCACCTGCTGAAGGAACAGATCAATGAACGCTCGTGCTCGTAGGGCAGCTCGCGTGGTGGTGGCCTCGGCCGTGGTGATGGGTGTCGGCGTACTGGCGGCTCCGACCGCCTCGGCCGTCGCACCTCCCGGCGGTGACGACGACTGCAAGCGCAAGGGGCAGCACATCATTTGCCGCGGCCCGCAGGGGCCCGCCGGTCCGCAGGGCCCTGCGGGGCCGAAGGGCCCTAAGGGTCCCAAGGGGGACATGGGGAAGAAGGGCGAGAAGGGGGACAAGGGCGAGAAGGGCGACAAGGGTGATCAGGGTCCCGCGGGGCCGTCCGGAGTGACGAAAGCGCCCTTCCACGTATACAGCGCCATCACTCGCGTCGATCCCGGCAACTTCTCGTCCGCCATCGCCAGGTGTCCGGCCGGAACAGGCGTCACCGGCGGCGGCTTCCAATACAGGACCGAGTACAGCGGTCTTTCCGTGGTGACGTCCCACAGGGTCGGACAGGACTGGATCGTCACGATGAACAACACGGGAACCGAGGAACGCAATTTCCAGGCCCAGGTGATCTGCCTGCCGATCGGCTGAGCGGGCGGGAACGGCGGGAGCCCGGCCGCGTGGGCGACCGGGCTCCGGCAACTCATGTGCGTACGCAGCCGATTCGGGCTGCTCGCGAGTGACTAGCTCTTGGGCTTGGCGTCGGACTTCGGCTTGGCGCCGGAGCCCTCGTTGGACTCGTCGCCCTTGCCGCCCTTGTCGGCGGAGCCCTTGTCCGAGCCGCCCGACGGCTTGCCCGCACCCGAAGTGCCCGAGCCGCCCGCCTTGTTGGCGGCGGCGACCGCCGCGACGGCCTCCTTGCCGGCCTTCTGCGTGTCCTTGGCCAGGTCCGCCGCTTCCGGCGACTTGTCGCCCGCGAGACCCGCGCCGTTGTAGTCGACCGTGACGACGGCGTTCTCCACGCGGGCCACCAGCGTCTGCTGCTTGAAGGTGTCCTTGTCCTTCTTCACGTCATAGCTGACCAGCGTCGCCTGGTCGCCCACGCCCTGCACCGGCGTGGTCTTCACGCCCTTGGCGCCCTTGGCCGCCTGGGCGTCGGTGACCTGCTTGGTGAAGTTCGTCTGGGCGCGCTTGGCGCCGCTGCCGAGCGACTGGTCGGACTCGAAGCGGTTCAGCGAAACGCGCAGCCAGCGGAACTGCGAACCGTCGACGCCGTTGTTGTCGAGGCTGTCCCAGGTGCAGTTGCCACGCGTCGACACATCGTCCGACGTGCCCGTCTTGCCGGTCTTGTCCTTGGCGGCCGGGACCAGGTCGCCGAGCGTCTTCTTGGAGAGCGTGGCGCAGGGCTCCGGGAGCTTGGCGAAGGCCGCCTTCTCCACGGTCGCGGCCTTGTCGCCGGAACCGCCGGTGCCGCCGCCGGACGCGGACGCCGAGGGCTTGTCGCCGGAGTCCTTCTTGTCCCCGTCCGAACCGGAGTCGCTGCTGCAGGCGGAGGCGAAGAGGATCACCGGTACGGCGGCCGCGCCCACAAGAACGCGGGTGAGTCGCTGTCGCTGTCGCTGTGCGGGTCGGTGCATGGTTCCTTCACTCGTGTTCGCTCGTTGGCGGCCGTGCCGTTCGATGGGTCCGTTGGGTCACGGTACGCGGTGTGCGACGCGGGTGGCCCGGCTTCCCGGCAGCCCGTACGCGCTCCGGGCGGACGTCAGTCGTCGAACCTGTCGGCGAGGTTTTCGGCCAGTTCGCGCGCGTTGTCCTGCATTTCCTTGGAGTCGGGGACCTCCGTGCGGCGGGCCGGCTGCTCGTCGTACTCGACCGTCACGATCACGTTCGACGTGCGGAACACCACAGTCACGGTGCGCTGGCGGGTGGACGAGGCGGCGGTGGTGAGCACGTCGTCGAGGAAGGCCACGTCACCGAGGTCGTCCAGGGTGCGCGGCTCGTAGCCGGGGGGAGTGGCCTCGCCGGTCGCGCCCGAGCCGTCGCCGTCGCCGTCGCCCTCGCCGGAGGGGGAGACGCCGGGCTCGTCGTCGCCCTCGGGGGCGGGGGCGCCGTCGCCCTTCTTGGCGCCCTTCTTGAGGTCCTTCTTGACGTTCTTGGCGCTGACGGCGGAGGCGCGCTGGGCCTGGCGGGAGCTGTTGTCGCCGCCGGCGTCGTCAGAACCGTCAGAACTGCCGGATTCACCGGGACTCCCCGACTTGCCCGGCTTGCCGGACTCGTCCGAGTCATCCGGCTCATCCGGCCCCTCCGAGTCATCCGAATCATCCGGCTCGCCCGACGCGGACGGCTCCGGAACCCCCGCGTCGCGGAGCTTCGTCCGATAGATCTGCTGCGCCCGGTCCTCGTCGCTGACGGTCCCGTCGTACGACACCACGCGCTCGAAGTCGACGAGGAGGTGGTGGGTGGCGTCCGGCGCCTCGACCTTCCAGCGGCAGCCCACGCGCCGGTCGGTGTCGTACGTGGCCGTCGCGGAGCCCTCGTACGCCTTCTCGCGCTGCTCGGTGTTCTCGATGTCCGCGAGGCCGGGGAGCATCGAGTCGAGCGTCGAGCTGTCGACGGAGCCGCAGGGCTCGGGCAGGGTGTGGTACTTGCCGGGCTCGGCGGCCGCTGTGGAACTGCCCGAGTCGCCGGACTTGCCGTCGTCGTCGTTCGCGGTCCCCGAGCTGCCGGTGCAGCCGGCGAGCAGCGCCACGAGGAGCGCGGCGACGCCCGGTACGTAGACCCTCCGCTGCACCGTGCTGGCTCCTCTCGACGTGGACGGTTCCGGTCGGTCGGCCGTCGGGCCGGTCCGCCGGGCCTGTCCGGCCTGGTTATTCGGTTGCCGCCGGCGGACGGCCGGTGGACACAATGTGTATCGCACGCGCCGCTGTGGATGCCGGTCCGTTATCCCATACGTCGACCTTGGCACCAGTAATTGCGCTTCAAGTCTTTTGTTGTCGTACGGGGGAATGAGGAAGCTATGTCGTACGTGGAGATGCCGGGTGCGAACGTACCCATCCGGATGTGGGCGGACCCGAAGACGGTCGAGGGCGCGGCGATGCAGCAGCTGCGGAACGTCGCCACACTCCCCTGGATCAAGGGCCTCGCCGTCATGCCGGACGTCCACTACGGCAAGGGCGCGACGGTCGGCTCCGTCATCGCGATGCAGGGCGCGGTGTGCCCGGCGGCGGTCGGCGTCGACATCGGCTGCGGGATGTCGGCGGTCAAGACGTCGTTGACGGCCGCCGACCTGCCCGACGACCTTTCGCGCCTGCGGTCGAAGATCGAGCAGGCGATTCCGGTGGGGCGGGGGATGCATGAGGATCCCGTTGAGCCGGGGCGGTTTCATGGGGTGCCGACGGGAGGCTGGGACGACTTCTGGGGGCGGTTCGACGGCGTGGCGGATTCGGTCAAATTCCGTCAGGAACGAGCCGTAAAGCAGATGGGATCGCTCGGAAGTGGCAACCACTTCATCGAGTTCTGTCTCGACGAGTCGGGCTCGGTCTGGCTGATGCTGCACTCCGGCTCCCGGAACATCGGCAAGGAACTCGCCGACCACCACATCGGCGTGGCCCGCGAACTGCCGCACAACCAGGGCCTGGTGGACCGTGACCTCGCTGTGTTCATCGCGGACACCCCGCAGATGGCGGCGTACCGGAACGATCTGTTCTGGGCGCAGGAGTACGCGAAGTACAACCGCGCGCTGATGATGGCGCTCTTCAAGGACGTGATCCGCAAGGAGTTCAAGAAGGCCGCGCCGAGCTTCGAGCAGGAGATCTCCTGCCACCACAACTACGTGGCGGAGGAGCGGTACGACGGCATGGACCTGCTGGTCACCCGTAAGGGAGCGATCCGCGCGGGCTCCGGGGACTACGGCATCATCCCGGGCTCCATGGGCACCGGCTCGTACATCGTGAAGGGTCTCGGCAACGAGGCGTCCTTCAACTCCGCCTCGCACGGCGCGGGCCGCAAGATGAGCCGCAACGCGGCGAAGAAGCGGTTCTCCACCCAGGACTTGGAGGAGCAGACGCGGGGCGTGGAGTGCCGCAAGGACTCCGGTGTCGTGGACGAGATCCCCGGGGCGTACAAGTCCATCGACAAGGTCATCGAGCAGCAGACGGACCTGGTCCAGGTGGTGGCGAAGATCAAGCAGGTGGTGTGCGTGAAGGGCTGACTACTTCCCGTGCGTCACCGCGTAGATCATCACGAACGCCACGATGTGGATGCCGAAGAGGAAGTACGCGAGGTACCACCACACCAGGCGTTCGTTCTTCTTTTCCTGGGCCAGGCGGCGGGACTCCTGTTCGTAGCGGAGTCGGTCCAGGGGGTCGGGGGAGTCGGGCGAGCCGCCGGGGGTGCCGGGGTCGTCGGCGGCGTACGTCATCACTGCTCCCGGTGGACCTTCGTGTTGGAGGCCTGGGCGCGGGGGCGGACCACGAGGAGGTCGATGTTGACGTGGGGCGGGCGGGTCACCGCCCAGGTGATCGTGTCCGCGACGTCGTCCGCCGTCAGGGGCTCGGCCACGCCCGCGTAGACCTTGGCGGCCTTCTCCTCGTCGCCGCCGAAGCGGTTCAGTGCGAAGCCCTCGGTCTTGACCATGCCGGGGGCGACCTCGATCACGCGGACCGGGGTGCCGACGATCTCCAGGCGCAGGGTCTCGGCGAGGACGTGTTCGGCGTGCTTGGCGGCGACATAGCCCGCGCCGCCCTCGTACGTGCCGTGGCCCGCCGTGGAGGAGACGACGACCACCGTGCCGTCGCCGCTCGCGGTGAGGGCGGGGAGCAGGGCCTGGGTGATGTTCAGGGTGCCGATGACGTTCGTCTCGTACATCTGGCGCCAGTCCTCGGGCGAGCCCGTCGCCACGGGGTCGGCGCCGAGCGCCCCGCCCGCGTTGTTCACCAGGACCGCGATCTCGCGGAACGCGGTCGCGAAGGTGTCGACCGCCGCGCGGTCGGTGACGTCGAGCGGGTACGCCGTCGCGTCGTGCCCCGCCGCCGTCAGCTCGGCGGCCAGCGCCTCGATGCGGTCCTTGCGGCGGGCGGTGAGGACGACGCGGTGGCCCGCTGCCGCCAGTCCCCGCGCGGTCGCCGCGCCGATGCCGCCGCTGGCACCGGTGACGATCGCGATACCGGGCTTGCGGGGCGTCGCTTCTGCGGCGGACATGCGGGCTCCCTCGGAGTCGTGCGTACGCCGTTCCGTCAACGCGCGTACGTTGTTCGGTCAGCATAGGCGCGAGGTCCGTGGCGGTGGTGGGCGGACGGCTCGGCGCCGGGGCCCGCCCCCGGTGCCCGGTCCCGCGGCCGCCTCAGTCGCCGCGCGGCGCGTACATGATCACGGCCATGCCCGCCAGGCAGATCAGCGCCCCGGCCACGTCCCAGCGGTCGGGGCGGTAGCCGTCCGCGACCGCGCCCCAGGCGATCGAGCCCGCCACGAAGATCCCGCCGTACGCGGCCAGGATGCGGCCGAACTCGGCGTCGGGCTGCAGCGTCGCGACGAAGCCGTACGCCCCCAGGGCGATGACCCCCGCGCCGATCCACACCCAGCCCCGGTGCTCCCGCACTCCCTGCCAGACCAGCCAGGCGCCGCCGATCTCGAAGAGGGCGGCGACGAGGAAAAGGGCTGCGGAGCGGGCGATGAGCATGGTCAACAGGGTGGCATGTGGGGGTTTGGGGGGTCCGGAGGGGCGGTGGGTGGCATGGATCCCCGTGGCCGGTCTCGCTCGTGTTCGTCGTGGAGGTTGTCGTGCGGGTGCTCTGTGTGGGGGCCGTCGTCGTGGGCGCGGTGTTGTGGGGGAGCGGGGGCGCGGTGGCCGGCGGCGGTGGGCCGGTTCCGGAGGCGGATGTCGCGTACCACGGGCAGGTGGCCATGACCCGGGGGCTCGCGGCGGTCTCGCTGACGCCGGAGAACCACGGCCCCGACGACGTGCCGGGCGCCACGGTCCGGCTCTCGTGGTCCGTGCCGCTGGAGGACGCGATGCGGCTGCCGGACTCCTGCGTGCGGGCGGGCGAGCGCGGAGTGCTGTGCCGCACGGGCGCGCTGCCCGCGGCGGGCCGGGGCGGGCGGCTCGACCTCGCGGTCCGGCTGCGCGGGGAGCCGCGCGAGGTGACGGTGACGGTGGGCACCGTCTGGAACGGTGGCGCGGTCGACCGCAACCCGCGGAACAACGAGCACACGGTGCTGGTCCTGGACACCGGGGACTCGTACTTCTTCTGAGGTGCCCCACTTCTGAGGTGCCCCACGCCCACGCCTGCGCCTGCGCCTACGCCTGCTGCTCCAGGTCGAGGCGCCAGTCGTTGCACCGCATCCAGTGCCCCTTCGGATACTCCATGTCCTCCTCGCCGAGGAGCGTGAAGCCCGCCTTGCGGCACACGCCGTTGGAGGGCGCGTTGTCCGCGGCGGGGTACGCGTGCAGATGGCGGTGGCGGCCCGTGCGGCGCGCCTCGGCCACCGCCAGGCGGACCGCCGCGGCGGCGATGCCGCGGCCCTGGCACTCCGGCAGGACGCCCCAGCCGGCCTCCCAGACGTCCTCGCCCTGGTGCGTGGTCTCCCAGAAGCCGACGATGCCCGCGGTCTCGCCCTCGGGGTGCGTCACGATCCGGAACATCCCGCCCTGGCGGTCGTCGAGGCCCAGATAGCGCTGGTGGCGGTCGAGCAGCTTCTCGTGGGTCTCGGGGCCGCCCAAGTGGGCCGTCATCTCCGGTGCGTTGTGCCGCACGAGCAGGTCGAAGTCGCCCTCGGACCAGGGCACGAGCCGTACGTGCGACGACGTCTGTGTGCTCGCAGCGCTCTCTGTGCTTCCCGTTGCTCTCTCCATGTCCTCACGGTAGGCGGAGGGTCTGACAATCCCCGGTGCCGAACGCGCGCACCGCGCCCGCCGCGCCTCAGCCCGGCGCGTACGCCGTCGGCGGCACCCCCACCGTCGCCGTGAAGTCCCGTACGAGATGGGCCTGGTCGGCGTATCCGAGTCCGGCCGCGAGGTCCGCCCAGTCCACGGCCGCCGCCGACTCCGCGTGTTCCAGGGCCTCGTGGATGCGGTAGCGCAGGATGACCCATTTCGGGCCGACACCGACGTACGCCGAGAACAGCCGTTGCATGGCCCGCACCGACAGGCCCGCCTCGCGCGCGAAGTCGCCGACCCGCAGGGCCGTCCGGTCGGCGCGGATGCGGTCGACCAGGTCCATGGCGAGCTCGGCACGCGGGTCGGGCGCCGGGCCGTGGCGCAGCAGGAAGGCGTCGAGGGCGGCCACGCGCGTGTGCTCGTCGTCGGGGCCCAGAACGGCGCCCGCGGTGTCCGCCGGGTCCGGTCGTACGTCTTCGAAGACGTCCTCCAGGGGCAGCTCCCGCCCGGTCAGCTCCGTGACCGCGAGGCCCGGTGCGAAGGCGCGGAAGCCGCCCGGCCTGAACTGCACGCCGCACACCCGCCCCCGCCCGGCCAGCTCCTTGCTGAAGAGCCCGAGGCCGATGCCCGCCACCACTCCGAACGGCCGCTGCCCCGGCAGGTCCTGGAAGACGACGTTCACGGACGGGTGCGGCACGACGTGGGACACGTACGGCTCGGTGAGGTCCCAGTCGATCAGCCAGTAGTGCTCCAGGTGGCGGCGGAGCGGCTCGGCGGGCGCGTGGCGCCGGAAACGTACGCGCGTCATCAGGCCGGAGGCGTCGACGATGCCCCGGGTGTCGCGGCGGGGAGCGGCAGGCATGGCGCGAGCGTAGGACGCGGGTCTGACATGTCCCGCTCGCCACACTCCTGCGCCGAGCCCCGAGGCTGTCGCGTTTGTTCAAGACGGGGCGCGCCCCCGCTGCCTACCGTCGTCCCATGAACACCACCCACAAGACCGGCGATCTGCTCGGCATCGCCGCGGCCCACGCACTCCCGGTGGTCCACAGCCTCCCCGACGACCGCCTCGACGCCCGCACGCCCTGCGCCGAGTACGACGTACGGGCCCTGATGAACCACGTCTTCCACGTCGTCGTGCAGTTCCAGGAGCTGGCGGCCAAGCGGAACGCCGACTTCGGCGGCGACACGCCCGACTATCTGGCCCAGGGCGCCGACTGGCGCGAGCGGTTCGCGGCGGAGACGGAGAAGCTGGTCGCCGCCTGGTCCGAACCCGGCGCCGACGAGGGCCTCACCGGCGCGATGAACATGCCCGCGCGGACGGTCGGGGCGATGGTGCTGCTCGATCTGACGGTGCACGCGTGGGATCTGGCGCGGGCGACGGGCCAGGATTATGGGACGCCCTCTGGGCAGGAGGGCGCGGGCGACGTCGTCGGCGTACTGCGCGAAGCCGTCGCCGGACTGGGCCCCACCGCCCGCTCCATGGGCGTCCTCGCGGAGCCGGTGTCGGTGGCCGACGACGCGACGGAGTTCGAGCGGCTGCTCGCGGAGACCGGCCGGGACCCGTACTGGAGCTGAGTCCCCGGAGCCACCGGAGCCCCGGAGCCACCACAGACGAGGCCGACCTCAGCGGACGCACCGCTCACTGCCCCCGCAAAGCCTCCACAGCCATCCGCGCCGCCGTCCCGATCACCGCGTCCGCCGAAGGCAGCGTGGCCGCGGTGCGGGCGGCGCGGGTGAAGACGGCGACGGCGTAGCGCCCGCCGTCGGGGTACTCGACGACGCCGACCTCGTTGCGCACGGTCGGCAGGCTGCCGGTCTTGCCCGCGACGTGTACGTCGTCGAAGGGGAACCCGGCGGCGAGGCGGTGGGGCCAGACCTGGAGGCCGAGGACGCGGCGCATGGCCGCGCCGTGTTCGGGGGTGCAGGCCTCGTCCCGCCACAGGGCGCCGAGCAGGCGGGTCATGTCGCGCGGGGTGCTGTGGTTGGTGCGGGCGGGGTCCAGGGCGCGCAGGCGGGCGATGACGTAGGGGTCGGTGAGGGCCTGCGCCCCGGCGGGGCCCGCGTCCTCGCGCATGGACGCGAACATCTCGCGGAAGGTGTGCACGGCCCGGGTGCGGGTGAGGCCGAGGCGGGCGGTGGTGGCGTTGACGGCGTCCAGGCCGACGCGTTCCAGGAGGAGTTCGGCGGCGGTGTTGTCGCTGACGGCCATCATCAGGTAGGCGGCGTCGCGCAGGGAGAGGCGGACCGGGTCGAGCATGGCGGCGAGCCCGGTGGGGCCCGAAGTGCGGCCGTCCACGGGGCATTCGACCTGCTCGGTGAGGTCGAGGAGGCCCGCGGCGGCCTGTTCGTGGAGCGTGACGAGTACGCACAGCTTGTGGACGCTCGCGGTGACGACGGGCTGGTCGGCGCCCGCGCCGAGCTCCGCGCCGGAGTCGATGTCGAGGGCGTGGAGGCGGCCCGTGACGCCGGCTTCGGCGAACGCCTCCTGGAGGCGGGTGACGGTGTTGCTCGCGGCTTTGGTCACAGCCAGTACTCCGCGGTCGGGCGCAGGTGGAGCGGGCGCGGGGGCGTATCGGAGGTCACGGCGGCGGTGCTGCGCAGGGCGTCGGTGACGGCCTGCGCGAACGATGCCACGGCGGCGTCGCCGCGCCCCTTCGGCCAGGCCACGGAGTGCCGCCAGGCCAGCGGGGCGCCCGCGAGGGGCCGCCAGACGATGTCGGGATCCGCGCCCTGCGGTGTGTGCGTGTCCTGGGGGCTGAAGGCGACGGCGTGCGAGGACAGGAGCAGGCCGCGGACGAAGCTGGCGCCCTGGCCGTGCCGGACGGCGGTCGGGGTGTAGCCGTCGCGGGCGCAGGTGGTGAGCAGGTCGTCGTGCAGGGCGGGGGCGGCGGTGCGGTGGAAGAGCACCAGGTCGTAGCCGGTGAGCGCGGTGAGCGGTACCTCGTCGAGGGTGGCGGCGGGGGCGCCGCGGGGCAGCAGCACGCCGACCTCGCGGCGCAGCACGGGCCCGAGTTCGAGTCCGGCGACGTCGCAGGGGTGGTGGATGAGGCCGACGTCGAGGTCGTGGGCGGCGAGCTGGTCGAGCTGCTGGGCGGTGGTGAGCTCGCGCAGTTCCAGTTCGACGCCCGCGTGCCGCCGCCGGAAGTCGGCGAGGAGCGCGGCGACGGTCTCGCCCGCGATGTCGGGCGGGAGCGCGGCGCGCAGCAGTCCGCTCTCGCCGTCGCGGACGCGGCGCGCGGTGGCGAGCAGTGCCTCGGAGCGGGCGAGGAGTTCGCGGGCCTCGTCGAGCAGGAGCGTGCCTGCCTTGGTGATGGTGACGTGGCGGCTGGTGCGTTCGAAGAGGCGTACGCCGAGGTGGCGTTCCAGTCGCTGAATGCGCTGGGACAGGGGTGGCTGGGCCATGCCGAGGCGCTCGGCGGCCCGGCCGAAGTGTGACTCTTCTGCAACAGCCACAAAGCACTCCAGGTGCTTCATCAGGTCCACGAGCAGCGACGATATCGCAGATTAATGAATACGTAAGTGATATCGAACTTGGACATAGAGTGCGGGACGCTGTTCTGCTCGGGGCATGACCTTGCTCTCTTCGCCACGTCGTCCTTCCCTTTTCTCGGTACGTCGTCGAAGCACCGCCCGCCTCTGCTCGGGCCTGCTGGTGGCGGGCCTCGCGCTGGCCACGGGCTGCTCCGCGGAGGACGACTCCGGCTCCCCGAAGTCGAAGGCCGCCTCCTCGGGTGCCTCCTCCTCGAAGGCCGCGCCGACCGGCACCTCCGCCGACTCCCGCGAGCACCTGCGCGTCGGCGGCACCACCCGCGCCTACCTCCTGCACAAGCCCACCGCCCCGGCCTCGGGCCCCCGCCCCCTCGTCGTCGCCTTCCACGGACGCGGCGCGGACCCGGCGGAGATGCGCGAGCTGTCCGGCCTGAACAAGGCGGCGAAGGCGCGCGGCATGCTGGTCGCCTACCCCGAGGCCCTGCGCAAGGCGTGGGGCGCGGGCACGGCGCCGAACCGGAAGCGGCCCGACCCCGAGGCCGATGTGCGGTTCGCCGAGGCGCTGGTGGCCGAGCTGGTGCGGACGCGGCAGGCGGATCCGCGGCGGGTGTACGTGGTGGGGTTCTCCAACGGCGGTTCGATGGCGCTGCGGGTGGCGGCCGAGCGGCCGCGCCTGGTGGCCGGTGCCGTGTCGGTCGCGGGTCAACTGCCCACCGGGCGGGCGGAGGTGCGGCCGACGGGTCCGGTGCCGGTGATGATCGTGTACGGCGGCAAGGATCCCGTACGTCCTGTGACGGGACTGGCGCGCCCGGGTCCGGCGCCCAAGGGCGAGGAGCCGATCACGGCGACCATGTCGGCCCGCGCCAGCGCGCAGGCCTTCGCCACGGCGGGCCGTACGAAGGATCCGGCCGAGCAGGCCCGCAAGGGCTACGACCACACGGTGTGGCGTCCCGGCGCCGGCAAGGTCCCCGTCGAACTCCTCGTCGTGCGCGACGCGGGCCACACCTGGCCCGGCACGACCGTCACCCCGCCGAAGGGCTTCGGCCCGGCCAGCAAGTCCCTGGACACGACGGGCACGGTGCTCGGCTTCCTCAAGGATCAGGCACCCCGGCCCGCAGCCAATACCGCCGACACGGCCGACACGGCCGAGGCGTCCAAGTCCCCGGAGCGCAGCGACCGATGAACAAGACCGTCCGCCGCAGCGCCGTCTTCTGCGGCCTGCTCGTGCTGGCCCTGCTGGTGCGCGCCACCTGGGTGCAGTTCGTACAGAGCAACACCCTGGCCGAGCACGACCAGAACCGGCGCGTGAAGATAGCGAGCTTCGGTCAGCCGCGCGGCGACATCATCGTCGGTGGCGAGGCGATCACGGGCTCGGTGGCGACCACGGGCTCGGACTTCAAGTACAAGCGGGTCTACAAGAGCGGGCCGATGTACGCGCCGGTCACCGGCTTCTTCTCGCAGGCCCAGGGGTCGACGTTCCTGGAGGGCGTGCACGACGACGTGCTGAGCGGCGAGGACAGCCGGCTGCTCGGCTCGCCGGTGGACGCGCTGACGGGGGAGCGGCCCAAGGGCGGCGACGTGGTCACCACCATCGACCCGAAGGCGCAGAAGGCCGCCTACAAGGGCCTCACGGACCTGGACGCGAAGGGCGCGGTGGTCGCCCTCGACCCGCGCTCCGGCAAGATCCTGGCGATGGCGAGCACGCCCTCGTACGACCCGTCGGTGTTCGCGGGGATCTCCGGCAAGGACGGCCGTGCGTTCAAGAAGCTGAACGAGCGCAAGGACAAGCCGCTCAACAACCGGGCGTTCCGCGAGGCCTATCCGCCCGGCTCGACCTTCAAGATCCTCACCGCGGCCGCCGCCCTGGAGCACGGCACGGTCGGCGACATCAACGCGCGGTCCGGCGCGCGGGCCCCCTACCGGCTGCCGCAGAGCTCCACGGAGATCGGCAACGTCGTGCCGAACGCGATGTGCGACAAGGCGTCGATGAAGACCGCGATGCAGTGGTCGTGCAACAACGTCTTCCTCGACGCCGCGCTGAGGACCGGCAAGGACAGGATGCGGGAGACGGCGGAGAAGTTCGGCTTCAACGAGGAGCAGTTCATGCCCGTACGCACCGCCGCGAGCGGCTACCCGGAGGAGCTGGACAAGCCGCAGACCGCGCTGACCGGCATGGGCCAGGGCAGTGTGACGACCACGCCGCTGCAGATGGCCATGGTCACCGCCGGGCTCGCCAACGACGGCAAGGTGATGAAGCCGTACCTGGTGGACGAGTTGCGGGGCGCCGATCTTTCGACGATCGACAAGAGCGAGCCCGAGGAGCTGGAGCAGGCCGTCTCGTCGGACACGGCGCGCACGGTGCAGCAGATGATGGAGTACACGGTGACCGACGGCACCGGCGACAAGGTGGCGATCGACGGCGTCACGGTCGGCGGCAAGCCCGGTACCGCGCAGCACGGCGCGGACGTGCGCGACGAGCGGCCGTACGCGTGGTTCGTGTCCTACGCCAAGCAGAGCGACGGTTCGTCACCGGTGGCGGTCGCCGTCCTCGTCGACCCCGAGGACATGGACATCTCCCGCTCCGAGATCGCGGGCGGCAAGCTGGGCGCGCCCATCGCGAAGGCGGTGATGGAGGCGGTCCTGAAGAAGTCCTGACGTCAGGCCCTGCCTGGTGTCCTCAAGGCCCTGCCCGGTGTGCTGCTCCGGTGCGGTGCTAGGGCCACACCAGGCAGTACGCCTGGTGCCCCGCGTCGTGCAGGCGGTGGCTGAAGTCCTGCCACTCGTGCAGGAGTTGGTAGACGTTGAAGGCGTCCCGCGGGCCGCCGCGGTCGGGGACCGTGGACCAGATGAACGCCGCCGCGCCGACCGACTCCTCGCCGATGCCGCGCAGCGGGTCGACGACCGTCATGGGGAGCTTGACGACGGCGTAGTCGGGGTGGAGGACGACGAGTTCCAGCGGGGGGACCTTGTGCAGGGGTATGCCCTCGATGCCGGTGAGGACCATCGCGGCCATCGTCTCCGGCTTGATCTTGGTGAACATGCCGCCCATGCCCAGCTCGTCGCCGCCGAGCTCCTCGGGGCGCATCGAGATCGGGACGCGGGCCGCCGTGGCGCCGTCCGGGGCGCCGAAGTATTTGTACGTCACCCCCACCCCGCCGCTCCTGTTTCCCGCACGGTCACGCTTCACCCTGTCCGGCGTCCGCTGCTCGGGGGCCGGGACCGCCTCTGCCTCTCGCCGGTGCTTTCCCCGCCGGGCACGCCGGGGACCCAGGCCGTCGGTCCCCTCGCCCAGTCCGCCACCGCGCTGCATATCTCCACCCGACTGCTTTTCTAGGGTGCCCGGACCCTGCCGCGCAACCCGATCATCGTGTCAGTGACCTCCCCCACGGTCACCCGCCGAAACGTGGGGTGAAACACCAGTCCACGGGATTTCCGCGCATACGGCCCCTGCCGGGGTCGGCAGCGCGGAAAGCCGCCGCACAGGAGGCCCGGCCACGATGTCCGGACCCTCTGACACCATGGTTCATGTGAGCTTCCCGTATAGCGCCCCAGTTTCGCAGACTCTTTTCGACCGTGCGGCGGCCGTGACGCCCGGCGGTGTGAACTCCCCCGTGCGGGCCTTCCGCGCGGTGGGCGGTACGCCCCGTTTCATGGTGTCCGGTACCGGTCCGTACCTGACGGATGCCGATGGACGCGAGTATGTAGACCTCGTGTGTTCCTGGGGACCGATGATCCTCGGGCACGCCCACCCCGAGGTGATCGCCGCCGTCCAGGAGGCCGTCGCCCGCGGCACCTCGTTCGGTACGCCGGGTGAGGGCGAGGTGGCCCTCGCCGAGGAGATCGTCGCCCGGGTCGGCCCGGTCGAGCAGGTCCGCCTCGTCTCCAGCGGCACGGAGGCGACGATGTCCGCCATCCGCCTCGCCCGCGGGTTCACGGGCCGCGCCAAGGTCATCAAGTTCGCCGGGTGCTACCACGGGCACGTGGACGCGCTCCTGGCCGCGGCCGGGTCCGGCGTCGCGACGTTCGGCCTGCCGGACACGCCGGGCGTCACGGGCGCCCAGGCGGGCGACACCATCGTCCTCCCGTACAACGACATGGAGGCCGTGCACGAGGCCTTCCACAGGTATCCCGGCGAGATCGCCTGTGTGATCACGGAGGCCTCGCCCGGAAACATGGGCGTGGTGCCGCCGCGGCCCGGATTCAACGAGGGCCTGAAGTCCGCGTGCGCGAAGAACGGCGCGCTGTTCATCTCCGACGAAGTCATGACCGGATTCCGGACAAGTAAAGCCGGATGGTTCGGAGTTGACGGAGTGACACCCGACCTCATGACCTTCGGAAAGGTCATGGGCGGCGGATTCCCGGCCGCCGCATTCGGTGGCCGCGCCGATGTGATGGGGCATCTCGCGCCCGTCGGCCCGGTTTATCAGGCGGGCACGCTCTCCGGTAATCCCGTCGCCACGGCCGCGGGTCTCGCGCAGTTGCGGCTGCTCGACGACGCGGCGTACGAGAAGGTGGACGCCGTCTCCGCCGAGTTGCGCGCACTCGTGAGCGACGCGCTGAACAAGGAAGGCGTCGCGCACCGCCTGCAGAACGCCTCCAATATGTTCTCCGTGTTCTTCGCCGACCGAGAGGTCCGCAATTACGAGGACGCGAAGGCGCAGGAGTCGTTCCGCTTCACCGCGTTCTTCCACTCGATGCTGTCGCAGGGCGTGTATCTGCCGCCGTCGGCCTTCGAGTCCTGGTTCGTCTCCACCGCCCACGACGAGCGCGCCATCGAGCGCGTCGCCGCCGCCCTGCCGGGGGCCGCGCGCGCGGCCGCCGAAGCCACGAATTCCCCGGAGGCCACCGCATGACCGCGGCAAGCACGCCCGCCGACGGCGAGCTGACCGTCGTCCACCTGATGCGCCACGGCGAGGTGCACAACCCCGACGGGATCCTGTACGGCAGGCTCCCCGACTACCACCTCTCCGACCTGGGGCGGCAGATGGCCGACCGCGTCGCCGAGCACCTGTCGTCGCGGGACGTCACGCACGTCGTGGCCTCCCCCCTCGACCGGGCCCAGGAGACGGCCACCCCCATCGCCAAGGCGCACGGCCTCGACCTGGCCTCCGACGCGCGCCTCATCGAGGCCGACAACGTCTTCGAGGGCAAGACCTTCGGGGTCGGCGACGGCGCCCTGAAGAACCCGGAGAACTGGAAGCACCTGGTCAACCCCTTCAAGCCGTCCTGGGGCGAGCCGTACGTCGAGCAGGTCGTGCGGATGATGGGCGCACTCGACGCCGCGCGCGACGCCGCGCGCGGGCACGAGGCCGTGTGCGTCAGCCATCAGTTGCCGATCTGGATCGTGCGGAGCTTCGTGGAGAAGCGGCGTCTTTGGCACGACCCGCGGAAGCGGCAGTGCACGCTCGCCTCTCTCACTTCGTTCACTTACCGCGGCGACAAGATCGTTTCTGTGGGTTACTCGGAGCCTGCTCGGGATCTTGTTCCGAAGCATCTTCTGGCGGGGGCAAAGCCGGTGAAGGGCAAGAGCAAGGCATTCGGTGCCTGACGCTTGCGTCGGCGCTTCCTGTGTGTCCGCTGTGTGCGCCGGGTAATTGCGCGGACACCCTATGGCGCGAAATGTCTTCTCCCTGTAATAGATCCCATATAGGCGTAGCTGTTCGGAACCTGCCCCTTCATCGCACCCTCTAAGGAGTCGTCCTTCCGCCCGGGGAGGACAGAGGCGCGATGAATGGGGTTGGAATGCGCGACGACAGCCGCACGGATATGGGCGGTGGAGCGCCCGCTACCGGCCGGAACTCCCTGAGTCGCCGAGGTGCGATCGGACTTGGAGTCGGTGCCGCGGCGGCCTTCGGCCTGACTGCCTGCGGCTCCGGTTCCGGCGATTCGGGATCGGGCGCGGACGCGGCCAAGGACGGAAACGGAAAGCCGGGCGAGCCGAGCCGCCCCGCGAAGCCGATCGGCGACGGTTCCACGGCATTCACCGGCAAGCAGCCGAACCAGCCCGAGAAGCCGCGCCCCCTCGAGCCGGGCGAAACGCCCCCGCAGTTCGTCGTGTTCTCCTGGGACGGCGCCGGCGAAGTCGGCAACGGACTGTTCCCGCGCTTCCTGAAGCTCGCGAAGGAGCACGACGCGCGGATGACGTTCTTCCTCTCCGGGCTCTATCTGCTCCCCGAATCCAAGAAGCGGCTCTACCGGCCGCCGAACAACGGCGTCGGCGCCTCCGACATCGGTTATCTCACCGACGGTCACATCAAGGACACACTGAAGTACGTGCGGCAGGCGTGGCTGGAGGGCCATGAGATAGGCACGCACTTCAACGGCCACTTCTGCGCCGGCACCGGTTCCGTCGGGAACTGGACGCCCGCCCAGTGGCAGTCCGAGATCGACCAGGCCAAGTCCTTCGTGACGAAGTGGCGTACGAACACCGGCTGGGACGACCTGCCGCCGCTGCCCTTCGACTACGAGAAGGAACTCATCGGCGGCCGCACCCCCTGCCTGCTCGGCCAGGACAACCTGCTGCCGACCGCCAAGAAGCTCGGCTGGCGCTACGACGCCTCCTCGCCGGGCGGCCGCCAGAAGTGGCCCGACAAGAAGATGGGCATCTGGGACCTGCCGCTGCAGGCCGTGCCCTTCCCCGGCCACTCCTTCGAGGTCCTCTCGATGGACTACAACATCCTGGCCAACCAGTCGAAGAACTCCACCAAGGCCCCGCCGGCCAACTACCCGGGCTGGCGCAAGCAGGCCACCGCGGCCTACCTCAAGGGCTTCGAGCGGGCCTACGGCTCCAACCGCGCCCCCTTCTTCATCGGCAACCACTTCGAGGAGTGGAACGGCGGCATCTACATGGACGCCGTCGAGGCCGCCCTCAAGGGCATGGCCGGCAAGAAGGACGTACGCCTGGTCTCCTTCCGGCAGTTCGTGGACTGGCTCGACGTGCAGAAGCCCGAGGTCCTCGCCAAGCTGCGCGGCCTGGAGGTCGGGCAGAAGCCGGCCGGCGGCTGGAAGAGCTACCTCGGCGGCGCCTCGTCCGACAGCCGCACGGACGCCGAGAAGGACAACGCGGCCTGACCGGCGCCGGGCAACGCGGCCTGAACTCGCCCGGAAAGCCCGTCTGAAATGGGACTTTCCGCTACTGCGGGGGGCGTCGAAGATCCCCGAAACGGGCATGCGAAACTTTTCACATGAGTGCCGCCTGCCGCGCCCCCCGCAGCCCGAACCGCAGCCTCCGTCGAAGCGCCCGCAGTCGTCGCAGTCGCGCGACGCTGCTGGCGGCGGGCGCCGCGGCGGTTGCCCTGACCCTGTCGGCGTGCAGCTCGGGCGGCACCTCCGGCGGCTCCGGCAAGACCAACTTCATCACCGGCAAGGACGGCATCGCCACCGTCAAGAAGGGCGACCGGCACGACGCGCCCGGCCTCGACGGCGAGACCCTCGACGGCAAGCAGCTGAGCATCGACGACTACAAGGGCAAGGTCGTCGTCCTCAACGTCTGGGGCTCCTGGTGCCCGCCCTGCCGGGCCGAGGCGCCGAACTTCGTGAAGGTCGCGGCCGCCACCAAGGGCGACGTGCAGTTCGTCGGCATCAACGCCCGCGACCCGCAGAAGGGCCCGGCGATCTCCTTCGAGAAGGACTACAAGGTCACCTACCCGAGCCTGTACGACCCGATGGGCAAGCTGATGCTGCGCTTCCCCAAGGGCACGCTGAACCCGCAGTTCATCCCGTCGACCATCGTCGTCGACCGGGACGGCAAGATCGCGGCGCGCTCCCAGCAGCCCCTCAACGAGGAGAAGCTGCGCAAGATGGTCGACCCCGTGATCGCGGAGAAGTGAGCGCCTTGTCCGCCACCCTCGCCACCACGACGCTCGCCGCGTACGGCCAGAACGACACCGTCATGAGCGGCGCGCTGCTGCTCGCCCTGCCGCTCGCCCTCCTCGGCGGGCTCGTGTCGTTCTTCTCCCCGTGCGTCCTGCCGCTCGTGCCCGGCTATCTGTCGTACGTCACCGGCGTCAGCGGCACCGACCTCGCCGACGCCCGGCGCGGGCGGATGGCGGCGGGCGCCACCCTCTTCGTGCTCGGCTTCACCGTCGTGTTCGTCTCCGGCGGCGCCCTCTTCGGCTACTTCGGCCAGAACCTCCAGGACTACCAGAGCGTCATAACGCGAGTCCTCGGCGTCCTGATGCTCGTGCTCGGGTTCTTCTTCATGGGCCTCATGCCCTGGCTCAGCCAGCGCGAGTTCCGCTTCCACAAGAAGCCCGCCGTCGGGCTCGCGGGCGCGCCGCTGCTCGGCGCGCTCTTCGCCGTCGGCTGGGCGCCCTGCGTCGGACCGACGCTCGCGTCCGTGAACGCGCTCGCGATGAGCGAGGCGAGCGCCGGGCGCGGGGCCCTGCTGAACGTGGCGTACTGTCTGGGACTCGGGCTGCCGTTCATCATCGCGGCGGTCACCTTCCGCAAGGCGCTCGGCGCGTTCGGCTGGGTCAAGCGGCACTACGTGTGGGTGATGCGCGCGGGCGGCGGCATGATGATCGTGACCGGCCTGCTGATGCTGACCGGCGTCTGGGACAGCGTGCTTCAGCAGATGCAGGTCTGGAGCAACGGTTACTCGGTGGGGATCTGATCCATGAGCAAGACCACGACCAGCGCCGACCGCGACGCCACCGGCGCCAAGGGCGACCGTGACACCACCGGCGCCCAAGACGAAGTCGGCGAACTCGGCGCCGCGGGCGCGCAGCTCTCCACCGCCCCCCTCGACGACGCCGCGGGCCCCGCCTCCGGGCCGAACATGCCCGCGCTCGGCGTCATCGGCTGGATCCGCTGGTTCTGGCGGCAGCTCACCTCGATGCGGGTCGCGCTCCTGCTGCTCCTGCTGCTTTCCCTCGGCTCGATCCCGGGCTCGCTGATCCCGCAGGAGAACCCCGACGCGCTGAAGGTCGAGGACTTCAAGGCGGCCCACACCACGCTCGGGCCGCTCTACGACAAGCTCGGCCTCTTCCACGTCTACAGCTCGGTGTGGTTCTCCGCGATCTACATCCTGCTGTTCGTCTCGCTCATCGGCTGCATCGTGCCGCGCACCTGGCAGTTCGTCGGCCAGCTCCGCGGCCGCCCGCCGGCCGCCCCCAAGCGGCTGACCCGGCTGCCCGCGTACACGACCTGGCGCACCGAGGCCACGCCCGACGAGGTGCACGAGGCCGCGCGGCACCTGCTGAAGCAGCGCCGCTTTCGCGCGCACGAGACGGGCGGGTCCGTCGCCGCGGAGAAGGGCTATCTGCGCGAGGCCGGGAACCTGATGTTCCACGTCGCGCTGATCGTGATGCTGATCGCCTTCGCCGCCGGACAGCTCTTCAAGTCCGAGGGCGGCAAGCTGATCATGGAGGGCGACGGCTTCTCCAACACCCTCACGCAGTACGACGACTTCAAGTCCGGCAGCCTCTTCGACACCGAGAACCTCGCGCCGTTCAGCTTCAGGCTGGACCGCTTCGAGGGGACGTACGAGAACTCGGGCCCCGAGCGCGGCACCGCCCGCACCTACAAGGCCCACGTCACGTACAGCGAGGGCGCGCACGGTCCCGAGAAGAAGAAGGCCATCGAGGTCAACAAGCCCCTTGAGGTCGACGGCTCGAAGGTCTACCTCATCGGCCACGGCTACGCGCCCACCGTCACCGTCCGCGACGGCAAGGGCAAGGTCGTCCAGCGGGTCTCCGTGCCGCTGCTTCCCATCGACTCCATGGGTACGGCCACCGGCGCCATCAAGATCCTCGACGGCTACCGGAACAAGGACGGCAAGAAGGAGCAGCTCGGCTTCAACGCCTTCTTCGTGCCGACGTTCGCCGGTGAGGGCAACGGCCAGATGTTCTCCCAGTTCCCCGCGCCCTTCAATCCGCGGCTCGCGCTGTCGGCGTACCACGGCAGCCTCGGCGTGGACTCCGGTGTGCCGCAGAACGTGTACCAGCTGGACACGCGGAAGATGAAGAAGTTCAAGGACGCCAAGGGCGAGCTGCTGAAGAAGCGGCTGAAGATCGGCGAGACCCTGAAGCTGCCCGACGGCGCAGGCTCGATCACCTTCGACAAGGAGCTCAAGCAGTGGGCGAGCTTCCAGATCTCGCAGGAGCCCAGCAGCAAGTGGGCGCTCGGCGGCGCGATCGCCGCCATCGCGGGCCTCGCCGGTTCGCTGTTCATCTCGCGGCGCCGCGTGTGGGTCCGGGCCACGGCGGGCGCCGACGGCGTCACCGTCGTGGAGATGGCGGGCCTCGGCCGCAGCGAGTCCGCGAAGGTCCCCGAGGAACTCGGCGTCCTGGCCGCAGCCCTGCACGAAACCGCGCCGAGCGCGCCGGACGCGGACACGGACCCTGACACCGGGTCCGACACCGACACGGCCGCCGAGTCGACCGAAGCCGGTGCCGAAGCCGGTGCCGAAGCCGACTCCAAGACCCCGTCCGACCCCGACCCCACCCCCGATGTTGTTCCTGCCGAAGGGGCTGAGAAGTGACTCTCGCCACCACCCTCGCCGCCGAGCCGAACGAGAACCTCGCGCACATCAGCAACGTGCTGATCTACTCCGCGATGGCCGTCTATCTGCTGGCCTTCTTCGCGCTCATGGCGGAGTGGCTGTTCGGCAGCCGCAGCAAGGTCTCCCGCACCGCCGCCGCGCTCACCGCGCAGACCGGTGACGCCGCCGCGCCCGCCGCCAAGGCGGCTGGTTCTTCCGGTCCCGCCGTCACCGTCCGCGCCAAGGGCGGCACGGCCACCCTGGAACGCCCCAAGCAGGCGGCCAAGGCGGCCGAATCCGGCGCGCCGAAGGTCGTCACGCGCGCCGCCGCGGGCAGCCGCGACGTGCCGGACGGCCCCGGCGCCGCCGCGGGCGACGAGCAGGGCGACCTCTACGGCCGCATCGCCGTCTCCCTCATCGGCCTCGGTTTCCTCATCGAGGTGGGCGGTGTCGTCACCCGCGCCATGTCGGTGCAGCGGGCGCCGTGGGGCAACATGTACGAGTTCAACATCACCTTCTCCTCGGTCGCCGTCGGCGTCTTCCTGACGCTGCTCGCCCTGAAGAAGAACGTGCGCTGGATCGGCCTGCCGCTGATCACCTCGGTCCTGCTCGACCTCGGCCTCGCGGTCACCGTCCTGTACACCGAGTCCGACCAGCTCGTCCCGGCCCTGCACTCGTACTGGCTGTGGATCCACGTCTCCACGGCGATCTTCTGCGGCGCCGCGTTCTACGTCGGCGCGGTCTCCACGATCGCGTACCTCTTCAAGGACAGTTACGAGGCCAAGCTGCAGAGCGGCGGCACGCCCGGCCGCTTCGCGACCTCCGTCATGGAGCGGCTGCCCGCGTCCGCCTCGCTCGACAAGTTCACGTACCGCATGAACGCGGCGATCTTCCCGCTGTGGACGTTCACGATCATCGCGGGCGCGATCTGGGCGGGCGACGCCTGGGGCCGCTACTGGGGCTGGGACCCCAAGGAGGTCTGGTCCTTCATCACCTGGGTCGCGTACGCCTGCTACCTGCACGCACGCGCCACGGCGGGCTGGAAGGGCCGCAAGGCCGCCTACCTCGCCCTGATCGCCTTCGGCTGCTGGCTGTTCAACTACTACGGCGTCAACATCTTCGTGAGCGGCAAGCACTCGTACGCCGGGGTCTGATCCGGCGGTCGGCAGGGGCCGGTTTCTGTGGCGCGGGTCACAGGAACCGGCCTTTGTCGTACGGACAGTTAGAGGGCGTGGACACGAATCAGGGGGAACTCGCGGCACAGCGGCGGCAGGCGCGCGTACGGATCCGGGGCTCGGACCCCGACGCCTTCGGCGAACTCTTCGACGCCTACGCCCGCTCCGTCTACAACCACGCCTACCGCCTGACGGGCGACTGGTCGGCGGCCGAGGACATCGTCTCGCTCACGTTCCTGGAGGCGTGGCGGCTGCGCGAGAAGGTGGACGTCGACGGCGGTTCGCTGCGCCCGTGGCTGCTCGGCATCGCCACGAACGTGACCCGCAACCAGCGCCGCGCCGCCCGCCGCCACACGGCCGCCATGGCCCGCCTCCCGCGCGACGAGTCCGTCGCCGACTTCGCCGAGGAGGTCGCGGGACGCGTCGACGACAAGGAGCAACTCGCCCTTGTCCAGGCTGCGTTGGCGAAGCTGCGGCGCGCGGAGCGTGAGGTGCTCGCGCTGTGCGTGTGGTCGGGGCTCGGGTACGAGGCGGCGGCAGCGGCGTTGGACATTCCGGTGGGGACGGTACGTTCGCGGCTCTCCAGAGCCCGTACAAAACTCGCGAAAGCGATGGAACCGCCCCAGGGGCGCGGACAGGTGAGAGGTGACCGCGCGACCGCGGTCAGGCCCATCCAGGAGGGAAACCGATGAAGTCCCAGGCCGACCCCGACTTCCCGACCTCCCCGTCGCCGAGCGAGCGGGACCTCCCGCCGGGCCGTCACCTTCTGCTCAGGGAGCACCTGATGACCGAGATCCGGCAGAGCGAGAGCAAGACCCGGGCCGAGGCCCCCGAGCCCGCCGCTCCGCGACGGCGCAAGCCGTGGCTGCGGCCCGTGCTCGTCGCGGGCGCGGTGGCCGCGTCCGTCGCGGCGGGGCTGCTCGTCGCCTCGCCGTTCGGCGGCGACTCGGCGGAGGCCGCGCCGTCCAAGGAGGCGGTGGCCATGCTGAAGGAGATCGCGGCGGCCGCGAAGCGCTCGCCCGCGCCCAAGGACGTACGGGACGACCAGTTCACCTACATCAAGAGCAAGGTGGCCTACAGCTCGGAGGAAGGGCTGGACCCCCTGCACCAGCGGGAGATCTGGCTGTCCGTGGACGGCAGGCACACAGGGCTGCTGCACGAGCCCGTGAACGACCACAAGAACGTGCGCATGAAGCCGGAGCTGCCCCTGGCCGATTACGACAGCAACTACCGCAACCTGGAGAAGCTGCCGACCGACCCGGTCAACATGTTCGACTGGCTGAACAAGGTGGCCGACCGGGACAGCAACGGCAAACCCTTCGTGGTCGTCGGCGACATCACCCGCGAGGCCCTGATGCCGCCGGAGCAGGCCGCCGCCCTCTACCTCGCCGCGGCGAAGATCCCCGGCGTGGAGCTGGACGACGACGCCGTCGACGCGGCGGGGCGGCACGGCGTCGCCATCACCTGGGAGAACGACGGGACGCGCGAAGAGCTGCTCTTCGACAGGAAGACCAAGGCGTACCTGGGCGAGCGCAGCGTCCTGACGGAGGACAAGCCGTTCGGCAAGAAGGGCGAAGTGTTGGCCGACACCGCCGTCCTGGAGCGGAAGGTCGTCGACAAGGCGGGCGAACGCCCGTAGCGGGACGCCGCCGGGTGCGTGACCCCGGGGGACGTGTGCGTGAGGCTTGGCCCATGAGCGAAAGCAACGAAGCTGTCGAACACGGGACGAGCCGGACACGGGGGGACACGCACACGCTGCACTGGGTGCTGAACCTGCAGCACCCCGTGGCGGAGGTATGGGCGGCGGTGGCCACCCCGGAGGGACTGCCGGGGTGGCTCGCCGCCGCCGACGTGCTGGAGCCGCGCCTCGGCGGGGCGGTCACGCTGCGCTGGCTCACTGTGCCTGCTCAGGGGGCTCCGCCCCCGGGTCCCGACCCTGCCGTCGCCGTGCACTCGGGCCGCGTCACCGCGTGGGACCCGGACGTCGTCGCCGAGTACAGCATCGACCTGCACGGGCGGTGCCGGTTCCACCTGGAGCCGGCCGGCACCGGACGGTCGACGCTGCGCTTCACCAACGAACTGGTCAGCGACGACTCGTTCCGGCGGGACTGCCTCGCCGGGTGGCACCACCACTTCGAGTTCCTGGTGGACGCGCTGGGGGGCAGGCCGAAGGATTGGTCGACGTGGAGTGCGGACCGCTGGAGCGAGCTGCGAAGCCAGTACGACTAGGCGCGTGTCGTTGGTTTCCTCACGTGACCGTGATCGCGTCCAGCTGCGCCCGCAGATATACGTGCGAGTCCGTGCCGCGAACGTCCGTGCCCGGGTCGCACTCGTAGAAGTACACGAGCGACATCAGCTCCTCGGTGGGCGCGTCCGCCGGCGGCGGGAGCACGCGGTGGCGGCCCGAGCGCCAGCGGCCGTCCGTCCAACGGGCCATCAGGTCCCCGATGTTGATGGTGAACGCGTCCGGGTCGAACGGCGCGTCCTGCCAGCCGTCGGCGTCCGTGAACACCTGGAGTCCGCCGCGGCCCGCCTGCCGGTCCAGGACGGTGACCGTGCCGAAGTCCGTGTGCGCGCCGATGCGGAACTGGCCCGGCTGCGGTTCGCCCAGGACGTCCCTGGCCGGGTACCAGTTGATGTTGAAGCCCCAGGTGGGGTGGCCGGTGTGCCGGGTGAAGCAGTCCTCGTTCTCGCCGAGGGTGACGGCGAGCAGTTCGAGGAGCTCGTCGGAGAGGGTCCGCATCTGGGCCAGGTACGTCTGTACGTCGGCGCGCAGGGCCGGGGTTTCGCTCGGCCAGGTGTTGGGGGCGAACCACTCGGCGTCGACCTTCGCGTTGCCCGTCGGCTCGTCCGCGGCGAAGGAGAAGGACTCCTTCAGGTCGGGTGGGGAGGGGGCGCCCTCGGCGTACGAGTTCGCCTCGGCGCCGGGGCCGAGCCAGCCGCGGCCGCCGACCTTGGCGGTGTACGCCTCTTTGGTGGCGGGCGGGAGCAGGAAGAAGGCGCGGGCCTCGCGGCGGATGGCCGCCCGCAGGGCGGGGTCGACGCCGTGGCCGGTCACCAGGAGGAACCCGGCCGTGCGCAGCCCTTCGTCCACGGCGGAGATGATCTCGGCGCGAGCGCGGGGACTGGCGGTGCGCCAGCTACGCAGGTCGACGGTGGGGATCGTCATGCCCTCATGTTGCCCTCGCGGGGCGCCCCAGACCCGCCCCTTCACCGTAACCAGGGGCTGCCGCCCCTGGACCCCGCTATCGGCGCTCCGCGCCTCGTCCTCAAACGCCGGACGGGCTAGAAGGGGGCTGGGCTGGGCGGCAGCCCAAGAAGGGCGGGTGGGTGGGGAAAAAGCCCGCCCGGCGTTTGAGGGCGAGGCGCGGAGCGCCGAAAAGCGGGGGAGAGGGGGCGCAGCCCCCATCAGGGGATCAGGTCAGGGCTCGTCGCGGTTGTCGCGGTCCTTCTCAAGGCCCTTGAGGAAGTCGGGGTTGTCGTCGGGGGCGACCCAGCCCCCACGGGGGCGGCCGCTGCGCCCGCCGGCGGGTGCACGCTTCTTACCGGTCACGAACCACGCGATCGGCCCCAACAACACCTCACCGAACAGCAGCACGATGATGACCCACACCACCTTCGGCAGGTGCCGCACTTCCTTCTCGGGGGTGTTGAGGACATCGATGAACGCGTAGATCCACACGGCCAGGACCAGCAGGAACGGCAGATACCTGAGCATGTGTAGGAGTTCCCCCAGGGAGCGGAGTGGGGGCGCCGGACGCCCCCGGTGACCTGGCCAGGGTAGCCGGTGACCGATACTTGACCGCATGGCTTATGACGATCTCCGCTCTCTGCTCCGGGCCCTGGAGCGCGAGGGCGATCTCAAGCGCATCAAGGCCGAGGTCGACCCGTATCTGGAGGTCGGCGAGATCGTCGACCGCGTACAGAAGGCCGGCGGCCCCGCCCTGCTGTTCGAGAACGTCAAGGGCAGCGCGATGCCGCTCGCGATGAACGTGTTCGGCACGGACCGGAGGCTGCTCAAGGCCCTCGGCCTGAAGTCGTACGGCGAGATCAGCGAGAAGATCGGCGGGCTGTTGAAGCCCGAGCTGCCGCACGGTTTCGTCGGCGTCCGGGAGGCCTTCGGGAAGCTCGGCGCGATGGCGCACGTACCGCCGAAGAAGGTGAAGGACGCGCCGGTGCACGAGGTCGTGCTCACCGGCGACGACGTCGACCTGGACCAGCTCCCGGCCCTCTTCACCTGGCCGAAGGACGGCGGGTCCTTCTTCAACCTGGGGCTCACCCACACCAAGGACCCCGAGTCCGGCATCCGCAACCTCGGGCTCTACCGCCTGCAGCGCCACGACAAGCGCACCATCGGCATGCACTGGCAGATCCACAAGGACAGCCGGAACCACTACCAGGTGGCGGCGAGGAGGGGCGAGCGGCTGCCGGTCGCGATCGCCTTCGGGTGTCCGCCCGCCGTGACGTACGCGTCCACCGCTCCGCTGCCCGGCGACATCGACGAGTACCTCTTCGCGGGCTTCCTCCAGGGCAAGCGCATCGAGATGGTCGACTGCAAGACGGTGCCGCTCCAGGTGCCCGCGCAGGCGGAGGTCGTCATCGAGGGCTGGCTGGAGCCCGGCGAGATGCTGCCCGAGGGGCCGTTCGGCGACCACACCGGTTTCTACACGCCGCAGGAGCCCTTCCCCGCGCTGACCATCGACTGCGTGACGATGCGCAAGCGTCCGCTGCTCCAGTCGATCGTGGTCGGCCGTCCGCCGACGGAGGACGGCCCGCTGGGCCGCGCCACCGAGCGGTTCTTCCTGCCGCTGCTGAAGATCATCGTGCCGGACATCGTGGACTACCACCTGCCCGAGGCGGGCGGCTTCCACAACTGCGCGATTGTCGCGATCGACAAGAAGTACCCGAAACACGCGCAGAAGGTCATGCACGCCGTCTGGGGCGCGCACATGATGTCCCTGACCAAGTTGATCGTGGTCGTGGACTCCGACTGTGATGTGCACGATCTGCATGAAGTCGCGTGGCGTGCGCTCGGCAATACCGACTACGCCCGTGATCTGAGCATCGTCGAAGGACCCGTCGACCACCTCGACCACGCCTCGTACCAGCAGTTCTGGGGCGGCAAGGCGGGCATCGACGCGACGAAGAAGTGGCCCGAGGAGGGCTACACCCGGGACGGGGGCTGGCCCGACATGGTCGAGTCCGATCCGGACACGGCGGCGAAAGTCGACCGCCGCTGGAGGGAGTACGGCCTGTGAGTTCCGCTTCCGCCGCGCTGCCCCAGCCGCAGCCGAGCCGTACGAGGGCCTTCCTGCGGCTCGTCATGATCGAGCACTCCGTCTTCGCGCTGCCCTTCGCCTACATCGCCGCCCTGACCGCGATGTTCCAGTGGGACAAGAACATCCACTGGGGGCGGCTGCTGCTCGTCACCATCTGCATGGTCGGTCTGCGTACGTTCGCCATGGCCGCGAACCGGATCATCGACCGCGAGATCGACGCCCGCAACCCCCGCACCGCGCACCGCGAGTTGGTCACCGGCGCCGTCACCGTGAAGTCCGCCTGGACCGGCGCGCTGATCGCGGTCGTCGTGTTCCTGGGCTCGGCCGCGCTGCTCAACCCGCTGTGCCTGGCGCTCGCGCCGGTCGCGGTGATCCCGATGGTCGTCTATCCGTACGGCAAGCGGTTCACCAACTTCCCGCAGGCGATCCTGGGCCTCGCCCAGGCCATCGGCCCGGTCGGCGCATGGCTCGCGATCACCGGCGAGTGGTCGTGGACGGCCGTCATCCTGGGCCTCGCGGTGGGCGTGTGGATCGGCGGCTTCGACCTGATCTACGCCTGCCAGGACGTGGAGACGGACCGCGAGGTCGGCGTGCTGTCGGTGCCCGCGCGCTTCGGGATCCCCGCCGCGATCCGGGGCGCGCGCGTCTGCCACGCGATCACCACGGCGCTCTTTGTCTGGTACGCCGTGGAGACCGACGCGGGCCCGTTCCTCTGGCTCGGCCTGGTGATCGTCGCCGGTGCCTTCCTCTACGAACACACCCTCGTGCGCCCGCACGACCTGTCCCGCCTCAACCGCGCCTTCTTCCAGGTCAACGGCTTCATCGGGATCGCGCTGTTCGGCTGCGCCCTGCTCGACCTGCTCGTCCGCGGCCTCACGGTCTGAGGGGCGGGGGCGGGCGCGTACGGCGATGGATAGGCTTCACAGTGTGAACGCAGGAGATACGCAGCGTAGGCCTTGGATCGTGGGGGTGTCCGGCGCTTCAGGGACGCCCTATGCCGCCTCGGTGCTGCGGGGGCTGCTCGCGGCCGGGGAGAGCGTGGACCTGGTGGTGTCGCGGGCCTCGCGCCTTACGCTGCTCGACGAGACGGGCATCGCGTTCCGCGACGCGCACTGGCGGGACGACCTGGTCGAATGGCTGGGGCGCGGGGCCGACGGGAAGCCGGGGACGTTCCGCGTCGACGTGTCCGACGTGCGGTACTGGGCGGCCGGGGACCTGGCCGCGGGGCCGTCGTCGGGGTCGTACGCCACGAAGGGGATGCTGATCGTGCCGGCGTCCACGGCGGGTGTCGCCGGTGTCGCGCTCGGGCTTTCGAAGGACCTGCTGCAGCGCGCGGCGAGCGTGACGCTCAAGGAAGGCCGACGGCTTGTCGTCTGCGTACGCGAGACACCGCTGGGCGGACAGACGCTGAAGCACCTGGTGAGCCTGGACGAGGCGGGCGCGATCGTGCTGCCCGCCTCTCCGGCGTTCTACGCGGGGGCGACGCACATCCAGGATCTGGTGGACTTCGTCGCGGGGCGGGTGCTGGACGCGGCAGATGTGCCGCACGAGCTGTACCGCCGGTGGAAGGGGGAGCTCGGGAGCTCCCGTGAGGGTTAGCCCTTCTTCGCGGCGCGGGGCTTCTTGCCCTTGCGCGCTGCGGTGGCGGACTGGTGGGCACGCGAGCGGTTGGCCAGATCCTGCAGCTCGCGCATACGGGCGTAGGCCATCTCGATCGTGTACACGGGGAACACTCTCCAAGGATTCGAAGGATCGTCGTTGATCGGCTGAGATTCCGAAAGATTCACAGGGCCTAGACCCTGCAACGCCTTAGATTCTACACGTAGACTCGGGAAAACGCTAAATAATGAAAGGCTCAGACCTATGGACGCCGTGGACAGGCAGCTCATCCAGGCTCTGCGCGAGAACGGCCGCGCCTCCTACGCCGAGCTCGGGCGCCTCGTCGGCCTCTCCGGCCCCAGCGTCACCGACCGCATCAACCGCCTGGAGGCGGCCGGCGTCATCACCGGCTACCGCGCGACGGTCGACTCCGCGTCCCTCGGCCTCGGCGTCACCGCGCTGATCGGCATCTCGCTCTCCGACGCCGCCGACCACGAGGACGTGGCGCGCCGCCTTCGGGACCTGCACGAGATCGAGGACTGCTGGTTCATCGCGGGCGACGACTCGTACATGCTCAAGGTGCGGGTCTCCGACGTGGACGGCCTGGAGAAGACGATCCGCAGGCTCAGCGGCACGAAGGGGGTCTCGCGGACGCGTACGACGATCGTGCTGTCCACGAAGTGGGAGAACCGGGTCGGGGAATTGCCGGAAGAGGTCTAGGCGTACCGTTGGTCGGGTCTGTCGCAGGTCGTCGGAGAGATTGAGGTACGGGCACATGGACGCAGGGCTCAAGCGCGATCTTGAGGAGAAGGTCCGCGCCGGTGAGCGGCTGTCCCGCGAGGACGGCGTCGCCCTGTACGAGTCCGACGACCTGGCCTGGCTCGGCGGTCTCGCCCACGAGGTGCGCACCCGCAAGAACGGCGACGTCGTGCACTTCAACGTCAACCGTCACCTCAACATGACGAACGTGTGCACCGCCTCCTGCGCGTACTGCTCCTTCCAGCGCAAGCCGGGGGAGAAGGACGCGTACACGATGCGCATCGAGGAGGCGGTGAAGCTCGCCAAGGCGATGGAGGGCGAGAACCTCACCGAGCTGCACATCGTCAACGGCCTGCACCCGAACCTGCCGTGGCGCTACTACCCGCGCTCCCTGCGTGAGCTGAAGGCCGCGCTGCCGTCCGTCTCCCTCAAGGCCTTCACCGCCACCGAGATCCACCACTTCGAGACGATCTCCGGCCTCACCGCCTCGGAGATCCTCGACGAGCTGATCGACGCCGGTCTCGAGTCGCTGACCGGCGGCGGCGCGGAGATCTTCGACTGGGAGGTCCGGCAGCACATCGTGGACCACCGCACCCACTGGGAGGACTGGTCCCGGATCCACCGGCTCGCCCACGAGAAGGGGCTCAAGACCCCGGCCACGATGCTGTACGGCCACATCGAGGAGCCGCGGCACCGTGTCGACCACGTCCTGCGGCTGCGTGAGCTCCAGGACGAGACCGGCGGCTTCCAGGTCTTCATCCCGCTGCGCTACCAGCACGACTTCGTCGACATGAAGGACGGCAAGGTCCGCAACAAGCTGCAGGCCCGCACGAAGATGGCCTCCGGCGCCGAGGCCCTGAAGACCTTCGCGGTCTCCCGCCTCCTCTTCGACAACGTCCCGCACGTCAAGGTCTTCTGGGTCATGCACGGCGTCGCCACCGCGCAGCTCGCCCTGCAGCACGGCGCCGACGACATGGACGGCTCCGTCGTCGAGTACAAGATCACCCACGACGCGGACAACTTCGGCACCCCGAACAAGCTCGGCCGCGACGACCTCCTCGACCTCATCCGCGAGGCGGGCTTCCGCCCGGTCGAGCGCAACACCCGCTACGAGACGATCCGCGAGTACCCCGGTCCCGACCGGGAGCTCCGCGAGACGCCGCAGCCGATGCGGTTCTGAGCCCCCCGACCCCCCTCGTACACGGCGCGGGCCCCGTGCTTCACTGGAAGGGCTCGTCCCGCTCGGGCACTCTCGGGCTATTTCGGAACGGAAGAGTGGATTGACATGCTCCGCTACACGCTGATGCGCCTCGGGGTCTTCGCGGGCTGCTTCTTGGTCGTCTGGGGCCTCGTCTACTCCGGCGTCGTACCGCGCGGCCTCGGCGGCTCCAACCTCCTGTGGGTGGCCCTGCTCTCGCTGGTGATCTCGGCGCCGATCAGCTTCATCGTGCTGCGCAAGGAGCGCGACCGCGCCTCGGAGAAGGTCGTGGCGAAGGTCGACAACGTCAAGGCCAGCCTGGAGCGCAACCGCACGCAGGAAGACACCGCCGACGACGCGGCGCGCACCGCGCAGTCGTAGGACAACGCGGACCGGCGCGCGCCGCGCAGCCGTAAGGTTCGTCACACACGTCACGTACGCAGAAAACCCCGGTACCGGAGCATGCCGCTCCGCTACCGGGGTTTCGCCGTTCCTGAGACCCTGAGGGCTCCTCCTACCTCAAACAAGTCCTTTGATGAACTCAAAGTTCAAGTGTTAACGTGTTCGACATGAAGACAGCAGCCATCCACCGCATGCCCATGAGCGTCCCGCTCGTGGCGCGGCTGCACGTCGATCTCTGCCGCTGCATGTCCGCGGCCTGTCGCGTCATCTGAACGACTTCGACATCTGCACTGCAGCGGCGCCCGTGACCCTTCGCGGTCGCCGCTCCTCACGTCCCCCGTCTTTACCCGGAGTGTGTCCGTGTCCGCGAATTCCGCGTCCCCCGCCGAGGAGCCCAAGTCCGGGTTCCGGATACCCAAGTTCCTCAAGATCCCCTTCTGGGCCCAGATCCTCGGCGGTCTGGTCCTCGGTGTCCTGCTCGGCTGGCTGGCCCGCAGCCAGGACATCAGCTGGCTGGTCACCACCCTCTCGAAGGTCGGTGACACCTTCATCGGCCTGCTGAAGCTGGCCGTCGCCCCGCTGGTGTTCTTCGCCATCCTGATCTCGATCACCAACCTGCGTAAGGTCAACAACGCCGCCCGGCTCGCGACCCGCACGCTGCTCTGGTTCATGATCACCTCGCTGATCGCGGTCGCCATCGGCCTCGTCATCGGCCTGGTCACCAACCCGGGCGCCGGCACAGGCCTGACCCCGAAGGACGGCGCCAAGCCCGAGCACGAGGGCTCCTGGATCGACTTCCTCACCGGGATCATCCCGACCGACGTCATCACGCCCTTCACCGAGCTGAACGTCCTGCAGATCGTCTTCATGGCCGCCGTCGCGGGCATCGCCATCCTCAAGATCGGCGACGAGAAGGCCAAGCCGATCCTGGACCTCAGCGAGTCCGTCCTCGCGCTGCTCCAGAAGGCCCTGTGGTGGGTCATCAAGCTCTCCCCGATCGGCACCATCGGCCTCATCGGCTTCGCCATCGCGGACTACGGCTGGAACCTCATCAGCAAGTACGCCACGTTCACCGCGGACATCTACATCGGCTGCGCCCTGGTGATGTTCGGCGTCTACCCGCTGCTGCTCGCGTTCGTCGCCAAGGTCAACCCGCTGCAGTTCTTCAAGGGTGCCTGGCCCGCGATCCAGCTCGCCTTCGTCTCCCGCTCCTCCGTCGGCACCATGCCGGTCACCCAGCGGGTCACCGAGCGTCTCGGCGTACCGAAGGAGTACACGTCCTTCGCGGTGCCCTTCGGCGCCACCACCAAGATGGACGGCTGCGCCGCGATCTACCCGGCGATCGCCGCGATCTTCGTCGCGCAGATCTTCGACGTGAACATGGGCATCAAGGAGTACCTGCTCATCGCGTTCGTGTCGGTGGTCGGCTCCGCCGCGACGGCCGGTCTGACGGGCGCCACGGTCATGCTGACCCTGACCCTCTCCACCCTGGGCCTGCCCATGGAGGGCGTCGGCCTGCTCCTGGCCATCGACCCGGTCCTGGACATGATGCGCACGGCCACGAACGTCGCAGGCCAGGCGCTGGTGCCGGTCGTGGTCGCGGCCCGCGAGAAGATCCTCGACCGGGAGGCGTACGACAGTGCCTCGGCGTCGCCGCTGGAGGAGCCGCTGCCCGCCACGGCGTGAGCATGCGGCCGCTCGTCCGCGCGGCCGTCGTCCTTCAGCCTTCGGCTGAGATCGTGCCCCGTACCGGGATTCCGGTGCGGGGCGCGGTCGTTGGGGGGACCTTGCGGGGGGATGAGCGGTGGTTGATCTCCGGATGATGTCCGGGCGACCTACGGGTGGGGCGAGGGCCGCCGTACGCTGATCGGTGGACGGTTGGTGCGGAAGGCGGGGGCCGGGGTGGCGGATGTGAAGGCCGTGAGTGCCGTGAAGGCTGCGACAGCGGCGAAGGCTGTGCCCGCTGCGAAGTCGGCGAAGGCGGCCAGAGCCGCGAAGGCTGCGCCCGCTGCGAAGTCGGCCAAGGCGGCGCCTGCTGCGAAGTCCGCCAAGGCCGTGCGGCAGAAGCGGATGCCCCGGGCCGTGCGGGAGCGGCAGATGCTCGACGCGGCGGTGCACACCTTCGGCCAGCGCGGCTACCGGGCCGCGTCCATGGACGAGATCGCCGAGCTCGCCGGAGTCTCCAAGCCGCTCGTCTACCTCTACCTGAACTCCAAGGAAGACCTCTTCACCGCCTGCATCCGCCGCGAGGCCGCCGCGCTCACCGACGCCGTGCGCGACGGCGTCACCCCCGGCGAGCCCGCCGACCGCCAACTCTGGGACGGGCTGCGGGCGTTCTTCACGCACACCGCCGAGCACCCCGACGCCTGGGCCGTCCTGCACAGCCAGGCCCGCACGGTCGGCGAGCCGTTCGCCGCCGAGGTCAACGTGTTGCGCGAGGAGATCGTCGCCTTCGTGACGACGCTCATCGCGGAGGCCGCCCGCGAGGCCCACCACGACCCGTCGCTGCCCGACCGCGAGGTCGCGGGCCTCGCCCACGCGCTGGTCGGCGCGGCCGAGTCGCTGGCCGGCTGGTCCATCACGGAACCGTCCGTCTCCGCCAACCAGTCCGCCGCGACGCTGATGAACTTCGCCTGGGCGGGGCTCGGCAACCTGATGGAGGGGCGGCGGTGGCTACCGCCCCGGTAGCCGGTCCGGCTCCGGGGCCTTCGTCGTAGCCGTCAGATGCACCCGGCCCGAAGGCCCGCGCAGCTCGAAGGCCTCGCTGTCGGCGGCGTACGTCACCACGCCGGGCAGGAGAACGATGCTTCTGAAGTGGGCGGAGACGTACTGGGGGGTGGGGCTGCCGCTCGAATCGGCCCCGGTCCCGGCCCCCGCCCCGGCCTCGCGTCGGTGCTCGGCGACGCAGCGCGCCAGCGTCCACATGCCGTGCGCGATGGCGCGCGGGAAGCCGAAGAGGCGGGCCGTGAACGGATACAGATGGATGGGGTTGCGGTCGCCGGACACGGCGGCGTAGCGGCGCCCCAGGTCCGTCGGGAGCCGCCAGTCGGCGAGGGCGGGAAGGGGGTCGGGCTCCGCCGGGGGAACGGGAGCGCTAGTGGCGCCGGTGGCTCTGCGATGGCGGGACAGATACGTGCTGCGGGACTCCCACACCGGCGTGCCGCCGACGGCCACGAGGGTGACGACCGTGACCTCGGTGCCACGCCGGTGCGGTGTCAACTTCTCGGTGTACGTGGTGACTTCGAGCTCCTCGTCGGGCAGCAGGGCGCGCTGCTGGACGATCTCGACGGACGTGTGCACGAGCCCGAGCAGCGGGAGCGGGAAGTCGCGGGCCGCCATCAGCCGCATGGTGAGCGGGAACGCGAGGACGTGGGGGTAGGGGAGGGGGAGCGGGGCGTCGCCCCTGATGCCCTCGTGCTCGGGGGCGAACCCGCAGAGCCGCTCGTAGGCGATGAGTTGCTGGATGTCGACCCGTACGCGGGCGGTACGGGCGCCGGAAGGCGGGGTGGCGCTCGGGCGGGGCGGCCGTCGCTTGAAGGGGGAGAGGGCCGCTCCCCGGAGGAGGGTGAGCGCGAGGGAGGTCATGGGGGACCTTTCTGGCAGCGGGGCGCCGGTCGCGGGACGGGGGCGAGGAAAGGGCCTACGCGCCCAGAAGGCTCTGCCCGCACACACGGATCGTCTGCCCGTTGACGGCCCCCGTGGCCAGCCATGCCACCGTCTCCGCGACGTCCACGGGAAGCCCGCCCTGGCCAAGGGAGTTCATGCGCCGCCCCGCCTCCCGGAGGAGCAGCGGCACCGCCGCGGTCATGCGGGACTCGATGAACCCGGGGGCGACCGCGTTCACCGTCACCCCGTACTCCGCGAGAGCGCGGGGCGCGAGGCACCGTACGAAGCCGACGACACCGGCCTTGCTGGCCGCGTAGTTGGTCTGCCCGGCGTTACCGGCGAGACCCGAGATGGATGCCGTGGCCACGATCCGCCCGCCCCGGCGCACCGTCCCGGACTTGAGCAGGAAGTCCGTGGTGCGAAGGACGCTCGCGAGGTTGACGTCGACGACCGAACTCCACCTGTCCGCAGCCATGTTGGCGAGCCTGCGGTCACGGGTGATGCCCGCGTTGTGCACGAGGATGCCGAGGTCGCCCGGCAGCGCGGCGGCGATCCGCTCGCCCGCGTCGTTCGCGGTGATGTCGAGGGGCAGCGCGGTGCCGCCGACGCGCTCGGCGACCCGGACCAGCTCCTCCTCGGCCGACGGCACGTCGAGCACCACGACCCGCGCCCCGTCCCGGGCAAGGACCTCCGCCACGGCGGCCCCGATCCCGCGCGCGGCACCGGTGACGAGAGCGGTACGGCCCGCCAACAGCCGTGCCGGGTGCGGCAGTTCGATCACGGGCTCGGAGCCGGGGCCCGCGCCCGCGTCGGCCACCACGGCTGCCTCGAAGTCCGCGTCGGCCCAGGCCTCCGCCTCCGCCGCCACCTCGTCCGCGGCCTCGATGACCTGCCCGCTGACGTACGCAGACTTGGGCGAGAGCAGGAACCGCAGCGTCGCCTCGGCGGCGGGCGCGGACGGCGTACGGACGAGCTGGACCGTCCTGCCCCGGCCTATCTCCTTGCCGAGCGAGCGGACGAAGCCCTCCAGTGCCTGCTGGGCCGCGGCCTGGTGATGGTCGTCGGGGGAGAGCGGCGCGCCCAGGACGACCACGCGCCCGCTCGGGGCTATGGAACGTACGACGGGGTGCAGCGTGGTGTGCACGTCGGCGAGCGCGGCAACCGTCGAGACGCCGGTCGCGTCCAGGACGACAGCGGCGGGACGGCGGCTGCCCAGCGGTCCGGCGTGCGGGGGAAGGCCCGTACGGGTCAGGGCCTCGTGCAGGCCGGCGAGCGGGATGTCGCCCGCGGTGAGGAGCAGCAGCGGCCCGCCGAGGCGCGGGCGGCGCGGTGACCAGCGGTGCAGGGGGACGGGCTGGGGCAGGCCGAGTCTGCGGGTGAGGAACCGGCCGGGGGCGGTGCGGGTGAACGTGACGTAGCGGTCGGCCATGGGTGAAGCTCCTGGCTAGGTCGTGCTCGGTCCTGAATGCCTGAGCTCCGGAATGCCTGAGCTCCCGAGTCCTGAATTTACTTCCCAGTAAGGTTACTTGGGAGTCAGTCGGCCGGTCGAGGGGGCGGCCGGAGAAGGATCGAGGGGTGAGAGCGCTCGTACCGGCGCGTTCGACGGAGCGGGCGCCGGGCCGGGCCCGTCACGGAGAGTGACTGAGCTGAACGGGCGAGGTGGCTTCCGGCCGCCTAGGGTGACCGGAGGGGAACCGCACCTCTTGGAGGTCGCTGTGCGCAGCACACCCGCGCTCACCGCCGCCGCAGTCCTGGCCCTGGCCCTCGCGGGCCTGCCCGTGGCGGCGGACCAGGCGGCCCCGGCGGATCCGTCGGGGCCCGCGAAGGCGGATCTCAGGCGCTTCTACACGCAGAAGATCAAGTGGGCCGCCTGCAAGCCCGACGTGCAGAACCTGCCCGAGAACATCACCAAGGACAAGGACGTGAGCTGCGGCAAGGTCACCGTCCCCCTCGACTACGCGAAGCCCGGCCGCGGCACCCTCGGCCTGGCGATGATGAAGATCAAGGCGAGCGGCGACAAGCGCGGGTCGCTCCTGGTGAACTTCGGCGGTCCCGGCGGAGCGGGCGTCGCCGGGCTCGCGGGCGCCAAGAAGGACTTCGGATACGTCGGCAAGGGCTACGACGTCGTCGGCTTCGACCCGCGCGGCGTGGGCCTCAGCGAGCCGGTGAGCTGCGGCGGGGAGCCGGAGGAGGACCCGGAGGCCGCCGCGGACGACGCCGCGGCCGTGCTGCGCCAACTGCGCGAGACGGCCGCCAAGTGCAAGAAGGAATCCGGTCCCGTGCTGCCCTACATAGGCACCGTCAACGTATCCAGGGACCTGGACGTGATGCGCCAGGCGCTCGGCGACAAGAAGCTCAACTACCTGGGATTCTCTTACGGGACGCGGCTCGGCGCGGTGTACACGGCGCAGTTCCCGAAGAAGGTCGGCCGGGTCGTGCTCGACGGCGTGGACACCCTGACGGAGAACGTGGAGGAGCAGGGCCTCGTCGGCGCGGAGGGACGGCAGACCGCCCTCGACAACTTCCTGCTGTGGTGCACCAAGAACGCTGGCTGCGTCTTCGGCGAGGACTCACGGAACGCCCGGCACGCCATGGTCAAGCTCATCGACGACCTGGACGCGTACCCGCTCAAGTCCATGGACGGGCAGGAGTTCACCGGCCAGGACGTGGTGAGCGTGCTCGGCACCGCGCTCTACAGCAGGCAGGCGTGGCCCGCCCTCTCGCAGGCGCTCGGCGCGCTGCTCGCGGACGGCGACCCGCGGGCGCTGCTGCGGATGGGCGGCGCGATGGGTGACGCGCCGGGGCGGGCGCGCGTGGCCGCAGGCGGTCGTACGGAGGTTCCCGAGGACAATTCCTCCGCCGCGCTCATGGCCGTGAACTGCGCCGACGACCCGGACCGGCCGGGCGCGAAGCGCGTCGAGAAGGAAATCAGCCGCCTCGAGACGGAGTTCGAGGAGGCCTCGCCCGTCTTCGGCAGGTCGATGCTGTTCCCCGTGCTGCTGTGCTTCGGGCGGCCCGCGGGCACGGACTACATCCGGGACGACGTACGTGACGTCGACACCCCGAAGTTCCTGCTCGTCGGCACGCGCGGCGACCCCGCCACGCCGTACCGCTGGACGGTGGAGACCGCCGAACGGCTCGGCTCCTCCGCCGTCGTCCTCGACAACAAGGGCGACGGGCACACCGGGTACTTCGGGTCGAAGTGCGTGAAGGACAAGGTGGACGCGTTCCTGCTGTACAAGGAGATGCCGAAGAACGGGAGTTCGTGCGCGGCGGAGTGACGACGACGGCTCGGCCGGGTGGCTACGGCGTCGACCGTGCCGCCGTGTCCAGGCTCAGCATCGCCGCCTCGTCCGCGCTGCCCGGCTCCGCCTGGTACGTGACCAGGCGCTGCCCGCCCGTTCGCGCCAGCCTCATCACCTCGTACGTCAGCGTCATCGGGCCCGCCTTGGGGTGCGCGAACCGCTTGATGCCGCCGCCGCGCTCGCGCACCTCGTACTGGTTCCACATGCGTACGAACTCCGGCGACTTCAGGCACAGTTCGCCGACGAGGGAGGCCAGTTGGGGCGAGTCCGGGTCGCGGCCGCCGACAGCCCGCAGGTGTGCCACGGACTGCGCGACCGTGTCCTCCCACGGCACGTAGAGCTCGCGGCCGACGGGGTGCAGGAACAGGTAGCGGGTCACGTTGCGCTGCTCGGCGGGCCAGTCCCACAGGCCGGGAAGGAGGCGCCGGCCCGGGGTGTTCGCGGCCAGCATGTAGCTGTGCGGGCTGACCACGTACGCGGGCAGCGGGCGCAGCGCCTCCAGCATCCGCACCACCGAGTCGCGCACCGCGAACTCCGTGGTGGGGTGCGGCTCGGTGAGCCGGCCCGACGCCAGCTCGGCGAGGTCGTGCAGCCGCTCGTGGGCGTCGCCGCTCAGGTGCAGGGCCCTGGCGAGGGCGTCGACGACGGCCGGTGAGGGGTTGGTCTCGCGGCCGCGCTCCAGGCGCGTGTAGTAGTCGACGCTGACCCCGGCGAGCGTCGCCAGCTCCTCGCGGCGCAGGCCGGGGGTGCGGCGCAGGCCCGTGCCCGCGGGGAGGCCCGCGTCGGCGGGGCTGACCTGGGCGCGGCGGGCGCGCAGGTAGCGGCCCAGCTCGGTGCCGTTTCTCTCCGGGGGAGTGCCGTGCGTCATGGGTCCAGTGTCCGTGAGACGGCGGAAAAGTGGGGGGCCGTGTCAGGGCCAGGAACGCTGCGGTCTGCCGGGGCGGGCACGGGCGGCGGAACCTGGGTACGGCCCACCCGGCCACGCACCCCCGCACCGCTCTCGTACCCAGGAGTTCCGCATGCCGTCCACCGTCTCGCGCGTACAGCGGACCGCCCCGCCGACGGAGCCCGCGGCCGTCGCGACCGAGCTGCCCGCCGGGGAGCGGACCCGCCCCGCCCGCGCCTCCGTCGCCCTCGTCGCCGCCCTCCTCGGCTTCACCGTCATCACCGTCGACGTGTCGGCCGTGAACATAGCCCTGCCCGGCATCCGCGCCGACCTGCACGGCGGCATGACGGGCCTGCAGTGGGTCGTGGACGCGTACACGCTGATGTTCGCCGCGCTGATGATCTCGGCGGGTGCCCTTGCGGACCGGGCGGGCGCGCGGCGCGCGTACGCCTGGGGCACCGGCCTTTTCGCGCTCGCCTCCCTGGCGTGCGCGCTCGCGCCGGACATCGGGACGCTGATCGCGGCCCGGGTGGCACAGGGCGCGGCCGCCGCGGTCGTGATGCCCGCCTCGCTCGCGCTGATCCGCCAGGCGTACGACGACGCGCGGCGCCGCGCCCGCGCCATCGCGCTGTGGACGGTGGGCGGCTCGGTCGCGATGGCCGCGGGCCCGGTGCTCGGCGGGGTGCTGTCGGAGACGGTGGGCTGGCGCGCGGTGTTCCTCCTGAACCTGCCGGTCGGCGCCCTGATCCTGCTGCTCCTCGCCCGGGTCGCGCCGTCCCCGCGCCGCCCGTCCCCGCTCGACCTACCCGGCCAGCTCACCGCCGTACTCGCCCTCGCCGGACTCGCGTACGCGGTCATCGAGGGCGGCCACGCGGGCTGGACCGACCCGGGGGTCCTGGCCGCGGCGGGCGTGGCGGTGGCGGCGGCCGTGGGCTTCCGTGCCGCCGAACGCCGGCATCCCGCGCCGATGGTGCCGCTCTCGTTGCTGCGGCGGCGTGAGGTCGGGGTGTCGCTGGCGGTCGGCTTCGCGGTGAACGCGGGGTTCTACGGAGTGGTGTTCCTGCTCGGCCTGTACTGCCAGCAACTCCTCGGCATGTCGGGCATCGCGACGGGTCTGATGTTCGTGCCGCTGGCCGCGCTCATCACGTCCACGAACCTGGTCTCGGCGCCGCTCGCCGACCGCGTCGGGCGCCGCGCGGTCATCGTCACGGGTCAACTGATCCTGTCCGGCGCCATGTTCGCGCTCCTCCCGCTCGGCGCGGGGACGCCGGTCTGGCTGATCCTCGTCCTCCTCGTCCCGACCGGAATCGGCGGCGCCCTCGCCGTCCCCGCCCTCACCGCCCTCCTCATCGACGCGGTCCCCGCCCACCGCGCGGGCACGGCCTCCGGCCTCCTCAACTCCCTCCGCCAGACGGGCGGGGCGCTGTCGGTGGCGGTGTTCGGTGCGCTGATCGCCTCCGGCGAGGGGTTCGCGGTGACGGGGATGCGGGCGGGGCTCGTGGTGGTGGGCGTACTCCTTGCGGGGACGGCGGGGCTGTCGTGGCGGCTGTTGGCGGGGGGTGCGGGGCGCTGAGGGCGGCGCCGCCCCTGGGGTGGGGCGGCGCCTGCCCCTCACCGCCCCGACCCCTGCCACAACGTCACGGCCAGTGCCGTGCACGACGTCACGGCCGCGAGGGACGGCAGTGGCCAGCGGGTGCGTTCCAGGGCGTCGAGGCGCTCCTCGTGCTCGCCCAGGGCCTTGTCGGTCTGGTCGACGCGCTGGAGCAGGAGCGCCAAGTCGCCCCGGGTGGTGGCGAATCCCACGTCGACGGAGCGGTGCAGCCGCTCCAGCTCCAGGGCGATGCCGTCGGTGTCAGGGTTGGTCATGCGTGACCTCCGCACTCGGCCCCGACCGGCCCCGGCCCCCGTCCGCGCCCCGCAGCCAGGCCGGGAGCAGCCGTTCGACGGCGGGGGCGGACATCAGCCGGCTCAGTGCCCCGGCGACGGCCACCGCGAGGGCGACGCCCGGCAGTTCGCGTACCGCCGGATCGTCCGCGAGCAGTGGCACCGCGGCGGCCAGGGCGAACAGGGTCTGCACCAGGGTGCGAAGGGCGCGACGGCCGGCGTCGGACATGGCGGCCCCCCTCACGTGCGCGGCACGCGCAGCCGGTCCCAGCTGGCGCGCCCGGGTGTGCCGTCGGCGTCGCCGCCCGCGTAACCGAGCTTGCGCTGCCAGGCGGCGTACGACCGCACGTCGGCCTCGCTCCACTCGGGCCCCGGCCCCACGGCGTACCGCCCGCAGCCCTCGGCGACGAGGCGCCGCCCCACGGCCGTGCACAGCGCGCTGCGGCGGCCGGGGACGAAGAAGGCGGCGCCGGGGAACGGGGCGTGGGCGGAACCCGGCTCGTCCGGCCGCCCCGGAGGGCGCGTCCCGAGGCGGCGCCCGACGCGCGCCCGCATCGCCGCCATCGAGAACGACGGGTCGATCTTGCGCCGGGTCCACTCCTTGTGGCCGATCACACTGGCCTCGGACCACCCGTGCGCCCGGCATATCGCCGCCGCGAGCCGCTCCACGGCGTCGAGTTGCGCGGCGGGGTACGGATCACGGCCGTTGCCCAGGTTCTCGATCTCGAAGCCGTAGAAGCGCGCGTTGCCGTCGACTGCGTCCGGCCCGGGCCGGACGGGCGGTGCCTGCTCGGCCCGCACGGCGGCGAGCGCTGCGGCCGAGCCGTTCCCCGCGTGGTTCGTCCGGCCGTGGCCGAGGAGGTGGACGGTGCCGTCCTTGGTGACCAGGCCGAGGCAGAGCGGCCCCGGCAGGTCGGGCAGGCCGTGGCGGCAGGCGGAGAGGCTGTTGGACCCGGCGGTGTGGTGCAGCATCACGCCGTGGACGGGGCCCCAGGGGCCTTTGTGGTTGCGGTTGTGGGTGCGCCAGTTGGGGTGCTGCTGAGTGGTGGTGCCTTCCCGGTGGAGGGCGGCGAGGAGGGTGGTGGGGGTGAGAGGGGTGGCCATGGGGTGCCTCCTTGGCTCACGTCGGTGTGGGTGGCCGCGCGGCGTGGTGCGTGATCACTGCTCCCAGGGCGGCGGCAGCAGGTGATCCAGGTCCATGCCGTCGTCCCCGGCGCGCGCGTCCGGGTCGTCGATCGGTACGGGGGTGACGGGGCGAGGCTCGGTCGCGGCGGACGTGAGCGCCCGGACGGCGCGCGGGGCGGCCGAGCCCGGGGGCGCGCCGGTGTCGACCGGCCCGTCCGGGGTGAGACCGGCGTCGACGGGGACGCCGTTGTAGGACGTGCCGCGCAGGGTGAGGGTCTGCTGCGGGACGCCCCCGGCCGCGCACGTGGTGCGCAGTCCCACGACCCAGGCCAGCGTGTTCAGTTCGGCGCCCGCCCTGTCGACGACGCGGACGACGTCACCGAGCTGGATCCGCGGATCGTGCAGGACCTCCACCGCGTCGAGCACGGGCACCGGATAGCGCCCGGCGTCCAGCACGGTCGAGGCGAGAGCCCGCGCGATGACGGCGCTCTGCACCCACGAGGACTCCGGGGCGAGGTACTGCTGTTTGCCGTAGTGACCGTGGCTCGGTGTGCTCCAGCGGGCCCACTTGCGCTTCTTGGGGTCGACCGCCCGCTGGATCGGAACGATGGACACGGAAGGCTTGCCGTCCTTGGTGACGGTCCACAGCGGTGTCGTACCGCGGTTGGTGAACCGGACGACGTACGACGGACCCTCACGCCAACTGCTGACCGTGACCTTGCCCTTGACCGAGCGCCCGCCGTCCTCGGCGTCGCCGATCCGGACCACGTGCCCCGCCTTCGGGTCGGCGTCGTCCACGACCACCAGCGGGCCGATGTCGTTCTCCTCCTCGAGCATCGCGTAGCTGACCTCGACGGGGACCCCGGGCATCAGCTTGCGCACGGAGGTGTCAAGGACGGGATCGCCGTTCTTGTACTCGAACTGCTTCCAGTCCTCGTAGGGCTGCACGCAGTAGTTGCGGCAGGCGTCGATCTCCTCGGTGACCGTGAGCGCGGCGATGTCCCTGCGGGTGGTCACCGTCAGATGGGGCTTCGTCGGCGCCTTCGTGAACCGGCCGGGGCCGCGCCACCGGAAGATCCCGCGTTCGTCGAACTCCGCCGTCGACATGCTCACGCGGGCGATCTCCGAGATGACGTCCCACTGCGACCCCGAGACCTTCGGCACGTCGAACAGCGCCAGTTCGGGCGTGTCCAGCTCCGCGCCCTTGACCCACTCGCCGCGCTGCTCCCACGCCGCCTGGGTGAAGGCGCTCGCCTTCGCCGCCACGCGGTCGGTGACCTGGACGCACTCGACAGCCATGTCGGTCGTCACGTCGATCTGCCGCAACTCGGACAGCTGCTGAGCCCCGGCCGCCTCCGTGAACTCGAACTCGCGGCTCTCGATGTACTCACCGTCCGGCGCGGTCATACGTATCTGCATCGTGGGGCGCGGACTGGTGGGCTTCGTCTGGACAAGGAGTCCCAGATGCCAACGGCCCTTCAGCGCCCCGAACTTCGTCGGGTTGAAGGACTGGCTCTCCGGCGTGCCGCCCAGCGTTTCCGACCGCATGGTCACGTACGACGTCTTGGCGTCGAACACGACGGAGATCACCCCGAACTTCCCCGCGCTGCGGTCGAACAGCGCCGACAGGGTGATCTTGTCTCCCCGGGCCAGGGCCGTGTTGACCCAGCACTCCATCAGGAACACGCTGCCCGGCATGACCATCCGCGAGCGCGGCATCCACGATGTCCTGAGCCCCGGCCCGTTCGGCATCAGCGCCATCTCGAACGGCGCGCCCTCGCGCTCCCAGGTGTACGTGGTGGGCTCGGGCAGGGCCTCGGGCTGGCCGTACGTGGAGTTGAAGCCGCCGTGCAACGAGGCATAGATGATCGACAAGGGGGCCTTGTCGTCGTCATCCGCGACGGGGGCGCGCGGCGGCGGGCAGCTGTGAATGCCGCCCTGGCGCAGGAGTTCGTCGACGCACCAGGTGGCGGTGGCGACGGGCTTGCCCCAGAGATAGCCGTGGTACGGGCGGGGCAGCGCGGCGGGACCGCGCAGCCGCTCCGCGCCGTCCAGCGCCTGCACGGTGACGGTGTCGCCGCCGGACGCGGCCGAGCGGGAGCGGACGGTGCCGCGGAAGGCGGGCAGGGTGTGGCCCGCCGCTCCCACGGCGTGGACGACGGACTGGCCGGGCCGGGCGATGTCACCGGTGGCACGGCCCGCCCAGGCCGAGTACAGCTGCGGCGCGGGCACCCCGTCGTGCCCGCCGAGCTGGAGCTCCAGCTGCGCGGACGCGCTCCCGGAGAACGCCCGCACGGCCTCCGGCAGGTCGGTGGCGTACGCCCGCTCGACCGTCCAGGCCTGCACGTCCGGCCCCACCTCGCGCCCGCCGAGGCGGGTGGAGTGGGCCGGTTGGCGCTCGGGGGCCGCGAGCGCCGCGTCGAGGGCCGGGTCAGAGGGTTGCACGGGTCACCTCCACGAGGTCGATGCCGATGTTGCGGTACGGAAGGCGGGCGGCCGGCACGTCGGAGTAGCCGGTGACGGACATCGCCGGGCAGCCGTCGCCGACGGCGAAGGCCTGGGCGGCCTCGCCGACGGACAGGCAGGCGCCGCCCAGCGGGATGATGCCTGCGCTGTTCAGGGAGCCCTGCGGGGTGACGAAGGCCGCGTCCGCGGGAGCGGTGCCGGTGACCGAGACGTTGGTGCCGCTCGTCTCCTGCAAGGCCTTCCCGTCGGCGTCCTTCCAGGCCAGGCGCGCGACGGCGTCCGTGCCCCAGCCCGGCGGCAGCAGCCAGGACACGTGCATGCCGGGGGCCACCGGCCAGCCGGGCCAGGTGCCGTGCACCCAGCCGACGACCGAGGGCACCGTTCCGCCCACCGCCCAGCCCTCGCGGACGAACCGCTTGAAGGTCGGCTTGCCGCTCACCGCGAACCAGTGGTCCAGGCCGTCCTCGCGGCCGCTCTGCCCGGCGGCCTGTGCGGGGCCGAGCAGGTTGACGGCGACCGGGTCGAGCACGGCCACGGGGCCCGCCGCCCGGCCGGTCCTGCCGTCGGGGGCGCGGCGCGCGAGCCGCGCCAAGTGCTGTGCGTCGGCGGGCTCCAGGCCCTCGAAGGAGAACTTCAGCCTGCGCGTGGTGTGAAACGGCGCGAAGGTCGTGACCTGGCCCTCGAGTGCCCTGAACTCGCTGACGTTCAGCTCGGCGCTGCGGTCCCAGCTCTTGGCGGCCTGGGGGATCTCCCGGAGCAGACCCGGGGTGCCGATCCACAGATTCCTGGCCATGCGGCTCACCTCCGTGCGAGCTTGCGCTGCCCGCTGAAGACGGCGCGGGCGATGGTCTGGGCGTCGACTTCCACGTGCACGGGGCGCTCGGCGAGCCGCTCCACGGCCTCCGCGAGCCTGCGCAGCGCTGCGCCGCTGTTCTGGTTGCCGAGCATCCGTTCCAGCCTGCCGAGCGGGATCACCGCCTCGCTCTCGCCGCGCTCCGCGACGAGAGCGAGCGTGCCGCCCGGCCGGGCCCGCACGACCCCGCCCTCGGCGAGATGCGGCACCGGAATCCGCGGCAGATCGAACCCGAACCCCTTCCCGCCGAGCCCCGGCACCCACCCCGGCACCTTGAACTTGATCCGGTTCATGGCGCCGATGAGGACGTTGAGCCCGCGCACGAGCTGTACGACGGGTGAGCGGAAGGCGTTCACGACCCCCGCGAACAGCGGCTTCAGGAACCGCGAGGCCGACGAGGACGCGCCTCGGATCCCGTCCCACGCGGCGGAGACGCCCCGGCGGACGAGCCTCGCGACCTTGTCCATGTCGACGAACTTCGTGATGAGCGGGGCGAGCAGCGCCATCACGAGGCCGAACGGGTTCGCCGCCATCGCGAGGTTGAGGCCGCGCTGCGCGGCGGAGGCTCCTCTGGCCCCCTTCCCGAGCTGCCCCATGGACTTCCCGCCCCGGTCGGCGTTCCGCCCGGCCTTGCCGACGGACCGCTCGACGGCGTCGGCCTGCCGCTTCACCCCCTGCAACGCGCTCTTGGCCCGGTCGGCGGACCGACGCATCCGGTCGAGCGACGACTTGAGCTTGTCGGACCCGCCCTTGGCCTTGTCGAACGCGCCGTCGGCGCTGCGCACGCCGGAACGGAGCTTGCGGACGGCGTCGTCGCCGCGGCCCGCCGTGGTGCGGAGCCTGCCGAGGGACTCGTTTCCGTTCCGGGCGCTGGTGCGGAGCTTGTTGAGGGCCTCGCTCCCGTTTCTCGCGGCGGTACGGAGCTTGCCGACGGAGGTGCCGGCCGGCTCGGCCGACTTCTTGATCCCGTCGACTGCCTTGGCGGCGTTGCCCGTCGACGTTCGGAGACGGGTGAGGCCCGTCGCCGTCTGCCCCACGGACGTCCGCATGCGGTTGAGTTGGGTGACGGTCGTTCTGAGGGATGTGTTGAGTGCCATGAGTGCTCCTCTCGGGACACGGATCCGGCGTCAGAACTGGCTGTTCAGGTGGGCCACCGCGCCGTAGAGCCGCTGCAACTCGTCGTGCGCCCGGCTCGCGCTCCGCTGGAGATCCCGGATCTCGTTGTTCTGCCGGGTGTTGACACCACCGACGGCGGACCGGTCGGCCTTGCGGCGGATCTTCTGGTTGAGGTCACGGTTCATGTCCCGGAGCCGCCGGTCGGCTCTGCGGTCCACTTCGACGATGTGGTCGTGAAGAGAATCGGGGTCCTTTCCATCGCGTTGAAGCTTCTTGTCCTTGAGGTGCTGACGCAGATCGAAGTCGAAAGTGGCCAGCTTCACGCTGCTGGTGACGAGGGAGGCCTCGCCGGAGACTCCGGTGGCTGTGCCTGTGGCCGCTGCGGCGTCCCCTTTGAAGTAGCCGGCCTCCAGCTTCTTCTTGAAGGGCTGGAATTCATTCTCAAGATCTGCGATCCTCTTCTTGAGTGATGCCAATTCGTCGCCCATTCATGCTCCCTTTCCGGATTGTGAGGCAGTGGAATGCCCGAGAAGTCTGCGGTCGAGTTTTCTGGACGCGGCGAGTCCGAATTTGAGATTCCTGATCATTTGGTCGGCAGGACACTCCTTGCCGAGACGTGGGGAGGGTTACTCGGCAAGGGGTTCTTCGTCAACGGTGAAGGGGTTTCCCGTAACTCGAGGAAGAGGGAGAAGATAGGGAATTCCGCGTGGGGTAGGGAAAGAACCAACATGTTCATCCCGGCGAAGTACTCACGCCTCACCATCAGTGGTGGCGTGCACAGCGTCGGAGCGTGGAATGTCGTGTTGCGGGACGTGTCCGAAGCCGACGAGTTGGGTGACGCCCGGTCGGCGACGGCATCGCGCATCTTCTCGTACCCGGGAGGGAAGTGGCAGGCCGACGTTGAGTTCGGCTGCAGAGGGTGTATCGCCATGCATTCCGTTGACGGCAGTGGTGGACAGAATTTAATTTCCCACGGAGATAAATTCAGCGGGACGATCGATCTGCCGAAGAAGCCGGGGCTCCTCGTCGTCAGTGCGACGAGCGAGTACCTGGGCTGGGGCAGCATGTGCCGCTGGCGCATCAAGCTCCGCCCGCGCTAGAACTGCCCAGAGCGCTGCCGTGGTCTCCTGCGCGCTGTCACAGGGCGAAGAACGCTGCAACATCGCGCTCCGTGGTGACGCGCGGGGTCCCGGCTTCCTCCCGGTGCTCGTCGCCGGGTCGCCGCACGGGTGTCGGGTACTCCAGCGGCTCGGCGTCCTCGTCCCGATTGACCATCGCGAACATCCAGTTCGCCTCAGCCAGTTGATCCACCACGTGCGCCAGCAAGTAGTCCGTCACCGACCACTCCGCCGCCTCCCCCTGCACCTCCCGGTGCAGCGCGCTGTCCCGCGGCAGGTACCGGACGAGGGTCGCGAGCCGCCGCGAAGAAAGGCGGCCGCGGTGCCAGTCCAGGAGGTCGATGCCGTAGTGGCGGAGCAGGTCTGCCTCGAGGGCCTCGGCGTGTTCGTCCACGAGCTCGCCGAGGCTCAGTCTTCCCCCAGGCCGAGTCCCGTCTCCTTGCCGTAGGCGTCGAGGATCGCGGCGATGTCCTGCATCGTCGTCTCGTGCCGCGCGAAGCGGGCGAACTGGGCCTCGCCGAGGAGGAGTTCGAGCAGGCCGTCGACGTCGTTGTCGTCGAGGGCGCGGAGCCGGTGCGCCACCGCGCGGGTCAGCTCCGTGGGGAGTTCGAAGGCGTCGCCGTCGAGCTCGAAGGACCAGGCGCGGCCGACGGCTTCGAGGCGCTGGGCGCGGGCGGCGTTGACGTTGAAGGGGGCCATGGGGGCTCCAAGGGGTGGGAGAGGGGAAGGGGGAGTGGGGCGGCCGGGTGGCCGCCCCACTGGCCTGAGGACTTACGCGTACGCCTTGTCCTTCATGATCCACTTGGCCAGCTCGCCGTTCGGCCCCTCCAGGGCCGTGAACGTCACGCCGAGCTTCAGCGCGCCGGTCCGGGTGAGCCCCAGCTCCTCGGTCTCGGTGACCTGGCCGCGCGGGACGATGAAGCGGTACGTGATGTCCGCGCCGTCCTTGAACTCGATGCCGAGGGCCCGCTCGTCCTTCTGCGGGTTGCTGGGCAGCTGGAACTCGTAGGTGCCGTCGACCGGCTTCGGCGGGGAGTCGGCGGTCGTGGTCTGCTTGATCTCCGACGCAGGGATGCCCATGAAGAACGCGAGCGTCTGCTTGTTCATCTGCAGCAGCTGGAACTTCACGGTGAGGTCGCGGTCGGAGTAGATGAACCGGGCCGGCGACGCCGACTGCCAGGTGTCGACGGGGTCGATCTTCTCCTTCTTGTTGAACTTGATGCCGTCGGTCGTGGTGAACCCCAGGTCCTGCCAGTGCGCCGCCGGCCAGTCGTCGGTGGTCGTACGGGGGACGGGGACCGGGGCGGGCTCACCGGCGCCGACGGGCGGGAGGGTGACCGGGGCGACCAGGATGCGGCCGGTGCCCGCGACGCGGATCTGACCGCCGTTTCCGGAAGTGCTGGGCATGTGAACTCCTCAGGATTTCAGTGGGTTTCGGGCATGACGAAGGCCCCGCCGGGCATCGACGGGGCCCGTGGGTGAGGGAAGGAGCAGGGGTCAGGCCAGGCGCAGCCGGAGCTGGACGGTGGCCAGGTAGCGGTTGCCCTTGGGGCGGTTGAAGTCCGGCAGCCAGCGCGGCCCGTCGGACTCGGCGACGTCGGTGACGACCGCGGTGCCGTACGTCGTGCCGGACAGTTCGAGGACGCAGGCGCGGGCCGCGAGGGCCACCGCGTGCGCCGTCGTCTTGTCCGGGCCGTACGTCTCCAGGTCGAGCAGCGGCTGGTCCAGGTGCTGGTCGTCTAGCCAGGCGCCGCCGACGCGGGAGACGAGGACGGCCTTCTCGGTGCCGTCGAAACCGGCGGGCGGACGGTTGTCGACCGTCGTACCGGCCAGCTCGGGGCGGTTCTTCAGGAAGTCGACGACCAGTCGTTCCGCGTCGGGAAAGGTCAAGACGCTCACATGGATGCTCCCTTCTCAAGGGGCTCAAGGGGCTCTGGTGCGGGGGCAGCAGAAAGCGGCAGGTCCGCCGCCCCGGGTCGGGGCGCAGCTCTGCCGCTGCTTCAAGTGTGAGGGGAGGAGGTCGCGACCGCAACTGACGTACGGGGAAGGCGAGTTGGCGTACGCACGCGAAGGCGGGGTCACCGGTCGGCACCGGTGACCCCGCCTCCAGCCGAAGAGCGACGGGCTACACCCCCCGCCCCCGAACCACCCGCTCCGCCGCGAACACGTCCTCCAGGCGGTACAGATGCCGCCGACCCTGCCGCCCCGCCGCCACCAGATGCCCGAGCTGCACCCATTTCCGGACAGTCGCGGGCGCCACCTGCACCTCGGCCGCCGCCAGCTCGCCCGTGACCAGGGCGCCTCCGTATCCGGTCATCCGGCGACCTCCTGCTCGTCCCGACCGTCCCGCTCGTCCCGCTCGGCCCCCTCTTCCTCGCACGCGCCCTCAAGCACGTGCCGGCACACGGGGTTCACGCACATCACCACCGCCCGCTCCGGGAACGCCCGCAGGGACACCGAGTCGCAGGCGGGGCAGCGGCCCGCGACGCGGACCAGTTGCTCGGGGGCGCCGAGGACGCGGGAGCAGCGGTGGACCATGCGGCGGGCCTCGTCGGTGACGTGCGCGGTGAGGTCCGCGTGTTCGGTGACGCGGTCGAGGAGCCCCGCGATGCGACGCAGGCGTACGGGTACGGGCGCGGGCGCCACCGGGCGCAGACCGAGCCGGTCCCGTACCGCCTCCTCCAACTCCACGACCCCGTCGGTGACATCGCGGATCGCGTCCGAGACGCAGAGCCGTACGGGGGCGGAGGTTCCGCCGACGCGGGCGGCGCCGGGGCGTTCGCGCAGGGCGCTGCCGGGGCTCGGCGCGAGTTCGCCGAGGAGGTCGGGGAAGCGGCGGGCCAGCGCGCCGAGCCACACCGCGGGGCCGTCACTGGCCGGCGCGTACGGCTTCGACGGCACCGGCGCTGTGGACGGCGCCGACTCCGCGGCCGCCCCGGACGGAGACGTACGGCGGCTCACGCGGCAGCCACCTCGCGCCCGTTGCGCCATAACCGGCCGCCGCTGACCCCGTCGAACCACGTGCGCGCGGGGTTCACCACGGCTTCGCACTCCTTACGGATGGGGCACTGATTGCAGGCGCGCAACACCTCGGCCGCTTCGGAAGGGACGCGCGCGAAGACCGAACGTTGCGGAAGTTGGGCGCAGGCGGCGGACCTGCGCCAGTCGAGCCGCTCGCCGGTCGGGGCGGAGTTGGGGGAGTCGTTCCAGGTCAGGGCGGGTGGCTGCGACGTAGTCCGAGCAGGCATGTGTAAGCCCTCCCAAGAGGTGGGAACAATCGTTCGAGTGTGGCGAACGAGCTCTCAGCGTTGCATGGTGCGTGTGCGCACGCAAGCGGCTGCCGGTCGGAGTGGAGGGGTGCGGTGCTGTACCAACTGCCCTGCTCAGTAGGACTGTTGACAGAATCTCCACGAATGCGTGCGAGCACGCACACACGAGGGTGCGTGCGCGCTCGGTACGCTGCCCTCGCTACGAGGGGAGAGCGATCACATGCGTGCGAGCGTGGGGGAGGGCGCGGGCCGCGGCCGCGGCGACGGACTTGACGAGTTCGCCGCGTGGGTCGAGGAGCTGATGCGCCGCCGCGGCTACGACATCGACAGTCCGCGGGGCGGCGGCAAGTCCAAACTGGCCGACGACGCGGGCGTGCACCGCGCGGGCGTCAGCCGCCTGTTGCAGCGGCAGAGCATGCCGGACCTGGAGACGATGCGCCGCCTGGCCGTCGTCCTGGACGTGTCGCTGCGCGACATGCTGATCCGGTCGGGGCGGCTCACGGAGGACGACCTTCCGCTGTCCGGAAACCGGCGGTACGAGGACACGGCGGCGGAATCCCGGATGAGTCCCGAGGAGGCCGCCTGGAGAATGGAAGTGCCCGTGGAGCAACGGGAGTTGTTCGTGAGAGTGGTACGGCAGTTCCTGCCGGAGGGCGGCAGTACGTAGGACCGGACGGTCCGCGGGGGCGCTGAGGAGGGGGCGATGGACAAGGCGGGGGACGGCCCGGCCGGGCCGGTCGGCGCGGCGGAGCCCGGTCGGCGGCTCGTGGCCGAACTGCTGGCCGAGCTGAACCGCAAGGTGGCCGAGGCGGGTGCGGAGCACGTGCGCGTCGTCACCGACGAGGAGATCGAGCGCGAGCGCGCACGCTGGTTCCGCGAGGGCTGGCGGCAGCACGCCGGGGCCGCGGGGTCCGTCCGGCACGAGGCGGGCGATCCCGTCGGTGGCGGCGGGCACGAGTCCGCGAGGGGTGCGGGACACCCCGATACGGAGGGGTTGCCCGGGCCGCCTGTCCGCGTGCCCGGGGTTCCGGGGGCGGCCAGGACCCCGGGTGAGAGGACCCCGGACGAGAGAGCCCGCGGCGAGAGGGCCCGGGGCGTGCCGGGAGCCGACCCGGCCCGCCCCGCCCGCGTACTGCGCTTCCCGTACGCGGAAGACACCTGACGGCGCCGGTCGGCGCCGGACCCGGTGCCGCCGCGTCCGGTTGGTGGACGCCGAACGGCCGGGCGGGCGTCGTTGCGGGCGCCCGCCCGGCCGGTGTGTGGTGCCCCCGGCACAGGCGCGAGCCGTACCGTCAGCGAGGCACCCTCAGTGAGGCACCCCCAGCGAGGCCCCTCAGCAGTTCCCCTTGGCCGCCTTCCCCGCGAACCTCTCCGCCAGCCACTGCACCGCCAGCGGCGACTGGGTGATCACGCCGCTCACGTGCTCGCCGAGCAGGATCGTGTGCCACTCCACGTTCGCGTTCCGCGCGCACCAGTCCGTGCGGACCTGCTTGCCGACTCCGTACGGGATGAGTTCGTCGGCGAGGGCGTGGTAGAGGTACACCGGGGCGTCGGGGGCGCGGGTGCCCACCTGGGAGTCGCGCAGGCGTTGCTGCCAATCCGGCTGGTCCAGGGGGTTCTTGGTCGTCATGTCCTTGATGCGCTTGAAGGAGCCGAGGACCGCGCCGTCCGCCACGCAACTGTTGCGCAGCGCGCCGATCAGGGCCTTGCCCGCCGGGTTGAGGTAGGACTCCAGCTTCAGTTCGGGGTACGCCGCGTTCTGGCCGATCGCCGCCATGAAGATCAGGCCCGAGCCGTACGAACCGTCGTTGAAGGCCGCCACCTTCATCAGGTCGCCGGGCACGCCGCCCGTCGCCGTGCCCTTGACCTTGAGGTCGGGAGCGTACGAACCGTGCAGCTCCGCCGCCCACGACGTGGCCTGGCCGCCCTGCGAGTAGCCCATGATGCCCACCGGCGAGTCCTTCGACAGGCCCGCCTCGGGCAGCCGGATCGCGGCGCGCGCCGCGTCCAGGACCGCGTGGCCCGCCGACCGGCCCACCGTGTACGTGTGGTCGCCGGGCGTGCCGAGGCCCTCGTAGTCGGTGACGGCGACCGCCCAGCCGCGCAGCGTGAGCTGCTGGATGAGGTTCGCCTCCATGGTCGTGCCCCGGGGGAAGCCCGCGCTCGGCGCGCAGTGGTCGCCGACGCCGACCGTCCCGACGGCGTACGTGACCAGCGGGCGCGGGCCCGTGCGGCCGTCCTGCGGGACGATGACCGTGCCGGAGACCGTGTTCGGCGTGCCCTTCGCCGTGGTCGAGCGGTAGTGGATCTTCCAGGCCTTGGTGTTCGTGGGCTGGCCGGGCAGCGGGTGGAAGGCGCTCGGCTCGGAGCTGACGACGTCTCCGGGCGCGGCGGCCGCGACCCGGGCCCGCGCGTCCTTGCCGGCGCCGGTGTCCTCCGCGTGCGCGGCGGTCGTCAGCGTCGCGGCCGACAGGCCTGCCGCGGCCACCAGGGCGAGTGCTCTGAAGCTGGTGCGTACGTGCATGCGGCTCTCCCAACGGTTCATGGGGGATGGGAAGTTGGTGCGTGGGGATGGGACGTTCGGATGTACGGGGTGATGTGTGTACGGCGTGATGTCTGTACGCGATGACGTGCAGGCGTCGACCGTAGTGACTCGTGAGTAAGGTCCGTGCTGACGCGGATGCTCAGCTTTGTTGACCTGGTGTACCAGTCGCCGCCGAGCGGGGCGGTGAACCCGCGCCGCGTCCCTCCAACGAGTGGGCGCCCCGCCCGTCCGGCACCTCCGCCCGGTACGCCCCCGGCGTGGTCCCCGTCCACCTCCGGAACGCCCGGTGGAACGCCGTGTCCTCGGAGAACCCGAGCCGCGCGGCGAGCTGCGCGATCGGCTCGCGCCCCTCCGCGAGCCCCGCGATCGCCGCGTCCCGCCGCACCGCGTCCTTCAGCCGCTGGTACGACGTCGACTCCCGCGCGAGCCGCCGCCGCAACGTCGCCGGGCTCATCGCGAGCCGCGCCGCGATCTCCCCGAGCGACGGCAGCCGCGGCGAGTCCCGCAGCGCCACGGCAAGCGCCCGCCGCACCTGTTCGGCGACCGTCGTCCCGTACTCCCGCCGCGACAGCAGGTCGAACGGCGCCCGGCGCAGCATCGCCGCCAGCGCGTCCTCGTCGCGCACCAGCGGCGCCCGCAGCCAGTGCGGGTCGAGGCCGGCCCCGGTGCGCGCGGCGCCGAAGCGGACAGGGCAGCCGAAAAGCAGCTCGTACTCGTCCTTGTGCGGGGGCGGCGGATGGCCGAAGTCGGCCCAGCGCAGCGTGATGCGGCGGCCGATCAGCCAGCTGCACAGCCGGTGCCAGATGATGACCAGGCACTCCGCGAGGAAGAAGTCCTGATCGAGGTCGTTGCGTACGGTGAAGACGACGCCGTCGTCCGTGTGCTTGAGGACGAGGTCAGGGCCGCCGGGGAAGAGCCCGTAGAACGTCACCCCGCGCTCCATCGCCGCCCCCAGATCGCGGCAGCCGAGCACGGCGTAACACATCATCGCGAACGTCCCCGGCCTGCTCGGTGACGACCCGAGCCCGAGGAATTCGTCATCAGTCGCCCGATACAACTCCCTGAACAGCCGGGCGAACTGCGCCGCCGTGATGCGCGCCCGGTCGTCCCCGAGCAGCAGCGGCGGGATCTGCGCGGCCTGCAGCAACGGCACGGTGTCGACACCCCCGCGCTCCGCCCCGCGCAGCACCGCCCGCACATGCTGCACGGTGATCGTCCGCCTGGCCATGACCATGACGTTAGCCGCGCGTGGCGGCCACCTGAAGGGTGTGTCCGTAGCTGATCAGAGTTGGCCCAAAACACCGCGTGACAAGGGGCCTTGAGGCACTAGGGTCGTAATTCCGGCTTCTCGGGCCGGACATGTTGAATGCGGCACATCTGGTTCTTTCTCGTACCATCGAATGGAAGGCCGATATATGCCAGACATCAATCTCGACAAGGCAGTCAGCGGTCCCTACATGTTCGTGCACGAGGTCACGGGGACCTACCTCGAGACCGACAACTACGGCGACGCCGTCGAAATCTGCGTCCAGACCTGGAACCTCGACCCGACGCAGAAGGACAAGGGCTGGCTCGGCCACCTCTGGTACGTCGAGTCGACGTCCACCCCCGGGATCGCCCGCATCAAGAGCTACGAGAACGGCCGCTGTCTCACGGCGGGTTCGGACGCCAAGGACTACCCGCGCCTGAAGGAGCCGAACGACAGCCGCCTCCAGGAGTGGATCATCCGGCGGGTGCACGGAAGCGACACGGTCGCCCACGACGCGGACAGCTACGCCCTGATCCCCCGGGCCTACGACACCCACGCCCTCGCCATCCGCAGCAACTACGTCGGCAACGACGCGTACGTCGTCCCCATGTCGATGTGGGGCGGGCCGCCCTCCCTCTCCCAGTACTGGAAAGCCGTCCACCAGGGTGACGTGAAGGCGGGCGGCGGCGCGTAGCCGCTGAGCGCGGCGGCCAGCGGCGCTGACGTTTCGCGTCATCCCTCCCGGCCGCGGGCGCTGCCTAGCGTCGTACGCATGACGCAACGGCCAAGGACCCTGTCCGTTCTCGCGGAGTGGGCGGCGGACCGCCACGGCGAGCTGCCCGCTCTGCGCTTCAAGCGTGCCGAGAAGGACAAAGCCTGGCAGGAGGTGTCGTACGACGGTCTCCGCGCGGCGGTACGGGACGTGGGGTGCGCCCTCGTCCGGCTCGGCGTCGAGCCGGGCGACCGGGTGGCGATCCTCGGCGAGACCCGCGTGGAGTGGACGTACGCGCACTTCGGGGCCTTCGCGGCGGGCGCGGTGGTGGTGCCGGTCTATCCGACGGCCGGGGACGACGAAGTGGCCTGGGTGCTCGGCGACTCGGGCGCGTCGGTCGTGGTCTGCGAGGACGCGGCGCAGGCGGGGAAGGTGGAGCGGCTGCGGGGGAAGTTGCCGGGGGTGCGGCGGGTGGTGGTGATGACGGGGGCGGAGGCGTACGTCGACGTCGAGGCCGGGCCCGTCGCGGTCGACGCGCTGCTCGCGCGGGCAGCCGCCCGCGCCCCCGACGACCCCGCCACCATCATCTACACCTCCGGCACCACAGGCCCGCCCAAGGGCTGCGTCCTCACCCACGGCAACATCGGCGCCGTACAGGACGCCTCGCTGCCGCTGATCGAGGGCGGTCCGGGCGACGCCACGTACCTGTATCTGCCGCTCGCCCATCTCCTCGCGCAGCTCATCGAGTTCACCACCCTCATCGAGGGCGGCACGCTCGTGTACTTCGGCGGCCGGATCGAGAACGTCGTCGCCGAGCTGGCCGAGGCGCGCCCCACCCATCTGCCGTCCGTGCCGCGCCTGTTCGAGAAGGTGCACTCGGTGGTCCTTTCGCTCGCGGAGTCGCAAGAGGGCGGGCGCGAGCGCTTCGAGGAGGCGGTACGGATCGGGGTGCTCGCGGCCGACGGGGTGCTGCCGGACGAGCTGCGGGACGCGTACGAAGCCGCCGACAAGACGCTGTACGGGCCGGTCAGGCAGGCGCTCGGCGGGCGCGTGCGGTGGGCGCTCACCGGTGGCGCGCCGATCGCCCCGCACGTTCTGGACTTCCTGCGGGCCTGCGGGATCCAGGTCTTCGAGGGGTACGGAATGACCGAGTCCGGCGGCGTCATCAGCCTCAACCATCCGGGGGCCGTGCGGTACGGGACCGTGGGGCGGCCCATCGCGGGCTGCGAGGTGCGCGTCGCCGACGACGGCGAGGTCCTCGCGCGCGGCGCCAACGTCTTCCCCGGCTACCACGCCGACACCGCCGCGACCCGCGCCGCCCTCGACGACGACGGCTGGCTGCACACCGGCGACCTGGGCTCCCTCGACGAGGACGGCTACCTGCGCATCACCGGCCGCAAGAAGGACCTCATCATCACCTCGGCCGGCAAGAACCTGACCCCGTCCCTCTCCGAACTCGCCCTCCAGGCCTCACGGTTCGTCTCCCGCGCGGTGATGGTGGGCGACCGGCGGCCGCACCCCGTCGCGCTCATCACGCTCGACGCGGAGGAGGTCGCGGGGTGGGCGGCACGGGGCGGCCACGCCCTCACCGGGCCGGTGTCGGCGGACCCGCGCGTCCGCGCCCTCGTGCAGGAGGCGGTCGACGCGGCGAACGCGCAGGTCTCGCGCCCGGCCCGCATCCGCGCCTTCGCCGTCCTCGACGAGGACTTCACGGTGGAGGACGGGCTCCTGACGCCGAGCCTGAAGGTGCGGAGGCGGGCGGTCACGGAGCGGTATGCGGGGGTGGTGGAGGCGTTGTACGAGGAGGGCTCACCGGAGTGAGAGGGGTTAACTCGGCGAAATGGTCTGGGAGTTAGACCCTCTCACCCACGAAAGCCGCACCCTCCGACCCGCGAAAGTAAGCCCCTCTCACCTACGAAAGCCCCGCGAGCCGCAGCAATGCCGTCGCCCCCGCCGCCCCCACCACGACCACCGCGAACGGCGCCCGCCGCCACGCGAGCACCCCACCCACCAGCACACCCGCCGGACGGGACCAGCCCGCGAAGTCCTGCCCCTCCATGAGCGCGCCGGTGGCGAGCAGCGCGACGAGCAGGACGGTCGCGCCGACGGTCAGCAACTCCTGTACGCGGACGGTGAGTTCGACGCGCCCGTGCAGGAGGGGTCCGGCCAGGCGGAAGACGTAGGTGCCGGCGGCGAGGGCGAGGACACAGGCGAGGTAGGCGTTCATGAGGGGGTCCCGGGGGAGGCGGGGGTGTTGGCGGGGGCAGGGGCTTCGGCGGGCTCGGGGCCTTCGGCGGTCGTGGCGGCCGCCGCCGCGCCTTCGGCGCCCCGGCCCCGCACCGGCCGACGCCGCATCGCCACCAGACCGACCAGCGCGAGCAGCACCGGCGCCCCCGCCGGAAGGACCGGCGTGGCCGCCACCGCGACCACCGCGCCGAGGGCCCCGGCGCGACGGGCGTTCCCGTCGTCCCGTACGGCGGGCAGCACCAGTGCGAGCAGCACCGCGGGGAACGCGGCGTCGAGCCCGAAGCGTCCGGTGTCCCCGAGCGCCGACCCCGCAAGCGCCCCCGCCAGCACACTCACGTTCCACACGGCGAACAGCCCGATCCCGGATATCCAGAACGCGGCCTTCCGGCTCCTCCGATCCGGCTGGGCGAGCACGAACGCGGCGGTCTCGTCGGTGATCAGGTGCGCGCCGATGAGCCGCGCCGCCCACGACCGCCCGAGGCTGTCGGCGACGGCCAGACTGAACGCCGCCGTACGGGAGTTGAGCAGCAGCCCGGTCGCCGCAGCGGCCACGGCGCCGCCGCCCCCGGTGAGTACGGCGGCCGCGCTGAACTGGGCGGAGCCCGCGTACACGAGCAGGGACATGGTGACCGGCACCCAGAGCGGCAGCCCGCCCGCGACGGCGATCGCGCCGAACGAGACGCCGACGACGAGGTCGGCGGCCCAGACGAGCGCGATGTCGCGCAGGACGCCGGGGGGCAGGTCGGAGAGGCGGACAAACCCCGTCGTTCGGTCTGCGGGGTCATCCGTTCGGTGTGGCGAACGCATGGTCGTAGCATGGGCAGACCGTTCCGCGTTCGTCAAGTCGAACGATTGGTATCCTGTACCGAACGAATCGACTGGACCGCGAGCGCGGGAACCCGGAGCGCACCGCATGACCGAAGATGACGGCATGACCGAAGTCGACGCCAAGGCCACCCCCTCACGGTTGCCCCGCGAGTGGATCGCCGCCGCGCTGCGCCGTGAGCGCACCCGGGCCGGCCTCTCCCTCTCCGAGCTGGCCAAGCGCGCCGGTATCGCCAAGTCCACGCTGTCCCAGCTGGAGGCGGCGACGGGCAACCCGGGCATCGAGACGGTATGGGCGCTGGCCGTGGCGCTCGGCGTCCCGTTCAGCGTGCTCGTCGAGTCGCCGGACCCCGGGGTGACGGTGATCCGCGCGGGCGAGGGCCCGACGATGCGCGCCGAGCAGGCTTCGTACGCGGGCACGCTGCTGTCGGCGGGCCCGACCGGCGTGCGGCGCGACATCTATCACGGCGCCATGGAGCCGGGCTCTGTACGCGAGTCCGAGCCGCACATTCCCGGCTCGGTGGAGCACCTGGTCGTCAGCACGGGCCGCATGATCGCGGGCCCCGCCGGGGGGACGGTGGAGTTGGGCCCCGGTGACTACATGTCGTACCGGGGCGATGTCCCGCACTCGTACGAGGCGCTGTCACCGGGCACGACGTTCGTGCTGGTGATGCAGCACGTGTAGCCCGCCGCCCGCCCTGGTCAACACCCTTCTCCTGCCGGGCACTTGACCCGAACAGACAGGTCTGTCTAGTCTCATCCCTATGAGCAGACAGACCTGTCTGTTCGCCATTACGTCGGTACGCCGCCCAGTCGGTACGCCACTCCGGCCGAAGGAGCTCTTCGCGATGACACGCACCCTGGTCCTCCTCGCCCACCCCACGCTCCCCGAGTCCCGCATCAACTCCGCGCTCGTCGAGGGCATCCGCGACCTGCCCGGCGTCACCGTGCACGACCTCTACGCCGCCTACCCCGACTTCCGCATCGACGTGGCGCGCGAGCAGGAACTCCTTCGCACCCATGACCGGGTGGTGCTGCAGTTCCCCTTCTACTGGTACTCCGCGCCGCCGCTGCTCAAGAAGTGGCTCGACGACGTCCTGGAGTACGGCTTCGCGTACGGCTCGACCGGCAAGGCGCTGCACGGCAAGACCCTCACCGTCACCGCGACGGTCGGCGGCGCGGAGGAGCTCTACCGGCCCGGCGGCCTCAACCGCTTCCCCGTCCGCGACCTGCTGCTGCCCTTCGACGCCACCGCCCACCTGACCGGGATGAGCTATCAGCCGCCGTTCCTCGTGCACGGCACCCGCACCGTGAGCGGCGAACTCCTCGCCGATCACGTACGGCGCTACCGCGCGCTGGTCACCGGCGCCATGGAGGGCCAACTGGCCGCGGCCGCCTGACCGGAGGAAGGCTCAGCCCGCCGCCCATCGCACCCCGCCCACCACCCCGCACCCCCATCCCGCATCCCGCATCCGGCGAGGAGTCCCGCATGAAGATCGTCGTCATAGGCGCGACCGGCACCATCGGTTCCGCCGTCGCCGCCGCGCTGGAGAAGAACCACGAAGTCGTCCGTGCCTCGCGAAGCGGCCCCGTCCGGGTGGACATGGACGACCCGGCCTCCATCGAGGCGCTGTTCACGGCCGTGTCCGGCATCGACGCCGTCGTGTGCTGCGCGGCGAGCGGCAAGCTGACCCCGCTGGACTCCGACGACGACTACACCCAGGGACTGCAGGGCAAGCTGTTCGGCCAGCTGCACCTGGTGCGCCAGGCGATCGGCCGGCTGCGCGACGGCGGATCGATCACCCTGACCAGCGGCGTCTTCGAACGGCCCACCCCAGGAAGCTCGTTCGGCGCCCTCGTCAACGCGGGCCTCGACGCCTTCGTCGGTGCCGCCGCGATCGAGATGCCCCGCGGATTGCGGGTGAACACCGTCAGCCCCGGGTGGGTGGCCGAGACCCTGGAGGCCATGGGGCTCGACGGCGCCGAAGGGACCCCCGCGGCGGACGTGGCACTCGCCTACACGGAAGCCGTCGAGGGCGACGCGCAGGGCCGCACCCTGCGCCCGGCGCGGCGGCGGCGTCCGGGCGTTCCGGTGGGAGGATCGGTCTCATGACCCGTACCGCACAGGGCGCCGCCAAGGCTCCGCGCCCGCCCGCCCGCGAGCGGATCCTGTCCACCGCGACCACGCTCTTCTCCGAGTACGGGATCAGGGGCGTCGGCATCGACCGGATCATCGCCGAGTCGGGCGTGGCCAAGGCCACCCTGTACACCCACTTCAAGTCGAAGGACGCCCTGGCGCTCGCCTTCCTCGCGGGGGTGGACGTGGCCTGGCGCGAGATGCTCACCGACGCCGCGGCCGCCGCGGGGGACGACCCCGCGGACCAACTGGTCGGCCTGTTCGACGCGATCGACGCCGCGTCGGAGAACGGCCGCTTCCGCGGCTGCCCTTTCCTCAACACCGCGAGCGAGTCGGCGCCGGGCAGCCCGGCCCACCGGGCCACCGTGGAGCACAAGCGGGCGGTGCGCGCCTGGACGGGCGGACTCGCCGAGGCCGCGGGCGTGCGCGAACCGGCGCTCCTCGCACGGCAGTTGACCGTCCTGCTCGACGGCGCGATGGCCGCTGCCGCCCTGGAGCCCACCGACGACGTGCTGCCCGCGGTGCGCCAGGCGGCCCGGCACCTTGTCGAGGCGGCCCGCCCTTCCAGTGCGTCCGGCGATTGAACCCTCACCCCTTCCGCGGCCGAGCCCCACCCTTGGGCCCCAGCAACTGCTCCCGCAGAGCGGTGAGTTGATGCGACGTATCCACGGCCCGAGCCTCGTCCAGCGCAGTCAGTGCCAGCAACAGCACATCCGCGACCACAAGAGCCGTGAGCGCCTCGGTAGTTATCCCCGTGGGCGTATGCGGAGCAGTCAGCACCGCGTCCACCCGCCCCCCGTAAACCTCCGCCAACTCGTCCGTCACCAGCACGACCCGCGCCCCCACGGCCCGCGCCCGGTCGATGAGTACGGCCAGCTCCGGCAGGGCCCGCCCGGGCTGGAAGATGACCACCGCGTCCCCCCGCCGCAGGGCGAGCAGATCGTCGGCGAGGGCGAAGCCCGTCGCCCCCACATGCCGGGCCCGCCGCCCGATCCGGCCGAGCGCCAGCGTCAAGTGCCGTGCGGCCAGCTCGGACGCGGCCACCCCGAAGCAGTGGATCCCGTCGGCCCCGGCGAGCACGCCGACCGCCGTGCGCAACGCCTCGTCCGAGGTGAGGCGGCGGGCGTGCTCGATGCGCTCCTGCGCCTCGTCGAAGACCTCGTCCCAGATGCCGCCGAGGTCCCGCCCCACATGCGCGATGCGCTGGGCGAGCCGCACCTCCGGGGCGACGCTGGAGGTGAAGTCCGCCGTCAGGTCGCGCTTGAGCGCGGGCAGGCCCGCGTACCCCAGCCGCTGCAGGGCCCGGACGACCGTTGCGTTACTGGTCCCGCTCGCCGACCCCAGCTCCTGTGCGGACGCGAAAAGGAGGGACTCGGCGGGCGCCCCCGCCAGATACTGCGCCACCGCCCGCTCGGACGCTGACAACGTCTCCCACTGGTCCCGCACAGCGGCCCGCAGCCGCGCCAGGCCGCCCCCTGGCGCACCGTCCCCGCCCTCCGGCGGCTCTGAAATCTGCATTACAGCTATTGACTCCCGTGTGGTGCCCGTTACTCTCCTGGACAACGCATTCCAAGAGGAGAGAGTTCCGTAACCGACGTTACAGGAAGCCGGTCGCGGGGACCTCTCCATCGCGAGGAGAAGCATGGCACCGCGCACCAGAACCCTCCCGGTAGTCGAGATATCCGGCACCCCCACCGCCCGTGGACGCCAGTACGGCGAAGCCGTCCGCCCCCAACTGCACGCCGCCCTCGGCTACTACGAGGCCGCGTTCGGCCGGTCGGCCGGGCTGACCTGGGACCAGGTGACCGACCGCGCCGCCCGCTGGCTCAAGCCGGTCGAGGACTACGCGCCGCACCTCGTCGAGGAGATGACCGGCATCGCCGAGGGGGCGGGCGTGGGCCTGATGGACGTCCTCGCCCTGAACGCCCGCGGCGAGGTCATCTACGACCGGTCGTTCAAGGACATGGTCACCAGCGCCACGCCGCGAGCCACCCCGGAAGCCGCCCCACAAGTCACCGCACAAGCCACCGCCGAAGCCCCCGACGGCTGTACCTCCTTCGCCGCCTACGGCGAAGCCACCGGCGACGGCCACGTCTACGCGGGACAGAACTGGGACTGGCGCGCGGGCGTCGCCGACACCGTCGTCATGCTGCGCATCGTCCAGCCCCCGAAGCCCACCCTGATCATGCAGGTCGAAGCGGGCCAGGTCGGCCGCCAGGGCGCCAACTCCGCCGGGATCGCGCTCAACGCGAACGGTCTCGGCGGCCGCTTCAGCGACGCGGTCGGCCTGCCGCAGACCGTCGTACGCCGCAGCGTCCTGGACCAGCACGCGATCACCGACGCCGTGGACGTGCTCTGCCGCACCCGCGCCCACATCGCCTCCAACGCCCTGCTGACCTGCCGCGAAGGCTTCGCGCTCGACCTGGAGACGACGCCCGCCGGGCACGGCTGGATGTATCCGACCGACGGCCTCCTCGTGCACGGAAACCACTACCAGGCGGGCATCCCCGCCGCCCTCGCCGACGGCTACCGCCCGCTGTCCCCGGACTCCCTCGTCCGCGTCCCCCGCGCCGAACAGGGCCTGCGCGCCCTGCGCGCCGCCACCGGCCCCGACGAGTCCCTGAAGATCATCAAGCAGGCCATGTCCGACCACCTGGGCCACCCCGAGTCGCTGTGCACGCACCCCGACCCGCGCCGCCCCGACATCGAGCACTGGGCCACCCTCGTCTCCTCCTGCGTGGACCTGACGACCGGCGACTACCGCGTCACCGCGGGCACCCCCTGCGACCGCGACTACCAGCACCTTCCGTGGAACCTCTACGACGGCCCGTACGGAGACGCCAGATGACACGGACGCACCGGACGACCGGCACGGAACACCGGCGCCGCCGCGCCGCCGGAGCCGCCCTCACCGCCACCGCCCTCCTCGCCGCCGCCGGCTGCGCCGGAGCCGACACCTCCGCCCTCGGCGGCAAGCCCGCCGACGCCGCCAAACTCAAGCTGTCCCCGACCACGGCACCCGCCCGCGGCCAACTCGACCGCGCCGACTGGCTCCTGGAGGACGAGCCCGACTCCCTCGACCTCGACACCCAGGGCACCAGCGCGGGCCGCGTCGTCCTCACCAACGTCTGCGAGCGGCTCTACCAGCTGCAGCCCGACATGAGCGTCAAGCCCTTCCTCGCCGAGAAGGCCCGCACGCCCGACAGCCGCACCCTCGTCCTGACCGTCCGCGACGGCGTCACCTTCCACGACGGCTCCAAGCTCACCGCGGCCGACGTCCTGTGGAGCCTGAAGCGGCACGCCGACCCGGACATGGAACAGGCCGACGAGTTCGGCAACGTCATGAAGATGGAGAGGACCGGGCCGCGCGACATCACCGTCCGCTTCAAGCGGCCCGACGCCCTGTTCACCAAGGCGCTCGCCGGTGACGCGGGCATCGTCTGGAACCCGCGCCAAGTCAAGGCGGCGGGCAAGGAGTTCGGCACGCCGGGCCAGGGCGACGCCTGCTCGGGTCCGTACCGCCTGAAGAGCTGGAAGTCCGGTGATTCGATCGGCATCGAGGCGTACGAAGGGTATTGGGGCAAGCAGCCGCTGACCCGTCGCGTCGACTTCCGCTGGGCCTCCGACAGCGCGCTCGTCAACGCCCTGAAGACGGGCGCCGCCGACGGCGCGTACGCCGAATCGCCCAACACCGCCGCCGCCCTGCGCACCACCAAGGGCCTCAAGCAGTACTACGGCCCCTCCACCGCCTCCCTCGTCCTCATCCCGACCGCCCGCGGCGGCCTCAAGGACCCGGCGATCCGGCGCGCGCTGTCCCTCGCCCTGGACCGCAAGGGCATCGCCAACTCCGGTTACGGCGGGCTCGTGCAGCCGTGGGCCGCGCCGGTCGGCGCGGGCGCCTGGGGGTACGAGAAGCAGCACTTCGCCGCCGCCCAGCGGAAGTTGGCGTCGGTGGCGCCCGCCTCGCCCACCGCCGACGACATCGCCGAGGCCAGGAAGCTGGTCAAGGAGGCGGGCGCCCCGGGCGACCCGATCGTCATCGGCACCGACAGCAGCCAGGGCCGCACGGTCGTCGCCAACGCCACTCGCGCCGCGCTCCAGCGCATCGGCCTGAAGGCGCAGATCAAGACGGTCCCGCCCGCCCAGTTCGAGGAGTTCTACAGCGACCCCGGCGCCCGCGCCGACATCGACGCCCTCGTCGGCGACTGGTACATCTCCAAGTCCGACCCCATGGGCTTCTACGACAACGGCCTCTCCGACTCCCCCAACAACTGGGTCGGCTTCAAGGACGCGACGTACGACCGCCTGGTGGGCCGCGCCCTCGGCACGCTCGAAGACAAGCGCCGGGCCCGGCTCGCGACCGACATCCAGCGGCGCTTCGTGGCCGCCGCCGTCTGGATCCCGGTGGCGCAGGTCCCGACGGCCCTCGTCCTCAGCGACAAGCTGACGGGACCGCCCGCCTCGCAGGCGTACCTCTACTACCCGTGGGCGGCCCAGCTCGGCCCGCGAAAGGCCGGGTGAGCACCGTGACACGGGCAATATCGAGGGTCCCGCGGGCAGTGACGGCCGTACTGAGACGGCTCGCGGGCGTCCTCGCCACCCTCCTCGCCGCCTCCTTCGTCATCTTCGCCGCCGTGTACGCCGCGCCCGGCGACCCCGCCGTGTTCCTCGCGGGCGGCCGCGACAAGCTGACACCGGAACGCCTCGCCCAGGTGCGCGCCGAGTACCACCTGGACGAGCCCCTGTTCGAGCAGTACGGCCGCTGGCTGTGGGACTGCCTCCACCTCGACCTCGGCCGCTCCTTCAAGTACAGCGACCAGGTCGCCGACCTGGTGGCGGCCCGCTTCCCCACCACGCTCCAACTCGTCCTGTACGCCACGGTCCTGTTCGTCGTCCTCGGCGTCGGCGCGGGCATCCTGGCCGCCGTGAAGCGGTCCACGTGGGTGGACTCGGCGGTGGTGGGGGCGACGACCCTTGCCGCGTCGGTGCCGTCGTTCGTCGCGGCGATCGCGCTGGTGTCGTTCTTCGGGGTGCGGCTCGGCTGGTTCCCGGTGACGGGCAGCGGGTCCGGGTTCTTCGGCACGGTCCGCCATCTCACGCTGCCCGCCCTGTCGTTGGCGCTCGGCGCGCTCGCGCTCGTCAGCCGGGTCACCCGGCAGGCGATGGCGGACGCGGCGGCCTCCGACCACGTGGAGGCGGCGCGGGCCTCGGGCGTGCCCGAGCGCGACATCGTCCGCCGCCACGTCCTGCGCAACGCGCTCGGCCCCATCGTGACGATGTGCGGCCTTGTCATGGCGGGCATGCTCGCCGGCACCGTCGTCGTGGAGACCGCCTTCGGCCTCAGCGGCATCGGCTCGCTGCTCGTCGGCGCCATCAACACCCACGACTTCCCCGTCGCCCAGGCCGTCCTGCTGCTGATGGTCACCGGATACATCGTGGTCACGACGCTGGTGGACGCCGTCCACCCGCTCCTCGACCCACGCGTGAAGGGAGCGGCCCGATGACCGCGATCCTGACGGAGTCACCTTCTTCTCCTGCTTCTCTTGTACGCCCCCGACGCCGCCGACGCCCCGTAGGCGTCCTGGTGGCCGGCACCGTCCTCGGCCTGGTTGTCATGGCGGCCGTCTGCGCGCCCCTTCTCGCGCCGTACGCCCCCGACGCCATCGACCTGTCGTCCTCCCTCGTCGGCACCGGCCGCGACCACCTCCTCGGCACCGACTCCTCCGGGCAGGACCTGCTCTCGCGCGCCCTGTACGGAGCCCGCAGCAGCCTCATCGCCCCGCTGGCGCTGCTCGCCGTGGCCGCCGTCCTCGGCGTGACGCTCGGCGTGCTCGCGGCCTGGCGCGGCGGCTGGGTGGACGCCCTCGTGTCCCGCCTCACGGACGTGATGTACGCGTTCCCGGGCCTGCTGTTCACCGTCCTGATCATCGCCGTGTTCGGCGCGGGCATGACGACGTCGGTCCTGGCCCTGGGCCTCGCCTTCACCCCGACGATCGCCAAGTACACCCGCTCCCTGGCGATTTCGGAGGCCCGCAAGCCGTACGTCGACGCGTACCGGATCCAGGGCATGGGCGGCGTACGCATCTGCGCCCGGCACGTCGTCCCGAACCTGGCCCGCGCGATCCTCGGCTACCTGGTGGTCCTCTTCGGCGAGGCCCTGATGTCGCTCGCGACCCTCTCGTACCTGGGCTTCGGCGCCCAACCCCCGTCCTCCGACTGGGGACTGATGGTGCAGGAGGGGCAGGCGGCGATCGTGCAGGGCGCGATGCTGCCCGCCCTCGTGCCCGGTACGGCCATCGCCCTGGTGGTCGTGTGCTTCAACGTCGTCGGCGTCTGGGCCGCCGACCGCCTGGGGAGGCAGTGATGACCGAAGCACTCCTGGAAGTGGCGGACCTGAGCTTGCGGATACCGGGCGCCGCCCGCCCGCTCCTCGACTCGGTGTCGCTGAGCGTCGCCCCCGGCGAAGTCGTCGCCCTGGTGGGGGAGTCGGGCTCGGGCAAGTCCACGACGGCGAAGGCGGCACTCGGCCTCTTCCCGTCCGGAGCCTCGGTCTCCGGCTCCGTACGCTTCGACGGCACCGAAGTCCTCGGCCTCACCGGCGAACGGCTGCGCGCCCACCGCGCGGGCTCCGTCGCGATGGTCCACCAGGACCCGCGGGCCGCACTCAACCCGGTGCGCCGCGTCGGCGACTTCCTTGTCGAACGCGGCGCGAGCCGCTCCGGCGCGGTCGAACTCCTCGCCTCCGTGGGCCTGCCGGACCCCGAACGCCGCGTACGGCAGCGGCCGCACGAGCTGTCCGGCGGCATGCTCCAGCGCGTCGTCATCGCGGGCGCCCTCGCGGCCCGCCCGCGCCTCCTCCTCGCCGACGAGGCCACCAGCGCCCTGGACGTCACCACCCAGGCCGACATCCTCGCCCTGCTCCGCGACCTGCGCGCCGAGCACGGCCTCGGTCTCCTCTTCATCACCCACGACCTGCACCTGGCGGCGGCGTACTGCGATCGCGTGTACGTGATGTACGCGGGCCGGGTCGTCGAGTCCCGCACGGCCAAGGCCCTCTTCAGCACCCCCGCCCACCCCTACACCCAGGGCCTGTTGACCTGCTCGCCCACCCTCGACACCCACACCCCGCTCCACCCCATCCCCGGCCGCCCCCCGTCCCTGTCGGACACCCACCCGGGCTGCCCCTTCGCGACGCGCTGCGACCAGGCACTGCCGAGCTGCGAGACGTGGCACCCGGAGCAGATCCCGCTGCCGGACGGAGGCACGGCGGCGTGCGCGCTGCTGTCTTCCGAGGCGCCCTCAGAGGCGCCTTCAGAGGTGCCTTCCAAGGACGAGGTGAACCACGCATGACCACCGCTACTGCCCTGCTGGAAGCAGCGCACCTCAGCAAGACCTACGCCCTCCCGGGGGGCGGCGCCCACACCGCCGCGGGGGACGTGAGCTTCACGGTCCCCGAGGGCGGGGCCCTGGGCATAGTCGGCGAGTCCGGCTCGGGCAAGACGACGGTGGCCCGCATGCTCGTGGGCCTGGCCCGCCCGGACCGCGGCCGGATCACGGTGGCGGGCAGAGAACGCGAACCCCGCCCGCCAAGGGGCAAGAAGGCCCGCCTGACCAGGGCGAGGGAGATCCAGATGGTCTTCCAGGACCCCTACGTCTCCCTGGACCCACGCCTCACCGCGACCCAGTGCCTGCGTACGGCCCTGCGCCTGCACGGCAAGGAGGAGTCCACGGCCACGGACCTCCTGGACCGCGTGGGCCTGGGCAAACGGGAGGCCGACGCCCGCCCCAGGGACCTCTCAGGCGGCCAGCGCCAGCGCCTGGCGATAGCCCGAGCCCTGGCGGTGGACCCCAAGATCCTGGTCCTGGACGAGGCGGTGGCGGCCCTGGACGTATCGATCCAGGCCCAGATCCTGCAGCTCCTGGCAGAGATCAGAAGGGAGACAGGGGTGGCCCTGGTCTTCGTGAGCCACGACCTGGCAGTGGTCCAACACGTGACGGACGAGGTCCTGGTGATGCGCACGGGCAAGGTGATCGAACAAGGCGCCACGCGCAGGGTCCTGACGGCACCCACGGACCCGTACACCCGCAAGCTCCTGGCCTCCGTACCCACAGCAGACGGCTGGGACCCGGCAGCCGCAGCGGCCGTCTGAGCTCACCCGGCAGGCATCTTGAGCCCGTCCGGCGTTTGAGGACGAGGCCGAAGGCCGATAAAACCCACCCCCGGCGGAAAGCCAAAGAACAACGGAAAGCGACACAGACGGCACAAGGCGCCCACGCCAGGAAAAGGCAGGAGCCCCGCTGCCCCCGCGCATGATTGCGGGGGTGCGGGGCACCTTGGGTACTGCTTCCGTTCCGGATCAACCCCGTGTTATGCGGGGGTGACGTTCTCCGCCTGCGGGCCCTTCGGACCCTGCGTGACGTCGAAGGTCACGGCCTGGTTCTCCTCAAGGGAGCGGAAACCGCTGGCATTGATCGCGGAGTAGTGCACGAAGACGTCCGGGCCTCCGCCTTCCTGGGCGATGAATCCAAAGCCCTTTTCGGCGTTGAACCACTTCACGGTTCCGGTAGCCATAAGCCCTCCTTGGGCCAAAGGGTTGCCCTGCTCCAGAACCTGCGATTGTTGAAACAACTGCAAAAGTCTGAAAACGACGAGAGCCCGCGGGTCACATGCGCTCCGCAGGCTCTGTACTGCAAGGGAAACCAAACTGCAACTTGCGGCGAGCTTAGCACGCAGGCACCCGGAAGCAATAGGGATCAAGATCACGTCACCCGGAGGTTTGACGTGATCTTAAGGAGGGTTGACGGAAGGCCCTCCGAGGGCCCCGGCGCCCACGCCGTACCGCGACAGGTCTAGCCTCACCGATGTGGACAATTCTCCCGCAGACACCTCGGACGCCGCCGCCCAGGACGGGGCCGGCTCCGGCCGCACCGCACGGCCGCGCGTCGGCCACATCCAGTTCCTGAACTGCCTGCCTCTTTACTGGGGCCTCGCCCGCACGGGCACGCTGCTCGACTTCGAGCTCACGAAGGACACCCCGGAGAAGCTCAGCGAGCAGCTGGTGCGCGGCGAGCTGGACGTCGCGCCGGTCACCCTGGTCGAGTTCCTGAAGAACGCCGACGAGCTCGTCGCGTTCCCGGACCTCGCCGTGGGCTGCGACGGCCCGGTCATGTCGTGCGTGATCGTGTCGCAGGTCCCGCTCGACCGCCTCGACGGGGCGCGTGTGGCCCTTGGCTCCACCTCGCGCACCTCCGTACGCCTGGCGCAGCTCCTGCTGGCCGAGAAGATCGGCGTGCGGCCCGACTACTACACGTGTCCGCCCGACCTCGGCCTGATGATGCAGGAGGCGGACGCCGCCGTGCTCATCGGCGACGCGGCGCTGCGCGCGAACCTCATCGACGGCCCGCGGCTCGGCCTGGAGGTCCACGACCTGGGGCAGATGTGGAAGGACTGGACGGGTCTTCCGTTCGTCTTCGCGGTGTGGGCGGCGCGGCGCGACTACCTCGCGCGCGAGCCCGAGGTCGTACGCGAGGTGCACCAGGCGTTCCTGTCCTCGCGGGACCTGTCGCTCGACGAGGTCGCGAAGGTCTCCGAGCAGGCGGCGCGCTGGGAGGCCTTCGACGCGGGCGTCCTGGAGCGGTACTTCACGACGCTCGACTTCCGCTTCGGCGGCGCGCAGCTCGCGGGCGTGGCGGAGTTCGCGCGCCGGGTCGGGCCGACGACGGGGTTCGCGGCGGACGTGACGGTGGAGCTGCTGCAGCCGTAGGCGATGGGCCCCGCCGTGGGTGACGGGGCCGACCGTTTCACCCGCCGTCGGCCACCGGCCCCTTCATCTTCTGGCTGATCCACTGGATGGGCCCGTTCCCCATGCCCGGAACGTAGGAGTGGGCGCTGTGGCGGCCGCCCTGGATGACGTTGAGGCGGGTCTTGACCGGCCCCTTCCCGTACTTCTTCATGAAGGCGCGCAGGTTCGGCTGGAGGCGCTCCTGCGTGCCGACCTGGAGGGCGATGTCGACCTCGGGGCCCTTGCGCGCGATGAGGCGCTCGGCGAGCAGTCCCGGGTCGTTGGCGAGGCGCTCGGCCTCGTGTCCGCGCCACAGGGGCGAGTCGGGCACCGTGTCGGGGCCGCTCGCGATGACCGCCTTGAACCGGTCCGGGTACTTCAGGACCGACTTGAGCCCGACGAATCCGCCGGACGAGGAGCCCATGAAGCCCCAGCCGTCGCGGGACTTGAAGGTCCGGAAATTCGCCTTCACGAAATCGGGTACGTCGTCCGTCATCCAGGTACCCATTTTCGGCTGCCCCGGTATGTCACTGCCGTCGTAATAGAACTTGTCGTCCGGATTGAGCACGGGCATCACGACAATGAACGGGAGGCTCTTTCCCTGCCGGGACCACTTGGCGATGGAGCTCTCCAGCTTGAGGTCCGTGCCCATCCAATAGTTGTCGGGATAGCCGGGCCCGCCGGGCAGCGCGATGAGCACGGGGAAGCCGCTGTGTGCGTACTTCGGGTCGAAGTATTGCTTGGGCGCCCAGACCCAGACCTTTCCGGTGAACCCCGACTTCTTTCCCTTGAGGGTGGTCACGCCGATCTTCGTGCCGTCCTCGAGGGTGTTCTGCGTGGTGAATGCGGCGCGCGGTCCTGTGGGCAGCCGGGTTCCGCTGTGTTTCACCTGGCCGCCTGCGGCGCTCGGGCCGCCGGCGGACGCCTTCGGGTTGTCGAAGGTGACCGGCTCGGGCTTTTCCTTTTCGGAGGAGCAGCCGGTGAGGAGTGCCGCCGCGGTGGTCGCGGCGAGGGCGGCGGCGGTGAGTCCGGTCAGGCGGGTCGAGCGGAGGTTCATGGCGCTCCAACGAGACGTACGGGGCAATTTGCTCATTTTACGAAGAGATAGAGGGCGTCGGAGCGCGACCCGTTCCACGTGTACCGCGCGCACCGCCGCCCGCGTCCTCGCATACGCTGGCCGTCAGCACTGGCATGCGACGGACGCCGGGGGAATCGGCGGACAACCATAGGCGGCATGCGGTCTGCGCATCTGGGGGAGGCCTTCGCCATGCACCCGCTCGAACCGGACGAACCCACCACCATCGGGCCGTACCGCCTGCTCGGCCGGCTCGGTTCCGGCGGCATGGGCCGGGTATATCTGGGCCGCAACGCGGGCGGCCGCACGGTCGCCGTGAAGATCGTGCACCCGCACATCGCCCTCGACGAGGAGTTCCGCGCCCGCTTCCGCCGCGAGGTCGACGCGGCGCGGCGGGTCGGCGGCGACTGGACGGCCCCGGTCCTGGACGCGGACCCGGAGGCGTCGGTGCCGTGGGTGGCGACGGGGTACGCGGCGGGGCCTTCGCTGACGGAGGCGGTGCGGGACGCGGGCCCGCTGCCCGAGCACTCGGTGCGCGCACTCGGCGCGGGCCTTGCGGAGGCCCTCGCGCACGTCCACGGCCTGGGCCTGGTGCACCGCGACGTGAAGCCGTCCAACGTCCTGCTGACCCTGGACGGCCCCCGCCTGATCGACTTCGGCATCGCACGGGCGACGGACGGCACGGCGTCCCTCACGTCCACCGGTGTCTCCATCGGCTCGCCCGGCTACATGTCCCCGGAACAGATCCTCGGCAAGGGCGTCACCGGCGCCGCCGACGTCTTCTCCCTCGGCGCGGTCCTGGTCTACGCGGCCACCGGCGGCTCCCCCTTCCCCGGCGACTCCTCCGCCGCACTCCTCTACAAGGTCGTCCACGAACAGCCCGAACTGCACTCACTAAGCGGCGACTTGCGCGAACTGGCGGCGGCGTGCCTGGCGAAGTCGCCCGACGACCGCCCCACCCCCGCCGCCGTGGCCCACCGCCTCGCCCCCGCCGGGGCGGCCGCGCTGGTGTCGGCGGGCTGGCTGCCGGGGGCGCTCGTGGAGCGGGTGAGCAGGAGTGCGGTGCGGTTGCTGGATCTGGACACCTCCCCCGAGCCGGTGCCTGCTTCCGGGCCGGTGCCGTTCAGCGAGCCCGCGGTGGGAGTGTTCGGGCCGCCGGACGCGTCTTATGGGGCGAGGGCCGGGGCCGCCGTCGCAGGCGACGTACGCAACGTACCGACCCAGGCGCCGAACCAGCCCCGGACACCGACCGACGCCCCGCAGCCGACCGACGCCCCGCCCCCCGGCGGGCTCTCGCTCTCCGTCGCCGCGACGTCGGCGCCCGCGGGTCCCGACGGCCGTGGCCGCAGGGTGAGTTGCACGCTGGCGCTCGCGGTGGCCGGTGCGCTGGCGGCGGTCACGGTGGGCTCGCTGTTCGTGTTCAACCTGCTGCCGGGCGGGGACGGGGGCGGCGGTGCGAACGACGCGGCGGACCGCCCGCCGAGCGCGACGGGGGGCGCGCAGACACCGAAGGACGGCGCCGTGCCCGCGCGCTACCTCGGCACATGGCGCGGCAAGGCGACCGCGCAGAAGGGCCTGGTGCCGCTCGGCACGTTCGACGTGACCATCCGCCAGGTCCCGGCCCCCGGCAAACGCATCGGCACGGTGACGCAGACGGACCCCATCGGCAACAAGTGCGTCGACATCCTGACCCTCAAGTCGGCCACGTCCAAGGTACTTGTGGCGACGGGCGTGGGCGCCGAGAACAACGACAGCCAGTGCTCCCAGGCGTCCCACACGGTGCGGCTGCGCCCGGTCGGGCCGGAGCTCCAGTACACGTCGCAGGACCCGAAGGCGGGGGATCCGGAGGCGCGGCTCTCGAAGGTCGGCTGAATGCCGACATGCCGACTGAATACCGGGGGACATGTGCGGCTCTGCAGCGGTATGGGGGATTCGCAAATTGTGCCAGTCATGCAACAGAGCGGCGGGCGGTAAACCTGGGATTGACAGGTGCGGTAGCGTCCCACGTGCCAGTTGAGAATCTTTACTTTCGTGATACGGGGAGGTACCGATGGCTGACGACATCGACCGCGGTGCAAAACTCGAGAAGCTCCAGAAGCTCTACGAGGCGTTCCAGAAGAAGGAGACCGAGGTCCGCGACCTCATCCACCTCCTGGACGGCCAGGCCAACGACAGCCACGGCTTCTGGAAGGGCCCGGGCGCCGACCGGTTCCGCGACGACTGGCGTGAGTTCAAGCCGCAGCTGAACCGCCTCGCGGACTCGCTGGGCGACGCCTACAAGTCGGCCAAGAACAGCCACGACAGGATCGAGCAGGCGACGTCCGTCTGACGTGACCGACCTGGCTGACGCGGCGTTCTGAACTCCGCGGCACACAGCGGTACATGAGTGCGGGGAGCCACCGGAAACGGTGGCTCCCCGCACTCATGTCGTCAGGTGTCCCCGGCCTCGCCGGGTCACGCGTCGAGGATGGCCTGCACGGGCATCATCTGCCCGCTGCGCACGAGAATGCCGCGGCCGACGGGTCCGCCGCCGGATCCTGTCGGCACCCGGACGTTGAAGATCTCGCCGTCCGACGCGCTCTGCGGCGAGAGGATCATGCCCTGCCGTGAGCGCCGCGCCTCCACCACGAATCCGCGGTACTGCGAGCTCAGCGTGTCCGTGGCGCCGGCAGCGATGACCGCGATGCCGCCGTCCCTGCCGTTCTGCGCGACTTCCTCCAACGGCCGGTCCAGGGACCCGTCGTAGAGCATGTCCGCGTCGTCGGCCACGACGGCGAACTTGCCGTCCGCGCGCTCGACCAGGTCCTTCAGGTCGCGTTCCGAGCTGTCCGCGGTGAGTACGCCCAGTACGCCGGCCTCGTCCTCAAGTGATCGCAACGGCGAACGCCGGGGCGTGACGAGGATCAGCGGCACCTGGTTCGCCAGCAGGCTCCGCGCCGCCACCACCAGGGCCGTCGAGCGTCCCGACTTGGGCGGTCCCGCGATCACGAAGCCCGGTCCCGACTCCTCCAAGTCGATGCCGATCGGCTCCAGTTCGTCACCGCCGACACAGAACAGGGACCACAGCGGCGACGGCGGCACGAACGACGGGTCCAGAGCGCGCACCTGGTCGAGCGTGATCCGCATCGGCAGCTCGTCCACGCGCAGGGGCCGGCGGCTCTTCGGCGGCACCGGATGGACGCGCTGTGCCTCCTGCGCGATCTCACGCAGCGCGGCGACCTGGGCCTGGCCCGACGGATCCGGCGCGAGGAGCGCGATCTGGCTCTCCTGGACACCCTGGTCGGTCAGGCGCAGCGCGCGTCCGGACGGCATGTCCTTGGGCACCTCGCGGGCGGAAAGACCGGCGAGGGAGTACTCGTTGGCGTCCGTGAGCCGCAGGATCAGCTTGTCCGCGAACGACGGGGAGATCTGGCCGCTGAAGCCGCTGCGGTCGGCGGTCATGACGACCTTGACGCCCACCGCGGCGCCCTCCCGGAAGATCTTGGTGATCATGTCGATGAGCTTGCCGTAGTCGATGCCCTCCAGAGCGGCGACATAGCCCTCCCAGTTGTCGACCAGCAGGACCATCCACGGCAGCCGGTCCTCGGGGGTGGCCATGGCCCGCTGCTCGGCCGCGCTGGACAGCCCTTCAAGGGCCAGGAACTGCTGTCGTCGGGCGATCTCGGAGGTCAGCCGGTCAAGGAGGCGGCGTACGCGGTCCGGCTGGTCGCGCGTGACGATGGCACCGCAGTGCGGGAGGTTGGCCAGCGGCAGCAGGGCGTTCGCGCCGCAGTCGATGCCGTACAGATGCACGTCGGCAGGTGAGGTGTTGGCCGCGAGCGAACCGGCCAGGCTGCGCAGGGCGGTGGAGCGGCCCGAGCGCGCGCCGCCCGCCAGCATGATGTGCTCGCCGTGCACCAGGTCGAGCGCCAGCGGCGCCCGCCGCTGCTGCGCGGGCAGGTCGGTGAGGCCGATGCGGATGGGCGGGACCTCGCCCGCCGCGCGCGGCTGCTCCTCCGTCACGTCCGGGAGCTCGCCCAGCCACAGCAGGTCGGGCAGCGGCGGCAGCCAGGGGCTGTGCTGTGCGCCGAAGCCCATCAGCTCGGCTCCCTCACGGATGGCGCCGACGAGCACGCTCAAGTCCGTGACCAGCGTGCCGTCGTCGTCGCTCGTCGCGAGGCGCGGTGCCGGGCGGCCGAACGCCGACCAGTCCACGGGGAACGCGGTCGCCTTCGGCCGGTCGGCGTCGTTGCTGGGCCTGCGGCCACCGATGCGCGCCGACTGCACGGCCACGAGCGACTGCGCCCCGGACCTGACATAGGCGCGTCCGGGGGTGGACTTGGCGATGGCACCGGCGTCCGGCGCGTCGATCACGTCGGAGGACTCGCCTCCGTCGGTCACGCGGAGCGCGATGCGCAGGTTCGTGTTGGCGCGGATGTCGGCGCTCACGACACCGGCGGGCCGCTGCGTGGCCAGGATGAGGTGGACGCCCAGGGACCGTCCTCGGCGGGCGATGTCCACAAGTCCCGCGATGAAGTCGGGGAGTTCGGCCACGAGCGAGGCGAACTCGTCGATGATCAGGACGAGCCGGGGCATCGGCTCGAGGTCGGGGCGGATCCTGCGGGTGTCGTTGTAGTCCTCGAGGTCCTTCGTGCCCGTGTCGAAGAGGATCTCCTCGCGCCGCTTCAGCTCGGCGGCCAGTGAGGCGAGGGCGCGCTCGGTGAGGTGGGCGTCGAGGTCGCTGACCATGCCGACGGTGTGCGGCAGCTTGGCGCAGTCCTGGAAGGCGCTGCCGCCCTTGTAGTCGATGAGGACGAAGTTCAGGGCGTCGGGCCGGTTGGCGAGGGCCAGCGACGCGATGATCGTCTGCAGCAGCTCGGACTTGCCCGCGCCGGTGGTGCCGGCGACGAGGGCGTGCGGTCCGTCCTTGCGGATGTCCAGGACGAACGGTCCGTCGGCGGCGACGCCGATGGGCGCGGCCGTCGTGGAGCCGCCCTGGCGCCAGATCTTGGCGACGTCTGCGCCGGTGGGGTCCGGCATGCCGAGCAGGGACAGCAGGCGGGCCGCGGTCGGCAGGGCGGCGTTCGCGTCGTCCTGGCTGACGTCGCGTACCGGCGCCAGGGATCGCGTCACCAGCTCGCACCAGGGCGTGGACACCTGGTCGGCCAGCACGTCGCCGACGCCCTCCAGCTCGCCGCCACTGATGCGCACATGGTTCGGCCGGTCCGGAAGGCCGATGACGGCCGCCTTGCACTCCTCCGGCAGCAGCCGGTCGTCCTCGTCGATGCACACGGCGAAGATGCCGTGCTGCGGGCCTTCCTGGAGCAGCTGCGGTACGCCGGGCATGCGGCGCAGCAGCCGCGCGCCGTCCAGGACGACGAGCGTGAAGGGGTCAGGGCGCAGCCGGTTGGAGGAGCCGAAGTCGCTCGCACTCGCCTTGCGGCGCTCCAGCTCGGCGAGGAGCTCGTTGATGCGGCGCGCCACGACCTCGGGTTCGGAGCCCACCAACGACAGGCAGTCCTGGCCCAGTTGGGGGTCGGTGTGCGGCAGCCAGTGCGCCCAGTCCCAGGCGTCCCGGGCGTCGGCGGCCGCGGAGAGCACGACGAGGGAGAGGTCGCGCGGGCTGTGCAGGCCGGTGGCCTGGGCGAGCAGCCAGCGCGAGACGGCCAGGCCGAGGGCGCGGTGTCCTGCCACGCCGATCACGCCCAGCTCCGGCAGGGGCAGCACCACGGGGACGTCGGCGACGACGGGCGGCTCCGGCGGCTCGTCGAAGCTGCTTCCCTTGGCGGCCCGCAGCTCGATGTCGGCCGGCAGTCCGGCCAGTCCGACCCGCAGTTGGAGGACGTCGGGGTCGACGAGGCGGCGCTCCCAGAGGCGACGGCGCGGTCCTGTCGCGTACAGCAGGAGCTCCGCGGGGTCGGGGTGGGCGGCGCGCCGGGCCCGCTGGTCGGCCTTCCCCAGCTCGACGAGCTGCGCGTCGAACTCGACGAGCGCCCTCTTGTACTCCTTCAGCTCCTGCTTGTACTTCTTGCGCGTGTGGCGGGCCTCGCTGAACCAGTACCCGAGCATCATCAGCGGGCTCATCGCGCAGAACAGCAGCGTGTAGACCTGCCGGGTCATGAAGTACATGCTCAGGCCGAACAGGGCGGGTATGAACGACGTGATCAGCTGCAGCCTCGGGCCCTCGCCCTTCACGGGCTCCGCGGGCACGGTCATCCGGGGGCGGTGCCGCAGCGGGGAGAACCGCGGCGGGCGGTTGTAGGCGTAGCCGCCGTCCTCGGTGGGCGCCAGGTGCGCGTCCGGGGCCTCGGTCTCGACGAGGACGAGGCGCGTGTCCCCGACCCGGACGAGCAGTCCCGTGGTCCAGGGGCAGTCCCCGGTCACGGGGGAGTCGTCCAGGGTCAGCGGTACGCCGTCCTGTGGGTGCAGCGTGACGTTGCCGTCCACCGCGACGGAGAGCCGGAAGGCGAGACCGGGGACGGTCGGGTCGGCCACGGGCAGGGTGCAGGTGGCGTCGGAGCCGACGCTCGCGGTGCCCGCCTGAACACGCGTGACGCGGCCGGTGTCAGGACCGCCGCACACCCGTAGCTCGAACCGGCCCACCGGCTCGCCCGCACGCAGGAAGGGGCCGATGGCGTCGTCGGTGGTGACGCGGACGCCGTCACGCAGCGCGCCGGAGGCGGGGGCCGCCGGATCGTGCAGGGTCCCGTCCACCCAGAGGCTCGGCGCGCGCCCCGGGCCGGAGGGCTTGGGAGCGCCGAGCCCGTTGCCGGGTACGCCGCTCCCTGTACCGCGGACGTCGAGGAAGGCGGGGAAGCGTCCCGTGACCACGTTGCTGGAGTCGGCCGCGACGGTGAGGCAGGCCGCGGCGTCGGCGACGGTCGCGTCCTCCTCCACGCTCAGCAGGACGTCCTGCGGCGCGGCGCCCTCCCGTACGGCGGTCACCATGACCTGCATACCGGCTATTCCTCTCGACCCTGGCGAGTTGACCCGTGCGAGGGCCACTCCTGTTGACCCGTACGAGGGCCAATCCTGCTGCTCGCGCGGAGAGCGAATCCGCGCGTTACATGTATCTCTCGGCGCAAAGCCTCACGCGGCGCAAAGCCTCACGAAATGCTTTGCCCGGCCCGCAACCGGCAGTTCAGGATTTGTCCTTTTTCGCGTCCTTGACCGCCTGGTCGCAGGAGCGGGCGACTTCGCGCAGCGCCTCGGCGACGTTCTCGCATTTGGTCTTCCAGCTCTTCAAGTCGCCGCGCACATCCTCCGCGTGCGGTCCTGCCCACTGCTTCATCTGCGCGGTCGAGAAGTCACGCGCGGCTTTCGGGATGTCCTCGATGTGGTCCGCGAGACTGCGCAACTGCGTGGCCCTCTTGGTCTGTTCCTGCAGCTCTGGATCCGCCACCGCGACTACCTCCCCGTTGAACCGGCAATACAGGCCTGCCGGGCGAGGCGGGGGCTGCCCCCGGGTCGCCCAGGATCTGAGTGAGGCCTGGAACGAGAGTACTCAGGGGGTGTCAGGGGTGTCGAAGGACCTGGACTTCCGGGCCGTCGCCATTGATGGAACTGTGGCCCCCGTCGATAGCGTCAACCAGTCGGACGCGTCCCGAAACCAGCGGTGAGGAAGCATGCATTACGTCGAGAAACCCACAAAAACGTGGTCCGTCATATGCATAGCGGTGTACTTGGTCGGCATCGCGTACATGGGTGTGGGGACGCTGCCCAAGGACCTCGGTATCTGGCTCGGCATGTGCGCGCTGTTCCTGCTGCCGCTGCTGATCTGCCTGCTCGTCCCGCTGTCGAAGTGGATCTACCACCGCATCGAGCTGGACGCGCAGACGCTGCGGGTGGGCCGGGAGCGCATTCCGCTCGTGGCCATCGACCCCCGCTCCGTGCAGGCGGCCGCCGGTGAGGCCCTTCCGGGCGCGGCACAGCGGTACGCCACCTCTCTGAACACGGTCGACGCCCCGCTGCCCGGGTTCCGCGCGGCCGACCACGGCAACCCGCGGCTCGTCGGCGGTGCCTGGGGTCTGCCGATGGGCATGGACAGCGTCGTGATCGGCACCCGGCAGGGCGAGCGGCTCACCATCGCCACCCGGGACCGGGCGGCCTTCCTCGCCGCGCTGTCCCACGCGACCGCCGCCCCGCATCATCAGCTTTAGGGTGGCCCCGCCCGCCCCATACGCCACACACTGTGCGGCAAGCTCGTACAGGTTCTGAGGGAGTAGAACATGCCTGCCATGGATCCGGCTCGGCGACGGTTGCGGCTGTCGGACGCGCACATCAGCGTGCTGGGGCTGCTCGTAGAGGAGGGAGCGCTGCCGGACGAACTGTCGCAGGCGCACTCCGAACTGCGGGCCGTGGGAATCATCGAAGAGGACGACAAGATCTCGGCGGAACTCTTCCCGCTCGTCTCCACCTTGATGGAGCCGCACGTCATCGCCCGCGTGGAGACGACGGGCCCCCACGGGGTCACGAACAGCGGCGCGGTGGTCGGCAACGACTTCGTGTTCGCGCACGAGGGCTGGCCCGGGGAGGAGGAGTCCGAGTACGTCCCCGTGCAGCCGGAGATGCTGGTCTTCGCGCTCTCCCGGATGGTGGACCTGCACCAGGACAACACCGACGCCGCCGACGTCGGCGAGGAGATCGTCTCGACGATGGGCCTGCTCGACGCCGTCCTCGACCGCATGGAGGCCGAGGGCGCCGACGAGCCCGCGGCCGTCGCCGAGGACGTGGACGCCCCCGTCCGCCTTGCCGAGGTCCTCTCGCAGCTCAACTGCATGTGGCGCATGACCGTGGTGTGGCCCGGCGCCAAGGGCACCGCGGACGACCTCGGGATCTCCGCGCTGGCCGTCTGGGACTGCGGTCTTGAGGGCTACTGGGTCCGCGAGGCCCCGGCGGAGCCGGTCCGCGAGGGGCAGGTGGACGCGAGCAGCGAGCTGAAGGTGCGCCGCGTCACGGCCAAGGAGCTCTGGGAGCGGATCACGGACCTCCTTCCCGACCAGGACCAGCTCCTTGTCGACCAGGGGGACAAGTGACCGACGAATCCCTGCGCCTCGCCAAGCCGGCCGATCTCGAGCAGCTCGCCAAGCTGATCGAGGGCAAGGGCAATCTGCAGGACCGCCTGGACGAGGCCTTCACGCGTGCCTCGACCCTGGGTGTGCGGGACAAGCTCGCCCCGATCAACCCGATGACGTCATGGGTGACGAAGACGGGTCCCGACCTGCGCAGGCGGGCGGCGATCATCAGGGCGGGCGACGGCGACCCGCTGGCCGCCGCGCTCTACGCGGGGTGGACGCCGGAGCAGTTGAAGGACGCGAACCTGCCGCCGGACATCATGCTGATCGCCAACGCCTCGGTGGCCAACGGCTCGAAGTTCGACCCCAGTTGGCTCAAGAAGCAGGACGGCGAGACCCTCAGCGACTGGATCACCCGCATCAAGGGCGACGCCGTCGCGAAGGTCACGAACAACGAGAACCTCGGCGAAGTCGTCAGCGACTACATCGAGCTGACCGCGCTGGCCTCCACGGTCCCCGAGGCGTTCAAACTGACGGTCACCGGAACGCTCGGCCTGTACAAGTACTTCAAAAAGGGCGAATTCCTCAAGGCGCCCGGCACGACCATCGCGCAGATCCTCAAGGGCAAGGCACCGAGCTACATCCCGGCGGGCATCGCCAGGCAGGGTGCCGCGATCGGCGCCCGGACGCCGTCCGCGATCCTCAACGTCTTCACGGGAGCCGACAACTACGCCGCCCTCGCGGGCAAGCAGTGGGCCTGGGAGGCCAGCCTGCTCAAGGTCGGCAAGGGCGCGGCCGCGCTCAAGACGGCCACGGGCGGCAGCAGGCTCGCGGCCTTCGCCTCCGGGGCGGGCGCGGCGGCGAAGACCGCCGGCTGGTGGCGCGCCGCCGGTATCGGAGGCAGCATCGCCGCCACGGGTATCGGCGCGTTCGACCTGGTCCAGCAGGGCAACCCCATCGAGGCCTTCAAGAAGGACAAGGCCGGCTACATCGCGGACGTGTCCGGTGTCGCCTTCAACGCCTCCCTGACCGCCGCGATGATCGCACCCAACCCGGTGACCATCGGTGCCGCCGCGGTGACCGGCTTGGTCTACGGCGTCTCCTCCATCGTCGACAACTGGGACAAGGTGAAACAGTTCCCGGGCAAGGTCGCCGACGCCGGGCGCTGGGCGGGGGACAAGGTCAAGGAAGGCGCCGGGAAACTCGTCAGCGGCGGCAAGAGCCTGGCGAAGAAACTCAATCCATTCGGTTAGCCGCACCAGCGGCGTCGGTTTCAGAAGCGGAGAAGATCGCGTAATGGTGAGCAGCGGGTTTTCCTTCGAGCTGCACCGGGCCGAACCCGGCGCCCAGGTCAGGGCGCGCGACCGGGTCTACTGGTGGACCGGTGACGTCGCGGGCCTGGGCACCGTGGAACTCGCCTACCCGGCACGCGAAGTGGTGCCCGTCGCCGACCAGGGTCTCTACGTCGGAACCGCCGTACGCGGCGACAGCATCCCGCCCTCCACCTTCCGCGGCCTCGGCTACACCGTGCAACCGCGCCTGGCCAGAGGCCTGCTGACCGTCGCGGGCCAGACCGCGTCGCTGTCGCGGAGCGCGTGGAGCACCGACAAGCGGGCCCGTGGCCTGCGCATCTCGGCGCTCGGCCGGGAGTACACGTACGTCGAGGAGCAGAGCAAGCGGCACCACGCGCTGGAACGCGCCGGCGCCAAGGTCGTCGTGTCGCGCTCCAGCTGGAAGAACCCGAAGACCATTTCCGGTACGACCGCCGGGGCCACGGATTCGGTGGACCTCAGCCTCGCGATCCTCCTGGAAGGCGTCTACACCCGCAATCTCTCGCTGCGCGGCGCGATGATCTCCGCCCCCGGAAGGATCTTCTCCCGCGTCGGATCCTGAGCCCGGGGCGCACCCCGCCACGGACCGCTGGATCTGTGTAAGCAACACTGGCCGGCATGCCTTCCTTCGACAGCTCCCGCGGCCGGTTCAAGCTGGCCGACCGCCATCTCGCCGTCTTCTCCCATCTCCTGGACAAGGAGACGCCGCCCGCCGAACTGCGCCATTCGCTCGGTGAGCTTCAGCAAATCGGTCTGGTGGGTCCCGAGGGCGAACTCTCCCCGCTGCTCCGGGAGTTCCTCACCACCCTGGCGAGCCCGCTGGTCATGATCCAGGCCGAGGTGACCGGTCAGCACGGTCCCCTCGCCCACGGTCTGGTCGTGGGGCAGGACGCAGTGTTCTCCCACGACGCCTGGCCGGGCGAGGAGGAGTCGGAGTACGTACCGATCGAGCCGCAGACCCTGGTGTGGGAGATGGCCCGCAAGGTCAAGCTGCGGCGGGGCGAGCGCGACGGGTCGGGGATCGCGGGGGTCTCCGAGAACGCACAGGTCACTGACAGCGCACAGGTCACCGAGAACGCGCGGGTCTCCGAGATCACGACGACGATGGGCGCGCTGGACGCGGTCTTCGCCGCCCTGGAAGGCGTCTCCGACGAGACGGCGGACCTCCGGGCCGTGGGCGTCGCCGCCCTCTCCGCCGCGAGCGACCTCGCCGAGCCCGAGCTCACCGCGCTCGTCGACCTGACGCTGTCCCTGGACGCCACCTGGCGCATGACGACGGCCTGGGGCGCGGAAGGCGCCCAGTCGGTGCGCAGCATCGCGGTGTGGGACTGCGGGGACCAGGGCCACTGGCTGCGGGTGCAGCCCGAGGAGCCCATCGAGGAGGGCCAGGTCGGCCCCGAGAGCACGCTGCGGCTCGTCCGGTCCAACGCCGGAGAGGTCTGGGACAAGCTCGTGGACCTCCTGCCGGACAAGGCGGACCTGGTCGCCGCCGGCGCCGCTTCGTAGCACCTGCGGAACCGCGTCGTAGCACCTACAGCACGGGGGAATTCAGAATGCGGAACGTCAATCCCGACGACCTGGATCAGCTCGCCAAGCTCATCGACGGCAAAGGCGGCATGGCGGACAAACTCGACGAGGCCTTCACGCGTGCCTCCACGCTGGGCGTCACCGACAAGCTGGCCGGCATCAAGCCGGTGCGCTCCTGGGTCACGACGACCCCGCCCGACCTTCGGAAGCGCGCGACGCTCGTGCGGGGCGAGCAGCTCTTCAAGCGCGGTGACCGGGAGACGTACAGCGACTGGCTGGCCCGTATCGAGGCGCACTACCTGGCGAAGGTGCCCGGCCTGAAGGAGGTCGGAGAGAAGGACATCGAGACGTTCCTGAACGACGTCAGCGATGTGCTGACCATGACGAAGATCGGCGGCATTTCGCTCGTCGCGGGCACCGCCATGGGAAACGTCTTCCTCAAGAACTCATGGAAGCAGGGCCTGCTGCGGGCGGCGGTGGAGTCGTCCTGGCTGAGCCGTCCGGGCACGTTCCGTGCCTTCGTGCAGCGCGGTCTGCTGCGCATCCCCGCCGGCGAGCTGCGCTCCCTCGCGGCTCCGGGAAGCTGGCTGCCGGGTCAGCTGGGCAACCACTTCGCCCGCAGCAGGCTCTACCAGCAGGCCAGCCGCGTGCCGTTCACCGCGGGCCTCCGGGCGGACCTGCTGTCGCGGGGCTGGGACGGGTTCCGGGCGCTTCCCGGCGTGCGCTCACCGCTCGTCACCAGGGGCGTCAACTTCTTCGTCGGTTCCGACGCGCTCGCTGCCCGGTACGGCGGAGCGACCCACTCCGGGGCCCTGGTGACCCGCGCCGGGCAGGCCAGCCTGTGGCGTGTGGGCCGCACGGCCTCGTACTTCCAGAAGCTGAACAATGCCCGGCCCAGTGTCATCGCCGCGGGCAGGACGGCCTCCCCGTTCCTCAAGGGCCTCGGCGCGGCGAGCAAGGCGGGCGGTTTCCTGCGCGTGGCCGGTGTCGGCGCGAGCGCCGTGGCCACCGGCGTCAGCGCGGCCAATGTCTGGGCGCAGGGCAATCCGGTCGAGGCGTTCAAGAAGAAGGGGGCCGGATATGTCGCGGATGTGGCGGAGGTCGGGTTCAACGCGTCCTTGACCGCCGCGATGGTCGCCCCCAACCCGTTCACGATCGGCGCCACCGTGGTCACCGGCGCCATCTATGGCGGGGCCAAGGTGGTCGAGCACTGGGACGACATCAAGAAGGGCGCCGGGGAGGCGAAGGACTGGGTCGGGGACAGGGCCAAGGACCTCGGGAAGGGCATCGCCAAGTCGAAGCTGAATCCCATGAACTGGTAATGAGGAATCATGGCGGAATTTCAGTTTGAGCTGGAGTGGTACCGCGGCAGGAAGCTGCCCGGCCACGCCGCGAAGGTGCACGGCCTCGCGGGGACGGTGGGCCCGTTCGGCGACGTCACCGTGGAGGTCGAATGGCGCAAGCCCGGCCTCAAGGGCGGTCACCGGCAGTACGAGGTGCGGTTGTTCGGGGAGCGGATGCCCGACGTGGTGTTCCGGACGGTGGGGCCTCCTCGGCCCTGCCTGAAGAACGCGCGCTTCGACGTGGCCGGTGAGCGCGTGCGGCTCGACTTCAACGCGAAGGCGCTGCGGAACAGCTCACGCGCGCTGCGGATGACGTGTCAGGGCCGTGAGTACGAGTATGCCGTGGCGCGCTTCGAGCGGGGAGCGACGCTGAGCCGTCCCGGGGTCGAGATCACCATGACCAACGGCAAGGGTTCGCGGGGCAAGGAGAGCGCCAGTTTCGGCGCCGTGACGGGGGACGCGGACGCGGTGGACCTGGCCCTTGCCATCGTCTTCGAGCACATCGAGACCCGCGAGCTCACGGCGTCGGAGCGGGTGTCCGGGCTGCTCGGCAAGGTGCTCGACCCGCGCCCCGGAGAGTCCAGCCACTAGCGGGCGGCCCGCCCGGAGACACCTCGCCACCGAGCAAGGCGCCTCCGGGCGGCGAGACCGCTCTCAGTCCGTGCTCAGCACAGGGGTACGCCGTCGAACTGCGCCGCGAGGCCGCGCTTGGTCTTGAACTTCTGCCCCGGCTTGAGGGTGTTGCAGCCGGAGTCGGGGGCGAAGGACCACCTGACCTTGACCCGCTTCGTCGTGGAGCACCGGTTCGTCACGTAGGCGGTCTGCGAGATGATGCCCTTGTCGACCTTGACCTTGACGCACGAGGGGGCGGCGGCGCGCGCCTGGGCACCGCCCTGGGACGGCGCCGCGTGGGCCGTGCCGGTCATGGCGAGCACGGCGAGGCCGGTGACGCCGACGGCTATGGATCGCTTCACAAGCGAGAACGTGCGCAACTCGATGTCTCCCATCGGTGAACGTACTCCGGCGCTGTCCCGGGGCCGAAAGGGCCGTAGCCCAGGACACACAGACCGGCACTGGCACCGGCTGACTCTACTGGTGCGAATTCTCGCCCCACGCCCGCGGTGCGCGGGCGCACCGACGTACCGTCTCCCCATGCTCCTCTGGCTCAACGGCCCCTTCGGCGGCGGCAAGACGCAGACCGCGTTCGAGATCCAGCGGCGGCTGCCCGGCAGTGTCGTCTGTGATCCGGAGTACGTCGGGTTCGGCCTGCATCGGATGACGCCGCCCGCGCTGCGCGGTGACTTCCAGGATCTGCCGGTCTGGCGGCAGGCGGTGTACGACGTCCTCGATCTGGCCCTGACCAAGCACGAGGGCACGGTGATCGTTCCGATGACGGTCGTGGAGCCCGCGTACTTCCAGGAGACCGTCGGGCGGCTGCGTGAACGCGGGCACGACGTACGGCACTTCGCGCTGCTCGCCGACCGGCGCACCGTACTGAAGCGGCTGCGCGAGCGCGGGCTCGGGCACGTCGTGCGGGTCGTCGGCGGACGCGAGGCCCCGCTGCGGCGCGAGAGCTTCGCCGTGTCCAAGCTCGACCTGTGCCTGGAGCGGCTGCGGCGGCCGGAGTTCGCGGAGCAGCTGTGGACGGACCGGATCACGGTCGCCCGGGCCGCGGACCACATCGCCCGGTCCGCGGGACTCACCCTCGTACCGAATACGGACAGTGCGGTGCGGGGGCGGGTGCGGCGGGCCTGGACCGGGGTCAGGCACATGCGGTTCGACTGAGGTCGGCCGGTCGGGAGACCGTTCGACTGAGGTCGGCCGGGCGGGAACCCCTGTGCGTGCCCCCGCCCGGCCTCGGCTCACCGTCGGCCCAGCGTCCGCTTCAGCCGCTTGCCGGACGGCGACTCGTCCAGCGTCTTCCACAGCTGCGCCGAGCTGGTGGACGCGTAGACGCCGGGAGCGCCCTGGTCACCGCAGCCGTCGCCGTAGCTGACGACGCCGATCTGGATCGGGTCCTGGCGGCCGGGAACGGTGCGGAAGATGGGGCCGCCGCTGTCGCCCTGGCAGGAGTCCTTGCCCTCGACGCCGGCGCAGAAGTTGACCTTCGAGCTGTAGCCGTCGTAGCTGACCTTGCACTCGTTGTGGGAGAGGATCGGGACCTTGACCTGGCGCAGCCGGTCCGGCGTGTGGGTCAGGGCGGTGTCCGTGTTGCCCCAGCCGGTGACCGTGGCCTTCTGGCCGGGGCGCAGGAGGGAGTCGGTGCCCTGCGTGGGCAGCTTCACCGGGCTGATGCCGCGGACCGGCTTGCTCAGCTGGATGAACGCGACGTCGTACGCGTCCTTGCCCTTGAGGTAGCGGGGGTGGACGACGATTCCGCTGCGGCTGCCGGTGCCCGTCGTCTTGGCGTTGCGTATCTGGCCCTGCCCGCTCTTGGAGAGGACGGTGCGGCCGACGGCGACCTGCACGGTCTTCGCCTTGACCGGCTTGCCCGCGTCGTCGACGAGGCAGTGCGCGGCCGTCATGACGACGTCCGGCGCGATGAGGCTGCCGCCGCAGAACTGCCGGTCGAGGGCGCTGCCCGAGCCCTTCTCCAGGACGGCCACCATGAACGGGTAGGCGTCGTTGGAGACTTCGGTGCCGCCGATGATCGCGTTGGCGGCGGGGGCGCTGGTGGCTACCAGCGCGAGGGCGGTCGCGGCGGTCGCGCCGGCGAGGGCGGCACGGGGAGGAAAGGAAAGTCTCATGGGGGTTGAATTTCTCTTTCGTCTGGCTTTGTTGAGCGTGTGCTGAACGCGTGTTGAACGTGTTGCGCCGTGTGAGATGGCTCGTGGTGAGTGCCGGTTCACCGGAGACGGCATTGATTACGGGCAATAGGGCGCGCAATAGGGGCAGTTCGGACGTACGTGCCAGAAGGTGCGAGTGAGTCGCAAATTTGTGCGGAGATTCTGCGGAGGTGTGGCGCGCATCCGGTGTGCCTCCTCGCCCACCGGGCCCCTCCCTCCCGACGGCCCCTGACATCGCACGTCGCCACGGGAACCGCTCCCGCCCCGCTCGGCGTCGTCCTGGTGGTCGAAGGGGTGCGGGAGGGGTGCGGAAGGGGTGCGGGCGCCCGGTCCGGGTGGCGGGAAGTCGTCGTACGGTCGCCGTGCGCGCAAAGCCAGTTGGTTCGCGAATGCGTAGACGTATTTCCGGAACCGGGTACTCAAAGGCCTCGGAACCGAGCGCCTCGTATTGCGCGTGAATAACGATGAACCGCCTGGGCTTCGCGTTCCATAACGCGCCTTGAGGGCCTTATGTGCTGCTGATACGGTGCGATGGCTTGACACTGCGCCTGGGGCTGACGGGCCAATGGAACCCCGGCCGAGGCGGACGTAAGTGTCTCAAATGACGGTTTTTTCTTGGTCGTACGGGGAGCGGTTGCGTGAAGATCCAAGAGCGTACGGGGGCGGGCAACAACCGTTCCGGCGTGCCGGCTCCGGCCGGGGTCGGTGAACGTCTTCCCACAGCACCTCGCGAGCGCAAACCCGCGCTTGCGGCGCTGGCCGTTCTGCTCATCCTGGTCGGGGCGCTCGGCGCCACGGTGCTCGTGCTGCGCGCGGGGGACCGGGTCGAGGTCGTCAAGGTGACGAAGCGGATCGCGCCGGGCGAATCGGTCAACACGGGCAACTCCACCTCTGTGATGGTCGCTGCGGACTCCGACGTGCACTACATCAAGAAGTCGAAGCTCTCCGCGCTGTCCAAGCTGAAGGCGCGGACCACCATCTACCCGGGCACCGTCGTGGTCGGCGAGATGTTCGACGACAAGGGCGGCCTGCCCACCGGCAAGGCCTCCGTGGGCCTCGCACTGAAGGAGGGGCAGTACCCCTCCACCCTGAAGCAGGGCGACACCGTCGCCCTCTACCGGGTCGCCGCCAACGGCTCCTCCAGCTCCAACGACAACGACAAGGGAACGGGCGGCGGCAGCTCCGCCAGCCGTACGCCCCTGGTCGCCGACGCCCGCGTCGGCCTCGTCAACAGCAAGGAAGACGCCACCATCAGCACCGGCAACCTGAGCATCACCGTGCTCGTCGACAACGACGACGTCGCCGCGGTGACCAGTGCCGCGTCGCTCGGTGAAGTCGCCGTGGCGGTCGTCCCCACCTCCGCCAACTAGAGGGCGGACACCACACACATGGCCCTCATCGCTCTCGCCGCCGACAAAGGTTCCCCCGGCGTCACCACCGCGGCCGTCGCGCTCGCGGCGGTGTGGCCGCGGCGCGTGCTCGTCGCGGAGACCGACCCCGCGGGCGGCGACCTCGTCTACCGCAGCGCCGCCGCGCACGGCGGACCGCTGAACCCGAACACCGGCATGCTCTCCATAGCCGCGACCGCGCGCCGCGGCCTCGTCCCCGACCAACTCTGGGACCACACCCAGCCGTTGTCGGGTGGGCTCGAAGTGCTCGTCGGCCTCGGCATCTCCGAGCAGGCCGCCGGGCTCGCCGGGATCTGGCCGACGCTCGGGCGTGCCTTCGCCCAGCTCGCCGACTCCCCGCACGCGCCCGCCGACGTCATAGCCGACTGCGGCCGGATCGCGGGGGACAGCCCGGCGATCGAGCTGTTCCCGCACGCTGCCCTTGTCCTGCTCATCTCGCGTACGGAGCCGGAGGCCATCGCCCGCGTGCGAGACCGCGCCGCCGCCCTCGCCGCCAAGCTGCACGGCGGCTCCCGCGGCGTCGCCTCGCTCGCGACGCCCCTCATCGGCGTCGTCCTCATCGCCGACCCGGCCAACTCCGGCAAGCTGATACACCAGGTCAACGACATGCTCGTGGCCGCCCAGACCGGCGCCCGCGTCATCGGCACCCTCGCCGACGACCCGGCGGGCGCCGACCAGTTGGCAGGGCGCAAGCGCGGGCGGCTCGACAAGTCGATGCTCATTCGGTCGGCCCGGAAAGTCACCGTCGACCTGTCGCAGCAGTACGGCGCCGCCTGGGCGAATCCGACCGCGGGTCCGACCGCAGGACCGACAGCGGGTGCCGGGCGATGAGTGCCGTCGACCACCAGCTGGTGAAGCGGTTCCGGCAGGACGCCGGTGACCGCATCGCCGAGCAGCGCCGCCTCGACCAGGTCTCCGGCGTCACGCCGATGTCCAGCGAGGACGAGCGGCAGTACGCCCGCGCCGTCATCGCGCAGATCCTGGAGGAGTACGCCCGCGGCGAGATCAACGCCGGGCGCACCCCGCTGGACGCCGAGACCGAGGAGCAGTACGCGGCCGCCGTGCACGCCGCGCTCTTCGGCGTCGGCCGCCTCCAGCCCCTCCTGGACGACCCCGAGGTCGAGAACATCGACATCAACGGCTACGACCAGGTCTTCGTGGGCTACGCCGACGGACGGGAGGCCAGGGGCGAGCCGGTCGCCGAGACCGACGAGGAGCTGATCGAGCTCATCCAGATCCTCGGCGCCTACTCCGGTCTGTCGTCGCGGCCCTTCGACTCCGCCAACCCCCAGCTCGACCTGCGGCTCCCGGACGGCTCCCGGCTCTCCGCCGTGATGGACGTGACCCGGCGGCCCGCCCTGTCCATCCGTCGCGCCCGCATGGGCAAGGTCTTCATGTCCGACCTGGTGGGGAACGGCACGATCGCCCCGGATGTCGCGCACTTCCTCGCCTGCGCCGTACGGGCCCGCAAGAACATCATGATCGCGGGCGCCACCAACGCCGGAAAGACCACGCTCCTGCGCGCCCTCGCCAACGAGATCCCGCCCCACGAGCGCCTCATCACCGTCGAACGCGCCCTGGAGCTCGGCCTCGACACCTTCGCCGACCTGCATCCCAACGTCGTGGCCTTCGAGGAGCGGCTGCCCAACTCCGAGGGGCAGGGCACCATCTCGATGGCCGAGCTGGTACGGCGTTCGCTGCGCATGAACCCCTCCCGCGTCATCGTCGGCGAGGTACTCGGCGACGAGATCGTGACCATGCTCAACGCCATGTCGCAGGGCAACGACGGCTCGCTCTCCACGATCCACGCCAACAGCTCCAGCGAGGTCTTCAACAGGATCTCGACGTACGCGCTCCAGGCCTCCGAGCGGCTGCCCATCGAGGCAAGCCAGATGCTCGTCGCCGGAGCCGTGAACTTCGTCGTCTTCATCCAGCGGCGCAACAACTACCAGACCGGCGGCAAGCTCCAGCGCATGGTGACCTCCGTCCGCGAGGTCAACGGCGTCGACGGCAGGGTGCTGTCCAGCGAGGTGTTCGCGGAGGCGCCGGACGGCCGCGTCGTCGCGCACGCGCCGATCGCCTGCATGGACGACCTCGCCGCGTTCGGCTACCGGCCCGCCGGGCAATGGGGGTGAGCACGACATGAACTCACTCGGCTCCATGGGGGGTCTGTTCTCGCTGCCCGTGCTGTACGGGCTGGCCTGCGGCGTCGCCGTCGGCGGCGGCCTCGCGCTGCTCGCGGTCGCGGTGCGCGGTCTGCCCGCCAAGCCGGCCCACGAGAAGCAGCGCGCCAGCGAGCGGATGAGCGAACTCGTCCGGTTCGCCGGGCAGCGCGGCTCGCTCGCCGCCGGCGTCGGCCTGGTCGTCCTGCTGCTCTCGCGCTGGGCGGTGGCCGGCATCGCGGCCGGCGTCCTCGTCTTCTTCTGGGACAAGCTGTTCGGCGGTGCCGCCGAGGAGCGCCAGCAGATGCGGCGCGTCGAGGCCCTCGCGGCCTGGACCGAGTCGCTGCGCGACACCATCGCGGGCGCAGTCGGCCTGGAGCAGGCCATTCCGGCGTCCGCGCGGGCCGCGGCGCCCGTCCTGCGGCCCCATCTCGACGCCCTCGTCGACCGGTTGCGGGCCCGCACCCCGCTGCCCGAGGCCCTGCAGATCCTCGCCGACGAGATCGACGACGCCTCGGCCGACATCATCGTCGCGGCGCTGATCCTCAACTCCAAGCTGCGCGGTCCCGGCCTGCGCCAGGTCCTCGGCGCGCTCGCCAAGTCGGCGCGCGAGGAGGTCGACATGCGGCAGCGCGTGATGGCGCAGCGGGCCTCGACCCGGCGTTCGGTGCAGATCGTGGTCGCGGTCTCCATCGCCTTCGTACTCGGACTCTCGATCTTCAACCGCGAGTTCGTGTCGCCGTACGGCACTCCCGTCGGGCAGCTCGTCCTGGCCTGTGTGTGCGGTCTGTTCGCGCTCGGCTTCTGGTGGCTGCGCAAGCTGTCGACGGTCGAGACGCCGGACCGTTTCCTCGTCCGGGACGAGCCGGGGGTCCAGTTCGTACGTCCCCGGGTGCCGGGCGCCGAACCGGGCGCGGGCCAGCAAGTGCTGCCGCCGCACACGAACACCTCTGAGGGGGTACGTCGATGAACCTGACCATGCCGATCGTCATCGGCGCCACCCTGGGCCTCGGCATCTTCGCCCTGGTCCGCGCGCTGATGCCGGCCAAGCGCAGCGCGGTCGCCACGGTCGCGCGCATCGACGCGATGCGGGCCCGCGGCGCGGCGTACGAGTCCTCGCACCGCACGGCGGACGCCGAGGACAAGGGGCGGCTCGGCACCGTACGCAGCCGCGTGGGCGTGCGCGTCGCCGAGTTCTACGTCCAGCAGGGCTGGGAGATGCGGTCGCTGCGGGCCGACCTGGCCGTGCTCGACCGGAGTTGGGAGAAGTTCCTGGCGACGAAGGTGCTGCTCGCGGCCACCGGTGTCTTCTTCGGCCCGTTCCTCTTCGTGGTCATCTACACCCTCAACTTCGGCCGCAGCCCCATCATCCCGGTGTGGCTGGCCCTGATGTTCGGCGTGCTCTTCTTCTTCCTGCCGGACCTCGAGGTGCGGCGGGACGCGCAGGACAAGCGGCGCGACCTGCGGCGCGTCATCGGCGCCTACCTCGACCTGGTCTCCATGAGCCTCGCGGGCGGCCGCGGCCTGCCCGAGGCGCTGATGGCGGCGGCCGAGGTGTCCGACGGCTGGGCGACGCAACGTATCCGCAACGCCCTGGCCGACGCCCGGATCACCGGCATCAGCCAGTGGCAGGCGCTCGGCTCGCTCGGCGAGGAACTGGGCGTCGAAGAGCTCAAGGACCTCTCCGCGTCCCTGGCCCTGGTCGCGGACGACGGCGCGAAGGTGCGCGAGTCGCTCGCCTCCCGCGCGGAGACGATGCGCCACCGCGAGCTCGCCGAGATCGAGGGCAGCGCGGGCGAGAAGTCACAGTCGATGCTTGTGGCACAGCTGTTGCTGTGTGCGGGATTCCTGGTGTTCCTCATCTTTCCGGCGGCGATGCGCGTGTTCCAGGCCTGAACCCCTGAACCCTCCGACGGGGACACGTCGAACGCGATCCACAGACCCGTACATCCCCCCACAAAACTCTGTTTCGAGAGGACAACTCACCATGAACGGACGGAACTTCAGCACCGGCATCCCGGCGGTCGACTTCCTCGTCACCTTCCTCCAGGGGCGTGTGCAGCGCGCCCGCTCCGGCGAGCTCGACCGCGGCGCGTCCGCCGTCGAGTGGGTGATCATCTCGGCGGTCGTCGTGGCGATCGTCGGCGTGGTCGCCGCGATCATCAACAACGCGCTCAAGGGCGGCGCCGACAAGGTCAGCGACTGCATCGAGGGCGCCGACGCCAGCAAGACCTGCTGAACCGATGAATCGTGACCGGATGCCGGGATTCGTACGCCGAAGGGTGGAGGCCGCCTCCGCCCGCGGCGAATCCGGCATGACCGCGATCGAGTTCGTGCTGCTCACACCGGTCCTCTTCTTCCTGATCTTCGCGACGGTGCAGTTCGCCCTGTACTTCTTCGCGGACCACGTCGCCCAGGCGGCGGCCCAGGCCGGCGCGCGCAAGGCCCGTGCCACGGCCGACGACAACCCGGGCGGCTGGCGGGGCGAGGCGACCGACGTCGTCGACGCCTACATCCGCCAGCTCGGCCCGAAGCTGGTGCTCGGCCCGGACGTCAAGACCATCCAGCCGCAGCAGAACACGGTCGGCGTGGAGATCACGGCCGAGGTGCCCTCGGTCTTTCCCGGGCTCGACCTGACGGTGCACGCACAGTCGTCGGGGCCGGTGGAGCGGTTCGTGGAGGAGGACGGCTGATGCGGGGGGTACGGGGGATGCGGGGGGTACGACGCTTGGCGGCCGGGGTCGCGAGACGCCGCCGCAGTCGCGTCGCGGCTGACGATCGGGGGCTCTCCACCGTCGAAGTCGTCATCCTGGCACCGGTGATGATCCTCTTCATCCTGGTCCTGGTGGCCTTCGGGCAGCTCGTCGACGGCCGCGGTGCCATCGACGGCGCGGCCCGCGACGCCGCCCGCGCGGGCTCGATCCAGAAGGACCAGGGCACGGCGATGGCCGAGGCCCGCAAGGCCGCCAAGGCCGACCTGGAGGACGTCTGCTCGGGACCGGTCACCGTCGTACAGAAGAGCGCGGGCTTCGAGCCGGACACGCTCTTCACGGTCGAGGTGAGCTGCGAGGTGCGGGGCCTCGCGATGCTCGGCCTCGACATCCCGACGACGCTGGAGGCCAGCTTCAGCTCCCCGCTGGATCCTTACCGGAGGTCGGCGTGAGAGCGGGAGCGGTGGGGGTTGTTCGCGGATTTCGTGTCGTACGGGACTTTCCGGGCGTACGAGGGTGGGTCGGCGCACGCCGGGCGCGACTGGACGACCGGGGCTCGGGCGCGGGCGCCGTCATCGTCTTCGCGCTCGTCTTCCTCACCCTGACCGCGTTCGTGATCGACGGCGGCCTGTCCATCTCCAAGCGCGAACGCGCCGCCGACATCGCCGAACAGGCCGCCCGCTACGCCGCGCAGGACCTCGACACCGAGGGCCTGTACGAAGGCGCGGACGGCGCCCCCATCAACTACGAGAACTGCGGCGCCCGGGTCAAGAAGTTCGCCCGCGAAATGGGCCTGAACGGCCCGGACGTGTCCGCCACCCACTGCGTCACCGCCACCGCCGAACAGGTCGAGGTCGAGGTCCAGATGACGTACAGCCCGGTGTTCACCGGGATGTTCTTCGGCGGGGACGTGACGGTGCGGGGGCGGGCCGCGGCGGAGAACCGGGTCGGGTAGGCGGTCACCGAGTTGTCCACACGGAGTTATCCACAGCCTCTGCGCGGGCGTTGGCACCTTCCGTAACATCGCCCGAGTACGCAGATACGCATCCCACACACAAGGATCAGGACCAGGACACCCGCCATGGCGCGACGTACCACCCCAAGCTCGACGGGTCCGCGGAACCGGACGCCTCAGCCCCTGCCGGGGCGTCGGCGCTCGGCAGGGGACTTCGTCAAGGCGTTCATCGCCTTCGTGGCCCTCGCCGCGCTGGTCTTCGGCGTGCCCGGTGCCCTCGCGTACTTCGTGGGGTGGCCGCTGCCCGGCGGGGCGCCGTCGATGGACTGGCTGCAGCAGGAGATCACCGTCGGCACGTTCATCAACGTGCTGACCGTCGTGGTCTGGCTGGCCTGGGCGCAGTTCACCGCGTGCGTGCTCGTCGAGGTGAAGGCGGCGCTGTCCGGCGTCGGCATGCCGGGGCGGGTGCCGGGGGCCGGACCGAGCCAGGTGCTCGCGCGCCAGCTCGTCGCGGCGCTGCTGCTCGTGGGTGCCACGGCGGCCAGCTTCGCGCCGGGGCTCTCGCAGTTCGGGCAGTCCCTGGAGGGCAACCAGAAGCCGGCCGCGGCCAGCGCGCAGCAGACACCCGGCGTGTTCGGCCAGGACCAGCAGTCCGCGGCGGCGAGTGCCGCGGCCGCCCTCGCCGAGCAGGCGGGCCAGGCCGGGGCCAAGGCGGGCACGGGGCAGGACGGGGACACGAAGTTCTACCGCATCCAGCCCCCGGAGGGCCGCCACCACGACTCCCTGTGGGAGATAGCGGAGCGCCACCTCGGCGACGGGCGGCGGTACAAGGAGATCTACCAGCTCAACAAGGACCGTGAGCAGCCCGACGGTTCGCGCCTGTCCGAGGCCAGCCTGATCCGGCCCGGCTGGATCATGGAGATGCCCGCCGACGCCCACGGCGGCGAACTGGTGGAGATGCCCGACGAGGCCCCCAAGGTGTCGGAGGAAGTGCGCGAGCAGATCTCCGACTACGCCAAGACGGGGGACCAGCGCCAGGGCGGCGGCGCCCAGGAGAGCGGCAACGACCGCCAGGGCGGCGGCGGTTCCGTCGACCGGGACACGACGCACATCACGATTCCCGAGCAGCGGCCCGACGGCGGGGCGCGGGGTGACGGGCAGGACCGACAGGGCGGCCAGGGCGACGGCAAGGAGACCGGCCGGGAGAGCGGTACGCCCGCCGCGGCCGAGTCCGACGACTCCGGCTTCGGGCTGCCCGAGGCGCTCATCGGGGCGCCGCTGCTCGCCGCCGGACTTCTCGGCGCCCTCGGCAGGCGCCGACGGCACGCGCTGTGGCAGTCGGCGATGGGCGCCGTCGGCCTGCGTCGCGGCATGGAGCCGCCGACGCCGACCGGCTCCGCGGCCGACGCCCAGGACGCCCTGCTCGTGGGCGCCGACCCCGAGGGCGTCCGCCTCCTGGACCGCTCCCTGCGCGGCCTCGCCGCCGCGCTCACGGAGGAGTCCCGCCCGCTGCCGACGGTGTACGCGGCCTGGCTCAGCAACGGCGACCTGCACCTCCAGCTCGCCCAGCCGTCCGGACGCCCGCCCGCGCCCTGGCAGTTGGGCCAGGACGAGACCTTCTGGATGCTCGCCCGCACGGACGCCGGGCGGTACGAGGACGTGGACACCGCCGCGCCCTACCCCGGCCTGGTCTGCCTCGGCACCATGGACGACTCGCGGCTGCTGCTCAACCTGGAGGCCGTGCCCGGCATCGTGTCGCTCGCCGGCACCGAGGCCGACCGGGCGGCCGTGTTCGCGTCCGTCGCCGCCGAACTGGCCACCAACGGCTGGTCGGACCGCATGACGATCACCCTCGTCGGCTTCGGCGACGACCTCACGCCGCTCGCGCCGAACCGGCTGCGCCACCTCGAGGACGTCGACGCGCTCATCGAGACGATGGAGGCAGAGACCCGGCAGCGCCGTGGCGCGCTCGGCGCGGCAGGACACGACTCGGTGCTCACCGGCCGCACAGGACCGGCCCAGCACACCCGCTGGGCCCCGCACCTGGTGCTGCTCGCGGCCCAGCCGAGCGCTGCCGACGCCGTCAAGCTCGCCGAGCTGGCCGCCGACGCGAGCCGCCTCGGCATCGGCTACCTGGTCGGTTCCGAGTCCGGCGACCTGCCCGGTGCCGCCTGGGAGATGCAGATCACCGGCGAGGGCAAGCTGCTCGCCCCGCTGCTCGGCCTCGAACTTCAGGCGCAGCGGCTGCCGGACGCGCTGCGGCGCGCGGTGGTCGAGCTGTTCGTCGACGCCGACCCGCGGCCCGGGGGAGGCGGCGACGGCTCGGACGGCGGGCCCGCGTCCGCGCCGCCGTTCCTGGTGGACGTCACCGAGCAGGGACGGCCCGCGGTGTACGCACGCCTTGTCGGCTCCTACGAGATCATCGGCCTGGAGACCCCGGACGGCGAGCGCAGCCCGCTCCTGCACGAGGCGCTCGCGCTGCTGCTGCTCCACCGCGAAGGGGTGCACCCGCGGGTGCTCGCCTCCGCGCTGTGGCCGCGCGGGGTCACCGACGACGTGCGCGACGCCCTCCTCGACCGGCTGCGGGACTGGCTCGGCAGCGAGCCCGACGGCTCGCCCCGGCTGCGGGCCGACGGGACCGGCCGCCTCAAGCTCGCCAAGTCCGTGGTGTCCGACCTGGACGTGCTGCGGTCGCTGTACCACGAGGCGACGCAGGGCCGCGGATCCGGCAACCGTGCCGTGCGCGGGCGGATGCTCACGGACGCGCTGGTGCTCGTGCGGGGTCCGCTGCTCGCGGACCGGCCGCAGGGGCGGTACGGCTGGCTCACGCACGAGATCGTCGACGCCCAACTCCCGCTCCTCGTCGCGGACATCGGGCTCGCGCTGTCCGAGTTCCACCTGGAGAAGGACCGGGCCGAGAAGGCGATGGAGGCGCTGAACGCGGCGCTCGGATCCGCGCCGGGCGACGAGCGGCTCTGGAACGAGCTGCTGCGGGCGACGCACGCCGTGGGGGACCCCGCGCGCTTGCGGACACTCGCCGCGGACCTGGTCGCCCGCAGCGGCGCCCGCGGGCTGCCGCCGCGCACGGAGGCCCTGCTCGACGAGCTGCTGCCCGCGTGGCGGGCGGGGGCCGCGTCGTCGGCCGGATGACACCGCCCCCGCGCCCGACCCTGCCCGTCTGAACGTACGAACCCGAACCGGAGCACACCGTGCAGCAGACCCTGATCACCCTCGGGGCCGCCCTCCTGGGCGCCGCCGCGGGCCTGCTGCTGCCCCGCGCCGCGTACCGCTTCTCCGCCCCGGCCGGAGAGCCCTGGCACACCCGCTGCCCGGACGGCGAGCACGAGGTCAAGGGCTGGCTCGGCGGCCACAACGAGTGCCCGGACGGCAGCCGGTACGGGCCACGGGCCGTGACGCTCGCGCTGGTCACGGCCGCGGCCTGCGCCTGGCTCGCGGCCGCCACGGGCCCCCGGCCGGAACTCGCGGTGTGGCTGCTCCTGACCCCGCCCGCCGTCGTCCTCGCGGTCGTCGACTTCGCCGTGATGCGGCTGCCGGACGTGCTTACGCTGCCGATGGCGGCCGTCGCCGTCGCGCTGCTCGGGGTGGCCGCGGTGCTTCCGGAGCAGGGCGGCTCCTGGACGACGGCGCTGCTCGGCGCCCTGATCCTGAGCGGCGGGTACTTCGTGCTGTTCCTGATCAACCCCAACGGCATGGCGTTCGGCGACGTCAAGCTCGCGCTGGCGCTCGGCGCGGCACTCGGCTGGTACGGCTGGGGCTTCCTGCTGCTCGGCACGTTCGCGGGCTTCTTGTTCGCGGCGGTGTACGGGGGCTGGCTCGTCGTGGTCCGCAAGGCGGGCCGCAGGACGGCGATCGCGTTCGGCCCGTTCCTGCTCGCCGGGGCGTTCGCCGGGGTCCTGCTGGGGGCGTACGCGGCGTGAGTGAAGGCCTGGCGTAGGCTGAAGAGGTTCCGCGCTCCGCTGTCTGGACCTTACGAAAGGCGCCCCGGTGACCGAGAAGGCCGACCTCCAGTCCGTCCTCGACCGAGCCGCCGACGGCGGGCGGATCAGCGCCGAAGAGGCGCTCGACCTGTACCGCGACGCCCCGCTGCACGCCCTCGGCGCCGCCGCCGACGCCGTCCGCCGCCGCCGGTACGCGGGGGTCGAGCACATCGCGACGTACATCATCGAGCGGAACATCAACTACACGAACGTCTGTGTGACGGCGTGCAAGTTCTGTGCCTTCTACGCCGCCCCGAAGGACACCAAGAAGGGCTGGACGCGCGACCTCGACGACATCCTGCGCCGCTGCGCGGAGACGGTCGAGCTCGGCGGCACGCAGATCATGTTCCAGGGCGGGCACCACCCGGACTTCGGCGTGGAGTACTACGAGAAGCACTTCAGCGCCATCAAGAAGGACTTCCCGCAGCTGGTCATCCACTCCCTCGGCGCGTCCGAGGTCGAGCACATGGCCCGCATCTCCAAGGTCTCCGTCGAGGAGGCGATCCAGCGGATCAACACCGCCGGGCTCGACTCCTTCGCGGGCGCGGGCGCGGAGCTGCTGCCCGAGCGCCCCCGCAAGGCCATCGCCCCGCTCAAGGAGTCCGGCGAGCGCTGGCTGGAGATCATGGAGACGGCGCACAACCTGGGCGTGGAGTCGACGTCCACGATGCTCATGGGCACCGGCGAGACGAACGCCGAGCGCATCGAGCACCTGCGCATGATCCGCGACGTACAGGACCGGACGGGCGGTTTCCGCGCCTTCATCCCGTACACGTACCAGCCCGAGAACAACCACCTCAAGGGCCGCACGCAGGCCTCGGTCTTCGAGTACCTGCGCATGATCGCGATCGCCCGGATCTTCCTCGACAACGTCGCGCACATCCAGGGTTCCTGGCTGACCACCGGCAAGGAGGCCGGCCAGCTCACCCTGCACTACGGCGCGGACGACCTCGGCTCGGTGATGCTGGAGGAGAACGTGGTCTCCTCGGCCGGCGCCAAGCACCGCTCCAACCTGGCCGAGATGATCGACATGATCCGTACGGCGGACCGGGTCCCGGCCCAGCGCGCCACGACGTACGAGCACCTCGCCGTGCACGACGACCCGGCGAACGACCCGGTCGACGAGCGCGTCGCCTCGCACATCTCCTCCACCGCGATCGAGGGCGGCACGGCCCACCCGGAGCTCAAGCTCCTCTCCGCGAACTAGCCGGCCCCCGCCGCTTTGCTGACACTCCACCGCGTACGCGGCGTCACGGCCGCCGACGGCACGATCGCCCTGGGCCACGCGGTCGTGGTCGACGGCGCCCGCTTCGCGGCGATCGCTCCGTACGAGGACCTGCTGGCGACATACGGAGACCGGGCCCGGGTCCGCGACTGGGCAGACGGAACCCTGACCCCCGGCCGCTACGAGCCGAACGCGGTGGCCCTCCTGGAGTCCACGTACTGGCCGGACCCCCGGGAGTCCGAGGCCCTCGGCACCGAGCCCCTGACCGGCCCCGCCCTCGCGGCCCTGGACATGCCGGACACCCGCTGGGGCGCGAGCGCGAGGCGGGGCGTCCAACGCCTGCTGGCAGCGGGCACCACCGCCTTGGCGGGCCCGTTCACCCACCCTGCGGTCCGCACCGCCGTCGCGCGCTCGGGGCTGAGGGACTGCCCGGTCGCCCCGCCCGTGCCCGGGGGAGGAGCGGACTTCGCCGTGCTGACCCCGGACGGCACTTGCCTGGCAACGGCGATCGCCGGCCGCCTGCTGTTCCGCCGCCGCTGACGGCACCAATACGCTCCCCGAGGCAGGCGCCCCTTAAGGGGCGCGGGGAACTGCGCGAGCAACCAAGAACAACCCGCGCCCGCCAGCAAACATCACAAGGCAGACGCTCCCGCGAAGAGCCCGCCGCAGGCGAAGGCCCCGGCCAAGGAAGAAGACCGGCCTGACACAATAGGCCGGGTGACCCGAGCCTCCCTGGACAAGCAGCCGCACGAAGTCGCCTCCATGTTCGACGACGTCGCGGAACGGTACGACCTGACCAACGACGTGATCTCGCTCGGCCAGGCCAGGCTCTGGCGCAAGGCGGTCGCGCAGGCGGTAGACGCGAGGCCGGCGCAGAAGGTCCTGGACCTGGCCGCGGGCACGGCCACGTCGTCGCAGCCCTTCGCGCAGGCGGGCGCGTACGTCGTGCCGTGCGACTTCTCGCTCGGGATGCTGAGCGTGGGCAAGCAGCGCCACCCCTGGATGCCGTTCACGGCGGGCGACGCGATGAGGCTGCCGTTCAAGGACGACACGTTCGACGCGGTCACGATCTCCTTCGGCCTGCGCAACGTGCAGGACACGGACGCGGCGCTGCGCGAGATGTACCGGGTGACGCGGCCCGGCGGACGCGTGGTGATCTGCGAGTTCTCGGAGCCGACGTGGGGGCCGTTCCGCACCGTCTACATCGAGTACTTGATGCGCGCGCTGCCGCCCGTCGCGCGGACGGTCTGCTCCAACCCGGACGCGTACGTCTACCTCGCGGAGTCCATCCGTTCGTGGCCGAACCAGCCGGAGCTCGCCGCGCGGCTGCAGGGTGCGGGCTGGTCGAAGGTGGCCTACCGGAACCTGACCGGCGGAGTGGTCGCGCTGCACCGGGGGTTCAAGGCGAACTAGCCTCTTCGCCAGGGAGTTGACGGGAACCGTTTGCCGGAGAAGATGTGTCAGTTGATATGTCCCGGCCACTTGCCGTGGTCGGGGCGTGACGGTCGGCACACGCTGATCACGTCCCCTGATACATCTCCCCATAACGGAGCGTCCCGATGGCGTCGAACTGCCCCGACTGCGGGGCTCCAGCTCCCGACGAGGCCCGATTCTGCATGAGATGCGGGCGCGAACGCGATCCCGTTCCGGCGGCGGTGCCGGAGGACGCGGTACCGCCGGAGTCCGGCGGGGCCTCCAAGTCCCTTGAAATGTCCAAGCCTTCGCCGTCCTCGGACGCGTCAAAGTCCCCCGCGGCTCCCGCGGCCCCTGCGGCCTCCGCGGCCGCCGAGGATCCCAAGGAGCCCGAGGCCGCCCCCGAGGAGCCCGCCGACAAGGCCCTCACCCCCTCAACGCACCCCGCCACCCTGGTAGTTCCCCCACCTCCAGCGTCACCGGCCACCCCGCCGCCCCCCGCCGCCGCTCCGGTCGCCGCCCCCGCGCCCCCGGCGTCCGCCCCCGCTCCGGCGCTCGCTCCCGCCGCACCCCCACTCGCATCACCCCCACCTCCGGGCTTCACCCCCGCCCCCTCACCCGTAGGCGCCTACCTCGGCCGTGCCCTCCGCGGTGACTGGGCCGGGTCCGCCCAAGCAGCCCTGTGGCCGCTCGCGTTGCTGCTCATCACAGCCGTGGGCTTCGCCATCCCCTCGTACGGTCAGGACGGCGGAGGCGGCGAGGACATCGTCGGGTTCGGCGACCGGCTGCGGATCGCGCTCGCGACAGCGCTCCAGGCGGTCGGCGGCGACGTCACGCTCACCGGCCGCGAGGAACGGAGCTTCGGCGACTCCTCTCCGCTGGACTCCTCGAGCTCGTCGGACGCCGCGATCGACGGCACCGTGTCGATTCACCTGGTCCCGCTCACGGTGACGGCGCTGTTCGTCGTGGCGCTGATCATCGGCGTACGCATCCTCAGGAACCGGCAGCGCGCCCGCGCCGCCGCGTACGGCACGAGCCACGTGGGTACGACGGCGGGGCTCGAAGCGGCCCTGCGCGTCGGTGTGTTGACGGCCGTCGGCGTGCTGGTGCTCGCGCTGTTCGCGCAGCCCGAGATCGAGGGCGTCGAGTTCTCCTCCGCGCCGTTCCTCGCCATGCTCGGCGCGCTTGGGCTCGCGCTTCTCGTGTCCGTCGCCGTGTTGCACGGCGACGACCTCGCGTACTGGCTTGCCGCACGCCCCGGCGCGCAGGCGTTCGTGCGCGCCGCGAGTGTGGCCCTGCGCGCCCTCGCGATCGTCCTCGTGCTCGCCTCGGCGGTCGGCTACTTCGCCCTCACCCAGATCGACGACCTGTCCGACGCGTCCGACACGGAGGACTCCGGCATCTCGCCGTACGTCGTCGCGCTGCTCCTCCTGCCGAACCTGGGCCTCGCGGCCCTGGGCGTCGGCTGGGGCGCGCCGCTCGAGGCGGAGGCGACGGGACGGCGTACGACGTACGGCGACAATCAGGAGAGCCACTCGTTCGGGCTCTCCGAACTCGGTGACCTCTTCAACTCCGGTGCTGTCGTGGGCGCGTTGGCGCTCGGCCTGGTGTGCGCGCTGACGATCGGCGTCCTCGCGGCGCGCCGGTGCGCGGGCCGGGGCGAGCAGATCCTGGCCGCCGGGCTGTTCTTCGGTCTTTTCCTGCTGCTCGCGGCGATCGGCGGCTTCGGCTTCGAGACCTCGGCGCGCGAGGTGGGCTACGGCGGCGACTCGGCCAAGGCCACCCTCGAAGGCGGCGTGAGCATGCCGGACGTGCTGCTGTTCGGGCTGCTGTGGGTGGCGGGCGCGGTGGTGGTGGGGCCGCTGTTGGCGATGATGGCCGGGGGAGGGGTGGGCGGGCCGCCGATGCCGCCCGGACCGCCCCCGCCCGGCGCGGGTCCCGGCGCGGGCCCCGGCCTGGGTGACGCGCACAACGCGCCGACCCAGTACGGCATGCCCCTCCAGGGCGGCCCGGCCCCTGGCGCCCCGGCCCCCGCCCCGGGCACCCCGCCCCACGGCACCCCGCCGCCCCAAGGCCCCACCCCCACCGCGTACGACGTCCCCCACACCTTCCAACTCGGCCACCCGCAGGCTCCGCAGGCCCCGAGGCCCGCATTCCGCAGGCCGCGCGGTCGCGCGGGCGTCTGGGTGGCCACGCTCACCGGAGCCTTCGTCATCGGCGGCGGCGCCGCGGCAGGCATCCTGGTCTGGCAGGACAACGGCGACGACAAGTCGGACGCCAAGGGCAAGGACGACAAGCCGGCCGTCAGCCGCACCGAGGAGCCGTCCCAGCCCCCGTCGGACACCCCGACGGACGGCGCCGCACAGCCCACGCCGACCGATCCGTCCACGGACGCCGGTGTCACGGGCGGCGGTACGGACGCGGGCACGACCGGGGGCACGGACGGCTCGGCCACCGACAGCGCCGACGACGCCCCCGTGCCCGCCGGTTCGCAGCGCGTGACCGACACGATGGGCTTCTCCTTCGCGGTCCCCGACGGCTGGAGCCGCGAGCGCGGCGACAACCCGACGCAGATCACGTACGCGGGCCTCACCGGCCCGGAGAACTTCCAGATCGGCGTCATCGACAACGCCGACTACACCTCGTACGGAAACCTCAAGAACATGGAGGTGCACGCCAAGAAGGACCCGGACAAGTCGGACTACCGGCGCGTCCGCCTGGAGGACACCACCTTCCAGGGGCGCCCGGCCGCGGTCTGGGAGTACACGTACAAGGACCGCGGGGACCGCACCATCCACGCGATCGACCACAGCTACATCGCGGACAACGGCACGGAGTACGCGCTCCAGCTCTCCTGGCGCGAGGACTTCTGGCCGGCCGGGCACGGCGCGAAGACGCACCAGACGGCGCTGGACACCTGGCACCTCACCGGATAGCCGGACAACTCGGGCAGTCCGAGCACTCCGGACTGCCCTCCGGCGGGCGGTAGTTCGAGGCGGCGCACGCCCCAGGCGCGCGCCGCCTCCGTCACGTCCGCTGCGGCTCCGCGACACGCGTCCGGCCGCGGCGGCCCGGGGAACCGCTCCGCGGCCCGCCTGCGCCTCAGCCGCTCGCGACCCCCACCTCCGGCTGCCCCGGCTCGTCCAGCTCCCGCTGGAGCCCGCCGTCGGGCGGCCCCGGGCGCCGCGGCTCGCGCACGCCCGCGCCGCCCCCGCCCTCCTGCGGCCCCACGTCGAACCACACGGTCACGACGGCGCCGCGCGGGATCTCGGCGTCGGGCGGGGGGTATTGGCGTACGACGTAGTCGAGCACCAGGTCGTGGAAGTCGGGCCGGTCGGGCGCGCTGAGCCGCACCCCGTGCTTGGCGGCCGTCTCGCGCGCGTCCATCGCCATCAGTCCGACCAAGCGCGGTACGCGCACTTCCGGCGGCCCGGCAGGCCCGGGTGTCTTCGGCACAGGCGTCACCCCCCAGCGGTAAGGGCAGGGTAGCTTCGCCACGGCGGACCACAACCCCGGCCGACCGCGGCCCTGGCCGACCACAGCCCCCGCCGGGGACAACCCCGGCCGGACAGCGACCCCGCGCCCGGCCGGGGAGCCGCTACAGCGTGAGCCGGTAGCAGTACGCCGTCACACCCGTGCTGGGCGAAGTGAACATCTCCGCGCGCTCCATCCCGAGCCGCCGCGCGACCGCCATCGACCGCTCGTTGCGTATGTCGATCATCGCGACCACCGACCGCACGCCCGCCTCCCGCACCCGCTCCAGCGTCGCCCGCGCGGCCGCGGTCGCGTACCCGTGGCCCCACGCCGACCGCGCCAGCCGCCAGCCGATCTCGATCTCACCCGTCGGCCCCCACTCCCGGGGCCACGGCATGGCTCCGGCGAAGCCGATGGGCTCGCCCTCGGGGTCGAGCAAGGTCCACATGCAGAAGCCGAGTTCGGCGTCGTGTCTGCGCTGTCGCGCGGTCAGCTCCTCGTACGTCGACCGCTCGCCGCTCCAGCCGCCGACGAACTCCATGACCTCCGGGTCGTCGAACAGCCGGTGCCAGACGAAGGCGTCCTCGTCGGTCGGGACGCGCAGCCGCACTGCGGGGCCCGAGGCGCCCGCGTCGTTCCTGGGGCTCGCGTCGGCCATGGGGCCCGCTTCGCTCACGTCGCTCACATCGCTCACAAGTGGCCCTTCGCCTGGTTGATCGGTACCGCCTCATAGACTGCCCATATCCCGTGCCCGTCGGCACAATGATTTCGAGCCTTGGGGAGAACCCGCCGTGACCGAGCCCCTCTCCGAACACACCGCTGACGTCATCGTCGTCGGGGCCGGGCCAGCCGGTTCGGCCACGGCGTACCACCTGGCGAAGTCCGGACTCGACGTACTCCTCCTCGAAAAGACCGCGTTCCCACGGGAGAAGGTCTGCGGCGACGGCCTCACCCCGCGCGCCACCAAGCAGCTCGTGTCGATGGGGATCGACATCTCCGAAGAGGCGGGCTGGCTGCGGAACAAGGGCCTCCGCATCATCGGAGGCGGCGTACGGCTGCAACTGGATTGGCCGGAACTCGCCTCTTTCCCGGACTACGGACTCGTACGCAAGCGCGACGACTTCGACGAGCAGCTCGCCCGGCAGGCGCAGAAGGCGGGCGCCCGCCTTCACGAGCGCTGCAACGTGGGCGCCCCGATCATCGACGACCGCACCGGCCGCATCACCGGCGTGCACGCCAAGATGGGCGAGGAGAAGACGCCGGTCACCTTCCACGCGCCGCTGGTCGTGGCCGCGGACGGCAACTCCACGCGCCTGTCGCTCGCGATGGGCCTGCACCGCCGCGAGGACCGCCCGATGGGCGTCGCGGTGCGTACGTACTTCACGTCGCCGCGCCACGACGACGACTACCTGGAGTCCTGGCTGGAGCTGTGGGACCGGCGCGGTGCGCAGGACCGGCTGCTTCCCGGCTACGGCTGGATCTTCGGCATGGGCGACGGCACGTCGAATGTCGGCCTCGGTGTCCTGAACACCTCCGCCGCCTTCAAGGAGCTCGACTGGCGCGAGATCCTCAAGGCCTGGTGCGCCTCGATGCCGGCGGACTGGGGCTACACGCCCGAGAACATGACGATGCCCATCCGCGGCGCCGCCCTGCCGATGGCCTTCAACCGCCAGCCGCACTACACCCGCGGCCTGCTGCTCGTCGGCGACGCGGGCGGCCTCGTCAACCCGTTCAACGGCGAGGGCATCGCGTACGCCATGGAGTCGGGGCAGATCGCCGCCGAGGTCATCGTGCAGGCCCACGCCCGCGCCACGCCCGCCCAGCGCGAACTGGCCCTGCAGAACTACCCGAAGACCCTCAAGGAGGTCTACGGCGGCTACTACACGCTCGGCCGCGCCTTCGTGAAGCTCATCGGCAACCCGAAGGTCATGAAGATCGCCACCCAGCGCGGCCTCACGCACCCGGTCCTGATGAAGTTCACGTTGAAGATGCTGGCGAACCTGACGGACCCGACGGGCGGCGACGCGGCGGACCGGATCATCAACGGCCTGAGCAAGGTGGCCCCGAAGGCCTGAGACGGTCCCTGAGACGGCCTCTGGGCGCACGAGGAAGGGCCGGAACCCCGCTGGGGGTTCCGGCCCTTCTCGCGTACGTCGTGGACGTACGGGAAGCCGTCAGAGGACGCGCACGGCGCCCGAGGCCGGGTAACCGGAGAGGTCCTGGATCACGACGCCCTTGCCGGGGTTCGCGGCGTCCAGGTACTGGCCGTTACCGATGTAGACACCGACGTGGTACGCGGAGCCCGCGCCGCCCCAGTAAAGGATGTCGCCCACCTGGAGGTTGGAGAGCGAGACGGGGGTGCCGGCCGTCGACTGCGCCTGCGAGACGCGCGGCAGGTCGACGCCGACCTGCTTGAAGGCGGCCTGGACGAGGCTGGAGCAGTCCCACGCGTTGGGGCCCGAGGCGCCCATGACGTAGGCGTCGCCGAGCTGCGCCTTCAGGAAGCTGATGACCGTCGAGACGCTGCCGCTGGAGGGCGCGGAGACATTGGAGGACGGGGTGTCGGCGGAGGAGGAGCCGCCGCCGGAGGGCGTGGAGGCCGTGTTGAGCTGGGTGCGCTCGGCGTCACGCGCGGCGCGCTCCCGCTCGGCCTTGCGCTTGGCCTCGGCTTCGGCCTTCTTCTTGGCCTCCGCCTTCTTCTTGGCCTCGGCCTGGTCCTCGGCGGCCTGCTTGGCGGCCTTCACGGCGGCCGCGTCCTGCTGGGCGCGGGCCTCGTAGCTGTCGGCGGTCTGCGCGGTGGCGTCCGCCGACTGGGCGATCTGCGCGGACAGATCGGCCGTCAGGGTGGGCAGTTCGATGGTCTCAGTCACCGGCTCGGCGGCGTTCGCCGTACCAGCGGCGGCGGCCACTGCCAGGGTGCTGAGGACGCCACCGGCAACTCCGGCGCGCAGAGCCATCTTCGACGCGCTGCGGCGGGGCTTCCGGTGGCTGGGTATGTGAGCGGTGTGGGACATGAGAACAACCGCTATCAGGGACACACGGTTCCCTTCAAGAAACGTGTGCTGCGCCACAGTTGCCCGGCGCGCGACTGAATCTCGGGCGTGTCGCTTCTTATTGACGCCGTAACGGGCAATGCGGACAGTCGTGATCACGCCTGTGATCATGGGTTATCTGTGTTACGTCCGAATTGCCCCCGGACTACCACCAGGTGAGCCGGTTGGCCAAGCCCTGTTGTTCGCCCCCCAGTTCGGGTGTGGCACAGGTCACCTCGGGAGCCCTGTTGCACCTCCCTGAGATCTCACCGAGACCGGGCCGAGATATTCCGGCGGTCGCGACGCCTGCCTCTCCCGTCGAGTGCGTCCGCCTCTCCCGGTGGCCGACTCGTGAATCTTGGTGACCGACTCGTGAATCGGTGCACACGTCCACACCCGTCCACATCTCTGCCGCCAAAGTGTGAACGCGCTCCTCTATCAAGCGGCCGCGTCCAGCACCAATTTGCCTGTAGCGGCCATCTCTTGATAGTGCAACCCCGCCCCGACCAGGCCTGACGCGCCGAGATGTCACCTCTGGTGATCACTCAGGCGCTTCGCGTACGAAGATCACCGCTCATCCGACTTCATGATCCTTCGTCAGGTGGTGGAGATCACAAAGCCGTTGTCGTACCCCGTGTCGCAGATCACAGACCGGCAGGCATAAGATGCGGGGCAGTTGGGCTTGTGACCTGCTTCACATGTAAGCGATCTTCGCGTGTGGGCGGGCTTCGCAAATCCGATGCAACCGCCAGCAGTCAGTGCCGACTGAGAGGAGCGAGGAGCGGTGAACGCGTATGCGCCCATCCTCGTACTGGGAGCCCTCGGGGCAGGCTTTGCGATCTTCTCCGTGGTCATGGCCACGCTTATCGGTCCAAAGCGGTACAACCGCGCGAAGCTCGAGGCCTACGAGTGCGGGATCGAGCCGACCCCCACGCCGGCCGGCGGCGGGCGCTTCCCCATCAAGTACTACCTGACGGCGATGCTCTTCATCGTCTTCGACATCGAGATCGTCTTTCTCTATCCCTGGGCCGTCACCTTCGACGCCCTGGGGATTTTCGGGCTCGTGGAGATGCTGCTCTTCGTGCTCACCGTCTTCGTCGCCTACGCGTACGTATGGCGGCGCGGCGGCCTGGAATGGGACTGAGGAGCCACTGAGCATGGGACTCGAAGAGAAACTGCCGAGCGGATTCCTGCTGACCACCGTCGAGCAGGCCGCAGGGTGGGTGCGCAAGTCATCCGTCTTCCCCGCCACGTTCGGACTCGCGTGCTGCGCCATCGAGATGATGACGACCGGCGCCGGGCGGTACGACCTGGCGCGCTTCGGCATGGAGGTCTTCCGCGGCTCACCCCGCCAGGCGGACCTGATGATCGTGGCCGGGCGGGTGAGCCAGAAGATGGCGCCCGTCCTGCGCCAGGTCTACGACCAGATGCCGAACCCCAAGTGGGTCATCTCCATGGGGGTCTGCGCCTCGTCGGGCGGAATGTTCAACAATTACGCGATTGTGCAGGGCGTCGACCATGTCGTCCCCGTCGACATCTATCTGCCCGGCTGCCCGCCCCGGCCCGAGATGCTGATGGACGCCATTCTCAAGCTGCACCAGAAGATCCAGACCTCCAAGCTCGGCGTGAACGCCGAGGAAGCGGCCCGCGAGGCGGAGGAGGCGGCCCTCAAGGCACTCCCCACCATTGAGATGAAGGGGCTGCTGCGGTGAGCGAGAAGCACCCGAACAACGAGGGCACACCCGGCGGCGCCGGCGAGCAGGCGAACGGCACCGGCGTCCCGGCACCGCGCGACGCCGCCGGCGAGGTCATCGGCGTACGCAGGGGCATGTTCGGCGCCGACAACGGCGGCGACACCTCCGGCTACGGCGGACTCGTCCGCACCATCACGCTGCCCGGCGCCTCCTCGCGCCCCTACGGCGGCTGGTTCGACGAAGTCGCCGACGAACTCGAAGGCGCCCTGGAGGAACAGGGACTCGTCCCCGAGAACGCCATCGAGAAGACCGTCGTCGACCGCGGCGAGCTCACCTTCCACATCGCGCGCGAGCACCTCCTGCGGGTGGCCCGCACCCTGCGCGACGACCCGGCGCTGCGCTTCGAACTGTGCACCGGCGTCTCCGGGGTGCACTTCCTCGGCGACAAGGGCCGCGAGCTGCACGCCGTCTACCACCTGCGCTCGATCACCCACAACCGCCTGATCCGCCTCGAAGTCAGCGCCCCGGACGCCGATCCGCACGTCCCCTCACTGGTCGCGGTCTATCCGACGAACGACTGGCACGAGCGCGAGACCTACGACTTCTTCGGCCTGATCTTCGACGGCCACCCGGCCCTCACGCGGATCATGATGCCGGACGACTGGCAGGGCTTCCCGCAGCGCAAGGACTATCCCCTCGGCGGCATCCCCGTCGAATACAAGGGCGCCCAGATCCCGGCTCCGGACCAGCGGAGGTCGTACTCGTGACTTCTCCTCACACCGCTCCCCACGCAACCCCCCGCGCCACGACCGAAGGCACCGTCTACACCGTCACCGGCGGCGACTGGGACGAGGTCGTCCAGTCCGCGGCGAAGGCCGACGACGAGCGCATCGTCGTCAACATGGGCCCGCAGCACCCCTCCACGCACGGCGTGCTCCGGCTCATCCTGGAGATCGAGGGCGAGACGGTCTCCGAGGCCCGCTGCGGCATCGGCTATCTGCACACGGGCATCGAGAAGAACCTCGAGTACCGCACCTGGACCCAGGGCACCACGTTCGTCACGCGCATGGACTATCTGACGTCCTTCTACAACGAGACGGCCTACTGCCTGGGCGTGGAGAAGCTCCTCGGCATCGAGGACCAGATCCCCGACCGCGCGACCATCCTGCGCGTGCTCCTGATGGAGCTGAACCGGATGTCCTCGCACCTGGTGTGCATCGCCACAGGCGGCATGGAACTCGGCGCGACGACGATCATGATCTACGGCTTCCGTGATCGTGAACTCATTCTCGACATCTACGAGCTGATCACCGGCCTGCGCATGAACCACGCGTACATCAGGCCCGGCGGACTCGCCCAGGACCTGCCGCCCGGCGCGGTGGACCAGATCCGCGAGTTCGTGAAGAAGATGCACAAGAACCTTCCGGAGTACGACAAGCTCGCCACCGGAAACCCCATCTTCAAGGCCCGCATGCAGGACGTCGGCTATCTCGACCTGGCCGGCTGCATGGCCCTCGGCGCCACCGGCCCGGTCCTGCGCTCCGCAGGCCTCCCGCACGACCTGCGCAAGGCCCAGCCCTACTGCGGCTACGAGACGTACGACTTCGACGTCCCCACCGCCGACACCTGCGACTCCTACGGGCGCTTCCTGATCCGCCTGGAGGAGATGCGGCAGTCGCTGCGCATCGTCGAGCAGTGCCTGGACCGGCTCGAGCCGGGCCCGGTCATGGTCGCCGACAAGAAGATCGCCTGGCCCGCCCAACTGGCCCTCGGCCCCGACGGCCTCGGGAACTCGCTCGACCACATCAAGAAGATCATGGGCACCTCCATGGAGGCCCTGATCCACCACTTCAAGCTGGTGACGGAAGGCTTCCGGGTCCCGCCCGGCCAGGCCTACGCCGCCGTGGAGTCGCCCAAGGGCGAACTCGGCGTGCACGTCGTCTCCGACGGCGGCACCCGCCCCTACCGGGTCCACTTCCGCGACCCGTCCTTCACCAATCTGCAGGCCATGGCGGCGATGTGCGAGGGCGGCCAGGTCGCCGACGTCATCGTCGCCGTCGCGTCCATCGACCCCGTGATGGGAGGCGTCGACCGGTGACCACCAGTTCTCCCGAGGGCGTCGGCCTGGGCATGCCCCAACTGCCCCCGCCGGACTACCCGGACGACGTCCGCGCCCGCCTCGAGGCCGACGCGCGCGAGGTCATCGCCCGCTACCCCGACTCCCGCTCGGCGCTCCTGCCGCTGCTGCACCTGGTGCAGTCGGAGGAGGGCCATGTGACGCGCACCGGCATGCGCTTCTGCGCGGACGTGCTGGCGCTGACCACCGCGGAGGTGACGGCGGTCGCGACCTTCTACTCCATGTACCGCCGCAAGCCCTCCGGCGACTACCAGGTCGGCGTCTGCACCAACACCCTGTGCGCGGTCATGGGCGGCGACGCCATCTTCGAGGCCCTCCAGGAGCACCTGGGCGTCGGCAACGGCGAGACCACCGACGACGGCAAGGTGACGCTCGAGCACATCGAGTGCAACGCCGCCTGCGACTTCGCGCCCGTGGTGATGGTCAACTGGGAGTTCTTCGACAACCAGACCCCGGGCAGCGCCAAGCGCCTCGTCGACGACCTGCGCTCCGGCGCCCCGGTCGAGCCGACCCGCGGCGCCCCGCTGTGCACCTTCAAGGAGACGGCGCGGATCCTGGCCGGCTTCCCGGACGAGCGCCCCGGCGCCGTCGACGCGACCGGCGGCGCGGGCCCCGCCTCGCTGATCGGACTGCGCCTGGCCAAGGGCGAGGCGCCCCCCGCGCGCGTGGTCCACCCGCGTGCGGGCGGACCGGAGGGCACCCAGCCGCACGACCCGTCTCCCAGTGAGCACCTCAGCTCGCACGACGCGCCGCAGAAGACCTCGGCCTCCGACCCGGCCCACCCGGCCGGACCGACTGCCGAGGAGGGGGAGTGATGACGTTGGCCGCCGAGATCGACAACGAGACCAGCCCGGAGAAGCTGCTGGCGCCGGTGCTTTCGGCCTTCTGGGACGAGGACAAGTCCTGGACGCTGGAGACCTATCGCCGTCACGACGGCTACGAGGGGCTGCGCAAGGCCCTCGCCATGGCGCCGGACGACCTGATCGCCTATGTGAAGGACTCGGGCCTGCGCGGCCGCGGCGGCGCGGGCTTCCCCACCGGAATGAAGTGGCAGTTCATTCCGCAGGGCGACGGCAAACCGCACTATCTAGTTGTCAACGCCGACGAGTCGGAGCCAGGGACGTGCAAGGACATCCCGCTCCTCTTCGCGAACCCGCACAGCCTCATCGAGGGCATCGTGATCGCCTGTTACGCGATCCGGTCTTCGCATGCGTTCATCTATTTGCGTGGTGAAGTCGTCCCCGTGCTGCGGCGGTTGCACGAGGCCGTGCGTGAGGCCTACGCGGCGGGCTATCTGGGCAAGAACGTGCTGGGCAGCGGACTCGACCTCGAACTCACCGTGCACGCGGGCGCGGGCGCGTACATCTGCGGTGAAGAGACCGCACTGCTCGACTCGTTGGAAGGCCGTCGTGGCCAGCCGCGACTCCGTCCCCCTTTCCCCGCGGTCGCGGGCCTCTACGCATGCCCCACTGTTGTCAATAACGTCGAGTCCATCGCGTCGGTTCCCGCGATCCTGCATCGCGGAAAAGACTGGTTCAAGTCGATGGGCAGCGAGAAGTCGCCCGGCTTCACGCTCTATTCGCTCAGCGGGCACGTCACCTCGCCCGGCCAGTACGAGGCGCCGCTCGGCATCACGCTGCGCCAGCTCCTCGACATGAGCGGCGGCATGCGGGCCGGCCACCGCCTCAAGTTCTGGACGCCCGGCGGCTCTTCGACGCCCATGTTCACCGACGAGCACCTCGACGTGCCGCTCGACTACGAGGGCGTGGGCGCCGCGGGATCCATGCTCGGCACCAAGGCCCTGCAGTGCTTCGACGAGACGACCTGCGTGGTGCGGGCCGTGACGCGCTGGACCGAGTTCTACGCCCACGAGTCCTGCGGCAAGTGCACGCCCTGCCGCGAAGGGACGTACTGGCTCGTGCAGTTGCTGCGCGACATCGAGGCCGGCAAGGGCGTCATGTCCGACCTCGACAAGCTGAACGACATCGCCGACAACATCAACGGCAAGTCCTTCTGCGCCCTCGGCGACGGCGCCGCCTCGCCGATCTTCTCCTCGCTGCAGTACTTCCGCGAGGAGTACGAGCAGCACATCACCGGCAGGGGCTGCCCCTTCGACCCCGCCAAGTCGACGCTCTGGTCCGACCGGGGCGGCCGGTCCGACACGTACACGGAGGTGAACGCATGACAGTGACGACTAATAGCGCTCCCTCCGGAGGCGGCGAAGCGGCGGTACCGCCGGAGGACCTGGTCTCGCTGACGATCGACGGCGTCGAGATCAGTGTCCCCAAGGGCACACTGGTGATCCGCGCCGCCGAACTCCTCGGCATCGAGATCCCGCGCTTCTGCGACCACCCGCTGCTCGACCCGGCGGGCGCCTGCCGGCAGTGCATCGTCGAGGTCGAGGGCCAGCGCAAGCCGATGGCCTCCTGCACCATCACCTGCACCGACGGCATGGTCGTGAAGTCGCAGCTGTCGTCGCCGGTCGCGGAGAAGGCGCAGCGCGGTGTGATGGAGCTGCTGCTCATCAACCACCCCCTTGACTGCCCGGTCTGCGACAAGGGCGGCGAGTGCCCGCTGCAGAACCAGGCGATGCAGGTCGGCGATGCGGACTCCCGCTTCGAGGGCAAGAAGCGCACGTTCGAGAAGCCCGTGCCGATCTCCACGCAGGTCCTGCTCGACCGCGAGCGGTGCGTGCTGTGCGCGCGCTGCACCCGCTTCTCCAACCAGATCGCGGGCGACCCGATGATCGAGCTCCTGGAGCGCGGCGCGCTCCAGCAGGTCGGCACCGGCGACGGCGACCCCTTCGAGTCGTACTTCTCCGGGAACACCATCCAGATCTGCCCGGTGGGCGCGCTCACGTCGGCGGCGTACCGCTTCCGGTCGCGCCCCTTCGACCTGGTGTCGTCGCCTTCGGTGTGCGAGCACTGCGCGGGCGGCTGCGCGACGCGTACGGACCACCGGCGCGGGAAGGTCATGCGGCGGCTCGCGCAGGACGACCCCGAGGTCAACGAGGAGTGGATCTGCGACAAGGGGCGCTTCGGCTTCCGGTACGCGCAGCGGCCGGACCGTCTGACGACGCCCCTGGTGCGTGACGCCGACTCCGGAGAGCTCCAACCGGCTTCCTGGCCCGAGGCGTTGGAGGCGGCGGCCAAGGGGCTCGCGGCCGCGCGCGGGCGTGCCGGGGTGCTGACCGGAGGGCGGCTCACCCTGGAGGACGCCTACGCGTACAGCAAGTACGCGCGCGTGGCTCTCGACACGAACGACATCGACTTCCGCGCGCGGGTGCACTCCAGCGAGGAGGCCGACTTCCTCGCGGCACGCGTCGCCGGGCGCGGCAGGGACCTCGACGGCGGCGGCGTCACGTACACCGCACTGGAGAAGGCGCCCGCCGTCCTGCTCGTCGGCCTGGAGGCCGAGGAGGAGGCGCCCGGCGTCTTCCTGCGGCTGCGCAAGGCCTGGCGCAAGCACGGGCAGCGCACCTACGCGCTCGCCACGTACGCGACCCGCGGCCTGGAGAAGGCCGGTGGCACGCTGCTGCCCGCCGCGCCCGGCACCGAGACCGAGTGGCTGGACGCGCTCGCGGCCGGTGTCGGCCTGGACGAGGACGGCGCCAAGGCCGCCGAGTCGCTGCGCTCCGAAGGCGCCGTGATCGCCGTCGGGGAGCGGCTCGCGGCCGTGCCCGGCGCCCTCACCGCTGTCGTACGGACCGCTTCGGCGACCGGCGCGCACCTGGTGTGGATCCCACGCCGCGCGGGCGAACGCGCGGCGATCGAGGCCGGCGCGGTGCCGTCGCTGCTTCCGGGCGGCCGCCCGGCCACCGACCCGCGCGCGCGGGACGAGGTCGCCGGTGTCTGGGGCGTCGCCGAACTCCCGCACCGCTACGGCCGCGACACCGGCCAGATCGTCGAGGCCGCCGCGACCGGCGAACTGCGCGCGCTGCTCGTGGCGGGCGTGGAGGTCGCCGACCTGCCCGACCCGGCACGCGCGCGTGAGGCACTCGACGAGGTCGGCTTCCTGGTCAGCCTGGAGCTGCGGCCGAGCGAGGTGACGGAACGCGCCGACGTGGTCCTTCCCGTGGCCGCCGTCGCCGAGAAGCCGGGCACCTTCCTCAACTGGGAAGGAAGGGCCCGGCTTTTCGAAGCCGCGCTCAAGCCGGACCACATGACCCGCCGCCTGGCCCCGACCGACGCGCGCGTCCTGCACATGCTGGCCGACGCGGGCGACGTCCACCTGGGCCTGCCCGACCTGCTGACCGTCCGGCGCGAGCTGGACCGGCTCGGCGGCTGGGACGGGCCGCACGCCACGGAGCCCCTGGAGACGGCCGTGCAGCCGCCCCGGCCCGCTGCCGGGGAGGCCGTTCTCGCGGGCCACCGGCTGCTGCTCGACCAGGGCCGCCTCCAGGAGGGCGACGACGCGCTCGCCGGGACCCGGCACCCGGCGGTGGCCCGGCTCTCGGCCGCCACGGCGGCCGAGGCGGGCGTCAAGGACGGCGACACGCTCGCCGTCACCGGCTCCGGGGGCGTGACCACGCTGCCGCTGCAGGTCACCGAGATGCCCGACCGCGTGGTCTGGCTGCCGCTCAACTCGACCGGGGGAGGCGTCACTTCGGACACCGGCGCCCGGCCCGGCGCACTCGTCCGGATCGGCCCGGCCACCCTGCCGGAGCCCGCCGGGGCCACGGAGGTGACGTCGTGATGCTTCACGCAGCGCACACCGCGCACGCAGCGGTGCCCCTGGCGGCCGAGGACCTGTCGATGTTCGGCCGGGACCCCTGGTGGCTGGTCGGCCTCAAGGCCGTCTTCTGCTTCGCGTTCCTGATGGTGACCGTGCTGTTCTCCATCGTGTGGGAGCGCAAGGTCGTCGCCTGGATGCAGCTGCGCATCGGCCCGAACCGGCACGGCCCCTGGGGCATGCTCCAGTCCCTCGCGGACGGCATCAAGCTGATGCTCAAGGAGGACGTGGTCGTCAAGCGCGCGGACAAGGTGGTCTACATCCTCGCGCCGATCATCGCGGCCATCCCCGCCTTCATGGCGATCGCGGTGATCCCCTTCGGGCCCGCGGGCAACGAAGTCTCGATCTTCGGGCACCGCACCACGATGCAGCTCACCGACCTGCCGATCGCGATGCTCTACATCCTCGCGGTCGCCTCGGTCGGCATCTACGGGATCGTGCTCGCGGGCTGGAGCTCCGGCTCGACGTACCCGCTGCTCGGCGGTCTGCGCTCGTGCGCGCAGATGATCTCGTACGAGATCGCGATGGGCGCCGCGTTCGCCTCGGTCTTCCTGTACTCCGGATCGATGTCGACGTCACGCATCGTCGAGGCACAGGAGGGCCGCTGGTACGTCGTACTGCTTCCGGTGTCGTTCCTGATCTACATCGTCACGATGATCGGCGAGACCAACCGCGCGCCGTTCGACATGCCGGAGTCCGAGGGCGACCTCGTCGGCGGCTTCAACACCGAGTACTCGTCCATCAAGTTCGCGATCTTCATGCTCGCCGAGTACATCAACATGATCACCGTCTCGGCGGTGTCCGTGACGCTCTTCCTGGGCGGCTGGCGGGCTCCCTGGCCCATCAGCACCTTCTGGGAGGGCGCGAACCACGGCTGGTGGCCGATGGCCTGGTTCGTGCTCAAGGTGCAGTTGCTGCTGTTCTTCTTCATCTGGCTGCGCGGCACGCTGCCCCGCGTCCGTTACGACCAGCTGATGAAGCTGGGCTGGAAGGTCCTCATCCCCGTCTCGGTGGTCTGGCTGATGCTCGTCGCCACCGTCCGCGCGCTGCGCAACGAGGACTACGACTTCAGTGAGATCGCGCTCTACGTAGGCGGCGGAGTACTCGCCCTGTTGTTGCTCTCCGTACTCGTGGACATCTTCCGCGACAAGCGTGAGAAGCAGGAGACGGCGGCTTCCCCGCCCGCGGAATCCGCCGCCTTCGACCCGATGGCCGGTGGATTCCCGGTGCCTCCGCTGCCCGGACAGAGCCTGCCGCCGGTGCCGCGCCGACGCCCGCGCCACGAGCGGGAGTTGATTGTCAGTGGTGGGCCCGATACTCAAAGTGACGGAAAGGAGGCGTCCGATGGCTGAGCAGTCGAACATGCCGGACCGGCCGAAGCGCTCGCAGCTGCCCGAGCAGCAGCAGGCGGCCGACCCGCAGCAGTCGAACCAGTCCAACCAGGGGTTCCAGAACCCCGTCGCGGGCTTCGGCGTGACCTTCAAGGCCATGTTCAAGAAGCGGCTGACCGAGCAGTATCCGGAGCAGCAGAAGACCACCGCTCCCCGGTTCCACGGCCGGCACCAGCTCAACCGCCATCCGGACGGCCTGGAGAAGTGCATCGGCTGCGAGCTGTGCGCCTGGGCCTGTCCCGCGGACGCCATCTACGTGGAGGGCGCGGACAACACCGAAGAGGAGCGCTACTCCCCGGGCGAGCGGTACGGCCGCGTCTACCAGATCAACTACGCCCGCTGCATCCTGTGCGGTCTGTGCATCGAGGCGTGCCCCACGCGCGCGTTGACGATGACGAACGAGTTCGAGCTGGCCGACAGCAGCCGCGAGAACCTCATCTACACCAAGGAACAGCTCCTCGCCGGCCTCGAAGAGGGCATGGTCGAATCGCCGCACGCGATCTTCCCCGGCATGGACGAGGGGGACTACTACCGCGGGCTCGTCACGGAGGCCGCGTCGGGCACGGTGCCCCAAGTGGCCGTCTCCAAAGGCGAGAAGCCCGTCTCCGGGGAGGGTGCATGACCGGCCTCGCCGCCTACACCACCTCCACCGGTGAGGCCTTCCAGTTCTGGGTGCTCGGCACGGTCGCCGTGATCGGCGCGCTGTGCACGATCCTCATGCGCAAGGCGGTGCACAGCGCGCTCTGCCTGGCCGGGACCATGATCATCCTTGCGGTGTTCTACCTGGCCAACGGCGCGTACTTCCTGGGCATCGTCCAGATCGTGGTCTACACGGGCGCGATCATGATGCTGTTCCTCTTCGTGGTCATGCTCGTCGGCGTCACCGCCGCCGACTCCCTGACGGAGACCATCAAGGGCCAGCGCTGGCTGGCCGCCCTGTGCGGATTCGGCTTCGCGATCCTGCTGTTCGCGGGCATCGGCAACGCCTCCGTGAAGGACTTCAACGGCCTGGCCAAGGCCAACGAGGGCGGCAACGTGGAGGGCCTCGCGTCCCTCATCTTCACGAAGTACGTCTTCGCCTTCGAGATCACCGGCGCCCTGCTGATCACCGCGACGGTGGGCGCGATGGTGCTCACCCACCGCGAGCGCACGGAGCGCGCCAAGACCCAGCGCGAGCGCTCCGAGGAGCGCGTGCGTGGAAAGCACCTGCCGCCGCTGCCGGCCCCGGGTGTGTACGCCCGGCACAACGCGGTGGACATCGCGGGCCTGCTCCCGGACGGCACGCCTTCGGAGCTCACGGTCAACAAGACGCTGCGCGAGCGCGGCCAGATCCGTGACGTCTCCACCGAGGCGCTGAACGACCTGCGGGCCCTGGAGCAGCGCGCCGCGGACCGCCTGGAGCGGCCCGACCCGCACCGCAAGGGCGGCGGCCGCAACGGCGACGGCGATCGTGCCGAGGAGACCGAGGAGGCGTCGAAGTGAATCCGGTCAACTACCTGTATCTGGCGGCGCTGCTGTTCACCATCGGCGCCACCGGCGTGCTGATCCGGCGGAACGTGATCGTTGTCTTCATGTGCATCGAGCTGATGCTGAACGCCTGCAACCTCGCGTTCGTCGCCTTCTCCCGGCTGCACGGCAACCTGGACGGCCAGATCATCGCCTTCTTCACGATGGTCGTCGCCGCCGCCGAAGTCGTGGTCGGGCTCGCGATCATCGTGTCGCTGTTCCGCTCCCGCCACTCGGCCTCGGTCGACGACGCCAGCCTGATGAAGCTGTAAGGGGTCGCTGAATCGTGGAGAACTTGATTGCGCTGCTGGTAGCGGCGCCTCTGCTCGGAGCGGCCGTACTGCTGTGCGGCGGGCGCCGGTTGGACCGCGTGGGCCACTGGCTCGGCACGCTGCTCTCGGCCGCCTCCTTCGTGATCGGCCTGGCGCTCTTCACCGACATGCTCGGCAAGGGCGCCGAGGAGCGGTCCCTGCACCAGCATCTGTTCAGCTGGATCCCCGTGGAGGGCTTCAAGGCGGACGTCGCCTTCCAGCTCGACCAGCTGTCGATGACGTTCGTCCTGCTGATCTCCGGTGTGGGCACGCTGATCCACCTGTACTCGATCGGGTACATGGAGCACGACGAGCGCCGCCGCCGCTTCTTCGGCTATCTGAACCTGTTCCTCGCGGCGATGCTCCTGCTGGTCCTCGCCGACAACTACCTGCTCCTGTACGTCGGCTGGGAGGGCGTCGGCCTCGCCTCGTACCTCCTGATCGGCTTCTGGCAGCACAAGCCCAGCGCGGCCACCGCGGCCAAGAAGGCCTTCCTGGTCAACCGCGTCGGCGACATGGGCCTCTCGATCGCCATCATGCTGATGTTCACCACCTTCGGGACGTTCGCCTTCGGGCCCGTCCTGGAGGCCACCGGTGAGACCAGCGAGGGCAAGCTGACGGCGATCGGCCTGATGCTGCTGCTCGCGGCCTGCGGCAAGTCCGCCCAGGTGCCGCTGCAGTCCTGGCTCGGGGACGCGATGGAGGGCCCGACCCCGGTCTCGGCCCTCATCCACGCGGCGACGATGGTGACCGCCGGCGTGTACTTGATCGTCCGCTCCGGGGCGATCTTCAACGGCGCCCCGGACGCGCAGCTGGCCGTCACCGTGGTGGGCGCCGTGACGCTCCTCTTCGGTGCGATCGTCGGTTGCGCGAAGGACGACATCAAGAAGGCCCTGGCGGGGTCGACGATGTCCCAGATCGGCTACATGATCCTGGCCGCGGGCCTCGGCCCCATCGGCTACGTCTTCGCGATCATGCACCTGGTGACGCACGGCTTCTTCAAGGCCGGGCTCTTCCTCGGCGCCGGTTCGGTCATGCACGGCATGAACGACGAGGTGGACATGCGGAAGTACGGGGGCCTGCGGAAGTACATGCCGGTGACCTTCGTGACCTTCGGTCTCGGCTATCTCGCCATCATCGGCTTCCCGGGTCTGTCCGGCTTCTTCTCCAAGGACAAGATCATCGAGGCGGCGTTCGCCAAGGGCGGCACGGAGGGCTGGATCCTCGGCTCGGTGGCACTGCTCGGCGCGGCCATCACGGCGTACTACATGACGCGCGTGATGCTGTTGACCTTCTTCGGAGAGAAGCGCTGGCAGCCGGACGCTCAGGGCGAACTGCCGCATCCGCACGAGTCGCCCAAGTCCATGACGATCCCGATGATCCTGCTCGCCGTCGGATCGGTGTTCGCGGGTGGCTTCTTCAGCATCGGCGACCGCTTCATGCACTGGCTGGAGCCGGTCACGCACCACGACCACGGCGACTCCCCGCTCAGCGCCGCCACGGTCACGGGCGCCACCATGGTGGTCCTGGTCATCGGCGTGAGCCTGGCCTGGGTCCAGTACGGCCGCAGGCCGGTCCCGGTCGTCGCCCCGCGCGGCTCGCTGCTCACCCGCGCGGCCCGCCGCGACCTGCTCCAGGACGACTTCAACCACGTGGTCCTGGTGCGCGGCGGCGAGCACCTCACGCGCTCCCTGGTGTACGTCGACCACACCCTGGTCGACGGCGTCGTCAACGGCACGGCGGCCTCGGTCGGCGGGCTCTCCGGGCGGCTGCGCAAGCTGCAGAACGGTTACGCACGCAGTTACGCGGTCTCGATGTTCGGCGGCGCGGCGGTCCTCATCGTCGCGACGCTGCTGATGAGGGCGGTCTGATACCGATGTCCTTTCCTCTGCTGACAGCGACGGCCGCGCTCCCCGCGGTCGGCGCGATCGCCACGGCGGCCGTTCCGGCGGCGCGGCGGACCGCCGCCAAGTGGCTCGCGCTGCTCTTCTCGCTGGCCACGCTCGCCCTGGCCATCACGGTCCTGATCCGGTTCGACCCGGACGGCGACCGCTATCAACTGACCGAGTCGCACGCCTGGATCGCCGACTTCGGCGTGCGGTACGAACTGGGCGTGGACGGCATCGCGGTCTCCCTGATCGCGCTGACCGCCCTGCTGCTGCCCTTCATCATCCTGGCGGGCTGGCACGACGCGGATCCCCTGGAGACCAAGTCGTCGCGCTGGCGGCCGACTCAGGGCTTCTTCGCCCTGATCCTGGCCGTCGAGGCGATGGTGATCATCTCCTTCCAGGCCACCGACGTCTTCCTGTTCTACATCTTCTTCGAAGCCATGCTCATCCCGATGTACTTCCTCATCGGCGGCTTCGGAGACCGCGCCCACGCGGGCAGCGACGAGAAGGCCTCGGCCCAGCGTTCGTACGCGGCCGTGAAGTTCCTGCTCTACAACCTGGTCGGCGGCCTCATCATGCTGGCCGCCGTGATCGGGCTCTACGTGGTCGCCGGAAACTTCTCGATCCAGGAGATCGCCGAAGCACGGGCCAACGGCTCGCTCGACATGGCGACCAACACCGAACGGCTGCTGTTCCTGGGCTTCTTCTTCGCCTTCGCGGTGAAGGCGCCACTGTGGCCACTGCACACCTGGCTGCCGAACGCGATGGGCGAGTCCACGGCCCCGGTCGCCGTGCTGATCACGGCGGTGGTCGACAAGGTCGGCACGTTCGCGATGCTGCGCTTCTGCCTCCAGTTGTTCCCGGAGGCGTCGAAGTGGGCGACGCCGGTCATCCTGGTCCTCGCCTTGATCAGCATCATCTACGGCGCGCTGCTGGCCGTCGGCCAGCGCGACATCAAACGCCTGGTGGCGTACGCGTCGATCTCGCACTTCGGGTTCATCGTCCTCGGCATCTTCGCGATGACGTCCCAGGGGCAGTCCGGTGCGACGCTCTACATGGTCAACCACGGCCTCTCCACGGCCGCCCTGATGCTGGTCGCCGGCTTCCTCATCTCGCGCCGCGGCTCGCGTCTGATCGCGGACTACGGAGGAGTGCAGAAGGTGGCGCCCGTGCTCGCGGGCACCTTCCTGATCGGCGGTCTCGCCACGCTCTCGCTGCCGGGCCTCGCGCCCTTCGTCAGTGAGTTCCTGGTCCTGGTGGGCGCGTTCGCGCGCTACCCGGTGGTCGGGATCATCGCGACCCTCGGCATCGTGCTCGCCGCGCTCTACACCCTCGTCCTCTATCAGCGGACGATGACGGGCCCGGTGAAGCCGGAGGTGTCGACGATGCCGGACCTGCGGGTGCGTGAACTCGTCGTCGTCGCCCCGCTGATCGCGCTCCTCATCAGCCTCGGCGTCTACCCGAAGCCGCTCACCGACCTGGTGAACCCGGCGGTCGAGCACACCATGTCCGACGTACAGAAGAAGGACCCCAAGCCCGAGGTGGAGGCCGCCAAGTGAGTGCGACAGCCGTCCACAACCTGTGGACAATGGCGGCGGCGGATCCGATCGACAAGATCGACGCGCCGAACATCGAGTACGGCCAGCTGGCACCGACCCTGATCGTCATCGGTGCCGCCGTCATCGGAGTGCTCGTCGAAGCCTTCGTGCCGCGCAAGTCCCGTTACTACGCCCAGCTCTTCGTGTCCGTCGTCGCGCTGACCGCAGCGTTCGCCGCGGTCGTCGCCCTCGCCTCCAGCGGGTACGGCACCACGAAGGCCCGGATCGCGGCGATGGGCGCGATCGCGGTCGACGGCCCCGCGCTCTTCCTGCAGGGCACCATTCTGCTGGCCGGCCTGGTCGCGATCTTCACGTTCGCGGAACGCAGGCTCGACCCGGTGGCGCACGGCAACCGGATCGACTCCTTCGTGGCGCAGGCCGGCGCCGTGCCCGGCAGCGAGGGCGAACAGGCCGCCACCAAGGCCGGGTTCACCACCACCGAGGTGTTCCCACTGGCGCTCTTCGCCATCGGCGGCATGCTGGTCTTCCCGTCGGCGAACGACCTGCTGACCCTCTTCATCGCCCTGGAAGTCTTCTCGCTGCCGCTGTACCTGCTGTGCGCCCTGGCGCGCCGCAAGCGGCTCATGTCGCAGGAAGCGGCCGTGAAGTACTTCCTCCTGGGAGCGTTCGCCTCCGCGTTCACGCTGTTCGGCATCGCGCTGATCTACGGCTACGCGGGCTCGGTGACGTACGGCACCGTCGCCAAGGTCGTCGACGGGACCCTCACCACCGTCGACCCCGCCCTCGCGGGCACCATGGGCAACGACGCGCTGCTCCTCATCGGCTCCGCGATGATCGTGATGGGGCTGCTGTTCAAGGTCGGCGCGGTGCCGTTCCACATGTGGACGCCCGACGTCTACCAGGGCGCGCCCACGCCGGTCACGGGCTTCATGGCGGCGGCGACGAAGGTGGCCGCGTTCGGCGCGCTCCTGCGCCTGCTGTACGTCGTGCTTCCGGGGCTGCGCTGGGACTGGCGTCCTGTGATGTTCGGCGTCGCCGTGATCACGATGCTGGGCGGCGCGATCGTCGCGATCACCCAGACCGACATCAAGCGGCTCCTCGCGTACTCCTCGATCGCGCACGCAGGCTTCATCCTCGCCGGTGTCATCGCGACGACGGAGGACGGCGTCTCGTCGGTGCTGTTCTACCTGGGCGCGTACTCGTTCGTGACGATCGGCGCGTTCGCGGTGGTCACGCTGGTGCGGGACGCGGGCGGCGAGGCGACGCACCTGTCGAAGTGGGCGGGGCTCGGCCGCCGCTCCCCGCTGGTCGCCGCGGTGTTCGCGGTCTTCCTGCTCGCCTTCGCGGGCATTCCGCTGACCTCCGGGTTCTCCGGGAAGTTCGCGGTGTTCAAGGCGGCGGCGGAGGGCGGCGCGGGCTCCCTTGTCGTGGTCGGTGTGATTTCGTCCGCGATCGCGGCGTTCTTCTACATCCGCGTGATCGTCCTGATGTTCTTCAGCGAGCCGAAGGCGGACGGCCCGACGGTCGCCGTGCCGTCGCCGCTGACGATGACGGCGATCGGGGTCGGCGTCGCGGTGACGCTGGTGCTCGGTGTGGCGCCGCAGTACTTCCTCGATCTGGCCGGGCAGGCGGGAGTCTTCGTCCGGTAGGCGGGGCTTTCCGGCCCGGGGCTTCGGCTCCGCCGGGCCTGTTCGCGTACGGTGCCGCCCGGCACCCCGGTTCCGCGGGGTGCCGGGCGGTGGCGTGTGCGGGGGCGTACGGGCCGTACGCGCGGTCGTACGTGTCGTGCGTGCGCCATGGCGCATTCGTCATACCGCGGCGGCGAGCCTGTGGATAACTTCGAGGAGTGTCGGCGCGGACCCCTATCGTGGACGCAGTGGTGGAAGCACGCGGTGGTCGAGCCGTGACGTACGGGGGCTGGGCGATGTATGGGATCGGTGGCATGACAGAGATGGACGAGGGCGCGAGCCCCTTCGCGGACCCGGACCCGTTCGAGGACCCCTTCGAGGATCCGTTCGGGGACGAGGACCCGTTCGCGCCCGCGGAGGCTTCCGTGAGCGCGGGCACGCGTGCGGGCGTGGGCTCGGGGCCGGTCGGCTCCGCGGCCGCGGGGGGCGGCGACCCCGTGAGCACGCTGAACCGCGTGTTCGGGTACGACTCGTTCCGCGGCGAGCAGGAAGCGATCATCGAGCACGTGGTCGCGGGCGGTGACGCGGTCGTCCTCATGCCGACCGGCGGCGGCAAGTCCCTGTGCTACCAGATCCCGGCGCTCGTCAGGCCGGGCACGGGTGTCGTCGTGTCCCCGCTCATCGCGCTGATGCAGGACCAGGTGGACGCGCTGCGGGCGCTCGGCGTGCGGGCCGGGTTCATGAACTCGACGCAGGACTTCGACGAGCGCCGCGTGGTGGAGGCGGAGCTCCTCGCGGGTGAGCTGGACGTGCTGTATCTCGCCCCGGAGCGGCTGCGTCTGGACACCACTCTCGACCTGCTCTCGCGGGCTACGATCTCCGTCTTCGCCATCGACGAGGCCCACTGCGTCGCCCAGTGGGGCCACGACTTCCGCCCCGACTATCTGGCCCTGTCCGTCCTCGGCGAGCGCTGGCCGGACGTGCCCCGCATCGCCCTGACGGCGACGGCGACGGACGCCACCCACCGCGAGATCACCCAGCGCCTGGCCATGCCGGACGCCAAGCACTTCGTGGCGAGCTTCGACCGGCCGAACATCCAGTACCGGATCGTGCCGAAGGCGGACCCGAAGAAGCAGCTCCTGACGTTCCTGAAGGAGGAGCACGACGGCGACGCGGGCATCGTCTACTGCCTCTCGCGCAACGGCGTGGAGCGGACCGCCGAGTTCCTGTGCGCGCACGGCGTGCGGGCGGTGCCGTACCACGCCGGTCTGGACAGCGGGACGCGCGCGCTGCACCAGTCGCGGTTCCTGCGGGAGGACGGCCTGGTGGTCGTCGCCACGATCGCCTTCGGCATGGGCATCGACAAGCCGGACGTCCGCTTCGTGGCCCACCTGGACCTGCCCAAGTCGGTCGAGGGGTACTACCAGGAGACGGGCCGCGCGGGCCGCGACGGGCTGCCCTCGACGGCCTGGATGGCGTACGGACTGCAGGACGTCGTCCAGCAGCGGAAGATGATCCAGGGCAGCGAGGGCGACGAGGCGTTCCGGCGCCGCGCCGCCGCCCACCTGGACGCCATGCTGGCCCTCTGCGAGACCGTCCAGTGCCGCCGCACCCAGCTCCTGACCTACTTCGGCCAGGACCCCACGGCCTCCAACTGCGGCAACTGCGACACCTGCCTCATCCCGCCGGAGACCTGGGACGCGACGGTGGCCTCGCAGAAGCTCCTGTCGACGGTGGTGCGGCTGAAGCGGGAGCGCGGCCAGAAGTTCGGCGCGGGCCAGATCATCGACATCCTGCTCGGCCGCAGAACGGCCAAGGTCATCCAGTTCGACCACGACCAGCTGTCCGTCTTCGGCATCGGCGAGGAGCTGGGCGAGGGCGAATGGCGGGGCGTGGTGCGGCAGTTGCTGGCCCAGGGGCTGCTCGCCGTCGAGGGGGAGTACGGGACGCTGGTGCTGACCGAGGCGAGCGGGGACGTCCTTGGCCGGCAGCGGGAGGTGCCCATGCGCAAGGAGCCCAAGAAGGCCGCCGGCGGGGGGCGTTCGGGGGCGAAGGGGGAGCGCAAGGCGCGGGCCGCTGCCGCGGTGGCCGAGCTGCCCGAGGAGGCTGTGGCCGTCTTTGAGGCGTTGCGGGCGTGGCGGGCCGCGCAGGCTCGGGAGCTGGGGGTTCCCGCTTACGTCATCTTCCATGATGCGACGTTGCGGGAGATTGCTTCCCTGCGGCCCACTTCCGTGGGGGAGCTGGGGGGTATCGGCGGGGTCGGTGAGAAGAAGTTGGCCACGTATGGGGAGGGTGTGCTGGAGGTTGTGGCGGGGGTGGGGGCGTAGGCCCTGCGGGGCTTTCCCCAATCCCGCCCCTTCCCGAAACCGGGGGCTGCCGCCCCCGGACCCCCGCTGTCGGCCTGAACGGCCTCGTCCTCAATCGCCGGACGGGCTGGAAAACCCAGCCACACCGGCAAGGTTCAGCCCCTCCGGCGTTTGAGGAGCGGGGGTCTGGGGGCGGAGCCCCCAGCAGGGACCGCCTCAGCCCCGCGTCGCGGCGATGCGGCCCGATACCTCGCCCAGGCCGATGCGCGTGCCGTCCGGGCCGGGGGCCCACGCGGTCATCGTGACGACATCGCCGTCTTCGAGGAACGTCCGCTTTCCGTCGGGGAGTTCGAGCGGGTCGCGTCCGTTCCAGGTCAGCTCGATGAGGGAGCCGAACTGTTCGGGGGAGGGGCCGCTGACGGTGCCGGAGCCGTAGAGGTCGCCGGTGCGCAGGGAGGCGCCGTTGGCGGTCATGTGGGCGAGCTGCTGGGCGGCGGTCCAGTAGACGGTGGAGAAGGGGGGTTCGGAGATGACGTGACCGTTGAGGGAGACGGTGATGCGGAGGTCGTAGCCGCCGGGCTCGTCGGCGACGGACTCGGCGGAGTCGTCGAGGTAGGGCAGGAGCGGCTCGGTGCGCGCCGGCGGGGTGACGCGGGCGGCGTCCAGGGCCTCCAGGGGCGTGATCCAGGCCGAGACGGAGGTGGCGAAGGACTTGCCGAGGAAGGGGCCGAGCGGGACGTACTCCCAGGCCTGGAGGTCGCGGGCGGACCAGTCGTTGAGGAGGCAGAGCCCGAAGACGTGCTCGCGGAAGTCGGCGAGGGGCACGGGAGTGCCGAGCGTGGAGGGCGCGCCGACGACGAAGCCGACCTCGGCCTCGATGTCGAGCTTGACGGACGGGCCGAAGACGGGCGCCGCGTCGGCGGGTGTCTTGCGCTGACCGGTGGGGCGTACCACGTCCGTGCCGGAGACCACAACGGTGCCGGATCGGCCGTGGTAACCGATCGGCAGGTGCTTCCAGTTGGGAGTGAGCGGGGTGGGTGCGTCCGGGCGGAACATCCGGCCCAGGTTCGAGGCGTGGTGCTCGGAGGCGTAGAAGTCCACGTAGTCCGCGACGTCGAACGGCAGGTGCAGGGTGACGTCGGACAGGGGGTGGAGCAGCGGGCGGACGATGTCGCGGTGGGCCGGGACCGTCACCCAGGCGGTGAGGGCGCGGCGGACGTCGCTCCACGTGCGGCGGCCAGCGGCGAGCAGCGGGCCCAGCGTGGGCTGGGCGAGCAGCGAGACATAGGGCGAGCCGAGGGCGGCGGCGGCCGCGCCGGCGTCGAGGACGTACGAACCGAGCCGGACACCGACACGGCGCCCGTCCGGGGCGGCCGCGTGCCCGGAGGCGACGGGGGCAGAACCAGGCGCTGATCCGGGCGCGGAGTCCGTGGCGGACCCGGCCGGGGAGAAAACTCCGTACGGAAGATTGTGCGGGCCGAAGGGGTCGCCCTCGGGGAGATCGAGCGGGTTCTGCTCGGACATGCGTGCCTGCCTCGCTTTCCAATCTGAGTGCCTCACACGTTACGTGGGAAGCACGTCCGGGGGCAGTGTCTAAAGAGTTCGCAATGTCCGGATAAACCTTGGGTGGAATGGTCAGATCCTGCTTAGCTTCCTTGGGGGGACGCGGACAGGGGTGGGTCCGGGTTCGGTGCGGAGGGGACGCGTGGGGGGACCCGTGACCAATTCCAGTGGCCGTGGCCGTGTGGGCTTGCAGCCCGACCGTGAAGTGCCCGGACTCGTCGTGAAGTTCGGTGATTACCCGCTGCACCACGGCGGGGTGGGGGCGATCCGCAGTCTCGGGCGCCTCGGCATTCCCATGTTCGCGATCACGGAGGACCGGCACACGCCGGCCGCCGCGTCGCGCTATCTGACGCGGGCGTTCCCGTGGCCGACCACCGGCACCGAGGACCCCGCGTTCCTGGTGGAGGGGCTGCTGCGGATCGGGCGGCGCATCGGCAGACCGACGGTGCTGATCCCGACGGACGAGGAAGCGGCGGTGCTGATCGCCGAGCACCAACGGGAGCTGAGCGGGGCGGACTTCGGCGGGTTCCTGTTCCCGCGCGTGGAGCCCGCGCTGCCGCGGCGGCTCGCCAGCAAGCAGGGCCTGCACGAGCTGTGCGTGGAGCACGGACTCGCCTCGCCCGCGTCGGTGTGCCCGCAGAGCCAGGACGACATAGAGAAATTCGCGGCGACGGCGCAATTCCCGGTCGTCGCCAAGAACCGGGAGGCGTTCCAGCGCCGCGAACAGCCCGCGGTGAACGGCACCACGCGCATCAACACCCCCGAAGGCCTCCTGAAGCTGGCGCCCGGCTGGGGAGAGCGGCCCGGGGTGATCCTCCAGGAGTATCTGCCGCGTGAGCAGGCCGAGGACTGGGTCGTGCACGCCTATTTCGGCGCGGACTCGACGCCGCTCGCCATGTTCACCGGCGTGAAGGTCCGTTCCTGGCCGCCACACGCGGGCATGACGGCGAACGCGTACGTCGTGGACAATCCGGAACTCGCCGACCTCGCCGCACGTTTCATCAAACAGATCGGCTTCACCGGCATCATCGACCTCGACCTCCGCTTCGACCGCCGCGACGGTCGGTACAAACTGCTCGACTTCAACCCACGCATGGGCGCCCAGTTCCGCCTCTTCGAGAACGAGGCGGGGATCGACGTCGTCCGGGCGATGCACCTGCATCTGACCGGCCGCGCCGTCCCCGAGGGGGAGCAGCGCGCGGGACACCGCTATGTCGTGGAGAACATCGATCTGCCCGCCTATCTCGCCTACCGCCGCAGCGGCTATGTGACGCCGCACGCCCCGGCGCGCGCCAGCGGCACCGAGCTCGCCTGGCTCGCTCCGGACGACATGTTGCCGTTTTTCACCATGCTCGCGCGTTTGGTACGGCCTGGCGCGAAGCATCTGTACCAACTGTGGCGGACCAACCGCCACGGCAGCACGACCACGAAGTGACGGTGCGCCCGTGCGACGGCACGGCGCACATGACGTCCCGGGGAGGGACTTCGTGAATCAACCAGTTCAGCCAGACCAGCCATCCCAGCCATCCCAGCCATCCCAGCCACCCCAATCGGGCCATCCGGCCCCATCGCTCCAACCGGTCGTAGTCATCGGCGCGGGGCCCTACGGCCTGTCCACGGCGGCGCATCTGCGGGCCCGCGGTGTACGGGTGCGCGTGTTCGGCGAACCCATGGTGAGTTGGGACGCGCACATGCCCGCGGGCATGCTCCTGAAATCGACACCCGTGGCGTCCAGCATCGACGCGCCGCAGCGCGGCCACACCCTCGTCGACTACTGCGACGCGGCGGGCCTGCCCCGCCTGATCACCGACGAGGACATCATCCCCGTGGAGACGTTCGTCGGATACGGACGGTGGTTCCAGGAGAAGCTCGTGCCCGGCCTGGAGCGGGTGCGGGTGGTCTCCGTCGACCAGCGGCAGGCCGGTGGCTTCGAGGTGAAGCTGGATTCCGGGGAGCAGTTCGCCGCCCGCGCGGTCGTCGTCGCCACCGGCCTGTCCGGCCTCGCCCGGCTGCCGCGCGAGCTCGGCGCGGCAGCGCCCGACGGCCCTTCGCCCGCGGGCCCCGTCTCGCACAGCGCCCAGCACCACGACCTGACGCGGTACGCGGGCCAGGAGCTGATCGTCGTCGGGGCGGGACAGTCCGCCCTGGAGACCGCGGTGCTCGCGGCGGAGGCGGGCGCGCGCGTGCGGGTCGTGGCCCGCGGCAGGCGCTCGGTGGCCTTCGGCGGGCCGCCGTGGGAGCAGCCCAAGCTGCGCCCGGAGTCGCCGTTCGGCCGCGCCTGGTCGCTGTACGCGTTCAGTTACTACGCCCAGGCGTACCGCCATCTCCCCGCCGGCACCCGGCACTACCTCACCCGCCGCGTCCTCGGCCCGCTCGGCGCGTGGTGGCTGCGGGAGCGGTTCGAGGGGAAGGTCGAGGCGCGCGAGGTGCGGCGCATCGCGACGGCGGGCACGCGCGAGGGCCGCCCCGTCCTCACCGTGGAAACCCTCGGCGGCCGCTCCAGGGAGCTCACCGCCGACCACGTCATCGCCGCGACGGGATACCGCGTCGACCTCGCCGCCCTCAGCTTCCTCGGCCACGGCCTGCGCGCCCGCCTCGCCGTGAGCCGCGGCACCCCCAAGCTGGGCCCGGGGTACGCCTCGTCGGTGCCCGGCCTGTACTTCACGGGGATGCTGGCCGGGTCGTCGTACGGCCCGGTGATGCGGTTCGTGTGCGGCACGGAGTTCGCCTCGCCGCGGCTGGCACGGCACTTGGCGGCGGCGTACCGGAGCTGACGGTGCCCCGGTCCCGGCGGGGGTGAAGCGCGGCCGCCTGTCCCTGCCGACGGCGGCCGCCCGGCTCAGCGGCCGGAGTTCGCGCTGTCCGTGTCGTCGGGGAGTACCGGCATCGGCGCCGGAGCGGCCTCGCGCATGCGCTCCGGCGTCCAGTACTCCGCGGCGGAGGAGGCGTCGTGCGCGACCTCCTTGCTGCTCACGGTGTCCGGCTTCGCCCCCGGCGACGACGTGCGGTCGGTGCCGTCCGAGTCCGCCGCCGACGCCTGCCAGGCGAGCCCCGCGGTGAGCAGCGTGAGGGCGCTCGCGGTGGCGAGGGCGAGTTTGCGGGTCAGGGGCAGTGCCATGTCGTGCCGTTCCTTGTCGTCGGGTTCTTGCTCTTCCACGTCTGCTGTACGTCCTCCATGTGACGCGCGCCGTCGCCGACAGGTTCCGTCGCGCATCGGCGGTCACATTTCTCCGGCGCCATCCGTCAGGGCAGTGAAAGCAACTTGAAGGCCCTGAGGAAACGACGATGGAGATGGCGATGGAAACGCGTTCGATCACGGCTGAGGTCCCGATGGTTCCGCGGATGACCGAGGACCCGGCGGAGCTCGTCCCCGAACTGGCTGCGGTGTCGGCGGCGCTGTTCAAGGTGACCGGCAACGGCTCGGTGCCGCGCTCGACGATCAGTCTGGTGCAGTTGCGTGCGGGGCAGATCGTGGGCAGTACGTATCTGACCGTTCTGCACACGGGATTCCTGCGCAAGGCGGGGGAGTCGGAGGAGCGGATCACGTCCGTGGCGACCTGGCAGGACTCGCCGTACTTCACCGGTGCGGAGCGGGCCGCGCTGGCGCTGGTGGAGGCGGTGTTGCAGCCGGCGGCGCACGGCGAGCGGGTCTCCGACGAGCTGTACGCGGAGGCGGTCGAGCACTTCGAGGACAAGGCGCTCGCCACCTTGATGTTCGCTATCGGCCAGGTCAACTTCTTCATCGCCGTGGCGCTCATAGCCAAGCCGGTGCCCGGCCGGTCGTTCAACGACCCGTGGAAGTGAGGAGGCTCGCCGCCTTCCCGGGCGTCGGCCGCGTCGGGCTTTCGGGTGACTTCCGGTACGGGGGCAACCAGCCATCCGTACAAGGAAGTTCGAAGCCGGTCGGGTGCAGGGGCCCGCGTCGTCCCGGTGGCCGGTTCTGGGACGCCTCGTTCCGGTGAACCGGGAGTGGGGCGTCAAGTCCGACGCGCTAGTGCGCCCCGGGCGCGCGTCACCCGGCGTATCCGGGCCCACACCCCGGTGTCTGCCGGGAGTGCGCCGGGCGCACCCGAACCGTCACAGCTCCTGCCACACGGCTTACCGCCCGGCGTCAGATCCGTATTCTTCGGATCATGGCCGCTCCCCTCGCATATGCCCTCATCGCCACTGACCTGGACGGAACCCTGCTGCGCTGCGACGACACGGTTTCCGACCGGTCGCGCAGGGCGCTGGCCGCCGCGAGCGAGGGCGGAGCGCGGCACCTTGTCGTCACCGGGCGCCCCGCGCCCCGCGTGCGCCCGCTCCTCGAGGAGCTGGGCTGCGACGGGCTCGCCGTGTGCGGGCAGGGGGCGCAGCTCTACGACGCGGGCAGCGGCCGCATGGTGTGGTCGGTGACGCTGGACCGCGAGCTCGCGGAGGCGGCGCTCGGGAAGATCGAGGCCGAGGTCGGGCAGGTCTTCGCGGCCGTCGACCAGGACGGGGTCGACGGGCTGACGCTGATCGAGCCCGGGTACGAGATGCCGCACCCGACGCTGCCCGCCGTGCGGGTGCCCCGGCGCGACGTGCTGTGGGAGGAGCCGATCAGCAAGGTGCTGCTGCGGCACCCGGCCCTCGCGGACGACGAGTTGGCGGAGGTGGCCCGGGGCGCGGTGGGGTCGCTCGCGACCGTCACGATGTCCGGGCCAGGCACCGTCGAGCTCCAGCCGTGCGGGGTGACGAAGGCGACGGGGCTTGCGCTGGCCGCGGAGCGGATGGGGCTGCGGGCGGCCGACACGATCGCCTTCGGTGACATGCCGAACGACATCCCGATGTTCGCGTGGGCCGCGCACGGCGTGGCCATGGCCAACGCCCACCATGAACTCAAGGCGGTCGCGGACGAGTTGACGGCGTCCAACGAGGAGGACGGGATCGCGGTGGTGCTGGAGCGGCTGGTGGGGTGAGGGGCGGCTGCGCGCCGCGTGTTCGGGGCCGCAGGTGTGGCCGGTCACTGAGCGCGCCGGGGTCGGGCGGGGGCGTCGGGCTCAGCGGCGTGTGTGGCTCGTGTGCCGCAGGCGGTGTACGTGACTCATGCGCCGTAGGCGGTGTACGTGGCTCCCGGGCCGTGATGGGCGAGTGGCCGGAAACGTACGCGAGGTGGATGTCTGGCCGGATGCCGTCAGGTGGCGGAGGTGGAGGCTCCGGTTCGGTGGGCGGGGCAGGGTGCCGCTGTCGGGGTCGGCAGGGTCCGCCGCCGGACCCTCGTCCGGACCCTCGGCCGGTCCGGCGCTCCGTCCGGGGACCGGTCCGCCGGTGTCGGGCGGCCGTCCGTGGGGCGGCAGGCATCACTCGCTTCATGTGGGGCACATCGTTGCCTGTGGAGTAATTCGGTCATTCCATGTCTATCGGGCAGGCTGGTCTCCCTTGCTCGGGCAGGCGCTCGCTGTGATCGAAAGGCGACCGGATACGCTGACTTGAGTGATGGCAGCGACACATCGACAAACCGTGTCATCGACGAATGATCGACCGAGTGATCGACTTGTGATCGTCAGCAGACAGGAGAACCCCTCGTGACCGTCGTCGGGCCCTTCGGGCTGAGCGTGCGGGACCAGGCTCTCGAAGCCGATGTCCAGGCCGGGTTGGCGGCTGTCGAGGAAGGCCTGCTCGAGGCCACCAAGAGCGAGGTCCCCTTCATCACCGAGGCCGCGCAGCACCTCGTGCGCGCGGGCGGCAAACGTTTTCGGCCACTCCTTGTGATGCTCGCGGCCCAGTTCGGTGATCCGTACGCGCCCGGAGTCGTGCCGTCCGCCGTGGTCGTGGAGCTGACGCACCTCGCGACGCTCTACCACGACGACGTGATGGACGAGGCCGATGTGCGCCGGGGAGTGGCGAGCGCCAACCAGCGCTGGGGCAACTCCGTGGCCGTCCTCACCGGCGACTTCCTGTTCGCGCGCGCGTCCCACACGCTGGCCGATCTCGGGCCCGAGGCCGTCCGGATCCAGGCCGAGGCGTTCGAGCGCCTTGTCACCGGGCAGATCTTGGAGACGGCCGGGCCGTCCGACGGGCGGGACCCCGTCGACCACTATCTCGAGGTCCTTGCCGGGAAGACCGGCTCGCTGGTCGCGGTCGCGTGCCGCTTCGGCGCGATGATGTCGGGCGCCGACGAGACCGTGGTGGACGTGCTCACCCAGTACGGGGAGCGCCTTGGGGTCGCCTTCCAGCTCGCGGACGACGTCCTTGACATCGCTTCCGAGTCGACGGAGTCCGGGAAGACGCCGGGCACGGATCTGCGTGAGGGCATTCCCACGCTGCCGGTGCTGCGGCTGCGGGAGCGGGTCGCCCGGCTTGGGCTCGCGGAGGACGTCGCGCTGTGCGAGCTGCTCGACTCCGACCTCACGGACGACGCGCGGCACGCGGAGGCGCTGGCCCGGCTGCGGGTGCATCCGGCTCTCGAGCAGGCTCGACGGGACACCGTGCGGTACGCCGAGGAGGCTCGGGCCGCGCTGGCCCCGCTGCCCGAGTGCGACTCCAAGGCGTCGTTGGTCGAGCTCTGTGACCTGGTGGTCCACCGGGCTGGTTGAGGCTCGGGGCCTCGCCCTCACCGCACCGACCGACGTGTGACGCACGTCACGTGAAAATGCTCAGCCTGGATTGAGTCCAGGCTCGGATCCGTTCCGTACTCATGCCCAGAAGCCGACGCAGGGGGCGTCGGCTGAGGAACGGGGAGATTTCACGCCATGGGCGCTATCAGTACTTCTACGAAGAACCGCCGCCGCACGCTGCTCGTCACCGGTGTCGCGGTCGCCGCGGCCGCCGGGGTGGCCGCCGCCGTCCTGCCCGCGACGGCGGACAGCGGGAGCGAGTCGCAGGGCTCCAGGAACGCCGCGCACGGCGGCTCGCACGGCGGGGACGCCGTCGAGGTGCAGAGCAGCACCGCCGCCCGCGGCGGCAGCCTCTTCGTGGCCAGCATGAACGGTGCCAACGAAGTGCCCGTCCAGGGCGGCCCCGCCGTCGGCGACAAGGACGGCGCGGCCCTGCAGTTCGTGAAGGTCAAGGGCGACAAGGTCAGCGTCACCGTGAAGTGGCGCGGCACCGCCAAGCCCTCCGCCCTGCACATCCACCAGGGCGCCAAGGGAACCAACGGCGGCATCAAGGTCGACTTCACCAAGCTGCTCGCCAAGGCCAAGCACCAGCGCGTGACCGGCACGGTCAAGGTCAAGGATGCCGCCCTGCTCAAGCAGCTCAAGGCGAACCCGAACGGCTTCTACGCCAACCTGCACACCGCAGAGTTCCCCGGCGGAGCCGTCCGCGGCCAGCTCCACAAGGTCACCGCGAACGTCTCCCTGGACGCGGCCGCGCGCAGCTTCCAGGCGTCCGTGGTCAAGGGCAAGCAGATCTACCAGTGCAAGAAGGCCGAGGACGGCTCGGGCGGCTTCACCTTCCAGCAGCGTGACGTCCGCGCGACCCTCGGCGGCCACATCGCCCACGACTTCGTCGCCCCGAACTCCGGCACCCCCCGCTGGGTCGCCCCCGACCGCAGCGGCGTCACCGGCAAGCTGATCTCCAAGACGCCCAACGGCAAGAAGAACATCGCCGAACTCGACCTGAAGGCCAAGCAGGTCGGCAAGAAGCGCGGGCTGCTCGCGGGCGCGACCGAGATCCTGCGGCTCAACACCGTCGGAGGCGTCCAGCCGTCCGGCAGCTGCAAGCCCGGCAGCATCACGTCGGTGCCGTACGGCGCGGACTACGTCTTCGTGCAGCGCTAAACGCTTCGCTGGATGTGCGGTGCGAAACCTGCGGGCCGTCAGTGGCTGGTCGCGCAGTTCCCCGCGCCCCTTCAGGGCGCTCTTCGTACCGCAGTGCCAGCTCAGACCACGTGACGTACGTGCGGAACTCCCCCGTGACGCACCGATCGTCACCACCCAGGGCGGCGCCTCCCCTTACGGGACGGGGGAGGCGCCGCCCCTTTTTGTCATCCCAGAGCAGTACGCCGAGTTGCTCCCGCGGTCTGACGCTTCTGGCTGGCCGATTTGGTCGGATGGAGACAGCCGAAAGCCAACAGGGACAACCACTCCTGACCAATTCGGGTGAGAATGGCGGCGCGGGGTGGACGAGTGCACGCGAGGACGGAACGCCGCCGCCGACGACGGAGGTAAGGCACACAATGGCACCGTACGAACCGGAGCAGGACACCAACGAGGCGGACGAGTTGAGCGCGGGCCGACGCAAGGCCGCCCGCTATGTCGTCCCGCTCGCGGTGGCGGGGGTGGCCGCGGCGACCATCGGGCTCGTCCCGGCGCTCGCCACCTCGGGCGACCCGGATCTGAAGGACATCACCGCCCAGGAACTCATCGAGAAGATCGCCGCGTCGGACACCGAGCAGCTCTCCGGCACGGTGAAGATCAGCACCGACCTGGGCCTGCCGTCGTTCGGCGGCTCCGGCCTGGCCGGCGGCTTCGGTCCTGGCGCCGGTGGCGGCGGGGGTGAGGGCGGCAAGGGCTCGGCCGCAGACCCCAGCGCCAAGCTGATGGAGCTGGCATCCGGCACGCACACGCTGCGCGTCGCCGCCGACGGCCCGGACAAGCAGAAGCTGTCGGTGCTCGACGACGCCGCCGAGTACAGCCTGATCCACAACGGCGACGACGTATGGGCGTACGACAGCGCGTCGAACGAGGCGTACCACTCGAAGGAGGCGGGCAAGCAGGAAGGCCGAAAGGGCGAGAAGGAGCTGGGCAAGGAACTCCCCGCCACGCCCAAGGAGTTCGCCGAGCAGGCCCTGAAGGCCGCCGACAAGTCCAGGACGTCCGTGAAGGTCGACGGCAGCGCGCAGGTCGCGGGCCGTGACGCCTACCGCCTGGTGCTCAAGCCGAAGGAGTCCGGTTCGACGGTCGGCCAGATCACCATCGCGGTGGACGCGAAGACGGGTACGCCGCTGAAGTTCACGCTGTCCCCGGCGGGCGGCGGTTCCGCGGTCGTCGACGCGGGCTTCACGAAGGTCGACTTCGGCAAGCCGTCCGCGTCCACGTTCGACTTCAAGCCCCCGAAGGGCACGAAGGTCACCGAGGAGAGCGACGCGGCCAAGGGCAAGGGCGGCGAGCACGGCGAGGGCTTCTCCGGCGTCGAGGGCGGCGGCCTGAACGTCATCGGCGACGGCTGGACGTCCATCGCCGAGCTGAAGACCCCCGGCGGCCAGGGCCTGCCCACCTCGGGCTCGGGCGCCGACTCAGGCGACGTACCCCCGGAGGCCGAGAAGTTCCTGAACTCCCTCGGCGACCAGGTGAAGGGCGACTTCGGCTCGGGCACGGTCTTCAAGACCCGCCTGATCAACGCCCTGATCACCGACGACGGCAAGGTGTACGTCGGCGCGGTCACGAAGGACGCGCTGGTCAAGGCGGCGAACGCGGCCCACTAGGGGCGGCTCGGCCCACCAGGGCCGAAAGCCGTGAGCACGTGAGAGCGGGCGGCGGTTGGGAGGTACCGGACCGGTACCTCCCAACCGCCGCCCCATCGTTCAACGGGAGGAAGCCGGTGCCGAGCACCAAGGGCGGGGCCACGGGCAGCGTGATCGAGACGTTCGGGCTGACCAAGCGGTACGGCAGGCATCTCGCCGTGGACCGGCTCGACCTCACCGTGCCCCGCGGCAGCGTCTTCGGTTTCCTCGGCCCGAACGGTTCCGGCAAGACCACGACGATCCGCATGCTGATGGGCCTGATCGAGCCGACTTCCGGCCGCGCGAAGGTCCTCGGCCGCCCCATGCCGTTCCAGGCGCGCAGGGTCCTGCCGCAGGTGGGCGCGCTGATCGAGGGCCCGGCGCTGTACGGATTCCTCTCCGGCCGCGACAACCTCCTGCGCTACGACTCCGCCGACCCGACCGCCGACCCCCGCACCCGCCGGGCCCGCGCCGAGGCCGCCCTGGACCGGGTCGGCCTGACCGCCGCCGCGGCCAAGAAGGCGAAGGCGTACTCCCTGGGCATGAAGCAGCGCCTGGGCCTCGCGGCGGCCCTGCTGCAACCGCGCGCCCTCCTCGTACTCGACGAGCCGACGAACGGACTCGACCCGCAGGGCATGCGCGAGATCCGCTCCCTGGTGCGGGAGCTGGCGTCCGAAGGCACCACGGTGTTCCTGTCCTCGCACCTCCTCGACGAGATCGAACAGGTCTGTACGCACGCCGCGGTGATGACGCAGGGCCGGCTGATCACGCAGGGCCCGGTCGCCGAACTCGCCGCGGGCGCGCGCGGGCGGCTGACCGTGACGACGCCGGACACCGGCGACGCGGCCCGCGTACTGAAGGAACTCGGCGTGGCCGACCTGGTCGTCACCGAGGACCGCGTCACGGGCGAACCGCCCGGCGCGGACCTCGCGGACGTCAACGCCGCACTGGTCGAGGCGGGCGTCCGCGTCCGCGGATTCGGCGTCGAACGGGCCTCACTGGAGGACGCGTTCGTCGCGCTGACGGGGGAGGGATTCGATGTCGCGGGCTGAGGCCGACGCGGTGGCGGGAACGGGAACACCGGTACCGGGAAAGAGCGCACCGGCGGCACCGGAGACGGGAGCACCGGAAGCGCCGGGTCCGGCCGCCGGACCGGCAAGCGCGAGCGACAGCGGGCCCAGGCCGGTCCGCCTCGCCTGGACCCTCGGCCTCTTCCGCAGCGAGCTCTCGATCACGTTCCGCCGCTGGCGCACCCTCGCCCTGCTCGCCGTCCTTGCCGCCGTGCCCGTGCTGGTGGGCATCGCGGTCAAGATCGAGACGAGCGACGGCGGTTCGATCGGCGGCGGCGGACCCGACGGAGGCGGCGGACCCGCGTTCATCGCGCAGGTCACCAACAACGGACTGTTCCTCGTCTTCACCGCGCTCGCCGCGACGCTGCCGTTCTTCCTGCCGATGGCGATCGGTGTCGTCGCGGGCGACGCGATCGCGGGCGAGGCCAGCGCCGGAACGCTGCGCTATCTGCTCGTGGCGCCCGCGGGCCGCACCCGGCTGCTGCTCGCCAAGTACGCCACGACGCTGACGTTCTGCCTCGTCGCGACGCTGGTGGTGGCGGTGTCCGCGCTGGCGGTGGGGGCGCTGCTCTTCCCGCTCGGCGAGGTCACGACGATATCCGGGACGCGGATCGGCTTCGGGGACGGGCTGCTGCGCGCCCTGCTGATCGCGCTGGTCGTGGCCGCCTCACTGATCGGTGTGGCCGCGCTCGGTCTGTTCGTGTCGACGCTGACGAGCAGCGGCATCGCCGCGATGGCGACGACGGTCGGGCTGCTCATCACCGTCCAGATCATCGACCAGATCCCGCAGCTGCACGCGGTCCACCCGTATCTGTTCTCGCACTACTGGCTGTCCTTCGCCGACCTGATGCGCGACCCGATCTACTGGGACGACCTGGTCAAGAACCTCGGCCTGCAGGCGCTGTACGCCGGGGTGTTCGGCTCCGCGGCGTGGGCGCGGTTCGGGGCGAAGGACATCGCCACGTAGGCCTGCCAGTCGTACGCGGGCCTGCTCCTCGTACGAAACGGCCTACTCGTCGTACGAAGAAGTGCCGAACGGGAACTGGGCCACCGGCACGTCCTCCTGCGCGAAGAACGTCTTGGCGCGCGCAAGGGCCTCGGTGTCGTTCAGGACGTGGCCCGGCCGGGTGCCGTTGCCGAGCAGGACGCCGCCGAAGCGCATCGGGAAGAACGCGGCCGTGTTGAGCAGCGTGCCGACCAGCGGGTCGGCCGCCGCCTCGTTGCGGTCGGCGAGCGCCGTCACGCCCCACAGGGTGCGCTTGGCCATCTCGGCCTTGAAGTCGAGCTCCGGGACCTCCAGCCAGGCGTCCCAGAAGTCGAGGTAGCGCTTGGTGGTGGCCGAGAGCGAGTACCAGTAGAGCGGCGACGCGATGACGATGTCCGTGGCGGCGAGGGTGGCCTCCAGGAGCAGTGCCTCGGTGTCGCCCTCGGGGCGGGGGCGGGCGCGCGGGTGGTTGTCGTCGTGCCGCAGGTCCTGGAAGTCCGGGAGCGGGTGGTCGGCGAGGTCGATCCAGCGCTGCTCGACGTCCGACGGCAACTGCTCGGCGGCCTTGCGGGCCAGGAGCTCGGTGTTGCCCTGCTTGCGGGCGCTGCCGTGGACGAAGAGGAACGAGCGAGTCATGGGTGCCCCCTGGGTGCATACGCTTGCGTACGAGGAATGCTTGCGTGTGCACTATATGCACACGCAAGCATTCTCGTCCAGGGAGGCCAGAGGCTAGGAGGACAGCCCCCAGATCGCGTACGCGACCGCGTCACTGTTGCGGTCGAGCGCCGTGTCGTTGATGTTCGCCGTGGTGTCGCACGACGAGTGGTAGCAGCGGTCGAAGGCCTGTCCTGCCGTGCCGCCCCACTTCTGGGCCTGCGCCGAGGTCTTGGCGGTGCTGGCGCCGGCGAAGACGCCGCCGACCGGGACGCCCGCGTTCTTGAACGGCGCGTGGTCGGAGCGGCCGTCGCCCTCGCGGTCGGGCTCGGTGCTCACGTTCTTGGTCGCGTAGTAGTCCTTGAACGTCTTCTCGATGGTGGGGTCGTCGTCGTACACGAAGTAGCCCGGGTTCGGCGAGCCGACCATGTCGAAGTTGAGATAGCCCTTGATCTTCGTGCGCTCCGCGGCGGGCAGTCCGCGGACGTAGTTCGAGGAGCCGATCAGGCCCAGCTCCTCGGCGCCCCACCAGGCGAAGCGCAGGTGCTTGGCGGGCTTGTACTGCTCACGGGACACCGTGAGCGCGGTCTCCAGGACGGCGGCCGAGCCCGACGCGTTGTCGTTGATGCCGGCGCCGCGGCTGACGCTGTCGAGGTGCGATCCCGCCATCAGGATCCGGTTGGCGTCGCCGCCGGGCCAGTCGGCGATGAGGTTGTAGCCGACCCGGCCGCTGGTGGTGAACTGCTGGACGGTGGTGGTGAATCCGGCGGCGTCCAGCTTGCCCTTGATGTAGTCGATCGAGGCCTTGTAGCCCGCGCTGCCGTGGGAGCGGTTGCCGCCGTTGGCGGAGGCGATGGACTGGAGCTGCGAGAGGTGCGCCTTGACGTTGGCCACGGATATGTCCGGGGCGGCCGCTCGTGTGGGCGCGGTGGTGCCGGCGCCGGGGGACCCGGTGGCGGCGGTGGATATCGCGCTGGTCGTCAGGAGGGCGGCGGCGGCTATGACGGCGGCTGCCGCGCTGCGTCCGGATACGGAGAGTCTCATGTGGGGGGTCCGGCTTTCCGTGAGTTGAATTCCGAATGAGCCTGGAGTGCCCGATGGTGGAGCGCTGTTGAGTTCACGTCAAGAGCGGGATCCGGACGGCTTGTTCCGCATAGCGGTTCACTGGCGGTTCACCAGGCGTCGGTCGCTGCCGGTCTTTCGCGTTGCGGGGTCAGGGTCCTGACGGTACGTAGACCCGCCACCCCTGCGCGTACGTGTCCGGGACCGGGACCCGCTCCCAGTCCCGCGCCCACTCCGGCGCCGCGTGCTGCCGCAGCACCAGCACGTCGGGGCGCCGCTCGCCCCACCCCGGCTCCCCCTTCCGCGGCGCGGGCTCACAGCCCGCCGCGTACGCCAGTGGAATCACCGACGTGTTGCCCCCGAGCAGGCACGGCGGCCGCACCTCCTCCCGGTGCACCACCCGCGCCACCCGCTGCCAGTCCTCCCTCGCGGCCGACTGGATACGGGAGTTGGAGGACACGATCGACCCCTGCACGCCGAGATGCGCCGCGAGGAGCGCCGCGAGCAGCCCCCCGGCGAGCGCCGGCACCCGCGCCGCCCGCGCCCACCGCACCGCGGCGAGCACCCCGAGCGCCGCGGGCACCGCGAGCAGCGCGTGCGTGGGCAGCAGGAACCGCGGCGCGGTGTACGGCACGAGGGCGACGTACGGCAGCGCCGCGCACACCCCCACGGCCAGCGCCAGCCAGACCCCCGCCGCCGTCCGCCGGACCCGCCGCACCGACCACAGCCCGACCGGCACGAACACCACGAGCAGCACCCACCACCCGAGCGCGGGCGGCCGCACGCCGTCCCCGACGCACGGGCGGCACAGCAGGGGCCCGTCGATCGCGGTCCACTGGTGCAGCGCGGAGTCCGTGAACCGCAGCCCGCCCTGCACTTCGCTCGCGTCGCCGAGCCGTTCGCGTACGCCACCGAAGCGAACGTAAGCCTCGATCACCCACGGCAGCAGACCCGCCCCGAACCCGCCGAGCACGGCGAGTGCCCGGCCGCGCGAGCGCCACAGCGGCACCAGCGCGGCGGCGGCGAGCAGCGGCACCGCCACGGCGGCGCCGTCGTTGGGCCGCATCAGGGTGGCGAGCAGGAGTCCGGCGGCGATCCCCGTGTACGTGCGCGGCCCTGGGCGCCGGTGCAGGAAGAGTCCTGCGGCGCCCGCCGCGCCCATGGCGGTGTAGTGGTTGGGCATCGCGGCATTGGCGTAGAACACCGCGAACCAGAGGCTGCCGTACAGCGCCGCGGCGACCGTCGCGACCTCCGGGGTCCGGGGCACGGCCCGCAGCCAGGGCCGGAACCCCAGGTAGAGCGCGGCGGTGGACAGCGCCGTCAGCCACACCCGGAGCAGCACCACCGAGTCGCTCCAGAACGCGACGGGCGCGAGGAGCACGGGCACGCCGCGGGTGCGGGGCGCGCTGAACGGGACGCCCGGGGCCTGGTCGGGGGCGAACGGGCCGAAGCGGCTCGCGTAGACGAGCTCGTCCCAGCCGAGGCGCAGATCCAGCGGTACGAGGGTGAGCGAGGCGAGCGCGAACGCGGCGCAGACGGCGAGCAGGAGCTGGTGGGCGCGGTGTTCGCGGTCGCGACGCACGGGGAGGTCGCTCGTCGGCTGTCGCGTTTCGACCAGGTTCATCCACCAACGTTAAGGAAAGACAGGGTTGGGGCGGCAGCATCTTTATGGCCAGGCGTGGCGCCGAAGTCCTCCGCTCAGTGGTCCGCGTACGCGCCGAACACCTCCACTTCGTCGTCCGTGTACGCGCGGAACACCGACTCGGCGCCCGCCGCGGCAGTGCTGGCGCCGCCCGGTGCCAGGACACGCAGGTCCTCCGTGGTGGCGTACGACATCAGCCAGCCCCGCATCCACGCCGCGTGTTCGACCGGCGTTGCACGGCGGATCCTGGCCTCGGCGTCGGCGTAGTCCTGGGCGCGGACATGGCGGGTGATGACGGGAAAGAGGTCGCGCTCCTCGGCGGTGATGTGGTCGACGAGCACGTCACGCTGTGCGGTGAGGGCCTCGGCGAGGCGGCCCGCGTGCTGTGCCGGGGCCTCGCCGAAGAGCGTCGCCGCCCAGTCGCAGGCGTCCTGCAGCGGTTGGAGGGCGTCATGCTCCTCGGAGAGCGGCGCGAGGTCGACCGCCCCCTCGGCGGCGGCCGCGACGACCGGCCAGAGGATGTCGTCCTCGTTGCGGTGGTGGTGGCGTACGGCGGCGTTGAAGCGGTGTACGTACGCCGCGACGGCGCGGGCGTGCGCGTGGTCCACCGGTGGGGCGGTCACGCGGGTTGTCGTCCGGGTCCTGGTGGTGAGGTCCGTGAGCAGGGTGACGAGGCGGTCGATGTCGCCGAGGATCGCCCGGTGGGCGAGGCGGATGCCGGTGAGGTCGGGGGCCGTGGCTGTGGTCGTGGCCGTGGCTGTGGTCGTGGTGCGGTCGGCGGGCGAAGGCGTGCTGTCGGTCATGGCGTGACTGTGCGGCACCGTTGTCCCGATGGGGTCAACGATCGCTCAACGGCGCCGCCCGGTGCAGTTCGTCGCCCAGGCGGGCCACCCCGTCGTCGGTGGTCAGGGACGCGCCCGTCGCGTCGACCGCCCGCATCATCGGTGTCATCACGGACAGGCCGGGCTGTTCCGCGCTGAGGGTCACGTGCAGCCGGGACACGAAGCTGGCCACGGAGGCGGGGCTGCTCGGGTCCTCGGGGTCGCCCGCGTGGCGCTGGGCCGTGCGCATGGCCTCGTCGGCCTCGGCGGCGCGGCCCATCGCCCGCAGGGTCAGGGCGAGGAGGACGCCGGACATGTGGTGGCGCAGCGGGTTGCCGGTGCGGGCCGCGCAGTCGAGCGCGGCGCGCACGTCGGCCTCGGCGGCCGCGTACCGCATCACGACGACGGACAGCCAGGCCCGGGTGTGCAGGGCGCGTGCCTCGCACTCGTCGTCCCCGTGGGCCCGCGCCCGGTCGGCGGCCAGGCCCGTGATCCGGGCCACTTCCAGGTAGTGGGCGCGGCCCAGGAAGATGCCGCTGGTCGCGACGATGATCAGCAGGTCGATCGACTTGCGCAGGAACTGCGGCCCGGAGCCCAGCAGCTGCTCGACGGCGGCCGCGAGCAGCGCGTGCTCGGTGCGGAACCAGGCCCGTACCTCGTCGATGTCCGTGAACGACAGGCCGGGGTGGTGCGCCGGGCTGAGCCAGATGGCGGGCATCGGGGCGCGTACCGCCGCCTCGGCGGCCCGCACCACGCTGCCGAGCAGCAGGTCGAGTACGCGCATCAGCGCCGCTCGGCGCTCCTCGGCGCTCTCGGTCCGCTCCGCCTGGCGGCGCGCGTACAGCCGCAGCAGGTCGTGGAACCGGTAGCGGCCGGGACCGTACGACTCCAGCATCCCGGCGTCCACCAGTTCCTCGGCGAGCGCCTCCGCGGTGTGTTCCGCCAGGCCGAGCAGCGCCGCCGCGACGGGCAGCGGCAGGTCGGGCGCGTCCAGGAGGGAGAGCGTGCGGAAGGCGCGGGCGGGTCCGGGCGCGAGCGCCTCGTAGCCGAGGCGGAACGTCGGCTCCACGCGCAGCGTGCCGATGTTCAGCTCGTCGAGCAGCGTGTGCGTGTCGCGCAGGCGCGCGTCGAGGGAGGCCAGGGTGCGGCCGGGCCGGGCGGCGAGCCGGGAGCCGATGATCCGCACGGCGAGTGGAAGGCGTCCGCACGCGGCCACGAGCGCGTGGGCGGCCACCGGCTCGGCGGCGACGCGCTCGGGCCCCGCGATCGCGGCGAGCAGCGCGAGCGCGTCCCGCTCCGGCGGTACGTCCAGGTCGATGCGGTGGGCCCCGGCGAGCGCCAGGTCGCGGGCGCGGCTGGTGACCAGGACGGCGCAGCCCGCGGTGCCGGGCAGCAGGGGCCTGACCTGTTCGGCGTCGCGCGCGTTGTCGAGGACGAGCAGGACGCGCCGGTCGGCGAGCACGGTCCGGAAGAGCGCGGCCCGCTGCTCCAGTTCGAGCGGGACGCGGTCGGAGGGCGTGCCGAGGGCGATGAGGAAGTCGGTGAGGACGCTGGCGGGTTCGGCGGGGGTGCTGCCGGCGCCCAGGTCCACGTGCAGCCGCCCGTCGGGGAAGTCGGCGCGCAGCGCGTGCGCCACGTGCACCGCCACGGTGGTCTTCCCGACGCCGCCGGTGCCGATGAGGGTGGCGACGGTGACGGTACGGGCACCGTCACCGTGCCCGCCGCCGCGCAGGACGGCGCCGAGCTCGTCGACGACGTGCGTGCGTCCGGTGAAGTCGGCGGTGTCGGTGGGGAGTTGCTGGGGGCGGGCGGAGCGAGCGGGGTGAGCGGGGAGGGGCGCGGCGGGGGTTCGCGGCCGCGCCGGGGCCGGTGCGGTCGCATGGACCGTGGTGGCCGTGGTGGCCGTTGTGCTCGTGCCGGTCGCTTCGGCTCTGTACGACGAGTCGTTGCCCGCCTGGTACGGAGGGCTCTGCGGCCGGGGCTCGTCGGCCGCGTACGCGAGTTGTGGATCACCGGTGAGGATGGCCTGGTGCAGCGCCGTGAGGTGGGGGCCGGGGGTGATGCCCAGTTCGTCGCGCAGGCCGCGCCGGGTGTCCGCGTACACGGCGAGGGCGTCGGCCTGTCGCCCCGAGCGGTACAGGGCCAGCATCAGCAGCGCGCGCAGCCGCTCCCGGAGCGGGAACTCGACGGCCAGCGCGGTCAGCTCGGGCACGGAACGGGCGTGCAGGCCCAGGTCGAGCGCGTACGTGTGCAGCGCTTCCAGCGTGGTCGTGCGCACTTCGGCCAGCCGGTCCCGCTGGCGCTGGGCGTAGGGTCCGGGCACGCCCGCGAGCGCGCTGCCGCTCCACCGGCCGAGTGCGCGCGACAGCCGCTCGTGCGCCTCGCGCGGGCCGCCGCCGCGGGCCGCCACCGCGCGCTCGAAGCACACCGAGTCGACGGAGTCGTCGGGCAGGGGCAGGGCGTAGCCGCCGCCCACGGAGACGAGGACCCCGTCCGTTCCCCGGGCGGCCCGGCCGGGTTCGAGTACGCCCCGCAGCCGCGACACGTACGTGCGGATCGCGCCGAGCGCCCGCCGTGGCGCCTGCTCGCCCCACACCCCGTCGACCAGCTCCTCCGCGCCTACGGGCCTGCCCTCGTGCAGCAGCAGCATGGCGAGCACCGCCCGCTGTTGGGGCGAGCCGAGGCCGAGCCGCACGCCGTCCCGGTGGGCCTCGACGGGGCCGAGTAGCCGGAAGGTGAGATTCCGTGGCTGTGTGTGCGTGTGCGTGTGCATTGCGCGTGTTCCCCCGTGTCGCGTGCCGTGCGTTCCCCCTGATTGAGAGTAGATGTGCGATCTCCCGGTTCGGCGTGCCGGTACGCCCACGTCGGCGGCACTCTGACGGCACGTCGAGGCGGGGCGTGGCTGCCCGTGTCGTGGCGTGGCGGGCGTCACACGTGGGGCTGTGCGGGCCAGGGACGGTACGGCCCTCAGGATGACCTCATGCACATAGGTATCGCTCTGCCGCAGTACGGAACCCACGCCCGCGCCGAGGCGATCGCGGCCTTCGCGCGCGACGCGGAGGCAGCCGGGTTCGACTCGCTCTGGGCCGGGGACCGGTCGCTGACGCCGGTCGCGCCCAGTGACCTGTATCCGGGCCACACCCCGGACAACCCGTACCCGCCCGAGTACAAGACCTTCCTCGATCCGCTCACCGTCCTGACCGTCGCCGCCGCGGCGACCAGTCGCGTGCGGCTTGGTACGAGCACCCTCAACGCCCCTTGGTATCCGCCGCTGTTGCTCGCGCGTTCGCTCACCTCGCTGGACCAGGTCAGCGGCGGCCGCCTCGACGCCGGGCTCGGCATCGGCTGGCTGCGCGACGAATACACCGCCGTCAACGCCGACTTCGGCAAGCGCGGTGCCCGCCTCGAAGAGATCCTCGACATCCTGGAGGGCATCTGGACGCGGGAGGTCTTCGAGCACGACGGGCCGCACTGGACGATCCCGCGGTCGTACGTCGGCCTGCGGCCGGTCCAGGCGCCGCATCCGCCGGTCTACCTGGGCGGGTTCAGCCCGGCCGCGATGGCCCGGATCGGCCGCCGGGCCGCCGGGTGGGTCGGCGTCTCGCTGCCCGCCGAGGCGCAGGCGGGGCTGTGGGGCATCGCGCGGCGCGCCGCCGAGGACGCGGGCCGCGACCCGGACGCGCTGCGCCGCCAGATCCGCCACAACCCGAAGCCCGGCGCGACGAGCGAGGAGATCGCCGCCGTGCTGCGCGGGGTGCGGGACACGGGGGCGGAGAGCTGCTTCGTGGACCTCCAGCAGTGTGTGCGGGAGCCGGGGGAGGCGCTGGAGCTGGGGGGTGCGGTGCTGGAGCGGGTGCGGCGGGCTTAGGCCCGTAACGGTGCCCTAGGCCGTACCGGCGCTCGGCAGGTTCAGGGGTTCAGGGGCCGAAGCGGCGGCGGTACGCCGACGGGGTCAGGCCCGTTTCGCGGCGCAGCCGGGACCGGAGGTTCGCCGCCGTGCCGAGGCCGCTGCGGTGGGCGACCACGTCGAGGCGCTCCTCGCCGCGCTCGATGAGGCGGCAGGCGAACGCGGTGCGCTCGCCGTTCAGCCAGGCCAGCGGGGTCGTGCCGAGCTGGGCGCGGAAGCGGCGGTGCAGTGTCGCCGGGCTCATCGCGGCGTGCGCGGCGAGTCCGGCGACGGTGAGCGGTTCGCCCAGGCGCTCCTGGGCCCACGCGAGCAGCGGCGCGAGGGACTCGTCGGGCACGTCGGGCACGGGGCGCTCCACGAACTGCCGCTGTCCTCCGTCCCGGTGGGCCGCGAAGACCAGCCGCCGTGACACCGAGTTGGCGACCTCCGCGCCGAAGTCGCGGCGCACGATGTGCAGCCCGAGGTCGAGCGCGGCGGCGCTGCCCGCGGCGGTGAGGATGTCGCCGTCGTCGACGAAGAGGACGTCCGGTTCGAGGCGTACGGCCGGGAAGCGCCGCCGGAAGTCGTCCGCCCACTGCCAGTGCGCGGTGGCCCGGCGCCCGTCGAGCACTCCCGCCTCGGCGAGCGTGAAGGCGCCGCTGCAGAAGCCGACGAGCCGGGCGCCGCGCGCGTGCGCCCGGCGGACGGCGGCCAGGACGGCGGGGCGGCGCGGGACCTCCGTGTCGGGCCGGTTCGGCACGATCAGGGTGTCCGCCGAGTCGGCCGCGGTGAGCTCGGCGACCCCGGTGAGCGTGAAGAAACCGTCCCGCATCAGGGTGCGCGGCTCGGGCGAGCAGAGCGTGAACTCGTAGAGGTCCCGGCCCAGTTCGGGCCTGCGGAGGCCGAAGATCTCGGTGACGCAGCCGAGCTCGAAGGGGTTGGAGTTCTCGTCGATGACGACGACCACGCGATGCGGGCGGCTGCCGCGTCGTGCGGACCCTTGAGAGTTTCCGTGAGAGTTTTCTTGCGCCATGTGCGATTTCTAGCACTCGTACGGAGCCGGGGGCGAGGCCGACGATGGGTCCATGAGCAACGAGACCCCCGTCCACCGACGGGAACCCATCGCCCTGAACGACGCCCTGGCCTCCTTCGACGCCCTGTGGAGCCCCCGCATCGTCACCCACGTCAACGACTACGACGTACGCGTCGCCAAGATCGAGGGCGAGTACATCTGGCACGTCCACGACGACACCGACGAGTTCTTCCTCGTCCTCGACGGCGAGCTGGACATCGCGCTGCGGGGGCCCGACGGGGAGCGCGCGGTCACGCTCGCCAAGGGCGACGTCTTCACGGTCCCCCGGGGCACCGAGCACAAGCCGATCGCCCGCACCGGCGCCTCGATCCTGCTGTTCGAGCCCACCGGCACGCTCACCGTCGGGGACAGCCACGAGGCCGTACCGGACCACGTGGACGCGACGACGGGCCACGCGCTGCGCGCCTAGCCGCGCCCGGCCGCCCCCCGGCTGCCCCCCGGCCGCCCCTAGTGGAGGCAGAACTCGTTCCCCTCCGGGTCCGCCATCACCACCCACTCGCCGCCGGGCTCCTTCACGTGCCGCAGCACGCTCGCGCCCAGCGCCCGCAGGCGGGTCAGCTCCTCGTCGCGGGTGCCGGGCCCGGAGTGCACGTCCACGTGCAGGCGGTTCTTGCCGGACTTCGTCTCCGGCACCCGCTGGAAGAGGATGCGGCGGCCGAGGCCCGTGCCGCTGTCCTCGTCGTACGGATCGTCCGGGTGCCGTACGGCGATGAGGTCCCGCCAGGCGCGGCGCCCGCGGAACTCGACGGTCAGTGCCTCCGGTACGGCGCCGACGCCGAGCAGCCGCTCGATCAGCGCGTCGTTGTCCTCGACCTCGTACCCGAGCGTCTCGCCCCAGAAGGCGGCCTGGGCGTGCGGGTCCCGCGCGTCGATCACGAGTTTCCAGTGCAGGGTCATGCCCTGATCATGCGTCGGCCGACTCCTGTGCCGCCACCCGCGCGTCGTACGCCGAACGGGCCGCCGCGACCTCGTTCTGGTGCTCCTCCGTCCAGGTCACCAGGGCCCGGATGGTGTGGTGCAACGTGCCGCCGAGCGGCGTGAGTTCGTACTCCACCCGGGGCGGCACCACCGGGTGGACCGTGCGCTTCACCAGGCCGTCGCGCTCCAGCTGGCGCAGCGTGACCGTCAGCATGCGCTGGCTGATGCCGTCGATCTCGCGGCGCAGCTCGGTGAAGCGCAGACAGCGGCGGTCCAGGAGCGCGATCACGAGCAGGGACCACTTGTCGGCCACCCGGTCCAGGATCTGCCGCACCTGGCAGTCCTCGCGGGTGTCCCACTGGAACGGGTCGGGGTCTCCGCAGTCGACGCTCGCGTCGGTTTCGAGAGTGCTCTCGGTGCCCTTGGTCTCCACGGTGCCCTCGCAGTGCCTCGGTGACTTCAAAGTGCCTTCTTCCGCACCTGTAGATGCTGCCGCAGGATCTCAGTGGTTACAAGAAGGAACCGGCCCCCATTGGGGTAACCACTGCACTCCGAAGGAGACACCATGGGCGCCCGCGCCTGGGCACTGCTGCTCGTCCTGTGCGGAACGATCTTCCTGGAGGGCGCGGACATCGCGATGCTCGCCGTCGCCATCCCCTCCATCAGGTCCGACCTGGGCCTTTCCACCGGCACCGCGGCCTGGGTGATCAGTGCGTACGTCCTCGGCTACGCCGGGTTCACGCTGCTCGGCGGCCGCGCGGCCGACCTGCTCGGCAGGCGCCGGATGTTCCTGACCTGGCTCGGGGTGTTCCTGGTCTTCTCCGGGCTCGGCGGCTTCGCGACCGAGGGCTGGATGCTGATCGTGGCGCGGTTCGTGACCGGCGTGGCCGCGGCGTTCATGACGCCCGCCGCGATGTCGATCATCACCACGTCGTACGCGGAGGGCCCGGCCCGCAACCAGGCGCTGCTCGTCTTCGCGGGCACCTCCGCGGGCGGCTTCTCGCTCGGCCTGGTCATCGGCGGGCTGCTCACGGAGCTGGGCTGGCAGTGGGTGTTCTTCGCGCCGGTGCTGTTCGCGGCGGTGATCCTGGTGGCGGCGGTACGGCTGATTCCGGCCCCGGCCCCGGCCCCGGTAGTCCCGGCCCCGTCCCCCGGCGGAGGCTTCGACCTGCCGGGCGCCGCCGCCGCGGCCGGGGCGATGCTGCTCCTCGCCTATGGCGTCGTCAGCCTCGAACACGGCCTCGCCGACTGGCCGTTGACGCTCACTTCAGTGGCCGCGGGCCTGCTCCTCGTCGCGGCTTTCGTCGGCATCGAGCGCCGCGCCGACGTGCCGCTGGTCCGCCTGGGGATCTTCCGTACGGGGACGGTGGTGCGGGCCGGGCTCGGGGCGCTGCTCTTCCTCGGCGCGTTCATGGGCTTCCAGTTCGTCCTCACGCTCTACCTCCAGGAGCTGCGCGGCTGGTCGTCCTGGCAGACCGCGATCGCCCTGGTCGTGATGGGCTGCGACGTCGTCCTCGCGCCGACGCTCACCCCGCGCCTGGTGAACCGCTACGGCCACGCCCGCGTGATCCTCGCCGGGTTCCTGCTCGCGGCGACGGCGTACGCGCTGTTCCTGCCGGTCGGCATGGACTGGACGTACGCGGCGATGTTCCCGACCCTGATCCTCGCCGGCACCGCCTTCGCGCTGGCCTACGGCCCGCTCCTGATCGCGGCGACGGACGGCGTGGCCGAGGCCGAACAGGGCCTGGCGGGCGGCCTGTTGCAGACGGCCACGCAGTTCGGCGCGGCCATCGGGATCTCGGCGGTGACGGCGGTGTACGGGATCGCGTCGGCGGGCGGCGGGAGCGGCGGGGCGCACGGCGGGGACGCCGAGGGTTCCCTGGAGGCGTTCCGGGCGGCGCTCACCGTGCCGGTGGTACTCGCGGTCCTCGGGGTCGTGGTCTCGCTGGCCGGGGTGCGCGGGAGCCGGCGGAAGGCTCAGCCCGCGACCCGCAGCCACGAGTCGGGGTCCACCCTCTCCGCCACCGCAGACCCGGCCCCGGCCGCCGCCTCCGCGGCCCGCGACGCCCGGTAGCCGCTCGGCGTGACCCCGCGGGTCCGCTTGAAGGCGTCGCTGAACCCGAACCCGTCGGCGTACCCGACGCGCGCGGCCACGGAGGCGACCGTCGCGCCCGGCTCGGTGAGGAGTTCGGCCGCGAGGGTCATGCGCCAGTCGGTGACGTACGCCATCGGGGGCCGCCCCACCAGGTCGGCGAACCGCCGGGCGAAGGCGGCGCGGGAGACCTGGGCCCGCGCCGCCAGGGACGCCACGGTCCAGGGCCTGGCAGGGTCCTCGTGCAGGGCGCGCAGGGCGGGGCCGACCACGTCGTCGCCGAGCGCCCGGTACCAGGCGGGCGGGCGCGACTCGGGCAGGTCGAACCACTCGCGCAGGGTGCAGGCGAGCAGCCAGTCCAGCATCCGGTCCATCACGTACTGCCTGCCGGGACGGTCGGCGGCGATCTCGGCGGCGATGAGCTCCACGATCGGCATGCACTCGTCCTCGGCGGGCACGACCAGGAACGGCGGCAGCGCGCTGGTGAGGCGGCGGCCCACGGCTCCTTCCAACTCGTAGTACCCGGAGACCAGTTCGGTCTCCCCGGCGCCGGGTCCTGTCGAGGTCAGCGCGAACGGGGCCGTGGTGCAGGCGATCGTGGCGTCCCCCGCGCGCAGGGTGCGCGGCTCGCATCCGGCACCGGCGATCCGGGCCGTGCCCCGCACGACCAGGAACAGTTCGAGCGCGGCGCCCCGCGGGCAGCTCCGTTCCCAGTCGTCCGTGAGCACCTCGCGGCCGAACAGCGCGCCGTCCGCGCGTACGCCGCGCAGCAGATCCCCCAGAGCGTCCATGCGGTCCACGGTAGACGCCCGTCCGGGGGCTCGCCGTGGACGTACTCCCATGGTCGTGAGACGGGCACCCATGTCACGGGCGCGGCCGGGCGGATTGGCTGGTGCCATGACCGAATCCCAGCGGAACACCGAATCCCAGCAGGACCCGGCAGCAGCCACCGCCGCCCCCGTCCTCGTCCTCGGCGCCACCGGCAAGACCGGCCGCCGCATCGTGCCCCGGCTGCGGGCGGCGGGCCATACGGTGCGGGCCGCGTCCCGCTCCGGCGAAACCCGCTTCGACTGGACCGACCGTGCCACCTGGGCCCCGGTCCTGTCGGGCGTCCGGGCCCTCTACCTCGTCGCGCCGGAGGACCCTGAGCCCGTCGTCGACTTCGTGAAGCAGGCCGAGGAGGCGGGCGTGCGCCGCTTCGTGGTCCTGTCCGGGCGCGGCGTCGACGTGTCCGGCGAGGCCTTCCTGCCGGGCATGTGGCGGGCCGAGCGGGCCGTCGCGGAGGCGGGCGTGGACTGGTCGGTGATCCGGGCCAACAACTTCGCGCAGAACTTCTCCGAGGACTTCTTCCACGCGCTGCTCCTCGCGGGCCGCCTCGCCCTGCCGGTCGGCGACGCCACGCCGGAGCCGTTCGTCGACGTGGAGGACATCGCGGACGTGGCGGTCGCGCTGCTCACCGAGGACGGCCACACCCACCGCGTGTACGAACTGTCGGGCCCGCGCGCCCTCTCGTACACCGAGGCGGTCGCGGAGGTCGCGGCGGCGTCGGGCCGCGAGATGCGCTACGAGACGCTCACGCCGGAGGACTTCCTGGCCGAGCTGGCCGCCGATGGCGTGCCCGAAGCCCTCGCCGAGGAGCTCACCGCGCTCTTCACGTTCGTCTCCGAGGGCCACCTCAGCCCGGTGGCGACGGGCGTACGCGACGTACTGGGCCGCGAGCCGCGGGACTTCAGGGAGTACGTGCGGGCGGCTGCTTCAGCGGGAGCCTGGAAGTAGCCGGGGCTTCCTGGGCGGCGGCCAGGGCGGACGCCCGTACGGCGTTGCGCCGCGCGGTGCGAAACGCGTCGAAAGTGAGCAGGGCCAGCGCCAGCCACACCAGCGCGAACCCGGCCCACCGCTCCGGCGGCATCGCCTCGTGGAAGTACAGGATGCCGAGCATGAACTGGAACACGGGCGCGAGGTACTGGAGCAGGCCCAGGGTGGACAGCGGCACCCGTATCGCCGCCGCGCCGAAGCAGACGAGCGGTGCCGCCGTCACCACACCGGTGGCGGCGAGCAGCGCGGCGTGCCCGAACCCCTCGGTGGCGAACGTGGCCTCGCCCCGTGAGCCGAGCCACAGCAGGAAGGCGACCGCGGGCAGGAACTGCACGGCGGTCTCGGCGGCGAGCGACTCCAGGCCGCCGATGTTGACCTTCTTCTTGACCAGTCCGTACGTGGCGAAGGAGAAGGCGAGGCAGAGGGAGATCCACGGCGGGCGGCCGTAGCCGAAGGCGAGGACCAGGACGGCGGCGGCGCCGACGCCGACGGCCGTCCACTGCACGGGCCGCAGCCGCTCGCCGAGCAGCAGGACGCCGATCGCGATGGTGACCAGCGGGTTGATGAAGTAGCCGAGGGACGCCTCGACGACGTGGCCGGAGTTCACGGCCCAGATGTAGACGCCCCAGTTGAGGGTGATCACGGAGGCGGCGATCGTCACCAGGCCCAGCTTGCGGGGCTGGCGCAGCAGCTCGCCTGCCCAGGCCCAGCGGCGTACGACGAGCAGCGCGACGCCGACGACCACGAGCGACCAGGCCATGCGGTGGGCCAGGATCTCGCCCGCGCCCGCGGGCTTGAGGAGCGGCCAGAACAGGGGGACCAGGCCCCACATGCCGTACGCCGCGAAGCCGTTCAGCAGGCCTATGCGTGCCTCGGCCTTGGCCTGCGCTGGGGTCACGGCTCCTCCTTGGTGCTCGGCAGCCACCCGCTGCCCGGGCACGAAGGTAGCGCCCGCGCCGGGGGGCTGTCATGTCCGTATCGCCATACGGTCATGACAGCCCCCCGGCGGCACGGTTCAGCCCTTGAGCGCCGCGGCCACCGCGTCCGTCAGCGGCGTCGTCGGCCGCCCGATCAGACGGCTCAGGTCACCGCTGCCCCCGGCGAGCAGCCCCCGCGCTATGGCGGCGTCCACGTCCACGAGGATCGCGGCCATCGGCTCCGGAAGCCCGGCACCGGTGAGGACGGCGAGGTGCTCCGCGGGAGCCACCTGCCGGTACGCGACCGGCTTGCCGGAGCGCGCGGCGATCTCGGCCGCGTACTCGGGGAAGGTCCACGCCACATCGCCGCTCAGCTCGTACGCGCGGCCCTCGTGCCCCTCGCCGGTCAGCACCGCGACGGCCGCCGCCGCGTAGTCGGCGCGGGCCGCGGACGCGACCCGGCCCCCGCCCGCGCTGCCGACGACCGCGCCGTGCGCCAGGACCGGAGCCAGGTGCTCCGTGTAGTTCTCGTGGTACCAGCCGTTGCGCAGGAACGTGTACGGAAGCCCGGAGTCGAGCACCGCCTGCTCGGTGGCCTTGTGCTCGTCCGCCAGGTCGAAGTCGGCGTCGGGCCCGCCGAGCACGCCCGTGTAGACGAGGTGGGCGACCCCGGCGGCACGCGCCGCGTCGATCACGGCCCGGTGCTGCGGCACCCGCCGCCCCACCTCGCTGCCGGAGACGAGGAGCACCTTGTCGCCCGCGCCGAACACTCCAGCGAGCGTCTCCGGCGCGTTGTAGTCGGCGACGCGCAGCTCCACCCCGCGCTCGGCGAGGTCCGCGGCCTTCTCCTTGTTCCGTACGACGGCCGCGACCTGCCCGGCGGGCACGCCCGCGGCGAGGAGGCCCTCGACGACGAGGCGGCCCAGGTGACCGGTGGCTCCGGTGACGACGATGCTCATGGGATTTCTCCTGCTGTGCCTAGTTATGCCCGGTGACGTTCGGTATGCCACTCACCCTAGTTCCGGCACTAACTATCCGTAAGTACCCACTTTGAAGTAAGGTACTGGCATGGCAGTAAGGTCCTTGTGGAACACCGACGCCGAGGTGATGTGCCCGCACCGCCTCGTCCTGGAGCACGTCACCAGCCGCTGGGGCGTCCTCGTCCTGATCGCGCTGTCCGAGCGTTCGTACCGGTTCAGTGAGCTGCGCCGGGAGATCGGCCGCGTCAGCGAGAAGATGCTGACCCAGACCCTGCAGACCCTGGAGCGCGACGGCGTCGTGCACCGCGACGCCAAGCCCGTCATCCCGCCCCGCGTCGACTACTCCCTCACCGACCTGGGCCGCGAGGCCGCCGAACTGGTCCGCGCCCTCGGCGAGTGGACGGACCGGCGCATGGATGACGTCCTGGCGGCGCGCGTGACGTACGACGAAGCACGGGCGAAGCACGACGAAGCCCGGCCCTGACGGATCAGGACCGGGCTTCGGGCGCCGGAAAAGCGGGCCGGGCCGGACTAGCCGACGACCGTCCAGGTGTCCCCGCCGGCCAGCAGCGCAGCCAGGTCACCCTTGCCGTGCTGCTCGATGGCCGTGTCGAGCTGGTCGGCCATCAGCGTGTCGTACACCGGGCGTTCGGTGGAGCGGAAGACGCCGATGGGGGTGTGGTGCAGCGTGTCCGGGTCGGCGAGGCGGGAGAGCGCGAAGGCCGTGGTCGGGGACGCGGCGTGGGCGTCGTGGACCAGGATCTGCGACTGGTTCTCCGCCGTCACCGCGACCACCTTCAGGTCGCCGGTGAGCGAGTCGCGGACGACGCCCTTGGAGCCGTCGGTGCCGAAGCGGATCGGCGCGCCGTGCTCCAGGCGGATCACGGCCTCCTCGGCCTGCTGCTTGTCCTTGAGGACCTCGAAGGCGCCGTCGTTGAAGATGTTGCAGTTCTGGTAGATCTCCACCAGCGCCGTGCCGGGGTGGTCGGCGGCCTGGCGCAGCACGTCGGTGAGGTGCTTGCGGTCGGAGTCGACGGTGCGGGCCACGAACGACGCCTCCGCGCCGATCGCCAGGGACACCGGGTTGAAGGGCGCGTCGAGCGAGCCCATCGGCGTCGACTTGGTGATCTTGCCGACCTCGGAGGTCGGGGAGTACTGGCCCTTGGTGAGGCCGTAGATCCGGTTGTTGAACAGCAGGATCTTCAGGTTCACGTTGCGGCGCAGCGCGTGGATGAGGTGGTTGCCGCCGATGGACAGCGCGTCGCCGTCACCGGTGACCACCCACACGCTCAAGTCCCGCCGGGATGAGGCGAGTCCGGTGGCGATGGCGGGGGCGCGGCCGTGGATGGAGTGCATCCCGTACGTGTTCATGTAGTACGGGAAGCGGGACGAGCAGCCGATGCCGGAGACGAAGACGATGTTCTCCTTGGCCAGGCCGAGCTCGGGCATGAAGCCCTGCACGGCGGCCAGGACCGCGTAGTCACCGCAGCCGGGGCACCAGCGCACTTCCTGGTCGGACTTGAAGTCCTTCATGGACTGCTTGCCCTCGGCCTTGGGCACGAGCTTCAGAAGCGTCTCGGAGCCTGTGGGCCCCTCGAGCGTGGTGTCAGCCATCGATGGCCTCCTTGAGAGCCGTGGCGAGCTGCTCGGCCTTGAACGGCATGCCGTTGACCTGGTTGTAGGAGACCGCGTCCACGAGGTACTTGGCGCGGATCAGTGTGGCGAGCTGACCGAGGTTCATCTCGGGGATCACCACCTTGTCGTAACGCTTCAGGACCTCGCCCAGGTTCCGCGGGAACGGGTTGAGGTGGCGCAGATGCGCCTGCGCGACGCTCTGCCCGGCGGCGCGCAGGCGGCGTACCGCCGCGGTGATCGGCCCGTACGTCGAACCCCAGCCGAGGACGAGGAGGTTGGCGTCGCCGGTCGCGTCGTCGACCTCCAGGTCGGGCACGTCGATGCCGTCGACCTTGGCCTGGCGGGTGCGGACCATGAAGTCGTGGTTGGCCGGGTCGTAGGAGATGTTGCCGGTGCCGTCCTGCTTCTCGATGCCGCCGATGCGGTGTTCGAGGCCGGGGGTGCCGGGGATGGCCCACGGGCGGGCGAGGGTCCCGGGGTCGCGCTTGAACGGCCAGAAGACCTCGGTGCCGTCCTCCAGCGTGTGGTTGGTGCCGGAGGCGAACTGCACGCGCAGGTCCGGGAGTTCGTCGACCTCCGGGATGCGCCACGGCTCGGAGCCGTTGGCCAGATAGCCGTCGGAGAGCAGGAAGACCGGCGTGCGGTACGTGACGGCGATGCGGGCCGCCTCGATGGCCGCGTCGAAGCAGTCCGCCGGGGTGCGCGGCGCGACGACCGGCACCGGGGCCTCGCCGTTGCGGCCGAACATCGCCTGCAGCAGGTCTGCCTGCTCGGTCTTGGTCGGCAGCCCGGTGGAGGGGCCGCCGCGCTGGATGTCGACGATCAGCAGCGGCAGTTCGAGCGAGACCGCGAGCCCGATGGTCTCGCTCTTGAGCGCCACACCCGGGCCGGAGGTCGTGGTCACGGCCAGCGAGCCGCCGAAGGCGGCGCCGAGGGCCGCGCCGATGCCGGCGATCTCGTCCTCGGCCTGGAAGGTGCGTACGCCGAAGTTCTTGTGCTTGGACAGCTCGTGCAGGATGTCCGAGGCCGGCGTGATCGGGTACGAACCCAGGTACAGCGGCAGGTCCGCCTGGCGCGAGGCCGCGACGAGGCCGTACGACAGGGCGAGGTTGCCGGAGATGTTGCGGTACGTGCCCGTGGGGAACGCCTTCGACGCGGGCGCCACCTCGTAGCTGACCGCGAAGTCCTCGGTGGTCTCGCCGAAGTTCCAGCCCGCGCGGAACGCCGCGATGTTCGCCGCCGCGATGTCCGGCTTCTTGGCGAACTTGGTCTTCAGGAACCGCTCGGTGCCCTCGGTCGGCCGGTGGTACATCCACGAGAGCAGGCCGAGCGCGAACATGTTCTTCGAGCGCCCCGCGTCCTTCCGGGACAGCTCGAACTCCTTCAACGCCTCCACCGTCAGCGAGGTCAGCGGCACCGGGTGCACCTGGAAACCGTCCAGGGAGCCGTCTTCGAGCGGTGAGGTCTCGTACCCGACCTTCTGCATCGCGCGCTTCGTGAACTCGTCCGTGTTCACGATGATCTCGGCGCCGCGCGGTACGTCCCCGATGTTCGCCTTCAGGGCCGCCGGGTTCATCGCGACCAGCACGTTCGGCGCGTCGCCGGGGGTCAGGATGTCGTGGTCGGCGAAGTGCAGCTGGAACGAGGAGACGCCCGGCAGGGTGCCTGCGGGCGCGCGGATCTCGGCGGGGAAGTTCGGCAGCGTCGACAGGTCGTTGCCGAAGGACGCGGTCTCCGATGTGAACCGGTCGCCCGTGAGCTGCATGCCGTCACCTGAGTCACCCGCGAACCGAATGATCACCCGGTCGAGTCGGCGCACGTCCTTCTCGCCCGTAGCGGGCTTGCGCTGCTCTCCTACGACGGCTTCGTCGGCCTGCTCGGCCGGGCTACTGACCTGGCTGGTCACTGAACTGGACCTCCCTCGAGGCGGCTCTGCGGGAGCGGCAGGCCGCCCTGCGCTCCCATGGCCCACCCTACGTCTGTAAGGGTCACCTTCTTAGGGCCGCTCGCATGATGGACGCACCTTTGAGACAGCCGAATGCCCTGGTTTGTCATGCTGTGACTCGCCCCCCGGCCTTTCATGAAGACGCTCTCCGCTCATCCTTTGGTTCTAGGACCATGCCTGGTTCCAGTGCCGTGCTGCGGTGCGGTGTCGTTCTGTCCGTACGGGTGGTGCCCACGGTGGCGCTGTGCGGTCGACCCTCGATCGTGTCCCGGTGGCGGGACGGCGCGAGGCGCTAATTCAGCGACTCACGAATTCACGAGTTCAGGTACGTGAGGACGGCGAGCACGCGGCGGTGGTCCCCGTCGCTGGGGGAGAGCCCCAGCTTCAGGAAGATGTTGCTGACGTGCTTCTCGACGGCGCCGTCGCTCACGACGAGCTGACGTGCCACGGCCGAGTTCGTGCGGCCCTCGGCCATCAGGCCCAGGACCTCCCGCTCGCGCGGGGTGAGACCGGCGAGAACGTCCTGTTTGCGGCTGCGCCCGAGCAACTGCGCCACGACCTCGGGGTCGAGCGCGGTGCCGCCCTGCGCGACACGCACGACCGCGTCCACGAACTCACGCACCTCGGCGACGCGGTCCTTGAGCAGATACCCCACGCCCCGGCTGGACCCGGCGAGCAGCTCCGTCGCGTACTGCTCCTCCACGTACTGCGAAAGGACCAGCACCCCGAGCCCCGGATGCCGCGCGCGCAGCTTCACGGCCGCCCGCACCCCTTCGTCCGTGTGTGTCGGCGGCATCCGCACGTCAGCGACCACGACGTCCGGCAGCAGGTCCTGCGCCGCGAGATCGGTGACCGTCTTGATCAGCGCCTCCGCGTCACCCACACCCGCGACCACGTCGTGCCCACGGTCGGTCAGCAACCGGGTCAGGCCCTCCCTGAGCAGCACTGAATCCTCGGCGATGACCACCCGCACCTTGTCCTCCACGATGTTCCGGCCCCCATGCCCTGTCCCCGCCCCATTGACAGGACCAAGCATCCCAGCATTCGGGCGCCGGGGCTTCACGCTCTTTCAATTAGTCGAGCGGGTCGGCTCCGTCAGCGCTTGAGGGCGAGGCCTGGGGCGGCGAGTTTCAGCCTGTCCGGCGTTTGAGGACGAGGCCGTTCAGGCCGATACGGGGGTCCAGGGGGCAGAGCCCCCTGGTTACGGGAAGGGGCGCCCGCGCGCGGAGCGCGCTAATGGACGCAGCGGGGAGCCCCCGGCAGGGCCCCCTACCCCCGCCAAGGCAACTCCGCCGTGATCACAGTCGGCCCTCCCAAGGGCGACTCGACCACCAGAATCCCGTCAACCGCGTCAAGCCGCTCCGCGAGCCCCGCAAGCCCGGACCCCCCGGAAACATCCGCCCCACCCCGCCCATCATCACTGACCTGCAACATCAGCCGACCCTCCACCTGCCACACATCCACAGAAGCCCGCCCCGCCCCACTGTGCTTGCTCACGTTCTGCAGCAGCTCGGACACGGTGAAGTAAGCAATCCCCTCGATGGCCGCCGCCGGCCGCGCCGGCAGATCCACCTCGACATCCACCGGCACAGTGCACCGCGCGGACAGCGAGGACAGCGCCGCATCGAGCCCCCGGTCGGTGAGCACGGCCGGATGAATCCCACGAGCCAGATCCCGCAGCTCCTGCAAGGCCACCTTCACCTCGCCGTGCGCCTCGTCCACCATCCGGGCCGCCGCCTCCGGGTCCTCGGTCAGCTTCTCCTTGGCGAGCCCGAGGTCCATGGCGAGCGCGACGAGCCGCGCCTGCGCCCCATCGTGCAGATCCCGCTCGATGCGCCGCAGGTCAGCCGCGGCGGTGTCCACGACGACCCCCCGGTCCGACTCCAGCTCGACGACACGTGACACCAGCCGCGAGGGACCGAGCAGCCCGAAGACCAGGACCCGGTCGACGGTGGTCAGCGCGCGAATGATCCAGGGCGTGGCCAGCGTGACGAGCAGACCTGTCGCCGCGGTGAGCCCGATCTCGAAGGGGTTGTCCAGGTATATGCGGTGGCCGTCGTCGCCGTAGAGCTGGATCCCGTCCTGTCCCCCGTACATCGGGAACAGCCAGAACCACAGCGGATACGTCAGCATCGCCCAGCCGTACGTCCAGAAGAGCGTCGTCACCACGAACGAGAAGATCGCCCACGGCATGTGGATCACCGCGTACACGACGTGCCGCCAGGAGACCCCGCTCTTGAGCATGGCCCCCATCCACGCCATGAAGCCGCCGCCGCGCGGCTGCAGCGGATGCGGGTCCTTGACGTCCACGCCGAGCAGCGTCCGCGCCCGCATCCGCTCCAGCGAGCCGAAGCCGCGGAGGGACGCGAGGCCCAGGGCGAGCACCGGAATGCCGATGAACGTGACCAGCAGGCCCACGCCGACCGACAGCATCGTCACCGCGAAGACGAAGCCGATGATGCTGATCGGGAACGAGAGCATCACGTAAAGGAACTCACGCCATGTGCGCCCCTCCAGGGGCGCCCGCAGCGCGGCCGGCAGCCGGCTCAGGCGGCCCTCGCCGCGCCCGCCGCCCGGCTGGCTGCCGTAGCCGCCGTGGTCCCCGTAGCCGCTGTGGTCCCCGTAGCCGCCCTGGTCCCCGTGGCCCCAGCGGTCCTCGACGTCGGCTCCCATGACGTGTCCGTACCCCTGTCCGTAGTCCGTGGCCATCGGTGTCGTCCGTTTCTGCTCGGCCCCGCGCGGCTCGTACCCGCTCCGCGAGAGCTGTTCCTTGTCGTACGTCCAGACTGCGGGTCGGCGACCGCGCGGGCCATGGAGTGCGTCGGCCTCTTGGACCGGGGGTTTTCCCTACCTTCAGGGGTGGCCCGGAGCATCCGAAGCACCGGGCCGCGCAGCCGGCCGAAGCGCCGGGCCGCAGGCGGCCGAAGCGTCGAAGCACCGACCGCACCCCGGAGCGACCCTCACCCCTCCGCGCGGTCCCGCCACGGCAGTTCCGCCGTGATCGTCGTCGGGCCGCCGACAGGTGACTCGATGATGAACAGGCCGTCCACCGCGCCCAGCCGGTCCGCGAGGCCCGCCATGCCCGTGCCGCCGTCCAGGCTGGCGCCGCCGTGGCCGTCGTCCCACACCTGTATGAGAAGCCGCTGGTCGGAGCGCCACACCTCCACGCTCGCCGTGCGCGCGCCACTGTGCTTGCTCACGTTCTGCAGGAGTTCGGAGACCGTGAAGTACGCGATGCCCTCGATCGCGGCGGCCGGGCGCTCGGGCAGGTCGGCGGTCACCTTCACCGGCACCGTGCACCGTGCGCCGACCGAGGAGAGCGCCGCGTCGAGCCCGCGGTCGGTGAGGACCGCCGGGTGGATGCCGCGCGCGAGATCCCGCAGCTCCTGGAGCGCCAGCTTCACCTCGCCGTGCGCCTCGTCGACCATCGCCGCCGCCGTGTCCGGGTCCTCCAGGAGCTTCTCCTTGGCGAGGCCCAGCCCCATGGCGAGGGCCACCAGGCGGGCCTGCGCGCCGTCGTGCAGATCGCGCTCGATGCGCCGCAGGTCGGCCGCCGCGGTGTCCACGACGACGCCCCGGTCCGACTCCAGTTCGGCGATGCGCCGCTCCAGTTCGTCCGACCGCGACAGCAGGCCGCGCACCATCGCCCGGTCCGCGTTGGCGAAACCCCGCGCGATGTACGGCAGCACCGGCCACAGTACGAAGAGCCCGACGGCCATCACGGAGAACGTCACGACGGCCCACGGCAGCCGGATGAAGCCGTACAGCATCGTCCGCCAGCCCACCGGGTCCTTGAGGCTGGACCACAGCCAGTTGAGCCAGCTGCCGGAGCGCTTCGACGGCGCGGGCATCGGGCTCGGCTCGTCGATCCGCACGTCGAGCAGCATCCTCGCCCGGCCCCGCTCGAACTTGCCGATCAGGCGCGCGCCGAACAGCGCGAGCGCGAGCAGCGGCAGGCCGACCACCGTCACCGACAGAAGGCCGCCGACGAACACGGCCGTCACCACGTACGTGAATCCGATGATGCCGACGGGAAGGTTCGCCAGCAGATGCGCGATCTCCTTCCAGGTGTGCACACCGAAGGCGAAACGGGCAGGCGGCGGGCCCTGTGGCGGGTCGTGCGCAGAGATGGTGCTTGCGGTCATACGCCAAAGGATCCCCGTCGCGCCGCGCTCGCGCCATGAGGGGGACCGCACGATCGCACTGTGGATAACCCCAGCCATCCCAGACTCGCCCACGGCTTGCCCCTGGCTTGTCCGTGACGGTCTGCTTACCTCGCCTTTAGCAGGCCCTAGACTCCCGTGCGTACAGATCGTCGAACAGGCGAGACGGTGAGTGGCGGAGTTCGCCGGTGGTGTGCCGGAGTCCGCCGGTGTCACCGGTGTTCAGGAGTGACCGGTGGCCAGGAGCGACCGGTGTCCAGGAGTGATTCGGGAGTGTTTCGGGAGTGAGGGGCTGACGTGTCAGTGACGAAGCACCACACGGACGTCGCGGCGAGCTACTTCGAGTCGTACTCCGTCGTCGGGCTGCTCGCCGTCGTGGGCGTGCTGTTCGTCGCCGTGTCGTTCGGCGCGAGCCGGCTCCTGCGCCCCGTCGTACCGACCCCGGAGAAGCTGCTCACGTACGAGTGCGGCGTCGACCCCGTCGGCGAGGGCTGGGCCCACACCCAGGTCCGCTACTACGTCTACGCGTTCCTCTACGTCATCTTCGCCGTCGACTCGATCTTCCTCTTCCCCTGGGCGACGATCTTCGCCGCGCCCGGCTACGGCGCCGCGACCCTCGTCGAGATGTTCATCTTCCTCGGCTTTCTGGCCGTGGGACTGCTGTACGCATACAAGAAGGGCGTCCTCACATGGACGTGAACCAGGAGCCCGCGGCCGAGCCCGTGTACCTCCCGGAGCCGAAGCGTCTCGGCGTCCTGTCCCGCCTCGCCCCCGAGCCGATGAAGGTGGTCCTCAACTGGGGCCGCCGGTACAGCCTGTGGGTCTTCAACTTCGGACTCGCCTGCTGCGCCATCGAGTTCATCGCGGCCTCCATGGCCCGGCACGACTTCATCCGCCTCGGCGTCATCCCGTTCGCGCCGGGCCCGCGCCAGGCCGACCTGATGGTCGTCTCCGGCACGGTCACCGACAAGATGGCGCCCGCCGTGAAGCGTCTGTACGAGCAGATGCCCGAGCCCAAGTACGTCATCTCGTTCGGCGCCTGCTCCAACTGCGGCGGCCCCTACTGGGACTCGTACTCCGTCACCAAGGGCGTCGACCAGATCATCCCCGTCGACGTGTACGTCCCCGGGTGCCCGCCGCGCCCGGAGGCGCTGCTCCAGGGCATCCTCAAGCTCCAGGAGAAGATCGCCCGCGAGTCGCTCGGCGAGCGGTACGGAGCGAACGGGGCGCGGCCGTCCACGGCGGCGCTGCAGAGCGGCCTGGTCGCACCGCCCGCGCCGGGCGCCGCGCCGGTGACGGGGGAGGACGCCGGATGACCGGCTGGCTGCCCGCTCCCGTCGAGGAGCTGTTCGGCGCGGAGGCGACCGCCGAGGAGTCGTACGAGGTCCTGACGGTGGACGTGCCCGCCGCCTCCTGGACCGACGCCCTGCGCACCGCCCGCGACGCACTGGGCTGCACCTACTTCGACTGGCTGAGCGCCGTCGACGAACCGGGCACCGGCTTCCGCGTGTCCGCGCACGTCGTCGCCCTCGCCCCCGTACGACGCCTGCTCGTCCGTACGACCGTGCCGCACGAGGCCCCGGTGCTGCCGACCGCCATCGACGTCTACGCGGGCGCGGGCTGGCACGAGCGCGAGACCCACGAGATGTTCGGCGTCCGCTTCGACGGCCACCCCCACCTCGTACCCCTGCTGCTGCCCGACGGCTTCGAAGGCCACCCGCTGCGCAAGGACTTCGTGCTTGCGGCGCGCGTCGCCAAGGCGTGGCCCGGGGCGAAGGAGCCGGGGGAGTCGGAACACGGCGGTGCCAAGCGCCGTCAGATGCTGCCGCCCGGCGTGCCCGACCCCAACGAGTGGGGTCCGCTGAAGGGGCAGCTTCCGGCCGCTCCGGCGCGACCCGCGCGCGGGGCGGCGGGGCGGGCGGCCGGCGAGAGGCCTGCACGACGTACGCGTACGGCGGGTGAGGGCTCGGCGAGCCAGGCCGCCGACAAGCCCGCCGACAAGCCCGCAGGCCAGGCCGCTGATAAGCCCGCCGGCCAGGCTGCTGACAAGCCCGCCGGCCAGCCGGAGGCCGCCGCTCCGGTACGCCGCGCGCGCAGCGCGTCGCAGGGCTCGGCCTCACAGCAACGTACGGAGCCGAAGCCGGAGTCGGCGCCGGAGTCGGCACCCGCGACCGGACCCACCGCCACCCCGGACGCCCCCTGGCACCACGCCCGCCCGGCCTTCGAACCGGACGCCCCGGCAACCCCCGAACCGAAAGCCCCTGAACCGAAAGCCCCTGAAGCCCCCGAAGCCGACGACCCCCAAGCAGACGACCCCGAAACCCGCCCAGGAGGCCCGCAGTGAACGACGCCCTCGACGTCGCCCTGCGACTCCTCGTCGTCTTCGTCGTCTTCCTGACGTTTCCCCTGATCATCGGCCAGACCGAACACAAGGTCATGGCCCACATGCAGGGCCGCCTCGGCCCCATGTACGCGGGCGGCTTCCACGGCTGGGCCCAGCTCGTCGCCGACGGCGTCAAGTTCGCCCAGAAGGAAGACATCGTCCCGGCCGAGGCCGACCGCCGTGTCTTCCAACTCGCCCCCGCCGTGGCGCTCCTGCCCTATCTGCTCGTCCTCCTGGCCATCCCGATCGGCCCCGGCGAGGGCGCGGTCGGGGAGGTCGTCGACGCGGGCATCTTCTTCGTCCTGGCCGTCATGGGCGTCGGTGTCCTCGGCTCGCTGATGGCGGGCTGGGCGTCGGCCAACAAGTTCTCCCTCCTCGGCGGCCTGCGCACCGCGGCCCAACTCCTCGCGTACGAGCTGCCGATGCTGCTCGCCGCCGCCTCCGTGGCGATGGCCGCGGGCACCGTCTCGCTGCCCGGCATCGTGGCCGCCTTCGAGTGGTGGTGGCTGCCCTGGCAGATCGTCGGCGCGCTCGTCTTCTTCGTGGCGGGCCTCGCCGAACTCCAGCGCCCGCCCTTCGACATGCCCGTCGCCGACTCCGAGATCATCTTCGGCGCGTACACCGAGTACACGGGCCTGCGCTTCGCCCTCTTCCTGCTCGCCGAGTATGCCGGGATCGTCGTCCTGTGCGGACTGACCACCGTCCTGTTCCTGGGCGGCTGGCACGGTCCGTGGGGCGCCGACGGGCTCGGCTGGGTGTGGACCCTGCTGAAGACCGCCGTCCTCGCCTTCGCCGTCATCTGGCTGCGCGTCACCTACCCCCGTCTCCGCGAGGACCAGCTCCAGAAGCTCGCCTGGACCCTGCTCGTCCCGCTCGCCCTCGCGCAGATCGCGCTCACCGGAATCGTGAAGGTGGCGATCAACTGATGGCTGCACAACTCCCGCCCGCCCGGTCCCGGATTCCCGGGTCCGGCCTGGCCAAGGGCCTCGCCGTCACCCTCCGCACGATGACGAGAAAGACCGTCACCGAGCAGTACCCCGAGGTCCAGCCCGACCTGCCGCCCCGCACCCGCGGCGTCATCGGCCTGTTCGAGGAGAACTGCACCGTCTGCATGCTGTGCGCCCGGGAGTGCCCCGACTGGTGCATCTACATCGACTCCCACAAGGAGACCCTCCCCGCCGCCGCCCCGGGCGGCCGCGAGCGCAGCCGCAACGTCCTCGACCGCTTCGCCATCGACTTCTCCCTGTGCATGTACTGCGGCATCTGCATCGAGGTCTGTCCCTTCGACGCGCTGTTCTGGTCCCCGGAGTTCGAGTACGCCGAGACCGACATCCGCGAACTCACCCACGAGCGCGACAAGCTCCGCGACTGGATGTGGACCGTCCCCGCCCCGCCCGCCCTGGACCTCGCCGCCGAGGAGCCCAAGGAACTCGCCGCGGCCCGCAAGGCGGCGGAGAAGCTGGCCGCCCAACAGGAGGCCGAGCGGGCCGAGCAGGCTGAACTCGCCGCGCAGGCCGAGAAGCCGGGACAAGCCGAGAAGCCGGGACAAGCCGAGCAGGCGCCGGGGTCCGGGCAGCCCGAGCCGGGGGAGGGCCAGGCATGACCCTCGCCGCAGCCGGCCACGGCACCCTCGCCGCAGCCGCCCCCCAGGGCTTCCTCTCCCCGACCGGCGTCGAGATCGCCTTCGTCCTCGTCGGCCTCGTCACCCTCGGCGCCGCCGTCGTCACCGTCACCACCCGGCAACTCGTGCACGCCGCGCTGTGGCTGGTGGTGGCGCTCGGCGGACTCGCCGTCGAGTACCTCCTCCTGACCGCCGAGTTCATCGCCTGGGTCCAGGTCCTCATCTATGTGGGCTCCGTCGTCGTCCTCCTCCTCTTCGGGCTGATGCTCACCAGGGCCCCCATCGGCCGCTCCCCGGACGCCGACTCGGGCAACCGGCCCGTCGCGCTCGCCGTGGCGCTCGCCGCCGCCGGGGCCCTGGTCTGGGTCGTCGCCGACGCCTTCCGTACGCAGTGGATCGACCTCGACAAGCCGCAGGGCACCACCGACGTCACCGGCTCGATCCTCTTCCGGCACTGGGTCCTGCCCTTCGAGGCGCTCTCGGTCCTGCTGCTCGCCGCACTCGTCGGCGCGATCGTCCTGTCCCGCAGGAACGCCGCCCGCTCCGACCGGGACGGTGCCCCCGGCGGCAGAACCGGCGCCGGCGACAGCGACAAGGAGCAGCGCTGATGCACCTCGCCTATCCCGCGGTCCTCGCCGTCCTCCTCTTCTGCGTCGGCCTGTACGGAGTGCTCGCCCGCCGCAACGCGATCCTGGTCCTGATGTCCGTCGAGCTCATGCTCAACGCCGTCAACCTCAACCTCGTCGCCTTCGACGTCTGGCTGCGCGACGCCCTGCACGCCGGCCAGGCACTGACCCTGTTCACCATCGCCATCGCCGCCGCCGAGATCGGCATCGGCCTCGCCATCGTCCTGGCGGTCTACCGCAACCGCGGCACCTCCGCCGTCGACGACCTCCGCGACACCGCCGAACTCCCCGACGACGGCGGTGACGGCGACGGCGGCACCGACTCCGAAGGCGCCGCCGCGGACGAGCCCGACGAGCCCGGCAAGCCCGATGGGCCCGCCGCGGGCAAGGCGTCGCAGAAGGCTGAGGCCACCGCGTGACCACGACCACCCTCGCCGTCCTCGTCCCCCTGCTGCCGTTCCTCGGCGCCGTCGCGGGCCTGCTGCTCGGCCGCAGGGTCCCCGGCCTCGCCCGCCCCCTCGCGGTGCTTCCCGCGCTCACCTCCCTCGCGCTCGCCGCCATCGTGGCCGTGCGCCAGGGCGGCGACGCGGCCGTGGACGCGGCCACCCAGCTCACGCCCACCGGCTCGGTCCCCATCGACCTCGCCCTGCACATCGACGGCTTCGCGGCCCTCGTCGCCGTGCTCGTCGGCGTCGTCGCCTCCTGCGTGCAGATCTACTCGACGGCCTACCTGCGCGACGACCCGCGCTACCCCTCGTACGCCGCCCTCGTCTCGCTCTTCACCTCCGCGATGCTGCTCGTCGTCTACTCCGGCGACCTGATGGTGCTCCTGGTCGGCTGGGAGATCATGGGCATCTGCTCGTACTTCCTCGTCGGCCACTACTGGGAGACGCCCGAGGCGCGCGCGGCCTCCCTGAAGGCCTTCCTGGTCACCAAGCTCGGCGACGTCCCCTTCCTGATCGGCCTGTTCGCCCTCGCCGTGGACGCGGACTCCTTCCGGATCACGCGGATCCTGGCCACCGTCGCGCAAGGCGGCCTGGACCACCCCACCCTCATCGCGCTGCTGCTCCTCGCGGGCGTCGCGGGCAAGTCCGCGCAGTTCCCGCTGCACACCTGGCTGCCCGACGCGATGGCGGGCCCGACGCCCGTCTCCGCGCTCATCCACGCCGCGACGATGGTCGCCGCCGGTGTCTACTTCATCGCCCGGCTCCTCCCGGTGTTCGCCGCCTCCGCGGCGGCCCTGGTCGTCCTCGCCGTCATGGCCGCCGTCACGATGGCCGGTTCGGCGCTCGCCGCGCTCGCGCAGGACGACATCAAGCGCGTCCTCGCGTACTCGACGATCGGTCAGCTCGGCTACATGACGGGCGCCCTCGCCGTCGGCGACCGCGGCGCGGCCGTCTTCCACCTCCTGTCGCACGGCGCCTTCAAGGCGCTGCTCTTCCTCGCCGCGGGCGTGATCATCCACGCCGCCGGCACCAACTCGCTGGCCGCGATGTCCCGCATGAAGGACCTGCGCGCCCGCGTCCCCGACGCTTACTGGACGATGACCGTGGCGCTCCTCGCGCTCGCCGCGATCCCGCCCTTCAGCGGCTTCTTCTCCAAGGAGGCCGTCCTCGGCGCCGCCGAGCACACGGCCACCGGTCACGCCGAGTCCGCCCCGGAGACGGCCGGTTGGATCGTCCTCGTCGCCGGCCTGGTCACGGCCCTGCTGACCGCCGCCTACGCGGCCCGCCTGTGGCTGCTCGCCTTCCACGGCAGGGGACCGGAGGCACCGGACCACGGCAGGCAGCCGGTCGCCATGACCGCCGTGCTCTGGGTGCTCGCCGTGCCGTCGCTGGCCTTCGGCGTGACCGTCGGCGTCCTCCCGGACTGGTTCGACGGCCACAAGCTCGCCCCGACGCTCACCACCTCCGTCCTCGGCACGGGCTTCGCCCTCGTCGGCGCCCTGGTCACGTACGGCGCCTGGCGGCACACCACCGCCCTCGCCGCCCGCGTCCCGATCGGCGCGGTCGCAGCCCACCCCGACGCCGACGCGGGCCAGGTCGAGGCCGAGGCCATCGCCACTCACGCGCCCGCGTACGGGGACGTGGCCTCCGCCCCCGACCCGGCGGACCCGGGCCGCCTCCTGCTCGGCCCGCTGCACCGCCACGCCGCCGTCGGCTTCCACCTCGACGCCCTCTACGCGGCCCTGTTCGTCCGCCCCGTCCAGGCAGGCGCCCGCCTCGTCCGCTTCCTCGACCGCGAGGTCGTCGACACGTACGTACGCGGCGCGGGCACCGCACCCCGCTGGCTCGGCGCGGCCGTCCGCCGCGCGCAGACCGGCAACGTGCAGACCTATCTGAGCGCGCTGCTCGCGGGCACCGTCGTCCTGGCGGTCGCCGCCGTCCTCGTCGCCACCGCCGGAGCGTGAGCAGCAGTGATCGGTATCAGTGAGTCAGTGATGCAGTTCCTTCTCGCGTTGATCGTCGTCGGCCCGCTCGCCGGTGCCGTCGCCGCTCTCCTCCCGGCCCCGCCCGGGCTGAAGGGGAAGTCGCCGGACCAGGCCGTGCTGCGCCACGGCGTGACCGTGACCGGCGTGATCCTCATCGCGGCGATCGTCCTCGCGCTCGGCTTCGACCACGACCACCCGTCGAAGATGCAGGCCACGACGGACATCAGCTGGATCCCCGCACTCGACGTGCGCATCCACTTCGGCATCGACGGCATCTCCCTCCCCCTTCTGGTCCTGACCGCGCTGCTGACCTTCCTCTGCGCGCTGTACAGCTACTTCAAAATGCCTGCCGGGCCGTCCCCCAAGGCATTCGTGGCGCTGATCCTCGTCCTGGAGTCCGGCACCCTCGCCACCTTCGCCGTCCTCGATCTGCTGCTGTTCTTCCTCGCCTTCGAGATGGTCCTCATCCCGATGTACTTCCTCATCGCCCGCTGGGGTGGCGCCCAACGCACGCGGGCCGCCTGGAAGTTCATCCTCTACACGCTGCTCGGCTCCGTCGTCATGCTGCTCGGCCTGCTCCTCATCGGGCTGAGGGCGGGCACATTCGACATGGTGGCACTCGCCACTGACAACGGCCGTGAGCTGAGTACGTCCGTGCAGGTCATCGCCGTTCTGGCGATCGGGATCGGGCTCGCGGTCAAGACGCCGATGTGGCCGCTGCACAGCTGGCTGCCCGACGCCCACACCGCCGCGCCCACCGTCGGCTCGGTCCTGCTGGCCGGTGTCCTGCTGAAGATGGGAACGTACGGGTTCGTCCGGATCCTGCTGCCGATCGCGCCCGACGGGATGGAGACGTTCGCGCCCTATCTCGCCGCGTTCGCCGTCGTCGGGATCATCTACGGATCGCTGGCCTGCCTCGCCCTCGCAAGGCCCGGCGCGAAGGGCGACCTCAAGCGCCTCATCGCGTATTCCTCTGTCGGCCACATGGGCTTCGTGCTCCTCGGTATCTCGACCATGACGCCCACCGGCGTGAACGGCGCGCTGTTCGCCAACATCGCCCACGGCCTCATCACCGGCCTGCTGTTCTTCCTGGTCGGAGCGCTCAAGGACCGCACCGGCAGCAGCGACCTCGACACCCTCGCCAAGGAGTCCGGCGCCGCCCTGTACGGCAAGGCCCCGCGGCTCGGCGGCCTGCTCGCGTTCGGCGCCGTCGCCTCGCTCGGACTGCCCGGACTCGCCGGATTCTGGGGCGAGATGCTCGCCCTGTTCGGCGCGTTCAAGCCCGCCGACGACCTCAGCCGCCCCGCGTTCCTCACGTTCATGGCGATCGCCGCGTTCGGCACCCTGCTCACGGCCGCGTACATGCTCATCGTCGTACGCCGTGTCTGCATGGGCCCGACCGCCGAAGCCGAAGGGGCACCGAGGCTCGCGGACGTCCACGGCTACGAGTTCGCCGCCTGGACGCCCCTCGTCGCCCTCACCGTCCTCGCCGGCCTCTGGCCCGCGGCCCTCCTCGGCCTCACCGATCCGGCCGTCCAGCAGCTCCTCGCAGGAGGCAAGTCGTGATCGCCGCCGAATCCACCGCGAGCCTCATCCAGTCCGTCGACTGGGTGGCCGTCGCGCCGCCCACGATCGTGGCGGTCGTCGGCCTCGCGGTCCTCGTCGCCGACCTGTTCCTGAGCGAGCGCAACAAGCACCTGCTCGGCTGGATCTCCCTTACGGGCCTGGTCGCGGCGGGCCTCTTCCTGCTGCCGCTCACCGACTCGCACCGCGCTGCCCGCTCAACGTTCTGCCTGAGTGGCCCACGAGCCACCGCCTGCAGCTACACGGTCGACGAGTTCACCCTCGTCATCCAACTCCTCGTCATCGGCGGCGCCCTGCTCACCGCCCTCCTGTCGATGACCGCCCTCAAGGACGCGCGGAACTCCGACAAGGAACTCCCCGAAGGGGAGTACTGGTTCCTGCTGCTCTCCTCGGCCGCGGGCGCCGCGCTGCTGCCCGCCTCCCGCGACCTGGCGACGCTCGTCGTCGCCCTGGAGGTCGCGTCCCTGCCCGCGTTCGCGCTCGTCGGCCTCAAGCGCGGCGACAAGCGCTCCTCCGAAGCGGCCCTGAAGTTCTTCCTGTCCTCGGTGACCGCGACCGCCGTGACCCTCCTGGGCGTCAGCTTCGTGTACGCCGCGACGGGCACCATGCACCTCACCGAGGTCGGCGAGAAGCTCGGGAACGTAGACGGACAGTTGGACACGCTCGCGCAGACCGGCGTCGTCCTGACCCTCGTCGGCTTCGCCTTCAAGGTGGCGGCCGTCCCCTTCCACTTCTGGGTACCCGACACCTACGTAGGCGCGCCTTTGCCCGTCGCCGCGTACCTCTCTGTCGTCGGCAAGGCGGTCGGCTTCACCGGCCTGATCCTCGTCACCGTCGTCGCCTTCCCGGAGTACGCGGACGTCTGGGGCCCGGCGCTCGCCGCGCTCGCCGCCCTCACCATGACCGCGGGGAACGTCGCCGCCCTGCGCCAGCAGGCCACGCGCGCGTACAGCGCGGTCCGCCTTCTCGCCTGGTCCTCGGTCGGCCAGGCGGGCTACCTCCTGGTGCCGATCGCCGCGGCCGGATACGCCGACCAGCGCTCCGACGTCCTGGAGGCCACCGGCGCCACGGTCGCGTACGCCCTGATGTACGCCGCCGTGAACCTGGGAGCGTTCGCCGTCGCCGCCCTGGTCGGCCGCACGCAGAAACTGAACCGTGTCAGCGACTACCGGGGCCTGTACGCGAAGAGCCCGCTGTCGGCCCTGGTCCTCGCGTTCTTCCTGCTCTGCCTGGCCGGCCTGCCGCCGGGCATCATCGGCCTCTTCGCCAAGGTCACCGTCTTCTCGGCGGCGGTCGACGCGGGCCTCGGCTGGCTCGCCGTCGTCATGGCGGCCAACGTGGTGATCGCGCTCTACTACTACCTCCAGTGGACGGCGCTGCTGTTCCGCGCGCCCGAGGGGGAGCCGGTCAAGCACCACGTCCCGGCCCCGCTCACCGTCGCCATCGCGGTCACCGCCGTGCTCGGCGTCGCCCTCTCCGGGGCGCCCCAGCTCGTCCTGCAGTTCGCGGAACACGGCGTGCGCTGAGCCGGACGTACGGCATGGGGTGAACGGGGAGTACGGCACGGACCGTCCCCGTCACCCGCGCGGCCCACACCGCTCCTGAGCGCACAAGGGAACTAGCACCCTCCGCCTGGCGTTGACCAGTGAGGGAGGGTCCACTGAACAGTGGAAGCACCAGCAAGCAGAGGGTTCCCCCGCGCACCACCAGGAGGGCGTACCGTGCACCGCCGGACCAACGGGCTGAAGACCGCCGTACTCCTCGGGGGACTGTCCGCACTCATCCTCGTCATCGGCAGCTTCTTCGGGCGTACGGGCTTGATCATCGCGCTCTTCATAGCGCTCGGGACGAACGCGTACGCGTACTGGAACAGCGACAAGCTGGCCCTGCGCGCGATGCGGGCCCGCCCGGTGAGCGAGTTCGAGGCCCCCGAGCTGTACCGCATGGTGCGCGAGCTCTCCACCCAGGCCCGCCAGCCCATGCCCCGCCTCTACATCTCACCGACGGAGGCACCGAACGCCTTCGCGACGGGCCGCAACCCGCGCAACGCCGCCGTCTGCTGCACGGACGGCATCCTGCGCATCCTCACCCCGCGCGAGCTGCGCGGAGTCATCGGCCACGAGCTGAGCCACGTCTACAACCGCGACATCCTCATCTCGTCGGTCGCCGGCGCCCTCGCCTCCGTCATCATGTTTCTGGTCAACTTCGCCTGGCTGATTCCGATCGGGCGCTCGAACGACAACGAAGGACCCGGCATCTTCGGGATGTTGTTGATCATGCTGCTCGGCCCGCTCGCGGCGTCCATCATCCAACTCGCCATCAGCCGTTCCAGGGAGTACGAGGCCGACGCGTCCGGCGCGCAACTCACCGGCGACCCGCTCGCCCTCGCCAGCGCGCTGCGCAAACTCGACGCCGGGACAAAGCAGTTGCCGCTTCCGCCTGAGCCACGGCTCGAAACGGCGAGCCATATGATGATTGCTAATCCCTTCCGGCCGGGCCAGGGTATGTCGAAGCTGTTCTCCACCCACCCGCCGATGGCGGAGCGGATCGCCCGGCTCGAGCAGATGGCAGGTCGTCAGCAGTGAAGACAGTTCTGAACGTCATTTGGCTGATCCTGTGCGGCCTGTGGATGTGCCTGTTCTACCTGTTCGCGGGTGTGCTTCTGTGCGTCACGATCATCGGCATCCCGTTCGGTCTCGCGTCGTTCCGCATCGGCCTGTTCGCGCTGTGGCCCTTCGGGCGCAAGGCGGTCGAGCGCGGGGACGCGGGAGCGCCCTCGCTGATCGGCAACATCCTCTGGCTGATCCTCGCGGGCTGGTGGCTCGCCCTCGGCCACATCTTCACCGGCCTGCTGCTGTGCGTCACGATCATCGGCATCCCGCTGGGCCTCGCCAACTTCAAGATGATCCCGATCTCGTTGCTGCCGCTTGGCCGCGAAATCGTGCCCACGGACGAGCCGTTCACGGCGGCTTCGTTCGGCACGCCCACACCGAGCGGCCCGCAGGGGCCGCCGTCCGGCGGCCAGGGCTGGTAGGACGCGCCGTCTTCGCCGCCGAGCGGCCGACGGGGGTGCTCGCCGCACCGGCCGGCAGTCGCCCCCGACGGGCTGCCGTCGCCCATGCCCCTCACCGCGGCGCTGCGCCGCCGACCTTCTTCCGTACCCCGTACGCTGCGGCCCCCACGGTCAGCACCACCGAACCCCCCACCACCGAACCCCCCGGCAGCGCGAACGCCAGCGTCACGCAGCCCACGAGGCCCACCGCGGGCCCCACCCGCGCGAGCGGCGCCGAACTCAGCGTCCACGCCGCGGCGTTGGCGATCGCGTAGTACACGAGGACCCCGAAGGAAGAGAACCCGACGGCGCCCCGTACGTCCACCGTCGCCGCGAGCACCGCCACCACCACGCCCACGGCGAGCTCCGCGCGGTGCGGCACCCGGAACCGCGGATGCACCGCGGCCAGCGCCCCCGGCAGATGACGGTCCCGCGCCATCGCCAACGTCGTCCGCGACACCCCGAGGATCAGCGCGAGCAGCGAACCGAGCGCCGCCACCACCGCGCCCACCCGCACCACCGGCACCAGCCCCGGCACCCCCGCGGCCCGCACCGCGTCCGCCAACGGAGCCGTGGCCTCCGCCAGGCCCCCGGCCCCCAGCACCGAGAGCACCGCCACCGCCACACCCGCGTACACGCACAGCGCGATGCCCAGCGCCAACGGCACCGCCCGCGGAATGGTGCGCGCCGGATCGCGCACCTCCTCGCCGAGCGTCGCCACGCGCGCGTACCCGGCGAAAGCGAAGAACAACAGCCCGGCAGCCTGCAGCACACCGCCGAAACCACCGTCCGACAGCCCCACCCCGAGGCGCCCGGCATCGGACCCGGCCGACCCCAGACACACCGCGACGACGGCCACGAGCACCACGAGCACCACGGCGACGATCGCCCGCGTCAGCCACAACGACTTCCGCACGCCCAGGTAGTTGACGGCGGTCAGCATGAGCACGGCGGCCACCGCCACGGCGTGCGCCTGCCCCGGCCAGGCGTACGCGCCCACGGTCAGCGCCATCGCCGCACACGAGGCCGTCTTGCCGACGACGAACGCCCAGCCCGCCAGATACCCCCAGAACTCCCCGAGCCGCTCCCGCCCGTACACGTACGTCCCACCGGACGCCGGATAGCGCGCTGCCAGCCGAGCCGAGGCCATGGCATTGCAGTACGCGACGACGGCGGCGATGCCGAGCCCGACCAGCAGCCCCGACCCGGCCGCACCCGCCGCGGGCCCGAGCACGGCGAACACCCCGGCGCCCACCATCGCGCCGAGCCCGATCACCACCGCGTCGAACACTCCGAGCGTCCGCCGCAACCCCACCGCCTCAGCGGCCCCCTGACGCCCCACAGGCTGTGTCATGCGCCGCACCCTACGGCCCTCCGGGAACCGCACACGGCCCGCCCGACGTCCTCCAGGACAACACCGCACGAAAAGGTACGAAGAGTCACACGCACGAAAAGGCAGGTCACCCATGGGCATCATCAGCTGGATCGTTCTAGGGCTGCTCGCCGGTGCCACCGCCAAACTCCTGCTCCCGGGCCGCGACCCGGGCGGCTTCATCGGTACGACGCTGATCGGGATCGCAGGAGCCTTCGTAGGCGGCTGGATCTCGGCCCGCTTCCTCGACCGCCCGATCGCCGACCACTTCTACGACGGCGCGACCTGGGCAGCGGCCATCGGCGGCTCCCTGGTCCTCCTGATCGCCTACCGCATCCTCTTCGGCCACTCCCGCCGCTGACGCCGACACCACAGACTGCAGCCAGCAGCAAGGGCGGGCACCCGATCCGGGTGCCCGCCCTACGTCGTACGAGATGAGCTGTCTACCGGTAGTTCACGAACTGCAGCGCGAAGTCGAAGTCCTGGCCCTTCAGCAGTGCCTGGACGGCCTGCAGGTCGTCGCGGCTCTTGGAGCTGACCCGCAGCTCCTCGCCCTGCACCTGCGCCTTGACGCCCTTCGGGCCCTCGTCGCGGATGATCTTCGCCACCTTCTTGGCGTTCTCCTGGGAGATGCCCTCCTCGATGGAGGCGAAGATCTTGTACTCCTTGCCGGACAGCTGCGGCTCACCGGCGTCCAGCGCCTTCAGGGAGATGCCGCGCTTGATCAGCTTGGACTGGAAGACGTCGAGGATCGCCTTGACGCGGTCCTCGCCGTTGGCCTCCATCAGGATCTTCTCGCCGGACCACGAGATCGAGGCACCCGCGCCCTTGAAGTCGTATCGCTGCGAGATCTCCTTGGCCGTCTGGTTGAGGGCGTTGTCGACCTCCTGCCGCTCGACCTTCGAGACGATGTCGAAACTGGAGTCGGCCATGTCCTGTGGCTCCTTGTATCGGTGTCTGCGTACTCAGCGTGCACACGGCCTTCGTCGCCGACCGCATCCGCAAAGCCTAGCCACAGCCCGCCCGCGGGTCCCCGGTCCCGGGTGCCGATCAATCGGGTGGCGAACCACCCCCGGGCATCAGGTATCGTTTACGTCGTTGCCACGGGCGCCGCGAACAGCGGTTCCAGACAGCAACCCCGGCGGTGTGCCCGAGCGGCCAAAGGGAGCAGACTGTAAATCTGCCGGCTCAGCCTTCCCAGGTTCGAATCCTGGCGCCGCCACACGAAGGAGACCCTCTCCGGCTTGCGGAAACGCAAGCGGAGGGGGTCTTTTCGTTTTGCCGCGCCACGCGCCACGCGCCGCGCCACCCGGCCCCGCGACCTCGCCCCCGCAGGTAGGCGTGGGCACACTGGGACGCATGTCGTCGCTCAGCTCGTCCCGTCGCAGACACTGCCCGGTGTGCCGTCGTGAAATCGCGGTCGTGGGCGGGCGGTTCGCCCGCCACGATCCACCGGGGCCGCGCGGCGGCGGCGACCTCGTCTCCTGCCCCGGCTCCCGCCGGCACGCCCAGCTGGGCGCCGCGCAGCCCGCGCTCGACGGGTACGTGGTGCCGGAGTTCCCGGGGCAGCTGCCGCTGTTCTGAGAGTTCCGGCTGGTCCGGCTGGCGGGGGCGTCATGCGGCCCCCGCAGACGGCGAAGCCTCAGTTCCCCGCGACCGACTTCACCGCCACCGACACCGGCGTCGACCCGCTGATCAGCTCCAGGGTGAGCCCCGCCGTCGCCGGGGTCTCCAGGAGCTCGGCCAGCGCCGCGGCCACGTCGTCGCGCGGGATCGGGCCGCGGCCCGTCGAGGCCTCCAGGCGTACGAGGCCCGTGCCGGCGTCGTCCGTCAGCATGCCGGGGCGCAGGACCGTCCAGTCCAGGGCGGCCCGGCCGCGTACGTACGCGTCGGCCTCGCCCTTGGCCCGCAGGTAGGCGTCGAAGATCTCGTCGCCGGGGTGGTGCGGGTCCGCACCCATCGACGACACCACGACGTACCGGCGGACCCCGGCCCGCTCCGCGGCGTCCGCGAACAGCACGGCGGCGCCCCGGTCCACGGTGTTCTTGCGGTCGACCCCGCTCCCGGGACCCGCACCGGCGGCGAACACCGCCGCGTCCGCGCCCTCCAGGTGCCGGGCGACCTCGTCCACGGAAGCCGACTCGAGGTCGCACAGCACCGGTTCGGCGCCGCCGTCCCGCAGATCGGCCTCGTGCGCCGGATTGCGGATGATCCCGACGGCTTCGTCACCACGCGCGGCGAGCAGTCGCTCCAGCCGCAGCGCGATCTGACCATGACCTCCAGCGATGACAATGCGCATGTCTCCGACGGTACGGCAGATTTGGGTGCTCGGCCCTGAGGCGGGGGTGCCCCAAGGCCCCCGCGCGCCCATACCGGCCTTCAGCCGCGTCCTCACACGCCGGATGGGCTTGAAACGCGCCTTCCCCCGGCCCCACAGGTCACGCCCCCCGCCCCTGCCGAGGCAGATCGAGCGCCACCGCGGCCGCCGAGTCGCAGTACTCCCGCACCGCGCTGGTCCGCGCCACCACGCGCCCCCGGTGCACGACGACACGGCTGTACGCCAGGGACAGCGCGCCGGCGAGGCTGTCGCCGCGTACCGCGAGGAGTTCGGCCGGAAAGCCCGCCTCCACCCTGACCTCGGGCAGCCCCAGAGCGGCCCGCGCCGCCGAACTCACCGCCCCGTAGGCCTCGTCGGGCCGCAACCCGTGCCGGGACGCCAGCAGATACGCCGCCTCCAGGGGGTCCCCGCGCCCGACCGGATTGGCCACGTCCCGCAGCGCCCCGCTGCCCGCCGCGACCCGCACCCCGGCACTGCGCAGCAGCCGGACCGGCGCCGTCCCCCGCCGCTCCGCGACCCCGCAGCCGCCCTGCGGCAGGCACACCACCGTCACCCCGGCCGCCGCGAGGCGTTCCGCGGTCCGCACCACCGCGTCGGCCGGCAGCCGCCCGAGCCCGCCGCACGGACCGATCGCCACCCCCGGCCGCAGCCCGCCCGCCATCGCCGCGAGCCGCGCCAGACGCGCCGGATTCCCGCCGTCCGTATGCAGGTCGACCGCGCAGCCGTGCTCCGCCGCGAGGTCGAGCACCGCCTCCGCGTACCCCATCGGATCGGGGTCCAGATCCGGACAACCGCCCACTACGGAGGCGCCCATTTTCACCGCGTCCCGCAGCATCGCGATCCCGTCGGCCCCCGCGACACCGGTCAGCAGCCGCGGCACCGCCACCACGGACAGGTCGACGAGCCCGCGCAGCGACCGCCGCGCCTGCAGCACCGCCTGCAGCGAGTCCAGGCCCTGCACGTCACCGATCCGCACATGCGAGCGCAGCGCCGTCGCGCCGTGCCCGAGCTGCAGCAGGGCGGCCTCGGTGGCGCGCCGCTGGACGTCCTGCACTTCGTACGACACCGGGCCCTGGGCGAGCGCCGTCAGGGCCGTGTCGCCGTGCCCGTGCGGCTCCGCGGTCGCGGGCAGCAGGAGGTAGCCGCCGAGGTCCACGCGGGCGGCGGGCGCGGTGAGGCTGCCCGCGGTGCCGACGGCCTCGATGCGGCCGTCCCCGAGCCGTACGTCCACGGTCCTGCCGTCCGTCAGGCGCGCCCCGCAGAGCAGCAGCCCTCCGGAGGCGTCCGGTGTGTCCGGGGAGTCGGGCGAAGAGGGCTGCTGCGGCCGGCTGTCGGGCATCGCGCTCCTGGGGCTCGGGGGCGGCTGCGGGCGGCTCGGGGGGTGTGGGGCCGCGGCCCGGGGGCACGCGACGGCACGGTGCCGAGACACGCAAGATCACGCAGAGTGAGTCGAGCCTAGGACGGCGGCGGGCCCGCTTCGCGGAGGAACGCAATAGTCGTACTGATGTGGTGCGAGGGCTTGGTGAGGCCTGGTGAGGCGGGTGGGACGGCCTGCTCGGAGGCCCGCGCTTCCCCCCGGACGGCCCTGGCGAAACGGATTTGGGCGATCGGCGGCCGAGCGTGTAATGTCTTCATCGCTCGCCCCAATAGCTCAGTCGGTAGAGCGTCTCCATGGTAAGGAGAAGGTCTGCGGTTCGATTCCGCATTGGGGCTCTGATGTGTGAAGGTTCCTCGCTCTCGGGCGGGGATCCCAAGCGCATCGCAGCGGTGTAGCTCAGTCGGTAGAGCAAGCGGCTCATAATCGCTGTGTCACCGGTTCAAGTCCGGTCACCGCTACCCTTAGTAGCCGATTGTGGGGTCGGTCCTCCGATCGGCTACTCTTTTATGCGTTCATCCGTCCATCCGTCCGTCAAGGAGCACTCACGTGGCTGCCACAGACGTCCGCCCGAAGATCACGCTGGCCTGCGTGGAGTGCAAGGAGCGGAACTACATCACCAAGAAGAACCGGCGTAACAACCCGGACCGTCTTGAGATGAAGAAGCACTGCCCGCGCTGCAACTCGCACACCGCGCACCGCGAAACGCGATAAATCAGGCTAGTACTCGAGGCCGTCCCCGCTCATTGGGGGCGGCCTCGAGTCTTTTTTGCGTACGAGGCCTCGCCCGCGTCGTCGTTCGCGCACGCGGCCCGTCCGCGTCACCGGATAACCCAAGCTGCCAGGAGGTGCCGAGCCATGGCGCTCGACCAGTCCTTCGTGGGGCGGTCCTACCCGCCCACCGACCCCTATGAGGTCGGCCGCGAGAAGATCCGCGAATTCGCGGTCGCGGTGGGCGACGCCAATCCGGCGTACGCCGACCCGGAGGCCGCCAAGGCGCTCGGCCACCCCGACGTGCTCGCCCCGCCGACCTTCGTGTTCGCGATCACGTTCAAGGCCGCCGGCCAGGTCATAGAGGACCCGCAGCTGGGCCTCGACTACAGCCGCGTCGTGCACGGCGACCAGAAGTTCGCGTACACGCGCCCCGTGTACGCGGGGGACCGGCTCACGGTGACGTCGACCATCGAGGCCATCAAGTCGCTCGCGGGCAACGACATCCTGGACATCCGCGGCGAGGTCCACGACGCGGCCGGCGAGCACGTCGTGACCGCCTGGACCAAGCTCGTCTCACGCGCGGCGGAGCCCGCCGCAGAGGGGGTGTGACGCGATGACGGCGAAGATCGCATACGACGACGTCGAGGTCGGCACCGAACTGCCCGCCCAGACCTTCCCGGTGACACGCGCCACACTCGTGCAGTACGCGGGCGCCTCCGGCGACTTCAACCCGATCCACTGGAACGAGAAGTTCGCGGTCGAGGTCGGGCTTCCGGACGTCATCGCGCACGGCATGTTCACCATGGCCGAGGCGATCCGCGTGGTGACGGACTGGACGGTCGACCCGGCCGCCGTCGTCGAGTACGGCGTGCGCTTCACCAAGCCCGTCGTGGTCCCGAACGACGACAAGGGCGCGACCATCGAGGTCAGCGCCAAGGTCGCCGCGAAGCTCGACGACAAGCAGGTCCGCGTCGACCTCCTCGCGAAGAGCGCCGACCAGAAGGTGCTCGGCATGTCCCGGGCGGTCGTGCGGCTCGCCTGAGAGGCCTGACGGTTCGGCCACCAGCTGTGCAGTAAGGGGCGTCCGCCATTGCGGGCGCCCCTTACTCGTACTCCTTGAAGACACCCCTGAAGGCAAGGCGCCCTGCAGGCCACCTCTTGACTAAGTTAGTGATTGGACACTAACTTGGTCACATGGTCAGGATGAGCGCAGAGGAGAGGCGCGAGAGCGTCATCCGCGCGGCGATGAGCGAGTTCGCCCGCGGCGGGTACTACGGGACGTCGACCGAGGCGATCGCCAAGCGCGTCGGAGTCTCGCAGCCGTATCTCTTCCGGCTCTTCCCGAGTAAGAAGGCGATGTTCCTGGCGGCGTCCGCGCGCTGCCTGGAGGACACCCGCAAGGTCTTCGAGAACGCGAGCGAGGGCCTGCGGGGTGAGGAGGCCCTGCAGGCCATGGCCACCGCGTACTCGCAGCTCATCGCCGACGACCCCGACAAGCTCCAGATGCAGCTCCAGACGTACGTCGCCGTGGCGGCCGCCGAGGCCGCCGGGGACCACGAGTTCGGCGAGATGGTGCGCGCCGGCTGGATGGAGATCTGGCAGGCCGCGCATCTGCCGCTCGGGGCGGACGTGAACGAGACGACGACGTTCATGGCCTACGGAATGCTGATCAACGTCCTGTCGGCCATGGGCTTCCCCGCCGACCACCGGGTCTGGGAGGGGCTCTGCCCGTCGCCCCAGCCCCGGGAGGGGTCCGCGCAGTCGTCGTAGCCGCAGCGGTCGTGGAAGTCGCGGCCCAAGGTCTGGTCCGCGGCTCGTCATGGCCACGAAAGTTAGTCATCAATAACTAACCCGACATTCGACACTCACCGTCCGGGGGAGACATGTCACAGCAAGCAGCATCCCGCGGGGGAACCGTCTGGGCCCTCGTCATCACCAGCGTCGCCGGTTTCATGGCGGCCCTCGACAACCTGGTAGTCACCACCGCGCTGCCCTCCATCCGCAAGGACCTGGGCGGCCACCTCGAAGACCTCGAATGGACGGTGAGCGCCTACACCCTCACCTTCGCCGTGCTCCTGATGTTCGGCGCTGCCCTGGGGGACAGGTTCGGGCGCCGCAAGCTCTTCGGCGTCGGCCTCGCGATCTTCACCGGCGCCTCGGCCGCGGCGGCCCTCGCGCCCGGCATCAACGAACTGATCGCCGCCCGCGCGGTGCAGGGCGTCGGCGCCGCGATCATGATGCCGCTCACCCTGACACTGCTCACGGCCGCCGTACCGGCTGCCAAGCGCGGCATGGCGTTCGGGATCTGGGGCGCCGTCAACGGCCTCGCGGTCGCCAGCGGGCCGCTCATCGGGGGCGCGCTCACCGAACACGTCTCCTGGCAGTGGATCTTCTGGCTGAACGTGCCGCTGGGCCTGGCCCTGCTGCCGCTCGCGCGGATGCGTCTCTCGGAGTCCTACGGCACCGGCGCCCCGCTGGACTTCACCGGCACCCTGCTCGCCAGCGGCGGCCTCTTCGGCATCGTGTACGCCCTGATCCGCGGCAACATCGACGGCTGGACCAGCGCGACCGTCCTGACCGGCCTGATCGCCGGTGCCGCGCTGCTCGGCGGCTTCGTGCGCCACGGCATCCGTGCCAAGAACCCGATGCTGCCGATGCGGCTCTTCCGGAGCCGGGCGTTCTCCGCGATCAACGCGGCCAGCCTGCTGATGTTCGTCGGGATGTTCGGCTCGATCTTCCTGCTCAGCCAGTTCCTCCAGGGGGTGCTCGGGTACTCGCCGACCGAGGCGGGGCTGCGCATGCTGCCCTGGACCGGCATGCCGATGATCGTCGCGCCGATCGCCGGGTATCTGTCCGACCGCATCGGCGGCCGCCCCGTCGTCACCGCGGGGCTCGCCCTCCAGGCCGTCGGGCTCGGCTGGTTCGCACTCGTCCTGTCGCCCGACGTGTCGTACGCCGCCCAGCTGCCCGCCCTGATCATCAGCGGGATCGGCATGGCGCTGTACTTCGCTCCGGCCGCCAGCCTGGTCATGGCCAGCGTCCGGCCGTCCGAGCAGGGGATTGCCTCCGGGGCGAACAACGCGCTGCGTGAGGTGGGCGGGGCGCTCGGGGTCGCCTTGATGGCGTCCGTCTTCTCCTCGCAGGGTGGGTACGAGTCGCCGGTGGCCTTCGTGGACGGGCTTGAGCCCGCGTTGTGGGTGGGGGCGGGGGTGGTCGCGCTCGGTGCGGTTTCCGCTGCGCTGTTGCCTCGGCGTGGGTCGGCCGCCGTGGCCGCCGAGGTCCCCGTGACCAAGGAACGGGAGCCGGTTTCCGTGTGACGGGGTTCTTATGGGGCTGCGCCCCTGTCCCCTCTGTCGGCCCTTCGGGCCTCGTCAGCAAGCGCCGGACGGGCTGAATCAGCCCGTCCGGCGCTTGCTGTGTGCGCGCCCGTACCCTTGTGCCTGTGCAGGTACTCCACGACGCCCCCCTCGCCCCCCTCACCACCTTTCGGCTCGGTGGTCCCGCGGCGCGGCTGATCACCGCCACGACCGACGCCGAGGTGATCGCCGCCGTTCGGGAGGCCGATGACGCCGGGACTCCGTTGCTGATCATCGGTGGCGGGTCGAACCTGGTCATCGGGGACAAGGGGTTCGACGGCACCGCGCTGCGCATCGCCACCGCCGGGTTCGTGCTCGACGGTGCGGAGCTGGAGCTCGCGGCCGGAGAGGTCTGGACGGACGCCGTGGCGCGGACCGTCGAGGCCGGGCTCGCGGGGATCGAGTGCCTGGCCGGCATCCCCGGCTCCGCGGGCGCGACGCCGATCCAGAACGTGGGCGCGTACGGCCAGGAGGTCTCCTCGACGATCACCGAAGTGATCGCGTACGACAGGAAGACCCGGGAAACGGTCACCATTCCGAACGCGGAATGCGACTTCTCGTACCGCCACAGTCGTTTCAAGGCCGATCCCGACCGCTTCGTGGTCCTGCGGGTGCGGTTCGCCCTGGAGGACGCGGGCGGGATGAGCGCCCCCCTCGCCTACCCGGAGACCGCCCGCACGCTCGGCGTCGAGGCCGGCGAGCGCGTGCCCGCGGCCATGGCCCGCGAGACCGTCCTCAAGCTGCGCGCGGGCAAGGGCATGGTGCTCGACCCCGAGGACCACGACAGCTGGTCGGCCGGGTCGTTCTTCACCAACCCGATCCTCACGGACGAGCAGTTCGCCGTCTTCCACGCGCGCGTGGCCGAGCGGCTCGGCCCGGACACCGCCCCGCCCGCGTTCCCCGCGGGCGACGGCCGCGTGAAGACCTCCGCGGCCTGGCTCATCGACAAGGCGGGCTTCACCAAGGGCTACGGCGACGGCCCCGCCCGCATCTCCAGCAAGCACACGCTGGCCCTCACCAACCGCGGCGGCGCCACCACGGAGGACCTGCTCGCCCTGGCCCGCGAGGTCGTCGCGGGCGTGCGGGACGCCTTCGGCATCACGCTGGTCAACGAGCCGGTGACGGTGGGCGTCAGCCTCTAGGCCCTAGGGCCGCTCACGACGCCAGCCACTCCCCGATCCCCGCCAGCAGCTTCTCCTGCACACCCGCCGGAGCCGCCGACCCCCGCACCGACTGCCGCGCGAGCTCGGCCAGATCGGCGTCCTCGAAGCCGTGGTGCTGCCGCGCGATCTCGTACTGCGCGGCCAGGCGCGAGCCGAAGAGCAGCGGGTCGTCGGCGCCCAGCGCCATCGGCACCCCGGCGTCGTACAGCGTCCGCAGCGGCACGTCCTCGGGCTTCTCGTAGACCCCGAGCGCCACGTTGGACGACGGGCACACCTCGCAGGTCACGCCGCGCTCCGCGAGCCGCTTCAGCAGCCGCGGATCCTCGGCCGCCCGCACGCCGTGGCCGATGCGCCGCGCATGCAGGTCGTCCAGGCAGTCGCGCACCGACGCGGGCCCCGTCAACTCGCCGCCGTGCGGCGCCGCGAGCAGGCCGCCCTCGCGGGCGATGGCGAAGGCGCGGTCGAAGTCCCGCGCCATGCCCCGCCGTTCGTCGTTGGAGAGCCCGAAGCCGACGACACCGCGGTCGGCGTACCGCACCGCCAGCCGGGCCAGCGTGCGGGCGTCCAGGGGGTGCTTCATGCGGTTCGCGGCGACCAGGACGCGCATGCCGAGCCCGGTCTCCCGTGAGGCGCTCTCGACGGCGTCCAGGATGATCTCAAGGGCCGGGATGAGCCCGCCGAGCCGGGGCGCGTACGACGTCGGGTCGACCTGGATCTCCAGCCACCCCGACCCGTCCTTGATGTCCTCCTCGGCCGCTTCCCGCACCAGCCGCCGGATGTCATCGGGCTCCCGCAGACAGGACCGCGCCATGTCGTACAGCCGCTGGAAGCGGAACCAGCCCCGCTCGTCGGTGGCCCGCAGCTTCGGCGGGGTGCCGCCGGTCAGCGCCTCCGGCAGCCGGACCCCGTACTTGTCGGCGAGCTCAAGCAGCGTCGAGGGCCGCATCGACCCGGTGAAGTGCAGATGCAGATGGGCCTTGGGCAGCTCTCTTACGTCACGTACGCGCTCCATTCCAGGATCTTGCCGTACGCACCCCGCGTCCCGGTAGCCGCTTTTTCCCATGGGGTACGCGCCTGAACAAAGAAACGGACCACCGCATCACGTGATGCGGTGGTCCGGTCCTCGTCGGAACGCGCGGGTCAGTCCCGCACCTCCGCCAGCAGCTTCTGCATCCGCGAGACGCCCTCGACCAGGTCCTCGTCGCCCAGGGCGTACGAGAGCCGCAGATAGCCCGGCGTCCCGAAGGCCTCACCGGGGACCACCGCGACCTCGACCTCCTCCAGGATGAGCGCGGCCAGCTCGACGGAGCTCTGCGGGCGCTTGCCGCGGATCTCCTTGCCGATCAGCGCCTTCACCGAGGGGTACACGTAGAACGCGCCCTCGGGCTCCGGGCACACGACGCCGTCGATCTCGTTCAGCATCCGCACGATCGTCCGGCGGCGCCGGTCGAAGGCCTCACGCATCCTGTCGACGGCCGTCAGGTCACCGGAGACGGCGGCGATGGCGGCGGCCTGCGCGACGTTGGAGACGTTGGACGTGGCGTGCGACTGGAGGTTCGTCGCGGCCTTCACGACGTCCTTCGGGCCGACGATCCACCCCACGCGCCAGCCGGTCATGGCGTACGTCTTCGCGACGCCGTTGACCACGATGCACTTGTCGCGCAGCTCGGGCAGGAGGGCGGGAAGGGAGGTGAACTGCGCGTCTCCGTAGACGAGGTGTTCGTAGATCTCGTCCGTCATGACCCACAGGCCGTGCTCCAGGGCCCAGCGGCCGATGGCCTCCGCGTCCTCACGGCTGTACACGGCGCCCGTCGGGTTGGACGGGGACACGAAGAGCACGACCTTCGTGTTCTCGGTGCGCGCGGCCTCCAGCTGCTCCACGGAGACGCGGTAGCCGGTGGTCTCGTCGGCGACGACGTCCACGGGGACACCGCCCGCGAGACGGATCGACTCCGGGTACGTCGTCCAGTACGGCGCCGGGACGATGACCTCGTCGCCCGGGTCGAGGATCGCGGCGAAGGCCTCGTAGATGGCCTGCTTGCCGCCGTTGGTCACCAGGATCTCGGAGACCTCGGGCTCGTAACCGGAGTCGCGCAGCGTCTTCGCGGCGATCGCGGCCTTCAGCTCGGGCAGGCCGCCGGCCGGCGTGTAGCGGTGGTACTTCGGGTTCTTGCAGGCCTCGACGGCCGCCTCGACGATGTAGTCCGGGGTCGGGAAGTCCGGCTCGCCCGCGCCGAAACCGATCACCGGGCGCCCGGCGGCCTTGAGGGCCTTGGCCTTGGCGTCGACGGCGAGGGTCGCGGACTCGGAGATCGCGCCGACTCGGGCGGAGACCCGGCGCTCGGTGGGAGGAGTGACAGCGCTCATGGGGCCCATCGTTCCAGACCGGAAACCCCCGGGACACACGGGTTTCCAGGACGGGCGGATCCGGCGCCCGATCCGCGGGCGGATCTCTTCCTGTTCGACGGGGGGCCCCGGACCACGTACACTCACTCGTCGTTGGCCCTCACCGGCAGCACCTTCCGAACGCACTCGGTGCACACGGTCGGATGCTGTAGGTTGGGGGAAATCAAAGGGTCGTAGCTCAATTGGTAGAGCACTGGTCTCCAAAACCAGCGGTTGGGGGTTCAAGTCCCTCCGGCCCTGCTACACACACCTTCGCCAGGATGTGTGCGCATGTACGTACTGCATTGCACCGCCGTGCGGCTCAACCGGGCGCGGCACGGCCACGACCCGGAATCAGGTGAGACGAGTGACGGACGCCGTGGGCTCCATCGACATGCCTGATGCCCAGGACGAGGCGCCCGACAAGAAGAGGGCGCGCAAGGGCGGCAAGCGCGGCAAGAAGGGCCCGTTCGGCCGACTGGCGCTTTTCTACCGCCAGATCGTCGCCGAGCTTCGCAAGGTCGTCTGGCCGACGCGCAGCCAGCTCACGACGTACACGACAGTCGTGATCATCTTTGTCGTCATCATGATCGGTCTCGTGACCGTGATTGACTATGGCTTCAGCAACCTCATCAAGTACGTCTTCGGCTAAGCCGAAAGCGAAGGGCGCCGCGCCAGGCGCCCCTTTCGCGCGTTCCACCCCTATGTATCCAGGAAGAAGCAGCCACCGTGTCTGACCCGAACCTGAACGACGCCATCGAGTCGGCGGAGTCCGTGGAGGACCAGCTCGACATCGTCGAGGCGGCGGACGCCGAGGACCCGGACCAGGCCGAAGCTGCCGACGCCGCCGCGGGCGAGCCCGCCGAGGTGGCGGCCCTGCACGTGGAGTCCGACGAGGAGGCGGCCGCCGGCGGCATCGCCGTCGCCGAGACCGACGAGGACGCCGAAGCCGACGAGGACACCGAGGTCGAAGAGGCCGCGGCGACCGACGAGGACGAGGACGCCGAGGTCACCGAGACCGCCGAGGACGAGGCCCCCGTCGAGGAGGCCGAGCCGGTCGACCCGATCGCCGCCCTGCGCGAGGAACTCCGCGGCCTGCCCGGCGAGTGGTACGTCATCCACACGTACGCCGGTTACGAGAACCGCGTGAAGACCAACCTCGAGCAGCGCGCCGTCTCGCTGAACGTCGAGGACTTCATCTTCCAGGCCGAGGTGCCGCAGGAAGAGGTCGCGCAGATCAAGAACGGCGAGCGCAAGACCATCCGTCAGAACAAGCTCCCCGGCTACGTCCTGGTGCGCATGGACCTGACGAACGAGTCCTGGGGCGTCGTCCGCAACACCCCCGGCGTCACCGGCTTCGTCGGCAACGCCTACGACCCGTACCCGCTGACCCTGGACGAGATCGTCAAGATGCTCGCCCCGGAGGCCGAGGAGAAGGCCGCCCGCGAGGCCGCCGAGGCCGAGGGCAAGCCCGCCCCGCAGCGCAAGGTCGAGGTCCAGGTCCTGGACTTCGAGGTCGGCGACTCGGTCACCGTCACCGACGGCCCGTTCGCCACGCTGCAGGCCACGATCAACGAGATCAACGCCGACTCGAAGAAGGTCAAGGGCCTCGTCGAGATCTTCGGCCGCGAGACCCCGGTCGAGCTGAGCTTCGACCAGATCCAGAAGAACTAGCTCGACGATCTTCTTGGGCAAAGCCCCTGAGCAGCGGGAAACCGCAGCTCAGGGGCTTTGTCGTGGGCGATCCCGTGGGTGACCCTGTGGGCGATCCCAAGTAGATGTGTTCTGCGCCACAACCATCCGGCGCCTCGGGCTGTCTCACTTGTAGACGGAAACGCCCGGTCTCTTCCTCCACGACACCTCAGCCCGCTTATGGGGATCTCTGTCGCCATGAGCGGCGATTTTTGGTGCTCTGCGGCGGTATGGCATGCCGGGCTCTCTCACCGACAAGCACCGACAAGCAAGGGGGACCACCTGATGCGTGCCCGCAAGACCGCGATCGCCGCCTCCGCCTGCGCCTTCGTCCTGCTCGGCGCCGGCTCGGCGCTGGCCGGAACCGGCCCCGCGCCCGCGCCCGACGCCAGAAAAGCCGCTCCCCAGTCGACCGCACCCTCTGCCGAGGGCAACCCGAGGAGCGCCAAGGCCCAGGCGGCCGGGGTCTGTTCCGACGCCTACCAGATCGGCACCACCGCGTACATCGACCGGAAGGGAGCGCACGCCGCGTCGGTGAAGCAGTTCTACTCGCCCAAGTGCAAGAAGAACTACGGCTACGTCTGGGTGTGGCAGAGCTTCCGCGACAAGGTCAAGGACTACGACGTCAGCACCGGCGTGTACAGCTACGCGCGGGACGAGATCGTCGGCCAGGACTGGTGGAACAAGACCAACCTGCAGGAATTCTGGTCGCTGCCCGCCGCCACGGCGTCGGAGTGCACGTCGGCGATCGGTCAGCTGCGCGCTCCCGGAGACGCGCTCACGGGTCAGGCCATGACGTCCAAGCGCTGCTGAGAGCGGAGCCCGGAGGCCCTGCCTCCGGTGCCACAAGGCCGCGGGCCCCGACCCTTGGGAGGTCGGGGCCCGCGGGCCTGTTCGAGTATCGGTTTGGGCCCCGCCGAGATACCCGTTATCGTAGTGCGGTATGCCTCCATCCGGATGATCGCGACTATCGATGATCATCGCCACGGATGCGGCTCAACACTCTCACTAGGACCCGGAGAGAGCAATGCCTCCCAAGAAGAAGAAGGTCACGGGGCTCATCAAGCTCCAGATCCAGGCCGGCGCCGCCAACCCGGCCCCGCCTGTCGGCCCCGCGCTGGGCCAGCACGGCGTGAACATCATGGAGTTCTGCAAGGCCTACAACGCCGCGACCGAGTCGCAGCGTGGCTGGGTGATCCCGGTGGAGATCACGGTCTACGAAGACCGTTCCTTCACCTTCATCACCAAGACGCCGCCGGCCGCCAAGATGATCCTGAAGGCCGCGGGTGTCGAGAAGGGCTCCGGCGAGCCCCACAAGACCAAGGTCGCCAAGATCACCGAGGCGCAGGTCCGCGAGATCGCCACCACCAAGATGCCCGACCTCAACGCGAACGACCTGGACGCCGCGTCGAAGATCATCGCCGGCACCGCCCGTTCCATGGGCATCACGGTCGAGGGCTGACCTCAACCCCGCCTGACCTCATGTGGCAGGGCCTGCGCGGCCCGGACCACGAACTCCAAACCTGAACTCAGGAGTAGAAGTGAAGCGCAGCAAGACTCTCCGCGCTGCGGACGCGAAGATCGACCGGGACAAGCTGTACGCCCCGCTCGAGGCCGTCCGTCTCGCCAAGGAGACCTCCGCGAGCAAGTTCGACGGCACCGTCGAGGTCGCCTTCCGCCTGGGTGTCGACCCGCGCAAGGCCGACCAGATGGTCCGTGGCACCGTGAACCTCCCGCACGGCACCGGCAAGACCGCCCGGGTCCTGGTCTTCGCGACCGGTGACCGTGCTGCGGCCGCGGAAGCCGCTGGGGCCGACATCGTCGGCGCCGACGAGCTCATCGACGAGGTCGCGAAGGGCCGCCTGGACTTCGACGCCGTCGTCGCCACCCCGGACCTCATGGGCAAGGTCGGCCGCCTCGGCCGCGTGCTCGGTCCGCGTGGTCTGATGCCGAACCCGAAGACCGGCACCGTCACCCCCGACGTCGTGAAGGCTGTCAACGACATCAAGGGCGGCAAGATCGAGTTCCGCGTCGACAAGCACTCGAACCTGCACTTCATCATCGGCAAGGTGTCCTTCGACGACACCAAGCTGGTGGAGAACTACGCCGCGGCCCTGGAGGAGATCCTCCGTCTGAAGCCGTCGGCCGCGAAGGGCCGGTACATCAAGAAGGCCGCCCTCACCACCACGATGGGCCCCGGCATTCCGCTGGACTCCAACCGCACCCGCAACCTCCTCGTCGAGGAGGACCCGGCCGCCGTCTGACACTGACGACAGCCGCGCGTCTGGCGCGTTTGTGACGGGTCCCGCAACCATTCAGGGTGCGGGACCCGTCCCGTTTTCCGGGTACATGCTCGTGCAACGGGCCGTGCCCGCAGGTGCTTTGGATTCGCAGAAGTTCGGACAGGTACGAGGTACGCGGACGAGCGGGCTGCGCTAACGTGCCGGCTCTCCATCGACGCAAGGGGTGGGACGACATGAACGGCACGACTGTGCGACGCGTGGCTCTGGCGATCGCGGCCGCGGCGGCTCTGACCGGGATCACGGCCTGTGGCTCGTCGGACGACTCGGACGGCTCCAAGGGCGCGGACGAGGGCAAGGGCGGCCTGAACGCCAACCCGATATCCGCGCTGCGCACCATCCAGAACACGACCGACAAGGCGGACTCCGCCAAGGTCGAGTCCGAGACGACCATGGGCAGCGTGATGTCCATGGAGGCCAAGGGCGCCCTCGGCTGGGCCGACGGCCTCACCGGCAACATGACCATCACGTACACCGGTGGCCAGATGGCCGAGACGATGCGCCAGGCGGGCAACACCTCCATGGAGGCCCGCTATCTGCCCGAGGCCTACTACGCGAGGATGGGCGAGCAGTTCGCCTCCCAGGCCGGCGGCAAGCACTGGGTGAAGTACGCGTACGACGACCTGGAGAAGATCGGCGGCGGCTCGGGCGCGTACATGAAGGACGCGATGCAGAACAGCACGCCGCAGCAGTCGGTGAAGATGCTGCTCGCCTCCGGGGACGTGAAGAAGGTCGGCGAGGAGGACGTGCGCGGCGTGAACACCACGCACTACTCCGGGACGGTCGACGTCGCCGAGCTCGCGGAGAAGAGCTCCGGCCTCAGCGAGTCCCAACTCGCGGACATGAAGAACCAGTTGGAGCAGGCCGGCATCACCACCGAGACCATCGACATCTGGGTCAACGACGAGAACCTGCTCGTGAAGAAGACCGAGCGGGGCCAGATGAAGACCGGCACGCTGTCCGCCACCGCCTACTACAGCGACTACGGCACCGAGGTCTCCGCCGAGGAGCCGCCCGCCGACGACACCGCGGACTTCAAGGACCTGATGAACCGCCAGCCCGGCGTGTAGCCGAGGTCGATAACGGTCGATACCCGAAGGAGAGTCCCCCTCTCCTTCGGGTAATCTCAGCCCACCGCAATAAGTGGATCAAATGTTCCTAGGGGTGGGGTCATGAGCATTTCCGTACGTAGTGGACGCAAGAGAGCCGCGGGCGCCGCGCTGGCGGCCGTGGTGCTCGCCGGCGGCGCGGTCAGCTGTGGGTCGGAGAAGTCCGACAAGGCGGGGGGCGACATGGCGCCCGCGGCGGCCGTGAAGAAGGCCGCGGCCAAGAGCGAGGACCTGACCTCGTTCACCTTCCGCATGGACGGCAAGGTCCCGGGCGACGGCCGCGTCAAGGCCGAGGCGGCCATGAGCACCAAGCCGCTCTCCATGCGGATGGAGATGAGCGCGACCGACAAGGGCGTCCCGCAGAAGGCGGAGATCCGGCTCGTCGGCGGCGGCCTCTACCTCGGCGGCGGCAAGGAAGCCGCCAAGGAGATGGACGGCAAGAGCTGGATCAAGTTCCCCGCCGAGGGCTTGGGCAAGAACAAGCCCGGCGGCACCTCGCTCTCCGCCCAGGCGGACAACAACCCGGCCGACCAGTCCACGCTCCTCACCGGCTCCGACGACCTGAAGAAGGTCGGCACCGAGAAGGTCGAGGGCGTCGAGACCACCCGCTACACGGGCACGGTCACGATGGACCGGCTGCGCGAGCTCATGAAGGACGAGGACGCGGCCACCAAGAAGCGCCGCGAGAAGAGCTTCAAGCAGTACGAGGACATGGGCGTCGAGAAGCTCACGATGGACATGTGGATCGACGGCGAGGACCACACCAAGCAGTTCCGCGCCCGCGGCAAGGGCGACAAGGGCCCCCTCGACATGACCATCACGTTCATCGACTACAACAAGCCGGTGACCATCAAGGCCCCGCCGGCGAGCCAGGTCATGGACATCGCCAAGGAGATGAAGGGCGCCCAGGGCTGACCCCTGGCCGGCCCGGCAGACCCGATTTGCCTGTCGCGCGGACGTTCGCGTACTCTTCCACAGAAGCCAAAGACCGCTGGTCGTTGCCGTGCGCTCGCAAGAGGGTGCGGTGGCCGAAGGATCCGCTGAAGCTGCGGACGACCCGCGTAGGTGACTGTGGAAGTGCTCCCGGACGGCCCTGCCGTCAGGTCGAGCTCATGCCCCGTGCGCCTGCGCCGGGGCGTTTTGTTTTTTGCAGACCCCCTTCCTGTGTGCCTGATTCAGGCGGTCCGGCGACACGCGGCTGATCGAAAGATCAGTCGAGGATCATCACCCCGGAAGGAGGCCGAGGCTCATGGCGACGTCCGACAAGGTCGCAGCCGTCGAGGAGATCACGCAGAAGCTGCGCGACTCCAACGCTGCTGTTGTCACTTCGTACACCGGACTGTCCGTGGCGCAGCTCAAGCAGCTGCGTCGTTCTCTCGGCGAGAACGCTCAGTACCGTGTGGTGAAGAACACGCTGACCAAGATCGCGGCCAACGAGGCCGGGATCCAGCTGGACGAGCACCTCAAGGGCTCGACCGCTGTCGCCTTCGTGACCGGTGACCCGGTCGAGGCGGCGAAGGGTCTTCGTGACTTCGCCAAGGACAACCCCGCTCTCGTCATCAAGGGCGGTGTCCTTGATGGCAAGGCGCTGTCCGCCGACGAGATCAAGAAGCTTGCGGACCTCGAGTCCCGCGAGGTTCTGCTCTCCAAGCTGGCGGGCGCCATGAAGGGCAAGCAGACTCAGGCTGCTCAGGTCTTCCAGGCGCTCCCGTCGAAGCTCGTCCGCACCGTGGACGCGCTCCGTGCCAAGCAGGACGAGCAGGGCGGTGCCGAGTAATTCGGCTCGCGCAGTGACCGCCGCCTGAGGCGACGGTCGTAGCGGGCCATTTGTACGCCCGCCTCTCATGTACATCCGGCACCAGCCGAATTAGTGGAAGGACCGCCATCATGGCGAAGCTCAGCCAGGACGACCTGCTCGCTCAGTTCGAAGAGATGACCCTCATCGAGCTCTCCGAGTTCGTGAAGGCCTTCGAGGACAAGTTCGACGTCACCGCCGCCGCGGCCGTCGCCGTCGCCGGCCCGGCCGGCCCGGCCGCCGCTGCCGAGGCCGTCGAGGAGCAGGACGAGTTCGACGTCATCCTCACGGGCGCCGGCGACAAGAAGATCCAGGTCATCAAGGTCGTGCGTGAGCTGACCTCCCTGGGTCTGAAGGAGGCCAAGGACCTCGTCGACGGCACCCCGAAGCCGGTCCTCGAGAAGGTCGCCAAGGACGCCGCGGAGAAGGCCGCCGAGGCCCTCAAGGGCGCCGGCGCCTCCGTCGAGGTCAAGTAACACCTCGCCGCGCGCCCACGGGCGCGTGGCACGGAGTCTGCTGACTCTTCCGTGTGGTCGCGGCCCCAGGGCTGTAACGCACACACACCGAACGGCGATCACCCATGTGGGTGGTCGCCTTTCGGCGTTCCCGGGCACGCGTGCGGCGGCTGCCTTGCACTGTCGGTCGCGGCGAGTATGGTGATCTTCGTTGTGCCTGGCGACGGGCCGTGACGGCGACGACGCCAGGCCTTGTCGGGGCATGGGGGCCTTGACGAACCGCACGCAGCGCGCAATTCTCAGGACGCGTCGTCACAACGATCCGCATCCGAGGCATGGATCGGCGACGAAGAGGGCAGTATCGATGTGCGTTGAGGACGTGGCTTGCCGCAGGTGTTGAGAACAAACAGGGTCTCCAGAAACCGAGACTGGACATCAGTGGGCCAGGTGGCTACACTGACCCTTTGCGCTGCCTGTTAGCTGCCTCCTGCCCGTCACCAGGGGCATGCCCTCGCTTGAGCACCGTGGATAGGAACTGCCCTGACCTGGCCTTCTTCGGCCAAATCAGGAAATGCCTCTCTCTGTGTCCAGCTTGGGACCGGTACGCGCGTAGTGAGTCCGAGCCCTCGGAAGGACCCCCTCTTGGCCGCCTCGCGCACTGCCTCGACCGCGAATACGAACAACGGCGCCAGCACCGCCCCGCTGCGCATCTCCTTTGCAAAGATCAAGGAGCCCCTCGAGGTTCCGAACCTTCTTGCGCTGCAGACCGAGAGCTTTGACTGGCTGCTCGGCAATGACGCGTGGAAGGCTCGTGTCGAGGCGGCTCTGGAAAGCGGACAGGACGTCCCCACGAAGTCCGGTCTGGAGGAGATCTTCGAGGAGATCTCTCCGATCGAGGACTTCTCCGGGTCGATGTCGCTGACCTTCCGCGACCACCGTTTCGAGCCTCCGAAGAACTCGATCGACGAGTGCAAGGAGCGCGACTTCACGTTCGCCGCCCCGCTCTTCGTCACCGCCGAGTTCACCAACAACGAGACCGGTGAGATCAAGTCTCAGACGGTCTTCATGGGCGACTTCCCGCTCATGACGAACAAGGGCACCTTCGTCATCAACGGCACCGAGCGTGTCGTTGTGTCGCAGCTCGTCCGTTCGCCCGGTGTCTACTTCGACTCCTCCATCGACAAGACGTCCGACAAGGACATCTTCTCCGCCAAGATCATCCCGTCCCGGGGTGCCTGGCTCGAGATGGAGATCGACAAGCGCGACATGGTCGGTGTCCGCATCGACCGCAAGCGCAAGCAGTCGGTCACCGTCCTCCTGAAGGCTCTCGGTTGGACCACCGAGCAGATCCTCGAGGAGTTCGGCGAGTACGAGTCCATGCGCGCCACCCTGGAGAAGGACCACACCCAGGGCCAGGACGACGCGCTGCTCGACATCTACCGCAAGCTCCGTCCGGGCGAGCCGCCGACCCGTGAGGCCGCTCAGACGCTGCTCGAGAACCTCTACTTCAACCCCAAGCGCTACGACCTCGCGAAGGTCGGCCGCTACAAGGTCAACAAGAAGCTGGGTGCGGACGCTCCGCTCGACGCGGGCGTCCTGACGGTCGAGGACATCATCGCCTCGATCAAGTACCTGGTGAAGCTGCACGCCGGTGAGACCGAGACCGTCGGTGACAGCGGTGTGGGCATCGTCGTCGAGACCGACGACATCGACCACTTCGGCAACCGCCGCCTGCGCAACGTCGGCGAGCTCATTCAGAACCAGGTCCGCACGGGTCTGGCTCGTATGGAGCGCGTCGTGCGTGAGCGCATGACGACGCAGGACGTCGAGGCGATCACGCCGCAGACGCTGATCAACATCCGGCCGGTCGTCGCCTCCATCAAGGAGTTCTTCGGCACCAGCCAGCTGTCGCAGTTCATGGACCAGAACAACCCGCTGTCGGGTCTCACCCACAAGCGCCGTCTGTCGGCGCTCGGCCCGGGTGGTCTCTCCCGTGAGCGGGCCGGCTTCGAGGTCCGAGACGTGCACCCGTCCCACTACGGCCGCATGTGCCCGATCGAGACGCCCGAAGGCCCGAACATCGGCCTGATCGGCTCGCTCGCGTCCTACGGCCGTGTGAACGCGTTCGGCTTCGTCGAGACCCCGTACCGCAGGGTCGCCGACGACCAGGTCACCGACGAGGTGGACTACCTGACCGCCGACGAGGAGGACCGCTTCGTCATCGCGCAGGCCAACGCCGCGCTGACCGACGACATGCGCTTCGCCGAGGCGCGTGTCCTGGTCCGCCGCCGTGGCGGCGAGGTCGACTACGTCCCGGGCTCCGACGTGGACTACATGGACGTCTCGCCGCGCCAGATGGTGTCGGTCGCGACGGCCATGATCCCCTTCCTCGAGCACGACGACGCCAACCGTGCCCTCATGGGCGCGAACATGATGCGTCAGGCCGTGCCGCTGATCACCGCCGAGGCCCCCCTCGTCGGCACCGGCATGGAGTACCGCTGCGCGGTCGACGCCGGTGACGTGATCAAGGCCGAGAAGGCGGGTGTGGTCCAGGAGGTCTCCGCGGACTACGTCACCGTCACCAACGACGACGGCACGTACACCACGTACCGAGTCGCCAAGTTCTCCCGCTCCAACCAGGGCACCTCGGTGAACCAGAAGGTCGTCGTCGAGGAAGGTGCCCGCGTCATCGAGGGCCAGGTCCTCGCCGACGGTCCGGCCACCGAAGAGGGCGAGATGGCCCTCGGCAAGAACCTGCTCGTGGCGTTCATGCCGTGGGAGGGTCACAACTACGAGGACGCGATCATCCTGTCGCAGCGCCTCGTGCAGGACGACGTCCTCTCCTCGATCCACATCGAGGAGCACGAGGTCGACGCCCGTGACACCAAGCTCGGCCCGGAGGAGATCACCCGGGACATCCCGAACGTCTCCGAGGAGGTCCTCGCCGACCTCGACGAGCGCGGCATCATCCGTATCGGTGCCGAGGTCGTCGCCGGCGACATCCTCGTCGGCAAGGTCACGCCCAAGGGCGAGACCGAGCTGACGCCGGAGGAGCGCCTGCTCCGCGCGATCTTCGGTGAGAAGGCGCGCGAGGTGCGCGACACCTCCCTGAAGGTCCCGCACGGCGAGATCGGCAAGGTCATCGGCGTACGCGTCTTCGACCGTGAAGAGGGCGACGAGCTGCCGCCGGGCGTGAACCAGCTGGTTCGTGTCTACGTGGCGCAGAAGCGCAAGATCACGGACGGTGACAAGCTCGCCGGTCGTCACGGCAACAAGGGCGTCATCTCCAAGATCCTTCCGATCGAGGACATGCCCTTCCTCGAGGACGGCACGCCGGTCGACATCATCCTCAACCCGCTGGGTGTCCCGTCCCGAATGAACCCGGGACAGGTCCTGGAGATCCACCTCGGCTGGCTCGCCAGCCGCGGCTGGGACGTCTCCGGGCTCGGGGACGACTGGGCGCAGCGCCTGCAGGCCATCGGCGCCGACCAGGTCGCCCCCGGCACCAACGTCGCGACCCCGGTCTTCGACGGTGCCCGCGAGGACGAGATCTCCGGCCTCTTCGAGGCCACGATCCCGAACCGCGACGGCGACCGGCTGGTCCAGGCCTCCGGCAAGGCCAACCTGTTCGACGGCCGTTCCGGCGAGCCGTTCCCGGACCCGATCTCGATCGGGTACATGTACATCCTCAAGCTGCACCACCTGGTCGACGACAAGCTGCACGCGCGCTCGACCGGTCCGTACTCGATGATCACCCAGCAGCCGCTGGGTGGTAAGGCTCAGTTCGGTGGCCAGCGCTTCGGAGAGATGGAGGTGTGGGCGCTTGAGGCATATGGCGCCGCCTACGCCCTCCAGGAGCTGCTGACGATCAAGTCCGACGACGTGACCGGCCGCGTGAAGGTCTACGAGGCCATCGTCAAGGGCGAGAACATCCCCGAGCCCGGCATTCCCGAGTCCTTCAAGGTGCTCATCAAGGAAATGCAGTCGCTCTGCCTCAACGTGGAGGTGCTGTCCTCGGACGGCATGTCCATCGAGATGCGCGACACGGATGAGGACGTCTTCCGCGCGGCGGAGGAGCTCGGTATCGACCTGTCCCGGCGCGAGCCGAGCAGCGTCGAAGAGGTCTGACGGGAGTCCGGCGGGCTCAGAGATGAGCCCGCCGGCCCCAGGACCCCCGTTTCAGACCCCTAAGACTTACAACCCTGAGAGGGATTGACGCATAGTGCTCGACGTCAACTTCTTCGATGAGCTCCGGATCGGTCTGGCCACCGCTGACGACATCCGTCAGTGGAGCCACGGCGAGGTCAAGAAGCCCGAGACCATCAACTACCGCACGCTCAAGCCCGAAAAGGACGGACTCTTCTGCGAGAAGATCTTCGGTCCGACCCGGGACTGGGAGTGCTACTGCGGCAAGTACAAGCGTGTCCGCTTCAAGGGCATCATCTGTGAGCGCTGCGGCGTCGAGGTCACTCGCGCCAAGGTGCGTCGTGAGCGGATGGGCCACATCGAGCTGGCCGCGCCCGTCACGCACATCTGGTACTTCAAGGGCGTCCCGTCGCGCCTCGGCTACCTCCTCGACCTCGCGCCGAAGGACCTCGAGAAGGTCATCTACTTCGCCGCGTACATGATCACGTTCGTGGACGAGGAGCGCCGCACCCGCGACCTGCCCTCCCTGGAGGCGCATGTCTCCGTGGAGCGCCAGCAGATCGAGAACCGCCGCGACGCCGACCTCGAGGCCCGTGCCAAGAAGCTCGAGACCGACCTGGCCGAGCTCGAGGCCGAGGGCGCCAAGGCCGACGTACGCCGCAAGGTGCGCGAAGGTGCCGAGCGCGAGATGAAGCAGCTGCGCGACCGTGCGCAGCGCGAGATCGACCGTCTCGACGAGGTGTGGAACCGCTTCAAGAACCTCAAGGTCCAGGACCTCGAGGGCGACGAGCTGCTCTACCGCGAGCTGCGTGACCGCTTCGGCACGTACTTCGACGGCTCGATGGGTGCCGCGGCGCTGCAGAAGCGCCTGGAGTCCTTCGACCTCGACGAGGAGGCCGAGCGCCTCCGCGAGATCATCCGCACCGGCAAGGGCCAGAAGAAGACCCGTGCGCTCAAGCGCCTCAAGGTCGTCTCCGCGTTCCTGCAGACCAGCAACAGCCCCAAGGGCATGGTTCTGGACTGCGTGCCGGTCATCCCGCCGGACCTGCGTCCGATGGTGCAGCTGGACGGTGGCCGCTTCGCGACCTCCGACCTGAACGACCTGTACCGCCGCGTGATCAACCGCAACAACCGCCTGAAGCGGCTTCTCGACCTCGGCGCGCCCGAGATCATCGTGAACAACGAGAAGCGCATGCTCCAGGAGGCCGTCGACGCGCTGTTCGACAACGGCCGTCGTGGTCGCCCGGTCACCGGTCCCGGCAACCGCCCGCTGAAGTCCCTGAGCGACATGCTCAAGGGCAAGCAGGGTCGCTTCCGTCAGAACCTTCTCGGCAAGCGTGTGGACTACTCCGCGCGTTCCGTGATCGTCGTCGGTCCGCAGCTGAAGCTGCACCAGTGCGGTCTGCCCAAGGCCATGGCGCTTGAGCTCTTCAAGCCGTTCGTGATGAAGCGCCTGGTCGACCTGAACCACGCGCAGAACATCAAGAGCGCCAAGCGCATGGTCGAGCGCGGCCGCACGGTCGTGTACGACGTGCTCGAAGAGGTCATCGCCGAGCACCCGGTTCTCCTGAACCGTGCGCCCACGCTGCACCGCCTCGGCATCCAGGCCTTCGAGCCGCAGCTGGTCGAGGGCAAGGCCATCCAGATCCACCCGCTCGTCTGCACCGCGTTCAACGCGGACTTCGACGGTGACCAGATGGCCGTGCACCTGCCGCTCTCCGCGGAGGCGCAGGCCGAGGCCCGCATCCTGATGCTGTCCTCGAACAACATCCTCAAGCCGGCCGACGGCCGCCCCGTCACCATGCCCACCCAGGACATGGTGCTCGGCCTCTTCTTCCTCACCACGGACGAGGAGGAGCGCGAGGTCATCGGCGAGGGCCGGTCCTTCGGTTCCACGGCCGAGGCGATCATGGCGTTCGACGCCAAGGAGCTCTCGCTCCAGGCGAAGGTCGACATCCGCTTCCCGGTGGGCACCTTCCCGCCGCGCGGCTGGACTCCGCCGGTCGACGAGGACGGCGACGACTCCGTCGGTGGCGGCGCGTACCAGCAGGGCGACAGCTTCCGGCTGCGTACGACCCTGGGCCGCGCGCTCTTCAACGAGCTGCTGCCCGAGGACTACCCGTTCGTCGACTACTCGGTGGGCAAGAAGCAGCTCTCCGAGATCGTCAACGACCTGGCCGAGCGCTACCCCAAGGTCATCGTGGCGGCGACGCTCGACAACCTGAAGGCGGCCGGCTTCTTCTGGGCGACCCGTTCCGGTGTCACCGTGGCCATCTCCGACGTCGTGGTCCCCGAGGCCAAGAAGGCGATCGTCGCGGGCTACGAGGCGCAGGACGAGAAGGTCCAGAAGCAGTACGAGCGCGGTCTGATCACCAAGGAAGAGCGCACGCAGGAGCTCATCGCGATCTGGACCAAGGCGACCAACGAGGTTGCCGAGGCGATGAACGCGAACTTCCCCAAGACCAACCCCATCTTCATGATGGTTGACTCGGGTGCCCGAGGAAACATGATGCAGATGCGTCAGATCGCCGGTATGCGTGGTCTGGTGTCGAACGCCAAGAACGAGACGATCCCGCGCCCGATCAAGGCTTCGTTCCGCGAAGGCCTGTCGGTGCTCGAGTACTTCATCTCGACTCACGGTGCTCGTAAGGGTCTTGCGGACACGGCTCTCCGTACCGCCGACTCCGGTTACCTCACCCGTCGTCTGGTCGACGTCTCCCAGGACGTCATCATTCGCGAGGAGGACTGTGGCACCGAGCGCGGTCTGAAGCTGAAGATCGCGGTCCGCGGCGAGGACGGCGTGCTCCGCAAGACGGAGAACGTCGAGACGTCCGTGTACGCCCGCATGCTGGCCGAGGACGTCGTCATCGACGGCAAGGTCATCGCGCCGGCCAACGTCGACCTCGGTGACGTGCTCATCGACGCCCTGGTCGCCAACGGCGTCGAGGAGGTCAAGACCCGCTCGGTCCTGACCTGTGAGTCGGCCGTCGGCACCTGCGCCTTCTGCTACGGCCGCTCGCTGGCCACCGGCAAGCTGGTCGACATCGGTGAGGCGGTCGGCATCATCGCCGCCCAGTCCATCGGTGAGCCCGGCACGCAGCTGACGATGCGTACCTTCCACACCGGTGGTGTGGCCGGTGACGACATCACCCAGGGTCTGCCCCGAGTCGTCGAGCTCTTCGAGGCTCGTACGCCCAAGGGTGTCGCCCCGATCTCGGAGGCGAAGGGTCGCGTCCGTATCGAGGAGACCGAGAAGACCAAGAAGCTCGTGGTCACCCCGGACGACGGCAGCGACGAGACGGCGTTCCCGATCTCGAAGCGTGCCCGTCTGCTCGTGGGCGAGGGCGACGCGGTCGAGGTGGGCCAGAAGCTCACCGTCGGTGCCACCAACCCGCACGACGTGCTGCGGATCCTCGGTCAGCGCGCGGTCCAGGTCCACCTGGTCGGCGAAGTCCAGAAGGTCTACAACTCGCAGGGTGTGTCGATCCACGACAAGCACATCGAGATCATCATCCGGCAGATGCTCCGCCGCGTGACGATCATCGAGTCCGGCGACGCGGAGCTGCTGCCGGGCGAGCTCGTCGAGCGCTCGAAGTTCGAGACCGAGAACCGTCGTGTGGTCACCGAGGGCGGTCACCCCGCCTCCGGCCGTCCGCAGCTGATGGGTATCACCAAGGCCTCGCTGGCGACGGAGTCGTGGCTGTCCGCGGCTTCCTTCCAGGAGACGACCAGGGTCCTGACGGACGCGGCGATCAACGCCAAGTCCGACTCCCTGATCGGCCTCAAGGAGAACGTCATCATCGGTAAGCTCATCCCGGCCGGTACGGGTCTGTCCCGCTACCGCAACATCCGGGTCGAGCCGACCGAGGAGGCCAAGGCCGCGATGTACTCGGCCGTCGGCTACGACGACATCGACTACTCGCCCTTCGGGACGGGTTCGGGTCAGGCCGTGCCGCTGGAGGACTACGACTACGGTCCCTACAACCAGTAGGAGCGCACAGCATCATCCACAGGGCGGTCACCCGGCGAGGTCGGGTGGCCGCCCTGCGGCGCGTTGGCGCATCATGGAGTCATACAACTTCCGGGGGAGGCGCGCGTGACGAATCCGTCGTGGCAGCCGGGGCCGTGGCCGCCCAAGCAGCCGGGGCTGCCCGCCCACATGCCGGCTCAAGCCGGCCAGCCTTCGATGCTCGCGGGGCACTCCGACCGCGAGCGGACGGTCGACGTGCTGCGGGCGGGCTTCGCCGAGGGACGCCTGCCGCAGGACGAGTACGAACGGCGGGTGGACCGTGCCCTCCAGGCCCGCACGGTGGGGGAGTTGGGCCTGCTTGTCGCGGATCTGCCGCAGGGCCCGATCGGCTTCCAGCAGCCCGCGCCGCAGCATGTCCCGGCGACGTTCATGCCGGTGGCGCCGCCCACGAACGGCAAGGCGGGCGCGGCGCTCGCCTGTGGGATCGGCACCTTCTTCACCCTGGGCCTGACGGGCGTGCCCGCGGTCGTCCTGGGGCACATGGCCCGCACGGAGATCCGCCGGACGCACGAGGGCGGGGACGGCATGGCGGTGGCCGGGCTCGTCCTGGGCTGGCTGTCGATCGCGGGCTGGGCGCTGTTCCTGATGCTGATCATGATCGCGGCTTCGGCATAGGCCCTGGCACGCCCGGCGTGTCCGGGGTCCGGGGTATTTGTTTTGACCGCAGCCAATGAGGTAGGTACGCTCAGACCTTGTGCCTGGGGTGTGCCTGGGCTCGTGTGCGTGTCCTCAACCGCACGGCGAGCCCGATCCGGCCACCGCAATCTGCGCCCTCCTTGCCCTCGGCGGGAGTCTGCAGCATTCGACACACCCGACCGCGTGGGTCGGCAACGTTCCAGGTTAGCTTTACTATTCGGCACACAGAAACCGGAGAAGTAGTGCCTACGATCCAGCAGCTGGTCCGCAAGGGCCGGCAGGACAAGGTCGAGAAGAACAAGACGCCCGCACTCGAGGGTTCCCCTCAGCGCCGTGGCGTCTGCACGCGTGTGTTCACGACCACCCCGAAGAAGCCGAACTCGGCCCTGCGTAAGGTCGCGCGTGTGCGTCTGACCAGCGGGATCGAGGTCACTGCTTACATTCCGGGTGAGGGACACAACCTGCAGGAGCACTCCATCGTGCTCGTGCGCGGCGGCCGTGTGAAGGACCTGCCCGGTGTTCGTTACAAGATCATCCGGGGTTCCCTCGACACCCAGGGTGTCAAGAACCGCAAGCAGGCCCGCAGCCGCTACGGCGCCAAGAAGGAGAAGTAGAAATGCCTCGTAAGGGCCCCGCCCCGAAGCGCCCGGTCATCATCGACCCGGTCTACGGTTCCCCTCTGGTGACCTCCCTCATCAACAAGGTGCTGCTCAACGGCAAGCGCTCCACCGCCGAGCGCATCGTCTACGGCGCCATGGAGGGCCTGAAGGAGAAGACCGGCAACGACCCGGTCATCACCCTCAAGCGCGCGCTCGAGAACATCAAGCCGACCCTCGAGGTCAAGTCCCGCCGCGTCGGTGGCGCCACCTACCAGGTGCCGATCGAGGTCAAGCCCGGTCGCGCCAACACGCTGGCCCTGCGCTGGCTGGTCGGTTACTCCCGCGCCCGTCGCGAGAAGACCATGACCGAGCGTCTGCTCAACGAACTCCTTGACGCCTCCAACGGCCTCGGTGCCGCTGTGAAGAAGCGCGAGGACACCCACAAGATGGCCGAGTCCAACAAGGCCTTCGCGCACTACCGCTGGTAGTCGCTACCCCCATCGAGACCGAGAGAAGACTGAGCCGATATGGCTACCACTTCACTTGACCTGGCCAAGGTGCGCAACATCGGCATCATGGCTCACATCGACGCGGGCAAGACGACGACCACCGAGCGGATCCTGTTCTACACCGGTGTCTCGTACAAGATCGGTGAGGTCCACGACGGCGCTGCCACGATGGACTGGATGGAGCAGGAGCAGGAGCGTGGCATCACGATCACCTCTGCTGCCACCACCTGTCACTGGCCGCTGAACGATGTCGACCACACGATCAACATCATTGACACCCCCGGGCACGTCGACTTCACGGTCGAGGTGGAGCGTTCGCTCCGCGTGCTCGACGGTGCTGTCACGGTGTTCGACGGCGTCGCCGGCGTTGAGCCCCAGTCCGAGACCGTGTGGCGTCAGGCGGACCGCTACGGCGTCCCGCGTATCTGCTTCGTCAACAAGCTCGACCGTACGGGTGCCGAGTTCCACCGCTGCGTCGACATGATCGTCGACCGCCTCGGTGCGACCCCGATCGTCATGCAGCTGCCCATCGGCGCGGAGGCTGACTTCAAGGGTGTCGTCGACCTCGTCACCATGAAGGCCTTCGTCTGGTCCGCCGAGACCAAGATGGGCGAGGCCTACGACATCGTCGACATCCCGGCCACGCACACCGAGGCCGCCGACGAGTGGCGCGGCAAGCTGCTCGAGGCCGTCGCCGAGAACGACGAGCAGATGATGGAGCTCTACCTCGAGGGCAAGGAGCCCTCCGAGGACGAGCTGTACGCGGCGATCCGTCGCATCACCATCGCCTCCGGCAAGGGCAACGGCGAGACCACGGTCACGCCGGTGTTCTGCGGCACCGCGTTCAAGAACAAGGGCGTCCAGCCCCTGCTCGACGCCGTCGTGCGCTACCTCCCCTCCCCCCTGGACGTCGAGGCCATCGAGGGCCACGGCGTGAAGGACCCGGAGGAGATCGTCAAGCGCAAGCCGTCCGACGAGGAGCCGCTCGCGGCCCTCGCGTTCAAGATCGCGAGCGACCCGCACCTCGGCAAGCTCACCTTCGTCCGGATCTACTCCGGTCGCCTTGACTCCGGCACCGCGGTGCTGAACTCCGTCAAGGGCAAGAAGGAGCGCATCGGCAAGATCTACCGCATGCACGCGAACAAGCGTGAGGAGATCGAGTCGGTGGGCGCCGGTGACATCGTCGCCGTCATGGGCCTGAAGCAGACCACCACCGGTGAGACGCTGTGTGACGACAAGAAGCCGGTCATCCTGGAGTCCATGGACTTCCCGGCGCCGGTCATCCAGGTCGCCATCGAGCCCAAGTCCAAGGGTGACCAGGAGAAGCTGGGTGTAGCCATCCAGCGTCTCTCGGAGGAGGACCCCTCCTTCCAGGTCCACTCGGACGAGGAGACCGGCCAGACCATCATCGGTGGTATGGGCGAGCTTCACCTCGAGGTGCTCGTCGACCGCATGAAGCGCGAATTCCGCGTCGAGGCGAACGTCGGCAAGCCGCAGGTCGCGTACCGCGAGACGATCCGTCGGGCCGTCGAGCGCGTGGACTACACCCACAAGAAGCAGACCGGTGGTACCGGTCAGTTCGCCAAGGTGCAGATCGCGATCGAGCCCATCGTCGACGGCGACGCGTCGTACGAGTTCGTGAACAAGGTCACCGGTGGCCGCATCCCCCGGGAGTACATCCCGTCGGTGGACGCGGGTGCGCAGGAGGCCATGCAGTTCGGCATCCTGGCGGGCTACGAGATGACGGGCGTCCGCGTCACGCTCATCGACGGCGCCTACCACGAGGTCGACTCCTCCGAGCTCGCCTTCAAGATCGCCGGTTCGCAGGCCTTCAAGGAGGCCGCGCGGCAGGCCAAGCCCGTGCTGCTCGAGCCGATGATGGCCGTCGAGGTCACCACGCCCGAGGACTACATGGGCGATGTCATCGGCGACATCAACTCCCGCCGTGGCCAGATCCAGGCCATGGAGGAGCGCAGCGGCGCTCGCGTCGTGAAGGGCCTCGTGCCCCTCTCGGAGATGTTCGGCTACGTCGGAGACCTCCGCAGCAAGACGTCGGGTCGCGCAAGCTACTCAATGCAGTTCGACTCCTACGCCGAGGTTCCGCGGAACGTCGCCGAGGAGATCATCGCGAAGGCCAAGGGCGAGTAACTCACCCGAGTTCACGCTTTAGGCTTGACACCATCCGCCGGGGTTCGACCCCGCAGGGCGAGAACCCCGGCGGCTGGCTTCCCAGCAAAGATCACCTGGCGCCGATGAAGCAAGGCGTACAGAACCACTCCACAGGAGGACCCAGTGGCGAAGGCGAAGTTCGAGCGGACTAAGCCGCACGTCAACATCGGCACCATCGGTCACATCGACCACGGTAAGACGACCCTCACGGCCGCCATTACCAAGGTGCTGCACGACGCGTACCCCGACCTGAACGAGGCCTCGGCCTTCGACCAGATCGACAAGGCTCCCGAGGAGCGCCAGCGCGGTATCACGATCTCGATCGCGCACGTCGAGTACCAGACCGAGGCGCGCCACTACGCCCACGTGGACTGCCCCGGTCACGCGGACTACATCAAGAACATGATCACCGGTGCCGCGCAGATGGACGGCGCGATCCTCGTGGTCGCCGCCACCGACGGCCCGATGCCGCAGACCAAGGAGCACGTGCTCCTGGCCCGCCAGGTCGGCGTTCCGTACATCGTTGTCGCCCTGAACAAGGCCGACATGGTGGACGACGAGGAGATCCTGGAGCTCGTCGAGCTCGAGGTCCGTGAGCTCCTCTCCGAGTACGAGTTCCCGGGCGACGACCTGCCGGTCGTCAAGGTCTCGGCGCTCAAGGCGCTCGAGGGCGACGCCGAGTGGGGCAAGACCGTTCTCGACCTGATGAAGGCCGTCGACGAGTCCATCCCGCAGCCCGAGCGTGACGTCGACAAGCCGTTCCTGATGCCGATCGAGGACGTCTTCACGATCACCGGTCGTGGCACGGTCGTCACCGGTCGTATCGAGCGTGGTGTCCTCAAGGTCAACGAGACCGTTGACATCGTGGGCATCAAGCAGGAGAAGACCACCACCACGGTCACCGGCATCGAGATGTTCCGCAAGCTGCTCGACGAGGGCCAGGCCGGTGAGAACGTCGGTCTGCTCCTCCGTGGCATCAAGCGCGAGGACGTCGAGCGCGGCCAGGTCATCATCAAGCCCGGTTCGGTCACGCCGCACACCGAGTTCGAGGCCCAGGCCTACATCCTGTCGAAGGACGAGGGTGGCCGTCACACCCCGTTCTTCAACAACTACCGCCCGCAGTTCTACTTCCGTACGACGGACGTGACCGGCGTCGTGACCCTCCCCGAGGGCACCGAGATGGTCATGCCGGGTGACAACACCGAGATGAAGGTGGAGCTCATCCAGCCCGTCGCCATGGAGGAGGGCCTGAAGTTCGCCATCCGTGAGGGTGGCCGGACCGTCGGCGCCGGCCAGGTCGTCAAGATCAGCAAGTAAGGTTCCCTTGCTTGTTGGTCGGGGAGACCCGGCTGCTCTGAACTGAGCGCAGCGAGAGGCCCCGTCCGCCATTACGGCGGGTGGGGCCTCTTGTCGTGTCCGGGTGTCCCGGGGACGGCCGCGCCGCTTGACAATCCGCCCGATTGGCCTTCGCCGTCCCACCTGTGGCACACTGTTCAGGTTGCTCGGTTGAGTGCCGATGCTGCGCGCCTCCCGCCGGGAGGACTGGAAGCGAGTCCCACGGTACTCGTCGCCCCATCTGCCGAAAGGCAGCGCTGGAGCGGACGTACGGGAATCTTCCGGGAAGTGTGGCAAGGCGGTTCGACCAGGCACCCGGTGGGTTTCTTCCCCCGGACCCGCGGTCATTCAGGGCCGCAGCCCCTAGCAGGGAAATCCTTCGGGAGATCTGTGTGAGCGGGACTGCGACACGCCCGACCGCGTGGGTCGGATGGAAGTAGAAAACAGGGCCCTCCGGGAGCCAGAGCGTTCGAGACAAAGGACTACTAAGTAGCCATGGCGGGACAGAAGATCCGCATCCGGCTCAAGGCCTACGACCACGAGGTCATCGACTCCTCGGCGAAGAAGATCGTCGAGACGGTGACGCGTACTGGTGCGTCGGTCGCGGGCCCGGTGCCGCTGCCCACTGAGAAGAACGTGTACTGCGTCATCAAGTCGCCGCACAAGTACAAGGACTCTCGCGAGCACTTCGAGATGCGCACGCACAAGCGCCTGATCGACATCCTCGACCCCACGCCCAAGACCGTTGACTCGCTGATGCGCCTGGACCTTCCGGCCGGCGTTGACATCGAGATCAAGCTCTGAGAGGCACGGAAGAGATGACCAAGCAGATCAAGGGCATCCTGGGCGAGAAGCTCGGCATGACCCAGGTCTGGGACGAGAACAACCGTGTCGTCCCGGTGACCGTGGTCAAGGCCGGGCCCTGCGTCGTTACCCAGGTCCGTAAGAATGACATCGACGGCTACGAGTCGGTCCAGATCGCCTTCGGCGAGATCGACCCGCGCAAGGTGAACAAGCCCCTCAAGGGCCACTTCGCCAAGGCCGACGTCACCCCCCGCCGCCACCTCGTCGAGATCCGTACCGCTGACGCCAGCGAGTACACCCTCGGCCAGGAGCTGACCGCTGAGACCTTCGAGTCCGGCGTCAAGGTCGACGTGACCGGCAAGAGCAAGGGCAAGGGCTTCGCCGGTGTCATGAAGCGCCACAACTTCGGTGGCCTCGGCTCCAGCCACGGCACCCAGCGCAAGCACCGCTCGCCCGGCTCCATCGGTGGCTGCGCCACCCCGGGTCGTGTGTTCAAGGGCCTCCGCATGGCGGGCCGCATGGGCAACGAGCGGGTCACCACCCAGAACCTGACCGTTCACGCCGTTGACGCGGAGAAGGGTCTGCTCCTCATCAAGGGAGCGGTGCCCGGTCCGAACGGCGGCCTCGTCCTGGTCCGTACCGCGGCCAAGGGGGCTTGAGGAACCGATGAGCACCATTGACATCCTTTCGCCGGCAGGCGACAAGGCCGGGACCGTCGAGCTCCCCGCGGAGATCTTCGACGTCGAGAAGGTCAGCATCCCGCTGATCCACCAGGTCGTTGTCGCACAGCTGGCCGCTGCCCGTCAGGGCACGCACAAGACCAAGCGTCGCGGCGAAGTCCGCGGCGGTGGCAAGAAGCCGTACCGCCAGAAGGGCACCGGCCGCGCGCGCCAGGGTTCGACCCGTGCGCCGCAGTTCGCCGGCGGTGGCGTCGTCCACGGCCCGCAGCCGCGTGACTACTCGCAGCGGACCCCGAAGAAGATGAAGGCCGCAGCCCTGCGCCACGCCCTCACCGACCGGGCCCGCAACGCTCGCATCCACGTTGTCACCAGCGTGGTCGAGGGCGACATCTCCACCAAGGCTGCGAAGACGCTGCTCGGCAAGGTCAGCGAGCGCAAGAACGTGCTCCTGGTCATCGACCGCGCGGACGAGACTTCGCTGCTCTCCGCTCGCAACCTGCCCCAGGTGCACATCCTGGAGCCGGGCCAGCTGAACACGTACGACGTTCTCGTCTCGGACGACGTGGTCTTCACCAAGGCCGCCTTCGAGTCCTTCGTGTCTGGCCCCAAGGCCGATGAGACCGAAGGGAGCGAAGCCTGATGGCTACGCGTCACCCGAGCATCGCCCCCAAGGCGGCCAAGGCCGCCAAGGCCGCGCGCCTCGCCAAGGCGAAGCGCCACGCCACCGAGGGCAAGAACACCGTTGAGACTCCGCTGAGCAAGTCCTTCACGGACCCCCGTGACGTTCTCGTCAAGCCGGTCGTCTCGGAGAAGAGCTACGCGCTGCTCGACGAGGGCAAGTACACCTTCGTCGTGGCGCCGGGCGCCAACAAGACCCAGATCAAGCAGGCCGTCGAGGCGGTCTTCTCGGTCAAGGTCACCGGGGTCAACACGATCAACCGGCAGGGTAAGCGCAAGCGGACCAAGACCGGTTTCGGCAAGCGCGCTGACACCAAGCGCGCCATCGTGACCCTCGCTGAGGGCGACCGTATCGACATCTTCGGCCAGGCCTCCTAACGGAGCGCCCTGGTCCGAATATCGGACGAGGACTGAGAAATGGGAATCCGCAAGTACAAGCCGACGACGCCGGGCCGCCGTGGCTCCTCCGTCGCCGACTTCGTCGAGGTCACGCGGTCCACGCCGGAGAAGTCGCTGGTCCGCCCGCTGCACAGCAAGGGCGGCCGTAACAACGCCGGTCGTGTGACCGTTCGCCACCAGGGTGGCGGACACAAGCGCGCCTACCGAGTGATCGACTTCCGTCGTCACGACAAGGACGGCGTGCCGGCGAAGGTCGCGCACATCGAGTACGACCCCAACCGCACCGCGCGCATCGCGCTGCTGCACTACGCAGACGGCGAGAAGCGCTACATCATCGCTCCGCGCGGCCTGTCGCAGGGTGACCGGATTGAGAACGGCCCTGGCGCCGACATCAAGCCCGGCAACAACCTCGCGCTCCGCAACATCCCGGTCGGTACCACGATCCACGCGATCGAGCTCCGTCCGGGTGGTGGCGCCAAGTTCGCCCGTTCCGCGGGTGCCTCCGTGCAGCTGCTGGCGAAGGAGGGCTCGATGGCCCACCTTCGTATGCCGTCCGGTGAGATCCGCCTGGTCGACGTGCGCTGCCGCGCCACCGTCGGCGAGGTCGGCAACGCCGAGCAGTCGAACATCAACTGGGGCAAGGCCGGCCGTATGCGCTGGAAGGGCGTCCGCCCGACCGTGCGTGGTGTCGTGATGAACCCGGTCGACCACCCGCACGGTGGTGGCGAGGGCAAGACCTCCGGTGGTCGCCACCCGGTCTCGCCCTGGGGCAAGAAGGAAATGCGTACTCGTGATCGCAACAAGGCGAGTAACAAGTACATCGTCCGCCGCCGCAAGACGAACAAGAAGCGCTAGGAGCGGGTTTAGATGCCGCGCAGTCTCAAGAAGGGGCCCTTCGTCGACGACCACCTGATCAAGAAGGTGGACGTACAGAACGAAGCAGGCACCAAGAACGTCATCAAGACCTGGTCCCGTCGCTCGATGATCGTCCCGGCCATGCTGGGCCACACGATCGCGGTGCACAACGGCAAGACCCACATCCCGGTGTTCGTCACCGAGTCGATGGTCGGCCACAAGCTCGGCGAGTTCTCGCCGACTCGCACCTTCCGCGGCCACGTCAAGGACGACCGGAAGTCGAAGCGCCGCTAAGCGGGGTGGAACGACTATGACTAACACCGAAGGGACAACCATGGAAGCCAGGGCCCAGGCGCGGTACATCCGCGTCACGCCCATGAAGGCCCGCCGCGTGGTGGACCTCATCCGTGGCATGGATGCCACGGAGGCTCAGGCGGTCCTGCGTTTCGCCCCGCAGGCCGCGAGCGTGCCGGTTGGCAAGGTGCTTGACAGCGCCATCGCCAACGCTGCACACAACTACGACCACCCCGACGCGTCTTCGCTGGTCATCAGCGAGGCGTACGTGGACGAGGGCCCGACCCTGAAGCGGTTCCGTCCGCGTGCTCAGGGCCGTGCCTACCGGATCCGTAAGCGGACCAGCCACATCACCGTGGTCGTCAGCAGCAAGGAAGGAACCCGGTAATGGGCCAGAAGGTAAACCCGCACGGGTTCCGGCTCGGTGTCACGACCGACTTCAAGTCGCGTTGGTACGCCGACAAGCTGTACAAGGACTACGTCAAGGAAGACGTCGCCATCCGTCGGATGATGACGTCCGGCATGGAGCGCGCCGGCATCTCGAAGGTTGAGATCGAGCGCACCCGTGACCGCGTGCGGGTGGACATCCACACCGCGCGTCCCGGCATCGTCATCGGCCGCCGTGGCGCCGAGGCCGACCGCATCCGCGGCGACCTCGAGAAGCTCACGGGCAAGCAGGTCCAGCTGAACATCCTCGAGGTCAAGAACCCCGAGGTCGACGCTCAGCTCGTGGCCCAGGCCGTCGCGGAGCAGCTGTCCTCCCGCGTCTCCTTCCGTCGCGCCATGCGTAAGAGCATGCAGTCGGCGATGAAGGCGGGCGCCAAGGGCATCAAGATCCAGTGTGGCGGCCGTCTCGGCGGCGCCGAGATGTCTCGCTCGGAGTTCTACCGCGAGGGCCGTGTGCCCCTGCACACGCTCCGCGCGAACGTCGACTACGGCTTCTTCGAGGCCAAGACGACCTTCGGCCGCATCGGCGTGAAGGTCTGGATCTACAAGGGCGACGTCAAGAACATCGCCGAGGTCCGCGCCGAGAACGCCGCTGCCCGTGCGGGTAACCGCCCGGCCCGTGGCGGCGGCAACGACCGCCCGGCCCGCGGTGGCCGTGGTGGCGAGCGTGGCGGCCGCGGCCGCAAGCCGCAGCAGCAGTCCGCGCCGGCTGCCGAGGCCCCCAAGGCCGACGCTCCCGCCGCCGCTGCCGCTCCGGCTGAGAGCACCGGAACGGAGGCCTGACCGAAATGCTGATCCCCCGTAGGGTCAAGCACCGCAAGCAGCACCACCCCAAGCGCCGCGGTATGGCCAAGGGTGGTACGACGGTTGCGTTCGGCGAGTACGGCATCCAGGCGATGACCCCGGCGTACGTGACCAACCGCCAGATCGAGGCGGCCCGTATCGCGATGACCCGCCACATCAAGCGTGGCGGCAAGGTCTGGATCAACATCTACCCGGACCGTCCGCTGACCAAGAAGCCCGCCGAGACCCGCATGGGTTCCGGTAAGGGTTCCCCCGAGTGGTGGGTCGCGAACGTGCACCCGGGCCGGGTGATGTTCGAGCTGTCCTACCCGAACGAGAAGACTGCGCGTGAGGCTCTCACTCGTGCGGCCCACAAGCTGCCGATGAAGTGCCGGATCGTCAAGCGCGAGGCAGGTGAAGCGTGATGTCGGCCGGTACCAAGGCGTCTGAGCTGCGCGAGCTGGGCAACGAGGAGCTCCTGAACAAGCTCCGCGAGGCCAAGGAAGAGCTGTTCAACCTCCGCTTCCAGGCGGCGACGGGTCAGCTCGAGAACCACGGTCGGCTGAAGGCCGTCCGTAAGGACATCGCGCGGATCTACACCCTGATGCGTGAGCGCGAGCTGGGCATCGAAACGGTGGAGAGCGCCTGATGAGCGAGAGCAACGTGACTGAAGAGACGAAGGCCGCGCGCGGCTTCCGCAAGACCCGTGAGGGTCTTGTCGTCAGCGACAAGATGGACAAGACCGTCGTCGTCGCTGTCGAGGACCGCGTCAAGCACGCGCTGTACGGCAAGGTCATCCGCCGTACGAACAAGCTCAAGGCGCACGACGAGCAGAACGCTGCCGGCGTCGGCGACCGCGTCCTCCTGATGGAGACGCGTCCGCTGTCGGCGACCAAGCGCTGGCGCATCGTCGAGATCCTCGAGAAGGCCAAGTAGGTAATTCCCGCAAGGGAATTCCCAATAGTTCCGTCCGAGGGGGTTTCCCCTCGGATCAGTTCCGCCAGGCTCGGTGGGGGCGGTCTCCCGTAAGGGACAAGCCCCCGCCGGGAACCGGCAGACAAATCAGGAGATAGACGTGATCCAGCAGGAGTCGCGACTTCGCGTCGCCGACAACACGGGTGCGAAGGAAATTCTCACCATTCGTGTTCTCGGTGGCTCGGGTCGCCGCTACGCGGGCATCGGTGACGTCATCGTCGCCACCGTCAAGGACGCGATCCCCGGTGGCAACGTGAAGAAGGGTGACGTCGTCAAGGCGGTCATCGTTCGCACCGTCAAGGAGCGCCGCCGTCCGGACGGCTCGTACATCCGCTTCGACGAGAACGCCGCCGTCATTCTGAAGAACGACGGCGACCCTCGCGGCACCCGTATCTTCGGCCCGGTCGGCCGTGAGCTGCGCGAGAAGAAGTTCATGAAGATCATCTCGCTCGCGCCGGAGGTGCTGTAAGCATGAAGATCAAGAAGGGCGACCTGGTCCAGGTCATCACCGGTAAGGACAAGGGCAAGCAGGGCAAGGTCATTGCCGCTTACCCGCGCGAGGAGCGCGTCCTGGTCGAGGGTGTCAACCGGGTCAAGAAGCACACGAAGGCCGGTCCGACCGCCAGCGGTTCGCAGGCCGGCGGCATCGTGACCACCGAAGCCCCTGTTCACGTGAGCAACGTTCAGCTCGTCGTGGAGAAGGACGGCAACAAGGTCGTCACGCGTGTCGGTTTCCGCTTCGACGAAGACGGCAACAAGATCCGCGTTGCCAAGCGGACGGGTGAGGACATCTGATGACGACCACCACCACTCCGCGCTTGAAGACGAAGTACCGCGAGGAGATCACGGGCAAGCTGCAGGAGGAGTTCTCGTACGAGAACGTCATGCAGATCCCCGGTCTCGTCAAGATCGTGGTGAACATGGGTGTCGGCGACGCCGCCCGTGACTCCAAGCTCATGGACGGTGCCGTCCGTGACCTGACCACGATCACCGGTCAGAAGCCGGCCATCACCAAGGCCCGGAAGTCCATCGCGCAGTTCAAGCTGCGTGAGGGTCAGCCGATCGGTGCCCACGTCACGCTCCGTGGCGACCGCATGTGGGAGTTCCTGGACCGCACCCTGTCGCTCGCGCTGCCGCGCATCCGCGACTTCCGCGGTCTGTCCCCCAAGCAGTTCGACGGCCGTGGCAACTACACCTTCGGTCTCACGGAGCAGGTCATGTTCCACGAGATCGACCAGGACAAGATCGACCGTGTCCGGGGTATGGACATCACCGTGGTCACCACGGCGACCAACGACGCTGAGGGCCGGGCGCTCCTTCGTCACCTCGGCTTCCCGTTCAAGGAGGCGTAAGCGAGATGGCGAAGAAGGCTCTGATTGCCAAGGCTGCTCGTAAGCCCAAGTTCGGTGTGCGTGCGTACACCCGCTGCCAGCGCTGCGGCCGTCCGCACTCCGTGTACCGCAAGTTCGGCCTGTGCCGCGTGTGCCTTCGTGAGATGGCTCACCGTGGCGAGCTGCCGGGCGTGACCAAGAGCTCCTGGTAACTCCCTTCTGTCCTTAGGACATTGGGGATTACCAGAGGCTCTCGGTAAGCAATGAGGTTGGTGGGTGGCCCACCGCACATGCCTTAGGCTTGTGTGGTTGGGCGCCTGCCGCCCTCGTACGACTTACTACGCCGTAGGTCCCCGCACCGCACCCGTCCCGCCTCTGAGTGGGGAGAGGGATGGCGCATACAGGAAACCCCGGCGAGAGAGGCCGAAGGCCAATTCATGACCATGACTGATCCGATCGCAGACATGCTTACGCGTCTGCGGAACGCGAACTCGGCGTACCACGACTCCGTGGCGATGCCGCACAGCAAGATCAAGTCGCACATCGCGGAGATCCTCCAGCAGGAGGGCTTCATCACGGGCTGGAAGGTCGAGGACGCCGAGGTCGGCAAGAACCTCGTTCTCGAGCTCAAGTTCGGTCCGAACCGTGAGCGCTCCATCGCGGGCATCAAGCGGATCTCGAAGCCGGGTCTGCGCGTGTACGCGAAGTCCACCAACCTGCCGAAGGTGCTCGGCGGCCTGGGCGTGGCGATCATCTCCACGTCGCACGGTCTGCTCACCGGCCAGCAGGCGGGCAAGAAGGGCGTGGGTGGGGAAGTCCTCGCCTACGTCTGGTAGCGGAAGGGAACGGAGGAAACAGCTATGTCGCGTATTGGCAAGCTCCCCATCACGGTTCCCGCCGGCGTGGACGTCACCATCGACGGCCAGACGGTCACGGTCAAGGGCTCTAAGGGCACCCTGACCCACACCGTCGTGGCGCCGATCGAGATCGCCAAGGGTGAGGACGGCGTCCTGAACGTCACCCGCCCCAACGACGAGCGTCAGAACAAGGCCCTGCACGGCCTGTCCCGCACGCTGGTGGCGAACATGATCACCGGCGTGACCACGGGTTACGTGAAGAAGCTCGAGATCAGCGGTGTCGGTTACCGCGTCCTGGCGAAGGGCTCCAACCTGGAGTTCTCGCTCGGCTACAGCCACCCGATCCTGGTCGAGGCGCCCGAGGGCATCTCGTTCAAGGTCGAATCGGCGACCAAGTTCTCGGTCGAGGGCATCGACAAGCAGAAGGTCGGCGAGGTTGCGGCCAACATCCGCAAGCTGCGCAAGCCTGACCCGTACAAGGCCAAGGGCGTCAAGTACGAAGGCGAAGTCATCCGCCGCAAGGTCGGAAAGGCGGGTAAGTAAGCCATGGCATACGGTGTCAAGATTGCTAAGGGCGACGCTTACAAGCGTGCTGCCATCAAGCGCCGTCACATTCGTATCCGGAAGCACATCTCCGGTACGGCCGAGCGTCCGCGCCTGGTCGTGACGCGCTCCAACCGCAACATCGTCGCCCAGGTCATCGACGACGTGAAGGGTCACACCCTCGCGTCGGCGTCCACCCTGGACACGACGATCCGTGGTGGCGAGGGCGACAAGTCGGCACAGGCCAAGCAGGTCGGCGCCCTGGTCGCCGAGCGCGCCAAGGCCGCCGGTGTCGAGGCTGTCGTATTCGACCGTGGTGGTAACCAGTACGCCGGGCGCATCGCCGCCCTGGCGGACGCCGCCCGCGAAGCCGGGCTCAAGTTCTGAGCCGCTTCCGTAGCTAGCGGAAAGAGAGAGGTAATCCAATGGCTGGACCCCAGCGCCGTGGAAGCGGTGCCGGTGGCGGCGAGCGGCGGGACCGGAAGGGCCGTGACGGCGGCGCAGCTGCCGCCGAGAAGACCGCGTACGTTGAGCGCGTTGTCGCGATCAACCGCGTCGCCAAGGTTGTGAAGGGTGGTCGTCGCTTCAGCTTCACTGCGCTCGTCGTAGTGGGCGATGGTGACGGCACCGTCGGTGTCGGTTACGGCAAGGCCAAGGAGGTGCCGGCCGCCATCGCCAAGGGTGTTGAGGAGGCCAAGAAGCACTTCTTCAAGGTCCCCCGTATCCAGGGCACCATCCCGCACCCGATCACGGGCGAGAAGGCCGCGGGCGTCGTCCTGCTCAAGCCTGCTTCCCCCGGTACCGGCGTTATCGCCGGTGGCCCGGTGCGTGCTGTCCTGGAGTGCGCCGGCGTTCACGACATCCTGTCGAAGTCGCTCGGCTCGTCCAACGCGATCAACATCGTGCACGCGACCGTGGCGGCCCTCAAGGGCCTGCAGCGTCCCGAGGAGATCGCGGCTCGCCGTGGTCTGCCGCTCGAGGACGTCGCCCCCGCGGCTCTCCTGCGTGCACGTGCGGGAGCGGGTGCGTAATCATGGCTCAGCTCAAGATCACGCAGACGAAGTCGTACATCGGCAGCAAGCAGAACCACCGCGACACCCTGCGCTCCCTTGGTCTCAAGGGCATCAACACGCAGGTCGTCAAGGAGGATCGTCCCGAGTTCCGCGGCATGGTGCACACCGTCCGCCACCTCGTGACGGTCGAGGAGGTCGACTGATCATGGCGGAGAACAACCCGCTCAAGATCCACAACCTCCGTCCCGCCCCCGGCGCCAAGACCGCGAAGACCCGTGTCGGTCGTGGTGAGGCGTCGAAGGGTAAGACGGCCGGTCGTGGTACCAAGGGCACCAAGGCCCGTTACCAGGTTCCGGAGCGCTTCGAGGGCGGGCAGATGCCCCTCCACATGCGTCTCCCGAAGCTGAAGGGCTTCAAGAACCCGTTCAAGACCGAGTTCCAGGTCGTCAACCTGGACAAGCTCGTCGCCCTCTACCCCGAGGGTGGCGAGGTCACGGTGGCCGATCTGGTCGCCAAGGGCGCCGTTCGCAAGAACAGCCTTGTCAAGGTCCTCGGCCAGGGTGAGGTCACCGTGGCGCTGCAGGTGACGGTTGACGCCGTCTCCGGCTCCGCCAAGGAGAAGATCACCGCCGCCGGCGGTACCGTCACCGAGCTCGTCTGAATTTCCCAGGCGTCTCGATGACTTGAGCGATCCCGACCGGGGATGCCCCACAAAAGGGGCATCCCCGGTTGGTCGTTCCAAGGGGGGCACGGTCGCCGGTAAGGTGGCGTGCACTGTTAACTTTCCGCGCGGTCTGTCCTCGCGACAGGGCGTGCGGTCTTGCCTGTTACGTACTTATCCGTCGGACTCACCACCGTCACCTCTACGCAGTAGCGCGGGGGTCGCAGGAGGCACCGTGCTCACCGCGTTCGCCCGGGCGTTCAAGACGCCCGACCTGCGCAAGAAGCTGCTCTTCACGCTCGGCATCATCGTGATCTACCGGCTCGGGACACACATCCCGATCCCCGGGGTCGACTACACGAATGTCCAGAAGTGCATTGACCAGGCGAACGCCAACCAGGGCCTGTTCGGTCTGGTCAACATGTTCAGCGGTGGCGCACTGCTGCAGATCACGATCTTCGCGCTCGGGATCATGCCGTACATCACCGCGAGCATCATTCTGCAGCTCCTGACCGTGGTGATCCCGCGCCTGGAAGCCCTCAAGAAGGAGGGCCAGGCCGGCACGGCCAAGATCACGCAGTACACGCGTTATCTGACCATCGCGCTCGCGATCCTGCAGGGCACCGGTCTGGTCGCCACCGCGCGCACCGGCACGCTGTTCAGCGGCTGCTCGGTCGCCTCGGAGATCGTGCCCGACCAGACGATCTTCGTGACCATCACCATGGTCGTCACCATGACCGCGGGAACGGCCTGTGTGATGTGGCTCGGTGAGCTCATCACCGACCGCGGCATCGGCAACGGCATGTCGATCCTGATGTTCATCTCGATCGCCGCCACCTTCCCCGCCGCCCTGTGGGGCATCAAGAAGCAGGGTGACCTGGCGGGCGGCTGGATCGAGTTCGGCACCGTGATCCTGGTCGGTCTGTTCATGGTCGGCCTGGTCGTCTTCGTCGAGCAGGCCCAGCGCCGCATCCCGGTCCAGTACGCGAAGCGAATGATCGGCCGCCGGTCCTACGGGGGTACGTCGACGTACATCCCCCTGAAGGTCAATCAGGCGGGCATCATCCCTGTGATCTTCGCCTCTTCGCTGCTCTACATTCCCGCGCTGGTGGCCCAGTTCGCGGGTGGGCAGTCCAGCTGGAAGACCTGGATCGAGCAGAACCTGACCAAGGGTGACCACCCGATTTACATCGTCACCTACTTCGTCCTGATCGTTTTCTTCGCCTTCTTCTACGTGGCGATCTCCTTCAACCCGGAGGAAGTCGCGGACAACATGAAGAAGTATGGTGGCTTCATCCCGGGCATCCGGGCTGGCCGCCCGACCGCTGAGTACTTGAGCTACGTACTCAACAGGATCACGTGGCCGGGCTCGCTGTATCTGGGTCTGATCGCTCTTGTGCCAACGATGGCGTTGGTGGGCTTCGGGGCCAACCAGAACTTCCCGTTCGGCGGGACGAGCATCCTGATCATCGTGGGTGTGGGTCTGGAGACCGTGAAGCAGATCGAGAGCCAGCTCCAGCAGCGCAATTACGAAGGGTTCCTCCGCTGATGCGAATCGTCCTCGTCGGGCCGCCCGGTGCCGGCAAGGGAACGCAGGCCGCGTTCCTTGCCAAGAACCTGTCGATCCCGCACATCTCCACGGGCGACCTCTTCAGGGCCAACATCAGCCAGCAGACCGAGCTGGGCAAGCTGGCCAAGTCCTACATGGATGCCGGAAACCTGGTCCCCGACGAGGTCACCATCGGGATGGCCAAGGACCGCATGGAGCAGCCCGACGCGGAGAACGGTTTCCTCCTCGACGGCTTCCCGCGCAATGTGTCGCAGGCCGAGGCGCTCGACGAGATGCTGAAGACCGAGGGCATGAAGCTGGACGGCGTCCTGGACCTCGAGGTCCCCGAGGACGAGGTCGTCAAGCGCATCGCGGGCCGGCGCATCTGCCGCAAGGACTCCAGCCACGTCTTCCACGTGACGTACAGCAAGCCGAAGACGGACGGCGTCTGCGACGTGTGCGGCGGCGAGCTGTACCAGCGCGAGGACGACTCCGAGGACACCGTCCGCAAGCGGCTCGAGGTCTACCACACGCAGACCGAGCCGATCATCGACTACTACAAGGCCCAGGGCCTGGTCGTGACGATCTCGGCCCTCGGCAAGGTGGACGAGGTCACGAAGCGCGCGATGGCAGCCCTTCAGGGCGACGCGTAGTCATCAGTACGTCGCTTCGGCCGCGGTGCCCGTCCTGGGCGCCGCGGCCGTAGTGTTGTGTACCCAACGGTTGTAGGAAGACGGAGAGCGGAAGCCCGATGGTGCAGATCAAGACTCCCGAGCAGATCGCCAAGATGCGGGCGGCGGGGCTTGTCGTGGCCGCCATGCACAAGGCCACGCGTGAGGCGGCCGTGCCGGGTGCCACCACGAAGGACCTCGACGACGTGGCCCGCAAGGTGCTCGCCGAGCACGACGCCAAGCCGAACTTCCTCGGGTACGGCGGCTTCCCCGCGACCATCTGCACCTCCAAGAACGAGGTCGTCGTCCACGGCATCCCGAGCGAGGACGTGGTCCTCCAGGACGGCGACATCATCTCGATCGACGCCGGCGCGATCATCGACGGCTGGCACGGCGACGCGGCGTACACGGCCTTCGTGGGCAGTGGTCACGCCCCGGAGCTGATCGAGCTCTCCCGGGTGACCGAGGAGTCGATGTGGGCCGGGATCGCGGCCATGAAGCTGGGGAACCGGCTCGTCGACATCTCCCGCGCCATCGAGACGTACATCCGCCGCCAGCCCCGCCCGGCCCGCGGCAAGTACGGGATCATCGAGGACTACGGCGGCCACGGCATCGGCACCGAGATGCACATGGACCCGCACCTGCTGAACTACGTGGAGCGCCGCCGCGGCCGCGGCCCCAAGCTGGTGCCCGGCATCTGCCTCGCCATCGAGCCGATGGTGTCCCTCGGCACCGCGAAGACCGAGGTCCTCGAGGACGACTGGACGGTCATCACGACGGACGGCACCTGGTCCTCGCACTGGGAGCACTCCATCGCCCTGACCGAGGAGGGCCCCCTGGTCCTCACCGCCCCCGACGGTGGCAAGGCGAAGCTGGCCGAGTACGGGATCACGGCGGCGCCCGATCCGCTGGGCTGAGTCGTAGGGTCCCTGACCGCGCAGTTGCTTAAGGATCTTCGTTGCCGGGCAGTCATACCCGATTCGTCTTTCCGAGTGCACTGACGTAGACTGACGCGTCGGCTCTCGTGCATTCGCATGTCTGCGTAACGTCGCGGAGTCGATCAAGGTAGTCGATTCGAAGGGCGAAGCGTGGCCAAGAAGCAAGGTGCCATCGAGATCGAAGGCACTGTCGTCGAGTCTCTTCCGAACGCCATGTTCAAGGTGGAGCTCCAGAACGGCCACCAGGTCCTGGCACACATCAGCGGCAAGATGCGCATGCACTACATCCGCATCCTCCCTGACGACCGGGTCGTGGTGGAGTTGTCTCCGTACGACCTGACGCGTGGCCGGATCGTCTACCGGTACAAGTAGATCTTGCCCGCACCCCGCTCAGGCGAGGTGTTGGCACTGACCCGGAGAACCTCACAAATGAAGGTCAAGCCGAGCGTCAAGAAGATCTGCGACAAGTGCAGGGTGATCCGCCGTCACGGCCGGGTCATGATCATTTGCGACAACCCGCGCCACAAGCAGCGCCAGGGCTGACGCACGTACTGCATTCGCAGATTTTCGCGCGACGCACGTAAAAGCACATATGCAGGACCCGTCCCTCTTCAGATCCATTCGCAGGTAATGGAGGGCGACACCCCCGGTCGGAGGCCGGGGACCCAGGATGTACCTCGTACGGCACCTGGGAGCGGTTCTGCTGAAGACCTCCGAGTATCAACAGGAGCCATGAATGGCACGCGTTGAAGGCGTTGACCTCCCGCGCGACAAGCGCATCGAGGTCGCGCTCACGTATGTGTTCGGCATCGGCCGGACGCTGTCCCAGCAGACGCTGGACTCCACCGGTATCGACCGCAACACCCGCGTTCGCGACCTGTCCGAAGAGGACCTGGTCAAGATCCGCGAGTACGTGGACCAGAACGTCAAGACCGAGGGTGACCTCCGTCGCGAGATTCAGGCCGACATCCGCCGCAAGGTCGAGATCGGCTGCTACCAGGGCCTGCGTCACCGCCGTGGCCTGCCCGTCCGCGGTCAGCGCACCAGCACCAACGCCCGCACCCGCAAGGGCCCGCGTCGCGCCATCGCCGGTAAGAAGAAGCCGGGCAAGAAGTAGTCCTCGCTCAGCGGTCTATCGACAGCTGTTGCTGCAGGACCGACCACCTCCCGTAGGAGATACAGATGCCCCCCAAGGGTCGTCAGGGCGCTGCCAAGAAGGTGCGCCGCAAGGAAAAGAAGAACGTCGCTCACGGCCACGCGCACATCAAGAGCACGTTCAACAACACGATCGTCTCGATCACGGACCCCACGGGCAACGTGATCTCCTGGGCCTCCGCCGGCCACGTCGGCTTCAAGGGCTCGCGCAAGTCGACTCCGTTCGCCGCGCAGATGGCCGCCGAGTCGGCCGCGCGTCGCGCGCAGGAGCACGGCATGCGCAAGGTCGACGTCTTCGTCAAGGGTCCCGGCTCCGGCCGTGAGACCGCGATCCGCTCCCTCCAGGCCACGGGCCTCGAGGTCGGTTCGATCCAGGACGTCACCCCCACCCCGCACAACGGCTGCCGTCCGCCGAAGCGCCGCCGCGTCTGACGTATTTCTACGTCTGACCTGGTGCCGCTCGTGCGGTTGCCTTGAGGATTCGGGCGGTACGTACCCTTCGGGGGCCGTACCGCCCGTACCCTTGTCATTGCAGTAGGGCGTCAAATAGCGGGCGCCCATGACTGAAGGATCGCAACATGCTGATTGCTCAGCGTCCCTCGTTGACCGAAGAGGTCGTCGACGAATTCCGCTCCCGGTTCGTGATCGAGCCGCTGGAGCCGGGCTTCGGCTACACCCTCGGCAACTCCCTCCGCCGGACTCTTCTGTCCTCGATCCCGGGTGCGGCCGTCACGTCCATCCGGATCGACGGTGTCCTGCACGAGTTCACCACCGTGCCGGGCGTCAAGGAAGACGTCACCGACCTCATCCTCAACATCAAGCAGCTCGTCGTCTCCTCGGAGCACGACGAGCCGGTCGTGATGTACCTGCGCAAGCAGGGCCCGGGTCTGGTCACCGCCGCCGACATCGCGCCCCCGGCCGGTGTCGAGGTGCACAACCCCGACCTCGTCCTCGCCACGCTCAACGGCAAGGGCAAGCTGGAGATGGAGCTGACCGTCGAGCGCGGTCGCGGCTACGTCTCCGCCGTGCAGAACAAGCAGGTCGGCCAGGAGATCGGCCGCATCCCGGTCGACTCGATCTACTCGCCGGTGCTGAAGGTCACGTACAAGGTCGAGGCCACGCGTGTCGAGCAGCGCACCGACTTCGACAAGCTGATCGTCGACGTCGAGACCAAGCAGGCCATGCGGCCGCGTGACGCCATGGCGTCCGCCGGTAAGACGCTGGTCGAGCTGTTCGGTCTGGCCCGCGAGCTCAACATCGACGCCGAGGGCATCGACATGGGTCCGTCCCCGACGGACGCCGCGCTCGCCGCTGATCTGGCGCTGCCGATCGAGGAGCTCGAGCTCACCGTTCGGTCGTACAACTGCCTCAAGCGTGAGGGCATCCACTCCGTGGGTGAGCTCGTCGCTCGCTCCGAGGCCGACCTCCTCGACATTCGCAACTTCGGTGCGAAGTCCATCGACGAGGTCAAGATGAAGCTCAACGGGATGGGTCTGGCCCTCAAGGACAGCCCGCCCGGATTCGACCCGACCGCTGCGGCCGACGCCTTCGGCGCCGACGACGACGCGGACGCCGGTTTCGTCGAGACCGAGCAGTACTAGGCGCTCCGCGCTTAGGACGGATTTTGGCTGCGGGACCGTTGTGGCTGGTCGCGCAGTTCCCCGCGCCCCTTACGGGGCGCGGGTACCGCTGACCCCGGTACCTGATACGGCCGGGGCAGATCACTAGGAGAAACACCATGCCGAAGCCTGCCAAGGGTGCCCGTATGGGCGGCAGTGCCGCGCACGAGAAGCTGATGCTGGCGAACCTCGCCAAGGATCTCTTCGAGCACGGCCGCATCACCACCACCGAGGCCAAGGCCCGTCGTCTGCGTCCCTACGCGGAGCGTCTGGTCACCAAGGCGAAGAAGGGCGACCTTCACAACCGCCGTCAGGTCCTCCAGGTCATCTCCGACAAGAGCATCGTCCACACGCTCTTCACCGAGATCGGCCCGCGCTACGAGAACCGCCCGGGTGGCTACACCCGCATCACCAAGATCGGTAACCGCCGTGGCGACAACGCGCCCATGGCCGTCATCGAGCTGGTGGAGGCCCTGACCGTGGCCCAGGCGGCCACCGGTGAGGCCGAGGCGGCCACCAAGCGTGCCGTCAAGGAAGACGCCCTGAAGAAGGACGACGCTCCGGTCGAGAAGACCGAGGCCAAGTCCGACGAGGCCGTCGAGGCTCCCGCTGAGGAGTCCAAGGACGCCTGAGGCTCTGCCTAGCGTTTGAGCGGGTCCGCCCCCTTCGGGGCGGGCCCGCTTTCGTATGCCTGAGAGGATTGCGGTGTGAGTGAGCAAGTGGAGCCCGGGTTCGTCCGGGTGCGGCTCGATCTGAGCTACGACGGCAGGGACTTCTCCGGCTGGGCCAAGCAGCGCCAGGGCCAGCGGACCGTCCAGGGCGAGATCGAGGACGCGTTGCGTACGGTGACGCGGTCGCGGGAGACGTACGAGCTGACCGTGGCCGGGCGGACCGACAGCGGGGTGCACGCCAGGGGACAGGTCGCGCACGTCGACCTGCCGGAGGGCGTGTGGGCCGAGCACCGGGACAAGCTGGTGCGGCGGCTCGCCGGACGGCTGCCGCACGATGTGCGGGTGTGGAAGGCCGAGGAGGCGCCCGCCGGGTTCAACGCGCGGTTCGCGGCGATCTGGCGGCGGTACGCGTACCGCGTGACCGACCACCCCGGCGGCGTCGACCCGCTGCTGCGCGGGCACGTGCTGTGGCACGACTGGACGCTGGACCTCGACGCCATGAACACCGCCGCCGAGGCGCTGCTCGGGGAGCACGACTTCGCCGCGTACTGCAAGCGGCGCGAGGGCGCCACGACCATTCGTACGCTGCAGGAGCTGCGCTGGGAGCGGCGGCCCGACGGGATTCTGGAGGCGACCGTGAAGGCGGACGCCTTCTGCCACAACATGGTGCGGTCGTTGGTCGGGGCGATGCTGTTCGTGGGGGACGGGCACCGGCCGCCGGACTGGCCGGGCAAGGTGCTCGCCGCCGGCGTGCGGGACTCGGCCGTGCACGTGGTGCGGCCGCACGGGCTGACGCTCGAGGAGGTCGGCTATCCGGCCGACGAGCTGCTCGCGGCGCGCAGCGTGGAGGCGCGCAACAAGCGGACGCTGCCCGGGGTTTCCTCCGGGGCGTCCGGGTGCTGCTGAGCGCCTCCGGCGGGGGCTGCTGAGGCTCCGGCCGGGCTCCCGCGGCCGCGGGCGGGGCTGCTACTCCGGGTTGTTGGCCGCCGCCGACGCCTGGGCCTCGCCCCGGCGGTTGATCTGGTGGAACGTGAAGCGGGCGAGGTCGTCGCCGACCTCGTACGCGCCCCGGTCCTTCGTCGTGACGTCCTTGCCGCTGAGGAAGCCGGTCGTCGTGAAGTACGCGTAGCGGCCGTAGGCGTTGTACGTGCCGCGGCAGACCGTCGTGCGGCAGAAACCGGACACGCCCTTGCCGGGCAGGGAGGTGATGAGGCCCTTGTCCGCCTGCTTCTTGGCCTTGGTGGCCTGCGCCTCGGTGTCGAAGACGGCGACGCCGACGGTGACCGCGATGCCCTTGCGGGCGTAGGTGGCGCGCAGCACCTCGGTGCACTTGTTCTTCGTCAGGATGTTGGCCAGAACCGGTTGGGCGACGGAGGCGCACTTCTTGGTGCTCGCCGTCGCGCCCTTCTTGTAGACGCGCTCCCCGGAGGTCAGCTTCGTGCCCGGGAAGAGGGACTCCGGGCCGAGCGGGGCCTTGTCCTTCTTGGCGCTGGAGATGTAGTCCTTCGGGTCCGGCGGGGGCGGGGGAGTGGTCGCCTCGAAGGACGGCGCCGGGTCCTTGCTGGCGCCTGGGATGTCCGCGCTGGTGGGCAGCTCGCCGGCGGGCTTGTTGGAGGCCGAGGCGTCGTCGCTGTTCGCGGAGACGACCGCGATGGCGACGGCTGCGGCGACGCCGATCGTGGCGAGTGCGCCGCCGCCGATCAGCAGCCACTTGCGGCGGCGGGCACGTGTCTCGGACGCTTCGGCGAGCGCCGCCCAGTCGGGGGTCTGCGAGCCCCCCGGACCCCACTGGGGTCCCCCTTGCCCAAAGCTCATGGGCCGCATCTTAGACGGGGCGGTGGGGATGTTGAGCCGGGGTCGGGGGGCGATCTCGGCCTAGCCTGATCGGCATGGATTCGGGCAAATCAGGCAGTGGCGGCTTTTCTGGTCTTGCCGGGTGGCTGGTGCGGCCCGCCGGGTGGCAGGCGTGGGCCGTGCTCGGGGTCGTCCTCGGGGCGGCGGCGCTGCGGATCGCGTACCGGGTGCCGGACGGCGGGATGGACAACGCGATCGTCGTGCGGGCGGCCGACGCGTGGCTCGACGGGCGGTCCCCGTACGCCGACCGGCACTTCCTCTATCTGCCGGGGGCCGTGCTCGCGGCGGTGCCGCAGGCGATGTTTCCGCAGGTGGGGCGGGTGCTCGTACCGGTGGGGGTGGTGGGGGCGCTGGCCTGTGGGTGGGCCTGTGCGCTGCGGATCCACGGCGTGGCCCTGCGGAGCCGGTTCGCTGTGCTCGGTCTGCTCGGGCTCGTCCTCGGGTTCGCGCCCTTCGTCCACCTTGTTGAGCTGGGGAACTGGACGGTGGCTTCGGCGGTGGCGCTGCCGGTGGCGTTGCTGTGCGTGTGCCGGGGGCGGTGGGTGGTCGCCGGGGCGGTGATCGGGGCCGCCGTCGCGGTCAAGCCGCTGCTTGTGCCGGTGCTGCTGCTTTTCGTGTTCGCGCGGAAGTGGCGGGCGCTGGGGGTGGCGGTTCTGGTGCCAGTGGTGGTGTCGGTGCTCGCTGCGCTGGTGCTGCCGGATCCCGGGGCCTTCTTCACGCGGACGCTGCCGTTTCTGCTGCGCGGGGAGGATCGGTTCGTGCGGCTGTACGAGGCGTCGCCTGCGGCTGTGCTGCCTCGGGTGGGGGTCCCTGCCGTGGTGGCGTCGCTGGTTTCTGTGGTGGGGGGTGTGGTGGGGGTGTGGTGTGCGTGGCGGAGGTGGCGGGCCCCTGGGCCTTGGGTGGGGGCGGAGGTCCCGTCGGCCGGGGGGCCTGAGGCCGGGCGGGTCGTCGAGACCGCGGCTGCGTTGATGCTGGCCGCGTTTCTCGTGTCCCGGCCTTCGTACGACCACTATCTGCTGGTCGTGCTGCCGTTGCTGCTCGCGGGGGCGCTTCGGGCGTCGTCCGTGGTGCGAGGGCCGTGGTTCTGGGTGGCGCTGGTGCCGCAGGTGCCGGGGTTTGTGTGGGTGGGGGTGGAGGTGCTGCCGCGGCGGGCCTTCAAGGACGCGTTCACGTTGTGCGTGCTTGCGGGGGTGGTGTTCTGGTGGTGTGCCGCCGTCGGGCGCCGTGGCGGGCCTGTCGGGCCGGCGTCTGTGCCGGCGCCGTCGGCTGGCGCTTCTGTGGCGGGGGAGTGGTCCCTGCCGGGGGCTCCCCAGTCCCGCCCCTTCCCGTAACCAGGGGGCTGCCGCCCCCTGGGCCCCCGCTTATCGGCCTGGACGGCCTCGTCCTCAAACGCCGGACGGGCTGAGTGGGGCGGGTGGTGGGGAGGGGGCAGCCCCGGTGTACGGGGTGTGATTGAGGCGGGAAACGGTGCCTGTTCGCCAAGGCGGGGGCCCCGTTTTGACCCGTACGGGGCACGGCGGGTATTCTTCCAGTTCGTTATGCGTATTGGCTTGGTCGTTCTCACGCGATGGGCCCTTACGCAAGTTCCCTGGAGCAGTTACCAGTGGCTCGCATACGGGCATCGTCCCGGCCTTTGTGAGCCCCAGCTGCATGATCGCTTCAGAGGATTCGTGTGTCTGGAACCCATCCACTGAAGAAGCGAAGGCTACGAAGTGCGTACGTACAGCCCTAAGCCCGGCGATGTCACTCGCCAGTGGCACGTGATCGACGCCCAGGACATCGTCCTCGGCCGTCTCGCGACCACTGCCGCCAGCATCCTGCGCGGCAAGCACAAGCCGATCTACGCGCCCCACGTTGACACCGGTGACTTCGTCATCATCATCAACGCCGACAAGGTGCACCTGTCCGGCAACAAGAAGACCCAGAAGATGGCCTACCGCCACTCTGGCTACCCGGGCGGCCTCCGTTCGGTCCGCTACGACGAGCTCCTCGAGAAGAACCCCGAGAAGGCCGTCGAGAAGGCCGTCAAGGGCATGCTCCCCAAGAACACCCTCGGCCGTCAGATGCTCTCGAAGCTGAAGGTCTACGCGGGCGACCAGCACCCGCACGGCGCTCAGCAGCCGGTCCCGTTCGAGATCACCCAGGTCGCGCAGTAGTTCCGGCCACCCCCTAAGACGAAAAAGAATCTGAGGAGCATCGTGGCCGAGACCACCGCTGAGCAGCCGCTCGACGAGAACGCCGAAAACATCGACATCGAGTCGTACACCACCGAGTCGGACGCGCCCGTGGAGGGCGAGTACACCTCGGAGTCCAACGCCGCGCGCTTCGGCGACCCGCAGCCGGCCGCCGGCCTGGGCCGTCGCAAGAACGCCATCGCCCGCGTCCGGATCGTCCCGGGCACCGGCAAGTGGAAGGTCAACGGGCGCACGCTCGAGGACTACTTCCCGAACAAGGTCCACCAGCAGGAAGTCAACGAGCCCTTCAAGGTGCTCGAGCTCGACAACCGCTACGACGTCATCGCCCGCATCTCGGGTGGCGGCGTCTCCGGTCAGGCCGGTGCGCTCCGTCTCGGTGTCGCCCGTGCGCTGAACGAGGCCGACGTCGACAACAACCGTGGCGCCCTCAAGAAGGCCGGTTACCTCAAGCGCGACGACCGTGCGGTCGAGCGCAAGAAGGCCGGTCTCAAGAAGGCCCGCAAGGCCCCGCAGTACAGCAAGCGCTAAACACCGCTGCCTGCTAGTACTTCCCGAACGCCCCGGCGGCACCCTGTGTGCTGCCGGGGCGTTCGTTTATCGGCACCCCATGATCTGGGGTAGAAGTTCGACAGGCTGGGCGGCCAAGGCCGCGCGGTGGAGCCGCCAGACATCACCGCGTCCGCAGGACCAGCCGGCACTCAATGTTCGGAGGACAGCAGTGGGACGACTCTTCGGCACGGACGGTGTGCGCGGTGTCGCCAACGCGGATCTGACGGCCGAGCTCGCGCTCGGGCTCTCGGTCGCCGCGGCGCACGTGCTCGCCGAAGCGGGCACCTTCGAAGGCCATCGCCCGACGGCGGTGGTCGGACGAGATCCGCGGGCGTCCGGGGAGTTCCTTGAGGCCGCGGTCGTCGCGGGCCTCGCCAGCGCGGGCGTGGACGTCCTGCGCGTCGGTGTGCTGCCCACCCCCGCGGTGGCGCATCTCACCGGTGCGCTGGGCGCCGACCTCGGCGTGATGCTCTCCGCCAGCCACAACGCGATGCCCGACAACGGCATCAAGTTCTTCGCCCGCGGCGGCCACAAACTCGCCGACGTCCTGGAAGACCGCATCGAGTCCGTGTACGAGGAGCACCGCACCGGCGCTCCCTGGCAGCGCCCCACGGGCGCGGGCGTCGGCCGCGTCACGACGTACGACGAAGGCCTCGACCAGTACGTCGCGCACCTCATCGGCGTCCTCCCCAACCGCCTCGACGGCGTCAAGGTCGTCCTGGACGAGGCGCACGGCGCCGCCGCCCGGGTCTCGCCCGAGGCGTTCGCGCGGGCCGGCGCGGAGATCATCACGATCGGCGCCGAGCCGGACGGCCTCAACATCAACGACGGCTGCGGGTCCACGCACCTCGACCTGCTGAAGGCCGCCGTCGTCGAGCACGGCGCCGACCTCGGCATCGCGCACGACGGCGACGCCGACCGCTGCCTGGCCGTGGACCACACCGGCGCCGAGGTCGACGGCGACCAGATCCTCGCCGTCCTCGCCCTCGCGATGCGCGAGCGCGGCGTGCTGCGCCAGGACACCGTTGTCGCGACCGTCATGTCGAACCTGGGCTTCAAGCTCGCCATGGAGCGCGAGGGCCTCTCCCTCGTGCAGACCGCCGTCGGCGACCGGTACGTCCTGGAGTCGATGAAGGAGCACGGCTACGCCCTCGGCGGCGAGCAGTCCGGACACGTCATCGTCCTGGACCACGCCACCACCGGCGACGGCACCCTCACCGGTCTGCTGCTCGCCGCCCGCGTCGCCGAGACCGGCCGGAACCTCGCCGAGCTCGCCGCCGTCATGGAGCGCCTGCCGCAGGTCCTCATCAACGTCCCCGACGTCGACAAGTCCCGGGTGAAGACCTCCGCCGAGCTGGGTGCCGCCGTCGCCGACGCCGAGCGGGAGCTGGGCGCCACCGGCCGCGTGCTCCTGCGCTCCTCCGGCACCGAGCCGCTGGTGCGCGTCATGGTCGAGGCCGCCGACATCGAGCAGGCCCGCTCCGTTGCCGGGCGCCTCGCCGACGTGGTGAAGTCCGCGCTGGGCTAGGCCAGTTCGCGTTTCCTCGCGGCGCGCTCGCGCTGCCCCGCCCAGAGCAGCTTCTGGGCGAGCAGCGTGAGCGTGCCGGCGAGGACGATGCCGAGCAGGTTCAACAGCAGTTGCTCGGTGGAGCCCCAGGCCTGGTTGTACTTGCCGTAGCTGAAGGCGACCGCGGCGTTCGCCGCCGCCGGGACCGTCGTCACCGAGATCGCGACGCCCACCAGGGCCCCCGATTTCGCGGACGTCAGCGAGAGCGTGCCCGCGGCGCCCGCGAGGACGGCCACGACGAAGGAGAACCAGTCGGGCCGGTAGATGAAGTTGGTGTTGGGGCGCGCGGCGTCCAGCGCTTCGCCGTCGAAGAGGTCGACCGCGTCCATGAAGTAGCTGAAGCCCACCGTCACCAGCATCGCCACCGCGAAGCCCACGAGCAGCGCGATCAGCGAACGCAGCGCCAGCCGCGGGGCGCGCTGCACCAGCGCCGTGCAGAAGCCCGCGAGCGGCCCGAACTCCGGGCCCACCGCCATCGCGCCCACGATCAGGATCGCGTTGTCGAGGACCACACCGCACGCGGCGATCATCGTGGCGAGCGTGATGAAGGCGACGTACGTGATGGAGAGCGTGGACTCCTCGTGCGTGGCGTCCGTCAGGTGCTCCCACAGGACCGCGTCGGCGCCCTCGCCCGGTGCCTCGTCCTCGGCCTTGTCGGCCCGCAGGGACAGCGACAGGTCGATGTTCTCCAGGGCGATCGAGCCGTACTTGTGGATCTCCAGGGTGCGCAGCTGGTCGATCAGTTCGTCGCCCGCCTCCCGGGCGACGTCGCACATGACGATGTCGCCCGACGGGTTGCGGGCCGCGCCCGGCACCACCGCGAGATGGGTGGTGCCGACCGTCCTCTCGATCACGCGCACCACGTCATCGGTCTTGTCGGCCGGGGTGATCAGGCGCAGATGCAGCATGCCCGCACCCTAACGCGGCCCTGACGGGCCCCTCAGAGCTTGCGCAGGCTCAGGCGCTGCACCTTGTGGTCGGGGCCCTTGCGGACGACGAGGGTGGCGCGGCCGCGGGTGGGGGCCACGTTCTCAAGCAGGTTCACCTTGTTGATGGTCCGCCAGGTCGTGCGGGCGTAGTCCAGGGCCTCCTCCTCGGAGACCTGGGTGTACTTGCGGAAGTACGAGGACGGGTTCTGGAAGGCCGTCGCGCGCAGCTTGCGGAAGCGGTTCAGGTACCAGCGCTCGATGTCCTCGGGGCGCGCGTCCACGTACACACTGAAGTCGAAGTAGTCCGCGAGACCCACGCGGGTGCGGCCGTCCTTGCCGGGCAGGGCGGGCTGCAGGACGTTCAGGCCCTCGACGATGAGGATGTCGGGGCGGCGGACCGTGAGGCGCTGGCCGGGCACGATGTCGTAGATCAGGTGGGAGTAGACGGGGGCCGTAACCTCGTCCTTTCCGGCCTTGATGTCCGCGACGAAGCGCGTGAGCGCCCTTCTGTCGTACGACTCCGGGAAGCCCTTGCGCGACATCAGGCCGCGGGCCTGGAGCTCCTTGGTGGGCAGCAGGAAGCCGTCGGTGGTGACCAGCTCCACGCGCGGGTGCTCGGGCCAGCGGGACAGCAGGGCCTGCAGGAGGCGGGCGACCGTGGACTTGCCGACGGCCACCGAGCCCGCGACTCCTATGACGAAGGGCGTGCCGGACTGCGCGGCCTTCTCGGCGGTGTCGCCGAGGAAGGTGTTGAGCGCGCCGCGCAGTCCGTCGGTCGCGCCGACGTACAGGTTCAGGAGGCGGGACAGCGGCAGATAGATGTCACGGACCTCGTCGAGGTCGATGACGTCGCCGAGGCCGCGCAGCTTCTCGACCTCGGCGGCGGTCAGGGGGAGCGGCGTCTTCTCGCGCAGCGCGCTCCACTCGGAACGGGTGAGGTCGACGTAGGGGGTCGCCTCCGGCTTGTGCCGGTGGACGCCCCGTGGCGCCTTCGCTGGCGCTGAGACCGAAGAGATCACAGTCCATTGTTACGGCTGTTTGAACAGGAGGGCGGGTGGGGTGCGTCACCTTGGGCGCACACGGACGTACGCTTCCCGTTATGTGCGGAATCGTCGGATACGTCGGCTCGCAGTCGGCGCTCGAAGTGGTGCTTGCCGGGCTGCGACGCCTGGAGTACCGGGGATACGACTCGGCCGGAGCGGCCGTCATCGCCGACGGCGGGATCGCCGCCGCCAAGAAGTCCGGCAAGCTCGTCAACCTGGAGAAGGCCCTGGTCGACCAGCCGCTCCCGGCGGGCGCCACCGGCATCGGGCACACCCGCTGGGCCACCCACGGCGGCCCCACGGACGCCAACGCCCACCCGCACCTCGACAACGCGGGGCGCGTCGCCGTCGTACACAACGGCATCATCGAGAACTTCGCGGAGCTGCGGGCGGAGCTGGCCGGGCGCGGGCACGTGCTGAGTTCCGAGACGGACACCGAGGTCGTCGCGCATCTGCTGGCCGAGGAGTTCTCCGGCTGCGCGGACCTCGCCGAGGCCATGCGGCTCGTGTGCCGGCGGCTGAAGGGCGCGTTCACGCTGGTCGCGGTGCACGCGGACGCGCCGGACGTGGTCGTGGGGGCGCGCCGCAACTCGCCGCTCGTGGTGGGCGTGGGGGAGGGCGAGGCGTTCCTCGCCTCCGACGTGGCCGCGTTCATCGCGCACACGCGCTCGGCCATCGAGCTCGGGCAGGACCAGGTCGTCGAGGTCCGGCGGGACGAGGTCGTGGTGACCGACTTCGACGGGCGGCCCGCCGACGTACGCCACTACCGCGTCGACTGGGACGCGGCCGCCGCAGAGAAGGGCGGGCACGCCTCCTTCATGCACAAGGAGATCGCCGAGCAGCCGCGCGCCGTCGCGGACACGCTGCTCGGCCGGATCGGCGCCGACGGCGAGCTGATCCTCGACGAACTGCGCATCCCCGCCGCCGAGCTGCGCGAGGTCGACAAGGTCGTGGTGGTCGCCTGCGGGACCGCGTTCCACGCGGGGCTCATCGCCAAGTACGCCATCGAGCACTGGACCCGCGTTCCCTGCGAGGTGGAGCTGGCCAGCGAGTTCCGCTACCGCGACCCGATCCTGGACGCCCGCACCCTCGTCGTCACCGTCTCGCAGTCCGGCGAGACCATGGACACCCTGATGGCGCTGCGGCACGCCCGCGAGCAGGGCTCCCGCGTCCTCGCCATCTGCAACACCAACGGCTCCACGATTCCGCGCGAGTCGGACGCCGTGCTGTACACGCACGCCGGTCCCGAGGTCGCCGTCGCCTCCACCAAGGCGTTCCTGACGCAGCTCGTGGCCTGCTATCTGGTCGCCCTCTACCTGGGCCAGGTCCGCGGCACCAAGTGGGGCGACGAAGTCCTCGGCGTGGTGCGGGACCTGGCCGACATCGCCGGGGCCGTGGAGCGGGTCCTCGCGGACATGGAGCCCGTGCGGGAGCTCGCCCGGTCCCTCGCCGGCGCCGGGACCGTGCTCTTCCTCGGGCGGCACGTGGGGTACCCCGTCGCCCTCGAAGGCGCCCTGAAGCTCAAGGAGCTCGCATACATGCACGCGGAGGGGTTCGCCGCCGGGGAGCTGAAGCACGGGCCCATCGCGCTGGTCGAGGACGGGCTCCCGGTCGTCGTCGTGGTGCCCTCGCCGCGCGGCCGCTCCGTCCTCCACGACAAGATCGTCTCCAACATCCAGGAGATCCGGGCCCGCGGCGCCCGCACGATCGTGATCGCGGAGGAGGGCGACGAGACGGTCGTTCCGTACGCCGATCATGTGGTGTGGGTTCCGGTTACGCCTACGCTGCTTCAGCCGCTGGTGGCCACTGTGCCGTTGCAGGTCTTCGCCTGTGAACTGGCTGTGGCTCGGGGCAATGAGGTGGATCAGCCTCGGAATTTGGCCAAGTCGGTGACGGTGGAGTGAGCTTGTGATTATTGGGGTGGGTATCGACGTGGCCGAGATCGATCGGTTCGCGCTGTCGCTGGAGCGGCGGCCCGGCATGCGCGAACGCATCTTCGTCGAGCGGGAGTTGTTCCTGCCCGACGGGGACCCGCGCGGGATCGCATCGCTCGCCGCCCGCTTCGCCGCCAAGGAGGCCCTCGCCAAGGCCCTCGGCGCCCCCGCCGGACTGCGCTGGATCGACGCGGAGGTGTACGTCGAGGAGAGCGGGCAGCCGCGCCTGCGGGTCTCGGGGACGGTGGCCGCGCGGGCCGAGGCGTTGGGGGTGCGGGGGTGGCATGTGTCGATGAGCCATGACGCGGGGGTGGCTTCCGCGGTGGTCATCGCTGAGGGGTAGGAGCGGCGGCGGTCGGGTGCGGGTGAGGCCGTGGTGCCTCGTGGGGGCGTGTGCGCGAGACTTGGGGGATGCGTACTGCGTACTGCGTGGAGAGTGTCCGGGGCGCCGAGCGCGCGCTGATGGCCCGTGTGCCGGAGGGCGCCCTGATGCAGCGGGCCGCCGCCGGGCTCGCCGTGGCCTGCGGGCAGTTGCTCGGGAGGGTGTACGGGGCGCGGGTCGTGCTTCTCGTCGGGAGCGGGGACAACGGGGGTGACGCGTTGTACGCCGGGGCGCGGCTCGCTCGGCGCGGGGCCGGGGTGACCGCGGTGCTGCTGGATCCCGGGCGGGTGCACGGGGGTGGGCTTGCGGCTTTGCGGGGGGCTGGGGGGCGGGTTGTTGACGCTGTGGTGGGGGGTGAGGGCCGGTCCGGGGCCGGGGCCGGGGGCGGTGGTGATGCGGATTCCGGTGGTGCGGGTTCTGGTTCTGGTCGTGGTGCGGGGTCCGGTGCTGCGGGGTTCGGCTCCGGTTCGGTGGGGGACGTTGCCGAGGGTGCGCTCGCCGTTGTGGGGCGGGCTCAGCTCGTCGTCGACGGGATCGTCGGGATCGGGGGCACGGGCGGGCTGCGGCCCCTCGCCGGGCGGCTCGTGCGTGCCGCCCAGGAATCCGGTGCGCTGATCGTCTCCGTCGACCTGCCCAGCGGCGTGGACGCCGACACCGGGCAGGTGCGCGGGGACGCCGTGCGCGCCGACGCCACCGTCACCTTCGGTGCGTACAAGCCCGGCCTGCTCATCGACCCCGCCCGCGAGCACGCCGGCGCCGTGCGGCTCGTCGACATCGGGCTCGACGCCGAACTCGCCGCGTACGACCGTGACTTGGAAGCCCTTCAGTACGTCGACGTCGACCGGCTGCTGCCCGTGCCCACCGCCGAGAGCGACAAGTACCGGCGCGGTGTCGTCGGCATCGTCGCCGGGTCCGCCCGCTACCCGGGGGCCGCCGTGCTCGCCGTCGCCGGCGCGCTGCGCGGGGGCGCCGGGGCCGTCCGGTACGTGGGGCCCGCCGCCGACGCCGTCATCGCCCGCTTCCCGGAGGCCCTGGTCTTCGACGGGCCGCCCGCCAAGGCCGGGCGCGTGCAGGCCTGGGTCGCCGGGCCGGGGCTCGGGGACGACGCGGCTCGGCTGCGTGACGTCGTGGACGCCGAGGTGCCCGTGCTCATCGACGCCGACGGGCTGCGGCTCGTCGACCACGCCGCCGTGCGCGCGCGTACCGCGCCCACGCTGCTCACTCCGCACGCCGGGGAGGCGGCCGCGCTGCTCGGGGTGTCCCGGGCCGAGGTGGAGGCGGCTCGGCTGGACGCCGTGCGGGAGTTGGCCGCGCGGTACGGGGCGACCGTGCTGCTCAAGGGGTCGACCACGTTGATCGCCGCGCCGGGTGGGGGTGCCGTGCGCGTGAACCCGACGGGGACTTCGTGGCTGGCCACGGCCGGGAGCGGGGACGTGCTCTCGGGGCTCGCCGGGTCGCTGCTGGCTGCGGGCCTTGGGGCGCGGGACGCCGGCTCGGTGGCCGCGTTCCTGCACGGGCTCGCCGCGCGGCTCGCTGCCGAGGGGGCGCCGGTGGGAGCACAGGATGTCGCGGACGCGGTGCCGCTGGCTTGGCGGGACGTGCGGGGGTAGGTCGGGGCGGGTGCCGCTCAAGGCCAGGGGCCGGCTCGTGTTCGGCTCTGAGAGACTTGGGGGCGATGACTGAGACTGTGTTGCCGCGCGTTCGCGCGGAGATCGACCTCGACGCCCTGCGGGCGAACGTGCGCGCGCTGCGCGCCCGCGCGCCCCACGCGGCCTTCATGGCCGTGGTGAAGGCGGACGGCTACGGCCACGGGATGATCCCGTGCGCCCGCGCCGCCGTGGAGGCGGGCGCGACCTGGGTGGGCACCGCCACCCCGGAAGAGGCTCTCGCGCTGCGCGCGGCCGGCATCGGCGGACGCGTGATGTGCTGGCTGTGGACCCCGGGCGGGCCCTGGCGCGAAGCCGTCGAGGCCGACGTGGACGTGACGGTGAGCGGCATGTGGGCCCTGCGCGAGGTCACCGCCGCCGCCCGCGCCGCAGGACGCGTCGCCCGCGTACAGCTCAAGGCCGACACCGGCCTCGGCCGCAACGGCTGCATGCCCGACGACTGGCCCGAGCTGGTGGGGGAGGCGTTGCGTGCGCAGGAGAACGGCCTGGTCACGGTCACTGGGTTGTGGTCCCACTTTGCTTGTGCCGATGAGCCCGGACATCCGTCCATCCAGGGGCAGATGGATGTTTTTCGGGAGATGGTGGCGTATGCGGAGGGGCGTGGGATACGTCCTGAAGTGCGGCACATCGCCAACTCTCCGGCCACGCTGACCCTGCCGGACACCCACCTCGACCTCGTCCGGCCCGGCATCGCCATGTACGGCGTCTCGCCCAGCCCCGAGATCGGCACCCCGCAGGACTTCGGCCTGCGCCCCGTCATGACCGTCGCCGCCGCCCTGGCCTCCGTGAAGCACGCCCCGGCCGGGCACGGCGTGAGTTATGGGCATCACTACACCACCCCGGGCGCCACGACACTGGGCCTCGTTCCCGCCGGGTACGGCGACGGCATCCCCCGGCACGCCTCCGGCTCCGGCCCTGTCCTGGTCGACGGCAAGTGGCGTACCGTCGCCGGGCGCATCGCCATGGACCAGTTCGTCGTCGACCTGGGCGGCGACGAGCCCCCTGCCGGATCGGAGGCCGTGCTCTTCGGCCCCGGCGACCGCGGCGAGCCCACCGCCGAGGACTGGGCCCGCGCGGCGGGCACCATCGCGTACGAGATCGTGACCCGCATCGGTTCACGCGTTCCGCGCGTCTATGTGAACGAGGGGTCGACCGGCAGCGGCGACTGACGCCGGGCGGGACCGACGACTAGCAGAGGAGCGGGTACGTGGGCGAGGGCAGCACGGGGGCGGCCGCCGCGGAGGTGGTGGCCGAAGTGGCCGGTTCGGCGGGCAGCACCTGGCGGCGGGCCGGTCTCGCGGGCGCCGCCATAGGAGTCATCGCCGCCGGCGCGGCCGCGGGCGTCGCCATCGAGCGCATGACCGTCGGACGCGGCATGCGCAAGAAGGCCCGCCTCGCCCTCGACGCCTCGGGCCCCTACGGCTCGCTGCGCGGCATGCCCGGCAAGGCCTACGCGGACGACGGCACGGTGATCGCGTACGAGGTCGACGAGGTGGAGCCGGGCGCGGCCGACGGACCGCAGTCGCCGCGCAAGCGCCGGCTCTTCGGGCGCAAGGCACCCGCCCCCGTCACCGTCGTCTTCAGCCACGGCTACTGCCTCAGCCAGGACTCCTGGCACTTCCAGCGGGCCGCCCTGCGGGGCGTGGTGCGCGGCGTCTACTGGGACCAGCGCAGCCACGGCCGCTCGGGCCGCGGCATGGGCCAGCTCCACGACGGCAAGCCGGTCTCCATCGACCAGCTCGGCCGCGACCTGAAGGCCGTCATCGACGCCGCCGCGCCCGAGGGCCCGCTGGTGCTCGTCGGCCACTCGATGGGCGGCATGACGACCATGGCTCTCGCCGATCAGTTCCCCGAGCTCATTCGGGAGCGGGTTGTCGGGGTCGTTCTCGTCGGTACGTCCTCCGGGAAGCTCGGGGAAGTCAGCTTCGGGCTTCCCGTGGCCGGGATGAACGCCATCCGGCGCGTCCTGCCCGGCGTCCTGAAGGCCCTCGGCTCCCAGGCCGACCTGGTGGAGAAGGGGCGGCGGGCCACCGCCGACCTGTTCGCGGGCATCATCAAGCGCTACTCGTTCGCCTCCCGGGACGTCGACCCGGCGATCGCCCGGTTCGCCGAGCGCCTGATCGAGTCCACGCCCATCGACGTGGTCGCCGAGTTCTACCCGGCGTTCGCCGAGCACGACAAGGCCGAGGCCCTCGTCCACTTCGCGGGTCTTCCCGTACTCGTCCTCGCGGGCGACAAGGACCTCGTCACCCCGAGTGAGCACAGCGAGGCCATCGCGGACCTGCTCCCCGACGCCGAGCTGGTGCTCGTCCCCGACGCCGGGCACCTGGTCATGCTGGAGCACCCGGAGGCCGTCACCGACCGCATCGCGGACCTTCTTGTCCGCGCGGGCGCCATGCCGGAGGCGGACGGAGCGCGCACGTCGAGCGGCTAACGTGGCCGTCATGGAAGCACCGCACAGCCCGGCCCCCGCCGTCTCCCTCCAGCTCACCGTCAACTCGCCGCAGCAGATGGGCGAGTTGGGCCGCCGCCTGGCCAAGATCCTGCGCCCCGGCGACCTCGTCATGCTCACCGGCGAGCTCGGCGCGGGCAAGACGACACTGACCCGGGGCCTCGGTGAGGGCCTCGGCGTGCGCGGCGCCGTCACCTCGCCGACCTTCGTCATCGCCCGCGTCCACCCCTCCCTCGGCGACGGTCCGCCCCTGGTCCACGTGGACGCGTACCGCCTGGGCGGCGGGCTCGACGAGATGGAGGACCTGGACCTCGACGTGTCCCTGCCGGACTCCGTGGTCGTAGTCGAGTGGGGCGACGGCAAGGTCGAGGACCTCTCCGACGACCGGCTGCACGTCGTCATCCACCGGGCCGTCGGTGATACCACGGACGAGGTACGCGAGGTGACCCTGCGCGGGCTCGGCGGGCGCTGGGCGGGGGCGGACCTGACGGTTCTGTCTGCCTGAGGGGTCCGGCGCGTTCTCGTCGGTTCGCCCGAACTTTCCGACAAGCCGTCGGCAAGATGTTGCGCGGCGAGCGTCGCCCGTGGTCACATGGATACCAGGTCTTGGTTAGGTCTACCTAACCATGTCTGCCCCCGGAGCCCCAGGAGGCGTCCATGCCGGCTTCAGAACGTGATGCGCAGACTCAGCCGCGCGGGCATGCGGCGCGGCCATCCGCCTCGGCCACTTCGTCCGGCTGCTCGATGAGCGATCTGCTGGCGTCCTGCGCCGCCGCGAGCGCGGTGTCCACGCCGCCCGCGGCGCCGGAGCACCCCGCGGCAGCGCGCGCGGACGAGCGGCGGCGCGATGCCGCGTAAGCAGATGAGTCAGGCGGATGGGTCAGCAGGGGCTCGGTCGGCGCCCTACTTGATGACGACGACCTTCGTGTCCCGCAGCGCGAAGTCCCACATGGCGTTGCCGTCCGCGCGGGACGAGCGGATGCCGCCCGTCTTCTTCGCCGGATCCGGCTTCGACGTCGAGCCGTTGAGCGCCGCGCTGAACCCGACCGCTATGCCGTTGACCGACGTGAACCGCACGACGTGCTCGATCAGCACCCCGTCCGACCCTATGACCTGCCCCGTACGCGAGTTGACGGCGTACGAACCCGGCACCGGGTCCACAGTGCTCGGCGTCACCCGATAGGTCCGCTTCACCTTGCCGGAGTCGCCGACCAGCCACACCCGGTCGCCGGCCAGGGAGTACACGACGCGCTTGCCCTTGCCGGAGGCGGCGGGCAGCTTCAGCGGGTTCTTGTCCTTGGGGGAGCTCGACGGCACCGTCGGGGACTTGTCCGGGCTGGCGTTCAGGTCGTCCGGGGCGCTGGCGGAGGCCTGGTAGGCGAGGAAGCCGACCGCGGCGAGCGCCGCCGCGGTGAGCCCGGCCACGAATCCCGAGCTGCTCCTGGACACTGCGCCACCTCTCCTACGTACGGCTATGGGGTGACGGTAGCAGCAGGCGTGCCCCTGCCCGGGGCGGCCGTGCGCCGTGCGCCGGAGCCGTAGGCTGTTTGCGTGCTCTTGCTCGCTCTGGATACCGCCACCCCCGCAGTGACCGTCGCTCTGCACGACGGCACGTCCGTCATCGCCGCATCGAGCCAGGTCGACGCCCGCCGCCACGGCGAGCTGCTGCTCCCCGCCGTCGACCGCGTGCTCGCCGACGCGGGCCTGAGGCTCGACGCGGTCACGGCCGTCGTCGCGGGCGTCGGCCCCGGCCCGTACACCGGGCTGCGCGTCGGCCTGATGACCGCCGACACCTTCGGCCTCGCCCTCGGCGTCCCGGTGCACGGGGTGTGCACGCTGGACGGCCTGGCGTACGCGTCCGGCATCGAGGGCGGCCCGTTCGTCGTCGCGACGGACGCGCGCCGCAAGGAGGTCTACTGGGCGCGGTACGAAGACCCGCGTACGCGGGTGAGCGGTCCCGCCGTGGACCGGCCCGCGGACATCGCGGAGCAGGTCGCGGGCCTGCCTGCCGTCGGCGCGGGCGCGGCGCTGTACCCGGACACGTTCCCGGACACGCGCGGCCCCGAGCACGTCACGGCCGCCGCGCTCGCGTCCCTCGCCGCGGAGAAGCTGGCCGCGGGCGAGGAACTCCTCGAACCCCGCCCGCTCTACCTGCGCCGCCCGGACGCGCAGGTCCCCAAGAACTACAAGGTGGTCACGCCCCAGTGACCACCGTGCCCCCCGAGCCCGCTGAGCCCTCTGGGAAACAGCCCCACGGCGCCGCGCTGCGCGAGATGCGCTGGTGGGACATCGACCCCGTGCTCGCCCTGGAGAAGGAGCTCTTCCCGGACGACGCCTGGTCGCGCGGCATGTTCTGGTCCGAGCTCGCGCACGCGCGCGGGGCCGGCTCCACGCGCCGCTATCTGGTGGCGTACGAAGGCGACCGGCTCGTCGGATACGGCGGGCTCGCGGTCGCGGGCACCGACTCGGACGGCGGCGCGGCGGTGGCCGCCGACGTGCAGACCATCGCGGTCGCCCGCGACCACTGGGGCACCGGCCTCGGCGCCCGGCTGCTCACCGAGCTGCTGCGGTACGCCACGGCTTTCGAGGCCACCGAGGTGATGCTGGAGGTCCGCGTGGACAACGAGCGGGCCCAGAAGCTGTACGAGCGCTTCGGCTTCGAGCCGATCGGCTTCCGCCGCGGCTACTACCAGCCCGGCAACGTGGACGCCCTGGTGATGCGCCTGTCCGACCCCTCCGCCATACCGGGCCGGTCCGTGAACGGCGCCCCCGACGACACCCCCGACCCCGCGACGACCGACGGCCAGGCGGAACCTGGCCCGCTGAACGGCGTACAAGGAACCGAGATCCATGGCTGACACCCGTGACGAGCCCCTCGTCCTCGGCATCGAGACCTCCTGCGACGAGACGGGAGTGGGCGTCGTCCGCGGCACGACGCTCCTCGCGGACGCGGTCGCGTCCAGCGTCGACGAGCACGCCCGCTTCGGCGGCGTGGTGCCGGAGGTGGCGTCCCGCGCCCACCTGGAGGCGATGGTCCCGACCATCCAGCGCGCCCTGAAGGACGCCGGGGTGAGCGCGAAGGACCTCGACGGCATCGCCGTCACCGCGGGCCCCGGCCTCGCGGGCGCCCTGCTCGTCGGCGTCTCGGCCGCGAAGGCGTACGCGTACGCGCTCGGCAAGCCGCTGTACGGCGTGAACCACCTGGCCTCGCACATCTGCGTGGACCAGCTGGAGCACGGGGCGCTGCCGGAGCCGACGATGGCCCTGCTCGTGTCCGGCGGCCACTCCTCGCTGCTCCTTTCCACCGACATCACCTCGGACGTGCGGCCCCTCGGGGCGACGATCGACGACGCGGCGGGGGAGGCCTTCGACAAGATCGCCCGCGTGCTGAACCTGGGCTTCCCCGGCGGCCCGGTCATCGACCGCTACGCCCGCGAGGGCGACCCGGCCGCGATCGCCTTCCCGCGCGGTCTGACGGGCCCGCGCGACGCGGCGTACGACTTCTCCTTCTCCGGGCTCAAGACGTCGGTGGCGCGCTGGATCGAGGCGAAGCGGGCGGCGGGCGAGGACGTGCCGGTGCGGGACGTGGCGGCGTCGTTCCAGGAGGCCGTGGTGGACGTGCTGACCCGCAAGGCGGTGCGCGCCTGCAAGGACGAGGGCGTGGACCACCTGATGATCGGCGGCGGAGTGGCCGCGAACACCCGGCTGCGGGCGCTCGCGCAGGAGCGGTGCGAGAAGGCCGGGATCCGGCTGCGCGTGCCCCGGCCCAAGCTGTGCACGGACAACGGGGCGATGGTGGCCGCGCTCGGGGCGGAGATGGTGGCCCGCAACCGGGCGGCGTCGGACCTGGGGCTTTCGGCGGATTCTTCGTTGCCGGTGACGGAGCCGCATGTGCCGGGGGCGCATGGTGCCCACGCTCACGATCACGACCACGTGCACGAGGTCAGCAAGGACAACCTCTACTCATGAGCGTCGCGTTGATGTGGGAGGCGCGGGCCACCGAGGGCCGGGGGCCCGAGCTGCTCGCGTGGGCGCGGGACCAGAAGCTGGTGCCCGCGCCCCTGCGCCGGGAGACCTTCACCGCCCCGCAGGACCGCGTCCTCGTGATCACGTGGTGGGACGCGGCGTACGACGCGGACCTGCCCGAACTGGCCGATCCGCCGGGCGATTTGGTGTCCCGGCCGCCTCACCGGTGGCGGTTCGAGCCCCAGGGCGAGGGCTGATCCCCGTACGCCCCCGGAAGCGGCCGGTCCTCGGGCGTCATGAGGAGCGCGATCACCACGACGAGCTGGAGCGGGATGGTGGCGAACGGCGTCAGGATGCTGAGCGTCCCGACCGTCGAGTCCCAGTACATGTCGAAGCCGTCGTCGAAGGCCGGGACCAGGGTGCGCACGTCGAAGTAGATCGAGGCGAGCGCGAGCGCGAGCGCGGCGCCGCGGGCCGCCGGGCGCCCGGCGAGCAGCAGGGCGCCGATGAGCAGGGGCGCGGCCACCAGGAACAGGGCGTAGAAGGCCTGGGGGAGCGGGATGCCGCGTGAGGCGTCGACCGCCGCCCGGAGGAAGTCGCCCCCGTCGGAGTCCTGTCCGCTGCCGATGAAGTAGATGTGGTCCCGGGTGAGGGTGTAGATCAGCCAGCCCACCTCGATCGCGCCGCTCAGCAGCAGAGCCACACCGGACACCACGAAGGCCGGCCGTGCGCGGCGGCCCGCGACGGGCGGTGGGGTGTAGAGGTCGCCGTACGGGGCGTACGCGGGCGGCGGCGGGGCGTCCGCGTACGGGGACCGCGGCGGGTACGCCGGGGCGGCCATCGGTGGCGGGGTGGCGTGCGCCGGGCCGCGGGTGCGGGCGACGGCCGCCCAGATCGCGCAGCCCAGGGCGATGCCCGTGAACCGGAAGGTGAGCAGGGCCTTGCCGTAGCCGATTTCGGTGATGAGGTCGCCGTACTCGTCCGAGGCCATGAGGCCGATCACTTCCCGCAGGCCCAGGCAGATCAGGAGCGCGGCGAGCAGCGCGAGGCCCCCGCGCGCCACCCGGCGCCGCCCGAGCGCGAGGGCGCCGACGACGAGGGCGGCCGCGAGGAACGCCCAGTCGTGGTGGGTCTGCGCCACCAGCGTGAGGGACTCCCGTGGGTCGTACAGGGCCTTGAAGGAGTACCCGGAGTAGCGGGTGTAGCTGGTGGACGGCCCGTCGGTGGCCTCCTTGGCCTCGTACCCGATCCAGACCGTCGCCACGAGCGCGTACAGCAGGACGGCCGCGCCGGTCCACTGCAGCGCCGGTGCGTCGCGTGGTGCGACGCGCCCCGGTATGCCCTGTCCTGCCCCTGCCCCGCCCTGACCCCATACGGCCATGCGTGCCCCCCGTTTTCTGGATTCTGTTTTTCCGGTTTCCGTCTGCACGCGGATCCCGTCCGTACGTGTAGCCGGTGGTCGGCCGCGTTGTCTACGGCGTATCCGCTTGCGGGTGCGACCGCGTCGGGCGGCCGGGTCCCGCGGCCCGCGCGAGCAGGCCGTCCACCACCGCGCTCAGCTGGTCGGCGAAGTCGTAGGCGTCCCTGAGCTCCGCCCAGCGGGGGGTCAGCGGGGCGACGTGGGGGAGCTCGGCGGTGTCCGCTTCCGTGAGCATGTCGGGGAAGTACCGCTTGCGGTCGGGCTCTTCGGCGCGGCGGGTCATCGCGTTCCGGAAGGCGAGGTCGCCGTACACGCAGTGCCAGACGGTGCGGTAGGCGTGCACGGCCTGGTCGGGGGAGAGCCCGCAGGCCTCGCCCGCGCCGATGATCTCGTCGACCATCCACATCGCGCCCTTGTCGCTGAGGTCGCCGAGGCTCAGCACCTCCACCACCCAGGGCAGCCGCAGCAGGATGCCGTGCATGTGCAGGGACACGGCGAGCAGCCGGTCGCGCGGCTCTTCGGGCAGTTCGGGGCGCGGCAGCGTGGCGGCCGTCCCGGCCAGGGTGAGCATCAACAGCTCGTCCTTGTCGCGCACATGGTGGTACAGCGCCATGGGCGTCGCGCCGATCTCCTTGGCGACGCGGCGCATGCTGAGCGCCGCGACGCCCTCCTCCTGGAGGATGCGCCGCGCCACGTCGACGATCGCCTCCGGGTCGATGCGCCGGGGGCGGCCGACGCGGCGCTTCTGGGGCTGATCGGTTTCCTTCTCCCCGGCCGTGCCGGGTTCTTCGTCCTTCGCTCGTGCTGCCACGTGCTCATTGTCCCGTCGTCCGCCCGCGCGAGGGCGGCCCCCTGCTCGTGGGGCGTGGGCCCGCGGCCTGCGGGGCCCCGGCCCGTCCAGTTTCTTTACGCGTATAGCCAATTTCTATACGCGTATAATAATCTGCGCGGCATGACGCACTCACCCACCGGCGGCCCGCCCGCGCGCGGCCCGCTCCTCCTCCCCGTCCTCCTGACCGTCCAGTTCCTCGTCTCCCTCGACATGTCCGTCGTCAACATCGCGCTGCCCGACATGGGCGCCGACCTCGGCTTCGCGCCCGAGTCGCTGACCTGGGTCGTCAACGCGTACGCGCTCGCGTTCGGCGGGCTTCTGATGCTCGGCGGAAGGCTCGCCGACCTGATGGGCCGGCGGCGCACACTCGTCGCCGGGTTCGTGGTGTTCGGGGCGGCGAGCCTCGCGGGAGGGCTCGCGCAGGACCCCGGCCAGCTCGTCACGGCGCGGGCGGTGCAGGGCGCGGGCGCCGCCGCCCTCGCGCCGGTGGCGCTCGCGCTGATCACCGTCCACTACGCGCAGGGCAAGGAGCGGGCACGGGCGCTCGGCCTGTGGGGCGCGTCGGGCGCGCTCGGCGGGGCGGTCGGGATCATGGCGGGCGGACTGCTCACGGACTGGGTGGGCTGGCGCTCGGTGATGCTGGTCAACGTCCCGGTGGTGCTCGCGGCGCTCGCCGCCGTCCGGCCCGGCATCCCCGCCGACCGGCGCGGGGCCGACGCCCCGCGCCTCGACGTGGCGGGCGCGCTCCTGGTCACGGCGGGGACGAGCGTGCTCGTGCTCGGCCTGGTCCGCACCGAGACCGAGGGCTGGGGCTCGGCGGCGACCGCAGGGACGCTCGCGGCGGCGGCCGCGCTGCTCGGCGCCTTCTGCGCGGTCGAGATGCGCGGCGAACGGCGCGGCCGCGGGCCCCTCCTCCGGCTCGGCCTGCTCACCCGCCGCCCGGTCCTGTCCGCGAACGTCTTCGCGCTCCTGATGTCCTCGGGCCAGTTCGCCGCGTTCTACTTCACCTCGCTCTACCTCCAGGAGGTCATGGCGTACGGACCCACGCGGGCCGGAGCGGCCTTCCTGCCGTTCTGCGCGGGCATCGTCGCGGGCACGGTGGTCGCGACCCGCACGGTGGGCCGGGTCGGGGAGCGGGCGCTGCTCGTGGCGGGCGGGCTGCTCGGCGCGGCCGGGTTCGGGTGGTTCGCGCTGGCGGTCGGGGCGGGCGGCACGTTCGCGGGGTCGATCCTCGGTCCTTCGCTCGTGGCGAGCGTGGGCATCGGCATGTGCTTCGTGCCGCTCGGTACGGCGGCTACGGCGGGCGTGGCGGCGGAGGAGACCGGCATGGCGTCGGGGCTGCTCAACAGTTCGCGCCAGCTCGGCGGGTCGATCGGCCTCGCGGTGCTCGTGACGGTCGCGTCGAGTGCGACGGGGGCGGGCGGCGGGCCCGGGGCGCTCGCGGACGGGTACGCGGCGGCGTTCGGGGTGGCGGCGGGGCTGCTGGTGGCGGCGGCGCTGGCCACCGCGGTGCTGCACGGGCGGCGTACGGCTGCGCTTTCGGCGCCGACACTCCCGCGACCTGCGGAAACGTACGAATCCGAGAAAACTTCGAAGAATCTCGGCGAGGGTGTCGATCCGGGCGTCTCCCGTTCGACGCATCAGTGAGAAGTGAGAGCGAGCGGCGGGGAGAGCCCCCGTCGCCCACCTTCTGAACGGAGACACGGTCATGCCGCGCTATCTGACGATGATCCGCATCGACGAGAACAACCTGCCGGAGAGCGGTGGCCCGAGCGCCGAGCTGGAGGAGCGCATGGGCGAGCTGCTCCAGGAGATGACCAAGGCGGGCGTCCTGCTCGACACCGCCGGCCTCGCGCCGAGCGCCGAAGGGGCCAGGGTGCGCTGGGAGAACGGGAAGCTCTCCGTCACGGACGGGCCGTTCACCGAGGCCAAGGAGGTCGTCGGCGGCTACTCCATCGTCCAGGCCAAGGACCGGGCCGAGGCGGTCGAGTGGACCAAGCGGTTCCTGAAGGTCCACGAGGAGTACTGGACGATCACCGTGGAGGTCAGGGAGATCTCCGAGCCCGACATCCAGGGGGTCGGGCCGCAGGCCTGACGTCCCTCACCCCGGCTGTCGGCCGGTCCCTTTGCGGAGGTGTCGTGGGGGTGCTCTGATGTGTGGCCGTGGACCATGTGCCCGAGCACCCCCGCCGCGCCGTCGACGGCGACGTCGAGCGTGATGTCGAGCGCGACGTCGAGACCGTCTTCCGGATGGAGGCCCCGCGCGTCATCGCCGGTGTCGCGCGGATCGTACGAGACGTCGGCATCGCCGAGGAGCTCGCGCAGGACGCGCTGGTCGCCGCCCTGGAGCAGTGGCCGCGGTCCGGCGTCCCGGACAACCTCGGCGCCTGGCTCATGGCCACCGCCAAGCACCGCGCCATCGACCTCGTACGCCGCCGTGAGCTCTACGCGCGCAAGCTCGCGGAGGTCGGCCGGGACCTGGAGGCCGCGCCGCCGCACCTCGACGAGATCCCGGACCTCGTCGAGGACCCGGACGCCATCGACGACGACCTGCTGCGCCTCGTCTTCACCGCCTGCCACCCCGTCCTCTCCGCCGAGGCCCGGGTCGCCCTGACGCTCCGTCTGCTCGGCGGCCTGACCACCGCCGAGATCGCCCGCGCGGTGCTCGCGCCCGAACCGACCGTCGCCCAGCGCGTCGTGCGCGCCAAGCGCACCCTCGCCGCCCGGAACGTTCCCTTCGAAGTCCCCTACGGGCCCGACCGCGAGGCCCGGCTCGGCTCCGTCCTCGACGTCATCTACCTCATCTTCAACGAGGGGTACGCGGCCACGGCCGGGGACGACCATGTGCGGCCCGGCCTGTGCGAGGACGCCTTGCGGCTGGCTCGGCAGCTTGCCTCCCTCATGCCGAAGGAGGCCGAAGTGCACGGGCTTGCGGCGCTGTTGGAGCTTCAGGCCTCGCGTACCGCTGCGCGGGTGGGGGCGGGTGGGGAGCCGGTGCTGTTGAAGGATCAGAACCGGGGGCGGTGGAATCGGCTGCTGATCCGGCGGGGGTTCGCCGCGCTGGCTCGGGCCGAGGAGGTGGCCCGGGGGCCGCGCGGGCCCTACGTCCTCCAGGCCGCCATCGCCGCGTGTCACGCGCACGCGCGCTCGTACGACGACACCGACTGGTCCCGGATCGCCGCCCTCTACGCCCTCCTCGCCGCCCGGAGCCCCTCTCCCGTCGTCGAGCTCAACCGGGCCGTCGCCGTGTCCATGGCCGACGGGCCCGAGGCCGCCCTCGCCCTCGTCGACGCCCTCACCGCCGAACCTGCCCTCCGCGCCTACCACTTGCTCCCCAGCGTCCGGGGCGATCTCCTCTTCCGTCTCGGCCGCCTTCGCGAGGCCCGCGCGGAGTTCGAGCGCGCGGCTGCGCTGACGCGCAATGAGCGGGAGCGGGGGTTTTTGCTGGGGCGGGTGGGGGAGTGCGGGGGGTAGCCCTGCCGGGGGCCTCCCCAATCCCGCCCCTTCCCGAAACCGGGGGCTCCGCCCCCGGACCCCCGTATCGGCCTGGACGGCCTCGTCCTCAATCGCCGGACGGGCTAAACCGCGCCGCTGTGGCTGGGGGTTTCAGCCCGTCCGGCGTTTGAGGACGAGCCGCGAAGCGGCGATAGCGGGGTCCGGGGGCGGAGCCCCTGGTTACGGGAAGGGGCGGGACTGGGGGCTACGCAGCCGCGCCTCCAACCGGACGCCCCACCAGCATGGTGGGCGCCCCCCCGACCCGGGTGAGGAACACCGTCGCCGACCCCGCCCCCTGGGGCTTCACCTTCCGGCGGAGTTCCTCCGGCTCCACCGCCGACCCCCGCTTCTTGACGGTGAGGATGCCGACCCCCCGCTCCCGCAACAACGCCTTCAACTTCTTGACGTTGAAGGGCAGTTGGTCGGTGATCTCGTACGCGGTGGCGTAGGGCGTGGCGACGGCCGCGTCGGACGTGACGTACGCGATGGTCTCGTCGATGAGCCCGCCCCCGACGCGCGCGGCGACCTCGGCGACGAGGTGGGCGCGGATGACGGCCCCGTCGGGTTCGTACAGGAAGCGCCCGACGGGCCGGACATCCGGGTCGGGGAGCATCGTGGCGAGCGGGGAGGCCAGGGTGTCCCCGGAGGGCAGCAGCGTGGCCCGGTGCGAGGCGGGGGCGTCGGAGCCGAACCACAGGACGGCTTCCTTGACGTCACCCCCGTCGGAGATCCACTCGGCCTCCGCGTCGCCGGGCACGGCCTCGTGCGGAATGCCGGGGGCGATCTTCAGCGCGGCACGCGGAGCCTTACGGGCGGCCTCGACGGCCCAGGAGAGGGGCGGTGAGTAGGACTCCGGGTCGAAGATCCGGCCGCGCCCGCCGCGCCGGGCGGGGTCCACGAACACGGCGTCGTACGGGGACGTGTCGACGTCCGTCACATCCGCCTCGCGGACCTCGATGAGGTCGGCCAGGCCCAGCGCTTCCGCGTTGGCGCGCGCGACCGCGCAGGTCAGCGGGTCACGGTCGACGGCCAGGACGGAGACCCCGGCGCGCGCCAGCGCGATCGCGTCGCCGCCGATGCCGCAGCAGAGGTCGGCGACGGAACGCACATCGAGGTGCTTGAAGCGCTGCGCGCGGTATGTCGCCACGGACGTGCGGGTGGACTGCTCGACGCCGTTCGGCGTGAAGAACATGCGGGCGGCGTCCGCAGCGCCGAACTTCGCGACCGCCCGCTGCCGCAGCCGCGCCTGCGCGAGCGCGGCGGAGACGAGTTCGGCGGGGTGTGCGCGGCGCAGCCGGGTGGCCGCCGCCAGCTCCTGGCTCGGTTCGACGTCCCGTACGGCTTCGAGGAGGGAGCGGCCCTCGTCGGTGCGGAGCGCGGCGAAGGAGGCAAGCGGATCGTTCACGCCGCCCATTGTGGGCCAGTGTGGGCCAGTCGGTGGAAGGTGCGCGTGCGGCGGCGGTGTCGGCCCGGCGCGCGGGGCCCGGACTGCGAGGATCCGGCGCCATGCGACTAGTACGACAAAAAGAACAATCCGGGCGAGGGCGAGGGCGAGGGAAGCCCGGGAAGGGCAAGCTCGCCGCCGGTGCCCTCAGCGCCGCCGTCGTCGCCACCGCGATCGCCTCCGGCTGCGCCTCCGACACCGACGGGCGCGCCGGCGCGCACGGCCAGCAGCGGCAGCCCGCCGAGGCGATGCGGGACTACGCCGACGTCCTGCGGGCGAAGCAGGCCGCGCGGGCCGCCGCGGCCAAGCGCTGGGGGCTCGCGCAGACCCCCCTTGCCGCGCCGCCCGCGCCCGCCGTCAAGCCGCGCCTCACCACCCGCAAGGGCTTCGAGGTCGCGGGGCAGGCGGAGTTGCCGCCGGTGTTCACCTCTGTCCCGACCAAGGACAAGGTCGTCTTCCTGACGGTCGACGACGGCGCCGAGAAGGACCCGGCGTTCCTGCGGATGATGACCGACCTGAAGCTGCCGTACACCGCCTTCCTCAGCGACTACCTGGTCAAGGAGGACTACGGCTACTTCAAGCGGATGCAGAAGCGTGGCGTCGTACTGAACAACCACACGCTCAACCACCGCTATCTGCCGGGGCTCTCCTACGAGGGGCAGCGGCGGGAGATCTGCGGGATGCAGGACACGATCCAGAAGCGGTACGGCAAGCGGCCCGAGCTGTTCCGGCCGCCGTACGGGAACTACAACCGCGACACCCTGCGCGCCGCCAAGACCTGCGGCGTCAAGGCGGTGCCGCTGTGGGCGTCCGAGGGCTTCGCCGACCACATGGAGTGGCGCGAATGGGACAAGGACCTGCATCCGGGCGACATCGTCCTCACGCACTTCCGCGGCCGTGAGGACTGGAAGGGCACCATGCCGGACATGGTCCGCACGGTCCTGAAGACGGTCACGGCCAAGGGGTACGCCGTGGCGCGCCTAGAGGACTACCTGTGAACCGGCCCGCGCGGGGCCGACCCGCGCGGGCCCGCCTCGTGGTCGTCGCCGCGGCCCTGTTCCTGCTCACCGGGTGCGCGCAGTCCGTCGACCCGATCGAACGGCTCGGACGCAAGGCGGCCGAAAAGATGCCCTCCAGGAAGGCCGGGCCCTCGCCGGGGTGCGAGCGGGCGGGGGCGGCGGCGCCCGGCGCGGGACCCGGCGCCCGTACGGAATCCGCCGCCCCTGAGGAGCCCGACGCCCGCGCGGAACCCGGCGCGCGTGCGAGACGTTGTCCGGACGCGGAGTCCGCGTCCCCGGTCCCGGCACCCCGCGCCGACCCCCCGTAAAGCCGCTTCCATTGGCACTCCGCTTGACCGAGTGCTAATCGTCGTCCTAGTCTCGGGCCTGGCACTCCCCACTGGAGAGTGCCAACAGCGACGGGCAGGTCCGGCACCCGCGACGACGGATCGACCTGGTCGCCACCTCAGATCAGTTAACCCCGCGAGATCTCCGAAGGGGGAGGTCGGATCGTGACGACCGCCAGCTCCAAGGTTGCCATCAAGCCGCTTGAGGACCGCATTGTGGTCCAGCCGCTCGACGCCGAGCAGACCACGGCCTCTGGCCTGGTCATCCCGGACACCGCGAAGGAGAAGCCCCAGGAGGGTGCTGTCCTCGCCGTGGGCCCGGGCCGCTTCGAGAACGGCGAGCGCCTGCCGCTCGACGTCAAGGTCGGTGACGTCGTGCTCTACAGCAAGTACGGCGGCACCGAGGTGAAGTACAACGGCGACGAGTACCTCGTCCTCTCGGCCCGCGACGTGCTCGCGATCATCGAGAAGTAGTCGAGAAGTAATCGTCTGCCTCACCGGCAGATTTGCTTGAGCTGCGCCCCTGGTCCCCGCTGATTGCCGGGCGGCGAGGGGCGCAGTTCGTTTGCTGCATGTTTCCCGGGGCGAACCCCCGGACCCCCGAGTTTCCGAGAGGGCTGAACCGCTCCCATGGCGAAGATCCTGAAGTTCGACGAGGACGCCCGTCGCGCCCTCGAGCGCGGCGTCAACAAGCTTGCCGACACGGTCAAGGTGACGATCGGCCCCAAGGGCCGCAACGTCGTCATCGACAAGAAGTTCGGCGCCCCCACCATCACCAACGACGGTGTCACCATCGCCCGCGAGGTCGAGGTCGAGGACCCGTACGAGAACCTCGGCGCCCAGCTGGTGAAGGAGGTGGCGACCAAGACCAACGACATCGCTGGTGACGGCACCACCACCGCCACCGTGCTCGCCCAGGCCCTGGTCAAGGAAGGCCTGCGCAACGTCGCCGCGGGCGCGTCCCCGGCCGCCCTGAAGAAGGGCATCGACGCCGCGGTCAAGGCGATCTCCGAGGACCTCCTCGCCACCGCCCGTCCGATCGACGACAAGTCCGACATCGCCGCCGTGGCCGGGCTCTCCGCCCAGGACACCCAGGTCGGCGAGCTCATCGCCGAGGCGATGGACAAGGTCGGCAAGGACGGCGTCATCACCGTCGAGGAGTCCAACACCTTCGGTCTGGAGCTGGACTTCACCGAGGGCATGGCCTTCGACAAGGGCTACCTGTCGCCGTACATGGTGTCCGACCAGGAGCGCATGGAGGCCGTCCTCGACGACCCGTACATCCTGATCCACCAGGGCAAGATCTCCTCCATCCAGGACCTGCTGCCGCTCCTGGAGAAGGTCATCCAGGCCGGTGCCTCCAAGCCGCTGCTGATCATCGCCGAGGACGTCGAGGGCGAGGCCCTGTCGACCCTGGTCGTGAACAAGATCCGCGGCACCTTCAACGCCGTCGCGGTGAAGGCCCCGGGCTTCGGCGACCGCCGCAAGGCCATGCTCGGTGACATCGCCACCCTCACCGGCGGCACCGTCATCGCCGAGGAGGTCGGCCTCAAGCTCGACCAGGTCGGCCTGGACGTGCTCGGCTCCGCCCGCCGCGTGACCATCACCAAGGACGACACGACCATCGTCGACGGCGGGGGCAACTCCGACGACGTCCAGGGCCGCGTCGCGCAGATCAAGGCCGAGATCGAGGCCACGGACTCCGACTGGGACCGCGAGAAGCTCCAGGAGCGCCTCGCGAAGCTGGCCGGCGGCGTGTGCGTCATCAAGGTCGGCGCCGCCACCGAGGTGGAGCTGAAGGAGAAGAAGCACCGTCTGGAGGACGCCATCTCCGCGACCCGCGCCGCGGTCGAGGAGGGCATCGTCTCCGGTGGTGGCTCCGCGCTCGTGCACGCCGCGAAGGTCCTCGAGGGCAACCTCGACCTGACCGGCGACGAGGCCACCGGTGTCGCGGTCGTGCGCCGCGCCGTCGTCGAGCCGCTGCGCTGGATCGCCGAGAACGCCGGCCTCGAGGGCTACGTCATCACCACCAAGGTGGCGGAGCTGGACAAGGGCTTCGGCTTCAACGCCGCGACCGGCGAGTACGTCGACCTGGTCAAGGCCGGCGTCATCGACCCGGTCAAGGTGACGCGCTCCGCCCTGGAGAACGCCGCGTCCATCGCCTCCCTGCTGCTCACGACCGAGACCCTGGTCGTCGAGAAGCCGGCCGAGGAGGAGCCCGAGGCCGGCCACGGCCACGGGCACTCCCACTGAGCGGTGACCTGAGCTAGCCAGGCCGAAGGCCCGGCACCCCGTCGCGGGGTGCCGGGCCTTCGCGCTGTCCGCCGCCGCGGTGGCCAACCGGCCTACTTCGGGCCGTACTTCCGTCCCGTACGCGACGTGACCCCGCCGATCAGCGCCCTCGGCGTCACCTTCACCACGCCCATCATGGCCTTGTACCTGGGGTCCGGGACGGACAGGGACTTGCCGCGGGCCAGGTCGGCCAGGGCCGCCGTGACCAGCTTGTCCGCGTCGAGCCACATCCACTTGGGGATGTTGTCGGTGCCCATGCCGGCCCGCTCGTGGAACTCCGTACGCACCAGACCCGGGCACAGCGCCATCAGCCGCACCCCGGAGCCCTCCAGGTCCCGCGCCGCGCCCTGCGTGAACTGCACGACCCACGCCTTGGACGCGCCGTACGTCCCGCGCGGCACGAACGCCGCGACCGACGCGACGTTGACCACGCCGCCGCGGCCCCGCTCGCGCATGGCCTCCGTCGCCGCCGACGTCAGCCGGAGCACCGCCTCGCAGTGCACCTTCAGCATCGTCAGCTCGTCGGCGAGGGGCACCTCCAAGTAGCGGCCCTTGTTGCCGAATCCGGCGTTGTTGACCAGCAGGTCGACCCCGTCGCGACGGCGGCCGACCCGCTCCTCGACGGCCTTGATGCCCTCCTCCGCGCTGAGGTCGGCGGTCAGGACCTCCGCCTCGATGCCGTGCCGGTCGTGCAGTTCGGTCGCCTGCTCCCGCAGCCGTTTCGTGTCGCGTGCCACCAGGACGAGATTGTGGCCGTCGGCGGCAAGGCGCCGCGCGAAGGCCGCGCCGATGCCCGCGGTCGAACCCGTGATGAGAGCCGTAGTCATGGACCAAGGCTAGTGAGGGCCGGGCCACCCGCGCGCCACGAGCCCCGTTCCGTACACCCGGCGTACAGCATCCGGACCGTCAGCTTCCTTGCTGCTCAATGCTCTTGAGGTACCTGAGCGCCTTCGCCGCCGACTCGGGGTGCAGTGCGTCCCCGGCGGCAAGCAGCCGCGGCAGCAGCGCCCGCTCCGTCGTCACGGCCCGGAACTGCAGGGCCACGGTGACGTCGTGGTCCGGGCGGTGCACGACCTCGACCTGGTCGCCCGCCTGGATCTCGCCCGGTTCGATCACCCGCAGATAGGCGCCCGGCAGCACGGCCTGCGTGAACCGGCGCACCCAGCCCTTCTCACCCACATGGCCCTGGAACGTACGGCACGGGATGCGGGAGGAGGTCACTTCGAGGAGCAGGTCGGAGCCGACGCGCCAACGCTCGCCGATGAGGGCGCCGTTCACGTCCACCCCGGACGTCGTGAGGTTCTCGCCGAAGCCGCCGTTGCGCAGCGTGGTGCCGAGCAACCGCTCCCACTCGTCGAGGTCCTCGCGCGCGAAGGCGTACACCGCCTGGTCGTTGCCGCCGTGGTGGCGCAGGTCGCAGATGGTGTCCCCGGCGAGACCGCTGCCGCCGGTGCCCTTGGGGCCCGGCGCCGTCACCCGGACGGGCCCCTCGACGGGTGCCTTGTCGATCCCCGTGCTCCCGCCCGGCGAATCTGTGTAGTCGACGGACTTGGCGCGGCCCACATTCACGGAGAGAAGCTTCATGCGGCCAGGCTAAGCGAGCGCTACTCAAAGCCGCCACGCAATATTGGGCATCTGGCCCAAGTGTCGCTTATGCTCGACTCATGATCGAGGCCCGTCATCTCCGTGTCCTGCGCGCCGTGGCCGCCACCGGCTCCTTCTCGGCGGCGGCCCGCGAACTGGGCTGCACCCAGCCCGCCGTGAGCCAGCAGATGAAGGCCCTCGAAGCGTCGGCGGGCACACCGCTGCTGATCCGCACCGGCCGCGAGATGCGCCTCACGCAGGCGGGCGAGGCCCTGGTCAGGCACGCCGCGGGCATCCTCGCCGGGCTGACCGCCGCCGAGGAGGAGGTCGCCGCCATCGCGGGCCTGCGCGCGGGCCGCGTCCGCCTCGTCTCCTTCCCGAGCGGTTCCTCGACCCTGGTGCCGGGCGCCCTCGCGGCCCTGCGCGCCGCGCACCCCGGCACCCGCGTCTCCCTGGAGGAGGCCGAGCCGCCGCGCTCGGTGGAGATGCTGCGCGAGGGCGACTGCGACGTGGCGCTCGCGTTCCGGTACGCGGGCGCCGCCGCCGCGGAGGAGTGGGCGGACCTGGTCGTGCGGCCCCTGCTCGCCGACCGGCTCGTCGGTCTCGTGCCGGAGGACCACCGCCTGGCGAAGGCTTCGAGCGTGACGATCGGCGAGCTGGCCGACGAGTCGTGGATCGCGGGCTGCCCGCGCTGCCGCCGTCAGCTGGTGGAGGTCTGCGAGAGCGCGGGCTTCGTGCCCCGCATCGACTTCGCCACGGACGACTATCCGGCGGTGGTCGGCCTGGTCGGGGCGGGGCTGGGGGTCGCGGTGCTGCCCGAGCTCGCGATCGAGTCGGTACGCCCCAAGGGCGCCCGCGCGGTGACGGTGGAGCCCGCCGTGAGCAGGGAGATCGTCGCGCTCACCCTGCCGGACCTGGCGCAGGTGCCGGCGGTCGCGGCCACGCTCGACCACTTGGCGCGGGCCGCGGCGCGCTGACGCGTGCCGGTGCGGAACTGAGCGCACCTGCGCAGAAACGTTCCTTCAGGGCGCCGTTCCGCCACCGGCCGCGGTGACCAGGCGGTTGCGGGCCCGACCCATCAGCTCCTCGCGCTCGTCCTCGGTCAGCCCGCCCCACACGCCGTACGGCTCACGGACCGCGAGCGCGTGCGCGGCGCACTCCGCGCGCACCGGGCACCGCATGCAGACCTCCTTGGCCGAGTTCTCGCGCGCGCTCCGTGCCGCTCCGCGCTCGCCCTCCGGGTGGAAGAAGAGCGAGCTGTCCACCCCGCGGCAGGCCGCGAGGAGCTGCCAGTCCCACAGATCTGCGTTCGGTCCGGGAAGGCGGGAGAAATCTGCCATTGCGTGTCTCCTGGTAGCCGTTCTGACGCGGATACGGTGCCCATGACCGTACATCTACTGTCTAAGGAGATGAAAATATGACTCATTGCGAATCTAGCCACAGACACCAGGAAAAGGGAAGAAAAGCCGCTAAATGGGGCATGCCTCTTGACTGAGCTGGTCGGGTGCCGGTGGAGGGCGGGTCGGAGCCCGGCGGGCGGAGGCATCCGCTCGCGCCTTCTGTGCCGTGTCCGCGCCCTCACGTAGAGTGCCGAAGGTGGCTGTCTGACCCCGTAACTCTTTCGAGTGACCGTCGTTGAGAGTGCGGAGGCGGTTGAAAGAACAAGCGCTCGGGCAGATGTCCGAGTGCGTCAACCGCACAGGTGACGACTTGTACCAGCCTGGAGGCTCAAGGTGACGCGCATCAGCTGCGGAGGACGGCCATGACATCCGTCCTCGTCTGCGACGACTCCCCGCTCGCCCGAGAGGCGCTGCGCCGCGCGGTCGCGACCGTGCCCGGCGTCGAGCGCGTGACGACAGCGGCCAACGGCGAGGAAGTCCTCCGCCGCTGGGGCGCCGATCGCTCGGACCTGATTCTGATGGACGTACGCATGCCCGGACTGGGCGGCGTGGAGACCGTGCGGCGGCTGCTCTCGGCCGATCCCGGAGCGCGCATCATCATGCTCACGGTCGCCGAGGACCTGGACGGGGTCGCGCTCGCGGTCGCCGCGGGCGCACGCGGCTATCTGCACAAGGACGCCTCGCGCGCCGAGCTGCGCGCGACCGTCACGCAGGCGCTCGCCGACCCGACCTGGCGGCTTGCCCCGCGCCGTCTTCGCTCGGCCGAGATGGGCGCCGCGCCCACGCTCACCGCGCGTGAGATCCAGGTCCTCGAAGGGATGAGCCACGGCCGGTCGAACGCCGAGATCGGCCGCGAGCTCTTCCTCTCCGAGGACACGGTGAAGACGCACGCCAGGCGCCTGTTCAAGAAGCTCGGCGCCTCGGACCGGGCGCACGCGGTGGCGCTCGGCTTCCGCTGGGGTCTGGTTCGCTGAGCGGGCGCTGACGGGGCATGGTTGTTCCCGCCCGCCGTGCGGCGGGCGGGGCCATGGAAGGCCCGTCATCGCCCTCCTCGGGAGCGGCTTGTGGCGCTTCGCCGCCGATGCCGCATCCTTGAGGGGTGGAGTTCCTTGGGGACGAGTCGGCCGAGCGGGAGGGGAAGGTGCGGGAGATGAGTTCCGGCGCACCCGCTCATAACGCTTCGGTGCACAACTATGGACGCGGTGCCACGGATCAGTCGGCGCCAAGGCACCATGGACCGATGCGCGATGACAAGACGACGGTGATCGGTGCCCTCGTCCTACGCGCCGTGGAGGGGGACGAGCAGGCCACGCACGACCTGTTGGCCCACGTCCACCCGCTCGCGCTGCGGTACTGCCGGGCCCGCCTTTCCCGACTTCCCGGTGACGCGCGGCACTTCGTCGAGGACCTCGCGCAGGAAGTCTGCGTCGCGGTGCTCCTCGCGCTGCCGCGCTACCGGGACACGGGGCGGCCCTTCGAAGCCTTCGTCTTCGCCATCGCCGCGCACAAGGTCGCCGACCTGCAGCGGGCCGCGATGCGGCATCCCGGGTCGACCGCCGTGCCCTCGGACGAGATGCCCGAGCGGCCGGACGACTCGCTCGGGCCCGAGGAGCGGGCGCTGCTCAGCAGTGACGCCGAGTGGGCCAAGAAGCTGCTCGCCAACCTGCCGGAGAACCAGCGGGAGCTGCTGCTCCTGCGCGTCGCCGTCGGCCTCACGGCCGAGGAGACCGGGCAGATGCTCGGCATGTCCCCCGGGGCGGTCCGGGTGGCCCAGCACCGGGCCCTGAGCCGCTTGCGCGCGCTGGCCGAGCAGTAGTCCGCGCCCGCCCACGGGGGAGACTTTCGCCACCCTGTGGTGCGGGGGTCGTCCTCCCGGCGGAGCCGGGTCTTCTTTTCCGCCGCAGCGGTGACCAGCCCCGATGGCGCATCTCGGCGGTGCCGAGCCAACCCCGGCCCAGGAAGGGGCCCCACCCGCCAAGCCCACAGCGCAGCTATAGAAACCTACGAACCCCGGCCCCCACGGGCACCGTGGAATGAGAGAGCCATGCTTCCCGTTAGCATGGACATCCGCACCGATCAAGGCCATTTGGGGAAGGTGTCATGACTGCAAACGTCGACGGAGTGCCCGAGAAATTCGCGACACTCGGGCTGACCTACGACGACGTGCTGCTGCTCCCGGGCGCGTCCGACATGGCTCCCGGTGACATCGACACCGCCTCGTCCATCTCGAAGAACGTCAGGGTGAACGTCCCGCTGCTGTCCGCGGCGATGGACAAGGTCACCGAGTCCCGGATGGCCATCGCCATGGCCCGCCAGGGCGGCGTCGGCGTGCTGCACCGGAACCTGTCGATCGCCGACCAGGCCAACCAGGTCGACCTGGTCAAGCGCTCCGAGTCCGGCATGGTCACGGACCCCATCACGGTGCACCCCGACGCCACGCTCGGCGAGGCCGACGCGATCTGCGCCAAGTTCCGCATCAGCGGCGTCCCGGTGACCGACGGCTCGGGCAAGCTGCTCGGCATCGTCACCAACCGCGACATGGCCTTCGAGGCCGACCGCACGCGCCAGGTGCGCGAGGTCATGACCCCGATGCCGCTCGTCACCGGCAAGGTCGGCATCAGCGGCGTCGACGCGATGGAGCTGCTGCGCCGCCACAAGATCGAGAAGCTGCCGCTGGTCGACGACGCCGGTGTCCTCAAGGGCCTCATCACGGTCAAGGACTTCGTGAAGGCCGAGAAGTACCCGAACGCCGCCAAGGACTCCGAGGGCCGCCTCCTCGTCGGTGCCGCCGTCGGCGTCGCCGGTGACGCCTTCGACCGCGCCCAGGCGCTCATCGAGGCGGGCGTCGACTTCATCGTCGTTGACACCGCCCACGGCCACTCCCGGCTCGTCGGCGACATGGTCGCCAAGATCAAGTCCAACGCAGGCGGCGTGGACGTCATCGGCGGCAACATCGCCACCCGCGACGGCGCCAAGTCCCTCATCGACGCCGGTGTCGACGGCATCAAGGTCGGCGTGGGCCCCGGCTCCATCTGCACCACCCGCGTCGTCGCCGGTATCGGCGTACCGCAGGTGACGGCCATCTACGAAGCGTCGCTCGCCGCCAAGGAAGCCGGTGTCCCGGTGATCGGCGACGGCGGCCTGCAGTACTCCGGAGACATCGCCAAGGCGCTCGTCGCCGGCGCGGACACGGTCATGCTGGGCTCCCTGCTCGCGGGCTGTGAGGAGTCTCCCGGAGAGCTGCTCTTCATCAACGGCAAGCAGTTCAAGTCGTACCGCGGCATGGGCTCGCTCGGCGCCATGCAGACGCGCGGCGAGCAGCGCTCCTTCTCCAAGGACCGCTACTTCCAGGAGGGCGTCGCCTCCGACGAGAAGCTCGTCCCCGAGGGCATCGAGGGCCAGGTGCCCTACCGCGGCCCCCTGTCGGCCGTCGTGCACCAGCTCGTGGGCGGTCTGCGCCAGTCGATGTTCTACGTGGGCGGGCGCACGGTGCCCGAGCTTCAGGCGAACGGCCGCTTCGTACGGATCACGTCCGCGGGCCTCAAGGAGAGCCACCCGCACGACATCCAGATGACGGTCGAGGCGCCGAACTACAGCCGCAACAAGTAGCGGCAGACCCCAGCAGAACGCAGTACCACGCGCGCGTGGGGGCGGTCCGGATTCCCTGGGCCGCCCCCACGCGCGCGTGTCGGGGATACTGGAACGGCATATACGGAGTGTCGTAGGAAAGCTGAAGGGCCACACACGTGACTGAGATCGAGATCGGGCGCGGCAAGCGCGGCCGCCGGGCGTACGCCTTCGACGACATCGCCGTCGTACCGAGCCGGCGCACCCGGGACCCCAAGGAGGTCTCGATCGCCTGGCAGATCGACGCCTACCGCTTCGAGCTGCCCTTCCTCGCGGCCCCCATGGACTCCGTGGTCTCGCCGGCCACGGCCATCCGCATCGGTGAGCTCGGCGGCCTCGGCGTGCTGAACCTCGAGGGCCTGTGGACGCGGTACGAGGACCCGCAGCCGCTGCTCGACGAGATCGCGGAGCTGCCCACCGACGCGGCCACCCGCCGCCTCCAGGAGATCTACGCCGCTCCCATCAAGGAGGAGCTGATCGGGCAGCGCATCAAGGAGGTGCGCGACTCCGGAGTCGTCACCGCCGCCGCCCTGTCGCCGCAGCGCACCGCGCAGTTCTCCAAGGCCGTCGTGGACGCGGGCGTGGACATCTTCGTGATCCGCGGTACGACGGTGTCGGCCGAGCACGTCTCCGGTGCCGCCGAGCCGCTGAACCTGAAGCAGTTCATCTACGAACTCGACGTGCCGGTGATCGTCGGCGGTTGCGCCACGTACACGGCCGCGCTGCACCTGATGCGCACCGGCGCGGCCGGTGTCCTCGTCGGCTTCGGCGGCGGCGCCGCGCACACCACGCGCAACGTCCTCGGCATCCAGGTGCCGATGGCGACGGCCGTGGCCGACGTCGCGGCGGCCCGCCGTGACTACATGGACGAGTCCGGCGGCCGGTACGTCCACGTCATCGCCGACGGCGGCGTGGGCTGGTCCGGCGACCTGCCCAAGGCCGTCGCGTGCGGCGCGGACGCCGTGATGATGGGCTCGCCGCTCGCGCGTGCCACGGACGCGCCCGGCAAGGGCCACCACTGGGGCATGGAGGCCGTCCACGAGGACGTGCCGCGCGGAAAGAAGGTCGACCTCGGCAGCGTCGGCACCACCGAGGAGATCCTCACCGGTCCCTCGCACATCCCGGACGGCTCGATGAACTTCTTCGGAGCGCTGCGCCGGGCCATGGCCACGACGGGCTACAGCGAGCTCAAGGAGTTCCAGCGCGTCGAGGTCACGGTGGCGGACTCGCAGCACCGCCGCTGACCGTTGCACGGAGCTTGAGCAGGAAGGAGCCCGGACCGCCCTGTCGGCGGTCCGGGCTCCTTGTCGTTTCCGGGTCCCGGTCGTGTTCGCGCGGGCGCCCCAGCCGTCCTACTGCGCGGCGCGCTTGGCGCTGCCGAAGGCCGCGATCGCGGCTATCACGAAGAACACGTACGTCATCGCGTCGGCCTCGTGCTTCCACGCCTCCTGCAGGAGGTCGAAGTTGTCGAAGAACACCTCGGTGAAGTCGATGTTCGCCTTGTCGGCGATGACCATGGCGGCGCCGACCAGCTGGCCCAGGTAGACCGCGCCGAGCGAGAAGACCGCGGCGAGGGCGCCGAGGGCCGGGTTGGGGCCGCCCACCTTGCCCGCGACCAGACCCACGATGAAGCCGACGCCGACGGCCGCCCAGCCGATCTCGTGCTCGGTGGCGCCGATGATCGCCCCGTAGATGCCCGCGGCCACCAGGGCGGCCACGAAGGCGACGGCCACGCCGAGGCCGACGTTCCCCCGGGCGGCCGGAGGCGGCGGCGGGAAGCCACCGGGCTGCGGCTGCTGCGGGAAGGGGTTGTACGGCTGCTGCGGCTGCTGGCCGTAGGGCTGTTGCGGCTGCTGCGGGTAGCCGTAGCCCGGCTGGCCGCCGTACGGCTGCTGGGGCTGCTGGCCGTACGGCTGCTGCTGGCCGTACGGCTGTCCGCCCTGGCCTGGAGGCGTGGGCTGTGTCATCTGGTTTCCCCCTGGGACGTGAACGCACTGGTGTGCGGTAAGTGACTGGATCCGCACGGTAGCAGCAGCGCGCGAAGGGCCCCAGGGGGTTGTGTGTGGGATCAGAGGCGGTGGGCGGCGCCGGCCGGGGTCGCGCCCCTGGTGTCGAGCAGGAGCTGGGCCTTCACGGCCAGGCCCTGGAGGTCGTACGTGCGGTGGTGCTGGAGCAGGATCGTCAGATCGGCGTCGGCGGCGGCCTCGTAGAGGGTGTCCGCGCGGGGCACCGGATGGCCGAGAACGCTCCAGTGCGCGACGTACGGGTCGTGATAGCTGACGGCCGCGCCCAGCTCCATGAGGCGGACCGCGAGCTCCTGGGCGGGGGCGGCCTCCTGGTCGGCGACGTCGGGCTTGTACGTGACGCCGAGGAGCAGCACGCGGGCGCCGCGCGCGGACTTGCCGTGCTCGTTGAGCAGGGTCGCGGCGCGCTGGATCACATAGCCGGGCATGCGGTCGTTGACCTGCTGGGCGAGCTCCACGAGGCGCAGCGGGCGGGCGCCGCGCGCGGGGCCCGGCACGTCCAGGGGCACGCCGTGGCCGCCGACGCCGGGGCCGGGGCGGAAGGCCTGGAAGCCGAAGGGCTTGGTCTCGGCGCAGCGGATGACGTCCCACAGGTCGATGCCGAGGTCGTGGCAGAGCACGGCCATCTCGTTGACCAGCGCCATGTTCACGTGCCGGTAGTTGGTCTCCAGGAGGTGCACGGTTTCGGCCTCGCGGGGACCCCGCGCGCGGACGACCTTGTCCGTGAGGCGGCCGTAGAAGGCGGCGGCGGACTCGGTGCAGGCGGGGGTGAGGCCGCCGATGACCTTGGGGGTGCCGGCGTAGCCGTGGCTGCGGTTTCCGGGGTCGAGGCGGCCGGGGGAGTAGGCGAGGTGGAAGTCGCGTCCGGCGCGCAGGCCCGAGCCCTCTTCGAGGAGGGGGCGCAGGAACTCCTCGGTGGTTCCCGGGTACGCGGGTGACTCCAGGATGACCGTGGTGTGCGGGCGCAGGCGGGCGGCGAGGGCGCGGGCGGCGTCGGCCACCTGGCCGAGGTCGAGGGAGCGGTCCGCGGCCGGGGGCGTGGGGGCGCAGATGACGGCGGTGCGGACGCGGCCGAGCTCGGCGGGGTCGGTGGTCGGCCGGAAGCCCCCCGAGAGCATTCGGCGGACGTCGGCGGCGGTGAGGGTGCCTTCGGTGCCGTCGCCCGGCAGCCGGCCCCCGGCCAGGTCGGGTGCCCGGACGGGGTCGTAGCCGATGGTGGCGATGCCGCCTGCGGCGGCGGCATGGGCGAGGGGCAGGCCGAGGTGGCCGAGACCGATGACGGCGAGGTCTGCTGGCATGGCGGTGAGCCGTCCTTCCCAATAGCCGGGCGGATATAGCCAAAGCGGAACGATCGCGCAAGCCCTGTGGACAAGATGGGCGAGTGCAATGTCAGACTAGGAGTAAATATGACCGATTTGTGGGATTGGACTTCTCTCGGCGTCGGAGTGTTGGCGGCGCCTTCCGCGCGTTTTCCACAGGCCGCGTGGCCGAACTCGGCGGGCGGGGCAAGAATCTGGGCATGATGTGAGCGCGACCACACCCGAACAGCACGGGAGGCAGCGGTGAGGACAGCGACTCTGGGCCCGGCGGAGCGTGCCGAGGCACTCGCGGGCATGGCCGAGCACGAGCTGGACATTCTCGTCGTGGGCGCGGGCGTGGTCGGCGCGGGCACGGCGCTCGACGCCGTCACCCGCGGCCTGAGCACGGGCATCGTCGAGGCCAGGGACTGGGCGTCCGGCACGTCCAGCCGCTCCAGCAAGCTCATCCACGGCGGCCTGCGCTATCTGGAGATGCTGGACTTCGCGCTGGTCCGCGAGGCCCTCAAGGAGCGCGGCCTGCTCCTCGAACGGCTCGCACCCCACCTGGTGAAGCCCGTCGCGTTCCTGTATCCGCTCCAGCACCAGGCCTGGGAGCGGTTGTACGCGGGATCCGGTGTGGCGTTGTACGACGCCATGTCGATGGCGCGAGGCCACGGCCGCGGCCTGCCCACGCACCGTCACCTGACCCGCCGTCACGCCCTGCGCGTGGCCCCGTGCCTGAAGAAGGACGCCCTGGTCGGGGCGTTGCAGTACTACGACGCGCAGATGGACGACGCCCGCTATGTGGCGAACCTCGTGCGCACCGCCGCCGCCTATGGCGCCAAGGCCGCCAACCGCGCCCGCGTCACCGGCTTCCTGCGCGAGGGAGAGCGCGTCGTCGGCGCCCGCGTCCAGGACGTCGAGGCCGGCGGGGAGTACGAGATCCGGGCCAAGCAGATCGTCAACGCCACCGGCGTGTGGACCGACGACACCCAGGCGATGGTCGGCGAGCGCGGCCAGTTCCACGTCCGGGCGTCCAAGGGCATCCACCTGGTCGTGCCCAAGGACCGGATCAACTCCTCCACGGGGCTCATCCTGCGCACGGAGAAGAGCGTCCTCTTCGTGATCCCCTGGGGCCGGCACTGGATCATCGGGACGACGGACACCGACTGGGACCTGGACAAGGCCCACCCGGCCGCGTCCAGCGCCGACATCGACTATCTCCTGGAGCACGTGAACTCGGTGCTCGCGGTGCCGCTGTCCCGCGACGACGTGCAGGGGGTGTACGCGGGCCTGCGGCCGCTGCTCGCCGGGGAGTCGGACGCCACCAGCAAGCTCTCCCGCGAGCACACCGTCGCGCACCCCGCGCCGGGCCTGGTCGTCGTCGCCGGCGGCAAGTACACGACGTACCGGGTCATGGCCAAGGACGCCGTGGACGAGGCCGTGCACGGCCTGGACCAGCGCGTCGCGGACTGCGTCACCGAGGACGTCCCGCTGGTCGGCGCCGAGGGCTATCGCGCGCTGTGGAACGCCCGCGCGGGCATCGCGGCGCGCACGGGACTCCATGTGGTGCGCGTGGAGCACCTGTTGAACCGGTACGGCGCGCTGGCGGAGGAAGTGCTCGCCCTCGTCACCGCCGACCCGGGCCTGGGCGAGCCGCTCGGCGGCGCCGAGGACTACCTGCGCGCCGAAGTCGTCTACGCCGCGTCCCACGAGGGTGCCCGCCACCTGGACGACGTGCTCACGCGGCGCACGCGCATCTCCATCGAGACCTTCGACCGCGGCACCCGCAGCGCCCGCGAGTGCGCGGAGCTGATGGCGCCGGTGCTCGGCTGGGACAAGGACCAGATCGAGCGGGAGGTGCAGCACTACGAGAAGCGGGTCGAGGCCGAACGCGAGTCGCAGCGCCAGCCGGACGACCTGACGGCGGACGCGGCACGCCTCGGCGCGCCGGACATCGTGCCGCTGTAGGCCGCCGGCCAGGGGATTCTGGCCGGTTTGACCCGAGGAGGGTTGCCAAGGGAGGTATGGGCAGGGAGGTTTGGGGTGGTGCGCCGGGGTTCACCCGGTGGGAATGTCCATGATGTGGGACGCCGGACCCGCGGCGTTGACCGGTCCCGGGGTGAGGGACAATGAAGGCTCTGTCAGGGCTGGTTGTGCGGGTAGTTGAGGGGACGCATGTCGGAGGCGGAGCAGACGGGCGGGGCTCGTCAGGATCAGAGCGCACGTCTCCTCGCGGGCCGGTACCGGCTCGGTGACGTGCTCGGCCGCGGCGGCATGGGCACGGTGTGGCGGGCCAAGGACGAGACGCTGGGCCGCACGGTCGCGGTGAAGGAACTGCGTTTCCCTTCGAGCATCGACGAGGAGGAGAAGCGCCGGCTCATCACGCGCACGCTGCGCGAGGCCAAGGCGATCGCCCGGATCCGCAACACCGGTGCCGTGACGGTCTATGACGTGGTCGACGAGGACGACCGGCCGTGGATCGTGATGGAGCTCGTCGAGGGCAAGTCCCTCGCCGAGGCCGTCCGTGAGGACGGGATGCTCACGTCGCGGCGCGCGGCCGAGGTCGGTCTCGCCGTGCTCGACGTGCTGCGCTCGGCGCACCGCGAGGGCATCCTGCACCGCGACGTGAAGCCGTCCAACGTGCTGATCGCCGAGGACGGCCGCGTCGTCCTCACCGACTTCGGCATCGCCCAGGTCGAGGGCGACCCGTCCATCACGTCGACGGGCATGCTCGTCGGCGCCCCCTCGTACATCTCGCCGGAGCGGGCGCGCGGCCACAAGCCCGGCCCCGCCGCCGACATGTGGTCGCTCGGCGGCCTGCTCTACGCCGCCGTGGAGGGCGTGCCTCCGTACGACAAGGGCTCGGCCATCGCGACCCTCACCGCGGTGATGACCGAGGCCGTCGAACCGCCGCAGAACGCGGGTCCGTTGCTGGAGAAGGTCATCTACGGCCTGCTCGCGAAGGACCCCGAGCAGCGCCTCGACGACGCGGGCGCGCGGGCGATGCTCCAGGACGTGATCAACGCGCCGGACCTCCCCGAGGACGACCCGGCCGACCCGGTCGACGCGACGAAGGTCGTGCCGCTGCCGCCCATCCCGCCGCAGACACCGCCGCCCGGCGCCTCCGGGACCCGCAAGGGCGAGGAGGCCGCGGAGCGGCTGAAGGGCGCGTTCCGCTCGGTCCGCAAGAAGGCGAGTGCCGCGGCGACGTCGGCGCGGGGTGCGGGTGCGGGTGCCGGTGCGGCTGGGGGCGGGGTTTCGGCTGGGACCGGGACCGGGGTGAGCGAGCGCGGAGCCGGTGGTTCCGGTGCGGCGGGCGGGGCTGCTGCTTCCGGCGCCGCTGCTTCCGGTACGGCTGCGTCTGGTGCGGCGGGTGTGGATGACCGTGCAGCTGGTGCTGGTGTCCCTGGGGCCGGTTCGGGCACGGGCTCGGGCACGAGTTCCGGAGTCGGCTCGGGTGCCGGCGCGGCTTCCGGAGGCGCGGGCGCCGGGGCGGGTGCCGGAGTCGGCATGAACTCGGCCGCCGCGGGCCCGGGTTCGCACGGCGGGGCGCGGATCCCCGCGCAGCCCGGCATGCCGCCCAGACCGCCGGGAACGGCCTCAAGACCGCCCGCTCGGGCGCCGCTCACGGATGTGGTGCCCCGGCGCACGCTGGTGATCATCGCGGTGGTCCTCGCACTCGCCGTGCTCGGCACGGTCCTCGCCTTCGCCCTCAACGGCGACGGGGACAGCGGCGCCAAGAGCGGTGGCGACAAGTCCTCGTCCAGCGGCGCGACCGCGGGCGGCGACGGCAAGGAGGAGGGCTCCGGCAAGGACGGCGGCTCCGGCTCCGGCAAGGACGACAACGCGGGCTCCGGCTCCGGCTCGGACGACGGCAAGGGCAAGGAGCAGGACGAAAGCTCCGGTTCGGGCTCCGGCAAGGACGACGCGGGGCAGGGCTCGGACCTCGGCGCCGGCGGCAAGGGCGACGGCGCCGAGGAAACGTACAAGCACTCCCAGGGCTTCTCGATCGGCCTGCCGAAGGGCTGGAAGTTCAACTCGACCGACACCGCGGGCGCCCGCTTCACCGGGCCGAACGGGCAGAAGCTGCTCATCGGCTGGACCACCACGCCCAAGGACAACCCGGTGGCCGACTGGAAGAACCAGGAGCTCGGCATGCGCCGGGCGCAGTACGACCGGATCCGCATAGAGAAGGTCGGCTTCCGCGGCTGGAACACGGCGGACTGGGAATTCACCTACGTGGACGGCGGCACGAAGTACCGCTCCGTGGACCGCGGCTTCGTCGTCAACGGCGGTCTGGGGTACGGAATGATGTACACCGCGAAAGCGGACGACTGGGACAGCGAGCAGCGTCGTACGGCCTGGCGGACCTTCACACGGACCTTCGAGCCGAAGAAGTGACGGTGGGGCGGGACCGGTGAGATGGCCGGGCGATGACCGGTGAGATCTCGCATCCCCTCAATACGGTTCGGTTGTGGCACGTATCGTGAGTGCTTGCGGAGGGTAAGCAGCCGCAACGAGCCGTAAGACGAACGGAATTGACCACCGGGCGGATTGGGGGAGGCATCGTGGACGACTATGCGGGACGGGTGCTCGCCGACCGCTACCGCCTGCCGCTGCCCCCGGCCGACGAGTACGAACTCGCCGAGACCCGCGCCTTCGACACCTACTCCGGCCAGGAAGTCCTGGTCCGGCAGGTGCCGCTGCCGGAGATCGTCGAGGCGGAGGTGCTCGGCGACGAGGCGTACGGCGACGGCGATCTCAGCGATGTGCTGCCCGGCGGACTCCCCGAGGGGTTCCGGAGCGCGCGCGGGAGCGCGGGCCGAGGCGGCGCCCGGCGCGCGGGGTCGCGCGCCACGCGCCGGCCGAGCGACCCGGCCGTCCTGCGCGCCATCGAGGCCGCCCAGGCCGCCGCGCGCATCCCCGACCACCCGCGCCTCGACCAGGTCTTCGACGTGTTCGCGGAGGACGGCTCGCTGTGGATAGTGAGCGAACTGGTGGCGGCCCGGCCGCTCGCGGCGCTGCTCGCCGACCGGCCGCTGAACCCGTTCCGCGCGGCGGAGGTCGCGGCGGACGTCGTCACGGCCCTGCGCGTGCTGCACGCGCACGGCTGGGTGCACCGGAACATCACCGCGCGCACGGTGCTCGTCTGCGACGACGGGCGCGTGATGCTGACGGGGCTCGCGGCGGGCGCCGCGGAAGAGGCCTTGTGCGGGTACGACCCGCGGCCCGAGGAGGACGATTTCGCGGGCTTCACGGAGCCCGCGGGGGCCGGGGCCGGCCAACTCGATCAGGGTGAGCAGGGTGAGCAGGGTGAGCAGGGTGATCCGGTCGAGCAGATCGAACAGGCCGGGGTCGCCGGGGCGTTGGGGCCCGGTTCTGAGTACGGGGCTTCTGAGTACGAGGGTTCCTCGTACGGGGATTCCGAGTACGGCGGTGCGGAGTACGGGGCGACCGGTGAGTACGGCGAGGGCGCTGAGTACGGAGAGGCGCCCGCGTATGGAGAGGCCTCCGCGTACGGAGACTACGACGCGTACGGCGAGGCTGGCGCGTACGGAGAACACGGCGGGGCCGGAGAGGCCCGTGGCGGCAATGGGTCGCGTGGGCATGCCGCGATCGAGGTGGCGCGGAGCGCGGACGACGGCGGCGCCGAGGCGTACGGCAGGTCGGAGGCGTACGGCGAGGCCGGGGCGTACGGAACGGCCGAGCGGGACTTGCGGGCGGCGCGGGCCGGTGCCATCGCCGCGTACCGCGCGGGGGCGGCGCGTGCCGCGGCCCGGGTCAGCGAGGCCGAGCGCGGTGCGGAGGCCGGGGCCGGCGAGGCGGCGGGTGGCGGGGGCCATGGCGCGTACGGCACCGAGGGCGGTGACGGCACCGGTGGGTCCGGCGGTCCCGGCGGTCCCGTAGGGCACATCCCGGATCCGTACGGAGTCCGTGAGCGGCAGCGGAAGCCGTGGCACGGGGCCGTGACGAGGGCCGGAGCCGTGCCCGCACAAGGCACACCGGACGCGCAGGGCGCACCGCACGCGCAAGGTGCGCCGAGCACGGCGAGCGCGCCGGGCGCACACGGCACTCAGGGCGCGCGGCGCACGCCGGGCGCACAGGACTTCCCAGGAGCCGGGAGCGCTCCGGGTGCACAGGACTTCCCCGGGGCCCGGACCGCTCCGGGCAGGCAGGGCGGCCAGGGCGGACAAGGCGCACCCCTCGCCGGAGGCGCCCCTCTCGCCGGAGGCGCCCCCTTCGGCCAGGCCGCCCGCCTCGGCCAAGCCGCACCCCCGCACCCCCTCGCCAAGCAGGTCCCGCCCGCCCGGACGCAGCCCGCGCCCGGCCGCGCGCCCGCGCACCAGCCCGCCCAGGGCCGCCCGCCCGCCAACCAGCCCGCGTCAGGCCGCCCTTCATCGAGCCACCCCGCACCAGGCAGCCCTTCGCCGAACAACCCCGGCCCCGGCCGCCAGGCTCCGAACCACCCCGGCCCCGGCCGCCAGGCCCCGAACCACCCCGCCCCCGCCGGTCACCCCACCCACGACCTCGCCAAGCCCCCCACCCCCGGCCACCCCGACACCAACACCCGCCCCCGCGAAGGCAACTGGGACGACGACCCCGGAGAGCCCCGTCCGCGCCGTGGCCCCACCACCGCGCTCGCCGCCGAGCGGGCCCGGCATGCCCGGATGACCGTCGTCGGGGCCGTCACCGAGCGGTGGGCGCCGGAGCAGGCCGTGCCGGTGCACGAGAACTGGCAGCTGGCCGCGCCCATCGGGCCCGCGACCGACCTGTGGGGGCTCGGCGCGCTGCTGTTCCGCGCCGTCCAGGGCCACGCGCCGTATCCGGAGGACAGCACCGCCGAGCTGGTGCAGCTGGTGTGCGCGGAGCCGCCCGCGTTCGCGGAGGAGTGCGGCCCGCTGCGGCCCGTCGTCGAGTCGCTGCTGCGTCAGGACCCGACCGAGCGGATCGACTTCGAGGAGCTGAGCGGCTGGCTGCGCTCCCTCGTGCGGTCGGCGCCGGAGCCGGACGCGGGCACGCACGTGGTGCCCGCGCCGCCGTACGACGGCGGCAAGCTGCCCGTCGTACGCCGCCGTGGCGAGGTCGTCCGCAAGCGCCGCGCGCCCGCGCCGGTTCCCACCGGCAACGGCCAGGGCCACGGCAGGCACAAGCACAAGCGCGGCCGCGAGCGCGAACGCGGCCCGGACACCCGGCCGGTGAAGGCGCCGCGCCCCGAGCGCGCCCCGAGCCCCGCGCGGCCGCCGCGTTCGCTGGGCCGTGTGCTGCTCGTCGTGATCCTCGCCGGGCTCGTGGCGGCCGTCGCGTACGCGATGCTGTTCATGCCCAAGTCCGAGGACAAGGCGGACACCGGGCGCACCGGCAACGCCGGAGAGGTCAGCCAAGGGCCGGAGGACAACCGCCCGAGCCCGGACGAGAAGCCAGGCGGCAGCGGCGGTTCCGGCGAGGACGACGGCAAGTCGCCGGACCCGGACAAGACGCCCGGCTCGCAGGAGCCGCAGACCGCCGACCCCGACGTCGCCGCGGGCTTCACCGTGCGCAAGGACACCGAGGGCTTCCGCGTGGCCGTGGCCAACGGCTGGGACCGGCAGCCCAAGAACGGCCGCGGCCAGGTCCTCTACACGCACGGCGGCTTCGAACTTCTCGTCGTCCCGGGCCGCGACAGCACCGGCGAGTACGGCACGGACCCGATGACCTACCAGAAGGAGGACGAGCGCGAACTCCAGCCGTTCCGCGACTCCTCCTGGGCCACGTCCAGCGGTCTTCGCCGCGTCGAGGTGGGCGGACGGTCCATGGCCGAGGGCCAGTTCACCTGGCAGGGCAGCGACGGCGCCGAGGTCTTCGTACGCAATCTCGCGATGGTCGTGGACGGGAAGTACCACGTGGTGCAGGTGCGCGGCCCCGAGGCCGAACGGGACGAGGTGACGCGGCTGTTCGAGCAGGCGTCGGCGTCGTACCGGGCGGGAAACTGACCCGACTCCTCGTCATACCGAGATACGGAGCCGGAAACCGGCCCGCGCCGCCTTGACTTCCCCGCCGGCGCCGCCACCCCACCGCCCCCAGCGTCACAGTGCGGTCTCCGATCACCCCCTCCCGTTCCCTGCGCGCGCCCCCCTCCTTAACCTGGCTCTGACAAACCTCAAGAACCTGGCCCTGTCAAGACCAACTGCGGGGGAACGTGAATCAGATGCAGGGCCTGCTCCTCGCCGGCCGGTACCGGCTCGGTGAGACCATCGGCAGCGGTGGCATGGGCCGGGTGTGGCGCGCCCGGGACGAAGTGCTGCACCGCACCGTCGCCGTCAAGGAACTGACGGCGGCCCAGTGGGTGCAGGAGGCCGAGCGCGAGCTGCTGCTCACCCGCACGCAGACGGAGGCCCGCGCCCAGGCCCAGATCAACCACTCCGCCGTCGTCACCGTCCACGACGTGGTCGAGTACGACGGCCGGCCGTGGATCGTGATGGAGCTCGTCGAGGGCCAGTCGCTCGCGGACGCCGTCCGCGACCAGGGGCGCGTCGAGCCGCGCGAGGCCGCCCGCATCGGCCTGTGGGTGCTGCGCGCGCTGCGTGCCGCGCACGGCGCCGGGGTGCTGCACCGCGACATCAAGCCGGGCAACGTCCTGCTCGCCGCGGACGGCCGGGTGCTGCTCACCGACTTCGGCATCGCCTCGATCGAGGGCGACTCGACGATCACCCGCACCGGGGAAGTGGTCGGCTCCGTCGACTACTTGGCGCCCGAGCGGGTCAGCGGCGCGAACCCCGGCCCCGCCGCCGACCTGTGGGCGCTCGGCGCCACGCTGTACACGGCGGTCGAGGGGAACTCCCCGTTCCGGCGCACGTCCCCGCTCGGCACCATGCAGGCCGTGGTGACCGAGGAGCCCGATCCGGCGAAGTACGCGGGCGCCCTCGGGCCCGTCATCTCGGCGCTCCTGCGCAAGGATCCCGAGACGCGGCCCGACGCGGTCGAGGCGGAGCAGATGCTGGCGGAGGCCGCGGAGGGGCGGCGGCCCGGATCGGCGCAGGCGTATGTGCCGACGACGGTGCACAAGGGGCCGTCCGGGACGGGGCACACGTCGCTTTCCGGCCAGGAGCAGGGCGGTACGTCGGGCCACGGTACTGGTGGGGCGGACGCGTCCGGTGGGGCGCAGACCCCGTACGGCACCTCCCCGACACACGTGGCGGGATCCCCGCAGTCCCCCCAGTCCGCGCAGCCTGCGCCGTCCCCGCAGTCGCCGTCGTTCCCTTCGACCCCGCCCTCCTCGTACGGCACCTCTCCTTCGTACGGCGCGTCAGTCCCGTACGCCGCACACGCCCCGCACCACCACACGGGCGGCACCACCGTCCCCACGCACACCGGCCCGGGGGCCGGGCGGAGGCGCTGGGTCCGGGCGCTCGCGCTGTGTGCCGCGGCCGCGTTGCTCGGCGGGGGCGCGGTGTTCGGCTATGTGCAGTTCAAGGGCGATGACGACGGCGACGGCGGCCGCGCGGAGTCCGGCAGCAGTCAGGGCAAGGACGGCAAGGACGGCAAGGACGGCAAGGACGGCAAGCCCGTCGGTGTGGTTCCCAAGGACTGGGTACGTGTGCACGACGTGGAGGGCTTCAGCCTCATGCTGCCCAAGGGCTGGCAGCGGCAGGTGGACGGTACCCAGATCGACTACACCCCGGACAACGGCCGCCACTTCGTGCGCATCAGCGTCGACCGCAGTCCGGACTTCGACAGCCCGTACGCGCACCAGCTCGACCTGGAGAAGCAGCTGAAGCTGCCCGAGTACCGGCGTCTGCGGCTGAACTCCAACTACTTCCGCGACTCCCCGGGCGCCCTCTGGGAGTTCACCTGGAAGGCGGGCGCCAACGACACCACGAAGGGCCCACGGCACGCCATCTCGCAGAGCTACATCACCCGTGATCGGGGCGTCGAGTACGTGATCTACATGTCGGCGCCCGAGGACGGCTGGGCCAAGACGCGGAAACAGTTCGACGCGGTGCTGCGCGGGTGGCGCGCCTGACGACCCATCGGGAGGCGGCGAGGGGGGGCGCCCGCCCGGCGCGCAGGGGCCTGAACTGGCCCCTTTCCCGATCTATGAGGATCCGTGGCCACACCTGTGGGGCATGATGGCCGCATGGGGAGCCTGGGTGAGAACGCCCGTGTGATCGCCGGCCGTTACCGCCTGGAGGCGCGGCTGGGCCGGGGCGGCATGGGTGTCGTCTGGCGCGCGACCGACCAGCTCCTCGGCCGCCGCGTCGCCGTCAAGGAACTGCCCCTGGACGACTCGCTCTCGGACGAGGAGGCCGCGCAGCAGCGCGAGCGCACCCTGCGCGAGGCGCGCGCCGTCGCGCAATTGCGGCATCCGCACATCATCGTGGTGCACGACGTCGTCGTACACGACGAACGCCCCTGCATCGTCATGGAGTTGATCGAGGGCGGCTCGCTGGCCGGACGGATCAGCAGGTCGGGGCCGCTCGGCCCGCAGGCCGCCGCCCGCGTCGCCCTCGACCTGCTCGGCGCGCTCGGCACCGCGCACGCCGCCGGGGTCCTGCACCGCGACCTCAAGCCCGCCAACGTACTCCTGGAAGAGGCCACCGGCCGGGTCGTGCTCACGGACTTCGGCATCGCGCAGGTCTCGGGCGCGACGACGCTCACGGAGGTCGGGTCGTTCGTCGGGTCGCCGGAGTACACCGCGCCGGAGCGGATGTCGGGCGAGCGCACGGGGCCCGAGTCCGACCTGTGGTCGCTCGGCGCGCTGCTCGTGGCGGCGGTCAGCGGGGAGTCGCCGTTCCGGCGCGACTCGATCGGCGGGGTGCTGCACGCCGTCGTCTTCGACGAGATACGACCACCGCCCGCGGCGGCGCCGCTCGCCCCCGTCGTCTTCGGCCTCCTCGAACGCGATCCGCGGCGGCGCCTGGACGCGGCTGGGGCGGAGCGGCTGCTGCGCGCGTACATGGAGACCGGCGTGATGCCGCCGCTGCCCGGCGCGGGGGGTGGGGGCGGCGGGGGTGCGCCGTCACCGCCGCCGGGGCGCCGTCCTGCCCTGGCGCGGCTTCCGGGGTTTCCCGGGCTTCCCGGGCGCCATCCGCCCGCGGGGCGCGAGCAGACCGGGCGCGCGCCGGTGGGGCCGTCGTCCGGGGTGCCCCTGGGTGGTGCGGCGGGCGCTTCTGGGGGCGCCGGGGGCGTTTCGGGCTCCGTGGTCGCTTCCACGCGCCGTCGCCAAGGCCGCACCATGCTGATCGCCGCCGCCCTGGTCGCGGCCGTCGCGGGCGGCGCCGTGTCGGCCGCGGCGCTGCTGCTGGGGCAGGACGGCGACGGGGACGGCGGCCGGACCTCGTCGCCGAGTTCGGCGTCCCCGGACACCCCCACCGACTCCGGCGGCCCCCGGCCCACGGCGACCTCCACGGTCACCAAGACCCCGGACACCACCCGCCCCTCCACCCCCGCCGCCCCCAAGGGCTACCGCCTCGCCAAGGACCCGCGCGGCTTCGCCCTCGCCGTGCCCAAGGGCTACGACCGCAAGGCGGAAGGCCCGCGCACCTTCTACATCTCGCCGGGCGGCACCTTCCGCATCGGCATCAAGGAGAGCGCCGCGGGGCCGGGCGGCCCGCTCGCCGCACAGCGCCGCGCGGACGCCCGAGGCCCGCGCAACAACCCCGGCTACCGCGACGCCGACATCACCGAGACCACCCGCAACGGCCGCCCCGCCGCGCTCTGGCAGTTCACCTGGGACGGCTTCGGCACCGACGAGGGCCCCCGGCACACCTTCGACCTGTGCTGGCAGGAGGGCGGCCGGATGTACGACGTGTGGGTGTCGTCGCCGGTGGGCCTCACGCGGGAGGCGCGGCGGTACTTCGACGCGGCGGTGGACACGTTCGTACGTCGCTGACTCGTTCCGCGTACGTCGCTGATCCGTTCCGCGTAGGTCGCTGATCCGTCGTACGCACGTCGCCGCCCTGTCCTCGTGTACGTCGCCGAAGTTCCCGGTTCCTGCATCACCCCGGTCACAACTGGGCACCCTGGCTGGAACCCGGGGGGCCGCGCACGGTACTCATGGGGGCATGAGTAATGACGGGGGAGCCTCCTACGGCCCGAACGAGACCACCAGCTACGGCCTGCAGCCTCCGCAGCCCCCGCAGCAGGGTGGCGGCGCGCCGTACCCCAATCCGTACGCGCAGCAGTCCGCACACGCCGTACCGAATCAGCCGAATCAGCCGAACCAACCGTCCCAGCCCGCGCAGCCGTCCCACGCGGCCCAGCAGCCGCCCTCGCCCACCCAGGTCACGCAGGCCGAACCCGGCTCGGGGCGGCTGATCGGCGGGCGCTACCGGCTCCTGTCGAAGCTCGGCCACGGCGGCATGGGCACGGTGTGGCGGGCCAAGGACGAGACGGTGGACCGCGAGGTCGCCGTCAAGGAGCCGCGCGTCCCGGACCATCTGCCGGAGCGCGAACGCGCCAACGCCTTCGAGCGGATGCGCCGCGAGGCGCGCGCGGCCGCCCGGCTCGACCACCCGGCCGTGGTCAACGTCCACGACGTCGTCGTCGAGGACGGCCAGCCGTGGATCGTGATGGAGTTCGTGCGGGGCCGCTCGCTCGGCGCGGCGCTGCGGGACGAGGGCACGCTCGGCGTGCGCGACGCGGCCCGGGTCGGCATCGAGGTGCTCGGCGCGCTTGAGGCCGCGCACGCGGCGGGCGTCCTGCACCGCGACGTGAAGCCGGACAACGTGATGCTCGGCCAGCACGACCGCGTGGTCCTCACCGACTTCGGCATCGCCCAGATCGAGGGCGAGACGAATCTGACGGACACCGGCGGCTTCGTCGGCTCGCCCGAGTTCATCGCGCCGGAGCGGGTGCTCGGGCAGCGGCCCGGACCTGCCTCCGACCTGTGGTCGCTCGGCGTGGTGCTTTACGCGGCGACGGAGGGCGTGTCCCCGTTCCGCCGCAACAACACGCCCGCGACGCTCCAGTCCGTCCTCAACGCGACGCCCGCCGCGCCCGCGTCCGCGCAGGGCCCGCTCGCCGACGCCATCAACGGCCTGCTGCACAAGGACCCCGCGCACCGCCCGAACGCGGCCCGGGTCCGCGCGCTCCTCGACGACGCCCTCAAGCCGCCGCAGCCTCCGCAGCTTCCGGCCACCCAGCTCGTGACCGCCGGGTTCGCGGCGGGCGGTCCGGCGCCTGCCCCGGACCGGGGCAGGGGCGTGTTCCTCGGCCCCAAGGCGCTGGTGGCCGTCGGCGTCGTGGTCGTCGCGGCGGTGGCCGCGGGGGTGGTGCTCGCCGTGGACCCGTTCGGCGGCTCGTCGGACACGGAGGGCTGGAAGCAGCGCGAGGAGAAGACGCTGGGGGCGACGCTTTCGGTGCCGGAGGGGTACGAGAAGACCGCTTCGGATCCCAGCACGCCCAAGGAGCACTGGGTCACGTACACCGACACGAGCGGCGCCCTCTCCATCACCCTGGACCTCACCAAGAAGTCCGAGGACGACCTGAACTACATCGCCGGTACGTCGATGGCCGAGGCGTACGAGGACGTGAAGACGCTGGAGGGCGGAGGCTCGGTGGGCGCGTTCAGCCCGGACGAGTTGGGCCCCGGCAAGAAGTCGACGACGCAGGGCGATTACAAGGGCAGGCAGTCCGCCGAGAACGTGATCCCGTACACGAACAAGGAGTCCGAGGTCCGCTTCCCGCGCGAGGCCAAGGTCTTCTACTACAAGACCAAGTCCGGCGACATGTACAAGCTGTGGATCGACTACCCGGTCAAGAGCGACTTCACCGAGCGCGGGCGTGAGGTCGCGAAGACGGCGATCGACAACTTGGAGATCGCCAAGCCGTGAGCCAGGCGGCGGGGGCCGACCAGGAACGCCCTGATCAGCACCTTTGTCGCCAGCAAGCACTGGCAGGGACCGAAGCTGCCCCCGGCCACCTGTGCGTGGTCGGTGAAAGCTCGTTACCCATGGGTACCCAAAGCGTCCGCTCAGGCATACGCTCACGTCCATGACGGACTCGCTGGCCCCCGCCAAGCCCCTCGGTACGAACCCGGTCGCCCCGGCCCCCAGCGGCGTACGGACCGCCGCGGACGTGGTCACGCCGGAGCTGGTCGCCCAGCTCACCCGTGAGGTGATCGGCTCGGGCCGGACGGCCAACCACACGCCGTTCACCGGCGAGAAGCTGGCCGATCTGCCGGAGTCCACGCCCGAGGACGTGGCGACCGCCTTCGAGCGGGCGCGCGCGGCGCAGGTCCCGTGGGCGCGCACGCCGGTGCGCCAACGCGCCGCCGTGCTGCTGCGCTTCCACGACCTCGTGCTCCAGCGCCAGGCCGAGGTCCTCGACCTCATCCAGCTGGAGACCGGCAAGGCGCGCCTGCACGCGCACGAGGAGGTCCAGGCCGTCACCGTCGCGGCCCGCCACTACGGCCGCCGCGCCGGCGCCTATCTGAACCCCAAGCGCCACACGGGCGTCGTACCGACCCTCACCAAGGTCACCGAACTGCGCCAGCCGCGCGGTGTCGTCGGCCAGATCGCCCCCTGGAACTACCCCCTCGAACTGTCCATCGGCGACGCCCTGCCCGCCCTCGTCGCGGGCAACGCGCTGGTCATGAAGCCCGACACCGAGACCGCCCTGACGGCGCTCTGGGCCCGGGACCTGATCATCGAGGCGGGCCTGCCCGCCGAGGTCTTCCAGGTCGTCCTCGGCGAGGGCCCGGTCATCGGCCCCGAGATCGTCAAGCACGCCGACTACGTCTCCTTCACCGGCTCCACCCGCACCGGCCGCGAGGTCGCCGCCGGCGCCGCCGCCCGCCTCGTCGGCGTCTCGCTCGAACTCGGCGGCAAGAACGCCATGCTGGTCCTGCACGACGCCGACGTGGAGAAGGCCGCCGCGGGCGCGGTCCGCGCCTGCTTCTCGTCCGCCGGTCAACTGTGCATCTCCATCGAGCGGTTGTACGTTCACGAGGCCGTCGCGGACGCCTTCGTCGAGCGGTTCGCCGCGAAGACCAGGGCGATGCGGCTCGGGCGTTCGCTCGCGTACGGCGCCGAGATGGGCTCGCTCGTCGGCGAGCGGCAGTTCGAGACCACCAAGCGGCACGTCGACGAGGCCGTCGCCAAGGGCGCCACGCTGGTCGCGGGCGGCACGGCCCGGCCCGACATCGGCCCCTACTTCTACGAGCCCACCATCCTGGACGGCGTCGAGTCGCCGATGGCGGTGTGCAACGAGGAGACCTTCGGCCCGGTCGTCTCGATCTACCGCTTCACCGACGAGAACGAGGCCGTCGAACTCGCCAACTCCACCTCCTACGGTCTGAATTCCTCGGTCTGGACGAAGGACGGCAGGCGCGGCCGCGCCCTCGCCGCCCGCCTCCGCACCGGCACCGTCAACGTCAACGAGGGCTTCGCGCCCGCCTACGGCAGCGTGCAGTCGCCGATGGGCGGCATGAAGGACTCTGGCCTCGGCCGCCGCCACGGCTCCGAGGGCATCCTCAAGTACACCGAGGCGCAGACCGTCGCCCACCAGCGGCTCATCCCCCTTGCGCCGTCCTTCGGCATGACCGACGAGCAGCACGCGGCGTTCATGACGACGAGCCTGAAGGTCATGAAGGCGTTGCGCTTGCGCTAGCCGCTTCCAGCCACCGTCCAGCCCCTTCGCCTCCGCCGGCCGCGCCGTTCCGGCCCAGCGGAACCGTTCTCGACGAGGAGAGTCGATGTCACAGGAGAGCTCTGCCCAAAACCGGGGCGGCGACCGCGACGACGACGGGTACGACTACGACGTCATCGTCATAGGCTCCGGCTTCGGCGGCTCCGTCTCCGCGCTGCGGCTCACGGAGAAGGGCTACCGCGTAGGCGTCCTGGAGGCGGGCCGCCGCTTCACGCGCGCGCAACTGCCCAAGAACTCCTGGGACATCAAGAACTACCTGTGGGCACCGGCGCTCGGCCTCTACGGCATCCAGCGCATCCACCTGCTCGGCAACGTGATGGTCCTGGCGGGCGCGGGCGTGGGCGGCGGATCGCTGAACTACGCGAACACGCTCTACGTACCGCCTGCGGCGTTCTTCAACGATCCGCAGTGGAAGGACATCACGGACTGGCAGGACGAGCTGCGTCCGTACTACGAGCAGGCCAAGCGCATGCTCGGCGTGCGGCTCAACCCCACGACCACCCCCTCGGACGTCCATCTCAAGGCCGCCGCTCAGGCCATGGGGGCGGGCGACAGCTTCCACATGGCGCCGGTCGGCGTCTTCTTCGGTGACGGTCGGGACGCCACCGGTGATTCAACGGCCGGGCCCGGCGCGGAAGTTCCCGACCCCTACTTCGGCGGCGCCGGACCCGCGCGCCGCGCCTGCACCGAGTGCGGCGAGTGCATGACGGGCTGCCGCCACGGCGCGAAGAACACGCTCAACGAGAACTACCTGTACCTCGCGGAGAAGGCCGGCGCCGTCATCCACCCGATGACGTCCGTCGTCGCCCTCACCGAGGACTCGCGCGGCGGCTACGCCGTCGGCACGCTGCCCACCGACAACAAGCGCAAGGGCAGGGGCCGCACCTTCCGCGCCCGCCGCGTCGTCCTCGCCGCCGGCACCTACGGCACCCAGACGCTGCTGCACCGCATGAAGGACAGCCATCTGCTGCCCCGCGTCTCCGGGCGCCTCGGCGAGCTGACCCGCACCAACTCCGAGGCCCTGGTGGGCGCCCAGACCACCGACCGCCGCTACCGCAAGCAGCACGGCGGCGGCCTCCTCGGCACCGACGGCAAGGTCGACTTCACCAAGGGCGTGGCCATCACCTCGTCCATCCACCCCAACGACACGACCCACATCGAGCCCGTCCGCTACGGCAAGAAGTCCAACGCGATGGGCGGCATGACGCTGCTCCAGGTCCCGTACACCATGAAGGGCGGCAAGGCTCGCGTCGCCGGCTGGCTCGCCAACACCGCCCGCCACCCGCTCCTGACGGTCCGCTCGCTGTCCAACTACCGCTGGTCGGAGCGCACCATCATCGGCCTGGTCATGCAGACCCTCGACAACTCGCTGACCACGTACCGCAAGGAGAAGGGCGTCGGCAAGGGCCTGCTGACCGCCCGCCAGGGCCACGGCGCGCCCAACCCCGGTCAGATCCCGGAGGCCACCCGGGCCGCGACGATCATCGCCGAGGAGATCAACGGCTTCCCCGGCTCGAACGTCGGCGAGCTGATGGGCACCCCGCTCACCGCGCACTTCCTCGGCGGCTGCCCCATCGGCGACAGCGCCGTCACCGGCGTCATCGACGCCTATCACCGGCTGTACGGCCACCCCGGCATCTCCGTCGTCGACGGCGCCGCGGTCTCCGCGAACCTCGGCGTGAACCCCTCGCTCACGATCACCGCGCAGGCCGAGCGCGCCATGTCGTTCTGGCCCAACAAGGGCGACACGGACCCGCGTCCGGCCCAGGGCGCCGCGTACGCGCGGATAGCGCCGGTCGAGCCGAAGTCTCCGACGGTCCCGGCCGATGCCTTCGGCGCGCTGCGGCTGCCGTTCGTGGCGGTGCCGACGGTCCCGCCGAAGAAGTAGGCGGCGTACGGAGGATCAGGCAGCGTACGGAGACGTCGGCGGCGTACGGAGCCACGTACGCGAAAGGACCTGCACCCCCCTCCGAGTGCAGGTCCTCCGCGTTCTGGGGGACGGCGCCTAGGCGGCGGCGTCCGAGTGGGAGCGGCGACGCACGACGTACACCGCGCCTCCGCCCGCGACGACGGCGATGCCGCCGACGATGCCGATGGTCGGCAGCATGGAGCTGGAGCCGGTCTCGGCGAGGTTGCCGGTCGGCGGGATCTCCGCGGTGTCCGGGACCGTCTTGACCTGCTTGGCGGGGGCGCCCTGCGGCTTCTTGTCGTCGAGGACGGGCGGCTCGACCGTGCCCGGCCGCGGCTTGGCCTCACCGGGGTTCTCGTTGTCGCTGCCGGCCTTCAGGACGGTGAAGTCGAAGAACGCGAACGCGTTGTGCACGCAGTTCAGCTCGGAGTCGAGGTAGCCGCCGAGGCCGAGCGCGTAGCCGTCGCCCGCCGGGGCCTTCGCGCTGATGTTCAGGCGCAGCTTGATCTCGACCTGCTCCTGGGCATTGAGCGTGGTCTTGCCGAACGAGACGCCGCTCTCGACCTCGTCGACGATCGACTTCCAGCCCTTGGCCTCGGGGTCGTAGAACTGGATCCGCGCGTAGGTGCTCAGCCAGTCCTTCTCGTCCTCGCTCTGCGAGAAGTTGTCCACGGCGGCGAGCCACTCGACCTCGCCGAGGTCCTCGTCGCTCGGGTTGGCCGCGGTCAGCGTGAACTCGTGCCAGCCGCTGCCCGCGACGATCTTGCCGGGCAGGCCGGAGAGTTCGAGCTCCAGCTTGTTCTCGGCGTCCTCGCCGGTGTCCTCGTCGGCCGGGCACTCGGTGGGCTCGTCCGTGGGGGTGGTCTCGTCCTCGGGCTTGGTGCCCTCGTCGCCGCCGGGCTCGGTGTCGTCGTCACCGGGCTTGGTGTCGCCGCCGGGCTTGGCCGGGTCCTCGGGCTTCTCGTCGTCACCGGGCTTGTCGTCGCCCGGCTTCGCGGGGTCGTCCGGCTTGGTGTCGTCGCCGGGCTTCTCGCCCTCGCCGGGCTTGGTGTCGTCGCCGGGCTTGGCGGGGTCCTCGGGCTTCGTGTCGTCGCCCGGCTTCGCGGGGTCCTCCGGGCCGGGCGTCTCCACCGGCGGAGTCTCGGTCGTGCTCGCGGACGGCGTGGTGTTCGCGTCCCCAGTTGCGAACGCGGCCGGGGCGGAGAGCAGCGCGAGCGGGGCGATCGCTGCCGTCGCGGCCGCGGCGGCCAGAGCACGGCGAAGCTTCATGAAGACCTCAGAGAGTCCGGCGCACCGCGCGCCGCGCGGTACGGAGGTGGAGGCCTCCGCGACAGGCGCGGAAGTGGCCGTTGTTACGCATGGATGACCTGCGTCACCAGGGAATGGTTGTCCCAGGACTCACAGAAACTTTATGTGGTTTGGGTCACATGTTCGGGGGTCGCGAAGGGGTCCGGCTTGTGCGGGCGCGGTGGGGTGTCGTAGAACTTCCCCCGTTTGCAAGCGAGATGACGAGATGAAGCGGATCCATTCAACGGTTCCGCGGATCCATTCGACGGTTCTGGGGGGAACAGTGTCCGTGCAGTCGCCGCAGGAGCCCGAGCGCGAACCCGACGACGGGGCGTCCATACCCGACGAGGTGTGGCGCAGGTTCGAGGAGGACAGCGAGCGGGACATCCGGGCTTCCGCGCCGAAGGAGCCGTCCGCGCGGGCGCGCATGGTCGCCGAGCGCCTGCGCCGCCTGGACGAGGAGGCGGCCCGGCAGCAGGCCGAGGGCACCGTCGGCCGCAAGCGGCGCAGGCGCAAGGAGGAGTCCGCGCAGCCCTGGCGCCCCGACGAGTGGCGCTCGGCGCCCACGGGGCCGCGGCGGTCCGAGCGGTCGCAGCGGTGGCGGCAGGTGCGGAGCGTGCTGATCGTGGGCGGCTGCATGATCCTTGCGATCGCGCTCCTGAGTCCCTACCGGTTCTGGCCGTGGCTGTGAGGTTCGGCGGCTGCCGGTGGGGTGTGGGGTGGGGTTTCGGTGCCTCTGTACGCCGCGAAGGGACCCACGGAGTACGCCGCGAGGGAACCGCGGACGGCGATCTTCAGTCGTAGAAGGGGTGCGGGTGACTCCGCATGGACGTGCGAGGCGTGTGCGCGGCGTGATGTGCGCGGGGCACGCGAGGAAAGTGGGGGAACGTGAAGTCTGTGTCGCGTGTCGTGGTGGCCGTGTCGGTCGCGGCCGCTCTGGGTCTGACCGCCGCGTGCAGCAGTGGTGGCGACGGTGACGGAGGCGACGGGGGCCGTGACGGCGGCAAGTCGTCGACGTCGCAGGCGAAGCCGAAGGGGCCGGGGGGCGGGGCTTCTGGGGGCGGCGGCTCGGAGGCGGGTGGCTCTGGGGGTTCCGGGGGCTCCGGTGGTTCCGGTGCCTCCGACGGCTCCGGTGGCGAGTCCCCGGCCGCGAAGAAGCTGACGGCATCGGCCCTGGCCAAGGGTGACCTCGACCGTTACGACTACGACGTCCTCGCCAAGGAGCAGTCGAAGCTGGAGGCCGCGTCGGACGGCGCCCCGGCGAACCCGGCCGCCTGCCGCCCGCTCTCGGACATGCTCGCCGCCGCCATCCCGCCCGGGGCGAAGGCCCACCTCGGCCGCACGGCGGCGACCAAGAGCAACCGCGACAGCGCCTCCACGGACATCGAACTGTTCGCGTACGCCGACTCCGGCGCCGCCCGCAAGGCCCTCAAGGAGCTGCGCGCGGCGGCCAAGTCGAAGCGGTGCGACACGTTCCGCGCGGGCAACATGCGCTACAGCGGCGTCGCGCCCCTGCCCGCGCCCGACAAGGGCGACGAGTCGGTGGCGTACAAACTGGGCAGCCGGCAGGACGAGTACGTGAAGCGCCGCACCGTCGTCGTCGTGCGCGACGGCTCGACCCTCCTGTCCTTCGCCGCGACGAACTTCTACGACCCGGCGGGCGTGGCCGGCGACGAGGAGAGCCGGGACTCCGGGGGCCTGGACGCTCCGGGCCCGGACAAGGCGGACGACGCGCCCAAGGTCCCGCCGGTGCTCATCGACGCGCAGCTCGGCAAGATGAAGTAGCGCGCGACAGAGCGAAGGGCCCCGCGGGACGGATCCGCGGGGCCCTTGGCTGTCAGCACCGACGTCAGGGCAGCGTCGGTGCCTCGGGGCGGCGCCGGGGGGAGGGCGCCGCGCTGGTCGTGTGAGCCGGTGGCCTACCCGGCGCGCAAGGGGCGCGCGGCTGGTGTAGACCATTGGCAATCAAGTTGTGGAGAGCGGTGCCCGAACCCCGTCCCCTCTACGCATCGTGGAGGATGGCCGGTTCTCCGCGCAACCGTTTCGACGACATCTTGGAACGGCGGGGGACATGGGCGGGGAAACAGGAGGTGAAGGGGGCGAGGGCCGGTCGGCCCCGGGCGTCCCCGGAGCCGGCCGTTCCCTGGGTGACCGGGCTGCTGTCCCCTGCCGTCCGGTCACTTCTCTGGAGCGAGGTCCCACGGCGCACACGTGCTGCGTACGCCTCATCGCTCCAGCGGAGCCACGCGTGGTTCTTGCGGACCGCCCCTGGCTGGCACGGACACCGGGACCAACGAAGACCGTCCGGATCCGGTCACGCGCCGTACGGGTGAGAGGAGATCCGAACTCAGGTCCGTGGCGCAGCGGTTCCGTGTTTTCCGGGACATTTCCGGGGTGTCCCGGAGTCTTCCCCGGGGCGTCCCCCGAGCTCGGCCTCCTGCTGCGGCGGTGCTCAGACGCGGCCCCGGCACAGCTCAAGGAGCGTCATGGCGAGCTGCGTGCCGGGCTTGCCGAGGGCGTCCCTGTAGTGGCCGAGAACCTCCATCTCGCGGGAGAGGTTCACGCGCCGCCCGCCCGAGCCGATGCGGGCCTCCTGGATGACCGCGGAGACGGCCATCCGTTCCTGGACGAGGCCGATGATCCGGTCGTCGAGCGCGTCGATGCGCTCACGGGCACCGCCGATCAGCTCGGCGGCCTCGGGGGTGCGGGCGCCGGTCTTCTCCGTCGGGGAGGTCGGGGTCGTCGCGGTCGGGGTCGTCGGGGTGGCGGGCGTCGTGGTGGCACTCATGGTGGGGCTCCTTGATCCGGTGGCGGTCGGCGGTGCCCCGGGGCGACGGTGGCCCGGAAACGACAGAACGCCCCGGGCCGTGTGGCCCGGGGCGCCTGGGAAGTCGCTTGGCTTTACGTCAAGCAGCTCGACCATGGCAGCCGGCGAGCCGGATGCCATAGGTAAAGACGAAGGTCGAGTGCGAACGCATGGGGGGAGTGTACGCCAGCCGCCCCCCGGCCCGTCGAGGGCGAAAGAACCACCGCGGGCACCCCCGCCCCACCCCCCGTTAGAATCGGCAGCACACACCCCTTGCTCACCGCCGGAAGGCAAACCGTGCCAGTAGCGCCGCCCGCCGCCCCCGACACCGTCCTGGTCGTCGACTTCGGAGCGCAGTACGCCCAGCTCATCGCCCGCCGCGTCCGCGAGGCCCGGGTCTACAGCGAGATCGTGCCGAGCACCATGCCGGTCTCCGAGATGCTCGCCAAGAACCCCGCGGCGATCATCCTCTCCGGCGGCCCGTCCTCGGTCTACGCGGAGCACGCCCCGTCGGTGGACCGCGCCCTCTTCGAGGCCGGCGTCCCCGTCTTCGGCATGTGCTACGGCTTCCAGCTGATGGCGACCTCCCTCGGCGGCACCGTCGACGACAACGGCGCGCGGGAGTACGGCCGCACGCCCCTGCATGTGTCGAAGTCCGGCTCCACGCTCTTCGAGGGCACCCCGGACGAGCAGTCCGTGTGGATGTCGCACGGCGACGCCTGCAGCGCCGCCCCCGAGGGCTTCACCGTCACGGCGTCCACGGACGTCGTCCCGGTCGCGGCCTTCGAGAACGACGAGAAGAAGCTGTACGGCGTGCAGTACCACCCCGAGGTCATGCACTCCACGCACGGCCAGCAGGTCCTGGAGCACTTCCTGTACCGCGGCGCGGGCCTGACCCCGTCCTGGACCACCGGCAACGTCATCGACGAGCAGGTCACCGCGATCCAGGCCCAGGTCGGCACCAAGCGCGCCATCTGCGGCCTGTCCGGCGGCGTCGACTCCGCGGTCGCCGCGGCCCTCGTCCAGAAGGCCATCGGCTCCCAGCTCACCTGCGTGTACGTGGACCACGGCCTGATGCGCAAGGGCGAGACCGAGCAGGTCGAGAAGGACTTCGTCGCCGCGACCGGCGTCCAGCTCAAGGTCGTCGACGCCCAGGAGCGGTTCCTCGCCGCGCTCGCCGGGGTCTCCGACCCCGAGGAGAAGCGGAAGATCATCGGCCGCGAGTTCATCCGCGTCTTCGAGCAGGCCCAGGCCGAGATCGTCGCGGAGGCGCCCGGGGACCAGCCCGTCGAGTTCCTCGTCCAGGGCACCCTCTACCCCGACGTGGTCGAGTCCGGTGGCGGCACCGGCACCGCCAACATCAAGTCGCACCACAACGTGGGCGGCCTCCCCGAAGACCTCGAGTTCCAGCTCATCGAGCCGCTGCGCAAGCTCTTCAAGGACGAGGTGCGCATGGTCGGCCAGGAGCTCGGCCTGCCCGACGAGATCGTCCAGCGCCAGCCCTTCCCGGGCCCCGGCCTCGGCATCCGCATCGTCGGCGAGGTCACCCGCGACCGCCTCGACCTGCTGCGCGAGGCCGACGCCATCGCCCGCGAGGAGCTGACCGCGGCCGGCCTCGACCGCGAGATCTGGCAGTGCCCCGTCGTGCTCCTCGCCGACGTCCGCTCCGTCGGCGTCCAGGGCGACGGCCGCACCTACGGCCACCCGATCGTGCTGCGCCCGGTCTCCTCCGAGGACGCCATGACGGCCGACTGGTCCCGCCTGCCGTACGAGGTCCTCGCGAAGATCTCGACCCGCATCACCAACGAGGTCGCCGACGTCAACCGCGTCGTCCTCGACGTCACGAGCAAGCCGCCGGGCACCATCGAGTGGGAGTAGTCCCCACGGCCCCGCAGGCTTCCTCGGCCTTCTCGGCCTGAACGCCGGTGCCGCCGCCCCCGATCCGGGCGGCGGCACCGGCGCTCTCACGTCCGCCTGGTCTTCTTCAGCGGCCGCCCCGGCCTCCAGAGCTGCACCGCCAGGTACTTCTCCTCCTCGATGTACGTCCGTACGACCTCCGTCAGTTCCGTACGGAACAGGTGGAACGCCGTCGGGTCCGGCGGCTTGACCTCGCCCACGTACAGCGCGACCGTCTCCGGGTCCCGCACCTCGACCGCCCGCCCCGCGATCCGTACGTCGCCGCCCGCCATCTCCGTGCCCGCCCCCGGATTCGCCTGCAGCGCGAACCGCGGATCGCGCCGCAGATCCAGCGCCTTCAACGAGTTCGGCATCATCCCGAGCCACAACTCCCCGTTCAGGAAACGCACTTCGAGCCCCGTCGTGCGCGGCGACCCGTCTTTGCGCAGTGTCGCCAGAATGTGGTGCGTGAACTGACCGAAGCGGTCCTCGACCGTCGCCGCCAGCTCGGGCTCCGCGGCCGCGAAGGCCGCCCAGTTGAACGTCATACGCCGAGTCTCCCGCCCAAACCCGACACGTACTGTCCCCATTCGCGCGCCGCCCTCGATTCTCCCGCCGTCGCCCGCCCCCTTCCCGTGCCGCCCTCCCGGCCCGGCTCCAGACTCCCTTCACAGGAGACCCCTGTTGTCCTGCGCTGACCGGCGGTAACTTCCGCTCCGTACGACCAGGGATGGAGGACACATGCAGGCGCCCACACCGATACCCGTCGAGCGGTTGCAGTTCGCGATGCCGCCGGTGCACGAGACGCCGGAGGACGAGCGGCGCCACCGCAAGGAGCGGCTCGCCGGTGCCCTGCGGATCTTCGGACGCCTCGGCTACGAGGACGGCGTCTCGGGGCACATCACCGCGCGCGACCCCGAGTACGACGACTGCTTCTGGGTGAACCCGTTCGGCATGCCCTTCAAGCACATCACCGTCGGCGACCTCGTGCTCGCCAACGGGGACGGCCAGGTCGTCGAGGGCCGCCACCACGTCAACCAGGCGGCCTTCACCGTCCACGCCCAGATCCACCGGGCCCGCCCCGACGCCGTCGCCGTCGCCCACTGCCACTCCACGCACGGCCGCGCCCTGGCCGCGCTCGGCGAACTCCTCGACCCGATCACCCAGGAGTCCTGCGCCTTCTACGAGAGCCACGCCCTGTACGACGGCTACACCGGCGTCACCGTCGACGCCGAGGAAGGCCGTCTCGTCGCCGCCGGGCTCGGCGACCACAAGGCCCTCATCCTGCGCAACCACGGGCTGCTCACCCTCGGCGGCTCCGTCGACGCCGCCGCCTGGTGGTTCATCTCCATGGAACGCTCCTGCCAGGTCCAGCTCGCCGCCCGCGCCGCCGGCCGCCCCGTCCTCATCGGGCACAAGGAAGCCGTCGGCACCCGCGAACAGCTCGGCAGCGACCTCGTGGCCTGGATCAACTACCAGTCGCTGTGGCAGGACATCAGCCGCAGCGAACCCGACTTCTTGACCTGACATCCCGCCGCGTCCCGCTCTTTCCGCACTTCCCTCACCCGTCCCGCCCGCCTCATTCACCGCACGCGCGTGCCCACGCGCGCGCCGCGTCAACCTGCGCACCACCGGACCACCCGCGCTGACCTGACCCGCGGAGCACGCACAGGCGTCCGTGCGGCACAATTCCCAGACACCGCAAGGAAGTTCACGGCCGCGCAACCGAACGCAGATCCGGACGCGCGTCCCGCGGTGGCCTCGGTCAAGGGTGGGGAAGGCGGCGTACGCGGTGGCGGTCCAGGAAGCCAGGCAGGGGGCGCACGGAGGTGGCTGCACGTGCGGCGACTGCCCGCACGGGGCGCGCGAGGGACACCGCCGCGCCGTGGCCGAATTCGTCGCCAAGCGCGACGAGTACGCGGCCGGGCGCGGCGTGCCCGCGGCCGTCGTCCACTCGGCGGGCGCCTCCCGCCAGTGGGTGTCGGACGAACTGACCCAGTCCGCGCGGGCCGTCGCCGACCGCAGCCGCGCCGAGGGCGAGGCCTGGCTCGGCCGGCTCTGGCCGCGCACCCTCGCCGTCGTCTGGGCCGCCGTCGTCGTGCTCCTGCTCGTCCAGGCGCTCACCGCCATCGGCACGGGCTGGACCGCCGCACGCACGGCCGGACTGCTCGCCGCGTTCGTCGTGGCCGCCCTCCTGAGCGGCGCCGCGTACCTGCACCGCGCCCGCGGCGGCGTCCTCGCCCCGGTCATCGGCGAGGACAACCGGCTCTCCACCTCGCGCGCCGTGGCCGCCTGCTGGGTGCTGTTCGTCGTCTTCGCCGTGCTCGTCCTCGCGGGCGAACTCGCCGCGGCCACCGGCCACGACGCCCGCGAGGACCTCGTCGACGGCCTCCGGCTCTCCCAGGCCGCGGCCCTGGTGACCGTCCTCGCCGTCGCCTGCGGCGTCGCCGTGCTCGTACGCCGTGTCGTCGGCCTGCGCGTCCTCGCCCAGCGGCTCCAGAAGGTGCGCGCCGACCGGCCGCGCGCCGCCGACCTGCTCACCGACGACGCGGGCCGCGGCCACTTCGCCGACGTCCAGTACGTCCTCGTCAGCGCCGTCGCCGTGGTCTTCGTCGGCGTCCGCCTCGCCCGCCGCCCCGAGCAGTTGCCCGACCTGCCGTGGGGCCTCGCGCTCCTTGTGCTCGTGTCCGCCGCGACATACCTGGCCGGCAAGTACGCCGAAGGCGGCCGGCCCGTCATCCTCTCCGTCGTCCGCTCCCGCGAGGCCGGCGACCTGGACGCGCCGATCCGCACCGGCGACGACATCGAGATCCGCGGCGCCGGCTTCGTCCCGCCCGGCGCGGGCAACGCCGACCGCCTGGCCAAGATGGCCGTCCGCATCGGCACCGTCCACGTCCACGTGCCCCTCGTGCCCGTCCCCGGCGGCTTCACCAACCCGACGGACGCCGTCCTCACCGTCCCCGTACCCGTCGACGTCGAGCCCGGCCGCGTCGAAGTCCAAGTGATCACCGCGGCGGGCGCCGAGACCAACCGCTGCACGATCGACGTCACCGACTGACCGACCCATCGCACCGCCACCGCGCGCCGCACGGCCTCCCGCACCGCTCCGAATGGACGCATGCACGTCCCCCTCCTGTGTGGCCCGGAACCCCGCACCTCGTGGTGGCTTCCGGGAAGATGCCGAGGAAACCGCCGCACGCCACTGAGCAGCGGCCTCCTCTCGTACGTATCGTCAGTTGACGGGTCAACGGCCGAGGCGCGGGAGAGGCGGCGGACAGCGATGGCTCATGGCATGCGCTCGGACAGCCACACCAGCTATGGCAGACGGAACGACTGGCGCGACAACGCCACTCGCTACGCCCTGCTCCCGCTGAGGATCTTCCTCGGCGTCACTTTCATCTACGCGGGCCTGGACAAGATCACCGACAGCGCCTTCATGAAGGAGAGCGGCACCGGCTCGATCGGCGAGACGATGCGCGGCGTACGCGATCTCGCGGCCTTCCCCGACCTCGTCGACCTCGCCCTGAAGAGCCCCGTCGGCTTCGGCTACGCCATCGCCCTCGGCGAACTGGCCGTCGGCATCGGCATCTTGATCGGCCTGTTCGCCCGCATCGCCGCGCTCGGCGGCGCCCTCATCTCCCTCAGCCTCTGGCTGACCATGAGCTGGCACGAGGAGCCGTACTACTACGGCAACGACCTCCCGTACCTGATGGCCTGGATCCCCCTGATCCTCGCCGGAGCCTCCTACCTCTCCGTCGACGCGTGGCTCGCGGAGCGGCGCAGAGGAGGCGGGCTCGGCCTGGGCTAGGTCGTCCCGCCGCGCACAGGCCCGGCCGAGCCGCCCCGGCTAGTGGGCCCCCGGGTCGTCCGGGCTCCCCGCGAGGCTCCCGCGTCCGGCCCGCGGTCCGCGGGCCGCGCGTCTGCTGTGGGCCACGGTCGCCGTAGCGCCCGCTATGCCCAGGCCTCCCATCACCATCGGGATGATCACGAACCAAGGGGTGTCCCACAGTCCGCCCGCGTCGCCCGCGTACACCAGGCCGGCCAGGGCCAGGAAGAGGCCCGCGATCAGCCTGCCGGGCTGGAACTCATGACGCAGCACGTGCCACCTCCACCTGTCCGATGCCGACTTCCAGTCGCAAGTCGACCGTGCCGCCGTCCTTCGTGCCCTTGGGCGGGGCGAGAGTCGTCGTCTTCTTCTTGTCCGGGGCGATGTCCACGTCCTGGCTGGTGTCACTCGGCAACTGGATGTCGCCGATGCCCACTTCCGCCCGCAGCTTCACCTCGGCGTCCCGCGGCACGATCACTTTCAGGCGGCCCGCGCCCACTTCGGCCCGCGTGCTCAGCGTCTGGTCCTTGCGCAGGTCGATCCGGCTCAGGTCCAGCGTGCCCACGCCTGTCCCCAGCTCGTATCCCGGACGGACGTCCGCCGCTGCCGCCGGGCGCCAGTCCGTGCGTATCCAGTCCGAGGTGATCGTCTTCGGCAGCGCGGCGGAGCATGCGACCAGGGCGGCGACGATCACCGCGAGGATGATCGAGCCCGCGCCCGTGCGCCCGAGGAAGGAGCTGATCGCGATGCCGAGGCCGAGCACGCCAAGGGCGCAGGCGAAGCCGGTCTGCAGGCTCGTGCCCAGCGGCTGGTCCTCCCAGGTGAGGGTCGAGCCGAGGCAGCCCGCGAGCACGGCCGCGAGGAACACCCAGCCGCCGATCCAGCGCGGTCCGCGCGGGCCGGGCGGGCCTGAGGCCGGCCCCCGCCGTCCCGCGGGGAAGTGCGGCGCGTCCGGCTGATACTCCACCGCGATCGGGTCCGGACCCCAGAAGTACTTCGGCACTCCGTCGTGCGGGCCCTTCAGGGGGTCGCGCCACCAGGAAGGGCCGCCGGCCACGGGCGGCGCCATGGCCTCGGGCGGCGCGTCCGCCACGGCCTGGGCCGCCACCGGGTCGGGGTCGGGGTCCCCGCGCTGCTGCGACCAATACCCCGCGCCCGCGAGCAGCAGGGCCAGGACGGCCGCGAAGGTCAGCGCGCTGCTGTTGTTCAGCAGGGTCAGGAACACACCGCAGCCCACGAGCGCGAACAGCACGGCCGTCAGCGCGTGACCGTCGACTCGGCCCGTCAGCAGCCGCCGCGCCTCGTTCTCCTCCTCGTCGTCATACGGAATGAACAGCCACGCGAAGCCGTAGAACACCAAGCCGAGGCCGCTTGTGATCGCCAGCACCGCCAGGCCGATGCGGAAGATCACCGGGTCCATGTCGCACTGGCGTCCCAGACCCGCGCACACGCCGCCGAGCTTGCGGTGCCGGCGGTCGCGGCGGAACTTGCGCTCGCGCACGGCCTCCGGCCCGCCCGGCTCTGCGGCCGCGGCGGACAGATGGTCGCGCGGCGGGGCCGGCGGGCCCGGCGCGGGCTGCTGATCTGTCATGACTCCATGGTGACTGCCGAGGGCGGGCCATGGCAGTCGGGACAACCCTGGCCCGACCCTGAAATCGCCCCCGACCATCCCGGAGGAATCGCCCCTGACCACTCCCGGGGCCGGCGGCCGGGCAGAGATCAGGGGAGTCTCGGGGCTCGACCCTGATGCCCCCGTCCGCGCCCGCGTGTGAACATCGGACACATGCCGGAAGTCGCAGCCGTACCCATCGAAGACGAGCGGCCGCTGCGAAAGCTCTATCGCAGCGGTGAGGGCCGCCTGCTCGGCGGGGTCGCGCGCGGCCTTGCGGGGCACCTCGGGCTGCCCGTCATCTGGGTCCGGGTCATCTTCATCGGCCTGTTCCTGGCGAACGGCCTCGGCGGGCTGCTGTACGCGGCGTTCTGGTTCTTCGTCCCGCTCGGCGTCGGCGGCGTCGGCGCCCAGGCCCAGCGGCAGGCCGTGGTGACCACGGAGACGGCGCCGGACGGCCGCCGCAAGCTGGTCGCCCGCAAGCCGGACAAGGGCCAGATCGTCGCGCTGCTCGCGATGGTCGTCGTCGCCATGGTCTTCGTCGGCAGTGTGGACCTGGGCGGGCCCACGCAGGCGTATCTCTGGCCGACCCTGTTCGTCGCCGCCGGTGTCGCCCTCGTCTGGCGCCAGGCGGACAACGCCCGCAGGGCCCGCTGGATGGAGGTCGGCCGCAGACGGCGCACACTGACGATCGCCCGCACCGGGGCCGGCGTGCTCCTCGTCGGCGTCGGCGTGTCCGGCATCTTCGTCCTGCGCGGCTCCGCCTCCGACCTCGGGGCGGCGCTCCAGGCGGCGCTCGCCGTCCTGGTCGGCATCGCCCTGCTCGCGGGCCCCTATCTGGTGCGGATGACGCAGGACCTCTCCGAGGAGCGGCTGATGCGCATCCGCGCCCAGGAGCGCGCGGAGGTCGCCGCGCACGTGCACGACTCGGTGCTGCACACCCTCACGCTGATCCAGCGCAACGCGGACAGCGCGGGCGAGGTGCGCCGCCTCGCCCGCGCCCAGGAGCGCGACCTGCGCGCGTGGCTCTACAAACCGGAGGGCACCGGCAAGGACGAGGCGGAGGAGCCCGACACCCTCGCCGAGGCGGTCCGGCACAACGCGGCGGAGGTCGAGGACAAGCACGGGGTACCGATCGAGGTGGTCGTCGTCGGCGACTGCCCGCTCGACGAGAGACTGACGGCACAGATGCAGGCCGCGCGGGAAGCGATGGTGAACGCCGCCAAGTACGGTGGCGAGGGCGGCGCGGTGCAGGTCTTCGCCGAGGTCGAGGGGGAGACGGTGTTCGTGTCCGTGCGGGACCGCGGCCCGGGCTTCGATCTGGACTCCGTGCCGGACGACCGCATGGGCGTACGAGAATCGATCATCGGCCGCATGCAGCGCAACGGCGGTACGGCGCGGTTGCGCGCGGTGCCGGGCGGCGGCACGGAAGTCGAGCTGGAGATGGAGAGGACGGCGGCGACATGAGCGACGCGACCGAGGCGGGCGGGCCCGTGGAGCCGACCGGGACGACGGGGGCCGCGAACCCGGCTGTCGGGACCGGTGGGGCTGCCGGGACGAGCGGGGTCAGTGGGGCTAGTGGGGCCGTCGGGATCGACGGGACCAGCGGGGCCGAAGGGGCCGACGCCGAGCCGGGCGGTCCGGCGGGCGGTGCCCCGGTCGGGCGCCGCGTGCGGGTCGTCCTCGTCGACGACCACCGGATGTTCCGCACCGGCGTGCAGGCGGAGATCGGCCAGACGGAGCGCACGGGCGTCGAGGTGGTCGGCGAGGCCGCGGATGTCGACCAGGCGGTCACGGTCATCACGGCGACGCGCCCCGAGGTGGTGCTGCTCGACGTACACCTGCCGGGCGGCGGTGGAGTCGAAGTGCTGCGCCGGTGCGCGCCGTTGATGGCGGACGCGGAGAACCCGGTGCGGTTCCTCGCGCTGTCGGTGTCGGACGCGGCGGAGGACGTCATCGGCGTCATCCGGGGCGGCGCCCGCGGCTATGTCACCAAGACGATCACCGGCACCGACCTGGTGGACTCGATCTTCCGGGTCCAGGAGGGCGACGCGGTGTTCTCGCCGCGGCTCGCCGGCTTCGTCCTAGACGCCTTCGCGTCGACGGACGCGGCACCGGTCGACGAGGACATGGACCGCCTGACGCAGCGCGAGCGCGAGGTGCTGCGGCTCATCGCGCGCGGGTACGCGTACAAGGAGATCGCCAAGCAGCTCTACATCTCCGTGAAGACGGTCGAGTCGCATGTGTCGGCGGTCCTGCGGAAGCTCCAGCTGTCGAACCGGCACGAGCTGACGCGGTGGGCGACGGCGCGGCGCCTGGTCTGACGCGTCGGTGCGGCGGCCCGCCTGAAGCCGAACCACCAGAAGCCCAAGCTTCCAGGGCCGCGGCCCGCCGCAGGCGCGTCTCACGCCACCCGCGCCGCCCCCGCGAACGGCATCTGGCTGATGGGGGCGAGCCGCACCGGCGCGCTCGGGTTGGGGGCGTGGATCATCTGGCCGTCGCCGACGTAGATACCGACGTGGCTGATGCCGGAGTAGAAGAACACCAGGTCGCCCGGCTGGAGTTCGCTGCGCGAGACGCGTCGGCCGGTGTCGATCTGGGCGTAGGTCGTGCGCGGCAGGGAGACGCCCGCGGCGCGGTACGCGGCCTGGGTGAGGCCGGAGCAGTCGAAGGCGTTGGGGCCCGTGGCGCCCCACACGTAGGGGCTGCCGAGCGCCTTGTAGGCGTACGAGACGGCCGCGGAGGCGCGGGAGTTGGGGGCTTTGGTGGCGCCGGACGCGGGAGGGCGTGAGGCGGCCCGTGCAGCCCTGTCGGTGCTGTCGGTGCCGTCACCCGCTCCGCCCCGCCCGTCGTCGGCGGCCGCTCGGGCGCGCTCCTCGGCGGTCAGCCGGGAGAGCAGCCGCTTGGCCTCGCCGAGCTTGCCGGTCACGGTCTTCTTGTGCTTCCGCAGGTCCGCCTGGCGGGACTTGAGGTCAGCGAGGGTGTCGTCGGCTTCGGTGTGGAGCTGGTCGAGGCCGCGGAGCTGCTTCTGTACGTCGCTGACGGTGGCCGCCTGGCGGTGGCCCGCGCGGTCGGCGCGGCTGGCCCGGTCGAGGAACTCGTCCGGGTCGGAGGAGAGGGCGAGCTGGACGGACGGGTCGATGGCGCCCGTGCGGTACTGGGCAGTGGCCAGGGAACCCAGGCCCTGACGGGCGGAGTTGAGCCGGTCCGTCCGGCGAGCGGCTTCGTCGCGCAGGTCGCCGAGGGCCCGCTCGGCCCCGTCGGCCTTCTCCTTGGCGCCGTTGTACTTCTCGGTGGCGACCTCGGCCTCGCGGTAGAGCTCGTCGACCTTGGCCTTCACCTCGCTGGGGCTGAGCTTCGGGTCCGCGTGTCCGGTGCCTTCGAAGGCGGTCGCGGTGGCGGCCGACGCGAGGGCGAGAGTGGCGGCCGTACGGGCCGTATGGCCACTGAGCGAGCGCTGTTTGGGCTTGCGGTGCGCTGCCACGGAGGCTCCACGTCCTTCCTGGTGGCCGGTCCGGCGGCGCCCGCACAGGGGGAGCGGGACACCGCCGGACTTTCTCGGCGGAGGTGGCCGACTGCCGTCCCTGGTCCGGACGACGGTGGGGAGCCGGTCACCTGGCGAGGACGCTAAACCTCACCGTCACCGGTTCGTGACCCGATGTGCGCTAACGACGCATGCACGGCGAGGACTGAACGGATACGAGCGCCCCGACCCGGCCCCGGTGACCGGTTTCGCGGCCCGGGTGACCGATGTGGCGTTTGTGGCCCGCCTGCCGGTGAGGGGTGATACGGCTCTCGGGCGCCGCCCCGCCAGACCCGCCCGGCCGCGCCCGCGGGACGGGAATTAGGCTCCGCCCCATGGACGTACTCATCCATCTCTTCGTCGGCCTGCACATCATCGGCATCGCCTCGCTCCTGGGTGGCTTCCTGACCCAGATGAAGGCGATGGGCGAGGGCACGGCCCGGTTCGGCCCCGCGATGCTGCACGGGGCGCTGACCATGCTGGTCACCGGGGTGGTGCTGGTCGGCCTCAACCAGGCCGACGACAACACGGTCAACAACCTCAAGATCGGCATCAAGCTGGCGCTGCTGATCGTGATCCTCGCGCTCGTGTACGTGAAGCGGGACGAGGAGAAGGTCGACAAGGGGATGTTCGGGGCGGTCGGCGGTCTCACGACGGCGAACATCTTCATCGCGGTGCTCTGGACGTGACCGTGGTCCGCTGACAGGAAATGCCCCGCACGCGCGCGTGCGGGGCATTTTCATGCCTCTACGTAGACATGCGGGTCTCTACGTAGACAGCGATTACGCGGGCCGCACCACGCTGTGGATCGGCATGTAGTAGATCGACTCGACCCGGACGTTCGCGCCCGGCTTCGGGGCGTGGATCATCTTGCCGTCGCCTATGTAGATGCCGACGTGGCTGATGTCGTCGTAGAAGAAGACCAGGTCGCCCGGCTTGGCGCTGGAGGTCGGCACGGTCGTGCCGACCTTCACCTGGTCCCAGGTGGTGCGCGGCAGGGAGATGCCCGCGGTCTTCCATGCGGCCTGGGTGAGCCCGGAGCAGTCGAAGGAGTCCGGCCCGGTGGCGCCCCACACGTAGGGCTTGCCCATCTGCTTCTCGGCGAAGGCGATCACCTTCTTGGCCTTGGCGGCGTAGCTGCCGTCGGTGCTGCCGGTGCCGGTGCCGGTGCCGCTGCCAGTGCCGGTGTCACTGCCCGAGCCGGAACCGGAACCCGTGTCGGACCCGGAGCCCGACCCGGACCCCGACCCCTGGTCCTGCCCCTGCTCCCGTTCCCGCTCGCGCCGCTCCGCGGCCTCCTCCGCCTTCCGCTTGCGCTCCGCCTCGGCCTGCTTGCGCGCCAGTTCGGCGGCCTTGCGCTTGGCGGCCTCTTCCTTCCGCTTCTCGATCGCGGCGAGCCGCGCCTTCTCCTCGGCGGTCAGCTTCGACAGGAGCGAGCGTGCCTCGGTCAGCTTGGTCTGGACGGTCTGCTTGCTCGCCTTCAGGTCGTCGCGCGAATCACCGAGCGTCTTCAGGCTCTTCGTGGCCTTCGCGCGCTGCTTCGTCGCCGCGACCTGCTGCGTCTGGTAGTCGTCGACGGCCTTCTTCTGGCGGCTGGTGAGCCGGTCGGCGAGGTGGTTCTGGTCGAAGAAGCTCTTCGGGTCGTCGGCGAGCATCATCGTGGCGGTCTCGGAGACGCCTCCGGTGCGGTACTGCGCGGCGGCGAAGGAGCCGAGCTCCTGCCGGGCCTCGTTCAGGCCGTCCGTGCGCTTGGCGACGTCGTCCAGGAGCCGGTCGACCTTCTTGCGCTGCTTGTCGGTGCGCTCCTTGGCGGAGTTGTACTTCTGCGTGGCCACCCCTGCCTGGTGGTAGAGGTCGTCGACCTTCTTCTGGACCTCTTCGAGACTGGGCTTCGCGGGCTCGGTGGGGGCGGACGGCGCGGCGTTCGCGCTCTGCGAGAGCAGTGCCACCGACGTCAGGGCGGCCGTAGTGATGCCGAGGGCGGGGGTCGTGCGTATGAGGGCTGAGCGGCTGCGCGGCTTGCGGTGCGACGCCAAAGCTGGCGACTCCTTCCGTGGACCGCCTACCGGGTTAGCTGTCGGGTTCGGGCGGGTACTTCGGAAGGCTGCCCTACCGTCCCGTACTGCGTACGGGACCGATTCACCCCAGGAACATGGTGGGTCCCCGGCTCCGAACGCGTCGGACTCGGCGGAGGCCGCGCGTGCCCGGCGGGGATCGCCGGTGGGGGGACGTACGGCCCGCGCAGCACGCTAGCCAACTCGTGCGGCGCGAGGGAAGGTTGATGTTCGATATGCCCGATACATTTTCGTGACTTTACGAACCCCTTGGCGCCGCCCTGACGCAGGCCGCCTCGGCCGTGGCGCAGCGTGATGCGCCGGGCGCGCAGCGCAGGGGCCCGGAGCGCGACCCGAGCGCGACCGGAGCGCGACCGGACCGCGGCGGGCCCGGAGTGTGGCCGGAACCAAGACCGCCTACCGGAACCCGGGGCGGGTTGTCAGTGGGGCCGCCTAGACTCGGGAGGCGATGAGCAGCCTCTTTGACGACAGCTTCCTGGCGGACCTCAAGCCCACGCAGGGCCACGAGGAAGAACCCCCGCCGCCGCCCGAGGACAGCGCTCCGGAGCCCATTCCGGACGACTTGTTCCAAGGGAAGTTCGACGCGCCCGCACCCCGGGACGCGTACTACAGGGACGGCGCCCCCCGCCCCGCGATCGACCCGGCGGCACTGCTCGACGGGCTGAACGAGAACCAGCGCGCGGCCGTGGTGCACGCGGGCTCCCCGCTGCTCATCGTGGCCGGCGCGGGCTCCGGCAAGACGCGCGTGCTCACCCACCGCATCGCGTACCTCCTCGCGGAGCGCGGCGCGCACCCCGGCCAGATCCTCGCGATCACGTTCACGAACAAGGCCGCGGGCGAGATGAAGGAGCGCGTCGAGCACCTCGTCGGCCCGCGCGCGGGCGCGATGTGGGTGTCGACGTTCCACAGCGCGTGCGTGCGCATCCTGCGCCGTGAGTACAAGAAGCTGGGCTTCACGTCCTCCTTCTCGATCTACGACGCCGCCGACTCCAAGCGCCTGATGGCCCTGGTCTGCCGCGATCTCGACCTGGACCCGAAGAAGTTCCCGCCGAAGTCCTTCAGCGCCAAGATCTCGAACCTGAAGAACGAGCTGATCGACGAGGAGGACTTCGCCGCCCAGGCCGCCGACGGCTTCGAGAAGACCCTCGCCCAGGCGTACGCGATGTACCAGTCGCGCCTCCGCGAGGCCAACGCCCTCGACTTCGACGACCTGATCATGACGACGGTCCACCTCCTGCGCGCCTTCCCGGACGTCGCCGAGCACTACCGCCGCCGTTTCCGGCACGTGATGGTCGACGAGTACCAGGACACCAACCACGCGCAGTACGCCCTCGTGCGCGAGCTGGTGGGCCCCTCCGGAGAGGATCAGGAGCCGGGCGAGCTGTGTGTCGTCGGTGACGCCGACCAGTCCATCTACGCCTTCCGCGGCGCCACGATCCGCAACATCCTCCAGTTCGAGGAGGACTACCCGAACGCGACGACGATCCTCCTGGAGCAGAACTACCGCTCCACGCAGACGATCCTCACCGCCGCCAACGCGGTCATCGAGCGCAACGAGAGCCGCCGCCCCAAGAACCTGTGGACCAACGCGGGCGCGGGCGCCCGCATCACCGGCTACGTGGCGGACACCGAGCACGACGAGGCCCAGTTCGTCGCCGACGAGATCGACCGCCTCACCGACGCGGGCGACGCCAAGGCCGGCGACGTGGCGATCTTCTACCGCACGAACGCGCAGTCCCGTGTCTTCGAAGAGATCTTCATCCGCGTCGGCCTGCCCTACAAGGTCGTCGGCGGCGTCCGTTTCTACGAGCGCAAGGAAGTCCGCGACGTCCTCGCGTATCTGCGGGTCCTCGCCAACCCCGAGGACTCCGTACCGCTGCGCCGCATCCTGAACGTACCGAAGAGAGGCATCGGCGACCGCGCGGAAGCGATGATCGACGCGCTCTCCCAGCGCGAGAAGATCTCCTTCCCGCAGGCGCTGCGCCGCGTCGACGAGGCGTACGGAATGGCGTCCCGCTCGGTGAACGCCGTGAGGCGGTTCAACACGCTCATGGAGGAGCTGCGCACCGTCGTCGAGTCCGGCGCGGGCCCGGCCGTCGTCCTCGAAGCCGTCCTGGAGCGGACCGGCTATCTCGCGGAGCTGCAGTCCTCCACCGACCCGCAGGACGAGACGCGCATCGAGAACCTCCAGGAACTGGCCGCCGTGGCCCTGGAGTTCGAGCAGGACAACGCCCCCGCAGAGGGCGCGGAGACCCCGGCGGAGACCGCAGCGGAACCGCCAGGGGAAGCCCCGGAGGGCGCCGCTCCCGCCCCGGAGGATGCCGCTCCCGCCCTGGAGGCCCCGGAAGCCCCGGAGGGTGCCGCTCCCGCCGGATCGCTCTCCGACTTCCTGGAGCGCGTCGCCCTCGTCGCCGACTCCGACCAGATCCCCGACGAGGAGGACGACGGCTCCGGAGTCATCACGCTCATGACGCTGCACACCGCCAAGGGCCTCGAGTTCCCCGTCGTGTTCCTCACCGGCATGGAGGACGGCGTGTTCCCGCACATGCGCGCCCTCGGCCAGGTCAAGGAGCTGGAGGAGGAGCGCCGCCTGGCGTACGTCGGCATCACGCGCGCGCGGGAGCGGCTGTATCTGACGCGGTCCTCCCTGCGCAGCGCCTGGGGCCAGCCGTCGTACAACCCGCCGTCGCGCTTCCTGGAGGAGATCCCGGAGGCCCACCTGGACTGGAAGCGGACGGGCTCCATGGGCGCGCCCGCGGCGTCCGGGCCCGCCGCCTCGGTCGCCTCCTCGCTGTCGTCGTCGCGCTCCCGCGCGGGCGGCGCGCAGGGCTTCGCCACGCGCCGCGCGTCGGAGAAGCCGGTGGTCTCGCTGGCGGTCGGCGACCGCGTCACGCACGACCAGTTCGGCCTCGGCACGGTGGTCAACGTGAAGGGTTCGGGGGCGAACGCCGAGGCGTCGGTGGACTTCGGCGGGGAGAAGCCGAAGCGGCTGCTGCTGCGGTACGCGCCGGTGGAAAAGCTGTAGCCCTCACCCGGGGTCACGGGAGACACTCTTCCAGGTGCAACTCCAGCGACGGGGGCTGGAGTTGCACCCCGCTGTCCCGGGTGCCTTACGTCGGGTCGAGCCCGTGGCTGCGCAGCCACGACAGCGGGTCGATCGCGGAGCCGCCGCCGGGCCGGACCTCGAAGTGCAGGTGCGGTCCTGTGGAGTTGCCGGAGTTCCCGGAGAAGGCGATCGTGTCGCCCGCCTTCACGGGACCGCTGGCGATCTTGTGTGTAGAGAGGTGGCAGTACCACGTCTCCGTGCCGTCCTTGGCGGTCACTATCGCCATGTTCCCGTAGGCACTGTTGTACTTCGTGGAGACCGTGCCGTCGGTCGCGGCCTTGACCTCCGTGCCGTACGACACCGGGAAGTCGATCCCGGAGTGCACGGACATCCAGTTGATGCCCGCCTGCCCGTAGTAGGCGCTCAGCCCGCGCTGCGCGACCGGCAGCGCGAACTTCGGCCGCAGCCGCTCCTTGCGCGCGGCGTCGGCGACGGCCTTCTTGTGCGCCGCCTCCTTCTGCGCCTTGAGGTCGATGCGCTCCTGCGTGCGGCTCGCGCGGTCCGCGAAGTCGCCCGCGTCCGCGGACAGGTTGGCCAACTGGGTGTCGAGCTTGTTGTTGGCGGCGGACGGCTTCACGGTCGCCGGGTCCGGCGCGGACGCCTGCGCGTCCTTGCCGTCGTCGCCCCCGCCGAAGTCGCCCACGGACGCCGCGGCCACACCGGCGACGCCCATCACGCACGCCGACGGCACGGCGACGGTGAACAGCGCCGAACGCTTGGCGGGGGAGCGGCGGGAGCGGGAGCGCCCGCGGGGCGCGGCCGACCGGGAGGAGCGGGAGCGCTCAGGGCGGTCGGCGCGGTCGGCCGGGGCGACCTCCGGGTGCCCCGCGACGTCTGCGTGGTCCGCGTGGTCGGCCTGGTCGGTGCCCGGTTCGCTGCCGCCGAGCGCGTCGGCGGGCACCTCGTCGGGCGCGAACGCGTGCGTGGCGTCGACGGTGTCGTACGAGCCGGTGTCGTAGCCCTCCGCGCTGTACGACTCCTGCGCGGCGTAGCCGTCCTGGGTGTCGTACGCGGTGTCGCGCTCGTACGCGTCGTGCTGCTGCGGGGCCTCATAGGCGTCGTGCTGCTGGGGCGCCTCGTACGGGTCGTGCTGCCGGCTGTCGTACATCTCGTGGCCGCCGGAGTTCCACGCGGTGGCGTCGTACGCGCCGGTCTCGAAGACCTGGGTGGCCCACTGGCCCGTCGCCGGTGCCTCGTTCCAGGCGGTGGCGTCCCAGGTGGCGGTGGAGTCGGGGCCCGGCTGGGACGGGATGTCCGCGAGCGGCTGATACCCGCCGCCCCACGCGGCCGTGGTGTCGTGGCTGCCCGTGTCGTAACCGGGCTGCGCGGCATACGCGTCGTACGTGAGGGTCTGCTGCGGGCCGGTCGTGGACCACTGGCCGGTGTCGTGGCCGCCGTCCGGCATGTCGCCGAAGAGCGGGTCCACGGCGAAGCCCGTGGCGGGCACGGCGAAACCGGAACCGGAAGTGTCGTAGCCGCCCGTTGCGTCATAGCCGCCCGGGGCGTTGAAACCGGTGGCGGTGAAAGTGCCGGTGGAATATCCGTCGAAACCGTCGTACCCGGTGTGGTCGACGTGCTGCGCGCTCTGCTGGGCGTATGACCCATAGTGCGCGTAGTCGGCGTCGGGTGCCGGGGCCGGAGTGGGGGGCTCCGGCGGGTGACGGTCGTTCACCAACTTCTCTTTCGCCTCGACAGCATGGGCTGGCAGAGCAGTGCCGCGACTGTACCCGGCGGTATGCGGGCGCGACAATCTTCCCCAGGTTTCCCGTTCGCAGGAAACGGGCATTCGGCCGTCTTTCGGCGGTCCCCGGGCACAGCTTTGGCTCTGCGTTCGAGATGCGTTCGAGTGCGGGAAGCGGAATCGGGCGTCGGTGGGGGCGGAAACACGGGCCGGCGGGTTGCCAATTCGGGCTGGAATGTCTAACTCAGCACCCTCTGGCCCGGATTGGGAGGCGACTCCGTCAGGCCACCGTCAGCCCTCCGGTGGGTGCGGCCGTGTCCACGCCCGGCTCGGCGAGGTCCAGGGCCTGGCGGATCGCCGCCGCGACCGCGGGGTGCACGGGCAGGGCGAGATGGCCGATCCCGGACACGCGCACGTTCTGCGCGATCAGGTCGGGGTGGTCGACGCAGGCCGTCTCCACCGGGTCCATGATCTGGTCCAGCTCGCTCCAGAAGCTCACGAACTGCGTACGACAGCCCGGCGCGGGCCGGCGCAGCTCCTCCACCACGTCCGAACCGGGCCGCATCTGGCGCACGATCGGATGGGCGTCCGCGAGCGGCGCCACGCGGGTGCCCGAGTGCGGCGTGCCGAGGGTGACGAGGGTGCGTACGCGTACGTCCCCGCCGAGGCGCTGCGCGTAATAGCGGGCGATGAGTCCGCCGAGGCTGTGGCCCACTATGTCGACCCGGGCGTGGCCCGTGCGCTCGCATATCTCCTCTATGTGGCGGCCGAGCAGCTCGGCGGCCGTACGGATGTCGCAGGTCAGTGGTGAGTAGTTGAGGGACTCCAGGTGCTGCCTGCCGTGCTGGGCGAGGTTGCGGCGCAGCAGCACGAACACCGAGCGGTTGTCGATGAAGCCGTGCAGGAGCAGCACCGGGGGCTTGTCCTGCGCGGGCAGGCGCGGGGCGTCCGGCGGTGGTGGTGGGGGAGCCGTCCTGCGCTCCTGCGTGATGCCCGATGGATACAGCAGGAGGTGCCCGGCGAGGATCGCGAGTTCGAGCGCGGTCGCCTTCAGCAGCGCGAGCGGGAGCCCCGCCAGCGTGGCGGGGAGCAAGGAGCTGCAGCGGCGAAAGGGCTGGACCCTCGTGAGCGTCATGTCGACCTCCCGGTCGGCACGCGGAAGACAGCTCTGTCCCCCGTGTACCTCATCAATGGGAAGCCGCAGGTGAGGCGTGCCCTTCCCGCAGTGCGGCGCGCCAATGGCGGCGTGCTCCTGGGCGACGCACCGCACCACCGCGCCGTGCGGCTGCCGGCGCGGTGGTGCGGTGACCTCGCAAGCGGCTCCCCTCGCGCGGCCCCCGACGCGGCCCGGCGGCGGGTGGGATGCGGCCCGTGTGCCCGGGCGGATCCGGCCCGATTGCCGGCTGAAACGGGAGCGGCGCGCAGCGAACGTGTCCCACCGTGTGATTTCCCCCTCGCTCTCCACCACGAAACGGCGGGCTGCGCGATGCTGGAGATAACGTTCGTTCACCTGCCCGGCCGGTGCGGCGCGGGGTGTCCGTGCCGGGACAGCGGGGTTTCCTTGCACGGGCGGAATTCGTGGATCTCCCGGGTCTCCCGGAGCTCCCTGGATTCCGCAGACGGCTTTCTGTACATGGAGGCAGTGATGGGTGTGGCAGCCGGTCCGATCCGCGTGGTGGTCGCCAAACCGGGGCTCGACGGCCACGATCGCGGGGCCAAGGTGATCGCGCGGGCGCTGCGCGACGCCGGCATGGAGGTCATCTACACCGGCCTGCACCAGACGCCGGAGCAGGTCGTCGACACGGCGATCCAGGAGGACGCCGACGCGATCGGCCTGTCCATCCTGTCCGGCGCGCACAACACCCTCTTCGCCCGCGTCATCGAGCTGCTCAAGGAGCGCGACGCGGAGGACATCAAGGTCTTCGGCGGCGGGATCATCCCCGAGGAGGACATCCCGCTCCTGAAGGAGAAGGGTGTCGCGGCGATCTTCACGCCCGGGGCGACGACCACGGCCATCGTGGAGTGGGTACGGGAGAACGTGCGGCATCCCACCGAGGCGTAGGCCTTCGCGGTTCTTGTGGTGCGGGGTGGGCCCCGGCCCTGCGGGCGTGGATCCCGTGGGCGCCGGGGCCCGCCGTTTGTCCCGGGGACGGGACTTCGGGCACCGCGACGGCGTTGACGCTGGTGCGGCTGGTGCGGCTGGTGCGGCTGGTGCGGCTGGTGCGGCTGGTGTTGCCGTGGGGCCGGGGTGGCTTTGCCGTGCGCTCCCCCGCGACACGCGGCCATTCCCCGGCCCCACGTCTCAACCGCCCAGTTCCTCGCGCATCGCCGCGCGCAGGCGCAACGTGCTGACGAGGCGCTGGAACGCCTCCGACCAGTAGCCGCCCGCTCCGGGGGACGCGTCCTCGGGCTCGTCGGGCACGGCCGTCAGGGCCTCCAGGCGCACCGCCTCCGCCGGGTCCAGGCAGCGCTCCGCCAGGCCCATCACACCGCTGAAGCTCCACGGGTAGCTGCCCGCGTCACGGGCGATGTTCAGCGCGTCCACCACCGCGCGGCCCAGCGCGGGCGCCCACGGCACCGCGCACACCCCGAGCAACTGGAACGCCTCCGACAGGCCGTGCGCGTCGATGAACCCCGCGACCCACTCGGCCCGTTCGGTCGCGGGCAGCGTGGTGAGGAGCTTGGCGCGCTCGGCCAGGGACACCGCCCCCGGGCCCGCCGCGTCGGGCGACGCGGGCGGGCCGAGCAGCGCCCTCGACCAACTCGCGTCCCGCTGCCGCACGGCGGCACGGCACCATGCGGCGTGCAGCTCGGCGCGCCAGTCGTCGGCCACGGGCAGCGCCACGATGTCGGCCGGGGAGCGGTCGCCGAGCCTCCCCTGCCAGGACGCCAGGGGAGCGGCCTCCACCAACTGGCCGAGCCACCAGGAGCGTTCGCCCCGCCCGGCGGGCGGTTTCGGCGCGACGCCGTCCCGCTCCATGCCCGCGTCGCACTCGTGCGGTGCCTCCACGGTGAGCGCGGGAGAGGGCGCGGTGCGGTCCAGGGCCACGCAGGAGGCGGCGCGATCCGCCATGCGGGCGGCGAGCGCCGAGTCCGGCAGCGAGGAGAGCAGCTCGGCGGCGGTGGCGCGGACGTTGCGGCTGCGGTCGCCGAGCGCCTGCTCCAGGAACGGCTCGTCGGCCGGTCGCAGCCCCGTACGCAGCGAGTCCAGAAACATCAGCCGGTCCTCGGCGCGCTCGGTCGCCCACGTGTCGGACAGCAACTCCCGCGCGGTGTCCGGGGTGTGGGCCCGCAGTGAGGCGAGGAGCGCGACGCGTTCCGCGAACAGGCCCTCCTGCCAGCGGCGTTGGATGGCCCCTTCCTCCTGCGGTCCGGGCGGGGCGGCGCGTCCGGGTGCTGCGCGCAGTGCGAACTTCCAGTCCGGGTTGAGCCGGGCCAGCCACTGGGCGCGCGGTCCCGCGAAGGCCAGGGCCTGGGGGCGCAGGTCGGTGCGTCCGCGGGCCGCGTTCAGGAGGGCGGGGAGCAGCTCCGGGGGCGGGGCGAAGCCTCGCTCGTTGGCCATGGCCAGCCACTGGGGCAGCAGTTCCACCAGGTCGGGGGCGGTGCCGCGGCGGCCTCCGCCGGCCGTGCCCGTGTGGTCGGCGAGCAGCGTCGCGAGCCTGCGCCGGGCCGCCGCCGGGACGACGGGACGGGGGTCCTGGGAGGCGGGCTCGGGGCGCCCGGCCGCGGGGGCGGCGCGCAGGCCCGCCCGGCGGCGCACGGTCTGTACGGCGGCGGCGTCCAGGAGGGCCGCCGGGGCGTCCCTGCCGGGGGCGGTCACCGGCGGGGTGCGCCGGTCCGTGCCCAGGAGCGCCGCCGTGACCAACTCCTCCCAGGAGGTGCGGGCGTGCCGCCCGGCTGCCTTCGCCGCCTCGGTGTGGGCGGCGGTGGGTGCGGCTGTCTTCGTTGGGGCGGTGGTGGGTGCGGTCATCTCTCCTCCTTCCTTTGCCAGTGCCTCGCGGGCCGTCTGTTCTTGTGCTGCCTGTTCTTGTGCTGCGCGGACCCTCACAGCCGTACCGTCTCGGCGCCGTCGTACGGCCAGGCCGCCAGTGGTGTGAAGCCGCGGTGGCCGCACTCTCCGAAGACCGTGAGCGGCGCTCCTCCGGAGAGGGCCACGAGGCGCCACAGCCCGGATCGGGTCGCGGCGGGCGAGGCGATGGGCAGGGCCAGATCGCTGTCCGGGTCGGCCAGTTGCCAGCCCGTGTCGCCGTTCGGGACCGGGACGACCCGGCCGAGGGTGACCGGCCAGGACTCGAGCCAGGGGTCGTCGCGCAGCGCCTCGCCGTAGCGGACGGCCGCCTCGGCCGGGGGTATCCCCGGAGGGTGGCCCGTGGTGGGGCACGGTGCCGTGAACTGCTCGCCCAGGTCCGCGCGGAGCTGCCGGGACGCCGGGTCCGCGGCGTGCGGGAGCAACTCGGCGTCCAGGGCGAGGCCGACCGGCAGGGCAAGGGCGGGGGCGCGGCCCGCCGCCCCGTACGACAGGAGCAGGGCCGTGTGGCCGGAGCGCTCGCCGTGCAGCCATATCCGGCGCGTGGTCAGCTTGTTGTCCGCCGTGTCGTACTGCGCGAGGACCTGCCAGGTGTCCCGGAGCGGCCGGCCCTGCGCCGAGGCGGGCAGGCCTGTACGGGAACGGACCGTCGCCGCGAGGGCGGCGGGCAGTTCGTCGCGGCGCAGCCAGCCCGACGTGAGCAGGTGCAGCAGCGCGCACTCCTCCAGGAGGCGGGCGGGCCAGCCGGGACCCGAGCCCGGTATGGCACCCAACTCCCTTACCCGCGTGGCGAAGCCGGGCGCCTGGGCGTCGACCATGCGGGCCGCCGTCTCCTCCCACAAGCCGTACCCCGCCTGCTCCGCCGCCGCCATGCCGCCGCGCAGCAGGTCGGAAAGGCGCCGCTCAAGCTCCGTCGCCCCCGCCGTGACCCGCTCCGCCCTGCGCTCGGCCCGCTTGCGCGCCGCGTCCGGATCGCCCGCCGCCGCGGGACCGGCCGGGGGTGAACTCCGCTTGGCCTCCGCCTTGTCGTGGCGCGCCGCCAGCCACTCCCGCGCCCAGTCCGGCGGCTCTTCCCCGTCCGGCACGGCCGCCCGGCCGTCCTCCTCGCCGGACCAGAGCAGCAGCAGGCCGAGCGCGTGCTTGCACGGGAACTTGCGGCTCGGACAACTGCACTTGTACGCCGGTCCCGCCACGTCGGCGGTGTCTATCACCGTCTGATACGGCTTGCTGCCGCTGCCCTTGCACAGTCCCCATACGGCCCCCTCGCCCGAACTGCCCGCTCGTGACCACGGCCCGGCGATGCCGAGCTTGCTTCCCGCCTTCTGTGACGGCGCGTCAGGTGCCAGTGCCAGCACCTGGTCCGCCGTCCAGCGAACCCCCTGCTGAGTCATGAGTCGAAGGTAGGTCCCGCCACTGACAATCGGTCACGCTCCGTCCATTCACACAGGTCAGAGCCGTGCCGGGGTCGATTGTCAGTGGCGTGGTGCACGGTGGAACACATCGCGGCCAAGCCGGTCGGCAAGACGGCTTCGGCTGTTGATCGTTGCTGCCGCATGCCCGCGCCGCGGCCCCGCCGCGGAGCCCGCGCATGCACGAGCTGGAGGGGGATCACCATGTCTGTTTCCGTCGAGACCGCCGGACCCGCCGGGCCGGCCGCCGAGGGCGCCGATGCCGCCGACGTCGCAGCCGAGGAGGCCGCGCAGGCACTGCGGCCGCACGCCGAGGACGCCTTCGCCGCCGAGCTCGCCGCGCTGGCCGCGCAGGACGACCGCCCGCGCCCCGAGCGGTGGCTGCTCTCGCCGTGGGCCGTGGCGACGTATCTCCTTGGCGGCCCCCTGCCCGACGGCACCGTGATCACACCGAAGTACGTGGGACCGCGCCGCCTCGTCGAGGTCGCCGTCACCACCCTCGCCACCGACCGCGCCCTGCTCCTGCTCGGCGTCCCCGGCACCGCCAAGACCTGGGTGTCCGAGCACCTGGCCGCCGCCGTCAGCGGCGACTCGACGCTCCTCGTGCAGGGCACGGCGGGCACGCCCGAGGAAGCCATCCGGTACGGCTGGAACTACGCGCAGTTGCTCGCGCACGGACCGAGCCGTGACGCGCTGGTGCCGAGCCCCGTGATGCGGGCCATGTCCGAGGGGATGACGGCCCGCGTCGAGGAACTGACCCGCATCCCCGCGGACGTACAGGACACCCTCATCACGATCCTGTCGGAGAAGACCCTGCCCATACCGGAACTGGGCCAGGAGGTGCAGGCCGTCCGCGGCTTCAACCTGATCGCCACCGCCAACGACCGCGACCGCGGCGTCAACGACCTCTCCAGCGCGCTGCGCCGCCGCTTCAACACCGTCGTCCTGCCGCTGCCCGAGAGCGCCGACGCCGAGGTCGACATCGTCTCGCGCCGCGTCGACCAGATGGGCCGCTCCCTCGACCTGCCGGCCGGGCCCGAGGGCATCGACGAGATCCGCCGCGTCGTCACGGTCTTCCGCGAGCTGCGCGACGGCGTGACGACCGACGGGCGTACGAAGGTGAAGTCCCCGAGCGGCACGCTCTCCACGGCCGAGGCGATCTCCGTGGTCACCAACGGCCTCGCCCTGGCCGCGCACTTCGGGGATGGCGTGCTGCGCCCCGGCGACGTCGCGGCGGGCATCCTCGGCGCGGTCGTGCGCGACCCTGCCTCGGACCGCGTCATCTGGCAGGAGTACCTGGAAGCGGTCGTGCGCGAGCGCGACGGGTGGAAGGACTTCTACCGCGCGTGCCGCGAGGTGAGCGCATGACGGCCACGGAGGGGGGCGGGCGCGTGGCGTCCGCGGGTGCGCCCGGTGCGGGCGGGCCGTTGCTGCTCGGGGTGCGGCACCACGGGCCCGGCTCCGCGCGGGCGGTGCGTGCCGCGCTCGACGCGGCGGAGCCCCGGGTGCTGCTGATCGAGGGCCCGCCGGAGGCCGACGGCCTCGTCGCACTCGCCGCCGAGGCGGACATGCGGCCGCCGGTCGCGCTGCTCGCCCATGTGGTGGACGAGCCCGGCCGGTCGGCGTTCTGGCCGCTCGCCGAGTTCTCGCCGGAGTGGGTGGCGATCCAGTGGGCGGTACGGCGCGGGGTGCCGGTGCGCTTCATGGACCTGCCGGCCGCGCATGCGCTGGCGCGCGGCGAGGAGGAGGGAGAGGGGGCGCGTACGGACGGCGGGGGTGAGCCCGCCGAAGAGGCGGCGGACCTGGACTCCGTGCGGATCGACCCGTTGGGGGCGCTGGCCGACGCCGCGGGGTACGACGACCCCGAGCGCTGGTGGGAGGACGTCGTCGAGCACCGGGCCGCGAGCGGGGACGCGTTCGCGCCGTTCGAGGCGCTCGGCGAGGCGATGGGGGCGCTGCGCGAGACGTACGGCAGCGGCGGGCACGAGCGGGATCTGGTGCGCGAGGCGCACATGCGGATCCAACTGCGGGCGGCACAGCGTGAGTTCGGGAGCGAGGGCGTCGCAGTGGTGTGCGGGGCCTGGCATGTGCCCGCGCTGCGGGAAAAGGTCTCCGTGGCCGCCGACCGGGCGGTGCTCAAGGGGCTCCCGAAGGTCAAGGTCGACATGACGTGGGTGCCGTGGACGCACCGGCGGCTGTCCCGGCACAGCGGGTACGGGGCGGGCATCGACTCGCCCGGCTGGTACGGCCACCTCTTCAGTGCGCCCGACCGGCCCGTCGAGCGCTGGCTCACGAAGATCGCGGGACTGCTCCGCGAGGAGGACCGGCTCGTGTCGTCCGCGCACGTCATCGAGGCGGTACGCCTCGCCGACACGCTCGCCGTGATGCGGGGGCGGCCGCTGCCGGGGCTCACCGAGACGATGGACGCGGTGCGGGCCGTCATGTGCGAGGGCTCCGACGTGCCGCTCGCCCTGGTGCACGACCGGCTCGTCGTCGGAGATGTGCTCGGCGAGGTGCCGGACTCGGCGCCCGCCGTGCCGCTGCAGCGCGACCTCACCCGGCTGCAGCGCAGACTCCGGCTCAAACCGGAGGCACTGGAGCGGGAGTTGGAGCTGGACCTGCGCAAGGAGACGGACGCGGCGCGCAGTCGGCTGCTGCACCGGCTGCGGCTGCTCGGGATCGGCTGGGGGGAGCCGGCGGAGTCGCGCGGGAGCACGGGGACGTTCCGGGAGACCTGGCGGCTGCGGTGGGAGCCCGAGCTGTCGGTGCGGGTCGCGGAGGCCGGGGTGTGGGGGACGACGGTGCTCGGCGCCGCCACCGCCAAGGCCGAGGCGGACGCGGTGGGTGCGGCGGCGCTGGCCGACGTGACCTCGCTCGCCGAGCGGTGCCTGCTGGCCGAGCTGCCGGAAGCCCTGCCCGTGGTGATGCGGGTGCTGGCCGACCGGGCGGCGCTCGACGCGGACGTCGGGCATCTCGCGCAGGCACTGCCCGCGTTGGTGCGGTCGCTGCGGTACGGGGATGTGCGGGGTACGTCCACGGGGGCGCTGGGGGAGGTCGCTCTCGGGCTGGCCGAGCGGGTGTTCGTGGGGTTGCCTCCCGCGTGCGCGGGACTCGACGCGGACGCCGCGGCGGCCATGCGGGGGCATGTGGACGGGGTGCATGTGGCGGTGGGGTTGCTGGGGGAACTGGCCTCCTCCGGGGACGGGGGTGGCCCGGGTGGGCCTGGGGCGCCGGCGGACGAGGGGGAGCCCGTCGTGGTGGGAACGGCGGGGGCAGTTGGGGACGTTGACAGTGTGAGGTCGCCTTCCGCCGGGGGCGTCCGGGGGCGCTGGCAGCGGGTGTTGCGGGGGCTCGTCGGTGGGGAGCGGGTCGCCGGGGTGGTGCGGGGGCGGTGTGCTCGGCTGCTGATGGACGAGGGGGTGCTCGCCGAGGGGGAGGCCGCGCGGTTCATGGGGCTTGCCCTGTCACCCGGGACCGAGCCGGGGGAGGCCGCCGCGTGGATCGAGGGGTTCGTCGGGGGCGGAGCCGGGGGCGGGATGCTGCTCGTGCACGACGAGCGGCTGCTCGGGCTCGTCGACACGTGGCTGACGGGGGTTTCGGAGGACGCCTTCGTCGACGTACTGCCGCTGCTGCGGCGGACGTTCGCCGCGTATGAACCAGGGGTGCGGCGGACCCTGGGCGAGCTGGTGCGCCGGGGGTCGGGGCAGCAGTCGAGTGCGGCGCTCATGACCGAGGGCGCGCCCGGGTTCGCGGCGGAGCTGGACCCGGAGCGGGCGGACGCGGCGCTTCCGGTGCTGGGGCTGCTGTTGGGGCTCGGCGGCGAGCAGGAGCGGGGTGGTGCTGGGCGGGGCGGCGCTGCGGACGGCGGCGCCGGGCGGAGTCGGAACCGGCTTGTGGGGGTGGCGTGATGGTGGACGCGGAGACCGGAATGGACTCGGGTGCTTCGTCTGGGCCCCAGGCACTATGGGGGCTTCACCCCCGTTCCCCCCTTTATCGGCCCTCCGGGCCTCGTCCTCAAACGCCGGACGGGCTGGATTCCCCCGGTGTCGGAAGGGGGCCCGCGCCTGCTGTGGGGGGTGCTGCGGTCGGGCGGGCCGCGGTGCGCGCGGGCGTCGGGGCGGACGCGGGTGCTGAGGCGGGCATCGCGGCGAGCGCGGGTGTCGACGCGGGTGCTGTGGGCGTGGGTGCCGCGGGCGAGGGCGCTGGCCCGGGTGGCGATGGTGCCGCGGGGGAGCGGATGCGGCGGTGGCGGTTGGTGCTCGGGGGGGATGGTGCGGAGGGGACCGGGTGTGTGCTGGGTGGGCGGGATGCCGCCATGGACGGGGCGTTGGCCTCGCTTTATGGCGGGGGTGAGAAGAAGGGGCGGGGGCGGGAGCGGTCGGCAGGGCTCGGGGCGTCCGCGCCTTCGGTCGCGCGGTGGCTCGGGGACATCCGGACGTACTTCCCTTCCTCCGTCGTGCAGGTCATGCAGCGCGACGCCATCGACCGGCTGGGCCTGTCCGCGCTGCTCCTCGAGCCCGAGATGCTGGAGGCCGTCGAGGCCGACGTACACCTCGTAGGCACTCTGCTCTCGCTCAACAAGGCGATGCCCGAGACCACGAAGGAGACCGCGCGGGCCGTCGTGCGCAAGGTCGTCGAGGACCTGGAGAAGCGGCTCGCGACCCGCACCCGCGCCACCCTCACCGGCGCCCTCGACCGCAGCGCCCGCGTCAGCAGGCCGCGCCACCACGACATCGACTGGAACCGCACCATCGCGGCCAACCTCAAGAACTATCTGCCGGAGTACAGGACGATCGTGCCCGAGCGGCTCATCGGCTACGGGCGGGCCGCGCAGTCCGTGAAGAAGGACGTCATCCTCTGCATCGACCAGTCCGGTTCGATGGCGGCGTCCGTCGTGTACGCGTCCGTGTTCGGCGCGGTGCTCGCCTCGATGCGGTCCATCAGTACGCGGCTCGTCGTGTTCGACACGAACATCGTGGACCTGACGGATCAACTGGACGACCCGGTGGACGTGTTGTTCGGTACGCAGCTCGGCGGCGGCACCGACATCAACAGGGCGCTCGCGTACTGCCAGTCGCAGATCACCCGGCCCGCGGACACCGTGGTCGTCCTCATCTCCGACCTCTACGAAGGCGGCATCCGCAACGAGATGCTGAAGCGGGTCGCGGCGATGAAGGCGTCCGGGGTGCAGTTCGTGACGCTGCTCGCGCTGTCCGACGAAGGGGCGCCCGCGTACGACCGCGAGCACGCGGCGGCGCTCGGCGCCCTGGACGCCCCGGCCTTCGCCTGCACGCCCGACCTCTTCCCGGACGTGATGGCCGCGGCGATCGAGAGGAGGCCGCTGCCCATACCGGACATGCATACGCATCGGTAACAGGGGGCTTGCGCGACGGCCGGACCTTCGTGCGAGTATCGACGCCTTCGCCCACGCGGAGCGAGAGGTTCCGCGTGCTGTGCCCGTCCCCGTAGTCGTCGTTGCTCCCGTCGCTCTCTTCACCCCCTTCGCCCTCGTCTCTGTTCCGTACGGAAGGTCGTCCCGCCGTGGTTTCCGCAGCCGTTCAGCCTCGTGTGGTGGCGCGCTTCGTGCGCGCGGCCGCCGGGCGGCGTGCGCTGCGGGTGCTCGTGCTGCTCGCGGGGCTTGTCGTCATCGGCCTCGTGTGCGGGGAGCGGGCGCGGGCGGCGGACGGCGGGGCGGCGGCGACGGATGTGGTGCGGTCGGTCGTGGGGGGAGTGCCCGGTACGTCGGGTGCCTCCCGGGCGCCGGACGCGGCCGAGTCCGACGTGGCCGAGTCCGACGTGGCCGACGTGGGCGAGCCCGCCGCCAAGTCCGGTGCGCGGCCTGTGGTGGAGCGAGTCGCGCGTCCCGCACGGGGTGTCGTCGATGGGGCGGCTCGGGCGGTGGACGAGGTGCGGTCGGGTGAGTTGCCCGACGTGCGGTCGCGTGCGCTGCCTGACGTTCGTCGGGTGCTGCCCGAGGCCGGTCGCGTACTGCCCGAGCCTCAGGAGCTGTTGCCCGAGCCGGCCCGGCCGGGTGCCGGTGCCGGGCGGGGTGACGAGGGTGGGGCTGGGGCAACGACGCCCGTGCCGCCTGCCGTTGAAGACGGTGGGGAAGGCAAGGGTGACAAGGACGGCAAGAGAAACCGGGATGGGCGCGGGGACCGCAGCGTCGGCGACAGCCGTGGTGGCCGTGCGGCCGCTTACGGGCCGGGCCTCGACTCCTCGTATCCGCACGGCGGTTGGACGCCGCCGAGTGGCGACGGCTCCGGTGAGCGGGCGCGGGACGCTGTCCAGGACGGCGCCGCGTTCGGTGAGCACGGGACCGGAGGGCGCGGGCAAGGGCCGATGCCCGGTCGGCCGGGCGGTTGTGTGAGTGGTCAGTCGGCGGGTGACGGGAGTTCGCAGCGTCACGCCGAGCAGTGTGCGGCCGGTTTCGGTGGCCGTGGTGAGGTCCGCCTTGCGGCCGGGGCGTGTGCGTCGGCCGGTGCGGATCCGGTACGCGAGAGACACCGGGACGTCCTCGAATTCCCTGGCTAGGGCAGGCCTGTTCCCCTGCTCGACCTGCCGCGCGCGGGGGCGGCACAGGTCTGCCCGCCGGCCGTATGGGCCGGTTCCACAGCCAGAACCAGTTCGAAGGATCCGACGTACATATGAACAAGAACATTCGCCGTTCCATCGTCATAGCCGCCGGGGTCACCGGTGCGTGGGCGCTCGGCTCGGCCGTGGCCAGCGCGGACGAACTGCCCGCGCACTCCGTCGCGGTGCCCGACCAGGCGGCCGACACCGTTGAGGTCGTCGACGACATCAAGGACGTCAAGAAGGACGTCGAGGGCGTCAAGGACGTCACGGGCGCGGTCGGTGACGTCAAGAAGGTCGCGCCGGGCGTGCAGGACAACGTCTCCGACGTGCGGGGCACCGTCTCCGGCGTCGAGGACAAGGTCGACCTCTCCGGCGCGCGGGACGTCCAGGGAAGCGTGCGCGACGTCCAGGGCAAGGTGTCCGACGCCGAGTCCCGGGTGACCACCGTCAAGGACGCCACGAAGGTCGAGGACGCCAAGGGGATCCAGGACACCGCCGAGATCGACTACCTCTTCGGCCCCCTCTCCGCCTTCGCCCCCGACCTCGACGACGTCAGCAACACCACCGGCACCATCGGCACCGTCACGGACACGGCCAAGGGCGCCGCCACCGGCACCGTCACGGGCGCCACCGCCGACCTGCCGGGAGTCGTGGACGGCGCCTCCGACTCCGTGCTCCCGCCGGTCGCGGGCACCGCCGTCGACGGCGTGGTCCCCGTGGCGCTGCAGGCGGTCGGGGACGTGAGCTACCTGGCGCAGGGCGTGCTCGGCGACGTGCAGCCGTTCGCGGGCGGCGTCGTCGCGGACGTGCCGCCGTTCGCGCAGGCGGTCGTGGGCGAGGACGTGCAGCCGTTCGCCGGTGGCGTGGTCGGCGCGGTGCAGCCGCTTGTCGGATCGGTGACCGACCAGGTCAGGCCGGTCGTGGGCGGCGTCGGCGGCAGCGCCGATGGCCTGGCCCAGGGCGCCGTCGGCGATGTGTCGCCGTTCGCGGGCGGCGTGCTCGCCGAGGTGCAGCCCTTCGCGGGCGACCTCACCGGTACGGTCGGCGCCGACGCCCACTCGCTCGCCGGGAACGCCGTCTCCGGCGCCCAGGGCGTGACCGGCTCGGTCACCCCGGACTACCTGCCGGGCGGCGGCGCGACCGGCCTCCCCGTGTACGACGCCGCGTACCAGTCGACGTACACCGGCTGACGCACCAGCCGACGTACACCGGCTGATCACGCAAGCAAACGCACGGGCCCGTCGCCCACCCCCGCGGCGGGCCCGTGCGCGCACGCCTCCGGGACCCACCCCACCCGGAAACGAAACGCCCCCGGAGCCCGCCCCGCCCGGTGACGAAACGCCCCCGAGCCCGCCCCGCCCGGTGACGGAACGCCTCCGGGTGACCCGCACAGCCCCGGCAAGGCCCCCGGCCCGCACCCCCGCCACACGATCTGTGACAGTCATCACCGCGCAAATGTGACCTGCGATTTAGGGACCCACGTCCCGCGGCGATAACCTGCGAGACGGACATGCCGCGTCCACGGTCACCGTGTACGCCTCCCTTGTGACAGCGCAGTCACGTTGCCCTTCGCGGCACGCCCACGCAGAAAACGAACCGCGAGATCACTGAAAAGGGACGGACGCGCGTGGACCTGTTCGAGTACCAGGCGAGGGACCTCTTCGCCAAGCACGGTGTACCGGTGCTGGCCGGTGAAGTCATCGACACGCCTGAGGCGGCGCGCGAGGCCACCGAGCGGCTTGGCGGCAAGTCGGTCGTCAAGGCACAGGTGAAGGTCGGTGGCCGAGGCAAGGCCGGCGGCGTGAAGCTGGCCGCGACCCCGGACGAGGCCGTCGCTCGTGCGACGGACATCCTCGGGATGGACATCAAGGGCCACACGGTCCACAAGGTGATGATCGCCGAGCTGTCCCCGGAGATCGAGGCGGAGTACTACGTCTCGTACCTCCTCGACCGCACCAACCGCACCTTCCTCGCCATGGCGTCGGTGCAGGGCGGCATGGACATCGAGGAGGTCGCGGAGAAGACCCCCGAGGCCCTCGCGAAGGTCCCGGTCAACGCCGTCGAGGGCGTGAACATCGAGAAGGCCCGCGAGATCGTGGCCCAGGCGAAGTTCCCGGCCGATGTGGCCGAGGGTGTCGCCGAGGCGATGGTGACCCTGTGGGACACCTTCGTCGCCGAGGACGCGCTCCTCGTCGAGGTCAACCCGCTGGTGAAGACCAAGGACGGCCGGATCCTGGCCCTGGACGGCAAGGTCTCGCTCGACGAGAACGCCGACTTCCGCCAGCCCGAGCACGAGGCGCTCGAGGACAAGGACGCAGCCAACCCGCTCGAGGCTGCCGCCAAGGCCAAGAACCTCAACTACGTCAAGCTCGACGGCGAGGTCGGCATCATCGGCAACGGCGCGGGTCTCGTCATGAGCACCCTCGACGTCGTCGCGTACGCCGGTGAGAACCACGGCAACGTGAAGCCGGCCAACTTCCTCGACATCGGCGGCGGCGCCTCCGCCGAGGTCATGGCGAACGGCCTGGAGATCATCCTCGGCGACCCGGACGTCAAGTCCGTCTTCGTCAACGTCTTCGGCGGCATCACCGCCTGCGACGAGGTCGCCAACGGCATCGTCCAGGCCCTGGAGCTCCTCAAGTCCAAGGGCGAAGAGGTCACCAAGCCGCTGGTCGTGCGCCTCGACGGCAACAACGCGGAGCTGGGTCGCAAGATCCTTTCCGACGCCAACCACCCGCTCGTGCAGCGCGTGGACACCATGGACGGCGCGGCCGACAAGGCCGCCGAGCTCGCGGCCGCGAAGTAAGGGAAGAGGACTCCAGAACCATGGCTATCTTCCTCAACAAGGACAGCAAGGTCATCGTCCAGGGCATGACCGGTGCCACGGGCATGAAGCACACCAAGCTCATGCTGGGTGACGGCACCAACATCGTCGGCGGTGTGAACCCGCGCAAGGCGGGCACCAGCGTCGACATCGACGGCACCGACATCCCGGTCTTCGGCTCCGTCGCCGAGGCCATGGAGAAGACGGGCGCCAACGTCTCCGTCCTCTTCGTGCCGCCGGCCTTCGCCAAGGCCGCCGTCGTCGAGGCCATCGACGCCGAGATCCCGCTCGCGGTCGTCATCACCGAGGGCATCGCCGTCCACGACTCCGCCGCCTTCTGGGCGTACGCGAAGTCGAAGGGCAACAAGACGCGGATCATCGGCCCGAACTGCCCGGGTCTGATCACCCCCGGCCAGTCCAACGCCGGCATCATCCCGGGCGACATCACGAAGCCGGGCCGCATCGGCCTGGTCTCGAAGTCCGGCACGCTGACGTACCAGATGATGTACGAGCTCCGTGACATCGGCTTCTCGTCGGCCGTCGGCATCGGTGGCGACCCCATCATCGGTACGACGCACATCGACGCGCTCGCCGCGTTCGAGGCCGACCCCGACACCGACCTGATCGTGATGATCGGTGAGATCGGCGGCGACGCCGAGGAGCGTGCCGCGGACTTCATCGCGAAGAACGTGTCGAAGCCGGTCGTCGGTTACGTCGCGGGCTTCACCGCGCCCGAGGGCAAGACCATGGGCCACGCCGGCGCCATCGTCTCCGGCTCCTCCGGCACGGCCGCCGCGAAGAAGGAGGCCCTCGAGGCCGCCGGCGTCAAGGTCGGCAAGACGCCGACCGAGACGGCGAAGCTGGCGCGCGCGATCCTCGCAGGCTGACGCGCTCAGTTACTGAAAGCGGGCCCGCACCCTTCTGGGTGCGGGCCCGCTTTCGTCGTCCGCGGCAGTTGCCACGTGAGCTCGGGCGTCACCTGAGCCCGGTTCTCACCTGAGTTCAGGCAGCAGTCGTGCCGGGCCGTGGTGCGGTTCCGCGCGGAGCTTCTGGCGGAGGGCTTCGTCCTCGTACGACAACGGGCCCGGGCCCATCCTCGGGGGGACGCCGCTGATGGCCCGGCCGGGGGCCTGCGGGGGCTCGTAGCGGGTGGGGGCGGTGCGCACCGTGAGGGCGGTGGCGCCGATGATCAGGGCCGTGAACGCGATGGCGGCGCGGGTCCAGAGGCGGGCGCGGCGCTCGCTGCCGAGCCGGACGCGTTCCGGGCGCGGCCGGCGCAGCCGCTCGGTGCGGCCGAGGGCGTCGAGGTGCTGGTGCAGGAGTTCGGGTCGGCCGTCGACGTCGGGCACGGCCTCGGCGACGGCGCGGCGCGCGTGCAGCAGGCGGTACGCCGCGGTGGGCGTGGTCGCCTCCGTCTCGGCGGCGGTCTCGGGCAGGTCCAGGCCGACGCCGTCGTAGAGCAGGAGCGTGCGGCGGCGTGCGGGCGGCAGGCTCAGGAGCACGGTGAGGACGGCACGCTGCGCGGCCTCCGCGGGCGGGGTGCCGGGCGTGTGGTGGGAGCGGCGGAAGCGGTGCCAGGGGGACAGCGCGTACTCGTGCGCCGCGGCCCGCACCCAGCTCGCCGGATCACGGTCCATCGCGACCTCGGGCCAACGCTGCCATGCCAGTTGGAAGGCCCGCTCGACGGACTCCTCGGCGAGCCCGCGGCGCCCGGTCAGCGCGTACGCCTGCCGGACGAGGGAGGGCGCGGTGCGCGTGCAGAGCGCGTCGAAGGCGGCTTCCGGGGTGTGGGGGGAGGGGACGGGGCGCTTGGCGTCGGGGTCGGGGGCGGCCATGGGGTCGGGGGGAGCGTCCGGGTCCAGCTCGGGCTCCGGGTCGCTCGCCGCGTCCGGGCTCCGCGCCGCGTCCGGGCTCCGCGCCGCGTCCGGGCTCCGCGCCGCGTCCGGGCT
>NZ_BMNG01000015.1 GCF_014646335.1 Streptomyces lasiicapitis
CAGACCGCCTTCCCTGCCCCGCTCGCCGCCGCGGCTTGACTTCTAGCGACGTGAGGCGTCTTTCAGCAGCTTCTCCAGCTGCTCGTCGAGGTCGATCTCGCCGCGGGTGACGGCGTTCTCGATCCAGTCGGCCGCGGCGCGTACCCGCGAAAGTCCGCGCCCGATCGTCTCGCGCTCGCCGTCGTCGTAGTGCTCACCGCGCAGGTTCGGCACGATCCGGCCGGCCGTCGCGACGAACTGCGCGCAGGCCGCGACCAGGTCCATGAACTGTGCACTGTGTTCCATGCGCTGCAACTGCGGGGCAGCCTCCTGGTGCACGAACTGGGCCTGCTGGCGGAACCGGTCGAACTGCGCCTCATTAACGGCATGCCGAGCCGTGTCATCGGCCATGGCCTTGTTGGCGACCGCCGGACGGCGCAGGAAGTCGGTGGTCACCACCCGCCGCGACCGCGTCGTCGGCGGCCAGGTCATGGATCGCCTCCACCTTCTCCTGGACGCTCTCCGGGGAGTCGACCTTCCAGCCCACCACCCGTTTCGCGCTGTCGTGCGTCCACCTCGGCGGACCACCGCGCGGGTTGGGCGGGGGGTTGTTGACCGCCTCGAAACGCTCCTGCTCATCGGGGATGCTGGCCAGGACCTTGTGGATGGTGTGCGAGACGTCCGCCCGCCGGCGCTCCTTCGGCCAGCGCGAGGACACCCACCGGTGTCCCCGGACCGTCGTATAAGCCAGGCCGACGTCTTCGGCGAACATCCGGATGGCCTCGCTGACGGTGAACAAGTCGTCCTTCCCGGACGGATTCGCACCCCCATACGAGCGCATCGGCTCGATCTCCATGGCCGCATCCCCGAGGCGCCACTGGGCGCTGCTCATCGTGGCCACCCAGTCCCGCCCCAGCTTGACCAGCTCGTCGTAACGATCCCGGGTCACACTGCCGACGTTTCCGGACATCCGCACCCACCCCCACGGGCCGGGCGCGGCGCCCTTCATGCCGTCAACTCGCCGCGAACACCCGTCACTTTGCACCATCCGGCGGTCCGGGAACGGTTGCCAGGGCGCACGGGCCCGGCGCGTGGAGCAGCCCTGCCGTGACGGGGCGCGCGGTCTCACACCCCGCCCGGCCGCGTGCGCCGCCGGATTAGGCCCGTTTGCGGCAGCAGGGAGAGCAGTACCGTGCCGAGACGGGATGTTCCATCCCAACCGTCCAACTCGCCCCGCACTCCGGACAGTTCACCGTCCGGGCCGCCTGGACCGCCTCGGTTCCCGCCCGCGTGCGCCGCAGCCGGCGCCAGTGCCTGGAGCGGCACGCCGACGAACAGAACGCCGCCGTCGACTTCGCCGACGGCATCAGCGGACCACCGCACCCCCGGCACAACCGCGGCCCATCATCGCGGTCGTCCGTGACCACAACCAGCCTCAGCCGAGGAACGCCGTCCCTGCGCATGCGGCCACCGTACGAAACGAAAATGGCCGTCGGGAATCCCCCACCGCGAGGCTATCCGCGGTTCGAGTCATAGCCCCACCGAGCCCGGCCGTCTTTGCCCATGAAGCATTTGGCGGGCCGTCCGTCTTCCGTGGTGCCGAGAGCGCCGACGGGGGAGCAGGCGTATCCGAACTGGACATCCGTCTGGCCGCCAGAGCTGCTCCCGCCGCTTGTCCCGCTGCTGCCGGAGCCGTCGCCGCTGCCTGCGGCGGGCTGTGCAGTGACGGTCACCTTCACCGTCTTTGTCGCGGTGACCGTGGGCGCGGGCTTCGCCTTCGCCGTCGCGGTGGCGGTGGCGGTGGCGGTGGCGGTGACGGTCGGGCCAGGGCTGGCCGTCGCGGGTTTCGCGCCGTCTGTCGTGTTGCCGTCGCCGCTGGCTCCGGCGCCGATGCCGATGCCGAGGAAGAACGCGAAGCCGAGCGCGGGCAGGACGTACCTCTTGCGCGCCCATCTCGGAGCCAGGCGCGGCGGCTGCTGCGGTCTGGGCGGCCACATGTACGGGGTTGGTCATCTCGTCCCCCTGCGGGCGGTTCTGGAGGGGATGACGGTACTGCCGGGGAGATGATGTGTCCGCTATCTGCGGGAGCAGTGGCCATCCTGTGATGGTCTGTCGCGCTCGTCCGCTACTGATGAACCGCATCGGCCGGCACGGCGGCTGGAGCGACTGCTCCACAATCCTGACGTCGACCGCTGGGGCGACAACCTCCCCATCGGCATCGGTCTATAACGGTCTGTCACAATCCGGCACCGAACCACCGATCCTCCCCCAAGCCCACCGCGAGCCGGGACCATTCCGTGCATGAAGCGATCGCGGACCCGCCGGGTAGCCGTCACCTATGCTGCCCTGCAGATCGCGACCGCGGCGCTGGCGCTGTGGCTGACCAAGCAGTTCCAGGTGGCGCGGATGTCCGCCACGCTGATCGCCCTGGCCCCGACCCTGCCCGGCGCCTACCTGACCTGGGCCGCCTACCACAACGACCGCCGCGAGGCCGCGGCCGACACCGACGCGAAGGCCACCATGCTGGCCGCCGCGGTGGCCCCCGCCGAGACCCGGCAGCGCGCCCAACTGATCGGGCCCGGCGCCCACCGCATCGATGTGGCCTTCCACTACCGGACCGAGCCCGCCAACAACGCCACCGGCGCTGCCCCTGAAGGCCGCCTCACCAACGTCGTCGCCTACTACCGCAACCTGCGCCCCGCCCGCCTGGTGATCACCGGCGAACCCGGCGGCGGCAAGACCCTGCTGGCGCTGGACCTCCTGCTCGGCCTGCTCACCCACAACGCTCGCACCGCCGCCGACCCCGTCCCGGTCCGCCTCTCCGTGGCCGGCTGGGACACCGACCGTCCCCTGCCCGAATGGCTCGCCGACCAGATCCACCAGCAGTTCCGCGACCGCGGCCTCACCGCCGCCGACGCGGGAATGCTGGTGGACCAGCACCGCATCCTGCCGGTCCTGGACGGCCTGGACGAGATGGACACCGACACCACCCCGGCCGCCCGCCGCCGCGCCGTCGCCGCCCTGCAGCAGCTCAACGCCTACCAGCACCCCACCGGCAGCGCCCCGGTCATCCTCACCTGCCGCACCACCCAGTACGAGCAACTGGCCGCCCTGGACATGCGGATGCGCGAGGCCGCCCACATCCAGATCGCCCCCGTCCCCCCAGCCCAGGCCGCCGCGTATCTGACCGCCCGCAGCACCCGCCCCACCCGCTGGAGCCCCGTCATCGACACACTCAACACCGCGCCCGGCGGGGCCCTGGCAAAGGCCCTGAGCACCCCCTGGCGGCTCAACCTCGCCGCCACCGCCTACGAAGAACGCCACCCCGACACCCTCGGCTACCTCCGCGACCCCGCCGACCTGCTCACCCTGCCCTCGCCCCACGCGGTCCGCGACCACCTCCTCGCCCTCTACCTGCCCGCCGCCACCAGCCAGCACCCCACCCGCCCCGGCCGCTACCCGCCCCACCAGACCCACCGCTGGCTGGCCGCCCTGGCCACCCACCTGGCCACCACCGACCCCGCCTCCCCCGGAAGCGGCACCGACCTCGTCCTGCACCAGCTGTGGCCCATGGCCGGCGCCCACCGCGTCCGCACCACCGACGCCCTCCTCATCTGCCCTCTCGCTCTTGCCTTCCCTGCCCTGTACCTGGCTACGACCCCTGTCGACTTCTCGCTCCGCATGTTCCTCGGCACCGCACTTACGGCATGGCCACTTGCGGCTGTCTGGCAGGCCAGCCGCGCCACCGTCCGCACTCCCCATACAGTCCACCTCCACAGGCTCCGGAGCCCTACTCACCTCCGCCGCCTGGCCAGAGATCTCGGGTTCGGCCTCACGCTCGGGCTTGCGTTGGGGCTCGTGGTCGAGCTCGTGGCCGGACTCGTAATCGCGGTCGCGGTCGGGCTCGCCCTCTGGCTCAAGGATGTCCTTACGGAACCACTGAGCTGCGACGCTGCGCCCACGGACCCTCGCTATCCAGTACGCGACGATCTCGCCGTCGGGCTCGCGTCCGTGCTCGCGGTCGGCCTCGCAATAGGGCTCCTTTCCGGGCTCGCGAACGGGCTGACGGTCGGGCTCGCAATCGGTTCGATGGGGCTCATAGTCGGGGTCCCGCTCGGGCTGTACGTCTTTTCCGGAGCAGGCCGCCGCTACGTGGTCTTACTCTGCTGCTCCCGCGGCCGACTGCCCTGGCGGCTCGGTGCCTTCCTCCACTGGGCTTACGAGGCGGGCCTGCTGCGGATCTCCGGCATGGCGTACCAGTTCCGTCACCGAGAACTGCAGGACTGGCTCGCTGCCCAAGCCCGACTGCGCTGAGGGCCTGATCCACACCGGAAGATCACTTAACTTGTCATGCAGGGCTCAGACACAGCTTCTGAGCGTCGTGGGCCTGGGCGTCGTCGCCGTCCCGGCAATGGATCTGCAGCTCAGCCTGCCCGGCGACGAAGCACAGCCCACCTCGACCACCCAGCGCCGCGCCTATGACGCCCTCGCCGACGGATTCGGCCCCGGCTTCAACGGACCCTTGACCGTGGCCATCGACGCCAAGAAGGCCGATGACCCGAAGGCTGCCGTTGCGCAGGCCACAAAGACCCTCAAGGCCACCGACGGCGTGGTGGACGTCTCACCGGCCATGTTCAACAAGGCCGGTGACACCGCCATGGTCTCCGCCGTGCCCAGTACCGGCCCCAGCGCCACCGCAACCAAGAACCTCGTCACGACCATCCGCGACGAAGCGGACAAGGTGGAGGCCGACGCGGGCGCATCCATGCTGGTGACCGGTCAGACGGCGATGAACATCGACGTCTCGAACAAGGTCACCGCCGCGCTCATCCCCTACCTCGCAGTGGTCGTGGGCCTCGCCGTCCTGCTGCTGATGATCGTGTTCCGTTCTGTGCTCGTACCACTCAAGGCAGCGCTGGGCTTCCTGCTCTCGGTCGCCGCGGCATTCGGCGTGATCGTCGCGGTGTTCCAGTGGGGATGGCTGGCCGATCTGCTCGGTGTCACGCAAACCGGCCCGGTGATGAGCATGATGCCGATCTTCCTGATCGGCGTGGTCTTCGGCCTGGCCATGGACTACGAGGTCTTCCTGGTGACCCGCATCCGGGAAGCCTACGTGCACGGCGAGCGGCCCTCTCAGGCCATCGTCACCGGCTTCCGGCACAGCGCCCGGGTCGTCGTGGCCGCCGCCGTCATCATGATCGCGGTGTTCGCCGGCTTCGTCGGCATGACCGACTCCATGATCAAAATGATGGGTCTGGGCCTGGCCGCCGCTGTCTTCTTCGACGCCTTCATTGTCCGGATGACCATCGTCCCGGCGGCCCTCGCCCTCCTGGGCCGCACAGCATGGTGGCTGCCGCGCGGGCTGAGCAAGGTGCTGCCGGACGTGGACGTCGAGGGCGAGAAGCTCACCCGGCGCCTCAAAGCCGATCCCGCCCTCCCGGCACAGACCACACCCCGGGAGGAGGAGCCGGTGGACGTATAGCCCGCAGCCGCCCCGCCGGGCTGCCCGCGCCACCACGGGCAGCCCGGCGCAGCCCGCTGCGGGCCCGACCGCCAAGAACCCAAGCCGACGATGAAGCAACGACCGGCCAAGGAGATCGCGTGATCGCCGACCTGCGGCCGTGGGCCCGCGGCCATCCCCGGATGGCCGATGCCACGCTCACCGTGGCACTCTTCGGCATCACGGCCGTCTCCACCGCCATGGACCAACCACCCCGCATCGCCCAATGGCCGCCGCTGCCCGCTGCGGTCATCGCCGCGGTCTCGGCCGCCATCTTCCTTGCGCACCGCAGGTTCCCGCGCCTGACGGTGACCGCCACCACCGCATGCAGCGCCGCCCTGGGCGCGATGGGCCCCTGGCTGGGCTACGAGTTCGGCTCCACCATCGCCGCCACCGCCATGGCGGCGCTGTACTCCCTTGCCCTGCGCACCGACCGACGCACCGCCGGGCGGGCCACCGCCGCCTGCGTCCTTGCCCTGCTGGCCGTCTCCGTCATCTGGGCACCGGACGACACGCACTTGCAGCCTGAGCAGGTCGGACTCGTCGGCTTCACGCTCCTGTCCAGCGCCGTGGCCGACTCCACGCGCAGCCGACGCGACTATGTCATCGCCGTGGAAGCACGCGCCGAACTCGCCGAACGCACGCGCGAGGACGAAGCGCGCCTGCGCGTCAGCGCCGAGCAGATGCGTATCGCCCGTGAACTCCACGACGTCGTCGCCCACCACATCACCCTCGCCCACGCCCAGGCCGCCACCGCCGACTATCTGCTGGCCGCCAAGCCGGACACGGCGCAGTACGTGATGCGCAACCTCACCACCACCCTGGTCTCCGCACTCAACGAACTCCGGGCAACGGTGGGACTGCTGCGCGAGGCCGGCGATGCCACGGCCCCGGCGGAACCCGCACCCGGCCTGGCCCGGCTCCCCGCGCTCCTCGACTCGTTCGAGCACGCCGGCCTGACCGTCCACCTCACCTGTGACGGCACTCGGCAGCCACTGTCACCGGGTGTCGACCTCACCGCGTACCGGATCGTTCAAGAGGCACTGACCAACGTCACCAAGCACGCCCTGACGACCACGGCCTCGGTCCGCCTCGCCTACACCGGCCGCCTCCTGACCCTCACCGTCAGCGACGACGGACAGCAGCAGGCGCAGACACGTGCGGCCGGCTACGGACTGATCGGCATGGGGGAGCGCGCCCAGGCCGTCGGCGGACGCCTGCGCGCCCGACCGAAGTCCGACGCCGGATTCGAGGTGGTCGCGGAGCTCCCCACCGACGCTCCCCACTCCGCAGACGTCCCGCTCACCGCCCACGAGGACAAGGACAACGCATGACCATCCGGGTGCTCCTCGCCGACGACCAAGCACTTCTTGTCGGCACCTTTCAGATCCTCATCGACGCCAGCGACGACATGGACGTCATCGGCGTCGCGGGCGACGGCGCCCAGGCTGTCGAGGTGACCCGCGCGACCACACCGGATGTCGTGGTCATGGACATCAGAATGCCGGGACAAGACGGTCTGGCCGCCGCAGAAGAGATCACTGGCGACCCGGCCCTCGACGACACCCGCGTCCTTGTCCTCACCACTTTCGAGACCGACGAGTACGTGACCAGAGCATTGCGCGCAGGTGTGAGCGGCTTCCTGGGCAAGGGCGTCGGCCCCGCCGAATTGCTCAGCGCCATCCGTACCGTAGCGGCCGGGGACATGGTCCTGTCCTCCCTGGCGACCCACGCCGTGGTCACCCGCTACCTCGCCGGCCCCGACGCTGCCGTCGCAACGCCAAACGAACTCCAGTCCCTCACCCCCCGGGAACGTGAAGTCCTGGCACAGGCCGCCAAAGGCCTCACCAACGATGAGATCGCAGAAAGCCTGTACGTCAGCCCACTGACCGTGCGCACCTTCATCCAGCGCATCATGACCAAGCTCGGCGCCCGCCACCGCGCCCAACTCGTCGCCATCGCCTACCAAACCGGCTTCGTACGCGTACACCAACCGCACACGCAACCGGGTACGAGTACATGACACGCCTACCAACAGGCCCCGCCGAGTTCACCACCAGACCTTGCACGAGCATCAGCATCGCTGCCTTCCTGGTGCTGGTCGCGGGCCGGTCGGTCTCGCGGTGCTCGGCCCGTTGTGGATCGTGATCGTCACCAGCCTCTCTCCCAAACCCGTCATCGACCGGGTCGGCGGCCTGGTCGCGATCCCCCAGGACATCACCTTCGTCAACTACACCGAACTGCTCGGCGGCGGAGGGGTTTATCTGTAGGTGTCAAGTGAGCACACAGGTAGCAGCGTTGAGAGCAGAATCAGCTATGTAAGGCACGAGGCGCTTGTCACCTTATCCGCTCTGCCGCAGGGCGGTTCAGCCACGTTCGGTGGGTGTCGGCGCCGGTCGCGCGGTCGAGGGTGCTCTACGCGATGCAACTGCGCGATCTTGCTCAGCGAGGTTGCAAAGGCAGCCGGATTCGGTTCACCTGCCCCAGCGGCGCCGCACCCGAGGCCCCGCCACCGGGAGTAGCGGGTGTTGCAATGGCCCGCCGGACGTCATCCGTGAGGCCTGCTCGACGAATCCCGCGCCGTTGGCGACGGCGCCGCCCGCACTGACGGTGTTGACCACACGTGGGGAGCGCAGGTTGGTCGCGATCAAGTTGAGTGTCGGTGAAGCACGCTAATCTCCCAGATACTTCCATTGCAATCTGTTAATGAAGGCGGCGCGACGGGCTCCCCCTGCGTTCCAGTCGTTGTTCGGATCCAATGCGCCTCCTGGACCATGGCATTGAGCGCAGAACTGATTGACGTTCTCCCCGTTCTGAGATCGCTGCATGTTCCTCTCCATCAACACCGGGTCGATGGCGACCCAGCCTTGTGGTCTCATCTCGTAGACCATGATGGGGACGGCAATTATCAGCCCAACGCCGGATGCGGCTGCGCCCACTTCTGCTACGCCTGCCGCGCCGAACGCTGCCCCACCAATCTGCAGGCCTCCACCTACCAGACTGGCGTTCCCACTCGTGATCTTCCCCGCGGTGACGATTCCGGGGTCCCTCTTTCTGTCCACGCTGGCGAGCATGAATACGCCGCCGACGGAATTCAGGGCGCCCGCGCCGCCGACGAACCATCGCGCCGACGAACTCATCCCCGCTGCTTCAGAGAAAGGCAAAGCAGACGGTCCCGGTTCTCCCGTCATGACCCATCTTGCTTGTCTACCCGCCGCCTCTGCTACCTCCGCAGTGGTAGCACCTGGGTTCACGGCGCGTATCTGGTCTTCGATTTGAGGAATGAGGAATCGATCGGCGAACTTGTGTTCGTTGCCGTAGACACTCCCGCTCAGGGCAGAGTATGTCGTTCCTCCCCCAGCGGGATCAACCAGCAGCGTGGTGGCAGGCAATGCGTTGCGGGACTGTAACGGCGACAGGTTCAGGTTCATCACGGCCGGGTCCATGTTCGAGGCCGCCGCGCTTAGCTCTTTCGTCCAATGCTGCACCTGTGTCCCGGGGGGCATCACGTTGGCGAGTCGATAGGCTTGCCGTGCCTGTGCAGCGGCCGCAGCAAAATCAGTTCCAGGCGCCGCCACAGGCATGCCAGCGGCGGCCACCGGGGATGACGGAGCGGCGGAGCGCAGGAGAGTGCCGGCCAAGGAGAGTCCCCCGCCGACGCTGGAGGAGCTCGACGAGAGGGAAGAGCCGGGTGGCGACAGGTTGCGCTCACTCTCCGGGAGCGACTGCTGCAGCGCCGCTTCACGCGCCGTGGGCTGCGTGGGGTCGATGCACGACTGCAGTGTCGGATCGCAGGTCGTCCCGGTCGGGTCGCTGAATGTCAGCGGGTTGTTCCGGCCGTAGGAGAAGAGATTCACTCCGTCGGCCATGCTGTCCGGGTCGGCGCTTGTCCAGCGTCCCAGCCACGGCGGGTAGTACCTCGCCCCGTGATAGTAGAAGCCGCTCTCCTCGTCTCGCTCCTTCCCCGTGTAGCGATACCGCTTCGTCGTTTCCGTCTGGCTGCGCACGGCTTGATAGGTCGAGGCGCCGTAGGGTGCGTATTCCTCGTAGGAGATGATCTGCGCGTGATCGTCCAGCTCGAGACTGGTCGAGCCGAGATGGTTGCCGAGCTGATACCGGATGAGACGCCTCGGCGCCTGGTCGCTTCCCGCGCGGTCGAGCGTGCGCGTCTCGACGAGCGCCAGGCGGCCGGTGTCGTCCATCACGTGCAGCGTCTCGCGCTCGAACGTCGACGTCTGTTCGCCGTCGAGGTTCTCGCGCCTGCGAAACAGCTCGAACCCGCCGAGGTAGATGCGCTCTTCGACGAGGCTCGATGTTTTCTCCCAAACCTTGCGCACGCGCTGGCCGGAGGCGTCGTAGACGTAGTAGGCTCTGCCGCCGCCACCAAGATCCGTCTCGTGCAGCTGATCCCTGTAGTCCCAGCGCATGTTGGGTTCCGGTGAGCCGCTGCCGAGGTGCGGCATACGAAGCATGTTGCCGTGGGCGTCGTAACCATCGGCGCCGGTGCTGTACGTCTCTGTCGTCGCCCCGATCGTGGTGCTTGTCAGGCGGTTACTCTGCTTCCCAGGCTCGAGCTGGCTCGTCTCATCGTAGGCGTAGGTCCTCGTCCACCCGGATCGAGCCGGATCACTGCCGCGGTGTTGCATCGAGAGGATGTTGCCCGCGACGTCGTAGGCGTACCGCTCGAGGTAGTGCCCCATCGCGTTGCCGTCGTTGGGGTGCGGCAAGCCGACGCGTGGGGCGTCGTCGTAGGAGTACGCGTTCGGCGTGCCCGCCTGCCCCACGTGCTCGCGCCCCGTGGCCTCGATCAGTCGGTAGATGGCGTCGTAGGTGTAGTCGGCGCTCGGCTCCACGCGGGTGTTGCGGAAGTAGATCGTCTGCTGGGCTTCGTCGCGGATGGAGGTGATGTTGCCCGCCGCGTCGTAGGCGTAGTGGAGATTCTGCACCTGGCAGCCTGGCCAGCCGGCCGGCGGCGGCTGCGGGCAATCGCCAGGAAATGTGGCGGCATCGCGGCGGGTGAGCAGTTGCGTGAGGCGGAAGGTCAGCAGGTCGTAGGTGTAGGTCGTCGTGGCGCCGTTGCCGTGGACGATCCGCACGCGTCGACCCTTGGCGTCGTAGTCGATGTCTGTGACCGCGTGCAGGTCTGCTGTGGTGGGATCGAGGAGATGGCCTGGCTCGGCACGCTGGTCGAGCCAGGCATCTACCTGCTCCAGGAGGTTGGCGTCGTTGTAACGGTGCTGAACGACGTTGATCTCCGCCCCCGGCTGATCACTGTGCGGCGCGATCGACTGTGTCACACGGTTGAGGGCGTCGTAGCGGGTGTGGCCCGTAAACGTCTGCGGCTCCAGCGGCAGGGCCCCGGACCAATCCAGCACCGCGCTGTACTCCACCGCCAGACGGCGGCGGCTTTCCAGCAGATTGCCTTTGAAATCGAAGCGGTCGCTCGCGACGACGCCTGCCTGGTCGTCGACCTCGGCTACCTTGCCGCGCAGGTTGTCGTCCTCCGGGTTCGGGCGTCCCTCACCGTAGATGTTCCGCACGACGACCAGCTCCGGGCCTCCGGCTTCGCCCAGCAAGGAATCTGTTGGCCGCCGCAGCGGGTCGTAGGCGATCCGCATGCGGCGGTCGCGGCTATCCCAGGCGTAGAGCGACTTGCCCGCGACATCGTTCAGCATCCAGCGCTCGCCGGCCTCCATGCTGGCTTGGTGGACCGGGTTGCCGAGCATGTCGTAGGCGTAGCGCATGACGACGCGATCTCTGGCGTCGATGATCTCGCGCTGGTTGCCTTCGATGTCGAGGAAGACGCGCGTCGCGTGGATTTGCTCGACGGGCGGATCCGTTGTCGGCGTATCGCTGTACTTGGCCTTGTTGGAGGCCACCGTGAGGAAGGTGCGGCCCAGCGGGTCGGTGTGGGCGACGGTCGGCGTCGCAGAATGAACTCGCGTCTTCTCGGCGGCCCGCGTCTCGTTCGCGCGATCGGTCGGGTCCGGATAGCGCGCCGCAAAGGCTGCTCCGTTGGCCGTATCGGTGCGCAGCGCGTGCCAGGTCGGCAGGTAGTCGGCGTTCGGTAGGCGGGCGAAGAAGTCGGCCACATCGGCATCGGTCTTGGGGTCGGCGATCAGGACCGTGTCGTTGACGTCCCAGGTCTCCTGTCGCCAGGTGTCGAAGATGGCCTTGTCCCAGGTGTGCTCGGGGTGCAGGGTCGCGATCGTTCGTTCGACCGGGTCGTAGAAGAGTACGGGGCTCACGCCGATCTTGACGTCGAACTCGAAGTGGTGGGTGTCGGTGAAGAACGGCTCGTACTGGCGGACGGGCTTGCCCTTGTTGTTGAAGACCGTCCAGTCGCTGCCGACCCAACGAGGGCTCACATCGTGCGGCGTCGTCAGGGGGTGGTCGTCCGGGCCCAGGATGATTCTGCCACTGTCGTCGCGTCGGGGCACGGGACCTGACTCGGCCTGGATCTTCTTCTGGATCTCCCGGCCGAAGCCGTCGGAGTACGAGAGGCTGACCTGGATCTTTGACTGCTGGCCCGCCGGAAGGTCGCTCAGGTGGGTCTCGCGGGCGATGGTGGCGGCCACGGCGGGCGGCTTCGTGGCTGGGTCGGGTTCGCGCCAGTACGCGGTCAGGTCATAGATCACGCGGGTGGTGGCGTCGGCGAGCAGGGTTGCCGCGACCGGGCCCCTCGGATCGGCCAGGAACTGGTCGATCTCGGCGTGGGTGAGGTCGGGGGCGAACCCGTCCAGCGCATCACCCTCCACTGCGGCCGGCGTTGGCTTGCCCATGACCGCGGTGCCGACGACCATGCCGAGGGCGTCGAAAGCGACCGCTGACCGGTTGCGGTTGGCATCCATCAACAGCTCGGGCTGCAGCACACGGTAGTCCTGCGCGCGACGGACGAGCCGCTGATCGGGGCCGGCGTCCCGCTCACCTGCAGTGACCCGGTTGTCCAGCGCGTCGCGCGTCTCTTCGACCAGGAGGTCGTACGCGTCGTAGGCCACGAAGCTCTCGGAACTGACCGCATCGGTATGGAATGGATCGCGGTACCGGTGTGGCAGGAAGAAGTGCTGCCGGGCGTACGCCAGCTCCTGTGCGGGCGTGTCGCCCGAGTCGCTGGAATAGAAGACCCGCCCGGACGGAATCCACCAGTTGCCGTCGCTCTCGGTGTGCACGTAGCGGCCTTCGTTCGCCAGCATCGCGTCGAGGACGCGGCCGCCGTAGACCTCGGCGACCAGGCCTGGCGTGAAGGCGAGCTTGTAGCTTTCGTAGGGCAGCGCCAGCGACTGCAGCACGCCTTGCGGTAGAGACCCGCTGAGGTCGTTGCGCCGGTAGTAGGTGCGCACGTGCTCGATCAGACGCTTTTCCAGACGGCCGGGGGTGGCCTCCTGCTCGTAGTCGAGCGGAACGGCCGTGGACGCCGCCTCCAGGACTTCGTTGAAGGTGAAGCGGCCGCGCCCCGGCAACAGCCTCAGGCCGGTCAGCTCGTGGGTGCGCGACTCGCACGAAACCGGTATGCGGTGATGATCGGCCTCATCGACAGCATTCGTATAGGTGGTCTCGGTCGCCGAAATCCAGGTCTTCGCCTGCGCCGCCTGAGCGATCGGGTCCAGTGCCGGGTCTGGTTGACGCCGTCCGTATCCCACGGTGGCCGACTGTTCCACGTTCCCGTAGTCGTCGACCGCGAGCGTGAACGCGTGAGTGGTGCGCGGATCCGTCGGAATGCGTTCGTAGTGGCGGGAGATCGCCTCCAGAGGGTGGGTGAGGAATACGGCATGCCGGTTCGGGCCGCGGTCCTGCAGCAACCGGATCGTCAGGTTCTGCTCCGTGACCGTGTACGGGTGGACGGACTGCGGTGTGCCGTCGTCGGCGTAGACCTCCTGGCGCAGCATGGATCCCTTCAGGGCCCGGCAGGCCTCGCGCCGTGCGCCGGTGTCGAGCCCCTGCGGCAGCACCGTGTCGGGCAGCAGCATCGCTGCTGCCTCGGCGTCGGTCAGCCCCGGTTCGCGGTAGTACTCGGTGGCGAGGTGGGCCGAGACTTGTTCGCCCGGGCGGAAGACCCCGGTGTGGTACCAGGTCACCGTACGTGCTGGCGGCACGTGGGAGGCCTCGTCCTCGTTCGTCGCCGCGGTGCCCCGGGCCAGGTCCCGGTAGGTCTCGGTGTCCGACTGCTCGATGCGGCCGAATCCACGGAACTCGCGTTCGACGCCGTCGAAGTATCCGTGGGCGTAGCGGAACCGGCTGACGAACCGGTTGCCACTGATCCGGTCGATGGTCTCAACCCTGCTGACGCAGTGCACGGGGAACGGAAGCCGGGTGGCCCACGGCCGGCCGGCCTTCAGATCATGGAGGTAGAAGCGGGTGGACGGCGCGTACTCGACCGCGGTCTCGCTGCCGAGGTTGTTGACCGACCGGATGAGGAGATGCGGTTTGGTGCCGCCCATCAGGTCGATGTACCGCACCGGCGTCCGGCTGTCTGCGGGCGCAGGCGAAGACCACACGAGGCAGGCCGTGCCGTTGCCGAGCAGATCCGCGACCTGGACCGCGCTGAACTGACTGACGGGCGGAAAGCCCCGCAGGCGAAGCGGATCCGTCAATCGGTTGCCGGATTCATTGACATACAGCCGTACGCCGTCGCGGCCGAGGTAGATGATGTCCGTCGCGTTCGAGCCGTCGATGTCGGCGAGCCGGATCCGCCGCTGGTCGAAGGCCTCCGTAGTGTCGAACCAGGGCGAGTTGCGCAGGATGATGCGCGCCCCGAACCGGCCGTGCCCCAGACTCGGCCAGTAGGCGACCTGCCCGTTGCGGATCCGCACCAGGTCGACGAGCCCGTCGCCGGACATGTCGGCCAGGTACACCGCCTGCTCGGCGTCGGCGAAGACCAGTCGCGGCCCAGCACCATCATCGTCCGGCTGCGGAACCCGTTGTCCGGCGGCGAACCCGCCTTCACCAAGCGATCCGTACCAGGTGAACGAGTCACCTTCAGTGACCAGGATGTCGGCCAGTCCGTCGCTGGTCAGGTCGACGAACCGCAGATTCGGATCATCGAACCGGACCGCGGGGACAGCGCAAAGTGCTCGGTACGCCGTCCAGCTGCCGTCCTCAGTGCGGCTGCTGAAACCCGGCGAAGGCCCGTCCAGCACGGCGGCGTCCAGGCGTCCGTCGCCCTGCAGGTCCAACAGTTGACCGCGGCCGGTGCCCGGAGTGACCGCGGCGGGCGCATCGCGCAGCGGAGTCAGCGGCCCGAGCCGACCGTCACCGAGATTCGCCTTCCAGTACCAGGTTCCGCTCTGCACCGTCAGCGCCCCCGGCAGGCCGACGCCGTCCAGGTCGATCCACTGGTAGACGTGCCCATCAAGGCCAATCGGCAAGTTGCGCTGGCTCTCGTCGTCCAAGGTGTGCACGGTCTGGTCGATCGTCGGCTTGCTGTAGGTGAACTCGACCGGCGGCATGGAACTGCGCAGGTACCGGCCGTCCGGCTGGCGGAGGTAGCCGGACTGGGTGACCGACATCAGGAACGACGCGATGCGCGTGCTCCCTTGATGGGCGAGTTGCTCCTCGGGAGCCACTTGGCTGTCGGCCTTGAGGTCGCGGTAGCCGAACTCGGTCGACCGGACCAGGTAGGGGTCGGGGCCGAGGTCCGGGATCCGGTGGAACATCAGCACGGCCGCGCAGCGGCGATGGGTCCGGATCTCGAATCCTGCCCGGTAGCTGGAGAACGGATCGGGCCGCACCGGCCACGTGCCGGACGCATCGACCGATGCGTCGGCGTAGTGGTGCTGTGCGTCCGCCGGCACTCCGGGATCGGGTGGGCGATGCGTGAGGTGACCTTCGGCGTAGTCGAGAACGGCTTCGAACATCCAGTCGCTGGCATCGGCCTGGACCAGCCGCGAGGTCCGGTTGCCGTAGAAGATCCGCTTCAAATACCGCATGCGGACGTGGTCTCGGACCGTACTGCCCGGCAGTGGCGGCTCGACGCCGCGGTCGTCCTCGGGCACGTACTCGTAGACGATCGCATTGCCCCGGTCGTCATAGCTCTCGCAGATCAGCCACTCAAAGGTCCGTGCACCGTCCTCGATCCGGCTCTCGAGGGTGCGGCCGTAGAGCGTGGTCACGTTGTCCCGGCTGATCGAACGCCAGTGTGTCTCGCCGGTCGCCGTGTCCACCCAGCGCTCGATCCGGGCGAAGAGCCCCTCGATCCGCGGGCGGTACCGGTGGACCCTGAACCCCGGGAAGGTGGCGGTGTCGGCGTGCCGCGTGCCATCGGTGTTGAGCACCGGCACGAGATCCTCGGCACCGGAGAGGAGGAACACATCGGATTCGTCCGCATCCGCGTATCGCGGCAGTCCCTTGTCGGTCTTTCGCCTGATGGCCGGTGTGTTCAGGGACCAGCCGAATCCCCACACGCCGTTGCCGTTGCCGGAGTCATAGCCGAGAGAGAGCGATGGCCCGAATCCGGACCGCCCGGGCGACAGCGGGATCGGGATGCTCATCGAGGCTGTGCCGGTCACCGGATTGGTGCCGAATTTCTCGCCGATCCCCTTGATCGCGCCGCCTCCCTTCGGCGTGCTGATGACGGGAAGCGCGGGTTGCGGGCTCGCTCCGGTACCGGTCTCCGCGGTGCTGCCGGAACGAATGCCGGCGCCGGAGTAACCACTCGGTTGGCCCGGCGAAGGCGTGCCCGGCTGGCCCGGGTTCTCCGGGATCGCACCGGGCAGGGCTGGGCTGGCCATCACCGGAGGGTGAAGCGCTCGACGACCCAGACCTGGCTGATGCTCGCTGTGAGATCGGCGATGTTCAGCTTCAGGCTGGTCACGGGCGCTCCGACATCATGCGCCGCGAAGACGGCAAGGGCATCTCCGGCCGGCGCACCGGCTGTGAAGGAAACATCGACGCCCCCCTGGACGGCAGTGACCTGGTCCGGCGTGAGATCGCCTTCAACGAACAGGTAGATGTCGCTGGCCACGACCTCCTCCGGGTCCCGCCCCTGGGTGTAGAACGGCAGGGTGCGCGTGATGTCGGGCAGCTCGACGACCCGCTCGGTGGCGGCCGCCGGTGGGTGCATCCCGGCGTACCAGGCATCCGCGAACTCGTTGATCACGTCGAAAGCCGTGAAGAGCCCTTCGGTCTGGCTCAGGTCCTCGACGTCCTTGCCCCAGTCGAGCAGAGCACCCTCCGCCGCCGTGCGCAGCGCGTCGCCGCCGTCTCGGCTTGTGTACCGCAGCCGCATGGTGACATCGGTGATGGACCGGTAGTCGAACTGGCGGAAGTTCCGGGGGAGTTCGAGCCGCCAGGAGCTGATCACGCCGGCGCCCTCCCCGAACAGGAAGCGCTCGCTGTTCAGGTTGAGGTCGAAGGCGCCGCTCTCCGATTCGGCCGAGCTGAACGCTGCCGCGGTGAGCGGAATGTTGGTGGTGGCGAAGCGCGGATCGTCCTCATCGGTGCTCTGCGGGTAATCACCTGCGTTCCTGGCCTCCGGTGTGGCCCGGTACTGGTGCTTGAGCAGCCTGACGGTCGCGTTCAGTCCGGTGTGGGGGCCGATCGTGCACGGGATGCTCAGGCCCACGGTCTTGATCCGACGCTGGTAGTGCCCGCAGTAGTCCATGTCGAAAAGAACTTCCGGCAGCGAGAACTCACAGACACCGGTCTCGCGCAGGGTCATCAAGGCGGCGGGATCGAGCTGGCGCAGCGAGATCGACTTGGTGATCTCGAAGTCGTGGCCGCGGGAGTTCTGGTAGGCCGACTCCAGTTGTTTCAGCCCCTGCCAGAGCTTTTCCCCGGCGAGCAGCCCGTCCCGGGCCGGATCCCAGTAGCCGAACTGGATGAACCCCGGGCCTGTGTAGGCACGTTCGAAGCGGAACAGTTTCTCGGCCTTCTTCGCCAGCTCGTAGGCGAGTGTGTAGGCCTGATAGTGCAGGCCACTGAGCTGGCCTTCCATCCAGGTGTAAAGCGCCGGCCCGCTGTATTTGCTCTCCAGGAAGTCCAGCACCGCCTGCGAGTTGTCGATCGCGGCCTGCTGGTTGGTGATCTCCTTGCTGGCGATGTCGATCCGGATGTCCTGCGCGACCATCTGCTTGTCGATGTTGGTGATCTCGTGCCCGGCGATGTTCGCCTGCTGGACCCGTTCCTGCAGCTGCCTCTGCAGGGCCGCCTTGCGCCCGGCGTTGGTCGACTCGAACGACGTGCTATTGGCCGCGACCTGCAGCTCGCGCGCGATGGCCTGGGTGCCATTGCCGAGATTCGCACCACCCCACTTGATTCCAGCGCCGACGCCGATCGGCGCCGCCTCGAGGGCAAAATTCGGGATGGCATGGAACACGCTGGCCAGTGCCTCGATGTGCCCGATCACGGTTTGCCAGTCCCGCGCCTCGGCGGCCTTGTCCAGCTCCAGCTTCTCAAGCGCATTGACCTTGAGCCCACCGACGTCCACCGGAGCCTCGATGAGGTCGGGTAGTTCAGCGTAATCGGTGGTCTCGCTGGGCAGCTTCGACAGATCCTCACCGAGCAGGTTCAACTGGTGGGTGAGCCGGTACACGGCCGCCCCCCGGCTCGCCGCCAGGGTGTCCCGCGCCTTGGTGGCCTCTTCCAGTTGCTGCGTGCGCACCTCCATGACCAGGCCGTTGATCGCGTGTTCGTGAACTGTCCGCAGATGCTGGAGTGCCTCACCGTCGCCCTTCTCCTTCGCCGCGATGAATGCCGCGCCGAGCGATTTCAGCTCGCTGCAGCTCTCCAGCGCCTTCTGGATCAGGTATACGAATCGGTAGTCCGGGATCGGCGTGTCCAGATCGTTGAGCACGCTCGAGATACTCAGTCCTGCCGCTGCGGCCGCCACGAGCAGGTTCGGATCCAGTGGGGCCTCGAACAGGGGCAGTGGCGAGTAGACGCCGTTGATGTCCTGGCACGCGCGGATTTTCGCCAGTCGGTCGTCGATCGTCGTGCGCAGGGCTTGGATCTCGGGGTTGGCCGGGATGCAGAAGTACAGACTGGACGCCGACCCGAACAGGTTGGCCGGTTGCGGCTCGGTGACCGGCTGGCCCTCCGGAAGATCCTTGGGGTCGGGCAGGTCGGGCTGGTTGGTGAACGGGAAGGCCAGCTCCAGATCGACCAGTGCATTGCTGAACGCGTCCCACCGGTCAAGCAGCGAGCGGTACGTCGCTGGCTCGGTCTTCCCGCGCTTGGGGATCTTCTGCCCGGCCGGGCCGTAGAGGTGTGACGCCATCACGTAGCACTGGATGGCCATCGGGATGGTCTCGAGTGTGTTCTGCCGGAAGTAGTAGTCGCCGTACTCGATCCAGATCCGCACGTACTGCATGGCTGCCCAGCGTTTGTAGGCCGAGATGCGGCCGCGGGCCACGACATGCGGGTTGAACGGGTTGTCGCGCCATTCGCTGAGGTCCTGATCCGGTGTGTTCGGCTGCAGTCGCAGGAACAGGTCCTGGGCGTCTCGGTCGATCTCGGTCAGCCGCAGGGGAAGGAAGCGCCATACCGGATCTTGTTCGGTGCCTTTCGCCATCGGACTGACGATCCAGTGCATGACGCTCAGCGCGTCGTCGAACTGTCGCGCGGTGAGTAGTCGCTGTGCCAGCAGCATGAGGGCGTGGAAGCCGAGTTCCCAGGTGTAGAGGGAGACTGGCGACCGCAGTTCGTGGAAGAGCGAGACGGCGTTCTGCCCGTACTGGCCGTAGCGCTCGTCGAACGGTGCGGCCTGGAGGTAGTAACGGAACAGTCCCTCAACGCCCTGCGTGTTCAGTGTGCCGAGTAGGGGTGGGACGTCCGCGTGGTCCAGGTGGTCATCGGCGTTCTTGTAGTACAGCACCATCGATTGTGGATCCCGCACTGCGAAGGGGCGGTCCGTGTACACCGGACCGCCGGTTTCCAGTGCCTGCATGGACCTGAGCGCATTCGCACGGTCCCAGTGGAAGGTCAGTGGCGGACGGGAGGCCCACTCCGCTGCGGTGCCCCTCGCGCTCACATGGTGACCGCTGAAGACGAACCGCCCCCCTGTGCCCCCGTCGCCTGCATAGACGTCGATCAGCGCCGAGTCGCGGGTGATCCGTGGCACGAAGATGTAGGCGCCGATGTCAGGTAAAGCAGCAGCCTTCTCCGAGTACAGCGCGCCGGTGGACAGCCGCTTCGGCGACCACTTTCCGTCGCGGAACTCGCTGTAGTTGAGCTTGATCTCCCAGGAGAGCAGGCTCTGGGCGTCCCCTACTGCTTGGCCGCCCACCGTGTTGAAGGAGTCGCTCGTTGATGCTGCGGCCGGCGGGTCTGTTTTGCGGTTGAACTGTGGAAAGAAGATCAGCAGCCGGCCCCGGAAGACGACCGGAATGAGGTAGCAGCCATTCCGGTTCGCCTGCCCCCGGAGCACGTCGTAGCTGGGCACGTCAACCGGAACCCGCTGCCAGGGGTGCCAGTGGACTTTTGCCGTGTCCAGGACCCGGTAGTAGAACAGGTGGGGCGCGGACTGGGTGCGGGCGAAGATGTGTACCTTTTGCGTCGTGTCGTCGACGAAGAGGCCGGCCGGTTCGAGCCGGGCAATCTCGTCCAGCCCATCGATGTACGCCCGCAGTGCCGCTTCGATCGTGTCTTGGGTGATGTCTTTCTGCAGTAACTGTGCCTGCAGTGCGTCGTAGATTTCGGAGGTGTCGTCGCGTAGTTCGGCCCGCAGATAGCTCTCCGGGTTGACGGCAACTTTCCGGTTGGCCTCCCAGACGCGGTACTTCTGCATCCATGCCCAGCGGCCTCGGTCCAGCACCGTCCCGTCGACTCCGTGGTCCCGCTCCAGGCCCAGCAGGCACCGCTGGATGTAGGACTGCACACTGGAGATCGCCTGTTTGATCCGTGAGGTGTCCCGGCAGGTGCCCATCTCGACGTCGATGAGGAAGAACTCGAAGAGGCTGTCCGAGTCGGTCACGCCCCAGTCACGCAGTTCGGGTTGGATGACGAGGTAGTCGACCAGGGCGCGGCGCTGATGTGCGCGCAGTTCGTCGTACAGCGGTTCCACCGCCTTCTCCCAGTCCTCCTGGGTGAACCGGCCTCGGTAGGCGGCCTCGATGCTGCTGGCCAGTGCGTGTGCGGGCCAGAACCGCGAGCCCGGATCGGCCCACGAGAACAGCTGCGGCACCTCGGCCCGGGTGGCCTCCACGACCTCCAGGGCGCGGGCCATCCGGATCAGCGTGATCTCGTTGCAGAACGACGCGGGATCTTGGACGTTGAATCCGGCCGGCGCGAGCAGGGCCGAAACCGGGGCTGGATCCCAGCCCGTCGCTGTCACGATCCGGTCGGTCAGCTGCGCCGGGTCGGGCGCCGTGCCGGTGGCCCAGCGAAACAGACCGGTCATGGCTTCGCCGTTGCTCGTGATCGTATTGCGCAGGTGGGTGTACGCGGCCAGCCGCCGCCAGCCATCGAGCCTGGGGCGATCGAAGTCCCAGCCGCCGAAGTCGCTTTGGTGCTGGTCGAGCCAGCTCGTCTCATCGCCGCCGAGGCCGTGGGCGTTCACCACAATGCCCGTGCGCCAGAGCTTGACGAGCACCTCGCTGACTCCGGCCGCCATGTGCTCGGCGAGCAGGGCCGATCCGGGAATGGCGGCGGTCGGGTGTCCGGCGGTCCGCCACTTCAGCTGAGCTAGCGGGATGTCGTGGGTGTCGAAGGGGATCAATGTGCCGGAGCGCAGGGAGATCGGCTGGCTCAGCCACACATTGGAGGGGTCCTGCTGCTGGGTGTCCAGTGGCAGAGCAGCACCACCGATCGACAGGGCGGCCGGCTCGGTGTCGAACCCTGCGGCCTCGAAGACGTAGTCGTCAGTGGCGGGCACCGTCAGGTATCCGTGGAACCCCGCTCCCGCCGACCCCGTGTTCTTCAGGGCCAGCAACGCGTCCATGGCTGATCGGCCGGCCGCGGTGGTGAGCACGGTGGAGAGCAGGACGTCGGTCACCGGCCCGTCGATCCCCGAAGCGCCGGAGACGGTGTCGACGATGAGCTTGTGCGCCAGGCGCTTGCGCAGTTCCGGAAGCAGCACCTGCAGGAACGCCAGCCGCTTCAGCACCGCGGTTAAGGGCTCGGTGGCTGGCGGTTCGCCCGCGCCGGGTACCGGCCAGACGTCGCCGCCCAACAGGAGGTCGGCCAGCGCCTGCTGTGCTGCCTGATCCGCGGCCAGCGGCGCTATCACGGCGTCGAAGAACGTCTTTGGCTGAACCGCGAGCCGATTCAGGGCGGCACGCCATCCCGGGAGCGGGGAGAGCGCCTCCACCAGGGCGCGGTCGTTGTCGTCGAGGATCCCGGTCACCGAGAGGGTGCCGGATGGCGCGGGCTGTCCCGGCTGGGCGGCCGGTGATGTGTAGGTGACCCGTCCCGCCAGTGCTGGCGGGAGCTGGATGGCCAGGCCGGCGGGCGCATTGGTGGTCCAGGACCAGCTTCCCTGCAATAGGCCCTCGATCTGGTTCACGACCGGCTCGTCGAACAGCAAGCTGGCCTCGGTGCGGGCGCGCTCCAGCGTCGCGAGCGCCTCGTCGTCATCGCCCAGATCCGTGTGCTGCTGATCGATGGTGGTCAGTCCGTCGGCGAGCGTCTTGGTCAGGCGGAGCACCGTGATCACTGACGGTGCGAGCGGGCGCCGGATGTCATCGTGTGCGGTCAGAGCGAAATCGAGCTGTCGCAGCGACAGTCCGGCCTCGTCGGCGCGCTGCCAGTCCTCGAGGAAGGTCCAGGTCTTCTCGGCGCTCACGAAGGGATCACCGAACACCGCCCGGAGCCGGATGAGGTCTGGTGTCTTGAGCCTCAGCCAGCGGCCCAGCACGGCGTAGCGGAACAGCGCGGACAGTGTGTGGACCGTGAGCTCGTCCGGCAGACCCAGTTCGGTGATCAGGGCGGTGGTGTCCTGCGCCCCTAGTCCGAGCGCGGCCTGGAGCCCGGCGAGGTGATCTGTGATCGGTCCGGCCGCCGTCAGGAACTGGCCGTGGGCGTTCGGGCGGAAGACGTCATCGGTGCCCAACACGTTGTGGCGCAGGAAGACCCGCGTATAGAGCGAGTCGTCCCCTGCTGTGTCGATGTCATTCCAGAACGTCAGTACGCGGTCGAGGTCAAGGCCGGTCCGCTCCATGATGCGGTGCACGAAAGTGATCTCGTGCAGGAAGCCCGTACTGATCCGGGCCCGAGCAGGCAGCGGCGGGCATCCGGCTTCGTGCTTGCCGCAGTCTCCGGTCGCGCATTCGCAATCGTCCTCGAGCTCCCAGGCGAGGGAGTCGGTCTCGTCGCTGTTCTCGATTTCGTGCGGATCCTCCTGCGCCGGGTTGTCGCTGGTGCCCAGTCCGGCCAGCGCCTGGTCCGTTTCGGGCACCGTCCAGCCAAGTGCCCGCCACAGCCGGGCGAACCGCTGGATCCGTCCGTACTCCGCCTCGGTGACTGCGGACCCGTCCAGGTGGATCAGCCGCACCGGGTCCAAGTCGCAGGAGTCAGCCGGCGGCAGCCAGCGGATCCGTGTACCCGGCAACATCCCACCGGGTTCTCCCCAGCGGGGCGAGGGGGGCCGGACCAAGAAGCCGTTCTCGTCAGTCCCGCCGATCACGAGCCCCTCGGGGCTGAGGATCTGGATGCTGCTCAGCACTGCCCCGGCGGTAAGAGCCGCCTTGCCCTCCGGGTCCACGCCCCCGATGGGAGCGCCGTCGAGGTCGGTGATGGTGCCAGCATGGTCGAGGTGCCCGATCTTGCCCCAATCCTCCATGCCAATGGGTCCGTACAGGTCACCGGCGATCGGCAGGCGCGGGCGTTCGCCGGAGTCCAGGACAATCAGCCGGCCGAGCCGCTCGAACCAGCAGTGGACCCATGCGGTGATCTCCGCGCGGGTGAGCCTGTCCGCCTCCGTAGGCGGTCCGCACGCCTCGTCCTGGCTCAGCCGCCGCCAGAGCCCCGAAACCACACTCTGCTGGGAGACCAGGAACTCGATGACCTTGGCGAACCGCCGCTTCGGATCGACGGTTCCGGTGTCGAGCAGGGTTTGCAGGAACCGGTAGCTCGCCTGGATCGCCAGCGTCAGCCTCAGCGCGGGCCCGCTCGGCATCACCGGGTTGACGAACCGGGTCCGCAGGATCTCGACGAGTTCGCCGTAGGTCAGGCCGGTCCGGGGCAGCAACTGGTCCTTCACGAACGTGAGCCCCAGATGGCGGGTCTCGTCGGCATCCAGCATGTCGGCCGCGGACCCGTACCCGAAATACTCGTGCGTCGCACGGAAGCCGATCCGCCGTCGGTACTGCCGGGGACTGATCGTTGCGCCACTGCACAGCTCGAGATAGGCCCTAGGCGGAAACGCCTCACGGGTGAGGATGACGTACTGCTCCTGGGTAAGACCGAGGAACTCCGCATCCGCCGCGCGCTGCCGCAGCGCTGCCCAGAGCTCCCGCATCCTCGGAAGGTCGTCCGGGTCCGCCTTCTTCGTGTCTTTGGCCGGCGGTCCGCTGCGGAACCGGTCGAGCACGTCGAACCGCGTGGTCTGCATCGCACGCAACCAGATCCGCATCCGGTCGATCGGCTGGTGATAGGGCAGACCGATCGGGTAGACCGCGCTTTTCAGGATGCAGTAGGCCTCCTGGCTGATGTGCTGCGGCTGCGCCTGCAGTTCACCGCTGGTCTCGGTGCGCACGTTGAAGGTTTCGAGCGTGACCTGCTTGGGGTCGTGCGTGTCCTGAGCGTATTCGCCGAGATGGACGACGAAACTCTCCATGATCTCGTTGACCAGGTCGATGTACGGCAGCACCACATTGGTGTTCTCACAGGTGAGTTCTAGGCAGCCCAGATCCGGCCGACGCCGCAGCAGCTTCTCCAGCGGTGTCCCCGCGATCCCCGGCACGGCCGGCTGGTCCGGGTCCAGGTTGTTGTTCCGCAGATACTGCAGCAACTCCACAAAATAGGCGGCCGGACTGTAGACCGACAGGCAGTCGTCGCACGCGCAGAAGTCCAGATCGCCGAACAGGCCCTGAACGTCGAGGGTGGCCCCGGTGGTGTCGGCTGCTGTCTGCACCCGCTCGAGCCGCTCGCGCTGAGAGAGCGTGCCGTCGGCCAGCTGCATCCCGGAGCCGGTGATCTGCTGGCGCATCGCCGCGAGCGCGTCCTCGTTGCGGATCTGCACCCGAACCGCGTTCTCGTGCGTCACAACGGCCGTCGCCGGATCCAGCTGGCCCCGCACCCGGCGGAGGAACTGGTCGCGCGGCGTCATCGCCACGGCCATGGCTGACCGGTTGCCAGTGCGGATCACCGCAGCTACGGCTTCCGGCGTGGGACTGATCGCCTGCACGCGTTGCAGAGTCTTGAGCCCTTCGATCACGCCCGCCCGCTGGTCCTCCGAGACACCGTCCAGGGCATCCGGGGCCTGGAGGGCGGAGGTGAGTGAGTTCTGCCGCAGATCGAACCCGGCGCCCAGATTGTCGAGCACCCGCACCACTCCGGCCTGCTCAGCGGCATCACCCACGGAGATCTCGTCGTCCTGCACCATCCGCTGCAGGACCGCGGTGGGCTCGCGCCGGAACAGTCCGGTGCGAAGCTGCTGGGCGAACGCCCTACGGCGTTCCTGTGGCGTGTCGCCGGGCAGAGCAGTTGGCGGCCTGGAGCTACCGAGCGCTGCCACTAGGTCGTCGAGTCCGTTCTGCAGGGCGATCGTTCGGAAGCTGGGCACGGTCCCCGGAGCCGCCAGCGCTGCCTCCAGCGGCCGATGGGCGCCGCTCCAGGCGACAAACTCTTCGGCGGCAGCGACCTCGTCGGGCTTGGTGTCGTCTGGGGCCAGCCGACGGATGGCAGCATCACGAGCATCCATGTGCAGTCCCCGTTCGGCTCTTCCCGGTCGGTTGAAGCAGGCCTGGACTGACCAGGAACAGCGCTTCGATCGTGGTGTCGCGAAGCACGTCGGCCAACGCGGCCGAGGCCCGGAACGAAGCGTTGAGCGTCAGTTGATCCCTGTCCGTGTCGGCGGGCGGTAGCTCCCTGGTCTGCGGGAAGGTCTTCGGCCGTGGGACTCCTACCGACAGGGACCATTCCGCTATGTCTGCTTTCAGACGGGCCTCGATATCTACAGCACTGGTGAGTCCGCCATGGGCAGTTGGTGTCCAGCCAGGGTGGTACGCCACGGCGCCAGGACCGTGGACCGTGAGGGAGGGAGTGCGCTCCAGGCCGGTCTCGCAGCCGGTCTGCGGTGACCGGGCACGCATGATCAATCTGTTCACAGCCATACCGCGCCCTCCCCCCATGACGGCCACGTCGAGTTCCTACGTTCCCGCAGTGTGGCCGGGAGCCGGAGCCAGGACAATGCGACGTTCGGCGTATGCGCGGGCAGATCAATTTTCGCCTACACCTGAGGGCGAATCGCTCGAGACTACCTGGTGCAAACGCAGCGCCTGCGCCCCACTGGCGCCACATGTTTTTGCATCCTTGTGAACAATCAGAGGTCCAGGCGCACGCTCGCCTACGCTTTCACTAGCCATGGGAGCCGAGTGTGGTCGTTGAGATCGGTCCGTGTTCCCTTCCAAGCAAGGCACACTCCGAGGTTTCCGGCTGCCCGACCATTGACCACGCTGAGCTGTCGCAGCACAGTGTCCAGCATGGACCGATCAGCGGGGCCCTTCTGGCCCGGCAGCGCGCGCTCGGCACTACTCGCAGTGCCGGTGGTACTGATCGGCTTGCTGATACTGCTCGGCGTGATGCGCGCGAGTATGGACTGGCCGAGCGAAAGAAATGAGGGGAAGATCCTGATCGGGATCTTCTTACTTGCGATTCTGCCGGTATTGCTTGTTCTCTTCGGAAGCCTGGCCGATGGCGGAGAGGTTGAGGCATTCGGTATTCGCGTCCAGTTCCCGGCTGCGGAGCGTCAGGCTCGAGAAATCGCAGTCTCACCACGCATGGGCCTTGCTCCCGGAGTTCCATTGAACGACAGCAGTACCGCAGCGATCCTGGACACTCTGCAAGAAGCGGCACGAAGCGACGTGGCGGTTGTTGACCTGGAGGACGGTAGGGCATGGTGGGAGACAAGGCTCTTGGTGCTCTGTGCCGGCGCCGTGCGGCTTGAACGACCCAAGGCGATAGTCTTCTTGGCGACCGTCGGCGATTCCGGTGCGGGCACTTTTCAGGGTTGGGCTACGCCGGCTGCACTTCTGGACCGATTGCTTTCCCGCCCGGCTCTGCGCAGGTCGTACGAGCGGGCCCTGGCTGTGAGTCGTCAATGGGACCAAGCCATAGCTGGCACTGAAGGCGGCATTCCCACCCTCCCCTTCGCCTCTCCGGCCGCCATTGGATACGCGCATTTCTTCTTCCCCGGTCCGGGCGGGGAGCGAAACCCGTTTGCCTCCGAGCAGGTCCTGGCTGTCGAAGTCGGAAATCTGGAGAGCAGGCGAGAGCACGGCGTCCTCACCACCACACGCCTCAAGGAACTATTCCAACCTGTGCTACGACGCGAAGCCGCTGTCGTTGACGCGCGTCCGAACAGCCCCGAGTCCTGGCAGCAGAAAACACTGGACACGGACGAGCAGTTCATTCCGCTCGTGCATAAAAGGGGGTGCTACGAGTGCCTTCTCTCCAGGGAGCAAGCCCTGAATGAAATACTGCGAGCTCTCACCACGGTCGAGACGAACTGACCGAGCTATTACAGCGTGACCATTTACCAAGTGGCCGTCGAGAGTTCCTGTGCATAATCGAAGGTCACCGGTTCTCGGCCCGAATCATGTGACGCAGACTTTCCCGGGCGCCCACGAGATCGTCCTGGGTCTCGCTAAGCTGCTCGTTCAGTTGCTTGACCTGAGTCAGGGCGTTGTCACGCTCAACCTGCAGACGCTGGTTCTCCGCGGTGAGCTCATCGACGCGGGTGCCGAGGTCGGCGGCGCCGAACTGGTCGAGCTGCTGGCCGAGGTGGCGGCGGACGGCGCCCTTGAGCCGTTCGACTTCTTCGCGCAGGCGTCGGTTGTCATCCCGGAGGAGCTGCTTCTCCAGCTTCCATCCCGCCGGCTCCCTGGCGCCCGCGCGGGCACTCCCGGCTGCGGCGCGTCCCTGACGGTGCCGGGCGGCCTCGATGTGCTCGCGCATGCCGTCGGCGTAGACGAGCCAGTGCGAGACATTCGCGGCGCGAGCGACCCCGGTGAAGGTGACCGGTTCGCCGTCTGCGATCAGCTGGTCGACAACAGACAGAACACGGGCACGTTTGTCGCGTGAGTCCTTCTGCCGCGCCTCGCGCAGCACCTGGGCGGGGGTGCGGGGTTCACTCATCAGTGCTTCTCCGGGCGGGGATGGAGGGGACGGGCAGGACAGGCGTGGAAGCCGCGGCACGGACCTTGCGCAGGACGGCGGAGGCCTCTTCGAGGTGGCGGCGATCATCGTCCGGCATCAGCTCGATCTGCTGGCGGAGGCTGGTGACGACGCTTTGGAAGGAGTCGATCTGGTCGCTGAGGTTGCGCACGACGAACTTTGCGGTCCCCAGTGCCATGGCCATCTCACGGTCGGCTTTGAGGGCCCGGATGTGATCCTCGACCGCGGGAAGGAAGGAAGGGTCGGGGCGATAGAAGGCGCACCCGGAGCACTGAAACCGGATCGGGCAACGGCCCCCGCCAGCCTTCACGTTGGACGGCTCGGTGCAGTTCCCGAACGGCACGGCGACCGAGCGGGCCTCGTACGCGGTCGCGGACGGTGTCGGCGCTGGATTGCCGGACCGGTCGACGACGTGCTGGCGCATCGTCTCGACGGCCTTGCGGCGCTTCTCCAGCGAGACTTTGAAGTAACCCATGGTGGTATCTGCTGATTTATGATCCATGAGGTCGCGCAGAGTGTTCAGTTCGGTGCCGGCGTCCGCGTGCCGCTGGGCGTAGGTGTGGCGGAAGGCGTAGGCGAAGATCCGGCTGCGGTCGAACGGCAGCAGGTCACCGTCCTTGTCCACAGTGTCGGTGAGCAGTTCCGGCAGCCCGTCGACCCAGCGCCGGAGCATCTTGGCGACAGTGTCGGCATCGATGCACGCGTCGTATCCGTGGCGTGCGGTGGGGAACAGGAAGGTCCTCGATCGGGCGGAGACCTTCAGGGTCCGGCGGATCGCCAGCCACTCCTGGATGGCGAAGGCCGTCTCCCTGCCGATCTCCAGGCGGCGTCGATTGCGGCGGGCCTTGTGGTTGTCCCATATCAAGATGTACTCGCTGTCCTGCGCTTCGAGGCAGTCCATCCGCAGCCAGCGCACTTCCCACGGACGGCGGCCGGTGTCACGCAGCAGGATGTAGACGGTGCGCAGCATGGCCTTGACCACATCGGGCGCCATGTCGCCGTAGGCAAAGTCGTCGCCGATCAGGTGAATTTGCGCGTCGAGCTGGGCTACGACGCACTCCGGGATGGCCTTGCCTGCCATGTCCTCGGCGGGGTCCTCATAGGGGATCTTGTGGTGCGGGTGGCGGGCGAACACGGAGGCGACATGGTCGAGGATCTGAAGGCGCCGTCCGAAGTCGAGCAGTTGGCAGAAGTGTGAGAGAAGTTCAGCGCGGGATGCGTAGGCGAGGGTGGCGGTACCGTCCTGGCGCTTTCGGTCGCGGATCGCGGCGACGACCGCGTCCATGTCCGTGACCTTCAGCGCGCCGGGATCGTGCCCGCCGCCGGGGCGCGCGGACAGAGCCCGTGATGCCGACAGGCAGCCCTCGAAGGTGCGCCGGAAGTCGTTGTTGTCGGGGGTGGCCTCCTTGACCCAGTCGGCGAGCAGGCGGCGCAGCCACTCCTGTCGGATCTGCGTGACGTCCAGACGGCGTGAGTGCACGCGAACACCGGATCGTGTGCGTGAGCGCAGCCCGAGGTCGCCGAGTTCCCAGACCGGCCGGTCCAGCGGGTCGACGCCGCGGAAGCGGTCGAAGGCTCCGCGTATGAGTCGTACGACGTCGTTCCAGTGGGCCTCGCAGTTGCGATCGAGGTATCCGAGGTCACCGAGCCTCTTGTCGGTGAGCTCGGCGATGGACGTAACTCCTTCGAGTCCCCGGACCATCAGCCGCATGGCGACCGGGCTGAGGGTCGGGCGCTGCTGGTCACGTTCCGCCAGGGCGAAGCGGAGTTCGTGGCGCAGCACTTCGGGCAGGGCGACGAGCGAGAACTGGAAGCCGGTCAGCCACGGCGGCTGTACGGCGGCCCACTCCTCCAGACCGTCGTGAATCGACCCCTTCATACCCGTCGCGTTCCGGTGACGGCGCCAGCGATCACGGTGGTACGTGCACAGCAGCACCCGGCCATGGGCGCTGCCGGAGCAGGCCCCGACCAGGCACGGTGCGCCCGGTGGGAGCGGCTCGGCCTCGGCCTGAAGCCACGCCTCCAGCGCCAGGGCCGTCTTTCCACTGTTCCGGTGGTAGCGCCATTTCACATAGTGCGGGGTGCACGCGCCCCGCGACTGGGCCTCCAGGGCGCAGCGCACGCCGTCACGCTCGACCGAGCACGGCGGCCGTTCCCCGGGCAGGGAACGAACCAGGGCCCGGCGGCCGACCTTGGCGAACTCCTCGCGGCTCAGACCGCTTTCAAGGAACTGCTCGTAACAGGACCGGCACAGGTGCCGTGTCGCGCGGACTGCGACGTGGCAGCCGGCGCTGTTGCATCGCCATATCGCGGTCTCGACCTTGTCCGGATCCCCGGTGAACAACCAGTTCACCGCGTCCCATTCATCCGGCCGCCAGTCTGACTCAGTGTTCTCGATCAGCCAGGCCATCCACCCTGCGCGGTCTACGGGCAGCGTTACGACGCCGACCTCGGCTATGGCGGCCGTCATCTCGAGGCTCATCGCGCCATCTTCCGGCGCCAGGCGTCCGCGCGCTCGACCGCGGCCCGTCGGCTTCCCTCGTCGACATGCACGTACGGGGCCATGGACGACTCGGACATGTGCCCGAGGAGGTCGGAGACCACCGACCGGTCGGTGCCCTGGCGAATCCACTCGGTGGCGGCACTGTGACGGATCATGTGGGGCCGGGCAGTCAGGTCCGCCCGCCGAGCGAGCCGGTCGAACAGCCCCTTGACCCCGGAGTACGTCATCGCCGCTCCGAGCGGCTCCCGGAAGAGGTTCACCAGCGCCTGCTCGGTGAAGTCGGCCTGCGGGACCGCCATGCGCTCGTGGAGGTAGTCGGCGTAGCAGATGCCGAGCTCGGCAGTCACTGGGACGGCGCGCGGCTTCCGCGACTTCGCCCACGCGCCGTTGCTGTTCAAACGGCGCCGTACGTGCACATGGGGGCCCTTGACCTGGCAGCCGAAGGCCTGCGAGTCGGCCAGTAGATGCATGTCCTCACGGCGCAGCCCGAGCGCCTCGCCGATCCTCATGCCGGTGCACCACAGCAGGAGCACCAGGAAGCGGTCCCGCGCGTGCCGGGTCGCATCGATGAGGCGGGTGATCTGCTCGACCGTCAGCCACTCGATCCCCGAGTCGACGCCCCGGAGCTTGAGTATTCGCGAGCGGATCGTGCGGTGCTGGTCGTTCTCTCCCGGGTTGAAGCCCTTCGGCAGATACCGCAGATAGCGGGGCTCGGTCAGCTGCTCGGCGAGTTCGGGATCGACCCACTGCATGCGTACGCCGAAGCTCAGGAACTCGCAGACCGTGCCCACGATGGCGTTCGCGGTGTTCTCGTCGCGGAACCGCTCCGGCCCGCCCCCGCCGCGGGCCCTCGACGGCAGCGGCTCTTCCACCAGCCAGTGCAGGAAGCGCGCAAGCTGCCACACGGTGATCTGGGCCCATTCCAGGCGGTGGAAGGTGCAGTACGACAGGTACAGCGCCGCCCGCCCGGCGTACGTCCTCTCCGTGTTGTAGGCCCGGCCGGCGTCTCGCAGCCCTGCGAGAAACAGCGAGCCTTCGCGGTGGAGGGCGTAGTCATCAGCTCCTACGATCACCCACCCTGTCTTGTCCTGGGCCAGAGTCGCCCGCTCTGCACGAAACGACGTGACAAACGTGCCTGTGATGCCGAACACCCCTTTGGATACCGATGATCCGGCCAGTTCAGCATGCATGTGGCTGACGTGGCTGTTGGAAAGATCACGGTGAAGATAACCAGGTCAGCAGGGCGATCATGGTGTCGGTCGGTGTCACGCTCTTCGGCAAGCTGTTCTCGATGGCGGTGTCTTCGGGGCCGGGCTCATTCCGACGTACCTTCTGGTGCAGTCGCTCGGCCTCACCGACACCTATCTGTCGCTGGTCCTGCCGAGCGCGGTCAGCGTCTTCAACATCCTCGTCCTGCGGGCCTTCTTCATGGGCATCTCGCCCGAACTCACCGAGTCCGCCCGCATCGACGGGGCCAGTGACCTGCGCATCCTGCTGACCATCATCATGCCGCTGTCGCGCGCGGTCCTTGCCGTCATCTCGCTGTTCTACGCGGTCGGGTACTGGAGCGCCTGGTTCAACGCCTCCATCTACCTCACCGACCAGGAGATGATGCCGTTGCAGAACGTGCTCATCCAACTGGTCCAGAAGAACACCGAGGCACCCACCGGCCTCCAGCAGGCGGTCCGCACCGGTCAACTCTCCTCGCTGGGGCTGCAGATGGCCGTCATGGTCCTCGCGCTGATCCCCGTCGCGGTCGCCTCCCCCTTCGTCCAGCGGCACTTCAAGAAGGGCATGCTCACCGGAGCCATCAAGGGCTGACACCCTTTGGCCCGGGTCCCGGACTCCTCTCCGGCGTCGCGGAGCCGATCGATCTCGTCGCCGGAGAGGACCACGTCCTCGGCCAGGGACGTGGTAGCACCCCCACGATTCACCCTGTCGCGTGAGCAGGTCTACCGCTTGGTGACGCAGCCGCCCAGCCGACGCCGAGCCAGGCTCGTCGGACATGGCGGCGCCGACCCGGCTGAGAGCTGCCGCGGAGCTGCGCACCGACCGTGACCGGTCGGTGCGGACTCGGTCTACCGGTTCGCGGCTTCGCGAGAGGCGATCCGGTTCGTGCGACCGACCGCGCGGCCCAGCGCGTTGCGCACCGCGAGGCCCGGCCGGGTGCGGGGCACCATGAGCCTGGAGAGCAGACCGACGCGTCGCTGGCGCGGACCTACCTCACGGCGGAGCCGCGACTCGTAGGCGGCGAAGGCGCGGGCGTGATCACCGGGATGGGCGGCGAGCTCTTCCGCGAGGGCGTACGCGCCCGCCATCGCCATGCTGGACCCGTCACCCAGCAGGGCTGTCGCCGCCGCCGCGTCCCCGAGCAGTACGACCCGTCCGCGGGACCACGAGGGCACCCGGATGGTGGTCAGGGGGTCGAAGAACGGAGCCGGGTGGTCGAGGAACGCCGCCACGAGTTCCGGTGCCCGCCACCGCACATCGGCGTAGGCGTCGGCCACGGTCTGCTTGTGAAGGGCGATGTTCTTGCGGTCGTGGGGCGCCGGCTGTGCGGCCCGGAAGGTGAAGATCGCGAGCGGAGTGGTCCGCGAGGGGTGGACGACCAGCATCCGGTTCGGCACGGTCAGCATCGTCATCTCGCTCGGGTCCTCGATGGCGTCGGGTTCCAGCGGCACGGTCGCGCCGTACAGGCCCAGGTCGCCCGCGAACTGCCGCTCGGGTCCGAATACCAGGCGCCGTACGGTGGAGTGCATCCCGTCGGCACCGACCACCAAGTCGAAGCGCCGTGGCGCGGACCGCCGGAAGGTGACGTCGACCCCACCTCCGTCCTGGTCGAGAGCGGTGACCGTGTCGTCGAACAAGAACTCGGCCTCGGTCTGCGCCGACCGGTGGAGCACCTCGGACAGGTCGGCTCGGGTCACCTCGACCGTCGGCGCCTCGTCCGAGGTGAGCGGGAGTCGCAGGATTCGCCTGCCGCCGGGGTCGAGCAGGGTCAGTGACCGATTGCGGGTGGCGAGCCCGCGGAGCTGCGGGAGTATGCCCATGCGGTCGGCGACCGGGATCGCGGGCCCCTTCACGACGATCGCGCTGCCACCGGAGCGCAGCTGCCGGGCATGTTCGACGACCGTCGGCCGGTAGCCGTTCCGGGAGAGCCAGTACGCGAGTGCGGGCCCTGCGATTCCGGCTCCGACTATCAGCACCTCGGGCTTCTTCATGACGATGACCTCTCGGAGTGTCGATGACCAGGTCCCCGGCGAGTGCCGGGGCAGGGTCTCAGGGCGCGGCGGCACGGGGCAGCGCACTCGGACCCAGGTACGAAAGATTTCGTACCTCAGTGGAGCACGGCCTTCAGGTACGATTCAAGTCGTACCTGAAGGGGGTGCCGCGTGACCGGGAAGAACCTGGTCGGCCCGGAGGCCGATGCGCTCGATCTGGGTGCGGTGTTTCGCGCCCTCGCCGACGAGCACCGTCGTTCGGTGTTGACGCAGTTGGCCGCCGACCGCAGCGACAACGAGCGGGGCTGCAACTCGTTCGATCTTCCGATCTCGAAGCAGACCCAGACCCACCACTTCCGCGTCCTGCGCGAGGCAGGTCTCGTTGACGAGATCGACTACGGCAACCGCAAGGGCATCCGCCTGCGACGCGCGGACATCGAGAAGAGATTCCCCGGGCTGCTCGCCCTCCTGGGGGCAGAGCCTCCCGGCGATACCGCTCCTCGCTGAACACAGGTGAGCACAAGTGTTCGCGCTATGGCCCCTCGGCCCCTGTCGTGTCCGTGTACTGAGGTGCCGGTGCCCTGATCGCCTGGGAGGTGGCGATCAGGGCACCGGCCGGGTAGGTCAGGATTCCTTGACAGCCGTGCCGGAGACCGAGCCTGCGGACTTCGTGACCTTGTACTTCACTTTGGCGCCGCTGTGGAAGTGGAAAGTCAGCGTCGCCGGTTCGCCGTCGCGCAGTGACTTGAGGAATGCGGTGGTCAGGATGATCGTGCCCTTCGGGTAGTCCGGGGAGAAGGCCACGTTGAACTCCTGGTACGGAGTCCAGTCGGCCGGGCCTGCGTTGGTGCCGTCGGCGTACGTGGCCTCCATGGTCGCCAACTGGTCACCTTGGTGCTTCGTGGGAAGGGCGAACTTCTCGGCCGTGCCTGTGGCGTGAGCGCCGGTCAGCCGGGTCAGGGCCGGTGCCGTGAGGGTGAGCCGGTCCTTGAAGACGGTGTAGTCCCGGCCCTCGGCCAGCTTGGTGTCTCCGTGCCACAGGCCCCGGAACTGGGTGCCGTTGCGGTTCAGGGTGAGCGACTTGGCCGTGATCGGGCTCGACTTGGCCACGAAGACCTTGTCGAAGGAGGCGGTTCCCGAGCGGGTGGTCCAGCTCGACTTGATCCAGGCGAAGAGCGCGGGGTCGCGCCACTTGAGGGTGTCCCGGTTCAGGTAGGCGAAGCCGGGGTCCCACAGCGCGGTGGTGACACGGGCGGCGCGTGCCGCGTGTCCGACGTGCTCGTAGTACTTCAGCGCCTCGCCCCGCTCGATGCGGGAGGGGTGGTTGTCGTCGGGATAGGAGAGCAGGCCGTACTCGCCGAGGTAGACGGGGATGCCCTTGGCGACGAAGGTGTCGTGCATGCGGGCGAAGGCGTCGTCCAGGTCGTTGCGGGCGTCGTCGCCGTACCGGGTGCCGCCGGCGATGTTCACGCTGAACGGGAACCAGCTGTAGTAGTGCACGGTGGCGACGACGTTGGTGTCGCGCAGCCCGCTGATCGTGGTGTACAGGTCGTCCATGAGGTCCTGGGAGGGAGTGCCGACCTGCGTGGTCAGGATGAGCAGGCGGTCCTTGTTCCCACCGCCCGAAGCCCGGACGATTCTGTGGAACGAGGTGTTCAGCTCGTTCATGAACCGGGTCTTCTGCGCGGCCGTGGCGTCGTCGAAGGTCGGTTCGTTGACGCCTTCGAGGAGCAGGGTGCGCGGCTCGTCCCGGAACGTCGCGGAGATCTGGGTCCACAGGGCGTTGAAACGGGCGAGTACGTTGTCGTGGTCGGTGGAGATCTTCGAGATCCACTGCCATGAGTCGTGGTGGACGTTGAGCACGACGTAGAGGCCCTCGGCCTGTGCCCAGTCGACGACCTGCTTGACGCGGCTCATGTACGCGGCGTCGACGGTGTAGGGCGCGGCGGCAGACATGTGGTCATGCCAGGTCACAGGGATGCGCACGCTCCGGAAGCCCTGCCCCCGGACGGTCTGGAACAGCTACCTGGTGGCCTTGGGGTTGCCCCAGGACGTCTCGTCCGGAATCGCGTCCAGGGTGTTGCCCAGGTTCCAGCTCGGCTGCATCGCCGCGACGGCGTCCATGGCGCGCGCCGGGACTCTGACCGTGGATTGTGCCTGCTGCGCCGTACCGTCGGGTGCGGCGAGCGCGGTGCTGCCGGACAGTCCCAGGACGACGAGCAGCGCCATCAGCAGGCCGGCCAGGCGTCCGGGGCCGCGGCCGCGGCGGTGTGCGGGTTGTCGTATGTCCGTCATGCGGTGTCCCTTACGGTCGGTCGTGCCTTTCGGACGGTGGGTTCAGCGGTCGAGGGGCTCGTAGTCGAACCAGTCGAAGTGGACGGTGCCTGTCGCGGCGTACACGCCGATGACCCGGCCGGTGAAGCCGCCGGCGACCTCGGTCGACAGGTAGCGGCCGTCGAGGGTCGCGAGCTCGGTGAACGTGCCGTCCGGCTCCTCGATGCCGAGGGAGACGACATCGGGTCCGGTGCACGGCCCGTGGGGTGTGGGCGGTCGCGTCGTGACGGCGAGGACCACCGGTCCGGCGGGCACGGACCGTGCGGCCACGACCGTGCGCAGCGAGCCGACGCGCGCGACCACCCGCACCCGCGTGCCGGACACCTCGATTTCGTAGTGGTGCCGCTCGTCGAGCCGGACGGCGAGGCCACCGCCTCCCTCCGCGGCGTCGACCAGAGTGCGCGCCCGGCACGACAGATGCTGCTGGCGCCGTCCGGTGAACACCACGTCGGGCTCGTCCAGGGAGCCGCCGCGTGCGTGGAGCGTCAGCCATCCGGGGCGCTCCTTGGTGGTGCAGTGTTCCGCGGGCCGATCGCGCACGGAGATCCAGGACGGCCGCAGTTCGGCGAGCTCGAAGTCGTCCCGGTGCTGCTCGACCGGGCCGGGGGAGAGCGGCCACGGGATCGGGCAGGTCCAGGGCGACCTCGCCGACGACCGGCCAGTCGTCCACCCAGGTCACAGGGGCCAGGAAGGTCTCCCGGCCGAGCACGTGCCAGCCCGGCGTGCCGCCGCCCGGCCGGACGCCGAGCAGCACCATCCACCAGGAGCCGTCGGGGCCCTGGACCAGGCAATTGTCGAAGCGCTTCGCCTCCTAGCGCAAGCTAACGGACAGGTTTCGTGGGGACAAGGGTATTTGCCGCGTACTGCCTTTCCCCGCTGGGTAATTGGCAGCCCGCAACGGCAATGGCAGGCATGAATCGCATCGACGGGCCGGGCGCTCATTCTCGATCCGGTATCAGGAGCTCCTACGGAACGTCTTCCCGTAAGTGAAGTCGGCGGGGAGAATGGTTGAAGCGCTTCGAAAACATTGTGGACACGCTCGGAGGGTGCCCCGTAGGGTCGGTGCGTCCGAGCACCCCAACTGGCGTTTCGCAGCGAACGACGCACCGCCTGCAAGCTCAGGAGCCGCCGCATGGTCACCCTCGCCGAGGTCGCCCAGCACGCCGGAGTCTCGGCCAGCACGGTGAGCTACGTCCTCAGCGGCAAGCGCTCCATCTCGCTCGGCACCAAGGAGCGAGTGGAACGCAGCATCCGCGAGCTCGGCTACCACCCCAACGCCGGCGCCCGCGCGCTCGCCAGCAGCAAATCCAACGTGATCGCCCTGATGGTGCCGCTGCGTACCGATATGTACGTCCCCGTGATGATGGAGATCGCGATCGCCGTCGCGACCACGGCGCGCGCCCACGGCTATGACGTGCTGCTCCTGACCGGCGAAGAAGGCGCTCCCGCCGTACGCCGCGTCACCGGGAGCGGTCTGGCCGACGCCATGATCGTCATGGATGTGGAGCTCGACGACGAGCGCCTGCCGCTGCTGCGCGCGGGCGACCGCCCCTCGGTCCTCATCGGACTGCCCGCCGACACGGACCAACTGACCTGTGTGGACCTGGACTTCACGGCCGCGGGCGCACTGTGCGTCGAGCACCTCGCCGGACTCGGCCACCGTGACATCGCCGTCATAGGCGAGGACCCCGCCGTCTACGAGCGCCACACCGGCTTCGCGGAGCGCACCCTGGACGGACTGCGCACCCGCGCCCGCGATCTGGACGTACGCCTTCTGCACCGGCCCAGCGTCGGAGGCTATGACGCGATGGCCGCGACGCTCGCCCGGATCTTCGACGAGCGCCCCGCCACCACGGGCTTCGTCGTGCAGAACGAGTCGGCCGTCGAGCCGCTGCTGGCTCTGCTGCGCCAGCAGGGCCGCGCTGTTCCCGAGGACGTCTCGGTGCTCGCGATCTGCCCCGACCAGGTCGCGCTGCAGGCGTCCGTCCGGCTCAGCTCGGTGTCCATCCCCGCCGAGGAGATGGGCCGCCAGGCCGTCGAGCGGGTCATGGCCAAACTGCAGGCCGGCGGCGAGGGCGGCGTACGACTGCTCGCGCCGGAACTGACGGTCAGGGCCAGCACGGGGCCCGTCTCCCGGTGACCGCCGGTCGACGCGGCGAGTGCGCGTCGGGGAGAGGGCCACGGTCGCGTGCCCGCCGTCCCAAGCCAGGTCCAGGCGCGCCCCGAACCGGGTCCGCATACCCCGCAGTTCGCCCGTGGGCGCAAGGCGCGGCGGCGAGCAGCAGCAGGCGGTGGTCGGGTGTGGACTGGACGAGGCCCTCGATGAGGACGGCGGGCAGGGTGTGGGCGGCGTCCGCGTTGTAGACGTCGCGGCGTGGATAGTGGGCGCTCATCAGCGAGTCGTGGAAGAAGTCGCCCTTGAGCACGGCGGCCAGGGCGTTCGCCAGTTCCTCGGCCAGGCTGGAACTCACCTCGCTTCGGCTTCTGGAGCCATGACATCGGCGGCTTCGAGGGCACCCCCGACCCCGCGGTGTTCAAGCGCTGGCTGGCCTTCGGCCTGCTGTCCTCGCACAGCCGGCTGCACGGCAATGTCTCGTACCGCGTGCCCTGGGCCTTCGGGGACGAAGCGGTGGACGTGACACGGAAGTTCACCCGCCTCAAGCACCGCCTCATGCCCTATCTCTACGGGGTCGCGGCCGAGGCCCACCGCACCGGCGTACCGGTGATGCGCCCGATGCTCCTGGAGTTCCCCGGCGACGCGGCCTGCCGCGGCCTCGACCGCCAGTACATGCTCGGGCCCGACCTCCTCGTCGCTCCGGTGTTCAGCGCCGAGGGCGAGGTCGAGTTCTACCTGCCCGCCGGCACCTGGACCCACCTGCTCACCGGCGAGACCGTCGAGGGCCCCTGCTGGCGCCACGAGGTGCACGGCTTCGACAGCCTGCCGCTGTACGTACGCCCCGGCGCGCTGCTGCCCTGGGGAGCGGACGACAAGCGCCCGGACGGCGACTGGCTCGACGCGCTCACGCTGCTGACCGGCGCGGATCTGGGGGAGGGCGCGTGCACGGTGCCGGGGCCCGACGGGGAACCCGCGGCGGTCTTCCGCGCGGTGCGCGAGGGGGACGGCGTACGGGTACGGGCCGAGGGAACGCGGCGGCCCTTCACCGTACGGGAGGCCGCCGCCGGGGTGGAGGAGCTCTTGCTGCACCCTTAGAGCCCGTCTTTTGAACCCCCGCCTGCGCACCGACCGCCGCTGCGCCCGCGCTCCGCGCGATCGACGGGGGTTCACACAGTTCTCACCGGTGCGACCGGCATCTCGATCGTGTCGGGCGCGCGCACGGCGATGCGCTGTGGGTCGACCGTACTCAAGCCCGGCGGCCATCAAGCCAGGGCGTGCGGCCTGCCCGCCGTTCGGCCCATGTTCGAGCCCTCCTGACGTATGGCTGGGCGGGGCGTGCACCGCCACGCTGTGCGGAGGTCTGGCGAGACGGTGTCGGGGGTTCGCATGGCGTGGTGCTTGAGGGGACTCTTCGCCGTGCTCTTGGTCGGGCTCCTCTCTGGCTCCGTGGTGACGGAGGCGTACGCAGTGGTGTCGTCGACCACGTCCGATGACTCCTGCGACGCTCGCGGACTGCTAACGGCGACCGTCGCGGCACAGCTGCGCATCGACCATGAGGACCGCACCTACGCCAAGGCCTCCGCCACCATGACGCTCACGGTTCCCATGTCCTGGAAGCCGGCTGCCCACCTGCTCCTCAGCACCGGATCCGACAGGTACCGGCGGGCCATGCGCTGCCTGGCCAGGGGAGACCACGACGGCGTGGAAACCCGCTGGGAGGAGTGGCGGGCCAAGGACCCCGCAGTGACCCCCGCGACCGCCCCCTCCGGTCAGGAGTCGTCCCGCAAGAGGTGGTTGGAGGTCCGCCTGTCCGCCCACGCCTGGGTCGCTCAGCGCGGCACCGTCCGGGTCGGGCCCTGGACCGTGGAGGTGAGCAAGGCCCGCTGGGACGTCCGGTTGGCCCCGCCCGAGAGCTTGAACCAGGCGCGGTGGCACGAAGTCACCGTGGACCCCGGCCGCCCCGGCGCCCGCTCGGCCGCGCCCCGTGCCACCACGAAGGAGGACGGCGGGGCGCTGGTGTGGCGGCCCACCCGCGCCCATGGAGCCCCATCGGTCGAGGTCAGGATCGAGCCCGCCTGGCCCCGCTCCTTCTCGGCCCTGGACGACTCACCGCCGTACGCGGTGTACAGCGCCGTGGGCGGCCCGCTCTGGCCGATCGCCGTCGTCGTGGCGGTGTGGTGCGCGCTGATCGTGCTGCCCCGGCACGGGGTGCCGGATCCCGTCGAGAGCAAGGCCGTCAGCAACCTGCGGAACTGGAGCCTGACCCTGCTCGGCGTCGCGCTCACCGTCCAGGGCCGCGACGTGTACCTCGCTGCGGTCGGTGCCTTCGAGAACACACCGGACTGGGCGCGCAGTGCGGCGTACGCCCCCTACGCCTGGCTGACCTCCGCCGTGGCCGGAGCGCTGCTGCTGCGCTTCGCCCGGCCGCCCCGCGCCGTGGCCCTGCTCGGTGCCGTGCTCGGTGTGGGCGCCGCAGTGCCCGTCCTGCTGCCCGGGGTGGTGGGGCTCGACCCGGAACGGTTCGTGCAGCCGTCCGGCCCCGGGTACTTGACTGTGGGCGTCGTGTGGGGCGCCGCTGTCTGCTCGTTCGCCCTGCCGCTGCTGGGCGGCGCGCTCGCGGTGCGTCGTGTGGCCGTGGACGGCGGCCTGTGGCGGCCGCGACACCAACGCCCCCGTACCTGGCTGCTGATGGCCGGGGTCGGCGCGGTCGTCGCAATCATCGGCATCTGCTACGCCGCGACCGCCGAGCGGGACTGGAACCGCGCCAGCTGGCTCTCCCCACGCTTGGATCCGACGGGGGGCTACGGTGCCTGGCACCAGGCGGAGCTGCGCAGCAGCCTGCTGTGGTTCACCGAAACTTCCCAGTGGTGGTGGTTCGGGATGTGGTGGGTGCTCAGCGGTCTGGCCATCCTGGCCGTGCTGCGCAGCCGGGCAGTGAGGGCCGCGCGGGCCACCACCCTGGCGCGGCGCGGCCCCAAGGCCGTGGACCGGTTGCTGCTCCTGCTGCTGTTCCCGGTCATGGCCGCGATGGACATCGGCGTGTACACGGGCAGTGAAGTCGTCGCGTGGTCGTGGTTCTTCCTCAACTTCTTCGCGCTCGCGGGCATCCTGCGCCTTACGGGGCGCCGAGTGGTCCCCGCCCGGCCGTTGAGCGTGTCAGGGGAGCCGCTCGCCACGACGCTGTCCGCCACGCACCGCGCCCGGCTGCTGGACCGGGCCCGCCGCTACCGAGAATTGCACGCCGGGCTGCGAGGCGCGGCCTCGGGACAGACCGACGAGGGCGCGGCGGCACGCCGCGACATGGAGACCCGGCTGCGCCGACTGCATCGCTGGCGCGCGTCGACAGGGAGCCCCGACCGGCTGCCCCGCGACGTCTCCGTGGTGGATGCCGCCCTGGCGCTGGGACCCTGCGACACCTGGTGGGAGAACGGGGTTCGGGCGGCCCGCTTCACCCAGCCGGTCGCCCTGGCGTTCAGCGGCGTCCTGGTCTGGGACAAGCAACTCCGCGGCGACGCCCTGACCAACACCTTGTACGACCGGCTCGGACTGCCGGACGTGGTCACCCAGTTCGTGCTGTGGCAGGTCGGGTACGCGGCGGCCGGATTCCTCCTGGGCGCGCTGTGGCAGGAACTGCCCGGTCGGCGCGGCCCGGCCAAAGCCCTCGCGCTCGCCGCCGCCTACGCCATGCCGATCGGCCTTTTCGCCCTCGGCAACTGGAGCCTGGGGGAGGAACAGACGGCCCTCGCCTTCGCCGCGGCGTCCATGCTGCTCATCCTGACCCTGACCGGCGTCCGGATGGACTTGGAGACGTTCCGCAGCGAGCTTCTGCCCGGGCGCGGCAGCCTGAGCCTGCTGCCCGTGGTGTACCAAACGCGCTACCTGTCCATCCAGTTCGCCTGGGTCCTCGCGCAGGCCGCGGCAATCGCGACGATCGCGCAGTTCTTCGCGGACAACGGCGGTCCGCCCTGGGCGTTCCCCGGCGTCAGCCCTTGAGCCCCGCTACCGCCCGGGGGCGACGTGCGGCGAGCGTGCGTGCCGGGACGAGGTTTGTGACGGTTCTTGTGAGCCCTCGTCGTATTTCAGGGGGATGTCCGCGCTGCTCTGCCAGCGGCAGAACAGCGGCCGGACCGGGCTCGACGATCACTACAGTCCAGTCTCATGACGACGATTACGACGCGTACGGTCGAGTACCCGGCCGACGGTCTGACGATGATCGGGCACCTCGCGCTCCCGGCCGGTGTCGACCGCCGGCCCGCGGTGCTGCTCGGACCAGAGGGCACGGGGCTCAGCGACGTCGAGCGCCGCCGGGCCGATGCTCTCGCCGAGCTGGGATACATAGCGCTGGCCTTCGACCTCCACGGTGGGCGCTATTTGAGCGACCCCGAGGAGATGCTGGCCCGTTGCATGCCACTGCTCTCTGATCCCGACCGGATGCGGGGCATCGGCCATGCGGCGCTCGACGTGTTGCGCGCCGAACCGCGGACCGATTCCGACCGGATCGCCGCCGTCGGCTACGGCACCGGGGGCGCCGTCGGGCTGGAACTCGGGCGCGACGGCGTCAACCTGCGCGCGATCGCGACAGTCAACGCAACTACCACGGGCCGACCGGGCGAGGCGGCGCGCATTCGCTGCCCGGTGTGGGCCGGGGTCGGGTCGGAAGACCCGATCATGCCGCCCGCGCAACGGAACGCGTTCACCGCTGAGATGCAGGCCGCGGGCGTCGACTGGCGCCTCGCGGTCTACGGCGGCGCCTTGCATGCCTTCCACCATCCGCCGGTCGACCACCCCACGGTCCCCGGCGTCGGCTACCACCCGCAGCACGCGCAGCGAGCCTGGCGCGACGTCGTCGACCTGCTCGCCGAGTGCCTGCCCGTGACGGAGGGATGACCTCGGTCAGTCGATGCCTTCGACGATGCGGAAGTCGCGCTCGACGCCGTCGGAGAGGGCGACCAGCGCCTCCTCTCGGCGGCCTCGCGTAACCGCTCCACGATCTGCTCGTACCGATCCGCGCTGACGCTGCCGACCATCTCGGAATCGGGCACCACACCCACCCCTTGCCAGGCCGGAGCACTGTCAGGCCACTGCGAACGGAGCGCTCGTGGGGATTGAACCCTCCATCGTGGCGCGTGTACGAGATCAATAAGGGTTTAAGCATGGGTTCTTAGCGGTTGAAAGAGTGGACCGTCGTCGACCGGTAGGTCTGTCCCGGCCGCAACACCGTCGACGGGAACGACGGCTGGTTCGGCGAGTCCGGGAAGTGCTGTGCCTCCAGGCACAGTGCGTCGCCCTGCCGGTAGACGCGGCCGGACGGGCCGACGAGCGTGCCGTCGAGGAAGTTGCCGGAGTAGAACTGCAGCCCCGGCTCCGTGGTCGCGATCCGCAGAGTGCGCCCGGAGGCCGGGTCCCGCAGCGCGGCAATCCACTCCGGGCGCGCTGAAGTTCCCTTGTCGAGGACCCAGTTGTGGTCGATGCCCTGGCCGTGGAGCAGCTGTGGGTGCGCCTCCCGCAGGTCCTCGCCGATCGGCTTCGTGCGGCGGAAGTCGAACGGGGTGCCCGCGACGGGGGCCAGTTCACCGGTGGGGATCAGCCCCGAGTCCACGGGCGTGTAGCGGGACCCGTCGATCCGCAGCTCGTGGTTCTCGATCGTGCCGCTGCCCTCACCGGCGAGATTCCAGTACACATGGCTGGTGAGGTTGACGACGGTGGGCTTGTCGGTGGTGGCCGCGTAGTCGATGCGCCAGTCGCCGTGCCGGGTGAGGGTGTACGTCACCTTCACCCTCAGCGTGCCCGGGTAGCCCATCTCGCCGTCGGCGGAGGTGTAGTGGAGACGCAGGCCGACGTCCGAGCCCGTGGTGAACGGCTCGACGTCCCACACATGCTTGTCGAAGCCCTTGGTGCCGCCGTGCAGGCTGTTCTCGCCGTCGTTGACGTCGAGTTGGTGTGCCTTGCCGTCGAGCGTGAACCGGCCCTTGTCGACGCGGTTGCCGAACCGGCCGATCAGGGCGCCGAAGTACGGGCTGTCGGCGACGTAGTCCGCGAGGCGCTCGAAGCCCAGGGAGACGCCGGCGTACCGGCCGTGGCGGTCACGGATCCCCAGGTACTGCACGATGCCGCCGTAGGAGAGCACCTTCATGCGGGTGCCGCCGTTCGCCAGCGACCAGCGGTACACCTCGGTGCCGTCGGCGAGCTTGCCGAAGAGTGACCTCGTCGGCATCGCGCCTCCCGTGGCACGCGCGGTGCCGGCGGTCGCGGCGGCGACCCCCGCCGCCGTGGCCCCGGCTATGACGGTACGTCTACTCATGTCCATGTGTGCCTCCTGCTGGAAAGTTGACGGGACCCTGCTGGGCGGTGCGGCGGGCAGGGCAGGCGGGAGCCGAGCGGCGAGGGGCGGGTCACGGGACTCTCGTGTTCGATATTTCGTCATGCGTTCGAAATGTTGGCGAGACCGTATTGAGGGGTTCGGGGCGGTGTCAATGGGCGGGTGCGGTCTGGATCTCCTTCGGAGGTGGCGCGGCATGTTGATCACCATGCAGTGATGGGATGTATCGCTCTCCCAAGGCTCCCGCTCTTGATTTACGGTCCGCCATGAACTGGGAAGTTGTGGCTAGGTGAACGAAGGGCTGGACGGCGTGCCACTTCGACTCTATGCATACATCCCATCAATACTCTGTGCTGAGACTACGGGCCGGGGCTGAATCGCCCCTGCCCTCACTGGAGTTGCCGCCATGTCGGCCGCCCTGCCCGCCTCCCCGGCGCCCCACGCTCCTGCCCGCATCGTCGCCCTGGACGTCCTGGACGTGCGTTTCCCGACGTCCGAGCACCTGGACGGCTCGGACGCGATGAACCCCGAGCCCGACTACTCCGCCGCCTACGTCGTCCTGCGCACCGACGCCGACGACGGACTCGAGGGCTGTGCACTGGCCTTCACCACCGGCCGCGGCAACGACGTCCAGGCCGCCGCCATCGCGGCCCTCGCCCCGCACGTGGTGGGCCTCGCGGTCGAGGACGTCTGCGGTGACCTCGGCGCGTTCGCCCGTTCTCTTGTGCACGACCCCCAACTGCGCTGGCTGGGACCGGAGAAGGGGGTCATCCACATGGCCACCGGCGCGGTCGTCGACGCCGCCTGGGACCTGGCCGCCAAGCGAGCCGGCAAGCCCGTGTGGCGCTTCCTCGGCGAGATGTCGCCCGAGGATCTGGTCGCCCAGGTCGACTTCCGCTGGCTCAGTGACGCCCTCACCCCCGAGGAGGCGACGGAGATCCTCCAACGGGCCGAGCCCGGCCGCGCACAGCGCATCGGCCGCCTCCTCGACCGGGGTTACCCCGCTTACACCACCACCCCCGGCTGGCTCGGCTACTCCGACGAGAAGCTGGCCCGCCTCGCCCACGAGGCCGTCGTCGACGGCTTCACCCAGATCAAGCTCAAGGTCGGCGCGGACCTGGAGGACGACGTGCGGCGCATGCGCACCGCCCGCGAGACCGTCGGCGACGGCATCCGCATCGCCGTGGACGCCAACCAGCGCTGGGACGTCCAGGCCGCGATCGACTGGATGCACGCCCTGGCGCCGTACGACCCGTACTGGATCGAGGAACCCACCTCGCCCGACGACATCCTCGGCCACGCCGCCGTCCGCGAGGCCGTCCGCCCCATCAAGGTCGCCACCGGCGAGCACATCGCCAACCGGGTCGTCTTCAAGCAGCTTCTGCAGGCCGGCGCGGTCGACGTCGTGCAGATCGACTCCGCGCGGGTCGGCGGCGTCAACGAGAACATCGCGATCCTGCTGCTCGCCGCGAAGTTCGGCGTGCCGGTCTGCCCGCACGCCGGCGGCGTGGGCCTGTGCGAGATGGTCCAGCACCTGTCGATGTTCGACTACGTCGCCGTCTCCGGCACGACCGAGGACCGCGTCATCGAGTACGTCGACCACCTGCACGAGCACTTCGTCGACCCGGTACGCATCGCCGACGGCCACTACCTCGCGCCGACCCCGCCGGGACTGAGCGCGCAGATGCACCCCGAGCCCCTCAAGGAGTACGCCTACCCCGACGGGCCCGTCTGGACCTCCCGTGTCTGACGCGCAGGACCGCTGGGCCGCCCCTGCCGAAATGCCGCCGGACGGCCGCACCGCCGACATCCATGCCTACACCGATCTGCCGCCTCCCCTCGGCGCCCGCGCTGAAAGGACCCTGGCGACACGATGACACTCGCCGTCCGATACACCGCCGCCCGCACCCTGGACACGGCTCCCGCACCCACGGTGCCGCCCCGGACCCGGAGAGGTGGAACTGACCCCCGCCTACGTCGGCATCTGCGGCACCGATCTACACATCTTCCACGGTGACATGGACGCCCGGGTCCACACCCCCGCCGTCCTGGGTCACGAGATGTCCGGCCGCGTCGTACGCGTCGGCCCGGGTGTGGAAGGCTGGCATCACGGTGACCGGGTCACCGTGATGCCGCTGCGCTGGGACGGCACCTGCCCGGCCTGCCTCAGCGGCCATCAACACATCTGCCGGAGCCTCGACTTCATCGGCATCGACTCCCCGGGCGCGACGGGCGGGCGCTGCCCGCCACGCTGCCCCGCACCGGCTCGCCTCACCCGCGCATGCCGCTCAGCCCTTCGTCTCGCGGGCCGCGGCCGCGAGTGACTTCGCGATCGCGTCGTACGCCGGTTTGCGCCGCAGGTTTCCGTTCCAGGGCAGGGCCGCGCCCTCGCCCGGGAAGACCGGCGGAATCCAGGAGTGCCGGTCGGAGTAGCCCCACAGGGTGATGCCGACGCACCGCCGCACGGCCAGACACGCGTCGGTGACCCGCCCGTAGAACTCGGCCTGCCGGGCGAGCTTGGCCGTGTCGGACGGCAGGGGCATACGTATGTCGAGCTCGGTGAGGGCGACGTCGAGGCCGAGGTCGGCGAAGCGCTGGATGTTCTGCCCCATCTGGTTGGGGAAGCCGTACTGCAGCGCCAGATGGGCCTGCATGCCGAAGCCGTCGATCGGGACGCCGGCGGCCTTGAGCTGCTTGACGAGCCGGTAGTACGCGTCCGACTTGGCGCCGGTCGCCTCGACGTTGTAGTCGTTGAGGTAGAGCTTGACGTTCGGGTCGGCGGCGCGGGCCCAGCGCAGGGCGTCAGCGACGTAGCCGGGGCCGAGGGTCTTGTAGAAGATGCTCTGGCGGTACGTGCCGTCCTCGTTCATGATCTCGTTGGCGACGTCCCAGGCGAAGACCTTGCCTTTGTAGTGCGTGACCACCTGGGTGATGTGGTTCTTGAGGATCGAGCGGAGTTCGTCGGCGGTCCAGGTGCGGGAGGTCAGCCAGCCCGGCAGCTGGCTGTGCCACAGCAGGGTGTGGCCGCGCACCGAAAGTCCGTTGGCCTGGGCGTAGTTGACGATCTCGTCGCCCCCGGTGAAGTTGAAGACGCCGCGCCGGGGTTCGGTGGCGTCCCACTTCATGCTGTTGCCGGGGGTGGTGGAGCCGAACTCGGTGCCGAGCAGGTTCGCGTACGGGGTGTCGTCGAGCTCGGGGTTGTCGACGGCGGAGCCGAAGTAGCGGCCGCTCTGGCGGGCCAGGTCGTCGAGGGTGACGGCCTGGGGCCGCTCGGCGTCCGCCCGGGCGGCGGGTGCGACGGCGAGGCCGAGCAGCAGGGCCGCCGCGGTGGCGTAGGCGGCGGTCCTGGTGCGGCGTGGGGGTGTGCGCATGGTGCGTCTCCTCAACTGTGGTGTGGGGACGTGCGGTTGACCTTGCGCTGAACTGACGGGCTGCTTACTTCACGCGCATCTCGCACCGCATCCGGCGCTCGTGCCCGACCTCCCGTACCGGGCCCGTGAGGGTGAGCGGCACGGTGTGGTGGACGTGGGCGCTGGACGCGGCGACGCGCAGTTCGAGGGCGCCGGGTTCGACGACGCGGCGTTCGTCCGCGCCGGTGTACGCGGCGAGGTCGGCCGGGAACGTGGCGTGCACCTCGGCCGAGGCCCCGGCGTCGAGCGGGACCCGGGCGTAGCCGACGAGCCGGACCTCGGGCCGGGCTACGGTGCCGACCGGGTCGTGGAGGTAGAGCTGGACGACCTCGGTGCCGGGGCGGTCGCCCGCGTTGCGGACGGTGAGCCGGAGCGTGGTCTCGCCGTCGGTGGCCAGCTCGGGGGCGTCGCACTGAGGGGTGTCCCAGGTGAACGTCGTGTAGGACAGGCCGTGGCCGAACGGGTAGAGCGGTGTGGGGTCCACGGTGCTGGGGAAGCCGTGCCGGCCGAGCGGCGGGGCCAAGTACGGGGCGGGCTGGCCGCCGGGGCTGCGGGGTACGCCGACGGGCAGGCGGCCGGACGGGTCGACACGCCCGGACAGGACTCCGGCGACGGCAGGGCCGCCCTCCTGCCCCGGGAAGAAGGCCTGGACGACGGCTGCCGCCCGCTCCGCCCAGCGGCCGAGGGCATAGGGCCTGCCGCTGAGGACGACGATGACGACCGGCTTGCCGGAGGCCATTGCCGCGTCGAGCAACTCGGCCTGTCCGTAGGGCAGGTGAAGGTCCTCGGCGTCGCAGCCCTCGCCCGACGAGCCGCGCCCGAACAGACCCGACCGGTCCCCGACGACGGCGAGGCAGACATCGGCGGCCGCCGGGTCATCGCCGAACACGGAGCCTGGCAGTTCGGTGCGAAGGGCCTCGGCGAGCGTCGGAACCTCGACTCCGGTCGGCAGGTCGGGGTGGTGGACGCCGACGTGCCGCGGGAACGTGTAGCAGCCGAGCATGGCCGCCTGCTCGTGGGCGAGCGGACCGAGCAGCGCGATGCGCGTTCCGTCGCTCAGCGGCAGCACCCCGGCGCCGTTGGCGAGCAGGGTGACCGACTCCTCGGCCACCTGCCGCGCCAGCTCCCGCAGGTGCGGGGGGTCCAGGTCGACGGAGGCGTCGCCGGTGGCAGGGTCCCAGTCGGCGTCGAGGAGGCCCAGGTCGCACTTCTGGGTGAGGACGCGCAGCGCGGCCCGGTCGAGCAGTTCCTCGGGCAGCGGATCCGCGGGGCTGAAGCAGCGGGCCGCCGGCAGTTCCACGTCGACACCGGCCGCGAGGGCGAGCCGAGCCGCTCCGCCTTCCCCGTCGACGACCCGGTGCGCTTCCTCGAGCAGCGAGACGCCGTAATAGTCCGAGACCACAGTCCCGGTGAACTCCCATTCCTCGCGCAGGAGTTGGGTGAGCAGCCCGGCATGGGCGTGAGCGGGCAGGCCGTCGATGTCGTTGTAGGCGGGCATCACGCAGCGGGCTCTGCCGTCGCGCACCGCCATCTCGAACGGGGGCAGGATCACGTCGGCGAGTTCGCGGGGGCCGAGCGACGCGGGCGCGTGGTTGCGGGCGGCGCGGGACGCGGAGTACGCGGCGAAGTGCTTGAGGGTGGCGACGATCCCGGCCGCCTCCAGGCCCCGTACGTACGCGGTGCCGATGGTGCCCACCAGGTACGGATCCTCGCCGATGGCCTCCTCGGTGCGGCCCCAGCGCGGATCGCGTACGACGTCGAGGACGGGCGCGAGTCCCTGGTGGATGCCGACGGCGCGCATCGACGTGCCTATGGCCCGCGCCATCTCGGTGATCAGGGCCGGGTCGAAGGTGGCGCCCCAGGCGAGCGGGGTCGGGAAGACGGTGGCCCGCCATGCGGTGAACCCGGTCAGGCACTCCTCGTGGGCGAGCGCGGGCAGGCCGAACCGGTTGCCGGCGCGGATCGTCCGCTGGAGTGCGGTGAGCCGCGCGGCGCCCTCGGCCGGTTCGACGGGCACGGTGCCGAAGGGGCGGGTGAGATGGCCGAGGCCGTACGGCAGCAGGGTGTCGAGGGCCGCGCTGCGGGCGGCGTACTCGTGCTGGCCGGGTGCCACGTCGACGGCCTGGCCGGCTGCGGGCTCGGCCCCCAGCCACACGCTGGAGAGCTGAGCGGTCTTCTCCTCGGTGGTCATCCGGGCGAGCAGATCCGCCGCCCGGACGTGGGCGGACAGGGTGGTGTCCTGCCATGGCTCGACCATGGAACTCCTCAAGTGCGCTGTGAACGTGGGTGGGTCGGGGCAGGCGGCGTCAGTCCTTGGTCGCGCCCATCGTGATGCCGCCGATGAGCTGCCGTTCGGCCACCGCGTAGAAGGCGAGCGCGGGCACCATGGCGAGGATCAGGTAGGCGAAGACGCGGGCGACGTCGGCGGAGTACTGGCCCTGGTACTGCTGTACGCCGACCGGGATGGTCCACCAGGTCTGGTCGCTGAACACGAGCAGCGGCAGCAGGAAGTTGTTCCAGCTCGCCACCACGGCGAGGACGGACACGGTGCCGAGTGCGGGCCGGGCCATCGGCAGCAGGATCCGCCAGAAGAAGCCGAACGGGGAGCAGCCGTCGAGGGTGGCCGCCTCTTCCAGTTCGCCGGGGATCTCCCGGAAGAAGCCCCGCAGGATGACGATGGTGAGGGGCAGCCCGAACGCGGCCTGCGGCAGGATCACCCCCCACGGGTTGTCGAGCAGCCCGAAGGTGCGCAGCAGGATGAACAGCGGCAGGATGGCCACGGCGAACGGGAACATCAGGCCGATCGTGAAGAGCGTGAACAGCAACTCCCGCCCACGGAACACGAATCGGGCCAGCGCGAAGGAGGCGAGGGCCGCCGTGCCGACGGTGAGGACGGTCGTGCCGACGGCGATCAGGGTGGAGGACCCGATGGACCGCCAGAAGGTGCCGGACCTCAGGATCTCCGTGTAGTTCGACGTCACCCAGGGCGAGGGCAGGCCGAAGGTGTTGCTGGAGAGCTGATCGGTGGACTTGAAGCCGGAGACGAGCGCGTAGAGGAGCGGCGTCACCATGACGACGCCGACCACCCAGACGGTCACGTACAGGGGGACGGAGCGCAGCCTGCGGCGCGGTGCGGGGGCCGTCATCGGGCGGATCGCATGTTGGTGAGGGCTCCTTCGGTGTCCCGGCGCAGCACGAAGCGCTGGTAGGCGAGGGCGAAGACGAGGCTGATGAGGAACATGGCGATGCTGATCGCGCTGGCGTAGCCGACCTGGAAGCGCTTGAAGCCGAACTGGAAGAGGGTGACGGCCATCGTCTCGGAGTGGTGGTCGGGCCCTCCTTGGGTGACCACCCACACCAGGTCGAAGAGCTGGATGGCGCCGATGACCGACAGGAAGACGCTCATCCGGATCGTGGGGCCGAGCAGCGGCAGGGTGACGTGGCGGAAGCGCTGCCAGGGTCCGGCCCCGTCGATGCGGGCGGCCTCGTGCAGTTCGGCGGGGATGCCCTGGAGCCCGGCGAGGTAGAGCATCATGTGGAAGCCGAAGTACTTCCACATCATGACCAGGAAGAGCGTCGGCAGCACGGTGTCCTGTCCGGCGAACCACAGTCCGCCGAGCGCGTCGAGGCCGATCGAGCCGAGCACTTCATCCGCGAGCCCGTCGTCGGGCGCGAAGATCATGCCGAAGAGGATGCCGGTGATGACCTCGGACAGGACGTACGGGGCGAAGAACAGCATCCGGTAGAAGGCGCGGCCGCGCAGCTTCTGGTTGAGCAGGACAGCCATCGCCAGGGCGAACGGCAACTGGAGTGCGAGGGACAGGACGACGAGGAGCAGGCCGCGCCACAGATCCCCGAGGAAGACGGGGTCGTCGAGGAGACGGCTGAAGTTGCCGAGGCCCGTGAAGTCCGAAGGGGCCCCGAAGCCGCCCCAGTTGAAGAAGCTGACGTACAGCGCGTACATGATCGGCAGCAGGACGAGCAGCCCGAACAGGGCGAGGGCCGGCACCGTGAAGAGGACGGCGGTCAGCCACTCCCGCACCCGGCGGCGCCGCGGGCGCCTGTTGTGCGGGGAGACGCCCGGCTCCTTGGCGAGCGGCGGGTGCTCGTCGCGTGTGTGCGTCGAAGTCGTCGTCATTTACTGGCTCTTGGCTACCTGGGTGATAGAACGCGTGACCTGCTCCGGCGACTTGGACCCGGCGATGAGGGCCGCGACGGAGTCGTTCACTTCCTGGCCGACCGCCGGCGGCAGGGCCTGGTCGAGGTAGAGCTGGAAGCCGGTGGACTTGCCGAGCGTGTCGGAGACCGCCTTGAGGTTGGGGTCGGTGAGCGCGCTCCTGGCCTCCTTGACGACCGGCATCAGGGCGCCCTTGGTCACCAGGATGCGGTCGGATTCGGCCGTCATGAAGAACTTCAGGAACTCGGCTGCCGCATCCGGGGCGCCCTTGCGCACCGCGTAGCCGCCCCCGCCGCCGAACACGTCGGTGGCCGCCCCGCTGCCGCCCGCGACGGCGGGGAACGGGAAGAAGCCCAGGTCGTCGCCTATGCCCTTGCCGGCGTCGGCCTGTACGACGGGCGCCCACTGGCCCATCAGCTCCATGGCCGCCTTGCCGTTGCCCATGGTGGCCGCCTCGCCGTTGGGCGTGGAGTAGCCGGCGCCGAGGAAGCCCTTCTGGAAGGGATCGAGACCGACCAGATCCTTGAGGTGGCGGCCCGCGGCGACGAAGGGGTCGCCGGTGAAGTCCTTGCCGTCGATGGCCTTTTGCATCCCGTCGACGCCTGCGGTGCGCATCGACAGATACGCCCAGTAGTACATGCCGGGCCACTTCTCCTTGCCGGCGAGGGCGAGGGGCGTGATCCCGGCGTCCTTGACCTTCTGCACCGTGTCGAGGAAGTCGGCCCAGGTGGAGGGCGGGGCGGCGATGCCGGCCTTCTTGAAGAGCGCCTTGTTGCACCAGAAGCCCACGGCCCCGATGTCGAAGGGCACCGCGTAGGTCTTCCCGTCGAACTCGTACGGTGCCCTGGACGCGGGGACCAGGGTGCCGGACCACGGCTTCACGGATGCGGTGAGGTCCTCCACGAGTCCGGCGTCGATCTGCTGCTGGAGTACGCCGCCGCCCCACGTGTGGTAGATGTCCGGAAGCTTTCCGGAGCTGGTGAGCGCGGTCATCTTCGCCTTGTACGCGTCGTTCTCCAGCGTGACGAGCTTGATGCGCACGTCGGGGTGGGCGGCCTCGAAGTCCTTGGCCCGCTTGGGCCACAGGCTCTTCGAGGGCTCGGTGGTCTGGATGTTCCACCACTCCACCACGGTCCGCCCCGAGCTGTCCGTGGAGCCGGAACCGGAGTCCGAGCAGGCGCTGAGCGCCGTCGCGCCCAGGCCGGCGGCGGCGGTCGCGGCGAGGAACCCGCGGCGGTTGAGGGCGGGGATGGTGCTCGGCGTCTGGGCGCCTCGCTCGACAGCTCGCATCGCACACCTTCCGGAAGTATTCCGAAAATTATCGGGAGACGGTCACGGAAGTTACGGACACGAGACGAGGGTGTCAACGGCCTTAACAAAACGGGCCGTTGACACCCCCGGGATGGTCGCCGACGCGCTACGCGCCGCGCGGAGCCGCCGTACTGGCCCTGACCACCAGTTCCGTCGCCAGCTCGACGCGCGGCGACGCGGGCTCGACGGAGCGCGCGAGGTCGAGGACGGTGCGGGCCCCCAACTTCCCCATCTCGGACAGGGGTTGGCGGATGGTGGTGAGCGGCGGCGCGGACCAGCGGACCTCCGGCAGGTCGTCGAAGCCGACGACGCTCATGTCCTCGGGCACCCGAAGGCCACGCCTGCGCAGCGCCTCGATCGCGCCGAGCGCCATCTGGTCGCTGGAGGCGAAGACGGCGGTGGGCGGCGCGGCGAGGTCCAACAGCCTGCCGCAGCCGGTGAATCCGGACTCGTGATAGAAGTCCCCGGGCACGATCAGCACGTCCTCGACCGGTACGCCCGCCACGTCGAGCGCGGCCCGGTAACCGTCGAGCCGGGCCCGCGAGCAGAGCAGCCGCGGCGGGCCCGCGATGAACCCGATCCGCCGGTGCCCGAGCGCGAGCAGATGCTCGGTCGCGGCCATCCCGCCCGCCCAGTTCGTGGCGCCGACGGTCGGCGCCTCGGTCGCGGGTGAACCGGCCGGGTCGATCACCACCAACGGCACGCCCAGGCGCCGCAGTTCCTCGTGCAGACCGGGCTCGAGGACCGACGTCACCAGGATCACGCCGTCGGAGGCGCGGGCCCGCAGATTGGTCATCCACTGCCGCGCCGCACCCGCCCGGTCGTGGATCGCGGAGACCACGGTGCCCACGCCCGCCTCGTGCGCGACCTCCTCGACGCCCCGGATGATCTCCACGGCCCAGGGGCTGTCCAGGTCGTTGAAGACCAGGTCGAGCAGGGCCGCCCGGTCACCCGGCGCCCCCGGCCGGCGCTGGTAGCCGTGCCGGTGCAACAGGTCCTCGACCCGGGCCCGGGTGGCGGGCGAGACGTCGGAGCGCCCGTTGACCACACGCGAGACAGTGGGTACGGACACCCCGGCCTCCCGCGCGATCTCGGTGATCGTCACCTTGGCCGGCCCCTCCGGGCCCTGCGTGGCTGTCCTGCGCTGGGCGCCTGCCCCGGCCATGATCCCCACCTCCGTCGACACCTCCACCCGAAAGAACTCCGGATGTCTTCCGGAACACCGTAGGACACGCCGGTGAGTTCGCCGTAGTGGTGGTACGCCGATGCGACGGCGGCCGGGCCCGGGCGGGATCATCCGCCCGGGCCCGGCCGACCGGTGGTCAGCCGGTGGTGGTCCGCTCCGCGGCGTAGGCGGCGAGCCAGGCCAGCGGGGCGTTCCAGTTGATCGCCACCTCGTTGGTGGAGTACGAGCCGATGTCGTCGATGTAGCAGGCGGCGGGCGCGCAGCCCTTCAGCTTCTCCTCCGCCACCGGGTCCTGGAGCCCGCTGTTGGGGCCGCCCGCGAGCGAGCCCGCCGGAGGGTGCGGCAGCGAGGCGTCCAACTGGTGGGCCCAGAAGCGGTGGTGCTGGTTGCGCGAGGACGTCTCGCCGTAGCCGGTGATGTAGGACTGGCCGAGGGCGTTGCGGCCGAGCAGGTAGTCCATGGTCTCCAGGGCGCCGGTGCGGTAGCGCTCCTTGCCGGTCAGTTCCCCCGCGACGGCCAGGACGATCGCGTCGCCCGCGACCTGGCCGTTGGAGCCCCAGAAGTAGCCGTCCGCCGGGACGGGCACCGCGTAACGCTGGGCGGCCATCCGGGACAGGTAGCCGTCGGCGGCTGCCGTGACCGAGGCCCGGATTCGGTCCCGGTCGGCTGCGGGGAGGCCGCCCGGGACGGTGGCCAGGGTGAGCCGGCCGAGCGCGGCCGTGTCCGCCCAGCCGAACCCGTAGGCCGAGAAGGCGGTGGGGGAGGTGTGCCAGGTGGAGCCGGTGACCGCGTCCCGGTAGCCGCCCTCACCGGTCGTGGCGTACAGCTCGGCGGCCGCCCAGTAGAACTCGTCGGTGACCTGGGAGTCGCCGTAGGCACCGCCGCCCGTGCTGTCCGAATCCGGCGCGTACAGGGCCGGGTTGGCCCGGGCCGCCGTCCACGCCCGGCGGGCGACCGACAGGCAGCGGTCGGCGAACGCGGCGTCGTAGGGCCTGAAGACCCGGGCGCACTGAGCTGCGGCTGCCGCGAGGTTGAGGGTCGCCGCCGTGGAGGGACGGTGCAGCTCGCGGACCTCGGCGTCCTGGTCGGGGCGCATCGGCATGCCGGTCCAGGCCGCGTCATGGACCTTGTGGAACGCCATGCCCGCATACGGCTTGCCCGCGGGCACCTGCATCCGCATCAGGAAGTCGAGCTCCCAGCGCGCCTCGTCCAGGACGTCGGGTGTGTCGTTGCCGCGCTCGGGGATGCGCAGGGTCGAGTCGCCGAGCGCCGCGTCCTTGCCCGCCCGCTTGGCCCGCTCGAAGGAGTTGACCACCAGCCAGGTCGAAATGCCGCCGTTCACCACGTACTTGCCGTGGTCGCCCGCGTCGTACCAGCCGCCCCTGACGTCCTGCGTGTAGTCGCACACGGTGGCCTGGCACGGGACGGAGGTGTCGCCCTTGTTGGGCGCGACACCCAGGTGTCCGGCGGGGCGCGCGTAGGCGGAGCCCACCAGGGAGGTGGCGAGGGGGACGCCGCTGCGCTGGTGGTGGAAGAACGCCATCGCGTCGGAGCGCAGACCGTCGTAGAGGTTCGCGCGGATGTCGAAGGGCACGCTGCCGCTGTCGTCCACCGCCAGGACGTATCCCGAGCCGGACCTCCGGTACGAGGAGAAGTCGGCCAGGTGGACGGCCTGCCCGGAGGGGGTGTCGGCGCCGCGCGGGACGGTCGCACCGGAGGCGACCACCTTTCCCGACGCGTCGCGCAACCGCCACGTGAGCGACTGCGTCGCCGTGGTGACCACGGTGGCGCGCTTGGGACCGTCCGGCAGGTAGCCGAGCTGGTTGACGCGCACGGCGGTGGTTGCGGGGGCCGCTGTCGCGGTGGGCGCGGTCAGGAGGCCGCCGACGAGGAGGCAACCCGACAGCGCGATCGCGGAAAGGCGTCCGGGGCGGCGTAAGGGAGGGGTGGGGGACATGAGCGGCTCCTGTGTCGAGGGTGGTCAGCAGGTGGAGTTGGTCTGGGTGAGCAGGCCCATCCGCCACGGCAGGCGGAGGTAGTCGCCCCCGGCGCCGGGGTCCATGCCCTGGTAGACGTACTGCAGTCGGCACGGATTGATGGTCAGGGTCTGGTCGTTGCCGGCGCGGACCAGCTCGCCGTGGCTGATGTCCTGCGTCCACGTGCCGCCGGGGAAGGTGACGTTGTTGCGGCCGGCGAAGGGTTCGTTCTCGGTGGCGGCCAGGGGCGCCCAACTGCCGGTGAGGCCGGTGGAGGTGAAGGAGCGGAAGTAGCGTCGGCCGGAGGAGCCGATGGCCTCCTGGAGGAGCAGGTACTGATCGCTGCCGGCGACCTTGTACACGTTGGTCGCCTCGAACAGGTTGAACTTGCTGTCCGACAGCACGATGCGCGTGTCCGTGAATCCGTTGGGGAAGTTCGCGAGGCTGGTCCGGGCGCGGTAGATGTGGCCGTTGTCGTCGCTGAAGAACAGGTGACAGCTGGTGGTGTCGCAGATGACCCAGAAGTCGATCCAGGTGCCGTCGCCCTTGTTGTCCTTGACGATCTGCGGTTCCTCGGAGATGAAGGTGCGCGGCGCGGACCAGGAGCGCGGGTCGGCGGGGTTGGTGCTGGTGGAATAGGTGGGCGGACCGGTCTGGTAGACCATGTACCACAGGTTCTGCGGCGCGAAGTAGAACACCTGCGGCGCGGCCCGGTAGCCGGGGCCCATGGGCGAGGTGTCGAGGTAGGTGTGCGGCGCGGAGGCCGCCTTCGGCCAGTCGTCGAAGTTGAACTGCACCAGACCCCAGCCGGAGGGGCTGGCGGTCGTCGCGAACGTCAGCCACTGGTTGTTGTGCCGCACGACGGAGAAGTCCTTGATCGCCAGGGCCTGCGGGTGCTGGGCGTCCGGCTTCGGACCGGCCAGGACGCCGCTGGAGGACCACCGGAACGTCGACGGCAGCGCGCCGCTGCCGCTGCCGACGCGGACGAGTCGCCACTGCTGGTTGGCCCCGCCCCGGTCGGAGTGCTGCACGACCTTGGCGCCGTCCGCGGTGGAGGCACCCTGGACCTCGAGGGCCTTGCCGCTGTTGCGGTTGATCAACCGGACGTATCCGTCCGAGGAATCGGCGAGCCGGAACTGCTGGTTGGTGCCGTTGAGGTCGCTCCACTGCACGACGTCCGCCCCGTCGGCGGTGGAGTAGTTGTGGACGTCGAGTACCTTGCCGGAGTGCTGCGCCTTGAGCCGGTGGTTGCCGTCGCCCGAGCCGACGAACTGGAATCGCTGGTTAGCCCCGTCGTAGCGGGTCCACTGCTGGACGGACGCCCTGTCGGCGGTGCTCGCGCCCGACACGTCGAGCGCCTTGCCGCTGGCCCGGTTGACCAGCACGTACCAGCCGTTCGGATCCACCGTGGCCGCCCGCGCCGTGCCGGTCGCGCCGATGGCGGCGAGGAGTGTCGCCAGCAGAGCGGTCACCGTGGCGAACACCGCCGTCCGCCTGCGGTGTTGCCACCAAGCGGTCGTGTGGGATGGGTCCTTGCGCGTCATCTGCAACTCCTCAGCTCCTCGTCGAGTACGGTCGTCCGTCCGCCGGGGCGCGTGCCGCCCGGCGGGCACTGTGGGCGTACCAGGGCTGGGAGCGCTCCCATGGGTCGAAATATCGAACAGCGGTCGGTGAGTCGAAGGTTCGAGGCGGACAGTAATGACGCTTGGGAGAGTCGTCAACGGGTGCGGACTGAGTGAAGTACCCCGGTCGGGCCCGCGGCGAGGGCTGCCCGGGGACCAAGCTCGCCGACACTTTCGAGAACCTCACCCAATCCGGTCCGTACTGAACCGCTCCGTTCTCCCCGAACGGCTTTCCCACGCATACGCGTTGCGAGGGGCAGCGGCCCGGCACCGCCGCCGCGCCGACCACTCGATGTCTAGAGTTCGCAGGTGATGGCCAATTGGAACACACTCCTCGGCGGGCACGGGAAATTCACCGCCGCACCACTCACCGCCAACTGCCGCACTCTCGCCGAGCTGGCCCAGCACGCCTGCGTCGGGGTCAGCCCGTTCAACTCCTATTTCAAGCGAGCACGTGTAGCAGACCTGTGCCAATGGGCGCTGCCCCGCTTCGAACGGGTCCACTTCCACCTCCCCGACGTCCCCTCTCAATACACCCTCACCGCCTTGGGGATGCCCGCGGACAAAGCCAGAAGGCGGGCGCACGAGAACGGGCTGAAGATGCGCAATCGCATCCGGGACGGGCTCTTCGACGCCACCGGGCGCGAGGACACCGAGCTGTGTCTGCTCGACTGGGAGCACCTGCGGGCGAACGAGGCTTTCCAGCGCCTGTACCGGCAGGCCCAGCACTGGTTCACCGCCGACCTCGCCTTCCGCGACATGTGTCTGAACGCCTCGCGCTGCGTCCTCGCCCACCGCATGCCGGGGGAGCCGACCGAGGCTCAGGTCAATGAGGCGGTGCGGTACTTCCTCGCCGACATTCCCCTGCTCATCGACACCCCGCAGATCGCGGGTGTGGAGAGCTCGGTGTACGTCTACCACCGCACAACCCCGTTCGTCGAAGCCCTCTTCGGAAATCGCCTGCCCTGGTCACCCAGCCCGCACCAGGGCTACCTCGTGCTGTGTCCCGCGGACGGCGGCGAATAGGCCCAGTACCCACACGCGTACGGGGCCAGCCGGGCCTTCCGAGGCGGCGACGTCATTCCCGGCACCGACCTGGCATCCGTCGCCCAGCCCGGCATCGGTGCCGCGATCTGGCTCCACGCCACCGACGTCCAGGCCATCCACGACGCGCTCACCGCCGACGGCCACACGATCGTCTCCGCACCGATCGACGGCCCCTTCGGCCGGACATTCACCTTCGCCGACCCCGATGGCTACCAGGGCTCTTATGGATCGGCTCAAGGTGCTTCGTGGAGGAGTAGCGGAGATGGAATTCGCGGAATTGGCGGCGGAAGCGCGGGCGGAGACTGAGGCCGCCGCTGCGGAACTGCCCCTGGAGGATCCAGAGCTCCTCCTGGCTTCCGCGTCGTCTGACGACTCACTGCAGGACCTCATGAACGCATTGCGCGATTCCGCTCAACTGGCGCCGGGAGCCGCAGTGGTTCAGGGCCGGGCTTTCCTGGTCCGACGGCTGGAAGCCCTCGCGGACGAGTCCGGCATCACGCGCCGGACGCGCGGTACCGTCACGGCCGTCCACGTTCGCCTCGTGCTCGACGGCCGTCGCTCCAGAGGGCTGCCTGATTCCACGGCGCGGTCCGTCTCACAACTGCTCCGGTTGAGGAACGAGAACGTCGGCCCGACCGTTCTACCGGAGATCACTGTGCCGACAGCCCTGGGCTACGGCGTCCTCATCCGTAGGCAAGGCGTTCCGAGGGAGCACACGTGACCGCCCGTCACTACAACGGGTCTGCTGTGGGCTACAGCCCGTGCTCGCGTGCTAAATAGCCGTAGAGTCGCGGCAGTTGACGGGAGGGACGCACGATGATTCATGACCTGACCGAGCTGAGCCGCGCCGGCCGCGTGCTGAGCGAGGCTCTGGCCCTGCTCAAGGGCGAGCGGGAACGCCTGGAGCAGCAGCACGATCGAGTCCGGGACGGGGACCACAGTGCTGGCAGCCCTCAGCAGACGCTGCATGGACTGCGTGATCTGTCCACGGGTGTGAGCACGGCGCTCGAACACGTCGCCCTGGCCGCCGGGTTCATTTCGCTCGGCCTGGATTCGCGGGCCGATCACGCGGTGAAGATGGCGCGCATGAAGCCGGTGGGGGTGCCCTCCGGCCTCGACCGCATGGCACGTCCACTCGGGGAGGCCACCGTGCGGGCGCTGGAGATGATCCGCGGCCTCGACGGCTTCTTCGGCGGGGATCTCGGGCTCGCAGTCGACGTCGCCCTCGCCGCTCCGCAGGCGACATATCCGCCACAGGACTGGGCGGAGTACGAGCGCCAGCAGCGCCACCGGCCGCAGTGATCCGGTCGCGGCGGGGGGACGGCCAGGAGGTCGGCGCAGGAAACGCAGCATGGCAGTGAACCCGGGGGAGCCGGCGAAGGGCTGCTGTCCGCCGATCTTCTCGTATCCCCACCACTCGTAGACGGCTTGGGCCTTACTCCGAAACCCGAGCGCTACGGGGCCTGAATCCCGAACGCCGCGCTCGCTACCGTCCCGAGTGGAAGCTCCGGCCTCGGCCCGAACCCGAAGTGACCCAGGGGGAGTTGCGGTGAGCGAGGTGCGGCTCCTGGTCGGTGTTCGACTGTTTCCGCGTTCGACTGTTTCCGCCCGGGCGCAGGTGGTCTTCCTGGATCATGGCGAGCGGCGTTCAGCCCGGGCGCCGCGCTCTGATGATCGCGATGGAGGGGACCGTATGGCAGGCGGAGCTTTCACCGATTTCTCCGGAACGTACGAGCCGGTCAGCAGTGAGGGGTACGACAAGTACCTGGAGTCGATCAGGGTCGACGCGGCGACCCGGGAGGTGCTGGCGTCGGACCCGCAGACGGTGAAGATCGTGCAGGAAGGCGACCACTACACGTTCACGAGCACCGTTGCCGCCAAGGCGTCCGTCCTGCAGTTCACCCTCGGCCAGGAGTTCGTCACGAACTACGGGTACGGCGACGACCGCCAGGCCAAGGGGATAGCCCGCCGCGACGGGAACCGCATCATCCTGCAGCGCAAAGGCGGCGAATCCGAGACCACGGTCGTGTACAGCATCGATGACGAGGGCTTCGACGCGGTGTTCCACGGCCCGAACGGCGCCACCGCCAAGCGGCGCTACCGGCGCCTGTCCTGACCGGAGACCACCAGCGAGCGGGCTCCGGCCGGATGCCGGGGCCCGCTCGCACGCTGCGCCGACGGTGGTCGTCGGTGCGGACAACGACCTCGGAGATCAACGGAACCGTGTCGTACGCGCCCGGCAGCAGGCGGGCCCGCCGTATGGGGAAGGTGGCCGCGTCCGGTCAGGGGCGCTTGGTGGCGATGATGGCGGCGCCGTGCTCCCGGGAGCGAACAGCGCCTCCAGCCCCTCGCACCTGTGTTGGCCCACGGGCGTGCACACCGGTGGGATCGGCCGGCCCGTCCCCACCAACCTGTGCCAGCACTAGGTTCACGGCGAAGGGCTGTCGACCACACCGGGGCCGGGAGGACGGCGGTCTCCCGGCCCCTCGTCCGTCAGGCGGACGGCGTGGCCGCTACCTCTGGCGAGAGGGCGGACTGGCAGCGGGGGCCTTGGGCGCGGTGGCTGAGGTGACGGACTTGGTGCCCGTCACGCCATTCGATGCCCCGGACTCGTTGCCCACGGCGTCGACTCCCCTCACTTCGTACACGTACGTCAGACCCGGCTCGCCCTTCGTGTCACGGAAGGTGAGCGATGTCGTCGAACCGACCTTCGTGCGCGGGGCGTTGGGGCTCTCGGCGCGGTACACCACGTACTTCACCGCGTCCGAGTCACCGCTGCGCCACGTCAGCGTCACACCGCGCTCGTCCTCGCGCACACGGGTGAGGTCCCGCGGCGCAAACGGCGCGACGGTGTCCCGGGTGCCGCGGCGGGGCTCGGTGTAGGGAGAGACGTGGCTGGCGTTGTCCAGGGCGCGGACCTTGTAGGCGTACTCGACGTCGCCGTCGGCGTTGTCATCGACGTACGAATCCGTGCTCACGGTGGCGAGCAGCGCGTAGGGACCGACGTCGTCCGGTCCGGTTCCCTCGGCCTCGGCGCGGTACACCTCGTAGGCGGTGGCCGCGGAGAGCTTGCTCCAGGACAGGGAGACGGCTTCACGGCCGGATGCGACGTGGAAGCTCTCGGGAGCGTCGTAGAGGGGGTTGTCGGGTTGGTCCGGGTCGTCGCCGACACGGCCTGCGGAGCTGGCGGCCGTGGCGGGCGCGGCGGCGTGGGCAGCGCCGGTGAACCCGAGCGCGAGGACGACGACAGCGGCCGCCGAGGCGACGGCTGCGGGTCTGAGACGGTGATGCTTGGACACGGCTGGCGTTCCCTTTCCGATGGAGCTACGGACAGGCGTACGTGAGTACAAGGTGCAGTCGTGTGGGGGGAGTTGCTGGTGCTGTGGGGGCAACGAACTGTAGCTGTGTACGACCGGGATGCGGGAGGCGGCGCGCCATGCCGAAGATCCTCTGCGTCGAGCTGAGTGGCGATCAGCGTCGCGACTCGCACACGTTGCCGGCACGGCGTGACCTGACCTGGCATACCCGGTGGCGCTTGGAGCGGTAGGGCAAGTTCAGGGCTCGGATTACGTCGTACCCCTGGCCCCACCCCCACAAGGGTGGGGCTGTCCATACCTCCCGCCAGGGGGGCTCCGTCATGGTCACCCAGCGCACTCCCATGGGTGAATGATCTTGGGCCGGACACACCGTCCGGCCGACCGTTCGACATCACAACACACCTTGCTAGCAAGGGAGTTGCCTGCTTCGAACGGCCTCCAAGGCATACGAGGAACCACCATGACGCAGCTACGAAACTCCGCCTCCACGCGCCGCCGTCTCGCCCTTGGCTCCGTGGCGGCAGTCGCCGCCACGGCGGCACTGGCGATGCCGATGTCCACGGCATGGGCCGCCCAGTCGGACGTCCGAGCGGCCGGTTCCGGCCGGGCGGACCTCCAGCGGGGCCTGGACGACGTCGTCCGCAAGGACGGACTGGTGGGCGCCGAGGCCACCTTGGTGAACGGTCACGGGAGAAGCTCCGTGCGCAGCGGCACCGCCGAACTCGGCACCGACCGACCGGTGCCGCGCCAGGGCTACTTCCGAATGGGCAGCAACACCAAGACCTTCGTCTCGACCGTCGTGCTGCAACTGGTCGGCGAAGGCCGCATGCGACTCACCGACACCGTCGAGGACTGGCTGCCCGGAGTGGTCAAGGGCAACGGCAACGACGGCAGCCGGATCACCGTGCGCCAACTGCTGCAGCACACCAGCGGGCTGCCCGACTACATCCAGCGCCTGCCCATCCTCGACGGAGACCGGTTCCAGAAGCACCGCTTCGACCGCTACCAGCCGCGCGAACTGGTCGACATGGCCCTGCAGAAGCCGCCCACCTTCAAGCCCGGCAAGGGCTGGAGCTACTCCAACACCGGCTACATACTCGCCGGGATGATCATCGAGAAGGTGACGGGCCGTCACTGGAGCGACGAGGTCCGTGCCCGGATCATCGAACCCCTCGGCCTCAAGCACACGTTCTCCGCGGGCACGCGCACCAGTCTTCCTCGGCCGCACGCCAAGGGCTATCACCAGTTCAAGCCCGGCGCCCCACTGGTCGACAGCACCAGGATGAGTATGACCTGGGGCAGCTCGGCGGGCGATCTCATCACCACCTCGAAGGACCTCACGCGCTTCTGGCAGGCCCTGCTCGGCGGCAAGCTGCTGGGGCCCAAGCAGCTGGCGCAGATGCAGAAGACGGTGCCGACCCCTCAAGAGGGCGACGCGGCGCCCATGAAAGCAGGGCTCGGCATTTTCTGGACACAGCTCAGCTGCGGCGGCGGCGCCTGGGGCCACGGCGGGACCACCATCGGTCATCTGAACGCCAACGGCTTCATCGACAAGGGCAAGAAGGGAGTCATCGTGATGCGCTCCACCAACCTGAACAAGGAAGACCGCGACAAGCGCACAGACCGGCTCGTCGACGCCACCTTGTGCAAGATGAAGTGACCGCACGGACCCCTCGCTCCTCCAAACGCCGGCGGCGCTGCTGGGCCCCGTAGAGCGACTTGTGGAGTGTGGCCTGAGGGGCGGCGGGGTCTCTACGGTGGCGTGACACCGCAGAGCCCCGCCAGCGTCCTCAACTGCAGCCACAGAACCAGCCGTTCATCGGCGTCATCGACGTCGATCCCGAGTTGCCGACCGACCTGCTTCAGGCGGTAGCGGCAGGTGTTGGGATGGACGGAGAGCGCCTTGGCCGCACTCGCCACGTCGCAGCTCGCGTCGAACCACGACACCAGGGTGCGGGCGTACTCGGTGCCGTGCTCGGCGTCCGCCGCAAGGACATGCCGCCAGGCACCCACGCTCAACTCCCGGCGCTCCCGCATCACTTCGGAGAGCCGCAGCAGCGTCACCCGAGGCCGCACTTCGTCCACCGTGGCCACCGGCAGCGCGTCGTGCAGCAGCCGCAGGACCACATCCGCGTCCGCACGCGAGTCCGCCACACCACTCAGGTCCGGCACCACCCCGCCGAGCGCCGCCCGCACCGGCACCCGCAGCGACCGCCCGGCCCGGCGCACGATGTCCTGCGCCAACTGCCGGTGCTGCTGGTGGACCGTCACCGTCTCCCGCTCCCGCGGCCCGCGCGCCCCGGGCACAGACAGCAACGCGTACACCACCCCGTCCAGGAGCACACACGCGTGCCGCCCGTTGCGGGCCTCGCACTGCAGGCGTACGACGTCGAGGAGCCGGAGGGAGGTGCGCTCGGTGTCCGGCGCGCTCGCCGCGAAGTCCAGCATGAACGCGGCCACGCGGACCGCGTCGAGGCCCAGGCGGTGCGCCGCCGCCGAGGCGTCCGCCGAACCGTCGAGCAACCGGCGCAGCAGGTCGGTGTTCTGATGGCGGGTCAGTTCCTGGGCCGCGCGGGCGCGCAGCAGGAGCAGCGCCGCCGTGGACGCGCCCTGGGTCAGGGTGTCCTCGGCGTCCGGCGCGTGCGTACCGCCGTCGACCACCCAGATCGAGCCGAGGGTCTCCCCACCGGCCCGCACCGCGATGGCGAGCCGGGGCAGGTCGCCCGCGGTGAGCGGGGGCAGCCGCACCGGCCCGAGCGAGGCGAACACCGACCGGTACTGTTCCGAGTTCTCCGGGCTGCCGGGGACCTGAAGACCGAGGATGCCCTGGCGGCGGCCCTCGTCGACCGGTTGGCCGGGGACGGTGGAGTAGGCCAGGATCCGCTGGCGCGGGTCCTCCAAGGTGGTCGCCCCGCCGGTCGCCGCCGCGATCGCGTCGGCCAGCGCGAACAGGTCCGCGAGACCACCGCCCTGAGCGGGCTGGCCGCCGATCGCCGATGCCAGCATCAGGTGCACGTGGTGCCACGCCGTGTCCTCGTCGATGGCCAGCGCCGCCACACCGTGTGCCTCGGCCTCGCCGGGGAGGCCCGGCGGCACGTCCGTGCCCCGCACCACGACCCCGGTCATCCCGGCTTCCGCCGCGGCCCGCAGCAGCGGCCCGGCGTCGGCCGCCCGCACGCCGACCGCGAGCAGCAGGGCGCCGGGCGCATGGGCCAGCGGGACGTGCGCGTCGTACAACAGCACCTCGGTGACCGGGACGTCAGGTCCGGCGGGCGTGGTGTGCAGCCGCAGGGGCGGGCTGCCGACGACGTCGATCAGGTCGCCGAGGGTGAAGGCGTCCATGGGTGCTCCTCACCGCATCGGCTCGGATCCGGCCGGGTCCCCGGTCCACAGCCGCTCGAAGGCCTCTTTCGTGGCCGTGAGCAGCGCGGCGTCCGGGGGAGCCGGGTCGTCGACGTTCTCCGGATGGTGGCAGGCCACCTGCCGGCCGTGCCGCACCTCAAGGAGTGGCGGCTCGGTCGTCCCGCAGAGCTCCGTGGCCTTCCAGCACCGCGTGTGGAAGCGGCAGCCGCTCGGCGGAGAGATCGGCGAGGGCACGTCGCCGTTGAGGAGGATGCGCCCGCTCTTGGCGTTCTTGCGCCGGGGGTCGGGGATCGGGACGGCCGACATCAGTGCCTTGGTGTACGGGTGCATCGGCGCCCTGTAGAGCGAGTCACGGTCGGCCAGCTCGACGATCTTGCCGAGGTACATCACCGCGATCCGGTCCGAGACGTGCCGGACGACCGAGAGGTCGTGCGCGATGATCACGTAGGTCAGGCCCAGCTCCTGCTGGAGGTCGTCCAGGAGGTTGACGACCTGCGCCTGGATCGACACGTCGAGGGCGGAGACCGGCTCGTCGGCGACCACGAGTTTCGGGTTGAGCGCGAGTGCGCGGGCGATGCCGACGCGCTGGCGCTGACCGCCGGAGAACTCGTGCGGATAGCGGTTGTAGTGCTCGGGGTTGAGACCCACGACCGACAGGAGTCGCTGCACCTCCTTCCTGACGCCGCCCGCGGGCGAGACGCGCTGCAGCCTGAAGGGGGCGCCGACGATCGTGCCGATGGTGTGGCGCGGGTTCAGCGAGGAGTAGGGGTCCTGGAAGATCATCTGTACGTCGCGGCGCAGCGGCCGCATGGCGCCGACGCCGAGGTGCGTGATGTCCCTGCCCTCGAACTCGACCGTCCCGGCGCTGGGTTCGAGCAGCCGCGTGATCAGCCTGCCCATCGTCGACTTGCCGCACCCGGACTCGCCGACGACGCCCAGCGTCTCACCCGGCCAGACCTCGAAGTCCAGCTCGTCGACCGCGCGCACGGCGCCGGCCTGCCGCTGGAAGAGGCCCTTCTTGATCGGGAAGTGCTTCCGCAGTCCCGTCACCTTCAGCAGGGCTTCACCGTCGTGCTTCTTGGCAGGGACGAGGGCGGGGGAGGGGCCGTCGCTCCGCTCGGAAATCGTCATGGCTGCGTCCTCGGTTTCTCGCTCACAGCTTCGGCGCGATCTCTTCGGCCCAGATGCGCTTCTGCTGCTCGGCCGACATGTGGCAGGCGGCCCAGTGCCGCCCGCCGACCTCGGTCAGCTCGGGGCGGACCGTGCGGGTGACGTCGTCCTTGGGGACGTCGGCGTACGGGCAGCGCGGGTTGAAGGCGCAGCCGGACGGGCGGTTGATGAGGGAGGGCGGGGAGCCCTTGACCGGGATGAGGCGTTCCTGCTGGTCGCGGTCGAGCCGCGGCATCGAGCCGAGCAGGCCCCAGGTGTAGGGGTGCCGGGGCTCGTGGAACAGCTCGTCCGCCGGGCCGCGCTCGACGCAGCGGCCGCCGTACATCACCAGGATGTCGTCGGCCAGCTCGGCGACGACACCCAGATCGTGGGTGATGATGACGACCGCGGAGCCGAACTCCCGCTGCAGGTCGCGGATCAGGTCCAGGATCTGTGCCTGCACCGTCACGTCCAGGGCGGTGGTCGGCTCGTCCGCGATGAGCAGCTCGGGGTTGTTGACCAGCGACATCGCGATCATCGCGCGCTGGCGCATGCCGCCGGAGAACTCGTGCGGGTAACTGTCCACCCGCTTGTCCGGCTGCGGGATGCCGACCCGGTCGAGCATCTCGACCGCCCTCCTGCGAGCGGCCTTCGCCCCGACGTCGTGGTGGATCCGGTACGCCTCCACGATCTGCTTGCCGATCGTGTAGTACGGATGCAGCGCGGACAGCGGGTCCTGGAAGATCATGGCCATCTCGCGCCCGCGGAGTCTGCGTACGTGGTCGGGGTCGGCCGCAAGCAGTTCGGTGCCGTCCAGCCAGATCTCGCCCGATATCCGCGCCTTGCGCTTGCCGTACTGGCCGGCGGTGTGCAGGCCCATGACGGCGAGCGAGGTCACCGACTTGCCGGAGCCGGACTCGCCCACGATGCCGAGGGTCTGGCCCTTCTCCAACTGGAAGCTGAGCCCGTCGACGGACTTCACCAGGCCGTCGTCGGTGGGGAAGTGCACCTTGAGGTCGCGCACGTCCAGGAAGGCTGTCATGCGAGCCTCACTCGGGGGTCGATCACGGCGTACAGGACGTCCACCGCGAGGTTGGCGAGCAGCACCGCGAGAGAAGTGATCAGGGTGACGCCCAGGACGATGGGCAGGTCCTGGTTCCTGGTGGCGTCCAGTATCGCCCGGCCCAGGCCCGGCAGGTTGAACGTCGACTCGGTCAGGATGGCGCCGCCGATGAGGGCGCCGAGGTCCATGCCCAGCATGGTGAGCAGCGGCGTCATCGTGGAGCGCATGGCGTGCTTGCCGACGACGGTGTGCTCGCGCAGGCCCTTGGCGCGGGCGGTGCGGATGTAGTCCTCGCCGAGCACCTCCAGCATGGTGGCCCGGGTGATCCGGGCGTACATCGCCGCGTAGAGGAAGGCGAGGGTGATCCAGGGCAGGATCATGCCGCCGAGCCAGCCGGTGAAGCTCTGCTCCAGCGGCACGTACTGCGCGTCGAGCCACTTCAGGCCGAAGGCGAAGACCGCAAGGGAGAGCAGGCCGGTGAAGTAGATCGGCAGGGAGACACCCGCGAGGGCGACGACCATCGCGCCCCGGTCCCACAGGCTGCCCCGCTTGAGCGCGGACAGCACACCGGCCGCGACGCCCACGACGACCCACAGCACGGCGGCACCCAGCGCGAGACCAAGGGTCACCGGCAGGCGGTCGGTGAGCACCGGCCACACGGCCTGTTCGCTGCGGAAGGAGTAGCCGAAGCACGGCGCGGCGCAGTGGGTGACCTCACCGCCGGCCGCGTAGGTGCGGCCCGCGAAGATGCCCTTGAAGAACTCCCAGACCTGGACGAATATCGGGTCGCTCAGGCCGAGCTTCTCGCGCACCGCCGCAACGGCGGCCGGGTCGGCCTGCTTGCCCACGAAGCTGGAGGCGATGTCGACGCCCGCCCACTCGGGGACGAGGAAGAAGATGCAGAAGACCACCATGATGATGACCACCAGCATCACCGCGGCGGCGAACAGCCGCCTGATGAGGTAGGCGAGCATGACTCAGCTCGCGTTCTTCAGGCCGAGGTTGACGAAGTCGTACATACCGCTGTAGCCGTCGGTGGTGTACGCGTTCGTCAGCTTCGGGGAGCGCCAGTTGAGGAACTTCTCGAAGGTGAAGGGCAGGTAGTACGCGCCCTCCATCACCTTGTGGTTGATCTCCTTGGCGATCCTGGCCTGCCCGCCCTCGTCGAGCTCCTTCACGTAGGAGTCGAAGAGTCCGTCGATCGACTTGTCCTTGATCAGGGCGAAGTTGTTGTTGCCGCTCTGAAGGATGTACTTGCTGCTCCACAGCGGCAGACCGAAGCCCTGGACCGTGCCGAAGTCCGGCGCCCAGCCGTCGATGACGATGCCGTACTTCTTCTTCTTGACGTTGGCGGGGCTGCCGACGATGCCGGCGGTCTGCGCGCCGTCGTACTGGTCGATCTCGGCCCGGATGCCGATCTTCTTCAGCGATGCCTGGAGGGACTCGGCGGTGGCGACCTCCACCTGCTTGTTGTTGCGCACCGCGATGGTGGTCCGGAAGCCGTTGGGTCGACCGCAGGCCTTGAGCTCTTCCTTGGCCTTCTCGACGTTGCCCTTCTTGCCGGCGGCCCCGGCGATCCCGTACGGGTCGTACTTCTGCCCCTCGGCGCCCGGCACGGACGGCGGGAGCATGTTGGTGGCGATGTCACCACCGGCGAGCGGGCCACCGCGCGCGTTCTGCAGCGAGACGTGGTCCGCACCGTGGATCACGGCCTTGCGGCAGTGGATGTTGTCGAACGGCGGCACGCTCCGCGGGAAGACCGCGTAACGGATGTAGCTGGTGAGCGGGTTGTCCAGGTTGCCCTTGTGCTGCTTGAGGGCGGTGGTGCGGCCCTGCGGCGACGGACCGGTCTGGTTGAGGTCCAGATGGAAGTCGCCGTTGATCAGGCGCTGGTCCATGTCATTGGCGTTCGCGAAGAACTTGGCGCTGATGGTGTCCGGGTACGCCCTGCGGATCGGGTCCGAGGCGGACGCCCACTTCGTGTTGCGGACCAGCTTCAGGCTCTTGCCCGGCGCGTACGACGCGAACTTGTACGGGCCGCTCGAGAACGGCTTGAGGGCGTACTTGGACTTGGTGTCCTTGTCCTGGCGCACCGGGGAGGCCGACGGTGTCGCGAGCATCTGCGCGAAGTCGCTGTTGGCCCGCGGCAGGTGGAAGACGATCGTCTTGTCGTCGGGCGTCTCGATCGACTTCAGACCCAGTCTGTCGGCGGACTTGTCCTTGTAGGGGCCCGGGTACTCGCCGTCGGGGTCGAGGACGTCCTTGAGGTAGACCGGACCACCGGACAGCACGTCCTGCGCCCACTGGCGCTCGATGCCGTACTTGATGTCCTTGGAGGTGATGGGCTTGCCGTCCTCCCAGGTGATCTTGTCGCGCAGCTCGAAGGTGTAGGTCTTGCCGTTGTTCGAGATCTTGCCGGCGTTCGTGGCGAGATCCGGCGTCAGTTCCGCGCCGGCCTTGCCGGGCTCGGTCTTGTACGACAGCAACTGGCGGCTGTAGTAACGCATGAAGTTCCAGGCGAAGCCGTAGTAGCCGCGCGTGGTGTCCCAGGAGTCGGCGTCCTGGGAACCGGCGAACTTCAGCTCACCGCCCTTCTTGGTACTGGCGTTGAGGACCTTGTTGTTCGCGGCGTCGTAGCCGGCCGCGTCCTCCTTGTCGTCGCCGCACGCCGCCGTGGTCAGCAGGGCGGCGGTCACCGCGGCAGCGGCCAGGGTCTGCTTGCGCCGCCCTGGTATGCGTTGGGTAGTCACCATCTCGGATCCTCCGGAATTGAGGTGAAACACCGTGTGAGTGCCACGGGCCGCTGAGGGCACCGCAGTTCAGCGGGAGCCCTTCGGGTCCAGCGCGTCCCGCACGCCGTCGCCGAGGAGATTGAAGGCAAGGACCGTGATGAAGATCGCCATGCCGGGCACGACCATGTACATGGGGTCCGAGTCGTAGTAGTCGATCGCCCTCGAGAGCATCTGACCCCAGGAGGCCGTGGGTGGTTTGACGCCCACGCCCAGGAAGCTGAGTGCCGCTTCGGTGAGGATGTTGGTGGGGATCATCATCGTCGTGTACACGATGATCGGTGCGACGAGGTTGGGCAGCAGTTCCTTGAAGAGGATGTAGAAGCGCCCGGCGCCCAGTGACCTGGCTGCTTCGACGTACTCCCGCGTCCGCAGGGAGAGGGCCTGGCCGCGCACCACGCGTCCGATGTAGGGCCAGCCGAAGAAGCCGATGACCAGGATCATCACGAAGACGCGCACGCTCGATCCGGTAAGGCCCAGCATGTCGTTGGGCATGACGGAGACCAGCGCGATGATGAAGAGCAGTTGCGGGAAGGCGAGAAGGCCGTCCATGACGCGGCTGATGACCGTGTCCACCCAGCCGCCGAAGAAGCCCGCCAGGATGCCGAGGACGGTGCCCAGGACGACCGCGACCACGGCCGAAAGGAAGCCGACGAGCAGCGAGATCCGGGCGCCGTACAGGATGCGGGCGAAGATGTCGCGGCCGTTGACCGGCTCGACGCCCAGGAGATGGTCGCCGCTGATACCGCCCAGGGAGCCGGTCGGGGTGCCGAACAGCGGGTTGATCAGGTCCTCGTGGTGGGTCTCGGGGTCCTGGCCGACCAGGCCGGCGAGCACCGGGGCGAGCAGGGCCACGACGATGAGGAACAGGACGACGACGCCGCCCGCGAGAGCGAGCCTGTCGCTCTTGAGGCGCTCCCAGGCGATCCGCCCCAGGGAGCGCCCCTGAACGGATGTGCCGTCCGCGGCGCCGTCCTTGGTGCCGTCCGAGCTGAACACCGCCGTCTCTTCGGGCATGTGGGGGGCTGCCTCAACGGATGGCTCGGGAAATGGCGTTTTCATGGGCAAGGGCCCCTCTCAACCGGCGTTGGCGGGAGTTCTGGTAAACCTGGCCGGTACACGCTTTCCTTGCGCCACCGAATAGGGCAGAGACCGGTCAGCGGATGTCGTGGATGAGTTTCTCGATGACGGAATCCACCTTTTCCGAGTTGAACCTTTCCGAGCCGACCATGAGGGTCACGGCCCGGCGGCCGTCCTCGGTGACGGCGTTCCTGAATTTGTGGCCGCTCTCCATATAGCCGCTGTGCCCCCAGGTGACGAAGCCCGGGGTGCGCTCATAGCGCTCGACTCCCAGGCCGTAACCCTCGCCCGCATCATCCGGAATGGTCTTTTTCATTTCGGCGAGCTGAGCCGGGGCAAGGAGTTTCCCGGACCACAGCGCGGTCCAGAACGCGGTCGCGTCGGCACTGGTGGAGACCAGCGCACCCGACGCGTCGGCCGCGGAGACGTTCCACGCCGTCTTGTCCACCAGATTCCCGCGCTGCACCACGTAGCCCCGCAGGTCCGGCTTGGGCAGCGAGGTCCGGTCGCCGGGCCAGAAGGTCCCGCGCAGTGCGAGGGGCTTGATGAGCCGCTTCTTGATCTCGGCGCCGATACTGCGTCCCGTGACCTTCTGGACGATCAGTCCGGCCAGGTTGTAGTTGGTGTTGGAGTAGGAGAAGCCGTCCGGAGTCCTGTCCTCGGGCGGGGGCAGCTTCAGCGCCTGCCTGACCGTCTGCAAGGGCTCGAAGTGATCCCAGCGGTGCGCTTCCAGGTCCTCCCAGAACGGCGCTTCGAGGTAGTCGGGCAGGCCGCTGGTGTGCTGCAGGAGCTGCCGGACGGTGATCTTGCGCCCGTCATAGTGCTCGGTGCGGATCAGACCGGGCAGATAACGGTCGACGGAGTCATCGAGCTTGATCTTGCCTTCGCCGACGAGCTGGAGCACGACCGTGGCCACCCAGGTCTTGGTGTTGCTGGCGATACGGCTGTGCTCATTGCCGACGACCTCGCGGCCCGTCCTCAGGTCGGCGAGGCCGACACCGCCGTTCCAGACACCGCAGCGCGGACTCTTCACTGTCACGCTGATGCCGGAGGCGCCCACTCCATTCAGTGCCTTCAAAGCTGTCTGTATGGGCTTGGTGTCACACTGTGGTTTCGCGACCGACGTGGCGGTCGGCGTCACCAGAGAGGCTGTGAACGCCAAGGCAAAGACGGCACTCGTCCTGCCTCGCATAATGTCTCCTTTTCCGTGCTGATGCGTGCGGCGTTTAGTCGGTTCCGCTAGTTGGCTCCGCCTCGTGCCAGGGAGAGCGGCCACTGCCTGGCAAAACTCCTTGCGGGCAGCTTGCGCGTAGTCTTTCTCCTGTTCATGACCGCGTGCATGCGGTGCCAGTCCAGAGATCCCGCACATGTTTTGTGCGTCCGGCCAAAGAGGTGAGGATGCTCGATACCGGGGTTCCCGACCTCCGACAAGTCCTCGACGTGTTGGGCTCAGCGCTGCTGCGGCCGTTGACCGAACTGCCGGAAAGGCCGGTACCCGTGTCGGGCGTGCTCATCTTCGAGCGACGAGCCCCGCTGCCCCTTCCACCCGTCAGGGACGCGATTCTGCTCGCCGTCGGCGTGGGAGCGGCCGAAGCGCAGGCGAAGGAGCTGGTCGATGCGGCGACCGAGGCCGGGTACGCCTGCGTGGTGGTGAAGAGTTTCGGCGAGCCGGTCACCGACCTTGTGGACGCCGCCCAGCGGTCCGGCCTCGTGCTGCTCGCCGCCGATGAGGCCGTGGCCTGGCACCACTTGGACGCCATGGTCTCCTCGGCCCTTGCGCCGACGGTGCGCTTCGCCCAGGCCGCGGGTACCCCGGCCGTCGGTGATCTGTTCGCCCTGGCCAACGCGATCGCGGGGATGGTGGGAGGCGCCACCGTGATCGAGGACCCGCACCGGCGCATCCTCGCGTACTCGACTCTGCCCGGCCAGGCCGTCGACGAGGGCCGCAGCCAAGGCATTCTCGGCCTTCAGGTGCCGGAGGGCCCGGAATACGACGAGCAGTACCGCGTGCTCACCCAGGCACGGCACACGTGCCGGTTCGCCGCCTTCCCCGGAGGGCTGCCTCGTCTCGGTGTCGCGGTCCGCGTGGGCAGCGAGGTACTGGGTTCGATCTGGGTCGTCGATGCCGACGGCCACCTGGATGCCACCGCCGAACAGGCCCTCTCCGATGTGGCGGACATCGTCTCGCTGCATCTGCTCGCCGCCCGCACCGCGGTCGACGCGGTCCGGGGCAGGCGCGCCGACCTGTTCCGGCGACTGCTCGCCGACCCGAGCAGCGTCAGCGCGGTGGCCCCACAGCTCGGCCTGGACCCGAACCTGCCTGTCGTGGTGGCCGCGTTCGCCGTCGCCTCGATCGACGCCGAGGACGTCCTCACGGCACACACGGCAAACCGTCTGGCCGACCTGGTGAGCCTGCACTGCGAGGCCCGCTACGGCAGGCACGGCTGCGCGTTGATCGACGGAACGGTCTACGCGCTGCTGCCGAGCGGACCTTCACCGAACGGGCCTTCACCGAACGGGCCTTCACCGAGCGGGCCTTCACCGAGCGGGCCTTCGCCGAGCGGACCCTCGGCGAACTCCCACCGTGAACTCGTCGCCGACATCGCCCGGCGAGCCCACGGCGCGCTGCGGGTGCGCGTGCGGGCCGGACTCGGCTCGCTCGTCCCGGGACTGGGCTCGATCGCGAGCTCACGCGCCGACGCGGACCTCGTCCTGCGGGCACTCACCGACCGGCCGGGTGACCCGGAATGGTGCCAGGTGGCCACGATCGACGAGGTGTGGGCCAGCGCGACGCTGTCCGCCCTCGCCCACATACTGGCCACGCACGAGGTGCTGCCCCGCAGTATCGGTCCGGCGATCCGCGCCCACGATCTCAAGCACGGCACCACCTACGCCTCCACCCTCCTCGCCTACCTGGACGCCAACAGCGACGTCGTGACCGCTTCCAACCAGCTGTCCGTACACCCGAACACGATCCGGTACCGGCTCGCCCGCGCCGAGGAAATCTTCGGCTTCGACTTCACCGACCCGGACGAGCGCCTGGTGCTGTGGCTGCGGTTGCGACTGGGCGATCAGCTCGGCTGGTGAGCAGTGAAGTACGCCTGAAGCACGGCCCTGGAGGTCAGTTGAGGCTGCCTCAGGACCGAGTTCCCCGGCTACACCCTGGGCCTCGTGAACAAGGCCGTAGAGCATGGGCATGCCCGTGACAGTTACTCACGCCTGATCGAGCACTTCAGGAAGTAGCGCGTGCGAGGTCCCCCGGGCGCGGGTGCTCGGGCCCGCTCCTGACCTTCCAGTGCGCCGGCAGGACTGGCGTGGGTGGGGGCCGTCCTGCTCTGCCAACGCAGCGGCCTACCGCCCTTGCGCTTCGCACGACTGATCACCAAGTAGACCCGTACACCGGGTTAGTCATTCGATCCCGAGGGGGCCGATGCCCAGGTCCTCACGCATGCGGCCGCGCATCTCAGCCATGGCCGTGCGCCGCTGTTGGGTGAAGGCCCTGTCCTCGGCGGAGCCGACTGCAACTCCGCGGGCATAGGCGTCGCGCATCCGACGCAGGCTGTGAAACGCCTCGTTTCCGGCCGCAACGACGAGCGGCGGGCCCACGAGCCAGAGCTGCTCGCTTGCCGTGTGCAATCCGGTCCCACGGAAGGCTTCGCGCACCGCCGCATCACGCGCTGACTCGGACATGTGATCGCCGCGGGCGACAGCCCGTATCTCTTCCCCCGCGTCCTTCAGAGCGGAGGCGTACTCGGTATACACAGCGCGCCGCAGTTCCAGAGCGTGTCGTGCTTCCTCGCGCCGCCACCTGTTGCGATCGGCGAACAGGGTGGCAGCGATGCCGATAGCGGCACCTGCCAGGGTGGAGAGCAGAGGCATCCAGTCCATGCGCCGCATGCTGTCTCAATCACTGCTGCGACACCAGCGGCCCCACGTTCGGGCGGTTGCCGGGCGGGGGGACCGGTCACAGCTTGTCGTAGATGTGGGCCAGCCCCCGGAGGACCTCGGTGGCGGCGTCCAGGTCCCGAGGATCCAGATGGTGCAGCGTCTCGTTGAGCGCGTCGGCCAGGAGCTGTTCACGTTCGCGGTGGCGTTGCCGTCCGGCCGCGGTGAGGGTCACGACGACGGTCCGGCGGTCTCCCTCGCGGCGCTCCCGGGTGACGTAGCCGGTCTGTTCGAGGCCGTTGACCAGCTGGGTGGTCGCGGCACCGGTGGTTTCGGTGCGTTCGGCGAGCCTCTTCACCGGCAGCGGGCCCTCTTCGGCCAGCACACGCAGGGCGCGTGCGTGGGTGAGGGAGAGGGCTCCGGGGGTGCGGGTGGCCCTCCCTCGCAACCGGGCGTCGGCGGCGCTGAGGCTGTAGGCGGCCCGAGCCAGGGCGTCCAGCGACGCACGGCGGCCGTGGGCGGATGTCTGGGCTTCGGTCACGGGGGTCCTTTCGTGACGGCGGAGGCGGGCGGCTTGACAGCAGAGTAGCGTAAGTACTTACTAGATAAGTACTTAGCTAAGTGCTGGTCGCTTGGCCGATCTCCTCGAACGAAAGGATCACGTCATGACCATGCGTTCCACCGGGCAGAGCTGGGCCCTGGACATCGCCCTCGCCCAAGGCGGTTTCGACGCGCTGCACCCTGCCGCGAAGGGCACCATGGAGCAGCTGGGGCACGACCACACAGACTTCGACAAGGTGTTCGCGCAGGTCCGAAGCGGCGCGATGCTGCCCAAGGCGTGGGCGACCGTCGCCGCCCAGGCCGAGGAGCGCGCCGCGCACCATGAGGCGGGAGGCTTCGCCCGGACGGCAGCCGACCTCTACCTCCGGGCCGCGGTGATGTGGGGGCGCGCCCAGTACTCCATCTTCGACGCGGACGACCCCCGCAAGGCCGCCTTCCGCCGGAGCTGCAACCACTGCGTGGCCCGTCTGGGGGAGCTGCGCGACAACCGGGTGCGCCGCGTCGTCCTCGACTTCGAGGGCAAGCACATCTACGCCCTCCTGCACCTGCCCGAGGGCGAGGTCCGCAACGCCCCGGCCGTCATCCTCGGCCCCGGAATGGACATGATCAAGGAGGACTACATCTACGCCGCCGAGCGCTACTACACATCGCGCGGTGTCGTCGCCCTTTCCGTCGAAGGCCCGGGTCAGGGCGAATCACGCGCCAACGGCCTGACCGTGGACCTGACCAACTACGAGCGGGCCATCGGCCGTTACATCGACTTCCTCGCCGAGCTGCCCGAGGTCGACGCCCAGCGGATCGGCATGTTCGGGATCAGCATGAGTGGCTACTGGGGCATGCGCGCCGCGGCCGCCGACACCCGGCTGGCGGCCATGGCGGGATTCGAGGGTGTCTCCGGGGACTTCGACACGATCTTCAACCGGGCCCAGCCCACCTTCAAGAACAACTACATGTACATGGCCGGATACGCCGACGAGGGCCTCTTCGACACGGAGTTGGCGCAGCGTATGCCACTGGGCGCCCTCGTCGCCGAGATCACCTGCCCGGTCTTCATGGGCATCGGCGAGTTCGACGAACTCACGCAGCTGGAGCAGGCGCTCGCCACGTACGAGCGGATCCGCGCGCCCAAGGAGATGCGTGTCTACGAGAACGAGTTCCACCCGCTGGGCGGCGCCGCCGCGGAAGTCTTCCGCTTCGGGGCCGAGTGGCTGGAGAGGGCACTGTCCGGCGAACTCGGCACCCCGGGCCGCGATGTACGGCACTACGTCCACAACGACGGCCGCACCACCGACGGAACCGCGAACCCGAGCTGGTGGCGCGGCACCACGCCACGGCAGATAGCAGAGGCAGCCGCAGCTGCCGCCTGAGCGTCGATGCGGCCCGCCTCAACGCTCAGGCGCACCGACGGGCACCGGCCGACGAGTCGGTGCCCTTGGCGCCTGGTGGGTGAGCTTGCTGCCGATGCCACGCCCCTGATAGTCGTGACCGACTGCCGTCACGGGCGCGGTGAGCAGGCTCAGTTGGGCTGCACCCTCGTCTGGGCCCTGACCGTGCATGCCGTCCTGCGCAGCCGTCCCGTGCGAGCTGCCTATGTCCGGGACCGCAACGTTCCGTGGCATCGCATCCTGTGCGACGCTCCGCGCGGCAGGCAGACCGGGCTCTCCATGGCCCATACGGCTGGGGCAACGTGGACCTACTCGTTCCCTCCGGAGCAGCATCAGGATTCATTGAGTCAGTCGAAGGTGCCTTTGCCTATGTACGAGTAGAGCTGACCCGGGCATTTGGTGTCGATGAAGTCCCGATGCCCCTTGACATGGCGCCCCTTGACGTTGGCGCCTGCTCGGTCGTAGGCCCGGACCCAGTCGGCAACGGCCTTGATCTCGTCCAGCATCGCTTGTGGCGGCTGAGGATCATCGGATCCGATCAGGCCGCAGATGGCGTAATAGCGTTCGTTGTGCCACCGGGTGCCATTGGCGCCTGGCTGATAGCCGAGGCCGCGCCCGACAAAGGTGTACCCGTGGTGGCAGACCAGGTAGTTATAGGAGATGTCCCAGTACTTCTCGCCGCCAACGAGCGGCAGGGGATTTTGGTGCACGTGCTGGATGCGCCGCACCTGGAAGTAGCAGTCGTCCCAATGAGGTATAGCTGTGTCGGGGGTGTGCTGCGGACGCATCTCCTTGCCCCCGCCCTCGTAGTGGATTGCTATTCCTCCCCATTCCGGCCAGAAGTGGGTGGTGTCGGTCTGCGCGGGCTCCGCGGCCCTCCACTCCGTGCGGGAGATGAACCTCGGTATCCGCGGCGTTGAAAGCGGTTCAGCGTCGAAGGCCTCATTCCCCGTCTCGCCGGGCGGCCTGGTCAGCTTCTGCCCTCCGACCACTTCGGTCCGCTGCGCCCACTCTCGTTCGGTTAACTGCCAGTTCGGCCTTCCTGTACTCACCCTGCCCCCCTTTGATCGATATTTGATCGATTTTGAATATCAATGTAGCGAGGGTGAAGTGATGGGGCGTAGACCACTTCCAGTCAGGCCGTCACCTCGGCCACCGTCTCCCGAGCGATCCGCAACCGCGCACGGAGCTGTCAGGTGGAGTGGTGACGTGCTCAGCCGGTGGGCTGTGGAGTGTCCAGTGATCGGGCGAAGTCGGCGAGCGTGCGGAAGTCGCTCTCGCGCAGGCCGATTCGCGGGTTGACGTGGTGGAGAAGCCCGGGACCCCGGTGGTGGGCGGTCACGTACACGTCGTCGAGGCCGCTCTGCTCGTCGTCCACCCAGGCGAAGGGACGGCCGCCCGCGTAGTCCACCAGGGGGCCAGTCTTCCAGTGGACCCCGTCGGGGCGTTCTTGGAACAGGGCGTCGCCGAACTCGACGAAGGGGAGTTCGGGAAGGCCGAGCACTGGGGCGATCCACCGGTTGGCGTCGTCCATCCACGTGGTGGCCCAGCACAGTTCGTAGTTGAGCCGGAGCAGGGCTCGTCCGTGCTCGGGGTTGAGCCAGACCCGCAAGGGCCGTCGCCGGACCGAGAGTCCTGCGTGTTCGTTTGGGGTCCCGCTGTCCCCGGGCACTCTGAGTGTGGTGTAGCCGTCGGGGCGTCTCTCTGGCTGGGCCGCGTAGGGGTTGAGCGGCCCGTCCACATCGAGGAACAGCAGTGGCCGGTTCACGAACTCGAACTCTCCCTTGTTCAACATCAACTGCGCTGTGGCGGACCGCATCATCAACCAATTCGGCCCACGGCTCGCGCTCCAGCCCCACCAGAGGCGAGGGCGGCCGTCGAGGAGCCGGCGCTGTACGGGTCAGGCACGACGCGCCCCAAGCACGGCCCCACAAGCGCGCCGCCCCCGTCAGCAGCGCCCCGCGGACGGAGCCCCCGTACTCTCGCGCACCACGAGATGCGTCGGCACGAGCGTCGTGCCCTGCTCGCCGGACCCGGTGCGGATCTGCCGCAGCGCGCTCTCCACGAGCAACTGGCCGACCTGGTCGAAGTCCTGGTGGATGGTGGTCAGGGGCGGGAAGAAGGAGGACGCGTCGGGGATGTCGTCGAAGCCGATGACGCTGACGTCCCCGGGGATCGAGCGGCCCTTCTCGTGCAGGGCGCGCATGACGCCGAGGGCCATCTGGTCGTTGGCGGCGAACACGGCGGTGCAGTCCGGCTGTTCGGCGAGCAGGAGCCCCGCCCGGTAGCCCGATTCCGCGGTCCAGTCGCCGCGCAGGGCGGTCGGCACCTCGCGGCCCGCCGCCTCCAGCGTGGCGCGCCAGGCGCCTTCGCGGCCCTGGGCGGCGAACGACTCCTCGGGTCCTGCCACATGCCACACCGTCCGATGGCCGAGGGCGAGCAGGTGGTCCACCGCGGTCCGGGCGCCGCCCACCTGGTCGGTGTCCACCACGCTGTAGCGGTCGCCGGCGTGCGAATCGGCCACGACGATCCGTACGTTGGGCGGCGGGACCAGGGACGACGCGTCCAGGAGGTGCACCTCCATGATGGCGATGATCGCGTCCACGGCGAGTTCGCCGAGGCGGGAGAAGGCGCCGCGCACCTCGTCCTGCGTCGGCACCGCGACCGGGAGCAGCGTGACCGCGTACCCCTCCTGGGCCGCGGAGCGCGCGATGGCGTCGAGCGTGTGGACGTTCCCCGTGGTCGACAGCGTGAACGTGACGACGCCGATGGTGCGGAACTCGCCGCGGCGCATGGCCCGCGCGGCGCTGTTGGGGCGGTAGCCCAGCTCCGTCATCGCCTCCAGGACCCGCGCGCGGGTCTCCTCGGTGACGCCGGGGAAGCCGTTCGAGACCCGGGAGACGGTCTGGCCGGAGACGCCGGCCAGGCGGGCGACGTCGATCATGGACGCGCCCTGTTTGCGGCGGGGCGCCCCGCCGCGGCGGCCCGGCGTCCGGCGCCCGCCCGCAGGTGTTCCGCTGGTTGTCACTCGCACCCTTCCCCGCACTCAAAGTCGAGTCTCGCGCAGCCCCTTGACCCTCCGTTGCGGCGCAGTGTAGACATCTCCCACTCAATGTTTACGTAAACATAACACGACCAGCGGCCCTTTCCGGCCACGGATGTTTACGTAAACATCGCAAGGCGCGCCCCCGTCGGGCGCGAGGCGAGCACGAGGGGACTTGTCATGGCAACACTGCAATCCGCGGTCGTCGGACGCGCGGGCCCGCCCCCGCCGCGGCGGCCCCGGCGCTCCTGGACAGGCTGGGGGTTCGTCGCCCCGTTCGCCCTGGTCTTCGCCCTGGTCTTCCTGGCCCCCATCGCCTACTCGATCTACCTCAGCCTCTTCCAGGACCGGCTGATCGGCGGCACCACCTTCGTGGGCCTGGACAACTACCAACGGGCCCTGGACGACCCCGAGTTCTGGGAGGGGCTCGGCCGGGTGGCGCTGTTCCTCGCCGTCCAGGTGCCGATCATGCTGGGGATCGCGCTGCTCGTGGCGCTCGCCCTGGACAGCGGCCGGCTCTACGGCAAGAGCTTCTTCCGCATAGCGATCTTCCTGCCGTACGCCGTGCCCGCCGTGGTCGCCACCCTCATGTGGGGCTTCATGTACGGCACCCGGTTCGGACTCGTCGGCGACGTGAACGACGCCTTCGGCGCCAAGCTGCCCGACCCGCTCTCACCGGACCTCGTGCTCGCGTCCATCGGCAACATCGTCACCTGGGAGTTCGTCGGCTACAACATGCTGATCTTCTACTCCGCGCTGCGCGTGATCCCGCACTCCCTGTACGAGGCCGCGGAGATCGACGGCGCCTCCCAGCTCCGCGTCATCACCGCCATCAAACTCCCCGCGATCCGCGGCGCGCTGGTCATCGCCACCATCTTCTCGATCATCGGCAGCTTCCAGCTCTTCAACGAACCGAGCATCCTGCAGGACCTCGCGCCCAACGCCATCACCACCTCGTACACCCCCAACCTCTACACCTACTCACTCTCGTTCAACGGACAGCAGCAGAACTACTCCGCGACCGTCGCGATCATCATGGGCCTCATCACCATGGTCATCGCGTACATCGTCCAGCTCCGCGGCATGCGCAAGGGAGCGTGACCCATGGCCACCCCCACCAGGACCGCCGCCAGAACCACCCGCGCCACGGGCCCGAGACACGCACCGCCGCCCCGTCTGCGCACCCCCCGGCGACAGCGCCACAGCCTCGCCCGCCCCCGCCGCAGCGTCCCGCTGACCCTGCTCACCGGCCTGGTCGTGCTCTACACCCTCGTGCCGCTGCTGTGGCTCGTCATCAGCGCCACCAAGTCCCAGGAGGGCCTGGCCGATTCGTTCGGCCTGTGGTTCGGCGGTGACTTCTCCCTCTGGGACAACGTCAAGGAGACCTTCACCTACAACGACGGCGTCTTCACCCGCTGGCTCCTGAACACCCTGCTGTACGTCGTCCTCGGTGCCGGAGGCGCCACCGTCCTCGCCGTCCTCGGCGGGTATGCCCTCGCCAAGTTCGACTTCCCCGGCAAGCGCGTCGTCTTCGCCGTGGTGATCGGGGCGGTCGCCGTGCCCGGCACGGCCCTCGCGGTGCCGACCTTCCTGATGTTCGGCGAGATGGGCCTGACCAACACCCCCTGGGCCGTCATCATCCCCTCCCTCATCTCGCCCTTCGGCCTCTACCTGATGTGGGTCTTCGCCACCGAGGCGATCCCCGCCGAGCTCCTTGAGGCCGCGCGCGTCGACGGTGCGGGGGAGCTGCGCACCTTCGTCCAGGTGTGTCTGCCGCTGCTCGCGCCCGGGATGGTGACCGTCCTGCTGTTCACGATGGTGCAGACCTGGAACAACTACTTCCTGCCGCTGATCATGATCAAGGATCCCGACTGGTATCCGCTGACCCTGGGCCTCAACAGCTGGAACGCCCAGGCCTCCACGGCAGGCGGCGAGCCCGTCTTCCATCTGGTGATCACCGGCTCGCTCCTCACCATCCTGCCGCTCATTGCCGCCTTCCTGCTGCTCCAGAAGTTCTGGCAGTCGGGCCTCGCCGCAGGAAGCGTCAAGGAATAGCCCCTGCGCTCGCGCCCGACCCGGCCTTCGTCCACTCCCGTTCACCGATCCGCACGTCCAGCCAAGGGGAACACGTCCATGCCGTTGCACACCCGCCGTGCCCTGCGCGGTCTCGCCGTCGTCTGCGCACTGACCCTGGGAGCGGCCGCCTGCGGCTCCTCCGACGACGGAGAGAGCCCGAAGAACGTATCCGGAAAGGACATCGACGCGGCCCTGAAGAAGGGCGGAAAGATCACCGTGTGGGCCTGGGAACCCACGCTGAAGAAGGTCGCCGAGGACTTCGAGGAGAAGCACCCGGGCGTCGAGGTCGACCTCGTCAACGCGGGCACGAACGACAAGCAGTACACCGCCCTGCAGAACGCCATGTCCGCCGGCAAGGGCGTCCCCGACGTCGCGCAGATCGAGTACTACGCCCTCGGCCAGTTCGCCCTGAAGGAATCGATCACCGACCTGTCCGGCTTCGGCGCGGCCAAGCTCGCCGGCAGCTACTCCCGCGGCCCCTGGAGCGCCGTCAACCAGGGCGGCGACAAGACCTACGCCCTGCCGATGGACTCCGGGCCGATGGCGCTGTTCTACAACAAGAAGCTCTTCGACAAGCACAACATCGCCGTGCCCACCACCTGGGACGAGTACGTCGATGCCGCCCGCGCCCTGCACAAGGCCGATCCCAAGGTGTACATCACCAACGACACCGGCGACGCGGGCCTGACCACCAGCCTGCTGTGGCAGGCGGGTTCACGGCCCTTCGACGTGAAGGACAAGACCGACGTCGGCATCAGCTTCAAGGACAAGGGAGCCGCCGCCTACACCGGTACGTGGCAGAAGCTGATCGACGACAAGCTTCTGGCGCCCATCACGTCCTGGAGCGACGAGTGGTACCAGGGCATGGCCAAGGGCACCATCGCGACCCTGGCCATCGGCGCCTGGATGCCCGCCAACCTCGCCTCCGGCGTGAAGTCCGGCGCGGGCGACTGGCGCGTGGCCCCGCTGCCGCAGTGGACCAAGGGCGGCAAGGCCAGCGCGGAGAACGGCGGCAGCTCCCTGGCCCTGCCCACGGCCAGTAAGAACAAGGAACTCGCCTACGCCTTCATCGAGTACGCCAACCACGGAGCCGGTGTCCAGACCCGCATCAAGAACGGTGCCTTCCCCGCGACCAACACCGATCTGACGTCGGACAAGTTCCAGCAGACCAAGTTCCCCTACTTCGGCGGGCAGAAGGCCAACCAGGTCTTCGCCGAGTCGGCGGCGCGCGTCCCGGACGACTGGAAGTACCTGCCGTTCCAGGTCTACTCCAACTCCGTCTTCAACGACACCGCGGGCAAGGCGTATGTGTCGGACACCCCGCTGGCCGACGGGCTGAAGTCCTGGCAGCGCAAGTCGGCCGAGTACGGCAAGCAGCAGGGGTTCACCGTCCACGAGTGATCCGCTCGCCGTACGCCGCACGCGCCCACGCCGCCCGCGCTTCGACAGACGCTCCGACGACGCTCGAAAGACGAGAGTGACGATGACCCGTCGCACCACCTTGCCCCGCCTGCTGCCCGCACTGGACGGCGGCAGCCGCGCCCGGCTCGCCTACGGCGCCGACTACAACCCCGAGCAGTGGCCCCGGGAGGTGTGGCACGAGGACGTCCGCCTGATGCGCCGGGCAGGGGTCAACATCATCTCGCTGGGGATCTTCTCCTGGGCGCGCGTCCAACCCGACGACGACGTCTGGGACTTCGCGTGGCTCGACGAGCTGATGGACCTCCTGCACGCCCACGGCATCGCCGTCGACCTCGCCACCGCCACGGCCTCACCCCCGCCGTGGCTGACGACGGCGCACCCGGAGATCCTGCCGGTCACAGCCGAGGGGGCGACGGTCTGGCCCGGCGCGCGGCAGCACTGGCGGCCGACGTCGCCGGTGTTCCGTGAGTACGCGCTGCGGCTGGTCTCCGCGATGGCGAAGCAGTACGCGGGCCATCCGGCCCTGGCGGCCTGGCACATCAACAACGAACTGGGCTGCCACAACATCTACGACTACTCCGACGACGCCGCCCGCGCCTTCCGGCTCTGGCTGCGCGACCGGTACGAAAGCCTGGACCGGCTCAACCACGCCTGGGGCACGGCCTTCTGGTCCCAGCGCTACAGCGACTGGGAGCAGATCCTGCCGCCCCGCCTCGCCGCATCCCACCCCAACCCCACCCAGCAGCTGGACTTCAAGCGCTTCTCGTCGCACGCGCTGAAGGACTATCTGTGCGCGGAGCGGGACATCCTGCGCCGCCTCACCCCCGAGACGCCCGTCACCAGCAACTTCATGGTGATGGGCGGAACCAAGGGCATGAACTACGCCGACTGGGCCCGCGAGGTCGACTTCGTCTCCAACGACCACTACGTCCACCCCGGCCCCCAGGACCGCGACGAGCTGTCGTTCTCCGCGAACCTCATCAGCGGCATCGCGGGCGGGCGGCCCTGGTACGTGATGGAGCACTCCACGAGCGCCGTCAACTGGCAGCCGGTCAACGTCGCCAAACGCCCCGGAGACCTCGCCCGCGACTCGCTGCTGCACGTCGCCCACGGCGCCGACGGCATCTGCTTCTTCCAGTGGCGCCAGTCGGCGGCCGGAGCGGAGAAGTACCACTCGGCGATGGTCCCGCACGCGGGGGAGGACAGCGCGGTCTTCCGCGCCGTGACCGAACTCGGCGCCACACTGGACGAGTTGGCTCCGGTCGCCGGTTCCGAGCGCGAACCCGCCGCCGTCGCGATCCTCTTCGACTGGGAGTCGTGGTGGGCCAGTGAACAGGACTCCCACCCCACGTCCCGCCTCGACTACCGCCAGGAGGCGCTCGACTGGTACTCCGCGCTGCTCGCGCTCGGCATACGCGCCGACGTGATCACGACGGACACCGACCTCGCCCCGTACCGACTGCTCATCGCGCCCGTCCTGCACGTGGTCCCCGGCGACCTTGCCGATCGGCTCACCCGGTATGCGGAGGGCGGCGGCCACCTGGTCACCACGTACTTCTCCGGCGTCGTCGACGAGAACGACCACGTGTGGCTGGGCGGCTACCCGGGCGCGCTGCGGGATCTGCTCGGCATCCGCGTCGAGGAGTTCGGACCGCTGCTCGACGGTGACGCCGTGTCGTTGGACGGCGGCTTCACGGGCACGCTGTGGGCCGACCGCGTCGACGTCACCGACCCGGCCGTGGAGATCCTCGCCCGCTACGGCTCGGGGGAGCACACCGGCTGCGCGGCCGTCACCCGCCGTCCCGTCGGCAGCGGCTCGGCCACCTACGTCGCCACCCGCCTGGGCCCGGACGGACTGACCGGGCTCCTGCCCCGCCTCCTTGAGGCGGCCGACGTCCACAGCGAGCTGCCCGCCACCGCGCGCGGCCAAGTCGAGCTCACCGTCCGCCGGGCCGGGGGCCACCGCTACCTGTTCCTGGTCAACCGCACCGATGAGCCGGCGGCCCTGCCCGGCCTGGCGGGGGACGTACTCACCGGTGACCTCGGGGGCGCGCGCACCGGCGCCGGAGACGAACTCCCCGGCGGCCACGAAGACGCACCGCAGAGCCACCTCACCCTGCCCCCACGCGGAGTCGCGGTCCTGCGCGAGCCCGCCCCCTGACAGCACGGCGCCCCACCCCGAAGTGACAACTCCAGAAAGGATCACGATGGCACACGGCACCCGCAAGCGGCCACTGCCGACCGTCCTCGGCGTCACCGCCCTGGCCGCGGTCACCGCACTCGCCACCGCCCCACCGTCACCCGCGGCCGAGCGCACGGCCGCCGACTCCGTCACCGTCCGGCCCGACCCCGTGAACGCGCAGCAGAAGTTCGAGGGATGGGGCACCAGCCTGGTCTGGTTCGCCAACGCCACCGGGGGCTATCCCGACGAGATCCGCAACGAACTCGCCGAGCTGCTGTTCGGCGCCGACGGACTCAACCTCAACATCGCCCGCTACAACATCGGCGGCGGCAACGCCCCCGACGTCAAGGACTACCTCCGGGCCGGTGGCGCGGTCGAGGGCTGGTGGCGGGCCCCGCAGGGCACCACCCGCGAGGACACCGAGTGGTGGGACCCCGCGAACCCCGCCCACTGGAAGGGCGACGCCGACAAGCCCCAGCGCTGGTGGGTCGACCGGATCAAGTCGAGGATCGACCACTGGGAGACGTTCAGCAACTCGCCCCCGTGGTTCATGACGAAGAGCGGATACGTCTCCGGGGGCTTCGACGCCAACGAGGACCAGCTCAAGACGGACTTCGTCGACGACTTCACCGCGTACCTCGCCGGCGCCACCCGGCGCCTGGAGAAGGCGCACGGCATCAAGGTGAAGACGCTCGACCCCTTCAACGAACCCAACACCGACTACTGGAGCACCAAACTCGGCCCCGACGGACAGCCCGTCGGCGGCCGCCAGGAGGGCGCGCACATGGGCCCGGGGCTCCAGCAGCAAGTGATCCGCTCGCTGGCCCCGGCGCTGCGGAAGTCCAAGACCCGCGCGAAGATCTCGGCGATGGACGAGACCAACCCCACCAAGTTCGCCGAGAACTGGAACTCCTACCCGGACGAGGTGCGGCGCCTGGTCGACCAGCTCAACGTCCACACGTACGGCACCGCGGGCCGCACCACGGTGCGGGACCTGGCCAAGGCGGCGGGCAAGCCGCTGTGGATGAGTGAGGTAGAGGGGGAGTGGGACCCGGACGGGCAGGACTTCGAGGACATGAAGTCAGGCCTCGGCCTGGCCCAGCACATGGTCGACGACCTGCGCGAACTGGAGCCCACGGCCTGGGTGTTCTGGCAGCCCGTCGAGGACTACAACAACATGAAGCCCGGCGGTGAGAGCGCCAAGGGCGGCAACTGGGGCAGCATCCAGCTCCCCTTCGACTGCACCGCCGAGGACACCCTGAAGACCTGCCCCATCAGGACCAACACCAAGTTCGACACGGCTCGGAACTTCACCCACCACATCCGTCCCGGCGACCGCCTGATCACGGTGGACGACGGCTCCAGCGCGGCGGCGCTCGACGCCGACGGCAAGGGCGCCACGGTCGTCCACGTCAACTCCTCCGGCTCGGAGCGCGCGGTGACGGTGGACCTGTCGAAGTTCGCCTCCGTCAGCCCGAACGCCACCGTGACACCGGTGGTGACGAGCGCCGACGGCGCACTCGAACGGCACGACCCCGTCCGGGTCACCGACCGGCGTGCCACGGTCACCGTGCCCGCCCAGTCGGTCACCAGCTTCGTCGTCGACGGGGTCTCCGGCACTCGCTAGGACGCCACACGCCGGGCGAGGACATGCACAAGGGGCGCCCGGGTCCGGCGGTGACGCGAGCCGGACCCGGGCAAGCACGTGCTGGTCGTTCAGGCGGGCTTGGTGCCGACGCAGTTGCCCGCGTGGCACCTGCTCAGCCAGGCGGCGAAGTCGGCGTCGTAACGGGTGCCGATGGTGGTCTTGAGGAAGGTGCGGGCACCGGCCCAGTCTCCCTTGCGGTAGTGGCCGAGCAGCGTGGCCACGTCCTGCGGATGGGACTGGAGCAGGTAACGGACCGCCAGGTAGCCCCACTGGTAGGTTCGGGTGGTGTTGGAGTTCTCGTAGGTGGTGTCGAAGAGGGTGCTGAGCCGGTACGTGTTCTTGCCGGCCTCCTTGATGGCGGCGTCGTAGGTGACGTTGCGGTAGTGGTACGAGACGTACTCCGCGAAGCCCTCGACCCACATGACGGTCGGCGTCTTCATGCCCTCTTGGAAGTCGCCGTACATGTTGAAGCGGCCGTCGAGATAGTGGGTGTACTCGTGGTTGAGATTCCAGATCGCGAACGTGGGCCGCAGCCACTCCGCCTCGTACGCGATGAACCGCGGCAGGTTCCCGGCCTGGGCCGGATTGCCCTCCAGGTACATGCCGCCGTTGTTGGTGTCGATGCCGAAGAGGACCCCCGCGTAGGTCTGGTAGTCGGTGCTGGAGTCGAAGGCCACCACTTCGAGAGTGGTGTTCTTGTCGTTGGCGACGGGACCGTTGTCCTTGGCCACGCGGTGGAAGTAGGCGTCCTGGTTACGCAGGCTGGTGCAACTGGCCCCGAGCTCGGCCGCGGTCATCTGCTGGGCGACGATGCGCAGGCTCGGGGAACAGGTGTGCTTGACCTTCAAGACGGCGTTGCGGATCTGGTTCGGCAGGTCGCAGGTGCCGTAGGACGAGCAGTTGGCCTTGTCGTACGAGTCGGTCATCTCGGCCACGCCGACCCAGAGCGGCGCGGTGCGGCCGGTGATCCGGGTGCGGTCGAGGAGCTGCTTGGCCAGCGGACGGACCGCGGGCCGGAGTGCGTCGTGCTGCAGGAAGCGGCCCAGTTCGCGCCCGGCGTTGCTCGCCAGGTAGGACTTGTCGGTGCCGAGCAGGTTGTCGTGGGCGACGGCGAAGTCGCGCAGCTGGGTCAGGAGGCTCGGGTCGGCCTGTACCGCGGAGACGAACTCCGGCAGGTAGTGCCCCCGGAACAGCACGGTGTAGGTGTTGTTGACCGCCGAGACCATCCACCAGAAGCGGTCGTACGACGAGTCGTAGCCCTTGAGGAGACGCTTGACGACGTTGAGGAAGCGGGCGTTCTCGCGCGCACTGTCGATCAGCGTGACCGTCTCGGCCAGCGTCTCGCCGTTGGCCTCACTGACGTCGAAGGCATGCGACGAGCGGAAGAAGGCATCCAGCGCGCCCTGTATGGCGCTCTTCAGGGCAGGGCCGTAGGCGCCGACAGTGTCCGGCTGCCCCCACTGCACGTAGTAGCCGGCGCGCAGATAGAGCACGACCTGGGTGATCGACGCACTGTTGTTCCCGGGGTACCCGGCGGAGGCGGAGCGCAGCGCGTCGGCCACCGTGACCATCTGCTGCTCGCGGAAGAGTGCCCTGGCGTCCGAACCGCTCACGCTGAACAGCGTGTTGATGCAGGCGGTTTCTGAGCCCTTGATCTGCCGGACCAAGGCCTCGCCGGTCTTCGAGGCGAAGTCGGAGACCCTGCACTCCGCCTTGGGGCTCTTGCCCGATGCCTTGTGCGGCGCCGCATTGGTGAGCGGCAGGGTCGGGTGCTTCGAGACGTCCTCGGTCGGCTTCGCCGCGTGCTCGGGTTTGGCGGTGCGCACATCGACGGCCGAGGTGAGGGTGGCCGGTCGCGGGGCGGAACTCGGCGGCGTCTCGGGTGACTTGGGCGTCTTGGGCGTCTGGGTCGGCATCGCGGGCGGCGCTCCGGCCGCGGTCGCTTGGCCGGTGGTGGCGAGCAGAGTGAGGCCCAGGCACATGGCCAGGAGGGATATCAGGAGTTGGGCCAGTGGCTTTCGTGTGGGCGATCTGTGTGTCAACGGAACCTCCGGGTCGGTCGGCGGCCGTGCGTGAGCATGGCCATGGGGGTGCGGACCGTGGCTGCGGCGGGGAGCCGAACACGCCGCTGCCGTGTCATGTCCACGGAGAATGGTGCGTGACATGTACCATGGCACATGTCACACGGCAGCAGAAGGGTTGTGTGGATACGCGAGGGAGCTGACGGGGCATCAAAAACGGTTCAGCCTGGCTGACGTGGCGTGATGCGCGTGTTGTGGGGAACCGAACGGCGCACCAGGGGCAGCAGATCAGCGTTGACGGCTACGCCCACGCACCCAAGCCGAAGACCTCGATGGCGCGAACGCGTCGAACCCGCTCGGAGTCGCTCTGGGCGGGGACTGCGTGGGCGATGTCACCATGTTGCGCGCCGAGCCCGACGTGTTGGGCCCGGTAGCGTCCGGCTCGAGGGTCCGCACCAGGCAGGTCGGAAGGCGGGCCCTTGCCCGGATCACATCCCCATCGTCGACCCCTGGCCCCCACCGAGAGGTTGAGACCCATGCCCCAAACTGACGGTTCCCCATACCCCGTTCAGTCCGACGTCTTGGTCCGCCAGGCCGATCTGGGCCGCGACGGCTCGGCCGACGCGATCGGCGTGGCCCGCTGGTTGGAGGACGCCCGGATACGGCTGCGCCTGCGCCGCTTCGAACGGCTGGTGGCCTCCGGCGGGTTCGTTCCGTTCCAGATATTTTTTGTGAACCAGCAGGTTGAGCGACTTCGTCCCGCCGGCCGGGCAGGTGCTCAGGCCCAGGTCCACACCGGTGTGCGCCGCATCGGACAATCGTCGTTCACCTACGAGCAGGCTGCCTTCATCGACGGCGGCCGTGTGGCGAGCGGGGATGCCACCGTCGTGCTCGTCGGCGCAAGTGGCGCCCTCTCGCTTCCGGATGAGCTGGTCGAGGACCTCGGCGAGTTGGCGTTGCCCGAGTCGAGCGCCGCACCCGCGGTCCGGCCGGGCCCGGAACGCAGCCGGCGAGACCACTATCCGTACTTCGCCCCGCTGCTCGCGCGCATAGGGGATGTCGACTCCAACCAACACGTCAACTACATAGCCCTGGCCACCTATTACGACGAGGCGGTCGCCGCGTTCGTGAGGCACGCGGCGGGAACGGCCGGAACCGATCCGGTACCGGACCTGCCTCCGCAGTCGTTCCGAGTGCACTACCTCGGCGAGGTGACCTATCCCGGCCGTTACGAGGTAGGCGTCGTCGTACGCTCCGTCGACGCCGACTCCGTGTCCTACGAACTGGGTGTCTTCCGTGACAGCGAGTGCCTCGGGGTGGCCGAGGCGGTCGGACCCCGTGGCGATCTGAACGCCGAGTCCTTGAAGGCGTGGACCGGCTGACCGTGCTCTCACAGAGCGCGGGCCACTGGCTGAGGCCCAGCAGCCCGGCGACGGACGGCCGGGTCGGCCCCTACGCGGAACCCGGCACCACGAGCCCGCTCTCGTAGGCGACGACCACGGCCTGCGCGCGGCTTCTGAGGTCCAGCTTGGACATGATGCGGTGCAGATGCGTCTTCACCGTGCCGTCACTGAGGAAGAGTTCGGCGGCGATCTCATCATTGGTGAGGCCGCGTGCCACCAGGCTGAGGACGTCGAGTTCACGCGCGGTGAGCTGGGCCAACTGCTCGGGCCGGCGCAGCGCGGCACCGGGACGGGGCGTGAACGCCTCGATGAGGCGGCGCACGACCGTGGGCGCGAACAGCGCGTCGCCACCGGCGATGGTGGCGATGGCGCCGAGCAGGCGCTGCGGCGGGGTGTCCTTGAGGAGGTAGCCGCAGGCGCCGATGCGCAGCGCGTCGTACACGTACTCGTCCACGTCGAACGTGGTGAGGACGACGACACGCGGTGGCGGAGCGAGGTCCAGGGCGAGGATGCGCTCCGCCGCGGTGAGGCCGCTGATGCCGGGCAGCCGGACGTCCATGAGCACGACGTCGGGCCGGTGCCGCTCGGCCAGGGTCACGGCCTCTTCGCCGTCCGCGGCCTCCGTGACGGTGGTGAAACCGGGCGTGGCGCGCACCAGTGCGGCCACTCCCGCCCGGATCAGGTCTTGGTCGTCGACAACGAGAACGCTGGTCATGTACGAGCTCCCCCTTACGGTTCGCCGCCGTCTGGTGCGTCAGGCACCGGAGGCGCGGCGCTGTTCGGAAGGGTGAGCCGGACTTCGTACCCCCCTTCACGCCGCGGCCCAGCGGACAGCGAACCACCACAGAGGTTTGCCCGTTCCTGCATCCCGATCAAGCCGTAGCCGCTCTTCGGCGCCGAAATGGCCGGTTCATGGCCGTCTCCGCGGGTCCTCCCGTTGTCGCGCACGGCGACCGTCACGCGGTCCGGTTCGTAGGTGATGTGTACATACGCACTGGTGGGCGCTGCGTGCTTGACCACGTTGGTCAAGGCCTCCTGGACGACGCGGTACGCGCACAAGTCCGGGCCCAGGGCCAGCTTTCGGGCAACGCCCCGGGTACGGACGGTGACGCTGACGTCGGCCGCCTTGAGCCGTTCGGCGAGCTCGCCGACCCGGCTGAGCCCGGGCGGAGCGTGCCGCGGCGCGCCACCCCCCTGCTCGTCACAGACGTCGTCCACGCGCAGCATCGACAACAGGCGCCGCAGCTCGTCCAGGGCCTCCCGGCTGGAGCTTGCCACGGCGGACAGGGCCGACCGTGCCGTCGTGCCGTCGGTGTCGAAGACGTACGCGGCCAGGCCGGCTTGCACGGAAATGGCCGACAGGTGGTGGGCGACGACGTCGTGCAGTTCGCGGGCGATGCGGACCCGCTCGCCGAGGACGGCGTTGCGCGCGTGCGCTGCCTGCTCGCGCGCCAACTGTGCGCTGAGCCGCCGCAGTTGACGATTGCGCTCTGTGACCAGGCGCATCGCGTGCCCGAAGGCCAGAGCGATGGCCGGGATGAGAATCCCCTGGGCGAGGATCAAGAGCGTGGGAAGGCGCCCGGACACCCCGCTGTACATGATCACGGCGCCGGTCAGCGAGGACCAGGCCAGCGCCACGCGTGGCGCGCGCACCGCGGCCACACTCACCAGGGCGATCATCGGCGCCCACCAGTTCAGCGAGGGCTGGTAGTCGAGCGCGAGATATCCGGCGTACGCCGAGCAGGAGACGACAAGAGCCGCCACAGGGGCCGAGTGGCACAACGCCAGGGGCAGCGCGACCAGACAGGTGAGCAGGTAGGCCCATGTGTCGAACGGCGCCCACCCCTCGGGGTGGTACTCGTGTCCTGCGACGCTTCCGCTCACCGCGACCCCGCCGGCCAGTGCGGCGTAGACGATCTGCTGAACGGGCACGGACCGCACTGATCTCACCTGCATCGGGGGATGGTAGGCCCGCGCGCAACTCCTGTCGTCAGTCCCACGGTTGACCCGCCGTCAACTAGGGATGTCCGCCGAGGCGGCCCGTGGACAGGGCACCGACAGTGATGGTGACCGGCTTCAGGCACCCTGAGCCGGGTGGGTGGCCTCCCAGGCCGCCTCGATCATCTGGAAGATCTCGTCCACCGCGGCGTCCGGATCGGCGGCCTCGCGCGCCAGCGCATAGGCGTCGATCACGAACCGCGCGATCGTCCGGCAGGCCGTGGTGCTCTGCGGCAGGCCGGGATCGGCGGCGAGGGCCGCCGCCAGGGACTCCGCGTGGCGCAGCCGCATCGACTCCTCGTACTCCCGCAGGGCAGGTGACCCGTCGATCATGCGGTAGAGCGGGGCGCTGCCCTCCGCCGTGCAGTGCCGCACCAGGGCGTGGACCTCGCGGCGCAGGGCGGGGATGAGCGGCTCGTCCGGTGCCCGGTCGGTGACCGCCTGCGTGAGGCGTTGCTCGAAGGTGTCGTCCTGCTCGAACACCAGGGCCTCTTTCGAGGCGAAGTGGGAGAAGAGCGTGGTCACGGCCACGTCGGCCTCGGCGGCCACGTCACGGATGCCCACCGCGTCGTACCCGCGCTCCAGGAAGAGCCGCAGCGCGGTGTCGGCGATCTTCTGCCGCGTCGCGGCCTTCTTGCGCTCACGGCGCCCGGTCGTCGGCATGGTCACCTGCGCAGACTATCAGGTGCAATACTGAACCCGTTGTTAAATCCTAACCGTTAGGGTTACGGTCTCCGCATCACTTTCGGCGACGCGTTTGAAGGAGCAGGCATGTACCGCCCCCGCATCGACGCAGGCGTCCAGATGACGACCCGGGACGGCGTCACCCTCACCGCGGACCTGTACCGCCCGGCCGAGGACGGCCGCTGGCCGGTGCTGCTGCACCGCACCCCCTACGACCGCAGGGATTCCTTCCGGCTCTCGGCGATCGTGGCCGACCCGCTGTGGCTCGCCCGCCAGGGCTTCGCGGTGCTCGTACAGGACACCCGCGGCCGGTTCGAGTCCGGAGGCGAACTCGACTTCATCACCCAGGAGTACGACGACTCCTACGACGCGATCGACTGGGCGGCGGAACAGCCCTGGAGCAACGGCGGCGTCGGGATGTACGGCTCGTCCTACCTCGGCATGACCGTGCTGCAGGCCGTCGCCGCCCGCAACCCGCACCTCAAGGCGGCGGTCGCGATGGTCGCCACGGTCGACATGCGCCACACCGCCCGTCCCGGCGGGGTGTTCGAGCTGGCCTTCCTGACGACGTACGCCCTCGGCATCGCCCTGGAGGGCCTCGACCACACCGCGCTGAGCGCGGCCGAGCAGGAGCACGCACGCAAGCTGCTGACCGAGGCGTTCGCCGACCGCCGCGCCACCGTGAGCCGACTGCCCCTGACGGGCATCGCCCCGCTCGACGACAGCCGCATCGCGCCGTTCTGGACGGACTGGCTGCGCTCGCCCCACGACGCCTTCTGGAACCGGCCCAGCCTGCTCACCGAGCCCGAGCGGGTCACCATCCCGTTCCTGCAGATCAGCGGGTACCGGGACTTCACGAGCCCCACGCAGTTCCGGCTCGCCACCGCGCTGGCCGGCAACGAACGAGCCGGCCTGATCGCCGGGCCGTGGACCCACATGGGCACCTACGACGCGTTCGGCCAGCTCGGCGCGCGAGTGCTGCCCGACGCCGCCGCCGGCGTTCCCACATGGAGCCCGGTGCTCGCCGCGTTCTTCGACCGTCATCTGCGCGGCGGCGACGGCTCGGCCTACCCCGCGGCCGCGCGGCACCTGTCCGGACCCGAGCCGGTCAGCTACTTCGTCGGCGGGGCGAACACTTGGGCCCACGCACCCGCGTGGCCGCCCGCGGCGACGGTCGAGGAGTGGACGCTCTCGTCCGGCGGCGACGCGCGAACGGCGAACGGCGACGGCCGGCTGACGCGCGCGGACGGCAACGGCGCCGCCGGCTCCGACACGTTCACCGCCGACCCGCACGACCCGTTCCCCACACACGGCGGGGCGATCCTGCTCGAAGGGGCGCCCGCGGCCGCACCAGGCGGGATCCAAGACCAGCGCGCGGTCGACGGGCGCAGCGACCTGCTCGTCTACACAAGCGCCCCGCTGCCCGAGGACGTGACGATCGCCGGACAACCCGAACTGCTCTCGTTCCTCACCAGCACCGCCCCGGACGCGGACGTGTGCGTCACCCTCGTGGACGTCGAGCCCGACGGCTTCGCCCTCAACGTCTCCGAAGGCGCGCAACGGGCCCGCTACCGCGACGGCGGCGACAGCGACTGGCTCGACCCCGAGGAGGCAAGGCGTGTGACGGTCACCCTGCACGACGTCGCGCACCGGTTCGGCCGCGGCCACCGCATCCGCGTGCAGATAGCCGGATTCAGCTTCCCGCGGTACAGCCGCAACCTGCACACCCGCACCGCTCCCGAGTTCGGCACCCTCGACGAGGCGGTCGCCGCACGGCACACCGTGCACCACGGCGGTACGACACCCTCCTCACTGCGCCTGCCGGTGCTCGAAGCATGAGCAACACCCCCCACAACTACCGCCACAGCAACCGCGAGGAGCCCTCGATGCCCGAGATCGTCGTCATAGCCCGTCTCCAGGCCAAGCACGGACGCGGCCCCGAGCTGCTCCAGTTGTTCTCCGAGCTGGCCCCCCAGGTGTTGGACAGCGAGCCCGGCACACTGCGCTACGCCTTCTACGTCGAGCCGGACTCCGACCCACTGCGGGTGACAGTGGTCGAGAAGTACGCCTCGCGCGCCGCCCACGAGGCACACGGCACCGGCGTGCTGACCGCGTACCTGCCCCAGCTGCTCGACCTGCTCGACGGCGCTCCCGACATCGTCGAGCTGCGCCAGGCTCCGCTGGCGGTCTCCGTCGGCGAGGCCGAGGCCGCGCGGCTGAGCATCTGAGGTGGTCGGCGGCACCGTGCAGGTGGAGTCCGGCCGCCACCGCTGGATGTCGCGTCAGCCCGTGACCCTGGGCACGACCAGGCCACTTTCGTACGCGATCACCACCGCGTGGGTCCGGTTCTGCGCACCGAGCTTGGTCAGCACGTTCCCGACGTGCGTCTTCACCGTCTCCAGGCTCACCCCGCACGACTCCGCGATGTCCGGGTTGGACCGGCCGGTGGCCATCAGGCGCAGCACCTCCTCCTCCCGGCCCGTCAGCGCCGCCTGCGGCAGCGCCTCGGCGGAGCCTCGTGGGCGGGCGGTGACCATCTGGCGTAGCACCGCCGGGAAGAGGATCGCCTCGCCCGCCGCGACCACCCGCACCGCCTCCGCGATCTTGGGGACGGGGAGGCGCTTGAGCACGAAGCCGCTGGCCCCGGCGCTGAGTGCGGCGGTGACGTAGTCGTCGTTCTCGAAGGTGGTGATCACCACGACTTTCGGCGGGTCGGCCGGCCCGGCGAGGAGCTGCCGGGTGGCCTCGATGCCGTTGCGGCGCGGCATCCGTACGTCCATCAGGACCACGTCCGGCCGCAACTCCCGTGCCCGCTCGACCGCTTCGACGCCGTCGGCGGCCTCCCCGACGACGTCGATTCCGGGCTGCATGGCGAGCAGCGTGCGCAGACCGCTGCGGGTCACCTCGTCGTCGTCCGCGATCAGGAGTGTGGTGCGGCGGGAGGCGTCGGCGGTGTCAGCCGTGACGGCTGCGCTCGCGTCGGGGCCGGTCGCGACCGCTGCGCTCGCTTGTGAGCCGATCATGCGGACAAGCGTACTGGTAGCCGGACCGCGAGCCGCCAGTGCTCCGGACCATCCGGACCGGCCTCGATCTCGCCGTGCAGGAGCCGCGCGCGCTCAAAGAGGCCGGGCAGGCCGTGCCCGGACGTCGGGAAGGCAGCCGGGCTCATTCCGCTCCCGGCTCCGGTCCGGTTGACCACCTCGAGCTCCAGCGAGTCCGGCGTGGCCGCCACCTTGACCCGGATCGGACCGCCCGCTCCGTGCCGCAGCGCGTTCGTCAGCCCCTCCTGCAGGATCCGGTACGCCGCCCGGGAGAGCGTCCCCTGCACCTGCGCGTAGTCGCCCGACAGCTCCGGCTCCACCACCGCGCCCGCGTGCCGCAGCCGGTCGAGCAGCTCGGGTAGGTCCGCCAGGGTGCGGGTCGGCGCCGTCCCTGCCTTCTCCTCGCGCAGCATGCCCAGCACATAGTCCAGGTCCTCGAGGGCGGCCCGGGTCGACTCCTCGATGCTGCGCAGGGCGGCGCGCGCCGCCACCGGGTCGGCGGAGAGCACCTCGCCCGCCGCCGCTGCCTGGATCGTGGCGGCCGTCAGGGTGTGCCCGATCGAGTCGTGCAACTCGTGGGCCAGCCGGTTGCGTTCGGCAAGGGCCCGTTCCCGCTCGGCCGCCAGCGCGAGCCGCTCGGCCGAGGACGGGCCGAGGAGCCTGGGCGCCAGCCACCGCAGGGCGTACGTCACCGCCGGGCACAGAGCCGCCGCGAGCAGCAGACAGCAGAGCGCCGTCGCCCAGCTCTGCCAGCCGCTCTCCGCCCGCAGCGACCAGCCGTTCACACTCACCCCGGCCTCCGCGCCGGCCCAACCGCCGGGAAGGAGCAGGCTCGCGACGAACAGCAGGATGCTCAGCTGCGCCCCCGCCCACCCCAGCACCACGTGCGAAAGGAGCCAGAGCGGGGTCCGCAGGCGATCGGCGCCCGACGCGGTGGAAGAAGCCGCCCCGTCACCGGGCGAGCCCGCTCGCCGACGCTCGCCCTCGGGGTCCGGCAACGGCACCCCCAGCATCCGCCGGGCGCAAGCGATCAGCACCCGCCGCGTGGTCCGAGCCAGCCCGATCACACCGATCAGTACGGACCAGACCAGCACGGTGAGAGCGAACTGCACTCCCACGGGTGCGGATGGCAACGCCATCGCCGGCAGTGCGGCGAAAGGCAGCAAGGGAAGGCTCGCCAGCGCGCCGCAATAGGCGAAGAGCGCACCCGAATACGTGGAGCCGCGCAGCAGCGGCCGGATTCCTCTGAACATGGCCAGGCAAGTATGACCGGACGGCTGACCGGCGGCCTCCCTCGATCGGGGGAGGGAATTCTCCCGCCTTCCCGCGATGTGTCCGTGGGCCCTGAAATCCAGAATCGGGGTCTCACCAGTTGACGGGACGAAAGGACGGGCTGATGAACGCCCAGGGAATCGAGACGCCACGGAACCACCCGGTGTCCGCTCAGGACCAGGCCGTACGGACTCGGACGGCACCGAACGGAATGGCACTGAACGGAATGGCGCCGAACGGAAGGGTGCCGAACGGAACGGCGCCGGGCCTGACAGCGCCGAGGAACAGCCTGGCCACGGCCGCCATGACACTCGGCATCGTCGGCCTGTGCACCTCGGTCGTCTTCATCGGCGGCCCGCTCGCCGTGATCGGCCTGATCCTGGGCATCGCCGCGCTGATGACGGCCAAGCGGACCGGCGTGGGCCGGGGCAAGGCCGTCACCGCCGTGGTGACGTCGTCCCTCGCGATCGTGGTGTCCGGGCTGGTCGCCGTCGTCATGGCCTGGTACGCGAACAAGACGCAGGAGTGCTACCAGCCCGACAGCTTCCACCAGTACACGCAGTGCGTCCGCCAGCACCTGAACTGAAGCGTCTTCCCGTTCCCTCACCGGTGAACCGGCTGCCCACTCTCCTCGAACTCCTCATTCTTCTTGACCTCCTCGACCTACTCGACAAGGACGAGCATCACCGTGCGAAACAGAAACACCCGTATAGCCACCCTGCTCACCGTCGGCCTCGCGGCGGCTTCCCTCGCGGCGCTGGCGCCCGAAACACTCTCCGCCCCGTCCAAGGCATCCGACGCCTCGGCCGTCAAGGAGCCCTTGCGGCAGTACACGCAGCAGAAGCTCCAGTGGAAACGCTGCGACGCGAAGGGCCCCGACACCTTTCAGTGCACGACGCTCAAGGTGCCGCTGGACTACCGCGACCCCGGCGGCAAGACGATCGGCCTCGCGATGTCCCGGCTGAAGGCGGGCAGCACGAAGGAACGTCGCGGCGTTCTGCTGCTCAACCCGGGCGGCCCCGGCGCACCGGGACTGCGTCTGCCCGTCGACCCGCTCATGAAGTTCCCCGCGGAAGTGAAGCGGCGCTACGACCTCATCGGCTTCGACCTGCGGGGCATCGGGCGGAGCACCCCCGTCAGCTGCGGTCTTACCGCGGACGAACAGAGGGACAGCCCGTACAAGCCCGAGACCTTCGCGAAGGACAGGGACCGGGTACGTACGGTCGCCGGGAAGTGCCGGGCCAGGGCCGGTGACAAGCTGCCGCATGTCACCACCCGCAACGCCGCTCGCGACATGGACGTCATCCGCGCCGTGCTGGGCGAGAAGAGGATCTCCTATCTGGGGGCCTCCTACGGCACCTACCTCGGCGCGGTCTACATGCAGCTGTTCCCCCAGCGGGCCGACCGGATCGTACTGGACAGTGCGACCGACCCCACGCGGATCTACCGGGGCATGTTCCAAGACATGGCGAAGGCCGCCGAACAGGCCTTCACCCGCTGGACCGCGTGGACGGCCCGTCGGCACCCGGCCTACGGCCTTGGCGACACCCCTGCCAAGGTCCGCAAGACCTACTGGGATCTGATCGCGCGGGCGAACCGCAAGCCCATCCCTTTCGAGGGGCAGGCCCTCACCGGCGACGACATCCGTGCCGACAACAGCACGTTCTTCCACGTACGGAAAGCCGCCGAACGCATCGCCGGGCTGAAGGACGCGGCCGAGGGCAGGAACCCGGCTCCGTCCGGCACGCCCGGTCGGGCCCAGGAGCCCGATGACAACTTCACCTCCATCGCCTGGTCCTTCATGTGCGCCGACACCCGCACCTGGTCGCACGACCCCGAGCGCTACCGCCGCGAGGCGATCCGCGACAAGGCCCGGTATCCGCTGTACGGCGACTTCGCGGCCGCCATCACACCCTGTGCCTTCTGGGAGCGGGGCAGCGAGCCGCAGACCAGGATCGACAACAAGGTCGGTGCGCTGATCACGCAGAACGAGTGGGACTCCCAGACGCCCCTCTTCGCGGGCCGGGCCATGCACCGGGCCCTGCTCGGCTCCCGGATGCTCACCGTCGCCGGCGGCGAGGGACACGGTGTCCTCTACGCGCCCGACGGCAACCCCTGCGCGGACAAGGCCGCAACGGTCTACCTGACCACGGGCAGGCTCCCCGCCAAGGACCTGACCTGTCAGGCCACGACCGGGCAGAAGTAGCAAACCCCGCACGTTTCCCGCCCCAACACCTCCTAGCTGCCCGGGAAAGATGCGCTCCATTGAGCCTCCAGTTACCGGGCCCGTAGAGGGCAGCACCAGATTGTCGCACGGGCCCTCACATGCTTCGACCAGTTTTGGCGTGATGTCGCCTATGGCTGTCGATTGAGCTTCCGTTTCCATTACGGGCGAGCTGACCTGGTGGGAGCATCCTCCTACGACCGTAGCGGGGGCTACGCGTCAACTAGGCGATCTGGTCGTGATGTTGGCCGACTCTCATCTGCCTGCGTCACACGCACCAGTGCCAAGGGGGGCATGGTGACAGGTAAGGAATGGTGGCTACCGGTTGTCGTCTGTGCGGGCGTCACATGGGTAGCACTGCTGGTTCGTTTCTGGGGGGAAGGCCGACTGCTCGCGACATGGACGTCACGGCGCTGTGCCGTGGTGTTCGTGGCGTGGACGGCATGGCTCGCGGGCATGGCCAGCTTTTGGCTCACGCCGTATGCCTCGCACATCCCACCGGCTCTGGTGGGCGCCGTCGTCGGCTGGGCTCTGGTCTCCTCGGTCGGCAAGGAGCAGGAAAAGCAGATGCAGACTGCTCCGCTCGTGAAGCTGCTGACCTTGTACGACTCGGTACTACTGGAGCGACTGGCCGAGCAGTTGAAGTACGACGAGGCCATTTGGTGCGAAGGACTGGCGCAGGGGTTCTGTGAGAGCTTCGAGCTGCAACGCTTCGTGGACGGCGTCCGCTACCAACTCCTGCTGCGAGTGGACGTACCGGGCAGGCCTGTGCAGCGGCGCGAACGGCTACGGAAAGAGATCAATGCCCGGCACAAGGAGGCCCAGGACGCTGTCCAGGAATGGGCGGCCCAGGAGCAAGCCATAGAGAAGCAGAGCAGATACACGCACAGCGACACCTTGACCGAGACGCAGCGCAAGTGCCTTTACGCCCGCGGTGAGGCGGAGCAGCGGTGCTGCATTCTTCTCAGCATTGCCTACAGGAACGGCAAGCGATCAACGGATCGCGGGATCACGGAGCGCAAGTCCAGGCTGGCGCATGACAGGACGCAGCACGGGATGACATGTGACCGTGCGGGTAGCTGAGGCCTCGCCTCGGGCCGTAGGCGCACCGAACCGGAGTTCTCACTCCACCGGTGCGTAGGGGCGGACCGGTCCGTCCTCGGTTCTTGCCGGCCCCCGGGCGACCGGCTGCTCGGCCGGGGGTGGCTCACAGAAACTGATCACCACGCTCCTGTCCAGAGCCCCGGCTATGTTCGCCAGCGAATGCAGCGTGAGGTTCTCATCACCCGAGAGGATCTGGCTGACTCTGCCGGGCGATACGCCCATGCGCTCGGCAAGCTGCGTTCGGGGTATGCCCTTCGCGGCCAGCAGGCCTGCCACCATCACCGATACATCGCGGGCGAGCTGCGCTCCCGTTAAGTCGTCGGAGCGCCCTCCTGTGAGGCCTGCCAGCCATCCCATCGCTACCCCCAGCGATCTTGGTGCTCGACCGGATTCTCTCCACTGAAGCATGCCACCTTTAGGCACGCCTAAAGTCCGCATAAGGCAAAGTCGTGGCTGCCGGCCAAAGAGCAGTCCTCTCCGGGGCGTTGTGAGCAGGAGTGACACGTCTAGCGACTGTTTTCGGCCAACCCCTTTGGCTGACAGGGGTCTTCGCCAGCGGCACAGTCCAGCCTGCCGACCGAACCCCGAGACGTTGGCTGTGGGGGTGTTCCGTCCCTGATGTCCAGCGATGTCCAGCGGTTCTCAGCAGGGCGGCCAGTTGCGCAGCGCGGCGTCAGCCGTCGCCTGGAGCTCCGTGCGGCTGACGTCGCTCGCGGCTTGGACGGCGATGCCGAAGGCCAGGGTGGTGACGTAGCGGGCCAGGAGCGCTGGATCTGCCTGCGGGGGCAGGTCGCCGTCGTCGACGGCTTCCTGGAACCGCTGCCGTAGGCGGCAGCAGCCGTTGTTCCGCCAGGCGGCGAGGAGGTCACGGACCGCCTGTCCGGAGTCGCCGACGGCCAGGGCGCTCTGGACTCCCATGCAGCCTTGGGGGCGGGCCGGGCTCGTGGTGGTCCGGATGGTGCCGGCCAGGATCGCGGTGGCGGTGCCCAGCGCGGTCGGTTCTCTCAGGGCGCGGTCCAGGTACGCGCTCGGGCCTTCGGTGTAGCGCTCCAGGGCTTTGCGGAAGAGCTCCTCCTTGTTGCCGAAGGCCGCGTACATGCTGGTGGTGGAGATGCCCATGGCTTCCGTGAGGGTGGCCAGGCTGGCGCCCTCGTAGCCGTGCTCCCAGAAGACCAGCATGGCGCGCTCAAGTGCTTCGTCGGTGTGATCGATGCGGAACTCGAGGGTGCGCATGTCTTCATCACCGGCCGGCGCAAGACGGAACTCGACGCGGCGGTCGAAACGATCGGCTCGGCGACCGCCGTGATCGGCGACATCGCCGACCTGGCCGATCTGGACCGGCTCTACGAGGCGGTCCGGGACCGTGGTCAGGGTCTGGACGTCCTGTTCGCCAACGCCTCCGTCGCCGCGTTCTTTCCGTTGGAGCAGATCACGGAGGAGCACTTCGACACGCTCTTCGGGATCAACGTCCGGGGCACCCTGTTCACCGTCCAGAAGGCGCTGCCTCTGCTCAACGACGGGGCATCGGTGATCCTGAACGGCTCCACCAACGTGGACGTCGGCGCGGAGGCGTTCGGCGTGTACGCGGCTTCCAAGGCCGCCACGCGGTCCTTCGCCCGGACCTGGGCCAATGAACTCAAGGGCCGCGGGATCCGCGTCAACGCCGTCACGCCCGGCCCGACCGACACCCCTGGCCTGTCGGGACTGGCTCCCGATCCGGAGCAGGCCGTCGGCCTGCGGCAGCACCTGGCGGCGCAAGTCCCGCTGGGCCGACTCGCGCACCCGGAGGAGATCGCCGCCGCCGTGGCCTTCCTCGCCTCCGGGCAGAGCAGCTTCATCACCGGTTCGAGCTTGTACGTCGACGGCGGCATGAACCACATCTGACCTCGACGACGACGACGGCCTGCCGGTCCGAGCTGGTTCCAGCAGGCGAGCCGGAGGGCCCGAGCTGGCCGACGGGTCGCGCGAAGACCGGTCGCCGAGCTCCGCAAGGAGCACCTGCCGCGATCCAAAGTCGTCAAGGCCTTCACCCATATCCGGACCCCCGCATCACCACGGCGGGCCGAGTGGCGGGCACGCCCCGCCGACTCGCGCTGTCGGCCTCCAGCGACTTCCCCGAAGCCGTGGAGCTCGTGACGCGCCTGTACGACCAGTTCGGGTTCGACACCGTCGACAACAGCCCGCTCAGCGAGTCATGGCGCAGCGGTCCCGGCCAACCCGCGTGGAACGCACACGAGCACCAGTCCCGCGACGAACTCATCGCCAACCTCGCCAAGGCGAGACGGACCGCCTGAGCCGAGCCTCACCTGGAGGCGACTTCCTGACCGGGCAGTCCTGACCGGGCAGTGGGGATGGTCAGGTCAGGTCGAGGAAGCTCCACCGGGCGTCCGGCTGGGCGCCGCTCAGCCACTTGCCGCAGTTCTGGAGCACGACCGGGCTCGACGTGATGTGCTGTGTGCCCGTCCCGAGGTCGCGCAGGAAGCGGTCGATGGGGCCGCGGCGGATCGCCGCCGAGCCGGCCCAGCGGTGCACGATGCCGCCCACCTCGTACGCGGTCGAGGTCGTGTGGTTCAGGACGAGACGGATCAGAGTGTCCTGCTCCGTGCTCGGCAACTCGCCCTGGTCCAGGGTCTGTTCGACGTCCTGCCAGACCTCGTTCGCCCAGGCCCGGGCTGCCCGGAGCCTGGCCTCCGCCGTCGCGTACTCGGCGTGGAACTGGGAGGTGTCGACCGCGGCGCCCCGCGAACCGCTCCGCGCCGCGGCGACCCGCTTCAGCTCGTCCAGGAGCCGCCGGCCGACACCGAGGGCCCAGCCGGTGTGCTCGATCGCTGACAGGTTGACCAGGCCGAGGCGGTAGAGGGCGCCGCCGTTGACCGGGGTGTCCGTGGTCGCGACGTAGGTGTACTCGTGCGGTACGTACACATCGGTGCAGTGGTAGTCGACGCTGTGTGTCGCGCGCAGCCCGAGCACGTCCCAGTTGCCGTCCATGGTCACCTGCGACTTCGGCATCGCCAGGACTCGCAGCTCACCGCTGCCCTCGACCTGGATCGCGCTGTGGATGTGGGTGGCGTGCGCCATCCCGGAGGCGAACTGCCACTGGCCGCTGACGCGGTAGCCGCCCTCCACGGGGACGGCCCGGCCGGGGCGTGTGCCGTGCCCGGAGAGCAGCGCGTACTTCCCGTTCGGTACGTCGGGGAACAGTTCGGCCGCCGCATCCCCGGCGAGGTACGCGGCGGTGGTCCCGGTCATCATCTGCAGCGCGAACATGGTCCACGCGGCCGAGGCGTCGTGGTAGCTCACCCGCTCCGCCGTCTCGATCAGCTGCCGCGGCGCGAACTCGTATCCACCGAGGCTCAGCGGGAGCTCGGCCCGCACGATCCCCGTGTCCAGCAGTGCCTGCGCCGTGTCCTCCGGCAGCCTCCCCAACTCGTCGGCAGCGTCGGCCCGTTCATCGAGCGTCCCCCCGAGCGCGTCGATCCGCTCCAGCATCCCCGCCAGTTCCGCACTGACATGCAGCCGACCCTCGTCCCCCATGGAAATCCTCTCCTCGCGGCCTGTCTCCCGATCGTCCCACGCACCCTCCCGAGGCCGGTGCTCCGCAAATGGGTCCTACGGTTTCCTCCCGGTTCCTTTCGCACCCAAAAGTGCCTTCTTGTGCGTTGCGTAACGGCAATTTACGGTTCCAGGAAGCCAGAAGGAGGAGGCGGGTTCCTGTTCGGCCCGCCTTACAGGGAACACAATGAGCATTCTCAAGACATACGCCCGCCTCTATGCGGACAGCGTCGAGCAGCCCCTTCCCCTGCTCCAGCAGCTGACCGGTTCCGAGGAGCCCGACTTTCGTTTCATGGACGGCGAGGTGCAATTGGTGGGCATAGGTGACTTCTTGCTGTTCGCCGGCCCTCCAGAGGAACGCGCGAAGCACATGCATGGCTCCGCGACGGTCGTCGTCACCGACCTGGATGATCTGACAGCGACCCTGATTGCCGCCGGAGCAGTGATCACCGAGGCTGCCACGCCGGCTCCCACAGGCCGCTATCTGTACGCACGTCATGTCGGAGGGCCGGAAGTGGAATACGTGGAATGGAAGCCGGACCTGGTCCAACGCATTATTTCCAAGTGCCCGCGTGCGCCTGGCGGGCCATAGCCGTGGCGGGCGCCTGAGTCGCGATGGCAGGAACGAGGATGTCGACGGTCTTCGGGGGCGGTTGGCTCAACGGAATGCGTGCCTGGTCCTTGAACTCGCCGATCTCACATGGATGTTCCTCGATGCGGGCGAGGGTGTCGTGGCGGTGATCCGTCAACCGTTTGCTCAGACGGGAAGTTCGGTGATGCTGAGGGCGCCGTCGAACTCCACGACCCCGAGCACCCCGCATCCCAGTACGCACGCGACTACAAGAAGGCCGTCGCCGCGCGGCTCGCCGACACCGCCCGCGAAGCCGGCGCCGCCGAGCCTGGACAGCTCGGCGAACAGCTCGCGCTGCTCATCGACAACGCCATCCCCGCCACGGCCGGCGAGGACCGACGACGGGAGGAAGTGTCCAGTTGACTTGGCACGCCGCGGCCGGGATGGACGCGCTGCCGGTAGCGCGGCTGCTCCCGCTGGTGCGCGACACCAGCCACCCGGCACCTGGCCTGGACCTGCTGGCTTTACGGAACTGGGCCGCCCGCCTGCTGAAGGCCGCAGCAGAAGCCGCCGGGGCACCCTGCCACCGTCACCCGATCTATGGCCACGCTGAAAATGCTCACTGACCGTCAAAGCGTGGTGCCGTAGGAACCAGCGTCATCGGGTTTTGTGACACTGCTTTGGCGGCTCGCTCGATCTTCGCGCACTGGGCTTCCCGGAAGGTCGCGTCGCGCTGTGAAGTCGCGTACTGGGCTGTTGTGCCTGTCGACTCGTCGAGTTGTTCGCGCAGGATGTCGGCGTGGCCTGCGTGCCGGCTCGTCTCGGTGAGCATATGGACCAGGATGTTGAACAGCTTCACGTGAGGGCGTGGCCACCAGGGCACGTGGCCGGGGGAGTCGATGGCGAGGGCGGTGATCGTCGCGTCTGAGTGCTCCCAGACGCGACGGTAACGGTCGACGATCTCGCCGCGCGTCTCGTGCTCGGTCGCCCACATGTCGGCACCGTGTTCCCCGGCGTCGTCCCACCGGGGCAGAGGCTCAGGGAACGGCCGGTCGAAGACCTCACCGAAGTACCTGGCCTCGATCACGGGGCATGAGCCTGGCATGCGCCGTCGGCGGGCTCAACCTGCGGTCACCACTGCTGTCTGCCCGCCGCTGGCGGAGCCGAAGCCGTCGAGACTGGAAGCGCGGGCAGCAAAGGCGGCCGCCGAACCCGTGACGAGCCGACGCTTCAAGTTACGCCGTAACTACCGACACCCCCGCGTCACGGAACCGCGCGGCCGTCTCCTCGGAGACAGCCGTGTCGGTCACCAGCGTGTCCACCCGTTCCGTCTCGCAGATGCGTGCGAACGCGCGGCGGCCCAGTTTTGTCGCGTCGGCCGCGACCACGACCCGTGTCGCGCTCTCGCACAGCAGCCGGTTGATCGCCGCCTCGTCCTCGTCGTGCGCGGTCGCTCCGTGTACGACGTCGAAGGCGCCGACACCGAGCACCGCGACGTCCATCGTGATCTGGCTGAGTACGCCGCCGGCGAGCGGGCCCGTGAGTTCGTACGACTGGGGGCGGGCCACCCCGCCGGTCACCACGATCTTGAACTGTGGTCGCACGGCCAGCTCGTTGGCGATGTTGAGCGCATTGGTCACGATGGTCAACGCCGGTGATCCGGAGGCCAGTTCGGGCCGAACGGCGAGTGCTCGCGCGACCTCTGTGGTCGTCGTCCCGCCGGTGAGGCCGACTGCCTCGCCCGGGGCGATCGCATCGGCCACCGCCTTCGCGATCCGCTGCTTCTCCGAGGCCTGCCGGGCGCTCTTGTAGCGCAGCGGCAGCTCGTACGAGACGCCGTGGACGACCGCGCCGCCCCGGGTGCGTACGAGCATCTGCTGCTCGGCGAGCTGGTCGAAGTCCCGGCGGATGGTCGCGGCCGAGACGCCGAGCTCCGTCGCCGCCTCCTCGACGTCCAGGCGGCCCCGGTCGACGAGCAGTTCAAGGAGCGCCTGCCAGCGGGCATCGCGCGACATCCGCACCCTCCACTCAGTTCCCACGCACGGTCTGTTCACTGTCCGTGATGACCTTAACCCACGAGTGAATGCTTGATTGTGCTTGAAACATGGCTATAGATTGCAGAAACAAGCATCGGGGCGTCATGGGGCGCCAGACTCGCAGGGTGGAAGCCGGCCATGAGCCATGCCGAGAACGAACTGATGAGCCAGCCCGAGTGCTGGGCACGTACCGCCGAACTGGCGGCGCGGTACAAGGACGTGCTGTCCGCGCCCGGCGAGCGGGTCGCCGTGGTGGGCTGCGGTACGTCCTTCTTCATGGCGCAGGCCGTCGCCGCGCTCCGCGAGGGCGCCGGCCTGGGGGAGACCGACGCCTTCGCTGCCTCCGAGTTCCCCGCGGCACGCTCGTACGACCGGGTCATCGCCCTGACCCGCTCCGGCACCACGACCGAGGTGCTCGACCTGCTGGCGCGGCTGCGCGGCAGCGTCCCCAACACCGCGATCACCGCCGACCCCGCCACCCCGGTGATGAGCGCGGCGGACGACCTCGTGGTCCTCGACTTCGCCGACGAGCAGTCCGTCGTCCAGACCCGCTTCGCCACCAGCGCCCTGACCCTGCTCCGCACCCATCTCGGCCTGCACACCGAACAGGCCGTCGCCGACGCCCGCACCGCGCTCGCCGAGCCGCTGCCCGAAGGGCTCGTGGAGTGCTCCCAGTTCACCTTCCTCGGCCAGGGCTGGACCAACGGCCTCGCCCAGGAGGCCGCGCTGAAGATGCGTGAGGCGTCGTTGTCCTGGACCGAGGCGTACCCGGCCATGGAGTACCGCCACGGCCCCATCAGCATCTCCACCGACACCACCGCGACCTGGATGCTCGGCACGGCACCGGCGGGGCTCGCCGAGGAGGTCGAGGCGACGGGCGCGCGGTGGATCGAGGGCACCCTCGACCCCCTGGCCGAACTCGTGCGCGCCCAGCGCCTGGCCGTCGCGGTCGCCGCCTTCCGCGGCCTCGACCCGGACCAGCCGCGCCATCTGCGCCGATCCGTCGTCCTCGACGCCCGCTGACCGGGACGGGAGGAGACCTGATGCCGCTGGCACAGACCGGCACCCTCGTCGCCGAGGCCGCCGCCAAGCGCCGCGCCGTCGCGGCCTTCAACATCATCACCCTCGAACACGCCGAGGCCGTCGTCGCAGGCGCCGAGGCCGCCGAGTCCCCGGTGGTGCTCCAGATCAGCGAGAACGCGGTCACCTACCGCTACGGGCGCATCCTGCCGCTCGCCCGCGCCGCGCTCGCCCTCGCCGAGGCCGCGAAGGTGCCGGTCGCCCTGCACCTCGATCACGTCAAACAGGACGCGCTGCTGCGGCAGGCCGCCGACGCCGGTTTCAGCTCCGTGATGTACGACGCGTCCCATCTGCCCTACCACCGGAACCTGACCGCGACCCGCGCCGCCGCCGACTGGGCGCACAGCCAAGGCCTTTGGGTGGAGGCGGAGTTGGGGCAGGTCGGCGGGAAGGACGGCAAGCCGCCGCTGGACGCGCACGCTCCCGGCGCGCGCACCGGTCCCGAGGAGGCCTGCCAGTTCACCGCCGAGACCGGCATCGACGCGCTCGCCGTCGCCATCGGCAGCTCGCACGCCATGACCTCACGCACGGCCGCCCTGGACCACGCCCTGCTCACCCGGCTCGACGAGGCGCTGCGGGTGCCCCTGGTCCTGCACGGCTCCTCCGGCGTCCCGGACGACGAGCTGGCCCGCGCGGTCTCGGGCGGCATCGCCAAGGTCAACATCGGCACGGCCCTGAACATCGCCATGACCAACGCGATCCGCGCCTACCTCGCCGACCACCCCAAGGCAGTGGATACCCGCAGCTACCTGACCGTGGGCCGCCAGGCCATGGCCACAACCGCCACGCGTCTGATGGGGGTGCTGAACGCAGACGTCTGAGCCCGTGAAGCGGCGATGCGCGGTGACGGGCGGCGTGCCGAACGTCGGTGGCAGATGCCGCCAGGCACAGCCGCCGGTCAGCGCGCACACCACTGTCGTGAACACGGCCCGCTCGTCACACGGAGCGGTCCCACCACCTTGCGGACGACCAGCGACCTCTAGGCCCCTCTAAGCCTTGACCGGTGCGGCCGACCTGGCGGCCTGCTCGATCTTCGCGCAGTAGGCCGCACGGGCTTCCTCGTCGATCTGCTGCTCGTTATCGGGGCGCACCCCGGTCCGGCCGTCGACGCTCTCGCGCAGGATGTCGGCGTGCCCGGCATGCCGGATGGACTCGCCGAGGACATGGACCATGATGGCGAACAGGTTCGTGTTGGGAGAAGGCTCCGGCCACCACGGCACGTGGCCGGGGGCGTCGAGGGGAAGCTCGTCGATCGTCGCGTCCGAGTGTTCCCACGTGCGCCGATAGAACCCGATGATCTCTTCGCGGGTCTCGTCCTCGGTCGCCCACTGATCGCTGCCGTCGTAGTCCTGCCACCGGCACAGCGGTTCCGGGGAAGGGCGGTCGAAGACCTCGCCGAAGTACCTGGCCTCGACGGTGGCCACGTGTTTGACCAGGCCGAGGAGGTTGGTCCCGGTCGCGGTCAAAGGCCGGCGGGCGTCGTACTCGGACAAGCCGTCGAGTTTCCAGAGCAGCGCCTCGCGGTCCCGCCGCAGTCTCCCGTGCAGGTTGTCCTTCGCGAAATCATCGATCATGCGGCATGAGCTTGCCATGGGGTCACGTGAGACGACCTCTCAGTCGCGCTCGGGCCAAGTCGGGCCCTGGTCGGTCCAGATGACGCCCTTGTTGCGGCACAGGCAGAAGGGGTGGCCGATCGGGTCGGTGTAGATCCGCCAGCCGTAGCCGTTGGGGCCGATGAAGTCCTGCCTCAGCGTCGCGCCGAGGTCGAGGACGCGGCGCTGCTCGGGCTCGATCTCGTCCACTTCGAAGTCGAGGTGGAACTGCTTGGGGTGCTCGCTGTCGGGCCACTGCGGAGCGCGGTAGTCGTCCACCCGGATGAATGCCAGCTCGATCTCGCCGAACTGGATGCCGGCCCAGTCCTCGGAGCTGCCTTCCTTGACCGGACGGCCCGTCACCTCGGAGTAGAAAGCCGCCAGCTTCATCGTGTCCGGGCAGTCGATAATGAAATCGGTGAGTCGCAGCATCCCGTGATCTTGCCACAAGCTCACGCCCGACTTCGAGAGCAGGATCTAAGCAGCTCCGCTGAGGTGCGGGAACAAAAAGTTCCCGGGGCGAGCGGCATCACCCCGGCCCCGTGCGGCCGCCTCCCGGCCCTGTGCGGCTGCCCCGCGCGCTCAGTGCGCGGATCGGCCCGATCAGCGTCCGATAGACCGGCCGCACCACACGGCCGGAAAGACGCCGGTGCCGTTCCTCCTGCCAGACCCTCGCCCTGCGATGTGCCGCGATGGGCGACCACCGATCCGGATCCGGGGGCTGGGACGTGTGGAATTCGACGCGGCAGAGGTGCTTCGTACTGACGAAGCCGTACTGACTGGGGCTGACGAGCCGCACCGGAGCGCCGTGGTCGCCGTCGAGCGGGCGCCCGTCGAGACGGTCGGCGATGAGTACGTCGTCGGCCAAGGCGTCCTCGAGCAGCACGATCGACCGGTGGCCGTCGAGACCTTCGAAGACGACGTGGCTGATGGACGTGCCCGGCGCGAGCAGCGGTTCGACCTGTGTGCGGTAGAGGGCCCCGAACTTGACTCCTTCCCACAGCAGATCGGTGGCCGACCATCCGGCGACGCAGTGGAAGTCGGCTCTGAGCTCTTGTCGCGGCAGCTTCGCGAGGCCGGCCACGGACAGGGTGAAGTCCTCGGTCAGGGCTCCGCTCATCTCGATCACCGGGTCGGCGGGGACGGGCGGAGGCGGGTGCTGGAGATGGGTGCCGAAGCGTGGGAATCCGTCGACTCCACGCTGGCCTGGGGGAAGCGTCATGGCGATTCTCCATCGGGTGCGACCGAAGTGCCTGGACGGGTCGGGCGGGAGGGGCAGGTGAGGCGGGTGGGGCGACTGTAGCCCGGCTCCGGTGAACCTCCCCCCAACCGCTCACCGGAGCCGGACGTCCGGCCGCCGCCTCGCGGCGTCGGGCCGACACTTCGTACGCTAGGACCTCCACCGCACAGGAGATTCAAGGGGCTGAGATGCAAGTCACTTGGTCGATCGGGGAACTTGCCACGCGTACGGGGTTGTCGGTGAAGGCCATCCGCTATTACACCGACGTCGGCCTGCTGCCGACGGCCCCGCGCAGCCAGGGAGGCCATCGCCGCTACCCGCCGCAGGCGCTGGAACAGCTCCAGTTGGTACGGCAGTTGCGCGCCCTTGACGTGCCGATCGCGGCCATCACCGACGTCGCGACGGGGGAGTCCCGTCTCGGTGAGCTGGTTGCCGAGCAACTGGAGAGCACGCAGACGCAGTTGGCGGAACTGCGGTGGCGCGAGGCGGCGTTGCAGGCACTGGAGGAGTGCCACGGCCCGGAGCGACTGCGCCGCCTGCACCTGCTGGCCAGGGTCCAGCGCCGACCGCGGGACACCGCGGACTTCACCCGGGCGTGGCAGCGCGTCCTGCCCAAGAGTCTGCCGCCGCGCCTGGCCGACACCGTCATGGCACAGGCCGTTCCCGAGCTGCCGCTCGACCCCACACCCGATGCCGTACTGGCCTACGCGGAGCTGCACTTGCTCATGGCGGAGCCCGCGTTCCTGGACTACTGGGCCGCGTCCCACGTGCCGGACAAGGCATCGATGTACGCGGCGCTGCTCGACGCCTCGGTGTGGGCCACGCCCGCCGTCGCCGCCGGGCGCGCACCGCACAGGTGCGAGGCGCTGGACGCCTTCTGCCGTGCCTGCGCCCGAGCCCTCGACATGGACGACACCTCCGACTTCCGCGCGTTCATGGCCGCGGGCGTGCAGACCACAGTTCCTCTGATCCGCCGCTACTGGCAGCATCTGGAAGCCCTCACCACCGCCCCCGGGCCGAGCCTGGGACGGACGCACTGCTGGCTGTCGGAAGGGGTCATCGCCGAATACGGCGACGGGCGGCCGGGCGGAGCGTCACTCGTCGAAGACACCAAGGCGGTGCGCGATGGCCGCCGCCTCCCCTCGGCCTGAAGCGCCCAGCTTGGCCAGGATGTTGGAGACATGCACGCTCGCCGTCTTCGGCGAGATGAACAGCTCCTCGGCGATCTGCCGGTTGCTCCGCCCGGCGGCGACGAGCCGCAGCACGTCCCGCTCCCGGACGGTCAGTCCCAGCGCCGGAGGCGGAGCCGCCTCCCTGTCGGCCTGCCGCAGCGGGATCCGAGCGCGGCCGGCCAGCACGGTGATCTCCGTCTCCAGCGGCGCCGCTCCCACCTCCCGCGCCACCGCCTCGGCCTGCCGCAGCAGCTCCCCGGCCGCCTCGCGGGACCCGTCGCCGCCCTGGACGATCAGGGCCTCCGCGAGCCGCGACCGGGCGGTGGCGAGCAGCATCGGAGCCTCCAGCTGCTCGGCGGCGGTGACGGCCTCCGTCCAGCGGGCGGTGGCGTCCCGGCCCTCGGCGGTGAGCAGCTCGGCCTCGACCATCAGGGCCTGCGCGGCCCACAGCGGTGCGGACTGGGGCTGGCCCGCCATCCCCTTACGGATCCGCTCCACCGCCGCCTCCCGCCCCACCTCGGACACCGCGAGCCCACGGGCCCGCGCCTCCGCCGCCGCGGCCTCGTACAACAGCGGCCAGCCATAGCGCTGGTGGCCGGACGGGATGCCCTCGCCGACCTCCGCCTCAAGGAGGGAGCGTACGTCGAGGATCCGGCCGTCGGCGGCCGCAAGGGCGATGGCGAACTTGGCCACGGTGAGGGTGTGCTGCGGCTCCGGGTAGGGGCCGGTGGGCCAGCCGGCGGACTCCGCCAGGAAACGCCGGGTCTCGTCGTACACGCCCCGGACCAGGGCCAGTTCGGCCCGTTGCTCGGCGACCTGCCCCCGGGTGCGGGCGCTCACCCCGCGGCGGCCCAGGGCCCGGTCGAGCACCGCGTCGGCATCGGCCCACCGGCCGAGCTGGGCGAGGGACTCGGCGAGGTTGCCGTCGACGAACGAGGCGATGTCCGGCAGCCCGTGCCGCTCGGCCAGGGCGGTGCCCTCCTCGGCGACCTCGACGGCTTCCGCGAAGCGACCGATGCCGTGCAGCGCCGTGGACAGGTTGCCGTAGCCGCGCAGCACGACGTCCGTGTTGCCCGGCGCCAGCTCCCGGGCGCACACGTCGCGGGCCAGCTCGAGCCCCGCCTCCAGGTCGCCCGAGTCCATGATGAGCCAGGCCAGGGTGTGCTGCGCGGCGAGGCCAGTGGTCTCGGCGCCCGTCAACCGGCAGAGCTCCACCGCCTGTTGGGCGATTTCGAGCGCCGTCGGCCCCGGCTGGTGCACCGCGTACCAGTACGCCGCGTTCGTCAGCACTTCGGCGTGTACGACGGACGGCGGCAGGCCCTTCACCAGCTCCTGGGCGTGGCCGATCTCGTCCCAGCCGTCGGAGCGGGAGAGGGCGCGCATCAGCCGATGGCGCTCGGTCCAGAACCAGGCCGCCCGAAGGGGGTCTCCCTCGCCCGGGCGAGGCCGGGAGCTCGGGGAAGGGGCACCCTCCAGCTTGCGCAGTGCCCGCTTGCAGATCGCCAGCGCCCGCTCCCGCTCTCCCGCGAGGCGCGCGGCGACGGTGATCGCGGCGAGCAGGTCCACGAAGTCCCCGGCCGTGTCCGGGGAGATGGCCGGGCACAGGCCGTCGTCGACGCCCTGCCGCATCGTTTGGCGGCGCAGCTCCTCGGGAGTGTCGTCCCACAACTCCAGGGCGCGCTCAAGGAGTTGGTGCTGCTCGGCGAAGGCGTGCCGGCCGCGGGCGGCGGCCGCCGCGGCGATCACGGCGGGCAGCGCCCGTGCGGGGTCGCGGGCGTCGAACCAGTAGCCGGCCAGGCGTCCGGCCCGCTCCTCGGACCGTACGAGCGACGGGTCGGACTCCAGGGCCTCGGCGTAGCGGCGGCTGAGCCGGGAGCGCTCGCTGGGCAGCAGGTCGCCGGCCACGGCCTCGCGCATCAGGGCGTGCCGGAAGCGGAAGGACTCGTCCTCGGCGCAGGGCTGCAGGACGGCGGCGGCGACAGCCATACGCAGGGTCGCGATCAGCTCGTCCTCGGCGAGTCCCGTGACGGTGGCAAGGAGAGGGAACTCCACCTCGGAGCCGCCCTCCGCGGCGATCCGCACCACGCGCTGCACCTCGTCCGGCAGCGCCTCGACCCGGACCAGCAGAAGGTCGCGCAGCGAGTCGCTGATGCCGCCGGGGGAGCCTTCGAGGATGCTGCAGGCCAGCTCCTCGACGAAGAACGCGTTGCCCTCGGAGCGGTCGAAGATCCGGTCGAGGACCTGCTCGGGCGGAGCCTCGCCGCGGATGGCGGCGAGCTGGCGGCGGACCTCGGCGCGGTCGAAGCGGAGCAGTTCGAGGCGGGTGACGGTGTGCAGCCGCTCGTACTCGGCGAGGGCGGGCCGCAGCGGGTGGCGGCGGTGCAGGTCGTCGACGCGGTAGGTGGCGACGATGAGCAGGCGGCTGTCGGTGAGGGCGCGCAGCAGATAGCTCAGCAGCTCGCGGGTGGAGCGGTCGGCCCAGTGCAGGTCCTCCAGGACGAGGACGAGGGTGCGGTCCGCGGCGAGGCGCTCAAGGAGGCGGACGGTGAGTTCGAAGAGCCGGGCACGGCCGTCGGTCTCGAGGTGGCCCCGGTCCATCTCGCCGAGTTCGGGCAGCAGCCGGGCGAGCTCGCCCTCCTGGCCGGCGACGGCGGCGTCGAGCTCCGCGCCGAGCCGGCGGCGCAGGGAGCGCAGGGCGGTGGAGACGGGGTGGTACGGCAGGGCGTCGGCGCCGACCTCGACGCAGCCGCCGAGGGCGACGACGGCCCCGCCCGCGGCGGCCCGGCCGAGGAACTCCTGGATCAGCCGGGTCTTGCCGACGCCGGCCTCGCCGCCCACGAAGAGGGCGCGGGGCTCCCCGGCGTCCGCGCGGGAAAGGGCCTCGCCGAGGGCGGTCAGTTCGGCGCTGCGGCCCACGAAGACGGGGCTGATATGGCTGCTCTGCACGGTGCCGAGCATCGCATGTCGCGCGAGGTGACGGACAACCGTTTCGACGGCGGCAGGCGCTGCCGCGGCTGGGTGCTTGGCCGCGGGACGCCCCTGCTCCGTCACGCGGCCGGGCCGTAGCGCTTGCGGCTGTCGGCGCCGGAGGCGCTGTCGGCGGCGGTACGTGCCGCTTTCGCGGCCTTTGCCGCCTTCTCGGCCTCGCGTACCAGGCGGCGCCGCGCGGCACGGGCAAGGATCTCGGCCTGGCGAGCGGTCTGGAACTCGTGGTGCAACACGGCGGTCTCCTTGGACGAACTGGTCACTTGCTGTACTTCCAGCGTCGTCACCAAGGTGGGGGCGCCACATCGGGAGGCCTGCGGATCGTGGCGGAGGGTGGGGGCCTTAGGCCCGAGGCGGAGGGACCTTAGAGGGACCTTAGGGCTGCCGGGTGGTGGCCGAGCTCGGGGCCGTGCGCGGAGCGTGGCCGGATCGGAACCCCTTTGCCGTGAAGCGCGTCCTTGGGAGGACACGGCTCGCGGTTCGGCGGGCCCGCGCCCATGGGGAGGGCGCATGGGGTGGGTGGAGTGGCTGGTTTTCGGGGTGGTGTGCCTGGGGGCCGGGGTGATGCTCATGGGGGCGTTCGCGCTGTTCGACGAGGGGCAGCCCGCCGGCGGGTTCCTCGTGCTGCTGCTCCTGGGCGCCGGAGGCTGGTTCGTCTTCCAGGACTGGTCCTTGACCTGGCAGGAGGCGGCGTTCGGTGGGGTGTGGCCCGCGGCGGCCTTCTTCGTCGGGGTCGGTGTCTTCGTGGCTGCCGATGGCGAGCCCGGAGTGGCCACCTTCTTGATCGTGGTCGCCGCGCTTGCGGTCGGGGCCTACTTCGCTGTGCCCCACTACGTAGAGGATGCGAAGGGGGCGCGGGGGCCGGGGCCGGTGGCGGCGTCGCAGCGGCCTGCGCCGCCTCCGAAGCCGACGTCGACGCAGTCCCGGGCCCCGTCCGGGACCCCGTCCGCGCCAGCCAGCCCGTCGCCCACGTCATCGCCGTCGCCGACGTCCTCGCCCTCGCCGAGCCTCGCGAACTCGCCCGGCGCTTCGTCGGCGCCCGCCCATGACGGCGTCTCTTCCTCGACGGCGGCCGGGACATCCTTCCCGGAGCGGTGGGGGCCGTGGATGACCTTCGTCGGGGCCGGTGCCGCGGTCCTCCTGGCCGGTTTCCAGATCCACGAGATCATCGATCGCCGTCGGGAGCGCAGGGGCAAGGCCTAGCGAACTGTCCTGTCAGGCAAGCTCTCAACTTCGTTGCCCTACGGTCGAGCCGGAGGGGGAATGGCGGGAAGCGGTTCGCCCCGATCGGCGCGCAGGCCGTCGAAGGAGAATCGTCGGTGTTCACACCGGGGCGCAGCAGGCCCGCGGCGCGGGTGCACAGCTCCTCGATGACGAGGCGAAGCTGCTGGATGCCCTCCAGGTCGGGGTTCACCCAGGTCAGCGCGGAGTTCTCCAGGATCGCGGTGTGGTCGAGAAGCCCTGGCGCAGACCAACCCCCGCGGGAGCACGTAAGAAACCCCCGCGGCTTCCGGGAAGAGACACACGCCCCTGCAGCACCGTCCCGATGAGGGCCTGGGACGCTCACGGGGCGGCCTGACCTGCAAGATCCACCTTGCCGGTGAGGGCGGAGGCTGTCGCCCGCCGGGTTGGCGGACGACAGCGGACTCGGCCTGGCGCACTGGGCCTCGTACGACGCACACGCGCAGCTGGGAGTGCGCCCCATTGCTTCGAGGGAACCGGATGCGCACCACCGGCCGTGGTTCAGGCCCGGGTGTAGCCGCCGTCGGCGAAGAGTTCGGCACCGGTGACGAACGACGAAGCGTCCGAAGCCAGGAAGAGGGCGGCCTCGGCGATTTCCTCGGCGTCGGCCAGCCGCCCCAGTGGCACGGTGGCCTCGGCGAACCGATCGGCGTCGGGCCCCGCGACGCCCAGCAGGCCAGGGGTCCGCGTGGGTCCCGGGCTGAGCACGTTGACCCGGAATCGGCGCTCCCGCGACTGCCGGGCCCAGTTGTGCACGAGGTTGCTCACCGCTGCCTTCGAGGCGCTGTAGACCTCGAGTTGCTCATTGGGTCGCACGCTGTTGCTCGAGCCGACGACCAGGATGGAGGCGTTCTCCGCCAGCAGCGGAAGCGCCTTCTGGACGGTGAACAGTGGGCCCTTGACGTTGACGGCGAGCGTCAGGTCGACGTTCGCCTCGGTGTGGGCGCCGAGCGCGGCGTCCGCGACGATTCCCGCGTTGGCCACCAGCACGTCGATGCGTCCGGCCTCCTCGCGGACTCGCGCGTAGAGCGCGTCCAGGTCGGCCAGGACCGAGACGTCGGATCGTACGCCGGTGGCCGCAGGGCCCATCTCCTTGACTGCCGCTTCGAGTCGGTCGATGTCCCGGCCGGTCACGAAGACCCGTGCGCCCTCCCGGACGAAGCGGTGGGCGATGGCCAGCCCGATCCCGCTGGTCCCCCCGGTGATCACGGCCACCTTCTCCTGCAACACGCCTGGCATGTCGAACCCCTTCGGTTGTGGAATGGATCGTCCACAACGTAGGCAGTAATGGACGATCGAGTCAAGAATGGATAGGCTGAGGCCATGCCGAGACCACGCGCATTCGACGAACGCCAAGTCCTGGAGCGGGCCCGGGAACAGTTCTGGGCGACGGGCTTTGCAGGAACCCGGATGGACGACATCGCCCAGGTGACCGGCCTGGGCAAGGGCAGCCTGTACGGCGCGTTCGGCGACAAGGGCAAGCTGTTCCACCGTGTGTTCGGCGACTGGTGCACCGCAGTCGTTGAGGTGGCCGAAGCGCGGCTGGCAGGTGGCCCGGACGCAGAGGCCTTGGCCCGGCTGTCGGGATACGTGCACCTCATGGCGGAGAACACCGCCTCCGACACCACGCGCCGCGGGTGCCTGTTGGCCAAGGGCGCGGCGGAACTGGCCCAGCAGGATCCGACGGTCGCCGGACGGTCGGCCGAGACCATGACGGCACTGCTGACCCTGCTGCGGACGGAGATCACCGCCGCCCAGCGCCACGGCGACATCGATGGCGCTGCGGATCCGGAGCGGTTGGCGGCACTGCTGCTGACGGTGGTCCGAGGTATCGAGGCGGTGGGCAAGGCCGGCCTGGACCCGGAGACGCTGCGGAACATCGCAAACACCGCACTGGCGGTCCTGCCCGTGCCCGAGGGGCGGAAACGTCTCGCAACCGGGCGCAGTCCGGCCCGCGAGAACTAACTTGGTGCCATCACGGCCACATGATCCGCCGGACTCTGCGCTGCGCACGGCTCTGGAGAAACGCGGCATCGGCTACCAACTCGCGGTGGTCTGCTCAGCCGAAATGACCACCGGTGCGGCCACGTTGCGTGCCGACGCTACGTCCCTCAGTGACCGCTCGGGCCTCGCCGCCGGCCTGCCGAGGGTGTTGCAGTGTGCGGATCAGCGGGCGATCGAGATCGCGAAGGGCGCGAATCCGCTGGACCGAATCACGTGCGGTACGAACAGTATTGCGGCCTCCGTGGCGCGGGCGGTCTGGATCCCGCCGAGATCAGTGATCCACTCCTTGCGCCAGCCGAGGTTGATGAGCAGTTCACGGACGGTCTGCTTGGCGTGCGGGTCCTCGCCGGAGAGGAACGCGGTTGGCGTCTGGGTGAGCATGGCCGGTGCGGTCATCACCGGGAAGAGCATGGTGTTGAGCGTCTTGACGACGTGCGTTTCGGGGAGCGCTTCCTGGAGTTGCTCGGCGAGGCTTGAGCCGGGGTGGACCAGGTCGGCGGGCAGTCCGTCCGGTCCGTCGACGGTGGCGTTGGAGACGTCGACGAGGATCTTGTCGCGCAGTTCCTCGCGCAGGGCGACGAGCCGGTCCAGCGAGCCGGCGCCCGGGGTGGCGTTGATGACGATCTGGGCTGTCCGGGCAGCGTCGGCGGCGGCGCCCGGCGCGCGGTCCGCCACGGTCACCTCATGCCCTGCCCGGGTGAGGGCGGTGGCCAGGTTGCCGCCGACGCGGCCGTTTCCGAGAACTGCGATGGTGGTCATGGTGATCTGGTCCTTCCGTACGTGCAGGTTGTGGTGCGCGGTCAGCGCGAGAGCGTGGCGGCGGCCACGGCGTGCACGCCGGGCGCGGCGGCCAGGAAGCTCTCGCTCATCGGGGTCCAGGGGCGGCCCTCGGCGTCGGAGATCTGTCCGCCGGCCTCGGTGACGAGCAGCGCCCCGGGCAGCAGGTCCGCGCGGGCGCCGGCGAATTGCCAGAAGGCATCGATCCGGCCGGCGGCCACGTTCAGCAGGTGCAGGGTCGCGGGCACGGCGGTGCGGACGACGAGTGCGTCGAAGAGCATCGCGGTGATCGAGGAGCCGACGCGCCGCACGACCTGCTCGTCCTCGTCCGGCCGGGCCTGGCTGGTGGCCACGATGCTCAGGCCGAGGTCCGCGGTCTGGGAGACGTGCAGCGGCCGGCCGTCGAGGTGGGCGCCCGCGCCGGTGAGCGCGGTGTAGGTCTCGCCGGTCAACGGCAGGTGGACCGCGGTGAGCACCGGCTGGTTCTCACGCACAAGGGTGGCGGTCACCGCCCACTCCGGCAGGGCGTGCAGGTGGTTGACGTTGCCTTCGGCCGGATCCACGACCCACCATTCACCGGGCGGCAGCGCCCCGCCGTCCAGTTCGTCCTCCACCCAGCCGGCGTCCGGGCGCAGGCGGGTGAGGCGGGGGCGCAGGACGTCGAGGGCCGTGTCGTCGTTGGCGGCGAGCGCACGCATCAGCTCTTCGCGGGTCTGGTAGCGGACCACCTCGCCGAAGCGCTCGCGCAGCGCCGAACCGGCCGCGCGCACGGCGATCGCGGTCTGGCCGAGCAGGTCGGCGTCGGAGGCGGCGACGTCAGTGGTCTGAAGCGTTTCGGACATGGTGGAACTCCCGTATGAGGAGGGGTGATGAGGCCGGTCGAGGGCCGAACTGCGCGTTGGTTCTCGCGCTTTCGCCTCAACGGTAGGCAGCCCCGTCATTAACTTCAAATGCATGTCAAGCACGGCTAGGATTACTCACATGCAATTGGATTTGAACCTGCTAGCCGCGCTCGACGCGCTGCTGGAGGAGGGAAGTGTGGCCGGGGCGGCCGCGCGCCTGCACGTCACCGCCCCCGCGATGAGCCGGAGTCTGGGCCGAATCCGGCGCACGACCGGGGATCAGATCCTGGTGCGCACCGGCCGCACGATGACCCCGACGCCGTATGCGATCGCCGTCCGCGAACAGGTGCACGAGCTGCTGCACCAGGTCCAGGGGGTGCTGGCACCGAGCCGTGAACTCGACCTGGCAACGCTGGAGCGCACTTTCACACTCCGCTGGCACGATTCCCTGGTCGCCTTGAGCGGCCCCGCTCTGCTCGCGGCCGTGCGCGGACAGGCGCCGGGCGTGCGATTGCGCTTCGTCGCGGAATCGAGCATCGACACCCCCGAGTTGCGGCGCGGCGAGGTCGACCTGGAGGCGAACGCCAACCGCCCGAACGCACCGGACGTCCGTGCCGAGAACGTGGGCGAGACCCGCCTCGTCGTCGTCGTGAGGCAGGGGCACCCCCTCACCCGCGTCAGGACCGTCACCGCAGAGCGGTACGCCGCCGCTGAGCACGTCACCGTCTCGAGACGTGGAAACCTCAGCAATGCCCTTGACGACGCCCTCGCGCAACTCGGCCTCACCCGCCGCGTGGTGGCGACCGCGCCCACGGAAGCGGCCGCGCTGGAGTTCGCGCGCGGCTCCGATCTCCTGATCAGCGTCCCCGAAGCCACCACGCGGTCAGCGGTCGCCGACCTCGGCCTGGTCGTTCTCCCCCTCCCGCTCGAACTGCCGTCGGCACCGATATACCTGTCGTGGCATCAGCGCTACGACACCGACCACGCCCACACCTGGCTGCGCGGGCTGGCGCGAACCGCGCTGGCCGTGTCCGGAGCGTCGCGCTGCCACAGCACGTAGATCAGGGCGAACAGCCCGGCCGGGATCATCGCGGCTCCCGGCAGGACCAGCCCCGTGCCGGCCTTGTCCCGGGTGTGAGCCACCAGCCGCGCCCCGCCGGCGGTGACGACGACGGCGACAAGGAGAAGAGGACGGGCGCACGGCGAAGGCCGGTCGGCCTAGGGGCGGCGGGCGATCCAGGTGGTGCGTGTCGTGCGGACGCTCAGGTCACCGCGGCGCACGATGCCGAGCGGGTGGGTCTCGTCCAAGAGGGCGTCGAGGGCGGCCAGGTCATCCGCTTCCATCGCGTCGTCGGCGTGGGAGCGCAGCTTGGTCAGACAGACCTGCGCGTAGCGGCCCAACGCCGGACCGGCATGGGAGGCGGTGAGGCGGATCTCAAAGGGGCGGCGCGCATCCACGGTGAAGCCGGCGTCCATGAGCGTCCGGTCCCATTCGCGCGGCGGTTCGGTGTTCGTCACGGTGTGCAGCCGTGCCTCCAGCCCAGGGCGGCCAACGCCGGCGTCCTCGGGCAGGAAGCGCGGGAAGAAGTCCATCTCGCTGACCGCGAGCAGACCGCCCGGCCGCAGCTGCCCGTACGCCTGAGCCAGCGTCCGGGCGGGATCGCTCAGGTGGTGCAGGAAGGCAGCGGCCCACATCAGGTCGTACGGCTCCCCTTCGCCGGACAGGGGCCATGGCTCGTCCAGGTTCGCCTCCAGCGTGCGGATACGTCCTGCGACGCCGTGCGTGGCTGCCTGCTTCTGCAGCCGGTGCAGCATCTGGGGCGAGATGTCCGCCGCCGTCACCGACGCGGCGGGGAACCGGTCGGCGAGCGCGAGACTGCCGGTGCCGGGACCACTGCCCACGTCCATGATCCGCGCCGGGACGGAGTCGGCGAGATTCGCGATCCAGTCGGTCAGCTCCGTGAGGTACGGCTTGAGGACCTCGGCGTCCAGCTCCAGCAGCTCCGCCATCGCGACGTCGAAGCCACCCGCACGCTCGTGCCCGATGTGACCGTGAGTGGCGTGGTGTGTACTCATGCGCCGACGGTATGACGATCACTGCCGGCAGGTCATACGCTCTTGCCGGTGAAGCAAGAATCGACTCTCGACGCCCTCGTCAGGATGCGGATCCGGTCCCTGCGCAAAGCACGCGGCTGGTCGCTGGACAACCTCGCCGAACGCTCCGACATCAGCCCGTCCCAGCTCAGCCGGATCGAGACCGGGCACCGCCGCATCAGCCTTGACCAGCTCACCGCCATCGCGAGTGCCCTGGGCAAGTCCGTCGACCAGCTCGTCGAGTCCCCCGACGACTCCGATGTCGTCATCCGTCCCGACCGCGACGAGGACCGGGGACTGACCACCTGGCTCCTCAGCGGCGACAACGGCCCCCAGGGCCTGACCGTCGCCAAGATGCGCATCACCGACCCGGCGGGCGCCGTCGCGCCGGACGACCTCGGAGTCCACCCGGGCCGGGACTGGTTCACCGTACTGTCCGGCACGGTCGTCCTCTACCTCGGCGAACGCGTCATTCGCGTCGAGGCCGGACAGGCCGCCTCATTCTCCACCATGACCCCCCACACCCTGCGCGCCGACCGCGGGCCCGCCGAGGTCCTGTGCATCCTCGACCATAACGGCGAACGCAACCACCTCCACGCGAGCCCGTGACCGTCGCGATCGCCAACGCCCGGGGAGCGCCTGTGAGGGGTTGGTCGCGTGTGCGTGCGCGTGGACATGTGCGCTTCCGTGAGCTGGTGCGTCGTGATCTCAGGTGGGTGTGTCGCCGGGGGCGGTGTTCTGTGGGTGGGGTCGGGTGGGTGGGGTCGGGTTATGTGGAGGTTGGGGGTCGGGTGCCGGTTTCCGATGGGGTGGGTACTTGATCGGTTCGGGTTCCCAGTACCAGTCTTCCCCTTGGTGGACGGCGCGGCCGGGAACGGGGTTGGGTCCGCCGTCGCGGCCGGCGTGCCAGTGGATGAGGGCGATCACCGCGCTGAGGAAGAGGACCATGCCGAGGACGGTCCACGCTGCCGGGTCCCCTTCGGCGAGCCGTGGCCCGCCTGTGGTCCATAAGAAGCGTGCGAGCCGCCAGGCCGCCATCACCAGCACATACCCGAGCCCGAGGGCAAAGGGCAGGAAGACCAGCCCGATGCCCAGACAGCCTTTGTCCACGCTCCCGCGTCTCATCGCGCCCCCCTTGCCGCCCCGCCCGCTGCTGGGTGTTGCCGGGGCGGGGCATACCCGCCCCGGGCGGGCCCGACACCGGCTACCGACCGTGCCGCCTCGGGGCAGCACCGGGAGGCAATAGCCGGCCGGAGCCGCCCTGAGGACCGGTCACTTTCGCCAGAACAGGTGGTGCGTCACACCGCTCGGGCTCGGCACGACCTCCAGGTGGAACCGGTCGAGCAGCTCATCGGGTGACTCCCAGAGCCGTAGCCCGGACCCGAGTTTCACCGGCGAGACCGCCACATGCATGGTGTCGACGAGGCCGGCGTCGAGGAACTGCCGGATGGTGGTGACCCCGCCGCCGAGTCGGACGTCCTTGCCCCGCGCCGCCTCCCGCGTCTGTTCGAGGACCGTGGCCGGGTCGCCGTCGACGAAGTGGAACGTGGTGTCGGAGAGCGTGAACGACGGACGCTTGTGGTGGGTCATGACGAACACCGGGGTCCGGAACGGGGGCTCGTCCCCCCACCAGCCGCGCCACTCATGGTCGTTCCAGGGCCCGCGCTGGGGCCCGAACTTGTTGCGGCCCATGATCTCGGCACCGATGTGGCGGTCGTAATCCCGCGTGAAGTAGTCGTCGAGGCCCCGACTGCCCCCGGGGTCGGTGCGCATAGGCCAGCTCGCCGTGGCACCGGCCCAGGCGAACAGCCTCGCGGGGTCCACGGCGAGGCCGAACGGGTTCTCCAGGCTCTGGTCCTCGCCGGCGGCGATTCCGTCACTGGAGACGTTGAAGTTCTGAACTCTCAGCAGCTGGGCCACGTGATCCTCCTGCGATGTCGACAACGGTGGTGAGACTCTCCGGTCCGGGAAAACTCATCGCTACGTCCGTGACCAGTCAGAAACCGGGCTACCTAGTGTCCCGACCTGTGAAGTTGGCGAGGTTCGGGCAGTCTGCCGTGGTGCGGGGACGTCAGCCCCTGCGGAAACCCTCGCGCCATCTGTTCGATCACCGAAGAGACTGTCACAGATAGCGGCTCAGCCCTCTGCAGTAGCGGGTGCGGAGACGTCTTGAGTAGTGCAGCCAGGCGAAGGCGCGTTCGGCCACCCGGCGGATCTTGCCCAGCCCGGAGCCGTTCGGGAGCAGGTGGCAGCAGCGGGGGCCACGCGCTCCCACAGGTCGTCCGGAACGAGATCAGCAGGACGGCGCGCAGTGCCGTGTCGCCTGCGGACCGGCCAGGACATCGAAGCCGTACCCAAAGGCGGCGAGCCCCGCGACGGTCGCCGCCAGCCCGAGGGCGGTACGCCACCGGCCCCGTACCGCGAGGAAAATGGCCATGGCGGCGGCGGTCCCGCCGAGCATCAGGACCGGCAGGCCCAGCCAGAGCAAGTCCGGGTTGGTCTCACCCTCGAAACCGCCGAAGAGGCCCCTTCGGCCGTACGGCAGCCAGACCGCGAAGCCCGCGAGCGCGCCGACTGCCGCCGTCAGGCACCCCGCGGCGCCGGTGACGGCTTCGCGCCGGGGCGTCTGCTCAGTCTCCATACGCGGAGAGACGCCTCGCCGGGGCTGGGAAGTTCCGCTGCCCCCGGAACAGGCACAGCAGCGGGGCCACGCGCTCCCACAGGTCGTCCGGAACGAGATCAGCTCGCACTCGGACAGCCTGCCGACCAAGGTCGTCGAGCATCAGGCCCGCGGCTCACCTCGATCTGAAACGATCAGTAAGGCCTGTCCGACGGATCAGGTCGGCGGGGCAGCGTGGCCATGCTGCCTCCGCGGCATGGCCGTCCGGACGGTACGGCATTCCTTCATGAGGACGAGAACCAACCGGATACCTTGACGTGCCGGTTCGTCAATTAGGCGTAGAACAGCCCGTGTTGGCGCAGTTCGCCTCCGAATGGCTGTGTACGCGCCTAGGCATCGGTGGCGGTCCGGCCTAGGTTTCCCGTCTGGTCCCGGACCCCGGCCATTGCTGTAGACGAGGCCGCGAGAGGCGTTGAACTGGCCCCGCCTCTCGCGACCTGGCACCTTCACTCCGCAGCAGGAGCCCGAGATGTCCACCACGGTCCACCGCGGCACCACGTCGCCGTACGCGCCGGAGCAGACACCACCGCACTGGAGTCACTCCCGGACAGAGGCAACGACGCCCATGGCCTGGACCTGCACCGCACCCCGGACGGCCACCTCCGCCTTGCCTGCCGCGGCCTGTGGGCCGAGCCGAAGCCCACGCGCTGAAACGAGGCCGCCCCCGGCCTGGGAGGTCGACCCATGTGGGCTGTTGGGTAGCCTGCGGTCGTGGCAATCGGATCGAACACCGACGACTGGCTGCAGGACACGCGGCGTTCCTGCGACACCGTCGCCGCGAGCTACGCGGAACAGTTGCGCAACCTCCTGGACGAAGCCCCCGAGGAGAGCGCGTTTCTCAGGCTGTTCGCCGACCTGGTGCACACCAACGGCGGCGGCCCGGTCGCAGACGTGGGCTGCGGATCAGGGCGCATCACGGCCCACCTGCGCCAACTGGGCGTGGACGCGTTCGGCATCGACCTGTCGCCCGGCATGGTCGAGGTGGCCGGCGTGACCACCCCGCTCTCCGGTTCGAACTCGGCTCCATGACGGACCTCCACCTCGGCGATGGTTCGATGGGCGGCTTGGTCGCCTGGTACTCGCTGATCCACGTCCCCGACGACGAGATCGACTTGAAGTCGTCGCCCTCACTTCATTGATCTGCGGAAATCCGTCAGGGAGGTGTTCTGGCCTGCGCGATCCGCCTTTCTGACCCTTTCACCGTGCTGCCTGTTGATGCGGCCGATCCTCCCCAGCCGCTCCCCAATGGGGCTTCGTTCTCCCCAGATTCTCCCCAGCGAGGGGCGCTTCGGTAGAGGCATCGCCCCTGGTCGAGCCCGGTTTCCGGCTTGTCACGGTGGCTACGCACGGCAACTGAGGGCGCTTGGCCGGGAGGGTGCGCAGATTGCGCACGCGGCTCGGCTGGGTCGGACTACGCGGCCGAGCAGGGCGACGGTGCCGGCGAGGCCCACCGCAATCCGGCTCGCTTTGGAGCGCGTCGCATTGACCGCCGCGCTGGGGATCACCACCGTCCACGTCACGGACGAGGGCGCGCCGAACAGGCGCTGCGCCTGAAGCACGCTTGTCGTCCATAGGGCCAGCCTGGTGTCGCAGCGCTGTTGGCCGGCCGGGGCCCTGGTGCGCGGGTGGCGGCCGGGCAGGCTAGTTTGCTTGGATGAGTCTTCTTGATGATGTGGCCGAGCGCGATGGCTGGCGGTGCTGGGTGTGTGACGAACCGGTCGACCCCGACGAGTCGGTCAACGACCCGCGGGGGCCCAGTGTCGACAGCCGGACCGCCGACCGGAAGGCCAAGGTCGCCGAGCGGCTCGCGCACCGCGGGTGCAATAGCCGCAAGGGTGCGGTCAAGGTGGTCATCGCCTGGCCGGAGCGCCTGTACGTGGTCGAACCCGCGCCGCTGATCGCCGTTGGCGACAGGCTGGAGCGCAAGGGGGGCCGCGAGATGGTGGGCCGTTGTCCGACCAGGAAGGACGCCCAGGAGGCGGCGGATTGGTTGGTGGACCGGTTCTCCCGACTGCTACCGGGGTTGCCGGTGACCGCCGACATCGAGGCGGGCGGCGGCCAGTTCCTCGTCATCCTGGCCACCGGCCGCCGCTGATCGGGGATCACCCCCAGCCCAAGACGGCCGACGCCGGGGCGCAGTGGCCGGAGAAGGCGAACGGGCCTGTGATGCCCCGCTAACAGCAGGAGCGCAGCAGTGCGGGCCACCCCCGCCGGGTGGCGGCCCGCACTGCTGTGTTCACTCCGCGGAGCGATCGGGGCTCCAGACGGCTGGCCCGCCGCCGCGCCACTCGATGAGCAGCGGGTCGTCCAGGGACGTTTTCCGGGTCCAGTCCTGCCCGCCGCAGGAACTCCAGGAGGTCGCGGGGGCCCAGGGCGCGGCCGAGGATGGGGTGCCGGCCTCGGGCTGTGTTCGCGGCCAGGGGCGAGGGACTGGCGGGCGGTGTTTACGGCCCGTCCGGGACGCCGAGCGGCACGGTGAACCGCGGCTCCCAGCCTTCCTCCGTCAGCACCACCAGCTGGACCGCCGTCGCTCGGGTGTGCAGCGGCAGCAGGCTGTCGATCGCAGCGCGGACATGGGCGGCAGCTGTCGGGTTGTCCGCACCCATAGCGACCGTGACATGGGCGGCGGGCTGCGCCCCGAAGCGGCCCTTGTACGGGCGCAACCCGGGCCACTGGGTGCGGAACGTATCGACGATCGTTTGGAGTCCCGGAACGGCGACGGCGACGAAGCCGGATGCCGTCACGACCTCCTCCAAGAGCAGATCAGCTGCCGGAAAACTCGCAGCCAGGGAACGCACGCCCTTCTCGTCCTGATCTGTCAGCGCCGATTCCGGCACGAACGGGTAGAGGAGCGAGACGTGCGCCGGCACCCCACGACGAACCAGAGCCGGGTCGATGCGCGACGCCGCATCGAGGAGCGGGGCGGCAGCGGGCAAGACAATAACGACGGCAGTGGTCCCTGGCTCTGGCACGCCGTCATCATCGCAGGCCAGTGCGCAGCTGATGAATGTGCCGCTTTCCAGGGCTTTGCGTGTCGCCTGACCGGGATCTTTGAAGATCAGCGTCCAGTGTTCCAACTGGAGTCGGGCCTTCAGGAGGACTTCCGCGCCAGCGGCTACCCCACACGCGGTGGTCGAGTACGTCGACGACCAGGGCTGCATGCACGAGTTGCAGGACCAGCGAACGGGGCGCTCGGGGCCGCGTGTGGGGAGTCCGGCCCCGGTGATCTACCTTCCCGGCACCCCGGGGACCGCGCGGATCGACATCGCCCGGAGAGGCTTGTGGAGGATCGTGCCGAGCCTCGCGTTCGGCTGTCTGTTCGCGAGCCTCGCGCTCTGGGAGCTCGTCCGCCGCTGAGCCGACACGCAGGCGCAGTCCGTTCGCGTCGTACAGCAGGCGCATCCGGGGGCTCGAACGGGCCTCACCCTGGAAGCGCTCCCTTGGGCTCGACGGCGCACACCACCTGCAACGCGCCGAAGACGGTGCACGAGAAGCTCCAGCCCGACGGCATCCGCCCGCGGTGAGCGCGCGCCGCCCAACCGAGTGGGGTGAATCCTTTCGCGGTGCTCGTGCCTCTCTAACCTGTGCGGACAGCAGCGTCGGCACAGGAACCGGAGGTTTGTCGTGATCATTGGTGCCGTCATCGCGGGGGCTGTGCTCATCTGTACGTGTGCTTTCATCGTGCGCCGTCAGCGGGGGCGCTCGCGTGGCTGACTTCACATGGCCCGGCGAACAGTTGATCGCCGCGGCGCAGAAGGGCGACGTCGAAGCCACAGCCGCTCTGGTGAGCGGCTCGCACCCGCACGTACAGCGGTTCGCGTATTCGTTGTGCGCCACTCCCCAGGACGCCGAGGACGCCGCGCAGGAAGCACTGATCATCCTGTATCGCAAGATCGGAATGCTGCGGGCCTCGGGCGCGCTGGCGTCGTGGATGTTCCGCATCGTGCGCAACGAGTGCCTGCGGCGGGCGCGGCTTACGCTGCGCAGCCAAGGGCCGGTCCCGGACACCGTCGTGCCGTCGTTCGAGGACGAGGTGCTGCAACGTCTGGAAGCAAGCCGGGTGGCGAAGGCGATCGCCGAGTTGCCCGCCGACCAACGACGCGTGCTGATCCTGCGGGACATCCAGGGCTACAGCGGACGGATGGTCGCCGACGCGCTCGGCCTCAGCACCGCCGCGATGAAATCGAGGCTGCATCGCGCCCGTGCGACGGTTCGCCAGGCCTTGCAGGCGACACCTGATCCTCTTCCGGGAGTCGGCCATGACTGACAAGCAGAGCTTCGCCAGCACCTCGCTGCCCCGGCACTTGGTGCGTGGCACCCTGGGATTCGGTGCCCTGGCCGCTTCGGTCCTGCTCATCCCGGTAGTCGGGCCGGCCAGCCTCCTGCTGGCACCCTGGGGCTGCTCGCACTGCGCGGGTGCCCCCTGTGCTGGACGATCGGGCTGCTGCAGACCATCTCCAACGGCCGACTGCGGCGATCATGTGTGAACGGCCGCTGCGAGCTGTCCGCCGCCCGGCACGCCCGCTGAGCCGATAGGCGACGACCCGACTGCCCACGACGCAACGCCACCTACCCGGCGCCGTTTCAGGAAGCTGCTGGCCCTTCTCGCCCCAGCCAGAAGGGCCAGCACGCAGGTGCAGGCCGGTGCAGGCGAGTAGGGGAACAGTCGTCCATCTACGCGGCTCAGGTCTTGATCAATGTTTCGAGCGCCACATAGCGTCAGGGTGGTGGACACAACGCACAGGCCCGCAGCCCGGGTCGTCTGTCTGGACGCCGCCCATCGCCTGCTTCTCCTCCACTGGCGTGATCCGTTCGACGGGACATGGCTCTGGGAGCCGCCCGGTGGCGGCATTGAGCCGGGCGAGACGCCGCTGGCGGCGGCACGACGTGAACTGGCCGAAGAAACCGGACTAGACCCGGCCGCGGTACTTGATCGCTCCGTGCCAGTCGACCGTGACGTGCGGTGGAACGGCAAGCAGTACACCGGGACGGAGCATTTCTTCGTGGCGCAGTTCGCCGACGAGCAACCCTCGCTCGTGCGGACCGGCCTGCTCCCCGACGAGCAGGCCAACCTGGGCACACACGCGTGGATGGCGTGGTCGGATCTGGGCTCGCTGCCAGACCCGGTTGAGCCGCCGCAGTTGCTGGCCGTGCTCGACGCCCTGGTGCCGGAGGGCCCGTGGCTTGATCGTGATCGTCCATGACCGGCGGTCACAACGCCTGCCGCATGAGGGTGAGTTGGACGGTGGCCTCGTGGCGGACGGCAAGCTTCTCGTAACGCGTCGCGACGCAACGGGCCTGTTTCAACAGGCCGATCCGGCCCGAAGGCTTTCCCCGAGGGCGGAGATCCCGGCGCCGTCTTCTGCCTGGCGGCACCAAGCCCCGCCCCCGGTCAGGCTGCTTTCGCGTCCTCACCGGCCAGGAAGGGATGCAGCAGCGTGAGCAGGGCGCGCGGGCGGTGCAGCGGAATGATGTGGCCGCAGTCCTCGATGACGTGTCCGGTGAGATCGTCGGTGACCGGGCGGAGCTGGCGTTCCAGCGCAGCACCGACGGGCTGGGAGCCCAACGCCATCGTCGGCACCGTCAGGCGGGCGGTGGCGACCGCCTGCTCGATCTGTACCGCGCTTTCGGGCAGCGCCCGGTAGTACGAGAACGCGCGGCTCAACGCCTGGCGGCCGGTGTATGCGCGGACGAAGGCGTCCCGGAGGGCGGGGCGCACCCCGTCGCCGAGCGTGCCGGCGCGCAGAAACCAGTCGACGTACGCGGCCTCGTGGCCCTCCAATACGGTCTCGGCAAGGCCGGGCTCGGCGGAATGGAAGCCGAACCACCACGGCGGCCCGTCGGCGAGGAAGTCCTCGGCGCCGGGCAGCGTGCCCAGAAGGGACTCCATGACGACCAGGCGCCGGACGAGACCGGGGCGGCGCAGGGCGAGGAGGAAGGCCGGCGCGGTACCCGCGTCGATGCCCACCACCGCGGCCGAGGACACGCCGAGCGTGGTGAGAAGCGCCGCGGCGTCCTCGGCCAGGGTGCCCGCGTCGTACCCGGAGGCGGCCCGGCTGCTCGCGCCGAACCCGCGCAGGTCCGGCGCGATGACGCGGTAGCGGCCGGACAGGTCGGCCATGACGTCCGTCCACAGCTCCCAGGTGTGCGGGAAACCGTGCAGCAGCAGTACGGCCGGGCCCGATCCGACGAGAGCGACGTTCAGTTCGACACCGTTGACGGGGACGCGCCGCAGTTCGGGCATGGAGGGGCTCCAGGTATGTGGTGAGGAATAGTGACCAGCTCACGCTATGGAACTATCCTGGTCCGTCCAAGACGGCACTTTCCCTTCAGGTGGTGAGCCCCGAGTGACCACATCGAGGCCCGGCGAACCCGGCAGGCGGCCCGGTGAGCGGGGTGATGTGATGGATCCGCGCTGCCCGGCCCGCAAGTTGCTCGACCGTATCGGCACCAAGTGGACGTCGATGGTGGTCAAGGTGCTGGCCGAGGAGGCTCCGGACGAGCTCCGCTTCGCGGAACTGCGGCGCCGTATCCCTGGCATCTCACAGAAGATGCTGTCCGTCACCCTGCAGAGCCTGGTCCGTGACGGTTTGGTCGCGCGCCGAGTGGAACCCACCGTGCCGCCCGCCGTCCACTACCGGCTCACCGAGCTCGGCCTGTCCCTCGAAAGACCGCTCTCCGCCCTGCGGGTCTGGGCCGAGACACACATGCCGGAGATCGACCGCAGCAACCAGCTCGCCGACGAGTCACCCCCCGGCTAGGGACCGGTGTCTTTTGAGGCGGTCAATTCCGCACTCGGCCGCGTGCCGCTCGCGGTGGTCCATCGGGTCGAACTTCGGCGGCCGACCGCCAAGCGAGCTACGTGATCTCCCTGCCCTAGTCGTGGTAGTCGTGGATGCGCCAGCCGACGCCGGGGAGTTCCTCGAAGAGTTCGGCCGCGACGAGTTCCTCGGCCTGTTGTCGTGGTGCCCGTGCGTCGACCACGAGTCTGAGTTCCTTTGAGGTGATGACGCGGTCGGTGGGGTTCCCCGCGGACCAGCAGATCGCGGAGACGTAGAGGCGGAACGCCCCGTCGGAAAGGAACCGCACCCTCCAGTTCCACGGGAACCGTTCGTCGATGTGTGCCCACGGCATCGGCGTCTCTTTCGTCGGCGTTGGCTGCTCCTCGGCTGTGCTCGTCCCGTATACAGGATGTCTATGGAAACGCACGGGGGCTTTGGTGGATTCGCCTCATGGTTTGTGAGGGATGGCGTATCCGCGGTTTGTGGCGTAGGCATGGGCAGGCCGACAAGCAGGCAGGATGAGCCTCATGGGCGAGCATGAGCGGACGGACTTCAACGACCTCGTGCGCGAGCGCCGGGCCGAACTGGGCATCAGCCTCCGGGAGTTGGAGGCGCGGTCCGTGGACCCGGAGACCGGTGAGCAGGCCCGGTTCGGATGGATCTCCAAGGTGGAGAAGGGACGGGGGGTCGACGCCCCGCCCCCTGCATTGCTGCGCGCGTTGGCGGCGGGTCTCGGGCTTCCGCTGCGCGTGCTCCAGGAGGCCGCGGCGGCGCAGTTCCTCGGCATGACGTCGTACGTATGGAGCGAGGACCGTACGACGCGGGTGCTCGCCGCGCACATCGAGGAGATGTCGGACGCCGAGCGCCGGCAACTGGCGGACATCGCGGAGACGTTCGCCCGCAGGCGTGCGCGGAGTGAGGGTGCGACGGGGTAGTGCGGGGCGCGCGTACGCAGCGATTCGCTCTGGCCGCCGAAGTGGGCGGTGTGGCACAGTCGGTGATCCGCCGCCTGGGGGGCGCAGCCGGATCCCACCGCTCACGGTCTGTGCCGTGTGGCGGTGACGAATGTGGCCGTGAGGGGCTGGGATGGCAGACGACGCGCAGCGATGCGACGAGTTCGACGAGTTGGGCGAGTTGAGTGAGCCGCGTGCGGAGTTCGACATGGAGTTCGTCGACTGGCTGCCGGGCGGCAGGGCCGTGGTCCCGGTGGAGAGCCAGGGACGGTTCACCTGGCTCGTGGTGCGCGGCCACATGTCGGAGCAGGCGCGCCGCGAATTCGTACGGGAGTTGCAGCACATCGTGGGACGCGGGCTCTGGCGGCAGAACTGGCCGTCAGAGGCGGACTAGGGCCGGCCGGGGCCAGGAGCGCGCCAGGCAGGCCCGGCGCGCTCCTGGCCGAGCGCGCGGCGGTCAGTTGCTGTCTTCCAGCGTGTGACGCAGAGCCTTGGCGAAGGCCTCGGGGGCTCCGTGCTGGCCGTACTCGCCGCCGAGGAATCCGCCGTGGTGGCTGGGGAACACCGCCGGTGCGAGGCCGAGCCGCTCGGCGATCCGCGTCGCGGCACGGGCGGCCAACTCGCCCTCGGACTCCTGGCCGACCGCGATGACGATGCGCGTGGGCGCGCTCTGCAGCGCGGTGAAGTCGGGCTGGTGGCCGGTGCAGGTCAGCAGGTTCTGGCCGAGGAGCGGGTCGTCGCGTGAGCCGTCGTCCTGGGTCGGCAGTCCGAAGGCGGCGGGGTCGGGCGCGGGCTCGTCCGCCCAGTCCGCGGGGAAGAGGCCCTTCCGGCCGGACACCGCGATGAACTTCGCCATCGCCGGGCCCATCCCGTCGCGCAGATAGGTGGCGTGGATGTCCGCGATCACAGCGAGCGCGGCTTCCCGGTCCGGGAGGACCTGCGCCGCCGGTGGTTCGTGAGCGACGAGCGTACGTACGAGATCGCCGTGCCGTTCCACCAGGGCGAGTGCGTTGACAGCGCCACCACTGCTCGCGAACACGTCCACCGCCCCGGCGTCGAGGGCCTCGATGACGTGCCGCAGATCGTCGGCGTGCTCCTCGGGCGTCGACTGGGCCGCCCCGTCGTGGCGTTGGCTGCGGGCCGTACCGCGCGGGTCGTAGGTGACGACGGTCCGGTCGGTGAAGTACGACGCCAGCGTGGTGAACCCGACGGCGTCCATCGGTGAGCCGACCAGGAACAGGATGTTCTCGTCCGGTGTGTCGCCGGTCGGGGCGCTGCGGATGTCGTATCGCAGGGTCGCCCCGGGCACGGTCAGCTCGCGGGTCTCTACCTCGGCCATGATGGTCTGCTCCTTGGTGGCATCGGCGCCGCGTCGGTGTGCGCGTCGTTGTGGAGGTAGACCGCCGAGGCCGGCGGAAGTCATCGCTCCTGCGCCGCCGGGGGATGGGTCGGTGCTCAGTTCCCGGGTGTCCGAGGGCGTTTGGAGCGCGGGGTACGTGCCAGGGCCTCCAGTTGGTCCACCACCTCGGCGATCGGCTTGCGCGTGTCGATCTCCACCGTGGCCGATGAGCGGAGCAGGGGCTCTACCTCGGCGGTGTCCGCCTCGATCCGGGCGCGTTCCTCGGCGGTCTTCCCGAAGGGGTTGGTGTCGCGGCTGGCGATGCGTTCGAGCATGACCTCCAAGGGTGCGCTGAGCAGGACGATCTCGTCGAAGCGGGGAGAGAAGTCGACCTGGTTCAGCACCGTGCCCGCGAGGAACAACGGCTCGCCCGAACGCTCGTGTTCGGTGAGCAGCGCGTCGATCCGGTCCTCACGCCAGAGCGGTTCCGTGCCGATACCGTCCGGCAGCGGGACGTCATGGATCCACCCCCCGACGTCGGTGTCCACCACGCGAAAGCCCCGCTGCTCCAGCCCGTCCAGCGCGGTCGATTTCCCCGTACCCGACATGCCCGTAATGAGAATTGCCGTCACCCGGGCATCGTATCGATCAATGTCGATCAAGACTTGTGTCACAGATCATCGACAGCGACAACCAAACAGTCGCCTTCCCCGCTCTTGCACGGCGGACCGACAGTCCCGGTCCGCCACTCGCATCAGCCCGAGGAGACTTCCGCCATGCCTGAGACCTCCCCTTCCGTGACCCGGCGTCGTCGTGGCCGGGTCACGGGACTCGCCGTGACCGGCACGGTTCTCGCCCTGGCCGCCCCGGCCACGGTCGGCCAGGCCTCCGCCGCCCCGGCCGACCCGGTCTCCGTGCTGAAGTTCACCGCCAAGGAACGCAAGGACGCCCTCGCCTACTGGACTCCCGCCAGAATCAAGGCCGTCGGCAAGTCCGTCGACCTCGGCCCCACCGGACCCAAGGCCAAGCCGTGGCGCGGCACCACGCCGAAGACCGTGGGGCGGCTCTTCTTCGTCAACGCCGGCGGCGCCGACACCTGGTGCACCGCCACCGCCGTGAAGAGCGCCAACAAGTCCGCCGTGATGACCGCCGCCCACTGCGTGCGCCGAGGTTCTTCTCCCTTCAACACCAACTTCGACATGGTGTTCGTGCCCGCCTACCACAAGGGCAAGCAGCCCTACGGCGCGTTCGCCGTCCGCTCCGCCGCCACCCCGCGCACCTGGGAGACGGACTCCACCGACGACATGGCCACCCTCGTCGTCGACGCCAACAAGAAGAACGGCAAGAAGCTCACGGACGCCGTGGGCGGCCAGGCCGTCGCCTTCAACCGCCCCGTCGGCGACACCATCTCCGCCTTCGGCTATTCCGCCACCCGCCCCCAGCTCGGCGAGGAACTCCTGCGCTGCAAGGGCAAGGCGAAGAAGAAGCAGGACGGTGCGCAGGCCATTTCCTGCGACATGACCGGCGGCTCCAGCGGCGGCCCCTGGCTGGCCGACTTCAACGCCACCACCGGCAAGGGCGTCCTGGTCTCGGTCAACAGCGCGCTGGACTCCATGACCCCGACCGAGATGCAGGGTGAGGTGTTCAAGGGCACGGCGAAGAAGGTGTACGACCGGGCCCAGAACAGCTGACGCAGCGGCTCGCGATCAGCCGTACGCCGGTCCGGTCGACGCGCAGGCAGGGGCCAGGCAGGCCTGGTTGGCCGTTGGCCCGCCGCCTGGGCGTGACCGTCAGCGGCCCCGGCCTGCGTTGAGCCGCGCCGCCTGGCGCGTCAGATGGTCGCGCTCGGCGAGGTTGGGTGCCTGCTGGGCCGCCTCGGCGTACAGCCGCGCGGCCGTCGTCAGGTCGCCGTCGCGCTCGTGGAGGTATGCCGCGACCGCGGCGCGGCGGGGCACGGGATGTCCCCCGTTCGCAGAGCCGGGGGAGGAGCCGTCGAGCTCCGCGAGCGCCGCCAGGCCGGCGCGCGGTCCGTCGGCCTCCCCGACGGCCACGGCGCGGTTGAGCCGGACGACCGGGCTGTCGGTGAGGCGTACCAACTCGTCGTACCACTCGACGATTTGTACCCAGTCGGTCTCCTCGGCGGCGGGCGCGTCCGCGTGGAGCGCCGCGATGGCGGCCTGCGCCTGGAACTCGCCGAGCCGGTCGCGGGCGAGGGCCGCCTGCAGGATCCCGACGCCCTCGGCGATCGAGGCGGTGTCCCAGCGGCCGCGGTCCTGCTCGGCGAGCGGCACCAGGCTGCCGTCGGGCGCGGTCCGGGCCGCGCGCCGGGCGTGGTGGAGCAGCATGAGGGCGAGCAGGCCCGCCACCTCGGGGTGGTCGATCGCGGCCGCGAGCTGCCGGGTGAGCCGGATGGCCTCGGCAGCGAGGTCGACGTCGCCGGAGTAGCCCTCGTTGAAGACCAGGTAGAGGACGCGCAGCACGGTGGCGACGTCGCCGGGCTTGTCGAACCGCACGTCGGACACGGTCCGCTTGGCCCGGCTGATGCGCTGCGCCATGGTCGCCTCGGGCACCAGGTAAGCCTGGGCGATCTGGCGGGTGGTGAGCCCGCCCACGGCGCGCAGTGTGAGCGCGACCGCGGACGACGGCGTCAGCGAGGGGTGGGCGCACAGGAAGTAGAGCTGGAGGGTGTCGTCCACCTCGGGCGCGGGACCGGGAGCCGGTTCCTCGTCGACGAGGTCCTCACGGCGGCGGCGGGCGGTGTCCGCCCGCGTCGCGTCGAGGAACTTGCGCCAGGCGACCGTGACCAGCCAGCCCTTCGGATCCCGCGGCTGGTCGGTCGACCAGCCGCGGACCGCCTCGATGAGGGCTTCCTGTACGGCGTCCTCGGCCGCCGCGAAGTCGGCTCCGCGGCGGACGAGGATGCTGAGCACGTTCGGCGTGAGGCTCCGGAGCAGGGCCTCGTTCACTTCAAGGGCCACTGATGTCACTCCGTTCAAGGGCCACTGGTGTTACTCCGTGATGGTGGGCGACACACCGTAGAACGGGCGCAGCTCCAGCCACTCGTGGATCGGCTTGCCGCCCGCTCCGGGGGCGGCCGACAGCTCCCCGGCCAGTTCGACGGCGCGCTCGTAGCTGTCGACGTCGATCACCATCCAGCCGGCGATGAGGTCCTTGGTCTCGGCGAACGGGCCGTCGGTGACCGGCGGGCGCCCCTCGCCGTCGTAGCGGACCCACGTCCCCTCGGGGGCGAGCGCCTGACCGTCGACGTACTCGCCCGTCTTCTCCAGCCGGTCCGCGAAGTCCTGCATGTACTGCATGTGAGCCGAGATCTCCTCCGGCGTCCACTGGTCCATGGGGGCGTTGTTGACCGCCGCCGGGGCGCCGCGGTAGTGCTTCAGGAGCAGGTACTTGGCCATGGTGTTCTCCTTGGTGCTGGTGCGGCCCATTGTGGCTGCTTTCACTGCGGGGACGGAGCCGGTCACGGGTTCTCGACATCACCGGCGAAACTTTTTTTGTCGGGCCCCTGTGCACTTCAGTCGGCCTCTTCGCGCTCAGTCGGGAGGGCGACCTCGTATCGGGCGGGCCATCCCGTGTACGCCCGGCAGCGGCAGCCCTATGATCACCAATTGTGCGAGTGTGGTTACCGTCGGTCGTGGGCTGTGTGGGGTGGTTCGGCGCCGAGCGGGACCGCACTCGTGCACTGAACCCATCGGAGAGCAGGGCCAGGCGGGTACCCCACCACGCGGCCCGCCCAGGCGCGAGGAGACGACACATGGCGAAGGCGAAGTTCGAGCGGACCAAGCCGCACGTGAACATCGGCACGATCGGGCACGTCGACCATGGCAAGACCACGCTTACCGCGGCGATCACCAAGGTGCTGCACGACGAGTTCCCGGACCTGAACCCGTTCACGCCGTTCGAGGACATCGACAAGGCGCCGGAGGAGCGTCAGCGCGGTATCACGATCTCGATCGCGCACGTCGAGTACCAGACCGCCGCCCGTCACTACGCCCACGTGGACTGTCCCGGTCACGCGGACTACATCAAGAACATGATCACCGGTGCCGCGCAGATGGACGGCGCGATCCTCGTGGTCGCCGCCACCGACGGCCCGATGCCGCAGACCAAGGAGCACGTGCTCCTGGCCCGCCAGTCCGGCGTTCCGTACATCGTTGTCGCCCTGAACAAGGCCGACATGGTGGACGACGAAGAAATCATGGAGCTCGTGGAGCTCGAGGTCCGTGAGCTCCTCTCCGAGTACGAGTTCCCGGGCGACGATCTGCCGGTCGTCAAGGTCTCCGCGCTCAAGGCACTTGAGGGCGACCCGGAGTGGACCAAGACCGTCGTCGCGCTGATGAAGGCCGTGGACGAGAACGTCCCGCAGCCGAAGCGTGACGTCGACCAGCCGTTCCTCATGCCGATCGAGGACGTCTTCACGATCACCGGCCGCGGCACCGTCGTCACCGGCCGGATCGAGCGCGGCGTCCTCAAGGTCAACGAGACCGTCGACATCATCGGCATCAAGACCGAGAAGACCACCACCACGGTCACCGGCATCGAGATGTTCCGCAAGCTGCTCGACGAGGGCCAGGCAGGCGAGAACGTGGGCCTGCTCCTCCGCGGCATCAAGCGCGAGGACGTCGAACGCGGCCAGTGCATCATCAAGCCCGGATCGGTCACCCCGCACACCGAGTTCGAAGCCACGGCCTACATCCTGTCGAAGGACGAGGGCGGCCGGCACACCCCGTTCTTCAACAACTACCGCCCCCAGTTCTACTTCCGCACCACGGACGTCACCGGAGTCGTCACCCTCCAGGAGGGCACCGAGATGGTCATGCCGGGCGACAACGCCACCATGAACGTCTCGCTGATCCAGCCGGTCGCCATGGAGGAGGGCCTGCGCTTCACCATCCGCGAAGGCGGCCGCACCGTCGGCGCCGGCCAAGTCACCAACGTAGTCCGCTAGGCGGATCCCGCCCGTCTCTGGTCGCCCTGTTCCAGAGCCGACAGACGTGACCCCTGCAGCCGACCGGCCCTACCGGCCGGCTGCAGTCACGCAACTCGCGTGCTGCACCCTGTCAGTCCGCCGCCGGAGCCACATCCAGCACGGCGAAATCATGGTCCGCCCAGATCAGACGGGACGCCTCCTCCGGATACGGAGCCGTGTGCGACTCCGCGCCGAAGACGCGGGTCAGCCGCTCCTCCACCCGGTACGGGGCCCAGCCCGGGTCACCGGTCGCGGCGAACGCCGCCCACGCGGCCCCCATCTCGGCCGAGAGCGCGACGGCCTCGTCCGACGGTCCCTCGCCCAGGAGCAGCGTCGCGATCCCGTCGTGCAGCGTGCCGAAGACAAGCGGCACATCGAGCCCGTGGCAGGCGCCGAGGACGCCTCCCAGCCCCGTCGCCTCCCAGGTGAGTTCGTACGCGTACGTGGTGCCGCCGCCCTCGGCATGCGCCTGGGCCAGATGGAGGCTGGGCATCCGGAACACCCAGTCCGACATCACCAGGTCCCGCAGCGTGGTCGGGTCACCCGCTGCCTGCCCCGCGCGATAGGCACGCCGACCGGCCTCCCCGGGAGCGAACCATGCCAAGGCGTCCGCAGCCTCTTCCTCGGACACCAGGCCGAGTTGGCCCGACAGCACGGTGAACAACCGCGTCTCGTCACGGGTATGACCGACCATCAGATCTACCTCGGCACTCTGCCCCGCCCGGAGCGCTTCCCAGGGAGGGCGGGGGAGCACCTCACCGTCGACCACGGGCGCGAACGGCATGTGCGCGCGTGCCGCCTGCCCCCAACGGGCCTCGTGCTGAGCCATCTTGTGCAGTACGGCGTCGGCCGCGTCCCGCAGCGCCTCGGGGGTCGCCGCGGCCATCCCGGCCGACGTGGGCGGCGATGCCAGCTCGGCCGCGACGGCGGTGCCGATGTCCGCCGCCAGCGCGGTGCTGTAGAAGGGTCCCGGCACGCTCTGCGCCACCGCCCGGTGGAAGAGCCCGGACGCGCGGGGCATGGCGAGCAGCGCGGCGATCGCGCCCGCACCCGCCGACTCCCCGAAGACCGTTACTCGGTCCGGGTCGCCTCCGAAGGCCGCGATGTTGTCCCGTACCCACTGGAGCGCGGCCACCTGGTCGAGCAGCGCGCGGTTGGGCACCGCGCCCTCGAAGTGACCGTAACCTTCCGCTCCCAGGCGGTAGTTGAAGGTGACGACCACAGTGCCGCGCCGGGCCAGTGCCGTACCGTCGAAGGTCGGGCCGGCGCTGGTGCCGAACAGGTAGACCCCGCCGTAGATCCACACGAGCACGGGCAGCAGCTCCCGACCCGGATCGGGCGTCCAGACGTTCACCGTGAGCCAGTCCCCGGACCCCGCCACGCTCTCGGGCCCTCCCATGGGCCCGAATGCCTGGGACTGCGGGGGAGACTCACCGAAGGCATCGGCGGGTCGCGTCCCCTCCCACGGCAGCGCGGACACCGGCGCCGCCAGCCGAAGCGAGCCGACCGGCGGCCGCGCGTACGGGATTCCCCGGAAGACCGCCACCCCGCCTTCCCACCGTCCGCGGACCATCCCGCACTTCGTACGGACGTCGGGCACGCGCGCACAGCCGGATTCAGTCACGCCGGACTTCCTTCCCTCACGGAGTGCCTGCCGACACCTCGCGGTACGCGGCGGTCGCGATCTGGACGAACGAGCGGATCAACGGATTCGTGTCGCCCTCGTTCCATGCCGCCAGCACGCGGCTCGGCGGCATGTCGATGAGCGGCACCACCGTGAGCCCCTCCGCCGGTTCGTGGTGCTGCAGAGTCATGCCGACCGTGCCGTTCCAGAGAACGGCCTGCTGGCACTCCTGGACGGCGCGCACCACCGGTCCGTCGCGGAGTGCGCCGCCGTTCCAATACGCCTGCCACCGAGGGTCGGTGCCTTCCGGGAACCGGAACCAGCGGCGGTCTGCCAGGTCGGCCAATTTCAGTCCGCTGCGGCGGGCCAGCGGATCGTCGGCGCGCAGCAGCGCCCCCACCGGGTCGACCCGCAGCTCGCGCACGCTCAGGCCTGTCTCGTCGAACGGCCCTCGGGTCAGGGCGACATCGACGAGGCCCGCGTGCAGGCCACAGGTGGGATCGGGCAGGTCGGTCTCGCGGACGCGGACCTCGACGCGCGGATGCCGGCGGTGGTACGCCCTGGCCAGCCGGGTCGCGCCCGGGTCGGCGCTGTCGCCCAGGATGCCGACGGTGAGGGTCGCGGCGCCGGCCGCGGCGGCCACGCGTACGCGGACCCGGTCGGCCTGGGCGAGCAGGGCGCGCGCCTCGTCGAGCAGCACCGCACCCACCGCGGTGAGCGTGACACCGGCGGACGACCGCTCGAACAGGGCGGCCCCGACCTCGGTCTCCAACTGCTTGATCGCCCGGCTCAGCGGCGGTTGACTCATGTGCAGCCGGGTGGCGGCCCGGCCGAAGTGGAGTTCCTCGGCGACCGCCACGAAGTAGCGCATCGTACGTAGCTCCATGCTGCGACGATACCCGCACGGTATCGGGAACGCGGAACGGGTCTTGGACAGTTGAGGCGCCCTGAACGTGAAATCGAAGTATGACGAACGAACCGAAGAAGAACGCACCGAAGAAGAACGCACCGAAGTCGAACGCACCGAAGACCAGCGAGTCGAAGGCCGTCAGTGAGCCGACCACCGATCCCGTCGTGTCGGTGGTCGGCCCGGACGACGGCGAAACCATCGTCCTGGGCACCACCCGCATGCGCGTACTCGAAGACGGCAGCAACACCGGCCACCGCCTCGGGCTCGCCGAGTCCGTGCTCGCGCCGCACACGCCGGGACCGCCGCAGCACCGGCACGCCCAGCACGACGAGGGTTTCTACGTCCTCTCCGGCACGGTGCGGTTCACGATCGGAGACAAGGACTACGACGCGAGCACGGGCACGTTCGTCATGGTCCCGAACGGTGCCCCGCACACCTTCGCCAACACGACCGACCAACCGGCCGTCATGCTCAGCACGTTCACGCCGGACCTGTACGTGCAGTACTTCCGGGACCTGCAGGACATGATCGCCGACGGCCAGGGGCTGACCCGAGAGGCGAACCTCCTGGCGATGAGCCGCTACGCCACCGAGCCGGCCACGGGCGGGCTGTAGGGGCTCCTAGTGCGCACGCACCAGGACACGTGAGCGGCTGATCCCGCCGCACCAGGTGAAGACGGCGGCGGGAGACGATGCCCGGCGGGGCGCCGCAGGGAAGCGTAGGAGGCGCGTAAATCTCGCGCATTCCCCTTGCCTAGCGGTGTCTGGAGTGATCATCAGGTGGCGACTTTTCTTTACCGGATCGGACGGTGGGCCTTCCGGCGGCGGCGGCTCGTGGGTGGTCTGTGGCTGGGTGCCCTGCTGCTGGCCGTCGCCGCCGCTGCTGTGGCGCCGGCCGCGGAGGAAGAGGACCTCTCCATGCCCGGCACCGAGTCGCAGAAGGCGTTCGACCTGCTGGACGAGCGGTTCCCCGAGAGCAACTCCCAGGGCGCCGAGGCCCGTTTGGTGTTCCAGGCCCCGGACGGGCAGCGGATGACGGCCAGGGAGAACAAGGAGGCCGTCAAGGACACGCTCGGCTCGCTGGACGGCGGCGACCAGGTCGCGTCGGCCACCGACCCGTACAAGACCGGCGCTGTCAGCAAGGACGGCAGCATCGCCTACTCCACCATCACCTACACCGAAGACTCCGTCGACCTGACCGAGTCGACGAAGAGCGCCCTCGAGGACGCCGCGAGCAAGGCCCGGGACACGGGCCTGACCGTGGAGATCGGCGGCTCGGCCCTGGAAGCGGAAGAGGCACCGGGCGGCACGACGGAGATCATCGGCGTGGTGGTGGCGGCCGTGGTGCTCGTCCTCACCCTCGGGTCGCTGGTCGCGGCCGGACTGTCACTCCTCACCGCCTTCGTGGGCGTGGCCATCGCCTTCGGCCTGGTCTCCGCGCTTGCCGTGCCGCTGGGCCTGACGGACACCGTCGCCATCCTGGCGCTGATGCTGGGCCTCGCCGTCGGCATCGACTACGCGCTCTTCATCACCTCACGCTTCCGCGACGAGCGAGCCCAGGGCAGCGAGCCGGAGGAAGCCGCAGGGCGGGCGGTGGGCACGGCCGGATCCGCCGTCGTCTTCGCCGGCGCGACCGTCTTCATCGCCCTGGTCGGCCTCGGGGTCGTCGGCATCCCCGAACTCACCAAGATGGGCCTGGGCGGCGCGGGCGCCGTGGCCCTCGCCGTACTCGTCGCACTGACCCTGGTCCCCGCGCTGTTCGGCTTCTTCGGCCGACGAGTGCTGTCCCGTACCGCACGCAAGGCCACCCGGCCGGGAAACGAGCGCGCGACCACCGCCGAGCGGCCCGGTCTCGGCACCCGCTGGGCGCGGTTCGTGCTGCGCCGTCCCGTGGCCGTCCTGCTGGTCGCCGGACTCGGCCTCGGCGCCGTCGCCCTGCCGGCGCTGAGCCTCGAACTCGGGCTGCCCGGAGACGAGTCCAAGTCGGTGGAGACCACCCAGCGCCGCGCCTACGACCTGCTGTCGGACGGCTTCGGCCCCGGCTTCAACGGCCCGTTGACCGTGGTCGTGGACACATCGGAGGCCACGGACACCCGGGCCGCCACGGACCTCGTCGTCAAGACCGTACGGGGCGTGGACGGGATCGCGTCGGTCGGTGATCCGGCGCTCAGCAAGACCAAGGACACGGCCGTCCTCACCGCCGTACCGAAGACCGCGCCGAACAGCGGCGAGACCAAGGACCTGGTGCAGGCGATCCGGGGCGCGGTCTCCGGCGTCGAGGCCGACACGGGCGCCGGCGTCCTGGTGACCGGCAAGACCGCGATGAACATCGACATCTCCGAAGCCATGTCCGACGCCCTCATCCCCTACCTGACCGTGGTCATCGGCCTGGCCGTGCTCCTGCTGATGGTGGTCTTCCGCTCGATCCTCGTCCCCATCAAGGCCGCGCTCGGCTTCCTGCTGTCGGTGGGTGCCGCCTTCGGCGTCCTGGTCGCCGTCTTCCAGTGGGGCTGGGCGGCGGACCTGCTGGGCATCGAGCAGACCGGCCCTGTCATGTCGCTGATGCCGATCCTCGTCATCGGGATCGTGTTCGGCCTTGCCATGGACTACGAGGTCTTCCTCCTCACCCGGATGCGGGAGGCGTACGTCCATGGCGCGTCCCCCGGCGAGGCCATCGTCAACGGGTTCCGGCACAGCGGACGCGTGGTGGCTGCCGCGGCGATCATCATGGTCAGCGTGTTCGCCGGATTCATCGGGATGAGCAACCCGACCATTCAGACGATGGGCGTCGGCCTGGCCGCCGCCGTCGCCTTCGACGCCTTCGTGGTGCGGATGGCGATCGTGCCCGCGGTACTCGCCCTGCTCGGCCACCGGGCCTGGTGGCTGCCCCGTATCCTGAACCGTGTGCTGCCGAACGTGGACATCGAGGGCGAGAAACTGAGCAGGCATGTCCCGGCCCCCGCGGCCGTGCCGGACGCGGCGGCGCAGCCGCTCCCCGTCGGCCGGCACCGGTACTGAGCCGGTCATGACGCACACGGACGGCGGTGGCCCGCGATCACGCGGCACGTGGTGGCGTGAGGGCGCGGTCACGGCGACGGCGTTCGCGCTCTGCCTGCTCGGCGGCGTGCTGCGCGACGACGACGGCCCGCTGTCACCGCCGTCCGTAGCCGCCTACTTCATCGCCGTGGTGTCCAGTGCCGTGCTGCCGCTGCGGCACCGGGCACCCCTGGCCGTCATGGCGGTCACGGCCGCGTGCGGTGTGCTGGTTCCGCCGCTGGGCCTCCTGCTGAGCCCGCTCATCGTGGCCCCCGCCGTGATCACCGCCTACTCCTACGCACGCACCGTGCGCAACGAACGGCGCGCGGCGAGCGCGGTGTTGTCCATCTCCGTGGTGCTGCTGCTCGCCGCCACCCCCCTGTTCGGCGCCCTCTCGTGGAAGGACGCGAGCAGGGTGGGGGCGGTGGCGGCGTTCCCGCTGGTGGCCGGCGTACTCGGTCGCTCGGCGCAGAACCGGCGGGCATACCTGGCCGCCGTGGAGGAGCGGGCCCAGCGCGCAGAGGAGAGCCGGGACAGCGAGGCGCGCCGGAGAGTGGCCGAGGAACGGGTGCGCATCGCCCGGGAACTGCACGACCTGGTGGCCCATCAGATCACCCTGGCCAACGCGCAGGCCACGGTCGCCGCCCACCTCTTCGACACCCGCCCGGAGCAGACCCGCAAGAGCCTCAAGGAACTTGTCGAGACCACCAGCGACGCGCTCGACGATCTGCGGGCGACGGTCGGTCTGCTGCGCCAGTCCGAGGACACCGAGTCCGGGGACACGGCCGCGCCCGCCGAACCGGCGCCCGGCCTGTCCCGCCTCCCCACGCTCCTGACGTCCTTCCGCCGCGCGGGCCTGGAGGTGTCGGTGCACGAGGAAGGCACGGCCAGGCCGCTGCCGCCCGGGGTCGACCTCACTGCGTACCGCATCGTCCAGGAGGCCCTGACCAACGTGACCAAACACGCGGGTACCGGCAGCGCCCGGGTACGCCTCGTCTGGGACCGCGATCACGTGACCCTCACCGTCGCGGACGACGGAAGGGGCGCGGGCGCCCGTACGGCGGCGGACCGCCCGCCCGGCTACGGTCTGATCGGGATGCGCGAACGTGCCACCGCGCTCGGAGGACACCTCTCCGCAGGCAGGCGCCCGGAGGGCGGCTTCCTCGTCTCCGCCCAACTGCCCCTCCCGCCCGCCAAGGACACGACGCGGACGACTGACGGAGCAACAACTGTCGAGGGGAAGATGGCTGACGGAGCAACGACCACCGAGGGCCGGATGGCCGACGAGGCAACAACCACTGAGGGACGGATGGCCGACGGAGCAACAACTACCCAGCGGGGACGGATGGTCGACGAAGCGACAGCCGACGGACGGACGGCTCGCCGAGGCGGCGACACAGGGGCCGGGGACACGCCATGACACTCCGCGTACTGCTCGCCGACGACCAGGCCCTGCTGCGCGGGGCCTTCCGCCTGCTGCTCGACTCCGCCGACGACATCACCGTGGTCGGCGAGGCCGCCGACGGCAGGGAGGCGGTGAGACTCACCCGGCAGTTGCGCCCGGACGTCGTGATCATGGACATCCGTATGCCCGAGGTCGACGGCCTCACCGCCACATCGGAGATCTGCGCGGACCCGGACCTGAGCGCCAGCCGCATCCTGATCCTCACCACGTACGAGACCGACGAGTACGTCGCCCAGGCGCTGCGCGCGGGAGCGGGCGGCTTCATCGGCAAGGGCATCGGGGCCGAGGACCTGCTGGACGCCGTACGCACGATCGCGGCGGGCGACACGCTGCTGTCTCCCGCCGCGACCCGCTCCCTGGTCTCCCGTTTCCTGGCCACACCGAACGACGCTCCAGCACGCCACCCCGAACAGCTCGCCGCGCTGACCCCGCGCGAACGGGAGATGGTGGCCCTGGTCGCAACCGGCCTGTCCAACCAGGAAATCGCCGAGCAGATGTTCCTCAGCCCCTTCACCGTCCGCGCCCACGTACAGCGCGCCATGACGAAGCTGGAGGCCCGCGACAGGGCTCAACTCGTCGTGATCGCCTACCGGACGGGCTTGGCCCAGGCCGCCCCCGAGGGCGGCACCGACCGCCTGTCGTAGTCCCCGATACCGGGGGCCTTCGGCGGCTCCAGGCGGCTGGCCGCGCACACCCCGTTGCTGGGCCTTCGCTACCCCGGTCAGTCGCCCTGGCTGTTCGCTTGCCTGGGCAGGCAGAACATCAGCGCCCACATCACAGCGAGGGTGCCACCGACCCACCAGAGCACGTTGGTGAACGCGTCGCGATTGAGTCCGTCGTCGTGTGAGCCGCTGGTAGCGGCGAAGAACACGAGGGCGGTCAGCGCGGTTCCCAGGGAGATGCCCAGGTGCATGGCGGTGTTGAACAGGCCCGAGGCGGAACCGGCGTTCTCGTGCGGAACCTTGGCGAGTGACATGTCGGCCAACGGCCCGCCGACCATGCCGAGGCCGAAGCCGATCAGTACCACCGGGGCGGTCATCGCGAGGAGGGTCAGGTCGGCCTGACTGCTGATCTGGAGTCCGTAGGCGACCATCGAGACGAGCGCGATCAGGGCTCCGGCCTGGGGCAAGCGGCGACCGAAGCGCCCGGCACTCCTAGCCGCGACCGTCGCACCGGCAAGCTCACCGAGGGCGAGCAGCACGAAGGCCACGGCCGCGTGAAAGGGGCTCATGCCCAGGCCGCGCTGGAGGTAGAGCGTCCAGGTCATGAAGAACAGTCCGCACAGCAGGCCGAGCATCAGCTGTGCGGACAGCCCTCCAGTGAACTGTCGCCTCCGGAAGAGGGACAGCGTCACGAGCGGGCCGTTGTCCTGCTTTCGCTGCTGATGGCGCAGGAAGACGCCCAGCACGAGAAGGCCGGCGGCGAGCATGGCGAAGCACCACAGCGGCCAGTGGTGGGTGTGGCCCTCGGTGAGCGGGAAGAGGATCAGGACGATGGCCAGTGCGGACACCAGCATGCCGGTCAGGTCGAGCCGGTCGGCCTTCTGCGCGGTCGACTCGGGGATGAACCTGCGTCCCAGGATGATCACGGCGAGGCCGACGGGCACGTTGATCAGGAAGATCGGCCGCCAGGACAGTCCGAACAGGTCGGCCTCGGTGAGCAGGCCGCCCAGGACGGGCCCCAGGACGTTGGCGAGCGACAGGATGGCCCCGTAGAGGCCAAAGGCCCGGCTGCGGTTCTCACCCTCGAAGGTGACGTGGAGGGTCGCCAGGACCTGCGGGATCATCAGCGCCACTCCCACGCCCTGGAGCACGCGGGCGCCGATAAGTACGCCGGGGCCGGTGGCAAGGCCGCACAGCAGCGAGGCCGCGGTGAACACGACGGTGCCGATGAGGAGGATCTTGCGTCGGCCGCGGATGTCGCCGAGGCGTCCGCCGGTGATCAGCCCGACGGCGACCATCAGGGAGTATCCGGCGGTCAGCCACTGCGTCGCGGCCGGTCCGGCGCCGGTCGACGACTGGATCGCGGGTAGAGCGGTGAGGACGACCGACTGGTCAAGGATGTCCATGAGCTCGGCGACCAGGAGCACCACGAGGGCGATCCGGCCGGCCAGGGCCATCTTCGGCGGCCGGCCCGACGGGGTGAGAACTGGGATTTCGGCGGTGTGCTGCGGCTCGTTGCCAAGCGCGGGGGAAGACACTGGTGGGGACTCCTGGTCCAAAGGAATCGGGAGCCCTGCCGACAACGGCGCCGGGGCCGGAAGACACGGAACCCGGGGCAGACGGCAGAGCTGCACCCGGGAAAGACAGGAAACTGCGGGGGTGGGTGACGCAACTCAGGCCAGCGCGACGTCCGCCCCCGGACACGTGCGAAGACTCGGCACGTGGGGGTAATGCGGACGGCTACATGGCCTGGGGAATACGAAGTCACCTCAAGAGCAACACAGAAGGAACAGGAAGTCCGGTCGCTGCCGCCGAAGCCTCCGGCGCAGGAACTTGTCTACGGTACGACACCCCCAGGCCCCCTCGCACAACAGATATCGGGCTCGCCCTGCCTGATCGGCCAGGCGCGAGCCACACCCACGACGTCGAGCGCCCCCTGCCCGCGCTGCCGGGCAAGGAGCGTCGAGGTACTGGCTCAGCCGGTAGACCAGGCCGTGAGCCTGGACGGTATGGCCACCGGTGATGACCAGAGGTTAGGGCGTACCGATGGTCAGGACGCCGGCTAGGAGCCGACGACGCAGGCCGGTTAGGTTCACGCGGCGCTCACGCGTGCCGCGGCCAGCTCGGCGAAGGCGTCTTCCCACACATCGCGGATCACGCTACTGATCAGGGTCCGCAGCACCGGCCACTGGCCGATCAGCAGGTCCCGGTTGAGGAAGGTCTCCAGTTCCTCGCGCTGCCCCTCGGCCAGGACCGTGCGGTACAGGCCCATCCGGGCCCGGGGACGGTCCATGTCGAAGGAGCGCCGGCCGGACCAGGCCACGTGCAGCGGCAGGCCGACGGTGCCCTGCGTGGGGCCCGTAAGGTCCGCCAGGCGCGCGGGCAACCGCTTGGTATACCGCGTGCGCAGGACCTCGGCGGCGTTGGGGACCGGTGCAGTCGGCGATCCGGGGGCCATGGTGCTGATTATCGGCTGTCGGCCCGGGCTGGTCAGCGTGGACGACCGAAGCAGAACCAGAGAGCTGCAGGCGCTGCTTGCCCGGGCATGAGACCACGAGTGTTCGACAGATCAACTTGATGCAGGCGGGCCCTCGGCAGCGTTGCCCCGGCCAGGTGGGTCTCTGGCGGCCCAGCTCCGGCCAAGTTAGCCTTCGGCGGCGTCGCCCCGAACAGTCTGGCCTCGGTCAATGCCGTCGGGGATGCCCGCGCTCCGGCAGCGGTCCGGTGCCTCGGTCCACGAGTGCGGCACATACAGGGCTCGGTCGATGGCGGCGTGTCCGCGGGCGGCGGAGTAACGAGATAAACGGCGACCTGGGCGTTCTCGACTCGGCCGGCCGTGCCGGTGTACTGACGCTGGACGCCGACGGTCGCGGTGCCCTCCTTCAAATCGCCCGTCTCGTCGACCACGAGCACCGCATCGGGGTCGCGCAAGTACTCGACCACGTAGGCGCGTATGTCGTCTGTCGTCACGAATCGCGTCGGCGTCCCATTTCGCCCGGTGGAGCAGGTGCTGCATGCCGTCCGGAGTGGCATCGCCCGCGTGCTCGGCCAGGGTCCAGCAGTTCTTCCTCCAGTTCTTCCTCGGCAGGTTCGACAGCAGCCCGGAGACCAACCGCCGCACCCGGCGACGGGGTTCAACTCGGGAGAACCGGTCGGCGATCCGGCTCATCAGTCCTTCGAATGCCTCCTGCCAGTGGGCAGGCACTACGCCGGCGTCCGAGGCCGCCGCGTGATCATCGGTTGTCCACACAACACCCCATGATCAACGGCGGCCTCGGACGCCACCGAAGCCAGTAGTCGGGCCCCTCGACTCGGTAGCGAACGTCGACACCGGCAACGAACCGCAGCTCACACACGAGCCGACGGGCGCCGTCCGGCGCCAAGCGGTGCGGCGCCAACAGCAGCTCCAGCTCGTCATAGCGGGCGTCGACCCCGCCGTGGCCCGGATGGCTCTCCTGTCCGACCTCGCCCGCCTCACGGCGCTCATACCACCTGGCGTAGATCGCCCACTGCTCGCGCTCCAGCTCCGCCACCGCCTCGCTTGCGGGCCAGACCTGGTACTCATCGACTTCATGGCTGTGGTCGTAGACGTGCATCTCGAAGTAGTGAGGCTTCCCGTCGATGTCAGCAAGGCCGGCCCACGGTCCGTCGTACCACTCCGACTCGGCGTACACACGCTCGAAGCCGTCCGCGATCAGCTGCTCTTCGCTCCAGATCTCAGCCACGCAGGCAGGCTACTGGCGAGCAGTCTCCTTATCCATGATCACGATCTACGGCTGGAGTGTTAGGGACTGTCCGGCGCCCCAGTCCACTCGCGCGTCACGAAGGCCTGGGTGGACTCCGGCTGCCGCACCGCCGCCACCAATTCACGGCGCCCGCCTGGGCATGAACGTCCAGCAGGTCCAACGCCCGCCCGGGATCCGAGGGTTCAGGGTGATCGCGCGACGCCGGACCATCGAGCGGGGCATCGGCTGGCTCATGCACCACCGCAGACTCGCCCGCTATTGCGAGCGACACCTGCACCGCTCTGAGGTCACGATCCACCTCGCGATGATGGTCCTCAACATCCGTACCGGAACCAGGAGATCAGCGACACATAGAGCGCCCTCCACGCAGAGGTGATTCCTAGAGCCGACTGGCAGCCGCTACCCCCAGTTCAGCGACAGAGCCCAAGAAGTGAACCAGAGCCGCTCATCACCCTCAGAGCCATTCGGGCAGCGTAAGCGCCGAGTGGGCCGGTCGTGCCGGCGCAGCGGGCATGGTGACCAGGTCGCGCAGCATCATGTTGCGTTGCTCCAGGGCCCGCACCGTGGTGGGGAAGAGCGTGGCCCCGCCGTTGTCGACCAGTGCCTGGTTCATGGTGACGAACTCGCGGACGTCGCGTTCGTAGGCGGCGAAGGCCGTGGTGTGGTCGCGATGCGTGGCCAGGGCGTGGGCGAGCATGTACGCGCCGGTCAGGGCGAGGCTTGAGCCTTGGCCGGTGAGGAACGACGGTGCGTACGCGGCGTCGCCGACGAGGGCGACGCGGCCGCTCGACCAGTGGGGCATGCGGATCTGAGCGGCCGTGTCGAAGAACAGGTCGTCCGCTTCGCGCATGGCGTTGAGCATGTCGGGGACCTTCCATCCCGCGTCTGCGAAGACCGTGGCGACCAGGTCGCGTTGGGCGTCGGGGTCGCGGAGGGCGTCGGACGGCGGTTCGGGTTGGTGGAAGTTCAGGAAGGCGTGGAGCTCGTCGCTGTCGCCGACGGCGTAGAGGGCCGCGGCTTTCCCCGGGGTGTTCCACATCATGAGTTCGCGGGAGAGCCCGAAGGTGTTCGGCATCGTGAAGATGGCGAAGCAGTAGCCGAGGTAGCAGTGGAACTGTTCCTCGGGGCCGAACAGGGACTCCCGGGTGTGTGAGTGCATGCCGTCGGCGCCGATTACCAGGTCGAAAGTGCGCTGTTGGCCGCTGTGGAACGTAACGTCGACGACGCCTTGATCGGACTGGTCGAGGGTTTCTATCGAGTCGTCGAAGAGGAATTCCACGTCGTCGCGGACTATCTCGTACAGGGCCGTGGCCAGGTCCCCACGACGTACCTCGACGTCCTGGCCCTCGACACTGCCGGCGACGGCGCTCGGGGCGACCGAGGCCACCTCGCTGCCATCGGCGTTGAGGAAGGTGCAGCGACGCGAGTCGATGTGCGCGTCGCGCAGTCGCGGCAGTATCCCCATCCGCCGGACCACCTCAATCGCCGTACCGCGTACGTCGATCGGGTAGCCGCCCCCGCGCAGCGCGCCTGCCTTCTCCACTACTGTGACCGCGAATCCGGACCGGTGCAGCCAGTAGGCGAGGGCGGGGCCGGAGATGCTGGCGCCGGAAATCAGGACTTTGCGCTTCGCGGTAGTACGGACGTCCATCGAAAGACCGGTAGTACCGGTAGTAGATGTCATGCCTGGGCTCCCTTTTCCTTCGTCATACGGACAACGAGCAGTGACAGTGCGGCGATCAGGCCGGCTGTGACGAAACCTGTGGTGAAGGCCGATTCGGTCGGCAGGCCCGTCGCCGGGTCGGCCCCGGCGTCGAGGATCGCGGCGCCGACCTGGGCGCCCAGGGCGACACCGATCACGCGGGTCACCACAAGCAGGCTGGTGGCGATGCCGGTGTCCCTGGTCTCGACGGCGGTGGCCGCGCGAGTGAGCAACGCCGTGGCAGCGACGCCCGCGGCGATCGCGGTGAGCACCTTCGCGAGGACCAGCTGCCATTCCGCGGAGTGCATCGACGCCAGGGCGATCGTCGTGGCCGTCGTGACGACGGCGCCCACGACGAGCACGGTACGCAGACCGAGACGCCGCGCCGCGACCCCGCCGACCGAGTCGCTGACCGCCCCGGCGATGGCACCGGGCAGCAGGAACAGCCCGATGTCGGTGGTGCTGAGCCCGAAGCCGTGCCCGTCGGCCGGCAACGCGAACAGCTGCGGGAGCAAGAAGGCCACCATCCCGAAACTGGCGGTGATGACCAGGGTGAGCACGCATGAATGCCACATGGCGGGCTTCGCCAGCATGCGCAGATCGACCATCGGCGAGACCGCCCGGCGCTCGACGACGACCCATCCGGTCGCGAGCGCGACCACGACCACCGCGACGGCACCGACCCCGAAGGGCGGCAGGCCGTCGCCCGTCACCCGCACGAACCCGATCATGAACGCGAGCAACGTGCCGCTCAGCAGCACCATGCCAGGCCAGTCGATCCTGCTGTCCGACTGGATCGGCGGATCATGCGGCATCAGCCGCATCACGACCAACGTCGTCGCGATGATCGCGATCGTCGGCAGCCCGAACATCCAATGCCAGGACAGCCCTTCCGCGAGCGGCCCGGCGAACAGCGTTCCCACCATGCCGCCACCCGTGAACAGCGCCATGACCAGGCCGAGCGCCACCTGTGACTCTCGTGCGGGGAGGTGTTTGCGCACCAGGATGAAGGAGAGGGGCAGTGCGCCCACCATGACGCCCTGCAACACCTGCCCCAGCAACAGCACCGGCAGGTTCGGCGCCAGGGCGGCCAACAGACCACCGGCCGAGACCACGGCCATCAGCCAGACAAGGACCCGCTTACCGCCGTAGCGGTCGCCGAGCTTGCCCGCCACGGGTGCGATGACCGCGCCCGTGACGAGTAACGTGTTGCCGATCAACGCCCCTTCGGACGGACTGACCCCCAGCTCACGTTGCAGCAGCGGGAGCGCGGGCTCCACCACTGACTGCAAGGTGCCGAGGGCCAGCGCCAGGATGCCGAGGGCACCGATCGACAGCCTCCCGATACGGACCGGAGCAACCACAACTGCGGACATGGACGCCGCCCTCTTCATCGTTGGATTCAGGTGCCTCCAACGCTTCCCTGTGGCGTCCCGCCGGGCATCGTTCCCCGCCGCCGTCTTCGCCTGGTGCGCCCGGACCAGCCGCTCCCATGTCCTGGTGCCTGCGCACCACAGGCCGGGCAAATGCGGTTCACCCGTCGCCCCGGGTCTCCGTAGCCTGCGGGCATGAACATCCCGCACCGAGCCCTCACCGCCGCCGACCAGGAACTCATCGACCTCGCCCGCGCCGTCGTCGACGCGAACACCGACGGTGAGGACGGCATCCACACCGTGGGCGCCGCGGTCCGTGCCGCCGACGGCAGCACGCACATCGGCATCAACGTCTACCACTTCACCGGCGGCCCCTGCGCCGAGCTGGTCGCGCTGGGCAACGCACGCGCCTCCGGCGCCCACCGGCTCACCACCATCGTCGCCGTGGGAAACAGGGGCCGGGGCGTCATCGGCCCCTGCGGCAAGGACCGCCAGGTGCTCCTCGACTACCACCCGGAGATCCGCGTCATCCTTCCCACGGCGCACGGCATCGCCGGCGTCCCCATCAAGGACCTGATGCCGTACGCCACCGCATGGAGCCCCGACGGCGGATCGACGGCGTACGGAGACGACGCGTCGTCGGCCAGGACCTAGACCTTCAGATCGGCCAGGATCTAGACCTTCAGATCCGTACGGAGCACGGAGAAGATCACCGAATCACGCCACTGCCCGCCGAGCCACACCGCGGAGCGCAGCACGCCCTCCCTGACGAAACCCGCCTTCTCCAAGGCACGCTGCTCGGCGAGGTTGGCGCAGTCCGTCCAGGCCTGGATCCGTTCGGCCCTGGTGTGGTCGAAGAGGTACTCCGCCAGCAGCCGCTGGGCTCGGGTGCCTGTGCCGCGGCCGCGCGCGGCGGGCACCAGGCCGATCGCCAGACTCCAGCCGGTGAAGGCGTCGGGCCCCCAACCGCCCGGGAACCACTTGACCCGGCCCACCGTCACACCGCCCTCGGCGACCGCGAGCGTCCCGCCGTCCTGACTGAGCAAGCCGTTCTCCGCGAAGCGGCGGCGCAGGTCGGCCGTCGACTGGTAGCCGAACCACGCGTGGGTGCCGACCCCCTCCGGACCGCTGAACTCCCGCTCGAACAGGTCGAGATCGTCGGCGGTGACGGGGCGCAGTGTGACCTTCTCCGGCACGGAACGGCTCCTTGTCCTCTGGGCCACACGGTTCGACTTCGGATGGCCATTGCGGGCGGGCGACGACTTCTGACGTCGCCACACACCGAGACACGCGCCGACGAGCCGCCGGTTGCGTACGTCCCCGAAAGATCCGCAGGACTGGCCCGCCCTGAGTCCGCCGGACTTGCCCGCCCCGCTCAGAGCCCGCGTCCGCCCTCAGCCGTGGTCACGTGGTGGCCGACCGCGGTTCCCGCGTCCGGACCCTGCGGGCGAGCCGGCCGAGGAGCACGGCGTTGAACAGGCCGGCCAACGCCGTGCCGACCGCGAAGATCGACGGGCTCAGCCACGTCAGCGAGGAGTACTCCGCGGGCACCGACGCCAGGAAGGCGAGGACGCCGAGCGGTGCCGTGGCAAGGAACGGGTAGAACCCGGCGAGCCCGGGGTCCGGCCCCACGTACCAGGCGCCCAGGTAGAACCCCAGCGACGCCGCGACCACGCCGAGATACGCACGCGCGAGCCAGGTGTCCGTGGCGAGCGCGAGCAAGGCGTGCAGGCGCGGGCGGGAGGCATTCGTCATCGCGGGTTCCTTCGGGTCGGTCCAGATGGTGATCTCCACTGTGGGCCGGTGGGGGAGCTCAGGCCTGAGTACGGGTACTCATCGTGGACGACGCGGGTGCCGTCGCTGTCGACGTTGAGCGGACTTTTAATCCATTGGTTGTGGGTTCGAGTCCCACACGGTCTACGGAAGAGCGCAGCTTCAGAATCGCTCTGACCTGCGCGTACGAGGGCCCGGCGGGGGACTCTCGGCCGGGTTGCCCCGCCCGCCCCGACTCTCTGCCCCGCGTGCGTGCCCGATGCGTGCCCCTCGGCGCCGGTGCGCTTCCGGGGGACGAGGCTCGCGGACCTCTCGGCAAGCTCCTGGCTCAACTCGGTGAACAGGCTCGTGTACGTGTCTCCGGTGAGCTTGATCGTGGAGTGCCGCAGAACTGCCTTCACGTAGAAGATGTCGCGGCTGGCGTCGTAGGCGAGAGATGCCGCGACATGGCGCAGATCACGGAGATTGATCGGCGGCAGGTCGGTGCGGGCGAGGATGCGGCGGAACGCGTCGGACAGCTTCTCGGGGTGCAGCCACGACCCGTCTGCATCGGTGAGCACCTTCCCGGTGTCGTGCCACACCTTGCCCGCAGCGAGGCGGGCCCGGCGCTGTTCCTCCTGGCGCGCTCGGCGCCGCCGCAGGACGGCCGCGGTCTCGCTGTTCCAGCGAGATGGTGTCCGCGCTTCCCTCCGTCTTGGGGGCGCTCTCGTAGGGCTCCCACCCGTCGACAACGATCTCGATCGTCGGCGTGATGGTGGCGGCGTCGAGGTCGACTTCGGCCCAGGGCTGCCCGACCGCTTCGCCGCGCCGCAGCCCTCGGTGCCCCAGGAGGTGAAACGCCGCGTGATGGCGGCGGCGACTGCGAGCGCGACGCCGACTCCGGCCGCGGTCTGCGGGATGCCCGCGGCCTCGATGATGAGCGGGAGTCCGGCGGCGAGGGCGAGCACGTTCTGCACCACCGTGCGGATGGTGCGGCGGGTTGCGTCGGTCATGGGAGTACCTCGTTTCGTAGAGAGGGAGGGGGAGCGGGCCGGTTGCAGTGGGCCGGCGATCCGTCGGGCGATGGCGGGGTCAGACGTTGGGGACCTTGAGGGCGGCCCACTGACGCGGGCCGGGCCACCCGTCGCAGTGCTGCGGGTCGTCGCCGAGCTTGCGCTGCCACTTGCGGGAGCTGGCGCGGTCGGCGTCGCTCCACTGCGGTCCGGGGCCCTCGGCATAGGCCGAGCAGCCCTCGGCGACCAGGCGGCGACCCATGGCCGTGACGATCGGCGAGCGCGGCGCGGTCTTGAACCATGCGGCTCCCGGGAACGGCTCGAACTGCCGCGGGGGCTCGGGCTTGCTGCTGCCAGGACGCGGGGCGCCCTGCTTGACCCACGCGTACAGAGGTCCGCCGGGGCGCGCGGTCGGGTATCCGTCGCGGTGCCCTCGGATCTCTCGTCCAGCATCGCCGCTGGAGCGCAGCCACTCGATGGCGTCGCGCAGTCCAGCGAGCTGGGCGTCGGGCGGGGTGGTCAGTCCGGAGTTGCCGAGCATGGCGCACACCGCGTAGTGCCGGATGTTCAGCGTGGCGTTGCCGTTGGCGCCGGTCTGTTTATGAGCGCCGCGGCCCTCGTACACGTAGCCGTGCGGACAGACGACGGCGTTGTACGCGATGTCGCTGTAGTTCTCCCGGGGGTTGGCGAGGTGGCTGGCTGAAGGGCGCGGACGCGGCCGGCGCACTTGCTGTGGTTCTCCGGGCGGGCGAGGGATGCGGGTATGGCCGTCCCCTCATAGTGGATCTTTACGCCGCGGGTGCTGCGTATGTAGGTGAGTTGGTAGCGGGAGGGGCGGGCGCGCCAATGGGCGCGGGTAACGAACTTCAGGACTGCTCCTGGGTATGAGAAAGGCCCTGGCTGACAGGGCACAGGGCATACGGGGGCGAGACCGGGTGGAACGGGAGAATCCGGATGCGTAGAGCATGTGGTGAGAGAGGGGTGACAGCCGGATTTGTCAGTTATGGCTGGACTTCAGGTGCAGACCAGCGGATACAGTGCCTCAATCGTTGATCAATTTTGGGGGGGGGGAACCCATGAAGAAATCGCGCTTGCTCAGCATTGCCGCAGTCTCCGCACTGGCTCTGGTGCCAGTAATTGGCTTGCCCGGGACGGCTTCCGCCAGGGTGGGGCAGAGCAGATGCACGTCACACCAGCAGCTTGAGGTTGATACCTCCTGGGCCAATACTGACTTCCGCATCATGCTGTGCGCTCAGGACGACAGCCCGACCGGAGCGGTTCGCGCTGTCGCGGACATCTGGTGGACCGACGGCGGCAGTAACAAGTTCAACAACGTCGATCTCCATCTGCGGACGGAGAAGAATGACGTCAACAAGAAGGGCGCTGTATGTGACCTCACGGCTGAGGTCAACAAGCACGGTGCTAGTTCCACGCTGTGCCAGGTGGCATGGCTTCATGGAATTTCCTCGGCTGGAGTCACTGCCGATGCCACGCTCATCTACGACATAAAGGACGATGGCGTGGGCGAGAAGCGATGGGACCTCGGCGGAAGTCCTGCGCTGCGGTAAGAACTTGGTGGGTGGACAAGCGGTGCTCTGCTTCCCAGGTAGGAAGCAGAGCACCGCTGCGTTTCTTGGGGAGTGGCCCTCCTCCGCCCTGTTTCGTCGTCCCACACAAAGCGCGCCGTGCCGTCGTGCCCGCGGATTGCTTCGGCGTCCTCCAGGCGCCCCCAGAAGACGATGCTGGGGCGGTCGCCGCGCAAACACCTGCAGCGGCTTGACACAGGGCATTGAGGCGCCCCGGCGCGGTGCGCGGGGGCCTGCGGAGTGGCGGGGTCAGGTGAGGTCGGCGGCGGAGGTGTTGGGGGTGGTGGAGTTGTCGTTCATGGCGGCGTTGCCGGTCCATGTGGAGCCGCGGAAGTCGTTGCCGTGGCGGTGGAGGAAGGCCACGTTCTGCTCGGCTGAGAAGGGCATGGATGGCCTCGGCACCGGAGCCGTAGGGGCGGACCTTGTTACCGGTGACGGTGACCGACGAAGCAGGAGACGACAGGCGGATGCCGTAATACGTGGCGGTCTTGGCCCGTCCGGGCGCCCGCACGTAGTTGGTCTTGAGTTGGATGTCGTTGCCGTCCGAGACGAGTAGCCCGGTCTGGCCGATCTCGCGGACCTGGTTGGCGGTAGCGCTGGAGTGATCGCAGCGGGTCAAGGCGATGCCGTTGGCGTCCACGCCTCAGAGCTGGTTGCCGGTGACGGTCAGGTTGCCGCTGTCACCGGCAGATATGCCCGTGCCGGTGATGTTGGTGATCACGTTGAGGCCGATGGTGGCGCGGCTGGTGCGCTGGACGCGGATGCCGTTCTGCCCCTTGGCGTTGCCGTCGAGGGTGTTGCCGGTGACGGCGAGGTTCAAGATCAGGCCGGAGGTTTCGCCGAGGGCGGTGATCACGTCGTCGTAGCCCGTGCCGCCGCGGAAGATGTTGCCGGTGACCGCCGCATCCCGCATGTCCTGCGAGGCGTTGGTCTGCGTGCCGTCGGGGGTCTTGGTGTCCTCCTTGTCCGTGAGGATGACCGCGCGCAGACGCTCCCCGGAGCCGCACCCCTGGAACGTGCACGCCGTGACGGTGGTGTCTTCCCAGTTGTAGGCCGAGACGCCGTACTGGGGGATGTCCTCGAAGGTGCACCCGATGATCTTGATGCGGCGGTGCCATCGGGTGATGGTCGCCGAGTGCGAGCCGATCCCGCGCGGCCATGCCGTCGTGCCCGCGGTGCCGGACGCGCCGAAGTAGCAGGTGCGGATGGTGATGTCTTCGCAAGCCACGTGATCGTAGGGGCCGAAACCCCCGAACACGCCGCTGCTCTTGGCCAAGTCGACCTGTACGGCCTCGCTGAAATCCCGCTCCCCAGTGTCGACGTACCCGAGGAAGCGGCAGGTGTCGACGGTGCCGCGCTTGGTCGAGTTGAGCTCGATGGCGTGGTATCCGGCGACGTCGCGTATTTCGAGGTCACGGATGGTGATGTCGCGGGCATGGCCAATGCTGATGCACATGGCCGCGGCGCTGAGTCCCGGCGCGGCGCCCTGGCAGTCCCAGACACCGCCCTCAATGGTGATGTTGCCGTGCCCGGTGTATCCGCCGAACCCTTGGTCGCGGTCGCCGTTGAGCAGCATCGTTTCGGCGATGCCGCGTACGAAGCGTGCGCCCGGCAGCAGTGTGAGCCTTGTGTTGCGGTAGATGCGCAGGGGGAGGCTGGCCAGGAGGTAGGTGCCGGGCGGGACGATGACCCATGCCCCGCTCAGCTTCTTCACGGTGTTCAGGGCGGCTTGGATGGCCGGGGCGTCATCGGTGACGCCATCTCCGACCGCTCCGTGCGAGGTGACAGTGACCGACTCCGAGAGTCGTTCGAGCATGTACTGAAGGCGTCCGGCGGTCACCTGCATGCCCGGCAGCCACTGGGCAACGGGCGTAGACAGAGCAGCCTCCTAAGGCAGAATTTGGGTAGGCGCGAATTCGCGGCGACCTCAAGGGGGAGATAGCTTCGCCTGCTGTGTGTTTGACAGCAGGCGAAGTGTGAGGGTTTTGTTGTCGTGGAATCATAAATTGGAACCGTGCCCTAGGGGTGCGGTTGCCTGTGGGACCGCATGAACATGATCTGTCCGAGTATGGCTGTCGCTATACCGCCAAGACTTCCAGCCAAGTAAGCGACAGCTTTAATGATCTCGGCAGCGCTGTTGGCGCTGGTTACTGGCTCGCCGGGCCCGCCACCTGTTCCGGAGCCAGGTGGCTGGGGCTCAGGTGACGACGGAGCGGTGGGCAGCCCGCTGGAACCGCCGTCGCTGGCACCCCCGTTGCTGTCGCCCCCGCCTGTGGGGCCGCTGTCACCGGTGCCCCCTCCAGAACTTGAACCAGGAAAGCTCGGTGGCAAATTCGAGCCGTCGCCCCCGCCTGTGTGGCCGCTGCCACCGGTGCCCCCTCCAGAACTTGAACCAGGAAAGCTCGGTGGGGAGTCCGAGTCTCCTGTGAATCCGGTGGCTTGGAAGAACAGAAATGCCCCAGCTGTAACAGCTGCGATCAGCAGGCCGATACGTCGAAGTCGACGTCCCCGGCGCTCTGCGAAATTCTGTGTGGCCTTACCGGCCGATCCCATGAAGTGAGAGTAAGGCACTGGACGCTGACTGCGATGGCGCAGGGCGCACATTCCACAAACGGTGATCTGAGTACCGGCTAAGGCATCGTCATTCACGATGTCCTGTATCCGTCGAGTTGATGTTTGGGATCGGACTGGTGAGGCGGTCGGTGCGGCGAACCTGTCGGCCCCCACCTATAGCGCAGTGATCGCGAGCCGGGCGAGCTGCACGGCGGCGCTCGCTCGATGTGCGAGGGCAATGCCGTTGTCGGCTCGGCTGAGGGTGAGTTGCCGGCGCCCCCCCCGGGAGCGGATTGCACGGCGGTGATCGTGAGCCGTTCGCCGCCGATGCGCACCGTGATCGGGTACAGGTCCGGATTTCTGCTGCTCAGGGGCCAGGGCGGCCCAGCCGTGGTGATGACCTCGGGCGTTGTGGCGTGCGCGTCTAGAGGCGCGGCGAGAGTGCAGTCGTCGGGTCCGGCGGTGGCGTACTCGGCGTGGTCGCTGGTGGCGACCAGCCACGGGCCGCCCGGCGCGCACGAGAACGCGAGCTCCCAGGTGCGGACTCCGAGCGTTTCGGTGTAGCCCTCGACCAGCAGCTCGACGCGCTCGGGCGGAAGCCAGGGCGGGGGGTTGGTCATGGCGATGCGGTGGCCGACGTCGACTGCGGACGCGGGCCCGGCCAGGTGCGGGGCCTCGTGCAGGGCCACGGTCACGGCTGGGTAGCGGGCGGCGTCCCAGGTGCCGCGGTGCAGCCGCCACCAGGCCACCGGGGTGCACTGGTCATCCGTGGCGAGGTTGGTTGTGACCTGCTCGGCGTAGCGGCCGATGCCGCGGGGCGGGGCCTGCACGGACAGCGGTCCGCTCTCGCAGACCGCGCGGGCGAAGGAGCCGCCCGACCGTTGCACGGTGATGTCGTTGCGTACGGCCTGGTCGTCGTCGACGGGCTCGAGTGGGGCGACGACTTCGCGCGCCGTGTAGTCGAGGGTGAGCGCGGCGGGTTGGGTGTAGTGGCTGGCCCGGGTGCGGAAGGCCAGGCCGAGCAGGTCGCGGGGTTCGTAGAGGCGGCCTTCGTCGGTGTCGGCCGCGTCCTGCATGAGGTCGAGCAGGGAGGCGACGGCTTGCGCGCCGATCTTCGTGGGCGTTGCAGTGGAGTTGCCTTTGTAGGCGAGTGGTATCTGTTCCTCGCGGGCCAGGCGCTGTATCCGGGAGTGGGCGGCTTCGCCCTGCCAACCGATCATGGCGGACCCGGTGTTGGCGTAGGCGGACTGTCGGTTGGCCAGGGTGACGTGTCCGACGGCTACCTCGCCGGAGGCGCCGCCGCCCACGGTGACGTGGGTGATGCGGCCGAGGACGCCGCCCACAACGGAGCCTTCCCAGCTCGGCATGGGGCCCCCGCCGTTGAGGGTGTAGGCGTCGAGGTCGAAGTAGTACATGCGGTACTTCGCGACTGCGTCCTCGGTCAGTTCCAGGCCCAGGCTCAGGCGCCGGCCGCTCAGGAAGTCGCCGCCGCCGATCACGCGCACCAACTCGTGCCCGTTGGTCATGCGCCCGTACAGGGAGAGCCGGTTGCCGGTGCGCAGGGCGATGGTCCAGCGGGAGATGAGTCCGGTGCCGGTGAGGGTGCACAGCGGGATCTCGGTCTCGGGCGGGGTCTCGGGGATGGCCACGAACAGCCGCAGGGAGACTTCCCGGTGCTCGGGTAGCGGGAGACGACGCCGGTCAGTGAGCCGGCGGCGAGGGTGGGCAGTGCGTCGGATGCGGTGTACGCGTTGTAGGCGGCCGGGCGTACGCCTGCCGTGGTGATCCGCATGGGCGGAGCCGAGGGCAGCGCGGACGCGAACTCCGTTGCCCCGCTGCCGCCTTCCAGCGGCCAGTACGCCACGATGCTCGTGCGGGACGGATGGGTGAACTCCCTGCGCATCGCCGAGTGCAGCGGCGCGGCTCCCTGTCCCAGGCGGCGCAGGATGCCCGCGGCGGACACGGACACAGTGACGTCGTGCGGGGTTCCCCAGCGCACCGGCCATGCCGGGACCTCGCCCACGAACCGCACCAGGCGCGGGCCCGCGGGGTCGGGCTGGACGGACACGCGTACGGGAGTGTTGCGGCCGAGCAGTCCGTACAGGTCGCTGCGGGGGTTCCGGGGTGAGTAGCGGCCGGTGCGGTTGTCGAGGACGAACGAGCAGGCGCTCGCGTCCGTGCGGGCGCCCTCGTCCGGGCGCCCGCGCGTAATGGTGATCGGCGACTGCGTGAACACGTCCGCGGTGATGTCCACCCACGTCTCGCCGAGCAGCAGCTCGACGCGCACGCCGAGCGAGGTGTCGGGGAAGGCCACAGGCTCACCCCCGCTTACTAGAAGCTGTGATGAACCCCGCCGCAGGAAGCGTCACTGGGTGCGCACCAGTCAAATGGGAGCCGATGAGGCAAACAGGAGTGCAACGGCCGCTGCTAGAGCGCCGTGCTCAGGCTCCCTCGATGACGCCATGGACAGCCATGCAGTAGTAGGTCCCGCTGATGTCCTGGATCACCCCGTTCCTCGCGGCACATTCCGAAGCCGAGATGGGCCCGGGCTCCGCCGCGGCCGGCGTCGTTCCGATGATGGCGAACGCCAGAGCGATGCAGGACGTGGCAATGAGGGAGGTGGTTCGGCGGCGCATGGTGGCCCCTTTCGTGGATGGACAGCCTGTTGCCCAACTCAAGCTCACGCACCGGCCCTACGTGGCCGCTCCCTTGACGCAAGACCCAAAAGAGTGGGGCGACCCCCCGGGTGGCTCAGCGACGAGCTCTTTGAGGGGTGACGCCGACCCTCAGATGAACGAAACCGGCCCTTCGCCTCGTTCGAGATCAAAGCGCAGGGATATCGCACAGCTTCTTTAGGTGCCGAATGCGGTTTGTACGCTGCCGCGGCCGTCGAGGCGGACCATGCGGCGGATGAGGCGCTTGAACTCGGCGTCGGCGCCGGTGACGTCGAGGACCAGGCGGCCGCCGCCGACCGCGGCGCCGGTGGGCGTGCTGGTCTGTGCGGTCACGGCTGCGGCCGTTGCCTGCCCGGGGGTGGGGGTGGTGACGAGGTTGCGCATGGTGCGGTCGACCGCGGGGGTGCCCGACTCGATGCCCTCGACGATGCCCGCGGGAATCCACCGGCCCACCTCGTCCGCCATCAGGCGTGAGGGGCTTCCGATGCGCAGGGCGCGTGCGACGGGGCCGGGGATGACGGACTTGGCCCAGCCGGTGATCGTGCTCTTGAGCCATCCGCCCATGGAGCGGATACCGGCCCACAGACCGCGCACGACGTCGCGGCCGTGCCCGCGCAGCAGCCCGCCGAGGCTGCCGATTCCGGCGGCGATGCTGCGAGGGAAGCCACGGACCCAGGCGACGAAGTCGGCGGCCCTCTGGCCGGCGGCCGTACGGAAGGCCTGAAAGCCGCTCACGGCCGAGCGGCGCAGACTGCCCGGAAGCCCCGCCAGTGCGGACGCGGTACGTCCCGGCAACCCGGAAAGCCAACGGGTCAGTTCGGTGACCTCGCCGACGGCGGCGTCCTTGGCGCTGCCGAACCACTCGCCGAGCCGTCCGGGCAGGGAGCCGAACCACCCCAGCGCCGTGCCGATGGCCGAAACGGCCGTGTCGGCGGTCGACTTGATGAAGCCCCACGCCGTGGACCAGGCCGTCTGAAACCACGTCGTCTTGGTTGCGATCAGCACCACTACGGCGACCAGGGCGACAATCGCGGCGATGATCCAGAACACGGGCGAGGCGAACATCGAGGTGTTCAGGGCCCATTGGGTGCCCGTCCAGATGCGGTTACGGGCGGCCACGACCGCTTGTGCCAGGGCCCATGCCTTCGTGGCCACGGTGACCGATCCGAGCACGATGGCGAACGCGGTGAGCACCGGGGTGGGGATGCCGCTGATGATCTGTGCGAGGACCAGGGCGACCTGTGTTCCGATGCCGGTGAGCGGCGATAGCGCGACCAGGAGCTCGATGGCCGCGCCGCCGAGGTCGCCGAGGGTTTCGCCGCCCTGGCCGGCCAGGTTCAGGAACGAGGCGAAGCCCTCGCTGTCGTCCAGCGAGGTGCCCCAGTCGGCGAATGCGGCGGACATGTCCACCAGGCCGCCGGTGACGCCGGCGGAGGCGGGCAGGAAGGCTTGCAGCAGGCCCGCGAACCCGATCGCGAAGTTCTTGACGACGGTGAGGATGTCGCGCAGCGCGGGCCCGGCGACCGCGCTGGTCTCGCTCGCCCACTCCCTGACCTCGGCTGACTTGATGCCCGCGGAGATGTCGTCGAAGAACCCGCCGAACGCGCCCGCAGCGGCCTCGACGAACGGCGTCAAGGCGGGCAACGCATCCCGCATGAGGGTGAGGCCCTTGGTGACCACGGGCATCGTGGTGGTGGACAGGCTGTCCGACCACGCCTTGTAGTCCGATTTGAGGCCGATGAATGCCGACGCGGCTTCCCGGGTTGCGGGTGGGAGCCTGGCGAGGGCGTCGGTGTAGGCCTGCTGTTTCTCGGCCGCGTCGGCGGCGCTCTCGGCGGCGGCTTTCTCGGCTTCGGCGGCGAGGGTGGCGACCTCCTGCACGGCCTCCATCTGCGGCCCGACCGCAGCCGAGAACGCCTTGACCGGCAGGCCTGTTGCGACAGCGCCTGCGGCCAGGCCGCCGAGTGCGGCTGTTCCCGCGGCCACGGCCGGGGCCGCGCCGCCGACCAGGGCCAGACCCTTGGCCGCGCGGGATGGCCCCGGAGCGGACGTTGTCGCCGAGTGCGCCGCCCATAGCCGCGGACTGGGCGACGAAGTGCCCGCGCAGGTCGCGCAGGCGCCCGTCGGTGGTGCGGGCGAGGTCGTCGAGTCCGGCCCGGGTGCGGTCCAGTCCGCGCTGTGCACCGGAGTCGTCGAGGTCGATGAAGCCGGTGAGTTCGCCGACAGTCAGCGCCACGCGCCCCCACCTCCTGTCGTGCTGGTGGTGGGCGCGGCTCGTCTACGGCGGGCTAGCCGTGTGGTGTGGAGAGCGGCCGGGCGAGGAGCGGGATGTCACTCGGACGGCCCATGCCGGCAGGGCCCTGGCGGGCGGAGCCGTGCGGCAGCGTCGAGCATGGCCAGAGGCGCCGTGATGCTTCCGGCGCCCTCTTCCCGCCTTCGATGCGTGCAGAGCCGAAGGCCGACAGACAGGGATCACGTCATGGCAGAAGAGCAGGGCCGACAGAAGGACCAGCCCAGTAGGAGTACCGCGCCGAGCAGGAGCAAAGGGAAGGAGGACCCTGCCCTTCGCGCGTGGGCGAAGAGCCAGGGGCTCAGCGTCAACGATCGCGGCCGCGTCCCCCCTGAGATCAAAGAGGCGTACGAGAAGGCGAAGCACAACATGTGACACGCCCCCTCGGGCACTGCTGCGAGAGCGAAGTCAGCAACTAGCGCGAGGGTTTGTCAGGCGATGCCAGGTGGCGGGCGAGGCGGGAGTCGGCCGAGAGTAGGCCGAGGACGCGCACGCGCAGCCACCGCCAGGAGCGGGCGCGCATCAGACGCCGGTGGCCGACGTCGACGCCGTACGCCTCGTGCAGGTCCGCTTCAATGAGAGGCCACTGGTCGAGGAGTTGGGGCCAGGTCAGCGACGCTTGCGCCGTGCGCGGCCCGGTGCCGGCCGGCCACTCATACCACTCGTGGAGGCCGCTGACTTCGTCGTATTCGCCCCGCCCGATCGGCGCTCCGCACGGTTCGGGGCCAGTCGAGAAGGGTCGCCGCCCGAGGCCCACACGCGCTCGGCGGCGGCCTTGTCCTGCACCACCCACGCAATGGCGGTGCGCGCGGCGTGCTGAGGGCGGGCCACGTCACGCCGTCGGCGAGCATCTCGTCGTAGGCGTCGCCGAGCAGGTCGCGGTACAGGTCGCCCTCGGCCGCATCCCCGAGGGCTTGTTCGTCGACCTGCCCACCCGACGCGGCGACGGCGGCGGCCTGCACGATGGTCTGCACGCGCAGGCCGGTTTCCGCCGAGGGCGCCGGAATCGTGTACCGGCGTCCGCCGATGGGGAGGACGAGGGTTTCGTCGAGCAGCTCGTCGAGGGCCTCGAACGCCATTACGCGGCCACCTCTTTCAGGGTCTTGTCGGTGGCGGCGAGCGTGAGCGTGCCGCCGCCCGCGGGCGGCGCGACCGGATTGGCGATCTTCTTACGGGGCCCCTTGCCGGTGAGGGTGACCTTGACGGTGTCGAGGTCGTCGGCGGCTCCGCCGTCCGGCTCCCAGGTGACCAGGGCGTACCCCTCGTACGCCTCGTCGCGGCCCTCGCGGTCGTAGTAGCGCACGTGCACACGCGAGGCCGAGCCGAAGTTCTCGCCGGCCAGCCGCAACTTCTCCTGAGCGGCGTTGAAAGCACGGGTCGTGGGGTGGCAGCGGTGCGCGACCTTGGCCTCGATGGACCAGGCGAGTTCGGTCACGGTGCTGTCGGCCCACCCCTCGTCGTCGTAGGTGGTGCTTTTCTGCTGGGTCGGTTCGACCTCGGGGGCGAACTCCTGCACCCCGGGGACGAGAGACCACACAGGCGCGGTGTCGGTGCCCGTGTTCAGTTCGAGCCGGTACCGGCGGGCGAGCGCGGTCTCGGTCTCCGCCGGGGGCGTGGGCGTACTCACGGGCGGGGCTCCTCATATTCGAGGCGAGCATGCGGCCGGTGGCCGAGCAGCCGGTAGTTGCTGGTGCGCTCAAGGCGGCCGACGGTGTCGGCGCCGAGCGGGGCGGTAGAGACGCGGCGTGCGAGTGTGATCCGGGCCGTGGGGAGGGCGAGGTGACGCAGACCGTGCAGGACGGTGAACACGTCCTCATCGAGGGCGGCGACCTCGCGCGGATCGGGTCCGGCGCGGGTCCGCACCTGCACCGCGAACGCGCAGTCGGTCAGGGCGGCCGACTCCTCGACGCCGTACACGGTCAGGCAGACGACGCGGTTGGGCTGCTCGGGCATGACGGTGTCGGTGATTGCGGTCTCGCCCGCCGCGTACACCCCATCGGGCCGGTAGACGGCGACGTACTGCTCGGTGAGCAGCCGCGCGAGACTGTCGATCACCTCTGCCGTGACGCTCACCGCAGCGCCCGCCGCACCTGTGCGGCGATGATCGCCTCGACGGTGGCGGCCTCGTCGGTCATCGGTCCTTCGAGGTACTTCGCGGACCGTCCGGGCGCGTGCCGGTAGGTGAGCTCTTCATGTGAAGTCGTGCTGGGGGGTGCAGCGCAATGACGGAGTGTGGGCGCCCGCCCTCATGGGCGGGTCCTCACCGTTCCGAGCCGAGCGCCGCGGCTCGCACGCGCTCCGCAGGCGGTGAGGTAATTGCCTCACCGCGCCGGATCGAGCGGGAGCGAGGGGGACTCGGGGAGGTTGAATCACCCAGAGATGTCCGGTTCCCCGGCAAGACCGCAGGTGAGATGAGTCACCGTTTTAGGTTCGAGTCCCACCCGCCGTAACCGGCTGCACCCGGAGGGGCCGCGGTCTGCGGTACGGCAGGGTGCGGCCGGTGAGTCTCTGTACACGGTCGGGGAGGGTCCGGTGGAGCTCTCGGCCCTGGTGACGCAAGGGGCGTCAGTTGACGGAGCGGTTTGTCCTCCCAGTGGGGCTTGCGCAGCTCGTGCTTGAGGATCTTGCCGGCGGGTGAGAGCGGGAGCTCGGTGACGAACTCGGTGGTGCGGGGAGCCTTGTAGCCGGCGATGAGCGTCTTGCAGTGCTCGCGCAGCTCCCCGGCGGTGGCGGTGGTGCCCGGCTTGAGGATGACGATGGCGTGTACGCGCTCGCCGTACGCGTCGTCGGGGACGCCGATCACCGCGCCGGCGGCGACGGCGGGGTGCTGGGCCAGGGCGTTCTCGACCTCGGCCGAGTACACGTTCTCCCCGCCGGTGACGATCATGTCCTTCAGGCGGTCGACGATGAAGACGTAGCCCGCCTCGTCCATATAGGCGCCGTCACCGGTGTGATACCAGCCCTCGCGCAGGACCTTGTGGGTCTCTGCCGGGTCGTCCAGATAGCCGCTCATCACGTGCCCGCCACGGATCACCACCTCGCCGACCTCGCCGCGCGGCAGCGCCGCCCCGTCCGGGCCGACGATTTTGATCTCGGTGTGCGGGGCGGCCCGGCCCGCCGAGCGCAGCCGGGTGCCTTCGACGTGGTCGGCCGGGGTGAGCAGGGTGGCGAGAGGGGCCACCTCCGTCATGCCGTACGCCTGTGTGAAGCCGGCTGCGGGGAAGGCGGCCATGGCGCGCTTCAGCAGCGCCTCGGGCATGGGGGAGCCGCCGTAGGTGAAGGGCCGGAAACCGGACAGGTCGTACGAGTCGCGGTCCGGGTGGTCCACCAGCATCTGGATCAGCACCGGCGGGAGCATGGCCACCGTCGCGTGGTGCCGCTCGATCGCCCGCAGCGCGGCCAGCGGCTCGAACGCCGGAATGAAGACGTGGCTGCCGCCGACGAGCAGCTGGGCATTCCAGCAGGCCAGGGCCGCGAGGTGGAACATCGGTGCGGCGTGCAGCGTCGTGCTGCCGGGCGCGGCGGCCGGGCTGCCCGCCTGGCCGCCGAGCGCCGAGATGATCATGTTGGCGTGGCTGAGCATGGCGCCCTTGGGGAAGCCGGTGGTGCCGCCGGTGTAGAAGATCCCGGCGAGTGTGTCGCCGCCATGGCGTCCGTCCTCGACCGGCTCGGCGTCGGCCAGCAACTCCTCGTACGACAGTGTCCCTTGGGGAGGTGCCTGCTCGCCGCAGTGCACCACGGTGTCCAGGACGTCGAGCAGCTGGCCGGTGATCGGGGCGAAGGTGTTGTCGACGAACAGCGTGCGGGTGCGGGACTGTTGGAGCGATTAGCGGATCTCGGGCGTGGCCCAGCGGATGTTGACCGGGTTCACGACGGCGCCGATCCACCAACTGGCCAGCAGGAACTCGTGGAAGCGGTCGGAGTTGAGGCTGAGGATCCCGACGCGATCGCCCTGCTGGACGCCGAGCCCGCGCAAGGCGCCTGCCAGCCGTGCGATGCGGTCGGCGGACTCTCGTACGGTGCGCACCCGCCCGCCGTAGATCGTGAACGGGCCGTCGGGATTCTGCTGGAGCGCCCGGTGCACGGGCTGGGTCAGGTACATGGCCGGGTCTCCTCCGGTAAGCGGGAGATGCGCTCGTGCGCGCTCATGTATGTATCCCTCCGGAGGCTAGCGAGAATTAACTTAGGCGGCTGTTCGGGCAGTTACAAGGCGTACGACAGGCTGTCGAGGATTAACTTGGTAGCCTGACGCGCATGACCAGCCAGCCCGTCAGACGTCCTCGGGATCGCAAGCAGACGATCATCAGGACGGCGGCCGAGCTCTTCTCGGAGAAGGGCTTCCACGGCGTCCACCTGGGAGAAATTGCCACCGCGGTGGGGATCTCGACGCCCGCCCTGTACCGGCACTTCAAGGGCAAGAGCGATCTCCTTGCACGGGTGCTCGCGGAGGACTGTGACCGGATCCAGCGCATCGCGGGCGCCGCGGACAGTGCGCAGGGCGCGCTGCGCGGGCTGGCCGAGGGCGTGGCCGAGCGCAGGGAACTCGCGGTGCTGTGGCAGCGCGAGGCGCGCAACCTTCCCGAGGAGCTGCGCGACGCGTGTCAGGAGCAGATGCGGAGCGTCGGCGAGCGGGTCGCCGGACTTCTCCGGCGTGAGCGGCCGGAGCTCTCGGCGGGCGGAGCCGAGCTGCTCGCCTGGGCGTCGCTCCGTGTGGCCGCCAGCCCCGGCCACCACCGCGTGCCGTGTACCCCCGCCCGACTGCAGGAGCGGATGGAGCAGCTGTCGGTCTTGGTGCTCCACCACGGAACCGTCCACGAGGACGGCCCCGCCCACGCCCCCGCCAAATCCGCGGGCGGCGGTCTCGCCCCGGCCTCGCGGCGGGAAGCCCTGATCGGTGCGGCCACCGAGCTGTTCGGCAGCCGGGGGTTCCATGAGGTCAGCCTCGACGACATCGGCGCCGCGGTCGGCATCGCGGGCCCGAGCGTGTACAAGCACTTCGCCGGCAAGGGCGAGATCCTCTACGAACTCCTGAACCGTGGCGCGGCAGTGCTGCAACTCGTCCTGACCCGGGCCATGTCGACCGCGCGCACCCCGCAGGAGGCGCTGGACGCCCTCGTACGCGGCTATGTGGAGGTCGTCGGCGAGCACACCGAGATGTTCAGCGCCCTCGTCACCGAGGTCATCAACCTGCCCGACGACCAGCGCCACGCCATCCGCCGTATCCAGCACGACTATGTGGCCGAGTGGGTGGAACTCCTGCGCCAGGTGCGCCCGGACCTTGACCGCACGGACGCGCGGCTGACCGTGCAGGGCGTGCTCGGGATGATCAGCGACGTGTGGGGGATCCCTCATCTCCGCCGCCGGCCCCGGCTGGCGGAGGAACTGGCCGGGCTTTCGCGGCTGTTGTTCTCCTGCTGATTCCGCTTGTTGTTCTGCTGCGCGGTGAGCGAGCGATGGCGGTCATGCGCCGTATCGGGCAGCTCCTAGCCGCCAGCCGGGGCCCAGAACGGCGCGGGCAACGCCTCGACCTCCAGGGCGGATTGGCGGAAGTCGGCGGCGACCGGGAGCAGCGCCGTGTACACCGGGTTGCCGTCGGCGGCCAGGCGGTCGATGACTTCGGCGTTGGTGCGGGCACGTGTGGCCACTACGGCTGCGAACGCCGAGCGGTCGCCCTCGTAGCCGTACGCGTCGAGCAGCAGGTGCAGACGCCGGGAGCGGTCGTCGAAGGCGGTGAAACCGGTTCGCTCGGCCAACTCCCGGGACTGCAACGGCACCCAGGTCAACGCGATGAATGCCAGCTCGAATTCGCGTGATGAGGGGCCCGCTGTGTCCCAGTCGAAGAACCCGGCGAGATCGCCGTCGCGCCACACCGCGTTCCAGGGGGCGGCGTCATGGTGGCCGATGATCAGCCCCGGCCGCCATGTCTGCCCGGCGAGCCAGCGTGCCCCCGACGGCGGCACGAACGTCTCCGTGGCGTCGTGGAGTCGGCGGGCCCATCTGCCGACACTCACCAGTGCGGCGTCCGTACGCACCCAGGCAGGCAAAGGGAGGTCCGCACCCGTGGTCTCGCCCACGAGGTGGGTCAGGATCTCGCGCCCTTCGGCGTCCACCCCGAGCACCTGGGGCGCCTCGCGGAACCCCACGGCCTCCAGGTGGCGCAGCACCGCGTGCACGGCGGGTGTCCAGGGCTGTACGGGGCGGCGGACCGTGTCGCCGACGCGCACCGCACCCACGGTCTTGCCGCCTGGCAGGCGCTGTTCGTCCATGGCCCGGTTGTATCGCAGGCCGATCGTCCACGCATCCGCATTTCCCGGGCCCAGGGGAGGGGGCGGGGGCCGGAGCACCACCAGGTGTCCCGGCCCCCGTAGAGCTTCCGGTCAGGACGCGGGCAACTCCCCACGCACCGCACGCGCCGCGGCGACGAGGTTCTCCAGCGAGGCGCGCGTCTCGGGCCAACCGCGGGTCTTCAGGCCGCAGTCGGGGTTGACCCACAGGCGCTCGGCCGGGATGGCCTCAAGTCCCTTGCGCAGCAGGGCAGATGCTTCGTCGGTGCTGGGCACGCGGGGGGAGTGGATGTCGTAGACACCCGGGCCCGCCTCGCGCGGGTAGCCGTGCTCGGCCAGTTCGCGCGCGACCTGCATGTGCGAGCGGGCCGCCTCCAGGCTGATGACGTCAGCGTCGAGGTCGTCGATGGCCTGGACGATGTCGCCGAACTCCGCGTAGCACATGTGCGTGTGGATCTGCGTGGCGTCGCGTACGCCGCTGGTGGTGAGGCGGAAGGACTCGGTGGCCCAGTCCAGGTAGGCGGGACGGTCGGCGGCGCGCAGCGGCAGCGTCTCGCGCAGCGCGGGCTCGTCGACCTGGATGACCGAAGTGCCCGCCGCCTCAAGGTCGTTGACCTCGTCGCGCAGGGCGAGGGCGACCTGCCGTGCGGTGTCGCCGAGCGGCTGGTCGTCGCGGACGAAGGACCAGGCGAGCATGGTGACGGGCCCGGTCAGCATGCCCTTGACCGGGCGGTCGGTCAGGGAGTTGGCGTACGACGTCCAGCGCACCGTCATCGGCTCGGGACGGGAGATGTCGCCGGCGAGGACCGGCGGGCGCACATAGCGGGTGCCGTAGGACTGGACCCAGCCGTGCTGGGTGGCGAGGTAGCCGGTGAGCTGCTCGGCGAAGTACTGCACCATGTCGTTGCGCTCGGGCTCGCCGTGCACCAGGACGTCGATGCCGGTCTTCTCCTGGAAGGAGATGACCTCGCGGATCTCGTTCTCGATCCGCTCTTCGTACCCGGCGGTGTCGATGCGTCCCGCGCGCAGGTCGGCGCGGGCCGTGCGCAGCTCGTTGGTCTGCGGGAACGAGCCGATGGTGGTCGTGGGAAGCAGCGGCAGCTTGAGGTGGGAGCGCTGGGCGGTGGTCCGCTCGGCGTACGGCTGCGAGCGGCGGCCGTCGGCGTCGGTGACGGCGGCGGCACGGGCGCGTACGGCCGGGTCGTGGGTGATCGCCGAACCGGCGCGGGAGGCCAAGTCGGCGCGGTTGGCGGCGAGTTCGGCGGTGATGGAGCCGGTGCCCTGCGCCAGGCCCTTGGCGAGGGTGACGATCTCGGTGGTCTTCTGCTTGGCGAAGGCGAGCCAGCGCAGGATCTGCGGGTCGATGTCCCGCTCGGCCGCTGCGTCGATCGGCACGTGCAGGAGGGAGCAGGACGCGGCCACGTCGACCCGGTCGGCCAGGCCGAGGAGCGTACCCAGCGTGGACAGGGACTTCTCGAGGTCGTTGATCCAGATGTTGCGGCCATTGACCACACCGGCGACCAGGCGCTTGCCGGGCAGCCCGCCCACGGACGCGAGCGCCTCGAGGTTGGCCGCGGCGGCGTCGGTGAAGTCCAGGGCCAGGCCGTCGATCGGGGCCTTCGCCAGGACGGGCAGGGCATCGCCGAGCCGGTCGAAGTACGAGGCGACCAGGAGCTTGGACCGGTCGGTGAGCGCGCCGAGGTCGCGGTAGGCGCGGGCGGCAGCGTTGAGCTCGGCCGGGGTGCGGTCCTCGACCAGAGCGGGCTCGTCGAGCTGCACCCACTCGGCGCCGGCCGCGCGCAGATCGGCGAGCACCTCGGCGTACACGGGAAGGAGCCGGTCAAGCAGGGTGAGCGGCTCGAAGTCGGCGGACACGCCGGGCGCGGGCTTGGCGAGCAGCAGATAGGTGACCGGGCCGACCAGGACCGGGCGGGCGGCGAGGTCCAGCGCGAGGGCCTCCTTGAGCTCGGCGACCTGCTTGGCGGAGTCGGCGGTGAAGACGGTGTCGGGGCCCAACTCCGGGACCAGGTAGTGGTAGTTGGTGTCGAACCACTTGGTCATCTCCAGCGGCGCGACGTCCTGGGTGCCGCGGGCCATCGCGAAGTAACCGTCGAGCGGATCGGCGTCGACGGCCGAGCGGTGCCGCTGAGGGACAGCGCCGACCATGACACTGGTGTCCAGGACATGGTCGTAGTACGAGAAGTCACCGGTCGGCACCTCGTGGATGCCGGCGTCGGCCAGTTGCCGCCAGGTGGAGCGGCGCAGCTCCGCCGCGGTCTCCTTGAGGGCGTCGGCGCCGACGCGGCCCTTCCAGTAGCCCTCGATGGCCTTCTTCAGTTCGCGGTTCGCGCCCTGGCAGGGGTAGCCGTACACGGTGGCCCGTGCTGCCGCGGCTGCGGACTTCGCTGTCACGGAAATCTCCTTCGCGAGATGACTCCTGAGAATCCCGGGGACGGGACACGGACGCGAAGGGGTGACGAAACCGGACGGAACGCACTGGCGCCACTGGCGCGGTGCTCCGCCTGGTTATGCACGCCGACCCGCCCACGAGGTCACCGGGATGTCCGCACGCGATCGGTCACGTGCGGGCAACGGGCAGGTCTTCGGACTCGCGGGCACATCTGCCGGGGCAGATTCCTACTGGCCGTCGCTTCCCGGATCCGCGGCCGGATCCAGTGCTCATGACGGCGGTCGTTCCCGCTCACCGCTGCGGGGCAGTCCCGGATTCCCACCGGGTTCCCTCTTACGACGCGCCTGCCTGGGTGACAGGGCGAACCAGCTGCACAGGTCAGCCTAGGGGGCGGGTGCCGTCTTGGGCAGTACCGCCCACATGTCGGACCGTGACATGAGACACGGATTCGATCGTGGAGACAGGTGTGAAGGGGCGCGGAACAGTGCACCACCCTGTTCCGCGCCCCTTCACAGCAGCCGCAGGCCCCTCAGCCGACGGCGGACCCGGGCCCCTCAGCCCCGGTCGTACGTGTGGAACCCGCGGCCGCTCTTCCGGCCGAGCAGCCCCGCCTCCACCATCCGCTGGAGCAGCGGCGGCGGGGCGTACAGAGGTTCCTTGAACTCCTCGTAGAGGGATTCGGCGATGGACGCGACAGTGTCCAGGCCGATCAGGTCGGCCAGCTTGAGCGGGCCCATCGGGTGGGCGCAGCCCAGCTCCATCCCGGCGTCCACGTCGGTCGCGGTGGCGAACCCGGACTCGGCCATGCGGATGGCCGAGAGGAGATACGGGACGAGCAGGGCGTTGACGACGAAGCCGGCGCGGTCCTGGGAGCGTACGACGGTTTTGCCCAGGGTGTGCGTGGCGAAGTCCTCGATGACGGAGACCGTCTCGGGGTCCGTGTGCAGCGAGGAGACGACCTCGACCAGGGGCAGGACCGGGACAGGGTTGAAGAAGTGCAGTCCGAGGACGCGGTCGGCGCGTCCGGTGGCCATGCCCAGGCGCATGACCGGGATGGACGAGGTGTTGGTGGCGAGGATCGCCCCGGGGTCCTCGACGATCTTGTCGAGGGCGGCGAACACCTCCGTCTTCGCCGCGGTGTTCTCGACCACGGCCTCGACGACGAGTTGGCGGTCGGCCAGGTCGTCGAGGCTGCCGGTGAAGACCATCCGGGCCAGCGCGTCCTCGGCGGAGATACGGTCCAACTTGCCGCGCTGGACGGCGCGTTCGAGGGAGACGGCGATCCGCTCGCGGGCGGCACGGGCGGCGACGGCGTCGGCCTCGCACACCACGGTGTCCAGACCGGCGCGGGCGCACACCTCGGCGATTCCGGCGCCCATCTGGCCGCCACCGACGACGCCGATGCGGCGGATGGCTGTGGTCATGATTGTCCCTCCGGGCGGTGGTCGCCCTCCGGGCGGCGGTCGACGAGGTGGCGGCTGTAGGCGTCGTTAGTGAAGAAGGCCGGCAATTCCCGTGCGAGGGCGGTGCGTTCGAAGAGCGCGCGGATGTCGTCGACGGGAGCCCAGGGGTACTGCGCGCCCAGGGAGTCGAGTTCGGCTTCCATCAGGTCTACGACCGTGGCGCGTTCGACGACCCGGTGCCGCAGCCACTGCCAGATCTGCACCCGGGCGATCTCGGCGGTGGCGGCGTCCTCCATCAGCCCGTCCAGGGCGACGGCACCCTGCCCGCGCAGCCACGCGGCGAAGTAGCGCAGGGCCACCGAGATGTTCGTACGGACACCCTCGGGGGTGGGCGGCGCGCTGACGCGGCGCACGGACAGGAGCTGAGCCGCCGTCACCTCGACGTCGTCGCGGGTGCGTTCGATCTGGTGCGGACGGCTCTCGAGCACCCCGTCGAAGACCTCGCGGCAGGCGGGGACGAGCGCGGGATGGGCGACCCAGGAGCCGTCGAAGCCGTCCTCGGCCTCGCGTTCCTTGTCGAGCCGCACCTTGGCGAGCGCGGCCTGGTGGGCGTCGGGGTCCTTGCTGGGCACGTGGGCGGCCATGCCGCCGATGGCGTGCGCGCCGCGCTTGTGGCAGGTGCGCACGAGGAGTTCGGTGTACGCCCGCATGAACGGGGCGGTCATGGTGACCTTCGCCCGGTCGGGGAGAAGGAAGTCGGTGCGGTGCCCGAAGGTCTTGATGAGGCTGAACAGGTAGTCCCAGCGCCCGGCGTTGAGGCCGGAGCTGTGCTCGCGCAGCTCGTAGAGGATCTCCTCCATCGCGACGGCCGCCGTGATGGTCTCGATCAGGACGGTGGCGCGGATCGTGCCGCGGGGGATGCCGAGCAGATCCTGGGCGAGCACGAACACGTCGTTCCACAGCCGTGCCTCGCCGCGGCTCTCCAGCTTCGGCAGGTAGAAGTACGGGCCGTGTCCGGCGTCGATCTGCCGCTGGGCGCAGTGGAAGAAGTACAGCCCGAAGTCCACAAGCGACGCGGGCGCCGGGTGGCCGTCGAACTCCAGGTGGTCCTCGGTCAGGTGCCAGCCGCGCGGGCGCACGACGATGGTCGCGAGCTGCTCGCCCAGCTCGTACCGCTTGCCCTCCGGTGTGGTGAAGTCGATGCGGCGCTCGATGGCGTCGAGCAGGTTCAACTGACCGTCGACGACGTTGTTCCAGGTGGGCGAGGTGGCGTCCTCGAAGTCCGCCATCCACACCCGCGCGCCCGAGTTGAGGGCGTTGACCGTCATCCGGCGGTCCGGCGGCCCGGTGATCTCCACGCGGCGGTCGGTCAGGCCGGGCGCGGGGGGCGCCACGCGCCAGGAGTCGTCGGCGCGGATACGTCCGGTGGTGAGCGAGAAGTCGAGCGGGGAGCCGGACGCCAGCCGGTCCCGCACCCGCATGCGTTCCTTGAGGATTTCCAGGCGGCGGTCACCGAAGGCGTCGACGAGACGGCCGACGAACTCCAGCGCCGCGGGGGAGAGGATCTCGTCGTGGCGGTCACCCGGCTGGCCGAGGACCCGGACGGTGACGGTCGGAGCGATGGTGGTCATGGAGGTCTCCTCAGCGGGAGCGGGAGCGGGACGGAAGAGGGCGGGCAGGGGAGGGAGCGCGGCAGGCGCGCCCCGTAAGGGGCGCGGGGAATTGCGCGCTCAGCCCCCACCGACCCGCGGACGAAGCACTCAGGCGTCGTTTCCTAGTGGAACTGCTCCGCCTCCGTGGACCCGGCCAGCGCGGTGGTGGACGAGGCCGGATTGACCGCGGTGGACACCAGGTCGAAGTACCCAGTACCGACCTCCCGCTGATGCTTAACGGCAGTGAACCCGTCGGCCTGCGCGGCGAACTCCCGCTCCTGGAGGTCGACGTACGCGGTCATCCCGTGCTCGGCGTAGCCGCGGGCCAGGTCGAACATGCCGTGGTTCAGAGAGTGGAACCCGGCCAGGGTGATGAACTGGAAGCGGTAGCCCATCGCGCCCAACTCCCGCTGGAACTTGGCGATCTGGTCGTCGTCCAGGGCCGCCTTCCAGTTGAACGACGGCGAGCAGTTGTAGGCCAGCATCTGGTCCGGGTGCTCGGCGTGGATCGCCTCGGCGAACTCGCGGGCCTGCGCCAGGTCCGGGGTGCCGGTCTCGACCCAGATCAGGTCGGCGTACGGGGCGTAGGCGAGGCCGCGAGCGATGACCGGGGCCATGCCGTTCTGGACGCGGTAGAAGCCCTCGGCGGTGCGCTCGCCGGTGACGAACTGCGCGTCGCGCTCGTCGACGTCGCTGGTGAGGAGGTTGGCGGCGAGCGCGTCGGTACGGGCCACGATCAGGGTGGGCACGTCGGCGATGTCGGCGGCGAGGCGGGCCGCGTTGAGGGTACGGACGTGCTGGGCGGTGGGCACCAGGACCTTGCCGCCGAGATGGCCGCACTTCTTCTCGGAGGCGAGCTGGTCCTCGTAGTGGATCCCGGCGGCGCCGGCGGCGATCATCGCCTTGGTCAGCTCGAAGGCGTTGAGCGGGCCGCCGAAGCCGGCCTCGGCGTCGGCGACGATCGGCGCGAGCCAGTCCACGTCGGAGTCGCCCTCGCTGGTGGCGATCTGGTCGGCGCGCAGCAGCGCGTTGTTGATGCGGCGCACCACCTGGGGAACGGAGTTGGCCGGGTAGAGCGACTGGTCGGGGTAGGTGTGTCCGGCCTGGTTGGCGTCGGCGGCCACCTGCCAGCCCGACAGGTAGATCGCCTGCAGGCCCGCCTTCACCTGCTGCACCGCCTGGCCGCCGGTCAGCGCGCCGAGCGCGTGGATGTAGTCGCGCTCGTGCAGCTGCCGCCACAGCCGCTCGGCGCCGCGCCGGGCCAGCGTGTGCTCCTCGCGGACGCTGCCGGAGAGCCGGACGACCTCCTCGGCGGTGTAGGTGCGCTCGATGCCCTTCCAGCGGGGGTCGCTCGCCCACCGCTGGGCCAGCTCCTGGGCCGTTTCCGTCGTCGTCCCTGCCTGCGCCATGACCGTCTCCCGGAGACTCGTGACTCGAATCGTGAACTGTGAATCGTGAACTATGCGAATGTCTGGCACTGAGTGCCTGACTGGCTTCCTGACTGGCTTAGGGGGTGCGGCTCGCAGGCTCCTGGGTGAGCCATCTGAGCAATGTCGCCGAGCTGGACGGAGGGGGCCGGGGTCTCCGACGTCAGGGCATGAATCGCGCCCGGTTTCCGTTCCGCCCGCTGGAGTCCGGCGAGCCGCAGTACGACTCTGGCAGCGGCACTCAGTGCCAACAAGAGTGGAAGGCTGCTAAGTTCTGCGCATCTTGGTCCGCCGTTTTGCCAACTCTGTTAACGCCACAAGCCGTGTGGGCGCGGCTACCATCGCCCAGCAGTGCGGATCATCAGCGCGGACCATCGCGACGCGACCGGACAGGAGCCACGGGTGAGCAAGACGTACGCGGGCACGAGGCTGCGGCGGCTGCGCGAGGAGCGGCGCATGAGTCAGGCCGACCTGGCCCGCACCCTCGACATCTCGCCGAGCTACCTGAACCAGATGGAGCACGACTCCCGCCCGCTGACCGTGCCCGTACTGCTGCGCCTGACCGAGGCCTTCGGCATCGACCCGGGCTTCTTCTCCGAGCGCGACACCAGCCGCCTGGTGGCCGACCTGCGCGACGCGCTCACCGGCGAGGTCTCCGCGGGCCGCGTGTCCGCGACCGACCTCTCGGAGCTGGCCTCCCGCATGCCCGCCGTGGCGAAGGTCCTCGTCGACCTCGGCCGACGCAACCAGCACCTCACCGAACAGCTCTCCGAAGCCGCGGAGGGCCGCGGGCCGGGCACGGAGGCGCAGCCACGCTCCGCCCACGAGGAGATCCGCGAGTTCTTCTACCGCCGCCAGAACTACCTGCACGACACCGACCTCGCCGCCGAACAGCTCGCCGCGACCATCGGCATCCGCCCCGGCGAGGTCGTCCGCGCCCTGTCCGCCCGCCTGACCGAGCACCACGGGGTGCGCCTGGCCGCCGACTCCGACCTGCTCCTGCACCACTACGACCCGACGGCCCGCGTCCTGCACCTCTCCGGCCGCCTGCGCCCCGGCCAGCAGGCGTTCCGCATGGCCACCCAGCTCGCGCTGCTCGAGTACGCGGACGAGATCTCCGCGCTCGCCTCGGAGGACTTCGGGCCGGACTCCGCCGCCTGGCCGCTCGCCCGCATCGGCATCGCCAACTACTTCGCCGCCGCGCTGATCCTGCCGTACCGCCGCTTCCACACGGCCGCGGAGGAATTCCGGTACGACATCGAGCGGCTGACCGACCACTTCGGCCTCGGCTACGAGACCATCTGCCACCGCCTCAGCACGCTCCAGCGGCCCCGCCTGCGCGGCGTGCCCTTCTCCTTCGTGCGCGTGGACCGTGCGGGCAACATGTCCAAGCGCCAGTCCGCCAGCGCCTTCCACTTCTCCCGCGCCGGCGGCACCTGCCCGCTGTGGAACGTGTACGAGGCGTTCGCCGCCCCCGGCCGCATCCACGTCCAGGTCGCCGCCATGCCCGACGGGCAGCGCTATCTGTGGACCGCCCGCGCCGTCACCCGCCACCGCGGCGGCTGGGGCGAGCCCGGCAAGACCTTCGCCATCGGCCTCGGTTGCGAGATCCGCCACGCCACCCGCCTCGTCTACTCCGACGGCCTCGACCTCGACAACGTCTCAGCCGCCGTCCCCATCGGCATGGGCTGCCGCCTGTGCGAACGCACCGACTGCCCGCAACGGGCCGTGCCGCCCCTGGACCGCCGACTGGCGATCGACGAGAACAGCAGCACGTTCGTTCCCTATCCCGTGGCCCAGGCCGCGAAGGGGATCGACGAGACCCGCCGACACCCCGCCTGAATTCGAGGACTCCGCACACCTTGCCGCCGGACCTCGTCGTTCGAGGCCCGGCGGCAAGGTATGCGTTGGGGAATCGCTTCGGCGTTCGTCGCTATGCGCGGACGGAGTGCACTGTCATGTCGCGCGTATCGCGGCTAGATACTTGATCCGCCGCCGGAGGTGTTGTTCCACCAGGCGCTGTAGGAGTTCAGCGAGTACCGCTTCTGCACGCCGCTGGTCGAGGTGATCTCGAGGCCGAACTGCATCGTGTCGAAGGTGGTGTCGCGCAGGAGGTTCTGCGACGCGGCCCATCGCCAGACCGCCGAGGCGTCGATGCTGCCGGTGTTGGTCTGCTGGGCGGGGATGAGCTGCAGGACGTTCCAGCCGGGATCGACCTGCCAGACCGACGCGTAGAGGATGCCGCCGATGGTCACGTTGGACGCGATCTGCCTTCCCCAGCCGCCTGCCGTCCCGGACCAGCTGGTGAAGACCATGATCTCGTCCTGGTTGCCGGTCGACCAGAGGTCGCTCGTCCAGTTCCAGTGGTCACTGCCGGAGACGGGAGCCGACGACGTGTTGTACCAGAAGCCCGCCGAGTTCAACTGCGACAGCGGCGTCTGGGGCCGGACCGAGGTGTTCGGGTAGGACTTGATCCCGCCGCCGGAGTGGTTGGCGTCGACGTGCCAGGACTTGATGCTGTTGACGGTCTGGCACTGCGTTCCGTGGGTTTCGCCCCAGACGTTGTTGTAGATCGTCCAGGTGCCCTGGGTGTACTGACCCCACCGGTCGCAGGTGGAGTCCTGGGCCTGCGCCGGGGCCGTGAAGCTCAGTAACCCGGCGACCACGGCGACGATCAGGGCCAGTCGACCGAACCCGGCCGGCTTGCTGCTGCTGGATTTAAGGGCTTGCCATCTCATGTGTCCCTCCAAGGACGGCTATGGGTTGTTCCGGCCCCCCGCAGCATGCGGTGCTGCTCGCGATGATGGGTGGCTCGTGTCGTCGAGGTGGCGCGCTCAAGAACTGCGGGAACGGTGCTCGGTCCCCTTACTTCCAAGCACCGGGGTTGCCAGACGCAGGTACGAAGTGTCGAAGCGCTTGCGTCTGTGGACAGTAATGATGGGGCTTCTGAACAGCAAGGATCTGCGCAGGAAGACACACTTCTTTCACTGGCGGGCATCGATGTCGAAGCGCTTCGAAGAACATCGACCGCGGACTGCGCGAACTTCGGGGCTGCACAGGCCTACTTACCCTGTCCGCCGTCGCGACCGGGGACCGCTCAGAGTCGCGGCACCCTCGTACGCTCCAAGGCCTTGCGGGCGGCGAGATAGCCCGCGATCTTGAATGCCAGCTCGTGGGAGCCGAACGTATGGGCGCGGGCACGCCGCAGCACCACCCGGGTGGCGATCACGATTCCGTGCTCGGGCAGGCTCAGTTGCTCCTCGATCCCCGCGGCGGCGGCCGCGAAGAAGCGTGGCAGGTCCTCGGCAGGTTCGTACTCCACCGTCAGCCCTTGGGCCACCTCGAAGACGAAGCCGCCGGCCGCGGGCTCGAAGTCCACCGCGATCTCCGCGAAGTGCGGCGCGCAGTTCTGCTTCTGATGCAGCACGTGCACACCGCGGATCGGGTACGGCGGAAACCGGGGCGGCACTGACGTCATGCTGGAACGCTACCCCCTGCCGGGTGCCCCGCCTCGGCCGTCGGCCCTACCGGGCACTGGCAAGTGGTCCGGGCCTGCCCTCGGGACCGGACCGGACCACTCACCGCGTGCTACTCCTTGCTAGGCCGCTTGGCCCGCCGGGTGGAAGTTGATGCGTTCACGGACGACGGGGAAGCCGGCCTTGGTGAAGTTCGCGGCCATGGGGAAGTTGCCCCGGTCCGTCGCTCCGGTGACGAACTCCGCGCCCTGCTCGACGAGGTGGTGGGTGCACTCCGCGAGGAGGTCGTAGGCGTAGCCGCGACCGCGCTGTTCCGGGACGACTCCGATGAAGCCGATGGTCGGTCCTGAGGGGTTGTGGGCCGGGATGTGGATGCCGGCCAGGTCGCCCTGCGGCGTGCGCGCGATCTGCCACCACTCCCGTGGGGAGGGGCACCAGTGGAAGAAGTCGAGTTCCTCCTGGGCGGCTTGGTCGAGGCCGCCCTCCTTGATGGCCTTGAGCGCGTGGGCGTCCAGGGTGGTGGAGTGGATGCGGCGCAACGCGTCGAAGAACACGGTGTCGTCGGGTTCGGCGCCGAAGCGCAGGCGTCCGGGCCGCTCGGGCAGACCTCGCTCGGGGGTCCAGCGGTACAGGAAGCGTTCCACCAGGAGTTCGTACCCTGCGGCTCGTGCGGCGGCGAAGCGCGCCTCGGCGGCGGCGCGCAGGTCGGTCTTCTCCCTCCAGTCGCCGGGCAGGTTGATCTCGAGTTCGACCTGCCAGGGAGCGGAGCGCAGGAGTTCGGCCCCGGCCTCCTCCTCGCCCTCGGCCACGTCGAACCAGTTGATGTTGACGGGCTCCGAGTCGTCGGGGCCGCCCCACCACGCGCCGCGTGCGACGACCTCGCCGTCGCGCAGGGCGACGCGCTTCCAGTCGGTGCGGAACCGGGTACGCCGATGGCCTTCACGGGCGCCCAGGGGGTCGGGGAGTGCGTCGAAGAGATGAGCGTCGCGCGCGGAGAGCGCGCGGATGACCAGATCGGTCATGGATTCCTCCGGGATACAGGCTGCTTGGAGCGCTCCCGGTCAGAACTGACGAACCACGCCGGGACAGCGGAAGAGGGAGCGCTGAAAAGGTGTGAACTGCACGGCACTCGCCTCCTTCCATCCGTCTCAGGGCGTGAGCCACACAGTAGTGATCTCCCGCGCGTACGTCCACGGATTTCCGTGACATCAGCACTTGCTGTGCTGGGTGTCTTCCCGCCGCCCTTCCTGGAACGCCGGCGCCGTCCGTGACGACGTCCGTGAATATGTCGTCGAGCACCTCCACGACGATGCAGCGGTACTGGTCGCCGACGAGACCGGCGACGTGAAGAAGGGCACCGACACCGCCGGGATCCGACGCCAGTACACCGGCACCGCAGGACGGATCGAGATCTCCCGGGTCGCCGTCTGCCTCGTCTACGCCGACGCCCGGGAACACACGGCGGTGGATCGGGAGCTGTACGTCCCGCGCTCCTGGACAGGCGACCTCGACTGCTGCCGGGCGCCAGGGCTCGGCGAGGACACCGTCTTCGCGACCAAGCCGGAACTGGCCCGCACTACGATCGAACGATTCACGGTTGCCGGAGCGATGGGGGCGCACGCCTGAGCGTGAACTGCCGTGACACGCCTGTCGGTGCCGCTTGTCTGCCGAACACATGGAAAGCCGTCCGCCCGCCATCGGCAGAGGTCGGGACGGGCACACATCACACCGCCTCCGCCGATGGTGGGCACGGAATGGCGTGGACGTAGCTGAAGACCATGCTGGCGGAGCCGATCCACACGTGAGGCCGGACGGCTTCGGCGCCCATGGCCGTGCCGCAGTCCAGGCAGAAGATCGGCCGGAGCCCGGCTCGTTGCCGCGCGCCTTCGTGGGCGTGGCGGAGAGTCTGGGCGGTGTCGCACGGTGTGGTCTGGCAGATCGCGCAGTCTACCGTGTGGTCGTTCCAGTCCAGGTACGTGATCAGGGCGTGGCCCTGGATGTCGTAGCAGGAGGGGCAGGCGTGTGGGTGCCAGGTGTCGGCGCTGCCGAGGGCGACGCCTTTACCGGCGAGAAGCTCCTGCGGGCACAGCGAACACGCGGAGGAATTCGGCGACGTTGCGCCCGCTCACTGCGACGGCTCTGCGTCTGCGCGTCGGAGGCCTTCAGGGACGCCCACTGCGCCGCCGTCCAGGCCTTGCGCAGGCGCATGCCTTCGAGGCAGTCCGCGCGGACGTGGCTTTCGGGGCAGCGGCGCAGGTGCTCCGTGTAGGCCGCGTAGAGCTTTGTGATCTGGTCGTCGAGGTCGGACGTGGCGTTCACGGCTCGACCGTCCTCATGGTGTCGGCGAGTGTGAGGAGCGCACGCAGGCGGGTGGTGGAGCACAGGTTTCCAGGGCGGCGCGGGGGCACGACCCAGTGCGTGATCATCGAGAGGTTGCCGATGCGCGGGACGACGAGGAAGCTGCCCTTGCCGAGGCGTTGTTCCTCGCCGTGCCACTCGGCTTCTGGTGCCACGAGTACGTAGTAGTCGCCGCTGGATGCCCGGAGGTCGCGGACGACGGGTCCGCACAGCCAGTCGTCGAGGGCCGTGGCCACCGTCTTCGGGTTTTCGCTGCACACGGCGTCGTGAATGCGCTCGGCCGGGACGCGTACGGCGTCGAACCGTACGCCGAGGGGCAGCAGCGTGACGCCCCGGTTCGCCCACTCTGCCACTGCCTCGCGGGGGCTGGGATGCGCCCTGGCGAACCAGTCGGCGATGGCGCCGCGGTCCGGTGAGTGCTCCCGTGCGCTGCTTCCCGGGCCTGGTGCGGGGGCCGTACTCTCGGCCATGTCGACTCCCTCATAGTCGGCCACGCCCGGGGCCGGTGACACGGCCGCCTGGGTCTTTGCTGGAACCTTCGACGCCAGGAGCGCAGCGCGCAGCGTCGCTAGCAATGTGCAGATCTTTGCAACATGCTTCTGTTGCGCGGGCGTTGACAGCTTCGCGCCCTTGACTCCTCCGCCAGCGCGCGAAACGGTGACGCAAAGAACTGCAAGGCCCGTGGATGGAGGCTGACGTGCCACTACTGTTCGTCGGAATCGACCCAGCCACCGAGAAGGACAAGAGTCCCACCGTGTGGGTCGACCAGGAGAAGCAGGAAATCGTCTTCCAGGGCTGGAGGCCGGAACCCGAACTCGAAGCGGAGTGTGCCGCGTTCGAGTTGCCGGGCCACGCGAAAGGGATCCCCGACGACGAAGCCGTAGTCCGTATCCCAGCCAGGATGGTGCACATGGTCAGGGAGGCGTGCGATGCCGTCGAGCGCGCCGACGTTCGCTGAACTCCTCGCGGACTGCACGCGCTCCGCTATCCACCTGGAGATGCGGGACCAGTACGGCATCAGCGACGAGTCCGGCGCCTTCAGCACATGGCAAAGCACCGGCCAGCGCGACACGGATCCCGAGTCGGAGAACTGGGCACCCTGGGTCGACCTCATCTCCAGTGCGATCGCCCGCGGCGTCGCCGTGCGGCGAGCGCGCATCGTGTCCGAGCCGGTCACCGACTACATCCGGTGGGAGCACGCCGGAACGGTGGTCAACGTCGCAGCCGGTGAACAGGTGCGCTGGCTAACACGACGCCGCGCCTCGGACATCGCTCTGCCCGGCAACGACTTCTGGCTGTTCGACGACCGCCTGATCCGCTGGAACCACTTCACCGGCGACGGCGCTTGGGCGGGAGAGGAGTTCTCCGACGATCCGGCCGTGACCAAGCTGTGCGCCGACGCCTTCGAGGCTGTATGGGCGCGCGCCGTCCCTCACGAGCAGTACGAGATCCACTGACCGTACACACCGGTAGGCCAGCTCATGTCCTTCTCCCCGTCCTCGTCGGCCCAAGCCGCGCGCGAGACCGTCGCCGTACGGCTGCGTGGCCTCCGCAAGGAAGCGGGGCTGTCGATCGTTGAACTGGCCAGCCGCTGCGGGTGGCACTACTCCAAGACCTCCCGCATCGAGAACGCCCTCACCGGCCCCTCAACGACGGACATCCGCCGGTGGTGTGCCGCCGTGCAGGCCCCGGACCAGGCGCAGGGCTTGATCGTGCAGTCCCTCAACGCCGAGTCGATGTACAGGGAATGGCGTCACCAGGTACGCAGCGGGTTGAAGCACCTCCAGGACGGCCTGGTGCAGTTCTACCGGGAGACCGAGTGGTTCCGCGTGTACTCGTCCACGGTGGTCCCAGGCCTCTTGCAAACCGAGGGCTACGCGGCGGCGGTCCTGACCATCGCGGCCCGCTTCCACGACCGGCCCAGAGACGACATCGCGGAGGCGGCGCGCGCACGCATGGACCGGTCACGCGTCGTCCACGAGCCAGGCCACCGCTTCGTGTTCCTCCTAGAGGAGTCCGTACTCCGCTTCCAGATCGGGGACGCGGACGCGATGGCGGCCCAACTCGGCCATCTGCTGACCGTGGGCGCGCTGCCGACGGTGTCGCTCGGCATCGTCCCTATGGCGGCACGCGAGCGGGCGCAGTGGCCGGAGGAGACCTTCCACATCTACGACGACACGCTTGTATCCGTGGAGTTGGTGTCCGCCTCGGTGAACGTCACCCAGCCGTCCGAGATCGCCCTCTACTCGAAGACATTCGAGCGCTTGCGCAGCATGGCCGTGTACGGGGCGGACGCGCGGGCGCTGATTGTGAAGGCCATCGACGCCCTGCACTGACCCCGGGCATGACGAGGGCCTCCAGGTGCCGCAGGACGCGGCGGGAGTCATCCGACTCCACGACCGTCCAGAACGTCACCGCGAGGAGCCGCCCGTACCAGAACTCAGGAACGGCTCGGTCGGCGGCGACGGTGTCGATCCACGGTCGGTCGGAGACCTCCTCGTCCCACACCACGCGCAGGTAGGCGCCCCCGAGTGCGGCGCACAGTTCCCCGCCCTCCAACAGGGTGGGCTGGAGGCCTGACTTCATCAGGTCGTCGAGCCGCGCCTGGGTGGGAGTGCCGTCGGACACGAGCTTGGGCGGTTCGGAGAACAGCAGTCCGGACGAAGCGCGCGCGATGCCTCCGGCGAGCGGCACGTGTACGGGACCCAGGGCCAGGAGCCGCGCTGGCCCTGCCGGAAGAAGTCGCGATGGCGTTCCTCGCCTTCTTCCTGCCGGCGCCGGTTCGTGTCCTTCCCCTGTGCCTCATCGGGCCCGCGGGGATCGGTGCGGTCGTCACCGGCTTTGTCGACCTGCGCAGGATGCGGGGCCGGGAAGGGGCCGATCCCTACCGGGCGCGTACGGGTATCGCGCTCGGCACAGCGGCCATCGTGCTCCCGCTGGCCGTTCTCCTGTGGCTGCTCTGGGCGATGAGCCAGATCTAGGCGTAGGAGCCGCCACGCCTGAGCCGAGCTCACGGGGAGCACGACGGTCACCATGGAATGGACGCCCCCGTACGTGCAGGAGTGGGTGGAGCGGTTCCAGCGGTGCGAGCCGGGAGAAATGGGGCCTCATCGCGAGCACCCAGGCGCCAGCATCGTGACCGATGGTGCCGCGATGCGTCTGAGCTGTGTTCGCGATGGCCGGGCGCAATTCGGTGGCGTCCGGAGTGGATGTCAGGCAGGCTCGCGCGCATGGTTTCGGTGGTGCAGAACGTGGCGATCGACTGTGCGGATGCCTATGAGCTGGCCCGGTTCTGGAGCAGGGTGACTGACCGTCCACTGCATCCGGAGGACGGGCCGGGTGATCGGGAGACCCAGGTGCTGCTGGCGGAGGGCCCGGTGCTGCACTTCAACCAGGTGCCCGAGCCCAAGAAGATCAAGAACCGGGTCCATCTGTGCTTGCGCCCTGAGACCTCGCGTGAGCGTGAGGTGGAACGGCTGCTGGGCCTCGGCGCGACCTTGGTCACCGATCAGCGGAATCCCGATGGCTCTGGCTGGGCAGTCCTTGCCGACCCCGAAGGCAACGAATTCTGCGTTCTTCGCAGCGAGTCCGACCGAGCCGCGATGAATGCCTGACGCTCACGGGCCATCCTGGTCGGCCTTGTCCCGGATGGTGCAACGGATCCTGCGGTGACGCAGAGAGGCACGGTTCCCGCCATAGTCGTATAACCCGAACAACGCTCCTGATTCCAGTGCTTCGGAATAAGAAACGAGCCATTCCGGGGCGTGAGAATGGTCCACTGGCGATCAGGGAGTGGGGCGCGAGGACCATCATCTCCCGGGCGCTGCCCACGAGGTCGGCAGCGAAATCTGCTCACCCCTGTGGCGCGCGGTGTGGCTGGTCTTCGTCTGTGGGCATTTATTCGTCATGGCGGACGCTCGGATCCCTCCGCGAGAATGCCGTGCGACGAGGCTGGTTCGGGTTTCCCGGCCGACCGCTGACGTTCTTCATCTGCTACCCGCCGGGAGCCGTGATGAGTCAGAAGCCCGAGGACAGGACTCCGCTCTGCATCGCCCCCTTCGTCTCGCTGGCCGTCTGGGCCGATGGCGAGTCGGTCATCTGCTGTGAGGACAAGGGGCCGCAGGCCGGTCGTCTGGGCTTGGTCGACGACATGTCCGGCCTTGTCAACAGCGAGAAGATGCGTATCGCCCGCCGGCAGTTCCTGCGCGGTGAGGTGCCGGCGGGCTGCCGGGCATGCCTCGACGAGGCGACGCGCCAGCCGACCGTGCACACCTACTACCAGGAAAAATTCAACTGGCGGGATGTCGCGGAGGCCTACGACGAGACGACGGGCGACGTCAGCCGGACGCAGTATCTGTTGATCGCCCTCAGTAACCTCTGCACCTACAGCTGCCGAATGTGCTTCGACAAGCTCAGTACGCGGCTGAATTCGGACCGCCACCGAATGCTGGGCGTGGAGCCGGTCGGGTACCGGCGCAATGACATCGACAAGGTCATCAGCTTCATCCGGGCGAACCCGATCCGCATCGTCACGTTCCACGGCGGCAACCCCATCAACGAGCCCCGTTTCCTGGACGTGCTGAACGAGCTGTCGGACGATGTGTCCGTGGAGATCATCTCGAACGGTTCCACGCTGACCTCAGGAAACGTCGACATCCGCCCGTACCTGTCCCGATTTGGGCACGTTCATTTCAACATCAGCCTGGACGGCACACGGCGGGCAACCGAATACGTACGCATGCACAGCGACTTCGACGACGTGTTCCGCCATTTCACCGATATCAAGTCACTGCCCAACACGACCGTCAACCTGCACAACACGATCACCAACCTCAACCTCTTCGACCTGCCCGCGTACTACACGATGGCCCTGTCGGGGAAGTTCGCCGACGCCGACTCGATCTCCAGCTACATCGCCACAGTGCCGGCCGTCCACCGCATCTCCACGCTCCCGCCCGCGCTCCGGCAGCTGGCGCGCGAGCGCATCGAGGACTTTCTGCACGGGCTTGGCGACGCGGGTGGCACGACGCCGAAGGACGCGTACGACTACAAGGCGAACAACGCGCGGGCGTACGCGCGCAACGTCCTCCACCGGATCGACTCGGTTCCCTACTCCCCGCTCCTCTTCGCCGAGTTCCTGGACCTGACCCGCAGGACCGACGCGTTCTACGGCGTCGATCCGCTGCCGGAGTACAGCGATTACCTCGCGCCCGACGCGTCCGGAGCGCCCGACGTGTCCGATGCGTCCGGCTCATCGGGGCCGCCCCGCGCGAGCTCCGCACCCTCATCCGCGTCCCAGCCTGTCGCTTCCGATGCGGTGGCGGCGAAGGGAGTCGTCGTGTCGCACCCCGCCCCCGAGCCCGCCGAAGGCCTCCAGGTCCTCGCGGGCCCCTGCCCCTACGTCGGCCAGCGTTCCTTCCGGGTGTCCGAGTGCATTTACGCCTGGAACGCCGCGTACTTCCAGAACTGCACCGCCGTCACGGTACGGATCCAGCTCAACCCCGACGCGGGGATCAGCGCCGCCACGATGGCGACACTACGCACGACGTGGGAGACCGGCATCGAGAACAAGTGGAGCAACCACTTCGTCTGCGCCGGGCCCTACGGCACCTCCACCATCACCGTCGACGTGCAGTGGGTGACCTCCAGCCCCCACCACGTCGTCCGGGTACGCCAAGGCCCCGCCCAGAGCAACATGACGACGTGGGACACGTCCGACACCGGCGACGTCGCCGCGCACGAGTTCGGGCACATGCTCGGCAATCCGGACGAGTACACCGATGCGAACTGCCCGAGCCGCAACCCCGTCAACACGGGAACGGTCATGGACAACAACACCGGACCGGCGCTGCAGCGCCACGTCAACCGGATCTGTGTCTCGGCTCCACTCGCGGCCGAGGTCTTCTCGATCGGCCTGGATCTCATCTAGGCCCGACCGCTTCACGACGAGGACGAGGACGACATGAGGGTAACCATCGAATCCTTTACGCGGCCCGACGTCGAGCGCATGAGGGCCGCGGTCGCACGGCTGGCCGGTGGGCCGGCGGGCGATCAAGAGGGCGCTGCTGCCGACGATGTGACGTTCGACCTGTACATCTTCGGGGGCTGCCCGGGGCAGCGGGTCGAGTTCCGGGCCTCGGTCCCTTCCGGGGGCCAGGCCGAGGTGACCCACGTGGACGAGCTGCGGGACGTCGACGAACGGTTCTCGGAGGCGGTTCGCCCCGAGGAACTGGCGGCCCTGGCAGGGCAGTTGGACGTCGCGTCCCTGATGGAGCTCCCGTCGAACGCGGACGAGGGGTACGTGCCGGACTCGCTCGTCGGCTCGGTCGCCATCACGTCGGCGAACGCCCGGATCACGCTGTGGTTCCCCGTCGAGGACGAGGATCCCCCGGAGGACGACGAGGTGGCCATGAGGATCGACCGGGGGCAGGTCCCGTTCGTACTGCGCGCCTCGATGGCTCCCGCGAGCGTCCGCCCGGCCTTCGCCCAGTTGGCGGAGGTCGTCAACCGGCTCACCGGCCGCGCGCAGCTCTGACGCCGGATGAAGGCCATCCACGTCAACTCCACCTTGCCGTCCGTGCCGTACCTGGGGCGGCTCAAGGGCCCCGACGGCTACGAGGTGGAGGACTTCGAACTCCTCACGACCCTCCTCTCGGCCGCCGCCTGGCGCCGCTTCAACGGCCCGATCAAGCTGTACACCGACCGTGTCGGGGAGGCGTACTACCGGCGCCTCGGGATGACGGAGTTGTGGGACGGCGGAATCGACACGGACGTACTGGAGTCGCTGCCCCCCTCCATCAACCACGACGTGTTCTGGACGGCCGGACGCGTCGCGGCGCTCCGGGCGGAGACGGCCCCCTTCGTCTCGCTGGACACCGACCTCGTCGTCTGGGAAGCGATCGACACCCTGATCACCTCGGATTTCATGGCGCTGCACCAAGAGCCCCTGCACCACGGCGTGTACAGACCCCGGTGCGAGCTGAGCACGCCCACCGGATACATCTGGGAGGAGTGGGACTGGGAGGCGGTCCCGTGCAACGCCTCGCTGACGTACTACGCGGCTGACCGGCTCACCGAGACGTTCCATGCCAAGGCGATGGAGTTCATCCTGGGGAACCCGATCCGGCGGGAGGCCGAGAGCCGTCTGCCGGTCCACGACGTGTTCGTGGCCCAGCGGCTGCTGCCGATGTGCGCGCTGAGACTGGGGGTGCGACCGGCGTACTTCCTCGACTGGCCCAAGCCCGAGCTCAACAGCGAGACGATGGCCGACGGCGCGAGGAACCGACTGGTCACCCACGTCTGGGCGTACAAGGACGCGCTCAAGAGCGACCTGGACTGCCGGGAGTCATTCTGCCGGCGGTGCGTGGCCCGGATCAGCCGCGACTACCCCGAACTCGTGGGAATGCTGCGCCACATGCCCAGCATCCGGCGGTATCTGTCGTGAGGGGGCGGCCGTGAAGGCGATCCACGTCGTTTCCACCCGGCCGACCACGAACTACTACGTCTCGCGAGCCGAAGGCTCCCCCTACCGGCAGGAAGACTTCGAGGTCCTCACGACAGTCCTGTCGGCCCTGGAGTGGCGTCGGCACAACGGAGTGATCCGGCTCTACACGGATCCTCCGGGCCAGGAGTTCTACGACCGGCTCGGACTTCTGGACCTGGACCTCTGGGACGGCGGGGTCGACGCCCGACTTCTGGAGTCGGCGTCCCAGACGATCAACGGCGGTGTCTTCTGGTCCTTCGGGAAGATCGTGGCGCTGCGGCAGGAGGCAGCGCCGTGCTGTGTCATGGACATCGACCTCATCGTCTGGGACGGCATCGGGCAGCTCGTCACCGCGGAAGTGATGAGCCTGCACGAGGAGTCACTCGGCTTCGCCGCCTACGTCGGCCGGGACCGCCTCGTCGCACCACCCGGATTCGACTGGAGCGGTCTCGACTGGTCGGTCGCTCCTTGCAGTGCCGCGCTGCTTGTCTTCACCAAAGACGCTTTCAAGGACGCATACGCCGACCGGGCGCTGTCGTTCATGGCGGGCAATCCGGTCCGGTCGGAGCCCGACAGGTCGGTGCCCGCACACCCGATCTTCGCGGAGCAGCGGCTGCTGCCCATGTGCGCGAAGGCGAGCGGCGTGCGCATCGGTTCGTTCCTACGTGACTACACGGGGGCCGAGCTGTGGTCCGGGCGGAAGAACAAGACATTCACCCACCTGTGGAACGCGAAGTCCCTCCTCCACAACAACCCGAGTAGGAGAAGGGAACTTTGCGCGCGGTACGCCCACAGAGTGCGACGGGACTACCCGGACGTCGCGAAGGTACTCGCGAGGTCCGAGCTCCTGCGGGAACACTTTCGTACGGCTGACGGCCTCTGACCGAGTGCCGGCGCCCGGCCGCGTTCACCGAGGGGCGGCCAGCACTGCCGCGAGGCCTTCTTGGAGATCCTTGACGAAGTACTCGGGAACCTCCAGCGACGGGAAATGTCCCCCGGTTTCGGGCGCCCTCCATCGGACGATCTGCCGGTACCGCTCCTGCGCCCAGACACGCGGAGACTTCTCGATGTCGCGGGGATACATGGTGATCGCCGACGGGACGTCGACCCGGAGTTCGGGATCGAGCGAGTTGTGGCTTTCGTAGTAGATGCGGGCCGCCGACGCTCCGGACTGCGTCAGCCAGTACAAGGTGACGTCGTCGAGAATCCTGTCCCTGGAAATCGTCTCGAACGGGCTGTCTTCGGTGTCCGACCACTCGGCGAACTTGTCGAGGATCCAGGCGAGAAGCCCGACCGGTGAGTCGACGAGCGAGTAGCCGATGGTCTGCGGCCGGGTCGCCTGCTGCTTCGCGTACGCCGCGCGGTGGCGCCAGAAATGGCGGGTCTCCTCGGTCCACTCGCGCTCGGCCGCGGTCAGCCCGTCCGTCGTCAAGCCGGGCGGTGCCTGCGCGGTCGTGGTGTGGATGCCGAGAACGTGCGCCGGGAACCTGCCGCCGAGAACCGTGGTGATCACACCTCCCCAGTCGCCGCCGTGGGCCACGAACTTGCCGTAGCCGAGCCTTCCCATCAGCTCCACCCAGGCGGCCGCGATCTTCTCGGTTCCCCACCCGGTGGTGGCCGGCCTGTCGCTGTAACCGAAGCCCGGCAGCGACGGGATCACGACGTGGAACGCCGGCGCGTCCGCGTCTTTCGGATCCGCCAGCTCGTCCACCACATCGATGAACTCGGCAATGCTGCCTGGCCAGCCGTGCGTCACGATCAGCGGAGTGGCATCCGCGCGCGCGGACCGGCGGTGCAGGAAGTGGATTCCCAGACCGTCAATGGTCGTACGGAACTGGCCGATCCGGTCGAGGCGCTCTTCGAACGACCGCCAGTTGTACCCGGTGCGCCAGTAGTTCACGACATCGACGAGGGCGGCGAGCGGAACGCCCTGTTCCCACCGGCGAGGGCCGGGCGCGGCGCGATGGACCGTCTCGGCCTCCGGCAGTCGCGCCGCGGCCAGTCGCGCGCGCAGATCCTCGAGGTCGGCGTCGGTTGCGTGGGCTTCAAAGGCTTGTACGTCGCTGGTGGGACGGGGCATGAGACCTCCTGGCCGTCGCGGAACCGGCTCTGACCTTCGAAGAACCGGCTAAGGCGGTTCCACTATGCCGCGCCTCCAAGCCGACGCGCAACCGGCTAAGGTGGTTCCATGCGTGCTGGCTTCCCTGACTTCCGCCTCGGCAATGTGCTGGCGACCAGCTTCACGGGGACTCTGTCGGAGCGTCATGGCGACGCCGTGGAGCGCATTCCCACGCCGCAGCGACTCGTCGACTGGCTGGCAGTGAGCGGCCTCGCCGTGGACTCCTGCACCACTGCCCAGCTCGACCTCGCGCGGGAACTGAGGGAGTCGATTCATGCCGCCGCGACAGCGGCCGCGATCCAGGACGCTCTGCCTGCGGCTGCTGTCCGAGTCATCAATGACCGCAGCGCTCAGGGCCGGGCCGCGGCGATCCTGACGCCCGAGGGCAAGCGGCGATGGCGGCTCAGCTCGGCTTCCCCCGTGGAAGATGCCCTCGGCGTGATCGCCGCCGACGCGATCAGCGTCATCGCAGGCGAACGAGACGGAAAATTGGCCCTGTGCGCCTCACCCACCTGCCAAGCCGCCTTCTTCGACACCAGCCAGAGCCGCACCCGTAGATGGTGCGACATGAACACGTGCGGGAATCGTCAGAAGAAGGCGCGATTCCATGCCAACCAGCGCAGATCCCCCAGATCGGCGGAGTGATCGTCACCTCGGTACGTGGGCGACGCCGCGTCGGGTGATCACGGGCACGGCAGGATCAGCAGGACGGCGCGCAGTGCCGTGTCGCCTGCGGACCGGCCAGGACGTCGAAGCCGTACCCAAAGGCGGCGAGCCCCGCGATCGCCGCCGCCAGTCCGAGCGCGGTACGCCACCGGCCCCGTACCGCGACGAAAATAGCCAGTGCGGTGGCGGTCCCGCCGAGCATCAGGACCGGCAGGCCCAGCCGGAGCAAGTCCGGGTTGGTCTCACCCTCGAAACTGCCGAAGAGGCCCCTTCGGCCGTACGGCAGCCAGACCGCGAAGCCCGCGAGCGCGCCGAGTACCGCTGTCAGGCACCCCGCGGCGCCGGTGACGGCTTCACGCCGGGGCGTCTGTTCAGTTTTCATGCACGGAGAGACGCCTCGCCGGGGCTGGGAAGTTCCGCCTGCCGACCAAGATCGTCGAGCACAAGACCCGCGGCATGCTGAGCGGATCACGGACTTCGCGCTCCGAACGAGTTGAGGCGAGACGGCTCGTCTTGTTATAGTCGGGGCATGGCTTTCCTCTTCTTCGTCTGAGTCCGGGCACGGCCCCTGTCGCCGTTTCTGCTGCCCGTCGACCCTTCGCATGCCCAGGGAAGTCCTATGCGCGACCGCGCACATACCACCCTGCCCACCACCGCCCCCGCTGTGGCGCAGCTGTCCGTCAAGTCCGTCACCAAGTCGTACGGCACCCGGACCATCCTCGACCAGGTCACCTTCACCGTCCGGCCGGGTGAGAAGGCCGCCGTCATCGGCGAGAACGGCTCCGGCAAGTCCACCTTGCTGCGGCTGCTCGCCACGGCCGAGACGCCGGACGCCGGGGAGGTCACCGTCCGTTTTCCCGGCGGAGCCGGCCACCTCGCCCAGACCCTCGACCTCGACGCGGACTGCACCGTGCAGGACGCCGTCGACCTCGCTCTGACCGAACTGCGCGACATGGAGCGAAGGCTCCGTGCCGCAGAGGAGTCCCTCGCCGACGCGTCGGACGAGGAACTCGCCGCGTACGGCGAGCTGTTGACCGCGTATGAGGAACGCGGCGGATACGAGGCGGACGCCCGTGTGGATGCCGCCATGCACGGGCTCGGCCTCGCCCGGATCACCCGGGAGCGCCTGCTCGGCTCACTGTCCGGCGGCGAACAGTCGCGCCTCGCGCTCGCCTGCGTCCTGGCCGCCGCCCCCGAACTGCTGCTCCTGGACGAACCGACGAACCACCTCGACGCGGCGGCCGTGCGCTGGCTGGAGGAACACCTGCGCGCACACCGCGGCACCGTCGTCGCGGTCACCCACGACCGCGGCTTCCTGGAGCACATCGCCACCACGATCCTCGAGGTCGACCGGGACGAGTGCACCGTGAACCGGTACGGCGACGGCTGGGCCGGCTACCGCGCCGCGAAGGCCGCCGCCCGGCGCGGAGCGGAGCAGCGGTACGCGGACTGGGTCGAGGAGGTGGCCCGCGCAGAGGAACTCCTTGAGGCCGCGGGCAGGAGGCTGGCCACCACCGGCCGCGACCCGAAGCAGGGCTTCGGCAAGCACCGCCGCTCCAGCGAGGCGAAGCTCGGCGGGCAGGTGCGCTCGGTGCGGGAGCGCCTGGCTTGGCTGCGGCGCAACCCGGTGGCGGAGCCGCCGGTACCGCTCCGGTTCACGACGGCGCTGCCGTCGCCAGCCGGCGGCCCGGTCCGGGGCGCACTCGCCGAGCTCGACAACGTACAGATCGGGGAACGGCTGCGCCTGGACGGGCTCCTGGCGATCGAGCCCGGAGGGCGCCTCCTTGTCACGGGCGAGAACGGCGCGGGCAAGACGACGCTGCTCCGCGTCCTGGCGGGCGACCTGCGGCCGGACGCGGGCACGGCGCGCCGCCCCGCCCGGATCGGCTACCTCGCCCAGGAACTGCCCGCGCACGCCACGCGGCTGCCGCTGCTCGCCGCGTTCGCCGTCGGGCGTCCCGGGCTGCCGGACGAGTACGCCGAACAGCTCCTGTCCCTGGGCCTGTTCCGCGAACAGGACCTGCACGTCCCGGTCGCCGCCCTGTCCGTGGGACAGCGGCGGCGGCTGCAGATCGCGACCCTGGTGACCCGGCCCGCGGACCTCCTCGTCCTCGACGAGCCGACCAACCACATCGCACTCGACCTGGTCGAGGACCTTCAGGCGGCGCTCGCGGCGTACCCAGGGGCGGTGGTCGCGGTCTCGCACGATCGCGACTTCCGTGCGCGCTTCGAAGCCGAGCGGCTGGAACTGCACGCCGGTCGTCGGTGCTGACCCGCTCCGGCCCAGTCCGCCCCGCCCCGAATCGCTCGGCATCCGTCAATCCACTGAAACGAGGGATCCATGACCACCTTCCTGACACCACAACAGCGCGCCGACCGCACCTCCGCTGCCGTCGAGGCAGCCGTCGCGGCCGGGCGTGAGCGCGGCCTGACCGTCACCGAGCCCACGGTGCTCCACGACGTCTTCTCGGTCGTCGTCCACCTGGCCCCCTCGCCGGTCGTGGCCCGGATTCCCACCGTCCTGCCCCGCCCGGACGACCACCTGGCCGCGCTCGCGCGCCGCCAGCAGGACGAGCTGGACGTCACACAGTGGCTGGCCGACCAGAAGATCCCCGTGATCGCGCCCAGCCCGCTCGTGCCGCGCGAACCTGTGCGGCGCGACGGGTTCTCGATGACGTTCTGGCCGTTCGTCGAGGAGGCCCGGGACAAGGAACCCGACTACGTCGCGAACGCCGAGAGCGTCGCCGACCTGCACGCGGCACTGTGCGCCTACCCGGGCCGCCTGGAGTTCCTCTCCGCGGCCGACCCGCGGTTCATCGCGGACAGCCTCGCCCTGCTCGACCAACATCCCGACCTGATCGGAGCGGCCGAGCTCGACCGGGCCCGCCGCGAATGGCAGTTCCTCGAACCCCTCGTACGCTCACGCAGCGCCTTCGAGGCTCGGTTCCCCGGCGTCGACCTCCAGCCCATCCACGGCGACTCCCCGCCCGCGAACATCTTCAACGCGGTGGACGGCGACCTCTACGCCGACTTCGAACTGGTCACCCTGGGGCCCGTCGAGTGGGACCTGGCCGCTCTCGGACCCGAGCACGAAGCCGCCTACAACCGCGGCGCACGACGCAACGGCACGAGGCCGCTCGACGAGGAGGTCCTGGCCTTCGTCAACGCCCTGGGCATGGTGCGGGTCATCGCCACCCTCACCCTGGTCCCGCAGCTTCCGGAACTGATGGAGTACCTCAAGCCCGCGGTCGACCACTGGCGGACGACGCCGTTCGCCGCCGGCATGAGCACCTGATACCGCTCAGGTGAGGAGTTTCGCGAGCACGGCCATCTCGGTGGGTGGGTCGATGACCGGCTGGATGAGGAGTTCGTCGATGCCGGCCTGTTCCAGGGTGGTGATGCGGGTGAGGAGGTCGTCGCGGGTGCCGACCAGGGCCAGGGTGTTCATCAGGGAGGGCAGGACCAGGTCCCGGTCCTGTGGTGTGATGCGTCCGAGGTAGTTGGGGTAGAGCTTGGTGTGCCGGTCGGGTGCGGTGGCGGTGGTGCCGCGCCGGTCGAGGAGTCGGTGGACCGCGTCGCGTTCCTCGGGGCCGAGTTGCTCGGCGAGGGAGGGTGTGTCGGCGGCTGTGTCGGCGGCGAAGGACAGCAGCGACAGGACGAGGTGGCCCGTGGCGTCCCGGGCCGCGTCGCTGTGGGGGTCCTCGTCCTCGTCGAGGAGGTGGAGCGAGGTGACCACGTAGGAGTCCGCCCGGGAGTCCGTGTGGGTGTCGGGGGCGTGGGGTGTGCCCTGGGCGGCGTGGCGGCGGGTGTCGTGCAGCGCGTGCCAGGCGGTGGGGTCAAGGAGGCCGAAGGAGATGAGGCCGGTGCCGCGGCGGCCGGCGACGGCGGCGGCCTTGGGGCCGAGCAGCGCGGCCACGACGAACTCGATCGGGTCGGCGGTGTTCACGTGCGCCCCGGCGTGCAGGAACCGGATGTCGCGGACCCGGTCGCCTTCGCGGTACTCGGTCGAGCGTCCGGCGCACAGGTCCTGCAGTGCGCGGGTGAAGTTCTCCAGCCTGGCCGCCGTGGTCGGCCGCATGGCCAGGGTGCGCCGGGCGGTGTTCCCCGTGCCGACTCCGCAGATGATCCGGCCCGGTGCCAGGGCGTTGAGGCTGGCGAGCCCGCTCGCGGTGGCCGGGGCCGAGCGCAGCGCCGGGGAGGTCACGCCGATGCCGAGCCTGATGCGGCTGGTGGCCTTCGCGCACAGGCTCAAGGCGACGAAGGGGTCGCCGTGGACCATCGGGGTGTCGTTGACCCAGAAGCTGTGCAAGCCCAACTCCTCGGCCTGCACGGCGAGTTCCTCCACACCGGGCTGCGCGGCGACAACGACGCCTGCACGCATCAAGACCTCCAAGGTGTGCGGAGCGAATCGAACTTGCTCAGCATGGCAGGTCCCGGCGCAGGGCAGTTGCGGAGTCGTGTGATCTCTTTGCGTCGCAGGGCGGGGTGGCACCGGGCACGGGACGCCCCCGGCATACAGCTGTTGGATCAGCCGGACTCGGCGGTCCGGGCGGGGCGCCCCGCCCCGACTTGCCCCTGACGCCAACGTCAGCTTTTAGCGTGGTGGGCGTCGGCGCCCGCCGAGCATGCACCCCACTGATCTCACGAACGGCCGGTCCAGGCCGTGTGGAAAGGCAGAACGTCATGCGCGCAGTCCGGTATCACGAGTACGGCGGTGTGGAGACCCTGGTGGTCGAGCAGGTGCCGGACCCGCATCCCGGACCCGGCGAGATCCGCGTCCGCGTCGCGGCGGCCGGCGTCAATCCCGTCGACTGGAAGGTGCGTTCCGGTGCGGTGCGCGAGGTGCTCCCCATGGACCTGCCCGCGATTCCCGGGCGTGATGCCGTCGGCGTGGTCGACGAGATCGGTGCGGGCGTGCAGGGGGTGAGCATCGGCGACCGTGTCTTCGGTCTTGGCGGCGTCACCGGCGCGACGGCGGAGCTGGCCGTGCTCTCGGCCTGGGCCCCCGCGCCCGCCACGTGGACCGACGAGGAGGCCGCCGGCGCCGGTCTGGCATCGGTGACCGCGATGGGCGGGCTGAAGGCGCTCGGTCCCCTGCGCGGGCGCACCCTGCTCGTCGAGGGCGCCGCCGGAGGCGTGGGCAGTGCCGCGGTCGAGATCGCGGTGGCTCAGGGCGCCACCGTGATCGGGACGGCCAGCGAGCGCAACCACGAGTTCCTCACCTCCCTTGGAGCCGTTCCCACCACCTACGGCACCGGCCTCGCGCAGCGCCTCGCCCGCCTGGCTCCGGACGGCGTCGACATCGCGCTCGACACCGCGGCCTCCGGCTCCCTGCCCGATCTCATCGCGATCGTGGGCGACCCGGCTCGCGTGTCGACGATCGCCGACTACGCCAACGCGCAGCGCCTTGGCGTGCATCTGGCCAACGCGGAGAACGACTCCACCCTCCTCGCCGAAGCGGGCGAACTCGGCCGACAAGGCCGCTACACACCGCGCATCGAGCGGACCTACCCCATCGAACAGATCGCGGAAGCGCACGCACACGCCGAGCGCGGACACACACAGGGAAAGATCGTCGTCAGCATCTGAGCTTGCCCACCTCGTCGCGATCCGGCCAAGGCTTCGATGAGGACCGACCCGGCAGTCCTCAGCCGCCCACCAGCATTGCCACCAGGCGCGTCATGGGGGGCCGCGGGTCAGGTGTGCCCGGCCAACTGGTCATCAGCAGGTGGTGGGCGGTGCCGACGATGGCGAGCGCCACGGTGCTCGGGTCGGCGGTCTCCGCCACCCGGCCGAGCCGCTGTTCGGCCGCCAGATAGGTGCTGATGGCTTCCTCGATCGCGGCGAGGCCGGGCGCCCCGCCTTCCAGGGCCTCGCGGATTTGCCGCGTGGTGGCGGGTCGGCTCATGGCCAGGCCCGAGAGAGCCGGACCAGCGGAGTCGAACAGCGCGAGGGCGACGGCGTTGAGGTTCCCCGCCACCGTGCCCTGCCCGGTGAGCTGCGACAGCGTCTGCGCCTGCGCCGCCGTCCGCGCGAACCGGTCGAGGCAGAGATCGGCCACGAACTCGTCGAGCCCCGCGAAGTGCGCGTGCAACAGCCCCTTGGCGCAGCCTGCCTCGGTGGTGACGGCCCGGCTGGTGAGCGCGCCGGGGCCGTCCCTCTCCACGACGCGCTCGGCCGCAGCGAACAGCCGCTCGCGTACGTCCGGCGTTGCCACTCCGCGCGGTGACATGGGCCTCATTTCCGTTCCGGTGCCGCTGCCCTCACTGGGCGCAACTTCGTGAATGGTACCGGGGATTGCGGGTTTGGGCATGTGCCCATACTGTTTGGGCGTATGCCCATTCTCCGTCGTTCACCACAGGAGGCCCCCGTGCAGGACGTTGTCAACACCGAGCAGGCGCAGGCATGGAACGGTCCGGAAGGCTCCCACTGGGCCCGCAACCAGGACCGCTGGAACGCCGTGAACGAGGGCTTCAACGAGCCGCTGCTCGATGCCGCCGGGATCACCGGGGACCACCGGGTCCTCGACCTCGGCTGCGGCTCCGGGCAGACCACACGCCTCGCCGCACTCCGAGCGCCCCGGGGGCGCGCGCTCGGCCTCGATCTGTCCGGCCCGATGCTGGCCGAGGCGCGGGCCCGCGCGGAGCAGGAGGGCATCACGAACGCCTCCTTCGTGCAAGGCGACACCCAGGTGTACCCCTTCGAGGAGGGCACGTTCGACGCGGCAGTCAGCCGCTACGGGGTGATGTTCTTCGCCGATCCGGTAGCGGCTTTCGGGAACCTCGGCCGAGCACTGCGGCCCGGCGGGCGCCTGGCGTTCGTCTGCCCGGCCGATGCCACGCTCAACGGCTGGGTTGCGGCGATGGCGTCGCTGCGCGACTTCCTGCCCGTCGGCGACTTCGGACGGCCGGGGCAGCCCGGCATGTTCTCCCTGGCCGCCCCGGACCGCATCCGCGAAGTGCTCACTGCGGCCGGATTCGTCGGCATCGGCATCAACCAGGCGCAGGCGTACGGGACATGGGGACACGGAGCCGAGGACGCGGCGTCGTTCCTGCTGGGCACCGGCCCCGGCCGCCACCTGATGGAACAGACCGACCCGGCCACGCGCTCCCGCGCCCGCCGCACCCTGACGGACCATCTGCGCGCCCAAGAGGCGCCGGACGGCACAGTCCGGCTGCTCAGCACGTCGTGGCTGGTCACGGCGGACCGCCCGGCCGACCCATCGGACATACCCCAGTGACTTGAGCTACGTACGTGTCTGCACCGGATAAGGCACATACGTCCGCCGGTCGGGGTCGACCGCCAGGCGGCCGCCGGCCGGGGGCCGGGCACGCTGGGCGCAGTCGCGGCGCTCGCAGATGCGGCAGCCCAGGCCGATGGGGGTGGCGGCCCGCGGGTCGTCCAGGGCGATGCCCTCGGCGTAGACCAGGCGGTGCGCGTGGCGCAGTTCGCAGCCGAGGGCGACGGCGAACTCCGCGCGGGGCGCGTGGTGCCCGGCGCCGCCCCTGACCACCGTGCGCGCCACCCAGAAGTAGCGCTTGCCGTCCGGCATTTCGGCGACCTGCGTGAGCACGCGGCCGGGGGAGGAGAACGCGGCGTACACCGTCCACAGCGGGCAGGTGCCGCCGAGCCGGGAGAAGTGGAAGTCGGTGGCGGACTGCCGCTTGGAGACGTTGCCCGCCCGGTCCACCCGCAGGAACGAGAAGGGCACCCCGCGCCGCCCGGAGCGCTGGAGCGTGCTGAGGCGGTGGCAGACGGTCTCGAAGCCGACGCCGAAGCGGGCCTGCAGCAGCTCGATGTCGTAGCGCAGTTCCTCGGCGGCGGACTGGAAGACCGTGTACGGCATCAGCAAGGCGCCGGCGAAGTAGTTGGCCAGGCCGATGCGGGCCAGGGCCGTGGCCTGCGCGGAGGTCAGTCCGGCCGCGTCGACCAAGGTGTCGAGCAGCAGTCCGCACTCCAACAGGGCGATCTGGGTGGCGAGTTGGAAGGCGCGTTGGCCCTCCGTCAGCCAGGGGGACAGGAACAGGAGGCGGCTCGCGGGGTCGAAGCGGCGGGCGTCCGCGGAGCGCTCGGGTGCCGCCTGCACCACCGTGACCTTGTGGTGCTCGGCCAGCCTGCGCCGCAGGATGTCGGCCGCGGGGCGCGCCGAGTCGAGTCCCCACGCCCGCGCCGTGCGTTCGGCCGCGCTGTCGAGCGGTTCGATGTGGTTGTGGTGGGCGTAGAAGAAGTCCCGCACCTCGTCGTGGGGTTCGGTGCGTGGGAGGGCGGCGGACGGCGTGGTCAGGGCGTCGGTCGGAGCGGTGGCGGAGGCCAGTGCGGCGACCTGTTCGGAGGCGTCCCGGTAGCGGTGGTGCAGGGCCACCAGCGCACGCGCCACCTCGGGGTGGTCGCGGGCCACCTCGGCGGCCTCCGCCACCGAAGCCGAGACCCCGCTGGCCTCGTCGGCGAGGGCGGCCCGCAGGTCCGTCGCGAGCCGCTCCTCCTCCGCCTCGGAGAAGAACTCCGGCTCCACGCCGAGGACTTCGGCGATGCGGAGCAGCACCGGGGCGGTGAGCGGACGCTGGCTGTGCTCGATCTGGTTCAGATAGCTCGTCGAGATGCCGAGCGAACGGGCCAGCTCGACCTGGTTCATGCCGCGTTCGGCGCGCAGCCTCCGCAGTTTGGCGTGCGCGTAGATCTTTCGTACGGGAGGCCGTGCCATGGGTGATGCGTCTCCGTTCCGCTCCCGGTCCGCGCGGCGCCCGACCGGCCCGCCGTCACCGCTCACGTCTGCCGCGTTCGTGTGAAGTTACCATCCGCATCTTTTGTAAAATTCGCAGTTTCGCAGCCAGCGGCCGTACGGATTTCGCAGATTGGAGCCGTGGCCAGGGGACCCGCCGGTGGGAATGATCGGTGCTGAAGACAGCACCCACTCGGCGAGAAGACACACCCACCCAGCGAGGAGTCCCGTGATCGACCACCAGGTACGCGTCCACCCCAGCGCCGACCGGCTGCCCCGCGAGGAGCAGCTCGCCTGGAAGCTGGCCGCCGTCGCCACCGGAACCCAGGAGGCCGCCGACCTGGACGCGGCAGCTGTCGCCATGGCTGTCAACCGGGTCATCGACAACGCCTCGGTCGCGGTCGCATCGCTGCGCCGCCGCCCGGTCGCCGTGGCCCGCGCCCAGGCCCTCGCACACCCCGCCCGGTCCGGCGCCGGTGTCTTCGGAGCGGAGCCGGGGCTGCGGGTGCCGCCGGAGTGGGCGGCGTGGGCCAACGGCACGGCGGTGCGCGAGCTGGACTTCCACGACACCTACCTCGCCGCCGACTACTCCCACCCCGGCGACAACATCCCGCCGCTGCTCGCCGTCGCCCAGCACACCGGCCGCTCCGGCGCCGATCTGCTGCGCGGCATCGTCGCCGCGTACGAGATCCATGTCGCGCTGGTGAAGGGCATCTGCCTGCACACCCACCGCATCGACCACGTCGCGCACTTGAGTGCGGCCACCGCCTGCGGGCTCGGCGCGATGCTGCGGCTGCCCACGGAGACCGTGTACCAGGCCGTCGGACAGGCGGTGCACACCACGACCGCGACCCGGCAGTCCCGCAAGGGCGAGATCTCCAGCTGGAAGGCGTTCGCCCCGGCCTTCGCGGGCAAGGCGGCGATCGAGGCCGTGGACCGGGCGATGCGCGGCGAAGGCGCCCCGGCGCCGATCTACGAGGGCGAGGACGGCTTCCTCGCCTGGATGCTCGACGGCCCGAAGGCCTCGTACACCGTCTCCTTGCCGGAACCGGGCGAAGCGCGCCGGGCCATCCTCGACACGTACACCAAGGAGCACTCCGCCGAGTACCAGGCGCAGGCCGTCATCGACCTCGCGCTGCGGCTGCGCGCGAAGGCAGGCCCGCTCGACCGGGTGCGCTCCCTCGTGCTGCACACCAGCCACCACACCCACCGTGTCATCGGCTCCGGCGCGAACGACCCGCAGAAGTACGACCCGGCGGCCAGCCGCGAGACCCTCGACCACTCGGTGCCGTACATCTTCGCCGTCGCCCTGGAGGACGGCACCTGGCACCACGAACGCTCCTACGCCCCGGACCGCGCCCGGCGTCCCGAAACCGTGGACCTGTGGAAGAAGATCTCCACGGTCGAGGACCCGGAGTGGACCCGCCGCTACCACGACCCCGACCCCGCACGCCGTGCCTTCGGCGGTCGGGCCGTGATCACCCTCGACGACGGCAGCGTCATCGAGGACGAACTCGCCGTCGCCGACGCCCACCCGGCCGGCGCCCGCCCCTTCGCACGCGACGGCTACACGGCCAAGTTCCGCACCCTCACCGAGGGCATCGTCGAACCGGCCGCGCAGGAGGCGTTCCTGGACGCGGCGGGGCTCCTGGCCGAACTGGACACGCCGGGGCTCGCCGATCTCTTCCCGGCCGTCGACACCGACGCGATCACCGCGTACGACGCCCAGCTCCCGGAGGGCCTGTTCTGATGCTGCACACCCGCACCACACCCGCCCGGCGCCGCCGGGCCCTGCGCGAACAACTCGCCTCAGGGCGGCTGTTGAGGATGCCGGGGGCGGTCAACCCGTACTCGGCGAAGCTGATCGAGGAGCACGGCTTCGAGGCCGCCTACCTCTCCGGCGCCGTCCTCGCCGCCGAGCTGTGCCTGCCTGACATCGGCCTGACCGCGTCCACCGAGATCGCCGCCCGCGCCCAACAGGTCACCCGCGTCACCGACCTGCCCGTCCTCATCGACGCCGACACCGGCTTCGGCGCACCCGTCAACGCCGCCCGCACCGTGCAGCTCTTCGAGGACGCCGGGCTCGCCGGGCTGCACCTGGAGGACCAGATCGCCGTCAAGCGCTGCGGCCACCTCGACGGCAAGACCCTCGTCACCCGCGACGAAATGGTCCAGCGGGTGCGCGCCGCTGCCGACGCCCGGCGCGACGACGACTTCCTTCTGATGGCCCGCACCGACGCCCGCGGCGTCGAGGGCCTGGACGCCGCGATCGACCGGGCGAAGGCGTACGTCGACGCCGGCGCCGACGCCGTCTTCCCCGAAGCACTGGCCGACGAGGCCGAGTTCGCGGCGTTCCGCAAGGCCATCGACGTACCGCTGCTCGCCAACATGACCGAGTTCGGCAAGGGCCCGCTGCTCAGCACCGCCGCGTTGGAGAACCTCGGCTACAACATCGCCCTCTATCCCGTCACGCTGTTCCGCCTGGCCAACGGCGCCATCGAGGACGGACTGCGGACGCTGGCCGCCGAAGGCACCCAGGAGTCGCTGTTGCCGCGCATGCAGACGCGCTCGCGGCTGTACGAGGTCCTTGGCTATGAGGAGTACGCCGCGTTCGACTCGGCGGTCTTCGACTTCACGCTGCCGCCCGGGAGTTGAGCCTGAACGCGCAGTCTGACCGCTCCCTTTGTTTGGAGGACCCATGACCGCCACAGCCCCGTCCGCCACACCGGACATCCACCGCGGCCTCAACGGTGTCGTCGTCGACACCACCGAGATCTCCACCGTCATCCAGGAGACCAACTCCCTGACCTACCGCGGCTATCCGGTCCAGGACCTCGCCGCCCGCTGCTCCTTCGAGGAGGTCGCCCACCTGCTCTGGTACGGGGAGCTCCCCGATGCCGCGCAGCTCGGCGAGTTCCGGGCCCGTGAGCGTGCCCTGCGCCCCCTGGACCGCACCACCGCGGACCTCTTGGCCCGGCTGCCCGAGACCTGCCACCCCATGGACGTGCTGCGCACCGCCGTCAGCTTCTTCGGTGCGGAGGACCCGGCCGAGGACGACGACACCCCGGCCGCGAACCGAACCAAGTCCCTCGCCCTCCTTGCGAAGTTGCCGACGGTGGTCGCCGCCGATCTGCGCAGGCGCCGCGGACTCGCCCCGATCCAGCCCGACACGTCCCTCGGCTACGCCGAGAACTTCTTCCACATGTGCTTCGGCCGGATCGCCGAGCCCGAGGTGGTCCGCTGCTTCGAGATCTCCCTCATCCTGTACGCCGAACACAGCTTCAACGCCTCGACGTTCACCGCCCGCGTCGTCACGTCCACGCTCTCCGACCTCTACAGCGCCGTCACCGCCGCGATCGGCGCCCTCAAGGGGCCGTTGCACGGCGGTGCCAACGAAGCCGTGATGCACATGCTCAACGAGATCGGCGACCCGAGCCGGGCCGAGGCCTGGCTCGACGAGGCACTGACCTCGCAGCGCAAGATCATGGGCTTCGGCCACCGCGTCTACAAGCACGGCGACTCCCGCGTACCGATCATGCAGGAGGCCACCGACCGACTCGTCGCCCGCGCCGCCGACCCCGAAGTCACGCGCCTGGCCACCCTGCACGCCGCCCTGCGCCACGCCATGATCACCCGCAAGGGCATCCACCCGAACCTGGACTATCCCGCCGGGCTCGCCTACCACCTCATGGGCCTCGACATCCCCGCGTTCACACCGATCTTCGTGATGAGCCGCATCGTCGGCTGGACCGCGCACATCACGGAACAGTTGGCGCACAACGCGCTGATCCGTCCCCTGGGCGCGTACACCGGGCCCGGTCAGCGGAGCGTGCCGAACCTCGGCTGACGTAGCGTGCCGAACCTCGGCTGAGGTACGGACATGTGAGCCTCGGTCAGCGTGTGAGGAGCCGGATGAGTTCGTCCCGGCCGCTCACTCCGACCTTGCGGTAGACCGCCCCGAAGTGGTCGTTCACGGTGTGGTGCGAGAGCTGGAGGATGCGGGCGATCTGCTTCACCCGACCGCCTTCCAGGGCGCACTGGACGACCGCCAGCTCCCTCGGGGTGATGCCGTACCAGGTGGACATCGCGGTGAGGAGGGCGTCGGCGGGAGCGGGCTGGATGGTGGCGGCCACGTGCCCGGACAGGGGGCCGTCCAAGGGCTGGGCGCTGACGGCGATCCAGCCCTGTGCCGTGGGCACGCACGTGGTGGTCCGCGGGTCGCCTCGCCGGGCCGCCGTCAGCGGGCCCCAGAGCGGTGTGACCGTGCGGCCGCCGTCGGCGTGCAGGGGGTCCGTGGCCAGGTGCCGCAGCCAGGAGCGCGCGTCGGGTGTGGCGGAAGTGATCCAGTTGCAGTCGTCGATGAGGAGGGTGCCGGGGCCGAGACCGCCCCCGTGCGCCCCTCCCAACCGTCCTCTTCCGCTCACGAACTTCCGTAACGCGGCGGCCAGACAGGGCCCAAGCCCCGCCGCGCAGTCGGCGTCCTCCGTCGTGAACGGACGGCGTCCCGGACCGCGCAGCAGGGTCAGTCCGCCCCACGCCCGGCCGCGCAGCGTGAGAGCCACGCGGAGCTCGTCGGCCACGCCCTCCTCGGCCATGAGCTCGTGCAGCGGTGCCGTGACCTCGTTCATCGGGGAGCCGGTGCCGAACACTCGCGCCGGGCGAGGGTCGTCGACCAGGGCTGCGAAGGGGTTGAGGTCGTGGTCGGCCCGATGGCTGGTCTCGAGCCGAAAGCACGCGTACGGGCTGTAGCCGTGGCGTCGCGCCGCGAAGGCCGGGGTGCCGGCGACCGGGTCCAGGCCCATCAGCCAGAACCCGTCGTGCGGCAGCACATGCCCGACCAGACGCGACATCTCGTCGGCCAGGTCACTCAGGCCCGCGCCGGCCTCGGAGGCCGCGTCCAATACGGACCGGCCCACCGACTCCAGGTTCCAGGTCACTTCCTGAGTATGCATTCCGGGCTCCGGCCTGTGGGACGTACGCGTCACAACATCCGGGGTCACAACATCCGCGTCACAACATCCGTGTCAGAACGTTCGGTTCGAGACCCATGTGGCCTGGCTCTCCGGGTTGGCCAGGTCGGTGCTCACCCCGCTGAGACGGCGGTCGCCGTCGAGGGAGCCGATGTAGCGGCCCTTGCTGCCGTTGCTCCAGGAGATGACGAATTCGATGTACGTGCCGTCCACGAAGCCTTGCTCGAAGGTGCCCGTGATGTTTCCGAACGACGCGGTGCCGCTGAGCTTGCCCTGGGCGTCCTGGCTCACGTGGACCGTGGGGTGATGCCCGTTGCTCTGGGTGATGCCCCAGGTTCCCGAGGCGTCGAAGGCGGGAGCGTCCTTGATGGATGAGGCGGGTGCCTGTGCGTGGGCGGGTGACGCGAGGGCGGCGGGGGCGAGCGCGAGGCCGCCCAGGCTGATGGCGAGCGCCGCGGTGACGGCGTGGACAGCGAGTCTGGCCTTCATATGAAGTCCCTTCATGGCAGGGCAAGTTGTGCCCGGTTCCGTTGGCCCAAGTAACCCCCGGTGCCGCGCTCGTCCTCAACCCCCGAAGGCTCGGGATACCGGACTGTTCCGCACTCGAACACCATGGGGCGTGCGCGATGTACTCAGGCGTTCACCGAGTTCAGGGCATGAAACGTGCTGCGGTAGAAGAGCAGCGGCTGAGCGTCGGGCCGCTGGTCGACGCTTTCGACGCGACCGAGGAAGAGGAGATGGTCGCCGCCGTCGTGGCAGGCCCAGGGTGAGCAGAAGAACGTGGCCAGTGAGCCGAGGAGGGCGGGGGCCAGATGCCGCCCGGGTGCGGGTTGCCACAGGGGAGTTGAGCCGTGGCTCGTGGGCCTGCCCGCGAAGCGCAGCGCCAGGTCGTGCTGCTCCTCGGACAGCACGTTGACGGTGAAGGGGCGGCCGGGCAGCAGACGGGCGGCCTTCGAATCGCGGTTCAGCGAGACGAGTACGAGGGGTGGGGCCAGGGAGACGGCCGTGAACGCGCTCACGGTGGCGCCGTGGAGTTCCTCGCCCACCGCGCAGGTGACGACGGTGACGCCGGTGGCGAAGTGGCCTAGGCAGGTGCGGAGTTGCTGGGGATCGATCGCCACCGGGTCTCCTTGCCGTCGAGTGTCGAGTGTCGAGTGTCGAGTGGGCGGAATTCGTGCGGGTCAGCTGGTCCAGCCGTCATCGGGGCGGTCGAACCAGAGGTGCACCTGGCCGGTGCCGATGGCGTTCTCGTACGCGCTGTAGCGGCGGGCGGGAGCGCTGCACCGGGAACCGCCGAGCGCACCCGCGAGCATCAGGTAGTGCCCGAAGCGGCCTTCGGGGGAGTGCTCGGCGTACTCCGGCATGGTGGCGACGACCTGGTCGTGACGGCCGGCCTCCAGCCACGCGATGCGCTGTTCGTCGGCGGCACGGGCCTGAGGGGTGACGATGTTTTCCGGGTCCCCGGCCATCCGGTTGCGCAGTTCGGACAGGGGCCAGAAGCGGTGGGAGAGGCCACCGGAGGCGATCACCAGGACGCGTCGGGAGAGCCCGGCGACAGCCTCCGCGAGGGCGGCTCCGAAGCGCAGGTATTCCTCGGTGGTCGCGGTCTGGCAGACCGACATCGAGAGCCAGGGCATGTCGGGGCGGCCGAGGTGGCTCCAGAGGTTGAGCGTGGCGTAGTGGAGGGGGAGGTACGGGTCGTCGTTGGTGCTCAGCCAGAGCGTGTCCTTCGCGGCCGACGCGGCCACGGCGTGGGCCAGTTCGGGGTCTCCGGGGATGGCGTAGCGGATCCCGCTGAGTTCGCTGGGCATCTCGTCGGCGGTGAAGTACCCGGAGCGGTGGGCGTGGGCGGTGACGACGGTCTCGGTCGTGGTGGCCCAGTGCGTGTCGAGCACGAGCACGGCGTCGTGAGCGGTGGCGTCGATCACCTCGCGGCGCAGTCGGGCGAGGCCGGAGGCGAGCGTGAAGTCACGGCCGCCGTTGGCCTCGATGCGCAGGGATTCGGGGAACATGATGACGGGGGCGTGGGAGAGCAGTCCCGCGCCGACGATGGTGCCCATGGGCGGTGCGCCTTCCTGTTCGGGAGGGTTTCAGAAGGGGACGAGGTCCGGGAGGCGGCGGGTCACGGGACGAGAAGGAGCTTGCCCGTGGTCCGGCGGGCCGCCAGGTCGGCGTGCGCGTCCCGCGCGCGGGCGAGCGGATACGTCCCGCCGACGGTGATGCGCAGGGTCCCGTCGGCGATGTGGGCGAAGATCTCACCGGCACGCCACGTGAACTCCTCGACGGTGGCCCGGAAGTGCTCCAGATAGGGCCGGGTCAGGGTGAGCGAGCCGCCCCAGAGGAGCCGCATCACGTCCACGGGCGGCACGGGCCCGCTGGCACCGCCGAAGAGGACCAGCGTGCCCCGGCGGCGGAGGCTGTCCAGGCTCGCGTCGAAGGTCGCGGCGCCGACGCCGTCGTACACGGCATGCACGCCCTCACCGGCGGTCAGCCGCCGGACCTCGGCGGCGAGATCCTGACCGTCGCCATCGCCGTAGCCGTCGTAACGGATGACGTCGTCCACGCCGTTCGCCTCGGCCAGCTTCTGCTTCTCGGGGCTGGAGACCGTACCGAGCACCCGTACGTCACGACGCTTGAGCAGCTGGGTGAGGAGCAGCCCCACTCCGCCCGCGGCGGCGTGTACGAGAACCGTCTCGCCTGGCTGCGCGCGGTAGGAGTCGTTGACCAGGTAGTGGGCCGTCATGCCCTGTACGAGCGCGGCGGCGGCGGTGTGCAGGTCGATGCCGTCGGGGACGACGATGGCTTTGTCCTCGGGGACGAGGACCTGCCCCGCGTAGCTGCCGAGCACGGTGGTCCAGGCGACCCGGTCGCCGACCGCGAACCGGGTGACGCCCGGCCCGACGGCCAGCACCGTCCCGGAGCCCTCCTCGCCGGGCACGGCGGGCAGCGGCAGCGGATAGCGGCCCTCACGCCGGTAGATGTCGATGAAGTTGACGCCCGCGGCGGCGAGTTGGACCAGGATCTGGCCGTCCCCGGGTGCGCTCGGAGCGGGCCTGTCGACGGGGAGGAGGACGTCGGGGCCGCCGGTCTCCCGGATCTCGATGGCCGGAACCGTGGGGGTTGTCGGGGGCGACGGGGCTGTCGGGGGCGTCAGGTTCGGTGCCGCGTTGGCGGATGGCATCAGTTCACTCCTTGCAGGGTGCGGCGGTGGTCGGTGTCCAGATCGACGTCCACCCGGTAGGCGCGGAGCCAGTCGCCGAGCCGGACGGTGGACTCCAGGAGGATGCGTTCGAACTCGGAGAGGCTGCCGGTCCTGGTCCTCTCGGTGAGCCGGTGCACCGCGCCGGGGTCCAGATACGCGGCGAGCGGGGCGTCGTCGCCGAGGGCGGCGGTGGTGAGGCTGCCGATCAGGGCGCGGTCGTACGCGGGGTCCTGGATCGAGGGGTACGCGGCCTTGGTACGGCGCAGTACGGCCGGCGGCAGCAGATCGGCGACGGCCTCGCGCAGCAGGCCCTTCTCCTGACCCGTGCAACTCTTTATCGCCCAGGGGACGTTGAACAGATACTCCACGAGGCGGTGGTCGCAGAACGGCACCCGCCCCTCCAGGCCGTTCGCCATGCCCATCCGGTCCTTCTTGTCGAGCAGGATGGGCAGCCAGCGGGTGAGCGTGAGATGGCCCAGCTCGCGGGTGCGCCGCTCCTCGGGATCCTCGCCATCGAGGCGGGGGACCTCCGCGAGCGCGCTGCGGTAGAGGTCGGCCTGGTAGGTGGCCAGGTCGATGCCCTCCACGAACCAGGGACGGAAGAGCGCGCGGGGATCGAGGCCGCGGTGCGCGCCGAGCCGCAGCCAGGGAAAGGTCTCGGCGGCCCGCGCGCCCGGGTCGGAGAACCACAGATACCCGCCGAAGACCTCGTCGGCACCCTCCCCGGAGAGCGCCACGGGCGCGTGCTCGCGGACGGCGGCGAAGAGCTGGTGCAGGGAGACGTCAAGGTCGGCGAAGTTGAACGGCAGGTCCCAGGCCGCGAGTACGTCACCGCGTACGGCCGGGTCGAGGAGCCGGGCCCGGTCCAGGGTGATCGTGTGGTGGTCGCTGCCGACGTGAGCGGCGACCGCGCGGGCGTAAGGCCCGTCCGGGGTGGGGCGGATGGGATCGCCCCGGAAGTTCTCGCTGTGGCCGGTGAAGTCGACGGCGAAGGTGGCGAGGCGCCCGCCGTCGGCGGCGCGGACGCGCTGCGCAAGGGCCGTCACGGTGCTGGAGTCCAGGCCGCCGGAGAGCAGCGCGACCAGGGGGACGTCCGCGACCATCTGGCGGGGAACGATGTCCTCCAGGAGCTCGCGGACCGTGGCGGTGGTCGTGGCCAGGTCGTCGGTGTGAGGGCGGGCCTCAAGAGCCCAATACCGCTCCTCGCGCAGGCCGTCGCGGCCCACCCGCAGCAGATGGCCGGGCTTGAGCTCGCGCATGCCGCGGAACGGCACCCGCCCGGGAGTGCGCAGGAACAGCAGCGCGTCGCACAGCTCCTCGGCACAAGCGCCCGGCCTGACCAGCGGGTTGGCCAGGATGGCCTTGGGCTCCGAGCCGAAGAGCACGCCCTGCGGAGTCGGGTGGTAGTAGAGAGGCTTGACGCCGAGCCGGTCGCGGACGAGGAGGAGCTCCTCGCGCGCGGTGTCCCAGATGGCAAGGGAGTACATGCCGTTGAGGCGGTGCACGAAGTCCGCGCCCCACTGGAGGTAGGCGCGCAGCGCCACCTCGGTGTCGCCGGCCGTGCTGAACCGGTGTCCGTGCAGGGCGAGGTCGCCGCGCAGCTCGCGGTAGTTGTAGATCTCACCGCCGTACGAGATCACGGCACGCGGCAGGTCGCCGCGCGGTCCGCGCTCCGGCGTTGCCATGGGCTGGGCGCCGCGCTCCAGGTCGATGACGGCCAGGCGGCGGTGGCCGAGCGCGGCGTGGGTGTCGAGCCAGGTTCCGCCGGCGTCGGGCCCGCGGCGGACCAGGGTCCGCACCATTGCGTCGAGCGTGGTGGCCTCGGCGGTGAGGTCGCGGGAGAAGTCGACCCAGCCGGTGATTCCGCACATGGTCCGCTCCTTGATTGGTTTGTGCGCGGGGTCTCAGTCCTGCTCCGGCCCGAGCCAGGGCCCCCTGCGCCAGCCGTCGGTGTCGTAGTCGTCCAGGCACTCCTGGACCAGCGCCTCGTAGCGGTCGAGGCTGCCGCGGCGCGTGGCCCAGCGCAGCGCGTCGAGGCGGACCTGTTCGCCGGTTCCGGAGTAGTTGCGCTCGTACAGCTCGTGGCGGGCGCCGAACTCGGTGCCGATGGTGTCCCAGACCAGCTTGAAGAGCTTGATCCGCTCCAGCGCGGAGGTGTCGGCGCCCCGGTAGTAGCGGTCGATGAGCGGACGCAGTTCGGGGTCGGCGAGGTCGCGGACGCTGGAGGGCACGACCAGGGGCGCGCCGCCCAGCAGGGTCTCGAAGAGCTCGTGCACCTGGTTCCAGACGCGGGGGCCCACCATGCGCATCGCCGAGGCGTGCTCCAGGCGCGGCAGCACCGTGCCGCCGGGGCCCGGCTCCGGGTCGTACGCCATGGCGGAGGTGAGCGCCCCCACCAGGTCCCGCAGCGTGACCAGCTCACCAAGCCCCGCCTGGACGCCGCGGAAGGCGTCGGTGCCGTTCGCCCGGGTGGCCCGCGCGAGCAGCCCCGCCATCAGCTCCAGCTTGACGCCCAGCCTGATCCCGGACTGGAAGTTGTAGAGGTTGGGGAAGCCGGAGACGGCGTAGAAGCCGGTGGCGCGCTCGATGTCGCGGTGGACGAGCACGTCCTCCCAGGGAATCAGCGCCTCGTCCATGACCAGCACGCTGTCGTTCTCGTCGAAGCGGCTGCTGAGCGGATGGTCGAAGGGGCTCTGGGCCCGCCGCTCGTACGGAGTGCGACAGATGAGCCGCACACCGGGATTGTCCATCCGTACGAAGAAGACCAGCGCGAAGCGCTCCGCCTCGCCCTGCGCCAACTGCGCCGAGCCGACCGGCGCGACGAACCCGGCGTTGGTCAGCGCCGACCCCGTACCGAGCATCTTCGCCCCGCTGACCACCACCCCGGCGTCCGTCTCGCGCACCGCGTGCACGAAGACGTCCTCCATGTCGTGGATGGCGCGCTTGCGGTCGACCGGCGGGTTGATGATGACGTGGTTGAGGTGCAGCGCCTTGCTCGCGAACTTCTCGTACCAGGCGCTGGCGTTGGCGGCGAACGGTCCGTAGTAGTCGGTGCTCACGCCGAGTCCGGCCATGAAGGCAGCCTTGTACTCGGGGGTGCGGCCGAGGAAGCCGTAGCTCATCCTGGCCCAGGTGGTGATCGCTTCCCGGGCGCGGACGAGGTCGGCGGGGGAGCGGCTGGGCTTGAAGAAGTGATGGGTGCGGATGCCGGTGCCCGGGTCCACGCCGGTGAGCACGTCGGCGGTGGCGGGGTCGTGCAGGGCGTCGTAGAGCCGGGCGATGGAGCGGGCCGAATTACGGAACGCGGGATGCCGGGTCACGTCCTTGACGCGCTCGCCGTCCACATGGACGGCGCGGCCGTCGCGCAGACTCTCCAGGTATTCGTCCCCCGTCATCAAGGAGTTGGTGCCGGTTGTCGGGGTGCCGGTGGCCGGCTGCGGCGGCCGACTTTGCCGCTGTGCGGGGCCCGCGCCGGTCATCGGACGAGCCCGGGGTTGGCCAGCGGCGGCTCGCCGAGTACCTGGACGCGGCGCAGATGCCGGGGCGCGCCGCTGGTGAAGGCGTTGCGGCCGTGCAGGAGCGTGTAGTTGTCGGTCACCACCACGTCGCCGGTCCGCCACTCGTGGGCGTAGAGGTGCGCGGGGTCGTAGAGGGCGGCACGTATGCCGCGGTGCAGCTCGGCCAGCTCCAACTCGTCGGCGAGACCGGTGAATTCCAGGTCGGGGTGGTTGATGAAGTCGTCGCCGGCCTCGGCGGTGGGCTCGTGGTAGCGGATGACCGGCGTGCCGTGGACCGGGTGGGCGGTGACCACGGGGGAGCTGGTGGTGCTGTCGTAGAACTCCATCGCCCGGTGATAGGTCCCGGTGGCGCGGGACCACAGGGCGCGGGTGTCCGGATCGGCGTCGGCGAGCACGGCGGCGGTGTCGGAGAAGGTGGTCTCGCCGCCGTTGCCCTCGCCCGGAGCGTGCACGCACTGAAATATCTGGAACTCCGGGATGTGGTCCCGGTACATGCCGTCCCAGTGCATCGGCATGTGGCTGTGGCCGAAGATGTGATCGGCCGGGTCCTGCTGCTGTACGAGTTCGAGGACGGTCCCGAACGGCCAGAGCGCGGGCTCTCCCCACCCTTCCGCGTACGTGGCCAACTCGTCGGGACCGGTGAATGTCGCGAAGCCGCGCAGCACGAGGAGACGGTGCTCACGGACGAGGTCGCGCAGCGGCGCGACGGGAACGTCGGTCAGCGGGCGGCTGTGATCGAGGGCGTGGACGGCGAGCCCGAAGGGCTTCAGAGGGGTGCTCGTCAGCCGCCGGTCGTCGAGCAGGTCGTGGAGCGGGTCGTGGAGCGGGTCGTGGAGCGGGTCGTGGTCAACAGGCATGGCGGGGCTCCTGTCGGGGGTCGGGGATGGACGCGGGTGCGGGGACGGGCACGGCGGTGGCTGCGGCGGCGGTGGCCCGGGATTCGGGGGAACGGGCTTCGGGGGAGCGAGGGAGCACGAAGTGGCTGGGGCGCCCCCGAGCCGTGACAAGCCGGGCCCCCACCGCCTCCGCCGCGGCCCGCTTCATCAGCGTGAAGCGCCCCTCGCCCGTCTCCACGGCGGCGCTGTGCCAGGGGGTGAGCCACACGTCGGGGGTGTCTGCCAGCAGGAGCCCGATTTTCCGGGTGCCGCACGGCTGAGGGTGGATGGAGAGGCGTACGGCGTCGGGGAACAGCTCACCGAGCAGCTCGTCCCAGGCACGGCTGCGCGCGATGACGCCGTAGGCGAGTTCGCGGCTGCGGCGCTGCAGGGCGGCGCGGCTGCCCGTGTACTCGGGGGTGGACAGGTCCTCCAGCATGAAGCGGGTGATGCCGCGGTACATGTGGACCAGATCACCGCCCCCGCGCACCTCGGCACGCAGGTCCTCCGGACGCGGACCGCGGCCGGTCGTGAGCGCGCCGCGCATCCGCGTGGGATCGGCGCCGGGATAGACGTCGTCCAGGGTGTACTGGTCGAGATGGACGGCGCCGATCCGGTCGATCATGCGGTTGAGCTCGTGGGCGTAGCGGGTGACGTCGTCGTCGCTCACGCCGATCAGGTCGTTGAAGACCCGTCCGTCGGAGCAGATGCGGATGCGGGCACCGGGCGGGTAGACCTCGGCGACGCGCTCGCAGAGCGACTCCAGGAATCTCAGGGCCAGTTCCTCGGCCAGGTCGGGCAGCGGGCCGAGGACCTTGGCCGGGTTGGGGGACTTGGTGGGAAAGGCCGGGAGCAGGAAGTCGATCGTCAGGCCGCGCGCCATGGTCTTCGCGACCGCGTCCCGGTGGTGTCGTACACACCGCAGGCAGACCCTGCCGGTGCAGCCGCCTCCGCGGAGCCGCCGCTGGAGGACAAGCACCTCGCGGACCACCTCGATGGCGGCCAGTTCGGTGTCGAGCGTGGCGAGTTCGTACACCGCGCCTCCTGTCGTGGACTCCCTCCACCCTGGACACGGGGCGCACATGAAACGCACAAAGCCCATGTGGTGCGGTGCGTCCCGGTGGACCGCAGGCGTCTCGGCGGGCTCAGTGGAAGGGACCCGCGCGACTCCTGCGGTCCTGGCGGACTCAGCGGCTCAGCTCCCTCGACTGTCCCGGTCGCGTCGGCGGCTGAGTGCCGTACGCGGTGAGCGTTGCCGTGCGCCATGGCGCATCCCCACCCGATCAGGTGAGCATGTGGTGACTTCATGTCACATTCGGCTACTGAGAGGCTGTTGGAGATGCTGGTCGACTGGTCCACCGAGACCTTCTTATTACGCCTGCACCGCATTCCCGGCCTGGTGGCGGGCGCCTCGGCGGGGAGCCCGGAGGGCACCCCCGTGGTGCTCGGACCGGAGACCGGCGCCGACGGCGAGCGGTGGGTGGCCGAGCGGTTCCGGGTGATCAACCACCGGATCCGGCACGCCGCCACGGGCCTCTACCTGACCGCCGAGGGAACGGGCAAGGGTGCCGCCGTCACCCTGCGGCCCAAATTCTCCGACACCGGCAGCGATTCCTCGTACTGGCGGCAGGCGTGGCGAGCCTTCGTCCAACGCGACACCGGTCGGCTGATGGCCATCCACGACTCCTCCAACTGCCTCCTCGGCCTGGCCGACCCGGCTGCCGAGCGGCCGGGTGGACCGCTGGTCCTGGAGAAGGGTGCCGGAGCCGAGGACCGGTCCTGCACCGCCTGGGCGCCCGCGCCCGTCGCACCACCGGAGCCCGCGCCCGCTCCGGCACCGAAGGCCGCCGACCTGCCGGTGGGGACGGGACGGGTCCGGGTGCCGGCCCGCCGCTACGAGCGGCACGGGCGGATCATCGAGGAGATCTTCGGGGAGACGATCTTCCGGGAGGTTTCCGGCGAACTCCTCGCTCCGGGCACGCGCATCGGGACCTTCGACTTCGACCAGTACGCCCAGGGCGACTGGTACGCGGAGGGCCGGGAGGGCAGTCTCGTGACCTTCACCGACAGCTACGAGACGGCGGGTGCCGTGCGCAAGGCCTTCCACCGGCTGCCGGGGGAACCCGCCCGCTACGTGGACGCCGACGAGGTCGACGTCCACTACGTCCCGCCGAAGCTCGTCGCCCGCACCAACTTCCCCGCCGCGCTCTTCGACGACGTCAGTGGTGCCCTCGTCAGGACGCCGTACCGGCTGGCCAACGGGCACGGCTTCTACAACCGGCCGCAGCGCCGCGAGGGCCTCTACTTCCCCAAGCGCGACGGCGCCGGCACCGTCGTGCAGTGGAACAAGACCTGGATCGCGGACAACGACACCACGTCCAAGGTCTTCCTCTGCTTCGACGGCCGCTACTTCATCGACCAGATGGACATCACCTGGGCCGAGGACGGGAAGAGCTGACCCGCTCGCCCGACCCGTACGGCGACCATCCCACGGGATGCGAAGAGGGCCCAGCCGCTGGTTGCGGCTGGGCCCTCTTGCTGCCTGAAGCATCTGTTCTTGTGCGGGCCGCGCCTGGGCTCTGGCTCAGCTTCTGGTGTGTAGTTGCACATGCCGTAGCGGCATGTGGTGTCGTCGAGGGCACCACAGCACGAAAGGCCCTGTCTGCGATGTACCCCTCCGCCACGCCTCCCCGCGAGGTCAAGATCGGCGATGCCGCCGCCTTCGCCGGAACCACCCCGCGCGCCATTCGTCACTACCACCAGATCGGTCTGCTGCCGGAGCCCGAGCGAGGCGGAGACGGACGCCGCCGCTATGGCTACGACGACATGATCCGCCTGCTGTGGATCCGCAAGATGTCCGAGGCCGGCATCAGCCTGGACGACATGCGGGCCGCCTTCGACGAAGCCCGGGACGTCGAGGACGTCCTGGGCCGGCTGGAGGAGACCCTGGCCGCCGAGGAGGCCGACATCAAGCGTCAGCGCGCGGCAGTCCAGCGCCTGCGGGTCGTGGGCAGCCCACTGGGCCTGCTCTCCCCGTTGGTCACGGACCGGCTCAGCCACCTGCCTTCCGGCGCACTGCGCTCCTCCGACCTGGACGCCCTGCTGGTCACGGAACGGATCTTCGGGCCGCTGGGAGCCGCGATCCAGGCCAGCGTGTTCATCACCCTGGCGACCCATCCCGGCCTACGGGCCGAGGCAGACCGCCTCGACGCGGCCGACGCCGCCCTCGATGACACCGTCGACCCCCACGACCCGCAGGTCGAGGAACTCGCCGCGCAGCACTGCGCCCACCACGAGGCCCTGCTCCAGGCCATTGAAGCGGCCGGCCTTGACGTGGCCGAGGAGAAGCTCTTCGAGATCTACGACGCCGAGGCGAGCGGCGAGGAGGACGTCCAGATGAGTGCCTTCGAAGCGGTGACCAAGATGCCCTATGGCTTCTCCGCGGCACGGACGCGGTGCATGGAACTCACGGCACGGCTCCTTGCCGGGGACCTCTCCGCAGGCAGCTGATCGCTGGTGTGGCCGTGCGTGAGGATCCCGGATCGGCCACCGACCCTGGGATCATGCCGCGAATGCTTGTCCGGCACGACAGCCGGTGTGTTCCGCACCGCACCCCCCCAGCTGCGCGGCACTGGGTATTGTTCCGCCGGGGTTCGACCGGGCGGCGGGTCCGGTCAGGAGGGGGAATCGTGGCCACAAGTGGTGAGCGTGCGCGGATCGTTCCGACGGAGGGCGACCATCGCGTCACACCCGCCGAGCTGTTCTTCGACCTGGTCTTCGTGTACGCCATCACACAGGTCACCGCGCTCATGGCAGCCGACCCGACCCCGCTGCGGCTGCTCGGCGCGGGCGTCGTGCTCGCGCTGCTGTGGTGGTGCTGGTGCTGTTTCGCCTGGCTGGGGAATGTGGTGCGAGCCGACTCCGGGGCGGTGTTCGGGGTACTCGTCGCGGTGATGGCCGTGGTCATGGTCGTCTCGCTGACCGTGCCCGACGTGTATGCGGACGCCGCCGGCGGGCTGCCGGTGCCGCTCGTCTTCGTACTCTGTTACGGGGCTGTGCGGGTGCTGCACCTCATCACGTACTGGATGTCCGACCCGGATGACTCGGTGCTCCGGGCCAACTTGCGGCGGACCGCGCTGCTCTCCGTGGCGCCGCCGTTCGCCCTGCTCCTGGCCGGCAGCGCCTTCAGCGGCCTCACACAGGTTCTGCTCTGGCTCGGCGCCGTGGCGGTCGACTACTTCGGGATCTACCTCGTCGGCGGCTCCGGCTGGCGCGTGGCCTCACCGGGGCATTTCTCCGAACGGCACGGGCTCATCGTCATCATCGCCCTCGGCGAGTCGATAGTCGCCATCGGAGTGGGCGTGTCCGGGTTCACTCTGACCTGGCCCGTATTGGGGGCGGCTGCGGTGGGGCTGCTCGTGGTGGCGGGGCTGTGGCGGGTGTACTTCGGGCAGGTGAGCACCGCGGCCGAGCACCGGCTCGCGGCATTGGGCGGCGATGACCAGACCCGCTTTGCACGCGACGTCTACACCTTCCTGCATCTACCGCTCGTCGGCGGGGTCGTGCTCACCGCACTGGGAATGAAGAAGGTTCTCAAGCAGGTCGCCGACACCGGGCACTACGACCTGTCCGAGCCGTTGCACGGGGTGGTGGCCTGGGCGCTTCCCGGCGGTGTGGGGGTGTTCCTGGCCGCCGCCGCGGCGATCTTGTTGCGCACTGCCGGGCAACGGTCCGTGCCGCTGATCGCCGGCGGCGCGCTCTGTCTCTGCGCGGGGGCGGTGGTCGCGGTGGTACCGGCGCTGGTTGCGCTTGTGGTGTTGGCGGGGGTGGTGGCGGGGGTGCTGGCTCTGGAGGGGCAGCGGACCGTGAGCGCGAAGCCTGCTCCGCCTCAGGTGAGTTGACCTCTCAGGGCCGTGAGGCGGCACCTTCCGGTGTGCGGGCCGGCAGGAAGGCACGGTGGCCGCGCCTCGTCCTCGTTCGGGCTCGCGTACGACGCGGGCGCGTGCACGGCCAGATGAGACGTCGGGTCGCCCGGGGGCGAGATCCCCGCGGGCGACCCGACTTCTGAAGCCCCGCACGACCGCTGCGGTCCTGATCCGCTCAGCGACTGAGGCCGCCCGACCGTTGAGATGCCGGTCGGCCCAGAGGCCGAGGCCCCGCTCGCTCGACCGTCGCTGCCCGGAGGGCTCAGCAGCCGTCGTCGTCCAGTTCGCGCAGAGCGCGCTTCTCCCAGCGCGGCATCCGCAGCGCACGAAACGCGGCCAGAGACGCCACGAACTGGCCCCGCGCACGCTCCCCGTCGCCGAGCGCGGCGTACGCACGCCCCCGCATGAACGCCGTGAGCGCCTCACCGCGGTCCTCACCGAGCTCGGCGAACACCTCGGCGGCCTGCGTCAGCGGCCCGAGCGCCGCGGCGGCCCCCTCCGGGTTCCCCGGATCCTCGGCGAGCCGCAGCCGCCCGACGGTGATGAGCGCGTACGCCTCGCCGGGACGGTGCCGCACCCCGCGGTAGTACGGCAGCGCTCGGTCAAGGTGTCGGGCCGCCGACCGGTACCGGCCGAGCGCGGTCTCGGCGACGGCCAGCGCCTGCAGGACATCAGCCAGTGCCAACGGCTGCCCAAGCCGCTCCGCGGCCTCGAGCGCCCGCTTCAGCACCTGCTCCGCCTCCGCCTCGCGCCGCCCGCAGATGAGCGCCGAGCCCAGACTGCGCAGCGCGAGGACCGAGCCGCGCAGATCACCCAGCGTGGCCAGCGCGGACACGGCCGCGGCGGCATCGGCGCGGGCCTGTTCGGCCATGCCCCGGTCCGCGACGGCAAAGCTGCAATAGACACGGAGGTACGCGGCCAGACGGCACTCCCCGAGCGCGTCCGCCTGCTCGATGGCGGACGCGAACCAGCGCATCGCCTCCGCCGCCCGGCCACGCCCGGCACCGGCGCGGGCCAACGAGCCCTGCGCCATGGCGATGCGCCTGCGATCACCGTCGACCGACGCCCGCTCCAGCACCGCCTGCGCCATCCGTTCCCAATCGTCCCACCAGTTGCGCAGATGGCACACGTCGTCCAAGGCGGCGGCGAGTTCACTCGCGCGCTCGCCGTGCCCGGAGCGCGCGGCGAACTCCACGGTGGCCACGAGGCCGCTGCGTTCGTACTCCAGCCAGTCGATCTGCGCGTCCGCCCCCGCGTCGACCAGCTTCCCCGCCGCGCCCCGGACCCGGCGCAGCCAGCCGTCCAGGACACGTGCGACCATCTCCCGCCGCCGCTCGGGGGACTCCTCCTCGGCGGCGCGCTCCGCGGCGTACGCGCGCAGCAGGTCGTGCATGCGGTACCGCGGCCGGCCCGCCGGGTCGATGCGGTCGGCCCGGATGAGGTTGGCGTGGACGAGGGTGTCGAGGATGTCGTCCACGCGGTCGTCGGGCTCGACGCACTCGTCGGGTTCCACGTGCTCGACGGGGTTCATGCGGTCTTCGGGTTCGCTGCGCCCGGCATCGCCGGACAGCAGAGCAGCCGGTGCCCAGTACGGGACTTCGCCGGTCGGCAGCAGCCCGAGGGCGCGGAACATCCGGGCGGCCTCCGGGGCGAGCCCGTGGTACGCGGTGGCGACACAGGCGCGTACGGCCAGGTCGCCTGCGCGCAGCTCACCCAGGCGGCGCCGCTCGTCGGCCAGCCGGTCGGCGAGCCAGCTCACGGGCCGGTGCGGATGCCCGGCGAGCCGGGCGCCGGCGACCCTGAGGGCCAGGGGGAGGCCCGCGCAGCCTGCGAGGAGGCGCGAAGTCGCCTGGGGGTCGGTCGTGAAGCGCCGCGCGCCGGCGATGCGGTCCAGCAGGGTGTGCCCGTCGGCGGCGTCCAGCGGTTCCACGTCGAGCAGGTGCGCGCCGGGCAGCGCGGTGAGCCGCGCGCGACTGGTGATGAGCACCCCGCAGCCGCCGTCCCCGGGGAGCAGGGGCCGGACCTGGGACGTGTCCCGGACGTCGTCCAGGACCACAAGGACGCGGCGGTCCGCGAGCTTCGACCGGAACAGCGCGGCCCGCTGGGACTCGGTGCTGGGGATCGCCGATCCCGGTACGCCGATGCTGAGCAGCAGATCCGCGAGGACGACGGTCGGCGGACGGCGCGCCCCGCGAACGCCGCCGGGCTGGACGTAGAGCTGCCCGTCGGGGAACGTGCCGCGGAGCCGGTGGGCGAGCTGGGTGGCCGCGGCGGTCTTGCCCACGCCCGGCAGACCGGTAAGGATCACGGTCGGCACCGGCACCGGTGAGCCATCGACGTACGACGGCGACAACAGCTCGGAGGCGCGCGCGAGCAGCCGCTCACGCCCGACGAAGTCCGGTATCCCGGCAGGCAGTTGACAGACCGGCCACACCCCGACAGAGCGCCCTGGCCGAGCCGGTGACGATCCGCCGCCCAGGGGGAGACCGCGAGCGAGCACGTCCTGGTGCACCTGCCGCAGCTCGGCCCCGGGGTCGAGCCCGAGTTCGTCGCGGAGCACGCGGCGGGCACGGGCATAGGAGCGCAGCGCGTCCCCCGGCCGCCCGCAGCGATACTGAGCGGTCATCAACAGCACCCACAGCCGCTCGCGCAACGGATGCCCCGCCGTCCACGCACGCAGCGCCGGAACCAGCGCGTCGTGCTCGCCGAGAGCGAGACGGGCCGCCGCGTAGTCCTCGAAGGCGGACATCCTGGACTCCTCAAGCCGCGACGCCTCGATGTGCAGTGCGTCGTGCTGCGCCAGGCCGTCGAAGGCGGCGCCGCGCCACAAGTCCAGTGCGGTACGCAACTGTTCGGCCGCCGATCGATGATCACCGTCGGCCAGGGCCGCCCGCCCCCGTGCCACGAGCTCATCGAAGAGCCGCAGGTCCAACTCCCCCTGCTGCACCCGCAGGAGGTACCCCTGATGCCCGGGGCTGAGCCGGTCGCCGTCCGAGGCGGCGTTGAGCGCCCGGCGCAGCCGAGCCGCGTAACTGCGTACGTTCGCGCGGGCGGAGGCCGGTGGGTTCCCGGCCCACAGCATTTCGCAGAGCCGGTCCGTGGGGACGGGCGTGTTCGCGCTCAGGAGGAGGCACGCCAGGATCGTGCGCGGCTTGGGCCCACCGAGCGGGACCGCCCCGTCGGCGCCGACGGCTTCGACGTGCCCCAGAGCCCTGAACTCCATGCGGCGTAAATCCACGACGACAATCCCCTCCGTCCCTTTCGAGAGGGAGCACGTCCCCGCAGGAATCTGCCCTTCGCGGCACCGGGGCACCCCGTGAAGCCGAACTTGGCGGCCGAACCGGAGCCGCTTCGCGGGCTGGGCGACCTGGCGCACCGGGCCCGGCGGGGAGCGTCCGTGGGAACAGGCGCCCCGGACGCCGGACAGGCCCGTCGGCCGGGCTTGCCCCCGGCGGGGTGACTCGGGGCAGGAACTGCCGGGCCGGTGCCGGGCGTCGGAGAGGCCAGATGATCGTTTTCACTGCGGAGGGGTGGATCCATGCGCCATGGTCGGCCGACTGACGAGCAGCTGAAGAAGACCTTCGTCGCCGTGCTGGGCGATGTGCTGACCGGGCAGGGCGTCCGGACCTGCACCGGGCTCGACGAGTCCACAGACGCAGCGCTGTGGGCGATCGCCAAGGCCTACCCGGAGGTCTCACTCGACCTCGTCGACGCCGCGCGAGCGGCCTTCGCCGGGCAATTGGACGGCAGTAACGCCGCGCGCTGGTACGAGGACTTGAAGCGCCGGTTCGAGGCGATGGAGAGCGAGGCGGCGCCCGGGGCCGCTGGGGTGCCTGGTGCGGATCGAGCCATCGGCGACTGATGTCGGTCCACACGCCCTGCGCGTTACGGGGAGGTAGTCCGGCTCGTCTCTGAAGCGGCGCAGCCTGACCTCCGACTCTTATGCGGCTTCACGCAGCTGCTGGCAGAACGATATTCAATTATCCCCATCGGCTCCCGCCGACGGCGGGCACGGAATGGCGTGGACGTAGCTGAGGACCATGCTGGCGGAGCCGATCCACACGTAGGGCCGGACGGCCTCGGCGCCCATGGCCTTGCCGCAGTCCAGGCAGAAGATCGGCCGGAGCCTGGCTCGTTGCCGCGCGTCTTCGTGGGCGTGGCGGAGGGTCTGGGCGGTGTCGCATGGTGTGGTGTGGCAGTTCGCGCAGTCCACCGTGTGGTCGTTCCAGTCCAGGGACGTGACCAGGGCGCGGCCCTGGATGTCGTAGCAGGACGGGCAGGCGTGGGGATACCAGGTGTCGGTGCCGCCGAGGGCGACGCCCTTGCCGGCGAGAAGCTCCTTCGGGCACCAGATGCACACGTTGCCGCTGCGCTGCTGCGGCGTGAGCTCGGCACCAGCAGGGACAGCGAACACGCGGAGGAGTTCAGGGACGTTGCGCCCGCTCACTGTGACGGCTCTTCGTCTGCGCGCCGGGCCGCTTTCAGGGACGCCCACTGCGCCGCTGTCCAGGCCTTGCGCAGGCGCATGCCTTCGAGGCAGTCCGCCCTGACGTGGCTTCCGGGGCAGCGACGCAGGTGCTCGGTATAGGCCGCGTAGAGCTTCGTCACCTGGTCGTCGAGATCGGACGTGCCGTTCACGGGTCGATCGCCTTGAGGGTCTCGGCGGTCGCGAGCAGTGCGTGCAGGTGCGCGGGGTCGCACAACTGCCCGCGTCGCTGCGGTGGTACTGCCCAGTACGTGACGGGCGAGACCTGCTTGCCGATGCGCGGCACGGCTAGGTACGTGCCGGTCCTGAGCCGGTCCCCGGGCCCCTCCCACGCGGCGTCCGGTGCCACGAGTGCGTAGTAGCAGCCGCTGCCCGTGCGGGTGTCGCAGATGACGGGGCCGTGCAGCCAGTCGGCCAGGGCCTGTTCCACCACTTCCGCCCGGGTGGTGCCCACTGCGGCGTGGACGAGCCGGCCGGGGACGCGGATGGCGTCGAAGCGCTCGCCGAGCGGCAGCAGCGCGATCCCGTGGTTGGCCCACTCCGACATGGCCTGCCGCGGCACGGGGTGCGCCCTGGCGAACCAGTCAGCGATGGCACCACGATCGGGCGTCTGCTCCCGTGCGCTGCTTCCTGGGCTCGGCCGGGTGCCCTTGATCTCGGCCATGTGGACTCCTCGTATTCGGCCATGCCCCGGGGCCGGCCACACGGTCGCCGGGGTGTCGTGTCTCCCGACCCTAGGAACCCCTTCACCGGTCCGGCTACGAAGTTGCACCGAATTACAAGGCAGTTGCAGGCACCTGGTCATGACCGCGTGCGCCCTTGACCACGCGACCCACGAGCATGACGCTGGTGTAAATCACTGCAATCGACCAGCGCGGGAGGCCAGCCACCATGACCATTCACTTCGTCGGGATCGACCGCGAGACGGACGAGGACGGATGCCCCACAGTCTGGGTAGACACGACAGCGCAAGACCTGCTGATCCAGAGCTATCAGGCAGACGACGAGACGACCGTGGCATGCGACGCGCTGTCCCCGGCCCGGGCACCGATCCCACCCGGCGAAACCGTCGTCAGGATCCCGAAGCGGATGATCCCGATCATCAGGAAGGCGTGCGATGAGCTCGATCCCGGAGTTCGCTGAACTCCTCGCCAACGCCAGGAAGTCGGCCGTCCACTTGGAGATGCGGGACGCCTACTACAGCAACCCCCGCTTCGAAGCCTGGCGGGACGGCCACCGCGTCGACTGGGTCGACCGGGCCTCGTGGTGGCGTCCTTTTCACCAGGACATCGCAGACGCCGTCGCGCGCGGCGTCGTCATCCGTCGCGCCAGGATCGTGTCCGAGCCGGTCACCGACTACATCCGCTGGGAGCACTACCAGACACGCGCCAACCTGGAGGCCGGCGAGCAGGTGCGCTGGCTGCCCCGGCAACGGGCTTGGGACTTGCTCCTGCCGGGCAGCGACCTGTGGATCTTCGATGGGCGGTTGATGCGAGTGCACCATTTCTCCGGTGACGGCGAGTGGGTCAGCAAGGAGCTGTGCGACAGTCCGGCCGTGGTCGACCAGCACGCGGCCGCCTTCGAACGAATCTGGGAGCGGGCTGTCCCACACGACCAGTACGAGGTCGAGTAGCAGGCCATGTCCACGTTTCCCACTTCCAGCGTGCAGGAAGCGCGCACAGCTCTCGCAGCACGTCTACGGGAGCTGCGGCTGGACGCGGGCATCACCGGCAAGGAACTAGCGAGCCTGTGTGGCTGGTCCGTCGCCAAGTCCTCGCGAATCGAGAACGCCGTCACCGCTCCCTCCGACGGAGACATCCGCGCCTGGTGCACGGCGTGCGGCGCCGACGGCCAGGCGGCCGACCTGATCGCAGCCAACCGCCAGGCGGACTCCATGTACGTCCACTGGAAACGGCTCCAGCGCACGGGCATGAAACAACTGGCGGAGACCTCGACCAAGCTTTACGAGCGCACCCGCCTGTTTCGCGTGTACGCCTCCCACGTCATGCCCGGCTACCTCCAGACGCCCGGCTATGCGACGGCGCTCATGGGCACGATCGCGGGCTTCCGAGGCACGCCGGACGACGTGCGCGAGGCGGTCGAGGTCCGCATGCGGCGAGCCCGGGTCATCCACGAAGGCGACCATCGCTTCGCGACGCTGATAGAGGAGAACGTCCTGCACCATCGAGTCGGCAGCCAGGACGTCATGGCCGGCCAGCTCGGCAACCTCCTCGCTGTGATGTCCCTCCCCTCCATGTCGCTGGGCATCATCCCGGCCGCGGCCGCGCGGGAAGGCGTCATATGGCCGTTCGAACAGTTCACAGTCTTCGACGACGCGCGCATCCACGTCGAACTGCTCGCGGCCAAAGTGACCGTCACGGCACCGGGGGAACTCGACGTCTACCTCCGGGCGTTCGCCCGGCTCACGGAGCTTGCCGTACACGGAGCGCATGCGAGAGCGCTCATCGTGAAGGCCATTGATTCACTGAAGTGACCCCGGCACGACGACTGGCCGGTGCTGGGTAGAGCTGCGTCGGCCACTGCGAGTGGTGCCCGTGCTCGAGGCGGCTGGTCCTGACGGAGTTGTCGGCCTTGAGGTACCGGGCGTTGCCCGCAGTCGCCGAGGCCCTGGAGCGCGCCCGCGATTAGTCGGTGGGGGTCGTGGCCGACCGGATCCACTGCAGGCAGCGTTCGGCGCCGGATGTGATCGGCGTGGCGCAGACCTCGGGGTTCGTCCACGGGTGGTGGTCGACGAGGTGCTTCTCCAACTGCGGGTATCGGTCGGTGGTGGTCTTGAGGAGCAACTGCCATTCCTCTCCCGTGCCGAACTCCCCGTTGTGCCAGAACACGGAGGTGACAGGGCCGATGACTTGGGCGCCCGCGGCGAGCCGGTCGCGCACGGCGGTGCGAGCCAACTCAACGGCCTGCTCTCGGGATTCGGTCGCAGTCGATACCTGCACGAAGTCAGTCATGGCGGTGAGGGTAGCCGTGCGCGGGCACAACGAAGAGCCCCCTCCACCCGGAGGTGAAGGAGGCGCGTGTTTCAGCGGGCGAGCCGTGCAAAGAGGCCGGAGCCCACTCCGATCACTCCCGAGAGGGCTGCGCCGTGGGCAACCTCCTGTGCGAAGCAGCCGTTCACCCGGCAGCCCCATCGAGCAGCCGATGGAAACGCAGCCGCAGTGCCCGTTCCGTGCTGGCCGCCAAGCTGGCGATGCCGGCCAAGATGTTGCCCCACACCGGCAGGTCCACGGGCGCGGTGAGGGTTCCGGTGTACTGGGAGATGGCCTCGGGCCTGGTGAGTTGTTCGGCGATTTGCGGGACCAGGATCGCCAGGGCGGTGACCAGCACGCACAGCGAGAGGAGACCGATCCCGCGGCTCAGCGCGGGGTGTTCGCTGTCGAGGCGCGCGCGGCGCCCTTCGGCGGAGTGAGGGTCCGGGACGAGTTGAAGCTCGGCCCCCTCGGCGGTGACGTAGTGGCAGCGCTTGAGGCCGAAGGTGCTCATCTTCACTTCGACGGTGCCGCCCTGGACAGGGAAGACGGCGGGGAGTTTGGACTCGGCGTGCAGCTTCCCGTCCAGATACAGGTGGGCCTTGACGTTGCCGGACGACTGGTTCTGCCAGTGCCTGACGTCGACCGCGTACACCGTGGGCCGACCGCCGTCATCCACCACCCGCAGATAGAACAGCGCCCGGAAAGGCAGCTGCCACCAGCGGAAACGCTTCAACTCCCGCCCGTCCCCGGGCGTGACCCGCCGCACGGCCCGACGGTGGCGCCACTCCTTGATCATGCCTGCACTCCCGTTGGTCATGACTGCGCTCCCCTTACTCGCATGACTTCGCTCCCCTACTTGGTCGGCTCGGCCGCGCAGGCGAGGTCCTTTGCCGGGCGCTGTCCGGTGGTCAGGAACGCGGTCGCCGCGTCGTTGGCGCACGTGTTGCCGCCGAACGGGTAGACGCCGTGCCCGCCCTGGTCGGCGGTCACCAACTTGGCCCGCCTGCCGAAGGCCTGCCGCAGCTCCTCAGCCCCGACCCGGGGCGTCCCCGGGTCGCGTTCGTTCTGCACCATCAGTACGTTCGACGGGCCCTGGTCATCGATGCGCACCGGCGGCTCGGGACGCTCGTGGGGCCAGAGCGCGCACGGTCCGATGGATCCCGTGGACCCGCCCACCAACGGGTACTTCACCCGGTCGATCGCGGCACTGCGCTGGTACGCCCCGACCTTCGTGGGCCAACGCGAGTCACCGCAGACCACGAGGAGACGGCTGGCAAGGAGGTTCTCCGAGGCCGACGGGGGCGGCACCGGCTTGCCCTTGTCGAGTGCCTGCCAGGATTCGGCCAGTGTGGGCATCAGGCCCTCGACGTAGAGACGGTCGAAGGTCATCCCGCGAAACAGCGTCCCGTTCATGCCGCCGACCGGCTCGGCGTCGAGACGCCTGGCGAGTTCGTGGAACTTGGCGGTCACCTGCTCCGGAGTGGCGCCCAGACCGTACCGGGGGCGCGCGGCGGCGAACTCGGCGAAGTCCGGGAACCGGTCCTCCATTCCGCGACCGAGCCGGCGGAAGGCCTCGATGTCGTAGCCGCCGGGACCAAGGTTGCTGTCGAGCAGGATCCGGTCGCCGCGCCCGGGGAACATCGCGGCGTACACCGCGCCGAGGTAGCTGCCGTAGGACGTGCCGAAGTAGGAGGCCCGCGGCTCGCCCAGCGCCGCGCGGATCCGGTCCATGTCGCGCGCGGTGTTCGCGGTGGTGGTGTGCGGCAGCATCCACCCGGTCCGCGAGGTGGCGCACTGCCGGGCGACGGCCCGCGCGTTCTCCGCCTCCCGGGCGACGTCGGCCGCGGTGTGCGCGTACGGCGGGAAGTTGCCGCGTTGTTGCTGCTCCGGTGTCAGGTCGCAGGTGACCGGTGTGCTGCGGCCGACGCCCCGCGGGTCGAAGCCGATCACGTCGTAGGAGTCGACGACGTCCTTCGGCAGCCCCGCACGGGCGAGGGCCGCCGGGTAGCCGAGTCCCGCGCCGCCGGGGCCGCCCGGGTTGGTGAAGAGCACACCGCGGCGCTTGGCGGGGTCCTTGCTAGCCATCCGGGAGACGGCGATCTCGATCTGGTGGCCGTCGGGATCGCGGTAGTCCAGCGGTACGTCGAGCGTCGTGCACGCGAGACGGGGGGACGCGGCCTCCTTCGGGCACGGGCCCCATTCGAGGGATCGAGGCGTGGCCGTCACCGTGCTCGCGGTCGTCATCGTGTCCGTGGTCGCCCCCGGTGTCCCGGGAGTCGCGACAGCGGCGACCGTGGTGGCGGCGACCGCGGTGCCCACGAGGGCGAGGTACAGGGCTTTCCTGTACATGCGATGCCCTCCTAAGGGGCGCACGAGGTGTCGGCAGGCTCGGGCGGGGTGGCCGGTCGGCCGAGGGTTTCCCCAGTGACACCGGCCTGGTCCGCGGGCTGTTCCGGTCGTGTGTGCGCCCAGCCGCCGAGCGTAAGGGAGACGAGCGCGAGGAATCCGAGGAGAGCCAGCCGTCCGGCGCGACCGCCGGGGGCCCAGTCGAGGACGCCCCCGAGCACCTCTGTGTCGGGGCGGAGCACGCCATGGATCACTGCTGGGGCGGACAGGGCGGCGATCACCAGTCCGGTCGCCTCAAGAGCGACGTAACCGCGCCTGTTCATCGCCATCCTCCTTCACGTGTACGGCTTCCTCTCGTTGGGGCGGTCCCGGCTCGTTCGGGCGGTCCCGGCACGTGAAAAACTCTGCCCCGTCGACTCCCTCGGCACGTCGGCCTGGCGTCTCGAATCCTTCTTCGACCAGGGGCGACGCGGTTACGCGACCGTCTGCGCCCAGGGTCGTTACGGCATTCGACTCTGGTCGAAGGCGCATCGGCCGCTGGTCTGACTCACCGGCTCCACGGCGTCGGGATAATGACCGGGTGAATACGGACGTCATGCCGCGTCTCGGTGGGTGGCAGCAGACCTGGCGCCTTGCGGCGGCCGCGGCGGTCGGCGCAGTGGCCTGGCTGTCCACCGGTGTGCTGCTGCGCGTGCAGGGGGACGGGCCGGGGTCCTGGTTCCTCATCGGTGATCCGCTGGTGGCCCTCGGCTGTCTGACGGTGCTGCTGTGGCGGCGGAGATTCCCGCTCGCCGTCGCCATGACGGTCGCGATCGCTTCGTCCGCTTCGGCGGCCAGCACCGGCGCGGCACTTCTGGCGCTGGTTTCGATCTCCGCCCGTCGCCGTCCGGTGGAGATCGGTGTGGTCGTCGTCGCGTACGTGACGGGGTCGCAGTTCAGCGTCGCGCTGTACCCGGTTGAGAGCCCGGACCCTTCGTGGTGGCTCCAGCTCACGTTCCCGGCACTGACGGCGGGCATCGCCGTGGCCGTGGGTACGGCCATGGGCGCGCGCCGCGCGGAAGTACGGTCCTTGTGGGAACGGGCGTTGAGCGCGGAGCGCGAATGGACCGCACTCGCGGCGCGGGAACGGGCCTTTGAACGCAACCGGATCGCCCGTGAGATGCACGACGTGCTCGCGCACCGGATCTCGCTGGTCGCCATGCAGGCCGGAGTCCTCGACCACCGCGGCGACCTGAAGGCCGAAGAGAGCCGCGTGCTGGTCCGCGGCATCGCCGACGGTTCCCACCAGGCGCTGGAAGAACTGAGAGACGTCCTCGGTGTGCTCCGAGCCGATCAGGGCGGCCCGGAACCACCGCAGCCCTCCCTCGACCGCATCCCCCAACTGGTGGCCGACGCCCGCACGTCCGGCCTCGACGTCACGCTCACGACCACCCTGGCGGGACAGCCCTCCGACGTCGTCGGCCGCACCTGCTACCGGGTCGTGCAGGAGGGACTCACCAACGCCGCCAAGCACGCCCCGGGCGCACGCGTCGACATCACCCTCGAAGGAACGGCCGGTGACGTCCTGCAGGTCGACGTCCGTAATTCCCGGGCCACCGCACGCACCACGCGGCCGCCCTCTTCGAGATTCGGCCTGCTCGGCCTCACCGAACGCGTCACGCTTGCCGGCGGACGACTCCACCACCACCCCACGCCCGACAACGGATACGTCCTCACCGCACGACTACCCTGGCCGAGCGGCCAGGGCGAAAGGGGAACCTGAGTGGACAGACAGCAGGATCCGGTGCGTGTCGTCATCGTCGACGACGACCAACTGGTGCGGATGGCACTGCGGCTCGTCATCGACGGCGAACCGGACCTGACGGTCATCGCGGAGGCGGCCGACGGGGACGCCGCGATCACCGTGGTGGACGAGCACCGGCCGGACGTCGTCCTGATGGACGTACGGATGCCCGGCCGCGACGGTCTCAGCGCGACCCGCGAACTCCTCACCCGACCGGTGCCGCCACGGGTGCTCATGCTGACCACTTTCGACTCCGACGACCTGGTGCTCGGCGCACTGCAGGCCGGAGCGCTCGGGTTCGTCCTCAAGGACACCCGGCCGTCGCAGATCCTCGACGCGGTGCGGACCGTGGCGGAAGGCAACCCCGTACTGTCCGCCGCGGCCGCCACCCGGGTGATCGCCGCGGCCACCGCACCGCATTCCCCGCACGCCCGCAACACAACCCGCGAAGCCGCACGCGAGCGGCTGTCCGCACTGACCGAACGAGAACTCGACACGGCCCGGGCCATCGCGGACGGCCTTGACAACCCGGACATCGCCCAGCAGCTCCACATCAGCGTCGCCACCGTCAAGGCCCACACGAGCAGCCTCTTCGCCAAGCTCGCGGTCCACAACCGGGTACAGATCGCACTCCTGGTCCGCGACGCGGAACAGTGAACTGAGGCCCACAGGGCCGCTGTTCAGGCCGCGTGGAACCAGGCCCCGAGCGGCCTGATCTCGCCGCCCGTCCTCGTCACGGCCACTCACGTCACGCGGAGCCGCACCGCCGCACGTCATCGACTTCGTAGTCCGGCTCCAGCATCGGACCCTTCTTCTTTTCGGCAGCAGGCAAGGTAATCACCAGCACAACTGCTCCGAGGAGTGTGATGACCGCGATCCAGCCCGCGCCGACGTGCATGGCATGGACAAACGCATTGTCGGCAGCCTCAGCGAGAGTGGGCCGGTGGATGGCGGTGGCGGCGTGGCGGGCCTGTTCGGCGGAGACTCGCGCCTGATCCCGCACCGGACCGGGCGCACCCTCCAGCGAAGGTTCGATCGTACGTCGGTACATGATCGACATGATCGTGCCGCCTACTGCGATTCCGATGACACTGCCGGTTTGTCGCACGGTGTTGGTGACGGCCGATCCCGCACCGGCCTGTTCCAACGGCAAGTTGCTGAGCAATGCGGCCGTAACGGGGCCGATCACCATGCCGATCGAGAGACCCTGTATCAACAACAGGATCTCGATCCAGACGAGTGGTGTCTGGAGTCCGAGGAATCCGTACCCGCCGATCGTCAACGCAGCCACGGTCAGCGCCGGCACGGCGACAAGGCGCAGCGACAGGCGGCGAACCAGGCGCGAGGCAAGGGGCGCCCCCACGAGCGCGCCGAATGCGGTCGGGATATTGGCCAGACCCGCCTTCATCGGCGAAAACCCGAGCGCGCCTTGCAGGTAGAAAGCGTTGTAGAAGGTGATGGCGGCCACGCCGAAGAGCAGCAACCCGAGCGCCACATTGCCGCCACCGAATGCACGTTGCGCGAGCAGCCGCGGATCAAAGCTGGGCACCTTGACGCGCAGTTCGACGAGTACGAAAACGGCCAGCAGAACCAGACCGACAACGATCGGCGCCCAGACGTCGGTACGACTCCACACAGCCACCTGCCCCGCCCGGATCAGCCCGTAGGCCAACGCCACGAGCCCACTGATCGACAGCAACATTCCAGCGGGGTCCAGTGGCCGCACGGTGGGACTGCGGAAGTTCGGAACCAGCACGGCGAGCCCGACCAACGTCAATGCCGCGACCGGGACATTGATCAGAAAGACCGAGCCCCACCAGAAATGCTCGAGAAGGAACCCGGCCAGCACCGGACCGGCAGCCATTCCGACACCGGCCGACGTCGAGAAAATGCCGATCGCGGCAGCCCGCGCAGGGCCGGTAAAGGTCCACATAAGGATGGCCATCATGGCGGGCGTGATCAGCGCGCTGCCCACCCCCATCACCGCTCGAGCTGCAATCAGCTGGCCCACATCGTTTACGTACGCTGCCCACAGCGAGGACCCGGCGAAGATCACCAACCCACTGGAAAACACAGTCCGGTGACCGAACCGATCGCCCAACGCGCCTGCAGTGAACATCAAAGTGGCGAAGGCCAGAGTGTACGCACCGGTCGCCCATTGCAGCTGACCGGGATTGGCCCCCAGTCCACGGACCGGGTCCGCAAGGGTCTCCAGCGCAGTACTCAGGACGGTATTTTCTATCCAAATCAGCAGCGAGCACAGCATAAGAACGGCAAGAATCAACTGCTGCCTGGACTTCGGCAATGTTGGAGGCGCGGTCATGAACACCTTCGGGTCGATCGGCGGGGAACTTGAACGACTGGACCATAAGTAAACTCCACAACGCCGTCAAGCTCAGAGTTTCTCGTCAATACTGTTGCTGCTGAACGGACTTCATGCCCTCTGTCAGATTTGCGGACTGAAGAATTTTGTGCCCTTGGCGGATTTGCGAGTTGAAGAATTTCATGACTTCTGGACGGTTGCGACTGAGTGGATTTCATGCCCTCCAGTGAGCTGAAACCACCAGCTCATCGAGCTCCACCGGTTCCAACCAACGTGTCCAGGCTCAGCTCTCCAGGGTCGCGGCTCTGGTCTCGTAACTGGCAGGATGACGGGTCGAGTTGTGTGGCTGAGAAAGGAATCCCGATGTCCGTTCGCTACCAGCTGGTGATCGACTGTGCCGATGCCGACCGACAGGCCCACTTCTGGGCTGCCGCACTGGGCTATGAACTCGCGCCGCCCCCATCCGGGTTCGCCACATGGGACGACTACTACCGTGACCTGGGGCTGCCCGAAGAAGCGTTGACCGGCGGCGCGGACCGGATCAGCGACCCGCAGGGCGGTGGGCCGGCCATCTGGTTCCATGCGGTCCCGGACGCGAAGGCCGTGAAGAACCGGCTGCACATCGACATCCACGCCAGCGGCGACCGGACAGACCCGATCGAGACGCGGAAGAAGCGAGTGGACGCCGAAGCCGACCGCCTGGTGGGGTTGGGCGCCACCATCACCGTAGTCATGCACGAGGAAGGAATCGACCACTACGCGGTCGGAATGAAGGACCCCGAAGGGAACGAGTTCGACATCAACTGACCGGCGTTCGGTGCCCACCAACTGTGCCGAGACACGCTAGTTGGATCCAGGGTGGTGTGCTGACCTGATGGTTCTGCCCGCTCCGCCGGCGGCGCCCAGCCGCACCCGGTGACGCTGGAGATCGACGTCGGTGACCTTCACCGTGATCAGTTCGCCCTCCTCGACAAGCTGATCGGGGGTCTCGACCGGCTCGTCAGTCACCTCCACGTCAGGTCCGGGACCCGAATGTGTTGATCTCCTGGCCGACCTCATACAGCTCGGATGGATGCTCCATCCGACGCATCGACGCCTCGTGTCGGGGAATCCGACCGATCTCGGCCTTCTCCCCTTCCGTATCTACGAGTTGCCGTATCTACGAGTTGCACCAGGACGTCTGCTTCGTCGAACCCAGTGACCTTCACCGTTCTTACGGCCCCCCCGGCCGGAGCTGGCTGAGCAAAACTAGGTGCGGCCCGTCGCCGCGATGGTGTGAGATGCGGGACATGAAGATCGTTCTGAACGAGCCCGGCGTCGACGGGCTGACCGGGGCCGTGGACGCCCTCTGCGTATGGCAGGACGACAGCACGCCGCTGCAACTCCATCCGGGAGACCTCGGCTGGGCCTGGGCGCTGGGCGCGGTGAGGCTGGCCGCGGCCGTCCGCACCTGGAGCGTGGACGGACGGATCATTGCCGTCGGCTACCTGGACGGCCCTGATGTGCTGCGTCTGACGACCGCGCCGGACCTGCGACAGGACGGTAATCTGGCGCGCCGGCTGCTGGCGGACCTCAACGATCCGGAGCGCGGGGTCCTGCCGCCCGGGAAGGTCGGCCTCGAAATCCCCAACGGCGCCCTGCTCCGCGAGGTCCTCTTGGAGGCGGGCTGGAATCTGGACGAGCCGTGGACGCCGCTGCGCCACGACCTCTCCGAGCCGGTGAAGGACTCCGGCCTGCGGATCGAGGTAGCCGGTCCGGAGACGGCGGGGCTGCGGACCGCAGTGCACCGCTCGGCGTTCGGCAGCCCGAGGTTCACCGAGGAGGTCTGGCACGTCCTCGCGGCAGGGCCGGTCTACGCCGACGCCCGCTGCCTGATCGGCTACGACGACCAGGACAACGCGGTGGCCGCGGCGACGGTCTGGTCGGCCGGGCCCGGCAAGCCCGGCTTGCTGGAGCCGGTGGGCGTGCACGCCGACCATCGCGGACGCGGCTACGGGACGGCGATCAGCGTCGCCGCTGCGGCGGCGCTGCGTGAACTGGGTGCATCAAGCGCACTCGTCAGCACCCCGAGCTCGAACGCCGCCGCCGTCGCCACCTACAGGGCGGCTGGATACGAGCCGTCGTCCGAACGGCTGGACGTCAGCCGAACCGCCTGAAAATGATCAGGTGGCGGTATCGGACAGGCCGCGTCGCTGGCCCTGGCTGGAGCCGAACGCCCTTTTGCGGCGTCCCGTGGCGTAGCCGCGCACTCATGCGGCGCGTAGCAGCACCTCGGTGTTGCCGTGGCGGTGTGGGGGCAGTCCGTTGCGGGCGGTCTCAGCCGCACTGCCGCAGACCCATCTGCGGATGCCCGGCAGGCAGGCGCAGATCGCCACTTGGCTGACCGGAGAGGCGTGGGGCTCGGCGCTAATCCTTCCTCCCGGACCCTTCAAATCCCGCCCGCCGACTGCCGTCGCCGATTCGCGTGACGCGAGAACTCTCGTGGCGCGAGCAAAGGAGCGAGGCCCAAGCCCGAGGCCGCTCACCGGTCGGAGCTGGAGCTGTTGTCGCCGGGCGGCCGCCTGAGAATGGCCCCCGCATGGGCAATGACCTCGGCACGAGTGCGACCCGGATGGTCGGCCGCGAGGAAGTGGCTGCCGATGGCCGCGCAGATGGCGAGCAGGCTGCGGGCCTCGACCTCGTCGGGGTCGGAGCAGAACGTGCCGATCGCGTCGCGCAGCAACTGCATGCGCCGGTTGTCCACGCGCCGCAGGCGTTCGGCGACGGCCTCGTCGCGGCGGGCCCAGTCGCGGACGGCCAGGTCGATGGGGATCAGGTGGTCCAGGGAGAGGGTGAACTGCCGGGCCAGCTCGTCGAGGTCCCGCGCGTCGCTGCCCTCCTGCTCGAGCCGTTCGAGGACGTCGTCGATGCTCTCGCGCTCCCAGGCGTCCAGCATCTCGGTCAGCAGCGCGCCACGGTCGGCGAAGTACCCGTAGAACCCCCCCTTGGTCACGCCGAGCGCCTTCGCCAGCGCCTCGACCCGTACCGCCTCCACACCTCCCTCGGCCAGTGCCCGCAGCCCTGCCTCGACCCACTTCTCACGCGGTGTACGCAACGCACCCATCGGGTGACCGACCTCACTTCGCCGTCCGGTTGTACGGGTACGTATAACCGTTCTATCTTCAGGTTGTACGGAAGCGTATAATGCTAGAGGGGACAGTGTCATGTCATTCCGTTTCGGCACCCTCCACTGCCCGGGCCAGGGGAGGCTGTGATGTCGATGAGGCTCCCTGAGATCGAGCACACCGCCCGCCCGTGGCGGATCCACGAGATCGCGTCCGACTTCCGGCTCGAGGACGTGTGGTCCTACCGCACTCCCGGCGCCGGTCCTGACGACTTCCCCGCCATGCTCGCCGCGCTGCGCGCCGCAGGCGGGCTCAACGTGAATCCGCCGGTGGTCCGGTTCCTGTTCGCCGTGCGCTGGCGGCTCGGTGCACTGTTCGGCTGGGACAAGCCGAGGCAGGGCCTCGCGGGCCGGGTCGGGACGCTGTGCGACCGGCTGCCCGACGACCTGCGCCAGGACGCGGCCGGCGATCCGGTGCCGAACACCCCGTTCACGATGGTGTACGAGCTGCGCGACGAGTGCGCCATCGAGCTGGCCAACAAGACCGCCCACGACATCTGCCACCTGGGCTGGGTGGCGAAGGACGACGGCGAGTACGAACTGCGGATGGCGGCCCTGGTCAAGCCCAACGGCCCGTTCGGACGGCTCTACATGGCCGCGATCAAGCCGGTCCGGTACCTCGTCGTCTACCCGGCGCTGACCCGCAAATGGGAACGCGCATGGCGGAACCGGCACATGTACTCATGACGGACTCATGACGGACTCATGACGAAGAACGAAGGGGGAATTCGGATGATCAAGTGGGCAGGTCGGCTCATCGTGTTCTTCGGAGCCGCGCACACGCTCCTCGCCCTGACGATGGAGGGCGCCGCACGCCACGCAGGCGCGTGGTTCAGCGGGGAGTTGTGGGGGGACGACCTCGGCAGCATGAGCGACGACAGCAGCGCGTACTGGCTGAGTCTGGCGAGCTTCGGCATCCCACTGACCATGGTCGGCCTTACGGTGCTGTGGCTGGACCGCCGGGGCATCGTGCCGCCGCCGTTCATCGCGTGGACGCTGGCGATCTGGACCGTGGTCGGCGCCGCGGTCCTGCTGTTCACGCCCTGGCCGATCATGCTGCTCGCGAGCGTCCTGCTGCTGGTCGGCGCCCGCCGCGCCAACCACCGCGAGAAGTCAGCCGAGATCGGCCGCTGACTCCGGGCAGGCGCCGGAAGGCTGGGCCGCGTGCGGGTGGCGGGTGCGCCACCGGGCGTACGCGGGACTCTCAGCGCAGGTCGCCAGATAGCCGGTGCCGACATCGCGCAGGATCGCCTCGCCGTGCGAGGCGAGCGGTCCGTCGCGGTGCCAGGCAAGAACGTGCCGGTACCACAGGGGGTTTCCGGTCAGCGGGCGGACCGCGGTGCCGGGGACTTCGATGTACGTGGCCTGACAGAGGCTGACGGCCAGTCCCGCCCGGATCAGCTCGACCAGCTGCCTGCCCTCGGCCTCGTACGGAGTGTGGGGCCGACGGTCCGTCAGGGCCGCGACCGATGACCAGTATTCGCCGGTGCGGTCGTGGTCGGGGCGGGGCAAGGCCCAATCCTCGTCGGCGAGTTGGGCCAGGCTCACCTCCTCCCGCGCCGCGAGGGGGTGCCCGGCGGGCAGCAGCGCGAAGACCGGCTCGGTGACCAGTGGGGCGAGCACCACTCCCTCGCGCGGGGGCAGCCGCTGGTCGGGGTGGTCGCCGAGGACGGCCGCCTCCAGCCGGCCCGCGGCCACGTCGTCCAGGAGCGGCGCGGGCGAGTACTGGCAGCGTGAGGTCACCTCGGCGCCGGGGAGCGCCTGACGGACCGCCAGCACGAGCCCGCCCAGAAGCGGGGCGCCCACCGAGCCCAGCCGGACGCGGTCCGCGGCCGTGGCGCGGCGGGCCGCTCGCGCGGTGTCGGCAAGGAGCGCGTCGATGCCGGGGAGGATCGCGCGGGCGCGCTGGACCACCAGGTCGCCGAAGGGTGTGGGCGCCGCCCCCGCCTTCCCGCGGTCGAAGAGCGCCCCGCCCAACATCGCCTCGATGCGCCGTAGTTGGGCACTAAGCCCCGGCTGGGTCATGCCGAGACCGGCGGCGGCGCGGGTGAGGCTGCCTGCCTCGGCGATCGCGTACACCACGCGCAGATGCCGTATCTCCAGATCCATGGCATCTCCCGATCCGCTCCCGATCCGCCGCCGTGCGGCAGCCCGCAGCCCGCAGCCACAGTCCGCCGCGTTCATCCATCCATGGCGCGGATGTTATGGATCGACGACAGCTTTCGGACAGGGGCAGGCCTCCCTCAGAGTTATGTGAAATGTCACACGCCACAAGTGCGGAGGTTCATGAGGCCATGAGGCAGCAGATGAGTCAGTCCAAGATGCAGCCCACGAGGCAGCCCCCTTCCCTGACCCCGGCGCACCGGGCGATCCTCGCCGCCCTTGTCGCCACCCTGCTCCTGACGCTCCTCGGCACCCCGCCCGCCCGCGCGGCCGCGACGGCGGCGGACCCCGCGACGGCAACGGACTCCGCGGCCACATCCGACCCCGCGTCGGTATGCGCCCTGCGCGGCACGACCGGCTGGACCGACGAGGGCCACAACACCGACCGCACCGTCTTCCAGCGCCCCAAGGGGACGAAGAAGGTCGGCATGATCTTCGTGGACTTCCCCGACGCGCCCGCCACCGAGACCCCCGCCACCAGTTCCGCGCAGATCACACCCGGCGCCGACTGGCTGTGGAACGCCTCGTACGGCAAGACCTGGCTGGACATCAGGCAGCACCGGCGCTGGGTGCGGATGCCGCACAAGTCGACGGACTACGGCTTCGAGCGCGGCCTCACCCACGAGACGCACGAGGCGTACATCAAGGACGCCGTGGCCGCGGCCGACCGGGACGTGGATTTCTCCGGTTACGACATGGTGTACGTCGTGGCGACGAAGAACGCGCCCGCGATCTCCTTCACGCCCACGTACGTCTACGAACCCGGCACCGCGGGCGTCGTCGCCGACGGCAGGCGGATCAAGTGGTCGGTGACGTTCGGTCAGGACATGTGGCACTGGGGGCCGAAGCTGGTGGCCCACGAGACCGCCCACACCTTCGGCCTGCCCGACCTCTACGGCTTCGACGGCACCGACGCCCACCGCCACGTCGGCGGCTGGGACGTGATGGGCCTGATCGGGGGCGCGGGACCGCAGTACTTCGCCTGGCACTCCTGGAAGTTGGGCTGGACCACCGACAAGCAGGTGCGCTGCCGGGCCTCGGCGGGCAGCGACACGGTGCGCCTCACCGCCGTCGAGTACGGCGGCGGAACCAAGGTGGCCGTCGTACGCACCGGTCCCACCACCGCGTACGTCGTCGAGTCGAGGCGGCAGGTCCAGGCGGACACGGGCCTCTGCGCGACCGGCGCGCTGGTGTACAAGGTCGACTCGTCCGTCCAGACCGGTGACGGCCCGATCCGGGTCATGGACGCCGAGCCCGCCGTCACCCCCGCCAAGGGCTGCCGCCCGCTGGACGACGCCCCCTACCGGGCCGGTGAGTCCTTCACCGACGCCGCCGCGGGCGTGAGGATCGAGGTCCTGAGTGCCGACGGCTCCGGCGATACGGTCCGCGTCACGAAGTCGTAATCGCAGTTGATCCACCTGGCCAACAGTGCGGTCAGGGCTGGTCGGACTGGCCGGACTGGTCCAAGGCGCGTTCGATCGCGCGGCGGGCCCGGCCCGCGGCCGCCCGGTCGTGCTGGAGCTGCATGGCCGCGTTCAGGGCGAGGCCGGCGGCGACGATCTCGAACAGCGCCTGGTCGATGTCGAATTGGGCGGGCAGCTCGCCGTTCTCCACCGCTGCGCTCAGGTCCGCGCGCAGTTGTTCCCGCCAGCGCGTCCACACCTCGGCCACCGCGTCGCGGACCCGGCCGGGGCGGCCGTCGTACTCGGTGAGCGCCGCGGTCATCAGGCAACCGCCGGGCAGCAGTGGCGCTTCCAGGTAGCCCACGGAGTTGGTGCACACCGCGCGCAGCCGCCGCAGACCCGGCGGCTCGGCCAGCGCGGGCTCGACCACGCGGTGCCAGAAGTCCACGAACGCCTTGTCCAGCGTGGAGATCTGCAGCGTCTCCTTGGTGCCGAAGTGCTTGTGCACCCCGGACTTGCTCATCTCCAGCTCCTCGGCGAGCCGGCCGATGGTGATGCCGTCAAGGCCCTCCTCGGAGGCGATCTCGGCGGCACGGCCGAGGATCCGGCCCCTGGTGGCCTGTGCTTCGGCCGCTGAGCGTCGTGGTGACATGCGACGAGGATAGCGTACGGGCGTTCGCTATTGATTTAGCGAACGCCCGTACGCTAACGTCCGCGGCAACCGACCACCGGGACGAAGGAGTGCGAGATGCGGGTGCGACGACTGGGCTGGGCCGGACTGGAGATCGAGGCGGGAGGCGAGCGGCTGGTGATCGACTACGTACAAGACCTCTCACCGCTGTTCACGGGGTGGAAGCCCGGCGAAGGGCTCGTGGCGCCGAGCGGGAAGGCCACCGCCGCACTGGTCACCCACCTGCACCGGGACCACACCGACGCGTCCGCGCTCGCGGACGCGCTGACGCCGGGGGTCCCGGTGCTGCGACCGGCGCCCGGTCACGGTGACGACGTGGACAACGTGACGACGCTGCCGGCCGAGCGCGAGATCGCCCTCCACCGGCTGGCCGCCGAGGTCGTGGACGCCTGGTCCACCCGCGAGGTCGGGCCGTTCCGCGTCACCGCGGTCCCCGCCGTCGACGGCCTCGGCGACCCGCAGTTGAACTGGGTGGTGCAGGCCGACGGGCAGCGGGTCTTCCACGGCGGCGACACGATGTTCCACGGCTACTGGTGGCTCGTCGCGCGCCGCTTCAGCCCGTTCGACGCGGTGTTCCTGCCCGCCAACGGCGCGGTGGTCGACGCGCCGCACCTGCAGCCGCCGAGCCCGCTGCCCGCCGCGATGGACCCGAGGCAGTCCGCCGCGGCCGCGGAGATCCTCAACGCCCGCTACGCGGTGCCGATGCACTACGACACGGAGCAGCCGGACAAGATCCCGGGCTACGTCGAGGTCTCCGACCCGGAGAAGGAGTTCCGCACGCACGCCGGACGGCGCGCACATGTGCTGGCCGTCGGGGAGTGGCTGGACCTGGCCACATGACCGGAAATCCGGCTCGTTCGTGGGGTGCGCCGACGAGCTTGCCCGGGTCCCGGTCGGGCGGGTGGATCAGCGCAGTCCGGCGAAGAGGTCGTTCTCGGGTACGGGTGCGCCGGTGGTGTCCTGGACGCGTACGAAGGTCTCCATGCCCATCAGTTCGCCGAACCTCTCCTTGCCCATCTTGAGGAAGAAGATGTTCTCGCCCTGACTGGCGTGCGCGGCCAGCGCGTCGAACTTCTGGCCGCTGAACGCGGTGGTGTCGACCCACGTGCTGATCTCGTCGTCGGGGAGCCCGATCTCGGCGAGCGCGGCGGCCTCGGCGGGATCCGGCTCCGGCATGTCCTCGTGGAACTCGCGCATGATCTCCCCGAACCGCTGCATCATCGAGCGGGGCATCGTCGTCCAGTACACCTTCGGTGTCAGCGCGGTCATCTCCAGCGCCGCCATCGTGATGCGGTGGGCCTGGATGTGGTCGGGGTGGCCGTAGAAGCCGTTCTCGTCATAGGTGACGACCACATCGGGCCGGTAGTGCCGCATGAGCTCCGCGAGTCGGGCGGCGCCTTCCTCCACGGGGGTCTGCCAGAAGGACCCGGGGGCGTCGTTGCTCGGCCAGCCGATCATCCCGGAGTCGGCGTAGTCCAGCGTCTCCAGGTCGCTGACCTTCAGGACGTCACAGCTCTCCTGGAGTTCCTGGCGGCGCATCAAGGCGATGGCCGCCGGATCGTGCCCGGGATCGCCCGGCTTGGCGCCCCCCGGTCCGTCACCGCAACCGCCGTCGGTACACGTCACGAGAACCGTGCGGATGCCCTCCGCCGCGTACTGCGCCAGGACCCCTCCGGTTCCGGTGGCCTCGTCGTCGGGGTGGGCGTGCACTGCCATGAGCGTCAAGGGCCGGTCAGTCATGAAACAGTCCTCCTGCGGAAATAGGTATAGGTCTCGCTCGATGCAACGGTGCCGGTGGGACCGGCTGTTCCCGGTGCGCCCGCCCACCCGCCCGCGGGCTCAGGCGAGGGCCGCGGCCAGCAGGGCGAAGGCGGCGATGATGACGGCGACGCGGACGTAGTGGTAACGGTCCCAGCGGTTCATCTGCTCCTTCCAGTCGGCGGGCCGGTTCTCGGGGGTCCACGTCTTGCCCCGGTTGTTGATCGGGACGAGCAGCAGAACCGACATGATCACGCTGACGATAAGCAGGGCGCCCGCGGTGACGACGAGGCCCGTGCCCTGCTGATCCCATCCGGCGATGGCCCAGACCGCGACGAGGACGAGCGAGCCGATGTACCAGACCGGCATCACGGCGCCGAGCATCCGGCCCCCGTGGGCGCGGCCGAGTTGGCCGCTGTCCTCCGGGAGGGCGTTGAGGATCCGGTTGATGACGAAGGCGACGGAGAACTCCACCCCCACCATCAGGCCGACGACCACGGTGGTGAAGACCTCAAGTGCGTTGAGCATGATGCCCCTTCCAGAAATCTAGCGCCGCTAGCTGATGAGGCAACGCTAGTACTGCTGCCGCTCGATTGTCTAGCGGTGCTAGGATTCGAATCATGTCGGTACAGGAACGCAAGCAGCGCGAACGGGCGGAGCGCGAGCGCCTCATCGTGGCGACGGCCCGCGAACTCGCCGAGCAGCAGGGCTGGGACGCGGTCACCACCCGTCGGCTCGCCGAGCGCATCGAGTACAGCCAGCCCGTTCTCTACAGCCACTTCCGCGGCAAGCGCGAGATCATCGGCGCCGTCGCCCTCGGGGGCGCCGCGGAGATGGCCGCGGCGGTGCGGGCCGCGGCCTCCGCCGCGGACGGCCCGCGCGCCCGGGTCACCGCCCTCGCCCGCGCCTACCTCGACTTCGCTGACCGCAACCCGGCGGTCTACGACGCCATGTTCCAGCTCGACGGCGGGCTTGCGTTCGCGCAGGAGGACACCCCGGAGCCCCTGAAGGACGCCTTCGCCGCCCTGCTGGAGAGCCTCAGCGAGGTTGCCGGGGACGGCGTCCACCCGGGGCTGTTCACCGAGGTGTTCTGGGCGGCCCTGCACGGCCTCGCGACCCTGACCCGGTCGGGACGGCTGCCGCCGGGGGACGCCGAGCGGAGGGTGGAGCTGCTGGTGGACCGGCTTGCTGTGGTCTGACGTGGCGTCCGGGCGGGCGGCCGCTAGCGGGTATGGGCGGTGTTGGCCTTCGCGATGCGGTCGGCAAGGATCGCGGACAGGCTGTGGATACGTGTGCTCCGCTGCTCGGTCGGATCGTCCATCTGGTGCGCTATGCCGATGAAGGCGCCTTGACGGAAAATCAGGGAGCGGTTGATGAGCAGTTCTTTCGGGTTGCTCTTGGTGTCCGTGCCGTCCTGGTCGAAGCCCTGGCTCTCCTCGCCCCTGCGCTCAAGCTCCACCTTGATGTGATCGGGGTCGACTTCGTCGATGTCCTGCACGATGTCGACGTACGCCCGGTGGGCGACGGCGGCGTCCGGGAAGGCCATGACGACGAACTCGGCCCTGTTCTGCCCCTTGTCCTCACCCCGGCCGAAGTCCGCCACGCCAACCGCGGTGGCACTCTCCTCACAGACCGGTGCTGCCCGGCAGATGTGGATGCCGGCCGCCGACGCCCTGACTTCGGGTTTCCCGGCCCAGGGGTACTCCTGGGCATCCATGCTGCTTCGCTTCGGAAGGATCTTGCGGACCGTCTCGGTCGTGGGCGGAAGAACAGGGGAGCGGTCCTCGGAGCGCGTCGTGCCGGGTCCTGGCGGTGCCGTGCGCGGAGAGTCGTCGGTGTCGTCGAACAGCCGCACACCTCCATAGACGGCAAGCGCGCCCACCAACACCACCAGGGTGACGCCCACAGCCAGGGACAGCCGCCCGGCACGGGTGTTGTTGATGGTCAGCGGGCCGAGCGGGATCTGGTTGCGCGTCACCTTGTCGCCGGTCATGACCGGGCTGCCGGTGTGCTGCTGTGAGGACGCGTGGAGGAGCACCGCGAGCCGCCCGGCGAACGCGGCGTCGCCCCTGACGCCGCGGCGGACAGAGCTTGCGTAGCCATCGCCGCCTGATCACGTGCGTCCATGCCAGTCCCCCCCACGCCGTCCCAGTCCCGCCATTATCGTCATGCTCGCGACAGCTCGGGCGCATTCAAGGGCCGGGTCCGCCCAATTCCGGAGCAACCCTGCGGGAGTTGGGGTATTTGCGCTGCTCGACGCGGGGAGCTGCGGTCGGGTGCTGGTCAACCCAGAAATGTCAGTGCCGTCTCCTACTATCCGCACCATGCGTAGATTCTTCATGGTGGGTGGTCGGAGACTGTCGTACGTCGACTTCGGGGGTCCCGGTAGGCCGCTCCTTGCCCTGCACGGGCACTACAACGAAGCGTTGACGTTTGCTCCGTTGGCTGCGGCGCTGGCTCCACAGTGGAGAGTGATCGCGCTCGATCAGCGTGGGCATGGGGAGTCCGACCGTGCTCACAGCTATGAGCGGGACGAGTACGTGGCCGATGTGGCCGCCTTTCACCGGCACCTGGAAGTCGGCCCGGTGGCGGTGCTGGGCCATTCGCTGGGCGGGGTGAACGCCTACCAGTTCGCGGCCCGGCACGCGGACAAGGTCAGTGCGCTGATCGTCGAGGACATCGGGGCGGTCGTGGACTGCGACTGGTCGTTCACCACACGTCTTCCCGGCGTCGCGCCGTCACGGGAGGCGCTGGTCGCGGCCCTGGGCGCGGCGGCGCCCTATCTGGAGTGTTCCTTCCGTGAGACGGATCAAGGCTGGGGGTTCTCCTTCGGCATCGCTGACACCGTGGCGTCCCAGAAGGCACTCTGCGGTGATCACTGGGACGACTGGATATCGGTGACCTGCCCCACGCTGCTGGTCCACGGAACCCACAGCGACGAACTGGCGGTCGGTCACGCCAAAGACATGGCCACCCGCCGGGCCGGCCGCATCCGCCGTGTCGAGCTGCCCGCCGGTCACGTCGTGCACCACGACGTTCCAGCCGACTTCGCCGATGCGGTCACTGCTTTCCTCCCCGGGCCGCGCTGACACGGGGAGCTGCTGCCAACTTGAAGCCGTAGGTCACAGGCCTGGTGTGACGGTTGAGGCCCGGTCACGCGATCAGGCGTAGCCAGGCCGCTGCGAGTGCGGCGTGACCGGCGGGCGTCGGGTGTACGCCGTCCGCGGCCCAGTGCTCCGGCCCGGTCGTCGCAGTGAGTGTGGCGAACATGTCGTCGGCGTCGAGCAGATGCGCGTCGTACTTGCGGGCGAGCTTGCGCACGGTCTGGATCTTGGGGTCCAGCGTGTGCCAGCCCATGTCGTTGACCCCGACGAGGATCGACACCACGTCCGGGCGTACGTCGAGTACGTCTGTCTGCCAGCGGGCTTCGAGGTCCATCACCTTGCGGCCGCCAACTCCGGTGTTCAGCCAGGTCACGGGGCGGTCCGGGTGCCGGAGCCCCCACTCGCCCGCGACTCGCAGCGGGTAGCCGAACCCGAGGCCGTCCTCGCTCTCCAGCCGCTGGCAGTCGGTGATCGAATCGCCGGTGAACATCACGGTGCTTCCCGGTCGGACAGCGATCGTCATGTGCGCTCCTTGAGCTCGGCTGAGGAGAGGACAGCGGAAACCCGCAGTCGGACGGGCGCCCGCGGCAGGACCTCTCGAAAGGTGCCAGGCCCCACCGACATCAGATCGACAACCCCGATACGACGCCGACAACTACGGCTCCGACGCCCGTTCACCCCTGGTCAAAGCACCGGGGCGGCTCAACCAATCGAGAAAGTAGCACCTGGGGCGGCATAGTCGACGGGGCCGTCGAACCGGGTCGAGGCACGGGTCACTGCCTGCTGTGGTGTGAGGGAGCGGCCCACATGCGTGACGATCAACCGGCCTGCGCGTGCCGCGTCGGCCGTGTCGCCGGCGTCTTCGGGTGTGTGGTGGACCTGTTCGCCCTCGGTCGGCGGCTGTGCGCTGTCGGCCTCGCACAGCAGTAGGTCGCACCCCTCGGCCAGACTTGTGAGGGCGGCGCATGGCGCCGTGTCCCCGGAATAGACCAACGACCTGTCCGCGGCCTCGATGCGCAGGGCGAAGGCCGGGATGCCGTGCGCCACCGCCCGGCTGGTCAGCGTGAGTGCTCCGACGCGCACTTGATGCCCGTCGTGCAGTTCATGAACGTCGAAGGCCGATTCGATCGGGCTGCGGCTCGACGTGTTGGTGAGGAAATGAGCCAGCCGGTCAGCGATGCCCTGCGGTCCGTACAAGGGAATTGGCGCGGCGAGGCGCATGTCCGCGAAGAGCGCGCCGTAGTAGGCGGTCAGCAGGTCCGCGCTGTGATCAGCGTGCAGGTGCGAGATCCAGATCGCGTCCAGTTCGTCCAACCGGACGTGCCGTTGCAGCTCCGCCAGCGTTCCGGTGCCCGCATCCACCCACACCCGAGTGTCGCCGTTGGACACCAGGTAGCCGGAGCACGGATTGTCCACGCTCGGGTAGGGCGTCGCGCTACCCAGAACGGTGAGACGGAGATCGCTGGTCATCCGGGGAGTCTAAGCGGACCTGGTGACGTTGGTTGCGGCTTGGGCAGGTGTCCTGTGGGAGGGCACCATGCCGAAGGTCCTCCGCGTCGAGCTGACTGCTGATCAGTGCCGTGACCTGCATGTACTGCTGGCGCGGCGGGACTTGACGCGCTATACCCGGCAACGCCTGGAGCGTCCGGCTACTGGATCGCGCCGCGCCGGCCGAGCTGCTGGACGCTTCCGCGGAGGAAGGAATCACCTGGACCGTCCCCGCGCTGCGCGACTGGCTACGCAAGCAGCGCGAGGGGGTGTCGATCACGCGCTACGGGGGAGGGGGGCGGCGGGCGCGCCGGGTCGCGGCCAGCCCGACGGTCCCGGCGAGGAGGCCGAGCCCGATGCACAGCGGCGAGTACAGGGCGGAGTTCCACGTCTGGAACTCGCTGGTGGCGCCCGAGTTCATGGAGTAACCGCCCAGGCCGCGCAGGAACATGACGCCGGACAGGCCGTAGATGCCGAAGCGGCGCAGCCACTCCGGGCCGATCCCGGGGATGTTCTCGTTGACCATGAGAGTGAGTACGGCGCCGCCGACGAGCGCCGTGCCCACCAGTGCGGTGGGCACGGCGGACGGTGTCTCGTTGCTCTCCACGCCGCCGATGACCCTGTAGAACGTCTCCACGTCCGGCAGTGGCCAGGGGGTGAATATCCAGACGAAGTGAAGGCAGCCGATTCCTCCTAGGGCGGTCGCCAGTGTTGCGGGAACCACGGTCCTGACCATCTGCCTGCCTTCGCTCGCGGGGATCATGATTGAGGGCTGGTGCCCTCGGGGAGCAGAAGCGCGCGGTCGCGCCACGCGCGCTCCCACTGGCGGGTCGGCGCCGGATGGACGATCAGGTGGCGCAACGGTGCGATGAAGGCCATGTGCAGCTGTCCGAACCGGCCGTTGGGCTTGACCAGGACCGCCATGCGCAGTTCGTGATCGCCGGTGGTGCGGGGAAGTTTCATGGCTGCTGCCGCCCTTCCTGTCTCGGGACGCTGTCTGCCGTCCCCGTTATACGCTTGCGTACAATAGGAGGCTAGGGCGAATGTACGGTTGCGTATATCCGGCGTGCAAGTGAGGTGGGGCACATCGCGGGCCCTGCTGGGCGGCTTGGGTGAAGTTGTTTGCCGATCCTCGTACTTCGCCTGCCGCCAGACCCGCTCGATGTCGTTCAACTCCGGGCTGTGTGGCGACAGGTGGAGCAGTTCGGCTCCGATCTTCGCCAGTTGACGGCGGCGGCCCTTGAGCGCGTTGGCCGTGTGGGCCGAGGCGTTGTCCGTGACGGCCGTACACGGCTTGTGCTGCTCCCGGACGGGCGTGATGTCGACGCTGAGGCCGTCGGCGGCCTGGGTGAAGGTGCGCCCAAGTCCCGTACTGGCGTCGATGATGAGCCACTCCTGCTGCTGCAATGCTCCTCCGGAGAAGACTCGCAAGGGTTGGGTGCGTGGCGGCCCGGTGGGCAGGCCGGCCTCCTTGGCGTGCAGGGTGTTGCCGGTGCGCAGCTACGAAGCGCTGTCGTTGTACAGTTCGTCGCTCACCAGTGCGGCTTCGGCCAGCCTGAGCTCGGGTTGGGTGGAAACCAGCCACATGACTGGCGAAATGACCGATTCCGCCCCTCCTTCCGGCTTGTGGCTGTTCGCCCGTACACGAGACGCTTCCCAGCACGCCTGCTCATGCGCAGCGCGTACAGGGCGGCGTCACTGGTGGACTCACCGGTGGACACCGGCCATCACCAGTCGTTTCCAGGGGAGGGAACGCAGTACATGGAAATGCAACACATCAGAGGACGGCGTCGCGCGGGGGTCGTCGCGGCCGTCGCCACGGTGGGCCTGCTGGCCGCCGTGACTCCGGCTTCGCACGCCGCACCGGGCTCCGGGGGCGGGGACCGCAGTGACACAGGAACGTACATAGTCACGCTCGAGCCGGGCACGAAGTCCACGTCCGGCGTGGGTAAGAACGTGGCCGAGAAGTACGACGCGCGCATCAAGTACACGTACAGCGCGGCGCTCAACGGCTATGCCGTGCGGGCCACCGCCGACGAGGCGCGCCGGCTCGCGGCCGACCCGTCGGTCGCCAATGTCGTCGCGGACCGCAAGATCCACGTGGACCTGGGGGCGCGGGCCGCGGCGCGGCAGCCGAACCCGCCGTCGTGGGGCCTGGACCGCATCGATCAGAAGAGCCTGCCGCTCGACAAGTCGTACACCTCGCCGCGGTCGCAGGGCTCGGGCGCCACCGTCTACGTCCTCGACACCGGCGTGCGCACCTCGCACAAGGACTTCGGCGGACGGGCCCGTTCCGGCTGGGACTTCATCGAGAACGATTCCGTCGCCCAGGACGCCCACGGACACGGCACGCACGTGGCCGGGTCCGTCGCGGGCACGAAGTACGGCGTCGCCAAGAAGGCGAAGATCGTGGCCGTGCGCGTGCTCGACGAGGAGGGCGGTGGCTACCTCGCCGGGATCATCGCGGGCGTCGACTGGGTGACCAGGAACGCGCGCAAGCCCGCCGTCGCCAACATGAGCCTGGGCAGTCCGGCCTTCGCTCCGCTGGACACGGCGGTGCGCAAGTCCATCGCGTCCGGCGTCACGTACGCGGTGGCGGCGGGCAACGAGAGCGAGCCCGCGACGAACTCCTCGCCCGCCCGCGTCAAGGAGGCCCTGACGGTCGGGGCGTCCGACCGGCGCGACAAGCGTCCCTCGTTCTCCAACTACGGCTCGCGCCTGGACCTGTTCGCCCCGGGCGTGTCGATCACGTCCGCGTCCAACACGAGCAACACGGCCACGGCGACGCACTCCGGTACGTCGATGGCGGCGCCGCACGTCGCCGGGGCGGCGGCGCTCTACCTCGCCGACCACCGCACGGCCAAGCCCGCGAAGGTCGCCAAGTGGCTCACCGACCGCTCGGCAAAGAACAAGCTGTCGGGCATCGGCACGGGTTCGCCGAACAGACTGCTCCAAGTCAAGTAGCCCGAACCGGCACAGCGGCCCCCGGCAGGAATCCTCAGCCCCTGCCGGGGGTCGTGCAGGTGCCCTGGACCCCAAGGGGTCCAGGGCACCTGCTCGTTCACGCTCCTTCGGGGAAGTGGCAGGCCGTCTCCTGGGCCTCGCCCGGGGTGGTGATCCGTAGGAGTGGGGCCTCGGAGCGGCAGATGGGCTGGGCCTTGGGGCAGCGGGGATGGAAGGTGCAGCCGGGTGGGGGAGCGGCCGGGCTCGGGGGGTCGCCGAGGAGGGTGATGCGTTCGCGGGTGCGCTCGGCCGCGGGGTCGGGCAGCGGTACGGCGGACAGCAGGGCGCGGGTGTAGGGGTGGGCCGGGGCGGCGTACACCCGTTCCTTGTCGCCGATTTCCACGATGCGGCCCAGGTACATGACGGCCACCCGGTCGCAGACCCGCTTGACCACGGACAGGTCGTGGGCGATGAAGAGGTAGGCGAGACCGAGCTCTTGCTGGAGCCGTTCCATGAGGTTGACGATCTGGGCCTGTACGGAGACGTCGAGGGCGGAGACCGGTTCGTCGGCCACCACCAGGCGGGGGCTTGTCGCCAGTGAGCGGGCGATGCCGATGCGCTGGGCCTGGCCGCCGGAGAACTCGTGCGGATAGCGGTCGATGTGCTCGGGGATCAGCCCGACCAGGTCCATCAGCTCCACCGCGCGCTTGCGGGCCTGTGCCGCCGAACTGCCCTGCACCAGAAGGGGGTCGGAGATGATCCGGGCCACCGTCTGGCGCGGGTTGAGGGAGGAGTGCGGGTCCTGGAAGACCATCTGCAGGTCCTTGCGCAGCGGTTTGAGCGTGCGCTGGGACAGATGGCTGATGTCGCGCCCGGCGTAGGTGATCGAGCCGGTGGTGGGTTCGATGAGCCGGACGATGAGGCGGCCCGTGGTCGACTTGCCGCAGCCGGACTCGCCGACCAGGCCCAGCGTCTCCCCGGCCGCGACGTCGAAGCTGATGCCGTCGACGGCCCGGACCGGCGCCGAGCGCGCCCGCTTGCCGGGGAAGGCCATCGTCAAGTCACGTATGGAGAGCAGCGGTTCAGCGGATGTGGTCATGAGGCGACGCCTTCGTACGCGGGGAGGTGGCAGGCGACAGGGTGGTCGGCGGGTCCGCCGAACGACGGACGTTCGCTCTCGCAGCGGGACCGCTCATGGCCGGTGGCCGTCGCGAGGCGCGGGCAGCGGGGCGCGAAGGCGCAGCCGGGGGCGGGGGTGAGCAGGGACGGAGGGCTGCCGGGGATGGCCCGCAGTGGCTCGTCGTCGGGGTCGTCCAGGCGGGGGAGGGAGTCGAGCAGGCCCCGGGTGTATGGATGGGAGGGGTCGGCGAACAGCGGGTCCACCGGGGCCTGTTCGGCCGCCCGGCCGCCGTACATCACCAGTACGTCGTGTGCGATGCGGGCGACCACCCCGAGGTCGTGCGTGATCATGACGACGGCCAGGCCCCGGTCCTGCTGGAGCGCGGCGATCAGCTCCAGGATCTGCGCCTGGACGGTGACGTCGAGCGCGGTGGTCGGCTCGTCGGCGATGAGCAGTTCCGGCTCGCAGGCGAGCGCCATGGCGATCATCACGCGCTGGCGCATGCCGCCGGAGAACTGGTGCGGGTACTCGCCGGAGCGGCGGCGCGGCTCGGGGATGCCCACCTCGGCGAGGGCCTCGATGGCCCGCTCGCGGGCGGCCTTGCGGCCGGAGCGCAGGTGCACCCGGTGGTGTTCGGCGATCTGCTCGCCCACGGTGTAGTACGGGTGCAGGCTGGAGAGCGGGTCCTGGAAGATCATGGCCATCTTCCGGCCACGCAGCCGGTTCATCTCGCGCTCCGGCAGGCCGACGAGTTCCTGCCCGCCGAGCCGTACGGAGCCGGTGATCTCGGCCTGCGTGTGCAGGCCCATCACCGCCATCGACGTGACGGACTTGCCGGAGCCGGACTCACCGACGATGCCGAGGGTCTGCCCGCGGCGCACCTCGAAGCCGAGGGAGTCCACGGCCCGGACGGGGCCGCGCTGGGTGGGGAAGGTGACGTTCAGGTCCGTCACGGACAGCAGGGGCGCGGAGTCCCGCTCCACGGGGCCGGCCGGCACGGGACCGGTCTTCACACGGTCGGCCATCAGTACCTCACTCGCGGGTCGACGACGGCGTACAGCAGGTCGACGGCCAGGTTGGCGACGACGATGAAGGTGGCGGCAAGGAGCGTGACGCCGAGGATCACCGGCTGGTCGCCGCTGGACAGCGCGCCGTAGAAGAGCCGTCCGATGCCGGGGAGTCCGAAGATGGACTCGGTGATGACCGCACCGGCGAGGAGACCGCCGAGGTCCATGCCGAAGATGGTCAGGATCGGGGTCATCCCGGCGCGAAGGCCGTGCTTGACGACGACGGTGCGGCGCGGCAGGCCCTTGGCGCGGGCGGTGCGGATGTACGGCTCCGCCATCGTCTCGATCATCGAACTGCGGCTCTGCCGCGCGTACATGGCCGCGTACAGAATGGCAAGCGCCACCCAGGGAAGCAGCAGGTTCGACGCCCAGTCCGCCGGGTTGTCGCCGAACGGCACATAGCTCGGGTAGGGCAGCAGTCCTGCCGTGCGGATCAGCCCGTAGATGAGCATCATGGACGTGAAGTAGACCGGCAGCGAGGCGGCGGCGACGGCGCCGACCATCAGCACCTTGTCGGTGAGGGTGTCCTTGCGCAGGGCAGCGGCGACGCCCGCGGACAGGCCGAGGGCCAGCCACAGGACGGCGGCGCCGAGCGCCAGCGAGGCGGAGACCGGGAGGCGGTCCATCAGCAGGTCCCAGACGGACTCGCTGTTCTCGTAGGAGTAGCCCAGGCACGGGAAGTCGCAGTGCAGTTCGTACTGGCCCGTGCCCAGGGTGCGGCCGGTGAAGATCCCGGTGACGAAGTCCATGAACTGGCGCCACAGCGGCTCGTCGAGCCCCATGTGCTCGCGGATCGCCGCAAGCCGCTCGGTGCTGCACGACTTGCCGCAGGCCGCGGCCGCCGGGTCGGAGGGAAGGACGTAGAAGATGGTGAAGGTGACGGCGGCGATGGCGATCAGCACGCCGATCACGCCGAGCAGGCGGCGCCCGATGTAGAGGATCATGTGCGGCTTCCCCTCGGATCGAGGACGTCCCGCAGTGCGTCGCCGAGCAGGGTGAACGCGAGCACGGTGAGGAAGAGGCAGGTGCTCGGGATGACGAAGTACATGGGGTCGGTGTCGTAGAAGTTGACGCTCTCGGCGATCATCTGGCCCCAGGAGGGAGTGGGCGGGCGGACGCCGACGCCCAGATAGCTCAGCGCCGCCTCGGTGGCGATCATCCCGGGGATGATCAGGGTGGTGTACGCGATGACGGGCCCGGCGACGCCGGGGAGGATGTCGCGGGTGAGGATCCGCCAGGGTCCTGAGCCGCCCACGCGCGCCGCGTCGACGTACTCGCGATGGCGCAGCGAGAGCGTCTGGCCGCGCACCACGCGGGCGATGCCGGGCCAGCCGAACAGGCCGATCACCGCGATCATCAGCACGATCCGGTTGACGTCCCGCGCCACCGACATCATCGCGATCATGAAGATGAGCGACGGGAAGGACATGGTGAGGTCCATCAGGCGGGACAGGACCGCGTCGGTGCGGCCGCCGAAGTAACCGGCGGCGATTCCGGCGGCCGTGCCGGTGATGACGACGATCGCGGTGGCGGCGACGGCGATGAGCAGGGAGACCTGCGCGCCGTGCACGACGCGGGCGAACAGGTCGCGGCCGGTGACGGGTTCGACGCCGAGCCAGTGCTCGGCGGAGATCCCGCCGAGCGGGCCGATCGGCTGCCCGCCCACGTAGGGGTCGACGGCGCTCTTGTCGAACTCCTCGGGCGACCAGCCGCCCAGGCTGCTCAGCAGCGGGGCGGCCACCGCCATGACCGCGAAGAGCGCGATCACGACGAGGGAGATCTTGACGGAGGTGCGCCGGCGCAGCTCCCGGCCTGCGAGCCGCCAGGGGCCGCTGCCGGGCGGGGCCGCGGTGGCGGCCTCAGCGGCGGCTTCAGTGGTCAGGGATGTGGTGGCCATGGTGCGGGTGCTCCTCAACCCTCGCTCTTGGAGGGGTCCTTGAGGCCGACCGAGGCGTAGTCGAGCTGTCCGCCGAAGGAGGTCTGCCCGTACGCGCCCGCGATGTTCGTGCCCACCACAAGCGGCCAGCGGCGCACCAGGACGGGGACGGCGGGGGCCTTGGCGAGGATCGTGCCGTCCAACTGCTGCCAGGCCCGGCCGGCCTTCACCGGGTCGGTCATGTTGGCGATCTCGTCCATCCGCTTGTTGGTCGCCTTGTCGCGGAAGAGCGAGTGGTTGCCGGTGTTGCCCTTCTCCTTGATGTGGCGGCCGTCGAAGACGAACGGCAGGAAGGTGGATCCGGACGGGTAGTCGGGGCACCAGCCGGTGTAGACCATGTCGGTGCGGTTGGTCGTGTCGCCGATGGTGGTGTAGAACGCGGCCGGGTCGACCGTCTCGATGGTGACCTTGATGCCGGCCTTGCCGAGCGCCTGCTGGATCGCCTCGGCCCGCCCCTTGTCGCCGTTGGAGACCGTCATCTTCGTGGTGAAGCCGCCCGGCTTGCCCGCCTGCTTCAGCAGTTCCTTGGCCTTGTCCACGTCGCCGGTCGCGGGGATCTTCAGGGTGTCGGGCTGCTTGCCGTCGAAGAGGGTGGCGGGCATGTAGGCCGAGGAGGCCTCGTTGAAGGCGGGCCCGCCGGAGGAGTTGACGACGACCTCCTTGTCGAGGGCGTACTGCACTGCCTGACGGACCTTCACGTCGTTGAAGGGGGCGCGTCCGGTGTGCATCTGCACCATGTCGGTGCAGTTGGTCGACTCGGCGAGCAGCCGCTTGCGCACGTCGGCCTTGGGCAGCACCTTGACCCCGCTCTCGGGCCGCAGCGCGTACCACGGGACGGCGGAGGAGTCCGCGCCCTGGCTCGCGATCATGCGGTCGTCGACCTGGTTGGGCCTGAGCCCCATGGTCATGACCAGCTTGTCCGGGTAGGCCTTGCGGACGGCGTCGGTCCTGGGGTCCCAGTGGGGGTTGCGGACCAGGATCAGCTTCTTGTTGCGCTGGTACGTGTCGATCTTGTACGGCCCTGAGGAGAACGGGCGGCTGTCGTACTTGGGGCCGGTGTCCTTGCTCTTGGGCACCGGCGCGAAGGTGGGCATCACCGTGGCGTTGGCGAACTCGGCGAAGGGCTTGCGCAGTTCGAAGACGATCGTGTGGTCGTCGGGCGTCTTGATGGAGTCGAGGTGCTCGCCGTTGGCCGGGCCCTTGTAGCCCTCGGCGCCCTTTAGGTAGCGGGCCGCGTAGTCGGCGCCGCCGTACAGGTCCGGGGAGAAGGACCGCTCCACGTTGTACTTGACGTCCTGGGCCCGCACCGGGGTCCCGTCCTCGTACTTGACGCCCTTCTTGAGGTGGAAGGTCCAGGTCCTGGCGCCGTCGGACGGGGTGCCGAGGTCGGTGGCGAGGTCGGGGACCAGGTCGCCGCCCTCGGCTCCGGGAGCCGCCTTGTACGTCACCAGGGTGCGGTAGAGCAGCCGGGTGCCGAACTCCATGTCGCTCATGGTCCAGTTGCGGGCCGGGTCGAGGTGGGTGAAGTCCTGGTGGGACAGGACCGTGAGGGTGCCGCCCTTCTTCGGGGTGCCCCCGATCACCGCGCCGACGTTGGCGGTTGCCGGGTTCTTGCCGTTCTTGCCGCCGGTGGACCGCTTGTTGCCGGAGCAGCCGGTCGCGCCGAGAGTGAGGGCCGCCGCCACGGCGATGGCGAGGACGGTGTTGGTGCGCTTGTTCATCAGGGGTCACTCCGTGAACAGTCGGACAGCCGAGAGGGGCTGGAATGTGACCGGTAACATAGTAATGTGAAATGGTACTGGCAAGATCCTGCTCACTTCTTTACACACCTGTGCCCGAGGGGGGCCCGATGGACAAGCCCGTAGCCACCACTGTCCGCACCGTCAGCCACGATCTGTCGATCTCGCCCGAGCTGGCGTCCTTCATGTCCGCGAACTGGGCCGCGACCCCGCTGCCCGACGACATCCGGCTCCCGGCCGCCGACCTCACCCCGGCCCGCCGCGCCCGGCTCTCCGCCCGCTTCCCCGGGGAGCGCCTCGTCGTCGCGGCCGGTGAACTCAAGGTCCGCTCCAACGACTGCGACTACCGCTTCCGCCCGCACTCCGGCTACGCGTGGCTGACCGGCCTGACCGGTGAGGAGCAGGCGGGCCACGTGCTGGTCCTGGAGCCGGACGGGCCGCACCGGCACGAGGCGGTGCTCCACGTGCGCCCGCGCTCCCCGCGCGTCGGCGAGGAGTTCTACCGGGACCGCCGCTACGGCGAGTTCTGGGTGGGCCGGCGCCCCGACCTCGACGAGGCCGAGCGGATGACCGGCATCCGCTGTGTCCGTCTGGACGACGCCGAAGAGCTCCCGCCGGGCCGGGACGCGGCGACGGACCCCGAACTCGCCGCAGCGCTCAGCGAGTTGCGCCTGATCAAGGACAGCTGGGAGGTGGCACAGCTGCAACTGGCCGTCGACCACACCACGGCGGGCTTCGAGGACGTCGTACGAGCGCTGCCGCGCGCCCTCGCCCACCCCCGCGGCGAGCGCTGGATCGAGGGAGTCTTCGGGCTGCGCGCCCGCGCCGAGGGCAACGGCACCGGCTACGACACGATCGCCGCGTCCGGCGCGCACGCCTGCGTCCTGCACTGGATCCGCAACGACGGCCCCCTGAACGCCCAGGAGTTGCTGCTGCTCGACGCGGGCGTCGAGACCGACACCCTCTACACGGCGGACATCACCCGCACCCTGCCGCTCTCCGGCCGCTTCACCTCCGTCCAGCGGCAGGTGTACGAACTCGTCCTGGCCGCACAGGAAGCGGGCATCGCCGCCCTCAAACCGGGCGCGAGCTTCCGCGACTTCCACCGGGCGTGCATGCGGGTCATCGCCGAAGGCCTCACCGAATGGGGCGTGTTGAGTAGCGCCGAGGGCGACCTCCACCGCCGCTACACGCTGTGCAGCAGCGGGCACATGCTCGGCCTGGACCTCCACGACTGCGCGCAGGCCCGCGCGGAGATGTATCTGGACGGAGTCCTGGAGGAGGGGCAGGTGCTCACCGTCGAACCCGGGCTCTACCTCCAGCCGGACGACGAGACGCTGCCCGCCGCGCTGCGCGGCATCGGCGTACGCATCGAGGACGACCTCGTCATCACGGCGGACGGGGCGCGACTGATGTCGGGCGCGCTGCCGCGGACGCCGGACGGCATCGAGGAGTGGATGGGGCGGCTGATCGAAGGCTGAGGGCGCGATTCCCGCGGGACCCTTGGCAGCGCGAGTGCAATGTGAAATATTACTGTCGTGCTCACGAGAGATTCCGCGGACGTCATCGTCATCGGCGCCGGCGTGGTCGGCGCGGCCTGCGCCTACTACGCCGCCCGGTCCGGCCTGCGTGTCACCGTCCTCGACCGCGGCCCGGTGGCCGGCGGCACCACGGGGGCCGGTGAGGGCAACCTGCTCGTCTCCGACAAGGAGCCGGGCCCCGAACTCGACCTCGCCCTGCTGTCCACCCGGCTGTGGCAGGACCTCGCCGAGGAACTCCCGCCCGAGATCGAGTACGAGGCGAAGGGCGGACTGGTCGTCGCCTCCCACGAGGAAGGCACGGCCGCCCTGCGGGACTTCGCCGCCGCCCAGCACAAGGCGGGCGTCACGGCGGAGGAGATCCCGGCGGACCGCCTGCACGACCTGGAGCCGCACCTGGCCCCCGGCCTTGCAGGGGGCGTCCACTACCCCCAGGACGCCCAGGTCATGCCCGCGCTAGCCGCCGCGCACCTGCTGCGCGCGGCCGGCGCCCGGGTGCGGCTGCGGCTCGGCGAGGAAGTCACCGGACTGCTCACAGGCGGATCCGGCGAGATCCAGGGGGTGCGCACGAACTCCGGTCCCGTCCACGCTCCGTACGTGGTCAACGCCGCCGGAACCTGGGGCGGCGAGGTCGCCCGCCTCGCGGGCGTGGAACTGCCCGTCCTGCCCCGCCGCGGCTTCGTCCTGGTCACCGAGCCACTGCCGCGCGTGGTGCGCCGCAAGGTGTACGCGGCGGACTACGTCGCCGATGTCGCCAGCGGCTCCGCCGCGTTGCAGACCTCGGCGGTGGTCGAGGGCACCCCGGCGGGACCGGTCCTGATCGGCGCGAGCCGGGAGCGGGTCGGCTTCGACCGGACGCTGTCGGTGGAGGTACTGCGCCGCCTCGCGGCCCAGGCCACGGCCCTGTTCCCGGTCCTGGCCGGGGTGCGCGTCATGCGGACCTACCCGGGGTTCCGCCCCTATCTGCCGGACCACCTGCCCGCCATCGGCGCCGACCCGCGCGTGCCCGGACTGCTGCATGCCTGCGGCCACGAGGGCGCGGGCATCGGGCTCGCGCCGGCCACCGGGCTGATCGTCGCGCAGGCGCTCGCGGGGCGGGAACCGCCGCTCGACGTCGGGCCGTTCAGGCCGGAGCGCTTCGCCTCCGGCGGCTGAGCCCCTGCGCTACTCCCGTCCCGCGTGTCATGCCCGTCACGCCCACCATGTCTGTCACGTCTCTCACGTCTCTCACGAGAGGAGGCCCGCCGTGGCCCGTACCCCCGCCGAACTGGTCGGCGCGCAGCCAGGTCCGCCGTTCGAGATCACGATGGACGGCCGCACCGTGACCGCCCTGCCCGGGCAGTCCGTCGCCGCCGCGCTCTGGGGCGCGGGCATCGTCGCCTGGCGCACCACACGGGTCGGCGGCCGGCCGCGAGGGGCGTTCTGCGGCATCGGCCAGTGCTACGACTGCCTCGCCACCATCAACAGCGAGCCCAACCGCCGGGCCTGCCTGGTCCCGGCCCGGCCGGGCGACACCGTCACCACCCAGGAGGGGCACGGCCGTGGCGCTCTCGGAGTCTGAACCGCGTGAACCCCGTGGGTCGCATGAACTCCATGGGCCGTACGCATCGCACGAGCCGTACGACGTGGCGGTGATCGGCGCGGGCTCCGCCGGTCTCGCGGGCGCCGTCACCGCCGCCGAACTCGGCCTGTCCGTCGCCCTCGTGGACAGTTCGACCCAGGTCGGCGGCCAGTTCTACCGCACACCCGAACCGGTGCTCGGCGCCGTCCGCCCCGAGGCCCTGCACCACGACTGGGCCGCCTTCGCCGGCCTGCGCACGCGCCAGCGGGCGACGAGCGGTATCACCCACCTCGCCGGACACCACGTGTGGACGGTGGCCCGGCAGGGCGACGACCTGTGGGCGGTGCACGCTGTGACCGGCGCCGACGGGGCGGGGGAGCGGCCGGTGTGCGTACGGGCCCGGGCGATCCTTATCGCGACCGGCGCCTATGAACGTCAACTGCCCTTCCCCGGCTGGACGTTGCCGGGCGTCGTGGGCGCGGGCGGCGCCCAGGCGATGCTCAAGTCGGGCCTCGTGCTGCCCGGCAGACGCGTCGTCGTCGCGGGCAGCGGGCCGCTGCTGCTCGCCGTCGCCTCCTCGCTCGCCGCCGCGGGGGCGCGGATTCCCGCCGTGGTGGAGGCGACCGGCTATCTGCGGTACGCCCGCCACGGGCGCGCCCTCGCCACCAACCCGCACAAGCTGCTCGAAGCGGTGGTGCACGGCTCGGCGCTGCTGCGCCACCGCGTGCCGCTGCGCACCCGCAGCGCGGTCACCGAAGTCCACGGCGACGAGCGGGTGGAGGCGGTCACCGTCTCCCGGCTCGACGCCGAGTGGCGGCCCGTTCCGGGAACAGGCCGCCGCATCGCGTGCGACGCGCTGGCCGTCGGCCACGGCCTCGCCCCCCAGATCGACCTCGCCGTGGGCCTCGGCTGCGCCACCCGTGCCACCGCCGACGGCGCCAGCGCCCTCGTCCTCGACCGGCTCCAGGAGACCTCGGTGCCCGGCGTGTGGGCGGCGGGCGAGACCGGCGGGGTCGGCGGCGCCCAACTGGCCCGGACCGAGGGTGAATTGGCGGCGTACGCGGTCGCCGCCCGGCTGGGCAGGCGGACGCCGTCGATCCAGTCCGCGCACGTGGCGCGGCTGCGCCGCCGACGCGACCGCATGCGTTCCTTCGCGGACGCCATGGCCCAGGCGCACGCGCCCGGCCCCGGCTGGCCCGAGTGGCTGGCCGAGGACACCGACGTATGCCGCTGCGAGGAGGTGACCGCAGGGACCATCCGTGAGGCGGTCGCCGATCTCGGGGCGCGCGACGCGCGGACCGTCAAGCTCCTCACCCGCGCGGGCATGGGCTGGTGCCAGGGCCGGATGTGCGGCGCGGCCGTGGCCTGCCTCGCGGCGGGGGCGGACGGCGAGGTGGAACCGCCCGCCGAGCGGCGGCCGTTCGCCGTGCCCGTGCCGCTCGGTACGCTCGCCGGGCTCGAACCGGGGGAGCCGGTTGAACCGGTGGAACCGGTCGGGTCGCCCGTGTCACAGGAACCGCCCGAGAAGCCCGCCGGCCCCGACCGCTGACGGCACACCTCCACAAACGGCACGCGCCCACCCCCCACTCACAGCCACACATCCGCCGATCTCCATCCCACGCCCTCTTCCCCGGGCGCCCACCCCTCTATAAAATGTCACACACCACAGAAGGGCTCAGTCACATGACCGCCACCACCTGGAACACCACCCGTCCCTGGCGCGGCATCATGGTCGCCACCGCGCTTCCCCTTCGCGACGACCTCTCCGTCGACTACGACGCGTACGCCGAGCACGTCCGCTGGCTCATCGACAACGGGTGCGACGGCGTCGTTCCCAACGGCTCGCTCGGCGAGTATCAGACCCTCACCGACGAGGAGCGTTCTCAAGTGGTGCGCACCGCGGTCGAGGCCGCGGGCGATCCGGCCCGGGTGATGCCCGGTGTCGCCGCGTACGGCAGCGCCGAGGCGCGCCGCTGGGCCGAGCGCGCGGGCGAGGCGGGCTGCGGCTCCGTCCTCCTGCTGCCCCCGAACACCTACCGCGCCGACGAGGCGTCCGTACGGGCGCACTACGCCGAGGTGGCCGCGGCCGGCGTACCCGTCGTGGCGTACAACAACCCCATCGACACCAAGGTCGACCTGACCCCGGAGCTGCTCGCCGAGATCCACGCCGACGGGGACATCGTCGCCGTCAAGGAGTTCACCGGCGACGTCCGGCGCGCCTACCAGATCGCCGAACTCGCCCCGGAACTGGATCTGTTGATCGGCGCCGACGACGTGCTCCTGGAGCTCGCGGTGGCCGGGGCCGTCGGCTGGATCGCCGGTTACCCGAACGCCTTCCCCGCCGCCTGCGCCCGGCTCTACCACTCCGCCGTCTCCGGCGACCTGGAGACGGCGCTGCCCCTCTACAAGTCGCTGCACTCGCTGCTCCGCTGGGACTCCAAGACCGAGTTCGTCCAGTCGATCAAGCTCTCCATGGACATCGTCGGGCGCCGCGGCGGGCCGGTCCGGCCGCCCCGCACCGCCCTCACCGGTGAGATGGAGGCCGGGGTGCGCACCGCGACCGAGAAGGCCGTCGCCAACGGCCACCGCTGACCGCCCTCGTATCACCTCACCGCCCGACCGTCGAAAGGACCCCCGTGCGCACACGCCATGTCTTCCACGCGGTGGACTCGCACACCGAAGGCATGCCCACCCGCGTGATCACCGGTGGCGTCGGAGTGATCCCCGGCGCCACCATGGCCGAACGCCGCCTGCACTTCATCGAGCACATGGACCACCTCCGCACGCTCCTGATGTACGAGCCGCGCGGCCACTCCGCGATGAGCGGCGCGATCCTGCAGCCGCCCACCCGCCCGGACGCCGACTACGGCGTCCTGTACATCGAGGTGTCCGGCCTGCTCCCCATGTGCGGCCACGGCACCATCGGGGTGGCCACCGTCCTGGTCGAGACCGGCATGGTGCCCGTCGTCGAACCCGTCACCACGGTCCGGCTCGACACCCCGGCGGGCCTCGTCTCCGTCGACGTCGCCGTACAGGACGGCGCGGCCACCTCGGTCACATTCACCAACGTGCCCGCGTTCTGCGCCGGTCTCGACCGCAAGGCCGAGGTCCCCGGCTTCGGAACGATGACCTACGACCTCGCCTTCGGCGGCAACTTCTACGCCTTCGTCGAACTCGACGCGCTGGGGCTGCCGTTCGACCGCGCCCGCAAGGACGATCTGCTGGCCGCCGGGCTCGCCCTCATGGACACCATCAACGCCACCGACCGGCCCGTGCATCCGGAAAGCCCCGAGATCGGCGGCGTGAAGCACGTCTACCTGGCGGCCCCCGGCTCCGACGCCGCGCACTCCCGGCACGCCATGGCCATCCACCCGGGCTGGTTCGACCGCTCCCCGTGCGGCACCGGCACGTCCGCCCGGATGGCGCAGCTGCACGCCCGCGGCCAACTGCCGCTGGACCAGGACTTCGTGAACGAGTCCTTCATCGGCACCCGGTTCACCGGCCGCCTCGTCGCCGAGACGGAGGTCGGCGGCCTTCCGGCCGTCGTCCCGGCCATCACCGGACGCGCCTGGATCACCGGCACCGCCCAGTACTTCCTCGACCCGGACGACCCCTTCCCCGGAGGCTTCCTCCTGTGACCGCCACCCCGCCCCTGGTTGTCTCCCGCAACCCGGCCGACCCCACCGAGATCGTCGCGCAGGTGCAGGCGGCCGGCGCCTTCGGTGCCGCCGACGCCGTCGAGCGGGCCCGCGCCGCACAGCCCGGCTGGCTGCGCGGCGGCGCGGCCGCCCGCTCGGCGGCCCTCGGCTCGATCGCCGCCGCCATCGAGAGCGCCGCGGACGAACTGGCCGCGCTCGCCGTACGGGAGGTCGGCAAGCCGCTCGCCGAAGCCCGCGCCGAGGTGGCGCGGACCGCCGCGATCTGGCGGTACTACGCCCAGGCGCCCTACGAGCCCGCCGGCGCCGTCCACGAGACGGCCGCCGGGGCCGGGCTGCTTCTGACCCGCCGCCGCCCGCACGGGGTCGCGGGCCTGATCACGCCCTGGAACTTCCCCTTCGCCATCCCGAGCTGGAAGGCCGCCCCGGCGCTCGCGGCGGGCAACGCGGTCGTCCTCAAGCCCGCGCCCGAGGCCACGGCCTGCGCGCTGCGGCTCGCCGAGATCGTCCAACAGGCTTTGCCGGAGCGGGTGTTCACGGTGGTGCCCGGCGGGGCCGCCGAGGGAGGTGCCGTCGTCTCCGCCGCCGACGCCGTCTCCTTCACCGGCTCGACCGAGGCCGGTCAGACGGTCGCCCGTGCGGCTGTCGCCCGCGGCATCCCGGTGCAGGCGGAGATGGGCGGTCTCAACGCGGCGATCGTCCTCCCGGACGCCGACATCGCGGGCGCCGCCGCCCACCTGGCCGCCGCCATCGCCGGATTCGCGGGCCAGAAGTGCACCGCCACCAGCCGGGTGATCGCCGTCGGCGCCGCCGCCGACCCCCTGCGCGAAGCCCTCGCGGAGGCGCTCCGGGCCATCCCGGCCGCGGACCCGGCCGACCCCGCCACGGTGTGCGGCCCGCTCATCTCCGAGCGGGCCCGCGAGCAGGTCAGCGGCGCCTGGGCCGGACTCTCGCTGCTCGCCGGGGGCACCGCGCACGACGGCCCCGGCTGGTACGCGGCCCCCACCCTGGCCGAGAAGGTGCCCGCGGACCACCGCCTGCTGCGCGAGGAGGTCTTCGGCCCCGTCGCGGCCCTGCTCACCGCCGACGACCTGGACGACGCCGTCCGCCTCACCAACTCCGTGCCGTACGGCCTGGTCACCTCGGTGCACACCGCCGACCTGGACGCGGCCCTGCACGGCCTCGACGATCTGGACACCGGCATGATCCGGATCAACGCCCCGTCCACCGGCGTCGACTTCCATCTGCCCTTCGGCGGCACCAAGGCCTCCAGCCACGGCCCGCGCGAACAGGGCCGCGCCGCCCTGGAGTTCTACACCTCCAGCCGCACGTACACCCTGTCACCAGCAAAAACTATGTGACATTGTACGATGGCCGCGGCGCCGGCGACGGCTGCCGACGGTCGAGTTCGCGGCACGAAGGGAACACCATGGGCCACCTCAAGCAGCGCACCCTCGTCACCGCCAGGGAGCGCCTGCGCGACCAGGTCGCCCACGCCCTGCGGGCCGCCATGATCTCCGGCGAACTGCGGCCGGGCCAGGTCTACTCCGCCCCCGGCCTCGCCGAGGACTTCGGCGTCTCCGCCACCCCGGTACGCGAGGCGATGCTCGACCTGACCCGCGAGGGCCTGGTCGAGCCCGTCCGCAACAAGGGGTTCCGGGTCACCGAGGTCACCGAGAAGGACCTCGACCAGTACACCGAGATCCGCGCCCTGATCGAGATCCCCACGGTCGGCCAGGTCACCCGCACCGCGGCCCACGACGACCTGGAGGCGCTGCGGCCGGCCGCCGAGGAGATCGTGCGCGCCGCCCGCGAGCACGACCTGATCGGCTATCTCGAGGCCGACCGGCAGTTCCACCTCTCGCTGCTCGCCCTGTCCGGCAACGAACGGCTCGTCGAGACCGTCGGCGACCTGCGCAAGCGCACCCGCCTGTACGGCCTGAGCGCACTGGACGAGCGGGACCGCCTGATCCCGTCCGCCGAGGAGCACCTGGAGCTCCTCGAGCTGATGCTGGCGGGCGACGCCGAGGGCGCCGAGGCCTGCATGCGCCGGCACCTGGGGCACGTCCGCTCGCTGTGGGCCAAGGCCGAGTGAGCGCACGCACGGGCTGTGCGTAGCCGTATGAGCGCACAGCCGGGCTGTGCGCGACGGCACGTCACGCACAGCTGAGGGCTCCTCGGGACCGGATCGCCGCGCCAGGTTCGTCGTACGCCGCCAAGCACCGCGTACCACCCACGCCGCCTCCGCCCCCCCCGAAGGAACCCATGAACCCCGCGTACGCCACCACCGATCACGTCTTCACCGTCCCCCTGGACCACGCCCGCCCCGACGGACCCACCATCGAGGTCTTCGCGCGGGAGGTCGCCGCCCGGTCCAGGGCGGGGGAGAGGGCCGGGGAGAGAGCGGGGGAGAGAGCTGGGGAGAAGCTGCCCTGGCTGCTGTATCTGCAGGGCGGTCCCGGCGGGAAGTCGCCGCGGCCGTCCCACGGCTCGCCCGGCTGGCTCGACCAGGCACTGAAGACCCACCGGGTGCTCCTGCTCGACCAGCGCGGCACCGGCCGCTCCACCCCCGTCACCGCACGCGCCGCCGCACGGATCGCCGACCCGAAGCGGCTCGCCGCCCACCTCACCCACTTCCGCGCCGACGCCATCGTCGACGACGCCGAACTCATCCGCCGCCGGCTCTGCGGCGACGAGCCCTGGGAGACCCTGGGCCAGAGCTACGGCGGCTTCGTCACGCTCACCTACCTCTCCCGCGCCCCTCACGCGCTGAAGGCGGCGTACGTCACCGGCGGCCTGCCCGGCCTCGACGCGACCGCCGACGACGTCTACGCCCGCACCTATCCCCGAGTCCGCGACCGCGTACGGCAGTTCTACGCCCGCTACCCCGACGACGCGGACCGGCTGCGCCGCATCGCCGACCTGCTCGCCACCACCGACGTCCGGCTGCCCGACGGCGACCGCCTCACCGTCCGCCGCCTGCGCGCCCTCGGCCTCGCCTTCGGCATGGGTGACGGCTTCGAGCGCGTGCACTGGCTCCTCGACGAGGCCCTCGACGCCCACGGCGAACTCAGCGACACCTTCCTCCACCAGGTCATGAACGTGACCGGCTTCCACGACAACCCGCTCTTCGCCGTCCTCCAGGAGACGATCTACGGCCAGGGGTCCTTCGCCACCCGCTGGGCTGCCGACCGCGCCCTGTCAGGCCTGCCGGAGTTCGCCGATGACGCGGACCCCCTGCTGCTCACCGGCGAGATGATCTACCCGTGGATGTTCCGCGAGATCAGGGCCCTGCGTCCCTTCGCCGACGCCGCCGACATCCTGGCCGACAAGACCGACTGGTCCCCTCTGTACGACCGCGCCGCCCTCGCCGCCAACAAGGTCCCCCTGGCGGCCGCGGTCTACTACGACGACATGTACGTCGACGCCGGACTCTCCCTGTCCACCGCCCGCGCCGTGGGCAGCACCCGCGTCTGGGTCACCAACGAGTGGGAGCACGACGGCATCACGGCCTCGGGCGGCCGTGTCCTGTCCCGCCTGATGGAGCTGGCACGCGAGGCCGGCTGAGCGCCACGCCTGCCGGGGAGCCTCACGGCTGACCGCCGGGGCCGACCGGCAGGCCGCGCGGCTCCTTGACCCGCTTCATGATGATCTGCGAGTTGACCTCGGAGACCCCGTCCAGGGACGTGAGCCGCTCGATCCACAGGCGTTCGTACGCCGCCAGGTCGGCGACCGCGATGCGCAGCAGGCACCCCGGGCTGCCGAAGAGGCGGTAGGCCTCGATGACGTCCGGGATGTCCTGCAGCGCCGCCTCGAACGCCTCCACCGTCGCCCGGTCACGGCGCACTTCTATCGAGACGAGCACCTCGAAGCCGCGGCCGACCGCCTCCGGATCGACGACCGCCCGGTACCCGCGGATCACGCCGTCCTGCTCCAGTTGCCGCACCCGCCGCAGGCACGGCGAGGCACTGAGGCCGACCCGCTGCGCGAGCTCCTGGTTGCTGAGCCGACCGTCGTTCTGGAGCTCACGCAAGATATCGCGATCGATTCGGTCCATGGCGCAATCATGCACCGCACGTACCCGGCTTCGAGGGTGGATTTCGCAAGCCGATTGCTCGCCATCTGCCCTATTGTTGCGGCGCGTTGGCCCATTGGCGTGTTGGCCCGATGGTCCGTCGGCCCGTGACCCGGAGAGGCAGGCACACCCCCATGACGTACCTGACATCCCCGACCGCCCCTCGACGGGTCGTCGTCATCAGTACCGGTGGCACGATCGCCAGCCGCTGGCAGGGCGCCGGGTACGCCGCGGACGCCGGTGGCGACGAGGTGCTCGCCGGGGTGGCCGTGCCGGACGGCGTCATTCCCGAGGTCGTCGACCTGTTCAACGTCAACAGCTCCCGCATGACCTCCGCCAGGCAGCTCGCGCTGCTGCACGCGGTCCACGAGGCGCTCGCCGACCCCGAGGTCGCAGGGGTCGTGGTCACCCACGGCACGGACACCCTGGAGGAGTCGGCCTTCCTGCTCGACCTGCACCACGCGGACCCGCGCCCGGTGGTGTTCACCGGCGCCCAGCGCCCCCTCGGCTCCGCCGACAGCGACGGCCCCGGCAATGTCTACGACGCCCTCCAAGTCGCCGCACGCGTACGGGACCTGGGTGTGCTCGTGGCCTTCGACGGCATCGTGCACGCGGCCCGAGGAACGGTGAAGACACAGACCCTGGCGGCCCACCCCTTCGCCGACCCGTCCGCGCGGCTCGTCGGGCGGCTCGGCTTCCACCGCGTGGACATCGCCCGGCGCCCCGAGCGGCCCCGGCCCCTGCTGCTGCCGAGCGCCGCGCGCGCCCTGGCGGCGGGCGAGCCCGTGGAGTTGCCGCGCGTCGACATCGTGACGCACCACTCCGACGCCGACCCGCTGCTCCTGGACGCAGCGGTCGCGGCCGGCGCGCGCGGCATCGTGTTCGTCGCCACCGGGACGGGCAACGCGACGCCGCAGTTCGCCGAGAGCGTCGCGGCGGCCGTGACGCGCGGCGTCCTGGTGGCCGTCACGACGCGGGTGCACGCCGGTCCTGTCGCCGAGGTCTACACCGGCGGCGGGGCAGTGGACTTGGTCGCGGCGGGCGCGGTCCTCACCGGCACGCTGCGCGCCGGGCAGGCGCGGATCGCCGTGCTCGCGACGCTGCTTGCGGACGCGGAGGGCGTGGCGGAGGCGGAGGGCGTGGCGGACGCGGCGGGCGTCGTGCCGGAGCGGCGGAGCGCGCTGCTCCGGCATCTCCTGGGCGCCCCCGAGAGCCGCCCGGAGTCCGCTCCGGCCGCCTGACCGCTGTCCGCCCGCGCCCCTTTGGGGTGCGTTCGCCCCACCGATGACACCCGCCCAGTTGGGACACAGCTGGATAACGGAGCGACTGACCCCTTGTCAGTGCAATTTCACATTACTACGTTACGCGTCACATGGCGGACCGCGTTCGGGTAAGCGGAGCCGCCAAATGCCATCAGGAGCACGGCAGTTGGCGTGCGATGCCGGCTGCCCGCGTGCTTTCCCTAGAACCCCCACCCTGGGAGCCCTCTGTGTTTCGTTCGAGAACCCTGCGCAGATCCCTGCTCACCGTCGCGACCGCGGTGACCCTGTGCGCCACGGCCGCCCCACTCGGGATGGCCGACACCCCGTCCGCGTCACCCGACCCGATACGCCCGGCCGCCGCCCCCGCGGGCCCGGCCGCACCCGATCCGCACGACAGAGCCGACCGCCGCGCCAAGGCGCCCAAGCCCTCCGCCCGCGTCATCCCGGCGCCCGGCGGCCTCACCGACGGCCGCGTCCCCGGCGCGCGTACACCCAAGCCCAAGCACAAGTCGGCGGCGGCCGGTTGCACCCTCGACGACGTCACCCGGCTGTCCCCGGAAGCCTTCGCGGACTTCCTCGCCGACCCCGCCGTCACCGCGGAGGGCTGTCTGCGCTCACTGATCTGGACCTGGGACCAGCGCCTCGCCCCGGTCATGTCGGACGCGCACGTCCAGGCCGTCTCCCGTCGCATCAGCTCGCTCGCCGCGAGCCACGACGGCAAGAACGGCAGCCACCTCCTTGAGATGTTCACCTACCTGCACGCCGTCGCGTACCACGACTTCTCCCGCGACGAGATCGACGTGACCGACCCGCCGACCGTCGCCGCCATGCGGGGGGCCATCGACGCCTTCGGCTCGGCCGCCCGTACCTTCGACGTGACAGCCACCAACGCCGAGACGCTGCGCGAGGCCCTGTACGCGGCGAGCGCGCCCGGCCTGCGCCAGCACCAACTGCCGCTCATCAAGCGGGTCCTGAAGACCATGGACGCCAACCGGCCGGGCACCCACAAGGACCGCGGCTGGGCCGGGGCCGCGCTCGCCGGCCTCTCCCTGAACTACCTCGGCATCTACCCCGGCAACAAGGACACCGCCTTCCATGCCGCAGTGACCAAGGACCCCTCCTACCGCGCCGCCTTCAAGGCGTTCGCGGGCCACACCCACCTGAAGGGCACGGACAACGCCTGGCTGGTGCGCGACACCCTCCTCGAGTACGGCCGCATGGGCCAGGTCGACACGCTCCGCGCCGAGATCGTCTCGGGCCTCGGCCCGCTGCTCGACGTCACATCCCGCAACTTCGGTGCCCTCAGCGCCCCGTGGGCGAAGGTGGCCACCTGGCTGGTCGAGTTCGAGGCCTGCGCCCCGTACAAGGTGTGCCGCGAGGACATCGAGAAGCTCCTGTTCCCCCGCACGGACAACTACGGCAAGGCGGGCACGGACGGCATCGTGGTGCGCTCCGCGCTCGACCGCGCCACCATCGACCAGCTCTACTACGCGAGCAAGCAGGTCAAGGCGCAGTTCCACCGCGTGGTCGGCTCCACGGAACCCCTGGCGGGCGACCCCAACTCCAGCCTGCGCGTGGTCCTTTACGCCTCCCGCGCCGAGTACGAGAACTTCCAGCCGCTCCTGACCGGCCTGAGCACCGACAACGGCGGCATGTACATCGAGCAGGGCGCCACGTTCTACACCTACCAGCGCCGCGTCCCCCAGGACTCCTCACTCACCCTCGAAGAGCTGTTCCGGCACGAGTACACGCACTACCTCAACGGCCGCTGGGCCGTGCCCGGTTTCTTCGGCGAGGGCCCCTGGTACCAGGGCGACCGCACCACGGCGATGGACGAGGGCACCGCCGAGTTCTTCGACGGAGCCACCCGCGACGACGGCATCAAGGTCCGCAAGTCCCTGGTCAAGGGCATCATCGCCGACACGGCCAACGGCGGCCCGCGGATGTCCGTGAACCAGATCCTGCACGCCACGTACGAAGGCGACGGCTTCCGCTTCTACAACTACGCGGGCACGTTCTTCGAGTACCTGTGGGCCAAGCGTCCCGCGCAGCTCAAGGAGATGTACCGGCTGCTGCGCGCCAACGACCCGGCGGCCTTCGACGCCTGGCGCAACCGCCTCGGCGGGGACGGCAACCTGCAGCGCGAGTACGACGCGTTCCTCGACGAGCAGATCAAGAAGGTCGACGACCTGTTCGTGCCGGACACCAAATACGTGCCCGTCGACCAGCTCCGCGCCGGTTCGGCCGACCAGGTCCGCGACTCCATCAAGGCGACGACCGGAAGCGCGACGCAGTGCGCCCCCGGCGGCTCGCAGGACCGCCCGGCCTTCGCCTGCACGGGACGCATCACGGCCCGGCTCAGCGACTCGGGCAACAAGGACCTCGTCTTCAAGGACATGTCCGAGACGGTCGACTACTTCATCCTCGACCGGGCCAAGGGCGGCGAGAACAACCTCACCGACATGAACTGCTCGTTCGGCGAGGTGGACATCTGGTCCGACGGCAGCGCGGGCTCGGCGGACTTCCGCTGTGAGGGCCCGCTGCGGGGCTGACGTCCCGCGGATCGGGCAAGCAGCCCGTGCGGTGCCGGACCGTGGACGGCCACGGTCCGGCACCACCGGCTAGGGGCGGTTGTCCACCAGGTCCTGGATCTGCGGATAGATCTTGTCCATGCGGGTGCCCACGTTGTGCGGGCAGGAGCCGCCCCAGTGCAGGGCGATCACCTTGTGGGACGAGCCGGCAAGGACCGGGGAGCCGGAGTTGCCGCCCGAGGTGTCGCAGGAGTACCCGACGTCCTCGGTGCCGAGCTGGGGGTTCCGCACTCCGCAGAACGCTCCGCCGTCACTCTCCTCGTAGATCGATATGCGCTTCGGCTTGGTGTCGCCGTGGCCCGCGATGTAGGCCCGCTCGTTGGCGATCGGGGCGCGGGTCTCCAGGAACAGGGTGCCGAACTGGGCGATCTGGTCGAAGTTGTCCACGCTGAACAGCGAGAAGTCGAGCGCCGGCGAGGTGCGGAGCAGGGCGTTGGCGCCGACCTTGGTGCCGGGACGCGGGTTGTTGCCGCCGCAGGTGGCGCAGTCGTAGTCGAACTGCACCTCCATGGTGTCGAGTTCGGCCTGATTCTTCACGCAGTGGTTGTTGCTCATCATGTGGTTGCCCCGGCCCACGCGCCAGGCCGTGCACCAGCCGCCGCCGTTCTTGAGCATGCGGGCCACTCCGCGCGAGGCGGCGTACTGCGCGGGATGGCTGGTGCGGTAGCAGACCGCGTCACGGCGGCCGTCGGCGCCGCACACGCTGCGCGGGTTGTTGGCGGTGATCTCCGCCTCGCTGTAGCCGCGCCAGTAGCGGTCGATCGAGGCCTGCGAACCCCGCTTTCCGCGGGTGTGCAGGGTGACCACGGCGGTGTCGCCGTCGACCGACATCGCGGCGAAGCCGGTGCGGCCGTGCCGGGTGAAGCTCGCGTCGCCGCGCGCGGCGGCCTTGAGCGTCGGATCGGAGTGGTACGTGTGCACCTCGCGTCCGGTCGGGTCCGCCACCGTCACGGAGTCGCCGGGGGCGAGCTTCAGCCGGGCGAAGTGCACTTTGACGTACGCCGCTCCGCGGTGCCGGATCTCCTGCCGGGCCGGGTTGCCGGCGGATCCGAGCTCGAGATCGACCGCCTTCTCCTCGCCGACGGTGGGGATCGGGGCGGGCTGGGCGCGGGGCGGCGCGGATTCGCCCGCCGCCGTCGGGGCGACCGGAACCAGGATGGTCGTGGCCACTAGAGCGGCGGCCACGATGATGCGTCTCAACACGGGTACCTCCTCGGTGGGTTGGCCCGAAGCGGACCGCTGCGCGGTAACGCGCGACCGCTTCGACGCACCAAGAAGAATAGGTGTGGACATGACAATCCGTGAGGGGTGTACCGGCCAGCGCCCCCCCCGAGGGAACGTCTTCTCGGGGGCCCAGTGTGGCTGGGCCGCCCGAGCTCCTCGGCACCGCTGCCACGAACTAGGCCGCGGGCTTCGCCCCTTGAGGCGGGTCGGCCCGCCACTCGGCGGCGATGCCCCGGATCAGGGGCGGGTAGACGAACAGGTGCCGGAACGGCGCGATCGCGGCCATGTAGGCCTTCCCGAACAGGCCGTTGGGCTTGACCAACACCGCCATCTGGCCGCGGTAGCCGCCCGCACCGTCCGGGACCCAGCCCAGGTGCATCACCCCGTGCATGGTCCGGTTGCTGATCTCCGACGCCCACTCGTTGTCCGTCAGGAAGACCGAGCGGAAGGGCAGGCTGCCGAACTGCGGCCCGGCGGGACCGTCGCGCAGATCGTCCGGCAGCCGGTCCCGCAGTGTGGCCACCCGGGAGCCGACGCCGGAGCCGGGCTTGTCCCAGCCGAACAGCTTCCCGAGCTTCCAGCGGATCGCGAAGAGCGCGCGGGCGATCCGGGACGGGTTGTCGGACGTGTCGCCCCGGGTGGTCTGCCGCACCAGGTGCGGGAAGTCGTCGGGGCCGCCCGGCGTCGGCAGCGCCCACACGTCGTAGAGACGGAAGTCGGGCGTGATCTCGTGGATCCGCCAGGGCAGGGACGTGTGCGCGGAGTTGGGAAGCCTCATGCGTGGAACCTCCGTCTGCTCGGTTTCGGGTTACGACGGGGGAGTGAGTCCCAGTACGCCCGCGACGGCGCGCGCCGCGAACAGCTCGTCGTCAGGGGCCTGGCCGGCCAGCGCGATCACGGTCCCCTCGAGCGCGCCGACGAAGGCGAGCGCGAGGGCCCTGGTCGGCCGGCCGGGCGGTATCGTGCCCGCCGCGCGCCCGGCGTCGATGAGGCCGGCGCAGCGGGTGAGGAGCGTCTCGTAGTTCCGCTCGACCTCGCGCCCGACGGGATGGTCCTGCCCGCTGAACTCAAGGCGCAGCGCGATCGGTACGCGCGCCACGTCACGCCGGCAGAAGACCGCGTGGCCGCGCGCGAGGGTGAGCAGCGCCGCCACGGGCTCCGGCTCCTGCTCGACGTGACGCGCCACCTCGTGCCAGTAGGTCTCGCGGAACCACGCGCACACGGCCAGGGCCAGGTCCTGCTTGTCCTTGAACTGGTGGTAGAGCGCACCGCGCGTGTATCCGGCCTCGCGGGCCACCTGCTCCAGCTTGAGATGGCCGTATCCGTGGCGGGACAGGCCGCGTGCGGCCGATTCGAGCAGCGCGGTGCGCGAGCGCGCGCTGCGATCGGCCTGGGTGGCGCGGGTCCGCATGGCTGCTCCGCTCGGTCGTCGCATCGAATGGTCGAAGTCCTGCTGTACGGAGGTCAGTTGCCCGTCCGTCGACAGCAATCGTACATGCATGTGTGTATGTTTTTGGTGCCGCGATCAGCATGCCGAGCTCGAACGGTCGTACCTAGCCGCCTGGCCGTCGCACCATGTAGACGTCGACAGGGTCCTCGGCCTCCACGGTGAACCCGTGACGCTCGTACAACCGCTGGGCGGCGCTGCCCTGCAGGACGTTCAGGCGGACGAGCAGGCCGTCGGCATCGGTCCGGCCAAGCAAGGTGCGCAGGACGGCCGAGCCGAGCCCCCGGCCCTGGACGTCGGGGGTGAGGTAGAAGTGCTCCAGCCGCCGCCCGTCCTCCGCCGGCCGCAAGGTGACGCAGCCCGCGAAGGCGTCGTCGGCCGAGACGACGGAGGTGTGCTCGGGGGAGAAGGAATCCCGCAGCCGCTGCCGGACCCGGTGCTCGTCGAACCGGCCGAGACGCTCCAGGTCTCGGCGCAGCACCGTCGCCCGCAGCTCAGCGATCGCCTCGACGTCCGTCGGTGCGGCGGGGCGCATGGCCCATTGCACGCACCGGTCCGCCTGGAAGCCGGGTACCGGCTGGGGCATCGGTATCGCGTCCGACTCCGTACTCGCACTTGTATGCGCATTCACGGCGGGAGTATGCCAGCGGGCTGCGGCCTGGCCCGGACCGGACCGGGTGTACGGGTAGTGCGGATGATCATCTTTTGAGTAATGTGCACCACCACCGGAAACCGGACAGCAGTTCGCGCACTGTCATGGAGTGAGGGCGGCGCGCAGGACAAGGGCCTGAAAGTGAGCACACAGATGCAGCCGACCTTCGTATTGGTTCATGGAGCCTTCGCGAACTCCTTCTCCTTCGCGCCGCTCCAGGCCGAACTCGGCCTCCTCGGCCACCGTTCGGTCGCGGTCGACCTGCCCGGCCACGGCTTCGCGGCGACGTACACCCGCGCCTACCAGACGCCGCAGGACCCCGAGGGGCTGGCCGCCGCGCCCGGCTCGATCAAGGGCGTCACGCTCGCGGACAACGTCGCGCACCTGATCGGGATCCTGGAGCGGGCCAAGCAGAACGGTCCCGTGGTACTCGTCTCGCACAGCCGCGGCGGCATCACGGCGACCGCCGCGGCCAACGCGCGCCCCGACCTCATCGACCGCATCGTCTACGTCTCCGCCTGGTGCCCGGTCCTCCTCGACGTCGGCGACTACTACGCCGAGCCCGAGATGGCCACGGTCGACGCCGCCTCCCTGGCCCTGGCGATGGCCGGGAACCCGGCCGAACTCGGCCTGCTCCGCGTCAACTTCCGCACCGCGGACCCCGACGCCCTGGCGGCGTTCAAGGCGGCCTTCCTCGCCGACGGCACCGACGAGGAGTTCCTGACCTTCCTCAACACCTTCCAGCCCGACGAGAACCTGGACGTCGGCACCTCCGCCGACCGGGCGCAGGCCGAGACCTGGGGCCGCATCCCGAAGACCTACGTGCGCCTCGCCGACGACACGAGCATGCCGCTCGCCCTGCAGGACCGGCTGATCCGCGAGGGCGACGAGCTCACGCCGGACAACCCCTACGACGTCCGCACCCTCGCGGGCAGCCACCTGAAGTGGCTGGTCGACCCGGCACCGGCGGCCCGCGTCCTGGGTGAACTGGCCATGTAGGGGCAGTTTGTGGGCGAAACCCGCCTTTTGTATTCCCGTGCGCTGCTCGCGGGTAGGAAGGAGCTCATGTTTCTTTCTTGCGGGCAGGGTGGTTCCGACGGGCACGGGAGCAGCCATGGTCAGTAGGCGGCATGTGCTGGCGGCGCCCGTCGGGGCGGCGGCCGTCGCGGCACTGGGTGTGCCTGCCGGGGCGGCCCCCTCTGGCGTGGCGGGGGAGCCGCCGGTCGGCGTGGACGGGCGGCCGGACTGGGGCGCGGTGCGGGCGCAGTTCCGGCTGGAGCCCGGCTGGGTCAATCTGGCGACGTTCTATCTGGCGCCGCAACCGCGCGTGGTGCGTGCGGCGGTGGAGCACCTGTGCCGGCAGATCGACGCCAACCCGCTGTCGGTCACCGTGGGCCTTTCCCTGCCCGACGGCCCGACCGGGTGGCCGCGGGTCAGGGCCGCCCTGGCCGACTACCTGGGGGCGCGGCCCGAGCACCTCGCGATGACCACCAGCACTACCGTCGGCCTGGGCGTGGTCTACAACGGGGTGCGCACCAAGCCCGGTCAGGAGTACGTGCTGAGCGGCAACGACCACCACTCCCACGTGGAAGCCGCCCGGCTTGCAGCGGACAAGCACGGTGCCCGAGTGCGGCTGTGCTCGTGGTTCCACGACCCGGCACAGGCCACCGCCGAGGAGATCACACGCACGATCCGCGAGCAGATCCGTCCCGACACCAGGGTCCTTGGCGTCACCTGGGTGCAGTCCAGCACCGGGCTGCGGATGCCGGTGCGTCAGATCGCCGAGGTCGTACGGAAGGCCAATGAGGGCCGCGCAGAAGCCGACCGCTGTCTCCTGGTCGTCGACGGGGTGCACGGACTGGCCGCCGTCGACGACGACGGGGCACGTATGGGAGCCGACATCCTGGTCGCCGGAACGCACAAATGGCTGTTCGGGCCCCGCGGCACCGGACTGGTGTGCGTGTCTCCCCAGACGCTCGACCAAGTGCGGCCGACGTTCGCGAGCTTCATGCAGGGCGGTGGGGCGGCGCCCCTGTCCCCGGGCGGCTTCCTGGCCTTCGAGCACGCCTTCGCCCTTCCGGTGTCCGTCGCCTTCCACCAGGCGCTCGGCCGGGCCCGTGTCGCCGGCCGCATCACCGAACTCTCCACCCGGGCCAAGCGAGGTCTGGCCCGCATCCCGGGCGTGACGCTGCACACGCCTTCGGCACCCGAGATGTCCGCGGGCATCACCTGCTTCAGCGTGCGCGGCCGCGGCCACGAAGAGGTCGTGGCGCTCGCCGCCGAGCGAAAGGTCAGGCTGTCCCACGCGTCCAACCTCGACCGCCCGTACCCGCGCATGGGCACCGGCATCATGAACTCACCCGACGACGTCGACACCGCGCTGACGGCGATCGCCGACATCGCCCGCTGAACCGTCGGCAGTGGGTCCCCTCCAATCCGCGCCCTGACCGGAGTTGTCAGTGGCCGTTGCGACGATGGACGCATGACCTCCACGATCGACGATGGACGGACAACCTCCACGATCTTCGACCGGCTCCGGTCCGGCGGCTTCGAGCAGGCACTGTTCAACCACGACGCGCAGACCGGGCTGCGTTCCCTCGTCCTCATCCACGACACCACGCTCGGCCCCGCCCTCGGCGGCGTCCGCATGCACCCGTACGAGACCGAGACCGCCGCCCTCGAAGACGGCCTGAGGCTCGCGGAGGCCATGACCCTCAAGGCCGCGGCCGCGGGCCTCGCTCTCGGCGGCGGCTGGAGCGTCGTCATCGGCGACCCCGCACACGACAAGACCGAGGCGCTGCTGCGCGCCCACGGCCGCTTCGTCGCCACCCTCGGCGGGCGCTTCATCCCCGTCAACGACGTGGGCACCACGCAGGCCGACCTGAAGGTGATCGGCACCGAAGCCGCACCGGTCTGCGCCGACGGCGATCCCTCGCCGATGACGGCGCTCGGTGTCCTCGAAGGGATACGGGCGTGCCTCCGCGCCACCGGCGGCGACGGGAGCCTGCGGGGCGTGCGGGTGTGCGTCCAGGGCGCGGGCAACGTGGGCGCCGCCCTCGCCCGCCTCCTGGCGGCGGAGTCCGCGGAGCTGCTGGTGTCCGACATCGACCCGCGACGGGCCGCCGCCGTCGCCCGAGCCGTCGGAGCACGCGTCGTCGACCCCGCGACCGCCGCGATCACCGAGTGCGACGTCCTCGCCCCCTGCGCCCTCGGAGGCGTCGTCAACGACCGTACGCTGCCCGAGCTGCGCTGCCGGATCATCGCGGGCGGCGCGAACAACGTACTCGCCGCCCCCGAGCACGCCGCCGCGCTGGAGGCCCGCGGAATCCTCTACGCGCCCGACTTCTGCGTCAACGCGGGCGGCCTGGTCTTCCTCGAGGAACGGCTCCTCGGCCACGACGACGCCCGAGCCGAGCACCGGGTCCGCCAGGTCGGCGAGCGCGTCGCCACGGTCATCGAGCACGCGCGCCGCTCCGGCGTACCCCCGACGGAGGCCGCGCTCACGCAGGCGAGGGCACGACTCCGCGCACGCTGACGTGCCCCGTCCCTTCGCGAGGCGGCCAACTGGCAGTCAGCCCAGGTCAATTGGCGTACGACTAGTGGCGCACCCCTCGATACGTCCTGCCCCCACGCCGTGGCAGCGCCGCCGGTACCTCCTCGGGCGTCGCGCTCGTCTCCACCGCCAGGTGCAGCTCCGTCCTGGTCGTCGCCGACGACAGGTCCAGGGCGAGGAGTCGGCCGCACTCGGCGAGCCAGGTCGTGAGGGTCGTCCGGTGCAGGCCGAGCGCGGCGGCGGCCGGGGCGGTGCGGCCGCGGTGGCCGAGCCAGCAGCGGAGCGCGATGCGCAGGCGGGTGTCCAGCGGTTCGAGCAGCGCGGACGCCCAGCGGTCGGAGTGTTCGGGGGTGAGCAGGTCGGCGGGCAGGGGCGGGTGGGGGCGCAGTCGGGTCGGCGGGGCCGTGGTCGTGGGGGTGGGCGGGGTCGGCTGCGGGGGTGAGGCTGAAGGTGAGTTCGGAGGTGGGGGAGGTGGGGGAGCGGTCGTCTGCGGGGGAGCGTCCGTCGACGGGGGTGTGCCCGTCGGGTCGGCGGCGGTCGTCGGTCCCGCAGCGGCTGTCGGTTCCGCGGCGGTCGTCGGTCCCGCGGCGGCCGGGGCCCGTAGCGCGAGGAGCAGTTGGGCCTGCACCGTCGGGTCGTCCAGGTCGGCCGCGAGCAGCGCTCGGATGCCGCGCAGTCGGGTGCGTACCGTTCCCTCCGCCACGTCGAGGGCCTGCGCGGCGGACAGAGCGGAGCCCGAGCGGAGCCATGCCTCCAGGGTGCGGCGCTGCTCGCGGTCCAGGGGCTTGAGGACGGCCGCGGACCACGCGGCGAGCCGGTCCGTCGGTACGACGCGCAGCAGCCCGTGCGCACCGAGGCCGGTCGCGGAGGTGAGGCAGCCGACGGTGGCGCTGTTGCGTGCCGTGCCCGCCTCGGCCCAGGCGGTGGCGAACATGTCCAGTGGCGCGGAATCCGCTGCCCCGCCCGCCAGATGGTGGCGGTCGGCGACGCGGGCCACGAGGGAGAGCAGCGAGTTGTGCTCGTCGTGTGCGCCGTGCAGGGCGACGACCACCAACTCGGCCCCGTCCAGGCAGAGGAGCATGCGCGTGCCGCCGAGGGACGTGCCGGGCTGCGCCGCCCGCCACAGCGCCTGGTAGGCGGTGTGCACGGCGCGCCCGGTGAGCCGGTACACCGTGGCGTGCGTGAGCTGCGTGGCGGCGGTGCCGCCCAGCACGTCGGCGGCCAGGGGGTGGTGGCCGTGCAGGAGCAGGCGCAGCACGGCGGAGTGCAGGCGCTGTTCGGCGCCGCGCACCTCGTCCGCCCGCCGGGCCCGCACCCGCAGCAGGTCGGCGGTGGCCCGCGCGATCAGGCCCGCCTGGGAGGCGGGCGTCCTGCGCGGGCCGAGGACGAGGACGGTGCCCGCGGCGTCGGTCACCTGATGGATGGTGAGGTGCGGGTGGGTCTGCGGGTGCGCGGCCGCGCGCTCGCCCTCGGGCCCGGCCGAGTGCGGGGTGCTGTGGACGGCACCGGCCACCGGGTCCACCAGGACGGCCCAGCCGTCGGTCAGCTCGGCCGCCTCGGCGATCAGCGCCGCGCCGGAGTGGGCGGCCGCCCGTGTGAGCCGCCGCAGCACCTGGCTCGGCAGGTCCTGCCCGGCGGCGGAGGGCGCGGGCCCCGCGTGCTGCGGGCGGCCCGCGCCGCTCGCCGTCATGAGATCCGTGCGACGCCGCCCCAGCCCGCACGCACGGTCAGGCGGCCGGTGGTCGCTTCGGGCCGCCAGTTGGGCCAGGACACATAGCCGGGCTCGACCAGCTCAAGGCCCTCGAAGAAGGCCACCGTCTGCTCCGGCTCACGGAAGATGTACGGAATGGCGCCGGAGCTGTTGTACGCCTCCTGCACCTCCCGGTGCTTGTCGTCCGCGGCGGTGGAGTGGCTCAGGGACACGTAGCTGCCCGCGGGAAGGCGCGCGATGAGGCGCCGTACGAGGGAGAGACACTCGTCCCAGTCGACGATGTGGCCGAGCACATCGTTGATCACCAGGGCGACGGGCTGGGTCATGTCCAGGGTCTTGGCCGCGCCCTCCAGGACGGCGTCCGTGTCGCGCATGTCCGCGAGTACGTAGTCCATGGCGCCCTCGGGCGTGCTCTTGCGCATCGCGTGGACGTGCAGCAGGACCAGCGGGTCGTGGTCGACGTACACCACCCGGCAGTCGGGCGCGATGCGCTGTGCCACCTCGTGGGTGTTGTTGGCCGTCGGCAGGCCGGCGCCGACGTCGAGGAACTGCCGGATCCCGGCCTCCCTCGCCAGCCATGTCACGGTGCGGATGAGGAAGCCGCGCGACTCCTGGGCCATCGGCTCGATCAGCGGGTACTTGTCGCGGTAGGCGTCGCCCGCGGCCTGGTCGGCGGGGAACCAGTCCTTGCCGCCCAGCCAGTAGTTCCAGACGCGCGCGCTGTGGGCGACGGAGGTGTCTATCTGCTGGGGGTCGGTGGGCTCGGTCAAGACAGTGCCTCTTTCGACTTGTCGGGGTGGAGGGCGATGGCACAGGAGTAGTCAAGGAGCAGGCGGTAGTCGGTGACGGTCGCGGACGCGTCCCACACGTCGGCGCTGCCGGCCGGGCCGCCCTCCCGGACCACGCGGTCGGGAATCTCCCGTGCCTCGACCCTGTAGACGGTGATCGCGGGGGTGCCGGTCAGGGCGTGCGGCGGCCCGTCCAGGGGGTGGATCTGCAAGGTCACGTCGGGCCCGTCGACGGCGGCCCGCAGCGCCGCCACCTGCTCGGCCATGACGTCCCTGCCCCCTACGCGGGTGTGCAGCGCCACCGCCGACATCACGGCCCAGATGCGCGTCTGCTGGGCCCGCAACTGTTCTTGACGGATCATCAGCAGTTCGGTGCGCGCGTCCTTCTCGGCGGCGGACAGGTCGGGACGCAGGGCGTCGTCGACGGCGCGGGCGTAGGCCCGGGTGCGCAACAGGGCCGGGACGAGGGCGGGTTCCCAGGCGCGGATCATGCTGGCGGCGGACTCCACGCTCATCAGGTCGAGCTGCCACGGGTCCATGGCGGCGCGCCACGGATGCCACCAGCCGGGGAGGTTCGCCGTCGCGAGCTTGCCGAGGAATTCGTCGATCTCCGCGGCCGGTAATCCGTACGCCCGCAGCAGCGACCGGACTTGTCCCTCGTCCAGGGACGTCTGGGCCTGCTCGATGCGGCGGACGGTCACCGGATGGGCGCCGAGCGCGTCCGCGGCGTGCTGACGCGTCAGCCCCGCCGCCTCGCGCAACATTTTCAGCCGGGTGGCCAGAACGAGGTGCGCGAGGGTCGGGCCTGACCTTTCGCGGGCCACGAACTCTCCTTCCGGCACTCACCGCAACTTGCGGACACTGCACACCTTGTCGCTTGCAATCTCTGTTCGCAACCCTTTGAGTGGGTGAGGAGATATCACCAACGCCGCGGGCAGAAGCGGGAGATGACGTGCTGACACTGGGCGCGCTGGTCGGCAGGGCTGAACTCGAGCTCGCCTTCGCCGGGGGAATCGACGCGGCCCGGTACGAGCCCGCCGGGGTGGCCGGACTGACGACCCTGACCCTGGCCCAGCTCCTGGAGGGCGAGCCCCAGCGACGCCTCGAACCCGGATCCCTGGTCCTGGTCACCGGGCTGCCGTTCCGCCTCCGGGGCCACGCGGAAGTCGCCCTGGAAACGCTCCTGGAACAGTTGGCGCTCGACAGGTGCGCAGGCCTCGTGGTGAACGCGACACCGGCTCCCCATCAGCCCTTCCCGCAAGCGATACGCGACCTGTCCAGCGCACTCGCCGTCCCCCTCCTTGTCACCACCGCGCCCCTGCGGGAGTGGGTCAGGACGCGCCACCGCTTCCAGGAGAGCAGGCTCTCCGGCGCCGAGCGCCGCGCCGCCCAACTCGCCACCCTCGTCCAGCAGATGCCCACCCAGCTCGCCGACCCCAGAGCCATGCAGCGGATCGCCGACTGGCTCGCGCGCGCCCTGCACGTACAGGTCCTCGTCAGCGAACCCCAGCGCGTCCTCGCCGCCTCGCCCGCCACCGCCGCCGAGACCCTGGCACCGGCGATCATCCACCGCTCCGTCGGCGCGGCCACGCCCGAGCAGCACACCCGCCTCATCACCCTCGCCCCGGCCCACGGAGCGGACACGGTCCTCGCCGTCGCCCGCACCGCGCCCTTCGACGACGCCGACGTACGCCTCCTCGGCCAGACCGCGAAGCTCCTCGGCCTCCTCGACCAGGCACGCCGTGAATACCGCGCGGCGGCCGACGCCTCGCGCGCCGCCCGGCGGGCCGCCGTGGAACTCCTCCTGGACGCCGAGGTCGACAAGGCACGACGGGTCATGGCCCCGCAGGCCCCCGGCCTCCTGGAGCCGGAGACGGCCCGTGTCTTCGTCATCGAGACCCCGCGCACCCACCGCGACGCCGCTGCACGCCGGTGCGAGGCCGTCACCGCGGGCCGCGCCCTGGTGATCGCGGACCCGCGCGCGGAGCGCAGGATCCTGGTCGTACAGCCGATTCAGGTGCCCGCGCGGGCAGCAGGACGGGGCAGTGCCGTCGCGTCCGATGCGTACGACACATCCGGCGCCGGCGGCACAGCCGCGCTGCCCGGCGGATCCGCGGGCGCCTTCGAACTGCCCGGCACCTCCGGCGTGCCCGCCGAACTCGCCCGCGTCGTGGCCGCCTTGGGCGCCGACGCGACCCTCAGCGGCAGCGGCATCTACTCCATGTCCCTGCTCGCCGACGCGCTCAAAGAGGCCGTCGCCGCCCAGCGGTTCGCGCTCCACCAGCCCGACGCGCTCGCGCTGTCCGCGCACCACACCGACCTGGTCGGCCTGCTCCCGCCGCGCGACGCGCAGCGCTGGGCCAGGAATCTCCTCGACCCGCTGATGCGGCACGAGACCCAGTGGGAGCAGATGCGCGAGACGCTGGCCAGCGCCCTCGCCCACCCCTACACGGTCGCCGCACGGCGTCTGCACCTGCACCGCAACACCGTCACACGGCGCGTGACCCGGGCGGCCGAAGCCCTGGACGTGGACTTCGGCACGGTCGCCGACCGCATCGCCGTCGGCCTGGCCCTGGAACTGGTCACGCAGCGGGAACACCCCGCGGGATCCGCAACCCTCGACGGCGCGCCGCCGACGCTGCCCGCACTGCTCGCCGCGCCCCAGGTCCTCGCCTGGGCGGACACCCTCCTGCACACCGCCCGCGGCGATCGCCGGGACCTGCTGACCACCGCCACCGTCTGGCTCACGCACGACGCGCACATCGAACCGACCGCGCGCGCCCTGGGCCTCTCGGAAGCCACCGTGCGCTCCCATCTGCGCGCCCTCGAGCGGCACATGGCCCGCGACTTCAGCTCCCTGAACGGCCTGCGCGATCTGCAGTTCTCCCTGCACGTCGTGACCGGCGACCTCGACGTCGCGGACAGCCGCGGCGTGCTGTGCCCAGCGACCTGACGTGACGCACGAGCCGCCGCGACAGTCGCAACGCGGTCACCCGCGACGGTCGCCACGCGGTCACCAGGCGGGCAGCTCGCGGTGCGGCTGGTCGCGGTGAGGCTGCTCCCGGCGCGGGTGCTCGCGCTGCACGCGCTCGCGGTGCGGGCGCTCGGCGTCGCCCGGCCGCCGGGCGAGAGCCGCGGGGAGCTCCCCGCGACGGCGGATGCCGAGCTTGCGGTAGGAACTCGTCAGATGGGTCTCGACGGTGCGCCGCGCGAGGTGCAGGAGCCGGGCGATCTCGGTGTTCGTGCGGCCGTCGGCGGCGAGTGCGGTGATGCGCCGCTCGCTGGCGGTCAGGGCCGCCGACCCGGTGTGCGCCGCCGTGGTGCGGCGGGCGCCGCCCTCGCGCAGCACCCCCTCGGCCAGGGCCAGGAGCCGGACCGCGCCCTTGCGTTCGGCGCGCTCGGCCGCCTCCCGCAGCGGATCGCGGGCCCGCGCCCGTTCGCCGACGGCCGTGAGCAGCCGACCCTGGTCGATCAGAGCCATGATCAGTTCTGTCTCGGCCGGTGCGTCCCGCAGTTGTCGTACGGCCTGGTCGGTCAGCTCCAGGCCGTGCCGGCCGCCGGTCGCCGCGCCCAGGACGCGCAGGGCCCGGCCGATCTGACGCGGCGTGTTCCAGACCGAGGCGAGCCGCAGCTCCTCTTCCGCCAGGGCGAGCGCCTGCTCGGGGCGCCCGAGAGCCAGCTCGCACTCCGCCGCGGCGGTACGCCACGGAGTCACCGCCGGGCTGACCACACTGCGTGCCGCCTGCCGGCGCCCGCACTCCAGGAAGTCGTCGCGCGCGCCCGCCGTGTCACCGTCGGCGGCGCGCAGGACCCCGCGTGCGTACAGGAAACGGTTCGGCTCCCAGGAGTCGGGCGCGTCGCGGAGGTCGAAGGCGCCCGCCAGGGTGCGGGCCTCGTCCACGCGGCCGGTATCGACCAGCGCGACGACGGCGTGGGCGTGGGCATTGGTCGGCGCGCGCCGGCCGTCGTGCGCCTCGGGGGCCCGGAGCACGGCGGGATCGGCGAGCAACTCCGCGTACGAGCCGCGCGCGGCGGCGATGTCGGCCCGCACGTTCAGCAGGGCCGCGTGCATCGGATGCAGCAGCGACGTGCTCTGCCCGGCCAGACCGCGGTCGACCAGGCGCTCGGCCTCGTCCAGTTCGTCGGCCCACTGCGCGATGGCCGCCGTGGTGCCGAGGAGGAAGGACTCGCCCAGCGGTTCGGCGGGCTCCTTGAGCAGGGTGCGGACCCGGTCCATGGCGGCGTGCGCGGACAGCAGGCCTGCCGTGGACTCGTAGCGCACCAGGAGCGCCTGCCCGGCCGCGCCGATCAGGTCCGGCGAGTGCTCGGCACGCTCGCGCAGCCAGCCGTACATCCGCCGCCGCACCTGCTGGTCGTGGTCGGCGAGCAGCGCGGAGGCCGTCTGGAGCGTGCCGACCAGGTCCGGATGGTCCGTCAACTGCCGGTCCAGGGAGCGCAGTACGTTCACCGCGGCCCGCGCCTCGCCCTGCCCGGCGAGCGCCGTGCCGAGCGCCACCGCCGTACGCACCCGGCCCTCGGGGCTGCTCGCGAGCTGCAGCGCCTGGGCGAGCCGGGGTATGCCGACCGCGGGCAGGGCGGAGGCGAACTCCAGGGACCCCAGTTCGGTGAGCACCTCGGCCCGGCGGGCGGACGTCATCGGTTCGTCGAGCGCGCGGCGCAGGAAGGCGACGGCGTCGCCGGTACGACTCTCGCGGACGGTGACCGCCGCGGCGTCCAGGAGTATGCGGGTGGCCCAGGACTCGCCGACCTCGGGCACCCGCAGGAGCTGTCCCGCCACGGCTTCGGCGGGGTCGCCGCGGCGCAGCATCGCCTCGGCCGCGAGCCGGTGGGCCTGCTGCCGCCGGGCCGCGGACCAGCCGCTCAACACGGCGTCGCGCAGCAGGGGATGGGCGTAGCGGAGGCGGCCGTCCGGGGCGGGGCGGAGCATCCCCAGGTGGGTCATGGCGGTGAGCCAGCCGTGCACCCGCGCGGGATCGGCGCCGGTCATCCCGGCGAGCAGAACCGGATCGCCGTCCGCGCCCCGGGCCGGATCGTCGCCCCTGCTCAGGGCCGAAGGACCGTCCGTGGCCGAAGGGTTGACCGTGCCCGGAGCGCTGTCCTCGTCCATGGCGGCGAGTGCGCGGGCCACCTCGGCGGTCGCGCTTCCCGCGCTGTCCAGCCACCAGGTGACCGCGGCCGGGTAGGAGCCCGGGTACAGCGCCGCGCAGGTGTCCGGCAGGGCGGTGGGACGGGGGCCGTCCGGCTCGGCGGTGCGCAGGTCGTCGAGGAGGGCGCGCAGCAGCAGCGGGTTGCCGGCGGCTGCCCGCACGCAGTCGTCCACCCAGGCCTGCGGGGGCGCGTCGCCTACCTGCGAACGGACCAGTTCCGCGGCCGTGTCGGGGGCCAGCGGGGACAGGGTGCGGGTGCGCACGAGGGCGGGCGAAAGGGCGTGGGCGAGACCGGACAAGGGAGGTTCGACGTCGTACTGACTGCGCTCGGTCGCCACGAGCAGCACCGGTATCCGGTCGAGCTGGCGGGCGGCCGCCATGAGCCAGTTGCGGGACTGGGCGTCGGCGAGGTGGATGTCGTCCACGGCGAGCAGCAGGGGCTTCTCGGCGGCCAGCGCGAGCAGTTCGCGCCACAGCTGCGAGGCGTGGTCGCTGCGGCGCGTGGCCTCGGCGGCGTCCGGTGTCTCCGGGGAGGCCTGGGCCGGGCACTTGAAGTCCGGTCCGGCGCGAAGCAGTTGGGTCACGGCGGTGAGCGGCGCGATGGAGTGGGCCGTGCACCGCACGCGCAGCACCCGCATGCCGTGTGCCTCGGCGTGTTCGGCGGCGGCCTCCAGGAGGGTGCTGCGGCCGGTGCCGGTGGCGCCTCGCAGCAGCACCAGGCGGCCGGAGCCGGACCGGGCCCGCCCGGCCTCGGCCGCCACCAGCCCCATCGCCTCGCGGCGGTCGCGGATCGGGTCTGGTCGGGACATCACTGCCTCCTGCTGTCGTGGTCGTGCCGTGGTCGATCTCGTGGTGCGCCTCGTGGTGCTCCACGATTGTCCGGACCATTGGTGAAGGGGAAGTGTGGATCGTGCCTATCTGCCACAGCTTTCACTGGAGCATCCGGGCGCGACGCCGACATCGAGGAGGATGGGGAAATCCGTTGAACGGTTTATTCCGGACCAAGGGGGGCGTCCCGGCGGGGACCCACGACGGCATGGTTTCGGCCGGACCCACGGACAGAGTCCCGGCCCAGGTCAGAGCCGTGGTCAGACCCCCGGTTCCGGTCGCGGCCGCGGACCGGGACCCGACCCGAGCCGCCGAATCCGTCCGCGCGCCACACCCCGCGCACCGGATCCCGGTCGTCGTCCACACCACGGATCCCATCTCCCGCGCGGGCGCGCTCAGCCTGCTCGGCCAACACCCGATGATCGACCTCCGTGACGAGCGGGAGGCCGGGCCCGGAACCGTGGCCGTACTGATCTGCGAGACGCCCGACGAGACGACACTGACCTCGCTGCGCAGGCTGGTGCGCAGCGAGGGCGCCCGCGCCGTCCTCGTGGTGAGCGCCGTGCGGGAGGCCGAACTCCTCGACGTCATCGAGTGCGGTGTGGGGGCCGTGGTCTGGCGCCACGAAGCCACCGCGCACCGCCTGTTGCAGGCCGTCCTCGCCGCCTCGCGGGGCGACGGCGACCTTCCCTCCGACCTGCTCGGCCGGCTGCTGAGCCAGGTGGGCACGCTGCAGCGGTCCGCCGCCGGCACCAGCGGCGCCCCCGCCTCGGGGCTTGCTCCGCGCGAGGCGGACGTGCTGCGCCTGGTCGCGGAGGGCCTTGACACCGGAGAGATCGCAAGCAAGCTCTCCTACTCCGAGCGCACGGTCAAGAACGTCATGCACGGCCTGACCACCCGCCTTCACCTGCGCAATCGCGCCCACGCCGTGGCCCATGCCCTGCGGGAAGGCTACATCTGACCGCGCGGGCACCCCAACGGGTCGCGCGGGCAGGCGAGTCGGCCCCTTCGCCGTCCCGCGAGGATCGGGTCGCCGCCGAACCTGCGACGCATCCGGGAAGGGCCGAAAATCGCCCCCTTCCGGACGAAGTCGGTCCGCTTCTGTGGGTGGCGAGCAAGGGCGAGGTATCGGGCATCGCGAAAACCGGAGGCGCCCGCTGCCTCGACTGGGTACGGTGTACGCTATTGAGCCGGGCGGCCGCGCAGCCGTGCGCCCGCAGGCCCGCGCCGCGACCCGTACAAGGAGCCCCCCCGTGAAGCTCACCCCCGCCGACGCCCACACCCTGATCCAGGTTCGCGGAGCACGCGAGAACAACCTCAAGGACGTCTCCCTCGACCTGCCCAAACGGCGGCTGACCGTGTTCACCGGAGTCTCCGGGTCCGGCAAGTCCTCGCTCGTGTTCGGCACCATCGCCGCCGAGTCGCAGCGCCTGATCAACGAGACGTACACCGCCTTCGTCCAGTCGTTCATGCCGAACGTCGGCCGCCCCGACGTCGACGAGCTGCGCAACCTGAGCGCCGCGATCGTCGTCGACCAGGAGCGGATGGGCGCCAACTCGCGCTCCACGGTGGGCACCGCCACGGACGCGTACACGATGCTGCGCATCATCTTCAGCCGCCTCGGCACACCGCACGTCGGCACCTCGGGCGCCTTCAGTTTCAACCTGCCCGAAGGCATGTGCCCCGAGTGCGAGGGCACCGGCGAGGTCTCGACCGTCGACGTCGACCAGCTCCTCGACCGCGAGCTCTCCCTCAACGAGGGCGCCCTCACCGTCCCGTACTACGCGGTGGACTCCTGGGGCTGGCAGATCATGGTCAACTCCGGCTTCTACGACCCCGACAAGAAGCTGAAGGACTTCACCGAGCAGGAGTGGGCGGACCTCCTCCACAAGGAGCCGGTGAAGGTGAAGGTCGGCTCGAACGGCTTCACGTACGAAGGCCTGATCAGCAAGATGCAGCGCACCTGGCTGGCCAAGGACCGCGACGGACTCCAGTCGCACATCAGGGCGTTCGTGGAGCGCGCCGTCGTCTTCGCGCAGTGCGGGCTGTGCGGCGGCACCCGCCTCACCCAGGAGGCGCTCTCCTCAAGGATCAACGGCGTGAACATCGCGGAGTGCTCCGCGATGCAGATCGACGACCTCGCCGACTTCATCCGCTCCATCGAGGACGCGGGCACCGCCCCGCTGCTCGCCAACCTCCTCGACCTGCTCGACTCCCTCACCGAGATAGGCCTCGGCTATCTCAGCCTCGACCGCTCCTCGGGCACCCTCTCCGGCGGCGAGGCGCAGCGCGTGAAGATGGTCCGCCACCTCGGCTCCAGCATCACCGACGTCACGTACGTCTTCGACGAGCCGACGATCGGCCTGCACCCGCACGACATCCGGCGCATGAACGACCTGCTCCTTCGCCTGCGCGACAAGGGCAACACGGTGCTCGTCGTCGAGCACAAGCCGGAGGTCGTCGAGATCGCCGACCACGTCGTGGACCTCGGCCCCGGCGCGGGCGCGGCGGGCGGCGAGATCTGCTTCACCGGGGACGTGGCGGGCCTGCGCGCCTCCGGCACCCTCACCGGCCGCCACCTCGGCCACCGCGCGCGGCTCCGCGACACCGTCCGCACGCCGAAGGGTCAACTGGCCATCGAGGGCGCCGACTTGCACAACCTCAAGAACGTGTCGGTCGACGTCCCGCTCGGTGTTCTCGCCGTGGTCACCGGCGTCGCCGGTTCCGGGAAGAGTTCGCTGATCCACGGCTATCTCTCCGGGCGGGACGGCGTCGTGGTCGCCGACCAGTCCCCGATCCGCGGCTCGCGCCGGTCGAACCCGGCGACGTACACGAACCTGCTCGGCCCGATCCGCGACGCCTTCGCCAAGGCGAACGGCGTCAAGGCGGCCTTGTTCAGCGCCAACTCGGAAGGCGCCTGCCCCAAGTGCAACGGTCTCGGCCTGCTCTACACGGACTTGGCGATGATGCAGGGCGTCGCCTCGGTCTGCGAGCAGTGCGAGGGCAAACGCTTCACGCCGGAGGTGCTCACGTACCACCTGCGCGGCAAGAACATCAGCGAGGTCCTCGGTATGTCGGTCGCGGAGGCGTACGACTTCTTCCCCACCGGCAAGCCGCACACCATCCTCGGCCGCCTCTCCGACGTCGGCCTCGGCTATCTGCGCCTCGGCCAGCCGCTCAACACCCTCTCCGGCGGCGAGCGCCAGCGCCTCAAGCTCGCCATCCACATGGCGGAGAAGTCCTCCACGTACGTCCTCGACGAGCCCACCACCGGCCTGCACCTGGCCGACGTCGACAAACTCCTCGCCCTCCTCGACCGCCTCGTCGACGACGGCAACTCGGTCGTCGTCATCGAGCACCACCAGGCCGTGATGGCCCACGCCGACTGGATCATCGACCTGGGTCCGGGCGGCGGCCACGACGGCGGCGAGATCGTCTTCACCGGCACTCCGGCCGAACTGGTCACGGAGGGCGACACGCTGACGGCTCGTCACCTGCGGGATTACGTCGGGTCGTGAGCGGGAGGCGGTCGCGGTTACCGCTGTCCCGTCGACAGGTGAATCGTCGCTTCCGCCGCTCCGCTGACATAACATCCCCGGCCAGGCACGGCAGTTGAAGTTTCCGGCATGGTGTGACAGAGGAGCGGCATGAACCTGCGCAGACGACTGTCGGTCGCGGCGATATCAGTGACGGCGCTGACCACATTGGCGACCGCTACCGCCACGGCCGCACCGCGACAGGAGCACCACCCCGGACCCGGGGCGACGGGTACCGCGTCGCACGAGGCGACCCGCAAGGCCATGGACGCCCTCGTCGCGGCCGGAAACCCCGGCGTGACCGCACGCGTCACCGACGCGGGCGGCCCATGGAAGGCCGCGGCGGGCCTCGGCGACATCGAACGCGAGACCCCGCGCGGCGCCGACGACCACTACCGGGTCGCCAGCATCACCAAGACCTTCGTCGCCACCGTCGTGCTCCAACTGGAGGCCGAGGGAAAGCTGGACCTCGACGACACGGTGGGTTCGTGGCTGCCGGGCGTGGTCGAGGGCAACGGCCACGACGGCGACCGCATCACCATCCGGCAGCTCCTGAACCACTCCAGCGGGATCTACGACGTCAACACGGACCCCGAGTACGCGCGCAAGATCTTCACCAAGGACTTCCTCGAGCACCGCTACGACACCTGGACCCCGGCCCAGATGATCGCCATGGCGATGCGCCACGAGCCGCACAACGCACCGGGGGAGGGAGTGCTCTACTCCAAGACCAACTTCCTGCTCGCCGGCCTCATCATCGAGAAGGCCACGGGCCGCGCGTACGGAGACGAGATCCGGCGCCGCATCATCAACCCCCTCCATCTGCGCGGCACCCGGGTGCCCGGCACCGCCACCACCCTGCCGCGGCCCAGCGCTCGCGGCTACGACCTGCTGTCCGGCACACCGGGCAGCACCCTCTACGACACGACCGAGCTGAACCCGTCCTACGCCGGGGCCGCAGGCGAGATGATCTCCAACAGCGCGGACCTGAACCGCTTCTACTCCGCGCTCCTGCGCGGCAAGTTGCTGCCCAAGCGCCAGCTTGCCGAGATGACGACGACCATTCCCGTGCACCCGGACGTGCCCCAGGTGCGCTTCGGCCTGGGCCTCTTCTCGTACCAACTCTCCTGCGGCATCACCGTCTGGGGCCACACCGGCAGCGCACCCGGCTCGTCGTCCGTCGTGGTGACGACGTCCGACGGCCGTCACACGCTCGCGGCCAACGTGAACGGTGACCGGAACACGTACACCTTGCAGCTCGTGGAGGCCGAGTTCTGCGGAGCCTGACACGTCGTCCGACCGCCCCGCCCGAAGCCGCCCCACCCGCCGACGTCCTGGCGGGTGGGGCGGTGGTTTTCTCCCGCAGCTCGCGCCGGTCCGCCATGAGCTCGTGGGCACGTACCTGAAGGTACGTACTTGATCAAGGACCGGTGACCGGGAAGTCTTGTCGAGGCGCGCCAAGCCCCTCGTCCGACACCGCCCCTGTCCTCGCGGCCAGGTGGTCCCGACCCCAGGCGGAGAGCAGTTCAAGCAGTTCATAGAGGTGACGGCCCCGCTCGGTAAGCGAGTACTCGACCCGGGGCGGCACCTCGTCGTAGTCCTCCCGGTGCACGATCCCGTCGGCCTGCAGCTCCCGGAGCTGCTGGGTCAGCACCTTCTCGCTGATGCCGGTGACCAGCCGCCTGGTCTCCCCGAAGCGGCGCGGACGCTCGGAGAGCGCCCACATGACGAACGACTTCCACTTGCCCTCGAACACCCCGACGGCCACACCCATCCCGCACGTGTGCGGATCGGTCACCGTCACGACCTCGGAGTTCCCCATGTCTGCTGCCCCCGTCACCGTTCTCGGCCTGGGCCCGATGGGCCGGGCCCTGGCCTCCGCGTTCCTGGCCGCGGGCCATCCCGCAACCCTCTGGAACCGTACCTCTGGCCGGGCGGACGGCCTGGTGGAGAACGGCGCCGTCGAGACCGGAACCGCCGCGGAGGCGATCGCGGCGAGCGACCTCGTGGTGATCTGCGTCCTCGACCACGACGCCGTCCGCGCCGTCATCACCCCGCACGCCGCCGCGCTCAAGGGCCGCACCCTGGTCAACCTCACCGCCGGTACTCCCGACGAGGCCCGTGCCACCGCCGACTGGGCGGAGGCGCACGGCATCGGATATCTCGACGGCGCGATCATGGTCCCGACGTACCTCGTCGGCGGCCCGTCCACGCTGGTGCTGCACAGCGGCCCGGCCGACCTGTACGAGCGCCACCGGGACACCCTCCAGGCCATCGGTGGCACTTGCGTGTACCTGGGCGCCGACCCGGGCCGTGCGGGGGCGCACGACGTCGCGCTGCTCGACATCTTCTGGACGGCACTGACCGGCGTCGTCCACGCCTTCGCCCTCGCCGGGTCCGAGGGCGTCACCGCATCCGACCTGGCTCCTTACGCCAAGGGTGTCGCCGGGCTCCTGCCCGACGTGATCGATGCGTTCGCCGAGCAGGTCGACACCGGCAGCTATCCCGCCGGGGGTTCCAACCTCCGCTCGGCGGCGGCGATCATGTCCCATGTCCTCGACGCCTCGCGCAGCCGGGGCGTCGACAGCACGGTGATCTCCGCGGCCCACGACGTCGCCCGCCGCGGCATGGCGGCCGGATACGCGGACGACTCCTACGCCCACGTCGCCGAACTCCTCCGCGGCTGAACCTCGCCCACGCGGCCCGCGCCAAACGGTAGGACAAGCTCAGTGCTGGGACGGCGACAGATGGGCGCGCTCGCCCTGCGCGCCGAACAGCGTGAGCAGTTCCGCGGGTCGGCTGTCGGCGCTGCCGATCCAGTGCGGTACGCGGGTGTCGAACTCCGCGGCCTCGCCGACGCCGAGCCGGAACTCCTGCTCACCGAGCAGGAACCGGACGGTTCCGTTGAGGACGTAGAACCACTCGTATCCCTCGTGCGTCTGCAGCTCCATCGTGGGCGCCTGCCCGGCCGGGGGATGGACCACCTTGTACGCCTGGACGCCTCCGGGGCGCCTGGTCAGCGGCACCACCGTCAACCCGTTGCGCCGCACCGGCCGCAGGTGGACGCGCGGGTCGCCGGTGAGCGGCGCCGCCACCAGATCGTCGAGCGGGACGCCGTGCGCCCGCGCCAGCGGCAGCAGTTGCTCCAGCGTGGGGCGGAGCCTTCCGTTCTCCAGGCGGGACAGTGTGCTCGCCGTGAGACCGGTCTCGGTCGCCAGCTCGGCCAACGTGGCGTTGCGCGCCTGGCGCAGGGCGCGCAAGCGCGCACCGACTCCGGCGAGAACGTCTTCTTCGGTACTTCCCATGCGTCCATCGTGCGGATCCGCAACTTTTCTTGCAAGAGCGGAACGGCGGTGGCGATGCTGGCGGCGGAGGTGACCATTCGATGCTCACGACAACGGGAACCGCTCAGGACACACGAGCGGGCGCCACTGCGACGACCGGATCACTGTGGACGCGCCGCGCGGCGATGACCACGGCCGTCCTCGCACTGACGACGGCATGCGGGACGGCGGAAGGGCGAACGCCGGGCGGGACACCGCGCCGACCGTCCGTCGACGCCAAGTCCACGGCCTTCGACGCCGCCACCCGCCACGACACCGCGTTCAACCGCCGGTTCCGCCACAGGACGGCCGACGTCGACGGCGTGCGGATGCACTACGTCACCGGCGGCACCGGCAAGCCCCTGGTCCTGCTGCACGGCTGGCCCCAGTCCTGGTACGCGTGGCGCGGCATCATGCCGGCACTCGCGGAGCGCCACACGGTGTACGCGCTGGACCTGCCGGGGCTCGGCGACAGCGAGGGAGCGCCGCCGAGCTACGACAAGGCCACCCTTGCCCGGTTCGTCCACGGCCTGCTCGCCGGCAGGCTCGGCCTGCGCGACATCAACCTCGTCGGCCACGACCTCGGGGCCGGTGTCGGTTTCCAGTACGCCGCGCAGTACCCCGGCGAGGTCCGCGCGTACGCCCACCTGGACTATCCCCTCCCGGGGCCCGCCCTCAGCGCCGCCAAGTACCGCACGCTGAGCTGGCACCTCGGCTTCCACGGGCAGGACGACTTCCCGGAGGCGATCGTGGCCGACGACGTGCGCGAGTACCTCGCGTTGTTCTACGCGTACGTCGCGTACGGCGGGAAGAGTTTCGGCGGACCCGGCGCCAAGTCCCCGTTCACCGACCGGCAGGAAGACGAGTTCGCCCGCACCTACCGCCGCCCCCAGGTCCTGACCGGCGGATTCGAGCTGTACCGGACGCTGGAGCGGGACGAGCGGGACAACACGGCCGCCGCGCCGATCGCCACGCCGACGATGCTGATGACCGCCGAGGGCCAACTCCCGTTCGCCCGCTCCACGGTCGAACCCCGCATGTCCCGCATCACCCGGGCCGTCGAGGTTCCCAAGGCGGGCCACTGGCTGACGGAAGAGAACCCGAAGTTCGTCACCGCCGAACTGCTGGCGTTCCTCGCCGGAAGGAGGGCCAAGTGAGCACCGCGACGTCACGCGACCGTACGCGGCACCCCAGGCCACGGACGAAGGACACCGGACCCCCGCGGACCGGCGCCGACGAGAAGGCCACCCTGCTGGGATTCCTGAACTACCTCCGCGACGCGATCGCGAACAAGGCCGTGGACGCGCCGGAACCCCAGGTCCGCACCCCCGGAACCCCCTCAGGCACCAGCCTCCTCGGCCTGGTCAAGCACCTGACATCCGTCGAGCGCTTCTACTTCCTCGGCGAAGCGGCCGGCGACTGGGCCGCCACCATGCGCCCGACCCCCGAGGAGACCGTCGACGGCGTCCTCGCCGACTACCGCGAAGCCGTCGACCGAGCGAACCAGATCATCGAAGCCTGCCCGGACCTGACGCTCCCCGCCCCGCGACCCCCGCGCCGGAAGGCGTCCCCGTCCATGCGGTGGGTCCTGGTCCACATGATCGAGGAGACCGGCCGGCACGCCGGTCACGCCGACATCCTCCGCGAACAGATCGACGGCTCCACGGGCCGCTGAAGGGTCGCCCGACGGGAACACGCCATTCGTGTCAGCGACTGACATGTACGGGCCTGAGGAAGAGGTGCGACTCCTGCGAGGTCGTGGGGTGGGGAGGGGTGCGAGCCCGTGTCGTAAAAGGACCGGCAGGTGCCATAAATCGGCCATCAAGTTGCACTCGGGGCCGACCGTGGCGAAGTTGGCTGAACCGGGCATGGTACGGGTAGGTGCATGGGGCATGAAGTGAGGGTCGGAACACCCGGACGACCCGTCCGAGCACAACGGAGGCCCCCATGGCGCAAGCCACCCCCTTCCCTCAGGACCGCACCTGCCCCTATCACCCGCCCACCGGATACCGGCCGTTGAGTGAGCAAGGCCCGCTCAACCGCGTCACCCTCTACGACGACTCCGAGGCCTGGCTCGTCACCGGGCACGCCGAGGCCCAGGCCCTGCTCACCGACCCCCGGCTCTCCGCCGACCGGCAGAACCCGGCCTTCCCGCTGCTCGCCCGGCGGTTCGAGCTCTCCCGCCGGGAGCCGCTCGCGCTGCTCGGCGTCGACGACCCCCTGCACAACAAACAGCGCCGCACGCTGATCCCCACGTTCGGGGTGAAACAGGTGGCCGCCATGCGCCCCGGGATCCAACGCGTCGTCGACGAACTCCTGGACGCCGTCCTCGCCCAAGGGCCGCCCGCCGAACTGGTCGCCGCCTTCGCCCTGCCCGTGCCGTCCATCGTGATCTGCGAACTTCTCGGTGTCCCGTACGCCGACCACGACTTCTTCGAAGAGGCCTCACGCCGGATCCTGCGCGGCGCCACGGCCGAGGACTCCGAGGCGGGCCGCCTGGAACTCATGGACTATCTGGGCGACTTGGTCGACCGCAAGGCCAAGGCGGCCGGCGGCCATCCGGGCCGCGACGCCACCCCCGAGGGCGTACTCGACGAACTGGTCCGCGACCGGCTCGGCGACGGCACCCTCGACCGCGACGAACTCGTACGCCTCGCCCTCATCCTGCTCATCGCCGGGCATGAGACCACCGCCAACATGATCTCCCTCGGCACCTTCACCCTGCTCGAACACCCCGACCAGCTCGCGGCCCTGCGCGCCGACCCGGAGCGGACGCGCGACGCCGTCGAGGAACTGCTGCGCTTCCTGTCGATCGCCGACGGGCTCGTGCGCGTCGCCACCGAGGACATCGAGGTGGCGGGCCGGACCATCCGCGCCGACGACGGCGTCATCCTCTCCGCCGCCACCGTCAACCGCGACACCACCGTCTATCCCGGAGCCGACGACCTCGACGTGCGGCGCAACGCCCGCCACCACCTCGCCTTCGGCTTCGGCATCCACCAGTGCCTCGGGCAGAACCTCGCCCGCGCCGAGCTGGAGATCGCCCTGCACTCGCTGCTCGCCCGCATCCCCGACCTGCGGCTCGCCGTGCCCGCGGACGAGATCCGGATGAAGCCGGGCGACACCATCCAGGGTCTCGTGGAACTGCCCGTCACCTGGGGGCGCGGCTGATGCGCGTCTCCATCGACACCGACGTGTGCATCGGCGCGGGTCAGTGCGTGCTGACGGCGCCGGGTGTCTTCACGCAGGACGACGACGGTTTCAGCGAGTTGCTGCCCGGACGCCAGGAGGGGGTGGAGGACCCCATGCTCCGGGAGGCGGCGCGGGCCTGTCCCGTACAGGCCATCACGGTCGCAACGGAGTAGTTCACGGAGTAGTTCCACGAGGGCCGGCTCGTGGGTCGTACGTCGCGTCGGCGCACCCCGCACCGACGCGACGTACGGCCCACGACACAATGGCACGATGCGTATCCGAGCAGTGCACGGCGGTGAGTTGGCCCGCCTCCAGGACATCGAGCGGGCCGCTGGCCGCTGGTTCCGCGACATCGGTATGGCGGAGATCGCCGACGACGATCCGCCCACTCTGGACGAACTCGCGCGCCACCGGCGCGCGGGCCTCGCCTGGGTCGCCGCCGACCCGGCCGACGTACCCGTGGCCTACCTCCTCGCCGACCCCCTCGACGGCGACCTCCACGTCGAGCAGGTGTCCGTGCACCCCGACCACGCGCACCAGGGCATCGGCCGTTCCCTGCTGGAACACCTCGCGGACCGCGCGGCGGCCGAGGGTGTCCCGGCGCTGACGCTCACGACGTTCAGGGACGTGCCGTGGAACGCCCCGTACTACGCGCGCTGTGGCTTCGTACTCCTCGAAGACGCCGAACTCGGCCCCGGGCTGCGGGACGTCCGCGAGAAGGAGGCCGCGCACGGTCTGGACCGCTGGCCGCGGGTGTGCATGCGGCGCCCGCACGGCCGGGGGTGAAGCGACCGTGCCGGGAGCGATGCGACGAGGGGTGAAATCCGGCCTCAGTGAGCCGCATTGGGGCCCGAGTCCGTCAGGGGGCTTCAGCCGGGTGCTGGTCTGGACCTATCATCGGGTGGCATGAGCGGGCAGGAGTTCTCCTCCGGGAGGCCGGGGCGCGAGCCCCGGCTCCGGAGCGGGTTCCCGGCTGAGGACGGGATCCCGGCCGAGGCCGCCGCGGCACGCGCCGCAGCGGGCCTCAAGGGCGCCCCCTGCCTGCTCATGGCGCTGCTCTGCCTGATCCTCGCGCTCGGACCAGCCGCCAACGTCTTCCCCGGCGACATGGGGCAACAGGGCGAACACACCGCAGTCACCGAGCCCTTCGGCCCGCCCGTCGACGCGCTCGAAGGCCGCAGCGAGGCGGGCAGCACCAGCGGCTGCAACGGCGGCGGCGAACGCGAGACGCCGCGCGAGGCCGTCATTCCCGTCCCCGAACAGCCGGGCGCCCCCGCACAGCGGGCCGCATCCCCGCGCCACGACCCGAGCCGGGGCCTCGCCCTGCTCGCCGGCACCTCGTCCCCCGACGCCACCGCCGTCGACCTGTACCAAACCCGCGTCATCAGAACGTAGAGGGGCCTCTCCTCCCTCGCTCCGTCATCCCCCCCAACCTTTCTTGGCACAAGGAGAGATCCGCCATGTCGTCCCCCTTCACCACCCCCACACCGGCTGGCGCGCCATCGCGCCCCGCCGCCTCCCCGCACCCGGCCCCACAACCCGGCGCCGACCTCGGCCTGTTACTGCTGCGCCTCGCGGTCGGCCTCACCATGGCGGCCCACGGATCGCAGAAGCTCTTCGGCTGGTTCGACGGCTCCGGACTCGACGGCACCGCGGGCAACTTCGCCGCCGACGGCTACAAGGCCGCCAAGACGATGGCTTGGGTCGCCGCGCTCACCGAGACCTTCTGCGGCCTCGGCCTCGCGATAGGTCTGCTCACCCCGCTCGCGGGCGCGGGCATCCTCGGCATCATGCTCAACGCCATCGCCGTGAAGTGGGGCAGTGGCTTCTTCAGCCCCCAGGGCATCGAGTACGACCTGGTGCTCCTGGCCGGCGCGGTGTCCCTGGCACTCGTGGGCCCCGGCCGCCTCGCCGCCGACGCACTCCTGCCCGTCCTGCGTGACCACCGGTTCTCGCGCGGGGTCGCGGCCGTCGTACTCGGCGCGGTCTCGGCGGCGTTCGTGCTCGTGGTGCTGCGGGACTGAGCCTCCGGCAGCCGCCGGTGCGGGCCCGCGCGAGCGATTGCGTGGGCCCGCACCCCCGTTCTCACGCGAGCCCGCACCCCCGTCTTCGTGCGGGCCCGCAACCCGCTTGACGCTCCGCGGATTCCTGCCTTGGGTGTACGAGAACCGCTGTCACGTCAAGGTGAGGAGCAGGCCGTGCCCGAGCAGGGGAACGACGATCCCGGGACGCCCCGCGCACAGGGACCCGTCGACCAAGTGCCCATGACCGCCGAAGAGATCGACGCGGCCAGCGTGGGCACGGCGCCCAGACTCGACGGCCAGGTCGCGCTGGCGGAGTACGACCCCCGCTGGCGCCAAGCCTTCGCCCACGAGGCCGTACGCATCGACGGCGCGCTCACGGGCGTACGGCACGAGATCGAGCACGTCGGCTCGACATCGGTGCCGGGCCTGGCCGCCAAGCCGATCATCGACATGCTCCTGACCGTCCCCGACCCGGGCGACGAGACGGCGTACGTACCCGCGCTCGAACGACTCGGCTACACCCTCGCCGTCCGCGAGCCCGACTGGTACGAGCACCGCGTGCTGCGCACCCAGGACCTCGCCCCGGGCGCCGCGTCCGCGAACCTGCACGTGCTGCCGCCCGACTGCCCCGAGACCACCCGCATGCTCCGGTTCCGCGACTGGCTCCGCGCCCACGACGACGACCGGGACCTGTACGCCCGTACGAAGAGGGCGCTGGCCGAGCAGACGTGGGAGTACATGCAGAACTACGCCGACGCCAAGACGGAGGTGGTCGAGGCGATCATCGCGCGGGCGGAGAGGGCCGAGAGTGCCTAGGGCGCGGCCGACGCGGTGAGCGGGCAGGGCGCACAGGGCACCAACAGGCCGTTTCGTTTGGTTCAGTGTGCGGACCGCAGGACGGTGTCCACGATGTGGAGTCCGGCCCTGCGAGAGGGGATGAAGCGATGACATTGCGTTCCGATGTGGCCGAGCTGCTGGCGGGGGCCGGCATTCTCGACGTGGACGTCGACGATGCCCTCGCGGACGAGCACGTCCGATCGTCCGCCTACCAACGCGTCGTCTCGGTGACCGCTTCCTCGCGGAGCCGCGACAAGGACCGCGCGATCGTCGCCACGATCCTGCGCGACCCCCACGAGATGGGGTCCAAGACGGCGGTGGTCGCCCTCGTGGACAGGATCGCGATGCGGGTGAGTGGTCCTGCCGAGTTCCGGCAGTGGTCGGCCGAACTGCTGCCGGAGATCGACCAGCTCAAAGCGGAGGGGTGCCGCGAGTTCATCCACAGCCGCATCCACGACTGGCTGTTCTACCTGTCCGTCGAGGACGGTCACGTGCCGACACCCGTCGAGTTGGCGAAGGTCACGTACTGGATGCAGCGCGTCCTCGCCGAGCAGTCGACGTCGCCGGAGGTACTCGCCCTGCTCGCCGGGTCAGGCTGCAGCAAGAAGATACGAAACATCGCGAAGGACCGGGCCGGAAACCGCAAGCTGAGAACGCGATGAGTCAAGAGTGGCGATGGGCGGGCGCGCAGACTGCCGCACCCTCAAGAACCGCGTCATGTCCCACAGCCAGGCTGCACGTATCACCCTTTGGGCCAATCGGGGGACGGCGGAGCGGTCTCCATCGATGTGGGCCCGCCGGCTGCGGAAAGATGCGTTCCATGCGAACCATGAAACGCGTTCTCCTCGCGGCTGCGGCCGCGTCGCTGCTGGTGGCGACCCACGGCGCAACTGCCGCGGCCTCCGCGCCCGCACCCACGCCCGTACAGTCCGCGCCGGCAGCCGGGCCAGGCTGGCACCACGTGGCGGACTTTCCTCCGGCCGAGGAGAACCGCTGTCATGAGCGCGGCCGGTGGTACTTGGAGAACGGCGTACGCGCCTACGAGTGCCGGGCCGCCGGAGTCTGGGAGTTGTGGGTTCTCACCGAGCCCTCCTGACCAGGGTCGGGGCCGGATCGTTGCCGCCTCCGTTGCGGTACTAAGGGCGCGTAGGACGGCAGGCGGGGGCCCTGGGCCAGGGGGCGCACTACTATCCGGCCATGCGACCGGCTCAGTACAGCGACGAGGACCTCGAACAACACTCCCTGCGCCGACGGGTCGCAGACGACGGACAGCGCTCGGGATTCGAGCACGACGTGGACCGCATCCTGTACTCCACGCAGTGGCGCGCGCTCGCGGGCAAGAGCCAGGTCGTCGCCAGCGGTGAACTCGGCGCCTACCACACCAGACTGACCCACTCGATGAAGGTCGCCCAGCTGGGGCGGCGGATGGCCGAGCGCCTGGAGCGGCGCTACGGCGGTCCGAGCCCGGCCCTTGTCGAGGCGGCCTGCATGGCGCACGACATCGGTCACCCGCCCTTCGGCCACGCGGGCGAGACCGCGCTGCGGGCGACGATGGACGAGCTGCAATCCGCGGGCGGCGCGCTCGACAGCTTCGAGGGCAACGCCCAGACCCTGCACATCCTCACCTTCCTGGCCGCGCACAAGTACCCCGGCCACCGCGGACTGCACCTGACCCGGGCCTGCCTGGACGCCGCGACGAAGTACCCCTGGGAACGCGCCCCGCACGACGTCGATCCCGCGCGGCACGCCAAGTGGGGTGTGTACGCGGCCGACCGGGAGGCGTTCGCCTGGGTGCGGGCGGGCCGCGGCGACGACGCCGTGCCGGTCGAGGAGCAGGTGATGGACTGGGCCGACGACGTCACGTACGCCTGCCACGACGTGGAGGACTTCTACCGCACCGGGCTGATCCCGCTGGCCGCGCTCTTCCCGCCGCCGGGAGCGGCGGGCGGCGACACCGAGCGGGAGACGCAGCGCTTCCTGGACTACGTGGAGGCCAAGCGCCGCCGCACCGGTGCCGCCTTCGACCGGGACGAGGCGCTGCACCTCCTCGCCGACATCGCCAAGGCACTGTCCGTCCCGGGGCCCTACGCGGGGCGGCACGCGGACGACGTCGCCGTCAACGCCCGGACGGCCAAACTGATCGACCACTTCACCCGTGGCATCGAGCTGGAGGTCGGCGGCCGGGAGGCGATCCGCCACGGCGCCAGGCTTGTCGTCCCGGCCGAGCGCCGCGCCGCCTGCGACCTGCTCAAGGAACTGGTCTGGTGCTACGTCATCGACCGCCCTGCCCTCGCCACCCAGCAGCACGGAAAGCGCCGCATCGTCTCCGAGCTGCTGCGCTGGACCTACGAATCCCCTCGACTCCTGCCCACCGACCGGGCCGAGGAACTCGACCTCCACGGCGACCCCCTGCGCGCCGCCGCCGACCACGTCGCCTCCCTCACCGAGGACCAGGCGATGACCCTGCACCGCCGCCTGTCCGGCACGAGCCTTGGATCCGTGAGCGACACGATGTGGCTGTGACGCCGATTCTCATACCGGTATAGTAATGCCGGTATAGTTATTGGTTGCGTGTGAAGGGTGCCGCATGATCGAGATCCTGAACCCCACCCTGCTGGCCCGGGCGAAAGACACCGGTGCCCTGGTCGGCGAGATCCTGCAGTCACTGAAGAGCCGTAGCGCGATCGGCACGAACCTGCTGGACATCGACAGGTGGGCCGAGAAGATGATCGTCGAGGCGGGAGCACTGTCCTGTTACGTCGACTACGCGCCGTCCTTCGGACGCGGCCCGTTCGGCCACTACATCTGCACGGCCGTCAACGACGCCGTGCTCCACGGACGGCCGTACGACTACGCGCTCGCCGACGGCGATCTGCTGACACTCGACCTCGCCGTCTCCAAGGGCGGAGTCGCCGCGGACGCTGCCATCAGCTTCATCGTGGGCGAAGCGAAGCCCCCGGAGAGCGTCGCGATGATCAGCACAACCGAACGCGCGCTGGCCGCAGGGATCGCCGCTGCCGGGCCCGGGGCTCGCATCGGTGACATCTCCCATGCCATCGGCACGGTCCTCAGCGGGGCGGGGTACCCGATCAACACCGAGTTCGGAGGACATGGCATCGGATCGACGATGCACCAGGACCCGCACGTCGCGAACACCGGACGACCCGGCCGTGGCTACAAACTGCGCCCTGGGCTGCTCCTTGCCCTGGAGCCGTGGGTCATGGCGGACACCGCCCGACTCGTGACCGATGCCGACGGGTGGACGCTCCGTAGTGCGACAGGCTGCCGGACGGCACACAGTGAGCACACGATCGCCATCACCGAAGACGGAGCGGAGATCCTCACCTTGCCCAAGCAAGCACACCTGTGAGGTCGAAGCCCGTGTTCCGGGGCTACGGCTTGCGGCCCATGGTGTGGAGGAGACGGCCCTGCTGGGATGTGTCCGACGTCGGTGCCTCTGTGGGCGGCCCGTAGTAGCGGTTGCTGTCCGTGAGCGGGCTTTCGCTGACGCCGTGATAGATCCACGGGAAGTTGTCGAGGATCCAGCGCACCGTGTGCGCGTCGAGTCGTTCGTCCAGTTGTACGGCGCGGGCGAGATCCCACGTGTGGGTGATCGCGTCCACGACGTACAGACCGAGCAACTGCCGACCGGGAACGGGCTCGAACGGGTAGTCGACGATCTGGTCGAGCGCGCCTACGGCATGGAACGCCGCCCGGCACTCGGCGACCGCGTCCCGGTAGGTGGTCACCAGGTCGCCGTCGAGCGCCTCGTGGTCCAGGTTCGTCATGAACTCCGCGCTGCTGCCGCCACGCAGGAGCGAGGTGTAGATGCGACTTCCCTGGATCATGTGGTTGACCAGTTGACGCACGTTCCATTCGGTGCACGGGGTGGCGTTCTCCCAGCACGTGTCCGGCATCGCCCTCAGCCGACTCAGCCGATCGCTGAAACCTTCTGCGGCGGTGTCGAAGTGGCTGAGCAGCGTGCTGTCTGTGTCGTTCATGGTGCCGAGTCTGGCCAGTGCGTGCCGCTGCTTCCGGCGGGAAACGGACCATGACCACTTCAACGCGCCCTGCGCCGATCGACTGCAATCTCGCGCCCTGCTCCGATCGACCACAACCTCGAAGGTCAGCCGCGCAGCACCGGCGGATGCACGAGATCGCCGCGACAGCGTTGGGTGTGGTCCGGCCACCTGGAGTCGCCGCAGTCCGCGCAGAAGAGCTGATGGCAGGCACCGCAGACAGACATCTGCTCGACTCGGCCGCGTGTGCTGCAACCGCCGCAGTGGCGGGTGCTCTTGAGCAGCAGCCCGGTGCGGTGCTCGGTCTGGAGTCGGCTGTGCTCCACCAGTTCCTGGGCGGCGGCCGTCGCAGCCGCGCGACCGGCGCCGTTCACCCACCGCTGAGCGGCGACCAGGCACAGACCGACGAGTGGGTCGTCCGGACGGCGGCCATCGGCCGCCCACAGCTCCGCACGGTTGTTGAGCCGCGCCGTCAGGCTGCCGTCCGCCGGATCCCGGCCGAGGGCGACGGCCTCCAACGCGGCCCGGGCACGGTGGTGGACCGGCATGCGGATGACCGGGCGGGCCAGGGCGACGGCGGCGCAGCGCCGCGCGTAGTCGACGTCACCGCGCTGGTGGGCGGCCTCGACGAGGTAGCGGAGCTTCTGGATGGAAGTCGCGCTGCTCAACGTCGAGCAGTGCTCGCGCAGTTGCGTCCACTCGGCATCGGCGCGCACCGGTCCGCGCCGGCCCGCGAGCACGCACCGGACAAGGGAGATGACGTCGATCCTGTAGTCGCGGATCGCGTCGAGAACGCTGTCGAGCGCGTCGTACTCCGCTGCTTCGAGCAGGTCCACGACGGCGAGGGCCAGCCACCGCATCGCCATGGTGGCGTCCGTCGCGTCGCAGGCCTGCGTCGAGACCTTCGCCGCCATGCCGGAGTCCCCGGTCGCCAGGTAGTACACGCGCATCGCGGCGAGCGCGGACGGGTCGGCGCGGTCGGCCGCGTAGGAGCGGCGCACGTACGGCAGGGCACGGTACGGCTCGTCCACGGTCAGCCAGGCCTGGGCGAGGATCGCGGTGTCCCCTTCGGACTCGAACTCGCCGATGGATTCCCATGCTTCCGCAACGGTCCGCAGCCGCTCGACGTCCGTGTCGGCTCCCGTCGATTCGACGAGTTCGACCAGCGCCAGGGCCAGATACACCACGAACGACAACGCGGCCTGCCGGGGCAGCACGGCGTCCTCTGGTCCGGAGGGGCTCGTCGCGCCGCCGACCTTCCAGGTGAAGCCGAGCGAGGAGTCGCCCCGCAGAGCCGTGGCGCCGGGCTGGGCACGGAAGGCCTGCCACACCGATGCGGGATCCGCCGGATCGCCGAGGATCCGGGTGCACAGTTCCGCGAGGCGGGTGAGCGCCGGCACGGACCCGATGCGGTGCAGGCGCCGGCACTGCGAAAGCGACGTCGCCCAGCCGAAGGAGACGACGGCCGTCGTCACGGGGGTGTCGGGGTCGCTTCTCGGCCAGGAGCCGGTGAAGGGCGGCATCGCGGGGAGCGGGTACCAGGCGGTCGCCGTGTCGCGGGGAGCTCCGAGCCACGGCTGCTTGTCGTCGCCGAAACCGACCTGGTGACCGTACGTCTCGATGATCTCCGCGGCCGACGGGCGGTCCGCCGGCTCGACGGCCCCGGATCGGTCGACCAGGTCGGTCAGCCACTGCCACCCCTCGGGCAGCGGGCCGGTGCCGGTGACGCCGTCCCGCATGGCGACGCCCCAGGCCCACACATCCATCGCCGGGGCGGCGGGCGCGCCGCCCAGTTGCTCCGGTGCCGCGTACTCGGGTGTCATCCGCCAACTCGTAGGCCCGCCCGCCTCCGACAGCGTCTCGAGATCCGACAGCCAGGTGTGCCACTTGGCCGACTCCTCGCCCAGGCCGTCGTCCCCATGGTGGAAGAGGACGTTGTCCGGCTTGACGTCGCCGTGGACCAGGCCGTGGTCGTGCAGCCGTTGCAGGGCGCAGGCCATGGCAAGGCCGTGGTACGCCAGTTCCGCCGCGCCGATGTCGCCTGCCGCAAGCCGGTCGCGCAGGCTTCCGCCCTGGCAGTAGGGCATGCAGAGATAGGTGCCGCCGTCGGCGAGGTTCAGTGTGTCGTCGAGGGGCACGAAGCCGCTGTATCCGAACCGCATCATGCGCAGCGCCTCGCTGTGCCGCGTCGTCTGCGCCGACGCGCCCACCGCCTGGTCCGGCCGGAACCCCTTCAGGACCATGAACTCGCCGTCCCGGCGGCGCCCCACCAGAACCGTGGCGTGCGGCCCGTCGACCTGCCGGAGGATCTCGTAGTCACCGACGCTTTCGTGCGCGCGCGCCTTCTTCAGCGTCGTCGCGGTACGCAGCGCCTGTGCGAAGTAGGGATGCGCGAACGGATCGGCGTACGCGCTGCCCTGACGGCGCCACCAACGGCTCATCCGCCCGCACCCCCGCCCAGCCGCAGCGCCGCGTGGGCACGGCACACCTCCAGCCAGCGCTGTCGGTGCAGGGCCAGCGTGGCTGCGATCAAGGCCCGCAGTTCCTGGCCCAGTTCGCCGTCAAGGGCACGGTAGAGATGATCGAGCACGGCTGTGCCCGACGTACGCCACGGATGGTGCTCCTCGTCGACGCGCAGCTCACCGGTCGGGAAGTACGCGAGCACCGCGTCGACGAACACCCGCTCCGGCTGTCGCACGGCCGTACCGTGCAGCGCCTCCGCCGTCGAGTGGACCCGCACCCGCACCGGTTCGTACGCGAGCCGCAGCCGCCGCAGCAGCTCGGCGACCGCCCGCACCCGCTCGGCGAAGTCCGGGGTCTCCCGCTCCCAGGCGGCGGGTGTCTTCTCGAGGATGGACTCGAACATCACCAGGTAGTCCCGGTGCACCGCTTCGAGATCCGCGAGGAGCTGCTCGACCGCCTGCCGACGGAACACATCGGCAGGCGGCCCGAGCGCGGCCTGCAGGGCCGCGGCGATGTCCACGGCCGACTGCGCCGTGGCCGCCGCGGAGTCCAGATGAACGTGTACGTCGCCGTGCACGGCGCCGGTCTGGAGACTGGGCCCCACCACCACGCCGGACAGCGAATTCGTCACCTCCGGCGGTAATCCGGAAGCGTCCCCCGAGCCCGAGCCGATCACCATCCGCACCCTCTGCGTGCCTGACTGTGCTGCCTGCCTGCTGTGAGCGTCATCCGATCCTAGGGCCTGTCTTGTGGATCAGGCCCTAAAGCCTGTTGCAGAAGGCTGTGAGCTGGGTATTTCCTGGGTATGGCTGGGGTGTTG
>NZ_BMNG01000016.1 GCF_014646335.1 Streptomyces lasiicapitis
GTCCGTCGCGATCGTCATCGACTCGCAGTCGGTCAAGGCCGCCGCCATCGTCGGCAAGACCACCCGCAGCTTCGACCCCGGCAAAAAAGATATAACGGGAGGAGGAGGCACATGGTGGTCTTGAACGCCCTCCGCCTGGTCCGAGACTACGAGCACCTTCCGCAGCACAGCGAGGTACTGATCACATGGGCCGCGATCATTCTTCTCTGCACCATCGTTCGACGGTGCAGAGACTCACCCTCATGGTCCGCTGCCTCACCCGCCCACCCCGGCCTCCGCGCAGCGAGCCCCACCCCACCGAACGGGATGCCGTCGTCAAGCCCAGACCGATCCGCATTCGGGCCCAGCAGCAGCCGCACACCATCCGCCTCGCCCCCACCGCCCTCACCTGACCAGCGCGGCATCGCAACACGGACTACCCCGCACCCACTGAGGAACCGAGCCCCGTGCCTGAACAGCGCTGCGATCGCTGCTGCGGCAGAAGGGGTCCGTTCGGCTGATTTCTCACTGACGTGATGATCACGCACCCGCCACGGGAAGGAAGGGCTTCGATTGTAAACACAGTCGAAAGGAGTTCGCCGTGGCACCGAACCAGCCCCAGGGCCTTCCTGAAGAGCTTGTAAATCTTTGGGAAACTGCACGAGAGCTGCCGAAGGATGCAGTCCAGAAGCTGAAGGACGAGAAATCCACAGCCAAGCTCGGAAGGGCAGTGCATGCTGCTCAGGGAGCGCCAGTAGCCCCCGATGTAATTCGTGAGAATGTGGAGGCTAGGGCGCAATACCGCATGCGGTAAATTCCTGGCAGGCTGGGATGAGGTGGCTGAAACAGCACCTTGCCCGGCCGAGGCCGCGCGAAGGACCTGATGGTCCGGCCACGTCAGACAGAGGGTCATCCGCGTGATTCTCTGCACCGTCGAACGACGGTGCAGAGAAGGGTGATGAAGGCCCTATCACCGTTGACGCAAGGTGGGTAGGCCGAGATTGACGCGGCGGGTGAAACGCTGGGTGTTGGAACGTTTCTCTCGTAGGAAGGACAGGGTGAGGTCGATTCCTTCTATCTCACCTCGCCACCCTTCTGCGTCAAGGCCGCCAATGGCAGCCACTGGCGCAGCACCTACAAGTCCAACGCCTGGCGCGGCTGGTACGCCGTCTAGAAACCCGACCAACGAAGACCCCCGCCGAGCGCGGCCGGGCCTCGCGCCGTGAGGCGGCGCATTTGCTCTCGAAGGCATCTGCGCCGCCTCTGGCCTACTGCCGGAGGTCTCGCACAGACACTCAGCCTGGTCAGCGCCCCCGTGCTTGTGGCGGCTGCGAAGCCGGGGCGACCGTCGTCGCCTGTACCGGCGCGCCGGGGCGCGATGCCGTGCTCTTGGCCTGTGCCGCACGCGCATCTGCGATGGGTGTCGGCCGTGCGCTGAGGCGTTCGATGCGCCAGGTCAGGACCCGTGCCGGGCGCAAGGCGTCGTCCAGGGCACGCTGGTCGGCAGCCTGCTGGAGGAGCCGCTGTGGATCGCGACCTGCGGCTTCGGCGTCGGTCAGGACGACGAGGAGGGCGTCGAAGGCCGGGTCATCCAGGATCTGCTGTGCGTGGTCGGGGACGCTCCGGCGTATGCGGTGAATGTGCCGGTCGATCGTCTGCTGGGGCGGTCGGCGCTGAGCGAGCGCGGCCAGGGGCGCGGCGGCGGCCTGGTCGTAGGCGGTCTGGAGATGGAGCAGGGCCTGGTGGGCTGCCGTGGCCTGTTGCTCGTGGTGGCGGAGCTGGTGCCAGCGGGCGGCGGCGATGACGACGAGGATCGCAGCATCGAGGAACATCGCCAGGACCGCGCCGTTTCCATCGGAAACGGGCTCGCGGAGCATGGCCCGCACGGCGCCGCGCAGGGTGCGCGCGTGGTGGTGCTCGGCCTGGATACGGGAGCGGGTGGCACGCTCGAACGCGTGTGCTGCCTGCCGGAGTCGGGACCGCAGCATCCGGGGTGCGAGGAGAGGGAGAGCGTCGAGGGCCTCGCCGAAGGCAGCCAGGTGCGCTTGGGCAGCCCCGTCGTCCGCCTGGTCGAAGTGGTGGGGGATGCGCTCGGCGGCGGCCGTGGCCTGGTGCCACGGGTTGGTCGTCTCGCGCCGGAGTTGAGGATCGGCGGCTTGGAGGCACTGTCGGATCTTGGGGAAGGACAGGTCGGGGGCGAGTTCGGAGCCGGAGTACCAGATGGGCTCCGTCTTGCCGTTGGTGTCGCCCTGCAGGGCGACCGTGTAGCCGCGCACGTCCCCGGAGGGAAAGTGCTTGACGTCGACGAGGACCCCGTCGGTGTGTTCCAGGAGGCGGATGAATTCCTCGGTGCTGGTGGCGGCGGCAACAGCCGTGCGGACCGTGGTGCGCAGGAGTTCGCGGGCGGTGCGGTCGTGGCCGGCGCGCTTGGCCTTTTCCTGTTCGGCGCGGGTGGGTCGCTTGGCAGCGGTGCGGTCCCCGCGTACGACTTGGTGGAGGTCGTATTCCTTCTCGATGGCGGCGAGTTCGCGGTCGGCGATGAGGTAGTCATTCCAGTGGCGCGCGGTGCGCAGGTCCGCCCGGACCTTGGTGGCGGCGATGTGAATGTGGTCCGGGGCGTGGCGCACGGCGACCCAGCGGCAGCCGTCGGGGTCGTCCGCGGTTGCGATGCCGGTGGCGGCGATGACGCGGCGGGCGATGTCGGCCCACTCCTCGTCGCTGAGGCGGCGATCGCTCTCGGCGGCGCGAATCGAGCAGTGCCATACGTGCTTCTCGGGTGCGCGGCCGAGCCGCTTGGCCTGTTTGACGTGCAGATCGAGGTCGGCGACGAGGAGTTTCTTGACGGCGGTGAAGTCGTCGGTGCGGCCAGGGTCGGGGGCAAAGCCATCCCAGGAGGCGACCAGGTGAGGGTCGGTGTGGTCCTTGGCCTTCTTGGTGTCGTACAGGTAGCGGATCAGCCCGGCGGTGCTTTTGCCGCTGCTGATCTTCGCGATCATCGGGCCGCCTTGTGGCTGACGGCCTGGTTGGCGGCTGCCGCGATGTGGCTCACGGCGGTGCCGATGGCATCCAGGGTGCGGTCGGTCTGGGCCAGCAGGGCGCTGTACCCAGGGTGGGGATAGCCGCCGGAGTTGAGCTTCTTGGCGATCTGGTTGACGTTGCGGCCGATGGCGGCGACCTGCTGGCGCAGGGCGTTGAGTTCGTCGATGTAGTCGTCCAGCGGGGTGCGCTGGCCGGGCAGGGTGAGGTAGCCGTGGACGTGGGCCAGGGTGACGACGGCGATGTAGTGGGCGCCGCTGACGTTCAGCGACTTGGCCTTGGCGAGGATGGCGGCCTTCTCCTCGCTGCTGTAACGGGCGTCGACGCGCTGCTTGCGCTGGCCGTTGGGGTCGGGCTTGCGACGGCGGGCGACGCGATGCAGGGCGGCTTCGTCGGCGGCACGCGGCAGCGGCACAGCAGCGGTGGGGGCGGCGTCGGCGGGCTGTTCCTCCTCGGGCGCCCCCTGGCGCCCGCCTGCCTCCACCACCCCCGGGGCGGAGGCTTCCCCGTGGGGCCGGCCTGTGGACGGTCCAGCGGGATACCTTGCTGCGCGTGTGACGGAGGTGGTGGTCGTCTTCTGCTGAGCTGCGAGGGGTTCGTGGTGCGGGTCGTGCATGAGGTGGATCTCCGTGGGGTGCTGGTGTTGAGGGCCCCGCGCTGCCTCCCGAGGGACGCGGGGGCGGGCTGCGAGGGGGAGGTGAACGTGGGGAATCAAGCGGCGTCGGCAGGCACGTTCGGTTCGCCCTGCTGCGGGGAGGCGGCCTCGTCGAGTCCGTCGACAGGCTCGGCCTCGAAGCTGTCGTACGTGGCGGGTTCGGCCTGGCCGGTGCGCTCGGTCTTCCGCTGGTCGCGTACGACGCGGGCGCGTTTCTGGCTGATCCGTAGTTCGTCGCGCAGGCGGTCGGCGGTCAGCCGTTTGTCGCTCCAGTTGGCGGTCAGGAGTCGGGCCTCGTCGAGGACTTCGGTGTCGGTCCGGGTACGGGGGCGGGTGCGGTCGGCGGTCGACTTGGCGGCGGGGGCCCGACTGGTCGCCCGACGCGGGTCGGCTCCGGTCGACTCCGCCACGGCGGCCGACCGGGGCGGACGGGCAGCGGGAGCGGGGGCCGACTCTTCGCCCGCGGTCGGCCCCAGCACGGGCACCTCAGCCACCACAGGGGTCGACTCGGTCAGCTGGTCGGGGGCCGATTCAGCCCCGTCAGACGTCGACCGTGCGGCCCGCTCGCCAGCCGACTCGTCAGGTTGCCGACTGACCGACTGGGCAGCGGCCGCTTCGGCGGAGTCGGCCGACTCGGGGTTGTGGTGCAGCACCTTCGCCACAAGGTCCGACCCGAAGTAGATCGATCCGACCGGGAGCGAGGTCGACAGCAGCACGAGGGCCCAGTTCGCCGGGGCCCGGTCGGTCAGTCGGCCCCACTGGATCGACGTGGTGTGCAGGGCCGGGACGAGGCCGTGGACGTAGTACAGCAGGAGGCTGGCGATCGTGTAGGCCGCCAGGACCCGCAGTGCGAACTTCCGGTCGGGACCGGTCAGCACGAGCGTGGCGACCAGGGCGAGGGCCATCAGCCCGTCGATCACGATCGGGTAGAGCAGGGCTGCGGTGGGGTCTGCGCCGATGGCGCGGGCCACGTCGGACAGAGCGTTCCATGAGACGCGGAAGGCCATAAGGACGACGGCGACGAGGCCGATGACGAGGGTGATGCGTCCGTTGCGGTTCACGCGGCGGCCCCCAGCGGGTGCGTGTGCTCCGCGGGCATCCCCAGGATCGTCACTTGGCCGAGTGCCTCGCCCTCGGCGGCTGAGGGCGAACGGGAGCAGAGCGATGCCGGCGCGGATACCGCGGCGACGGCGTATGGCTGCCGGGGCGCTCGGGGCAGGGGAGTGCAAGGCGGTGGGCTCCAGGGTGGGGAGGTGGGGCTTGTGGGGTGGGAGTGAGGGGCGTTCACGGAGGGGGCGTACACGCGGGGCCCCCTTCTAAAGGGGGCCCCGCGCGTGATCGCCTGGGCGCGTGTACGGCGTGGGCTCTCGCGTGATCGCTTGACCTGCGTTTTCGCGGTGAGCGTGTGCGCTGTGAGCGGTTCACGGCGGTGTGCACGGGCGAGGGCCGCGTGTACGGTTCCGTGATCGCTTCGCGAGGACCGTCGGGGCAGGTCAGCCGACGGCGGTGAGATGGCGGGCGGAGGCGTAGTAACGCGCCTGCTGGCCGCCTCCGGCTCCTCCGGCGATTCCCTCGGCCTTGGTCGCCAGGCCGGTGGCCACGAGGTTCTCCAGGCGGCGCCGTGCCTTTTCCAGGTCGGCGCGTTCGGGGTCGCCGCCGCCGATCAGGAGGGTCGCCAGCTCGGGGGTGCTCATCCCGTTCGGGGCGTTGCGCAGCAGGACGGCGGGGTCCTTCGTCGGGTCGAGGGTGGTGGTGCCGCGCTTGTGGTCGTGGGTGACGTCCAGCGGGCCGACCTCCCCGGTAGGGGTCTTGAGGTGGTGCAGGGTGACGGCCGGATCGCCGGCCTTCCCGGTGACGAAGAGGACGCTGCCCGCGCCTGCGGTGATCCAGGTGGAGCCGTAGACCTGGTCCAGGCTGGGGCGCTGACAGACACGCTCAGGGACTGCGTCGTCCGCGCGTCACGGTGCCGGGCAGCGGAATCGTTGAGGAGATAGCACAAGCGGGGCCAGGAGCACGCGGAATTGTCATAGGAGCGAGAGGGCGCAGCGGCCACGCTTTCAATGTCGTCAACATTGAAGGCGATGTTGTATTCCTGAACGGGCAAACGGGTCACGCGAAAAACGTAGGCTCTTGGGGGCGCTTCTTTTTCATGAGGACAAAATAATGATCGACATTCCTCAGGGTGTTCAACTGGCGGAAGAATTCCTTGCCTCGAACCCAGGGGCGGCAGAGGTTCCACTGGTTGTCGACAGGGCGAACGTGACCGTTCACGATGGATTCCTCGTAGTCCCGTGCAACAGTGAGGAGTTCCTTCGTACCGAACGGTTCGAACACATGGTGATCGGATGCACTCCAGTGCGAGTTGACCTCAAGACCGGCGAATGCAGGTTTCTGACACTCGACGAAACCATGAAGTTCGATCTCTAAGGTCCAGGCACTCACGCAAACGTAACGCCATTTGATGTGGTCGGGTAGCCGGATCACGTTGCCGTGCCCCGGCTACCCGGCCACACTCAGCAGTCGTTCACATGCCCCTTCTCGCACTGAACGTATGCAAGCCCAGAAACTTCAGCGCGCAGTGCGTGGCTCGATCCGGTGGCCGAAGGCAGCACCGCCCACACCGACCGTGGTCACCCCGCCGTCGACGGTCAGGACGGCCCCGTTGACGTAGGACGCGGCGGGCGACAGCAGCCAGTCGATCGCCCCGGCGACCTCCTCCGGATCCCCCGGCCGCCCGGCGGGAGTCAGCCGGTTCGCCTCCTCGTACGCCGCCTCGGCACCGCCCGCCAGCCCCGCCTCCGCCGCGAATCGCGCCATCCGCTGGTCGGCCATCTCCGTACGCACCCAGCCCGGGCACACCGTGTTGGCCCGCAGCCCCTGCGGCCCGTAGTCGACGGCCAGGGAGCCGCAGAGGTGGAGCAGGGCTGCCTTGGACGTCGCGTAGGCGGCGTTGCCGGCGCTGTTGCGGAGGGCTGCGACCGAGGCGACCGCGACCACCGCACCGCGGGCCTCCAGCAGATGCGGCAGCGCGGCACGCAGCAGCAGGAACGGGCCGGTGAGGTTGGTCCGCATCAGCTCTTCCCAGTCCTCGACCGCGGTGTCGCCGACCGCGCCACCGCGCCCGATTCCGGCGTTGAGCACCACGCCGTCGAGCCTCCCGTAGGCCGTCACCGTCGTCTCGACGAGCTCGCGCACGGCCTCGGGGTCAGCGGCGTCGGACGGGTGGGCCAGCGCTCCGGTCTCCTCGGCCACCTGGCGCAGTGGCTCGGGCCGCCGCCCGGAGATCACGACCTGGTGGCCTGCCGCGCGCAGCAGCCGGGCGGTGGCGGCCCCGATTCCCGTTCCCCCGCCCGTCACCAGGACAACACGCTGTTCCGACATGCTCGTTCGCCTCCGAAGGTGGTCAGCTTCCGGTTACCCGCACCGTGATCATAGGAAGCGTCGGGACCGCCCGGCCGACCGGGTGCTGCGCGGTGGACCATCAGCTCACTGACATGGCGCGTGCCACGCAGGCGCTATCGCCGGATGACCGAGCGAATCCAGGAGAGTTGCTGGGACACCTCGCCGGCCTCGGCGCCCTTCTCCCTGTCGGAGCCGTTGAAGACGCCAATGAGGGTTTCGGTGCCGCGTGGGCCAACGGTCATGACCGGGCCTCCGGAGTCGCCCCCCGCGGGAATGCCGGACACCTTCTTCATACAGAAGTCGGGGCCGCCCGGGGCGGTGAGGCCTGCGCACCGGGGGTCGTTGGGCCGTACGACCTTCAGGTCCGACTGCTTGAGGACGGGAGACTGGCAGGCGCTCTCGTCCGTGGTGCAGGTGGCGCCCCATCCGTATACCCGCACGGCCTGGCCGCGGTGGACGCCGACCTTGGACAGGCGTGCCGTGCGGACGTTCATCGGCGCGACCTTGATGAGCATCATGTCGGCGTGCGCGCTGCCCACGCGCTTGTGGGGTATCGGGCGGACCGTTTTGCCCTTGCGCATGTCGAGCTTGCCCACCCGGAACGAGATCCGCTTGTCGGCGACCGGCTTTGCCTGCTCGTAGAAGCAGTGCGAGGCGGTGAGGATCCACTGGCGGGAGACCGCTGTCCCGGTGCACGCCGGTTTGCCGTCAACGAGCATGCGTACCGCCCACGGGCCGTAGGTGCTCTTTGACCCGCCGATGACGGCGAAGGCCGGTGGGGAGGACATCACCGCGCCCGCGACCAGCGCCAGGGCGGTCAGCAGCAGGACACGAAAGCGACGCACCATGCAGAACAACTCCTCTTAGGGGTACAGCTGTACAGATAAGGAGAGGCCCTGCTGAGCAATATCGTTCCGCACAATCCCTACGACATCAGGACAGCCGAAGGCCAAGGTGGTCGCGGCCACCGTGCGACCACGCAAAGGGCCCCTCCCCCGGGAGGGGAAGGGGCCCATCAGCGTGCTGTCACGCGCGTACCGGTGGCCGTTACGCCGGCGGGTACACCAGCGTGATCTCCCGGTTCAGACCGGTCTCGTCGGCGTCCGGGTACATCGAGACCTCGCCGTCGGACCAGCGCACCAGGAAGTCGTCCGGGTGCTTGTTCTCGGTGTAGTCGCCCGCGCCGAGGACGGTGGCGTGCGTCCAGAGCCGGTTGGGCTTCTTGACCTGGACCTCGCCGTGGAAACCGTTCTGGTCGATGTCCTTGTAGAGGGTCAGCTCGCCGTCCGTCCAGCGCACCATGAGGTCGTGCTGGTCGTTGCCGGTGAAGTCTCCCGAGGTCATCGTCGAGGCGTGCGTCCACGTGCCGTTGGGCGCGGCGAGCTTCTTCTCACCGTGGAAGCCGTCGCGGTTGAGGTTGGTGTAGAGGGTGACCTCACCGTCGCTCCAGCGGACCACGAGGTCGTCGGTCCACTTGTTGTCGCTCGTGTAGCGGCCGCCGGTGATGGACGTGGCGTGCTTCCAGAGGTCGTTGGGCTTCTGGAGCTGCACCTCGCCGTGGAAGCCCGCCGCGTCGACGTCCGGGTAGAGCGTCAGCTCGCCGTCGCTCCAGCGCACGATCAGGTCGTCGGTGTCGGCCCCGGAGAAGTCGCCCGCGGCCATGGTGACGGCGTGCTTCCAGGTGCCGTTGGGGCCGGTGAGACGGATCTCCTTGTCGAAGTTGTCGCCCTCCTCACCGGCACCCCGGTACATGGAGACTTCGCCGTCCGACCAGCGCACGACCAGGTCGGAGTAGTCCCACGTGCCCGGGTTGCCGTCGGTGAAGTAGCCGCCGGCCATGACCTCGGCGTGCTTCCAGGTCTCGGCCTTGCCGAGGATGCCGCGCCCGGCCGGGGGCTTGTTGTTCACGGCGTCGTCGTACAGCGCCTTGGCGTCGCCGTCCAGGTACGAGCTGTACGAGATGTCGTCCACGTCGCCGCCGGTCTTCCAGCCGCCGATGACGCCGATGATGCCCCAGCCGCTGCCCTGCTTGATGAGGAACGGGCCGCCGGAGGCGCCGCCGGAGTACTTGTCACAGGAGATGCGCAGGAAGCTGCCCGGGATCTTGGGGTCGGTGCTGTTGTAGCGGACCGTCTTGTCCGTGCAGTCCAGCGGGCGCTTCTGGTTGGCCGGGTAGCCGATGAGGCGGACCGGGTTGTGCTCGTACCCGGCGTTGATCTTCAGCTCGGCGCCGCCGACGACGTCCTCGACGTTCTTGCCACCGCGCGGCTCGAGGACCAGGAAGTTGAAGTCCAGGTCGGCCGCGGCGTCCGGGCCCTTGGACAGGTACCGCTTGTCGACGTAGATCCGGCCCGGCTTGACGGTGAAGGCGCCGTGCGGCTTCTTGCCGTCGTCGTACTGCGGGACGAACGTCAGGTTCTTGCGCGCGTCCTGGTCGTCGAAGCAGTGCCCGGCGCTCATCACGATGTTCTTGCCGGGGCTCTTGACGACCGTGCCGCCGCAGAAGCGGCCGGTGTTGGTGCCGTCGTTCCAGAAGAAGGTGCCGACGATCGGCAGCCCCTCGAAGGGGTTGCTGGCCGCGCGCGGCCGCCTGGTCGGGGCGCTTGCCGGGGCGCCGGGCTTGCGCGTCGTGTCCTCCGCGACGGGCTCCGCGGCGCGCATGCGCGCGGGCGTCCAGTAGTCGTCGGCGTCGGCCGGCGTGAACGCGCGGGCGTCGTTGTCCCCGCCGTCCGGCACGGGCGTCGGTACGGGGGACTCGTCGCCCGGCGTGCGCGTCGGGGCCGGGGCGTTGTCACCCGGAGTACGCCCCGTCGGCGACGAGGTCTTGGCCTTCGGTACGCGGGGCTTGCTCTGCGGCACGCGGGGCGGGGCCGGAGTCTTGCCTTCCGGCGTGGCCCCGGCCGCCGGTGCGGTGTCGGTGGCCTTCGCCGTGGGCGTCGGGGCGCCGGGGTCCGCGTAGGCCGGGAGTCCCGGCAGCAGGATCAGGGCCGCGGCTCCCGCCGCGGCGCCCAGCGCTCTACGCACGTGCATTGTTGTTTCCCCCCACATAAATGAGACGCCTGTCACCCGGTGTGGCGTGACTGCGTCAAGGTCAGCCAAGATCGTATGGCCGTTGTGCATCAAAGGAAGGCAAAGTCCACATATGATCAACTTCACACGCTCGTCCGTACGGGGTGGAGTTGCCGCGATTGCCGGATCTGTCCTCCTGCTCGGGCAGCCGGGCGCGGCCCACGCCGACCAACTCCCTTTCGAGGGGCGCGGCTACGCGTCCGTCGACGGCCCGGCCGGACCGGGCCAGCTCGTGGAGCTCACGGTCAAGGAGCGCCCAGGCAATCCGCGGCCGACCTCGGTGGACGTCACCAGCCCCGCGCTGACCAGCGACACAGCCATGGGTGACACCGGCAGGGCCTGGGTCGGCGCCGGCCGGATCAAGCCGAAGACCCGGCCGGGCACGTACGAAGTGAAGTTCACCCTCCGCCATAAGAACGCCGACTGCGTCGGCGAGGGCGAACAGGACTACCTGTGCGACTACCCGGCGATCGTCCTGCGGGAGCGGCTCACGGTCACCGGGGCCGAGAGCGGCGAAGCCAAGGACGGTGCCGACGGTGACAGCGACAGCGGTTCGGGCTTCGGCCGCGGCGTGGCGGTCGGCGCCGCGTCGGCCGCTGCGGCGGGAGGGCTGCTCGGCGGGGTCCTGGTGTGGAACCGTCGGCGGCGCGAGCGTGCTGGTGGTGCGTCGTCGTGACGGGGTGCGTGGGCGTGCGAGCCGTGCGGCCACGCTCCGGAGCCCACGTGGTCGCGGACCCGATCAGGGCTCTCGAACCTAAACCTGACGGAGTCTCTGCCTGAACGCCGACCCCTATGACGGAGCAGCTTTCAGGAAGGTAGCAACATGCCCGACGCCCATCCCTCGGATCCGATCGTCGACGCCGGGCCGGGCTCGCCCGGCAGTCGCCTTCGACGAGGGCCGGGGCACGGCAGTCCGTCGGCCCACCCGTACGGGCAAGAAACTGTGGGAGTCCCCGGCGCGCACCGGCCTGACAAGGAAGCTGTGCCCGCCGCGTCGGCCTCCTGAGTGCACAGCCCGCGCTGCCGTGACGGCTACGTGAGAAGAGCGGCCTGCGGCCGCGCCGGGCAGCCGCCCGCGATCACCCGAGTCCCACGCCAGACGGCAATGGTGCGGGAAGACCGGGATGTTCGTCGCGTGCCTAACTCAGCAGCTCGCGAGCCAGCGCCTGCCCCCACCACTCCTCGATGCGACCGGGCGGCCAGCCGCGTTCGGTGGTGAGTGTGGTGTAGACGTCGATGTTGCAGATGGCCGCGTAGATGTCGACGGCAGACTGCTGGTCAAGTCCGGGTCGGAGGGTGCCGGCCGGCCAGGACGAGAAGACCTGCACCCGGGTCGCATCGCCCCGTTCGCGACCGTCACGGTAGGCCGTGGCGAGCTCGGGTTCGCTGCGGCCCGCTTCGCGCATCACCATGATGATGTCGCCCGCGCGCTCGAACAGCCGCCGGTCGTAGGCGGCCATCGCCGCGAGCTGGCCCCGGGGGTTCGCCACTGCGGCCTCCAACTCCGCGAGCATCTGCGGCGCGTCGGCGGACAGATCAGCTGAATCGGCCACGGCCCGGGTCAGCCCGGTCTTGTTCCCGTACGTCGCGTAGACCGTGGGCACGGAAACTCCCGCCTCGCGCGCCACCTCGCGCACGGTCGTGCCCGCCCAGCCCTGGGAGTCGAAGAGCCGGCGCGCGGCGCGGGCGATCTCGGCCCGGGTCTCCCGTGCCTGCGTCGTGCGACGCAGTGAGTCATAGCGACGTCGGTCCTGCTCTTCGCTCATGCCTTGCCCTCTCCAGGTTTACGCTGCTTATAATCAATATATGACACAGCAATCCAAGTTAGCCGCCGTCGGCTTCTCCCGGATCGGCGGCATGGCAGCCATCGGCTTCGCCGCCATGATCACCCTCAGCAACGTGATCATGGTGCCCGCCGGCCTGCCCCTCACGGGCGCAGAAGCAAGCAAGGTCACCGAGTTCTTCGCCACGCAGGGCACGGCCGTCGGCATCGGATCCGCACTGGCCCCCGCCGCCTGGATCCTGGCCACGGTCTTCGGCGCCGGTGCGCTCATCGCGCTGCGGCGGTCCGAGCGCGATCGCAACGAGGCGTGGTCGCTGCTCGGACTCGCCGGTCTGGCCCTTCAGAACGTCACCTTCGCCGGGGTCATCGCGACCCGCCTCGCCCTGACCTCGACAGCCCCGCACGATCCCTCCGCGACCGCGGCACTCTGGGCGCTGCACGATGCGGTGTTCACCCTCAACGGAACGTTCCTGGCGCTCGCCCTTCTCGGCCTGTCCGTCGGAGGTCTGCGCACGGGCCTGATCCGGCCCTGGCACGGCACCCTGGGACTGCTCGCCGCCGCACTGCAGTTCAGTTCCGCCACCCTCGCCCATTGGGTCATCGACGACGACGGCGCCATGGGCCTCCTGGGTCTCGTCGGCTGGCTGATGTGGGTCGTCTGGACCGTCGTGTACGGCATCACCCTGATCCGGCAGAAACCCACTACCCCGCTCCGGAGGTCCACCCATGACCACACGTGTGCCGTTCCCGCGTGACCCCGCAGGCTCTGCCTTCCCGCTGGGAGGCTCCGCGAAGAGGCGTCACATCACCACGGCCCTTGCCGCACTGTCCGGCGCCACGGTTCTGTTCTTCGGGCTCAACTTCCTGCTGAACCCTGACGGCGCACCCTCCGGATTCGGGATCACCCCCTGGCCGGAGGGAAACGCCGACGGCTACTTCGCCGTGAAGGGCGTACGCGACATCGCGGTGGCAGCCACCGTGTTCCTGCTGCTCACGATCGGCCAGCGGCGGACACTCGGCTGGGTGGTCCTCATAGACGCCATCATTCCGCTCGGCGACGCGCTCACGGTCCTCACCCATGGCGGCACGTACACCACAGCCCTGAGCATTCACGTATCGGCGGCCGCTCTCGTCGTGCTCACCGCCATCATGCTGCTGACCGAGAGCGGCCAACGCCCGCCTGAGAGGACACACCTGACACCCTCACCATGACCCTCTGGACAGTGCCTACTCGACGGTTGGCCGTATCCGCATGAAGCCGCTGTTCGGCGCCGACCCCGAGTACTGCGCTGCCCAAGCGCTTGCACGGCAGCTGGCCGACCTGGACGCGGGCGGCTTGGTGACCTTCGGAGCGTTCTCCGGCATCCCCTTCGCGATGAGCCCGTTCCGATGGTCGGCGTACATTCCACGCATGATCGCTTTCAGTGCTTCGCCCGTCGCGTGTCGGGCAAGTCGCGGCGACTTCCAGTCCGAGGTTTTCGCCGCCTCGGCTGTGTCCCGCCACAGGTCCAGGTAGGCCGCGGTCGCCCTCTTCCGGGCAGTCTCCGAGACCGGCGGTGTCCGCTCGGTTTCCCGTCCCGCCACACTCGAATGACCAGCCCCACCCGAGCCGATCGAGTCTTTCTTCCCGCCCCCTGACCGCAAGGTGCCGCAGCGGACCAACTTCAATGTCGGTACGAGTACTTGGCGTTCCCTTCCCCAGAGCAACGCGGGCAGTTCACGACAAACCCCCGCTTCACCATCCGCTCCGAGCGGTGCCGACGGTCAGTTCAGTTCCCCACGAAAGGCCATTTCTGATTCACACATAGTTACCAACGTGGAGGCGGCCCGGTGAATCTGCTCGTGGACAGCCGGACGTAGCATGCGCAGGCATGACGACGTTGCCTGACGAAAACATTCACCCGTTCCGCATCCGCATCCCGCAAGGCGAACTGGACGATCTGCACGAACGTCTGGATCGCACCCGCTGGCCGGATGAACTGCCCGGAGTGGGCTGGGCATACGGAATCCCCCGGGGCTACCTGAAGGAGCTCGTGCAGTACTGGCGGCACGAGTACGACTGGCGCGCCGCGGAAGCCAGGCTGAACGAGTGGCCGCAGTTCACCACCACGATCGACGGGGCAAACATCCACTTCGTCCATGTCCGGTCGCCGGAATCGGACGCGACCCCGTTGATCATGACGCACGGCTGGCCGGGCTCGATCGTCGAATTCGCCGAGGTCGTAGGTCCGCTCACCGACCCGCGAGCGCATGGCGGCGACCCGGCGGATGCGTTCCATGTCGTGTTGCCAAGCATCCCCGGCTTCGGACTGTCCGGACCGACGCAAGAGACGGGCTGGGAGTTCCAGCGGGTGGCCGCCGCGTTCGCCGAGCTGATGGAGCACCTCGGCTACGAACGCTACGGCGTGCAGGGCGGTGACTGGGGAGCTGCCATTTCGCGCGAGATCGGCCGAAGGTGGCCTGACCGGGTCATCGGCGTGCACCTGAACCTGCTGCCGAACTCGGCCGCTACGCAGGAACCCGATGCGCACGAGCTGGACGCCCTGACCCCGCACGAGCGCAAGCGCACACTGGCCTCCTGGGAACGCTTCCAGGAGTGGAACCGCGACCGCCAGGGATACGCGGACATTCAGTCCACCCGGCCGCAGACGCTGGCGTACGGCCTGACCGACTCACCGGTCGGCCAACTGGCCTGGATCGCAGAGAAGTTCAAGGAGTGGACCGACTCCCAGGGCCGCCCGGATGACGCCGTCGACCGGGACCAGATGCTCACCAACGTCATGCTGTACTGGCTGACCGGCACAGCCGGCTCGTCCGCCCGCATCTACTACGAACGCGCACACGCCGACTACTGGGGCACGCCACCCGGGCCGTCGAAAACACCGACCGCACTGGCCGACTTCCCACGGGACAACTTCATCCCGCTGCGGCACATCGCGGATCGGACGAACAACATCGTGCAGTGGACGGAGTACGACCGGGGCGGGCACTTCGCGGCAATGGAACAGCCGGACTTGCTGGTCGGCGACGTAAGAAGGTTCTTCCGGAAACTTCACGAGGCCGCCCCTGAGTGACTGCGGGCGGCTCCACCGAGGGTGGTCCGTGATCGTCAGCCACTGTCACCGCAGCGAGCCGCTGTTCGTGGCGTTGATCCTTCGGCAGCATCCGCAGCCCGACCAGGGCCCGTACCCCGACACCCGGGCATGCCTTGCTCGGCCACGGCGATCGGGTCAGGTTCCTCAGCCCGGTCCAGTCGTCACCGCGCCATGGCTTCCTGGGTTGGGATCGTCGTCGATTTCGGCGGCGAACTCAGCAGCGAACGTCTCTGTGCCCAGCGTCGCGAGGACCTTGGTCATGATGCGCTCGACATCGCTGCGCTCGGCCTCAGGGAGATGCGCGCCGGCGGATTCCCGGGCCCGGGTGGCTGTGCCCAGGAGGCGCGCGGCCTGCACAGGTTGGCCCGCGAGGGCGTATGTGCCCCGGCGAGGCCCTCGTGGGCGAGGGCCAGGGCCCGGGGGTCGCCGCTGTCACGGGCGACGGAGAGGCCTTGGTGGTGCGGGGTGAGGGCCGTGGGAGCGTCGTTGCGTTGTTCGGCGAGGAAGCCGAGTTCGGCGAGAAGGAGCGCGGGGCCGGGGCCGAAGTCGACTTCGCGGTGCCATGCGAGGCTTCTGCGGAGGTGCTTGTCAGCTGACCGGCCGTGGCGGAGGGTTCAGGGACTCGAAGTGGAAGGCATTGATGTAGCAGTCGCGCGGCTGCTGGATCGCGAAGGTGATGCAGTCGATCACCGACTGTGCCGCGAGCGGGTCCTGAGCTCCGCGCGGGGTGGCGTCCCACTCCGGGGACAGCGGGTCACGGCTGCTGTCGAAGTCCGGCGGGAACAGGGAGATCACCCGGACACCCTGGGGACGCAGACGGCGCGAGAGCGCTTCGGTGAAGCCCCTCTGGCCGTGCTTGGCCGCATAGTAGGCCTCGTGTGCCACGGGGTGCTGGGCTCCGGGAACACCGCATACGGAGACCATCGTGACCACGTCGGGGTGGTCGGAGGCGAGAAGCAGCGGCAGGAGGTTCTTCGTCACGAGGATGGTGCCGGTGCTGCCCGAGGCGATCGTGTCGGCCACGTCCTCGTCGGAGACCGAGAGGAGGTCCGGGCCTTCCAGCCAGCGGGCACCGTTGTTCACGAGGACGTCGACGCGGTCGGTGCGGCGGCCGACCGCCGCGGCGAACTCACGGATCGAGGCAGGGTCGGCGAGGTCACAGGCGAAGGCGTGCACGCGGTCGTGGCCACGGTCGCGAATCTCGCTGCGGGTGCGTTCGGCCGCTTCCAGGCTGCGTGCGGCGAGGAGGAGTTCGGCGCCGAGGCCGGCGAAGTGGTGGGCGAGCGCGCGGCCGAAGTCGCGGCCCGCCCCGGTGATGACCACGCGGCGGTCGGTGAGGTTCATGTTGTTCCTTCGATCGGGCGGGCGGTCGCGTGCGGCAACGGTGAGGTGAGTAGGGCCTGTCCGGCGGTCATGCGACCGCCTTGGGTCCGAGTCGCGGCACGGGCATGGGACGACGGGGAGATCAATGAACGGCGAGTGGGCCCAGCTGAAGCCACACCCACGCACGACCGGGGAGCGAAGCGGGCGTTGTACGTCTGGCACGGCACTGTCAGCGTGGCCGCGATCGGGCTCTCATCGCGCTGATCCGCCCGAAGCCCGACCTCGACCTGGTCGCGGATGAGCCAGCTGTCGGCGTACTTCTGAGACAACCTGCCTCAGTACGGACGAACGTGCTCAGGCCCAAGCGATTCAGTGGAAGGCGACGGCGTTCTCCGAAGCCCACTGCCGGAACGGCCGTGCCGGCACTCCGGTGACCTGTGAAACCGTGTCGCGCACCATCAGCAGCTCGTCGTTCACGTCTCCGCCCGTGACGTCGAGCACCGCGTCCGCGGCCTCGGCGCCGAAGACCGCGGCCATCTGTGCGTGGGCCTGCTGGCGGCTGATTTCGGCGAAGGGAACCTGCCGACCCAGTGCTGCCGCGATGGCCTCGGCCTGCTGTCGGGCGGTCACCGGCTCTGGGCCGGTCAAGGCATACGTGCGTCCCTGGTGGCCGGGCTCGGTCAGTGCCACCCGTGCCACCGCTGCGATGTCCCCGGGGTGGATGGTCGGCAGCGCGGTCTCGGCGTACGGCGCGCGGACGGTCTCGTGGCCACGGATGGAAGCCGCCCACATCAGGGCGTTCGAGGCGAACTGTGTCGGCCGCAGGATCGTCCAGGCCATGCCGCTGGCCTTGAGCAGTTGCTCCACCGCCAGGTTCTCGCCGGCGGGGCCGAGGTGCGGGTGGGTCTGAACGGTGATGGACGACACCAGCACGACGTGCTCCACACCCGCCTGCCGGGCGGCTTCGAGTATGTCGGCGTCCGAGCCCAGACGCGACACAAGAAACAGCGAGCGCACCCCATCCAGCGCGGGCTTCAACGACGCCGGCTCCGCGAAGTCGCCCTCCACAGCCTCGACCTGATCGGGGAAGACGGCCCGTGCGGCATCACGGGTCAGCCCTCTCAGCGGCCCGGCACCGCATGCGTGCAGCTCCTTCAGCAGGGCACTGCCTATGTTTCCGGTGGCTCCGGTCACGAGGATCATGGGTGTCTTCCCGTCATCAGATGATCAAGTAGGCGACACACTAGAACCTCTATCAGGCTTCAGGTCAAGAAAACGCCTGGTCATTCCCGTGGCTGGGCACGTACACCGCTCACGTACAGAGAGCTCGACGTGCTCCAACTGGCGTACACGCGACGGGTACCGGGACCGTCCGATCGGGCAGGGGCTCTGCAGATGAGCTCGTACGCGGACACCGCCGGCCGTGCGGCCTACCCCTCGCCCACGGGCATGATCCGCACCAGAGAGCTCCTCGGCCGCGGAGGCGTTGCACACGCCCCGGGGCCGCGGGTCCGCCCCGTGTGCCTGGGCTTGGACAAGACGCCGTTCGCCCATGTGATGGTGCGCCAGGCTGACCGGCATGGTCACAAATTCAGACGTCGGACCGGTCGCCACGACGAGCGAGATCCTCACCGCACTCACGGCCGTTGGATCGCAGGCATCTTTCCACGGTCAGCCCGCTGCCCGGAATCAAGTCCTCAAACGGCATTTCGGGCGGACTCAAGGTATGCCCACGCCTTCGCGCCCGACACGAGAGTCACCTCGACGCGCGCGTAGTCGTCGACCTCATAGTCGTCCGCCGCGGCCAACTCCTCATCGGTCAGCTCCAGTACGGCGCCCTCGACTGCGTCGGCGGGGTCGTCCGACGGTACGACGAGCAGGTGCCGGTCGGTGCCGCTGACCGCTATGACGTCAGGGTCCGTGATCCAGATCTCTGTCGTGCGGTATCCGGGCAGCGCGTCGCGGCGGCCCTGAAGAAGACGGCCGAAGCGTGCGAGCTGAACCTCGCGCATCTGCAGCGTCCCGTAGGTGAAAAGGGAGTGGTGGGCGGAGAGCGCCATGTCGGTGGAACCCTGTTCGAGCAAGAAGTCCGGGGACGCCGGGAGGTGCGTTCCTCCCGGCGTCCCCTGCTGCTTGCGCTGCCGCCTACGTCAGCGGCGCAGGTCCGCATCCGCGTAGTCGCCCTGGCCCGGCGCCTCGGGGGCGCCCGCGTCGGACTCCGGCCCGCGCTGCTCGTGGCGCTCGATCTCCACCCGCGGCAGCAGCTTGGCCAGCGGCGCCGGGAGCCACCAGGCACGGCGGCCGAGGAGCTGCATCACGGCGGGCACGATCAGGCACCGGATCAGCACCGCGTCCAGCAGGATCGCCACCGCCAGGCCCAGGCCGAACTGCTGCAGCATCCGCTCTGGGCTGAGGATGAAGGCCGCGAAGACCACGATCATGATGGCCGCGGCGGCCGTGATCACCTTGCCGGTGTGCGCCAGCCCCTCCCGCACGGCGTGCGAGGGGTCCTTGGTGCTCTCCCACTCCTCGTGGATGCGGGAGAGCAGGAACACCTCGTAGTCCATGGAGAGACCGAAGACGATCGCGAAGATCATCACCGGTATGAACGCCTCGACCGGCCCCTCCTGAACCCCGAACCACCCCTCCTGGAAGACCAGCGTGACCGCGCCCAACGAGGCCCCGATGCTCAACAGGTTGAGCAGTGCCGCCTTCAGCGGAATCAGCACCGAGCGGAACACGGCCATCAACAGCAATGCCGAGAGCCCCACCACAATGGCGACGAAGACCGGGATGCGGTCCTGCACCTTCATCGAGAAGTCCTCGGCCGCCGCCGTCGCACCGCCGACCAGGAACTGCGTGCCGGTCTCCTGCTCGACGCGCGGCAGGATGTCGTCCCGCAGCGAGCTGACCAGGTCGGAGGTCGCCTCGGCCTGCGGCGCGGAGGCCGGGTAGGCGATGAGCAGCGCCACCGAGGGGTCCTTCGTCGGGATGGCCGGGGAGACGGCCGCGATGCCGGTGGTGTCCTCGAGCGTCGTACGGAGCGTGCCCGCCGCGCCCTTGACCGGCTCGCCCTTCTCCTCGCCGTCCGCGTCCGAACCATCCGCGACGACGATCAGCGGGCCGTTGAAGCCGGGCCCGAAGCCGTCTGCGAGCAGGTCGTACGCCTGACGGCTGGTGGTGGACTCCGCGTCGTTCCCGGCGTCCGCGAAACCGAGACGCATGTTCAGCGCGGGTGCGGCCAGCGCGCCCAGGGCCACCACGGCGACCAGCAGCGCCGCCCACGGGTGCCGCTGCACGCCGCCGCCCCAGCGGCGCCAGGCCGTGCCCTCCTCCTTGCGGCCACGGGCCGCCTGCCTGCGGGCCCGCTTGAGCACATTGCGCCGGATACGGCCGCCGAAGGCGCTCAGCAGCGCGGGGAGCAGCGTCAGCGAGGCGATCATGGTGACCAGCACGGTCAGGGCCATCGCCAGGGCCACGCCCTGGAGCGAACCGAGACCGAGCGCATACATGCCGAGCAGCGCGATGATGACCGTGCAGCCCGCGAAGAAGACGGTACGGCCCGCCGCGTCAAGGGCGACGCGCGCGGCACGCTCCTGCCCGGGGCGGCCGGCGCGGTCGGCGGCCTTGCGGGAAGCCCGGTCCTTGCCCTCATCAGCACCGCCGCCTGCGAGGGAGCCGTCCCCGGCCGCCTCGACCAGCAGCTCCGTGCGGTACCGGGAGAAGATCAGCAGCGCGTAGTCGATGCCGACACCCAGCCCGACCAGCATCATCAGCGGCGGGGTGAAGTCCGCGAGCGTCACGAAGTGCGAGGCCATCACGATCAGTCCCATGGTGCTGCCCACCGCGAACAGCGCCGTGATCACCGGCAGTCCGGCCGCGACCACCGAGCCGAACAGGAAGACCAGGATGATCAGCGCGCCCAGCATGCCCACACCCTCGGCGGCGCCGCCCTCACCTTCCTCCGCGTTGCGGATGGCGTCGCCGCCCAGCTCGACCCGCAGCCCGTCACCCTCGAACTCCTGGGCCGTGTCGATCAGTTCGACCCGCTCCTCCTTGGGCACCTCCTCGGCCAGGCCGTCCAGGGTGACGGTCGCGTAGCCGGTGGTGCCGTCGCGGGAGACGGCGGACTTGTCGTCGTACGGGCTCACCACCGCGGTGACGCTGTCCTGTGCGGCGACCTTCTTCAGCATCGCCGCGACGCGCTTCTCGTGCGCGGCGGTCCGCAGGCCGTCCTCGTCCCGGACGACGATCTGGATGCTGTCGCCCGCCTGCGCGGCGCCCTTCTCCTCCATCGTCTGCTGCGCCTGGTGGGACTCGGTGCCCGGGAGGGAGAAGTCGTTGCGGTAGTCGTTGCCCACCACCATGGACAGCGCCTGTACGCCGATGAGCACCGCGGCCCACAGCGCCAGCGCCCGCCACTTGTGGCGGAAGGAGAAGGCGGCGATCCGCTCGAAGATCCCCGGCCCCCTCTGCCCTCCTCCGGCCGTGCCCCTGTGGGCCCGCGGCCCGGTCCGTGCGTTGCTCATGACGGTTCCTCCGTGTCTCTACGCATGTTCGTCTCGTCGTCTTCGTCGGCGAATCCGCGATCCGGATTTCCGAAGCTGTGAAGTCCTGTGCTGTGCGGGCCACCTCGTCGGCTGCCGCGGAAGGTCGAGCGGAAGGCCGGGCGGAGAGTGTCCGGGAAGGTGCGCCGGGCCGGTATCTGCGCGGCGGCCAGCAGCGCCACGACGGCCGCCAGCAGCGGCACGACCACCCACGGCAGCCATGCCAGCCACGTCGGCGACCCGCCCACCGGCCCGTCCACCACCGCGTCCCACAGCGGCAGTTGGAGGCCGCAGACCAGCGGCAGCGCCGCCATCGCCACGGAGGTCAGCGCGTACGACTCGCGTGAGCCGCCGCGTCCCGCCAGCAGCCGGGCCCGCTCGAAGGGCCTGCCGGTGAGCCGCCGCGTCCCGAAGCCCAGCCCGTGCAGGGCGAACAGCAGGGCCATAGCGAGCGCCACGACGGCCACCGACCCGGCTGCGGTCGTAGCGATCGTTCCGCCGGTGAGCAGCGCGGCCAGCAGCCAACTCCAGCCGAGCACCGTCAGCCAACACCCGTACACCGACGCCTGGTTGGGACGCAGCAGACCCGCACGGCGCACCGCCAGGCCGAGCAGCAGCACGAGGAGCGCGGGACAGCGCTCACGGAGCAACTCCCCCGCCAGCTGCGGCAGACAGGTCAGGAGCACCCCGGCCGCGGCGACCAGCCACGCGGCGCCACCGCGTGCCGAGGCGGCAAGCACCTGCCGCCGTTCGCGCGGGTCGCGGGCCAGCCAGGGCAGCAGCATGCCCAGGCCAAGACCGGCCCCCACGACGACGAAGTAACCGGCGATGAAGAAGCCGAGCAGCCCGATCGCGAGCTTTCCGAGCACCGCCTCCACCGACGTGTCCACCGCCGTCACCTCCTTCTGTGCTCCCGGCCCCTCGGCCTGGGAACACAGTGCGGTGACGGCTTGGTGCGCCGCGTCAGCCTGGGGTCACGACCCGGCGTACCCCAGGAGTTGCGTCCGCAGGGGGCGCCGTACCACCAGAGTTGCGGCCACCCCCGAGGCACCCCTGGCATGCGGATGTCACAACCCACCCGACAAGGCGCCCCGGGCATCGAAGAGCTTCCAGCGGCTCCGCAGGGCCGGACGCGGCTCAGCGGGAGAGGATGGCGAGGGCCTCGACTTCGAGAGGCCGCTCGGGGCGGACGAGTCCGGCCACCTGGAGGGCCGAACTGGCGGGCGGGCTCGCCGTGTCGACATGCGCGTCACGGGCCGCCCGTACCTCTTCCCGGCCTGCTCAGGCGGCCGGGACGGCCGGCGTCAGCGCTTCGGGCTATCCCAGCCAGCCTGGGGTGATCATGCCGGACTCGTAGGCCAGAACGACCAGTTGGGCCCGGTCCCGGACGCCCAGCTTCGTCATCACCCGACTCACATGGGTCTTCGCCGTTGCCGGGCTCAGTACGAGTCGCTGGGCGATCTCGTCGTTGGTCAGCCCCGCACCCACCAGGCCCATCACCTCGCGCTCCCGCTGGGTGAGGCTGTTGAGCCGGGTGTCCGGCTCGGGGCGCTTGACGCGGCCCGCGAACTCCGCGATCAGACGCCGCGTCACGGTCGGGGCGATCAGCGCGTCGCCGCGCGCGGCGACCCGTACGGCGTGCAGCAGTTCCATCGGTTCGGTGTCCTTGACCAGGAAGCCCGAGGCGCCGGCGCGCAGCGCCCCGTACACGTGGTCGTCGACGTCGAAGGTGGTGAGGATGACCACCCGTACGCCCTCAAGGCGCTGGTCGCCGACGATCTCGCCGGTGGCCTCGAGGCCGTCCTTCTCCGGCATCCGGATGTCCATGAGGACGACGTCCGGCCGCAGTTCGCGGGCGAGGCGTACGGCCTCCACGCCGTTCGCGGCCTCGCCGACGACCTCCATGTCGTCCTCGTCGTCGAGGATCGAGCGGAACCCGGCCCGCACGAGTGTCTGGTCATCGGCCAGCACAACCCTGATCATCTTCTGTCCTCCACCGGAATCCGTGCCTCCACCCGGAAGCCGGAGATGCCTCCGGTGCGGCCCGGGATGTTCTCCGCCATCAGTTCGCCGCCGAGGGCCCGTGCCCGTTCGGCCATGCCGCCAAGTCCGCTGCCGCCGAGGCCGGTGGCACTGTGCCGGCCCGCGCCGTCGAGCACGCCGGGCATGCCCTTGCCGTTGTCCTCGATGCGTACGCGCACGCTCGTGTCACCGCCGTCGCCGGCGTCGGCGCCGTCGTGCTCCAGCCGTACCGTGACCACCGCCTCCGTCGCCTCCGCGTGCCGCACGATGTTCGTCAGCGACTCCTGCACGATCCGGTACGCCGCCAGCCCCACCTGGGGCGGCAGCCGCGGCACCTCCTCCGGTACCTCCATCACCGTACGCACCGAGAGTCCGGCCGTGGACGCCCGGTCCGCCAGCCCGGCGATCTCCGTCAGTCCGGCGTCGGCGGGGACGGTCGGCACCGCCTCGTCCACCTGCCGGAGCACGCCGAGCGTCGCCCGCAGTTCGCGCAGCGCCTCGCGGCTGGTGTCCCGGATGGCCTCCATCGCGGGCGCCATCTCGGCCGCGCCGGTCCTGCCCTTGGCGTGCCGGTGCATGGCGGCGCTCGACTGCACGTTGATCAGCGAGATGTTGTGGCCGAGCACGTCGTGCAGCTCGCGCGCGATCCGCAGCCGCTCCTCGATCGCCGACTGCCGTGCCCGTACGTCGCGTTCCCGCTCCGCCGCCAGTGCGCGCTGCTCGACCTCGCGCAGATAGGCCAGCCTGGTGCTGTACGCGTGGCCCGCCGCGACCAGGCCGACGAACCAGCCGAGCAGCAGGAAGATCGAGGTGTCGTCCACGTGGCGGCCGTCCGAGGAGCTGATCTGCTCCGGGATGGCGATCATCAGCATGGTCGACACCGCGAGGGTGACGGCGGCGAGCAGATAGCCCTCGGCCGCGACGGTGAACAGCGCGAAGGCGAAGGCGATCAGCAGCACCGGCACATCGCGTTCCGAGACCGGGAAGTAGGCCATGCTGCAGGCCAGCACGAACACCGCGACCCACACCGGCCGGCGCCGCCGCCAGCGGAGCGCGACGAAGCCCGCCAGCGTCAGCGCCGCGGACAGGACGGTGACGGGTGCGGAATCGCCGGACGAGCTTTCGAGCGCGAGATCCGCGATCGCGAGGACCGCGGCCACCACGCCGACGAGCACGGCTCGTGGAGACAGGGACATGCGGGGAAGCGTACGTAAGTTGATCGCGACCAGCACCCCTCTCGTATCTCGTACGAGAGGACGGACCGCGCGATGTCCAACTGCCCGCAGCCCGCGACCCGACAGACGGTTTGGGTGTGGCAGGGTCCGCCGCGGGCGCCATGCGCTGCGGACGCTGCACCGGATCTGGATGCACGAGCGGACGCGTCAACGCGGGAGGCCGGGCGCGGACGATCTGCGTCGCGCGCCGGGGTGCGCGCGGGTTGCCGCTGATGGTGCGCGGGCGGACGCTGTGTACACCTTCCGATCGGCCCGCTCCAACGAGGGGGTGTCTATGCCGTGCGGCGTGGTGAAGTGGTTCGATCCGGTCCGCGGCGTGGGTGCCATCGCGCTGGACGACGGAGGAGCCGACGCGGTGGCTCACCGCTCGGCAGTCCACGGCGTGGCCGAACCCCTGCTGGTCGAGGGCGACCGGGTGCGCTGCGACGTCACGCAGGATGGCTGGGCGGTACGGGCCGACAACATCCGCCCGGTGACCCCGGAGGGCTGTCCGCCGACCGAGAGCCCGGGACGTGGCACGGCTGCGCACCAAGAAGCCGGCCGACTCGTTGAGTTGCAAGGGAGCATCAGGCTCCCCTGCCGAGGGCCCGGCAGCGTGCGCCGGGCCCTCGGTGCCGTCATCGAGTGGCTGCTGCGTGCGCCAGCGTGGAGCAGTGCGCTTCTTGGACGCGCGCCGCGGCGAGTGGGTGGCAATGCATCTGCCGCGCCAGGGACTCCCGTTGCCGGGGCACGGCGGAGTCGTTCGCCGGATGTGGAAGCATTCGGTACTGGCCAGAGCCCGGCCCTCGACGTCGTACGTGCCGACGCCGGGGGCACGACACCTCGAGTCGACGACGTGGGCGATTGCCCATGGTGCGCGCAGTTGCAGGAAGCCGATGCCGCGGGCCGGCAGGTGCCAGAAACGGTAGTTGGTGCGCCGGCGCCGTGGATGGTTCCCCCGGGCCTGCCGCCCCGTCGCACAGAGTCGGACCTCTGACGACGAAAACCCCGGACCGCCCTATCGACGCGGCGTTCGCGACGCCGGGCGGCGAGGTCCTCGGCTGCGGCATCCCCACTGACCTCCCGGAGACAGACTGCAGGGCCGCCGGCGACCATCTGCCGGTGCCGGCGGCCCTGCGGGTCCCGGCCGCGGGACAGCGGCCTACGGGCGCTGCTTCACCCGGTCGACGATCCCCCAGTCCACTACGTGCGACAGCTGGACGTACTTCTTCTTCCCGGAAGCCGAGATCCGCTCGTCGCGGAAGCCCAGGAATTCATACGACGCCGGGTCGAAGATCAGGTACTTGCCTTCGTAGGGCTCGCGCCCGGTATGGGCGATCCCCACCCCGGTCCGCCCGGCGGAGTCCTTCACTCCCGGAATCGTCTTGACGCCGGGCACAAGGGCCAGCGCCTCGTACGCCGCGGGGCGCAGTCCCTGGGGCAGCACCGGGTTCTTCAGGAGCTCGCCGAGCAGCCAGTAGGCCTCGTACCGATCGAGCTTGTCGAGGTCGCTGATCGACCGGCCGTCGGACCCGCCCCGGGAGCCGAGGGAGAGGATGGCCCAGATGAGCTTCTCCGGGTCTTGGGGCAGCTTCTTCAGCTCGCTCCACTTCCGGGGTGGCCACACCCCGCCGCCCTTCCCCGCGGGCTCCTCCCACATCTCGCGGCCCAGTTCCATGGTCAAGGAGGGCTTGGAGACGTCCACCGAGTCCCACATCTCGTCGGTGTAGGTCTTGACCTTGCCGGTCTTCTGCTCGGTCTCCTTGATGATCCGCTTCGAGTAGATGAACTGGTCGTCGCGCGGCGCCACCGGCCCCTTCTCTTGCTTGCGCTCCCACGCCGCCGCCCCGTTCAGCACCGCGGCGGCGTTCTCCACCCGCGGGGTGCTCGTGCGCGGTGCGCCGCCCTCGCCGGAGCCTTCCGTGCCGATGAGCACCGCCGTCCCCGTAACCGCCGTGGCGACCACCGCGGCCGCCGCGAGGCGCAGTGCATGGCGGCGACCGGGGCCGGTGCGGGTGCCGGTGTGCTGGTCCGCGTGGGCCATCGCGTTGAGCAGCCGGTGCCGGGCCCGGTCCCGGGCCGGGCCGGTGAGCGGGGCCGCGTCCGCGTCCCACTCCCTCAAGAGTTCGAGTTCGTCATGCATGGTCGGATACCTCTCGCAGTGCCGTCGGATTGGATCCGCCCCATGCTTCGCGCAGCTTGCTGCGAGCCCGGTGCAGCCGTGATCTGACCGTGCCCACGGGGATACCAAGGGCCTGGGCCGCCTCCTCGTAGCTGAGATCCCCCCAGGCCACCAGCAGCAGCACGTCCCGGTGCCGAGCGGGCAGCGCGGCCAGCGCCGCCGCCAGCTCGCGGCCCACGGCCCGCGCCACCACTCGGTCCGCGGCCCGGTCGGCCAGCGGCTCGTCGTGGTCGGCGAGGGCCGGGACCCGGGCCATGGCCTTGAACCGGCGGGCCTCAGCCCGCCGATGCCGGCTGACCAAGTTGGTCGCGATGCCAAACAGCCAGGGCCGGGCGTCGGCGCCCGCGCCGCGGGCCGGGTCGTAACGATGCCGCTGCTGGAATGCGGTGGTGAAGGTCTCCGCCACGAGGTCATCGGCGACCTCGCCGCCGAGGCGGCGGGCCGCATAGCGGTGCACGGCGTCGGCGTGCCGGTCGAAGAGCGCGGCGAACACCTCGGGCTCATCCCGGGACCGCGCGATCACTGAGGCGTCGCTCTCCGCATCGGCACGCGCGGTGCCGATACCGACGCCTGGTACGACGGTCATCGGGGCTCCTCTCGTCCAACGGACGATGCTCGAATACTTGGGCTTTCACCTGTCCTTCGCCCCTCGCGCCGAAGCGGTTCCCTCAGACCCCCTCGGCGACACCGTGGTCTGCGGCCACACCCACATGCCGTTCGCCCGCCTCGCCCACGGCCGGCTCGTGATCAGCCCCGGCGGCATCGGCCTGCCTACGGACGGACCGGAGCGCACTGTGCCCTGCTGGGCCAGGGTGTCGAACTCCGCACCACGCACTTCGATATCGAGGCCGCAGCCACCCAACTCGGCCAGGACTCGTCCTATCCCGACATCACCGAAGGGGCCGACTACTTCCTGCACGCTCGCGCGACCGACGCCGACGCCCTCGCAGCCTTCGCTCCACGGCACAGACGCGACCACAGTCCGTGACACTCACGCCCCATCCACGACAGCGGGCAGCCGAACACCGACTACACGATCAACGACGCCTACCAATATCAGACCCCAATTCGGTTACGCGGTGAGGGAGGGGTCGAGTCGGGCAAGGTGGCTGACGGGGGGCGGTCGAGCGGGTGGCCGTTCCACCAGGCATCGATGCGTATGAGGTTGAGCGCGACGGCGGAGAAGACGTGCTCCAGGTGGGTCTTCTGGAGACCGAGGTAGCGGCACGTCTCATCCCGGTGACCGCGACGGCCTGGTGGATGGTTCCCTCGATGCCCGCGCGGGTTCCGTACTTGGCTCGCCACTGCTCGTCGCCCTGCTGGAGGCGGGCATGGTCGAGGACTTCTTGAACCTCGCGGGGTTGCAGGGAGAGGGTCCGGCCGCCGGTCTTCGAGCTGGTGCACTGGTCGCGCACCGGGCAGGGGCGGCATGTCTCCTTGTTGAACTTGATGACGATGGCCTTGGTGCCGCGCAGGGTGGCGGGGCTCCACCAGGTGCTGGTGTCCCCGCGCAGGCCAGCGCCTCCAGCGTGGTCCGCAGTGTCTCCCCCGCGAGCTCCAGCCTGTTCAGGTAGCGTACCGCCGCCAGCACGCGGCTGGAGTCGGTGCGCTGCTTGCCTCCGGCCTTCACCAGGCCCCGGCCCTTGAGCGCGGTCAGCAGCAGGTCGACCACCTTCTCCTCCATCCCGTGCTCGACCAGAACTCGGCGTCCGCGAACAACTCGCCCAGTTCGTCACGGACCCGCATCACCAACGGGTACGGGCCCCGTGCCGCCACCACCCGCGCCACCTGCGCGGTCAGTTCGGGCACCTTCGGCCACGGCCTCGGCGGCATCGACATTCCACACCCCACCCGCGACCGGAACGCCAAGACGGCCGCTGCCGTCCCAACCGACGAGCCACCAGCCCCGCCGGGCACGGAATAGGCCAGCAGGATCAACGACGGCCGCAAGCGGCGATTTTCGCGCTGCCCGCTGTCACGATCGCGCTGCCGCCCTCTCTGTCGTTCTGGTGGGTTGAGTTGAGGGGCAGGCTCACCGGCTCAGTAGCCGGCCGGCCATCGCGTCGGCGGTGAAGCCCAGCAGGACGCCAGCGCATCAGGCCCGGCAGGACGAGTACGTGTTGAGGTCCTTCGGATCCGGCTTGAACCGGTTCTCCCAGTCCCCGGGGTAGGTTTCGAGGAGGGAGGGAAGCTGTGCCTTGATATCGCTGGACCACTCCTTGACGAGGTACTTCCGCAGGGTATTGAGGATCCTTCGGCAGTCGCCCGGGTAGCCCTTGGGGATCCCGACGCCATAGCGGTTGATGAGCCCCATGCTGACGTTCGGGACGACCTTCAGTGGCACCTTGCTGTTCTTTCGCTGTTCCACGTACCCGTGGAGTAGCGCTTCGTCGCTGAACACCGCGTCGACACTGCCCTGTTGGAGCTTGGACACGCAGGTCGAGGTATCGGGCGCTTCGTTCATGACGGTGTGGCGCGGCATCTTGACCCGAGAGGGTGTCGTGCCCTCGACGGTGCACAGTGTCTTGCCGCCGATGTCCTTCTCCTTCTTGATGCCGTCGTAGTCCTTGCGCACGAGGAAGCCCTGCGAGGTCATGAGATACGGGCCGACGAAGTCGATCTTCTTCTTCCGCTCCGGCGTGATCGAGTACGTGGAGATGACCATGTCGGCAGACTCTTCCTGGAGTTCACGCTCGCGCTCCGCGTGCGTCACGTCCTGGAATTTCGGGGTGAAGTGCAGTTCCTCGCCCAGGTAGAAGGCGATGTCCATGTCGAAGCCGCGATTGTGGTGGTGGGCGAACAGGTTGAAGCCGGGCTGGTCGAACGCGGTGGCGATGTGGACGGTCTTGGGGAGGATGGTCTTCGCGTCGTCCTTGTCGTCGCCGCTGCAGCCCGACGCCGCGACGAGGGCCACGGCAGCCGCCAGCGCTAGCCCGGCACGGGTCGTGTGTGTCTGCGCCATAGTTTTCCTCAGTCGTCAGTCGTCCACGCGTGCCGAATCGACGGTCAGGTCGAGCGCGCAGTTGGGTTCCGCCGTCATCCGGACGGCGAGGCTGATGTCCTTGTGGTTGCGGCCAAGGTCGAAAGTGAGCTCCTGGCCGGGGCGCACGGACTGTGCGCTGTCGCGCTTCGCGCCGGAACGAAGCGTCACGCTGAGCCTGCTGGAGGGGACACAGACAGGGGTGGCCGGGTCGTACTCGGACGCGGCGAACGTGATGAAGAGACGGGGCTTGGGGCGGTCGGTGTGCGCGGACGCGGTCACCGTCATGCCCTGCTCGAACGGGCCCGAGGGCTCGAGTTCGAACTCATGTGTCAGGTCCACTGGGCGCGCGGCCCGCACTTCCGTCACGATCCAGGCGGGCAGCGCGACGGCGAGCACCGCCACCGGCACCACCAGCAGCATCAGCGGCGGCCACAGCGGCTTCTCCACGCCGTCCTGGCCACGGCCCCTGATGAGCGGCAGCATGGCGCCGCCCAGGAGCAGGAGCGCTCCGACGACCCCGCCGACCAGGGTGATGTCGCCGCCCTCGGCGTACCAGACGGTGCCGGTGCCGAAGATGACGATCAGATTGGCCAGGAAAGTCAGCGCAAGGAGCTTCGTGTTGTCCGCCAGGTGCCGCCTCACGTACGTCGCGGCACGCACCAGCCAGCGCGGGACCCGTCGGCGGTCGGGAGGCGGATCCGGGGGCGGATCAAGGGGCGGATCAGGGGGCGGGTTGTCCGCAGTGCCCGTGCCCGGCGGCGGTTCCGAAGAGCCTAATGGCTCCGGGGAGTTGTCATTCACGCGGCGTAGCGTATGAGTCACCACTCCGCCCAACAGGCCTTCATTCAAAGAGCTTTGGCTCGCCACCGTTACGCCATGCCCTGCGCCACCCCTCGAACGACCCCACCGTGAACCGGAGCAGTCGCCGCAACTGCGTCGCGCAGGATCACCATGGCCGCATCGATCCCGGAGGCGTACGGCCCCCTCCCCTTCCGCTGGCGTCAGGAGTTTTCGGGGGGGCCGTTTCCCGCAGCCGGGAGGAACCTTCGTCACCGTGGGGAAGCCGTCTCCGCGCAGTGACTGTCCCGCCAGTCCAGGAACGGCCATGGGCGGTTGGTGATCACGCCGTCGACGCCCCAGGACGTGGCGGTCCGCCAGTCGTTGTCGCGGTCGACCGTCCAGACGAACACCTCGACACCGGCGGCCTTGAGCTGGTCCACCACCGCGGGGCGAGCCGAGAGCCCCTTGAAGTTGACCGAGTACGCGCTGAGGGAGAACTCGCGGGCCGTGGCCACGGGGTCCGGGTCGAGTTTGGACCGCAACAGCGCGACCCTGATCTCGGGGGTGAAGGCAACCGCGTCCCGCACCACGTCCTCGTCGAAGGACTGGATCATCGTGCGTTCAGCCATCCCGGCATCGGAGACGAGTCTGAGGACTTGACGTACGGCCGCAGACGTCTGTGGCCCCTTGATCTCCAGAAGGAGCCGGGTGGGCCTGGTCCTGAGCGAGGTCAGCACCTGTTCCAGGGTGGGAACTCGACCGCCGCCGTCCACTGTCAACTTCGCGATCTCGTCGGCGGTGAGACGATCGATGCGGCCCGTGCCGTCGGTCATCCTGTCCACGGTCGCGTCGTGCATGATGACCGGCCGCCCGTCCTTGGTGAACTGCACATCGGTCTCGACCCACTCGGCGCCGCCGTCAGCCGCCGCTTCCAGCGAGACGATCGTGTTCTCCGGGGCGACGTCCGGTGCGCCGCGATGTCCAACGGTGTACGGGGGAATGCAGCTGCCGGCCGAACTCTGCTCCGAGAGCCGGATGTTGTCGATGGTTCCGGCGAAGTGCTCCTGCCAGGTGCCCTTGTAGAAGAGCCGGCCGATCTGCAACGCGCTCTTTGCCCGCCACGGGGAAGCGAAGTCGGTGGCCTTCTCGGGCTTACCGTTGACGAAGAGCTGGATCTTCTTGGCCGACGCGTCGTACACACCGGTCAGCTGGGTCCAGGTACCGGCCTGCGCCGCACTCGAACTCATCGACCTGGCAATCGGGGTGTCATCGGTGTCCTTCACATGCCGGTTGAACACCCACTTGTCGTAATACTTGGAGTAGTACAGCTGAAAGCCACTGGCACGGTTGCCCGCCTGCGACAGGAAGGTGTAGTTACGGTCCTTATTGTCGAGCTTGACCCACGCCGACACCGAGAACGACTGCGTCGTATCCACCACCGGCCCCGACGTCGCCGCATACGCAGACGACCCGTTCAGCTTCAACGCCGTACCTTGCCTACCCTCCACGCCCAGTTGCGCCCCGCTGCCGGCGAGAGTCGCGACCGGCCCTGCACCCTTGCCACCACTCACCCGCGCACTGCCCGAAGACTCATCCAACGAGAACGAAGCCAGCTCCTGCACGCGCGCCGGAAGCCGACCGCCACTCATCGCCGCAGCATCGGATGCTGTCACCGCCGACTGCACGGTCCGCACATCGTCGATAAGACCACGTGCATTCTCGTGCCATCCGCTCTTGTAGCGCAGTCGGCCGAGTTGCAGACCGCCACCGGCGCGCCATGGCGTGGTGAACGCCACCGACTGCTGCAACTGGCCGTTCACGAACAACGACAAAGACTTCTTCTCGGCGTCGTACGAACCCGCCAGATGAGTCCACACATCCGACTGCGCGGCACTCTTACTCATCACGCGAATGATGCCCGTGTCATCGGTATCCTTGGAATGACGGTTGAACAGCCACTTGTCGTAGTACTTGGAGTAGTACAGCTGAAAGCCACTGGCACGGTTGCCCGCCTGCGACAACAACGTGTAATTACGATCCTTGTCATCAAGCTTGACCCACGCCGACACCGAAAACGACTTCGTCGTATCCACCACCGGCCCCGACGTCGCCGCATACGCAGACGACCCATTCAGCTTCAACGCCGTACCGTCCTTGCCCGCGACGCCCAGCTCAGCGCCACCCGCCAACCGCGCGGCGAACTCCTCGGCCACACCCCCCGACAACCGCCGCGCTCCAGCACCCTCATCCAGCGCGAAATGGGCCTTCTCCGTCAAGGAACTGTTCACGGCAGTCACGGCCCGCGCATCAGGCAATGCCGCAACAGGGCCGCCCGATACCGTCGTCCACACCATTGCCGTCAGTACTGATATCAGCAGCGAAAACGGCAGCGTCGATCTGATCTGCAATTTCATTACGAGACCTCGCTAGTCGAGCGATCAGGCGCGGCGAGCGCAGGGCTCACGCGCCCGCAAAGAACGGGGGGTTGGCCCGACAGGAACGCTGTCGGGCCAACCCCCGTTACGAATACGGCCTACTGGCCGCTATTTCTTGACGCGGATTCCGTCGTTGAGGATCTCGGCGGCATCGACGGGCCGGTCCCAGACGCGGACGTTGTCGATGGTTCCGACGAAGTGCTCCTGCCAGGTGCCCTTGTAGAAGAGCCGGCCGATCTGCAAGGCGCTGCCGGCCCGCCACGGGGTGGTGAAGGCGGCTGCTGCCTGCGGTTTGCCGTTGACGAAGAGCTGGACCTTCTTGGCCGAGGCGTCGTACACGCCGGTCAGCTGGGTCCAGGTACCGGTCTGCGCGGCACTCGAACTCATCGACCGGGCAATCGTGGTGTCATCGGTGTCCTTCACATGCCGGTTGAACACCCACTTGTCGTAGTACTTGGAGTAGTACAGCTGAAAGCCACTGGCGCGGTTGCCCGCCTGCGACAGGAAGGTGTAGTTACGGTCCTTGTTGTCGAGCTTGACCCACGCCGACACCGAGAACGACTTCGTCGTATCCACCACCGGCCCCGACGTCGCCGCGTACGCGGTCGACCCGTTCAGCTTCAACGCGGTGTCGATCTTTCCCTCGACACCCAGTTGCGCCCCACCGCCGGCGAGTGTCGCGACCGGGCCCGCGCCCTTGCCACCACTCACCCGCGCACTGCCCGAGGACTCATCCAACGAGAACGAGGCCAGCTCCTGCACGCGCGCCGGAAGCCGACCGTCACTCATCGCCGCAGCATCGGATGCTGTCACCGCCGACTGCACGGTCCGCACGTCGTCGATGAGACCGCGCGTGTTCTCCTGCCAAACACCCTGGTAAAGGAGTCGGCCGAGCTGGAGACCGCCACCGGCGCGCCATGGCGTGGTGAACGCCACTGACTGCTGCAACTGGCCGTTCACGAACAGCGACAAGGACTTCTTCTCGGCGTCGTACGAACCCGTCAGGTGAGTCCACACATCCGACTGCGCAGCGCTTTTGCTCATCACGCGAATGATGCCGGTGTCGTCGGTGTCCTTGGAGTGACGGTTGAACAGCCACTTGTCGTAGTACTTGGAGTAGTACAGCTGGAAGCCGCTGGCGCGGTTGCCCGCCTGCGACAACAACGTGTAATTACGGTCCTTGTTGTCGAGCTTGACCCACGCCGACACCGAGAACGACTTCGTCGTATCCACCACCGGCCCCGACGTCGCCGCGTACGCGGACGACCCGTTCAGCTTCAACGCCGTACCGTCCTTGCCCGCGACGCCCAGCTCGGCGCCACCGGCCACCCGCGCGGTGAACTCCTCGGCCACACCCCCCGACGACCGTCGCGACCCGGCGTCCTCGTCCAGGCCGAACCGTGCCTTGCCGCTGAAGGTGCTGCCGTCGAGCCACGAGCCGATGTTGTCGGTGCGGGCGGCGACCCCGTTGGCCTGGCCGGACTGGCCCAGGCAGTCGGCCTGATCGGCACGGCTCTGTACGGCCGTTACGCGTCCCTTGCCATCGAGCACCGGGCCTCCGGCATCACCCTTGCAGATCCGGCCGCCCGCCAGCTCCAGGGTGGTGGCCGTCGCGGTGGCGCCGGTCACGTCGCTGTGATGGGGGCTGGTGGGCACCCATTCGGTGGCGGTGCGGCCGTATCCCGCGGCGACCAGTGACGCCTCGTCAGCGGAGGGGCTCCCGGAGAGCGTGGCGGGGGTGACGCCGGTGACGGGAGTGGCCAGCCGGGCGAGCATCACGTCCCTGTCGCCGCGGGGTATCAGGTAGTTGATCTCCACCGGGGCCCGCCCGGCGAAGGCGGCCGTCGCGTCGAGCTTCGGCGCGGCCGCGGCCCGCATCGGCTTGGCTGGATTTTCGGCGAAGCAGCTCGCCGCGGTCAGCACCCAAGTCCGGTCGATGAGGGTACCGGTGCAGCTTCGTCCTCCCTCGTATCCCGGCTTCTTCACGGTGATGCGGGCCAGCCAGGGACGGGCAGGATCGCCGGACAGCTTCGGTGCGGGCTTGCCCTGCCCGATGCTGATTTCGACCAAGGTGTGCTCGCGGGACTGCGGGTCGGTGGACTCGCCGACCGGCGTCCACTCGTTCTTGCCGACCTCGACTTCCTGCTTCTTGCTGTCCGGTGCGGTGAGCGTGATGTCGGCGGCGTGGTCGGCGCTCCCCTTGACCGCGAACACGGCCGGGACCTCCAGCGTGAGGTAGCCCGAGTCGCCGGTGACGCGGAAGCAGGTCTTGCCGAGCTTCCGCGACCACACCTCCATCAGGTCCGGCGAACTGCCGCACTCGGCGAGGACGATGTGGCCGTCGCCGCGCTTGAGGCTGATCCCCTTCTCTTCCTTGATCTTGTCCGCGCCTGGATAGGCGAAGTCCTCGATCGCGTAATCGGGCTGGCTGTCCGCGACCGTCACCGTCGGCACCCGGGGTGCCTGGTCAGGGGCGGCGAGGGCACTGAGCGCGGTCGCGCAGGCCGCTGCCGCCGCACCCGTGACGACGATCCGCCGTGCGAGCTTCATACAAGGTTCCTTGCTGAATGGCGAGTTGAGCCGCGCCGGCCTGTCCTGGACAGGCCCGCCGAGTGCGGTGCGGCGCGGCACAGATTTCCAAGATCCAAACATGGGGTCGCGCCCCCAGGCCATTCAGCGAGTCATACCAAAATCAACCAAACCGGCTCATAGAGGTTTTGTATCTCTTGTCACGTCTTTACTTCATGTGCACGTGTGGCCCATCTGGTGCTTACGTGTATATGGTCACGACTTGTGTCCCGCCGTGTCCCCGAAGAACTCCCGTACGACAGCACGGGACATGTGCGCGATGAGAACGACACGACCATGTCTGGCGGCTTGCTTCGTCAGCGTGCCGCCGCCAGGCGCCATCAGATAGGACCACCTTGGACACCACCTCTTGGAGCAGACGGCGCTTCCTCACGGCCGTAGCGGTCACCACCGCCGCCGCTGCCACTTCAAGCCTCGTCCTCAACCCGATAGCGGCTGCGGCAGCCCCCGCGGACGGCGACGACGCCGACGGAGACCCGTTCGCCCTGCCCGACACCGACCGGGCCAAGACCGTCAAGGCATGGCTGACGGGCGGCAAGGCCACCCGCGCCGCCGCCGAGTTCGCCCTCCTCGGCTCCGACGCCGACGTCCGGACCTTCCTCGGCCAGGAGCTGCCCAGGGCAACGGTGGAGGACAACCGGGTCGCCGTCATCACCTCCCTGGTCGGCGCCGGAAAGGGCACGCGCCGCGAGGCCGTCCAAGCGATCGACGGCGACGACGCGACCATCGCCGCCTTCCTCAAGGGCGGCTACAAGCCCGCCATCATGGAAGACCTCCGGGTCGCCACCACGACCGTGATGGCCACCGGTGACAAGGCCGTACGCCGCGAGGCAGGCGCCGCCCTCGATGCAGACACCCAGCAGGCCCTGGAAGCCTTCCTGACTGACGGTCAGTACTCCGCGCAGGTGGAGGACATGCGGGTGCAGGTGTCGAAGATGCTCACGGACGCGGGACCGGAGGTGAAGAAGTACGCATCCCGCGCCCTCTCCGGCACCGCCCAGGACATCGAATGGTTCCTCGACAGCGGCCAGCACATCGCCCGGGCCCGTGACCAGGAGTCCGCGACGATCGAGGAACTCGTCGCGGTCGTCGAACGAGAGGGCAAGAAAGCCGACGCACAGACCAAGCTCGCCGAGGAGGCCTCCGCCCGCGCCGTGAAGGCGGCCGAGAAGGCGAAGGAGGCTGCACAGAAGGCGGCCGCCGAGGCGGAGGCGGCAAAGGAGGACGTGGTCAAGTCCGGCAAGGCCGCGCGGAAAGCGGCCGGCGCCGCGAAGGGTGCGGCGGACGCCGCCCGCACCGCCATCCGCGCCTCCCACGCCGCAGTCGCCGCCTCCCGCCGCGCCGCCTACGCGGCGACGGCCGCGAGCCAGGCCGCCGCCACCGCCGGGAACGCCGCCGCCCGCGCCTACAACGCGGCCATCGCCGCCTCCAAGAACGCCGGACAGGCGGGAGCCGCGAAGAACGCGGCGATCGCCGCGCGCAACGCCGCAGCCCGGGCCCGCACCGCCGCGAAGGCCGCCGACTTCGCCGCCTCCGCCTCCGCGCAGGCAGCCTCCGCCGGTTCCGCCTCCGCCTCCGCCGCCCGCAACGCCGCCTCCGCCGCCAACAGCGCCGCCGCGGCGGCCTCGGCAGCGGGCAAGGCCCGGGCCGAGGCAGCCGAGGCCAGACGGCAGGCGAACATCGCCAGCAACAACGCCGCCATCGCCACCAACGCCGCCGGAAACGCCCAGGCACTGGCCAACACCGCGGCGAAGGCGGCCCGAGCCGCGCGCGACGCCGCCAACTCCGCCGCCGGCCACGCGGAAAAGTCCGCCGACGCCGCCGAGTGGGCTGCCAAGTACGCAGGGAAGGCGGTCGAGTACGCCAAGAAGTCCCGCGAGTTCGCCGATGAGGCGACCAAGGCCGCGAACAACGCCACCGCGGCCGTCACCGCGGCGGTCAAGGTGGAGAAGGAGGCGCGGGAGGCCGAATGGCAGCGCCTCGACGAGGACATGAAGCAGGCCATGGAAGAGGCTCGGCTGCTCGCGCAGATAGAGCAACAGGAGCGGAGCGAACTCGCCGACAAGCGCACCCAGGCACAGCAGTCCGACAAGGCCACCAAGGACCTCGTCGCCAAGGCCGAGGCGGCCCTGAAAGCCGGTGACACAAGCCTTGCCGGCACCCTCGGCCGCAAGGCGGCCATCGCGTTGATGAACTCACGGGGCACCTGGTCACGTGAGGCCGCGCGGTTCGCCCTGTCCGGCGCGGACGCCGACATCCACGCCTGGATCGACACCGACCGGCAGCTCGCCCAGGGGCAGGACGACCGGGAGACCCTCCTCTATCTGGCCCAGGTCTCCACACCGGATGTCGGCGAAGCCGTGACCAAGGCTCTGGAGAGCGCCGCCCCGGACGCCGCCACCGCTTTCCTCGGCACCGGCATCGTCGAGGCCGCCGCGATGGACAACCGCGTCGCGGTCAGCCGCGTCCTGGCCGGCGACCCCGGCAAGGCGGTGAAGAAGGCCGCCAACGAAGCGCTCGACGCGGGCACCGCCGAGGCCCTGTACGACTTCCTCAGCGACGCGTACGAGACGGCACAGCGGGATGACGACGCGGTCGCCACTGCCGCGATCATCGCCAAGGCGGGTCCCTACACCAAGGCCCACGCCCAGGCGGCGATGGAAGGCCCGGCGTGGATGCGCCGCAACTTCCTTGCCTCGGTCCAGTACAAAACCGCGCAGCTCGACCACGACTCCGCCACCCACATCGCCGCCATTCAGGGCGCGATCGCCGCCGCCGCGAAGATCGCGCACAAGGCGCAGGAAGTCGCCGCCCGTGCGCAGGAGGCCGCGGCCAAGGCTCGCGACGCCGCCACCGAGGCACTGAAGTGGGCGGACAAGGCAAAGAAGTCGGCTGCGCAGGCCAACACCTACGCGCGGCAGGCGGACGCGAACGCGGACACGGCCGAGAAGTCGGCCCGGGAGGCACAGGCCTCGGCCGACAGGGCCAAGCAGGCAGCCGCCACCGCACGCACAGCCGCACGCTCGGCCAACTATTCCGCCAACCGCGCTGTCGACGCCGCCCGCTCCGCGACGACCTCCGCCAACTCGGCCCAGGCATCGGCGACTTCGGCCCGCGCCTCCGCCGTCCAGGCGGGCAAGGACGCGAACACGGCGGCGGCAGCCGCGACCCAGGCCCACCAGATCGTCAGGGACAAGCGGAGGGCCGAAATCGCGGCAGCGGCCAAGAAGGCGGCCGCAGCGGCGCGCAAGGCCAAGCAAGCCGGGAAGAACCCGGCCGACACACCCGAGAACGACAAGGTCAAGGACGGCCTTCCCTGGTGGAAGGAAGGGTCGAGATGGCTGGCGAACGCCACCAACTGGGCCAGCATCGGCACCGGGTTCATCTCCGCCGCCCTCGGCATCGGCGGCCTGGCGGTCGGCATGATCTTCCCGCCCGCCGTACCGTTCGTGGAAGGTGCCGCCGTCGGTTTCGGCTACGCCTCTCTCGGATTCGCCGGACTCAACGTCCTGTTCACCGGAATCGGCTACGGCTGGTCGAGCGGCGAGTTCAAGCAATCCATCGGAAGCGCGGCCCTGGGCGTCCTCACCTTCGGACAGTCCAAATGGATCGGTGCTCTCGGCGGCGGTAAAGTCGTCACCAAGGTCACGGAGTTCGGGCACGATCTCATTTCGCCGGTGACCGGCCTGCTGGGATCCCTCGGCTGAATAATCGTCATAGGCATCAAGGATGGCGGCGAACGGGCCGCCATCCTTGATGCGCCGTCATTCCTCCACTTGCACTTGCTGCTGAAAGGACCCCCGTGCTCGCCCGGCTCCCTCTCGTCTGGCTGCTTCTCATGGCAGCCCTTGCCACCTTCGCCTTCTGCTTCGCCATCGATAGATGGATGAAGGAGCGCAAGCTGACAGTGGTTTTTCTCGTCATTTCGGTCGGCTGCTGCCTCGGCATGATCGCCGTCGGCGGCGCCCAGGTCCAGAACTGGAACGCTCGGCAGATGCTGGTTCTGTACTCGTTCGCGTGGACCGGTCTCACCATCGGCATGTTCCCGACCAGAAAGCTACTTATCACATACGGTGACGAATATCGTCACGGCATACAGAGAGAGAAGTACGAGTACCCCAAGCGATACTTCGCCGCCCTCCTTTTCTCAGTCATCCTCATGTGTTTCCTGGCCTTCGTACTCGCGACCTAGAGAATCCAGCACACCGCGCCAACAGCAAGAAGTGAACCCGCCGTCGCCGCTGTGCGGCCGGACTCGCCACTCACCGGCGGCGTCCACAGGGTTCGGCCACCGCACGGAGGCGGCCATGTACACCGCGAAGGACCCACAGTGAAGATCGCGTTCCTGATCAACAACGCGTACGGCATCGGCGGCACGATCCGCTCGACCCTGAACTTGTCCGCGGCATTCGCCGTCCGGCACGACGTAGAGGTCGTCAGTGTGCACCGGGTCCAGGACGAGCCCGCCCTGCCCGTCGACCCGCGCGTGCGGCTGACTTCACTGATCGACATGCGGGAGAACAGCCCGACGTACGAGGGACATCACGAGCTCACTCGGCAGCCGTGCACGATGTTCCCCGACACTGGGGCTGCAGCCGCCTCCAAGCGGCTTCCCTACTCCGCGCTCCAGGACCAGCGCATCGGCGAGTACCTCGCTCATACAGATGCGCAGGTGGTCATCGGGACCCGGCCCGACCTCAACGGCTATCTCGCGCGCGACGGACAGGCGCGCTATCTGCGCATCGGGCAGGAGCACCTCAGCCTCGACGCCCACGCCGCGCGTCTGCGCGGGCACCAGAATGCGGCCATCGGGCACCTCGACGCGTTCGTCACCGTCTCCGAGGCGGACGCGGCCCAGTACCGGGCAGCCCTGCCCGAAACGGCAACGTCCATCCTGTGCATACCCAACAGCGTGCCCACACCGGACGTCACCCCCTCGTCCTTGGACACCAAGACCATCGTCGCCGCAGGGCGACTCGTGGCAGTGAAGCGCTACGACCGGCTGATCGCCGCCTTCGCCAAGCTCGCCACCGAACACCCCGACTGGACCCTGCGCCTCTATGGACGCGGCCCTGAAACGGCCCGCCTGCGCGCGCAGATCGAGAGCCTCGGACTCTACAACCAGGCCTTCCTGATGGGGCCCGTGTCTCCCATCGACACCGAGTGGGCCAAGGGCTCCATCGCCGCGGTCTCCTCCGACATGGAGTCCTTCGGCATGACCATCGTCGAAGCCATGCACTGCGGCGTACCAGTCATCTCCACCGACTGCCCGCACGGCCCCGGCGAGATCATCGACCACGGACAGGACGGGCTCCTCGTCCCCCTCACAGATGACGCCGACGCCTTCGCCCAGACGCTCAAGCAACTGATCGAGGACACCGATCTACGTCATCGGCTCGGAGCCGCGGCGCGCGCCAAGGCAGCAACGTACGCCCCTGCCGCCATCGCCCACCGCTACGAAGCCCTCATCCACGACCTGACCCCGCGCCCCTCCCTGCTCACCCGCTTGCGCCGCACCCTGCACCCCAGCACCCCGCACACCGCTCCGCCCAGGCCCGACACGTCCCCAGCGCCGGCAGGGGATCCCGCAACGCGGATCACTACTCACGCCCGGGCCACGCCTCAGGGCGGAATGACCGTGGCCTTCGACGCGGCCACGCTGCCACCGGGCGCCCTTGACCTCGTCCTGCGCCTGCGCCGCGACCCGGCCAAGACCGAGATACGCCTGCCCGTACCAACGCCCGCACCCGGCACCGAACTGGACATCCAGGTCACCTTGGACGGCGCCACCCACTGCATGCCGGAGGGACGCTGGGACTGCTATCTCGCTCCGCGCGGCACCAACCAGCGCACCCGCCTGACCGCCCGCCTCGTCGAACAGGCCCCGCTCCATGGCCTCCCGCCCTTCACCGGCCCCGAGGGCGTGCGCTCCTGGATTCCCTACACCACCGCGGACGGGTTCCTGGCCATACGCACCTGGCTTCGCCCCGCCCACGCCGAAGTGCAACACGTCCACATCGGCGGGCAGTCGGCCTGCGTCACCGCCACGCTCCACGGAAGTCTCACGCCCGACATGCCCGGACCACAGGCAGTCATCACGGCGACCTCACGCACCGACGCGGCTCACGACATTGCCATCCCCCTGGACGACACCGACGGACGCACCTTCCAATTCGCCCTCCCCTACCCCCAGTTCCTGGGACACCGCAGCACGGAGCACGACCTGTGGGACCTACGACTGCTGCCTCGCCCCACGGCCCGGCCCGTCCCTCTCGGCCGTATCGGCGGAGACCTCGCCGACCGCAAGAAGACCGATGTCGTTCCCGCCGTCACCCTCGAACACCCCGCACGCGGAACCACGCGGGCCAAGCCCTTCTTCACCATCAACAACGACCTCGCCGTGAGCCTTCGCGACGCCACCACCGCATGACCTCGTGCATTCTGTTGCCGACAGGGCTTGATCCTCGCGGTACGCCGTTGTCATGAGGTACGCGCAAGGGTGGGGGCTGTCGGACGGGAGTCGGCAGTTCCGCGAGACGATCCGCATGATGGCCGCCGAACTGTTCGCCTCTGGTGAGCCGAGTTCGGTGATCGCGACGGAGTTACGGGGGGGGGCCGACCGCCTCGGCCACCGCCAGCCCTCAATAGTCCGTCTCAGCCGCCGGGGTGCTCACCCACCGCGAAGCGATACGAGGAGTTCTTGAAGATGCTCCGCGACGGCACCTGCTACGAATCCCGGCTGACGGCCGCGGTCACCTGACCCGCGGCTCCGCGAGGAGGACTACCTGATCAGCATCGACATCGAACCCGAGCACCGGATGGCCGTAACTGCCCTCCGGATCCATCAGCACCGGCTTGCCCAAGCGCCGCCCGGTCTCACCGAGGAAGCCACAGAACACATCCAGTCGCTCCTGCCCCTGCAACTCCCGCAGATCGACGTCGAAGTCGATCTCGTCATCGGCATGGAAGCGGAAGATCGCCAGCACATCGACAGCCGGCCACACCCGCAGGCCCGGGCACTCGGCATCCGCAGAGCGGGCCAGCACGTCCGCCGCCCGCGGCACCGCAAGCACCATCTCGCCTTCGGAGTACTGGCACTTCCAGCCCCGCTCAACGACAAGATCGAGAACCGACTGCCAGTCCTCCACCGAAGCATCCGGGACACGCACATCCGGCAGCGACCCCATCAGATCCGGATCGAAGAAACAGCTCACGTCGTCCCACAACAGATCAGCCACACCGCCATGCTGCCCGGCTCTCCGACTCAACGCAGCCCCATTTCCCTTGGCCAAAAAGATAGGGGCACCCCCCGGCAGGCAGTGAGCAATCCGGTCCGAGGATGCGCGCTTGAGCTACCGGACCGTCCCTCGTCTCGTGGGTGATGGGCGCACAACACGCTGCGGCAACCTCGTCGGTGGTGGTGCTGTGGCTCAAACAGCCGATCCGCCGCCGGCCTCGGATCTCCACTGCAGGCCTTGAACTCCGGGACACACGACGAACGGCGCCCGCAGCCAGTAGCGCTGGCTGCGGGCGCCACACCAACCTCCTCCTGGATGAACCCAGTCAACCTGGGTGCGCAGAGTGATCCGTTGAGGTGGAGAGGGCGGAGGTGCCCGCTCCCTCGCGGCCGTGCTCACCCGGGGCCGAGCCACCTACTTCAGCGCCTCGGCCTGCTGAGCACCGACCGTCCGGCCGTCCCAACTTCAGCGCCCTGCTGAAAACTCCGGCTCTGCCTCGCCGAACGGGGCGGGAGCCGGTACCTTGGCCTTCGCCGCATTTCAGCTCATGAGGAACTGGGCCGGCAATTCCCGCCGCTGGATCAGTCGGAACTCGGCAAGCTGCCTGCCCCCACGCATCGCGCGCGGGCACGCTCGGCACTCCAGGAGGCGTTGCGTCTGCTGGAGATGCTGGCGGATCCGCGCGCCGCCGAAGTGCGGGCGCTGCTGGACACCTTCGATGATTGACGGGGCCCGCAGTGGACGGAGCGCCGAGGGCTGCGCCTGACGACTTGAGACCCATATCCCGCAGCCGGCTTGGGAGTTCCAGGGAACCCCGCACGGCTGGAGGCCGTGATGTCCACAGAGAGCAGCATCCAGACGGGGAGCCCTACTGGAGGGCGTGCACCATGAGCCGACGACCCGCACGCCTTCGGCGGCAGCGGCACCTACGGCGCATCCAAGGCCGCCCCCGTCCACGCGGCGCGCAGCGCCTTCTTGTCCACCTTGCCGACCTTGGTCGTCGGCAGCCGGTCCAGCAGGATCGTCCTCCGGGGTGTGTACAGGTCTCCCAACTCGGCCGTCACTGCCGCGCCGACGGCGTCCGGGTCGATGTGGGCGTCCTCGGCCGTGGCGAGGAAGATCTGTACGGCTTCCCCGTAGTCCTCGTCCGGCACGCCAAGGGCCGCTGCGTTGCGTACACCGGGCAGCGTGAGCAGGAAGTCCTCAAGGACGCGCGAGTAGACGTTGTCGCTGGTGCTGCCGGTGACGATGATGTCCTTGACCCGGTCGACGAGATAGAGGTACCCCTCGGCGTCGAGGTAGCCCACGTCCCCGGTGCGCAGCCAGCCGTCGTGCAGCGCGGCCGCCGTACGTTCCGGGTCCTCGTAGTAGCCGAGCATCACCGTCTCGCCCCTGACACACACCTCGCCGACCTGCCTGACGGGCAGTGCCGCCGCGCCGTCCTCGCCACGGATCTCGATCTCGGTGTCGGATATCGCGCGACCGCAGCTGCCCCAGAGTTCGGGCCGCCGGGCCGCCTGCGAGGCGAGGTCCTCCGCGCCGAACGCGGCGATGCCCAGTGCCTCCGACTGCCCGTAGCCCTGGCTGAGCACGGGCCCGAAGACCTCGACCGCCTGCTGCAGCCTGCTGGGCGACGAGGCCGCGCCGCCGACGACGATCCGCCGCAGCGCGGGCAGGGTGCCCGGCTCGCACTCCGGGTGGTCGAGAAGCGCGTACAGCATGGGCGGTACGAACATGGTGGCGGTGATCCGCTCCTCGCGCAGCACCGTCAGTGCCGCGCCCGCCTCGAACTCGGGCAGCACGACGAGGGCGGAACCTGTCACCAGCGCCTGAATCGACGTGAGGTGGCCGCTGGCGTGAGTGAGCAGTGTGGCGGCGAGCACCCGGTCCGCGCCCGGGGTCATGGTCGGGAAGAACCCGGTGCGGGAGTGTTCCGGGTCGTCCTGCGCCAGGTCCACAAAGGCGTCGTAGAGGCGGTGGCTGTGCGCGGCGAGCTTGGGGCGGCCCAGGGTGCCGCCGGTGTAGAGGACGGTGACGGCCTCGTCGGCTCCCGGGGCGGGCACGTCGTCGGGGCGCTCCTCGGGGCACTCGGCCGCCAGGGCCAGCAGGTCCGTACCCCCCTGTGCGCAGGGCCCGAGGCTGAGCAGCACCGGTGCGTGGACGCTGCGGCCGGCGGCGTCGGCGGCCCGCGCCGCGAAGAGCGGGTCGGTGACCACGGCGCGCGCCCTGGACTGCTCGACCAGCGCGGCGAGCTCGCCGGGCCCCGGCTCGGGCGGCAGGAACACGACGCGGCAGCCGATGAGATGGACCGCGAGCTGCACCAGGACGGAGTCCACACGGTTGGCCAGGAACAACCCCACTCCGTCGCCGGGTACGAGCCCGATGCGGCGCAGCGCGTGCCCCAGACTGAACAGCCTCCGCCGAGCCTCCCCCCGGGTCAGCCGCTGCGCACCCTGGACGAGCGCTTCGGCGTCCTCGTCCTTGTGCCAGTGCTCCAGGATGTGGTCCACGTACGTCCGCGGCTCGGCAGTCTCCTGCGCATTAACGATCATGGGCACATGCAAACATGCCGTTCAGGGGCCACTACCTCACAGGGGACGGATTCGGCCATCAGCCAGCGGAGTATCATGCCCCACCCCCGGCGCGGCGCTGCTAGTGGTGCTGTTCCGTGTAGTGCGCGCGGAGCAAATCAGCGCCCCAGTCGTGGCGGACGTGCCGCCAGACGGAGTGGGCGTGGTTGCCATCGTCCTGAGTGTTGTCGTACTCGATGAGGAAGTCCGGAGCCCGGACACAGTAGTAGTGCCGGTCCCCGGGAACGAGGCCGCCGGCCCAGGCGAAGGAGAGCGTCTCCAGTCCCCGCGCCACGGCATCGGACCAGCATTCCTGCGCGTACGCCGCGGGCGCGCGGTCGAGATAGCGGCGTACCAGCCCTTCAAGCAGCCGCCGCTGACGAGGCGTCATGTCCTCGTGCGGCAGGCCGGCCGGCAGCAGGGCCGGATCGGCGAACGGGTCGGCGCGGATCAGGATGTCCTCCGGCGGCGCGGCGGCGAACACCGCCTTCGCGCGCCGGCCGGCGCCCAGGTCCGTGACGAGCTCCCGGGCCAGGTCCTCCTCCGGCCCCAGCAGCCGGCGGCCGGCCTGCGGGCCATCGGCGATGCGCGCCGGCTCCGCCCCGATGAAGTGCGGCGTCACCCGCATCCCCACCGCCGTGATCAATACGTGTACGGCGAGGTGGTGGCCGTTCATCCGCGAAGTGCGGCGTCACCCGCATCCCCACCGCCGTGATCAATACGTGTACGGCGAGGTGGTGGCCGTTCATCCGCAAGGCCCAAGGACCATCGCCGTCCGGGTCGCCAAGGAGCCGCACCCAGTAGCGGTCTGCGCCCGTGGCGCCGACCATGGCGCGGCGGTGCCGCTCCACCTCGACCGCTCCGCGCGCCAGCTCCGCCCCCGGTGCGCTGTGCGCCGCGACCAGCAGCGCGTCGACGGCCTCACGCTGCTCGCCGCCGAGACCCTCGGTGGCCAGCCCGGGGCGTGATCCCGGCAGATACGTCCACTCCCGCAGTTCGGGCGCGTCCAACCGGGCGGGGCCCGCACGCAGTTCGCGCACCTGCTCAGGCTCCAGCACGGCCAGCAACGCGTGCACGGCCTCCCGCATCTCCGCGGCCGTCGCCTTCACTTGATACCCGCACATCGCTCGTCCTCCTCCCCGTCGGCGCCCGGTGCGGCGCCCCTGTGATCCATGAAGCCCCGCCATCTTGAAGTCGCAGGTCATCGGGGTGGCATGGCGTCGTGCTGGGGTGCTCGTGCTGGTCGCGAGCGGCAGTCTGTGTCCTTGATCGTCAGGCAGCGGTCAACGCCGGTCTGCTCGTTTCCAGGTCGTCGTTTCCAGGTCGCGGAGGCGTACGGATTCGTAGGCTCGCGGGATGACGGAGATCAACGAGGTCGCCGAACGCGTCGCAGCCCGCCGGGCGGAGCTCGACGAGGAGGAGAAACTCCTGGCCGAACGGCTCGATGCGGTCCGCGCCGAGCGGGAGGAACTCGCGGTGGCGATGCGCGTGTGGGAACGAATGCACGCCCAGCTCGACGCGGAGAAGCCGTCGACGCAGGCGGAAACGGCTCAAGTGGGCGGGCGCGGTGTGCTGTTGGTCCCGCACCGGAAGGCCGACGCGGGCGAGGACATCCTGCCGCCGGACTACCAGCGGCTGATGAAGATCGCGCGAGATGCCGGTGGTCCGGTCCGGGTGAAGGACGTCGGCGTCGAGCTGGACCTCGAGGTCGAGGTGAAGGGCCGGCTGGAGCCGCTGCGCGGCAAGCTGAGCAAGCTCGCCGGGCGGGGATGGCTGCGCAAACTGCCTGACGGACGCTTCCAGACCGCACCGTAGGTACGGCGTCGTACCCGTAACCGGCGTGTCCCCGGCGGCCGTTGGCTCGACGTGTGCATGAAGAGGATCAACGAGCCTGCCGGGGACACCGGCTTCCCTGTCTACCAGTGCCGCCTGCCGGTGTCCCGGAAGACCAACGAATACTGCACCGATCTGCTGAGCCGCCACCTGAAGAAGATCGGCTCCCGCTGGCGCCGTCTGGCACCCGGACGGATCGTCGTCATCGTGCTCGCCGTGCTCCGCCGCGACCAGCGCATCGCCGACATGGCCGGCGGCAACCAGGTCGGCGACACCACCGTGCGCCGCTGGCGCGACGAACTGATATCCCTGCTCGCGGCCCACGCACCCCGTCTGGACCGCGCGTGCAAGAGGATCGCCAAGCGGGGCGGCGAAGCCGTCCTGATCGACGGCACCCTGATCCCCACCGTCCGCCGCACCGGCAGAGCGAACCGGCCCAACTACTCCGGAAAACACCGCCGACACGGCCTGCACTTCCTCGCCCTGACCGACGGGAAGGGCCGCCTGGTCTGGATATCCGCCGCCCGCCCCGGCCGCACCCACGACATCACCGCCGCCCGCCGCGACCACATCCTCACCCACCTGCGCACACCGCCGGGCTCGGCGCCTTGGCCGACCTCGGCTTCCTCGGTCTGGACGACAATCCGGACCACCCGGTGATCGTCACGGGCTACAAGGCCACCCGCGCCCGCAAGCTCACGCCCGGCGATAGGGAAGCCAACCGCGTCCTGGCCGCCGCACGCGCCCCCGTCGAGCACGGCTTCGGACACTTGAAGACCTGGCGCATCCTCACCAAGCTCCGCACCGACCCCACCCGCGCCACCGATCTCCTGCGCGCCCTGCTCGTGCTCACCAACCTCGAAGTGAACCGCTGACAGATGGGCTTGGCCCAAGACTGCCGCCCGCGACCAGCACGAGCATCCCGACAGGAGATCACGCCACCCCGATGACCTGCGACTTCAAAATGGCGGGGCTTCTCTATATCGAGAGGCGGGATGGCTGAGGGCGGGCGAGGCCCTCGACGATCTCCTCGGCGACCGCGGCAGGAAGGTGCTCCTCGGCGAAGGCGACGGCGTCGGCGACCGCCTTGTCCGCGGCAGGGAGGTGAGCGGCGAGCAGATGCCACACGTGTCCCATCCCCGGCGCGACATCCAGGCGCAGGGGTACGGAGTCCTCGGCCAGCTTGGCGGCCAGCCTGACCGCGTCGCTGAGCATGACCTCGTGAGCGCCGGTCTGGATCAGAACCGGAGGCAGTCCGCGGGTGTCGGCGAAGACCGGCGAGGCCAGCGGGTTGTTCCGCGGGGCGCCGCCCAGGACGATGTCGGCGGCGCGGCTCAGCCCCGAACGGTTGACGGACGGGTCCACGCCGTCCAGCGTGAACATCGTGGCCCCGGTGTGTTCGAGGTTCGCCCAGGGGGAGATGGCGATCGAGGCGGCCGGCATCGGAAGTCCCTGGTCACGGGCGGCGACCAGGGCGCTGACTGCCATCGCGCCACCGGCGGAGTCGCCGGCGAGCACCACGTTGTGCGGTTCGGCGCCTTCTTCCAGCAGCCAGCGGTAAGCGGTGACGGCGTCCTCGATGGGGGCGGGGAAGACCGCCTCGGGCGCGAGCCGGTAGTGCGGGACCAGAACGCGGGCGCGCAGGCGTCGGGCGAGATCGCCGACCAGGCCACGGTAGCCCTGCGGGTCTCCCGCCAGGTAGGCGCCACCGTGGAGATAGACCAGGTGCCGGCCGGGGACGGCGTCCGCGGGAGTCGCGCACTCGGCGGCCACCCCGTCCGCGTCCACGGAGTCGAAGGTGACCCCGTCCGGTGCCGGAAAGCTGTCCTGGAAGAACGTCCGGTAGGCGAGCCGGGCGTCCTCCAGAGTGTCGGGGCCTACCCCGGCGGCAGCGTCGATGACACCGCCGCTGCGAGTGGCCCATTCCTGGTAGAAGACGGGAACATCGATCGAGACCATGGCAGGTCCTCCTTGTCGCAGATGCACAGCGGCCGCGTCCTGGCCGCCCTGCGAGTCTCAGGCCCTCACATTTATGTGAAGGTCAAACGGAGGCCCGAAGGCGACGCCGTACGCTCGGCGGCATGAGGATCGGAGAACTACTGGAAACGAGCAGACCGGCGTTGGCCGCTGCCTGACGATCAAGGACACAGACTGTCGCTCGCGACCAGCACGAGCACCCCAGCACGACGCCATGCCACCCCGATGACCTGCGACTTCAAGATGGCGGGGCTTCAGTGACACGGAGGCCGCGAACAGCACCCTCCACCTGCGCCATGCCGAGGACGCCGTGAGAGCCCTGGAAGCGAGCCTGACCCGGCCGCGGCTCCACTCGCGCTGCCGAACGCACCTATGCGTTGCGCCAGGCTTCAAGAAATCGTTGGCGACCTTCCTCGCCTTCCTGCGACACGCCACTGGCAAGTAGGACGTGCCAGGCGGTGGTCTCGGCATCCTGCAACCACAGCTTCCCGAGGTATCGAGCGCCACCGACGAACACGCGATGATCCAGAGCGTCGCCGATCACCTTGGCGACCGCATCCCGCTGCTTGTCGTCGAGTTCATCCAGGAAGCCGAGAACTCGGCCGGCAATGCCACCCTCATTCCCGTTGAGCAGGTAGTCGAAGAAGGGACCACCCGCGTTGCCAGGCACGATGTTCCACACGGCCTGACCTCCAGCCAGCGTCAGCGCGTCCCAGAACTCTCGCCCTTCCGGTGTGCCTGGCAACGGAAGCGCTGCGAAGAGGTCTACGAGGTGACCGTTCGCCGCTTGGTTGTACGAGACATCGCAGGCTGCGGCAGCAGCAATGTGCGCAATGAGCCCCGCATTCAGATCGCTCTCCGCTGGCCGGTCCAGAGAGATGTTGTGCACGCGGGCGAGGTGCTTGCCCAGCTCGTCATCCGCGTCTACGTATCGCCGGACGATCACAGGTTCCCCCAGTTCAGCGTCAGTTGGCGTTCTCTATCTGCCACACTGTCGAACGCGCGAATGCCCTGCTCGGGAGGCGTGGAACAACGTCCGGAACGCACATGCTGCTGACCTGATCGAGTCACCCCAGCCGGACGAAAGCGGCCGACTAAAGGTCCAGTACGGCACGCAAGGCCGCGTCGACGCGCGCCATCGCTTCAGAGTCCACTGTCCCGACGTGCGTGGCCCCGTCGAACCGGGTCGCCCGAAGCTGCTGAAGATTCACAGCGACTGCAGTGCACGGCAGCGGGTCCCCGATGACCACGGACATGGCGGTGTCCGGATACCGGCCCGAGGGATGCAGCACGATCGCGAGGACCGCCCCGAACGCCTCCTCAAGGCCATCGAGCGAGACGACCAAAACACTTCGGCCATCGGCGAGCGTCCAAATCTCGCCCCGCCTCACAGGGTGTCGCTCTCGCCCGCCAGGTCGTCACTGAGGCCGAGCGCGGCAAGCCGCTGCGCGCCGTCGAGTACCGCCTGTCGGCGAGCAGCGCGCACGATGTAGGCGTTGAGCGAGAGGCCGGCCGCTTCGGCTTCCGCGCGGATCGAGGGATCAAGGTCATCGGGGATGCGCAGTGTCATCACAGTCATGCAACCACAGTAGCCACCATAATTCGGTGGCGTCAGATGGTGGCGAAGATTCCCGCTTCGGAGCGCGGAATGAGTGGTCCCGCAGAACAACGTAGGGAAGTCCGACCTTCGGAGCGGCGTCCGCTCAACGGTTGGACACCAGAGCCCAGAGGCTCAGGACCAGCCCGCCAGATGAGATCCCCAGGTGGATCCCGACCCAGAGCACCCAGATCTTCACCCTCGAAATGCGCGGGAACTCAGCCCAGTGCTCGTGTCGGTTGTCTGCGATGAGGTCAGACAGGTTCAGCCCTGGATGGCGAAGCCCGACCTCACGCCGCAAACTGTCAGCCAGTCCGGAGTGGACAGCCCAACGCTCTCCGTACTTGGCACAAGCCACAGCGCCGAAGGCTCCCAGGACGAACATCGGCAACGTCACCCCGAGCGAGGACGTGCGCAGGCCCCCATGCTGTGCCAGGAAACCGAATCCGGCCGCAGCGACCACGATCACGACGCTGGTGAGCGCCGCACGTTGATTCTCCATCTGGCGAGCCTCGTCACGCTGGCCCCTCCACAGCTCAAGCAAGACATCTGTGTCGTCTGCCATCCCGTCCCCTATGCCGACCTTCAGCAAAGCGCAGAATCGACCGTGCCCCAAGAGCAAACCGAGCCTACGGGCGGCCGAAGCCGCCAGCACCACAGTGGCTCGACTTTCGCTGGCACAGGACAGTGGCACCGAACACCTGTGACTGAGTGCTTCAGTTGGCCCCATCGGCCATGTAGAGCGCTCAGGTCGCGAGGCTCTGCCCGGGGAAAGCGTCCAGCGGCGCACCCGTATCCGGAAGGTGGGTCTTTGCGAAGACTGTGGCCTGGGAGGGTGTACGTGGGCCGACCTGTGACGGCTCGGGACCAGGTGGGCCGGGCGTCCTGGCGTTGGCCGTTCGCCCCCTGCCAGGGTCTTGCTCCGCGTCCGCCGGCGCCGGCCTGGCGGGCGTCCAGACCGGCGGACGGGCCGTCGTCACGCAGGGACGCCGAGCGGCGGGTGCTCGAGCACGCGGGGCTTGTACTCGACCAGTTGGATGCGGCCGTCGAAGGTGCGGTGCTCGGTCATCTCGAGGGCAACGTCCGGATAGCCGTCGTAGATGCGTTCTTCGCCCGTGGCCCCGGTGATCACCGGGAACATTACGACCCGGAAGCGGTCGACGAGCCCGGCTCGCAGCAGGGACCGGCACAGGCTGAGGCTGCCGATCGTGCTGAGGAGCCCCGAGCCGCTCGACTTCATGGCGCGGACCGCCTCGACGGCGTCGTCGCGGACGAGCGTGGAGTTAGCCCACGTCAGTGGCTCCTCGAGTGAGGAGGAGAACACCACCTTGGACGCTTGCGTGAGCTCGTCCACGGACGCCTCTTCTTCGGGCCTGAACTCGTCTTGGCCCATTGGGACCTCGCCCGCGGCAAAGCCCGACATCAGACGGTAGGTGTTCGCTCCCATCAGGTAGGTGACCTCGGGCTGCTCGCCGAGCCAGGCGAGGTACTCCGGGCCCTCCAGGCCCCAGAATCCGGGCCATCCCTCTCCCGAGGCGTGGCCGTCGAGGGAGGTGATGAAGTCGACGAGAAGCTCCGACATGGCGGTGTCCTTTCCTGGGGTGTCACGAGCTTGGACCGGCCGGGAGCCACAAACTCATCGGCTGCGCTGTGGAGTAACGAGAAAACGGGCCGGACCCACCGTCACGCTCAGCCGGGCCAGGTACAACGCTCAGGGGCCAACTGAAACGCTCAGTCACACACAGGTGTCCGGTGCCCTGGTGCTCCCCTTGTCTAACAAATCGAACATGTGATCTAGTCGAATGCATGGAACCTTCGATTCCCGACGACCTAGTACGCATGCAGCGGGAGTGGAGCGCGACCTACGCGCAGCTTGCCCAGCAGCCGGGTCACACTGCGCTGCGCCGCCGATTGCTGAAGCTCTCCATGGCTCTGGCGCGGCATCCGCTGAGCCCTGCCAAGCGGGCCGAGCTGCGGCAGCGTGCTCGCTCGGGTGGGACCGGGCAGTGAGTCTCACTGAGCGCCAGGTCCAGATCCTTCGCTGCGTCAGAGATGCGATAGCCGAAACGGGAGAGTGCCCCACCCTCGAAGAGATCGGGGCCAGGGTGGGGCTGAAGAGCAAGTCGGCCGTGCACTACCAGTTGAAGCGCCTCGAAGCGCTCGGGGCCATTGCTCGTGTTGGCGTCGACGCCCGGGCGTACCGGCTCGCCTGAGCGTCGACTCCGTTCCGCGGGGCCGCCCAGGTGGGCTCAGTTGCAGCCCGGAATGACGCCCTCCGGTGAATACGCGGTGACGTTGATCAGAGCGACTACCGAGCCCAGCACTCCGCCTCAGGTCACAGCGTTGATCACTCAAAACAAGAGCAGTCTCTTCTAAGGACTTGGCCGCAGGTTCGAGTCCTGCCCGGGGCGCGTTCACGAGTGAGAGGCGTATGCCGCCTCCGGCAAACACCACCGGCATGCCCGCGGCATCGCCGAATTCATCGCGCGCACGCCCACCCGTCGATACGCTTTCAGGGCCAGGCAGTGTGCCACCAACACCTGCTGTGCGGGCGAGACTTGTCGTGCGGCGGGCGGCGGCGTGCGGTTGGCGCGCCGGCTCCACGAGGGAAGCGGGAAGAGCTATGAGCCACGTCCGAGTGGAGACCGTCGCCCTCGACGCGGGCGGGAGCAGGCAGATTGCCACCAGGACGCGGACGACGTCGCCGCTCAATGGCCGCGCCGCCGAGCTCGAGGAAGCCATTGTGCAAGCGTCGGCCATCGCGCAGGGGTCACTGGCCCAGGTGCCCGCGCGCCAGGGCTGGCAGATCTCCAGCATGGAGGTCACCTTCGGTCTCACCCTCGCCGCCGAAGCCGGAGTCATCCTCTCCAAAGCCTCCGCCGAGGCGTCCTTCGAGGTCACCCTGACCGTGGAGCGGACGTAGGACGCCCGTGACCTGCGGACCGTACTGGGTGGATCTGCACCGGGCCGAACAGCGGCTCGGCGGCGGCTTCCTGCTGACCAACTGGCTCGTGCTCACAGCACTGCACTGTCTGCGCGGTCTCGCGCAGATCGATGAGCGGGTCGATGTCGTCCTCGCCGACGGCCGCCGCCTCGCGGCCCACGTCAGCAGGCTTGACGCGGAGGCGGACCTGGCACTCGTCAGCATCACGTCGCCACAGCGTGCGGCCCCTCAGATCCCGAACTCGGGGCCCGCCAGGATCGGCGGCCGCTGGCGGGGCCCGTACCGCCCCGCGGCCAACGACGTGGAGCTCAGCGGACGCATCGACACCAGGGCAGCCGCGTACCTGTGCGAGGGCGGCGGCATCATCGAGGCGCTGCAGCTGTCGGCGGACCAGCTCCTGGGTGACTACTCGGGCTACTCCGGCGGCCCGGTCGAGGACACGACGTCCTGCGACGGCCCCGCCCCCGAGCACAACGGGAGCAAGCAGGACGCGGTGGTCGTCGGCATCCTCCTGGAGCAGGCACCGGACCGGACCGTGGCCGACCGCGCGGCCAACGTCCTCTTCGCGGCCACCATCGCGGAGGCGATGCGTCGCTTCAACTACCTGGACGTCGCCCACCTCGTCGACGTGCTGCGGCCGCCCCTCGACGCGGAGTCCGCCGTCGCGAGCGCCGTATCGCCCCAGGCTGCCCGAGGCACTACGGTCAACCCCTTGGTCAACTCCATGGCCGCCAAGGCCGACGAACTCTTCGAAACCATCCAGGAGTGGTCCGCGCAGGGCGTCATGGACCCGGCCCAGATCTCGGAGCTCACCTTCATGGTGGCAAAGCGGAAGATCCAGGCCGAGCTCGGCGAGGGCGGTGCCCCGTGACGGGTGAACTCCGGCTCGCGCGAGGGCGGCACCGCCCGCAGCGGCTCTGGCGCCGCGCGCTGTCCCATGCGCGAGCCGCCCTCAGCGGCGACCTCGAAGCCCAGGCCCGCCTCTTCGACGATCTGTCCCAGCTGCGCCACTCCGCCTCCGCCCTCCGTCCGGCCACGGCGGCGCGCGACCTCACGATCCTCATCTCGTTCCTGGATGCGCTCGGCCACCACGACGCCGTCCAGTCCCTCCTCGACGACCTGGCCGCAGGGATCCTCCAGGACTCTGTGCGGGTCGATCACGACGCCGCGTGCCGCAACCAACTGGCCGTCGTTCTGGCATGCCGTGGACAACTCACCGCGGCGGCCCACCTGCTGGACGACGTACCGTCATCGGACACCGGCGCCGAGACCACGGCGCTCAGGGCGCACACCCTGGCCAATACCGCCGCTGTCGCCCTGCGGCTCGGCGACATCCCGGCGGCGGCGGATCAAGCTCGCCAGGCACTCGACATCCTCACCGCGGGAACCGCCCCCGAGTCCCACCACGACGTACAACTGCTCGCGCTGGCCGTCAGCACGGCCGCAGCCCGCGCGATGGGCGAGGACACCAGGGCTGACACCCTTCTGGCTGAACTTGACGCCTCCGTCCGGGACTTGGTGCGCAAACGCGGCAGCGACCACCCCACATCCCTTTCCGCGCTCGTCACACTGGCCTCCGCTGAATCCTCATCGGCACGCGCGGCCGGCGACTGCGAGCGTCTGGAACGGGCCACGGACGTCCTTGCCATCGCGGCCCAAAAGGCGTCGGCCCTGATGGGTCCCGAACACCCGCAGGCGATCTCAGCGACGCTCGCCCTCGCAGCAGCGGAGTACGAGGCCGCCAGCGGCTCCGGGTCCCGGCAGCGCGTCGACGACGCCAAGGAACTGATGGCGGCGGCCGCCGAGCGGGCGGGGGCCCTGCTCCCGGACGCCAGTGCAGCGGGGAACCCCCGGGCCCCCCGGGACAGCGAAAGCACCAGAAGCTCCGAGGCCGCCGCCCGAGACTTGGCCCAACTCGCCATCGGCGAGTTGGGCGATGTTGCAGCCGTGAATACTGAAGTCGCCGCCGCGCAGGAGGAAGTGCACTCACAGCAGGCCGATCCTCCTCCCGTTACGGAACAGCTGAGTGCACCTGAGTACGCGAGCCCCGCCGTCGCCAAGGCATCCCGGCCCCACCAGTCCTCTGCAACAACGGAGGCACCAGCCCCGACGTCCGCCACCGCGCTCAACCGGCGCCTGGCTGCCTTCATCACGGAGGCCGAATTCACTCATGCCGGACTGGCCCGCCGGATCGACCAACTCGGCCAGGAGCACGGCCTTGATCTGAGGTACGACGAGACGTCGGTCACCCGATGGCTGCGTGGTCAGCAACCACGCGGCAGCACCCCGGCCCTGATCGCCGAGGTCTTCGCCCGCCGACTCGGACGCAGAGTGTCAGCGACAGATCTCGGCCTTGATCCGATCACGGTGTATGCGGGCTTGGAGTACGCGACCACCCAACAGGAGGCCGTCGACATCGTCAGTTGTCTGTGGCGAAGAGACTCCGGCGATCTCGTCGAGCTCCGCAAAGTGGCCTTCACCCCGTCGGGACTAGTGGTGCCTGCCCGCGACTGGATTATCGGGCGGGCCGATGAACGAGTCGCGCAAGATCCCCACACGCAGCCGCGAGCTTGGTATGGCGGAAAGGGGCCAACTCAAGTCCTTCCGGGCGACATCTCTGCCTTGCGCTCGGTGAGCGACCTCTTTCGCACGCTGGACGAGGCTTATGGCGGCGGCCACGCGCGGCAGGCACTGATCACTTACCTCGCGCACCAGCTGGAGCCATTGCTGCGTGGCACGTATGACGAGGAGACAGGTCGCCGCCTCTTTGCGGCGGCCTCCGACCTCACCAGGCTCGCGGGCTGGACGTCCTACGACATCGCCGCGCACGGAATCGCCCAGCGCTACTTCGTGCAGGCCTTGCGCCTCGCACAGGCGGCCGGGGACCGGGCATACGGTGCCTACGTCCTCGTCACCATGAGCCAACAGGCCGTCTACCTCGGGCACGGGCGGGAAGCGGTACAGCTCGCGCGCGTGGCGCAGCAGGGGGTCGGTACCAACGTCCCGCCCATCGTCCAAACGCTGCTTTACGCAGCGGAGGCGCGCGGGCACGCGTTGCTGGGCGAGGTTCGAGCCTGCACCGCTTCCCTCACGCACGCCGACCGGGCGTTTGCGACCGCCCGGCCCGGCGATGAGATCCCCCGCTGGGCACGCTTCTTCGACGAGGCGCAGCTCTTGGACGACTTCGCTCACTGCCACCGCGACCTCCTGCAGTTCCGGGCTGCCGCCGGGCACGCCGAACGGTCCCTGCAACTGCGCGCCCCCGCTTACGCTCGCAGCAGCCTGCTCTGCAAGGTCGTCCTTGCCACTGCCCGCCTCGGCCTCGGTGAACTCGACCAAGCCTGCCAGCTGGCTGCCGAGGCAGCCGGACAGACGGCAGGGATGAGGTCGATCCGGGTGATTGAGTACATCAAGGACTTCGAACGGCGCCTCGAGCCGTTCCGTGGCACAGCGGATGTACGTGCGTATTACAGGCGCGCGTCGGCTGGATGATCCCGGGTAGAGGGGAGCAGACGCTTGGCGCTGCTCACGTTCGTGCGGCTGCGGCTGGGATTGCCGCAAGTGACCGCCCTCCGGGTCCGAAACAGACGTATCCTGCCACGCCCACATCACGGCTCAGCACCCACGTCGAGCATCCGCACCGCCCCGCTACCAGCGCATTTGCCCGCTCAAACGGGCGCGCAGCGCTAGGACCTGTCTGACAAATGATCACCTGGTTGGTTCGCGAAGCCAGAGGATCAGCGAGGCCAGGACGACTCCGGCACGGTAACGGGTGGCGAGCTTGTCGAACCTGGTGGCGATCGCACGGAACTGCTTGAGACGGGCGAAGCATCGTTCGACCGCGTTGCGGTCGCGGTAGATCTCCTTGTCGAAGGCGGGTGGGCGGCCGCCGAGGTTGCCGCGTCGGCGGCGGTTGGCAACCTGGTCGCGGCGTTCGGGAATCGTGGCAGCGATGCCCCGGCGCCGCAGCAGGTGGCGGATCGCTCGGCTGGAATAGGCCTTGTCGCCCAGCACCCGCGTCGGCGTCGTGCGCGGGCGGCCCGTGGCGATGCGTGGGATGCGGATCTCGTCGAGGGTCTGGGCGAACGCGGTGGCGTCGTTGGCATTGCCGGGCGTGAGCACGATCGACAATGGCAGGCCCCGGCCATCGACGGCGAGGTGGACCTTGGTGGTCAGTCCGCCGCGGGAGCGGCCGAGGGCCTGACGTGTCTGCGAATGGCCCGGATCTTCCAGTTCGTCCCTGCCTGCGGCCCCCTTTTGCGTGCGCCGACAGCGTGCTGATGGGCCCGGTTGATCGTGGAGTCGACGGCGACGGTCCACTCGACCCGGCCCACCGCGTCGTCACGGACCTGGACCTGCTCCAACAGCCTTGCCCAGGTGCCGTCCGCCTCCCAGCGGGCGAACCGCTCGTAGACGGTCTGCCACGGCCCGTACCGCTCGGGCAGGTCGCGCCAAGGAGCCCCGGTCCGCAGCCGCCACAGCACACCATTAACCATCTGCCGATGATCACGCCATGGACGGCCACGCCCGTCCGCCTGGGGCAACAGGGGCTCAATCCGCTCCCACGCCACGTCCGTCACCTCACCTCGACCTGCCACAAGGTCAATTATCAGACCGGCTATAGAGTCCTGCCTGTGGCGAATCATCAGGACGAGACCAGGGCGGCCTACGACGGAGTCGTCGAGCTGTACGCATCGCTGTTCGCAGACCGGCTGGAGACACAACCGTTTGCCCGAGCCATGATCGGCACCTTCGCCGAACTGGTGCGCGCGACGGGCAACCTGCGGGCAGCTGACGTCGGGTGCGGGCCCGGACATCTGACGGCCATGCTGCACGAACTGGGCCTGGACGCCTTCGGACTCGACCTCTCCCCCGGCATGGTCGACCACGCCCAGCGGGCCCATCCGGCGCTGCGCTTCCAGGAGGCGCGGATGGAGTCCCTGCCGATCGAGGACGGCGTGCTCGGCGGCGTACTGGCCCACTACTCGATGATCCACACCCCTCCGGGGGAACTGCCGGAGCTGCTCGCCGAGCAGGTACGCGTCCTGGCGCCGGGTGGCCTGCTCCTGGTCTCCTTCTTCGGGACCGACGGACCGGAGCCGGTCCGGTTCGACCACAAGGTGGCGCCTGCCTACAGCTGGCCGGCGGACCGCCTCGCCGAACTGCTGGCCGATGCCGGGCTCGTTCCCTTCGCCCGACTGCTCCACGATCCGGCCTCCGAACGGGGCTTCCTCGACGCCCACCTGCTGGCCCGCCGTTCGTAGGTCCTGCCTGGCAATACCCGCCGGACGGTCGGAGCGCCTCCGGACTGCCGGCTCGGCGGACGCTCGCTGATCCGACGGGAAGTGTCAGACAGGCCCTAGACCGCTCGCAGGACTCTGTCCCATTTTCCGTCTGCTGACCAGCGGCGATGCCTGTTGTATGCCGTCTGCCACTTTCCGAACCGTGCCGGTAGATCCCGCCATGGGATACCGGTCCGTTGACGGAACAGGATCCCGTTGATCACCTGACGGTGGTTCTTCCAGCGCCCTCCGCGTCCCACGTTCTTCGGCAGGTGAGGCCGCAGCCGGGCCCATTCCTTGTCCGTCAAGTCACCGCGCCCCACCTCGACCGGAACGATCAGGATCCAGGCCGGTCACGCGACCCATCGGACAGGCCCTAGCCCTCGGCCCGCGGAACTCGTACCGAAGTAAGCCAGTCCGCCGACGGCGTGTTCTTCCCGGCCACCGCGTCCCGGTACGCCTCGCGCAACGCGGTGGTGACCGGTCCGGGCGCGGGCAGTGCGGTGGGGCGGTCGTCCAGGGACTCGACGGGGACGATGCCGATCGCGGTGCCCGTGAGGAACAGCTCGTCGCAGGTGTACGCCTCGGCGTGGGACAGGGGGCGCTCCTGGACGGGGATGCCCGCCGCGCGGGCGAGTTCGAGCACCGTGGCGCGCGTGATGCCGGGCAGGATGCCCTCGTGCACCGGAGGCGTGTGCAGCACGCCGGATCGTACGAGGAAGACGTTCGCGGCGGAGCTCTCGGAGAGGTGACCGGCGTCCGTCAGCAGGAGCGCGTCGTCGTAGCCCGCCCGTACGGCGGCCAGCTTGGCGAGCGAGGAGTTGAGATAGGCGCCCGTGGCCTTCGCCAGGGGCGGGATCGTGTCCTGGTGGGTGCGGCGCCAACTGCTCGTCATCAGGCGCCAGTTGCGGGCAGCCTGCTCCTCCCACTCCCAGGACGCGAGGGCCACGCGCACGGCGGACAGGTCGAGGGCCACGCCCATGCTGCCGTAGCCGAGGTAGACCAGGGGGCGGACGTAGCGGGGGCCGTGTCCGCCCGCGGCGATCAGGTCGGTCGTCGCGGCGGCCAACTCGTCCTCGGTGTAGGGGATGTCCATGCGGTAGACGCGGGCGGAGCGGGTGAGCCGCGCGAGGTGGTCGCGCAGCCGGAACACGGCGAGGGTGCCGTCCGCCGTCTCGTGCGCGCGGATTCCCTCGTACACCGCCCAGCCGTAGTGCAGGGACTGGGTCAGGACGTGCACTTGGGCGTCCTGCCAGGCGACGAGGCGGCCGTCCATCCAGATGTACTCGGCCGGGGTCAGCACGGTCATGGGGTGCTCCTCGTGGTGGGCCGCAGGGTGGGGGCGTCGATGCCATGGCGGCGGGCGAGCGCGTACAGCGCCCGTGCCGTGTCGGTGTCCAGCCGGATGCCGAGCCGGGCGGCCTCGCGTGCGCTGCGGCACTCCGGGTCGCCGGGGCACAGCACGGCGGACGCCTCCGCCGCCGGGGCCGCCCGGGTCGTCTCGACGAGGTCGTGCAGCCGCCCGTCGAAGGCGCCGCGGCCGCCGAAGAAGGCGGGGTCCAGGCAGAGGAGGAAGTGCGCCACCCGGCGGCCGCCGGTTCGCGCGCGTTCCATGTGGTCGAGCTCCCAGTCGAGCGGCGCGTCGGCGAGCGCGGCGGTCAGCAGTGTCACGGCCATCCCCAGGCCCTGCCCCTTGTACCCGGGGCCGACCGGCGACAGCGCCGCGACCTCGGCGGCGTCCAGGACGCCGCGGCCCTGACCGTCCGCCGCCCAGCCCGCTTCGAGCGGCAGGCCGCGGCGCCCCCGCTCCCGGACCTGGCCCAGGCACACCTGGCTGGTGGCCATGTCGAGGACGAACTCGTGGTCGCCCGTGCCCGCCGCGACACTGAGCGGATTCGTGCCGAACAGCGGATCACGGCCGTTGTACGGCGCCACGCGCGAGGAAGCGGACGTCATCGCCCAGCCGGCCATCCCGGCCCGGGACATGGCACGGCTGTGGATCGAAGCGGCCGCGAAGTGGTTGGAGTTGCGCACCACGACGACCCCGACCCCGAACTCCGCGGCCCGCCGCACCGCCTCCCGGGCTCCCACCGCGCCGGCGACCACCCCCAGCGCCGCGTCGGCGTCGAGCAGAGCCGTCGGACCGCTCTCCCTGACCACCTCGATCCGCGGCGCGGCGTTGGCGATCCCGCGCGCGAGGTCGTCCAGATAGCCGGGCAGCAGCCGCAGCCCGTGCGTGTCGATCCCGCGCATCGACGTCTCCACGAGCGCGTCGGCAACGATCGCGCACGCCTCGTCGTCCACTCCGCGCTCGCCAAGGGCGCATACCGCGATCCCGCGCGCCGTGTCCGCGTCGACGCGGTACGTGCGCGCGCCCGGGCCCTCCGTCCTGGGCCCCGAATTCGACACTGACTTCGGCGCTGGCTTCGGCATTGGCACAGGGCTCCCCCTCCTCCATGGACGCACGGCAGGACGTGCGACAGGACCCGCGGACTGGACGGGCGGATTACAGGCCGACTACAGGACGTACGGCAGCTCGCCCGACACCTTCACGCTGGACCAGTCGAAGTCGATCCGGTCCAGGACATCGAGCTCGGCAAGCACCTGATGCAACCCGCTGTAGTCCCGCAACAGTGCCGTGCGCCCCGCCGACCGGCAGTCCTGGAGCATCTCCGCTCCGCCCTCGACCCCGACCAGGCGCATGATCGCCTCCCATGCGCGGTAGTCGTTCGCGGAGTAGGCCCCCAGCGCCTGGCACAGCGCGTCGAGCAGGAACCGCTGCTGTTCGTCGGTGAGTTGGGGGTAGAGCACCTTGAGCAGTTCACCGCTGATCGAGCCGTGGCACACCTCGTCGTGGCGGTGCAGCCGCGACAGCGCCACGTTCATCGGCTGCACCCCTTCGGCGCCCGCGACCAGTTCGAGATAGGCGCCGATGGACAGTTCGGTGGTGGTGGAGAACGCGAGCGTGAGCAGGCTGCGCTGCCAGCGCTCCGAGGCCCGGTCAGTGAGTTGACGGTGCGTCACAGGGACGTAGGGCAGCGGGAGTTCCTTTTCTCGGTACTGCGCGCCGCGCCGTGCGCGGGTCACGTCGCTGGCCATCCGGTGCATGAGGATGTGGTACTGCTCGTCCACCATGGCCTGCATCAGTGAGACCTCCAGCGCCTCCCCCCACAGCCCGGGGAACTCACCGCGCAGGATCAGCCCGAAGGCCGGGTTGACGACATGGGTCTCGGAGTACTCGGTGTTCCGGTTCAGGGCGATCATCGCCCAGGTGAGGATGGACTCGCGCTGCTGCGGCAGCAGTTGGCAATAGACCGGGTGGTCGGCGAAGGGGACGATCTCCTCGGGGTAGTCCGGCAGTGCGGGGTCGAACAGGTCGAGCAGGGCGGAGTCGTCGCGCTTGACGGTGGCCCTGCGCCTCCAGTTGGCGGCCAGGCGGTGGATGACCGGGTTGTCGACGGCACCGAACACCTCGGAGCCGAAGGCGTCTTCCTCGAAGTTGCTGACGAACCGTTCGTCCATCGTTCAGGTTCCTCTCGGGCTCCGTTGGGGTTCCCCCGCCGTGCGGCTCGGCTTGCCGTGCGGGACGTCCACAGGCCGTGCCCCGGACGCCCGCGGGCGAGGAGACGTACGCATGGACCGCTGGGCGAGCCCCACACCGGTCAGGACGGTGGCGACGCCCACGCACTGCACGGGCGTCAGCGTCTCGCGCAGGAAGAGGTACGCGGCCCCCGCCCCGGCCACCACCTCCAGCGTCGCGAACAGGCTCGCCGCCGACGGCGCCAGGAACTGCTGCGCCGCGATACCGCTGAGATACGCCACCAACGTCGCCACGAACGCGGCCCACAGCACGACCGCCCAGACGGGGGCGGACACCGTCTCGTAGCGGACCGTGTCCCCGAGGGTGCCGTAGGGGAACGCGGTGACGGGAGAGACGACGTTCAGCGCGAGCGCGCCGATCGCGATACCGAGGGCGGCCACGGTCACCGGATCGTGGCGGGCCAGTGCCCGCCCGGCGACCAGGAAGCGCACCGACAGCGCGGCCGCGGTGCCCAGGGCGGCGAGCACCCCGATCACGTCGAGGCGCAGCCGCGACCACACCTCACCCACGAGCAGCAGCCCCACGAGCACCACGGCGGTGCCCGTCCAGACCTGCCGGGGCTGCGGGACGCGCCGCACGCAGCGCAGCCACGCAACGACGATGACTGGGGACAGGAACTGCAGCACCACGAAGACGCCGACGGGAATGCGGGCGACAGCCACCCCGCACAGCGTCTGCAGGGTGGCGAAGGAGAAGATCCCGAGCACCGCGATGACGCCGTAGGCCTCCCGGGCCGCCGCGACCAGCGCGCGGGGCCGGGTGAGCGCGACGAACGCCAGGAGCAGCACCGCCGCGATCGTCAGCCGGGCCTGGGCGATCTCCATCGCCGAGAGGCCCGCCGAGTCCAGGACCTTGGTGGCAGGACCGACGGTGCCGAAGGTGCAGGCGGACACCACCGCGAGCGCGACACCCGTGGCCGGGGCCGTGCTCGGCCCGAGGTCGGTCTTCAGCGCGGGCCCCCTTGCCGTACGGGCACGCCCGGGGCGGCCCCCGCGAGGAACGGCCGGTCGTGGTCGGCGAACGGCGCCAGTTCGGACCACCACTGCGCCTGCGGGTCCCACCGGGCGTGGAACGGCCGCCCGACCAGATCCGCGTCCCGGGCCTGGAGGAAGCGCAGTGCGAACGCCCACTCGCCGCCGGGCAGCCGGGTCGGCCCGTCCACCGTCACCTTGCCCTCGGTCGTGGACATCACCGGGCCGCGCGCGGTGCGCCCCAGACCCGAGAGACGCGTCGTCGCGCTGCGGTGGATCTCGTACGCACGCTGGATCGGCAGCCCGAAGTAGCGGCGCGCACCCGTGTCCCGCTCCATGAACAGGTAGTAGGGGTGGATGCCGAGGGCGATCTGGGCGCGCCAGGAGTCCGCCCACACGGCCGGGTCGTCGTTGACGTGCCGTACGACCGGCGCCTGCGAACGCAGTTCGGCGCCCGTCGAGCGCAGCGCGGAGACGGCGAGCCGGGTCAGGTCCGGCTCCAGCTCCCGCGGGTGCGAGACGTGCACCATGACGGCGACGTGCCGCCCCGCCCGCGCAAGGCGCTCCAGCAACCGCAGTAGCGGCCCGGCGTCGGGGTCGGTGACCAGGCGCGCGGGATGGAAGGAGAGCGCCTTGGTGCCGATCCGTACCGTCGTGATGTGTTCGAGTCCCGGCCGCAGCAGGGCCTCGACGTACGGTTGCAGGAGTTCGGTGCGCATCACCAGCGGGTCGCCGCCGGTGAACAGGACGTCGCTGACCTCGGGGTGGCGCCGCAGATAGTCGGTGACGCGCCGCGGCCCGTCGTCGGCGATGCGCAGGCCCGGATCGCCGACGAACTGCGCCCAACGGAAGCAGTACGAGCAGTAGGCGTGGCAGGTCTGGCCGTGCCGGGGGAAGACAAGGGCGGTCTGGGCGTACTTGTGCTGCACTCCCTCGACCTGGTCGCCGTCGTCGTGGCGCGGGATGTTGCGGGTGAGCTGTTCGCCGGGGTGCGGATTGAGGGCGTCGCGTACGGCGGCGACGGCGCCGCGCAGCGCGACCGGGTCCCCCAGCGCGCGCTCCACGGCCCGGAAGTGCGCCGGGTCGATCATGTCGCGGTGTGGGAAGAGCAGCCGGTACAGCGGGTCGTCGGGGGCGCTCTTCCAGTCCACCAGGTGGTCGATGACATGGCCGCTGACCTTGAACGGCAGCACCTGGCTGACCACTTCGACGTCGCGGGCGAGGCCGGGGTCCGCGCACCGCTCGCGCACCAGGGCCGCGAGCCTGCGGCCGGTCACCGTGCGGGTCCCGGAGCCGTTCACGCGGCGATCCAGTAGCGCGTCAGGTGGCGGCCCTCGTCGCGGTACTCCGAACGGGCGTGCAGCATCCGCTGGTTGTCCCAGACGAGCAGGTGGCCGTCGGGGATCAGGATCAGCGTGCGGTATTGGTCGAACAGCTCGCCCACATGCCGGGCGAGGTCCGCGCCCGCCTGCCCGAGCGGCAGGTGCTCGGGCGCCGGTGCCGCGTCCAGGGCCGCGTCGTAGTCGGCGGCGGTCAGCAGGTTGTAGCTGAACCTGAGCACCGGCCGGCCGTCGTCCTCCTCGTACAGCATCGGCACGGTCACGGGCGCGCCGGTGCGCGCGCCGCCTCCCGGTCCGGGGAAGGCGAGCGGGGGGCCGGTCAGCAGGGTGTGCTCGGCGGGGCTGAGCAGTTTCTCCAGGACCTTGAGGTCGAGCAGGTCGGTGTGGCCGCCGCCGCAGCGCGCCTGCCGGTGGCAGTACAGGGCGAGATGGCGCGGGCTCGGGTCCCAGCCCGGGGCCTCGGTGTGGGCGCGGATGGTGTTGCGGCTCTGGGAGTAGGCGCGGTCGTCGTTGCCGGGGCGGTAGACGACCTCGTGTTCCACCGTGCCGGTGTACTGCGGTACGAACCGGCCGATGTCCTGCATGAGTTCGATGGCCTGCCGCTGTCCGGCCAGGCGGTCCACGACGGCGTAGCCGTCGGCCTCCAGCACGGCCCGCACGCCCTCGGCGCGTGGCATGGGCATGAGTGTTCCCCCGTTGGTCCTGTGCCGGTCCGTTCCCGGCGGCGTCCCGTGCCGCCTGTCCGACTGTTTCCGTCTGTCCGTACCGGCCGTGCGAGGCAGCCTCGCAAAGGGGTCCGGGAGCGTATTGAAGAAATCCGACCTCGCTGCGGGATGGCTCAAATCCGATATCCCGCAGTGGTTGTCCGGCAATCGCACACGCCGCTCCCGGCCCGGCGCGACGACTCACGCCGACGTGCCCGCCGGTGTCAGTCCTCGGGCAGGACCAGGCTCGTGGGCCGCCGTTCGCCGCGGTCCACCTCGGCGGGACCGGAATGCTCCAGGGCACGCGTGCGGGCGAAGCGGGAGAGGGTCCAGCCCGTCATGTTCTTGAACTCCCGGCTCAGATGGCCCTGGTCGGAGTAGCCGGACAGGGAGGCGGCCGAGGCGCCGTTGTGCCCCTGCGCCAACAGCCCGACGGCGCCGCGCAGGCGCAGGACCCGCCCGGCGGTCTTGGGCAGCAGGCCGAGCTGCTGCTCGAAGCGCCGCTCCAGGTGCCGTTCGCTCCAGCCGCATTCGCGGGCCAGGGCATGGACAGGGATCCTCCCGGCGGTGTTGTTGAGCCGCTGCCACGCCCACAGCACGCGCGCCGAGCCGCGCGGCCCGTCGAGGTGCCACTGGGTGAGCGTGGAGTCCAGCAGCGCGAACCGCGTGGCCCAGTCGGGGCAGGCCTCCAGGCGTTCGTCGAGGCACTGGAACCGGGGGCCCAGCAGGTCGGCGGGCTCCACCAGTTGGTTGGCCAGCGCGTTCATGGGCGTACGGAAGAGCGTGTACGCCGCCCAGGGGGCGATCACGATCTCCACCCCGCTCAGCCGGCCGTCGTGTTCGCCGAGCCGGGCGCGCGACTGCATCCCGGCGAACACGGACGTGTACGTGGACTTGGCGGCCTGACGCGCGCCCACGGGGTCGTACACCTTCAGCTTCTGCCCGAACAGGATCACCAACGTCGTCATGAAGTCCGGCAGTTCGAGCCGCCGCCGGGGCCGCCTCAGGTCGAACCGGAATCCGCGGTAGCCAAGGACACCGGGCCTGAGGGCGGGCGCCGGCCGAGCTGCGGCCCGCTCCCACGTTCCGTCAGGGCAGCACGTGTACCTCATCGGACCCCCCAGTCAGCGTCCCCGTGTCCGACTGCCGCCATTGTCGGCCGCGGGCATGGGGGACGGGGCGGGGGATTTGCGTCAGTATCCGGGCCCCGGCGCGAGCGGCGCCCTCGAAACGGGCCCTCCAACTCCCGTGCGGTCGGGGGCATGTCGACGGGCCAGTGATCGAAGAAGCGTGGATTTTCGAACACCGTACGGGGCATGCTGCTCCGAAGGCCGAAGTCACTCGCGCTCGTCGAGCGGACCGTGAGGACTCACGCGCGGCGACGCGCCGACGGCGGACCAACAGGCCTCGGCAACGTACCCATGATGCGCCGACGACGTACCGACGACCGGTCCACACATGGCAACCACCCGCGAGGGGCGCACGCAGAACGCACTCATCCACGCAAGGATCGGAGACGAAGACCGCATGAGCACAACCGCACAGGGATCGCAGTGGCTCGCCCAGCAGGTTCGCTGGACTCTCGGGCACGCCCTGCCCCGTATCGCCATCGCCGGAGCGGCACGAAGAGACGAGCTCCACAGTCAATTCGTGGCCCAGTCCAGCACCCCCGACCCCACGGGTGCGGGCGACAGGCGGCTCCACCACCTGATGGACCGCATCCGCGACCAAGGCCCCGTGCCTCAGGGCCGGTACGGCTACGTCACGGCCTCCCACGCCGTCGTCAGGCAAGTGCTCAGCAGCAACGACTTCCGCACGAGAATCATCCGCGACCGAACGAGCCCGCTCGCGCGCCTCGCCGCCTGGTCCGCCGCGAACGCGCCGATGGGACCGCTGAGACCGCCGTCCCTGCTGGTCACCGAGCCACCCGAACACACCCGCTACCGCAAGCTCGTGACCCGCGTCTTCTCCGCTCAGGCCGTGCAGCAACTACGCACCCGCACCGAGAAGATCGCCGATGGGCTGCTGGGCGACCTCCAGCGCGGCGAGCCCGGTGCAGCACCAGTGGACCTGGTCGCCTCGTACTGCAGCCTGCTGCCCGTCACCGTGATCGCCGAGATCCTCGGTGTCCCGAACTCCGAGCGGCAGCGGCTGCGGGCCTTCGGCACGTCCCTCGCTCCCAGCCTCGACTACGGGCTGCCCCGGCGCCGGTTCCGTGCTGTCGAACGCTCACTGATCGGCTTCGACCGCTGGCTGGCCCACCACATTGAGCGGGTCCGCCGCGAGCCCGGTGACAACCTCCTCAGTCAGCTGGTCGCCGCCCGTGACGACGACGGCAGCGGCCTGACGGACATCGAACTCCGGTCCACCGCGGGGCTGGTGCTCGGCGCGGGCTTCGAGACCACGGTGAATCTGCTCGGCAACGGCATCGGGCTGCTGCACCGTCATCCCGACCAGCGTGCCGCGCTCGGCGACGACCCCACTCTGTGGCCGAACGCCGTGGACGAGATGCTGCGGTTCGACCCGCCGCTGTTCCGCACGGGACGGACCGCCGCCCGCGACACCACCGTCGCCGGACGCGCCATCCCCCAAGGAACTACCGTCGCCCTGCTGCTCGCCGGAGCGAACCGCGACGCCTCGGTGTTCGCCGAGCCGCACCGCTTCGACATCACCAGGACCAACGCCAAGGACCATCTGTCCTTCTCCACCGGCCGCCACTACTGCCTCGGCGCGGCCCTCGCCCGCATGGAAGGGGAGGTCGGGCTGCGCACTCTGTACGAGCGCTTTCCCCGGCTCGACCTCACGGCAGGAGCCCGTCGCCGCGGCACCCGCATACTTCGCGGCTATGAGCGTCTACCCGCCCGTCTGAAGCCGACGTCGGCCTAGCCGCTTCGCATTCCTTTCACAGTCCCGACCCTGGCAAATCTCTGCACATTTCTGTCAAGTGAAAGGGGAGGTTCATGTTCCGTCACGCCTTTGAGCTGCACACCTTCCCTTTCACCTGAATCACACAAGGAGATCCATTGGATCTCTGGACGCATGAACGAGCCCTGTGTCAGACTCGCCGCGTTGCACGTGAATCCTGCACGCAGTTTGACCGAACGCCCGTGCATCCCACCGTGAACAGCATGGATACGGCGGGATGCGGTAGCGGCCACCGGGACTTCGCGCCGTCGAGGCCGTTGCGGTGACCGTCGCGAAAGGAATTGAACGCGGCATGACCAAGCAGGCACATTCTTTGCATGACGCTGTGCACGATGATCTCATTGATGAGTTGCGAGATCACCTCGAGTCGCTCACTGGCTCCACCATCGAACCAGGCGACGACTTCTTCGACCGCGGCCTCATCAACTCGCTGAGGGCGCTGGAAATCGTGGTCCACGTCGAACAGGCCTATGGCGTTTCCGTCGAAGTCGAGGACCTCGATCTCGACAACTTCCGCACCATTCGCCGCATCGCCGAGTACGTACGGCGCAAGCGTGGGGAGCAGCCGTCGCCCGTCACCGAAGCGGTGTCGAAGTGACGGTGATCGACAGCGGACCCGACCTCTCGCCCGACCTCTCGACACTGCTCGCGAGAGCGACAGCCGAGGCGTCCGCGTGGGATGCCGGAACTGGCCTGCCCCGGGACGTCATCGGCGAAGCCGCGAAGGCCGGGCTTCTCGGTCTGGACGTTCCCGTCGCGTACGGAGGTGGCGGTGCCGGCGCCCGTGCAGTGGGGCAGGCGACCGCTCAACTCGGCGCGGTCTGCTCCTCGTTACGCGCCCTGCTCACCGTCAGCGGCATGGTCAACGCGGCCGTGCACCGATGGGGTACCGCCGCACAGCGGCAGAGCTGGCTGCCACGCCTCGCCTCGGGAGACGTGCTCGCGGGCTTCGCCGCCACCGAACCCGGCGCGGGGACCGAACTCGCGGCCGTCGCCACCCGCATCGAACCCCGCGACGGTGAGGTCCGGGTCAGCGGCCACAAGGTGTGGGTCACCTTCGGCCAGGACGCCGACGTCCTGCTGGTCCTCGGCCGCGCGCCGGGCGGGCTGACCACGGTCCTCGTACCGGCCGATGCCCCCGGGGTGCGCCGGGAACCGGTGACGGACGCGCTCGGACTGCGCGGCGCCCGCCTCGCCCACATCGGCTTCGACGACGTCCGCGTCCCGGCGGACCATGTCATCGGCCCGCCCGGATTCGGGCTCACCCACACCGTCGGCACCGCCCTCGACCACGGGCGCCACACGGTCGCCTGGGGGTGTGTCGGCATGGCCGAGGGCTGTCTGGCCGAGGCCGCCGGACACGTCGCCCGGCGCAGGCAGGGCGACACCCCGCTGTCCGGGCATGCCACCGTACGCGCCGCCCTCGGCCGTGCCCACGTACGCGCCGAAGGAGCCCGCTCCCTGTGCGAACGGGCCGCCGCCCTGCGGGAGTCGAAGGACCGACAGGCCATCACCGCGACCATCATGGCCAAATACGCGGCCGCCACCGCCGCCGCCGCGGTCAGCCGCGACACCGTCCAGCTCCTCGGCGCGGCGGGCTGCACCACCAACGGCCGGGCCGGACGCTTCTTCCGGGATGCCAAGATCATGCAGATCATCGAGGGCGCGGACGAGGTCGCGGAGCTCGCGATCGGCGATCGGGTCATCTCGCAGTACGCCCCGCATGTCAGGGACGGGCAGCGGTGACCGCCACCCCGCCGGTGTCCGTCGGCCACGTCGGCACCTGGTTCCCCGACACCGTCAAGTCCCTCGACCGCCTGACGGACGGGCTCCCTGCCGCCCAGCGCGGGCACGCCCGCGCCCTCGGCATCGACGAGGTGCGCGCCGCCGACGGCCTCACCGAGTCCGACCTCGCGATACGGGCCGCCGAGGCGACTCTGCGCACGACCGACACCGAGGCCGCCGAGTTGGACGCACTGCTGCTCGTCCAGGGCCGCGCACCGCAGTACTTGATGGCCTCGGAGGCGACCCGCGTCCAGCACGCCATCGGCGCCCACCGGGCGCTGGTCTCCGGCGTCGGCGACCTGGGGTGCGTCTCGGTGTCGGCGGCGTTCAGCCTCGGCACCGCGCTCCTGCGCGGCATGCCCGGCTTCCGCCGCGTCCTGGTCGTCGCCACCTCCAAGGCCGCCGCGCCCACCCGCTACCGCCCGCCGATGACCATCGTCGGAGACGGCGCCGCCGCCGTGCTCCTGACCACCTCTGAAGCGCCGGGCCCCTTCGAACTGGTCGACCAGTCCTTGCGTACGGACGGGGCCTTCGCCGACCTGTTCCGCATCGACTACCGCGACGTGCCGGAACGCGACTGGACGGAGCGGTGCGCCAACGAGCCGGACTACACCTTCCGTCTCGCAGTGCGCAGCCGCAAGGAGTTCCTTGCCCTCAACGAAGACCTGCTCCGCCGCAACGGCCTGACCGGCGACGACATCACGACCCACCTGATGCAGAACCTGTCCGGCGGCGCCTTCGGCTTCTGGCAGGAGGCCCTCGACGTCCCCATCGACCCGGTCTGTGGGCGCAACCTCGCCCGCTACGGGCACCTGGGCCCCGTGGACGTCCTGCTCAACATGGCCGACGCCGCGCCCGCCCTCGCCCGCGGCGCCCACGCCCTCGTGATGAACAGCAGCCCCGTGGCCGCCTGGAGCAGCTGGCTGGTACGCCGCACCGCGCACGCCGCGACCCCGACACCGGGAACGGAGAGACCCTGATGACCTCACCGGTGAAGTGCCTGGTGTGGGACCTGGACGACACCATGTGGGACGGCGTGATCCTGGAGAACGACACCGTCACCCCGCGCCCCGAAGCCCTGCGCGCCCTGACCGAACTGGACCGGCGCGGCATCCTGCACGCCGTCGCCAGCCGCGGCGACCACGCAACAGCCGCGACCCACCTGCGGGCCCACGGCCTCCTCGACCGGTTCGCCGCGGTGTGCGTGGGCTGGGGCGACAAGTCCGAGTCCGTACGGCGGATCGCGCGGGAGCTGAACATCGGCGTCGACTCGCTCGCCTTCATCGACAACGACCCCCTGGAGCGGGCCGAGGTCCAGCACGCCCTGCCGCAGGTCCGCGTCTACACCCCCGAGGACATGGCTGGGCTGCCGGAGCGGCCCGAGTTCACCCCCGCCGTCACCACCGCGGAATCCGCGGACCGTGCCGCCCTCTACCGCACGGAACGCGCACGGAAGGAGAGCGAGGACACGTTCGACGGCACCCGCGAGGAGTTCCTGACCTGGCTCGGCCTGGAGATGCGCGTCTGGAGGGCCACCCCTGAGGACCTGGCGCGGGCCCACGAACTGACCGTACGCACCCACCAGTTGAACAGCACCGGCCTAGTGTACGGGATGGAGGAACTGCGCGAGCTGATCGCCTCCCCCGACCACGAGATCCTCGTGGCCTCGCTGCGGGACCGCTTCGGCGACTACGGCACCATCGGGCTCTCCGTCTCCCACCGGCGCGGCGGCGACAGCGTGCTGAGGCTGCTGCTCATGTCCTGCCGGGTGATGTCCCGGGGCGTGGGCACCCTGTTCATCCAGCACGTCAACGCCCGGGCACGGGCTGCGGGGCTGCGCCCGCTCGCCGAGTTCGTGGCCACTCCGGTCAATCGCGTCATGCTCGTGACGCTGCGTTTCTCCGGCTTCCAGGTACTCGATGCGGGGCCGGAGCCCGTGGTCCTCGTCGCGCCCGATGAGCAGGGACCGTCCGCGCGGCACGTCACGCTCATCGACGACTCGGCGGCACCCGCCGGGGCGGACGCGCCGCCCGACGTCCTTGACCTGATCTCGCGGCAGTTCCAGCGGGTGCCCGAGCGGACCGCCGCGGCTGTCGGCGCGGAGTCCGTGACATACCGTCAACTCGACCTGGAGAGCGCAGCATTGGCTCGCCGACTGCGGGTCTCTGGAGTGCGTCCCGGGGATGTCGTGGTGCTCCACGCCCGGCAACGGCTCTCGCTCGTCGTCGGCATGGTCGCGGCCCTGCGCACGGGGGCGGCCTGGTGCGTCGCCGACCCGGGGCATCCCGTCGCGCACTTGCGTGCGGTCGTCGGCGACACCGGCTGTGCGGCGGTCGTCTTCCACGGCGGGGACGCCGCGACCCCGCCTGGGAAGGTACGCGCGGCGGTGGCCGTCGACGGGGCGGCACCGCGGCTCATCGACCTGGACGTGGCACCCGATGCGCGGACGGCGACCGATGCCGCCGGTGCGGCAATACCCGCCCAGTCGCCCGACGCCCCGTCGTACGCCATTCCGTCCCCCCACTCCCCCGCGTACCTCATCTCCACCTCCGGCACGACCGGCCCGCCCAAGAACGTGATGATCAGCCGCGGAGGGCTCGCCTCCCTGATCGCCTCGCGCCCCTACGAACCGGGGCTCACGGCCTTCTCCGCGCTGCGGCTGGCCTTCGACGGGTCGCTGATGTTCACGTTCCACGCGCTGTGCACGGGCGGCACCGCCGTGCTCCCCGACGCGGACGAACTCCCCTCCGCGGAGCGGGTGGCGGCACTGCTGCGTGCCCACGAGGCCCAGCAGTGCCTGACCACACCGTCCTTCTACCGGCAGCTGCTCGAGCACCTCGACGGCGCCGACCGCCATCTGCGGCTCCTCGTCCTGGCCGGTGAGGCCACCGCGCCCGCGCTGGTCCAGCGTCACCGCGCCGCGCTGCCGCGCACGCGACTCGGCAACGAGTACGGGCCGACGGAGGCGACGGTGGCGGTCACCGCCCACGACGTCAGCGGCACCCCGGAAGGTGTGGTGCCCATGGGAGCGATCACGGCGGGCTCCACCGCGTACCTCTTGGACGACCGGCTCCAACCCGTGCCGACGGGCGATGTCGGCGAGCTGTACCTGGGCGGCGCACAGCTCGCCCTCGGCTACGCCGCGCGCCCGACGACGACCGCGCTGCGGTTCGTCGCCAACCCCTTCACGCCCGGGCAGCGGCTGTACCGCACCGGTGACCTGGCGCGGCTCAACACCCAGGGGCACTACGAGTTCCTCGGCCGCACCGACGGCCAGGTCAAGATCGGCGGGGTCCGCGTCGAGCGGCTTGCCGCCGCGGCCGTCCTGGAGAGCCACCCAGGGGTCGGGCAGGCCGTCGTCGTCGACACCAGGGAGGCACTCCCAGGTGTGGATGACGCGGAAGTCACCACGCTGACCGCCTACTGGGTGCAGGCTGCCCCGGCCCCCGACGGTGGGCGGCAATCATCGCTCGGCACACGGGAGTTGCGGGAATTCTGCGCGCGCCGGCTCGTCCCCCAGGCCGTACCCGGACGGTTCGTGGCGGTGGACTCCATTCCGCTCACCCCCAACGGCAAGGCGGACGAGGAGGCACTGCGCCGACTCCGCGCGCCGACGGCCGAAGCCGTGGCGCTCGACACCGACCGGTGGACGACCGACGCGCAACGCGAGGTCGCGACGTGCTGGGCAGCCGTCCTCGGCCACGGCGACTTCGACGCGCGGGACAGCTTCTTCGACCTCGGCGCCACGTCGCTCCAAGTGCTCGCGCTGCACGCGTCGTACCAAGTGCGCTGGCCCGGCGCCGTCCAGCTGGGCCAGCTCTTCGACAGCCGGACGGTCGCGGCGCACGCCGAGCTCATCGCCAGCACTGCCGCGCCGGACGACGCCGCCACGCGGGCGCCGGGCCCGGCCGTGCCCACGGGGAGGGACGTATGAGCGGAGCGGAACGAACGAACCGCAGACGAAGCAGACGAAACGGAGGGGCCGCATGAGCGGGGGAGCACAGATGCGCACCGCGACCCGGCAGGGCGAGGCGCACAGGTCCCGGGAGCCGGCCGCGGGGGTCGGCCCCCGGGACACCGACATCGCCATCGTGGGCATGGCCGTACGTTTCCCGGGCGCCGACGACCTCAACGCCTTCCGCGCCAACCTCCGTGCAGGCCACGACGGCGTGCGCACCATGCCCGCGGCGCGGGCGGCGGCCACCGGACTCGACCCGGCGGCGGACTACCTGCCCATGGGCTACCTGGACGACATCCACACCTTCGACCACGCGTTCTTCGGACTCACCCGGCACGAGGCCGCGCTGATCGACCCCCAGCACCGGATCGCCCTCACTCTCGCTCACCAGGCGATCGAAGACGCCGGCCACAGCCCCGGGAAGCTGCGCGGCCGGTCCACCGCCGTGATCTTCAGCGCCACGTCGTCCGGATACGGGGCGCGCCTGGACCTGTCCGACGTCCTGGGCGCACTGGGCAACGCACCCTTCGGCCTGACCTCGCGGATCGCGCACACCCTGTGCCTGGACGGGCCGTGCTACTCCCTGGACAGCGGCTGCAACGGATCGCTGCTCGCCGTCCGGCTCGCCTGCCGTGAACTGGCCGCCGGAGACGCCGAGTACGCACTGGCCGGAGGCGTCAGCGTGCGCCCCGACGGCGTCACGCGGGCGCAGGTCGGCGGGTTCGCCGAGATCGCGTCGAGCAGTGACCGCTGCCGATCCTTCGACGCGTCGGCCGACGGCACCGTCGCGGGCGAAGGCGGTGCGGCTCTGCTCCTGACCACGCTGGCGCGGGCCCGCGCCGAGCACCTGCCCGTGCACGCGGTGATCCGCGGGATCGCGGCCCGCCACAACGGCGGCGCGGCCGCCACGATCAGCGCGCCGAGCGCCGCCGCCCATGCCCAGGTCATCCGACAGGCATGGCGTGCGGCAGGGATGGAGCCGGAGAAGGCCGGGTTCGTGGAGGCGCACGGTTCCGGCACCACACTGGGTGACGCGGTGGAACTGGAAGGTCTTGGCACGGTCTTCCGAGGCCGCTCGCAACCACTGCCCGTCGGCGCGGTGAAGTCGGCCATCGGACACCTGGACAACGCGGCCGGGGTGGCGGCCCTGGTGAAGGCCGTGCTGAGCGTGCGCGACGCCGAGCTCTACCCCTCACTGCACTTCACCGAACCTGCTCCCGGCGTCGATCTGCGGGGTGCCGACCTGGAGATGATCACTGAAGCCCGGTCGTGGGACGCGGAGGAGCGGCTGGCCGGAGTGAGCTCCTTCAGCCTCGGCGGCGCCAACGCGCACTGCGTCGTGCAGCAGCCGCCGGCGGCAGCCGTAGAAACCCCGGAGCGGTCCGACCCTCAGCGGCGCGCCCGGCTCGTGGGGGTTTCGGCCCGCAGCCGCAGTGCCCTGGCGCGGCTCTGCGCCGACCTCGCGGTCGCGCTGCGCGGCGAGACCCGACCCTTCGACGATGTGGTGTACACCCTCAACAACGGCCGCACGCACTACGAGCACCGAGTCAGCGTGTCCGCGGACTCGACCGACTCGCTCGCTTTCCAGCTCGCGGCACAAGCCACCTGGCTCGCGGGCGAACCGGACACGAACAGCCCGGACCGCGGCGCCAGGACCCGAAAGGTCCGCCCGCAACTGGTTCTCCTGCTGTCCCCCGAGTCTCCCGGGCCGGTGGCCGACCCGGCCGGGCTCCCGCCCGAACTCCCGGCCACCGGCGCCGCCTCCGGGATCCTGTCCACCCAACTGGCCGCCGTCACGGAGCTGCGCCGCCGTGGCATCCGCCCCGACGCGGTCGTCGGCGCGGGTGCCTCCCGGTACCTGGCCAGGTATCTGCGCGAGGAACTCACGTCGGCGGACACCGCGGACCTGGCCGCCGGAAAGGATCCCGGACCGCCGGACCCCGACCGGCTCGCTGAGGTGATCGGTCAACTCCTTGACGCAGGACCGGCCGTCGCCGTCGACCTCACCCCGGAGGGCAGCCTGGGAGCTCTGCTGCGCGAACGGTTCGCGTCCGACGCCCGCGTGCGGAGCCACACCATCGCCGCCGACGACAGCGACCTCCTTGGCGTGCTCGGGGCGCTGTACGAGGGCGGGGCCGACCTGGACTGGTCCGCGATCGGTCCAACCGCGCCCCGGATCACCCGTGTCCGGCTGCCCGGCCACCCCATGGAGGCTGTTCCCTGCTGGATCCCCGGGTCCGACACAGTGGACGCCACGCAGCCGGTGCCAGAGACCGCCGTACCGGACAAGCGGCCGCCGGAAAGCTCCGTGGAACCGGCCAGCGCGGATCACGCCCCGTCGGCGTCCTCCGCGTCGGACACGACCCGCTGGCTCTGCGACATGCTCAGCGAGCTGCTGGGAACACCGGCGCCGACACCGGACAGCGACTTCTTCGAGCTTGGCGGCAACTCGCTGCTCGCCCTGCAGGTGATCAACCGGGTCGAGGAACGCTTCGGAGTCCGGCACCGGCTCCTCGACCTGTACGAGTACCCGCGGATCGAGGACTTCGCCGGGTTCGTCCAGTCATCCGCGGGGCCGCACACCGCCGCAGCCGGATCCCCTGCACCGGGGCCCAGCGGCCCGGCGGCACGGCCGGAGCTGGTTCCCGGCGACGACATGGTGATGTCCTTCGGCCAGGACCGCATGTGGTTCCACCATGAGATCGACAAGAACACCACGCTCTACAACTGGCCGATGGTGCGTCAGCTCGACGGCCCACTGGATGTCGAGGCGTTCAGGGGGATGTGGCACGACTTCGTGATGCGGCACGAGACGCTGCGCTCCAATTTCGTCGAGGTCGACAGCGCCCCCGAACTGTGCGTCCGCCCTGATCCCGGCGACTTCTTCACCTTCACCGACGTCTCGGACGCCCCCGACCCGCAGGCTGCCGCGCGGGAACTCGTCGCGCGGGCCGCGCAGCAGCGCTTCGATCTCGCAGCCGACCCGCTCCTTCGGGTCCTGCTGGTCCGGCTCGCGCACGAGCGGCACGTTCTGCAACTCACCACGCACCACGCCGTGAACGATGGAGCGTCTCCGCGCATTCTGTGCCAGGAGTTGCCCGAGTTGTACGTCGCACGGCGCGAGGGGCGGCCCGCGCAACTGCCCGCCTTGCCCATCCGATACCGCGACTACGCGCTGTGGCAGCGCCGGCTGCTCGCCGACTCGTTCCTCGACCACGAGATCGCCTACTGGCGGAAGGTGCTGCACAACGCCACCCGGCTCGACCTGCCCACCGACCACCCGCGTCCGACCCGCAGGTCGTTCAAGGGTGACATGGTCCCGTTCACCATCGAGGCACCCGTGGTCGCACGGCTGCGGAAACTGGCGGCCGAGGAGTCGGTCACGCTCTTCGTCGTCCTGCTGTCGGCTTTCAACCTGCTGCTCGCCCGCCTCAGCGGGCAGCGGGACCTGATCGTCGCCACCCCGGCCTCCGGACGCAATCACTCCGCGATCCAGGACATGATCGGCTACGTCAACAGCACGCTCGCACTGCGCTGCGCGGTGCCGCCGCAGGCGGGTCTAGGCGACTACCTGCGCCAGACGCGCGCGACGGTGCTCGATGCCATGGACCACCAGGAGATCCCCTTCGACCGGGTGGTCCATGCGCTGCGCGTCAAGCGCGAGCCCGGCCGGGATCCCCTCATCGATGTCTCGTACGTCCACCAGGACGTGCCCCACTACACGCTGCCCGGCATCGCCCGCACCAGCTTCTTCGACGAACAGGAAACCACCATCAACCTCTTCGAGGGGATGCCCGTCGGCACGGCCAAGTACGACCTGACGCTGCTCACCAGCGACCGGGAGGGCAGATCCGACCTGACCGGCGGCCTGGAATACAGCACCGAGCTGTTCACGGCCGACACCGCCACAGGATTCGTCAGCGCCTACCAAGAGCTCCTGCGGGCCTTGGCACAGGCACAGGACGCCGAGCAGCCGATCGCCCCTCTCCTGGAGACCCAGGCGCCGCTCAAAAGCACGGAGGTCACGCGATGACCGAGACCCACAGCTACCGGCAACTCCCGGAGTCCATCGGCGTGGTCGGCGCCGGCACCATGGGAAGCGGGGTGTCCCAGTCCCTCGCACAGGCCGGCTACCGCGTGGTGGTCGTGGAACCGGACGCCGCCACCGCCGAGCGGGCGCGCGGTGCCATCAAGGACGGCATCCGGCTCGCCGCCCTGCTCGGCCGCGGCGAGCGGGCCGTGAGCGCGGGAGCTCAGGACCGGATCCGCTGGGCGGACCGGCTGGAGGCGCTGGGCGAGGTCGGATTCGTCATCGAGTGCGCCACCGAGCGGCAGGAGCTCAAGGAACAGATCTTCGCCGAACTCGACCGCTGCACCCCGCCCGACGCCATTCTCGCGTCCTGCACCTCCGCCATCCCGATCGCGGGGCTCGCCGCCCGCACCGGCCGCCCCGGTCAGGTCCTCGGGCTGCACTTCATGAACCCGGCACCGCTGAAGGACACCGTCGAGGTGGTGCGCGCACCGGGGACCAGCGACGAGACGCTCGACATCGCCGCCCGCCTGCTCGACAGCCTCGGCAAACAGCAGCTGGTCGTACAGGACGGACCGGGCTTCGTCATCAACCGGGTCATGATGCTGACGATCGTCGAAGCGGCTGCGGCGGTGAGCGACGGCAAGGCCGACGCCGCGACGACGGACGCGCTGTTCGAGCGCTGCCTGGGCCAGCGGATGGGCCCGCTGCGCACGGCGGACCTGATCGGCCTGGACAACGTGGACGACACCCTGACCGTGCTGCGCGAACACACAGGCGACAGCCGCTACACGCCCCCGCCCGCCCTGCGCGATCTGGTGGCCGCGGGCCACTTCGGCCGCAAGACGGGGAGGGGCTTCCATGACTACTCCTGACCTCGAAGAAGTACTGGTGGAGTGGAATGACACGGGCCGCAGCGGGCTGTCGATGACGTTTCCGCAGCTGTTCGAGGCGCAGGGTCTCCGCACCCCCGAGAGCACCGCAGTCGTGCACAACACCACGGTACTGACCTATAGGGAGTTGAACGAACGCGCCAATAGGCTGGCGCGGCTGTTGATCGGCCACGGCGCGGGTCCCGAGGAACTGGTGGCGCTCGCGCTGCCGCGCTCAGCGGAGATGCTGACTGCGATTCTGGCAGTAACGAAAGCCGGTGCCGCCTGGGTTCCGGTCGATCCGGAGTATCCGGCCTCCCGGATCGCCGGCCTGCTGGCCTCCGCCGGGCCGCTGCTGGCGCTGACCACCCACGCGATCGCGCCCGGCCTCCCCGCGGACGTCGAAACCATCATTCTGGACAGCCCCGGCACCGCCGAGTTGCTCACCCGCAACCCCGCCCATGACGTGGACGACGCAGAGCGCAGCACCCCACTGATGCCGGATCACGCGGCGTATGTCATTCACACCTCCGGATCGACTGGCGCGCCCAAGGGCGTCGTCGTGTCGCACCGGGGCCTGGCCAGCCTGGCGGCCGACCACATCGAGCGGTTCGCCATCACGGAGGGGGACGGCGTACTCCAGTTTGCCTCCTTCCAGTTCGACTGCTCGGTCGGAGACATAGTGATGGCTCTGGTGTCGGGATCGGCTCTCATCATCCGCCCGCAGAACTGCCTGTCCGGGCATCAGCTGGGCGAGCTCATCGAGCGCACAGGTGCCACCCACGTCACGATTCCGCCCCAGGTCCTCGCCGCGCTGCCACCAGCCAGGTACCCGTCTTTGAAGACGATCGCCACGGCAGGTGACGTGCTCACAGCCGAACTGGTCTCGCAATGGGCGCCCGGGCGCCGGATGTTCAACGCCTACGGCCCCACTGAAGCCACTGTGGACGCTGTGGCCACCGAGGTCACCGCCGGAACGGCCACCCCGCCGATCGGCCGTCCCATGCTGAACACGCGTGTGTATGTCCTGGCCAGTGGCATGCGCCCGGTGCCAGTCGGCGAAGAAGGTGAGCTCTTCATTGCCGGTGCCGGACTTGCCCGGGGCTACCTGGGACAGCCGGCTCAGACCGCCGAACGGTTCGTTCCCTGTCCCTACGGCGAGCCGGGCGAACGCATGTACCGCACGGGCGACATCGTCCGCTGGCGGCCAGATGGGAATCTGGAGTTCCTGGGCCGGGCGGACGAGCAGGTCAAGATCCGCGGATTCCGGGTCGAGCCGCGCGAAGTCGAGACCGTACTGAACCGGCACGTCACTGTCGCGGCCAGCGTGGTGACGGCCCGGGAGGATCAGCCCGGCAACAAGCGCCTCGTCGCCTATGCCGTGGCGGCAGACGGAGCTGACCCGGATCCGGCCGAACTGCGGCGGCATGTGGCCGGGGAACTCCCCGACTACCTGGTGCCCACGGCGGTTGTCGTTCTCGACGCGTTCCCGCTGACCCCGAACGGAAAGCTGGACCGCGACCGGCTGCCGGAACCCCTCGGCGAACGGACGGCCTCCGGGCCGGAATTCGCGGCCCCGCGCAACCGGGCAGAGGAGGTCCTCGCCGAGGTGTGGTCCGACGTCCTGGGCGTGGACCAGGTGGGCATCGACGACAACTACTTCACTCTCGGCGGCGACTCGATCCTCGCCATCAGGATGCTGGCACGGGCGCGGAAGGCCGGTGTGGTGGCGGAGTTCCAGGACCTGCTGGAGCATCAGACGATCCGCGCCCTCGCCACGATCGCCTCCCCGGGCGGGAACCCGTCGGAGACGGCACCCGAGCACGCACGACACCCCCTGGTCCACGAGCAGGGAACTGCTTCGGTGGCTGCCGTGCGTGATTGGGCCCGGCGTTGGGGGGAACCAACGGCGGTGTGGCCACTGACGCCGACGCAGGAGGGAATGCTCTTCCGTAGTCTGGCCGAGGGCGGTGCGGCAGGCAGCGGCGTCTACGTGGAGCAACTCGTGTGTGTGCTCGAAGGAGAGCTGGACCGGGACGCCTTCGTACGGGCCTGGCAGGCGGCGGTCGACCGGCACGGCGTGCTCCGGGGCGCGTGCGTGTGGCGGGATGTGCCCCGCCCGTTGTTCGTGGTGCCCGCCGCGCGGGACCTGCCCGTCACGCGGCTGGATTTCACGGACGCCGAAGACGCCGACGCCCGACTCGACGCCTTCGTGTCCCAGGACCGGCAGCAGGGTTTCGACCTGAGTGAAGGGCCGCTGATGCGGCTCGCCGTGGCCCGCCTTGCTCCCGGCCGGTGGGCCTTCGTCTGGACGAACCACCACCTCCTGCTTGACGGCTGGTCCCTGCCCATCCTCCTCGGTGAGGTGCTGGACGACTACGTCTCGCCGTCACAGGGCCGCAGCAGACAGCCGGCACCGGACTTCGGGACCTTCGCGCGGTGGATCGCCCAGCAGGACCCGGACGCCTCCCGGGAGTTCTGGACGCGGAGTCTTGCCGACTTCGCCGCGGTGCCGTTCGCCCCGCAAACGAACGGGCCGGCGCGGCACCAGGATCACATGGCCCAGGTGTCGGCCGCGGAGACCACACGGCTGCGGGAGACGGCGCAACGCCTTGGCGTGACGCTCGGTGGCATGGTCCACACGGCTTGGGCGATCACTCTCGCAGCGGAGACGGACACGGAGGATGTGGCGTTCGGCAGCGTGGGGTCCGGTCGCCCCGTGGAGCTCGACGACGTGGACCGCATGGTCGGCATGTTCATCAACACCGTGCCGCTGCGTATCCGGTTGCCCGCCACCCTGCCGGTGGGCACGTTCTGCAGGGATGTGCAGCAGTCGCTGCACCAGGTCCAGGGACACATCCATACGCCGCTCGCCCGGATCGCCAGGTGGAGCGGACGGGCCAGCTCGTCCGAGCTCTTCGACACATCCGTCATCGTGTCGAACTTCCCCTTCGCCGACCTGGCCACCAAACTGCCGGGGCTCTACGTGGCCCGCGCGGAGATGCTGGAGCAGACCGAGCTTCCCGTCACCCTCTCGGTCGCCCCGGAGGAGGACCGGCTTGACATCGCACTCAACCACGACACCGTCCGCGTCAGCCCGGAGCGCGCCGCGGACCTCGTCGACCTGTTCTGTCACGCCCTGACGGCACTGGCCGACGACACGGCGACCGTCGGCCAGGTCCGCGCGGCGCTGCGGGAGCGCAGGCGCGATGAACGCGCCGCGAGCCGTGCCCGCCGTGCCGCGCGCCTCACCCCCGCTGTCCGCGGTCGCGGCTGACGCCGTGCTGCTGGCGGCCTGTTCCACAACACGCTGCCCGTGCGCGGCGGGCTGACCGGGGGCAGTTGGCAGGGCTTCAACTACACGCACTTACAGGAGATATGAGACATGGTGACAGCGGGCCGACACTCATTGGGGCCGCCTGAGCGTGCTCGGGAGTCGGGAGTCTTCTCCCTGGCCGATCTGGAGGACAAAGATCTTGATCAACTAGTGCGCCGGTCCTGCGAATTCTTCGCCGACCGGACGGTCCACGACGATCCGTTGCGCGGAAAGATCGCCGGAATCCTGTTCACCAGGACGTCCACCCGCACTCGTACGGCCTTCACCACCGCGGCGCTGCGCCTCGGCGGTCAAGTCATCAGCTACGGTCCGGACGACCTCCAGCTCAAAACGGGCGAGTCTCTGGAGGACACAGGGCGTGTCCTCGGGCGCATGCTCGACGTCCTCGTCGCACGCACCTCAGGTCCCGTGGCCCAGCTGAAGACCCTCTCCCAGTACGGCTGCATCCCCGTGGTCAATGCCATGGGCCAGGAGGAGCACCCCACCCAGGGCATCTGCGACCTCGCCACCATGACTCTTCACTTCGGCACCCTGGACAACATCAAGGTGTTGTACGTCGGCGAGGGCAACAACAGTGCCGTCGCCTTGGCACACGGCCTTGCTCACTATGCCGGCATCGAGTTGACCCTGCTCACCCCGCCTGGCTACGGCGTGCCCGAGGCCGAACTCGCAGGCGCCCGCGCCCGGGCCGCCGAGCACAGCTCCTCCATCCGGCAAATCCACTCGCTCGACGAGGCACCCGACGCCGTCGACGTGGTGTACACAACGCGCTGGCAGACCACTGGAACGTCGAAGCCCAACGTGAACTGGCGTGAGGAATTCCGCTACCTGTACATCGACACGACGTTCATGAGCCGCTGGCCGGATGCCGTCCTCATGCACGACCTGCCGGCCCATCGCGGTGACGAGATCTCCTCCGAGGTGCTGGAGGGCGACCGGTCGCTTGCCTGGACCCAGGCGGAGATGAAACTCACCAGCGCCATGGCGGTTCTGGAGGCTCTGGCGCAGCCGCGCCGGGGAAGCCAGTGATCAGGGACTCCGTGTACGACCTGGTTACCGACGACATATTCCTGAGATTCTCTGACGTGCTGCCGGGAAGCGAGCTGTATCTGAAGATCGAGGGACTGAACCCGGCCGGTTCCGTGAAGCTCAAGCCGGCGGTCGAGCTGATCGAAGACGCCGAGCGGCGCGGGCTTCTGTCCCCGGGCGGATGCGTCGTCGAGTCCTCATCGGGCAACCTTGGCGTCGCCCTGGCCACGGTTTGCGCCGCGAAGGGCTACGCCTTCACCTGCGTGACCGACGTCAACGCCGCACCGCACAATGTGGCGTTGATGCGTGCTCTCGGCGCGCGTGTAGCGGTGGTGGACCAACAGGACGCCAACGGGGGCTTCCTGGGCACACGGATCGCCCACATACAACACATGCTGGCGAATGACCCCCTGCTGGTCTGGCCGAACCAGTACGCCAACCCAGCCAACGCCAAGGCCCACGAGAGGCGTACGGCAGCGTCGATCCTCGCCGAGATACCGACCGTGGACTTCCTGTTCGTGGGCGCGGGCTCGACCGGCACCCTCACCGGCTGCGCCACCTACTTCCGCGAGGTCTCGCCCCGCACGAGGATCTTCGCCGTCGACACGCTCGGCTCGGTCACATTCGGCACCGCCGCCGGCCCTCGCCACATTCCCGGACTCGGCACCAGCAGGACTCCCGAGATCTGCCGCCCCGACCTGGTCGATGAGGTGGTGCTGGTGCAGGAGACCGATGCGGTGCGCACCTGCCGGCTGCTCGCCCTGCGGCACGGGCTGCTGGTCGGCGGCTCGACCGGCTCGGTGTTCACGGCGGTTCAGCGCGCTGCGCCCGACATCCCGCCCGGCTCGCGGGTGGTGGCCCTCGCGCCGGACATGGGCGAGCGCTATCTCTCCAGCGTGTACGACGACGACTGGGTCGCCGCTCGTTTCGGCATCGATCCCACACACGTTTTCGAGGCGCTCACGCACCCACAGCACCCCGAGAAGGAATCCCCTTGTTCACATTCGATGTAGTCAGCGGCACGGTGGCCCGCTCGGTCATCTCCGAGTCACGCCATGACATCTTCCAGGTCGTCAAAGAGGCCTACCTGACACACGATTCGGGGCAGTCAGTCAACCCCAACAGCTACTTCCTACGGTTTCCAGAGAAACCCTCGGCGCGGATCATCGCGCTGCCTGCGTATCTCGGCGGCGACCAAGACGTGGCAGGCATCAAGTGGATAGCGAGCTACCCGGACAACGTCGCCCGCAACATCCCCCGGGCCTCAGCCGTCCTCCTGCTGAACGACTACGCCACCGGCTACCCGGTCGCCTGCCTGGAGGCGTCCCAGATCAGTGCCGCCCGCACCGCGGCCTCTTGCGTGCTGGGCGCCGCGACCCTGCACGGAACCACCCGGGCGTCCCGCATCGCAGTCGTCGGGGCCGGTGTGATCGCGCGCAACATCCTGGAATTCTTCGCCGCCGAGCAGTGGCAGATCGGCGAGTTCACGGTGCACGACCGAGTGTCCGGCTACGCGGACGCGCTGGCGTCGTACTCCCGCGAGACGCTGGGGATTCCCGCGACGCGGATGGACAGCCTCGAGTCCGCAGTGCGCGGTGCCGACCTGGTCGTCCTGGCAACGACGGCCGCCGCTCCCTACATCACCGGCAATGACGTCTTCTCCGCCGGGCAGACGGTGCTCAACATCTCGCTGCGCGACATCGCTCCCGAGATCATCCTGGCCTCGCACAATGTGGTCGACGACATCGACCACTGCCTGACCGCACAGACCTCCCCGCACCTGGCCGAACAGGCCTGCGGCCACCGCGACTTCATCACCGGAACCCTGGCCCAGGCCATGCTCGGCAAACTGCAATTCGCCCCCGACAAGCCACGCATCTTCTCCCCCTTCGGCCTGGGCATCCTCGACCTGGCCGTCGGCTCCTTCGTCTACCGGCGCGCGGTGGAGTCGGGGCGTACGACCCCGATCGGCGATTTCTTCGCAGAGACCGAGCGCTGGCAGTAGTGAACCCGGGCCGACAGCGGGACCGGTGGAAGGAAGGGACCACGGCCGCTTGCCGGTGGTGAAGAGGGCGGGTGATCCGGACGCGCCGGGCCACCCGCCCTCCCCTAGTCAGTGACGGGTCAGGCCGCGGCCCCGCTGTCCACGGCGGCGGAGCGGCCGAGCTTGTCGACGGCCTGGTAGTACGTCCAGGCCAGGGCGTCGCATGAGACCTTCTTGGCCCCGCTGTAGGCGGAGCACACGCGCTTCAGGTCTGCGTAGAAGGCGCTGTCGATCCGGGCCTTGTTGGCGTCGAAGGTGCCCATCTCCTTGTAGTTGCGGTACCCGAAGTCATGGCGGGCACAGGACTTCTCGAAGGGGAAGCCGAACGGGTTGTCGGGGGACGAGGAGCAGTAGTCCGTGCTCCAGTTGAACTTGTACGCGCTCCAGGCGCCCTGGTTGGCGCGGGCCGAGGACCAGGTGTTGTAGCTGCCGGCGTCGGTCTGGGTCCAGCGGCTGAGCACCTGCGCCTTGTCCGCCGGAACGGCGGACGCCGGGGCGGCAGCGACTCCTATGCCCAGGGTGAGAGAAGCGGCGCTCACGGCGAGGGCGGTAAGTCGACGACGCATGAAGTTTCCTCCTGTGGGGGTGGCATTGACCGTCATGAGAGGTGGTGCGGGCGAGCCGTGCTGGATGCACGGCGCGACGCCGAGGGCATCCCCCGGCTTTCAGTGATCTCCACTGATCTGTCGACCAGTGGCCGTGCGCCGCGCGGAGCGTGCGTGCCGGTGGCCGACGCGGCCGATCCGACTCCGGACAGCGTCTTGGTCATCGGCCCGGGTTGGTCCCGGACTCCGCGCGGACATCGAGGAGAGCGACGAACCAGCCGCAGACGCGGGCGAGTTCGGACCGCTCAGGGGCGGTGGCGTTCCTGCCACACGACGGACACGACGCGCACCTGCTCCTGGGGCACGTCGACGTACTCAACAGCTCGTGCCACGGCGGCTGTTCGTGGCGCGGCGCACGAACCGCGGGCGACAGCCCCCGCGCCCGCCGCCAGCCGGGCCGGCTTGCGGGCCCGCAGCATCGCCTCACGGGCAGGCCCGTCAGGCACCGCCAGGCCGAGGCCGACCGGGGTGTCCGCGAGTGCGTGCACGGCGAGTCCGCGATGTATGAGGGACGCGAAGTGCACGGGGGCGGGACCGGCGCCCGGTGCGGCGGCCGTGCAGTCATGGACGACGCCGCAGTGCGGGCACGCCTCGTCGTCGATCACGACGTCTTCGGGGTCGGCCCCCAGCGCGCCGGACAGCAGCATTCGCAGCCCGTAGCGCGCGACGCCTCGACGGTCCCGCTCCATCGAGGGTTCCGCCGGGTGCCCTGCCGCAGGCGGGGCGAGCAGTTGGGTGCGCAGCTCGACTGTGGCGATGGGACGAGCGATGACGGTCGGCGGGGCCGTGAGGTCGAGCGCGGGTGCGGGCAACGGTTCACGCACCCGCGCCCAGCCGCCATCGGGGTTGGTCGGCGGCAGCCGGAATTCGCTCTCCCCCATGGCTTCGCTCCTCCGAGTGTGTGGGGCACGGCCACGCACGTGGGGTATGCCCGTGCGCGGTGCAGAATACGGTTTGTGTGTCCCCAACTAGGGCCGTGCGGCGGCGATTTGCTCCACCAGCGCGACGAACTCCCCCGTCTTGGCGTCGAAGCGCGGTGACGCCATGAAGCCCTGGGTGTCGGAGACGCTGTTCAGGCCGCCGATGTAGCCGGTGCCGGTGTCGTAGTTGTAGTCCAGCAGCCAGGGGGAACCACTGGACCCCGGCGTCATGTTGGAGCACTCGACCTGCCACATGTTCAGGGGCGGCACGGTGGGCTCGATCAAGTCCTGGCAGAACTCCTGGCGTTCACCGCTGTACGGCGGCCCGGAGTACCCCATGATCGACACCTCTTCGCCGGTGCGGGCGTCGGGCACGATCTGGTAGCCGCCCGCGGCGTCGACCACCGTCTGCCCCTTGGCGTTGTCGTTGGTGATGACCATGCCGTAGTCGTGCTCCCAGTCCGGCTTGGAACCGCTGCTCCAAAGCGACGACGTGGCGACGTTCCAGGCCGGGAACCTGCCGAACGGCTCGTTGCCGTCGTGGCGGGCCGGGATGAAGACGACGTTCTTCGTCCAGGTGCCGCCCGGCCCCTCGTGGAGGCAGTGCGCGGCCGTCAGGACGAGGATCTCGGAGTCGCTGTCGACAGCGGTCGCGCTGCAGTGGTCCAGCTTCCCGTTGGCGTGCTGGAAGACGAGCTTGCCGACGGCGGTGGAGTACGGCCCGTCCACCGCGGCGGCGATGCGCGGGTCGGTGCCCTTGACGGCGGGTGCCTTCGGTCCTGCCTTCTTCTCGCCGGTGGCGCGGCGCACCCGCTCCGGCGTCCAGTAGTCGAGCAGCGCCTGCTCTTTCTGCGCGGCGGTGCCGCCTTCCGCTCCTGGTACGTCAATCACGGCGGAGCGGCTGACGACTCCCGGGTCGTCGGCGGCCGATGCCTGGGCGGGTGTGGCGGCCACGAGCCCGGAGGCCGCCACGGCCAGGGCGGCCAGGATCGTTCCCAGGCGGGCTCTTCGCCGAGGGCGAGGGCTCCGTCGGGGCACGGATTCTCTCCGGTCATCAGACACAGTTGAGTTCCTTTCGTGGCGCGTTGTGGGCGAACCGCTCGGCGGACAGGGCCGAGACGTCGACGAACGGCCGCCGCCCCAGGTAGAGGTCGCGGACGACCTCACCCACCGCGGGTCCCTGCAGGAAGCCGTGGCCGGAGAAGCCGGTCGCGTACAGGAAGCGGCCGTCTCCCGGTGCTTCTCCGATGAGCGCGTTGTGGTCCGGGGTGACTTCGTAGAGCCCGGCCCATCCCGTGGCGATGTCCGCTTCGAGGAGCCGCGGGGCCCGCACGGACATGGCTTCGGAGAGCCGGGGCAGCCAGGCGTCCGTGCGGGACAGGTCGAAGCCCGGGGTCTCGTCGGGGTCCGACATGCCGAGCAGTACGCCCTGGCCCTCTCCGTGGAAGTAGAAGCTGGTCGAGAAGTCGATCGTCATGGGGGATGCGTGAGGGCGCGTCCCGCAGCGGACCGGTGACGAGGATCTGGCGCCGGTACGGCCTAACGGGAAGGTCGATCCCCGCCATCGCCCCGATGGCCGCCGACCAGGCCCCGGCGGCGCAGATCACGGTGTTCGCCGTGACCGTGCCGCGGTCGGTGACCACTGTGCCGGCGCCGGATGCGGTCGCCGCACGCTCCATGCCCGTGACGTGACATCCCGTCACCAGGCGGGCGCCGTGCCGGCGCGCGGCCGCCGCGTACCCGAGGACCACCGATTCCGGCGAGCAGTAGCCGTCCTCGGGCGAGTACGCCGCGGCCAGCACGCCGTCCGTCGAGATCAGCGGGGACAGCTCGCGGGCCTCGGCGGCGTCCAGCAGGCGGCTGGGGACGCCCAGGGCGTTCTGCACGGCCACGTTGCGTTCGAACGCCGCCACGTCCTCCGGTCGCGTGAGCAAGAAGAGATAGCCCTCCCGGTGCAGGTCGATCTCCTGGCCCGGCCGGTCGCGGAAGTCCTGGAACAGCTCCAGGCTGCGGACCCCGAGCTGGATGTTGACGGCGTCCGAGAACTGTCCACGGACACCTCCCGCCGCCTTGCTCGTGGACCCCGAACCCAGCGCGCCGCGCTCGAGCAGCAGCACGTCCCGGACGCCGGCCTCGGCGAGGTGGAAGGCGATGCTGGTGCCCACGACACCGCCCCCCACGATCACCACCTCCGCGGCGGGCGGGAGCTCCCGCGCCGAGGCCCTCGTCCCCATCAGCTGGCCAGCCCTGCCGCGCCGTCGGCGGCGAACGTGGGCATGTGGCGGGGCAGCGCGCCCCAGACCCGCGGGGTGAAGAAGTGCCCGCCCGGCAGGAGCTCCTGCGAGTACGGCCCGTCCGTCAGCTCCGCCCAGCCCTCATGCGCGGGCGTCAGTTCCTGCTCGCCCACCATGAGGTGGATGCCCGCGCGCAGCCGGGGGCCCGGCCGGAACTCGTACTCGGCGTAGGCGGCCATGTCCATGCGCAACAGGTCGACCGCCATCAACAGCAGATCGGGGTCGTCGAGCACGGACCGCGGTACGCCGCCGCCGGCCTCCAGCGAGGCCGCCAACTCCTCGTCGGAGGCGGTGGCGAGCTTCGCCGTCCGGACCCCGGTCCAGTGCTGCGGCGCGATGTGCCCGGACAGCACCAGGCTCTCCGGACCCTCGGCGCCCCGCTCCTGGAGAAGCCGCGCCGTCTCGTACGCGAGCAGCGCGCCCATGCTGTGCCCGTACAGCACATACGGGGAGCGCACTTCGGTGGCGACGGCGTCCGCGCAGTCGGCGACGAAGCCCTCCCAGCCGCCGGTGATCTCGTCGCCGAAGCGGAACTCGCGGCCCGGATAGCACAGGGTGCGCAGCTCCACGTCGATCGGCAGCAGCCGCGCCCACGGCCGGAAGGAAACCGTTCCGCCGCCGGCGAAGCTCAGGCACACGAGCCGCCGGGCAGCCCAGGGGCGGGCTTGTGGTCGGGCGACGCGGCTCACTTCCGGCCCTCCGCCGCCACGTCCTTCAGGACGGCGCGCAACGCGCTCACGCCCAGGGCGAGTTCGGTCTCGGTCACCGACAGCGGCGGACGCCAGCGCAGCTCCCGCTCGCCCGAGCCGAGGAAGATCACACTGTGGCTGCTGAGCGCCCGCTGGAGGACCTCGTCGCGCAGCGCGCCGTCGGCGAGCGTGATGGCGCACATCAGTCCGCGGCCGCGCGGGTCGGTCACCAGGTCCGGGTACTCGTCGGCGATCTCGCGGAGCTGGCCGAGCAGGTAGGCGCCGGTCTGCTTGACGTTCTCGAACAGGTTCTCCTCGCGCACGACTTGGAGGATCCGCGTGGCCCGGACCATGTCGACCAGGTTGCCGCCCCAGGTGGAGCTGAGCCTGCTCGACGTACGGAACGCGCTGTTCTCCACCTCGAGCACCCTGCGGCCGCCAAGGACTCCGCACACCTGCGTCTTCTTGCCGAAGGCGATCACGTCGGGGCGCACGCCGAGGGCGTCGCTCGCCCAGGCCTCACCGGTGATGCCGAAGCCGCTCTGCACCTCGTCGGCGACGAGCAGCGCGTCGTTCTCGCGGCACAGCTCCGCCATCGCCTTGAGGAACTGCGGACGCAGGTGGCGGTCGCCGCCCTCGCCCTGGATCGGCTCGAAGACGAAGCAGGCGATCTCATCCGCGTACCGGTAGAAGGCGGCAGCGGCGGCCTCCAGAGCGGCCTGCTCCTCGGCGAGGAGCTCGGGCTCGTCCCACCGGCTCATGTCGTTGACGGCGGGGCTCGGGATACGCGGCCAGTCGAAGACGGGGAAGTCCCGGATCTTGGACGGGTCGGTGTTGGTCAGCGACATCGTGTAGCCGCTGCGCCCGTGGAAGGCCTTCTCCAGGTGCAGGGCGCGCGAGCCGCGCACGGCGATGCCGCGGGCCGCGTTGTGCTGCGTCTTCCAGTCGAAGGCGACCTTCAGCGCGTTCTCCACGGCGAGTGCGCCGCCGTCGATGAAGAAGAGGTAGGGCATGTCGTCGGAGCCGAGCAGGCCCAGGAACTCCGCGACGAACTGGGCCTGTTCCCGCGTGCCGTAGTCGGGGTTGGCGGGCTTCATCCGGGCCGCGGCGAGGAACGCCTCGTCGAGTGCGTCGTCGCCGTGCAGCGCGGGATGGTTGTGGCCGAGCGGCGCGGATGCGTAGAACATCGACATGTCCAGGTAGCGGGAGCCGTCCCGCTCGTCCACCAGCCAGCAACCCTGGCTGGCGCGGACGTCCAGGATGATGTCTCCGAAGTCCCCGCTGACGTGGTCGCGCAGCAGATCGATCCCGGCCTCGCTCATGACTGTCCCCTTGTCCTGTGATCGGTGGGTGTGCAGGTGTCGTGCGCTGGGCGTGCTGTCAGGTCGTGTGGCGGGCATGCGGTCAGGTCCGCGCCGCTTGCTGGCGCTCGCGCACGCTGCGCGGCCGGATGTCCGTCCAGACGCTGTCGATGTGCGCGACGCACTCCTCGCGGGTGCCGCGGGTGCCCTCGCGGTGCCAGCCCAGGGGCAGGTCACGGTCGGCCTGCCAGAGGGAGTACTGCTCTTCGTCGTTGCGGACGACGTCGTAGAGGGGCGCTTCGGACATGGGTGTCTTTCTCCTTCAGGCGTGTGCGGGGCGTGGAGTGTGGGGAGCGTTCAGAGCACGGCGGGCTCGGCCGCCGGTTCGGCGACCCGGCCGCGTTCGAGCTTGAGGATCTGGTCGGCGATGCCGAAGTAGCGGTCGTCGTGGGTGATGGCGATGACGGTCTTGCCGCGCTTGCGGAGCGCGGGCAGGACCTCGGTGTAGAAGAACTCCCGGAACTCGGGGTCCTGGTCGGCGGCCCACTCGTCGAACAGCAGGACCGGCCGCTCGGAGAGCAGCGCCGACACCAGAGCAAGGCGTTTGCGCTGTCCGGTGGACAGGGAGATCGTGGAGAACTCCCCGTCGCGTACGGTGACTTTGCTGTCCATGGCGAGCTGGGCAAGGAGCCGGTTGGCCTCGTCGTCGGTGTCCGGACGGCCGGGCAGGGTGCGGAAGAGGTGAACGTCGGAGAAGACCCCGGCGACGCTCTGCCGCAGCTCCTCGACCCGGTCACCGGTCACCGGCGTGCCGTTGAGGCTGATCTCGCCGCCGCCGGGCAGATAGAGCCCACTGATCATCTTGGCCAGCGTGGTCTTGCCGCTGCCGTTGCCGCCGATCAGGCAGGTGATCGTGCCCGGTGCGAACTCGGCGTCGATCGGGCCAACCTGGAAGCCGCTGTCGTCCGTGTCGGAGTCGTAGCGGAATTCCACGCCGTGCAGCCGCAGCGCCGCGCCGTCGCTCCGCCCGCCGCCCTGCGGCTTGGTGGCCGACAGACCGCTCTCGTCACCCAGGTCGAGCGCGTTGAGCGAACGCAGCGCGGTTCCGGCCCGGCCGAGCGCGGGGATCAGGTTGAGCACGGTCACCAGCGGCGTGTTGATGTAGATGACGGCGAGCGTGAAGCCGGTCAAGTCGTCGGCGGGGATGCCGAAGTGTGGCCCGGCGAACAGCATGATGCCGATGGTGGCGAGGAAGAGGAGCTGTCCCCAGGAGCCGGCGATGGTGTACAGGGACACACCTCGGGTGGTGTCCCGTACGAGCAGCTCGCCGGTGGCACCGACCCCGCCCTCCAGGACCGCGTCACGCCGCTCACGGTCCAGCTTCAGCTCCTTGGCACCGCGGGTGACGCTCTCCAAGTGCGCGTGCATGGCGTCCTGGTGCTCACGGGCCCGCCGCAGATGGGCGCCCGCCCGGCGCACCGGGAGCTGATAGAGCACCAGGCCGACGGCGAACACGCCCACCATGCCCAGGAGCATCTTGAGGGAGAGCATCCCGATGTAGACGAACGCCCCGACGACGATCGCGCCGTTCATGGACAGCAGCGGCACGCTGCTGACCGCGCTGGTGATCACCTGTACGTCGTCGGTGAGCGCGGACTGCAGCCGGGCGGGCCCGATGCTTTCGATCCGCCGCATCCCGCTGTCCAGGATCCGGCGGCACAGTTCCATCCGCAGTCCCTGGATGGAGCGCTGGGCAAGACGGATCAGCAGGACGGAGGACACCGCCCCGGCGAGCAGGACGGTGACCGCCGCCGCGATGAAGGCCGCAAGGAGTCGGGTGCCCGGGTCGTCGAGTCGCTCAAGAACCCGTTGCAGCACCGCGATCAGAACCACGGTGGCCGCGCCGGACAGCAGGCCCGCGACCAGTGCCGCGATCACTGTCCCCCGCGACCGGGTCGCGAGGAGTGAGACGAACTTCATCGTCGTCCCTTCTTCTTCGCGCCGGCGGACGGCTTCTTCTTCGCGGTGGCGTCCGGTGCGGCCGTGTCCCGCGCCGCCCGGATCAGCTCGGCGAGACCGGCGACGGTGAAGTCCGCCATGGCCTGCTGCACCCGCAGTCGCACCCCGTACTGCCGTCGGACACGCAGCAGCAGCCTGGTGGCGAGCAGCGAGTGGCCACCGGCCTCGTAGAAGTGGTCGCGGATCCCGAGCCCCTCAAGACCGAGCAGCTCCTGCCAGAGCACGAGCAGTTCCCGCTCGACGTCGTCCCTGGCCGGCTGCGCGCTGCCCGCCGTTCCCAGGAAGTCGTCGGCGGTGGGGGCGGGCAGGCGGCGTCGGTCCAGCTTGCCGCTGGCGGTCTGCGGAATCTGCTCGACCAGGCGGATGGCGGCGGGCAGCGCGTACCGCGGGAGCCGTCCGGCCGCCTGGGTGCGCAGCTCGCTGCGGTCCAGGCCTGCGCCGTCGGGCACCACGTAGGCGACCAGGCGGGGCGAGGCCCCGCCGGCGCCGTGCACCACGACGGTGCAGTCGCTGACGCGCGGGTGTTCCAGGAGTACGGACTCGACCTCGCCGAGTTCGATGCGGTGGCCGCGGAGCTTGATCTGGTTGTCGAAGCGGCCGAGGAACTCCAGCTGGCCGTCGGCCCGGTGGCGGGCCCGGTCGCCGGTCCGGTAGAGGCGCGCCCCCGGCACTCCGGAGAACGGGTCCGGTATGAAGCGCTCACCGGTAAGTCCCGGCCGCCGCCAGTAGCCCTGCGCCACCTGCACGCCGCCGATGTACAGCTCTCCGGCGGAGCCGGGCGGCACCGGCTGCAGGTCTTCGTCCAGGACCCAGATCGTGGAGCCGGGCACCGGGCCGCCGATGGGCGCGCGCTGCCTGCGCGTGACCTCGGCGGTGAGTTCCGAGACGGTCATCAGGACGGTGGCCTCGGTCGGCCCGTACCAGTTGAAGACCTTGCAGTCGCGCGCGGAGGGCCCCTCGAACCAGTCGGCGAACCGGGCCGGTACCACCTCCTCGCCGGCCAGGAGCAGGGCCCGCAGCCCCAGCGGCGCGCCGCCGGTGTCGGGTGTGCCGTCCACAGCGGCGAGTTCCTGGGCGATCGTCGGCGTGGTGGCGAGCATGGTGACGCCCTCGTCGCGCAGGTGGGCGTGCAGCTGCTGCGCGTCCGGCGCCACGTCTCCCGGCACCAGGTGGATGCGGGCGCCGGCCACCAGTCCCGCGAACAGCTCCCACACCGACAGGTCGAAGGTGAAGGTGGAGCGGACCGCGACCACGTCCTGCGCCGTCGGCTCCACCACGGTGGCGGAGGCCTTCAGGTAGGCGAGCAGGTTGTGGTGGCTGACGCCGACGCCCTTGGGGGTGCCGGTGGACCCGGAGGTGTAGATCAGGTACGCGAGGTCGTCGCCGTTGGCCCGCTGGGGGACCGCGCCGGTGGCCGATGCCGCGTCGTCGACGGTGCACACGGTGATGTCCTCCTCGGCGAGGAGGTCGAGCACCGGGGCGTCGTCGTCGGTGAGGTGCGCGGTCAGCGCGTTCCAGCAGCCCGAGTCGCGAATCAGGTGGGCGATGCGGTCCAGCGGCAGCTCCGGGTCGACGGGCACGTAGGCGGCACCCGCCGCCATCGCGCCGAGCAGGCCGGTGACGAGGTCGACACCGCGCCGGGCGACCACGGCGACCAGGTCGCCGCGGCGCACGCCGGCGGCTGCGAGACCGCCGGCGACGGCTCGGGCTCGCTCCGTCAGCTCCCGGTAGCTCAGCGCACCGCCGGGTCCCGTCACGGCGACGGCGTCGGGGCAGGCGGCCGCGACAGCGGCGATGGCCTGGTCCAGGGTCCCGGCGGGTACGTCGAGCGAACCACCGTCGGCACGGCGGGCCACGGTCTCGGCGTCGTACGGCAGCAGGCTCCCCGCGTCGTGCGGGGCGTCGGGGTCGGCGGCGAACTGGCGCAGCGCCTGTGCGTACATCGTGGCCAGGTCGGCGGCCCGCTCGTCGGAGACCCGGTCGCTGTCGTAGGCGAGGATCAGGCCCAGCTCGTGGGCGGGCGGGTGCACCGAATAGGTCGCCATCACCGCGTAGTTGGTGTCCTCCGCGGACGCCGGATGGTGGTCGAGGAGCTCGACGATGCCGGCGTCCAGGACCTCGTCGAGCGCGTGGAAGCGCACGAAGTTCACGCCCACGTCGAACAGCGGGTCGTTGCCGAAGGCCTGCTGCACGTTGATCAGCGGGGTGTGCCGGTGTTCCAGGAGCGTGCGCTCCTCGTCGAACGTTCGCCGCGCCAACTCGCGCCAGCTCCCACCCGGCACGCTCACCGAGGTCGGCAGCATGTTGATGAACAGGCCGCGCAGGTCCTTGGCGCCGGGCAGGTCCGGGCGGCCGTGCAGCACCATGCCGGTGACCGGATCGGTCACCGCGAGCGCCTCGGCGAGCACCTTGAAGTGCACGCCCACGGCGAGGCTCTTGAACGGCAGGCCCTCCTCCTTGGCGAGCTGGGCAAGGCGCTGGGAGGTGGCCGGGTCGATGTCGACCTCGACGCGGCGCACCTGCGGCAGGCCCGCCGGGCGCAGGTCGGCGACGGAACGGGGCTCGGCGTCGGCGAGCCGTTCCCGCCACACCTCGCCGGTGTCCGCCGCCTCGGTGGCCGCCCGCTCCGTCTTGACGAAGTCGGCGTAGCGCAGCGGGATTTCGGGCCAGCGCTCGCCGTAGTCGGGGGCGCCGTCCAGGAGTGCGGCCTGGCGGCTGAGGATCTCCGTCACCGTGGAGGTCCAGCTCCAGCCGTCGAGGATGGCGTGGTTCTCACTGACCGTGAGCTGGAACTCGTCGTCGCCGAGGATGTGGACGGCGAACCGCTGCAGCGGAGCGGATTCCAGGTCGAGGTGCTCGACGCGCTCGCGGGCGACGAAGGCGTCGATCTCGGCGTGCTGTGCTTCCGCGTCCAGGCCGGACAGGTCCCGCACGGTCAGGCTCGGCGCCACGTCCCGGTGCACGATCTGCAGCGGCTCGGAGTAGCCGTCCATGGAGATGCTGGTGCGCAGGACGGAGTGGCGGGTCATGGTGTCGGCGAGGGCCTGGCGCAGCAGGTCCGCGTCGAGACGGCCGCGCATCCGCACGCTGACGGTGTTGTGGTAGATGCCCGCTTCGGGGTGCAGATGCAGGTGATACAGCATGCCCGCCTGGGTGGCGGTCAGCGGGTAGGCGTCCTCCGCGTCCTGCGGCAGCGCGACGCGGTCGTCCTCGCTGATCATCTCGAAGGGCTCGGCCCGGTCCAGGGTTTCGGCCCGGCTCTCCGCGAGGTGGGCGGCGAACTCGGCCACGGTCTGGTGCTTGAACACCGCGTGCACACGGGTCTCGTGACGGTGGGCGCGCAGCGTGCCGGTGATCTCCACGGCGCGGATCGAGTCGCCGCCCAGCGCGAAGAAGTTGTCGTGCACGCCGACCCGCGCGACGCCGAGGACGTCGGACCAGACCTCCGCGACGATCTCCTCAAGAGGAGTGCGGGGCGCGGTGTACGTGGCCCCGGCGTCCAGTCGCGCCCGCTCCGGGTCGGGCAGCGCGCGCCGGTCCGCCTTGCCGTTGACGGTCAGCGGCACCTCGCGCAGGGCGGTGAAGACCGCGGGCACCATGTACGAGGGCAGCAGTCCGGCGGCGTGCTCGCGCAGTTCGGGCACCGCGGGAAGTTCCCGTCCCGCCGCGGGCACCAGCCACACCACGAGCTGTTCGCCGCGTACGTCGGCCACCGCGGCCGCGACGCCGGGGTGGGTGGCGAGGGCGACCTCCACCTCCCCCAGTTCGATCCGGAAGCCCCGGATCTTCACCTGGGCGTCGGCGCGGCCCCAATACTCGAACTCGCCGTCCTCAGTAATGCGGGCCAGATCCCCGCTGCGGTACAGACGGGCGCCCGGGGTGCCGGAGAACGGGTCGGGCACGAACCGCTCGGCGGTGAGCGCGCCGCGGCCGCTGTAGCCGAGGGTGACGCCCGCGCCGCCGACGTGGAGTTCGCCGACCAGGCCGGCCGGCACCGGGTTCAGGCCCTCGTCGAGCACGTACAGCGACAAGTCGTCGATCGGTGCGCCGATGGGGCTGCCGGTGCGGTCGCCCAGGTCCGCGGCGGTGATGACACGGAAGGTGGAGTGCACGGTGGTCTCGGTGATGCCGTACATGTTCACAAGGAGCGGGGCCCGGTCGCCGCGCGCCTCGATCCAGGGCCGCAACGTGTTCACGTCGAGCCGCTCGCCGGCGAAGACGACGTGGCGCAGGGCCAGTTCGCGGGTGGAGCCCTCGGCGGTGTCGGCGGCGACCACGCCCTTGAAGGCCGACGGTGTCTGGCTGAACACGGTGACGCCGAGCTGTTCCACGAAGGCGAGCAGGTCCTGCGGCGACTTGGCGGTGTCGTCCGGCACCAGGGCCAGCTCGCCGCCGTGCAGCAACGCGCCCCACAGCTCCCAGACGGATACGTCGAAGGCGTACGAGTGGAAGAAGGTCCACACGTCGTCGGGCCCGAAGCCGAAGTGCCGCGCGGTCGCCGTGAAGAGGCGCTGCACCTGGGCGTCGGCCACCTCCACGCCCTTGGGGCGGCCGGTGGATCCCGAGGTGTAGATGACGTAGGCGACGTCGCCGGTGTGCCGGGCGGGCAGCTCCTCGGTCCCCGCGGTGTCGACGTCGCCGAGCGGGCGGCCCTGCTCGTCGACGGACACCGTCCGCAGGCCCTCGCCGAGCCCGTCCATGCCGTGCGCGCCGCACACCACGAGACGGCCACCGCTGTCGTCCAGGACGTGCCGGATACGGTCCGTGGGGTTGCGCAGGTCGAGCGGCACGTAGGCGGCGCCCGCCCGCAGGACCGCGAGGATCGCCACCACCTGGGCGGGGCCGCGTTCCAGGTACAGCGGCACCCGCTCGCCGGGCACCACGCCGCCGGCCACCAAGTGCCGGGCCAGGGTGTCGACGCGGGCGGCCAGTTCCGCGTAGGAGATGTCCTCGCCCTGCCAGCTCACGGCGGTGCGTTCGGGGTGCAGGCCGGCCGAGCGCAGGAACGCCTGGTCCAGGGCGCGCTCGACCACGGGCTGCGCCGACGGGCCGGACGGTGTGCCGGACTCGACGAGGCTGAGCAGCCGCACGTCGCGGTCCGGGGTGGCGAGCCCCTCGGTGAGCAGTCGGAGGTAGGAACCGAGCAGGGCGGCCGCGGTGGACTCGCGCAGGAGCTCGGTGTCGTACTCCAGCATCAGCTCGAAGTCGTCGCCGCGGCTGACCACGCTGAGCGTGACGTCGGTCTTGGAGGCATCGGTCTCGACGGGCAGCGGCGTCATGACGGCGTCGCCCAGGCGCATCTGGGAGCGGTCCTCACCGAGGTAGGTGAACATCGACCCGAAGAGCGGTGATCCGGTGCTGCCGCCGACGGTCGCCGCCACCGCCGCGGTGGGCACGTGCTGGTGGTCCAGGGAGCGGGCGACGGTCGCGGCCGACTCCTGGGCCAGGTCGCGCAGCGTCGCGCCGTCCTGCAGGCGGCTGCGCAGCGGCAGCGTATTGATGAACGGTCCGACGGTGCGGCGCAGTTCGGGACGGACCCGGTTGGCCACCGGCACACCGATCACCAGGTCGTCGGTAAGGGCGGCCCGGTGCAGCGCCGCCCGCCAGGTGCCGTACAGGACGGCGAAGACGGACACGCCGCAGCCGGCGGCGAACTTCTCCACGCGGTCGCGCAGGGCGGGCCCGGTGTGGCGCACCAGGTGGTGCCCCTGGTGGCCGTGGGTGTCCGGGCGCGGGTGGTCGTAGGGCAGGCTCAGGCCGCGCGGCGCGTACTCCAGTTCGGACCGCCAGTGGTCCAGCGATGCCTGCCGCGACGGGGCGTTCTCGCTGTTCCGCTCCCACCAGGCGTAGTCGGTGTACGAGGGTCCCTCGGGCGGGGGCGGCGGAGTGCCGTCGGCACGGAACGCCTCGTAGGCGGCGGTCAGTTCCTGGATCAGGACGCTGACGGACAGGCCGTCGACGACCAGGTGGTGGAAGGCGACGACGAGTCGGTGACGGTCGGGTGCCAGAGCGATCAGCAGGCCGCGTGCCAGCGGTCCGCCGCTGTCCAGGGCGAAGGGGGCGCGCAGCTCGGCCTCGGTCAGTTCGTCCCGGCTCCGCTCCGCCGCGGGACCGTCAAGGCGGCTCAGGTCGGCGCGGCGCAGCGGGGGAAGGCGGGGCAGCAGTCTGGCGTGCGCCTTGCCGCGTACGTCCTCGGTGACCAGGCGCAGCCCTTCGTGCCGGGCGAGCAGCCAGTCGAAGGCCCGCGTCAGCGCGTCGGGGTCCAGCGGCCCTTCGATGTCCAGGGCGGCCGGGACGGTGTAGGCGCTGCCGGTGGGGTCGAGGACGTGTGCCGTCCAGAGCTGGAGCTGGCTCTCCGAGAGGACGACTTGCGCGGGGTCCTGCCGTCGGTCCACACGCGAGGTGTCGGACTGCCGCTGGGGGCGGCGGGCGGCGACGGCGCGCCGGGCCCGTTCGAGACGTTCGGAATCGGTCATGACTGTTCCTTGGGGGCGTCGTCGGTGGAGCCGGCGATGGGGGGAGGGGTGGATGCGTCGGCCGGGTCGGCCACGTCAGCCGTAGCGGGCGTGTCGTCCGTGTCGTCTGCGTCTGCCGCGTCGTCGAGGACGGCGAACACCTCGGCGAAGTCGCGGACGGAGCCGTCCTGGTCGTGCGCGAGCAGCAGGTTCGCCTGGTCCGCGACAGTGGGCGCGGTGAGCAGTTCCTGCAGGGGGAGTTCGGTGCCCATCAGTTCGCGGACGCGGGCCACGGTGTGCATGGCGCGGATCGAGTCGCCGCCGAGCGCGAAGAAGCTGTCGTGGGCCCCGACCCGGGTGACGCCGAGGACGGTGCGCCAGATCTCCGCGACGACCATCTCCACCGGGGTGCGCGGGGCGGTGAACTCGCCGCCCTGCTCCAGGTGTCCGTCCGCCGGGTCCGGCAGCGCGCGCCGGTCGGTCTTGCCCTGGGCGGTCGCCGGAATCCGGTCCAGGGAGACGAAGACCGCCGGGACCAGGTACGCGGGCAGGGCCGTCGCGCAGTGCGCACGCAGCTGTGCCACGGTGGGCGGCCCGTCCGGTCCCGGCACCACCCAGGCGACCAGGCGGTCGTCGCGCGCGTCGGCGACCGCGGCGGTCACGGCGGGGTGCCGCAGCAGGACGGCCTCGATCTCACCGGGCTCGACGCGGTAGCCGCGCACCTTCAGCTGGCCGTCGGCGCGGCCGCAGAACTCCGGCTGTCCGTCGGCGCCAAGGCGTACGAGGTCGCCGGTGCGGTAGAGGCGGGCGCCCGCCGCGCCGGAGAACGGGTCGGGCAGGAACCGCTCGGCGGTCGTCCCGCTCCGGCCTGCGTACCCACGTGCGACCCCGGCGCCGCCGATGTACAGCTCGCCGATCACCCCGCGCGGTACGGGTGCCATCGCCTCGTCGAGTACGTGGAGGGTGGTGCCGCCGACGGGGCCGCCGAGGCTGACCCGATCGCCGCCGGTGACGATCCCGGCGCTGGCGTTGGCGGTGGTCTCGGAGGGCCCGTACAGGTTCCACAGCCGTGCACCCGGCAGGAGCCGACGGGTGCGCTCCACCAGGTCGGCGGTGAGGGCCTCGCCACCGAGCAGCACATCCAGCGTCCGCTCGCGCGGGCCGCTCGCACCGTCGGCGGCCTCCAGGGACCGCAGCGTCTCGTCCCACAGCCGAGGGACCGTGTTGACGGTCGTGACACCGGCCCGGGGTGCGAGGTCGTCACCGGTCTCGATGCCGGTTTCGACACCGGAGAGTGCCGCCGCCAGCGTCTCGGCGGGCTGCTCCCCGACCGGTGGCAGCACCACCGTGCCGCCGAGCGCCAGTGGCCCCCACAGCTGCTTGAGGGAGGCGTCGAAGACCGGCGCCGCGGTCGCCGGCAGCACCGTGTCCGGCCCGATCAGGCCGGTGTCGGCGAGCCAGCCGAGGTAGTTGACCACGTTGCGGTGGGTGACCGCGACGGGCTTGGGCCGTCCGGTGGAGCCAGAGGTGAACAGCAAGTAGGCAAGCTGGTCGGGGTCAACGGGCGTGCCGCGCAGGGGCGTTGTCGCGTCCGCCGTCTCACCGGCCCCGGCGTCCTCCTGCCCGACGTGAACCAGGGTGTGGCCGCTGTCGCTCAGCAACGGCTCCGTATCGGCCGTCACCAGGCACACATCGGCGGACGCGTCGGCGAGGAGAGCGGACATCCGGTCCGCGGGGTCGTCCGGGTCGATCACCAAGTAGGCGCCCCCGGCGCGCAGCACGGCAAGCTGAGCCACCAGGCGGGTCACCGGGTCCGGCACCAGAACCGCGACGACGCCCTCAGGGCTCACGTTCAGCCGTGCCGCCACATGGTCGGCTCTGTGCAGGAGCCGGCTGTACGTCAGCGTCCGGCTGCCACAGCGCACGGCAGTGGCTTCCGGCGCACGCGCAGCGGCTCGGACGACCAGGTCGGGCAGGGTGGCGTCCCGCCAGCCGACGGCCGTGGGCGTCGCGGCAGCGGCCAGGGGCACGGCGGGGGCACCCAGAGCTGCCCGGACGACCCGCGTCCAGGGCTCCCGCATCCCCTGTTCCAGGACCGCGACGAGGGCGTCCAGAAGCCGGCCCGCCACGTCCGCGCCGAGCCCGGCGGCCTGGGCTCCGTCGAGACGCAGCTCGGCCGAGTCACCGCGGCACACCGTGTCGAGGCGGAGTCCGGGGCCGGTGCCCCGTGCCGAGAGCGACACGACGGACCAGCCGTCCACCTGCTCCGGCAGCCGCGTGTACGAGAAGCCGAGCGGTCCGTTCACCGCGGACAGGTCGCTGATCAACTCGACGTTCTCGCGCTGCGCGGCCCGCGCCGCCCGCACCACGGACACCACGTCCGCGAGTGTCTGCCCCGCGTCGAACCCGTGCCGGAGCGCGGGCCAGACGCTCAGCGGCCCCAGGGCCGACTCGAGCTGGGGCACTTCGCGCAGCCCGGTGCGCACCCGCACGGCGAGCGCCTGCGCGCCACCAAACCGGTGCAGGACCACCAGCCAGGCGGCGAGGAAGAGGGCTTCGGTCTCCTCACCGGAGTACTGACCGGCAAGCTTGACCGTGCGCACCACCTCCGACGCACCCCCGGAGGGGGCCTCGACGGTGCCGGTGACCTCGGTGTCCGCCGCCGACTGCCCGGGCGAGAGCGACCGCAGCCGCGCCACCGTCTCGCCCGCCTCGTCGAAGCCGGCGTGCGCCGACTCCTGGCTCGCGCGGGCGGCAGCCGCCTCCGGGTCGGTGAGCACGTCGTGCAGCCACTCGGCGATGTCGGCGTATTGGAGGGGCCCGTCCTCACCGGGTCCGCTGCCCGGATCGCCCGCACCGCCTTCCGGCTCGGGTGTCAGTTCGCGTGCCAGCTCGCCTGCGAGCAACAGCAGCCCTTCGGCGTCCAGGACATGGGCCGACGCGGTGAGTTCGACGCGGCCGCCGACGGCCGGGGCAGCGCTCCAGGGCCGCGCTTCGCCCTCGAGAGCCTCGGGTCCGGCGTAGACGCGCTGCGTGGGCGGCCCGCCCACCGGAGAGGCCACGAGCGCGGAGCGCAGCACCTCGTACCGCCGGGTGACCGTCTCGATCGCCTCGGCGAGCCGTGCCTCGGACACCGCGGCGGGAGCTTCGAGCACGAGCGCCGTCACCGTGTCGTCCTGGGTGGCGTCGTGTTGGTGAGGTCCCGCGCGGAAGGTCTCCGCGGCGGATGCGGCCGCTGTGGAGGTGGCCGCTGTGGAGGTGGCCGTGTTCATCGTCTTTCCCCCTTGATATGCGTGGTGGTGCCGGCCTGGGCGCCGTCGAGCGCGGGACGCGCCTCCACGTCCTCCCAATTCGCCGCGGCCGCCATCGCCACCCGGATCTGCCGTTTTCCGGTGAAGGGCGCGCGGCCGTGCGAGGCCAGCAGGTTGTCGACGACCAGTACGTCGCCGAGCTGCCAGTCGAACGCCGTGGACTCGGCCGCGAACGCGGCCCGGATGGCGTCCAGTTCGGCGCGGCTGAACTCACTGCCGTCGCCGGCCCGGCTGGTCTTCGGCACCCGTTCGGAGCCGACCTGGCCGAGCAGCTCGGCGGCCAGCTCATCCCCGATGGTGCTCAAGTGGAAGCTGGTGGCCTGGTTGAACCACACCCACTCGCCGGTGTCCGGGTGCCGGGCGACGGCGGGCCGCAGGGCCTCGGTGCGCAGGTGGTCGTCGGCGACGCGCTCCACCCGCACCCGCGTCTGTTCGGCGTAGGCGTCAAGACCGCTCTCGTCGCAGCCCAACGCCTCCTGCCAGGGGATGCCGACACCTGGCGTGTAGTTGCGTACGTAGCGCACCCCCTGCCGCTCGAGGCGGGCGACCAGATCGGCGGGCAGGCGCCGCAGCACCTTGCGGGAGTCGGCCAGCGGGGTCTGGCCGCCGGTCTCCGAGGGCAGCGCGCAGGCGAAGCCCAGGACGCGCGGCCAACTCCAGCTGTAGCACGCCTCGTTGTGCATCTCGATGGTCTGGTCCGCGGGGTACTCGGTCGAGGAGTAGATGCCCTCGCCCAGCTCGCTGCGTGGCGTGGCGCCGTCCTGGTAGGCCAGGGCGCCGTCGCCGCCGACAGCCTCCACGACCGGGCGCAGGGCGTCGGCGCCCTCCTCGAAACCCCTGAAGAGCACCGCACCGTGCTGGTGCAGCCGCTCGCGCACGAGCTCCGCGTTGGCCCGGACCCACATGGTCAGCGGAACACCTGGCCGCTGCGGCACGGCGAGCACGGGCAGCGCCACGGGCTCCAGCGGGCCGAAGGCGACGACTGAGGCATCCGTCAGAGACCGGCGCCTGAGCGGCTCTTGAGGCATGCGGGACGTACGAAGGGACATGTGCTTCTCCGAAAGGTGTCGAGGGCCCGCGGGACTCGTGCGTCACCGGGCAGGTGAGGTCGGACCGGCGATGTCGAGGCGGCGAGCCCCGAGGCGGCGCGAAGCGTGGGTGGGAGGAGTCAGTACGAGGTGCCCGGGGCCTACCCGCCCGTGCGGACGGGTTCGGCCGTCCGGGCGGACGGGCCCAGGCGCGCGGCACGGCGGGCGCGTCCCGCGACACGCTCGTCCCGCGTCCGCTCCCGGAGTCCGGCGCGGACTTCGCCGACGGTCGCGGTGTCGTCGGCGAGCGCCCTCAGAGCGAGACAGAGCCGGTCGGCGAGGGCGGCGGCCCGGCCGGTCGGGACGCGAGCGGTGTCGTGGTTGAGTGCGATGACGAGTTGGTCGCCCTCCGGGGCGGCCGAGACGGTGAGGGGAAGTTCGGTCTGCTCGCGCGCCTCGGCACGTACCACGGACAGGCCCGGCAAGCCCGTGCCCAGGTCGGCGAAGGGGAAGTTGGCCACGATCACCGAGGTGTCGAAGAGACCGGAAGAGCTGGTCCGCCCGTTCCACACGGCGATCCGGGCGAGGGGCGTGTGAATGTGTTCGTGGGCCTGATGCAGGGCCTGCTGCACATCCCTTGCCCAGGTCCCGACCGAGAGGACGTCGGGAAGGCGGGTACGCAGCGGAACGGTGTTGATGAACATGCCGACCGTGTGGTCGACGTCCTCCAGATCCGCGGGCCGTCCGGAGCCCACGCTGCCGAACACCACGTCGTCCGTGCCGGTCTCTGCCGCGAGGGTGAGCGCCCACGCCGCGTGGACCATGCCGCCGAGCGTGACGCCGAGGCGACCGGCGGTCTCCCGCAGCCGTGCGGTGTCCGCTGCCGGCAGTCTCACCTCGTGGTCCCGGTGGACCGCGGACCCGCCCGCCGGCGGCGCGAGCGCGGCCGGGGTGAATCCGGCCAGGCTTCGCGTCCAGAACTCCCGGGAGGCCTCAGGATCCCGTCGTGCGATCCACCGGGTGAAAGCCCCGAAGTCCGCCGCGGGCGCGGGCCTCACGGACTCGCCACGACGGCTCGCGGCGTAGTGGTCCAGGACCTCGCCCAGCAGGATGGGCAACGACCAGCCGTCGAACAGTACATGGTGGTTCGTCCAGACGAAGGCCCAGCGCTCGGCCGCCAGTCGGGCCACGGCGAGCCGCGCGAGCGGTCCTTCGCGCAGGTCGAAGCCGGTGCGCCGATCCTGCTGCACAAAGGTGTCGAGCCGCGCCGATGGGGAACCCACGGAGCCGTCCGTGAAGTCCAGGAACGCGACCGGGAGTTCACGCCGTGCGGGCACCACGAACAGCGGGCGCGGCACGTCCTGCCATACGCACACGCCACGCAGGACGGCGTGCCGGTCGACGGCCGCCTGCCAGGCCCGCGCGAACGCCTCCTGGTCCAGGTCTCCTTCGAGTTCGCAGACGAGCTGCTCCACGTAGACGCCGCTGCCCGCCGCGCCGTCCTCGGCCAGGCTGCGGAAGAGCATGCCTTCCTGCGTCGGGGTGAGCTGCCACACCGCCGTGAGATCGCTCCAGCGCTTGGCCCAGTCGCGCACGGCGGCAACGGGGGCGGTGCCGTGCCGCAACCCGGCGGTGAGAGCGGGTACGTCCGTCTCGTCGGTGAGCGAGCTCAACTCGCCGAGCAGCGCGTCCACGAGTTCGTCGGCGGCGGCTTGGCCGGTGTGCTCCACTTCCACGGCGAGGCGGCCGTCGCTGACGAGGCTCTCCACCACGATCGCGGCAGGGCGCGTTCCGTGCGGGTCACGTACCTGGCCGAAGCCGGGCACGAGGAGTTCGAGCACGGTGTCGGGATCGGAGCTGCCGCTGACCCGGCCCAGGTAGTTGAAGTTGAGGTGGGGCGAGGGCAGTTCATCGAGTCGTCGGGTCAGTTCCTCGTCACGGGTCAGGTGCCGGACCACGCCGTGGTCGATGCCGCGGTGCACCAGCTCCCGCAGCCGGGCGCGGACGTCCCACAGGGTGCCGAGCTGGCTGTCGTCCCCGGTGGCCACCGGGAAGGGAGCGAGTGTGGTGAACCAGCCGACCGTGCGCGACAGGTCGATGTCCGGGTCCAGGTCCTCGCGACCGTGGCCCTCCAGTTCCACGACGACGGTGGCAAGGTCGGCGATCCGGGCCTGGGCGCGGGCCGCCGCGGTGATCAGTCCTTCCTCGAGGGTGCCGCCGAGGCGGTGCACGAGGGCGTGTTGCAGCCGCTCGGTCTGCTCGGTGGTCAGCTCCCGGCGGGCCCGGCGTGCGGTGCCCTCGGTTCCGGGGGTGGCCGGTGCGGGCGCGGCACCGGCGGTGAGTGCGGCGAGCTCGTCGAGGTCCGTGCGGACCCGGTCGAGGATCTGCGGGTCCAGGGCCCTCCGGCGCAGTTCGGCGGTCCACTGCCGGTGTGTGGTGCCCTCGGCCTGGAGGTCGGGGGACAGGCCTTCGCGTGCGGCGGCGAGGGCGAGCTCCAGGTCCTCCAGGACGATGCGCCAGGACACCGCGTCCATGACCAGGTGGTGGGCGGTGAGCACCAGCCGCTGCGGTGCCTGGGGGCCCACATCGGCCAGGAGCGCCCGCAGGAGCGGACCGTTGGCGTGGTCGATCCCGCGGTTCAGCTCGTCGGCCAGCTCCCGCAACCGCTGCTCGACCTGATCCTGGGGGACGTCGGACAAGTCGCGGTACTCCACGGTGACGTCGACCGTCGCGTCGACCACGGCCCGCGGCCCGTCTTCGCCACTGTCCACGAAGCGGGTGCGCAGTGCCTCGTGGGCGCCGGCCACCGCGTTCAGCGCCGCGGTCAGATCGCCGATGGCGACCTGGGTCCGCAGGCCCAGGAGCAGGCCCATGTTCCAGTGCGTGGGCGCGGTCAGGTCCAGTTCGTGGAACCACTGCTGGATCGGGCTGAGTTCATCGGTGCCGCCGTCCTGCGGACGAGTGCCCGCCACCGCACCGGTGATGACGTGCTGGGCGAGGTGGGCGATGGTGGGGTGCTCGAACATCTGCCCAGGAGTGATGCGGATGCCGAGCCTGCGGGCCTTGGCCACCACCTGGATCGACAGGATGGAGTCCCCGCCAAGAGCCAGATAGTCGTCGTGCACACCGACCCGCTCCAGGCCAAGGACCTGGCACCACACCTCGGCGAGGCGGCGCTCCACCTCGGTGCGGGGTGCGACGAACCCCTCGTCGGCCCCCTCCCAACTGGGCGCGGGCAGTACACGGCGGTCCACCTTGCCGTTGGCCGACAGGGGCAGCTCGTCGAGGACCACGATCGCGGCGGGCACCATGTGCGCGGGCAGGTGCTCTCCCACCCACGTCCGGACGGCCTCCGGCTCGCAGACGGCTCCGGCACGCGCGACGACGTACGCCACCAGCCGGGGCTCGCCACTGCCGGGCGGCACCACGGCGGCCACAGCGGCGTCGGCAACGCCGACCGCACCCCGGATCACCGCCTCGATCTCGCCCAACTCCACGCGGAAGCCGCGGATCTTGACCTGCTCGTCGACGCGGCCACAGAACTCCAGGACGCCGGTGGCGTCGAAACGTACGAGATCTCCTGTGCGGTACAGACGCGCACCGGGCACCGGCGAGAACGGATCCGGCACGAACCGCTCGGCGGTCAGCCCTCCCCGCCCCACATATCCGCGCGCCACGCCGGCACCGCCCAGGTACAGCTCGCCCACGCCGCCCGCGGCCACCGGCCGCAGCGCCCCGTCCAGCACGAACACGGTGCGACCGGGCAGCGGCCGCCCCAGCGGCACAGTGCCGGCCTGCGCCGTCCCGTCGGCGGTGACGTCGTGGACGGTGGCGGTGATCACGGTCTCGGTGGGTCCGTAGGCGTTGAGGACGCGTCCGCCCACCGTGCGCCGCCAGATGCCGGTCTCGTCGGCGGGCATGGCGTCGCCTCCGACGATGGTGAGGCGGATGTCCAGTTCGGCGGGTACGGCGGTGCCATCGGCGAGGGTGGTGGCCATCTGCCGCCACAGTCCGGTCGGCGGGTTGAAGACGGTGACCTGGTTGCCCGCGAGGAAGGCGATCAGCTCTTCGCTGCTGAGCAGTCCGTCGGGCCGGATCACGGCCGCGCCGCCCAAGGTCAGTGGAGCAAACAGTTGCTCGGTGCTGACGTCGAAGGAGAAGGAGCCGAAGACCAGGACCCGGTCGCGCGCGGTGAGCTCGAAGGTGCTGCTCGCCTGCGCGAGGTGCGCGGCCAGCTGACCGTGTGTCACGCCCACGCCCTTGGGCCGGCCGGTGGATCCGGAGGTGAAGACCAGATACGCCAGGTCGTCCTCGCTCGCCGCGTCCAGACCCGACCGGTCGACGTCCGCGGTCAGGTCGAGGCCGTCGGCCTCCAGGACCGGCGTGCCGGCGGGCAGCACACCGTCGAGCGTCTCCCGCTGCGCCGCGCCGCGTACGACGACGGCGCAGCCCGCCTCGTCCGTCATCAGCCGCAGTCGTTCGGCCGGATACGAGGGGTCCAGTGCCAGCCAGGCACCACCGGCCCGCAGGACGCCGAGCATGGCTGCCGCCATCAGGGTGCCGCGCGGCAGGCAGAGGCCCACCACGGAATCCGGGCCCACACCCAGCTCCCGCAGCCGTGCGGCCACCACGGCCGAGGCGCTCTCCAACTGCCCGTACGTCCAACTGCGTTCAGCGTCGACCAAGGCGACGTCGCCGGGCGCCGACCGCGCGTGGGCCACGATCGCCGCGGGAATCGGCCGGTCGCTGTCCGCCGCCGGAACCCGGGCACCCGACCAGGCAAGGACGGTCTCGGTGTCACTGGTGACCAGCTCGCCCAGGGTGGCCCCCGGGTCGCCGGTGAGCGCGTCCAGAGCCCGGTCGAGGTCGTCGAGCAGCCACCGCGCGGCGTCCGCGTCGAACACCGAGGCGTCGACACACAGCCGCAGCTCCAGGACTTCGCCCGGCATGACCTGCACGCTCACCGGGTACGTGGTGCGTTCCCGGAGGCGGACGCCCGCCAGCGTGAAGCCGTCCGTGTCGATGCTCTCGAAGGGGTAGTTCTCGACGACGACGATGGAGTCGAAGAGCTGGGCACCGGCCGGGACGCCCGCCCAGGACGTGACCTCGGTCAGCGGGGCGTGCTGATGGTCGGTGAGTTCCTGCAGTCCCTGGTGCACGGATCCGAGCCACTCGTTGGCGGGCATCTCCTCGGAGATGCGGACCCGCAGCGGCAGGGTGTTGATGAAGAGGCCGACCGTGCTCTCAATGCCGTCGATCTCGGCGGGCCGTCCGGACAGTACGCTGCCGACCGTCAGGTCCCGCGCTCCGGTACGCCGGGCGACCACCAGGGCCCATGCGGCGTGGACGAGCCCGGCGAGGGTCACGCCTCGCTCGCGGGCCGTCCCGCGGAGAGCGTGGGACCTCTCGTCGGACAGCCGCAGCGTGGGCTCGTGCGGATCGGCGGCACGGCTGCCGCCCAGGACACGGGCCGGGGCGAGCAGTGCCGGGGCGGCGAATCCGGTGAGCTGCTTGCGCCAGAAGGCCTCGTCCTCGGCGCGGTCGCGGCGCTCGTTCCAGCGCACGAAGGTTCCGTAGTCGGGAGCGGGCGCGAGGTCCGCTTCGCCTCCGGTGCGCAGCGCGGCGTACAGCGCGAAGGCATCGGCCGCGACGACCGGCAGCGACCAGCCGTCGATCAGGATGTGGTGGTTGGTCCAGACGAAGGTCCACTGGTCGGCGGCGGTGCGAAGCAGCGCCAGACGCACCAGTGGCCCGCCGCTCAGGTCGAACCCCGCGCTCCGGTCACCGGCCAGGAACTCCTCCAGCCGCTCTTCCGCTGCTCCCCCGCCGCTGTCGGCGGCCGTCCAGTCTTCGTACACGGTGGGTACGTCGATTTCCCGGGGGACGACGAGCAGCGGGCTCGACACGTCCTGCCAGGCGCAGTGGGCGCGCAGGGCGGAGTGCCGGGCCGTGGCGCCGCGCCATGCTTCGAGGAAGGCCCGCGGGTCGAGGTCGCCGGTCAGGGTGCACACCAACTGCTCGGTGTAGGCGTCCGACTGCGGCTCGGCCAGGGCGTGGTACAGCATGCCCTGCTGGAGGGCGGACATGGGCCACACGGCGTGCACGGGGCCATAGGCACGTTCCCAGGAGGCAAGCAGTCCGTCGGGCAGCCCGGCGATGCCGAGGGCATCCGGCGCGGTGCCCGCGTCGCCCGTGTCCTGCGCGACGTCGGCCCCGGGCAGGAGAATCTCGGCCTGTGGGGCGAGGCCCGCGAGAGTGGGATGCTCGAACATCTGGCGTGGTGTGATGCGGATTCCGGCCCTGCGGGCCTTGGCCACCACCTGGATCGAGAGAATGGAGTCCCCGCCGAGCGCCACGAAGTCGTCGTGCACGCCGATGCGCTCCAGGCCGAGGACCTGGCGCCACACCTCGGCCAGGCGGTTCTCCATCTCGGTGCGCGGCGCGACGAACTCCTCGTTGGCGGCCTCCCAGCGGGGCGTCGGTAGCGCGCGCCGGTCCACCTTGCCGTTCACCGACAAGGGCAGCGCGTCGAGCACCGTTACCGCCGCGGGCACCATGTGTGCGGGCAACCGCTCCCCCGCCCACTGCCGGAGGCGTTCGACGTCCAGGGACGCGTCGTCGCGGGCCACCACATAGGCGGCGAGGCGCAGTTCGCGGCCGTTCGGCGCCTCGACGGCGGCCACCACGGCGTCGGTGACATCAGTGGCGGACCGGAGCACCGCCTCGATCTCACCGAGTTCCACCCGGAAGCCGCGGATCTTGACCTGCTCGTCGACGCGGCCGCAGAACTCCAGGGCGCCGGTGGCGTCGAAGCGTACGAGGTCGCCCGTGCGGTACAGACGCGCACCGGGCACCGGCGAGAACGGATCCGGCACGAACCGCTCGGCGGTGAGACCGCCGCGGTTGGCGTATCCGCGCGCGACTCCCGCGCCGCCGACGTACAACTCGCCCTGGCTGCCGGGGGTGACGGGCCGCAGGCCTCCGTCCAGCACATACACGGTGGTCCCGGCGATCGCCGTGCCGATGGGCACGGTGCCGCGCGTGCCGTCCGCGCAGAAGTGGCCGGTGGCCCAGACCGTCGCCTCGCTCGGCCCGTACTCGTTGACCAGGGCGCACTCCGGCAGCGCGGCACGGTGCTCGGCGACCAGGTCGGCGGGGCAGGCTTCGCCCGCGACCACGACGGTGCGCAGCGAACGGCCGGGGCCGCCGGGCCGGTTGAGGAGGGCACGGTAGAAGGAGGGCACGGTCAGGGTGTGCGTCAGCTCGTGCCGCTCGACCAGGGCGGCCAGTTCGTCGGCGTCCTTGACCTGGTCGGCGTCGGGCACCACCAGCGTGCCGCCGAGTGTGAGCGTCCAGAAGACACCCGCGTAGGAGCTGTCGAAGGAGAAGGAGGACAGCAGCAGGAAGCGCGGCGGGCGCGGTCCGTAGAAGGTGGCACGCGCGGCGGTGGAGCGGGCCAGGGTCCGGTGGGTCACGGCCACGCCTTTGGGGCGGCCCGTGGAACCGGAGGTGAAGACCAGGTAGGCGAGGTCGTCCTGGTGTGCCGCGTCCAGACCCGTCCGGTCGACGTCCGCGGTCAGGTCGAGGCCGTCGATCTCCAGACCCGGCGTGCCCGCGGGCACCGCGCCGCCGACCAACTCCCGCTGTGCGGCAGCGTGTACGACGACGGCGCAGCCCGCCTCCGCGGCCATCAGCCGCAGGCGTCCCTCCGGGTACGAGGGGTCGAGCGCCAGCCACGCTCCCCCGGCCCGCAGCACGCCGAGCATCGCCACGGCGGTCGACGCGCCGCGGGGCAGGCAGAGGCCCACCACCGATTCCGGGCCGACGCCCAACTCCCGCAACCGCGTGGCCACTACGGCCGACGCTTTCTCCAACTGCCCGTATGTCCGGGTCCGCTCGGCATCCACCAGGGCGACGGCGTCGGGCGCCGACCGCGCGTGGGCCACGATGGCCTCCGACACCGGCCGCCCCGAACCCGCAGCCGGCACCCCGGCACCCGACCAGCGCAGGACGGCGCTCGCGTCGGCGCCGAGGCCGGAGACGGTCGCGGCCGGGTCGGCGACGCCCTCGCTCACCAGCGTCTCGAAGAGCCGGGCGTAGCCGGCGACGGTGTCCGCGTCGAGCCGCGCCGGGTCGAAGTGCAGTACACCGTGCACGTCGTCGTCGACCTCGCCCGCCTGCAGGCGCAGCGGGAACTGGGCCACCTGCTGGCGCACCGGCACCGGCTCGGTGTCGTAGCCCGAGAAGTGGACGGTTCCCAGGCCTCCGAGGATCGCCCTGGTGCCGTAGGAGAGCCGGTCGGACTCGAACTGGAAGCTCACTTGGTAGAGCGACTGCCCGGACAGCTCCGACCCCGGGGCGAGCCGCCCCAGGATCGTGGGCGTGGGCAGGGCCCGGTGGCGTGCGGCGCCGATGTGCGCGGTGCGGGTGGCGTCCAGGACATCGGCGAAGGTGTCGCCGGCGGTGACCGGTGTGCGCAGCAGCAGTGAGTTGGTGAAGTGTCCGACGGTCCGCTTGAAGGGCTTCTTGCGGCCCTCGACGGGGAAGCCGACGACGATGTCGTCGCAGCCGGTGAGCTTGTGCAGCAGCACGTTGAAGGCGGCGAGCAGGACGGTGGCCGTGGTGCTGCGGGTGGTTTCGGCCAACCCCCTTATTCCGGCGACGACTTGGGAGTCGAGGTGGAACGGGACGTGGGCCGGGGCGTCGGGGGCGGCGACCGGGCGGGGCGCGGTCATGCCGGGCAGGTCGAGGGCGAACCGGCAGCCGTCGAGCTGTTGCGTCCAGTAGTCGCGTATCGGCTCCGACCGGGGGCCCTCCAGGAAGGCGCGCTCGGCGGCCACGTGTCGCGCGTAGGAGTCGTCGGGCTCGGTGGGCAGGCCCGGGGTCCCCTCCGCCTCTGACCGGTAGGCCGTGAGCAGGTCCTCGAGGGTGATGAAGAGGGAGCTCATGTCGCCGGCGACATGGTGCAGCACGAGGTGCAGGGTGGTGGCGTCGGTGTCCTGGTAGACGAAGAGCCGGGCAGGCGCCTCGCGGTCCAGGGCGAAGGGGCGCTCGTAGTCGCCGGCGGCGAGCAGCCGCAGCTCCTCGGCCTCGACGCCCGGCACCTCACGCACGGCGAAGGGGGCCTCGACCGCGTGCCAGCGCTGCACATACCCCGCGGCTCGCGCGGCGACGATGCCGGTGAGCACCGGGTGGCGGGCGCAGACGGCATCCCAGGAGCGGCGCAGCCGCCCGGGGTCGAGCCGCTCGGTGACCGTCACGCATCCGGCTACGTGGTACGCGGGCGACTCGGGAGCCAGCTCCTGAAGGAAGAACAGGGAGGCCTGGCCCACGGAGAGCGGTACCTCCGGCCATTCTTCCGGCCATCTTTCTGCCCGGTTGTGCTTTCTGGCATGCCTGACACCCATTGCGACGCCCTCCCCGTAAGTTGTCACAAATATGACAGCCCTCGTCACATGAGTCACAACAGTAGACACGACCCAGTCACACTTCAAGCCACATTTTGCAAATGCTTGCCGGGCCGCCTTGACGCACGGCATCCGGAACCACTCGGTCCTCCTGCCCGGCCTGCCCTGGACACGGTTCGACAGCTCCCCCCCGCGCGCCCTACGCTGCGGGCATAAGAGGCGGTTACGGTGTCGCAAACTTCAGTCGGCGCGTGACCAAGAACAGTCGCTGCTCGGCGGGCCCCACAGGCAGCCGTTTGCCGCCTCCCGGCAAACGGGGGCGATTCCGGAGGACGATGATGATCGAACAGCCCGCCTTTGGACGCAGACTGCGGCAACTGCGGGTGCAGCGTGGCCTGTCCCAGAGCGAACTGGCAGGCGACGAGGTCTCGGCCAGCTATGTCTCCCGGGTGGAGAGCGGGCGACGGTCCCCCAACGAATTGATCGCCGCCTTCTTCGCTCGTCGACTCGACGTGCCCTTGGAAGCCCTGACCAGCCCCGACTCCCAGGGGGACGTGGGTCAGCGCAGCCGGCGCCTCGACATCGCCGGCAGGCTGCTCGAGGCCCGTGCCCTGCGCAAGGACGGCGAGTTCGCCGATGCCGCCGAGCTGCTGCGCGGCATCGGCGCGGCGGCCACCGGGCAGACCGACGAGGACGTGCTGTGGGAGGCCACCTGGGAGCTCGCCGACGTCCTGCGGGAGCTGGGCGACACCGCTGAGGAGCACACCGTCCTCACCGGCCTCGCCGAGACCGCCCTGTCACAGGAGACGCCCCGCCTCGCCGCTCGCGTGGGCACCGCTCTCGCCGAGAACCTCCGCCGCCAGGGACGCCTGGGTGAGGCCGTCCGCACCGCCGAACATGCGGTGTCGGTCACCGTCACGCTGCCGCTCACCGCCCATGAGCGGGTGCGGGCGATGCTGACGTTGATCAACTCCTACGGCGACAGCGGCGAGCTGGCGAACATGGCGAGCCTCGCCGCCACGCTCCAGGAGATCGCCGAGGACATCCCGTCCCGGCAGTTGCGCGGCCAGGTCTACTGGGCGGTGGGCAGCGCCCGGTTCCTGTGCAACCGGCCGCAGGAAGCGGTGCAGCTGCATGAACGGGCCTTCGACAGTCTGCGCCCGGAGGCGAATCTGGCGGCCTGGGCCCGGCTGTGCCGGGCATCGGCGGCGCTCCGTCTGGAGCACGACGCCTCGGACGATGCCACCGGGGCCGCGGCGGCGCTGCTCGTCCGCGCCCGCCAGGCCCTCGAACTCGTCGGCCGAGCCGACGATCTGGCCGAGCTCATGCTGGCCGAGGCCCAGTTGGAGCTGCGCCGGGGCCGGCCGAAGGAGGTCCTCCGGCTGACCGCCGCGGTGCGCGACGGCGCGGGCGAACTCCCGCTGGCCGCGCTGGGGCAGTGCCACCTGCTCTCGGCCCGGGCGCACGCCCTCGCCGGGGACACGGCGGCGGCCGGGGACAGCTACAGGCACGCTGCCGAGGTCCTGGACCGTGCCGGCGCGTACCGCAAGTCTTCTGAAGCCTGGCGGCAGTTGAGCGAACTGCTCGCCGCCGGCCCCGAGTAGGGGCCGGCGGCGGCGACCGGCTGACCGAACCGGACCGCCGGGGGAAGTCGGCCGGTCCGGTCAGCCGGAGCTCAGCGGCAGTACGCCGGATCGAAGGACGGAGTGAACGCCCAGGTGTGCAGGACGCTCACGGGACCGGCGGCCGCGGCGGCCGCCACCGTCCCGCGAGCGCCCGGCAGGTCGCGCACCTGCACCTCGGTGACCCCGGCGCCGTCCGGCAGCGGCACGGCCACCGTGCCGGCGCCGTCCTCGACGAGCACGTCCACCTCGTCCGGCGGGACGCGCAGTCCGTAGCCGGCCGCCCGCAGCACCGCCTCCTTGCGGGTCCACAGGCCGAGAAAGAACATGTGCCGGGCGGAGGGGGACAGCCTGCGCAGCAGCCGCTGTTCCCATTCCGTCAGGGCCAGGTGGAGGTTCTCCGCGTAGACCACGTCGTCGTCCTGGACGTCGACGCCGACCTCGCTGTCCAGTGACACGGCCACGAGCTGCTGTCCCCGTACGTACGCGACGCTGAAGCACACCTCGCGGTCCACGAGGGCGAGCCGCCCGTGCTCCGAGCGGCAGAACTCGACACTGGTGGCACTGCGCCCGAGCACCCAGCCGAGCACCCTGCGAGTCATCGCCCGGGCGGCGAGGAAGGCCCATCCGTCACCGGAGCGGCCCAACGTCTCGGCCACCGCCCGCTCTTCGTCGGTCACCAGGCCCAGGGCTTCTCCCGTGGCCTGGTTCACGGGGTCAAGTCGGGCCCTGAACACATGGAGTTCGCCCGACCGCACGACCAGTCCGGAAGGAACCGCGGCCCACCCACGCATATCGCACATCTCCTTAGGTCGCCGGCCGCCGGGCACGGGAGGGGAGGAAGGTCCGGGCCGCGGCCCGGCCTTCCCCCTCCAGGGCTGATCAGTCGTGGGTGATGGCCGGGGCTCTGCGCAACAACCGCGGCTCGCGCCAGGCCCTCGAGCCCAGCAGGGTCAGCGCGGCAGGCAGCAGCACGCCGCGTATCAAGGTTGCGTCAAGAAGGATGGCGACGGCCAACCCCACGCCAAGCTGCTTCATCTCAAGGGTCGACAGGGTCGCGAACACCGCGAACACCGCGACCATGATCACGGCTGCTGTGGTGACCACTCCGGCGGAGGTGAGAATGCCGTGCCTAACAGCCGCATGTGTGGAGCCCCCCAGCTTTACGCCCTCGCGGATCCGGCTCAGAACGAAGACGTGGTAGTCCATCGACAGGCCGTAAAGAACTACGAACAGGATAAGCGGCAGCCAGGAAACGACCGCTCCATTTGAGTCAAAGCCCAGGAGGTTTTCAGCCCACTCGTGCTGGAAGACGATCACGAGCACGCCGTAAGCGGCCGCAACGGAAAGGAGGTTGAGCACCCCGGTCAGGAGCGCGAGCGCCACCGAGCGGAACGCGAGCAGCATGATCACCAGGCAGATCAGGATCACGAAGCCGATCACCATCGGCAGCCGGTCTTCCAGCGTCTTGGAGAAGTCCGTGGAGAACGCGGTGGCCCCGCCGACGGCCCACTTGTCGACCGCGTCGCCCTCGAGGACCCCCGGCGCCAGGTCGCTGCGCAGCAGCTTCAGCGTCTCCTTGGCCTGCTTGCCGTCCGCGTCGCCGCTGACGTGCAGTTCGAGGCGGGACACCGTGCCGTCCTGGGACAGTTCGAGGTCGGGCTTCTTTGACGCGGCGAACCGGCCGCTCGCCATCGCCTTCTTGTGCAGCGCGGTCAGCGCCTCGGCCACCTCTCCGGAGCGGGATTTGTCGTGCTCGACGGCCACTTCGTGGGCCGTGCCCTCGCTCGGAAACGCCTCGACCACGCGGTCGTACGTCTTCATGATCGGGATGGAGCGGGGCAAGTCCTCGTCGCCGGGCAGCTTCAGCTTCATGTTCAGCGCGGGCGCGGCGAGCGCCAGCATCGCCACCAACCCGATGACCAGGGACACCGCCGGCACCTTCAGCACGGGCCGCAGCACTGCCGCCCACAGTCTGCTCTCCTTGCCCACGTTCGTACGCCGCCACAGCAGCGGAATGCGTGGCCGGTCGATCTTGTCGCCGAGGCCGGCGAGCGCGGCGGGCAGCACCGTCAGGGAGCCGAGCACGGCCACCAGGACCACCAGGACGGTGCCCAGAGCCAGCGACGAGAACAGCATGCTGCCGGAGAAGAACATGCCTGCCATGGCGATCGCGACGGTCAGACCGGAGACCAGGACGGCCCGTCCCGAGGTGGCCGCGGCGATGCGCAGCGCCGCCTCCGGTGACTTGCCGAGCGCACGCTCCTCACGGCGCCTGCGGATGTAGAAGAGCGAGTAGTCGACGCCGACCGCGAGGCCCATGAGGAGGATCAGGCTGGCTTGGTTCTCGTTCACGGGGACGATCAGCGAGGTGACCCCGGCCAGGCCCATGGCGAAGATCACCGCGGTGAGGCCGAGCAGCACCGGAAGTCCCGCCGCCAGCAGAGCGCCGAAGGCGACAAGCAGGATCACCAGGGTCAGCGGCAGACTGATGAATTCCGCCCGCTGGAAGTCGGAGCCGAGGCGGGCGCTCAGGTCCTTGGTGAGGGAGCCCTTGCCGAGCTGCTCGACGCGCAGGTCGGCGTGGGCCTTCTGCTCTGCTTCAGTGGCCTTCAGCATGGGGCCGACGACGCCCTTGGGCTTCTTCTTGTCGTCACCGCTGCCCAGGTCGAGCGTGACCGGGAGAAGGACGCTGCGCCCGTCCTCGGAGGTGACCGGGCCACCGACCTTCGTCACGGCCTCCACGTCGGCATAGCGCTTACGCAGCGAGCTGACCACGGCCTCGGAGGTGGCGACCGAGAGCTTGCCCTCGCGCGCCTGGATCAGTACGCGCTCGACTCCCTCGTCCGCGAAGTCCGCGTCATCCATCATCCGTTCGGCGACGGCGGCCTGCCCGGTCAGGTTGTCGGCGTCCTCCTGGTCCTTGACGCCGGTGACCATGCTCGCCCCGTACGCCAGGACGACGGCCAGCACCCACAGCAGGATCGTCGTCTTGCGGTGGGCCATGCTCCAGGCGGCCGTGCGCTCCACGAACCCGCGTGGGGGCGGCGCGCCTCCCGATGGCCCGGTGCGCTGGTGCGCGGCGTCCTTGTCTTCGGTCACTGACATCGTCAAAGCTCCTCGTCAGGGGGTACGCCGTGACGCTACGCAGCGCATGCCCGCGCCGTCGGGCGTGCAGCCACCCGTCGGCGGGTAGTGCTACCACCACCGGCAAAGGAAGCGCCTGCACGCTCGGAACGGTTCAACTCCCCTGCCTAAGATCGTCTTAGCCGAGTTGAGAGCTGGAGGGGCGCCATGAGGTTCAGACCGCCGCGGATTCGGGCAGCCCTGTACCGCGTCGGACGAGGTCTGCTGGCCCGGGACACCCGTGACGACCAACTGCAGTTGCTGACCACGCTGGCGCTGACACCGCTCTACGTCATGCCCCTCATCCTGTTCACGTTGGGTGCGGGCCTGACCCCGCTGCTGCTGCTCGGCCTGCCGCTGCTGCCGCTGTCCATGAAGCTGGCCAACTGGATCGCCCGTCTCGACCGCCAGCGCCTCTTCCTGCTGCGGGACTTGGACATCGACATGCCCATCGCCGTGTCCGGCAACGGCTGGAAGGAGCGCCTCGAGCGGCTCTTCGGACGGCGCGCCTGGCGCGAGTTGGGCTTCACCGTGGTCATGAGCTTCTGGGGCCTGGGAGTGGGCGGGCTCATGGTGAGTCTCCTCGCGGCGGGCCTGCTGCTCGCCCTGCTGCCGCTGCTCGGCCCCCTCCTTCCGGACGGCTCCTCACTGCTCGGCATGGACGTCGGGTCCCTGGCCGTCGCGGTGTCAGGCGGTGCCGTCGGCCTGGGGCTGCTCGCCGCCGGACTGTGGCTCGGCGGGCCGCTCGCCCGGACCGAGTCCACCCTGGTCGCCCGGATGCTCGGCGCCAACAGGGTCGACCATCTCGTACGCCGCATGACGGACTTGGAGGACAGTCGCTCACGCATGGTCGACGCCGCCGAGTTGGAACGACAGCGCATCGAGCGCGACCTGCACGACGGCGCACAGCAGCGGCTGCTGTCGGTCGCCATGAGTCTGGGCCGGGCCAAGACCCGCTTCGACCGGGACCCGGACAAGGCGCGGGAACTGATGCTCGCCGCGCACGAGGAGGCCAAGGCCGCCATGCAGGAACTGCGCGACGTCACGCGCGGCCTGCACCCGGCCATCCTCACCGAGCAGGGCATCGAACCCGCCCTGGCCACCATCGCGGCCCGCTGCCCGGTCTCCATCGACCTGTCCGCGCGGATGCAGGAGCGCCCCTCCCCCCGGGCCGAAGCGGTCGCCTACTACGTGGTCTCCGAACTGCTCACCAACATCACCAAGCACGCCGCGGCGGACCGGGCCACGGTCAGGGTGTTCCGCGAGGAGCAACTGCTGCGGCTCACCGTCACCGACGACGGGATCGGCGGCGTCGATCCCGCCCGGGGATCGGGCATCCGCGGGCTGCGGGACCGGATCCGGGCGGTCGACGGACACCTCACTTTCTCCAGCCCCGCCGGCGGACCCACCGTCGTCGATGTCACGCTGCCCTGGAAGGCGTAGAAGACATGTTGCGCGTCGTGATCGCCGAAGACTCCGTCCTGCTGCGCAGCGGCCTGGCCAAGCTGCTCATGGACGAGGACATCGACGTCGTGGGACAGGCGGGGGACGCGGACGAGCTGCTCGCACTGGTCGCCGACCTCGCCCCGGACCTGTGCGTGGTGGATGTGCGCATGCCGCCGACGCACACCGACGAAGGGCTGCGCGCGGCCCTGACGATCCGCGCCGGCTCCCCCGGCCGCCCCGTCCTTGTCCTGTCGCAGTACGTGGAGGCCCGTTACGCCACCAAACTCCTCGCGCACGGCAGCGTCGGGCTCGGCTACCTCCTCAAGGACCGCGTCGCCGACGTGGACGAGTTCGTGGCCACGCTGCACCGCGTCGCCGACGGCGGCACCGCGCTCGACCCCGAGGTGGTCAGCCAGATCTTCGCGGGAAATCAGAAGCAGGACGGCTTGGCGCCGCTCAGCCCGCGCGAGGTGGAAGTGCTCGCCCTGATGGCCGAAGGGCTCAACAACAGCGGCCTCGCGGAGCGCCTGTTCATCACCGACCGCGCCGTCGAGAAGCACATCCGCTCCATCTTCACCAAGCTCGATCTGCTCCCCGACGACCAGGGACACCGCCGCGTGCGCGCGGTCCTGCACTACCTCGACTCCCTCGCCGACTCACCCCGGCCGCCGGAGTAGGGCATGCGCCCGCCCGTCACCTCTCCCCCCACCACCGACCGCGTTGACCACCGGAGACCGGAGTCAGACATGCACGAGACCCTCACCTCGACCGGCTCCCGCCCGCGCCCGTCGGGCCGCCCCCAGCGCTCCGTCCTGCGCCGCGTCATCCGCATCGTGGCGATCCTCACCGGCCTGACGCTGATCGGCGGAGGCGCCTGGTACCTGCTGCTGTTCCTTGTCACCCGCACCGAGACCGGCACGGCCGCGATCGACAAGTCGGTGCGGACCGTGGAGGTCGCGATCGACAGCGGCGACGTACAGATCGACGTGGCCGGAGAGGGCGAGAAGACGGAGCTGCACAAGAAGCTGACCAAGTCGCTGCGCTCGCCCGACGAGAAGATCGAGCAGGACGGTGACACCCTGCGCATCACCACCGACTGTGGCGAAGGCATGGGCAGGTGCGGGTCGGACTACCGGCTGACCGTGCCGCAAGGCACCCGGGTGAAGGTGGAGACCCGGCTCGGCGACGTGTCGGTGAAGGGCGTGCGCAAGTCGGTGGAGGCGCGCACCAAGATCGGCAGCGTCCGCCTCGAGCACATCGACGGGGACCGGCTCGTCGCCGCCAGCAAGACCGGCGCCGTCACGCTCAAGGACGTCAAGTTCGACACCGCCGAGGCCACGTCCAAGCTGGGCGACGTCCGGGTCGAGGAGATCGACCCGTTCACGAAGCTGCGGGCCGTCAGCAAGATGGGCGACGTCGAGCTGCACCTCCCCTCGAGCGCGGGTCCCTTCGCCGTGACCGCCGCCACCAAGGTCGGCGACCGGAAGGTGAACGTGGACCAGGAGACCTCTGCGGACACAAAGGTGGAGGCCCGCACGAAGATCGGTGACGTGACAGTGCGCAACGACTGACGCTCACCGCACAAAGCCGCCGGCCGGCGCGTCTCCCCGTACGCGCCGGCCGGTGTTTTCTTTTGCCCGCAGGACGGGTCAGGACAGGCGGAACCCGAGGTCCGCGTCGATGTCCTGGACGTCCATCTGGGCGCGTTGCAGCGTGCCGGCGTAGTCCCAGTTCATCGACTGCCACGAGGTGAACTGGTCCAGGACCCAGATGCCCGACTGCCGGCTGCCGTTCCCGGAGAGCCCGTTGCCGCCGAACGGCAGATGCGCCTCGGCGCCCACCGTCGAGTTGTTCACGCTGACCATGCCGGCGGTGCAGCGCTCGCGGAAGGAGAAGGCCGTTCCGGCCGAGCGGGTGTAGATCGCGGCGGAGAGCCCGTACCCGTGTCCGTTGGCGAGCGCGACGGCCTCGTCGAAGGAGTCGTACGCCATGACCGACACGAGCGGTCCGAAGGTCTCGGTCCGGTACAGCTCGTCGTCCGGCAGCACCCCGGCCACGACGGTCGGGTGCGCGTACACCCCGGCGTCGGGGTCGCCGATGAAGCCCTTGCGCGGGCTTTCCGAGGTGATCCGGCCGGTGGCGGTGGACCCGGAGAGAGTGTGGTGGGGGCGGACGAGTTCCAGGGAGCCGCGGAAGTTCTCCAGGTACCGCTCGCCGATGAGCGGCCCGTAGAAGATCTCGTCCCGCCGGGGGTCCCCGACGACCAGGTCCTCCACGGCCGCGCTGAAACGAGTGAGGAACTCATCGTGCACCGCGCGGTGGGCAATCACCGCACCGAGCGAGGTGCAGCGCTGCCCCGCGGTGGCGAATCCGCTGAAAACGGCGCCCTGAACGGCGAGTTCGAGGTCGGCGTCGTCGGTGACGACAAGGGGGTTCTTGCCTCCGAGCTCCAGGCACGGGGACTGCAGGTGCCGTCCCGCCAGCTCGCTCACCCGCCGTCCGGCGGCGGTCGACCCCGTGAAGCCGATCTTCTGGACAAGCCCTTCCGTCAGGGCCCGCTCAAGTCCGGCGTACGTCGTCTCGCCGTCGGCGTGCACCAGACGCAGCACATCTTCGGGAACCCCTCCCGCACGGAAGAGCCGGAACAGTGCCTCCGCGACGGCCATGGCGGACTCCGACGGCTTCCACACCACGGTGTTGCCGCACAGCAGCGCGGGCACCAGGTACCAGGCGGGCACCGCTGCCGGGAAGTTCGCCGCCGTGATGATCACTGCGGTGCCCAGCGGCTTGCGGTAGGTGAACAGTTGCTTGTCCGGCATCTCGCTGGGCACGGTCTGGCCGTACAGCCGCCGCCCCTCACCGAGGAAGAAGTCGCAGGTGTCGATCACCTCCTGGACCTCTCCCAGGGCTTCGCCGTACGGCTTGCCGACCTCCCGGGTGATCAGCGCGGCCAGCGCCTCTTTGTTCTCGGCCACGAGCCGTCCCACGTTCTGGGCCACCCGCCCGCGCAGCGGCGCCGGAGTCTCGGCCCAGGCGGACTGCGCACGATGGGCGGCGCGGGCCGCCGCGGTCAGACCGTCCGCGTCACTCAGCACCTGCTCCGTGACCACGTCCCGCAGATCAGCCGGATTGCGTGACACGGTCGGCCGCTCGGCGGTTCCGCGGTTCAGCTCAGCCATCTTGGACAGCCCTCTCCCTCTTGGTGAATGACAACAGACAGTCGGTCGGCAACCTGACATTGCTCTTGATCTTTGTATTTTCCTGACTTTACTGTCACAGATTTTGCCAATGATCGTGACAGCTGCTTCTGTGCCGAAATGACCGGCGATCGTCGCACGCCTCGGGCCGGGCCGACAGGCGGCCCGGCCCGAGGAGGACGTAGCGGTGTCAGGCGGCCTGCTGCTCGCGCTCGGTCAGCAGGAACTTGGCAAGCTGCGTGACGGTCGGGTGGTCCCACACCGCACTGGGCTCCACCCGGATGCCGAGCCAGTCCTCCACGTCGGCGGCGAAGGCCACCACGGCGACGGAGTCGAGGCCGTACTCACCGAGTTCCTGGTTCGGGTCGACCTTCTCGTCCAGGTCGGGCACGTACTCACCGACTCGTTCGACGAGCCAGCTCTGCAGTTCGTCGAGCGTGATCGGGCCGGAAACGGGCTGGGTCATCTCAATGCTCCTCAAGAGTCGAATGGGTCGGCGTATCCGACCCGGTCACCGGTACCGGCGGGCGGAGAGACCGAAGCTCACCGTTCGGTCGTCGCGGTCCAACAGCTCCTCCACGAGCGCCCCTTCCACCTCGGACGGCACGTCGTCGGGCCGTCCGGAGGTGATGCCCAGGAGCCGGGTCAGCACCGCGACGAGCCACTCCGGCCGGGACAGGAAGTCACCGGCCGGTGCGTTCCTCCAGACCCCGACGCACGCGGACGCGGCAAGCACCGTGGTGTACGTGGCGGCGAGCTCGCGCACCTCGACCTCGGCGGCGATCGACAGGTCCCGCGGCTTGAGGCCCGCGCACGCCTCGGTGAGCGTTGCCAGGCGGCGCACATGGGTCTCGATCAGGGGGCGCAGCAGCGCCGGGACGTCGTCGTCGAGCACCGCGTTGAGCGCCGTGGCCAGCCCGTCGCGCCCGCCTGCCACGATCCGCAGCCCGGCCAGGTCCAGCGGCGGCAGCTCGGCGTCGGCGACGAACAGCGATGCCGGGGCGGGCGCGGCATCCCGCCAGGAGCGGCGCGCGAGCACCGGCAGTTGCGGCAGCATCGCGGACAAGCAGGCCGCGCGGGCGATGTGTCCGAAGCCGACCGGCTTGATGTCCCGTGCCATCTTCTGGAACACCGCGTGTTCCCCGTCGCGGCGGTAGAACTCCGATCCCATGACCAGCGAGAGCTGCTCCAGCGCGTCGAGGAGCGTCCCGGCCAGGAGGAACTTCACGGCGGGCGCGTACACGCTGCCGGAGTCGGGCAATACGTGGAGCGACCGTGCGGCGACCGACGCGAACGCCTCACACAGCAACTGGTCGGCGAACGCGTTGGCCAGGGTGGTGCGCACCATGGGAATCGCCGCGACGTCCTTGCCGTAGAGCCGCCGCCTGCGCACGTGGTGCAGTGTGACGCGCAACGCGGTGTCCAGCATCGCGGTGCTCATCCCCGGCAGGGCGATGCGGGTCAGCTGGAAGGCGCGGGCGACCGTCTCCATGCCGGTGCCGGCGGTGCCGAGCAGTGCGTCGGTGTCCACCGGGCAGTCGTCCACCGTGATGCCGCCCAGGCGCACACCGCGCATCCCGACCGAGCGGAATCGCGGCAGGAACTGGACCCGGCCGGGGTCGAGGCTCTTCACCTGGACGAACAGTTGCGAGCACGCACGCGGTCCGGCTGCGGGATCGGTGCGGGCCAGGAACACTACGGCGTCGGCCCGGTCCAGGTTCGTGATCGACTCCTTGCGGCCGTTCAGCAGCAGACCGCCGTCGGTAGGCGTGGCAGCGAACTCCACCGAACCGATGTCATTGCCGTGTGCGAGCTCGTGGAACGCGCAGGAAATCTTGCTGCCCGCAAGGAGCAGGTCGGCGGCTTCGCGGCGCTGCTCCGGTGAGCCTGAGGTCCACACGTTGACGGCGCCGAGCAGCGAGCTGGAGCAGTGGCCGAGGCCCAGGCTCGGATCACGCCGGTAGACCGAACGCATCAACTCCACCAAGTGGTCGACGCGTTCGAGCCGTCCGCCGAGCGCCTCGGGCACGAACTCGGCGAGGATGCCGAACTCGTCCAGAGCCGTGGCCCCGCCGACAGGGGTCTCCTCGCGCTCGTCCGCGGCCACCACGGCGGCGAACCCCGCCGGGTTGGCCGGGTCGAAGGGGTCTCCCAGCCGCTCTTCGAGCGCTTCCATACGCGCGTGGATGTCGCTCATGCTGAGACCTCCGACGACGTGCCGAACAGCGAGACATGGGTGCCCTCGTCACTCAGCAGAAGACGGCCGAGCTCGTCGAAGACACCGGTCGCCTCCGGGGCCGGTGCGCCGAGGCCTTCCAGGACCAGGGCGAGACAGCCGCGCAGCCACAGCGCCTCCCGCCACACATGGCGGTCGTGATGCTTCGGGTTCGCGCCCCACAACGCCAGGGCCGCGGCGCCGGCGAAGCACCACTCGTAGCGCTCCGCGAGGCGCATCGTCGCGGTGGGCACCGGTCCGGCCACCGGGCGGAGGCGAGCGATGTCCCCGCCCACCTCACCGAAGGCGTCAAGGAGGCGGGTCGCCAGGTGATCGGCCCCGCCTCGCGGATCCGCCGCCAGCCGGGCCACGGAGTCGTCGAGGCTGTTCAGCACCGTGTTGCCTCGCGCCATCACGCCCAGCCGGAGCGGGTCGACGGGCGTGAGGTCGGCGTCCTGCCGCAGCCACTCGTGCACCGGACGGCCCGCTGCCGTGGCCGGGCGGCGGCCGGGCCGCAGTATCGGGAGGCTCGATGCCAGCGCGCTGCGGTTGACCCAGGTGCTGCCGTCGAAGATGGAGACGACCTGGTGGTCCCGCTCAATCTTGGCGAAGCCGCCGTAGCCTTCCACTCCGGTCAAGAAGCCGCGTGCGCCGAGGAGTTCCCCGACAAGGCGGAGCTGGCCCTGGATCAGCGTCGGTACGAGTGCCTTGGTGATCGCGGACACGACGCTTAGCTCCTCCGGCACCTCGTGCGCCGCCCGCGCCGCGGCATACGACACGGCTTCGGCGAGCAGCAGGCGGGCCACCGCCCGGCCGGCGACGCCGCGTGCGTGCGGGAGGTCGGAGAAGGGCCGGCCGTGCAGTCGGCGCTCGCTCAGGAAGCGCCGGGCGAGCCGCAGGGCGTGGTCGCCCGCCCCGAGGGAGAGGGCCGCACAGGCCATCCGGGTGAGCTGCAGCGCCTTGAGTACCAGTTCAAGGCCGCCGCCGACGGTGCCGATCAGCGCGTCGGCGGGCACGTGGGTGTCCCGGAACTCCACTCCGCTGATGTCGGCACCACGGATGCCGTGCGTCGGCATCTTCGGCAGGTGTCGCACGGATCCGGAGGATGCCGCCTGCTTGTCGACCAGGAAGACACTGAATCCGCGTGCCCCGCCACCGGGGTCGGTGCGGGCCAGCACGCAGACGAAGCGCCCGCGGGTCGCGTTGTTCACCGGCCATTTGCGGCCGGACAGACACCATCCCGATGCGTCCCGGGTCGCCGTGAGTTCACCGGCGAGCAGGTCGCTGCCCCGGTCCGGCTCGGTGAGCCCCCAGGCCACGGCCTCTCCCGCCATGACATGGCGGGCCAGCTGAGCGGCGGCGCCGTCGTCGCCGGAGACCCACACCGACGCGGCGCCGAGGAAGGTCTTGCCGTGGGCGACCGCGACCGTCACGTCCTCGGACGCCACCTTGCGCAGCAGGGCGTGCATCTCGTCGAAGCGCGCGAGGCGGCCGCCGTACTGGGCCGGCACGTAGTAGGCAGGAAGCCCCCACCGGTCGAGTACCGCGCACGCCGCGCCCGGGAAGCTCTCTGCGTCGTCGTACGCGGTCAGCAGGGCCGCGTCGAAGGGGCCGTCCGGCTTCGACCAGCGGTCGACTTCCCGGACGAACTCGGCTCTTCTCAACTCGCCTCTCCTGTCCCGGACGCGGCCGACCCGGCCTGCGGCCGGTAGCCGTCGGCCCACAGCGGTTCCAGTTCGCCGCTGACATACAGCGAGCGCATGGAGGAACGCTGGACCTTGCCGCTCGTGGTGCGTCGCACCCCACCGCGCCGCATCAGCACCACGGAGTGGGCACGAAGCCCGAACTCGCGCGACACGGTCTTCCTCATCTGCGCGGCCAGCGCGGCCAGTTCCTCCTCGGGGGACCGGCGCCGCACCTCGTGGATCACGACGAGATGACCGTCGTCGCCGTCAGCGGTGGGCACCGAGACGACCGAGCCCACCGTGTCGCGCAGCGGCTCGTGGTGCTGGCGCAGCTCGTGCTCGATGTCGTGCGGATAGACGTTCCGCCCACGGATGATCATCATCTCCTTGATGCGGCCGGTGACGTACAGCTCTCCGTCGACGAGCACGCCGAGGTCCCCGGTGCGCAGGAAGCCGCTCTCGGCGCCGACCTTCTGGCCGAACGTGGCGCCGGTGGCCTCCTCGTTGCGCCAGTAGCCCCCGACCACCGAGCTGCCGCGCAGCCAGAGTTCACCGACTCGGCCGGGCGCAAGCTCCTGGAGCGTCTGCGGATCGACGATGCGGGCGTCCATGTCGAGCAGTTCGCCGCAACTCACGAGGGTGCGGCCGGTGCCGTCGACCACCGGTTCCACGCGCCCCTGCTCCAGTGCGTCGGGGTCGCAGCTCAGGACGACGGGTACGCGGCGCGGGGAACTGGAGACGAGCAGCGTCGCCTCCGCCATGCCGAAGCACGGCGCGAAGGTCTCCGGCCGGAACCCGGCCGACGCGAATCGCGCCGTGAAGTCGTCGAGCACGCTCGCCTTGACCGGCTCCGAACCGCTGACGGCGTACTTCCAGCGTGACAGGTCGAGGCCCTGGACCTTTTCCTCGGGTACGCGGGTGACGCAGAGTTCGTAGGCGAAGTTCGGCGCGGCGGACAGGGCGATGTCGAAGTTCTCGATCAGTTCGAGCCAGGCCCTGGGCCGGCGCAGGAAGGCGGTGGGACTCATCAGCACCGTGCCGTAGCCGGCGAGGAGCGGCGAGAGGATCAGCCCCATCAGGCCCATGTCGTGGTAGTTCGGAAGCCAGCCCCCGAACCTCTGCCCCTCCTGCAGGGGGAACGTCGCCGCGGTGGTGGCCGCGTTCGCCAGCAGGTTGCCGTGGGAGACGATGCTGCCCTTGGGGTCGCTGGTCGAGCCGGAGGTGTACTGCAGTACGGCAAGGGTCTGCCGGTCGGCGCCGTAGATCTCGAAGTCGTCGGCGCGGCGCGCGAGGTCGACTTCCGGGGAGAGGACCGGTGCGGTGAAGCCGTTCTGCTCGGCCCAGGCGAGCACCTCGTCGCGCTCGTCCGGCGTTGTCACCACACAGGCGGCCTCGGCGTCGTGGGCGATGCCGAGGACGCGCCGCTGGTCCTGCCGGTAGCGGCCGGGCATCGAGGAGGGCACTGCGACCAGACCGGCGTACAGACAGCCGAGGACGGACACGACGAACTCGGCGGAGGTCGGCTGGAGCAGCAGCACACGCGAGCCCACCGGGCACACCTGACGCAGCTCCTGCGCGAACACGCGCGCCGCTTGGTCCAGTTGGGCGTAACTGAGCTTCTGGGCGGAATCTGGGTCCGAGGGATCGTTGACGATCGCGACCGCCGATCGCTGACCCTGATCGTGCGCGTGCCGTTCGAAGATCTCGGTCACGCTTCTGGCGCCGAGGAGATCCACCATCTTCGTCTACTCCTGTGTCGAAGGGGGGCGAGGACTCGGCCGGGTCACGAGTCCTGTGGGGCGCCGGCGCCGGGTTGCGACCATGGCGCCACCGGAGGAATGCGTCGAAGACCGGTGCTCCGAACGCGAGGCAGGAGGACGGCCGAGAGGAGTGCGCAGGTCGATCGTTCCCTGCCGTGCACAATAGTCATTCCGACTCCCCCCTGAGCCGTCACAGAACTTGACACGTTCTGTCACATCGTTGGCAACAGTAGACAGGAGCCCATCAAACATCAAGCAGAATCTGGCTGGTTCTTACTCCTCCGCGGTGACCTGCGCCGATGTGAAGGACCTCGCCTCCCTGTTGCCCGGCACGGGCGAGCGCTCGACGGCTCCAGCGGGCGCGACCAACACCCCCAACGCACAGCGTGTGGGACGAAACTCACCCTGCACGTGCCCAAGATCGGCGAAGAGGCAGCGAGATCGGTGCCAATCCCCGGGGGCGGCCGGAATGCTCAAGTCAGCAAGTGGTGGACGTCCGTGACAAGGGCGGCGCTATCGTGACCGCATGTCCTCCGTGCCAGAAAACGTACCGTCGCGGGTCTCCGAAGTTGAGCGTGACTCGGCTGTCGAGCGCCTCCAAGAGGCATTCGCCGAGGGGCTCATTGCCCAGGAAGAGATGGACGCACGACTCCAAGTCGCGTTGACCGCCACGACCCAGGGCGAGTTGGCGTCAGCCCTGTCGTCGCTGCCTGCCGAAGACGCCGGCCCCATCGTGGAAGTGAATACCGCCGGAGGACTCATTCACCGGCGCGGCAGGTGGCACGTGCCCCGGTCCTTCAAGGTCAACTCCAGGATGGGCAAGGTGTACCTGGACCTGTCACGCGCTCACATCGAGTACCCCGTGGTCAACATCGAGCTGCATCTCGGGTACGGCTGGGCCCGGATCATCGTACCGAGCGAGGCGACGGTCAACTACGAGCAGATGAACGCCGAATGGAAGCAGCCGACCTACAGAGCCCCACAGCGCAGCAGCTCGAACGGGCCGCGCATCCGCATTTCCGGGACCATGGGCCACGGCCGGTTGTGGATCAAGCACGGCCGCAGTTGAGGGCACGGCGGCGCAGGGACTCTGCAGGCGGGCGCGCGGATCTCAGCCGCGGAGGACGCGGCCTTCAGCGTCGGTCTTGCCGTTGCTCATGAGCATGAGAATCCCGTCGAACAGCGACCAGACACCAAGTCCACCCAAGGTGACGAGCTGGCCCACAGCCATGCGGGTGTGACCGGTGTAGAAGCGACCGATGCCGAGCGGCCCCAGGACGATCGAGAGTGCTCCCGCCACGTACTTCGACTTGTCCGAGTACGGCCGCCCGAACGGGTCGTAGCCGTACGGAGCGTTTGTGTCGGGCTCGGCGCCATGGGTGCGGGAGACCGGGGCCGTGCGGGGCTGCGCCATCCCAGGGTGGCCGTCGCTGGACCCGGCCTGACCGAGTTCACGGGTCTCAGCCTGGCCGAGCTGCTTCGGCTGCTGGCCGTAGGGGTTCTTCGGGACCGGTTGACTCACGAGCGAGTTCCTCCGAGCGGATGTGGTGCGGGACTTTGGCAATCGCGAGGGGAATCACCGCTGGAGCCCCCGTGCCGCAGATGGTGCAGCGTCCACCCATGCTGATCAGCCTGGGTCGGGGATGTCCAGTGCAGTTCCAGACGTTCGCGCGAGCCACGATAGCCACCCCCGGAGGGTAAGATCACGCCAAATCCTGGACGGCCGACCAGAGTTGGAAGGCTCATTTCCCGGTGTCGCGATGCCGACACGCGTGCTGAACCGGTCCGTCCCAGGTGCGGGTGACATCCGTATCGGGATGCGCCACCACGCGCCGCGAACGCCTCACTCGCCTCTTCGCCCACTGGCAACAGCCGCCATGGCGACAGGCTGGATCTTTCCTGCCCGACCGGCTGCGGTTTTCGGCCCCGGCGCCGCAGGCGCGAACAGCCGGACGAGATGAGCGCGCAGGATATCCATCGCCGCATCCGAGCTGCGCCGGCCGACCAGAACGCTGGCGGCCAGACCGTGGGCGACAGACAGCATGAGAGCAGCCTCGACTGCCGCATCCCGCTGCGGATCCAGAGCGCCGACCTCCTGGGCTCGCTCCAGGACGTGGGTCAACTGCGCTTCCAGGCGGTCGGGGCCGACGACGAACGGCTGCGCGGCAAGTTCGGAGTCAGTCATCGCCAGGACCCCGTACGAAGTCCACGCCACACGAGAGGCCCGGCCAACTTCGTCCGTCGGCAGCACCTCGGCCAGGAACGCCTCAATGAAGGCAGCCGCGGTGACCGGCTGCGGCAGTTCGTCCAGACGGGCCGCCCACCGCTCGCGACTCTGCTGCTCGAGCCGCTCCAAAGCAGCATGCAGCAGTTGGTCCTTCGTCTCGAAGTAGTACTGCATCTGGTTCACTGACCGGCCCCGCCTCGTCAGCAACGACGCGCAGCGTCACCGTGTGCAGGCCTTCGGCAGCGGCTACTCGCACCAAGGCATCGATGAGTTGAGCCCGGCGCGGGCATGGTCCACTCGTCTCGGCACCCCGGCCCCCTTGTTTCTTTCGCCGGCAATCCGCTCTTGCGATACCGCCACACGAGAGAAGCACAAGCCTCGCCGGGCAGTCCGGGCGAGCGTTTCGAGTGTGGGGGTGTCGGCGGCGGCCGTGAACCCTGCGCACCCGTGGCGGACTCTGCTCCGAGTCGGTCCGTGCCCGCACCATTGCACTCAGCCGTTGCTCTGTCACCCGTACCCGTCCCTCCCCCGCGCAGAGCGACTCCACCACGCAGCCAGGCCGCTCAACGAAGCCAGCCCCGCAAGGAAAGAGGAACAGCGCGGAAGCTCAAGAACTGCCGTGGCCGCGGGGAAGGCTCTGGACGCTTGGCGGGCCCGCACCCGACACGGGCACCGCTGCGGGCGGAGCGACGTACACCGCCCCGCCCGCCAGTGCTCATGCCTGCCGCGGGTCCTAGGGACGCGCAGACGCGTGAAGCGCGGGCAGGACCCGGGCGAGCAGACCACGCCGGCGCCGGGAGGCCGGAGCAGCTTGGGCTTCAGGCTGTGGCCCCGCCAGTGCCGAGTCGCGGCCAGCGCCGCCCTCGGCCGCGGGTCGGCGAACAGGTTCGGGGGCGGGGGCCGGGGGTGACTGAGGGACGGAATGGAGCTGAGCGCGCAGGTAGCCGTCCAGTGCGCGCGCGGGATCAATGGCCATGCTGGTTCTCCTGCTGTGATGTGGACCGTCAACGACGTCGTTCCCGCAGCGGGCGGGAGCCGGGACGGTCAGCAGCGCAGGACGCGATGGTGAGCGCGAGCAGCCGCGAGGGCGGCGCGCTCATGCCAGAGAACCTTCGGCTGATGCGCCGCGCAGGGGTGGTTCTGGCGTACGAGGGTGGGATACGCACGGCGTACCTGTACTCCAAGAGGCGTACTGCCCCGTGCGGTTCGGGAGAGGCGCCGTTGCGCGGTGACGACCGCGCCGCTCTCCCCGACGTACAGCTCGGCCGTCGACGCTCCGCCGCTTTCCACGGGGCCCGAGCGAAGCGCTGCGGCCTCTTGCGTACCGCTGAGCATGAGCAGCAGGGAGACCAGCACGGCAGCCACGGCCCGAGCGAGGACTCGCAAAGCGGTACAACACCAGCCACTCACGCACCAAACGTACCCATATAGCTACTCGGGGCGCGCTCGGCCGCGGGGGCGGATCGGCCAAACAGGTGGGTCATCCTTCAGGTGGGTCATCCTTCGGGCAGCGAGGCGGGCCGCCGGTGAGGGTGCAGCCCGCCGTGCAGCCCGTGCAGCCCCCTCCAGGTCAGCGCCATGACGTGCGACCGCGCCCCCGACATCGTTGTCGAAGGCGCGGCCTGCGCGGAGGATCCCAGCCCTACGGGATGCGGCATCCCCCGAGGGAGCGCAGCACGCCAGGGCGCGCTGTAGCCCTACGGCGTGTACACGGCGTCACTGCCGTACAGCTCCCTCGTGAACGCGGAGACATCGGCGCTGCGGTCGGCGCCGTTGAGGTTGTACGTCAGGTAGACGCCGTATCCCTCGCTGACGGTGCGGCGGGCGAGGTTGGCGGCCGTGCTCTGTGAGGTGCGGCCGATCTCGACTGCCGCCGGTGAGAGCTTCGACTTGGGCAGGGCGATGCCGGGGACCTGCCAGGAGCCGTAGTACGGGTTCCAGGCGTAGTCGAACTTGGACGAGATGTTGACCCCGCCGTAGGAGAGGCGGGACGCGGCCGGGCCGATGTTGTAGAGGCTGATGATCTTGTTCGGCATGTTCGCGCGCAGCGCCGTCACCAGGTGCACGAACGAGCTGGCGTTGGGCTGGCCGGTGCCGTTGTTGCCGTACTCGGCGTACTCGTCGTCGAAGTCGATGCCGTCGAGGTTGTACTTGCTGACGGTGTCCGACAGTTGCTTCGCGAACGCCGAAGCCGCTTGCCGGTTCGGGAAGTTGGCGAAGCCCGCGCCCTGGTGGTTGCCGAGGACCGACAGGACGACCTTGATGCCCTTCTGCTGCAACGGCCGTATCTGCGTCGCGGCGTTGTCGAGGACGCGCTGCACGTTCTCGTTGAAGTGCAGGTACGCCGACTTCTTGCCCGTGTCGTAGTTGATGTTCGCCGCGAAGATCACGGCGACGTCGAAGACGTTGTCGCCCCCCTTGGCGAGGGTGTACTTGCCGACGTTCAGCATGCTGTTGTCGTTCACCTCGACGTACGCCACCGAGGTCGGCCCCTGCTTCTTGGGAGCGGGAGCGGGGGCCGCCGCCGCGCCGGTCGAGGTGGTCGTGCCGAAGGCGAGGGCCGCGACTGCCGAGAGCGCGAGCGCGGCCGTCCGCGCTCTGCTCCGTACCAGAGTGAACATCGTTGATCGGTCTCCCATCACGTGGGGCGGCGCCCCGACTTGTTCGAAAGCGCCGAGTGAGCTCTCCGAGTTTTCCGCTTCTGTGACCGAATCCCAAGAATCATGCGCGATTTCTTTACGACTCCCCCGTACCTCGCGCCACAACCCGACGCCCAGGTAAGGGCGTTAGCACCCCCCAAGTCCACGCTTTCGGCGTTCTTGCCAGCCCCGTTTCGCCTGCCCCTGGCTCCGGTCCGCGGCCGCCAAGGGGTCCGCCCTGGGCGCGCGCCGCCTTCCTCGCGCCCAGGGTGAGGGCTCTAGCGGAAGGCCGGCAGGTTGCGCACGACCCACTCGTCGAAGGGGCTGGCCTGCCGCCGGAGGACGTTCTCCACGTCGGGGCTGATCGCCTGCTCGGCAGGCAGCGGGACGCCGAGGACATCCAGGGTGCCGTCGATGACCTCTTCGGGCATGAACTGCGCCATGTGCGCGTGGGCCTCCTCGCGGGACAGCTCCACGAAGGCGACTTCCTCACCCAGGGCCCGGGAGATCGCTGCGGTCTGCTGGCGCGGGCTGATGGCCACGGGCCCGGTCAGTTCGTACGTACGGCCCGCGTGCCCGTCTTCGTGCAATGCCGCTGCGGCGACCGCGGCGATGTCGGCCGGGTCGATGACCGGCAGGGCCACATCGCCGAACGGCGCGAAGACCGTCCGCTTCGCGCGCACCGACTCGGCCCAGGCGAAGGCGTTGGAGGCGAAGCCGCCCGGGCGCAGGATCGTGAAGTCCGCTCCGGACGCGCGCACTGCGGCTTCGAATTCGCGCAGCCGGGTGTGGGAGAGCGCCTCGGGACGGGTGGAGTTGATCTGGGAGGAGAGCAGGACTATCCGCTTGACCCCGGCGCTCAGGGCCGCGTCGAGAAGGGCGTCCGGGCTTTCGCCGTGGCCGTTGAGCTCGCCGCCCAGCAGGAGGAAGAAGGCGTCGGCGCCGTCGAGGACGGGCCGCATGCTCGTGCTGTTGCCGATGTCGGCCTGGGCGTGCCTGACCTCGGCCGGGAGTCCTTCGGACTCAGGACGTCGCGAGACAGCCACGACGTCCTCGCCCGCCTCGGCCAGCAGGGGCACCAAGGTCCGTCCGATGTTGCCGGTTGCGCCTGTCACCACGATCATTGCGACTCCATATGTTAGTTAGTTGACTGACTCACTTGGACCGTAGCACGGCCGCACCGGGGATTGTCTATAGTTAGTTGGGTGACTGACTCAGTGAAGCCCAGGGCGCGGGCGGCCGACAAGCGCCGACGACTCACGACCGAGGCGGCCCGAGTCCTGCACGAGCAGGGCGTCGAGCGCACCACCCTCGCCGACATCGCACGCGCGGCCGACGTCCCCGTCGGGAACGTCTACTACTACTTCAAGACCAAGGACGACCTGGTTCTGGCCGCCCTCTCCGAGCACAGCGCACACCTCGCCGAGTTCACCGGCCGCCTGGACCGGTTGCCCGACCCCCGCGACCGTCTCAAGGCCCTGATCGAGGCATGGGTCGACCAGCGCGAGGTCGCCGCCCGCTACGGCTGCCCCACCGGCACCCTGGCTGTCGAACTCGACAAACGCGCCGACGGAACCCTCGACGAGGAGGCCGGCACGGTGATCCGGCGCCTGCTGGAGTGGACCGGAGACCAGTTCCGAGCCCTGGACCTGCCTGACCCGGACGACCTCGCGGTCACTCTCATCTCCGCCTATCAGGGCATGTCACTCCTCGCCAACGCCTTGCGCGACCCGGACCTCATGACCCGCGAGGGCACCCGTCTCCTGGGCTGGCTCAACTCCCTGCAGGCTCCCGACCAGACGGCCTGACCCTGCGGGCGATCACCAGCCGTCCGTCACGCCCAGGCATGCCGGTGAGGGCGCCGGCCGCGGCCCCGCGACCGGCGCCGCCATGGCCAACGCCGACAGGATCGACTCCTTGAGCAGCACGACGGTCGCCGCTCCCGCAACAGGCTCTTTTTGCCCACCACCTCTCGGGGGGGCAGAAGTGCCGTGTGGGTACTGTGAGTTGTGCGTGACCGGTGCGTGAAGTGGTCTTGTCACGCTGTCTGCTCGGTCCCCATAATCACGGAAGCATTTTACGGGCTCACCCCACTGGGCCCGGACACCTTGCGGTCAACTGCCCTTCTCCACGCGGTTTTTCCGAAGGGCGCCTCCGGTCAAGGGGTTGGCATGAGCCCGTCAGGGTGCTAATCCCCCCACCGAGAGGAAGTCCGTTGAAGAACACGGTCACGCACCTCAAGAAGGCCGCCGCCATCGGCGCCGTCACCATCGCCGCCCTCAGCCTCAACCCGGCCAACTCCTGGGCTGTGCCCGCCGATGGGCCCGGCGGCGACGGTCCCCGCACGAGGGTCGTCGGCGGCACCCCGGCCGAGCAGGGCGAGTTCCCGTTCATGGTCCGGCTGTCCATGGGCTGTGGCGGCTCGCTGCTCGAGAAGGACGTCGTGCTGACGGCCGCCCACTGCGTCGACGGCAGCAGCGACAACCCCGACGTCACCGCCACCGGCGGCGTGGTGGACCTGGAGTCGCCGGACGCCGTCACGGTCAAGGCCACCAAGGTCATCCAGGCTCCCGGCTACAACGGCACCGGCAAGGACTGGGCCGTGATCAAGCTGGAGAAGGCCATCGACCAGCCCACGCTGCCGATAGCCGAGAACGACTCGTACAACAAGGGCGACTTCACCATCGCCGGCTGGGGTGCCGACAAGGAGGGCGGCAACCAGCAGCGCCACCTCCTCAAGGCCCAGGTGCCGTTCGTGGACGACGCGACCTGCAAGGGCGCCTACTCCAACTTGGTCGAGAAGGAAGAGCTGTGCGCCGGGAAGATGGACACCGGCGGCGTCGACACCTGTCAGGGCGACTCCGGCGGCCCCATGTTCCGCAAGGACGACAGCGACAAGTTCGTCCAGGTCGGCATCGTGAGCTGGGGCGAGGGCTGCGCCCGTCCGTCCAAGCCGGGTGTCTACACCGAGGTGAGCAACTTCGCGGCAGACATCAAGAAGGCGGCCGGCGAGCTGGGCTGACTCCCCTCGACGGGCGGGCCGCCGTTTGAGCCCGTCCGGTGAGTCTTCACGCGCCGTACGTCCGCGGGGACCGGTTCCGCCGCCCCGCGGACGTACGGCGCACTGATGTGGCCGACGGCAACACCCCTGTACCGGCGCGGCATTGGCACGGTGCACACCGACACTGCCCCAGAGCCCTCACCTCCGGAGCCAGGCGCTGACCCCCTCCCGCCACTCCTCGAACAGCTCCCGCTCCCCCACGATCTCCACCCCGTCCGAAGGCAGGACGGAATCCCGCTGGTACATGAGCAGCAGCAGCGCCGCCGCCGAGCCGCGCAGGGTCACGGCCGCTTCCCCGGTCGTACGTTCCGTCGCGTCGGAACGCCGTACGGTGGGCGCCTCGCAGGTGAGGTCGATCAGCCAGTCGCCCTCCACCCCGGGAGCCGTGTCCGTCGCGTGGAAGTGGAGGGTCCGGCCGGGGCCGAGCAGCGCGCGCATCGCCTCGACGGACTCGTACACCTGCGGCAGTTCTACGAAGCCCAGCCACTCGGCCAGGGCGTCGAGGGCGACGTCGTGGTCCAGGGCGTACGTCCCGTCGACGGCCGCGACCGCGTCCGCGCGGTGCACCACCGTCTCCACCGTCATGCGGCGCGCCCAGAACACCGGGGTGCCGTCCGGCGCCACCGTCCACACCCGCGCGTCCGGTCCCGCCTTGCGCAGAGCGTCCGCGAACAGCGCCGCGCCCTCGGCCAGCCAGGAGCCGAGCGCGGCGGTGTCCGCCCGGTCGTCGCCGGTCACGTCGTTCACCTGGTCGTCCGGCACCGGGCCCGTCGCCCGGCTGCGGACGACCTCCTCGGACCAGCGGTGCGCGCCGCCCAGGTGCCGCAGCAGGTCGCCGAGGCTCCAGCCGGCACAGGTCGGCACCGGGGCGGCGAGGTCGGCGCCCTTGATCGACGCGGTCAACAGCTCGGTCTGCGTGACGATTTCGGCGGCGTAGCGGTCCAAGGTCAAGTCGCTCATGCGGTCACGATAGGCGACACCCCGGCGCTCCGGCCCGCCACTTTTCCCGGTCACGACGACGTCGCCAGGAACTGCGTCGCCGCCAGCTCCCCGTACAGCGGGTCCCCCTGGACCAGTTCGTCGTGCGTGCCCACCGCGCGTACCCGGCCCGCGTCCATGACGACGATCCGGTCGGCCAGCGTGACCGTGGACAGGCGGTGCGCGACGACGAGGACCGTCACGTCCCGCGACACCTCCGCGACCACGTCGCGCAGCGCGAGTTCGTTGACGGCGTCCAGTTGCGAGGTCGCCTCGTCCAGGAGCAGAAGGCGGGGCTTGCGCAGCAGGGCGCGGGCGATCGCCACGCGCTGGCGTTCGCCGCCGGAGAGCTTGGAGCCGCGGTGGCCGACCACGGTGTCCAGGCCTTCGGGCAGCTTCTCGACGAGGGCGTCGAGACGGGCGCGTACGAGGACCTCGTGGATGTCGGCCTCGGTGGCGTCGGGCGCGGCGAACATCAGGTTCTCGCGCACGGTGCCCGCGAGGACGGGGGCGTCCTGCTCGACGTATCCGATGGTGGCGCGCAGTGCGGCGAGCGGCCATTCCTGTACGTCCTTGCCGTCGACGAGGACGCGGCCGCCCGTCGCCTCGTAGAACCGCTCGATGAGCCCGAAGACGGTCGTCTTGCCCGCGCCGGACGGACCGACGAAGGCGGTCATGCCGGGGCCGGGGACGGTGAAGCTCACGCCGTGGTGGACGTACGGGAGCTCCGGGCGGTAGCGGAAGGTGACGTCCTCGAAGACGACGGAGGCGGGCGCGCGTTCGGCGGCCGGGACGGCCGGCTGCGTGAGCTCGGTGAGGTCCTCCGTCTCCATCCGCTCCGCCTGCACGATGCGGGCCACCGCGGCGGAGCCCACCTGGTACTGGGTGACGGCCTCGATGAGGCGGCTCACCGGGTCGATCAGGTAGAAGAGCAGCATCAAAAACGCCACCAGTGTGGCGACCGAGATCGCGCCGGAGGCGACGCGCGAGCCGCCCACGCCGAGGACCCCCAGGAACGACACCTGGATGGAGAAGCCCATCGAACTCCACGCCACCGCCTGCCACTTGGCCGACTTCACCCCGTGCCGCCACGCCTCCCGCGCCGCCTCCTCGACCTTGGCCACCTCGCGCTGCTCCGCGCCGGAGGCCTTCAGGGTGCGGAAGGCGCCGAAGGCGCGCTCCAGGGCGGCCGAGATCATGCCGACGGCTTCCTGGGCGCGCTGGGTGGCCTTGGAGATCTTCGGCATGACCAGGGCCGTGGAGGCGCCGATGATGACGATGACGCCCAGCGTGACGCCGAGCAGCACCGCGTCCATCCAGGCCATCATCACGATCGTCGCGACGATGGTGAGGGCGCCGGAGAAGCCCGACACCACGGCCTGGGTGGTGACCGCCTGGAGCAGCGTGGTGTCCGAGGTGACGCGCGACATCAGATCGCCCGGCTGTACGCGCTCGACCTCGGAGACCTTCAGCCGCAGCAGGCGGCCGATCAGGGAGCGGCGTGAGTCGAGGACGACGGACTGCGCGGTGCGTTCCAGGATGTAGCTGCCGAGCGAGTCGACCGCGGTGCCGATCACCAGGAGCCCGCTCAGGAGGATGAGGATCGAGGTGATCGACTCGTCGTCCGAGAGCCGGGTCACCAACTGCTCGATGGCGACCGGCTGGGCGAGACCGGCGGCCGCGCCGATCAGGGTGAACAGCGCGCCGAGGGCCACGACGCCGCGGTGCGGGCGGAAGTGGCGGTACAGGACGGTCCAGGTCTCCCGAGCGGGGAGCCGCTCGGTCTTCTCCTTCTCGGGACTCTTCGCGGAGTCGTTCTGCTCGGTCGTGCTCCCGTCGGTCGGATCTCTTTCGGCATGCGGCTGCTTGTCGAACATCGGTTCTGGACTAGTCACACACGACAGGACGCGTCAGCGCGCGTTCCACCTGACCGAAAGGTCGTTCCATCTGACCGAAAGACGCAGGCGCCCGCGGCTCAGATCGCGGCCTTCCGCCCGCTCAGCTCCGCCGCCCGAGCAGCCGCGCTGACGGTGATCTTCCGCAGCACCCCCTGGAGTTCCGCGATCTCGGTTTCGTCCACGCCGATGGCCTCACCGATGGCCTGGGGCACGTGGGCGGCCTGCTCGCGCATCTCGCGCCCTTCGGCGGTGAGTACGACGGCGACCGAGCGCTCGTCGTCGGGGCGCCGCCGCCGCTCCACGAGGCCGCGCGCCTCCAGCCGCTTCAGGAGCGGGGACAGGGTGTTGTAGTCGAGCTGCAACTCCTCCACCAGCGCCCGCACGGTGCTCTCGTCGCGCCGCCACAGCACCAGCATCACCAGGTACTGCGGATAGGTCAGACCCAGCGGGTCGAGGAGCACCCGGTAGACGGACGTGACGCTGCGCGAGGCCGCATAGAGGTCGAAGCAGAGCAGCTCGGCCAACGGTGACTTGGCTTCCATGGGGACCACTGTAATTCAGACCACTGCGTGAGCGATTACCTCGCGAAGGATTACCTCGCACACGATCTAATCGTGTACTGTCTTCTTACGTCAGCAAGAGGAAACGAGAGGAACGGGCATGCCGTACATCACCGTCGGTGCCGAGAACAGCACGTCGATCGACCTCTACTACGAGGACCACGGCACGGGACGCCCCGTGGTGCTCATCCACGGCTATCCGCTGGACGGGGGCTCCTGGGAGAAGCAGGTGCCCGCGCTGCTCGAGTCCGGGCACCGGGTCATCACCTACGACCGGCGCGGCTTCGGCCGCTCGGGCCGGCCGACCACGGGCTACGACTACGACACCTTCGCCTCGGACCTCGACATCCTGATGCGCACGCTGGACCTGCGGGACGCCGTGCTCGTCGGGTTCTCGATGGGCAGCGGCGAGGTCACCCGCTATCTGTCCAAGTACGGGACGGAGCGCGTCACGAAGGCGGCCTTCCTCGGCCTGCTCCAGCCGTTCCTGCTCAAGACCGACGACAACCCGCGCGGCGTCGACCAGTCCGTGTTCGACGGCATCCTCGCCGCCGTGAAGGCCGATCGGTACGCGTACTTCGACGCCTTCTACGCCGACTTCTACAACACCGACGAGACGCTCGGCTCTCGCCTCAGCGAGGCCGCGCTGCGCGCCAGCTGGAACGTGGCCGCGGGCGCGTCCGCCCACGCATCGGTCGCGGCCGTCCCGACCTGGACCACCGACTTCCGCGCCGACTCCGCCGCGATAGCCGCGTCCGGCCTGCCCACGCTGCTCCTGCACGGGACCGCCGACCGCATCCTGCCGATCGACGCCACCGCCCGCGCGTTCCGCGAGATCCTGCCGGACTCCACGTACGTCGAGATCGACGGCGCCCCGCACGGCTTGCTGTGGACCCACTCCGAGGAGGTCAACGAGGCGCTGGTCGCCTTCCTCGCGAAGTGAGCACACTCGCGCAAGGCCTGATGAGCACACCCACGTAGGGACTCAACAGGCCTAAGCAGGGACCGACCAGGCCGGTCAGAACGCCGCCCGGGACGCGGAGCCCAAGAGGGGCCCGCTCCCGGGCGCTTCCCCGCTCTCCACCCGCCGCCGCCCACCCCGCGCCAGGAAGTCCGCGAGCGGCAGCGTCGCCGCGCCCACCGTCACCGCGTCCGGCCCGAGTTCGCCGAGGTCGACGGTGACGCGGGCCGCGGGGTGCCGCAGCGAGTACGCGTCGGCGTGGGCGCGGACGGACGGCAGGAGGTGCGGGCCGAGGGCGAGGCCCGCCCAGCCGCCGACGAGGACGCGTTCGGGGCTGAAGAGGTTCACGAGGCCGGAGATGCCCGCGCCCAGGTACTCGGCGGTCTCGTCGAGCACGGCGCGCGCCACGGGGTCGGGGGCACCAACGCCAGCGCCAGCGCCATCCCCGGCACCATCGGCATCCCCGACACCACCGCCATCCCCGCCCTCACGCCCCCCACCGGGATAGGCAGCCGCAACCAGCGCAGCCACCCCGCCCTCCTCCCCCACCCCGGACGGCAGCTCCCCGCCCGCCTCCCGCCACCGCTCAAGGAGCGCCTCCGCCCCCGCGTACGCCTCCAGGCACCCCAGCGCCCCGCACCGGCAGCGCCGCCCACCGACATGGACCGTCAGGTGGCCCCACTCACCGGGCCCGCCGTGCGCGCCCCCGTGGATGACTCCGTCGGTGACGATGCACGCGCCGACGCCGGAGCCGAACAGGACGATGACGGCGTCGCGCACCCCGCGCCCGCCGCCGAACCACATCTCGGCCTGGCCGAGCGCGCGGGCGCCGTTGTCGATGAAGTACGCGGTGTCCGGCGGGAGTTGGACGGCCTCGCGGAGCAGGGACTCCAGCGGGACGGCGTCCCAGCCGATGGTCTGGCCGTGCACGAGGGCGCCGCCGGGGGCGGTCGTCTCGACGATGCCGGGGACGCCGACGCCCACGCCGATGAGGCCCTCGCCCGCCGCGAGCCCGGCGGCGGAGGTGACTTCGGCGATGCCGTCGCGGATGTGGGCGACGATGGCCTCGACGTCATGGCCCGTCGGGGTCAACGGGCGGTCCGTGCGGGCCAGTTCGGCCAGGGCGAGGTCGAACGCCTCGATGCGGACGCGGGTTTCGCCGACATCCACGCCGATGAGGTGGCCGCTGCCGGGCGCCACGCGCAGCAGGGTGCGGGGGCGGCCGCCGTCGGACTCGACGACGCCGGCCTCCTCCAGAAGGCGGTCGGCGGTGAGTTCGGCGACGACGTTGCTCACGGAGCCCGAACTGAGTCCGGTCGCGCCGCCGAGTGCCTGGCGGCTCATCGGCCCATGGAAGTACAACCTCCGCAGCACCGCAGCGCGGTTGCCAAGTCGCAGGTCACGCACGGTTCTGCTGTTCCGCTCGGCCATGTGGCTCCTCTCCCCGTTCGCAACATACCCGTGCGCGACCTCTTGACGCGACTTGTCTTCAGGCTTTAACTCACGTCCTAAATTAAGACGTGAAGCTTGTTCAAGCGCTGAACGCAGCCCTGGCGCACAACGCTCAACACAAGCCGAGCGCACCCGTGTCGCAGTACCGCCGAGGTCCTCCCCTGAAAGGGGCGTATCCGTCATGCGCAGTCTCCGCGCCGCAGCCGCCTTCGCCGCGGCCACCGCTCTCACCGCCACCGCGTGCGGCGGCGGCACCGCCACCGGCGGTGGCAGCAACGACTCGCCCAAGACGCTCACTTACTGGGCGTCGAACCAGGGGCCGAACATCGAGGCCGACAAGAAGATCCTCACCCCCGAGCTGAAGAAGTTCGAGAAGCAGACCGGGATCAAGGTCAAGCTGGAGGTGATCCCCTGGTCCCAGCTGCTCAACCGCATTCTGGCCGCGGCCACTTCGGGCCAGGGACCGGACGTGCTCAACATCGGCAACACCTGGTCGTCCTCGTTGCAGGCCGGCGGCGCGCTGCTGCCGTGGGACGCGAAGAGGTTCGGGGAGATCGGCGGCAAGGACCGCTTCGTGCCCGCCGCACTCGGCTCCACGGGAGCACAGGGCAAGGATCCCGCCGCGGTGCCGCTGTACTCACTCGCGTACGCCCTCTACTACAACAAGAAGATGTTCAAGGACGCGGGCGTGGAGAAGCCACCCGCGACCTGGGAAGAGCTGGTCGCCGACGGCAAGAAGCTGTCCAAGGGCGGCAAGTGGGCGCTGGGAGCTGAGGGTTCGAACCTGGTGAACAACATCCACCAGGCCTTCGTCCTCGGCAAGCAGCACGGCTCGGACTTCTTCGACGACGCCGGGAAGCCGACGTTCACCTCCGACGGCGCGGTCGCGGCCGTGAAGCAGTACGTCGACTTCATGGCCAAGGACAAGATCATCGCGCCGGGCAACGCCGAGTACGCGCAGAACCAGTCGCTCCAGGACTTCGCCAAGGGCAAGACGGCGATGGTCCTTTGGCAGGCGGCCGCGACGACCTTCGAAGCGCACGGCATGAAGCCCGCCGACTGGGGCGTGGCGCCCGTGCCGGTGCCCTCGGGCACGCCCGGCGCGGACAAGCAGGTCAACTCCATGGTCGCGGGCATCAACCTGGCCGTCTTCAAGAACACCGACAACCGCGACGGCGCGGTGAAGTTCGTGAAGTTCATGACCAGCGACGCCGAACAGACCGTACTCAACAAGGCCTACGGCTCGATACCGCCGATCAAGGCCGCCCAGAAGGACGCCGCGTTCGCCCGCCCCGAGACCTCCGTGCTGCGCGACACGCTCTCCAAGAGCGCGGCACCGCTGCCGCAGGTGCCCAACGAGTCGCAGTTCGAGACGACGGTGGGCACCGCCATCAAGGAGCTGTTCGCCGACGCCGCCGAGGGCCGCCCTGTGACCACGGCCTCGGTCAAGTCGGCGCTGACCAAGGCGCAGCAGCAGATGCCGAAGAGCTGAGCCGCACCATGACCGCTCTGCCCCTCGCGCACGACGAGGCCGCCCCCGGCGCGGCCGCCCACGACAAGGCGGACACGGCCGCCGCACGGAAGGAGGCCACCGGCTCACCGCCGCGTGACCGCCGTCCGCGCGGGCGGATTCGCCGCATCGCCCTGCCCTATCTCCTGCTGCTGCCCGCGCTGCTGCTCGAACTGCTCGTCCACCTCATCCCGATGGCCGTGGGCATCTTCATGAGCTTCAAGGAGCTCACGCAGTTCTACATCCGCGACTGGGGCGCCGCGCCCTGGGCCGGGCTCGACAACTACTCCCTGGCGGTCGACTTCGACGCGCCCGTCGGCGAAGCGCTGCTGCACTCGTTCTTCGTCACCTGCGCCTTCACCGTCGTCTCGGTGGGCCTGTGCTGGCTGATCGGCACGGCGGCGGCGCTGTTCCTCCAGGACCACTTCCGCGGCCGGGGACTGCTGCGCGCGCTGTTCCTCACTCCGTACGCACTGCCCGTGTACGCCGCCGTGATCACCTGGGCGTTCATGTTCCAGCGCGACAACGGGCTGGTCAATCACGTCCTTCACGACCAGCTCGGCATCACCGACGGCCGCCCGTTCTGGCTCATCGGCGACAACAGCTTCTTCGCGCTCGCCACCGTGTCGGTGTGGAAGCACTGGCCGTTCGTCTTCCTCATCGTCACGGCCGGCCTGCAGAACATCCCCAAGGAGCTGTACGAGGCGGCCGCCATCGACGGCGCCGGGATGTGGCAGCAGATCCGCCGCATCACGCTGCCCTCGCTGCGCCCCGTCAACCAAGTGCTCGTCCTGGTCCTGTTCCTGTGGACGTTCAACGACTTCAACACGCCGTATCTGCTGTTCGGCAATGCGGCGCCGGAGTCCGCGGACCTCATCTCAATCCACATCTACCAATCGTCGTTCGTCACCTGGAACTTCGGCACGGGCTCGGCCATGTCGGTCCTGCTGCTGCTCTTCCTGCTCGTGGTGACGGCCGTGTACCTGCTGCTGACCTCGCGGGGAAGGAAGGCCACCGATGGCTAGCGCGACCAAGGCCCCCGCGGCCCCGGCCCCCGTGGCGCGACGCTCGCCGCTGGCGCCGCCCCGCTCGTTCCTGTGGCTGCGGCGCGTCTTCCTGACACTGCTCACCGGCTTCGTGCTGCTACCGGTGTACGTCATGGTGTCCAGCTCCCTCAAACCGCTCCAGGACGTCGCGGGAAGCTTCCGCTGGCTGCCGTCGTCGGTCACTTTCCGTCCGTACGTGGACATCTGGACGACGGTGCCGCTGGCCGACTACTTCCTCAACTCGCTGATCGTGGCGGGCGCGGCGACGGTGTGCTCGGTCGTGATCGCCGTGTTCGCGGCGTACGCGGTCAGCCGCTACCGCTTCCGCGGCAAGCGCGTGTTCACGGTCACCGTCCTTTCCACGCAGATGTTCCCGGGCATCCTCTTCCTGCTTCCGCTGTTCCTCATCTACGTCAACATCGGCAACGCCACGGGCATCGCGCTGTTCGGCTCCCGGGCGGGCCTGATCCTCACCTATCTCACGTTCTCGCTGCCGTTCTCCATCTGGATGCTCATCGGGTACTTCGACTCGGTGCCCAAGGAACTGGACGAGGCCGCCCTGGTGGACGGGTGCGGTCCACTGGGCGCGCTGTTCCGGGTCGTCGTGCCCGCCGCGATCCCCGGCATCGTCGCCGTAGCCGTGTACGCGTTCATGACCGCGTGGGGAGAAGTCCTGTTCGCGTCGGTGATGACGAACGACACCACCCGCACGCTCGCCGTCGGCCTGCAGGGCTACGCCACGCAGAACGACGTGTACTGGAACCAGGTCATGGCCGCCTCGCTCGTCGTGAGCGTGCCCGTCGTCGCCGGATTCCTGCTCCTCCAGCGCTATCTGGTGGCCGGGCTCACCGCCGGAGCCGTCAAGTGACCGCTCTCCCGGCCGTCCCGCCCCGCACACCCCCCGCCGAAAGGATCTCCGTGACCGACGCCACCGACCTCGCCTCGCTCCCCCACCCCTTCACCTGGGGGGTCGCCACCTCGGCGTACCAGATCGAGGGCGCCGCCACCGAAGACGGCCGCTCCCCGTCCATCTGGGACACCTTCTGCCGCACCCCCGGCATGGTGGCGGGCGGCGACACCGGCGACGTGGCCTGCGACCACTACCACCGCTGGCCCGAGGACATCGCCCTGATGAAGGAGCTGGGCGTCGACTCCTACCGCTTCTCGATCGCCTGGCCGCGCGTGCTGCCGGGCGGCGACGGACCGGTCAACGCGGCCGGGCTCGCCTTCTACGACCAGCTCGTCGACGCCCTCCTGGAGGCGGGCATCACCCCGAACGCCACCCTCTACCACTGGGACCTGCCGCAGGCCCTCCAGGACCGCGGCGGCTGGCCCGCACGCGAGACCGCCGAGCACTTCGCCGCGTACGCCGCCGCGGTGGCCGAACGCCTCGGCGACCGGGTGCACCAGTGGGCCACGCTCAACGAACCGCTCTGCTCGGCGTGGATCGGCCACCTGGAGGGCCGCATGGCCCCCGGCCTCACCGACATCGGCGCCGCCGTGCACGCCTCGTACCACCTGCTCCTCGGCCACGGCCTGGCCACCCAGGCCATCCGCGCCGCCGCGCCCGCGGCCGAGGTCGGCATCGTCAACAACCTCTCCCCCGTCGAGCCCGCCACCTCGCGCCCCGAGGACGTCGCGGCGGCCCGGCGGGTCGACGGCCACACCAACCGGTGGTGGCTGGACCCGCTGCACGGGCGCGGCTTCCCCGCGGACATGCTGGAGGTGTACGGCGTCGAACTCCCGGAGCAGCAGGGTGACTTGGCCGTCATCGCACAGCCCCTGGACTGGCTGGGCCTCAACTACTACTTCCCGGCCCACGTCACCGACGACCCCACGGGCCCGCCCCCGCACGCCCGCCAGGTGCACCGCCCCGCCCAGCGGCACACCGGCATGGACTGGGAGATCGACGCGAGCGGCCTGGAGACCCTGCTCCTCCGCCTCACCGAGGAGTACGGCGCCCGCCGTCTGTACGTCACCGAGAACGGCTCCGCCTACCCCGACACCGTCCGCGCCGACGGCACCGTCGACGACCCCGAACGCGCCCAGTACCTGCGCGAACACCTCGCGGCCTGCGCCCGCGCGGTCCGCCGCGGCGCACCCCTCGCCGGGTACTACGCCTGGTCCCTCATGGACAACTTCGAGTGGGCGTACGGCTACGACAAGCGCTTCGGTCTCGTGCACGTCGACTACACGACGCAGAAGCGCACCATCAAGGGCAGCGGGCGCCTGTACGCGGACCTGATCGGCGAACACCGGCTGCGGGCGCGGCGGGTGGCGTGAACAACGCCCCGCGACGGCGGCCCCGCGACTCGGGGGCCGCCGTCGCGGGGCGTTGCGCTGGATGCGAAGGAACCCTGCACTCTCCGCGAAGACGGCAGGGGTCCGCGCGGACGACAGTAGGACCGCACCGCACCACCCCAATCCTCAGGAGGGAACGTGCGCAAGCGGATTACGGCACTCGCCGCGGCATCGGCGACCCTCTGCGCGCTCGCCGCGACCACCACGGCGAGCGCGCAGGACAACCGCGCCACCGAGACACCCGGCGTCAAGACGCCAGGGACGTCTCAACCGGGAACTGCCTCTGCCTCCGGCCTCATTGGCCCCATCACGTTCAAGGGACCGGGCGCGTCCATCAAGGCGTGGGACTTCTGTCAGCAATGGCAGGCATGCCTGTTCCAGCACGCGAACGGAGTTCCCGACCAAAACGGCGGCTTCTCGACGTACGTCGTTCCGGCCTGCAACCGCGTCTACAACCTTGCTCGCGGCATCGACGGCAAGACGTCCGCGGTATGGAACCAGGCAGGAAGCACCCTGCACGTGTACGACGGCAAGAACGCGAACAACTTGCTGGTCAGCTTCCCCAAGTTCGCCCCGCCGACCAACCTCGCCCGGCAGCACAACGACAAGATCAGCTCCGTGTACGCACCCTGCGGCGGTTGATCCACGACGACTCAGCCTCTGCGCTCCGCTCCCTCGTCCGGACGAGGGAGCGGAGCGTGCGTACGTGCGTCCGTGCGTACGGAGTTGTCCTCGCCTCATCCCTGCTTCGGGGCAAGGTCCGTGAGTGCGGCTCCCAACCTGCGTACGCCCTCGGTCAGTTCAGTGTGGTCGGCGGTGGCGGCGAAGCCGATGCGGAGGTGGGCCGCCGGTGGCTCGGTGGCGAAGTAGCGGCTGCCGGCGCTCACGGCGACGCCGCGTTGGCGGGCGGCCGCGGTCAGGACGGTGTCGTCCACGCCCGGCGGCAGGCGGAGCCACAAGTGCAGTCCGCCCGTGGGCAGTCCGGTCACGGTCGCGCCGGGGAGTTCCTGGGTGAGCGCGGCGGCCAGCACGGCGCACCGCTCGCGCAGCGCCGTGCCGAGGGAGCGGACGTGCCGGTCCCAGGACGGGGAGCTGAGCACCTCGAGGGCGGCCTCCTGGAGCGGGCGGGTGACGAAGAAGTCGTCGACCAGACGCACCGCCCGCATGCGTTCCATGACCGGTCCGCGGGCCACCAGGGCTCCGATCCGCAGGCTCGGCGCGGCGGGCTTGGTGAGTGAGGTGACGTGGACGACCGCGCCGTCGCGGTCGTCGGCGACCAGCGGCCGCGGCACCGGGCCGCCGTGTCCCAGGTGTCGCGCGAAGTCGTCCTCGACCACGAACGCGCCCGACGCGCGTGCCACATCGAGGATCTGACGGCGCCGTTCGACTGTGAGGACGGTGCCGGTCGGGTTCTGGTACGTCGGCTGGCAGTACAGCAGTCGCGCGCCGGTCATCGCGAACGCGTCGGCCAGCATGTCGGGCCGCAGGCCGTCGGCGTCGAGCGGCACCGGCACCGGCCGCAGCCCCGCGGCGCGGACGGCGGCCAGCGCCCGTGGGTAGGTGGGTGATTCCACCAGGACCGGGCTGCCGGGCCCGGCGATGGCCCGGAACGCGATCGACAGCGCGCTCTGCCCGCCCGCGGTGACCAGCACGTCCTCCGGTGCCACGCTGCCGCCGACGATCCGGGCGAACACGGTGCGCAGCGCCATCACGCCGCCGGCCGGGGCGCGGTCCCAGGCGTCCGGGCGGCGCGCGGCCCGCGCGAGCGCCGCGCTCAGGGCCCGGGTGGGCTGGAGCGAGCGGTGCACGTATCCGCTGTCCATGGTGATCGTCCCGGCCGGTGGCGGGCCGAGCGGCTCGGCCATCAAGTGGGTGTCGACGGCGCGGTCGGTGAGGGCGACCGTCTGCCAGTCCGTGTCGGCGGCGGCCTCGTCGTGGTGCCGGGTGCGCTGCGCCACGTACGTCCCGCTGCCCGGGCGGGTGACCACCGCGCCCTCGGCGGCCAGCGCGGCGATGGCCCGCGCCACCGTCGCCGGACCGACCCGGTACTCCTTGATCAGCTCCCGGCTGCTCGGCAGCCGGTCGCCGGGCGACAGGCGGGAGAGCAGCGTACGGAGTCTGTCGGCCAGCTCCCCAGAAGTGCTACTGTCATTCATGAGAGATGAGAATAGCGCTATTGGATCTGCTCCGGAAGCACTTCAGCCGGAGGCACCTCAGCTGGAAGCACTTCAGCTGGACGTCGCCGCCCTGCGGTCCGAGACGCCGGGCTGCCGGCAGGTCATCCACTTCAACAACGCGGGCTGCGGTCTGCTGGCCGCGCCCGTGCTCGACGCGATGGTCGGCCATCTGAACCTCGAGGCGCGGATGGGTGGTTACGAGGCGTCGGACGCCCGTGCCGCCGAAGTCCGCGAGTTCTACACGGAGATCGCCGCCCTCATCAACACCACGCCCGACAACATCGCCTTCGCGGGCAGCGCCACCCACGCCTACACCAACGCCCTGTCCTCGATTCCCTTCGAGCGCGACGACGTCATCCTCACCACCCGCGACGACTTCGTCTCCAACCAGATCGCCTTCCTGTCCCTGCGCAAGCGGTTCGGCGTACGCATCGTCCACGCGCCCAACACCCCCGAGGGCGGTGTCGATGTGGAGGCGATGGCCGCGCTGATGCGCACCCACCGCCCCCGCCTGGTCTCCGCCACCCACGTCCCCACCAACTCGGGCCTCGTCTCGCCGGTCGCCGAAATCGGCCGCCACTGCCGCGAGTTGGACCTGCTCTACCTGGTCGACGCCTGCCAGTCGGTCGGCCAGTTCGTCATCGACGTGGAGGAGATCGGCTGCGACTTCCTCACCGCCACCTGCCGCAAGTTCCTCCGCGGTCCGCGCGGTTCCGGGTTCCTGTACGTCTCCGACCGCGTCCTGTGCGCGGGCCACGAACCGCTGTTCATCGACATGCACGGCGCCCGCTGGACCGAGCCGGACGGCTACGAACCCGCGGGGACGGCGGCCCGGTTCGAGGAGTGGGAGTTCCCCTACTCCACGGTGCTCGGCAGTGCCGCCGCGACGCGCTACGCCCGCGAGGTCGGCATCGAGGCCATCGAGCGGCGCACCCCGGCACTGGCGGCCCGGCTGCGCGAGCGGCTCGCACCGATCCCCGGAGTGCGCCTGCTCGACCGCGGCCCGCGTCTCGCCGCGCTCGTCACCTTCGGCGTGGAGGGCTGGCAGGCGGAGCCGTTCAAGGCGACCCTGGACGCCCGCTCCATCAACTCGGCGATCAGCTTGCGGGAGTTCGCCCAGCTCGACTTCGGCGACAAGGACATCGACTGGTGCCTGCGCCTGTCGCCGCACTACTACAACACCGAGGAGGAGGTGGACCACGTTGCCGACGCGATCGCGGACCTCATGGGCATGGGCCAAGCACAGCGATGACCGCCACGGAGCCGCGCGCCACAGAGACGCGCGCCAGGGAGCCGTACCCCCAAAGCCTGCGGCGCAACGGCGACTTCCTCAAGTTCTGGCTCGGCGAGACCCTCTCGCTCCTCGGCACCCAGGTCACGAACCTCGCCCTGCCGTTGACCGCGATCCTCGCCTTCGACGCGTCCGACGAGCAGGTCGGCGTCCTGCGCTTCCTGCAACTCGTCCCCTACCTCGGCCTCGCCCTGATCTTCGGGGTGTGGGTGGACCGCGCCCGGCGCCGCCGGATCATGCTCGGCGCCAACCTCGTCCGGATGCTCCTCCTGGCCCTCGTACCCGTCCTCTACTGGACGGACGCGCTCAGCCTGGCCTCGCTCCTGGTGATCGCCTGCGCCGTCGGCGTCGCCTCGGTGTTGTTCGACGTGAGCTGGATGTCGTACGTACCCACTCTCGTACGCGACCCCAAGCACTACGTCGAAGCCGGCGCCAAGATGGGGATGAGCTCATCGGCGGCCGACGTGGCGGGGCCCGGCCTCGCGGGTGTCCTGGTCGGCGCCCTGACTGCGCCCGTGGCACTGATAGTCGACGCGTTCTCCTACCTGGTGTCCCTGATCTCGCTCCTGCTCATCCGCACGCCGGAGCCCCGTCCCCAACCACCCGCCGCACGGCGGCACTTGCCGACCGAACTCCGCGACGGCCTGCGCTGGGTGCTCAAGAATCCGGTCCTGCGGTCCCTGGCGCTCATCGGGTTCTGCTGCAACTTCTCCATGGTCACCGTGTGGACGATGTTCCTGCTGTACGGCACACGTGACCTGCACCTGGGCTCGACGACCCTCGGCGCCATCTTCGCCACGGCGTCCGTGGGCGGTCTGATCGGCGCGGCGATCTCCCGCAAGGTCATCCGCCGCTTCCGGCTCGGGCTCGTCTACCTCGTCGCGCAGTCGGCCCTGCTCATCGGCCCGACACTGATCGTCCTGGCCACCGGTCCCCGGCCGGTGATGGTGGGGATGTTCGTCCTCTCCTTCTTCACCACGTACCTCGGACTCGGCGTCGCCGGCGTCATCATCGTCAGCCTGCGCCAGGTCAGCACCCCGCAGTCGATGATGGGCCGCATGACAGCGGTCTTCCGTACCCTGCTGTTCGGCGGCGGCGCGCTGGGCGGCCTGACCGCGGGCCTGCTGTCGGGCCGGATCGGCGCCAAGGGCGCGTTGACCGTGGCAGCGATCGGATCGGCTGCCGTACTGATCGCGCTCGTCCTGTCCCCGGTGAGCCGGCTCCGTGACCTGCCGTCGGCACCGGCATCGGATGAACCCGTCGCGGCGGCAGCGGACGGGGAGGTCGCAGGCCAAGACTGAGACCAAGCAACACGAAGTCCTGAAAGGGGCCGTCCGGATGGGTCCGGACGGCCCTCCTCTGTCCAGGGCTGCCCGGGAATTTCGAGCCGGTCAGGCCACAGCCTGCGGTGGTATCGGCTCGGGCAGCTGGTCCAGGATCTCGAAGCCCAGGCGTAGTCGCGGATGGTTGAGCAGGTGCAGGGTCGCGGGGCGGGTGCAGATCAGGCGCAGGCGCCCGTGGCGGCCGCTGGTCCGGGCTCGGGCGCGGTCGAACAGCCATACACCGGTGCAGTCCATGAACTCGACCGCACGCAGGTCGATCAGCAGGTCGGCGCCGCCGGTGTAGGTGAGAGCGTCAAGGCGCAGGGTGATGTCGGGAGCCGTGTGGATGTCGATTTCGCCGCACAGGACCACGAGGGTGCAGGTTCCGTGGGGGCGGACTTCCTTCACGCAGACCGTTGCAGGGGTCGGGGTCATGGCGACCCTCTTCTCCGAAGGCGGATGTCCGTCAGGACGGGTGACCAACGGGATCTGGGTCGGCATTCCAGAGTAAGGGGCGGCGTTGGCCGACTGACGGGCTGGGCAAAAGAGCTGCGGGCCGGCTGGGGTGGCTGCTACGCGAGCTCATCGACGGTACGGTCGGCAACCGACGAACCCGCACCTACCGCTACAGCGCCCGTACGTACCCGATCCAGGTGTGACGGGTGCGGAAGCCGCACCGTTCGTACAGGCCCAGGGCGCCCGTGGCGTTGGCGCTGTCGACGTTCAGGCCGGCTCGGCGGTAGCCCTGCTTCTGGCCGGACCGCAGGCAGGTGGTGAGCAGGGCGGTGGCCACGCCGGTGCCGCGCCAGGCCGGGCGGGTGCCGAGTCTGTCGATCCAGCATTCGCGGATGCCGGTCATCGCGGTCTCGGCGTCGTACTCGTGGCCGACGAGGTAGCCGGCGACCTCGTCGCCGTCCAGCGCCAGGTACGACACGTCCGGCCGGAACGACCGGGCTCCGGTGGTGGTGTGACGCCACCGGTCCGGGGTGGTCGGGGTGTGACCCCAGTGGTCGCGGAACGCTTCGTTGTGTGCCAGCCGGGTCGCGTCGTCGTACGCCTCGGTGAAGGGCACGACCCGCAGCCCGCCGGCCGGGGTCGTCGCCGGGATCGCATCGCCGTCCAGCGGGCGGCGCATGTCGAAGAACCAGCGTCGCGCCTCGAACCCGGCCGCCTCGTACAGCTCGCGTTTGGCGGTGTTCGGTGCGTGGAGCTGGATGTGCGCCTCGCCCGGCAGGTCCGGAAACCGGTCGAGATGCTGCTGCGTCGCGCGGGTCACGAGCCAGTTCACCAGGTCGGTGCCCACGCCTCGGTCGCGCGCGTCGGGTCGCACCGCCCCCTCGACGTACACCCGATGCACGTCGGTCGCGTCGGGCAGCGCCATCGCCTTGGCGTAGCCGATCAACTCGTCACCGGACCACACCCCCACCGAGTCGTGGGCCAACTCCACATGTGGCGCGCCCAGTTCCTCGGCGAGGTCCTCGGCATCGTAATGCTCGTCGGTGACGTCGGCCGCCTCCACCGCGGCGAACAACTCGGCCAGGGCCGGGGCGTCGTCCAGCGCGAGTGGCCGCCAGGCCGGCGTCGTGTGCATGAACGGCACGTTAGGCGTCGGCGGGGCCGCGGGCACCTCAATTTCGGGGCGTGCCATGGGAGTCGGGCAACTCGAGGAGGGAGGGCCCGGCATCGCCGGGCCCTCCCTCCCCTGTGCAGCTACGTGCACCGTGGCCACTACTGGTGGGCAGACTGCTCGGTCTGCGTCTGCTTGGGGCTGTCCGAGAGCTTGAGCCAGACGACGCCGCCGATGATCAGGGTGAGCCAGAGGACCTTGACCGGGGTGAGGGTCTCATCGAAGAAGACCGGGCCGAGCAGTGCCGCTCCCACGGCACCGATGCCGGCCCAGACGGCGTAGCCGATGCCTACGTCGATGGTGCGTAGGGCCAGGCTCAGGGAGAAGAGCGTGAGCAGGAAGAAGACGACCGCGATCAGTGACCAGGAGAGGACGGTGAAGCCCTGGCTGCCCCCCACGGCCAAGGCGTAGGCGATCTCGAAGGCTCCGGCGAGGAGGAGGACCGGCCATGCGCGGGCTCGGTCGCTGCGGGCGGTGTCGTTCTCGGTGGTGGCGGCGGTGGTGGTGGACATGTGAGTTCCTTCTTCAGGGACGATCTCGGCAGGGGGCGGGCTTGGGGGTTGGGGTTGGTTTCCGGGGGTGTCAGGCTGCTCCGCTGAGCTGGAGGCCGACGACTCCGGCGATGACGGCGGCGATGCCCAGGAACTTGCGCCAGTCCAGGCGCTGCCCGAAGACGAGGGCCCCGAGCACGACGATTCCGACGCCGGAGACGGCGGTCCAGATCGCGTAGCCGACGCCGACCTCGAAGGTCAGCAGCGCCTGGCTGAGGAGGTAGGTGGCGATGCCACCGCTGACCAGCGTGGCGGCGGTCCAGCCGGGCCGGGTGAAGCCCTGCGCCCTGCCGGCGGTGAGGGCGACGGTGATCTCGAAGACGACGGCGAGGGCGAGGTAGAGCCAGTGCATGACGGGTGTCCTTACGTGGTGGTGGGTGATGAGTGGCTGGTGAAGTCGTGGCGGTGCAGGTCGAGGTAGCGGATGAAGGGGGCCAGGCCCCGGTCCACGGCAAGGTGCCGGGCCGCTGCCGCCAGGGGCTGTCGATCGGTTGCGTCGGCCTCGTAACCGGCCCGGTAGTCGAAGCCCCACGCGGCGGCGGTGTCGCGGTCCACGGCGAAGTGGACGGCGGCGATGCCGTGAGCGGCGGCGACGCGGTAGCACAGGGCACACGGCTCTCCCGTCGCCAGCAGGGTGGCTCCCCGCAGAGCGGAACGGCCGCGGGTCCGGACGGCCTGGCGTAGGGCGACGATCTCCGCGTGGGCGGTGGGGTCGCCGGTCTCGTGGACGAGGTTCACGCCAGGGTCGGAGACCCACCCGTCGTCGGCGACAAGCAGTCCGACGAAGGGAATCCCGCCGGACTCGACATGGCGGACGCAGGTTTCCACGGCGTCGGCCATCAGAGCGGTGAACCGGAGCGGGTCGGCGGTCATGCGGCGGCCGCTTCCTGCAGCGCCCGTCGGATCACGCCTTCGGTGGCGACGCCGTTGATGCGCCGGGTGCCGATGACGATCGTGGGTACGACGGTGATGTTCATCCGCGCCGACTCGGCCAGTGCCTGTCGGTGCCGCTCGGCGTACTCCTGGTCGTCGAGGGCTGCGGCGTAGGCGGCCGGGTCGAGTCCGGCCTCCTCGGCCAGGCGGGCCAGGACCGCGCGGTCCCCGATGTCGAGGTCCTCACGGAAGAACGCCGTCATCACGCGACGGTGGTAGGCGTGGGCCCGCCCCTGCTCCGCGGCGTACTGGGCACCCTTGAAGGCCAGCTCGGTGTAGGGCTGCGGCGAGATGGTCGGCAACCGCATCGGCACCTGGTGGTGGCGTGCCATCGGGTACACGGCACGATCCCAGATGTCGGGCAGGTACGGGTCCTCCGGCCGCAGGGTGGGCGTCGGCCGGGGACGCAGCTCGTGAGCGTGGTGGACGACTTCGATGTCGGGCCGATCGGTGATCGCGCGCTCGATCATCTCGTCGGCGATCAGGCAGAACGGGCAGACGTAGTCCGACCACACATGGATCTGAGCAATCACGGCGACCTCCGGTTCCCCGAGGCACCCCCGGTGGGTGCGACACCTAGATCGTGTAACTTCACGCCGGTGTCAACTTCAAGGAACGGAAGTCGGCGAACAGCTCAGGAGGTCTCATGCGCATCGGTGAACTGGCGGCTGCCAGCGGCGTCAGCACCCGGTCCCTGCGGTACTACGAGGCGCACGGGCTCATCCGCTCCGAGCGCACCCCTGGCGGGTGGCGCGACTTCGACAGCTCCATGGCCGAGCGGGTCGTCATGATCCAGCACCTGTTCGCTGCCGGCCTGGGCAGCTCCACCATCGACGAAGTGCTCCCCTGCATGGAGGCCCCGCTCGAAGAGCGCAACGGCGTCATGGAGCAGCTGTTCGCCCAGGAGGCCGAACGCCTGGAGGCCAAGCGACGCGACATCGACCGCGAACTCGACACCTTGCAGGCGCTCCGCGCCGAAACAGCCCTGCCCGGCCAAGCTCCGTGACCAATAGCAGCGCGCGTCCCTGCCGGCCACAACGGACAGCTCCTCTTCAAACTCCCGGAGTCCCGGAACCTCGCACCGGCACTTCGTCGAGCACGCGCCGCAGCAGTCCGGCGCTTTCGTACTGAGGATGACCCTGGACGAACAGGACGGCGCGTTCAACCCGGACGACATCATCGCCCGCGTCAAAGAGGAGATCCGTCCGAACCCGGACGACTTCACCGGCAAGACCAGCCTGACCGAGGAGAAGACGTATTCCTCGGACGGCAAGATCACCTACCCCGATGCGGCACCACTCGGATCGCGGAAGAGGCAGGTTCTGACGATCCTGGTCTGGGAGGGTGCCTGACCAGGGAGCCGGGAGTGGTGGATGACTGACTGGTTCGTACGCTCCGTGGTCGACACCGGGCGTCTGCGCCTCTTCTGCTTCCTGGTGGCCTTCATCGGGGCCTTCCTGTTCATCAGGTTCAGCGTCCGCATGATCAGGGCCGAGGTGAAGTGGTGGCCGAAGAACGTCACCCCCGGCGGACTGCACATCCACCACGTCGTCTTCGGCCTCGTCTTCGTCATGGTCGGGGGCGTCGGCGGGCTCGCCGTGCAGTCCGGACGGTCACTGTGGGCGGCCCTCGCCGCGCTGCTCTTCGGCATCGGGGCGGCCCTGGTCCTGGACGAGTTCGCCCTGGTCCTGCACCTTGAGGACGTCTACTGGTCCGAGCGCGGGCGCCTTTCGGTGGACGCGGTGTTTCTCGCCGTCGCGTTGACCAGCCTCGTCCTGGTCGGCATCAAACCGCTGGGCCTGGACGACGTCGTCGCCCCTGACGGGGCCGATCCCGGAACCGTCGCCTGGCTGATCGCCGGGGTCGTCCTCGTCAACCTCGCCTTCGCCCTGATCACGCTGGCCAAGGGCAAGGTCTGGACCGGGATGATCGGCCTGTTCGTGCCCACGCTCGCCGTGTTCGGTGCGCTGCGGATCGCCCGGCCGCACTCCCCCTGGGCCCGCACCCGCTACCGCGAGGGCTCGCGCAAGTCGCGCACGGCCCACGAACGCGAAGAGAAGGTCCGAGTACCACTGATGCGGGCGAAAGTTGCCTTTCAGGAGCTCCTGGCGGGGCGTTTCGGATCGGCCCCGAAAGCCACCGAGGCGTCCGAGAAGACGTACGAGAAGACGTCCAAGACACCCAAGGACCCTTGAGAGGCGCAACTCCTCATCCCCACAGCCGCAGCCGGTGCGCCAGCGCCGCGGCCTCTCCTCTGCTGCCGACCTCCAGCTTCGCCAGGACGTGGGAGACGTGGACGCTGATGGTCTTGGCCGAGATGAACAGTTCCTCGGCGATGCGGCGGTTGCTGTGGCCCGCTGTGAGCAGGCGCAGGACCTCGCGCTCGCGCCGGGTGAGACCGAGCTCCGCCCCCGGGTCCTGGGCCTGCTCGGCGGTCGGTTCTTCGGGTACGGCGATGCCCGCACGTCGGGCGAGGGCGAGGACGTCGTCCCGCAGCGGGCGCGCGGAGCCGGTCCGCGGTCTCATAGGCCCGGCCCGCGAACACGGGGCTGACGAACCTGGTCTCCACGCTGCCGAGCATGACACAGGGACTGGACAAAGCTCTCTATTCCGGCGTGAGAACGGATACGGGGTGGGCGCCGGGCAAGCGCGTGGGCGGGCGCCCCGGCGGGCGAGGGGGCCGAGGCCCGCCGGAGCGCGTCAGGGTGCTCCGCGGGCGTCAGGCGGGGTGGTGCCGCCGGCCTACGCGGCGGCGGACGGCGGACCGGCGCCATCGGGAGATGTCCCGAATTCCGGGGGGCTGGGGGCCTCAGGGCGTGTCCGACGGGTCGTGCCGCTGGCGCCGACCGCCTCGGTCCTGCACCACGAGGGCGACCAGTACGAAGGTGACGCTGATCAGCAGCGCCCAGGCGCCGAACTTGGCGAAGGAGACCGGCTGCCAGCCGTGCGCCTGGTCCGGGTAGCGCCAGGCGCCCACGTACGTGGCGAGATTCTCGGCCAGCCACAGGAAGAAGCCGATCAGGGTGAAGGACAACGCCAGCGGCATGCGGTAGCGGGCGCCGCCCACGGTGAACCGCACCCACGTTCCGGTGGTGACCAGGAGCAGCAGGGCGGCGAGCGGCCAGCGCAGGTCGGGCAGCCAGTGGTGGCTGAAGAAGTTCACATAGATCGCGGTGGCGACGGCCGCGGTGGCCCGAGGCCGGTAGCCGACCAGCCCCAGATCGAGCAGCCGCCAGGAACGGCAGACGTAGCTGCCCACCGCCGCGTACAGGAAACCGCCGTACAGCGGCACACCCGCCACCTTCAACAGCGCCGGTTCGGGATAGCTCCACGAGCCCAGCGCCACCTTGACCAGCTCGAAGGCCAGCCCGATCACATGGCACACGGCGATGACCGCCAGCTCCCGCCCGCTCTCCCAGCCGCACCACCAGAACAGCAGCGTCAGCAGCACCCCGTAGCCGACCAGCAGGTCGTACCGCGCCACCGGCAGTCCCGGGGCCGCCGCCGACAGCGCCACCCCGGCGAGCAGGGCGACGGCGAACGCGCAGGCGAGCGCTTGCAGACGGGCGAAGCGCAGGAGCTGGCGCAGCGCGGCGGCGGGAGCGTGGAGGACGTGCATGTGGAGGAGGACGTTCTTGTGACAGCGGTGGTTTCGTGAGCCTCGCGGCCACCCGATGGGTCGCAGAGTGCCTCAGGGGCGGATCACGATCCGGATCGGGTTGCCCTCCTGGGACTCCAGGCGACGCACCCCCTCCTTGATCTCCTCCAGCGGGAGCACCGCGCTGACCGAGCGGCTCAGGTCCAGACGGCCGTACGCGACCAGGGTCACCAGGTCCTCCAAGTGGCGCTTGCGGTAACCGAGGTGGCCGGTGACCGTGTGGCGGCCGACGGCGTACTCCGCCGCCGGGCCGAGGTCCACGCTGTCCGGCGAGATGCCGACGAGTACCAGGTGGCCACGGTGGCCGAGGGCGGCGTTGGCCTGGCGGATCGTGGCGGCGCGGGCCACCACGTCGAAGGCCGTCTCCAGGCCGCGCCCGCCGGTGAGCTCCCGGATCCGACCGGGCACATCCACGTCCGCGTCCGTCGGGTCCAGGGCGTGGTCCGCGCCGAGCTCCAGCGCCCGCTCGCGGGCCGCGGCAAGCGGGTCGAGGGCGATGATCGGGACCGCCCCGGCAAGCCGGGCCACCTGCACCAGGTGCGCCCCCACACCGCCGAGGCCCCAGACCCCCACCGACTGGCCCGGGCGCAGAGCGGCCGTGTCCACCACGGCCCCGTAGGGCGTGGACACCGCGTCGGCGAGGACGGCCGCCTGTTCCAGCGGGATGCTCTCGGGTACGAGGGCCAGCGCCGTGACGGGTACGACCACGTACTCGGCCCACGCGCCGTCGTAGTCGAAGGCCATGATCCGCAGGTCGAGGCAGTCGTCCCAGGCGGCCCCCGACACGCAGGCGGAGCACTGCCCGCAGGCGCGACCCGCAGCGAGCACCACGCGGTCGCCGACGCCGAAGCCCGGCATGGGGGAGCCGAGCTCGGCGATGGTGCCCGCGGCCTCGTGGCCCGGTGTGATCACGGGCAGCCGGGCGGGCACCGCCCCGTGCAGCAGCGACAGGTCGGAGTGGCAGATCCCGCAGGCGGCCACCTTCACCAGGGCCTCGCCGGGGCCCGGCGAGGGCACGGGCACGTCCCGCACGGCCAGTTCGCCGGTGGAGGTGTCGAAGCGCGCGGCGCGCATGGTTGCCATGGATGTCTCCAGAGGTGAGCAGGAGCCGGTCTCTCCCCGGCAGCTCCAGGGGATCCGGGGAGGTCCGGGGAGGTCCGGGGAGGTCCGGGAAATCGGAGCGGGTGGCTGCGGAGGGGGCGGTCAGGAGGCCACGTACACGTCCTCGACGTAGCGGCCCTCGGCGACCATGTCCTGCCACCACTCCTCGGCCGCCGCGACGCAACCGCCCGTGTGCCGGGCGTGCAGCTTCTGGAAGGCAGCGCGTACACCCGGCGCCATCCGGCCGCCGTCGCCGCACACATACACCTTCGCCCCCGCTTCGAGCAGCCGCCACACCTCCGCGCCCTCGGCGGCGATGCGGTCCTGGACGAAGAGCCGGCCGCCCTGGGGCGCCTTGAAGAACGTGGGCCGCATCGACACCGCCCCGGTCCGCTCCGCTTCCTCCAGCTCGGCACGGTGGAGGTAGTCGACCTCGGGATGGTCGCAGCCGAAGTAGCACAGCGCGGGCGCGAGCCGCGCGCCGCCGCGCAGGAGCGCCACGCGGTCCGCGATCGCGCCGCGGAAGGGGGCGAGTCCGGTCCCGGCGCCGATCATGATGACGGGGGTGTGCGCGTCGTGGCCGATGCGGAAGGCCTCCCGGCAGGGCTGCACGTGCGCGTGCACGGTGTCGCCGGGCCGTACGCGGTTCAGATACCCGGATCCGGTGCCCTCGTACACGCCGTGTCCCGAGCGCGTGGGGCCGCTCAGGAGCGACACCATCAGGTCGGCATGGCGCGGGTCCGCCGCCGGTGAGGAGGAGATGGAGTAGGGGCGCGTGCGCAGCGGCGGCAACAGGTCGAGCAGCAGCGGCCAGCCCACCTCGCCGCGCAGCGCCGGGTGTTCCGCGGCCAGGTCGAGCAGGCTCGGACGCGTGTCGGTCACGCGCTCGGTGTCGTCGGCGAGACGGCGCAGGGCGGCCTGCTCGGGCGGGCACGGGTTGTGCTCGGCGAGCCGGGCGATCCGGGCGGCGGTGAGCGGGGCGCGCAACTCCACGTGGTGCGTGAGCAGGTCGCGGGCGGTGACCGGGCGGTCCAGGGGCAGGGCGGCGCGGCCGGGGCGGTGGGCGCGGATGTCCAGGACGGCGTCCAAGTCGAGCCCGAGGAGCGTCGCCGCCCGCTCCACCAGGTCGGGGTCGTTGACGGGCAGGACGGCGAGATGGTCGGCGGTGCGGTAGGTGACTTCCTCGGGCAGCGCCAGGCGCAGGAACTTCTTGGCGCGGCCGAGCGGATGGCTCAGGTCGGCGAGGTCGGCCGTCTCCACCACGGTCATGGGGACGGCGCAGTGGCGGGTGGCGAGGGCGTCGCGGGGCCCGCCGGTCACCTCCGTGACCTCGTACGCGTACGCGGGCTCGGGCCGGGCGGATCCCGCAGGACCCGAGTCCGGATCCCCGTACTCCGACAGCAGGACGCGACGCAGGTCGGCGGTGAAGCGCGCGACGGTACCCGCGAGGTCCCCCGAGGCGTCCGCGGCGGTCCGCTCCATCAACCGGTTCCCGCCCAACTCCGAAAGCCTCTCGTCGAGTTGTGTGGGCACGCGCTGGTAGGTGGCCGCCCAGTTGCGGTCCCCGACGCCCAGAACGGCATAGCGCACACCTTCGGCGGTGCCCGGCCCCGCGTCCGCGAGCCAGGAGGCGAAGGCGGCGGAGTCGTCCGTGGGCTGCCCGTTGTAGGAGGCGGCGACGATGACGACCGGCCGGTCGACGGGCAGGTCACCGGCGTACTTGTCGAGTGACGCCACCTCGGTGGCGAAGCCCAACATGCCGAAGGTGTACGCGAGTTCCTCGGCGTAGCCGCGGCAGGTGCCGAAGTTGGAGCCGTGCAGGAGGGTGAGGGCCGAGCCTGCGGTGACGCGGGCGGGCAGCGTGCCGTTCTCTTCCCGCACCTCCTGGCGCGCGGTCGTGGCGCCGGGCGTCCGGTCCGCGCCGGTGCGCCGCGTCAGTGTCAGCGTGAAGCCTTCCGGCTTGAGGGTCAGGGTCTCCTTGACGTCGAGCAGATATCCGGCGTGGTCGTGGAACCGGTAGCGGTGGATCAGCAGGGCCAGCAGCATCGTGGCTTCGTGCAGCGCGAACTGCCGCCCGATGCAGGCGCGTTCACCGGTACCGAAGGGCTTGTACACGTTCGCCGGGCGGGCCGCCTCGGCAGCGGGCGCGAACCGGTCCGGGTCGAACTCCTCGACGTTGTCGCCCCACACCGGGTCGCGGTGCAGCATCGGCGTGAGCACGGAGAACCGCTGTCCTGCCCGCACCCGGTGACGGCCGCCGATGACGGTGTCGACGCGCGCCTCGCGTTCGAAGGCCGCGGCGGTGGGCCACAACCGCAGGGTCTCATTGAGGACTTGGCGTACGTAGCGCAGCTTGCCGACGTCCTCGTACGACGGCTCGGGGTCCTGGGCGTCGCCCCACAGCGCGTCCACCTCGGCCTGCGCCAGGTGCAGGGCCGCCGGGTTGCGCAGCAGGTGGTGCAGGGCGAAGGAGAGGGTGCCCGAGGTGGTCTCGTGGCCCGCGATCAGGAAGGTGATGACCTGGTTGCGGACGTTGGCCTCGTCCAGGAGGGCGCCGCTGCCGGGGTGGGGTGCGCTCAGCATCAGGCCGAGCAGGTCGTCCGTGGAGGTGTCGCCGGCGGCCTTGCGCCCGCCGATCACGTTGTCGACGACGTGGGCGAGGAAGTCGGCGTCCGCCCGGAACGCCTGGTCCGCCGCCGCGTGGTCGCCTCCGGGCGCCCGGCCGAGGACCGCCTGGCAGTGGGCGAGGGCTCGCACCAGGGCCTGCACGAAGGGGTGCGGGTCGGTGCGCCGGAAGGACTCGAAGTCGTAGCCGAAACCGGCGAGACCGATGGTGTCCAGGGTCATGCGGGTCATGTCCGCCGAGACGTCGACGGGCGTGCCATCCCCGGCGCGTGCGTCCCAGGCGGCGATCAGGCGCCGGGACACGCGCAGCATCGTCGGGTGGTAGGCGCGCATCGAGCCCAGCGCGAAGGCGGGCAGCAGGATGTCGTGCGCCCTGGCCCAGTTGGGCTCGTCGTTGTAGGCGGTGAACAGGCCGTCGCCGGTGACCTCACGCACGTTCCGCAGCGCGGGCCCGACGGCCTTGGCGAAGCGGGTCTCGTCGGAGAGCTCGTCGACGAGGTCGTACGAGGAGACGAGCACCGCCTCGTGGTCGTGGAACCGCCGCCTGATGAGCGGGCCGTGCTCCCGGGCGAGAGCCATGGCCTGCTGGATGGGCGTACGACTCAATCCCGTGTCCGAGACGTCGACAACGGGCACGTCACTCATACCGCTCGGCGCGTTCATGGGTGCTGTCCTCCTCATGGGGCGGGTCCGGCTGCCCCCTCCACGATTCCGCCGCCCACTGGCCGATCCGCCGCCAGGACTACAGAATCCTGTAGTGGATTCGCCGTGGCGCGGCGTGCGCACGGAGCGCGCCTGCGCTAGGAGCCCCACACCGGAACACGCACAGCCCCTGGACATGCACAGCGGAGGAGAACACCCCATGCAGGACCCCGAGGCGGACCCGGTGGTCTGGCGCACCCGCTTCCTCAACCTGCTCGACCGCACCCCGGCCCCGATAGCGATCAGCACCACCGACGGCGAGATCACCGGCGCGAACCCGGCCCTCGCCGCGCTGTGGGATCTGACCCCGAGCCGCCTCACCGGACGCAACCTGCTCGACCTGTTCACACCCACCGACGACGCCCGATTCGCCAAGCTGGACAGGGCGTTGCGCACGGGCCGCCGCTCCCGCTACCCGGTGCGCGTGCGCTGGACGGCGAGCAACATGCCGTACGAAGGAGAGCTGACCGTGGAGCCGGTGAGCGACCCGGCGGGCACCTCCCCGCCGCTCCTGGCGATCCTGAGCGTGGACGAGCGACGGACGGCGCCGAGGGCTCCGGAGCCCCAGCCGCTCAGCGCCCAGGAGACCCGCATCCTCGCCCTGGTCGCCGCGGGCCTCACCACCGCGATGGTCGCCCGCGCGGTGGACTTGAGCGCCGACGGCGTCAACTACCACCTCGTACGCCTCTGCCGCCGCTTCGAAGTCCCCAACCGCACCGCCCTGGTGGCCCGCGCCTACGTCCTCGGCCTGCTCTCGCCGACCGCCTGGCCCCCCTCGCCGTGACATTTGTTCCAGGCCCCGGCCTTCCAGACCACAGGCTCTCCGCGGGCCACGGTGGACGCGGCCCGGCGTCGCACGGCGCCACGCGCAGGTCCGTCACCCCGGCGTCGAGGTTGCGGCCCTTGCCACCTGATCGTTGACTGGGTCTCACGCGACCGCGCCTCCCCTCCTCGCAGAGAGACCGGCCCATGTCCGAATCCGATGACGACAAGGTCCTCTTCTTCACCTTCAAAGACCCAGAGCATGCCCGCGATGCGCTTCACGACGTGACGCAGTTGCCCACCGTGAGCCGGGCAGCGATCCTGGCACGTTCCAAGGACGGCGAGCTGGCGGTACCCGAGACGTATCCAGCCGATGACGGCGGGGCGGCAGCAGTCGGCGGCGCTGTGGGCGCACTGGTCGGTCTCCTCGGCGGCCCCCTCGGTGTGCTCTTCGGCTGGGGTGCGGGCGCTCTGCTCGGTGTGAGCGCCGACGCCGACGAGGCGGAGGACTCGATCGATGCCCTCACCGTGCTCAGCCAAGGTGTCAACGAAGGCGAAACCGTCGTGATCGCGGACCTCACCGAGTCGGATCCGAGAGCGGCCGATGAGATCGCCGGGCGGCTCGGCGGCACCGTGGTGCGCGTTCCGGCACAGGACGTGGAAGCCGAGGTGCGCTCCGCCCAGGAGGCCGCCGAGAACGCCGTGCGGGCAGCTCGCAAACAGCACCGGGAACAGCGCAGGGCCGAGTTCAAGGACAAGGTCGACCACTTGTTCCGCCACGAGGGCAGGGGCTGACACGCCTGAGAGACTGAGCGCACCGTGCCCCCGGTGAGCCGGGGCGGGTGGGGCGGTCCGAGTGAGCGGCGACGCGATCAGGTTGCCCGGCGGAGCACTCGGCTGGTGGTGGACCGACTCAGTCGCCGCGCTGCTCATCGCCCTGTTCCTGCTCCGCGAAGGTACGCACATGCTCAGGACACCGACAGCCACACCTTGACCGGCTTGCCGTCGAGCCACGGGGGCGGACCGGCGCGAGGGGCCACCGCCGCACGGCTAGGCGGAACTGGTGGCGCTGGTCGGCGGAGCCTGCTGGTAGAGCGCCACCAACACGCCGTGCACGGGCTGGTCTTCTGCATCTTCCTCGAGCTGGTCGACCAGTTGGGCGAGGGTCTCGCCGAGTTCCCTTGCCTTCGCGGGGCTGAGACGCAGGTGGCGCAGTGTCAGGTGGGTGTCGGTGGGAGAGCGGTCCAGCTCCTGGGCGACCGCGGCGAGCATCGCGGCGGTGCCTGCCGCTTGGGGTTCGGCGACGACCATGTGGCGGGCGGTGCGCTGGTAGTACTGCTCGGTGCCGCCGCGGACCTGGCGGGTCTCGGCGATGTGGATCAGCCCGGCTTCGCGGAGCACTTTGAGGTGGTGGGCCACGTTGCCCTTCTTCGCGTCGAGCTGCGCCGCGAGCTGGCTGGTGGTGGCAGGCCGGTGGCCCAGGGCGAAGAGCAACCGCTGACGCAACGGGTGGGCGAGCGCCGCGAACTGCTCAGGCGCACCGACCTCCAGGACGTCCTCAGGAGGCGGCGGATAGGGAGTCTGATCATGCATACCGAAAGTGTCTAAACTTATTGACGCTTTCGCAAGGGCGGTGCTCTACTCCCTGCCATGACGACTCCGACGAAGCTTGCGCCCGCCCCTGTCATCGATGAGACAGCCCGGCTCCTGACCGAGCACTACGTCTTCCCCGAGATAGCCGAGCAGCTCGCCGGCCTGCTGCAACGACGCCTCACCGAGGGCGCCTACGACGTCGACGACGCCGCGGAGCTAGCCCGCCTGGTCACGGCGGACCTTCAGTCCGCCAACGGCGACCGACACCTGAGACTGAAGCATCACGCCGACCCGGTCGCCCCGAAGCAAGGGGCGGCCACCCGGGACGCCATGCGCCGGGACTTCGACACCTCGCTGGGCGGTGCACCCCGGGTGCAGTTGCTCGACGGAGGGGTCGCCGTGGTGGAGCTGGCACCGATGCTGTTTCCGCTGGAGTGGGCCGCCGAACCGCTGAGCGCCGCGCTCACCCTGGCCTCCCGCGCCCAGGCGCTGATCGTGGACCTTCGCGCCAACCGGGGCGGCGACCCGGACACGGTCGCCTTCGTCTGCGGCTACCTGCTCGACGAGCGCACGCACCTCAACACCATGTACTGGCGCGGCAGCCAGCGCACCGAGCAGTCCTGGAGCCTGCCGCACGTTCCCGGCGCGCGCTTCGGCGGCAGCAAGCCGTTGTATGTGCTGTCCGGCAACAGCACCTTCTCTGCCGCTGAAGAGCTGGCGTACGACCTCCAGCAGCTCGGCCGCGCCACAGTCGTCGGCGAGCCCACCCGCGGCGGCGCACACCCGTGCGACGGCTGGACGGTGCACCCGCACCTGGAAGCCACTGTCCCCGTCGGCCGCGCCGTCAACCCCGCCTCCGGCACGAACTGGGAGGGCACCGGTGTGCAGCCGGACATCCCGTGCGCTGCCGCCGACTCCCTCGACCGCGCGCACGCGCTGGCCCTTGCCCGACTGGCGGGCTGACCCAGTCTGGTCAGCCCCTGGGTGACGGCATCGAGGTCGCGGTGCCGGCACTCCGCCGGGGCTCGTTCGGCAGGTCCGGGCAGCTGCCTCCCCCTCAGATTCCCCTCGCGGGTTCGCGACCCCCGGAGTCGGTCAACGCCACCGCGGTCTGCGTGAGGTGCTGGGCCAGCACCTCCGCCGCCGTGTCCGCGTCGCGGGCCAGTGCCGCCTCCTCCAGGCGGCGGTGCTCGGCGAAGCCGTCGCGGTGGGGGTCGCGGTGGGCCGACCAGCGGCGGGCCAGTTCGCTTGCGGTCCACATGCGGTCGAAGGTCTCCAGGAGGACGGGGTTGCCGCAGCCTTCCAACAGGGTGCGGTGGAAGACCCGGTGGGCCTCGGACCAGGCGCGGGTGTAGTACTCGCCCTCCCCCGGCTCGTACGCCGGAGTGCGGGCCAGGCGGTGGTGGGCGGCCCGCACGCGGGCCTCCCAGTCGACGTCGCCGCGCTCGATGGACATGCGCAGCACGACCGGCTCGACGGTCCGGCGGGCCTCGGCGATCTCCTGCCAGCGGCGGTCGGAGAAGGCCGGGACGGCGAAGCCACGGTTGTGCAGCCGGTCGGCGAGGCCCTCTCCGACCAGGCGTACGAGCGCCTCCCGCACGACGGCCAGGCTCACGCCCTGCTCCTTGGCGAGGTCCTGCGGTTTGAGGGCATCACCGGGGGCGTGGTCCCCGCGCATGATCGCGTCCCGCAGGTGTGCGTGGACCTGCTCGGAGAGCATCTGCTTCCCGGACGAGGGTGGGGTGTCAGCCGTCTGCGTCATGCCGTCAGCATAGACGATCCCGTTGATAATCGATTATCTGTGTTATCGTCGATTCATCGGCAGGGAGTGGTGAGGCACAGCTACCGACATGGCTCTTCGCTGCGCCGCAGCCCGCGGCCCTCCGTCGGCCGCATGGCCGCTTGGCCGCATCACCGCCACCCCACACACGCACGGCCCGAAAGGAACCACGCGATGAACGCCAACAACCCCTTCGCCCGCCTCCCCGAGGCGGCCTCCTTCACCGTCACCAGCACCACCGTCACCGACGGCGCCCCCTGGTCGCCCGAGCAGCTCTCCGCCATCTCCGGCGTCCCCGGCGGGAAGGACCTCTCCCCGCAGCTGTCCTGGAGCGGTGCGCCTGAAGGCACCAAGAGCTATGCGGTGACGGTGTACGACGCCGACGCCCCCACCGGCTCCGGGTTCTGGCACTGGGCGGTCGCCGACCTCCCCGCCACCGTCACCGAGCTGCCCGAGGGCGCGGGCGACGACACCGGCTCGGGCCTGCCCGAGGGCGCCTTCCAACTGCCCAACGACGCCCGCATGGCCCGCTACATCGGCGCCGCCCCGCCCGCCGGACACGGCCCGCACCGCTACTTCGTCGTGGTGCACGCCCTCGACGTCGAGTCCATCGGCGTCCCGGCCGAAGCCACCCCGGCCTTCCTGGGGTTCAACATCTCCGGTCACATACTCGGCCGCGCGGTCCTGACCGCCACCGCCGAGACGCCCGCCGAAACCCCCGCCTGACGAGCGGCATGACCCGACTCATCGACGCCACGGAGATGTATCTCCGCACCGTCCTGGAGCTCGAGGAGGAAGGCGTGGCTCCGCTGCGCGCCCGTATCGCCGAGCGCCTGGACCAGAGCGGTCCCACGGTCAGTCAGACGGTGGCCCGCATGGAGCGTGACGGTCTGCTGCGCGTCGCCGGCGACCGGCGCCTCGACCTGACGGAGGAGGGCCGTCGCGTGGCCACGCGTGTCATGCGCAAGCACCGGCTCGCGGAGTGCCTCCTCGTCGACGTGATCGGCCTCGAGTGGGAGCAGGTGCACGCCGAGGCCTGCCGCTGGGAGCACGTGATGAGCGACGCCGTCGAACGCCGCGTCCTGGAACTCCTTCGGCATCCGACCGAGTCGCCCTACGGCAACCCGATCCCGGGCCTGGAGGAGCTCGGCGAGAAGAGCGACCAGAACGACCAGAACGTCGCCAACATCATGGTCAGCCTCAACGACCTCGATCCCGGGCCCGACGGCGCGAGTGCGGTCGTACGGCGCATCAGGGAGCTGATCCAGACCGACGCCCACCTGATGAACACCCTGTGGCGCGCCGGGGTGCGGCCCGGCGCGGTCGTGAGCGTGACGGCGTCGCCCGGCGGCGTGCTGGTCGGCAGCGGCGGGGAGACCACCGAACTCCCCACGCGGACCGCGGCGCACGTGTTCGTGACGGAGCGCTGAGACCGGCCCTCGCACTGCACGCGCCGCAGGCGAAGCCACCGTTCGCCGCCGGCACAGCCCCCGCTCACCGCAGGCGCAACCGCAGCTCACCCACCCTCAACAGCCGTGCCAGCAGCACGTATCCGAGGATCAGCGCGGCGGCGCCCGCGGTGAGCGCGAGGGCTGTCGTCGCGGTGCCCGTGGCACCCGACGGGTCCGCGCAGGCGCGCGCCACCAGCCAGGCGAGGGCACCGGCCGGAGCGGCGGCCAGCGTGAGTTTGCCGTAGGTGCGCGCAAGGCGTTTGCCGTCCATGCGGCCGTCGAGGCGTCGACGCAGCAGTCGCGCGGTGAGGAGGAGGCCGACGGCGTACGACAGCGTGTACGCGGCGGCCATGCCGACAACTGCCCAGCGTGCGGGCAGGAGTTGGTGGCAGGCGGCGGCCAGGGCGATGTTCACGGAGCCGATCCACGCCGCCATCCAGAACGGCGTACGCGTGTCCTCGAAGGCGTAGAAGCCGCGCAGGAGCAGGTACTGGGCGGAGAAGGGGATGAGGCCGAGGCCGAAGGCCTGGAGCATCTGGCCGAGCGGGCGCGTGGCCGCCGCGTCGGCCGCGCCGTGGCCGAAGAGCAGCGCGGCCGTCTGTGGGCCGAGCGCGAGGAAGAAGAATCCGGCGGGCACGATCACGACGCCGGTCAGGCGCAGCGCGCGGGACAGTTCGCCGCGCAGGTCGTCGGTGCGGCCCTGCGCGGCGGCTTTGCTGAGCCGTGGCAGGAGCGCGGTGACCAGGGAGACGGTGACGATGGATTGAGGGAGGAGCCAGATGGTCTGCGCGTACGAGTACGCCGTGTACCCGGCGCCCGCCTTGGGCAGTTGCTGGTCGGCGGCGTTGGCGTAGTTCGTGACGACGGTCAGCGCGACCTGGTTGGCGAGCACGAAAAGCAGGGTCCAGCGGGCGGCGCGGGCGCTCCTGCGCAGGCCCGAGCCGCGCCAGTCGAAGCGGGGCCGGAAGCGGAAGCCGGCTTCGCGTACGTACGGAATGAGCGCGAGGGCCTGGAGGGCGATGCCGACGGTGGTGCCGAGGCCGAGGAGCCGGACCTGCGACGCGGTGATGTCCTCGACGCGGTCGGGCGTGGTCAGCAGGGTGAGGTAGGCGCCGAACATGCCGATCAGCACGATGTTGTTGAGGACCGGCGTCCACATCATCGCGCCGAACTTCTCGCGGGCGTTGAGGACTTGGCCGAGCATGCCGAACATGCCGTAGAAGAAGATCTGCGGCAGCAGGAACCGCGCGAACACGACGGTGAGTTCGAAGGCCTCGTGGCTCTGCGGTGTGTCGCGCATGTACAGGCCGACGATCTGCGGCGCCGCCCATACGGCGAGCGCCGTGCCGACGGCGAGCACGCACAGCACCAGGGTGACCAGGCGCTGCTCGTAGGCCCGGCCGCCGTCTGCCTGCGTCGCGCGGGCTCGTACGAGCTGCGGCACGAGCACGGCGTTGAGCGCGCCTCCGATCAGCAGCGTGTACAGGCCGGTGGGCACGGTGTTCGCGGTGTTGTACGTGCTGGCCAGCAGGCCCGTGCCGAGCGCCGCCGCCTGGAGGACCTGCCGGATGAGGCCGGTCGCCCGGGAGACGACGGTGCCGGCGGCCATGAGGAGCGAGGAGCGGGCGAGCCCGCCGCCGCCGAGTCTTCCTGACGGGCCGCCGCTGAGTCTTCCTAGTGGTCCGTTACCGAGTCTTCCTGGCGGGCCGTCGCCATTGCCTCGCGATGCCGCGTGCCTTCCCCGCTTCCGCCCCGGCCGCCGCGGCGGCTCGCTCGACGTCGGGTTCCCCGTTGCGGTGCTCTTCCCCTCCACCATTCCGCCACCCTACGCAGCGATGATCAATTAGAGGCACAGGCATCTTGATGGAGGCAAAGCTTCCGCAACGGGACACACCAGGCGGGCTCTACGCCCGGAACGTCGCCGGCCGCTCCTCGCTCGCCTCCGCCAGCGCCTTCGTGACCTCGGCCACGCCCCCGCGAAGCCCGTAGACCGGGGTGTCGGGCTGCTGCCGCCAGGACTCGTCGATGCCGCCGGCGTCGACGGTGTCGAAGCCCAGCTCGTCGATCAGGTCACGGACCGTCTTCTTGGCGACGTCGTCGTCCCCGGCCACGGGCAGCGCCATGCGCTGCGGATCACCCTTGGGGAGCGGCTTGTCGAGGATGTCCTGGGCGTACGTGCCGTTGAACGCCTTGATCACCGGGTGGCCGATGTGCTGCTCGGTCCAGCGGCTCTCGGTCAGGCCGTCGTCCTCGACGGCGTCGATCCTGCCGTCGCGCTGGGGGTAGTAGTTGCCGGTGTCGAGTACGACGAAGCCCTCGGCGGCCCCGTCGAACAGGCCGGACGGCAGGGCCGGAACGCCCTTGAGCGGAATCGTCACAACCACCAGCTCGGCGCCGCGCGCGGCCTCGGCGACGGTGACGGGCGTGGCCCCGGTCTCCTCGGCGAGGGCGGTGAGCGTCTGCGGGCCGCGGGAGTTGGCCACGGACACCTCGTGACCGAGCTTGGTCAGGCGGCGGGTGAGGTTGCCGCCGATGTTGCCCGCGCCGATGATGCCGATCTTCATGGGGTCCTCCAGGGATGTGCCGCGACCGGGTGCCGCTGCCGTACGTGTGGCTGCAACCTGGAGGTCAGCGGCACTATTTCCGCCGCATTCGGGGAATAAGTGGAGGCCGGCGCGTGTACGCGCCGCGTCCGCAGGCACTCGCCGACCATTCCCCGCGAGCCATTGGATATCCCATGGCTGCCACTCGATTGCCTATTGGATCCCTATGGCAGCGGCGGCCTACGTTCGGGGCATGTCGAAGATTCTTTACGTGATGACGGGCGCCACCTACTGGACGCTCGCCGACGGAACGCAGCACCCCACCGGCTTCTGGGCCGAGGAGGCCGTCGCGCCCTACGAGGCGTTCAAGGCCGCGGGCCACGAGGTCGTCGTCGCAACGCCGGGCGGCGTCGTACCGACCGTGGACCGCGGCAGCCTTGCCCCGGAGGTCAACGGCGGCCAGGAGGGCGCCGACCGGATCGCGGCCGGGCTCGCGTCCTTCACCGAACTCCAGGCGCCCATCAGCCTGGAGGACGTGGACCTGGACGACTACACCGCGGTCTACTACCCGGGCGGCCACGGCCCGATGGAGGACCTGGCGACCGACGCCACGTCCGGCCGACTGCTCACCCGGGCCTTGGAGTCGGGCAAGCCGCTGGCCGCCGTGTGCCACGCGTCCGCCGCCCTGCTCGCCGCCACCAAGGACGACGGCTCCACCAAGGCCGACGGCGCCAACTCCTTCGCGGGCTACCGCCTGACCGGCTTCACCAACGCCGAGGAGACCCAGGCCGGCCTCGCCCCCAAGGCGAAGTGGCTGCTCCAGGACCGCCTGATCGCCGCGGGCGCCGACTTCCAGGAGGGCGAGCCGTGGGCCCCGTACGTGGTCGTCGACCGCAACCTCGTCACCGGCCAGAACCCGGCGTCGTCCGCCCCGGTGGCGACAGAGCTCCTGAAGAAGCTGGGCTGACACCACTCCCACCTGCGGCTTCGCTCTGTCCTGTCCGACGTGACGCCCCGGCGGGCCGATACCACGGCGTCGGCCCGCCACGCCGGGGCCCGGCGGCTGCCGCTGCGCGGCCGAATCCACTCTTCACGCGTTCCAGCGCTTAGGTTCGGAGTCACACATCTTGTCGTACGTACGCTGTGAAAGGACCGCTCCCATGAGCACCTCGAACCCCTCGCGACCCGCCGACGCCGCGGGCACCTTCGCCCTCGGCGGCGACCTCCCCGTCAACCGGCTCGGCTACGGCGCCATGCAGCTCACCGGACCGGGCGTCTGGGGCGAGCCCAAGGACCGGGACGAGGCCATTCGCGTACTGCGCCGCGCCGTGGAGCTCGGCGTGAACTTCATCGACACCGCCGACTCGTACGGTCCCATAGTCAACGAGGTCCTCATCCGCGAGGCCCTGCACCCGTACGCCGACGACGTGGTCATCGCCACCAAGGCCGGCCTGACCCGCTCGGGCCCGGACGACTGGCGCGCGGTCGGCCGCCCCGAATACCTGCGCCAGCAGGCCGAGTTGAGCCTGCGTCACCTCGGCGTGGAGCGCATCGACCTGTTCCAGCTGCACCGCATCGACGAGCAGGTCCCGGTCGCGGACCAGATCGGCGAGCTCGTCCTGCTGCAGAACGAGGGCAAGATCCGCCACATCGGCGTCTCCGAGGTGACGGTGGATCAGCTCAAGGAGGCGCGCGAGCACGGCGAGATCGTGTCCGTGCAGAACCAGTACAACCTGGTCAACCGCAGCTCCGAGGACGTGCTCGAGTACGCCGAGCGCGAGAACATCGCCTTCATCCCGTGGTTCCCGATGGCCACCGGCGAACTCGCCCGCCCGGGCGGCCCGCTCGACGCCGCCGCCAAGGACCACGGCGCATCGCCGTCCCAGCTCGCCCTGGCCTGGCTGCTCCGCCGCTCGCCGGTGATCCTGCCGATCCCCGGCACGTCCAAGGTGGCGCACCTGGAGCAGAACACCGCCGCCGCGGGCATCACCCTGACCGACGCGCAGTTCGAGAAGCTCGCGGCCGCGGTCTGAGACACGGCGGCACGGCGCCTTTTGGCGTACGTCGCTTACGGCTTTGGGAAGAATTGAGTTCGGGGCGCGCCGGCCTGGCGGTTCGGTGCGCCCCGCCCCGTCCTAAGACATGACGTCGAGCGGCCGCAGGAAGCGGCGTTCGTACCGCTTGATGCAGCGGGTGCTACGAGCCAGTTCGATGGCGGCCTGGCACTCCGGGTCGGTCATGCTGTCCGTGCGGTACTGCTCGTACGCGGCGAAACTGGGAAAGGAGAAGAGGGCGTAAGCGATGTCGCTGTCGCCCTCACTCGGCAGGAAGTAGCCGTGGTGCGTCCCGCCGAAACGGTTGACGAGCCCGACCCAGCGGCGGCCATATTCCTCGAAGTCCTCGAGCTTGTCGGCATCGATCTCGTACTTCAGATGAATGGTGATCACGCCCACATGATGCTGCATGCCGGTTCGGGCTCGAAGGCGGCCCATGCGGCGCCGGAGCCCCCGGCTCAGCCCGTTCGGCCGCGCAGCCCCACAGCCGCCACCGCGAGGACGGCCGTCAGTCCGGCAAGGACCATCACCGCCGACGGCGACGCCCCGTCCACCAGCACGCCGCCCGCGAGCGCGCCGAGCGAGAGCGTCGCCTGGAACGAGGCGGTGAAAAGCACCGATGCCGCCTCGGGCGAGCGGGGCACCGCCGCCGCGAACCACGCCTGCGAGCACACCGGAACGGCCCCGTACGCGATCCCCCAGACCACCAGCAGCACGACCGCCCCGACCGGCCGGGTCCCGAGGACGGGCAGCAGCAGGGTGGCGACGGCGATCAGCCCCGCGGCCACCGCGAACGCGGCCCGCGGCCGACGCACCACCGCCGCGCCGCCCAGGAAGTTGCCCGCGATCCCGGCGGCCCCGTACACGAGCAGAAACACGGTGACCAGCCCCGGACCCACGTCCGTCACCTGCCGCAGAAACGGCGTCACATACGTGTACGCCCCGAAGTGCGCAAGGACGACGAGCACGGTCACGAGCAGCGCCCAGCGGGTGCCGACGCCCCGCAGCGCGCCTCGCAGGACCGACCCGCGCAACGCCTCCTCGGGCGGCAGCGGAGGAATCACCACGAGCATGGCCACCCACACCCCCACGGACAGAACTCCCAGCGCCACAAAGGCCGTTCGCCATCCCGCGACGTCACCCACGAAGGTTCCGGCGGGCACACCGAGCACCGACCCGAGCGGCACCGCCGAGAAGATCACCGCCGTCGCCCGGCCCACCGATTCCGGCGGCACGAGCCGCCCGGCGAGCCCGGCCCCGATGGACCAGAACCCGCCGATGGTGACGCCGACCAGGACGCGGGACACCAGGACGAGCCAGTAGGCGGGCGCCACCGCCGCGAGGAAGTTCGCCGCCACGAGGAGCGCCATGAAGGCGCACAGCATGAAGCGCCGGTCCACGCGGGCGGTCGCCGTGGTCACCACCGGCGCGGACAGCGCGGCGAGGAAGCCGGGCATCGTCATCGTAAGACCGGCCGTCCCGTCCGTGACGCGGAAGCTGTGCCCGATCTCCGGCAGCAGACCGATCGGCAGGATCTCGACGGTGACGATGACGAAGAGACCCGCCGTCACCGATGCGACGGCGAGCCAACTGAGCAGTTGGGAACGGGTAGTTGGGCGTGCCTGCGCGTGCTCGGCGGCGGGCGTGGTGGTGGAGGCTTGAGGCATGTGCGTCAGTTCAACAAGAGGCACTGCCCTCGGTCTGGCAGGTAAGCGACGCCGTAGTGGGCCCGCGGGCCCGCGCGGGCCGCGGAAAAATGCCCGGCCCCGACACCGCCCCCGTTGCTAGCATCACCGCATGATCACGCCCGAGTTCCGTGTCGCCATGATGCCCCGCCAGCGGGGCCGCTGACCGGACGCGCGTGTCCGAGGCCCCGAGACGGGGCCTCGTTCCGAGCGGCTGCGGAGCCCCGCCTCTCCCCCTGGAGAGCCTGGAGGCTCCCATGACCACACCGCCCACCGTTCCCTCTGCCACGCCACGTACCACGTACGTCACCACCACCATCCCGTACGTCAACGCCCGCCCCCACCTGGGCTTCGCCCTCGAACTCGTCCAAGCGGACGTGCTGGCCCGCCACCGCCGCCACCGCGGCGACCAGGTCCGTTTCCTCAGCGGCACGGACGAGAACTCGCTCAAGAACGTGCTGGCCGCGGAGGCCGAGGGCGTCCCCGTACAGGATCTGGTGGACCGCAACGCCGAGGCGTTCGCCGCGCTGCGCGGTCCGCTCGCCCTGTCCTTCGACGACTTCATCCGCACCAGCCGCGACCCGCGCCACCGGGTCGGCGTGGAGCGCCTGTGGCGGCGCTGCGCCGCGTCCGGCGACCTCTACCGCAAGCATTACGAGGGCCTGTACTGCGTGGGCTGCGAGCAGTTCTACACTCCCGCCGAACTCGTCGATGGCCGCTGCGCCGAGCACGGCACCGAGCCGCGGCTCGTCGCCGAGGAGAACTGGTTCTTCCGGCTGTCCCGGTACGCGGACGACCTGCGCGAGCTGATCTCCTCCGGCCGCCTGCGCGTCGAGCCTGCTGTCCGTCGCAACGAGGTGCTCGCCCTCATCGACAGCGGCCTGCACGACTTCTCCGTGTCCCGCTCGCACACCCGCGCCCACGGCTGGGGCATCCCCGTGCCGGACGACCCGGATCAGGTCGTGTACGTCTGGTGGGACGCCCTCGGCAACTACGTCACCAGCCTCGGCTACGGCACCGACGACCCCGCGTACGACCAGTGGTGGACCGGCAGCACGCGGCGCACGCACCTCGTCGGCAAGGGTGTCGTCCGCTTCCACGCCGTCTACTGGCCGGCCATGCTCCTGTCGGCGGGCCTGCCGCTGCCCACGGACATCCTCGTACACGACTATCTCACCGTCGACGGCCGCAAGATCAGCAAGTCCAGTGGTACGACGGTCGATCCGGCGGAGCTGGTCGCCGAGTTCGGCACCGACGCGGTGCGCTGGTGGCTGCTGCGTGACGTGCCGCGCGTCGGTGACGCGGACTTCACCCGGGAACGGCTTGTCGCGCGGGCCGACGCCGACTTCGCCGGCGGGCTCGGGAACCTCGTCAACCGGGTCGTGTCGATGGTCCACCGCTTCCGCGGGGGTCGCGTGCCAGGGCGGGGCGCGGTGGCCGCCGAGGGCACGGAGCGACTGCTGACCGCCTGTCGTGAGGTCTCCGGACACGTCGACGACGCCCTGGCGGACTTCGACTTCCGGCGGGCGACGGCCGCCGTGTGGCGGGTCGTCGAGGAGGCCGACCGCTGCGTCGACGCCACCCGGCCGTGGGAGCTGGCCAAGGCCGAGCGCGCGGGCGACCGGGCGGCGGGCGAACGGCTCGACGGGGTCCTCGCGGCGCTGGTCGGCGCGTGCCGCACGCTCGCGGACCAACTCGGGCCCCTCGTACCGGAGTCGGCGGCGCGGGTGGCGGCGCAGTGCGCGGAGGTCGACGGGCGGCTTCCGGTGGCGCGGCCGCTGTTCGCACGGGTCGGTGACGTGGAGGGGTGACCGTGGGCGCGGACTGGGAGGACTTGGCAGGATAAGCGGGGTACTTGTCATTGCGGACATCCGTCACCGGCTCAAGAATCTGAGTCATGGACGACACCTACGACGGCAAACTCTCCGAACTCCCCTTCCCCACAGGTGACTTGGCCTCCAAGGCCACCACCCACATCCGCTCCCTGCTGTCCCCCTCGCTGTTCAACCACAGCCTGCGCACCTACCTCTACGGCCGGCATCTCGGCGAGCAGGACGGGCTGCTGCCCGACCGTGACTACGACGACGAACTGCTCTTCCTCGGCTGCGTCCTGCACGACGCGGGGCTCAGCGCCGAGGGCGACCGGGACCAGCGTTTCGAGGTGGACGGCGCCGACGTCGCGGCCGAGTTCCTCACCCGCGAGGGCGTGTCGGCCGACCGCGTGGAGGTGGTCTGGGACGCCGTCGCGCTGCACACCACGTCCGAGATCGCCGCGCGCAAGCGGCCCGAGATCGCGCTGGTCAGCGCCGGGACCCGGCTGGACGTCGTGGGCAACGCCACGCAGCTTCCGGCCGGGTACGCCGACCGCGTGCACGCGGTGCTCCCCCGCCTGCACGCGGCCCCCGCGCTGCGCGACGCGGTCGTCGCCCAGACCCTCGCCAAGCCCGCCAAGGCGCCGCTGTTCACCCTCCCCGGCGAGCTGACGCGCCAGCGAACGGGGACGGACTGGCCGACGTGGGAAGAGATGACGCAGTCCCCCGGCTGGGGCGACTACGAGGGCTACGACCCGTCGGCCTGACCCTCCCCCGGTCCCTCGACGTCGCGTAGGAAATCGCTGCCCGGCGCCGTATCGATCTCCCGTACGAGATCAAGGGCTCGCCCCAGCGTGGCGAGGCGCGCGTCGAGGGTGTCACCGGCCGGATAGAAGCGGACAGTGGTGACACCCGCGGCCCGCCACACGCGCAGCCGTTCGCGCACCATGTCCTCGGTGCCGATGAGCGTCGTCGCGAGGACCATCTCGTCGGTCACCAGGCCTGCGGCGCCGTCCCGGTCGCCCGCCTGCCAGCGCTCGCGGACGGCCGCGGCGACGTCGGCCCAACCCTGGCGGCTGTACGCGTCGTTGTAGAAGTTCGTGGAAGCCGAGCCCATGCCGCCGAGGCTGAACGCGAGTTCCTTCTTGCGCCCGGCGACCATGGCGCGCAGGGCGTCCTCGTCCTCGGCGAACGCCACCTCCGCGCCCTGGCAGATGTCCAACTCCGAACGTTTGCGGCCCACTTCGGCCAGTCCGGCGTCCAGGTGGTCGAAGTACGCCGCCTGCGCGCCTTCGGGTACGAAGCTCGTGCCGAGCCAGCCGTCGGCGACGCGGCCGGTCAGGCGGAGCATGCGGGGCGAGAGCGTGGCCAGGTAGACGGGCAGGTCGTGCTCGGCGCGCATCGCCAGGCGCATCGGCCTGGCCTCGCCGCCCGGCAGCGGCAGGGTGAACTCCCGCCCCGCGTACGCCAGTTTCTCCCCGGCCACCGCCTGCCGCACGATCTCGACGGTCTCCCGCATCCGTGCCAGCGGCCGGTCGAACGGGACGCCGTGCAGCCCTTCGACGACCTGCGGTCCGGACGGGCCGAGGCCGAGCAGGAACCGGCCGCCGGAGATGTTGGACAGCGTGATCGCCGCGCGGGCGATGGCGACGGGGGTGCGGGTGGCGAGCTGGATGATGCCGGAGCCGAGCAGCATGCGCTCGGTCCGGGCGGCCAAGTAGCCGAGCGGGGACGGCGCTTCGGCGCCCCACGCCTCGGCCACCCAGCAGATGTCCAGGCCGAGCTTCTCGGCCTCGGTGACGTAGGCGACGGTGTCCTGCCAGTCGCCGCCGGACGCCTCGATGGTGGTGGCGGTACGCATCAGGCGTCACGCTCCGATCCGGCGCCCAGGCCGGTACTCGTGCCGACGCCTGTGACTCCCTCGGCCCCCGACTCGGCGAGCCCCTTGATGGCGTCGACGGTCACCCTCATCCCCTGCTCCAACTCCCGCATCCGCACGAAGACAATCTTCTGTTCCTTCTCCGGCATCCGCTCGATCGCGAGCGAGATGCCGGACCGCGCCGGGCCCATCCGCATCCAGTGCGTCAGCTCGGTGCCGCCGTCGCGCTCGCGCAGACTGAACCGCCAGGTGGCGGTGGGGTGTTCGGGATCGGTCACCGCCCATCCGAAGACGCGTGGCGCCTCGCACTCGACCACGTGTGACACCGTCGTCCACTCGCCGAGCGCCTCGTGCTTGTTGTGTCCGGCGAAACACGCCCCGCGCGTGGGGGCGACGGCGCCGTCCAGCCACTCCACGGCCCGCAGCTCGCCGCTCCGCTCCGGCATCCGCGCGATGTCGCTCACGAAGTCCCACACCCGCCCGGGCGGGGCGTCGATCCAGGTGCGCACCTCGACGGTCGGCCCCTCCGCGTAACGTACCCCAGTCCACTCCATGACCAGCAGAGTTGCTTAACAGGACTGACCTGTCAAGGAGTTGTCGGCCCAACACCGGACGGCGAGCACCCCTAAGGTCGGCCATGACACCCTCAGCAACGGCGCCGTGGTCTCGGCGCCGACGGACCCGCGAGTGAGGCGAAGAACGATGTGGCCGCGAGTCAACGGAATGCGCTCCATCGAGCTGGGAACGCCCGGCGCGATGCGGGCCGAGCTGAACGCCCTGGTCCTGGCCGGGACGAAGACCACCACCACCGGTCTCCTCGGTGACTACGCCAAGGAGACCGAGGGCCTGGAGTACCCGGGCGAGCGCCTCGCGCTGCTCGACGACGAGGGCCGGTACGTGGCCACCGTGGAGATCACGGACGCCGAGGTGACGTCGTTCGCGGGGGTGACCTGGGCCCATGCCGACGCCGAGGGCGAGGGCTTCACCTCACTCGCCGACTGGCGTACGGGGCACCGCCGTTACTGGGCGGAGCAAGGAACGCCGGTCACGGACGAGACACTCGTGGTGTGCCTGGCGTTCCGGCTGACGCGGGCCGAAGCCTGAGCGGCGGAGTGCTGGGCGTGGGCCCAAGTGGCGCCGGTGACCATCACGGTATATCCGGCGAACCGCATGGCCGCCGCTGCCCGCGCCCGCGGCAGGGCGTTGATGCCATCATGCTGGGGTGAGTCGCGACGTGAGTGCGGATGTGCGGGCCCGGGTCGACAGCCTCCTGCACGGACTCGTGGAATCCGGCGCGGAGAGCGGGCTGCAAGTCGCGGCGTACGTCGACGGGGAGCAGCTCGTCTCGACCTGCGCGGGCGCGTACGACCCGCCCGGGGTCCGGGCACCGGGGCCTGACGCTCCGGCCACTCCGGCGGCACCTGCCCCGCTCACGCCCGACACGCCGATCCACAGCTTCTCCACCGGCAAGGGCTTCATGGCCACGCTCGTGCACGTGCTCGCGGAGCGCGGCCTGATCGACTACGACACCCCGATCGCCCACTACTGGCCCGAGTTCGCCGCCCACCGCAAGGACCGGGCCACCGTGCGCGACGCCCTGACCCACACGATCGGCATCCCGCAGCTCCCGCCCGACATCACACCGGCGGAGCTGTGCGACTGGGACACCATGTGCGCCGTAGTCGCGGACCAGAAACCACTCTGGGAGCCGGGCTCGGACAGCGGCTACCACGGCTGGACCTTCGGCTGGATCCTCGGCGAACCGGTGCGCCGCATCACCGGCCTCACCCCGGCAGAGGCCCTTCGTACGTACGTCACGGAGCCGCTCGGCGTGGCGGACGAGCTGTACTTCGGCATTCCCGAAGCGGAACTTCCCCGCGTCGCACCGCTCGTGGAGGGCAACTGGGCGGCATGGCTGGAAAACCTGCCCCCGTCCGTGCCCTTCCGCCGCTTCGTCGTACCGAACCGGAGCGTGTGGACGACCGCCGAACTGGCCAACCGCCGCGACTACCTGCTCGCGGACACCCCGGCGGGCGGCACCACCACCGCACGCGCCGCCGCGCGCATGTACGCGGCGCTCCTGGGTGAGGTCGACGGCGTACGCCTGATCTCACCGGAGCGCCTGGAGCAGGTCACCGCGGTCGCGGTCCAGGGCAAGGACCAGATGCTCCTCGGCCGGTTCGCCAAGGGCCTCGGCTACTTCCTGGGGCTGCCCGAGATGGGCGGCGAGCACACGGCCTTCGGCCACCACGGCAGCGGCGGCAGCATCGCCTTCGCCGACCGCGAACGCGGCCTGACCTTCGCGCTCACCCGCACGCGGCTGGTCGGCGGCGAGGCGGACCGGGCCGCGCGCCTGGCGGCGGACGAGATCCGGTCCCACCTCTCCTAGCCCCCATCCAGCGGTCAGTAGACGATCGACACGATGCGGCAGGCGGCTCCGGCCAGTTCACGGTCGCCGTCGACGCGGGCGCGGGCCAGCGCGCTGTCCGGCTGGATGCCTCGGGTGCACAGGCGCCAGGCGGTCTCCGCGTCCAGACCGACCAGCGTGGCAGGACGTCCGGCATCCGGCTGGGCCAGCGACCAGCCGGCCCCGGTGGCCGTGGCCGTCCAGCTGCCACCGGCCGCCCCCTCGATCCGCACCCGGATCTGCGTGCCGAGTGGTGCGTCGACCTCGCGCAGAGCGTGCGGCAGCGCCCGCATGAAGGTGTCCAGGACCACGGACAGGAACCGCGGATCCGGGTCGGTGTCCTGGCCGATGGCGTGGCGGATCTGCTGGCGGTGGGTCCAGAACTCGGTGAAGTCGCGGGCGCTGTCCAACCACATCGGTGCCGGGTCGACACCGGCCCAGGACACACCCAGCGACGGCGATCGGGGGATCTCACCCAAGCCTGCCAACCACGTACTCGGTCGACTACCGAACATCCCCCTTTGGGCCGCTCGTGCCCGCGAGTCGGCCCGACCCGCTCCGCAGTCGGTACCGACTCGTCCGCACGCGGCCGAGCGGTCCGCCGTCGCGAGGTGGTGCGCGGTGGTGCGACTGGCGCCGTCGATGCGCTGCGGTGCGCCCCCTCAGCCCTGTCCGGTCGCTATCCGGCTCTGCCGGGCCGCGCCATGGTGAGCAGGGGTACACCAAGTGTGCAGGGGGGACATCATGAAGCTTTCCACGGGACGGCGCGTCGTCGCGGCACTGACCGCGGCCTTGCTGATCGCCGGCGTCACCACCGCGTGCGGTGGTGACGAGGACGCGAAAGAGAAGGTCATCCCGGTAGCGGCCGGAGCACTGGGGCCGGACCCGTTCTTCCGGGGAACCATAGGCCACGACCGGCAGGGTCTGACACCGCAGTCCGGCGGCGGCGTACGCACCGGTGACACCCCGGGGCTCTACGGCGGGACGCTCAACAAGAGCAGCTGCGACAAGGCCGCGCTGGTCGACTTCCTGACGGATGCGCGCAACACGAAGAAGGCGGCGGCGTGGTCGAAGGCGCGTGGCATCGGCGTCAAGGGCATCGGGCGCTATGTCCGGGGCCTGACACCCGTCCTGCTGCGCACCGACACGCTGGTCAAGAACCATGGCTTCCGCAAGGGGGTGGCCACGGTCTTCGAGTCTCTCCTCGAAGCGGGCATCGCGGTGCTCCTCGACCGGTTCGGCCAGCCAGTGGTCAAGTGCAACTGCGGCAACCCCCTCGCGCCGCCCTCGCTGAGTCCCGGCGACATCGATCCGGGCAGCATCCCGGATCCGGACTGGCGCGATCGGTATGACCGGGACAAGACCACGACTGTCAAGCCCGGCACGAAGCCCAAGCGCATCGGCAGGTTCCGGCTGCTCGACCTCGACAGCGGCAAGGGCATCGGACGCACGGCGGGCACGAAGGCGACGCAGGACGTCCGGCTGCCCGCACCGCCGCCGCTGCCGCCGCCGGCCCGGTCCGAGACCGGCACGCCCGCGCCGTCGAGCACCGCGCCCGCGCGCTCCGGAATCGTCGGCACCTGGGAGCTCGCCGGAGAGCGGGTGCGAGTCGAGGAGCGCGGACCGGACGCGTTCACCGGCCGGACCACTGCCGAGAACGAGGTCGGCACCGGGGGCTGCGTCATCGAAGTGGGCCGTGAGATCTGGAAGGTGAACGGCAGCGGACCGCGCTACACGGGCACCGTGCTCTCGCTCGACCCGCGGACCTGCCAGGACACAGAACACATCGACGCCACCTGGGAACTGACCGGCACGGACACGCTCAAGGTGTGTGCGAGTGTCGCGCAGCAGCAAGGGTGCAACACCCTTTCCCGGGTGACGGAGTAGGTCCAACGGCGACGGGCGGTCCTGTCATTCGCGCGCGGTGAACGCCCAAAGAGGGGCACAACAACCCAGGGAGAAGGCCACCCGCCACGACATGGGCAAAACCGCAAAACGGAGGCCGGGGGGTGATCCTTCACCAGCCACTCGGCCTTACCCCCGGCTCCGAGGCAACGGACTGGGTCCTCAGCCTCCACGGCTACTGGACACCCCCTAGGCGAACCTCCTGCGCACGTCCGCCCGTTCGGCCAGGCGAGGTGGGAAGCCCGGCCCCATCCGGGGTCTGGTGTCCTCGGACGTCATCGGCTGCTTGCAGTGCGCGCACACCACTTCGGGAGTGCCTTCGTGGCCGCACGGCTCGTGGTGGAAGACGACCGGTGGGCCGTCGTCGCCGCTGAGCCAGCGGTTGCCCCAGCTGTTCATGGCGGCGAGGACACCGAAGAAGTCGTGTCCCTTCTCGGTGAGTACGTAGTCGTGGCGCACCGGTTCGCTCTGGTAGGGGCGCTTCTCCAGGAGGCCCTCGTCGACGAGGCGTCGCAGGCGGTCGGCGAGGGTGTTGCGCGCGATGCCGAGTTCCTGCTGGAAGGTGTCGAACCGCGTCACTCCGTAGAAGGCTTCGCGCAGCACGAGTGGCGTCCACCAGTCGCCGAGCAGATCCATGGTGCGCGCGATGGAGCAGGGCCAGTTGGCAAAGGATGTCCGCCTCATGGAGTCAGCATAAGAAGGGTTCGCGCATGCGTACGCCCTCCGGTGCGCACCGGACGCACTCCGTGCACCCGGCCGTGCGTCGCCGCGGGGCTCAACCGCCTTCCGTGAGGCGCTCCTTGGCGCGCCGGTGGCCCGCCACCCGCTCGCGCGTCGCGCACCGCGGTGAGCAGTAGCGACGCGGCGTACCGCTGCCGCCGGTGACGTACACGTTGGCGCAGCTCGGTGAGGCGCACAGGCCGCCGGGGGGCCTCTGCCGGTCCCAGACGAGGACGGCGAGGGCCATGCAGGACGACGCGAGGAACCACTCCGCCCACGGCGCGTCGTCGTGGCCGTCCAGGTGGATGTGCCAGGGGGTGCCGCCGCCGTGCGCGGTGAGCCGGACCGGGCCGCAGCCGTCGGCCAGGAGCCGGTTCAGGCGTGCCGCCGCCGCGTCGGTGTCGGCGGCGGCGAAGACCTCGCGCAGCAGCGCCGCGACCGCGCGCATCTCCGTCACGTCGGCGGCGGACACGTCCAGGGGGTCCTTCTCGCCGTACTCGCGCAGGACGGCTTCGACGGTGCTGATCACGGTGTTCGCGGCGGGTGCGGGCTCTTCGGCGCCGAGGGCGCTGGATGCGCTGAGGGCGTTGACGAGCGCCGCGGTGCGCTGGGCGGACCGGAGGACGGAGTGACGGGTGGACCACTCGTCCTTGGCAGGCGTCGCGCCTTCGTCGTTCGGCTTCTTCACGAAGGCGAGGGTATCGCCGTAACGCCTATGGTTCGCCTGCCCGTTACCTTGTAACGTGCTGCGCATGTTAAAGCGTTACGGGATGGCGTCGTACCTCATGGCAGCCACGGCCGCACGTACCGGTGACGAGATGTCAGGTCCCGCGCTGCTCCTGGTGGGCCTTTCGGTGACGGGGTCTCCGGCCACGGCGTCGGCGCTCCTGTCGGGGATCACCGTCTCGGCGGCCGTGGGCGGGCCGGTCTTCGGGGCGATGCTCGACAGGGCGGCGCGTCCGGGGCGGCTGCTCGCGGGTGCGCTGGCCGCGTACTGCCTCGCACTGCTGGTCATCCTGTTGAGCCTCGGACGCCTTCCGCTGCCGTTCGTCCTCGCCACGGCCGTGTGCGGCGGGCTGCTGGGGCCCGCGCTCGCCGGCGGGTGGACCTCGCAAGTCCCGCGCGTGGCCGCCCCCGAGGGCCTGCCGCGCGCCAACGCGCTCGACGCGCTGACGTACAACTTCGCGAGTCTGGCGGGTCCCGCGCTGGCGGGCGCGGTCGCGATGGTGTCCGGCGCTTCGGCGAGCGTCGTCGTGTCCCTCGCCCTGATCGCCCTCGCGCTGCCGACGGCGTGGACGCTGCCGCGGAACCCCAAGGCGGCCCCGCGCGGGGCCTCCCGTCCGGTCGTCGCCGACCTGGCGTCCGGCTTCCGCGCCATCGGCCGCACCCGGCCCCTCGCCCGCGCGACCCTGACGTCCGTCCTCTCGTACGTCGGCGTCGGGATGCTGGTGGCCTGCACTCCCCTGCTCGGCGAACAGGCCCTCGGCGCCACCGGATCGGGGACGTTCCTGCTGGCCACCCTCGCCGCCGCGTCCCTCGCCGCGAACGCCCTGCTGGCACGGCGACCCGGCCTGCTGCGGCCCGACGCGACGATCCTGGGCAGCACCCTCGCGCTCACCGTCGCCCTGCTCCTCTCCGCGACCGTGTCGCCCGTCGCGCTCTTCGTGGCGATGGCGGTCGCGGGGGCCGGGACGGGCCCGCAGCTCACGGCGCTCTTCGCCGTACGTCACCGGGAGGCGCCCGAGCGTCTGCGCGGCCAGATCTTCACCACCGGGGCCAGCCTGAAGATCACCGGGTTCGCGATCGGCGCGGGCATCGGCGGCCCGATCGCCACGTGGTCGCTCTCCGGCTCACTCGTCACGGCGGCGGGCTTCGAAGTCCTCGCGGCACTGGCCTTCTGGGCACTCAGTACGGCCCCCACTCGCGCGCAAAAGAAACACACGCATCGCCCCACCCAGGAAACCCGCACGTCACCCTGACGCGCCGTCATCACACGGCTCCCACGCGCACGTACGGCCGTAACGTCCTGGTTCGTCCCGGGCGTCCTGCGACGTCCCGTGGCGCCCCCTGAGCGTCCCGTCGTGAGCGTGCCGTTGCGAACCGTGCCTCCCCCGTCGCGGGCGCCCCACCAGCCTCCCGGAAGAGAGCTTCTGTGCCCGTGCCCCCGTTCCTGCGCCGCCTCGTCGTCCTCGCACTCCTGCCCCTCCTGACCGCCCTCGTCGGCGCGCTGCTGACCCCGGCGCACGCGGACACCGCGCTCCCGGCCGACCGGTCCGCCGCCGTCAGCGCGCTGTCCACGACGGCCGACGAGCCGTGCACCAGTCCGGAACCCGTCGTCTGCGCCATCCGGAAGATGACGCCCGAGCAGCGCGCGGAGGCGCGGGAGATCCGCATCCGCTACCTGCAACTGCTCGACCACATGGAGGATGTCGCCGACGAGATGCGCGCCGAGGGGCGCTCCGACGAGGAGATCGCCCGGCGCCTGGTCGACATGCGCAACGAGGCCAAGGACATCACGCGGGCCGGCATGTCCCCGGAGGCGGTGAAGGAGCTGGAAGCACGCAACATGAAGAAGTACGGCAACCCGCTGGGCCCGACGGCCGACCAGCAGTTCGCCAGGTACGGGAGCTGGGCGGCCGTGATCGCGGCGGCGACGCGCAGCAGCGCGGCCGTCGACCAGGAGCTCGGACTGGAGCGCCGCCGCTGATGCCTGCCATAGGGAAGCCCACCGCACCGCCGTCCGCGGTGGTGCTGCAGGACTACGACCGGCACGGCCGCGTGTGGTCGCTGGACACCGCGACCGGCCTGCTCACACCCGGATCCGGCCGCTGCCACGGGTTCGTCCACCTCACGGACGCCGCCAGGGGCGGACACGCTCCGGTCGCGGCCGCCCTGTACGCCAAGGGGTCCGGCACCACCACACTCTGGCTGCAGTTCGGCCCGCAGTCGTGGGACTGCTCCTCGGTCGCCGTGCGGCAGGCGTCCGAGCCGGACGGGCACCGGCTGTTCACAGTGTTCGGGGCACGCGGCCCGGAGCTGGAACTGCGCTACCCGGCCCCGGATCCGGGGCCCGCCGACCCGACGTACGACTGGATCGACACCGTCGCGGACGACTTCTTCCTGTGGGCCGCGGAGCGCCTCACCGATGACGCCGAGGGCGCCAGGGAAGCCCTGACGGAGCACTTCGGCACGGGCTTCCTGCCTGCGTGAAGCCGGAGAGTTCATCGCGGGCCGGCTCGACGCGCCGTGGGGACGTCGCAGAGCCATGGCCATCGCTGGCGAGGCTCTGCTCACCTTCACGCCCTCGCCTACGCCACGGACCTCAGCACCACGTGACAGACGTGGATGGTGGCCGCGCTGGGCACGAGACACCCAGGGGCGGAACCAGTTCCGCAAGCAAGAGCGGCGGTAGCGACGGTTACTGCGGCCAGAGGGATGTGCTGTGGAATCTTCAAGAGTTCCCTGGCGGGCACGGGCCGGTACTGACGGCGGCACCGTCGGCTGGCAGTTCCAGCAGCCCGGCCTGGCGCCGAGAGCCGTTCCGTTCGGCCTTGTCGCCGTGGTGGCCACGGTCAGTGTCCTGGTGCCGGGCGGTGACGTGCGCTCCTGGGTGGAGTACGCGGCGAGTGCCGCCCTCTTGCTCGCGTGCGCCGGAGCCTTCCTTCTGCCCTGGCAGCGGCTGCCGGCGTGGGCCCCGGTTCTGGTGCCGCTGCTCTACGCCGGTTCCGTCCTGGAACTGATGCTGGCGTCGGGCACGGCATCCGGCGTGGGGCTTGTGGCGCTGGCCCCGCTGATCTGGTCGGTGCTCTACCACCGCCGGTGGGAGTCGGCGTGCGTGGTGGTAGCGGTGGTGTCCGTCCAGGCGGTGACATCCCTCGCTCAGGCCGTGCCCGGTGCCGTCATCGCCAGGCGCGTCGTGCTCTGGAGCGCCCTCAGCGCGATGATCGCGGTGGCCGCCCATGGCCTGCGGGACCGCATCCAGGCCTCGCTTGTGGCCAACGCCGCGTTGCAGGCGGAGGTTCGGCAGCTTTCCCTGGCGCGGGAGCGCGAACGTATCGCCGCTGATCTTCGTGAGAGCGTGGTCCGGAAGATCTTCGATGCCGGCCTTGACCTGCACGGCACGGCCACGATGATCGGCGAGGGGCCCGCGCGCAGACGCCTGTTGCACGGCGTGGCCGAGCTCGACGAGGTGATCCGGGCGCTGCGCGAGAGCGTGTTCGACCTGGGCCGCGACACCGACGCGGCGGCCGGCACCTCGGAGAAGCCCGAACCTCACGAGCACTGAGTTGCGGTGGGCGCCGTGGGGGCGCTTCCCATCGCCTGAAGCCCTCAGGCCGCCTGAAGCCCTCAGGTCACCCGAGGCCCTCAGGAGTCCTGCGGCAGGATCGCCCCCAGCAGGGCCCGCGCACACAGATCCCGCACCTGCGCGCGCGTCAACTCCCGCTCCGCCAGCCACTCCAGGCACACCGCGACCATGAAGGCCAGCCAGCCGCGCACCGCGAGCCGCACCGCGGGCAGCTCGGCCGTCAGGGGCGCGGTCTCGGGGTCCGCGGCCAGCGCCGCGAGGATCTGGCGCTCCTGCGCGGCGAGGCCTTCGCGATAGACCTCGCGGACCACGGGATCCCCGGCCGCCGCGGCGGTGTGGAAGGCGCGAAAGCCCTGGGCGTGGCCCTCCACGTACCCGAGGAAGGCGTCCAGGCCCACGCCGAGCTGCTCGCGCACGGGCAGGCCCGGCTCGGCGGACGTCAGGCGCAGCATGCGTTCGCTCTCGCGGCGTACGACGGCGGCGAAGAAGTCCCGCTTGGTCGGGAAGTAGTGGTACAGCAGCCCGCGGGAGACGCCCGCGATCTCGGCGACCTGCTCGATCCAGACGTCGTCGTAGGGGTTCTGCGCGAACAGCCGCGCCCCCACGGTCAGGAGCTGCTCCCTGCGCTCCTGGGTGCTGAGCCTGCGGCGCGTGCGCTCCTGCGGATTCGCGGCCATGCGAGCACCTTACTTGACGTCGGTTCAACAACCTGACCAGACTGGAAGCCCGTATTGAATCCACGTACAACAGGCGCCAACGGCCCCTGTGCACAAGGGAGATGGCGGCCATGGCACAGAAGACGGAGCGGACGCAGCCGACGGGTAGCGCGGGGGCGGGGCCCGGGGACCTGCCGAAGGGCTTTCGCGGCGCCGAGGCCGGCTGGCCCGAGTTGCACCGCATACCGCACCCGCCCCGCCGTGTTCCGCTGGTCGGCGACGTGGTCGGCGTGAACGTGCGTACGCCCGTGCAGGATTCGATGCGCATCGGCCGCCGCCTCGGACCCATCTTCCGCCGCAAGGCCTTCGGCAAGGAGATCGTCTTCGTCTGGGGCGCGGGGCTCGCGGGCGAACTGGCCGACGAGGCACGGTTCGCCAAGCATGTGGGGCTCGGGGTGGCCAATCTCCGGCCCGTGGCGGGCGACGGCCTGTTCACCGCGTACAACCACGAACCCAACTGGCAACTGGCGCACGACATCCTCGCGCCCGGGTTCAGCCGTGACGCGATGGCGGGCTATCACCCGCTGATGCTCGAGGTGGCCCGGCAGCTCATGGCGCGCTGAGACGGCGAGGCGACCGCGGGGCGGGCCGTGGACGTGCCCGGCGACATGACGAAGCTGACCCTGGAGACGATCGCCCGCACCGGATTCGGACACGACTTCGGCTCCTTCGAGCGCACCCGGCCGCACCCCTTCGTGACCGCCATGGTCGGCACGCTCACCCACGCCCAGCGCCGCAACGTCATGCCGCCCGCCCTCGCGCCGCTGCTCCTGCGCGGCTCCGAGCGGCGCAACGCCGCCGACATGGCGTATCTGAACCGGACCGTGGACGAGGTCGTCGCGGCCCGGCGCGCGGCGGACGCCTCGGGCGCGCGCGGCGACCTGCTCGACCGCATGCTGGACGTCGCCCACCCCGAAACCGGCGAACGGCTGTCTCCGGAGAACATCCGTCGGCAGGTCATCACCTTCCTGGTGGCCGGTCACGAGACCACGTCGGGCGCCCTGTCGTTCGCGCTGCACTACCTGGCGCGCCACCCCGACGTGTTCACCCGCGCGCGGGAGGAGGTCGACCAGGTGTGGGGGCGGACGGAGACGCCGGGATACGAACAGGTGGCCAAGCTCCGTTACGTACGCAGGGTGCTCGACGAGTCGCTGCGGCTGTGGCCCACCGCGCCCGCGTTCGCGCGTGAGGCGCGGCAGGACACGGTGGTCGGCGGGGTGCATCCGGTGCGGCGGGGCGCCTGGGCGCTGGTCCTCGCGGTGCTGCTGCACCGGGACCCGGAGGCGTGGGGCGCGCGGCCGGAGGAGTTCGACCCCGACCGGTTCGCGCCCGCCGCCGTGCGCGCCCGTCCGCCGCACGTGTTCAAGCCGTTCGGCACCGGCGCGCGGGCCTGCATCGGCCGTCAGTTCGCGCTGCACGAGGCGACGCTGGTGCTCGCGCTGCTGCTGCGCCGCTACGACCTGGTGCCGGAGCCGGGCTATGAGCTGCGGGTGGCGGAGCGGCTGACGCTGATGCCGGAGGGGCTGCGGCTGCGCTTGGTACGTCGGCCTGGGTGAGGGGGTGGCGGCGGTCCGGGTGACGTCGGGGCGGAGCCGGTTCGGGTGATGCCGCGGCGGCCTCGCGCGGGGTGGCTCGCGTGGTGGTGGGAGGGCACGCGCGTGGTGGTTGAAGGGCAATTGTCAGACCCGTGCGCAAGAGTGGGGGTTGCACCTTCGACCATGGGACCCGCGCGCTAAGGAGCCAACCGACATGACCGGCACGACGTACCCCGAACTGGCCGCGGCACAGGCTTGCTTGCGGCTGCTGCACACCGCACGCGCCGCCCTGGACGGACCCGTGACGGCACAGACCGCGGCGCTCCTCGCCGTGCCGATCCAGGACGCCGACGAGGCGCTGCGGCGCGCGGGCCTCGCGGGCAACGAGGCGGAGCTGCTGAACAGGATCTACGACCTCGCGCCGCACGCCCCGACGCCCCTGTCCGCCGACGCGGCGCACCCTCCCGCCGACACGCCCGCGCCCGCCCCGGCCCCCCGCCGCGAGGGGAGCCTGCGATGAGCGACGCGGCACAGCAAACGACGGCGTCGGGCAACGAATCACTCGGCAAGAAGCCGTTCAAGCGCTCGCGGAGCCACTTCGCCGACCGCGTCACGGCAGACGGCCGGGACGGCTGGCCGGTGGAGGCCGGGCGCTATCGCCTGGTGGTGAGCCGCGCCTGCCCCTGGGCGAGCCGCGCGCTCATCTCCCGCAGGCTGCTCGGCCTGGAGGGCGCGCTCTCGCTGGCGGTCACCGACCCGATCCAGGACGATCGGAGCTGGCGCTTCACCCTCGACCTCGACGGCCGCGACCCCGTCCTCGGCATCCGCTATCTCAGCGAGGCGTACGACGCGCGGGAGACGGGCTACCCCGGCGGCGTGAGCGTCCCGGCGCTCGTGGACGTACCCAGCGGCAAGCTGGTCACCAACGACTACCAGCAGCTGACGCTGGACCTCGCGACCCAGTGGTCGGCCCTGCACCGCCCCGGCGCCCCGGACCTGTATCCGGAGCCGCTGCGCGAGGAGATCGACGCGGTGATGGAGGGCATCTACCGCGACGTCAACAACGGCGTGTACAGAGCCGGTTTCGCCTCCTCCCAGGGCGAGTACGAGGACGCGTGCCGCGATGTGTTCCGGCGGCTGGAGGAGACCTCACGGCGCCTCGCCGACCGCCGCTATCTGGTCGGCGACACCATCACGGAAGCGGACATCCGGCTCTTCACGACGCTGGTGCGCTTCGACGCCGTGTACCACGGCCACTTCAAGTGCAACCTCTGGAAGCTGACCGAGGACCCGGTGCTGTGGGCGTACGCGCGGGATCTGTACCAGACCCCGGGCTTCGGCGACACGGTCGACTTCGACCACATCAAACGGCACTACTACCAGGTCCACACCGGCATCAACCCGACCGCGATCGTGCCCCTGGGGCCGGACCTCGCCGGGTGGCTGACACCGCATCACCGCCACAAGCTCGGCGGGAGCCCGTTCGGCTCGGGCACTGCGCCGGGGCCGGTGCCCGAGAGGGAGGAGGTGCCGCCGGAGGGACGGCCGTGACGGACCTCGCCGCCCGGCGTGACACCCCGCGCCCAGCGACGATCCCCGGGCGCCGCCCAGGGGCACCGCAGAACCCGTCTCGGAAACATTCTTTCGGAGGTTCCGACGGGCTCAGCCGATCGGATGGCCGAGCAGCATGACGGGGACTCGCGCGGCGCGCGTGAGGATCACGGTGGCCGTGTTCGGGCCGGGGGGCGTGCCGAGGCGGGAGAGTTCGTCCGGCACGACGGCCGCACCGCGCTCTTTCACCGACAGTTCGCCGATCCCACGCTCGCGCAGCAGCGCCTGGAGCTTTTCCACGTCGTACGGCAGCACGTCGGTGATCTCGTACGCGGTGGCGAACGCGGTGGCGTGCAAGGTGTCCGCGGTGAGGTAGGTGGTGGTCTCGTCGATGAGCCCGCCGCCGACGTCCTGCGCGACCTCGGCGAGCAGGCCCGCACGGACGACGGCGTCATCGGGCTCGTACAGGTAACGGCCGACCGGGCACACCGCCGGGGCGGGCAGGCCGCGGCTCGTGAGGGATGCTCCCCCGGGAAGCACAGTGGCACGGCGCACACCGTGGGGCACGGGGGTGTCTGGCCGGTCCGCGTCGTGCTCGGACAGGCCGAACCACAGGACGGCTTCGGTGACCTGTCCGCCGTAGGAGATCCATTCCGTCTCGGAACAGTCGGGTATGGCCTCCCCTGCGATGTCCGGTGGGACCTTGACAGCTCCCTCACCGACTTCGCGCACGACGTCCAGCGCCCACTCCAGCGGAGGCCAGTACTCAGGGGCGCCGACCTCCCCCTCCCGGCCTCTGCGCTGCGCGAGGCTGATGAAGACCGACTCCGAGTACCTCACGGCCTCCTCCGCCATCGCCGCGAGGTCCGCGCACTGCTGCGCCCACGCGAACTCCGCGACGATGCCGCCCAGCGCGCGCACGTTCGCCTGCGTGACCGCACAGGCCAACGGGTCCTGGTCGACCACAACGGTCACCATCGGCGCCCGGGCCATCTCGACTGCGTCAACGCCGACCCCGCACCCCACGGCGCCGGCGTTGACGATCCCGAACTCATTCAGGATCCGGACTCCCCGGTAGGCCGCCACGGCTTGAGGGGACGAGTGCTCCAGGCTGTCCGGCGTGAAGTACATGCGGTACGCCTCCACACCGAACTTCGCCACGGCCCTTCGCCGCAACCGCACCTGCTCGACAGCGGCCAACACCCACTCCGCGGGATACTCACCCCGCAGCCGCGCCGCCATCTCACCGGCCGGATCGAGACCGCTCACCGCAGCCAGCAACACCTGACCCCGCTCGGTCAACAGCCCCTCAAACGTACGAAGATCCATCCGCGCAGTCTCCCACCCACACACGACCGCCCGGCTGAGCGGCTTTGCCGGGGTCGGGCCATTGAGCACAAGCTCACTCCGCTTCGAACCGCTCCACGGCCTTCAGGAACTGACCTGCGCCGTCCTCCGCCGCCATGACGCGGGCGACGGCTTCGGCGGCGGACGCGTACGTCGTCTCGCGGACCGCGCGGGTGAGCGCGTCGGCCAGGCGCTCCGCCGTGAGCTCCCGGAACGGGACGGCGGCGGGGGCGGCGCCGAGCGCGGTCAGGCGGCCGGCCCAGAAGGGCTGGTCGGCGGTGACGGGCACGGGCACGGCCGGAACGCCCGCGCGCAGGCCCGCCGCCGTGGTGCCCGCGCCCGCGTGGTGCACCACGGCCGCCATGCGCGGGAAGAGCAGGGCGTGCGGGAGTTCGCCGACGGTGAGGATCCCGTCGCCCGACGCCGCAAGGCCCGCCCGGCCGGACTGCAGCACGCCACGCAGTCCGGTCCGGCGCAGCGCCGCCACGGCGACCTCACCCAGGCGTTCGCCCTCACCCGCCGCCATGCTCCCGAAGCCGATGAACACCGGCGCCGGGCCGGAGCCGAGGAAGTCCTCGACGTCGGACGGAAGTCGCGCGGCCGGGTCGTGGTGCGGCCACCAGTTGCCGACGACGTCGAGCCCGGCGCGCCAGTCGGCCGGGCGCCGTACGACCGCCGGGCTGAAGCCGTGCGACACCGGCCAGGCTTCGCGTTCCCTGCGGGCCCGGACGGCAGCCGTCGTGGCGGCGGGCAGGCCGAGGCGCGAGCGCAGATCCCCGACCGCGTCGGCGTAGACGCGGTCGACCATCCGCAGGGAGAACCGCCCCATGGCGCGGTTGCCCCAGCCGCCCAGGGTTCGCGCGCCGCTCACCACGGGCGCGAACTCCCGGGTCGGATGGGCAGGCTGGAGGTACGCGCCGATCGTCGGCACGTCGAGGGCCTCCGCGAGGTGCCAGCCGAGCGGCGCGGTGGTCGTGGACAGGACGAGCAGGTCGTCGGCCTCCTCGACGGCGTCCGCGAGTCCGCCGCCCAGGTCGCGTACGAATGCGCTCGCGGTCCGCATCAGCGCGCGCCGTCCCACCGCCGGGCCCGGAGCTCCCGCGTCGGCGGGCAGCGGGCGGAACCGCAGGCCCGCTCCCCGCACGAGCGGGGCGAAGCCGTCGTGGGTGGCGATCGCGACGTCGTGGCCCGCCGTGCGCAGTCGGGTGCCCAGACCGGTGTACGGGGCGATGTCGCCGTACGAACCGGCGGCGGCGATCAGGATTCTCACCGTCCGTCACCTCCGCAGGCGCCGCCCGCGGGCCCGTCACCGCCGCCACCACTATCAACCTCAGGTTCAGCTTTACCCTCACGTCGGCCTCGGTGGCCTCGGTGGTCTTGGTGACCCTCGTGGCCCATGTGGCCTTGAATGTCGCCGCGCACCCCGGCGGAAGCAGCATTGGCACGAACCGCCTCACGCAGATAGGAGGCAAGCCCTGGACGCTGCTGCGAGGGCGGTATCACCAGCGCGAACGCCCGCGCGTCGGCGACGAAGTCGTCGGCGATGCGCAGGTGCATGTCGGGCGGGCAGTCGGTGAACCAGCGGCCGATGTGCTGCCGATGCTGCTCGGCGAGTTCACGGGCCCGGGAGCCGTCGGCGGGCTCGTGGGCGTCGAAGGCCGCGAGGACCCGGTCGCGCCAGGCCGCCGCCTCGCCCATGACGCGGGCCCAGTCCTCCTTGGAGTGCGCGGCGGCGCGGGCCATGGCCTCCTTGTGCCCGGCGCTGCCCTCCCACTTGAGCTCGGCCTCGGTGGCGTAGCTCAGATCGAAGGTGATCTCGCCGAAGACCTCGAACCGTTCGCGCGGGCTCAGCCGGACGCCCGTCTGCTGCACCTCCATGGCACGCTCGGCGACCTCGACGAGCCGCTCCAGCTTGCCGATCTGCTCACGCAGCGCCCGCCGCCGGGCGCGGAGCTGGTCGAGGGCCTCGGCCTGCGGGTCCCTCAGGATCTCGGCGATCTCGTCGAGCGCGAAGCCGAGTTCGCGGTAGAAGAGGATCTGCTGGAGCCGGGCCAGGTCGGGGTCGCCGTACAGCCGGTAGCCGGCGGGGCTGCGCTCGCTGGGCGTGAGCAGTCCGGTCCGGTCGTAGTGGTGCAGCGTACGGACCGTGACCCCGGCGAAGCCGGCGACCTGCCCGACGGTATAGCTCATGATCGTCGCCCTTTCGTCGCCGTTCAGCGTGCAGCCTGACCTCACGTCAGGGTCAACCGGCAGCGGCGGGTGGGACGGCTTCCGTCCCGCGTCCCGCGCGCGGCGGCCGCAGCGACGCGGGGGTGCGGCCGACCAGGGTCCGTGCGGTGCGGGTGAGATGGGCCTGGTCGCTGAAGCCCGCGGCGGCGGCCACGTCCGCGATGACGCCGCCACCGTCCACCAGCGCTCCCACGGCGGTACGCAGCCGCCGCCACCGGCGCAGCACGCCGAGCGGAACGCCAACCTCCGCTCGCACCAGTGCCCGCAGCCGCGTCGGGGAAAGCCCGATCTCGGCGGCGACCTCGGTGAGCCTCAGCGCTCCTGGGCCGCCGCGCACGGCATGCAGGACGCGCGGGTCGACGGGGGCGGGCGGCCCGGCGAGGGCGGCGAGTTCACAGCACAGCGCGCCGGGCCCGAACCCATCGGCCGCCCCACACTCCCCCAGCGCCTCGACCAGCCGCCGCACGCCCCGCGCGTCCAACCACGTCGGCCCCGACCGGTCGGCCCGCAGGCACCACGGGTCCAGGAAGACGGCGACGAAGCCCGTCGAGGTGGCGCAGGTATGGGCATACTGCGGCGGCACCAGCACACCGGCTCCGACGCTCCCGTTCACGCGCACGCCCCCGCGCAGCGGCAGGACGGCCTTCCACACCGGATGACGGTGCCGGGCCACCTCGTACGCACGGGACTCACCGAAAACGGTGAGCTCCCCCGCGACCGCGAGCAGCGGACCGCGCCCTGGCCCCAGCCCCAGCCCCAGCCCCAGCCCCAGCCCCAGCCCCAGCGGACGATCGTTCTGTTCAAGACACCGCCGCGCCCACGCCCCGATCATCGGCGCATGTCGACCCCCGCCTCCCTCACCCTCGGCCCGTTCCTCGCCACGACCGCCCTCGCGCACTTCGTGTTCCCCGCCTACTTTCGCTCCCTGATCCCCGCCTGGCTTCCGCACCCCGCCATCTTCGTCACCGGCAGCGCGCTGGCCGAACTCGGCACCGCCGCCCTCCTGTTCGCGCCCGGCACGCGTGCTGCGGGCGGGTGGGCGGCGGCCGGGCTCCTGACCGCGTTCCTCGTGCCCCACGTCGACGCCGCACGTCACGCGCGTGCGCGGTCCGGAGTGTTGCACGGCCCGTGGGGCGTGGCCGCGCGCCTGGCGGTGAACGCGGGGTACATCGCGTGGGCGACGGCGGTGGCGATCACCGCGTAAGAGACACTTTTGTTAATGGGATCCATTTTCATGTAGCGTCTGGCTGACCCTGTGCGGCTCCCCCACCGCACCCACCACCCCTGGAGGACCCCATGGCCGTACCCAAGCGGAAGATGTCCCGCAGCAACACGCGTCACCGCCGCGCGCAGTGGAAGGCCAGCACGTCGCAGCTCGTGCCCGTGACGGTCGACGGCGTCACGCATCTCGTACCGCAGCGGCTCGTGAAGGCGTACGAGCGCGGTCTGATCCGGCCCGGAAGCTGAACGCCCGATGGCAACGGAAGCTCAGCGCGGCATGGCGTCCGACGACGGCCGACTGCCGGTGACGGTCCTGTCCGGCTTTCTCGGCGCGGGCAAGACCACGCTGCTCAACCACGTTCTGGGCAACCGCGACGGCCTGCGTGTCGCGGTGATCGTGAACGACATGAGCGAGATCAACATCGACGCCGCGCTGGTGCGCGGCGGCGAGGCGGCGCTCTCACGGACCGAGGAGCGCCTGGTCGAGATGACCAACGGCTGCATCTGCTGCACGCTCCGCGACGACCTCCTCGAAGAGGTCGACCGGCTGGCACGTGAGGGCCGCTTCGACCATCTGCTCATCGAGTCCAGCGGCATCTCCGAGCCGATGCCGGTGGCCGCGACGTTCGCGTTCCCGCGCGACGACGGGGCGACGCTCGGGGATCTCGCCCGCCTCGACACCATGGTCACCGTCGTGGACGCGGCGAACTTCCTGCCGGAGCTGACCGGCGGCGACGGCCTCGTCGAGCGCGGCCTTGATCAGTACGAGGACGACGAGCGCACCGTCAGCGACCTGCTGATGGACCAGATCGAGTTCGCCGACGTCCTCGTACTGAACAAGCTCGACCTCGTGACCCCCGAGGACGCCGACCGGCTCAAGGCGACGCTCGCGCGCCTCAACCCGGGCGCCCGCGTCGTCACCGCGACGCACGGCCGTGTGGACCTCCGGCACCTCCTCGGGACCGGACTGTTCGACCTGGAGCGCGCGCAGCTCGCGCCGGGCTGGGTGCGGGAGCTGAACGGCGACCATGTGCCCGAGACCGAGGAGTACGGCATCTCGAGCACCGTCTTCCGGGCCGAACTCCCCTTCCATCCCGAGCGGTTGTGGTCGTTCGTCACCAAGGGCATGGACAGCGGCACCTATGGACAGGTGCTGCGCTCCAAGGGGTTCTTCCGGCTCGCGAGCCGCCCGCGCGTGACCGGGCTCTGGTCGCAGGCCGGGGCGGTCGCGCGGTTCGAGCCGACGGGCGCGCACCACGCCGACGAGGACGCACACGACGATTCCGTGTGCGGCCAGGAGTTGGTGTTCATCGGCACCCGGCTGCGGACAGCGGCGCTGCGGGCCGCGCTGGCCGCGTGTCTGATGGCCGAGGGCGAGGAACCACCGGCCCGGGACCCGTTCCCTGCCTGGGACACGGCCTGCTGAGATTGGCGGAACTGTGACGGTGCGAGCCCGCGCGTGAGGCAGCATTTCCTGCCATGGAATATCAGCGAGCCCGCGACCTCACCGCCCAGCGCCGAGCGGTGAAACTGCCGGTCAAGAACTATCTGCCGCCGTTGCTCGCCGCCCTGGACCGACCGGACCGGGGGCTGCGGGGCATTCTGGTCGCGGGCACCAATGGCAAGGGGTCCACCTGCGCGTTCGCGGTCTCGGGGCTTGCCGCGCTGGGGCTGCGCGTCGGCAGCATGCCGGGTCCGGCGCTCCAGGAGGCCACCGAGCGCATCCGCGTGAACAACGTGCCCGCCTCGCGCATCGCGTACGCCGCCGCCTACACCGAGGTCGACGCCGCCGCCCAGCGGCTGAGCGATCCGCTCGACGCGCCCGCGCTTCGGGCCGCCGCGGCGGCGGTGCACTACCGCCGGGTCGGCGTCGACCTGGCCGTGATGGAGGCGAGCGCCGGCGGCCGCGACACCGCCGTGAACTCCTTCGACCTCGGCGTGAAGGTCATCACGAACGTGGCCCTCGACCACACCGAGTTCCTCGGCGAGACGTACGCGGAGATCGCCTGGGCCAAGGCCGGGGTGGTCCGTGACGGCGACCACGTGATCCTCGGCGATCTGCCGCCCGAGGCGGCTGCCTCGGTGCGGCGGGTGCTCGCCGAGCACAGCGGCCTTACGGTGTGGCGGCTCGGTGAGGAGATTCAGGTCGCCGCCGTGTCTTCGGTGGGGGCGGAGGAGGCAGAGGGGGAAGCGGGGGCAGAGAGCCCGGGAGGCGCGGAAGGCGCGGAGGGCGCCACCGCGCGCACGAGGCTGGTGGAGGTGCGCACGCCTCTCGGCGTCCACCACGACCTGCCCTGCCCGCTGCGCGGCACCCACCAGCAGCGCAATCTCGCGCTCGCCGTCGCCGGGATCGACGCCCTGCGCGCACGCGGCCTGGTGCCCGACTTCGACGAGCACCGGCTGCGGACCGGTCTGGCCGCCACCACATGGCCCGGCCGCCTCGAACTGGTACGCCCGGCCCGGCTCGACGACTGGTCCGGGTCGGTCCTCATGGACGGCGCGCACAATCCGCACAGCGTGGCCGCCGTGCTCCCGGACATCGTGGACATCGTGCGCAAGACGGGGGCGGGGCCGACCCCCGTACTCGTCTTCGCGGTGGAGGGAACCAAGGCCGCCGACGAGATGCTGGCGGAACTTCCGGCGGACTGGCCCCTGGTGCTGACGCGCACCGCGTCCCAGAAGGCCGCCGACCCGGACCATCTCGCCCGCCTGGTCGCCGACCGCCCGCACGTCCACCATGCCGTGGACGTGCCCGAAGCCCTGCGGCAGGCGGCCCGTCTCACCGGTCCCGACGGCCAGATCGTGGTCATCGGATCACTGACTCTGGTGGGCGAGACGCGGACCCTGCTCGGCCTGCCGCCCGGCTGAAGCCGGACCGTCAGCACGCTCAGATCAGCAGCCGCGCGCACCCCTCCGCCTCTGGGGGCCGGTTCGTGGACGCCCTAGATCCAGTAGTAGCCGTCGGGCACACCTGCCGCGCGCAGGGCGGCCAGCAGTTCGTGAACGTCCCCCGTCGTCTTTCTCGCTGCTATCCAGCGACCGGCTTGAGGTAGCCGTGGTCCAGGAGCCACTTCACGTTGAGGCGCTGGCCCTCGCCCGGGTCGAGGAACACGGGATCGAGCTTGATCTGCTCGCCGCCGCCGGGCTGTTCGAACCAGGGGGCGATGCCGCCCTGCCAGACGTGGAACGGCTTGGCGACCTTGTAGACGCGATAGTCGCAGGCGTACGCGGCGTCGCGGGTGTTGAGGTTCTGCGGGGGCAGCGCGCGCTCGGCGTAGGAGTCCCCGGCGGGCGCGAGGAACGAGCCGTACTCGGAGCCGAAGCGGTCGAGCAGTTCGCCCTTCTCCAGCTCCTCCGGGTGCTTGTCGACCTGGCCGTTGACCGTCTCGAAGCCGTCATTGGGCGGGTACTTCCAGGTCCCGGTGTCGGCCGGGCCCTCCCAGTACTTCTTCAGGAACGCGGCGGGCGCCAGCTTGCCCGTGCGCTTCCACTTCTTCAGGAGCGGGCCCACGGGCTTCTGCCACTTCTGGGGCAGCCACTTGGGGCCGAGGCGGGCGTCGCCGTGGAAGGTGCCGGTGCAGGGCTCGGGCTTCGTCGCGGACGCCGAGGACCGCGCCGCCGCGTCCGAGGCGTGGGGCGCCGCGCTCGCCGTCGGCGCCGCGGCGACGACCGTCACCATCGCCGCCGTCACCCCCATCGCGGCCAGGGTCGTACGTATTCGGATCACACGGCTGTGGTCCACTGGGCCACTCCTCAGGGTCTCCGCTCGCGTACGCGCGAGCATCACGAACAACTCGCACACGGTAGCGAATCAGTGGCGTTCAGTGGTCAACTCGCCCGGTCACGCGCCCCTGTTGACGACGTATTGGCCGGAACGCATCGGGGGCGGGTGCGTTCCGCGTACGAACGCGCGGCGACGAGCAGCCCCCAGCCGAGCCCTCCGAAGGCGAGGCCGCCGAACGCCACCATCCAGGCGAGCCCGGTGCCGCTGGTGAACACGCCGTCAGGCTCAGGCTTCGGCAGCACACCGGCGGCCATGAGCAGGGAACCGGCGGTGAGCAGCGTCCCGTACAGGGCGAGGCTGAATCCGGTCAGCCAGGCCGGGACCAGCGGCAGCAGACGCGGCACGCGACGCCCGGAAAGCAGCAGCGTCCAACGCGGGAACACCTGGCCCCAGCAGTGCAGGAGGCCGAGGAGCAGGAAGAAGCCGAGGAGCGCGCCGAGCACGGTCACGTCGACGCCCACTGACGCGAGCGCCTTCGCCGCGCCGGTCGACTCCGATTCGACCTCGTCCTGCCAGGCCTCCCCGCTCACGCCGATCGCGTCGCCGCCGAACAGCCAGACCGTCTTCACGACGGACCACGGCAGCAGTCCGCACATCAGCAGGTACGCGGTCGCGCGCGTGCGCGGTGGGGCGGTTGTCGCGGGCGGGTGGGCGAGCGGCCCGTCTCCGCCGCCCTCGTGCCACTGTCCGCAGCGGGGGCAACTGCCGCCCAGGCGACGGCGGTACGAGACGGCGACCAGGGCGAGCAGGGTCGTCCCGGCCGCGACCAGCAGGAGGTTCACCAGGCCCGTGACGCTCTCCAGGCCCGCGCCCGACGCCAGGGTCACGAAGTACATGGGCAGACCGATCGCGCCCCAGCCGAGCGCGGGGATGAGTACGGCCAGCGCCCCGCCCGTCGCGCGGCGGCCGCTCCTGCCGAGCGTCCTGGTCGTGGCCAGGCTGACCCCGGACGCGGCGAGGGCGAGGGCGGCCAGGAGGAGTTGGAGGGCGGCGGGGGTGTGGCGGTCTCCGGCCAGCGGTACGCCGGTGCCGGTCGCCGCCCACAGCGCTTGGAGTGCGGCGTACGCGACGCCCCAGGCCGCGGCGGCGCGTGGCGCCCAGGCGGGCCAGCGGCGACGCCACGGGGCGGAGTGTTCGGCCGCTTCCTGTCCGTCGGCGGTAAGGGTCGGGAGCGCCACGGTGTCCTCCGGGATGCGGCTCGGCGGGGAAGCATGAGGAGTTACGAGGAGAGGGATGGGGAATGGCCGGGCTCCTGCACAAACGGGGCCTGGACTCCGAGCCTCCCTTCAGCCCTCGCCTCCGCACATCGCTCCCATGGACCACCCGCCTCCCCCGCACGGCGGAACCATCGCGTTGCACTGCATGCAACTCAAGTTGCGCCTCTTGCCTGTTGGGGTGTTCGGGGGCCACTGTGTCTGCCTGCCACTCCGACATCACCGGTCCCCCACCCCGAGGTGTAGTCATGGACAGAAGGCGGTTCATCGGTTCGAGCCTCGCCACGGCGACGGCGGTCGCCACCGGCGCGGTCACCTCCGGCGCGGCAGCAGCACCACCGCCCACCGGGTCCCCCGGCGGAGCACCCCACGGCGCCGCGGCCGCTCCCCGTTCAGGCGCGCGTGCGCAACGGCCGCTGTTCCTCGGTACCTACACGTCCCAGCAGGGCGGCGGCACCGGCATCGGCCTTGCGACGTACGACGACGGGACCGGCGAGGTCACCGGCGTCGGCATGCTCGGCGGCATACCGGACCCCTCATACCTGGCGGCGCATCCATCGGGACGGACGCTGTACGCCGTCAACGAGCGTGAGCAGGGCGGGGTGACCGCGATCGCGCTCTCCCCCGACGGCGCGCACCGGGTGCTCGGCACGCGTTCCACGGGCGGCGCGGGGCCCTGCCATCTGTCCGTGCACCCCGGCGGTAGCTGGCTGCTGAGCGCCAACTACACGTCCGGCAGCGTGGCCGTGCACCCCATCGAGCCGTCCGGCGCGCTCGGCGAGCGGACCGACCTCGTCACGCACTCCACCCCGCCGCCCGGCCCCGGCCAACAGGGCCCGCACGCCCACCAGATCAGCGCCTCCCCGGACGGCCGGCACGTCCTCGCCGTCGACCTGGGCACCGACACCGTCTACACGTACCGCCTGGACACGACGGCCGGAAAGCTCAGCCGCGTCTCGCACGCGACGGTGCGGCCGGGCGCCGGACCGCGCCACCTCGCCTTCCACCCCTCCGCGCGGTTCGCGTATCTCGCCGACGAACTCGACAACACGGTCGTGGTCTGCGGTTACGACCCCGCGAGCGGCCGCCTCGCACCCGGCGAACCCCAGCCCACCGGAACCAAGCCGGGCGTCACGAGCTACCCGGCGCAGCTCGCCGTCACCGCCGACGGACGCTTCGCCTTCCTCGCCAACCGCGGCGACAACACCCTCACCCGATACGCCGTCGAACGGGACGGCGCACGGCTGCGCCTCCTCGACACGGTGCCCGTGGGCGGCGACTTCCCCCGCCACCTCGCGCTCTCCCCCTCGGGACGACTCCTGTTCACGGCGAACCAGCGATCGGGTTCGGTGAGCGTCTTCCGCGTGGACGCGGCCACCGCCGAACTCACCCTCGCGGGCAAGCCGTTCGCGGCACCGATCGCGGTGTGCGCGTTGCCGTTGTAGCGCTGGCATCCGCGAGCGTCGCGCCAGCCGAAGCGCTCCGGAGAGCTGCTGGCGACGAGATCACCGACGGATATGGGAACGCGCTCGAAGTACGCGATCTCCTTGGACTTGGCCGAGTTGGTGAAGTCGCGGAGACACCGGCCTGCTACCAGGCCGTGTCCGTGGAGTGCGAAGCGTCCTCGTCAGCACACCGTGTGCCCAGAGACGACGGCCGTTGTGCCGTCGACTCTGAGCAGCCCGGGCCACGTCCACGAGCTCGGCAATGACCAGACGGCCACCGCCCACTCAGCCGGACTCCGCTTACACGGCGCACGCTGTCGGAGGGCACTGGGTCGACCCGGTCCGGTGGAAATCTCCCGCGCTCCTCGTGCTGGATAGGATCGAATCCCGGGGCCTCGGCCGTCTCCCCACACAACAGGACGTAGGCGTTGTCCGGTTGAGCGGCAGCAGAATGAAGCGGCTCGGAGGCGGTATCGCATTCCTGCCCCGGCACGGTCAGCAGAAGTAGTGCGGCGGCCCTCACCGAGAGCGATGCGGGCCGCCTTCCACGACGTTCCCCTACTTGCGATACTGCGTATACATCTTTGTCGCCCCTACGCCCTTCGGGCACTCAGCCCTGTTGTAATCAGGACCCCAATACACGGGGGCGTTGTACTCCCGGCCATTGGCGCAGTAGACCTTGACCCGGACGTCGGCTCCAGAGCATGTGGCATGCGCGCGTCCCCGGTCGGCGTAGTCGATCCACTCGGACCCTGACGTCGGGCACTCCGTGTAGATGGTCGAAGCCGCAGCCGACGCAGGCGGACTCGCAATGGCCAGCCCTCCAGTGAGGGCCAGAAGTCCGGTGGCAAGTGTGACCGCACCGCGGTTCTTCCTGATCTTACTGAGCATGGTGAGACCTCTCTCAAGTCTGCTGCCGCTGGGCGGCAGATGGGGAATGGGGCCGTCCGGACGTGACGCCAGAGGAGCGCATTGACACTCGCTCACCTCACGAGCAGTCAGATATGGCGGCACCATGCGTGGCGTCTGCTCCGCAGGGCTCCAGAGCTGCCCTTGTGCCGGACTTGATCATGTTGTTGCCCGCCCTCCTTCCGTTCGCCGGGTTTGCTGGCTTCCAGAAATCGACGGGTACGGCCCCCGGGAAAGTGCCCGAGGGTGGCTCGCCGCCGGTTTCGAGTAGAAACAGTGGCAGTGCCGTCCTGTGGAGAAGCTGAGGGACCCTGAGGATCATTCAGGAAGCCGATCCCGCGCTCGGGTCCACGGGATTGGACGCTGAATCGGACGCCCTGGGAGGCGACGATTCTCAGCGTGGCTTCAGGTGCCTCCCGCGATACTGAGCGCATGCGGATACTCGTGGCGGAGGACGATCCCAGGTTGATGGAGTTGCTCCGGCGCGGTCTGCGCGGGGAGGGCTTCGTCGTCGACGGCACGGGCAATGGGACACGGGTCCTGGAACTGGTCCAGGAGAACGACTACGACGTGGTCGTCCTGGACATCATGCTGCCGGGGATGAACGGGCTGCGGGTCTGCGCGCGCATGCGGGAGGCCGCGCTCTGGGTCCCGGTGCTGATGCTCACGGCCAAGGACGGCGAGTTCGACGAGGCGGAGGGGCTCGACACCGGGGCCGACGACTACGTCACCAAGCCGTTCTCCTACGTGGCACTGGTGGCGCGTCTGAGGGCTCTGGTGCGCCGGGGACAGCGGGAGCGGCCGGCTGCCATCGAGGCGGGCGACCTGCGCGTGGACCCGGCCACGCGGCGCTGCCATCGCGGACAGATCCCCGTCCCGCTCACCATGCGTGAGTTCGCGGTGCTGTGGTACCTGGCGAGCCGCCGCGGGGAGGTGGTTTCCAAGACCGAGATCCTGGAGCACGTATGGGGCAGCTTTGACGGCGACGTCAACGTCGTGGAGGTGTACGTCAGCGCCCTGCGCCGAAAGATCGACAGCCCGTTCCATCGGCGTACGATCCACACCGTCCGCGGCGCCGGCTACCGTCTCGAAGACGAACCAGCCTCGCCATGAGGCGACTTGGACGGATCCGGTTGCTGCCGACGCTCAGCATGCGGGCCAAGGCAGCGCTGCTGTCCGCCCTGCTGGTGACTCTCCCGCTGGCTGCCGGCTCCTTCCTCGCCACGGACTTCTGGCGCCGCTCGCTCCTGGAGAACGCCATGGAGACGACGGTTCTCAGGGCGAACGTCACGAACACCTTCGCCCGCGGCGTCAAGTCGAACGCAGCCGAGCTGCCCCCGGGGGCACGGCAGTACTGCGTCTCCGGCAAGCCGAAGGTCCTTCGGACGGGCGGGCTCACCGCCACGGTCACTCCCGGCGGCCCGGACTCGGGCGCGCTGTCTCTCTGGTTGTGGCCCGACCTCATCGACGGGGACGGCGCTCCCAGAACCCTGCGCATCGTCTACCCGGAGTATCCGACACCCTCGTCCCACCGGCTCATCACCGAATACGACCTCAAGAAGGAACAGGCCGCGCTGGATGCCATGGCCCAGCGGATCGTCGGCACCGCGGCGGGACTGGTCCTGCTCACCGCGGCGGTTGCCTGGTTCATCGCCGGACGCACCCTGCGGCCCATGGAGGCCATCCGGCGGCAGTTCACGGAGCTGAGCACGCACCACCTCGATCAGCGCGTCCCCGTACCGCCGCGGAACAACGAGATCAGCCGACTGGCGGTGACCATGAACGACACACTCGACCGGTTGCAGAGTTCGGTGGAACAGCAGAGGCGCTTCACGGCGAACGCCTCCCACGAACTGCGAACCCCCCTGGCGGCGCTGCGTGCCGAGTTGGAGATCGCTCTCGCTCAGCCGCAGAACGCCGACTGGCCCCAGGTGGTCGAACGAGCACTGGGGGACGCGGTACGTCTGCAGCAGCTCACGGACGACCTGCTCATGCTCGCGCGTCTCGACGCGCAAGCGACGCTGTTCGACTCCGGCAAGCAACTGGATCTGGCCGATCTGGTGCGTGAGGAATGCGCGCGGCGAACCCTGCCCGCGCATCTCGCCCTGACGGTCTCCGCCGGCCAGGATCCTGTGCCGGTCCGGGGCCACTGTTCACTGCTGGGCCGGGTACTGGGCAACCTCCTCGACAACGCCGAGCGTTACGCCGCCCAGCGCATCACGGTGTGCCTCACCCGCGACGCCGGCGCGGGAACGGTCACGCTCGACGTCGGAGACGACGGACCCGGCATCCCGGCCGAAGACCGCACCCGCGTCTTCGGCTACTTCACCCGGCTCGACGAAGCGCGCAGCCACCACACCGGCGGAGCCGGCCTGGGCCTGGCCATAGCCCAGCACATCGCCACCCTCCACCACGGCAGTCTCACCATCACCGACAGCGACCACGGCACCCACTTCCGCCTCACCCTCCCCGGCCCTCAGCCGCAGCGGGAGCCACAACCGCCGGACCGTCCGCACACGGAGACCGAAAACGACTGTCCGGCATCCGCCGGACGCCCCCCGGACAGTGACGCCCCGCGCGTGGGTCAGTCGTTGCAGCCGAACTAGTCCAGCTGCGTCCGCACGCACCACAGCGGCGGTCGTCGCCAGCACGCTCGTCGTCACCACGGGTGTCATCCCTGGGGACTGAAGCGCCCCGCAGATCCCGTGATCTGTGGTGGGTTCGACCTCGCGGAACCCTCCCGGCGGGGCCGGATTAGGGTGAGGCGACCGGGCGGTGGACGCGCGGCGGGCTCGCCCGGGGCGAGTGGGAGCCAAGGGGAGGTTCTTCGTGACGGATGGTGTGCGGGACACGGGTGGGGCGTTGAAGGTCGCGGTGATCGGTGCCGGTGGCGTCGGCGGGTACTTCGGGGGGCGGCTCGCGGAGGCCGGGCACGATGTCGGGTTCGTCGCGCGGGGCGCCCATCTGGCGGCGCTGCGGCGCGACGGCCTGACCGTGGACAGCCCGGCGGGCGACTTCACCGTCGCGCCCGCGCGCGCGAGCGACGACACGCACGACATCGGGGAGGTCGACGTCGTCCTGCTGTGCGTCAAGACCTCGCAGCTGCCGCCCGCCATCGCCGCGTTGAAGCCGCTGATCGGCTCCGGCACGGCGGTGGTCACGCTGCAGAACGGCGTCGAGGCGCCGGAGCAGGTGGCCCAGGAGGTCGGCCGCGACGCGGTACTGCCCGGCACCGCGAAGATCATCGCCCATTTGGACGGCCCTGGGCGGGTGCGGCACGTCGGCGGGCCGGGAGCCCTGGCCTTCACCGAGTGGGACAACCGCGCCACGCCCCGCGTGGAACGGCTCCGCGCCGCGCTCACCGCCGCGGGCGTGAACGCCACGGTGCCCGACGACATTTGGGCCGAGCTGTGGGCCAAGTTCCTGTTCGTGGTGCCCTTCGGCGGGCTCGGTACGGTGACGGACGCGCCGTTCGGGGTGCTGCGCTCGCGGCCGGGGACGCGGCAGTTGCTGGTCGAGGGGATGACCGAGATCGAGCGGGTGGCGCGGGCCAGGAACGTACCGCTGCCGGACGACATCGTGGCGCGCACGCTCGACTTCATCGACCAGCAGCCCGCCGCGGGCACCTCGTCCCTCCAGCGCGACATCCTCGCGGGCCGCCCCTCGGAGCTGGACGCGTGGAACGGTTCGGTGGTGCGCCTGGGCGAGCTCGCGGGGGTGCCTACGCCCGTCAATCGTTACTTGTACGAGGTGGCGGGTGTGCTGGCCGCGCGGCCTCGGCCCGAGGAGACCGGCGGGGGCGACAACGGCTGACGCCGACCCCATGGTTCCGGCAAGTTGTCAGTGGTCTCTGCGATCGTGTGCGTCGTGGATGAGCTGGTGGAGCGTGTAGACGAACGGGACCGCGTGCAGGGGGTGGTCTCCCGCAGGGAGGCTGTCCAGAGGGGCTGGCTGCACCGCATCGCCACGACCGTGTGCCGGGACGAGCAGGGTCGATTCCTCGTTCATCAGCGGGCCGAGCATATGTCCCGGTTTCCAGGGCAATTCGAAGCCGCTGTTGGCGGAGCCGTGGGAGTCGGTGAACCCTACGAGCAGGCAGCCTCCCGAGAGTTGGGTGAGGAGATGGGAGTCCGGGCGCCGGCGCGCTTCCTGTTCAAGTTCTTGAGCCGAGGCGGACTCAGCCCGCACTGGCTCGGCGTACACGAGGTCGTGGTGCGGGCCAGTGTGAATCCGGCTCCTCGCGAGGTTGCTTGGTATGGCTGGTTGACTGAGTCGGAGCTTCGACGGTCACTGCGGGAGTGGCGCTTCACTTCCGACAGCCGGGAGCTGTGCGACCGGTACTTCGCCTTCCGGGCAGGGCGGGAATAGGCGCCTGGCAGCGAGTGCCGGGATCAGGCACACATTCCGTGAGGGCGATCACCGGGATTCGGGGACGGTGACGTAGCGTCACCTGGGACCGTGGTGTGGTGTGACGAGCTCGTCAGCGTGCTGTTCCCGTACCTCGGCACCGTGCTGGTGGACGCCGTCTTCCCCGAGGACGCCGCGGTTCACGTGGTGGCCAGAACCCGGGACGTCGTCGTGAGTTGTCCCGACTGCGCGATGCCGTCCGAGCGGATACACAGCACCTACGAACGGCATCTGGCCGATGGCCCCGTGGGTGATCAGGCGGTACGGATCGATCTGTCCGTCCGGCGGTTGTACTGCGAGAACTCCGCTTGTCCGCGCCGTACCTTCGCCGAGCAAGTCGACGGACTCACCGTGCGGTACGGCAGGCGGACTCCGGCTTGCCGCCGGGTGCTGGATTCCGGCATCACCCGTCGGCCGGGAAACCGATGAATGTCGGTGAGAGGTCAGAGCGCTGGCAAACCGGGCCTTGCCCGAGCGTCCCCGACCCCAGATCCGTGCTTCAGAAATCGTCGTCCACAACGGCGCCGTCCTTTGCATCTTGGGCGGCGTCCTCGCCATGCTGCTGAGCCTTCTGAGCAGCCTTCTCCTGAGCACGCTGCGCCTTGTCAGCCGGGTCACCCGGGTCACCCGCGGCATCCTTTGCCTTATTTGCGGCATTCTCCAAGAAGTCGCCGATACCCATCACGTTCCTCCGAGCTGTGTTTGCGGTCACTACTCCAAGGGACGCACGGCGCAGACGGAACCTCCTCCCGGAATCGCCATCCGGGTGAACAGGACCATCGCCGGACGGCCCGCTTCACGGCAGTACCCGGGCCCGCCCCGGCGCCGGAGGTCCACCACCCGAACCACGGGCAGCAGCGACTGCTACAGCGCCACGAAGCCGACGTCGTCCACGCTCGGCACGATCTCGACCTCGTCGCCGAGCGCCCACTCCGCGACGCGCGACACGGTCGCCGCCGGAATGGCGTCGCTGATGCCCGCCGCCGCCGGAATGTCGTACGTCGCGTGCGCGTCGTGCGCGATGACGACCCGGAAGCCGAGGTCCAGGGCGGTGCGCGCCGTCGCGCTCACGCACATCTCGGACATGACCCCGCAGAGGGCGAGCGAGCCGATGCCCTCCGCCCGCAGCACGTCCTCCAGTTCGGTCTCCTCGAAGCCGTCGTCGACGGTCTTGTGGAACACCAGCTCGCCGCGCTCGGCGTCCACCGGGAAGTGCGTCTCCCAGGTGGGCGTGCCCCGTTCGTCGAGGGCGCCTTCCGGGCCGTCGTTCTGCAACTGGATGACGAGCGAGCCGGCCGCCCGCGCCTTGGCGAGGAGCTGCTCCACACGCGGCAGCAGGCGCTCCGCGTCGGGCACGGCTTCGTCACCGACGACGAAGCCGGACTGGGTGTCGACGATGACCAGGGCCTCGACCGGCTCCACGGGAGCGGATCCGGCGGGCGTCGACTGACTCGATGATGCGGTGGCAGAACTCATGTACCCCATCATCCCTGCGGGTTGCGGACGCCGGGCACCGGCCCCCGTACTCCGCGAAGGCCGGGACATGTACGTCAAGAACCCCGCCGCACCACGTGCCTTCAGGACTCCGGCGGAGCCGGCCGCAGCACGGGCCGGCGCAGCAGCCGCGCCTTGGTGAGCAGGGCGTGCATGCGCTCGGTGACCTGGCCCAGGTCGTCGACGGGTTCGTAGAACGGCAGCCGTACGTCGGCCTGGCTGCTGACCCGTTCCAGGCGCAGCGTCAGGCCGTGCCGGTCGATGGCCAGCGGTTTGACGGCGACGACGCCGGACAGGCTGTCCGCGGCGACGAGCCGGGTGAGCTGTTCGACGGCCTCGGGGTGGGCGTCGAAGAGGTGGGTGAGCAGCCGGCCTTCGGCGAGTGCCAGGGGGTCCGGGTCGGTGAGCGCGAACTCCTCGAGGTCGATGCCGGTGCGGCCGTTCCCGTCGTGCAGCACGGCGCAGGCCGGCTCGAAGACGAGGTGGTCGCGGGTGGCCGTGAGGGTTCCGGAGAGCCAGAGCCGGGACCGGACCCGGTCCCTGACCGGCACCGGGGCGACGTCGGCGAACTCGACGAGCGTCGAGGGTTCGCCGCGCGGCGCGCAGATCAGCGCGGCGGCGAGCGCGCTGTCCTCCGGCGGGTGCAGGAGCACCGTGCCGCGCTCGCTGACGGTGTGGGCACCGACGAGGTCGTCTCTGCCGATCTCCGTGGTCACCGCGCAGGACCAGGCGGTGGCGAGCACGGAGCGAGCGCGCGCCGCCGCGGTGGGCATGGTCGTGCTGACGTGTCGGACACCCATCCTTCAACCTCCATTAGGTAAGCCTTGCCTAACTTATCGGAGATCGCGTGACGCTGCCAGCACGCGTGACCCGCGAGTCGCGTCAGGTCCGGCGATGCATCCCGATCGATTCGGGAGCGGTCGGGCGGAACCCGAACTTCTCGTACAGGAAGCGGGCGTCGCCGTCCGCGATGAGTGAGACGTACGCCCCCTGTGGCGCCCGGCGCTCCAGCTCGCCCACCAGCGCCGCCATGATCCGCTTGCCCAGGCCTTGGCCCTGGTGGGCGGGCAGGACGCAGATGTCGACGATCTGGAAGACGCAGCCGCCGTCGCCCACGACCCGCCCCATGGCGACCGCCTCGCCCTCGGAACCGTCGGAGTTGCCGGCGCGGACAGTCACCGCGTGCCAGGTGTTGGGCAGCCCAACACGGGCCGCCTCCACCGTCCTCGCGCTCAAGCCGGACTCGACCCGCAGCCGGAGATAGGTGTCCACCGAGGGCGTCTCCGCCCGCAACATGTAATGGTCAGTATTGGCATTCACCTGCTACATGCTAGCTGCACGGCGACGGCGATCTTGCCGCGTGGGCGTCCGCGGCCCTCGCCGGCGGAGCCGCCTTCCAACAGGGTGTGCGCCTGTGCGATGTCGGCCAGCGGCAGCACGGCGCCGATCACCGGCCGGAGCTTGCCCCGGTCGAACATCGCCCGCCTCCTGGAGACCCTGCGCGACGCGTTCTCAGCGGCTGTCCAGAAGTCCTGTCGGTAATGGGCTGGGAACCAGGGGCTCGTCCAGGGGGCTGCGGTGGCAAGGTTTTGATCGGGTGAGTGGCCGCGGAAGAACGTGTGGACCTGCCGTCTTGGTATCTCAGGGCGGCGGCCGGGCAGCGTCCAGCGGGCCCGGACATGCGGCAGCAGGTGCACGTGCGTTTCGTCTGCTGTCGGGACCTTCGCACCCGCGGGCAGCAGTGTCATGCGACGGCGGATGGCCGTCGTGACCCCGTCCCGGGCCGGATCCCCGCGGGCGATCAGCTTCGGCCGCCGCCAGACGGCCACCTGCCGCAGGCGCCGATACAACGTGCGGCGAGACATCCGCGGCCGCCCCAGGTATCGGTGCAGCTTGCAGACGGTCCACGGCCACAGCCGCTCAAGGAGCGCGATGATCCGTGCGGTCAGCCGGCCTCCGCCCAGTCTCGGCCGTCCGCTGCGGGGCCGATCAGCCAGGCCGGCCACACCGGCGGTGTCAAAGCGGCCGATCCACCGACGCACCGTGGCCGGGTCACACTCCAACAGCACGGAGATCTGCGTTGGTGACAAGCCTTGCAGGGACAGCAGGACCATCTGTGCCCGTACAGCCACACGCCATGGACCGCGCAACTTCCCACGCAACAGGGCCAGTTCCGAGCCAGAGGCGTTGGCGAACACGGTTGGTGGGCGCACACTGACCACGACCTCGCCGGGCAGTCGGGCGATGCTGACACCTCGATCGAACCCTCGGCGAGGGCTGTGTCAACACCCCGCGTTCAGAGGTTGGCGCGCTCGCCAACCATCTGTGCGCGCGGACGACCTTGTGGTGTTCTACCCCCGTGGACAGTGTTCTCGCGACCTTGATAGCAGTCCTGGGGACCCTGCTTGGCGCTGCCATGACACACCTGTTTCAACGCAGAGCAGCCGCCCGTGACCAGGTGTTCGCGGCTCAGCAGCAACTCCGCTTGGAGCGCATGACCGTGTACAGCGATTTCGCCGGGGCAGAGACTGAGTTCAGACGAGGCCAACACGACCGCTGGTACCGCGCACTCGAGGCCCCGGACAGCCCTGCCTGTTTCGAAGCTCGCATCGAGGCATACCGCCTTCGCTCGCGCGCCCTCCATGCGCTGTTCCGGGTCCAGCTCGTAGCAAGCAGCCAAACGATGATCGACGCCGCACGACACGCCCACCATCTGACAGCCAGGGTGCACAAAGCATCCGGCGAGACAGAACTGGATGCACTTGGCGCGCAGGCCCGAGACGCCGTGGAGCACTTCGTGAAGCTTGCGTCCTCTGATGTGCGGTAGGGCTGTGGAAGCCCCCAATCTCTCCGGGTCTTCCGAGGCCAGCAGACCGCCTTACATTGGCGCGCAGAACTTCTGGATACGCGCTCAGATGCCTTCCCTGACCCCGGCAAGGTGAAGACCCTGCCGGGGCCGGCGTTCGACCCCGGGCGGCAACGGGGCGATCTCCGCCCTCAACCCGTCAGTGGCCGCGCGCGATCCACTCCTCCAGATGCGGCGCCTCCGCGCCGATCGACGTGCTGTCGCCGTGGCCGGTGCGGACCACCGTCTCGGTCGGCAGCGTCAGGAGCCGGTCGCGGATGGAGTCCACGATCGTCGGGAAGTCGCTGAAGGAGCGGCCCGTCGCGCCGGGTCCGCCCGCGAAGAGGGTGTCGCCGGTGAAGACGGTGCCGAGCGCGGGCGCGTGCAGACTGACCGCGCCGCGGCAGTGCCCCGGCGTGTGCAGGACCCGCAACACCGTTCCGGCGACGGTCAGTTCCTGGCCGTCGGCCAGCTCGCCGTCCGGCGCGCGGTCCGGGTGGGTGAGCTTCCACAGCTCCAGGTCGGCCGGGTGCAGCAGGATGGGCGCGCCGGTGCGGTCGGCGAGTGCGGGCGCGGCGTCGACGTGGTCGTCGTGGGCGTGCGTGCACACGATCGCGACCAGACGCCGCTCGCCCAGGGCGGCCGCGATGGCCTCCGCGTCGTGGGCGGCGTCGATGACGACGGCCTCGTGGTCGTCGCCGACGATCCAGACGTTGTTGTCGACGTCCCAGGTGCCGCCGTCGAGCGAGAACGTGCCGGAGGTGACGAGATGGTCGACGCGCGCGCCGCCCGGCGCCGCGGCGCCTTCGGAGGCGGCCATCAGAAGACCACCACCGAGCGAAGCACGTCACCGTGGTGCATCCGCTCGAAGGCCTTCTCGACCTCGTCGAGCGCGATCGTCTCGGTGACGAACGCGTCGAGGTCGAGCCGCCCCTGCCGGTAGAGGTCGATGAGCATCGGGAAGTCCCGCGACGGCAGGCAGTCCCCGTACCAACTCGACTTGAGCGCGCCGCCGCGCCCGAAGACGTCGAGCAGCGGCAGGTCGATCCGCATCTCCGGCGTGGGCACACCGACCAGGACGACGGTGCCCGCCAAGTCGCGGGCGTAGAAGGCCTGTTCGTACGTCTCGGGGCGGCCGACCGCCTCGATGACGACGTCGGCGCCGAAGCCGCCCGTCAGCTCTCGGATCGCCTCCACCGGGTCACCGGAACGCGAGTTGACGGTGTCCGTGGCGCCGAGCCCGCGCGCGGTCTCCAGCTTGCTGTCGTCGATGTCCACCGCGATGATCTTCGCAGCTCCGGCCAGGCGGGCGCCCACGACGGCCGCGTTGCCGACGCCGCCGCAGCCGATGACGGCCACCGAGTCGCCGCGCCCCACGCCGCCGGTGTTGATGGCGGCGCCAAGTCCGGCCATCACCCCGCAGCCGAGCAGACCGGCCGCGGCCGGGGAGGCCGCCGGGTCGACCTTGGTGCACTGTCCCGCCGCGACCAGCGTCTTCTCCGCGAAGGCGCCGATGCCGAGCGCGGGCGCGAGTTCGGTGCCGTCGGCCAGGGTCATCTTCTGCTTCGCGTTGTGCGTGGCGAAGCAGTACTGCGGGCGGCCGCGCTTGCAGGCGCGGCACTGGCCGCACACGGCACGCCAGTTGAGGATCACGAAGTCGCCGGGGGCGACCTCGGTGACGCCCTCGCCCACCGACTCCACGACGCCCGCCGCCTCGTGCCCGAGCAGGAACGGGAAGTCGTCGTTGATGCCGCCTTCACGATAGTGCAGGTCGGTGTGACAGACCCCGCACGCCTGGACCTTCACCACGGCTTCGCCCGGCCCCGGGTCCGGCACGGTGATCGTCTCGATCCGCACCGGTTCGCCCTTCGCGCGTGCGATCACGCCCCGCACCTGCTGCGCCATGACTCTCGCCCTTCTCTCGCCTGCGTACGTCTCTCACCTGCGTACGTCCCGTCCGGCGCCGCCGCCCGAGGGGGGCGAACACGCCGGTACGAGGAGCCTACGGCCCGCCGTGCCTATGGTGAGGACGTGCGCGAAATCGCTGCTCAGACACTGCTGCCCGTCAATGTGACGCTGGCCGTCGTCCTGCTCGTACTGCTGCTCGTCGCGGCGACGACGGCGGCCGTGTTCCGACTCTCGCCCGACGGGTCGCGGGGCCGGGCGCGGGAGATCGTCGTGGCCGGGGTGCGGGCCACGGCCCAACTGGCCGCGGTGTCCCTGCTGATCGGCTGGGTGGTCGATCACACGGCGGCTCTGTTCGCCTTCCTGCTGCTGATGTTCGCCGTGGCCACCCGCACCGCGGGGCGGCGGATCACGCCGAACGGCACCTGGTGGTGGGCGGCGGTGCCGATCGCGGCGCCCGTCGTGCCGGTCGTCGCCGCCCTCACCCTGGCGGGCCTGGTCCCCATCCACGGCATCGCGATGATCCCCGTGACCGGCATCCTCATCGGCGGCGCGCTCACGGCGACGGTCCTGGGCGGCCGCCGCGCCCTGGACGAACTGCGCACCCGCACGGGCGAGTTCGAGGCGGGCCTCGCCCTCGGCCTGCCGGAGCGCGACGCCCGCCTTGAGGTGACCCGCCCCGCCGCGTCCGACGCGCTCCTGCCCGGCCTCGACCAGACCCGCACGGTCGGCCTGGTCACGCTGCCCGGCGCGTTCGTCGGCATGCTGCTCGGCGGCGCCTCGCCGGTGCAGGCGGGCGCCGTCCAGCTCTTCGTCCTCATCGCCCTGATGGCCGTGCAGGCGGTGGCCGTCGCCGTGACCGTCGAGCTCATCGCGTACGGCAGGCTCCACCGCGACGAGCCCCCGGCCCCCGCGGTCACCGGCTGAGCGTACGCTCGGCCCCATGTCTGTTTACGACGCAGTAGAAATCGGCAGCCTCCAGGGCGGCTCCGCCGACCTCTCCCAGTACCGGGGCAAGGCCGTCCTGATCGTCAACGTCGCCTCCAAGTGCGGGCTCACCCCGCAGTACGCGGGCCTGGAGCGGCTCCAGGAGACGTACGCCGCCCGCGGCTTCACCGTGCTCGGCGTGCCCTGCAACCAGTTCATGGGCCAGGAGCCCGGCACGTCCGAGGAGATCGCCGAGTTCTGCTCGGCGACGTACGGCGTGACCTTCCCGATGACGGAGAAGGTCGACGTGAACGGCGACGGGCGGCACGCGCTGTACGAGCGGCTCGTGAAGACGGCGGACGCCGAGGGCCACAGCGGTGACATCCGCTGGAACTTCGAGAAGTTCGTGATCTCCGCCGACGGCGAGGTCGCCGGCCGCTTCTCCCCGCAGACCGAGCCCGACTCCCCCGAGGTCGTCGCCGCCATCGAGGCGAACCTCCCCGCCTAGCCGACGCCCGCGCGGCGCGGGTACGCCCGCGTTCGCGCTCAGGGCCGGTGCTCAGGGCCGGTAGACGCACGCCGCCAGCGGCGCGCTCAGGTGCCAGCCCAGCGTCTCGTACAGCGCGCGCCCGTCGGGGGTCGCGCCCAGGACGCCGATCGCCGCCCCGCGGGCCAGGGCCTCGTCGGTGAGCGTACGCATGACGAAGCCGCCAAGGCCGCGGCGGCGGTGGGCCTCCTGTGTCACGACGCGGTCCACGACGGTCGCGTGTCCGAGGACGGCCATCTGGCCCTGGGCCGCGAGCTGTCCCGCACCGTCGTGCACCCGCACGAAGGTGACGCCGTCGTCCGTCTCGACCGACGCGGTGTAGCCGTCGGGCGCCACCGGCTCCGCGGGCCGGAGCCCGACGGCCATCAGGTAGCCGCACTCTTCCTTGTCGACCACCCAGCCCTCCGGGAGCCACGGTTCGGCGTCGAGCGGCTCCACGGGGACCTTGAGCCAGGTGTACGGCGCCGTGACCGATGCGGCCGCAGCGCGCACCACGGCCGCGCTCGGCTCGGGCAGCACGTGGCGCCCTGTCTGGCCGGGCTTGCCCACCTCCACGTACACGCCCCAGGGCAGCTCCGCCGGACAGGGCGTCCGGCGTGACACGGCCCAGCCCGCCGCCCAGATCCTGACCAGTTCCGCGACGTCCGTGATGTCCGCGCACCCTGTTGTGCCGGTGCTCTCCGCAGCCATGAGCCCTCCCAAGAATCCTGTCGTCGACCGCACACATCGCCGTGTGCGGTAAATTGCACGCTAGTACAGAATACTGTTCAGCGCGAGAGGTCTCTGCCCCTCGACTCAGACAGTCGGCCCAGACAGCACAAAGCCCCACGGACGCGTGTCCGTGGGGCAGTTGAGCGCGGGCCGGGAGGCCTCAGTAGAGGCTGGAGAACAGCACGACGACCATCTGGGCCGGTTCCTCGCCGTCGTTGCGGAACGTGTGCGGATGTCCGGCCGACCACTGGATGCAGTCCCCGGCGCGCAGTTCGTGGTCCACGCCGTTGTAGCGGGCGACGAGGGTGCCCCGGGTGACCGTGACGAGGTCGGTGCCCTCGTGCTGGAGGTCCTCGGTGAGGCCGCAGCCGGGCTGGAAGTCGCCCGTGACGACCTGGTATCCGAGCTCCGGCGAGCGCAGTACGCGGTAGACGACGCCGGGGGCCCGGTTCAGTGTCTCCTGCTCCTCCCTCGGGAAGACCGAGGGGGTGGCCCGGCCGCGGGAGAAGCCGAGGAACGAGCCGACGTCGTGGTCGAAGACCTTCGCGAGCCGGCCGAGCCGCTCCAGCGCGATGTCGGTCTCGCCGCGCTCCAGGGAGGCCAGGAACGACACCGAGAGCCCGCACTCCGCGGCGACCTGACGCAGCGACATGCCGCGCTGCGTACGCAGCCGGTGCAGCACCTGGCCGGGCGGCGGGAAGCCCAGCTCCGGATCCCGCGCGGAGGGACGGGTCGAGGGGTCCGGATCAGCCATGACGGCATCCTAAGCACCCGCGGCGGCGCGCGGTCAGGGGCGTCGGCTGTGGGTGCCGGGCGTATGGCCGAAGGAGCGGCGGAAGACGTCGATGAACGCGCTCGTCGACGACCAGCCGCAGCGGTGCGCGACGGTGGTGACGGGCGTGCCGTCCGCGAGCATCCGCAGCGCGTGGTAGAGGCGCGACTGGGTGCGCCACTGCGGGAAGGTCATGCCCAGTTCGGCGCGGAAGAGGCGGCTGAGGGTGCGTTCGCCGACGCCGGTCGCGGCGCCCAGGGCGGCGAGGGTGCGCGGGTCTTCGGGATGGTCGTGGACGAGGGCGCAGACGGCTGCCAGGCGGGGATCCGCGGGGGTGGGCAGTTGCATCGGCTGTTGGGGCGACGTACGGAGCTGGTCGAGGAGGACCGCGCGCAGTCGGCGTCGTTGGGGGCCGGTGTCGGCGGGTGCGCGGGTGTACTCGACGATCAGCTCGCGCAGCAGCGGGCTGACCGACAGGACGGTGGGGGCGTCCAGGCCGAGCGGGTTCTCGTCCGGGGGCAGGCCGACGAAGTGCGCGTTCAGATGGCCGTGGGCGCGGTGGGCGTGGACGGTGCCCGCGGGCACCCAGATGGCGCGGGTGCCGGGCGCGAACCACGTACCGGCCTCGGTGGTGACGGCGACGACGCCGGACCCGGGCAGCACGATCTGGTGGTCGTCGTGCCGGTGGGCGTCGATGCGCTCACCGGCGGCGAGGGTGCGGACGTGGGTGGGGGCTTTGGGGGTGTGGCGGACGGGTTCCGGCGCGGGGTGGACGGTTTCCTGCATGGGACGGGCCATGGGACGGACCACCTCCGGCACGGGTCGCATACGGCGGGTGCCCCACTTGGCGGGCAATCGCTACAAGCTGGCACTTTATCGGAAGCCCGACACCGGGTGCCGTCGCGACGATCGACACGTGCCCAGAGAAGAGACCCGCAACAGACCCCTCGCCCTGATGTCCTTCGGCCACGCCTGCGTGGACGTCTACCAGGGATCGGTGGCCGCGCTCGTACCGTTCTTCGTGGCCGAGCGCGCCTACTCCTACGCGGCGGCGTCCGGCATCGTCCTCGCCGCCTCCCTCCTTTCGTCCGTGGTGCAGCCGCTGTTCGGGGCGCTCACCGACAAGTGGGCGATGCCGTGGCTGCTGCCGGTGAGCGCGCTGGTGGGCGGTGCCGGTGTCGCGCTCAGCGGCGTCGGCGGTTCCTACGCCCTGACCCTGGCGGTCGTCGCCGTGTCCGGGATCGGCGTCGCCGCGTACCACCCCGAGGCCGCCCGCGTGGCGCGCGTCGCCAGCCGTGGCAGCCACACCGCGATGGGGTGGTTCTCGCTGGGCGGCAACATCGGCTTCGCGACCGCGCCCCTGCTGGTCGCCGCCGTCGTCGCCACCGGCGGCCTGGGCGCGACCCCGCTGCTGATGGTGCCCGCCGTCGCGGGCGCGGTGCTGTGCGCGGCGGCCGTGCGGGCGCTGCGGACTCCGGGGTCCTCGAACGCGGGGACACGCGGCCGCGACGCCGTCGGCCGCGACGACTGGCCGTCCTTCCTGCGGCTCTCCGGTGCCATCGTGTGCCGATCGATCGTCTTCGTCGGGCTGAGCGCGTTCATCGCGCTGTACGTGCGCGAGCGCACCCGTGGAGGGGAGTTCTCCGGTACGGCGGCGCTGTTCGTGCTCTACCTCGGCGGGGCGGTGGGCACGGTGGCCGGGGGCAGGCTCGCCACCCGCCACAGCCGCGTCACGGTGGTCCGGTGGTCGTACGCGCTGAGTGTCCTCGCGGTCGCGGGGGTCGTACTCGTCCCGGGCCCAGTGCTCTACCTCTTCGTCGCGCTCACTTCCGCGACTCTGTACGTCCCCTTCTCCCTGCACGTCACGCTCGGCCAGGACTATCTGCCCCGGCGCGTGGGCACGGCCAGCGGCGTCACGCTCGGCCTGACCGTCAGCGTCGGCGGCGTCGCCAGCCCCCTCATCGGCGCCCTCGCCGACACCACCTCCCTCCAGCTCGCCCTCGCTCCGCTGATCGCCCTGCCCGCCGTCGGCTGGCTCCTGCTGCGCCCGCTGCGCGAGCCGGCCATGCCGGAGGCGACGCGTTACGACCTTCCGACGCGCGCGCACGCCGCGACCGGCGGTGATCCCCGCCGGTCGGCCTCGACTTTCGTCTACCGACACGGGGCGCTTCCCTCCGACCACACATCCGGCTCCGGGCCTCGCCCGGCGACGGCAGCCCCTGGTTGCACCGGCGAGGTGGCGGGCGGACGATTGAGGGAGTAGGGGCGTGGCCGCCAGGCAGAAGACGCGCCCAACGGGTCCGCGCCCAGGTGTCCCACAGAACGACCGGAGGTGGCGGGCGATGACCACATTCATGGATGTCCACCACGACATGAAGGGCATCACGGCCGAGCAGCTCTCGGCGGCACACCGGGCAGATCTGGCGATCGAGGCCGATGAAGGAGTGCACTTCGAGCGGGCGTGGGCCGACCCCGACGCGGGAGTCGTGTACTGCCTGTCCGAAGCCCCCTCGGCGGATGCCGTGAAACGTATCCACGAACGAGCCGGCCACCCGCCGACCGAGATCCACTCCGTGCCGCTCTCCGTCTAGACGGGACGAGCTGGACGGGACGAGCCATTTCCGCATCGCGCACCCGGCCGAAGTCCGCCGCCGAGCCGGGAGTACGTCCTGACCGCCCTCAAGCACGTAGTGACCGGGCCGAGCGTCGCCACCAGCACATGAGAAGCGGCTGACTCCCCTCTGAAGAGCCCCTTCCCAGCGGCCCCCCCCGCCGCCGGGAAGGGGCTTTGTACTGGCAACGGCACAGGAACGGCCTCAACTGCCCTGTCCCTCCCGCTCCCCCGCTCCTAACGTCTCCAGAGCGGCGCCGCCATCCGCTCCGACAGCGACGACACGGACAGAAGGGGAACGCGCATGACCGAGGACGTGAAGGCCCAGAAGTTCAGCACCCTCTTCCGCTGGTTCGACCAGAACGGGGACGGCCGGCTCACCCACGACGACCTGCAGAACATGGCCGAGATGTTCGCCGGTCTCGCCCGCGAGGACGACAAGGAGAACGCCACGGCGATGCGCAACGCCTTCGAGACGTGGTGGCAGTTGCTCCTCACCCACGGCGACGCCGACGGAAACGGTCAGATCTCCAGGCAGGAGTTCATCACCGTCATGGAGGCCAACGTCACGCACCCCCAGCACTTCGAGGCAGCCGTACTGGCCATCGTCGACGCCCTGATGCGGGCCCTGGCCGCCGACAAGGACGGCGTACTGAGCCTGCAGGAGTACGTCCGCATGTACGACGCCCTGGGAATTCCCCCGGAGCACTCCGAGCCGGCCTTCCGCAGGCTCGACCGCGACGGGGACGGCTCACTCAGCCACGCCGAATTCCGCGCCGCCATCACCGAGTTCTACCTGAGCCCCGACCCGAAGGCCCCTGGGAACTGGCTGCTCGGCCCCTTCGCCTAGGGCTGGTCTAGAGGCGGCAGCTGATCTCCATTCCGTCTTCCACGGGGAACGTGACGCTCTGGTAGCCGTTGCGGGGGTCACGGACGTAGGCGAGGTAGGGCGCGAGGTCCTCCAGGTCGACGTCGTCGGCGACGACGAGGGTGCCGGGCGCGAGGCGTGGTTCGAGGATTCGCAGGACGGGCAGGCACAGGTCCTTCCAGCCGTCGAGGAGGACGAAGCCCGCGGAGCCGGAGACCGCGGCGAGGGTGTCGCGGGCATCTCCTTCGAGGACGGTGATCAGGTCATCGAGACCCGTCTCGACGAACGTCCGGCGGGCGGCCGCGGCCTTGGCGGCGCTCAGTTCCGTACTGATCACCCGCCCCGTCCCGTTGTCGCGCACCGCGGCGGCGAGATGGAGCGTGGAGATGCCGAAGGACGTGCCGAACTCGACGACGGTGGCGGGGCGGGCGGCCCGGATCAGGTTGTAGAGGAGGCGGCCGCCCTGGGCGGAAATCGGCATGTACACCTCCGCCTTGGCGTCGGCCTGCTCCTGCGGGCCGAGGGGCGCGGAACCCTGGGGCCACGCCGCCCGGATCCGCCTGCTGGTCGCCTCGTCCTGCTCGGCATGCCGGAACATCCGGTCGAGGGCGGAGGCGACGCGGGGGTCTTCGAGGGTGTTGGTGGGTGTCATGGACCTAGGCTAGACGCACCGTTGCGTAGCGTCTAGAGATTCTGGCCTAGTCTGGCCCCGGGAGGCAGACATGGAACGAGGAAGTACGGCCGCAGCGGCGGCCGGGCCACAACCGGCGGCACGCCACCACGGCAACAGGCACGGCCGCAGCGAACAGGCCCGGCAGGCAGTGCTTGAGGCGGCGGACGACCTCTTGGTCGAGAAGGGCTTCACCGGCGTCACCATCGAGGGCATCGCCGCCCGGGCGGGCGTCGCCAAGCAGACCGTCTACCGCTGGTGGAAGACCAAGACCGACATCCTCCTGGACGCCTTCCTCCAGGACGCGGCCGAAGCCCTGACCCCGCCGGACCACGGCGACCTGGCCCCGGACCTCCGTGCCCACCTGCGCCAACTGGCCCTGTTCCTCACCCGGTCCGACGCGGGCGCCGTCTTCAAGGCCCTCATCGGGCACGCCCAGCACGATCCCGCGTTCGCCGCCGCCCTGCGGTCCGGGTACCTCGACGAACAGCGCCGACGCGACCGGCTCCCGCTGGAACGCGCGGTGGAACGCGGCCAGCTCGCCGCCGGACTCGACATGGCCGCGGAGATCGACCAACTCGTGGGACCGGTCTACCACCGCGTCCTGGTGACGGCGGAACCCGTCGACCAGGCTTTCACCGACCGCCTCGTCGAGGCGTTCCTGCACCGCGCGGACGTGGCGGACGCAGCCGACGCAGGGGAGATGAGGAGCAGATGACTCTCAAGGCAGGCCAGCGGGTGGTGCTGGCAGCCGACACCCCGCTGACCGATTCGGCCGAGGTGTCGGGGGTCGTGATCGGGTTCCTGTCCCTGGCGGCGGGCACCGGCGGGACCGTCGAGCAGGTGGTCGGCCACCAGGACGAGAGCGCCGACGTGCGCGAGTACGAGCGGCTCAAGTCGCTGCTCGACGCCTTCGGGCGCGAGATGCCCACGGAGAGCAGGAGGCAGCTCGAAGAGAAGATCGGCTCGCTGGAACCCGCGTGGACCGCGTTCCAGGAACGGGCGCCCCGCGTGAGCGTGCGGGTCCGCTTCGACAACGGGTTCATCCTCGACGGGGCCCACGAGGACGTCTTCGTCCCTGCCTGAGGGCGCGTCGCGCCCAGGTCAGACCGGAGAGTGCCTGCCGCGTCCGGTGCGCCCCGCTCCGGTGATGGCGCGCACCTGGTGCGCGCGTCGGCGTATCTCGGTGAGCAGCGCCAGGTCGGTGTGCGGAGGGCCGGAAGGCGGCGGGGCCTCCTGCGACTCGGGCAGGGGGTCGGCGTCGAGCGTCTCGGCCAGCGTGTCCAGGTAGTCGGTCATGTCGACGACCGCGTCGCGCAGCAGCCGCATTCTCGCGGTCTGGCTGCCCAGTTGTCTCCGCGTGGCGAGCAGAATCTCGAACTCCTTCACGGACACAGCGATCATGGGCTGGCCGTCCACGACGATCTGCTGAGGATGGTTCCGCACCGAGGGCCCCCTTCGTGTCTTTGTCACGTCAGTGCAGTTGGTCGAGGCCGGGACACGGACGCGAAGGGATGGCGAAACCGGACGGAACGCACTGGCGCCACTGGCGCGGTGCTCCGCCTGATGTGTACGCCGACCCGCCCACGAGGTCACCGGGATGTCCGCGCGCGAAGTGCTCCGCACGCGGGCAGTTGGCAGGTCTTCGGACTCACGGGCACGTCCTCACGGAGGACACCTACTGGCCGTCGCTTCCCAGGCCCGGAGGTCGGGCCCAGTGCGCGTGACGGCGGTCGTTCCCGCTCACCGCTGCGGGGCAGTCCCGGATTCCCACCGGGTTCCCTCTTGCGACGCGCCTGCCTGGCGGACAGGGCGAACCAGCTGCTCCACGCAGCCTACGGGGTGCCGTTCGGCGGCGAACAGGACCGTCCGCGATCACCGCGTTCCCGGTGCACGAGCCCGGCGCCGCTCGCACCCCAGGAACGGTGGGTGGGGGTCGATAGGGGGTGACGGGCGCAGGAGCGGCTGATAGACATGAGGGGCCAACACCCGCGGCACGGGGAAGCCGGTGAGATTCCGGCACGGTCCCGCCACTGTGACCGGGCGAGCTCCAGGCTCCCCGGAAGTCAGATCGCCGTCCGCGGGTCCACGACGAAGCCCACGAGGATGGCGCCGATACGTCGCGGGAGTCCGCCTTGCCGCACTTCACCTGACATTCCGTCACACGGCCGCCTCTTCAGGCCGACATCCCCAGCGGCGGCGCGGCACATCGCAGGCCGTTCGCCGCTCGCTGCGTAGGCACAGCGTCGTGCCGACCTTTTCGCGTGGCCGACCCGCGCCACACCCCCATGCGCGGAACACAACAGCCACATTCGCTGCAGGAGTTGCTGTCGCGCGGCCCACCATCGCCGCGCTCGTGCCGACTCTCGACGGGACCTCGCACCGCCCGACCGGTGGCGCCGAGTCGACCCGGATGCCGCGTGGCTCGTCCACCACCGGCCGTACCCATGGCGACGCGCTTCCGCAATCCCGCCCGGTCGGCCTCTGACGCCCTGGCTCTGCTTCGACAACCGCTCAGGAAGGACGCCCGTGGCTCACACGCGCACCGCACCGGCCGGGACCCCGCTCGGCGACAGCTTCCATCTGTACGACACCACCCTGCGTGACGGCGCGCAGGGCGAGGGGATCTCCTACTCCGTCACCGACAAGCTCACCTCGGCTCGTCTCCTCGACTCCCTCGGGGTCGGATTCATCGAAGGGGGCTGGCCGGGGGCCCTGCCCAAGGACACCGCCTTCTTCCAGCGCGCGGCCACCGAACTCGACCTGAGACACGCGGCGTTAGTGGCCTTCGGCAGCACGCGCAAGGCGGGCCGGCGCGCGGACCAGGATCCGCAGGTGCGTGCCCTGCTGGACTCCGGCGCCCCCGTGATCACTCTGGTCGCCAAGACCGACCGGCGGCACATCGAGCGTGCTCTGCGTACGGACGTGGCGGAGAACTGCGCGATGGTCCGGGACACCGTCCGCTTCCTGGTGTCCGAGGGGCGCAGGGTGTTCCTCGACGGCGAGCACTTCTTCGACGGGTACGCCGACGACCCCGATACGGCACTGCGGGTCCTGGAGGCGGCCATGGCAGCAGGCGCCGACGTCTCCGTACTCTGCGACACCAACGGAGGCCAGCTCCCCGGCCGCCTCGCCGAAATCGTCGCCGAAGTGATCGAGCGCACCGGGTTCCGGATCGGCATCCACTGCCAGGACGACACCGGCTGTGCCGTGGCCAACACGATCGCGGCCGTCGAGGCCGGTGCCACCCACGTACAGTGCACGGCCAACGGCTACGGCGAACGCACGGGCAACGCGGACCTGTTCGCGGTCATCGGCAACCTCGCCACCAAGCTGGACATGCCGGTGCTGCCGCGGTCACGCCTTGCCGAACTCACGGGGACCGCCCGGAGCCTGGCCGCGACCGCCCACGTCAGTCCCGACCGGTACCAGCCCTATGTGGGGGCCGCGGCCTTCGCGCACAAGGCGGGTCTGCACGCCAGCGCGATGAAGGTCGATCCCGGGCTCTACCAGCACATCGACCCGGATGTCGTCGGCAACGAATCCCGCATCCTCGTCACGGAGATGGCCGGGCGGGCCAGCCTGGAGCTGAAGTGTCTCCAACTCGGCTTCGACGTCCAGGACACGGAGGCCGTCTCCCGCGTCGTGGCCCGCGTCAAGCAGTTGGAGGCGGACGGCTGGTCCTTCGAGTCCGCCGACGCCTCGCTCGCCCTGCTCCTGCACGACGAACTGGGCAACACACCCACGGGCCAGAACGCGCCGCGACGGCTCCCCCCGGTCTTCACACCCCTGACCTATCAGGTCGTCGAGCGCCACGACACGGACGGCAGGGTCGTCTCCGAGGCGAGCGTGCGACTGCGAGTGGAACGACAACCCGAGGCGGATAACGGTCCTTTCGCAACCGCCGATACCGGGGAAGTCACCGCGACGGCCGAGGGCGACCGTCCGGTCGCGGCCCTCGACGCGGCGCTGCGCCGGGCACTCGCCCCACGCCTGCCGTGGGTCACGGAGACCGCCCTCGCCGACTACAGCGTCCGCGTACTCGACAACGCCTCCGGCGCCCCCGCGCTGACCCGTGTCCTCGTCGTCTCCCGCGACGCGGAACGCGAGTGGACCACCGTCGGTGTCCACGCCAGCGTGGTCGTGGCCGCCATGCTCGCTCTCCGCGACGCCCTTACGTACAAGCCCCTGGGAGACACGCTCTCCGCGAAGCGCCCGGACCGTGTGCTTCCCGCGAGATGAACCGCTCGAAGGGCCCCAGGAACATGCAGGAATCACACCGAAGAGGTTTGACGATGAAGAGCTCCACCACCGGCGCACGGCCGGTCGACCCCGACCTTGAAGTCCTGGCCGAGATCGAGAACCGTGTGCTGTGGCTTTCATCGGCGATCGTCCACCACGCCAATCGGGTGCGCCCGAATCCGACCGGCCTCAAGGTCGGGGGCCATCAGGCCTCGTCCGCGTCCATGGTGTCGCTCATGACAGCGCTGTGGTTCCGGCATCTGCGGCCCGAGGACCGGGTGTCGGTCAAGCCCCACGCCTCACCGGTGCTCCACTCGATCAACTACCTTCTCGGGCGTCTCGACGCCTCGTACCTGCCGCGGCTGCGGGAGTTCGGCGGCCTGCAGAGCTACCCGAGCAGGACCAAGGACCCGGACCCGGTGGACTACTCGACCGGATCGGTCGGCATCGGGGCCACCGCTCCGGTCTGGGGCGCTCTCGCCCGCCGCTACACCGCGTCCGTGGGAGGTGATCCGGGCACGGGACGCCAGTACTCGCTGCTCGGCGACGCCGAGCTGGACGAGGGAGCGGTCTGGGAAGCGGTGCTTGATCCCTCGGTGGCGGACCTCGGTGAGATCGTCTGGGTCGTCGACATGAACCGGCAGTCCCTGGACCGGGTCGTCCCAGACATCGCGGCCACGAAGCTGCAGGGAATGTTCGCCGCCGCCGGGTGGCAGGTCATGACGCTGAAGTACGGGCGGCTGCTCGAAGAGATATTCGCCCGCCCGGGAGGGGACGAACTCCGGCGGCGCATCGACGAGATGCCCAACCCGGAATACCAGCGACTGCTGCGCTGCGAAGGCCCCGACCTGCGCCGCCGGCTGCCCGGCACCGGACCCGGCGCACCCCGCATCACCGAACTGATCGCCGACGTCGACGACGACACCCTCGTCGAAGCCGTGGCCAACCTCGGCGGCCACGACCTCCACGCCCTCGACGCCGCCTTCACCGCGATCGACGACACACGGCCGACCGTCATCTTCGCGTACACCGTCAAGGGCCACCGCCTTGCGACGAAGGGGCATCCGCAGAACCACTCGGCACTGCTGACCGAGCAGCAGATGCGCGACCTTGCCGCCCGCATCGGCGCGGACCCGGACGACCCGTGGCGTGCCTTCCCCCCTACGGGCGAGGCGCACAGGCTGTGCGAGAAGACGGCCGAACTGCTGCACCGCCCGGCTGTCCGCCCGGCCACGCCGCCCGAACTGCCCACGGACTTCGGCCGCACCCCGAAAGGCTCGGCCACCACTCAGGCGGCGCTGGGCCGCGTCCTGCTCGACCTGACCCGTCAGGCACCCGAGGCGGCCCGCAGGATCGTGACCGTCAGCCCGGACGTCAGCTCCACGACCAACCTCGGGGGCTGGGTGAACAAGGTGGGCGTCTGGTCACCGCGCGAGCGCCAGGACTGGTTCGCCGACGACGCGGAGACGATCCTGCACTGGGACGAGAAGCCGACCGGCCAGCACATCGAACTGGGCATCGCCGAGACCAATTTGGTGGGCCTGCTCTCCGAACTCGGCGCGACGTGGAGCCGGTGGGGTGAGCCCCTGCTGCCGATCGGAGTCGTCTACGACCCGTTCGTCGAGCGGGCGCTGGAACCCTGGTCCTACGGCATCTACGCGGGCGGACAGTCCATCCTCGTGGGCACCCCGTCCGGAGTCTCCCTCGCCGCCGAGGGCGGAGCCCACCAATCGATCAAAACCCCGTCGATCGGCCTGCAACAACCAGGGTGCGTGACGTACGAACCGGCCTTCGCGATCGACACCGAATGGACTCTGCTCGCCTGCCTCTCCCAGCTGGGCCGCGCGGACGGCAACTCGTCCTACCTGCGCCTGTCCACCCGCCCGGTGGACCAGTCCCTGGCCGCCGTCCCGGACGACCCGGCCGCGCGGGCGCGTCGCCGCCGCCAGGCCGTGGCCGGCGCCTACCCGCTGCGGCGGCGCGCCGGCGCACGGGTGACCATCGCGGCCATGGGGGCCGTGGTCACGGAGGCGCTGGCCGCGGCCGACCGTCTGGAGAGGGAGAGCGTGCCCGCCGACGTCATCTGCGTGACCAGCCCCGACCTGCTGTACCGCGTCCTGCGCGCCCGGCAGGGCCACGAGCACGCCGACACCTGGATCCTGGACCAGGTGTTCCCCGCGGACCGTGCCACGCCGCTGGTCACGGTGCTCGACGGGCACCCGCACACCCTGTCGTTCCTGGCCACGGTCAACAAGGTCGCCACGAGCGCGCTCGGCGTCACGGGGTTCGGCCAGTCCGGCTCGATCACCGACGTGTACCGCCACCACGGGATCGACGCCGACAGCATCGTGTCCGCCGCCCTCGACCTCACCACCTGACCCGGCCTCGGCACCCGACCTGATCCGGACTCGGCACCCGCGTCGCTCCAGCCGGAGCCGTGGGCTGTCGGGCCTCGGCCGCACTGCCGACCGATGCGAGCGGGCGAGGGCCGATACATCCACCCGGGCCAAGCCGAACTGCGAGGTCAGGAGCCCGCTCCTACGGTGGCTGAATGGTCATCAGGTACCTTTCGCGCCCGGTCCGGCGCGCCCCCGTCCTGCGCGCCACGGCCCTCGCCACCGGGGCCGTGGTGTGCCTCGCGGGACCGGCCGTCTGTGCCGAGCCCGCGCCGCCGAAGCCCGCGCCCGCGTACTCCTCGTCCCTGCTCGACCGGCCCGGAACCCAGGTACGCCCACGCCCCGACGCCCCACCGGTCCCGCGCGACCTGTCCGCCCTGTCCTGGATGGTGTCCGACGCCCGGACGGGCGAAGTGCTGGCCGCGCACAACGCGCACCGCAAGCTGCCGCCCGCCTCCACCTTGAAGTCCCTGTTCGCGCTGGCCGCGCTGCCCCGGCTGAACCCCGAGACGCGGCACACGGTCACCGACACCGAGCTGGCCCGCGTCGGCGGCGGCAGCAGCCTGGTGGGTGTCGCCGCGGGCAACAGCTATCGGGTCTCCGACCTGTGGCGCGGGGTGTTCCTCAGCTCCGGCAACGACGCCGTGCACGTGCTCGCCACGATGAACGGCGGCTGGGAACGCACCGTACGGCAGATGCGCGCCAAGGCCCGCGCGCTCGGCGCCCACGACACACACGTCGTCTCGCCCGACGGCTACGACGCGCCCGGCCAGGTGTCGTCGGCGTACGACCTTGCGGTGTTCGGCCGGGCGGGCCTCGCCGACCCGCAGTTCGCCCGCTACTGCTCGACGGCCCGCGCGAGCTTCCCCAGCGGCAACTGGTCGTACCCCATCCAGAACACCAACCGGCTGCTGACCGGCGCCGACGGCGTGGCCCGCTACCCGGGCATCATCGGCGTCAAGAACGGCTACACCAGCGGCGCCGGACACACCCTCATCGCCGCGGCCCACCGGGGCGCGCGCACCATCCTGGTGACGGTGATGAACCCGCAGCGGGGCGGCCTGACCGTGTACGAGGAGGCCAGGTCGCTGCTCGACTGGGGCTTCGCGGCGGGCGGGCGGGTGAGCCCGGTCGGCTCGCTGCTGCCCGCCAAACCGCGCAAGGCGCCTGACGGGGCCGCGCACACGGCGGGGCAGGCGGGCTTCGTGCGGCCCGGCACTTCCGACGGCGGCTCCGACTGGCCTGCCCTGGTCCTGGTCGGCGTGGGCTCGGCGGTCGTCGTCATCGGGTGCGTGGTGATCGTGCGGCGCCGGGCGGCTACGGTGGCCCGACGCAGGGGCGCGGGAGGGGAGTTCGTCCGGTGAGCGAGCCGTTGGGGGTCCAGTGAGTGAGCCGTTGGGGGTGGCCGTCCTCGGTGCGGGCCACATGGGCGCCGACCACGTGCGGCGTCTGGCCCGGTCGGTGGCGGGCGCGCGCGTCGCGGCCGTGGCCGATCCGGACCGGGCTCGGGCACAGGCGGCCGTGGCAGGACTCGACGGCGTACGCGTGCACGCCGACGCGCACGCCGCCATCGCCGAGCCCGGCGTACAGGCGGTCCTCGTGGCCTCGCCCGACCACGCGCACGAGGAGGCACTGCTCGCGGCGCTGGCACGCGGCCTGCCCGTGCTGTGCGAGAAGCCGCTCGCCGCCGACGCGGAGGCGGCGCTGCGCGTCGTGGAGGCGGAGGCCCGGGGCGGCCGACGCCTGATCCAGGTGGGTTTCATGCGGCGGTACGACGCCGAGTACCGGCGGCTGAAGGCGCTGCTGGACTCCGGCGGCCTGGGCCGCCCCCTGATGCTGCACTGCCGCCACCGCAATGTGTCCTCTCCCCCGCACTTCACCTCCGCGATGCTGATCAGCAGCTCCGTCTCGCACGAGATCGACGCGGCCCGCTGGCTGCTCGGCCAGGAGATCACCGCGGTGACGGTGGCGCGGCCGCGGCCGTCGTCCGGCGCGCCCGCCGGGCTGCTCGACCCGCAGCTCGTGCTCTTCGAGACCGAGGACGGCGCGCTCGTCGACGTGGAGATCTTCGTCAACTGCGGCTTCGGCTACGAAGTGGCGTGCGAGGCGGTCTGCGAGAACGGCAGCGCCCGCATCGGCGACGAGGCCGCGATGGTGGTGCGGTCCGCGGGCCGCGCGCAGCAGGAGATCACGCAGGACTACGTGGTCCGCTTCGCCGACGCCTACGACCGCGAGGTCCGCGAGTGGGTGACCGGCACCCGCGCGGGGCACGTGACGGGCCCGAGCGCCTGGGACGGCTACGCGGCGGCGGCCGTCGCCGAGGCGGGCGCGCGGGCGCTCGGGGACGGCGCTCGGGTCACGGTGAACCTGGCGGAACGCCCCGCGCTCTACGGCTGAGGCCGGAACTCTGCCTCCGAGGCCCGGCCCGACAGTCGCCAGGCGCCCTCGGGCCCGCCGTCACACCCCGCCGAGCAGCTTGGTCAGCCCCCGGTCCAGATCACGCCCCGCCTCCTCGCGGCCCGCGCCCACGACGGCGTACGACCGCATCAGGAACCGGCGCAGCGCCGCCCGGTCGAACTGCACGAGCGCGAGGCCGTGCGGCGCGTGGAACTCGAGCACGGTGCGCGCCCGCCCGCACGGCCAGATGTGCACGTCCCCCGTGCCCGCCGGGGCGCTCAGGCCGGCCTCCAGCAGGCCGCGGGCGAAGATCCAGGTGACCTCGGCGCCGTCGAGGGACACCTCCGGTGGGAAGGTGACCTGCACCGCGAGCGGATCGGCCGCGGTGTAGCGCAACGTCACGGGAATGGGCCGCTCGCGGCCCTCGGGAGTGATCAGACGGGCGCGGGCGGACTGTTCGAGCGTGACGGCCATGGTCGATCTCCACTTCTGCTGCTTCCTTGCCCTTTCGACCCCGTGGCGGGTTCCCGCATTACGGGAGTGAACAGAGAGATCTCTGTGACCTACGCCACTCCCCTCTGATAAGTCGGACATTTCTGGCCTAGGCTTCCGAACTCGTCCCCATCCCCGCAGTGGGACAGGAGTGTGTCCTGCCATGTCCGACGCCCCTTCCGACGTCCCGGCCGACGGTCCCGCCGACGCGTCCGGTCCCGTCACCGCCGCGTACGCGCGCGTGTATGAGGCCGAACACCCCCGGCTCGTCGCGTACGCGCGTTCGCTGACCGGAAACGCCTGGGTCGCCGACGACCTGGTGGCCGAGGCGCACTTCCGTGTGTGGCGGCGCCTCGCGGGCGGGCACGAGATCGAGAACGTACCGGCGTATCTGATGACGACCGTGCGCCACCTCGCGGCGTCGGTCGGGCGCGCGGCGGAGCGCGAGACCCCGCGCGATCCGCAGGGCACGGACGCGGTCGAGATCATCGACGTCACCACCGTCGCCGACGGCGGCGGCGACCCCTCGGCCCGCGTCTCCGCCGTCGACCTGCTCACGCGTGTGCTCGGGCAGCTCCCCGAGCGGTGGGTGCGGGCGCTGTGGCTCGCCGAGGCGGAGGGGCAGCCGCTGGACGCGGTCGGACGCGACATAGGCGCCGGTCGCGGCGCCACGGCCGTGCTCCTTCACCGTGCTCGCGAAGGCATGCGGCAGGCGTTCCTGCGCGCCCACCCCGGTACGCCCGAGCGTCCGGCGTGCGAGACCCACTGGGACCGGATGCCCGCCCACATCCGGGGCGAGGCGTCGACCCGCCAGTCCGAGACGCTCGTCGCCCACCTCGACGGCTGCGCCGACTGCCGCGCCCGCCTCGCGCTCCTGACCCGCGCCAACGACCGGCTGCCCGCGCTGGTGGGACCGGCGCTGCTGATCTTCGTGCTTGGCGGCGCGGGCAAGTTCCTGGTGCCGCTCGCGGCGGGTGCCGGTGCGGGGGCCGGGGCCGCGGCCGCCGGATCCGCCGGGCATGGGCAGGCGGGGTTGCTTCATGGCGTACGTCATGTCCTCACCGGGGGCGGGAAGCTGCCCGTCGCCGTGGCGGGGGCGATAGGCACGACGGCGACCGCGGCCGCCGTCGCCGCGGGGCTGGTCCTCAGCGGCGCCGTCGGCGGGGGTTCGGCTCCCGCGCGGGCCACGTCGGCGGAGAGTGGTGTGGCGCAGCCGGGGCAGCCGCCGGGTGCGCCTCGGGAGGCGGATGAGGGCGAGGTGCCCGGGGACGAGGGCGGGAGCGGGGCTGTGCCGCAGCCGCGCAGTGAGGCGGAGCCTGCGGCTCCGGACGCGGACGCCCCGGACGCGGACGCACCGGGCGCGGACGCACCGGGCGCGGTGGCTCCCGACGTGGAGGCTCCGCGGCCTCCGGCGGTGGAGCAGCCCGCACAGGAGCAACCCGCTCCCGTGCAGCCCGCCCCGGAACCGCCCGCACAGGAGCAGCCCGCCGAAGAGGCGGAGCCCGCTGCGCCGGTTCCTCCCGGGGAGCCGGAGGAGCCGTCGCAGGCTCCGGAACCGGTCGAGCCGGAGCCCACCGATCCGGCACCGGACCCCACGCAACCGCCCACGCCGGAGCCGACACCCACGCCTACGCCCACTCCGACTCCGACACCGACGCCCACCCCGACACCCACGCCGACGCCAACTCCAACCCCCACCCCGACACCCACGCCTACTCCCACACCAACTCCGACCCCCACCCCGGTCGACCCCACGCCCACGCCTACGCCCACTCCCACCCCCACACCGGTAGACCCCACACCTACCCCAGTCGACCCGACGCCTACTCCCACCCCGACCCCCACACCACCCCCCACTCCGACACCGACGCCCACGCCGACCCAGCCGCCCGTGGACCCGCCGCCCACCGCGGACCCCACCTGCCACTGGCTCGGCCCGATCCTCATCTGCCATCGCGGCCAGTGGATGCTCGACGAACGCGGGCCGAACGGGTAGGAGTACGAGGCGTGCCTCCTCCCACGACGCCGCCGACACCGCCGACACCGCCGACGCCTCCAACGCCGCCGACGCCTCCCGAGCCTCCGCCGCCCTCGAACCGCCCGGCGCCCCCGCCTCCCCCGGCCCCCTCGACACCGCCCGGTCCTCCCGAGCCCCCCGGGCCGCCACCCCGCACCCCAAACCGAATCTCCGCACGCGAAGCCGTAGCCACCGTGACCCCGGACTTCGCCGAGCTGACGTACCCGACGGGAACCGCGCGGCCGGACGGCCCACTCGCATGGGCGGGATACGACGCCGCGCGGGCCGCCGCGCAGGACCGTACCGGCGAGTCGGAGTCCGTGATCTGCGGAACGGCGACGATCGCGGGCCGACCGGCAGTCCTCATCTCCTTCGAGTTCCGCTACCTGGGCGGTTCGCTCGGCGAGCGGACCGGGGACCGTCTGGAGGCGGCGTACACGGCCGCCCGCGAGCAGCGCCTCCCGCTCGTCTCCCTCATCGCGACCGGCGGCAGCCGCATGCAGGAAGGCATGCGCGCTCTGCGTCAACTCCAGCGCGTGGCCGCCCAGTCGGCGATGAACCGCGCGGCCGGGCTGCCGCAGATCGCGGTACTGCGCGACCCGACGACGGGCGGCGGCTGGGCGACGCTCGGCGCGGGCGCCGACGTGGTCCTCGCGCTGCCGGGCGCACAGGTGGGCTTCGCGGGGTCGCGGGTCCGGCCGCCGGACGCGGACCCGACGGCGTACACGGCGGAGGGACAGTACGCGGCGGGCGCGGTGGACGCCGTCGTGGAGCCGGAGCAACTGCCCACACGCCTGGGCCACTGGCTGCGCCTGCTCACCACACCCGCGACCGGCGCCCCCGAGCCACCGCGTGCCCTCGGCGACCCGGCCCCGCCCACCACCGGTTGGGACACGGTGGGCCGCGCCCGCTCACCCCAACGCCCGCATGCCCAGGCCTACTTGGGCGCCTACTTCGACTCCCGCGAGCCGATCAGCGGCGACCGCTGCGGCGGCCGGGACGACGGCATGCTGTGCGGCTTCGGGCTGCGTGACGGCCGGGCGATCGCGTACGCCGCCCAGACCGGCACACCGACCCGCCCTGCCGGATACCGCACCGCCGCCCGCCTCATCCGCCTGGCCGACCGCCTCTCCGTACCCGTCCTCACCCTCATCGACACGCCGGGCGCCGCCAACGACGCCGCGGCAGAGCGGGCGGGCGCGGGCGCCGCGATCGCCGACGTCTTCGCAGCCGTCGCCGCCGCACGCGTCCCCGTCACGTCCCTCGTCATCGGCGAGGGCGGCTCCGGCGGCGCCCTGGCCCTCGCCGCACCCGCCAACACCTGGGCCACGCCGGACAGTTACTTCTCGGTGATCGCCCCGGAAGCCGCGGCAGCCATCCTCAAACGCCCGCGCGAGGATGTCCCCGACCTCGCCGGGGAGCTGCGCCTGCGGCCCCAGGACCTGGTGGAGCTGGGTGTCGTACGAGGTGTCGTGGCGCACTAGCTAGGGCGTGTCCGTCAAATATTTCCTCTGGTCAGCGGCTTGCCCAGTCCGGTGCCCACACGTCGTCCGAAGTTCGAGGCCCTGAAGTGCGCAGATGGTCACGCAACGCCGTCAGCACGGGGTGCTGGTCTCCGGTGCGGGACAGCAGTGCGTGCGGGTAGACCGGAGTCGGTTCGTGCAACGGGATGCGCCGCAGGTCGTGGGTCTGGGGCCACACGTACCGGTCCCCGCCGCCGACGAGGGTGGCCAGCGAGGCCGAGTCGGCCAGTGCGTCCATCAAGGCCTCGTCACCGAAGTGGGGGCCGAGCGCGTCGATGCTGAGACCGAAGGCGTGGGACAGCGCCTGATAGAACGCCGCCCACTCTGTGCCTTGCCTGATCCCGGGGATCCAGATGCGGTGGCCGGCCAGGTCCGCAGGCCTGACCCAGGGTGCGTTCGCCAAGGGGTGGCCGGGCCCGACCAGGAGCTCCAGGGGCGCGTTCAGGAGTCGTTCGGCGCTGATCCCGGCTGGGACCTGGTCTACCGGCAGGGCGCGGAAGGATGCGTCGACGGTTCCTTCGAGCACCGCCTGGGCGGCCCGGGCGGCGTTCTCGTTGCTCAGTGTGACCGCGTCCAGGTTCATCTCGGGGTGGGTGCGGTAGAACCGGTAGACGGCCTGGGCCGGGGCGATGCGCCGGTGGAGGACGTCGACGCGCAAGGGTCGGCGGCCGGGGCGCACGGCCTGCTCGGCCTGCTCGAGGGCTGCGAGGACCTTCTTGGCGTGCGGCAGGAAGACCTGCCCATCAAGGCTCAGCCGGGAGCCTCGTGAGGTTCGCACCAAGAGCGTGACCTCGAGGTGTCTCTCCAGGGCAGCGATCCGCTTGGAGACGGCCTGCTGGCTGATCCCGAGCTCGTCCGCCGCTGCCTGGAACTGGCCGGCCTCGGCGACGGCCACGAATGTCCGCATCGCTTCAACATCCACTCCTTCAGCCTACTGACACAACGACAGGTTGTGGCTGGTAGGTCATGAGGTTGTTTGATCGCGCGATCTGCGAGTGGTGGGATCGCCGCATGTCTCCTCGCACCGACCAGGTCCTCTACGTACAGACGCCCGAGTTCGCACGCCATGTGGAGCGAATCGCGGAAGTGACTGACGCGACGTCTCGGCTGAACGTGCTGCCGTTCAGTGACAGCGAAGGTCGCGCTGAACTACTTTCTGTTGTGTTCGGTGGCTTACTCCCGGAGTCGGTGACGATCTACCCGCCGTTCTTCACCGAGTTCGGGCTGAACACGACGTTCGGAGAGAACGTCTTCGTCAACCAGGGATGCACGTTCATGGACAAGGGCGGGATCCGCATCGGCAACGGTGTCATGATCGCCCCGAAGGTGAGCCTCATCACCGGGGGCCACCCTCTGCCCCTCGCCGAGCGTCGCGAGTATCTCTCCTTCGCCCCGATCGTCGTCGAGGACGACGTCTGGATCGGGGCGTCTGCCGTGATCTTGCAGGGAGTGACCATCGGTGCCGGGGCGGTGGTAGCTGCCGGCGCGGTGGTGACTCGCGATGTTCCTGCCCGCACCCTGGTCGCGGGAGTCCCCGCCCGGGTGATCAAGACGATCGGCTGAACCCGGCCGGGCCACCGGCCTCCGGCATCCTCGAGCGGCCCGGACGAGGACGCCGGAGGCGAGGTCTGCGGTCTGATCCCCATGCCCCATTGCGCCCGGCTGACCGACCAGCAGCGGGACCACATCCAACCCCTACTGCCCCCAACGTCGGCCGCCGTGGCAGACCTTGGGCCGACCACCGCAGGACGCTGGAGGCGATCGCCCAGTGCGAGCAGGGAGGAACGCAGCGGCCAGGTCAGTACCGTGGCAGGAGTGGCCACGCCATCCTTGGTGAACAGGCCCTCTACACGAACATCGGCGGACCCGAGGTCATGCGAGTTCAGGTGGATCGCATCCTCCGTGACATCGACCTGCCCTCCCTCACGCTGGGGATCGTCCCTGCCACGGCGAGGCTGGAAATGTTCCCCGTGCCCGCATTCGGGATCTACGGCGACGGCGACACGGTTCACGTCGAACTTGTCTCCTCCGGCCTGGCGAAGTCGAGCAGCGTGTCGAGGACGTCCTCGGCGCCACGCAGCCGTTCCGGCGCCGCCGTCCGGCCCGTTCCGGGGAGGTCGGGACAGATCCGCCGGAACCCCGCAACACCGGCGAAGGCCGGCTCGAAGCAGGCCTCGGCCTCGCGGTGGTCGACCCGGCCCCATGCAACACCAGCACCGGACGGTCGGCTCCGTGCTCCACGTAGTGGATCGCTACCTCGCGCGCTCGAAGCTCCACGTCGGCAATGCGATCACGAGTACAGACCTTCCACAGCGCACACCCCGCGTCCCGCGCCGTGCGGGATCGGGTACCGCGTTGCAGGATGGCGGCATGTTGTTTGTCCGGGTGGCGGAGGTGTCCAGTGGGGTGGCCGCGACGTCCGCGCGGTCGCGGAAGATCGAGCTGATGGCCGAGCTGTTCCGGGCGGCGGAGCCCGAGGACGTGCCGCTCGTCATCCCCTACCTCGCCGGACGGCTCCCGCAGGGGCGGATCGGCGTGGGCTGGAACGCGCTCAAGGACCCGGTCCCCCCGGCGGACGCGCCGACGCTGACGGTAGGGGACGTGGACGCCGCGCTCACCGCCCTCGCCGGGGTGTCGGGCGCGGGCGCGCAGGGTGAACGGCGGCGGCTCGTACAGGAGTTGCTGGGTGCGGCTACGGATGACGAACAGCGGCTGCTGTTCGGGCTTTTGACCGGGGAGGTGCGGCAGGGGGCGCTGGACGCCGTGGCCGTGGAGGGTCTCGCCCGCGCCACCGGGGCGCCGCCCGAGCAGGTGCGGCGCGCGGTGATGCTGGCCGGGGCGCTCACGCCGGTGGCGCGAACGCTGCTCGCGCGCGGGCCCGACGCCCTGGACGAGTTCCGGCTGACCGTGGGCCGGCCGGTGCAGCCGATGCTGGCGCACAGCGCGGCGTCCGTGGGCGAGGGCATCGACAAGCTGGGCCCGTGCGCGGTCGAGGAGAAGCTGGACGGCATCCGCGTCCAGGTGCACCGGGACGGCGACACCGTACGCGTCTATACGCGCACGCTCGACGACATCACCGACCGACTCCCCGAACTGGTGGGAGCAGCACGCGAGTTGGAGGGCGAACGGTTCATTCTGGACGGTGAGGTCATCGCGCTCGGCAGCGACGGGCGGCCGCGGTCCTTCCAGGAGATCGCGGGCCGCGTCGGCTCGCGCCTCGACGTGGCCGCCGCCGCGGCCGAACTGCCCCTCTCCCCCGTCTTCTTCGACGCCCTGTCCGTCGACGGCGAGGATCTGCTCGACCTCCCCCTGCGGGAGCGGCACGCCCGCCTCGCGCGTCTCGTTCCGGAGCCGATGCGGGTACGCCGCGCCCTCGTGGCCGACCCTGCGGACGACGACGCCCGCCGAGCCGCCGACGCCTTCTTCACGGTCACGTTGGAGCGCGGCCACGAAGGTGTCGTACTCAAGGGACTCGACGCGCCCTACAGCGCGGGCCGCCGGGGCGCGTCCTGGCTCAAGGTCAAGCCCGTGCACACCCTGGACCTCGTGGTCCTCGCGGCCGAGTGGGGGCACGGCAGGCGCACCGGGAAGCTGTCCAACCTGCACCTGGGGGCGCGCCGCGAGGACGGGACGTACGCCATGCTCGGCAAGACCTTCAAGGGCATGACCGACGTGATGCTGGCCTGGCAGACCGAGCGACTGCGTGAACTCGCCGTCGAGGACGACGGGTTCGTGGTGCGGGTCCGCCCCGAGCTGGTCGTGGAGATCGCCTACGACGGGCTGCAGCGGTCCACGCGCTATCCGGCGGGGGTGACGCTGCGGTTCGCGCGGGTGGTGCGGTACCGCGAGGACAAGACGGCGGCGGAGGCGGACACGGTGGAGACGGTCCTTGCGGAGTACGAGGCGTAGGCGCGAGTGCGGGTCCGGGGCCTGCCCGTTCGGGTCCGGGGCCGAGCCCGGGTCGGCTCAGCGGCTCCTGGGCTGCCGCGCCGCCTTCACCCACGTGACCACGCTCGCGCCCATCATCCCGAAGCCAAGCACCGACAGCGGGTTCCAGTCGGGCTGGACGGCGTGCAGTTGTGGCGTGCTGAGCACGTCGGAGGTGTCGTCCGAGTTGTAGATCACCTCGATGGAGCGCCCTTGCACCGCGTGCGGAAGCTTCGGCGTGGTGGGCAGCTCGGCCGTGACGGGCGGCTTGCCCTTGGGCTGGTAGCGGACGGTGATGGCGGTGACGCGGTCCTGGCCGTCGGTGGTCACCTTGATCGCCTTGCCCTCGACGGTCACCCCCGACTCGTACAGCCTGGTCACCCGCGAGTGCCCGCTGTACGCGAACATCGTGACGACGATCGTGCCGGCGACGAGGAGCAGCGCCGTGAGCCAGCCCAGCTTGACGCCCCGGCTCACTCTGAACCCCGGAGGACGCGTGGTCGTGTTGGTCATGCCGTCAGCGTGACCGGCCGCCGTGTCGGTGGGGTGACGTCCATGTCCGGGAAGCGCCACAGTCGGTCACTTGCCGGGAGCCATCAGCTGGGCCGCCACCCCCGCGCCGTCCAGCCAGACGTTCTCGCGGCAGACGCGGCCGTTGCGGAACTCGAACACGTGCAGGATCCGGAAGGAGATCCGGCGGCCGTTCCCCGGCATGCCGAGGAAGTCGCCCGGGACCGTGCCGGTCATCGTGTTCTCGATGGTGACCGCGTTGTCGGAGTAGTACGTGTGGGTGCGCTCCTCCTTCTCGGCACGGAAGTCCTTGACCAACTGCCGGTAGAACTCCAGCGCCGCCGGGATGCCGTGCTTCGGGCCGCCGGGGTCGCCGACGACGTCGTGCTCGATGTCGTCGGTGTAGACCGAGACCGATCCCTCCGGGTCGCCGCGCTCCTCGGCCTTCATGTGGATCTCGATCAGCGCTTCCATCTCCGCGGGCGTCATGGAGCTCATGGGGCTCCCCCTCTCGTCGCGCCTGCCGCGGGCCGGACGGGCCGCGGCCCATTCGTGAGACAGTGTTACCGTAATGAGAAAAGCTTCTCACGACAAGAAGGGGTTCGCATGACGGAGGGGCGCAGCGGAAGCGCGACCGGCGCGCGCGAGGGTCGCAGCAGACAGAAACTGCGTACGCGCCGCGCACTCATCGAGGCCGCGGTCACCCTGATCCGCGAGGGCCGGCCGGTCACGATCGCCGACGCGGCCGAGGCCGCCGAGGTGTCCCTTGCCACGGCGTACCGCTACTTCTCCAGCCCGAAGGAACTGCTCGACGAGACCCAACTCCTCGTCAGCGCCCCCGACTTCACCGCCGACCTGCCGTCCGACCCGGCCGAGCGCCTCGACACGCTGGTCTCGCGCGTGGCCGACGTCCAGTTCGGCGACGAGGCGGTGTGGCGGGCGCTGCTGCAGGCCAGCCTGGAACGCTGGTTCCGGCAGGAGAAGGACGGCGGGTCCGCCGCGGGCGAGATCCCCACCCGCAACCGCACCCGCCTCGGCCTCACCCGCACCGCGCTCGATCCCCTCGCCGACGCCCTCCCGCCCGAGCTCCACCACCGCCTGACCATGGCCGTCAACCTCGTGTACGGCATGGAGGCCCTGATCACGACCCGCGACGCCTGCGGGCTCGAGCCCGACGAGGCGAAGGACGTCATGCGCTGGGCGGCGGGCGCGCTCCTGGAGAAGGCTCTGCGCGAGGCGTCGACCGGGTACGGCTCCGATGGGTGAGGCGTCGCTGTGATGATGTGGTCCCCCGCGCCCACATCCACCCGCCCACGCCCCGGGAGACGGTCATGTCCCGTACGCCACAAGAGATCTTCCAGCACTACGTCTACGCGGGCACCATCTCGCGCGACGCCGACGCCCTGGCCGAACAGTTCACCGAGGACGGTGTCTTCGAGGCGCCTCTCGTGCCCGTCGGCGCCGCGTTCCCCAGGCGCCTTGTGGGGCGCGAGGAGATCCGCAGCGCGATGGCGGCGTACTACGAGCAGCCCGTGAAGGCCGGCCGCGTGCCGAACATCGAGAAGTCCGGGTACGTCCTGCACACCACCTCCGACCCCGACGTCTTCATCGCCGAGATCGACACGGTCTTCGACGGCGACAGCGACGGAGCGGACGTGACCGTCTCCCTCGTACAGATCTTCCGCATCCGTGACGGGAAGATCGCCCGGCTGCGCGACTACTTCGCGCCGGAGCTGGTGAGTTGAAAATGAGTGGCGCGCGGGCTCGACGGGCGAGGAACATCCGGAGGGCCGCCGCCCGCCCCTTGAGGGAGTAGTGATGACCGCTGTCCCGCCCGCGTCGCCCGAGCCGACCGAGACCTCCGGTCCACTGCCCCAAGTCCGCACGGCAGCAGGGGCGTTGGGCGGCACTCGCGAGTCCGGCGTGGCCGTCTTCCGCGGCATCCCGTACGCCGAGCCGCCGGTCGGCCCGCTGCGGTTCGCCGCGCCGCGGCCGGTGCGGGGGTGGGACGGGGTGCGCGAGGCCACGGCGTACGGACCTCCGCCCCCGCAGGGCGGCGCCCTCGGCATGGCCGCGCTGGCGCGGGACTCGGTGGGCGAGGACTGGCTGACGGTCAACGTCTGGTCGCCCGAGCCGGGCCCGGACGCGGGGCTGCCGGTGATGGTGTGGATCCAGGGCGGCGCGTACACGATCGGCATGTCCGGCCTTCCCGAGTACGACGGCGGCTGCCTCGCACGCACCGGCGGTGTCGTCGTGGTGACGTTCAACTACCGTGTGGGGCTTGAGGGGTTCGGGCAGTTCGCGGGGGCGCCCGCCAACCGGGGGCTGCTCGACCAGATCGCCGCTCTGGAGTGGGTGCGCGACAACATCCGCGCCTTCGGCGGCGACCCGGACCGCGTCACGGTCTTCGGCCAGTCGGCGGGCGGCGGTTCGGTCGCCGCGCTCCTCGCCATGCCGGGTGCGGCCGGGCTCTTCGGCCGGGCGATCGCGCAGAGCGTGCAGGGTACGTTCTTCTCGCCGGAGCTGGCCGCCGACATCGCCGCGACCTGCGCCGCCGAGCTGGGGCTGCGGCCCACGGCGGCCGAACTGTCCGGCGTGGACCCGGCCCGGCTGTCCGCCGCGGGGGACGCGGTCGGCGCCAAGATGACGCAGTGGGCGGCGCGTTGGGGTGCGATCGCGCACCGGACGATCCCGTACGCCCCGGTCGTCGACGGCGACACGCTGCCGGTCACGCCCTGGCAGGCGCTTGCCGACGGCGCGGGCCGGGACATCGAGCTCGTCGTCGGCCACACGCGTCACGAACAGCGGCTGCTCACCGTGCTCGACGGCCTGCTCGGCCAGGTGACCCAGGAACAGGCGGCGAACACCCTGCGCGTCTTCGCCCCCGGCGAGGACGGCGTACGCCGCTACCTCGACGGCTTTCCCGCCGCGAGCCCCGACGAACTGCACGAACTCGTCCAGTCCGACTGGCTGTTCCGGATGCCGAGCCTGCACCTCGCCGAGGCCCAGATCGCCGCGGGCGGCCGGGCCCACGTCTACGAACTGACCTGGACGGCCCCCGGCATGGACGGCATCTTCGGCGCCTGCCACGGCCTCGACGTGCCGCTCGTCTTCGGCAACCTGGACCGCGGCCAGCCCGCCGCCCTGATCGGCGAAACCCTGTCCCCCGAGGCCGAATCCCTGTCCACCCGCATGCGCACCGCATGGACCGCGTTCGCCACCCACGGCGACCCGGGCTGGCCCGCGTTCGCCCCCGAGCAGCACCTCGTCCAGCTCTTCGACACGGACCCGACCGTGACCGCGTACCCGGAGGAGACCTCGCGCCGCATCTGGCAGGACCACGTCTTCCCGGTCCTGCCACTGATGGACCGCTAGCAGCAAGCAGCACGATCCAACTCCCCCAGGCTCACGGCCACCGGCACACTCCGCCGTACTCTGTACGGCCACAACGACCCTGTCACCCAGATCGCGTTCAGTCCGGACGGACGCGCCATCGCCGCGGGCAGCGGCGATGGCGAAGTGCGCCTGTGGGACGTGGTAACTGGCCGACTCCGCCACACCTTCACCACCAATACCAGCTATGTCTCGGCGGTGGTGTTCAGCCCGGATGGACGCACCCTGGCCACCAGCAGCAGCAACGACCCTTCGGTGCAGTTGTGGGACACCGCTACCGGCAAACCCCTCCGCACTCTGCATACCCGCGTCGCCCCGCACGCGGCGGTGGCGTTCAGCCCGGACGGGCGCACCCTGGCCACCGGCGGCGAGGACAACGGGGCCAAACGACGGCGTTCAAGACCACCATGTGCCTCCTCCCGTTATATCTTTTTTGCCGGGGTCGAAGCTGCGGGCGGTCTTGCCGACGATGGCGGCGGCCTTGACCGACTGCGAGTCGATGACGATCGCGACGGAC
>NZ_BMNG01000017.1:0-199887 GCF_014646335.1 Streptomyces lasiicapitis
CCGGGCGGGCCGGGGCGCGGGAACCGCGGGGGCCCGGCGCTCGCGCGCCCCCTCGGCGGCGCGGCGGCGAGTGGCGGTCGGGGCGGCGGTGGCGGCGGTATGCGGTCCTGGCACGGCGTGCTCCCTGGGACGGTGGTTTCGCACGGTGTGGCGGGTGACTGCGGATGTCTCCGAAAGAGTGGTTTCACGGGTTCAACGCGTGGCCGACCGGCCGGTCACTGGCCTGAAGGGAGCGCGCTCCCGAACCGGGCGCAAACCGCCTGTACGGGGCAGCCGCCATTGCCATCCGGGCCCGGCTCATGCATGCTCCGGTGAACGCCGTGCGGCCGCGGTGAGGCCTTGTACGGGCCTCGTACCGGGTTCCGGACGGCGCCGGGAATGCCCCGGGCAGGTTCCGGGCGGGACCTGGGCAGGAGAGGAGTGCCGCCGTACCCTTGGGGGTAAGGGGTTGGGAAGATGATTCCCGGACACGCGTCCGGTGACACGCATCGCCGCAGTGCCCCACCTGCTCCCTGTAGCGCAGCACCACCAGGGCACCGCCCCAGCCGCCCGACCCGTGCACGCGAGCGTGCACCCGAGACACCGCGCACCTGAAAAACGCCGACCCTCCTACAGAGGACTCCTTCGCCGAGACACCGATGGCCGGTCACGAATTCTCCGAACCCGCGAACCGCAAGCGGCAGGTCGCCGATCCGAGCGCGACCCCCCAAGCGGCGGAAGAACCACGTCACTCCTGCGATCCCGCCTTCCGGCACGGTGTCGTCGTCGGCTTCGACGGCTCGACATCCAGCGAGCGCGCCCTCGCGTACGCCATCGGGATGGCCCACCGCTCCGGCTCCGGCCTGATCATCGTGCACGTCGCCAACCGGCTGCCCACCACCGTGTGGGCGGGCTGCGAGCCCCCGGTCTTCGTCGACGTCCCCGACCACCGCACCGAGGTCCTCGGCCTCGAGCTGGCCTGCGCCGAGTATCTGTCCGAGGTGCCCTGGATCCTGGTCGAGCGCGGCGGTGACATCTGCCACGAGCTCGAAGAGGTCGGCCGGGAGTATTCCGCGGACGCCATCGTCGTCGGATCGACGCACGGAATCGTGGGGCGCATCTTCGGCTCGGTCGCGGGCCGGCTCGCGCGCCGTGCGCAACGGCCCGTGGTCGTCATTCCGTAGCGCGAGGCCGGGCTTCACTTCGATCGCCGCCCGCTTCCGCAACGCCCTTTCGTGCCAGGTGGGATGAGGGTTTCACGGCGTCAACTTCCGTGTGGCGGCGCATAAATCTACTCGTGCGTAGAGGTGGTTTGCGCCCTTGTGAAGGGTACATATCGCTCGCCGGGACAGCACGGTCCGGCGCCGCGCGGCAGCACAGCGGCAGCTCGACGGAGCAGCACAACCGCACCTTGCACGAAGGGAGCCCGCCGTGGACAAAGACGTCTCCGCGGGAAGCAAGGCCTCACCCCTGGACCGACTCGGCCATCTCGCTCTCGGACTCACCCTGTTGGCCTTCGGCCTCGGTCACACCGAAGTGATCGACGGCGTGAGCGCCGCCGACGCGGTCACCCTCGCGACGTATGTCGGGGGCATCGCGCTCTTCGTCGCCGGACTCCTGGCCTTCCGCGACAACGACGCGTTCACGGGCACGGCCTTCGCCGGGCTCGGCGCGTTCTGGTTCACCTGGGGCGTCTCGGCCGACGCGCAGGTCTCCGCGAACGCCGCGGGCCTCTTCCTGCTCCTGTTCGCGCTCGTCGCGCTCACCCTCACCGCGGCCGCCGCCGGCGGCTCCACGCTGACGCGAACCACGTACGCCCTGATGTTCGTGGCGCTGCTGCTTCTCGCCATCGCGCAGTTCGGCGACAGTGACGGCCTGGCCAAGGTGGGCGGCTGGTTCGCCGCAGGTGGCGGGCTGCTCGCCTGGTACGGCGCGACGGCCGCCCTGGCCAACTGGCCGACGGCGCTCCCCGGGCGTCCTGCCGGCCGGGGGGTGACGGCCGCCGGCTGAGCAGGCGCGGGCCGGGGTAATGGGCGACCCCGGTCCCTCGAAGAGTGATCCCCTGTGCGCCTGGTGGCACGTACAGGGGATCACTCGCGTGCGCGCGTCGAGCACGCGCCTCGGGGGACTACTCCACCGTCACGGACTTCGCCAGGTTGCGCGGCTTGTCGATGTCCCGGCCCAGGGCCAGGGCCGTGTGGTAGGCGAGGAGCTGGAGCGGGATGCCCATGAGGATCGGGTCCAGCTCGTTCTCGTTCTTGGGGACGACGATCGTGTGGTCGGCCTTCTCCTGCTCCCGGTGGGCGACCGCGAGGATCTTGCCGCTGCGGGCCTTGATCTCCTCCAGGGCGGCGCGGTTCTTCTCCAGGAGGTCGTCGTCGGGGACGATCGCGACGGTGGGCAGGGCGGGCTCGATCAGGGCGAGCGGGCCGTGCTTCAGCTCGGAGGCGGGGTAGGCCTCGGCGTGGATGTAGGAGACCTCCTTCAGCTTCAGGGAGGCCTCGCGGGCCACCGGATAGCCGCGTACGCGCCCGATGAAGAGCATCGACTTGGCCTCGGCGAACTCCTGCGCCAGCTTCTTGATCTCGTCCTCGCGCTCCAGCATCTCCTCGATCTGCGCGGGCAGTTGGCGCAGACCGGCGATGATCCGCTTGCCGTCGGAGACCGACAGGTCGCGGATGCGGCCCAGGTGCAGGGCGAGCAGCGCGAAGGCGACGGTGGTGTTGGTGAAGCACTTGGTGGAGACGACGCAGACCTCGGGGCCCGCGTGCACGTACACGCCCGCGTCCGCCTCGCGGGCGATCGCGGAGCCGACGACGTTGACGACGCCGAAGACGCGGGCGCCCTTGCGCTTGAGCTCCTGCACGGCGGCGAGCACGTCGTAGGTCTCGCCGGACTGGGAGACGGCGACGTACAGGGTGTCGGGGTCGACGACCGCGTTGCGGTAGCGGAACTCGGAGGCGGGCTCGGCGTCGGCGGGGATGCGGGCCAGCTCCTCGATCATCTGGGCGCCGATCATGCCCGCGTGGTACGAGGTGCCGCAGCCGAGGATCTTGACGCGGCGCACCTTGCGGGCGTCGTGCGCGTCCAGGTTCAGGCCGCCGAGGTGCACGGTGGAGAAGCGGTCGTCGATGCGGCCGCGAAGCACGCGGTCCACGGCGTCGGCCTGCTCGAAGATCTCCTTGTGCATGTACGTGTCGTGGCCGCCCATGTCGTACGACTCGGCCTCCCACTCCACGGTGGTCGGCGAGGCGGTCGTGCGCGAGCCCTCGGTCGTGTACGTGCGGTAGTCGTCGGCCTTGATGGTGGCCATCTCGCCGTCGTCGAGGGTCACGACCTGGCGGGTGTGCGAGACCAGGGCGGCGACGTCGGAGGCGACGAACATCTCCTTCTCGCCGATGCCGAGGACGACGGGCGAGCCGTTGCGGGCGACGACGATGCGGTCGTTGAAGTCGGCGTGCAGGACGGCGATGCCGTACGTGCCCTCGATGTGGCGCAGCGCCTCGCGGACCCGGTCCTCCAGCTTCTCGGCGTCGGCGCGGGCGATGAGGTGGGTGATGACCTCGGTGTCGGTCTCGGAGAGGAACTCGACGCCCTCGGCGGTCAGCTTGGCGCGCAGCTCGGAGGCGTTGTCGATGATGCCGTTGTGGACGACGGCGACCTTGCCCGCGGCGTCCAGGTGGGGGTGGGCGTTCTCGTCGGAGGGGGCGCCGTGGGTGGCCCAGCGGGTGTGGGCGATGCCGGTGGTACCGGTGAAGCGCTTGGGAACGCGGGCCTCCAGGTCGCGGACGCGGCCCTTGGCCTTGACCATCTTCAGGCCGGTGGCCTTGGGGCTGGTGATGACGACGCCCGCGGAGTCGTAGCCGCGGTACTCCAGGCGCTGGAGGCCTTCCAGGAGCAGCGGGGCGACGTCACGCTTGCCGATGTATCCGACAATTCCGCACATAAAGGGTCCCCTCGGGTCGGGCGGTTTCGTACGTGGACAGGTGGGCCTAGCCGTAGACGATGCGCCGCAGCTGTCTCAGCGTGAGCTCGGGCGGCGCCACCGCGCGGTACTTCAGGTCCGCCGCGATCCGCTCGAAGATCGTCGTGTTCACCAGGCCCTGACCCTGGAGCTCACGGTGGCGGCGGCGGACGTACTGCTCGGTGGTCTCGTCGAAGTAGGCGAGCACGTCCTGGATCACCCGCAGGGCCTCACCGCGCTGGAGCGAGGTGGACCGGGTCAGGTGATCGACAAGTTCTTCGTGCACCCGTTGATCCTGGAGTACGAAGGGGGCTTTCGCAAGAATCCTGCCCGATATCGGGCAGGAACGGCTTGGTCCGTACTTTTATCGGGCCATGGAACCCTTCACATCCGCTTCAGGACCGCCTGTTTGGCCGCCGCGAACTCCTCGTCGGTCAGGACACCGCTCTGCCGCAGCTCGCCCAGCTCGCGCAGGCGGCGCAGGAGCGCGTCGTGATCGTCCTCGGCGGCGATGGCCGCGGGGGGCGCGTCCGCGGCGGAGGGCTCCTGCGTGAGCGCCGGCTTCGCGGCGGCGGCCGGGTGCGGCAGGCGGGCCTGCACGGCCGCCGCGACCAGCGCCATCAGCGGGTCCTTCTTGAAGCCCCACAGCTCGACCGAGTTCGGGTCGTACTTCGGCGGGGCCTTGGTGGGGGAGTTCCGCACGGTGAAGCGGAGGTAGCCGTTCTCCAGGCCGATGGCGGGCTGCCACTCCACGGCCGCGACGTCGGCGAGCGCGATCGAGCGGGTGCCCGACGCGGCCTTGGCCTCCTCCGTCTTCCAGTTCCACTCCAGGCGGATGTTCTCCCCGTCGAAGCTCACCGTGGCGTCACCGGCGGCGACCTGGAGCGGCACCGAGGGCCCCGGCAGCAGATAGCTCTCGCAGCCCTTGGCGGGGACCTGCTCCAGGAGCAGCGCGTTGCGCACCTCCTCGACCACGTACTCCGCGACGCCGTAGCGGTCCGACTCCACGGTCAGCTGGTACGGGTCGGAGGAGTCCGCGAGCTTGCCGGCGCTCGCCTGGAGCAGCGGGTCCGCGCCGTCGCGAAGCCGCAGCCGAAGTCGGCCGCTCTTCTTGCCCTGTTCGAAGGCGATGCCCGCCAACGCCGCGAGCGGCAGCGTGAGTTCACCGAGCGTCTTGCGCAGCAGTGAGACGGCCTTGTCGCGGCCCGGCACGAGCCGAAGCGTCTCTCCGTCGAAGGTCCAGGTTCCGTCACGTTGGATGATTTCCGCCATGGAGGGATTCTCGCACCGCGGCCGCGGCCAGGTGGTCTACACCTTGACCCGGTCTGGGGTGCGCGGTACGCATGGTGACGGTTCGACTGCGTCACATCCGCGTTGCCCGGCGAAAGGGACCCGCTTGTGAGACAGCACCGCAGAACTGCCTGTGTCATCGGATCACTCCTGCTGATCGCCGCCGCCGGTACGGCGTCGTCGGCGGCCACCTCCGGCCCGGCCACCCCCGGTTCCGCCACGTCTCGCGCCGAGCCCGTCCCCCTGGGCCGGATCGTGCCGGTGCCCATGAAGGCCGAACCGGGCGGACCCGGCTTCGAGATCACCTCCAAGACCCGCATACGCGTGGGCGACCGCCCCGAGGAGCGCCGCGTGGGCGAATACCTCGCGAGCGTCCTGCGCCCCTCCACCGGCTACCGCCTCCCCGTCACCGACCGCTCGGGCGGCGACGGCATCCGGCTGCGCCTCAGCGCCGAGCCGGAGAACAAGGTCCTCGGCAGCGAGGGCTACCGCGTGATCTCCAAGCGCGGCTCCCTCACCATCACGTCCTGGTCGCCCACCGGCCTGTTCCACGGCGTGCAGACCGTGCGGCAGCAACTGCCCGTCGCCGTCGAGAAGAAGACCAAGCAGCCGGGGCCGTGGCGGGTCGCGGGCGGCACCATCAAGGACAAGCCGCGCTTCGCCTACCGCGGTTCGATGCTGGACGTGTCCCGGCACTTCTTCCCCGTCGAGCATGTCAAGCGCTACATCGACCAGTTGGCGCTCTACAAGATGAACAAGCTGCATCTGCACCTGAGCGACGACCAGGGCTGGCGCATCGCCATCGACTCCTGGCCGCGCCTTGCCACCTACGGCGGCTCCACGCAGGTCGGCGGCGGCCCCGGCGGCTACTACACCAAGGACCAGTACAAGGAGATCGTCGCCTACGCGGCGTCCCGGCAGATGGAGGTGATCCCGGAGATCGACATGCCGGGCCACACCAACGCCGCGCTCGCCTCGTACGCCGAACTGAACTGCGACGGCGTCGCGCCGCCGCTGTACACCGGCACGGCCGTCGGCTTCAGCTCGCTGTGCGTGAAGAAGGACGTGACGTACAAGTTCGTGGACGACGTCGTCCGGGAGCTGGCCGCGCTCACGCCCGGCGGGACCGTGCACATCGGCGGCGACGAGGCGCACTCCACGAGCCACGAGGACTTCGTGACGTTCATGGACAAGGTGCAGCCCGTCGTCACCAAGTACGGCAAGGGCGTGATGGGCTGGCACCAGCTGGCCGGCGCCAACCCGGTCAAGGGCGCCGTCGCCCAGTACTGGGGCTACGACCGCACCGGCCAGGCCGAGCGCGACCAGGTCGTGAACGCGGCGAAGAACGGCACCAAACTGGTCGTCTCCCCGGCCGACCGCGCCTACCTCGACATGAAGTACCACAAGGACACCCCGCTCGGCCTGTCCTGGGCCGGCTATGTCGAGGTGCAGCGTTCCTACGACTGGGACCCGGGCACGTATCTGCAAGGCGCCCCGGCGGACTCGGTCCTGGGCGTCGAGGCGCCGCTGTGGACGGAGACCCTGTCCACGCCCGCGCAACTGGACTTCATGACGTTCCCGCGGCTGCCCGGCATCGCCGAGCTCGGCTGGTCGCCCGCGTCCACGCACGACTGGGACACGTACAAGACCCGGCTCGCGGAGCAGGCCCCGCGCTGGGACGCCCTCGGCATCAACTACTACAAGTCGCCGCAGGTGCCCTGGCCCACGAAGTAGACCCCGGCATAGGTGAGTGGGGCTCCGCGGGACCGTCCGCGGAGCCCCACCCGGTCTCAGGTGATCGGGTTCTTGAGGGTCCCGATCAGCGGAGGGCGGTCGCCGGGTGGCGTGCCGCCACCGCTTCTCGTACACCTGCCGCCTCGAACTGCTCCCGGGCGCAGAAGCTGAGCAGGGCGTGCTTCTCCGGCTTGTCGATCGCGTGCTCGGGCACGAAGCCCACGCTCTCGTCCAGGTGGTGCGCGGCCGTGTCGGTGACATCGGGCCCGACGACGACGCGGTGGGTGCGCGGGTCGGCGAACAGGTGCTCCATCACCGTGGTGACGACCGCCCGGGTGAACCCGTGCACCGGCTTGTCGGTGGGGGCGACGAGCAGGCGAAGGCCGACGTCGCCGGGCTCGGGCTCGTACAGGCCGACGAGCTTGACGTACCGGGGGTCGTAGCGCTCCATCAGGAACGCGGGCTCCCCGTCGTGCAGCCCGACGAAGGCGTGGTGGTGCTCGGAGGCGGCGATGCCCATGTACTCGCGCTCGATGTCCGGGAGCGTCGGGTGCTGCGGCAGCCACAGGGCCGCCTTGGGGTGGGTAACCCAGGCGTGCACCATCTCGGTGTCGGTGATGGGGTCTCCCCTGCTCGAACGAAGTTGAGAGCTTGGGAAAGGATCGAGGGGGCGCAGGGTGAGCGTGCCGACGCCGGTACGGTCAGCAGGCGCGGTCAAGGTTCTCTCCCAGGTACTGCTCGGCGTGGCCGGCGATGAGATCGAGGACGGCGGCGATGTCGGCGGCGGAGGTCTCCGGGTTGAGCAGCGTGAACTTCAGGAACTGGCGCTCGCCCACCTTGGTGCCCGCGACCACGGCGTCGCCGGAGGCGAACAGGGCCTTGCGGGCGTACAGGTTGGCGCGGTCGATGGCCGCCGGGTCGCAGATCGCCTCCGGGATGTAGCAGAAGACGAGGGTGGAGAGTTGCGGCTCGGCCATGACGGCGAAGCGCGGGTCGGCGCCGATCAGGTCGAAGCCCCGGGTGGCCAGGGCGCACACCTCGTCGAAGAGGTCGCCGAGGGCGTCCGCGCCCATCACGCGCAGCGTCATCCACAGTTTCAGCGCGTCGAAGCGGCGGCTCGTCTGGAGGGACTTGTCGACCTGGTCGGGGACGCGTTCCTGCGCCGCGCGCCGGGGGTCGAGGTCTGCGGCGTGGTACGTGGCGTGGCGCAGCGCGGCCGCGTCGCGGACAAGGAGCGCCGACGAACTCACGGGCTGGAAGAAGGACTTGTGGTGGTCGACCGTGACGGAGTCGGCGTGCTCGATGCCGTCGAGGAGGTGGCGCCGGGTGCGCGAGGCGAGCAGGCCGCCGCCGTACGCGGCGTCGACGTGCATCCACGTCCCGTACCGCGCGCAGAGGTCGGCGATCTGCGGCAGCGGGTCGATGGAGCCGAAGTCGGTGGTGCCCGCGGTGGCGACGACGGCCATGGGGACGAGGCCCTGCTCGTCGAGGCGGGCCAGCTCGCGGGCGAGCGCGACGATCTGCATGCGCTTGTCGCGGTCGGTGGGGATCACCACGACGGCGTCCTGTCCGAGGCCGAGCGTCTTCGCCGCCTTCTGGACGCTGAGGTGTCCGGCCTCGGAGACGAGGACGCGCAGCCGGGCGGGGGAGTCCGTCCTGGCCTCCTCGCGGGCGAGCAGCAGGGCCTGCAGGTTGGACTGGGTGCCGCCGGAGGTGAACACGCCGTCGGCGGCGGGCCCGAGGCCGACGCGCTCGGTGGTCCAGTCGATGAGCCTGCGCTCGATGAGGGTGCCGCCAGCGGACCGGTCCCAGGTGTCCAGGGAGGAGTTCACGGCGGACAGGACGGCCTCGCCGAGCACGGCCGGGATGACGACCGGGCAGTTGAGGTGGGCGAGGTGGCGCGGGTGGTGGAAGTAGACGGCGTCGCGCAGATACAGCTCGTCGAGTTCGTCGAGGGCGGCGACGGTGTCGTGCAGCGGGGTGTCGAGGTCGACGGCCTCGACGCGGGGGGAGAGGGTGTCGGCGGTGACGCCGGTGAACGGGCGGGAGGTGGTGGCGATTCTGGCCGCCACCCGCTCGACTCCTTCGGTCACGGAGGCGCGGTACCGCTCCGTGGTGGTGTCGTTGAGCAGGTGCGAGCGCATGAACGGTCCTCCAGGTGAGGGGACTTGGTCGCGCCCCCGGGAGTAGGGCACAGCAGGGAGGGCCCGGGGGCGCGATGTGGAACTTAGGTTAGCCTAACCTAAGTCCATTTCCCTTGTCTCTCCGGTCTCCCCCGCGACGCAAAGAGCCGCCCGCCTGCTGACGCAGACGGACGGCTCACGACGCGGTTCTGCGTCAGGAAACCTTCTTCGCCTTCTCGATGGCCTCCGCCAGGTCCTCAAGGATCGGCGCGCACTTGGCGTACGAGTAGATCGGCTCCGTCACGCGCGGGATGACCTGGCCGGCCTTGACGGCGGGCAACTTCTCCCAGGTGGGCTTCTGCTCGGCGAGGGCGGCCGGCTGGATGGCGGAGGTGCGGTTGTCCATCATGATGACGTCGGCCTTGTGCTTGTCGACGTTCTCCCACGACAGGTTCTCGAACCAGCCCCCGCTCTCCTTCAGGGCGGCCGCCGACGGCTCGACGATGTTCACGCCGAGCGCCTTGAAGTACTCCAGGTCGGCGGAGAGGTTGGAGCCGGACACGTAGAAGATGTCCTGGCTGGCGGAGCCGACGAGGACCTTGATCTCCGGGCGGGACTTCGCGGCCTTGCGCAGCCGCTCGGCCGCGGCCTCGAAGCGCTTCTTCGCCTTGACGACCTTGTCCGCCTTCACGTCCGCGCCGAGCGACTCGGCGAGCGCGAGCAGCCGCTCAAGAGGCTTGGTCATCTGGCGGTCGTACACGGAAATGCCCACGCTGGGGGCGAGCTTGAGGATCTTGTCCTTGGACGCCTCGGGGACGTACCAGAGGGTGCCCTTGTCGTCGAACATCGTGGAGAGCAGGACGTCCGGCTGGAGGCCCACGTACTTCTCGATGTTGAACTGGTCCCAGGCGTTGCCGAGGATCGTCACCTTGCTGATGTCCATGTCGCCGGCCTGGACGTCCGGCTTGCCGTCCTTGGTCTTCGTCGGGCCGAAGACGCCCTTGACCTCGACGCCGTAGTCGTACAGCGCGGCCGCGACGCCCGTGAACGCCACGATGTTCTTCGGCGTCGCGTCCGTCTTGGCCGTCGTGCCGCGGTCGTCCTTGAACGACCAGGCGCCGCCGCCGTCCTTCGCGCCGCTGCCCGAGCCGTTCTTGTCGGCCTTCTCGTCCCCGCAGGCGGCGAGGACGGCGGTGAGGCCGAGGGCGCCGCCCGCAGCGAGGATGCCGCGGCGCGAGGGCTTGCGGGGGCTGTGGGGCATGGGGGTCTCTGCTTTCGTACGGGGCGGCTGGCCGGAAGTCGTGCTTAGGTTAACCTAACCTTCCTTCTCGGCCGAGGTGGCCCCGGCTCGGCCGAGGTGGCGCCGGGCGCTCGGGGGTCCGGCCCGGCTCGGGGTTCCGGAGGCGGTGACCACCGGTTGTGGCGCCGGCGTTGACAGCGGATCCGCGTCGCCTCATCGTCGGTAACGGTGGAATGTCGGATTTGGCGAGATCCTTCGGGTCATCCCGGGAGGCGGGCATGCGCGAACCGACCGAACGCTTCGACGCCACGGTCCACCCCGGCGCCGCGAACCGCGACCTGCGCGGCGTCGCCGACCTGGACCTGGACCGGATCCCCGATCCGGAGGGCGCGGTCCGGGTGCTCGTCACCGCGGACGAGTGCCGCCGGCTCCTTGAACGCGGCTACGAAGTCCATCTGCACGCGCCGGTCCCCGTGCGGCCCCTGCCCGCCGAACTGGTGGAGCAGGACGAGGCGGTCAGGCGCTGGCTGGAGGAGCGGCTTGAGGGAATCCAGCGGGCGGGGGGTGCGTGATGTACCGGACGGTCGCCCAGATCGACTCGGTGATCTCGCAGCTCGCGACGTCGTTCCCACAGCTGTGTACGAGGACCCAACTGCCCGAGCCCTCCCTCCAGGGGCGCCCCGTGTTCGCCCTGCGACTGCGCGGGGGCCCGGGTGGGAACCGCCGCGGCGTCCTCATGGTGGGCGGCACCCACGCGCGCGAGCTGATGAACCCCGACGCCCTGGTGGAACTCGCCGTCGACCTCGTCACGAGCTACCTGAACGGCACTCCCGTCGTGTACGGCGGCCGGACCTGGACCGCCCTGGACGTCAAGCTCGTCCTGGAGAGCCTCGACGTATGGATCGTCCCCTGTGTCAACCCCGACGGACGCCACCGGGTGATGACCGTCGACAACATGTGGCGCGGCAACCTCCGTGACAACCCGGGGACCCCGTGCGACGGCGTCGACCTCAACCGCAACGCGGACTTCGTCTGGGGCGTGACGGAGGGGCAGACCTCGTGCAGCCCCTGCAGCGAGGTCTTCGTCGGCTCCGGCGCGTTCTCCGAGCCGGAGACCCGCAACGTCAAGCACCTGCTCGACACCCGGCACATCCACAGTTTCGTGGACGTGCACTCCTTCTCGGAGCTCGTCCTCTACCCGTGGGGCCACGCCCACAGCCAGACCGACGACCCGGCACAGCGGTTCACGGGCCTGCCCACCGGAACCTGCGCGCCCCTCGCCGTCCCCGGCTACCGGGAGTACATCACCCCCCGCGACCTGCTCCGCTTCTCGACGGTCGCGGGCCGGGTCGTCGAGGCGATCGCGGCGGTGCGCGGGCGCGCGTACACCCCCCAGACGGGCCGTGCGCTGTACGCCACCACCGGCACCCAGAGCGACTACGCCTACAGCCGCCACATCGCGCAGCCCGCGCTGCACAAGACGTACGGCTTCACCATCGAGACGGGCCCACGAGTGGAAACCCTGGAGGACTCCTTCCACCCCCGCGACCCCACCCTCATCAAACGCGACGCCAAGGCGGGCGTACTGGCCCTGGCCCAGCAGAGCGTCTGCGCCTTCGACCTGATCGGCGTACGCCTGCTCGGCCGCCAGACCGAGGTGGACGCGCTGCGCCGCGTCCGCGACGAACAACTCGCGACCACGGAGCCCGGCCGCGAGTGGATCACGCTCATCGAACGGGTCGAACTCCCCGTAGCCGCCGTGCTGTTGGAGGACGAACGCTTGGCAGGCCGCGCAGCCGCCCTGATCGAACGCGCGGGCAAACTCGTCGAGGACGAGAAGCTCGTGGTGACCGACGAGGACGTCGCCCTCGGCCTTGCCCTCGTGGGCGAGCTGGCGGAGCGGGCCGGGGCCAAGGACGAGCAGGTGCGGGCTGATCTGAAGGCTGTGGGGGTGGTGTTGGAGCGGGCGCGGGGGGTGCCGGCGGATGCGGTGGTCAGGGAGTTGATGGGGCGGGGGCCGGGGGCGGAGTGAAGTGGCGGCGCCCGCCCCGACGGGCACGTCTATGACACGCCAGTAGGGACGCCGGACGGGGTAGGAACAGCCCGTCCGGCGTTTGAGGGTGAGCGCGGCAGCGTGAGGGTGTCGCCTAGCTGGTGAGGCCGAGTTCCCTGGCGATCAGCATGCGCTGGACCTCGCTTGTGCCCTCGCCGATTTCGAGGATCTTGGAGTCGCGCCACATGCGGGCCACGGGGTACTCGTTCATGAAGCCGTAGCCGCCGTGGATCTGGGTGGCCTCGCGGGCGTTGTCCACGGCGACCGTCGAGGAGTACAGCTTCGCGAGGGCGGCCTGCTTCTTGAAGGGTTCGGCCGAGACCAGGCGGGACGCCGCGTCGCGCCAGGCGAGGCGGGACGTGTGGGCCTTCATCTCCATGTCGGCGATCTTGAACTGGATGGCCTGGTTGGAGCCGATGGGGCGGCCGAACGCGTGGCGCTCCTTGGCGTACTTCACCGACTCGTCCACGCAGCCCTGGGCAAGGCCGGTGGCGAGGGCGGCGATCGCGACACGGCCCTCGTCCAGGATGCGGAGGAACTGGGCGTAGCCGCGGCCGAGTTCGCCGAGGAGGTTCGCGCGGGGGACCCGCACGTCGGCGAAGGAGAGTTCCCTCGTGTCCGACGCGTTCCAGCCGACCTTCGAGTACGGCGCCGCGACCGTGAAGCCCGGCGTGCCCGACGGGACGATGATGGAGGAGATCAGGGGCTTGTCGTCGGCCGTGCGGCCGGTGACCGCCGTCACCGTCACCAGGCCCGTGATGTCCGTACCGGAGTTGGTGATGAAGCACTTCGTGCCGTTGATCACCCATTCGTCCGTCGCCTCGTCCAGGCGGGCCGTCGTCCGGGTGCCGCCCGCGTCCGAGCCGCCGTCCGGCTCCGTCAGGCCGAAGGCGCCCAGGATCTCGCCCGAGCACATCCGCGGCAGCCACTCCCGCTTCTGCTCCTCGGTGCCGAAGAGGTGCAGGGGCATGGCGCCCAGGGAGACGCCCGCCTCCAGGGTGATGGCCACGGAGGAGTCGACGCGCGCCAGCTCCTCCAGGGCGATGCCGAGCGCCAGGTAGTCGCCGCCCATGCCGCCGTACTCCTCCGGGAACGGCAGGCCGAACAGGCCCATGCGGCCCATCTCGCGCACGATCTCGTACGGGAACTCGTGCCGCTCGTAGAAGTCACCGATCTTCGGCGCGACCACGTCGTGCGCGAACGCCTCGACGGTGCGCCGCAGTTCCTCGTGTTCGGGGGAGAGGTGGTGGTCCATCGTTCTCACTGCTCCTTGTGGGAGAGGGCACGCACGGTGCGGGACGGGCTCGGTCGGCCCAACTGGTCGGCCATCCACACGCTGGTGGCGGTGAGACGGCCCAGGTCGACCCCGGTCTCGATGCCGAGGCCTTGAAGCATCCACACGAGGTCTTCGGTGGCGAGGTTTCCGGTGGCGCTCCTGGCGAACGGGCAGCCGCCGAGACCGCCCGCGGACGCGTCCACGGTGGTCACGCCGTGCTGCAGCGCCGCGAGGGTGTTCGTGAGCGCCTGACCGTACGTGTCGTGGAAGTGCACGCCGACGCGGTGCGTCGGCACGCCCTGCTCGTTGAGGGCGGCGAGCAGTTCGAGTACGTGACCGGGCGTCGCGACGCCGATCGTGTCGCCGAGGCTCAGCTCGTCGCAGCCCATGTCGATCAGCGCCTTGCATACGCGGACGACCTGCGCGATCGGTACGGCGCCCTCCCACGGGTCGCCGAAGCACATGGAGAGGTAGCCGCGGACGTGCACCTGGTCGTGCGCGCTCTCCGCCTCCTTCGCCCGCGCCACCACCGGCTCGAACATCGCGAGCGCCTCGTCCACCGTGCGGTTCAGGTTGGCCTTCGCGAACGACTCGGTGGCGCTGGCGAACACGGCCACGTGGCGGGCGCCCAACGCCAGAGCGCGGTCCAGGCCGCGGGCGTTCGGGACCAGGACCGGCAGGTGCACGCCCTTGGTGCCGCTCAGGTCGTCGAGCAGCGGGAACAGGGCCTCCGCGTCCGCCAGTTGGGGCACCCACTTGGGGTGCACGAAGCTCGTCGCCTCGATCGTGGTCAGGCCCGCGTCGGCCAGGCGGTGGATGAACTCCGCCTTGACCTCCGTGGGGACCGTCGCCTTCTCGTTCTGCAGGCCGTCTCTCGCGCCCACTTCGTGGATGCGGACGTGGGGTGGCAGGTCCTCCGTCGGTACGACCATGGGGAGGGGGGTGCGGGGTGTTTCCTCGGTCATGACTCGTCCTCCTCCGCGGGGGTCACCACGGCCAGGACCTGGTCCATGGCGACCGTGGTGCCCGGGGTGACGTCCAGCTCGGTGACGGTGCCGGCGTGGGGGGCGGAGATGACGTGCTCCATCTTCATCGCTTCTACGACCAGCAGGCTCTGGCCCGCGGTCACCTCGTCCCCGGTCGCCACCTTGACGACCGTGACGGTGCCGGGCATGGGGGCCGTCAGGGCGTCCACGCCCGCGTGGGCTGCGCCGGTGAGGGCTGCTTCCACGGGGTCGTGGTCCTGGACTTGCCAGGCGTCGGCCTCGCGGCCCAGCCAGGTGCCGGTGCTGTGGAAGGTGTGGGTGCGGCCCTTGTGGTGGAGGGTGACGGTGGTGGGGTGGGCGACGTTGGTGGTCCCTGCCGGGGGCTCCCCAAGCCCGCCCCTTCCCGAAACTGGGGGCGAGCCCCCGGGCCCCCAGGCCGTTTCCCCGGAGGGGAGCTGGATCTCGGTGCCGCCGGCACCGGGGCGGGTGCGTACGACCACGGGGTCGTGCCCGGACACCCGCAGGTGGTGCACCGTCCACGCCGCTTCGCCGCCGAGCCGCCATCCGCTGGGTACGGAGAACGGGTCCCGCCACCGGTTCAGTTCCTCCGGGGTCTGCTGTCGCGCCAGCGCGGCGGCCCCGTACACCTCCACCGGAACATCCGCGGTCACGAGGCTTTCGGCCTCCCGCTCCACCAGCCCCGTGTCCAACTCCCCTGCCACCACCGCCGGATGCGCCAGCAACCGCCGCAAGAACCCCGCGTTCGTCGGCACCCCCAGCGTCACCGTCTCCGCGAGAGCCGCCCGCAGCTTGCGCAGGGCCGTCGCGCGGTCGGGGCCGTACGCGATGACCTTGGACAGCATCGGGTCGTACAGGCTGCCGACCTCCGTGCCCTCGCTGAGGCCGGAGTCGGTGCGTACGCCGGCGCCGGAGGGCTCGTGGAGGGCGAGGACCGTGCCGCCGGACGGGAGGAACCCGCGCGCGGGGTCTTCGGCGCAGATGCGGGCCTCGACGGCGTGGCCGGTGAGGGTGATGTCGTCCTGGGCGAAGGGCAAGCGCTCGCCGGAGGCGACGCGGAGTTGCCATTCCACCAGGTCGAGCCCCGTGATGAGTTCCGTGACGGGGTGTTCTACCTGGAGGCGGGTGTTCATCTCCATGAAGTAGTACGAGGACGGGTCGTCGCCGGGGACGATGAACTCGACGGTGCCCGCGCCGACGTAACCGCAGGAGCGGGCGGCCTCCACGGCGGCGGAGCCCATCGCGGCGCGCGTCGCCTCGTCGAGGAGGACGCTCGGCGCCTCCTCGATGATCTTCTGGTGGCGGCGCTGGAGGGAGCACTCGCGCTCGCCGAGGTGGACGACGTTGGCGTGGGCGTCGGCGAGTACCTGGATCTCGATGTGCCGGGGGCGGTCGACCCAGCGCTCGACGAGCAGGGTGTCGTCGCCGAAGGAGGCGCGGGCCTCGCGCCGGGCGGCGGCGATCTCCTCGCCGAGGAGCGCCTCGTCGCGGACCAGGCGCATGCCCTTGCCGCCGCCGCCCGCGGAGGGCTTCAGGAGTACGGGAGTGCCGATCTCCCGTGCGGCGTCGATGAGTTGGGCGTCGGTGAGGCCGCTTCCGGAGGAGCCGGGGACGACGGGCACCCCGGCCTTCCGTACGGTCTCCTTGGCGCGGATCTTGTCGCCCATCAGGTCGATGGCGGTGGCGGGCGGGCCGATGAAGGCGAGCCCGGCGTCCGCGCAGGCCTGCGCGAAGGCGGCGTTCTCGGCGAGGAAGCCGTAGCCGGGGTGGACGGCCTGGGCGCCGGACGCGGCGGCGGCCGCGAGGAGCCGCTCGGCCGAGAGGTAGCTCTCGGCGGCCGGGGCGGGGCCGAGCCGCACCGCCGTGTCGGCCTCGCGCACGTGCCGGGCGTCCGCGTCGGCGTCGGAGAAGACGGCCACCGAACGGACACCGAGCGCCCGCAGCGTACGGATGACGCGGACGGCGATCTCGCCCCGGTTGGCGACAAGGACCGTGTCGAACATCGTCATGAGTCAGTAGTCCCTTACATCCGGAAGACGCCGAAGCCGCGTTCGCCCAAGGGCGCCCCGGCACACGCGGTCAGGGCCAGGCCGAGCACCTGGCGGGTCTCCAGCGGGTCGATGACGCCGTCGTCCCACAGCCGTGCCGTGGCGTAATAGGCGCTGCCCTGCTGTTCGTACTGCGCGCGGACCGGGGCCTTGAAGGCCTCCTCGTCCTCCTGCGACCACTGCTCGCCGCGACCTTCGAGCTGGTCGCGCTTGACGGTCGCGAGGACGGACGCGGCCTGCTCGCCGCCCATCACGGAGATCTTGGCGTTGGGCCACATCCACAGGAACCGGGGCGAGTAGGCCCGGCCGCACATGGAGTAGTTGCCCGCTCCGTAGGAGCCGCCAACCACGACGGTCAGTTTCGGTACGCGGGTGCAGGCCACCGCCGTGACCATCTTCGCGCCGTGCTTGGCGATGCCACCGGCCTCGTAGTCCCTGCCGACCATGAAGCCGGAGATGTTCTGCAGGAAGACCAGCGGGATGCCGCGCTGGTCGCACAGCTCGATGAAGTGGGCGCCCTTCTGGGCGGACTCGGAGAACAGGATGCCGTTGTTCGCGACGATGCCCACGGGGTGGCCGTGGATGTGCGCGAAGCCGGTGATGAGGGTCTGCCCGAACTCGGCCTTGAACTCCGCGAAGCGGGAGCCGTCGACGACGCGGGCGATGACCTCGCGTACGTCGTAGGGGGTGCGGGAGTCCGTCGGCACGGCGCCGTACAGACCCAGCGGGTCGACCTTCGGCTCCTCGACCGGGCGGACCTCCCAGGGCAGGGCGCCGCGCGCGGGGAGCGTGGAGACGATCGTGCGGACGATGCGCAGGGCGTGCGGGTCGTCCTCGGCGAGATGGTCGGTGACGCCGGAGACGCGCGAGTGGACCTCGCCGCCGCCCAGCTCCTCGGCGGTCACGACCTCGCCGGTGGCGGCCTTCACCAGGGGCGGGCCGCCCAGGAAGATCGTGCCCTGATTGCGGACGATCACGGCCTCGTCGCTCATCGCGGGGACGTACGCGCCACCGGCCGTGCAGGAGCCGAGCACCGCCGCGATCTGCGGGATGCCCGCGCCGGACATCCGCGCCTGGTTGTAGAAGATCCGCCCGAAGTGCTCGCGGTCGGGGAAGACCTCGTCCTGCATGGGCAGGAAGGCGCCGCCGGAGTCCACCAGGTAAATGCAGGGGAGCCGGTTCTCGAGGGCGACCTCCTGCGCGCGCAGGTGCTTCTTGACCGTCATGGGGTAGTACGTCCCGCCCTTGACCGTCGCGTCGTTGGCGACGATCACGCAGTCGCGCCCGCTGACCCGGCCGATGCCCGCGATGACGCCGGCGGCCGGGGCGTCGCCGCCGTACATCCCGTCGGCCGCGAGCGGTGCCAGTTCGAGGAACGGCGAGCCGGGGTCGAGGAGGGCGTCCACGCGCTCGCGCGGCAGCAGCTTGCCGCGCGCCACGTGCCGCTGCCGGGCGCGCTCGCCGCCGCCGAGACGGGCCGCGGCGAGTTTGCCGCGCAGCTCGTCGGCGAGGGCGCGGTGCGCCGCCTCGTTCGACCGCCAGGCGTCCGAGGCGGGGTCGGCCGCGCTCGCGAGGACTGGTGCCTGTTGCATCCGCTGTGCTCCCACTGTTAGTGAGCGTTAACGTATGTCGCTCAGGTTAACGAGCGCTAACCGCCCTGTCTAGAATTGCCTCCATGGCCACCAGGACCGACGCCCCCACCCGCCGTGAGCAGATCCTCAAGGAAGCCGCTCGGCTCTTCGCCGAGCGCGGCTTCCACGGCGTCGGCGTGGACGAGATAGGGGCGGCCGTCGGGATCAGCGGTCCTGGCCTGTACCGGCACTTCGCGGGCAAGGACGCGATGCTCGCCGAACTCCTCGTCGGGATCAGCGAGCAACTGCTGCGGGGCGGCGAGCGGCGGACCGCGGAGGCCGCGGGGTCGCCCGGCGCCGCGCTCGACTCGCTCATCGAGGGGCACATCGACTTCGCCCTGGACGACCGGCCCCTCATCACTCTCCACGACCGTGAGCTGGATCGCCTGCGGGACAGTGACCGCAAGCTGGTGCGGTCCTCGCAGCGGCGGTACGTGGAGCTGTGGGTGTCCGCGGTGCGCGGCGTCTACCCGGGCCTTGCGGAGGCGGAGGCGCGGGCGTCCGTGCACGCGGTGTTCGGTCTGCTGAACTCGACCCCGCACCTGGGGCGGCCGGGGGCGCTGCCGGGCAGGGAGGCGATGGCGGGGCTGTTGCGGCGGCTGGCGCATGGCGCCCTGGAGGCGGCCTCCAAGGGAGACGCAGGTGACAGTTCTGGCTCTGGACGGTCACAGTGACCGCCCGGTAACCTCGGGCTGAGCAAGCGCTTAGTATGCGCCGTCGCCAGAGGGAGTCCAAGCCGTGCGCCGAACTGTTTTCAATGAGGACCACGAGGCATTCCGGGAGACCGTCCGGGCCTTCATCGAGGCCGAGGTCGTGCCGGTGTACGACGAGTGGTTCGCGGCGGGCCAGGCGCCCCGCGACTTCTACTACAAGCTCGCCGACCTCGGCGTGTTCGGCATCCGCGTCCCCGAGGAGTTCGGCGGCGCGGGCATCGACTCGCACAAGTTCGAGGCGGTCATGTACGAGGAGACGGCCCGCGCGGGCGTCTCCTTCGGCGGCTCCGGCGTCCACGTGCTGCTCGGCCTGCCGTACATCGAGATGCTCGCCACCGACGAGCAGAAGAAGCGCTTCCTGCCGAAGTTCGTCTCCGGCGAGGAGATGTGGGCGCTCGCCATGACCGAGCCGGGCACCGGCTCCGACGTCGCGGGCATGAAGACCACCGCCAAGCTCTCCGACGACGGCACGCACTACGTCCTCAACGGCGCCAAGACCTTCATCACCGGCGGCGTGCACGCCGACCGCGTGATCGTCTGCGCCCGCACCTCCGCCCCGCGCGAGGACGACCGCCGCTTCGGCATCTCCCTGTTCGCCGTCGACACCAAGGCGGCGGGCTACTCGGTCGGCCGCAAGCTCGACAAGCTCGGCCTGAAGGTCTCCGACACCGCCGAGCTGGCCTTCGTCGACGTCAAGGTCCCCGTCGAGGACCTGCTCGGCGAGGAGAACAAGGGCTTCGGCTACCTCGGCCACAACCTCGCCTCCGAGCGCTGGGGCATCGCGTTCGGCGCCTACGCGCAGGCCAAGGCCGCCGTGCGGTTCGCCAAGGAGTACGTCCAGGAGCGCGCCGTCTTCGGCAAGTCCGTCGCCTCCTTCCAGAACACCAAGTTCGAACTGGCCGCCTGCCAGGCCGAGGTGGACGCCGCGGAGGCCGTCGCCGACCGCGCCCTGGAAGCCCTCGACGCGGGCGAGCTGACCCCGGCCGAGGCCGCGTCCGCGAAGCTCTTCTGCACCGAGGTCGCGCACCGCGTCATCGACCGCTGCCTCCAGCTGCACGGCGGCTACGGCTTCATGAACGAGTACCCGATCGCCCGCCTGTACGCCGACAACCGCGTCAACCGCATCTACGGCGGCACCAGCGAGGTCATGAAGATGATCATCGCCAAGTCGATGGGGCTGTAACCGCGCGCATGGGCAAGGAACTTCAGGATCTCCTCGACCTGCTCGACCTGGAGCGGGTCGAGGAGAACATCTTCCGGGGCGTGAGCCGCTCGGCCCTGGTGCCGCGCGTCTTCGGCGGGCAGGTCGCGGCGCAGGCCCTCGTCGCCGCGGGCCGCACCGTCCCCGAAGACAGGCCCGCGCACTCCCTGCACGCCTACTTCCTGCGGCCCGGCGACCCCGGCGCGCCCATCGTCTACACCGTCGACCGCATCCGCGACGGCCGGTCCTTCACCACCCGGCGCGTCGTCGCCGTGCAGCACGGCCAGCCGATCTTCCACCTCTCGGCGTCGTTCCAGACGTACGAGGAGGGGCTCGAGCACCAGTACGCGATGCCGGCGGCGCCCGACCCGGAGACGCTGCTCACGGCCGCCGAAGCCCTGCCGCGCGACCTGCCGCCGGACGTCGCGCGGCGGCTCATCGAGGCGCGCGCCGCCGTCGACCTGCGCTACGCCGACGCGCCGCCGTGGGCCAGCGTCGGCAAGCCCCGGGAGCCGCACTCCCAGGTCTGGTTCCGCACCAACGGCAAGCTCGGCGGGGCCGAGGCGGGCTCCTTGCTGCACGTCTGCCTCGCCACGTACGTCTCCGACATGACGCTGCTCGACTCCGTGCTGCTCGCCCACGGGCGCGGGGGGTGGGCCGTCGGGGACGTCGTCGGCGCCTCGCTGGACCACGCGATGTGGTTCCACCGGCCGTTCCGGGCCGACGAGTGGCTCCTGTACGACCAGGAGTCGCCCTCGTCCGGGGGCGGGCGGGGCCTGGGGCAGGGGCGGATCTGGACGGCGGACGGGCGACTGGCCGTGACGGTGATTCAGGAAGGTGTGGTCCGGGTGCCCCGGAGCTGAGGTTCCCTCCGGGGGTAGGCGGGTCCCTAGGAGCTGAGGTTCCGGCCGCTCCGCGGCCCTCAATCCGGCATACTGCCTGAATATGGCTGAAACCGCCGCCGAAAGCACCTTCACCGTCCTCGTCGCCGCCGTCGCCAACCTCGGCATCGCCGTCGCCAAAGCCGTCGCCGGTGTCGTCAGCGGGTCCAGCGCGATGCTGTCCGAGGCGGCGCACTCCGTGGCCGACACCGTCACGGAGCTGATGCTGCTCGTCTCGCTGAAGAGCGCGCGGCGGCCGGCCGACGAGGACCATCCGCTCGGCTACGGCGGCGCCCGCTACATCTGGGCGCTGCTCGCCTCCGTCGCCACGTTCGTCGGCGGTGGCGTCTTCGCCGTGTACGACGGCGTCCACACCCTCACGCACGGCGAGGAACCGGGCGACCCGCTCGTCTCGTACATCGTCCTCGGCATCGCCTTCCTCCTGGAGGGCTACTCCCTGCGCACCGGCCTCAAGCAGGCCCGCGGCGAGGCCGACCGCTTCGGCGTGCACGTCAAGCACTACCTGCGGCACACGCCCGACACCGCCGTGAAGGCCGTCGTCATGGAGGACTCGGCCGCGCTCGCGGGCCTCGTCCTCGCCGCGGGCGGGCTGCTCGGCGGCCAGCTCACCGGCTCCGGCGTGTGGGACGGCGTCGCGTCGCTGTGCATCGGCGTGCTGCTGGTGTACGTCGCCTGGGTGCTCGGGCACGCCAACGCGGAGCTGCTCATCGGGCGGCCGCTGCCCGCGCCCATCCGGGCGGCGGTGCGGGCCGAACTCCTCGCGGACCCGCACGTGGTGGACGTACTCGAACTGACCACCCTGCTCCAGGGCCCGAAGGAGGCGATGGTCGCCGCCAAGGTGAACTTCCGTGACGTGTCCACCGCCGGTGACATCGAGCTGGCCTGCGACCGGATGGCGCAGCGGATCCAGGCCCGCTTTCCCGCTGTGAGCCGGGTGTACCTGGACCCCACGCCGGGGCGCCGTTGATCGCGGCCTTCGGCCTTCCTCGTCCTCAAACGCCGGACGGGCTTATCCCCCCAGCCCGGCCGCATCGAGCAGGTAAGCCGTCAACGGGTCATAGAACCGCGGGCTGGTCACGTGGTCGTCGAGGGGGACCGTGACCTGTACGGTCCCCTCCGCCTCGCCGATGAACAGGGCGGGGTCGTTGCAGTCCGCGTAGCCGAGGGAGTCGATCCCGCGCTGGCCCGCACGGCCGGCCCAGCCGTGGTCGGCGACGACGAGATCCGGCAACGGCCGCTCCTCGCGCAGCAGCCCGTCCAGGATCGCGTTCATCGGCTCCGGGGAGTGGGTGTGCCACAGCGTCGCGCCGCGCTCCAGGACGGCCACGTCGGCGAACTGGAAGACGAAGCCCTCGTCGGCGGTGAGGCCCGCCGGGATGACGACGATCTCGCAGCCCTCGGCGCGCAGCGCGGCGGCCGTGGCGCGGTGCACGTCGAGCAGTCCGCCGGGGTGGCCGGTGGCGAAGAGGACGCGCTCCTTGCCGGCGGCGGCCTTGCGCAGCCGGGCGGCCATCCGGTCCAGGGCGTCGACCGTCAGCTCGGGGTCGATGGTGTCCTGGCCCTGGCGGTGCTCGGCGTCGTCGCTGACGCCGCAGCGCTCGGCCATCACGGCGAGCACGTCCTGCTCGTCGGTCCAGCGGTCGCCGAGCTCCAGGCCCAGCCAGTAGTGGCGGTCGCCGTTCGCGAGTTTGCGGTAGTGGGAGAGGTTGTTCTCGCGGGGCGTCGCGACGTCGCCGGCGATTCGGGTACGGACGAGGTGCTCGACGAGCGCGGCACGGCTGGGTATCGACATGCGTCCCATTGTGCCGTCGGCGGTGGGCCGGAGGCGGGCCGTCCCGCACGCTGGACCTGTGCGGCGACTCACGTTCCGGGGCGCGCGGCTCACTCCGACCGGTCGGTACGGCCGAGGGCGAACCACAGTTCCATGCGGACGTCCGGGTCGTCGAGGTCGGCGTCGAGGAGGGCGGCGCAGCGGGTGACGCGCTGGCGGACGGTGTTGCGGTGCACGGAGAGCGCGGCGGCGGTACGGTCCCAACTCCCGTGCAGGGAAAGCCAGGTGCGCAGCGTCTCGGTGAGCGGAACGCTGCCGCCGAGAGGGCCGAGCAGCTCCCGCGCGTGCGCGTCGGCCTCGGCGGGCGCGACGAGCCCGGCGATCCCGCCCTCCCGATGCCGCACCACGGCCACCCGCGCCGCCTCGGCCCGCCGCAACGCCCGCCCGGCCTGAGCGTCGGCGGCGGCGAGCCCCGCGACCCCGGCGGCCGCGGACACCCCGAGCGTCCACCCGCTCTGCGGGGCGGGGTCGCGATCGGCGGGGAGGAGGAGGCGTACGAAGTGAGGGGCGCGGGCGGCGGGGGCGGGGCCGTTGCCGGGTCCGCCGTCGCCGCCACGGCCGCCGTCCTTGCCGTCGTCGGCGTGGGTGCCGTGGCCGGTAGCGGCGGCGTGTTCGTCACGGGCCGGGTGGCTGCCGTGGGCCGCGTGCGCGGCGTCGTCCGCCCATACGTGGCCGTCGACCAGCGTGCTGCCGAGCGCCGCAGCCAGAGCCGTAGGCGTCGGCGGCTCCTGTTCGCGGTCGCCGTGGCGCACGCGTGCGTGTACGACGGTCCAGCGGTCGGCGCCGAGCAGGGGGGCCACGTCGGCGGGGTCCGCGCCGAGGAGCAGGCGTACCAGCGCGGCCGACCGGGCGGACTCGGCGGCGCCCTGGTGCGGTGCGGTGAGCAGGGAGAGCAGCACGGCGGCGACCCCGGTCACCGTGTGGTCCCCGGGCTCCCGCTGCCGCGTGGCCACACCGAGCGCGAGCCCGTGCGCCCCGGCGAGGGCGTAGGCGGCGAGGTGGGTACCGGCGACGGTGTCGGTGGCGGAGGCGGGGGTGGGGCGCGGGGAGTGCGCCTCCGTGCCGCCGCTGCCGGTGCCGGCCCCGGTGCCGTCCCTGGTGCCGTCCCCGAGGGGGTTCACCACCCCCGTCAGCCGTGCCAATGCCGCCCCCGCCTCCGCCCCCGGCTCCTGCCCCGCCGACTGCACGGGTGTGCCGTCGGGGCCGTACAGCGCCGCGTAGCCGCCGAGGCGGGTCGCGAGTTGGCGGAGGAGGGCCGGGATCGGGTCGGGGCGGGCCGCTGCCGCGGCGAGGCCCTGTTGGGACTGGGTGACGCGGCGGAGTTCGGCGTGGCGGGCCTCGGCCATGAGTTGCCACACCGCGCGGGCGATCCCGCTGAAGGTGGTGCGGGGCGGGACTTCGAGGAGGGGGAGGCCGTGCCGGTCGCAGGCGTCGGCCAGGGCCCGCGGCACCGTGTCGTGCACGGGAGCCACGCCGAAGCCGAGCGCCGCGCCGCCCGCGGCGACGATGCGGGTCACGTACGCCTCCAGGTGGGCGTCCGCGTCCGCCGCCGGTACGTGCACCCCGGCCGTGAGCAGCAGCTCGCCGCCCAGCAGGTACGGGTACGGATCGGCCATCTCCGAGGTGTGCACCCAGTGCACGACGGCCCCGGTCCCCGTCGCGTCCGGGCCCGCGATCTGCCGCAGGCCCAGCTCCTCGCGGGCCAGCAGGGCGGTCAGCGGGACGGGCGGGGTGGGTGGGGTGGGTGGTGCGGCCACGGGGGTGTCGGGGGCGTCCGGGGCGGGGGGCATGGATGGTTCCTCCATACGCGGCTCGGAGAGTGTAGGAAACGTACACTTCAGCGTCGCTTTCCGGCCACCTAGGGTCGTGCCGACCGGGGCCTCGGGTACGGGCGGATGTCCCCGCGGCCGGTCACCGCAGCGGAACCGCAGCACTCCACCCGCACGACACGCCACCGACCCGAGCGCGCAAGGAGGCCCCCACCATGGCCGTCGACTACACAGTGATCGTCGTCTATCTCGCCGGGATGCTGGCCATGGGCTGGTGGGGCATGCGCCGCGCCAAGTCCAAGAGCGAGTTCCTCGTCGCGGGGCGCCGCCTCGGTCCGTGGATGTACTCGGGCACGATGGCCGCGATCGTCCTCGGCGGCGCCTCCACCATCGGCGGCGTCGGCCTCGGCTACACCCACGGCCTGTCCGGCGCGTGGATGGTGTTCACCATCGGCCTCGGTCTGCTCGCCCTGTCGATCTTCTTCTCGGGCCGCATCGCCCGCCTGCGGGTCTACACGGTCTCCGAGATGCTCGACCTGCGCTACGGCGGCCGCGCGGGCGTCCTCTCCGGCGTCGTCATGTGGGCCTACACGCTGATGCTCGCGGTCACCTCGACCATCGCCTACGCCACCATCTTCGACGTCCTCTTCGACATGAACCGCACGCTCGCCATCGTCATCGGCGGCTCCATCGTCGTCGCGTACTCCACGCTCGGCGGCATGTGGTCCATCACGCTGACGGACATGGTGCAGTTCGTCGTCAAGACGGTCGGCGTGCTGCTCCTGCTCCTGCCCATCGCCGTCGTCAAGGCCGGCGGCTTCGGCGAGATGCGCGACAAGCTGCCCGACGAGTACTTCGCGCCGCTCGGCATCGGCGGCGAGACGATCTTCACGTACGTCCTGATCTATACGTTCGGCATGCTCATCGGGCAGGACATCTGGCAGCGCGTGTTCACCGCGCGCAGCGACAAGGTCGCGCGGTACGGGGGGACCGTCGCCGGTACGTACTGCCTCGTGTACGCCCTCGCCGGTGCTGTCATCGGGACCGCCGCCAAGGTCATGTACCCCAAGCTGCCCAGCGCGGACGCCGCCTTCGCCACCATCGTCAAGGACGAACTTCCCATGGGGGTACGGGGGTTGGTGCTCGCCGCCGCCCTTGCCGCCGTGATGTCCACCTCGTCCGGGGCGCTCATCGCCTGTGCGACCGTCGCCAACAACGACATCTGGGCGCGAGTGCGGGGCGCTGTGCGCGCGGGCGGTGACGCCTCCGACGAGCCGCACGACGAGGTGAAGGGCAACCGTCTCTTCATCCTCGTCATGGGCGTCGCCGTCATCTGTGTCGCCATCGCGCTCAACGACGTCGTGCAGGCGCTGACCGTCGCGTACAACCTGCTGGTGGGTGGGTTGCTCGTGCCCATTCTGGGTGGGTTGCTGTGGCGGCGGGGGACCGGGGCGGGGGCGTTGGCCGCCGTCGTGACCGGCGGTGGCTCTGTCATCGGGCTCATGTGGTGGTACGGCATTCTCGCCAACGAGCCGATCTACTACGGGCTGTTGACGTCGCTCGTGGTGTACGTGGCCGTGTCGCTGGCCACGCCGCCCACTGATGCGGTCGTGCTGGCCGCATGGCGTGAGCGGGTCGCTGGGCGCGAGGCCGAGGTGGCGCCGGAGGCTTCGGTGACCGCATGAGAAGTCCCCAAACCACCCCTTCCCAGAAACCATGGGGCTGCGCCCCCTGGACCCCCGCGGATCGCCGCTTCGCGGCTCGTCCTCAAACGCCGGACGGGCTAAAACCTTGCCGGTGCGGCTGGGGGTTTCAGCCCGTCCGGCGTTTGAGGACGAGGCCGTCCAGGCCGATACGGGGGTCTGGGGGCGGAGCCCCCAGTTACGGGAAGGGGCGGGCTTGGGGAGCCCCCGGCAGGGCCCGCCACCGCGCCACACTCGACCACGCAAGACATGCACCACCAGGAGGAACCCGACCATGACCAGCAGCAGCGTCCCGAACGAGCCCCGCGGCCCCGTGGACTCCTCGCGCGTCCCGCGCTACGCGGGCCCCGCCACGTACGCCCGGCTGCCCCGCCTCGACGAGGTGGGCAAGACGGACATCGCTGTCGTCGGCGTCCCCTTCGACACGGGTGTGTCGTACCGGCCGGGCGCCCGCTTCGGCGGCAACGCGATCAGGGAGGCGTCCCGCCTGCTGCGCCCGTACAACCCGGCCCAGGACGCCTCCCCCTTCGCCCTGGCCCAGGTCGCCGACGCGGGCGACATCGCCGCGAACCCGTTCAACATCCACGAGGCCGTGGAGACGATCGAGGCGGCGGCGGACGACCTCCTCGCCACCGGCGCCCGCATGATGACGCTGGGCGGCGACCACACGATCGCGCTGCCGCTGCTGCGGTCGATGGCGAAGAAGCACGGCCCGGTCGCGCTGCTGCACTTCGACGCGCACCTGGACACGTGGGACACGTACTTCGGGGCGGAGTACACGCACGGCACCCCGTTCCGCCGCGCGGTGGAGGAGGGCATCCTCGACACCGAGGCGCTCAGCCACGTCGGCACCCGCGGCCCGCTGTACGGCCGCCAGGACCTCACCGACGACGAGAAGATGGGCTTCGGCATCGTCACGTCGTCGGACATCTACCGCCGCGGCGCGGACGAGGTCGCCGACCAGCTCCGCCAGCGCATCGGCGACCGGCCGCTGTACATCTCCATCGACATCGACTGCCTCGACCCGGCGCACGCCCCGGGCACGGGCACGCCGGAGGCCGGCGGCATGACCTCCCGCGAGCTCCTGGAGATCCTGCGCGGCCTCGCCTCCTGCAACCTCGTCTCCGCCGACGTCGTGGAGGTCGCGCCCGCCTACGACCACGCCGAGATCACGGCCGTGGCCGCCTCCCACACCGCGTACGAACTGACGACGATCATGTCCCGGCAGATCGCCGCGAACCGCGCCGCCGCCGAGGACGACAAGACCGCGAAGTGACCCCGCGCCGCCGCCGGGCCGCCACTGGACCACGACGGTCCGCGGCGGCCCCGTGGCTCGCGCACGCCGGTGCGGGCGCCGCGCGCGGGCGCGCGACGGAAGGATGACCGACATGACCCATGACCACGACCTCGTGCTGCGGCCCACCGCCGCGCAGACGCACGCCGCGCTGAACCCCCCGCCGGGACGCAACGGCGGCGACCTCGTCGTCGAGACCCTGCAGGGCCTCGGCGCCACCACCGTGTTCGGCCTGCCCGGCCAGCACGCGCTCGGCATGTTCGACGCGCTGCGGCGCTCCTCGCTCTCGTACGTCGGACTGCGCGTCGAGAACAACACCGGCTTCGCCGCCGACGCGTACGGACGGATCACCGGCGAGGTCGCGCCGCTGCTCCTGTCCACGGGGCCCGGCGCGCTCACCTCGCTGGCCGCGCTCCAGGAGGCGGCCGCCGGGTCGTCGCCCGTGCTCGCCATCGGCAGCCAGATCCCGGTCGCCGGGCTCGGCGGCGGGCGCCACGGCTATCTGCACGAACTGCGCGACCAGCAGGCCTCGTTCAGGGACGTCGTGAAGTCCGTGCACACCGTGCGTACGCAGTCGCAGATCCCGTCCGCGATCGCCGCCGCCTGGGAGTCCGCGCTCACCGCGCCGCACGGCCCGGTGTGGGTGGAGATCCCGCAGGACGTGCTGCTCGCCGAGACCACGCTGCCCGTCGTCACGGCCGTCGACGCGACCCCCGACGAGATCGTGCCCCGGCCCGAACTCACCGCCGTGGCCGCCGACTTGCTGTCCCGGGCGGAGCGTCCCGCGATCATCGCGGGCGGCGGTGTCGTACGTTCCGACGCCTCGGGCAAGCTGCTCGCGCTCGCCGAGCGCCTGAACGCGCCCGTCGTCACCACCTTCGGCGGCAAAGGCGCCTTCCCCTGGGAGCACCCGCTGTCGCTGCGGTCCTGGCTGGAGGACCGGCACACCACCGACTTCCTGGAGGATGCCGACGTCCTGCTCGTCGTGGGCTCCGGCCTCGGTGAACTGTCGTCCAACTACCACACGTTCAAGCCGCGCGGCCGTGTCATCCAGATCGAGGCCGACCTCGGCAAGCTGGAGTCCAACCACCCGGCGCTCGGCATCCACGCCGACGCCAGGCTCGCCCTGTCCGCCCTCCTGGAGACGGCCGACGAGCGGCCCGACCCGGCGGCGCCGGAGCGGGTGCGCAGTGTCCTCGCGGCGGTCCGCGAGCGCATCGACGGCCAGGGGCTCACCCTCGAACAGGACGTGCTCGCCTCCGTGCGGGCCGCGCTGCCCGACGCCTCGCCGTCCTTCTGGGACATGACGATCCTGGCGTACTGGGCCTGGTCCGCCTTCGACGCGCGGCGGCCCAACACCATGCACTCCGCGCAGGGCGCGGGCGGCCTCGGCTACGGCTTCCCCGCCGCCCTCGGCGCGGCCGCCGCCGATCCCACGCGGCCCGTGCTCGCCGTGTCCGGCGACGGTGGCGCGATGTACTCGCTCGCGGAGCTGGCCACGGCGCGGCAGTACAACCTCGACGTGACCTGGCTGATCGTCGACGACGGCGGCTACGGGATCCTGCGCGAGTACATGGCGGACGCCTTCGGCGAGGCGACCGGCACCGAGCTGGCCCGGCCGGACTTCGTGGCGCTCGCGGAATCCTTCGGGGTGCCGGGCGTGCGGACCTCGCCGGAGCGGCTGCGGGACGACCTCGCGAAGGCGCTGGCCGAGCCGGGTCCTTCGGTCGTGGTGCTGCCCGCGCTGCTGCGGATGTTCGCGCCCACGCACCTGGGCTGAGGTTTTTTCGTTTTTCGTGCAACCTTTCACCCGGGCCGGTGAGTCATTGAGACGCGTGCGCTGGGGGCGCACGTATGTCCGACTACGGGGGGAACCTCCATGACTCACCGCATATCCCGGCGTGCCCGCTTCCTGAGCGCGGGGGCGGCCGCCGCCGTCCTCGTGCCCGTCGCGGGAGTGGCGGCCGCCACCCCGGCCGCCGCCGCGACGGCCCAGGTCAAGTGCACCTCGTCGGCCCAGCCCGAGCTGGCGAAGAAGCTGGCGAAGGACATCACGGCCGCCCTGAAGAACCGCAAGGGCACCATCGCCGTGGGCTTCTACGACAAGGCCACGAAGACCAACTGCACCCTGCGCGGCTCCACGTCGTTCGACTCGGCCAGCGTCGTCAAGGTGACCGTGCTCGCGGCCCTGCTGTGGGACGCCAAGAAGACGGACCGGTATCTGACGACGCGCGAGTCGAACCTCGCCACCGCCATGATCACCAAGTCGGACAACAACGCCACCACCACGCTGTGGCGGCAGCTCGGCGTCACCAAGATCAAGAAGTTCCTGGCCGCGGCCAAGATGACCAAGACCGTGCCGGGCTCCGGCGGCTACTGGGGCCTGACCCGCGTCAACGTCACCGACGAGCAGAAGCTGCTCTCCCTGATCACCGGCAAGAACGCCGTGCTCAGCGACAACGCGCGCGCCTACATCCTCAAGCTCATGAACAAGGTCGTCCGCGACCAGCGCTGGGGCACCCCGGCGGGCGCCCCCTCCGGCACCGCCATCCACGTCAAGAACGGCTGGCTGCCCCGCTCCACGCACGGCTGGCGCGTCCACAGCATCGGCGCCTTCAAGGGCCGCGGGCACGACTACACGATCTCCGTGCTCACCCACGGCAACAGCAGCATGAACTACGGCGTGGACACCATCCAGAAGGTCTCCAAGGCCATCCACAAGGACCTCACCCCCCTCACCCAGGCCCCCACCCGCTTCGCCCCGACGGACACCCCGAAGGAAGCAACGGTCCCCGCGCCCCAGTAGCCCCCCGGCGGCACCCGAGCGCCGGGCGGGAATCTAAGCCCGTCCGGCGTTTGAGGACGAGGGCCGAAGGCCCGAAAGGCAGGGGGAGAGGGGGCGCAGCCCCCATAGTTTTTGTTGCGGCGGGATGAAATCCGTAGACCACCGCGTTGGCGCTCTCGGCAGGTCAGGTCGACGGGAGGCAAACGGTGGCGGAGCAACGGGGCTGGTCGAAACGTCTGTGGGGCTATGCGTGGCGCTACCCCAAGGACGTCGTACTGGCGCTGGGCTCGTCCCTGGGCGGCATGGCCGTCATGGCCCTCGTCCCCCTGCTCACCAAGGTGATCATCGACGACGTCATCGGTGATCACAGCCGCTCGATGGGCCCCTGGGCCGCCGCCCTCATAGGCGCCGCGGTCCTGGTCTACGTCTTCACGTACATCCGCCGCTACTACGGCGGCCGCCTCGCCCTCGACGTGCAGCACGACCTGCGTACGGAGATGTACGACACGGTCACCCGCCTCGACGGCCGGCGGCAGGACGAGCTGTCCACCGGACAGGTCGTCGGCCGCGCCACCAGCGACCTCCAGCTCATCCAGGGCCTGCTCTTCATGCTGCCGATGACCATCGGCAACGTCCTGCTGTTCGTGATGTCCCTGGTGATCATGGCGTGGCTGTCGCTGCCGCTGACCCTGGTCGCCCTCGCCGTCGCCCCCGCCCTGCTCTGGATCGCCCGCCGCAGCCGCACCAAGCTGCACCCCGCCACCTGGTACGCGCAGGCGCAGGCCGCCGCCGTCGCGGGTGTCGTCGACGGTGCCGTCGGCGGCGTACGCGTGGTGAAGGGCTTCGGGCAGGAGGAGCAGGAGACCGGGAAGCTCCGCGAGGTCGGCCGCAGGCTCTTCGCGGGCCGCCTTCGCACCATCCGCCTGAACTCGCGCTACACCCCCGCCCTGCAGTCCGTGCCGATGCTCGGGCAGGTCGCGATGCTGGCGCTCGGCGGCTGGCTCGCGGTCAAGGGCGAGATCACGCTCGGTACGTTCGTGGCGTTCTCCACCTACCTCGCCCAGCTCGTCGGCCCGGTCCGCATGCTCGCCATGGTCCTGACCGTCGCCCAGCAGGCCCGCGCGGGCGTCGAGCGCGTCCTGGAGCTGATCGACACCGAGCCGACGATGAAGGACGGCACCAAGGAGCTGCCCGAGGACGCTCCGGCGACCGTCGAGTTCGACGACGTGTCGTTCGCGTACGACGAGGGGCGGCCGGTCCTCGACGGGCTGACCTTCGAGATCCGCCCCGGCGAGACCCTCGCCGTCGTCGGTTCCTCCGGCAGCGGCAAGTCGACGGTGTCGCTGCTGCTTCCCCGGTTCTACGACGTGACGCGCGGCGCCGTCCTCGTCGGCGGCCACGACGTGCGCGAGCTGACGCACGAGTCGCTGCGCGCCGCCATCGGCCTGGTCCCCGAGGACTCCTTCCTGTTCTCCGACACGGTCCGCGCCAACATCGCCTACGGCCACCCCGGCGCCACCGACGAGGAGATCGAGCGCGCCGCCCGCGCCGCCCAGGCCGACCGCTTCATCGCCGAGCTGCCCGAGGGCTACGACACCAAGGTCGGCGAGCACGGCCTGACCCTCTCCGGCGGCCAGCGCCAGCGCGTCGCCCTGGCCCGCGCCATCCTCACCGACCCGCGCCTGCTCGTCCTCGACGACGCCACCTCCGCCGTGGACGCCCGCGTCGAGCACGAGATCCACGAGGCCCTCAAGCACGTCATGGAGGGCCGCACGACCCTCCTCATCGCGCACCGCCGCTCCACCCTGAACCTCGCCGACCGCATCGCCGTCCTCGACGGCGGCCGCCTCGCCGACCTCGGCACCCACGAGGAGCTCGAGCGCCGCTCGGCGCTGTACCGGCGCCTGCTCACCGACCCCGACGAGCTGGGCGGCGTCTCGCCCGGCCACATCGAGCAGGCCCCGGCCGCCGAGGCCGTCGAGGACACCTCCGTACGCGACGAGCTGGACGCCGAGTTCGACGCCGAGCGCGGCATCACCCCGCGCCTGTGGAGCGGTGACCGTGAGCCCAAGGACATCGCCCTCGCCGGGACCCCGGCCACGCCCGAACTCCTCGCCCAGGTCGACGCGCTGCCGCCCGCCGTCGACAAGCCCGCCATCGACGAGGCGCGGGCCGTCACCCCCGAGGAGTCGTACGGCCTTCGCAGGCTGCTGCGCGGCTTCGGCGCGCCCCTCCTGGTGAGCCTGTCGCTCGTCGCCGTCGACGCCGGGGTGGGCCTGCTCCTGCCGGTCCTCATCCGGCACGGCATCGACGAGGGCGTCACGCAGACCGCGCTCGGCGCCGTGTGGGCCGCGTCCGCGCTCGCGCTCGTCGCCGTCGTCGTGCAGTGGGCGGCCCAGACCGGCGAGATCCGCAAGACGGGACGCACCGGCGAACGCGTCCTCTACGCCCTGCGCCTGAAGATCTTCGCGCAGCTCCAGCGGCTCGGCCTCGACTACTACGAGCGGGAACTCACCGGGCGCATCATGACCCGGATGACCACGGACGTGGACGCCCTTTCCACGTTCCTGCAGACCGGCCTGGTCACCGCCTTCGTCTCCGTCGTCACCTTCTTCGGCATCATGGTCGCGCTCCTCGTCATCGACGTGCAGCTCGCCCTCGTCGTCTTCGCGACGCTGCCGCTGCTCGTCGTCGGCACGTTCTTCTTCCGCAGGTCCAGCGTGAAGGCGTACGAGCTGGCGCGGGAACGCGTGTCGGTGGTCAACGCCGACCTCCAGGAGATGGTGTCGGGGCTGCGGATCGTGCAGGCCTTCCGGCGCGAGGGGACGGGCAACGAGCGGTTCGCGGCGCGCAGCACGGAGTACCGCGCGGCCCGCATCCGCGGCCAGTGGCTGATCTCCGTGTACTTCCCGTTCGTGCAGTTCCTGTCGTCGGTGGCCGTGGTGGCCGTCCTGATCGTCGGCGCGAACCGGGTCGACGCGGGCACGCTCACGACCGGCGCGCTCGTCGCGTACCTCCTGTACATCGACCTGTTCTTCGCCCCCGTCCAGCAGCTCTCCCAGGTCTTCGACGGCTACCAGCAGGCGACCGTCTCCCTCGGCCGCATCCAGGAGCTGCTCCAGGAGCCGACGTCCACGAAGTCCGCGGACGAGCCGCTCGAAGTGCTTTCGCTGCGCGGGGAGATCGCGTTCGAGGACGTCGACTTCGGGTACGGCTCCGCGGATGCCGCCGACGGCACGGAGGACGTGGCGGCCAAGGAGGCCGCGCTGAGCGGGGTGCGGCTCCGCATCCCCGAGGGCCAGACCGTCGCCTTCGTCGGGGAGACCGGCGCGGGCAAGTCCACGCTCGTCAAGCTCGTGGCCCGGTTCTACGACCCGACGTCAGGGCGCGTCACCGTCGACGGCACCGATCTGCGCTCCCTGGACCTCACCTCGTACCGCCACCGCCTCGGTGTCGTGCCGCAGGAGGCGTACCTGTTCGCGGGCACGATCCGCGACGCCGTCGCCTACGGCCGGCCCGACGCCACCGACGCGCAGGTCGAGGCGGCCGCGCGGGCCGTCGGCGCGCACGAGATGATCGCCACCCTCGACGGCGGCTATCTGCACGAGGTCTCCGAGCGCGGCCGCAACCTCTCCGCGGGACAGCGCCAGCTCATCGCCCTGGCCCGCGCCGAGCTGGTCGACCCCGACATCCTGCTCCTCGACGAGGCCACCGCCGCCCTCGACCTCGCCACCGAGGCCCAGGTCAACCAGGCCACCGACCGCATCGCGGGCAAGCGCACGACCCTCGTCGTCGCCCACCGCCTCACCACGGCCGCACGCGCGGACCGCGTGATCGTGATGGACCACGGGCGGGTCGCCGAGGACGGCACCCACGAGGAGCTGCTCGCGCGGGACGGGCGGTACGCGGAGCTGTGGCGGACGTTCGTGGGGGAGCCGGTGGGGGCCTGACCCGGCCTGACCCGGCAGTTTTCGCGCACGCAGAAGTGGTAGGTCGAGTTCCGCAACCGCCGGGTGTCCGTCCGGCGTCCGTACGTCAGTACGCTGATGCGGGGGTGTCGGGAGGGGCAGACGTGAGTACTGGTCGGATTCGGCGGGGCCTGGCCGCAGGTGCCGTCACGCTGGCGGGCGCCGTGCTGTTGGCGCTCGCGGGACCGGGTGTCGGCAGCGCCGCCGCCGCGGCGCCGTGCCCCGGCCACAAGGTCCGCACCCTGGGCTTCAGCACCGGCAAGGTCGTCCTCTACAAGAAGCGCGGCTACGTCTGCGCCGTGACGTACTCGAAGACCCCCGGCGCCCGCAAGTCGATGTCGGTCAGCGTCCAGGCGCGCGGCAGCCGCCCCGTACGGGACAAGGGCAACTTCACGCGGCTCGCGGGCCCGGTGAAGGTGCACTCCGGACACCGCTGCGTGTGGGTGAAGGGGTCCGTGGGGCGGGGGAGCGTCAGCACGGGCTGGATCCTCTGCTGAACGCCGGGCGCTGTGCCTGAACGGTGAGCCCCGGACCGAGCCAGACCCCTTCTCGTCCGCTGAGCGGAGACCCTCGTCCTGTCAGTGAATTTCCCTGAGTCCCATATGTCCTCAATCTGCCCTGGTGTGCGCGGAGTTGCTCGGTTAGGTTCCGGGGAATCGCTGCGCCGACAGGGGAGGATGCATGCGTAAGACCCTCAGATGGGTGCTTTCGTTCACGGTGCTCATAGGCACCGTTGGCTTCACCGGAGTCACGGCCACGGCGGCCACCGACGCCGCGCCGCAGGACACCGCACAGCAGGACAGTGCGAGCAAGGACATCAAGGACCGGCTCCTCGCCATCAAGGGCATGAGCCTCATCGAGGAGAAGCCGTACGACGGCTACCGCTTCTTCGTCCTCAACTACACCCAGCCGGTCGACCACCGGCACCCGTCCAAGGGCACGTTCAAGCAGCGCATCACCGTGCTGCACAAGGACACCGACCGCCCCACCGTGTTCTCGACCTCGGGCTACGGCCTGAACACGAACCCGGGCCGCGCGGAGCCGACGCGCATCGTCGACGGCAACCAGGTCGCCATGGAGTACCGCTTCTTCACTCCCTCGCGCCCCGCCCCCGCCGACTGGTCCAAGCTCGACATCTGGCAGGCCGCGAGCGACCAGCACCGCATCTTCAAGGCCCTCAAGCCGATCTACGGCAAGAAGTGGCTGTCCACGGGCGCCTCCAAGGGCGGCATGACCGCCACCTACTTCGAGCGCTTCTACCCGCGTGACATGGACGGCGTCGTCGCCTACGTCGCGCCGAACGACGTCAACAACCGCGAGGACGCGGCGTACGACCGCTTCTTCGAGAACGTCGGCACCAAGGAGTGCCGCAGCAAGATCGAGGCCGTGCAGCGGCAGGCGCTGCTGCGCCGCGCCCCGATGGAGAAGCTGTACGCCAAGTACGCCGCCGACAACGGCTACACCTTCAAGACGATCGGCAACCTCGACAAGGCCTTCGAGGCCGTCGTGCTCGACGTGAACTGGGGCTTCTGGCAGTACCAGCAGTCCGCCACCGCCTGCGGGCAGGTGCCGGCCGCCAAGACCGCCACCGACCAGGCGCTGTTCGACTGGATCGACGAGGTCGGCGGCTGGTCGTCCTACAGCGACCAGGGCCTTGAGCCCTACACGCCGTACTACTACCAGGCCGGTACGCAGCTCGGTTCGCCCGACATCAAGCAGCCCTGGATCGCCGATCTGAGCCGCTACGGGTACCAGCCGCCGCGGAACTTCGTCCCGCGCGACATCTCCATGAAGTTCCAGAAGCACGCCATGAAGGACGTCGACCGGTGGGTGCGGAACAACTCCCACCGGATGCTGTTCGTCTACGGCGCGAACGACCCGTGGGGCGCCGAGCCGTTCCGCCCCGCGCGCGGGGCCAAGCACGACTCGTACGTCATGACCGCGCCCGGTGCGAACCACGGCGCCAACGTCGCCGGGCTCGTCGGTGACGACAAGGCCAAGGCCACCGCGCGGATCCTCGCCTGGGCCGGCGTGCCTGCCGCTGAGGCCGCGGAGGCGAAGCCGCTGGCGTCGTACGACTCCAAGCTGGACCGGCAGGACCGGAACCGCCACAACACCCTGAGGCCGTAGGCCTCGCGGGGCGCCCCAGTCCCGCCCCTTTCCCGAAACTGGGGGCTCTGCCCCCAGACCCCCGCTCCTCAAACGCCGGAGGGGCTGGATTTTTCAGCCCGTCGAGGGGGTCCCCCCTGCTCTTTAAGAGCTTGGGGGAGTTTGAGGACGAGGCGCGGAGCGCCGATCGGGGGTCCAGGGGGCGGAGCCCCCTGGTTACGGGAAGGGGCGGGACTGGGGCGCCCCCCGGCAGGGTCACACCCGCACCGCACACCCCACCGCCCGCGCCCCGCCCAACGTCACGTACAGATCCGTCCCCGCCGGGCACAGCGCGCGCTCCGCGGCGGACGCGGTCACCCGATACTCCGGGCCCCGGCGGCCCGAGCCGTCGCAGGCGGTCTCCCGCACCTCCCCCCGCCCCACCCCGTACACACAGTCCCCCACCACGGTCCGAGGCCCTCCACCAGCCCCGGGATCCCCGGGATGCGGCGCTTCGAGATTGCGCATGCAGGCGTACCCCCGCGGCACACTGACGTGGAGGATGAAGTCGCTGCGCGCGGGGCACAGGGGCCCGTCCCCGCTGAGCCCGCCGTGCCGGGCGATGACGCGCGCGGCGGCCCGCTCGCTCCCGCACGGCACCTCCGTGAAGAACTCCCGCCCCCAGGAGCTGCATTCGCCCGCCCCGAGGAACACTGCCCCGGCGCCGGAGGAGGCCGCGGACCCGGCGGGCGTGGTGCCACCTTCCGGCCCCGCACGACCGGAGCCGCCCGGCAGTTGACACCCCGCGAGCGTCAGCGTCAGCACGACGGCGAGCAGTCCGCTCCCGCACGCGAACCCCGCCTTCGACACCCGCATGGGCCGACCCCCCGACCCCCCGGCACGTACACCAGGGGCACCCAGAGTGACCCCGGCGGCGGGCGCACGCCAGGTGCTCCGGGGGCTTTGCGCACCTTGGACCGGGCGGCCGGGGCGGGACGCGTACGCCGGGTACGCCCGTCAGTCGGCGGCGGCGTAGGGCTCGTACGAGAGTCCGTAGCCGATGGGGTACAGCACCTGCCCGGGGTCGTCCGGGCTCGGCACCGGCACGGGCAGGCGGCCCGCCGGGCGGGCGCGACCGGCGAGGACGCGGGCGGCGGCTCGGAGTTCGACGTCCGTCCAGGAGTACGCGGCGAGCGCGGCGGATACGCCGGGCAGCCGGGTCACGTCGTGCGGGGTACGGACGGACACCGTGATGACGGGTGGACCGTCCGAGGCCGTGAGCGCCGTGAGCGCGGTGACGAGTGCGTGCTGGCGGTCGCCGTCCGTGACGTCGTACGTCGTGACGATCACGGCGTCGATCCCGGAGGCCGCCTCGGCGAGGGCCTTCTCGACGGTCTCCGGGGACGGCTCGGTGCCGGTGCTCAACGCCGTTGCCGTGAAGCCGAGTTCGGTGAGGGCGGCGGCGAGGACGGTGGTCGGCGGTCCGGTGGTGCCGGACGGCGAGACCGGGTCGGCGCCGAGTACCAGGACGCGGCCGTGCGCGGCGGGGGACAGCGGGAGCAGGCCGCCATCGTTGCGCAGCAGGGTCGTGGTGCGCTCGGCGATGCGGTCGGCGGCGGCGAGGTGGGCGGCGCTGCCGACGGTGGCGTCGACGTCGTCGGGGGTCGTGAACGCCCGCTCGAACAGGCCGAGTTCGCGCTTCAGTCGGAGGATGCGGAGCACCGACTCGTCGATGCGGGCCTCGGTGAGTTCGCCCTCGCGGACGGCCTGGAGGACCGCGTTCCAGGCGAGTTCGGGCTGCGGCGGGTGCAGGAGCTGGTCGACGCCCGCCTTGATCGCGAGTACGGCGACGCGGTCGTCGCCGTACTTGGTGCGCACACCCTGCATGGAGAGGGAGTCGGTCACGATCACGCCCTGGTGGCCGAGCTGTTCGCGCAGGATGCCGGTGACGATGGGGTACGAGAGCGTGGCGGGGTCGAGCGCCGGGTCCAGGGCGGGCACGACGATGTGCGCGGTCATCACGACGTCCACGCCGGCGGCGAGGGCGGCGCGGAACGGCGGGGCGTCCAGTTCCTCCCACTGCTCGCGGGTGTGGTGGATGTGCGGCAGCGCGGAGTGGCTGTCGGTCTCGGTGTCGCCGTGGCCGGGGAAGTGCTTGGCGGCGGGGGCGATGCCCGCGTCGCGGAAGCCCTCGATCTGCGCGGTCACGAACGCGGACACGGCGTCCGGGGCCGCGCCGAAGGAACGTACGCCGATGACCGGGTTGGCCGGGTTCACGTTGACGTCGGCGGACGGCGCGTAGTTCTGGAACACGCCCATCGCGCGCAGTTCGACGCCCGCGATGCGGGCCGCCTCGCGGACGTCGTCGGCCGAGCCGCCCGCGCCGAGCGCCATCGCGCCCGGCAGCAGCGTGGCGGGCGCGCCGACGCGGGCCACGATGCCGTGCTCCTGGTCGATGGTGAGAAGGAGCGGGATGCCGTGCGGCCCGTCGTGGGCCACCCGCTGCACGTCGTCGGAGAGCGTGGCGAGCTGGTGCGGGTCGCGGGTGTTGTGGGCCCAGCCGAAGTAGATGAGCCCGCCGGGGCGGTACTTGGCGACGGCGTCCGCGGCGGTGCGCACGCCGAGCTCCCGCTCGTTCAGTTCGACGTCGGCCGGGTCGGGGGCGGTGGCGTGGTGGCCGTAGACATGCAGGACGAGGAGCTGGCCGACCTTCTCCTCGAGGGTCATGCGGGAGAGGAGGGCGTCGAGGTCGGCGTCGGTGGGGCCGCTGGGGGTGCTGTGGGTGGTGCTTTGGGAGTCGTGAGGCACTTGCCACGGATATCCCGTGGGGTGCGGTGGGTCAAGGTCCGGGCGGCACCGGGCTGCCGTGAAGGCCCGCCATCCGTGCTGAGGGGCCGCCACCGGCGCTCTGGAGGGGGGCGCACCGGTGGCGGCGTGCTGCCGGCCGCGGGCGGCGGAGAGGGTGGTCAGCGTTCGCAGCCAGCAGCGATGCCGACACCGCCTCGCGGAGACTCCCCGGCAGCGTGCCTGTTGGACGGGCCGGCCCTCCTCAGGGTTCCCGAACGGGCCCTGATGACGGGAAGTTGGTGCAGGTGGGGGCCATGGGGTCAGCTCATGAGGGGAGGCGGTCCGGCGGCCGCGCCGACGGGCTTGTCGGCAGTTGCGGTGACGGCGGTGTCGGCGGCCGGGGTGACGGTCGTGTCGTCGGCCGCGGTGACCGTGTCCCACGTCTCGCGCAGCACCCGCACCGCCTCCGCGATCGCCGGGCGCCGTGCCGCCCCCGTCCGCCACACCGCGTACAGCCTGCGCGCGGGCAGCGGGTCGAGCTGGACCGCCACCACCCCGGCCGGGAGCGGGCCGCGGCCGAGGCGGGGGAGCAGGGCGATGCCGAGACCGGCCGCGACCAGGGCGATCAGGGTCGGGTTCTCCTCGGCCTGGTGGACGATGTCCGGCTCGCAGCCGGCGGCCCGCATCGTACGCACCAGCCAGTCGTGGCACACCCGCCCCGGAGGCTGCGAGATCCACCGCTCGTCGCGCAGCTCCGCGCGCCGCACCGACTTCCGCCCGGCGAGCCGGTGCCCCGCCGGGACCAGCAGATCGCACAAGTCCTCGCCGATCACGGCCTGTTCGACGCCGGGCGGCGCGGGCAGCGGCGCGATGTCCCAGTCGTGCGCGACGGCCAGGTCCGCCGCGCCCTTGGCGACGAGGTCCACCGACAGATGCGGTTCAACCTCCGTCAGGCGCGCGTCCAGGGCCGGGTGGCGGCGCGCCAGCTCGGCGAGCGTCCCGGGAAGCAGCCCGCGCGCCGCCGACGCGAACGCCACGACGGTCAGGCGCCCGGCCGGGACCCCGCGCCGCTCCTCCAGGTCCGTCTCGGCGCGCTCGACGATCGCCAGCAACTCCCGTGCCGCGTCGGCCAGTCGTACCGCCTCGTCGGTGAGGGCCACGCCCCGGCCCTGCCGTTCGAGCAGCTTCGTACGTGTCTCCCGCTCCAGCTTGGCGATCTGCTGGGACACGGCGGACGGCGTGTAGCCGAGGGCGTCCGCGGCGGCGCCGACGGTGCCGTGGACGGCCACGGCGTGCAGGGCGCGCAGGCGCGCGAGGTCCAGCATGGGGGCCACCAAGTCTCGTCGTCCGTGAGGTGCCGCGGCGGTCTCGTCGTTCTTGACGTTTCGCAGCGCCCCATTCATTAGCGGTGCTTCAGCCAATCATGAAGAAATTCGTGCTGGTGCTGAACGCTCCCGGCGCGTGATCCTCGACGCATGCGCCCCTCCCACATCTGCCTCGCCGTCCTCGTCGCCGCCGTCTGGGGCGTGAACTTCGTCGTCATCGAGGTGGGCCTCGGCCACTTCCCGCCGCTGCTGTTCTCGGCCCTGCGCTTCCTCGTCGCCGCGCTGCCCGCGGTGTTCTTCGTCGGCCGCCCGAAGGTCGCCTGGAAGTGGCTCCTCGGGGTGGGGCTCGTGCTCGGCGTCGCCAAGTTCGGGCTGCTGTTCATAGGCATGGACGCGGGCATGCCGGCGGGCCTGTCGTCGCTCGTCCTCCAGATCCAGGCGGTGTTCACGGCCGTCGTCGCCTTCGCCGTGCTCGGTGAACGCCCGGCGCGGGTACGGGTGGTGGGCATGGCGGTCGCACTCGCGGGCATCGGCGTCGCGGCCGTCCACGAGGGCGCGTCCGGACCGCTCACGGCCTTCGGCCTGACCGTCGCGGCCGCCGCCTGCTGGGGCGTGTCCAACGTCCTCACCCGCAAGGCGTCCCCGCCCGACGCGCTGAACTTCATGGTGTGGGTGAGCACCGTCCCGGTCCTGCCCCTGCTCGCCCTCTCGCTCCTCTTCGAGGGTCCCTCGCGCGACCTCGAAGCGCTGCGCGGACTCGACTGGCAGGGCGTCGGGATCATCGTCTACGTCGCGTGGATCACGACGGTGTTCGGCTTCGGCGCCTGGGGCTACCTGCTGCGCCGCCACCCGGCGTCCACGGTCGCCCCGTTCTCGCTCCTGGTGCCGGTGTTCGGCATGTCGTCGGCGGCGCTGTTCCTGGGGGAGTCGGTGGGGGCGTTCCAGTGGTGCGCGGCGGCGTTGCTGGTGGGCGGGGTGGCGGTGGCTTCGCTGCCGGGGAGGTCTTCGGGGGAGCCTTCAGGGAAGCCGAGGAGTCCTCGGGGGGAGCCGTCGGCCGCGCCCGCCCCGTCCGTCCCGGCCGACTCGGCGACGTACGCTGACGAGGTGACCGCCCTGGAACCCGCGCCCCGCGCATGACGCCCCGCACGACCCCGGGCGGCGCGAAGGCGCTGCGCCCCGTCGACCTGGCCCGGATGGCGGGCGTCTCCACCCAGCTCGTACGCGACTACGCGGACGCGGGAATCCTGCCGCCCACCCCGCGCACCCCCTCCGGCTACCGCCGCTTCGCCCCCGTGCACGGCCGCGCCCTGCTGGCGTACCGGGCGCTGGCGCGGGGGTTCGGCCCGGAGACGGCACGGGCGGTGATGCGGGCGGTGCACGCGGGCGACGTACCCGAGGCACTGACGCTGATCGACGCGGCGCACGCGGAGTTGCATGCGCTGCGGGAGGCGCTGCGGGCGACGGGGGCGGCGCTGGAGGCGGTGGCGAGCGAGGAGCCCGGAGCCTCCGGGGCCCACGGCGCCTCCGCGGCCCCTGCCGCCCCGCCGCCCCGCGCGCCCCTGACCGTCGGTGAGGTCGCCGCCCGCGTCGGTGTGCGCGCCTCGGCGCTGCGGGTGTGGGAGTCGGCGGGCCTGCTCGCGCCCGCGCGGGAGCGGGGCACCGGGTACCGCAGCTACGGCGCGGCGGACGTCCGCGACGCCCGCATGATCACGATGCTCCGCCAGGCCGGGTACCCCCTGCCCGCCATCCGCCCGGTCCTCGACGGCCTCCGCGAGACGGGCAGCAGCGAGGCGCTGCGCGCGGCGCTGGCCCAGCGGCAGACCGAGCTGACGCGACGGTCGCGGGCGATGCTGGAGGGGGCGGGGTTGTTGCACGGGTATGTGGCGGAGGTGGGAGAGGCGGGAGAGGCGGCGGAGGCGGCCGAGGAGGACGCGGGCGCGGTGGCGGGGACCTGACGGGGCGGACCAGTGCGGCGGGGGACTTGCGGGCGCCCCTTGCCCACAGGCTGTCGCGGACTCACAGGGCGGCGCGCCCACGCGCGGGCTTCCGGCCCGCCCGAGGCGGATGTCAGCGGCCCGCGGGCTTCCCGCACCGCAGCGGGCCTCCGGCCTGCGCCCTCACGCGGACTCCGCAGCGGTCGTGCCGGCGCACACTTCCGAGCGGCCGTGCTCAGGCCGACTGCGTCAGCGGTCGTGCTGGCGCGCACTTCTGAGCGGCCGCGCCCACGCCGACTGCGTCAGCGGTCGTGCTCGCGCGCACTCCCGAGCGGCCGCGCCCACGCCGACCCCGCAGCGGCTGCGCGCACGCCCGCTCCGTCAGCAACCGCGCTCACGCCGACTCCGTGAGCAACCGCGCCAGCAACTCCCGCCCCGCACCCAGCAGTTCGGGAAACGGCGCCGCGTCCTCGTACCACCGCTTCTCGTACTCCCAGCAGAGCCAGCCGTCCCAGCCCTTGCGGCTGAGGAGTTCGACGCACTCGGCGAGCGGCAGGACCCCGGCGCCGAGGGGCAGCGGTGTGGTGTCCTCGGCGCTCGCGATGTCCTTGACCTGGACGTAGCCGAGGAACGGGGCGAGCGCGGCGTAGCTGTCGGCGACCTGCTCCCCGCCGAGCCAGGTGTGCATGACGTCCCACAGGGCACCGGCGTGCCGGTGGCCGACGGTGCCGAGGACGCGGGCGGCGGCGGCGCCGGTGCGGTGCGAGTCGTGGGTCTCCAGGAGGAGGCGGACGCCGACGTCGGCGGCGTACTCCGCGGCGGTGCCGAGGCGCCGCGCGGCCGTCGCGTCGGCGTCGGCCTCGCTCTGCTCCGTACCGCCGCCGGGGAAGACGCGTACGAACGGGGCGCCCAGGTCGCGGGCCAGGTCGAGCAGGCCCCGCATCTCCTCCAGGACGGGTGCGTCGTCGCCGGGCGCGGCGACGCGGGCGTACCCGGAGATGCCGACGACGGCGACGCCCGCCCCCTTGAACTCGGCGGCCACGTCGGCCCGTTCGGTGAGTCCGAGGCCCGGGTGGACGGGCTCTTCGGGGTGGGCGCGCAGCTCGACGCCGTGGTAGCCGTGCGTGCCGGCCAGGCGCAGCACGTCCGGGAGGGGGAGGCCGGGTACACCGAGCGTGGAGAAGGCGAGTTTCATGGGCGGGACCCTATCCGCGAAGGGGCGGCGGAAACCCCCGCGCGGGCCGTGCGGCGGCGGAATCCGCACGTACGCCGCTCAGCGGCCGAAACCGCACGTACGCCGCTCAGCCGCCGACGCCGGGTCTCACTCCCCGCCCTGCAGCGAGAGCCGCCAGTCCTGCCCCACCAGATCCGCGCCGAACGACCGATGGGCCTTCTCCGCCACGAGGACGAACCCGTGCCGCTGGTAGATCGAACGGGCCGACGCAAGCACGTCGTTGGTCCACAGCACCAGCTCCCGGTACCCGACCCCTCGGGCGAACTCCACCACCGCGGTCACCAGCCTGTCCCCGATGCCGAGCCCGCGTGCCTCCGGCTCGACGAGGAGCAGCCGCAGCCGCGCCGCGCCCGGAGCCTCGTCGCGTACGCACATCACGCACCCGACGGGTCGCCCGTCCAGCTCGGCGATCCACACCCGCTCCAGGTAGGGATCGTGGTCCTGGGCGAACTCGGCGACGATGCGGGCGACCAGGCCTTCGTAGTCGGTGTTCCACCCGAACTCGGCGGCGTACAGCGCGCCGTTGCGCTGCACGATCCAGCCGAGCTCGCCCGCCCTCGGCTCGCGCAGCAGCACGTCGTCGGCGCGCGGCGGGCGGCGGGCGCCGTCCGAGAGGATGCCGCGGACGGTCGCCATGGCCGCCGTGAGCCGCTCCCTCTCGGCGGCTGGAACCGTCGCGAGCAGCGAGCCGACCGCCTCCCGTGACCGCTCGTCGAGCAGCTCGGCGGCGCCACGCCCGCGCGCGGTGAGCGTGACGTGCCGCCGCCGGGTGTCCCGCTCGGACGGCGCCCGCTCGACAAGGCCGTCCTCCTCGAACTTGGCGAGGATCCGACTCAAGTATCCGGCGTCCAGGGAGAGTTCACCCCGAAGGTCGGCGACATCGGTACGGGGCGAGTGGGCCAGCTCGTACAGCACCCGGGACTCGGTGAGGGTGTAGGGCGCGTACAGATGGCGGCTGTAGTCCAGCGCGCCGATGAGGTTGGTGTAGAAGCGGTTGAAGGACCGGATCTCCTGCACGCTCATGGCGCACCACCTGGCCGTTCGCTGTGGCGGCGGCCTGACTACCGGTCGCCGATACTTGACTGAGTCAGAGATATACCTCCGAGCATACGACGGGAACCGGCCAGTGGCTACGCCCGCGCGATGCCCTCCCCACCGCCGCCGCCATCACCGCCGCCGCCGAGTGGCACGGCCACGGCGCCGTACGTCGTGTCGGGCATCGGCGGCGTCGTAAACCGGGCGTTGACGAGATAGAGCCGGTCACCGAACCGGGCGGCGGTAGACGGAACGTCGAATCGAGGATCGACGATGCGCCGCTGAAGGGCAGCCGTACCGCTCCCCGCATCGAGCCGGAACACGCTGACCAGGTTGGACCGGTTCTGCACGACGTAAAGAGTGCGCCCGATCCGCACGAGCCCATCCCCGTTGACCACATTCTCCGCACCCCGCAGCCGAATCTCCCGGGCGTACCCATCCCTGGGATCGACCCGATACAACCGCCCCACAGGCTGACTACTGACAACAATCAGCCCCCGCCCATCGGGCGCCCCCACCACCCCATTGGCGTTGTTGACATCGGGCACCTGCTGCCAGTCACCGCGGAGCGGCACCTTCCGTACGTCCCCACGCCCACGCCTTTGGCGCCCCAGGGGCACCCCGTACAACACCGCGTCCCGCGAATCGGTGAACCAGGCGCGATCCCCGAGCAGATGCACATCATTGACGAAGTGCCCGCTCGCATCGGTCAGTTGATAAGCCGCCACGACCTCCCCACTCCGCGGATCAAGCACCCGAGCACTCCCACTCCCACCCCCGGCGACGTACAACAACCCGTCCCGCCCGACCTTCATCCCCACGGCCGGAACCCCCGCCGCCCCCGCATGAACGACTTCCCCACGCCCGTTCCGCAGGTCGGCCCGGTACACGGCCCCGGTCCCGAGCGATCCGACGTAGGCGTACGGCGCTGCCCCGATGGCGATGCCTTCGGGCCGGAAGCCGTTGGGCAGCGGGAAGCTGGTGGGCCACTCGGCGGGGGACGCTGCGGGGGGTTCGGCGGCGGAGGCGGTGCCTGTGGTGACGGCGACGGAGACGGCGGCGGCGAGTACGGCGCGGCGGGACGGAAGGGGGCGATGTGTGGTCATGGTTCAGCTCTCCGTATCGGCTGTGGGAGGGAGACGAACGAGACGAACTCCCCTTCAGCATCGGTGAGCTGGGCTCACTTGGGTACCGGAGTTCCCGTCAGTGTCACGCTTCCTCGTAGAGCGCACGCATCCGGGCGTCGTTCTCGGCGTGCGGTTCGAGACCGGCGGCTGCGCGGCGCTCGTCGAGGTGGTCGGGGTCTTCGACGGGCTGCATGCGCAGTCCGTCGGCGTCCCGGATGTACTGGGTGCCGTACACCTGCGGAAGCCCGTCGTGGACGCGGCACCTGTCGACGAGGAATGCGAGGTCCGCCGGGTCGGCGTCGCCGACTTCCACGGCAGCGGCGAGGAGGCCGAGGGCACGGTGTTGGAACTCGGGATCCTCGCCGGCGTGCTGCGCGAGCAGCCACGCGGCGTGGGCGGCCTCCTTGCCTACGAGGGCGAACCCTGGCCAGCCGTGGGCGTCGACGACGCGACGGAGCGCGTCAGTGTTGTCGGCGTCGACGGCTCGCCATCGGGCGAGGTGGTCCGGTGGCTGATCGGCTTTGGGAAGCAGCCGCATCCGTTGGTCCTCGGCCATGCGGGCGAGGAGTTCGGTGGCGAGGTCGGGGCGGCGAGGGGCCATGGTTTCGTCACCCTTCGGGGTCGGAGACGGCGGCGGCTACAGCGTCCAGCAGTGGACCGTGCCGTCCGGCGCGGTGTATCTCACCGCCTGTTCGCTGGGGGTGGCCTCGATGGTGAACCATTCCCGACGGGGTCGGTTGAGGCGCTGCCACAACTTGTGGGCGGCTTCGATCGGTTGCCACAGATTGCGCGGGCCGGTGGAGGCGACCAGCGGTGGCCCGTTGGGCGTGTCTTCGACGCGGGTTCCCGATCCGTCGGCGGGGTCGTACAGGATCGTCACGTGCAGCCCGGCGTCGTTCTTCCCGTAGGTCCGGACGAGTCCGGAGGACATGTGGAGCTGGGCGAAGAACGAGAACGTCCAGTCGTCCAGTGCACGGGCCGAGAGCTCGGTCTCCCCGCACAGGCCGTCCGGGACGGCGGGCACCTGTGCGGTTGTCTCCGTACCGCTCTTGAGCGGCATGAACGCGGCGGGCGTGTGCAGGATGTGGCCGACCGCGGTGCCGTCCGGGAGCTTCGTGAGCCGGGCGACCATGCCGCCGGCGAGCGTGCCCTTGATCGGGACGACCATGATGCCGCCGGGGCGCAGCCGCGCCAGCCACTCGGGCGGAACGCGGCGCACGGACGCGGTGGCGATGACGCGGTCGTACATGGCGTCCGTGGGGAGGTCCCGCGCGCCGTCGCCGTGGACGGTGAGCGGATTGAAGCCGACGCCTTTCAGCCGCTGGTGGGCCTTGGCTGTGAGGGATTCGGTGCGGTCGATGGTCGTGACGTGCTTGTCTCCGGCGAGGAAGCACAGGGCACCGGCGTTGTAGCCCGTGCCGGTACCGGCCTCGTACACGTCGTCCCCTTCGTTCACATCGAGGGCGTCGAGCATGTCGGCCATGAGGCTCGGCGCCGTCGAGGACGATGTCGGAACGCCGGTCAGCCCCTCGGGTGCGGCGTCCTCGGCGTGGACGCCGCCCACTTCGGTGATGAGGGAGTCGTCCGCGTAGACGGTGCCGAGCCACGCATCCGCGTCGCCGTCGGTGATGCGCCACGGAATGAACCGCTGGCCGTCGCGGCGGTAGAAGACGGGTACGAATGGATGTCGGGGCACGTTGAGGAAGGCGCCCGCCAGGCGCGCGGACAGCACCACGCCTCCACGGTCGATTTGTTGCGTGAGCAGGACACGGGAGGCGAGGAGGCGTTGTTCGTCGTCGAGAGGGTTGCTCACTGGCCGTTTCCTTCCAAGTAGTCACAGATCGCGGCCGTGATCGGCAGTCCGGTCGCCTGCTCGATGAATCCGTACTGCCCGCTCGGGTTCACTTCCAAGAATCGCCAGTCTCCCTCCGGGGTCACCACGAAGTCGAAGGCTCCGTACGGAAGCCCGAGCCGTTCGAGCACCCGCGACACCCCGGCCGCCACGCCGGGCGGCGGCTCGCAGACCTTGTACGTGTGGCTGTCGTAGTCACTGCGCCAGTCGACGTGGCCCGCGTCGGAACCGGCGTGGATCTCTGCCGCGAAGGTCCGGCCGCCGATGGCAGTCAGCCGCACCTCGTACGCCTTGGGCACCCACTCCTGGAACAGGTGGGCCGTGGTCGCGATGTCCGGGTGGGGCAGCTCGTCGAGGTTCACCATGCTGGCGTACACGGCTGCGGTCTGCCCGTGCACGGTGCCGCGCACGTGGAAGAAGGGCTTGTACACGAGCCGTCCGCCGGTCGACTCGGCGAAGTCCCGCGCCGCGTCCGGATCGTTGGTGATCAGCGTCCGCGGGACGACCAGTCCCGCCTCGGCGGCAACGCGCAGTTGCAGCGGCTTGTACTCGGCATCGGCAGCCGCTCCTGGCGGCGGGAGCCACCGGCACGGCAGCGCTGTCAGCAGTCCGCCGAAGCCCCACCGCGCTTCGGTCTCGGCGACCTTGCGGGCCGCGAGGGACATCTGTTCAGGGAACTTCGGGCGGGTGGGGCGGCGGTAGTAGACCGCACGGACCGACGCCAGGTCGAGCCTGCGGCGGTCATTGGTCAGCGTGCCGTGCCAGCGGTCGCCGCTGAGGCTCGCGGAGAGCGTGAGCCTCAGCGGGAACTCGGCCATGTCAGCCCGGAAGACGGGCACGGCACGCCGGTTCAGTTCCTCAACCACCAGGTCACAGGTCGGATCGAACCGACCCGCCAGGATGAGTACCTGTCCGGCGTCTGCCATCAGTCGTCGCTCGGTCCAGGGTCGTCCGGCGCGTCCATCTGGCCCGAAGGCTGAGTGGGACCGTAGGTCTTCGGCGGGTTCTTGGTCATGTAGACGCCGGGCGGCAGACCCTCATAGGTGCCCGTTTGCGACTCCTCGTCGTACTCGACATCAGACGGCATGATGCCGCCCGTAGCCGACACCGGCACGAGGAATCGGAACGCGAAAGGCATCGGCCCGGCGGCCCCGGACAGCTCCGGCATGGTGGCGGCGCCGTCGGTGCTCAACGGGAACCGCAGTTCTGGTACGTCGAGTGCCAGCCCGGCGGGCCGACGCCCTTCAACCTGTGTGGTGGGCATTGCTTTCCCTTTTTTCGATGGATGGGAAGTGCTCGTACCACCCCGCCCATCCAGGGCGGGGGAACCTTGCAGTGGTCACGGACGAGTCGACTGCGGACAACGGTGATCGCGCTGGAAGAGAATCAAGGCCAAGCACGACAGCGGCGGTTCCGCCGTCGCAAGCTAACCGTGCCCACATGGGGTCGCTCCGTTCGGTGACCCCTGCCTCGTATCGATCTTGAATTCGCTCCATACCGTCTTGCCGCACGGAACGCGCGGCTCCACCCCCCATCCGTCCGCGAGCGCGTTCACGAGCATCAAGCCACGTCCGTTCGTGTCGTCAGTGGTCGCGTTCTGAACCTGCGGTTGGCGTCGGGTCGGGTCGTGCACCGCGACACGCAAACGGCCGTCTTCCCACGACGCTTCGACGAGGAAGTGACCGCCCTCAGGGGGCCATGAACAACCGCGTTCGTCGCGAGTTCGGAGACACAGAGTTCGGCGTCACCGGCACGTTCGGTGATGCCCCACTCGCGCAGTGCGTCACGTAGGAAGGAACGGGCTTTGGGTACTGCTATGCGGGTACGGGGAAAGCGTTGCGTCACCGATCTCGGCATGAATGCAACTCCCTTACCTGCGAGGCTGGTTCGACAAATAAGGGAACTGCCGAGCCGGAACCGGGGGTACCGTCGAAGAGGGTGGCAGAGGGTGGCACTTGAACCACCGGCCGTTGCGAAGGGGTAGGGACTCAACATGACTTCGCCGAACGCGGACTTCGCACAGTGGCTCAAGCGGTCCGGCCTGAGCAACAAAGAGTTGGCCCGCCGCATCAAGTCCGCAGCTCAGGTGTGGGGCCAGCCGCATATCCAGTCGGATGCCACGGCTGTGCGCCGTTGGCTGGGCGGTCTCCAGCCGCGCCCACCGGTGCCCGAGATCATCGCGGATGCCATCTCCGCGAGCGTCGGGTTTCGGGTCACGACGTATGACCTTGGGTTCGGTGAAGGGGACACTTCGGACCGCTCACTCGTCTACAACTCGTCCTTCGCCGTTACGGTGGAAGCTGTTGCCGACTTGGGGAGAGCAGACGTGGATCGTCGAAAGTTCCTGGCAGTGGCACCTTTTGCCGCCGTCGCAGCAGTCGGGCCGTCGCGTGACTGGCTGCTCAACACCCTTGACCAGCATCCCGAGCCAGGGCCGCAGGTGCGTCTTGAAGATGTCACCGCTGTGAAGAACATGTTCGGCGAGTTCCAGAAGATGGACGTACTGCAGGGCGGCGGATCGGGTCGCCTGATCCTCGCCGAGTACATGAACCATCACGTCTACCCGTTGCTCAGGCGTGCGCACTCGGACGATGTACGCCGCGCCCTGTGCGAGGCCGCGGCCGAGCAGACCTACTTGCTGGGATGGATGGCGTACGACAGCGGCGAACACGGCACGGCCCAGAGGTACTTGATCCAGTCGCTTCGGCTCGCCGAGGAATCGAAGAACGCACCTCTCGGGGCGCATGTCCTGGCTGGGATGGCTGATCAAGCCACTCTGCTAGGGGACCCAGGCGAGGGCCGTCGCCTTGCACAGGCAGGCCGGGCCGGACTGGGCAAGCACACATCACCCGCGTGCCTCGCCGACCTGTGGGCGTTGGAAGCCCGGGCGTTGGCGAAGCTCGGAGACAAGTCCGATGCGGCGCGTGCCGTAGCGCAGTCCGAGTCCGCGTACGGGCGCGTACGGCTCGAAGAGGAACACGAATGGGCGGCCTTCATCGACCCGGCGTATCTGCACGGCGAACACGCCAACACCTTCCGGGATCTCGGCCAGGCCGATACTGCGGAACAGCACGCGAGGCAGTCCATCGACCATGCCCGCAAGCAGCGCCGCGCCCGCCGGGGAGCCATGTCACAGGCCGCGCTCGCCGTATCGCACTTGCAGCGCCGCGACCTCGAAGCGGCCCACGCGGCGGGGCTCCGGACTGTCACGCTGTCGCACCAGGTTAAGAGTTCGCGATGCGTCGAGGCGGTGCAAGACTTGCAGCGGCGTATGGAGCCGTTCGGAAATCATCGGCTCGTCGCTGACTTCAATGAGCGGGCACGCGAGCTGGTCACTGCCGCCTAGGAATCGGCGTAGCAACAAGAGCGCCCCCACCGGGGTTGCCTACGCCGTACGCGGTTCCCCGCCAGGTGCCGCCCCCGCCGCCGTCAGCAGCGCGGCCGTTTCCGGGTGCGGCCCCTCGTTCGCCCACTCCAGCGGCGTGCGGCCCGTCCCGTGGTCCTCGCGGAGGTTTGGGTTCGCGCCGTGGGTGAGGAGTTCGCGGACCGTCTCGGTGTGGCCCCAGCATGCGGCCGCGCACAGTGGCAGGCCGTCCGAGCCGAGGCCGGCGCTTTCGGTGTCGGGGGAGGCGCCGGCCGCCAGGAGGAGGTGGGCGATCCTCGCCTTGCCGTTGACGGAGGCGTCGTACAGCGGGGTGAGGCCTTCCCAGTCCGCCCGGTTCGGGTCGGCTCCGGCCCGCAGGAGTGCCTTCACGCGGATGACGTTGCCCTCCGGGATCGCTTCGAAGAGTTGGCGGGAGTACTTCTTCTGTTTTCTTTGGTTCATGGGTGTTGAGGGTATTTGACCTGCGGGTTTACGGGCCGCCCCGGGGTCGTGGCGGAGCCGTGTCCGGGCGGGGGGTGGGGCGTGGCGGGGGTGTGACAGGTCGGTGTCAGGGGTGGGGGCGAGCTTAGAGGCGTACCAAGTTCGGCCCGGCCGGGAACGGCTCGGCTGGACTGCCTTTCCATTCCGTACCGCTACGGCTCTTGAGGAGCAGACATCATCATGGCTATCACCCTTAACGACCAGGACAAGCTCACCCTTCAGACCGCCGCTCACGGTGCCGTCTACCTGATGGCCTACGCCGCCGTCGCCCACTCGCCGCACCGGGCCGCCACCAACGGCAGTTTCGCCCTGTATTCGGCGACCGGTCAGGTCGGTCACGTACTCGCCGAGAAGCCCAAGGGCATGAAGCTGAACGGCAAGTCCACGGCGGAGATCGCCGACGAGGTGCTGCCCGCGCTCACGGCCGCCATGGAGTTGCTGAAGAAGCAGGACCTCGCCGAGGCCGACAACTTCCGCAGCACCGTCGCCGTCGCCGTCGAGGCCGCCGCCCAGACCCGCAACGCCCAGCCCAGCCCCGCCCTCGCGGAGATGGCCCGCAAGATCACCCAGGCCGTCGACGCCGCCTGATGCGGGTTCCGGAGACCGGACAGAACCACCCGCGTTCTGTCCGGTCTCGGCCGCGTTGGGGGGGCGGGGGCGGACGGGCCCGTGGGCTTCAGTTCAGGGTGAGGAGCACCTCGTCGATCTCGCCGTCGCGTGCCTGGCCGAAACCCTTGCCATGCCCGGTGATGACGAAGCCGCACTTCTCCAGTACGCGGATGGAGCCGCCGTTGTCGGCTGCCGCGTGGGCGTGCAACGGTCGGGTGCCGACGAGATCGACCAGCGCCGTGAGCGCCGCCGTGGCGATTCCGCGTCCCCAGTGTGCCCGGCCGATCCAGTACGTGACCTCGCGTTCGTCCGGCGGGCCGTACACCGCGGCATGGCCCACCACCTCGTCGTCGGCGAGCACGGTGCGTATCAGGACATCGGGGTTGGAACGGATCCTCGCCCAGTGGCTGTCGAAGTGCCCACGGTCGTAGTGGTATTGCCTGGTGACAGCGGCCACGTGCTGCGCCGCGGGGTCGGACAGGTGCTCCCAGAAGGTGGGCAGGTCGCTGTCACGCACTTCGCGCAGGGAGATCATCTGGGTGGTGGCTCCTGTGTCTGGTCGAGACTTCATCGAGCGGCGGCCATGACCGCCTGCGTTTGAGGCTTTTCGCGTTGTGTACGCCGCCCACCAGTCAAGCATTCAGAAAAAGTCCCCAAAGCAGCTTCAATGAAATGCTGGAAGGGTGCCGCGAGCCCACGCCCGGCTCGGACGGTGAACCCCTGGAGGCCTGGTGTGAAGTTCCTTCTTGAAGTCGACATGGACGGGGACGTGGACGGCACCCCGTCCGCCGAGGACACCACCCGCGAACTGGGCCGCATCCTGCGCTACTGGGCGGGAAATCTGCGCCACTACGACCTGAAGCCGGGTGTGGGGGAGGCGGTGTACGACTCCGGCCACCGCGAGGTCGGCCGGTGGACCGTCACCGAGTCCTGAACGAGTACCCCGAGCTCACGGCTTGCGCGGCACCCCCGTGGACCCCCGCACCATCAACTCCCCGTGCACCGTCGCGATCCCCCCGGGCGGCTCCTCCTCCCGGGCCATCGCGATGCGCCCCGCCCGCGCCCCCGCCTCGTACAGAGGAAGCCGCACCGTCGTCAGCGCGGGCACCGCGTCGATGCTGAAGGGGAGGTCGTCGAAGCCCGCGACCGAGACGTCGTCGGGGATCGAGAGGCCACGGTCGCGCAGGGCGGCGCAGGCGCCCAGGGCCACCGTGTCGTTGGCGGCGACGACGGCCGTCAACTCGGGGGCGCGGCGCAGGAGTTCGAGTGTGGCGTCGTATCCGGAGCGGCGGTCGTAGGGGCCGTGGAGGGTGAGGCGCGGGTCGTCCGGGACGCCCGCGTGGGCCAGTGCCTCCTGGTGGCCCTCCAGGCGGTGGCGGGTGGTCGTGCGCTCCGTGGGGCCCGCGATGTAGCCGATGCGGCGGTGACCGAGGCCGATGAGGTGGTCCGTGAGGCGCCGCCCGCCGCCCCGGTTGTCGAAGGTCAGCGCCACCGCGTCCGGCGCGTCGTCCGCCGGAGGGCGCCCGCACAGCACCACCCGTGAGCCCGCCTCGCCCAGCCGCCGCAGCTTCCCGCCGATCGCCGCCGCGTGCGTGGCGTCCTCGATGGCGCCGCCGGTGACGACGACGGCCGCGGCCCGCTGCCGCTGCAGCAGCGTCAGGTACGTCAGCTCCCGCTCGGGCGAGCCGCCAGTGTTGCAGACGACGGCCATGCGTTCGCCGCCCGCCCGGCCGCCGGGCCCGGTGATCTCCGACTGCACCGCGCTCGCCATGATCCCGAAGAACGGGTCCGCGATGTCGTTGACGAGGATGCCCACCAGGTCCGACGTCGCGGCGGCCAGCGAGCTCGCGGGCCCGTTCAGGACGTAGTCCAGCTCGTCCACCGCCCGCAGTACGCGCTCACGCGTCGCGGCGGCCACGGGGTAGTTCCCGTTCAGTACGCGGGACACGGTGGCGGGGGACACCTGGGCGCGAGCCGCCACGTCCGCCAGGGTCACGGTCATCTCTTGGCCTCCGGTCTTGTACGAACCTTGTCCGGCAGGCTAGCTTCTCCCCAATAGAAAGCGCTTGCTACGCATGGAGTGCCACACGGAGCACGGACGGGACTCTGGAACCCAGAAACCTCAGGAACCCCAAGAGCCATTGAAACCCCAGACCCCCCGGCCCCCGCCCCCACCCACCGGCCGCGCGCCCAGCGCCCCGCGCCTACGGAGGCTCACGTGACACGCAAGACGGTCCGCATCGCCATGAACGGTGTGACGGGACGCATGGGTCACCGCCAGCACCTGGTCCGCTCGATCCTCGCGCTGCGCGAGCAGGGCGGCCTGGAGCTGGCCGACGGCACCCGGCTGTGGCCGGAGCCGGTCCTCGTGGGCCGCAGAGAGCCGGCGCTGCGCGAGCTCGCCGGGCGGTACGGCCTGGAGCGCTGGTCGACCGACCTGGACGCCGTCCTCGCCGACCCGGCCACCGACATCTACTTCGACGCGCAGGTCACCTCCGCCCGCGAGGAAGCCCTCCGCAAGGCCGTCGCCGCGGGCAAGCACGTCTACGCGGAGAAGCCCTCCGCCACCTCCTTCGAGGCCGCCCTCGGCCTGGCGCGGCTCGCGCGCGACGCGGGCGTCAAGCACGGCGTCGTACAGGACAAGCTGTTTCTCCCCGGCCTGCGCAAGCTCAGCCGACTGATCGACAGCGGCTTCTTCGGGCAGATCCTGTCCGTGCGGGGCGAGTTCGGCTACTGGGTGTTCGAGGGCGACTGGCAGGAGGCGCAGCGCCCCTCGTGGAACTACCGGACCGCGGACGGCGGCGGCATCGTCGTCGACATGTTCCCGCACTGGGAGTACGTCCTGCACGAACTGTTCGGCCGGGTCCGCTCCGTACAGGCGCTCGCCGTCACGCACATCCCGCAGCGCTGGGACGAGCGCGGCAAGCCGTACGACGCGACGGCCGACGATGCCGCGTACGGCATCTTCGAGCTGGACGGCGGCGCCGTCGCGCAGATCAACTCCTCCTGGACGGTGCGGGTGCACCGCGACGAACTGGTGGAGTTCCAGGTCGACGGCACCCACGGCTCGGCGGTCGCGGGCCTGCGCACCTGCCGCCTCCAGCACCGCTCCGGCACGCCCAAGCCGGTCTGGAACCCGGACCTGCCCGTCACTCACTCCTTCCGCGACCAGTGGCAGGAGGTCCCCGACAACGAGGAGTTCGACAACGGCTTCAAGACGCAGTGGGAGCTGTTCCTGCGGCACGTGTACGAGGACGGGCCCTACCGGTGGGATCTGCTCGCGGGGGCGCGGGGGGTGCAGCTGGCGGAGCTGGGGCTGCGGTCCTCGGCGGAGGGGCGCAGGGTCGACGTACCGGAGATCGCGCTGTGAACGCGCCGAAGCCGGAGCCGTCCGTGCCACTGGAGCCGCGTGTGCCGCCTGAGGAGTCCGTGCCGCCCGTGCCGCCGAACGCCCCGCTCCCGCCCCTCACCTCCCGCACCGTCTTCGCCGCCGCGCACGTCGTCGCCGATCCGCGTGCCGACGTGTCCCCGGACGGCCCCGCCGCCGTCGACTGGGACGCCACGCTCGCCTTCCGCCGCCATCTGTGGGCGCACGGGCTGGGCGTCGCCGAGGCCATGGACACCGCGCAGCGCGGCATGGGCCTGGACTGGCCGGGTGCGGCCGAGCTGATCCGGCGGTCGGCGGCGGAGGCGAAGGCGGTGGGCGGCCGGATCGCGTGCGGGGTGGGCACGGACCAGCTCACGGCGGCCACAGGCCAACTCGCCGCGCCCGCAGACCAGTTCGCCGCGTCCCCGCTCACTCTCGCCGACGTACGTACTGCGTACGAGGAGCAGCTCGCCCTCGTCGAAGGGGTGGGCGCGCAAGCCATCCTGATGGCGTCACGGGCGCTGGCGGCGGCGGCCAAGGGCCCCGACGACTACCTGACGATCTACGCCGACCTGCTCCGGCAGGCGAGCGCCCCGGTGATCCTGCACTGGCTGGGCCCGATGTTCGACCCGGCGCTCGCGGGCTACTGGGGCTCGGCCGACCTGGACGCGGCCACCGACACCTTCCTGGAGGTGATCGCCGCACACCCCGGCAAGGTGGACGGCGTGAAGATCTCCCTCCTGGACGCGGACCGCGAGGTTGCCCTGCGCCGCCGCCTGCCGGACGGGGTGCGCTGCTACACCGGCGACGACTTCCACTACCCGGACCTCATCGCGGGCGACGACCACGGCTTCAGCCACGCGCTGCTCGGCGTCTTCGACCCGCTCGCGCCGGTGGCGGCCCGAGCCGTGCGCGCGCTGGACGCCGACGACCCCAAGACCTTCCGTGAACTCCTCGACCCCACTGTCGAGTTGGCCCGTCATCTCTTCCGGGCGCCCACCCGCTTCTACAAGACGGGCGTCGTCTTCCTGGCCTGGCTGGCCGGCCACCAGGACCACTTCACGATGGTCGGCGGCCTCCAGTCGGCCCGCTCCCTGCCGCACCTCACCAGGGCGTACGAACTGGCCGGCGCCCTGTCCCTGTTCCCCGACCCGGACTTGGCGGCACACCGCATGCGCACGCTCCGGACGGTCTACGGAGAAACCCCATGACGCCACCCCCACTGTCGCCTCCTACGCCCCCCGTCCCCCTCCCGCCCACCGACTTCAGCATCAACCAGATGACGGTGAAGCAGCTCCCGCTCCCTGAACTGGTCACCGCCTGCGCCGACTTGGGCATCCGGGGCGTCGGCCTGTGGCGTGAGCCGGTCCAGGAGTACGGGGTAGAGGCGGCGGCGAAGCTGGTGCGGGGGGCCGGGCTGCACGTCACCACCCTCTGCCGGGGCGGCTTCTTCACCGCCCGCGACCCCGCCGAGCGGGCCCGCGCCCTGGCCGACAACCGCGCGGCGATCGACGAGGCCGCCGCCCTCGGCACCGACACCCTGGTCCTGGTCTCCGGCGGCCTCCCCGCGGGCGACCGGGACCGCGACCTGCCCGCCGCCCGCGAACGCGTCGCCGACGCCCTCGCCGACCTCGCCCCCTACGCCGCCGCCCGCGCCGTCCGCCTCGCCATCGAACCCCTCCACCCGATGTACGCCGCCGACCGCTGCGTCGTCTCCACCCTCACCCAGGCCCTCGACCTGGCCGAACGCTTCCCCGCCGACCAGGTCGGCGTCTGCGCCGACACGTACCACATCTGGTGGGACGACCAGGCCCCCGCCGCCCTCACCCGCGCCACCACCACAGGCCGTCTGCACGCCTTCCAACTCGCCGACTGGACCACCCCGCTGCCCCACGGCGTCCTCACAGGCCGCGGCCAACTCGGCGACGGCACCATCGACTTCCACCACTGGCGCCACCTCGTCGAGTCCGCCGGCTACACCGGCCCCACCGAGGTCGAACTCTTCAACGACACCCTGTGGGCGAGCAACGGCCGGGAGGTCCTGGCGGAGACGGTGCGACGGTACGTGGCGCACGCCTGCTGAAGGTGCCGGGCCACTGACCCGTCAGTCGTCGTCGGGCGTGGTCGGCAGGGTGGGCCGGGGGCCGTCGTCGGGCACCACCACCAGGCGAACGGCCATCTGTCGTGAGCCGGGCGGGTGGTCGCCGGGCTCGGTCAGGTATTTGTCCAGCAGCGCCTGGTACTCCTCGGCGAACGCGGCTACCTGCTCCTTCGTCATCCGCAGCCCGGCGCGGTAGATCTGGTTCCAGCCCGCGGAGGCGTCGTACCCGGCGTACGCGCTCACGACCAGGTTCAGGTCGTGGGTCATCTTGAGCGCGCCGATCTTCACGGCGGCCTCGCGCTCGTCGGCCGTCAACTCCAGGCCCGGCGGCGTGAAGATGTCCGTCATGAGCGACTTCCACCAGCGCTCCCGGCCGGTGGACCGCTCCCCGATCTCGGCGATCAGCTTCAGGTCGGCGAGCTTGCGCAGGTGGTAGCTGGTGGTGCCGGTGCTTTCGCCGAGGGCCTTGGCGACGCTGGTGGAGTTCGCCTCGCCGTGCTCGCCCAGGTAGCTCAGGATGTCGCGGCGCACCGGGTTGGACAGCGCCTTGTAGAAGGCCTTGAGGTCCGGGCCGGTGAGCACTCTCTTCTCGGGCTTCTCGGGGCGCTCGACCATGCCGACCAGCCTACTGCAGAGACTCTCTGCATTCATTGCAGAGATTGTTTGCAGAATGTCTCTGCGATGGCTATGTTGCCGGTCATGGCTGAATCACTGAATGCCCAGTTGCGGGACGAGATCGACGATCAGGTCGCGGAGGCGTTCGACGCCTACCTGGCCGACAGGCTGGTCGAACCGGGGCCGCTGCGCGCGTCACTGGCGTTGCGGCGCAGCATCAGGCTGGTGCTCGGCACGGTCGGCCTTGGCGTACTCGCCACGGCGCTGGCGCCGGGCGGAAGCGGCGTCGTCTGCTGGATCTGGGGTGCGATCGCGGTGATGAACCTCGCCTGGCTGCTGACCGCGCGTCGTTGCTGACGGTCCGCGGACCAGGCCCTCATGGGGTGTGCCGCTACTTCCCGGGCTTCCGGGCGCGCTTGGTGAGGACCGCCACGACCACCGGGATCAGGAGTTCCACGACGCGGGTGACCGTCGCGGCGGGCAGGCCCGTCTTCTTCGCGACCGCGTTGGCCACCGGCTTGCTCAGGCGGCCGAGCATTCCGGCGACCATGCCGCCGCCGAGCAGGCCGCCGAGGCCGCCGCCGAGGGTGGCGACGCCCTGGAGGGGAGCGTCGTCGTTGCCGGCCGGGGCCTGCTCCGTGAGTTCCCGGCGTATGCCTTCCGCCTCCGCCTCGTCCTCCATGGTTCCCGACAGGGCCGAGGCCGTCGTGGTCACGACCTCCTGGGCGGCCGCCGGGTCCGTGCCGAGTACGTCGGCGATCTCCTGGAGGCGGTCGTCGCCCAGCTCGGTGAGTACGTCCTGCTCGAATGAGTTCTGGTCGCTCATGGGCGAAACGCTACGTCTGGGGTGTTATGTCGGCACGCCGAAATCTTCCGGGGGAAGTTGCCGAAGTCGTGCAACCCTTCCCCCACCACGAGGGTCGTACTTGTTGTCAGTCGCTCTGGAGGGGGGATCCGGGGGGATCCGCGGAGCACTGGCAGGGGAGGGAAACCGAGGGGGCCCGGTCGACGGACCAGGCCCCCTCGAAATGTTCCGGTGCGCCGGCGACGTACTCAGAAGAAGACGCCGCACGTCAGCAACGCGTTCGCGTACGGACTCGCCTCCCCGGTGCGCACCACCAGGCGCGCCCCCGCCGTCCGCTCCTTCAGCTCCTCGTGCGCGATCAGGTGCAGAGCCGGACCCGGAAAGCGCCGCTCAAGGAGTGCAGCCGCCGCCGGATTCGCCTCCCGTACCTCCCGCGCCGCCACCGCGCCCTCCACCACGAGCTCCGCCAACAGCCCGTCGAGGACCTGCGCGAACGTCGGCACCCCGGCCACGAACGCCAGATCCACCACCCGCGGCCCGGCCGGCAGCGGCATCCCCGCGTCGCACACCAGGACCCGGTCGCCATGACCAAGCTCGGCCAGCGCCCCCGCGAGATGACGGTTGAGTATTCCGGCCTTCTTCACAGGGCGGCTCCGAACGGGACAGTCCCCGTGGTCGTCCAAGCGCCGCTCACAGCGCCGCCACCTCCGCCCCCGTCGGATACGACACCTGCGCCCCCGCCCGCGTCACAGCCAGCGCCCCCACCTTCGCCGCGTACCGCGCCGCCGACTCCAGGTCCTCGCCCGCGCCGAGGCGCCACGCGAGCGCAGCCGTGAACGCGTCACCGGCACCCGTCGTGTCCACGGCGTCCACCTTCACCGACGGCACCCGCGCCATCCCCTCGGGACCCGCCACCAGCGCGCCCTCGCCGCCGAGCGTCACCACCACCGACCTCGGGCCGAGCGCCAGCAACCCCCGCGCCCAGTGCTCCGGCGCCTCGGGGACATCCGCCCCGGCGCCCGCCAGGATCACCCGCGCCTCGTGCTCGTTCACCACGAGGGGATCGCAGGCCGCGAGGACCTCGGCAGGCAGCGGCGCGGGCGGCGACGGGTTCAGGACCAGACGCGTGTCCGCGGGCAGGGCGCGCACCACCTCCGCGACCGTGTCGAGAGGGATCTCCAACTGCACCGACACCACCCGGGCCGCCTGGAAGAGGCCCGCCGCGGCCGTCACGTCCGCGGGCGTCAGACGGGAATTCGCGCCCGGCGCCACCACGATGCTGTTGTCGCCCGACGGGTCCACCGTGATCAGCGCGACCCCGGTCGGCGCGCCGCCCACCAGGACCCCCACCGTGTCCACGCCCGCCGAACGCTGCGAGTCCAGGAGCAGCCTGCCGTACGCGTCGTCGCCGACCCGGGCGAGCAGCGCCGTACGCGCGCCGAGCCGGCCCGCCGCCACCGCCTGGTTCGCGCCCTTGCCGCCCGGATGGACGGCCAGGTCCGAGCCGAGCACCGTCTCGCCGGCACCCGGCCGCCGCTCGACTGCGGTCACCAGGTCGGCGTTGGCCGAGCCCACGACCAGCAGGTCGTAGTCATGCATCGTGGTTCTGCCTTTCCAGTCTTTCCCCGTACGTGTGCGCCTCCGCGCGCGGCACACACCGCGCGCGGAGAACCTCACTTGAACCGTGCCACGTTCTTCTCCGTGACCACCTTCACCGGCACCTTCACCACGGCGGCCACCTTCTTGTCGTCCGCCGCGCGGATCGCGTTGCGCACCGCGATCCGGCCCAGCTCCGCGGGCTGCTGCGCCACCGACGCGTACAGCGTCCCCGCCTCGACCGCCTTCAGGCCGTCCGGGGTGCCGTCGAAGCCGACCACCGACACCGACTTGCCCGCCTTGTCGCCGAGCGCCTTCGCCGCGCCGAGCGCCATCTCGTCGTTCTCCGCGAAGACTCCGTCGACGCCCGGGTTGCCCTGGAGCAGGTTCGTCATGACGTCCAGGCCCTTGGTGCGGTCGAAGTCCGCGGGCTGCTTGGCGACGACCTTGATGCCGGGGAACGCCTTGATGCCCTCGGCGAAGCCCTGCCCGCGCTCGCGGCTCGCGGAGGTGCCCGCGGTGCCCTGGAGCACGACGACCTCGCCCTTGCCGCCGAGCTTGTCGGCGAGGGCCTTCGCGGCCTGCTTGCCGCCCGCGACGTTGTCGGAGGCCACAAGCGTGGCGACGTCCGCCTTGTTCACGCCGCGGTCGGCGGCGATCACCGGGATGTCGGCCTTGTTCGCGGCGCGCGCGGCGGGGCCGACGGCGTCGGAGTCGACCGGGTTGACGATGACGGCCTTCATGCTCTCGCTGGTGAAGTTCTGCAGCTGGTTGGCCTGTTGGGACGCGTCGTTCTGCGCGTCCGTGACGGTCAGGTCGACGCCCGCCTTCTTGGCCTCCGCCTGCGCGCCCTCCTTCATCTGTACGAAGAAGGGGTTGTTGAGGGTGGAGAGGGACAGGCCGATCTTCGTCGACGCACCCGAGGAGCCGGTGTTGAAGACGGACACCGCGGCGATCACGGCGGCCGCGACCACGGCCGCGATTGTGTACTTCAGCGCCTGCGGGCCCTTGCGCCCGGACCCGGAGGACGTACTCCCGACGGCGCCCGCACCCGCGCCGGCCCGCCTGCGCAGCGAGTCCAGGAGCACGGCCAGCGCGATCACGACGCCGATGACGACCTGTTGCCAGAACGCCGACACGGAAAGGAGGTTGAGGCCGTTGCGGAGCACCGCGAGGATCAGCGCGCCGATCAGCGTCCCCGACGCCTTGCCGACGCCGCCCGCGAGGCTCGCGCCGCCGATGACGACCGCGGCGATCGCGTCCAGCTCGTAGCCCTGCGCGGCCTGCGGCTGCGCGGACACCAGACGGGACGCGAGCACGATGCCCGCGACGGCCGCGAACAGGCCGGACAGGGCGTAGATGATGATCTTCTGGCGCTTCACGCGCAGGCCGGAGAGGCGTGCGGCCTCTTCGTTGCCGCCGATCGCGTACATCGAGCGGCCGATGTACGTACGCGACAGGATCAGCGCCGTGAGCAGGCCCATCGCCACCATCACGATCACCGGCACCGGCAGCCAGCCGCCGAGCGTGTCGCCGACCTTGGAGACCGACTCCGGGAAGGCGATGGGGGAGCCCTGCGAGATCACCAGGGACAGGCCGCGGCCGATCGACAGCATCGCGAGCGTGGCGATGAAGGGCGGGAGTTTCCCGTACGAGATGAGGACGCCGTTGACGAAGCCGCAGGCGATGCCCGTGGCGACGGCCAGGAGCACCGCGATCCAGACGGGCACGCCCTCCTTCGTCGCCGACCAGGCGAGGACCGTCGCCGACAGGGCCGCCACCGAGCCGACCGACAGGTCGATGCCCGCCGCGACGATGACGAAGGTGACGCCGAACGCGAGGATCGCCGTCACGGCCGCCTGCACACCGACGTTGAGGAGGTTCTGGGTGGTCAGGAAGTCGCCGGAGAGCAGCGACATCGCGACCACCAGGACCACGAGGGCGCTGAGCGCGCCGTTGTCGAGCAGCATGCGGCGCAGGTCGAGGCCCCCGCCGGCGCCGCCCGGGGCCGTCTTGCCGGGCCGGGTGTCAGTGGTTGCCACGGGAGTCCTCCTTCGCGTCCCCCGCAGGGGCGTCGTCGCCCGCGGGGGTGGTGTCGTTGTCCACAGGGGCGCCGGTGTCCACAGGCGCGGCGGTGTCCGTGGGTGCCGCAGAGGAACCCGTGCTGACGGCCAGCGCCATCACCGCGTCCTGCGTCGCCTCGTCCGCGGCGAGTTCGCCCGCGAGCCGGCCCTGCGCCATGACCAGGACCCGGTCGCTCATCCCGAGGACCTCCGGCAGATCGCTGGAGATCATCAGGACGGCGTGCCCGGCGGCCGTGAGTTCGTTGATGAGCTGGTAGATCTCGACCTTCGCGCCGACGTCGATGCCGCGCGTCGGCTCGTCGAGGATGAGGACCTTCGCCTTGGCGAGCAGCCACTTGCCGATGACGACCTTCTGCTGGTTGCCGCCGGACAGAGTGCGTACGTGCTGGTGAAGTCCCGCCATCCGTACGCCCAGTTGGCCTGCGATCCGCTCGGCGGCGGCACGCTGCGCGCCCCGGTCGACGAGTCCCGCGCGGGTCGCCGCCCGCAACGTCACCAGGCCGAGGTTCTCCTCGACGGAGGCGTCGAGCACGAGGCCCTGGCCCTTGCGGTCCTCCGGGACCAGGCCGACCCCGGCGGTCATGGCGGCGTACACGTCGTGCCGGGGCAGCGCCCGGCCCGCGACCTCCACCGTGCCCGCGTCGTACGGATCCGCCCCGAAGACGGCCCGCGCCACCTCCGTGCGCCCCGCCCCGACAAGACCCGCCACGCCGACGACCTCACCGGCGTGCACCTCGAAACCGACGTCGTGGAAGACCCCGCCGCGCGTGAGCCCGCGGACACGCAGCAACGGCGCGTCCCCGTCGGCCTGTTGACCCTTCTCGGTCCGCTCGCGCGGATACTGCTGCTCGATGGACCGGCCCACCATGAGGCGTACGAGTTCGTCCTCGGGCGTCGACGCGGGCACCTGGCCCACGCTGCTGCCGTCCCGCAGCACGCTCACGCGGTCGCCGAGTGCGGCGATCTCCTCCAGGTGGTGGGTGATGAAGACGACGCCGACGCCGTCCGCGCGCAGCCCCCGCACGATGGTGAAGAGCTTTTCGACCTCTTCGGAGGTGAGCACGGCGGTCGGCTCGTCCATGACGAGCACGCGCGCGTGCAGGCTGAGCGCCTTGGCGATCTCCACCATCTGGAGCCGGGCGATGCCCAGTTCGCGGCAGCGGGCGCGCGGGGACACGTCGACGCCCACGCGCGTGAGGAGCTCGGCCGCGTCGGCCTCCATCTTCTTGCGGTCGATGAGGCCGAAGCGGCGCGGCTGGCGGCCCAGGAAGATGTTCTCGGCGACCGTCAGGTCGGGGACGAGGTTGAACTCCTGGTAGATGGTGGCGATCCCGAGACGCTCGGCGTCCTGCGCGCCGTGGATGCGGACCTCCTCGCCGCCGACGAGGATCCGGCCCGCGTCGGGCTGGTTGGCGCCCGAGAACATCTTGATGAGCGTGCTCTTGCCCGCCCCGTTCTCGCCGAGGAGTACGTGCACCTCCCCGCCGCGCAGGTCGAAGTCCACGCCGTCCAGGGCGACGACACCGGGGAAGGCCTTGCGGATGCCTTCGACACGGAGCAGTTCCGGTGCGTCCTGCACGGCGTCGCGCACCGGTGCGGGGCCAGTCATGCGTCACTCCTTCGGGTCGTGCCGGTCGTGGGGTGCTCGCCGCACGAACCGCGTACGACAAGGCGGGCGGGGAGCGTCACGGACTCCGGGGTCCGGCCCTCGATCAGGTCGGTGAGGGCCCGTACGGCGGCCCGGCCGAGCTCGCCCGTGGGCTGGGCGATCGCCGTCATGGGCGGATCGGTGTGCACGAACCAGGGGATGTCGTCGAACGCGGCGAGCGCGATGTCGTGCGGGATGCGGAGCCCGCGCGCGCGGATCGCGTCGAGCGCGCCGAGCGCCATCAAGTTGTCGGCGGCGAAGACGACTTCGGGCGGCTCGGGCAGCGCCAGGAAGCGCTCGGTGGCGCGGCGTCCGCTGCCCGCCTGGAAGTCGCCCTGCCCGATGTAGGCGTCCGGCAGCGCGAGGCCGTACTCGGCGAGCGCGTCCCGGAAGGCGGCCACGCGCTCGCTGCCGGTGGTGGTGGCCGCCGGGCCCGCGATGATGGCGAGCCTGCGGTGGCCGAGACCGTACAGGTGGGCCACCAGGTCGCGCACGGCGGCGCGGCCGTCCGCCCGCACCACGGGCACGTCCAGGCCCGGGATCCAGCGGTCCACGAAGACCATCGGGGTGCCCGCGCGGGCGGCGTCAAGGACGAGCGGGGAGCCGCCGTCGGCGGGGGAGACCAGGAGGCCGTCGATGCGGCGGTCCAGGAGCGTACGGATGTGGTGGTCCTGCAGCTCGGGCCGCTCGTCGGCGTTGCCGAAGATGATGCTGTAGCCGAGCGCGCGGGCCTCCTCCTCGACGGAGCGGGCCAGCTCGGTGAAGTACGGATTGAGTACGTCGCTGATGACCAGGCCGAGCGTGCGCGTCTGGTCCGTCCTGAGGGACCGGGCGAGCGTGTTGGGCCGATAGCCGAGCGCGTCCACCGCGGCGAGCACCCGCTCGCGTGCGGCCGGACTCACGGACGCGTGCGCGTTCAGGACACGCGAGACCGTGGCGACGGAGACGCCCGCACGGGCGGCCACGTCCTTGATGCCGACGCTTGCCACTGCCGATGCCACCTCCTCGTGGAATCGATTACACGAGGGATTGGAATCGATTACACGGGGGTCTGGCAACCCCTTGTCCAGTGGCTGAAACTCGATCGTGACTTTTGCCGGCGTGGGCACCCTGACCAGGCGGGGGTGTTGCGCCCCTTACGGGGCAACCGGAGGCGCTGTCAGTGGGCGGGGGTAGCTTCGGGGCATGTCGAGTGCCGCACAGCGGGGTACCGCTGGTGTCCCCGCGCCCCGTATGGCCGTCGTCGAGGGCGTCCTGGAGCGCGTGACGTACGCCAATGAGGAGAACGGGTACACGGTCGCGCGGGTGGACACCGGGCGGGGCGGCGGTGACCTGCTGACCGTCGTCGGGGCGCTGCTCGGCGCGCAGGTCGGCGAGTCCCTGCGGATGGAGGGCCGCTGGGGCTCCCACGCGCAGTACGGCAAGCAGTTCACCGTGGAGAACTACACGACGGTGCTCCCGGCCACGATCCAGGGCATCCGGCGCTATCTCGGCTCCGGCCTGATCAAGGGCATCGGCCCGATCATGGCCGACCGCATCACGACGCACTTCGGCGTGGACACCCTCGACATCATCGAGACCGAGCCCAAGCGCCTCATCGAGGTCCCCGGCCTCGGCCCGAAGCGCACGAAGAAGATCGCGGCCGCCTGGGAGGAGCAGAAGGCCATCAAGGAAGTGATGGTCTTCCTCCAGGGCGTCGGCGTCTCCACGTCCATCGCCGTGCGGATCTACAAGAAGTACGAGGACGCCTCCATCTCGGTGGTGCGGAATCAGCCCTACCGCCTCGCGGCCGACGTGTGGGGCATCGGCTTCCTCACCGCCGACCGCATCGCCCAGTCCGTCGGCATCCCGCACGACAGCCCGGAGCGCGTCAAGGCCGGTCTGCAGTACGCCCTTTCGCAGTCCACCGACCAGGGCAACTGCTTCCTGCCCGAGGAGCGCCTGATCGCCGACGCGGTCAAGCTCCTCCAGGTCGACACGGGACTCGTGATCGACTGCCTGGCAGAGCTGGCCCAGGACCCGGAGGGCGTGGTCCGTGAGTCCGTCCCCGGCCCGGACGGTGGCGACGACGTCACGGCCGTCTATCTGATCCCCTTCCACCGCGCCGAACTCTCCCTGTCAGGGCGGCTTTTGAGCTTGCTGCGGGCCCCGGAGGACCGGATGCCGGGCTTCCGGGACGTCGCCTGGGACAAGGCGCTCGGCTGGCTCAAGGGGCGCACGGGGGCCGAGCTCGCGCCCGAGCAGGAGGAGGCGGTCAAGCTCGCCCTGTCCAGCAAGGTCGCCGTCCTCACCGGCGGGCCCGGCTGCGGCAAGTCCTTCACGGTGCGCTCGATCGTGGAGCTGGCCCGCGCCAAGAAGGCCAAGGTGCTGCTCGCCGCGCCCACGGGCCGCGCCGCCAAGCGCCTCGCCGAGCTGACCGGCGCCGAGGCGTCCACCGTCCACCGCCTCCTGGAGCTGAAGCCCGGCGGCGACGCGGCGTACGACAAGGACCGCCCCCTGGACGCCGACCTGGTGGTCGTCGACGAGGCCTCCATGCTCGACCTGCTCCTCGCCAACAAGCTGGTCAAGGCCGTGCCGCCGGGCGCCCACCTGCTTTTCGTGGGCGATGTGGACCAGCTTCCGAGCGTCGGTGCGGGCGAGGTCCTGCGGGACCTGCTCAGCGAGGAGAGCCCGGTCCCCGCGGTCCGCCTCACCCGGGTCTTCCGCCAGGCGCAGCAGTCCGGGGTGGTCACCAACGCCCACCGCATCAACTCCGGGCAGCCGCCCCTGACCCAGGGCCTGAACGACTTCTTCCTCTTCGTGGAGGACGACACGGAGGAGGCAGGACGCCTCACCGTCGACGTGGCGGCCCGCCGCCTGCCCGCGAAGTTCGGCCTCGACCCGCGCCGGGACGTGCAGGTCCTCGCCCCCATGCACCGCGGCCCGGCGGGCGCCGGCCACCTGAACGGCCTGCTCCAGCAGGCCATCACCCCCGCCCGCCCGGACCTCGCGGAGAAGCGCTTCGGCGGCCGCGTCTTCCGCGTCGGCGACAAGGTCACCCAGATCCGCAACAACTACGAGAAGGGCGCCAACGGCGTCTTCAACGGCACGGTGGGCGTGGTCACCGCCCTGGACGCCGACGAACAGCGCCTGACCGTCCGCACCGACGAGGACGAGGAAGTTCCGTACGACTTCGACGAACTCGACGAACTCGCCCACGCCTACGCGGTGACAATCCACCGCTCGCAGGGAAGTGAGTACCCAGCGGTGGTGATCCCGGTCACCACCGGCGCCTGGATGATGCTGCAGCGGAATCTGCTCTACACAGCTGTGACACGCGCGAAGAAGCTGGTCGTGCTCGTCGGTTCGCGCAAGGCTCTCGGCCAGGCGGTCCGCACGGTCTCCGCAGGCCGGCGCTGCACGGCCCTCGACCACCGGCTCGCCGGTCGTCGCACCGGCTGAGGGCGGGCGTCAACGCGGCGCGTACCAATGATCGATCAAACGAGTCGGAAAGGTCACACAGCACTTTCGGAACTGGGGCGAAGGGGGCAGGATGAGCAGGTTGGCGGCACTGAGTGCCGCCAATAGGCCCAATGGTCGACCCCGAGTGCACTCTCCAGGGCCAAATGGGGGATGGTAGAGACAGTCAGGGCACCTCGAAGAAGAGGCACAACGTCGGTGAGGGATGACGTGAGCGAGAACGCTAACAAGGCTGTAGTACTGCGGTACGACGATGGCGAGTACACCTACCCGGTGATCGAGTCCACTGTCGGCGACAAGGGCTTCGATATCGGCAAGCTCCGCGCCCAGACCGGTCTGGTGACCCTGGACAGCGGCTACGGGAACACCGCCGCCTATAAATCCGCCATCACGTATCTGGACGGCGAGCAGGGCATCCTGCGCTACCGCGGCTATCCGATCGAGCAGCTCGCGGAGCGCTCCACCTTCACCGAGGTGGCGTATCTGCTGATCAACGGTGAGCTGCCGAAGGTCGACGAGCTCGCCAGCTTCAAGAACGAGATCACCCAGCACACCCTGCTGCACGAGGACGTCAAGCGGTTCTACGACGGCTTCCCGCGCGACGCGCACCCGATGGCCATGCTGTCCTCCGTGGTCAGCGCGCTGTCGACGTTCTACCAGGACAGCCACAACCCGTTCGACGAGACGCAGCGGCACCTCTCGACGATCCGGCTGCTCGCCAAGCTTCCGACGATCGCGGCGTACGCGTACAAGAAGTCGGTCGGCCACCCGGTGGTCTACCCGCGCAACGACCTCGGTTACGTCGAGAACTTCCTGCGCATGACGTTCTCGGTGCCTGCCGCCGAGTACGACCTGGACCCGGTCGTCGTCTCCGCGCTCGACAAGCTGCTCATCCTGCACGCGGACCACGAGCAGAACTGTTCGACGTCCACGGTGCGTCTGGTCGGCTCCTCGCAGGCCAACATGTTCGCCTCGATCTCGGCGGGCATCTCGGCCCTGTGGGGCCCGCTGCACGGCGGCGCCAACCAGTCGGTCCTGGAGATGCTCGAGGGCATCCAGGCCAACGGCGGCGACGTCGACTCCTTCATCAACAAGGTGAAGAACAAGGAGGACGGCGTCCGCCTGATGGGCTTCGGCCACCGGGTGTACAAGTCCTTCGACCCGCGCGCGAAGATCATCAAGGCTGCCGCGCACGACGTCCTCTCGGCTCTCGGCAAGTCCGACGAGCTGCTTGACATCGCGCTCAAGCTGGAGGAGCACGCGCTCTCCGACGACTACTTCGTCTCGCGCAACCTCTACCCCAACGTGGACTTCTACACCGGTCTGATCTACCGGGCGATGGGCTTCCCGACCGAGATGTTCACGGTCCTGTTCGCCCTCGGCCGCCTGCCGGGCTGGATCGCCCAGTGGCACGAGATGATCAAGGAGCCTGGCTCCCGCATCGGCCGTCCGCGGCAGATCTACACGGGCGAGGTCATCCGGGACTTCGTCCCGGTGGAGGCCCGCTAGCCTGCGGCTTTCGTCGTGGCTGGTCGCGCCCACGCGGCGGAGCCGCACATCGGCACGGCCCCGCGCCCCTTATGGGGCGCGCCCCACGTCATGAAAAACGCCCCGCCGTCGATCCCCCCACGGGTCGACGGTCGGGGCGTTTTCCTGTGCCCCGGTGCGGATTCCCCCCACGGGATCCGGCCGGGAGTCTGTGGTCGCGGTCTGCCGGGACGCGTACGGGATCAGGAGGGCCGCTCAAAGCTCCCCGGTGCACGTGCCCCGGCCAACACACTCCAGGGACATCCCCCAAGATGTCCCCCGACACCTGACAGATCCCCCAAGATCCCTCTGGTGTCGCCCTCTTAGACTCACGAGCCCCCTCGATGGTTACGTTGCGATCATTGTGATCTACGTCTCTTGCATATGCCATCGAACAAGCACAAGAGGGTCCATATGCGGATATCCCTCCTGAGGTGAGAGTCCCGCGAAGACAGTGTGAAGGATCGCGAGGCTATGTGAAAGACCGCAAGCGGAGGCTGTTGGTGACGACGAACACGGAAGAGAACGCCATGGCCGCTCCGGCGATCATCGGGTTGAGCAGTCCGGCGGCCGCGAGGGGCAGCGCGGCGACGTTGTAGCCGAAGGCCCAGCAGAGGTTTCCCTTGATGGTGGCGAGGGTCCTGCGGGCCAGCCGGATGGCGTCGGCGGCCACCCGCAAGTCGCCCCGGACGAGCGTGAGATCGCCCGCCTCGATGGCGGCGTCCGTGCCCGTGCCCATGGCGAGCCCGAGGTCGGCCGTCGCCAGGGCGGCCGCGTCGTTCACGCCGTCCCCGACCATGGCCACGACCCGCCCCTCGTCCTGGAGCCGGCGCACCACGTCGGCCTTGTCGCACGGCAGCACCTCGGCGTACACGGCGTCGGGCGGGATGCCGACGGCCTGCGCGACCGTCTCCGCGACGGCCCGGTTGTCACCCGTCAGAAGAACGGGACGCAGGCCGAGTTCACGCAGCCGGCGCACCGCCTCGGCGCTGGTGTCCTTGACCGTGTCGGCCACCGTGAGCAGCCCGCGCGCCGCGCCGTCCCAGGCGACAAGGACGGCGGTACGGCCCGCCGCCTCGGCGCGCTTCTTCGCGGCGGCCAGCTCGTCGAGCCCGGTGATGTGCGCGTCCGTGAGCAGCCGCTCGCTCCCGGCGAGCACCACGTGTCCGTCCACCGTGCCGCGCACGCCGTTCCCGGGCACGTTCGCGAAGTCCACCGGCGCCGGCAGCGCTCCCGCGTCGAGGCCGAGCCGCCGGGCCGCGCCCGCCGCGACGGCCCGCGCCACGGGGTGTTCGGAGGCGTGCTCCAGGGCGCCCGCGAGCCGCAGCAGCTCCTTCTCGTCCGTCCCGTCGGCCGCGTACACGTCCTGAAGGGCCATACGTCCCGTCGTCACCGTGCCGGTCTTGTCGAGGACGACCGTGTCGACGCGGCGGGTGGACTCAAGGACCTCCGGGCCCTTGATGAGGATGCCGAGCTGGGCGCCCCGGCCCGTGCCCACGAGCAGCGCGGTGGGCGTGGCGAGGCCGAGCGCGCAGGGGCAGGCGATGATCAGTACGGCGACGGCGGCCGTGAAGGCAGCCGCGGAGCCCACGCCGTTGCCCAGCCAGAAGCCGAGCGTGGCCACGGCGAGCGCGATGACGACCGGCACGAACACGGCGGCCACGCGGTCGGCGAGGCGCTGCACCTCGGCCTTGCCGCTCTGCGCGTCCTCCACGAGCCGGGCCATCCGGGCGAGCTGGGTGTCGGCGCCGACGCGGGTGGCCTCGACGACCAGGCGCCCGCCCGCGTTCACGGTCGCGCCGGTCACCGCGTCGCCCACGGTGACGTCGGCGGGCACGGACTCGCCGGTGAGCATCGAGACGTCGACGGCGGACGCGCCCTCGATGACCGTGCCGTCGGTGGCGACCGTCTCCCCGGGCCGGACGACGAAGCGGTCCCCGACGGCGAGCCGCCCCACCGGGATCCGTGTCTCCGCGCCGTCCGGGCCGAGCACGGACACGTCCTTGGCGCCCAGTTCGAGCAGCGCCCGCAGCGCCGCGCCCGCCTTCCGCTTGGAGCGGGCCTCCAGATAGCGGCCGAGCAGGATGAACGTGACGACGCCCGCGGCCACTTCGAGGTAGAGCGCCGACGAGCTGTCGCCGCGCGCGATCGTGAACTCGAAGCCGTGCCGCATCCCCGGCTCGCCCGCGGTGCCGAAGAACAGCGCCCACACCGACCAGCCGAAGGCGGCGAGGGTGCCGAGCGAGACGAGGGTGTCCATGGTGGCCGCGCCGTGCCGGGCGTTGGTGAGCGCCGCCTTGTGGAAGGGCAGCCCGCCCCACACGACGACCGGCGCGGCAAGGGTCAGGGACAGCCACTGCCAGTACTCGAACTGGAGCGAGGGCACCATCGCGAGCACGACGACGGGCAGCGCGAGCGCGGCGGAGACCAGCAGCCGCTGGAGCAGCCGGTCGGCCTCGGTGAGGTCGGTGGTGACGGGCCGCACGGAGGTGTCGTCGCCCGGCCCGGCGTCGGGCGCGGGCGGGACGATCTCGTGCGCCGAGTAGCCGAGCTTCTCGACCGTGGCGACGAGTTGGCCGACCTCGACCCCGTCGCCGTACGCCACCTTGGCCTTCTCCGTGGCGAGGTTGACCGACGCGGTGACGCCGTCGATGCGGTTCAGCTTCTTCTCGATGCGGGCCGAGCAGGAGGCGCAGGTCATTCCGCCGATGGCGAGTTCGACCTCGGAGGTGTTCATGACGGCTCTTTCGGGGGAAAGGCGCCGGGCCCCGCGGCCGTGGGTGGCGTGCCGCGGGGCCCGGAGAAAGGGGCGGGGCGGCGGTCAGGCCTTGCCGACGAGCTCGTAACCGGCCTCGTCGACGGCGGCGCGGAGCGCCTCCTCGTCCAGCGGGGCCGCGGAGACGACGGTCACCTTGCCGGTGGCGGCCACCGCCTCGACCGAGCTGACGCCCGCCAGCTCGCCGATCTCACTGGACACAGCCCCCTCGCAGTGGCCGCACGTCATGCCCTTCACGTCGAGCACCGTGGTGACGGATCCGGCCTGCGAGGTCTGGGCGTTGGCGGTCATGTCGTTCTCCTCAGTGAAAAGTGAAAGGTGTGGACGCGTCGGACGTCGGCGCACGCGCGGGGTTCCGGATGGCTCCGGGTGGCTCCAGGGAACCCCGACGTGCTCCACACTATACCCCTAGGGGGTACCAATCCAAGAGGGGGCGGAGGTGCGGTCCCGGTCGGTTGTCAGCCGTCCTTGCGGGCGCGGTTGCCGGGGCGGGAGGCGACCCAGGCGCGGATGGTGTCGGCGTACCAGTAGGGCTTGCCGCTCTCGACGTGGTCGGGCTCGGGCAGCAGACCGTGCTTGCGGTAGGAGCGGACGGTGTCGGGCTGCACCCGGATGTGGGCGGCGATGTCCTTGTACGACCAGAGCCTTCGGTCGGTCATCAGTGGCTCCTCCCTGCGCGCGCCCAGGGCGGCCGGAACGGCCGACGGGGGAGCTGGGCGCGGCAATGGCGATCACTCGGCCTTGTGCCCCGTGAACGACACAGAGTGACCGGCAGGTGGCCTCTGTGGACCGGCTGTGACGCAAGACCCGCGTACACGAGACATGTGTGACAGGAAGGGAGTGTTTGTGACAGAAGTGCCGCTTGCGGAGGGCGTGATGGCGGGGCGTGTCCGGGGCGCGTGACTACGCGGGGTGGTAATGGCGACCCTTGTGCAGGGGGCATGGGGGCATGGGGGCATGAGGGAGGGGCGTCAGTCAGCCCGTCGTCAACGCCGGCGCGCGGTCTTGGAGAAGACCGCGCCGTGGCCGGACGAACCGGGCGCGAGCACGAGGCTGGTCTGTTCGCCCGCGAGCCGCTCCGCCGACGGCGGGCCGCTGTGCGCCGGGAGCGGGGTGCCGCTCGCGTGCGCGAACTGACGCGGCGTACAGCCCGTCATCGCCTTGAACTCGCCGCTGAGGTGCGCCTGGTCGTAGAAGCCGCAGAGCGCCGCCGTCTCGGCCTGGGAGCGGCCCGAGGCGAGCAGCCGGCGGGCGCGCTGCAGGCGCAGGATGCGGCCCGCGGCCTTCGGGCCGAGGCCGATCTGTTCGCGGAAGCGGTTCTCCAGCTGCCGTACGCTCCAGCCGACCTCGTCCGCGAGCCGGGCCACCGGCGCGCTGCCCCGGGTGCGCACCAGCTCCTCCCAGGCCCGCACGGTCCGCGGTGAGCACGGCGGCCCGGTGCCCGACCAGCGGGTGAGGACCTCGTCCAGGAGCCCGAAGCGCTCACTCCAGCGGGGCAGTGCGCCGAGCGCCGCCGCGAGGTCGCCGACGCTCTCCCAGCGGCCCCGCTCGGGCCGGACGCCGAGGGCGTCCGGGTCCAGCACGCGCTCGGCCAGCTCGTGCTGCTCGGTGCCGAGGATCGTGAACGACGCCCACGGCGTGAGCAGCACCTCGATGCCCGCGAGGCGCCCGTCGTGCTCGCCGATGGCCGGCCGCGTGGTGAGCCCGGAGACCACCGACACCAGCGCGACCGGTGGGCGCGCGGAGGCCGTGAGGCGCCTGATGCGCAGCTGGTCGCCGAAGCCGAGCATCAACGTGACGGCGCCGATGGGGACTTCGAGGCGCCGCCGGGGCGCGCTCAGGGCGAGCCGGAAGCCGCGGTAGCTGATCACGCCGGGCCGAAGGCGCGGGTGCGGGCGGGCGAGCGCGACCTCCCAGAGGCCGTCCGGACCGTGCAGGGCGCGCACCTTGGTGCGCGTACGTGCCTCGTGCCAGCGGCCCGCGTTCATGCAGCCTCCCGCCCGTCGTCGGCACGGCGTCGCCCGCCGTACGACCAGCGTGCCGCAACCGCGCGCCGGGCAGGAGGCCCCGGACGCGCCCTACGCGCCGCAGGAGCGCAGGAACGACCGCGTCCGGCGGGCGATCGGCAGCGGCTTGTCCGGCTCGCACGGGTACATGTCCTGCTCGACGATGGCGAACAGGTCGACGTCCAGCTTCTGCGCGGCCTCCAGGACAGGACCGAGCGCGGGCACCCCCGCGGGCGGTTCGCACATCACGCCGCGCGCGACGGCGGGCCCGAACGGCATGTCCTGGGCGCGCACTTCGGCGAGCACGGCCGGGTCGACCTGCTTGAGGTGCAGATAGCCGAGGCGCTCGCCGTACGTCTCGATGAGCTTGACGCTGTCGCCGCCGCAGTACGCGTAGTGGCCGGTGTCCAGGCAGAGCGAGACCAGGTCGGGGTCCGTCGCGTCGAGGAAGCGGGTGACGTTCTCCTCGGTGTCGATGTGGGTGTCGGCGTGCGGGTGCACCACGATCGACAGGCCGTAGCGCTCGCGCACCTCGTGGCCCAGGCGCTCGGTCTGGATGGTCAGTTCGCGCCACTGCGCGGGCGTGAGCGTGGAGTCCTCCAGGACCTCGCCGGTCTTGTCGTCGCGCCAGAAGGACGGGATGACGACGAGGTGGCGCGCGCCCATCGCCTGTGTGAGGGCGGCGATGGCGGACACGTGCTCCCACGTCTTGTCCCACACGTCCGGGCCGTGGTGCAGGCCGGTGAAGACCGTGCCGGCGGAGACCTTGAGGCCGCGGCGGTCCGTCTCGGCGGTCAGCAGGGCCGGGTCGCTCGGCAGATAGCCGTACGGCCCGAGCTCGATCCACTCGTACCCGGATGCGGCGACTTCGTCGAGGAAACGGCTCCAGGGGACCTGCTGGGGGTCCTCGGGAAACCACACGCCCCATGAGTCGGGGGCCGAACCGATCCGGATGCGGGACAGCGTCGTCATGGCCGCAAGCCTCGCCGCACGCCGAGAACAGTGTCAAGGAGTAGTCCGAATGTCAGGACAAAATGTTGACAGGGTTCCCAGGGCGGGATTAGACCTGGGGGAGGCGCGACAGGCTGCCTCCAGGAAGGGAAGTGCAGGGTGACCGATCCGTACACGGATGCGTACGACACGTACGAGCCGTACGACGTCATCACGATGGGCCGGATCGGGGTGGACCTCTACCCCCTGCAGACCGGGGTGCCGCTCTCGCAAGTCACGACGTTCGGGAAGTTCCTCGGCGGCTCGGCCACGAACGTCGCGGTCGCGGCGGCGCGGCTCGGGCGGCGCGTGGGCGTTGTCACGCGGACGGGACAGGATCCCTTCGGCACGTATCTGCGCGAGCAGTTGCGGGAGTTCGGGGTGGACGACCGGTGGGTCGGCGAGGTCGCCGGGCTGCCCACGCCCGTCACGTTCTGCGAGGTGTTCCCGCCCGACGACTTCCCGCTGTACTTCTACCGCCAGCCCAAGGCGCCCGACCTGGAGATCTCGGCGGCCGAACTCGACCTCGACGCGATCGCCGAGGCCCGCATCTTCTGGATGACCGGGACCGGGCTGTGCGCCGAGCCCAGCCGGACGGCGACCGTCGCCGCGCTCGGCGCACGCTCGGGGGGCATCACGGTCTTCGACCTCGACTGGCGGCCCATGTTTTGGAACGAGCCCGATGAGGCGCGGCCGCATTACGCCGCGGCTCTGCGGCACGCGAATGTCGCCGTCGGCAATGTGGACGAGGTCGAGGTCGCAACGGGCGTGCGGGAGCCGCGGGCGGCCGCCGGTGCCCTGCTGGACGCGGGAGTTGAGCTGGCCGTGGTCAAGCAGGGACCCCGCGGCGTGCTCGCCATGAACCGGGCCGGGGACGTCGCCGAGGTTCCGCCGCTGCCCGTGACCGTCCTCAACGGGCTCGGGGCCGGGGACGCGTTCGGCGGGGCGCTGTGCCATGGGCTGCTCGCGGGCTGGGAGTTGGAGCGGGTGCTGCGGTACGCCAACGCGGCGGGGGCGATCGTCGCCTCCCGGCTTGAGTGTTCGTCCGCGATGCCGTACGCCGACGAGGTCGAGGCCGCGTTGGCTGCGGGGGCCGTCCTGTGAGCTCCACGGTGGATGTGGCCGAGCTGGTGCGGACCCGGGTGCGGCATCCCGAAGCCATCGCCGAGGCCGCCGCGCGGCGGCCTCGGCGGGAGTTGGTCGGGGACTCCGGGCGGCTCATGGTCATCGCGGCCGATCATCCGGCGCGGGGTGCCCTCGGGGTCGGGAAGGATCCGATGGCCATGGCCGACCGGGCCGACCTCCTTGAGCGGCTGTGTCTGGCGCTGTCGCGGCCGGGGGTCGACGGGGTGTTGGCCACCGCCGACATCCTCGACGACCTGCTGCTGCTCGGCGCGCTCGAAGGCAAGGTCGTCATGGGGTCCATGAACCGCGGCGGGCTCGCGGGCGCCGTGTTCGAGCTGGACGACCGGTTCACCGGGTACCGGCCCGAGGACCTGCACCGCCTCGGCTTCGACGCGGGCAAGCTGCTGCTTCGCGTCGACTACGACGACCCGGGCTCCCTGACCACCCTGGAGGCCACCGCGCGGGCCGTCGACGCGATGGCCGAGCGCAGACTGCCCGTGTTCGTCGAGCCGTTCCTCAGCCGCAGGCAGGGCGGCGTGCTGCGCAACGACCTGAGCGCCGACGCCGTCACCAGGTCCATCGCCATCGCGTCGGGCCTCGGCGGCACCTCCGCGTACACCTGGCTGAAGGTCCCCGTCACCGAGAACCCCGACGACATGGCCCGCGTCATGGAGACCTCGACGCTGCCCGCCGTGCTGCTGGGCGGTGACATCGACGCGGAGGCCCGGGACGCGGACGCGGCGTACGAGAAATGGCGCGGCGCCCTGCGTCTGCCCACCGTGCAGGGCCTGGTCGCCGGGCGCACGCTGCTGTATCCGGCGGACGGTGACGTGGCGGGCGCCGTCGACATCGCGGTCGGCCTGCTGTAGCCGTGTCGTACGCAATCAAGAGGAGCGCGCATGACGTACGTACCAAAAGGAAGTGCGGCCGACGGGACGTACGCCGTCGCCATCGACCCCAAAAGCGCAGCCTGGACGTATGCCGGGCTGCGAGTCGTCGAGATCCCGGCCGGCGGCACGCACTCCTTCGCCACCGGAGAGAGTGAATGGATCGTGCTCCCGCTGACCGGCGGCTGTACGGTGCACGCGGAGGGCGAGATCATCGAACTCCTGGGCCGCGAGAGCGTGTTCAGCGGAGTCACCGACTTCGCTTACGTTCCCCGTGACGCCCACATCCAGATCGCCTCCGGCGTGGGAGGCCGCTTCGCCCTGGCAGGAGCGAAGTGCGAGCGCCGACTCCCCGCCCGCTACGGCCCCACGCCGGAGGTCCCCGTCGAGGAACGCGGCAGCGGCGGCTGCGCGCGGCAGGTCCGCAACTTCGCGTCGGCGGACGCGTTCGAGTGCGACCGGCTCATCGCGGTCGAGGTGATCACGCCGGGCGGCAACTGGTCCTCGTATCCGCCGCACAAGCACGACGAGCACCGGCCCGGCGTCGAGTCCGTCCTCGAAGAGATCTACTACTTCGAGATCGAGGGCGAGCACGGCTTCGGCTACCAGCGGGTGTCCCCCTCGCGCGAGGGCGGCACGGACACGCTCGCCGAGGTGCGCTCCGGCGACGCGGTGCTCGTGCCCGACGGCTGGCACGGGCCGTCCATCGCCCAGCCGGGGCACACCATGTACTACCTGAACGTCATGGCGGGACCGGGGGGCGAGCGGGAGTGGAAGATCTGCTTCCACCCCGACCACACGGAGGGTTACCGATGAGCGGTACGAAGACCGGGGCGTCCGGCACGGTCCGGCTCACGACGGCCCAGGCCCTGGTGCGCTTCCTGGCGCGGCAGTTCACCGAGCGGGACGGCGAACGGCGCCGCCTCATCGGCGCGACCTGGGGCATCTTCGGGCACGGCAACGTGGCGGGACTCGGCCAGGCCCTCGTGGAGTACGGCGAGCAGATGCCGTTCCACCAGGGGCGCAACGAACAGTCCATGGTGCACGCGGCCGTCGGGTACGCGCGCCAGTGCGGGCGGCTTTCCACGCACGCCGTGACGACGTCCATCGGCCCCGGCGCCACCAACCTCGTCACGGGCGCCGCGCTCGCCACCATCAACCACCTGCCGGTGCTCCTGCTGCCCGGCGACACCTTCGCGACCCGCCCCGCCGACCCGGTGCTACAGCAGCTCGAAGTGCCGTACGCGGGCGACGTGTCCGTGAACGACTGCCTGCGGCCCGTCTCGAAGTACTTCGACCGGATCACCCGCCCCGAGGCGCTGATCCCGGCCGCCCTGCAGGCCATGCGCGTGCTCACCGACCCCGTCGACACGGGCGCGGTGACCCTCGCGCTGCCGCAGGACGTGCAGGCGGAGGCCCACGACTGGCCCGAGGAGTTCTTCGCCGAGCGGGTGTGGACGGTGCGCCGCCAGGCCCCCGACCCCGCCGAACTCGCCGCCGCCGCACGCCTGGTGCGCGACAGCCGCCGGCCGCTGATCGTCGCGGGCGGCGGCGTCCACCACAGCGCCGCCGAGCTCGCCCTGTCCGAACTCGCCCACGCCACCCGCATCCCGGTCGCCTCCACCCAGGCCGGCAAGGGCTCCCTGCGCCACGACCACCCCGCCGACGTCGGCGGCATCGGCCACACCGGCACCGCGACCGCCGACGAACTGGCCCGCACCGCCGACCTGGTGATCGGCGTCGGCACCCGCTACACCGACTTCACCACGGCCTCCGGCACCCTCTTCGCGACGCCAGGAGTGCGCTTCCTCAACATCAACATCGCCGCGTTCGACGCGCACAAGATGGCCGGCACGACGGTCGTCGCCGACGCCCGCGCCGCCCTCGACGGCCTGCGGGACATGCTGTCGGGCCACCGCGCCGACACCGCGTACGCCAACGAGTACGTCGACGACAAGGCCCGCTGGGAGCACCGCGTCGACGCCGCCTACGAAGCGGACGAACCGGATGTGCGGCCCACCCAGGCGCAGGTACTCGGCCTGCTCGACGAGCTCGTCACCGAGGCCGACGTCGTCATCAACGCGGCCGGATCGCTCCCCGGCGACCTGCACAAACTGTGGCGGGCGCGCTCGCCGCGGCAGTACCACGTGGAGTACGGCTACTCCTGCATGGGCTACGAGATCCCCGCCGCGATCGGGGTCTCGCTCGCCTCGCCGGAGCGGCCCGTGTGGGCGCTTGTCGGCGACGGGACGTATCTGATGATGCCGACCGAGATCGTCACGGCCGTGCAGGAGAACATCCCGATCAAGGTCGTGATCCTGCAGAACCACGGGTACGCCTCCATCGGGGGCCTTTCGGAGTCCGTGGGCGGCGAGCGGTTCGGTACCGCCTACCGCCACCGGGCGCCGGACGGGACCTACACGGGCGCCCCGCTGCCCGTCGACCTGGCCGCCAACGCGGCCTCCCTGGGGCTCCCGGTGCGACGCGCGAAGACCGTCCGCGAGCTGCGGGAAGCCCTGCGCGAAGCGCGCGAGGCGGACGGCCCCACATGTGTCTACGTGGAGACGGAAACGGCAGACACAGTGTCGGGCCCGCCCCCCGCACAGGCGTGGTGGGATGTGCCCGTGGCCGAGACCGCGACGCGCACGTCGGCGGTCAAGGCACGCGAGGAGTACGACCGGCACGTCTCAGCCCGGCGCCGCCAGCTGTGAAGGGGAACTTGGCATGAGCAATATGACGAGCACGACGAAGACCGTCGACCACTGGATCGGTGGCAAGAGCGTCGAGGGCGCGTCCGGTACGTACGGCCCGGTCACCGACCCGGCCACCGGCGCCGTGACGACCCGCGTGGCCTTCGCGTCCGTCGACGAGGTGGACGCGGCCGTCGCCGCCGCCAAGGCAGCGTACGCGACCTGGGGCCAGTCCTCGCTCGCCCAGCGCACGTCCATCCTGTTCAAGTTCCGCGCGCTGCTCGACGCCCACCGCGACGAGATCGCCGAGCTGATCACCGCCGAGCACGGCAAGGTGCACTCCGACGCCCTCGGCGAGGTCGCCCGCGGCCTGGAGGTCGTCGACCTGGCCTGCGGCATCAACGTGCAGCTCAAGGGCGAGCTGTCCACGCAGGTCGCGAGCCGCGTGGACGTCTCCTCGATCCGCCAGCCCCTCGGCGTCGTCGCGGGCATCACGCCCTTCAACTTCCCCGCCATGGTGCCGATGTGGATGTTCCCGCTCGCCATCGCGTGCGGCAACACCTTCGTGCTCAAGCCCAGCGAGAAGGACCCGTCGGCCGCGATGAAGGTCGCGGAGCTGCTCGCGGAGGCGGGCCTGCCGGACGGCGTCTTCAACGTCGTGCACGGCGACAAGGTGGCCGTCGACCGCCTCCTTGAGCACCCGGACGTCGCGGCCGTGTCCTTCGTGGGCTCCACCCCGATCGCCCGCTACATCCACACCACCGCCTCCGCCAACGGCAAGCGCGTACAGGCCCTCGGCGGCGCCAAGAACCACATGTTGGTCCTGCCGGACGCCGACCTGGACGCGGCCGCCGACGCCGCCGTCTCGGCCGCGTACGGCTCGGCGGGCGAGCGCTGCATGGCCATCTCGGCGGTCGTGGCCGTCGGCGCGGTCGGCGACGAGCTCGTCGCGAAGATCAAGGAGCGCGCCGAGAAGATCAAGATCGGCCCCGGCAACGACCCGGCCTCCGAGATGGGCCCGCTCATCACGGCCGCGCACCGCGACAAGGTCGCCTCGTACGTGAAGGGCGCGGCGGCACAGGGCAGCGAGGTCGTCCTGGACGGCACCGGCCTCACCGTCGAGGGGCACGAGGACGGCCACTGGATCGGGCTCTCCCTGCTCGACCGGGTGCCGGTGACGGCGGACGCGTACAAGGACGAGATCTTCGGCCCGGTGCTCTGTGTGCTGCGCGTGGAGACGTACGAGGAGGGCCTGGCCCTCATCAACGCCTCGCCGTTCGGCAACGGCACCGCGATCTTCACCCGGGACGGCGGCGCCGCGCGGCGCTTCCAGCTCGAGGTCGAGGCGGGCATGGTCGGCGTGAACGTGCCGATCCCGGTGCCGGTGGGCTACCACTCCTTCGGCGGCTGGAAGGACTCGCTCTTCGGCGACCACCACATCTACGGCAACGACGGCACGCACTTCTACACCCGCGGCAAGGTCGTCACCACCCGCTGGCCGGACCCGTCGGACGCCCCGGCGGGCGTGGACCTGGGGTTCCCGCGCAACCACTGACAGCTGTGATCCGTTGAACGAAGCCGTCCGCACTGCGGACGGCTTCGTTTGTTTTTCGGGGCTCGGGCTGCGGTTCTCGTACAGAGGGCGCGAAACGGGTGACGGAGGCTGTGGTGGCAGTTGACCTTCGTATCGAAGGTCGTGAGCGGAATCGATCAGGTGAAATTCACCTGTAGGAGCGAAAGGCTGGGATTCAACGGTGAGTTGGCGACTTGCTGAGGTGCGGATTCCGTAGGCAAACGGCCATTGACGTTCCCCTTACGCCGGGGTTTCCTGACGGCTCTGCCTCCCCCTTCGTACGAGCCGATCGGATCCGCCGTATGACCGAAACGCTTCACACGCCGCCGCCCGAGTCCGCGGTCATCGGGCCGGTCACCGCGCCCGCGCAGGAACCGGAGAAGGCGCCGCGCCAACTGAAGCGTTCCATCGGCGTCGTCGGCGGCACCCTGCTCACGCTGTCCTGCGTGACACCCGCGTCCACGCTGTTCGTGGTCGTGCCCGACCTGTTCTCCTCGCTCGGCACCGCCACCGCGCTCACCATCGCCATCGGCGCGCTGCTTTGCGTGGGCGTCGCGTTCTGCTACTCGGAGCTGGGCACCCTCATCCCCAGCGCGGGCGGCGAGTACGCGATGGTGTCGACCATGGCCGGACGGCTCGCGGGCTGGCTCGTCTTCGTCCTCTCCCTGCTCGTCGTGATGATCGTCCCGCCGGTGATCGCCATGGGTACGGCCGACTACCTCGCCCCGGTCGTGCACCTGGACGCGTCCTGGGCGGGCGCGGGCGTGATGCTCCTCGCCACCCTCGCGGGCCTGCTCGACCTGCGGGCCAACGCGTGGATCACCGGGATCTTCCTGGTACTCGAGGTGGTCGCGGCGGGCGTCGTCGCGGTGCTCGGGTTCGCGCACACCGAGCGGGGGGTCTCCAGCCTCACCGACCTGAGCGTGGCGGCGGGCTCCGGTGCCGGGTCCGGCGACGGCACGAAGGCCGTCACCGCGATGCTGATCATCTCCGGTCTCGCCATCGCCCTCTTCGTCACCCAGGGCTTCTCCACCGCCGTCTACCTCTCCGAGGAGATGGAGAACCCGCGCAAGAACGTGGCCCGCACGGTGCTGCTCACCCTCGGCATCTCGGCGGTCGTGCTCCTCGTGCCGGTCGCCGCGATCACCATGGGCGCCCCGGACCTCGCCGCCCTCACCAGTGGCGACATCAGCGGCATGGTCGCCGCCTGGTCCAGCTCCGGCGTCGGCACCTTCATCAGCCTGTGCGTCGCCCTCGCCATCATCAACGCGGGCATCGTCATGGTGATCCAGAACTCCCGGGTCCTGTTCGCCTCCGCCCGTGACAAGGCGTGGCCCACGCCCGTGAACAAGGTCCTGTCGCGGCTCGGCGGGCGCTTCGGCTCGCCCTGGGTCGCCACGCTCCTGGTGGGCGTCCCGGGCGCCGCGCTGTGCTTCGTGAACCTGGACACCCTCTACGGAGTGACCGGCGTTTCCGTGACGGGCATGTACCTGCTGGTGGCCGTGGCGGCGCTGCTCGCCCGGCGCGGCACGCACCGGCACGCGCCCGCCTGGCGGATGCCGCTGTGGCCCGGGGTGCCGGTGGTGCTCGTCGCGGTGCTCGCGTACGTACTGAGCCAGCAGGAGGCGACGTACCTGCTGTGGACCGGCGGGATCGTGGGGGTGGCCACGCTGTACTGGCTGTTCTATCTGCGGCCGCGCAGGGACAGCCGGTGGCTGGTGACGATTCCGGAGGACGTGCGGGAGTAGTCCCCCCCCGGCCGGATCCTCTACGGCCGGGTCCCGTTTCCGCTAGCGCTGGGGCGCGTCGCCGCCGGTCCGGGTGCCCAGGCGGGCCTGGAGGCCGTCGAGGATGATCTCGACGCCGAAGGCGATCTTCGCGGTGCTCGGTGCGGTTCCGGGGGCGGCGTCCGGTTCGGGCGCCGTCTGCGCGTCTGCCCCCTGTGAGCCCGGAGTCTCCGCGACGCGCGCCTGGGTCCCCGCCTCGATGCGGGCCCGCAGCCGCGGGAACTCCCTCGCGATGCCGTTCGCCCACTCGACGACCTCCTTGACGCCCTGCTCCTCGTCACCGCCCTCGCGGCGGATCCGCGCCCGCAGGGTGGCCGCGGCGGCGTCCTCCAGAGCCGTGCCGGTCACGAACGTCAGGAGCGTGGTCACGGCCCCGTCGAGCTCCTCGCCGGTGAATCCCGCGGCCTCGAAGACGCGGTAGCAGTGGTCCTGGCGGCGTGCCGTCTCCGGGCCGTAGATGAGGTGGGTGCCGCTGGCCGGCATCAGCCACTGGTGTGGCGCTCGCGGTGGGGTTCCGGCCGAACGCCGGGCTCGTGGAGTGGGCCGCCGTCCTCGGCATCCTGGTGCTGCTCGCCTTCGCGCTGAGCTGGGTGTCCGCCGCCATGGGGCTTGGCGCCAAGACCATCGAGGCGGCGAGCAACGCGCCCGCGCCGCTGACCTTCCTGCCGTTCCTGGGCTCCGCGGTGGTCACCCCCGAGTCCATGCCGACGGGCCTGCGCTGGTTCGCCGAGTACCAGCCCTTCACGCCGATCAACGAGACGCTGCGGGGGCTGCTTCTCGGCACCGAGACCGGCAGCAGCGGCGCCCAGGCCCTGGCCTGGATCGCGGGCCTGACCCTGGTGGGCTTCCTCTGGGCGCGCTCGGCCTTCGGCCGGGCGGTCAAGCACTGAGGGCCTGTTGTCGGTTGTTGGCTTCTTTGAGGCGCCCGGCCGCCCGCCGTCACGCCTGGCGCAGCCGCCGCTCCACCGCGTCCCAGTCCTCCGGATCGACCGTCGCGGACGGCCCGGCGGACAGCAGGTCCTGGTCCTTGAAGCCGCTGGACGTGGACACGCACACCACGGGGCCTTCGCCCGCTCTGTCCCGTACGTCTTCGGAGAGCTGCCGCAGACCCGCGAGACCGGCCGCCGCGGACAGCTCCGCCCAGATCCCGTTCCGTGCCAGCTCCGCGCGGGCGGCGGTCATCTCCGCGTCCGTGACGAGCAGGGCCGACCCGCCGCTCTCCCGCAGGGCGACGACGCCGCGGTGGCCGCCCACGGGACAAGAGATGGCGTACGCGGCGGTGGGGCCGACGGGGACCTGCGTGAGCGCCCCCGCGCGCACGGACGCGGCCAGCGGACCGCCCGCGGCGGGCTCGCAGGCGTACATGCGCGGCACCCGGTCCGCGTACCCGAGCCGCACCAGCTCGGCGAAGCCCTTCCACGTACCGAACAGCATCTCTCCGTAGCCGGTGGGTACGTACACCGCGCGCGGGACGGTGCCGAGCTCGGTGAAGATCTCGTACGCGAGGGTCTTGTAGCCCTCGGGGCCGAAGCCGTGCCCGGTGTGCGCGGCGGGCGTGAGGTTGCTGACGGGGTGGTAGCCGGTCCGCTCGGCGATCCGGCGAAGCAGCGACCACCGCTGCTCGATGGGCACCGGAAGCACGGCGGCCCCGTACGCGCGCAGGAAGGCGTCGACGGCGGGCGGCACCTCCGCCGAGGTCACGACGGCGCACCGGAGCCCGGCACGCGCCGCGTACGCCGCCGCGGAGGCGCCGTGGTTGCCGGACGAGGCGACGACGACGCCCGCCGCGCCCGCGCCGACGGCCGCGCTCACCGTGACCCGGTTCAGCCGGTCCTTGTGGCTCCACGTCGGATTGCGGGACTCGTCCTTGATCCACACGCCGTCGGCCAGGGGCAGCAGCGGGGTGCCGCCCTCCGCGAGCCCGGGGGCGTGCAGGGGCGGCAGGAGCGGCGCCCACCGCTCGTGCCCGCGCGGCCGGGGGGTCGCGGTCGCGGTCGCGAAGAAGTCGTCGGGCAGCTTGTCGTAGGCGTAGTCGACCTCCACCGGATACGCCACGGAGTCCGTGCTCGTGGCCGGGCAGCCCTCGGTGAGCGGCGGCCACAGCGGGTACCGGACGTCGGGGTCGCCGAGCGAGCGCTGGCCGGTGGCGAGGGATTCCACGGGGGCAGCAGGCTGAGATGTCATGGGTCAACAGGGTAAGTGCCCCTGACAGTTGGACGGCAGGGGCCGTGCGCTACCGCGTCGGTGGTACGCGGCCGGCCCCGCGTACTTCCCGGGGAGGCCCCCGGGTTCAGACCGGTGGGGGCATTGGTTGTCAGCGGGCCCCCGTACGGTTGACGGCATGGATCTACGACGGCCCTGGGCCGGAGCCTGGAAGGCCGCCCTTCGCCGGCCACGGCGGCTGCTGGCCGCCGTGGCCGCCGTTGTGCTGCTCGTGGCGGCGGGTACGTGGACGGCGCTCGCGTCGGACGACGGGCCGAGTGTGCGCCGCTCGGACCGGCTCCTCGACATGGGCACGGCCGACGGCCGCGAGGTGCGGATCGACACGTCGTACTTCACCGCGGGCGACCCCGGCGCGAAGCGCCCCGCCGTCCTCATCGGGCACGGCTTCGGCGGCAGCAAGGAAGACGTCCGCGAACAGGCCGAGAAGCTCGCCCGCAAGGGCTACGCGGTCATGACGTGGTCGGCCCGCGGCTTCGGCAAGTCCACCGGGCGGATCGGTCTGAACGACCCCAAGGGCGAGGTCGCCGACGTCTCCCGGCTCATCGACTGGCTGGCCGAGCGCCCCGAGGTGGACCTGGACAAGGCGGGCGACCCGCGCGTGGGCGTCACCGGCGCCTCCTACGGCGGCGCGGTCTCGCTGCTCGCCGCCGGGTACGACAAGCGGGTCGACGCCATCGCCCCGGTGATCACGTACTGGAACCTGGCGGACGCCCTGTTCCCCCGAGGCGTCTTCAAGAAGCTGTGGGCCGGGATGTTCGTCACCGCGGGCGGCGGCTGCGACCGCTTCGAGCAGCGGCTGTGCGAGATGTACGACCGCGTGGCGGTGGCCGGGAAGCCCGACGCCAAGGCGCGCGAGCTGCTGTCCGAGCGCAGCCCCTCCGCCGTCGGCGACCGCATCAAGGTGCCCACGCTGATCACGCAGGGCCAGACGGACTCGCTGTTCACGCTCGACCAGTCCGACGCGATGGCCAAGGCGATCCGCGGCAACCACGCGCCGGTCTCGGTCGACTGGATCGCGGGCGGCCACGACGGCGGCGACATGGAGACCGACCGCGTGGCGGGCCGCGTCGGCACCTGGTTCGACCGCTACCTGAAGGACGACAAGGGCGTCGACACCGGCCCCGCCTTCCGCGTCACGCGCACCGGAGGCATCGACTCCACGGACGGCGCGGCCACCCTGCGCGGCGCCAGCGGCGACCGGTACCCGGGCCTGGACAGCGGCGTGCGCGAGATCCCGCTCGGCGGCCGGCCGCAGACCTTCGACAACCCCGCGGGCGCCTCGCCGCCCGCCGTGTCCGCCCTGCCCGGCATCGGCTCGGCGGCGGGCGGAGGCGGCGGGGGAGGCCGCGGTGGCGGCGGGCTCTCGCAGCTCTCCTCGCTCGGCATCGGCGTCTCCCTCGACTTCCCCGGTCAGTACGCGGCGTTCGAGTCGAAGCCGCTCACCAAGGACCTGCGGATCACCGGCACGCCCACCGTGCGCGCCCATGTGAAGTCCGACAGCGAGGACACCGTCCTCTTCGGGAAGGTGTACGACGTCGGGCCCGGCGGCGACCAGCAGGTCCTGCCCGCCCAGCTCGTCGCGCCGGTGCGGATCGCGGGCGCCGTGGACGGCGCGAACGTCGACCTGAAGCTGCCCGCCGTCGACCACGAGCTGAAGAAGGGCCACCGGCTGCGCCTCGTACTCTCCGCGACCGACCTCGGCTACGCCTCACCGGCCGAACCGGCCGCGTACACGGTGTCGTTGAAGGGCGACCTGAAGGTCCCGACCGCCCCCGGAGTGGACACCCCGGCCGCCCCGCTGCCCGCCTGGGTGTGGTGGCTGCCGCTCACCGGCGCGGCCCTCGCGGCGGCCCTCCTCGTCCTCGGCCGCAGGCGTACCACGGCGCCCGCACCCGACCCGGCGCTCGCCGAAGTCCCCCTGCAGATCACCGACTTGAGCAAGCGCTACGCCAAGTCCACCGATCGGTACGCGGTCCGCGACCTCTCCTTCCGCGTCGAGAAGGGCCAGGTCCTCGGCCTCCTCGGGCCGAACGGCGCGGGCAAGACGACGACCCTGCGGATGCTGATGGGCCTCATCCGCCCGGACGCGGGCGAGATCCGCGTGTTCGGCCGCGCGATCCGGCCCGGCGCGCCCGTCCTGTCCCGCGTCGGCGCGTTCGTCGAGGGCGCCGGATTCCTGCCCCACCTCTCCGGCCGGGAGAACCTGGAGCTGTACTGGAAGGCCACAGGACGCCCCGCCGAGGACGCCCACCTGGACGACGCCCTGGAGATCGCCGGGCTCGGCGACGCGCTCGCCCGCGCGGTGCGGACGTACTCCCAGGGCATGCGCCAGCGCCTCGCCATCGCCCAGGCCATGCTCGGCCTGCCGGACCTGCTCATCCTCGACGAGCCGACCAACGGCCTCGACCCGCCCCAGATCCGCGAGATGCGCGAGGTGATGATCCGGTACGCCGCGGGCGGACGCACCGTCATCGTCTCCAGCCACCTCCTCGCCGAGGTCGAGCAGACCTGCACGCACCTGGTCGTCATGGACCGCGGCCGGCTCGTCCAGGCGGGCCCGGTCGACGAGATCGTCGGCTCCGGGGACACGCTCCTGGTGGGCCTCGCGGCCGACATCCCCGAGCCGCTGGTGGAGAAGGTGGCGTCCCTGACCGGCGTGGCGACGGCCGCGCGGGCGGAGGGCGGGCTGCTGGTGCGGCTTGAGCCGACGGAGGGCGACGCGTCTGCGGCTGCCGGTTCCGCCGCCTCCCGGCTGCTCGTCGAGCTGGTCCGGCTCGAAGTCCCCGTCGAGTCCATCGGGCCGCACCGCCGCCTTGAGGACGCGTTCCTGACCCTGATCGGAGGCACCGCATGACGGCGACCGAGAGCACGCCGGGCGCGCCGCACGTGCCGGACTCCCTGGACACCGTCGAGACGGGCCCGGGGGAGGGCCCGGCCGAGCGCGCCACCGCCCCCGGGTACCGCGCGGGGCGCACCCTGCCCCTGCGCGTGGAGGCGGTCCGCCAGCTCAAGCGGCGGCGCACGCTGGTGATGGGCGGCGTGCTCGCGCTGCTCCCGTTCGTGCTCCTTATCGCGTTCGCCGTCGCCGGTTCGCCGGGCGGGCGCAACGGCGAGGTCACGCTGATGGACACGGCCACGGCGTCGGGGGCCAACTTCGCCGCCACCTGCCTGTTCGTCTCGGCGGGCTTCCTCCTGGTGATCCCCGTCGCGCTGTTCTGCGGGGACACCGTCGCCTCCGAAGCGGGCTGGTCCAGCCTGCGCTATCTGCTCGCCGCGCCCGTGCCACGGGCCCGGCTGCTGTGGTCCAAGCTCGCCGTCGCGCTCGGCATGAGCGCCGCCGCGATGGTGCTGCTGCCCCTGGTCGCGCTCGCGGCCGGCACGGCGGCGTACGGCTGGGGGCCGCTGGAGATCCCCACCGGCGGCACGCTCGAAGCGGGCACGGCGGCCCAGCGCCTCGCCGTCGTCGTGGCGTACGTCTTCGTGTCCCAACTGGTCACCGCGGGGCTCGCGTTCTGGCTGTCCACGAAGACCGACGCCCCGCTGGGCGCGGTCGGCGGCGCCGTCGGCCTCACCATCGCGGGGAACGTCCTGGACGCCGTGACGGCCCTCGGGAGCTGGCGCGACTTCCTTCCCGCGCACTGGCAGTTCGCCTGGGCCGACGTGTTCCAGCCGACACCGGAGTGGGGCGGCATGATCCAGGGCTCGGCGATCTCGGTGACGTACGCGTTGGTGCTGTTCGCGCTGGCGTTCCGGGGGTTCTCGCGGAAGGACGTGGTGTCCTAGCGGAAGGGCGCGGTGTCCTAGCGGGGACGAGGTGTCCCAGGGGGCACGCGGGCGCGTGCGGGCCGGGAGGCCGGAACCTCAACCTCCGGCCGCCGTGGCCGACTTGAGACCCTTCCGCAACGTACGGGACCGATCGTCCGGGGCCCCTCCGCCGTCACAGTCACGAGTGCCGACGAGACGAGCTGAGGGGCCGATCCATGGGACGTACGCCTTTCCCACGCATACGCAGCCGACGTACCGGACTTGGACACCGGCGACGGCGCCGTCCAGGGCTGGGGATCGCGGCGGCTGCTCTGGCGGGCGGCATGCTGCTCGCGGGCTGCAGCGGCGGCGGGAGCGACGGCGGCGGCCGGGCGGCGAGCAAGGAGCGCGCGTCCGACGCCCTGCCCGCCCCCGACAACCCCCGCCACAACGTCCCCGCCCCGGCCCCCGACGGCGCGCAGGGCGAACAGGACGGCGCCCGCCGCGACATCGCCCCCGAACCGGGCCCCGCCGATCTGCTCTCCACCTTCGCGCTGGACGTCGACACCGCCTCGTACGGCTTCGCGCGCCGCACCCTCGACCAGGGCCGCCTGCCCGACCCGTCGACGGTGCGGCCCGAGGAGTTCGTGAACAGCTTCCGGCAGGACTACCCCAAGCCCGACGGCGACGGCTTCTCCGTGACCGTGGACGGCGCCCGTACCCGCGCCGACGGCTGGTCGCTCGTGCGCGTCGGCCTCGCGACCCGCCCGGAAGCGGAACGGAGCGAACGCCCGCCCGCCGCGCTCACCTTCGTCATCGACATCTCCGGCTCCATGGCCGAGACGGGCCGCCTCGACCTGGTCAGGAAGTCCCTCGGCGTCATGACCGATCAGCTGCGCGACGACGACTCGGTCGCCCTGGTCACCTTCAGCGACCGCGCCGAGACCGTCCTGCCCATGACCCGGATCGGCGACAGCCGCGACCGCGTGCACGCCGCCGTCGACAAGCTGCGCCCCACCAGCTCCACCAACGTGGAGGCGGGCATCATCACCGGCTACGAGACCGCCGTCCGCGGCCTGCGCGAAGGCGCCACCAACCGTGTCGTGCTGCTCTCGGACGCCCTCGCCAACACCGGCGACACCAGCGCCGACGGCATCCTGCGCCGCGTCGAGGAGGCCCGCCGCACACACGGCCTCACGCTGTTCGGCGTTGGCGTCGGCAGCGACTACGGGGACGCCCTGATGGAGCGGCTCGCCGACCGCGGCGACGGCCACACCACCTACGTCGCCGACGAGGAGGACGCCCGCGAGGTGTTCTGCGAGCGACTGCCCGCCAACATCGACCTGCGCGCCCGCGACGCCAAGGCACAGGTGTCCTTCGACCCCGACACGGTCGAACGGTTCCGGCTCATCGGATACGACAACAGGCGGGTCGCCGACGACGACTTCCGCGACGACCGCGTGGACGGCGGGGAGGTCGGGCCCGGCCACACCGTGACGGCGCTGTACGCGGTGCGCACGAAGCCCGGCGCGGGTGGCCTCGTGGCCACGGTGCGGGTGCGCTGGCTCGACCCCGATAGTCGTGCCCCCGACGAGGCGTCGGCTGACGTGGGCGTGGACGCCCTCGACCGCCCGCTGAGCGAGTCCGACTCCGGCCTTCAGGTGGCCGCCACGGCTGCCTACTTCGCAGAGGACCTGCGTACCGCGTACGACCCGCTGCCCGGCGCCCCGGCCCCCGCCGAACTGGAACGCCACGCAGCGGCTCTGGCGTTCACGACAGGGGACAAGGCCGTGACCGACCTCGCGAACAGCATCCGCCGGGCGAACGCACTGCGAGGCCGCGCCCCTTAGGGGGCCTCCACGCCGCACAACTCCCGCTCCGCCCGGACGGGGTCGTTGGGAAAGCGGAACGACGTCCGCTCCAAGGCACCGGCGACATTGTGGAGGAAACGCCCCGCCGTGAGCGGCGCCCGCGTGGCGGAGCGGAGCTCGGCGAGGGCCCCGCAGTTGAGGGCGCGCCGGGCGGCGGCCACCCGGGCGGAATCCATCTCAGCCGGCGGCACGCCCCTGCCGCGGTCGGCGAAGAGCCATTCGTCCGGCAGCCACTTGTCGTGGCCGACGCGGGCGTGCGCGATGCGCTGGGAGTGGGCGGCCAGCGGGTAGGCGAGGCCGATCGGGTCGAGGGCGGCGCCGTCGAGGGGGACGACGGTGCCGTTGAGGCCGAGGGTCGCGTAGAAGCCGGTCACCGAGGGCGAGGCGGTGGCCACGCGGGTGCGGGAGAGGAACAGCGCGGACCCACCGTCCCGCCCGGCCGCGCGCACCTCGCGCGCGTACGCGGCGTTCTCCCGGAAGCCCCCGAAGGTGTGGTGCACGGGGTGCGCGGCGGCGTTCTGCCGTACGTACACACCGCGTTCGTCCGCGATGCCGCCGGGCCCGATCCGCCCCTCGTACCCGATCCGCAGCACGGCGGCGCACACGACGGCCCACACCCCGACACCCACGACGGCCGCCGTCCACGCGCGCGTGGCGGGCACCAGGAACACCGGGAGCACCATCAGGAACAGCCCCGGCAGGAACATCCGGGCGTGCATGAAGTCCCCGCCGACCTTGATGACGTACGCCCAGCAGAGCGCCCCCGCGAGGACGGGAGCGAGCACGGGGACGAGCGTGCCGCCGGAGGCCCCGGCGGACGTGGCTCGCCCCGCGGGCAGTACGAGCGGAAGCACCGCGGGCACCACCGCCGCGACGACCAACACCGCGGGCACCCACAGCAGATAGGGCCCGGCGAAGTCACCGAGGTAGTGCAGCCCCCGCCCCCACAGGCTCCGCGAGGCCTCCTTGGTGACGCCGGGCAGCGGCATCAGGTGTCCGTAGTAGCCGACGCGGAAGATCTCGTACGCGACGGGGAGCGCGCCCGCCGTGGCGGCACCGGCCAGCGTGGCGCGCCGGGAGGGGCGCGCGATCAGCCACTGCGCGCCCAGGAACACGGCGGAGACCAGCGCGAGATCGGGCCGTACGAGCGGCCCGAGGCCGATGACGAAGGCGGTGGCCAGCGAGCGGGGCCGCGCGACGAGCAGCAGCCAGGCGCCACCGATCCAGCAGGTGGCGAGCCCCGTCTCCAGGCCCGAGGTGGCGAAGTCCCAGACGGGCGGCAGGGCGAGCGGGACGAGGGCGCCGAGAGGCAGGAGGAGGCGGCCGCCGCCCCCGGAGTGCGGCCGCGCGCCGCCACCGCCACCGCCGTGCAGGCGGACCGCCCCCCAAGCCGCGAGCGCGAACCCCGCCGCCGTGAGCAGCAGCCCGCCGTACACCGCCGCGGAGGCGACGTCCGCGCCCGGAAGACCCGCGAGCACCAGCAGCCACTGCCACAGCGTCCCGGTGGACGACTCGGCGCGTTCGCCCGCGTTGAACACCGGGCCGTTGCCCGCGAGGATCTGCCGGACGGTGCGGACGTAGATGTGCCCGTCGTCGGACATCCAGCGCCGCTGGAACCCGGCGACGAGGACCACCAGCGCCGGCGCCAGACACAGCGCGGCCCGCAAGTGCGGCCGGGCGGCGGCGAGTTGGCCTCCCAGGCGCACGGCGGCCGGTCCGGCGGGCGCGCCGGAGGGGCGGGCAGGGGTGCGTGTAGAAGTCATGCACCGTACTTCGGCGCAGGTCAGGGGCGGCTTGAACGGTGGGCTAACGCCGCGAGTAGAGGTGGAAGAGCCCGTTGTCGCTCACGTACGCCGCACGGAAGCCGCACTCTTCAAGGAGGTCGAGCGCCCGGTCCTGCGGGTAGGTGCGGTACTCGCAGCGCTGGTGGGCCTCCAGGTGTCCGTCCTGCCGCCTGACGTAGTAGTCCTTGAGGTAGTGGTTCTCGCCAAGGCGCCGGATCGTCTGGCTGTAGACCAGGCCGCCCGGCAGGTCGCGCGCGTAGTCGCGGTGGGCGGCCTGCCTGGTGAGCAGGAGGATGCCGCCGGGCCTGAGCGCGGCGTGGACGTTGCGGAGCCCCCGGATGTTGTCCTCGTCCGCGACGAGGTGGCTGCACAGCAGGACGGAATCCCTGTCGCCGTCGTCCGGGTCGGGCGTGTGGTACCAGACCCCGCCGACGGCGAAGGCGGCGTCGAAGCCCGAGGTCGTCCCCGTGCCCGTACCCATGGCCTCGCTGTCTCCGCTGTCACTGTCCATGTGCAGGATGTCCTGCTGGACGAAGCGGGCCCGCCCGCCCACGCGGGCGCGGGCCTGGGCCAGCATGCTCTCGGTGTGGTCGATGCCGGTGATGTCCGGGGCGGGCCCGTCGCCGGCGAGCTCCAGGATCTTCTCGACGACCAGGCCGGTGCCCGTGCCGAGCTCCAGGAGGCGGGGGCGGTCCTGGAGGAGTTCGAGGAGGGTGCGGGCGTAGTCGTCGTAGTCGTAGTAGCCCGACGTCATGATCTGGTCGTAGTGGCCTGAGAGTTCCGTGTACGAGTTGACCATGGGTGGGACGGTAGCGAGCGGGTGAGGCTGTTGCCAGAGTGCCTCTTGAGCCCCGCGAGAGGTCTGGTACGGGCCCCGCACGCGCCCCGGGCTTCTTCTGCGCGAACCATTGAACTTTCCTTACGCGTCGGTAAGTTGACGATTACGTAAGGATCCGGGACCGCGCGAGCCGACGAACCGGGAGCCGTCATGGGGGTACGCAAGGACCTGAAGCAGGCGCGACGCCGCAGTGATCTGGCGGACCGCGCCAAGGTCGAGATCGTCAGGGACGAGCACGGCGTCGTACGGGAGGCCCGCACCCCCGCGCTTGCCGCCCCCGCGACCCGCGCGAGCACCGCCGACATCCCCTTCACCAACGCCGCCGAGGCCCCCGAGGCCGTCGTCGTGCGCCGCAAGGAGGGGGGCGAGTGGCGTCCCGTCACGGCCACCGTCTTCGCCCGCGAGGTCTCCGCGGCGGCGAAGGGCCTGATCGCGGCGGGCCTCGAACCCGGCGGCCGGGTCGCCCTGATGTCCCGTACGCGCTACGAATGGGCGGTCCTGGACTTCGCGATCTGGGCGGCGGGCGGCCAGACCGTGCCCGTCTACCCGACGTCGTCCGCCGAGCAGATCGAGTGGATCGCGCGGGACTCCGGCGCCCGGCTCCTCATCGCCGAGACCGCGGAGAACGCCGCGACGGCGCGCCGCGCGGTCGCGGACCTCGACGCGCCCCCCGCCGTGTCGGTCATCGACGACGGCGCGGTCCTCGAACTGGCCGAGCGCGGGCGGGAAGTGAGCGACGCGGAGGTCACCGAGCGCCGCGCGGCCCTCACGCCCGACTCCGTCGCCACCATCTGCTACACCTCCGGAACCACCGGCAAACCCAAGGGCTGCGTCCTCACGCACGGCAACCTGCACGCCGAGGCCTCGAACACCGTCGAGCTGATGCACCCGGTCTTCAAGGAGATCACGGGCCAGACCGCGTCGACCCTGCTGTTCCTGCCGCTGGCCCACATCCTGGGCCGCAGCATCCAGATCGCCTGCATGCTCGCCCGCATCGAGCTGGGCCACTGCCCGAGCATCAGGCCGGACGACCTCCGCCCCGAACTGCGGTCCTTCAGGCCGACGTTCGTCGTCGGCGTGCCGTACCTCTTCGAGCGGATCCACGACACCGGGCGCGCGACCGCCGAGAAGATCGGCCGCGGCGCCTCCTTCGACCGCGCCGACCGCATCGGCGTGCGCTTCGCGGAGGCGTACCTGAACAAGTTCCTGGGGCGCGGCCCGGGTCCGTCCCCGGGGCTCTATCTCGGCTGGGCGCTGTACGAACTCCTCGTCTACCGCCGCATCCGCAAGGAGGTCGGCGGCCGCCTGCGCTACGCGATCAGCGGCGGCTCCCCGCTGGACAAGCGCCGCAACCTCTTCTTCTACGGCGCCGGAATCGTCATCTACGAGGGCTACGGCCTGACGGAGACCACGGCGGCCGCCACCATCGTGCCGCCGCTCGGCCCGCGCCCCGGCACGGTCGGCCTGCCCGTGCCCGGTACGGCGGTGCGCATCGCGGACGACGGCGAGGTACTCATCAAGGGCGGCATCGTCTTCTCCTCGTACTGGAACAACAAGGAGGCCACCGACGCCGTCCTGGCCGGCGACTCCGGCGGCGCCTGGCTCGCGACCGGCGACCTCGGGGCCCTCGACGACGACGGCTATCTCACCATCACCGGCCGCAAGAAGGACATCCTCGTCACCTCCGGCGGCAAGAACGTCTCACCCGCCGTCCTGGAGGACCGCCTGCGCGGCCGCCCGCTCATCGGCCAGTGCATCGTCGTCGGCGACAACCGTCCGTACGTCGCCGCCCTCATCACCCTCGAACCGGAGGCCGTCCAGCACTGGCTCTCCGTGCGCAAGCGCCCCACGGACACCCCGCTGTCCGCCCTGTGCCGCGACCCGAAACTCCTCGAAGACGTCCAGAAGGCCGTGGACTACACGAACGAGGCGGTGTCGCGGGCGGAGTCGATCCGCGAATTCGTGATCGTGGAGGGCGAGTTCACGGAGGGCAACGGGATGCTCACGCCGTCGATGAAGCTGAAGCGGGGGGCTGTGGTGGCGGCGTACGCGGAGGAGATCGAGGGCTTGTACCGCCGCTAAGGCAGGCCCTGGTCGCGGTAGCGCGCCGCCGCCTCCGATTCCTGGGCGAGGCGTCTGAGGGCCAGCAGGGCCGGTTCGAGGAGGAAGGTCAGCAGGACCGCGCGTTCGGCCTTCTCCAGGGGGTCGTCCGGGCCCTCGATCTGGTCGAGGTCCAGGGTGGCGGTGCGTTCGGCCAGGCGGGCGTAGGGGACGAGGTCGCGCCAGCCGCAGTCGAGGCCGAGGTTGCGCAGGGTGTTCAGGGTCTGGGTGACGGTCTTGCGGGCCGGGCTGAACTCGGTGACGTCCCAGCCGAGTTCGGCGACGAGGGCGTCGACGTCGGCGTCCTCGCCCTCGTCGTGGTCCTCGCCCCCGCCCCGGCCCTCGCCCCCGCCGGAGCCGGCTGGGCCGTTGCCGTCCGCACCCGGCCACACCCCGAAGACGAGCCCGAGCAGCTCGTACGTGTCGCCCTCCACCTCACCGAGGCTGCCCACGACCTCCTTGGCCGCGCTGACACTCAGCCCGCGCACGCTGATCAGCGCGCGGACCAGGCGGAGCCGCCGCAGATGCCCCTCGTCGTACTCGGCCTGCGTCGCGGAGGTTGCCCGGCCGGGCGGCACCAGCCCCTCGCGCAGATAGAACTTGATCGTCGCGTTGGGCACCCCGCTGCGACGGCTCAACTCGGAGATACGCACCTGGTCCTTCTCCTGCTCCTGCGGTCGGTCGGCGATCGGGTGGCATTCGGGTGGCAATTAGAGAGTGCCACTGTCTAATATAGATAGTGCCACTCTCCAACTAGGGATCGAGGATACCGTGCCGACCATTCCCTGGGTGACCCCGCACCAGGCGGCCCCCGACACCACCGCGTTCGTCATGGCCTCCCGCCTGGAGGTGAAGTCCCTCCGGCACGTCCCCCGCTTCTTCTGGAACTCGTACGCGGCCTGGAGGCAGGTGCGCTCCGCACCCGGCGCACTCGGCGCCTCCCTGGAGGCCCAGCTCTTCAAGGGCGTCTTCTACACACTCTCGGCCTGGGAGGACCGGAACGCCCTGTACGCGTACGCACGCACGGAGCCCCACAAGACCGTCATGACGTCCCTGCGCCCCCTGATGCGGGCCTCCGTGTTCACGTTCTGGGAGGTGCCGGCGGGGGAGCTGCCGATCACGTGGCCGGACGCGAAGAGGCGCATCACGGAGGAGGCTTCGACAGTGATCGACGCCTGCGGCTGAGCACGGCTGCGTGGAGCGCCCCCGGCAGGACTCGAACCTGCGGCCAAGTGCTTAGAAGGCACCTGCTCTATCCACTGAGCTACGGGGGCCGGGTGGTGGCCGGTGGCCTGGAGCCCGGTGTGGGGTGGTCCGTGACCCTGCCGGGAGTCCTGGACCATGGACCGGGGACAAGGATAGGGCTCCTGGTGGCTTGTCCCTGGTGCTTCACCTCCGCCACGCGATGTGGAGGTTCGGTGAAGCGGTCCTGATAATCGCAGGCAGGTGCGAATCTCGCATCGCTTTTGGCGTCTGGCGCCCCGGGTGTTGTGCACTCGTTATGCCTGCGACCCAGTCGCCCCTTCCGTCGCGGGTGTCCGATCGGCGCGCAGGGGTGCCCATATGCTTCAGAAAGCCATCAAAATTGGGCATTCTTCGCATGTGGTGACCTTGGACGTACGGCCTCAACTGCTTGACGCACTCTCCGCCCTGCGTGAGCGTGTCGCCGCCGCACGCTTTCCGCTCCCCCTGCCGGGGGCGCCACGCGCGCGGGCCAACCGGGACGAGCTCCTCGCACAGCTCGACGACTATCTGGTGCCCCGGCTGCGGGCGCCCGAAGCGCCCTTGCTGGCCGTTGTCGGCGGCTCCACCGGCGCAGGCAAGTCCACGCTCGTGAACTCCCTGGTGGGACGTCAGGTCAGCGAGGCGGGTGTGCTCAGGCCCACGACCCGCACGCCCGTCCTGGTGTGCCACCCGGAGGACCAGCACTGGTTCTCCGGCATGCGAGTGCTGCCGCAGCTCACGCGCGTCTGGGTGCCCCGGCAGGAGGGCGAGGGGGCCGACGGAGTGGGACCGGACGGCGAACGCCTCCTGCGCGTCGAGACCGCCGACACCCTGCCCCGCGGCCTCGCCCTCCTCGACGCCCCCGACATCGACTCCCTGGTCGCCGACAACCGCGTCCTCGCCGCAGAGCTGATCTGCGCCGCCGACGTGTGGGTCATGGTCACCACGGCCTCCCGCTACGCCGACGCCGTGCCCTGGCACCTCCTGCGCACCGCCAAGGAGCACGACGCCACCCTCGTCACCGTCCTCGACCGCGTGCCCCACCAGGTCGTCGGCGAAGTGTCACGGCAGTACGGGGCGCTCCTCACCAAGGCCGGACTCGGCGACGTACCGCGCTTCACCGTCCCCGAGCTGCCCGAGTCCGCCGGCGGCGGCGGACTCCTGCCGGCCACTGCCGTCGAGCCGCTCCGCACTTGGCTCGCCCACCGCGTGCAGGAACCGTCCTCCCGTAGACAGGCCATCGAACGCACCGCCTACGGAGTCCTCGCTTCACTCAACGCCCGCATGCCGGAGCTCGCCGCCGCCGTCGCCGCCCAGTACGCGGCCGCCCTGCGGCTCACCTCCGCCGTCGACGAGGCGTACGAAAGCGAGCACGCGCGCGTACGTGAACGCCTGCAGGCGGGCGCCGTGCTCGCCGGAGACGCCCTGAAGCGCTGGCGCGCCTACCCGCTCGACTGCGGCCCCGGAGAGCTCCTCGACGCCATCGTCGAGAGCCTGGAAGCGCTCCTGCTGTGCGCCGTCACGGCCGCCGACGAACGCATCGACGACGCCTGGCGCCGCGAGCCCGCCTCCCAGGCCCCCGGACTCGTACGCAGCGGCGGACGCTACGAAACAGCCGTCTACGAAGACGGCGACAGCCCCGAACACCGCATCGGCGTCGCCGTACGCCGCTGGCGGCGCGAGCTCGAGGAGCATGCCGAGGACGAGGTGCGCGCCCTCGACCGCGCCGACAAGCGCGCGCTGCCCGACACCGACGTCGTCGCCGCGCTGCTCGCCACCGCCCTCTTGGGCGGGCGGCGGGCGCGCACCGCCGGAGAGACGCTCGCCGAGCGCATCGGCGCCCACGGCGCGCTGCGCCTGCGCGACAGCGGCGGGCGGCTGCTCACCGACTACCTGGACAAGGTCCTCGGCGCGGAGCGGGAGCGGCGCCTGGCCCCCCTGGACGCACTCGACGTCAGCCCCGAGCCCCAGGCCGAACTCATCGCCGCGCTTTCCGTACTGCAGAAGGAGAGGTGACCGCGGTGACCGCCGTCACGGGCCACACCGATCACACAGAGCACTCTGATCGTGCCGATCACGCAGATCTCACAGAGCGCTCAGATCTCACAGAGCGCACGGATCACACAGGTCGTGATGCCGAGCGCACAGCTCGTACAGAGCACTTGGATGAATTCGAAGGCTCGGCGGACGCGGAACACTCCGACCTCTCTGACCCCACCGACCCCATCGACCCCTCTGACCCTTCTGATCTCCCTGGCCCTTCCGACTTCTCCGACTTCTCTGACCTCGCCGGGCTCTCCGGCCTCTCTGACTCCTCCAGTCAGGCAGACCAGGACTCGCGCGCCGGGGAAGGCGACGAAAACGATGACCGCGCGGGGGGCGGCGAAGACGCCTGGGACGACGGGCTCATCGCGCGGCGCGTGGTGGTGGGTGCCTCCCCGGCGGACGGGGAGCCGGATGTGTACGACCAGCACGCTCCGTACGAGATCGACGTCGTCACGCAGGACACGACCGTCGTCTACGAAGGGGGCCTGCGAGGCCGCCTCGACGCGCTGCGCGAGCTCATCGGGCTCTCCCGTACGCGGCTCGACACCAAGACCCTCGCGGAGGCCGGGCGGGTGCTCGACGAGGCCGCGGCGCGGCGGCGGCTGTCCGACCGGCACACCGTCGTGGCCCTCGCGGGCGCCACGGGGAGCGGCAAGTCGACGCTCTTCAACGCGCTCGCGGGAGTGATGATCTCGGAGACCGGCGTACGCAGGCCGACCACGGCCGCGCCCATCGGGTGCAGCTGGACGGACGGCGCCGCGGGGCTGCTCGACCGGCTCGGCATCCCCGGGCGGCTGCGCAGACGGCCCCTTCAGGGCACCGACGCGCAGGTTCTGCAGGGCCTCGTACTCGTCGATCTGCCCGACCACGACTCGGCGGCGGGCGACCACCGGGAGCACGTGGACCGCATCCTCGGGCTCGTCGACGCGGTCATCTGGGTGGTCGACCCGGAGAAGTACGCGGACGCGATGCTGCACGAGCGCTATCTGCGGCCCATGGCCGGGCACGCGGAGGTCATGTTCGTCGTGCTCAACCAGGTGGACCGCCTCCCCGGAGACGCCGCCGACCAGGTCCTCGACGATCTGCGGCGGCTGCTCGACGAGGACGGCATCGCACTGGGCGAACACGGCGAACCCGGTGCCACGGTGCTCGCGCTGTCCGCCCTCACCGGAGAGGGGGTCGGCGAACTCCGGGAGGTGCTCGGCCAGTTCACGCGCGAGCGGGGAGCCGCGGCGCGGCGCATCGAAGCGGACCTGGACACGGCTGCGGCACGGCTGCGGCCGGTGTACGCGTCGGGGTCGGGGGCCGCGTCCGCGCGGGGTGCGATCGGGCTCAGCGAGGAGGCGCGCGAGGAGTTCTCCGACCGGCTCGCGGAGGCGGTGGGCGCCTCGGCCGCCGGGCAGGCCGCGGAGCGGGCCTGGCGCAGGCACGCCGGCCGGGCGTGCTCCGCGCCCTGGCTGCGGCTGTGGCGCTGGTACGAGGCGCAGCGCTCCCCGTACACCACGGGCAGGCACGTCCTGCGGCCCCCGGCGGACGAGGAGTCGACGGCACGCGCGCGCGTGGAGCACGCCGTGCGCGCCGTGGCCGACGAGGCCGCGACCGGACTGCCCACGCCCTGGGGTCAGGCCGTACGGGAGTCGGCCGCGCGCGGCGCCCAGGGGCTGCCCGAGGCCCTCGACGAGCTGGCCCTGCGGGCGGCGCTCCCGGACGGGCGGCCGCCGCGGCCCGGGTGGTGGCCGGCCGCGGTCCTCGCGCAGGCCGCGATGACGCTGCTCCAGGCCGTCGGCGGGCTGTGGCTGGTGGGGCAGATCTTCGGCGTCGCGGAGCCGAACCTGGGTGTGCCGGTGCTCCTGATGGCCATGGGCATCGTGGGCGGGCCGTGTGTGGAGTGGGCCAGTGGGATGGCGGCGCGCGGTCCTGCGCGGCGGTACGGGTACGAGGCCGAGCGGCGGTTGCGGGAGGCGGCCGCGGGGTGCGGTCGGGCGCGGGTGCTCGATCCGGTGGCGGCGGAGTTGCTGCGGTACCGGGAGGTTCGGGAGCAGTACGTGCGGGTGGCTCGGCGGGCGTGAGGGGCGTGCCGCCGGGGCCGCGGGGGAGTGGTCGGGTGCAGCCGAGGCCGTGGGGGGAAGGGGTGCCGTCGAGGCGACGCGGGGAAGCGGAAGGGCGCCGTCGGGTGACGGAGTTGTCCACAACCGGCCGGTAGGACACAGGGCTCGGCGGGGCCCGGCCCGGCGGGTGCAGTCTGAGATCGCAGCCGCCGCCGACGCTGAAACGCGAAGGCGGACGTGAGCGCTGCGGACACAGACGCGGCCGTGCGGGACGGGCCCGCACGCGTGTGGACGAGGGAGGGGTCGGCATGAACGACACGATGGTGACGGTGGTGGGGAACGTGGCGACGACGCCGGTGTTCCGGGAGCTGCCGTCCGGACCGGTGACACGCTTTCGGATCGCGGTGACGGCACGGTACTTCGACCGCACGCAGAACGCGTGGGCGGACGGGCACACCAATTTCTTCACGGTGTGTGCCTGGCGCCAGCTCGGCGTCAACGCCCAGGGCTCGCTGGCGGTGGGTGAACCGGTCATCGTGCAGGGCAGGTTGAGGGTGCGGGACGAGGAGCGGGGCGGGCAGCACTGGCGGTCGGTGGACATCGACGCCTACGCGATCGGACACGACCTCGCGCGCGGAACATCGGCGTTCCGGCGCACGGGCAGGACGATGGACTCCTCCTTGAAGGAGCGAAGTCCCGTGCAGGGGACGGCGGATGAGCCGGAGTTCGAGCTCCCCGCGCAGTCCTCGCCGCAGTCCCATGTATCGGAGTCCGCAGTGGATGCCGGGCTGGAGACCGGGCTGGGGGCCGAGTTGGAACGGGAAGCCGCTCCGGTCGGGTGACGACCGCGGCGGGGTTGGACCCCCGCTGTGCCCGGCGCCGCCGCGCAACCACCGGGGTGGGGCGAAGCGGAACCATGGATTTGTCGATATGCCCAGCTCAGAAGGGGCGTTGTCGATAACAATTCCGATTCGGATCGGTTATCAGACGGCACTACCGGGAATCGCGATGCGCCACGTCCCTAGGATTCCGGGCGTGGCTCCGTGGGGCGGTTGTGCCGTGAACGGGGCGGTCGGCAGGTGACCCTGCTCGGTTGAATCTGCTGGCGGGACCAGTCCCCCCATGTGAATGGGTCCCGCCCGGAGGGGATTTCTGTGTTTTCTGCGTTGTCAGGGTGTCCGTCGGTCAAGGCGTTCGTGACGTCGTCGCTGCCGTCGTCCCTGTCGCCGACTCTGTGGAGCCGACGCCGGGGCCGGGGCGCCGCGCGCCTCGCCGCCGTGGCGGTCGCCTCCGGGCTCGCCGTGGCGGGCGTGACGGGTACCGCGACCGCGGCGATGGCGGCGGACACCCCGCAGCACCAGGGCGGGGCGAGCGCGACGCTCAGCGGTCTCAAGACGTACGGCCAGGCGGTCATACGTGAGGACGGCGGCAGTCAGAAGATCCCCGCGGGCCTCTTCGAGATGGCAGTGGACAACGGCGGCACCCTGCAGACGTACTGCGTCGACATCCACAACCCCACGCAGAAGGACGCCAAGTACCAGGAGACCCCCTGGAGCGGCACGTCCCTGAACGGCAACGCACGGGCGGGCAAGATCCGCTGGATCCTGCAGCACTCCTATCCCCGGGTGAACAACCTCGCCGAGCTGGCGAGGAAGGCGGGCGCGGACTCGCTCACCGAGGAGACGGCCGCGGCCGGCACCCAGGTGGCGATATGGCGCTTCTCCGACAAGGCCAAGGTGGAGGCCGTCGACCCCCGGGCCGAGAAGCTCGCGGACTATCTGCAGCGCAGCGCGCGCAACAGCGCGGAGCCGAAGGCGTCGCTGACGCTGGAGTCGTCGGCCGTCTCCGGGCACGCCGGGAAGCGGCTGGGCCCGGTGACGGTGCGGACCGACGCGGAGAGCGTGACCGTCACGCCGCCCGCGGACTCGGCGAGCGGGGTGAAGGTCGTCGGCAAGGACGGCAAGCAGGTCAAGTCGGCGGGCGACGGCAGCAGGCTGTACTTCGACGTGCCGAAGGGCACGCCGGACGGCACGGCCTCGCTGGAGGTACAGGCGTCGACGACCGTGCCGGTCGGGCGGGCCTTCACCTCCGAGACCCGCAGCCAGACGCAGATACTCGCGGGCTCCAGCGAGTCGACGGTCTCCGCCGCGGCGACGGCGCACTGGGCGGCGAAGGGCGCGATCCCCGCGCTGTCCGCGGAGAAGAACTGCGCGAAGAGCGGCGTGGACATCACGGCGAGCAACAAGGGGGACGCCGCGTTCACCTTCAGCCTGATGGGGTTCAAGCACACCATCAAGGCCGGTGAGGCGCGGACGGTGACGATACCGCTGCAGGAGGACCAGCCCTACGACTTCACGATCGTGGGGCCGGGCGGATTCGAGAAGCGGTTCAAGGGAGTGCTCGACTGCAAGACCGAGGGCAGCGCGGTCGCCGTCGGCGGCAAGGCACAGCCCGTGTCGGAGCCGAGCCCCGCGTCGGCGGGCGGCACGTCCGACGGCGACGACCTCGCGGAGACCGGCGGCTCGAACGCGACGCCCCTGATAGCCGGCATCGCGATCGCCCTGGTCGTGGTGGGCGCCGGCGCGGTCTTCCTGCTGCGCAAGAAGAAGGACCCGGCGGGACCCGCGGAGGCGAGCTCGTCCGAGGAGTGAGCGGAACGTGATCACCTGGTCACCGCCCGGGATGCCCGGGCGGTGACCAGGACGGGGAGGTCGACCCTCAGCCCTGTTGCAGCGCCGCAAGGCCCTTCTGCAGGTCTTCGCTGTTCATCACCGGCTGGATCTCGATCTTCGCGCCGAGTCCCTCGAAGAGCGGCTCCGCGATGGTGGGCAGCAGTGAACTGTCCTGCATGTCGAAGACGAAGGTGCAGGACCGCCCGCCCTCGCTGGGGCCGAAGTAGGCCGCCTCGGGCTTGAGTCGTTCCGTCAGCGTCTGCATGATCTTCGGCAGTTTGCCGCTCTTGAGTGCCTCGTTCGAGATCTGGGTGTCCAGATGCGCTCTCAGCATGACCCTCATCGCACGCGTTCCTTCCGTCCACCACGACCGGCGCGGTCCCGTCCGCGCTCACTGAGACCCGGTGACGTCCCGCTCAGCCTCTCCTCGAGTGATCAGGGCAGCAACATCTCGCCCTCCGTCCGTGTCGCCCTGGGCCGCGTGAGGCCGCTCCGCGGGGTGAGCAGGTCACGGGCCCGGGACAGTACTGGTTTCCTCCGGGGGGTGGCTGTCAGGCAAGATGGGGTGTATCTGCCCACACACTGAATGCCGGACGGTTTCTCTTGGCTGAGTTCATCTACACCATGCGCAAGACGCGCAAGGCGCACGGCGACAAGGTGATCCTCGACGACGTCACCTTGAACTTCCTGCCCGGCGCGAAGATCGGTGTCGTGGGTCCGAACGGCGCCGGTAAGTCCACGGTGCTCAAGATCATGGCAGGGCTCGAGCACCCGTCGAACGGTGACGCGTTCCTGTCGCCGGGCTACACGGTCGGCATGCTCCTGCAGGAGCCGCCGCTCGACGAGTCCAAGACGGTCCTGGAGAACGTCCAGGACGGCGCGGCCGAGATCATGGGCAAGCTCCGGCGGTTCAACGAGGTCGCCGAGCTGATGGCGACCGACTACTCGGACGCGCTCATGGAGGAGATGGGCAAGCTCCAGGAGGACCTCGACCACGCCAACGCGTGGGACCTGGACACCCAGCTCGAGCAGGCCATGGACGCCCTCGGCTGCCCGCCCGGCGACTGGCCGGTCACCAACCTCTCCGGTGGTGAGCGCCGCCGCGTCGCGCTCTGCAAGCTGCTGCTCGAGGCGCCCGACCTGCTGCTGCTCGACGAGCCCACCAACCACCTGGACGCCGAGTCCGTGCAGTGGCTGGAGCAGCACCTCGCGAAGTACGACGGCACCGTCGTCGCCGTCACCCACGACCGGTACTTCCTCGACAACGTCGCGGGCTGGATCCTGGAGCTCGACCGCGGCCGCGCCATCGGCTACGAGGGCAACTACTCCGTCTACCTGGAGAAGAAGCAGTCCCGCCTCAAGGTGGAGGGCCAGAAGGACGCCAAGCGCGCCAAGCGGCTCAAGGAAGAGCTCGAGTGGGTGCGGTCGAACGCCAAGGGGCGCCAGGCCAAGTCCAAGGCGCGACTGTCGCGTTACGAGGAGATGGCCGCCGAGGCCGACAAGATGCGGAAGCTGGACTTCGAGGAGATCCAGATCCCGCCGGGCCCGCGCCTGGGCAACATCGTCGTCGAGGTGGAGAACCTCTCGAAGGCCTTCGGCGACAAGGTCCTGATCGACGACCTCAGCTTCACGCTGCCGCGCAACGGCATCGTCGGCATCATCGGTCCGAACGGCGCGGGCAAGACCACGCTGTTCAAGATGATCCAGGGCCTGGAGGCGCCGGACTCGGGCTCCATCAAGGTCGGCGACACCGTCAAGATCTCCTACGTCGACCAGGGCCGCGCCAACATCGACCCGAAGAAGTCGCTGTGGGCCGTGGTGTCGGACGAGCTGGACTACATCAACGTGGGCCAGGTCGAGATGCCGTCGCGCGCGTATGTGTCGGCGTTCGGGTTCAAGGGCCCGGACCAGCAGAAGCCGGCGGGTGTGCTCTCCGGTGGTGAGCGCAACCGGCTGAACCTGGCGCTGACCCTCAAGCTGGGCGGCAACCTGCTGCTCCTCGACGAGCCCACCAACGACCTGGACGTGGAGACGCTGTCCTCGCTGGAGAACGCGCTCCTGGAGTTCCCGGGCTGTGCCGTGGTCGTCTCCCACGACCGGTGGTTCCTGGACCGGGTCGCCACGCACATCCTCGCGTACGAGGGTGAGTCGAAGTGGTTCTGGTTCGAGGGCAACTTCGAGGCGTACGAGAAGAACAAGGTCGAGCGGCTCGGCCCGGACGCGGCGCGGCCGCACCGCGCCACGTACAAGAAGCTCACCCGGGGCTGACATGGCGCGCCACATCTACGAATGCCCGCTGCGGTGGTCGGACATGGATGCCTTCGGGCACGTCAACAACGCGGTCTTCCTGCGGTACTTGGAAGAGGCGCGGATCGACTTCATGTTCCGGCTCTCGGCCGAGGACGACGGGCCGTCGTTCTCGGGCGGGTCCGTGGTGGCGCGCCACGAGATCGACTATCTGCGGCCGTTGGTGCACCGGCACAAGCCGGTGACCATCGAGTCGTGGGTGACGAAGATCGGTGCCGCGTCGCTGACGATCTCGTACGAGATAAAGGAGCCGGAGAGCGGCGGGCAGGTGTATGTGCGGGCGTCGACGATCGTCGTGCCGTTCGACCTGCGGGCGCAGCGGCCGCGGCGGATCACCGCTGAGGAGCGGGCCGTCCTCGAGGAGTATCGCGACGGGGACGCGGCGGGTGCCGCGGGTGTCCGGGGCGCGGGCGGTGCGGGGGCGCTCGTCGCATGACCGTGCGACTGCACTTCGCCGATGCCGGGGAGGCGGCGGATCTCGCCGCCTTCCTGGCTCGGCTGATCCACTACGACAAGGCGGCCGCGGTGCGGTTGCAGGCCGCGGGGGACACGCTTGCCGTCTTCGGGCGGCCGCCGTCGTTCGAGGTGCTTGCCATTCGTACGGCGCGGCTTGCCAAGCCGTACGAGTACGGACTCGATACGTCGCTGGATGTGACCGTCTCCGCCGGTGAGTTGCTGGAGTCCGTGGGGGCGTCGGCTGACGCCGTGGAGACGGTGGGGACGGTTGCCGTGCCCGTTGCCGTCACGGGGCCGCCGTGGGCGGGTGTGCTGCCCCCTCGTGGGGGGTGGCGTCGGGTTTCCGGGCTGCCCTCGATGGGGGAGGTGCGGGCCCTGGTGGCGGGGGCCGTCGCCGAATTCCGGGCTCGGGTCGAGGAGTTGGCACCGGAGGCGCGGGTTCGGGTCGAGCTTGATCGGGTGGGGCGGGAGATTTGGTCCCGGGTGGTGCCCGGGACCGAGCTGCCCGTGCGGGCCGCGCACGCGGCGCAAGCCTTGGGCTTCTTGCGGGGGGACGCGTTGGACTTGCTGTCCGCTGGGCCGTGGCTTCGGCTGCGCACGCCCTATGGATCTGTTGCCCTGCGCCGGGCCGGCGCAGGAGCGCTTACCGTCACGCCCACTTGACGGTTGACGTTGGACGCCCGGGCAGGGGTGCGGGCGTCAGCCGGGGGTGTTGACCATTGAGGCTGCCGCGTAGGTCAGGTAGTTCCAGAGGGTGTGTTCGTGTTCCTCGGGGAGGTTCAGGGCTTCGACGGCTGCGCGCATGTGCTTGAGCCAGGCGTCGTGGGCTTCCCTGTTGACCGTGAAGGGGGCGTGGCGCATGCGCAGGCGGGGGTGGCCGCGGTTGTCGCTGTAGGTGCGGGGGCCGCCCCAGTACTGCATCAGGAACAGGGCGAGGCGCTCCTCGGCAGGGCCGAGGTCCTCCTCCGGATACATCGGCCTGAGCAGCGGGTCCTCCGCGACTCCCTGGTAGAAGAGGTGCACCAGGCGCCTGAAGGTCTCCTCGCCGCCGACCTGTTCGTAGAAGGTCTGCTCCTGAAGCGTGCCGCGCGGGATCTCGTTCACTCCTCCATGGTCTCAGACGCGACGGACGAGGACGGAAGGCTTAGGACCACTCGCATCAGGCGGCCCGGGGCAGCACAGTGGGGGGTATGGGTGCGCATGCTCCGCTCGCTGAGGAACCCGATCGACCCGGGGGCCCCGACCCCGTGCAGGCCGCCGAGGCACGGGCCGCGCTGGTGCGGGAGATCGAGGCCAGCGGTGCCTGGGACGACGATCCTGCCTGGCGGGAGGCGTTCCAGGAGGTGCCGCGGCACCTCTTCGTGCCGTACTACTACGTGAGCACGGGCGGCGGGTACGAGCGGATGTGGGGCGAGGACCCCGATCCGGTGCGGCGGGCGCGATGGCTGCGCGGGGCGTACGCGGACGCGCCGCTGGCCACCCGGGTACGGGACGGGGAGCTGGTCTCGTCCAGCAGTCAGCCCTCGCTGATGGCCAAGATGCTGGTCGAGCTGCACGTCGGTGACGGCGGTGAGCACGACGTACTGGAGATCGGCGCGGGGACGGGCTACAACGCGGGGCTGCTCGCGCATCGCCTCGGGGACGAGCGCGTCACCACCATCGACCTCGATCCGGAGATCACCGAGTCCGCGCGGCGCCATCTGGCGGCCGCCGGTTACCGGCCGGCCGTCGTGACCGGTGACGGCGCCGCGGGCTGTCCGCAGCGGGCGCCCTTCGACCGGATCATCGCGACCTGCACGCTGCGTTCGGTGCCGCGGGCCTGGCTCGGGCAGTGCCGCCCGGGTGCGCGGGTGCTCGCGCCGCTGGCGACCGGGCTGATCGCGCTGCGGGTGACGGACGCCGAGCACGCGGAGGGGCGGTTCCTGCACACGCCCGCGTACTTCGTGCCGCTGCGCGGCGGGGACGGGCGGCTCGCGGCGCACGAGCAGCACATCGGCGGGCTGCCGCGCCGGGCACTGCAGAGCGAGCTGTTCCGCTTCCTGCTCGAACTGACCGCGGGGAGCCTCGACCCGCACGAGGCCCTTGCGCTGTGGCAGCGGGAGCGGCGGCCGGTGCGGGAGCGGTTCGGGGTCACGGTCAGCGGGCCGTACGCGTGGGCGTGGCTGGACGACCCGGAAGGGCCGTACGCCTGGCCGCTGTGAGGCGGGGCGTACGGCCCTTCCGGGTACTGCTGCTTCTGGTACGGAGGTCAGTCGCGGCGGACGGTGATCGTCGTCCAGGCGCCCACGTGCACCTGGTCGCCGTCCTGCAGCGGTATCGGGACGAAGGGCTGGATGGGCTCCTCGCCGCCGTTGACCGTGGTGCCGTTGGTCGAGTTCTGGTCGACGACCGCCCAGCCGCCGTCCGGCTGCTGGACCAGGACCGCGTGCTGGTGCGATACGCCCGGGTCCTCCGGCGGCACCGACAGGTCGATGTCGGGGGTGTCGCCGGTGGAGTGGCGGCGGCGGCCGATCGTGATCTGGTTGCCGACGAGCGGACGCAGCTGCTCCGGGGAGTACGCGGGCAGGTTGAGGCCCGAGGCCTCGGGGCCGCTGCGCTGCATCATCGCCATGAAGTACTCACGGTCGGGGCCGATGGTCGCGGTCCAGGACGTGGGGCCCTGCGGCTGCGGTTGCTGCGGCTGCTGCGGGTGGCCGTGGCTCGGGTAGCCCTGCTGGGGCTGCTGGGCCGGGCCGCCGGGGCCTCCCGGGCCGCCCTGGCCGGGGGCCGTGGACGACGGGGGCGAGAGGACCCAGTCGTCGCCGCCGCCGAAGGGGCCGCCGGGGCCACCCGGACCGCCGGGTCCGCCCTGGCCGGGCGGGGGCGGGCCGTGCGGGGTGCCGGTCTCCTGCGGGAACGCGGGCGGTGCCGGCGGACCCTGCTGCTGGAACGCCTGCGGGGCGCCGGGCGGGTTCGCGCCGGGCGGGGTGCCGCCGTTGCCCGGGCCGAACGGCGGGATCGGCTCGGCGGGACGGTTCATCTGCGAGGGCCGGGAGCCCTGGTAGTCGAACGGGTCCTGGCCGGGGCCGGGGGGTGTGGTGCCGGGACCGCCCGGTGCGCCTGGGCCGGGCGGGGGCGGAGGCGGGCCCTGCTGGAACTGTTGGGCGGGGCTGGGGGAGCCGGAACCACCAGGGCCGCCGTGCCCACCGGGACCGCTGTGCATGCCGGGGCCGGGGCCGCCGGGGCCAGGCCCACCCGGGCCGGGACCGCCAGGGCCACCATGTCCGCCAGGACCGGGGCCACCGGGACCACCGTGTCCACCCGGACCACCGTGTCCACCGGGGCCAGGCCCGCCAGGACCGGGCCCACCGGGACCACCATGTCCGCCGGGACCAGGTCCACCCGGACCAGGCCCGCCGGGACCACCGTGCCCGGGCCCACCCGGACCGGGACCGCCGGGCCCAGGCCCACCAGGCCCGCCAAAGGCAGGCCCACCGAACGGCCCACCCGGCCCGTCAGGACCAGGTCCGCCGGGGCCACCAGGCCCACCCGGACCACCAGGCCCGGACATGCCGGGCCCACCCGGACCACCAGGCCCAGGCATCCCCGGCCCCCCGGGCCCACCCGGCCGCCCACCCGTGGGCAGCGGCGGATTGGGCGCGGCAGGCGTGTACGACGTGGCCGTACCGGTCAGGAAGTTCCACCGGCACTCCTCGCAGAACGGCGCGTTCGCCTCGCGGGGCGTGCGGCACTGCGGGCAGAGCTGCGGCTCGGGGCCGAGGTCCGGCACCGCGGAAAGGTGCGGGCGGCCGGGCTGACCGGGACCACCTGGGCCGGGACCGCCGGGGCCGGGACCACCAGGGCCGCCAGGTCCACCGGGACCGGGCCCGCCGTGCTGGCCGGGTGCGCCCTGCTGGCCGGGCGCCGGCGGATAGCCGTAGCCGGCGGCCGGGGGCGGCGGGGGAGGCGGCGGCGGTACGGCACCGGCCATGCGGTGACCGCAGACCTCGCACCAGTCGTCGGAACCCGACTGGTGTCCGTTCGGGCAGGTCGGCATGTCGGCGCTTCCCCCTCTCCTTCTCCGGCCCGAGGGCCGTGTGCACTGGCTTTGCCGGGTTTCCGGCTATTGCGGTACTGGCGACACGTACTGCGCGTACTGCTTCACGTACAAGTTCACGTACTGCTGGACGTACTACTTCTTCACGCGGACCGTCTTCGTCGAGCGCGTCTCGAGTGTCATCTCGTCCGCCTCGGCGACCCGCGCCTTCAATCGAACAGTACCTGTCGTGGCGTCGACCACGTCCACCACCTTGGAAAGGAGCTTGGCGGTGTCCTCGTTGCCGGAGGCGCTGGCGAGCTGAACGGCCCGGCCCAGTTTGGCCGTTGCGCCGTCGTAGTCGCCCGATTTGCGGGCGTCCAGGCCCTGCTGGATGACCTGGGCAAGTTCCGCCTGGCCCGTGTAGTGCGCGACCTGCGGATTGATGGAGGTGGATGCCGCCATGTCGTCCGTCCAGACCGCCCTGACCAGGCCCTGGGACAGGGTCTGTACGGTGCCGTCGGCGCCGGGCACGACCAGGGAGACCCGGGCCGCGAGCATCTCCTGGCCCAGATCGGCGCCGGGCACGCGGACACAGACGTGGTAGTCGCGGGACTCGTCGCCCCAGGAGCCGGTGGGGTAGTCGCCCGCGCGGGGCCCCACCTCCGTACGCCGGTCGGTCAACTCCTCGACCGTGGGCGCCACTTGCTTGACGAACATGATCTCCACGCCCATGGGCGTCCAGAGCCGCAGGCTGACGTCGGCGACCTCCTTGCCCATCGCGGACTCCATCATCTGCGTGAAGTCGGCGGCGAGGCCGGCCGGGTCGGCGACGATGTCGGCGGTGCCGAGCAGCGCCGAGGCGATGCCTGTGACCTCTTTCACTTCCCAGTCGGTGCCGACGCCGCGGGCGTCACAGGTGAAGCGACCCGCGCAGGCGTCGAGGGAGGCGCGCAGGTCCTCCGGTGACTCGTGTTCGTTGCGGCCGTCGGTGAGCAGGATGCCGTGCCTGATGGATACGTCGGCGGAGGCGAGGAGGCGGTCGGCGAGCCGCAGCCAGGTGCCGATGGCGGTGCCGCCGCCGGCGCTGAGCTTGCGCAGGGCCTCCTTGGCCTGGGCGCGGGTCTGCGGGCTCGCGACGGCGAGGCGGCCACCGCCGGGGTAGACCTCCTTGGCGACGTGGGTGCCGCCGACCACGGCGAAGTGGACGCCGTCGCGCAGGGCGTCGACGGCGGCGGCGGTGGCGTCGCGGGCGCCGCGCATCTTCGTCGGCGGGTAGTCCATGGAGCCCGAGCAGTCGACCATGATCGCGACTGCGGCGTCCGGGCCCTGGCCCGCCGAGTACAGATGGGGCGCGCCGACCGCGGTGCCGATGGTGCCGCCGCCGGTCGAGGTGACGGTGGCGATCGCGTTGACCTCGCGGCCGCCCTCCGGCAGGTACTCGTTCTGGTACACATCGACCGTGAACTGCGGCACGTTCGACTTCGAGAAGATGGCCATGAACGCTGTTCCCCCCTAGGAATTCTTCCCCACAGACTCGTTGCCCGTCGTGGCGCGCGTCGGCGCGGACGCACGGCGGCGGCCGGGCGGGCCGGGCGGCGCGGGGCCCGCTCCCGCCCGCGCTAGGCCGATCCTGCCCCTTGCGGCGGGGCGGGGAACGGCACGATCGCCACTGTTACGTTGTCGTGGCCCCCGCCGTCGAGCGCGTGGCCGACGAGGACCTGGGCGCTGTGCAGCGGCCGCAGGGCGGCGTCGGCGGGCACGGCGCGGGCCATGTCCTCGGCCGCCTCCGCGTAGTTCCACAGGCCGTCCGTGCACACCACCACTACACCCGGGCGGTCCGGCTTGAAGGAAGCGGTGTGCGGCTCCAGTTCGTAGGCGTCGGCGCCGAGCCAGCCGGTGATGGCGTGGGCCCGCTCGTCGGCGTACGCCTCGGCCTCGTTCATGAGGCCCGCGGCGACCATCTGGGCGGCCCAGGAGTCGTCCTCGGTGAGGCGGGCGGTGGGGCCGGTGCGGTCGACCGGGATCCAGTACGCGCGGCTGTCGCCGACCCAGCCGATGACCAGCAGCCCGGCGGCGACGACGGCGCCGACGAGGGTGCAGGCGGGGGCGTTCTGGTGCGGGCTGTGCTCGCGGGCCGAATCGGGTTCGGTGGCCAGCGAGTTGACGGCCTCCGCGGCGGCGATGATCGCGTCGTGCATGGCCTGCTGCGGGTGGGTGCCGCGCGGCAGGGCGTCCTGGAGCGAGGCGTCGGCGGCGCGCGAGGCGGCCATGGAGGCCTCGTCGGGCCGGGTCGCCGAGGAGACGCCGTCGCAGACGATCGCGATGACGGCGGGTGAGCCGTCGGGCAGCTTGGCCGAGGAGATCGCGAACGCGTCCTCGTTGCGGTGGTGCCGCAGGCCGCGGTCGCTGACGGCGGCGACGGCCTGGAGCTCCTGCTCCATGTGGTCCCGCTCGCGCGGCTGGGCGTGCCCGCAGTTCTCGCAGTAGCCGTCCGGGGCGACGTGGCCCGCGCGGCAGGCGACGCAGAGCTTGGTGCCGGTGGGCGGGGTCGGGGTCGGCGACTCCGAGGCCGGTGCCGCCGGGGCGGGCAGCGGGTACTCGTCCGGCTCGGCGGACACCTGGCCGGGCGCCCCCTGCCCGGAAGCCTCGAGGTCGCCGCCCCGGGAGTCGGTGCCGGGCAGGTCCGCCGACCGGTGGGTCGGTGCCGGGACGTCGGAGCTGTCCACCTCGGGCGCCACGGGCCACTCGGCGGGAGCCGGAGCCGGAGCGGGTCCCGGTGGCAGGCCGTTGATCGCGAGGGTGGGGCGGTCGGACGGTGGGGTCGGGATCGCCGACAGGTCGTAGCCGCACGCGCCGCAGAACAAGTCGCCCGACTCCAGGGGCTCCTCGCAGCTCGGGCACGTCGACAGGGCCGCCGGTTGGTGCATCTGGGACATCTTCACACCCACGTCCGAGGGCGGAAACGGTTTGCCCGTTCCACCAGTTCGATCCTTTCCTCGCCACCCTGTGCGAGCCGGGCAAGGGTCCGGTACGAGCGTTCCAGACCGAACCGGAGACCGCGCTCGTCCAGCTCGCTGCCGAGCAGGACCGTCCCCGTACTACCGCCGCCGGGGGCGGCCGGTGGCGCGGGGGCGTGGCCAGAGTGGCTACCGGAGAGTACCCAGTCGAGCGCCGTACCGAGGACTTCCGTGGAAAGGCGCTCTCTGCGCACCGCGTCGAGGCCGAAGCCCGCGAGCGCCTCCACCTGCCCGGCGGCGGCCGTCAGGTCGTCCAGGAACCGGGCGCCGGGCCCGGCCGTCGTGTCGAACGTCATACGTTGCCGCAGCCGCGCCCGGACCGCGGCGACGCGGGCCGCCGTGTAGTGGATCGAGGACTCCGGCACGGACTCCAGGGTGCGCACCGCGCCGCTCCGGTCGCCCGCCGCGAGCTGCACCCGGGCGAGCCCGAAGGCCGCGCTGACGTAGCTCGGGTCGGTCGCCCACACCAGGCGGTAGTACTCGGCGGCGTTGTCCAACTGGCCGAGCACCTCGGCGCAGACGCCGAGGGCGAGCTTGGGCGCGGGCTCGCCGGGGAACGCGTCGTACACCGCGTCGAAGGAGAGCGCCGCGATCTCGTGGTCGCCGGTGGTGAGGGAGGCGACGCCGCGGTACCAGATCACCCGCCAGTCGTCGGGGTGGTCGATCTCCAGGGATTCCAGGCCCTGGCCCGCGGAGACCAGCTCGCCCATGGTGAGGCGGGCGCGCAGCTCGCGCAGGCGCAGCTCGGCGGAGGTCGCGGGCGCCGCCTTGAGCGCGGCGATCAGCTCGCCGCCCACGGAGTCCACGAGCCCGGCGAGGAAGCCGGCGTTGGGATCCCCGGGGTCGACCCGGGGCACGGGCAGCGCGAGCGCCGCCGCGGGGGCGTTCAAGGGCCGCACCATGGACGCCGCCGGGACACCGTTCTCCCCGGCTCCGCCGTGGCCGTTCCCCCCGTTCCCCCTGGCTGCGCCGGGCCCGTTCCCCCCGGCTCCGCCGGGCAGAGCCTCAGCGGCTCCGCCGCCCGCGTTCCCGGCGCCTCCGGCGCCCAAAGAACCATCCGGCTCCCCAAGCCCCAGCGCGGCCACACCCCCCGCGCCCGAGGAACCCTCCGCCGCACTGATCCCCAGCCGCTGCCCGATCCCGGGCCCCAGCACCCGGGCCCCGAGCGCCGACACCTCCCCGACCAGCTCCGCGAACAACTCCGTGTCCGTGACCTTCACTTCGGGCCCGAACAGGGTCGAGAGGGCCGGCCGCGGCCGCCCGCTCTGCACCGCCACGACCTCCCGGAGGACGCCGGTCAGCTGCTCGGCCATCTCCTGGGCGGAGCCGAACCGGCGCGCGGGATCGGGGTCCGTGGCGCGCACGAGGAGCCGGTAGAACGACTCGTACGTACGGAAGACCTCGATGTTGTCGGGGTCGGGCAGGGAGTCCACGAAGACGTTCGTGTAGCCCTGGAAGTCGAAGGTGAGCACCGCGAGGGTGCGCGCCACCGTGTAGAGGTCCGAGGCCACGGACGGGCCGACCTCCGCGACCTCCGGCGCCTGATAGCCCACCGTGCCGTAGATCGCCGACTCGTCGTCGTCCATCCGGCGGACGGCGCCCATGTCGATGAGCTTGAGCTGGTCCTCGGTCTGGATGGCGTTGTCGACCTTGAAGTCGCAGTACAGCAGGTTGCGGCTGTGCAGATGGCCGAGGGCCTCCAGGGCCTCGATGCCGTACGCGCAGGCCTGCTCGACGGGCAGCGGGTCGCGCTTGCCGACGGTCGTGCGGCGGCCGTTGGCGATCTCCTTGAGGGACTTGCCGCCGACGTACTCCATGACGATGTAGCCGTCCATGGAGCCGGTGCGCTGGTCCAGGTGCTCGACGAAGTTGTAGATGCGCACGATGTTGGCGTGCTCGATCTCGGCGAGGAAGCGGCGCTCGGAGATCGCGGCGGCCATCGCGTCCTGGTCGCCGGTGTCGAGCAGGCCCTTGAGGACTACCCAGCGGTCGGACACCGCGCGGTCCACGGCGAGATACACCCAGCCGAGGCCGCCGTGCGCGAGACAGCCCACGACCTCGTACTGGCCGTGCACGATGTCGCCCGAGTTCAGCTTCGGCACGAAGGAGTAGGGGTGCCCGCACTTGGTGCAGAAACCTTCCGTGCGGCCCGAGCGCTCACCGCGCGAACGGCCCACCGGGGCACCGCAGTCGGAGCGCGAGCAGAACCGCTTCCTCTCGGGAACCTCGGGCTTCTCCTGCACCGCGCCGCGCGGGTCGGGACGCGGCACCTGCGGCACCGACACCAGACCGACGCCCAGCTTGCTGCGGGCGGAGGAGGCCACCGACGAGCCCGAGCTGCGCACCGACACCGACCGCCCCGACGTGCCCTGCGACAGGGAGCGCGAGAGCCGGCCCGAGACCGAGCGGCGCGACGACGAGGACCGCGAGGAGCGGGTGCTGCCGCGCGTCCCGGTGCTCTGCGAGCCGCGCGAGCTGCGCGAACCCCGGCTGCTGCGGCCGCCCACGGTGATGCCCGTCGCCGGGGAGCCCACCATGCCGCTCGCCGAGACGACCGGAGCGAGACCGCAGGTGTCGCAGTACAGCTCGCCGCCGCCCACGTCCTCGTACGAACCCGTGCACTTGGGCCGCTGACACGGCTGCTGTCCGGTCTGCTCACTCATGCTTCCCCCCTCCGGTCGGTGGGCCCGCCCTGTTGCGGGACCCTGGGCGCCAGCGCGTCGGCCGCCGCCCGTTGGTAGCGCAGCACCGCGTCCTCGGCGACGCGCAGGTCGCACGGCGCGCTCCAGAGCATGCGGCGCGCCGCGTCGTAACGCTCGATGAGGAATCGGTCCTCCGCGAGGCCGTGCCGGGCGACCTTCGCCTTGTACGCGTCGAGGCGGCCGCGCAGCTCCGCGCGGACCGCGAGTGGCGCGGTGACGGCCGTCAACGACTCGCGGGCGCGAAGGAGTTCGTCCTCCGCCTTCTGCTCCAGGGACTCAAGGAGCGGGGACAGCCGGTGCCACTGGGCGTTCCTGCGGTAGTCCGCGGCCATCGCGAGCTGCTCCTGGAGGGCGGTGGGCGGCCCGGAGACGGCGGGCACCTCGGAGGCGGCGATCTTCGCGAGGACCTCGCCGCGCGCGGAGCGGGCCTCGGCGAGCGTGCGGTCCGCGCGGGACAGCAGGTCGCGCAGCCTGCCCAGGCGCAGCTCGGCGTCCTGGCGGACCGTGAGCACGGCGTCGATCTCGCGGCGCACGTCCTCCAGGGCGCGGGCCGCGTGGTCGTAGCGGTCGGTGTGCGGGCGGCCGCCGCCGGGGGCCGAACTGCCGCGCGTGGGCTGCCAGAACGCGAGCGGGTCGGACACCACCTGCTCGCGCAGCGTTGTCAGCTCCCGCGTGATGTGTTCCAGGTCGTCGCCCGACGGGTGCTCGCCGGGGCGGACGCCGACGGAGTGCGCGAGCTGGCGGGTGCGCTGGAGTTCGGCGGCGAGCAGGTCGATGCGGGCGGGCAGCGCCGACCACACGGCGTCGGCGGCGACGACCGTGTCCAGGGAGTGCGCGTACAGGTCGTTCATGCGCGCGACGAGCTCTTCCAGCGTGAACTGTTCGGTGAGCTTCGCGGGGCCCGTGATCGACGGCGCGGCGGCGGCCGCCGAGCCGCCCGCGACGGTGACGCTCCGGCCGCGCAGCAGCCGGGTCAGTTCGAGCAGGTCGTCGCGGTTGGGCCAGCGCCTGCGCTCGCGCACGTCACGGGCCGTGTTGAGCGCGCCCGCGTACGCGTCGAAGTACGTCCACAGGAGCGTGATCTGCCCCTCGGCGGCCAGCCAGCGCTCGTGCGTGGTGCCGGTGAGCTTCGCGCCTTCGAGGAGGCGGCGGCCCGCGTGGTCCTGGAGGGCGAGGAGCGACGTCTCGATCGCCTCGTGCTCGGCGTCGAGCCGCACCAGCGCACGGTCCACCTCGTCCCGGTCCATCACAGGGCCGGGGGGTCCCGCGACGCTCATCGATCACCTCTCCGCTCCGCGTTGAATTCGCAGTTCCTGTACGTCGGTTCCTTGTACGTCAGATCTTGCAGGTCAGTTGTCAGTCCTTGTACTTGGGGTTCGGCGGTCCCGCCGAGTCGCCCAGGTCGGCGGCGAGCCAGCGCTCGTACGAGGCGCGCCAGCCGTCCTTGTCCTTGCGGTAGTCGTCCAGTACGTCGTTGACGCGGCGCACCAGGTCGTCGGCGTCCTTCTTCATCGCCACGCCGTAGTACTCCGTGGTGAACGGCTCCTTGCCCTTCAGCTCCACCGTCGGGTCCTGCGCGGCCTGGCCCGCGGCGAGCGCGCTGTCGGTGACCACCGCGTCCACCTCGCCGAGCTGGAGCCTTACCAGGCAGTCGAGTTGGTTGGGCACCGTGGTCCTGATGTCGGCACCGAAGCTCTTCTCCTTGAGCGCCGACTCCGCGGTGGAGCCCGCGGCCGAACAGACCTTCTTGCCCTTCAGCGTCTCGTTGTAGCCGGTGATGTCGGACGTCTTGGGGGCCAGGACCTGCTGTCCGGTCTCGAAGTACGCGGTGGAGAAGGCCACATCCTTGATGCGGTCGCAGTTGATCGTCATCGTACGGACGACCATGTCGACCTGGCCGCCCTGGATGGCCGGGATGCGCTGATTGGTGGGGATCGCGCGGAACACCACGGCGTCGCGGTCGCCGAGGAGCCGCTCGGCGATCTCGTGCGCCAGGTCGATGTCGAAGCCCTCCAGCTTGCCGACGCCCTTGTTGGGGTCGCGGTAGCCCCAGCGGTAGCTGTTCTGGTCGACGCCGACGATGAGCTTCTTGACCTTGCGCTGCTTGATCTTCTCGATCGTCGTGCCGTCCTTGCCGGAGGGCCGCAGGCTGCTCTCGGGCGACTGGCAGTCGTCCGCGCGGGCGGGCGCGGCCTGCGTCAGGCGGTCCTCACCGGCCGAACTCCCGTCGCCGCCGGGGCCGTTGTCGCCACGTAGCTTCGGCAGGGCCAGGACGAGAGTGGCCGCGAGGACGCAGGCGAGGGCCATCGAGGCCACGCCGCCCCAGCCGCGCAGCGCCGCGAGGCCGCGGCGCCGGATCGTCGCGCGGCGGGTCGCCGCCGCCGTGTGCTGTTCCTTCTCGTCAGGTCGCGTACGCATCGTCCGCGGGCCCCCCATCACCGGTACTCCGAAAGCCTGCGGCCGATGCCGAGCACGGCGGCGGCCGCGCCGAGCACCGCGAGCACGGCGGCGCCCACCGGCAGGCCCGCCATCGCGCCCTTGCCGTCCTGGGCGGCGCTCTTGAACTCGCTCAGCTCGTGCGTGAGCGCGACGTCGAGTGCCGCGTCCACGTTGTCGAAGGACTCGCCCGTGGGCTCGGTACCGGGCTTCTCGGCGCCGATGACCGCGTCCAACGCGCCCTCGTAGTCTCCCGCGTCGTCGCGCGCGCGGGCCGACTTGTGGCGGTCCTTCCATTCGGTCACGTTCGTCGCGGCCTTCTTCACCGGGTTCTTGCCCGAGTCGTCGTCGGCCAGCTTCGCTGCCTCGCCGAGCAGGCCGCCGCCGTCCTTGCCGCCGGCGAGCCGCGCCATCTGCCGCTGGTAGGCGACGTCGAACTTGTCCTTCGTGGCGCTGCCCACGGCGACGGTCTCGGCGCCCCGGCTGACCAGCGTCAGGTTCTCGTTGCTCCGCGCCTTCAGGGAGCTGATGCGGGCGTCGTTGAGGACGTTCAGGGACTTCACGCCGTGGTCGTACGACTCGTTCAGGCCGGAGCGGGCGAAGGTGTGACCGCCGAGGAGCCACAGGAGCGCCACCGCGGCGGCCGTCGTGGCGGCCACCAGGCCCGCGTTGAACACCCTGTTCGTACGCAGGTAGTTGCGGCGCTGGGCCAGGCCGAGGGCGGTCAGCGCGAGGACGCCGAAGGCGATGGCGAGCCAGGGGTAGGGCTTGGCGTCGGCGTAGTCGTCGTTCAGGCGCTCGTTCTCCGCCTTGTAGAGCTTCTCGGCGGCGGGGAGCATCTCGGTCTGCATCTTGTCGTTCGCGTACCGCAGATAGGCGCCGCCGAGCGGCAGGCCCTGGCGGTTGTTGGCGCGGGCGCGCTCGATGAGGGCCGTGTACTGCGGCAGGAGCTTGTTCAGTTCGCTCACCGAAGTCGCCGACGAGGAGTCCGAGCCCGCGTTCGCCGCGGCCGTCGCGAGCTTCTCGCTGGCGCGGTCGATGTCGCGCTGGTAGCGCTCGCGGACCTTCGCGGGCTCCTGGCCGCCGGCCAGGAAGCCGCTGGACGCGGCCGTGTTGGCGTCCGCCAGGGAGCGGTAGATCGCCGCGGCGTCGTTGCTCAGGGGCTGGCTGCGGTTCAGGACGCGGTCCGCGGCGTCCGCGCGGGAGGTCGTCTGCCAGGTGGTGATCGCGCCGAACGCGAGGACCAGGGCGGCGAGGATCGCGCCGATGGCGCGGAGCCTGCCCGGCTCGGTGGTCGCCGCGGCGCGCAGGCGGGCCACGCCTTCGGCCCACGCCGTGCTTCTTTCCGGCGTGGGCGCCTGGTGCTGTGCTCCCGCCGGGCCCGTCGCCGCTGCCTGGGCCGGCAGTGGCGGTTGGGTCGGCGTGGGTGCGTGCGGTGGTGCCTGTGGTGGGTGTGTCACCTGACCTCGACCTCCCCCTTGGTCTTCGGACGGGCCTTCCTCCCGTGCCGAGGCGGCGACGGAAGTCGTGCTCGGCTGGTGGCCTGTTGCCGTGCACGGGCGCAAGTATCGCCGCCGGGGCGGACATCCGCACATGCCTTGACCTGATCTTGTGCGGAATCATGGTCGGTGGGCACCTTTGAACACGCGGCGGGGGTGTGTTCGGTTCCGGGGGTGGGGGTGGACCCCGCTGTCGGCCTGAACGGCCTCGTCCTCAAACGCCGGACGGGCTGAAACCTTGCCGCACCGGCGAAGTATTCAGCCCGTCCGGCGTTTGAGGACGAGGCGCGGAGCGCCGACAACGGGGGAGAGGGGCGGAGCCCCAGCAGTCAGGTGCTGGTCCCTTCGGGCGCGTAATGCGCGCGTACCCGGGCGTGCGCCGCCGCCGGGGCACCCAGCTCGTCCAGGCCCAGCAACGCCGCCCCCAGCACGGGCCGTTCCGTCACCACGCGGGGGACCGCCTTGGGCGCCCGCTCGGCGAGGCGCGCGCGGACGCCGTCGTCCAGGCGGGGGTGCCGGGCCGCCAGGACGCTGCCGCCGAGGAGGACGGGCGCGGCCTCCTCCAGGAGGTCGAGGCGGGCGAGGGCGACCGTCGACATGGCGACGACCTCCTCGGCCATGCGGTCCACCAGGAGACACGCGATCGGATCGCCCTCGGCGGCGGTGGCGAACAGGACGGGGGTCAGCTCGTGTTGGCGGGCGGGCTCGATGTGGCCCAGGTGCAGCGCCTCGATGAGGGCGTACATGGAGGGGAGGCCGAAGTGGGCGGGGAGGGCGGTCATGAGGGCCGTGGGGCCGCCGCGGCCGTCCTCCGCCCGAGCCCCGTGCCACAGTGCCTCCTGCGCAAGGCCCCCGCCCCCGCCCCAGTCCCCGGAGATCTTGCCGATCGCCGGGAAGCGGGCCGTGCGGCCGTCGGGCAGCATGCCGACGCAGTTGATGCCTGCGCCGCACACCACCGCGACCCCGCGCGGCTCGGCGTCCTCGACCAGGCCCGCCCGCAGGATCGCGAAGGTGTCGTTGCGTACGTCGACGCTGCCGCTCCAGCCACGACGGCGTACCGCAGCCGCCAACTCCCGTTCCTCCACGGGGAGATCGGCGTTGGCCAGGCACGCCGAGACATGGCTGACCGTGGTGAGTCCCGCCTCGCCGAGCGCCCGGCCCACCGCCTCGGCGAGCACGTCCACCGCCGGTTCCACGCCGACCTGCGGTGGCCGGAACCCGCCGCCGCGTGCCGTGCCGACGACCCGTCCGTCGGCCGCGACCACCGCGACGTCGGTCTTGCTGTTGCCCGCGTCGATGGCGAGCAGTGACGTGGACGCCGAAGGGCCCGCGCCGTGCGGTGTGCTCAGGCCCACGCGAGGTGCTCCCGGTTGTGTGCGACGAGATCGTCCGTGAGCTTCTCCGCGTACTCGTACTGACCCACCAGCGGGTGCGCGAGCAGCGCCTTGAAGACGCGGTCGCGGCCGCCGTGCAGCGCGGCGTGCAGCGCCAGATCCTCGTACGCCGTCACGTTCGCGATCAGTCCGGAGAACAGCGGGTCAAGGGATGGGACGGTCAGGGGAGTTGCGCCCGAGGAGTCCACAGTCGCCTGCACCTCGATGACCGCGTCGTCCGGGAGGAAGGGGAGGGTGCCGTTGTTGTGGGTGTTCACCACTTGGTACGGGCTGCCTCCGCCGCCCAGCAGCGACGCTGCCAGGTCCACCGCCGCCTCCGAGTAGAACGCGCCGCCCCGCTTCGCGAGCAGTTCCGGCTTCTCGTCGAGGGCCGGGTCGCCGTACATCTTCAGCAACTGCTCTTCCATCGCGGCCACTTCGGCCGCGCGGGACGGCTTGGTGCGCAGCTCCCGTACGACGGCGTCGTGCTGGTAGTAGTAGCGCAGGTAGTAGGAGGGGACCACGCCGAGGCGGTCGACGATCGCCTGCGGCATGTGCAGGTCCTCGGCGATGGCGTCGCCGTGCTCGGCAAGGAGCTTGGGCAGGACGTTCTCGCCGTCGGGGCCGCCGAGGCGCGCGCCCAGCTCCCACGTGAGGTGGTTGAGGCCGACGTGGTCCAGGTGCACCTGCGAAGGGTCGACGCCCAGGTGCGCGGCGAACTTCCGCTGGAAGCCGATGGCGACGTTGCACAGACCGACGGCCTTGTGCCCGGCCTGCAGCAGGGCGCGGGTGACGATGCCGACGGGGTTGGTGAAGTCGATGATCCAGGCGTCGGGGTTGGTGCGGCGGACGCGCTCGGCGATGTCGAGGACGACGGGCACCGTGCGAAGCGCCTTGGCGAGGCCGCCCGCGCCGGTCGTCTCCTGGCCGACGCAGCCGCACTCCAGCGGCCACGTCTCGTCCTGCTGCCGTGCCGCCTGGCCGCCCACGCGCAGTTGCAACAGCACCGCGTCGGCGTCGGCTACACCCGCGTCCACGTCGGACGTGGTGACGATGCGGCCCGGGTGGCCCTGCTTGGCGAAGATGCGCCGGGCGAGGCCGCCGACCAGCTCCAGGCGGTCGGCCGCCGGGTCGACGAGGACGAGTTCCTCGATCGGCAGGGTGTCCCTCAACCGCGCGAATCCGTCGATGAGTTCGGGTGTGTAGGTCGAGCCTCCGCCGACCACTGCGAGCTTCATTTGCTGAATCAGCCCTTTACTCCGGTGAGGGTGACGCCTTCCACGAAGGCCTTTTGTGCGAAGAAGAAGACGACGATGACCGGAGCCATGACCAGCAGCGTCGCCGCCATGGTCATGTTCCAGTTCACCATGTGGGCGCTCTTGAAGGACTCCAGGCCGTAGCTGAGGGTCCAGGAGCCCGGGTCCTGCGCCGCGTAGATCTGCGGGCCGAAGTAGTCGTTCCAGCAGTAGAAGAACTGGAACAGCGCGATCGCCGCGATGCCCGGCTTGGCCATCGGCACGATGATCTTGAGCAGGGTCCTGACCTCGCCGCAGCCGTCCACGCGCGCCGACTCGATGTACTCCTTCGGGATCGTCAGGAGGAACTGACGAAGGAGGAAGATCGAGTACGCGTCGCCGAACGCCATCGGGATGATCAGCGGCCACAGCGTGCCCGACAGATGGAACTGCTGCGCCCACACCAGGTACATGGGGATCACGATGACCTGCGGCGGCAGCATCATCGTCGAGATGACGAGCAGCATCGCCGTGCGGCGGCCCCGGAAGCGGAACTTGGCGAGCGCGTACGCCACGGGGATCGCCGAGCACACCGTGAACAGGGTGCCGAGACCCGCGTACATCAGGGAGTTGCGCCACCAGGTGAGGAAGCCGTCCGTCTCGAAGACGGCCTTGTAGTTCTCCCAGTGCCAGGACGACGGCCACAGATCGCCGCTCATCGCCTGCGAGTCGCTCATCACGGACGTCAGGAAGACGAACACGAAGGGCAGGATGAAGAGCAGGGCCACCGCTATGGCGACGCTGTGCACGGCTATCCAGTGCAGGATGCGCTTGCGGCGGGCGCGGGCCGCCTCGGGGCCGCGCGGCTTGGCGGTGGTGGCGGTGGACGCCGTGGACGGCGCGCTGAGTGTCGTGGAAGTCATCGCAGATCAGTCCTCCGCCGCGAGCAGGCCGGAGCGCTTGCGCATCAGCAGCATCGTCACGGCCATGGCGATGGCGAAGAGCACGAGCGAAAGCACGCACGCCGCACCGGTGTTGAAGTTCTGGAAGCCCATCTGGTAGACGAGCTGGGGGACCGTGAGGGTCGAGTGGTCCGGATAGCCGGGCTGGATCACCGAGCCGGGCCCGATGGAGACGCCGGAGGCGATCTTCCCCGCGACCAGGGCCTGCGTGTAGTACTGCATGGTCTGTACGACACCCGTGACCACGGCGAACATCACGATCGGCGTGATCGAGGGCCAGGTGACGTAGCGGAACTTCGACCAGGCGCCCGCGCCGTCGATCTCGGCCGCCTCGTACTGCTCCTTCGGTACGTCGAGCAGCGCGGCCATGAAGATCACCATCAGGTCGCCGATGCCCCACAGGGAGAGCATCACCAGCGAGGGTTTCGACCACGTCGGATCGTTGAACCAGGTGGGCGCCGTGATCCCGATCTTGGAGAGGATCTCGTTGACCGGCCCCGAGCCCGGATTGAGGAGGAAGACGAAGGCGACCGTCGCCGCCACCGGCGGGGCCAGATAGGGGATGTAGAAGGCGGTGCGGAAGAACCCGACGCCCGTCTTGATCTTCGTGATGAGCAGCCCGAGCGAGAGCCCGAAGATCACCCGCAGCGCCACCATCACCACGACAAGCCACAGCGTGTTCCACAGCGCCGGGCCGAACAGCGGCATCTGCTCGAACACGTACCGCCAGTTCTTCAGGCCCACGAACGTGGGCTCCTTGATCTGGTTGTAGTGCATGAACGAGAAGTAGACGGTGGCGATCAGCGGATAGAGGAAGAAGACGCTGAAGCCGATCAGCCAGGGGGAGAGGAAGCCGAGCACGCGCAGTCTGCGGCGCGCGGGGCGGGAGAGTGTCAGGGCCATGGCGGGGCGCTCCTCAGTTCTCTGCCTGGAGGTTGTCGGCGTCGATCTGGTCGTCGAGCTTCTTGAGCCCCTCGCGCAGGTTCTTCTTGCCGCCTGCTTCGACGGAGTACGCGAGGTCGGCGAGCGAGACGATGTACGAGCCACCGTTGGTGGACTGCGGGAGCGCCTGGCTGTGCTCGTTCTCCAGGATCTTGAAGAAGGTGCGGAAGCGGCGGTCGGCGTCCAGGCGGGGCGACTTGAGGGCCGCGAAGGTGGACGGCACGTTGTGGATGTCGTTGGCGAGGTCCACGACCTGGTTGGTGTTCGCCGTCAGGAACCTGACCAGCTCCCAGGCGGCGTTCTGCTTCTTGCTGCTGTGCGCGATGCCGAGGACGGTGCCGGTGATGAAGCCGCGGCCGTAGCTGTCGGCCTGGTCGTCCGGCACCGGCAGGGGCGCCACGCCCCAGTCGAACTTCGCCTTCTTCTCGTCCAGCATCAGCCCGCGCCACTCGCCGTCGAGGTGCATCCCCAGCTTCCCGGTGAGGAAGCCGTTCTGGCTGGACATCTCCTCGCCGAAGGTGGCCCGGAACTTCTCCAGGTCGTCGAAGCCGCCCTGCGCCTCGATCAGTTCATTGGTGGTCTTGAAGAAGTCGTACGTCTTGGGCTCGTCGGCGAGGTTCGACTTGCCGTCGGCGTCGAAGTACTGGGGGCCCCACTGCGCGAAGAGCCGGTCGGGGGCGTTCTGGTAGAGCCGGAAGTTCGGCATGAAACCGACGCGCTTGTACGAGTCCTTGCCGCTGCGCACGGTCAGCTTCGCCGCGACTTCCTTGAGCTCCGACATGGTGCGCGGCGGGCGCTCGATGCCCGCCTCCTTGAAGGCGTCCTTGTTGTAGTACATGCCGAACGCGTCCGCGAGGAACGGCAGCGCGCACTGGGTGCCCTTGTAACTCGTGTAGTCGAGGAGGGTCTTGGGGAACGTCTTCTTCTTGTCGAGGCCGGTCTTCTTCATGAAGGGGTCGAGGTCGACCCACATGCCGGAGTCGCAGTACTGGCCGACGTTGTTCGTCGTGAACGACGACACGACGTCGGGGGCCTCGCCGCCGCCCGCCCGCAGGGCCTGGTTGATGGTCTCGTCGGTGACGTTCCCGGTCGCCTTCACATCGATGTTCGGGTGCAGCTTCTCGAACCGTTCGATGCTCGCGTTGATCGCCTTGACTTCACCGGGGGCCGACCAGCCGTGCCAGAACTTCAGCGTCACGGGCTTGGTCGGATCGTCGTCGGCGCTGCCGGTGCTCGGGTTGGCACAGCCGGCCAAGAGCAGTCCGGCCGCGGTCAGGGCGGCGGGCACGCCGTTGCGTATGCGCCATCGCGGCATGGCGGACGTCCTTTGCGGGAGGCGGTGTTGGGGAGTCGGGGACTTTGGGGAAGTCGGGATTTTTCGGGAGGGGGCGCGGGCGGAGCGTGATGTGCCGAGTGCTCAGGCGGTGTCGAAGACGGTGTCGCGGGCCTGGTCGAGGGCGGTGCGCAGGGCGCCGGTGAGGATCGGGTCGCCGTCCAGCTCGCTGATGCGCAGGAGCGGGCGCGGCAGGGCGAGGCCCGTCATCTCCTCCGTGACGCGCAGGCGCAGCTCCTCGCCGCCCGCCTGGGCCACCTGGCCGGACAGGACGACGAGTTCGGGGTCGACGACCGCGACGACCGCGGCGAGGCCGGTCGCGATGTGGCGGGCCAGCTCGTCGCGCACGACGGTGTCGGCGAGCGCGTCGGGGAGCAGCTTGCCGCCCGCGCGCTCGCGGACCACGGCGCCGGAGACCAGGCTCTCGAAGCCGCCCCGGTACGAGCCGGGCGTCCCCTCGGGGCCGCGCAGCAACGGGGCGCCCGGCACCGGCATGTAGCCGATCTCGCCCGCACCGCCGGTCGCGCCCCGCAGGAGCACGCCCCCGAGCACGATCGCGGCGCCCACGCCCTCGTCCAGCCAGGCGAGCACGAAGTCGTCGTGGTCCTGGGCCGCGCCCTCGTACTGCTCGGCGATGGCGGCGAGGTTCACGTCGTTCTCGATGGTCACCGGCGTGCCGAGGACCTCGGCGAGCTCGGCGCGCAGGGTGCGGGAGTGCCAGCCGGGCAGGTGCGGGGCGTAGCGGAGCCGGCCGTCGTGCGGGTCGATGGCGCCGGGCGTGCCGATGACGGTGGCGCGCAGGTCGTCGTGGCCGAGCCCGGCCTGCGCGAGCGCGCCGTCCACGGCCTCCACGACGAGCTGCGCGGTGCGGTGGCGTACGTCCTCGGCGACTGGTTTCTCGGGGTAGGCCTCGATGCGCCGCCTGCCCACCTCGCGTCCGGTGATGTCGGCGACCAGGGCGGTGATGCCGGTGGGGTCGGCGGACAGGGCGGCGACGTGGCCGACGGCGGGGTCGATCTCGTACAGGACGGCGTTCGGACCCGGGCGTCCGCTCTGCCGGCCCGTGGTGCGTACGAGTCCCGCCGACTCCAGGCGGCTCAGGAGCTGCGAGGTGGTGGGCTTGGACAGGCCGGTCAGCTCGCCGATGCGGGTGCGGGTGAGCGGGCCGTGGGCGGCGAGCAGGTCGAGCGCGGCGCGGTCGTTCATGGCGCGGAGCACGCGGGGGGTGCCCGGCACGCCGGGAGACCCGTTGGATGGGGTGGTTCCAGCCATCGCTGACGACACCTGCCCTTCGGCGACCCGCCTCCCCCATGTCACTGTTAGGAAGGCTTCCTATTGGATGCGAGGAACGTAGGACGCCGTGAAGGGACCGTCAAGAGAGAACGCCCCCGCGGCAACCAAAGCGTTACCTGCGGGGGCGCTGTCGTGCGGGGCTTTCCCGTGGACCTACTTCGAAAGGTTCGGCGGCGGGGCTATCGGTGACGCCGCCAGGGACTGCGGGGACGTCGACGAGGCGTACGCCGACGGGGCTGCCATGCCCGCCGTCGGGTCCGCGGCCGGGGTCACGCCGCCGTCCTGCTGCATGGGCAGGCCGCCCACCAGGCGGATGCCCTCCGCGTCGAAGGCACGCTTGATGCGCCAGCGCAGCTCCCGCTCCACGCCGAGGGACTTGCCCGGCATGGTCTTGGCGGATACCCGCACCACCATCTGGTCGATCAGCACGCTGTCCAGGCCGAGCACCTCGACCGGGCCCCACAGCCGCTCGTTCCACGGCTCGTCCTTGCCGAGCCGCTCGCCCACCTCGCCGAGGACCCGCTTGACCTTGTCCAGGTCCTCGTCCGGGCGCACCGTCACGTCGACGCCGGCCGTCGACCAGCCCTGGGAGAGGTTGCCGATGCGCTTGACCTCGCCGTTGCGTACGTACCAGATCTCGCCGTCGTCGCCGCGCAGCTTGGTGACACGCAGCCCCACCTCGATGACCTCGCCGGAGGCGACGCCGGCGTCGATGGAGTCCCCGACCCCGTACTGATCCTCGAGGATCATGAAGACGCCGGAGAGGAAGTCCGTGACGAGGTTGCGGGCGCCGAAACCGATCGCGACACCCGCGACACCCGCCGAGGCGAGCAGCGGCGCCAGATTGATCTCGAACGTGCCGAGGATCATCAGCGCGGCCGTGCCGAGGATCAGGAACGACGCCACCGACCGCAGCACCGACCCGATGGCCTGCGAGCGCTGCCGCCGCCGTTCCACATTGACCAGGAGCCCGCCGAGCGCGGTGCCGTCCACGGCCGATGCCGTGCGGTTCATGCGCTCTATCAGCTTGGTGATGGCGCGCCGCACGAGCACCCGCAGGACCATCGCGATCACGACGATCAGCAGGATCCGCAGGCCGATGGCGAGCCAGGTCGACCAGTTCTCCTCCACCCAGCTCGCCGCGTTGGTGGCGCTCTCCTGGGCGTCGTCGAGGGTCACCGGTTTGCGCGTCGGCGACGGTGTTGGGTCCGGGTCCGTTCCGGTTGCCGACAGGACGGACAGGAACACGGCTGGTACCTCCAGGCATAGCGGCCTGCCCAGGAGATGCACCGGGCAGACCAACCAGACTAACGGGGCACCGTGTGTGGATCGTTGTCATGTTCGAAGGAGAGACGGTGCTCACCAGGCCCGGAGCGGGCGGCGGCGGCGTGGAAACGTGCCACCACCCGAGGTGTGGTCGAAAACACTTCAGGGCCGTTACCGGCTGATGGTGGCGCTACGACCAGGCATGAGGGGAGACTGGCTACAGATCGTCCCGGCGCGAGCCACGCGCCGCCGGCGTAATAGGAGGCATCCGTGCCGCATGTCCTGGTCCTCAACGCGTCGTACGAGCCCCTCGGTGTCGTACCGCTCCGCCGCGCGCTCGTCCTCGTCCTGGAGAACAAGGCACTCTGCCTCGAGGAGTCCGGCGCCTTCATGCACAGTGCGAGCTGCACCATCCCCGCACCCAGCGTGGTCCGGCTCAAGCGCTTCGTGCGGGTCCCCTACCGGGGGCCCGTTCCACTGACCCGCCGTGCCCTCTTCGCCCGCGACGGCGGCCGGTGCATGTACTGCGGCGCCGCCGCAACCAGCGTCGACCACGTCATTCCGCGCAGTCGCGGCGGTCAGCACGCCTGGGACAACGTGGTGGCCTCGTGCCGCCGCTGCAACCACGTCAAGGCCGACCGCCACCTCATGGAGCTCGGCTGGCGCCTGCGCCACAAACCCGCCCCGCCCTCCGGCCTCGCCTGGCGCATCATCGGCACCGGGCATAGGGATCCGCGCTGGCTGCCGTACTTGCAGCCGTTCGGCGCGGATGACGCGATGGCCCGGATCGACGGCATCTCTGCCTAGCGATCCGGGCTTTTGTCTGGCCCCTGGGCCTTGTGCTCGGGCCACGGGGGCTCCGCCCCCGGACCCCGGCTCCCCTTCTGGGGCTTCGCCCTCTCCCCCTGTCGGCGCTCCGCGCCTCGTCCTCAAGCGCCGGACGGGCTTTACCTTGCCGGGTGCGGCTGGGTTGGTTGTTTCAGCCCGTCCGGCGATTGAGGACGAGGCCGTTCAGGCCGATCGGGGGTCCAGGGGGCGGAGCCCCTTGGTTTCGGGAAGGGGCGGGGTTGGGGAGGCCCCCGGCAGGGCCCGACTGTGACCAGCACCACGTTCCCCGGCCGTATACGGATGCGCCCCACCGCAGTGGGTAGGGCTTCGGAACCGACCTCCGCGACCGAAGGAGCCCCCATGCCCGCCTCCGCGAACCTCCTCCTCTCCGCCCTGTCCAAACAGGTCTCCCACCCCGACTCCGGCCTCGACGGCTCCTGCTCCTGCGGCTGCCTGGAGCCGCCCCTCACCAGCGAACCCCCGCTCGCCGACGCGGCCCCCCTCACCAGCGAACCGCCCCTCACGGACGCCGCCCCGCTGACCAGCGAGCCGACCTCGACGGGAACCGCCTCGGGCCTGGACCCCATGGGGGTCTAGATGACCCTTGCCCGGCTGGCCGCCCTGCACGGCGTGGCCACCTCCTACTCCCCGTCCCCGGACCGCACGGTCCAGGCCTCGGAGGCCGCCGTCGTCGCGGCCCTCGCCGCGCTCGACGTCGACGCGAGCACGCCCGAGGCGGTACGGGACGCGGTGGCGGCACGCGAACGGGCGTTACGGGAGCGGCTGTTGCCACCCACGGTGGTCCTGTGGACGGACACGGACACGGACGCATCACCCGAAGGCCCGGCACGCGACGGAGCGGAGCCCACGCCCCCAGAAACCCCCGAAGCCCTCACCTCCCTTCCTCCGGGCACCCGCCTCACCGTGGAGACCGAGGACGAGGGGCCGCTCATCGACCTCGGGGACTTCACGGGCGCCGCGGAAACCCCGGCCCCGTCGACCGCCCTCCCCCTGGGCATCCATCGCCTCCGAGCCACCACCCCCGACGGCACCACCGCCGAAGCCCACCTCGTCGTCGCCCCGCGCCGCGCCCCCGCCCCACCACCGCGCGCCTACGGCTTCCTCGTCCAGCTCTACTCCCTCCTCAGCCGTCACTCCTGGGGCATGGGCGACCTCGGTGACCTCGCGGAGCTGGCGTCGTGGTCGGGGCGGGCGCTGGGGGCCGGGTTCGTCCAGGTGAATCCGCTGCACGCCGCGGTGCCCACGCCACCCGGCGGCGCGGGCGACCCGTCCCCGTACCGCCCCTCCTCCCGCCGCTTCCCGGACCCCGTGCACCTGCGCGTCGAGGCCGTCCCGGAGTTCGCCCACCTCGGGGGCGAGGCACGCGAGCGTGCGGGCGAGTGTCTGGAGCGGGCCGCGGAGCTGCGCGCGGCCGTCCTGCGCGAGGGCGCGCTCATCGACCGGGACGCCGTGTGGGAGCTCAAGTCGGCCGCCCTGGAGCTGATCCGCGATGTCCCGCTCGGGCCGGGCCGCTGCGCCGCGTACAGCGACTTCCTCGCCGAGCACGGCGAGGCCCTGGAGGACCACGCCACCTGGTACGCGCTCGCCGAGCGCTACGGACCCGACTGGCACGCCTGGCCAAGACCCCTCCAGGACCCCGCGTCCCCCGAAAGCGCCCGCGCCCGCAACGAGTTGATGGACCGCGTCGACTTCCACGAACGCCTTGCCTGGCTCACCGACGAGCAACTCGCCGCCGCCCAGCGGGCCGCACGCGACGCGGGGATGCCCGTCGGCCTCATCCACGACCTGGCCGTCGGCGTCCACCCGGACGGCGCCGACGCCTGGGCGCAGCGGCGCCACTTCGCCGCCGGCATGTCCACTGGTGCGCCCCCGGACGCCTTCAACGCCCACGGCCAGGACTGGGGCCTGCCACCGTGGCGCCCCGACCGGCTCGCCGAGTCCGGCTACGCCCCGTTCCGCGCCCTGCTGCGCGCGACGCTGCGGCACGCGGGCGCCGTCCGCGTCGACCACGTCATGGGGCTCTTCCGCCTCTGGTGGGTGCCGACGGGACGTACCCCTGTGGACGGAACGTACGTACGTTACGACGCCGAGGCCATGCTCGCCGTGCTCGTCCTGGAGGCGCACCGCGCGGGCGCCCTCGTCATCGGCGAGGACCTGGGCACCGTCGAACCGGGCGTCCGCGAGGCGCTGCGCGAGCGCGGGGTGCTCGGCACGTCCGTGCTGTGGTTCGAGCGCGACTGGGACGGCGACGGCCTTCCGCTGCCGCCCGAGCGCTGGCGCGCCGACTGCCTCGCCACCGCCACCACCCACGACCTGCCGTCCACCGCCGCCCGCGTGACCGGCGCGCACGTCCGGCTCCGCCACGACCTGGGCCTGCTCACCCGCCCGCTCGCCGCCGAACGCGCCGAGGCCGCCGCCGACGTACGCGAATGGCTCGCCCTGATCTCCCGGCTCGGCCTGCTGCCCGGCGGCGCGGGGCGCGAGGAGGACGAGGTGCGCGCCGTGCACCGGTTCCTGCTCGCCACCCCGGCCCGCATGGTCGGCGTCTGGCTGCCCGACACCGTCGGCGACCGCCGCCCGCAGAACCTGCCCGGCACCTGGGACCAGTACCCGAACTGGCGACTGCCCGTCGCCGACGCCGCCGGACGCCCCGTCACCCTGGAGGACCTCGTCGCCGCACCCCGCCTGCACGCCCTCCTGGACGTGTTCGAGGCGCTGCGGCCGCACCCGCCGCGCACGCGATGAGGCGCCCCGTACGGCACCCCGGGCGCGCGGCCCGCGGAGCGGTTCGCTACGTTGGCACCGTGGACAAGAAGAACGCCCTGCGCGCCGGTGCCCTGGCTTCCGGTACGACGCTGATGATGCTGCTCATGACGTCCCCCGCGCTCGCGCTCACCCGCGACGACGGCGACGACCCGGGCCCCGGCCTGAGCGTGGTCGAGACACTCGGCCTGTACGTCGTCGCACCCATCGTGCTGTTCCTGGTCATCGCGGGCCTCGTGATGGTCGGCGACAAGTCCCGCAAGCAGCAGAAGCAGGTCTGACGGCGCGGGTCACTGGTCCGCCGGTCACCCGCTCTCTCCTCACCACTCTTCCGCCGAGGGCGCTCCCCGGTCGCGTACGCACACGTGGAACTGCGTGTACCGCGTACGCGGCCGAGGAGTGCCCTCGGCGCTTTCACGCCGTCATGAGCCGTCCCCCGCGCCCGGCTGCGCGCCGGCGAGCAGCTTGCGCAGCAGGGCGGAGAGCTGCTCCGTCTCCGCCTCGTCGAGACCGGCGGCCGTGAGCGCCGCGCGCTGCGCCTCCAGGCCCGCCACGACCGCCCGGTCGACCAGCTCCAGGCCCTTCTCCGTCAGCGTCACCTGAAGACCGCGCCGGTCGTGCGGGTCGGGGGAGCGGCGCAGCAGCCCGGCCCGCTCCAGCTTGTCGAGCCGCCCGGTCATGCCGCCCGACGTCAGCATCAGCGTCGAGGACAGCCGCCGCGGCGAGAGCGTGTACGGCTCCCCGGAGCGCCGCAGCGTCGCGAGCACGTCGAACTCCCCGCGCGAGGTGCCCACTTGGCGGTGCGCCTGCTCGACGCGGTCGCCCACGGCCTGCGAGACGCGGAAGACACGGCCGAAGACCTCCATGGGCATGGTCTCCAGTTCGGGCCGGACCGCGGCCCACTGCTCGATGATCGCGTCGACGGCGTCGGAGTCGGGGGTGGTGGTGTTCATGGGGGGATTATTCAGCGGGCATCGGATGCTCGCAAGTAAGTGGGTTGACAGTAAGTAGCTTAGAGCTAAGCTACTTACCACTCGGCTACTTACGGCCCAGCTACTTACGGCTCGGCTTCCTTGTGACCTCCTGGGGGATGTACGTCATGAAGCGCTCCACCGCGATCCTGCTCACCGCCTACGCCCCCCTGACCTGGGGCTCCACCTACGCCGTCACGACCGAGTTCCTGCCCGCCGACCGGCCCCTGTTCACGGGCCTGATGCGGGCCCTGCCCGCCGGCCTGCTGCTGCTCGTGCTCGCGAGACGGCTGCCGAGGGGGGAGTGGTGGTGGAAGTCGGTGGTCCTCGGGGCGCTCAACATCGGCGCCTTCTTCCCGCTGCTCTTCCTGTCCGCCTACCGCCTCCCCGGCGGCATGGCCGCGGTCGTCGGCTCGGTCGGCCCGCTCTTCGTCGCCGGACTCGCGGCGCTGCTCCTCGCCGACCGCCCGAGCCCGCGCACTCTGCTCACCGGCGCCGCCGCGGCCCTCGGCGTCAGTCTGGTCGTCCTCAAGGCGGCCGGGGCGCTCGACGCGGTCGGCGTGCTCGCGGCCGTGGGGTCCACGGCGTCCATGTCCACGGGCACGGTGCTGACCAAGCGCTGGGGCCGTCCCGACGGGGTGGGTCCGCTGGCGCTCACGGCCTGGCAGCTCACCGCCGGCGGCCTGCTGATCGCGCCCGTCGCGTTCCTGGTCGAGGGCGCGCCGCCCGCGCTCGACGGGCGGAACATCGCGGGCTACGTCTACCTCTCCCTCGCCGGGACGGCCGTCGCGTACTGGCTGTGGTTCCGCGGCATCGGCCACCTCAGCGCGACCCAGGCCAGCCTGCTCGGCCCGCTCTCGCCGTTGACGGCGGCGGTCATCGGCTGGGCGGCGCTGGGTCAGTCGCTGACGGCGGTGCAGGTGGCGGGGATGGCGATCGCGTTCGGGGCGACGGTGTTCGCGCAGCTGCGGCCGAGGCAGTCGAAGTCGAAGGTGGCTGTCGGATCGTTCAGTTCAGCTTCAAAGAACGATCGTAAAGTTTCGATGGACCTGGAGATTGCGGAGGTGCGACGGTAGTCCGGCACACGATCAAGACAAGATCACCGGACCCCCGGACACCGGGGAGATTGGCAAGGGATACCAGTGGTGAGCGTCCTGGACCGGAGCGACAGCGACAGCGTCGGCGCACGGAGCGGTACGGAGGGCGGGCGCACCGGCTCCGGCGGGACGGGGGCGGGGCTCGGTGTCGGGCTCGCGCTCGCCGCGCTCGCCACCGTCGTCTGGTCGGGAAGCTTCGTCACCTCCCGGGCCCTGGCCGACAGCGTCCCGCCGATCCAGCACGCGTTCTGGCGCTGGATCATCGCCATCGCGGCCGTCGCCCCCTTCGCGGTACGCCAGACCTGGCGCCAACGGGCCCTGCTGCGCCAGCACTTGGGCTTCCTCCTCGCCGCCTCCCTCCTCGGCGTCACCGTCTACAACACCCTGGTGAACCAGGCCGGAGTGACCACCACCGCGGGCAACATGGGCATGATCATGGCCGCGTCGCCCGTCCTGATGGCGGTGTACGAACGCCTCGGCGGCGCGCGGCTCGGGGCGCGCCGGGTGACGGGGATGCTCGTCGCCTGCGTCGGCGTACTGCTCCTGGTCAGTGGCGGCTCGCTCGCCATGGACCTCGCGGTGGGCGACCTGTGGGTGATCGGCGGGGCGGTCGCCTTCGGCTCGTACAGCGCGCTGCTGCGGCGCAGGCCCGCGGAGATCTCCGGGCTGCCCTTCCTCTTCACCACGTTCGTCCTGGGCGCGCTGATGCTGCTCCCGGTGTTCCTGGTCAGCCTCGCCGTCCAGGGCGGCTTCGAGCCGACGGCCGCGACGGTGTCCCCGCTCCTGTACGTGGGCGTGATCTCCTCCGCCGTCGCCTTCTTCGCCTGGAACAAGGCGATCGCCGCCATCGGGGCGGCCCGCGCGGGCGTCGTCTACTACCTCCAGCCGGTGTGCGTGGCGCTGCTGTCCTTCGCTGTGCTCGGCGAGGGCATGGGGTGGCTGCAGGTGATGTGCATGGGGCTGATCCTCGGCGGCGTGGTGCTGGGGTCGTCGGCGGGCAGGAAGTAGCGGACGGTGCGCGGGTACGTTGACGTCATGACCGAGTGGGACATCAAGAAGCTGCAGATCCTGCGCACCCTGAACGAGCGCGGGACCGTCACCGCGACGGCGCGGACGCTCCTGATGACCCCCTCGGCCGTCTCGCAGCAACTGTCCAACCTCGCCAAGCAGGTGGGCGTGCCGCTCCTCGAGGCGCACGGACGGCGGGTGCGGCTCACCGGGGCGGCGCGGCTGCTGCTGGTGCACGCCGACGCCGTGTTCGCCCAACTGGAGCGGGCCGACGCGGAGTTGGCGGCGTACGCCAACGGGGTGGCCGGGGAGGTGCGGGTGGGGGCGTTCTCCACCGCAGTGCCGGCGCTCGTGGTGCCCGCGGTGCGGGCCCTGCGGGGGGCTTGGCCGGGGGTGTCCGTGCGGGTGCGGGAGGTGGAGGCGGCGGAGGCGTACGAGTTGCTGGCCGCGGGGGAAGTCGATCTCGCGTTGTCCCTCGCGGCGCAGGCGCCCACGGGGCGGGACCGGCGGTTCACCCGGGTGTCGTTGCTCGCCGATCCGCTGGATGTCGCGCTGCCCGCCGACCATGCGCTGGCGCGGGCGGAGGACTTGCGTCTCGCCGATCTCGCGGGGGAGCCGTGGATCTTCGGAGGGTCCGGCCCCTGGTCGGAGATCACGCTGGCCGCGTGCGAGGCGGCCGGGTTCGTGCCCGAGCAGGCGCACAGTGCTGCCGGGTGGGAGGCGATTCTGGCGATGGTGGGGGCGGGGATGGGGGTCGCTCTCGTCCCCCGCATGGCCTCCGGCCGGGGCGGGGGCGTCGCCATGCGCGAACTGTCCGCCGACAGGCCGAGCCGCCAAGTGGTCGCAGCGGTCCGCCAGGGGGCGGAGGGGGCGCCGGCGGTGTCCCACGTCCTGGATGCCCTGCGGGCGGCGGCGGCTTGACCTGGCCGGAGGCCTGGGGCGTCGGACGCTCCCCACGCATGAAGGCCCCGTAGTCGTGGGCTGTGCCCACCCTTCCCCAAGCTCTCGGCTCCGCTCGAGCAGGGGATGCCCCACTCGCCGTGCGGAACGCCTGCCCACAGCGGGGACGGGGCAGGACGTTGGGTGTGCCCTCAGCGGGGGCGGAACCCTCGGCGGCCCTGCCTTGTGTCTACGCAGCCGCAGCCGCCGACGTTGATTGCCCCCCACAGGAGACGCCCACCCTGCGAGCGACTGGAAACGGGTGGGCGGGTGGGAAATTCTTTCGCCGCGGAGCGGCGGGGGTGGTGGGGTGCCCAGCACGCGCCGGGCACCCCACCCCCGTACACAACGGACTACGCGTCGGCGGCCTGGGCCCGCAGGGCCCGCTCGACACCGGCACGCGACTCCGTGATGAGGCGGCGCAACGCCGCAGTGGGCTCCGCCGACTTCAGCCACGCGTCCGTCGCGTCCAGGGTGTCCTGGGACACCTGGAGCGAGGGGTACAGGCCGACCGCGACCTGCTGGGCCATCTCGTGGGAGCGGGAGTCCCAGACGGCCTTGACGGCGTCGAAGTACTTCGCCGTGTACGCGGCCAGCAACTCGCGCTGGTCGGTCTGGACGAAGCCGGAGATCACCGCTTCCTGCACGGCGTTGGGCAGCTTGTCGGACTCGACGACCGACGCCCAGGCCTCCGCCTTGGCGGCGGCGGTCGGGCGGGCGGCGCGCGCGGCGGCGGCGTGCCGCTCACCCGCGGCCGTCTTGTCCCGCTCGAACTCCGCGGTGATCCCCGCGTCGTCGAGCCGCCCGGTCGCGGCGAGCCGTGCCACGAACGCCCAGCGCAGCTCGGTGTCCACGGCGAGTCCTTCGATGGACTCCGAGCCGACGAGGAGGCCTTCGAGGAGCGCCAGGTCGGACTCCGTGCGGGCCGTGGCGGCGAACGCCCGCGCCCACGCGAGCTGGTGGTCGCTGCCGGGCGCGGCCGCCCGCAGGTGCTCCAGGGTGGCCTCGGTCCAGCGCGTCAGCGCGGCGTCGCGGCCGGCCGGGGCGGCGTACAGGTCCAGGGCCAGCTTCACCTGACGGTGCAGCGACTGGACGACGCCGATGTCGGACTCCTTGCCGATGCCCGAGAGGACGAGGGAGAGGTAGTCGCGCGTGGGCAGTTCGGCGTCGCGGGTCATGTCCCACGCCGACGCCCAGCACAGCGCCCGCGGCAGCGAGGCCTCGAAGTCGCCGAGGTGCTCGGTCACGAAGGCGAGCGACTCCGTGTCGAGGCGGACCTTGGCGTACGAGAGGTCGTCGTCGTTGAGGAGGATCACCGCGGGACGGGCCCGGCCGACCAGCTCCTCGACGGCCGTCAGCTCGCCGTCCACGTCCAGCTCGACGCGGTCGGTGCGCACCAGCTTGCCGGTCGCGTCGTCGAGGTTGTAGAAGCCGATGGCGATGCGGTGCGGGCGGAGCGTGGGCTCACCCTTGGCGCCCGCCGGGAGCGCCGGGGCGTCCTGCTTGACCGCGAACGACGTGATCGTGCCGGACGAGTCCACGTCCACCACCGGCCGCAGCACGTTGATGCCCGCCGTCTCCAGCCACTTCTTCGACCAGGTCTTCAGGTCCCGGCCGCTGGTCTCCTCGAGGGCGCCGAGCAGATCGCTCAGCCGCGTGTTCCCGAACGCGTGCGCCTTGAAGTACTTCTGCACGCCGCTGAAGAACTCGTCCATGCCGACGTACGCGACGAGCTGCTTCAGGACGCTGGCGCCCTTGGCGTACGTGATGCCGTCGAAGTTGACGAGCACGTCGTCCAGGTCGCGGATGTCCGCCATGATCGGGTGCGTGGACGGCAGCTGGTCCTGCCGGTACGCCCACGTCTTCATGGAGTTCGCGAACGTCGTCCACGAGTGCGGCCAGCGCGAGCCGGGGGCGTACGCCTGGCAGGCGATGGACGTGTAGGTCGCGAACGACTCGTTCAGCCAGAGGTCGTTCCACCACTCCATCGTCACGAGGTCGCCGAACCACATGTGCGCCAACTCGTGCAGGATGGTCTCCGCGCGCGTCTCGTACGCGGCGTCGGTGACCTTGGAGCGGAACACGTACTGGTCGCGGATCGTCACCGCGCCCGCGTTCTCCATCGCGCCCGCGTTGAACTCCGGCACGAAGAGCTGGTCGTACTTCTCGAACGGGTAGGCGTAGTCGAACTTCTCCTGGAACCACTCGAAGCCCTGCCGGGTGACCGCGAAGATCGCGTCCGAGTCCAGGTACTCCGCGAGCGACGGGCGGCAGTAGATGCCGAGCGGCACGCTCTGCCCGTCCTTCTCGTACGAGGAGTGCACCGAGTGGTACGGGCCGACGATCAGGGCCGTGATGTACGTGGAGATGCGCGGCGTAGGCGCGAAGGCCCATACGTTGTCCGAGGGCTCGGGCGTCGGCGAGTTGGAGATCACCGTCCAGCCCTCGGGCGCCGTCACGGTGAAGCGGAACGTGGCCTTCAGGTCCGGCTGCTCGAACGACGCGAAGACGCGGCGCGCGTCCGGGACCTCGAACTGCGTGTACAGGTAGGCCTGCTCGTCGACCGGGTCGACGAAGCGGTGCAGGCCCTCACCGGTGTTGGTGTACTCGCAGTCCGCGACGACCTTCAGCTCGTTGGCGCCCTCCTGCAGGTGCCGCAGGGCGATCCGCGAGTCACGGAACACGGCGCCCACCTCGAGTGCGTGCCCGTTCAGGACGACCTCGTGGACGGCGGGGGCGATGAGATCGATGAAGGTCTCGGCGTTCGCCTCGGCGGAGTCGAAACGGACCGTGGTCTGCGACCGGTACGTCCCTCCCTCCTGCGCTCCGGAGAGGTCGAGATCGATCTCGTACGAGTCAACGGTGAGCAGCTTCGCTCGCTGCTGCGCCTCTTCGCGGGTCAGATTGGTGCCGGGCACGCGGTCATCTCCTCGCTACGACTTGCGAACTTTTTGCGATGTTTCCGGCCATCCTTCCATGCGTCGCGGCGGCCCGCTCCGGGCCATTGTTCTCAGGTCGCGAGGCCGTTAGCATCCGCGCGTCGGCTCAGGTCAGCGAGCGGCCCGAAGCGGGCCCGCGGCGGCCTGAAGCGGTCCGGTGCGGTGGGAAAGCGGTCGGGGGCGGATGTCCATGGCAAGGGGTGTGCGGGGCTCGCGCGAGTCCCGGAGTCGGGCACGGTTACGCGGCGCCGCGCTGCCGCCGCTCGCCCTGCTGCTCGTGGCCGCCACCGCGGGCTGCGGCGCCTCCGGCGACTCCGGCGGGGGCTCGGGCGACGGCACGGGCCCGGAGAAGACGCGGATCACCGTCGGCACCATGCCCGTCGCCGACACCGCGCCCCTGGAGATGGCGATGCGCAAGGGCTTCTTCAAGGCGGAGGGGCTCACCGTCCGCACGACCACCCTCAGCGGCGGCGCCGAGTCCGTCAGCCGGCTGCGCGCGGGCGCCCTCGACATCTCCTTCGGCAACTACGTCTCGTACTTCCTCGCGCACGCGAACAAGGCCATCGACCTGCGGATCGTCGCCGACGCCTTCCAGTCCGCACCCCGCACCCACGCCGTCCTCGTGAAGAAGGACTCGCCGGTCAAGTCCCTCAAGGACCTTCAGGACAAGAAGATCGGCGTCAACACCAAGCGGAACATCAGCGCCCTCCTTGTGAAGAAGGCCGGCAAGGCGGAGGGCGCCTCCTTCGACGACGACAAGAACTTCGCCGAGATCGACATGCCGAACATGGAGACCGCGCTGAAGGCCGGCAGCGTCGACGCCGTGCAGGCCGTCGAGCCGTTCGTCAGCGCGATCGAGAAGTCCGGCACCGGCCGCGTCGTCGCCGACCTCGGCAAGCCGCCGACCGCCGGATTCCCCGTCGCCGGGTACGCGGCCACGGCGTCCTTCGCCGAGGACAACCCGAAGACCGTCGCCGCCTTCCAGCGGGCCATGGCCCGCGCCCAGAAGCAGGCCGCCAACCGCTCGACCGTCGTCGACACGCTCCCCGACTACACGAAGATCACCGCCGAGCAGGCGGCCCAGCTCCACCTCGGCGGGTACCCCGTCGTGCTCGACCCCGCGCGGCTGCGGCGGGTCGTCGCGCTGATGCGGGAGTTCGGGTACCTGAAGCGGGGGATCGACGTGGAGCCACTCCTGGTGCGTACGGGGCCTTGAGGCGGCTGATGCGGTGAGGCTCTTCGCGCGCTCCGGTCCGGGCTTCGGCCCGGGGTTCGGGGCGCTCGGAGTCCTTGGTGCGTTTGTGGTTGTTGAAGTCGTTGCTCGTAGTGGGGTGTTCGACGCGGCAGCGTTGCCGCCTGCCTCCTCTGTGCTTGCCCGTGCCGGTGAGATGGTCGTCGACGACGGGTTCCTCGGCGATTTGTGGGTCACCGTTTCCGCCTGGCTCTCGGGGCTTGGGCTCGCTGTTCTCTTCGCCGTGCCCGCGGGGCTGTTGCTCGGGTCGCTGCCTCGGCTCGACACCGCCGCCCTTGCCGTTGTCGAGTTGGCTCGGCCCATTCCGTCCGTTGCTCTGATTCCGCTTGCGATTCTTGTTTTTGTCGAGCCCGATCGGGTGGAGCGGTCGCTCGTTTGTTATGCCGCCTTGTGGCCCATCCTTCTCAACACGTTGTACGGGCTGCGGGATGTCGACCCTGTCGCCAAGGAGACGTTGCGGTCCTTTGGGTTCGGGGTGGTGGGGGTGCTTTGGCGGGTTTCGATGCCCAGTGCGGGGCCGTTTGTGGTCACGGGGGTGCGGATTGCTGCTTCTGTGGGGTTGATTGTGGTGGTCAGTGCGGAGTTGCGGGCGGGGGGTGAGGGGGGACTCGGCGTCTATTTGCTGGAGACGCAGTCGGGGGGTGGGCGGGCGGATTTGATGGTGGCGGGGGCTTGTTGGGCGGGGGTGCTTGGGGTTGCGGCTAACGCTGGGCTGGTGTGGGTGGAGCGGCTGTTCTTTCCCCAATCCCGCCCCTTCCCGGCTGCATCAATTAGCGGCTCCGCCGCGTGGGGGGCTCTGCCCCCGGACCCCCGTTATCGGCCTGGACGGCCTCGTCCTCAAACGCCGGACGGGCTGAAAACACAGGCGCCGGGCGGGCTGAAAAGGCAAGCGCCGGACGGGCTGGAAAGATGAAGCGCGCCGCCCTCTTCCTCCTTGCCCGCAGCTGGCTGCTCGTACTGCTCCTGCTTGCCTGGGAGTTGGCCGCCCGGCGCGCCGGGGATCTGTATTTTCCGCCGCCCACTCGGATTGTGGCGGCCATGCGGGAGTTGTGGTGGTCGGGGCCCGCCTCTCGGCTCTGGCTGAACGATCGCGCCCTTGATGACTTTGTGCCGAGTCTGAGTCATCTGTTGGTGGGGTGGGCGCTCGCGGGGGTTGTCGGGATTGTGGTGGGGGTTGCGATCGGGCTTTCGCGGGTGGCGTTTCTGGTGCTTGATCCGGTGCTGCAATTCGGGCGGGCCGTGCCGCCGCCGACCTTGATTCCGTTCTTCATGGTCGCCTTCGGGCTCGGTACGTCCATGCAGCTCGCGGCCATCGTCTTCGGGGTGGTGTGGCCGGTGCTGCTCAACACCGCCGACGGCGTACGTTCCGTGGAACCCGTGCAGCTCGACTCGGCCCGCGTCTTCGGGCTCGGCGGGCTCGCCCGGCTGCGGTACGTCGTCCTGCCCGCGGCCGCGCCGAAGATCTTCGCGGGGCTGCGCGTCGCCCTCGGGTTCGCCCTGATCCTCATGGTCATCGCCGAGCTGATGGGGTCGGGCGAAGGCATCGGATCGCGGCTCAACGCCGCCGAGCGGGAGTTCCGGCCGGACCGGCTCTGGGCCGGGATCATGCTCCTCGGCGCCGTCGGCTGCGTACTCAACGGGCTGTTCCTGCTCGTCGAGCGCAAGGTGCTTGCCTGGCACCGGGGAGCGCGGCGGAGCAGCACCTAGACACACCGGATGCACGGGGCACACGGGGAACGCACTGGGACTTTGAGCACTCAAATCACTTAGACCGCACGGCAGTTGGCAACAGGGGGAACAGGGGATGCTGGAGATCGCGGGGCTCGGTCATCGGTACGACGACGGTCACCAGGCCGTCGAAGGAGTCGAACTGCACGTCGCGCGCGGCGAGCTGGTGAGCATCGTCGGGCCGTCCGGGTGCGGCAAGTCCACGCTGCTGCGGTGCGTCGCGGGGCTGCAGCGGCCGAGCGAGGGCCGGATAGCGGTGGGGGGCAGACCCGTCGACGGCGTGCCCGACGACCTCGCCGTCGTCTTCCAGGACTACACGCGCTCGCTGTTCCCGTGGCTGACCGTCCGGGACAACGTTGCCTTGCCGCTGCGCCGCCGCGACCTCGCCCGCGCGGAACGCCGCCAGCGGGCCCTCGACGCGCTCGCGCAGGTCGGCCTCGACGGCACCGCGGGGAAGTATCCGTGGCAGCTCTCCGGCGGCATGCAGCAGCGCGTCGCCATCGCCCGCGCGCTCGCCTACCGGCCCGCGCTGCTGCTGATGGACGAGCCGTTCGGGTCGGTGGACGCGCAGACGCGGGAGGATCTGGAGGACTTGCTGCTTTCGGTGCGAGGGGGTGCCGATCGGGGCGGCGGCCCAGGTGAGAAGGGCGGCGGGGGTGCTCCTGGCTCCGGGGGTGCTCCCGGCTCCGGGACGGCCGGGACGGCTGGGATGACTATTCTCCTCGTCACCCACGACATCGACGAGAGCGTGTACGTCGGCGACCGCGTCGTCGTCCTCACCGGCGCCCCCGGCCGCGTACACAGCGAGCTGCGCGTCGAACTGCCCGCGCCGCGCGACCAGATCGTCACGCGCGGGCTTCCGGAGTTCGTGAAGCTGCGCGCCGAGGTCGGGCGGGCGGTGCGGCGGCCATGAGCGGCATGCACGCGATGCGCGCGGTGAACACGGACGTACTGATCGCGGGCGCCGGCATCGGCGGGCTCACGGCGGCGCTGAGCCTGCACGCGATGGGGATCGGCGTGCGGATCGTCGAGCCCGTCCAGGTGCTGCGGCCGGTGGGCGTCGGCATCAACCTGCTGCCGCACGCCGTACGGGAGTTGACCGAGCTGGGCCTCGGCGAGCAGCTCGCCGCGACCGCCGTGCCGGCCGCCGAGATGGTCCACTACGACCGGCACGGCAACCGCATCTGGGGCGAGCCGCGCGGCCTCGCGCTCGGCTACCACTGGCCGCAGTACTCCATCCACCGCGGCGCCCTGCAGATGATGCTCCTCGACGCGGTGCGCGAACGCCTCGGCGAGCGGGCCGTGGTCACCGGCACCTCGTTCGTGCGGTGCGCCGAGCCGGAGGGGCAGGGGCAGGTCCTGCCGGTGATCCTGCGGGACCTGGCGCGCGGGCGCGAGCACACCGTGCGTGTCCTCGCGCTGATAGGGGCCGACGGGCTCTACTCGACGGTGCGTTCGCGGCTGCATCCGGGGGAGGGGCCGCCGCTGTGGAACGGCATCCGGATGTGGCGGGGCATCGCCGAGTGGCACCCCGTCCTCGGCGGCCGCACCGTCGCCATCGCAGGGAGCAACGCGCACGCCAAGCTCGTCTTCTACCCGATCTCGCGCGAGGCCGAGCAGCGCGGGCGGGCGCTGCTCAACTGGGTGGCGGAGGTGCGGTTTCCCGTCGAGCACGGGGGGATGTCGGGGCAGGCGGACTGGAACCGCAGCGGGCGTCTCTCCGACGTCCTCCCGTACTTCGCCGGGTGGCGCATCGGGGACCTCGACGTGCCCGCGCTGTTCTCGGCGACCCGGCGGATCCTGGAGTACCCCATGGTCGACCGGGAGCCGCTGCCCTGGTGGGGCCGCGGCCCCGTCACCCTCCTCGGGGACGCTGCCCACCCCATGTACCCCGTCGGCTCCAACGGCGGCTCCCAGGCCGTCCTCGACGCGCGGGTGCTCGCGCGGTGCCTCGCCGTCCACGATCCCGACCGGGTCGCCGGTCTTCGGGCGTACGAGGAACTCCGCCGCGAAGCCACGTCCGCCCTGGTCCTCGCCAACCGCGGCATGCCCGCCGACCGCCTCCTCCAAGTCGTCGCCGAGCGCGCCCCCGAGGGGTTCGACCGGGTGGATGACGTACTCACCGGGGAGGAGTTGGCGGAGCTGGACGCGGCGTACCGGTGGACGACCGGGACGGATGTGGCGGAGCTGAACGGGAGGGGGTCGTGGGGGGCGTAGGCCTTCGCGGGGCGCCCCAGTCCCGCCCCTTTCCCGAAACTGGGGGCTCTGCCCCCAGACCCCCGCTCCTCAAACGCCGGAGGGGCTATAGACAGCCCGTCCGGCGTTTGAGGACGAGCCGCGAAGCGGCGATGGCGGGGGTCCAGGGGGCGGCAGCCCCTGGTTTCGGGAAGGGGCGGGGTTGGGGAAGTCAACGTCCGGAAACCGCCAGCCCCACCCCCCGCGCCCGCGCGAACCTGAAGCGCATGAGCACCGCATTCGCGCCCCGCGCCATCGACCCCGACGCCCTCAAGCAGCTCCGTGACACCGACGACGCGGGCCGCCCCTGCGTCCCGTACATCGACCCGGAGGGCGGCGACCCGCTGCGCTGCTGCCTCCGGGCAGTGCGCGCGGGCGAGCGCATCGCCCTCGTCTCGTACGCGCCGCTGCGCCGCTGGGCGGCGGAGACCGGCGCCGAGCCGGGCGCGTACGACGAGCAGGGTCCGGTGTTCATCCACGCCGACCCGTGCGAAGGGCCGGAACCGGCGGCGACGAGGGAGGGGTACCCACACGTCAAGGCGGGATCGCTGCGGACGTTCCGGCGCTACAGCGCCGAGGGCCGCATCGTCGGCGGGCGTTTCCTGGAGATCCCCGAGGACACCACGGCGGGCTTCGACGAGGCCTTCACCGAGGCGTTCGCGGACCCGCAGGTCGCCCTCGTACACGTGCGCGCCGTGGAGTACGGCTGCTTCCACTTCGAGGTGCGCCGCCCGCGGTGACCCTCAGGCGGCGGCCGGCGCCTCCGCGTCGTCCGCCGCCTCCGTCTCCGCTCCCGCTTCGGTCAGAGCCCGCGCGAACGCCCGCACCCGCTCCGTCTCCCCGTCCCGGTGCCACACCATCCCGAGCACCGAGTCCGGCAGCCCGTCCACCGGCACGAACACGACGTCCTGCCGCCCGTGGTACTCGGCCGTCGGCCGGCACAGCAGCATCGCCGCCCGGTCCGCCGCGACCAGCGTCAGGCCCTCCTGGAGGGTGCGCACGGCGGGCGCGGGCACCGGCGAGGGGGCCTGCGCCTCGCGCCAGTACGCGGGGGCGGGCGGCGACGCCGAGATCAGCGGCGTGTCCACGAGGTCGGCAGGGGTGAGGGACGTACGCGACGCGAAGGGGTGCCGTACGGAGACCGCCACTGTTTGCTGCTGGCGGGAGAAGAGTGGGCCGAGGACCAGGTCGGGCTCCGCCACCGGCAGGAGCACGATCGCCGCGTCCACCTCGCCGTGCCGCACCGCCCCGAACGGGTCCGCGAACGGCACCTCCGCGATCTCCGCGACACAGCCGGGATGCCGCTTCTGGAACGCCGTGATCGCCGCCATGAGCCGCGCGTCCGCCGTCCCCTGGAAGCCGATCCTGATCCGTCCTTCCACCCCGCGCGCCGACTCCCGCGCCCGCTCCACCACACCTGCCAACTCCGCGTGCGCGGGGCTCAGTTCGGCGTGAAATCGCTCACCCAGGGGGGTCAGCCGCACCCGTCGGCTCGTACGCTCCACAAGGCGCGCGCCGATCCGCTGCTCCAGAGCCGCGAGCAGCTGGCTCACCCGGCTCTGCGAGACGTAGAGGCGCTCGCCCGCCCTGCCGAAGTGCAGTTCCTCGGCCAGGACGAGGAAGCACTCCAGTTCCCGTATCTCAACCCCGCTCACGCGCGTACGCCCCCGGAGCCCTCGGATGTATCGGATCGATTAGCCACGCTCATTCAAGGATGAGAAGTCCGCCGTTGTTCCCGGTGCGCGCGCGGGCGTTGTCTGGTGCCCATGGAAACCGTGACCACAACCGCGCCGGCCCCCACCGGACGGCGCTCCCTGCCGCTGTCCGTCGCCGCCGTCGCAGCCGCCACCTTCTCGGTCGTCACCACCGAGATGCTGCCCGTGGGGCTGCTCACCTCCCTCGCCTCGGGACTGCGTGTCTCCGACGGCACCGCCGGTCTCACCGTCACCGTGCCCGGCCTCGTCGCGGCCCTCGCCGCGCTGCTGCTGCCCGTCGCCGTGCGCCGCGCGGACCGGCGTGCCGTACTTGTCGGGCTCATGCTGCTGCTCGGCGCCGCCAACCTCCTTTCCGCGCTCGCGCCGTCCTTCGCGGTGCTGCTCGGCGCGCGGATCGTCGTCGGGCTGAGCATCGGCGGCGTCTGGGCCGTCGCCGCCTCCCTCGCCGTACGTCTGGTGCGCGCCGAGTCCGTCGGGCGGGCCACCGCCGTGATCTTCAGCGGGATAGCCGTGGCGTCCGTCCTCGGCGTGCCCGCGGGCACCTTCCTCGGTGAACTCGCGGGCTGGCGCTGGGCGTTCGGGGCCGTCTCCGTGCTCGGGTTCGCCGTCGCCGCGCTGCTCGCCGTCGTGCTGCCCCCGCTCCCCGCCGAGGAGCCGGTGCGGCTCGGTGCCTTCCCGGAGCTGCTGCGGATGCCGCGGCTGCGGATCGGCCTCATCGCCGTGGCGCTGCTCGTGGTGGGGCACTTCACCGCGTACACCTATGTGCGGCCGGTCCTGGAGCGGGTGCCCGACCTCGGGGCGGGTCTCGTCAGCGGGCTGCTGCTCGCGTACGGCGTCGCCGGGATCGCCGGGAACTTCCTCGGCGGCTCGCTCGCGGCTCGCGACCCGCGCCGGGCGCTCCTCATGATCTCCGCGGCGCTCGGCGGCGTGGTGCTCCTGATGGGACCGGCCGGCGGCTCGCTCGCCGTGACCGTCGTGCTCCTCATCGCCTGGGGGCTCGCCTACGGCGGTGTGTCCGTGTCCTCGCAGAACTGGGTCATGGCGGCCGCGCCGCAGGCCAGGGAGGCGGCGTCCGGGCTTTTCGCCGGGGTGTTCAACATCGCCATCGCGATGGGCGCCCTTGCCGGGGGCCGGGTCGCCGACGGCTTCGGCGTGACCGACGTGCTGTGGGTGGGCGGCGGGCTCGCCGTGCTCGCCCTTGGGGTGGTGGCGCTTGCGGGGCGCGGCGAGGAGTGACGCGCCAGCGACGACGCGGCACCGCGCCCGTACGGATCTGGTCGGGATCCGTACGGGCGCGGTGGTGTCCCGGGCCTGAGAGCGTCAGGTCAGGGGGCCAGGCAGGCGACGCCCGGGACCTCGGCGGGCACACCCGGGCTTGCGGGGTCGACGAGGCTTGTCACGTCCCCGGCGGCCTGGGCCAGGCAGTCGACGGTGGCTACGGGGTCCGGGACGGCGCTCGCCGGTGCGGCGAGCGCACCGGCGAGGGCGAGGGTTCCGAGGGCCATGGTGGCCACGGCAGCGATACGGCGCATGAACTTCCCTTGTTCGTGGTGCGGTTGATGCACCGAAGTACTGCCCGGGCGCGCCCGGGAAGCATGCGCCGTTTCACTCATCCGTGGCTGGTGAAACGATCCCCTGCGACCAGCGGGTTTACGCCCACAGGGGCCGCGTCGGAGCCGTGCCGGTCCCTCGCCGGGGCCACGCGCCTCAGGAGCCCGACAGCTCCGCCGCCACCAGCTCCGCGATCTGCACCGCGTTCAGCGCGGCACCCTTGCGCAGGTTGTCGTCGGAGATGAAGAACGCGAGGCCGTTCTCCACGGTCTCGTCGCCGCGGATGCGGCCCACGAAGGACTCGTCGCGGCCCGCGGCGCCCAGCGGCGTCGGCACGTCGGTGAGGACGACGCCCTCGGCCGCGGACAGGATCTCGGTGGCGCGCTCCGGCGAAAGCGGGCGCGCGAAGCGGGCGTTCACCTGGAGGGAGTGGCCGGTGAAGACGGGCACGCGGACGCAGGTGCCGGACACCTTGAGGCCGGGGATCTCCAGGATCTTGCGGGACTCGTGGCGGAGCTTCTGCTCCTCGTCGGTCTCGTTCAGACCGTCGTCGACGATCGAGCCCGCCAGCGGCAGGACGTTGTACGCGATCGGCGCGACGTACTTGTCCGGCTTCGGGAACTCGGCCTGGTCGCCGCCGTGCGTCAGCTTCGGGGCGTCGTCGCCGACCTTCTTGACCTGCTCGAACAGCTCGTCCACGCCCGCGAGCCCGGAGCCGGACACCGCCTGGTAGGTGGCGACGACCAGCGAGGTCAGCTCGCCCTCCAGGTGCAGCGGCTTGAGGACCGGCATCGCGGCCATCGTCGTGCAGTTCGGGTTCGCGATGATGCCCTTGGGGCGGTCCGCGATCGCGTGCGGGTTCACCTCGGAGACGACCAGCGGTACGTCGGGGTCGCGGCGCCAGGCCGAGGAGTTGTCGATCACCACGGCGCCCTGCGCGGCGACCTTCTCGGCGAGCGCCTTGGACGTGGCGCCGCCCGCGGAGAACAGGACGATGTCCAGGCCCGTGTAGTCGGCCGTCGAGGCGTCCTCGACCGTCACGCCGTCCAGGACCGAGCCGGCCGAGCGGGCCGAGGCGAACAGGCGCAGCTCGTCGAGGGGAAACTTCCGCTCGGCGAGGATCTTGCGCATGACCGTGCCGACCTGACCGGTGGCTCCGACGATTCCGACCTTCACAGGGATTTCCTCCGTAGTTGCGCGAGGCGACGGCGTGGCGACGGGTGCCGCTGCCGTTCCATGATGCGTCTGTCCACGACCGACTTGTCCAATCCATTGTCCGAGGTGCGGGACGCCACACTCCCCGGTCGTGGGCCGCGACGCTCCCCGGCCCCCCGGGCGCGACACTTCCCGGCGGGTGCGGCGAACGTTTTCGCCCCCAGCCGCGTCGTAGGGGAAACGCAGGAGGGGGAGGGCATTGCTGCGCAGAAAATCGCGGGTGCCGCGCCACACCGACGCGGCCGATCCGCTCGACCCGGCCCAGGAGGACCGGGTGCGGGCCGTCCTGTCGCTCGGGGGAGTGCCGCACGGGGAGCTCCAGGACGGCGTGCAGCAGGTCAGGCTGCGGCTCCTGGAGCGGTCGGCCAAGGGGCAGCAGGCGCCGCGCGACGTGTCCGCGTGGGCCGCGGTGGTCGCCTCGAACTGGGCCATGGACTTCCACCGCGCCCGGCGCCGCCAGGAACGTCTCGGCGAGCGGCTGGCCGCGCTGCGCCCCGGGGAGCGCGAGGAGGACGGCGCCGAGTCGCGCGTGCTCTCGCTCGCCGTGGCCCAGGGCCTCGACGAGCTGCCGGACAACCAGCGGCAGGTCGTCGTCCTGCGCTTCTACGCCGACCTGCCCGTCCGGGACATAGCGGATGAACTGGGCATCCCGGAGGGCACGGTCAAGAGCAGGCTGCACGCGGCCGTACGGGTGCTGCGCACGCGGCTGCACGAGGGAGAGGTGGTGTGACCGTGGCGCACGAGGAGCCGTACGACGCCGTCGACGCGCTGACGCTGGCGGTCACGGACACCCCGGTGCCCGAGGGGGCGCACGCCGACGAGCGCTTCATGGCCGAGCACGCGGCGGCCGTCGCCGACGTCGCGCTGCTGCGGGAGCAGCTCAGGATCGTGGGGGACGCGCTGGCGCGGCGTACGGAGGGCATGGGACCACAGGCGACCCCCACACCGGACGGCGGGCCACCGGCCCCGAAGCCGCAGCGGAAGCCGGGATCCAAGCCCGCACCGAGGCCGGGCCCGCCGTCGCTGCCCGCAGCCGTCCCCTACCGGCGGCCCGGCGCCGCCCGCCGCCGTGCCGTCCTCGTCCTCGCCGCCGTGCTCGGCGTCGGGATGCTCGGCGGTGTGGTCTGGCTGGGTGTGGAGAGCGGGAGTGACATGGGGGGCGACGCGGACAGCGCGAAGGGCGCGCCGAGCCTCACCGACGACCAGGAGTCCGCCGAGAACGGCAAGGAGCCGGGCGACACCGCCCACGACAGCCGGTCGCCCGAGGCCACCGTCGCGTGCATGCGCCTCGTCGTCGAGGGCACCGTACGGAGCGTCGAGTCGCAGCCCGGCGGCACCCGGGACCGGATCACGCTCGATGTGTCCCGCCGCTACAAGCCCGCCAAGGGGCCGGAGAGGATCACGTTCCCCATGAACGCCGACGTGGACCCGCGGCTGCGGACCGGGGACCGCGTCCTGCTCGGGTTCGACAAGGGCGAGGCGACGCCCGACCTCTGGTCGACGGGCAAGCAGCTCGCCAGGGACCGCGAGTGGATCGAGAAGGCGCTTCCGGGGTCGCGCGGGCTGAAGTGCTGAGCCGGGCGGTAGCCGCAGCGCTGAGGCCGGGCGGCAGCGGAGCGCGGCCTTCCGGTCGAAGGCGGATTACTGAGTTCCGGTGACAAGTGCGTGAAGGCGCGGTTGCGACCCCCGACGAACCTTCTGAACTGCGGTTTCGCCGGGCTACGTTCCTTCCACCGCTCGCCGGTGATCATCGACGTACGGATCGCGTGCCTGACCACGTACGCGACCACGTACGGACCGACCGATCACGAAGATCACCGGCGCACACCGACCACCCATGGAAGGACCTCCGTGCGCGCACCCCGCAGCCGGACCACGGCCGCCGCCCTGCTCAGCGCGGCCGTCGCCGCCCCCCTCCTGTTCGCCGCCGCCGCCCCGGCCGGCGCGCAGGACGCCCCCCGCCCCGCCGAGCACCACGCGGGCCAGGGCGAGAAGGCGCAGAAGCTGGCCAAGAAGCTGGTGAAGAAGTCCACCGGCAAGAGCGCCTACCGCCACCTGGAGAAGTTCCAGGAGATAGCCGACGCCAACGGCGGCAACCGCGCCGCGGGCACCAAGGGCCACAAGGCGTCCACGAAGTACGTGTACGACCGCCTGAAGAAGGCCGGTTACAAGGTCTCGTACCAGGACTTCACGTTCTACGAGTCGCAGACCCTGCGCGAGGGCGCCGCCGTGCTCTCGCCCGAGGCGCGCAAGCTGAACGCCGTGGCGTTCGACTTCAGCAAGTCCACGCCCGAGGGCGGCGTCCAGGCCGCGGTCGCCGCCGCCCGCGTCGACGAAACCCCGGGCTGCGAGGCCGACGACTACACGTCCGACACCTTCACCGGCAAGATCGCCCTGGTGAAGCGCGGCGCCTGCACCTTCGCCGAGAAGGAGGCCGCCGCGACCAAGGCGGGCGCCATCGGCCTCGTGCTCTACAACCACTCCGGCGACCAGCCCGTCAAGGGCAACCTGGAGGTCCCGGAGAACGCGCACATCCCCGCCGTCGGCATCAGCAAGGCCGAGGGCGAGAAGCTGGCCGAGCAGGTCGCCAAGGGCGAGGTCAAGCTCTCCGTGGACGTCGCCACCAAGGCGATCCCGCACAAGACCCGCAACGTCATCGCGGAGACCCGCGGCGGCCGCGCCGACCGCGTGGTGGGCCTCGGCGCGCACCTCGACTCGGTGCACGAGGGCCCCGGCATCAACGACAACGGCTCCGGCTCGGCCGGTCTGATCGAGGTCGCCGAGAAGCTCGCCAAGGAGACCAAGGGCGGCAAGAAGCTGACCAACAAGGTCCGCTTCGCCTGGTGGTCGGCCGAGGAGCTGGGCCTGCTCGGCTCGGACCACTACGTCAAGACGCTGACGGCGAAGCAGAAGAAGAACATCAAGCTGTACCTGAACTTCGACATGATCGGCTCGCCGAACGGTGCGGAGCTCGTCTACGACGGCGACAACTCCGACAACACCGGCTCGGGCCCGGGTCCGAAGGGCTCCGCGCAGATCGAGGGCCTGATCAACGGCTTCCTCGACAAGAAGAAGGTCCCGCACTGGGGCACCGACTTCGACGGCCGCTCGGACTACGGCGCGTTCATCGCCAACGGCATCCCCGCGGGCGGCACCTTCACCGGCGCCGAGGGCCTGAAGACCGAGGAGCAGGCGGCTAAGGCGGGCGGCAAGGCCGGTCAGCCGTACGACCCGAACTACCACGCGGCGGGCGACACGCTGAAGAACATCGACCGGAAGATCTTCGCGACGAACATCGACGTGATCGCGCACGCGGTGGGCACGTACGCGCACGACCTCAGGTCGCTGAGGGGCTGAACGCGGTCCGCCTGAACGGGTAGACCGGCTGAACACACAGATGGGGGCGGGCACTTGGTGCCCGCCCCCATCGTCATGTCGTCATGCCGGAATCAGCGAAGCGTCACGGCTACGGCGTGACCTTCTCCACCGTCACGCTGCCCGTGCCCGCGACGGAGCCGCGCGCGTTCAGGAGGTTCACCTCGCCGAACAGCACCCGCCCCTCGGCGGTGGGCGCGTCCGCGACGACCTCGGCCGAGACGTCGGCGGAGGCACCGGGGGCGAGCTTGACCGTCTTCGTCTCGTCGACCTTGATGCGGCCGAGCGAGGAGGCGAAGAACACGTCACGGTAGTCGTACGCGGTCGAGCCCGACGGGATGGAGTAGCCCGCGACCTCGATGGTGTACGTGCCCGCGGCCGGCTTGGCGACGCTCACCGACTCCTCGGAGTCGCCGTCCGCCGAACTGCCCACAGGAACGCCGTCCTTGAGGACCGTCAGGTCCAGGTCGGCGGCGCTGTCGGCGGTGGAGCCGATCGCCACGTCGAGCCGCTCGGCGCCCGCGGGCACCTCGACCGTGGAGGTCTGCTTCTCACCCTGCTTGATGGTGGGACGCTTGGTGGCGGCCGAGCCCAGCGTGCCGCCCTTCAGCTTGCCGTCCACGGCGGCGTAGTTGTTCGTCGCCTTCCAGGTGACGGGCGCGGCCTGGCCGGCCTTGGCCTCCGCGACCTTCTGGGTGGCCGGGGCGAAGGTCACACCCAGCGCGGCGACGTCCAGCTTGAACGGGTTGTCGAGCACCGGCGACGTACGGCGCGACTCGACCTCGATCTCCCAGACGCCCGGCGTCGGGTTCGCGTACGAACGCAGGTCGGGGCGGCAGGTGTTGTCCGGGTTCGGGAAGTCCGGGTAGCAGACCAGCGAGGACGTCGACTCCGCCGGGACACCGTACGGGTGGATGGAGATGAACCGCGTCTGGCTCTTCTCCTTCAGACCGCCGAGCGCGACCTCAAGGGTCTTCGCGCCCTTGGGGACCGTCACGAAGTACGACTTGGTGGAGTTGCGCTGCACCGAGCCGGACGCCGAGAAGGTGAAGGACGGCTTGGCGAGGTCCTTGGCGACGACCACCGTGGTCATGATCTGGTGGTCGGTGCCGCGGGTGCGCGGGTCGTTCACCTTCAGGACGGCGCTGGACAGGCCCGCCGCCTTCGGCTTGGCCTGCACCTTGACGGTCACGGCCTTGTTCAGCGGCAGGAACACCTTCTCGTCGCCGAGGAGGCGGAACGTGCTGTCGTGGTTGTTGGCGAAGCCCAGCTTGTGCAGCACCGGACGGGTCGGGCCCGACGTACGCGTGATCGTCACCTTGTACGTCTTCTTCTCGCCCGCCTTCAGGCCGCCCTCGCGGTCGTACAGGCCGGTGCCGGGCTTCTTCAGCTCCTGCTCCAGGGCCGTGTCGACGGGCGCCTTGACCGTGTACTCGTGGGCCTTGGCGCCGCCCTTGACGGCGTCCCAGGCGTCCATGATGTCGATGCGGCCGGTGCCCTGCTCGTAGGCCTGCACACCGGGGATGCGGTGCGCGGTCGAGGTGAGCGCGGTGCGCAGCTTCGCCGGGGACAGCTCGACGCGCTTCTGCTTCGCGGCGGAGAGCAGCAGCGCGGACGCGCCCGCGGCCTGCGGCGACGACATCGACGTACCCTGCAGCATCGAGTAGCCGGCGGGCAGTTGGTAGCCCGCCTCGGCCGCCGGGCCGCCCGGCAGCCAGGTCTGCGTGGTGTTGATGGCCGAGCCCGGCGCGGTCACCAGGGGCTGGAAGCCGCCGTCCTCACGCGGGCCGCGCGAGGAGAACGGGAACATGCCGTACTTCTTCGTCACCTCGGAGCCGTAGTTGGCGGCCCAGGTGTCCTTGGAGATGGCCGCGCCCACGGAGATGACGTGGTCGGCGAGGCCGGGGTCGCCGACGGTGTTGGCGCCGGGGCCCGAGTTGCCGGCCGAGATCACCAGCTGCACGCCGTAGGTGTCGATGAGGCGCTTGTACAGCTCGGCGCGCGCGTTGTTGCCGTCGTTGAGCGCGGGCAGGCCGCCGATCGACATGTTGACGATGTCGACGCCGCGCTTCGTCACGAGGTCGATCATGCCCTCGGTGAGCGCGACGTTGGTGCAGCCGCCGGTCCAGGTGCAGGCGCGCGAGGACACCAGCTTGGCGCCGGGGGCGGCGCCGTTCATCTTGCCGCCGAACAGCTTGTTGGCGGCGGTGATGCCCGCGACGTGCGTGCCGTGCTCGGACTCGATGAGGCCGATGTTCACGAAGTCGGCCTTCTTGCCGACCCAGTCGCCGCCGTAGGGGTCCGTCGGTACGTCCTTGCGGATCTCCACGACGAACGGCACGCGCTCGGCGACGTCGGTCGCCGGGTCGTCCTTGCCGAAGTAGGCGACCTGGTGGTCCTTGCCGTAGGGCTTCATCGGCGCGTCGTCGCCGAAGTCCTTGTTGTCGTTCAGGTCGACGCGGACGGTGCCGGCGGCCGGGTCGTACAGGACGCCCCAGGTGTCGGTGGTGTCCCCGTCCCGGTTCAGGTCGCCCTTGGCGTCGCCACCGGCCGTCGCGGCCTCACGGAAGCGGCTGATCTGGTAGGCGCCCGCGGGGGCCTTCCACGAATCACCGTCGAAGGTGAACGCGGGCCCGGACACCGGATTCGTCATCCGCCGCCAGGTCCCGTCCGCGTCGACGATCGGGTCGGTCGCCGTCACCCAGTCGGTGATCTTGCGCTCGCCGGTCGTCGTCTTCTGCAGCGCCGGGTGGCCGAGGTCGACGCCCGAGTCGAGGACGCCGATGGTGATGCCGCGGCCGTCGGCCTTCGGGTTCTTCTTCACGAAGTCGACGGCGCCCGTCTCGAAGGACGGGTTGTACGGGTTCTTGGCGGGCGTGTTCTTGTCCGGCGCCGGGTAGGCGGCGCGGCCCTGCGCGGACTTGGCGCCCTTCGGGCTCTGGGGCCTCGGGTCGTCCAGCTTGATCTCGTGCCGCAGGTCGATGGCGTGCACGGAGGAGAGCTTCGAGGCGGCCTTGATGGCGGCGTCGGCGCGGGCGGTCGGGACGGCGGCCCGCACATAGCCGAGCTTGTCGTAGGTGCGGCCCACGGAGCCGCCCTTGACTGCGTCGAGCTGCTCGGCGACCTGCTCGGTCGAGCCGGGCTCGGTGGCGACCATCATCGTGACGGTCTTGTCGCCGTCCGCCTTGGCGTCGGCGAGGAGTTCGGCGTCCGCGGGGCCGAGCTTGGCTGCTGTGTCTTTGGGGGCCTTGGGAGCCGCGGCGGACGGAACGGGGGAGGGGGTGTCGGCGGCGAAGGCCAGCGGGAGCGGGGCCGCCGCGCTCAGGGCGGCGGCCACGCCTATCGCGGTGGCGAGACGGGCGGTGCGGCGGACGCCGCGGGCCGCGGGGTCGCCGGGTCTCGCACCGGATATCGGCGCACGTCGTGGATCGAGGGTCATCAGCATCCCTGTACGTAAGACCGGCTGGTCGAGCCGGTGCAGCGATGGGGTCTCCCCTGGGGGGAAGGGTCCGGAATACGGGGCCGGATGACCGCTCAGCCTTACGTAAGGGGTGCCTGTTTGGGGAGAGTTGCCCGGGACGGGATGCGCCGGTGGCGTACTTCCGCCATACGCCATCGGGAACAAGATGCCCCATAACGGGACTCGGCGGCCACGCGCCCTCTCGGTAACGGGACGTGCCTATCTCGTGTACGGGGTCTAACGTCGGCCCGTGCACAAGGAACTCCGGGTGGCGGCCTACGCCGTATGCGTACGCGACGGGTCCGTGCTGCTCGCCCGGTGGGTGGCGGGGGACGGCAGCAAGCGGTGGACGCTGCCCGGGGGTGGGATGGACCACGGGGAGGATCCGTACGACACGGTGATCCGGGAGGCGGACGAGGAGACCGGCTACGCGGTGGAGCCCGTCGCCCTCCTGGGCGTCGACTCCCTGCGTCGCCGCTACCCCCGACGCCTCGGGGCGGTCGCCGACTTCCACGGCGTACGCATCGTCTACGAGGGCCGAGTGACCGGCGGCACCCTCCGCCACGAAACGTCGGGCTCGACGGACCAAGCAGCCTGGCACCCCCTCACCGACGTCCCCACCCTCGACCGAGTCAGCCTCGTCGACATCGGCCTGGCCCTCTGGCAAGCCCGCCCACCCACAGGCCACTTGCCGTAGCCCCGGGTTTCGGGAAGGGGTGCCCGCGCGCGGAGCGCGCCAATGGACGCAGCGGGGAGCTCCCGGCAGGGCCCCCTACCCCGGCAAATGAACACGGAGTGACCCCCTCCCCACCCCCCAAAGAGCAAAGCATGCACACGCAGCGCCGTCCCAGATCCACTTACGGTGATCGGCGCTGCGCGTTGTGGCGACGTTAACGCGCAGGCCACCCCCACTGCCAACGATCCAGTACGAGCGGGAAGTCCGCCGGCGAACCACGCCCGGGCCTCCCGCGACCACTGCCGACGCGTTCGCACTCGGGGAGACCGCGCCATGTCGCGCATACGCTCTGTCGCCACCACGGCGGCCACCGCCACCACCTCCGCCACCACGTCCGTCGTCTCCACGGTGAACCGCCGCGCGTTCCTCGCGGCGACCGGCGCCGTCTCCCTCTCCGCGGGCATCGGATACGCCCTGGGCCCAGGAGCGGGCTCCGGGAAGGCCGCCCCCGCGCAGGCCGCCGCCGCCCCGGTCCCGATGTCCCGCAGGGCCCCCTCCGCCCCCCTTGCCCCGTACCGCTCGGGCACCACCCTCGCCACGGTCTCGGCCCCCCGCGGCACCGATGGCTACCGCCGCCTCGGCGACGGCCCCGCCTGGGACCGCGTCGTCCGCACGGACCTGGCCCCGGCCAAGCCGGGCCGCGAGTCCCGCCGCACCCCGCTCGCCGCGTTCGTCCAGTTCACCGACCTGCACCTGGTGGACGTACAACACCCCCTCCGCTACGAGTACCTGCGCGCCCAGACGGCCAGCGCCTGGCGCCCGCAGGAGGCCCTGTCCGTGGCGGGCGCCGTCTCACTGGTCGAGCAGGTCAACGGCCTGCGCGGCGCACCCGCCACCGGCGCGCCCCTGCACTTCGTGATGACGACGGGCGACAACACCGACAACAACTCCCGTAACGAGCTGGGCTGGTTCCTGAAGGTGATGAGCGGCGGCCGCATCACCCCCAACTCCGGCGACCCGCGCCGCTACGAGGGCGTACAGGACAGCGGCCTGAAGCTCTACTGGCAGCCGGACGCGGCCCTGCGCGACGCCGACAAGAACGCCGGCTTCCCGCACCTGCACGGCTTCCTGGACGCCGCGATCCGCGAGGTCAACAGCCCGGGACTGAACCTGCCGTGGTACTCCACGGTCGGCAACCACGATGGCCTGCCCGGCGGCTGCTACGCCCCCGGCGACTCGTACTTCAGCGAGTTCGCCGTCGGCGGCAAGAAGCTGATGTCCCTCGACGAGGCGCGCGGCGCGGCCCTGTGGAAGAACGTCAAGAAGGGCAACGACCCGAAGGGCGCCGTCTTCAAGGAAGTGATGAAGTCCGAGTCGCGACGCATGCGTTCGGTCACCCCGGACGAAGGCCGCGCCCCCTTCACCCCCGCCGAGTACGTCAAGGCCCACCTCGACCCCGCGCACGCGGGCCGCGGCCCCGTCGGCCACGGCTACACCCAGGAGAACCTGGCGGACCGCACCCAGTACTACTCCTTCCGCATCACCGACGACGTCGTGGGCATCAGCCTGGACACCACCGACCCGGGCGGCCACTACGAGGGCTCCCTCGGCACCGCCCAACTGCGCTGGCTGGAGCGGAAGTTGATCGAGGTGGAGAAGAGCGGCGACGCCTCGTACGTCATCGTCTTCAGCCACCACACCAGCAAGTCCATGCGGAACCTGCGCACCGACCCCCACCACCCGCGCGAGTCCCGGCACGGCGGCGACGAGGTCGCGGCCCTCCTCGGCCGGCACCGCTCGGTGCTCGCCTGGGTGAACGGCCACAGCCACAAGAACGCGATCACCCCGCACCACACCGAACACGGCTCCTTCTGGGAGGTGTCCACGGCGTCGCACATCGACTTCCCGCAGCTCGCCCGGGTGATCGAGCTGGTCGACAACCACGACGGGACGCTCTCCCTGTTCACCACCCTCATCGAGTCCGCCGCCCCGCACCGCACGGACTTCGCCGACCTGTCCCAGACCGGCCTCGCCGCGCTCTACCGCGAGCTGGCGTTCAACGCCCCGGGCGCCAAGCCCACACTGGGCGGCGACCCGGAGGACCGCAACACGGAACTCGTCCTCCGGAAGGGCTGAAAGCCACTCGACCGTCGCACCTCCTCCGGGACCTTGCGGGCTCGGCGTCGTTCGCCAGGACAGCCGACACAGGAGGAGGGCGTCATGAGCGATGAGACAAGGCTGATCGGAAGGCAGCGCGGCCCGGTGCGGAGGTCACTGGCCCGCGCGGCCGTCGTGGTGGCCGTGGCCGCGGGGGCCCTGGCCGCCCCGGCGGCCGCCTCCCCCGACCATGGCCACGCCCGCACCCGCGCCGCCATCGACGCCGCCGTACGCGGCGGCATCCCCGGCGTCACCGCGCAGGCACGCGACAACCGCGGCCCCTGGAACGCCGCTTCAGGCATCGGCGACCTGCGCGAGCACACCCCGCGCGGCGCCCACGACCGCTTCCGCGCCGCCAGCATCACCAAGACCTTCGTGGCGACGGTTGTGCTGCAGTTGGAGGCGGAGGGCAAGCTCGACCTGGACGACAGGGTGGGCCAGTGGCTGCCCGGCGTGGTCGCGGGCCACGGCCACGACGGCGACAGGATCACCGTGCGCCAACTCCTCAACCACACCAGCGGGATCTACGACTACACCGACGACCCGGGCGTCGTACGCATGTACTTCACGCCGGAGTTCCTCAAGCACCGCCACCGCACCTGGACCCCGCGCGAACTCGTGGCGGTGGCCATGCGCCACAAGCCGGACTTCGCGCCCGGCAAGGGCTGGCGCTACTCCAACACCAACTACCTGCTCGCCGGCCTGATCATCGAGAAGGCCACGGGACACCCGTACGGCGACGAGATCCGCCGCCGCGTCATCGAGCCCATCGGCCTGCGCGCCACTTCCGTGCCCGGCACCAACTCCACGGTCCCCGGCCCGAGTTCGCGCGCGTACTCGAAGCTGTCCGAGCTGTCCAAGGCGTCCAAGAAGCCGGAAGGACGTACGTACGACGTGACGGAGCTGAACCCGTCCGCCGCGGGCGCGTCGGGCGAGATGATCTCGGACGCGGCGGACCTCAACCGCTTCTACTCGGCCCTGCTGCGCGGCCGCCTGCTGCCGAAGAAGCAGCTCGCCGAGATGAAGCGGACCGTCCCGGCCGACGGCGACGAAGCGGGCGGCGGCCGCTACGGCCTCGGCCTGCTGCGGCTGAAGCTCCGCTGCGGCACGGTCGTCTGGGGCCACGGCGGCGGCATCCACGGCTCCCTGTCCCTCGCGCTGACCACGACCGACGGCCGCCACGCGCTCACCTTCAACTTCAACGGCGACTGGGCGGGCGGCCAGGACCGGATCATGCAAGCGGAGTTCTGCCCCCAGTAGCCTGCGTGCTGCCCGCATGCGTGCGGGGGCGGAGCCCCGCCGTCCAGGGTTCCGCCCCCGCACTCCCCTCCTGCGCCGCATGCCATGGGCTGCTACCTGGGCAGCACCACGACATACGCCGCCGGGTCCCGGTCGGCCGCCGCCATCAGCGCCGTCCGCACGACCGTGGCCTGCTGCTCCGCCCCGTCGCGGAGCTTCTTCGGAGTGATGTGTACGACGGTGATGCCGAGCCGTTCCAAGTGCTCGCGTTTACGGGCGTACTCGGACCATTCCCCCAGCTCCCGGCTCCGGTCGGAGAGGGACGAGCCGAAACCGTCCTCACCCTGGCGCGGCGCCCGTGTGTCGAGCTCGACGGCGACCGCGTGCTCGGGCCAGTAGGCGTCCACGCCGCCCAGGTGCGGGCCGCCGGGCAGCCGCAGGTCGACGTTCCACAGCGGCTCGGGCAGCCCGTGCTCGCGGATCAGCGCGTACAGGCGGTCCTCCGCGATCGCCCGCCCTTCCGCGAGCAGTGAGTCCACGGCGTCCACGACGTGCGGCCGGGTCAGCAGCCGCGCGTTGTTCAACTCCCGTACGACGGCCGCTGGTTCGCAGTGTCCGCCGCGCACCGCCTCGGTGAGCAGCCGCCGGACCGCGCTCGCCTCGGCGAGCTGCGCCACGGCGTCGGCGAGCGCGCGCGGCACCGGGACCACGGGAAGTCCGGTGACCTGCTGGGGAGTCGGCAGGGTGTGGCCGCGGACGAGACGGGCGCAGCCGGTGGAGCGCAGCCGCCGGGTGCGGGGCACCAGGACGTCGATGCGGTCCAGGGAGAGCAGCGGGGGCGCGGAGGAGAAGCGGTGCAGCGCGAGGGCGGCGAGCCCGGTGATCATCGCGTCCGCGTACGCGGCGTGCTGTTCGCCGGGGCCGGGCTGCGCGGGGACCGACCTGGCCTCCTTGGCGGGCGGGCGGCCCGCGTACAGGAGCACGCCGTGCAGCCGCTCCTCGCTGGTCGGCGGGCCCGGGTGGAGCAGGAAGACGCCGGGGAGCAGTTGCTGCCAGGGGCCGCCGGGCCGGCAGTGGGCGGTGGTGGTGGCGCCGGAGACGCCGTGCTCGCGGAGTTGGGCGGCGCTCATGACGCGGCGCTGGGAGGTGGTCAAGTGGCACAGGGGGCGGGGGGAGAGTGGGGTGTTGTGGTTCATGACGGGGCCATTCCCGCGCCGGACCGGGCCTCTAACCGCCGTTACAGTCCTGTCGACAAAACCGGACAACCCCGCCCTAAAGTACGGGCGTTCGAGAGCCGAAAATGGCTGGTTCGGGGTAAGTGCGGGGGGTGCGGGCGTGCGTCGGGGGGCGTGCGGGGATGGCTGCCGCCCTCTGGATGCCCTCTTGTGGGCGGCGGACACCGTTGTCATACTCGGCGCGATGTTTGGCATGGACGCGACGTAATTCGGGCCATCCCTGAGGCGCGTCCGCGCCAGGCACCGGTAACTCCCAAGGACCGCACCCCACTTGAGCGGTCCATCCCCCCATGGAGGTACTGAGTGAGCACCCAACGAGCGAACAGGCGACGTCTGACCCTCACCGGAATCGGTGTCGCCGCGCTGGTAGCCGGCACCCTGACGATGGCGAACGCCAGCGCCGCCACGCCCGCCCCGACCCCGGACACCCTCACCTCGTCGGCGGCGAGCAAGCTCGCGGACTCCCTGTCCGCCGACCTCAAGAACAGCGCCGCCGGCACCTACTACGACGCGGCGGCGAAGAAGCTCGTCGTCAACGTCCTCGACGGCGCCGCGGCCGACAAGGTCCGCGCGTCCGGTGCCGAGGCCAGGCTGGTCGAGAACTCCCAGGCCCAGCTCAAGGCCGTACAGAAGGACCTCGGCGAGAGCGCGGTGCCCGGCACCTCACGCGGCGTGGACCCCCGCACCAACAAGGTCGTCGTCACCGCCGACAGCACCGTCAAGGGCGCGGCCCTCGCGCAGTTGAAGAGGGACGTCGCCGCCCAGGACGGCAAGGCCGTCCTCAAGCGCACGGCCGGAAAGTTCACGACGCTCATCCGCGGCGGCGACGCCATCTACGCCTCCGGCGGCCGCTGCTCGCTGGGCTTCAACGTGGTGAAGAACGGCCAGCCGTACTTCCTCACCGCCGGTCACTGCGCCGCCCTCGCCGGCACCACCTGGTCGGAGAGCCAGGGCGGCTCGGCCATCGGCACCGCCGAGGACTACGGCTTCCCCGGCCGTGACGACGCGATCGTCAAGTACACCGCGAGCGTCGCGCACCCGAGCGAGGTCAACCTCTACAACGGCGGCGCCCAGCAGATCACCGGCGCCCGCACGGCCGTCGTCGGCGAGCAGGTACAGCGCAGCGGCAGCACCACGAAGCTGCACGGCGGCTCCGTCCAGCGGCTCAACGTCTCCGTCAGCTACCCGCAGGGCACCGTCAACGGCCTCATCCAGACCAACGTCTGCGCCGAGCCCGGCGACAGCGGCGGCGCGATGTTCGCCGGCAACAGCGCCCTCGGCCTCACCTCCGGCGGCAGCGGCAACTGCTCCAGCGGCGGCCAGACGTTCTTCGCCCCGGTCACCGACGCCCTGTCCCGCTACGGGGCACAGATCGGCTGACGCACCGTAAGCGCTCTTCCCCAGACGCCGGGCGGGCCAGGAACAGCCCGTCCGGCGTTTGAGGACGAGTGCGCAGCGCGATGCTCTGAGAACAAGCACCGCGGCGCGCCGCTTTGAAGACCAGCGCGCAGCGCGACGAGCGGGCCCAGGGGGCAGCGGCGCCCCCAGGCCCAACCGCACCCCTCAGGCGAGGCTCGCGGCCGCGTCGCAGGCCTGCGCCCGCAGCGACCGCGCCAGGTCGTCCCGGGCCTCCAGGACCAGGCGGCGCAGCGCGGGCGGCGCCTGCTCGTGCGCGCCGAGCCATGCGTCCGCCGCGTCCAGCGTCTCCTGGCCGTCCTGAAGGTGCGGGAACAGGCCCCGCACCACGTCCATGCCGATCTGGATGGAACGCTCGGCCCACACCCGCTCGATCACCGCGAAGTACTTCTCCGCGTACGCAGTCGTCAGCTCGCGCTGCGAGGGCTGCTGGAAGCCCGCGATGGTGGCCTCCACCAGCGCGTTGGACAGCGCGTCCGACTCCACCACGGACGCCCACGCCTGCGCCTTCACCGCCGCCGACGGCCGTGCCGCCAGACAGCGGACCTGGTGCCGCTTGCCGGACGCCGTGTCGTCCCTGGTCAGCTCGGCGGCCAGCGCCTGCTCGTCCGCCGTGCCGTGCACCGCGAGCGCGCCGAGGAACGCCCAGCGCAGCTCCTGGTCCACATCGAGGCCGTCGATCTTCGCCGTGCCGTCCAACAGCCCCTGGAGGAGCTGGAGATCGGCCGCCGACGACGCCACCGAGGCGAAGAACCGCGCCCAGGTGAGCTGGTGCTGGCTGCCGGGATCGGCCAGGCGCAGCTCCCGCAGGGCGCCCTGGGCGAGCGCCGTGCCGCCCTCCTCGCGCCAGTCGGGCGCGGCGTAGTGCGTGCGGGCGGAGCTGGCCCAGGCGTGCAGCATCTGGAGCACGCCGATGTCGGACTCCTTGCCCGCGAAGCGCAGCACGAGGTCGATGAAGTCCCGCGCGGGCATGAGCGCGTCCCGCGTGAGGCTCCACAGCGCCGACCAGCACAGCGCGCGGGCCAGCGGGTCCGTGATGTCCCCGAGGTGGTCGCGGAGGGTGGCGAGCGACGTCTCGTCGAAGCGGATCTTGCAGTACGTCAGGTCGTCGTCGTTGACCAGGACCAGCTCCGGCGCCTCGGCCCCGGCGAGCTCGGCGACCGTGGTCCGCGGGCCCTCGACGTCGACCTCCGCGCGGGCGTACCGCACGAGTTCGCCGGCCTCGCGGCGGTACAGGCCCACCGCCACGCGGTGCGGGCGCAGTTCGCCACGCGGCGGAGCCGCATGTTCAGATGCAGCCGACGCGGCGGCCTCCTGCACCACGGCCAGCTCCGTGACGCGGCCCTCCGCGTTCAAGGTGACCTGCGGGGTCAGGGAGTTGACGCCCGCGGTCTGCAGCCACGCCCGCGACCAGGCCGTCATGTCCCGGCCGCTGGTCTCCTCCAGGACGGAGAGCAGGTCGCCGAGGCGGGTGTTGCCGTACGCGTGCCGCTTGAAGTAGCGGCGGGCGCCCTCCAGGAAGGCGTCACGACCCGCGTAGGCCACGAGCTGCTTGAGGACCGAGGCGCCCTTGGCGTACGTGATCCCGTCGAAGTTGAGCTTGGCGTCCTCCAGGTCGCGGATGTCGGCCGTGACGGGGTGGGTGGAGGGGAGCTGGTCCGCGCGGTAGGCCCAGGCCTTGCGGTTGTTGGCGAAGGTGATCCAGCCGCTGGTGAAGCGCGTCGCCTCGACCATCGAGAAGGAGCCCATGAAGTCGGCGAAGGACTCCTTGAGCCACAGGTCGTCCCACCACCGCATGGTGACGAGGTCGCCGAACCACATGTGCGCCATCTCGTGCAGGATGACGTTGGCCCGGCGCTCGTACGACGCCTGGGTGACCTTGCCGCGGAAGATGAACTCCTCGCGGAACGTGACGCAGCCCGGGTTCTCCATCGCGCCGAGGTTGTACTCGGGGACGAAGGCCTGGTCGTACTTCCCGAAGGGGTACGGGTAGTCGAAGTTGTCGTGGAAGAAGTCCAGGCCCTGCTTGGTGACGAGGAAGACGTCGTCCGCGTCGAAGTGCTTGGCCAGGCCCTTGCGGCACATCGCGCCGAGCGGGATCTCCAGGCGCGTGCCGTCCTCGAAGACGCGCTCGTAGGAGTCCGTCACGTAGTGGTAGGGCCCCGCGACGACGGCCGTGATGTACGTGGAGATCGGCTTGGTCTCGGCGAACTGCCAGACACCGTCGGCCAATTCACCGACCCCGTTGCTCCACACCGTCCAGCCCTCCGGCGCCTGCGCGGAGAAGCGGAAGGGGGCCTTGAGGTCGGGCTGTTCGAAGTTGGCGAAGACGCGGCGGGAGTCCGCGGGCTCGTACTGCGTGTAGAGATAGACCTCGCCGTCCTCGGGGTCGACGAAGCGGTGCATGCCCTCGCCCGTGCGGCTGTAGGCGCACTGGGCGTCCACCACCAGCTCGTTCTCCTCGCGCAGGTCCTCCAGGGCGATGCGGGCGCCGTCGAACACCTCCGAGGGGTCCAGGTCCTTGCCGTTGAGGGACACGGCCGTCACGCTCGGCGCGATCAGATCGGCGAAGCTCGTGGCACCCGGCTCCGCGCAGCGGAAGCGCAGGGTCGTCACCGACCGGAACGTGCGCGGCGTCCCCTCGCCGCCGTCGCTGTCTCCCACCGCCGAGCGGAGGTCGAGGAAGACCTCGTACCCCTCGACGGACAACAGCGCGGCCCGCTCCTGGGCCTCGTCGCGGGACAGATTCTCACCGGGCACGGGCTGCACTCCCTTGTGGCTCGCGTATGGCTCGCATGACTCGTCCATGGATCGCATGACTCGTCCGAACGCCTCTGATCCTCGCATGCGCCCAGTTCGGCGGACATCGGGGAATGCCCCGGCACAGCCCCGACGTTCCCCGGCCAGATCCCCGAACGGATTCCTTAGGGAGAGACATGTCCGAGAACGCTGCGAGCGGCAAGACCCCGGTCGACTTCTGGTTCGACCCGCTGTGCCCGTGGGCCTGGATGACCTCGCGCTGGGTGCTCGAAGTCGAGAAGGTGCGCGACATCGAGGTCCAGTGGCACCTGATGAGCCTCGCCGTCCTCAACGAGAACAAACTGGACGAGCTGCCCGAGGAGTACCGCGAGATGCTCGCGACCCACGCCTGGGGCCCCGTCCGCGTGGTCATCGCGGCACAGCAGGAGCACGGCGCCCAGGTCCTCGGCGACCTCTACACCGCGCTCGGCACCCGCATCCACAACCAGGGCGAGGGCCCCACGAAGGAGGCCGTCGCCGGCGCCCTGAAGGAGGTCGGCCTGCCCGCGTCGCTCCTTGACCACTGGGACTCCACGCCCTACGAGGCCGAGCTGCGCGCCTCGCACAACGAGGGCATCGACAAGGTCGGCCAGGAGGTCGGCACCCCCGTCATCGCCGTCCCCGGCGCCGACGGCGAGCAGGTCGCCTTCTTCGGCCCGGTCGTCACCCCCGCCCCCAAGGGCGAAGCGGCTGCACGCCTGTGGGACGGCACGCTCCTGGTCGCGTCCACGCCGGGCTTCTACGAGATCAAGCGCACGCGCACGCAGGGCCCGATCTTCGACTGAGGCTCAGTCGATCCCGGGCGGTATTTTCAGCGGATCCGGCCAGCACCTCTCAGTGTTGTACGTGCGCACATTGCGGCAGGTTCCCTTGGCGCACATGCAGTACTCCTCCACGTACAGCTCCTTGAGCTTTCCGCGGAGCCAGGCCTTCTGATTCACGGTCAAGGGCCGATGCGACTCGCGTGTGCCGCACGTTCGGCAGGACAGGTGCCGTGGCTCGGTCATTGAGTCACTGTCTGCCGGAACCGCGCATACCGAAAGGCCCCTCACGAGTCACGTCCTCGCGAGGGGCCTTTCGTTCATCCGCCTGCCTGCATGAAGGTTGAGAAGACGATCACGAGGCAGGACGTACAGCGGGGCCCGAGGGCCCCCGAGGCGAAGATCAGGGAGCCAGCAGCAGGCTGTTCACGCGCTGCTTCGCGGCCTCGTAGCGCTTCGCCACGTCCTGCCAGTTCACGACCTGCCACATGGCCTCGATGAAGTCCACCTTCTGGTTCTTGTACTGCAGGTAGAAGGCGTGCTCCCAGGCGTCGAAGACCAGGATCGGGGTGGAGCCCTGGCCGACGTTGCCCTGGTGGTCGTAGATCTGCTCGACGATCAGGCGGTTGCTGAGCGGCTCGTAGGCGAGGACGCCCCAGCCCGAACCCTGCGTCGTCGCGGAGGCCTTGGTGAGCTGGGCCTTGAACTTGGCGAAGGAGCCGAAGGACTCGGTGATGGCGTCCGCGAGCTCGCCCACGCCGTCGGCGGCCGTCGGCTCGCCGCCGCCGCCGTCCTTCGGGCCGTTCATGTTGTGCCAGTAGATGCTGTGCAGGATGTGCCCGGAGAGGTGGAAGGCCAGGTTCTTCTCCAGGCCGTTGATGGCGCCCCACGACTCCTTGTCGCGGGCCTCCGCCAACTGCTCCAGGGTGTCGTTCGCACCCTTCACGTACGCGGCGTGGTGCTTGTCGTGGTGGAGCTCGATGATCTGCGGGTTGATCACCGGCTCCAGCGCCGCGTAGTCGTACGGAAGTTCAGGAAGCGTGTAAATGGCCATGAGTGAGCCCTCCGACGTGCTCTGCGTGCTGTGCCGCGCCGTGTCGCGCGGCGCCGCCTCGCACCTCTTTATTGCGACCTATGTGCAACTGCAGGCTAGCAGCAGGAGTACGGTGAAGTTGATCAGCCCTTCGTCCTAGGCCGGGGGACCCACGGACCCGTGCCACGGACGGCCGAAGGCCCCGCTCCACAGGGGGGAGCGGGGCCTTCGGGGGCTGCTGGTCGCAGGGGCGCGGCGCGTGGGCGTCAGGAGAGCGGCGCCGTCTCCTCGTCGCGCGGGCCGGTGCCGCGGTTCTCCCTCGCCTTCTGGAGGGCGTAGCCGACCGCCATGAGGACCAGGGTCAGTCCGCCCGAGTAGAAGAGCTGGGTGCGGGTCTCGGACTCGCGGGCCATCAGGACGAACACCGTCGCCATCCCGGCGAGCGCCACATAGGTGAGCCAGGGGAAGAGCCACATCTTCACGACGAGCTTCTCGGGCGACTCGCGCTCCAGCTTCTTACGCAGCCTCAACTGCGCGGTCGCGATGAAGAACCACACCACGAGGATGATCGCGCCGATGGTGTTGAGCAGCCACTGGAAGATGTCGTCGGGCCGCCAGTAGCTGAGCAGGACGCACAGGAAGCCGAAGACCGACGAGGTCAGCACGGCGATGCGGGGCACGCCGCCGTAGAGCTGGCCGAGCGCCTTCGGGCCCTGGCCGCGCTCCACCAGGGAGTTGGCCATGCGGGACGCGCCGTAGATGTTGGCGTTCATCGCGGAGAGCAGGGCGATCAGGACGACGACGTTCATGATCTGTCCTGCGCCGTCGATGCCGAGGTGGTCGAGCGTGGCGACGTACGGACCCTTCGCGGCGACCTCCTCGGCCGTCCACGGCAGCAGCGTCACGACGACGGCCATCGAGCCGACGTAGAAGAGCGCGATCCGCCACATCGCCGTGCGCACGGCCTTGGCCACGCCCTGGACGGGGTGCTCGGACTCGGCCGCCGCGATGGTGACGGTCTCCAGACCGCCGTACGCGAAGACGGAGGCCAGGAGTCCCACGATCAGGCCGTCCACGCCGTTGGGCATGAACCCGCCGTGTCCGGTCAGGTTGGTCATGCCGGGCGCGTCGGTGTCGGGGAGCCAGCCCATGATGGCGAGCACGCCGATGCCGAGGAAGAGGACGATCGCGCCGACCTTCAGGGCGGCGAACCAGAACTCGAACTCGCCGAAGTTCTTCACGGCCGCGAGGTTCGTGGCGCAGAACACCAGCATGAACAGGGCGACCCAGGCCCACTCGGGCACGCCCGGCACCCAGCCGTGCACGATCTTCGCGGCGCCGATGCCCTCCAGGCCGACGGCGACGCACAGCAGGAACCAGAACGACCAGCCGGCGGTGAACCCGGCCCACGGACCCATGGCCCGCTCGGCGTGCACGGAGAACGAGCCCGACGCGGGGTTGGCCGCGGCCATCTCGCCGAGCATGCGCATCACGAGCATGACCAGGGCGCCGGAGATCGCGTACGCCAGGATGATCGAGGGACCGGCCGCGGCGATCGCCGTCCCCGAGCCCACGAAGAGCCCGGCGCCGATCACGCCGCCGAGGGCGATCATCGAAAGATGGCGCTGCTTGAGACCGTGTCCGAGGGGAGAGTCGGTCTTGGGTGGTGCGTCCTGCAAGGACGTCCGAGACATGGGCGTGCCCTGTTCAGTAGCAGAGACGGGGAGCGAGAAGTGCGCCACAGTCTGAGCGCGCGTACCGCTCACAGGGAACAGTTGACCGGTATACGGACACGACGCTCACACATGGTGAAGATTTGTTCACATCACGAACACATAAGCGTCATGAACGCGTGCGCAGGCGCCGCTGCCGCCACTCCCGCGCCCATGCCACCGCGATCACGGCCGCCGTCGCGCCCGCCGACCACAGCAACTGCGGCCGCGCCCCGTCGTCCCGGAGCATCAGCAGGATCACCACGGCCATCGCGGCGAGCGCGGCCCACGTGAGCCAGGGGAAGAACCACATCCGCAGGGTGAGGCGTTCCGGTGCCTCGCGCTCGATGCGGCGCCGGAGCCGCAGCTGCGACACCGCGATCAGCCCCCACACGAACAGCAGCGCGGCGCCCACCGAGTTGAGCATGTAGAGGAAGACGGACTCGGGCCACTTCAGATTCAGCAGTACGGACACGAAGCCGAAGGCCACCGAGGCGAGCACCGCATGCCGCGGCACCCCGCCGCCCGACACCTTCAGCAGTCCCTTCGGCGCCTCGCCGCGCTCGGCGAGGGAGAAGATCATGCGCGAGGAGCCGTACAGATTGGCGTTCAGGGACGAGAGCAGCGCCACGAACACCACGATGTTCATGAGGGTCCCGGCCGACGGGACGCCGATCGAGTCCAGGACCGTGACATACGGGCTGAAACCGGCCTTCTGTGCCGTCCACGGCAGCACCGTCACGATGACCAGCATCGAACCGACGTAAAAGAAGAGGATGCGGTAGACCGCGCTGCGCACCGCCCGCGCCACCGAGCGCACCGGATCGTCGGACTCCGCCGCCGCGATCGTCACGATCTCCAGACCGCCGAACGCGAAGAGCACCACGACCACCCCGGAGACGACCCCGTCCCAGCCGTGCGGCAGGAACCCGCCGTCGCCGGTGAGGTGTGTGAAGCCGACGGGATCGGTGTCGGGAAGGACTCCGAAGATCGCGAGCAGCCCGAGGACGAGGAACGCGACGATCGCGAAGACCTTCAGGGCGGCGAACCAGAACTCGAACTCGCCGAAGTTCTTCACGGCCGCGAGATTGGCGCCGGTGAAGAACAGCATGAAGAGGAGCACCCACGCCCACTGCGGCACGCCCGGCGCCCATTCGTTGGCGATCCGGGCCGCGCCGGTCGCCTCCACGGCGAGCACCACGACGAGCAGGAACCAGTACAGCCACCCGACCGAGAACCCGGCCCACCGCCCGAGCGCCCGCTCGGCGTGTACGGAGAACGCGCCGGACGCCGGCATCGCGGCGGACATCTCGCCGAGCATCCGCATCACGCACATCGCGAGCGCGCCCGCGATCAGATAAGAGAGGACGATGCCGGGCCCCGCGACCTCGATCCCGGCCCCCGACCCCACGAAAAGGCCGGCGCCGATGACGCCGCCGAGGCCGAGCATGGTGAGGTGGCGCTGCTTGAGGCCGCCGCCGAGGGGTTCGGGCCCCGTGTCCGTCGCGGCGGGGGCGTCGACCGCCGTCGCTCCCGTAGGGGGCACCGCCGACCGGGACGGCAAGGAGTCGTGCTTCACGTTCAGTCGGCTCTCGGTGCTCAGGGGCTACAGCGGGAATCCAGGCTCAGAGGTTGAGGCCGGACTCCACGCCCAGGGGTTTGGCGGGAATCTACAGTCTCCCCGGCAGGCGCCCCGGGAAGCAACCGCGCACCCCGGCCCCTCTGACCTCAGTGACGAGCGTCACCCCGAATCGCGTGTGACCCCGCGGCTTTGTGCGGAGCCCACCAACGCCGACCCGTTCCCTTTGTCACCGGCGCCCCCTGAAGCGCCGCCCGTTCCGGGGATAGGGTCACACCGTCTGACCCACCCATCCGCCCGCCCCAGGCCGCCAGAACCACGGAGTCCCGATGAGTACAGCCGCCATATCCCGTCCGGGCCAGGTCCTGGCCGACCTCCTGCCCGCCTCCCGAGTGAAGGACGCCACGCTCGTCCTCGGCGGCGCCGCGCTCACCGGCATCGCCGCGCAGATCGCCGTCCCGGTCCCCGGCTCCCCGGTCCCGGTCACCGGCCAGACCTTCGCGGCCCTGCTCGTCGGCACCTCGCTCGGCGCCTACCGCGGCGCGGCCTCGCTCGCGGTGTACGCGGTCGTCGGCATGGCGGGCGTGCCCTGGTTCGCGCAGGCCAAGTCGGGCATGAGCATGCCGAGCCTCGGCTATGTCTTCGGCATGCTGCTCGCCGCCCTGGTCGTGGGCGCCCTCGCCCGCCGCGGCGCCGACCGGAGCGTGGCGCGGATGGCGGGCACGATGGTCCTCGGCTCCGCGATCATCTACGCCGTCGGCGTGCCGTACCTGGCCGCGTCCACCGGCATGTCCCTGACGGAGGCGGTCGCGGCCGGGCTCACGCCGTTCCTCATCGGCGACGCGCTCAAGGCGGCGCTCGCGATGGGCGCGCTGCCGCTGGCGTGGAAGCTCATCGACGGCGACACCGACAAGCACTGACGCGGGTTCGTACGTCAACTGACGTCGTAGTTCCGCCTGAAGAGGTTCGCCGGGTCGTACAAGGCCTTCAGCCCGGCGAGCCTCTTCCGCGTTTCCGGGTCGTACAGACCTTCCGTACGGTCGCCGCTGCCGAAGGTGAAGTTCAGCGACCGCCCGACGGTGTGCCGTTCCACTCCGGCCAGCGCGTCCGCGTAGAACTCCCGCAGGGTCTCGCGGTCCGCGCCGGCCGCGTCGGCCGCGCCGTCAAGTGGTGACAGGATCCGCAGCAGCCAGCGCGCGTCCCGGTGCGGCACGGCGTTGGCGGCAGGGCGGGCGAGGGCGCCGCCGAGGTGGTTGAGCTGCACCACGTGCATGCGGTCGGCGGCGGGCCCGGCGAGGGACACAAGCCGTTCGAGCCCGGCGGTGTCGAGGGCGTCCAGCATGCGGCTCTCCCCGTAGTACGCGTGCGGGAAGTCCGGGTCGCTGTGGATGGTGTGGCTTTCGGTGTACGGCAGTTCGCGCAGGGAGTCCTCGTGGGCGGGTGCGATCGCGCGCAGCGGCGCCACGAGCCGCTCGCCGTCCTCGGCACTGCCGGTGTACGCGACGCGCACGGTCACCAGATAGCGGCCCCGCAGCGCCTCCGGGAGCATCGGCAGGTCGGGGTAGACGAGCGCGGCGACGGAGGACGTCACCTCGTCCGGCACGGTCTCGGTCCAGGCGGTGTACGCGCGCAGGATCGCCGCCGGGTCCACTGCGCGCCCGTCGAAGGCGAGCGCGCCCCCGTACAGCCGCGCCACGGGTACCAGACCGATCTCCAGGGCCGTCACGGCCCCGAGGTTCGCGCCGCCGCCGAGCAGCCCCCAGAACAGTTCCGGCTCGCTCTCGGCCGTCACGTGCCGCACGGCGCCGTCCGCGGTCACCACGTCCAGGGACCGCACATGGTCGGCCGCGTACCCGAACTCCCGCGCCAGGATGCCGAGTCCGCCGCCCAGTGTGTACGAGACGGCGCCCACGGACGGCGCCGATCCGTTCAACGGCGCGAGCCCGTGCTCCGCGGCGGCCGCCACGACCTGCCCCCAGCGGACGCCCGCCCCGACCCGGACGGTGCGCGCCGCGGGGTCCACGACGACCTCGTCCATGCGGCGGGTGGTGATCAGTACGCCGCCGTGCGAGGCGTCCGGGAGGCCGTGCCCGGTGGCCTGCACGCCGACCGGCAGGCCTGCCTCGGCGGCGTACGCCACGGCCGCGACGACGTCGTCGGTGCCGGAGGCGGCGAAGACCACGTCGGGGCGCTGGGCGAACCCGGTCTGGAATCCGGCGAGTTCGTCGTCGTAGCCGGCGTCGCCGGGGCGCAGGACGAGCTGCTGCTCGGTGCGGGCGCCGGGGGTGCCGGGGGTGCTGAAGTCCATGGGGTGCTCCCTGCTTCGATCTTGCTGTCGAGCACACCCTGGCGCAATAACTTGACACCTGACGTCAAGTTTTCAGGCAGTAAGAAACCGGTAGCAAAAAACGGGGTGCCCGCCGGGGGCAGCGGCAACGGCTGCCGCCCCGGCGGGCACCCCGCACAGAGGTCAGGTCTGGCGGACCTGTCAGGCCTCGGTGAGCTCCTCGTCCGAGCGCGGCCGCGGCCGGATCTTCTCGCGCACCACGGCGATCCCGAGCACCAGCGCCGCCACGAGCAGCGAGAGCAGCATCTGCTTGCGCCCGGCGTCGTCGTACAGCATGTAGACGATCACGAACGAGATCATGCCGATGGTGATCCAGGTCAGATACGGGAAGAGCCACATCTTCACGACCAGCTTCTCCGGCTGCTCGCGCAGGATGATGCCGCGCATCTTCAGCTGCGTGAAGCAGATGACGAGCCACACGAAGAGCGCGACCGCGCCGGAGGAGTTCAGCAGGAACTCGAAGACGTCGTCGGGCCACTGGTAGTTGAACCACACGGCGACGAAGCCGAAGACGACCGAACCGAGGATCGCGGTGCGCGGCACGCCGCTGGCGGTGGTGCGTGCGAACGCCTTCGGGGCGTCGCCGCGCTCGCCGAGCGAGAAGGCCATGCGCGAGGCGGTGTACAGACCGGAGTTGAGACAGGACAGGACGGCCGTGAGGATGATCACGTCCATGACCGTGCCGGCGTTCGGGATGCCGATGGAGTTCAGCGCGGCGACGTAGGAGCCGTCCTTGACGATCGACTTGTCGTTCCACGGAAGGAGCGTGACGACGACGAAGATCGAGCCCAGGTAGAAGACGCCGATGCGCCAGATCACGCTGTTGGTGGCCTTGGTGACGGCGCGCTGCGGGTCCTCGGACTCACCGGCGGCGAGGGTGACGATCTCGGAGCCCATGAAGGAGAAGACGACCATCAGGACACCGGTGAGGATCGCGCCCGCGCCGTTGGGCATGAATCCGCCCGCGTCGGTGAGGTGCGCGAAGCCGCTGCCCGCGTTGTCCGAGCCGGGAAGGATGCCGAACACGGCAAGCAGGCCGATGACGACGAAGCCGCCGATCGCGACCACCTTGATGCCCGCGAACCAGAACTCGAACTCGCCGTAGCTGCTGACCGAGACGAGGTTGGTCGCGGTGAGCACGACCATCACTATGAGCGCCCAGCCCCACTGCGGGACGCCCGGCATCCACTTGCCCAGGATGTCGGCACCCGCGGTCGCCTCGACGGCGAGCACCACGACCCAGAAGAACCAGTACAGCCAGCCGATGGAGAAGCCCGCCCAGCGCCCGAGCGCCCGGTCGGCGTAGGCCGAGAACGACCCGGAGGACGGCCGCGCCACGGCCATCTCACCGAGCATGCGCATCACGAACACGACCATGGCGCCCACGAGCGCGTACGACACGAGGATCGCGGGGCCCGCGGCCTTGATGCCGGCGGAGGAGCCGACGAACAGCCCCGCACCGATCACGCCACCGATGGCGATCATCGACAGGTGGCGGTTCTTCAGCCCCGCCTGCAGGCCGTCGCCACCCTCTCCGTGACCGCTGCCCGGCTTGCCCGACTGGGAATCGACGGGCCCTTCGGGGGTGCTGTCTTCCTTCGCAAGGGACGGTTGCGAGGTCATAGGCAGATCCTTTGGTTCGCGGGGACGAGCTCCCGCATTAAAAGCGCAGCGGCGGACGGGACGAAAGGCCCGTCTCCGGATCGTTGTATTCCGCGGAATGCTGAGTGAACGGGTGCTTACGCACGATGACCGGACAGGGGGATTGGCCTGCACCAATCGGCGGCGGGAGGCGGCTCCTCGCCGCCCCACGGCGGCCGCCCACGCCCGTGCATGCCACACTTCGCTGCATGCGCGTGTACCTCGGCTCGGATCATGCCGGCTACGAACTGAAGAACCACCTCGTCGAATGGCTCAAGGCGCACGGGCACGAGCCCGTCGACTGCGGGCCCCACATCTACGACGCCCAGGACGACTACCCGCCGTTCTGCCTGCGCGCCGCGGAGAGGACCGCTGCGGACCCCGAGGCCCTCGGCATCGTCATCGGCGGCTCCGGCAACGGGGAGCAGATCGCGGCGAACAAGGTGAAGGGTGTGCGGGCGGCTCTCGCCTGGAGCGAGCAGACCGCTGCGCTCGGGCGTGAGCACAATGACGCCAACGTGATCTCCATCGGCGGGCGGATGCACACCCAGGACGAGGCCACGAAGTTCGTCGAGATCTTCCTCGCCACGCCCTACTCGGGCGAGCCCCGGCACACCCGCCGCATCGAGATGCTCTCCCACTACGAGACCACCGGCGAACTCCCGGCCATCCCGGCCCACCACCCGCAGCAGGGCTGAGGCGGGCGCCCCTTCCCGGAATCCAGCCCCTCCGGCGTTTGAGGAGCGGGGGTCTGGGGGCAGAGCCCCCAGTTTCGGGAAGGGGCGGGCTTGGGGAGCCCCCGGCAGGGCCCCGGCCAGCCACCCCCACCCCACCCACTCCCACCCCACCCACTCCCACCCCACCCCCCCCAGGAGAAGACCCCGTGCCGGAGGGCCACACCATCCACCGCCTCGCGGCCGATCACCGCGAGCGGTTCGAGGGACGAAAGGTGCGCGCCACCAGCCCCCAGGGCAAGTTCTCCGACGGCGCGGCCCTCGTGAGCGGCCACCCCCTGAGCACGGCGGAAGCCCACGGCAAGCACCTGTTCCTCGGCTTCGCCGAGACGGGCTGGATCCACATCCACCTGGGCCTCTTCGGCAAGGTGGCCTTCGGCGGCACGCCCGCGCCCCCGCCCACGGACACGGTCCGCCTGCGCCTCGCGACCCCCACCGCGTACATGGACCTGCGCGGCCCGACGACCTGCGCGCTCATCACCGACGAGGAGAAGCAGGCGATACACGCCCGCCTGGGCCCGGACCCGCTGCGCCCGCGGGGCGAGGGCAACGACCCGGAGGCGGCCTGGCGCCGAATCTCCCGCAGCCGCACCACCGTCGCGGCGCTCCTCCTGGACCAGAAGGTCGTCGCGGGCGTGGGCAACGTCTACCGCGCGGAGGTCCTGTTCCGGCACGGCATCGACCCGTACACACCCGGCAAGGACCTCACGTACGCCCAATGGACGGCGATCTGGGCCGACCTGGTGGACCTCATGCGCGAGGGCGTCCGGCACAACCGCATCGACACGGTCAGGCCCGAGCACACCCCGGAGGCGATGGGCCGCCCGCCGCGCGTGGATGACCACGGCGGCGAGGTGTACGTGTACCGCAGGGCCAGGCAGGCCTGCCACATCTGTGGCGGCGAGATCCGCACCGCCGATCTCGCCGCCCGCAACCTCTTCTGGTGCCCGGCCTGCCAGCGGCCGCAGCCGACCCGCTGACCCGCTAGAAGCCGTGCGGCAGCCAAGGAGCCACCGGTGAGCCGAACGCGAGTGACGCCTCCGCAAGCGCGCCCTGGCGCAGCTCCCGCACCCGGCCCGCCCCGGCAAGCTGGGTGAGCGGTACGCCGCCGAGGTAGGCGGAGCCCAACTCCCGTACGGAGAGGGCGAGATCGGCGGGGGAGTCGTCGTCCGCGCGCTTGCAGGAGGCGCCCTTGGCGTCGCCCGTGAGGCGCCAACGTCCCTGGTTCCAGGGGCAGAAGGCGTCCTCGACGTCCAGGACCACGTCCACCGGCGCCTGATACGTGCGTGCTTCGAGGGCCGCGCCGACGTCCACCAGACGCACGTACAGCGAGTCCCGGACGCGCAGGTCGGAGCGGCGCATGTCGGAGACGAGGTGGACCAGCGGGTCGTCCACCGGACGGCCGGGCGCCATGACCGTCGACGTCAGGTCGATGCCGAACACGAAGCGCCACAGCGCGGCGTACGCGGCCGGGTCCAGGGCCTCCACGTCCTGCACCCGGACCGTGCCCTTGGCGCCCTTGAAGTCCCACTCGGGCTTGACCGCGAAGAGGGCGTACCCGACGACCTCGCCGTCGCGCTCCGCGAGCACGCACTGCTGCGGCGACATGCCCTCGCGGTCGCCCGGCGGGTCCAGGGTGATCAGACGCTCCCAGCCGGGCCGCCGGGCGAGCATGCCGGGGCGGCCCGCCACCCGCTGCGCGTACACCGCCTCGCGGTCGGCCAGCGCCTCCACGGGGTCCGCGTAGCGCAGCCGCAAGCCGTCGGCGGCGTCCGCGCCGGCCGGGGCGGTCAGGTGCACCCGGCTCTTGTCGATCTCCAGGCGGAGCTGGTGCGAGCCGACGCCGTACCCGAACCGGCCGTAGATGACCGGTTCCGACGCCGTCAGGACGGCCAGCGCCTCACCGCGCTCGCGCACGTCGTCGAGCTGGTGCCGCATCATCGCCGTGAGCAGGCCGCGCCGCCGGTGCGTGGCCGCCACGCTCACCATCGTCACGCCCGCCGCGTCCACGACGGTGCCGCCCGGCACGGACATCCGGAAGCTGAAGGCGCCCGCCGTGCTCACGCAGGCCTCGCCGTCCCAGAACCCGAACGACCGCTCGAACTCGGTGAGCGAATTCCACAGCTCGCGCTCCTCGGGCGCCTCGGCGACGCCGCCGAACGCCCGCTCCAGCGTTCCGTACCAACGCTCCCAGCCGCTCTGGCTCAACTCCCGCAAGTCTGCTGTCATATGCCATGCCTACCAGGGCTCCAAGGGCGCGGCGAACGATTTTCCGCGTACCGGAATGCGCGTGTGGACGCCGGGCGTGAAGATACGGGTGAGGTGCCCCTGAAGGGGGACAAGAGGTACCTCCCGTGCGAAGCGCCTGGCCCGGTGGATAGGGTCCACGAGCAATGGCGGTACGACGAGAAGGGCGCGAGCGGCGCGAACAGCGTGCGCGGCGCGCAGAAGCCGAGACGTATCCGGCCCGGATGAAGAAGCGGCTGCACCGGGCCCGCATAGGGCTGCGCAAATCCGGTGTCGACTACTTCCGTGGCGATGGCTCCGACTGGGTGGCGCTGGCCGCGCTGCTCCTCACCATCCCCGTCATCACCACCTGCACGATCATCAACCCCGTCTGGTTCTCGCCGGCCGCGCTCGTCCTGCCCATCGTCGCGGGCGGGCTGCTCCTGCGGCCCTCCAGCCTGCTCGGTCTGTACGCCGCATCCGCCGCCGCCCTGATCGTGGAGTCGGTCCGGCTCGGCCCCTACACGGAGGGCCCGGCGCGGGTCACGCCCGGCACCGTCCTGACCGTCGCCGCCTGCGGTTTCTTCGGCTTGCTCATCGCCCAGTTCCGCAGCCGGGTCGGGGTGCCCTGGCGCGGGGGCGGGACCATGCTCTTCGACCTGCGCGAGCGCATCCGCGTGCAGAGCAAGCTGCCGAAGCTGCCGCGCGGCTGGCACCGGGAGATGGCGCTTCGCCCCGCCGGCGGGCAGTCCTTCTCCGGCGACTTCGTGGTCGCCGCCCGCACCAACGGCGGGCGCACCCTGGAGGTCGTCCTCACGGACGTGTCCGGCAAGGGCATGGACGCCGGTTCGCGCGCCCTGCTCCTCTCCGGCGCCTTCGGCGGCCTCCTCGGTTCCCTGCCGCCGCACGCCTTCCTGCCCGCCGCCAACGGCTATCTCCTCCGCCAGGACTGGGACGAGGGCTTCGCCACCTCGATCCACCTCGTACTCGACCTTGAGACCGGCGACTACGAACTCCTCTCCGCCGGGCATCTGCCCGCCCTCCAGCTCAGCGCCGGCACCGGCCGCTGGGAGGAGAAGTCCGGCGAAGGCCCCCTCCTCGGCGTCTACGACGGCGCCCAGTTCGACCCCGTCAAGGGCTCGCTGCGGCCCGGGGACGTCCTGATGCTCTTCACCGACGGGATCGTCGAGGCCGCCGACCGCGACATCGCGGAGGGCATCGACCGGTTGACGGGGGAGGCGGACCGGTACGTTCCCGGCGGCTTCCACGGCGCGGCGTGGCACCTGATCGAAGCGGTGGCCAAGGACGTGAACGACGATCGTGCGCTACTGCTGATCTGCCGGGACGCGTAGGGGGCTGGACCCCCGCTCCTCAAACGCCGGAGGGGCTATACCCAGCTCGATCTAGCCCGTCCGGCGTTTGAGGACGAGGCGCGAAGCGCCGATACGGGGGTCTGGGGGCGGAGCCCCCAGTTTCGGGAAGGGGTGGGATTGGGGAGCGCCCCGCAACGCCGTCACCAGCCACAACACCCCAGGTAGGGGAAACCCCACCCCCGACTGGCCGGACCGCCTCATGGTCGCGGACACCCCGCACTTCGTACGTTCGATGCATCGACCAAGCACGAACGACGGAGAGGCTGCACGCCATGGGGCTGCGCAAGAAGAAGCAGCGGAAAGCAACCGGCACGGACGAGCTCCAGGCATCGCGGCCGGCCACCGTGGCGGGCGAGGACTGGGCAGTGGAGCTGCGAGGCGTACGCCGCCAGTACGGCAGGGGCTCCGGCGCGGTGCACGCGCTGCGGGGCATGGACCTGGCCCTGCCGAGGGGAAGCTTCACGGCGGTGATGGGCCCGTCCGGCTCGGGAAAGTCCACGTTCCTGCAGTGCGCGGCGGGCCTGGACCGTCCGACGGACGGCACCGTACGCCTCGGCGGCACGGAGATCACCGGTATGAGCGAGAACAAGCTGACGGCTCTGCGCCGCACCCGCCTGGGCTTCGTCTTCCAGGCGTTCAACCTGCTCCCGTCGCTCACGGTCGAGCAGAACGTGCTGCTCCCGATGCGCCTCGCGGGCCACCGCCCCGACCGCCGAGCGGCCGCCGAGATGCTGTCCCGCGTCGGCCTCGGCGACAAGGGCAGGCGCCGCCCCGGCCAGCTCTCCGGCGGCCAGCAGCAGCGCGTGGCCATCGCCCGCGCCCTGGTGACATCCCCGGACGTGGTGTTCGCGGACGAGCCGACCGGCGCCCTCGACACCACCACGGCCACCGAGATCCTCGGCCTGCTGCGCTCGGCCGTGGACAACATGGGCGCCACAGTCGTCATGGTCACCCACGACCCGGCCGCCGCGGCCTGGGCGGACCGCACGCTGTTCCTCGCCGACGGCTCCATCGCCGACCGCCTGGAGCGCGCGTCGGCGGCCCGGATCGCGGAGCGGATGACGGCGCTCACGGCCGCCCCCGCGGCGTACGCGGGGGTCGCGGCATGAGCTTCGTACCCAACGGCCTGGCCCGCGCGGCCGTCCGTTTCAAGCCCGCGGGCTTCGTGGGTACGTTCGTCGCGCTCGCGATGGCGGCCCTGATCGTGTCGGCGTGCGGCATCCTCCTGGAGACGGGCCTGCGCGCCTCCGTTCCGGCGGAGCGGTACGCGGGTGCGCCCGTGGTGGCCGCCGCCGACCAGGCGGCGCACTTCAAGACCGGCAGCGGCGAGGACCGCGAGGACTCGCCCGAGCCCGTGCCGGACCGCGCGCGCCTCGACAACTCGCTGGTGGCGAAGGCGGGTTCGGTGCCTGGCGCGCGTACCGCCGTCGCCGACCTCACCTTCCCTGTCAAGCACGGCGCCACGGCGCTGACCGCGCACAACTGGGGCTCCACCGCCTTCACCGGCGAGAAGCTGTCGGCGGGCCGGGCGCCCGGCGCCGGTGACGTGGTCCTGTCCGATGCGGCGAAGGCCCGCGTCGGCGAGCGCGTCACCCTCACCACGGCCGAAGGCCCGCGCGACTTCCGGGTCTCCGGACTCACGAAGGACGCGAGCGGAGCGGACACAGCGCAAGGCGCCGCCCCGACCGCCTGGCTCTCCGACCCCGACGCCGTCCGCCTCTCCGGTCACCCGAACCGCATCGACGCCATCGCCGTCCTCCCCAAGGACGGCGTCAGTGACGCCACGCTCAAGTCCCAGGTCGCCAAGGCCCTCGGGGACAAGGCCGAGGTCCACACGGGCGACGGCCGCGGCGCCGTCGAGAACTCCCGCCTCGCGTACGCCAAGGAACTGCTCGCAGGCCTCGGCGGCTCCTTCGGCGGCGTCGCCACGATGGTCGCCGTCTTCACGGCCGCCGGCACCGTCGCGCTCTCCGTCGGCCAGCGGGCCCGCGAGTTCGCGCTGCTGCGCGCCATCGGTACGACACCGCGTCAGGTCCGCCGCACGATCGCCACGGAGGCGCTCATCGTCGCGCCGCTCGCGGGCGTACTCGGCTGCCTGCCCGGAGTCGCCCTGGCGAGCTGGTGGTTCGGGCAGCTCAAGGACAAGGGCGCGATCCCCGAGGCCGTCGACCTGTCCGTCTCGTACCTCCCCTTCCTCGTCGCGACGGGCACCGCGGTCCTGACCGCCCTGTTCGCCGGGTACATGTCCGCCCGCCGCCCGTCCCGCATCAAGCCGGGCCAGGCGCTGACCGAGGCCTCCGTGGAGCGGACGCAGGTCGGCTGGATCCGTACGCCGCTCGGGGTCGGCGCGGTCGTCGGCGGCATCATCTTCGCGCGGTTCGCCGCCACTTCGACGGGCGACGACGCGGCCAACGCCGCGCTCGGCGTCGTGATGCTGTTCATGCTCGCGGTGGCGCTGCTCGGGCCGCTGGTGGCGCGTGGCTGCGCGGCCCTTTTCGGCCTTCCGCTGCGCGGCGCGGGTGCCTCCGCCTCGCTCGCCGCGGCCAACTCCCGCAGCAACTCCCGCCGGATGGCCTCCGCGATCACACCGATCGTGCTGGCGATGGCGTTCTCCTCGACGCTCGTCTTCATGCACACCAGCGAGACGCACGTCACGGAGAAGCAGCAGCGGGAGGGCATCACGGCCGACCACATCGTCACGTCGGACGGCGGCTTCGGCCCCGACGCGGTACGCGAGGCGGGCGAGTCCTCCGGCGCCGCCGTGGGGCTGATCAAGACGTCCGTCCTGATGCCCAAGGGCTCCGGTGGCGACCGCTGGCTGGAGTCGGTGCCGACGCAGGGCGTCACGGGCACGGTCGCGGACCTCACCAAGGTGCAGGACCTCAAGGTCAAGACCGGTGAACTCGCCCTGGGCAAGGGGCAGATCGCGGTCGACGCCATGCTCGCCGAGTCCGCGCACCTGAAGACCGGCGACCGCGTCGAGGTGCGCCTGCCCGACGGCACGAAGGCCCGCCCGAAGATCACGGCGACGTACGAACGAGGCCTCGGCCTGTCCCAGGCGACCTTCCCCGCCGCCGACTTGAAGCGGCACATGACGTCCGCGCTCGACGCCGAGATCTGGACCAAGGGCGGTACGGCCGCCGCGCTGAAGTCCCTGGGCACGGTCAAGGACCGCGACGGCTACACCACGGCTGCCTCCGTCGACCGCGAGGTCAACGCCTGGGGGAACCGGGTCATGGCGGCCGTCCTCGGCGGCTTCGCCGCCGTCGCCGCCGCCAACACACTGGTCATGACGATCCTGGACCGGCGCCGCGAACTCGGCACGCTGCGCCTGATCGGCTCCACCCGCCGCCAGGTGATGCGGATGGTGCGCTGGGAGGCGCTGCTCGTGACCTGCGCGGGCGTGATCATCGGCACCGGGATCGCCCTCGCCACGCTCGTCCCGATGATGAAGGGGCTGACCGGCGAGGGGCCTTACATCCCGCCGCTGCTGTACGCCGCCTTCGCCGGGTCGGCCGTGCTGCTCGGCCTGGTGGCCACGGCGATGCCCGCGCGGGCGGCGCTAAGGTCGTCGGCATGACGCTGATGACGCTGGCCGAGGTGGAGGCGGTGGCGCGGGCGGCCCACGCCACGCAGACGGACAAGGCCGGGCGGCCTTACGTCGAGCACCTGGAGGCGGTCGCCGGCGGAGTGCGGGAGCGGGGCGGCTCCGCCGAGCAGATCGCCGCGGCGTGGCTGCACGACGCCCTTGAGGACGGCGCGCTGACGCCTGCCTGGCTGGACGGAGCGGCGCTCTCTCCGCTCACCAAGGCGATCGTCCTGGCTCTCACCAAGCACGAGGGCGAGTCACCGGAGTCGTACGCCCAGCGCCTGCGCGCCACCCCCGGCGCCGTCCTGGTCAAGCAGTCCGACCTGGCCCACAACGCGGATCCGCGGCGCCTGGCCGAGCTGGACGAACCGACCCGGGCCCGCCTCACGGCGAAGTACGCCCACATGCGGTCCCTCCTGGCCGCCCCCTAGCCCGCCCGGCCCAGGGGGCACCGGAGCCTCACCGCGAAGCGGCCCGCTCCCGGGCCAAAGCCGCAGCGTCCCGCCGGAACGCCCACTCCATCTTCGGCTCCATCGCGAAGCGGAAGGCCCGCTGCACAGGCGGCGTACACAGCACCGTCACGACCGCGCCCGCGACCACCGTCACGACCACCTGCCCGACGGGCTGGTGCAACCACTCGTACTCCTCGAACCAGCCCCAGAACCGGGACCCCTTGGCGAGGAAGCCGTGCAGCAGATACCCGTACAGAGTCCCCGCGCCGAGCACGGTGAACCACATCCTCCGGCGCGGCACCCATGCGAAGAAGCACGCGGTGAGCAGCACCGAACACCCGAAGAGGGCCAGCGTCATGACCACGCCCACCCACCACGGGACCCCCAGTTCCTGCGCGCTGTCGCGGCGGTAGAACCACACCGACGTCATCCGCGGAGCGGCCCAGTACGCGAGCACCACGGCGCAGGCGAACATCGGCAGGGACAGCAGCCGCACCTCGCGCCGCCGCACGAGCTGGAAGTGCTCGGGCTTGATGAAGAGGCCGAGCACGAAGAACGGCATGAACTGCAGGACGCGTTGGAGGTCGAGGTCGTCACCGATGTCGGGCGAGATCACCGCGAGCACGGCGACGGCGAGGGCCAGCGGCACCGGCCAGCGCACGATCTTCCACAGCGGAGTGGTCAGCCGCCACACGAACAGGGCGATCAGGAACCACGTCAGATACCAGGGGTCGAGCAGGCTGATCGGCTGCGTCGGATCGTCGTCGGCCCACCGCTTGAAGAAGGTGTACGCGACTTCGAAGAGCACGTAGGGGACGGCCACTCCGGTCACGAGCCGCTTGAGGCGGTCCGGGCGCATGTCGAAACTGCGCGAGAAGTAGCCGGAGATCAGGATGAACGCCGGCATGTGGAAGGTGTAGACGGTCATGTACAGCGCTTCGGCGGTGCGGCTGTGATCCGTCAGTGGTTCCCACGCGTGGGCCATCGCGACGAGCACGATCGCCAGGTACTTGGCGTTGTCGAAGAACGCGTCGCGCTGCTTGGCGGGCTTGGCCGCGGCGGCGGAAGCGGGAGCGGGACCGCCGGACTGACCGGGATGACCGGACTGCGGGGGATATGCGGTGTGGCGGCCTGCCGGGCGGGGGGCAGTGGCGGCCGCGGTGGAGGCGGAGGAGTAGGGGACGCGCGGGGCGGGCATTCCGGCGGCCGGCTCCGATACGGAAGGCTGAACGGGAGGCAGCGGCGCCCGATGCCGGCCGTGCGGTGGAACGGGATTCGTCACAGGCCCTCCCACCACGAGCTCGGTGAGACGATCCGGGACCGCACTGCGCCTGCGGGGGTCATGGCAGCGTGGAACATCTGAGGCACCCTAGCGTCGCCGTGGTGTTCCCGTAAAACCCTCAACTCATTCGTCCGCTCCATTGCTCTGTGTTCCCACGGTTTTCGCCGTTTCCCGCGGCGCTCTCCGCCCCCACGCCTTCCGGATTTCCGCTTTCACGCCACGCGGGTGCCCATGTAACCCGCCGGATAACTGTCCGGTACGTCATATCTCGTACCGCTTAAATCGTGCATAACGCCCGCGGGCGACTCTGGTGAAATGTCCTGGTTGATCGGTCCGTGGTGGGTTATGGCGACCCCTGCGATGTGTTCCCGGCAACAATTCGAATTCCTGTGAACCAGTTGTGGGTACGCCGCTGTGTACGGGTGACGGGACGGTGTCAGGGCGATGTCGCGCCGATGGCTGGCCATGGAAACGATCAAGTCGAATTCACCGTCCGGCGGACGCGTCGAATTCCCGTACGGATGCCGGTGGTTGGCCTGCGGCACATGCGTCGCGGGCCCCGCGCGGCCCGCGGAACGGGTGCGCAACCGGTCATGGCCTGGGGCATGGCTTGGCCGACGATGTGTCACCGGCCGCATGGCGAGGTCGTGTTGGTGGCACGATGGTTCTGGCGGGGGAGTGCGGGGTCGTACCCCCCGGGCGGGAGAGCGACCGACCTAGGGTGTGATCAGAGTGGCCATTTCGCTGTCAGTGGTACTGCTGTTGGCGATCGTCCTTGTCATGATGATTCGTCAGGGAAACATCAAGGTATGGCCTGCCATCGTCGCGGCGCTCTTCGGCTTCGTCCTCGCCTCGACGGGAATGGCCGACGACATCCAGGAACTCCTGAACTCCCTCGCGGAGACCATCGGGGACATACAGTTCTGACGAAGGCGGCACTGCCCAGGGGCTGTTGACGGCTCGGGCGGGGCACGGCGGCGGCGGATGGGGGGTCTGCGTCGGATGGCGCTGCGGGACACCGACCCGGTGGAGGTCGGCGGCTATCCGATAGAGGACCGCCTCGGCTCCGGCGGGATGGGCGTCGTCTATCTCGCCCGCTCCGCGTCCGGACGGCGCCTCGCCGTCAAGGTCGTGCACGGGCAATACGCCGACGACCCCGAGTTCCGTACGCGTTTCCGCCGCGAGGTGGCGGCGGCGCGTGGGGTCAGCGGCGCGTTCACGGCGCCTGTCGTGGACGCCGGTGCGGACGCCCCGCGTCCCTGGATGGCCACGCTCTACATCCCCGGCGCGGACCTCGGCACCCACGTCCGCCGCGACGGCCCGCTGCCCCTTCCCCGCCTCCTCGAACTCGCCGCCGGACTCACCGAGGCCCTCCGCGACATCCACCGCGTGGGCGTCGTCCACCGGGACCTCAAACCGGCCAACGTCATGCTGGCCGAGGACGGCCCCCGCGTCATCGACTTCGGCGTCTCCCGAGCCACCGAAACCCTGACCGCAGACCCCCTGACCCAAACCGGCCGGGTCATGGGCACCCCGCCCTACATGTCCCCCGAACAACTCACGTCCCCACGAGACGTAGGCCCAGCCTCAGACATCTTCTCCCTGGGCTCGGTCCTCACCTACGCGGCCACTGGCCGGGGGCCTTTCGACAGCGACTCCCCGTACGAGACGGCCACCGGCGTAGTCGAGGCCACCCCCGAACTCGACGGCGTACCAGAAGAGTTGCGCCCCTTCGTCGCCCAGTGCCTGTCCAAACACCCCAAGGAACGCCCCACACCGGACGAGCTGCTGGCGCTGCTGCGGGGGGAGCCGCTGCCGCCGACGCCGCCGCGTGCGGCCGCTGTGCCGGTCCCGGTGCGCGCGCGTCGCCGCCGCGCACGCCTGCTCGCCATCGCGGCGGGCGTGCTCCTCGCGGGTGTCGCGTCGGGGCTCGCCCTGTGGCTGATGGGCGCCGAGTCCGAGGCTGGGGACCTGCCGGGCAACTGGCGGGCCTGGGAGGCGAAGGACCTGCGTGACCGCAAGGAGGCGTCAGGCCCCTACGGCGGCTGTGTCGCCGCCGGGACAGGGCTCTTCTGCGCCGGCGACGACGTGAAAGCCGCGCGGTTCTCGCTCGCCACCGGCGAGTTCGGCTGGAGCCTGCCGATCGACCGGACGCCGGGGGAGTGGGGGGACATGGAGGGCCGCGTCATCGGCGTGTCCGGTGGCCGTGTCTTCACGTACCGCAACGAGCAGGTCGACCGTGACGAGGCGCCCGTCCCGTATTACGCGATCCAGGCGCTCGACGCCCGCACCGGCAAGGAGCTGTGGACGACCCCCACGCAGCACGGCGAAGGGGCCGAGCCCCCCGTCCCGGACGCTGAGCACGGCGGCACGGTGTGGACCGACGCGGGAGTGCTCACCGCCCTCGGGGCCAAAGGGGACGACTACGCCCTGCTGCGCAGCGACACGGGCAAGCCCCGTTGGCGGGAGAAGCTCCCCTCGGTGCACTGCCGGGTGCGCGGCGCCGAGGGCCACGGCTATCTGCTCTGCGCCGACAGCACGCGGAGCACCCGCGTCTCCCGCCTCGACCTGACGTCCGGCAGACCGGACTGGACGGTGACCGTGCCGCACGCGGGCCTGGAACTCCTGGGCCAGGCGTCCGGCCGCCTGCTGCTCGGCCACGACGTGGTGGACGACTCGCCCCGCCGGATCAGCGCGCTCGACCTGGCCACCCGCAGGGTGCGGACGCTTCCCGCCGAGCCCCGGTCGGATGAAGCGACGCCCACAGTCAGTGGGGGCAACCTGTACTTCACGTATCCCAACGGCGACGTCCGCGCGGTCGATGCGCGCACCGGCCGCGAGCGGTGGTCGGTCAACTCCGTCGTGGAATCGCCGGGCCCGCCGCTGGCCTCGGGGAGCCATGTGTACCTGGCCTCCGTGAGCGGCCGTCTCGCGGCGCTCGACCGCAGGACCGGCGAGGAGAAGTGGAGCCTGCCCGCGCGCGGCAGGGGCGCGGGGATGACCGTCGCCTCGGAGACCGGCGCCGAGCTCACCCTGGTCGGCGACGCCCTCTACGTCCCGTACGGAGCCCGCTCCGTCTACAGCATCGACGTACGCAACCCCTGACCCCACCCCACCAAGGCACGAAAAAGCCCCCGGCCCGGCGCACAGGGAAGGACCTGCACACCGGGCCGGAGGCCACAGAGCGGGCGACGGGAATCGAACCCGCGTAGCTAGTTTGGAAGACTAGGGCTCTACCATTGAGCTACGCCCGCACAGCTCGCGCAGCAAACCCTCGCAGGTCAGCGTGCGCGGCACGGACAGCATCGTAGCGGGTCGGGGGCGTGCGCCGCACACCCCCCTTCACACCCCGATTAAGCGGGCGCCGCACGGCCTGCGGGCATGTACCCTACGTGTCGCACCGACGGGGTGTGGCGCAGCTTGGTAGCGCGTCCGCTTTGGGAGCGGAAGGCCGTGGGTTCAAATCCCGCCACCCCGACCAGCACGATCCCCCGCTTTCCGTGGCCTGTTCCGGGGTGGGGACCGACATTCGCACGGCCCCGGCGGTCCGTCTTCCAAGATCGCATTGTGGGTCGGCTCCCGCGTGCCGTTACTATGCAAGCTGCGTGCCCGTGTGTCTCTCAACCGGGCAGAATCCAAGAAGTCAGCCCACAAGGAGACCGAACCGTGAAGAGCGCCGTGGAGACCCTGAACCCGACCCGGGTTCGGCTCACTGTCGAGGTGCCCTTCGAGGAGCTCAAGGACAGCCTCGACGCGGCGTACAAGAAGATCAACCAGCAGGTCACGGTGAAGGGCTTCCGCAAGGGCAAGATCCCGGCCCGCGTCATCGACCAGCGGTTCGGCCGTGGTGCTGTGCTGGAGGAGGCCGTCAACGACGCCCTCCCGAAGTTCTACACCGAGGCGGTCAACGAGGCCGAGCTCAACGTCCTGGGCCAGCCCGACGTGGACATCACCGAGCTGAAGGACAACGAGACCCTCAACTTCACCGCTGAGGTCGACATCCGCCCGGCCATCGAGATCCCGGACTACTCCGGCATCGAGGTCGAGGTCGACGCGGTCGAGATCGCCGACGAGGACGTCGACAAGGCCGTGGAGGAGCTGCGCGAGCGCTTCGCCTCGACGGCCCCGGTCGAGCGTGCCGCCGAGGAGGGTGACGTCGTCACCATCGACCTGGAGGCCAAGGTCGACGGCGAGGTCCTGGAGGACGGGGTCGCCTCTGGCGTCTCGTACACCATCGGCTCGGGCGAGCTGCTCGAAGGCATCGACGACGCCGTGAAGGGCCTGGAGGCCGGTGGCGAAGCCACCTTCACCTCCGAGCTCAAGGGTGGCTCGGCCGCCGGCAAGGAGTCCGAGGTCACCGTCAAGGTCACCCAGGTCGCCAAGCGTGAACTGCCGGAGCTGGACGACGACTTCGCGCAGCTCGCGTCGGAGTTCGACACCCTGGACGAGCTGAAGGGCGACAGCCGCAAGCGTCTTGAGTCGGCCCGCCAGTTCGACCAGGCCACCCAGGCCCAGGAGCGCGTCCTGGAGAAGCTCCTCGAGCTGGTCGAGGTCCCCGTCCCCGAGAAGCTGCTCGAGGACGAGGTCCGCACCCGCAAGCACAACCTGGAGCACCACCAGCTCGGCCAGATGGGCCTCGACCTCGCGAAGTACCTGGAGATCCAGGGCAAGACCGAGGAGGAGTTCGACGCCGAGACCCGTGAGCAGGCGGTCAAGGGCATCAAGACGCAGTTCGTCCTCGACGAGCTCGTCAACAAGGAGAAGCTGAACGTCAACCAGGAGGAGCTCACCGAGCACCTCATGCGGCGCGCGCAGTCCTCCGGCATGAGCCCCGACCAGTTCGCGCAGGCCGTCGTCGAGGGTGGCCAGGTGCCGATGCTCGTCGGCGAGGTCGCCCGCGGCAAGGCCCTCGCGGTCGTCGTCGAGGCCGCCACGGTCAAGGACACCAACGGCGAGGTCATCGACCTCGACGATGAGGACGACGAGGCTGCCGCCGAGGGCGAGCAGGCCCCCGAGGCCACCGAGACCGCCGCCGAGGACAAGGCCGACAAGACCGAGGCCTGATCTTCCACGCCGTAAACGAAGGGCCCCCGGGACACCCGTCCCGGGGGCCCTTCGCGCCCGCACACAGGGGCCTACGGGGCCCTACCTGCGCTCACAGCGAACAGTTGCCCTTGCGGGATTCACCGAAGGGACCCGCGCGTTAGGGTCCATGAATGGGGGCAGTGGAGTCCTTGCCCTCAGAACGAAGATGCTGAGACGGCCGGAGCCGTCAGAGACGAGCAGGTGGATACGTGACGAATCTGATGCCTTACGCAGCCGGTGAGCCGTCCATCGGTGGTGGCCTCGGCGACCATGTGTACAACCGGCTGCTCGGCGAGCGGATCGTCTTCCTCGGCCAGCAGGTCGACGACGACATCGCGAACAAGATCACGGCGCAGATGCTCCTCCTCGCGGCAGACCCGTCGAAGGACATCTACCTCTACATCAACAGCCCCGGCGGCTCGGTGACCGCCGGCATGGCGATCTACGACACCATGCAGTACATCCCGAACGACGTCGTGACCATCGGCATGGGCATGGCCGCCTCCATGGGCCAGTTCCTGCTGACCGGCGGCGCCGCGGGCAAGCGCTTCGCCCTGCCGCACACCGACATCCTGATGCACCAGGGCTCCGCCGGCATCGGTGGTACGGCATCGGACGTCAAGATCCAGGCCGAGTACCTGCTGCGCACCAAGCAGCGCATGGCCGAGATCACCGCCCGCCACTCCGGCCAGACGGTCGAGACGATCATCCGTGACGGTGACCGCGACCGCTGGTTCACCACCGACGAGGCCAAGGAGTACGGCCTCATCGACGAGATCATCAGCGCCGCTTCGGGTGTTCCGGGCGGCGGCGGCACGGGGGCCTGACCCAGGCACCCCCGCCGGCGACCAAGCCCACGCTCACACCCAGGACGGAACACCTCAGATGAACAGCTTCCCGATCAGCGGACAGCCCTCGGGCCTGCACACCGGCCCCCAGGTGGACAACCGCTATGTGATCCCGCGCTTCGTCGAGCGCACCTCGCAGGGCGTGCGTGAGTACGACCCGTACGCGAAGCTCTTCGAAGAGCGCGTGATCTTCCTCGGCGTCCAGATCGACGACGCCTCCGCCAACGACGTCATGGCGCAGCTCCTGTGCCTGGAGTCGATGGACCCCGACCGTGACATCTCGGTCTACATCAACAGCCCCGGCGGCTCCTTCACGGCGCTCACCGCGATCTACGACACGATGCAGTTCGTGAAGCCCGACATCCAGACGGTCTGCATGGGCCAGGCGTCCTCCGCGGCCGCCGTGCTCCTGGCCGCCGGCACCCCGGGCAAGCGCATGGCCCTGCCGAACGCCCGCGTGCTGATCCACCAGCCGTCCGGCGGAACGGGCCGCGAGCAGCTCTCCGACCTGGAGATCGCGGCCAACGAGATCCTCCGGATGCGTACGCAGCTCGAGGAGATGCTGGCCAAGCACTCCACGACGCCGATCGAGAAGATCCGCGACGACATCGAGCGCGACAAGATCCTCACCGCCGAGGACGCGCTGGAGTACGGCCTGATCGACCAGATCATCTCCACCCGGAAGATGAACAACGCCGCGCTCTGACCCCCGCAGGGGCCCCGGACGAGACCGCGAGCCGGACTCGTTCGGGGCACCGCAGCACCATCCGCCCACCCCGGGGTACGGTCCACGTCGAAGCGAACCGCGCCAAGGGGGGCCCGAACGGGGGGCCAGGCAAGGTACCGTCGGATACAAGGCACCAGGAGCCGCTGGACCAACGGCGTCTCCCAGGCGAAGGGGAAGCACACCGTGGCACGCATCGGTGACGGCGGCGATCTGCTCAAGTGCTCGTTCTGTGGCAAGAGCCAGAAGCAGGTCAAGAAGCTCATCGCAGGCCCCGGCGTGTACATCTGCGATGAGTGCATCGATCTCTGTAACGAGATCATCGAGGAAGAGCTCGCCGAGACGAGCGAGGTCCGCTGGGAGGAACTGCCCAAGCCCCGCGAGATCTACGAGTTCCTCGAGGGGTACGTAGTCGGTCAGGAGCCCGCCAAGAAGGCCCTCTCCGTCGCCGTCTACAACCACTACAAGCGCGTCCAGGCCGGGGAGAACGGCGGCGCACAGGGCCGCGAGGACGCCATCGAGCTGGCGAAGTCCAACATCCTGCTGCTCGGCCCCACGGGCTCCGGCAAGACGCTGCTCGCCCAGACGCTCGCCCGCATGCTGAACGTCCCCTTCGCCATCGCCGACGCGACGGCGCTCACGGAGGCGGGCTATGTAGGCGAGGACGTGGAGAACATCCTCCTCAAGCTCATCCAGGCCGCCGACTACGACGTCAAGAAGGCCGAGACGGGCATCATCTACATCGACGAGATCGACAAGGTCGCCCGCAAGAGCGAAAACCCCTCGATCACGCGCGACGTATCGGGTGAAGGCGTCCAGCAGGCCCTGTTGAAGATCCTGGAGGGCACGACGGCCTCCGTCCCGCCGCAGGGCGGCCGCAAGCACCCGCACCAGGAATTCATCCAGATCGACACGACGAACGTGCTGTTCATCGTGGGCGGCGCCTTCGCCGGCCTGGAGAAGATCATCGAGTCGCGGGCGGGTGCCAAGGGCATCGGCTTCGGCGCGACCATCCGCTCCAAGCGGGAGCTGGAGGAGAAGGACCAGTTCGAGGACATCATGCCGGAGGACCTGGTGAAGTTCGGGATGATCCCCGAGTTCATCGGCCGCCTGCCCGTCATCACCTCGGTCCACAACCTCGACCGCGAAGCGCTCCTCCAGATCCTGGTCGAGCCGCGCAACGCCCTCGTCAAGCAGTACCAGCGCCTCTTCGAACTCGACGGCGTGGAGCTGGACTTCGAGCGCGAGGCCCTCGAAGCCATCGCGGACCAGGCGATCCTCCGCCAGACCGGCGCGCGCGGCCTGCGCGCCATCATGGAGGAGGTCCTCCAGTCGGTGATGTACGAGGTGCCGTCCCGCAAGGACGTCGCCCGCGTCGTCATCACGGCGGACGTCGTCCACTCGAATGTGAACCCGACGCTGGTGCCGCGCGAGGTGCGGGGCCCCGGGGCAGGGGAGCAGAAGTCCGCGTAAGCCGCGCGGCGGCACATGAACGGCCAAGGGCGCCCGGCGAGTTGACCTCGCCGGGCGCCCTTGCGTCGTCTTCCCGCTGATCCCGCCGTACGCGCCCCGTCAGCGTTTGACGCGAACTTCCTTGCGGAGCTTCTGCGTTGTGGTGGCGGCGTCGTCGAGGGACGCGGGCTTGCCCGCCTTGGCGTCGCGGGTGTCCACGGGCATGACGATGGCGGCGGTACTGCGGTCGGCCCAGGCGCACATGGCGACGTGGACCACCTTGGGGCCCTCGGGCGCGCCGGTGTTGGGGTCCTCGATACGTGACTCCTGGCATTTGACGACCGCGCCGTCCGTGCCGAAGTCCTTCGGCTCGCCAACCATCGTGCTCTTCTCGCCGCCCTTGCCCGGCTTCCTCGCCTTGGCCGCGAGGTCCGCGAACATCGCGTCGACGGTCTTCTCCGGGGTGTCGATCGTCCCGTACGCGCCGGTGAACTGGATCAACCCGGCGCTCAACGCCTTGGCCCCCCGGTCGGAGCCGTACACCGCCTGAACCGTCTTTGCGCCACGCACCCCGAAGCTCGCGGGCTCTTCGAGGGCGGCCGACGTCATCCCTTTGACCTGCCGGTACCCGCCGAACACGGCCTTCGGCGCGACCAACTTGTGCGGCCCGTCGTCCTTGACGGCGACGGAGGCCTCTCCCTTGCCGGAGTCGTCCCCACCAAAACCGACGTACGCACCCACGCCGAGCAGAGCGACGACGCCGATCCCGGCGACGGCGGTCACGGTTTTCCTGCTGCTCACTTCTGGTTCTCCCCCTGAGGCATGCGAAGGGCCCGGCCGGAGCGACCGGGCCCTTGTTGGTGTCCGAACGGACTGATGACGGATCAGATCTTGACGCGCGTGTCCTTGCGGAGCTTGGCGGTCTTCTCCGCGGCGTCCCCGAGGTCGGCGCTCTTGCCCGCCATGGCGCTGGCCACGTCGACGGTCACGGTGAAGCCGATCGTGCTGTTGTCGCCCCAGATGCAGACGGCCGCGGACATCTCCTTGGGAGCCGAGGAGTCGGTCGACCCGCTCGTGTCGATCTTCATCTCCTGGCACTTCATCATCGCGCCGTCGAGCTCGGAGGGGTTGTACGACTTCGGGCTGCCGACCACCTTCATCTTGGTGCCGCCGCCGGCCTTGTTCTGCTCCTTCTCGGCGTTGGCGAACATCTTGTCCACGACGCTCTCCGGGTCGTCGATCTCGCCGTACACGCCGCCGAAGTTGACGGCCTTGACCGAGAGCGGATTCTCCTTGGAACCGGACTGGTAGTCCGCCCCGACGTCCTTGGCGTTCTTGACGCCCGCCTTCTCGGCCTTCTCCGTGTTGATGCCGCCGAACCCGCCGGACGAGCCGCTGTCCCTCTTGAACTCGCCGTCGATGACGGTCGCGGGGGTGGTCAGCTTGTGCGGGCCGTCGTCCTTGACCGTGCCCGCGTTGTCACTGTCGCTGCCGCCGAGCACGAAGTAGGCGCCCACGCCGATCGCCGCGATCACGGCGACCGCGCCGATGATCAGGCCCGTCTTCTTCTTGCCGCCGCCTCCGCCCGGCGGGGGCGGCGGAACCTGGCCGTAGGGGGCCTGCGGCTGCTGCCCGTAGGGGCCGGGCTGCTGCGGCTGGCTGTAGCCGGGCTGGCCGTACGGCGGCTGCTGGGGCGGGACGCCCTGCGGGGCCTGCTGGGGGTACCCGTAGCCGGGCTGCTGGGGCTGCTGCTGCGGGTAGCCGTACCCGGGGTCCTGCGGCTGCTGGCCGTAGGGGCCCGGCTGCTGCGGCTGGCCGCCGCCGTACGGTCCGGGTTCCTGGCCGCCGTACGGGCCCGGCTGGTTGTGGCTCATGCGTGGGTTCCCCCTTCGTGGAGCGGTTCTGCGCCACCCGTCGTGACGCAGACGGGCCCCGGCTGTGCCAGCCGGGGCCCGCGCGTGCCCGTCACCCGTGTCGCGGTGTCAGAGCTTGACGCGGACTTCCTTGCGGAACTTGGCCGACTTCTCCGCGGCCTCGTCCAGGTCGGCGGTCTTGCCGGCCAGGGCGTCGGCCACGTTCGCGGTGACGACGACGCCGATCGTGCTCTTGTCACCCCAGATGCAGGTGGCCATCGACATCTCCTTCGGGCCCTGGCTGGTGCTGGACGACGAGGAGCCCATGGCGTACTTCATCTCCTGGCACTTCATGACCGCGCCGTCGAGCTCGGAGGGGTTGTACGACTTCGGGCTGCCGATGACGGTGATCTTCTGACCGCCGGGGTTGTTCTCCTTGGACTTCTTCTCCGCGCCGGCGAACATCTTGTCGATGACCGACGAGGGGTCGTCGATCTCGCCGTAGACGCCGTTGATCTGCAGGATCTTCTGCCCCAGCGGGTTCTCCTGGGTGCCCGAGCTGTACTGGGCCGCGACGTCCGTGGGGTTCTTCACCCCGTACTTCGCGGCGTTCTTCGTCTGCTCGGAGGACATGTCGCCGCCGTCGGCGCTGCCCGGCTTCTGCTTGTAGTCGGTGAGGACCGTGGGCGGCGTGACGATCTTGTGCGGGCCGTCGTCCTTGACCGAGCCCGCGCTGTCGCTGTCACTGCCCCCCAGGACGAAGTACGCGCCCACGCCGATCGCCGCGATCACGGCGACCGCGCCGATGATCAGGCCCGTCTTCTTGCCGCCGCCTCCGCTCGGCGGGGGCGGGACCTGGCCGTAGGGGGCCTGGGGCTGCTGCCCGTAGGGGCCCGGCTGCTGCGGCTGGCCGTACGGGGCGCCCGGCTGCTGCGGGTACCCGTAACCGGGCGGCTGCTGCGGCGGGACGCCCTGGGGCGCCTGCTGCGGGTAGCCGTAGCCGGGCTGCGGAGCCTGCGGCGGCTGGCCGTAGGGGCCGGGCTGCTGCGGCTGGCCGCCGCCGTACGGCCCGGGCTGCTGCGGCTGCTGCCCGCCGTACGGGCCCGGCTGGTTGTAGCTCATTACTGGGGTTCCCCTCGAACGCCTGAGCGCGCCAACATTCTCCGCGCGCTTATGTGTTCCAGACATCCTGACCGACGCAGGGATCCCCATGGGCCCCGGGGCGTCAACCGTTACTGAAGATTCCGGTTTCGGGACCGGTCTGTGACACCGTTCCTAAAGACTGAGCGGAAGTGAGTCCTGTTTCCGGAACTCGTGCTCAGCCGCGTGCCCCGAACGGTGTTGGGCACACTGGTCCCCCGCTTTCGGCCCACAATCCGGCGGCGCGCATCGTGTGCGCGGTCCGGGAACGTGGGGGCGGGGTTCCTCACACCCACGGGCACCCGAGGCGGCCTGGACGGTCCGATGCCCCGCACCAGCACTCTGGTGATGCGGGGGCGGTGCCGTCCGTCGCCGGATCGGATGCCCGAGGGCGCGTCGCCCGACCGCGATGCTTGCCGCATCGTGCCGGGAAATCCTGCGGGTCGGGGTGGCCAGGGGTTTCTGCCAGTGCTTGGCACCCCACCGGGAGGTGTACGCCGGGTCCACCGCCACGATGCAGATGTCCTGCTCGGCGGCCATCGACACCAGCCGGGCGCGGAGTCTCGCGGTCGGGAAACGGGAGACCAGACGGCGGAAGTGCGTGTTTCGGCCGTGCTTCTCCCGGCTCTTGCCGTCCGTGAAGTCGAGGTCCTCGATGGCGATCGCGGTGGCCCCGAATCGGCGGGTGCAGTGAAGCAGTCGACTCAACGCGTGCCGGATCTGCGCGTCCCGGTGATCGGCGGAGCCGGTCAGGTCGTAGAAGAAGCGCTGCGGTTCGCCCACGGGGTTGCCGTGCGTGTCCAGACGCCAGGCCGCGAGGTGATCATCGTTCATGTCCACCCCCACCACCCCCTGGGCCAGCGCCACCGGAAGTGGCAGCACAAGGGCGGTGGCGCGCTGCCAGGACGCGGTCACATACCAACGGCCGCGCGCGACATCGTGGTGGATGCGGTAGGCCACCGCCCGGTTCGCGGTGATCCGGTCGCGCCACTCCTGCCCCCGATGCCGGAACCGTACGGTTGCGTCCAGCACATAACGGCCGTGCGGTGCGTTCGCCAGGTGGGCCAGAGCGGCCGGGAGCTTGATCGAGAGCTGCCCGGCGCCGTTGACGCGGATGGTCTCGTTGCCGAAGCGCTTGCCGGACTCCCCGTCCGCGGCCAGGAACATCCGCTCCGCCTGCCGGCGTTCCCGCCATGCCCGCTCGCTCAGCCCGGCGGCGGCCAGATGGTGACGGGCGTTCGCGAGCTGCTTGCCGCCGCGCACCACCCGCACACGGCCCGCCGACCAGTCCGCCTCCACTGCCGCCAGCCGGTCCTTCAGGGCGTGCAGGCGGCGGGACTTGGCATGCCACTCGCCACGCGAGGCATAACCCCGCACCAGCCCCTCCTGCTTGTCCGCCCTGGCACCCAGTGGCCTTGCCAGCCGCTCTTCGATCTGTGTGATCTGTCCCCGCAGCCAGCTCAGGTGCGCCGCCTGGCCGCGTCGGGCCAGCGCCCACTGGTCATGCGTGGCCTTGGTGATACTGCCCGCCCAGCGCGCCGAGGACCTCCCCGTCAGCTCCCGCTTACGCACCGCCCACGAGGCCGCGTCATGCCCCAGCCCCTGCCGGGACCGTGCCGCCAGATCACCGGCGGCCAGCGAACCGAGGAACCTCCCGACCTCGGCCAGCACCACCGCATCCGCTTCCGACACCCGCAGCCGGTCCCGGACAGCCACCCCGGAGGGATCAGGTACAACAAACGGCACCGTCAACTCCCGCAACCTGCCCACCCGTTCACCCCCGCTCGGCCGAAGAGCCGTCACGCCAGTCAACGAGCACCATCTCTAAAGGGCACCCATTCGATCCAAGAACCTCTGTTCCTCTCTCGGGGCGGAAGCCAGGGCATGTCTCATGACGGAGGAGACACCCGGCACCCGACCGGACGGCCAGCGTCGGCCCGGCCAAATCGCTCACTCGCCCTCACCGAGAGTGACTGCGGAGCAGTACGCGGGCAGCAGTTCCCAACCTCTAAACTGGGCCCGTGACCGAGAACGCTCAGCAGCAGCCGCCAGCGACCACCCCCGAACTCCCGACGCAGTACGCGCCGTCCGAGGTAGAGGGGGCGCTGTACGAGCGCTGGGTAGAGCGGGGCTACTTCGATGCCGATGAGAGCAGTGAGAAGCCGCCGTACACCGTCGTCATCCCGCCGCCGAACGTGACCGGCAGCCTGCACCTGGGCCACGCCTTCGAGCACACCCTCATCGACGCCCTGACCCGCCGCAAGCGCATGCAGGGCTTCGAGGTGCTGTGGCAGCCGGGCATGGACCACGCCGGCATCGCCACGCAGAACGTCGTCGAGCGCGAGCTCGGCAAGGAGGGCAAGTCCCGGCACGACCTCGGCCGTGAGGCCTTCGTCGAGCGCGTGTGGCAGTGGAAGGGCGAGTCCGGCGGGCAGATCTCCGGCCAGATGCGCCGCCTCGGCGACGGTGTCGCGTGGTCGCGTGAGCGGTTCACGATGGACGAGGGTCTGTCGAAGGCCGTTCAGACGATCTTCAAGCGGCTGTACGAGGACGAGCTGATCTACCGCGCCGAGCGCATCATCAACTGGTGCCCCCGGTGCCTCACCGCCATCTCGGACATCGAGGTGGAGTACCAGGACGATGACGGTGAGCTGGTCTCGATGAAGTACGGGGACGGGGACGAGACCATCGTCGTCGCCACCACCCGTGCCGAGACGATGCTCGGCGACACGGCTGTCGCCGTGCACCCCGAGGACGAGCGGTACAAGCACCTCGTCGGCAAGCTCATCAAGCTGCCGCTGACCGACCGCTCCATCCCGGTCGTCGCGGACGAGCACGTCGACCCGGAGTTCGGCACCGGCGCCGTCAAGGTGACGCCCGCCCACGACCCGAACGACTTCGAGATCGGCCAGCGCCACGACCTGCCGAACATCGCGGTCATGGATGAGCACGCCGTCATTACGGTCCCCGGCCCGTTCCAGGGTCTGGACCGGCTCGAGGCCCGTTCCGCGATCGTCGGCGCGCTGCGTGCCGAGGGGCGCGTCGTTGCCGAGAAGCGTCCCTACTCGCACTCGGTCGGGCACTGCTCGCGCTGCAAGACCACCATCGAGCCGCGGCTCTCCATGCAGTGGTGGGTCAAGGTCGGCCCGCTCGCGAAGGCCGCCGGTGACGCGGTCCGCGACGGCCAGGTCAAGATCCACCCGCAGGAGATGGAGAAGCGCTACTTCGACTGGGTCGACAACCTCCACGACTGGTGCATCTCGCGGCAGTTGTGGTGGGGCCACCGGATCCCCGTCTGGTACGGGCCGAACGGTGAGGTCGTGTGCGTCGGTCCCGACGAGGAGGCGCCGACGGGTGAGGGCTGGCACCAGGACACGGACGTCCTGGACACCTGGTTCTCGTCCGGCCTGTGGCCGTTCTCCACCCTCGGCTGGCCCGAGAAGACCGACAGCCTCGCGAAGTTCTACCCGAACTCCGTCCTGGTCACCGGCTACGACATCCTCTTCTTCTGGGTCGCCCGGATGATGATGTTCGGCCTGTACGCGATGGACGGCACCCCGCCGTTCCACACCATCGCCCTGCACGGCATGGTCCGCGACCAGTTCGGCAAGAAGATGTCGAAGTCCTTCGGGAACGCGGTCAACCCGCTTGACTGGATGGACAAGTACGGCTCCGACGCGCTCCGCTTCACCCTGGCCCGTGGCGCCAACCCGGGCGTGGACGTGCCGATCGGCGAGGACTGGGTGCAGGGCTCCCGGAACTTCGCGAACAAGATCTGGAACGCCACCCGCTTCGCGCTGATGAACGGCGCCACGGTCGAGGGCCCGCTGCCCGACGCCGCCGAGATGTCGGCGACGGACCGGTGGATCCTCTCCCGCCTGAACACGGTGGTCGCCGAGGTCGACGGACTTTACGAGGACTACCAGTTCGCGAAGCTCTCCGACGCCCTCTTCCACTTCGCGTGGGACGAGGTCTTCGACTGGTACGTCGAGCTGTCCAAGACCACGTTCATGGCGGGCGGCCCCGCGGCCGAGGTCAGCAAGCGCGTCCTCGGCGAGGTCCTCGACGTCACGCTGCGCCTGCTGCACCCGGTGGTGCCGTTCGTGACGGAGACGCTGTGGACGACGCTCACGGGCGGTGAGTCCGTCGTGATCGCCGACTGGCCCAAGGACAGCGGCTTCCGGGACGCCGACGCCGAGAAGGAGATCCTCTCCCTCCAGGACCTCGTCACCGAGGTCCGCCGGTTCCGCGCCGACCAGGGCCTCCAGCCCGGCCAGAAGGTCCCGGCCCGCCTCACCCTGGACGGCACGCCGTTCGCCCCGCACGAGGCCGCCGTCCGCCAGCTCCTGCGCCTCCAGCCGGAGGGCGAGAGCTTCGCGGCGACGGCGACGCTGCCGGTCGCGGGCGCGAGCGTCGCCCTCGACCTGTCCGGCACGATCGACGTGGCGGCGGAGCGCAAGCGGCTCGCCAAGGACCTGGCCGCCGCCGAGAAGGAGAAGGCCCAGGCCACCGGCAAGCTCGGCAACGAGGCGTTCCTCGCCAAGGCGCCCGACAACGTCGTGGACAAGATCCGCGGCCGGCTCGCCAAGGCCGAGGAGGACATCGCCCGCCTCCAGACGCAGCTGGACAACCTCCCGGCCGCGTAAGG
>NZ_BMNG01000017.1:199981-226340 GCF_014646335.1 Streptomyces lasiicapitis
GATCGGACGAGTAGCGGGACAGCAGCGGCACAGACACAGGGCAAGGCGCCCGGAACCGAGAGGTTCCGGGCGCCCCCGTATGCGTACCCCTGTACCGCTATACCGCTCAGGCCTCCGTCGCCACCGGCCCCGTCCCCACGGACTCCGCGTTGCGCCGCGTCTTCGCCCAGCCGTTGCGGCCCCGCAGCAGGCGCAGGAACCCGCGCGCCGACACGACGAACACGTGGTACGCGTACAGCCACAGCGCGAGACCCCACAGCAGGCCCGTCAGCCGGGAGCGGTCGGGGGCGAAGTCCCGGCGGTAGAGCGGGCCCCAGGCCACGAACGGCAGCACCGACAGGGCGCAGAGGACCAGGATCAGCGGCCAGTTGCCGAGGAACGCGTCCCGCATCGAACCGCCCGCCACGACCGCGCCGAGCAGCAGCACGCTCAGGATGAGCGTCGCGACGTGTGCGAGGGGCTGCATGAAGGTGTACAGGGTCTCCAGGACGCCGCGGCCCGAGTAGTGCCGGGAGCCGACGATGCGGGGCGCGTAGCGCACGCACTGGAGGTTGCCCTGGGCCCAGCGGGTGCGCTGGGTGAGGAAGCGGCGGGCGCGCGGCAGGCCCTCCTGCGAGACGTAGGTGTCCGCGATGTGGGCGACGCGGTAGCCGCCGAGGATCATGTGCAGGCCCAGCTCGTAGTCCTCCAGGAGCGCGTCGCGCTGCCACGGGCGGCGCTCGGCGGCCGCGATGCGGTCGAGCGCGGTGAGCCGGGTGAACTGGCCGTTGCCGCCGAGGCCGACGGAGCCGGTGCGGCCGCGAAGGAGCTGCATGCCCGCGTTGGACACCGCGAACTCCATGTCCTGCATGCGCACGAGCAGCCGCGCGAAGGCGTTGGCGACCCGCCCGTGCTCCGGCAGTGGACGCGCCTCGGTGACGTTGCGCATCCTCACGCTGACCTGCACCCCGCCGGTCTCCGGGTCACCGAAACCGGCGTCGCCGCTGACCCGCGCGAGCGCGTCCGGGGCGAGCCGCCCGTCGGCGTCGACGACGCACACGACGGCGCGCGAGCGGTCGGCGGCCTCCGGCAGGAAGTCGTTCAGCGCCGCGTACGCCGAGTTGAGGGCCGCGCCCTTGCCGATACGGGCGTCGGGGCGACGGCGCGAGACCAGGTGCACGTGGCTGTCGCCGTCGGCGAGCGCGGTGACGACGGCCGCGGTGCTGTCGTCACTGTCGTCGTCGACCACCCACACGTGGGCGGCAGGAAAGTCCGTACGCAACTGCGTGACGGTCGCGCCGATGACGGTCTCCTCGTCACGGCACGGCACGAAGAAGTGCCAGTCGAAGGCGGCTGGGTCACCGTCGGGGACGGCCTCGCGGCGCGTGTACGCGTGCCGGGCACCGGCCCAGTAGACGAGGAAGCAGGCGAGCAGGAAGAAGGGCAGGGCGTAGAGGAGGTAGTGGGGGGTGAGCACGGGGTCCTCGGGGGTTGGGGGGCTTCTGGGTGCTGGGGGGGGTGGTGGCGCGGCGGAGGGTCGGGTGGGGGGTTCCGGGACCGTCCGGTGGGTGGGGGTTCCCGCCCCGGTCCGGCGAGCGGGGCATTTGAGCCCGTCCGGCGTTTGAGGACGAGGCCCGAAGGGCCGAAAGGCGGGGGGAGAGGGGGCGCAGCCCCCATAGGGTCAGGCGGCGACGGAGAGACGCGCGGGCCGGCCGGAGGCCACCGCGCCCAGGAGGGCCACGATCCGCTGGGAGGCGAGGCCGTCGCCGAACGGCGAGGGGGTGTCGGCGAGCCGGCCGAGGCCGGAACCACCTTCGGCGAGCCGACGCCGCACAGCCCGACCGATCGCCCGCCCGGGGGCGACCAGTTCGGCGAACCCGGAGTCCATGGCCTCCGGCCGCTCGGTGGAGCGCCGGACGACGACCAGCGGCCGCCCGAGCACGGTGGTCTCCTCCTGAACACCCCCGGAGTCCGAGACGATCACGGCAGCATGCCGGGCGAGCGCGAGGAACTCCCCGTACCCCAGCGGCGGCAGCGGAGTGAGCGCGGCCATCAGATGGCCGAGCCCCGCGGCCTCCAGACGGGCCTTGGTCCGGGGATGGACGGCGAAGAGAACGGGCATCTCGGCGGCGAGAGCGGCCAGCTCGGTGAGGATCGCGCGCAGCGCGGCGGGGTCGTCGGTGTTCTCGGGCCGGTGCACGGTGGCGAGGAGATACCGGTCGGCGGTGACGCCGTGTGCCGCAAGCAGCGCGGAGCGCTCCTCGGCGGCGGGCAGGTGCTCGTGCACGGCCTCGACGACGGTGTTGCCCGTCACGGCGACGCGTCCGGCCGGGACGCCCTCGGCGCGCAGCAGGTCCCGGTTGTCCTCGGTGGCCGCGCACAGCACGTCCGCGAGCTGGTCGATGACGACGCGGTTGTGCTCCTCGGGCATCGCGCGGTCGTGGCTGCGCAGGCCCGCCTCCACGTGTACGAGGGGGATGCCGCGGGCGTTCGCGGCGAGCGCGCCCGCGAGGGAGGCGTTGGTGTCGCCCTGCACGACCACGGCCAGCGGGGGTTCCGCCGCGAAAAGGGCGTCCAGCTGGGTGAGGGCGCTGGAGATCTGTACGGCGCGGGGCTTGCCGCCGACGCCCTCCAGGAGGGTCGGCTCGGGGAGGCCCAGCTCCGTGAGGAAGCGGCCGGAGAGGTCGGCGTCGTAGTGCTGGCCGGTGTGGACCAGGTGCGCGGCGGGGCCCAGGAGGCGGATCACGGGGGCGAGCTTGACCAGCTCGGGGCGGGTGCCGAGGACCACCGCCACGGAGTGGCGGGGCAGGGTGGTCATGGCTATCTGGGTCACCGGGGCGGGCGTCACGAAGGCTCTCCTGGCAGGTGCGGTGCTGCGCTGTGCGGGGTGGACAGCAGGAGCGTGCGGTGTGGGGGTTGCCGGGGTGGGGGGCCTTCGGTTGCTCTCCGGTTGCGAGCCGTCGCCCGAGGCTTGTTCGGGGCCAAGGCCCCGGCCCGTTGGTCCCGGCCGGATGGGACCTTGGGCCCTGCCGGGGGCTCCCCAAGCCCGCCCCTTCCCGCTGCATCCATGAGCGGCTCCGCCGCGGGCAGGGGCTGCCGCCCCCGGACCCCCGCCATCGGCCTGAACGGCCTCGTCCTCAATCGCCGGACGGGCTAAAAGATCCGCCCGTCGCCGTGAGGGCGATCGCCGGAAGGGCTCAACATGCCTGGCCGTGAGCTCAAGATTCCTCCCCGCGGTAGCGATAGCCCAGGCCCCGTACCGACTCCAAAGGGTCCTCGCTGTCCCCGACAGCCAGTTTTCTGCGTAGGCGCAGCACCGCGAACTTCACGCGTTCGCGGCCCGTGGCGTCGGGGTCGTCCCAGACGAGGTCGAGGAGTTGTTCGGTGGTGACGACGCGGCCCCGGTTGCGTACGAGGACTTCCAGGAGGCGGTACTCGATGGCGCTCAGGCGGGTCTCGTGGCCCTGCCAGACGGCGGAGCGGCGTTCGGGGACGAGTCTGAGGCCGGCCTCGACGTAGTCGCCGCGCCACTGCTCGGGGTTGCTGCGGCGGAGGAGGGCCTCGACGCGGGCGAGGAGCTCCAGGTGGTCGAAGGGCTTGCAGAGGTAGTCGTCGGCGCCCGAGCGCAGGCCACGGACGCGTTCGGCGGGACTGGTGCGGCCGGAGAGGATCAGGACGGGCAGGTCGGTGAGGTCGCGGGTGCGGTCGAGCACGTCCCAGCCGTCGAGGCCGGGCAGGACCAGGTCCAGGACCATCAGGGCGGGGCGGCGGGCGAAGAGGAGCCGCAGCGCCGCCTGGCCGTCGTCGGCGGCCACGACCTCGTACCCGGCACGGGTGAACAGCACGCGCAGCGCGAGCCCGAGGTCGGGGTCGTCCTCGACGAGGAGGAGGCAGGTCATTCCGGGCGGCCGGTTCCGGGCCCGCCGTCGGTCGACGGGGTGCCGCTGTCAGGCGGGGCGTTGCTGCCAGGCGGGGTGCCGCTTCCGGGTGGGCCGCCCGACGGCAGCCAGACCTCCATCGCCGTGCCGTGGCCCTCCGCGCTGTGCACCGTCACCGTCCCCGCGTGCACGCGCACCGCGTCCCGTACGACGCTCAGGCCAAGCCCGGTGCCGGGGTAGGGGCCGCGGCGGGCGTTCGGGGCGCGGACGAACTCGGTGAAGACCTCTTCCTGGAACTCCTTGGGGATGCCGATGCCGTCGTCGCGGACGGTGAACTGCCAGCCGGGGTAGGGGAGTTCGACGTCGAGGGCGCCGCCGTCGCGCGGGTGGGCCGTCACGGCGACGGCGCCGCCCGCGGGCGTGAACTTCACGGCGTTGTCGAGCAGCGCGGCGAGCGCCCGCTCCAGGCGGTCGGCGTCGGCGACGAGCGGGGGCCGTTCGGCGGGCAGGTCGAGGCTCAGGAAGACGCCGCCGCGGGTGGCCTGCGGGGTGGTGTCGGAGACGAGGCGGGTCAGCAGCGGGCCCGGGTCGAGCGGGGCGTACGCGGGCGGGGTGGTCGCGGCCTCCGCGTACCGGTGCAGGAGGCCGTCCGCCATGTCCTGCATGCGCTGGGCGCCGCGCCGGATGGTGTCGACGTACTCGCGCTGCGCGGCGCTGAGCGTTCCTGCGGCCGGGTCGGCGAGCAGTTCGCAGAAGGTGAGCACGGTGGACAGCGGTGTACGCAGCTCGTGCGAGGTGCGGGCGGCGAACTCGGCGCGGTCGCGGGCGAGTTCGCCGAGCGTGCCGATGTGCCGGTGCAGGTCGTTCTCGTACCGGCGCTGCTCGGTGATGTCCTCGACCAGCCACAGGACGCCGAGACGGGCGTCGCCGGTGTCGATCGGCTGGCGGCTGCGGAGCAGCGTACGGCCGTCGCGGAGTCCGATCTCCGCCTTGCGTACGAACTGGCTGCGCAGCGCGCGAACGGCCCCGGCGTCCGCGTCCGGAAGCAGACGGCGTACCGCCTCGGCGATGGGTTCGGCGGAGGCGCCCGTCGACAGGTCGACGCCCTCGATCCCGCAGACCGTCGCGAACTGCGGATTGGCCGCGACGACCCGGTCGTCGTCCCCGACGAGCAGTGCCCCGAGCGGGATCGCCCGGAGCACCGCGTCCGTGAACGGGGCGTGCAGGCCCCGCGGCTCACCGCTCACGTGGCGGGCTCGGCCACCGGCAGGCCCGCCCGGCCGTGGGCGGTCGCGGGCGCGAGGCCGAGGCGCTCCAGCTCGGCGTCCGCGAGTGCTTCGAGCACGCGCGGGTCGGCGCCGCGCCAGCCCTCGGCGAGGCTGCCGGGGGTGGCGTCGGGCAGGCCGGGGGTGTGGGCGAGGGCGGCGGCGGTGGCGGCGACCTCGTCGAGGGGGCGGAGCAGGGAGCGCAGGGCGAGGAGTTCGCGGCCGTCGTCGGACTCCGCGAGCTCCCGCGCCGCGGCGGCCTGCCGGACCCAGCGCAGGCGGCGCGGCAGCCAGGCCACCAGGAGCAGGCCGACCGGGACGAGGAGGAGGGCGACCGCGCTCACCACGAGCCCGGCGCGCATCGTCACCGGGTCGATGTCGTCCACGACGCCCACGACGGAGCGCAGCGCGGCGCCGACGTCGTCGCCCACGACGGGCAGCCGCGCGGCGGGCGAGCCGGAGGAGGCCACCCCCGAGTCGGGTCCCGGCCGGGTGAGCAGTACGGCGAGGCGGTACGCGACGACCGCGGCGGCGGTCCAGGCCGCGGTCCACAGCAGGACCGCGGCGTCACCGGCGAGCTGACGGGTCCGTCGACCCGGATTCTGGGCATACCACATGGTCCGATTGGAACCCCGGTTCGCGCGCGGGCGGGGCAGCCGCGCCGTGCGTACACCCGTTTCGCGGGGCGTGCTTGCGGATCTTGCGGGGGTGTGGCCCGGCGCCTGTCCGGTCCAGGCCCCTCTCGGGCGTGCGGTGGGGTCATCAACCCGGCGGCTTCGACATCAGGGCCAAAAGTCCGATGTGTCCGTGCCAAAGTCCCATGGATGATGGAAGGACCATGTACGACCTGCCCGCCGCCGAGGCGCTACGCAAGGCGGCGGCCGCGACCCGTCGCCTCGCCCGGCGTTGCGCACGCGAACCACGGGCCCTGGATCTGCTCACCGCCCTGGCCTGCCTGGCCCTGATGGCCCTCGACGTGCCGGGCCTCGCCGCCGAGGACAACTCGCTCAACGGCGTCGTGGCCACCCTCGTGCTCGCGGCGGGCGCGGCGACGCTGCTGGTGCGGCGGGCCGTGCCCTGGGTGCCGTTCCTGATCGCGCTGGTGCTGCTCGGCTGGCTGCACGAGCTGACGCTGGCGCAGTTCGCGCTGTACTCGCTGGGGCGGTACCGGGGGCGGCTCGCCGGGATCGCGGGGGTTGTTCTGTACGTGGCGTTCGCGTACGTGATGTTCACTCTGCCGGGCTGGCCGGTGCACCGCGGGGACACGCTCAGCGAGTTCCTCAGCCTGGTCGTGCCGATCGGCGCGCTCGCGGCGGGGGTGGGGGTCGCGGCCAACCGGCAGGACCTGGTGCGGGCGCTCGAGGCGCAGCGGGCCGAGACGCAGGCCCTGCAGGCCGTGCAGCGGGAGCGGTCGCGGATCGCGCGGGACGTGCACGATTTCGTGGGGCGCGAGCTGACGCTGCTGAGCGTGCGCTCGCAGGTGCTTGCCCGGCGGGCCGGGGACGCGCCGTGTGCGGACGGGTTCGACGAGCTGTCGGAGACGGCGCGTTCGGCGCACCGGATGCTCAACGAGATCATCGTGCAGCGGGGGGTGGACGGGGCGCCCACGCCCGGCCTTGAGGCGCTGGCCGAGCTGGCCGGGGCGAGTGGGCGGGCGGGGAGTCCTGTGGAGCTGGTCGTCGACGGCGCCGCGTACCGGCTGTCGCCGTTGCGGCAGGCCGCGGTGCACCGCGTCGTGCAGGAGTGCCTCACCAACGCGGCCAAACACGCACCGGGGGCGGCCGTGGCGGTGTCCGTCCGCGTGGCCGACGGGCGGCTTCGGGTGCGCGTACGCAATGCCTTGCCTGCAGGGCTGCCGACGGCCGCGCCCGTGTCCGCCGGCACCGGCACCACCGGAATGGCCGAACGCGTCCGCGCGGTGGGCGGCACCTTCTCCGCAGGCCCGCATGCCGACGCCTACGTGGTCGAGGCCGACCTCCCCACCGGCGACCTGACGTGACCCTCGCGGGGGCGCCCCAGTCCCGCCCCCTTCCCGCTGTATCGATCAGCGGCTCCGCCGCGGGCAGGGGCTGCCGCCCCTGGACCCCGCTGATCGGCGCTCCGCGCCTCGTCCTCAATCGCCGGACGGGCTAAAACAACCCAGCCGCACCGGCAAGATACGGCCCCGCCGGGCTAGGTAAAGCCTGCCCGGCGTTTGAGGGCGAGGCGCGAAGCGCCGAAAAGGGGGAGAGGGGCGAAGCCCCAGACGGGGGACGAGCCGCGCAGCGGCGAGCTGCGGCAAACCCCGCCCACGGCAAGCGGCCCCGTCCCCCCGCCCGGCCCGAGGGCTACGCCGCGGACATCACCCGCTCCAACCCGTCGAAGTCCTCCACGCACTTGCCGCAGCCCAGCGCCACGCTGTCCAGCGGGTTGTCGGCGACGAAGACGGGGATGCCGGTGGCGGAGGCGAGGCGCAGGTCCAGGCCGGGGAGGAGGGCGCCGCCGCCGGTGAGGACGATGCCGTGCTCCATGACGTCGCCGGACAGCTCGGGCGGGCACTCCTCGAGGGTGGTGCGCACGGCGGCGATGATGGCCTCGACGGGCTCGTCGAGCGCGCCGCGGACCTCCCGCACGGTCAGCTCCACCGTCTTCGGCAGCCCGCCGACCTTCTCGCGGCCCCGCACCGTGAACGTCCGCTCCTCGAAGTCGTCCGCGCCGGGCACGGGCCACGCCGACCCGATGCCGACCTTCACGTCCTCGGCGGTGCGCTCACCGATGAGGAGCGCGTGCTCGCGGCGTACGTAGTCGGTGATCGCGGCGTCGAGCCGGTCCCCGCCGACCCGCAGGGACTGGGACGTGACGATCCCGCCGAGGGAGATGACGGCGACCTCGGACGTGCCGCCGCCGATGTCCACGATCATCGACCCGCGCGGCTCTGCCACCGGAAGGCCCGCCCCGATCGCCGCCGCCATCGGCTCCTCGACCAGATGGACGGCCCGCGCCCCGGCCCGCTGCGAGGCGTGCACGATCGCCCGCCGCTCGACCTGCGTGACGCCGCTGGGCACGCAGATCACCATGCGCGTACGGGGCCTGCGGCCGGGCACGGCCTTGCGGACGAAGTGCCGGATCATCTCCTCGGCGGCCTCGAAGTCGCTGATCACGCCGTCCTTCAGGGGGCGGATCGCGGTGATGGAGCCGGGGGTGCGGCCGATGGTCTCCTTGGCCTCCGTCCCGACGGCGAGCGCGTGCCGCGCGCCCTCCTTGACGGCGACCACGGACGGCTCGTTGAGCACGATCCCCTGCCCGCGGACGTAGAGAAGAGTGTTGGCGGTGCCGAGGTCGATGCCTATGTCCATGATCGCCAAGTTTGCCCAACAGTTCCGGACAACGGAGGGACCAAGGTCCCGAAACGGACAGGCCAAAAGTCCCGACCGGCTCGGCATCAGCCCGTCCGGCGCTTGAGGACGAGGCCCGAAGGGTCAAAGAGGGAGGAAAGGGGCGAAGCCCCATACAAACGCCACCCCCACGGCCCAAGGCGCCCCCGCCAGAGACCTCCGTAGACTGGCGTATGTGAGCCACCTCCCTCCGAACGACAGCCCGCACGACGACGAGCACGGCCCCGCCGACGACACCGCCGGATTCGACGAATTCGACGAGATCGTCGGGGCCGAGACCGACCGTGACCCCGATCTCGCCGTGATCGAGGCCGGCAGCCGCACCCTGCGCGCGCAGGGCAGCCGACCCGATGCCGACGTCCCGGCCCGCCCGGCCGACCCGGAGGTGGACGAGGCGCTGCGGGCCGTCGAGGCGGAGCTCGCGGGCCGCTGGGGCGAGACGAAGCTGGACCCGTCGCTCGCCCGCATCGCCGCCCTGATGGACGTCCTCGGTGAGCCCCAGCGGGCGTATCCGTCGATCCACATCACGGGGACGAACGGCAAGACGTCCACGGCCCGCATGGTCGAGGCCCTCCTCGGCGCCTTCGAACTGCGCACGGGGCGGTACACGTCGCCGCACGTCCAGTCGATCACCGAGCGCATCAGCCTGGACGGCGCCCCCATGTCCCCCGAGCGCTTCATCGAGGCGTACGAGGACATCAAGCCGTACGTGGAGATGATCGACGCCAAGGAGGAGCACCGGCTCTCCTTCTTCGAGGTCCTCACCGGCATGGCTTACGCGGCGTTCGCGGACGCCCCCGTCGACGTCGCCGTCGTCGAGGTCGGCATGGGCGGCACCTGGGACGCCACGAACGTGATCGACGGCTCCGTCGCCGTCGTCACCCCCATAGACCTGGACCACACCGACCGCCTCGGCAGTACGACCGCCGAGATCGCCGCGGAGAAGTCCGGCGTCATCAAGCCGGACGCCACGGTCATCCTGGCCCAGCAGCCCGTCGACGCCGCCCAGGTGCTCCTGAAGAAGGCCGTCGAGGTGGACGCGACGGTCGCGCGCGAGGGCCTGGAGTTCGGCGTCGCCGCCCGCCAGGTCGCCGTCGGCGGCCAGCTCCTGACCCTGCGCGGCCTGGGCGGGGAGTACGAGGAGGTGTTCCTGCCGCTGCACGGCGAGCACCAGGCGCACAACGCCGCGGTGGCCCTCGCCGCCGTCGAGGCGTTCTTCGGCATCGGCGCCCAGCACGCCCGCCCGCTGGACATCGACACGGTCCGCAAGGCCTTCGCCTCGGTCGCCTCGCCCGGCCGCCTCGAAGTCGTACGCCGCTCGCCCACCGTCGTCCTGGACGCCGCGCACAACCCCGCGGGCGCCCGTGCCGCGGCCGCGGCCATCGGCGAGGTCTTCGACTTCAGCCGCCTCATCGGCGTGATCGGCGTCAGCGACGACAAGAACGCCCGCGGCATCCTGGAGGCCTTCGAGCCGATCTTCGCCGAGGTCGTCATCACGCAGAACTCCAGCCACCGTGCCGCCGACGCCGACGAGCTCGCGGGTCTCGCCGTCGAGGTCTTCGGCGACGACCGCGTGCAGGTCGAGCCGCGCATGGACGACGCCCTGGAGGCCGCGATCACCCTGGCCGAGGAGGAGGGGGAGTTCGCCGGCGGCGGCGTCCTCGTCACCGGCTCCGTCATCACCGTCGGCGAGGCCCGACTGCTCCTGGGGAGGGGCTGACAGCTGTGCGCACGCTCTGTTCGTCGACGCTGATCGGCGAGTTCTTCGTCATCGGGTTCGCCGGTCTGGTCGCCATGAAGGACCCGGACCTTCAGACGAGCACGGTCTGGACGGTCTGCGGCGTCGCCATGGCGCTGTGCGTCCTGCTGTGCGGGATGGTCACCCGGCCCGGCGGCGTCCAGCTCGGCTGGGCGCTGCAGATCGCGCTGATCGCCAGCGGTGTCGTGGTCCCGATGATGTTCTTCATGGGCGCGATGTTCGCCGCCCTGTGGTGGGCGTCCGTGCACTTCGGCCGCAAGATCGACGAGGCGAAGGCGCGCTTCGCGGCCATGGCCGAGTCGGGCGCGGGGGAACCGGCCGAGGCCGGCGGCGCCGCGCCGTCCGGGGGATAGCCGCTTACCACCTACCGGGGCGACACACTGCGTAGCCGCCCCGGTATCGTGCGGGCATTCCCACGGAAACGTAAAAACACCTCTTGGAGCCGCACACCATGAGCGAGCGCACTCTCGTCCTCCTCAAGCCCGACGCCGTCCGCCGAGGCCTGATCGGCGAGATCATCGGCCGTATCGAGCGCAAGGCGGGCTGGACCCTCTCCGCGCTCGAGCTGCGCTCGCTCGACCAGGCGACCCTGGAGCAGCACTACGGCGAGCACCAGGGCAAGCCGTTCTACGAGCCGCTGGTGGCCTTCATGTCCTCCGGGCCCGTCGTCGCCCTGGTCGTCGAGGGTGAGCGCGTCATCGAGGGCGTACGCGCCCTCGCCGGGCCGACCGACCCGATCGCCGCCGCCCCCGGCTCCATCCGGGGCGACTTCGGTGTGATCGTCCGCGAGAACCTGATCCACGCCTCTGACTCCGCCGAGTCCGCCGAGCGCGAGCTGAAGATCTTCTTCCCCGGCCTCGTCTGACGCGTCAGGAATTCAGCGGCGATCCGTCAGGATTCCTTGATGGCTCCATTGACGCACGGTCAGCAACACGGCCGGAAATAGGGGCCCCGCCGACCTGGGACGGCCGGATAAATCCGGCCGTCCTTTGGCATATGCGGCCCGATTGGGGGAACCCGTCCCCCCGATGGCACGTCTCCAGAAGCGGGGCGGCTCATCATCTGCTGACAATGGCGCAGACCCTCGCGCCGTGTCCGTGCGGGCGAGACTACGATGGAAGCCTCCACGCCACACAGCACCCACCTCGCCTACCTAACAAGCCATCACACGCTCCACTAGGGAAGGCCAGACGCATCCTCATGGGGAACAACATGTCGTTCATCGGCCGTGACATGGCTGTCGACCTCGGGACCGCCAACACGCTGGTGTACGTCAGGGGTCGGGGGATCGTACTCAACGAACCGTCCGTCGTCGCGATCAACACCAACACCGGCGGCATCCTCGCGGTCGGCGCCGAAGCGAAGAAGATGATCGGGCGCACACCCGGCAACATCGTCGCCGTGCGCCCGCTGAAGGACGGCGTCATCGCCGACTTCGAGATCACCGAGCGGATGCTGCGCTACTTCATCCTGAAGATCCACAAGCGCCGCTATCTGGCCCGCCCGCGCGTCGTGGTCTGTGTGCCCTCGGGCATCACGGGCGTCGAGCGCCGCGCGGTCATCGAGGCCTCCTCGCAGGCTGGCGCCCGCCAGGTGCACATCATCGAGGAGCCCATGGCCGCGGCCATCGGCTCCGGCCTCCCGGTCCACGAGGCCACCGGCAACATGGTCGTGGACATCGGCGGCGGCACCACCGAGGTCGCCGTCATCAGCCTCGGCGGAATCGTCACGGCACAGTCCATCCGGGTGGCCGGCGACGAGCTGGACAACGCGATCATCCAGCACATCAAGAAGGAGTACTCCCTCCTCCTCGGCGAGCGCACGGCCGAGCAGATCAAGATCACCATCGGTTCCGCGTACGACATGGACGCCGACGAGCACACCGAGATCCGCGGCCGCGACCTGGTCTCCGGCCTGCCGAAGACCGTCGTGATCTCCGCCGCCGAGGTCCGCAAGGCCATCGAGGAGCCCGTCAACGCCATCGTCGACGCGGTCAAGACGACCCTCGACAAGTGCCCGCCGGAGCTCTCCGGTGACGTCATGGACCGCGGCATCGTTCTCACCGGCGGCGGTGCCCTCCTGCGCGGCCTCGACGAGCGGCTGCGCCGCGAGACGGGCATGCCCATCCACATCGCCGAGGACCCGCTGGACAGCGTGGCGCTCGGCTCCGGCAAGTGCGTCGAGGAATTCGAGGCACTCCAGCAGGTGCTCGACGCCCAGCCGCGCAGATGACGTGACGCGTCGACGTCCGCCGTACGAGTGCCTGTCACCTCGTGCGGCGGATCGTTGATATAGAGGCAACACTGAGATACCTGAGCACACCGAGAACACTGAGAGAACAAACAATGCCGCGGCGCGCTCGCACGCCCGCGGTTTCATAGATTTCCCACTCAGCACATTCCGCATATTCCGACTTGAGGAAGGCACGGCCGCCGCACGTGAGGGACACACGAGAGAGCCGGCTGCTCCTGGTGCTGCTGATCGCCATCGCGTTCGCTCTGATCACGGTGGACATCCGCGGCGGCGAGGATTCGCCGGTCGACGGTGCCCGCCAGGCCGCCGCCACGGTCTTCGGCCCGGTCGAGGACGGCATGTCGTCCGCCGTCGACCCGATCGGCAACGCGATCGGCGCGGTCCGCGACTCCGGTGACCGCCACGACCGCATCGCCGAACTGGAGCGGCAGAACGCCGCGTTGAAGGCGAAACTCGGCAGCGACGACCGCAACCGCAGCCGCGTCAAACAGCTCGACACGATGCTGAAGACGGCGGGCGCGGGCCAGTACGGCATCAAGGGCGCGGAAGTCATCGGCATAGGAGCCGCCCAGGGCTTCTCCTGGACGGTCACCATCGACGCCGGCGCCAACGACGGCCTGAAGCGCGACATGACGGTGCTCAACGGCGACGGCCTGGTCGGCCGCGTCACCACCGTCGGCCCGTCCACCGCCACGGTGCTGCTCGCCAACGACCCCGACTTCACCGTCGGCACCCGCATGGAGAAGACCGACGAACTGGGCTTCGCCTCCGGCCAGGGAGACCGCCCGCTGCGCGTCCAGTTGCTCAACGGCAAGTCGAAGGTCAAGAAGGGCGACCGCCTGGTGACCTTCGGCTCCCAGGCCGACAGGCCGTTCGTGCCGGGCGTCCCGGTCGGCGAGGTCGTCCGCGTCGACCCGTCCGGCGGCGACCTCACCCGCAACGTCTACGTCCGCCCCTACGTCGGCTTCACCAAGCTCGACGTCGTCGGCGTGGTCGTCGAGGCCCCCCGCGAGGACCCCCGCGACACGGTGCTGCCGCCCAAGCCCGCCAAACCCAAGCCGGCCCCCACGGTGACGGTCACGGCCACGCCGTCCGGGGAGCCCCCGGCCGACGGCGCAGACAACGGCAACGAGCAGTAGGAGCACTGAACCAGCCATGCGCTTCAACCGGATCCTGCTCTCCAGCACCCTCGTCGTCGTCGCCCTCGTCGTCCAGGTCAGCGTCCTGGCCCGGCTCCAGTTGCCCGGCGCCGTGCCCGACCTGGTGCTCCTGACCGTCCTCGGACTCGCCCTCGTGTACGGCCACACCGGCGGCGCCCTCATCGGCTTCGGCGCGGGCCTGCTCACCGACCTCGCCCCGCCCGCCGACCACGCCGCCGGGCGCTACGCCCTGGTCCTGTGCGTCATCGGCTATCTCGCCGGCCTCGCCAAGCCCGAGACCGGCCGGCTCCGCTCGGCCAGCGGCCCGCTCGTCGTCGTGGTCGGCGCCGCCCTCGGCTCGACGCTGCTCTACGCCGGCGTGGGCGCCCTCGTCGGCGACGACGCGGCCCGCCACGTCGGCCTCGGCGGACTGCTCTTCACGGCCGCGCTGTACGACCTGCTGCTCGCGCCGTTCACCATCCCGCTGATCATCGCGCTCGCCCGGCGCGCCGAGAACGATCCGCTGGGAGAGACCTCCGCCAACACCAAGGCGGCCGACGTCTCCTCCGGCTTCCTCTCCTCCGGCACCGGCCTGAGCATCGGCAACCAGCGCGGCGGCGGCCTGCGGATGAAGGCCGCCAAGGCCCGCGTCGCCCGCGCCGGACGCATCAAGGGGGTCAAGCGCCTGTGAGCGCCCAAGCGCCTGTGGGCGCCCAGAACTCGACGTACGGAAGCGAAAGGGGAGGGGTGCAGCAGTGACCAATATTCCGGAGACGGGCCGCACCCCACGCGTCCAGATCCGCCTCGTCATCATCCAGATCCTCGTCGTCTCGCTGCTCCTCACGCTCGGCGGACGCCTGTGGTACCTCCAGGTCCGCAACGGCGCCGAGTACGCCGAGGAGGCCTCCGGGAACCACGTCCAGCAGGTCGTCCAGCCCGCCGTGCGCGGCTCGATCCTCGACGCCCGCGGCGTGCCCATCGCCGACAACCAGACCCGACTCGTCGTCTCCGCGTCCCGCACGGACCTGATGAAGATGAGGGACGACGGCAAGGGCGTACTCGACAAGCTCGCCGGGGTCCTGAACATGACCCCCAAGGAAGTCGGCGACAAGGTCAGGCTCTGCGACTCCAAGACCCCCCAGCCCTGCTGGAACGGCTCGCCCTACCAGCCCATCCCGATCACCGACGAGGCCACGCCCAAGCAGGCCCTGCAGATCCGTGAGCGCTCCGAGGACTTCCCCGGCATCACCGCCGAACCCACCGCCGTGCGCCGCTACGGCGCCCCCGGCAAGTCCAACACCGCCCAGGTCCTCGGCTACCTCTCGCCCGTCACCGACGACGAGATCAACAAGGCCAAGGACAGCGAGTCGCCGTACCTGCGCTCCGACCAGGTCGGCCGCTCCGGCCTTGAGCGGACGTACGACAAGCAGCTGCGCGGCAAGGCGGGCGTCACGCGCTACGAGGTCGACAACCTCGGCCGGGTGATAGGGAAGGCCGACTCCGACCGGGCCCAGCCCGGCTCCAACGTCGTCACCAGCATCGACGCGCGCGTCCAAGCCGTGTCCGAGTACTGGCTGAACGACGCGATGAAGAAGGCCCGCGACGAGTTCGACGACAACACCGGCGAGAACTACAAGGCCGACGCGGGCGCCGTCGTCGTCATGGAGAACAAGACCGGCCGCATCGTCTCCATGGCCTCCAACCCCGCCTACGACCCCAACGCCTGGGTCGGCGGCATCTCCGGCAAGGACTACGCCAGGCTCACCGGCAAGAAGTCCAACTACCCGCTCCTGAACCGGGCCATCCAGGGCCAGGCCGCCCCCGGCTCGATCTTCAAGGTCATCCCGACCACCGCCGCCGTCCACGCGGGCTACGAGTTCAACGGCCGCTACCCGTGCCCCAGCTCGTACTCCATCGGCGGACAGGTCTTCAAGAACTTCGAGTCCCAGGGCCACGGCAGCATCACCCTCGGCCAGGCCCTCGAGGTCTCCTGCGACACGGTCTTCTACAAGCTCTCGCACGACCAGTGGGCCAAGGACGGCGGCAACAAGCCGAAGAAGGACGCCAAGGACTGGTTCTACAAGACCGCCCACGAGTTCGGCCTCGGCAAGGAGACCGGCATCGACCTGCCCAACGAGGTCACGGGCCGCGTCCCCGACCGCCAGTGGAAGAAGGACTACTGGAAGGCCAACAAGGACGCCTGGTGCAAGCAGGGCAAGAAGGGCGGCGAGTACGCCGAGCAGATCGCGTACGAGAACTGCCTCGAAGGCATGAAGATGCGCGCCGGTGACTCCGTCAACTACTCCATCGGCCAGGGCGACACCCTCGTCACGCCGATACAGATGGCCACGATCTACTCCGCCATCGCCAACGGCGGCACCATGTACAACCCCACCGTCGGCAAGGCCATCGTCAGCGCCGACGGCAAGCGCGTCGAGGAGATCGCCCCCAAGTCCCACGGCAAGCTGCCCATGGACGCGGCCCTGCGCAAGGACATAGACGGTGCCCTCGCGGACGTCGCGACCAAGGGCACCGCCGCCTGGCGCTTCGGCGGCTGGCCGCAGGACAAGATCCCGATGCACGCGAAGACGGGTACGGCCGAGGTCTACGGCAAGCAGACGACGTCGTGGTTCGCGACGTACACCAAGGACTACTCGGTCGTGATGACGATCTCCCAGGGCGGTACGGGCTCCGGCGCGTCCGGGCCCGCCGTCCGCAAGATCTACGACGCGCTCTACGGCCTGGACGAGGAGGGCAACCAGGACCTGAAGAAGGCCCTGCTGCCCGAGCCGCAGAAGTCCCTGCCCAAGATCCAGCCCGACGGCTCCATCGACGCGCCCAAGGTCAAGCCGTACAAGCCGGCGAAGCCGAAGCCGCCGACCGAGCAGACGGAACTGGCCGGACCCCCGGCGAACGGGAGGCGTGACTAGCCATGGCCGGCACCGGAGGTTTCACCGTCTCGGGCTACGGCCCCGAGCGCTCCACGATGTCCCGTCTGTTCGCCCGCGACTCGATACTGCGCAGGCTCGACTGGGTGATACTGCTCTGCGCCCTCGCGCTGTCCGCGATCGGCTCCGCGCTCGTCTACTCCGCGACCCGCAACCGCACCGAGCTCGTCGGCGACGACCCGTACGCCTTCGTGATCAAGCACGTCATGAACATCGGCATCGGGCTCGCCCTGATGACCGCCACGATCTGGCTCGGCCACCGCACCCTGCGCACGGCCGTGCCGATCCTCTACGGCCTCTCGGTCTTCCTCGTCCTGCTCGTCCTCACCCCGCTCGGCGCCACCATCAACGGCGCCCACGCGTGGCTGGTGATCGCCGGGTTCTCGCTCCAGCCCTCCGAATTCGTCAAGATCACCATCATCCTGGGCATGGCGATGCTGCTCGCCGCGCGTGTGGACGCGGGCGACCGCGAGCACCCGGACCACCGCACGGTGATGCAGGCGCTCGGCCTCGCGACCATTCCGATCATGATCGTCCTGCTCATGCCCGACCTCGGCTCGGTCATGGTCATGGTGATGATCGTGCTCGGCGTGCTGCTCGCCTCCGGCGCCTCCAACCGCTGGGTCTTCGGGTTGCTCGGCGCCGGCGCGCTCGGCGGCGTCGCCATATGGCAGCTCGGCGTCCTCGACGACTACCAGATCGCCCGCTTCGCCGCCTTCGCCAACCCCGCCCTCGACCCCGCGGGCGTCGGCTACAACACCAACCAGGCGCGCATCGCGATCGGTTCGGGCGGCCTCACCGGCACAGGGCTGACCAAGGGCTCCCAGACCACCGGCCAGTTCGTCCCCGAACAGCAGACGGACTTCGTGTTCACCGTCGCGGGCGAGGAGCTCGGTTTCGTCGGCGCGGGCGCGATCCTGCTGCTGCTCGCCGTCGTGCTCTGGCGGGCCTGCCGCATCGCCCGCGAGACGACCGAGCTGTACGGCACGGTCGTCGCCGCCGGGATCATCGCCTGGTTCGCCTTCCAGGCCTTCGAGAACATCGGCATGACCCTCGGCATCATGCCGGTGGCCGGTCTGCCACTGCCCTTCGTGTCGTACGGAGGGTCATCGATGTTCGCGGTCTGGGTGGCCGTGGGCCTGCTCCAGTCCATCAAGGTGGAGCGCCCCTTGTCGGCCTAGCGCCGACGAGGGCTGCCCAAGTCGGCCGATCGCGTCTAGATTCGGTTCATGGCGGACACGAGGCGCGAGACTGCGACGAAGCGCGAGATCGAGCGGAAGTACGACGCCGGGGCCGACGGCGGGCTCCCCGACCTACGGGGAGTCGCCGGGGTGGCCGACGTCATCGACAAGGGCGTCGCCGAGCTGGACGCGGTGTACTACGACACCGCCGACCAGCGACTCGCCGCGGCCTCCATCACGCTGCGGCGCCGCACCGGCGGCGCCGACGCGGGCTGGCACCTGAAACTGCCGGTCCCCGAGATGGAGGGCGCCCGCGACGAGGTGCACGCGCCCCTGTCCGACGACGTGCCGCGCGCCCTCATCGGCCTCGTCCGCTCCCGCGTACGCACCGCCGAACTCACCCCGATCGTCCGCCTCCGCTCCTCCCGCGAACTGCGCCACCTGGTCGACGCCTCCGGCGCCCTCCTGGCCGAGGTGAGCATCGACGGCGTCCGGGCCGACCGCCTCGCGGGCGGCACCGACGCCACGGCGTGGACGGAAATCGAGGTGGAGCTCGCCGACGGCGGAGACCCGGCCCTCCTGGACAAGGTCGAGAAGAAGCTGCGCAAGGCGGGGGTGCACAGGTCCACTTCGTCGTCGAAGCTGGCCAGGGCGCTGCGCGAGACGGTGGACCCGGCGGGCGGTCCCGCCCCTGTCCCTGCCGCCGCTCCCGCCCCCGTGGAGGACTCTGCGGGCGCCCAGGTCCTCGCCTACCTCCGCGAGCAGCGCGACGCCCTCGTGGACCTGGACCCCGCCGTCCGCCAGGACCTCCCCGACTCCGTGCACCAGATGCGCGTGGCCACCCGCAGGACCCGCAGCGCCTTCAAGTCGTACGCGAAGTTCCTGGACCGCGCGGTCACGGACCCGGTGGGCGAGGAACTGAAGTGGCTGGCGGCCGAGCTGGGCGTGGACCGCGACCGCGAGGTCCTCACGGAACGCCTCACGGAGGCCATCGCGGCGGTCCCCAGGACCCTCCTCCTGGGCCCCGTCCGCGGCCGCCTGAAGATCTGGAAGGTCGCGGGCCGCGCGGGCTCGCGCCGCAAGACCGTCGCCGTACTCGACAGCGGCCGCTACCTCGCCCTGCTCGACCGCCTCGACGCCCTCCTGGCCGACCCCCCGCTCCGCAAGGCCGCCGAGACCCCCGCCGCCGAGGCCCTGCCCAAGGCGATGCTCAAGGACTACGGCCGCCTGGCCACCCGCGTCGACCACGCCCTGGCCCTGACCGCCGGCGAGGAGCGGGACGTGGCGATGCACGAGGCCCGCAAGGCCGCCAAGCGCGCCCGGTACGCGGGCGAGGCGGCGGGCCCCGCCCTGGGTAACCCCGCCGACCGCTTCGCCAAGCGGATGAAGGCCGTACAGAAGGTCCTCGGCGAGCACCAGGACAGCGTGGTCGCCCGCGAGGCTCTGCGGCACCTGGCGATCCAGGCGCACGCGGCGGGCGAGTCCGCGTTCGTCTGGGGCCTGCTGTACGGCCGCGAGGAGGCGGCCGCGGCGGCCCGCGAGCGGGAGCTGCCGGGGGTGTGGGAGCGGGCTTCGCGGCCGAAGGTGCGTGCGGCCCTCGGCGGCTGAGGGCCCGCGCGGGGGTCGGCCGATCGGGGTACGGACAGTGGCCCGCGCCACGTTAGGCTTGAGGGTCACCCCTGTCAGCTCACGAAGGTCCAGCGATGTCTGTCGAGTCGGTTTTCCCGCAGCTCGAAGCCCTGCTCCCGCATGTGCAGAAGCCGATCCAGTACGTGGGCGGTGAGCTCAACTCCACCGTCAAGCCCTGGGACGAGTGCGACGTCCGCTGGGCGCTCATGTACCCGGACGCGTACGAGGTCGGCCTGCCCAACCAGGGCGTCATGATCCTCTACGAGGTCCTGAACGAGCGCGAGGGCGTCCTCGCCGAGCGCACGTACAGCGTCTGGCCCGACCTCGAAGAGCTGATGCGGGAGCACAAGGTCCCGCAGTTCACGGTCGACAGCCACCGCCCGGTGAAGGCGTTCGACGTGTTCGGCCTGAGCTTCTCCACGGAGCTCGGCTACACGAACATGCTGACCGCCCTGGACCTCGCGGGCATCCCGCTGGAGTCCAAGGACCGCGGCATCGACGACCCGGTCGTCCTGGCCGGCGGCCACGCCGCGTTCAACCCCGAGCCGATCGCCGACTTCATCGACGCGGCGGTCGTCGGTGACGGCGAGCAGGCCGTCCTGGAGATCACCGAGATCATCCGCGCCTGGAAGGCGGAGGGCCGCCCCGGCGGCCGCGAGGAGATGCTGTTCCGCCTCGCGAGGACGGGCAACGTCTACGTCCCCGGTTTCTACGACGTGGAGTACCTGCCGGACGGCCGCATCGCCCGTGTCGTACCGAACAAGAGCGGTGTCCCGTGGCGTGTGTCCAAGCACACCGTCATGGACCTCGACGAGTGGCCCTACCCCAAGCAGCCGCTGGTCCCGCTCGCCGAGACCGTGCACGAGCGGATGTCCGTGGAGATCTTCCGCGGCTGCACGCGCGGCTGCCGGTTCTGCCAGGCGGGGATGATCACCCGCCCGGTCCGCGAGCGTTCGATCACGGGTATCGGCGAGATGGTCGAGAAGGGCCTGAAGGCGACCGGCTTCGAAGAGGTCGGCCTGCTCTCCCTGTCCTCCGCCGACCACACCGAGATCGGTGAGATCGCCAAGGGCCTCGCCGACCGGTACACGGAGGACAAGATCGGCCTGTCCCTCCCGTCGACCCGCGTGGACGCCTTCAACGTCGACCTCGCCAACGAGCTGACCCGCAACGGCCGCCGCTCCGGCCTGACCTTCGCCCCCGAGGGCGGCAGCGAGCGCATGCGCAAGGTCATCAACAAGATGGTGTCCGAGGAAGACCTCATCCGCACCGTCGCCACCGCGTACGGCAACGGCTGGCGCCAGGTGAAGCTGTACTTCATGGTCGGCCTGCCCACCGAGACCGACGAAGACGTCCTCCAGATCGCCGAGATGGCGGCCAACGTCATCGCCAAGGGTCGTGAGGTCGCGGGCAACGACATCCGCTGCACGGTCTCCATCGGCGGCTTCGTCCCCAAGCCCCACACTCCCTTCCAGTGGGCCCCGCAGCTCTCCGCCGAGGAGACGGACGCCCGCCTCACCAAGCTCCGCGACAAGATCCGCGGCGACAAGAAGTACGGCCGCTCCATCGGCTTCCGCTACCACGACGGCAAGCCCGGCATCGTCGAGGGCCTGCTCTCGCGCGGCGACCGCCGCATCGGCTCCGTCATCCGCGCGGTGTACGAGGACGGCGGCCGCTTCGACGGCTGGCGCGAGCACTTCAGCTACGACCGCTGGATGCAGTGCGCCGAGAAGACGCTCCCCGAGTTCGGCCTGGACGTCGACTGGTACACGACGCGCGAGCGCACGTACGAGGAGGTCCTGCCCTGGGACCACCTGGACTCCGGCCTCGACAAGGACTGGCTCTGGGAGGACTGGCAGGACGCCCTCGACGAGACCGAGGTCGACGACTGCCGCTGGACGCCGTGCTTCGACTGCGGCGTGTGCCCCGCCATGCAGACCGAGATCCAGGTCGGCCCGACGGGCAAGAAGCTGCTGCCGCTTTCGGTGGTCAACAAGTAGGGGTTGGCCGGCGGGCCTTCGCGAGCCGGCGTGGGTGCGTGAGGTATGCGCCCCTGAGGGGCGCGGGGCTGTGTCGATTTGCGGCTCCGCCGCGTGGGCGCGCTCAGCGCGCGAACAGCCGCAGACGCGTCTGCTCAGTTCCGAGCAGACGCGTCTGCGGCTTTTTCGTGGCTGGTCGCGCAGTTCCCCGCGCCCTGCGTTCGGCGCGGCCGCGCCCAGGCCCAGGCCGAGGCGTACGACCCGGCGGCGCGGCAGTTGGTCCTGGACTGGGAGCTGCCCAACTACGGCGTCGTACCCGCGACGAAGTCGGTGCGGTATCTGATCAACGCCGACGAGGACAAGGAAGTGCCGCGCCCGGTGACCCAGCGCCGGGCGCTGTACCGCGACGTGCTCGCCCAGAGCGTGCTCCTCGTGCTGCACGACCTCTTCGCGGCCGACGAGCACGGCGTGCTCGACTCCGTGGCTCTGAACGGGTTCGTGGACGAGCACGACCTGGCCACGGGACGGCAGGCCCAGATCTTCGGTGAGCTGCCTCGCCGGCGGGCTCAGAGGGCAACTCGCCGCGCGGCCGGACCAGCTCACGGCGGTGCGCCCGGCACGCAGGCCGCACGACGTGGGCAACCACGTCGTCACCCACGGCGGCGACGGCGAGGAACCGGATCTGTACGCCATGGACCCGCTCGTGTTCGAGGCCCTCGTCGCCGACCTCTTCCGCGCCATGGGCATGCAGGCGGTGACGACGCGGAGCTCCAACGACGGCGGCGTGGACGTCGACGCCCTGGACCCCACCCCGATCCGCGGCGGCAAGATCGTCGTGCAGGTGAAGCGCTACCGGAACACCGTGCCCCCGACGGCGGTCCGCGATCTGTACGGCACGGTCCAGCACCGCGGCGCCAACAAGGGCGTCCTGGTCACCACTTCGGGGTTCGGCCCCGGCTCGCACACCTTCGCCAACGGCAAACCCCTTGAACTCCTCGCGGGCGGTGAACTCGTCGACCTGCTGCACCGGCACGGCCTCCGCGGCCGCCCCGGGGACACCGCGGCACCCGCGCCCGCCGCCCCGGACCCCCGGCCCGAGCCCGAGCAGTACAACGTCCTCGGCATGTCCTGGACCGGCCGCGTCGCCCTCGACGTCTGCGCCCTCGTCTGCTCCGGCACCCGCGTCCTCGGCGACGACTACTTCGTCTTCTTCAACAACGAACGCACACCGGACGGTTCCGTCCGGGCACAGGACGCCACCCCGCCCGACAAGGCCGCGCTCCGCGTCGCCTTCGACGACCTGCCCCCGGCCGCGGACCGCCTCGCCCTCGTGGCCGCCGTCGACCCCGTCGCCAACCCGGACGCCGACCCGTCCGGCTTCACGGACGCCCGCATCCGCCTGCTCGACCCGTCGATGGCGGAACTGGGCACCCTCGAAGTCTCCGACGGCCGCTCCGGCGAAACGGCCCTGGTACTCGGCTCCTTCCGCCGCCGTGCGAGCGGCGACTGGGACTTCGTCCTCGGCGGCAGGGGCTGCACGGGCGGCCTGGAGCAACTGCTTCCGGACTACGGCATCGCGGTCGAGTAGGCACACGCACGCGCCGTAGGCTGACCCGTCGAGTGACGCGGTACGCGTACGACGAATCGGATCGACAAGGCAGGAGCCGTACGGACGCCCAGCGCGTCCAGGACGACATGGACCTGGAGAAACGGCCTGCGGCGCCCCCGCCGGAACAGCCCCCCGCACGAACCGAGCGACCTCCCGCGCAGCCCGAAGGCTGTCTCGTCGTCGCCATCCGGCTGCCGGTCCGCATTCTCGCGCTGGTGTTCGTGGTGCCGGTGCGGCTCGTGTGGGACGCGCTGGTCGTGGGCGGCCGGTTCGTACGGGACACCGCGCTGCGGCCCCTCGGCCGGGCGCTCGCCTGGCTGGGGCGGACCCTCGTGGTGGTGCCGCTGAGCGCGCTGTGGCGGTACGTCCTCGCTCCGGTGGGCCGGGCGCTCGGGATCGCCGCGGTGTTCCTCGGCAAGTGCCTGTTCGTCTGGCCCTGGGTGGGGCTGTGGCGCTATGTGGTCGTGCCGGTCGCGCTCGGGATCGGCTGGCTCCTCCGGGTGCTGCTCGTGGTGCCCGCGGTGTGGGTGTACGTGAGTGTGCTGACGCCGGTCGGGCATGCGATCGCCTGGGCCGCGCGGGGTGTCGGTGCCGGGATCATGTGGCTCCTGCGGGGCGTGGGGACCGGGGTCGGGTGGCTTGGGCGCGGTGTGGGGTGGCTGCTGCGGGTGCTGCTCGTGGTGCCCGCGGTGTGGATCTACGTCAGTGTGCTGACGCCCGTCGGGCACGCGATCGCCTGGGTGGCGCGCGGCATCGGCGCGGGGACCATGTGGGTGCTGCGCGGGATCGGGTTCGTCGTCGGCACGCTGCTGCGGTGGATCTTCGTGGTGCCCGTCGTGGCGCTGTGGCGGTGGGTGCTCGCGCCGATCGGGCGGGGCATCGCCGTGGTGGCGCGCGAGATCGGGGACGCGCTCGGGCACGCGTGGCGTGTCGCCGGGCATGTGTCGCGGGCCGTGTGGCGGTTCTTCGGGCAGCTCCTTCGGTGGATCTTCGTGACCCCCGCGCGCTGGGTCTACCGCGCCGTCCTCACCCCCGTCGGGCACGCCGTCCGCGACCTGGTGTGGCGCCCCGCCGCCGACGCGGTCCGCGCGGCCGGACGGGCCACCCGCCAGGCCCTCGCCGCCGCCCGCCAGAGCGTCCGCCAGGCCCGCGCCGACGTGCGGCGGGCCCTCTTCGGGCAATCCCGGGAGCGGGTGCCGGCCGCGGAGGTCCCGCAGGCCCGGCGGGAACCGGACACTGCCCAGGGACGTACCCTGGGCAACAGCACGACCGTACTCACGAAGGAATAGACCACTGGGCAAGCGACAGCCTGAGGGCCCGCCCCCCGCACCGGCGGTGCAGCGCATTCGACTGCGCTACACCAAACGCGGCCGCCTCCGGTTCACCAGCCACCGTGACTTCCAGCGCGCCTTCGAGCGGGCGCTGCGCCGCGCCGAGGTGCCGATGGCGTACTCGGCGGGGTTCACCCCGCACCCGAAGGTGTCGTACGCCAATGCCGCACCCACCGGCACGGGCAGCGAGGCCGAGTATCTGGAGATCGCGCTCACCGAGCACCGCGACCCGCGAAAGCTGTGGGAGCTGCTCGACGAGTCGCTGCCCGACGGGCTCGACATCACGGACGCCGTCGAGGCCCGCACCTCGGGCCTCGCCGACAGGCTCACCGCCTCCGTGTGGGAGCTGCGTCTGGACGGCGTCGAGCCCGCGGACGCCGAGCGCGCCGCCGCCGCCTTCAGCGCCGCCGAGACCGTCGAGGTCCAGCGCCGCGCGAAGAACGGCATGCGGACCTTCGACGCCCGCGCGGCCGTCGTGAGCCTGGAGGCCCTCGGCCCGGAGGCGCTCGCTTCCCGTGCCGATAGGCCGACCGACAAGCCCTGTGCGATACTGCGGCTGGTTGTACGGCACGTGACACCTGCCGTCCGACCCGACGACGTCCTGTCCGGTCTCCGAGCTGTGGCCGACCTGGCGCCGCCGGTCCCCGCAGCGGTGACCAGGCTGGCGCAGGGGCTTTTCGATGACGAGACCGGCACGGTGACCGACCCGCTCGCGCCCGACCGCGAGGCAGACACGGCCGCACCGGCCGCTGGGCACCCCCTCTCGGGGGTCGCCGATTCTGCCGCCGCGAAGGCGCCGGAGTAGGGACAGTCCCGCGCAGGGATGTTCGCCGAGAACACCGCAGCGCCACCCTCGTACTCGGGAGCCACCTGGGTCGGGCGGCGCACTGACCAGAAGACTTTCGCCAGGCCGTCCGCACAAGCGGCGTACGGAACCGGCGAGACAAGACACAGAGAGCTCCCGTGCGGCGCCCACGCCCCCGGATGGCGGCCCCGCGCAGCAAGCGAGGGCCGCGGATACGTCCGGTAAAGGCGCGGCGCCCGGGAGCGTGACGGGAGAACCGCCCGCATGCTTGAGCCGAACGACCCCACTGAGGGTTCGAACAACAGCACACCCAGCGACACCCTGCCCCCGCGCCGCCGGCGCCGGGCCGCGTCGCGTCCCGCGGGACCGCCCGCGGGCACCACCACGGACGCCGCGCCGGCCATACCGGCCACCCCCGCCACCGCCGTGGACACCGCTCCCGTCGACGCCGACGTGGAGCCCGAAGAGCTTGACGAGGCCGCCGAGGCCGCTGAGGCCGCTGCGCTCGAAGAGGCCGCTGTGACGGCCGAGGCGCCCGCTGCCGCCGTCGAGGAGACCGCCCCCGCCCGCACGCGCCGTCGTGCGACGCGCCGGGCCTCCGCGCCCGCCGGTGCGCCGCAGGGCGCTGTGTCCGCCGACGCACCGGCCGAGTCCGGCCAGGCCGCCGAGTCCGCCGCCGAGCCGGTGGCCGCCGCTGCCGAGCCCGCCGCCGACGAGGCCGCGCCCGCTCGTACGCGTCGTCGTGCGACCCGTCGCGCCTCCGCGCCCGCCGGTGCGCCCCAGACCGCCGCCGGAACGGAGCAGTCGGCCGCCGTCGTCGCCGAGAGCCCGGCCGAGCCCGCCGCGCAGGCCCCCGAGAGCGCAGCGCAGGCCACCGAGAGCGCGCCGCAGGCGGCTCAGCCGGAGGCCGACGCCGCCCCGCGCCGCGCCCGCCGCCGCGCCACCCGCACCGCGTCCGCGCCCACCGCCGAGGCGAAGGCCGCGGAGACGGCGCAGGCTCCGGAGACTGTGCAGTCGGGCGCCGCTGAGGCCACCGAGGCCGTCGCGGCCGTCGCGGCCACCGCGTCCGTCGACGTCGCCGAGACCCCGGCCGCCGAGGCCGACGCCGGCCCGCGCCGCGCCCGCCGCCGCGCCACCCGCACCGCGTCCGCGCCCACCGCCGAGGCGAAGGCCGCGGAGACGGCGCAGGCTCCGGAGACTGTGCAGTCGGGCGCCGCTGAGGCCACCGAG
>NZ_BMNG01000018.1 GCF_014646335.1 Streptomyces lasiicapitis
ACCGCCCGCCGCGCCGCCGCGGCCGACGCCGCCGCGCGGGCCCGACGCACCAAGGTGCTCGCGCGCCGCCGCCGTACGACCGTCATGCTCTTCGTCGCCTTCACGCTCGGCACGGTCGTCGCCGCCGTCGGCGGCCTCGGGCTCCTGTGGGCGCCCGCCGCGCCGGCCGCGCTGCTGAGCGCGTACATCGTCTATCTCCGCCGTCAGGAGCGCCGCCGCTTCACGTACACGATGGACCGCCAGCGCGCCGAGGCCGCCGCGCGGCGGCTGCGTGAGCGGCAGCCGCGCGGGCGTGAGGCGAGCGCCGAGCCCGCCGCCGAGGAGCCCGCCCCGGAGTCGGAGACCGGCCTGTCCGCGCTGGCCGCCGACCGGCGCGCCCTCGTCGAGCAGACCGACCACGCCGAGTGGGTCGACCAGCAGCGCGAGCGCCAGCACGGCCCCGGCCGCAGCGACAGCTGGGACCCGGTCCCGGTGCCGCTGCCGACGTACGTGACCGCGCCGGTCGCCCCGCGCGCCACCGGCAGCGTCGACCTGGGCGCCCCCGACACCTGGAGCTCGGCCCGCTCCAGCGCCGCCGAACCGGCCGGCAGGTCCGCCGCCGCCCGGGAGTCCGCGCAGCACGCCGAGGCCCCCGCCGAGGAGGCGCAGGCCGACGGCTCCGAGGGCGGGGCCGACGGCGGCCGCAGCGACGCACGCCGCGCCGCCTCCGCCCGCCGCTCCCGCGAGCGCGGCCGCACCCCGCTGTTCGACCAGTACGACGACGGCACCGGCAAGCGCCCGCGCGCCGCCAACGAGTGAGGCACGCGCCCGGGTCGGCCCGCCTCCCTGACCAGCCAGGAACGGATTTCCAAGCACCCGGATGGGGATGCTAGAGTTTCACTCGTTGCAAGGGCCTGTGGCGCAGTCTGGTAGCGCACCTCGTTCGCATCGAGGGGGTCTGGGGTTCAAATCCCCACAGGTCCACTGCACGGCCGTTCTTGAGATAGCTCAAGGTCGGTTGACGAGATCCCGTCCGATCGGAAGATCGGGCGGGATCTTCGTCGTTTCCCAGGTCTGTTCGAGGCTGTTCGGGGTGAGCGATGACGGCGATCGGTCGATCTCGGCGCTCTTGAGCCGGCCGTTGATGCCCTCGTTGTGGGAGCGGATGGGCTTGTAGGCGGTGGGCCAGGCCTTGGTGAGGTTGTGGTGATCCTGCCGGAACTTCGCGGTCCTGCGGTCGCCGTCGGCGTCGGCGTCGGCGGGAACGCTGATGTCGGACTTGCTGCAGACGTCTGGCAGTTCGTCCGCCGGCGGGAGGGCAAGCCGTTCCTTCTCGGGGAGCTGGACGGTCGGACGGGCGGCGGGGTGGGCGGCCCGCTTGCGGCTGTCAGCAAAGTTGATCGCTGCAGGTGGTGGCTTGACTGACCTGCAGGAACGTGGCCTTCGCCAGGCGACGATCCCGCGCAGCTGTGTTCGCGATCCCGGGTGATGACCGCTAACGGGAGCCAGCTGCGGTGCGAGCGCAGGCAGAGCCGTGATGCCCGGCCGACCGTCGACCGCGTTGCGTCACCTGAGCAGGCCCATTCCGTCGGTGGCACCCTTCTCCCACGTGGGCACGAGACGGCTACGACACCTCACCGCGAGCGGGAATCGGATCGCCACGACCGGAGTTGGTGAGGGAAGTCAGCCGTTTCAGGAGGGGTCATGCGAGCGATTCAGGTTTCCGAAGTGGGCGGTCCCCAGGTGCTGCGACTGGTCGACATTGATCAACCGACGCCGGGCCCGGGCCAGGCGGTCGTGGAGGTCGCCGCGTCCGGCGTCAACTTCCTCGACGTATACCACCGCCAGGGCCGGTACACCCTCCCGCTGCCCTTCACCCCGGGCACTGAGGGCGCGGGCACGGTCCTCGAGGTTGGACCCGGCGTCACCCACGTCGCTGTGGGAGACCGGGTCGGCTGGGTGGAGATTCCCGGCACCTATGCCGAGCAGGCCGTCGTGGACTCCTCCCGGCTCGTGCCCCTGCCCGACGGCGTCGACTTCGAGGCCGCCGCCGCCGTGCTGCTGCAGGGCATGACGGCGCACTACCTCGTCAAGGACGCCTACCCGGTCCAGCCAGGCGACACGGTGCTCGTGCACGCTGCCGCCGGCGGCATGGGGCTTGTGCTGACCCAGCTCATCACCCATCTCGGCGGCAGAGTGATCGGCACGACCTCGACTCCGGAGAAGGCCCAGCTGGCACGGCGCGCCGGGGCCGCCGAGGTGATCCTCTACTCTGCGGTGGACGATCTCGCGGCCGAGGTGAAGCGGCTCCATGGCGGCCAGGGCCTGCCTGTCGTCTTCGACGGCGTCGGCAGGGACACCTTCGATGCGAGCCTCGCCAGCCTGCGAACCCGCGGCCACCTGGTGCTCTTCGGCGCCGCGAGTGGTGCAGTGCCGCCCTTCGACCCCATCCGGCTCGCCCAGGGCGGTTCGCTGACCCTGATCCGGCCAAGCCTCGGGCACTTCATCGCCGACCGGTCCGAGCTGCTCCGGCGCGCCGCCGACGTGCTCGAATTGGTGCGCACCAAGGCGCTTGAGACCACCGTGACGGCCCGCTACCCGCTCACCGAGGTCGCCCAAGCTCACCGCGATCTGGAGGCTCGGCGTACCACCGGCAAGCTACTCGTCATCCCCTAGGGCAACCGACGGAATTGACTGACCTGTAGGAACGTGGCTTCCGCTTCCGTACTCAGGCGGGCGGCGCATGGTCGGGGCACAGGCCGAATTGAGGGCGGGCTGTGGCGCAAACAGCCTCGATGGCCGCAGTCGGCGGGCACTCGCCTCTTCGGCGGGCTCACTCCGGCAGGACGGCGAGGTCCAGTTCGCGCAGTCGGGCCGGGGCGGCGATGACTTCGTACGAGGTGATCCTGCCGGAGTCGACGGTGAGGGTGAGGGCCAGGAGCAGACGGCCGCCCGGGGCCACGACGATGCCGGGGGCGCCGTTGATCAGGGCGAGCGCCGCGTGCTGGGCGTTGCGGGTGAGCAGGACGGTCTCGCGGGCCACGGCCGCGGCGCCGTGGATCTCGGTGGCGGCGCCCAGGGGGAGCGCGGCCGGGTCGGCGCGGCGGACGACGTCGGGGGCCAGGACCGCGAGCAGGGCGTCCAGGTCGCCGCCTCGGGCCGCGGCGAGGAAGGCCTCGACGACGTGCCGGTGCGGGGCCGACTCCGTCGTCGAGGTCGTCGAGGTCGTCGAGGTCGTCGAGGTCGCCGGGGTCGTCGAGGTCGCCTGGGTGCCGCGGACCTTGCCGCGGGCGCGGCTCGCCAGCTTCTTCGTGGCGGCCGTCGAGCGTTCCACGATGGGCGCGATCCGGTCGAACGGCACGGCGAAGGAGTCGTGCAGCACGAAGGCGACGCGTTCCGCCGGGGTCAGGGTGTCCAGGACCACGAGCAGGGCGCGGCCCACCGACTCGATCAGGAGGGCCTCCTCCTCGGGGGAGTGTGCTTCGGCCGCGGCGATGTGGTCGGGGACCTGGCCGCCGACGAAGTCCTCCCTGCGGGACGCGCGCGTACGCAGCATGTCGAGGCAGACGCGGGAGACGACCGTCGTCAGCCAGGCCGGCAGGTTCTCGATCCGCTCGCCACCGTCGGCTGCCCCGGCGTCCGTGCGGGCGAGGCGCAGCCACGTCTCCTGGACGGCGTCGTCGGCCTCGGCCAGCGAGCCGAGCATGCGGTACGCGACACCGCGCAGTCGCCCGCGCTGTGCCTCGAAGCGGTCCGCCAGTTCGGCCGGCTCGTCCATCGGTCACCTTTCCCCGGCTTGCTCCGTCACCTCGACGACGTACTGACGTACGCGACCGGATCAATGTGACAGGAGTGAGTGGGATGAGTGACGTGAGTGGCGTGAACGGGGCTCTGCTGCATCTGGACTCCAGTGCCGATCGGCGTGAGGAGGCGTCCGTGACGCGGCGGCTCAGTGGGCTGTTCGCGCGGGTCTGGCGGGAGCGGTACGGGGACGCCGGGTACCGCTACCGGGACCTGGTCGCCGAGCCGGTGCCGCTGGTGGGGTCGGGGTTCGTGGGGCTCGGGACGCGGGTGGAGCGGCAGGGGGTCGTACCGCTGGAGAAGGTGGCGGCGCTGGCCGAGGGGGTCGAGGAGGAGCGGGAGTGGGCGCGGACGCTGCCGCTGGTCACGGAGGTGCGGGAGGCGGGGACGGTGCTGATCGGGGTGCCGATGTACAACTTCGGGGTGCCCGCCGCGCTGAAGGCGTGGATCGACCGGGTGTCCTTCCCGGGGGCGTACACCGACCCCGACAGCGGGCGGTCGCTGCTGGAGCGGACGCGGGTCGTGGTGGTCGCCGCGTGCGGGGGCGGGTACGGGCCGGGGACGCCGCGCGCGGACTGCGACTTCCAGGTGCCGTATCTGCGGGCGTACTTCGGCAATCTCGGGGTGGCCGAGGACGAGCTGCACGTCGTGCGGGCCGAGCTGACGCGGGCCGGGGACATTCCCGGGCTCGCCCGGTTCCAGGACCTGGCGGCGGACTCGCTGGCGGCGGCGCGGGAGGCGGTGGCCGAGCTGGCCGTACGTCCTTACGGCGGCCGTCCGCCCGCTCTCCACATGTGTGAAATGTCCTGATCGATACATTTGAGGGGTGTGGAGTCGTCCGGTCAGCCGTCGTCTCAGTCGCCTCAGCCGTCCCGTCAGGGCCGCCGCCGTCCTCTGCGGCGCGGCGCTGACGGCCGCGCTGGCCGGTGGCTGCGCGGAGCACGGCGGGCTGTACGTCGAGGGTCCTGCGCTGCGGCCCACACGGATCAGCGGTCCGGTGTACGTCGCCGACGCGCTGGCCTCGCCGCTGCAGAAGCCGGCCGTCATCGGGCTCACCGACGACGTCGCGATGTCGTCGCTGCGCTGGAAGGACTGGGGCGGGCCCACCGCGCGTGCCACCGGACGGCTCAGCGGCACCTGGTGTCTGCCCGGCTGCTCGCGGGAGCCGTACGACGCGACGCTCACGCTCAGCGGGGTGGAGCGGCAGGACGCGGCCGCGTACTACCGGCGGGCGACCGTCGAGCCGGTCCGGCCCGAGGCGCTGCCGCCCGCCGCGGTGAACGTGCAGTTCCAGGGGATCCGGCTGATGGTGCCGGAGTTCTGAGGCGGCATGGGGTTGCGGACGAAGATCGGGATCGCCATCGCGGGCACGGCCGCGGTGGTCTCCGTCGTCATCGGGCTCCTGGTGCACCACCGGACGGTCGAGGCGCAGTACGCGAGCGCGCGCAGCCAGGCCGGGGACCGGCTGCAGACCGCCGTGCAGGACCATGCCGCCGGGATCGACGGCGACCGTACGCTCATCGATCCGCCCGATCTGCCGCAGCCGCTCGCGGACGCCGTGCGCAAGGGGAAGTGGGGCAGCTATCTGGACCGGAGCGGGAAGCTTCCGCAGATGTGGGCCGCCAGCCGGTACCGCGACGAGACCGTCGCGCTGAAGCGGCCCTATGAGCGCGAGGCCGAGACCGTACGCGACCTGGACCGGGTGCTGTGGATCTCCGGGGCGATCGGGACCGCGCTCGCGTGTGTGGCGGGGCTGCTCGTCGCCACCCGGCTCGGGCGGCGGCTCACCGCCTCCGCCGACACCGCGCAGCGCATCGCCGACGGGGACCTCACGGCCCGCCTTCCGCTGCACGGCAAGGACGAGATCACCAAGCTGACGTCCGCCGTGAACACCATGGCCGACGCGCTTGCCGGGCGGCTCCAGGCCGAGCGGGAGGTCACCGCGAACATCGCGCACGAGCTGCGTACGCCGGTGGCGGGGATGGTGACGGCGGCCGGCCTTCTGCCGCCGGGGCGGCCCGCCGAGTTGGTACGGGAGTCCGCGGGGCGGTTGCGGGAGCTGGTGGACGACGTGATCGAGGTGGCCCGCCTCGACAGTGCGAGTGAGGAGGTGCGGGCCGAGGTGTGCGGGGTGGGGGAGGTGGTGCGGAGGGCTGTCGCGGGGGTTGTGGGGGCTGGCGGTGCAGATGGGGACGAGGTGCGGGTGCGGGTGGTGCGGGACGTGGAGGTGGAGACGGATCCCCGGCGGGTGGAGCGCGTGCTCGTGAACCTCGTCAGCAACGCGCTGCGGCATGGGCGGGGGCCGGTGGTCGTCACGGTCGACGGGGGTGTGGTGGGGGTGCGGGACTCCGGGGACGGGTTTCCGGAGGGGCTGCTTTCGGGCGGGCCGCAGCGGTTCCGCACGGGGGCGGAGGGGGCGGGTCTTGGGCTTGGGCTCACGATCGCTGTGGGGCAGGCGAAGGTGCTGGGGGCGGGGTTGCGGTTCTCCAACCCGGCAGGGGGTGGGGCGTTGGCGGAGCTGGACCTCGGCGGGGCCGGAGAATCCAGCCCGTCAAGGGGGTCCCTCCCTGCTCATTAAGAGCTTGGGGGAGTTTGAGGACGAGCCGCGAAGCGGCGATACGGGGGGCCAGGGGGCGGAGCCCCCGTACGGGCAGCGCCCGCCGCCCCTGCGCGGCTACCGCAGCGGCTTCGCGTAGCAGCGGCTCAGCGGGGAGAAGCGGTAGTGGCCGAACAGCGTGCAGGGTTCGTAGCCGCTCGAGGTGTAGAGGGAGATCGCCTCCGGCTGCTTCGTGCCGGTCTCCAGGACCATGCGGGCGCGGCCCGCCTCGCGGGCGTCGTCCTCCAGGCACGCGAGGATGCGGCGGGCGAGGCCGAGGCCCCGGGCCTCCGGGGTGACGTACATGCGCTTGATCTCGGCGTCGCCGTCCGCGTACCCCTCGCCGTTCTCGTCCATCACGCGCCAGCCGCCCGTGGCCAGCGGCGTGCCCGCGTCGTCGTACGCGATCAGGTACAGGCCGTACGGCGGCTTGAACATGGACGCGGCCAGCGGCGTCACGTCGCCCTCGTCCTCGTAGCGCTCGGCGTACTCGAGCTGGACGCGGTCGTTCAGCTTGATCGCGTCCGGGTGGTCGAAGGCGACGGGACGTATGTTCAGCTGCGCGTGCTGCATGTTCATGCTCTCCATCGTACTTCTATGCAGGATCGTGTAGGGCGGTGGCGTGATTCAGGCGTTACCAGTGTGCCGGTATCGTGCCGGGATGCTCACAGTGACCAGCGTGAATGTGAACGGCCTGCGTGCCGCCACCAAGAAGGGCTTCGTGGAGTGGCTCGCCGGGACCGGCGCGGACGTGCTGTGTCTGCAGGAGGTGCGCGCCGAGCCGCAGCAGCTGCCGGAGGAGGTGCGCGACCCCGAGGGCTGGTACGTCACGCACGCACCGGCCGCCGCGAAGGGCCGCGCCGGAGTGTCCCTGTACACGCGGCGCGAGCCGGACCGGGTGCAGGTCGGCTTCGGCTCTGCGGAGTTCGACGGCAGCGGGCGCTACGTCGAGGCGGACCTGCCCGGCGTCACCGTCGCCAGCCTCTACCTGCCCTCGGGCGAGGTCGGCACCGAGCGGCAGGACGAGAAGATCCGGTTCATGGGGGAGTTCCTCACGTACCTGAAGGGGCTCAAGGCCCGTGCCGCCGCCGACGGGCGTGAAGTCCTCGTCTGCGGTGACTGGAACATCGCCCACCAGGAGGCCGACCTCAAGAACTGGAAGGGCAACAAGAAGAACTCCGGGTTCCTGCCCGAGGAGCGGGCCTGGATGTCCGAGGTCTTCGAGGGCTTCGGCGACGACGTGATGCGCGCGCTGCACCCGGACGTCGAGGGCCCCTACTCCTGGTGGTCCTACCGCGGCCGCGCCTTCGACAACGACACCGGCTGGCGCATCGACTACCACGTGGCGACGCCGGGCCTCGCCGCACGCGCCGTCAAGGGGCACGTCGAGCGCGCCGCCACGCACGCCGAGCGCTGGTCGGACCACGCGCCGGTGACGGTCGTCTACGAGTAGGCCGCCCGGCCGTCGTCCACGAGTGGGCCACTCGGCGACGCCCCGGCCAAGACGCGGCGAAAAGTCCGGCGGAGGACTGTCCGGCCGCCGCGTGGCGTGACAGATTGCGGGCGCGCCCCTCGTCATGATGGGCGCGCCAACTGTCGGTCGCGCGGGGGTACTTCATGTCTGCCGGTTTTTCCAGACGAGGGCTGTTGGCAGGTGCCGCGGGCGCTGTGGTGGGCGCGCTGCCCGTAGGTGCCGCGTACGCCTCCGCCGCGTCGTCTCCGTACGCCGCCGGCCCCGGCATCCCCCCGGGCACCCCGCCCGTCCTCCTCACCGAGCAGGCCAGCAAGCGCATCCTCGTGCTCGACCCGCGCCGCCGCGTCTGGGACCCGGCGGCCGAACCGGGCGTCGTGCGCTGGCAGTTCTCGCCGCTCGGCGACCCCCGCTACCAGGACCTGCGGCCGGACGTGAGCTGGGTGTACCCGTGCGAGGCGAAGGTGCGCGTGCACCGCAAGCGGGCGCTCGTGCTGACCACCGCGTCGTTCGGGTTCGTGGCCGCCGTCGAGTACCCGACCGGGCGGCGCTACTGGGGCGCGGCGCTCGGCCCCGGCGACGACCTGTTCAACCCGCACAGCGCGGAGCTCCTGCCGGACGGCAATGTGGCGGTGGCGTGCAGCACGGGCGCGCTGGTGCGCGTGTACGCCGCCTCGCTCGGCCCGGACGCGACCCGGTACGCCGAGGACGGGCTCAAGGGCGCGCACGGCCTGCACTGGGACCGCGCGCGCCGGGTGCTGTGGGCGATCGGCGACGACGACCTGGTGGCGTACGAGGTCGGCGGGACCTCCGCGCGGCCCACGCTGACGCGGGCATCGGTGACCCCGCTGCCGGTCGCCGTGCCGGGGAAGACGGCGGGCGGCCACGACCTGTTCCCGGTCGCGGGGCGGCCGGGGCGGCTGTGGGTGACGACCAACGCGTCCGTGTACCAGTACGACCAGCGGCACGGGACCTTCGTACGGAACTACGCGGGCAGCGAGGCGATCGACCGGGCGTCGGTGAAGGCCGTCGGCAACGACCCGCGCACCGGGCAGGTCCTCAGCACCGTCCCGGAGAAGGGGCTCGAAGAGACCTGGTGGACGACGAAGGTGAGCGTGCACCGGCCCGCGGCCGCGTACACGCTGGTCAACGGCGGGATCTACAAGGCGCGTTGGTGGCTGCCGCGCTGAGCGGCCCCTCGGGCGGGGGTCAGGCCTCGTCCGGCTTCCCGTCCCGTTCCTCGTCCGGCTTCTCGTCCGGCTTCTCGTCCGCCAGGCGCCGGTCAAGGGCCAGCGAAAGCTCCGCCTCCACCACCGCCTTGGCGACCGGCCGCAGCATCTCGACGCCGACGTCCGGGTTGTCGGGCGCGTGCGTGCGGACGACCGTGAGGAACAACTCGGCGAGCGCGTCGGCGTGTTCGCGGACCCGCTGGCCCGCCTCCAGGACCGCCGCGAGCGGAATCCCCTTGCGCACCAAGGTGGTTGAGGCGTCGAGCAGGCGGTGGCTGACGTGCACGATCTCGTCGCCGTCGGTGCCGAGGTAGCCGAGGTCGAGCGCCGCCGACAGGTTCTCCGGGGTGACCTCGCCGGCGAAGCGGTCGGCCAGTTCCTCCGGGGTGAGGCGGACCGGGGTCTCCTCCGACGGGCCGCCCATGCCGAGGAGTTCGGCCACGTCGCGGCCCTGCTCGAAGGCCTCGGCGAGCTCCGCGATGCCGTTCAGGGTGTGGCCGCGCTCCAGGAGGGCGGCGATGGTGCGAAGGCGGGCCAGGTGGTGCTCGTCGTACCAGGCGATGCGGCCCTCGCGGCGCGGTGGCGGGATGAGCCCGCGCTCGCGGTAGAAGCGGACGGTGCGCACGGTGATGCCGGCCTCCTTGGCCAGCTCCTCCATGCGGTACTCGCGTACGGGAGCCGTGCCTCGCACAGGGCCCGCCGCGCTCGCCGCCGTGTCCGCCACTGCGCCCCCTCCTTCGTCCGCCACGTGAGCAGCCTATGCCGGGACGGTCCTGTCACGCCGGGTCCGTACCGCCGGTAACTTTCGTCGCCCGACCCCTACCCATGAGTACGCGACTGTTCTACGCTCCCGATTGTGCCAGTGCTTACTGGCAGAGTCACTTCTCGGGAGGCGTCGGCATGGCCGGGAGCGAACGTGTGGAACACGTGCGGGTGGCGGTGATCGGGTCCGGCTTCGGCGGGATCGGGGCCGCCGTCCGGCTGCGCAGGGAGGGCGTCACCGACTTCGTCGTCCTGGAGCGGGCCGGCGCGGTGGGCGGCACATGGCGTGACAACAGCTATCCGGGCTGCGCCTGCGACGTGCCGTCCCACCTGTACTCGTTCTCGTTCGCGCCCAACCCGGACTGGCCGCGCACGTTCTCCGGGCAGGAGCACATCTGGGACTACCTGGAGCGGGTCGCGGACACCTTCCGGCTGCGCCCGCACATCCGCCTCGACACCGAGGTGCGGAAGCTGACCTGGGACGGCGACGAGCTGCGCTGGCTGATCGAGACCAGCACCGGGAAGCTCACCGCCGACGTCGTCGTCTCCGCCACCGGACCGCTCTCGGACCCCAAGACGCCCGACATCCCGGGCCTGGACACCTTCCCGGGCAAGGTCTTCCACTCGGCCCGCTGGGACCACGACTACGACCTGCGCGGCAAGCGCGTCGCCATGGTCGGCACCGGGGCCTCCGCGATCCAGATCGTGCCGGAGATCCAGCGCGACGTACAGAAACTGACGCTGTTCCAGCGCACGCCGCCGTGGGTCCTTCCGCGCGCGGACCGGGCGATCAGCGGCGCCGAGCGCTGGCTGCACCGGCAGTTGCCGTTCACCACGCACGCGCGCCGGGGCCTGTTGTGGGGCATCCGGGAGCTCCAGGTGCAGGCGTTCACCAAGCGGCCCGACGAGCTCGGCCTCATCGAGCGGATCGCGAAGCGGAACATGGAGCGGTCCGTCAAGGACCCGGAGCTGCGGGCCAAGCTGACGCCGACGTACCGCATCGGCTGCAAGCGGATCCTGCTGTCCAACTCCTACTATCCGGCGCTCGCGAAGCGCCACGTGGACGTGGTCGCCAGCGGCCTCGCCGAGGTGCGCGGGTCCACGGCCGTGGCCGCCGACGGCACCGAGGCCGAGGTCGACGCGATCATCTTCGGCACCGGATTCCACGTCACGGACATGCCGATCGCCGAACGCGTCGTCGGCGCGGACGGCCAGACGCTGATGGAGTCCTGGAAGGACGGCATGAAGTCGCTGCGCGGCGCGACCGCCGCGGGCTTCCCGAACTTCTTCACCGTCATCGGCCCCAACACCGGCCTCGGCAACTCCTCGATGATCCTGATGATCGAGTCCCAGCTCAACTATCTCGCCGACTACATGCGGCAGTTGAACGTCATCGGCGGCCGCACCGCGCTCGCCCCACGCCCCGCCGCCGTCGAGGCCTGGAACCACCGCGTCCAGGAGCGGATGAAGCGCACCGTGTGGAACACCGGCGGCTGCACGAGCTGGTACCTGGACGCCAACGGCGTCAACACCACGGTCTGGCCCGGTACGACGACGGAGTTCCGCACGGCCACGCGCCGCGTCGACCTGTCCGAGTACGAGGTCACGCGCGCCCCAGAGGCGGACGCGGAACCCTGGTCGCGTACCGCCCGGAAGGGCAAGTCCACGAAGGTGAGGGCCACGGCATGAGCAGGCTCACCCACGTCCGCGGCGGGCCCTACGAGCCGCCGGTGCCCGCGCACGAGCTGACCGCCGTGTCCGCCGACGGTGCCCGGATCCACGTCGAGGTGCACGGCGCCGAGCACGCGCCCGCCGTCGTCCTCGTGCACGGCTGGACGTGCTCCACGGCGTTCTGGGCGGCGCAGATCCGGGCCCTTTCGGGCACGTACCGCGTGATCGCCTACGACCAGCGCGGGCACGGGCGCACCGAGGCGCCCCTGGAGCCCGCCGGGTACGGCACGCGGGCGCTCGCCGACGACCTGGAGTCCGTGCTCGCCGCGACCCTCGCGCCCGGTGAGCCCGCGGTGCTCGTCGGGCACTCCATGGGCGGCATGACGCTGATGGCGGCGGCCGGGCGGCCCGGGGTGCGGGAGCACGCGGCGGCGGTGCTCCTTTGCAGCACGGGCAGTTCGCGGCTCGTCTCCGAGTCGACCGTGGTGCCGCTGCGCGCGGGCGGGCTGCGGACGCGGCTCACGCGCCGGGTCCTGGGCGCGCGGGCTCCGCTCGGGCCCGTGACGCCGCTGGCCCGGCGGGCCCTCAAGTACGCGACGATGGGGCCCGGTTCGGCCCCCGAGCGGGTCGAGGTGTGCGCGCGGATCGTGCACGCGTGCCCGCGCGTGGTGCGCTATCGCTGGGCGCACGTCCTGGACGAGCTCTATCTGGACGCCGGACTCGGCGAGTTGACCGCGCCGACCGCCGTGATCGCGGGCACCGCCGACCGGATGACCCCGATCGTGCACGCCCGCCGGATCGCGGCCGCGCTGCCGCGCTGCCTGGGCCTGACCGAGCTGACGGGCGTCGGGCACATGACGCCCGTGGAGGCGCCGGAAGTGGTGACCGGCCGGATCGTTGAACTGGCCGATACGTACGTGGTCCGGGACCGGAAACGGGGACTCGGCCGGGAGATGGAGAGGGAGGGCGCGTGAGCAAGGTGAGCCTGGACGGACAGGTCGTCGTCGTCACGGGGGCGGCGCGCGGGGTCGGCGAGCAGCTCGCCCGCAAGCTGTCGGCGCGGGGTGCGCGGGTCGCGCTCGTCGGCCTGGAGGAGGCCGAGCTGAAGCAGGTCTGCGAGCGGCTGCACACCGACGGCGACTACTGGTACGCCGACGTCACCGACCACGAGGCGATGGCTCGGGTGGCGGCCGAGGTGAAGGAGCGCTTCGGGAAGGTGGACGCCGTCGTCGCCAACGCCGGGGTGGCGAGCGGGGGTCCGTTCCTCGACTCCGATCCCGTCGCCTGGCGGCGGGTCATCGAGGTCAACCTGATCGGCAGCGCGGTGACGGCGCGGGCGTTCCTGCCCGTGCTGATGGAGAGCCGCGGGTATCTCCTCCAGATCGCCTCGCTCGCGGCGTTGACGCCCGCGCCGATGATGACCGCGTACTGCGCGTCCAAGTCGGGCGTGGAGGCGTACGCGCACGCCCTTCGGGCCGAGGTCGGCTACAAGGGCGTCAAGGTCGGCGTCGGGTACCTGTCCTGGACGGACACCGACATGGTGCGCGGGGCGGACCAGGACGACGTCATGCGGGAGTTGCGCTCGCGGCTGCCGTGGCCGTCCAACAAGACGTACCCGCTCGGACCGGCCGTCGACCGGCTCGTCGCCGGGATCGAGCGGCGCTCCGCGCACGTGTACGCGCAGTGGTGGCTGCGGGGCATGCAGGGCCTTCGGCCGTATCTGCCGGGGATCATCGCGGGGGTCGGCCAACGGGAGATGCGGAGGTTCGAGCCTCGGCTCGGGGAGGTTTCGACCGGCCTTGTCGGGGCGGGGGGCACCGCTGACGCGGATGCTCGCCGGGGGCGCGGCTAGGGGGGCGGGTTGCCCCCGTAGGGGAACGCGCGAAGCGGGGCTCGCCCGGTGGATCGGGGGAGCCCCGCTTGCTGTTCCGCCAAGTGCAACGGCTACGCGTCGTAGTCCTGGTTGAACTTGTCCTGAGCCTCCTGCGCGGCGCGCTGGGCCTCGTCCGGGGTCTCGGAGCGGCGGTCCTTGGCCTTCTCCTTGGCCTGCGAGGAGCGCTCGCTCGCCTCTTCCTTGGCGTTGCCCATGGCGTCCTGCGCCTTGTTGCGGAGGTCCTCGGCCTTGTTCTGGAACTGGTCCTTGATGCCCATGCTTTGTCACTCCCGTTGTGGGTGAGGGGATTGGGCCTCGACCAGATAAACACGCGTGGACATACCGCGCATTTCGATCAGTGACCCTGCGTATCTCAGGAGCGTGGAGGCAGCCCCGGCCGCCTCCGGTCCGGCACGTCCGAGTAGCCCGGCGGCACCGCCGCGGGGTGCTTCTCCAGGAGGTCGAGGGCCACCCGCACCGCGTCGTCGAGCTGGGCGTGCCGCCCCTCCGCCCAGTCGAGGGGCGTGCGCAGCACCGCGAGGTCCGGCTCGACGCCGTGGTTCTCCACGGACCAGCCGTAGGCGTCGAACCAGGCCGCGTTCATCGGCACCGTGATGACGGTCCCGTCGCCGAGCGCGTGCCGCCCCGTCATGCCGACCACCCCGCCCCAGGTCCGCTGCCCCACCACGGGCCCGAGCCCGAGCAGCCTGAACACCGCCGTGATCATGTCGCCGTCGGAGGAGGTCGCCTCGTCGGCGAGGGCGACGACCGGGCCGCGGGGGGCGTTGGAGGCGTACGACACCGGCTGGGCGTCGCGCGTCAGGTCCCAGCCGAGGATCTTCCGGGTGAGCTTCTCCACGACCAGCTCGCTGATGTGGCCGCCCGCGTTGCCGCGTACGTCCACGAGCAGCGCGGGCAGCGACACCTCGAGCCGCAGGTCCCGGTTGAACTGGGCCCACCCCGACCCGCCCATGTCGGGGATGTGCAGATAGCCGCACCGGCCGCCGCTCAACTCCCGTACGACATCGCGCCGTTTGGCCACCCAGTCCTGGTATCGCAGCGGCCGCTCGTTGATGAGCGGCACGATGGCGACCCGCCGGGAACGCCCCTCTCCCTCGGCGGGCTGGAACGTCAGCTCCACCGTCGTACCGCCCGCCGCCGCGAGCAGCGGACCGGGACCCGTCACCGGATCCACGGGCCGCCCGTCGACGTGCGTGAGCACGGCACCCTCCCGGATCCCCGCGCCGGCAAGGGGCGAGCGCGCCTTGGAGTCGGACGACTCGCCCGGCAGGATCCGTTTGACCACCCAACCCTCCTCCCGGCACGCCAGGTTGGCGCCGAGCAGCCCCATCGCGCGCTGGTAGTGCGGCGGCCCCTCGCTGCGCCGCGCGGCGGTGACGTACGCGTGCGAGGTGCCCAGCTCGCCGAGGACCTCGCGGAGCAGATCGGCGAACTCGTCGGGGGACGCGACGCGTTCCACGAGCGGCCGGTACTGGCCGAGCACCGCGTCCCAGTCGATGCCGCACATCCCCGGCTCCCAGAAGTAGGCGCGGATGAGGCGGCCCGCCTCCTCGAAGGCCTGCCGCCACTCGGCGGCCGGGTCGACGTCGTGCAGGATGCGGCGCAGGTCGATCCAGACGGTGGAGTCGAGGTCGCCGGACTCGGTGGACGGCACGGCCCGCAGGTCGCCCTCGTCCACGACCACGAGCCGCGTGCCGTCCCCGCTGATCGCGAACCAGTCGAGGTGGTCGACGAGTTCGGACTTCTTGGCCTTGGTGATGTTGAAGTATTCGAGGGTCGGCCGGCCCGAGGTGTCGGCGGGGTTGACGAAGGTCTCGCCGAGCGCGCCCGAGATCGGCCAGCGCAGCCACACCAGGCCGCCGCCGCTGACGGGGTACAGCGCCGAGTACTTCGAGGCCGCCACGGGGAAGGGCGTGACCCGGCTCTCCAGGCCCTCGGCCTCCACCGTCACGGTCCCGTCCCCCGGGCTTTCGCCCTCCCCGCCGTCCGCGTCCGGGTCGAGCCCGCCCGCCGCGGGCCGCCCGTCGGGCAGCAGCGCGAAGGGCGAGGGCGTCGCGGACGACAGCGGTACGAGATGGGGGCGGCAGCCCAGCGGGAAGGACAGGTCGCCGGTGTGCACGTCGTAGACGGGGTCGAAGCCGCGCCAGGAGAGGAAGGCGAGATAGCGGCCGTCACGGGTGAAGACCGGGTTCTCGTCCTCGAAGCGGCCGTTGGTGACGTCGATGATGGTGCGCGCGCCCGGCCCCTCGATCCGCGCCAGCTTGATCTTCCGCAGGGATCTGCCGATGCCAGGGTGCGACCAGGTGAGCCAGGCCCCGTCGGGGGAGAAGGCGAGATCGCGCACGGGCCCGTTGACGGACCGGACGAGCTCGGTGACCTCGCCGTTGGAGTCTTCGGTCGCGTCGACCAGGAGGAGCCGTCCGTCGTGCGAGGCGATCGCGAGCCGCTCGCCGTCCGGGTCCGAGACCAGCTCCTGCACCCGGCCGAGCTGCCCGCTCGCCAGCCTGCGCGGCTCGCGGTCGCCGCTGGCCCGCGGCAGATACGCGATCTCGATCGCGTCCTCGCCCTCCGCGTCGGTGACGTACGCGACCTGCCCGCCCGTGCCCAGCATCTCCGGCAGCCGCACCCGCACGCCCGGGGTGTCGACGATGGTGCGGGCGGGACCGTCGCGGTGGGTGAGCCAGTAGAGGCTGCCGCGTACGACGACGGCGCTGGCGCGGCCCGTGGTGTCCACGGAGAGCGCGTCGACGTGCTGCGCGGCGGGGACCTGGTAGGTGCGTCTGCCCGCGCGCGGGCCGCCGATCTCGACGTCGACGCGGCGCGGTACGGAGTCGGCGGCCAGGTCGTCCACCAGCCAGATCTCGCCCGCGCACTGGTAGACGACGCGGGTGCCGTCGCTCGCCGCGTGCCGGGCGTAGAACGCGTCGTGGTCGGTGTGGCGGCGCAGGTCGGTGCCGTCGGGCAGACAGGAGTAGAGGTTGCCGACGCCCTCGTGGTCGGAGAGGAACGCGATGCGGCCCGACACGAACATGGGCGCGTCCAGGTGCCCGTCGAGCTCTTCGAGCAGCCGCTCGCCGTGCAGCCACAGACGGCCCGTCGCGCCGCCGCGATAACGCTTCCAGGCGGCCGGTTCGTGCGGAGGCTTGCCGGTCAGGAGCAGCGTCTTGCGGTCGCCCTCCACGTCCAGGACGGCGATGTGGTGGACCGGGCCCCAGGGCAGCTTGCCGCCGGGGGAGCCGTCGGTGGGCACGTCGTAGGCCCAGCAGAAGTGCGAGAAGGGCTGGCCGTGCGAGGACACGGCCAGGATGTGGCCGTCGGGCGACCAGCCGCAGACGCGGGTGTCCGTGGAGCCCCAGTACGTCAGTCGGCGCGCGGGCCCGCCTGTCACCTGTGCCAGGTGGATCTCGGGGTCCAGGGTGCGCCAGGTCGTGTACGCGATGTGACTGCCGTCGGGGGAGAAGCGAGGGTGCCCCAGCTTTGTGCGGTCCGCCGTGATCCGCCAGGCGCGGTCGGCGGGGGCGCCCTCCGGGGTGAGGGGGGCCACCCAAAGGTCGTCCTCTGCTACGAAGCAGAGGTGGTCGCCGCTTACGTGCGGGAAACGTAGGTAGGCCTGGGTCACCTCCCCATGCTTTTCCGTGCCGGAAGCCGCGGCAACTTATGGGGCTTCGCCCCTTTCCCCCTTTTCGGCCCTTCGGGCCTCGTCCTCAAACGCCGGACGGGCTGACTTTGCCTCCCGCGCCGGACCGGCTGATGAGTGTGGCGCTGGACACGTACGAAACTGTTTCGTTTCGTTAGTTGGTCGCGTAGAGTCTGGGGCACAGCACGGTGGAACCGTGGAATCGCCTCATCGGGAAGGAGCCGGCACATGGCCGAAGTGGCAACGTCGCCGCGGCGGAGTCGGATCACGCCCGAGCGTGAGGCCGAGCTGTACGAAGCCGTGCTCGATCTTCTTCGTGAGGTGGGGTACGACGGGCTCACCATGGACGCCGTGGCCACCCGCACCCGGTCCAGCAAAGCCACGCTCTACCGCCAGTGGGGCGGCAAGGCGGAACTGGTCGCGCGGGCCCTCCGGCACAACAAGCCGGTGTCCGCGGCCGACATCGACACCGGGTCGTTGCGCGGGGACCTCCTGCAGATGGTGTCCCGCCAGGACGACTGCAAGATGGAGCAGGACCAGGCGCTGATGCGGGGCCTGTTCCACGCCATCCACGGAAACCCCGAACTCCACCAGGCGATGCGGCAGTTGCTGATCGAGCCGGAGATCACCGGTCTCAACGAGCTGCTCCGCCGCGCCGTCGCGCGCGGCGAGATCGCCGCCGATCACCCCGCGCTGGAATACGTCATCCACATGCTGGTCGGCGGCTTCGTGGCCCGGGAAATCGTCGAGGAGCGCCTGCCCGACCAGGAGTTCCTGCAGAGGTACCTCAAGGCCGTGGTCCTCCCCGCCCTCGGCCTCTGACCGACCCTCAACTCCCAGCAAATCCAACCCAGTTCCACCTGACACGGCCGCTCACGTCGTCGGGCCGATCACTCCTGCCCCCCCGGACTGATCACCCCTGCCCTTGGGCCGATCACCCCTGCTCAGAAGCCATCAGCCACCACGACCCGACCGGGAGCACTCCCCGTGGCCACATTCCTGTACAAACTAGGCCGACTGTCCTTCAGGCGACGGCACTTCGTCGCCCTGATCTGGGTCGCCCTGCTGACCCTCGCCGGAGTCGGCGCGGCGTCCGCGCCCACCGCGGCGTCCAGCTCCTTCTCCGTCCCGGGGACGGAGGCCCAGAAGGCCTTCGACCTGCTCGACAAGCGCGTGCCCGAGATGAGCGCCGACGGCGCCACCGCCCGCGTGGTGTTCAAGGCGCCGGGCGGCGAGAAGGTCACCGACCCGGCCAACAAGGCCGCGATCAGCAAGACCGTCACCGCGCTCAAGTCCAGCTCGGACGAGGTGGCTTCGGCCGCCGACCCGTTCGTGGCCAAGACGGTCTCCAAGGACGGCACGACGGCCTACGCGTCCGTGACGTACAAGGTCACCTCCATGGAGCTGACCGACGACAGCCGGGACGCCCTTGAGAAGACCACCGACGACGCCCGCACCGGCGGGATGACCGTTGAGGTCGGCGGTGCCGCGCTGCAGGCCGTGCCGCACACCGGCGCCACCGAGATCATCGGCATCGCCGTCGCGGCCGTGGTGCTCGTCATCACCTTCGGCTCGCTGGTCGCGGCCGGGCTTCCGCTGCTGACCGCGCTGATCGGCGTGGGCATCGGCGTCTCCTCGATCGCCGCGCTCGCCAACGCGCTCGACCTCGGTACGACGACGTCGACGCTCGCGATGATGATCGGCCTCGCGGTCGGCATCGACTACGCGCTGTTCATCGTCTCCCGTTACCGCGCCGAACTCGCGGAGGGCAGGGAGCGCGAGGACGCGGCCGGCCGCGCCGTCGGCACGGCCGGGTCGGCCGTCGTCTTCGCCGGTCTGACCGTCGTGATCGCCCTCGTCGGGCTCGCGGTCGTGAACATCCCGATGCTCACCAAGATGGGCTTCGCCGCGGCGGGCACCGTCGCCATCGCCGTCCTGATCGCGCTCACGATGATCCCGGCGCTGCTCGGGTACGCGGGCAGGAAGGTCAAGCCCGCGGGGGAGAAGGGCAAGCTGCTCGGCGGCCGCAAGGCCAAGAAGTCCGGCGTGGACATGGCCTCCGGCGCGGGCGCCGCTGCCAACGGGAGCACCCCGGCCAAGGAGAACCTCGGCACCCGCTGGGCCCGCTTCGTGGCCCGTCGTCCGGTCGCCGTCCTGCTGCTCGGCATCCTCGGCCTCGGCGCCGCCGCCCTGCCGGTCTCGCAGCTCGAACTCGGACTGCCCGACGACGGCGCGCAGCCCACGTCCACGACCCAGCGCAAGGCCTACGACCTCATCGCGGACGGGTTCGGTCCTGGTTACAACGGTCCGCTGATGGTGGTCAGCGACCTCAAGGGCGTCGCCGACGCCAAGGGCGAGGCCACCGACGTACAGAAGAAGATCGCCGGCCTGGACGACGTGCTCACGGTGAGCCCGCCCCAGTTCAACAAGGCGGGCGACACCGCGATCATCAGCGTCGTGCCGTCCTCCAAGCCCAGCGGCACCGAGACCGAGAACCTGGTGCACGAGATCCGCGGCGAGGCGAAGACCGTCCAGGCGGACGGCGGCGCCGAGGTCATGGTCACCGGCACCACGGCCATGAACATCGACGTCTCGCAGAAGCTCAACGACGCGCTGCTTCCGTATCTGGCGCTGGTCGTCGGCCTCGCGTTCCTGCTCCTGATCGTGGTCTTCCGCTCGATCCTGGTCCCGCTCAAGGCGGCGCTCGGGTTCCTGCTCTCGGTGCTCGCCGCGCTCGGCGCCGTGGTCGCGGTCTTCCAATGGGGCTGGCTGGGCTCGCTGTTCGGCGTCGAGCAGACCGGTCCGATCATGAGCATGATGCCGATCTTCATGGTGGGCGTGGTCTTCGGCCTGGCGATGGACTACGAGGTGTTCCTCGTGACCCGGATGCGGGAGGCGTACGTCCACGGCGAGAGCCCGCACGAGGCGATCGTCACCGGGTTCAAGCACGGGGCGCGGGTCGTCTCCGCGGCGGCGGTCATCATGATCGCGGTGTTCGCCGGGTTCATCGGCTCCAGCGAGCAGATGGTCAAGATGATCGGCTTCGGCCTCGCGATCGCCGTCTTCTTCGACGCGTTCATCGTGCGCATGGCGCTTGTCCCGGCCGTGCTCGCGCTGCTCGGGCGCAAGGCCTGGTGGCTGCCGAAGCGCCTTGACCGCGTGCTGCCGAACGTGGACGTCGAGGGGGAGGGGCTTCGTACCCCGGCCGAGCAGGGCGACCCCGACCCGGACGCGGACCGGGAGCTCGTACGCGTCTGAGTCAGTGGGGCACAGGGGCGGCCGTGTACGTACGGCGCAGGAAGCGGATCAGCGCCGAGGCGTCGAACTGCACGACCGCCACCCCCTGGGCCGAGTGGAACTCCAGGACCGTCTGGACCCGGCCGCACGGCCAGATGCTCACGTCGCCGCTCTCCGTCGGCGCCCGCAGGCCCTTCTCAAGGAGCTCGCGGGTGAAGACCCAGTCGTGCGACCCAGGGAGGCCGACCCGTACTGAACGCGGGTCGGCCTCCGGGTCGTAGCGCAGCGCGACGGGGACGACGACGTGTTCGTCGGGGGAATCCGTGACGAGGTGGGCCCGGGTGAACTGCTCGACTGCCGACATGGTGACTCCTCGTAGTCGTTCCGGCCCACGGAAAGCGGCTTCTCCCTAATGTCCCATATGTACGTGAATGTCACGCAAGGTGGGGGGCGCTCAATCGTTGCCCGACCGCTCTTGCAAGCGATTCGCAACAACGCCCATCATTGAAAGGTTCACGAGCGACCCGCTCGGAGCGATCCGCTCTCGTCGTGAGCGACTCCCCACGCTCATGACATGCGCCTTTCCAGGAGCACGCGCATGCATGTCCCCGATGGCTTCATCAATGCGCCCGTTTCCGTCGCCGCCGGTGCCGTAGCCGTCGGCGCCGTCGCCGTGAGCCTGCGTGGCGCGCGGCGTGAACTCGACGAACGGACGGCACCGCTCGCCGGCCTCGTCGCGGCCTTCATCTTCGCCGTACAAATGCTCAACTTCCCCGTGGCGGCCGGAACAAGCGGCCACCTGCTGGGCGGAGCACTCGCCGCGATACTCGTCGGCCCCTACACGGCGGTGCTCTGCGTCTCCGTCGTCCTGCTCATGCAGGGGCTGCTCTTCGCCGACGGCGGCCTGACCGCGCTCGGCGTGAACATCACGGTCATGGCGTGCGTGACGACCGTCGTGGCATACGCGATCTTCCGCGGCCTGGCGAAGGTGCTGCCCGCCGGGCGCCGCTCGGTGACGGCGGCCGCGTTCACGGCCGCGCTGGTCTCCGTACCGGCCGCTGCCGCCGCCTTCACCCTGATCTACGCCATCGGCGGCACCACGGACGTCTCCCTCGGCAAGGTCGCCACGGCCATGATCGGCGTACACGTCCTCATCGGCATCGGCGAGGCCGCGATCACGGCGCTCACGGTCGGCGCGGTGATCGCCGTCCGCCCGGACCTGGTGCACGGCGCGCGGGGCCTGACGGCGCCGCTGAAGCTGCGCGTGGGCGGCGAACTGATCGACGCACCTGCCGCGCCCGCCGCCGCCCCGGCCTCCGCTGCTTCCGCCACCTCGCACCGCAAGCTGTGGGCCGCGGGCCTGGTCACGTCCCTGGTCCTCGCGGGCTTCGTCTCCTTCTACGCCTCCACGAACCCCGACGGCCTGGAGAAGGTCGCCCACGACAAGGGCTTCGACAAGGGCGAGAAGGAGCACGACGCGGCGGACTCGCCCCTCGCGGACTACGGCGTGAAGGACATCACCAACACCCGCCTGTCCGGCGGCCTCGCGGGCATCATCGGCGTCGGCGTGACGGTGGTCGCGGGCAGCGCGGTGTTCTGGGCGGTACGGCGGCGGCGTGCCACGGACGGCACGGACACCGGCCCGGCGTCGACCGGCGCGGGCGTCACGGCCACCGCACCGGCCACCCCCGCCGCCACCCCCGCGGCCAAGCCCGCGGAGAACGCCTGACATGGGCGCGGGCCACGCCCACCGCCTCTACCGCCAGGGCCACTCGCCGGTGCACGCCCTGCCCCCGCACACCAAACTCACCGCCGTCTTCTGCTTCGTGGTCGTCGTGGTGTCCACGCCGCGCGAGGCGATGTGGGCGTTCGCGGCGTACGCGCTGCTGCTCGCGTCGGTGGCGTACGCGGCCCACGTACCGCCCCTGTTCTGGCTGAAGCGGCTTCTCATCGAGGTCCCGTTCGTGGCGTTCGCGCTGCTCCTTCCGTTCGTGGCGGAGGGCGAGCGGACCGAGGTCCTCGGCATGTCGCTGAGCGTGCACGGCCTGTGGGGCGCGTGGAACGTCCTGGCCAAGGGCACGCTGGGCGTGGCCGCGTCCGTCCTGCTCGCCGCCACCACCGACCTGCGCGAACTGCTCCTGGGGCTGCAGCGGTTGAAGCTGCCGCCGCTCCTCGTACAGATCGCGTCCTTCATGATCCGGTACGGGGACGTCGTCACGGACGAGATGCGGCGCATGAAGATCGCGCGCGAGTCCCGCGGCTTCGAGGCGCGCGGCGTGCGCCAATGGGGCGTGCTCGCCAAGTCGGCGGGCGCGCTGTTCATCCGCTCCTACGAACGCGGCGAACGCGTGCACCTCGCCATGGTCAGCCGGGGCTACGCGGGGTCGATGCCGGTCATCGACGAGGCGACGGCGACCCGCGCCCAGTGGACGTACGCCCTGACCCTGCCCCTGACCGCCCTAGCCGTCTGCCTGTTGGGATGGACCCTGTCGTGACCGCCGCACCACCCGCCTCCGCCTCCCTGGAAGTCACCGGCCTCGCCTACGCCTACCCCGACGGCCACCAGGCCCTGTTCGGCGTGGACCTGCGCATCGACCGCGGCGAACGCGTCGCGCTGCTCGGTCCCAACGGCGCGGGCAAGACCACCCTCGTCCTGCACCTCAACGGCATCCTCACCGCGGGCGCCGGAACGGTCACGGTCGCCGGACTGCCCGTCGGCAAGCGGCACATGGCCGAGATCCGCCGCAAGGTCGGCATCGTCTTCCAGGACCCCGACGACCAGCTTTTCATGCCGACGGTCCGCGAGGACGTGGCGTTCGGCCCCGCGGCGGCGGGGATGCGGGGCCCGGAGCTGGAGGCGCGCGTACGGAAGGCGCTCGGCCAGGTGGGAATGGCGGAGTACGCGGACCGCCCCCCGCACCACCTGTCCTTCGGCCAACGACGCCGAGTGGCCGTGGCGACGGTCCTGGCCATGGAGCCGGAAATCCTCGTCCTGGACGAACCGTCCTCGAACCTCGACCCCGCATCCCGCCGCGAACTGGCCGACATCCTCCGCTCCTTGGACGTCACCGTCCTCATGGTCACCCACGACCTGCCGTACGCCCTCGAACTCTGCCCCCGCGCCCTCGTCCTCAGCGAGGGCGTGATCGCGGCGGACGGCCCGACCGGCGAACTCCTGGCCGACGAGGACCTGATGGCGAGCCACCGCCTGGAGCTCCCGTTCGGCTTCGATCCGAAGTCGGTGCGGGGGGGCGAGGTAGTGGAATCTTCGGTGGCGGGCGGCTGTTGTGCGGTACATGGAGAACGCTGAGGTGGACGGCGCGGCAGTGCACGGCACGGTGGCCGACGGGTTCGAGCCGGTGCGGGACGCCTTCGTACGGAACTTCGCGGCGCTGGGTGAGCGAGGTGCCGGGGTCGTGGTGTACCGGGACGGGCGGCCGGTGGTGGACCTGTGGGGCGGGGTGCGGGACTTCGACGGCACCGAGCCGGTCGACGGCGCCGACCCGGCCGCCCCCTGGGAGCGCGGCACCGCGCAGGTAGTCCGCTCGGCGACCAAGGGTGTCGCCGCGGCCGCCCTGCTCCTCCTCCACCAGCGCGGGGAGCTCGACCTGGACGCCCCGGTCGGCGCGTACTGGCCGGAGTTCAAGGCCCACGGCAAGGACCGCGTCCTCGTACGCCATGTCCTCGCGCACCGGGCCGGGGTGCCCGCCCTCGACCGCCCGCTGACGCCGGAGCAGGCCCTCGACCCGGACGCGGCCGCCGCCGCGGTGGCCGCGCAGGCGCCCTTCTGGGAGCCGGGGACGGATCACGGCTACCACGCGCACACGTACAGCTGGCTGACCGGGGAGCTGGTGCGGCGCGTGACCGGGCGGTCGATCCGGGACTTCGTCGCCGACGAGATCGCCGGGCCGCTCGGCCTCGGCCTGTGGATCGGGTTGCCCGCCTCCGAGGCGGGGCGGGTGGGGCGGCTCGGGCGCCTCGACGTGCCCACGGCAGGGGGGCTGCGTACGCGGCCGAAGCCGCAGGTCTCCGAGGCGTACCGGGATCCGGCGTCCCTCACGCGGCGCGCGTTCGACGTGGTGTCGCCGTTCCCCGACGAGAACTCCGCCGCGTACCGCTCGGCGGTCCTGCCCGCGTCGAACGGCATCGCCACGGCGGGAGGTCTGGCTGGGTTCTACGCGTCCCTCATCGGCGAAGTCGACTCCGGTACGCGGTTGTTCGACCCGTCGACCCTTGCCCTCGCCCGCGCGGAGGCGTCCGCCGGGGCCGACCGGGTCCTGGTCGTCCACACCCGACTCGGCCTCGGCTACATGCTCCACGGCGGCGCGTCGCCCCTCCTCGGCGCCGAGTCGTTCGGCCACCCCGGGCGGGGCGGGGCCCTCGGCTTCGCGGATCCCGGGGCCGGGATTGCCTTCGGCTATGTGACGAACGGGATGGGGAAGGGGGTTACGGCGGACGCGCGGGCGCAGGGGTTGGTGCGGGCGGTGCGGGTTGCCGCGGCTGCGTAGCCCCCAGGCCCGCCCCTTCCCGTAACCAGGGGCTGCCGCCCCTGGACCCCCGTCATGCATGGGGCTGCGCCCCTCTCCCCGCTATCGCCGCTTCGCGGCTCGTCCTCAATCGCCGGACGGGCTATACCTAGCCGGCGGGGCCGTATCTTGCCGGTGCGGCGGGGTTTTTTAGCCCGTCCGGCGTTTGAGGACGAGGCGCGGAGCGCCGATACGGGGTCTGGGGCGGAGCCCCAGTTTCGGGAAGGGGCGGGATTGGGGAAAGCCCCGCAGGGCCCCCGGCCTCAACCCGCATGCAACATCAACCCGATCCCCGCAACCATCACCCCCGCAGCCACCATCCGCGACAACCCGAACCGCTCCTTGAAGAACACGGCCCCGATGGCAGCGCCGACGATGATGGAGGACTCGCGGAGGGCGGAGATCGGGGCGAGGTCGGCCCGAGTCTGCGCCCAGAGCACAAGCCCGTACGCAGCGACGGAAAGCGCGGCACCCAGCAGCCCGACCCCGACGAACGGCCGAAGCCGCGCCCCCAGCTCCCCCCGCCACCGCCAAGCGGCATACGCGGGCACAGCGATCCCCTCAAGCACCATCAGCCAGGCGATGTACCCAATCGACGTCCCGGAGGCCCGCACCCCGAGCCCGTCCACGACGGTGTAGGCGGCGATGGAGACACCAGTGGCCAGTGCAGCCCCGATCGCAGCCCAGTCGGGCCGCTTCCCGGACCCCCGGATCCCCCAGAGCGCGAGCCCGGTGAGCCCGGCCGAGCAGACGACGACGCCCGCGGCCTGCCACCCGCCGGGCACCTCCCCGGCGAACACGGCGGCAAGGATCGTCACGACGAGTGGGGCGCTGCCGCGGGCGATGGGGTAGGCCTGCCCGAAGTCGCCGAGCCGGAAGGACCGCATGAGGAGGGCCATGTAGGCGACGTGGAGGACGGCGGAGAGGAGGAGGTAGGGCCAGGCCTCGGCGGCGGGGAACGGGGCGAAGGGGGCCATGGCGAGGCCGATGAGGAGACCGCCGCCGGATATGAGGGTGAAGGCGACGAGCTTGTCGGTGATGTGGTGGGCGATCGCGTTCCAGCTCGCGTGGGTGACGGCGGCGAGCAGCACGGCCCCCGCGACGAGCGGGGTCACAGACCGGGTCCGGCGGCCTCGCGGGGGGCGGGTGCGGCGGTCTCGCGCGGGGTGGGCGCGGCGGTCTCGCGCACGTCGACGAGCGTGGCGCCCGCGTGGGCGATCAGGTCCTTCGGGGCCATGGGGAAGACGGTGTAGGGGGTGCCGGCCGCGGCCCACACCACGGAGTGGTCGAGGAGGGACCGGTCGGCGAGGACGCGGGTACGGGTGGCGTGCCCGAAGGGCGGGACCCCGCCGATCGCGTACCCGGTGGCCTCGCGCACGACGTCCGCCTTGGCCCGGGTCACCTTCTCCACGCCCAGCTCCCGCTGGACCAGCTCCACGTCGACCCGGGAGGCGCCGTCCATCAGGACGAGTACGGGCACCCCGTCCGCCGCGAAGATCAGCGACTTGCAGATCTGGCTGAGCTCGCAGCCGATCGCGGCGGCCGCCTCGGCGGCGGTACGCGTCTGGTCGGGGAAGCGGCGGATCTCGGCGGGAAGCGCGTCGAGGCCGAGCTCGCGCACGGCCTCGACGAAACGGGGGTTGGCGCCGGATGCGCCCTCGGCGTTGTCCGTAGTGCTCATGCGCCGCACGCTAGCGGTACGTGTGTGGGCCACGCGACCACGTATCCGCATACCGGACGCGAGGCCGAGGGCCGCACACGAAACCGCAGGTCAGCGCAGCATGGCCCGCACCACCGGCCCCGCCGAATCCCCACCATGCCCCCCGGCCTGCACCACGGCCGCCGCGGCCACATCACCGCGGTACGCCGTGAACCATCCGTTGGGCTTCTTCTGGCCGTCGACCTCCGCGGAGCCGGTCTTCGCGCCGGAGTCGGAGCCGAGGCCCGCCATGGGCTTGGCGGCGGTGCCGGCGACGCCCGTGTAGTGCATGAGGTCCCGCAGGGCGGACGCCGTCCTGCCGGACATCTTGCGCGGCGCGCGCGCCAGTTGGCGGTCGTCGAGGTCGGGCGAGACCAGGTACGGCTGCCGGAACGTGCCGGACTTCACGGTGGCGGCGACCGACGCCATGTTGAGGGGGTTCATGCGCACCCCGCCCTGGCCGATGAGCGAGGCCGCCATCTGCGCGTCCGACTGCACCGGCACGGCGCCGTCGAACGACGCGACGCCGATGGACCAGTTGTCGCGGCCGAGGCCGAACACGTCCTGGGCCTGCTTCGTCAGGGAGTCGTCGTCGAGCTTCTTGGCCTGGGTGATGAAGGCCGTGTTGCAGGACCGCGCGAAGCTCGCCCGGAACGTACCGCCCTTGATCTGGAACTTGTCGTCGTTCTGGAACTTCCAGCCGCCGTACGTCTCGTACTTCGGGCAGGGGTGCTTCTTGTCGACGCCCGCGAGGTCCTTCTCCAGGAGCATCGAGGAGGTGATGACCTTCATCGTGGAGCCGGGCGCGAGCGAGCCCTGGAGGGCCGTGTTGAAGCCGGCGGGTTCGGAGTTGGCGACGGCCAGGATCTCGCCGGTGGACGGCCTGACCACGACGACCGAGGCCCGCTTCCGCTTCGCCGTCTCCTTCTCCGCCTTGGCCTGGGTGCGCGGGCTGATCGTCGTCTTCAGCGTGCCCGGGGTGCCGGGGGAGAGGGCAAGGAGCGTCTTGTCGGGGGTGTCCTTCGCGTCGCTCTTCTTCGCCGCCGCCGAGCCCTTGTCGTCGGCGTCGGGCTCGGCGTCCGCGCGCACCACCCGCAGCTCCACGCCCGCCTTGCCGCCGGCCTCCTTGCCGAACTTCTCGCGCAGCCCGTCGAGGACCGTGCCGAGGGACGGGTACTTGGCGGCGGTGAGCGCGCCTCCGTCCCGGTCCACGGCCTTGATCGGCGGGGTGCCCGCCGCGCCCGTCACAAGGCGGTCGCCGGGCCGCAGTTCGGGGTGGACGACGGACGGCGCCCAGGACACGAGGACCTTGCCGTCGGCGGCGCGACGCGCGACGGTCAGCGTGGATTCGTACGCGTACGGCTTGGTCTTTCCCTCGTACGAGACCGTGGCCGCCGCCTTGAACGGAACCTTCGCGCTCTTGCGCGCCGCGGGCTTGCCGGGTGTCAGGACCACCTCGGCGATCCGCGCCTCCTTGCGGTACGCCGTGAGCGCCGCGCGGGCCTGCTTGCGGTCGTCCGTGAGCGCCGCGGCGCCGGCCACGTCGCCCTTCTCCCACGCGGTGAGGAACGCCCGCGCGGTGGTGCGCACTTCGGCGGCCGTCGGCGGACCCGTGGCCACGGATTTCTCGTCGGACTTCCCGTCGCCGCCCGCGCCGTTCCCGACGACCGCGTACGCCGCTACCCCGACGCCGCACACGATCGCCACCGCCGCGCCGCCGAGCACGCCCGGATGCACCTTCTTGCGCTCGGTCGCGCGTCTCCTGTTACCCACGAATCCTCCGCTGTTCCCCTCGGCCCCCGCCGCACCTCACTCACCGCCAGCCAACCTAGCGGCACCCACGCACCCCGTTGACCACGGCGTCGCCCGCGCGGGCGACCGGTCCCCGGGGTTCTCACCCGCCCGTCACCCGCCCGCCCGCAGTACCGCCGCCACGATCGGCCCCGCGGTGTCGCCGCCGTGCCCGCCCTCCTGCGCCATCGCGGCCACCGCGGTGTCCCCGCGGTAGCCCGCGAACCAGCTGTTGGGCTTCGTCTGACCGTCGACCTCCGCCGACCCCGTCTTCGCCCCGACGTCGCCGCCGAGCCCCGCCATGGCCCTCGCGCCCGTCCCGGCGACCGCCGTGCGCCGCATCATCTGCCGCAGTTGGGCGACCGTACCCGCCGACAGGCCGCGCGCGGTGGCCAGTTCACCGTCGATGAACTTCTTCGGTACGAGGACGGGCTGGCGGAACGAGCCCGTCATGGCCGTTGCCGCCACCGACGCCAGGTTCAGCGGGTTGAGCTGCACCTGGCCCTGGCCGATGGCGTTGGCGGCGCGGTCCGGGCCGCCGGAGGCGGGCACCGAGCCGTCCGCCGACGTGATGCCGGTCCGCCAGTCGTCGCGGCCCAGGCCGAAGTTGGTGTTCGCCTCCTCGGTGAGCGACGCGTCCGTGAGCGGCTTCTCGTCGACCAGCTTCACGAACGCCGTGTTGCAGGAGCGCGCGAAGCTGTCCGCGAGCGTGGCGTCCTCGTTCGGCGTCATGCCCCGGAGGTTGTGGAAGGTCTGGCTCTGCCAGGTCGCCTCCGGGGTGCAGGGCGCGGGCCCGGAGGCCTTGGTGACGCCCTTGTCGATGAGCATGGCCGCCGTCACGATCTTCATCGTCGAGCCGGGCGCCAGCTTGCCCTCGAAGGCCGCGTTGAACTTGTCCGCGCGGTGGTTGGCGACGGCGAGCACGTCGCCGCTGCTCGGTCTGACCGCGACCACCGACGACTCGGGGTGCCGCGCCACCGCGTCCTCGGCGGCCCGCTGCGCCGCCGCGCTCAACGTCGTCGGCAGCCTCCCCGGCCGCCCCTTCGCGAACGTCAGCAACGTCTTCGCGCCCGCGCCCTTCTCGGCACGCCGCACATACAGCTCGACGCCCGGCCTCCCGCCCGCCTGCTCGCCGTACTTCGCACGGAGCTGGTCCAGGACGGGCGCGAGCGACGGGTACTTCTTCCCGGTCAGGACCACGCCGTTCCGGTCGACGGCCACGATCGGCGGCGCCGCCGCCTCGCCCGTCTCCAGGGTGTCGCCGCGCCTCAGCTCCGGGTGCAGCACGGACGCCCGCCAGTCGACCAGGGCCCGCCCGGTGTGGACCCCGCGTACGACCTCCAAGGCCGAGGCGTACCGCAGCTGCTTGCTCTTCCCCTCGTACGTGACCGTGGCCCGCACCGTGAACGGCACCCGCGTCCCGCTGATCCGCCCCCGCGTCAGCTCGACCTTGCGGATGTACGCGTCCTCGCGAAAGCCCGTCAGCGCCTCGGCCGCGGCCTCCGCGTTGTCGGTGTACGCCGCCGCGCCGTCCGCGTCCCCCTCGGCCCACGCCCCGAGAAACTCCCGCGCGGTCTCCCGCACCTCGTCCCGCGTCGGCGGCCCGCTCCTGCTCGCCCCCGACTTCCCCGACGACGAACCCCCGCCACCGTTCACGGCATTGACGACGTTGTACGCGCCATAACCGGCGCCACCCACCATGACGGTGAACACCCCGCCGACCAGAGCGGCCTTAACTCCCTTGCGCATCAAGCGCCCCCCTCCCCAGGAATGCCACAACCTTATGGGGGCCTGTGGGAGGGAAGGGCCGAATGGGTCGGCTGTTATCCGAAGGTGTCCGATTGTCGCGTTCAGACCCAGGTATCGAGCCACATTCTGGAACGCCAGGAATCGATCGGGATCGCTTGGCCGGTATAGATCGGCCAGAAGTAAATGATATTCCGAGCGATCGGGGCCATTGCGGCCCCGACCTGCCCGGGAACCCTGCGACGCGGGCTGCTGCCCTCTATCTGGGCCGTCGCTGGGCCGTGATCTTGGGAAGAAGCAGCGCGTTGTCGACCGCTTTCCGGGTCCTCCCCTCGCTGCTCGGCATCAGGTGCGTGTACGTCCTGAGCGTGAATCCAGGGTCGGAGTGTCCGAGGTACTGGCTCAGCGCACGGATGTTCTCGCCAGCGTCCAGGAGGACGGACGCGTAGAAGTGCCTGAGCGCGTGCATGCCGTCCTCGCGCGCCGCCGCGTACCGCTCGCCCTCCTTCGGCGCCGGGATGACGCCAGCGACGGCCAGAGCGGGCTTCCACATGAAGTCGTTGAAGTAGCTCACGCGGACGTGCAGCCCCTCGTTGCCGCTGTACAACAGCCGCTTGGTCACGAGGGGCCCGTCAGGCGTGCGCCACGGCAGCGTGACCGTGATGGGCGGGAACTCCTCCGAGTGGGCGCGCAGAGAGCGGCCCACCGTCATCGGGAGCGGCGCACTGCGCTCCTTGCCGCCCTTGGGCGGTGCGAACACGTACTTCCCGCGGATTCGCTTGAGCTGGTGCGTGACGTGCACCCACCCGCCCTCGTAGTCGAGTTCGTCCTCCGAGAGCCCGAAGATCTCGCCTTGGCGCAGACCGCACCCCGCACCCGGGTCCACGGTGGCCTGAAACCGCTTGGGTAGCGCCGACCGCACGTCAAAGACGCGAGCGGCTGTCCACGGGACGACGCGCGGCTTGGCGGGCTTCGGCAGGCGGACGGTGCGGGCACGGCACGGGTTCTTCAGGAGGAGCCCGTCCTCCACGGCTGCATGCAACGCGGCCGACACCGTGCCGACGATGACGCGGCGGCTCGACTCGGCAGGCACGGTTCCTTCAAGCGCGCTGATCCAGTCCCGGATGTGCTCGGGCTTGAACGACCCGATGGGACGCGTGCCGATGTGCGGGTATGCGTGCAGCCGTAGCCGACGCTCGGCAGCCTCGCGGCTGTTGATCTCGCCGGTGTGGGCGTTCACCCACTTCTCGGCGTACTGCTGGAAGGTGGTGCGCGCTTTCCTGGGGTCGATGTACTGCCCGCGCGACATGTCGGACTCGATGTCGGTCAACCACTTCTCCGCGAGGCGCTTCTGTCCGTCGCGGAAGCTCTTGGACTTCTCAGAGCCATCGGGACCGACGTACCGGGCGCGGTAGCGCAGGCCGCTGCCGTGGCGCTCGGACTTGACCTTGTGCGGCTTGCCGTTGGCGTCTGTCTCGGTCTTGTGCCAGCGGTCTTGGATGTGGCCTGCCACGAGGAGGCGTTCCCTTCACGAAGCACGGCAGGGAGAGCCGCGCGAGGCGGCTCTCCCTGCCGTGCTGGGCTGTGTTCGGTTATGCGGCGGCGTCGGCCGCCATGCGCTCCTGTTTCCAGCTCTGGACGTCGGCGGGGTCGTAGCGGATGTGCTTGCCGACGCGGAAGCCGGGCGGGCCGGTGCGCTTCTTACGCCACTGGTAGACGGTCTCCTTGGGCACCTCGAACATCTCGGCGATGTCGTCGGGGGTGAGGTACCGGTCGGGCAGGCCGCCGCGGAGGGTGGCGCGAGGGTCGGGTTGAGCGGAACGGGTTCGGCTCATGGGGTCCTCGGAAGTCGAGTCGTGTTGCATTCGGAGGCTTCTCGGGGCGCGCGTGTGTCCGAAGTGCGGATTTCTGCGTCACAGCGTCACCTGCGTCATACGCGTCTCTGACCTGCGGGTTTCGGGTGACGCAGAGGCTCGGGGGCACGTCACCGGTGACGCAGGCTGTCCGCCACGGGTGACGCAGGTGACGCGGCGTGACGCAGAGGTCGGCCGTCTGCGTCACGGCCGTATGCGCAGGTCGCCGGGCGTTTCCGGGCGCCCGTGACGCAGGTGACGCAGCGTTCCCCACTTAGGAAAAAGAAGGGGGGTGTCTGTGGTGGTGCGGTGCTGCTCAGGACGTGAAGAAGGAGCCGCTTCGCGGCACGTCCCCGCAGGGCGGCTTCGCCGCCGAACAGCAAGAGGAGCACGCCGCGCCCGGGGTGCTCCTCTTGCTGTTGCTGTTCGGCGGCGATGCCGGTCAGAACGCCTGTTGCTCGTGCGGGGGCGTGGCGGGCGAGCAGGCCATCTCGATGTAGCGGCCCTCTCTGGTGCGGCCCGAGTCGATGAGGACACCTAGGGCGGCCAGCGTGGGCTGGAGGCGCTTGAGGCGGTCGGAGAGGACCTTTCCCGTGGTCGGCCAGCCCTTGGGCAGGGGACGCAGTTCCTCGCCGCTGTAGAGGCCGCTGAGGAGGTGCAGCCACTCGGTAGAGGTCATCCGCTGTGCCGCTCCGGGTGCGATCGTGTCGGCGTGCCGCAAGACGGTCTGCGCGAGGAGGTCGCCCTCGATCACGTCGTCGTTGAGGTCATCCAGGCTCGCCCGGTAGGCGCTGAGCGCTCCGAGACCGGTAGCTGCGTCGAGTTGCGCGCACAGGTGCGCGAAGTCGGCCATCCGCAGGTCGGTGGGGGTCTCCGCCTTCACCGCGCGGACCTTGACCGTGAGGTCCAGGAGCGAGCCGAGCACCACGGGCAGGATCTCTTCGTACTCCGCCCACAGCTCCGCCTCGGTGCGCCGCACCTTGGGGCGCACCAGATGCAGCGGCAGGAGCCGTTCGGCAAGGTCGGGCCGGATGAGGCCGACGTCAATACCGGTGAGCAGCAGGGGGCGGCGGTAGCCGGTGCGGTAGACGTCCCCGTCGGTGAACAGGGCGCGTTTGACGTCCTCAGCGCCAGTGACGACGCAGCACATGGCGTCCGCCAGGTCCGGCGTCAGGTGCGAGAGGTTGTCGAGCGCGGTGACCCACCCGGCGGCCACGGCCGCGATCAGATTCGCCTCGTCCTTCGGGGCGCGGCGCAGGTCCCCGCTCATGCCCTCCACGACCCTGATGAGCATCCGCCCGCCCGTGGACTTGCCCGCGCCCTGCGGTCCGGTGAGGAACGGCGCGGGGACGGGCACGGACGGCCCGAGGCAGCCGATCAGCCAGGCGAGAGCCAGGGACTCGGTGTCGGCGTTGGCGAAGTTGCACAGCCGCATCAACAGGTCGACGCCCTTGCCATCGGTGTCCTTGGCGGGCAGGGGCAGTTCCCCGGTGAGCTGGGTGCGGCGCCAGCACACCTCGCGCGGGTCGGGAATGGTGATGTCCCATCCGGTGGGGTGGATGCGGACGGACTGTCCGTCGTCGCGACCCAGGTCCAGCCACGTCGCCCCGTCAAAGCCCGGGGCGACCCGGATGTGCACCGGCTGTACGCCCTCGCTCAGCGCGAGCGCTTCGATCAGGTCCAGCGCTTCCTTGATGGCGCTGCCGTTGAAGACTCCGCGTCCGTCGCGGAAGAGTCCGACCATGAGTTCCTGCCGGTGGCTTCCGGTGGCCCCCTGAGAACGGATCGGACGGGCCACGGGGTGCCCGTTCTTCTGCGCGTACACGGTGCCGTCAGGGGTGCGGAAGTAGCGGAAGTGCTCTTGCGCGTAGTCGGTGATGATCTCGCGGGCGGGAGTCTTGTCGTCGTCAGCCATGGCTACAGTCCCAGCCGGGTGCGGGCGTTGGTCCATGCGTCGGTGCAGTGCCGGGCCGTTTCGCCCTTGGCCTGCGCGGCGGTGAACAGGCGCCCGATGTGCGTCTCGGTGAGGCAGCCGCACCGGCCGTGCGTGGAGAGCACGGCCAGGAACGTCCGGTAGACGGTGGCGTGCACGCCACTGCGGGCGTCGGTGATGCGCTGCTCCGCCATGGCGATGCCACGCTCCAGATACGCGGGCGTGCGATGGCGGCACGCTCCGCCCCCGGCGAACGGGGGCACTGCGATGGCCTGCGGCGCGGGGCGCGCCGTGGCGGGCTTCGCCGCGGCGAGCGTGCGCACGGCGTCCGGCAGCGCCGTGGGGGTGCCGGTGCCGTGCCCACGCCAGCGGGCGTAGGCCATCGTGGACTTGATGTCCACGCCCGGCCGGACGCCGTTGGCGGAGCCCATCGCCCCGAGGTAGATCCAGTGCTCACCCCGGGTGGTGGCCACGGTCTGCGTGGCGGGCAGGTTCTCGCGCGCCCACGTGATCGCGTCGGCGTTGTCGAGGTCGACGACCGTCAGGTCGGCCCCGCCGGGGTGGTAGGCGACGGCCGCAGCCCGACCCCAGGCCCGCTGCCAACTGCCGGAGTTGATGACGTCCGCGTCCGTCGTCGCGGCGGCCCATGCGTGGCACGGGTGCGGGCAGGTGCAGGGGCCAGGGGTCTTCATGTTCGGCCGTCCACCGCACGTGTTGTCGGTGCAGCGGCGGCAGTTGCCGAACGGCACCTTCCCGGCCCGCAACGGCAGCACGGGCACGCCGGAGGCGGCCAGGGCGAGAGCGGCACGCAGGTGCTCTCGCCGGATGTCGGTGGGTTGCGTCATGCTGGGAGACCTCCACAGCTCTGTAGTGGGCAGGTGGACAAGGGCGGCCCCGGACTTTGGCGAGACGGGGGCCGCCCTTGGCGTAGCTAGGTCTTGCCGCGGGCCAGGCGCAGGGTGATGCCGCCGACGCCGATGGGGCCCGCGGCGCCGCCGATCGCGGTGGCGGTGTGGGCGGCGACGTCGAGCAGCGCGAGGAACGCGGCCACGAGACCGAAGATGCCCATGGCGCCCGCGCCCGCCACTGCGATGGGGAAGAGGTAGTGGCGCAGGGGGCGCCCGGTGTGGTCGGTGGTGTGGACGACGATGACGACGGGTTGGCCGGTGGCCTGGGCGCGGCGGTAGTCGTCGGCGGGGATGTGCGGGGCGATGATCCCCGGCGGGTCGCGGTGGTTCATCCGGAATCCCTTCCGATCCGTGGGCGGGGAGGCAGAGACACCCCCTGCGGGAGGCTCTGCAGAGGGGGTTTCACAGGGTGTGACCTGCGGGCCTCCCCGCCTCCCCGACATGGTGTTTTCGCTGATCAGTGCGGGGGATGCGGTGCGGGGAGGCGGTTGGGGAGTTCTCCCCGCCTCCCCACGGCAGGCGCGGGCGCCTCCCCGCTACGCGGCGGCGGAAGCGGAACCCTCGCTGTCGCGCTCAGCCAGCGCGCGGATGACGTCGTCGCGGCCGACGACCATGCGCCCGTGGGACTTGTAGGGCTCGACCCCTTCGGCTTCCAGCACGCGCTTGAGGTCGCCGGGCGTCCAGTCGCCGTAGGCATCCGCGTTCAGGCTCGCGAGGCGCTTGAGGACGTCGGCGGTCAGCACCCGGGAGGCATCCCCCAGCACGGCGGCGATGTCGGCGAGCGGGTCACGGTCCTCGTCGCGGTCGATGGCGTGCAGGGTGGTCACGCCGTCCCGCAGTGCCCGCGCCCGCTCCGCGATGTCACTCGCGTCGTCGGTGTCGATGTAGTGCGTGCGCACCGTGATCGAGGCCTGCCCGGCGGGGATCGCGATGCCGTCGGAGGCGACCACGACCGTGCCCTTGTCCAGCCCCGGACGCAGCAGGTTGGGCGCCGCGCCGCCGTCCACGGCCTTGTCCCCCAGCGCCATGCGGGCCTGCGACTCGGTGCCCAGCGCGAGCGAGGCACGGGTGTGGGCGCCCTCCCGTACCAGCTTGGGGAGGTTCTGGTCGGTGGGGTCCTGGGTGCCCTGCCACATCAGGACGTTGACCGCACGCCCCTGGTTGTGAATCTTACGGACGGCCATGAAGTACCGGGAGTTGGCCTTGGCGCCGCCGTAGGGGCGCTTGTCCTCGTCCTTGAGCGGGCACATGAACGCCACCTGCGCCTCATCCACCAGCACAATCAGCGGCGGGAAGACGGTGCCGGGCGGTGCCTGGAGGCGGCGGTTCATCTCCTCCACCCCGCCTTCCACCATCTCCACCACCTGGATCACGTGCTCATCCGTGGGCCCCTGGATCAGGGTGTCGGCCAGGCCGTCGAACATGGCCCAGTCACCGGCGCCCTTCAGGTCGCCCATGAGGAACTTCACGGAGCGGTCCAGCGCGAGCCACAGCGCCAACGCCCTGAGCGCCGCCGTCTTGCCCTGGTTCGACAACCCGGTGATGAGCAGGTGGCGTTGGAACAGGCTCAGCACGGCGGCGTCGCCGCGCAGATCCTGTCCCCAGGGGGCGCGGCCCTTGGCGTAGTCGGCGGTCATCGACTCATCTGTGACCAGCGGAGACGGCCCGATCGGCTCGTCCAGCGCGCCGGAGTCCGCAACCCACAGCCGCACCGTGCGCGCGGCTTGGGGGATGGTGATGAACACCTCGTGCTCGTGCCGGGTCAGGTTCTCCGCCAGCTTGCGGCGCCGCTGCTGCACCTCCACCGTGGACACTCCGGAGGGCAGGGTGACGTCGACTTCCACGCCGCATCCGGCGATGCGGATCGGTCCGAGCATGGCGGCGCCCGCGTCGCCCATCTCCTTGATGGCGTTGCGCAGGGCGGGCACGCCGAGGTCGCGCAGGGCCTTGACGACGATCGACGGGGTGATCGGCTCGCCTTCACTGTCGCGCTCCCGTGCGGGCAGTGCCCAGGCGGGGGCGGCCTTTTGGTGGCGGCCGACGGCCCAGAGGCTGAGCAGGGCGAGGAAGGGGCCGATGGTGAGCAGGGGCCCCCACACCACCATGACGATGGTGACGAGCAGGCTCACGAGCCCGACCACGGCAGCGAGGGGGGTGATGACGTCGGCGGGGTCCTTGGTGGCCAGGGCCAGGGCCACGCCGAGGCCGATGAGTGCGCCCATGCTCATGCCGGTGCCGATGAGGGCGGTCTTGGCGGCGTCGACGGGGGAGGCGAGCAGGTCCATGCGGCGGCGGTGACGCTCCGCGCGGAAGCGCTGCCCGCGCTCCTCCCACTCAGCGGCCACCTCGTAGTTCCCCGCGGCCTCGGCCGCGCGGAGCATGCGTTCGTAGCGGGATGCGGTGCGCCCGTCCCAGGTGCGGCGCGCCACGATCTTCGTGCCACCGGCGATGTAGAGGCCGTTGCGGGCGACTGCGCGGGCGGCGGTCTTGGTGCGCTCGTGTGCGATGGCGGTCTTCATGGCGCGCCCGGAGCGCACCCACAGCGGCACCACCGGCACTGTCTCGACGACCTGGTCCGGGACCACGGTCAGCACGGTCGGGCCCGCCTCAGGGGCAGGCGGCTGGGGGTGCTTGTTGAGGTGAACGACGTTCTCGCTCATGCGGTAGATCTCCAGACTGGGAAGAGGGCTGCTCAGGCGGCAGCGGATGCGGTGGCGCCGGGGATGAGCTGGTTGGCGAGGTACTCGCGGCCGTAGGCCTCTTGCTCGTGCTGCTCGATCAGGCGGGCGTGCGCGCGGGCCTGACGGCGCGACTGTCGCTCCACACCGAACTGCGCGCGCGTGTCGCGCACGATCAGGTCGACGACGTGCCTTCGGCTGAACTGCATGGCGTGCACGAGTTCGTGCACGAGCGTCACGGCGAACTGCCCGGGAGCGGCGTGCTGGTCGACGTTCACCAGCACCAGCACGCTGCCGTTGGCGCGGGGGATGGCACGTCCGGACGCGTCACGGGCGAGGCGCCGTGCGGCGCGTTCGGCGCGGTTGCGGGTCCGCTTGTCCAGGACCCCGGCCAGTTCGGCGTCAGCGGCGGTGCCGAGTTCGGCCATGCCGCGCGGGTCGGTCAGGATGATTTCGACGTCGGGCATCCGGCCGGGCACGGCCCGGTCGACCAGGCGCGCGGCCTGCTGCGCGAGCTGCTTGGCGGTGCGCAGGGTGGGGCCGTATCCGGGGATCTTGTGCGTGCTCACGGTGAGGTTCACGAAGAGTCTCCGTTGGCTGATGCCGCAGCTTGGGCGGCAGGGTGGCCGTTACAGGTCGAACAGGCAGCCCTGATCCGTAGAGGTGTCGGGAAGGGCCCGCTTGGCCGCGCGGGCGGCGGTGGTGTGGCAGTCGGGGCACCAGGCCCGCAACTGCTCGGGCGGCAGGCTGGCCGCGGCGACGGCGGAGGCGAGCGGGTCGGCGGGGGCCGCGATCAGGCGGACCCGGCGGCCGTGCTTGCTGGTGTAGCCGTCGTGCTGGTGCGGGCAGCGCCCGCCGCCCTTGCGGTGGGGCTGGCCGCATTCGCCCTGGCACTGACAGCGGTGGTCGGCTGCCTGCATCACGGTGCGGAACAGGGCGGCGCCGACGAGGGGTTCACTCATGCCGTCGTCTCCTCTCCCGCTCCGCGGCAGGACCACGGGGAGCAGCCAAGTGCGGCGCCGTCTTCGGCCTCGGTGTCGGCTGCGGTGTCGAACAGGTCGCCTTGCCTCTCGGCCCACTCGGTGCGCGTGACGCGGTCGATGGGCGCCTGGTCCAGGGGCAGCAGGCTGCGGTGCAGATACGGCGCGGCCTTGATCCCCCGGTGCGGGATCTGTCGAAGTCGGTGGTCGAAGTCGACCGCGTCGGCCCATTCCTCGGGGTAGTCGTCGCGCAGCTTGCGCCACGCCTGGTTGCCGTGGAAGGGGCAGCCGATACACGCGGATTTGGGCGTCTGTCCCCAGCCGTGGGCGCGTAGGTAGCGCACGCAGTCGGTGCGGGTCCAGCCCTCCCGGCCGTCTGCGGCGCCGTCCATGTCGAGCAGCGGGAAGACGTTGCGCAGGTAGCGCACGGGGGCGTCCTTGGCCCGCTCGAACTCGTCCCGGCTGATCCCAATTGCCTGCTCCACTACCACCCCGGCCGGAACCGGGGTCGGATGGGGGTAGCCGAGCAGGCCGCGGATCGCGGTCTTGATGGGCTTGACCTTGTACTCCTCCGTGCACTGCCGCCTCACCGGGGCAGCCCGCTCCCCGGAACGGTCCGCGACGAAGACCGGCATCCGCACCCAGGAGCCCGGATCGAGCGAGTCGGCCCGCAGATCACCCGTAGTCCGCGTCGGGCCGTCCGTGACGCCGACCTGAACGCGGTAGAGCGGAATCCCGGCAGGCCGGGCCACCTCCCGCTCCAACCGGTCCAGGTGCGCATACACGCGCGCCGGTTCCCAGCCCGTATCAGCGAAGATCGCCGCATCAGGCTTCGGCAACCGCCCTTCGGCAGCGAGCATCAGCAGGGTCGTGGACTGCACGCCCGCTCCCAGCGAGAGAACGCGAAGCTGTGGCGCCGTCATACCGCCACCCCCTCGCCACGCTCAGCCTTCAACTGATCGCGCAGCATGCGGGCCTTGGCGGGCGCCGTACGGACGGCCTTGCGGATCGCTTCGGCCGTCAGCTCCTCATCCGACCAACCGGCCGTCGCCGCACGGGCTTCGGCAAGCAGATCGGCGGCCGTGCGCTTGGGCCGCGGCGATCGAGCAACCTCAGGAACCCGGCCGGTCGCCCGACGCGGCCGGACCGACTCAGCCGCTACCGGACGCGCCTCGATCGCCGCAGCGATCGGGCCCACCGGAGAAATCGAGGGCGGGGCAACGGGCTTGAGGGGCAGGGCCGACTTCAGGAACCCGACCGCCACCGGACGCGGCAACGCCACAGGGTTCATGGTGATCGGCTCGGGGGCCGATACCGGCAGGTCAGCCGTAGACCGATTACTGACGGTCTCAGTAGATTCCTCCGCATTCGCGGTCGGGGCGGGGGTCGGGACGGGGGCGCTGAACATCGAGGCGAGTGCGGCATCCGCACCTTCGGTGATCCGATCGCGTTGGACATCGAGCAGCCTCGATCCCAGCGCCGCGTCCCCGATGCCGACCTTGCGGGCCAGACGCCATGACGTCCGCTCCGACCGCTTCCTGACCCGGTCGGTCGGGTGCTGCGCGGCGCGGGCGCGGTGGTAGGCGAGGGCCTGGACGATGTCGGCGGTGCGGCGCTCATGTTCGGCGTCGCGGCCGTCGGTGTGGACGACGATGCGGCGGGCGAGGAACGCCATGCCCTCCGCCGACACGGACATGCCCATCGGCGTCAGCGCGTAGATCACCGTGCGGCCTGCGTCCGGCGCGGCCATGGCGCCCATGACCGCAGCAGCGGCAGGCAGCGCCCACAGTCCTCCCCGCACGATGCGCGGGGAGGACTGCCCGAGCATGGTCAGCCCGAGCAGCACCAGGGCGAGCACAGCGGTGGCGCCCTCACCGGCGGCGAGCGCACCGAGTGCGGTGCCGGTGCCGTAGGCGTGCCCGATGTTGCTGTAGGTCCCGATCCCGCCGAACACGCCCGTGGCCAGCATCGGCACGAACGCAGCCGACAGCACACCGGCCTGAACCCGGGTCAGCGACGTACGGGCACTCATGCCGCACCCCCGGTGCCGTCACTGTCCGGCCCGTTAGCGGGCGGCGCGGGCGTCTGGGTGCGCAGGTACCAGGCGATCAGGAAGCACCCGAGCGCGATGCTGACGGCGGACCAGGAGCGGGCGAAGAACACCGCGGACAGGCTCGCGGCGACCGAACCGAGCACGCACAGGAGAACGGCGACCAGGCGCCACCGCTGTTGACGAATGGCGCTCATGCCGCACCCCCCGGACGAGGCAGGAGGCGGCAGCGTCCGGCATGGTCCTGTGCGCGCTTCTTGGTCGTCGGCAGCCAGTCCTCGAAGCGCTCGCGCTCCTGCTCGGGTGTATCCGTGTACAGGCTCCGGGTGTCGGTGCGCTCGGTCCAGCCGCACAACTCCCCCGTGCACACCGCGACGATCGTGCCGCTGCCCGACTCGTACGACAGGTCGACAGTGGCACCAGCAACGGTGAGCAAGCGGGCGATGACACCCTCCGGCCACGCAGCCGTCTTGCGGGACTCGCTCATGCCGCACCCCCCAGCGTCAGCAGCGTCGCGGCGATCAGCAGGGCGCCACCGGCGCAGGTCAGGTCGACCGCGCGGCGCAGGCACGTGAACTTGGCGACCGCCAGCCGGGACAGCCCGGCGATGTCCGCGGCGAGATCGTTCGACATCGCCGCGGGGATCTCCTCGGGCGTGAGCGTGGCCCACAGCGTGAAGCCGTGCCTGCCGCGCAGGTTCGGCCGCGTGGAACGCAGCAACAGCCCGGCCGCGGCGACCAGCAGGCCCATCCCGAGAGCTCCCGCCACGCAGGCCGGGAGGTTCAGGGGCAGAGCGCGGGCGACCGTCCAGGCGCCCGCGAACACCGCGCCGACGAACGCCAGCAACAAGCCCGTCTTGGTGTCCGTGCGCGTGATCTCCGCCTTCACCTCAGCGTGCGCGGCCATCAGGTTCCGGTCGGGGGCACTCACGCGGCACCACCGGGAAGGCTCGTACCGGCCGCGAGGTTGACCAGCGCGACCCGGGCGGCGAGTGCCCGGCGGCGGGCCCGGCGGATACGGCGGTCGTCCAGCTCGTTCGGCGTGCGGTCAAGGGTGATGATCTGCGCGTCGAGCAGGTCGACGTCCGCGAGGATCACGGGCATCTCCCGCTCGATCGCGGCCAGTTCCGCACCGGTCGGCTCGATCCAGTCGGCGAACGCGGTAACAGCGTCCTGAACAGTGACGATGTGGTCCATGGGTCGTGTTCTCCCTAGCAGGTGGAACGGCCCGAACAGCGCCCCCGGAGCTGCAACTCCGGGGGCGCGCGCCGTTGATGGGGAAAGCCGCTTTGCGGCAGCGCGGTCAGCGAGTGCGACCGCAGCGCCCCGGCCGGGAGTCGAACCCGGCCTACGACCATCAGGGCGTCCAAAACTGGGTTCACGGCTTCACCGGTACGCCGTGGCAACGGTGTACCAGTCCCGAGCCGCAATGGCCGGGTGCGTCATCGTCACTGCTCTGACGCCAGCAGGGCGGCGCACACCAGATGGCATCGCGAAGGGCTGACCTCCAGGAATGGAGGGATGATCCCCACGGATGTTCTCCAGGGCCGGTGTGCAGGGAAGTGGCCGCCAGCGGCCGTCACCCGGGCCGTTGCGGGGACGGGGACTCTCACCCCGTCGACTTGGCACGCTGTTGAGTTCTCAAGGAACGACCAGCAAGGGGCTCCACGTGGAAGCGAGCTATCCCGAACCAGCACCGCGATGGAACAAGCCCGGAGAGGGCCACTTGCGCACCGCGAATCGGGAGCGATTCCCTCATCTGGTGCGCACCAGAAGGAAAGCATCTGGTGCGCACCAGAGTCAAGGAGTCTCGCCGTTTCGAGCGGCGGTTGCCCGCCTTGGTGCATCTCCAGAAGACCCGTTCGGGAGGGGTGTCGGTAGCCAACAGGCCTTAACTCCCTTGTTGTTAACCCCTGTTGACCTGGGGTGATGTGAGGCATGCTGGGAAGGTCAGGGAGTGGACCTATCGCCGGGCGGTGGCCTGTGAGTACAGGACTTCGGAGCGCGCGAACGGCGCGGAGCTGGTCTCAGGAGCGGCTGGTTCGCGAGATCGAGCAGTACGCCCGACGGCACGTCACAGACGTCGCGTCGACCGCGAGTTTGCGCGTGTACGTGTCCGAGTGGGAGAACGGGAAGCGCGCTATCTCGGACCGGTACGCGGTGATCCTGCGGCAGCTCCTCGGGGTCACCGATGCGGAGTTACGGGGCGGCCCACCCGCGGCTGCGCCACCGTCCGCCGACGGGTACGACGAACTGCTGAGCCGGATCGATTCGGCAGGCAGCGTCAGCGAATCCATGGTGAAGGCGTTCGACAATCAGACGGAGTTACTGCGCACCATGGACCGCCAGATGGGCGCGGCCGGTCTCGTGGACCAGATGACGGGGCACCTCTCTGCCCTGGAAGACGCGCTGAACTTCACGGTGCTCCCCACTGCACGTCGTCCCGTGGCGCTCGCGCTTGCGGGAGCGTCAACCTTGGCGGCATGGCAGGCAATTGACTCCGGGGCGGTCGAACGCGCATGGCGTCACTACGAACTCGCGAAGCGTGCCGCGCGAGACGCTGAGGCTCCCATGTACCTCGCCCACGCGATGGCAGAGCAGGCATACGTACTCTGCGAGGCTGGTCGGCCGTCCCTGGGAGTCGACTTGGTCCGCGACGCGCAGCGCACCCTCGCAGGGAACGGGTCCCCGCGCCTTCGGGCGTGGTTGTCCGCGGCTGAAGCCGAGTTGTGCGCCCACGCCGGTTTGCCTGATGACTGCCGACGGGCCCTCGATTCGGCGGGGGCGAGCATTCCATCCGGCTCCGGGGACAGGGACCCGGACATGCTGAGCATCTTCCTGAACGGCGCGCACCTCACTCGCTGGCGAGGCAACGTGCTTGCCTTGCTTGGAGACGGTGAGGCAGTGACCAGCCTGTACGACGCATTGGAAGCCGTGGACCCGACCTTTGTCCGCGCGCAAGGCGGGCTTCATACCGACCTCGCGCAGGCGCACTTGGCGCGAGCGGAGTACGACGACGCGAACATCCACCTGAGGCAGGCGCGGCTGTTGGCGAGCCGCACCGGTTCGGTGCGGCAGCGCCGTCGCGTCGACCTGCTCACTGCGCGGTTGTAGCTCCTTGCCTTCCACGGCTCGCCAGGATGTGGAGCAAGGCCACGAGAGTTCCGGAGCCCATCAGCTCGCCACGAGCCATCAGTCCCGGAATGTCGGCAAGCGGTACCCACTCGATGTGTCCGGCCTCTTCCAGATCCGTCGGCGGACCGACTCGCTCAGCCTGGTGCCCGACGAAGATTTCGTGGGGTGAGTCGACCATGCCCACCATGGGTTGATAGGTGACGACGTGCTCCACCGATTTCGGCCGCCAGCCGGTCTCTTCGACGACCTCCCGGAGCGCCGTGGCCGCAGGCTCCTCGCCTTCGTCCACGATGCCGCCTGGCAGCTCCCAGCCCCACTGCTGTGGGACGAAGCGATATCGCCACATCATCAAGACGCGGTCCTGGTCGTCCAGAACTGCGGTGATGGCCACGTGGTGGAGCTTCACCACGTGGTGCTCGAACCGCTTCAGGCCGGGCGGCTCAACATCCCAAAGCTGGAGCTTGACCCAGCGGTTGTCGTAGAGGTCTCGCTCACCGTGGATGCGCCAGGGTTCCAGCCCCTCGGGAGCCTCGACGCTCACCGCTCCGGGCACCCGGTACGAACTCCTGCCGCGAACCTCCAAAGCGCCTTCCGCTACAAGCCGGGCCAGCACTTGTCGAAGCGCCGTCCGGCCGATGCCGAGTTCCTCAACGAGCGTTCGCTCCGAGGGCATCTTGTCGCCGGGGGCGTACTCGCCGGACGCGAGCCGTGCACGAATCGTCTCGTAGACCTTGGCTGTCTTCGGCCCCATCCGCAGCGCACTCTCCGTTCTGAGGTGGTGCGTACCAGCGTAACGGGGGCCACCGCATCACGTGATGCGGTGCTAGCCCTTCATCGGGGTCCGTGTGCGCAGGCCACCTCCCTGGCCAATACATCTTGCCTGCCCCGCCAGGGACCACCCCCGCACGCGCGGGGACCATCACATCGTGCGGATGATTTCGAAGACGATGAAGGGACCACCCCCGCACGCGAGGGGACCATAGGAGCTGACCAGGCACGTTATCTAGACCGACCCCACTTTTTAGACGGACGGGATGGGATCTGGTGATAGTGGTGGGTTGAAGAGGAATCATCGATTCAACCACTGGCATCGGCCGCCACCAAAAGCTCTTGGATCAGTTCCTCCTCCGTTGGAACACTGCGCCGTTCAAGAATCGCGCACACCGTGTGCGTCAAAATAATCCAAGCCTCCATCCAAGGGTCCACGCCACCTTTGGCCTTAATGGCGCCACCATGAGCCACCTTCGATCGATCCCCATAGGATCTCTTTGCCCGCTGGAAGAAATCTTGCCGATCCCCCAAAGGGGACTGGAGTTGAGCCAGGTACAGGGCAAGTCGAAAGCTGACTTCGGATTGAACCTTAGGGAATATCGATTCCAGGCCAGTCCAGACGTGAAGAAGTGATTGCCCGACATCAGAAACTACTGGGCTGGAAGTTAGAACACGCTCAAGGAACAAGCAGACCGGGTACCTATCGCGGAGGACTGTCCACTTCTCGACATCGTCAGCTACCTGGACGAACAGGTTCGGCGTGATGGATCGATTGAGCGCCTCCCTACGGATTGAGGAGCCCGAGCTGTAGGGTGCCCCCCAAATCTCAACGGACGCTGTGTCGCTGGTGATCCCGACCCGCAGCCCCTCCGGAAGGAGGTCGGTTCCATAGCTCGACTTTCGCGAGCATATCCCCGCATATTCATTTACGGAGTGACTGGAAATGAACTGAACCGAGAAGGGGTGAAATCCGCGAGCGTACATCATCACGTGGAACGGGGCAATTTTACCTTGAGCATCTTCGATGGACTCCGCCGCTATGGCCAGCTCCAGGTTGCAGCTCTTAAGGCGCATGTCGCCTACCGTGTACGGGATGTGGAGCTTATGCTTGCTACCCAGCTCCGCCCAATCGAATAGGCTGACCTCCCACTTTCGCGGGACCATGCCATATGGTCCTGCTTGGGCAGGCTCAGAGAATCCTTCTGGAATAAGACCTGAGAGCGGTGCGTAGTACGTATCCATGCGCGATCCCTCCCTGTCGCCTGCGCCGAATTATGCGCCAGGCCAAAGGCTCACGTCGCCCGATTTCGATTGTCCAGATGTACGAACATGACGGGTCGCCGACACCCCGCAGCCCCACGTGTCCCCGTCAGCGGGCGGCACACGGAACGCCACAGGTCGCAGGCGGTTAACGGAGCCCGCTGCAAAGGCGCCGATCTCGGGCCGTCGCTGGGCCGTCCGACCACGGCCCAGGACGACCGGCAACGACCAACAACGACAAGAGGGGCGCGACAACGGTCGCGCCCCTCAGCCTTGTTCGCCCAGCTAGACCCAGGTGTCCAGCCACATCCGGGACCGCCACGAGTCGATGGGGATCGCCTGCCCGGTATAGATCGGCCAGAAGTAAATGAAATTCCAGAAGATCAGCAGGACCAGGACGCCCGCGGCCGCGGCGCCCACCACGCGGCGGCGTTCCGAGGAACCCGGTGGTCCGAGAATCGCGCCGATCATCATGGCGACGGCAAGGCAGAGGAACGGCACGAAGACCACGGCGTAGAAGTAGAAGATCGTCCGTTCCTGGTACATGAACCACGGCAGATAGCCCGCCGCGACGCCGCACACGATCGCGCCCGCCCGCCAGTCCCTGCGGAAGAACCAGCGCCACAGGACGTAGAGGAGTGCGAATGCCGCGGCCCACCAGAGGAGTGGGGTGCCGAGTGCCAGGACCTCGCGGGCGCACTTCTCCTTGGTGTCGGCGGGACAGCCGTCCTTGCCGGGCGCCGGGGACTCGTAGAAGTACGAGACGGGGCGGCCGTCGACGATCCAGCTCCACGGGTTGGACTGGTAGGTGTGCGGTGAGGACAGGCCGACGTGGAAGTCGTAGACCTTGTTCTCGTAGTGCCACAGGCTGCGCCACCAGTCCGGCAGCCAGGTCCAGCCGCCGCCCTTGCCCGCCGTCGCCGCCCAGTCGCGGTAGTAGCCGCCGGTGCCGTCGCTCGGCGACAGGATCCAGCCGAGCCAGGAGAGGAGATACGTGCCGACCGCGACCGGCACCGTCGTCACGAACGCCGGCAGGACGTCCCGCTTGAGCGCCGCCAGATACGGCCGCTGCGCCCCCGCCACGCGCCGCGCGCCCGCGTCCCACAGCACGGTCATCAGGCAGAAGAACACCATGACGTAGAGGCCGTTCCACTTCGTGGCGAAGGCCAGGCCGAGGCAGAGCCCGGCCGCCCAGCGCCACGGCCGCCGGCCGATGCGCAGCGTCTCCGCGACGTACGCGTCGGGGCGCGCGATGCCGTCGGCGTCCACCGGCAGCGCCGCCGCGAGTCTCGCGCGCGCCTTGTCCCGGTCGATCAGGAAGCAGCCGAACGCCGCGAGCACGAAGAACATCAGCACCTGGTCGAGCAGCGCCGTGCGGCTCATCACGAAGTGCAGCCCGTCCACGGTGAGCAGCGCGCCCGCCAGACAGCCGAGGAACGTCGAGCGGAACAGCCGCCGCCCGATCCGGCACAGCATCAGGACCGACAGGGTGCCGAGCACCGCCGTCATGAACCGCCAGCCGAACGGGTCGAGGCCGAACAGCCACTCCCCGACCCCGATCACGTACTTGCCGACCGGCGGATGCACGACGTACGCCGGGTCCGTGGGCAGCGCGACCCCGCTGCCCTGGTCGATGACCGCGTCGTTGACCTTGTCCGGCCAACTCAGTTCATAGCCCTTGTGGATGAGGGCCCAGGCGTCCTTCGCGTAGTACGTCTCGTCGAATATCACGGCCTTCGGGCTGCCGAGATTCCAGAACCGCAGCAGCCCCGCCACCAGCGCGACCGCAAGCGGCCCGAGCCAGCCCGACCACCGCACCAGCGGGTCCGAGAGCTGCCTGGGCACGCCGAGCGCCGCCCACAGCCGGTCGCTGGGGCGGTTGTACGGCGGGACGAGCCGCGTCCGCACATCGTCTCTGCGCCGCGCCGCGTGGCCGAAGCGGCGCAGCCTGTGCTGCCACGACGACGGCTGCTGCTCCTCGGCTGGCCGGCCCTGGCGGGTCTCCGGGGAAGACGCGGTACTGGTCACCGCGCCATCGTAGGGAACCAGACTGTGACAGTCCCGCGCCCGGCCCCTGCGAGGATGGATCCGTGACAGGAAGCGCAGATTCACCCCTCAGTCCCGCCACCGGCCCCGGCACCCTCGTCCTCGCGGGCACGCCCATCGGTGACGTCGCCGACGCCCCGCCCCGGCTCGCCGCCGAACTGGCGGGCGCCGACGTGGTCGCCGCCGAGGACACCCGCAGGCTGCGCCGGCTCACGCAGGCGCTCGGCGTGCAGGTGGGCGGCCGGGTCGTGTCGTACTTCGAGGGCAACGAGGCGGCGCGCACGCCCGAGCTGGTCGAGGCGCTCGCGGGCGGGGCGCGGGTGCTCCTGGTGACGGACGCGGGCATGCCGTCGGTGTCCGACCCCGGCTACCGCCTGGTGGCCGCCGCCGTCGAGCGCGACATCCGCGTCACGGCCGTGCCGGGCCCCTCCGCCGTGCTCACCGCCCTCGCCCTGTCCGGCCTCCCCGTGGACCGCTTCTGCTTCGAGGGCTTCCTGCCGCGCAAGGCGGGCGAGCGGCTCTCGCGGCTTCGCGAGGCGGCCGAGGAGCGGCGCACGATGGTGTACTTCGAGTCGCCGCGCCGCCTGGACGACACCCTCGCCGCGATGGCCGAGGCGTTCGGCGACGAGCGCAGGGCCGCGGTGTGCCGGGAGTTGACGAAGACGTACGAGGAGATCCGCCGCGGCACGCTGAAGGAGCTCGCGGAGTGGGCGGCGCCCGGCGATGTGCGCGGCGAGATCACGGTCGTGGTCGCGGGCGCTCCGGACAAGGACCCCGGCGCGCTCGGGCCCGACGAGCTTGTGCGCCTGGTGCGGGTGCGCGAGGAGGCGGGGGAGCGGCGCAAGGAGGCCATCGCGGCGGTCGCGGCCGAGGTGGGGCTGCCCAAGCGGGAGGTGTTCGACGCGGTGGTGGCGGCGAAGAACGCGGCAGGGAACGCGGCGGGCGGGTCGTAGCCGGCGCGGGCCCGGCACATGCCCGGCGCATGCCCGGCGCAAAGGGGCGTGCGGTGGCTCGAAAGAGCCCATCGGCAGGCAAAGGACTATCGTGAAAAGCAAAGCACGGGCCGCGCGCCAGCCTGTTTTTCCATGGGACTGCCAAATCGGGTCCAACAGTCGACAGGTCTGATGCGCTCGCTCCGGGAAAGGCGTCCACTGGGTGCAGGGACGCACCCGTCCCACGCGGCCGGACCGGGTCAGGAACCCCGGACTGGCGGCGCTTGTCCAGCGGACAAGAGGAGCTGGCATGAGTGAGATCGCAGACACCGGTCACCGCACCGCGGCTGCCAAGGTCGTCGAAGAGTCCTACGCCTTCGCCTGCATGCGTTGCGGGCACGGCTGGGAGCAGACGTACGAGATAGAGCACCACGTCGACGCCAAGGGCCAGGAATTCGTGATGTACCTGGCGGACGGCCACCACGTGCCGTCGCCGCTGACCCGGCCCACCTGCCTGAACTGCGGCGGGCACGTGGTGCGGATCATGCGTGCGGGCCAGGTGTCGTCGGTGCGGTCGGCGCTCGAATCGATGCATCGTCGGCAGGCGGCGGAGCGGGTCGCCCGCGCGGGCGAGGCGGCCGCGGCGGCCGACGACGAGGCGGGCGAGCCCAAGCCCCACCACCACTGGCACCTCTCGGACCTCCTCCACCCGTTCCACCGCAAGGCGGGCTGAGATCGTGCCGGTGAGTTTCAGCCTCTCCGGCGTTTGAGGAGCGGGGTCTGGGGCGGAGCCCCAGTTTCGGGAAGGGGCGGGATTGGGGAGCTCCCATCCGGGCTTCGTACCATCGACCTATGCCCGCCGACACCACCCCGCCCCCGCCGCCCCCGCCCCTGCGCGTGCCGGTCGCCGACTCCCACACCCACCTCGACATGCAGTCCGGCACGGTCGAGGACGGCCTCGCCAAGGCGGCGGCCGTGGGCGTGACGACGGTCGTCCAGGTCGGCTGCGACGTCGCGGGCTCCCGCTGGGCCGCCAAGACCGCGGCCGCGCACACCGCCGTGCACGCCACCGTGGCCCTGCACCCCAACGAGGCCCCGCGCATCGTGCACGGCGACCCCGACGGCTGGTCGCGCCAGGGCGCGCGGCCCGCCGGGGGCGAGGGCGCCCTCGACGAGGCGCTCGCCGAGATCGACGCCCTCGCCGCGCTGCCGCACGTCAAGGGCGTCGGCGAGACCGGCCTCGACTACTTCCGCACCGGCCCCGGGGGCAAGGCCGCCCAGGAGCGCTCCTTCCGCGCGCACATCGAGATCGCCAAGCGGCACGGCAAGGCCCTGGTCATCCACGACCGGGAGGCCCACGAAGATGTGCTACGCGTCCTGAAGGAGGAGGGCGCGCCCGAGCGCACCGTCTTCCACTGCTACTCCGGCGACGCCGACATGGCCCAACTCTGCGCGGAGAGCGGCTACTTCATGTCCTTCGCCGGCAACGTCACGTTCAAGAACGCCAAGCCGCTGCGCGACGCGCTCGCCGTCGCGCCCCTCGAACTCGTCCTCGTCGAGACCGATGCGCCCTTCCTGACCCCCGCCCCGTACCGCGGACGGCCCAACGCCCCCTATCTCATTCCGGTCACGTTGCGCGCCATGGCCGAGGTGCGCGCCATCGACGAGGACGCCATGGCCGCGGCGATCTCCTCGAACACCGCCCGCGCCTTTGATTACTGATCGATAACGACCGAAGCCTTCTCCGGCCTGACAGCTTGGGTCAGTACAGCGACACTGCGTAGTCACGCTGCTTTGGAGAGTGACGGCGCCTCCGCTAGGTTCTGCAAGCCGATCTGCACCTGGGTCACTTGTCGCTGGAGCGTCGTCGTGAGCAAACCGCAGTACGAGACGTATGAGCAGCAGCCGCAGTACGCGCCGCCGAGCGAGCCGCACGGTTCGTACGACGCGTACGAGACGTATGAGACGTACGACCGCCATGCCGCCCACGGGCCCGGATACGGGTACGAGGGCGGGGGGACCGGGGGCGGCCCCGCCACCCAGGTCTTCACGGCCGGGGAGTTCCGGGCGGCCGACGAGTTCGACCGCGCCGAGGGGTTCGCCGGGAACGGCGTGCCGACGCAGGTGTTCGGCGTCGGCGGGGCGGCGGTGGACGAGCTGCCGACGCGGGTGTTCACGCCGGACGCGTTCGGCGGGGGCGGGTTCGCGGCTGAGCCCGGCTGGGCGTCGGAGCCGGAGTCGGAGTCCGGGGGTGCGGCGCGGGCCGACGGGCGTACCGACGAACTGGCCCACGGGGGTTCCGGCGAACCGGCCGACGGGCGTTCCGACGGGCGGGCCGGGGCGCGGCGGGCCGCGCGGCGCCGGCGGTCCGCCCAGCGGCCCGACGGACTGCGCAGGCTCCTGCCGCAGGCCCTCGTCGTCGCGTTCCTCGCCGGCGGCACCTCCGCCTTCGTCGCCAACGACAAGGCCGTCCAGCTCAGCGTCGACGGCAAGTCCCGCACGCTGCACACCTTCGCCGACGACGTGGGCGAACTCCTCGCCGACGAGGGCGTGGACGTCGGCGCGCACGACATCGTCGCGCCCACCGCCGCCACCGCCCTCGCCAGCGGCGACGAGATCGCCGTCCGCTACGGGCGGCCCGTCCGGCTCACCCTCGACGGCCAGCGCCGCAAGGTGTGGACGACCGCCCGCACGGTCGACGGCGCGCTGCACCAGCTCGGGGTGCGCGCCGAGGGCGCCTACCTCTCGACCTCGCGCAGCAAGCGCATCGCCCGCGAAGGACTCGACCTCGACGTCCGCACCGAGCGCACCGTGACGATCATGGCCGACGGGCGGTCCCGCACCATCCGTACGAACGCGGCGACCGTCGGCGAGGCCGTCGAGGAGTCCGGGGTGACCCTGCGCGGCTCCGACACGACGTCCGTGCCGACCGCGAGCTTTCCGCGCGACGGGCAGACCGTCACCGTCATGCGGATCTCCGGCCGCAAGGAGGTGCGGGAGGAGCCGATCCCGTTCGAGACGCGCAAGACCGAGGACGCCTCGCTGCCGCGCGGCACGGAGGTCGTGTCGCAGGCCGGGCGCGCCGGCGCGCGGCGGATCACGTACTCGGTACGCACCGTCAACGGCGTGCGGCAGAAGCCGAAGCGGCTCAGGAGCGAGGTGGTGCGGGAGCCGCAGCCGCGGATCGTGAAGGTCGGCACGAAGGCGCAGCCGACTGCCGTCGCCGGGGCGGAGGGGCTGAACTGGGGGGCGCTCGCCGCCTGCGAGTCGGGCGGGCGCGCCAGCGCCGTGGATCCCTCCGGCACCTACGGCGGGCTCTACCAGTTCGACACCCGCACCTGGCAGGGCCTGGGCGGCTCCGGACGCCCCCAGGACGCCCCCGCCGCCGAACAGACCCACCGAGCCAAGAAGCTCTACGTCCAACGCGGAGCCAGCCCCTGGCCCCACTGCGGCCGCCGTCTCTGACCTTTCCCACCCGCCCGCCCGTTCGCCGACACAGAAGGCGTCGCGCCGGAACCGGGGTCACAGCACGCGACAGCTGCGGGCAAGCCAGGCTTCCGGTGCCGCGGACGGTTGCATGGCGTCGACGGGCCGGGTGGGTGCGCCGGCTCAGCCGGACTCGACGACCGGCGGGGAATCAGCCCGTCCGGCGTTTGAGGACGAGGCCCGGAGGGCCGAAAAATGGGGGAGAGGGGCGAAGCCCCATGTAGGCGCCCCGCCGGGGGGAAAGAGTGCGGCGCACCCAGAGCTACTCTGGGGCGGTGAGTACCGAGCAAGGCGCCCTCCTGGGCCCCGCCGAAATCCGCGACCTCGCCGCGAAACTCGGCGTACGCCCGACCAAGCAGCGCGGCCAGAACTTCGTCATCGACGCGAACACCGTCCGCCGCATCGTCCGCACCGCGGAGGTGGGCCCGGACGACGTCGTCGTCGAGGTCGGTCCGGGCCTCGGCTCGCTGACCCTGGCCCTCCTGGAGACGGCGTCCCACGTCACCGCCGTGGAGATCGACGACGTGCTCGCCGGGGCGCTCCCGGCGACGGTCGAGGCCCGCGTCCCGCGGAAGGCGGCCTCCTTCGACCTGGTCCACAGCGACGCCATGCTCGTCCGCGAACTCCCGGGCCCCGCCCCGACCGCCCTGGTCGCGAACCTCCCGTACAACGTCGCCGTACCGGTCCTGCTGCACATGCTGGACACCTTCCCCAGCATCGAGCGCACGCTGGTGATGGTGCAGGCCGAGGTCGCCGACCGCCTCGCCGCCGACCCGGGCTCGAGGGTGTACGGCGTCCCGTCGGTGAAGGCGAACTGGTACGCCGAGGTCAAGCGCGCGGGCTCCATCGGCCGCAACGTCTTCTGGCCCGCCCCGAACGTCGACTCGGGCCTGGTGTCGCTGGTGCGCCGCGCCGAGCCGGTGAAGACCACCGCGTCCAAGCGGGAGGTGTTCACCGTCGTCGACGCGGCCTTCGCCCAGCGCAGGAAGACGCTGCGCGCGGCCCTCGCGGGCTGGGCGGGCTCCGCCGCGGCGGCCGAGGCGGCCCTGGTCGCCGCGGGCGTCTCGCCGCAGGCGCGCGGCGAGTCCCTGACGGTGGAGGAGTTCGCGCGGATCGCGGAGAACAAGCTTCCCCAGCCCGACACCACCGCCGAAACCGAGGAACCCGGTAAGTGACCACCCCTCGCAGCATCACCCCCCGCAGCATCACCGTCCGCGTCCCCGCCAAGGTCAATGCCCAGCTCGCCGTGGGCGCCGCCCGCCCCGACGGCTTCCACGACCTGGCGAACGTCTTCCTGGCCGTCGGCCTGTACGACGAGGTCACGGTGACACCGGCGGACGAGCTGCGGGTGACCTGCGAGGGGCCGGGCGCCGACCAGGTCCCCCTGGACCGCACGAACCTGGCGGCCCGCGCGGCCGAGGCGCTGGCGGCGCGGTACGGCCGCTCGGCCGACGTGCACATCCACATCGCCAAGGACATCCCCGTGGCGGGCGGCATGGCGGGCGGCAGCGCGGACGGCGCGGGCGCACTCGTGGCGTGCGACGCACTGTGGGGGACCGGAGCCTCCCGCGAGGAACTCCTCGACATCTGCGCCGAGTTGGGCAGCGACGTGCCGTTCAGCCTGGTCGGCGGCGCCGCCCTCGGCACCGGACGCGGCGAGAAGCTGGCTGAGCTCGCGGTCGGCGGCACCTTCCACTGGGTGTTCGCGGTCGCCGACGGCGGCCTCTCCACCCCGGCCGTGTACGGCGAGTTCGACCGCCTCACTCCGGAGGCCCCCGTGCCCGAGGCGTCCGAGGCCCTCCTCGAAGCGCTCCGCACCGGCGACGCCACCGCCCTCGCGGCCGCCCTCGCCAACGACCTCCAGCCCGCCGCGCTCTCCCTCTTCCCGTCGCTCACCGACACCCTGAGGACGGGCACGGCGGCGGGTGCCCTGGCCGGCATCGTCTCCGGCTCGGGGCCCACCACCGCCTTCCTCGTCAAGGACGCCGAGTCCGCAGCCCGCGTCGCCGAGGCCCTGCTCGCCTCCGGCACCTGCCGCGCGGCCCGCGTCGCCGAGGCACCCGCACCCGGTGCGACGGTGCTCGTACCGCGCCCGTAGCGTCGGCGGCGTACGACACAGCACGGCAGACACCCACCGCGGCCGGCGGCCGCCGTGGAAGCGCGCGCCGCGGCATGCCCCGGGGCCCGACTACGCTGGTTGATCGATCGCATTCCGTCGTCAGGAGAGAAATGGCCGTCAACCTGGTCAATGTCGAGGCAGTCAGCAAGGTGTACGGCACCCGCGCGCTGCTCGACGGTGTCTCACTCGGTGTGTCCGAGGGGGACAGGATCGGCGTGGTCGGGCGCAACGGTGACGGGAAGACGACCCTCATCCGCATGCTCGCCAAGCTGGAGGAGGCCGATTCGGGGCGCGTCACGCACAGCGGCGGCCTGCGCATCGAGGTGCTCACGCAGCACGACTCGCTCGACCCGAAGGCCACCGTGCGGCACGAGGTCATCGGTGACATGGCCGACCACGAGTGGGCGGGCAGCGCCAAGATCCGGGACGTGCTCACGGGCCTGTTCGGCGGGCTCGCCCTGCCCGGGTTCGAGCACGGCCTCGACACCGTCATCGGGCCGCTCTCGGGCGGTGAGCGCCGCCGCATCGCCCTGGCGAAGCTGCTGATCGCCGAGCAGGACCTGATCGTGCTCGACGAGCCCACCAACCACCTCGACGTGGAGGGCATCTCCTGGCTCGCGCGCCATCTGCGCGAGCGCCGCTCGGCCCTGGTCTGCGTGACCCACGACCGCTGGTTCCTCGACCAGGTGTGCACGCGCATGTGGGACGTACAGAAGGGCACGGTCTACGAGTACGAGGGCGGGTACTCCGACTACGTCTTCGCGCGCGCCGAGCGTGAGCGGATCGCCGCGACCGAGGAGGTCAAGCGGCAGAACCTGGTCCGCAAGGAGCTGGCGTGGCTGCGCCGCGGCGCCCCGGCCCGCACCTCCAAGCCCCGCTTCCGCGTCGAGGCCGCCAACGAACTGATCAAGGACGTGCCGCCGCCCCGGGACACCAGCGAGCTGATGAAGTTCGCCACCACCCGGCTCGGCAAGACCGTCTTCGACCTGGAGGACGTGAGCGTCCAGGCGGGCCCCAAGCTGCTGCTCAAGCACCTGACGTGGCAGCTCGGCCCCGGCGACCGCATCGGCCTGGTCGGGGTGAACGGCGCGGGCAAGACCTCGCTGCTTCGCGCGATGGCCGAGGCCGCCCGCACCGGCGGCGAGACGCAGCCCGCCGCGGGCCGCGTCTCCGTCGGCAAGACCGTCAAGCTGGCCTACCTCTCGCAGGAGGTCGCCGAGCTGAAGCCGACGCTCCGGGTCCTGGAGGCCGTGCAGCAGGTGCGCGAGCGGGTCGACCTCGGCAAGGGCCGGGAGATGACCGCGGGCCAGCTGTGCGAGACGTTCGGGTTCAGCAAGGAGAAGCAGTGGACGCCCGTCGGGGACCTGTCCGGCGGTGAGCGGCGCAGGCTGCAGCTGCTCCGCCTGCTCATGGACGAGCCGAACGTCCTCTTCCTCGACGAGCCCACCAACGACCTCGACATCGAGACGCTGACGCAGCTGGAGGACGTGCTCGACGGCTGGCCGGGATCGATGGTCGTGATCTCCCACGACCGGTTCTTCGTCGAGCGCACCACCGACCGCGTGTTCGCGCTCCTCGGCGACGCGACGATGCGGATGCTGCCGCGCGGCATCGACGAGTACCTGGAGCGCAGGCAGCGGATGACCGAGGCCGCCGTCCCGGCCGCCCCCGCGCCCGCCGCCGTCGCCGCGGACGGCACGAAGGCCGTGTCCGCCGCCGACGCCCGCGCCGCGAAGAAGGAACTGCAGAAGATCGAGCGGCAGCTCGACAAGGTCTCCGAGAAGGAGACCAAGCTCCACGCACAGATCGCCGATAACGCCACGGACTTCGAAAAAGTGGCGAAACTGGACGCGGAGCTCCGCGAACTGATCGGCGAGCGCGAGGAGTTGGAGATGCGCTGGCTCGAACTCGCGGAGGACGCGTGAGTATCCCGTAACAACCGCATTACAGGCCGGTCCTCCCTTGGGTACAGGGGCAGGACCGGCCCCCGTCATGGCTTGAATGGGGTGATAGAAAGGGCGGCCTGAGCACCACTTGGCGTGCCGAAAAATCAGTGAAGGGGGAAGCGCTGATGACTCAGCCGCCCAATCAGCCGCCGCACGGCGGCTTCGGAGCTCCACAGGATCCACAGCAGCCGGGCCAGCCGCCGACTCCGCAGCCCGGCTACGGCTACCCGCAGCAGCCGGGCCCGTACGGCCAGCCCACGCAGCCGGGTCAGCCCGGTCCCTACGGCCAGCAGCCCGGCCAGGCAGGCCCCTACGGCTACCCGCAGCAGCCCGGCCCGTACGGCCAGCCCACGCAGCCCGGCCAGCCGGGCCCCTACGGCCAGCAGCCCGGCTACGGCTACCCGCAGCCCGGCCAGCACGGTCACCCCGGCGGCCCCGGCACCCCGCCGCCCGGCGGTGGCGGCGGCAAGAGCCCCTTCAAGGGCAAGCCCGCGGTGATCATCGGCGCGGCCGTGGCGGCCCTCCTTGTCGCGGGCGGCGCCGTCTTCGCGGTCACCAGCGGTGGTGACGACGACGGCAAGAAGAAGACCGACGCCAAGAACAAGAACCCCAAGTCCTCCGCCCCGGTCAACCCGGGCGACGGCAGCGGCGACGGCCACGCGGGCAAGGAGAACCTGAACGCGGGCCGCCAGCCGGACGAGGCCAAGGTGCTCTGGTACAAGGAGGCGCCCAAGGCCCCCGGCAAGGGCGCCGACGCCCCCGGCATGTGGATCGAGGACGGCATCGCGGTCAAGGCCGCGTACAAGGAACTCCTCGCCTACGACGTCCAGTCCGGCAAGCCCGCCTGGGACGCGATCAAGCTGCCGCAGGAGATCTGCGCGGCCTCCAAGCAGGTCAGCGACAACGGCAAGATCGTCGTCGCGTACAAGGCGGGCACGAAGGACGGCGCCAAGTGCGACCAGCTCCAGGTCGTGGACCTGAAGACGGGCAAGCCGGGCTGGAAGAAGCAGATCAAGGAGGAAGGTCTCTTCGACTCCACGCTCAGCCTCGAACTCAACATCACCGACGACACGTTGATGGTCGGCCGCTCCCAGTCCGGCACCGCCTACAGCATGAGTGACGGCGACCAGTTGTTCGTGTCGCGCAAGAAGGACGAGGGCACCTGCTTCCCGGCCGGGTTCACCGGCGGCGACCGCATGCTGCGGGCCCTGTCGTGCGGCGCGAGCACGCCCACCGAGCACGACGAGATCGAGGAACTCGACCCCGAGACCGGCAAGGTCAAGTGGACGAAGAAGTTCCCCAAGGGCTGGCGCCTCGAGCACGTCTACTCCACCAGCCCCACCGTCCTCTACGCCACCAACGAGGACAAGAAGCAGTGGAACATCACCACGCTGAAGACCGGCAGCTCCGCCACCCGCTCCGAGGTCCAGGTCGACGAGGACTTCGCGCCGGAGTGCGGCTGGGGCGGCCTCGGGCGTGACCTGCAGGCCTGCGCCGGCGCGGTCGCCGACGAGAAGTACCTCTACCTGCCGACGAAGAAGACCACCGGCGCCAACGAGGTCGTCGCGATCAGCCTGGCCACCGGCAAGCAGGCCTGGCGGGCCAAGTCCCCGCAGGACACCTCGATGCTGCCGCTGAAGACGCTGAACGGCGATCTGGTGGCGTACGTCGAGCCGTCCTACGACGGCGGCGGCCGGGTCGTGTCCATCGGGACCAGCGGCTCGCACACCCCGAAGACCCTCCTGAAGCACCCGGCGGGGACGTCGCGGATCGAGAACGGCTTCTTCTCGAAGGCGATCGACTACGTGGACGGGCGCTTCTACATCTCCCAGACCAGGCTCTCCGGCACCGCTCAGGGCCGCGAGAAGCTGATGCTGGCCTACGGCAAGTAGCGCTCCCCACCCGCTTGATCACCCTCTTCCGTCCCCAAGGAAAGTTGTCATGACACAGCCGCCCCAGCCGCCCAACCAGCCCCCGCAGGGCGGTTTCGGCGCCCCCCAGGACCCCCCGCCCGGCGGGTTCGGCGCACCCCAGGACCCGTCCCAGCAGGGCTACGGCTACCCGCAGGCGCCGCAGACTCCGCCGCCCGCAGCCCCCGCGGCCCCGCCCGCGGCTCCCCAGACGCCCCCGCCGCCCCCGCAGGGCCAGCCCCAGCCGAACTACGGCTACCCGCAGGCGCCAGGAGCCCCGGGGACCCCGCCGCCCGCGGCACCCGGCACCCCGCCGCCCGCGTACGCGCAGCCGACCCAGGCCGCCTTCCCGGCCGTGGGCCAGCAGCCTCCCGGCTACGGCTACCCGGGGCAGCCCGGCCAGCCCGGCCAGCCCGGTCAGCCCGGTCAGCCCGGTCAGCAGCCGGGGTACGGCTACCCGGGTCAGCCGACCATGCCGATGCAGCCCCAGCCGGGCGGTGGCGGTGGCAAGAAGCCCAACAAGCAGATGACGATCATCGTGGCGGCCGTCGCGGCCATCGCCCTGATCGTCGGCGGCGGTGTCTTCTACGCGTCCACGCAGAAGGACAAGGACGACAAGAACAACAGCGCCAAGGGTGGCGACGGCAAGGGCGGCAAGGGCGGCGGCGAGGGCAAGAACGATCCGCCCGCGGGCGGCCCCGCCAAGGAGAAGGCCCCGGCGAACACCAGCGCCAAGGTGGGCTTCCAGATCCCGGCGCCCGAGGTGCCCAAGGACGACATCTGGAGCGTCGCGGGCTCCTGGCTGACCGACGACACGTACGTCAAGAGCGGCTTCGTCGGCAAGGCCAAGGACCACGCCCTCATCGCCTACGACCCGGCGTCCGGCAAGCAGAAGTGGACGATCCCGCTGGCCGGTGAGACCTGCGCGGTCTCCAAGGAGGTCACGAAGGAGGGCATCGCCGCCGTCGTCTACAAGGACGCCAAGTCCACCAAGGCGAACAAGTACCCCGACTGCAGCGAGGTCTCCGCGGTCGACCTCAAGTCCGGCAAGAAGCTGTGGACGGAGAACGTCTCCAACAGCGGCTCGAAGGTGGAGTTCGAGGAGATCGTCATCTCCGGCGACACCATCGCCGCGGGTGCGGGCACCGGTGGCACCGGCGCCGCCTGGGACATGTCCGGCAAGCTCCTGTGGAAGCCGTCGGTCGGCGACACGTGCAAGGACGCCGGCTACGCGGGCGGCGACCAGCTCGTCGCGGTCCGCAAGTGCGGCGACTACAGCGACCCGAAGTACAAGATCCAGCTCCTCGACCCGAAGACGGGCAAGGAGAAGTGGAGCTACCCGCTGGCCACCGGAGTCGACAACGCCAAGATCATCTCGACCAATCCGGTCGTCTTCGGCCAGGACACCGAGGAGATCACGGCGAGCGGCGCCACGGACGTGTTCTCGCTGAGCAACAACGGCAAGCTGCGCGCCCGCATCCCGCTGGAGGACGGCAAGTACTCCCACGACTGCGACGTCAACAAGTTCAACAGCTGCAAGGCCATCGTCGTCGGCAACGACAAGCTGTACGTGCCCACGCGCCAGCACGACGCGGGCGGCTCGGACTACGGCTTCACCAACGAGATCATCGCCTTCTCGCTGGCCACCGGAAAGACGACCGGTGAGCGCGCCGACGCGGGCAAGGACGGCGAGATGTTCCCGCTGCGCATGGACGGCGGCAACGTCCTCGCGTACAAGGGCGGCGGCTACAACAAGGGCGCCAAGGTCGTCTCGTTCGACGGCAAGTCGATGAAGGAGACCACCCTGCTGGAGACGCCCGCGACCGAGTCGATCAGCCGGGCCATCAGCGGCATGGTCCCCAAGTCCAATGAACTGCTGTACACCAACGGCAACCTGTTCATGGGCAAGGAGCTGATCAGCAAGCCGTACTCCAAGGACGACAAGGAGTACATCGCGCTGGGCTTCACCACGCAGTGACCTGACAGCAGGCGGCCCCGCACCCGATCGATCGAAACTCGCTCGATCGGGTGCGGGGCCGTTCGCGTCGCACCGGATTCACGCTCCGTACTCGCGTACAACCCTCCCGCCGACCCTCCTTCCGGCCCTGCCCCTCAAAGGCAGTGATTTAGGCATTCCGGGCCGCTTCTGGACGGTAGGGGCAGCGCAACGTCGAACAAGCGTGTAGCTTCCGGGAGATGGAGGGCCGGGGCCCCCGATCCGTGGGGGGATCATTGGGGGATTCCGTGGGGGAATTCCGTGGGGGACTTTGGGGGGTTGCGCTGTGGGTGTGCGGCTCATGGTGGTCGACGACCACCGATTGCTCGCCGAGGCACTCGCCTCGGCGCTGAAACTGCGCGGGCACCGGGTGCTCGCCGCGGCCGCGCCCGCCGCCGGTGCGGCGGAGCTGGTCATCAGCAGGGCGCCGGAGGTCTGTCTGCTCGGCACGGCCACGCCGGCCGAGCCGGGCATGTTCGACCCGGTGGTGCGGATCAAGCGGGAGCGTCCGCAGGTGGCCGTGGTGGTGCTCGGCCCGGTGCCGTCGCCGCGCGGGATCGCCGCGGCGTTCGCCTCCGGCGCGTCCGGATATGTACGTCACGACGAGCGCATCGAAGGAGTCGAGCGCGCCATCATGAAGGCGCGCGCCGGTGAGGCCGCCGTCGCGCCCCAATTGCTTCAAGGCGCCTTCAGCGAACTCCTCAACCCCGCCGCGCAGCCCGACGACGAGGGGCAGCGGCTCCTCCAGATGCTCACTCCGCGTGAGGTCGAGGTCCTGGTGCGGGTCGCCGACGGCGAGGACACCCGGCTGATCGCCGCGGGCATGGGCATCGCGCCCAGCACCGCGCGCACCCACGTCCAGCGCGTCCTCATGAAACTCGGCGTGGGCTCCCGCCTGGAAGCCGCCGCCCTCGCCGCCCGCACGGGCCTGCTCGACCGCGCGGAACGCCCGACGCCGGCGCCGGACCACGTCAACAACTCGGATCCGACACCGGAGGGTTAGGCCCCGCCGGGCTCCGCGGTCCTACTCCTGCTCCTGCTCCTGCTCATCCTCCGGGGCTGCCGCGGCCACCACCGGCCGCAGCTTCAGCCAGACCAGGAAGAACAGGCCCAGCGCGAGCATGCCCAGGCCCGTCCACAGGTTGATGTTGATGTCCTCGGCCTTCTTCAGGTCCGCGTCGGACGCGGTGAGGCCGGCGATGGTGACGATGACGCCGTAGACGACGAACAGGCCGCCGATGATGCGCCGGATGTCGAAGAGCCGCGCGGCCGTCGCGGACTTCCGCTCCAGCTCGGAGACTTCCTTCTGCAGGTCAGACATGTTCCTCAGGCCTTAGGTCAGGGGGAGCCGGATCGGCGGGGTCAGAACGAGTACGGGACGTAGCAGGCCGCGGCCAGCACGACCGCGCTCCAGCCGAGCAGCGCAGGACGGCGGTACCAGGCGTCGTCGCCCGCCTCGACGGCGTCGTCCTCCATGCCGGGCGAGACCGTCCCGTACACCAGACCGGCAAGCTCGGCCTCCGGCTTGGGGGCGGTGAAGAGGGTGACCACCACCATGACCACCGCGCCGGCGACGAAGCCCACGATCGCGGAGACGAAGTTGGCGCCCTGGTCGGTGGGGATGTCGATGACGCCCTGCTTGTAGATCCAGAAGTAGTTGACCATCGCGGCGGTGGTGCCCGCGAGCAGCCCCCACACGCCGGACTTCATCGACGCCCGCTTCCAGAACATTCCGATGATGAAGACCACGAACATCGGGACGTTGAAGAAGGAGAAGAGGGTCTGGAGGTAGCCCATGATGTTCGAGAAGGACGAGGCGATGAAGGCGGTGCCGATGGAGGCGAAGACGCCGATCGCGGTGATGAGCCGCCCGAACTTGAGGTAGTAGCCGTCCTCGCGGTCCTTGACGACGTACTTGGCCCAGATGTCGTACGTGAACACGGTGTTGAAGGACGACACGTTGGCCGCCATGCCCGCCATGAAGGCCGCGAGCAGTCCGGTCACCGCGATGCCGAGCACGCCGTTGGGCAGCAGCTCCTGCATCAGATAGGGGATGGCGTCGTTGTACGTCAGGTCCGAGCCCGGGGTGCCGATCTTCGGTACGAGGACGGCGGCGACCAGGCCCGGGATCATCACCAGGAACACGATGAAGATCTTGGGGAAGGCGGCGATCAGCGGGGTGCGCTGGGCGGCGGAGAGGTTCTTCGCGGACAGGGCGCGCTGCACCTCGGCGAAGTTCGTCGTCCAGTAGCCGAAGGAGAGCACGAAGCCGAGGCCGAGGATGATCGTGAGCCAGTTGGCGCCGAGCGGGTTGGCGTCGCCGATGCCGGTGCCGCCCCAGGCCGTCATGAAGTTGTCGCCGTGCTGCTTCTCGATCGAGCCCGTGAGCCCGTCCCAGCCGCCGACCTTCTTCAGGCCGATGACGCAGATCGGGATGAGCGCGGCGAGGATCACGAAGAACTGCAGGACCTCGTTGTAGATCGCCGAGGACAGGCCGCCGATGGTGATGTACGCGAGCACGAAGAACCCGGCGACGACGATCGCCACCCACTGCGGCCAGCCGAGCAGCGCCTCCACGACGATCGCGAGGGCGTAGAGGTTCACGCCCGCGATGAGCACCGCGGCGAAGGCGAACAGGGCCGAGCTGAGCAGGTGGGCGGACTTGTCGAAGCGCTGCAGCAGGAACTCGGGGACCGAGCGGACCTTGCTGCGGTAGTAGAACGGCATCATCACCAGGCCGAGGAAGACCATGGCCGGGATGGCGCCGATCCAGTACCAGTGCACGACCGCGACGCCGTACTGCGCGCCCGTCGCCGCCATGCCGAGGATCTCGGTGGCGCCGAGGTTCGCGGCGACGAAGGCGAGACCGGTGACCCAGGCGGGCAGCGACCGCCCGGACAGGAAGAAGTCGAGGCTGGTCTTCACGGACCGCCGGGCGGCGAATCCGATGCCGAGGACGACCACGAAGTAGATCGCGAGGATCGCGTAGTCCAGTCCGTTGGTGGGCAGCCGAAGCCCTTCGGCGAGGGTGATGTGCGCAGGAGACGCAGGGGACCGCATGTGAACTCGCTTCGTCGCGCGAACTGATCAGACCGGAACCTACGCCTCACGCTTCAGTAAGTGAACAGTTCTGTTGATGTTCTTTGTTTGATTGTGATCGGGTCCATAGGTTCCTCATGGTTCCTCGATGGTTTCTCACGGCTGGGTGCGGAGGATTGACGAGCCTGTTGGCTTGTGGTTTGTTATGTGCGGTTCTGTTGGCGGGCAGTGTGAGGAGCCCCATCCGTGAAGAAGACCTCGACTCGTCTCGCCGACGGTCGTGAGCTCATCTACTACGACGTGCGCGACGACGCCGTGCGCACGGCGGCCGACAGCAGGCCCCTCGACCCCGTCGCCACCACCTCGGAGATCCGCCGGGACCCCCTCCTCGGCGACAGCGTCGCCATCGCCTCGCACCGCCAGGGCCGCACCTACCACCCCCCGGCCGACGAGTGCCCCCTGTGCCCTTCCGGCGGCGGCCGCCACACCGAGATCCCCGACTCCTCGTACGACGTCGTGGTCTTCGAGAACCGCTTCCCCTCGCTCGCGGGCGACGCGGGCCGCTGCGAGGTCGTCTGCTTCACCCCCGACCACACGGCGTCCTTCGCCGACCTCACCGAGGAGCAGGCCGCGCTCGTCCTGGAGGCCTGGACCGACCGCACCGCCGAGCTGTCCCACCTGCCGTCCGTGGCGCAGGTCTTCTGCTTCGAGAACCGCGGCGCCGAGATCGGCGTGACCCTCGGCCACCCGCACGGGCAGATCTACGCCTACCCCTTCGTCACCCCGCGCACGGCCCTGATGCTGCGCTCCCTGGCCGCCCACCGCGCCGCCACCGGCGGCCGCAACCTCTTCGACGACGTCCTCGCCGAGGAGCGCGCCGGTGAGCGCGTCGTCCTGGACGCCGAGCACTGGGTGGCCTTCGTGCCGTACGCCGCGCACTGGCCCTACGAGGTGCACCTCTACCCCAAGCGCCGGGTCCCCGACCTGCTCGGCCTCGACGACGCGGCTCGCACAGAATTCCCCAAGGTCTATCTGGAACTGTTGCGACGCTTCGACCGGATTTTCGGCGAAGGTGAACGCGAGGGCGGCGGCGAGCCCCCGACGCCGTACATCGCGGCCTGGCACCAGGCCCCGTTTGCGGCTCTCGGTGAGTACGGACACGTCAACCGGGACGACTTCGCGCTCCACCTAGAGCTTTTCACCATTCGCCGCACTTCCGGCAAGCTGAAGTTCCTCGCGGGTTCCGAATCCGGCATGAGTGTGTTCATCAACGATGTGCCGCCGGAGGCCGCGGCCCAGCGACTGCGAGAGGTAGCGAGTTGATGAGTGGGAAGTACCTGGTCACGGGTGGCGCCGGCTATGTCGGCAGCGTCGTCGCCCAGCATCTGATCGAGGCCGGGCACGAGGTGACGGTCCTCGACAACCTCTCCACCGGCTTCCGTGAGGGCGTCCCCGCGGGCGCCGAGTTCATCGAGGGCGACATCCGTGACGCGGCCAAATGGCTGGACTCCTCCTTCGGCGCGGTGCTGCACTTCGCCGCGTTCTCGCAGGTCGGCGAGTCGGTCGTCAAGCCCGAGAAGTACTGGGACAACAACGTCGGCGGCACCATGGCGCTGCTCGCCGCGATGCGCGACGCGGGCGTGCGCAAGCTGGTCTTCTCCTCCACGGCGGCCACGTACGGCGAACCGGTGAGCACCCCCATCACCGAGACCGACCCGACGGCCCCCACCTCCCCCTACGGCGCCTCCAAGCTCGCCGTCGACCACATGATCACCGGCGAGGCGGTCGCGCACGGACTGGGTGCGGTGTCCCTTCGGTACTTCAACGTGGCGGGCGCGTACGGCAGTTGCGGGGAGCGGCACGACCCCGAGTCGCACCTCATCCCGCTCGTCCTCCAGGTCGCGCAGGGCCGGCGCGAGGCGATCTCCGTGTTCGGCGACGACTACCCGACGCCCGACGGCACCTGCGTACGCGACTACATCCACGTCGCCGACCTCGCCGAGGCCCACCTCCTCGCCCTCGACGCCGCCGCGTCCGGCGAGCACCTGATCTGCAACCTGGGCAACGGCAACGGCTTCTCCGTGCGCGAGGTCATCGAGACCGTCCGCAAGGTCACAGGCCACCCGATCCCCGAGGTCGTGGCGCCGCGCCGCGGCGGCGACCCGGCGGTCCTCGTGGCCTCCGCCGCCACCGCCCGCGAGCGGCTCGGCTGGAACCCGTCCCGCGCGGACCTCGCGGGCATCGTCGCCGACGCCTGGGCCTTCGCCCAGCACAGGGGGTAGTCCAACTGATGTCCGCCGCCGAGGAGTTCACCGTGTCCGCCGCAGAGGTGTCCGCCGCGTTCACCGCGCTGTACGGGTACGAGCCCGCCGGGGTCTGGGCCGCGCCGGGCCGCGTCAACCTCATCGGCGAGTACACGGACTTCAACGAGGGCTTCGTGATGCCGCTCGCCCTGCCGCACACCGCGGTCGCGGCGGTCGCCCGGCGCGACGACGGGATCCTGCGCGTGCACTCCGCGGACGTGGCGGGCCCCGTCGTGGAGCTGGCCGTGGACGCTCTGACCCCGCTGTCCGACGGCGGCTGGGCCGCGTATCCGGCGGGCGTCGTGTGGGCGCTGCGGGACGCGGGGCACGCGGTCGGGGGCGCGGACGTGCACCTCGCGTCCACGGTCCCGACGGGAGCGGGCCTCTCCTCCTCCGCCGCGCTCGAGGTCGTCACGGCTCTCGCCCTTGACGAGCTGTACGAACTCGACCTCACCCGGCGTGAGTTGGCGCTGGTCGCCCAGCGTGCCGAGAACGCCTTCGTCGGCGTGCCGTGCGGCGTGATGGACCAGATGGCGTCCGCCGCCTGCGAGGCGGGCCACGTGCTGCACCTCGACTGCCGTGACCTCTCCGTGCGGCAGGTGCCGTTCGATCTCGCGGGGGAGGGGCTTGTGCTGCTCGTCGTCGACACGCGGGTGAAGCACGCGCTCGGGGACGGGGCGTACGCGGAGCGGCGGGCCGGGTGCGAGGCCGGGGCCCGCGCCCTTGGCGTCACCCACCTGCGTGACGTGCCCTTCGCCGAACTCCCGTCCGCCCTGGACCGGTTGCCCGACATCGACGACGAGCGGGTGCGGCGCTACGTCCGGCACGTCGTGTCCGACGACCATCGGGTCGAGCGGGTCATGGCGTTGCTCGACGCCGGGGATGTGCGCGGGATCGGGCCCGTCCTGAGCGAGGGGCATGTGTCCCTGCGGGACGATCTGCGCATCTCCTGCGCGGAGTTGGACCTGGTGGTGGAGGCGTCTTGCGGCGCCGGGGCGCTTGGTGCCCGGATGACCGGGGGCGGTTTCGGGGGTTCCGCGGTTGTCCTCGCGGAGGCGGCGGACGCGGATGCCGTCACGAAGTCGGTCCGCGAGGCGTTCGCGGGGGCGGGGTTCGCGGCGCCGCGGGTGTTTCCTGCGGTGGCTTCGGCGGGGGCGGGGCGGGTGTGAGCCTCGCGGTGCGCCCCCGGTTGCGGCAGGGTCTTAGCCCGTCCGGCGTTTGAGGACGAGGCCGTCCAGGCCGACACGGGGTCTGGGGCGGAGCCCCAGTTTCGGGAAGGGGTGCCCGCGCGCGGAGCGCGCTAATGGACGCAGCGGGGAGCCCCCGGCAAGGCCCCCACCTCAGCGCAAGCGCTTCGTCAGCGTGAACTCCTTCGCGCCCTCCGGGTAGTCGGGGATCACGCAGACGACGTCGTACCCCTGCTGGCGGTAGAAGGCGGGGGCCTGGAAGTCCCAGGTCTCGAGGCGGGAGTGGCGGCAGCCCCGCTCGGCGAGAGCGATCCGCTCGCCCTCGGCGAGCAACCGCCCCCCGAGCCCGGCCCCCCGGCAGCCCTCGGCGACCCACAGCCAACTCACGTGCAGCCACCGCGCCCAGGTGTACCCCCCGAGCCCCCCGACCAGCTCACCGTCGGCCCCCAGCGCCCACACCCCGAGCGGCTCCTCGTGCTCATCGGGCGTGCCGCGCAGGGCACGAAGCACAGGTGAGGCGGCCGTGTTGGCCGCCACCAACCGCTCCCGAAGCAGACGAAGACGTTCTTTGTCGACTCCTGTCTCAATACGAAACATACGGCTCACCATAAACGCGCTGGCCAATCAGTTCTGCAAATCCACTTCCGCTCGGGGCCCCCGTCCGTACTCTGAAGGGCAGCGCCGGTGGGGGTCGGCGCCGATCAGGGGGCGAGACAGTCGGGTACGACGCCCGGCGTGGGGGTGGGCAGTCACGGCACGGCGGCGGCCGTGCGGGCTGCGGTGACCCTCACCCGGGCGCCGTACCCGCGCTGGACGCACTCCGACGATGGGGTATCCCCTGCTCCGTTGAGGAGCTTGGGGAAGGGGGTTTCCGTGGTTCGCATCCGAGTCCTGGTCGTCGACGACCACCGTATCTTCGCCGAGTCGCTCGCAGCGGCGCTGGCGGCCGAGCCCGACGTGGACGTGTCCGCCGCGGGCAGCGGCCCCGCCGCGCTGCGCTGTCTCGACCGCGCGACGGCGGAAGGCCGCAGATACGACGTGCTGTTGGTGGACGCCGACCTCGGCGCCTCCGCGTCCGCGCTCCAGGGAGCGCGCCCCGCCGTGCCCGTGCACGACGGGCAGGCGGACGGGCTCGTGGACGGCATCTCCCTGGTGGCGGGCGTGCGTTCGGGCCAGCCCGCGGTGCGCACCGTCGTGCTCGCCGAGAAGGACGACCCGCGCCGCGCGGCCCTCGCCCTGCAGGCCGGTGCCTCCGGCTGGGTGGCGAAGGACTGCTCGCTGTCGCGGCTGCTCACGGTCATCCGGGGCGTGCTGCGGGACGAGACGCATCTGCCGCCCGCGCTGCTCACCGGCGTGCTGCGCGAGCTGACCGCGGCCCGCAAGCACCGTACGGAGAGCGAGCGGCTGGTCGAGTCCCTCACGCCGCGCGAGCGGGAAGTGCTGCGGTGCATGGTCGCGGGGCTCGGGCGCAAGGCGGTCGCCGAGCGGCTCTTCCTCTCGCCGCACACCGTCCGCACCCATATGCAGAACGTCCTCGGGAAGCTCGGCGTGCACTCCACGCTCGCCGCCGTCGCCCTCGCCCGCCGGGCCGGTGTCGGACCCGTCGACCTAGCCGGGGACGTTGTCGAACGGGGCGGTCAACTGGCGTAGCAGCGCCGCCAGTTCACCGCGCTGCGCGCGCGACAGCTCACCGAGGATGGCCCGCTCCTGGTCGAGGAGTCCGGCGAGCGCCTGGTCCGCGCGGTCCCGGCCCTCGTCGGTGAGGCGCACCAGGACGCCGCGGCGGTCGCTGGGGTCCGGAAGGCGCTCCACCAGGCCCTTCTTCGCCAGGCGGTCGATGCGGTTCGTCATCGTGCCGGATGTCACCAGGGTCTGGGTCAGGAGCTGGCCCGGCGAGAGCTGATACGGCGCGCCCGCGCGCCGCAGCGACGTCAGCACGTCGAACTCCCAGGGCTCCAGCTCGTGCTCGGAGAACGCCAGCCGACGCGCGCGGTCGAGATGCCGCGCCAGCCTGCTCACGCGGCTCAGCACCTCGAGCGGTTCCACGTCGAGGTCAGGGCGCTCCCGACGCCATGCAGCGACCAGCCGGTCGACCTCGTCCTCCATGACGATCAGTGTAGGGGGTCTGTCGACATGAAGTCTCTTGACGTCAAGATACTTCGGGGTCGAGGATGAAGGGGAGCCCCCTTCGGTACGCAAAGGGAACCCCTTCCGTACGGAAAGGGAACCCTTCGGTACGCAGAGGAGCACCCATGCCGTCCACCGCGTCGCCCACCTGGGACCCGGACCAGTACCTGCGCCACTCCGGCCACCGCGCCCGCCCCTTCCGCGACCTGCTCGCCCAGGTGCCCGCGCTGCCCACCGCCCCCGCGCCCCGCATCGCCGACCTCGGCTGCGGGCCCGGCAACGTCACCGTGCTGCTCGCCGAGCGCTGGCCCGACGCGCACGTCACCGGCTTCGACAACTCCGCCGAGATGCTGCGCGAGGCCGGTGCCTTCGCGGGGCCCAGGGCGGGCGGCGGCCGCCTGGAGTTCGCGCACGCCGACGCCGGTACGTGGGCGCCCGCCCCGGAGACGTACGACCTGATCCTCTCCAACGCCACGCTCCAGTGGGTGCCCGGGCACGCCGACCGCATCCCCGGCTGGGTCGCGGGCCTGCGCCCCGGCGGGGTGCTCGCCGTCCAGATGCCCGCCAACTTCGACGCGCCCAGCCACACCCTGATGCGGGAGCTGTGCGCGAGCGGGCGCTGGCGCGAGCGGCTCGGCGCGGTGCTGCGGCACGCCGACGCGGTGCTGCCGCCCACCGCCTACCTGGAACGGCTCACCGGCCTCGGCTGCGCCGCCGACGTCTGGGAGACCACGTACCAGCACCTGCTCACCGGCGACGACCCGGTGCTCGACTGGGTCAAGGGGACGGGCCTGCGCCCGATCCTCACGACCCTCGCCGACGACCCCGCGGCCCGGGAGGCGTTCCTGGACGAATACCGCGCCCTGCTCCGCGAGGCCTACCCGGCCGGGGCGCACGGGACGGTGTTCCCCTTCCGACGCCTGTTCGCGGTGGCGCGCAAAGGCGGTGCGGTCTGATGCTCGCCGCCGTCGACCATGTGCAGCTCGCCGCCCCGCCCGGCAGCGAGGACGCGCTGCGGGCGTACTACGTGGACGTGCTCGGGATGACCGAGGTCGCGAAGCCGCCGGTGCTCGCGGCACGCGGAGGCTGCTGGTTCGAGGCCGGTGACGTACGTCTCCATCTGGGCGTCGAGGCCGGGTTCCGCGCCGCCCGCAAGGCCCACCCCGGGCTGCGCGTCACCGGCATCGAGGCCTACGCGGCCCGGCTGGCGGCCCGGGGCGCCGAGGTCGTCTGGGACACCGCCCTGCCGGGCCACCGCCGCTTCTACTCCGAGGACCCGGTGGGCAACCGGCTCGAGTTCCTGGAGCCGGAGCCGTCAAAGCCGTCGGAGCCGGTGCCCGGCCCGGGAGCCTGAGCCGCGCTCAGGACTTGCGATGGCCTATCAGGCGTGGCTTCGGTTCCAGGCCGTCCAGGCCGTGCCAGGCCAGGTTGACCAGGTGGGCCGCCACCTCCGCCTTCTTGGGCTTGCGGACGTCCAGCCACCACTGGCCCGTGAGGGCGACGCTGCCGACCAGGGCCTGGGCGTAGAGGGGGGCCAGTTTGGGGTCGAAGCCGCGGGTCTTGAACTCCTGGCCGAGGATGTCCTCGACCTGCGTGGCGATGTCGGAGATCAGGGACGCGAAGGAGCCCGTCGACTGGGGGATGGGGGAGTCGCGGACCAGGATGCGGAAGCCGTCCGTGTACTCCTCGATGTAGTCGAGGAGGGCGAAGGCGGCCTGTTCGCAGAGTTCGCGGGGGTGCCCCGCGGTGAGGGAGCCGGTCACCATGCCCAGGAGCTGGCGCATCTCGCGGTCCACCACCACCGCGTACAGACCCTCCTTGCCGCCGAAGTGCTCGTACACGACGGGCTTGGAGACGCCGGCCTTCGCCGCGATCTCCTCGACCGAGGTGCCCTCGAAGCCCTTGGCGGCGAACAGGGTGCGGCCGATGTCCAGCAGTTGCTCACGGCGCTCGGCGCCGGTCATCCGGGTCCGGCGGGTGCGCCGGGGCTTGTCGGTGTTCGAACTCGCGGAGCCCTGAGGGGCCCGCGCGGAGCGCGTCGTGCTCGGTGTCCTTGCGTCGGTCGCCACGGGTTCCATCATGCCGCGTCTGCGGCCTGGTGCTTGCCCGGGGCACCCATCGCGTCGGTCGGATCCGGCTCGTCGGCCGTCTTGCGACGGGCGTCGATACGGGACTTCGAGGGCCACCGGACGTCGTGGGCCCAGCCGAGCTGTTCGAACCAGCGGATGAGGCGCGCGGAGGAGTCGACCTGGCCGCGCATCACGCCGTGCCGCGCGGACGTCGGGTCGGCGTGGTGCAGGTTGTGCCAGGACTCGCCGCAGGACAGGACGGCCAGCCACCACACGTTCCCGGAGCGGTCACGGGACTTGAAGGGGCGCTTGCCCACCGCGTGGCAGATCGAGTTGATGGACCACGTCACGTGATGCAGCAGGGCGACACGGACGAGCGAGCCCCAGAAGAACGCCGTGAACGCGCCCCACCAGGACATCGTGACCAGACCGCCCACCACCGGCGGAATCGCGAGGGAGACCACCGTCCACAGCACGAACTGGCGCGAGACGGCGCGGATCGCCGGGTCCTTGATCAGGTCGGGGGCGTACTTCTCCTGCGACGTCTGCTCCTCGTCGAACAGCCAGCCGATGTGCGCCCACCACAGGCCCTTCATCAGGGCGGGGAGCGTCTCGCCGAAGCGCCACGGCGAGTGCGGGTCGCCCTCGGCGTCGGAGAACTTGTGGTGCTTGCGGTGGTCGGCCACCCAGCGGACGAGGGGGCCCTCCACCGCCATCGACCCGGCCACCGCGAGCGCGATCCGCAGCGGCCGCTTGGCCTTGAAGGAGCCGTGCGTGAAGTAGCGGTGGAAGCCGATGGTGATGCCGTGGCAGCCCAGGTAGTACATGAACACCAGCAGGCCGAGGTCCAGCCAGCTCACGCCCCAGCCCCAGGCCAGCGGCACCGCCGCCACCAGGGCCAGGAACGGGACGGTGATGAACAGCAGCAGCGCGATCTGCTCGAGCGAGCGCTTCTGCTCACCGCCCAGGGTGGCGGACGGTGCCGCGACGCCGGGCGGCGCCGCCTTGGATTCGTCGATGAGGTCCGGGCTTGTGGTCATAGGGGCTTCCCCTGAGGGCTAGAGGGTGACTGCTGAGGGCTGGAGCGGTCTGGAGGGTGACTGCGGGCTTTCGTAGGTGTCGGCGCGGTGCCGGGCGGGAAGGCGCCGGACGGGCGAGTGCCCAGGGAAGGGCCCGCTCACGCGCGTGGCTACGGGACCGTAGGTTACGGCCTCGTAAGTATCGCAGTGCGCGGCCGCGCGGCAAGAGGCCGCGAGTCGGCGAACACGCGTCGACACCTATCCTTGGATCGGTCGGACAGCGCGGTCCGCTCTGTATCTCCCCCGGTTCCACGGCCGGGACCCCTCCCAGACGTGCCCACCAGTCTCCTGCCACCAGAAACGGCGGGATTCACCGCAAGGAGCCGCACCTGTGAGCAGTGCCGACGACCAGACCGCTACCACGGCCACCGCGAGCACAAGGACCGCGTCGGCCGGTACGAACAGCGAGCTGCGCGCCGACATCCGTCGCCTCGGCGACCTCCTCGGCGAGACCCTCGTACGCCAGGAAGGCCCCGAACTTCTCGAGCTCGTGGAGAAGGTCCGCCGGCTGACCCGCGAGGACGGCGAGGCCGCCGCCCGCCTCCTCGGCGGCACCGAACTGGAGACGGCCGCCAAGCTCGTGCGCGCCTTCTCCACCTACTTCCACCTCGCGAACGTCACCGAGCAGGTGCACCGCGGCCACGAGCTGCGCGCCAAGCGCGCCGCCGAGGGCGGTCTGCTCGCCCGCACCGCGGACCGCCTCAAGGACGCCGACCCCGAGCACCTGCGCGAGACCGTGCGGCACCTGAACGTGCGCCCCGTCTTCACCGCGCACCCCACGGAGGCCGCCCGCCGCTCCGTGCTCAACAAGCTGCGCCGCGTCGCCGAGCTCCTGGAGACCCCGGTCATCGAGTCCGACCGGCGCCGCCACGACACCCGGCTCGCCGAGAACATCGACCTGGTCTGGCAGACCGACGAGCTCCGGGTGGTCCGCCCCGAGCCCGCCGACGAGGCCCGCAACGCCATCTACTACCTGGACGAGCTGCACGCGGGCGCCGTCGGCGACGTCCTGGAGGACCTCACCGCGGAGCTGGAGCGCGTCGGCGTGGAGCTGCCGCGCGAGGTCCGCCCGCTGACCTTCGGCACCTGGATCGGCGGCGACCGCGACGGCAACCCGAACGTGACGCCCGACGTCACCTGGGACGTCCTGATCCTCCAGCACGAGCACGGCATCAACGACGCGCTGGAGATGATCGACGAGCTCCGCGGCTTCCTGTCCAACTCCATCCGCTACACCGGCGCCACCGAGGAGCTGCTCACCTCGCTCCAGTGCGACCTGGAGCGGCTGCCCGAGATCAGCCCCCGCTACAAGCGCCTCAACGCCGAGGAGCCCTACCGCCTCAAGGCCACCTGCATCCGGCAGAAGCTGGAGAACACCAAGCAGCGCCTGGCCAGGGGCACCGCGCACGAGCCGGGCCGGGACTACCTGGGCACGGCCGAGCTGATCCACGACCTCACGCTCATCCAGACGTCGCTGCGCGCCCACAAGGGCGGCCTGTTCGCCGACGGCCGCATGAACCGTACGATCCGTACGCTCTCCGCCTTCGGCCTGCAGCTCGCCACCATGGACGTGCGCGAGCACGCCGACGCCCACCACCACGCGCTCGGCCAGCTCTTCGACCGGCTCGGCGAGGAGTCCTGGCGGTACGCGGACATGCCGCGCGAGTACCGGCAGAAGCTGCTCGCCAAGGAGCTGCGCTCGCGCCGCCCCCTCGCGCCGTCCCCGGCGCCGCTGGACGCGGCCGGCGAGAAGACGCTCGGCGTGTTCGGGACGGTGAAGAAGGCCCTCGACGTCTTCGGGCCCGAGGTCATCGAGTCGTACATCATCTCCATGTGCCAGGGCGCCGACGACGTGTTCGCCGCGTCCGTGCTCGCGCGCGAGGCCGGCCTGATCGACCTGCACGCGGGCTGGGCGAAGATCGGTATCGTGCCGCTCCTGGAGACCACGGACGAGCTGCGCGCCGCCGACGTCATCCTCGACGAGATGCTGGCCGACCCGTCCTACCGCCGCCTCGTCGCGCTGCGCGGGGACGTCCAGGAGGTCATGCTCGGCTACTCCGACTCCTCCAAGTTCGGCGGCATCACCACCTCGCAGTGGGAGATCCACCGCGCCCAGCGCCGCCTTCGCGACGTCGCGCACCGGTACGGCGTACGCCTGCGGCTCTTCCACGGCCGCGGCGGCACCGTCGGCCGGGGCGGCGGCCCGTCGCACGACGCGATCCTCGCCCAGCCCTGGGGCACCCTGGAGGGCGAGATCAAGGTGACCGAGCAGGGCGAGGTCATCTCCGACAAGTACCTGGTGCCGTCCCTGGCCAGGGAGAACCTGGAGCTGACGGTCGCCGCGACCCTCCAGGCCTCCGCCCTGCACACGTCCCCCCGCCAGTCCGACGAGGCCCTGGCCCGCTGGGACGCCGCGATGGACGTGGTGTCCGACGCCGCGCACGCCGCGTACCGCGAGCTGGTCGAGGACCCGGACCTGCCGACCTACTTCCTCGCCTCCACGCCGGTCGACCAGCTCGCCGACCTGCACTTGGGCTCCCGGCCATCCCGCCGCCCCGGCTCGGGCGTCTCGCTCGACGGCCTGCGCGCCATCCCGTGGGTGTTCGGCTGGACCCAGTCGCGGCAGATCGTGCCCGGCTGGTTCGGCGTCGGCTCCGGCCTCAAGGCGCTGCGCGAATCCGGCCTGGACACAGTGCTCGACGAGATGCACGAGCACTGGCACTTCTTCCAGAACTTCATCTCCAACGTAGAGATGACGCTCGCCAAGACCGACCTGCGCATCGCCCGGCACTACGTGGACACGCTCGTGCCCGAGAACCTGAAGCACGTCTTCTCGGTGATCGAGGCCGAGCACGCGCTGACCGTCTCCGAGGTGCTGCGCATCACCGGCGGCCAGGAACTGCTCGGCTCCAACCCGGTGCTCCAGCAGACCTTCGCGATCCGCGACGCCTACCTGGACCCGATCTCCTACCTCCAGGTCGCGCTGCTCAAGCGGCAGCGGGACGCGGCGGCCGCGGGCGAGGAGGCCGACCCGCTCCTCGCGCGGGCGCTGCTGCTCACGGTCAACGGCGTCGCGGCGGGGCTGCGCAACACCGGCTGACGCCACGCCTTGAGATGTACGAGGGCCCCCTCACCCGCGCGGGTGAGGGGGCCCTCGTACATCTGGAGACCGCTGCCTCAGAGGCTCAACGCGGCGAACGCCGCCGACAGTTGGACGCCCCCGGCGAGCGCGAGTACCCCTGCCATCCGGTTCAGCCGCAGGCCCCCCGCCACCACCACCGCGGCAAGGAGCAGCGCTCCGCCCAGCGGCAGCCACGCGTGCAGGAAGCCCGGACCGCCGCTGCGGACGGCCTCGTCCGAGTCGGGCTTGACCACGACCGGGATGCGCTCGCCCTTGGGGGTCGCGACCGACTTGTCGATGACGACACGGTCGCGCGGCTTGTCGCCGGACGCGGGGGCGTACGGGCCGGTGCAGGTGTCGTCGCCGCAGCGCGCGAGGGACAGCGTGCCCCGTTCCCGCCCTCCGCCGGAGACCATCACGTATCGCGCCGAGTCCCACGACGCCCAGACACCGGCGGCCAGGATGAGAGCGGCGACGATCCCTGCCGCGCCCCGTAGTGCGTATGCGGGCATGGCGGCGATCCTTGGGGAGGCCACCACGCTCCGTCAACAGCCGACGGCGCGAACGTCCCGTACGCGAGAGTTGTCGTCCCGTACGCCGCAAGTGTCCCGTACGTCAGGAGTTGTACGTGCTCTGCGCCCGCTCCAGGCCCTCGGTGACGAGGCACTCCACGGCGTCCGCGGCGCGGTCCACGAAGTAGTCGAGCTCCTTGCGCTCGGTGCTGGAGAAGTCCTTCAGTACGAAGTCGGCGACCTGCATGCGGCCCGGCGGGCGGCCGATGCCGAAGCGGACCCGGTGGTAGTCGGGGCCCATCGCCTTGGTCATCGACTTCAGGCCGTTGTGGCCGTTGTCGCCGCCGCCCAGCTTCAGGCGCAGCACGCCGTGGTCGATGTCCAGCTCGTCGTGGACGGCGACGATGTTCGCCGTCGGGACCTTGTAGAAGTCGCGCAGCGAGGTGACGGGGCCGCCCGACAGGTTCATGTACGAGGAGGGCTTGGCGAGGACGACGCGGCGGCTGCCGGGGCCCATCGGGCCGATACGGCCCTCCAGGACGTGCGCCTGCGCCTTGGCGGCCCGCTTGAAGCTGCCGCCGATGCGGTCGGCGAGCAGATCGGCGACCATGAAGCCCACGTTGTGCCGGTTCATGGCGTAGCCGGGGCCGGGGTTGCCGAGGCCCACGATCAGCCAGGGGGCGCTGGGGTCCGTCGTCATCTCTGTGTCTCCTTCATGGCACCTTCATAGCGCAACCGCCGCCCAGTGCCTGGGCGGCGGTTGCGGTATGAACTGAGGGGATCAGGCCTCGGCGGCCTCGTCGCCCGCGGCGTCGGCCGGGGCCTCCTCGGCCTGCGCGGCCAGGACCTGCAGGACGACGGTGTCGTCGTCGACGGCCAGCTTGGTGCCGGCCGGCAGCGGGATGTCCTTGGCGAGGACGGACGCGCCGGCGTCCAGGCCCGCGATGGAGACCGTGACGGACTCGGGGATGTGGGTGGCCTCGGCCTCGACCGGAAGCGCGTTGAGGACGTGCTCCAGGAGGTTGGCGCCCGGGGCGAGCTCACCCTCGGTGTGGACGAAGATGTCCACGTTGACCTTCTCGCCGCGCTTCACGAGGAGCAGGTCGACGTGCTTCAGGATGCCCTGACGCATGGGGTCGCGCTGCACGTCCTTCGGGATGGCCAGCTCGGTCTTGCCGTCGATGTCCAGGGAGATCAGGACGTTCGGCGTGCGCAGGGCCATGAGCAGGGCGTGGCCGGGCAGGGCGATGTGGACCGGGTCGGTGCCGTGGCCGTACAGGACGCCGGGGACCTTGTCCTCGCGGCGGATGCGGCGGGCGGCGCCCTTGCCGAACTCGGTACGGGTCTCGGCGCTGAGCTTGACCTCAGACATGTTGCACTCCTCGTAGAAAGGTGAAAGGTGCGTCACCCGGCCACGACTGGCCTGCTACGAAGAGCGCGTCGATAACGGACCGCCACACACTGCGTTCTTACAAACGCGAGTGCGGCCTCCCTCGCCGAGCAACTTCGACAGTCTACTCGGAGCGGAGGCCGCACCCAAAAGGATCTTGCGTGGTGCCCGGGAGATGCCGGGCACGTGTGGCTACGCGGGGCCGCCCTGCTCCTCGAACAGGCTGGTCACGGAGCCGTCCTCGAAGATCTCCCGGACCGCGTTGGCGATGGTCGGGGCGATCGACAGGACCGTGATCTTGTCGAGCTCCAGCTCGTTCGGCGTGGGCAGCGTGTTGGTGAACACGAACTCGCTGACCTTGGAGTTCTTCAGACGGTCGGCGGCCGGGCCGGAGAGCACGCCGTGCGTGGCCGTCACGATGACGTCCTCGGCGCCGTGCGCGAACAGGGCGTCCGCGGCGGCGCAGATGGTGCCACCGGTGTCGATCATGTCGTCGACGAGGACACAGACGCGGCCCTCGACGTTGCCGACCACCTCGTGCACGGTGACCTGGTTGGCGACGTCCTTGTCGCGGCGCTTGTGCACGATCGCCAGGGGGGCGCCCAGGCGGTCGCACCAGCGGTCGGCGACGCGCACGCGGCCGGCGTCGGGGGAGACGACGGTCAGCTTGTCCTTGTCGACCTTCGCGCCCACGTAGTCCGCGAGGATCGGCAGCGCGAAGAGGTGGTCGACGGGGCCGTCGAAGAAGCCGACGATCTGGTCGGTGTGCAGGTCGACCGACACGATGCGGTCGGCGCCCGCGGCACCCAGGAGGTCCGCGACGAGGCGGGCCGAGATGGGCTCGCGGCCGCGGTGCTTCTTGTCCTGGCGGGCGTAGCCGTAGAAGGGCACGATCACGGTGATGCTCCGCGCGGAGGCCCGCTTCAGGGCGTCGATCATGATCAGCTGCTCCATGATCCACTTATTGATCGGAGCCGTGTGGCTCTGGATCAAAAAGCAGTCCGCGCCGCGCGCCGACTCCTGATAGCGCACATAGATCTCGCCGTTGGCGAAGTCGAAGGCCTTCGTCGGTACGACACCGATGCCCAGCTGATGTGCGACCTCCTCGGCCAGCTCGGGGTGGGCGCGGCCGGAGAAGAACATCATCTTCTTCTCGCCGGTCGTCTTGATCCCGCTCACAGCACAGTCTCCTCGGACGTGTTCCCTGGCCGCGAGGTCGCGCGAACCAGCCGAAAATTTCATGCACCCATCAGGTTTCGTGCACCTATCACGGTACGCGGTGTCAGGCGTACCTGTTTCCGGTCAGCTTTCGCCGACTGGATTTTCAGGGGCCTCGGGGGCGCGGGACGCGGCCTCCGCGGCCTTCGCGGCGGCGCTTCCCGGGCGCTTGCGGGCCACCCAGCCCTCGATATTCCGCTGCTGGCCCCGGGCGACGGCCAGCGAACCGGCCGGCACGTCCTTGGTGATCACGGAGCCGGCGGCGGTGTAGGCGCCGTCGCCAATCGTGACAGGAGCCACAAACATGTTGTCCGAACCGGTCTTGCAGTGCGAGCCCACCGTCGTGTGGTGCTTGGCCTCGCCGTCGTAGTTCACGAACACGCTCGCGGCGCCGATGTTGGTCATCTCACCGATCGTCGCGTCGCCCACGTAGCTCAGGTGCGGGACCTTGGAGCCCGCGCCGATCGTGGCGTTCTTCATCTCCACGAACGTACCGGCCTTGGCCTTCACGAGGAGCCGGGTGCCCGGCCGCAGATACGCGAACGGGCCGACGTTCGCCTGCTCCCCGACCTCGGCGCCGTCCGCGACCGTGTTGTCGACGCGCGCGCCCGCGCCCACCGTGGTGTCCTTCAGGCGCGTGTTCGGGCCGACTTCGCAGCCCTCGCCCAGGTGCGTGGCGCCCTGGAGCTGGGTGCCGGGGTGCACCACGGCGTCGCGCTCCACGGTGACCGTGGCGTCGATCCAGGTGGACGCGGGGTCGACGACGGTGACGCCCGCGAGCATCGCCTCGGTGAGGAGGCGGTCGTTCAGGACCCGGCGGGCGTCCGCGAGTTGGACGCGGTTGTTGATGCCGGCGATCTCGCGGTGGTCGTCCGCGACGCAGGCGCCGACGCGGTGCCCGGCCTCGCGCAGGATGCCGAGGACGTCCGTCAGATACTCCTCGCCCTGGCTGTTGTCCGTGCGGACCTTGCCGAGCGCCTCCGCGAGGAGCTGCCCGTCGAAGGCGAAGACACCGGAGTTGATCTCACGGATGGCGCGCTGCGAGTCGGTGGCGTCCTTGTGCTCGACGATCGCCGTCACGGCGCCGGACGCCCCGTCGCGCACGATGCGGCCGTAGCCCGTCGCGTCGGGCACCTCGGCGGTCAGGACGGTCACCGCGTTGCCGTCGGCGGAGTGCGTGCCCGCGAGCCGGGCCAGCGTCGCGCCGGTAAGCAGCGGGGTGTCGCCGCAGACCACGACGACGGTGCCGTCGATGGGCCCGCCGAGTTCTTCGAGACCGATGCGGACGGCGTGCCCGGTGCCGTTCTGCTGGGCCTGGTAGGCGGTGCGGACCTCGGGGTCGATCGCGGCGAGGTGCGCGGTGACGCGCTCGCTCTCGTGCCCGACGACGGCGACGAGGCGCTGCGGCGACAGCTCGCGGGCGGCGGCGAGGACGTGCCCGACGAGGGAACGGCCGCAGATCTCGTGCAGGACCTTCGGCGTGGCCGACTTCATACGGGTGCCCTCACCCGCTGCGAGGACGACGACGGCTGCCGGGCAATTGGCGCTCACGGGGATGCCCTTCGGCTTCGGATGCTTGGGGTGTGGACATCCGCAGGATACCGGGGCGTAGTGGGGCGGACGCATGGCCCGGGGGCAGCCCTCCCCGGCGGCCCGGACGCACGGCGGGCCCCGACCGCGGAGGTCGGGGCCCGTGCAGCTCCCGGGGAAGGAATCGAACCCTCATTCAATGGACCAAAACCATTTGTCCTGCCATTAGACGACCCGGGAAAGGCCGTGCGCCGCCCCGGCGGATCACCGGCTCGGCGTGCGGCTAACACTATGCCGTACGGCCTGCCTCCGACGCGACGGATCCCGCGAGGGATACGGGGACGGATCCGGGGACGGATACGGGGACGAACAGGAGGACTGCGACGGCGCGCGGCGGCCCCCGCCCTGCCCGGGATCGCCTTGCCGGAAACTCACCGGATACGGGGGCACCGACGCCCGTACGCTGGAAGGCATGACCACGACGGGGGACAGTGAAACCGCGGCCAGGACCGGGCCGTGGTGGTGGGAGCGGCGGCGCAGTGCCGTCCTTGACGTAGGCCTCGCGCTGGCCTCCGCGGCCGAGTGCGGCACGGAGGGCGTCCAGTTCGCGGACGACGCGGGGATACAGCCCGCCGTCGGTGTCGCCTTCGGCGTGCTCGCCGGGTCCGCCCTCGTGCTGCGGCGCCGCTGGCCGATCGCGGTCGTGCTGATCTCCGTCGCGATCACGCCCGCGCGCATGGGCGTCATGATGACAATCGTCGGCCTCTACACCCTCGCCGCCTCCGAACTGCCGCGCCGCATCATCGGCGCCCTCGCCGGCATGTCCCTCGCGGGCACGCTGATCGTCGCGCTGGTCCGCGCCAACCAGGACATGGCCAACGGCGACCTGACGATAGGCGAGGGGTTCATACCGTTCATCGCCATCACCACCTCGCTCGGCGTCACCGCACCGCCCGTCCTCCTCGGTCTGTACGTGGGCCAGCGCCGCCGCCTCATGGAGTCCCTGCGCGAGCGCGCCGACAGCCTGGAGCGCGAGCTCCAACTGCTCGCCGAGCGCGCCGAGGAGCGCGCCGAGTGGGCCCGCGGCGAGGAGCGCACCCGCATCGCCCGCGACATGCACGACGTGGTCGCGCACCGCGTGAGCCTGATGGTCGTGCACGCGGCGGCGCTGCAGGCCGTGGCCCGCAAGGACCCCGAGAAGGCCGTGAAGAACGCCGCCCTGGTCGGCGACATGGGCCGCCAGGCCCTGACCGAGCTGCGCCAGATGCTGGGCGTGCTGCGGGCCGACGAGAGCCCGCCGAAGCCCGCCCCCGCGCCGGTCCCCGTGCCGCTGGCCGCCGTCGGCGAGGCCGCCGACCGGGCCGCCTCGCGCGCCCGGCCCCCCGCCGAGCCCGACCTCGCCGAGGGCCCCTGCCTGGCCGAGCTGGACGAGCTGGTGGACCAGTCGCGGACCGCGGGCATGGCCGTGGACCTGTCCGTGGAGGGCGATACGCGGGAGTACGCGGCCGACGTGGAGGAGACCGCGTACCGCGTCGTCCAGGAAGCCCTCACCAACGTCCACAAGCACGCCGCGGGCGCGAAGACCTACGTCCGGCTCGCGCACCGCGACGCCGAGATCGCCATGCAGGTCGAGAACGGCCCGCCCCCGGAGGCGGGCGGCGCCGACGCGGGCCTGCCCAGCGGGGGCAACGGCCTGGTCGGCATGAAGGAGCGGGTGACGGCCCTCGGCGGGGTCTTCGTGTCCGGTCCGACGGACGCGGGCGGCTTCAGGGTGTCGGCGGTGCTTCCGGCGGCCGCCGGTCAGTGATCTTCCTCATAGGGGAGTTGGCCGAGTCCGTACGCCTGCGTGGCCGACGTCGTACGGGTCCTCTTACGGGTCCTCGTACGGGCACGGGTCTCAGACCGTCGTCAGCCGCACCGGCTGTGTGCCCGCGACCAGCGTGGTGAGGGCCTGGTCGATGTGCTGGCCCAGGAACCAGTCGCCGCTGTGGTCGAGGCTGTAGACCCGGCCCTCCACGTCCATGGCGAGCAGCGCCTGCGTCTGTGTCTCCTCGCCCAGCGGACAGACCTCCGTGCCGAGCGCGCGCCCCAGGTCGCCGAGGGTGCGGGCCAGGTGGAGCCCGTACATCGGATCGAGGTGCAGGGTCGCCGGGGCTATCTGGCGGCCGGGCCCCTGCGGCGTGATGTGCAGCCCGCCGAACTCCGCCCAGGCCTCCACGGCGGCCGGGAACACGGCGTGCTCGTGGCCCGCGGGCGAGGTGTGGCGGCGCAGGACGTCGGCCCAGATCTCGGCCTGCTTGATGTCCCAGCGGCCCGGCACCCAGCCGGCGGTGCGCAGGGCGGCGTCGACGGGCACGGGGAAGCGGGTGGAGTTCTCGGTGTGCATGGCTCGGCCCTCGTGGTGCGGGTGCGGGTGCGGATGGCGGCGGCCGGCGTGTGGGGCGCCGGGGGTCGTCAGGCGGCGGGCGGCCCGCGTCACGCGTCGGTCGCGGTCGGGTCGACGACGCGGACGCCGAAGTGCGCGGTGAGGGCGGTGCACGAGCGGCACGGGCGGGCGAAGGCGCCGTGCAGGGGGTCGCCGGCCTCGCGGATGCGGCGGGTGGTGAGCTTGGCGTGCTTGAGGGCCTTGCGGGCCTCGCCGCTGGTCATCGGCTTGCGGGAGGCCCGTTTGGAACGGCTCGCGTCGGCCGTCGCGAGGTGCCGGGAGATGAGGACGGCCTCCGCGCAGCGCCCCGTGAAGCGCTCGCGCTGGCCGCTCGTGAGGGTGTCGAGGAAGTCCTGTACGAGCGGGTGCAGATCCGGGGGATCCTCGCCGCGCCTCGGGGTGCCCGTCAGGGTGGTGCCGCGGACCGAGAGCGCGGCCGCCACGGTGGGCAGGATGCCGTCGCGCCGGTGGCGCAGGACGGGGGCGTCGGCGGGCGTGCTGCTCCAGCCGACCCGGGGGTCGCCGGTGACCCGGGGGTCTCCGGGGTCGGCTGTGGCGGTGCGGCCGGTCCCCGGGCCAGCGGCTGCGCCGGCTGCTCCGTGGGTCGTTCCGTGGCCGGTGGCGGGTGTGCCGGCCGGGCCGGCCATGCCGGTTGGTGCCGTGTGCATGTGGTGTTTCCCTCCCCGTGCCCGCGGTGTCAGCCGCTGGTGCCACGCCCCCGCGTTGCGGGAACAGACTGCCAAATGGGGCGCGCGGTGCGGAAGCTGGGGCTCTGCGACACGCCTGGGTTTCGTCTCTCGGTGACGGGCCCGTGGCGGGTGGTCACGGAATCGGAGGCCCGGTGACCGGTGTCGTCCTTACGCATAGGCTGTCGCTGTCCGTGAACCTCACACAGTGCCGCAGGGGGCAACCGCCATGACGACAGGTCGGCTCGGGGAGCAAGCCGCCCCACCGAACGCGGCCTATGCCGGGCAGGTCGTGCACTTCCCGGATCCGGTCCGCGCCGCCCGCCACCCCAGAGGCGTGCGAGTGGACGGCGACGGCTACCCGGACTTCTCGCCGTACGCGCGCGCGGCGGCCGAGATCGCCGAGCCTCCGGAGGGCTTCGGCGTGGACGAGCTGCGCCTCACGGACTACGTCTCGGCGAACGCGGCCCTCGCGGCCACCGGCCACGAGCTGTGGGACACGATCCCCGCCGTGGCGACCCCGCACGGCTGGACCTGGCACCACGTACCGAACAGCCGCCGGCTCGACCTGGTCCCCGTCGAGGTCAAGGCCCTGCTGCGGCACCACGGCGGAATCGCGACCGCGCCCGTCGACCAGAACAAGCGCGGCACCCGCCCGCTGCAGGAGACCCGCCCCGCGCACCTGTCCCTGCCCAAGGCGTCGGTCGCCGTCACCGAGGGCCAGATCGCGGGCGTCGAGGAGGACCTCGGCTACCGCCTGCCCGGCGCCTACCGCTCCTTCCTCAAGGTCGCGGGCGGCTGCGCCCCGGTCGGCACGGCCCTCGACGCGGAGCTCGGCCTCCTCATCGACCAGCCGTTCTTCACGGTCCGCGACGAGGCCGCCGTCAACGACATCGTGTACGTCAACAAGTGCCTGCGCGACCACCTCACCAAGGACTACCTGGCGGTGGGCTTCGTGCAGGGCGGTCTGCTCGCCGTGAAGGTCAAGGGCGACCGGATCGGCTCGGTGTGGTTCTGCGCGTACGACGACGCGCGGGACGTGGACGCCTCCTGGGCCCCGGCCGAGCGTGTGCAGCGGCTGCTGCTGCCGTGCGGCGACGACTTCGACGCCTTCCTCTCCCGGCTCGCGGGCAATCCGCCCGAGCTGGAGACGGTGGCGAACCTGATGGTGGACGGCGGCTTCGCGCGCGCCGTCCCGGTGGGGGAGTGAGCGATCCGATGGTGACCTTCGCGCAGGCGCAGGAGCGCGCCGAGGAATGGATCAACGGTGACGTGCCCGGACCCGGACACCGCGAGGTGCGGGTGCGGGAGTTCGAGCTCGGCTTCGTCGTGTGGGCGGAGGACCGCGAGGGCGGTCCCCGTTCGGACGGCGGCCACCAGCGGCTCGTCATCGCCCGCGACAGCGGCGAGGCCACGCTGTGGCCCGCCCTGCCGGTCGGCGAGGTGATCCGGCGGTACGAGGAGGAGTACGGCGTGCCTGACGCGGCACCCGAACCGGCTCCCGCCGCGCCCCGGCGCATGGACCTGAACCAGACGTCGTTCCTGCTCAGCCCGCCGGAGTGGCTGCAGGAGGCGGCGGACAAGCTGGGGATTCCGGATCGCCGGAACTCCGCGGCGTCTGCCGCGTCTGGTGCATCTGGTATGCCCGATACGTCCGGTGGGTCCGGGCCGTCGGTCCCGCCCGGCCCGTCCGACTCCTTTGCCCCGGCAGCCTCCGCCGCCCCGTCCGCACCCGAACCGGCGTCGGCGTCCCCGGTGCCCGCGGCGCCCGTCGCGCCCGGTGGCGGTACGCCGTGGCCCTCGGCCGGTGCGCCCGGTGGCGAGCACGGCTCCGGTGCCGGTACGGGCGGGGCCGCTGTGCCCGCTTCCGCGACGCCCTGGGCCGGTACCGACACGAACACGGGCGCCGACGACGAGGACGTCGCGGTGCCGCTGCCCGCGACCGTGTTCTCGCCGCCGCTGGTGGCCCCCGGCCGCGAAGGTGACGACGAGGTGCTGCCCCCGGTGTCGCCGGAGGCCAAGACCGCGCTGATGTCGGGCGGCAGCCAGCTCCCGAAGACGGCCCTCGCGCCCGCCCTCGACGATCCGCAGGCGGGTGCGCCGGGCGCGGGCCCGAACCTGCCGCCGCCTTCCGGTGCCGCCGCCGGTGGCCCGAACCTGCCTCCGCCGCCCGCGGGTTCCGCGGTGGGCGGTCCTGATCTGCCGCCGCCTTCGGGTGCTCCGGCGGGCGGTCCGAACATGCCGCCGCCTTCGGGTGCCCCTGCGGGTGGCCCGAACCTGCCGCCGCCTGCCGGTTCCGCGGTGGGTGGGCCTGGCCTGCCGCCGCCTGCCGGTGGTCCGGTCGGTGGCGCCAACATGCCTCCGCCGCCTGGCGGTTCGGCTGCCGGTGGCCCCAACGTGCCGCCGCCGTACGCGGGCTCGGGTGCCGGTGGCTCCGACTTCCCGCCGCCGCCCGCCGGTTCCTCGGCCGGTGGTGCCGGGCTGCCTCCGCTGCCCGACGGCTACTCCGCGGGCGGGTCCGACCTGCCGCAGACTTCGGGTGGTCCGGTCGGCGGCCCGAACACGCCTCCGCCCGCCGGTTCGTCCGGCGGCTCCTACGCGTTCCCGCCGCCCGGCGGTTCCGGCGCCCCGTCCACGTACGGGTATCCGCAGGGCCCTGACGCGTCCGGCGCCGTTTCGCCCGGTGCCGCGGACATCGCCGACGCCGCGACCAGCAAGGCGCAGGGCCCGCCGCCCGGCGCTCCCCGCGGTGGCAGCGCGACCACACCGCCGCCGCCGAGCGTCCCGGGCACGCCCGGCGCGGGGGCCACGCCTCCGCCGGCCGCTCCCGGCGCGCCCGCGGGTGCGTACGTGCCGACGCAGATGATGTCGCCGCTCGGCCCCGAGGGGCAGCCTCCCGGCGGGGGCGCGACGCCTCCTCCGGCCGGGGCGGGTGCGCCTGGCGCGCCTGCGGCTCCCGGTGTGCCCGCAGCTTCCGGTGCTCCCGGTGCCCCGCAGCCTCCTGGCGCTCCCGGTGCTCCGGGCACGCCTCCCGGCGGCGTGCACCACGCGGCGACGATGCTGGCGGACCCGAGCCTGGGCGGCGGCCTGAAGCCTCCGGGTGCCCCGGGTGCTCCCCAGCCTCCCGGTCCGCCCGGAGCCCCCGGTGCTCCTGGCGCCCCGCAGCCTTCTGGCGCTCCCGGTGCTCCGGGCACGCCTCCCGGCGGCGTGCACCACGCGGCGACGATGCTGGCGGACCCGAGCCTCGGCGGCGGCCTGAAGCCCCCGGGTGCTCCCGGTGCTCCCCAGCCTCCCGGCCCGCCCGGAGCCCCCGGCACCCCCGGAGCCCCGCAGCCCCCCGCTGCCCCAGGCGCACCTGGTGCCCCCGGCGCCCCGGGCGGCAACGTCCACCACGCCGCCACCATGCTCGCGGGCCCGGCCGTCGGCGGCCCCGGCGCACCCATGCCTCCGGGTGCACCCGGCGCACCCGGAACCCCGGGCGCCCCCGGCATGCCCCCGCCCGCCCAGGGCGCGGCCCCCGGCATGGGCCCCGGCCCAGGCATGGCACCGCCCCCCGGCCCAGGCATGGCACCGGCCCCGGGCATGGCCCCCGCCCCCGGCCAGCCGTACGGCTACCCGCACCCCACCGGCCAGCCCACCGTCGGCCCCGGCTACCAGGCCGTGTTGCGCTACCGCGCGCCCGACGGCTCCGAGCAGCAGCTCATCCGGCGGTCCGCGCCGGGTACGCCGCACCCGGAGTGGCAGATCTTCCATGAGCTGCGCGGCATGAACATCCCGCCGGACCAGGTCCTTGAGCTGCACACCGAGCTGGAGTCCTGTGATCTGCCGGGCGCGTACTGCGCGCGGATGATCCGGGAGACCTGGCCGCAGGCGCGCATCGCCTCGATCGCGCCGTACGGCAAGGATCACGCCTCGCGGCAGCAGGGCATGCAGCAACTGCTCGCGCACCAGGGCGAGCTGCACCAGGTCGCGGACGGCCCCGCGCGCCTCGCGCCGGTGCGCGCGCCGATGCAGCAGGTGCCGCCCGCGCCCGCGCTTCCGCCGGAGGGCGTGGCGCAGGAACTCGCGGGGGCGTTCGGCCCCGGTGTGTTCCGGTTCGACCAGCGTGCGGTGTCCCGTCAGGGCGTGCCGGACGTGGTGGCACACACGCTTGTCGTCGCGGGTCTGCCCGTCGACTTCGGCCCGTTCTTCTGGGCGCAGGCCCAGCCGGGGCGGCCGGTGCCGACGCTCGCGGAGATGGCCCAGGAGCGGGGCGTGCAGCCCGCGTCGGACGCCGGTTCGTACCTCGTCATGGGCAGCGACTTCGGGCGCGCGATCTGTGTCCAGTACGGCACGGCGAACATCGTCGCCGTCCCCGTCGAGGCAGGACCCGGCGGCGCCCCCGTGCCGCCGCAGTTCGTGAACACGGGCCTGCTCGAGTTCGCCCGCTGCCTGGGCCTGCTCGGCCGCATGTGGCGCCTTCGCTACGGGCTCAACCAGGAGCAGGCGGGCCGCTGGACCGTCGACTTCCAGACGCAGCTCGCCGCGCTCGACCCGGCCGCGCTCGCGTCGCCGGAGAGCTGGTGGTCGGTGCTGCTCGAGCAGATGTGGGACGGACTGCTGTAGCACCGAACAGCCTGGCCCTGCGAGGCGCCCGACCCGGGTGACGGGTCGGGCGCCTCCGTCGTGTGCGCTCGCGTACGCGGCCGCCGCCATGTGTGCGCGGTCGGCCCCGCGGGGCCCGATCAGGCCTTCGACGTACGCCGGAACGACAACACGATTCCGACTTCTGCCATTAATTGACGCATCCTTGAGCGGATGGCTTGGGCGGAGTGTCGCGTTATGACCACTTCCGCTTGATCCATCAAGATGTGCGCCAATCGCGTTGTACGCGGTCGGCGCGACGGCGAGAGTCTGTGTGGGCGAAAGAGGGGATCAAGGATGAGCGGCAGCGGTGTGTCGGTGTCACCTCATGGCTTCGTCGCCGTGCGCGGGCGCGGTTACCGTCCCGGGCAGGTGGACGCGTACGCGGACGCGCTCTCCAGAGACCGCGACGCGGCCTGGGAGCGGGCCGCCCGCCTCACGGTCCTCGCGCGGGACATGGGCGTCGAGGCCGACCGGATGCGCGAGGCCGTCGCGCGGCTCGCTCCGCAGACGTACGAGAGGCTCGGGCAACGCGCGCAGTACCTGCTCGCGCTGACCGAGGAAGAGGTCGCGGCCGTGCGCGAGGAGGCCGCGGCCGCCGTGCGCCGGACCGAGGAGAGCGCCGAGGCCTCGGCGGCCGCGGCGCGGGACTCCGCGACGGCGTACGCCGAGAGCGTGTGCGGCGAGGCGGAGGAGCGGGCGCGGCAGCGGCTGCTCGCGGACCGCGCCACCGCGGACGAGGCGCGGGTCGCCGCGCGCACGGACGTCAAGGAGTGGCGCGGCGAGGCGCTGGCCGCGCTGCGCGAGATGCGGCAGCGGACCAGCGGGCTCCTCGCCGAGCTGGAGAAGGACCACACCGAGCGCTGGGAGGCCGCCGAGCGGGAGATCGCCGAGCGCGAGGCCGAGGCCGAGGCGCACGAGGCGTCCCTGGTCGAGGCCGCCGAGGCCCGCCTCGCCGAGGCCGAGCGCGCCCACTCCCAGACCCAGGAGGCCGCGCGGCACGGCCAGGAGGACGCGCAGGCGCGCGCCGCCGACATCCTCGCGCGGGCGCGCATGCGGGAGGAGCGGGTGGGGCGTGAGACGGAGCGGATCCTGCGGGAGCACGGGGAGCGGTGGGACGAGGTCCGGGCGCACATGGACCATGTGCGGAGCAGCCTGGCCGCGTTGACCGGCCGGGGGCCTGACGGGGAGGGCCCCGGCACCGTGCCCGGCCCTGCGTCCGGCGGAGGGTCCTGACGGTCTCGTCCCGGGCTGCGGCCCGGTTGCCTCAGTCCCGCCGCTGCGCGGCGGATTGCTCCCACCCGCCCACCCGTGACCCTGTGCGTCATGGCTGCCGTTCAAGCAGACCGACCCGCGTGCACCCCACGGTTCCAGCAACGAGTGGGCGGGTGGGAGGCATCCGCCGCGTAGCGGCGGAGAAGAACGCACCCGCGGGCGGGTGGACGCGACGCGCGCCCACCACTCACGGTTCACGCGCCCCGCGCGTCCCGCGGGCCCCCGCGAGAATGAACGGCTCCACCGCCTCGTACCGACCCCGCTGCTCCCGCTGCACCGCCCGGCGCGAGCCGACCGTGCCGAGCCAGCCCAGGAGGAAGCCCAGGGGGATGGAGGCGAGGCCGGTCGTGGTGAAGGGGAACCAGTTGAAGTCGTGGTCGGGGAACGCGGCGTTGGGCGAGCCGGAGACCAGGTTCGTCCCCGTCATCAGCAGGGCGCAGCCGACCGTGCCGCCGATGAGCGTCCACAGCAGCCCCGCCCGGGTGAAGCGGCGCCAGAACAACGTATAGATGAGCGCGGGCGCGAGCACGGACGCGCCCAGGCAGAACGACAGCGTCACCAGCGGTTGCAGGCTGCGGTCCTGGATGAGGACGGCGAGGGTGATGGCGAGGGCGCCGATGGCAAGGGCCGAGCCGCGCGCGAGCGTCATCTCCTTGCGGGGCGCGAGATCGCGGCGGCAGGCCGCGAACACGTCGTGCGCGAGGGAGTTGGCGCAGGCGAGGATCATTCCGGCCACGGACGCGAGCAGCGTCAGGAAGATGGCGGTGGCGACGGTCGTGAACAGCAGGGTCTCGGCCGTGGACGCGTCCGCCCCGAACACCGCCCGCGAGCCCAGCAGATACGCCGTGTTGCCCTGCGGATCGTGCCCGGCGACCGCGGCCCGCCCGAGCATCGCCGTCGTACCGAACCCGATGACGGTGATGATGACGACGAAGAGCGCGACGGCGGAGACCGCCCACGACAGGGAGCGTCTTATCTCCGGCGCGCTGCGCGCGGTGTACATGCGCATCGTGATGTGCGGCAGACACGCCCCGCCGAGGACGACCGTGAGCTCGGAGCTGATCATGTCGAGGCGGGGGGCCGCACCGCCGTCGAACTGGAGGCCCGACTGGAGGTAGGCGGGGCCGAGTTCGCTGCCGCGCTGCGCGGCGAGCAGGAGCGCGCCCGGGTCCCAGTCGAAGCGGCGCAGGATGAGCGCGGCGACGACCGTGCCGGAGCCCAGCAGGATCACGATCTTGAGGATCTGGATGAGGGCGGTGCCCTTCATGCCGCCGATCGCCGCGTAGCTGATCATCAGCGCGCCGAGCGCGATCACGCAGCCGGTCTTCAGGCCGGGGCTGGAGAAGCCCAGTATGAAGGCCAGCAGATCGCCCGCGCCCGCCAGTTGGACGAGCATCAGCGGGAGCAGCGCGGCGAGCGTGGCCGCGCACGCGGTGATGCGCACCGCCCGCCCCGGCATCCGGCGGGCCAGCACGTCGCCCATGGTGAACCGGCCCGCGTTGCGCAGCGGTTCGGCCAGCAGGAACATCAGGAGCATCAGAGAGAGCGACGTACTCAGGGCCAGGACCACGCCGTCGTAGCCGAGCAGCGCGATGATGCCCGTGGTGCCGAGCACGGACGCGGCGGAGATGTAGTCGCCGGCGATGGCCAGGCCGTTGCGCATCGGCGTGAGGCCGCCGTACCCGGTGTAGAACTCGCCCAGCCCGTCGCGGTCCGGCCCTGTCATCACGCACAGCAGCAGCGTCAGGGTGACGACGGCCGTGAAGGCGACCAGGGACATGTTCTGTGCGGCGTCATCCACGGCCCGCCTCCAGTTCGGCCAACTTGCGCAGCCGAGCGGCCAGTTGGTCCAGACGTCGGCGCGCCGTGAACTCGTACAGCGCTATCGCGACGCACATCACCGGCAGTTGTACGAGACCGAGCAGCAGGCCCGTCGTCAGGCCGCCGGAGACCGTGCCGTTCATGAGCGACGGCGCGCAGGCGGACAGGAGCAGGAAGAGCGTGAAGTAGCCGAGCGCGGTGAGCGTGGCGACGCGGCGCTGGCGGCGGTAGGCGGTGCGCAGGACGCGCAGGTCGCGGTGGTGGCCGAGGGCGGGGTGGCGGGGTGTCGCACGTGGTGCGGGTGGGGGTGTCGGGGGTGGGGTGACGGGCTGCCAGGGGTAGGTGGCGTACGACGGGGACGAGTCGTGCGGAGGGTGGGTCATCCCGGTTCTCCTCTCCAAGCGCGGCTTCGGTCCGGTGCGGACCGCGAGGGAGTGGGTGGCCGAGAACGCTACTGGCAGGTAGGGGGATGGCGCGGGGTTTTCGCCGTACTGGTCAGTCGGTATGGGATTCCGGTAGTGGCGTATGCGTCAACTGTGGCTTTTGGGGCTGCGGTTGGGGTTGTGGTTGGGGCGTTTCGTCTTCCTGGTCGTCGTCCTGGATCACGGGGAACCGCCTCGGCGCCACGAACAGCAGCACCAGCAGGCACACCACCGCCGCGCACGCCGCCCCGACGTACACGGCGTCGACGGCCGCGTCCACCGCGCGCCGCAGCCGGTCCGCGTCCGCCACCGAGTCCGGGTCGTCCAGGGCCTTGGCCACCGAGTCGAGGGAGCCCGCGCCGCCCAGCTTCGCGCTGAGCACCCCGTTGGCGACCGCCCCGAACAGCGCGGCGCCGACGGTCTGGCCGATCTGGCGGCAGAACAGGACGGACGCGGTCGTCGTGCCGCGCTCCGCCCAGCCCACGGTCGACTGGACGCCGACGATCAGCGGGAGCTGGAAGAGCCCGAGCGCCGCGCCGAGCAGCAGCATGAGCAGGGCGGGCTGCCAGGCCGAGCCGGGGTAGGGCAGCAGGGGGAAGGTGAACAGGACGCAGGCGGCGGCGCCGATGCCGAGCATCGCCGTGTTGCGGAAGCCGATGCGCCGGTACACGTGCTGGCTGAGCGCCGCCGACACCGGCCAGCTGAGGGTCATCACGGAGAGCACGAAACCGGCCGCTATGGGCGCGAGTTGGAGCACCGACTGGGCGTACGTCGGCAGGAAGACCGTGGGCGCCACCATCACCAGGCCGAGCGAGCCGAGCGCCAGGTTCACGGCGGCGATGGGGCGCCGCCGCCACACCCAGCCGGGTATGACGGGGTCGGCCGCGCGCCGCTCGATGACGACGACCGCGGCGACGCACAGCAGCCCCGCGGCGAACAGCGCGAGCGACGGCGCCGACAGCCACCCCCAGGCGACCCCGCCCTGCACGAGCGCGGTCAGCAGGACGCCCCCGGCGGCGAAGACGGCGAGCGCTCCGGGCCAGTCGATACGTTTCCACACGTCGGTACGCGGCCCGGTCGCCGCGGTCGTACGGGCGGGCTCGTGCAGGTGGCGCACGATCAGCCAGAGCGCGACCGCGCCGATCGGCAGGTTGATGAGGAAGATCCAGCGCCAGTCCGTGTACGCGGTGATGAGCCCGCCGACCACGGGGCCCGCGACCGCCGAAGTGGCCCACACCGTGGACAGCTTGGCCTGTATCTTCGGGCGCTCCTTGAGCGGGTACAGGTCGGCGGCGAGGGTCTGGACGGTGCCCTGCAGCGCGCCGCCGCCCAGGCCCTGTACGACGCGGAAGGCGATGAGCGCGCCCATGTTCCACGCGAGCGCGCACAGCACCGAGCCGAGCAGGAACAGGATGCTGCCGGCGATCAGGACGGGCTTGCGGCCGAAGGTGTCGGAGAGCTTGCCGTACACGGGCAGGGTGACCGTCGCGGCGAGCAGATAGCCGGAGAACAGCCAGGAGAAGACGGAGAAGCCGCCGAGCGTGCCGACGATCTGCGGCACTGCCGTGGAGACGATGGTGGCGTCCAGGGCGGCGAGCGCCATGACGAGCATGAGCGCGGCGACTACGGGGCCGCGCTTGTCTGTACTCGGCATCCCGAGATTCCTTCCCCCTGCATCTATTGCCTCGGGTCACCTTCTCACCGGGTGGGCGGATCAGGGGAGGGTGGAGGGGCTGTCGGCTGGTAGGACGGGATCTCGGTCGGCGGGTGGGTGGAGCGACCCTGACAACGGCTCCACCGCTGGGTGGAGAACCCCTAGGGGAACCTCCGTACTACGGACAGGGAGACGTTGGTACCGACGGAGGACGAGAGCGCCTGACCTGGTCCTTAGATTTGCTTTATGCCGCGGGGGCCGGGGCACCGAGCGGGACGCCGACCGGGACATCGGCCAGAGCACTGAGACGAACCTCAGCTTCGGGGGTGGGGTTTTCCCCAGCAAAAGACTGCGCTCTGCACCAGGGCGCCGGACACCCCCCGCGGACCAGACTGATCAGCGTGAGCGAGCGGCTTGTGACGGGGCTCATCCCCGCACTGACACCGGGCTCATCTCATCACCCACATAGGAGACTTACCGTGACAACGGCTGTGACCACTCCCAGGCACGGGGGTACTGGAGGGCGTACGGCCGTGGCGGCTCGGGCACGCCAGGTCGTCAAGGCCTACGGCAGCGGCGAGACCCGAGTGGTCGCCCTCGACCACATCGACGTGGACATCGCCCGCGGGCAGTTCACCGCGATCATGGGCCCGTCCGGGTCCGGCAAGTCCACGCTGATGCACTGCCTCGCGGGCCTCGACACGGTCTCCTCGGGCCAGATCTATCTGGACGAGACCGAGATCACCGGCCTGAAGGACAAGAAGCTCACCCAGCTCCGCCGGGACCGCGTCGGCTTCATCTTCCAGGCGTTCAACCTCCTGCCGACGCTGAACGCCCTCGAGAACATCACGCTCCCGATGGACATCGCGGGCCGCAAGCCGGACCGCGGCTGGCTGGACCAGGTCGTGGAGACCGTCGGCCTCGCAGGCCGCCTCAAGCACCGGCCGACCGAGCTGTCCGGCGGTCAGCAGCAGCGCGTCGCCGTGGCCCGCGCCCTGGCGTCCCGCCCCGAGATCATCTTCGGCGACGAGCCGACCGGAAACCTGGACTCCCGCGCCGGCGCCGAGGTCCTCGGCTTCCTGCGCAGGTCGGTGACCGAGCTCGGCCAGACCATCGTGATGGTCACCCACGACCCGGTGGCGGCCTCGTACGCGGACCGGGTGCTGTATCTCGCCGACGGCCGCATCGTCGACGAGATGTACAACCCCACCGCGGACCAGGTCCTGGACCGCATGAAGCACTTCGACGCCCGGGGGCGCACGTCATGACCGTCCTCAAGACCTCGATGCGCAACTTCCTCGCGCACAAGGGACGCATGGCGCTCTCCGCGGTCGCCGTGGTCCTCTCGGTGGCCTTCGTGTGCGGCACGCTCGTCTTCTCGGACACGATGTCCACCACCTTCGACAAGCTCTTCGCGGCCACGGCCTCCGACGTCACGGTCAAGCCGAAGGACGCCGGAGACGCCGGGGACGAGGGTCCGAAGACGGGCAAGCCCGAGTCGCTGCCCGCCTCCGCGGTCGCCCAGGTGAAGAAGGCCGACGGCGTGAAGTCCGTCGAGGGCGCCATCACCAGCGACAGCGTCACGGTCGCCGACTCCAAGAACAAGAACATGGGCCCCGCCAGCGGCGCCCCCACCCTCGCGGGCAACTGGACGAAGAACGACCTGCGTTCCATGGAGATCACCTCCGGGCACGCCCCGCGCGGTCCCACCCAGGTGATGGTCGACGCCGACACCGCCGACAAGCACGACCTCAAGCTCGGCGAAGAGCTGCGCACCATCACGGCCGCCGGTGACTTCAAGGCGAAGATCTCCGGCATAGCCACCTTCAAGGTGACCAACCCCGGCGCGGCCGTCTTCTACTTCGACACCCCGACCGCCCAGCGTGAACTGCTCGGCGCCACCGGCCGGTTCACCCACCTCAGCGTCACCGCCGCGAGCGGCGTGAGCGACACCCAGCTCAAGCAGAACGTCACCAAGACCCTGGCCGCCGACGCCTCCGCGTACAAGGTCAAGACGCAGGAAGAGACCGCGGACGAGAGCCGCGAGTCCGTCGGCGGCTTCCTGGACGTCATGAAGTACGCGATGCTCGGCTTCGCCGGAATCGCCTTCCTCGTCGGCATCTTCCTGATCATCAACACCTTCTCGATGCTGGTCGCCCAGCGCACCCGCGAGATCGGCCTGATGCGGGCCATCGGCTCCAGCCGCAAGCAGGTCAACCGCTCGGTCCTGGTCGAGGCGCTGCTCCTGGGCGTCGTCGGCTCGGTCCTCGGCGTCGGCGCGGGCATCGGCCTCGCCATCGGCCTGATGAAGCTGATGTCCGGCATGGGCATGGAGCTGTCCACCAAGGACCTCACCATCGCCTGGACGACCCCGGTGGTGGGCATGGCCCTCGGCATCATCGTCACCGTCCTCGCCGCGTATCTCCCGGCGCGCCGGGCCGGCAAGGTCTCCCCGATGGCGGCCCTGCGGGACGCGGGCACCCCGGCCGACGGCAAGGCGGGCCTGGTGCGCGCCGCGCTCGGCCTCCTGCTCACCGGCGCCGGAGCCTTCGGGCTCTACACCGCGGGACAGGCGGACAAGGCGAGCGAGGGCTCGCTGTTCCTGGGCGGCGGCGTCGTCCTGACCCTCATCGGCTTCGTGGTCATCGGCCCGGTCCTCGCGTCCTTCGTGGTCCGCGTGATCAGCGCCGTGCTGCTGCGGTGGTTCGGCCCGGTGGGCCGCATGGCCGAGCGCAACGCGCTGCGCAACCCGCGCCGCACGGGTGCCACCGGCGCGGCCCTGATGATCGGCCTCGCGCTGGTGGCCTGCCTCTCCGTGGTCGGCTCCTCGATGGTCGCCTCGGCGACGGACGAGCTCGACAAGTCGGTGGGCGCGGACTTCATCATCCAGGGCGGCCAGCAGAGCATCACAGTCAAGGCCGAGAAGGAGCTGGAGAAGACTCCGTACATCTCGCACTTCACCCGCAACAAGGAGATCGACGCCGACATCACCCTGCCGGACGGCAAGACCACCAAGGACACGAGCCTCAGCGCCGCCGACCCGACGTACGCGAAGGACCTGCGCCGCGACACCATCGCCGGTGAGCAGTCCGCCGCCTACGGCAAGAACGCGATGTCGGTCGGCGAGGAGTACGCGAAGAAGCACCACCTGAAGGTCGGCGACAAGCTCAAGGTCGACTTCGACAAGGGCCGCACCGCCGAGCTCAAGCTCGCCGCGATCACCTCGGACGAGGGGTCGCTCGACAAGGGCGCGATGTACGTGAACATCGCCACGGTCGAGGACTATGTGCCCGCCAACCGCATGCCGCAGAGCGAGATCGCCTTCGCCAAGGCGGTCGACGGCAAGCAGGACGAGGCGTACAAGGCCCTCAAGGACACCCTGAAGCCCTACCCCCAGTACAAGGTCCAGGACCAGACCGACTTCAAGCAGGACCTGAAGGACCAGGTCGGCCAGATGCTGAACATGGTCTACGGCCTCCTTGGTCTCGCGATCATCGTCGCCATCCTGGGCGTCGTGAACACCCTGGCCCTCTCGGTGGTCGAGCGCACCCGCGAGATCGGCCTGATGCGAGCCATCGGCCTCTCCCGCCGCCAGCTCCGCCGCATGATCCGCATGGAGTCCGTGGTCATCGCCCTCTTCGGCGCCCTCCTCGGCCTCGGCCTCGGAATGGGCTGGGGCGCCACAGCCCAGAAGCTCCTGGCCCTGGAAGGCCTGAAGGTCCTGGAAATCCCCTGGCCGACGATCATCACGGTCTTCATAGGCTCGGCCTTCGTGGGCCTGTTCGCAGCCCTTGTCCCTGCCTTCAGGGCGGGCCGGATGAACGTACTGAACGCGATCGCCACGGAATAGTCCTCACCGGACGGGGGAACGGGGGAGGGCCGGGGCCAGGGGAATGTTCCCCTGACCCCGGCCCTATTTAGCCCGTCGAGGGGGTCCCCCCTGCTCTTTAAGAGCTTGGGGGAGTTTGAGGACGAGGCCGTTCAGGCCGACAGCGGGGGTCCAGGGGGCGGCAGCCCCCTGGTTACGGGAAGGAGCGGGGTTGGGGCGCACCCCGCGAGGGCCCACCCGCACCAGATTCGGAAAGGTGATCGCCCCCGAGGCGACGTACCCTGGGAGGCCCCCGGCCCGTGCGACGTGCCGGGCTGTTCGCGTTGTCCGCATCGTTCTCTGCCCCGGACTGGATGCCCTTCATGAGCCTGCACGGACTGCTGGACGCCGTCGTCAAGGACGCGGCCCTCACCGAAGCGGTGAAGGCCGCGGCCGACGGCAACCGGCACCACATCGACCTCGTCGGCCCCCCGGCCGCCCGCCCCTTCGCCGTGGCGGCCCTCGCCCGCGAGGCGCGCCGCACCGTGCTCGCGGTGACGGCCACGGGCCGCGAGGCGGAGGACTTGGCCGCCGCGCTGCGGACGGTGCTGCCGCCCGAGGGAGTCGTGGAGTACCCGTCGTGGGAGACGCTGCCGCACGAGCGGCTCTCCCCGCGCTCGGACACCGTCGGCCGCCGCCTCGCGGTCCTTCGCCGCCTGGCGCACCCGCGCGCCGACGACCCCGAGACGGGCCCGGTCTCGGTGGTCGTGGCACCGGTGCGCTCAGTGCTGCAGCCGCAGGTCAAGGGCCTCGGCGACCTGGAGCCCGTGGCCCTGCGCACGGGCGAGTCGGCCGACCTGAACGAGACGGTCGAGGCCCTGGCGGCGGCGGCGTACGCGCGCGTGGAACTGGTCGAGAAGCGCGGCGAGTTCGCCGTACGCGGCGGCATCCTGGACGTCTTCCCGCCCACCGAGGAGCACCCCTTGCGGGTGGAGTTCTGGGGCGACGACGTCGAGGAGATCCGTTACTTCAAGGTCGCCGACCAGCGCTCCCTGGAGATCGCCGAGCACGGCCTGTGGGCGCCGCCGTGCCGCGAGCTGCTCCTCACCGAGGAGGTGCGGGGCCGCGCCGCGGCGCTCGCCGAGCAGCACCCGGAGCTGGGCGAGCTGCTCGGCAAGATCGCCGAGGGCATCGCGGTCGAGGGCATGGAGTCCCTGGCCCCGGTCCTGGTGGACGACATGGAGCTGCTGCTCGACGTACTCCCGGCGGGGTCGATGGCCCTGGTCTGCGACCCGGAGCGGGTGCGTACGCGCGCGGCGGACCTGGTGGCGACGAGCCAGGAGTTCCTGCAGGCCAGCTGGGCCGCGACGGCCGGTGGCGGGGAGGCCCCGATCGACGTGGGCGCGGCATCGCTGTGGGGCATCGCGGACGTCCGTGACCGCGCCCGCGAGCTGGGCATGATGTGGTGGTCGGTGAGCCCGTTCGCCGCCGACGAGACGCCCGATCCGCAGGACCTCGCGGACGCCGACACCCTCAAGCTCGGCATGCACGCCCCGGAGACCTACCGCGGGGACACCGCGAAGGCCCTCGCCGACACCAAGGGCTGGCTCGCCGACGGCTGGCGCACGGTGTACGTCACCGAGGGCCACGGCCCCGCAGCCCGCACCGCCGAGGTGCTCGGCGGCGAAGGCATCGCGGCCCGCCTGGACGCGGACCTCACCACCCTCACCCCGTCCGTCGTGCACGTGGCCTGCGGCTCGATCGACTACGGCTTCGTGGACCCGGCCCTGCGTCTCGCCGTCCTCACCGAGACCGACCTGACCGGCCAGAAGGCCGCCGGCAAGGACGGGCAGCGCATGCCCGCCCGCCGCCGCAAGACCATCGACCCGCTCACCCTCGAACCGGGCGACTACATCGTCCACGAGCAGCACGGCGTCGGCCGCTACATCGAGATGGTGCAGCGCACGGTCCAGGGCGCGACCCGCGAGTACCTCGTCGTGGAGTACGCCCCCGCCAAGCGCGGCCAGCCCGGCGACCGCCTCTACAACCCCACCGACCAGCTCGAGCAGATCACCAAGTACGTGGGCGGCGAGGCCCCCACGCTGCACCGCCTCGGCGGCGCCGACTGGACGAAGACCAAGGCGCGCGCGAAGAAGGCGGTCAAGGAGATCGCCGCGGATCTGATCAAGCTGTACTCGGCCCGGATGGCGGCCCCCGGCCACACCTTCGGCCCCGACACCCCCTGGCAGCGCGAGCTGGAGGACGCCTTCCCCTACGTGGAGACCCCCGACCAGCTCACCACCATCGCCGAGGTCAAGGAGGACATGGAGAAGTCGGTCCCGATGGACCGCCTGATCTGCGGCGACGTGGGCTACGGCAAGACGGAGATCGCGGTCCGCGCGGCCTTCAAGGCGGTCCAGGACGGCAAGCAGGTCGCCGTCCTCGTCCCCACCACCCTCCTCGTCCAGCAGCACTTCGGCACCTTCTCCGAGCGCTACTCGCAATTCCCGGTGAACGTCCGGGCGTTGAGCCGCTTCCAGACCGACACCGAGTCGAAGGCGACCCTGGAGGGCCTCAAGGACGGCGCCGTCGACATCGTCATCGGCACCCACCGCCTCTTCTCCTCCGAGACCAGGTTCAAGGACCTGGGCCTGGTCATCGTCGACGAGGAGCAGCGGTTCGGCGTCGAGCACAAGGAGCAGCTCAAGAAGCTGCGCGCCAACGTCGACGTACTGACGATGTCGGCGACGCCCATCCCCCGTACGCTCGAAATGGCCGTCACCGGCATCCGCGAGATGTCCACGATCACCACGCCCCCCGAGGAGCGGCACCCGGTCCTGACCTTCGTCGGGCCGTACGAGGAGAAGCAGATCGGCGCGGCCATCCGCCGTGAACTGCTGCGCGAGGGCCAGGTCTTCTACATCCACAACCGCGTGGAGTCGATCGACCGGGCGGCCGCCCGCCTCAGGGAGATCGTCCCCGAGGCCCGCATCGCCACGGCCCACGGCCAGATGTCGGAGCAGTCCCTGGAGCAGGTGGTCGTGGACTTCTGGGAGAAGAAGTTCGACGTCCTGGTCTCCACCACGATCGTCGAGTCCGGCATCGACATCTCCAACGCCAACACGCTCATCGTGGAGCGCGGCGACAACTTCGGCCTCTCGCAGCTCCACCAGCTGCGCGGCCGCGTCGGACGGGGCCGCGAGCGCGGCTACGCGTACTTCCTCTACCCGCCGGAGAAGCCCCTCACGGAGACCGCCCACGAGCGCCTCGCGACCATCGCCCAGCACACGGAGATGGGCGCGGGCATGTACGTGGCGATGAAGGACCTGGAGATCCGCGGCGCGGGCAACCTCCTCGGTGGCGAGCAGTCGGGACACATCGCGGGCGTCGGCTTCGACCTCTACGTACGCATGGTGGGCGAGGCCGTCGCCGACTACCGCGCGTCGCTCGAAGGCGGAGTGCAGGAGGAGCCGCCGCTGGAGGTCAAGATCGAACTCCCGGTGGACGCGCACGTCCCGCACGACTACGCCCCCGGCGAGCGCCTGCGCCTCCAGGCGTACCGCTCGATCGCCTCCGCCAACACGGAGGAGGACATCAAGGCGGTACGCGAGGAACTCACCGACCGCTACGGCAAGTTGCCCGAGCCGGTCGAGAACCTCCTGCTCGTCGCGGGCCTGCGGATGCTGGCCCGCGCGTGCGGCGTCGGCGAGGTCGTCCTCCAGGGCACCAACATCCGCTTCGCCCCGGTCGACCTGCGCGAATCGCAGGAGCTGCGCCTCAAGCGGCTCTACCCCGGCACGGTCATCAAGGCGGCCGCGCACCAGGTCCTCGTGCCCCGCCCGAAAACGGCCAAGGTCGGCGGCAAGCCGTTGGTCGGGCGGGAACTGCTCGGCTGGGTGGGGGAGTTCCTCACCACGGTGCTGGGGTCGTAGAACCGCGCGGTGCGGTGCGGCGCGGGAGCCGGACTACCCGGACCACCCGGACCACCCGGGGACTACAGCGAGTCGAGGTCCACGGCCTCGGCCATCGCGCGGTATCCCGCGTCGCTGGGGTGCAGTCCGTCGCCGGAGTCGTAGGCGGGGGCGATGCGGTCCCGGTCGGCGGGGTCGGCGACGGCGCGGTCCAGATCGACGACCGCGTCGTACGCACCCGACGTACGGATCCAGTGGTTGACCGCCTCGCGCTTGGCCTCGTTGGCCGGGCTGTCGTAGAAGGAACCCTTGATGGGCGTCAGGGTGGCGCCCACCACCTTGATGCCCTTGGCGTGGGCCTGGCGGATCAACGAGCGGTGGCCCTCGACGAGTTCGCGGGCCGACACCTCGGGGGTCGGCCCGCCGGGCGACCCTTCCGCGCTCGCCCCGATGTCGTTGATGCCTTCGAGGACGATGACCGTGCCGACGTTCGGCTCGCTCAGTACGTCCTTCTTGAAGCGGACGACGCCCTTCTCGCCCGCCCAGTTGGAGTCGTTGGTGACCTGGTTGCCGGCGATCCCGTGGTTGAGCACGCCGCGCGGCCGGCCGGCGGCGGCGAAGCGCTCGGCGAGCTCGTCGGGGTAGCGGTTGCCCTTGTCGACGCCGGACCCGACGCCATCGGTGATGGAGTCCCCGAAGGTCACCACGGAGCCCGCGCGCACGGGCTTGCCCCCTGCGACCTCGACGCCGGTGAGGTAGTACCAGGAGTCGCTGCTCTCTGCGAACGCGGCGCCGTCACGGTCGAGGACGTGGTCGCCCTGCGCGCGGAAGCTGGTGGCGGAGGAGACCATGTGGAACGTGGTGGGCCCGGTCGGCGCCTCCAGATACAACGTGACGGTGAGCGACTCGAACGCCTTGACCTTGAAGGGCACGGCGTCGCTGTAAGTCTTCCCACCCACCGGAATCGTCACGTCCCGCGAGCCCCCACCGAACCTCAGCTTCCGCACGGAACCGGCCTCGACGGCGGCACTCTTGACCACGTCGGCACCGTCACGGACATCCGTGCGGGCGATGGACGCCCCGGCGATCCGCAGCGGGGTCTTGCCGTACCGGTTGGACAACTCGATACGGGCATCGGTACCACCGGCACTGACCCGCACGACCTGCCGCAACGTGTGCCGGGCGAAGCCCTGGTGGGACCAGTTGGGAGAGAAGACCTCGGTCGGCGCCTGCGGGGAGGCGGCCCAGGCGCCTTGCCAGGGGGTGGTGTTGTGGGTGGGACTGTTGTGCCCGGGGCTGTTGTTTGCGGCCGCCACGGCGCCGGAAGGGCCGGTCAGCCCTTGCGTGCCGACGACCGGTATCGCGGCCAGCGTGGCCGCGGCCAGCATCGCGGCACCCGTACGTCGTCGTGAACTCTTGGATCTCATGTGTCCCACCCCTGGGTCGTGTTCCGTGTTGTGCGAGCTGTGTTGTCTGCTCTGCGCGCGACTTCTCTGCGCTGTGCGCGACACGGTCAAGTGGAGTGGGGCTCCGGATATTCCTGGAGTGGGTTCGTCTACCGTGGGGCCGGTCCAGTGAGGGAGTGACTTTGAGGTTCGGGGGCACCGTGGCGTGCGGCGGGGCGAGGCGGCGGCGGGTCGGCGTCGGTGCGGTGGTGGCGTTGGTCGTGCTGGGGGGTGGGCTGTCCGCCTGTAAGGGGGGCAGTGACAAGGACGGTGGGGGCGGAGCCGCGGGGTCCGGGGCTCGGGGTGGGCCCGCGCTTGACGCCGTGGACTCGCTTGCCGTCAAGGGGCGGGCGCCCAAGACCGGTTACGAGCGGGCGCGGTTCGGCAGTCCCTGGGCCGACATCGACTCGAACGGGTGCGGGACGCGCGACGACATACTCAAGCGGGACCTGGACGGGGTGAGGTTCCGGGGCGGTGACTGCACGGTGGTGTCGGGCACCCTCGCGCCCGATCCGTACACCGGCAAGGACGTGACGTTCACGCGCGGGCGCAGCCGTGTGGACATCGACCATGTCGTCGCGCTCTCCGACGCCTGGCAGAAGGGCGCGGGGGGCTGGAGTGCGAGCAAGCGGATCGCCCTGGCCAACGATCCGTTGAACCTCCTCGCCGTCGACGCGGGACCCAACCGCGGCAAGGGTGATGGGGATACGGCTACGTGGCTGCCCGCGAACAAGTCGTATCGGTGCGCGTATGTGGCGCGGCAGGTCGCCGTGAAGAAGAAGTACGGGCTGTGGGTGACCGGCGCCGAGCGGGACGCGATGCGGCGGGTGCTCGAGCGTTGCCCGCAGGAGAAGTTGCCGGCGGGTGGAGGGCCGACGGAGGCGCCGGGGCGGTTCCGGGCGCGGTGACGTGGCGGGGCGGGTTCGCGTGCGGTGGGGCGCGGGGGGTTCCGCGTTCGGCTCGGCCGCCGCGTAAATCGGTACCCGTACCGCGACCGTGCGGCTAGCGTGCCAGGCGTGGACCTGAAGATCACTTCCCTTGCCGAGCGGCCCGAACTCGCCGAGCCCATGTGGGCCATGGCGGACACCTGGGCCGAGTTCGTGGAGTACGACGCCGTCGCCTGGTCGCTGACGGCGCGGATCCCCGTGGAGTGGCCGGAGCATGTCCTGGTCGCCACGGACGCCGAGGGGCGGGTGGTGGCACGGGCGTTCAGCGTGCCGTTCGCGCTGCGGGCCGAGGGGCGCGGGGAGTTGCCGGACGGCGGCTGGGACCAGGTCATGCTGTGGGCGTTCTCGGACCTCAAGCGAGGCCGGGAGGCGGACACCGTCAGCGCCATCGAGATCACGGTCGCCCCGGACGCGCAGGGGCACGGCGTGTCCGGCCAGGTGCTCGCGGCCCTGCGGGAGAACGCGCGCGGGCGCGGCTTCGGTGAGGTCGTCGCACCGGTGCGGCCGAGCGCCAAGCACCTGGAACCGGCCACGCCCGTCGAGGAGTACGCGCGGCGCACCCGGGACGACGGGCTGCCGCACGACCCGTGGCTGCGCGTCCATGTCCGCGCGGGCGGTGTCATCGAGAAGGTGGCGCCGGTGTCGATGACGGTGTCGGGCACCGTGGGGCAGTGGCGGGAGTGGACCGGGCTGCCGTTCGACGAGGAGGGGCTCGTCGAGGTGCCGGGGGCGCTGGTGCCGGTGCACTGCGAACCGGGGCGCGGGTACGTGGTGTACGTGGAGCCGAATGTGTGGGTGCGGCACGCGTTGTGAGGCGAGGCGGTGGGTACCGCACGCGTTGTGACGTGAGGCGGTGGGTGCGGTGCGCGTTCGCGGCGCCCCGCACTCGCCCATCCGCCCCGCGTCCCTGCCCATCCGCCCTCGCCCCCGCCCCGCCGTCATCCCCGTCGCCGTCGCCGTCCCCGCGTCAGCCTTCCATCTCGTCGAGCTCGTCGAGGTCCAGCACGTCGCCGGTGGGCGGGGTCGTCTTCACCGGCTTGTTGTAGTCGGTGAGGACCAGTTCCTCCGGCTGGTCCTGCTTCTTCGGGGACTCGTTCACGGCCTTCAGCAGGTACGGCTTGCCCTCGGCGGCGACGTACAGAGTGGCGCGGTCCTTGCCGTCGCTCTCGTGCAGAGTGATCGCCCGCTTGCCGTCGACGGTGGTCAGCTTGCCCTTGCGGGCGACCGAGTCGGTGTCCTTGAACTCGGCGAGGAGCGAGTCGAGGTCGCAGAAGCCGGAGAGGTCCTTCATCTCGCTGTTCGTGGCCTTCGCCTTCGTCCAGCGGTTCGCCATCATGTCCACCGCGGCGTCGATGTCGGCCTGCGGCTCGCCCTTCAACTGGGCGCGCAGCGACGCCGCGTCGAACCGCGTGTAGACCGTCGTGCGGGTGGCGATCACGTCGGCCGAGCCCCCGGCCACGCCGATCGTGCCCACGCACTCGCCCTTGGTGTTGAGGGCGATGTCCAAGGTCCCGCTGCCGCCCTCGTCGTCCGGGCCGATGCCTTTGAGCCGGAGCGAACTGGCGCCGGATGTCGCCTTCATGGCCTTGTCGACGATCTGGGGGCCCGAGAGCCCGGCGAAGGGTTCCTTCTTCTCCCTCTCCTCCTTGCGCTCCGACGCGTTCTTCCTGTCCTTCGCTGCGGACGAGCCGGAGGATCCGTCGGACTTGTCGCTGCCGCAGGCCGTCAGGGCGACGGTCGCCGCCGCGGTGAGACAGGCCGCGGCCAGCGTGCCGCGGCGCAGGCGCGGGCGTGGCTGCGGGCGTGACTGTGGGCGCGAACGCTGATGCATGAGAGGTCCCCCCAGGGATTCGTTCGGAGAGTCCATGACAGCAGTGTCTGTGAACCGAGTCAACACGGTTCACGGTGACGGAATGGTTAACGGATGTGAAAGGGGGTCGTTGCGTACGTCTGGGTAAGCTCGGGGGCGCATGCCGTCAGGGGAAGACGGCGTACGGGGAACGAGCGACACCGGACGACGAGGGGCGGGTCAGTGACGACCGGCGGGCCGAGGCAGCAGGGAAAGCAGCAGCGGGAAACGCAGCAGGGGGACGGGGCGTCGAGCGTGCGGCGCCAGAGCGAGGGCAGAGCGGACCGGCCCGACCGGCCGGGGCGGCCCGACGCCACCGAGGTCACCGCCGCCGGAATCGCCCGCCTCGCCGGCGTCGGCCGCGCCGCCGTCAGCAACTGGCGCCGCCGCCATGCCGACTTCCCCAAGCCCGTGGGCGGCACCGACACCAGCCCCTCGTTCGCGCTCGCCGAAGTCGAGGGGTGGCTGCGCGGCCAGGGCAAGCTCTCCGAAGTACCGCTGCGCGAACGCGTCTGGCAGCAGCTCGCCGGACACCCGGCGGGCCCCGGCACCGCCCTGCTGCACGCCGGCTGCGCCCTGCTCCTCGTGCACGACCGGCATCCCGACTGGCTGCGGGCGAGCGCCGTGTCGGACGAGCGGATGGCGGGGCTGCTCCCGGAGCTGATCGAGCCCGTGCTGACCGCACGCTTCGGCCCCCCGTCCGACACCGGGGCCGACCACGCAGACCACCCAGCTCACACAGCCCACGCCGCCAGTGCCGACCACGCGAGCCGCACCGCCCGCGCCGATCACGCGAGCCATTCCGCCCGCGCCGCCCACGAGCCCCGCCCCACCCGCCCCACCCGTGCCGTCCAGACCCCCACCACCCCCGAACTCCGCCCCTCCGCCCCCCTGCTCCGCTCCGCCGCCGAACTCGCCGCCGAGCTGGGCGCCCACACCGCGTACGAGTTCCTCCTAGGCCGCCACCTGGACGCCAACCCCCGCCAGTACACCCTCACCCCGCAGGGCCCCGCCGACCTGATGGCCGCCCTCGCGGGCCCCGCGCGCCCCGGCCGCACCGTCCTCGACCCGGCCTGCGGCACCGGCGCCCTGCTCCGCGCCGCCGCCCGCCGCGCCGGGCCGGGCGCCGCCGACTGCCACCTGTACGGCCAGGACAGCGCCCCCGACCTCGCCGCCCTCACGGCCCTGCGCCTGGCCCTCGGCTCGGGCGCGACCGGCCCGACCGGCACCAAGAGCGCGAGAGGAGCCACCAGCGCGACCGGCACCCCGGGCCCGACCGGCGCACCCGGCGCACCCGGCACCACCGGCCCGACCGGCACCACCATCCGCACCACCACCATCCGCACCACCACCACCGACACCCTCCGCGCCGACGCCCACCCCGACCTCGCCGTCGACGTCGTCCTGTGCCACCCGCCCTTCAACGACCGCAACTGGGGCCACGACGAGCTGGCCTACGACCCGCGCTGGGAGTACGGCTTCCCGGCCCGTACGGAGTCCGAACTGGCGTGGGTGCAGCACGCGTTGGCGCGGCTGCGCGACGGCGGCACCGCCGTCCTGCTGATGCCGCCCGCCGCCGCGTCCCGCCGCTCCGGCCGCCGCATCCGCGCCGACCTGCTGCGCCGCGGCGCCCTGCGCGCCGTGATCGCGCTGCCCGCCGGCGCCGCACCCCCGTACAACCTGCCGCTGCACGTCTGGGTCCTGCGCAGGCCGGGACCCGACGCCCCCAGCGCCCCCGAAGTGCTGCTCGTGGAGGCGGTGCAGGCGGCCGACGGACAGCACACCGACGGGCGGGACCGGCAGGCCTGGCCGCCGGTGCAGGACGCGGTGCTCGACGCGTTCCGCCGGTTCGAGCGCGACGGCACCCTGGCGGAGGAGCCGGGCCTCGCGCTGTCCGTGCCGGTGCTCGAACTCCTCGACGACGAGGTCGACCTGGCGCCCGCGCGCCGTCTGCCGCCGCGGGCCGCGGGCGGCGGCGCCGGGCAACTGCGCGACGTACGCTCCCAGCTCGGCGACACCCTGCGCCTGACCGCCGACCTCACCCCGCCGGAGGCCGAGCCCGGCCCGCCGGACGCCGCCCGCCGCCCCCTCACCACCGTCGGCGAACTCGCCCGCGCGGGCGCCCTGTCGATCCACACCGGCCAGGCCGGTCACACCGGCTACACCGGCCCCGTCGGCCACACCGGGACCGCCGCCGGAGTGCCCGTCCTCACCGAACACGACGTCCTCGCCGGAACGGCACCCTCCGCCGTCGCCCCACCGCTCCAGGACCAGCCCCCCGGCGCCGGGGACGCGCCCGCCCTCGACACCCCCGTCCTCACCGAGCCCGGCGACGTGGTCCTGCCCGTGCTCGGCGGCGGCGTCGCCGCCCGCGTCGTCGACGAGACCACCGCGGGCGCCGCGCCCGGCCGCGGCCTGGTGCTGCTCCGCCCCGACCCGGCCGCCCTCGACTGCTGGTTCCTCGCGGGCTTCCTGCGCGGCACCGCCAACCACCGCCAGGCCAGCAGCTACGCCTCCACGTCCGCCCGCCTCGACGTACGCCGCCTGCAACTGCCGCGCCTGACGCCCGCCCAACAGCGCCGCTACGGCGAGCGGTTCCGCGACCTCGCTGCCTTCGAGGACGCGTTGCGCCTCGCGGGCCGCCTCGGCGAGCAGCTCGTACGCGGCATGTACGACGGACTGACCGACGGGAGCGTGGCTCCCGAGTGACCCGGGGCGCGACCCGGAACGCGCCCAGGGCGCGACCCGGTACTGGAGCCGCCCCGTCCGCGTGACCAGTACGGCAACGGTTCGGTACAACCCGGGACCGGTTCCCGGAGTCGGCCTATACGCTCGATTCTGCATTCGTTCGTTCGTCGGCCGTACGTCACGCCGGATGCGCCTCACAGGGCGCACCGGTACGTACGGCCGCGTCAGGTATCAGGAGCAGCCATGCACGGCCACGGCTACGCGCCGCCGCACCCACCGGCGCCTTCGGAGGGCTCGCAGGTCACCCTGCGCGTGCTGTTCGTGGTGCTCGCCGTCATCACCTGCGGCTTCCTCGCCTGGGCCGCGATGCTGCGGCTCGCGCTCGTGACCCGCAGAACGCTGGACTGGGCGCTGTTCACGGTCGTCGCCGTCCTGGAGGCCACGGCCGTGGTCCTCATCGCGATCGACCCGGGCAAGGACGGCTTCGAGAGGCCGGGCAACGCGGGCATGACGATCCTGGTCTCCACGGTCATCCCCGTGGTCGCCTACTACCTGACGATGGACATCCGCCACTGCGGGCAGGCCCGCGCAGCCCAAGTCATGTACCAGCAGCCGCAGTTCCCCGGCTACGTACAACAGCAGCAGCCGCACCCGCAGCAGCCGTCGTACGGCTACCCCTCCCAGGCGCCGCCGCCCCACGTCACCCAGACCCCGGTGCCGCCCGTCACCCACACCCCGCCCCCGCCGTCCCGCCCCGCGCCCGCCCGCATCAACCAGGTCCGCGCCGAGCTCGACGAGCTCAGTGACTACCTGCGCAAGCAGGAAGGCGGCAACTGACCTTGACCGCAGGGGGAGGCGGGGCCGCGGGCGCGGACCACCGCGTGATCGCCGGGCGCTACGAGCTGTCCACGCTCATCGGCCAGGGCGGCATGGGCCAGGTCTGGACGGCGTACGACCAGCGCCTGGACCGCCGCGTCGCGGTCAAGCTGCTGCGCCCCGACAAGGTCGCGGGCGCCGAGGCCGACGAGCTGCGCCGCCGCTTCCTGCGCGAGTGCCGGGTCACCGCGCAGGTCGACCACCCCGGCCTGGTCACGGTGCACGACGCGGGCAGCGACGGCGAGGACCTGTACCTCGTCATGCAGTACGTCGACGGCGCGGACCTCGGCGACCACCTCGCCGAGAACGTCCCCTACCCCTGGCAGTGGGCGGTCGCCGTCGCCGCCCAGCTCTGCGCCGTGCTCTCCGCGGTGCACGCCGTGCCGATCGTGCACCGCGACCTCAAGCCGCGGAACATGATGGTCCGCCAGGACGGCACGCTCACCATCCTCGACCTCGGCATCGCCTCGGTCATGGACACCGACACCACCCGCCTCACCCACACCGGCTCCCCAATCGGCAGCCCCTCGTACATGGCGCCCGAACAGGCCATGGGCGGCGCCGTCGGCCCGTACACGGACCTGTACGCCCTCGGCGTGCTGCTCCACGAACTCCTCAGCGGCGACGTGCCGTTCTCCGGCTCGACCGCGCTCGGCGTGCTGCACCGCCATCTGTACGAGCCGCCGCTGCCGGTGCGCCGGCTGCGCCCCGAGGTCCCCGAAGCCCTCGAATCCCTCGTCCTGCGCCTGCTCGCCAAGGACCCGCAGCACCGCCCCGCCAGCGCCCAGGACGTGTACGAGGAACTGGCACCGCTGCTGCCGGGCCGCTCCGTGCCGTCCGGCCGCCCCCTCGACCCGACCCGCCCCTTCCTGCGCCCGCACGCCCCCTGGCCCGACCGCGCCACGACCCCGGCACCGGCCCCGCAGGCCCAACCGCCGCGCCCCGCCCACGGCCAGGACGTCGCCGCCGCCGTCGACGAGGTCAAGCGCCTCCTCGGCGAGGGCCGCATCACGCAGGCCGTGGACACCCTCGGCGCGATCCTGCCGGCCGCCGCCGCCCAGCACGGCGAGCACTCACCCGTCGTCCGCACCCTGCGCAAGCAGTACGCGGCCACGCTGATGGACGACGGCCAGTACCGCCGCGCCCTGCCCGAGCTGCGCCGCCTCGCCGACCAGCGCGCCGCCGAGTCCGGCCACGCCGACCCGCAGTCCCTGCAGTTCCGCTACGAGGCCGCGCAGTGCCTGGAGCAGCTCGGCGAACCGGCGGCGGCCCTCGCCGAGTACCGCACGCTGCTCCCGCACTACGAGAACCAGTACGCGACCGCCGACATCCGCCAGTCCCTGGAGATCCGCCGCCGCATCGGCCACCTCCTGCTCGCCCTCGGCGACCGCTCGGCCGCCCACGAGACGCTGGGCCGCCTGGTGCTCGACGCCGAGCGGGTGCACGGCGTGGGGCACCCGTTCCCGGCGGAGATCCGGCGGACGCTGGAGTGGCTGGGGCAGGTGCGGGGCTAGATCCGGGGCCCCGGGATAAGCCCGACAAGGCGGAAAGCGGGGCGCACGCGGTGCCCCAACTCTTGCCGAATCGTTGGTAGTGGGGCCTCCCCTGAACAAAGTTCTTGGGGAAGGGTGGCCGAGCCGACCACCACTGCCTACCATCGATCACCGCAAGACTTTGTGCAGCGAAGCACAATCTCTCCACCGGGAGGCCCACTTGCACCGCCGCAGCAGCCGTCGTCGCTCCGCGCTCGTCCTCACCGCCGCCGCCCTCGTCGCGGCCCCCGCTCTGACCGCCTGCGGCAACGACGCGCATCCGGGCGCCGCAGCCGTCGTCGGGGACCAGCGGATCACGGTCGCGCAACTGGAGAACAGGGTGAACGAGGTGCGCTCCGCGCAGCGGGCCGCCCTCCCGGACGACCGGCAGTACGAGCAGGTGGTCGCCAAGACCGGCGGCCTGACCCGCAGCACGCTGCACACGATGGTGCTCGACAAGGTCCTGCACCGGGCCGCGAAGGACGCCGGGGTGAGCGTCACGCGCAAGGAGATCCAGACCATGCGCGGCGGCCTGGAGCAGCAGGCGAGCGGCAAGAAGGCGTTCGAGGCGCAGTGGCTGCAGCAGTACGGCGTCGCGCCCGAGCGCCTGGACGACAGCATCCGTACGGAGATCGAGGCGCAGAAGCTCGCGCGTGAACTCGGCGCGGACATGAACGCGAAGGAAGGCCAGGACATCTTCTGGGCCGCCCTGTCCAAGGCCTCCAAGAAGCTCGACATCGACCTGAACCCGCGCTACGGCGCGTGGGACGTGAAGGCGAGCAAGCGCACGGACGCGAAGACACCGTGGGTGCGCGAGGTGTCCGGCGGCGGGACGGCGGAGACGCAGGCCTGAGCCTGGCGGCTCCGCCCGTGCGGGCTTGTGGCCGTGCTGTGTCAGTGGTGTGGGCTACGTTCGGGGTGTGAACGAGATCGAGACCCCCGGGGACGGCGTCGGCCGCGTCGTCCTGCTCACCACCAGCCACCGCGTCGCGCCCGGCCTGCTGTCCTGGGCGGCGTGGCAGACGCTGCACGCGGCGGACGAGGTCGTGTGCGCCGACGCCACGCACCCGCAGCTCCCGTATCTGCGTGACGCGGGCGTCGCGGTGAAGCAGGCGTCGCCGAGCGCCGAGGAGTTGGTGCGCGCGTGCGCCGGCGGCCGCACGGTCGTGGTCGTCGCCACGGCCGAGGGCGACCGTCCGCTCACCGACGGCCTGGCCCGCCTCGCCGGGTCGGGCCGCCTGCCGATGCCGGACCTGGAGCTGCTCCCGGGTTCGTACGATCTGCCGGGCGCCCGCCTCCTCGACCTCGTCCAGGTCATGGACCGCATCCGCGGCGAATGCCCCTGGTCCTCCCGCCAGACCCACAAGAGCCTCGCGAAGTACGGCATCGAGGAGGCGTACGAACTCGTCGAGGCCATCGAGGACGGCGACGCGCACGAACTGCGCGAGGAGCTGGGGGACGTGCTGCTCCAGGTCGTCTTCCACGCGCGCATCGCGGAGGAGGCGGCCGAGGACGACGAGCGCTTCTCCGTCGACGACGTGGCCGCGGGCATCGTCGAGAAGCTGATCCACCGCCACCCGCACGTCTTCGGCGAGGACACGGCGGCCACGCCGGAAGAGGTCAAGGAGCACTGGCTGCGCACCAAGGCGGTCGAGAAGCAGCGCGACTCCGTCACCGAGGGCATCCCCCTCGGCCAGCCCGCCCTCGCCCTCGCCACCAAGCTGGCCTCACGCGTCCGCACGGCGGGCCTGACCGTCCCGCTGCCCACGGGCGATGGCGTGGGGTACGAACTGCTGGCGATGGCCGTCCGCGCGGAGGCGGAGGGGGCGGACCCGGAGGCGGCGCTGCGGGCCGCTGCGCGGGCGTATCGGGATGCGGTGCGGGCGGCCGAGGAGGCCGGGGCTTAGTACCGTTGCCCACGGGGGTCGTTCGTGGCACGTGTCGCTGAACTCGACCCGGCTGAGCGGGAGTTACGGCCCGAGGAGGCGACGGTGTACTGCCCGATGTGCGAGGCCCGGCTGACCGACGACGACCGCTTCTGCACAGATTGCGGGCACGACATGAGCGTGCCGGTGCCCGCCGCCGTGCGGACCGGGCCGCCCTCGGACGGAAAGCCGCCCGTGGCGTCTCCGGTCGCGGCGTCTTCGCCGGTGGCCCCGCCGCTCGTCGCGCCGCCGCCTGTGGTGCCGCCCCCGGGCGACGAAGCATCACCCTTCGTGCCCTCACCCGTGGGGCCGACGCAGCCCACGACGCGGAACAGCGTCAGCGACGGCTCGGCGGGCACCGTGATCCAGGCAGGCACCATCGCGGGCGACGTCACCGTCCACACCGCCGCCCTCGCCCCGGCCCCGGCCAAGAACTGGACCCGCGTCAGCCAACTGCGCCGCCTCTGGTTCGGCGTGCGCCCCACGAGCCGCTTCGGGGACGAGGAGAGCCTGACGCCGTATGTGCTGCGGGACTGCGACGAACAGCTCCACGCCCTCGTCGCGCGGGGCGTGCGCGAGGGCGGCCTGGTCGTCGTCACGGGCGGCCCGCTGTCCGGCAAGACGATGACGGCGGCGTGGGCGGCGCTGAACACCGGCGTCGACCCCGAGCCACGTGTGCACGCCCCGCACCCCGGCGCGGACCTGCGGGACCTCACGTCCGGGCCGCACGACCGCACCGGCCACCACATCCTCTGGCTCGACGAGTTGGAGGGCCACCTCGGCCCCCACGGCCTCACCACGGCCCTGCTGTCCCGGCTCACCCAGGAGCGCGTGCTCGTCCTCGCCACCATGACCGACACGGCGTACGACGAGCACCGCTTCGGCGGGGGCCCTGCGGCCCGGGTCCTGAGCGGCGCCCATACGGTCGAGCTGAGCCGCGGCTGGAGCCCCACGGAACTGGCGCGGCTCGCGCGGGCCGACGACCGCCGCCTCACGGACGCCACGAAGTGGCGCGGCAGTCGCGGGGTCACCGAGTACCTGGCGCTGGGGCCGGAGCTTTGGGACGAGTGGCGCAGGGCGCGGCGGCCGCAGGCGCATCCGCGCGGGCACCTTTTGGTGCGGGCCGCTGTCGACATCACCCGCTGTGGGCTGGAGGAGGACATCCCGCTGGACGTGCTGCGCGAGGTCCATGAGGGCTACAGCGAGGACGAAGCCCTCGGCATTGACGAGCGGGGGCACGAGCCGTTCGAGCACGCCCTTGCCTGGGCCACCCGGCTGCGGTATGAGGCGACCGGGCTGCTTGTCCGCGGAGAGCAGGCGGACACGTACCGGGCCTATGGCTCCTTGGTCGCGGACGCCGTCCGGTCCGGGCAGTTCGGGGCGGTCCCCGACTGGTTGTGGCTCGCCGTGGCCGACGGGGCGTGCCGCCACGGATTCGACCTCGCACCCGTTCTCGCCGCGTGCCGCGCCGCCACCGAGGCCCGGGTGGCCGCGGGTGACGTCCACGTCTACGTAGTGCTCGGCCTCATCACCGAGTACGCGGGCAATGTGTCGGAGGCCGAGGGCTGGCACCGCAAGGCAGCCGACCGGGGCGGGGTCCTGGCCTGCAATCGGCTGGGCCACATCCTCGTGAACCGCGGCGCCTTCGTGGAGGCGATCGGCTATCTCGAGCAAGCCGCCGAGGCGGGCTGGACGGACGCGTACGTCACTCTGGTCAAACTGCACCGCGACCGCGCCGGCTACTGGCTCACCAAGGCCGCCGAGGCCGGCGATCCGCAGGCGGCCTTGCACCTGACCGAGCCGGGGCCGCCCTCGCCCTGAACCCCACCCCCGGCCGGATACCGTCGACCCATGCACGACCAGCCCCCGTCCGCCTGCCCCCACAGCGCCCCCGCCCCGCCGAAGCCCCCCGCGCCCGACCTCTTCACGTGGGAGTTCGCCACCAACCCCTACCCCGCCTACGCCTGGCTCCGCGAGCACGCCCCCGTGCACAGGACCACGCTCCCCAGCGGAGTCGAGGCCTGGCTGGTCACCCGCTACGCGGACGCGCGGCAGGCGCTCGCCGACCAGCGTCTTTCCAAGAACCCGGCGCACCACGACGAGCCCGCGCACGCCAAGGGCAAGACCGGCATCCCCGGCGAGCGCAAGGCCGAGCTGATGACGCATCTGCTCAACATCGACCCGCCGGACCACACGCGCCTTCGCCGCCTGGTGTCGAAGGCGTTCACGCCGCGCCGCGTCGCCGAGTTCGCGCCGCGCGTGCAGGAGCTGACGGACCAGCTGATCGATGGGTTCAAAGACAAAGGCGAGGCCGACCTCATCCACGAGTTCGCCTTCCCGCTCCCCATCTATGCCATTTGCGACCTGCTGGGCGTTCCCCGCGAGGACCAGGACGACTTCCGGGACTGGGCGGGCATGATGATCCGGCACGGCGGGGGACCCCGGGGCGGGGTCGCGCGGTCGGTGAAGAAGATGCGGGGCTATCTCGCCGAGTTGATCCACCGCAAGCGGGAGGATCCGGGAGAAGACCTCATCTCGGGACTCATCCGCGCCTCCGACCACGGCGAGCACCTCACGGAGAACGAGGCCGCCGCGATGGCCTTCATCCTCCTCTTCGCCGGTTTCGAGACAACGGTCAATCTCATCGGGAATGGCACCTACGCGCTGCTCACGCATCCCGAGCAGCGCGCCCAACTGCAACAGTCCCTCGCCGCCGGGGACACCGGCCTCCTGGAGACCGGCCTCGAGGAACTGCTGCGCTACGACGGCCCCGTCGAGCTCGCCACCTGGCGCTTCGCCACCGAACCGCTGCGCATCGGCGGCCAGGACATCGCCGCCGGAGACCCCGTACTCGTCGTCCTCGCCGCCGCCGACCGCGACCCCGAACGCTTCGAGCGGCCCGACCTCCTCGACCTCACCCGGCGCGACAACCAGCACCTCGGATACGGCCACGGCGTCCACTACTGCCTCGGCGCCCCGCTGGCCCGCCTGGAGGGCCAGACCGCCCTCGCGACGCTCCTGCGCAGGCTGCCCGACCTGCAACTGGCCGTCGACCCGGAGGAGTTGCGGTGGCGCGGCGGGCTCATCATGCGCGGTCTGCGTACGCTGCCGGTGACGTTCACGCCGCCCGGCCGCTGACGACGGGTCCGGTACGTGGCTGACGTACCGTCAAGAATGTGACTTTCACGTGATCTGCGCTGCATCGACTTGTGACTGACGTTCGACTGCGGCTACGTTCACGACGGCTCGGCACCCCAGTGCACCACGTGTCGCAGCTGTTCTTGTCGTCGCTCGAAAGGCACGTGCATGCTCTCCGGCCAAGGCCGTCACCGCCGCCCCCGCCAGGTCCCGGCGATCGTCGTCGCGGCGGGCGTCACCGGTTCCGCCATCGCCATTCCGCTGCTCGGCGCCACGGGCGCGAGCGCCGCGGACACCGCCACGTGGGACAAGGTCGCGGAGTGCGAGAGCGGCGGCGCGTGGAGCGCCGACGAGGGCAACGGGTATTACGGCGGGCTGCAGCTCTCGCAGGACACCTGGGAGGAGTACGGCGGTCTCGGGTACGCGCCGAGCGCCGACCAGGCCAGCCGCTCCCAGCAGATAGCCGTCGGCGAGAAGGTCCTGCGCGACCAGGGCCCGCAGGCGTGGCCGAGCTGCGCCTCGGTCGCGGGCCTCGCCAAGGGCGGCGAAGCAGCCGACGTCGACCCGGGTCTGCCGCCCGCGCCGTCGCAGTCCGCGGAGCCGTCGGACGGGTCGGGCAAGGACTCGGGCGACACCGACTCCGACTCCGACTCCGGTGACTCGGACGGCGCCGGAGACAAGGATCACTCCGACAGCGACAAGAGTGATGAGAGCGGCAAGGGCGACAAGGCGGGCAAGACGGACGCCGACCGGGAGACCGGCAAGCACCGCAAGCCCGGCAGCGGCGACACCGCGGGCGACGACAGCAAGAACGAGAAGGCGGGCAAGGGGGAGAAGGGGGACGCGGACGAGGACGGCAAGTCCGAGGGCCGCGACAGCACTTCGCCCGGCTCCGGGACGCCCTCGGGGTCCCCGGAGGCCTCCGAGGGCCCTGAGGGCTCAGAAGACGCCTCCGACGGCCCCTCGGGGCGCCATCGCGGCTCCAGCGCGGACGAGGCGACGGAGGGCGAGTCCGGGGCGGGCTCCGCGGGACGGCACGCGTCGCGCGGTGAGGGCCGCGACTCGCGTGACACCGGCAGCGCCACGGACACCTACACGGTCCGCTCCGGCGACAACCTCTCGCGCATCGCCGACCGTCACGACCTTGACGGCGGCTGGTCCTCTCTCTATGCGGAGAACAAGAAGACCGTCGGCGTCGACCCCGACCTCATCCTCCCCGGTCAGCGACTCGAGCTGAAGGAGAATCAGGCGGCGGAGGCGGAGGGGAAGTAGCCTCCGCGGGGCGGAAGTTGACTGGCAGTTCGCGGTTAATGTCCGACTTAAAGACGATGAGAGGCAAGTGAGAGATGGGTCTCAGAAGCCCTGATCGTCTTTGAAATTCGGGTGATTGCGTGTCTACGGTCGTGACCGCTCGCCACAGCGGGCCCCGCCGGTCGGTACGCCGAATCCTGCCAACGGTCGGACGGGAACAGTCGTCGCTTCGAGCGCCGAAGGCAGGAGCGGGGGACCCAAGGTAAGCGCCGGGCCCGTCCGCCCCGCAGCGAGCAAGTCGCGCTGCGAGACGGACAGGAGCGGCTAGGGGTGAAGTCGCACGCAAGCCGTGCGACCGGGCACTCACCCGCCCGAACCCGACAGCTCACCTCGCAGGCGTCGGTGAGGGGATCACTCCATGCTGCTTTCCGGCAAGGGCAAGCACCGTCGTCCGTCCAAGGCCACCCGGGTCGTCACGCTCGCCGGTGTCACCGGCGCGGCCGTCGCCGCCCCGCTGATGGCCGCCGGCTCCGCCAGCGCCGCCACCGGCTCCGAGTGGGACGCCGTCGCCCAGTGCGAGTCCGGCGGCAACTGGTCCATCAACACCGGCAACGGCTACTACGGCGGCGTGCAGTTCTCCGCCTCCACCTGGGCCGCCTATGGCGGTACGAAGTACGCGGCCACCGCGGACAAGGCCTCCAAGGCCCAGCAGATCGAGATCGCCGAGAAGGTCCTCGCGGGCCAGGGCAAGGGTGCCTGGCCGAGCTGTGGCGTGGGCCTCTCCGGCACCGCGTACAACGGCGGCGGTGGCGGCGGTCAGCAGCAGCCGCAGCAGCAGACCAAGCCGCAGCAGCAGCCCCAGCAGCAGGCCAAGCCCCAGCAGCAGGCGCAGCCGCAGCAGCAGGCCAAGCCGCAGCAGCAGCCGCAGCAGACCGCCCCGCAGACCGCGAAGAAGAAGACCGTCGAGACCCCGACCGGCAAGGTCGTGAAGAAGGGCGACGGCGAGTACAAGGTCAAGTCCGGCGACACCCTCTCCAAGATCGCCGAGTCGCACGAGGTCAAGGGCGGCTGGCAGAAGGTCTACAAGCTGAACGGCGACATCATCGACGACGCCGACTTCATCTACCCGGGCCAGCAGCTGCACCTCAGCTGAAGCTGAGCCCCGCCCTGCACACGTAGGGCGCCCCCGTCCCCACGGGTCCTCCTCGCCCCGGTGCGCGTATCCCCCGTACGCACCGGGGCGAGGTGCTGTCCGCCCCCGGTCTGCCGCTGCTCCGCTCCCGGTTCTGTACGCCATGGGCGAAGCTACCGGTCGGTAGAACCTGGGCTTCCGTCCTGATTACCGGGGAATCGGCCCGCCCGTCGTCCCACGGGGCGGGCGGTCGGCTGGCCGAAGCTCCCGGGCCCGTTAGGCTCAGGAGACGCAGGGCCGATGAAGACCATGCAAGCCATGCGCAAGCCCGCGCCCCCAGTGGTGCACGCCATGCGCCCCTAGCGTCACATCCCATAAGGAGATGCTCGTGCCGTCCATCGACGTCGTCGTAGCCCGGGAAATCCTGGACTCCCGAGGCAACCCCACGGTCGAGGTCGAGGTCGGCCTCGACGACGGGTCCACCGGCCGCGCCGCGGTCCCGTCCGGCGCCTCCACCGGCGCCTTCGAGGCCATCGAACTGCGTGACGGAGACGCCAACCGCTACGGCGGCAAGGGTGTCGAGAAGGCCGTTCTCGCCGTCATCGAGCAGATCGGCCCGGAGCTCGTCGGCTACGACGCCACCGAGCAGCGCCTGATCGACCAGGCGATGTTCGACCTCGACGCCACCGACAACAAGGGCTCGCTCGGCGCCAACGCCATCCTCGGCGTCTCGCTGGCCGTCGCGCACGCCGCGTCGGAGGCCTCCGACCTCCCCCTCTTCCGCTACCTCGGCGGTCCGAACGCGCACCTGCTGCCGGTCCCGATGATGAACATCCTGAACGGCGGGTCCCACGCGGACTCCAACGTCGACATCCAGGAGTTCATGATCGCGCCGATCGGCGCGGAGTCCTTCTCCGAGGCGCTGCGCTGGGGCGCCGAGGTCTACCACACGCTGAAGAAGGTCCTGAAGACCAAGGGCCTGTCGACCGGTCTCGGCGACGAGGGCGGCTTCGCGCCGAACCTGGAGTCGAACCGCGCGGCCCTCGACCTCATCGTCGAGGCCATCAAGCAGGCCGGTTACGTCCCCGGCGAGCAGATCGCGCTCGCGCTCGACGTCGCCGCGTCCGAGTTCTACAAGGACGGCAAGTACGAGTTCGAGGGCAAGTCCCGCTCGGCCGCCGAGATGACCGAGTACTACGAGGAGCTCGTCTCCGCGTACCCGCTGGTCTCCATCGAGGACCCGCTGTACGAGGACGACTGGGCGGGCTGGAAGGTCATCACCGACCGCCTGGGCGACAAGGTCCAGATCGTCGGCGACGACCTGTTCGTCACCAACCCCGAGCGCCTGGCCCGCGGCATCGAAGAGGGCTCCGCCAACGCGCTCCTGGTGAAGGTGAACCAGATCGGCTCGCTGACCGAGACCCTCGACGCCGTCGAGCTGGCCCAGCGCAACGGCTTCAAGTGCATGATGTCGCACCGCTCCGGCGAGACCGAGGACGTCACCATCGCCGACCTCGCCGTCGCCGTGAACTGCGGCCAGATCAAGACCGGCGCCCCGGCCCGCTCGGACCGCGTCGCCAAGTACAACCAGCTGCTTCGCATCGAGGAGATCCTCGACGACGCGGCGGTGTACGCCGGCCGCAGCGCGTTCCCCCGGTTTCGCTCTGCGAACCAGTAGACACAGCAAGGGCTGAGCCCTAGCCAGTCGTACGTACGTCCTCGTACTCGGTCCCGTACCGTGTGCGGGGACGTACGCGCGTACTGGGGAGGCGAGACACATGGCCGGGAAAGTCCGGGACAAGGACCGGTTCTCCACGGCGACCCGGCTGCGGCTGCTCGGCGAGCAGACCGCCGAGCGCGTGTACCGCTCGCAGACCAAGCGCCAGGCGCGCCGCTCCCGGCTCACCGGGCGGGCCGCGCTCCTCGTGCTCGTCGTCTGCTCGCTGGTCGTGGCGCTCGCCTATCCCATGAGGCAGTACGTGTCGCAGCGCGCCGAGATCGCCGAGCAGCGGCAGAAGCAGGCCGAGCACCGCGAGAACGTGGAGCGGCTTCGCGACGAGAAGGCCCGCTGGCAGGACGACGCGTACGCCGAGCAGCGCGTCCGGGACCGGCTGCACTACGTGATGCCGGGCGAGACCGGGTTCACCGTCGTCGACCCGACGGCCGCCGACGGCCACCGCGGGGACGCGGGCGCGGCCGACCGGCCCTGGTACGCGAACGTCTGGGACGGCGTCGACGAGGCCGACGCGGCCGATCGCGCCGACGACAATTGAGACCGTCAGTTCAGTACGAACCGAAATCAGTACGAACCGAAAGACAGGCATGGAAACGCCCCCGCCCCAGACCGAGCCCACCGCGCCCACGGACGCCGACATCGCCGCGTTCCAGGAGCAGCTCGGGCGCCCGCCGCGCGGCCTTCGCACCATCGCGCACCGCTGCCCCTGCGGCAACCCGGACGTGGTCGAGACGGCGCCGCGGCTGCCCGACGGCACGCCGTTCCCGACGACGTACTACCTGACGTGCCCGCGGGCCGCGTCCGCCATCGGGACGCTCGAAGCCAACGGTGTCATGAAGGAGATGACGGAGCGGCTCGCCACCGACCCCGAGCTGGCCGCCGCGTATCGGGCCGCGCACGAGGACTACATCGCGCGGCGCGACTCCATCGAGGTGCTCGAGGGCTTCCCCTCGGCCGGAGGCATGCCCGACCGCGTGAAGTGCCTGCACGTACTGGTGGCCCACTCCCTGGCCGCGGGCCCCGGTGTGAACCCCCTCGGCGACGAGGCGATCGCCATGCTCCCGCAGTGGTGGCGCAAGGGCGCCTGCGTGGGCACCGCCGACTCCGCCTGACCCGGCACCCTTACCACCCGCGGCAGCCGCTGCTACCTCAAGGAGAAACCCCGATGACCCGCGTGGCAGCCATCGACTGCGGCACGAACTCCATCCGCCTGCTGGTGGCGGACGCCGACCCGCGGACCGGTGAGCTGGTCGACCTGGACCGCCGGATGGAGATCGTCCGCCTGGGCCAGGGCGTCGACAAGACGGGCCGCCTCGCCCCCGAGGCCCTGCAGCGCACCTTCGCCGCCTGCCGCACCTACGCCGAGATCATCAAGGAACTCGGCGCGGAGCGGGTCCGCTTCGTGGCGACCTCCGCCTCCCGCGACGCGGAGAACCGGGACGACTTCGTACGCGGCGTCCTCGACATCCTCGGCGTCGAACCCGAGGTCATCTCCGGCGACCAGGAGGCCGAGTTCTCCTTCACGGGCGCGACGCGGGAACTCAAGGGCCAAAACAAAAGGGGCGCGGAGCGCCTTCCGCAGAAGGGTGGTGGCGGGCGACGGGAGGGACTGCCCACGCCCTACCTGGTGGTCGACATCGGCGGCGGCTCCACGGAGTTCGTGGTCGGCGACGGCGAGGTCCGCGCGGCCCGCTCCGTGGACGTCGGCTGCGTACGCATGACGGAACGCCACCTCGTGCGCGACGGCGTCGTCACCGACCCGCCGACCGAGGCCCAGATCGCCGCGATCCGCGCGGACATCGAGGCGGCGCTCGACCTCGCGGAGCAGACGGTCCCGCTGCGCGAGGCCCGCACCCTGGTGGGCCTCGCGGGCTCGGTCACCACGGTGGCCGGCATCGCGCTGGGCCTCGACGCCTACGAGTCGGCGGCGATCCACCACTCCCGCATCCCCTACGCGCGCGTGGCGGAGATCGTGGACCGGCTCACCCGCTCCACGCACGCCGAACGCGCCGCGATCCCCGTGATGCACCCCGGCCGCGTCGACGTCATCGCCGCGGGCGCCCTCGTCCTGCTCGCGATCATGGACCGCACCGGCGCCCAGGAGGTCGTCGTCAGCGAGCACGACATCCTCGACGGCATCGGCTGGTCCGTCGCCTGAGCACTCAGGAAAGACCGCCCGAGCACTCAGGACGGACCGCCCGAGCATTGATCGCTTGAGCGTCCCGTGCGACGCTTGAGCGGCCGAAAGAGGGTCCAGGAGGCCCCCGGACGACGCCCCGTCGGAAAACTTCGTGAAGTTCTTCACAAGGAAATCAGCCCTGTTGAGCGAGGTTTTGAGGAGTTGGGGCCACGGACGGGTGGCCGGGGTCACGCGGGGCGGGTGCCCGGATCGCTTCCGGGGTGTTGCCGGGGCGTGAACGGGCGGGTGGTTCACCCGGTCCCGGAGCCAGGAGCGGCAGCTCAAGAGGGGTTGACAACGACTCGCGGTATGCGGTGGTTCCCCTGTGGCGTCATGACCTGTGTCACGTGGGCGGCGAAGTGTAGCAGAGGCCCCACCCATGCTTGTGAAGGGGCGCACGAGCGACCCCCGAGGAGGGGGTGGATACTCGATGGCATGAGCACCACGGAGCGTCCCAGGATCCTCGTAGTAGGCGGTGGGTACGTAGGCCTGTACGCAGCTCGACGCATTCTGAAGAAGATGCGCTACGGAGAGGCGACCGTCACGGTCGTCGACCCGCGCTCGTACATGACGTACCAGCCCTTCCTCCCCGAAGCCGCGGCCGGCAGCATTTCGCCTCGGCACGTCGTCGTCCCGCTGCGACGCGTGCTGCCCAAGGCGGAAGTCCTCACCGGCCGGGTCACGACCATCGACCAGGACCGCAAGGTCGCCTCGATCGCCCCCCTCGTGGGTGAGGCGTACGAGCTGCCCTTCGACTACCTGGTCATCGCGATGGGCGCGGTCTCCCGCACCTTCCCGATCCCCGGCCTCGCCGAGCAGGGCATCGGCATGAAGGGCATCGAGGAGGCCATCGGCCTGCGCAACCACGTGCTCGAGCAGCTGGACAAGGCCGACTCCACGACGGACGAGGAGGTCCGCCGCAAGGCGCTGACCTTCGTCTTCGTCGGCGGTGGCTTCGCCGGTGCCGAGACCATCGGTGAGGTCGAGGACATGGCCCGCGACGCGGCCAAGTACTACAAGAGCGTGAAGCGCGAGGACATGCGCTTCCTGCTCGTCGACGTCGCCGACAAGATCCTCCCCGAGGTCGGCCCGAAGCTCGGCGCCTACGGCAAGGAGCACCTCGAGGGCCGCGGCGTCGAGGTCTACCTGAAGACCGGCATGGACTCCTGCGTGGACGGCCACGTGGTCCTCAACAACGGCCTCGAAGTCGACTCCAACACCATCGTGTGGACCGCCGGCGTCAAGCCGAACCCGGCCCTCGCGCGCTTCGGTCTGCCGCTCGGCCCTCGCGGCCACGTGGACACCCAGACGACCCTCCAGGTCCAGGGCACCGACTACATCTGGGCCGCGGGCGACAACGCCCAGGTGCCGGACGTCGTCGGCCGCAAGGCCGGCAACGAGAACGCCTGGTGCCCGCCGAACGCCCAGCACGCCCTTCGCCAGGCCAAGGTCCTCGGCGACAACGTGATCTCCGGCATGCGGGGCTTCCCGCAGAAGGAGTACAGCCACGCCAACAAGGGTGCGGTCGCCGGTCTCGGCCTGCACAAGGGCGTCGCGATGATCGTCATGGGCAAGATGAAGATCAAGCTCAAGGGCCGTCTCGCCTGGTACATGCACCGCGCGTACCACGGCATGGCGATGCCGACGTTCAACCGCAAGATCCGTGTCTTCGCGGACTGGACGCTCGGCATGTTCCTCAAGCGCGAGGTCGTCTCGCTCGGCGCCATGGAGACTCCCCGCGAGGAGTTCTACGAGGCCGCCAAGCCGGCGCCCAAGCCCGCCGCGGCGAAGGCCGAGCCGGTCGCCGCCGCTCCGGTCGAGGAGAAGGCCAAGGCCTCCTGACGCCGTAAGGCACACACGTGCGTACGTGACGCACGCGAGCATCGCCCGAAGGGGCCTCCCGCCATCCGTGGTGCGGGAGGCCCCTTCGCGCGTTTCACGCCAAGGCTGGATGGCGACTACATGTATTTTGCATATTCGTAACGAGGCAACGGGACTGCGCGGGCCCGCCGTTGGTGTTTACGTGGTGTTGGACCGTTCCGTTCCGGGATCGCCTTGACGGAGGTGCGTCATGCAGGACGCCGCGCTGCGGCTGAAGAACCTTGCCGAGCAGTTGACGGGAGCCGAGCTGCCGGTTCGAATCCGTGCCTGGGACGGATCGGAAGCGGGACCGCCGGGCGCTCCCACACTCGTCGTACGCCATCGCCGCGCCCTGCGCCGCCTGTTGTGGAAACCGGGGGAGCTGGGGCTCGCGCGGGCCTGGGTGGCCGGGGACATCGACGTCGACGGTGATCTGTACGCGGCGCTCGATCTGCTCGCCGAGTACATCTGGGAGCGCGGTGAGGACGCGCGGAGCCTCACCGACAACCTGCGCGACCCGCAGGTCCGGGCCGCGGCCCGCGCCCTGTTCGCGCTCGCCGCGCCCTTCCTGCCGCCGCCCGTGCCGCGCGAGGAGATGCGCAGACCGGGCAGGCTGCACCGGCACACCAGAGGCAGCGACAAGAAGGCCATCAGCCACCACTACGACGTCGGCAACGACTTCTACGAGCTGGTGCTCGGCCCCTCGATGGTCTACTCGTGCGCCTACTGGGAGTCCCCGGAGTCCACCCTCGCGGACGCCCAGCGCGACAAGCTCGAACTCATCGCCCGCAAGCTCGACTTGAAGCCCGGCATGCGCCTCCTCGACGTCGGCTGCGGCTGGGGCTCCATGGCCGTGCACGCCGCCCGCGAGCACGGCGTGAGCGTCGTCGGCGTCACCCTCTCCCAGGAGCAGGCCGCGTACGCCAGGAAGCGCATCGCCCAGGAGGGCCTGACCGACCGCATAGAGATCCGCGTCCAGGACTACCGCGACGTGCGCGACGGCCCTTACGACGCCATCTCCTCCATCGGCATGGCCGAGCACGTCGGCGCCGAACAGTACCTGGAGTACGCCGCCGACCTGCACGCCCTCCTGAAGCCCGGCGGCCGCCTCCTCAACCACCAGATCGCCCGCCGCCCCCAGACCGACGAGTCCGCGTACGCGGTGGACGAGTTCATCGACGCCTACGTCTTCCCCGACGGCGAACTGGCCCCCCTCGGCCGCACCGTAGACCTCCTGGAACGCGCGGGCTTCGAGGTCCGGGACGTCGAATCCATCCGCGAGCACTACGCCCTCACCCTGCGCCACTGGGTGGCCAACCTGGAGGCGAACTGGCCCGAGGGAGTCCGCTTGACCAGCCCCGGCCGAGCCCGCATCTGGCGCCTCTACATGGCGGCATCGGCACTGGCTTTCGAGCGCAACCGCATAGGGGTGAATCAGGTGTTGGCGGTACGGACACCGGAGGGGGATGGGAAGTCCGGGATGCCGTTGCGCGCGCGGGAGTGGAAGCCCTAGGGCGAGCCATTTCAGCCCGTCCGGCGTTTGAGGACGAGCCGCGAAGCGGCGAAAAGGGGGGCCAGGGGGCGAAGCCCCCGTATACGGCAGCGGGGCCCCGGGGTGACTGTCACCCCGGGGCCCCACACCTTCGTACGACTACTCAGCCTTGATGGCCTGAAGCGGGTTGAGTCGAGCCGCGCTCCGCGCGGGCCACACCGCAGCAAGGACACCGACAACCGCCGCAATCCCGAGGAAGATCACAATCCGCCCGACGGGCACCTCCATGGAGTACGTGGTCACGGTCCCGGCGATGCTGTCGCCCGCGACCCATCCGAGGAAGAGGCCCAGGCCAACGCCGAGCACCGCACCGAACAGCGAGATGACCACGGACTCGAGCCGAACCATCTGCTTGATCTTCGCCCGGTCGAGCCCGATGGCCCGCAGCATCCCGATCTCGTGCTTCCGCTCGAACACGGACATCGCCAGCGTGTTGATGACACCGAGGACGGCGACGAGGATCGCCATGGCGAGCAGGCCGTAGAGCATGTTCAGCATCAGGTTGATGGCGCCGCCGACCTCGTTGCTGATGTCGTCCTTGTCCTGGATCTTGATGGCGGGGTTGTCGCCGAGCGCCTTCACGACGGCGTCCTCGGCCTTGCCGGACGTACCGTCCTTCATCTTCAGGAGCACCTGCTGGTCGCTGATCTTCGACAGGTGCGGGTCGACGACCGCGGTGGGCGTGAACAGGCCTTCGAGCATCTCGTTGGACTTGTAGACGCCGGCGACCTTGAGCTGGACGGTCTTGTCGTCGTCGAACTTCACGGGGACGGTGTCGCCGGGCTTCAGGCCCTTGTCGTCCGCGAGGTCCTTGTCGATGAGGGCGGCGTTGCCCTTGAGGCCGGCGAGGGAGCCGCTGGTGAAGTCGAGGCCGACGAGCTTGCCGAAGGCCTTGGGGTCGACGCCGGTGACACGGCCGTAGCTGCCGTCGGCCTCGCCGTAGGTGGTGCGCAGGGCGGAGCTGGCCTCGACCTCGGGCAGCTTCTCCAGCTTCTCGTGGACCTTGGGGGTCAGCGGCTGGAAGTTGGCCATGGAGACGGCGTAGTCGGCCTTCAGGGAGTCCGTGGCCATCTTGTTGATGGCGCTGCCCATGGAGACCGCGACGACGGTCATCGCCGTGATGAGGGTCAGGCCGATCATCAGGGCCGAGGCCGTGGAGGCGGTGCGGCGCGGGTTGCGGACCGAGTTCAGGCGGGCCAGCTTGCCGGTGACGCCGAACGGCTTCAGGAGCGGTCCCGCGGCGGCGATGAAGGGGCGCGAGAGCAGCGGCGTGAGGACGATGACGCCGACGAGGATCGTCGCGGCGCCCCCGGACTTCACGTAGTTGTCCTCCATGAACAGCATGACCACGCCGAGGGCGACGATCAGCGAGCCGATGGTGTTGCGTACGACGAGGCCGCGCATCGTCGGCGAGGCGTGCACGCTGTTCATCGCGGCGACCGGCGGGATCTTCGCGGCGCGGCGGCCGGGCAGCCAGGCGGCGAGCATGGTCACGACCACGCCGATGAGCAGCGCCGTCAGGATGGTAGTCGGGCCGATGACGAGGGGGCCGTCGGGCAGCGAGGCGCCGCCGGCGTTCATCAGGGACTCCAGGCCCACGGCGACGCCGATGCCGAGCGCGAAGCCCGCGACGGCGGCGACCAGGCCGACGATGAACGCCTCGATGAGCACGGAGCGGGTGACCTGGCGGCGGGACGCGCCGACGGCGCGCATCAGGGCCAGTTCCTTGGTGCGCTGGGCGACCAGCATGGTGAAGGTGTTGGCGATGATGAAGATGCCGACGAACAGGGCGATGCCGGCGAAGATCAGCAGCACCTGGCTCATGGAGCTGGTGTTCTGCTCGATCATGCGGTCCTGGTCGGCCTTGAGGGACGCGCCGGTCTCGGCGTCGGTGTCCTTGGGCAGGATCTTCTCGACGGAGCTCTTGAGCGCGGCCTCGGAGGTGCCCGCGGCGGCCTTCACGTCGATCTCGTCGTACTCGGACTTGCCGAGGACCTTGAGCGCGGTGCTGTTGTCGAAGACGACGAGGCTGCCGCCCGCGATCACACTGCCGTCGTCGGTGTCGAAGATGCCGCTGACCTTGGCGGTGCGCACCGGTCCGTCGGTGGAGTAGCGGACCGTGTCACCGACCTTGTAGCCGGTGCGGTCGGCGGTGCGGCTGTCCAGGGCGATGTCGCCGGCCGACTTGGGGGCCGCGCCCTCGGTGAAGTCGTAGCGCGGGTCCTTGCCGTCCTTGCCCGGGAAGTAGTTGGAGCCGGAGGTGCCCCACTCGCCGCCGACGAGCTTGCCGTCCTTGTCGGCGACCGCGGTGAAGCCGGAGACGCTGCCGAGCACCGACTGGGCGCCGGGCAGGTCCTTGGCCTTGGTGAGCAGCGAGTCCGTGAGCCGGTCCGGCTGCTTGGCCTCCTGGCCGTCGTTGTCGCGGGTGCCGCCGTCGGGCGTGATGGCGACCGAGACGTGGTCGAAGCTCTTGGCCGACTTGTTCTTGTAGGCGGAGCCGAAGGTGTCGGTGAAGACCAGGGTGCCGGAGACGAACGCGACGCCGAGCATGACGGCGAGCACGGTCATCAACAGCCGGGCCTTGTGCGCGAGCACGTTGCGCAGGGCGGTACGGAACATGGGAGAGAGTCCTGAGGTCGGGCGTGAGGTGGCGCGCCCCAAAGGGGCGCGGGGCGGTGTCTACTTGCGGCTCCGCCGCGTGGGCGCGACCAGCCACAGCCGACCCGCAGATTAAGAACTGGCAGACGAGCCCTTAGCTCGTCCGACCCTTCGCGTCGAAGTCCTTCATCCGGTCAAGGACGCCCTCGGCGGTCGGCCGGAGCATCTCGTCGACGATGCGCCCGTCGGCGAGGAAGATCACGCGGTCGGCGTACGACGCGGCCACCGGGTCGTGCGTGACCATCACGACCGTCTGCCCGAGCTCCCGCACGGAATTGCGGAGGAAGCCGAGAACCTCGGCCCCGGACCGCGAGTCCAGGTTTCCGGTCGGCTCGTCACCGAAGATGATCTCCGGCTGGGAGGCGAGGGCGCGGGCCACGGCCACGCGCTGCTGCTGGCCGCCGGACAGCTCGGTCGGCCGGTGCGAGAGCCGGTCGGCAAGGCCCACCATGGTGATGACCTGTTCCAGCCACTGCTTGTTCGGCTTGCGGCCCGCGATGTCCATGGGAAGCGTGATGTTCTCCAGGGCGGTCAGCGTCGGCAGCAGGTTGAACGCCTGGAAGATGAAGCCGATCTTGTCCCGGCGGAGCTTGGTGAGCTGCTTGTCCTTGAGGGTGGACAGCTCGGTCTCGCCGATGCGTACGGAGCCGCTGCTGAAGCTGTCCAGACCGGCCACGCAGTGCATCAGCGTGGACTTGCCGGAGCCCGAGGGGCCCATGATCGCGGTGAACTCGCCCTGCCCGAAGTCGACGGAGACACGGTCCAGCGCGACGACCTGCGTCTCGCCCTGGCCGTACACCTTGGACAGCTCCGAGGCGCGCGCGGCGACGCTCGTGGCGCGGGCGGCGAAGGAAGTGGTGGTGGTCACGGGACGGTGCTCCTGTCGGGACGACGAGTGGGGACGTACTCCATCGTCTCGGTGGATCGGGCCCGTGGAGTCAGCCGCTGTTCCGGTTCCTGGGGGCGACTTCGGTCGGACTCGGAGGGGCCATGTCATACCTGGGGATGACGGGCACCCTGAGGCCGGGCCCGGCGGCGCCGGGGCGCGACGGCGCGGACGGCGGTCGCCGAAAGCGCTTCCCCCGGCCCGGCCAGGTACGGCTAAATTCCGTCAATTCCCTCCCCCTCGCGGGCACCCTTCGACGGCGCCCGTGGCAAGTACCACCGGCGCGTACCAGGTGCTGATGCACCCTCAGACGTCAATAAAATAAGACAACGTCGGGCTGTCGTTCCGCTGTTCGGGGGATGCCTCCCGATAAGGTCGAAGCCTTGTTGCGGGGCCCACGCACCTGCCCGGATGGTGGAATGCAGACACGGCGAGCTTAAACCTCGCTGCCCCTTAGCGGGCGTACCGGTTCAAGTCCGGTTCCGGGCACCTCCGCCGTCATGTTCGTCGGGCAACGGCCCGTGACCGGGAAGCCGGTCGCGGGCCGTTCCCGTTGAAGGAAGCGCGTGCCGTTCATCCGGTACGTGACATTCCGTCAACTCGGCGTCGGCTCCGCTTCAACTCGACTCAACTCGACTCGGGCGTCGCGCTCTTGATGATCGCGAAGGGTGCGCCCGAGGGGTCGAGCAGCATGGCAAGGCGGCCGATGCCCTCCGCGTCGGCGGCCGGGATGATCACTGTGCCGCCGGCCTCGGTGGCCCTGGCGAGCGTGGCGTCGGGGTCGGCGACCTCGAAGTACGGGTGCCACTCGGGCTGCGAGCCCCTGTCCAGGTTCTCCTGCGGGAGCTGCATGAGGCCGCCGTGGCTGTTCTCCTCGGTGCCGCCCGCCGGGGTCAGGACCGTGTACGTCATGTCCGGGCCCATGTCCATGTCGGCCGTCTGCCAGGAGAACACCGCGCGGTAGAAGTCCTTGGCCCCGGCGGCGTCCGTCGTGTACAGCTCGGCCCAGGTCAGGGAGTTGGGCTTGCTGACCAGGTCCACGCCCTTGGTGTCGCCGGGCTGCCAGACGGCGAAGTCCGCGCCCGCGGGGTCGGTGAACTGGCCCATGCGGCCGAAGCTGAACACGTCGTCCGGGGCGACCCTGACGGTGCCTCCCGCCTGCTCCACCGCCTTCGCGGTGGCGTCCGCGTCCGGGGTGTGGAAGTACAGCGTCCACGCGGGGGACGCGCCCGCCTCCGTCAGGGGGCCGAGGCCTGCGACCGTCTTGTCGTCCTGCACGAAGAAGCCGTACCCGCCGCCCTGGGGGCCCGCCGACTGGAACTGCCAGCCGAAGGTGGCGGAGTAGAAGGAGACCGCGGCGTCGGTGTCAGGGGCGCCGAGATCCAGCCAGTTCGGGGCGCCGGGGACGAAGTCGGTGGAAAGCATGGTCCCGCCCTTCGGGGAGGTTTCCTGAGCTCTCCTCAGCATGGCAGCCCCCACTGACAACCGCGCCACGAACGCCGCCTCGGCACATTCTCAGCCCCTCCGGCGTTTGAGGAGCGGGGTCTGGGGCGGAGCCCCAGGAGGGGCGGGTGGGTGGGAAATACACTCCCGTGATGCGTACGACCGTGGCGATTATTGGTGCGGGGCCCGCGGGCCTGCTGCTGGCCCGGCTGCTCGATGCCGCAGGCGTCGATTCCGTGGTCCTGGAGAGTCGGGACCGCGCCTACGTGGAGCGACGGCAGCGGGCCGGGATTTTGGAGCAGGGCACGGCGGACGCCCTGCGCGCTGCGGGCGCGGGCGGGCGCATGGACCGTGAGGGGCTGCCGCACGCGGGCATCGAGCTGCGCTTCGCGCGACGTCGGCACCGCGTGGACTTCCCCTCCCTCACCGGCGGCCGCTCGGTCCTCGTCTACGCCCAGACCGAGGTCTGCAAGGACCTCATAGCCCTGCGCCTGAGCGGCGGCGGCCCGCTGCTGTTCGGGGCGGAGGCGCTGGCCGTGGAGGACGCGGAGACGCACCGCCCGCGCGTGCGCTATCGCCACGAGGGGCGGGAGGGGGTCGTCGAGTGCGCGTACGTCGCGGGGTGTGACGGCTTCTGGGGTGTGTCCCGCAGGGCCGTGCCGCCCGCACTCGTACAGACGTACGAACGTACGTACCCCTTCGCCTGGCTCGGCGTCCTCGCCGACGTCCCGCCCTCCCACGACGAGCTGGTCTACGCCCGCCATGACCGCGGCTTCGCCCTGCTGAGCCAGCGGACGCCGACGGTGTCCCGGCTGTACCTCCAGGTCCCGGAGGGGACGGACGCCGCCGACTGGAGCCACGGGGACATCTGGGACGAGCTGGAGCGCCGCACCGGGACGGACGACGGCTGGCGGCTGAGGCGCGGCCCGATCACCGCCGCGTCCGTGACGCCGATGCGCTCGTACGTCCACGAGCCCATGCGCCACGGCCGCCTCTTCCTCACCGGTGACGCCGCCCACATCGTGCCGCCCACCGGCGCCAAGGGCCTCAACCTCGCCGTCGGCGACGTCGTCACCCTGGCCCGCGCCCTCGTCGCCCACCACGCCACCGGCGACCCCGCGGGCCTCGACGCGTACTCCGCGACCTGCCTGCGCCGCGTCTGGCAGGCCGAGCGGTTCTCGTACGCGATGACGGCCATGCTGCACCGCCACCCCGACGCGACCCCCTTCGACGACCGCCTCCAGCTCGCCCAGCTCGACCGGATAGCCACCACCCGCTCGGCCGAGGCCGACCTCGCGGAGGCCTACACGGGCTTCCCCCTCGACTGAGCACCGGGAACACTTGAGCGCCGGGAACACTGGGCTCCGTCCCGAGCGTTCTCCCGTCACGGAGAGGGAAAGATCCTCCCCAAGCACTAGGCACTTCCTTTTGCCTACGCATTACTCTTGAACCCAAAGCCACGCACGGTGGCCATGGAGGAGTGAGATGAGGAGCAGTAACCCGGTCTTCTCGCGACGGGGGTTCAGCCGCGACAACGGCTATGCGGGCTTCAACGCGCAGCCGCAGGCCGGGGGAGCCGCTGCCGTCGGAACGCAGACCAACCCGCCCAATCCGTACGCGGGCGCGGGCCAGCAGGCCCCCACCAACCCGTACGCCAACAATCCCTATGCCCAGCCCCAGCAGGGCCTCCAGGGTGCCCCGCCGCAGACCCCGGTGACCACCGGCCGCATGACGATGGACGACGTCGTCATGCGCACGGCCACCACCCTCGGCGTCCTCGTCGTCACGGCCGCGCTCGCCTGGGCGCTGCTCCCTGTCGACGACGCCAACATCAGCAGGTCGATCGGAATCGCGATCGGCGCCGGTCTCGTCGCGATGATCCTGGGCTTCGTGCAGGCCTTCAAGCGCAAGGCCTCGCCGCCGCTGATCCTGACGTATGCCGCCCTGGAGGGTGTCTTCCTCGGCGTCGTCTCCAGCGTCGTCGACAACCGCATCGCGAGCGGCGCGGCCATGCAGGCCGTCCTCGGCACGATGGCCGTCTTCCTCGGCGTCCTCGTGGCGTACAAGGCCGGCTGGATCCGCGTGAACCGCCGTTTCTACGGCTTCGTGATGGCGGCGGCCCTCGGCTTCATCCTGCTGATGGCGGTGAACCTGCTGTTCGCCGTGTTCGGCGGCGGTGACGGCCTCGGCTTCCGCAGCGGTGGCCTCGGCATCATGTTCGGCATCATCGGCATCCTGCTCGGCGCGTGCTTCCTGGCCCTGGACTTCAAGCAGGTCGAGGACGGCATCGCGTACGGCGCCCCGCGCGAGGAGGCCTGGCTCGCCGCCTTCGGCCTCACGATGACGCTGGTGTGGATCTACATGGAGTTCCTGCGGCTCATTGCGATCCTGCAGGGCAACGACTGACGGCCGTCCCCGGGACGGCTGACGCCCTGAGCGACACGACGAACGGCCGAAGGGCCCGCGGAATTGATTCCGCGGGCCCTTCGTCGTTGTCGGGGGAACGGAGGTCGGGGGAACGAGGGTCGGGGTCAGAAGTACTTGCGCGCGGCACGACGCAGGTCGTACTCGTGGATGATCGCCTTGGCGTGGCCGTACGCGAGGTTGTGTTCGCCGCGGAGCCAGCTCACCTTTTCCTCGAAGCGGAAGAGCGAGGGGCCCTCGTCGACGGTGCGGAGCCAGTCGGAGACTTCACGACCTGTGCAGTGAGGGATTCGCGCGAGCAGATTGCGGTGGGTCTCCTCGGAGAAGACTTGGGACATCGGCGCCTCCGGACGCGTTCGATGTGGTCCGTCCTTCACGCCACCGTGCCTGAGCGTTCGGGTATTGGCAACAGTCCCGGCTCGGCGCGTAGGGTCGCACAGTGCTCGATACGACGCCTTTGATCACGGCAGTTGACCGATTCGCGGACCGGCTGCGGGCCGCGCCGCAGTCCCGCCTCCAGCGCGGCGCCGCGGCCGAGGCGCTGGATCTCGCCCGGGAGTTGGCGGCGCGCGCCCAGCTGCGGGAATCGCCGCTCGCCGAGCCGCGGGTGATGCCCGACGCGGGCATGTTCGCGGCCGCCGACCAGGTCACCGTCGCGGGGCGGGACTTGGCGCTCGTACTCCACGAGGAGAGCGAACTCGCGGAAGCGGTCCGTCTGGTGGAGGAGGCTGTGGGGCGCGCCGGGGTGTGAGCGCCGGGTGAGCCGACGGCCGTACGCGGCCGTCGGGGGGCGGATCAGACCGACGCGATGACGCGGTCCGCGAGGATGTAGACGTTCTCCGTACCGCACGCGAACGTGAGCGCGTACGCGCCCGAGACGCCGGAGCCGCCGAGCAGGACCGGGGCCTGGCCGTCGCGCAGGGCGGCGGCGAGCAGTTCCGCGGTCTCGCGGTGGCCCGGGGTCATGCAGAGCGTCGTGCCGTCGGTGAAGACGTAGACGTCCAGGGTGCCGAGGGGGCCAGGGCGGACGTCGGCGAGCGCCGTGCGGGCGTCGGCCAGCTCTTCGAGGCAGGCCACGGTGCGCTCGTGGTCGCCGTGCGCCGGGGTCTGCACCGGCACGAAGTCGGGGTGCGAGGGGTGGCGGCGGCGGGCCGCGGCCAGCTCGGGCGATTCGCCGCCGAGGACGCCGTCCAGGGAGGTGCCGCCCGCGAACTCGTCCGCGGCGGCGGCCGGGTCGGCGAAGGGCTCGACGACCGGCTCCAGGCTCTCGGACTCCAGGCCCGCGAGGTCGGCCTGGCGCGGCAGGAACAGCTCGTCCGCGATGGACTCGGGCAGCCCGCTCAGGAGCGAGGGGGTGTCCGCGATGTCGCGCGCTTCCTGGGCGGCCCAGAACGCGCGCGCCTCGGCCAGCTCGCGCTCGCGCTCCTCGGCGAGGGCGTCGGCGACGGCCGCGCGTATCTCCTCGGTGTCCACCGCGGTACGGGCGGCGGGCACGGAGGCGCGCCCGGCGGCCGCGCCGCGGCTCTCTGCCAGCTCGGTGCGCAGCTCGGTGATCTGCTGCCGCAGGCCCCGCACGGAGTGCAGGGCGGCGACGCCCACGGCCGTGGCAGCGGCCGCGGACAGCAGCAAGGCAAGGTGCAAGGCGCTCACTGACGTACTCCCGGTTTCAAGTCGACCCCCGACTTCCTACATCAGCTTGAAGCCTGCACCATCCTGCTGTCAGTGCATTACGTCACGAAATGGACAGGACTTTCGACCTGGTGTTTATCCGTGCATCCATGCTGACCTGGGCAAATGCATCTTCCTCGGGAGATTGGTCACATCCTGAGGGAGATTGGGTCACGAATGTGTGGAGGGGCGGAAGTTGCCGCAGGATCCCGACCAGTGAGACGAGCGGCCACGGAGGGTGCCGGAGCGGCCGCTTCAGGGCGTCGCTCCGGCGATCCCGGTGCCGACTCTGTCAGCTCAGACGCTCGATGACCATCGCCATGCCCTGGCCGCCGCCGACGCACATGGTCTCCAGGCCGAACTGCTTGTCGTGGAACTGGAGGCTGTTGATCAGCGTGCCGGTGATGCGGGCGCCGGTCATGCCGAAGGGGTGGCCGACGGCGATCGCGCCGCCGTTGACGTTCAGCTTCTCCAGCGGGATGCCCAGGTCGCGGTAGGAGGGGATCACCTGGGCGGCGAAGGCCTCGTTGATCTCGACCAGGTCGATGTCGCCGACGCCGAGCCCGGCGCGCTTGAGTGCCTGCTTGCTGGCCTCGACCGGGCCGAGGCCCATGATCTCGGGGGAGAGGCCGGAGACGCCGGTGGACACGATGCGCGCCAGCGGGGTCAGGCCGAGGTCGCGGGCCTTGGTGTCGCTCATGATCACCAGGGCGGCGGCGCCGTCGTTCAGCGGACAGCAGTTGCCCGCCGTGACCAGGCCGTCGGGGCGGAACACGGGCTTGAGGCCCGCCACGCCCTCCAGCGTGACGCCCGCGCGCGGCCCGTCGTCCTTGCTGACGACCGTGCCGTCGGGGAGCGTCACCGGGGTGATCTCGCGCTCCCAGAAGCCGTTCTTGAGGGCTTCCTCGGCGAGGTTCTGGGACCGGACGCCGAACTCGTCCATGTCCTGGCGGGTGACGCCCTTCAGGCGGGCGAGGTTCTCGGCGGTCTGGCCCATCGCGATGTACGCGTCGGGGACGAGGCCGTCCTCGCGCGGGTCGTGCCAGTTCGTGCCGGTCTCCTGGGCGACGGCCGCGGTGCGGGCCTCCGCGTCGGCGAACAGCGGGTTGTGGGTGTCGGGCTGGCCGTCGCTGGTGCCCTTCACGGACCGCGAGACCATCTCCACGCCGGCCGAGATGAAGACGTCGCCCTCGCCCGCCTTGATGGCGTGCAGGGCCATGCGGGAGGTCTGCAGCGAGGAGGAGCAGTAGCGGGTGATGGTGCAGCCCGGGAGGTGGTCCATCCCCATCTGTACGGCCACGATCCGGCCCAGGTTGTGACCCTGCTCGCCGCCGGGCAGGCCGCAGCCGAGCATCAGGTCGTCGATGTCCCGCGGGTCGAGCGCGGGGACCTTGGCCAGGGCGGTCTGGATGATCGTGGCGGTCAGGTCGTCCGGCCGCAGGTCCTTCAGGGATCCCTTGAAGGCGCGGCCGATGGGGGAGCGGGCTGCGGAGACGATCACGGCTTCGGGCATCACGGGCTCCTACTGGCGGGGGCGCCCTTAACAGGGCAGGGCTCACTGGGAAGTTACCTGCCCGTAGGGGTGTGGGGCATCGGGTGGGGGGTGTGACCCCGGCCGCATTTCTAAGCGAGCGCTCAGGGGGTGGGCCTCGCGGTGCGCCCCAGGCCCGCCCCTTCCCGCTGCATCAATTAGCGGCTCCGCCGCGGGCAGGGGGCTGCCGCCCCCTGGACCCCCGCTGTCGCCGCTTCGCGGCTCGTCCTCAAGCGCCGGACGGGCTGGTAGTGCCGGCTGCGTGCAGTCGTGCAAGTTGGGGCGGGTGGGTGGGATATAGCCCCTCCGGCGTTTTGAGGAGCGGGGGTCTGGGGGCGGAGCCCCCAGGCCTACGGGATCGGGGACGGGTCCGGGGTCTGGATGCGGCGGCGGCGCCTGCGCTTGAGGAGGGCCCAGGGGCCGCGGGGGCCCGTGGGCATGGCGCCGGTGACCTCTGTGCCGCCCTCCGCGGCCGCCTGGGCCGCCGCCCGCGCCACGGGCAGGAAGCCCTCGCGGCGGGACACGTCGGGCCGCTCCTCCTCCGGCCACAGGCCGAGCGCCGCGCACAGCGTGGGCAGGACCGCCATCGCCGCGGTGGCGTACCCCTCCGCCGAGGGGTGGTAGTTGTCCGGGCCGAACAGCTCGCGCGGGTTCGCCAAGAATTCGGGGCCCAGGAGATCGCCGAGCGACACCGTACGACCGCCCTGCTCGACCACCCCGATCGTCTGCGCGGCGGCCAGCTGCCGCGAGACCCGGCGGGCCAGCCACCGCAGCGGCTGGTAGACGGGCTCGATGGTGCCGAGGTCGGGACACGTCCCCACCACCACCTCCGCCCCGGCCGTGCGCAGCCTGCGCACGGCGGCGGAGAGTAGCCGCACGGATCGCGTCGGCGGCATCCGGTGCGTGACGTCGTTCGCCCCGATCATCACCACGCACACGTCGGGCACCCAGCCCGTCTCGTCGGACAGGACCAGCGACACCTGTCGTTCCAGGTCGTCGGACTGCGCCCCCGGCTGCGCCACCACCCGCACGTCCACCGGCCGCTCCGCCACCGCCGCGAGCCCGGACGCGAGCAGCGCCGCCGGCGTCTGCTGGGCCCGCCGCACGCCCTGCCCCGCCGCCGTGGAGTCGCCGAGCATGGCGAACCGCAGCGGCTCGTGGCAGTCGGCGCGCTCGGCGAACGCCGCCCCGTAGCGCCCGCGCGCCCGCGGCGGCGCCCCGTACCCGCCGTTGCCCACCGACCGCTTGGCCAGCTGCACCTCGGCGAGGACGAGCCCGACCGTGGCCGCGCCGAGCAGCCCGATGCCTCCGCCGCCGTACGCCGCACCCGCGGCGATCCGCCGCGCCACCCTCGCCCTCGACACCCCGTGGTCACCTCAGCAAAGTCGTACCGACAAGTCGCGCCGACAAGTCCGGCCGGCGGGTCATGCCGACAAGTCGTGCCAGCAAATCGTCCGGAGCCGCACAACCGCCGCACACCCGGCCGTACGCCCCGTACACCCACTCATTGCCCCGTCAGGCAGGGCGGCCAATCGCATCGGTAGGTGAACCGGCGAGATGGCGCCGTAGTCTGACGGCACCCATATACCTCGTACGGCGTCCCTTCGCGGGACAACCAGTACATCCAAGGCGCTGCGGCCCGGACACCCCGGAAAAACGGAGACAACGGTGCATTTCCACGACTCGATGATCAGTCTCGTCGGCAACACCCCGCTGGTGCGGCTCAACAACGTGACCAAGGGCCTGAAGGCCACGGTCCTCGCCAAGGTCGAGTACTTCAACCCCGGCGGTTCCGTGAAGGACCGCATCGCGCTGCGCATGATCGAGGCCGCCGAGGCCAGTGGGGAGCTGCGCCCCGGCGGCACCATCGTCGAGCCGACGAGCGGCAACACGGGCGTCGGCCTCGCCATCGTGGCCCAGCAGAAGGGCTACAAGTGCGTCTTCGTGTGCCCGGACAAGGTCAGCACCGACAAGATCAATGTGCTGCGCGCGTACGGCGCCGAGGTGGTCGTCTGCCCGACCGCCGTCGACCCCGAGCACCCGGACTCGTACTACAACGTCTCCGACCGCCTCGTACGGGAGATCCCCGACGCGTGGAAGCCGGACCAGTACTCCAACCCCAACAACCCCCTCTCGCACTATCACTCCACCGGCCCCGAGCTGTGGGAGCAGACCGAGGGGAAGATCACCCACTTCGTGACCGGCATCGGCACCGGCGGCACGATCTCGGGCACCGGCGGATATCTGAAGGAGGTCTCCGGCGGGAAGGTCAAGGTCGTCGGGGCCGACCCCGAGGGGTCCGTGTACTCGGGCGGGTCCGGGCGGCCCTACCTCGTCGAGGGCGTCGGTGAGGACTTCTGGCCGACGGCCTACGACCGGAACGTGACGGACGACATCGTCGCGGTCTCGGACAAGGACTCCTTCCAGATGACCCGGCGGCTCGCCAAGGAGGAGGGGCTGCTCGTCGGCGGCTCCTGCGGCATGGCGGTCGTCGCCGCGCTGCGCGTCGCGGAGGGCCTCGGTCCGGACGACGTCGTGGTCGTGCTGCTCCCCGACAGCGGGCGCGGCTACATGAGCAAGATCTTCAGCGACGAGTGGATGAACGACTACGGCTTCCTGGAGGAGGCCGGCGACCAGCCCCGCGTCGGCGACGTGCTGCGCCGCAAGGAGGGCGGGGAGCTGCCCTCCCTCGTCCACATGCACCCCGAGGAGACCGTCGGGGAGGCCATCGACGTCCTTCGTGAGTACGGCGTCTCGCAGATGCCGATCGTCAAGCCCGGCGCCGGCCACCCGGACGTGATGGCCGCCGAGGTCATCGGGTCCGTCGTCGAGCGCGAGCTGCTCGACGCGCTGTTCGCGCAGCGGGCCTCGCTGCACGATCCCCTTGAGAAGCACATGTCCGACCCGCTGCCGCAGGTCGGCTCCGGGGAGCCCGTCGCCGACCTGATGTCGGTCCTCGGCACCGCCGACGCGGCGATCGTCCTCGTCGAGGGCAAGCCCACCGGGGTCGTCAGCCGGCAGGACCTGCTCGCCTTCCTGGCCGAGCAGCAGGGTGGGAACCCGCCCGCGGGGCGGTAACCGGCTGTCGGGTGGGGGAACTTCGCGGAAGTGGTACGAAGGCGACACGTCCGCGCAGCACCCGCTTAACACGCGTACGGCACCTTGGGGGGTGTCGGCGTCAGGACTTCCGGAGCGGCTCCCGGACCTCCAGCGGCGCCTTGGACGCGCTGCCCGGTCCTGACCCGGCCCGCGTCCTTCGCGGGGACCGCCGTCGTCCCGCCCTCCGGGTCCGCCCGGGGGTGCGGCGGTCCCCGCGCTACGCACGCCCAAACGCCGGACGGGCTATTCCGTACCCACTTGCGGGTGGGTGGGGGAAAGAGCCCGTCCGGCGTTTGAGGACGAGGGCCGGAGGCCCGAAAGCGGGGGAGAGGGGCGGAGCCCCCTGAGCGGTCCCGGACGAGGCCGCGGCACATCCAGCGGAGCGCTTAGTCGTCCCAGTCGGGCTTGCGGGTGGTGCGGGGGCGGAGGAGGGAGAAGAGGCCGGTGCCCCGGGCGGCGTGGACGGCGTTCACGCCGACGATGCCGAACCAGGTGACGAACAGGCCGGAAAGCCCCGCGTTCACCACGCCGATCGCGGAGAGCGGGATGGCGAGGATGAGGGAGACCACGCCGAAGCCGAAGCGTTCGCCCCAGGAATCCACCCCGTTCCCGGGGTTGCGCGCCCCACGCGCGACGACCATCTGCTGCTCGGCCATGTGCCGACGCATCCGACGGTCGATCGTGCCGTCGAGCCGCTTCTCGACCTTCTCCAGGAAGGAGTCGACCAGAGCGGACTCGTACTCCTCGCCGAGGTCCTTGCGCGCGTGCAAGGCGGCGTTGAGTTCCTTTTTGAGTTCGGCGTCACGAGGGGCTTCCATAACCCATACGGTACGCAGCCGCCCGCGCCCCTGACAGTGGGGCTAGCCCCCCTTTCCGGACTGGGCCAGACCCGAGCCGCCCAGGTCAGCGCAGTACGCGCACCCGCCCGGAGTCGAGGTCGTAGCGGGCGGCCACCACGGTGGCGGGCCGGAACGCCACGTCCGCGCGCAGCGCGTCCCGCATGCGCTCGGCATGCGCCGCCACCGTGTGGTCGACCCAGTCGCCCGGCTCGTCGCGGCAGGCCCACGCCGAAGGACCGATCCCCTCGACCAGGCGCGCGATGTGTCCGGGCACCTCCTTGCCGGTCCTCAGCTGCTCTATCGTCGCCGCGACGGCCCCGCACCGCTCGTGCCCGAGGACGAGGACCAGCGGTATGTGCAGCTCGGCGACCCCGTACTGGATCGACCCGAGCACCGCCTCGTCCAGGACCTCGCCCGCCGTACGTATGCACAGCAGATCGCCGAGGCCCTGGTCGAAGACCAGCTCCGGCGGCACCCGCGAGTCGACGCAGGACAGGACGACGGCGAACGGGTGCTGTTCGTGGGCGACTTCGATCCGGCGCGCCCGGTCCTCGTGCGGGTGCTGGGAGCGGATCTTCGCCCAGCGGCGGTTCCCTTCGAGGAGGGTGGCGAGGGCCGCCTCGCCGGTGGTGGGGCGGGCGGCCGCCGCGGGGCGGGTGGTGGCGGGCGCCGCGGAGGCCACGGCGGTGGCGGACGTGAGCACGGTGGCGGCCGTGGCCGTCAGGAACGCTCTGCGGTTGGCGGGAGACGAGAGAGGTCTGCGCGGGGCTGTGGTGGGCATGACGGATCCTCCGGGTGGGCCGCTCTTACGGGCGGTTCACCGTAGGGACGTCGCCCCACACCTCAGGGAGCGTTTATCCAGCCTTTGTTGATCCGGCGACGGATCATGGCCTGCCCGATACCGGTTCTTGAACCGGCTCCGACCCCGGCTCCTCCACTCCGTACAGAGTCTGCTCCGGGATATGTGCCGTGTTCCGCCGCGCCACCCCCCAGTACAGCAGCGCCGGCACCGCAAGGCCCACGATCCAGGAGATGTCCGCACCGCCGAGCGAATCCACGAGCGGCCCGGTGTAGAAGTGCGTGACCAGGAACGGGAGTTGGGCGAGGAGTCCGATCCCGTACACCGTGAGCGCGTCCCAGCGCCACGCGCCGTAGCGGCCGTGGGGGTCGGAGAGCGCCGGGATGTCGTACCGCTCCTTGGAGATCAGGTAGTAGTCGACGAGGTTGATCGCCGACCACGGCGTGAAGAAGGTCAGGAGGAAGAGCAGGAAGTCCTTGAAGGAGGTCAGGAAGCTGTCCTTGCCGAGCAGCGCGACCGTCGTGCCCGCGATCATGATGAGCGCGATGTACGCCGCACGCCCGCGCGGGGAGAGGGTCTTCTGGCCGCGGAAGCCGCTGACGCTCGTCACCATCGACATGAACCCGCCGTAGGTGTTGAGCACGTTGATGGTCAGCTTGCCGAGCGCGATCACGAAGTAGAGGAACGACGCGATCAGACCGGTGCCGCCGAGCCCGACGACGTACTCCACCTGGTTGCTCATGAACGCCCCGCCCGCGCTCGCCGCGACGAGCACCCCGAACGTCATCGACCACTGCGCGCCCAGCGCGGAGCCCGACAGCGTCCACCAGAACGTGGCCCGCCCCGACGTCGTACGCGGCAGATAGCGCGAGTAGTCCGCGACGTACGGACCGAAGGCGAGCTGCCAGGACGCGGAGAGGGAGACCGCGAGCAGGAACATCGGCAGGTCGAAGTGGGCGTCGGAGAGGAGCGACGAGAGGTCGACGCGGTCCAGGAGGCGGACGCCGAGGTAGATGAAGGCGAGGGCGCAGATGACGCTGGCCACGCGGCCGAGCGCGTGGATGACTCGGTAGCCGACCGCGGCCGTCACCGCCGTGACCGCGGCGAACAGCACGATTCCGGTGGTGTCGTCGGTGTGCGTCAGCTCGGCGGTGGCCTGGCCCGCGAGCACACTGCCGCTCGCGAAGAAGCCGACGTACATGAGGATGACGAGCAGGAGCGGTACGACGGCGCCGCGCACCCCGAACTGCGCCCGGGAGTGGATCATTTGGGGCAGGCCCAGCTTGGGGCCCTGCGCCGAGTGGAGGGCCATCACCGCGCCGCCGAGGACGTTGCCGAGCACCAGGCCGACGATCGACCACACCACGTCGCCGCCGAACACGACCGCGAGCGCGCCCGTGACGACCGCCGTGATCTGGAGGTTGGCGCCCAGCCAGAGCGTGAACTGGCTGAACGCGGTGCCGTGCCGTTCCGCGTCGGGGACTACGTCGATGGAGCGGCGCTCCACCAGTGACTCTGCCATGCCGTGACCCCTCAGTCCTTCTCGTTCTTCGTGATGCCGTGCTTCGCCGCCCAGTCGTTCGCCACGTCCTCGGGGTCCTTCCTTTCCTTGTCCACGAGCCGGTTCAGCTCGGTGAGGTGCTCGGTCGTCAGGGCGGCGCCGAGGCGCGCGAGGGCCTTGCGAACCGTCGAGTCGGCCTTGCGGTCGGCGACGAGCGGGACGACGTGCTGGCCGGGGATGAGGTTCTTGGGGTCGGTGAGGACCACCCAGTCGTTGGCGGCGATGTCGGTGTCGGTGGTGAAGAGGTTCGCGACGTCGACGTCGCCCTTCTTCAGGGCGCCCTTCACCAGCGGCCCGGAGGAGTCCAGGGACTTGAACTCCTTGAACTCCACGCCGTACACGTCCTTCAGGCCCACCGCGCCGACCGTGCGCTTCTTGACCTCGGGCGCGGCGCCGATGACCAGCTTGCCGTTGTGGCGGGCGAGGTCGGCGAGGGAGGTGAGGCCGTACTCGTCGGCGGTCTCGCGGGTCACCACGAAGGCGTCGGAGTCCTCCGCCTCGCCGTAGGGGAGTATCTGGAGGCCGCGCGGCAGTGCGACCGCGAGGGCGTTCTGCATCTCGCCCTCCTCGGTGGCCTTCGCCTTCGGGTCGAGATAGTGCAGGAGCGCGCCCTGGTACTCGGGCAGCAGGTCGACGTCGCCGCCGCGGAGGGCGGGGATGAGGATCTCGCGGGTGCCGAGGTTCGGGCGGACGGTGGTCTTCACGCCCGCCGCGTCGAGGGCGGCCGCGTACAGGTACCCGAGCACCTGGTTCTCGGTGAAGTTGGCGGTGCCGATGGTGACGCCGCCCTTGCTGGAGCCGCCGCCCGAGCCGCCACCGCCGTCGCCGTTCAGCGAGGTGATGCCGCCGCTGCACGCGGACAGGGCCGGGACGGAGGCGGCGGCGAACAGGCCGCCGAGGAGGGTCCTGCGGTTGAGGGGCCTGCGAGAGATGGGGGGCATCTGCCGTACTCCTAGGCGGACTTGGCGGGGCGGTGACGGAAGAGGGCACGCTGCAGACCCGACAGGGCCAGATCGAGTACGACGGCGACGAGGGCCACGAGCACGGCGCCGCCGAGCACCTGCACGAGGTCGCGCTGGGCCAGGCCGTCGAACACGTACCGGCCGAGGCCGCCGAAGGAGACGTACGCGGCGATCGTCGCCGTCGCCACCACCTGGATCAGCGCGAGCCGCAGGCCCGTCATGACCAGCGGAAGCGCGAGCGGCAACTCGACCTGGAAGAGCACCTGATGGCCGCGCATGCCCTGCCCGCGCGCCGCGTCCCGCACCTCCGGGTCGACGGCGGACATCCCGGCGTAGGTGTTGGTGACGATGGCGGGCACGGCGAGCGCGACGAGCGCCACGTACACCGGCCACATGGAGAGCCCGCTGGCCAGGAAGACCAGGACGACCAGGCCGACGGTGGGCAGCGCGCGCCCGAACGACGCCAGGTTGATCGCGACGAACGCGCCGCGTCCGGTGTGCCCGATGAGCAGCCCGATCGGCAGCGCGATCACGGCGGCCACCAGGGTGGCGAGCAGCGAGTACTGGAGGTGTTCGGTGAGGCGGTGGCCGATGCCGTCCTGGCCCGCCCACTGGTCGCCGTCGACGAGCCAGGCGCCGAGGTCCTTGAAGAGTTCGAACATGGCGGTCAGGCCTCCCGCCTGCGTCGGTTCCAGGGCGTGAGGACGTACTGGACGGCGACGAGCAGCGCGTCCGCGACCAGCGCGAGGAGCAGGGTCAGGACCACGCCCGCGATCACCGGCGTGGGGAAGTCGCGCTGGAATCCGTCCGTGAAGAGCTGGCCGAGGCCGCCGTCCCCGATGTACGTCGCCACGGAGACCAGTGAGATCGACATGACGGTCGCGATCCGCACCCCCGCCATGATCACCGGGAGCGCGAGCGGGAGTTCGACGGTGAGGAGCGCGCGCAGCGGCTTGGTGCCCATGGCCTTCGCCGCCTCCTTCGTCTTCTGCGGGACGGAGTCGAGGCCTTCGACGGTGTTCCGCAGGAGCACGACGAGGGTGTAGATCGTCAGGCCGGTGACGGTGGTGGTGCGGGTGAGGCCCGAGACCGGGAGCAGGAGGACGAAGACGGCGATCGACGGGATCGTGAAGAGGATGTTGGACAGGCCGAGGAGGAGGCCGCGCAGGGGGCGGACGCGGTGCGCGAGGACCGCCAGGGGCAGCGAGATCAGCAGGCCGAAGAAGACGGCGGAGAGGGCGGCCTGGAGGTGGTTGACGGTGAGGGTGGTGAGGTCGTCGGTGTGGTCGGCTATCCACGACCAGTCGACGCTCATGCGGCGGCGTCCTTGGCGGGGGCGCCCTCGCCGGGGCCGGGGCCGGTGGGTGCGCTCGGGGCATTCCCAGTGAGTGCCGCCTGGGCGTGGGCCGCGCCCGCGTGGGTGTGGATGTCGTCGCGGGAGCTGACGCCGGTGAGGACACCGGTGGAGTCGACACGTGCCACCAGGCCGCCGGGGGCGGCTATGGACTCGTTGAGGGCGGCGAGCAGGGAGTCGCCGTCACGCAGCGCGCGCAGCGGGGTCCGGACGTTCGTCTCGGTGTCGTGCCAGGCCAGGGGCTTGCGGGCGGAGTCGAGGGCGAGGGTCCAGCGGCCGCCGTCGGGGGCCGGGCCCTGCGGGACACCCGCGAGCGTGGTCAGGGAGAGCAGCTTCAGGCCGCGCTCGGCGCCGAGGAAGTCCGCGACGAAGTCGTCGACGGGTCGGGCGAGGAGTTCGGCGGGCGGCGCGCACTGCACCAGGCGGCCGCCGGTGCGGAACACGGCGATGCGGTCGCCGAGCCGTACGGCCTCGTCGATGTCGTGCGTGACGAAGACGATCGTCTTGCCCAACTCCTCCTGCAGGCGCAGGAGTTCGTCCTGGAGCTGGGTGCGTACGACCGGGTCGACGGCGCCGAACGGCTCGTCCATGAGCAGTACCGGCGGGTCGGCGGCGAGCGCCCGCGCCACGCCCACGCGCTGCTGCTGGCCGCCGGAGAGCTGGTGCGGGTAGCGCTTGCCCGCGTCGGGGGAGAGGCCGACGGTGTCGAGCAGCTCGGCGGCGCGGGCGCGCGCCTTGCGGCGGCCCCAGCCGAGCAGCAGCGGCACGGTCGCGACGTTGTCGAGGACGGTGCGGTGCGGGAACAGGCCCGACTGCTGGATGACGTAGCCGATGGAGCGGCGCAGTTCGGCGGCGTCCTGGTCGAGCACGTCGCGGCCGCCGACGCGGATGGTTCCCGACGTCGGGTCGACCATTCGGTTGATCATTCGGAGGGTCGTCGTCTTGCCGCAGCCGGAGGATCCGACGAGTACGGTGACGCCGCCTTCCGGCAGGTCGAGGGAGAGGTCGTCGACCGCCGTGGTGCCGTTCGGGAAGCGTTTGTGGACCGTGTCGAACTGGATCATGAGTGAGTCCCTTGCCCGGCTGTATATCGTCATGCAGAGTTCTCGGTACCTGAATAGGTTGTCAATGCTCCGGCGTAAATCACTGGTAACGAGTGCTCGACGGGCGAGATCTGCGGTCCGGTTTGAGGAGGAAATGCGTGTGATGCCGTCTCATATCGCGGACTCGGTGGCCGACGTCCCCGTGGTCGTCCTCGACGGGCTGGGGCTGCCCGTCGCCGATGTCGTACGTCTCGCCGACTCCGCCGCGCGGCCCGTGCCCGGCACCGACGCCATGAAGCGCGTCGAGGAGTCCTGGAACGCGGCCCGCCAGATCGCCTCCTGGGGCCGGGTGTACGGCCGCTCCACGGGCGTCGGCGCCAACCGCACCGAGGACGTGCCCACCGAGGCCGCCGCCGACCACGGCCTCAGGCTCCTGCGCTCCCACGCGGGCGCCATCGGTGCCGAACTGCCCGCCCGCGAGGTCCGCGCGATGCTCGCCGTCCGCGCCAACCAGCTCCTCGCGGGCGGCGCCGGACTGCGCCCGAGCGTCGTGACGGCGCTGTGCGAGGCGCTTGACACCGGGGCGTACCCGAAGGTGAACGAGTTCGGATCCGTCGGCACCGGCGACATCGCGGCCCTCTCCCAGATGGGCCTCGCCCTCGCCGGCGAACACCCCTGGGAGGGCGCGGCCCCCCGCCCCCAGCCCCTGGACAACAACGACGCGCTCGCCCTGATCAGCAGCAACGCGCTCACCCTCGGCCAGTCCGCCCTCGCCCTGCACGAGCTGCGCGGACTCCTCGGCGCGACCCAGGTGGTGGCGGGCCTTTCACTCCTCGCCGTCGATGGTTCGTACGAGGCGTACGCGCTGCCCGTCCACGAGGCGCGGCGGCACCCCGGCTCGTACGCCGTCGCCGAGCGCATGCGCCGGCTGCTCGGCGCCGCCGACCGCCCGACGCCGCCGCTCGGCCGGATCCAGGACCCGTACGGGTTCCGCTGCGTCCCGCAGATCCACGGGCCCGCGCACGATGCCGCCGACGCCCTGGAGAACGTCCTGACGGTCGAGATCAACGCGGCCGCCGAGAACCCCCTGATCTCACCCGAGGACATGGCGGCGTACCACCACGGCGGCTTCTACATGGCCCAACTCGCCCTGTCCCTGGACCACTTCAGACTCGCCGTGACCCAGGCGGCCCGCCTGTCCAGCTCCCGCCTCTCCACCCTCAACGAACCGTCGTTCACGCGCCTGCGGCCCTTTCTGGCCGACGCCGAGCCTGCCTCGTCCGGGGTGATGATCCTGGAGTACGCGGCGGGCGCGGCCCTCGGTGACCTGCGGGCGTTCTCCGCCCCCGCCTCGCTCGGCCACGCGGTGCTCTCGCGCGGCGTCGAGGAACAGGCGAGCTTCGCGTCCCTCGCCTCGCGGCAGGCGCTGCGGGCGTGCAGTGCCTACCGGCTCGTGGTGGGATGCGAACTCGTCGCCGCCGTACGGGCGTTGCGCCAGCGCGACCTGCGGCTCGACGCCGGGCTTCCGGTGACGTGGGCGTACGAACTCGCCGCCTCCGTCCTGGAGCAGGACACCGTGGACCGTCCGCTGACGGATGATGTGACGGCGGCGGCCGCCCTGCTCGACCGGTTCACGGAGCTGTGGGAACAGCTGGGCCCTGGGGCGGGCGAGAGCGCTTGGCCGGAGGGGCCTCAGGGCGCGGGTGCGACAGGTTGGACAGGGTGGAGAGGTACGGCATGAGTGACAGTCCCGCGGCGCGGCTTCAGGTGCTCTTCGAGGGGCACCGGCTGACGCCCACCCAGCGGCGCATCGCCCACTGCATGGTGCGGCGGGCCGCCGACGCGCCCTTCCTCTCCAGCGTCGAGCTCGCCGAACTCGCCGGCGTCAGCCAGCCGTCCGTGACCCGCTTCGCGGTCGCGCTCGGCTTCGACGGCTATCCCGCGCTGCGGCGGCACTTGCGCGAGGTCGCGCCCGCGACTGCCGGAGCCGAAGCCGATCTCAACGAGTACCAGCAGGCCGTGCACGCCGAGATCGAGAACCTCCGCCACCTCGCCGAACTCCTCGCCGACCCCGCGCCCGTGGAGCGGGCGGGGCGCGTCCTCGCCTCCTCCCGCCCCCTGCCCGTCCTCGGGCTGCGTGCCGCTGCCTCCCAGGCGTACGGGTTCTCCTACTTCGCCGCGAAGGTGCACCCCGACGTGCGTCTCCTCGACGAGGGCGGCTCCATGCTGACCGACCGCGTGGACGCGGCAGTCCGCGCCGGGGCGTCTGCATTGTTGTGCTTCGCCCTACCTCGCCACCCCCGCGAGGTCGTCGACGCCCTCGCCTACGCCCGCACCGCCGGCCTCACCGTCGTCACCGTCGCCGACTCCGCCTTCGCCCCCGTCGCCGCGCACTCCGACCTCCTCCTCCCGGCGGCCGTCGGCACGGGCCTCGCCTTCGACACGGCCTGCGCGCCCATGCTCCTCGGCCGGGTCCTCCTGGAAGCGATGTGCGACGGGTTGCCGGACGCGCAGGCGCGGTTGGAGGAATTTGATGTGGGGGCGGCGGAGCGGGGTCTTTTCGTGGAGTGAGCCTTCCCCGCTGCATCCATCAGCGCGCTCCGCGCGCGGGCGCCCCTTCCGGGTGAGGGGACCGTGACTCCTGCCGGGTGCCGATGCTCCGGCGTAGGCTCGAATCATGACCGAGGCAGAGGACTACGACCACCTCCGGCACCTGATCGACAGGCTGCCGCCGGAGAAGCTCCGGCACCTTCGCGCCGTCGTGGACACGGACCCGGAGATCGCCGTGTACGTGGCCGACGAGGCACTGCCTCCAGCGGCCGAACGCCCCGGCTTCGCCGCCTTCGCCGGCATGGGGCGGTCAGGCCACACGGACACGGCACGATCGCACCGGGAGCTCACCGCGGAGTGGAGCGACGAGAACCGTTGAGGTGCCACCTTCTGGATACCGGTGTCCTGTACGCGGTCGCAGACGAGGACGACGCCGACCACACCCAGTGCGTGGCGTACGTCAGCACCTTGCGGGGGCGACTGTTGGTGCCCGCGCCCGTGATCGTGGAGACCTCACAGCTCATCGAGCGCCGCCTCGGCCCGGACAATGAGGCCGTTTTCCTCGACTTGTTCTCGGTCGGCACGCTCGAAGCCGTCGACCTCACCACCGAGGACTACGTGCGGGTCGCCGAACTGGTACGCCGGTACGCCGACTTTCCTCTCGGCACGGTTGATGCCTCCGTTGTCGCGGTGGCCGAGCGGCTCGGGCTGACCGAAGTGGCGACGCTCGACCACCGCCACTTTTCGGCGGTCCGCCCCCGGCACACAAAAGCCTTCACGCTGTTTCCGTGAGCCGGGTACGCACACCCTGCGGCCGCCCACCCCCGCGCACCACCCCTAGCCCTCCTCCCGCACCCGCAAAACCACCTTGTTCACGACCCACAACCCCACCCCGATCGCCACCAGCACCCCCGCGCGGATGTAGACCTCCGCCGGGCGGTCCGCGAGGGGGCTGGCCAGGATGAGGGCCGTGATGGCGCCGAGGACGGGGAGGGCGGTGGGGGTGCGGAAGTGGGGGTGGGACACGGGGTCGCGGCGCAGGACCAGGACCGTGACGTTGACGACGGCGAAGACGCAGAGGAGGAGGAAGGCTGTCGTGTCGCCCAGGCCCTCGATCTCGCCGGTGGAGACCAGGCCGACGGCGAGCAGCGAGACGAAGACGATGCCCACGATGGGCGTGCGGCGGCGCGGCAGGACGCGGCTCATCGCCCGCGGCAGGATGCGCTCGTTGGCCATGCCGTAGCAGAGCCGCGAAGCCATCATGATGTTGATGAGGGCCGAGTTCGTGACCGCGAACAGGGCGATCAGGGCGAAGAGTTTGTGGGGGAAGTCGACACCACCGGCTTTTACCACCTCGAGGAGGGGGCCGGACGAACCCGACAGGGTCTTGTAGTCGACCAGGAGGGACGAGACCAGGGCCACGAGGACGTAGATCGTGCCGGTCACGGCCACGCCGATGAAGATCGCCTTGGGGAACGTACGCGTCGGATCCTTCGTCTCCTCGGCCATGTTCACGGAGTCCTCGAATCCGACGAAGGCGAAGAAGCCGAGGGCGGTGGCCCCGAGGACGCTGGTGAGCAGGGCGTATCCGGTGCCGTCCGACTCGAACTCGGTGAGCCGGGCCGGCTCACCGTCCCCGCCGAGGACGGCCCATGCGCCGATCGCGAGGATGATGAGCAGGCCGGTCAGCTCGACCACGGTCAGGACGACGTTGGTCTTCACCGACTCCGAGACACCGCGCAGGTTCAGCGCCGCGAGCACCAGGATGAACGTGATCGCCACCAGCGTCGGCGGCAGCGCGTCCCCGGTCAGCTCGCTCAGATAGTCACCGCTGAAGGCCCGCGCCGCCGCGCTCGCCGAGGACAGGCCCGAGGCCATCACCATGAACGCGATGATGAAGGTGACGAAGGGGACCTTGAAGGCCTTCTGCGTGTAGAGGGCCGCGCCCGCCGCCTTCGGGTATTTGCCGACGAGTTCGACGTACGAGGCCGCCGTCAGGATCGCCACGACGAACCCGATCGCGAACGGCAGCCACAGCGCGCCGCCGACCTTTCCCGCGACCTTGCCGGTGGTGGCGTAGATGCCGGTGCCGAGGATGTCGCCGATCACGAAGAGGATGAGGAGCTTGGGGCCGAGCACGCGCTTCAGGCCCGGTTCCTCGGCGGCTGGTGGGGTGGTGGTGCCGTTCGTTCCTGACGTCGTCACAGGAGCCTCCCCCGAGGGTGACGGTGGACCGTCGCCGGCCTCCGACTGGGAAGGATCTTCTGCCCGCGCGAGCCGGTGATGATGCGGAAGTTGAGCAAGCTCAGAGGGTGCGGGAGTCGAGTGGGATCAGCGGGTGCGGGAGTCGAGCGGGCTCAGCCCCTGCCCCCGAGCTCGCGCAGCCCGTCCCGCAGCCCCCCGCCCGCCTCCGCCACGATCTCCTCCACCCGCTGCGCCGCCCGCACCACCGCGAACCGCACCGCTCCACCGCCCTCCCGCGAGTCCGTCGCGAAGCCGTGGATCCCGGGCCTGGCCAGGCTGTTGTACGAGTAGTGGTGGGCGAAGTAGTACGCGCCGGTGTCCAGGACCGCCACGTGGTCGCCCTGTTCCAGGGGCGGCAGCGGGCGGTCCCGTGCGAGCAGGTCGCCCGCGAAGCAGGCCGGGCCCGCGATGTCCTGGCCGGTGGCGGGGCCGGACTTGGGGCGCCCCTTCGCGTCGTACGCGGCGATCCGCAGCGGCCAGGACTCGGGCGCGTACACCGTGCGCGTCGCCACCTGCACGCCCGCGTGCGTCAGCGCGATGGGGCGTCCGCCCGCCGACTTCACGTACTCGACGCGCGCGAGCAGCGTGCCGTGCTTGGCGAGCAGCGACCGGCCGAACTCGGTGACCAGGCCGTAGCGCCCGTCGAGCAGTCCGGGCACCTCGCGCCGCAGGAGCCGCGCGTACTGGGCGAACGTCGGTGTCTCCTCGTCCGAGGCGAAGTTCACAGGAAGCCCGCCGCCGATGTCGAGGGTGTCGATCTGGCGGCGGCCGGCGCGCGAGTTGATCTCCTCGGCGAGTTCGTACGTCGCCGAGACACCGCCCACCATCAGATCGAGGGGCATGCCCTGGGAGCCGGAGTGCGCGTGCAGCCGGGTCAGCCAGGGCCGGTCCAGATACGCCCGTACGACCCACTCGCGCACGCCGTCGTCCCGCAGCGGCACCCCGAACTTGGAGGTGGCGGTGGCCGTGGAGAGCGCCTCGATCGAGCCGCCGCCGACCTGCGGGTTCACCCGGATCCCGAGCGGGGAGCGGGTGGGCGCGGACTGGACGAGCGCGTCGACGCGGGCCAGTTCCTGCGGGTTGTCGGCGTTGACGGCGATGCCGAGGGCGAGGGCCTCGCGCAGTTCGGCGGGGGTCTTGGCGGGGGAGTCGAGGACGGTGTGCGCGGGCGGGATCCCGGCGGCGCGCGCGAGGGCCAGCTCGCCGGGGCTCGCGACCTCCGCGCCGATCCCGGCGTCGTGCAGCAGGCGCAGGACCGGGACGAGGGGGGTCGCCTTCACGGCGAAGGCGTGCAGGACGGGGGTGCCGGGGGCGGTGACCTCGTCGAAGGCGGCACGCAGGGCGGCGGCGCCCGCGCGGATCCCGGCGATGTCGAGGAGCCCGGCGAGGGGGGTGTCGGGGCCGACGATGCCCTGCTCCACGGCGGCGCGGACGGCTTGGTCGCGGCGGTCACTGGCGGGGGCGCCCTGGGGTGGAGCCTGGGGCGGGGCCTGGGGCGCCGTCGGCCCGAGGACGCGCGTGAGCTGATCGGTTTCGTCTTCGTCCGACCGCCGGTCGGTCCAGTCGTCGAGGCCCATGTGATCCAGACAATCACCCGTGCGCCGCCCCCGCTGCCCCGCCGACCTATTGACTAGGTCTATTCACGACTCCAGGATGTGAATATCAACGTCACAGCATCGAACCGTCACAGCATCGAGGAGGCACTGCCATGTCAGGACCCCGCCCCGTACGAGCGCCGCGCGGCACTGAACTGAGCGCCCTGGGATGGCAGCAGGAGGCCGCCCTGCGGATGCTCCAGAACAACCTCGACCCCGAGGTCGCCGAGCACCCCGACAAGCTCGTCGTCTACGGCGGCACCGGCAAGGCGGCCCGCGACTGGCGCTCCTTCGACGCGATGGTGCGCACGCTCAAGACCCTCAAGCAGGACGAGACGATGCTCGTCCAGTCCGGCCGCCCGGTCGGCGTCATGCAGACCCACGAGTGGGCGCCGCGCGTCCTCATCGCCAACTCCAACCTGGTCGGCGACTGGGCGAACTGGGAGGAGTTCCGCCGCCTGGAGCAGCTCGGCCTCACCATGTACGGCCAGATGACGGCCGGTTCGTGGATCTACATCGGTACGCAGGGCATCCTCCAGGGCACGTACGAGACGTTCGCCGCCGTCGCCGCGAAGAAGTTCAACGGCACGCTCGCCGGGACGATCACGCTCACCGCCGGGCTCGGCGGCATGGGCGGCGCGCAGCCGCTCGCCGTGACGATGAACGACGGCGTCGCGATCTGTATCGACGTCGACCCGCGCGCCATCGAGCGCCGCATCGAGCACAAGTACCTGGACGTGAAGGCGGACTCCCTGGAGCACGCCCTCCAGCTCGCCGTCGAGGCCCGCGACGCCCGCCGCCCGCTGTCGATCGGCCTCCTCGGCAACGCCGCCGAACTGCTGCCGCGGATGCTCGCCGAGAGCGCCCCCGTCGACATCGTCACCGACCAGACGAGCGCCCACGACCCGCTCGCCTACCTCCCCGTCGGCGTCGACTTCGACGACATGGCGACGGCGGCCGAGAAGGACCCGGCGGGCTTCACGCAGCGCGCCCGCGAGTCCATGGCCAAGCACGTCGAGGCCATGGTCGGCTTCATGGACGCGGGCGCCGAGGTCTTCGACTACGGCAACTCCATCCGCGGCGAGGCCCAACTCGCGGGCTACGAGCGCGCGTTCGCGTTTCCCGGCTTCGTACCCGCCTACATCCGCCCCCTCTTCTGCGAGGGCAAGGGCCCCTTCCGCTGGGCGGCCCTGTCCGGCGAGGCCTCCGACATCCACAAGACGGACAAGGCGATACTCGACCTCTTCCCCGAGAACGAGTCCCTGCACCGCTGGATCAAGATGGCCGGCGAGCGCGTCCACTTCCAGGGCCTGCCCGCCCGCATCTGCTGGCTCGGCTACGGCGAGCGCGACAAGGCCGGCGAGCGCTTCAACGACATGGTGGCCTCCGGCGAGCTCCAGGCCCCCCTCGCCATCGGCCGCGACCACCTCGACTGCGGCTCCGTCGCCTCGCCCTACCGCGAGACCGAGGCCATGCTCGACGGCTCCGACGCGATCGCCGACTGGCCCCTCCTGAACGCCATGGTGAACGTCGCCTCCGGCGCCTCCTGGGTCTCCCTGCACCACGGCGGCGGGGTGGGCATGGGCCGCTCCATCCACGCGGGGCAGGTGTCGGTGGCCGACGGCACGAAGCTCGCGGGCGAGAAGGTGCGGCGCGTGCTGACGAACGACCCCGGGATGGGGGTCATCCGGCACGTGGACGCGGGCTATGACTCCGCTGACGCGGTGGCGGACGAGCGGGGCGTACGCATTCCCATGCGGGAGTCCGAGTGAACGAGGAGATCTCCCCCAACCCGCCCCGTCCCGAGACTGGGGGCTCCGCCCCCAGACCCCCGCATCGGCCTTCGGCCTCGTCCTCAAACGCCGGACGGGCTGAAAACAACCGGCACACTCCCAGCCCGCCCCCGGCAGGGCCCACCTTCCACCAGATGTGGGCAGACCTCAGCCCCATCGGCCGCAACCCCGACACCCACGGCTACAGGCGCTCCGCCTGGACAGGCGCAGACGCGGACTGCCGCACCTGGTTCCAGGAGCAGGCGGAGACCCGAGGCCTGACCTACGAGACGGACCGTAACGGCAACCAGTGGGCCTGGCTCGGCGACCCGACCGCAGGGGACGCGGTCGTCACCGGCTCCCACCTGGACTCCGTCCCCGACGGAGGAGCCTTCGACGGCCCCCTCGGCGTCGTGTCGTCCTTCGCCGCGCTCGACGAACTCCGCGCCAGGGGAGCGAAGTTCACCAAGCCCCTCGCCATCACGAACTTCGGCGACGAGGAGGGCGCCCGCTTCGGCCTGGCCTGCGTGGGCTCCCGCCTCACCGCGGGCAAACTGACCCGCGAAGCGGCGTACGAACTCCGCGACGCGGACGGAGTCAGCCTCCCGGAGGCGATGGAGGCGGCGGGCTACGACCCGTCGACGATCGGCGCGGACCCCGAACGCCTGGCCAGGATCGGCGCGTTCGTGGAGCTGCACGTGGAACAGGGCAGAGCCCTGGCTCTGTCCAATAGCGGCTCCGCCGCGGGTTCCGGCGACCCCGTGGGCATCGCCAGCGCCATCTGGCCCCACGGCCGCTGGCGCTTCGACTTCCGCGGCGAGGCCAACCACGCGGGCACCACCCGTCTGGTGGACCGCAGGGACCCGATGCTGTCGTACGCCGAGACGGTCCTCGCGGCCCGCCGCGAGGCGGAACTCGCGGGCGCGGTCGCCACGTTCGGCAAGATCGCGGTCGAGCCGAACGGCGTGAACGCCATCCCGTCCCTGGTCCGCGGCTGGCTGGACTCGCGCGCCGCCGACCAGGACACCCTCGACACGGTGGTGACCGCGATCGAGAAGGCGGCCCACGACTACGCCGACCGGCACGGCATCGACCTCGCCGTCGTACGGGAGTCCTTCACGCCCGTCGTGGAGTTCCAGCACGCGCTGCGCGACGAGTTGGGCGCGATCCTGCGCGAGCACACCGGCCAGGGCCGCGACATCCCCGTACTCGGCACCGGCGCCGGGCACGACGCGGGTATTTTGTCCGAGTCGGTCCCCACCGCCATGCTGTTCGTGCGCAACCCCACGGGCGTCTCGCACTCGCCCGCCGAGTACGCCGCCGAGGACGACTGCCTGGCCGGGGTGCGCGCACTGGCCGACGTACTGGAGGGTCTCGCGTGCCGCTGACGCACACCTACTGGGCCGAGCACGCCTGGCTGGAGCCGAACGTCGAGCCCGGCGTGGCGCTCGACGTCGGGGCCGACGGCCGGATCGCGGCCGTACGCACCGGTGTCGAAACCCCGCCGCCCGGCGCGACCGTCCTGCGCGGCCTGACGCTCCCCGGCCTCGCCAACGCCCACTCGCACGCCTTCCACCGCGCGCTGCGCTCCACCGTGCAGGTCGGCAGCGGCACGTTCTGGACGTGGCGCGAGGTCATGTACTCCGTGGCCCACCGCCTCACCCCGGAGACGTACCACGCGCTCGCGCGGGCCGTGTACGCGGAGATGGCGCTGGCCGGCGTCACGGCCGTCGGCGAGTTCCACTACCTCCACCACGCGCCCGGCGGCACGCCGTATGCCGACCCGAACGCGATGGGCGAGGCCCTCATCGCCGCGGCCGCCGACGCGGGCATCCGCATCACGCTCCTCGACACCGCGTACGTCGCTTCGGGGCTGCGCAGCGCCGCGGAGGGCGAGCCGCCCAACCGTCACCAGCTGCGCTTCTCCGACGGTACGGCCGAGGCCTGGGCCGAGCGGGTGTCCCTCCTCAAGGAGGGCGATCGCGAACACGTCCGCATCGGCGCCGCCATCCACTCCGTACGGGCCGTGCCCGCGCGGCAGTTGGGGACCGTCGCCGAGTGGGCCGCCTCGCGCGGGGCGCCGCTGCACGTCCACCTGTCCGAGCAGACCGCCGAGAACGACGCCTGCCTCGCCGTGCACGGCTGCACGCCGACGCGGCTGCTCGCCGACCACGGCGTGCTCGGTCCCCGTACCACCGGTGTCCACAACACCCACCTCACCGACGCCGACATCGCCCTCATCGGCGGGTCCGGCACCGGCACCTGCATGTGCCCGACCACCGAGCGCGACCTCGCCGACGGCATCGGGCCCGCGCCCGCCCTCCAGCGCGCGGGCAGCACCCTCTCCCTGGGCAGCGACAGCCACGCCGTCATCGACCTCTTCGAAGAGGCGCGGGCCATGGAGCTCGACGAACGCCTCCGCTCGCGCACCCGCGGGCACTGGACCGCCGCCGCGCTCCTCCGCGCGGCCTCCGCCGACGGCCACGCCGCCCTCGGCTGGGCCGACGCCGGGTCCCTCGAACCCGGCGCCCTCGCCGACTTCGCCACCGTCGCGCTCGACTCCGTCCGGACGGCCGGGGCGGTGCCGCGGCTCGCGGCGGAGGTGGCGGTGTTCGCGGCCTCGGCGGTGGATGTCCGCCACACCGTGGTGGGGGGCCGCCACGTGGTCCGCGACGGCGTGCACACCTTGCTCCCCGACGTGCCGTCGGCGCTGACGGAGGCGGTGGTGACGCTGCGCTGAGCTTTCCCCCCACCCCGCCCCTTCCCGGCTGTATCGATTTGCGGCTCCGCCGCGTGGGGGGCTCCGCCCCCGGACCCCCGTATCGGCCTGAACGGCCTCGTCCTCAAACGCCGGACGGGCTATTTCCCACCCACCCGCCCCAACTCGCACGACGGCACGCAGCCGGCACTCCCAGCCCGTCCGGCGTTTGAGGACGAGCCGCGAAGCGGCGATAGCGGGGAAAGGGGCGCAGCCCCATGTACGGCGGAGGCCCGTCCCGCCCGAAGGGGACACCCACCCCGGGGGCCCGGGGGCGGAGCCCCCGGTCTCGGGAAGGGGCGGGATTGGGGAAACAACCGCCGGAGGCACACCCCCACCACCCACGGACAGGACCATGACGACAACCGCCACCGCCGCCACCACCACCGTCATCACCAACATCGCCAGCCTCGTCACCAACGACCCCACCCTCGGAGAGGGCCCCCTCGGCCTGGTCGAGGACGCCGCAGTCGTCCTGGACGGCGAAACCGTCGCCTGGGTGGGCCCGACCGCCAAGGCCCCCGCGGCGGACGAGACGTACGACGCAAAGGGCCACGCGGCCATCCCCGGCTTCGTCGACTCCCACTCCCACCTCCTCTTCGCAGGCGACCGCACCAAGGAGTTCAACGCCCGCATGGAGGGCCGCCCGTACGAGGCCGGAGGCATCCGTACGACGGTCGCCGCGACCCGCGCGGCCACGGACGCGGAGCTGGAGGCGAACGTCACCCATTACCTCCGCGAGGCCCTGCGCCAGGGCACGACGACGTTCGAGACGAAGTCGGGGTACGGCCTGACGACCGAGGACGAGGCCCGCGCCCTGCGCATCGCGGCCCGCCACACGGACGAGGTCACGTTCCTGGGCGCCCACATCGTGTCGCCGGACTACGCGGACGACCCGGCGGCGTACGTGGCCCTGGTGACCGGCGAGATGCTCCAGGCGTGCGCGCCGCACGCGCGCTGGGTGGACGTGTTCTGCGAGAAGGGCGCGTTCGACGGCGACCAGGCGCGGGCGATCCTCACGGCGGGCAAGGCGAAGGGCCTGCACCCGCGCGTACACGCCAACCAGCTCAGCTACGGCCCCGGCGTCCAGCTCGCCGTGGAACTGGACGCGGCGAGCGCCGACCACTGCACGCACCTGACGGACGCGGACGTAGACGCCCTGGCGAACAGCCGGACTGTCGCCACCCTCCTCCCCGGCGCCGAGTTCTCCACCCGCGCCGAGTGGCCCGACGCCCGCCGCCTCCTGGACGCGGGCGCCACGGTGGCCCTCTCCACGGACTGCAACCCGGGCTCGTCCTTCACGTCCTCGGTCCCCTTCTGCATCGCCCTCGCCGTACGGGACATGGGGATGACCCCGGACGAGGCCCTCTGGTCGGCCACAGCGGGCGGCGCCGCGGCCCTGCGCCGCACGGACGTGGGCCGCCTCACCCCGGGCACCCGAGCCGACCTGACCCTCCTCGACGCCCCGAGCCACGTCCACCTGGCGTACCGCCCGGGGGTCCCGCTGGTCACGGAGGTGTGGCAGCGGGGCGCACGCGTGCGCTGAGGGCCCTTGCGGGGCAGGCCACTTCAGGCATGGAGCGATTAGGGGAGCAGCACACCAGGGCCAGCGACAGGAACAAGGGCCGTTCCAGATAGCAGCCGTGGGACACGTCCCCGCCCCACCCGAGCCGAGCGGCAGCGGACCCGACGAGCCCCGCGAGACGCCGACCCTCCCGCTCGGCCTCGGAGCCGAACCGAGGCGCGTACTCGGCCAACCGCTCCCCGAACCAGGCAGCCGCGCCCTTCGGCTCGTCCCACGTGCCCCGGATCAGCTTCTCCGGCTTGATCAGCCAGTACGCCGTTTCCAGCGGCGGCAGATCCACGACGGGGAACTCCGCCCTCACCTCCCGGTGTCGCTGAATCAGCTCGGGGCTGCTGCTGTCCGGGGGTGGGTGCGGAGGCGGAGGCCGACGCAGCGCCTCGTCGTCGAACCGCTGTTTGGGGCCGGTCCACAGGTAGCCATGGTGGTGCAACTGTCTTCCCTTTCGCGGCCCCAGGCCGTGAGCGGTCAGGCGGAGAGCCCGAACCTCGCCGGGTCGATACCGGCCGCGTCCAGCTCGGCCGTGCTGAAACGCAGGGGCGCGACGTCGGGCCGCTTGCTGTCCCCCATCGCCCAAGCACCCTCACCAATCTTGGCGAGAGTCACGCACGATTCGCCGTCCGGATGCGTGTTGCCACCGCACACCTTGCTGAACACGGCGGCCTCGGAGAGGGGGAGGTCGTACAGGCAAAGCCTGCTGGATTCTGAGGTCTTGTCTTTGTTCTTCATGAACCCATCATTGCGCCCCAATGGGTCGATGTGGAGCGCTAGTTGCGATGATGCATAAAGCCTTCGGCGGTTTCGGTCAGAAAGGCTGAAGCGTCATCGCCGGTGAGAGCGTGAGACCAGAACAGGTCGAACAGACTCAGATGTTGGGCGATATCCCGGGGGTCGCGCAGCACGACTTCCCCGGAGAACAGTTCGACCGTGACAAGGCGGTCGTCGTAGACGACGAAGATGTTCATCGGAGTACCGGGAACCTGTACGCCTTTCGGGACTATTCCGATCTCGACGTTGGGCTTCCTGTTGACCTTCGCCATGTGCGCACACTGCGCCGCCATGGCTTCAGCGCTCGCCCGTCGCCACTTCACGGCCTGCTCGGTCATCAGGAACCAGAACGAGCGTGACGTGTCGTCCAAGATGGCCTGGCGGTCCATGCGGGCCTGCACGGCCCTGCGGACATTCCTGGCCGGATCGCTGTCCACCGTGGGGGACAGCGTCTCGATGGCGTACTCGCGGACGTGCAGGAGGCCGGTAGGGATGGCGGGCAGGAAGTGCCGCATCGCTCGCGAGGAAGACTCAAGCGCCTTCAGCTCGGCTTGCTTGTGGTAGAGGCCGACACGTGCATACGCACGCCAAGATGCGTAGTCAACATTGGCTCTGCGCGCCAGTTGTATGAGCTCGTCGGAAACTTCGTCGGGAACAGTCAACGCCTTGAGGATTCGCTCGACGTCAATGACCGTGGGCAGCGCGCGACCGGTCTCAATACGACTGATCTTCGTCTGGCTCATGTTGCAGCGGAGCGCAAGGCGTTCACCGCTGAGGCCGGAAGCGCGGCGGAGACCCCGAAGGGCCTCCGCCAAGTCCTTCCGTTCCCGTGCTTGCGTCTCAGGTTCGATAGGCACTGAACGGCACGGCCCTTTCCAGGGCGAGATCCCTCCATGCGAGATACTTACCCGTGTCTGGGTCTTGGATCAGTTCGCGGTTGATCTGCGTTCCGTCGGGACGGTAGTTGAGGTGTACGACCGTCGATTCGTCGAACATCCAGAAGTCCTGTTCTGGAAGTCCAGAGTTCGACTGGTCGGTCACATCAACGATTTGGTAGTCCTCCCCGGCTGCGACATTTCCGGGGATGCACCACTCGAACAGGTACCGGCTGTACGGCGTGAGCGGTCGGCGCATGATCTTGGCGCGTGTCATCGTCCGCCCGGCTGCCGCGTGGTTTCTGATCGTCTGGTGCCACGACTCGTTGAAGCCGTCGGGCTTCTGGGCTCCGGCAAGGAAGTCGCGGACCGTCTCGGCCTCGGTGGGCATGGTGTACGTCTGGTGGACTTCCAGCCGGAAGGCGGAACGCTTGAAGTCGCGGAAGTACGCCTGCCATGCGTCGCCGTCCAGCAGCACGGGGCTAGAGCCATCCACGGGCACGGGCCGCCTCCTTCAGGATGTCTTCGGGGATCAACACGACCGATTCGCCATCGGGCGTCGGGTGGATCACGTCGTATCCCTGGATCGCCAACATCCCGGGTTCCGGCGTCGCGTACACGGTCGGGCAGTCGCCGTTCCCGCACTTGTCGTCGTCGCTCCTGCACGGTCCGCCGGCAATCATCCGCAGTTCGTCCACTGAGACCCTCCGGTTTGTGTGGTCAGCAAGCTACGGATGGTCATACCCCCGTCACAAGAGCGGCCCGCGCTCTAGTCACGTAGCCGCATAGAACCGTGGGGCAAGTTCTGACAGAAGGCGCCTTGACCAGCCACTACACAGGTGGGGCGCGCGATCAGTGCCTGATCCGACGCCAGTTTTCGCCGTCCAACGGCACGGACAGCTCCCCTCAAGCGGTCAGTTCGCCTTCTGTGACGGCGGTGATGAAGGGCGCCCAGGCGGTCGTGTGAAACACGAGGGCCGAGCCGTGCGGGACCTTGGTGTCCCGGACGGGGACGATGCCGGGGAGGCTGTCGGATATCTCGACGCAGTCGCCGCCGGTGCCGTTGCTATAGCTGCTCTTCCGCCAGGTCGCGGCGCTCAAGTCGGTGTCGTGGCTTGCCATTTCGGTAATCCTCAGCCGCATCCTCGATCATGGCCAGGGACGCCCCAGGCGGCAGTGCGGCGGCCCTGAGCAGATCGTACGACCCTCGGTACTGCTTCACGAGCGCTGGGTAGTCGATGAGTTGGCCGCTGTGGAGGCCTTCCGTGTACACCACGGGAGGGGAGTCCGGGAAGGTCATGACCTTGGCCATGCCCATCATGAGCGGGTGTGCGGCGGTCGTTTCCGGAACGATCTGCAGAATGGAGCCGGTGGTCTTGACCACCTCGGCAATGTGCTCCAGCAGTTCGGCCATCTGCTCCAGTGGGAGTGCTCGGCGGCGGATCACCGACTCATCCATGATCACCCAGTACTCCGGAGGCTGCTCCCGTTCGAAGAGCTCGGCCCGTTCCATCCGGGCATTCACCTTCTTCTCGACCTCATCGCCCAAGGCCCGGGGCAGTGCCGCCCGTACGATCGTGCGGGCGTACGCCGGAGTTTGCAGCAGTCCGGGCACGATCATCGGCGCCCACTCCTCGATGCTCTCCGCGTACCGCTCCATCTCCGCGACATCCGCGAAGTACTCGGCGTGACCGCCTTGGCGGGCCTTGCGCGCGTCTTCACAGCGGCGTTGGAAAAAGCCGTCCGTCTGGAGCTTTGCGTCGACGTGCTGGGCCAGATCGAACGGCATGCGTCGCTCGCCGCGCTCGATCTGGCTGAGAAAGGGGACGCCTCGGTAGCTTCCCTCAGCCAGCCGTTCGAGGGTGAGGCCCGCGGCCTCTCGCTTGAAGCGCAACTCCGCGCCGTAGAAGGCCGGAACGCTCGCCGACGCGTCGGGATCCTTGCGAGGAGGCACAACGCACCACCGTCCTTTGCCAGTTGCCCTGCGCAACCCAAACCCCTGTCACGCTACGCCGCCCAAACGCCACCGTGTGACCGATCCATCACAGAGCGCACGGAAGGCGTACCCCATGCAAGACCCAGACCCAGACCCAACCTTCGAACTGGCCCTGCTCGCCGTCCCCAAAGCGGTCCCCGAAGTCCGCCGCACCCTGAGCTGCCATCCGTACGGCGATCCTCACCCCGACGTACAGCTCTGCGTCAGCGAACTGCTCAGCAACGTGATCCGGCATGTTGGCGAGGGCACCCCGGTGACCGTCCGCCTCACCAGCGCGCGCGGCCGGGTTCGGGTGGCGGTCACCGACCCCGACCCGCGTGCCTGGCCCCTGCTCCGCCGGGTAGGCGGAGACGACGAGACAGGCCGCGGACTGGCCCTCCTTGACGCGGTCTCGCTGCGCTGGGGCGTGGAACAGGGGCCCGACAGCAAGACCGTCTGGTGCGAGTTGGAGGGAGGGCGGCACGGTGTGGCGCTGCCCACCTGAGGCGTGCTGTCCCGCGAGTGCCATCCTGGCCCCATGAAGACCATCGGCCTCATCGGCGGCATGAGCTGGGAGTCCAGCGCCGAGTACTACCGGCTGCTCAACGAACTCGTGCGGGAGCGGCTCGGCGGGTTGCATTCCGCGCGCTGCGTCCTGCACTCCGTGGATTTCGCGGAGATCGAGCGGCTGCAGGTCGCGGGGGAGTGGGAGCGGGCCGGGGATGTACTCGCCGCTGCCGCCAAGGGACTTGAGGCGGCCGGTGCCGATCTCGTGCTGATCTGCACGAACACCATGCACAAGGTCGCGGGGCAGGTCGAGAGTGTGCTGTCCGTGCCGCTGCTGCACCTCGGCGACGCCACCGCCGAGGCCGTGCGCGCGGCGGGGGAGCGGCGGGTCGGGCTGCTCGGCACCGCGTTCACCATGGAGCAGGATTTTTACCGTGACCGGCTCGCGAGCCATGGGCTTGAGGTGCTTGTGCCGGACGAGGCGGGGCGGGACGTCGTCCACCGCGTGATCTACGAGGAGTTGTGCCTCGGCGTGGTACGCGATGAGTCGCGGGCCGCGTACCAGGAGGTCATCGCGGCTCTCGTGCGCGACGGCGCCGAGGGCGTCATCCTCGGCTGTACGGAGATCGAGCTGCTGATCGGGCAGGAGCACAGCCCGGTACCCGTCTTCCCGACGACGCGGCTCCATGCCGAGGCGGCCGTGGACGCGGCCCTCAGGGCTTGAGGGGGTTGAGGGGGTTGACGGGGTTGAACGCCGATCGCCGGGCGGGCTCAACACATTGAGCCCGCCCGGCGATCGGCGTTCAAGGACGGCGGAGGCGACGCGCGGGTCACTCCTCCAGTGTCAGCCCCTTGCGGAGCTTCACGAGAGTTCGCGACAGGAGTCGCGACACGTGCATCTGTGAGATGCCCAGTTCCTCGCCGATCTCCGACTGCGTCATGTTGGCGACGAAGCGCAGGGAGAGGATCTTCCGGTCCCGAGCCGGGAGTTCGGCGATCAGGGGCTTGAGGGACTCCACGTACTCGATGCCTTCGAGGCCGTGGTCCTCGTAGCCGATGCGGTCGGCGAGGGCGCCCTCGGAGTCGTCCTCCTCGGGCTGGGCGTCGAGCGAGCTGGCGGTGTAGGCGTTGGACGCCGCCATGCCCTCGACGACCTCTTCGTTCGAGATGCCGAGGCGCTCGGCGAGTTCGGCCACTGTCGGCGCGCGGTCGAACTTCTGGGCCAGCTCGTCGCCCGCCTTGGCCAGGTCGAGACGGAGTTCCTGGAGTCTGCGCGGGACGCGCACCGACCACGACGTGTCGCGGAAGAAGCGCTTGATCTCGCCGACGATCGTCGGCATCGCGAAGGTGGGGAACTCGACGCCGCGGCTCAGCTCGAAGCGGTCGATCGCCTTGATCAGGCCGATGGTGCCGACCTGGATGATGTCCTCCATCGGCTCACTGCGGGAGCGGAACCGGGAGGCGGCGAACTTCACCAGGGCGAGGTTGAGTTCGACGAGGGTGTTGCGGACGTATGCGTGTTCGTGCGTGCCTTCTTCGAGGGATTCGAGGCGCTCGAAGAGGGTCTTGGACAGGGCCCGCGCGTCCAGCGGCCCCACCTGGTCGTACGGCGGGATCTCGGGGAGGCCCTCAAGGCTCTCGGCGCTCTCGTGCAGCTCTCCGGCGCCTGCGAGCGGGGGCTCGGCCGTGGCGGTCGGGGCGGCCTCAAGGGTCGGCGCGGCCTCGTGGGCCGGACCCGGGATCCCTGAAACAGCGGTCTGGGTGCGGTTCGGCGGGGGTGTCGACGTCGCTTGGTCAGTACGCGATTCGTCGAGCCGGGGTGACATGGTCTCCTCCATCGTTCTCGGCATATGGCTGCCGATGCCACTACGTGCACTGCGGTGTGCGGCGCCTCCATGGCCGTCCGTCTCGATTGGTGTCTCTTCTACCCCTACCCGCTTCCGCGTCGGAGTCGCAAGTGGCTTCCGTGGCGAAATGTCCGAATTCGGGGGGATGTTCGGGTACCCCGGAGCGTAGGGAAGGCGTAATGTTCAAGAGCGTCATCGCGCGACATGAGCGCGCAAGCAACAGCCCACGACTTGTCGGGAAGAGAGTGACGGCATGGACCGCGGGACGGTCGGCAGCGCACACCGGGGCCGGCTTCTGGTCGAAGTCCGAAAAGAGGGCCGCAGTGCCGTCGTGACTCCGGCGGGTGAGTTGGATCACCACACCGCCGATCTGTTGCGCGAGCCACTGGAGGCCTGTGTCGACGACGGCTTCGCACGCCTCGTGGTCGACTGCTCACGGCTGGAGTTCTGCGACTCGACGGGGCTCAACGTGCTCCTCGGGGCCCGGCTCAAGGCCGAGGCCGAGGGGGGTGGGGTCCATCTGGCGGGGATGCTGCCCGTGGTGGCCCGGGTGTTCGAGATCACTGGCGCCGACGCCGTCTTCACCGTCCACGACACACTCGAAGCGGCGCTGGCCGACTGAGTCGGGGTGACTCGCCGATGACTCTCCGTGCGTGGCGAGAAGAGTTACGCGTCAGTTGTCGCTGTGTGATCGATGCGTTACCAGCGTCACACGGATCGTGCCGAATCCATGGGTGTCCGCACGGATCGGCAGGGCAGGAGTCACTCTGAGTCTGTCGTCCACATCCATCAAGTCATTCATCGAGTCAAAAGCATCAAGTCAACAGTCAGATCGAAGTCAGAACGGCAAGCGGCCGGGACGCATCCGGGCGGGCGGGGGTCCGCCACCGGGGCCCTGCGCACCCGCCACTTGTCCGGTCCTCTTGTCGGTGAGGTGAAGTGCTGATGAGCACCACCCGGCCTTACTCGCCGGGCGACCGTGGCCCGGAGCCGGAGGCCGCCGTGGCGGCTGCTCCCGAGCCCGCGGCCACCCCGGAGTCCGGGGGCCGCCAGGCCCGCAGGCTGAGCCTGAACGGGGCCAGCGGTGTCGTGCCCCTGTCGCGCGACTTCACCCGCGACGCGCTGCACGCCTGGGGCTGGCTGCCCGCGGCCGGCGCCGACCGCCGCGCCGCCGCCGAGGACGTGCTGCTCGTGGTCTCCGAGCTGGTCACCAACGCGTGCCTGCACGCGGAGGGGCCCGAGGAGCTCTGGCTCAGCTGCGAGGGCAAGGTCCTGCGCGTCGAGGTCTCCGACCGCGGCGCCGGTACGCCCGCGCCGCGCACCCCGCACCGCGCGGGGCGGCCCGGCGGCCACGGGATGTTCATCGTGCAGCGGCTCTGCCTGGACTGGGGGGTCGTACGTACGCCGGGTTCGGCCGGCAAGACGGTATGGGCGGAGTTGGGCGCCCCCAACTAGTCCGGGGGGCCGGGCCCCCTCGCCCACGGGCTCCCTCGGCGGCTGAATCGCTCCGCCCCCTGAAGTTTCCTCAACGCGTCGGATCATCACGGATCCGGCGCGTCCTTTGTCTTCCCTCGGCAAGGCCCCGGGCGTACCTTGAGCGCCCAATCTGATGTGCCGTCAGTAAATTCGCACGCGCGGCACGGACTCAGCCCGCACCACGGCATGAGGGGAAAACGAGGTGTCGTACCAGAAACAGACGGCCGCGCTCGTCCTCGCCACGGCCCTGGCCGGATCGGCTCTGCTCCTTGCCGCACCCGCCCAGGCCGAGGTCCAGGACGTGGACTACCAGTGCAAGACGCCCATCGGGAACAAGGGGGCGGTCTCGCCGATCGAGATCAAGAGCGTGAAGAGCGGCAGCGGTTACAAGCTCACCATGTCCTTCCAGAAGGGTGTCTCCTCCAGCCCCGTCGAACTCGGCAAGGGCGCGATGAAGCCCAGTGCGGTGATCAAGCTGGGCGGCGCGGAGAGCGGCACGGTCGCGGTCTCCGGGCCCACCAACCCCGAGGCCATTCCGGCCAACACCCCCATCAAGATCAGCGATTTGTCGGGCACGTACACGCCCAAGAAGTCCGGCAAGGTCACGTTCACGGCCGGGGTCCTCACGATCAAGGCGCTCGGTACGACCACGACGTGTACGCCCGCGAACAACCCCAAGCCGTCCCTGACGCTGGACGTCAAGGGCTCGGGCGGCGGGTCCGGCGGCACGGGCGGGTCCGGCTCGGACACGGGATCGGGCTCCGGCTCTGGCTCGGGTTCCGGTGACACCTCCGGCGGCTCGCAGGGCGCGCCCTCCGGCGGCGACGAACTCCCGCAGACCGGCCCCGCCGACTCCGCGATCGCCCTCGGCACCCTCGGCGGCACCGTGCTGCTCGCGGGCGCGGCCGGCGTGCTGTGGCTGACCCGGCGGAACCAGGCGGCGCGGTCGCGCTGAGGCGTGCCGTGTGACGTGTGGGAGGTACGAGCACGGGGGAGCCGCTGATGCCGTCGACATGGGGAACGCATGCGCGGCGTGCGCTGTGCGTGGGCGCCGCCGCGCTGCTCGCGTGGTGCGCGGCGGGCCCCGCGGTGGCCGTCGACGACGGTGCCGCGCGGGCTGCCGACAGTGGTCCCACCCGGGCCGTCGACGACCGTCCCGCCTGGTCCGTCGCGCCCTCCGCCGGGGCCGGGTCCCGGTCCGCGCGGGACGGTGGGCGGCCCTACTTCTACGCGGAGGGCGAGCCCGGAGCCGTACTCGAGGACACCGTGTCCGTCACCAACCCGGGGGCCCGGCCGCGCACCGTGACCCTGCGCGGCGCGGGGCCCTCCGGCACCGGGAAGTGGCTCGCGTTCGCGAAGCGCGAGGTGACCGTGCCGCCGCGGACGCGCGCCGACGTGCCGTTCACCGTGACGGTGCCGTCGGGTGCCGCACCCGGCGACCACCTCGGTGAGGTCGTCGCGCGCGGCGGCGGGCACGACGAGCGGGTGGCCCTGCGGCTGCGGGTGAGCGGGCCCACGCTGTCCGCGCTCACCGTGGAGCGCGTCCGCGTGGACGCGGGGGCCGGGCGGATCTCGTACGACCTGGTCAACCGCGGCAACACCGTCCTTGAGCCGAGGGTCGCGGTGCGGGCCGAGGGGGTGTTCGGCGAGCTGCTCGACCGCGGGGCGCGGAAGCTGCCCCTGGAGCTTGCGCCGGGGCGGCGGGTCTCCCTCACGGAGCCGTGGGGCGGGATGCCCGCGCTCGACGCGGTGGACGTGAAGCTCACGGTCACGGCGGGCGGGGGCGTGCGCGAGGTGGGGGTCGGGTCCGCGCGGCTCGTGCCCTGGCCGGTGGTGTCGGGGGCCGCTGCCGGGGTGGTCGCGGTGGTTGTGGGGGGCTTTGTTGCGGTACGTCGGCGTCGGCGGGTGGAGGCCTCCAGTGAACGGTAAGTCGAACGGCAAGACTGTGAAAGCGGCCGTCCTCGGCCTTGCTCTCGCCCTGCTCGGCCTCGCCCTCACCGCGGCTCCCGCCGCCCGCGCGGCCGACAAGCCCACCGTCACCCTCTCCAAGTCCCAGGCGGGGACCGGGGGTTCGGTCACCGTCAAGGGCAAGGGCTGGCGGCCCGACACGCTGCTGATGATGCTCGTGTGCGGGCAGGCCACCACCGCCGTCGGCGTGCCCGGCGGCACCAACTCCTGCGCCAACTCCCAGGGGCGCGCCGTCACCACCGACGGCGACGGCGCCTTCAGCAAGAAGCTGCCCGTCACCGAGCCCCCGAAGCCCTGCCCGTGCGTCGTGCACGTCGCCACCGTGACCGGCGCGAAGACCGCCGTGGACGCGGAGTTCAAGGTGGCGGGGCACCCGGTGAAGCAGCTGCCCGAGCAGCGCGCGGGCGGGCGGCTCTCCGTGCTCACCGACACCCGGCTCGACGGGTCCGGCGGCATCCTCACCTGGTTCGGCTCCCCGCCGTCGCGGAGCCTGGTCTTCACCGTCGGCAACGTGGGCTCCGCGCCGGTCAAGAACCCCGTCTTCCAGGTCGGCACCTCGCACGGCGTGTTCGCCCCGAAGTGGGAGGAACAGCAGTGGCGCGGCACCATCGCGCCCGGCGAGAAGGCGCGGATCAAGCTGCCCGTCGAGCTCCCCGCGGGCGCGCACGGCGACTACCTGGTGTCGCTGCGGTTCGCCGACAAGGTGCTCGCCGAGCAGCCGTGGGGCGTCGGGCGGCCCTGGGGCGTCACCTTGTTCTGGGTGCTGCTCTGCGTCGTCGTGCCCGCGGCCGTGTTCCGCGTCGGCATGGTGCTCGTCGACCGCCTCCGCCCGGACCGGCGCCGCCGCGCCCCCGGCCGCCACCGCACCACCCGCATCGGCGAACTCACCGGACGCCTGCCGAAGCTGCGCCTGCCGCAGTCGGCCCAGGCCGCGGACCGCGGCGGCCCCCCGCCCGCCCCCGCGCAGGCGCCCCCCACGACCACCCTGCCCTGGTTCAGCCCGGACACCGACCCGGGCGCACCGGCGGGACAGCTCTCCGCACCGTCCGACAACGGCCCCACGACGAAAGGACAGCCATGAGCAGGAAACGGAGCGCGAGGGCGGCGGGAGCGGCACCACCCCGTACGAGAGCGACGGCGGCCGGTGTCGCCCTGATGCTCGGCGGCACGGGACTCGTCGCCGGCACCGTGCTCGCCGCGGCTCCTGCGGCGTACGCCGCCGAGGTCGCGTACAAGACCGAGTGCGTACCGCCCCCGATCTCCAACCTGCCACCGGTGCACGGCACCACCAAGGTGGACGTCAAGGTGCCGGCCGAGGCGAAGGTCGGCGACGAGGTCGAGGTGGTGTGGAAGACCGTCCAGGCCGCGTCCAAGAACCCCGACATCCTCGACCTCGGCAAGGACACCGTGCTGCCCACCGGCACGATCAAGGTCGGCGGCGCGCAGAGCGGCGACCTGAAGCTGGAGGGGACGCGGACCAACCCGCCCATTCCCAAGGGCAGTCCGATGGTCCTGTCCGACATGAAGGGCAAGCTGAAGCTGACGAAGCCGGGCGAGGTGACGCTCACCCCGGACGCGTACGACATCAACGTCAACAAGCCCATCTCCACGGACACCAAGTGCAAGCCCGAGGAGGCCGTGAAGGCCGCGGCGACCATCAAGGTCACGGAGGGCGGCGGGAGTTCGGGCGGCACCACGTCAGGTGGCACCACGTCCGGCGGCACCTCCGGCGGCAGTACGTCGGGCGGGAACTCCGGCGGATCGGACTCCGGTGGTTCGTCGACCGGCGGCGGTGCCGACGGCGGTACGACCACCGGCGGCAGCAGCTCGGGAGGCAGCACGTCCGGCGGGTCCGCCGCGGGCGGCTCCAGCGGCGGCGGTGACGGCCAGACCGACTTCCCCGGCAAGGAGGTCCAGATCCCCTACAAGTGCAAGACGCCCATCGGCGACAAGGAAGCCACCTCGCCGGTGCAGATCAACGCCAAGAAGAACGGCGGGAGTTACGGCCTCACGGTCCAGTTCATGAAGTCCGTGATGGACAGCCCCGCCGACATCCCCGCGAACTCCGTCATCCCGTCGATGCAGGTCGCCCTCGGCGGCGCCGACAAGGGCACGGTGCCTGTCGAGGGCCCCGCGAACAAGGAGCCGATCAAGTCCGGCGCGCCCATCACCGTCCCCGACCTGAAGGGCACGTACAAGCCCGGAGCCGACGGCAAGTCGACGCTGTCGCCGGGCGTCCTGACGGTGAAGGCCCTCGGTACGACCACGACGTGCACCCCGGCGAAGACCCAGGTGTCCCTGGAGCTCGACACGTCGGCGCAGCCGGGCGGCGCGTCCGGCGGCTCGTCGGGCAGCGGCGGCGCGGGCGGTTCGGGTACGTCGGGTGGCTCCGCCTCCGGCTCGGCGGGCGGCGCGGCGACGTCGGGCGGCGGCCTCGCGGACACCGGCGGCGAGGGCAACGGCGCGCTGCGGGCGCTGGGCCTGGTCGCGGGCACGGCGATCCTGCTGGGCGGCGCGGTGTTCACGTTCCTGCCGAGGAGGCGCCGCGGGCTGCGCTGACGCGTCCCAGGAAGTCCGGTGTGCCGTGGCAGCGCCCCGAAGGGGCGCGGGGAACTGCGCGACCAGCCACGACGCACCCGCAGGTGGCATACCGGACTTCCAGCGGAGCGCCTAGTGCGCCCGCAGCCACCGCAGTACGTCGTCCGCGAGGCCCGGCGTCTTCAGGAGCGGGCCGCCGTGCGCCGATCCGGGCAGGGTGCGCACGGTGATGTCGCGCAGGCCCGATCTGCGCTGGGCGGCGGCGAGTTCGGCGGAGTGCGCGGGCGGCACGAAGTCGCCGACGGAGTGCACGAGGTACAGGGGCGCGTCGCGCGGGCCCGACGCGTGGGACTTCGCGGCCAGATCGCCCCACCGCTCCCAGCAGACCCGCCCGCCCCGGTCCGGCGAGCATCCGGCGAGACGTTTCGCCGCCTCCCGCAGCGCCCGCCGCTGCTTCGACGCGCCGGGCCTGCCGCCGTCGGCCCACGCCCGGTACGGCGAGGCGACGGGGGAGAGGGCGACGACACCGCGTGTGTACGTGACTCCGTCGCCGTACGCCCCCACGCTCACCGCGAGATGCCCGCCCGCCGACGAGCCGAGCAGCAGCGGCCGCCGGGTGTCCGGGAGGCGGCGGGCGGCGATCCGGCGCAGGGCGGACAGGACGTCGTCGCGCTGGGCGGGCCACACCGCGTCGGACGTGAGGCGGTAGTCGGTCTCGTACACGGTGAAGCCGCGCGCCGCGAACCAGCGGGCCCAGCCGCTCCAGTCGGTGTCGCGCGCCCAGGAGCCGCCGTGCAGCAGGACGAGGGCGGGGCCGCGGTCGCCGTACACGGAGATGGTCTGGCGGGGATGCGAGCCGTAAGACAACAACTCGGGGGCGCGGGACGCCTCGGGTTCCGGGGCCGCCTCGGCGGCGACGCTGGACGAAAGCAGGGAGCCGCACAGGGCCAGGGTCAGCAGCGCTCGGCGCAGGGTCATGGGCCGATGGTGCCCCGGCGGGCTCCGGGCCGCCGCCGCAAACGCCAAGGGCCACCGCACCGGGTGGTGCGGCGGCCCTCAGTTCGTACGAACGGCCTCAGTCGGGCCGTGTGGCGTCAGGCGGGCGTCAGTTGACGTCGCCCATGAGCGCCTTGACCTTCTTGCGGTACATGTAGACCGCGAGGCCCGCGATGACGGCGAGGGTGGCTTCCATGCCGACCACGCCGGTCTTGTTGAGGTCGACGCCCGCGGTGGACAGCAGGCTGGTGGTGCAGTCGCCGGCGGTGACGGCGAGGAACCAGACGCCCAGCATCTGCGAGGCGTACTTCTCCGGGGCCATCTTCGTGGTGACGGACAGGCCGACCGGGGAGACGCACAGTTCACCGATGGTGTGGATGAAGTAGATCGCCACCATCCAGTACGCGCCGACCTTCTCGCCGTCGGCGGCCATGGTCAGCGGGATCAGGAAGACGAAGAACGAGGCACCGATCAGGACCAGACCGGACGCGAACTTCACGACCGTGCTGGGCTCCTTGCCGCGGCGGTTCAGCGCCAGCCACATGAAGGCGACCAGCGGGGCCAGGGCCATGATCAGGACCGGGTTGACCGACTGGTACCAGGAGACCGGGAAGTCGAAGCCGAGGATCGAGGTGTCCGTGGAGTTCTTGCCGAACAGGGCCACGGTGGACGCGCCCTGGTCGTAGATCATCCAGAACACGGCGGCGGCGACGAAGAACCAGATGTACGCCGTCATCTTGGACTGCTCGACCTGGTCGAGCTCCTTGTCGCGCTTGATGCGCGCGAGCACCCAGATCGGGATGACCAGACCGGCGATCGCGATCGGGACCGTCGCCCAGTTCAGGGTGTAGACATCGGTGGCGATGGTGACGCCGTAGAAGACGACCGCGGCGATGACCCACAGCATGGCCTTGCGCAGCAGGCCCATCAGCTCCGGCTTCTCCACCGGCTTCGGCACGACGCTGCTGCGCTCGCTCAGGTGGCGGCCGCCGAGCAGGAACTGGATCAGGCCGAGGCCCATGCCGAACGCGGCGAGGGCGAAGCCCAGGTGCCAGTTGACCTTCTCACCGACGGTGCCGATGGCCAGCGGGGCGACGAAGGCGCCCATGTTGATGCCGATGTAGAAGAGCGTGAAGCCGCCGTCGCGGCGCGGGTCGTCCGGGCCGTCGTAGAGGTGGCCCACCATCGTGGAGATGTTGGCCTTCAGCAGACCCGAGCCGATCGCCACGAGGACCAGGCCGAGGTAGAACATCCCCTGGCCGGGCAGCGCCAGCGTGACGTGCCCCGCCATGATCACCAGGGCGGCGATCGTGATCGTCTTGCGCGGGCCCCACAGGCGGTCCGCGAACCAGCCGCCCGGCATGGCGAGCAGGTACACCATCGCCATGTAGATCGAGAAGATCGCCGTCGCGCTGGCGGCATCCATGTCCATGCCGCCGGGGGCGACCAGATACAGGGGGAGCAGGGCCTTCATGCCGTAGAAGCTGAAGCGCTCCCACATCTCGGTCATGAAGAGAGTGGCCAGGCCGCGGGGGTGGCCGAAGAAGGTCTTCTCGGAACCAGGAGTGCTGGCCGAGTCCTTCGTCAGGCTGGACGCCATGGGTCGATCCTCGTGGTTCGGGACGCGCCTGATGGCGGCAGAAGCCGCGGGCGCGCCCGGTGGGGGGCGGTCGGCACCGGCGCCGTTCCGCCCGCCCCCTCGCCTGACGGGGGTTTCGTTCCGCTGCGCGGAGCCGAGGGGCGGAGACACCGAGATCCACACCCCGGGACGCATCGTCGCGTGCGGGGCCCGACCACAGGTCATTCCTTCCGGGCTGGTGAACACCAGCCCGCACACAGAAGAGACCTTCAGCGCGTGCGGCCGAAGGTCTTCGAGTGCTGCTACAGGCTTCTCGTCACCATACGCCACGACACTTCGGCATTTGGAAGGACTTGAGAGATGGATCACAGGTGACGCAGGAACCAACGGCACACATTCCAAGGTGTCTACGAGACCACCCCAAGGATCACATGCCGGAGGGGTTGACTCCGCTCCCTGGGCCCCGCCCCTGCCCGGGCGTGCGGCGATCACCCCTCGACGCTCGTCCGGCGCGGACTACCATCACCCCATGACCCGTGTACTGCTCGCCGAGGACGACGCTTCCATCTCGGAGCCACTGGCCCGCGCCCTGCGCCGCGAGGGCTACGAGGTCGAAGTGCGCGAGGACGGTCCCACCGCCCTCGACGCGGGGCTGCAGGGCAGCGTGGACCTGGTCGTGCTCGACCTGGGCCTGCCCGGCATGGACGGCCTGGAGGTCGCACGCCGGCTGCGCGCCGAGGGTCATACGGTGCCGATCCTCATCCTGACCGCCCGCGCCGACGAGGTGGACACGGTGGTCGGGCTCGACGCCGGCGCCGACGACTACGTGACCAAGCCCTTCCGCCTCGCCGAACTGCTCGCCCGCGTCCGGGCCCTGCTGCGGCGCGGCGCCAGCGAGCCCGCGCAGCCGCCCGCCACGCACGGCGTCCGCATCGACGTCGAGTCGCACCGGGCCTGGATGGGCGAGGAGGAACTCCAGCTCACGGCAAAGGAGTTCGACCTGCTGCGGGTCCTCGTCCGCGACGCGGGCCGCGTCGTGACCCGCGACCAGCTCATGCGCGAGGTCTGGGACACGACCTGGTGGTCCTCCACCAAGACCCTCGACATGCACATCTCCTGGCTCCGCAAGAAGCTCGGCGACGACGCGGCGAACCCGCGGTACATCGCCACGGTCCGCGGCGTCGGCTTCCGCTTCGAGAAGAGCTAGCCCCCGCGGCCCACCCGGAGGGCTCCGCGCAGCGGCGGGGGCGGCTGTCGTCCCCGCCCCGGGGGACACTGAGGGGGTCCGTCACCCCGCCCGGCCGGAGGGCCCTGTGCGTCGTCGTCTCATCAACTCGACCCTCGCCGTCGTACTCGTAGTGATCGCCGTCTTCGGCGTCTCGCTGGTGATCGTCGAGACCCGCACGATCAGCAACAGCGCCCAGGAGCGCGTGGACTCCGAGGCGTTGCGTCTGGCGGGCATCGTCGACAGCCGTCTGCTCAGCGACGAACGCGTCAGCGGTGAGGTGCTGCGCAAGCAGGTCGACACCGACCGCTACGCCCGCATCGAGATCCCCGGCCGCGCCCCCATCGAGGTCGGCACCCGCCCCACGGGCGACGTGATCCGCGCCACCCGGGACGGCGAGGAGGGCGAGATCGTCACGGTCGAGGAGCCCCGCACCGCGGTCACCCAGGAGGTCGGCCGCACCCTGCTGATCATCGGCGGCGTTGCCCTCCTCGCGATCGTCGCCGCGGTCCTGCTCGCCGTACGCCAGGCCAACCGCCTGACCTCCCCCCTCACCGACCTCGCGGAGACCGCCGAACGCCTCGGCTCGGGCGACCCCCGCCCCCGCCACCGCCGCTACGGCGTCCCGGAGCTGGACCGCGTCGCCGACGTCCTGGACGGCAGCGCCGAGCGGATCGCCCGCATGCTCACCGCCGAGCGCCGCCTCGCGGCCGACGCGTCCCACCAGCTCCGCACCCCGCTGACGGCCCTGTCCATGCGCCTGGAGGAGATCACCCTCACCGACGACCTGGACCAGGTGAAGGAGGAGGCCACGGTCGCCCTCACGCAGGTCGAGCGCCTCACGGACGTCGTCGAGCGGCTGCTCACCAACTCCCGCGACCCCAGCACGGGCTCCGCCGTCACCTTCGACCTGGACGAGGTGATCAAGCAGCAGCTGGAGGAGTGGCGCCCGGCCTACCGCAGCGCGGGCCGCGCCATCGTCAGCTCCGGCAAGCGCCATCTGCACGCGGTCGGCACCCCGGGCGCGGTCGCCCAGGTCCTCGCGGCGCTGATCGAGAACTCCCTCATGCACGGCGGCGGCACCGTCGCCCTGCGCACCCGCGTCACCGGCAACCAGGCCGTCGTGGAGGTCACCGACAGCGGTCCGGGCGTGCCCGCAGACCTCGGCGCGCGGATCTTCGAGCGCGCCATCAGCGGCCGCAATTCGACCGGGATCGGCCTGGCGGTGGCCCGGGATCTGGCCGAAGCGGACGGGGGCCGCCTGGAGATGCTCCAGGGCAAGCCGCCGGTGTTCGGACTGTTCCTGTCACGTACGCCGTCGTACCGGGAAGGCCGGTCCCACGAGTCCTACGAGTCCCACGAGTCCCGCGAAGACACAGACGTGACGGACGAGACGATCCGCTGAGCCGCCTCAGTACAGTCCGCTGAGCTTCCTCAGCACAGTCCGCTGAGCCGCCTCAGCCCGCTCGCCGAGCCCCCGAGCCGCTGCCCGACCGCTCCTCGTCCCGCCCGCGCTCCCGCTCGCCCTCCGGCCCCTCCAGGAACGATTCCGCATGTGCCACGGCCTCGCGGGCCGGCAGCGTACGGAACACCCAGGTCCGGTAGGACCAGAAGCGGAACAGGGTCGCGATGCCCATGCCGACGAACTTGAAGACGTTGGACTGCAGCCGGCTGTCCCAGTCGAACCCGTACGTGGCGACGTACAGAACGCCGTTCTCGATGACCAGGCCGACCGCGCTGAACAGCAGGAAGAGCGTCAGCTCCTTGGTGCGGCCGCTCTTGTCGCGGTCACGGTAGGTGAAGTACCGGAACCCCACGTAGTTGAAGGCGATCGCGACGACGGTGGCGATGACGCTCGCGCGCACCACCTGCAGATCCGTGAGGTGGCGTACGAGGTTGAACACGGCGAAGTTGACCAGCGTTCCGACCGCCCCCACGGCCCCGAACTTGGCTACTTCGCGTGCGAGTTGGTCGAAACGCACCCTCAGTGCGCCGCGCTCCGTCATGGTCGCCCCAGCCCCCGTCGATGTGAATGGTCCCGCCGACGGGATCGATGTCGAGTCGATGTCGTGCGGTGGTGTGCTGTCGCCGCCTTCGATGTACTCGGTGGTCCGCCGTTTCGGTCGCGTCAACCCAGCCATGCTAACCAGCGACCTCCGTCGGCGCTCGTGGGCGCTGCCACTCTGTGGCACCGCTGTGACGCCAGTGCACGGATCGGGCCGCTCCCGGATGGCCGATACCCTGTGGGTGTGACGTTCCCGGTAGTCGGCATGGTCGGCGGGGGGCAGCTCGCTCGTATGACACACGAGGCGGGCATCCCGCTCGGCATCAGGTTCAAGCTCCTCAGTGACACCCCGCAGGATTCCGCGGCGCAGGTCGTCAGCGATGTCGTCATCGGCGACTACCGCGACCTGGATACGCTGCGTGACTTCGCGCGGGGCTGCGATGTGATCACTTTCGATCACGAACATGTACCCACCGAGCATCTACGGGCCCTGGAGGCGGACGGCATCCCCGTGCGCCCGGGGCCCGACGCATTGGTGAACGCCCAGGACAAGGGCGTGATGCGCGCGAAGCTCGACGAGCTCGGCGTGCCCTGCCCGCGCCATCGGATCGTGAAGGACCCGGCCGACGTGGCCGCCTTCGCGGCCGAGGGGGTCGCGGCCGGTGACACGGAGAGCGACGGTTTCCCCGTCGTCCTCAAGACCGTGCGCGGCGGGTACGACGGCAAGGGCGTATGGGTCGTGCGCTCGCCCGAACAGGCCGCCGAGCCGTTCCGCGCGGGCGTCCCGGTGCTCGCCGAGGAGATGGTCGGCTTCGTACGGGAGCTGGCGGCGAACGTCGTCCGCTCGCCGCACGGCCAGGCCGTGGCGTATCCCGTCGTGGAGTCCCGCCAGGTCGACGGCGTCTGCGACACGGTGATCGCGCCCGCCCCCGGCCTCTCCGAGGACCTTGCCGGTCGGGCGCAGGAGCTGGCGCTGCGCGTGGCCAAGGAGCTGGGTGTCGTCGGGCACCTCGCCGTCGAGCTGTTCGAGACCCCCGACGGCCGCGTCCTGGTCAACGAACTGGCGATGCGACCGCACAATTCCGGCCACTGGAGCCAGGACGGGGCGATCACCTCACAGTTCGCCAACCACGTCCGCGCGGTCCTCGATCTGCCGCTCGGCGACCCGCGCCCGCGCGCGAAGTGGACGGTCATGGCGAACGTCCTCGGCGGTGACTACCCCGACATGTACGCCGCGTACCTGCACTGCATGGCGCGCGACCCGCAGTTGAAGATCCACATGTACGGCAAGGACGTGAAGCCCGGCCGCAAGGTCGGCCACGTCAACACCTACGGCGACGACCTTGACGACGTGCTCGAGCGCGCCCGTCACGCGGCCGGCTACCTCAGAGGGACGATCACCGAATGACTTCTCCCGTTGTTGGCATCGTCATGGGCTCCGACTCGGACTGGCCCGTCATGGAAGCGGCCGCGAAGGCCCTCGACGAGTTCGAGATCCCCTACGAGGTCGACGTCGTCTCCGCGCACCGCATGCCGCGCGAGATGATCGCGTACGGCGAGCACGCCGAGGAGCGCGGCCTGAAGGCGATCATCGCGGGCGCGGGCGGCGCGGCCCATCTGCCCGGCATGCTCGCCTCGGTCACCACGCTGCCGGTGATCGGCGTCCCCGTCCCGCTCAAGTACCTCGACGGCATGGACAGCCTCCTGTCCATCGTGCAGATGCCCGCGGGCGTGCCCGTCGCGACCGTCTCTGTGGGCGGCGCGCGTAACGCGGGGCTGCTCGCCGCGCGCATGCTCGCGGCGCACGACGACGAACTCGCCTCCCGGATGCGGGAGTTCCAGCAGGAGCTGAACGACCAGGCCACGGAGAAGGGCAAGCGCCTTCGCGCCAAGGTCGAAGGCGCGGGTTCCGGTTTCGGCTTCGGCTCGGGAAAGTGATCGCATGACCAACGAGCCCGCGGTGACCGCATCGCCCGAGTCCCTCGCCGAAGCCCGCTCCCTGCTCGCCGAGTTCCCCGTCGTGGACGGTCACAACGACCTGCCGTGGGCGCTGCGCGAGAAGGCCGGGTACGACATCGACCGCCTGGACATCGCCGCCGACCAGACCGGCAGCCTGCACACGGACATCGCGCGGCTGCGCGCGGGCGGTGTCGGTGCGCAGTTCTGGTCGGTGTACGTCCGCGCGGACATGGCGGGCGACACCGCGGTCAGCGCGACGCTCGAACAGATCGACTGCGTACGTCAGTTGCTGGCCCGCTACCCCGCGGACCTGCGCGCCGCGCACACCGCGGCCGACATGGAGGCGGCCAGGAGCGAGGGCCGCATCGCCTCCCTGATGGGCGCCGAGGGCGGCCACTCGATCAACAACTCCCTGGCCACCCTGAGGGCGCTGCACACGCTCGGCGTGCGCTACATGACGCTCACGCACAACGACAACATCGCCTGGGCCGACTCGGCGACGGACGAGCCCGGCGTCGGCGGGCTCTCCCCGTTCGGCCACGAGGTGGTCCGGGAGATGAACCGCCTGGGCATGCTGGTGGACCTCTCGCACGTGGCGGCGACGACGATGCGGGCGGCGCTGGACACCTCCGTCGCCCCGGTGATCTTCTCCCACTCCTCCGCCCGCGCGGTGTGCGACCACCCGCGCAACATCCCGGACGACGTCCTGGAACGCCTGCCCGCGAACGGCGGCGTCGCCATGGCCACCTTCGTACCGAAGTTCGTGCTCCAGGCGGCGGTCGACTGGACCCTTGCGGCCGACGAGAACATGCGCGCCTACGGCTTCCACCACCTCGACACCACCCCCGAGGCGATGAAGGTGCACGCGGCCTTCGAGGAGTCGACCCCGCGCCCGATCGCCACCGCCGCCACGGTCGCCGACCACCTCGACCACATGCGCGAGGTCGCCGGCATCGACCACATCGGCATCGGCGGCGACTACGACGGCACGGCGTTCACACCGTCCGGCCTGGACGACGTCGCCGGCTACCCCAACCTGATCGCGGAACTCCACACCCGCGGCTGGTCCAAGCCGGACCTCGCCAAACTGACGTGGCACAACGCCGTACGCGTCCTGGCCGCGGCGGAGGACGTGTCCCGCGAGCTCACCGCGACCCGCGGCCCGTCGATCGCGACACTGGAGCAACTGGACGGCTGACGCCGACTCAGCTTGCTTGCGGGGCGCGGCTGTTGGGGCCGCGCCCCGCTTTCGTGCCGAGTTATGGACTGATCGATCCAAATGGGTTAGCGTTCTCGTACCGGAGGGGTGCAAGCACCCGCCTGTCCGGGTAATGAAACGAATGGTCCATAACTGTGAGTGGGGGAGACCAACATGACCGACGAGGCAGATGTGACTGACGCACGGCTGACGGACGTACGGCTGACGGACCCGGAGCTGGCCCGTTCCCTGGAAGGCGACTTCACCAGCGCGCACGCCGACGTGAACGGCACCACGCTGCACTACGTCTCCGGCGGCAGCGGCGAGCCCCTGGTCCTGCTCGGCGGCTGGCCGCAGACCTGGTGGCAGTTCCACAAGATCATGCCTGAGCTGGCCCGCCACTACCGCGTGATCGCCGTGGACCTGCGCGGCATGGGCGGCTCGGCGAAGCCGGCGGGCGGCTACGACAAGAAGACGATGGCGCGAGACGTCCACGAACTCATCCGCCACCTCGGCCACGACAGCGTGCACCTCGCCGGGCACGACATCGGCGCCATGGTCGCGTACGCCTACGCCGCCAACCACCCCGAGGCCACCCGGAAGCTCGCCGTGCTGGACGTCGCGCACCCCGACGAGTGGATGCGCAAGCTCCCGCTGCTCCCCGAGAACGGTGCGGACTGGCGCGAGGGGCCCGGCATCTACCTCTGGTGGTTCGCCTTCAACCAGGTCAAGGGGCTCCCGGAGCGGCTGCTCGAAGGCCGCGCGGACCTCTTGAACGACTGGCTCTTCACCTACCAGCTCAAGGACCCCGCCTCGATCGGCGAGCACGCGCGCGCCGTCTACACACGCGCCTACTCCACCGCGGCCGCGATCCGCGCGGGCAACGGCTGGTACCAGGCCTTCACCCAGGACATCGCCGACTTCGCGACGTACGAACGAGTGCGGGCGCCGATACTCGGCCTCGGCGGCGAGACCAACTACGCCTACCTCCAGGACCGCCTCGCGGCCCACGGCACCGACGTCCGCGTGCTCGCGGTGCCGGACAGCGGCCACTACCTGCCGGAGGAGCAGCCGGACTTCGTCATCGAGAAGCTGACCGAGTTCCTCGGCTGAACTCCGGGGTCCCCAGCGAATCCCGGGGTCCTCGGCCCAGCCGAGGACCCCGGACTCCGGACTACGGCAGGTTCCGCGCCATCACGATGCGCTGGACCTGGTTCGTGCCCTCATAAATCTGCGTGATCTTGGCGTCGCGCATCATGCGCTCGACCGGGTAGTCGCGCGTGTAGCCGTAGCCGCCGAGGAGCTGGACGGCGTCCGTGGTGGCTTCCATGGCGACGTCGGAGGCGAAGCACTTGGCTGCGGCGCCGAGGTAGGTGAGGTCGGCGTCGCCGCGCTCCGAGGCCGCGGCGGCCTGGTACGTCAGGGCGCGGGCCGCGGAGATCTTCATGGCCATGTCGGCGAGCATGAACTGCACGCCCTGGAAGTCGCCGATCGGCTTGCCGAACTGCTTGCGCTCCTGGACGTAGCCCTTGGCGTAGTCGAGGGCGCCCTGGGCGATGCCGAGGGCCTGGGCCGCGATGGTGATGCGGGTGTGGTCCAGGGTCTTCATGGCGGTGGCGAAGCCGGTGCCCTCCTCGCCGATCATGCGGTCGGCGGGGATGCGGACGTTGTCGAGGTAGACCTCGCGGGTCGGGGAGCCCTTGATGCCGAGCTTCTTCTCCGGGGCGCCGAAGGAGACGCCCTCGTCGGACTTCTCGACGACGAACGCCGAGATGCCCTTGGAGCGCTTCTCGGGGTCGGTGACGGCCATCACCGTGTAGTACTCGGAGACGCCCGCGTTGGTGATCCAGCGCTTCACGCCGTTCAGCACGTAGAAGTCGCCGTCGCGCACCGCGCGGGTCTTCATGCCCGCCGCGTCCGAGCCCGCGTCCGGCTCGGAGAGACAGTACGAGAACATCGCGTCGCCCTTGGCGAGCGGCGTCATGTACTTCTTCTTCAGGTCCTCGGAGCCCGAGAGGATCACGGGGAGCGAGCCCAGCTTGTTCACGGCCGGGATCAGGGACGAGGACGCGCAGACGCGCGCCACCTCCTCGATCACGATGACGGTGGCGAGCGCGTCGGCGCCGGCGCCGCCGAACTCCTCCGGCACGTGCACGGCGTGCAGGTCGTTCGCGGTCAGCGCGTCGAGCGCCTCCTGCGGGAAGCGGGCCTCCTCGTCCACCGCGGCGGCGAACGGCGCGATCTTCGCCTCGGCGAGCGAACGGATCGCGTCCCGGAGCATGTCGTGCTCCTCGGACGGGCGGTACAGGTCGAAGTCAGCCGATCCGGCCAAGGTCTCTCACGCTCCAAGGATGCTGCGGATGCTAATTACCGTTAAGTAACACGTTGGGTAACCCGAATTTTAGGGGTCTGCCCACGTCAGGGATACGTGAGCTTGACGACAGGGGAAGACGTGCCCGGTGAAGGCCCCCGTTACGCCAGGACTATGCTCGGGCGACGCGCTCGCGCGGCACACGCGCGTGGGTACACAGAGGCAGACGTACGCAGGAACCCCGATTCACTGGAGCACCGCATGGCCCTCAAGATCACCGTGATCGGCACCGGTTATCTCGGCGCCACCCACGCCGCGGCCATGGCCGAGCTCGGCTTCGAGGTGCTCGGCCTCGACGTCGTGCCCGAGAAGATCGAGATGCTCCAGCGCGGCGAGGTCCCGATGTACGAGCCGGGCCTCGAGGAGCTGCTCCGCAAGCACGTCGCGGGCATCGAGGGCGCCAGCGGCCGGCTCCGCTTCACCATGGACTTCGCCGAGGCGGGCGCCTTCGGGGACGTGCACTTCGTCTGCGTGAACACCCCGCAGAAGCACGGCGAGTACGCCTGCGACATGACCTACGTCGACTCCGCCTTCGCCTCCCTCGCCCCGCACGTGAGGTCGGGCGCGCTCGTGGTCGGCAAGTCCACGGTGCCGGTGGGCTCGGCCGACCGGCTCGCGCGGCTGCTGCCCGACGGGGTCGAGCTGGCCTGGAACCCGGAGTTCCTGCGCGAGGGCCTCGCCGTCAACGACACCCTGCACCCCGACCGCATCGTCGTCGGCGTACGCAGCGAGCGCGCCGAGAAGCTGCTGCGCGAGGTGTACGCGACGCCGGTCGCCGAAGGGTCCCCGTTCGTCGTCACGGACTTCCCGACCGCCGAGCTGGTGAAGACCTCCGCGAACTCCTTCCTGGCCACGAAGATCTCCTTCATCAACGCCATGGCCGAGGTGTGCGAGGCCGCCGACGGCGACGTGGTGAAGCTCGCCGAGGCCCTCGGCTACGACGACCGCATCGGGAAGAAGTTCCTGCGCGCCGGCATCGGCTTCGGCGGCGGCTGTCTGCCCAAGGACATCCGCGCGTTCATGGCGCGCGCCGGTGAGCTGGGCGCCGACCAGGCGCTGACCTTCCTGCGCGAGGTCGACTCGATCAACATGCGGCGCCGCGGGCACATGGTGGAGCTGGCGCGCGAGGCCGTGGGCGGCGGGTCCTTCCTGGGCAAGCGGGTCGCGGTCCTCGGGGCGGCCTTCAAGCCGGACTCGGACGACGTGCGCGACTCGCCCGCCCTCAACGTGGCCGGCCAGATCCACCTCCAGGGCGGCCAGGTCACCGTGTACGACCCCAAGGGCATGGCCAACGCCCGCCGCCTCTTCCCGACCCTCGGGTACGCCGACTCCGCCGAGGAGGCCGTGCGCGGCGCCGACGTCGTACTGCACCTCACGGAGTGGCGCGAGTTCCGCGAGCTGGACGTCGATGCGCTCGGCGAGGTGGTCGGGCGCCGGGTCATCCTGGACGGCCGCAACGCGCTCGACCCCGTGGTGTGGCGTGCGGCTGGTTGGACCTACCGGGCCATGGGGCGCCCGGGCGCGTAGACGCCCCGTAAGGGGCGCGGGGCCGCGTCGATCTGCGGCTCCGCCGCGTGGGCGCGACCAGCCACGACGCACCCGCACGCGCCACGGACCCGGGGTCCAACGGCGCTACCCGGTCAGCGGGGCGCAGCCCTTCGCGCGCGGTACGCCCGCATCTTCGCCCGCGCCCCGCACACCCCCATGTCGCACCAGCGGCCCCGCCCGCCGGGGCTGCGGTCGTAGTACGCCCAGCGGCACGTCACGGCCTCGCACGCCTTGAGGCGGGCCCAGGTGCCCGCAGCGAGGCTCTCCGCGACGGCCGCCGCCACGCGTGAGGCGAGCGGGCGCGGATCCGCGGGGCCGAGCGTCGCGGACCCGTCGGCGGCGCTGACCCGCACCAACAGGGGCGCGGCGGCGAGGAGTTCACCGAGGGGACGTACCTCCTGATGCGGCGCGTGCCCGGCGTGGGCGAGGCACACGGCCCGCAGCGACTCCCGCAGCTCCCGCGCCGCCTCCACCTCCGCCGCCGCGAGGCCGAGCCGGGCCCGCCCCGCCTCGGTGTCGAGCTGATCGGCACCCGTCTCGATGTCGAGCGTGTTCACCAGGTCCTGGATCAGCGCGAGGCCGCCGGGCGCGGGCACTCTTGCATTCATGGTTGCGACGTTACCCGTACGAGGCCACTATGGGGTAACCAGAGCGGTTACCGGAGAAGAGCATCTGCCGGTAACCGAGACAACCGAACCGAGGAGAGGTCATGGCTGCCCCAGTCGCCCGCCTGCACAACGTCGTCCTCGACTGTCCCGACCCGCGCGGCCTCGCCGAGTTCTACGCCGAGATCATCGGCGGCACGATCCACGACGAGGACGGCGACGGCCAGTGGGTCGACCTGGTCGCCCCCGGCCGCGTGAAGGTCTCCTTCCAGCGCGTCGCCGACCTCGCCACGGCCGAGTGGCCCCGCTCCGACAAGAACGCCCAGCAGCTCCACCTGGACCTGGACGCGGGCCCGACATGGGCGGACGTCGACGCCGCCGAGAAGCGCGTACTCGCCCTCGGCGCGCGCCCGCTGGACCTCGACGACGGCGACGGCAAGCGCGACTTCCGCGTGTACGCGGACCCGGCGGGCCACCCGTTCTGCCTGTGCATGATCCCCTGAGGGGCCGGAGGAGCTGCTGGGCCCCGGGGGAGCTGCTGAGACCCGGCGGCCTCAGCTGTCCAGCCTCCCGATCGTCGCCGTCGACGCCCCACGGCGTTCCCGCGCCGCCCGCGCCGTGAAGTCCGCGCCGCGCAGCACACGCTGTACGTTGCCCCAGGTCAGCGCCGCGACATCGGCCTCGGGCCAGCCGCGGCGGAGCAGCTCGGCGACCAGCCGCGGGTAGCGGGAGGCGTCGGTCAGCTCGCCGGGGTGCGCGGACCGGGTGTCGTACATGCCGGAGATCCCGACGCAGTCGGCCCCCGCGACGCGGCGCACGTGCTCCATGTGGTCCGCGACGTCGCCGAGCGCGGGCCCCGTCCGGTCCGCCGCGAACGGCACCAGGCACAGGCCCTTCATGCGGCCCACCGCCGCGAGCATCTCGTCGTCCAGGTTGGCGGGGTGCTCGCGCAGCGCGCGGGCCCCGGAGCGCGTCCACAGGACCGGCGCCTTGGAGACGGCGAGCACCCGGCGCGCGGTCGCCGGGGACGAACCGGAGAGGTCGGCGAGGACGCCGAGCCGGTTCATCTCCCGCACCACCTCCTCGCCGAACGGGGTGAGACCGCTCTCGCCCGCCCACGACGTACCGGACAGCGTCAGCGAGCTCAGGCCGAGCGTGTGGAGCTGGCGCAGGGCGCCGAGCGAGTCGCCGATGGCGCGGCCGCTCGCCGGGCCGATCAGCGTGGCGATGCGGCCGCAGTTGCGGGCGTCGGTGGTCTCGGAGGCGTCGCGGGCCACCCGCAGACCGTTCGCGTAGCGGCCGACGACGTGCCGTACGAGGTCGAGCTGCTCCAGCGCCGAGCTGACCGCGCGGTCGCCCTCGGGCTGCCCGTCGGGCACCTGGAGCGACCAGAACTGCATGCCGACGCGGCCCGCCCGCAGCCGCGGCAGGTCGGTCTCCAGGCCGCTGTCGCCCAACTCCAGGTCGTACCAAGGGAGTTCCCACAGCGCCGAGGGCAGTCCGCTGTAGCCGTCGGCGACGGGGTGCGCGGTGAGGAGGTCCCGGGCGCGCTCCAGGGCGTCGCGGAGGTCGGGCTCCAGGGGCTCCGGCTCGGGTTCCGGCTCCGGCGCGGTCTCCGGCGCGGGTACCCAGGTGTCGTCCGTGAAGGTGTCGTCCGTGGGGGTCGGCGCGGTACGCCGGTCGTCGTTCTCCCCGGCTTCGGCGGGGGAGTCGAGTTCGTCCTGCAGGTCCGCCATGGCAGGGCTCCGCGGGTCGGTGGTGGCACTTCTCGGTGGTGGCGCTTCAGTGGTGGTCGAACCACCGTGCCACGGCGCCCGCCCGGCTTCGCGGCGGACGGGGCGTTCGGGGTACGCCGACGTCCCCGGCCCGCGCCTGCGCGCGAAACCGGGGCCGTCGAGCTGTTGCCCGCGTCGGTGCCCGTCCTAGTTGGTGCTGGACACCGTCACCTTCTCGTCGTTGTTGAGCTGCGACACCAGCTGCTTGACCTTGGCCTTGTCCCAGACGACGTTGCCGCCCGAGAACCCCGAGATCGGCATGTTCATCGACTTGCCGTCGCCGCCGGTGACGCCCTTCATGGCCCAGAACATGGAGGCCACGTCCATCAGGTCCATGTCCTTGTCGACGATCAGCGTGTCCAGGCCCGCGCCCATCGTGGGGTAGAGCTTGAACGGGTTCATGACCGTGCCGGGCGTCGCCGCCTGGTTGGCGAGCGCGGCCAGGAACTTCTGCTGGTTCTTGGTGCGGTCCAGGTCGCTGCCCGGCAGGGCGTAGCGGGTGCGGACGAAGGCCAGGGCCTCCTCGCCGTTCAGGGTCTGCTTGCCCGCCTCGAAGTCGGCGCCGGACTTCTTGTCCTTGAAGCCCTTGGGGATGTCCAGCTCGACGCCGCCGACCGCGTCCACGATCTTGGCGAAGCCGCCGAAGCCGATCTCGGCGTAGTGGTCGATGCGCAGGCCCATGTTGGCCTCGACGGTGCGCACGAGCAGCTCGGGGCCGTCCTCCCCGTACGCGGCGTTCAGCTTCTTGCAGACCTGAGTCGTCGTGTCGCAGTTCCGCGCCGGGTAGAGCTTGCCGGAGTCCGAGCCCTTGAAGGAGGGGATCATGACGTTCGAGTCGCGCGGCAGCGAGATCATCGTGTTCCCGCCGTCGTCCGCGACGTGCAGGATCATCATCGAGTCCGTGCGCTTGCCCGCGGCGGAGCCGGTGTGGAGCTTCTTCTTCTCCTCGTCGGACATGCCCGCGCGGCTGTCGGAGCCGACGATCAGGTAGTTCGTGCCCTTGCCGCCGTCGGGCCGCTCGATGACCTTCGACAGGTCGACCTCGCGCTTGAGCTTGGAGTCGGCCCAGAAGTACGTGCTCACGGAGACGATGAGCAGCAGGGCGAGGAACGTGACCAGGCCCCAGGTGATGCGCTTCTTCCAGTTGACCGGGGGCTTCGGCGCGCGCGGCGGGGCGGGCGGGCCGTCCGGTCCGCCGGGGCCCTGCGGGCCGTTGCCGCGCCCGGCGGGGGAGCCGTAGACCTGGCCGGTGTTGTAGCCGCTGTCGTAGTCGCCCTGGGGGCCGCCCTGGCCCTGGGGGTTCTGCGCGCGCTGGTCGCGGTACAGGTCGTCGTACACGTCGTCGTCGTACGAAGGCTGGCGCGGGACCGAGCCGGGCTGACCAGGGGCGGAGGGGCCGCCGCGCTGGACATGGCGCATCGAACGGGCGCCCTCGGGCTGTGCACTGCCGCTGCCGTACCCGTGGCGGTCACCGTTGCTGTTCCGCGCGTCTGGCCAATCGCTCATGTGGCTTAGTGTGCAGTGCCGCACCGTGCGCCTCACAGGGAGGGCATTGATTCGGGTCAGTGCTGTTGCAGAGCTGATGCAATGTGCCCGACACAGGTTCGGGCGCGTCCCGACATAGGGTGGAGTGCATGACAGATCTGGCCACCGGCTCGGAATCGACGATTCAGGGCAAGCCGACCTCGGCGTCCCGTACCACCCTGAGCCACATCATGACGCACGCCGACACCAACCTCCTCGGCACGGTGCACGGTGGCGTGATCATGAAGCTCGTGGACGACGCGGCCGGCGCCGTCGCCGGACGGCACTCCGGCGGGCCCGCCGTGACCGCCTCCATGGACGAGATGGCGTTCCTGGAGCCGGTCCGCGTCGGCGACCTGGTGCATGTGAAGGCCCAGGTCAACTGGACCGGGCGGAGCTCCATGGAGGTCGGCGTGCGGGTCCTCGCCGAGCGCTGGAACGAGTCGACGCCCGCTCAGCAGGTCGGCTCCGCGTACCTGGTCTTCGCGGCCGTCGACGCCGACGGCAAGCCCCGCCTCGTACCGCCGGTCCTCACCGAGACCGACCGCGACCGGCGCCGCTACCAGGAGGCCCAGATCCGCCGCACCCACCGCCTGGCCCGCCGCCGCGCCATCAAGGAACTGCGCGAGGCCCGCGCGGCGAAGGGTTACGACGACTGACCCGAGGCGCCCGCCAAGGCCAACGGCCCCACCGCCTCGCTACGAGCACACCACCTGGTCCCCGGTCACCGCGCCGAACTCGCCCTGGTACGCGTCCTCCGCGCGTACGGCCCGCACGCCGCGGAAGTCCGTCCCCGCGATGACCTTCAAGAGCGGCCCCTGCCCCCGGACGGGGCGCATCTCGCACCCCGGCAGGGCTGTGGCCAGGGACTTCGCCGAGCGGTCCCAGCGCGGGTCGAAGGCGACGACGGTGCGGGCGACGGACCTGGCGCCCGGCGCCGGCTTCACCGTCCCCGGCACCTTGGTGGTGCGGAAACCGGTGCGCCGCAGCTCCGCGTCGACCTGCTTGCCGAGGCCCGGCGTCGCCGTGCCGTTGTCCACCTGCACCCGGATCTGCTGCGGTGAGACCGGCACAAGCGCGGCCTTGCGCTTCACGCGGTGCGGGGCGAGCGGCTTGTCGTCGCGCAGCGCCTGGAACAGCTTCTTGGACTTCACGGGGTCCCACTTCAGGGTCGAGCCGATGCCCGGCACCTTGAAGCCCATCTTGCCGATCGGCACCGTCGTGAACTCCGACGACTTGGGCGAGAAGTTCCGCATCGCCCGCCCCAGCGTCAGCATCTCGGTCGTCCCGAAGCCCTTGTCGGCCCGCACGGACTTCAACAGGGTCCCGGTGACGTCGTTGAACTTGACCGGATTCAGCAGTACGCCGCTGCTCGTCGCCTTCGCGATGAGCGCCGCGAGGAACCGCTGCTGGCGCTGCATCCGGCCGAGGTCGGCGGCCCCGTCGATGTGCCGCGAGCGCACGTACTGCAGCGCCTGCCCGCCGTTCAGCTGGTGGGTGCCCACCGGCAGGTTCAGGCCCGTGTAGGAGTCCTTCAGCGGGATGGTGGTGCAGATCTCGACGCCGCCGAGTACGTCCACGGTCCGCATGAAGCTGGTGAAGTCGACCTCCAGATAGTGGTCGATCTTCACCTTGGTCATGTTCTCGACCGTGCGCACGGTCAGGTTCGGGCCGCCCTCCGCGTACGCCGCGTTGAGCTTCACCGGGTGCGCCCGGTGGTGCTTGCGGGAGTTCTGGTCGACGTGCTCGGGCATCTCGGCGTACGAATCCCGGGGGAGGCTGACGACGCTCGCCCGGTCCCGGTCCTCCGAGATGTGCACGATCATGATCGTGTCCGTGCAGTGGCACGGGGCGCCGCCCAGACGGTACTTCTTGCGCTCGGCGCGGCTGATCTTCTCGCGCCCGTCGGTGCCCACGAGCAGCACGTTCATGCCGTTGCCGGACTCGGGCCTGTTCTTCATGTTGCTGAAGGCGTCGACGCGGCCGATGCCGGTCTCCAGGCCCGAGACGACCGAGTGCCCGATGCCGGCCGCGGCGAGCACCCCGACGGACAGGGTGGTCGCGACCCGCTTGGCCCAGCGGGGCCGCCGTGCCCGCGCGGCCGGTCTCGCCGCCGGGGGGCGCGGCGGGCGCGGGGGACGCGGCTGTCTTGCGGGGGAGCGGGGCGGCGTGGGCACGTGCGGGGACACCTCCGCGGTTCAGGGTCCTGGGCCGGGCACCCCAGAACCGTAGGCCCATACGATCTGCGGACCGGGGCAGCGCCCCCGTCGGCGCGCGCCCGTGTCCCCCATTCGCGGTAACGTGACGCCCGACGCTGCACCCCTGGCCGAGCCAAGAAAAGGATCCCGCGCAGTTGAAGTCCGACGTGCATCCCCCCGCCGTATCCGTGATCATGCCGGTCCTCAACGAGGAGCGGCACCTGCGTGAAGCCGTGCACGCGATCCTCCAGCAGGAGTACGCGGGCGAGATGGAGGTCGTCGTCGCGCTCGGCCCCTCCACCGACCGCACCGACGAGATCGCCGCGGAGCTGGTGAAGGAAGACCCGCGGGTGCACACGGTCCCCAACCCCACGGGTCGTACGCCCGCCGCCCTGAACGCCGCGATCAAGGCCTCACGCCACCCGATCGTGGTACGCGTCGACGGCCACGCCGCGCTCTCGCCGGGCTACATCACCACCGCCGTCCGCCTCCTGGAGGAGACGGGCGCGATGAACGTCGGCGGCATCATGCACGCCGAGGGGCAGAACGACTGGGAGCACGCGGTCGCCGCCGCCATGACGTCGAAGATCGGCGTCGGCAACGCGGCCTTCCACACGGGCGGCGACGCGCAGCAGGCCGAGACGGTCTACCTGGGCGTGTTCCGGCGCGAGGCCCTGGAGCGGCAGGGCGGCTACAACGTGGAGTTCATCCGCGCCCAGGACTGGGAGCTGAACTTCCGCATCAGGGAGGCCGGCGGCCTCATCTGGTTCTCGCCCGAGCTGAAGGTCTCGTACCGCCCGCGGCCGAGCGTCAAGGCCCTCTCCAAGCAGTACAAGGACTACGGCCGCTGGCGCCACGTCGTCGCCCGCTACCACCAGGGCTCCATCAACCTGCGCTACCTCGCGCCGCCGGTCGCCGTCTGCGCGATCGCCGCGGGCCTGGTCGTGGGCGCGCTCGTGACGCCGTGGGCCCTCGTCGTGCCCGGCGGCTATCTCGCCGCGATCGTGGCGGGATCGGTCCCGGCGGGCAAGGGCCTGCCGCTGAAGGCGCGGCTGCAGATCCCGGTGGCACTCGCGACGATGCACATGTCGTGGGGCTGGGGCTTCCTCACCAGCCCGCGCTCGCTCGCCAAGAAGGTCATCGCCTCGCGCCGCCCGGCGGTCCTGGGGGAGACCCAGGAGGCCTGAACCGGCCGACCTCCTGGGCTGCGCCAGAATCAACCACAGCGCTCGCGTGGACCCGAACTCCCGCCCTACCAGGTGAAGTTCGGGTCCACCTTCATGCAGGCCCGCTTGTCGGAGCCGTTCAGGGCGTCCGCCGAGTCGGGCGTCGAGTCGTCCTGCTTCTCGGCCTTCTCCGGCTTCGCGCCGTCGCGCCAGTCGGCGCCGACGACCAGCGTGATGCCGGAGACGTCCGTCGACTTCTTCACCGAACTCAGCGGAAGACCGAGGGACTTGGCGACGCGCTGCGCGTCGCCCTCCAGGTCCACGCTCGGGTAGCGGATGACCGTCTTGCCCTCGGTGAGCGACGTCGCGGTGTCCGGGGCCGCCTTCACGAAGCCCTTGCCCGCGAGCAGTTGCGCGACGGCGCTCGCGCGGCCGCTGACGGCGGGCTCCGTGGCCGTGCGGGTGCCGTTCTGCACCTGGAGCGCGATCTCGCCGTCCGGCGCCGCCGGGTCGTCCGACAGCTTCTCCTTCGGCGGCTTGCGCTTGTCCTTGCCGTCGAGGGCGATGTCGTCGCGTACGAGACGGAAGAGCTGCTCCGCGTCGCCGGGCTTCGGCACGACCCGCGAACCGGAGTACTCGAACGGCATCGTCGTCATCGTCGTGCGCTCCGGCGAGACCTTCTTCAGCTCGTTGCCGAGGCCGTAGAGCTTCATGACGGAGCCGAGGCCCGGGTCGACCTTCAGCGCGCTCGTGGCGTTCTCGGCGAGCTTGCGCAGCCGGTTGGGGCTGGTCAGCCCTGTGTTCTCGCGGAGCGTGCGGACCAGCGAGTTCATGTACATGTGCTGGGCCTTGGCGCGCGCTATGTCGGTGCCGCCCTCGAAGCCGTAGCGGGTGCGCAGCCACTGCAGGGCCTGCTCGCCCTTGATGTTCGTGGTGCCCTTCTCCAGCTTCAGGCCCGAGCCCTTGCCCTGGCTGGTGCGCGAGTGGATGTTCTTGTCCACGCAGACGGGCACACCGCCGATCGCGTCGGCCATCGACACCACACCCGAGAAGTCGACCGTCATGAAGTGGTCGATGTGGATGTTGGTCAGCTTCTCCCAGGTGGCCACCGTGCAACCGGGGCCGCCGCGGCCCAGGGACTCGTTGGTCATCGAGCGCGGCCCCGTCTCCTCGTACACCTTGCCGTCGTCCGGGTCGGTGCACTTGGGGATGGTCAGGAGGGTGTCGCGCGGCATGCTGATCACGGACATGTTGCTGCGGTCCGCCGAGAGGTGCAGGAGCATCTGTACGTCCGCGAGCGGCGGGCCGCCGAAGGTGTCCTTGGCGCCGCCGAGCTTCTGGTTCTCCTTGGAGTCGCGGGCGTCCGAGCCGATCAGGAGGATGTTCAGAGGCGTCTGGCCCGCGGAGTTGGGCGTGGGCTCGGGGGCCCGGTGGTCGCCCAGGTTCAGGTCGTCCGTCTCCAGGTTGTTGTTCAGGTGCTGGTAGTACAGGTAACCGGCGCCGGCCGTCCCGAGTATCAGCACCGACAGGATCGTCGCCGACCACCGCAGCACGCGCCGCTTGCGGCGTCTCGGGGGCCTGCCGCGCCCCCCTTTGCCGGGCTTCTCCTCCGTACGGGAACCCGATCCGTCCGTACGAGAACCCGCCCCCTCGGAGCCGCCCCGCCCGCCGGAGTCCTCCTCAGGCGAACCGTCCCGCGTCCCCGCCCCGCCGGACGCTCCCTCCCCACGGACACTGTTCTGCCCCATCCCAGCCCCTCCCCGCCCTGCTTCCCAAGTGCGGTCGCCCCATGGCGACTTGCGGCGTGTCGCCGCCCGCACACGTGGCGGCGGTCGCCGGCCCGCCGCCACGTGTGGCGTTCTGTGAGACGTGAAACAACCGCCTCAGGTCACTTGGCACACACAGTTTTGTCGGCTTCAACCTTCTGGACGCCGTCCGGCGCCTTCGACGGAGCCGTTATGGGCTGACCCGCGCCCTTGAAGTCGGCGCCGAGCGTCAGCACCATCGCGGGCAGCCCCTGCGCGTTCTTCTCGCTCTCGCCCTGCTTCAGCGCGGCCCCGGGCAGCCCCATGAGCTGGGCGAGCCGCCGGGCCTGGTCGGCCTGGTCCTTGCCGTACTCGAGGGTCGTCTTGGGCAGGTTCTTCGGCGCGTTGCCCTGCTGGCTGGACTTCGACACGCCTTCATTGTTCTGCAGCCAGCTGAGAGTCGCCTGAGCGGCGCCGGTCTTGCCGCTGCCGTTGTAGATGTCGACGCGTACGTCGGCGGGGTCGGCCTTGGGGCCCTTGAGGCGGGCGGCCACCGCGGCCTTCTCCTTCTTTTCCTTCTTCTTGACCTCGGTGAGCGACACGTCCTCGCGCATCATCGAGAACAGCTCGTCGGCCTGCGGCTGCTTCGGGACGACCGTGATGGGTGTCTTCTCGGCGGGGTTGTCGTCCACGGGCATCGTCGCGAAGGTCAGGTTCTTCATGTCGAGCTTGCCGAGCTCCATGCCCAGGTCACGGAGTTTCATTATGTCGGCGATCTTGGAGTCGACGGTGAGCGCCTTCGTGCCCGCTTCCGCCAGACTTATCATCTTCTTCGGGCTGGTCAGCGTGCCCCCGGACTTGAGCTTGCGCATCAGGGAACTGAGGAACTGCTGCTGCAGCTCGATCCGGCTGAGGTCGCCGCCGTTGCCCACGGTGTGCCGGGTGCGCACGAACGCGAGGGCCTCCTCGCCCTCGATCTTGTGCTTGCCCTTGGACAGCTTCAGGTGCGACTTGGGGTCGTCGATGTCCTTGGCGAGGCACACGTCCACGCCGTCGACCGCGCTGGACAGCGTCTTGACCGCGTTGAAGTCGGCCACCATGAAGTGGTCGAGCTTTATGCCGGTGATCTGGGTGACGGTGCGCATGACGCAGCTCGGCGTGCGGCCGCTCTGGCCGAGGCTCTCGTTGAAGCGGACCTGCTGCGAGCCCGGGATGTCCTTGGTGGAGCCGTCGTCCTGCTTGGTGGGGCAGTCCGGGATGTCGGTGATCATGTCGCGCGGGATGCTCAGCGCGGTCGCGTTGGAGCGGTCCTTGGAGACGTGCAGCAGGAGCGTGGTGTCCGCGTGCCCGGCGCTGCCCTCGTCGCCGTAGCCGTCGTTGCCCTTGCCGCTGCGCTTGTCCGTGCCGACGAGCAGGATGTTGATGGCGCGGTCCTTGCTGAACCCGCCGGTGCCGGCGCCGTCGTCGGAGACGGACGTGATGTTGTCGTTGAGGTGCTGGTAGTACAGATAGCCGCCCACCGCTGCGGCGACGACCACGAAGGCCACCGTGCCGCTCGACCAGATCGCGATCTTCTTGCCGGTGCTCTTCTTCTTGGGCCGCTGCTTGCGCCGGCCGCCCGCGGCCGCCTCCGGCTGCGCGCGCCGCCTGCGCTGACCGGGCACCTGCTCGCGCCCTTGGTCGCGCCCGTGCTCGCGGCTGCCGTGCTCACGGCCCTGGTCGCGGCCCGGCTCACGTCCCGGCTCGCGGCCGCGCCGACCGCCGGGCTGCCCGGCTCCGCGCGCACCGGGCCGAGGCGCGGTGCCCCGGGGTCCGGGAACTCCGGGCTGCGCCGACTGCCCTGCGGAAGGGCTCAGTCGCAATTCGTAGTCACCGGTCTGCGGGTTCAGTACCCACTGGTCTGCGGGATCGATGTCATCCGCCCGCCCACGGCCTTGCGCGTCCACGGTTGTTTGCGTCCTCCGTCAGGGCCACGCGGCGCCTTACCCCCCTCAAGAAGGCGCTCGGTCAGTCGTACAGCGGTGCGCGGTCGCGAAGACCGGACACCGGATCGGCTCACACTATCCGCCCAGTTCAGCGTCGAACGACGCCGGTGACAAATTCCACTCCCCATCAGGGCCCCTACAACTGGGCAATCCACCCAATTTCTTTGGGAAGCGGCGTCCGGGAGTTGTCCTGCCTTTTACTCGCAGGCCGTCCGGTCGGCCGTGTTGCCGCGGAATGTGGGTGCCGGGCTCGGGGTGTGCGTCGGGTCGTCGGGCTTCTCGTCGCTCCAGGAATCCCCGTCGTCCTCGTCGTACGCGGCGTCCTCGTAGTCCTCCGACTCCCCTTCTTCGTACGCGTCTTCGGCGCCGTCGGCGCTGTTGTCGGCGGCGTCCTCGTACGACTTGGAGGCGGCACGTTCGTACGTCTCCGCCGTCGCCGCGCGTGCCACCTGGACCGGCTCGTCCATCCGGAGCCGGGTGAAGAGCGCCTCCGCGGCGGGCTCGACCAACTCGTCGCGATTCGCGTCATAGGTGTATGAACGGCGCGGCACAGTGAGGAATTGCACCCGTTCTGTGGGGATATTGCGCACCCCGCGCACCAGTTCGTACAAACCGCGCAGACTCGCGAGTCCGGGGTCCGTCGTCAGGGACGACGTGGCCGCGTCGAGAACGGGATAGAGCTTCGTCGGATTCAGCAGGACGTCATTGCTGCGCACCTTGTTGACGAGCGCGGCGAGGAACTCCTGCTGACGGTCCATGCGCTCGGTGTCGCTGCCGTTGCCGAGGGACTTGCGGGCGCGTACGTAACCCAGCGCCTGCTCGCCGTTGAGCATCTGCGCGCCGGCCGGGAGGCGCAGTTTCGCGCCGCGGTCGTCGATGGGGTTCTTCAGGCAGACCTGTACGCCGTCGACCGCGTCGACCATGTCCTTGAACCCGGCGAAGTCCACGACCATGTGGTGGTCGACGCGGATGTCGGTGAGCTTCTCCACCGTACGGATCGTGCACGCGGTGCCGCCGAACTCGAACGCCCAGTTGAACTGGGCGAATTGGGCACGGGTGCGGGAGCCGTCCGGGCGGCGGCAACTGGGGATGTCCACCATCAGGTCGCGCGGCAGCGACACGGCGGTCGCGCTCTGCCGGTCGGCGGCCAGGTGCAGCAGGATCGTGGTGTCCGAGCGCTGAGTGCCGGGATCGCGGCCGTACTTGCGGTTGTCCGGTCCCGAGCGGCTGTCGGAGCCGATGAGCAGGATGTTCTGTGCGTCGTGCACGAGCGGCGTCGGCCGCTCCTTCTCGTAGCGCTCCAGCTCGGCGGCGGCGGTGGTGTCCTTGGTGATGTTCCCGTTGAGCTTGTTGTACGCGGCCCAGCCGAGGCCGCCCGCGGCGAGCACGAGGACGGCGGTGACGACCGCGGCGTACCGCAGCCAGCGCAGCCTGCGGCGGCGCGAGCCGCGCCCGGTGGGACTCGCGCCCGTGCCCGGCGCGTACGTCGCCTCGCGGGGCGCGGACACGGCCTCGGCCGGTCCCTCGCCCGGCTCGGACGGCGTGCGCGCGGTGTCGGTCACGGGTCGGTCCACCCCTCGTGGCTGCGGTCGGTGCGCTGGTCGCTCTGCTCGCTCCTACGACCATGGACCTGCGCGCGCCGGGGGGCCTGCGGGCCAGGGGCTCCGCTGGGCCGAACGGGGGACATCGGGCGGGTGGGGCCCGGTGCCCGGCCGAGAGGGCCGCGGGCCCCGCCGGCAGCGGTTACCGCGCCGTCGCCGTCACCCGCTCGCTCTCGATCCGCTTCTCCAGGCCGCCCTCGCCGAGCCGGTCGAGGTGGCGGCACAGGACCACGGAAGCGCCCGCGGCCAGCGGCGCGTACAGCCCGGCGCTGAGGCCGTCCCAGGTGTCGTAGGGGAGGGCGGAGAGCAGCCGGGAGCCGGGTGCGAGGCCGAGCTCGGCGGCGTCGGCGCGGGCGCGCTCCACCAGCTCGGCGCCGGTCGGCTCAAGGCCCGCGACGGCGAGCGCGGGCTCGTCCGGGTCCACGGGTGCGTACGCGGCGAACCGGTCCCCCTGGCTCGGCACCTCCACCGCGTAGTCGGCGAAGCCCTCGGGAGGCTGCGGGAAGCGGCCGCCGAGGGGGCGCAGGGCGAGGGCCACCCGCTCGCCGGAGCAGGCGCGCGCCGCGTCCAGCGTGTCCGGGCCGCTGACCACGAGGTCGGCCGTCGCCGGGTCGCCGCCGACGTCCGCGACCACGCCCACGGACGAACAGGCGAGCAGCCACACCGCCGTCTGCCAGTGCGCGGGCAGCAGCAGCGCGAGCCGGTCGCCGGGCTCGGCGGACAGCTCGCCCTGGAGCAGATTGGCGGTCTTGGCCACCCAATTGGCGAAGGTGGCCACGGACAATTCGACGCGCTCGCCGGTGGCGTCGTCGTAGTACGTGACCAGCGGGCGGGCCGGGTCCGCGGCGAGCGCGGATCGCAGCAGGTCGGCAGGGGTGCGGTCGTTGGCGTTCACGGCCGCAAGGGTACGCGGGCGGCCGCGTGCCGCCCCTGTGGGCGGCCCAGTTGGGGACACCGGTTCGGCGGCTCGCGGGCCGACGGTCCGTCAGGTGGGCAGGTGTCAGCAGATGCCCCCGATGGACAGATATGACCTGGTATGCCAACTATCGTCTGTATGCGTCGATTCCTTGCTTCCTCGATCGGTGTCACCTGCGCCGCGGCACTGGCCCTGCCCCTCGCCCTGACGTCCTCCCCGACCGCGGCCGTGACGCGGCCCGCCGCGGACTCGCTGCCCGGCTCCACCCAGTCGCTGCCGCTCGGACCACTCGGCGGCGACCGCGCGGGCGGTCCTTCCGCGCTCCGCGATCAGGGCCTGGCCCGGCGCGACGTACGCCCGTTCTCCCTGGTGGGTGTCGTCTGGGACGACCCGGCCGTCGAACTGCGCGGCAGCGTCCAGGTGCGCACCCGCGGGACCGGCACCGCCACCTGGTCCTCCTGGCAGGAGGTCGAGACGCACAACCACGAGCACGCGGCCGACCCCGGCACGCCCGAGAGCGACTCGGGCCGGGTGCGCGGGTCGACGGCGCCGCTGTGGGTCGGGGACTCGGACGGGGTGGAGGTGCGGGTGCGGCCGGAGGCGGGGCCGGCCGAGCGGGCACGGGCCGGGACGGGGGCGGGTGAGCAGGGGCGGCCCGAGTCGGGATCGGGCGAGCACGCGCAGCCCGAGCACGCGCGGCCCCAGGACCAGACGCTCGCCCTCCCCGCCGGGCTGCGCCTCGAACTCGTCGACCCCGGTGAGCATCCGGCACCGCCGGCCGACCCCCGGGCCGACACCGCGCAGGGCGCCCCCGCGAAGGCCGACGGCGCCCTCCAGGTCCCCGGCCGCGACCAGCCCGGCCAGACGGACACCGCGGCGGCCGCCCGCATGACCGCCGAGGCCGCGGCCGCCTCCGCCGTGAACGCCGACCTCGCGCCGCTGGGCGCCGACGCCGTCCCCGCGCTCAGCAAGGCCGAGACGGAGGCGGACCTGATCGCCGCGCAGGGCGGCGACGCCGCCAGGGCCAAGCCGTACATCGGCCCGCGCCCGCGGATCGTCACGCGGCGCGGCTGGGGCGCCGACGAGGGCCTGCGCGAGCGGAACTTCGCGTACACCAGGACCGTCAAGGCGGCCTTCGTGCACCACAGCGCGACCGGCAACAACTACAGCTGCTCGCAGTCGCCCTCCGTCCTGCGCAGTATCTACCGCTACCACGTCAGGAGCAGCGGCTGGCGGGACTTCGGCTACAACTTCGCCGTCGACAAGTGCGGGAACATCTACGAAGGCCGTGCGGGGGGTGTGGCCAAGGCGGTCCTCGGCGCGCACACTCTCGGTTTCAACACCAACAGCATGGGCATCGCCGTCCTCGGATCGTTCACCAACGCCAGCCCACCCAAGGCCGCGGTGACGGGCGTCGCGAAGCTCACCGCGTGGAAGCTCGGCCTGTTCGGCGCGAATCCACGCGGAGCCACATACCTCACGTCGGGCGGTGGGAACCTCTACAAGAAGGGCAGCACCGTCAGGCTCAAGGTGATCTCCGGCCACCGGGACGGATTCGCCACCGAGTGCCCTGGCCGCCGCCTGTACTCCAAGCTCGGAACGGCTCGGTCCGCTTCGGCCCGCTACCAGGGCCGCTGAGGTCCGGTCGCCCCGCACGGTCCGTACGTACGTCTGCATACACTGGCCGGCCGACACGCAACGTCGGCCGGCCCCAGCAGGAAGCAGAGACGACAGGTGACAGAAGCGATCCTCCTGGTCGGCGGCAAGGGCACCCGGCTGCGGCCGCTCACGGTGCACACGCCCAAGCCGATGGTCCCCGCGGCGGGCGTCCCCTTCCTCACCCACCAGCTGGCGCGGGCCCGCGCGGCGGGCGTCGACCACATCGTCCTCGCCACCTCCTATCTCGCGGAGGTCTTCGAGCCGTACTTCGGCGACGGCTCGGCGCTCGGCCTGCACATCGAGTACGTCACGGAGGAGGAGCCGCTCGGCACCGGCGGCGCCATCCGCAACGTCGCCCCGCGGCTGCGCTCGGCCCCCGGGGACCCCGTCCTGATCTTCAACGGCGACATCCTCACGGGCCTGGACATCCGCGCCCTGGTCGCCGAGCACGAGCGCGTCGACGCGGACGTGTCCCTGCACCTCACCAAGGTGTCCGACCCGAGGGCGTACGGCCTGGTCCCCACGGACCCGACCGGCCGCGTCACCGCCTTCCTGGAGAAGCCCCAGACCCCCCAGGAGATCGTCACCGACCAGATCAACGCGGGTGCGTACGTCTTCCGGCGCTCGGTCATCGACACGATCCCCGCCGGTCGGCCGGTCTCCGTCGAACGCGAGACCTTCCCCGACCTCCTGGCCTCCGGCGCCCATCTCCAGGGCATGGTCGACTCCACGTACTGGCTGGACCTCGGCACCCCCCAGGCCTTCGTCCGCGGCTCCGCCGACCTGGTCCTAGGCCGGGCCCCGTCGCCCGCGGTCCCGGGCCGCTGCGGCGACCGCCTGATCCTGCCCTCCGCCCAGGTCGCCGCGGACGCGAAGCTCACCGGGGGCACGGTGGTCGGCGAGGACGCCGTCGTCGGCGAGGGGGCGCGACTCGTCGGCAGCACGGTGCTCTCCGGCGCGGTCATCGAGCCCGGCGCCGTCATCACCGACTCCCTCATCGGCGCCCGCGCCTCCGTGGGGGCCCGCTCGGTCCTCACCGGCGCGGTGATCGGCGACGGCGCGTACGTCGGCGCCGACAACGAGCTGCGGGACGGCGTACGCGTGTGGTGCGAAGCCAGACTCCCTGCGGGAGCGGTCCGCTTCTCCTCCGACCAGTAGGGGAGTCCTCCCGCATTTCAGCCCGTCGAGGGGGTCCCCCCTGCTCTTTAAGAGCTTGGGGGAGTTTGAGGACGAGCCGCGAAGCGAGCGATTGCGGGGAGAGGGGCGCAGCCCCATGCATGGCGGGGTCCAGGGGCGGCAGCCCCTGGTTTCGGAGAAGGGGCGGGACTGGGGCGCACCGCGAGGCCCCACCCCGTACCCTCGACGGATGTCGTCCCGTTTCGCACCGCGCCCCACACGCACCACCGTGCGCGGCGGCGAAACGGCGATCCCACGGGGCGTCCCCCGCCAGAACACCGCAGCGGCAACCCGCACCTGGAAACCCCCCGCCCCCCTGAACCTGAGCCTCACCCTCGGCCCCCTCCGCAGGGGCCCCGCGGACCCCACCTTCCGCACCACCCCCGACGGCTCCGTCTGGCGAGCGACCCGCACCCCCCAGGGCCCGGCCACCCTCCGCGTGGCCCTGCGCGCGGGCACGGCGGAGGCGGAAGCGGAGGCCTGGGGCGAGGGCGCGGACTGGCTCCTGGACGGCCTCCCGGACCTCCTCGGCGCGCAGGACGACCCGACGGCGTTCGTACCCCGCCACCGCCTCCTCGCCCACACCGAACGCCGCCGCCAGGGCCTGCGCCTGCTCCGCACGGGCCTGGTCATGGAGACCCTGATCCCGTCGATCCTGGAGCAGAAGGTCACGACGGACGAGGCGTACCGCGCCTGGCGCCTCCTGGTCCGCAAGTACGGCGAACCGGCTCCAGGACCGACCCCCGCGCAGGCCCGCATGCACGTCATGCCGGACCCGCGCACCTGGTCACGCATCCCGTCCTGGGAGTGGCACAAGGCGGGCGTGGACGACAAGCGCGCGTCCACGATCCTGCGCGCGGCCCGGGTGGCCCCCCGCCTGGAGGAGGCGGCGGCGATGGACCCGGTGGCGGCCCGCACCCGCCTGGAACTGATCCCCGGCATCGGCCCCTGGACCTCCGCGGAAACGGTCCAGCGCAGCAACGGCGCCCCCGACGAGGTGACGGTCGGCGACCTCCACCTCCCCGGCATCATCGGCTACGCCCTCGCAGGCGACCGCACAGCCGACGACACCCGCATGCTGGAACTCCTCACCCCCTACAAGGGCCAACGCCACCGAGCAGCCCGCCTGATCCTCCTGAGCGGCCACACCCCACCCCGCCGCGAACCACGCATGCCGAGGGGCAACATCGCGGCCCTGTGACGCCGAAGGCGGCAACGCAGCCTTGACGCGCAGCCGAGCCGCTCAGCCCGCACATCTCAGCCCGTCGACGCAGGGAACTACCGCACCTCTACGTAGTCCTCCACCACACGACCCACCCGCCCAACCGGCGGCGAAGCCGCATGCCCCACCGCGACAGCCCCCATCGGATCCCACCCCTCCGGCAGCCCAAGAACGCCCCGCACCACATCCCGGCAGAACATCGTCGACGAAACCCACGCGGACCCCAGCCGCTCCCCGGCCAACGCCACAAGGAAGTTCTGCACCCCGGCCCCGGCGGCGACGACGAACATCTCGCGCTCGGCCCCGTCCCGCCGCGCGTCCCCGTACGTATGAGCCCCGTCCATCACCAGGCAAGGCACCACGAGACAGGGAGCGTTGCGCAGCACGTCACCGCGCCGCACCCGCCGAGCGATCGACTCCTCGGACTTCCCGTCCCGCCGCAGGTCCGCGACCCACGCGTCCCGCATGGCGTCGAGCAGCCGCACCCGCGAGTCGGCCGACTCGAGCAGCACGAACCGCCAGGGAGTCGTGTGGTGCGGCGCGGGCGCGGTGACGGCGGCCGCGACGGCCCGCCGCACGGCGCCGGGGTCGACGGGCTCGTCGGTGAACTCCCGCACGGTCCGCCGCAGCGACAACGCTTCCCGCACCGCCTCGGACGTACCGAGCCGGAACATGTCGTTCCGAGCGCTCCGTACGAGATCCCGGGCCCCACGGTCCTCGGCCCCCGCCTCGTGGGCGTCCGCCTCTTGGGTGCCCTCCTCGTCGGTGTCCAACTTGCCCTGCTTCGCACCGAGTTCGGTGCCGCCGAGTGCCCCCGGAGCGTCCGGCCCCTCAGCGCTCCGCGAGACAACAACATGCCCAAGCCCCCGCACCACCGCCACCGGCAGCCCCGCGGCCTTCCCCTTCACGAGGTCCCCCGCGGCAGCGAGCTCATCGGCGGTGGCGACCACGGTCGCGCTCAGCGGATTGCCGTACGCGTCCACGCCGCCGCGCAGATCGTCGAGGACCCGGACGCCCGCCGCGCCGATGGCGACGTCGGTGAGCCCTTCGCGCCAGGGCCGCCCGAAGGTGTCGGTGACGATCACGCCGACGTCGACGCCGAGCGCGGCCCGCAGGCCCGCGCGGACGGCGCGGGCGGACGCGTCGGGGTCCTCGGGCAGCAACAGGACCGTTCCGGCGGGGGTGTTGGAGGCGTCGACCCCGGCGGCGGCCATCACGAGCCCCTGCCGGTTCTCGACGATGCGCAGCGTGCCGCGCCGGGCCACGACCCGTACCGTCTCCGCGTCGATCGCCGCTTCCCGGTCGGCCGCGGCGACGACGCGCCCCTCGGCCTTGCTGACGATCTTCGAGGTGACGAGCACGACGTCCCCGTCGGCGAGCCCCGGCTCGGCGGCGGCGATCAGCTTGGCGAGGTCGTCCCCGGGCCGCACCTCGGGCACCCCGCCCATGGCCCAGACCCGGAACGCCGGCACCCCGCCGGGCCGTTCCACTCCCGAGGGCACCCCCGCCCCGAAGACCGAACCCGAACCCGAGCCCTCGACCTCACCCGAGCCCTCGACCTCACCCGAACCGGATCCCGATCCGAAACCGCCCTCGGCCCGACTCACGCCCGTACCTCCTCCGCCAGCGTCAGCGCCTCGCGCGCCATGGTCGCGGCGGCGTCCTCGTCCGTCATCAGGAGCGGGATGGCCCGGCACCGGATGCCGGCCGATTCGACGCGCTCGACGACGCCCGCGTCCACGGTGTCGACGAGCCAGCCGTCGAGAAGCCCGCTGCCGTAGTGCTCGGCGACGGCGGCGGCGGTCGTCTCGACGCCGACGGCGGCGAGGACCTTGTCGGCCATGCCGCGCACGGGCGCGTCGCCGACGATGGGGGAGAGGCCGACGACGGGCACCCCGGCCTCGGCGATGGCCTCGCGGATGCCGGGCACGGCGAGGATCGTGCCGACGCTCACGACGGGGTTGGACGGCGGGAAGAGCACGACGTCCGCGTCGGCGATGGCCTCCAGGACGCCGGGCGCGGGCTTGGCCTGCTCGGCGCCGACGGGCACGATCGCGTGCGCGTCGACGGAGGCCCGCAGCCGCACCCAGTACTCCTGGAAGTGCACGGCCTTGCGCTCGCCGTCGACCTCGACGGCGACATGCGTCTCGACGCGGTCGTCCGACATGGGGATGAGCCGCACGCCGGGCTGCCAGCGCTCGCACAGTGCCTCGGTGACGGCGCTGAGCGGATAGCCCGCGGCGAGCATCTGCGTGCGGACGATGTGCGTGGCGAAGTCCCGGTCGCCGAGCCCGAACCAGCCGGGCCCGACGCCGTACGCCGCGAGCTCCTCCTTGACCTTGAAGGTCTCGTCGGTCCTGCCCCAGCCCTGTTCCTCGTTGATGCCACCGCCGAGCGTGTACATCACCGTGTCGAGGTCAGGGCAGACCTTCAGGCCGAACAGGTGGATGTCGTCACCGGTGTTGCCGATGACCGTGATCGCCGCGTCGGGCGCGGCCTTCTTGAGGCCGCGGAGGAAACGGGCGCCGCCGATGCCGCCGGCCAGAACCACAATGCGCATGCGCCCAGCATCGCAGGCGGGTACGACATCGTGTCAGGCGGTCACGGGATCCTGCGGCGCGCGGGCCTCGCAACGGGCGGTGTGCATCGGCATTTCGGTCAGGCCGGGGTAGTACACGTGCAGGCTCACGGCCGGTTCGAGCGAGTCGTTGACGACTTCGTGGACGTACCCGGGCGCGAAGACGCGCTGCGCGCCGGAGCCGAGGGCGCGCGTGCCGCGCTCCGTACGTTCCGTCAGCTCGCCCTCCAGGAGCGTGAGTACGCCGCTGGAGCGCCCGTGGTCGTGCAGCCCGCTGCTCTGCCCGGGCACCCACGACAGGAGCCACACCTCGTAGCCGGGTCCGGTGCGCAGGCGGTGGTACCAGCGGCTGGCCGCGTCGTACTCGACGAGGTGTTCCCACTGGGAGCGGTCGGCGGCGATGGCGCGGGCGAGGCCCGCGAACTCGGCCACGGTGACGGGGTGCTCGCGCGCGGGCTGGAGCAGGTGCGGCACTTCGAGGATGTCGCCGGCGATCTGGAGGTCGCTGTCGCTGTTCATGGTGCGGTGGTTCCTCAACGTATGAGTGCTGGGGTGTCGCAGGACAGAGAAGAGAAGGGGTCGTACGCGTCCTGTGGATACGAGTCCTACGGAGTCGGAGTCGTACGAAGGAGAGAACGAGCTGTACGGAGGGTGTGGCTCAGCAGCCGGAGGCGGGACGCCTCAACAGCTGGAACAGGCGCGCATACAGGCACCCGTACACGTACAGCGACAGCGCGCGGGGGCAGCACCGGAAGACCCGCCAGTGCGGGTCACGGAAAGCGCCAAGTTCGCGAGCATGCCCACCAGGACAGCGGCTCACACCTCTGGTGTCAACTCTATGTCCGAAATGTGGACCATGTTCACCCCATCCGGTTCCCCTGTCCGGCGAAAGGTTTGTGCAGTCGTCTCCTGGGACACATGCCGTCCCAACCGGCGCTCGCGGGAGTGTCAACCGGCGCGTCAACCGGCGCTCGACCTCCGTTGTGATCCTGTGATCCGAATGTGATCCGGTTCGCTTCGGTGACGTCCGATGCAACGGGAGTGAGTGCCGTGGCGTCCCTGTCAATGGGTGTCATCGAGTGCCATCGGGTGTCATCGCGTGCTCATGACGCAGCGGGTGCCGGATGGGCCGCTGGAGAGTGTCACGATTTAGGTAGATTTGAACACTTTCCGCAAAGCCTTGGTTCCGCAGAGTGAATAAGGGGCCCAATAGCAGATCTCGGCTTGACTGGCCCGGATCGGCGCACTTGTAATTTCACTCGTGTCGTTCAGCCGAAATCGGTAACGGCAGCATCACGGGGACGCAAAGACAGACGAGGGGCGCACATGACCGAGCTGGTTCAGGAACTGCTGGTCGAGGACGCGGACGAGGAACTCGGCTGGCAGGAGCGCGCACTGTGCGCCCAGACCGACCCCGAGTCCTTCTTCCCCGAGAAGGGCGGCTCCACGCGCGAGGCCAAGAAGGTCTGCCTCGCCTGCGAGGTCCGCTCCGAATGCCTTGAGTACGCGCTTGCGAACGACGAACGCTTCGGCATCTGGGGCGGCCTGTCGGAGCGTGAACGGCGCCGCTTGAAGAAGGCCGCCGTCTGAGCCCCGGCCGGCCCGTCAAACGGCACACACGGCACACACCCCCCTTAACACTGCGCAACGAACAGCCCGTCGCCCAAGGGTTATCCACAGGCGGCGGGCTGTTGTGGTGCCAGCCGTTAGTGTGGGGCCCCGTCCGAGATGCCACAGCGTCCCCAGGGGGGCGCGGGCGTCCACCGCAGTCCAGCGAACCGGGGCCCGTACCTCGATGTCCGTGCACAGCCACCAGGCAGGCCACGAAGGCGCTGCCGCCGGGTTCGATCCGTCCCGCGCGGCCGGGTTCGACCCGGCAAGCCCACCCGAGTTCCCGCGGCATGTCGTGACCGCCGTGCTCGTCTCCCACGACGGTGCCCGCTGGCTGCCCGACGCCGTCGCGGGGCTGCTCGGCCAGGACCGCCCCGTACAGAACGCGGTCGCCGCCGACACCGGCAGCGCCGACGACTCCGCCCGGCTGCTCACCGAGGCCCTCGGCCCCGACCGCGTGCTGCACCTGGCCCGCCGCTCCGGCTTCGGCACCGCCGTCGAGGAGGCCGTCCGCACGGCGGCCGTGCTCACCCCCGAGGACCTGCCCTACCTCAAGCGCCCCAGCGGCTGGGACCCCGTGAGCCGCACCTGGCGCGACGAGACGTACGACATGCCGGAGCTCCCGCACGGCGAGCCCGAGCAGTGGCTGTGGCTCCTGCACGACGACTGCGCGCCCGAGCCCGGCGCCCTCGCCGAACTGCTGCGCGCCGTCGAGACGGAGCGCGAGGCGGGCAACGAGGTCGCGATCGTCGGCCCCAAGCTCCGCGGGTGGTACGACCGCAGGCAGCTCCTCGAAGTCGGCACCTCCATCGCCCACTCCGGACGCCGCTGGACCGGCCTCGACCGCCGTGAGCAGGACCAGGGCCAGCACGACCACGTGCGGCCCGTCCTGTGCGTGTCCACCGCGGGCATGCTGATCCGGCGCGAGGTCTTCGAGCGGCTCGGCGGCTTCGACCGGCGCCTGCCCCTGATGCGTGACGACGTCGACCTGTGCTGGCGCGCGCACGCGGCCGGACACCGCGTCCTGGTCGCCCCGGACGCCGTCGTGCGGCACGCCGAGGCGTCCTCGCGCGAGCGCCGCACCGTCGACTGCGTGGGCCGCACGGCCACCTCGCCGCACCGCGTGGACAAGGCGGGCGCGGCCTACACCCTCCTCGTCAACTCCCGCACGGCCGTGCTGCCCTGGGTCTTCGTGCGGCTCGTCCTCGGCACGGTCCTGCGTACGCTCGCCTACCTCGTCGGCAAGGCCCCCGGACAGGCCCTCGACGAAGTCGCCGGTCTCTTCGGTACGTTGCTGCGGCCCGAGCGGATCCTCGCGGGCCGCAAGAGGCGCGGCAGGCCCGTCGTCGACGCGGGCGAGATGCGGCCGCTGTTCCCGCCGCCCGGCGCCACGGTGCGCGCCACCGTCGAACAGGTCGCGAGCAACCTCGTCGGCCGCTCCGACCCCGAGGTCTCCGCGGCCGGACGGCACGGCGTCGTCGAGTCGGGACCGGGCGGCGACGACGCCGACTTCCTGGAGATCGAGCAGTTCGCCCGCCTCAAGCGCGTCGCCCGCAAGCCCGGACCGGTGCTCTTCGTAGTGCTGCTGTTCGCCTCCCTGATCGCCTGCAGGGCGCTGCTCGGCGGTGGCGCCCTCGCGGGCGGGGCGCTGCTGCCCGCGCCCGCCGACGCCTCCGGGCTCTGGTCGCGCTATCTCGACGGCTGGCATCCCGTGGGCATCGGCGGCACCGAGGCGGCGCCTCCGTACCTGGCGATCCTCGGCTTCCTGTCGTCCCTGCTGTTCGGCTCCACCGGGCTCGCCGTCACCGTGCTGCTCGTCGGCGCGGTGCCGCTCGCGGGCTTCGCCGCGTACTTCGCGTCCCGGCCGCTCGTCGCGTCGCGCCTGCTGCGCGCGTGGGCGTCGGTCGCGTACGCCTTCCTGCCCGCCGCCACGGGCGCGCTCGCGGGCGGGCGCGTCGGCACCGCCGTCCTCGCGATCCTGCTGCCGCTCATCGCGCGCGCGGGCGTCTCGGCGAGCGGCCTGGCCGCTGCGGACGGCGCGCGCGGAAGCTGGCGCGCCACGTGGGCGTACGCGTTGCTGCTGACGGTCACGACGGCCTTCACGCCGATCGTGTGGCCCATCGCGCTCGTGCTCGGCCTCGCGCTGCTCGCGGTGCGCCGCGGCGACATCACCGCGTACGGGCTGCGCTTCCTCGCGGCACTCGGCACACCGCTGCTGCTCCTGGCGCCGTGGTCGCTCTCGCTGCTGCCGTTCGGCTTCTTCAAGGAGGCCGGTCTCGAGTACGGCACGGGGGCCGCGTCGGCCCTCGACCTGCTCGGTGCCAGCCCCGGCGGGCCCGGCACGGTCAGCGGGCTGCTGCTCATCGGCATCGTCCTCGCGGCCCTCGGCGCGCTCCTGCGCGGCGAGCGGCAGGCCGCGGTCCGCACCGCCTGGGCCGTCGCCCTCGTGGCGCTGGTCTTCGCGGCCCTGTCGAACGGCTCGGCGTGGGCGGGCCCGGCCACGCTCGCGTACGGCATCGCGCTCCTGTCCGCCGCCGCGCTCGGCGCCGACGGGGCACGCGCGCGTGTCGCCGAACAGAGCTTCGGCTGGCGCCAGCCGGTGGCCGCGCTGATCGCGTTCACCGCGGCCGCGGGCCCGCTGCTGGCCGCCGCCGGGTGGATGATCGGCGGCGCCGACGGGCCCGTGGAGCGGCGCGACCCGGTGCAGGTGCCCGCGTTCGTCGCCGAGGAGAGCGGCACCCAGGACCAGGCCCGCACGCTCGTCCTGGACAGCGCATCGGCCGCCGAGGTGTCGTACACGCTCGTCCGCGGCGCGGGCGCCCGCCTAGGAGACGCCGAACTCGCCGCGGCGGACGGCACGGACGGACGGCTCGACCGGATCGTGGCCCGGCTCCTCGCGGGCTCCGGCGCCGACCAGGCCGACCAGCTCGGCGGCTACGCGGTGCGCTACGTCCTCGTACGCGACGGAGCCCCCCGCCAACTGAGCCGCACCCTGGACGCGACCCCCGGCCTGACCCGGCTCAGCCAGGAGGACGGCAGCGCCCTGTGGCGCGTGGACCGGCAGGTCGCGCGCGCGGCCGTGGTCCCGAAGACCGGCGACCCCGAGCCGGTCGCCGCGGGCCCGGTCGAGCTGCACACGAAGATCGCGGACGGCCAGGAGGGCCGCGTCCTGCGCCTGGCCGACTCGGCCGACCCGGGCTGGACGGCCACCCTGGACGGCCACGCGCTGACCCGCACCACCGTGGACGGCTGGGCGCAGGGCTTCGAACTGCCCGCGTCCGGCGGGCGCCTCGACGTCACGTACGAGTCGCCGGCGGCCCACACGGCCTGGCTGTGGACGCAGGGCGCGCTCGCCGTGGTCCTCGTCGTCCTCGCGCTGCCGGGCCGGCGCCGCGACGTCGACGACGACCTGCCCGAGGAGCCCGTGGTGCCCGCACAGCCGGTCACCGGCGAGGGCCGCAGGGCCCGCAGGCTGCGCGCGCAGAGCGAACAGGCCGGGGAGGACGGCCGGGCGGCCGCACCGGACGAGGAGGGCCTGGGCGCCGTCCCGGCCCAGGCGCCCGCGTACGACGAGTGGCAGACCCCCGCCCCGGCGGGCGGCGCCGACTACGGCACGTACGGCGGCGAACAGCCCTACCAGGGCGGCCAGTACGGCTCCTACGAGCAGCCGTACCAGGCCGATCCGTACCAGGCGGGCGCTCCCCAGAGCGGTCAGTACGACCCGTACGCCTACGGAGGGGCGTACGGCGGCGAGCAGCAGGGCTACGGGCAGACGTACGACCCGACGGACCCCGCCTACGCCCAGCAGGACGCCGCGTCCTACACCCAGCAGCCCCAGCAGCCCCCGCCGATGCCGCGGCAGCCTCCGCCCGGTACCGACAGTGAGCGCCCCGACGGGAGCCAGCAGTGAACCGCACCACCGTGTCCCTGATCGCCGTCGCGGCCGCCCTGGCCGCCGTCACCGGCTTCGCCTCGGTCAACGCCCCCGACGGCGACGACGACGGCGCGAAGGCGGCGAAGCGGCTGCCCGTGGAGCGCACCAGCCTGCTGTGCCCGGAGCCCAGCACCTCCGACCTCGCCGAGACGAGCTACACGGCGTTCACGCCCTCCTCGGGCGGCGCCGGGAGCGGCGGCAAGGCCGAGCTGCTGCCCGCGCCCAAGGAGCTGACGGACGCGCCCCAGGGCGGCAAGGGCAAGCACAAGGACACCAAGCCGTTCCTGTCCCAGAAGGCACCGGGCAAGCCCGTGACCGGGGAGGAGTCGGGTGCCGAGGCGCCCGCGCTCGTCGGCAGGGCGGACGGCACCCTCGCGCCCGGCTGGACCGTCCAGCAGACCACCACGGTCAGCGCGGGCTCCGGGCGCGGCGTCCAGGGCGCCAACTGCGTCGCCCCGGACACCGAGTTCTGGTTCCCGGGCGCCAGCACCGCCAAGGGCCGCAGCGACTACATCCACCTGACCAACCCGGACGACTCGGCGGCCGTCGTGGACGTCGAGCTGTACGGCCCCGACGGCGGCATCAAGGCCGACGTCGGCCAGTCCATCCAGATCCAGCCGCACTCCAGCGTCCCCGTGCTGCTGTCCACGCTCACCGGCAAGCCGCACACCAACCTCGCGATGCACGTCGTCGCCCGCAGCGGGCGCGTGGCCGCCGCCGTGCACTCCTCGGACGACAAGCTCGGCGGCGACTGGCTGCCCGCGTCCACCGATCCCGCCCCCAGCTTGGTCCTGCCCGGCATTCCCGAGGACGCCACGTCGGTCCGTCTGGTCGCCTTCGCACCCGGCGCCGACGACGCCGACCTGAAGGTCCGGCTCGCCTCGCCCACGGGCCCCATCACCCCGGCCGGCCACGAGACGCTGCACGTCAAGGCCGGCATGACGGCCGCCATCGACCTCGGCGACGTCACCAAGGGCGAGGCGGGCTCACTGCTCCTGACTCCTACGGAGAAGGCGGTTCCCGTCGTGGCCGCACTGCGCGTCACGCGAGGCAAGGGCGACAAGCAGGAGACGGCGTTCATCCCGGCGACCGCCCCGGTGGGCGACCGCGCCACCGCCGCCGACAACCGCGCGAAGGGCTCCACGCTCTCCCTGGTGGCCCCCGGGAAGACGGCCCGCGTCAAGGTCACCGCGTCCCCCGGCGCGGAGGCGGGGGACCCCGTCACGAAGACGTACACGGTCAAGGGCGGCACGACGCTCTCCGTGGCCCCACCGGTCCCCTCCGGCCTCAAGGGCCCCTACGCCCTCACCGTGGAACCCGAGTCGGGCGGCCCGGTGCACGCGGCCCGCACCCTGGAACTCCCCGAGAACGGCATCCCCATGTTCACGATCCAGACGCTGCCGGACGACAGGGGGACGGTTTCGGTGCCGGAGGCGGAGCAGGACTTGGAGGTCCTGCAGAAGTAGACGGTGACGGCCTGTTCCGGCGACGTTCCAGCCCGTCCGGCGTTTGAGGACGAGGCGCGGAGCGGCGATTCGGCGGGGGTCTGTCCCACCCACCCCGGACCTTCACCCCGCCCCGGCTCTTTTCAGCCCGTCCGGCGTTTGAGGACGAGGCCGTTCAGGCCGATACGGGGGTCCGGGGGCGGAGCCCCCGGTTTCGGGAAGGGGCGGGATTGGGGAAAGCCCCGCAGGGCCCCCTACTCCTCCCCGTACCGCGGATCCACAGACTCCGGCGAAAGCCCGAGCAACTCCGCAACCTGCTCCACGACCACTTCGTGGACGAGCGCGGCCCGCTCATCCCGCCCCTTGGTGCGGATCTCGACCGGCCGCCGGTAGATGACGACACGCGCGGGCCGCCCCTCGGAGGCACTGATCGTCCCCCCGAGCGGCACAGTCCCGGCCCCCCAGTCGTCGTCCGTACCGCCCTCACCGACCCCACCGGAAGTGGGCGGAACGTCGAGCACGAGAAAGTCGATCTCGGTGAGCTGCGGCCAGCGCCGCTCAAGCCGCTCCACGGAGTCCTGCACGAGGTCGGTGAAGGCCTCCGCGCGGCTGGCGGAGAGCGGCACCTGCGGAGGCGCCACAGGGCCACGCATGCCCCTGCCGTGGCGGTCGCGGCGGCGGGGCCTCGGATCGGTGGAGCGGGGCTGTACGGGGTCGTCCATCACTGGGGAAGCGTAGTCCTCGAGATCGCCCTTTCCGCACGGAGCACGGCATGTCGCTTCCTGACCATTCCAGCCAAGCTTGGGCTCGATTGCGCGTCTCTCCGGGACCGCCGATCTCGCGACGATTGGCCGGATTTGTACCGAGTGGTGACCGCGTTCAACACCACCGACCCCCCTGGTCCCACGCGTCACCGCAGGTCAGCGCCGCGCTCACGGACGGCTCCGCGCGTGGGATCACGGCACGACACGGGGGAGTGACCTCGGGGAGAGTCGTCGCGGCCCGCTCAAGAGTGCGGTACCGTCCAACGTCGTGAGCCCTGTACGTCGCTGTTCGCGCACCGCTTGCGGCCGTCCCGCCGTCGCGACGCTGACGTACGTCTACGCCGACTCGACCGCGGTCCTCGGCCCCCTCGCCACCTACGCCGAACCCCACTGCTACGACCTGTGCGCAGAGCACTCCGAGCGCCTCACCGCCCCGCGCGGCTGGGAGGTCGTCCGCCTCGCCGACGGCTCGGGCCCGTCCCGCCCCAGCGGCGACGACCTGGAAGCGCTCGCCAACGCCGTGCGGGAGGCCGCACGGCCGCAGGAGCGGGCGGCGGAGGCCGGCGGGAGCGGGGCGCGGGGAGCGGACCCGATGGAGGTCGCGCGCCGCGGGCACCTGCGGGTGCTGCGCTCGCCGGAGTCCTGAACGACGTCTCAGTAGAGGCCTGAAGTCTCCGTAGGCCTGAAGGCGCCTCCGTAGATGCCGAACGATGTCTCCGTAGAGACCCGTTATTCACCCTTGAACAACCCGCCCCGCACGCCCCATTGACGGGCCGTTGGCGCGGACACGACCATTCCCCCAGTCGCGAGAGATCGCTTTCCGCATCGCGGAAGAGCTCTGTGCTGCCGCGTCACGGAACGGAACGTCCGGGGAGGCTTGGTGTACGTCCAGGAACTCGAACCCGTAGCCGACTCACTCGGCCTGTCCGCGCTGGTCGCCACCCTGCCCCTGCTCACCGTCCTCGTGCTCCTCGGCGCCGTCCGCATGAAGGCCCACCGCGCGGGGCTCATCGGCCTCGCGGTCGCCGCGGCCGTCGCCTGGCTCGCGTACGGCATGCCGCTCGGCCAGACCGCCTCCAGCGCCGCCCAGGGCGCCGTCTTCGGGCTCTTCCCCATCCTGTGGATCGTCGTCAACGCCCTGTGGGTGTACCGGATGACCGTCCGCACCCGGCACTTCGACATCCTGCGCCGCTCCTTCGGGCGCCTCTCCGACGACCCGCGCATCCAGGCACTCGTCGTCGCCTTCTGCTTCGGCGCGCTCCTGGAAGCGCTCGCGGGCTTCGGCGCGCCGGTCGCGATCTGCTCGGTGATGCTGGTCGCGCTCGGCTTCGACCCGGTGCGCGCGGCCGTCGTCGCCCTCGTCGCCAACACCGCGCCCGTGGCCTTCGGCGCCATGGGCACCCCCGTGGTGACGCTCGCCCAGGTCACCGGGATCCCGCTGGACACCGTCGCCACCGTCGTCGGCCGTCAGACACCGCTGCTCGCCCTCGTCGTACCGCTGCTCCTGGTCGTCCTCGTGGACGGCCGCCGCGGCCTGCGCGAGACCTGGATGCCCGCCGCGGCCTGCGGATTCGCCTTCGCCGCCGCGCAGTTCGCGGCCTCCAACTACGTCTCCGCGCAACTGGCCGACATCGGTGCCGCGTTGGCGGGCGCGGGCGCGCTCGTCGCGGTGCCGGGCGCCCGCAAACCGGCCGCCGAGCCCGTCCGGGCCGCGGTCCTGACCGGCGTACGCAGCGAAGACCTGGACCACGACGATCCGCGCGCGGACGTGCTGCGCGCCTACGCCCCGTACGCCCTCATCGTCGCGATCTTCTCGATCGCGCAGATCCCGCCCGTGAAGGACTTCCTCGCCGAGGCGACCCGCGCCTTCGACTGGCCCTTCCTGAACGTCGGCGACCCGGCGGGCGACCCCGTCGGCGGCAACGTCTTCTCGCTGCCGCTGGTGTCCACCGGCGGCACCCTCGTGCTGCTCGCGGGCGTCGGCACGGCGGCCGTTCTCGGTGTCCACGCGCGCGTGGCGGTGCGCGAGTGGGTGGCGACCGTGCGCGAACTGCGGTTCGCGATCCTCACCGTCACCAGCGTCCTGGCGCTCGCGTACGTCATGAATCTGTCCGGACAGGCCGCCACCATCGGGCACTTCGTGGCCGACGCGGGAGCGGGCCTCGCCTTCCTGTCGCCGGTGCTCGGCTGGTTCGGCGTCGCCGTCACCGGCTCGGACACCTCCGCCAACGCGCTGTTCGGCTCGCTCCAGGTGACGGCCGCCGAACAGTCGGGGCTCTCGCCCGAACTCCTCGCCGCCGCCAACAGTTCGGGCGGCGTCCTCGGCAAGATGATCTCCCCGCAGAACCTGACGATCGCGTGCGCGGCCGTCGGCCTCGCGGGCAAGGAGGGCGACCTGCTGCGCAAGGTGCTGCCCTGGAGCCTCGGGCTGCTTCTGGTGATGTGTCTCATCGTGGTCGGCCAGAGCACGCCGGTGCTGGGTTGGATGCTGCCCTGAGGCTTCCCTGAGCCTCCCTGAAGTTGCCCTGAGATGCTCCCCTGAGGCGACTTCCGGTTCGGTGTTGCGGGTAGTTTGTTGCCACCGACGAGGGCTTGCCGAGCTCCCAGAACCTTGCAGAGAGGGTTGGCCGTGACTGCTGATCTGTCCCAGCTCGTGAAGGCGTACGACGTGCGCGGGGTGGTCCCGGACCAGTGGGACGAGTCGCTCGCCGAGCTGTTCGGCGCCGCCTTCGCGCGGGTGACGGAGGCGACGGCCATCGTCATCGGGCACGACATGCGGCCCTCGTCGCCCGGTCTGTCCGGCGCCTTCGCGCGCGGGGCGGCGGCGCTCGGCGTCGACGTCACCGAGATCGGCCTGTGCTCGACGGACCAGCTCTACTACGCCTCGGGCGCGCTGAACCTGCCGGGCGCGATGTTCACGGCCTCGCACAACCCGGCGCAGTACAACGGCATCAAGATGTGCCGCGCGGGCGCCGCACCGGTCGGCCAGGACACCGGTCTCGCGGAGATCCGCGCGCTGGTGGAGGGCTGGAGCGAGTCCGGTGCCCCCGAGAGCGCGGCGACCCCGGGCACCCTCACGCGGCGCGACACCCTCACCGACTACGCCGCGTACCTGCGCTCCCTGGTCGACCTCACCTCGATCCGCCCCCTGAAGGTCGTCGTCGACGCGGGCAACGGCATGGGCGGCCACACCGTCCCCACCGTCTTCGAAGGCCTGCCCCTCACCCTCGTACCGATGTACTTCGAGCTCGACGGCACCTTCCCCAACCACGAGGCGAACCCGCTGGACCCGGCGAACATCGTCGACCTCCAGAAGCGCGTCCGCGAGGAGGGCGCCGACCTCGGCATCGCCTTCGACGGCGACGCGGACCGCTGCTTCGTGGTCGACGAGAGCGGCGCGCCCGTCTCCCCGTCCGCGATCACCGCGCTCGTCGCCTCGCGCGAACTCGCCAAGCACGGCGGCTCGGGCACGGTCATCCACAACCTGATCACCTCCTGGTCCGTCCCCGAGGTCGTCCGCGAGAACGGCGGCACGCCCGTGCGCACGCGCGTGGGCCACTCCTTCATCAAGGAGGAGATGGCCAAGACCGGCGCGATCTTCGGCGGCGAGCACTCCGCGCACTACTACTTCCGCGACTTCTGGAACGCCGACACCGGCATGCTGGCCGCGCTGCACGTCCTCGCGGCCCTCGGCGGCCAGGACGGCCCGCTGTCCGGCCTCGTCGCGCAGTACGACCGCTACGCGGGCTCCGGCGAGATCAACTCCACGGTCGACGACCAGAAGGCCCGCCTCGCGGCGATCCGCACCACGTACGAATCCCGCGAAGACATCACTATCGACGAACTCGACGGCCTCACCATCACCTCCACCGACTGGTGGTTCAACGTCCGCGCCTCCAACACGGAACCCCTGCTCCGCCTGAACGTGGAGGCCCGCGACGAAAAGACGATGACAGGGGTACGGGACGAGGCACTGGCGATCATCAGGGGCTGAATACCTACCGGCTGGGTGTTCAGAGGAGACCTGCGCACCCAGCTGCCGCGTTTGTGGGCAGGCGTTCTGGGAGGGGGGCCGGACGCCCGTCCGCTGCGTTTGTGGGCAGGCGTTCCGCACGGCGGAACGGGTGGGCACAAACGCCCACCGGCCAGCACCCGAAGGAAGAAGCGCCCCGCCCCACCCCGGGGCATCCGGGGCGAAGCCCCGGCCCGAGCACAGCCCAAGGCCCCCGGCCAGCGGTACGCTGACCAGGCCACAAACCCCACCCGCCCCACCCCGAAGGGACCCCGCACATGCCGCTCGAAGCCGGCCTCCTGGAGATCCTCGCCTGCCCGGCCTGCCACGACCCCCTCAAGGAGACGGACACCGAGCTGGTCTGCACCGCGGAGAGCACGGAGTGCGGCCTGGCCTACCCCGTCCGCGACGGCATCCCCGTCCTCCTGGTCGACGAGGCCCGCCGCCCCGCGTAACGACGGGTCGACGCGGCCCGCCGCCCGAGCGACGATCGAAGACGCGCACCGTACGCCGCACCAAGACCGCCGCACCGTACGACCACCCAGCCCGCCACCCGCCGCGCGCGGTCGCGGCGATCGGAGGCCGACCCCATGCTCGACGAGTCGCTCCTTGACGCCCCCGAGGCCCTGGCCCGGGCCGACCTGCACGATCTGCTGCGCGGCGCCGCCGAAGCGGGCGCCCGCGTGCGGACGGCGGTCCGGCACGCCACGGAGTCCGGCCTCACGGAGCTCAAGCCGGACGGCCGCCCCCGCGCCGTCCTGATCGCGGGCCCCGGCACCGCCGCGACCGGCGTGGCCGACCTCATCGGCACGCTCGCGGGCACCGCCTGCCCCGTCGTCCGCCTCGCCCCCACCGGCGTGGCCCCCGCGGCAGGCGCCCTGCGCTGGGCCCTGCCGGGCTGGACGGGCCCCGTCGACCTGCTGCTCATCGTCACCCCCGACGGCTCGGAGCCCGGCCTCACCCTCCTCGCCGAGCAGGCGTACCGCCGCGGCTGCACCGTCGTCGCGGTTGCCCCGCCCCGCTCCCCGCTGGCCGAGAGCGTCGAGGGCTCGCACGGCCTGACGGTCCCGATGGCCGCGTCGCCCGTGGCGTACGAGGCGGCGCAGCGCGAACCCTTCACCCAGGAGGACCTCTCCCGGGAAGCCCCCGCCACCGCCCCCGGCACCCTGTGGGCCCTGCTCACACCGCTGCTCGTCCTCCTGGACCGCACCGGCCTGATCGCGGCCCCCGTCGACACCCTCCAGAAGGTCGCCGACCGCCTGGACAGCGTCGCCGAGCGGTGCGGCCCGGCCATCGCGACGTACAGCAATCCCGCGAAGACCCTCGCCACCGAACTCTCCGAGACGCTGCCGCTGATCTGGTCCGAGGGGCAGAGCGCGGGCATGGCGGGCCGCCGCTTCGCCGCCGCCCTCGCCGAACTCGCGGGCCACGCAGCCCTCGCCGCCGAACTGCCCGAGGCGCTCGCCGCGCACACCACGCTCCTCGCGGGCGGTCCTGTCGGCGGCGGCGACGGCGACGACTTCTTCCGCGACCGCGTCGAGGAACCGGCCTCGCTGCGCGCCCGCGTGGTCCTCCTCAGGGAGCACCCCGCCGACGCCGGGGGCCTGACCGCCGCGCCCACCGCCCGCGAACTCGTCCACAGCCACGACACCGCGCTCAGCGAGCTGGAACCGGCGGACGGCGGCGACCTGGAGCGCCTCGCCGAGCTGATCGCCATCACGGATTTCGCGGCCGTTTACCTGGCGCTCGCCTCCGGGGACCGATCATGACCGGTGCGACCGCAGCGACAGACAGACCGCTGCCCACCCCACGGCCAACAGCCCGCCGGTAACCGCACCCCCGCACGCGCACTACCCGTAAGGGAGACCCCTCCGTGGACCGCCTCACCAACACCGTCCGCCCCTACGCCTGGGGCTCCACCACCGCCATCGCACAGCTCCTCGGCGTCGAGCCGACCGGCGAGCCGCAGGCCGAGATGTGGATGGGCGCACACCCGGGCGCGCCGTCGCGCACCGAGCGCGGCCCGCTCAACGAGGTGATCGACGAAGACCCGGCGCACGAGCTGGGCCCGCGCGCCGTCGCCAAGTTCGGCCCGCGCCTGCCGTTCCTGCTCAAGATCCTCGCCGCCGGCGCCCCCCTCTCCCTCCAGGTCCACCCGAACCTCGAAGAGGCCAAGGAGGGGTACGACGACGAGGAGCGCCGCGGCGTCCCCCTCGACGCCCCGCACCGCAACTACAAGGACGCCAACCACAAGCCCGAACTGATCTGCGCGCTCACGCCTTTCGACGGACTCTGCGGCTTCCGCGCCCCCGCCGAGGCCGCCGACCTGCTCGCGGGCCTCGGCGTCGACTCCCTCAAGCCGTACGTCGACCTGCTGCACGCCAAGCCCGAAGAGGCGGCGCTGCGCGAGGTCCTGACGGCCGTCCTCAGCGCCGACCCCGACGACATGGCGAAGACCGTCGCCGAGGCCGCGACCGCCGCCGAACGCCTCGGCGGCGACTACGCCCCGTACGCCGCCGTCGCCCGCCACTACCCCGGCGACCCCGGCGTCATCGCCGCCATGCTGCTCAACTACGTCCAACTCCAGCCCGGCGAGGCCATGTTCCTCGGCGCCGGCGTCCCGCACGCCTACATCCAGGGCCTGGGCGTGGAGATCATGGCCAACTCGGACAACGTGCTGCGCTGCGGCCTGACCCCCAAGCACGTCGACGTACCCGAACTCCTGCGCGTCGTACGCTTCGAGGCCACCGACCCCGGCGTGCTGCGCCCGGAGGCCTCGCCCGACGGCGAAGAGGTCTACGAGACGCCGATCGACGAGTTCCGCCTCTCCCGCTTCGTCCTGCCCGAGAGCGGCGCCGCGCACGACCTCACCGCCGAGACCCCGCAGATCCTGCTGTGCACTGCGGGCGCGGTCCGCGCGGGCGACATCGCCCTGACGCCCGGCCAGTCCGCCTTCGTCCCCGCGGGGGAAAAGGCCGAAGTGTCCGGGACCGGCACTGTTTTCCGCGCCACTGTGGTGGCCTGACCCCCCGCATGCCTCAGGTGCTGCAACAATGACCCACCGCAAAGGCCGGGCAAACCAGCGCCCGGGCGACGAGTAGTGACGCAAGGCGAAGGGACATCGGGCACACATGAGTGCGTCAGGCGGAACAAAGGCGATCGTGGCGGCACTCGTCGCCAATCTCGCGATCGCGGTGGCGAAATTCGTGGCGTTCCTCTTCAGTGGCTCGTCGTCGATGCTCGCCGAGAGCGTGCACTCCCTCGCCGACTCCGGGAACCAGGGCCTGCTGCTCGTCGGCGGCAAGAAGGCCCAGCGCGAGGCGACCCCGCAACACCCCTTCGGGTACGGCCGCGAGCGTTACATCTACGCGTTCCTGGTCTCCATCGTGCTCTTCTCGGTCGGCGGCATGTTCGCCATCTACGAGGGCTACGAGAAGATCAAGCACCCGCACGAGATCGAGCACTGGTACTGGCCGGTGGGCGTCCTGATCTTCGCGATCATCGCGGAGTCGTTCTCCTTCCGCACCGCCATCAAGGAGTCCAACGCCCTGCGCGGCAAGCTCACGTGGACGCAGTTCGTGCGCCGCGCCAAGGCCCCCGAGCTGCCGGTCGTGCTCCTGGAGGACCTCGGCGCGCTCGTCGGCCTGGTCCTGGCGCTCGGCGGCGTCGGCCTCGCCCTCGCCACCGGCGACGGCGTCTGGGACGGCATCGGCACCCTCTGCATCGGTGTCCTGCTCATCCTCATCGCGATCGTCCTCGCGGCCGAGACCAAGTCGCTGCTCCTCGGCGAGGCCGCGGGCACCGAAGAGGTCGAGAAGATCGAGCAGGCCCTGGTCGACGGCGACACCGTCACCCGCCTGATCCACATGCGTACGCTGCACCTCGGCCCCGAGGAACTCCTCGTCGCCGCCAAGGTCGCAGTCCGGCACGACGACACGGCCCGCGAGATCGCCGACGCGATCAACGCCGCCGAGGACCGCATCCGCGCGGCCGTCCCCATCGCCCGCGTCATCTACCTCGAGCCGGACATATACAGCGAGGAAGCGGCAGCCGCGGGCACGAACCCGGCGAAGTCGCCCGGCGGTTCGACGGAGGGCGACCACTGAGGCCTGTTTCCGCCGCAAGCGCTTGTACGTGAAGGGCCCCGCACCTATGTGGTGCGGGGCCCTTCACATGCGTACGCATACGTACGCATGCGTCGCACTCGTCGAGCTCACTGCACCTCGCGCAGCACTTCCAGGATCGCCGCCTCGTCGGGCGCGGCCACGAGCCGCTCCCGGAACCCGACATCCATCAACTTGCGCGACAGCAGCGCCAGAATCCGCAGATGCTCGTCGCCCGCGGCAGCCTCCGGCACGGAGATCATGAAGATCAGCTTGGCCTTCGTACCGTCCATCGACCCCCACTCGATGCCCTCGGCGGACCGCGCGAAGCCGACGACCGGAGCCGTCACCGCGTCCGTCTTGGCGTGCGGGATCGCGATCTCCTCGCCGAGGCCGGTGGTGCCCTGCGCCTCGCGCCGCAGCGCGGTCCGCACCAACTCCTCTACGTCGCCGACCTTGCCGGTCCGCGCGAGCAGCCCCGCCATCTCCCGGATCGCGGCTTCCTTCTCGTCGGCCGCGAGCTGGACCTTGACGGTCTGCTCGGTCAGGTAGCCGGAGAGGACCTCGCCACCGGGAGCCGCCGCGTCGGCGGGCGCCTGCGGCACGGAGGCTGAAGGCGCGGGGGCAGGCGCCGAAGGAGCGGGCGCGGCAGGGGACTTCGCGGTCGAACCCGCCCCCGAGCCGACGCCACCGCCCGCGACAGCGGCACCGGCTCCCGCGAGCACCGGCTCGCCCGCACCCGGCCCACCGGCCCCGCCGACCAGCGGCTCACCACGCCGCCGCCGCTCGCTGATGTCCACCAGCGTCACGGTGGTCAGCGCCGTGACGACGGTGCCAATGGCCACGGCCACGAAGAACATCGGTACGCCGCCGATCGCGCCCAGCACCGCGACGATCGGCCCGCCGTGCGGCACCGCGTCCTTCACATCCGCCAGACCGGCGACCGCACCGGCCACCGCGCCACCGAGCATGTTCGCCGGAATGACCTGCGCGGGCCGCGCCGCCGCGAACGGAATCGCACCCTCCGAGATCCCGAACATGCCCATGAACAAGGCCGCGAGCCCGGTCTCCCGCTCCTGCTCGCTGTAGAGCCGCTTACGGATGAGTGTCGCGAGCCCCTGCCCGAGCGGCATCACAGGAATCGCCGCCGCGCACATGCCCATGACCGTCTGGTTGCCGGTCGCGATGAGCCCCGCGCCGAACAGGAACGCCGTCTTGTTGACCGGCCCGCCCATGTCGAACGCGATCATCAGCCCCAGGATCGCGCCGAGCAGAATCGCGCTCGTGCCCGTCATCCCGCTGAGCCAGTCCGTCAGATGCTCGAAGACCCACGAGATCGGCTTGCCGATGACGTAGATGAAGAAGAGCCCGAGCGCACTGGTCGCGATGATCGGGATCACGATGATCGGCATGATCGGCCGGGCGAACTTCGGGACCTCGACCTTCTTGATCCACAGCACCAGATACCCGGCCAGGAACCCGGTCACGATCGCCCCGATGAAGCCCGCCCCCGCCTCGGAGTCGTACAGCTCACCGGTGTTGGCGATCCACCCGCCGATCATGCCCGGCACCAGCGCCGGCCGGTCCCCGATCGCGTACGCGATGTACCCCGACAGAATCGGCACCATCAGCTTGAAGCCGATGACCCCGATCTCGTTCACATGCATCCAGAACGAGTCGTCCGGGATGACGAGCCCGCCCTTGGGGTCGGTGTGCCCGCCAAGCGACAGCGAGATCGCGATCAGCAGACCGCCGACCACGACGAACGGGATCATGTACGAGACGCCGTTCATCAGCGCCTTGTACGCCACACTCCGCTCCCGGCCACCGTCACCGGTCGACGCTTGCGCGGCATCGCCACCGCCTCCGCCCCCGCCACTGCCGCCGTGCACCGGCGCGCCCTGCACCTGCTCGATGAGCCGCTCCGGATTGCTGATGCCCTCGGACACCCCGACGGACAACACGCGCTTGCCCGCGAACCTGGCCAGATCGACGTCCTTGTCAGCCGCGATGATGACGCCGTCGGCATCTCTGACATCGTTGTCAGTCAGTACGTTCTCGGCGCCGATGGAGCCCTGGGTCTCCACCTTCATGTCGATGCCGAGACCGTCGGCGGCCTGCTGGAGCTTCTCCGCCGCCATGTACGTGTGGGCGATGCCCGTCGGGCAGGCGGTCACCGCGAGCAGCTTCAGCCGCTTTTGCCCGCTGGGGCCCCCGCCTGCCGGGGGGTCGGCCGGACTGGTCACGTGGATCTCCTAACGCCTTGGCCAAACAAGATCGCGCATATGTTCCCGATCTCCAGGCATCCTGCAACAGACGAGGACAGGTTCCAAAGCGCAAAGGTCCCGGTTCGTGCGGGTCTCACGACCTTTGTTCGGTGCTCGATTCGGCCACAGTCCGCGCAGGGGCGGGCTGGGGCTCGCTGCGCCAATCGGTGTAGATTCGTGACAGTGCCAGACGTCGCTGCTGATGGCGGTCGGGCGGTCCGTACCTGGACCGGCCGAGGGAGAGAGGGCCTCCGACGGACTGCACTGCGCGCGCCGGTGCACCTCTGTGCCCCGACGCCGCAGGTCAGCCATGCCCACCCTCGATCTACCACGAGGAGCAGCTCAGAATGACTGCCGCCAACGGCCAAGACTTCAAGGTCGCCGACCTCTCCCTCGCCGAGTTCGGGCGCAAGGAGATCACCCTCGCCGAGCACGAGATGCCCGGCCTCATGGCGATCCGCAAGGAATTCGCCGCCGCCCAGCCGCTGGCCGGCGCCCGCATCATGGGCTCCCTGCACATGACCGTGCAGACCGCCGTCCTCATCGAGACCCTGGTCGCCCTCGGCGCCGAGGTCCGCTGGGTCTCCTGCAACATCTTCTCCACCCAGGACCACGCCGCGGCCGCCATCGCCGTCGGCCCGAAGGGCACCCCGGACAACCCCCAGGGCATCCCGGTCTTCGCCTGGAAGGGCGAGACCCTGGAGGAGTACTGGTGGTGCACGGAGCAGGCTCTGACCTGGCCTAACTCGCCCACCGGCGGCCCGAACATGATCCTGGACGACGGTGGCGACGCCACCCTCCTCGTCCACAAGGGCGTCGAGTACGAGAAGGACGGCAAGGTCCCGGCGATCGAGACCGCCGAGTCCGACGAGCACCGCGTCATCCTCCAGACCCTGCACCGCACCCTGGGCGAGAACCCGCAGAAGTGGACCCAGCTCGCCTCGGAGATCCGCGGCGTCACCGAGGAGACCACGACCGGCGTCCACCGCCTGTACGAGATGCACCGCGACGGGCAGCTCCTGTTCCCGGCGATCAACGTCAACGACGCCGTCACCAAGTCGAAGTTCGACAACAAGTACGGCTGCCGCCACTCGCTCGTCGACGGCATCAACCGCGCCACGGACGTCCTCATCGGCGGCAAGACCGCGGTCATCTGTGGCTACGGCGACGTGGGCAAGGGCTGCGCGGAGTCCCTGCGCGGCCAGGGCGCCCGCGTGATCATCACCGAGATCGACCCGATCTGCGCCCTGCAGGCCGCGATGGACGGCTACCAGGTCACGACGCTCGACGAGGTCGTCGAGACGGCCGACATCTTCATCACCACGACCGGCAACAAGGACATCATCATGGCCGCCGACATGGCCAAGATGAAGCACCAGGCGATCGTGGGCAACATCGGCCACTTCGACAACGAGATCGACATGGCCGGCCTCGCGAAGCTCCCGGGCATCGTCAAGGACGAGGTCAAGCCGCAGGTCCACACCTGGAAGCACCCTGACGGCAAGGTCCTCATCGTCCTCTCCGAGGGCCGCCTGCTGAACCTGGGCAACGCGACCGGACACCCGTCCTTCGTGATGTCCAACTCGTTCGCGGACCAGACGCTGGCCCAGATCGAGCTGTTCACCAAGCCCGACGAGTACCCGACCGACGTCTACGTGCTCCCCAAGCACCTCGACGAGAAGGTCGCCCGCCTGCACCTGGACTCGCTCGGCGTGAAGCTCACGACGCTCCGCCCCGAGCAGGCCTCGTACATCGGCGTCGAGGTGGAGGGCCCGTACAAGCCGGACCACTACCGCTACTGACCCCGGCACCGGCCGTCGCCGCGACCCGGCCCCCGCCACGGGGCCCGGTCACGCCCGCCGGCCGCCCGGCAGTACGCCTCCAGCAGGCCCTCGCCCACCGCGGCGGGGGCCTGCCCCCGTAGTGGCCCGCCCTGGCCGCGCGGCAGCGGTCCAGCGCAGGTCACGCGGTAGTGACCCCGCCCCGCCCGGTCGCCGGGTCACGCCCTCGGTCGACGCCCCGTCAGGAAGCCCTGCTCCACGTCCCCCGACAAGGACCACGCACCATGCCCCGCGGCCGGTATTCGCTTCACGATCCGCACGATCACACCCCCCTCGGTGAAGAACACTTCCAGTGCGCGCCAGGCCCTTCCGGCTGGCGCTATGTCGCCCAGCGCACCACCCCCTCGGGCGACCACTCGGGCTCCGTCGACCTGACCCTCGACGAACTCGGCCGCCCCATCCGTCTCGAACTGCACGCCTCCGGCTGGCAGGTGCGCGCCGCCGCCCTCGATGGCGTCACCTGGGTCCGCTCCGACCCCTCCGGCGCGCACGCCACCGAGAACAATGCCCCCGCTCACGCCGTCACCGGCACATCCCCCGCCTTCCTCGTCGCCACCGCCCGGCTGCTGCGGCTCGCCCCCGCTTCCCCCGCGACCCGCGTACGCCTGGTCGCCTTCACGGACCCCGTCCTCGCCCCCCGCACCCTCGACCAGTCCTGGGCCCTGCTGAAAAGAGAAGCACACGCCACTGACAACGGCCCCCTGACCGTGGACGAATACCAGGTCACAGCCCTGGACACGGGCGAGCAGCACACCGTCCACCTCACCGGCGACGTGGTCCTCGCGGCACCCGGCATCGAGCTCGAAAACCTCGAGTCGCCACCGTCGGCGTTCGGCTCGGAGGGCTGAGAGGCGGGCGGACCGGCCGGTTGTGGGGCGTGACGGGTCTGCCGGTCGAGCGGGGCGCCGATGCGGCTGGCTGCGATGCGGCTGGCTGCGAGGCGCGGCGAGGCGGCCGGTTGTCGGGTGTGACCAGTCGGTCGGCCGAGAGGGCGGGGCTTGCGGCTTTATGCGGGCGGGACGAAGCCCGTCGTGGGCTGTGCGGGCTCCTCGGGCGCGGGGGTGGTGGGCCTCGGCGGGGCGGGAGCCGCTGGGGCGGGTGTGCCGGATCCGGGGGCGGGCTGCGACGGCTGCGGGGGCTGTGTCGCAGGCGGGGTCGGGGACGCGTACACGGGCGGGCCGACAGGTGCGGCGCCCGGCGGGGCGAACGGTCCCGCCTGCGCACCGGGCCGGCCCGTGGGCGCGCCCGACCCACTCGGCACCCCTGGCGCACCTGGCGCGTAGGGCGCCCCAGGTGCCGCACCCGGCATCCCAACTCCCTGCGCCCCGAAGGCCCGCCGCGTCTCACGGGCCTGCCGCTCGTGCACCACAGCGGCAAGGAACGCCGCCGGCGGCACACCCTCCGGTGCCGGAGCCCCGGTCCGCGCCACGACGTCGGACGCGAGCCGCTCCGCCATCGCCCAGCCGACCTGCGGATCCAACTGCCCCATCCGCGTCAGGTACTGACGGATGGCCAGCCACAGCCCGTCCGGCACCGCGGACAGATCCAGCTCCGCGAACCGCCCCGCGAGCCACGGCGGCGGCGCGGGCACGTACGCCATACGCCCCGTCGGCACCCGCTCCCGCACCACGAGCGTCCCCGCGAACACGTCCCCGAGCCGCCGCCCGCGCTCCGACACCAGCGACGCGATGCACGCGATGACCCCGAACGTCAGCAGAATCTCGACGACCCCGACCGCCCCGCGCACCAGCGCGTGCCGGAACCGGATCGGCCCGCCGTCGTCCCGCACCACACGCAGCCCGCACGCCAGCTTCCCGAGCGACCGCCCGTGGCTGAGGGTCTCCACGGCGATCGGCACCCCGACAAGCACGAGTACGAACGTCCCCACCGCGATCGCGGCGACAGCCGCGTCGTCGAGCGAACCGGCCGCGGCCAGCAGCCCCAGCGTCACCGCCAAATAGACGGACCAGGCCACGACCATGTCGATGAGCACGGCCAGCGCACGGCTCGGCAGCTTCGCGGGACGCAGTTCCAGCGCCACCGCCTCACCGGTCACCAGCTCACTCACGCCTGCCGCCCTTCCCTCCGCCGCCCCAGGAACCGCCAGTCTGCCAAGCTGACCGTGGATCGCGCCGCCGTGGTCGCCGTAGCCGTCTCAATCCTTAGTCGCAGTACGAGAAGCAGTACAAGAAGCCGAGGAGCAGCCAACCCGATGGACCTCGACGTCTTCGTGTCCGCCCACCGAGCCGAGTGGGACCGCCTGGACGCCCTGCTGCGCCGCCAGCGCCGCCTCACCGGCCCCGAGGTCGACGAACTGGTCGTCCTCTACCAGCGCACGGCCACGCACCTCTCCTTGATCCAGTCCAGCGCCCCGGACCCACAGCTGACCGGCCGCCTCACTCAACTGGTGGCACGCGCGCGTAGTGCCGTGACAGGCACGCGCCGCGCCTCCTGGAGAGATGCCACCCGCTTCCTGACCCACGGTTTCCCCGCGGCGGTCTACCGCTCCCGTCACTGGTGGGTACCCACGGCGCTGCTCTCCATCGCCCTGGCGGCCGTACTCGGCTGGTGGATAGGCACCCACCCCGAAGTCCAGTCCTCCATAGCCGCCCCCTCCGAACTGCGGGACCTCACCCGCCCCGGAGGGGAGTACGAGACGTACTACTCCAGCCATCCGGCCGCGTCCTTCGCGGCCCAGGTATGGACGAACAACGCGCAAGCAGCGGCGATGTGCCTGGTCCTGGGCGCGTTCCTCTGCGTCCCGGTCATCTGGATCCTCTTTCAGAACATGCTCAACCTGGGCGTCGGCATCGGCCTGATGTCCTCCGCGGACCGCCTCGACACCTTCCTGGGCCTCGTCCTCCCGCACGGCCTCCTGGAGCTGACCGCGGTCTTCGTAGCCGCCGGCACCGGCCTCCGCCTCGGCTGGACCCTCATAGACCCGGGCCCACGCACCCGCCGCACAGCCATGGCCGAAGAAGGCCGCGCCGCCCTGGGCATGGCCATCGGCCTCGCCCTGATCCTCCTGATCTCCGGCGCCATAGAAGGCTTCGTCACCCCCTCCGGCCTCCCCACCTGGGCCCGCATCGGCATAGGCATAGCCGCCGAACTCGCCTTTCTCGCGTACGTCTACGTCCTCGGCGGCCGCGCCGCGCGCGCGGGCGAGACGGGCGACGTGGACGAGGCCGAGCGGAGCGCCGCGGTCCCCACTGCGGCGTGATGTGCGCACGTCGCCTGTGACCTGCTAGTCTCCTCGTCGCCCCGGAAAAGTCATTGACATGGCAAGACCGGGGAGGTAGATTCGAACAGTTGCCTAGAGCTGGACAGCTCCAGCGGCGGCAGTTAATATCTGCCTGCTTCTTGAATTTCATTAATCGAGAAGCCACTCCCGATCACTCGGAATGTTGAGCCGGTCAGACCGGCGGAAAACTTCTGATAAAGTCGGATCAGCCGAAAGGCAAAGGCCCTCCAACGGCCACCGGAAATGAAATCCGAACCGGGAACGGAACGGAAAACGGATCTGGTAGAGTTGGAAACACGAAATACCGAAGGGAAGCGCCCGGAGGAAAGCCCGAGAGGGTGAGTACAAAGGAAGCGTCCGTTCCT
>NZ_BMNG01000019.1 GCF_014646335.1 Streptomyces lasiicapitis
CCGGGCGCTTCCCTTCGGTGTTTCTTTTGTTCTTGCGTTTCCGACTCTATCAGACTCTTTCGTGTCCGACTTCCTCGGTGCCTTTCCGGTTCCCGCTCCAGCCTTTCGGCTTTCGCGTTTCCCTTTCCGGCGACTCCGACTTTATCAGAGATTCTGAGTCGGAATTCCCGCCCCGCTCGGGTCGGTCCCTGGCACGTGAGTGCTCGGGGCTTCCCTCGCTGGCGGAGCCGTAAACCTAACGGAGCGGGGCGCCCCGATGCAAATCGAGGCGCCCCGCTCCGGAGCTCACGCAGTCGTGAGGGTCAGACCTCGACGACGACGGGCAGGATCATCGGGCGTCGGCGGTAGTTGTCCGAGACCCATTTGCCCAGCGTGCGGCGGATGAGCTGCTGCAGCTGGTGGGGTTCGACGACGCCGTCCTGGGCCGACTTCTCCAGGACTTCCTGGACCTTCGGGATGACCGCGTTGAAGGCCGAGTCCTCGATGCCGGAACCGCGGGCCTGGACGTGCGGGCCGCCGGTGATCTTGCCGGTGGACGAGTCGACCACCACGAAGACCGAGATGATGCCCTCGTCCCCGAGGATCTTGCGGTCCTTCAGCGCGGGCTCGCCCACGTCGCCGACCGAGAGGCCGTCGACGTACACGTATCCCGCCTGGACCTTGCCGACGATCTTGGCCTTGCCCTCGACGAGGTCGACGACGACGCCGTCCTCGGCGATGACGATGCGGTCGTGCGGGACGCCGGTGAGGGCGCCCAGCTCGGCGTTGGCGCGCAGGTGGCGCCATTCGCCGTGGACCGGCATCAGGTTCTTCGGCTTGCAGATGTTGTAGAAGTACAGCAGCTCACCGGCCGAGGCGTGGCCCGAGACGTGCACCTTGGCGTTGCCCTTGTGGACGACGTTGGCGCCCCAGCGGGTCAGGCCGTTGATGACGCGGTAGACCGCGTTCTCGTTGCCCGGGATGAGCGACGACGCCAGGATCACCGTGTCGCCCGAGACGATGCGGATCTGGTGGTCCCGGTTGGCCATGCGGGAGAGCGCGGCCATCGGCTCGCCCTGGGAACCCGTGCAGACCAGGACGACCTCGTGGTCCGGCAGGTCGTCGAGGGTCTTGACGTCGACGACCAGGCCCGGCGGGACCTTCAGATAGCCGAGGTCACGGGCGATGCCCATGTTGCGGACCATCGAACGGCCCACGAAGGCGACCCGGCGGCCGTACTCGTGTGCCGCGTCGAGGATCTGCTGGATGCGGTGCACATGGCTGGCGAAGCTGGCCACGATGATCCGCTTGCGGGCGCCCGCGAAGACCGTGCGGAGCACGTTCGAGATGTCGCGCTCCGGCGGGACGAAGCCCGGGACCTCGGCGTTCGTCGAGTCGGAGAGAAGGAGGTCGATGCCCTCCTCGCTCAGACGCGCGAACGCGTGCAGGTCGGTCAGGCGCCGGTCCAGCGGGAGCTGGTCCATCTTGAAGTCGCCGGTGTGCACCACCATGCCAGCGGGCGTGCGGATGGCGACCGCGAGCGCGTCCGGGATGGAGTGGTTGACGGCGACGAACTCGCAGTCGAAGGGGCCGACGCGCTCGCGGTGCCCCTCGGCGACCTCGAGCGTGTAGGGCCGGATGCGGTGCTCCTGGAGCTTGGCCTCGATCAGGGCGAGGGTCAGCTTGGAGCCGATCAGCGGGATGTCCGGCTTCTCGCGCAGGAGGTAGGGGACGCCGCCGATGTGGTCCTCGTGGCCGTGCGTGAGGACGATGCCCTCGATGTCGTCGAGGCGGTCCCTGATGGACGTGAAGTCCGGCAGGATCAGGTCGATTCCGGGCTGCTCCTCCTCGGGGAAGAGCACTCCGCAGTCGACGATCAGAAGACGCCCGTCGTACTCGAAGACGGTCATGTTGCGGCCGATCTCGCCGAGGCCGCCGAGCGGGGTGACCCGCAGGCCGCCCTTCGGAAGCTTCGGCGGAGCGCCGAGTTCAGGATGCGGATGACTCAAAAGACTCTCCTCACCACACGCGCCACGTACCTCCGGGGCACGTGGCGCGCGTGACGTTCGTGCAGTAGCAGTTGTGTGAGTGCAGGCATGTGGCCTGCGGTGTTGGCTATTCAGTTGTGAAGTCTGTGTTTAGAGCTGTACCCCGCCGGCGGCAAGATCGATCTTGAGCTGGGCCGTCTCCTCGGGTGAGAGTTCGACCAGCGGCAGACGCAGGGGTCCGCCGGGGCGGCCCTGCAGGGCGAGCGCCGCCTTGGTGGTGATCACACCCTGCGTACGGAACATGCCCGTGAAGACCGGGAGCAGCTTCTGGTGGATCTCGGTCGCCTTCTGTACGTCGCCGTTGGTGTACGCGTCGATCATCGCGCGCAGCTCGGGGGTGACGACATGGCTGACGACCGAGACGAAGCCGCACGCGCCGACCGAGAGCAGCGGCAGGTTGAGCATGTCGTCGCCGGAGTACCAGGCGAGGCCGGAGCGGGCGATGGCCCAGCTCGCGCGGCCCAGGTCACCCTTGGCGTCCTTGTTGGCGACGATACGCGGGTGCTCGGCGAGGCGCACGATCGTTTCGGTGTTGATCGGTACGCCGCTGCGGCCGGGGATGTCGTACAGCATCACCGGCAGCTCGGTGGCGTCGGCGATCGCGCTGAAGTGCCGGAAGAGGCCCTCTTGCGGGGGCTTGTTGTAGTACGGCGTGACGGTGAGCAGGCCGTGTGCGCCGGCTTGCTCGGCTGCGCGGGCGAGCTCGATGCTGTGGCGGGTGTCGTTCGTGCCGACTCCGGCCACCACGTGGGCGCGGTCTCCGACGGCGTCCACTACGGCTCGAACGAGCTCTGCTTTCTCCGCGTCGCTGGTGGTCGGGGACTCGCCGGTGGTGCCGTTGACGATCAGGCCGTCGTTGCCTGCGTCCACCAGGTGGGCGGCGAGCCGCTGCGCGCCGTCGAGGTCGAGTACGCCGTCCGCCGTGAAGGGCGTGACCATGGCGGTGAGGACCCGCCCGAAGGGGGTCTGCGGAGTGGAGGTCGGAGCCATGGGTAACACGCTACTCGCTGCTCAGCGCGGGGTCGCCCCTCGGGTGACGCACAGGGCCTGACGAGGAAGGAGCCCGGCACTGCCTGCTCGGGGGTTCAAGCAGTGCCGGGTCCGTTTGATCAGGCTAGATGAACTTCTAGAAATGCCGCAATACGGACACTTCGCTCGGCTCATCCGCACATCAGTGCCTCAAGGAGCCGCGCGTCCGCGCCTCATGGGGACCGACGGGCGGGGGCGTGCGCGGTCGCACGCCCCCTGGGGTCACGGCGCGACGCGGCCGTTGGTGTTGAACGCCGCGTGCGTGAGCGGCATGAGCCTGGCCCACTCCTGCTCCATCTTCTCGCCGACCATCTCGATCTCCCGCTGCGGGAAGGACGGGACCTTGGCGAGCTCGTGCTGCGTGCGCAGGCCGAGGAAGTGCATCAGGGAACGGGCGTTGCACGTCGCGTACATCGACGAGAAGAGGCCCACCGGCAGGACCGCGCGGGCGACTTCGCGGGCCACGCCCGCGGCCAGCATCTCCTGATACGCCTCGTACGCCTGGCGGTAGGAGTCCTCCATGACGCGGCCCGTCAGCTCCTGCTGGGCCTGGGTGCCCTCGACGAAGACGTACTTCCCCGGGCGGCCTTCCTGGACGAGCTTGCGGGACTCGTCGGGGACGTAGAAGACGGGCTGGAGCTCCCTGTACCTGCCCGATTCCTCGTTGTACGACCAGCCGACGCGGTGGCGCATGAACTCGCGGAAGACGAAGATCGGGGCGGTGATGAAGAACGTCATCGAGTTGTGCTCGAAGGGGCTGCCGTGGCGGTCCCGCATCAAGTAGTTGATCAGGCCCTTGGAGCGCTCCGGGTCCTTCTTCAGCTCGTCCAGGGACTGCTCGCCCGCGGTCGAGACCCGCGCCGCCCACAGGACGTCCTGGTCGGTCGCGGCATGCTTGACCAGCTCGACCGTCACATCGCTGCGGAAGCTGGGCTTGAGGTCTTCGGCTGGGGTCTCGCTCACTGGCGGGGTCCTTCCATGTGCATCTTCGGGCGGCGCCCACTCTATGGCCCGGCACTGACAATCGGCCGTCCGGTGACCCGTCCTGACAATCTTCGACGAATTTGCCGAAACAGGGCACCTTTTGGGCGATTCGAGCGTCTGTCTAGTCAACAGAGTTCCGTTCGAGACTCGTGAGGAGAAGCGCGCCCCATGTTCCGCCGGCGAGAGCCCGTACCCTTCGCCTTCATCGCCGAAGCCGACAAGTTCCGCAGCAATGTCACTCCCCCACCCCGTGAGCGCGCCACGGCCGGTCAGATAGCAGGCCGCACGCTCATGGGCCTCACCGTGGTGGCCGGCCTGGTGGGCTCCCTGCTCTTCGGGATGCCCGCGATGTCAGCAGACCAGTCGCCCGCCAAGACCCAGCAGTCCGAGGCGTCCGAGGGGCGCTGACGGCCGCTGATGGCCGCCGACAGTCACCGATGGCCCCTGGCGGCGGCGATAGCCCCCTTGGCCCCCCAAGGGTGGTAGCAGGGAGCACGGCTCGATAACCTCACCGGGCACAGCCCATGGATTGAGTGAGGATCAGCCGTGCCCCTGCCTTTCCTGACCGCGGACCGCGCTTTCGACGACGTGGTGGACGACGCCGCGCTGCCCTTCGAGGACCGCGACCGCTGGCGCCGGCCCTACCGCCCCGGCCCCTGGCGCGTCGCCGCCGCGGCCGTGCTGCTGCTCCTCGCCTCGTACGTCCTCGTGGCCGCCGTGATCATCGCCGCCGCCGACGCCCTGCCGGGTGCCGCGGCCTGCGCGGGCCTGGCCGTCCTCATCATCGCCGCCGCCCTGCGGCTGCTGCGCATGGGCACCTGGGTGAGCGCGCAGGGGCTGCGCCGGGTTGCCTTCCTGACCACGCACACGGTGCCGTGGGCGCAGGTCGCGTCCGTGCGTACGGCCCAGCAGCCGGTGCGGTGGCTCGGGCTGCCCCGCACCGTGCAGGGGCAGGCCCTGATCCTCGTACGCAAGGACCGTGCCACGGGCGAGCAGCGGCTGCTCCTCACCGACCGGAACGCGGACTTCCTGGCGCGGCGCACCGCCTTCGACCGGGCGGCCGACACCATCGAGGTGTGGGCCGAGGAGTACCGGCGTACGGCATAGCCCCAAAGGGCCTGGCGGCGACGCCGGCCGGGCTCGCTGCCGGCGCGCTACGCGCTCAGCGCCCTGCCCTCGTGCAGCGCGATCGCCCTCTGCATGGCCTTGCGTGCCCGGGGCGTGTCCCGGGCGTCGTGGTAGGCCACGGCGAGGCGGAACCAGCAGCGCCAGTCGTCGGGGGTGTCCTCCGTCTCGGCCTTGCGCCGGGAGAAGACCTCGTCGGCCGAGTCGCGGTCGATGCGGCCGCTCGGCGTGCGCTTCAACTCGTCCACGGGCAGGCCGCCTTCGGCCTCCAGCTCGGCGGCCAGGCGGTTCGCGCGCCGCACGAACCGCGTGTTCTGCCACAGGAACCAGACGCCGATGACCGGCAGGATGAGCACCGCGACGCCGAAGGTGACGGTCAGCAGGGTGCCGTGCTGTATCAGGAGCACGCCGCGGCTGCCGACCAGGACGAAGTAGACGACCAGGACGGCAGCCGTGACGGCGTAGGTGATCTTCGCTCGCATGGAGTTCTTCTAGTTCTTTTCCCGGGTCACTGGGTTCTCTGCCGGGTCAGCCGAGGTCCAGGAAGTGTTCCAGGCCGAAGGTCAGGCCCGGCGTGGACACCACCCGGCGGGCGCCGAGCAGGATGCCCGGCATGAAGCTGCTGTGGTGCAGCGAGTCGTGCCGGACGGTGAGGGTCTCGCCCTCGCCGCCGAGCAGCACCTCCTGGTGGGCCAGGAGGCCGCGCAGGCGCACGGCGTGCACGGGGACGCCGTCGACATTGGCGCCGCGAGCCCCGTCGAGCGCCGTCTCCGTGGCGTCCGGCTGCGGGGCGCTGCCCGCCTGCGCGCGGGCGGCGGCGATGAGCTGGGCGGTGCGCGTCGCGGTGCCGCTGGGGGCGTCGGCCTTGTTCGGGTGGTGCAGCTCGACGACCTCGACCGACTCGAAGTACGGCGCCGCGATCTGCGCGAACTTCATCGTCAGGACCGCGCCGATGGAGAAGTTCGGCGCGATGAGCACGCCGGTCTCCGGCGACGCGGCCAGCCAGGTACGCAGCCGCGCGAGGCGCTCGTCGGTCCAACCCGTCGTACCGACGACGGCGTGGATGCCGTGACGTACGCAGAAGTCGAGGTTGTCCATCACCGACGACGGGGTGGTCAGCTCGACCACGACCTGGGCGCCGGACTCGACCAGCGTCTCCAGGCCGTCGCCCCGCCCGAGAGCGGCGACCAGCTCCATGTCGGCGGCGGCCTCGACGGCCCGCACCGCCTCGGAGCCGATCCGGCCCTTGGCACCGATGACCGCCACGCGCAGCTTGCTCATGTCCTTCATTCCTTACGGGAGTTGGGCCCTCGTCCCTTACGGGAGCCGGGCCCTCGGTCGGTCGGCGCTGCTAGGCGACCGCGTCGTGCAGACGCGCCGCCTGCTTGTCCTGGATCGGGCCGATCGCGGAGAGCGAGGGGCGCCGGCCCAGGACGTCCCTGGCCACTTCGCGGACCTCGTCGGGCGTGACCGCCGAGATCTTGGCGAGCATGTCGTCGACCGACATCTGCCCGCCCCAGCACAGCTCGCTCTTGCCGATACGGTTCATCAGCGCGCCGGTGTCCTCGAGGCCGAGGACGGTGGAGCCCGCGAGCTGGCCGATGGCGCGGGCGATCTCGTCGTCCGTCAGGCCGTGCTGCGCGACGTGGTCCAGCTCGTCGCGGCAGATCTTCAGGACGTCGTGCACCTGGCTCGGGCGGCAGCCCGCGTACACGCCGAAGAGGCCGGTGTCGGCGAATCCGGAGGTGTACGAGTACACGCTGTACGCCAGGCCGCGCTTCTCGCGGACCTCCTGGAACAGGCGCGACGACATGCCGCCGCCCAGCGCGGTGTTCAGGACGCCGAGGGCCCAGCGGCGCTCGTCGGTGCGGGCGAGGCCGGGCATACCGAGGATGACGTGGGCCTGCTCGGTCTTGCGGTCGATCAGCTCGACGCGGCCGGACGTGGTCAGGCGGCGGGAGCCGTCGCGCGGCGCGAGGGGGGTCGCGTCCGTGCGGTCCAGTGCGCCGGCCTTCTCGAAGGCGGCGCGGACCTGGCGGACGACCTTCTGGTGGTCGACGTTGCCGGCGGCCGCGACGACCAGATGGGTGGGGTCGTAGTGCTTCTTGTAGAAGCGGCGTATGCGCTCGGCGGTCAGGTCGTTGATCGTGTCGACGGTGCCGAGGACCGGGCGGCCCAGCGGGGTGTCGCCGAGCATCGTGTGCGCGAACAGGTCGTGCACGCAGTCGCCCGGGTCGTCCTCCGTCATCGCGATCTCTTCGAGGATGACGCCGCGCTCGGCGTCCACGTCCTCCTGGAGGATCAGCGAGCCGGTCAGCATGTCGCAGACGACGTCGATGGCCAGCGGCAGGTCGGTGTCGAGCACGCGCGCGTAGTAGCACGTGTACTCCTTGGCCGTGAACGCGTTCATCTCGCCGCCGACCGCGTCGATCGCGGAGGAGATGTCCAGGGCGCTGCGCTTCTTGGTGCCCTTGAAGAGCAGGTGCTCCAGGTAGTGCGTGGCGCCGTTCAGGGACGGGGTCTCGTCCCGTGAGCCCACGTGGGCCCAGATGCCGAAGGTCGCCGAGCGGACGGACGGGAGCGTCTCGGTGACGATGCGCAGGCCCCCGGGGAGGGTGGTCTTGCGGACCGTGCCGATGCCGTTCTGGCCCTTGATGAGGGTTTGGGTACGGGCGACGGCCCGCGCCTCCGAGGAGGTGCGGGCCGTCGTCGTGGTGCTACGCGACGTCACTTGTGGGTGTCGTCCTTACTTGTCGGAATCCGCGGCGGAGCCGCTGTCGGACTCGGCCTCGTCGCCCTCTTCGCCCTCGACCACGGGGATGAGGGAGAGCTTGCCGCGGGAGTCGATCTCGGCGATCTCGACCTGGACCTTCTGGCCCACACCGAGGACGTCCTCGACGTTCTCCACGCGCTTGCCGCCGGCGAGCTTGCGGATCTGCGAGATGTGCAGCAGGCCGTCCTTGCCCGGGAGCAGGGACACGAACGCGCCGAAGGTGGTCGTCTTCACGACCGTGCCCAGGTAGCGCTCGCCGACCTCCGGCATGGTCGGGTTGGCGATGCCGTTGATCGTGGCGCGGGCGGCCTCGGCGGCCGGGCCGTCGGCGGCACCGATGTAGATGGTGCCGTCGTCCTCGATCGTGATGTCGGCGCCGGTGTCCTCCTGGATCTGGTTGATCATCTTGCCCTTCGGGCCGATGACCTCACCGATCTTGTCCACCGGGATCTTGACGGTGATGATGCGCGGCGCGTTCGGGGACATCTCGTCCGGAACGTCGATCGCCTCGTTCATCACGTCGAGGATGTGCAGACGCGCGTCACGGGCCTGCTTCAGCGCGGCGGCCAGGACCGAGGCGGGGATGCCGTCGAGCTTGGTGTCGAGCTGCAGGGCGGTCACGAACTGCTTCGTACCGGCGACCTTGAAGTCCATGTCACCGAACGCGTCCTCCGCACCGAGGATGTCGGTGAGGGCGACGTAGTGCGTGTCACCGTCGATCTCCTGGGAGATCAGACCCATGGCGATACCGGCGACGGCGGCCTTCAGCGGCACACCGGCGTTCAGCAGCGACATGGTGGAGGCGCAGACCGAGCCCATGGACGTCGAGCCGTTGGAGCCGAGGGCCTCGGACACCTGACGGATCGCGTAGGGGAACTCCTCGCGCGTCGGCAGGACCGGCACGATGGCGCGCTCGGCGAGCGCGCCGTGGCCGATCTCGCGGCGCTTCGGGGAGCCGACGCGGCCGGTCTCACCGACCGAGTAGGGCGGGAAGTTGTAGTTGTGCATGTAGCGCTTGCGGGTCACCGGGGAGAGGGTGTCCAGCTGCTGCTCCATGCGGAGCATGTTGAGGGTGGTGACGCCCAGGATCTGGGTCTCGCCACGCTCGAACAGCGCCGAGCCGTGCACGCGCGGGATGGCCTCGACCTCGGCGGCGAGCGTACGGATGTCCGTGACGCCGCGGCCGTCGATGCGGACCTTGTCCTTGATGATGCGCTCGCGGACCAGCTTCTTGGTCAGCGCGCGGTAGGCACCGGAGATCTCCTTCTCGCGGCCCTCGAACTGCGGGAGCAGCTTCTCGCCGGCGATCTCCTTGACGCGGTCCAGCTCGGCCTCGCGCTCCTGCTTGCCGGCGATGGTGAGCGCCTGGGCGAGCTCGGTCTTGACCGCGGCGGTCAGGGCCTCGAGCACGTCGTCCTGGTAGTCCAGGAAGACCGGGAAGTCGCCGGTGGGCTTGGCGGCCTTGGCGGCGAGGTCCGACTGGGCCTTGCAGAGGGCCTTGATGAAGGGCTTCGCGGCTTCCAGACCGGCGGCGACGACCTCTTCGGTCGGGGCCTCGGCGCCGTCCTTCACCAGCTGGATGGTCTTCTCGGTGGCCTCGGCCTCGACCATCATGATCGCGACGTCGCCGTCCTCGAGGACGCGACCGGCGACGACCATGTCGAAGACGGCGTCCTCGAGCTCGGTGTGCGTCGGGAAGGCGACCCACTGGCCCTTGATGAGGGCCACGCGGGTGCCGCCGATCGGGCCCGAGAAGGGCAGGCCGGCCAGCTGCGTGGAGCAGGAGGCGGCGTTGATCGCGACCACGTCGTACAGGTGGTCGGGGTTGAGCGCCATGATCGTCTCGACGATCTGGATCTCGTTGCGCAGGCCCTTCTTGAAGGAAGGACGCAGCGGGCGGTCGATCAGGCGGCAGGTCAGGACCGCGTCCTCGGAGGGGCGGCCCTCACGACGGAAGAAGGAGCCGGGGATCTTGCCTGCGGCGTACTGCCGCTCCTCGACGTCCACCGTGAGGGGGAAGAAGTCGAGCTGGTCCTTGGGCTTCTTGGAAGCGGTGGTGGCCGACAGCACCATGGTGTCGTCGTCCAGGTAGGCCACGGCGGAGCCGGCGGCCTGACGGGCCAGGCGGCCCGTCTCGAAGCGGATGGTGCGGGTGCCGAAGGTGCCGTTGTCAATGACGGCCTCGGCGTAGTGGGTCTCGTTCTCCACTAGCGGTTCTCCTACGTATCGTCTTCGCTCCCGGGCCCGTGTGGCCGGGGAGTTTCCCCGGGCCCGTGTGGCCTGGGGTTTTCCACCGTGAGCCCGTGCGGCTGTGCGGTGGTGGGAGAAGCGCGCCGTGGGTGCGGGCCGGTCTTCGATCGAAGCACCCGGGGTTCGTCTTTTTCGTATCCCGGGGGCCACTACCGAGGACCGGCGGCGGCTGGGTGCGCTTCTCCTATGGATTTGTCCTGCTGGACGCTCCTGGCGGATGCGTCCCGTCCGGGCTCGCGCCCGGCGTCCGTACTGTGCCGGACGTCACCAGACTACAAACGGGCGGTGACATCGCGCACGTACAGCAAAGGGAGCGGCCCCCTTCGAGTGCTTCGAGTGGGAACCGCTCCCTTCACGGCGTCTTACTTGGCGCCCGCCGCGCCGCGGCGGATGCCGAGCCGGTCAACCAGGGCACGGAAGCGCTGGATGTCCTTCTTGGCCAGGTACTGCAGCAGACGGCGACGCTGGCCGACGAGGATCAGCAGACCACGACGGGAGTGGTGGTCGTGCTTGTGCGTCTTCAGGTGCTCGGTCAGGTCCGAGATGCGGCGGGAAAGCAGCGCCACCTGGACCTCGGGGGAGCCGGTGTCGCCCTCCTTCTGGCCGAACTCGGTCATGATCTGCTTCTTCGTAGCGGCGTCGAGCGACACGCGTACTCCTTGTGATGTCTTTGGTGCCTTCGAGTGCCCCTGGTCTGCTTCTCAGGGGGGCTTCGGTGACTCGGGAGGCGTCGGTCCACCTTGGACAGGTGGGGTCCACCCTGGACAGGCCGGATCCACCTTTGGGAGGTGGGGTCCACCTGGTCGGGTGGGTCCGCCTTGGGAGGCGGGGTGCCGCGGGGCGCGAGCCTTGGCCGGGGGCCTTGGGGTGCGCAGACAGGCGGGCGTTACACAGAGTACCAGGCTGGGCGGACCGCCTCGGCGGGAGGTGAGGAGGCCTCGGTGCCATGATCGTGGCGGCGAGGCCTCCGAGGTCACGAGGGCTCGACGCCGAGGGCGCCGTAGGCGATGCCCTTCCACTCTCCGCTCAGCTTGGGGCTGAGCTCTCGAGGAGCAAGGTAGACGCGGCCGCTCTCGACGATGATGTCGGTTCGCTCCGGGTCTCTCAGCCTAGTGATGTCGGGCACGCTGAAAATGAGGAGAGGGGTTTCCTTGCCCGTACGGGGATCCAGGCTGACGACAGCGGCCGAGTCAGCCCAGAGGCGTCCGGGCCGGAAGGCCAGTAGCTTGTCGCCACTCATGCGCACCGGGTAGATCTCGCCGGTGTCCCGTGGGTCGAACTTCCGGACGGTCCGACCTGTAGCAAGGTCGAACGACACGATCCAGTTGCCGTCCATGGTGTCCTTCGAAGCCAGGAACAACTGATCCCGGCCGACCACGATGGAGTCGCACGTCTCCACCTTGGCCACACTGTCGTAGGGGTTGAAGCAGCGGTCGAAGTAGCGCTTCTCCGGCAGATCGATCGTGCTCCGGTACTCACCCTTGTCGTCGAGAGTGATCAGATTGGTCGGAACGGTGTCACCGGCGGACACGGCGAGCACCGCCGGCTGGGACGACACGAGGTACACACCCTTGACGCCGCGTGCGACCTTGTACGTCCAGTTCGGCTCGCCCGACCGCGGGTCCACGGACTGAACGCGGTAGGTGGGATCGCTGGGATCTCCGCACGTCACCAGGGCGAGCAGGGCTCGTCCGCCCGCGAAGCCGGTGTCCTGGCAGGTCTTGGCCCCCGTGTTCCTCCAGAGCCGCTCTCCTCGGTCCATGTCGTACGCGACGGAACCTCGCCCCCATGCCACAGTCACGGTTCCTCGGGTCATGGTCACGTTTGTGTTCGGTGCGAAAGCGTCCTTGGCGGCGGGCAGCTTCACCTGCCACAGCTTCTTTCCTGTGTTCAGGTCGACGAAGGCCAGTTGACCGCACACATTCGGGTCGTTCTTCGTGCTGGAGCCCTCCCGCTTCGACTTGCCCTTTCCCTTGGCCCCTCGCTCTCGCCCCTGGAAGAGCACGGCGGTACGGCCGTCGGCGGTGACGTGGCGCGTGGTATCGCAGATGGGTCCGCCCAGGTCGGTCGACCACTCCTTGGTGGAGTTGCCGAGCTTGAATCCCTTCAGGGTGGACCCCACGGCCTTCACGAACACCTCGTCCGTGGCCCAGGCGCCGGGCGCGCGCACCGATGTCCGCCCGTAGTCCTTCTTCAGGTCCTCTTCCACGTACTCGACATCCCGGCGGCCTTGCACAGACCGAGGGGTTCCTTCGACGGTTTCCCGTATGTCGTCCGGTGCCTGAGGAGCGGCTGTCGGGCGCTTCGGCTGTTCCTTCTCGTCGTCGGCTCCGGCCCACAGCATCCAGCCGCCCGCACACAGGACGAAGGCCAGCAGGGACGAGAGGCCGGCCAGCACATTCGTACGACGCTGCTTGCGGGCGCTGTCCGCGACCCGCGCGGACTCGGTGAACTCTGAAGGAGGCGGGCCGAAACTCACGCTGTCGGTGCCTTTCCGGGAAGGAGTGGTGGAGGGGTGCCTCGAAGGGAGCCGGGGAAGAGGCGCGGGCGGACTGGTCGGTCGGCGCCCGCGTCAGCTCGTCAACGCGCGCGCCGAGGCGTACACGTCGAACACCGCCAGGGTCAGCGGCAGCAGCGTGAGGAGGATGAAGACCTCGGCGATCTCCAGGAAGCGGCCCCAGAAGGGGGTCACATCGCTGCGGGACATGATCAGGCCGATGGCCGTGGCGAGGGTGGCGGCGGCCGCGATCGCGGCGACGAGCCAGATGGTGCGCAGGTCGAGCGCCGCGGTGTCGCCGCTCAGGGCGTCACGCATCAGGTTGTGCGGGGGGTTGAGGCACAGGCCGACGCCGAGCAGGACCAGGCAGGCCAGGCCGGCGGCCAGGGTGGCGGCGACCTGGGCCGTGTAGCGGAAGAGCTGGGCGCGCGTCAGCATCGCGACGCCGGTGGCCAGGGCGAGGAGCTGTCCCCATCCGTCGTCGGAGAAGCCGAGGACGGCCGCCGCGCCGACGGAGACCAGGGCGCAGCCGCCGACGAGGCCGATGAGCAGTTCGTGGCCGCGGCGGGCCTGGGCGGCGATGCGGTCGGCGTCGACCGGGTCCTGGGGGGCGCGGTCCGGGTCGGGGTCGAGGTCGGCGCCGTACGTGGGCCGGGCGGCGTGCGGCGAGTCGAAGCCGATGGGCAGGCGGGCGAACCGCATGGCGAGCCCCGGCAGGAAGGCGAGGGCGCCCACGGCCAGCGGGGAGCACAGCGCGGCGGTCTCGACCGCCTCCATGCGCCAGACGGTCGCCGCGAACACCGTGAACAGGCCGATGGCGGACGCGCAGACGAAGGCGACGAACGGGCCGTCCCCCCGTGGCGACACCAGGGTCAGGATCACCGAGGCGACCAGCACCGCCGCGCACGCGAGCAGGAACTGGAGCCTGCCGATGCCCTCGCCCTCCGTCAGCGGCAGCAGCCCGGAGCCCGCCACCGCCACGTTCGGCAGCGCACCGAGGCCGAGCGCGACGGCCGCGGCCCGGTCGTCGTAGATCCGCGCCCGTACGCACGCGAAGGTGAGCAGCAGCAGGCCCACCACGGCGGCGAGGACGCCCGGGAAGCTGTGCATGTCGTGGCGGGGCTCGGCGGTCCAGGTCACGAAGGCCAGCAGGACCGGCAGGACGGCGCCACCGATCAGGCCCGCGGCACGGGTCAGGTCGCCGTTCCACAGCGTGCGGTCGCTCGTCACCGCCGAGGCGACGGCGTCGGACACGTCGTCGTAGACGGCGGGCGGCAGCGATGCCGAGAAGGGGCGCAGGGTGAGGAGTTCGCCGTCGAGGATGCGCTGGGCCGCGAAGGAGCGGGCGCTGTCGAGGACGGCGCCGTCCCTGCGTACGAGGTGATAGCCCACGGGAGCGCCTTCGGCCGGGCTCTGCCGGGACAGCCGCAGGATCTCCGGGTAGATGTCGGCGACCGGGATGTCGTCGGGCAGCGCCACGTCGATCCGGCTGTCGGGCGCGACGATGGTGACGCGGCAGAAGCCGAGTCCGCCGCCGGTCCCGGTGGTGGCCACGTGGCCGGGCCGACCGGTGGTGGCCGTCGCGGAGGCCGTGGTGCTCACCTGCTGATCCCCCTCAGTACTGGTACATGATCACGCCCCCGGTACTGGCGCGTGGTCACGCTGCGTCAATTCAGTGCTGGTACCGCGCCGATGCCGGTGTCACCCCCGACGACTGTGCCGCATCACGCGAGGCATCACGGCGCAAATCGGTTCACCTGGCTGGTTCTTGAGCCTGGGCCCCTTCTCCGTGGCTCCTTGTAGCACGAAATGCCCTGATTCTTCGGCCTGTTGCCCGGACCGCGCCTCGGCTTGATTCGCGTGTGCTCACGCGCACGACGAGCACCCTATCGCCCCCTCGCGGTGACTGATGTCAGTAGGATCAGCCGCTGGTCCTCGTCCGGCAAAATCGGCGACAGCGGGCGGAACATCCGGGCCTGGCAAGGGGGTTGATGCGCAGTGAGCCACATCATCGTGAGGCGCCCGCCTCGGGTTCTTCCGTCCGAGGTGCCCAGCGCCGAGATCGTGCTTCAGCCTCCGCCCGAGCTGCCGCGCGGGCAGCAGGAGGGCACGATGATGCAGCTCCTGCCCATGCTGGGCATGGGTGGCTCCGTGGTGTTCTTCTTCATGCCGAATTCGCATCCGTTTATGAAGATCATGGGCATGGTGATGGTCACCGCCACACTGGCGATGACCATCGCGATGGTGATCCGTCACCGCCGCGGCACCCAGGGGCAGTTGGCGGACATGCGGCGCGACTACCTCCGGTATCTGAAGCAGACCCGCCGCGCCGCCCTGCGTACGGCGAAGGCGCAGCGCGACGCCCAGTACTACCTCCATCCCTCCCCCGAACAGCTGTGGGCCCTGGTGGCCGAGGGCAGCCGGGTCTGGGAGCGCCGCACGGGGGACGCGGACTTCGGGCAGGTGCGCCTCGGGCTCGGCTCGCAGGCCCTGGCCGCCCCGCTCGTGCCCCCGGAGACCGCGCCGGTGGACGAGCTCGAGCCGCTGACCGCGGGCGCGATGCAGCGCTTCCTCGCCACCCACGGCACCGTCGAGTCCCTGCCGATGGCGGTGTCCCTGCGCGCCTTCTACCACGTGACGGTCAGCGGTGAGCCGGACGCGGTGCGGGGCACCGCCCGCGCGCTGACCGCCTCGCTCGCCTCCCTGCACTCCCCCGACGATGTGCTGGTCGCGGTCGCGGCGGGCCACGAGTCCGCCCCGCACTGGGAGTGGACCAAGTGGCTCCCGCACTGCCAGGCGCAGGGCGCCGCGGACGGGGCGGGCAGCCGCCGCCTGATCACCGGCGACCCGGTGGAGCTGGAGGCGATGCTGTCCGACCGGCTCCAGGGCCGCCCCCGGTTCCACCCGAACGGGACACCGCTGTCGGAGGAGCCGCACGTCGTCGTCGTGCTCGACGGCCTCTCCCTGCCCCCGACGTCCGTCCTGGCGTCCCCCGAAGGGTTGCAGGGCGTCACGATCGTGGAGGTCGTGCCGGGCGAGCTGGGCAGCGGCCGCGGCGGTCTCTCCGTCGTCGTACAGCCGAAGTCGCTGCGCCTCGAGTCGGGCCACGGTCTGGTGTACGACGGCACGCCCGACCTGCTCTCGCGCGAGGCCGCCGAGGCTCTCGCCCGGCAGTTGGCTCCGCTGCGGATGGCGTCGGGCGGCGACGACGGCCAGCCGCTGCTCGCCAACCTGGACTTCACGGAGCTGCTCGGGCTCGGCGACGCCGACTCGGTGGACACGAACCGGACCTGGCGCCCGCGCGCCCAGGCGGAGCGACTGCGTGTCCCGATCGGCGTCGGCGAGGACGGCAGGCCCGTGATGCTGGACCTCAAGGAGGCGGCGCAGGAAGGCATGGGGCCGCACGGCCTGTGCGTGGGAGCCACCGGCTCCGGCAAGTCGGAGCTGCTGCGCACCCTGGTCCTCGGCCTGGCTGTCACGCACTCCTCCGAGAGCCTGAACTTCGTGCTCGCCGACTTCAAGGGCGGCGCGACCTTCGCGGGCATGGCGCAGATGCCGCACGTCGCCGCCGTGATCACCAACCTCGCGGACGATCTGACGCTGGTCGACCGCATGGGCGACTCCATCCGCGGCGAGCTCAACCGCCGCCAGGAGCTCCTGCGCGACGCGGGCAACTACGCGAACATCCACGACTACGAGAAGGCACGCGCCGCCGGGGCCGCGCTCCAGCCCATCCCGTCCCTGGTCCTCGTCATCGACGAGTTCAGCGAACTGCTCACCGCGAAGCCCGATTTCATCGACATGTTCGTGCAGATCGGCCGCATCGGCCGGTCGCTCGGCGTGCATCTGCTGCTGGCCTCGCAGCGCCTGGAGGAGGGCCGGCTCCGCGGTCTGGAGACGTACCTCTCGTACCGCGTGGGCCTGCGCACGTTCTCCGCCGCCGAGTCCCGCGCGGCCCTCGGGGTGCCGGACGCCTACCAGCTGCCGAACGTGCCCGGTTCCGGCTATCTGAAGTTCGGTACGGACGAAATGGTGCGCTTCAAGGCGGCGTACGTCTCCGGGGTGCACCGATCGGGGTCGGCGCAAGCCGCGGCCCTGGGCGGACCACGGCCCGTGGATCGGCGACCGGTGCTGTTCACGGCCGCCGAGGTGCCCGTGCGGTATGCGACGACGACACCGCCGCGCCCGCGGCCCGGCCCGGAGGCGGACGACGCGCTCGCCGACACCGTCCTCGACGTCATCGTGCGCCGCCTGGAGGCGCAGGGCCCGGCCGCCCATCAGGTGTGGCTGCCGCCCCTGGACAGCCCGCCGTCGCTGGACTCGCTGCTTCCGGGGCTCACCGCCGTGCCCGGTCGCGGTCTCACGCAGCCCGGGTACGAGGGGGCGGGCCGCCTCGTCGTACCGCTCGGCCTGGTCGACAAGCCGTACGAGCAGCGCCGTGACCCGCTGTGGTGCGACTTCTCGGGCGCGGCCGGCCATATGCAGATCCTGGGCGGGCCGCAGTCGGGCAAGTCGACGCTGCTGCGCTCGCTGATCGCGTCGTTCGCGCTCACCCACACTCCGCAGGAAGTGCAGTTCTACGGTCTGGACTTCGGCGGTGGCGGGATGGCGGCCGTCGCCGGGCTGCCGCACGTGGGCGGGGTCGCGTCGCGCCTGGACCCGGAGCGGGTGCGGCGCACGCTCGCCGAGGTCTACTCGGTCCTGACGCGCCGCGAGGAGTACTTCAGGTCGTCCGGCATCGCCTCGATCGCCGACTTCCGGGCGCGCCGGGCCCGCGGCGGCATCTCCGTCGCCGACCAGCCGTGGGGTGACGTCTTCCTGGTCATCGACGGGTGGGGCAACTTCCGCGCGGACTACGAGGGCCTGGAGCCCGCCGTCCTGGACATCGCGGCCCGCGGCCTCGGCTACGGCATCCATCTGATCCTCACCGGGTCCAGGTCGATGGAGGTCCGGGCGAACCTCAAGGACCACCTGATGAACCGCCTCGAACTGCGCCTCGGCGACACGATGGACTCCGAGTTCGACCGCAAGGTCGCCGCCAATGTCCCGGCCGGCGTGCCCGGCCGGGGCCAGAACCCGCAGAAGCAGCACTTCATGGCGGCCGTCCCGCGCGTCGACGGCCTCTCCTCCGACACCGACCTCGCCGAGGCCACGGCCGCGCTCGCCACCGAGGTCGCCCGGCACTGGACCGAACCGGCCGCGCCCGCCGTACGGCTGCTGCCGCGCGAGCTGCCCGCCGCGCAACTCCCGCCCGGGAACCTCTTCCCTGACCGGGGAGTCTCCTTCGCCCTCGACGAGGACAACCTCGAACCGGTCTTCGTGGACTTCGAGCAGGACCCGTTCTTCCTCGTCCTCGGCGAGAGCGAGTCGGGCAAGTCCAACCTGCTGCGCCTGCTCGTCCGGCGGCTCTCGGAGCGCTACAGCGGCGACGTCTGCAAGCTCTTCGTCGTCGACAACCGCCGCTCCCTCCTGGATGTCACCCCGGCCTCCCACCTGGCCGAGTACATCCCCATGTCCAACGCCATGGACCACCACGTCAACGCCCTGGCCGACCTCATGAAGCGCCGCACGCCCGCCGCCGACGTCACCGCCCAGCAGCTCCGCGAGCGCAGTTGGTGGCAGGGCCCGACGGTGTACGTGATCGTCGACGACTACGACCTGGTGTCCACGTCCAGCGGCAACCCGCTCGCCCCTCTCACCGAACTCCTCCCCTTCGCCCGGGATGTGGGCGTGCGCTTCGTCATCGCCCGCTCGACGGCGGGCGCGGGGCGGGCCGCGTACGAGCCGTTCATGCAGCGGATGCAGGAACTGGGCGCACAGGGGGTGCTGCTCGCCGGGGACCCGTCCGAGGGCGACATCCTGGGCGGGGTGCGGCCGCGGCCGATGCCCGCGGGGCGGGGGATCTTCGTGTCGCGGAAGCGGGGGAAGCCGTTGGTGCAGACGGGGTTGGTGGAGGGGACGTACTGAGCGGATCGGGGATCGGGCCGTTCGGGCCGAACGACCCGGGCCGGGTGAGCCGTTGCTTCCTGTACGCCCCCGGCCCACACGCAGTGACAAGTAGTCTGAGCCCACAGTTCGTCCGTACGTCGGGAAGGAACCGCCTCACCATGGCCGATGCACAGAACCAGACGCAGGAGCAGGGCCAGGAACAGGGCCGGGAGTCGGAGCAGGAGATCAAGGCACGCAAGGAGCGCGAGAAGAACGAGCTCTACGCCCTCGACATCTCCGGCGTCGAATGGCACAGCGCGCCGGGCACCGAGACGCACGAGGAGCGCGTCGAGATCGCCTACCTGCCCGAGGGCGCCGTGGCCATGCGGTCGTCCCTCGAACCGGAGACCGTGCTGCGCTACACGGAGGCGGAGTGGACGGCGTTCGTCCTCGGGGCGCGGGACGGGGAGTTCGACTTGGAGCCTTCGCCGCGGAACGGTGGGGTCGAGGCGGAGTAGTCGGTGTACGCGGAGTAGGCGGCGTGGCGCGCCGGAGCAGCACGCGTGGGCGGTGAAGGGCAGGTGAGGTGCCGCTCATGAACGCGGACGAAGGCGGGGGCGAGGGCGGTGCAGCGGACGGCATATCCGGCCCTCCGCGGGAGCCCGCACGGCGGTCGCGGATCGCGGAGCTGGCGGACACGACCATTCCGGCGGCCGAGCCCGTGTCGCAGGGCCGACCACCGGACCCCGAAGCAAACAACGCCGAACACGCCGCGCGAAGGCGCCGCGAGTTCGCCGCCCTCCTCGGCGAATTCCGGCGCGCCCCCGTCCTGTTACCCCTCGACGAGCACGACGCGTCTCCGCTGACCGCGGAATTCAACGGCGTCCGATGGATCTACGCCTTCTCCGACGAGGCGGCCCTTGCCCGGTTCGCGGTACTGCGCGACGAGGCGGCACGCCCTTGGGACTACCAGCGCCTGCTCGGCGCCCGCCTCCTCGACGGGGTCATTCCGGCGCTCGGAGTGCCGTGCGGAGTGGCACTCGACGTAGGCAGCGAAGGACACGAGGCACTGTTCCCGCCCGTCACGGGGATCGTCCCCGACGCGGTGGCCGTGGACATCGACACGAACGGGGAGACACGGGGATGAGCGGCGAGGCGAAGGACCTCCAGGCAGGCGGCCTGGACCTGATCGCTCAAGGGATCACCCTGACGCTGGACGAGCTCAAAGAACTCGGCATGATCGGAACGGCCGGTGCCGGTCGTGGCTTCGAGGAGCTGGCCCTGGGAGACCTGGAGCTGGGGCACGGCGAGCTGGTGGCCGGCCTCAAGTCCTTCTGCGAGCGCTGGGAATGGGGCGTGCGGTCCCTGGTCAACGAGGGGAACAACTTCGCCCAGGGCGTGGGGCTCTCAGCGGGGACGTTCTACGAGACCGACCAGTACGTGGGCAACTCGCTCAAGATCGCCGTGAACTCGGTCAACGGCAATCCCTACGCCACCGAGGAAGAGGTCACGCAGAAGAGCTGGGGCGAGCTGATCAAACAGCATCCCCTCGACGACCCGGACTACAGCGCCGACTCGTTCGACAAGGCCACGGACAACATCGGCCAGGGCTACAAGGACGCCGCCCGTGACGCCATGACCTCGCCGCTGGCCGGGCCCCTGAGCCCCCAGAACCTCACCGGTCAGAGCGACGAGGAGTACGAAGGGATGCTCGACGACACCTTCGGCCCCTCCGCCGAGGAGCGGGCAGAAACGTCCCGGCAGTTCACACCCCATCAGCCCGAGCAGGGCGGGAACACCGGCTGATGGGCATCCTCGACGACATCGGAGACGGCTGGAACGCGACGAAGGACGCCGCGAAGGACGGCCTCAACTCCGGCCTGGAGAAGGCGGAGGACGGCTGGGACACGACGAAGAAGTACGCCGGTGAAGGCATCGAGTGGGGCACCGGCAAGGCCGCCGAAGGACTCGACCGCATCGGCGCGGACGGCACCGCCGACAGGGTCGAGGACTTGGGCAGGTCCGCGGCCTCCAAGCTGGGCGCGGACGTCGACGAGGCGCAGCTCGACAAGACCGACCAGGCGAACGAGCTGATCCACGGCAACCCGGGGAAGATCCGCGCGAGCGCCCGGCACCTCGCGGACTTCCACAAGGCCTTCGACAAGGTCGGCACGGGGATGCGCAGCCTCGACTCCGCCCACTGGAAGGGCGAGGCCGCGAGCACCTTCCGCGAGAAATTCGCCGTGCACCCCGGCAAGTGGCTGCACGCCGCGGACGCCTGCGAACAAGCCGCCCGCGCCCTCGACGCCTACGCGGACACGGTCAAGTGGGCGCAGGGCCAGGCCCAGGACGCCATCGACCTGTACAAGAAGGGCAAGAGCGCCTCCGACACGGCGGTCGAGGCGTACAACAAGCGCGTCATGACCTACAACGCGGCCGTCGCGTCGGACAAGGATCCGGGCCCCAGACCAGAACCCTTCAAGGATCCCGGCAAGGCCGACATGGAGCGCGCCCACGAGGTGCTCGCCGAGGCGCGTCGGCAGCGCGACGAGGCGGGCCGCGCGGCCGCCGTCGTACTCAAGGCCGCCGTGCGGCACGCCCCGGCCGAGCCGCCGGCCCTTGACCGGTTGAAGTCGAACGCGACCGACACCTTCAAGGCGACGAACACGGAGCTCGCCCACGTCGGGGGTGGGGTGATCAAGGGCGGCGCCGGCCTGGTCAATTTCGTACGCGGCATCAACCCAACCGATCCGTACAACATCACGCATCCCGCCGAGCACATACAGAACGTCCATACGACGCTGGCCGGTCTGGCCTCCACGGTCACGCACCCGGACCGCGCGATCAAGGACGCGTACGAGAGCTTCAAGAAGGACCCGTCCGAGTTCGGGGGGAGGCTGCTGCCGGAGGCCATCGGGGCCAAGGGTGCCGGGTTCGCCCGGGGCGGGGTCAGGGCCGGTGCCGGGCGGGCGATGCGGGACGCCACCGAGCGGGGCGGGGCGCGCGACCGCGTGAGCGACGGCCCCAACAAGCAGACCCACCCCGACGCCTCCAGGACGACCAGAGGCACGGACCCCGTCGACCTCGCGACCGGCAAGATGTTCCTGCCGCAGACCGATGTCACGCTGCCGGGCGCGCTGCCGCTCGCCTTCACGCGCCGGGTGGAGTCCGGCTACACGCTGGGGCGCTGGTTCGGTCCCTCCTGGTCGTCCACGGTCGACCAACGGCTCGAGATCGACTCCGAGGGCGTCGTCTTCGTGACGGAGGACGGCCTGCTGCTCGCCTACCCGCATCCGGCGCCGGGTCTGCCGACCCTGCCGACCCACGGCCCGCCCCGGCCACTCGACCGCGTGGACGGCGGCTACACGATCACGGACCCGGACACGTCCCGGGTCCGGCACTTCGCGGACCGCGGCGAGGACCTCGCGGTCCTGGAGCAGATCGACGACCGCAACGGCAACTGGATCACCTTCGAGTACGACGCCGAGGGCGCGCCCCTGTCCCTGGTCCACAGCGGCGGCTACCGCCTGGGGCTCACCACGGACGGCGGTCGCGTCACCGCCCTGCGCCTGGCTGGCGCGGCTCCCGTCGGCGCGGTCGTCGCGGACCAGGAGCTGATGCGCTACGGCTACACCGACGGCCACCTGACGGAGGTCGTCAACTCCTCGGGGCTGCCGCTGCGTTTCACGTACGACGAGGCGGGCCGGGTGACGTCGTGGACGGACACCAACGACCGCGGCTACACCTACACGTACGACGACCAGGACCGCTGTGTGGCCGAGGGCGGCACCGAGGGCCACATGAGCCTGCGTCTCGCGTACGACTCCGTCGACCCCGCGACCGGACTGCGGCAGACGACGACCACCACCGGCGAGGGCCACACCCGCCGCTTCCTCGTCAACGACGCCTGGCAGGTCGTCGCCGACATCGACCCGCTCGGCGCGGTCACCCGCTACGAGCACGACCACCGCAACCGGCTCCTCGCCCGCACCGATCCGCTCGGCCACACCACGTCGTTCCGCTACGACACGGACGGCAACCTGCTCTCCTTGGCCCGCCCCGACGGGCGCGAGGCACGGGCCGAGTACAACGAGCTGGGACTGCCGACGAGGGTGACGGCCCCGGACGGCACGGTCCGACGCCAGTCGTACGACGAGCGCGGCAACCGCACGGCCGTCACGGATCCGGCCGGGCAGACGACCCGCTTCACGTACGACGAGGCGGGCCGCCTCACCTCGGTCACGGACCCGCTCGGCAACACGACTGTCGTGCGGTGCGACGCGGTCGGCCTCCCTGTCGAGACCGTCGACCCGCTCGGTGCCACAACCCGCATCGACCGGGACGCGTTCGGCCGCCCGGTGGCGATCACGGACCCGATGGGCGCGACGACCCACCTGGACTGGTCCGTCGAGGGACTCCTCACCCGGCGCACGGCACCGGACGGCAGCGCGGAGTCATGGACGTACGACGGCGAGGGCAACTGCACCACCCACACGGACGCGATGGGTGCCGTCTCGCGCTTCGAGTACACCCACTTCGACCTGCTGTCCGCCCGCGCGGGACCGGACGGGGTGCGGTACGAGTTCACCCACGACACCGAGCTGCGCCTCACCGAGGTCGCGGGCCCGGGGGGCCTGCGGTGGAACTACGCCTACGACGCGGCCGGACACCTGATATCGGAGTCCGACTTCGACGACCGTACGCTCACCTACAGGCACGACCCGGCGGGCCGCCTGCTTTCCCGTACGAACGCCCTCGGCCAGACCGTCGCGTACGACCGCAATGCCTTGGGACAGGTCACCCGCAAGGACGCGGACGGCCGCGTCACGACGTTCGCGTACGACCTGACGGACCAGCTCGGACAGGCGGTGGGGCCGGACGGCACGGCCCTGGTGCTGCTGCGGGACCGCTTCGGCCGACTGCGGTCGGAGACGGTGGACGGCCGTGAGCTGACGTACGCGTACGACTCACTGGGCCGCCGCACCGGCCGCACGACGCCGGCCGGGGCGACGAGCACCTGGACGTACGACGCGGCGGGCCGCCGCACCCGGTTGCTGGCGTCGGGCCGCACCATCGACTTCGCGTACGACGCGGCGGGGCACGAACTCACCCGCCAGGTGGGCGACTCCGTCACCTTCACGAACGCGTTCGACGACCTGGGCCGCCTCACCACACAGCACGTCACCGCCGCCGGCCGCACGGCCCAGCACCGCGCCTACTCCTACCGCGTGGACGGCAACCTCATCGGCGTCGACGACCACCTCAACGGCACCCGCCGATTCGACCTCGACGCGGCGGGCCGGGTCACCGCGGTGCACGCGGCCAACTGGACGGAGACGTACGCCTACGACGAGGCGGGCAACCAGACGACGGCGTCCTGGCCGTCGACGCACCCCGGCCACGAGGCGACCGGCCCCCGCGCCTACTCCGGCACGACCATCACCCGCGCGGGCTCCGTCCGCTACGAACACGACGCCCTCGGCCGCATCACCCTCCGCCAGAAGCTCCGCCTGTCCCGCAAGCCGGACACGTGGCGCTACACGTGGGACGCGGAGGACCGCCTGACGTCGACGGTCACCCCCGACGGCGTGACCTGGTGCTACACCTACGACCCCCTCGGCCGCCGCACGGCCAAGCTCCGCCTGGCGGAGGACGGGTCGACGGTCGTGGAGCGGGTGGACTTCACGTGGGACGGGACGACGCTGTGCGAACAGACGACGGCGGGGGGCGGGTTACCGGATCCGGTCACGGTGACCTGGGACCACCAGGGGTTACGTCCCCTTGCGCAGACAGAGCGGATCTCGGCGGGCGACCCGGCCACCGCCCCCCAGTCCGAGATCGACTCCCGCTTCTTCGCCATCGTCACGGACCTGGTGGGCACGCCGAGCGAACTCGTCGACGAGGAGGGGGAGGTCGCTTGGCGGACGCGGAGCACGTTGTGGGGGACTACGGCTTGGTCGGCGGGGAGTTCGGCGTATACGCCGCTGCGGTTTCCGGGGCAGTATTTCGACCCGGAGACGGGGCTGCATTACAACTACTTTCGGCACTATGATCCCGAAACTGCTCGATACACGTCCCCGGACCCACTCGGTCTCGCACCGACACCCAATCCCGCCACCTACGTCAACAACCCTCACCTCTGGTCCGACAACCTCGGTCTCGCCCCAGGCAGTTGCCCTCCCGAAGGATTCGAATCTGGTGCGCAACTCGGCGAAACAAGCAAGCTGGGCGGCTGGATACCTGACACGGTTCCGCGCGAAACGCTGGATGCTATTGATGATGTAAAGAATTATGGAGGCGATGCGACCGGATGGGGAAGCCAGTGGAATGGCCCCCACTTGACGCTGGAGCCCTTCAACAACAGCGGCAAGAATGGCGCCCATACGCTCCCGACCCACGATCCCGCAGGAAATCCCATTACCTATTTGGAGTATGGAACTCCGGCCTCGAGGGACAATCCTAAGCCTGGTGGTGAGAGGACAGTGTGGGGCAGCGACGGCTCCATCTACTACACTCCGACGCACTATCAAACGTACATCGTCGTGGAGAGTCCGAAGTGGTGACGGAGCCCATGCCCTGGATCTCAATCAAGCCGTGGCTGCACGCTACGGGACCCGACGCCATCGTAAGCATGCGATCTCTACTCCCTGCACCTGGACTGACATACGGAGCATGGCTAAGCGGAAGCCAGATGACAGACACGGACGGAGTGCTCCAGCAGTTCTGGGACGGCTTTAGGCTGCCGGATTACTTCGGATGGAACTTTCCTGCCCTGAGCGATTGTCTTCGCGATCTAACATGGCTCTCAGCAGATCAATATTCGCTCGTCATCGAAGAGGCGCATGAAATCCTTCCTGACGACCCGGATGGCTTCCGTCAGCTACTCGACATCCTCTCGACAGCGGGAGCCAAGTGGTCCTATGTAAAGGGTTCGGGCACAGACGAGCGCGCCAGGTTCCAAGTGGTTCTCGCGTGCAGCCAAGAGGGGCTTCAGCGAGTCAAGACGGCAGCGGCCACCCTCTAAAGAACCGAATGCAGCTCTTTTAGCGTCTCTCAACAAACAACCCGAGGACGCGCTCGTTGATCGTAGGCTGCCCAGGACCGGCACAATCATGGCATGACCAAGACTGTCGCGGCGGCCTGGCTCAAGATCCTGAACACTGCCGGCGAGCCTTCCCGACCGAAGGGATCGCCGCTACTCGAACCGTTTGCCAAGCTGGTACGGGTGGCGAATGCCGAGCCGCTGCTTCGCCAGCTCCACCCGTGGACGGGTATGTGGGAGCTGCACTTCAGCAGGTGCACGGAGCCCCGCTACACATGGGACATCCCCTACATCGGCACTTTGAGAAACGGCTGGTACTACGTTGAAGGGCCGAGGCGGAGCAGCCCACGGATCGCTGAGACAAACAGCGCACAGGCCGCAGTAGCAATCGTCATCGAACGCCTGCCGCCACACTGTGGCCCGGCCTTCATCGGCAGCCCAGAGGCACTGGCCGCTTACGAGGCAGCACGAAACGACAGATAGCTCCGATCTCATCGACTTGACCGGGAGGGAAGTTGGGACCGTCAGCTGCTGTGAAGGCGGGACCTGCAACATCACCCCGGACGACGTCACCCGCACCGACCCCCGCCCGGCCGGCGAAACCGACGCGCTCCTGCAAGCAGGCCAGAACGCGGCCCGCTCGCACGGCTACATCCTCGGCCGCTGCCTGCACTTCGACGGCGAGGAGTTCGGTGACTGGTACGAGGACATGGCTCACCGCCCACCGGATATTGATTTCGGAGCCGGGCAGTCCCTGGCTCAACATCCCCTTCCGGCAAGGCGGTCAGCCAGACGTCGCCCGGGGCGCGACGGCGAAGCTGCACCAGACCTGCTTCTCCTCAAAACCCGTACGGTGCCATCCCCAGCGGCGCGAGAGCGTGGCGACCAGGCGGCGGAGCCCGCGCCCGTGCTCACTCAGCGGATCGGCATCCCCGCCAACTCCGGTTCCCGCTGCGGGCAGTGGTCGACGACCAGCACCGCAGCATCGGCGGCACGAACTGCTGGGACGTCCCCAAGATCAGCTCAAGCCCCGCCAGCCCACCCTCATGCCGTACCGCGTTCGCACACAGCTCCCCCCACCAACCAGCCAGACGGGATCCGCCAACTCCGCGAGTTTCCAGTGCTGTTCCACCCAGACACGGGTGCGGTGCCGAGATTCGGCTACAGGGCGGTAGAGGTCGAGTATGGAGACGTCCCGCCGACGCGGGTGGGGGTCGCGTCGAAGGGAGTGGGAGCGGTGGCGAGTGCGACCGGTACGTCCATCGTTCGCCTCGTTGAACTGGCCGTTTTCCGCCGACGGCTGGACTTGGTCGAACAGGTCGCGTTGAATCCGAGTCAGTCGAGGGATCTCATCCTCGATGTCGAGGTCGCCACGACCGACCATCTCATCGCCGTATGCGACTCCAAGCACCCCGAGCTGCCGTCGGCGGCGGTGGGTCGCGAGGCGTGGGCGTGCTTCACCGACGCCCTGGGCAAGGAGATGCTGCCGTAGCCCAGCAGAACGGGGTGGGCATCTCCCGCGCATGCCCACCCCGCGTTCCACACCGTTCAACGACGGCGGCTCACTGGAAGTAGCTGGCACCCTTCAGGTCGCCACCCCGGTAGTCACCGCCCGCCTGGCTGACCTTCAAGCCGATCTGCATGAGGGCCGTGTGGATGGCCGAGGCGTGCTCGTCCCACTCCTTCTGCTTCAGGGTGTAGGCGGTGTGAGCCTCGCCCTCCCACCCTTCGGCAACGCTGGCCACGGCCCGCTTGATGTCAGCGAGGTCCGCCTCCAACTGCTTGGCCTGAATGCCCAGTTCGGTGGTGATGGCATCAAGGCCACCGTACTTGACCGCGAGTTCTTCAAGGTGAACCTGTACCACGACTTCCTCATTTCCTGGTGGTTTCGAGCGGGCCACGACGACCCGAGGAACAGCTCAACTCAGTAGCTGCTGATAGCCGAGTGCTTTCCGCCGTACTCCACGTCGATGCTGTTGATCTTCGCTCGGACCTCGTCTTCCAGCCCGTCCTTCTCCTTGCGGTTGGCAGCCATGGCGTCCAGGAAGTCCACCAGGATGCGGCCGATCGCCTGCATGTGTTGGTTGATTTCCCTCTGCTTGCCGTCGAAGGCGTGCGCACCGATTCCTCGCCAGTTGCCCTCCATGGTGTCAAGAGTGCCCTGCAGGCGCCTGAGCTGTTTCTGAACGGAGTCGTACTTGAGGGCGATCTCCTTCTCAAGCTTCTTGACCAGGTCGTCGTTTAGCTTGCGGCCGTCGGCCATGAGCGGCTCTCCTTAGGTGAGCTGTCGGTTGATCATTGAGAAGCGCTACTTCCCCTGAACCAATGCTCAGGCGTTTCGCCGCTTTCGGGCTGCGGCGACGGCTCCACCGCCGATGACCACGGCGACGGCAACCGCACCGGCGACGATCCACAACTGGCCGTTGTCGTCATCCGATTTCGAGCTGGACACTGATGCTGTCGGCTGACTGGCCGCAGCGTCATTCGGCGGTTTCGGCGAGGGTGCCGAGGACTCCGCCGAAGAGTCCTTCGATGGAGCGGACGGCGAAGCTCCCACCCCAGGGGTCTTCTCGTTCGTGAGCGGGTCGATGTCCGGCGGGCCCGGGTTTCCCCTGTTCTTCAGCAGGTTCGGGGCGGGGCGGACCAGGCCGTAGCCGAGGTAGTCGCTGGGCTTGTCCTTCGGCCAGCTGCGGCCTGCGGTGTCGATCAGGACGCGGAGGACCTGGTTCGCGGTCCAGTTGGGGTGCTTGGACCAGATGAGGGCGGCTGAGGCGGAGGCGATGGCGGTGGATGCACTGGTGCCACCCTCACCATCACAGTACGAACGGAACGTCGCATCACACCAATGGGGAAGGTTCCGGCCGGGCGCCGCCAGATCCACGTACTCGCCAAATTCCGAGTACTTGGCGACCTTGCCGGATTTGTCTGCGGAGGAGACACCTGTGACATTGGGGTAGGCCGCCGGGTAGCCGATGAAGTTCTTCTTCTGCGCCTCGTTTCCGACGCTGGCGAACATCAGCTTTCCCCTTGATGCGGCGTACTTCACCGCCTCTTCCTGGGCTGGGTACATGACGTCAGAACCGAAGGACATACTGATGATCTGCGCATCGCTGTCTGCGGCAGCCCGAATGGCTTCGGCACTGTCACTCTCGTCCTTGCTCCTGCCATTGGCGCCTTGCAGACTGAGGCGAACGGAGATGACCTTGGCACCGGGCGCCAAACCCTTGAGGCCCCCTCCCCGACCGGAACCCGCGATCAGCTCTGCCATCGTGGTTCCATGGCCTTGATAGTCGTCCAGAGCTCCCCCGCTCCGGTCTGTCACGTCCTTGCCGGCTTGCACACGGCCTTTGAGGGAAGGCGTTTCTGAAACGCCGGTGTCGACAACGGCGACCTTGATGCCCTCACCAGTGCTGACATCCCACAGCTCCTCGGCACCCATCGCGTCCAAGTACCACTGCTTCGACTGCACGTCATCGGCGGCCGCACTCGGTGCCAGCCCCAGGGACGCCAGAACTAGAACGCTGACCGCCGAGCTCGTGGAGACCATCCATCTCCTCGCGCACCCCGCGAACAGAACAGTTCCTCTGTCATGTCGGCCAAATTCTGACTTCACGCCCTGCACAACCTCACTCACCACTAACCGATTACCGGCGGCACGTGCCGCCGTTCGCCAGGCAGATGTGTCTCCTCGTCCTCGACCAAGTAGTCGGGCCGCTGAGTGGCCTCGTCCTCATCACGTTCAGAGCGTCGGCCATCGCCTGCAGGGCCGCGTACCAGGCCAGTGCCACCGGCGGTGAACCCGTTCCTCCGGCTCCCGCCCGTAGACCCACGTTCCTTTGGTGTGCCGACGACTCCGTCAGGGTTGCCGATGGGACGGCGCGGCATCTGGCCCCTGCCACCTGTGACTTGAGGTGCGGCTCCCATGACTCCACGCTGTCCGTTGCCGACCGGACCGCCCACAGACCCAGGAGCAGGTCGACCACCTACGACACCGTCGGCGCGCGGTGTACCAGTGATGCCTGGGACTGCGGGACGTGGGCCCGGCAGGCCGCGAGGCTGTGGCGTGCCCCCTGTGATGCCTCGCCCCACGGGAGGCTGCACGGGCGACACCGGCGCACTGATCCCCTTGCCCTGAGCCACCGGCCCGGTGCGTCCTACCGGGCCAGGCCCCGAGGGACTACGCCCAGGGCGTCCAACCGACTCCTTAGGACCTCCAGTGCCTGCTCGCCCCTGATCAGCAGGCAATGGCAGCTTGCCGCCTCCTCCTCGATGGGGCGCTCGTGTGTCCGGGCCGCCGGACGGCAGCCTCAAAGGGCCACGGCCAGGTAGCGGAGGAGGCCCTCCGTCAATGCCTGTTGGGCCGGGCACGGAGGGCGGCGACGCGGGCCCGGGTCCGACGGTCTGCGGCGGAGGCGGGGCAACACTGTCGATCTCCGTGCCGACAGGCTCCGGGCCGGCAGGTCGGTCTGGAAGGGCGTTCGGACCGCGTACGTCGCTGCCGGGCGGTACGGGGCCGTCCGCTCCCGAAGGAACCGGCGTCACGGGCTCGGCTGCACGCTGGGGCGTCGACGGGCCATCACCAGTAACCGTGCCAGGAGGCACCACCTGCCTCGAATCGTCGCCCGGGTCCTTCCAATTTTCCGGCCGCGGCAAGGGCACCCCCACATCCGGCATAGCCGAAAACGTAGGCGGCTCCTGCCCCGCCATCTCGTGCTGTGACACCTTGTAGAACGACGCCAACCGGTTCATCTGGTTGATCGCCTCTTGGCGGTGCTTCTCCGACTTGAGAGCCGCCTCGAAATCCGCGTTGCCGTCCACCCTCTTAGGAGAGGGGATGTCCTCGACGGCCTTCGGATCGGTGCGTGTGTCCCGTGGCGGCATGGCACTGCGTACGGAAGCCAGCCCCGCCCCCGCCGACGTGATCTGAACGCTCGCGGTGTCGGCGAAGTCGGAGAGCTGGTGCGTTTCCTTGACTAGCTTCTTGCCCCACTTGCGGAAGGCCTGGCCCGCCTCGCCCTCCCAGTCGACCCGGTCGATGTGGTCGCCGAGTTCGCGGGCCGCCACGGCGATCGCGTCGCGTGCCTTCCGGATGGCTTCACCCGCGCTCTCCAGGTCGGCCGGATTCGCGTGCTCGACGAGGTCGATCATGTCGTTGAGTTTGTGTCCTTCGAAGCTCACAGCTTCCACCCCGAGTCGGACTTGTCGCTGCCGTGGCCGCCTTGCACGTCGGGCTTGCCGTCGCGCTCGCGCCCGGCCGGCGGCTGGTCGCGCTGGACCGACGTCTGGATCGACCAGAAGCGCTGCCGCAGGTCGTCCTCGAGGTTGTCGAAGCCGACGTCCGCGCCGTGCACGGCGATCCCCATGGCCTCGATCTGCTGGCCGAGCATCTTCGACAGCGAGGTGAGCCGCTCGTGCACCCGGTCGTACTGCGCGTAGAGGCCGTCCGCCTCGGGGAAGGGGGCCGCCTGGCCGCTGAAGGAGGTGCGGGCGACCTTCTGGTGGCCGACCTTGGACGAGCCACCGGCCGATCCCTCGAACTCCGTGAGCAGTGTGTCGATGCGCCGCCGGAACTTCTTCAACGCCTCCAGGCCACGCTTGATGTCCGCGCCCGGCGGCGGTGTCCCCCTGTACCCGTCCTCAAGCACGATGCCCCCATCCCCGGTCCCCGTTGCCCTCAACGTGCGGCTGCAGCAGGCTGTGAAAGCCGCGTGATTGCACGCCCCACCATCGTCACTCTAGCCACACAGTGAGTGACATCCAACTGACCTTTGCGTCAAAGCAGTTGCAAACTAGCCATCGACTGATCCGAGCTGACGATCCCCGTTCGCGCGAAGGTTGCGTCCACTGCTCGAACGCCTGGAACTCACCCGACCCAGGTAGCGAGAATCGGCCAACTCCCGCTCTCTCCGGGTGAATCTCGCGGTCACCCACCCTGGCTCCCGGGTGACCGCATCGACGCAACCTGAGTCACTCGTTGGCGCGTCACACTCTGCCGTGCCAGGCGGGGGCGGGACCACACGTCTGCTACCCAACCATCTGAGTACGCATACTCGGTCACGCACATGCCAACTGCCGCTATCCGCGCCCCGACTAGGTGCTGATCCTGACGTGCTGGAGCTCATGGTTGGACGTGAACTTGGGCATCCGGCGATCGTTCTGGCTCCGGAACGCGCCTGGCGCCCTCCTCCCTCCACAACGGCCAAGTTCACCCTTGCGGGGATCGCAATCGGGACAACTCGCCCCCTACGCTGGCGAGTCACTGCGTTGTGGACAGCAGGCTGCCGACCTCCCTGAGCCACCATCCGCACAGTCCGTACCGGGGGAAGGAACACGTCCATGGCGTGGGAAGAGTGGGAGCGCCTCAAGGCGCAGGCAGCCGAGCGCCATGCGACGCAGATGCAACTCAATCAGGTCGAGCCCGGCATGGGTGGCGCCCCCGGGGCAGCCCCGGGCTCGTATGGAGATCTGAGGGTCCGCCAGGCCGATCTGGCGAGGATCGGCGAGCATGCCTTCGAGCTCTTCGACCGGCTGAGCAACAAGGGGCGCGTGGCGGTGCCCAGCAGCCGGCAGGCCGCGGGAGACCTGACACGGCAGGGCTTCGCACTCGGAGGCGGGCTCCAACACGTCGCCGGGCGCTGGGAGGAGCAGCTCGACTCGCTCCGTGACGCCTGCGCCCACATCTCGAACCACATGCGGGTCACAACGAAGTTGCACCAGGGCGACGAGCACTACATCAGCCGGCAGTTGAGCAGCATCGACGTTCTCGACGCGGGCTTCGACGAGCGGGTCGTCAAGCCCGGCGACAAGAACCCGGTGTACATGCCGCACAAGGAGCAGAAGGACGACTGATGGACCTCGAAGCGCTCCGATTCGCCAACTTCACCCTGCTGGATGACGCCGTCGACGACTGGTCCACCTTGACGGACACCCTGGAGAAGTTGGAGAGGGACGCGAGCAAGGGGCTCCAGGGAACGGCGAACAGGGCGAATTGGGCCGGTGTCAACGCCACCGTCTCGAAGGAGTTCATCGGCAAGACCGCTGGAGAGTTCCATGACGCTCACGTCCAGGCCAAGTCCATCCACCGGATTCTGCTGGACACCCGGGACGAGCTGAAGCGCCATCACGGGCGGCTCAATGACGCCATCGAACGCGGCATGAAGAAGAATCTGACGGTCACCCACACCGGTGGCGGTGGCTTCACCGTACAGATGAACATCCACCCCGATCGGGCAGGGAAGGATACCGACCTCCCTGAACACGGCGAGGGTGATGTGACCGCGCTGCGCGACGAGATCCAGCGGATCCTTGATGACGCCACCGAGAGCGACACCTCCGCCGGCAAGGTCCTCAAGGCGATCGCCGACCAGAGCACGTACGGCTTCTCCGAGGTGAAGTACAAGGACCGGGACAGCGCGGTCGCCGCCGTGGAGTCCGCGGACGAGTTGTCGAAGCTGGCCAGGAAGGGCCCGCAGGACCTCACGGTCAGGGAGTTCGACAAGCTCCGCTCAGGGCTGAAGGCGTACGCGCACGATCCGCTCTTCTCGGAGCGCTTCGCCACAAGTCTCGGCGCAAAGGGGACGTTGGAGTTCTGGGCAGGCATCAATGAGCCTGGCGTCAACCCGGATTTGAACGACCTTCGTCAGGGCAAGTTCGATGACCTGCAAAAGTACTTGGGTCTCACTCTCGCGACAGCCACGCAGAGTGATTCGGCGGGGATGGTCGACTGGACGCGCCAGATGGTGGACCAGGGCGGCCAGCCTGTCCGCACCAACAGTGGAGCTCTCGGTTTCCAGGTCATGAGCAACCTCATGCGCTGGGGCGATTACGACGACAGTTTCCTGCACAGCTACGGCACCGCACTCATGGAAACCGAGAAGCAGCTGACCGACAACGGGGAGCGTGGGGCGTGGCAGCGCACTCCCAACTCGCCGTATCTCAACCGCACCGGCAGCGACACGGGCTGGGACCCTGTGACGGGGTTCCTGAAGGGGCTTTCGAACAGCCCCGGGGCGGCTACGCCTTTCCTCAACGACACTTTCACGCCGAAGAGAGATGGTCACGACGCCGATGTCTCGAACTTCCAGTACCTCTTCGAGAAGCGGGACTGGCCTGTGGAGGTAGATGGTGATGGCGAGTCCAGCGACACCGGACGGAACTACCTGGCACTGGCACTTGAGGCGGGCACGACCGGTCACCCCGCGGGCGAAATTCCCACGGCCGACGCCCCGCCACATACTGCGGAACAGGCCAGACTGATGGAGAGCGTGGTCCACTCGATCTCCCATGACAACACTCGCCTGACCGAGCATCCGTACATGTCTGACAGCTTCGGGCAGATGGCCTCCGAGTACCTGCACGACATGAATCGGGCGATGACTAACGATTCGGATAGGGACACGGACCGTCTTTTCCCGATCGTCGGCGAGCCGGCGGACTTCGAGTGTCGCGACGTGACTCGCTTCCTCTTCACTGTGGGTCAGCACCCCGAAGGCTACGCGGCCGTGGAAGTCGGGCAGAAGTCATACATGGCGCAACTGATGTCCTACCACCTCGATCCAGACCTTCCGGAGGCTCAGCGCTACGCCCAGGATCCACACTTCGTTGTCGAATCCGTGGCCCACGGCTCGGGCGAAGTGGCAGGAACCCTCGCCCAGGGGCGCGCGGAGGCTGTCGCCGGGGAAGCCGCAGAGAAGGACAGGGCGTACGAGGAATCCGTGGCGCGCTGGAAGGACGGAATTTTGGGCGGCATCGGCGTTGGCATTGGCGTAGGCACGTCCTACATCGCCAGCCCGGTGGGCGGGGCGGTCGTTGGCGGAGTGGCCGAGACGGTGACCGGCGCGGTTCTTGAGGATCTTTTCAAGAACGCAGAAGGGAAAGCCAAGGGGGATGCCGGGCTCATCATGGGCGAGAGCTGGGATGCAGGTATGAACGAGAACAACCAGTACATCGAGACAGCTGCAGAACGAGCAGCCAAGGAGCACCGCAGGACCGATCTCCCTGACGTCGGGGAATGGTCACGCGAGGCTGGGAGACGCGGATTCATGCTGTCGGAGTCGAGCGTGAACGCCATGGCTCCGGACCTCAAGACGGATATCTAGACCTGCCCCTACAGAGAGAGGAATCACTCTTGAGCCCGCATCCTGGCCGGGATGGATTTTCACACCGTCTCCAACGAGTCCTTATTTGGGGGACCGTGATAGCCCTGGGAGGCACACTGGCAGGATGCGCGAAAGACGGGAGTAAGGAGAGAAACTACGCAACCCCAGACTCGTTGTGCGGCGTAGACGTGAACTCCAATCTACTGTCACAGATCTTGCCTCCGGGAGACCGCGTATCCACGCATCGATCGTTCCCCGACGGAGGGACCGAGCGATGCACCGTAATCGTGGACAAGAACAAGGTGGCGATCTTCGCTGACCAGGAGTGGCTGTCAGGAAGGGACGGGCTCCTGTTCGCGGCACCATCTTCTGTCCGGAGTAATCCCAACCACGTGACAGAAAATGAGAAGTATCTATACGCAGACGCAGGGGCAGCCGGTAGGACCGATAACTGTACTGACCCCGCTCATCCCGACCAGCACTTGTTCGCCATCATTCAGTCGTTCACCAACGACCGTGAAGACCCCCGCACCATGGGAAAACTCATCAAGGCGTATACCAAACAAGTCGAGCAGTCGAAGGCCTGTCACCCCAAGCCATAAAGGTGCGCACTCCCGTCGTCAACCCGCGCTGCCCCGCCGCCTCCGCGCATCCCGAACAGCCACCCCCGCCCCTCCCAACCCCACCACCACAACCACGGCCCCCACAGCCACATACGTGGCGATGCGGGCCGTGCGTTGCTCTGCGGTCTCGCCGAGGTGGAGGTCGGCGGGGAGTGGGGCCTTCGCTCGGGTGATGCCCTCGTGGGGGCGGGGGGTCTCGATCGGGTGGTCGTCCTCCGTGAGTGCGCGCAGGGGGTCGACCACGCCCCAGCCGACCAGGCGGTCGTGGCCTGCGATGGAGCGTTCCGCTGTTTGTTGGATCTGGGCGGTGATCTGGCGGGCCGTCCAGTTGGGGTGCTTGGACTTGATGAGGGCTGCCACGCCGGCGACGTAGGGGGCTGCGAAACTCGTGCCGTTGTCGGGGCAGTGGCCGCGGCCGGGGATCGTGGAGATCATGTCGACGCCGGGCGCCGCCACGTCCACCCATGTGCCGGACTGCGAGAACGGGGCACGCTCGTTGTTGCGGTCCGCCGCCGCCACCGCCAGCACCCCTTCGTAGGAGGCCGGGTAGGTGGGTTTGGTGTTGCCGCCGATGCCGTCGTTGCCCGCGGACGCGACGACGACCCGCTGCTTCGCGAGTGCCTTTTCCACCGCCTGCTTGAGCAGCGGCGTCGGCTCCGCCGCGTTGGCCGTGTCCTGGGAGATGTTGATGACGTCCGCTCCCTCGGCCACCGCGTAGTCGATGGCCGCGGCCAGGCCGGTCGTGTTGCCGTGGCCCTCGGCGTCGTTCTGCTGGATCGGGATGATCGTCGCCCCGGGGGCCAGGCCCACGAAGCCGGTGCCCTTCGCGGGGCGCGCGGCAATGATGCCCGCGACCCGCGTGCCATGGCCGACTGTGTCCGACGTGCCGTTCTTGTTGCCGCGGGGGATCTTCCGGCCGTCCTTGTCCTTGAGGTTCCTGGGGAGGAAGATGCGACCCTTTGACGTGTCGACCGCCTGCTTGAGCTGGGGATGCTTGACGTCCACACCGGTGTCGATCACCGCCACCTGTACGTTCTTTCCGGTGGACTGGCGCCACAGCTCGTCCAGGAGGACGCGCTGCAGGGCCCACGGGCGGCCCGCGTACGTCTTGCACTCGTCGGTGGCCGCGGCCGCCTGCGGCGCGGCCACCAGCGGCGTCGTCGCCATCAAAGCCACCACCGCGGCCACGGCCGCCACCCCACGTGCGTACGGCATCTCCGGCCCCTCGCCTACGAGCCCTGCGGCTGACGTGCCGCCGCCGTCGAAAGCCGCGGGCCCGTCGGCAGGAAGGTCGACCAGGCCAGGGGGATCAGGCCCTCGTCCACGTCCGCGTACCCGAGGCGGGTCTGGGCCTGCCGTGCCTCCTGTTGCTGCTGCTTGCGCTGCTTCGGGGACATGCCGATGCCCGCGTCGTCCGTCGCGCTGTCGCTGTTGGACTGCATCGCGTACCGCAGGCCCGTGTCGGTGACCAGGAAGACACTGCCCACCTTGGTGTCCGAGCCGGTGAACTGGCGGTAGAACTGCCCCGATCCGGGGGTGACGTACGCGCTGGACGAGCCGGTGGGCAGGGTCGCGGGGAAGTCCTCGCCTGCCCAAGTACTGAGCTGTGTACGGCTGTTGTCGTCGACATCTCGTAGAACGCTGCAGACGGTGTTGCGACCGGAGGCGGCGCCAGAAGCCACAGAAGTCCCGGAGGCCGAGGCCGTGCCGGCCGAAGACTCCGTGGACGCCTTCGCTGTCTCGTTGACGACCTTCGGGAACTCGGTCGGCCACGTCCGCTTCCCGGCGAACCACGTGGAGCCGGGAGAGAACGCCCCCGTGCTCAGATCGCGGGCCTGACCGCGCTGCCCCGTGCCGACCAGCTCAGGACTGCCGAGCAGCAGCTTCGCCGTGAAGTCGGAGACCGGCGCGATACGTCCCCGCAGCACTACGTAGTGCTGCATGCCGGCGCCGTCCGGCGCCCTCAGGACCATGCCGATCCTGTTCGCCGCCTCGTCCCGGAGGCCCGCCACGTGCGCGTCGGCGCCGGGCTTGCCGTCGATCTCCGGGAAGGTGATCCGGTCCCCTCGGTGCAGCGTGTCGAGCCACTGCCTGGACACCCGCTGCGGTTCGCGGTCGGAGCCCACGACGGCACTCAACAGGTGCTCGTCCCTGCTGGTGATGCGGTACGACCTGCCCTGGGCGTCGACCACGTAGCGGGTCCCGTCGGGACTGACGACGTACAACAACTCACCGCCGCGCAGCCGTTCGCGGCCGTCCGTCTTGTCCCGCTCGCGCTCGGCGAGCACGAACACGGCCTTCTGGATGACTCTGCCGCCCTTGCCGGGGCGCTCGCACACGGCCCAGCGCTTGGTGGCGCCCGCTTCGGACGGGGAGGGGAGGCGATCGGGCGCGTACGGGATTCCGATGGTGGCTCCGTGCGGGATGTCGCCCTTGTCGAGGATGGACTCGTCCACGTTGACGACGCCGCCCTTGTCCGCGTCGAGGAGCAGCTTGGCCGACGCCATGTTGAGGACGGGGTGCAACTGCCGCTTGCCGTCCGTCTTCAGGACGACGTACCGGGTCGTGGAGTCGCTCGCGATGATCACGTGCTCCTTCGGCGTGTCCCAGCCGGGCTTGGCCGCCGGTTTGAGCATCCCCCACGCGCCGAAGACGGCCAGAACGATCACGCCGACGATCAGGCCTGGGAGCACGCCTCGCAGGGGGCGCGGGGCGGTCTCCTCCGAGCCCGAGGGTGTGGGCTGGATGAAGGCCGCGAGTGTACGGCGCTTCGCGAAGGTGTAGGCGTTGAGTTCGTCGCGCCGTGAAGCCATGACTGTCTGCTTCTCCCCGTGTTCTCCCCGTGTGGGATCAGGGTTCCCGTGCCCCTTCGGCCCACCGTTGCTCCGTTGTCAGACCCGGGTCCTACTATGCCTGTTGGGTAGTGGTGCGCGTGCGGCGGGTAAGGTTTTGTGGTTTCAAGGGCCTTTCCCTGTACGGCATTTCGGGACAGTTCGGGGAGATTGACATGATGGCTTCCACCATGCGGGCCGGGGGGCAGGTGGCGCCCGGCGGGGCGCCGCGCCAGGGTGTGGTCGCGCCGCGCCTCCCTTCCCGCTCCGGACGCTCCGGTTCGTTGCGGCTGCGACGCCTTGCGTTGCTGGAGGTGGCGGCGGCGCTGCTGCTCGTCGGCTGGGTCGTCGGCCCGGTGGCGCTCGTTTCGGCGGCGGTGGTCGCCTCGGTGCTCGTGCTGCTCGCGGTGGTACGTCACCGGGGGCGCTCCCTGCCCGAATCGCTCGGCGCGGCACTGGCGTTGCGCACTCGCAGACGCCGTGCCGCGGGCACCCCGGTCCCGCCGGGCACGGAGCCGGGGCTCGCGCCCGTCGTGGAATGCGACCCGTCCTTGCGGACGTACGCCTACAGCCGGGGCAAGGACCAGGACCGGCGCCCCATAGGGATGATCGGCGACGGCAGCTTCCTGACCGTCGTCCTCCAGGTGGAGTCGGACGCCACGGCCCTGCGCGCCGACCGGAACCGGCAGCCCCTGCCGGTGGGGCTCGTGCGGGACACGCTCGAAGTCGACGGAATCCGCCTGGAGTCGGCCCAGATCGTGCTGCACACACAGCCCGCGCCCGCGCTGCACCTGCCCCAGCAGTCCGTCGCCGTCAGCAACTACGCACCGCTCCAGGCACAGACCGGCTCCCCCGCCGTGCGGATCACCTGGGTCGCCCTGAAGCTGAATCCCGAGCAGTGCGCGGAGGCGGTCGCCGCCCGGGGCGGAGGGCTCGCCGGGGCGCAGAAGTGTGTGGTGCGGACGGCGGATCACCTGGCAAGTCGCCTGGCGGGGGCCGGATTTCGGGCGACGCTGCTGACCGAGGAGGAGCTGACGGCCGCCATCGCCACCTCCGCGTGCGCCAACCCCCTGGTGACGGCGCAGGCGGGCGGGGCCGATGACGTGCCGGCGCGCAGGACCGAGGAGTCCCCTCTGGCGTGGCGCTGCGACAACCGGCGGCACACGACGTACTGGGTGCGGCGCTGGCCCCAGTTGGGCAGGGCGGACGGGCCGTCGCTGCCGCAGCTCGTCTCCCGGCTCACCGCGGTTCCCACGCTGGCCACCACGTTCAGTCTCACGCTGGCGCGCGACGAGCGGCAGGGCGTCTCGCTCTGCGGTCATGTACGGGTGACGGGGCGCGGCGACGCCGAACTGGTCGCGGCCCGGCGGGCCGTGGAGCACGCGGGCCGGTCCGCCGGCATCGGCCTGCTGCGGCTCGACCGCGAACAACTGCCCGCCACACTCGCGACGTTGCCGCTCGGAGGTACGCGCTGATGTCCTTGCCGACTTCTCCCCCGACGCCGTCCGCTCCGCCCGCACCCGCACCGGGATTTCGTACGGCCTTGCGTACGGGATTCGGGCTGCTGGGTCCCCGGCATCAGCGGCACGCGCTCACCGTCGAGCAGATCGACTCGCTCGCCCTGCCCATCGGCGACGACGGCGTGATCATAGGGGCCGACTCCGCAGGACAGCCCGCCGTGCTCGGCGTCAACAGACCCACTCCGTACGACGTCCTGCTCATCGGCGGACTGTGGACGGCCCAGGTCATCGCGCTGCGCGCCGCCGCCACCGGGGCCCGGGTCGCCGTCGAGACCGGGCGGGCCCAGTCCTGGGCGCAGCTCGTGCAGGCGCTGGGGGTCGGGCAGGCCGGGATGTCCGTGCACGACGTGGGGCGGGTGCCGCCGCAGGGGGCTTCGGCCGGGAGTCCGGTGCTCGTGGTGCGGGACTGCGGGATGCGGCCGCCTCGGGGGCGGGTGGTGTCCGGGCCCTGGCAGTCCGTGCTGACGCTGTTGCCGTATCTGAGTCCCGTGGCGCCCCGGCTCGTCCGGCAGGCGCGGCTCGTGGGAGTGCAGCGGGTCTCGCCCGACGAGGCCGCGCAGATCGGGCGGCTCCTCGGGCTGCCCCGCGGGGACGTCGAGTCGTTGCCGACGCTCGCCGACGGCGTGACGCTGTGGTGCGCCGAGCGCGACCGGCAGTACGTGATGACCCGGGCCACCGACGCGGAGAACGGGTTGTTGGGGACGGCTCGGCGGATGGATTGAGTTGATGGTGTGGGGGGGGTGGCCCGTGGAGGGGGCCGTGGAGGAAATACTTCGGGGGTTTTGGTGTGAATGGCGCTTTTGATCCAGGGGGATTGGGGTGGGTTGGCCGGGGTTGAGTGGGGGGTTGCGTACGGGACGGCGAACGGGGGGTGGACTGGCCTGCCGTGCAGGTGCTTTTGGTGATTAGGCTGGGACAGGGCGCCACGTCAGAACCCGCGAGGGGGGTGTGCGCGTCCCGCACACGGGGAGAGCCAGGCGGATCGGACGACAGGAACGGTCGCCCCCCACCACGGCACGAGCGTGCTCGACCACACCAGGAGGCATTGTGAACAGCGATCGGGACAAGATCCGCGGGGGCTGGGACACACCCGTCGACGATCAGTCCGACGCGGAGTCCGCTGCCGAGACGACGGGCGAGTTCACCATCGATTACGCGCCGCCCGCCTGGTACACGCAGAACGCTTCCGGCAGCGCGGGGGAGGCGCCCTCCGTGGCGCCCGCTTCCTCCTCTGTTTCCGGTGGCTCTGATGTCCCTGGTGGGTCTGGTGGGCCTGGTGGGTCTGGCAGCTCTGATGGCTCTGGTGTTTCCGGGGCCTCGGGTGTCTCCGATGTTTCCGGTGTGGCTGCTGATTCCGGCTCCGGCTCGGATGGGGCTTCCGGTGATTCCGATGCCTCTTCCGGGGCTTCGGCCATCGCCGTGCCCAAGCTTCCCGTCGGCAGCGGGTTTCAGCCCGCGGCGCCCGCACCGCCCCTGGCTCCGCCCGCCTTTCCGGCTCCCTCCGCCCCTCCGGTGACGCCCCCCGCGTCCGGTGGTGCCGCTGACTGGAGCGGTGCCGTCGCGGGGGTTGCTTCCTCTGTTCCGGTACGGGATGTGGGGGCCGGGAGCGAGGAAGAGAGCGAAAAGGCGCCCGTCGCCGAGAGCCTGGGGGGTGGTGACCTTGAGAGTGGTGCCACCATGCGGTTCTCCCCCGCTGCCTTGCGGCGTGAGATGGCCGAGCGTGAGGCCGACGGCGGCAAGGGTGATGGGGTCGGCGAGGAGAACTCGGGCACGGGCGACGTCGAGGAGGCCGAGGAAGCCGAGGAGTCGTCCGGCGAGGGTTCGGGGGTCGCGGAGGCGGCTTCTGAGGGTGCTGCTGGTGCTGCTGGTGCTGCTGGTGCTGCTGGTGCCAGTGACTCGGACGACGACTTCATTGTCGAGGCGCCTTCGGGTGGCGTGGTCGACGGTCAGGACGGTCAGGACGACGGTGTCGGTGAATCCGACGGAGCCGATGCCGGCTCGCTCGTCGCGGCTTCCTTTGGTGCTGATCCTCGCTCTCCCGTCAGCTCTGACGCCGAGCCCGAGGTGGAGGGTTCGACCGACGTCGGCGGTGACAGTGAGGGTGTGACTTCGGCTCACGAGGCTTCTGCCTCCGAGGACGAGGTCGAGGTCGAGGTCGAGCCCGTCGGTGCCGATGACGTGCAGGATTCCGTTCCGCCCTCGTGGACCCCGCCGCCCGCTCCGGAGAGTGGGCTGCCGCCGTTGCCGCCCGCCTTCCAGCCCGCCGCGCCGACCTCCGCCCCGCAGTGGCCCGTGCCGACCGCGCCGGCGCCGGTTCAGCAAGCCCCCGCAGCGCCGGAGGCGCCCGTACCGGAGCCGGCTCCGCAGCCGCAGGCCCCGCAGGCCTGGGCCGCGCCCACCGGTCCCGTCGCGCCCACCGCGCAGCCGCCCGCGCCCGCCCCGGCCGCCGAGACGCCCGCTCCCCCGCAGAGCGGGTACGGGTTCCCCGCTCCCGGCCAAGCCGCCGCTCCGGGTGTGCCCAACTCCCCTGCCCCGCAGGGCAGTTACGGGTTCCCCCAGACGACGCAGCAGCAGCCGCAGGCCACGCCTTCGGCTCCCGCCCCCGTGCCGCCGCAGCCGCAGGCCGCACAGCCACAGCCGCAGGCCCAGCCTCAGTTCCCGCAGCAGGGCCAGCAGGGCCCGTACAGCCACGGGCAGCAGCCGCAGGTGCCGGGGCAGATGCCGGGGCAGGTCCCGGCGCCGTACCAGCCGCAGGCCGCGCAGCCCCAGGCTCAGCCGCAAGGTCAGCCTCACGGCCAGCCCCAACAGCCCTTCCAACAGGGGCCGTTCCCCCAGCAAGGGCAGTTCCCGCAGCAGCAGCCGCAGCAGCAGGCCCAGCAGCCGATGCCCCCCGCACAGGCGGCGCAGCCGCAGGACCAGCAGCAGCCGGTACAGCACTCACAGCCCGCGCAGTCGGCACAGCCCGCACAGCCCGCGCAGTCGGCACAGCCGCAAGGCCAACCGCTGCCGCCCGCCCAGCACGCCAGCCCCCAGCCCCCAGACGCTCACCAGTACCCGCAGGCCCAGCAGCCCTACCCCCAGGCACAGGCACAAGCCCAGGCCCCCGCCCCCGTCGACCCCCGCACCGGCGCCGCCTGGCCGCAGCCCCTGCAGCACGATCAGCGGGAGCGGACCAACCCGGGGGCGCCGCTGGGGTACACGGCCGCCGTCGAGCTGTCCTCCGACCGGCTGCTCAACAACAAGAAGCAGAAGACCAAGAGCAACCGGCCGGTCGGCGGGTCCCGGTTCAAGATCGGGGGCAAGAAGGAGGAGGCCGAGCGGCAGCGGAAGCTGGAGCTGATCCGTACGCCCGTCCTGTCCTGCTACCGGATCGCCGTCATCTCGCTCAAGGGCGGCGTCGGCAAGACGACCACGACCACCGCGCTCGGCTCGACACTCGCCAGTGAGCGGCAGGACAAGATCCTCGCCATCGACGCCAACCCGGACGCGGGTACGCTCGGGCGGCGCGTGCGGCGCGAGACCGGGGCGACCATCCGCGACCTGGTGCAGGCGATCCCGCACCTCAACTCGTACATGGACATCCGGCGCTTCACCTCGCAGGCGCCGTCCGGGCTCGAGATCATCGCCAACGACGTCGACCCGGCCGTGTCCACGACGTTCAACGACGAGGACTACCGGCGCGCGATCGACGTACTCGGCAAGCAGTACCCGATCATCCTGACCGACTCGGGGACCGGGCTGCTCTACAGCGCGATGCGCGGGGTGCTCGACCTCGCCGACCAGCTCATCATCATCTCCACGCCGTCCGTGGACGGGGCGAGCAGCGCGTCCACGACGCTCGACTGGCTGTCCGCGCACGGGTACGCGGACCTCGTGTCGCGGTCCATCACCGTCATCTCCGGAGTGCGCGAGACCGGGAAGATGATCAAGGTGGAGGACATCGTGTCGCACTTCGAGACGCGGTGCCGGGGGGTGGTGGTCGTGCCCTTCGACGAGCATCTCTCCGCCGGGGCCGAGGTCAATCTGGACATGATGCGGCCGAAGGTGCGGGAGGCGTACTTCAATCTCTCGGCGATGGTGGCCGAGGATTTCGTGCGGGCGCAGCAGGCTCAGGGGCTGTGGACGTCGGACGGGAATCCGCCGCCTCGGGTGGCTCCGCCGCTGCCTGGGCAGGGGTACGCCGCTGACGGGGGGCAGGGGTACGGAGCCGTCGCGCCGGGGGCCGTGGGGCCGGGTGGGGCCGCTGTGCCGCCGCAGCAACCTGCCGGTGGGGGGCAGTGGCAGCCGTCCGGGCCCGGGCAGGCGCAGTCGCCCGCCGGGGGCGGGTTCGCGGGTGGCTATGGCTACCCGGTCCCCGGGCAGGTGCCGCCCGCCGGGGGCGGGGTGCCGGAGGCTCCGGCTCAGCCGCCTCAGGCTCCCCCGCAGCCGCCGCAGCAGTAGGCGGTAGCACCGCCGCCAGCCGTTCCGAGGGCCCGCACCGTAGTCGGTGCGGGCCCTCGGCGTTGCCCGCCCCCACACCCGCGTCCCCCAACTGCCACCCCCCGACCAGCGCAGCGTCAATGGTCTTCACCAATGCGCGTGAAATCCCGGTCAACTCGTTATTTCCGCAGGCCACATGGGGTTCACCGGGCGTTGACGTGCGATGACCGGCGCTGATACACACACAACAACCAACCGGACGTTCCTTGATCACGTAGCCGTAACCAGCCATCTCTGCGCAAGCGATGACGCGAGGTCACCGATCCATGGACACAAAAGATCAGCACGGCAGAACACGGTCATCATCAGCGGGCCAAGTGACCCAAGTGGCCCCATCGGCCCGAGCGGCCCGTTCACGGAAGCGCCGCCCCCACCTCCTCCTCGCCGCCGCCGCGGCCGCCGCCTTCACGCTCACCGCGGGACTGGCGACCCCCCTCAACCCGGCGCCCCAGCAGGCGCAGGCCAAGGACGACGGCAAGAAGACCCTCACCGTCGCGGTGGCGCAGAGCGTCGACTCGCTCAGCCCGTTCCTCGCGCAGCGCCTGCTCAGCACCAGCATCCACCGGCTGACGTACGAGTACCTCACGAACTACGACGCCAAGGACAACCACGCGATCCCGGCCTTCGCCGAGAAGTGGGAGCCGTCGGCGGACAAGCTCACCTGGACGTACACCATCCGGTCGAATTCCAAGTGGTCGGACGGGAAGAAGGCGACGGCGGAGGACGCCGCCTGGACGTTCAACAAAATCATGTCCAAGGAAGGCACCGCCACCGCGAACTCCAACTTCGTCACCAATTTCAAGAAGGTGACGGCCCCCTCCCCCACCAAGCTCGTCATCGAGCTGAAGAAGCCGCAGTCGACCATGGCGGCCCTTGACGTCCCGATCGTTCCCAAGCATGTCTGGGAGAAGGTCGACGACATCTCCAAGTTCAACAACGACAAGGACTTCCCGGTCGTCGGGAACGGTCCTTTCGTCCTCGACGACTTCAAGGTCGACCAGTACGTGAAGCTGAAGGCCAACAAGAATTTCTGGCGCGGCGCGCCGAAGTTCGACGAGGTGGTCTTCAAGACGTACAAGGACCAGGACGCCGCGGTGGCGGCGCTGAAGAAGGGCGAGGTGTCCTTCGTCGCGGGCCAGCCCGCGCTGACGCCCGCTCAGGCGAACGGCCTCAAGGGCGAGTCGGACATCAAGGTGAACAACGGTCCCGGCCGCCGGTTCTTCGCCATCGCCACCAACCCGGGGGCCCGCACCCAGGACGGCAAGAAGTTCGGCGACGGCCACCCCGCGCTGCTCGACAAGCGGGTCCGCCAGGCGCTCTTCCTCTCCGTGGACCGGAAGACAATCGTCGACAAGGTGTTCCAGGGAAATGCGGTGGAGGGCGCCGGGTACATTCCGCCGCGCTTCTCCGAATACTCCTGGAAGCCCTCCGCCGAACAGGAACTGAAGTACGACCCGAAGCGGGCCGCGCAGCTCCTCGACGAGGCGGGGTACAAGAAGAAGGGCGGCAAGCGGGTAGGGAAGGACGGCAAGGCGCTCGACTTCCGGATTCTCTGCCACGCCACGGATCCGAATGACAAAGCGGTCGGGAAGTACCTGAAGGAGTGGTGGGGCGACCTCGGCATCGGGCTCAAGGTGAACTGCCTCGACGACGTGTCCGTGCCCTGGTACGCGGGTGAGTACGACCTCGCGTTCGACGGCTGGTCCGTCAACCCCGACCCCGACTTCGTCCTCGGCATCCACACCTGCGCCGCGCTGCCCGAGAAGGCCAAGGAGAGCGCCGCGACGGACAACTTCATCTGCGACAAGAAGTTCGACGAGCTGTACGAGAAGCAGCTCGCCGAGTACGACCCGGCCAAGCGCGCCGGCATCGTCAAGCAGATGGAGTCGTGGCTGTACGACTCGGGCTACATGAATGTCATCGCGTACCCGAACGCCGTCGAGGCCTACCGCACGGACCAGATCAAGTCCCTCACCACCATGCCTTCGGCCGCGGGCAACATCTACGGTCAGGACGGCTATTGGAGTTGGTGGTCGGCGGTCCCGGCGAGTGGGAAGAGTTCCTCCGATGGTGGCAGCTCGACCGGTGTCATCATCGGTATCGCCGTCGCCGCGGTGGTGCTCGCCGGCGGCGGAGCCCTGATCGCCCTGCGCCGCCGCTCGACCGCAGAGGACCGCGAGTAACGCATGGAACACCAGCGGATGACCCACAAGACCGCGAGTCACGTATGACCGCGGCGGACAGCAATCCGGCGGCCATCCTCGCCGCCGAGGCCGAAGCCGCGGCCAAGGGCGCGGCTCCCGGCGGACCGGCCGAGCAGGCCGGTCCGCGGGGCCGCGGCCCCCGGGCCCGCAACACGAGGGCCTATCTCCAGTACGTCGCGGGGAAGCTCGGCGGCGCGCTCGTCTCGATGTTCGCCGTGCTCGTCACGAGCTTCTTCCTGTTCCGGCTGATCCCGGGCGACCCGGTGAAGCAGATGACGGGCGGGCGCCGCGTGTCGAGCGAGCAACTGGCCGCCATGCGCGCCGAGTTCGGCCTGGACGACCCGGTGTGGCAGCAGTTCACGGACTACTGCGGCAATGTCCTCACCGGAGACTTCGGCACTTCGTACCAGTTCCACACACCCGTGATGGACAAGATCACTGAGGCGATCGGTCCGACGCTGTGGCTCACCGGAACGGCGTACGTCCTCTACACCGTCATCGGGATCTGGCTGGGCACGCGCTCGGCGTGGCGCAACGGCCGCATCGGCGACCGCTTCCACACCGGGCTCGCCCTGACGCTGTACTCGGTGCCGTCGTTCTGGCTCGGGCTGCTGCTCATCATCACCTTCTCGGTGGGGGCGGGGCCGCTGCCCGGCCTCTTCCCGACGGGCGGCATGGAGAGCGGTGACGAGAGCGGGTTCGCGTACGTCATGGACGTCGCCCACCACATGATCCTGCCGGTGATCACGCTCGTGGCCGTCGGCTACGCGCAGACGCTGCTCGTCATGCGGTCGTCCCTGCTCGACGAGATGGGCAGCGACTACCTGACGACCGCGCGCGCCAAGGGCCTGCGGGACGACCTGGTGCGCCGCCGCCACGCCGTGCCGAACGCGCTCCTGCCGACGGTGACGCTGATGTTCGTGAACCTGGGCACGGTGGTCGCGGGCGCGATCCTGGTGGAGACGGTGTTCTCCTGGCCGGGGCTCGGCGGCCTCTTCTACCAGGCGCTGAGCGTGCCGGACCTGCCGCTGGTGCAGGGGCTGTTCTTCGTCTTCGCGACGGCGGTGATCCTGATGAACACGGTGGCCGACGTGATCTATCCGCTGCTCGATCCCAGGGTGGGCCGATGACTGCCGAGACAGCCGACGTTCCCGCACCGCAGGAACCCGAGAACACGCGAGAACCACAGCTCCCGAAGGAGGCCAGGAGCCCGCGCGCCCTCGCCTGGACGCGCAGGCGGCACTCCGCGGCCCGCTTCTGGCGGGAGTACCGCACGCACCGCGCGGGGGTCTTCGGGCTCGCCGCGCTGGTCCTCATCACCCTGGCCGCGGTGTTCGCGCCGCTGCTCGTCGGCGCCGACGCGCAGAGCGTGACGGAGGCGCCGGGCGAGGCCATGCAGTCGCCGAGCGGCGAATTCCCCCTGGGCACCGACCAGTTCGGGCGCGACCTCCTTGCGCTGCTCGTGTGGGGCGCGCGGATCTCGCTGACGGTCGGGCTGCTCGCGGCCTTCCTGTCGGTGGCCATCGGTACGGTCGTGGGGATCACGGCGGGCCACTTCAGGGGCTGGTACGCGACCGTCATCATGCGCGTGACGGACTGGTTCCTGGTGATGCCGACCCTGGTCCTCGCGATCGCCCTCGCCTCCGTGATGGACCGTTCCATCTGGACGATCGTCCTGGCGATCGGCGTGACGACGTGGCCGACGACGGCCCGCCTGGTGCGCGCGCAGACCCTCGCCGTGGAGTCCCGCCCCTACATCGAGCGGGCGCAGGCCCTCGGCGGCGGCCACGGCCACATCATGGCCCGGCACGTCCTTCCGAACGTCATGCCGCTGGTCCTCGCGCAGACCACGCTCGTCATCTCCAGCGCGATCCTCACCGAGGCGACGCTGGCCTTCCTCGGGCTCGGCGACCCGACGGTCGTGTCGTGGGGCGGCCTGCTCCAGGACGCGCGCGAGGCGGGCGCGGTCAGCGCGGGCGACTGGTGGTACCTGGCGCCGCCCGGCATCGCGATCGCCGTGGTCGCGCTCGCGTTCACGCTGTGCGGGCGGGCCGTGGAGTCCGTGCTCAACCCCAGGCTGGGAGTGTCCCGTTGACCACCGAGACGACCGTGACCACCGACACCGCACCCCGGGCCGCGGGGCGCCTGCTCGACGTACGCAATCTCCATGTGACGTACGCGTCCGGGGCCGCCGCCGTCCGCGGTGTCGACCTCGCCGTGGACGCCGGGCAGAAGCTCGGCGTGGCCGGCGAGTCGGGCTGCGGCAAGTCCACGCTGGCCCTGGCGCTGCTGCGGCTGCTGCCCGCGGGGACGAAGGTGACCGGCGAGATCCTGCTCGACGGCGAGGACGTGCTCGCCATGAAGTGGGGGCGGGTGCGCGCGGTGCGCTGGGCGGGCGCGTCCATCGTGTTCCAGGGCGCGATGCACTCCCTGAACGCGGTGCACCGCATCGGCGACCAGATCGCCGAGCCCATCCTGCTGCACAAGAAGGCGACCCCCGCGGGCGCCAAGAAGAAGGCGCGCGAGCTGCTCGAACACGTGGGGCTTCCGGGCGCACGCGCGGACGCCTACCCGCACGAGCTGTCCGGCGGGCAGCGCCAGCGCGTGATGATCGCGATGGCGCTGGCCTGCGATCCGCGCCTGATCATCGCCGACGAGCCGACGACCGCACTCGACGTCATGATCCAGGCGCAGATCCTGCGCCTCATCGAACAGCTCGTGGCCGAGCAGGACCTGGGCCTCATCATGATCAGCCACGACCTCGCGGTCCTGTCCGACACCTGCGACCGGCTCGCGGTGATGTACGCGGGCCGGGTCGTCGAGGAGGGGCCTGCCGAGGACGTGTACGAGCGGGCGCGGCACCCGTACGGCAAGGCGCTGTCGGCCGCGTTCCCGCGCATCGGGGACCCGTCGTCGCGGTTCGCGCCGCGCGGGCTTCCCGGGGATCCGCCGGACCCCTCGGCGCTGCCGTCCGGCTGTACGTTCCACCCCCGCTGTCCGGTGGTCCTCGACGTCTGCGCGACGGAGGACCAGGCGCTGCGCGCGGCGGGGGCGGGGCACAGTGCGGCGTGCGTGCATGTGGGGGCGCCGGTGGCCCCCGCGGTGGAGGGCGCGTCGTGACGGGCACCCGGCCGCGTACGGCCGCCCTCTGTACGGCCGCGCGCGCCGCCTCGGCGTGCCCCGCGTACGCCCTCCGGCGCCCGTCCCGCGCCGCGCACCACCCGGCGTACACCGTGATCCGCCGACCCGCTCCCCCGGCCCCGAGGAGAAGCGCATGACCACCGAGACGACCCTCGAACCGGCCTCGCCGCCGGAGCGGTCCGCGCCGCTGCTCACGGCCTCCGACCTGCACATCGCCTTTCCCGGGCGCCGGGGCGCCGACCCGGCGCGCGCGGTGGACGGCGTGGACCTCGACATCCGGCGCGGCGAGATCGTCGCGCTCGTCGGCGAGTCCGGCTGCGGCAAGACGACGCTCGCGCGCTCCCTGCTCGGCCTCGTCCCTCCCACCTCCGGCCGGGTCACCTTCGACGGCAAGCCGCTGGACTACCGCAGCCGCGCCCTGAAGGCCTACCGCAAGCGCGTCCAGCTCGTCCTCCAGGACCCGAGCGGCTCGCTCAACCCGCGGCACACGGTGTACGAGGCCGTGGCCGAGGGGCTGCGCATCCATGGGTACGGGGGTGACGAGCGGGCGGCCGTCGGCGACGCGCTGTCCCGGGCCGGGCTGCGGCCGCCGGAGCGGTTCTTCCTGCGCTACCCGCACGAGTTGTCCGGCGGACAGCGCCAACGGGTCGTCATCGCGGGCGCGTTGGTCCTGGAGCCGGAGCTGATCGTCGCCGACGAGCCGGTGGCCTCCCTGGACGCGTCCGTGCGCGGCGAGATCCTCGCGCTGCTGCTGCGACTGCGGGAGGAACTCGGCCTGTCCGCGCTCGTGGTGACCCATGACCTGGGGCTCGCCTGGAACATCGCGGACCGCGTCGCGGTGATGTACCTGGGCCGCATCGTGGAGACCGGGGCGGTCGAGGACGTTCTGACGGCGCCTCAGCATCCGTACACCCAGGCGCTGTTGTCCGTGCTGCCGGAGGCGGAGGGGGAGCCCGTGGTGCTCACGGGCGAGCCGCCGGACCCGTCACGGGTGCCGGGCGGGTGCCGGTTCCACGCGCGGTGTCAGATCCTCGCCGGGGGTGAGGCGGAGCGGGCCGGGGTGGCGAGCGACTGCCGTACGAAGGACTTGCCTGTGCTTTCCGGTGCAGGAGGAACACAGGTCGCGTGCCACTGGGCGGCCGTTCGGGGTTGACCTTGCAGTCGGCGCGCCGCAGATCGCCCTTCGGGCTCGTCCTCAAACTCCCCCAAGCTCTTAAAGAGCAGGGAGGGGCCCCCTCGACGGGCTCGAAATCACCGGCTGTCGGCCGCCTCGACCAAGTCCCGTGACTTCTTCACATCGTCCGCCATCGCGACAAGCAGCTCGTCGATCGAGTCGAACTTCGCCATGCCGCGCACGTAGGCGAGGAAGTCCACGGCGACGTGCAGGCCGTACAGGTCGAGGCCGACGCGGTCGATCGCGTACGCCTCGACGGTGCGCTCGGTGCCGTCGAACGTGGGGTTGGTGCCCACCGAGATGGCCGCGGGCATCGCCTCGCCGTCGGCGTGCAGCCAGCCCGCGTAGACGCCGTCGGCGGGGATCGCGGTGTGCGGCAGGGTCTCCACGTTGGCCGTGGGGAAGCCCAGCTCGCGGCCGCGCTGGGCGCCGCGGACGACGACGCCCTCCACGCGGTGCGGGCGGCCCAGGATCTCGTTGGCGCCCGCGACGTCGCCCTCGGCGACGAGGCGGCGGGTGAGCGTGGACGAGAAGGGCTGACCGCCGCCCGCCGTGCCGCTCACGTACAGGTCGATGACCTCGACCTCGTAGTCGTAGGTCCGGCCGAGGTCGGCGAGGACCTCGACGTTGCCCGCGGCGCGGTGCCCGAAGCGGAAGTTGGGGCCCTCGACGACGGCCTTGGCGTGCAGCTTGTCGACGAGGACCTTGACCACGAAGTCGGCGGGGGACAGCTTCGAGAACTCGGTGGTGAAGGGCAGGATGAGGACGGCGTCCACGCCGAGGTCCGCCATCAGCTCGGCGCGCCGGTGGTGCGGGGCGAGCAGCGGCGGGTGGCTGCCGGGCCGCACGACCTCGCTCGGGTGCGGGTCGAAGGTGACGACCACGGCGGGCACGCCCAGCTCACGGGCGCGAGCCACCGCGCGGCCGATGATGAGCTGGTGACCGCGGTGCACGCCGTCGTAGGAACCAATGGTGACGACGCTGCGCCCCCAGTCCTGGGGGATGTCCTCCAAGCCACGCCAGCGCTGCACTGTCTTCGCTCCTCGCCGAACCCGTGTATGTATCCGTACGCCCGTACGTCTGTACGTTCCGTTGCCGATTGCGCAGGTCTAAGACTGCCATGCCGACAGTTTGTCGCCCGCATCGGCCGGGGTGGCGGAGCTCACGCCGACACGGGCACCGCCCCCGTGAGCTGCTCGATGGTGCGGCGGGCGCTCGGCCCGACGAGCGCGGCCCAGTCCTGCGGGACGTCGGTGAGCCAGCCCGTGAGACGCGCGGCGAAGCCGGGCACGCGCCGCGCCAGGTCGACCAGGGTGCGGTCGAAGCACGCCGCGCCCTCCGGGGTGCGGCCGAGCAGCAGCGCGGTGCGGCGCACAAGGTCGCGGTCGCGCTCGGCGCCGCCGCCCCGGCCACCGACGGCGCGCAGCACGGCCTCGAAGACGGCGGGCTCCCGCTCGGCCGCGAGCATCAGGTCGAGCAGCTCGGTCCGCAGCGGCCGCGACACGGGCGTGCCGGGCGCGGCGAGCACGGGCGCGAGCGCGGCCCGCACGTCCACGCTGCGGCTCCGCAGCAGCCCCGCGACCAGCGGGAACAGCTCGGCGCGCACGGCAGGACCCTGTTCGAGGCGCAGATCCGTGTACGCCGCCGCGTCGGCCGCGGCGCGCGGGCACTGCTCTACCCGCTCCTGTACGAGCTCCGCGACGCGCCGCGCGAGGTCGGGCGAGGGCACCTCGGCGAGGCCGCGCAGGACCTCGGCGGTGCCGGTGCTGCGCGTGCGCACACGGGAGCGGAAGGCGGCGAGCACCGTCTCGGGGTGGGTGGTCAGGGCGGCGGCGAGGGCGCTGGCCGGGAGGCCGGGGTCTCCTGCGGCGAAGTGTTCGAGGGCGCGGGTCAGGTGGCGGGCTCGGGTGCGGGGGTCGCGTACGAGGAGGGCGAGGGCGTTGCCGTGCAGGGCGTCGTCGGCGGGGCGGGCGAGGAGGGTCTCGGCGGCGTACCGCAGGAGTTCGCGGTCGGCGTCGCCGGTGGCGTGCCGGGCGGCGCGCGGGGCGTGTGCGGCGGCGGCGACGCGGCGGGCGGGGCGGGCGTCGTGGGCCCAGCGGTCGACGGCGCGGCAGAGCGCGGACGGCTCGTCCTCGGCGAGCGCGCCGAGCAGTTCGTCGGCGCGCGGGTGCGCGCAGTCGACGAGGGCTTCGGTGAGGTCGTCGACGGCGCGGTGCCTGTGGGTGTGCAGGAGCGCCTGGGCGGCGGAGGCGACGGTCGCCTCGGGGGCGGCGCGCAGCGGCCTCTCGTCGGCGAACCAGCGGGTGAGGTGGTGCTGTACGGCGGCGGGGTCGGCGGCGAGGCGCTCCGCCACGGCGTCCAGGCAGCGGCGCCCGGTGCCGGGCGGGCCGTCGTGCACCACGACGGCCCGCAGCAGCTCGAACCGCGCGGCTTCCGGCAGCCGCAGCGCCAGCCAGAACTCGGGCCCGAACTGCCGCTGCGCGGCGACCTGTTGCAGCACGTTGACGTACGGAGTGGCATCCCGCACCCGAAGCAGCACCTCCCGCAACAGATGCCGCGCCCACCACCACGCGTCCCCGAACTCCCCGGCCCGGCCCCCGCCCCCCTCACCCCGACCACCGGCCTCGCCCGCCCGCGCCCTGTCACCGTCCGACCGACCACCCGCCTCACCGGACCGCACGTCGGCACCCTCAGCCCAACCGCCCACGTCCCCCGACCAAGCCCTGCCCCCCTCCGACCGACCACCCGCCTCGCCCGACTGCACCCTGGGCCCCTCGGAACGACCGCTTGCCTCCCCCGACCACACCTCGGCACCCCCGGCCCGACCGCGCACCTCACCCGGCCGCACCCTGTCCCCCTCCGACCGACCGCCTCCCTCACCCGACCGCACCCTGGCCCCCTCCAACTGACCACCCACCCCATCCGACCTCACCCCAACACCCTCCGACCGGCCAGCCACCTCCTCCCCGTCCAGCCCCGCCCCGGCACCCCCGGAAACACCACCAGCACCGTCCAGCCCCACCCCGGCACCCCCGGCGATGCCACCCGCCCCACCCAGCACCTCCAACGCCCCCACCAACTCCCCCAACCTCCCCGCCAGTTCACCGGCCCCCCGCTGCCGCTCCAGCTGCAACAGCGCCTGCAGCACCGGCCCGACCCGGTGGCGTGGCACCGGCAAGGACCGCACCGCGGGCGACGCCGCGCCCGGCTCCGCGTACCGCAGGACCAGCGACGTCAGCGCGCCGTCCACGTCCAGGTGGAGGCCCTGGATCCAGTCGGCCAGTTCCTCGTGGGCGAAGCGGTAGCCGGTGCCTGCGGGGACGAGGAGGCCTTCGGTGAGGACGGCGGAGGCCCAGCCCGTGCAGGTGTCGAAGCCCTTGCCCGGCAGGGCGCCCCACGGGAACACCGCCTCGAAGGAGGCCCGGTCGAGCTGTCCCTGGCCGGGGCCCAGACAGCGCCGGGCCGCCTCGTGCACCTGCCCGGACACCTTCGCCGCGAGTCGCCGCACCGCGGCTCCCCGCAGCCCGCTGTCGGCGGCGAGGCGGACGGCGACGCGCAGGGCGAGCAGGTCGAGGTAGGCCGCGAAGACGTCCTCGCGGGTGGGCTGCCCGGCGGGCTCGTCCGGCAGGGCGGCGGCCACCTCCGAGAGCAGCCGCAGCGTCAGCGGATGGCGGGCGTCGGTGACGGAAAGGGCGTCGTCCGCGATGCCGAACCGCTCCCGCGCCCGGCGGGCCTGCGCCTCGGGCAGTTCGTCGAGGCGGAGGCAGCCGGGCAGCCGCGCGCGTACGCAGTCGTCGGGGCGCTCGCCGAGCCCGGGGGTGTGCAGCAGGTCCCCGGGGAAGTGGGCCCCGGCCTGCTCCCAGTACTCCGCGCGGCAGGCCACGACCAGCCGCGTCCCGGTGTCCCGCAGCCAGCCGGACGTACCGGCGCTCCACTCCGCGAGGCGGTGCGCGAGCACGGGCGGCATCTCCTCGGGGCCGTCGAGCAGGAGCAGCAGCGGCCGCCCCGCGTCCCGTACGAGTCGGGCGACGCGGCCCGCCGAGATGTCCCCGAGCCCGTCGTCGCCGCCGGCCACCGCGTCCGACGCGGCGAGGATGCGTCCGGCCCGCTCCAGGGCGCGGCCCACCGCGTCGGCCACGGAGGTGTCCTCGTCCCGCAGGTCTGCGCCGCGCAGCCACAGGGTGGGTGCGGGTTCGGCGCCCCGGGCGCGGCGTCCGGCGAGCGCGGCGAGTTCCGTGGTGCGGCCGGTGCCGGGGTCGCCGACGAGGCCGAGCACACGGGCGGGTCCGGCGGCGGTGAAGTGCGCGAACTCCCGTTCCGTGTCGGGCCGTTCGACGGGTTCGGGCCGGGTCGGGCGTGGCCCGTCGGAGCCGACGGAGGTGGCCGTGAGGTGCAGCGCGCCCGCCAGGTTCAGATCGCGGCCGTAGCCGGGCACGGTGGCCGCGTTGCGGGCGAGGAGGACGGCGAGCGGCCCGCCGGGGTCGGCGGCGGCCGCGGCCCGCAGTGGCACGGCGAACCCGGCGGCGCGGTGCGAGGCCTCCAGGGCGGTGGCCAGGACGGCGAGGACGGCGCCGGACGCGGCGTCGACGACGGGCCCGCCCGCCGCGCCACCGCCGAGCCGCAGCGCGTCCGCGCCGTCGGTGCCGATGGCCAGCTCCATGGCGGCGTCGAGGAGGTGGAAGCGGTCCGTCGCGGTGTACGTCACGGCGGCCGAGTCGAGCACCCGGGCCTGCCGCCAGCCGCCCGCTGCGATACGTACGTACGAACCCACGGCAACCGTGTCGCGCCCGGCCACGGGCAGCGGGCGCAGGCCGAGGCCTTCGGTGCGGACGAGGGCGAGGTCGTGCTCCGGCAGCGCGGTGACGGCCTCGTCGGTGACGACGCAGGTGCGCTCGCCCGGCGCGTGCAGCACTATGCGGGCGAGGCCGTCGACCGCCTCGTGGCTGGTGATCACGGTGCCGTGGTCGTCGGCGGCGAAGCCGTGGCCGCGCGGGCGGCCCGCCAGATCGCAGATCCGCACCAGGGACCGCTCGGGCTCCCGCCACGCGTCCCGGCCCACCGTCCACTCGCTCCGGGAAGCACCCAGGTCGCTCCGGGAAGCACCCGGGCGGACACTCCGGTCGTCACCTCGGTCGCTCCGGTCACTCCTGCCCCGGGCCCGTTCCCCGCCGCCCCGTGCCCGCGGGCCCCGTCCCGCCATGCTCGAACCTCCCAGCCGCACCCCGTAGTTCGACCGTAGGCCGGAGATGATCAGCAGGACAGAACGCGAGCCGAACGCGCCCCCTTCCGCTCCCTCGGTTCACTCCGAGCGCCTGCCCGTAGGGGTGAAACGGCGGGTGGCGGTGGATACACCTTCATGTGGGGGCACCGCAGGGGGGACTGTGGAGCGGCGGACATCGTGCGCCGCTCCACAACAATGAGGCCGCCGGACGAAGAGGCCGTCGAACGAGCCCCGTCGGGCGAAGAGCCCTCAGAAGCCGGACGAAGAACCCTCAGGAGAACACGGCGAGGCTCTTGGCCTTGCCCTTCAACTCCTCGGCCAGGACCAGGAATTCGCCCCCGGGCCCGAAGACGGCGACGGGCCCGGCGCCCGTGTACTCGTCCGGCATCTCGATCCGCACGCCATTGGCGAGCAGCCGCGCCCGCCGCTCGTCGACGTCCCAGCGCGGGAACGCCGCGGTGGCCGCGTCGGCGACCGGCATCACCGTCAGCTCCTCCTGGAGCTGGTCGAGGGTCTTCGCGGCGTCCAGCTTGTAGGGCCCGACGCGGGTGCGGCGCAGCGCCGTGAGGTGGCCGCCGACGCCGAGTCCGGCGCCGAGGTCACGGGCAAGGGCGCGGATGTACGTGCCCGAGGAGCAGACGACGGACACGACCAGGTCGAGGACGGGGGTGCCGTCCTCGGCGACCGCGTCCCGGATGTCGTACACCTGGAAGGACGAGACCGTCACCGGGCGGGCGGGGATCTCGAAGTCCTCGCCCTTGCGCGCCCGCGCGTACGACCGCTTGCCGTCGATCTTGATGGCGCTGACCTTCGACGGGACCTGCATGATCGCGCCGGACAGCTCGGCGATGCCCGCGTCGATGGCGTCGCGCTTGACGCCGGAGGCGTCCGCGGACGCCGTGATCTCGCCCTCGGCGTCGTCCGTGAGGGTGGACTGGCCGAGGCGGATCGTGCCGAGATACTCCTTCTCGGTGAGTGCCAGGTGGCCGAGCAGCTTCGTGGCGCGCTCGACGCCGAGGACGAGGACGCCCGTCGCCATCGGGTCGAGGGTGCCCGCGTGGCCGACGCGGCGGGTCCTGGCGATGCCCCGCATCTTGGCGACCACGTCGTGCGAAGTGAAGCCGGACGGCTTGTCGACGATGACAAGTCCGTCCGGCGTCGTTCCAGTACTGCGCTTGGTCATTACGAGGCGTCGCCGTCCTTGTCGGCCGCGGCACCGGTGGCGCCGTCGCCCGTCTCGGTGTCGTCGTCCTCGTCCGGCTTGCGGTACGGGTCCGCGCCGCCCGCGAACTCGGCGCCCGCGGAGACCTCCCGCACCTTGGCGTCGGAGGCCCTGGCCCGGTCGAGGAGGTCCTCGATGGCCTTGGCGTTGTCCGGGAGGGCGTCCGCCACGAAGGTCAGGGTCGGCGTGAACTTCACGCCCGCGGCCTGGCCGACCGCCGACCGGAGGACGCCCTTGGCGCTCTCCAGGCCCGCGGCCGCGGCCGCGCGGTCCTCGTCGTCCCCGTAGACCGTGTAGAAGACGGTCGCCTCCCGCAGGTCACCCGTGACCCGGGTGTCCGTGATGGTGACATGTGTGCCGAGCCGCGGGTCCTTGATCCCGCGCTGCAGCTTCTGGGCCACCACCTCTCGGATGAGGTCCGCCAGCCTCTTCGCCCGCGCGTTGTCGGCCACTGCTCCGTCTCCTTCTGTGCTGTGCTCGTCGCTGGTCGTTCAGGTCGTTCAATCGTCGTCGTCACCGTGGAGGCGCCGCCGTACCGACAGCAGCTCCACCTCGGGCCGGGCGGCGACGAGCCGTTCGCACCGGTCCAGTACGTCCGTGATGTGCCCCGCGTCCCCGGAGACCAGCGCCAGGCCGATCTCGCTCCTGCGGTGCAGGTCCTGGTGGCCGACCTCCGCCGCGCTCACCGCGTACTTCCGCTGGAGTTCCGCCACGATCGGGCGGACGAGGGAGCGTTTCTCCTTCAGCGAATGTACGTCGCCGAGGAGCAGGTCGAAGGACAGAGTCCCCACATACATGTGTGTGCCGGATGTCCCGCCGGTCCGGGATCGCGCCCCGCACGTGGTTGGCAGGGTCACCAGAACCGTACAACGCGCGACCGGTTCCGCTCGACGGAGTTTTCGCCCCCGCCGCCCCTACCCGTCCCGTACCTGGGGCTCCGCCCCAGACCCCGCTCCTCAAACGCCGGAGGGGCTGGATGGATAGCCCGTCCGGCGTTTGAGGACGAGGCGCGGAGCGCCGAAAAAGCGGGGGCAAGGGGCGCAGCCCCCTAAACAGGGTCGGGGGCCGCCCAGGGGAAACCCCGGGCGGCCCCCGACCGTTCACGCTAAGCCCGCGGCTTCTCCCGCATCTCGTACGTCGCGATGACGTCGTCGACCTTGATGTCGTTGAAGTTGCCGAGGTTGATACCGCCCTCGAACCCTTCGCGGATCTCGGTGACGTCGTCCTTGAAGCGGCGCAGACCCTGGATGTTGAGGTCCTCCGCGATGACCTTGCCATCGCGCAGGAGCCGGGCCTTGGTGTTGCGCTTGACCTCGCCGGAGCGGATGAGAACACCCGCGATGTTGCCCAGCTTGGACGAGCGGAAGACCTCGCGGATCTCCGCCGTGCCGAGCTCGACCTCTTCGTACTCCGGCTTGAGCATGCCCTTGAGGGCCGCCTCGATCTCCTCGATGGCCTGGTAGATCACCGAGTAGTAGCGGACGTCGACGCCCTCGCGCTCCGCCATCTGCGCGGCACGGCCGGCCGCGCGGACGTTGTAGCCGATGACGATGGCGTCGGAGCCCATGGCCAGGTCGATGTCCGACTCGGTGACCGCACCCACACCGCGGTGCAGGACGCGGATGTCGACCTCTTCGCCGACGTCGAGCTGGAGCAGCGAGGACTCGAGAGCCTCGACCGCACCGGACGCGTCGCCCTTGATGATGAGGTTGAGCTGCTGGATCTCGCCGGCCTTGAGCACCTTGTCCAGGTCCTCGAGCGAGACACGGCGCACGCGCTTGGCGAACGCGGCGTTGCGCTCACGGGCGGCACGCTTCTCGGCGATCTGACGGGCCGTACGGTCCTCGTCGACCACCAGGAAGTTGTCGCCCGCGCCCGGGACGTTGGTGAGACCGAGGACGAGGACCGGAGTCGAGGGACCCGCCTCTTCCACGTTCTCGCCCTTGTCGTCGAGCATCGCGCGGACTCGGCCGTACGCGTCGCCGGCGACCATCGTGTCACCGACGCGCAGCGTGCCGCGCTGGACCAGGACGGTCGCGACGGCGCCGCGGCCCTTGTCCAGGTGGGCCTCGATCGCGATGCCCTGCGCGTCCTGCTCCGGGTTGGCCCGCAGGTCGAGCGAGGCGTCGGCGGTGAGGACGACGGCCTCGAGCAGCTGCTCGATGTTGAGGCCCTGGCGGGCGGAGATGTCGACGAACATGGTGTCGCCGCCGTACTCCTCGGCCACCAGACCGAACTCGGTGAGCTGACCGCGCACCTTGGTCGGGTCGGCACCCTCGACGTCGATCTTGTTGACCGCGACCACGATCGGCACGTCGGCCGCCTTGGCGTGGTTCAGCGCTTCGATCGTCTGCGGCATCACACCGTCGTTGGCCGCGACCACGAGGATCGCGATGTCGGTGGACTTCGCACCACGGGCACGCATGGCGGTGAACGCCTCGTGACCGGGGGTGTCGATGAAGGTGATCGGACGCTCTTCGCCATTGACCTCGGTCGCGACCTGGTACGCACCGATGTGCTGCGTAATACCGCCCGCTTCACCCGCGACGACGTTCGTCTTGCGGATGGCGTCGAGCAGTCGGGTCTTTCCGTGATCGACGTGACCCATGACGGTCACGACCGGCGGACGGGACATGAGCGCCTCTTCGCCGCCCTCGTCCTCGCCGAACTCGATGGAGAACGACTCGAGCAGCTCGCGGTCCTCCTCCTCGGGGCTGACGATCTGAACGACGTAGTTCATCTCGCCGCCGAGGAGGTGCAGCGTCTCGTCGGAGACGGACTGCGTGGCCGTGACCATCTCGCCGAGGTTCATCATCACCGCGACGAGCGACGCCGGGTTGGCGTTGATCTTCTCGGCGAAGTCGGTGAGGGAGGCACCGCGCGACAGGCGAACGGTCTCGCCGTTGCCGCGAGGCAGCATCACGCCGCCGACCGACGGGGCCTGCATGGCCTCGTACTCCTGGCGCCTCTGCCGCTTCGACTTGCGACCGCGACGCGCGGGACCGCCGGGACGGCCGAAGGCGCCCTGCGTGCCACCGCGGCCACCGGGACCACCCGGACGGCCACCGAAGCCGGGACGACCGCCGAAGCCGCCGCCACCACCGGGACGACCGGCACCGCCGCCGCCACCGCCCGGACCACCGGGACGGCCGGCGAACCCACCGCCGCCACCGCCCGGACCACCGGGACGACCGGCGAAGCCGGGACGGGCACCGCCGCCACCGCCGCCACCGCCGGGACGACCGCCGCCACCGGGACCACGGCCACCGCCGGGGCCACCACCGGGACGCGGACCCGCGGCGGGACGCTGCGGCATCATGCCCGGGTTCGGACGGTTGCCGCCGGGGGCACCGCCAGGGCCGCCGGCAGCACGAGGCGCCTGCGGGCGCGGCATGCCGCCCGGGGACGGACGAGCGCCGCCCTGACCCTGCGGACGGGGAGCACCCTGGCCGCCGCCCTGACCGCCCTGCGGACGGGGAGCGCCGGGAGCGCCACCGGGACGCGGGGCGCCGCCCGGACGGGGCGCCTGCGGGCGCGCCATGCCGGTGGAGCCACCAGAGGTGAAGGGGTTGTTGCCCGGACGCGGGCCGGCCGGACGGCCGCCCGGACGCGGAGCGCCACCCTGGCCGCCGGGGCGCGGAGCACCCTGACGGTCACCGCGGTCGCCGCGGTCACCGCGCTCGGGGCGGTCACCACGGCCCTGGCCACCCTGGCCGGGGGCCGGACGGCCCGCGGGCTTCGGCGCGGCCGGGCCCGGACGGGCACCGGGGCGCGAGGCCTGCGCGGCCGCGGGAGCGACCGGAGCAGCCGGAGCGGCCGGCGGAGCGGTGAACTCCGGGGCGGCCGGAGCCGGAGAAGCCGGGGCCGGCTTGGGCGCCGGCGGCTTCGGGCCCGGACGGGGACCCGGCGCGGCCGGGGCGGCCGGTGCCGACGGGGCCGCGGGCTGCTCGGCCACGGCGGGCTTGGGCGCCGGCGGCTTCGGGGCAGCCGGACGCGCGGCCTGCGCGGGAGAGGGGGACGCCGGCGTCGCCGGCTTGGGGGCGGCCTGCTTGCGCGGCGCGCCGGGCTTGGCGGCGCCGGACTTGCCGTTGCCACCGCCCTGATTCAATGCGTCAGTCAGTTTGCGTACAACGGGCGCCTCGATGGTCGAGGACGCCGAACGTACGAATTCACCGAGTTCTTGGAGCTTGGCCATGACGACCTTGCTCTCTACGCCGAACTCCTTGGCGAGTTCGTATACCCGGACCTTAGCCACTTCGCTCCTTTTAGGTCCGGGTTACGCCGGACCGTCGCTACTTCATGGGCGTACTCATCGCGTGCTCATCGAGTGCTCATCGCAATCTCGACCTACTTCCAACTCGCGGGGTACCAGGGCCGCATGGGGTTCCGTGCGGCACTTTCTACGGTGTTGCCTGCTGGGCAACGGTCTCGGCTGTCTCGACATTCCCGCGCAGTTCCGCGGTGTCGAGCGGTCCCTGGACCCGAAGGGCCCGGGGGAACGCCCGGCGACGGAGCGCCAGGTCGATACAGACCAGGGCGGGGTGTACATACGCACCCCGGCCGGGCAGCGTACCGCTTGGGTCGGGGACGCATTCGCCCTCGACCGCCACGATGCGCAGCAGCTCACTCTTGGCCGCTCGCTCCCGGCACCCCACACACGTGCGCTCAGGGCATGCGCGGGCATGCGTCCGGCCAGACACGCTTAAGTCTACCTCCCCGCACCGACCTCACCCCTTTGGGGCAAAAATCGAACGGTTGTTGTCTTGATCAGTACGAGACCGGGCCGCGAAGCCCAGTCCGGACTACCCCCGGAGCGCCCGGGCTACTCCGGCCGGTCCTACTCCGCGGACTCCTCGGTGTCCGGCCGGATGTCGATGCGCCAGCCGGTCAGCCGGGCCGCGAGGCGGGCGTTCTGGCCCTCCTTGCCGATCGCCAGCGAGAGCTGGTAGTCCGGCACGGTCACGCGGGCGGAGCGGCCGGCCAAGTCGACGATCTCGACCTTGCTGACGCGGGCCGGGGACAGCGCGTGCGCCACCATCTCGCCCGGGTCCTCGGACCAGTCCACGATGTCGATCTTCTCGCCGTTGAGCTCGCCCATGACATTGCGCACGCGGCTGCCCATGGGGCCGATGCAGGCGCCCTTGGCGTTGAGCCCGGAGCGGGTCGAGCGGACCGCGATCTTGGTGCGGTGCCCGGCCTCGCGCGCGATGGCGGCGATCTCCACGGACCCGTCGGCGATCTCCGGGACCTCGAGGGCGAACAGCTTCTTCACCAGGTTCGGGTGGGTGCGCGAGAGCGTCACGGACGGGCCGCGCACGCCCTTGGCGACCCGCACCACGTAGCTGCGCAGGCGCATGCCGTGCGGGTACTCCTCGCCCGGCACCTGCTCCTGCACCGGCAGGATGGCCTCGAGCTTGCCGATGTCGACGAGGACGTTCTTCGGGTCGCGGCCCTGCTGGACGACACCGGTGACGATGTCGCCCTCGCGGCCCGCGTACTCGCCGAGGGTCGCGTCGTCCTCGGCGTCGCGCAGCCGCTGCAGGATGACCTGCTTGGCGGTGGTGGCGGCGATGCGGCCGAAGTCGGACGGGGTGTCGTCGAAGTCCTTGGCCTCCTGGCCCTCTTCGAGGTCCGCCGGGTCCTCCGTCGCCCACACCGTCACATGGCCGGTTTCCCGGTCCAGCTTCACGCGGGCGCGCCGGAAGCTTCCCTCCGTGCGGTGGTAGGCGATGAGGAGGGCCGACTCGATCGCCTCGACCAGCAGGTCGAAGGAGATCTCCTTCTCCCGTACCAGACCCCGCAGGGCACTCATGTCGATGTCCACGGCTACGCCTCCTCCTCTTCCGTCATGTCCTTCTTGTCCTTGCGGTTGAACTCGACCTGCACGCGCGCCTTGTCGATCTCGGCGAAGGCGATGCGGCGGGACGTGGGCTTGCGGCCCTTCACGCCGGGCACCTCGAGGTCGAGGCCCTCGTCGTCCACCTTGAGGATGCGGGCGACGAGCTCGCCGCCCTCCGTCAGCTGGAACTTCACCAGGCGGTCCACGGCGCGCAGATAGTGGCGGCGCTCGGTCAGGGCGCGCTCGGCGCCGGGGGAACCGACCTCCAGGTCGTACTCCCCCTCGCCCATGGCGTCGCTCTCGTCGAGCTTCACGGAGAGCAGACGGCTCACTTCCGCGATCGTGTCGAGGTCCACGCCGTCCTCGGAGTCGATGACGACTCGCAGCACTCGCTTGCGTCCGACCGAGGCCACTTCGATCTCTTCGAGATCCAGGTCCTGGGAGCTGACGAGCGGTTCCAGTAGATGCCGCAGCCTCTCGCTCTGGGTGGTGCTCATCCGGGTGACTCCTCGGCCGCGTGTGCTGTTGTGGGATCGTCGCGTGTCAGGTCAAAGGGTATCCGGTCCGGGAGGGTGTTGCCGTCCACCGCCGGACCCTCCGTACGCCGGGCGCGCTCGGGGTACGAGCCGATCGCGCGTACGAGGACAGGGCGCAGGTACGGTGATCACCGGGCCCGCGCCCACCCCCGCCCGCCGTCCGAGGCCCCGCCCTCCCTCTCGCACCGCCCCCTCGCTCCTTCCCCCGCCCCCGCCCTTCGTGCCCTCGCGGCCAACCTTTCCGAGGACGTCTGCCGTGCCGTCGTATCCCACGCCTTCGTGGTCCCGTCCGGGGCCGCGCCGAAGGAGCCTGCTGACCGGGGCCGCCGGCGCGGCCGGCACCACGCTGCTCGCCGGGTGCTCCGGCTCCGGCGACAGCGGCGACGGCCGCCCGTCCGCCGCCGCCGAGAAGCTGCGCGCGCGTGCGGCGCGGGACAGCGCCGGGCTGCTGCGGCGGTACGACGCCGTGCTCGCGGCCCACGCCCCGCTCGCCGAGCGGCTGCGGCCGCTGCGGGCGGAGGTGGCGCGGCACGAGAAGGCGTTCGCCGAAGGCCGCGCGACGGCGACGCCCACGCCGGCGAAATCCCCTGCGGGCTCCCCCGCCCCGGTCTCCGTCCCGGACTCCCCCAAGGACGCCCTGCGGTTCCTGGCCGCTGCCGAACGGGAGCTGGCCGGGCGGCGCGGCAAGGAGCTCCTCGACGCTCCCGCCGAACTCGCCCGGCTGCTCGCGTCGGTCGCGGCGGCGGGCGCCGCGCACGCCTACCTGCTGACGGAGGACGAGAAGTGAGCACAGTGAGCGCACGGACCGACGCGGGTGCGGCCCTGTCCGACGCACGCTCAGGCGCGTCGGACGACGACGCGAAGAGCGGGACGAAGGACGAGCTGAAGGCGCTGCAGGCGGCGCTGCGGGCCGAGCACGCGGCCGTGTACGGCTACGGGGTGGTGGGCGGCCGGGTCGGCGACGCGCGCCGGGACGAGGCCCGCACGGCGTACGACGCGCATCGCGCGCGCCGGGACGAGCTGCGGCGCGCGGTGCGCGAGCTGGACGGCGAGCCGGAGCCTTCGGCGGCCGCGTACGCGCTGCCGTTCCCGGTGCCGGACTCGGCGGCGGCCGTGCGACTCGCGGCGGAGCTGGAGGAGCGGGTCGCCGGGGTCTACTCCGACCTGGTGCGGGCGGCCGGCGGGGCGCGGCGGTCGGCGGCGGCCGAGTCGCTGCGGGAGGCGGCGGTGCGGGCGGCGCGGTGGCGCGGCGGGAGCGTAGCCTTCCCTGGGCTCTCGGAGCGGTCGGGTGGGTCTGGCGGGTCGGGTGGCTAGGTCCGGCTGGTCCGGATGGGCTGGTGGGTCCGGCCGATCTGGCGGGCCTGGCCGGTCTGACGGGTCCGGCGGGTCTGAAGGGTCTGACGGGTCCGGCGGGTCTGAAGGGTCTGACGGGCCTGGCCGGTCCGGCGGGTCTGACAGGTCCGGCGGGTCCGGCTGGTCCGGATGGTCTGACGGGCCTGGCCGGTCTGACGGGTCTGACTGGTCCGGCGGGTCTGACAGGTCCGGCGGGTCCGGATGGCCTGACTGGTCCGGCGGGTCCGGATGGTCTGACAGGTCCGGCTGGTCTAGCCGGTCTGGCCGGTCCACCGGGGTCCGGCTGGGCCCGGTGGGCGGTGGGCCCGGTGGGGCTGATCGGCTTGCGGCCGTGCGGATCCGGTGGGCCTGCTGGTTCCGATCGGGCCGGTGGCGGCTCGGAGGTCGGGGCGCCGCGGGACTGACCGCGCCACCACGTACGTATGCCTTCGGGCAGTTGGGACACGGACGTCTTCGGGCGGACGGGAAGGGAACACCTCGCGCATGGCTTTCGAACCGCCGCCGCGCCTCGTCCGTGCGCTCGGCGAGACGCCGCGCGACGCCGCCACCGACGACTGGCTCCACCGACTGCCCGAGCTGGCCCAGGAGGCCGTGGCGCGCTGGGAGCTGACCGTCGAGCGGGTGCAGGTGCCCGGGGGGCGCAGCAGCCTCGTCGTGCTCGTACGGACCCGGGAGGGCACGCCCGCGGTGCTCAAGCTGGTGCCGCCGCGGTCGCGGCCGGACAGCGAGCGGGCTGCGCTGGCGCACTGGGGCGGGCTTGGGGCCGCGCGGTTGTTGGACGACGTGGCGGAGGCCGCGGGCGACGGCGCGCTGCTCGTCGAGCGGTTGCAGCGGGACGTGTCCGTGCGGTCGCTGCCCGAGGCCAAGTCCATGCTGGAGGCGGCGGGGACGTTGCGGCGGCTGTGGGTGCCGCCGCCCGCCTCGCACCGGTTCGAGACCGTGGCGGAGCGGACGGGGCGGCAGGCCGAGGCGATGCGCTCCTGCGCCGATCCGGATGTCGCGCCCCTGGTGGCCGCCGCGCTCGCCGCGCGCGAGGAACTGCTCGCCTCGGTGCCCGAGGGGGCTGAGGCGTTGCTCCACGGGACGTTCCGGCAGAGCAAGGTGCTGGCCGCCGAGCGGGTGCCGTGGCTGGCCGTGGGGCCTGATCCGGTGGTGGGTGAGTGTGCGTTCGATCTGGCGCGGCTCGTGCGGGACCGGGTGGAGGACTTGATCGCTTCGCCGTCGGGGGCGGCGGTGGCTCGGCGGCGCGTGAAGCGGCTTGCTGAGGCGCTGGAGGTCGACCAGGAGCGGTTGCGGGGGTGGACGTTGTTCCGGGCCGTGGAGTCCGGCGTGCGCGCGCAGCGCGTCGGCCGCCCCCAGGACGCGGAGCTGCTCCTGGAGTTCGCGGGCTGGCTGTAGCCGTCGCGGGGCGCCCCAGTCCCGCCCCTTTTCCGTAACCAGGGGCTGCCGCCCCTGGACCCCGCCGATCGGCGCTCCGCGCCTCGTCCTCAAACGCCGGACGGGCTAAAACCCAGCCGCACCGGCTAGGTATAGCCCCTCCGGCGTTTGAGGAGCGGGGGTCTGGGGGCAGAGCCCCCAGTTTCCCGCGAGGACCCCTACGCCGAGAGGCGGGCGATCGCCTCCGCCACCGGGAGTTCCTCGCGGGCCCCCGTGCGGCGGTCCTTGAGCTCCAAGATGCCCTCGGCGGAGCGGCGGCCCGCGACGAGGATCTTCGGGACGCCGATCAGCTCGGCGTCGGTGAACTTGACGCCGGGGGACACACCCGCGCGGTCGTCGACGAGGACGCGCACGCCCGCGGCGTTGAGCTGCTCGGCGACGTCGAGGGCCAGCTCGGTCTGCACGGCCTTGCCCGCGGCGACGACGTGTACGTCGGCAGGAGCGACCTCCTTGGACCAGCAGAGCCCCTGCTCGTCGGCGGTCTGCTCGACGAGCGCGGCGACGGCGCGGGAGACCCCGATGCCGTAGGAGCCCATGGTGACGCGGACGGGCTTGCCCTGCTGGCCGAGGACGTCGAGCTGGAAGGTGTCGGCGTACTTGCGGCCGAGCTGGAAGATGTGGCCGATCTCGATCGCCCGGTCCAGCTTCAGACCGGCGCCGCAGGCGGGGCAGGGGTCGCCGGCCTGGACCACGACGACGTCCAGGTAGTCGTCGACCTCGAAGTCACGGCCGCAGACGACGTTGCGCGCGTGGGTGTCGGCCTTGTTGGCGCCGGTGATCCAGGAGGTGCCGGGCGCGACGCGCGGGTCGGCGATGTAGCGGACCTTCTCCAGGCCCTGGGGGCCGACGTAGCCGCGGACCAGGTCGTCGCGGCCCTCGAAGTCCTCGGCGGTGACGAGCTCGACCGCGGCGGGCGCGAGGTGCTCGCCGAGCTTGCCCAGGTCGACCTCGCGGTCACCGGGCACGCCCACGGCGACGATCTCGCCGTCGACCTTGACGAGGAGGTTCTTCAGGGTGGCGGAGGCCGGGACGCCCAGGTGCTCGGCGAGGGTCTCGATGGTGGGCGTGTCGGGGGTGTCCAGCTCCTCGACGGCCGCGTGGCCGTCGGCCGACACCGGCTTGAGGGCGAAGGTCACGGCCTCCGTGTTGGCGGCGTAGTCGCACTCGGGGCAGTCCACGAAGGTGTCCTCACCGGCGGGCGCGGGCGCGAGGAACTCCTCGGAGGCGGAGCCGCCCATCGCGCCGGACACGGCGGACACGATGCGGTAGTCCAGGCCGAGGCGCTCGAAGATGCGCTGGTAGGCGCCGCGGTGCAGGGCGTACGCCTCGGCGAGGCCCTCGTCCGTGGTGTCGAAGGAGTACGAGTCCTTCATCTGGAACTCGCGGCCGCGCAGCACACCGGCGCGCGGGCGGGCCTCGTCGCGGTACTTGGTCTGGATCTGGTAGAGGATCACGGGCAGGTCCTTGTAGGACGCGCACTGGTCCTTGACGACCTGGGTGAAGATCTCCTCGTGGGTGGGGCCGAGGAGGTACTCGGAGCCCTTGCGGTCCTTGAGGCGGAACAGCAGGTCGCCGTACTCCTCGTAGCGCCCGCTGGCCTCGTAGGGCTCCTTGGGCAGCAGGGCCGGGAGGAGGACTTCCTGGCCGCCGATGGCGTCCATCTCCTCGCGGACGACTCGGGCCACGTTCTCGTAGACCTTCTTGCCGAGCGGCAGCCACGTCCAGATGCCCGCGGCGGTCCGGCGTACGTAACCGGCGCGCACGAGCAGCTTGTGGTTGAGCGTCTCCGCGTCCGCCGGGTCGTCGCGCAGTGTCTTGACCATCAAACGGGACATGCGCTGGACCTGGGCCATGGTGATCTCCTGCGTCTTCCTGACGGGGGCGTCTCGTGCCGTGCATCGGCCTTCGGCCTCGTCCTCAAGCGCCGGACGGGCTTTAACCCCTGCTGCTACGAAAGTGTGATGGCCGCAGGTTAGCCGGGGCACGCGGGCACGCGGAAATCCGATTCAGGCGCCGGGCCGCCTCAGGGGCAGTGGTGCGCCCATGACCGCGTACGGCTTGGGGGCGCTCGGGAAGAGGACGCCGCGGGCCAGATCGGCGTAGCCGAGGGAGCGGTAGAGGGCGCGGGCGGGGCTCTCCGTGTCGATGGCGGAGAGGATCGAGCGGGGCTCGGCGGCGGAGTCCGTGATGGTGGTGATGAGGGAGCGGCCGATGCCGCGGTTCTGGTAGCCGGGCCGTACGTGCAGCTCGGTGATCACGAAGGACTCGTCGAGCCAGCCCTCCAGGCCCCAGCCGCGCAGATAGGGCTCGACGACGGTGGACCACCAGTGCGCGCGGTCGTTGGGCATGCCGTAGACGAAGCCGACGAGCCGTCCGTCGCGGGTGGTGGCGCCGAGCGCCCGCGCGCCGGGGTGGGTGAGGTGCCGCAGGACGATCTGGCGGCGTACCGCGATCTCGTCGTCGCTGAGCCCGAAGGCGAGCGCCTGCACGCGCAGCGCGTCGTCCACCCGCGCGGTCAGGTCGAGCGGCCCGATCACGACGTCGTCAGTCATGCGCGAACCCTACTTCGGGCACGTCGCGGGCAGTACGGAGCGGACGCGGCGGCCGGACGCGAGGGACTGGATCAAGACGCGCGCCGGAGCGGCGGCGGCACCACAAGACGCGACTCAGGACGGCCTGGGAGCGGCTCAGGACGGCTCAGCACGGACACCGTCAGAACAGGACGCTCATGAACGCCCCGACCTCCTTGAACCCCACCCGCCGGTAGGTCGCCCGTGCCGCCGTGTTGAAGTCGTTGACGTACAGGCTGACGACCGGGGCGACGTCCGCGAGGGCGTAGCGCAGGACGGCCGCCATGCCGGGGGCGGCGAGCCCCTGCCCCCGGTACTCGGGCGCCACCCACACGCCCTGCACCTGGCACGCGCGGTCGGTGGCGGCGCCGATCTCGGCCTTGAAGACGACGCGGCCTTCGGCGTCGAGGCGGGCGAAGGAGCGTCCGGCGCCGACGAGTTCGGCGACCCGTGCCTGGTAGAGGAGGCCGCCGTCACCGGCCAGCGGTGAGATGCCGACCTCCTCGGTGAACATCGCGACGCAAGCCGGCATGATCGTCTCCATCTCGTCCTTGCGGACGCGGCGGACGTACGGATCGGGCGCGACGTCGTCGGGCAGCCGGTCGGTGACCATGAGCGGCTGCTGGGAGCGGACCTCGCGGGCCGGGCCCCAGGACGGTTCGAGCAGGCGCCACAGGCGGGCGGTCGGTTCGGCGGGGCCGACGATGGAGGAGCAGCGGCGTCCTGCCCTGCGGGCGCGGTCGGCGAAGCCGCGGATCGCGCGCGGGGTAGCGCAGATCGGGACGAGGTTGGCGCCCGCGTAGCAGAGGGACTCCAGCATGCCGTCCTCGTACCAGCCCCACATCTCGCCGCCGAGGCGCCACGGGTCGAGGCCCGCGACGCGCACCCTGGCCGTGACGAAGGCGTTCGCGACCGGCTCGCGGTCGAGCACGGCGAGCGCGGCGTCCAGGTCACTCGGATCGAGGACCCTGGTGGTGGTCTGGGTCAACACGTGCGGGGGCCTCACCATACGGTCTGCTGATCTCCGCACTGTACCTGGCGAGGTTCCGCGGTGCCGCCCGGTCGCGGGTGGGCCACCGGGCGGCCGCGGGGCGCGGTCAGCGGCGGGACACGTGGCCGTGGCCGACCTGGATCTCGTCGATCTTGAGTTGCAGGTGGAAGTTCGGGGCGCTGGGCGCGGCCCAGGTGGTGGTGACGTCGAGCTTCAGGTAGCGGGCGCCGAGTCGGTCGCCGAGGTCGATGAAGCGGATGCCGCGGGCGCTCTCCAGTACCCCGGCCCTGACCTGCCGCCACCGCTTCCCGTCGTCGCTCGCGGACACCTTGTAGTCCTTGATCCGCGCGGAGTCCTCGGGCCTGCCGAAGGTCGAGCGGTTGTGGGTGGGTGACCACTCGCGCTGGTTGATGCCGAGGTGGGTGGCCTTCTTGCGGCTGCCGAGGTCGAGTGTGTACGAAGCCGGGAGTTTGCCCTTGTTGTCGGTGTACGTGGTGAAGTCGCCGTCGGTGAGGGCGGGCTCGCTCGCCTTGACGGAGCCCGTGGGGTAGACGCCCTCGCGCCGGTCGGTGGTCTCGACCTTGAAGACCGTGTCGTACGTGTCCCAGTTCTTGACGGACCGGATGGTGAGGCGGCCGTCGCTCTGGGCGAACGGCAGGGGCTTGCCGGTGCGCAGGTCGGTGATCTTCTTGACGCGGTAGCCGTTGTCGCGCAGGCGGACCTGGTCGCCGGAGGTGGGCCGGGTCGTGACGTGGACGTACTGCGTGGTGGGCTTGGCGCGGCTGATCGTGACGTAGCCGTACGCGCCGTCGTTCCAGGTGCCGGGCTGCATCCCGCCGTACATGTAGCCGCCGCCGTCGACGCCGTGCAGGGACTCCCAGATGGGCGGCAGGTAGTCCTTCATGAAGTTCGTGAACTTCTGCTGCTGGGGCGGGAATCTGCCGTCGACCATGGCCTGGAGGTCCATCAGGGACTTGATGGACGTACCCGAATTGGCCACGTAGCGGCCGACGTTGAGGCCCGTGTCGACCGGGCGGTCCTGGCCGTCGTACCACCAGGCGCCGGTGCTCGGCACCTTGTAGCAGGACTCGGTCAGGCGCGGCATGGGCGTCCAGACGGCCGAGGGCTGGTCGTAGGGCGGGGTCATGCCGGTCTTCTGCTCGTGGGACACCATGTCCATGGCGGCGGTGTCCTCGTTGTTGTTGCTCAGCGTCATGTCGGGCCGACGCTCGCGGATCTGCTCGTAGAGCTTGTGCTGCTCCCAGTACTCGTTGTCGTTGTCGATCCAGAAGCCGGACAGCTTCGGGTAGTTGTCCATGACCTCGAAGAAGTTGTCGTAACTGAACTCGCCGAAGCCGGGGCGCTGGGTGAGGTCGATGTCGCGGCCCTTGTGGGCGGAGTAGGCGGCCGAGTCGAGGGTCTCGATGCCCTGTTCGTCGTGCCACTTGGGGTCGTCGGTCATGTAGAGGATCGTCTTGACGCCCTTGGCCTCGCCCGCCTTGATCAGCTCGCCGAGGAAGTCCCGCTGCGTGGCGCAGGTGCCGGGGATCTTCGAGGGCCAGGGGCGGGCGTAGCCGAGCCGGGAGTGGAAGGTGGCGAGGACGATGTAGCTCGCCTTGAGCTTCTTGGCCTCGTCGACCCAGTAGTCGGGGGTCCAGCCGCCGTCGGTGACGGCCTTCTCCCAGGCGGCGCAGTCGTAGTGCTTGGGGCTGGTGAACATGCCCCAGTGCAGGAAGAGGCCGGCGGTGGCGTCCCTGAGCATGGTCTGGCGGGGCGGGTCGGCGGGCGGGCGCGGGGCTCCGGGCGCCGCGGCGGCTCCGGTGCCGGTGCCGGCGAGCAGCAGCCCGCCGAGCAGGGACAGGACCGCGACCCACAGGGGCCAGGGCCCGCGGCGGCGTACGGGGGTCATACGTGGACCTCGCTTCCGTTGACGTAGACCTTGTGGAGCCTCAGTTCGGGGGCGGCCTCGATGAGGTTCGGCTCGCTCATGCCGGTGAAGTCGCAGTGGGCGACGCGCACGGGACCGAAGGGGTCGGAGGCGAGCCCTTCGAGGTGCAGGGCGCGGCGCGCGCCGTCGTGGACCATGTGCTCGACGCGTACGTCGCGGATGACGGCGGGGTACGGGCCGGTCTGCCCGGAGTAGCGGGTGGTGAGGTAGACGCAGTCGCGGTCGATCTGCCGCCCGGTGAAGTCGCGTACGTAGACGCCGTCGATGGCGCCGCCCCGCTTGGTGTTGGTCTTCAGGAAGACGGGGTGGCGGGGGTTGTGACGCCCGGGGAAGTCGAGGGGGTTGATGCGGCAGTCCTCGGCGAAGATGTCGTACGCCCCGCCGGACATCTCGCTGCCGACGGCGATGCCGCCCCAGCGCCCGGAGAACACGCAGTCGCGTACGACGATGTTGCGGCTGGGCACGCCGACGCGGTGGCCGTCCTCGTCACGCCCCGACTTCACGGCGACGGAATCGTCCTCCGTGTGGAAACGGCACCCGGTGATGAGCACGTCGGCGCAGCACTCGGGATCGACGCCGTCGCTGTTGTTGATGCGCCCGATGACGTCGACGTCCTTGATGAGGACATTCGTGCAGAGCACCGGGTGCAGGGTCCACATGGCGGGTTCGAGGACGGTGACGTCCTGGATGAGGACGTTGCGGCAGCGGTAGAACTGCACCATGTTCGGGCGGAGGAAGTGCCCCGCGCCGAAGAGCCGCTGCTCGACTGGCACGCCCTGCTCCCCCATCCGCCGCAGCTCGGCCTGGTCGGCGGGCTGCCCGCCGCCGGGGTCGCGCCAGCTCTTCCAGGGCCCGTCCATGCCCTGGCCGTCGAGGGTGCCGTGCCCGGTGACGGCGAGGTCGCGCTCGCCGTGGGCGTACACGAACGGCGAGTAGTTCCAGCACTCGGTGCCCTCCCAGCGGGTGAGCACCATCGGCAGGTAGTCGGCGGGGTCGGTGGAGAACAGGACGGTGCCGTCGACGCGCAGGTTCACGCGGCTGCGCAGGCGGATCGCGCCGGTCAGGAAGCGGCCTCCGGCGGGTACGACGACGTGGCCGCCGCCCGCGCGATGACAGGCTTCGATCGCGCGGCGGATGGCTGCGGTGTTCTTCGTGACGCCGTCTCCGACCGCGCCGAAGTCACGTATGTCGTAGCGGTGTTGGGGGAAGCGGGGCGGTCTGATGCGGGCCAGGATGGCGGGGACTCGGGACCAGGGGTCGTCGGTCGGGGTGCCTGGCCGGGCCGCCGGGTCCGCCTCGGCGGCGTACGCGGGTAACAGCGGGGACGTCGCCGCGAGGGCGCCCGCCGTCAGCGCCGTACGGCGGGTGGGACGTGCACGCACAGGACATCACGCTCCAGAGTGGGGGAAGGGGGCGGGAGAGTCAGGGCAGGTCAGGGGTGGGTGTGCTCCTCCTTGACCCGCGTCACCAGCTGCGTCGGGTTGACGAACCGCAGCGCGATCACGAGCAGCACGAGCATCGACAGCGTGTACATCACGGCCATCGCGTCGATGGACTGCTGCGTGCGGATGCCCGCGGAGAACACGGCGTAGTAGAGCGCCACGACGAGGGTCTGGCTGTCTGGCCCCGCCGTGAGGAAGGTCAGCTCGAACATGCCGACCGTCCGCACCAGGACCAGCACGGACGCGGCGAGGATGCCCGGTACGAGGAGGGGCGTGAGGACGCGCAGCAGGACCGAGCCCGTGCGCGCGCCGCACATCCTGGCCGCCGCCTCGATGCGCGGGTCGATCTGCTCGATGAACGGCGTCATCGTCAGGACGACGAACGGCACCGACGGCACGAGGTTGGCGAGCACGACCCCCGTGAGCGTCCCGGCGAGGTGGAACTTGTACAGGACGGTGGCCAGCGGGATGCCGTACGTCAGCGGCGGCACCAGGATCGGCAGCAGGAACAGGAGCAGCACCAGCTTCTTGCCGGGGAAGGACCGCCGGGCGAGCGCGTAGGCGGCGGGCACCCCGATCAGCACCGAGACCGCCACCACCAGCACCGACACCAGCGCCGTCGTCCAGAAGACCTGCCCGAGCGAGAACTCCCGCCAGGCCGCCCCGTACCACTTGGTCGTCCACCCCTCCGGCAGCCAGGTCGTGAACCAGCGCGTGCCGAAGGAGTCCGCGAGCGGTACGCCGACGACGCCCGCGAGGTTGACGAAGAAGAAGCCGAAGACGGCGGCGGCGATCCAGGTCCCCGGCCGTCCCCACCGGCGTCGGCGCGTGACTTCCTTGGCGCGCGCCGTCGGCCGTCTCTCCAGCAGGTCGGCCATCAGCCCTTGCCTCCCGTCGCCCCGCGGTAGAGCAGCGACCGCCAGCCGAGTACGAGCAGGACGACCGCGAGCATCACGGCGGCCATCACCATGGCGATCGCGGAGCCGAGCGCGTAGTCGAACTTCTGGAACGCCGCCTGATAGGCCTCGATCGAGATGACGTGCGTCTCGCCCCGCGGGTCCCCGACGAGCTGCGCCGACGGGAACACCGCGAAGGCCAGCACGAAGGACAGACAGAACGTGATGGCCAGCCCGGGGGCGAGCAGCGGCAGCAGGACGTACCGGAAGCGCTGTGCCCGGCGCGCGCCGAGTGTCGCGGCAGCCTGCTCCAGGCTGGGGTCGATGCCGGTGAGATACGAGAGCGTGAGGAGGTACGCGAAGGGGAAGCCGGTGATGATCAGTGAGGCCAGAACTCCCCAGTAGTTGTGGACGAGTTCGAGCGGCTGGTCGATGAGGCCGATGCCGCGCAGCGCCTTGTTGAGCCAGCCGTTCGGGCCGAGGTAGCCGAGCAGGCCCTGTGCGGTGAGCACGGTGCCGAGCGTGATCGGCATGACCAGGAGCGTGGTGATGAGCCTGCGGCCACGGAACGGACCCCGGGTGCGGAACGCCACCGGCACTGCCGCCAGACAGTTGACGAGCGCCGCGGGCACGGCGAGTTTCAGCGTGATCCAGATGGTCTCGCGCAGATACGGGTCGTCGAAGAAGCGCCGGTAGTTGGCGAGGGCGCCGCCGCCGTCCTTGGGCTGGAAGGACAGGCCGAGGCCGTAGCCGAAGGGGTAGCAGAACAGGAGCAGGAGGAAGGCGACGCCGGGGGCGGCGAGGAGGAGGGTGCGGTCCATGCCGCGTTCGGCCAGGCGGTGGCGGAGGGCGGGTCGCGCCTCCCGGTGCGCTTCCCGGCCGACGGCCGCTCCCCTCGTACCTCTTTTGCTCCTCGTATCCCTCGTATCCCTCATACCCCTCACGCCGAGACCGCCTTCGGCCGCTTCCCCGCGTACGTCGCCGAGTCGCCCCGCGCGTCCTCACCGGCGTCGTCCGCGTCGCCCGCGTCGTCCGGCCCGAAGACGAGCACCCGCTCGGGCGGCGCCGCGACGCGCACCTCGTCGTCGGGGGCGAGCCGCTCGCGGGTGCGCAGGTGCAGTGCCTGGCCGTCCGAAAGGCGGGCCTGCACGGCGAGTTCGCGGCCGTGGTACTCGACGACCTCAACAGTCGCGGGCAGCGTTCCGCCCGGGTGCGGAGTCCCGTCCGGCACGACCTCCAGGTCCTCGGGGCGCACGGCCGCCGTGGCCCGCTCCCCCACCGGCACGCCGTCCCGGTCGGTTCCGGTGATACGGCTGCCCGCGAGGGTGAGGGCCGGGGTGGGGCCGGGGCCTGTGACCGTGACGTCGAGCATGTTGCGGTAGCCCATGAACCCGGCGACGTACCGGTTGGCGGGCCGCGCGTAGACCTCCTCGGGGGTGCCGATCTGCTGGGTGCGGCCGTCGCGCAGGACGACGAGCCGGTCCGCGAGCGACAGGGCCTCCTCCTGGTCGTGGGTCACGTACACGGTGGTGAGGCCGAGCCGCTGGTGCAGTCGGCGGATCTCGGTGCGCATCTCCAGGCGCAGCGCGGCGTCCAGGTTCGACAGGGGTTCGTCCATCAGGACGAGGCGGGGTTCCAGGACGACGGCGCGGGCGATGGCGACGCGCTGCTGCTGGCCGCCGGAGAGCTGGCCGGGCCGCTTGTGCGCGTGCGCGGTGAGGTGCACCAACTCCAGTGCGCGGTCCGTCCGTTCGCGCGCCCGCGCCTTCGGCACCCGCGCCATCTTCAGGCCGAAGGCCACGTTCCCGCGCACCGTCATGTGCGGGAACAGCGCGTAGTTCTGGAAGACCATGCCGAAGCCGCGGCGTTCGGGGGCGAGTCGGTCGATGCGCTCGCCGTCGAGCAGGATCGCTCCCCCGGTCAGGGGCAGCAGCCCGGCCAGGCAGTTGAGCGCGGTGGACTTGCCGCACCCGGAGGGGCCGAGGAGCGCGACGAACTCGCCGCCGCGGATCTCCAGGTCCAGCTCGTGCAGGGCGCGCTGCCGCCCGAAGCTGCGCGAGACCCGCTCACAGCACAGGGAGCCGAAGGAGGAAGTGGAGCCCGGCGAGGACCCGGACGGCGACATCCGCTCACCCGCCCGCGACGTTGCGGTTCCACAGGTCGAAGGCCTTGACCTGGGCCTGCGCGGGCAGCGACGGCTTCTTCGGGAACTCGTCGATCCAGCGGTCGAAGTCGGGGACGCCGTACTCCTCGATGACCTTCCGCGACTTCGCGGGCGCCATCGACAGGGGTACGTCCTTGACCGCGGGCCCGGGGTAGAAGTAGCCGTCGTCGTACGCCTTGGCCTGCTGCTCCGGCGTCAGGATCCACTTGATCAGCTGGAGTACGGCGGACATCGTGTCGGCGTCGACGCCCTTCGGCACGACCGCGTACTGCGCGTCCGTCACCCAGGTCATGCGGTCGAAGCGGCCGACGGCCATCTTCTTGGGGACGGTGCCGAGCGCGCGCGGGTTGATGTACCAGCCCGTCGTACTCATGATCATGTCGACCTGTCCGCCGGCCAGGTTCTTCATGGTCTCCGTGGTCCCGGAGGCGTAGGGCGCGGTGTACTTGTCGAGTTCCTTGAGGTACGCCCACGTCTTGTCCCAGCCCTTCTCCGGGTCCGCCGGGTCCTTGTCGCCGAGCAGGTACGGCAGGCCCATGAGCCAGGTGCGGCCGGGGCCGGAGTTGGCGGGGTCGGCGTACTGGAACCGCTTGGGGTGCTTCTTGGCCCAGGCGAGCAGGGCCTGCGGGGACGCGGGCGGGCTCTTGACCGCGTCGGGGTCGTACTCGACGAGGGGGCCGGACGGGTAGTACACGATCGCGGTGCCCTTGCCCTGCGCCAACTCGGCCATGTCGGCGGCGGGTTGGAGGTAGTCGGGGTCGCCGACGCGGTCGCGGAAGGGCTTCATGTCGGCCCACAGGTCCTGTTCGACGCCCGCGGCGAGGCCGTCCGTGCCGGTCAGGACGAGGTCGATCTGGACCCGGCCCGCCTGCTGCTGGGCCTTGATCTTCCCGGCGAGGTCGGGGGCGGGCGCCTTGGAGTACGTGACCTTGGAGACCGTCTCGGGGTGTGCGCGCTCGAAGGCCTCGATCATGCCCTGGGTCAGCTGGAGGTTCCCCGCCACATCGAGCACGTCGAGCGCGACGGCCTTGCCGGGCTTGGCGGGCACGTCCTTCGCGTCCTGGTCATCGGATGAATCGCCGTCGGGAGCGCCACAGCCGAAGGCGGCGGCGACAAGGACAAGAGCGGCGACGGTCGGCCGCAGGCCACGGCTTCTGGGCGGGCGAGCCTTGCGAGTCGTACGGAACACGGCGGCTCCCTCGGACATCGGCGAGGACGAGGCCGCCGTGAGGTAGCGCTTCCTCGGTCCAGGTGCCCGAACAAGGTCCTGCCATACATCGGAGCTGTCAAGACGGTGCGCTGGTGGAACCGCGAACGTGCAGCTCAACGGGGAGGGCCTCGGCGTCGACGTCCTCCAGAGCGTCGTCCCCGTCCGTGTTTCCGTCCATCAGCCGGACGAGCGCGACGGCGGCCGCCCGCCCGAGTCCGCTGCGGGGTACCGCTACCGTCGTGAGCGGCGGCGAGGAGAACCGGGCCAGGTCGATCTCGTCGAATCCGGTGAGCGAGATGTCCTCGGGGACGCGTACGCCCAGCTCGGCGAGGCGGGACAGCAGGCCGAGCGCGACGAAGTCGTTGTACGCGACCAGGGCGGTGCCGTCGGCCTCCAGGGCGCGCTCGGCGGCGGCGTAGCCCTCGTCCGTGGTGGAGCCGCAGGCCAGCACGGTGACGTGCAGGCCGAACGCCTCGGCGCCCGCGAGGGCGCGCAGCCGCTCCCGGTTGGCCCAGGAGCCCTCGGGTCCGGCGAGGTAGACCACGCGGCGGTGGCCGAGCTGGGCGAGGTGGCCGCACACGGCGAGCACGCCCTGGTGGAAGTCCACGCCGACGGTGTGCAGGGCGAGGCCGGGGGCGCGGCGGTTGGCCACGAGGAGCGGGACGCCGCGGGACGCCAGGGCGGCGAGGTCCGCGCGGGGCATGCGGGGTGCGCACAGGAGCAGGCCGTCGGCGTAGCGGATCAGGTCCTCCGCGAGGTCCCGCTCCACGTCGGGGTCCTCGTCGGAGTCCATCACCAGGACCCTGGCGCCGCTGTCGCGCACCGTCGCGGAGAACGCCTTCACCAGGTCGCTGAAGTGCGGGTTCGCCAGGTCCGGCACGAGTACGCCGAGGGTGCCCGAGCGGCCTCGGGCCAAGCCCTGGGCGGCGGCGCTCGGGCGGTAGCCGAGGTCGGCGATGGCCTGGCGGACGCGGTGCGCCAAGGCGGCGTCGACTGTCGCGACCTCGTTGAGCACGCGCGACACCGTGGTCACCGACGCGTCCGCCGCGCGGGCCACGTCACCGATGGTGACGCGCTTCCCCCGACCTTTCGCCACCATCGGCTGCCGCCCCCCTGCCACGCCTCGGGGAACCGCTTCCCCGGGGTCGGGGGTGTTCCTTCCCTGCGGGTGCGGGGGCGGAACCTGCGCCGCCGCTGCGCGGCGGCCCCCACGGCGGGAAAGCCGACGCCCGCCCCCCGCCAAGGCTCAAGGCCCAGGGGCCGGAACTAGCTGATCGTGACCTCGGGCTCGCCCGACATCACGCCGTCCTTCTCCATCTGCTCGGCGATCTTCATCGCCTCCTCGATCAGGGTCTCCACGATCTTCGACTCCGGGACGGTCTTGATGACCTCGCCCTTCACGAAGATCTGCCCCTTGCCGTTGCCGGACGCGACACCCAGATCGGCCTCACGCGCCTCACCGGGACCGTTCACCACACAACCCATGACGGCCACGCGCAGCGGGACCTCCATGCCCTCAAGACCCGCCGTCACCTCATCGGCCAGCTTGTAGACGTCCACCTGCGCCCGCCCGCAGGACGGGCACGACACGATCTCCAGACGGCGCTGGCGCAGGTTCAGCGACTCCAGGATCTGAATGCCGACCTTGACCTCCTCCGCGGGCGGGGCGGAGAGCGAGACGCGGATGGTGTCGCCGATGCCCTCGCTCAGCAGCGCACCGAAGGCGACCGCCGACTTGATCGTGCCCTGGAAGGCGGGGCCGGCCTCGGTCACACCCAGGTGCAGCGGGTAATCGCTCGCGGCGGCCAGCTGCCGGTAGGCGTTGACCATCACCACCGGATCGTTGTGCTTCACCGAGATCTTGATGTCCCGGAAACCGTGCTCCTCGAAGAGCGACGCCTCCCACAGCGCCGACTCCACCAGCGCCTCGGGGGTCGCCTTGCCGTACTTCTTCAGCAGCCGCGCGTCCAGGGAGCCGGCGTTGACGCCGATGCGGATCGGGGTGCCCGAGTCGCCCGCGGCCCGCGCGATCTCCTTGACCTTGTCGTCGAACTGCTTGATGTTCCCCGGGTTCACACGCACCGCCGCACACCCGGCGTCGATCGCCGCGAACACGTACTTCGGCTGGAAGTGAATATCCGCGATCACCGGAATCTGCGACTTCCGCGCGATCACCGCAAGCGCATCCGCATCGTCCTGCGTCGGACACGCCACCCGCACGATCTGACAGCCCGACGCCGTCAGCTCCGCGATCTGCTGCAACGTCGCCCCGATGTCCGACGTACGCGTCGTCGTCATCGACTGCACCGACACCGGCGCGTCCCCGCCGACAGCCACCGAACCGACCTGGATCTTGCGGCTGACCCTGCGGTCGGCGAGCTTGGTCGGTACGGACGGGATTCCGAGAGAAACGGCAGTCATCTGGCGTGCATCCCCAAGGTGTGGATCAAGGTCCCGATTTCGGCGGGCACCGGGCTTCGCGGCTTCGCGCGTACATCGCTCATTCGCGGGTTCGAGATTACGGCAACCCACCGCAAGCAAGCACATCACGCCCCGATGTCCACCCAATGGTGGGCGGGCCCGCACATACGCGGGCGGTCGGCCACACATCGTGCCCGACCGCCGCAAACATCGCGTGACTAGGAGATTCTCACCGGGTTAACCACATCCGCGATGAGCACCAGGATGGTGAAGCAGATGAAGATCCCGGCGACGACATAGGCGACGGGCATCAGCTTCGCCACGTCGAAGGGACCGGGGTCGGGCCGCCGGAACACCTTCGCCACGTTGCGGCGCAGCGACTCCCACAGTGCGCCCGCGATGTGCCCGCCGTCCAGTGGCAGCAGCGGCAACATGTTGAACAGGAACAACGAGAGGTTGAACCCGGCGAGCAGGAACAGCATCATCGCGATCTGGTTCTGCGGCGGGATGTCCAGGGTGAACACCTCGCCGCCGACGCGGGCCGCGCCCACGACGCCCATGGGCGAGTCCTGCTTGCGGTCGCCGTCACCGAAGGCCGCGTCCCACAGGTCGGGGATCTTGGAGGGCAGCGCCACGATGGACTCGACGCCGTTCTCCATCATGTTGCCCATGCGGTCCACGGACTCGCCGAAGGACTGCTGGACGATGCCGGAGGCGGGCGTGAAGCCGAGGAATCCGGCGTACACGTACTTGCCCTCGACATAGCCGCCGTCGCCGTCGGTCTTGCTGACCTGGTTCTTGATCAGGTTGGCGTGCAGGTCGACGCGCTTGCCGTCCCGCTCCACGGTGAGCGTCGCGGGTCCTGTGGTCTCGCGGATCTTCGACTGCAGCGCCGACCAGTCGCCGACGTCCTTGCCCTGGAAGGCGACGATCTTGTCGCCGGCCTTCAGGCCCGCGGCCTTGGCGGGCGCGGGCTTGTCGCCCTTCTCGCAGGTGTTGCGGTTCTGGCTGGCCTCGATGACGCAGTCGGAGACCTTGCCGACCGACGTCGTCTGCGTACTGATGCCGAAGGTCATCATCACGCCGAGGAAGATCGCGACGGCCAGGACCAGGTTCATGAAAGGACCGGCGAACATCACGATCACGCGCTTCCAGGGCTTGCGCGTGTAGAACAGGCGGCTCTCGTCGCCCGGCTTGAGCTCCTCGAAGGCGGCGGAGCGCGCGTCCTCGATCATGCCGCGCCAGGGCGACGTGGAGCGTGCCTCTATTTTCCCGTCCGGTCCCGGCGGGAACATGCCGATCATGCGGATGTAGCCGCCGAGCGGGATGGCCTTGATGCCGTACTCGGTGTCGCCCTTCTTGCGCGAGAACAGCGTCGGACCGAAGCCGACCATGTACTGCGGCACGCGGATGCCGAACATCTTCGCGGTCGACAGGTGGCCCAGCTCGTGCCAGGCGATCGAGAACAGCAGCCCGATCACGAAGACGACTATGCCGAGGATCATCATCAAGGTCGTCATGCACGAGCCTCCGCGGTCGTCTGGTTCCTCGTCGCCGCCGTCGCCGACGATTTGGTCGTGGCCGTCAGTTCACGGGCCCGGGCGCGCGCCCAGGTCTCCGCTTCGAGGACGTCCGCGACGGTCAGGGAAGTTCCCGCGCGCGGTGTGCCGTGTTCGGCGACGACCTGGGTCACGGTCTCCATGATGCCGTTGAAGGGCAGCGCGCCCGCCAGGAAGGCGTCCACGCACTCCTCGTTGGCGGCATTGAACACCGCCGGGGCCGTGCCCGCGAGTTCCCCGACATGCCGGGCGAGCCCCACCGAGGGGAACGCCTCGGTGTCGAGGGGGAAGAACTCCCAGGTCGAGGCCTTGGACCAGTCGAACGCGGGCGCCGCGTCCGGGACCCGCTCGGGCCAGCCGATGCCGATGGCGATGGGGCCGCGCATGTCCGGCGGGGTCGCCTGGGCGAGCGTGGAGCCGTCGGTGAACTCGACCATGGAGTGCACGTACGACTGCGGGTGCACGACGACCTCGATGCGGTCGAAGGGGATGTCGTAGAGGAGGTGGGCCTCGATGACCTCCAGGCCCTTGTTGACGAGGGTCGCGGAGTTGACCGTGATGACCGGGCCCATCGCCCAGGTCGGGTGCGCGAGCGCGTCCGCGGGCGTGACGTCCGCCAGGTCGGCCTTCGTACGTCCGCGGAAGGGGCCGCCGGACGCGGTGACGACGAGCTTGCGGACGTCGGCGCGGGTGCCTGCGGCGAGCGCCTGGAAGAGCGCGGCGTGCTCGGAGTCGACCGGGATGATCTGGCCCGGCTTGGCGAGCGCCTTGACCAGCGGGCCGCCGACGATCAGCGACTCCTTGTTGGCGAGCGCGAGCGTGCGGCCCGCCTCCAGGGCGGCGAGCGTGGGGGCCAGGCCGATGGAGCCGGTGATGCCGTTGAGGACGGTGTGGCACTCCGGGAAGTCCGCGGAGGCGAGGTGCGTGGCTGCGTCCGGGCCCGCGATGATCTCGGGCAGCGGCTCCCCGGCGCCGTACTGCCCCGCGAGCGCCTCGCGCAGGGCGGGCACGGCGTCCTCGCGGGCGACCGCCACGGTCCGCACCCGCAGCCGCCTGGCCTGCTCGGCGAGCAGTTCGACGCGCCCGCCCGCGGCGGACAGGCCGGTGACGCGGAAGCGGTCGGGGTTGCGCAGCACGAGGTCGACGGCCTGCGTGCCGATCGAGCCCGTGGAGCCGAGGACGACGAGGTCCCGCGGTCCTTCGGCCGCGACGGGGTCGAAGACGAGGTGCGGGTCTGCGAGGGGGGCAGGGCTTTCGCTCATGCCCCCATTGTGGCCGTAGCGGGGCCCGGATCCGACAGCGCCTCTCGGCTCGCGCCGGGCGGGGGCGGGTGGGGGTCCCTCGCGGGGCGCCCCAGTCCCGCCCCTTCTCCGAAACCGGGGGCTGCCGCCCCCTGGGCCCCCGCTGTCGGCGCTTCGCGCCTCGTCCTCAAACGCCGGACGGGCTGAAACCTTGCCGCAACCGGCACATCGGACGTCAGCGGATCGGACGGTGGACGTTCTCCTTCGTGCTCGGGCCCGGTGTCGCGTCCGCGATCCACGGGCCGTCGCCGCTCGGGTCGATGACGCCCTGTTCCAGCCAGGTGTACGTGCCCGAGAGGACACCCTTGACCACCCGGCGGTCCTGGTCGTCGGTGTTGGTCCACAGGCGGCCGAAGAGTTCGTCGACGCGGATGCGGGACTGCCGGCAGAAGGTGTCGGCGAGCTGGTAGGCCTCGCGGCCGTACTCCTCGGTGGTGCGCAGGAGTTCGGCGCGTACGCAGGCCGCGCTCATCGCGAACAGTTCCGCGCCGATGTCGACGATCCGGCCGAGGAAGCCCTGCTTGGTCTCCATCCGGCCCTGCCAGCGCGACATCGCGTAGAACGTGGAGCGCGCCAGCTTGCGCGCCGTGCGCTCGACGTACCGCAGATGACCCGACAGGTCCGCGTGGCCCGCGGGGTTGAAGTCGGCGTACGAACGCGGGAGTTGCCCCGGACCGGCGACGAGCTTCGGCAGCCAGCGGGCGTAGAAGGCGCCCGCGGCGGCACCGGCCCTGGCCTTGTCGGAGAGGGTCTTGTCCGGGTCGATCAGGTCCCCCGCGACCTTCAGGTGCGCGTCGACGGCCTCGCGGGCGATCAGCAGGTGCATGATCTCCGTCGAGCCCTCGAAGATCCGGTTGATGCGCAGGTCGCGCAGGATCTGCTCGGCGGGCACGGCGCGTTCGCCGCGCGCGGCGAGCGACTCGGCGGTCTCGAAGCCGCGGCCGCCGCGGATCTGTACGAGTTCGTCGGCCATCAGGCAGGCCATCTCGGAGCCGTACAGCTTGGCGAGCGCGGCCTCGATGCGGATGTCGTTGCGGTCCTCGTCGGCCATCTGCGAGGACAGGTCGAGGACGGCCTCCAGGGCGAAGGTCGTCGCGGCGATGAAGGAGATCTTCGAGCCGACCGCCTCGTGGTACGCGACGGGCCTGCCCCACTGCTCACGGGCGCTCGACCACTCGCGGGCGATCTTCAGACACCACTTGCCGGCGCCGACGCACATCGCGGGCAGCGACAGGCGGCCGGTGTTGAGGGTGGTGAGGGCGATCTTCAGGCCCGCGCCCTCCGGGCCGATGCGGTTGGCGGCGGGGACGCGCACCTGGTGGAAGCGGGTGACGCCGTTCTCCAGGCCGCGCAGGCCCATGAAGGCGTTGCGGTTCTCCACCGTGACGCCCTCGGCGGCGGCCTCGACGACGAAGGCGGTGATGCCGCCCTTGTGCCCCTCCGACTTCGGCACCCGCGCCATGACCACGAGCAGGTCGGCGACCACGCCGTTGGTGGTCCACAGCTTCACGCCGTCCAGTACGTAGTCGTCGCCGTCCGGCACGGCCGTCGTCGCGAGGCGGGCCGGGTCGGAGCCGACGTCCGGCTCGGTGAGCAGGAACGCGGAGATGTCCGTGCGGGCGCAGCGCGGCAGGAACGCGTCGCGCTGCTCCTGGGTGCCGAACAGCTTCAGGGGCTGCGGTACGCCGATCGACTGATGGGCCGAGAGCAGCGCGCCGATCGCGGGGTTGGCGGAGCCGACGAGCGCGAGCGCCTTGTTGTAGTACACCTGCGTGAGGCCGAGCCCGCCGTACTTCGTGTCGATCTTCATGCCGAGCGCGCCGAGCTCCTTGAGGCCGTTGACGACCTCGTCGGGGATCAGGGCCTCACGTTCGATGCGCGCCCCGTCGATCTTCGTCTCGCAGAAGTCGCGCAGCTTGGCCAGGAATTCCTCGCCGCGCTGCGCCGCCTCGTCGGAGGGCAGCGGGTGCGGGTGGATCAGGTCGAGGCGGAAGCGGCCGAGGAACAGTTCCTTGGCGAAGCTGGGCTTGCGCCAGTCCTGCTCGCGGGCGGCCTCGGCCACCTGCCTGGCCTCGCGTTCGGAAACCTTGGGCTGTGTGGAGTGTGGTGCGGACAAGAGGCTCACCTCGCCGCGAGTCGGGATCAGGGGACCGGATGGTTACTCACCGGTGCTACTGGATCGTTGGTACCCGATTCCAGGCATCCCCACCAGCCTTCGCGCAGCGAACGGCCGCCCGCAAGAGAAACGGCCGGAACCCCCGCACAGCGGGCTCCGGCCGTTCCGTCCCTCTTGCCCTCTTGTGACTACAGGTCGATGCCCGTCAGCACCATCACGCGCTCGTACGTGTAGTCGTCCATGGCGAAGCGGACGCCCTCGCGGCCCACGCCGGACTGCTTCACGCCGCCGTACGGCATCTGGTCGGCGCGGTAGGAGGGCGCGTCGCCGATGACGACGCCGCCGACCTCGAGGGCGCGGTGGGCGCGGAACGCGGCCTGGAGGTCGTGGGTGAACACGCCCGCCTGGAGGCCGTACTTGGAGTCGTTGACGGCGTCGAACGCGGCCTGCTCGCCGTCGACCTTCGTCACGGTCATGACCGGGCCGAAGACCTCCTCGCAGGCGAGGGTGGTGCCGGCCGGGACGTCGGTGAGGACGGTCGGCGCGTACGCGGCGCCGTCGCGCTTGCCGCCGGTCAGGAGCTGGGCACCGGCGCCGACGGCCTCGTCGACCCAGGACTCCACCCGCTTGGCCGCGTCCTCGCTGACGAGCGGGCCGACGTCGGTCTTCGGGTCGGACGGGTCACCGGTGACCTGGCCCTCGACCGCCGTGACGATCTTCGGGAGCAGCCGGTCGTACACCGACGCGTCGGCGATGACCCGCTGCACGGAGATGCAGGACTGGCCGCCCTGGTAGTTGGAGAAGGTCGCGACGCGCGCGGCGACCCAGTCGAGGTCGGCCTCGGAGGAGAAGTCGCCGAGGACGACGGCGGCGCCGTTGCCGCCCAGCTCCAGGGTGCAGTGCTTGCGCGGCACCGAGTCCATGATCGCGTAGCCGACCTGCTCGGAGCCGGTGAAGGAGACCACCGGCAGGCGCTCGTCCTGGACCAGCGCGGGCATCTTGTCGTTGGCGACCGGAAGGACCGACCAGGAACCCGCGGGCAGCTCGGTCTCGGCGAGCAGCTCGCCGATGAGGAGTCCGCTGAGCGGGGTCGCCGGGGCCGGCTTGAGGATGATCGGCGTACCGACGGCGATGGCCGGGGCGATCTTGTGGGCGCACAGGTTCAGCGGGAAGTTGAACGGAGCGATGCCGAGGACGACGCCCTTGGGGAAGCGGCGCGTGAGGGCGAGGCGGCCCTGGCCGCCGGCGTCGGTGTCCAGGCGCTGGGACTCGCCGCCGTTGAAGCGGCGGGCCTCCTCGGAGGCGAAGCGGAACACGGAGACGGCGCGGCCGACCTCGCCGCGCGCCCACTTGATCGGCTTGCCGTTCTCGGCGGAGATGAGCTGCGCGATCTCCTCCGTGCGCTCCACGAGGCGGCGGCTCACGTGGTCGAGAGCCGCTGCGCGGACGTGTGCCGGGGTCGCCGCGAACTCGTCGCGCACGGCGTGGGCGGCCGCGACCGCCTCCTCCACCTGCGCGTCGGTGGGCACGGCTGCCTTGCCGACGAGGCGGCCGTCCCAGGGCGAGGTGACGTCGAGCGTGGTCTCGCCGGTGGTCTGGCGACCGGCGAGCCAGAAGGCGTGGATGGAAGTCATGAGAATCCCGGCCCTTCCGCGGAGGTTCGTTGCTGCTTCTGCTTTTACGAGGTCCACCGTAGGGGTGGGGCCTGCGGCGGGGGTTTGTCCGAGTCGGCGTACTGGCTGCCGCCGGCACACCGGAATGTCAGGGCCGCGCCCTGCTGGGGCTGCGCCCCTTTCCCCCCTTTTCGCCGCTCCGCGGCTCGTCCTCAAACGCCGGACGGGCTTTCTCCCCACCCACCCGCCCTTTTCGCCCTCCGGGCGGGGTGGGGGGGCAGAAGATGCGCGGGGCGGGGCCCAGAACGCGCCGGTCCGCCCCTCCTTCCAGCCCGTCCGGCGATTGAGGACGAGGCCGTTCAGGCCGATACGGGGGTCCAGGGGGCGGAGCCCCCTGGTTACGGGAAAGGGGCGGGACTGGGGCGCCCCGCGAGGGCACCAACCTCAGTCCGTCGACGTAGACGTCGCCTTCAGCGAGAGCCACAGCTCCATCCGGACATCCGGGTCGTCCAAGGAGCGGCCGAGGATTTCCTCGACGCGGCGCATGCGGTAGCGCAGGGTGTGGCGGTGGACGCCGAGGTCCGCGGCGGCGGCGTCCCACTGACCGTGGCGGGAGAGCCAGGCCCGCAACGAGGCGACCAGATCCCCCCGCCCAGTGGCATCGTGCTCGCGCAGCGCCCGCAGCAACCCGTCGGCGAACGCCCGCACCGCGTCGTCCGCGAGGAGCGGAAGCACGGACCCGGCGGCAAGCTCCTCGTGCTCCACAAGCGCCCTCCCCCGCCGCCGCGCCACGGACAGCGCCTGCTCGGCCTGCTTGTAGGCGGACGCGGCGGCAATGGGCCCCGCGGGCGCGGAGAGCCCCATGAGCGGCCCGGGCTCCTCCGCCGGTTCGCGCCCCTCCGCCCGCCCCGAGTCGAGAAACGCGGCGTACTCGACGGCGGCCAACTGCGCCGCACCCCCGTCCGCGACGAGCAGCACGAGCCGCTCCCCGTAGGGCACGACGAGCAGCGCCTCGCCGAAGCGCGCGGCGGCGGACTCGACGGCGTCGACGAGCCCCGTAGACCACGCGCCGTCGGCCGCCGAGGCCGCGTCGCCCGCGGCCTCCGCCGGTCCCGCCGCCTCCGCGACGACGAGGCGGAACGGAGCGTCGAGCAGCCCGCCGTACAGATCACCGGCGACGGCCCGCGCGTGGTCGGGTTCCCCGGCGAGCAGCATGCGCAGCACGGCGGACCCGATCCGGTCCTCCGCGGCCTGCAGCGAGCGGGAGCGTTCGGTGGTGAGGGTGAGCAGGGCGATGGCGGAGTGCACGGCGTACCGCTCGGCCGTGCCGAGGGTGGAGGCCGTGCCGACGGCGAGCGCGGCGCGCGGGCGCCGCCCGGTGCCGAGGGTGTGCAGCTCGACCCGGTCGTCGGCGCCGGCCACGACGAGGCTGGCGGGTGCTGGCCGGTCCCGCAGCCGCTCGACGTCGGTGGTGAGCCGGGCGGCGCGGCGGGCGGCCCACTCGGGCGCGGTGGCGACGACGGCGCCCGAGGCGTCGTACAGCGCGGCCCAGCCGTCGACCTGTCCGGCGAGCGCGCCGAGCAGCCCCTGCGGGCCGTCGCCGAGTGCCTGCTTGGTCAGCTCGCGCTGGGCGGCGAAGCCCGCGGTGACCGCGCGGTACTGGTCGGCGGCGATCGCGGCGGACACGGCCTTGCTGATGGCGAGGAAGGGCGTGCGGCGGGGCACCTCGATGAGCGGGAGCTCCTCCGCCCGCGCCGCCTCGACCAGTGCCTCGGGGATGTCCGGGTAGTTCACGCCGACCGCGAAGCCGAGCCCGACGACGCCCGCGCCGACGAGCCGCTTCACATAGCGCCGCATCGTCTCCGGGTCCTCCGCGTCCAGTTGCAGCGCGGTGATCAGGAGCAGCTCGCCGCCCTCCATGTACGGCACGGGGTCGGCGAGCTCGCTGACGTGGGCCCAGCGCACGGGGGTGTCCAGGCGGTCCTCGCCCGCGCGCACGGTGAGCTTGAGCGCGGAGTGGTGGACGAGCGAGGCGAGCGTGGGCGGCATGGGACCTTCAGGTCGTACGGCGGCGGAGTCCGGTCGGCGAGGACCGCGGGCCGGTGCGGGTGCTGCTGCGGGTGCGGAGTGGTGCGGGTGGTGCGGAACGGTGCGGGTGCTGCTGCGAGTGGTGCGGGTGCGGTTGCTGCCCCGGGTGGTGCGGAGTGGTGCTGCTGTGGGCCGGTGCGAGGCTTGCGAGGCTGGGGGCGTACGGGACAGGGCTGCGGGCGACTACCGGCGAGGCCCCCACCGGCTCCCGACCGGCGCGCGCTCGCCCGTTGATCTTTTGGCCGCCACGTATGACGGCTAGTGTCGATTCTGCCTTACCGTACGGTCGCCTCGGGCGGCTTGCAGGGTATGTACGGCAGCCTTTAACGCACGCCGTGGGCGCGCCCGCGACTCCCGCACGCCCCCTCCGCCCTGCCCCTGCCCCTGCCCCTGGCCCCCCTGGCGTCAGCCCCGCAGATCCACCAGCAACGGCGGCGCGTGCTCCCCCCGCACATCCGTCAGCGAGAGCACCGCGTGCCCCGGCGGCACCGCGTGCGCCAGCTCGGAGGCCGACCAGCGCTCGCGCTCGACCTGGCGGACGGTGACCGCGCGGGCGGTCGGCGCCCGCCCTGTGATCACCCTGCGCAGGGCGTGCACGACCTTGCCGAGGGGCTCCTCGGCGATGATCTGGCGGTCGGTGACGTCTCGCGCCTCCGTCCACTCCTTGCCCCAGACGTCCGCGAAGTCCTGCCCGTCCCACGGGGTGAGCCCGGACAGGGCCATGCGGCAGCCGACGGCGCCGAGCAGAGGCGTACGCAGCGGACGCGGGGCGTCGTCCAACGTACGCAGTGTCATCACGACCCCCGCGTTCGCGGACCGCAGGCGCTGGACGCGGCGCACGGCCTCCGGGGTCACCGTGCCGGTGGCGTCGTCGAGGACGAGGCAGGCGAACAGCGAGCGGTCCTCGCGCGCGGCGGCCGAGGCGGTGAACTGGGCGAGCACGAGGCGCGCGAGGATGCGCGAGGCGTCCGCGTGCCCGCGCTCGGGCAGGTCGATGCGGACCCGCACGGGGTGGTCGAGGGCGCGCAGCGAGAAGGGCGTGGACTGGCCCGAGGTGTCGAAGAACGCGGCGAACGCGGGCCGGTCGAGCAGCGCGATGCGGTCGGCGAGGATCGCGCCCGGATCCCCGGGGTGCCCCAACTGCCGCTCGCGCGCGTCGAGTTCGCGCAGCATGGGCTCCTGGCCCGCCTCCTGGAGGGCCTTGCGCAGCTCGCCGAACGGTCCCGGGACGCCGTCGAGCAGGGCGCGCAGCTCCGGTACGGACGGGAAGCGGCCGTTGACCGTGTGGAACGGGCCGAGGAGCTGGGCGAGGACGGTGGTGGAGCGGCGGCTGTCGGCGCCGGGGTGCGGGTCGACGAGGTCGCCGACGAGCGCCTCGGCGAGGACGGCGGCGGCCTCGTCGGGGTCGGTGGTGCCGCCGTACAGGTCGAGGTCGTACACGGAGTCGGGGTGGCCGACACGCACCACCACGTCGTAGTCGTCGCCGGGTCCGAGGCCCGCACCCGCCGCGCCCACCACGACGACGGCGGCGCGTCCCGCGAGGGCCTGCAGGCACAGGGCCTCGGCGAGCGGCCACACCACCGTGCCGGTCTTGCCGGACCCGGCGGGCCCGACCGCGAGCAGCGAGGTGCCGATCAGCTCGGGCCCGAGCGCGAGTCCTGTGCCCCGGTAGGCGTACGGATTGCGCGGGTCGTCCACCGTCGTGCCGAGCCGCACCTGCGAGGTGGCGAGGTCGTGCCGGGCCGCCCGCGCGGGCAGGTCGCGGTCGCCGGAGGGGTGCGGGCAGGCGGCGGCGCCCTCGCGGACGACGGCGTCGGTGAAGACGGCGAGCGGGCTGTTGCCGGAGCGGACGGAGCGCCAGGCGCGGGCGATGCGGGCGACGTCGATGTCGCGCATCAGCCCGGCGCGGGCGTCGGCGGCCAGCCGGTCGGCGGCGGCGCCGGCGCCTCCGGCGCGGAGCTTGGGCCACTCGGCGGGGTCCTCCTCGGGCGGAGGCGGTGGGGGAGCTGCCTCCCGACGCCACGCAGGTAGGCCGAACCGCCGCCAGACCTCACCCCAGCGGCCGAACCGCGCGAAGGCAGCGAACACTCCAAAGAAGAAAGCACCCACGTAAAGGTGCGAGGCGACACCCCCCACAACCCTGCTGCCGCCATTCGTCCAACTGTCCGGAGCCAGCACCAACCAGGGCCACATCCAGTAACCGCCCAAGTACCCGTTCCACAGCAGCGAGCACAGCAGCCAGCCGCACAGGAACGCGATCAAAGCCCCACTGAACAGCTGCCGCGTCGGGATGACCTCCGGCTCCTGCTCGGGCCGCGGGGCGTGCCCGAACCGCCACACGCCGGGCGCGGCCTGCGGGCGCGGGGTGCGCAGCCAGCCGAGGAACGATTCACCGCCGGCCCCGGCGTCGGGCGCGGCACCCGGCGCCCGCACCGGACGCGGCGGCACCGACACCAGCCGCGCCGCCTCGGCGGAGCCGCCGGGCGGTGCCGGCCGCGGCACCGGCCTTGCATGCGTACCGCGTGCGTCGTGCGTGCCGTCGGAAGTCATGGCCCTTGCCCCCTGACCTGCCCTGTCGAGTGGTTCGCGGCTCAATCTAGTGCCCACGCACCGCAGTTATGCCGCGTGCGCGCCGAACATGGCACGCGGTCCCGCGTGTCCCCGCCCGGCCGGCGGCCATGAGCGGCCGTGACACGCCCCTGTTCACCGGTATGTCCACTCCGGACAACCGCCACGCCCAACATCTCCCCCATGGAGCATGCCCGCGCCCCTTCCCCGCCCCTAACCTGCGGAGAAAAGCCAGAAGCGTCCGAAAGACGAGCGTCGCCAGAAGGCGCGCGTCACACGCGTCCGCACGAACCACCCCCAGGAGCTCTCATGACCGACCTTCCCCAGGAGCGCCGCGTCGTCACCGCCATCCCCGGGCCGAAGTCCCAGGAGCTGCAGGCCCGCCGTACCGCCACGGTGGCGGGCGGCGTGGGCTCGGTGCTGCCCGTCTTCGCGGCCCGCGCCGGCGGCGGCATCATCGAGGACGTCGACGGCAACCGCTTCATCGACTTCGGCTCCGGCATCGCGGTGACGAGCGTCGGCGCCTCCGCCGAGGCCGTCGTGCGCCGGGCCTCCGCCCAGCTGCAGGACTTCACCCACACCTGTTTCATGGTCACTCCGTACGAGGGCTACGTGGCCGTCGCCGAGGCCCTTGCCGAGCTGACGCCGGGCGACCACGCCAAGAAGTCCGCGCTGTTCAACAGCGGTGCCGAGGCCGTCGAGAACGCCGTCAAGATCGCCCGCGCGTACACCAAGCGCCAGGCCGTCGTGGTCTTCGACCACGGCTACCACGGCCGCACCAACCTCACGATGGCGCTGACGGCGAAGAACATGCCGTACAAGAACGGCTTCGGCCCGTTCGCGCCCGAGGTCTACCGCGTCCCGGTGGCGTACGGCTACCGCTGGCCGACCGGCGCGGAGAACGCGGGACCCGAGGCGGCCGCGCAGGCCATCGACCAGATCTCCAAGCAGGTCGGCGCCGACAACGTCGCCGCGATCATCATCGAGCCGGTGCTCGGCGAGGGCGGCTTCATCGAGCCCGCGAAGGGCTTCCTGCCCGAGATCGTGAAGTTCGCCAAGGACAACGGCATCGTCTTCGTCGCGGACGAGATCCAGTCGGGCTTCTGCCGCACCGGCCAGTGGTTCGCGTGCGAGGACGAGGGCATCGTCCCGGACCTGATCACGACGGCCAAGGGCATCGCGGGCGGCCTGCCGCTCGCCGCCGTCACCGGCCGCGCCGAGATCATGGACGCCGCGCACGCGGGCGGCCTCGGCGGCACCTACGGCGGCAACCCGGTGGCCTGCGCCGGTGCCCTCGGCGCCATCGAGACCATGAAGGAGCTCGACCTCAACGCCAAGGCGAAGAACATCGAGTCCGTCATGAAGGCCCGCCTCGCGGCCATCGCCGAGAAGTACGACATCGTCGGCGACATCCGCGGCCGCGGCGCCATGATCGCGATCGAGCTGGTCAAGGACCGCGCCACCAAGGAGCCGAACCCGGCCGCCACCGGCGCGCTCGCCAAGGCCTGCCACGCGCAGGGCCTGCTCGTCCTGACCTGCGGCACGTACGGCAACGTGCTGCGCTTCCTGCCGCCGCTGGTCATCGGCGACGAGCTCCTGAACGAGGGCCTGGACATCATCGAGGCCGCGTTCGCGGAGATCTGAGCGGACCGGACCGTATGCTTCGGGACGACTGGATCAGCCCCTGACGTGTGGCGACCTCACGCGGTGCGGCAGCCATGACCTGGGGTGACGGTCAGGGCCTGTGAAGAACGTGTGGGAGCCCCATGACGGGATGCCGTTCCGTCTGTCGGCCCTTCCCCTCCTGACGTACGGTTTCCGCAGATGAGAGAAACACCCCGCTCACAGGAAACTGTGGGCGACACCGGGTCGGAGCCTCCCCAGCCCCGCCCTGGGCGTGCCTTCGCGCACACACCTGGAGCCCATGGCTCCGGAACTCCTCACCGATCGGATGGCCGCCCGCCCCAAACCCCCCGGGGCGCGCGGCAGCCCGGTCAGCTCGGCCGCTTCGGAACTACCCCCCCTGTTCCGAGGCGGCCGACCACTTTTCTGCTGCTCGGCGGTGTTCTCTTCGTTCTCCTCTTCGCGCTCTGCACCTGGCAGGCCGCCGTGGACAGCCCGCTGCGCCGCCTCGACGAACGCGCGGGCCGCGCCCTCGCCGACAGCCGCCTTCCCGAAGCCGCCGCCGAACTCCTCGCGGACCTCGGCAACATGACGGTCGCGGTGCCCGTGCTCGCGCTGGTCGTCGCGTACACCGCCTGGCGGGCCCGGCGCGTCGGCGCTTTCCGCTGGTGGCTGCCGCCGCTGACCGCGGCCCTCGCGATGGTGGCCGTGCCGCTCCTGGTGGTCCCCGTGAAGCTCGCCGTCGACCGCCCGGGACCGCCCGGCGCGGACGGCAGCGGCTACTACCCCTCGGGCCACACCGCCACCGCCACGGTCGCCTACGGCGCCGCCGCCCTGCTCCTGCTCCCCCTGCTCACCGGCGCCTACGCCCGCCGTGAACTGGTCATCGGCTGCGCCCTGTTGAACGTCGGTGTGGGCCTCGGCCTGGTCCGCAGCGGCTACCACTGGCCGCTGGACGTCCTCGGGAGCTGGTGCCTGGGCGCGGCCCTGCTCGCCGTCATGGTGCTCGTCCGCGCGCGATACGGTCGGGAGCCGACCGAGGACTGATCGCGGGATCACGGGCAACGCCCGGCAAGGCGAGGGGGAACGCATGGCCGACGAGCCGGACCAAAGGAGCGTCACCCCGGACCAGGTGGCCGTCACCGAGCCCGACCACGTGGCCGTCACCTACGAGCGCGGGGACTACGCCCTCACCCGCTCCCCCGGGTACGCGATCCTGCCGGTCCACGGCCGCCTGATCCACCACGATCCGGCTTGCCCCCACCTCACCGACCCCGGGTCGCTGCCCCAATTCCCCGATCCCGACGGCCTGCTGTGGCGCCGCCTCATCGACTCCGCGCCGTCCCGGGACACCGCGGGCCGCGCCGCGTACGCCAAGTCCATCGGGCTCACCGGCGGCAAGGGGCAGCCGATCACGGGTGTGTGCAGCTGCGTGCTCACGCCCGTCTCGCCCACACGCGCCGAGACGTTGCGGCCCTGGCCCCTGGACGAGGCGATCGCCGCCTTCGACCGGAAGCGGCACGCGCCGCTGCTCGCCGAGATGTCCGCGCAGGCCGAGGAGATCCGACGGGCCTTCCCGTGGGAGGACTGGCCGTCGCTGCCGCTCGAACGGTTCGTGCTCGGCCTCGGCGACAGCGCGCAGACCAAGCCGTACTGCTATCTGCTGGAGTTCGGCACCCACGCGCTCGGCTCCATCGCGGGCGGCTCCGCGCGCAAGCACCTCATCTACTGGCGGAACCAGGACGGCAGTTGGTGGCACGATTCGCGGTACGCGAGCGCCGACGAGGCCTGGCAGGAGGTGCGGGCCGGCATCGTCGAGGCGGTCACGGCCGCGCGCGAGGGCCGGATGGCCGACATCGACGCGATCGACGCCATCCGCTCGGGCCCGGCGCTGATCGCCAAGACACTGCGCGTGTACGCGCCCGAGGCGACGCTCGCGCTCTACGCGCAGGACTGGGTGCCGCACCTCATCCAGCGCCTGACCGGCGAGCCGGTGCCGAAGCTCGAACGGTTCGCGCTGCAGGCCCGGCTCAAGGACGTCGTCGACGCCGACGCGCGCTTCGCGGGCTGGTCGTACGACGAGGTCGTGACGTTCCTGTTCTGGTGGGCCGACCCGCACCGCACCCAGCAGATCGTCAAGATCGCGGCGGGCCGCGACGGGAGCCTGTGGGAGCGGTGCCGCGCGGGCGGTCACATCGCCGTCGGCTGGGACGAGGTCGGTGACCTGCGGGCGTACGCGGACAAGGACGAGTTCGCGGCGGCGTTCAAGGCGGCGTACACCGACGAGTACAACGGCCATCAGTCGAAGATCTCCGCGAAGGCCAACGAGGTGTGGAAGCTCCTCGGCCTGCGCCCCGGTGACCTCGTCGTCGCCAACACCGGTGCCAGCCAGGTCCTGAGCGTGGGCCGGGTGACGGACGAGGGCTATGTGTGGCGCGCGGACCTCGACGACCACCGGCACACCGTCGGCGTCGACTGGGACGACCGGTACGCCACGCGTCTGGAGGAGCCGGAGCGGTCCTGGGCGACGGTGACCGTGAAGGACGTCCCGGCCGCGCTGTGGACGAAGATCCGGCGCGCCAAGTCCGCCAGGCCGCGGGCCGACCGGGACGAGGCCGGGACGGACACCCTGCCGGAGGCCGCCGCGGCCGTCGCCCCGCAGCCCCTGGACGCCGAGCTGCGCACGGTCGCCGACGCCCTCGAACGGCGCGGCCAGGCCGTCCTGTTCGGCCCGCCCGGCACCGGCAAGACGTACACCGCGCTGCGCTTCGCGGTGCGGTGGCTGGGTGAGCTGTCCGGTCTACCGGACGTCGACGCGTACGCCGAGCCGGGCACCGAGGCCTTCGGCGCGGCGCTCGACGCGCTCACGGACGCCGGGCGTCTGACGACCGTGACGTTCCATCCGAGCTATGGGTACGAGGACTTCGTCGAGGGCTACCGGCCGGTGCGGGCTGGCGGCCCGGACGGCGCGGGCGGTCCCGCGGGCGGCCTCACCCTCGGCCTCACCGACGGCGTGTTCAAGCGCGTGTGCGCGGCCGCCGCTGCCGACCCCGGCCACCCCTACCTGGTCGTCGTGGACGAGCTGAACCGGGGTCATCTCCCCAAGATCTTCGGCGAGTTGGTGACCCTTCTGGAGAAGGACAAGCGGGGCCGCTCCGTCACGCTGCCGCTCAGCCAGGAGCGGTTCACGATCCCGCCGAACGTGTACGTCATCGGCACCATGAACACGGCCGACCGCTCCATCCGCGCCCTGGACGCGGCCATCCGCCGCCGCTTCGCGTTCCTCGAACTCCTCCCGGACTCGGGCCCGTTGCAGGGCTGCCACGTCGAGGAGCTGCACCTGGCCGACCTGCTCGACGCGCTCAACCAGCGCATCCGCACCCACCTGGACCGCGAGAAGCAGATCGGGCACGCCTTCTTCCTGCCGGGCGGCGCGCCCGTCGACTCCGCCGCCGAACTGGCCGCGATCGTCCGCAGCGAGATCCTGCCGCTGCTCCAGGAGTACGCGTACGACGACTACACCCTCCTCGCGGCCTTCCTCGGCGACGACCTCGTCGACCCCGGCACCCACACCCTGCGGGACCTCGGCGACGAGGGCCTGGTCAGCGCGCTGTACCGGGAACTCCAGGTCAAGGGCGGGTCGGAGTAGCGTGCCGCACCCCTCGGGCGGCACGACCAGGCCCGTGGTGGCCGTGCGGGAGTACGGCACCGCGGTCGTCTACGGGGTCGCGCTCAGCACCGCCGACCGCCGCCTGTGCGCCGCGCCCGCGCTCGCCGACCGGCTCACCGTGCGCGAACTCGCGGGCGGACACCTGGAGTTGACGGCGTACCAGCACGTCGGAGTCGTACAGCTCGACGCCTGCGAGATCCGCGTCCGGCCCAAGTACCTGGGCGAGGACCTCGATGTCCTGCGGATGCTCGCGTACGCCGCCGACGGGAGCTGTCCGCCGCTGGACGCGCTCCGCACGGCCGCCGCGGGCGCCCCGAATCTGCGGGACCTGGTGGCGCTGCTCGTCACCGAGCACGGCGAGCGGCTGCTCGCGCACGGCGCGCGCCGCGACTACGTGACGTCCGAGGAGGATCTGACGTCGGTACGCGGACGACTCCTGGTGGACCGTCAGGTGCTGCGCCACTACGGGAGGTTGGACCGGCTCGCCTGCCGGTTCGACGAGCACGACGCCGACATCCTCGACAACCGCCTGTGCGCGGCCGCCACCGACCTCGCCGCCCGCACGACCCGTGCCCCGGCCGTGCGGGCGAGGGCACGACGCGCGGCGGCGCGGTTCGCCGCCCTCGCGCCGGGGCCCCTCGGCGACGTGCGGGCGGCGCTCGCCGGGCTCGACTACCACCGGCACAACGAGCGCTACCGCGCCGCGCACCGCTGGGCCGCGCTGCTGCTCACCGGCGGCGGCATCGGCGACCTGTTCGCCTCCGGGCCACTGGCCGCACGCGCGTTCCTCGTCGACATGAACACCCTCTTCGAGGCCTTCACGACCCGGCTGCTCACCGACGCGGCGGCGGGCACAGGGCACGCCGTGCGGGATCAGTCGCGGCAGCGCGGCGTCCTGCACGACGAGCGCACCGGGACGCCCTACGGCGAGATCCGCCCGGACGTCCTCGTCACGGGCCCGGACCTGCGCCTCCCCGTGGACGTCAAGTACAAGCTGTACGAGGCCGGGGCGCGCGGCGGGAAGCTGAGCACCGCCGACCTGTACCAGGCCTTCCTGTACGCCCACGCGCTCGCCCGGCAGCCGCAGGGCCGGATGCCGACGTGCGTGCTCGTCCACCCCGGCGGGCCCTCCGCGCCCCGCGAGAGCGTCGCCGTGCGGCGGTGGGACGGCGGGACGTCGGCCCGGGTGCGGTCGCTGCCGCTGGATCTGCCGGGCGTGCTGCGGGAGTTGGGCGGGCCGGGGCGGACGGAGGCGCTGGGGCGGGTCTGGGGTCAACTGCTGCCGACGTAGCCTCAGTTGTTGCCGAAACAGCTTCAGTTGCTGCCGAAGTAGCTGTCGAAGTTCTTCGAGAACTCCCAGTTGTTGAAGCGGTCCCAGTTGATGGACCAGGTCATCAGGCCCTTCAGGGCGGGCCACTTGCCGTGCGTCTTGTAGGAGCCGCAGTTGGTGTTCTTGGTCAGGCAGTCCAGGGCCTTGTTGACCTCGCCCGTGGAGACATGGCCGTTGCCCGCGTTCACCGAGGCGGGCATGCCGATGGCGATCTTCTCCGGGGGCAGCGGCGGGAACACGTTGGCGGTGTTGCCCTTGACGGGGAAGCCGGTGAGCAGCATGTCGGTCATGGCGATGTGGAAGTCGGCGCCGCCCATCTGGTGGTACTGGTTGTCGAGGCCCATGATCGGGCCGGAGTTGTAGTCCTGGACGTGCAGCAGGGTGAGGTCGTCGCGCAGGGCGTGGATGACCGGGAGGTAGGCGCCCGCGCGCGGGTCGGCGCCCCACTGGCCGGGACCGTAGTGCTGGTAGCCCAGCTGCACGAAGAAGGTCTCCGGGGCCATGGTGAGGGTGAAGCCGGAGCCGTACTTGGCCTTGAGGGTCTTCACCGCGGAGATCAGGTTCACGATCACCGGGGTCGTGGGGTTCTTGAAGTCGGTGTCGTTGGCGTTCAGCGAGAGCGAGTGGCCCTCGAAGTCGATGTCGAGGCCGTCGAGGCCGTACTCGTCGATGATCGCGGAGACGGACGAGACGAACTTGTCGCGGGCCTGGGTGGTGGTGAGCCGCACCTGGCCGTTCTGGCCGCCGATGGAGATCTGGACCTTCTTGCCCTGGGCCTGCTTGGCCTTGATGGCGGCCTTGAACTCGTCCTTGGTCTCGACGTTCGGGCACTCGGTCTTCGGGCAGAGGCCGAAGCGGATGTCGCCGGACGTGGCGGAGGTGGGCTCGCCGAAGGCCAGGTCGATGACGTCCCAGCTCGCCGGGGTGTCGGCGAGGCGCGTGTAGCCGGAGCCGTTGGCGAAGCTGGTGTGCAGATAGCCGACGAGGGCGTGGGCGGGCAGCGCTTCGGCGCGGGCCGGAGCGTCCCCGGACCCGGACCCGGGATCGGCCGCGCTGGGCGCCGCGAGCAGGCCGGACGCCGCGAGCGCGAGAGCCGCCGCCGCGGTGACGAGCCGGTGTCTGCGCAGGGCTGAGCGGAATCGTGAGCGGTCCACAACTGCCTCCGGCGGTGGGGGGATTGGGGAGGTCGACAGGGTGCCGAGCGGGACGCGCTCAAGATGGTCCAGACCAATGCGCTTGTCAAGGTTTCGGGCAGCATCGCCTCCCGCCGCGCGGGGTCGGGGCCCGCACGCCGCTCACTCCTCGCCGCGCTCGCTCGACTCCCGTGCGAGCAGCGCCGCCGCCTCGTGCATCGCGAGTTCCAGGATCGCCGGGTCGACGAGCGTGCCCGAGCCGTCCGGCGGGATCAGCCAGCGCACCCCGCCGGTGGACCGCCCCGGGAAGGGCACCACGATCCAGGTGCCGCGGCCCGCGCCGCGCACGCCCGTCCCCACCCACCGCGCGACCGTCCCGGCGGGCACGAAGAACCCCATCCGCGAGTCGCCGAAGTCGGCGAGCACCGGCCCCGGCCGGTCCACCACCCGCGTCAGCACGTCCAGCGTGGGGTGGCCGAGCTCGCCCGGCAGGATGAGCACGTCCCAGAGCCTGCCCGCCGGGAGCAGCGCGACCCCCAGGGGGTTGCGCTCCCACTCCCAGCGGCAGGCCTCCGGATCGGGCGCCACGGACACCAACCACTCAACCGCCGATTTAGGACCCGAGCCCGTCATGGCAGACCTTCCTCTCGTGTGTCACGGATACGCGTGTCACGAGGGAGAGGCACCTCTGGGCGGAGCATTACGCGGGTTCCACTACTGAGTGGTAGTGAAGCGGGTCACGGGTCGGAGCGGGCGTACGCCGGTGGACTATGCCGTGGTCAGTCGCCTCTGCGGCACCTGCCACAACAGTGTGCGTCAACTGTCGAAGCCGAGCCCCACCTTGTCCATCGCCCGCAGCCAGACGTTCCGCCGGCCGCCGTTCTCGTCGGCCCGCGCGAGCCCCCGCTTGGTGAGCGTCACACCGGCCCACGCGAACGGCTCGGGCGGGAACGGCAGCGGCTTGGAGCGGACCATCTCCAGGGCGGTGCGCTCCGTGCGCTCGCCCGCGAGCAGGTCCAGCATCACGTCGGCGCCGAACCGGGTGGCGCCGACGCCGAGGCCCGTGTACCCGGCGGCGTACGCGACCCGATCCCCGTACGCCGTACCGAAGAACGCCGAGAACCGCGAGCACGTGTCGATCGCGCCGCCCCACGCGTGCGTGAAGCGCAGGCCCTCCAACTGCGGGAAGCAGGTGAAGAAGTGCCCGGCGAGCTTGGCGTACGTCTCGGGGCGGTGGTCGTACTCGGCGCGCACCTTGCCGCCGAAGGGGTAGATCGCGTCGTACCCGCCCCACAGGATGCGGTTGTCGGCGGAGAGCCGGAAGTAGTGGAACTGGTTGGCCGCGTCGCCGAGGCCCTGGCGGTTCTGCCAGCCGATGGCGGCGAGCTGGTCGGGGCTCAGCGGCTCGGTCATGAGCGCGTAGTCGTACACCGGGACCGTGTACGGGCGGACGCGCTTGACCAGCGACGGGAAGACGTTCGTGCCGAGGGCGACCTGGCGGGCGTGGACCCGGCCGTAGGGCGTGCGGATCGCCATGCCGGCGCCGGGCGAGGCGAGTTCGAGGGCCGGGGTGTGCTCGTAGATCCGTACGCCGAGTTCGCGGCAGGCGCGCTTGAGGCCCCAGGCGAGCTTCGCCGGGTGCAGCATGGCGACGCCGTCACGGTCGTAGAAGCCGCCGAGGAACGTGGGCGAGTCGACCTGCTTGCGCAGCTCGTCCGCGTCGAGCAGCTCGGCGCCGCCCGCGAGGCCGAGGGCGTCCATCTCCTCGTACATCTCGTGGAGTTCGGCGAGCTGGTGGGGCTGGGTGGCGACGTCGATCTCACCGGTGCGCTCGAAGTCGCAGTCGATGCCGTAGCGGGCGACGGCGGCCTCGATCTCGTCGAGGTTGCGGGCGCCGAGCTCCTCCAGCTTCGCGATCTCCTTCGGCCAGCGGGCGAGTCCGTTGGGCACGCCGTGGGTGAGGGAGGCGGCGCAGAAGCCGCCGTTGCGGCCGGAGGCTGCCCAGCCGATCTCGCGGCCCTCGACGAGGACGACGTCACGGCCGGGGTCGCGCTCCTTGGCGATCAACGCGGTCCACAGGCCGCTGTAGCCGCCGCCGACGACGAGCAGGTCGCAGCGCTCGTCGCCGACGAGGGCGGGTTCGGGGGCGGGCTTGTCGGGGTCGTCCAGCCAGAACGAGACCGGCTTGGCCTCGGAGAGAGACTTGGTCCAGCGGGTCATGGCGCTTGGGGCCATGATTTCCAACTCCTTCAGGGCTCTTACGCTCTTACAGGGATTTCTTGGTGCGGCGCTTTCCGACGAGCATTCCTGCCACCACGAGAAGGACGGCAATCAGGAACATCGCCGTGCCGATCACATTGATCTGAACGGGCGTACCCCGCTGCGCCGATCCCCAGACGAACATGGGGAAGGTCACAGTCGATCCGGCGTTGAAGTTCGTGATGATGAAGTCGTCGAAGGACAGCGCGAAGGCGAGCAGCGCGCCCGCCGCGATGCCGGGGGCGGCGATCGGCAGGGTGACCCGCAGGAAGGTCTGCACCGGACCGGCGTAGAGGTCCTGCGCGGCCTGTTCCAGGCGCGGATCCATGGACATCACGCGCGCCTTCACGGCCGTCACGACGAAGCTCAGGCAGAACATGATGTGCGCGATGAGGACGGTCCAGAAGCCCAGTTGGGCGCCCATGTTGAGGAACAGCGTGAGCAGCGAGGCGGCCATGACGACCTCGGGCATCGCCATCGGCAGGAAGATCAGCGAGTTCACGGCGCCGCGCGCGCGGAAGCGGTAGCGGACGAGCGCGAAGGCGATCATCGTGCCGAGCACGGTCGCGCCGAGCGTCGCCCAGAACGCGATCTGCAGGCTCAGCGACAGCGACCCGCACATGTCGGCGACGCCGCAGGGGTCCTTCCAGGCGTCCGTCGAGAATTCCTGCCAGGAGTAATTGAAGCGCCCCTTCGGCTTGTTGAAGGAGAAGACCGTGACGACGACATTAGGCAGCAGCAGATAGCCGAGGGTGATGAGTCCGGCAAAGACGATGAGATTTCGGCGCAGCCAGCGGAAAAAGGCGGAGAAGACGGCCATCAGACGAGATCCTCCGTCCCCGACTTGCGGATGTAGAACGTCACCATGAACAGGATCGCGGCCATCAGGATGAAGGAGAGTGCCGCAGCCGTCGGGTAGTCCAGAATGCGCAGGAACTGCGTCTGGATGACGTTGCCGACCATGCGGGTGTCGGTGGACCCGAGCAGGTCGGCGTTGACGTAGTCGCCCGCCGCCGGGATGAAGGTGAGCAGGGTGCCGGAGACGACGCCCGGCATGGACAGCGGGAACGTCACCTTGCGGAAGGTCGTGGAGGGCCGGGCGTAGAGGTCGCCCGCGGCCTCGTGCAGACGGCTGTCGATGCGCTCCAGCGAGGTGTAGAGCGGCAGGATCATGAACGGCAGGAAGTTGTACGTGAGTCCGCAGACCACCGCGAGCGGGGTGGCGAGGACGCGGTCGCCGTCGGTGGCGCCGAGCCAGTTGGTGACGTCCAGGAGATGCAGGTTGTTCAGGGCGCCGACGACGGGGCCGCCGTCGGCGAGGATCGTCTTCCACGCCAGCGTACGGATGAGGAAGCTGGTGAAGAACGGCGCTATCACCAGGACGAGGATCAGATTGCGCCAGCGGCCCGCGCGGAACGCGATGAGGTAGGCCAGCGGGTAGCCGAGCAGCAGGCACAGGATCGTCGCGGCGCCCGCGTAGATCACCGAGCGCAGGAACTGCGGCCAGTAGTCGCCGAGCGCGTCCCAATAGGTGGCGAAGTGCCAGGTGACCTTGTAGCCCTCTTCGAGGGAGCCGGTCTGCACGGACGTCGACGCCTGGTAGACCAGCGGCAGCGCGAAGAAGACGAGCAGCCAGAGGATGCCGGGAAGCAGCAGCCAGTAGGGGACGAGGCGGCCGCGCTTGCGGGGCGGCTTCGCCGGGGGCTCGTCGGCCTCGGGGGGCGCGGCTTTGGTGAGGGTCGTCACGCGTCCTCCTCGACCTTCTCGACGCCCGCCTCTGCGTCCTGATCCGCGTCGAGGCCGAAGGTGTGCGCCGGGTTCCAGTGCAGGACGACCTCAGCGCCCGGGACCAGCCGGGTGTCGCGCTCGATGTTCTGCGCGTACACCTCGAAGGCGTCGCAGACGGGGCTGTTGACGACGTACTGCGTGGAGACGCCGATGAAGCTGGAGTCGGCGATGCGGCCCGTGATGCGGTTGCGGCCGTCGGGGATCGCGCCCGCGTCGTCGGCGTGCGTGAGCGAGATCTTCTCCGGGCGTACGCCGACCAGGACCGTGCCGCCGGTCGCGGCGGGGGCGGTACATCGCGCCTTGGGCAGCGTCAGCTTCCCGCCGCCCGCCTTGAGGAACACGTCCTCGCCGCTGACCTCCGCCACCTCGGCCTCGATGAAGTTCGACGTGCCGAGGAAGTTGGCGACGAACGTGGTGCGCGGGTTCTCGTACAGGTCGGCGGGGGCGCCCTGCTGCTCGACGCGGCCGCCGTTCATCACGGCCACGGTGTCGGCCATCGTCATGGCCTCCTCCTGGTCGTGCGTGACGTGCACGAAGGTGATGCCGACCTCGGTCTGGATGCGCTTGAGTTCGAGCTGCATCTGGCGGCGCAGCTTCAGGTCGAGGGCGCCCAGCGGCTCGTCGAGGAGCAGCACCTTGGGGTGGTTGATGAGCGCGCGGGCCACGGCGACGCGCTGCTGCTGGCCGCCGGAGAGCTGGTGCGGCTTCTTGCGGGCCTGCTCGCCGAGCTGGACCAGGTCGAGCATCTCGCCGACCTGCTTCTTCACCGACCTGATGCCGCGCCGGCGCAGGCCGAAGGCGACGTTCTCGAAGATGTCGAGGTGCGGGAAGAGGGCGTACGACTGGAAGACCGTGTTCACCGGCCGCTTGTACGGCGGCAGCGCGGTGACGTCCTGCTCGCCCAGGCACACGGTGCCGCCGCTGGGCTCCTCAAGGCCGGCGATCATGCGCAGCGTGGTGGTCTTGCCGCAGCCGGAGGCGCCGAGCAGCGCGAAGAAGGAGCCCTGGGGCACGGTGAGGTCGAGCGGGTGCACGGCCGTGAAGGAGCCGTAGGTCTTGCTGATACCGCTGAGGCGTACGTCGCCGCCGTGCTCTTTGGGTTCTTTGGCAGTCGTCATATTGGCGTCCCGAGGAATTCGATGAGGTGTACGTCAAGAACCGGTGAGCTTCGCGAACTTCCCCTCGTACGCGGCCTCTTCCTTGGGCGTGAGCGAACGGAAGGCGTGCGACTTCGCGGCCATGGCCTTGTCGGGGATGATCAGCGGGTTCGCCGCGGCCTTGGGGTCGATCTTCGCGAGCGCGTCGCGGACGCCGTCGACCGGGCACACATAGTTGATGTAGGCGGCGAGGCGGGCCGCGGGCTCCGGCTCGTAGTAGTAGTCGATGAGCCGTTCGGCGTTGCGCTTGTGGCGCGCCTTGTTGGGGACCAGGAGATTGTCCGTCGAGGTCATGTAGCCGCTGTCCGGGATGGCGAACTCGATGTCGGGGTTGGAGAGTTTGAGCTGGACGATGTCCCCGGCCCAGGCCACGCACGCGGCGAGGTCGCCCTTGTCGAGGTCGGCGGTGTAGTCGTTGCCGGTGAAGCGGCGGATCTGCTTCTTGTCGACGGCCTTCTGAAGGCGCGCGACGGCCGCGTCGAAGTCGTCGTCGGTGAACTTCGCGGGGTCCTTGCCGAGGTCGAGAAGCACCATGCCCATGGAGTCGCGCATCTCGGACAGGAACCCCACGCGCCCCTTGAGCTTGGGCTCGTCCATCAGCTGCGACACCGAGGTGATCTTCTCCCCGTCGGTCGCCTTCTTGTTGTACGCGATGACGGTGGAGATGCCGGTCCAGGGGTACGAGTAGGCGCGCCCGGGGTCCCAGTCGGGTGAGCGGAACTGGGCGGACAGGTTGGCGTAGGCGTGCGGCAGCTGCGCCGGGTCGAGCTTCTGCACCCAGCCGAAGCGGATGAGGCGGGCGGCGAGCCAGTCCGTGACGCAGATCAGGTCGCGCCCGGTGTCCTGCCCGGCGGCGAGCTGCGGCTTGATCTTGCCGAAGAACTCGTTGTTGTCGTTGATGTCCTCGGTGTACTTGACGCTGATGCCGGTGCGTTTCGTGAACGCGTCGAGGGTGGGGCGTCGCTCGTCCTTGTCGACGTCCATGTACTCGGTCCAGTTGGAGAAGTTGACGCGCTTGTCCTTGTCCGAGCGGTCGTCCGCGGCGATGCCGCCCTCGCCCTTGCCGGCCGCGGGGATGCCGCACGCGCTCAGGGCGCCGAGCCCGCCCGCGGCGAGCACGCCGCCGGCGGAGGCGCGCAGCACCGAACGGCGGCCGACCGCGGCGGAGCCGCCGCGCAGGGCCCGCCGCCCGGCGCTGAGCTGGGCCGGGGACAGACTCTCTGGCTCGTAGTGCTCCATGCGCTTTCTGCCCTTTCGGGAGGTGGGCGGGCGGGCGCCGCCCGGTCGCGCGGCGCCCGTCCCCGCGTGCGGCTAGCGGTCCCCGAAGATCGTGCGGTGCCAGTCCTTCCTGGCCACCGCGGTGTTGTCGAACATGACGTGCTTGATCTGCGTGTACTCCTCGAAGGAGTAGGCGGACATGTCCTTGCCGTAGCCGGACGCCTTGTAGCCGCCGTGCGGCATCTCGCTGAGGATCGGGATGTGGTCGTTGACCCACACGCAGCCCGCCTTGATCTCGCGGGTCGCGCGGTTGGCGCGGAAGACGTCCCGGGTCCAGGCGGAGGCGGCGAGGCCGTAGGGGGTGTCGTTGGCGAGGCGGATGCCGTCGGCGTCGGAGTCGAAGGGCAGCACGACGAGCACCGGGCCGAAGATCTCCGCCTGCACGGCCTCGCTGTCCTGCGCGGCGTCGGCGATGAGGGTGGGCCTGTAGTACGCCCCGGGGTGGTCGAGGGCCTCTCCTCCCGTCACCACGCGCGCGTAGGAGCGGGCCCGGTCGACGAAGGCGGCGACGCGGTCGCGGTGCGTGTGCGAGATGAGCGGGCCGAGGTCGGTGGCCGGGTCGAAGGGGTCACCGAGCCGCACGGTCGCCATCAGGTCGGCGACGCCCGCCACGAAGGCGTCGTACAGGGGGCGCTGTACGTACGCGCGCGTGGCGGCCGTGCAGTCCTGGCCGCTGTTGATGAGGGCGCCCGCGACGGCGCCGTGCACGGCGGCCTCCAGGTCGGCGTCGTCGAACACGACGAAGGGCGCCTTGCCGCCGAGCTCCAGGTGCAGCCGCTTGACGGTGGCGGTGGCGACCTCCGCGACGCGCTTGCCGACGCCGGTGGACCCGGTGAAGGACGTCATGACGACGTCGGGGTGCCCGACGAGGTGCTCACCGGCCTCCTGCCCGGCCCCGGTGACGATGTTGACGACACCGTCGGGGATCCCGGCGGCGGTGGCGGCCTGCGCGAACATCAGTGAGGTGAACGGCGTCAGCTCGGAGGGCTTCAGGACGATGGTGTTGCCGGCCGCGATCGCCGGGAGGACCTTCCAGGCGGCCATCTGGAGCGGATAGTTCCAGGGCGCGATGGAGCCGACGACACCGATCGGCTCCCTTCGTACGTACGAGGTGTGGTCGCCGCCGTCGTACTCCCCCGCCGACTGGCCCTGGAGGTGGCGGGCCGCGCCCGCGAAGAAGGCGGTGTTGTCGATCGTGCCCGGTACGTCGAACTCGCGGCTCAGCTTGATCGGCTTGCCGCACTGGAGGGACTCGGCCTGCGCCAGGTCCTCGGCGCGCGCGGACAGCTCGGCGGCGAAGCGGTGCATGGCGTCGGAGCGCTCGCCGGGGCTCGCGGCCGACCAGCCGGTGTACGCGTCCGCGGCGGCGGCGACGGCGTCGTCCACGTCCTTGGCGCCCGCAAGACCGTAGGTGAGGACCTCATCGCCCGTGGCCGGATCGACCACCGCGTGGGTGCGTCCCGACGTGCCCTGGGTGAGGCGTCCCGCGATGTACTGGGCGCCGTCCGCGAACCGGTCCCGCGCCTGGAATGTGTGCATGACGCTCTCCTCCGCCGGCCGCCCCGTCCCGAGAGGGTCGGCGTAGTTCCAGATCGATTTGAGTGCCGATCCTGACAGGGGGTCGGTGGTCCAGCAAGTGATTCCGTTGTTGCCTTTTGGTTACGCGACGGAATCTGTCGACCAGGTGTCGAGTCGGCCTGGAAATTGTGGGACGGAATGTCAGTGGTGCGTGCCAGGGTGGCGTGCATGAGGGATCTGACGGGGGAGGACACGGTGAAGGAGCGGGTCGAGTACCTGTACTTCTGGGGGCACGCCCCGCGTCGGGACGGTGCGCTGGGGCCCAGCTGTTTCAGCCAGTGGTGGCCCTCGCCGTTCACGGCCGACGGCGTGGAGTACGCGACGGCGGAGCACTGGATGATGGCCGCGAAGGCCCGCCTCTTCGGCGACGCCGACGCCGAGCGGGCGGCGCTCACGGCGCGGACGCCCGCCGAGGCCAAGCGGGCCGGGCGCCTTGTGCGGGGGTTCGACGGTCAGGTCTGGGAGCGGGAGCGCTTCGGGATCGTGGTCGAGGGGTCGGTCCGGAAGTTCTCTTCGGACGAGGCACTGCGGGGGTACCTCGTCGGTACGGGGGAGCGGGTGCTGGTCGAGGCGAGTCCCGTCGACCCCGTCTGGGGCGTCGGCCTCGCCGCCGACGATCCGCGCATCGAGGATCCCGCGGGGTGGCGGGGGCTGAACCTGCTGGGCTTCGCGTTGATGTCCGCGCGGGAGCGGTTGCGGTGACGGTGTCGTCCTGACCGTTCCCGCTGCGGGCGGCTGGGCCGCCAGGGGTGGCCCGGGAGCCCCCGGGGAGCGCGTCCTACGATGATCCCCGACCCCCGCGGGGGTCAGCCGATCAGCCGATCACACCGTGTTCCCGGGGAGGAACCCATGACCGACCAGCACATCTCCGCCGCGCAGTCGACCGCCTTCATCGCTGGGCTGCCCAAGGCCGAACTCCACGTCCACCACGTCGGCTCCGCCTCCCCCCGCATCGTCTCGGCCCTGGCCGCCCGCCACCCCGACTCCAAGGTCCCCACGGACATCGAGGCCCTGGCGGACTACTTCACGTTCACGGACTTCGCGCACTTCGTGCAGGTCTACCTCTCCGTAGTCGACCTGATCCGCACCCCGGACGACGTCCAGCTCCTCACCTTCGAGGTGGCCCGCGAACTGGCCCGCCAGAACGTCCGCTACGCCGAGCTGACGATCACCCCGTTCTCCTCCACCCGCCGCGGCATCGACGAGCGCGCCTTCATGGCCGCCATCGAGGACGCCCGCAAGACCGCCGAGGCCGAGCTCGGCGTCGTACTGCGCTGGTGCTTCGACATCCCCGGCGAGGCGGGCCTGGAGGCGGCCGAGGAGACGGTCCGGCTCGCCACCACGGACGGCATCCGCCCGGAGGGCCTGGTGTCCTTCGGCCTCGGCGGCCCCGAAATCGGCGTACCCCGCCCGCAGTTCAAGCCGTACTTCGACCGCGCCATCGCCGCCGGCCTGCGCTCGGTGCCGCACGCGGGCGAGACCACGGGGCCCGAGACCGTCTGGGACGCCCTGACCCACCTGCGCGCCGAGCGCATCGGCCACGGCACCAGCTCGGCCCAGGACCCCAAGCTTCTCGCGTACCTCGCGGAGCACGGCATCCCCCTGGAGGTCTGCCCCACCTCCAACATCGCGACCCGCGCGGTCGCCACCCTCGACGAGCACCCGCTCAAGCAGTTCGTGGACGCGGGCGTCACCGTCACCATCAACTCCGACGACCCGCCGATGTTCGGCACGGACCTCAACAACGAGTACGCCGTCGCCGCCCGCCTCCTCGACCTCGACGAGCGCGGCATCGCCGCCCTCGCGAAGAGCGCCGTCGAGGTGTCCTTCCTGGACGCGCCCGGCAAGGAGCGGATCAAGGCGGAGATCGACGCGTACACGGAGACGTGGCTGGCCTCCTGACCCGCAGCACCCCCGGCAGCCGCAGCACCCGCACCGCACCCGCACCACCCGGCCCTCGGCGGCCCGGAACGCCTCACCTCCGGGCCGCCGCGGCCACCCCCGGCCGCCCCCGGCCACAATGGACCCATGCGCACCGTGACTGCCGTGGCCCACCGAGGCGACCCCTACCGCGTCCGCGAGAACACCCTCCCCTCCCTGCGCTCCGCGCTCGACCGGGGCGCGGACGCGGTGGAGATCGACGTCCGCCTGACCCGTGACGACGTACCCGTACTACTCCACGACGCGACCCTCGACCGCCTCTGGCAGCACGAGCGGCCGCTCGCCGCGCTCTCCGCCGACGAGGTGCGCGGGCTCACCGCCGGCGGCGTACCCACCCTCGAAGAGGCCCTCAAGGAGACCGACGGCCACCGCGTCCTCGTGGACCTCCCGGGCGCGACGCCCGAGGCGGTACGCACCGTCGTCGGCGTCATCGCCGACTGCGGGGCCGCCGACCGCGCGTACTACTGCGCGGGCCCCGACGCGATGCTCGCCGTGCGCGCCGCGGACCCCGCCGCGGAGATCGCCCTCACCTGGAAATCGCTCGCTCCGCCCCGCCCCGCGCTGCTCGCCGCGATCGCCCCGCGCTGGCTCAACTACCGCTTCGGGCTTGTGAGTCGGGACCTCGCCGACCGCGTGCACGCCGACGGTCTGCTGATCTCCGCGTGGACCGCCGACACCCGCCGCTCCATGCGTAAGCTCATCTCCCACGGGGTGGACTCGATCACCACCAACCGCGTGGACGCACTCGCCGCCGAGCTGTCCCGAAAGCCCCGGCGGCCCCGACAGCACGACCAGCAGACGGGGAAGGAACCTCACGGGTGAACGCAGAGAACTTAGGCAACACGGCGAGCACGCAGCACAACGACATCACTGGCGCCGACCGCATACGCACCGACGTCGCGCACAACGCCCGCGTCTGGAACTACTGGCTGGGCGGCAAGGACAACTACCCGGTGGACCGCGCGGTCGCCGAGCAGGTCGTCGAGATGTTCCCCGGCATCGGCGAAGTGGCCCGCGCCGACCGCGCGTTCCTGGGCCGGGCGGTGGCCCATCTCGTGGAAGACAAAGGCATCCGCCAGTTGCTGGACATCGGCACCGGCCTGCCCACGGGCGCCAACACCCACGAGGTGGCGCAGCGCATCGCCCCCGACGCCCGCATCGTGTACGTCGACAACGACCCGATCGTCCTGACCCACGCGAGCGCCCTGCTCACCAGCTCGCCCGAGGGCACGACCACGTACATCGACGCGGACGCCCGGGACACGGAGCGCATCCTGCGGGCCGCAGCCGAGACCCTCGACTTCGAGCGACCCGTCGCCGTGATGCTGCTCGGCATCCTCAACTTCATCCCGGACACGGCCGAGGCCCGCTCGATCGTACGCACCCTCATGGACGCGGTGCCGTCCGGCAGTTACCTGGTCCTGACCCACCCCACCCTGGACGCCGACGTCGGCGGCGCCGACAACCAGCCGGCCATGGACTTCTGGAACGCCAACGCGACACCCCCCATCACCGGCCGCACCCGCGCGGAGCTCCTGTCCTTCATGGAAGACCTGGAACTCCTGCCCCCAGGCATCGAATCCTGCGCCCGCTGGCGCTCCCCGGAGGCACCCCCGGTCCCCCAGGTCCCCCAACTCGGCGCGGTGGCCCGCAAGCCGTAACCCGGGGGCCGCAGCCCCGGCGCCTGACCTGGAGCCGCCCCCGACCCCTAGGGGCCCACCCCTCAACTACCCCGAGACCAGCGGCAGTTGAACCCTGGTCGCCCCCCAGGGGCCACCCCCTCCTCATTGATGATCCACCGCCCTCCCCCGCCGCACAGGATGGGTACTGGGACACCTCACCCAGCCACCCATCCTGGAGCAGCCATGCCCGCACGCACCCGTCGCCGTTCCGCCAGGCCCGCCGCCTCCCTCGCCCTCGCCACCGCCGTCGCCCTCGGACTCACGGCCACCGCGACGGCTCCCGCCCTCGCCGACTCGCCCGCCCCCGGGGCGACCTCCGCCGACACGGCGGCAGACCGCTCGGGGCCCGACGCCAAGGCCCTGCGCGCCGCCATCGCCGGACTGCCCGACGCCGACGCGACCGCCGCCCTGGTGCGGGTCGCCGGCAACAACGGGACCTGGCGCGGCAGTTCGGGTGTGCGGGACCTACGGACGGGGCGCGACGCCGATCCGAACGGACGGTTCCGGGCCGGGTCCACCACGAAGGTGGTGACGGCGGCCGTCGTGCTGCAGCTCGCCGCCGAGGGCAAGGTCGACCTCGGCGCGCCCGTGCAGCGCTATCTGCCGGACCTCTTCGCGCCGAACGCCGACGCCTTCCGGACGCCCATCTCCGTACGCCAACTCCTCAACCACAGCAGCGGGTTGCAGCCGGGGCGCTCCCTCGGCAAGAACTTCGACGAGCTGTACGCGCACCGCTTCGAGACGCTCAGCCCGCAAGAGGTCGCCGCCACGTCGATCGCGAAGGGACCCGCGTACGCCCCGGGCGTCAAGCAGCAGTACCTGGGCATCAACTACACGCTTCTCGGGCTGCTCATCGAGAAGGTCACGGGGCACTCGTACGAGAGCGAGGCCACCCGGCGCGTCCTCCAGCGCGCGGGCATGCGGCACTCCTCCTTCCCGGGTACGGATCCCCGCATCCACGGCCCGCACAACCGCGGCTACCAGGCCGTGCGGCAGCCCGACGGCGGGATGAAGCTGGTCGACGTCACCGAGTGGAACCAGCGGGACCGCATGGCGGGCGGCGACATGATCTCCACGACGGCCGACCTGGAGCGGCTCACCGTCGCGCTGTTCCGCGGCAGGATCGTGCCGAAGCCGCAGCTCGAGGAGATGTTCACGGTGCCGTCCGACATCGAGGGCGCCACGATGAGCGCGGGGATGAACCGGTACGAAGCGCCCGACGGCCGGGTCCTCTGGCTGAAGACCGGGGGACGGCACGGCTACAACTCGATCCTCGCCGCCACCCGGGACCTGGACACGGTCCTCGTGTACTCCGTCAACTCCACGGACGCCAAGGGGGAGGACATGAACGCCGTCATTCAGCGCATCGTCGCGGCGGCGCTCAAGGTGCGCCGCTGAACCCCCGCCCGCGGGCCGGACGGCCTACGCGTTCGTGCCCCCGTCCACCGTGAACTCCGCCCCCGTGATCGACCGCCCGCCCGGCCCCACCAGGTGGGCGACCATCGCGGCCATGTCGTCGGCGTGCGCATAGCGGCCGAGGGCGGACAGGCCGCGCTGGAGGTCGGCGGACTCGCCGTCGGCCGGGTTCATGTCGGTGTCCGTGGAGCCGGGGTGCACGGCGTTGACGGTGATGCCGCGGGGGCCGAGTTCGCGGGCGAGGGCCTTGGTGAAGCCGCTCAGGGCCGACTTGCTCATCGAGTACAGGACGATGCCGGGGAACGGCGCCTGCAGCGCGAGGTTGCTGCCGATGCTCACGATGCGGCCGCCCTCCGGCAGATGCGCCGACGCGGCCTGGGACCCCACGAACGCGGCCCGCGTGTGGATGGCGAGGACGCGGTCCAGCTCCGCCCGCGTGACCTCCTCGAAGGGGCCGGACGCCCACACACCCGCGTTGTTGACCAGGATGTCGAGGCGGCCGAGCTCGCGGGCCGCCCGGTCCACGGCGTCCCGCACCGCGTCCGGGTCCTCCGCGTCGGACTGGATGGCCACCGCCCGCCGGCCCTGCGCCTCCACGTCCGCGACGACTTCCTCCGCCTTCGCCTTCCCCGCCGCGCTCACATAGGTGAACGCCACGTCGGCCCCGTCCCGCGCAAGGCGCCGCACGATCGCCGCCCCGATGCCCCTGCTGCCACCCGTCACCAGCGCGGTCTTGCCCAGAAGGTCCGTCATCCCCAGCCCCTTTTTCTACGTGAGTAATCTTGCGTCGATTTCTGTGCCGATCGGCACAGAAACTTTTACACGAGCGTACCAGCACGTCAAGGCCTATATTTGTCGGTCGGTACAGAAATTCGCCGAACGTGGGCGCGACAGCGGGAAGAGGGAGGCGGGGATCGTGGCGGGACGTGGGCGGCCCAGGGCGTTCGACCGGGACACGGCGCTGCGCCGGGCCATGGAGGTCTTCTGGAAGCAGGGGTACGAGGCCACGTCGATGACGGACCTCACCTCGGCGATGGGCATCGCCTCGCCCAGCCTGTACGCCGCGTTCGGCTGCAAGGAGGCGCTGTTCCGCGAGGCGGTGACGCTGTACGACGCGACGGAGGGCTCGCACATGGCCCACGCCCTCACCGAACTCCCCACCGCCAAGGGCGCGGTGGAGGCCGTGCTGCGCTACAACGCCCGCGCGTACGCCGACGAGGGCACCCCCCACGGATGCATGGTCGTGCTGGCCGCGACCAACTGCTCCCCCGCGAACGCCCCGGTCCAGGAACACCTCGCGACCTGGCGGCAGGCGGGCGTCGACCAGATGGCCCGCCGCCTGGAACGTGCCGTCGACGAGGGCGAACTCCCCGCCGCCACCGACACCGAGGCGATGGCCGTCTTCTACACCACCGTCATCCACGGCATGTCATTGCGGGCCCGCGACGGGGCGACCCGCGCGGAGCTGGACAAGACGGTGGACCGGGCGATGGCGGCGTGGGACGCGGTGGCCGCTCCGGCGCCCTGACCCCGCGTCTCCGACGCCCTGACCCCACGCCTACGACGCCCTGACCCCACGTCCCGGGCCCAGGTCGCAGCCGTACGCTGAAGGGGCTCGCCGCCGCGCCGCCCCCAGGAGACCCCCATGGACGCCACCCCCCTGCCCACCCTCCTGGAGGAGCACCCGGTCGTCGCCAGCGTCAAGGACGAGGACGACCTGAACGCCGTGCTCCGCTCCGACTGCCGCATCGTCTTCCTGCTCTACGGCACCGTCCTCGACCTGCCCGCGATCGTGCGGCGGCTCAAGGACGACGGCCGCATCGTGCTGGTCAACGTCGACCTGCTCGAAGGCTTCGCGGGCAAGGAGATCGTCGTGCGGTACGTGCGGGAGCGGACGGCCGCCGACGGGATCCTCAGCTCCAAGGCGTTCATGGTGCGCGCCGCCCGTGAGCTCGGTCTCTACGCGGTGCACCGCTTCTTCCTCATCGACTCGATGTCGTACCGCAACCTCGCCCCGCAGGTGCGGATGTCGAAGGCCGACTGCGTGGAGATCCTGCCGGGCTGCATGCCGCGGGTCATCACCTGGGTCGTCGCGGACATCGACGTGCCGCTCATCGCGGGCGGCCTGGTCTGCGACCGCGATGACGTGTTCGCCGCGCTGAAGGCGGGCGCGAGCGCGATCGCCTCCTCGAACCGGGAGGTCTGGCAGATGTAAATCGGGGGTTGACACCCCCGACGCCCCCGCTTTACTTTTGCCGGGCGGCTCGCCGGAAGACGCCGCCTCAAGCTGAACCACAATCGCATATCGGCTTCCTGAGCAAGGCGATCGCGCCGTGTTCCGGGGCAGTTACTAGAGACCAGAGAACAGTAACTCCTTCCCCTCGGGGGAGAGTTGCTGTTCTTTTTTTGTGCCCGTTTCCAGAAACTCCGTGCCCGTTTCCACAAAGAGGTGGTGAGCGCCGTGACCAAGTCCCAGAGATGGGTCCCCTTTCTGATCCTGTCGATGACAGGCGGAATCATCTTCCAGGTCGCGTACATCCGGTTCGTGTTCCTGGGCCCCACGGCGAAGGCGCTGGAGCTCTCGGCGCAGGACTACGCCAACATCATCTCGGTGTTCGGCGTCGTCGCGATGGTGATGTATTTCTTCGGCGGCTGGTTCGCCGACAAGTTCTCGCCGAAGGCCCTCATCGTGACCGCGCTCCTCGGCACCGGGGTCGCCGATCTCTATCTCGGGACCGTCCCGGGATACTGGGGAGTTCTCGCCGCGCACATCCTCATGGCCGTCATGGGAATGGGCCTCTACTGGTCCGCTCTGGTGAAAGCCATCGGAATGCTGGGTGATTCCTCGGAGCAGGGCCGACTGTTCGGTTTCCTTGAGGGCGTGCGGGGTGTCACGTCGACGATCGTCGGCTTCGTGGGAACGGCCGTCGTCGCGGCGAGCGTCGCCGAGGCGGTGGGCGTGCTGTGGCTGATCCGGATCTACGGCGTCCTGTGCTTCGTGTACGCCGCCCTTGTGTGGCTGTGCGTGAAGGGCGACGAGCGCCGCCTCGCCGACCTGGGATCGAGCACCGTCACCCTGCGCCAGCTCTGGCGCGCCGCGCGGAACAAGTACACCTGGCTGATCGGCGGCACGGTCATGCTCATGTACTGCTTCTACACGACGCTCGGCTACTTCTCGCCGCTCCTGGAGCACCAGTACGGGATGGCCGCCGGGCTCATCGGCGTGATCGGCGTCGTACGCACCTACGTCTTCCAGTTCGTCGCCGGACCGGCGGGCGGGGTCGTCGTGGACAAGGTCACGCGGTCCACGCCCCGCTTCCTGCGCTGGATGTTCGCGGGCTGCGCGACCGTCGCCGTGCTCTTCCTGGTGCTGCCGCGGGCGTCCGCCTACAAGTGGGTCGCGCTCGCCCTGATGTTCGCGCTGTGCCTGCTGGTGTTCGCCAGCCGCGGCGTGTACTGGGCGCAGGTCGGCGAGGTCGAGGTGCCAGAGAACGAGCGGGGCGGCGTGATCGGGCTCGCCTCCGGGCTCGCGTATCTGCCCGACGCCTTCCTGCCCACCGTGTGCGCCTGGTGGATCGGGGACCCGGCCGCGAAGCCCGCCGTCCCCGAGCACGGCGGCGGCTACACCACCCTCTTCCTGTTCCTCCTCGCCATGGCCCTGCTCGGCCTCGCCCTCACCACCCTCACGGACCGCACCCGCAGCCGCGAACTCGCCGCCCGCGAAGCCCTCGTGCGGAAAGCCACGTACACAGAAAGAGCGAACTCCCCATGGACATCACCGAGTTCCACCGCGACTTCTTCTCCCTCGACGGCATGAGCGCCATCGTCACCGGCGGCAACACCGGCCTCGGCCGGGCCTTCTCGCTGGCCCTCGCCACGGCGGGCGCCGATGTCTTCGTGCCGTCCGTGGCCGCCGACGACGGCACCACGCGCAAGCTGATCGAGGCCGAGGGGCGCCGCATGGAGTTCCTGGAGGCCGACCTCACGGAGCCGGGCGTGCCGAAGCGGATCGTCGAGGGCTGCGTGGACGCCTTCGGGTCGGTCGACATCGTGGTGAACTCGGCGGGCATCTGCAATCTCGCCGACGTCGAGGAGTTCGGGCGCGCGGAGTGGGACCCGATGGTGAGCGTGAACCTCACCGCCCCCTTCGAGCTGAGCCACGAGGCGGCCCGGTTCATGATCCCGCGGCGCTCCGGGAAGATCATCAACATCGCGTCGATGTTCTCGTTCCTCGGCGGCCAGTGGTCACCGGCGTACGCGGCGACCAAGCACGGCATCGCGGGCTTCACCAAGGCGTACTGCGACGAGCTCGCGCAGTACAACATCCAGGTCAACGCGATCGCTCCCGGCTACTTCGCCACGAAGATCACCGAGGCGACGCGGGCGGACCCCGCGGCGAACCGGCGCGTCCTCGACCACATCCCGGCCGGCCGCTGGGGCGACGCCGCCGACCTGATGGGCACGACGGTCTTCCTCGCGTCGCGCGCCTCGGACTACATCAACGGGCATGTACTCCCGGTCGACGGGGGCTACTTGGTCCGCTGAGCCCCCGCCGCCCCACGCGCACCGCGCCTGCGTACACCGCGCGTTCGCGGACGCCGCTCCCTCGTACACCTCACCCCCGTACACCCCCCACACCGAACCCAAGAGGTAGATCACCATGGCCCAGTCGCTCTCCAAGCTCACCCGCGACGACATCGTCGCCCGCCTCGCGGACCTGCTCTCCGCCGGGCAGATCGTCACCGACGAGGAGCAGCTCAAGCTCGCGAGCGTCGACCGGTTCAAGAAGTACCAGTCGGTGCACGGCATCTTCGACGGCCCCCTCCCGGCCGCGATCGTCAACGCCCGCTCGACCGAGGACGTGTCGAAGGTCCTGGCCTTCGCCGACGAGCACCGGATCAACGTGGTGGCGCGCACCGGCCGCACCGGCACCGAGGGCGGCCTGGAGACCGCGGTCGAGGACACCGTCGTGCTCGACGGCTCGGGCCTCGACGGGATCCTCTCGGTCGACGCCGAGAACATGCAGGCCACCGTCCAGTGCGGGGTGCCGCTCCAGGTCCTGGAGGACCGCCTGCGCGAGCGGGGCCTGACCACCGGGCACTCGCCGCAGTCCAAGCCCCTCGCGCAGTACGGCGGGCTCGTCTCCACCCGCTCCATCGGCCAGTTCTCCACCCTGTACGGGGCGATCGAGGACATGGTCGTCGGCCTGGAGGCGGTGTTCCCCGACGGGTCCGTCACCCGGATCAAGAACGTGCCGCGGCGCGCGGCGGGCCCGGACATCCGGCACATCGTCATCGGCAACGAGGGCGCCCTGTGCTACATCACCGAGGTCACCGTCAGGATCTTCAAGTACCAGCCGGAGAACAACGAGTTCCACGGCTTCCTCGTCGACGACATGACCACCGGCATCAAGGTGATCCGCGAGGTCGTCACGAACGGCTTCAAGCCGTCGGTCGTACGCGTCTACTCCCCCGAGGACGCCCGCCAGCACTTCGCGCACTTCTACAAGGACAAGGTCGTCGTCGTGTTCGTGGCCGAGGGCCCGAAGGGTCTCGTGCGCGCCACCAGCGAGGAGATCGAGCGCGTCGCCGGCCAGTACCCGCACGAGAAGGTCGACCCGGCCCTCATCGAGAACTGGTTCGACCACCTGAACTGGGGCGTCGACAAGATCGAGGCCGAGAAGCAGGTCATGCTCGCCAAGGCCGAACTCGGCTACACCACCGAGGTGTCGGTCGACTGGTCGCGCACCGTCGAGCTGTACGAGAACGTGATCCGCCGCATCCGCGCCGAGTTCCCGGCCGCCGACGACCTGGTGATGCTGGGCGCCCACTCCTCGCACAGCTACCAGACCGGCACGAACCTCTACTTCGTCTACGACTACAAGATCAACTGCGAGCCGCGCGAGGAGATCGAGAAGTACCACATCCCGCTCAACGCGATCATCGTCGAGGAGGCCCTCAAGGCGGGCGGCTCGATGGTCCACCACCACGGCATCGGCAAGTACCGCGCGCCGTGGACGACGCGGGAGCACGGCAGCGCGTACGCGATCCTCGCGAAGCTCAAGGAGACGTTCGACCCGAACGGGATCATGAACAAGGGCACGATCTTCCCGATGGACACCCACGCATGACCAGCACCAGCACCGCCCCCCGCCCCCGTCCCCGCTACTTCATCGGCATCGACAACGGCTCCCAGTCGTCCAAGGTGACCGTCTTCGACGCCCACGGCCGCGTCGCCGGGGAGGGACGCGCCGCGCTGCGCCCCTACGACACGCCCCGCCCCGGCGTCGTGGAGCACCCGGACGACGACCTGTGGACGTCGATCGGCACGGCGAGCCAGGCCGCGATGGCCGCGTTCGGCGGGGACCCGGCGGACATCGTGGGCGTCGGCCTGTGCACGATCCGCTTCTGCCGCGCGGTCCTCAAGGCGGACGGCACCCTCGCCCAGCCCGTCATGAGCTGGATGGACGCACGCGTGGGCATGCCGTACGCGCACGCGGACCGCGAAGCCGCGTACGTGACGACGTCGTCCGGCTACATCAGCCAACGCATGACGGGCAACTTCCGTGACACGGCGGCCAATTACGCGGGCATCTGGCCGCTCGACTCCGACACCTGGCAGTGGACCGACGACGACGCGGAACTCGCCAAGTCCGGCATCCCGCGCGCCATGCTCTTCGACCTGGTGCTGCCCGGCGACATCCTGGGCGAGGTCACCGAGGCCGCCGCCAGGCACACGGGCATCCCGGCCGGTGTGCCGGTCGTCGCCACCGCCAACGACAAGGCGGTCGAGGCCCTCGGCTGCGGTCTGCGCGCCCCCGACACGCTCCTCGTCTCGCTCGGTACGTACGTCGCGGGCATGGCGACGGGCCCGCGCAACCTCAGGAACGCCACGGACTTCTGGACCAACTACGCCTCCGTACCGCACTCCTACCTGTACGAGTCGGGGGGCGTGCGGCGCGGCATGTGGACGGTGAGCTGGTACCGCGACCTGCTCGGCGAGGAGGCCGCGGGGAGCGCCCGCGCGGCCGGGCTTCCGGCCGAGGACCTCCTCAACGCCGAGGCGGCGAAGGTCCCGCCGGGCTCCGAGGGCCTCATGACCGTCCTGGACTGGCTCGCCCCCGGCGACGCCCCGTTCCGCAAGGGCTCGATCCTCGGCTTCGACGGCCGCCACGGCCGCTTCCACATCTACCGCTCGATCCTCGAAGCGCTCGCCATGACCACCCACGACACCGCGTCCCGGATGGCGTCCGAACTGGGCACCGAGTACCGCGAGGTCATCGTCTCCGGCGGCGGCTCCCGCTCAGATCTTCTCCTCCAGATCCACGCCGACGTACACGGCATCCCGGCCCACCGTGCCGCGGCCGCAAGCGCCGCCGGCCTCGGCTCCGCGATCTGCGCGGCCGTCGGCCTCGGCACGTACGCGGACTTCGACGAGGCCGTCGACGCCATGGTCCGCCCCGGCGAGACGTTCCTGCCGAGCGAGGAGAACCATCACCTCTACCGGCGCCTGGAGGAGGTGTACCGGGACGTGCGGGGGCACACCGACGCGATCTATAGGCGGACGTACGACGTGTTCGGCTGAGCCGCGAGCGGTACCCGCGCGGTTGGCCTACAGCCCCGCCAGGGAGTTCCACCGCTTGGCGAACTCCGTGCGCTCCCCGGACCTGATGTCCCGCGCGATCGCGAGCCGCTTGCGCATCGCGTCGTCGGGGAAGATCAGCGGGTCCTCGGCGAGTGCGGCGAGGTCCTTGTCCTTGGAGGAGGCGAGGATGTCACGGGCGGCGGGTACGGGGCAGACGTAGTTGACCCAGGCGGCCAGTTCGGCGGCGATCTCGGGCTCGTAGTAGTGGTCGATGAGGCGCTCGGCGTTGGCCTTGTGGCGGGCGAGGTTGGGGATCATCAGGGACTCGGCCCACAGCTCGGCGCCCTCCTCCGGGACGACGAACTCGATGTCGGGGTCGTCGGCCTGGAGCTGGATGACGTCGCCGCTGTAGGCCTGGCAGGCGAGGACGTCGCCGCTGGCGAGGTCCTTGATGTAGTCGTTGCCGGTGAAGCGGCGGATGTGGTGGCTGTCGACGAGCTTCTCGACCCGGTCGCACATGCGGTGGAAGTCGTCCGCCGTCCACTGGGTGATGTCGACGCCGTCGCCCTGCATCAGCAGCCCGAAGGCCTCGTCGAGGCCGGAGAGCAGCGTGACGCGCCCCTTGAGGTCCCCCGCCCACAGATCCGACACGTGCCGGATCTCCCGGCCGAGCCGCTTCTTGTTGTACGCGATGCCGGTGATCCCCGACTGCCACGGCACCGTGAATTTACGACCCCGGTCGAAGTGCGGCGAGCGCAGCAGCGGGTCGAGGTGCTCGGTGACGTGGGGCTGGCGGGCGCGGTCCATCTCCTGGACCCAGCCGAGGCGTACGAAGCGGGCGCACATCCAGTCGCTGATGACGATGAGGTCGCGGCCGGTCTCCTGGTGGTTCATCAGGGACGGGCTGATCTTGCCGAAGAACTCGTCGTTGTCGTTGATCTCCTCCGTGTAGCGCACGTCGATGCCGGTGCGCTTCTCGAAGGCGTCGAGCGTGGGCCGGCTCGTCTTGTCCTCGTCGTCGGTGTCGATGTAGAGCGGCCAGTTGGCGAAGGTCAGCTTCCGGTCGGTGCGCGAGCGGTCGGCCGCGGCGCGTTCGTCGGGTGCGATGTACGCGGCGGGCACCCCGCAGCCGGTGACGAGCGCGGCCACCCCGGCGGCCGTGGCCCCGCCGCCGAGGGCACGCAGGAGGGTCCGGCGGGACACGGAGGCGAAGGCGGGGGCTCCGCGGTTCGCTCGCACTGCTCTCGGGTTGGCTCGCACCTCGGCAGCATGCACGGGCGCGTGGGGGCCGGGCAATGGACGGTGCGTCGGGGCGGGGGTGGCGTGGGGCGACATGCTGTCGGGCCGCACCGGGGTACGGCCCGCGTCCTCAGCCGTCCGGCGCCGGCCACCCCGCCAGGTCCGACGCCGTCACGCGCGTCAGCGGCGCCTCGTCGAGCACCCCGGGGAAGAGCCGGTACGCCGTGCCGGACGCGGCGTGCTCCGCCCCCGCGAGGTCGCCGTGCACGAGGGCGACCAGCGCGTGACGGTCCGCCAACTCCGGCTCCGCGCACAGCACATCGGGCTCCCACGCGTCGCGGATGCGCACGGCGAAGTCGGCGCGCGGCTCGTCGGGCTCGCGGCGGTACCCCCACAGGACGTGCCCGCGCCCGCGCACCAGGACGTCGCCGTCGGTACGGGCGGCCGCCGTCCAGCAGGCGAGGTCCCACATCGTGGCGCGGCCGCCGGCCTCGAAGGAGTCGAGCAGGTCGTGCCCGGCGCGGCCGATCACCACGCTGTAGCGCCACACGTTGTGGTTGCCCTCGCCCGTGGCGAGTGTGAGGTCGGCCCACCAGGCGCGGCGCGAGCGCAGGTCCACGATCATCGGTACGCGCAGCGCGGCGTCGCCCGCGAGGTCGAAGCGCTGCCGGACGGTACGCGGGTCGAAGACGGCAGGACCGGCCGCCCGCCCCTTCCGCTCCCCCGACACGGCCATGAACCCCGCGAAGGCGTCCGGGAGTTGATCGAAGGGCACGTCGTTGTACGACAGGACGACGGGCACGACGAACCGCACCCCCGCCTTGGCGAGCCGCGCCAGATCCAGGTCGAGGTACTCGGTGGCACCGTGCGGGGCGGGCGCCGCGGTCAGGTCCCCCGAGTGCAGGGCGGCCCCGCCCGCGTACTCGAGCTGGGTGTAGTCGCACAGCCCGACGAACCGCCACGCGTCGTCGTACAGCGCGACGGACAGATCAAGATCCACCCGCACACCCTTGGGCTGCTGCCAGTGCAGAAACAGCCGGACGTTCTCACTGTCCCCCGGCATGGGCAACGAACTGCCGCGCGGCACGGAAACGAGCGAAGCGGCGGAGGCCCGCTCGGCGAACGGCACGGGCAGATCGCCGAGGGAGGCGTCGAGCACGGCGATGTCGTACGGCACGCCACCCTCACCGGTGCGGCTGGGTAGTTTCAGCCCGTCCGGCGTTTGAGGACGAGCCGCGAAGCGGCGATCAGCGGGGTCCAGGGGCGGCAGCCCCTGGTTACGGGAAAGGGGCGGGACTGGGGCGCACCCGCGAGGGCCCACCCCCACCTCCAGCCGCCGCACAGCCTCCGCCTCGATGAGCTCCGCGACCCGCGCCGCCACTCGCGAGGGCAACGGCGGCCGATGGTCATCAACGGCGTACGCCTTAGTCACACGCCCCCGCGGAAAGAAGACGCGCCGACCCCCAGGAACCGCCCGCACCTTCATCCGACCGTACGCCCCGAGCAACGCCCCCACCCCCACCCGAGGCAGAGCATGCCCCAACGCCTCAGCCACCGGCTCCGACAACGTCACCTCACCGGAGCGAGCCAGCAACACATCAAGACGGCGCAGCAGTTCACCGGGCCGGGCACGCAGCAACGCGGCGGCGCCCGTGGTGTCCCACCGGGCGAGCGCCGCCTCGACACGCCCCTGCCACCCGGCGTACCGCAGCCGATCCCCGTCGAGCCGGATGTCGTCGTGCCGAGCGGCCTCCGTGAGGAGTACGTCCGTGAGCGCCGACTCGTCCAGCCGCGTCCCACGCAACACAGCGAAGGCGAGCGCCACACGCGCGTGCCGCGCGGCCCGAGCACCCCCCTCAAAGGGATGCAGAATCTCCCCGACACGCTTCCAGGCAGCCGGATACCGGGCGAAGTCCTCACACAGATGCCGCAGATCGAACGACCCGAGCAGGCCGAGCAGTTCACGCCGCACAGGCCGGGACACCGGCCGCAGCCGCGGCAGTTCGAGCAGATCGGGGTCGCCACCCGACCGCACGACGAGCAGCCGCAGCACATCGGTGGCGGTGCCCGCGTACCGGGCGACGAACGACCGCGCCTCCGGATCGTCCAGGAAGGACGCGAGGACGAGGGCCTTGCTCTCCCGCAGAGGTATCTGGTCCGGCACCCACCCCAAACCGCCCCCAGGTCCGCCGACCGCCCGGCCCCCCGCATGGACCCGCGCGAGCAACAGCACCAAGTCATCGTGATCCTGCGGATTCAACGGAGTCCGGCGACCAAGCAGCGCGCCAAGTTCAGCCGCAGCGTCGTCGGGCGCACCGAGACGCAGGGCACGCAGGACGGCACCACCGTCACCGACAGAGTCAGCGGAGGCGTCAGCGGCGGTGTCGATCCAAGGATCAGTCGGCCCACTCGTCTCATAGCGCGTCTCGCAGACAGGGCACGCGTACCAGACGCAACAGTCCTCACAGCAGCCCCAGTCCGTCATCACACCGTGGCAGTCGTCGCACACCAGGTGCGCGCAGGGCGCGAGCGCGCGCACCCGCGCCTTGGTGCCCGCGCAGTTCATGCAGGGCTGGTGCGGCTGGGCGACGAGGTGGGCGACGACGAGGGAGGTGTAGCGGTCGTACGCGTGCTGGTACGGGATCTCTTCGGGGAACCGTGCGAACAGCGGGGCGTGGCGGCGGTCGGAGCCCATCAGGGCGTCGACGTCCGCGAGCAGCCGCATGCCGGTCACGGCGAGTTCGGCGGCGGGCAGCGCCGCGAGCGCGCGCCGCAGCGGGACGGTCAACAGATGCCCGCGGTCGGCGAGTTCGGCTTCGAGGACGACCACGGCGGCGTCGGTCACGGCGGACCGTCCGGCGCCGGAGGGAACGTACACACTCTGCCGGCGGCGCAGCAGCAGCCCCGCGAGATCGTCGGCCGTCGTCATCAGGTCACACCCCCGTCGGACAAGAAGAAGCGGGGGCGGAGAGTGTGTGCGCTACGGATCTTTTTGCAGAAGAAGGGAGAAGGAAGCACACAACGGGAGCCGCCCCCGCGTACGCAACGGTACGCGGGGCGGCTCCCGAAGGCACCCGAATTAGCCCTCGATGGACGTCATCACGTGCTTGATGCGCGTGTAGTCGTCGAACCCGTACGCCGAGAGGTCCTTGCCGTAGCCGGACTTCTTGAAGCCGCCGTGCGGCATCTCCGCGACCAGCGGGATGTGGGTGTTGATCCAGACGCAGCCGAAGTCGAGACTCTTGGACATGCGCATGGCACGCGCGTGGTCCTTGGTCCACACGGACGACGCGAGGGCGTACTCGACCCCGTTCGCCCACTCCAGCGCCTGCGCCTCGTCGGCGAAGGACTGGACGGTGATGACCGGTCCGAACACCTCGTTCTGGATGATCTCGTCGTCCTGCTTCAACCCCGACACCACGGTCGGGGCGTAGAAGTACCCCTTCTCGCCGACCTGCCGGCCGCCCGCCTCGACCTTGGCGTGCGCGGGCAGCCGGTCGATGAAGCCGGTGACCTGCTTCAGCTGGTTGGCGTTGTTGAGGGGGCCGTAGAGCACGTCCTCGTCGTCCGGCCGGCCGGTCTTCGTGTCGGCGGCGGCCTTGGCGAGGGCGGTCACGAACTCGTCGTGGATGGACTCGTGCACGAGCACGCGCGTGGCGGCCGTACAGTCCTGGCCCGCGTTGAAGAAGCCCGCGACCGAGATGTCCTCGACGGCCTTGGCGATGTCGGTGTCCTCGAAGACCACGACCGGCGCCTTGCCGCCGAGCTCCAGGTGGACCCGCTTGAGGTCCTTGGACGCGGACTCGGCGACCTGCATGCCGGCGCGCACGGAGCCGGTGATGGAGGCCATCGCGGGCGTCTTGTGCTCGACCATGGCGCGGCCCGTGTCACGGTCGCCGCAGATGACGTTGAAGACGCCCGCGGGCACGATGGAACCGATGATCTCGGCCATCAGGACCGTCGAGGCGGGGGTCGTGTCGGACGGCTTCAGGACGACCGTGTTGCCCGCGGCGAGCGCCGGGGCGAACTTCCATACGCCCATCATCATCGGGTAGTTCCACGGCGCGACCTGCGCGCAGACGCCGATGGGCTCGCGCCGGATGATGGAGGTCAGACCCTCCATGTACTCACCGGCGGCGCGTCCTTCGAGCATCCGGGCCGCGCCCGCGAAGAAGCGGATCTGGTCGACCATGGGCGGGATCTCCTCGGACCGCGTGAGTCCGATCGGCTTGCCCGTGTTCTCGACCTCGGCCGCGATGAGCTCCTCGGCGCGCTCCTCGAAGGCGTCGGCGATCTTGAGGAGGTACTTCTGCCGCTCGGCGGGCACCAGGTCGCGCCAGGCCGGGAAGGCGTCGGCCGCGGCCTTCATGGCGGCGTCGACGTCGGCCTGGCCCGAGAGCGGTGCCACGGCATACGCCTCGCCGGTCGCCGGATTGATCACCTCGGTGGTCCGTCCGTCGGCCGCGTCCCGGAATTCTCCGTCGATGTAGTTGCGCAGACGCCGCAGCTCAGTGGTCACTGCCAAGCCCTCCTGTCCAGTGGATGAGACACCCACCCTAGTCGTTGCACCGACGCTTTCAACATACCCAGCGGCCCAGAACTACGAAATCCGCGCAGCAAGACATCGAACGCAACGAAATTCATCGCTGCGGCCTTGCGGAACAGACGAGACGTCGTGCACAGTGAAGTCGTGGCAAGTCGTAGCGCAGACCCCAGCAGCTCCCGAGGCGGGGCGAATCCCTCGGTGGACGCCGTCTCCCTGGCGATCATCGAACAGCTCCAGGAGGACGGCCGCCGTCCGTATGCCGCCATCGGCAAGGCCGTCGGCCTCTCCGAAGCAGCCGTGCGGCAGCGGGTGCAGAAGCTGCTCGACCAGGGTGTGATGCAGATTGTCGCCGTCACGGACCCGCTCACCGTGGGCTTCCGCCGACAGGCGATGGTCGGGATCGACGTCGAGGGTGACGTGGACCCGGTCGCGGACGCCGTGGCCGCCATGCCGGAGGCGGAGTACGTGGTGATGACCGCGGGCTCGCACGACCTCCTGGTGGAGATCGTCTGCGAGGACGACGACCACCTGCTCGAAGTCATCAACAAACGGATCCGCGCGCTCCCCGGCGTGCGCTCCACCGAGAGCTTCGTCTACCTCAAGCTCAAGAAGCAGACCTACATGTGGGGAACCCGATAGCCGTGAGCACCAAGGACCTCAGCCGAACCGCGTACGACCACCTGTGGATGCACTTCACCCGCATGTCGGCGTACGAGAACGCGCCCGTTCCCACCATCGTGCGTGGCGAAGGGACCTACATCTACGACGACAAGGGCAAGAAGTACCTCGACGGCCTCGCGGGCCTGTTCGTGGTCCAGGCAGGACACGGCCGCCGGGAGCTCGCCGAGGTCGCCGCCAAGCAGGCCGCCGATCTCGCCTTCTTCCCCATCTGGTCGTACGCCCACCCCAAGGCCGTGGAACTGGCGGAGCGCCTCGCGCAGTACGCGCCGGGCGATCTGAACAAGGTCTTCTTCACCACCGGCGGCGGCGAGGCCGTCGAGACCGCCTGGAAGCTGGCGAAGCAGTACCACAAGCTCACCGGCAACCACACGAAGTACAAGGTCATCTCGCGCGCGGTCGCCTACCACGGCACCCCGCAGGGCGCCCTGTCCATCACCGGCCTGCCGGCCCTCAAGGCCCCCTTCGAGCCGCTGGTCCCCGGCGCCCACAAGGTGCCGAACACCAACATCTACCGCGCCCCGATCCACGGCGACGACCCCGAGGCCTTCGGCCGCTGGGCCGCCGACCAGATCGAGCAGGAGATCCTCTTCGAGGGCCCCGAGACGGTCGCCGCGGTCTTCCTGGAGCCGGTGCAGAACGCGGGCGGCTGCTTCCCGCCGCCGCCCGGGTACTTCCAGCGGGTCCGCGAGATCTGCGACAAGTACGGCGTGCTGCTCGTCTCCGACGAGGTCATCTGCGCCTTCGGCCGCCTCGGCACGATGTTCGCCTGCGACAAGTTCGGCTACGTCCCCGACATCATCACCTGCGCCAAGGGCATGACCTCGGGCTACTCCCCGATCGGCGCCGCGATCATCTCGGACCGCATCGCCGAGCCGTTCTACAAGGGCGACAACACCTTCCTGCACGGCTACACCTTCGGCGGCCACCCCGTCTCCGCCGCCGTCGGCCTCGCCAACCTCGACCTGTTCGAGCGCGAGGGCCTCAACCAGCACGTGCTCGACAACGAGTCCGCGTTCCTGACGACCCTGCAGAAGCTGCACGACCTGCCGATCGTCGGCGACGTCCGCGGCAACGGCTTCTTCTACGGCATCGAGCTCGTCAAGGACAAGGCCACCAAGGAGTCCTTCACGGACGAGGAGTCGGAGCGCGTGCTCTACGGCTTCGTCTCCAAGAAGCTCTTCGAGTACGGCCTGTACTGCCGCGCCGACGACCGCGGTGACCCGGTCATCCAGCTGTCGCCGCCGCTGATCGCCGACCAGTCGACGTTCGACGAGATCGAGGGCATCGTCCGGCAGGTGCTCACGGAGGCCTGGAGCAAGATCTAATACCCCCGCACGAGCGCCGTAACCGGCCCGGGTGCGCCCATCCGAGTGGGATGGGCGCACCCGGGCCGCGTCCTTGTCCGGCGCCCGGCGCCGAATCCTTAGCGTGCCCAGTGACCGATCGGCCCAGCCTTCGTTCCCCCGTACGGGGGAGGCAATCTGATCTGAACCGAGGTGTACGCCATGGTGGCCCCGCCGGACAACGACGTGCTGTGGGCACGAGCCCTGCACGTCACGCTCAACGGCTCCCCCGCACTCACCGGTGTCTCGCTCGGTGTCCGCGAACGCGAGATCCTCGCCGTCGGCGGCCCGCGCGGCAGCGGCAAGACGACGCTGCTGCGCTGTCTGTCGGGCCAGCTCCTGCCCCACCAGGGCGAGGTGTGGTTCAACTCCACGCCCGTGCACACCATGGGCCCGCTGGTCCGCGAGCGCCTGCGCCGCGACCGCTTCGGCTGGATCGACCCCCAGCCCCGTCTGGTGCCCGAGCTGAACGCCTGGGAGAACGCCGCGCTCGGCCTGATGCTGCGCGGCGGCGCCCGCCGCCTCGCCCGCGTCGCCGCCCACGAGTGGCTGGAGCGCCTCGACATCGGCGACTGCGCCCGCAAGCGGCCGCACGCCCTCACCCAGTCCGAGCGCCAGCGCGTCTCCATCGCCCGCGCCCTGGCCTGCACGCCGTCCGTGCTCTTCGCCGACGAGCCCACCGCGCCGCTGCACCGCGCCGACCGCGCCCACGTCCTTCGTACGCTGACGACGGCGGCCCGCTCGCACGGCATCACCGTCGTCCTCGCCACCCACGACGCGGAGGTCGCCACGCTCGCCGACCGCACGGTGACGCTGCTCGACGGGCGGCGGGTGCATACGGTGCATCTGCCGGGGGACGATCTGGTGCGCGCTGGGGTGGGTGGGGGTGCTGGGGCTTCCGCTTCCGGGAAGTCCGGTGGGTCCGGAGGCTCAGGGGGCGCGGGAGGCTCAGGCGGGCCGGACGGTTCCGGCGGCCCCAACAGCCCTGCCGGCCCCGCCGCCTCCGACGGCTCCGACACGGAAGGCCGGGCCGCGTGCTCGCTCTCCGTCTAGCCCGCGGCTCCCACCCCCTGGTCCAGTTGCGCAGGCTCCTGGTCGCCGCCGCCGCGGCCGGCACCGGCTTCCTGCTGCTCTGCACCCTGGGGTACGCGATGAGCCACCCGGCGTCCACCGGCTCCGTGCTCCGCCTCGCCTGGTGCGCCGCCCCGATCGCCGCCACCGTCCACTTCGCGGTCGCCGTGGCCCGCACCGACCCCGGCACCAAGCCGCGCCCCGGCCTCGCGGCCATCGGGCTCGGTCCCGGTCAGCTCATGGTGATCACCGCCATGACCACGGCCGTGGCCTGCACGCTCGGCTCCATGGTGGCGCTGCTGTTCTTCCTGCACCTGCGCGGCGACCTGTCGGGCCTGCCGTTCGACGGCGCGGCGGCCGAACTGCTCGCCGCGGACCGGCCGTTGCCGCTCGCCGCCGCCCTGACACTGCTCGCGCTCGTGCCGCTCGCCGCGTCCGTGGCCAGCGCCGTCGTGCTGCGCCCGCGCCCCGCCAAGCCGGGCACCGTGCCCGAGCCCGAGGACCCCGCGCCACCGGCCGCCGCGCCGGGCGGCCTGCCCTGGGGCGTCGCGCTGATCGCGGCCGGGCTCGCCGCCGAGACGTACGCGAGCGGATTCGCCGACGGATCGGACGGCTCGGGCCCGCGCATGCCCGGCGGACTCGCGGGCAGCCCCGTCGGCGCCCTGGCCGGCTGGGGCCTCACCGCCCTCGGCCTCGCCCTCGCCGGGCCCGCGCTCACCCACCTGTGCGGACGGCTGCTCCAGGCGGTCCGGCCGGGCGCGCTGCGGCTGCTCGCCGGGCGCGTGCTCCAGCAGGAGGCGCGGCGGATCGGGCGGCCGCTCGGTGTGGTGTGCGCGGTGGCGTCGGGCGCGTACGCGGCGGGGGCGCTGTACGCCGACGCGGTGGGCAGCCGCTCGGAGATCGGGCCGCTCACCACGCTCGGCGCGCTGCTCGTCGCGGGCTGCGCCCTCCTGACGCTGACCACGGCCGCCGTCGAGGCCAAGCACGCGCGCGCCGACACGACGGCCGCGCTGCTGCGGCTCGGGGCACCGGCCGCGCTGCTGCGGGGCTGTGTGGCGCTGCGGGCCGGGGCGCTGTTCGCGGTGTTCGGTCCGGTGACGTGGCTGGTGGCGGAGCTGTCGACGATGCCGTTGGTGCGCTGAGAACTCGTACGAGAAAATTCCGCGGCGGCCGATGAGTTCCGGGCCGAGGGGTCGTCTAATCCTCCGTAAGACGCACACACGCGCTTACGCGAGGCACACACCCCACGGGAGACGCACATGTACCAGCAGATGATCTTCGTGAACCTGGCCGTGAACGACGTCGAGGCCTCGAAGAAGTTCTTCACCGCGCTCGGCTACTCGCTCAACCCGCAGTTCTCCACGGACGACACCGCCTGCGTCAAGATCAGCGACACGATCGTCGCGATGATGCTGAGCAAGTCGCACTACAAGGAGTTCACGACCAAGGAGATCGCGGACCCCACGAAGACCAGCGAGGTGCTCCTCTGTCTGAGCGCCGAGAGCCGCGACGCGGTCGACGGGCTCGTCGACAAGGCGCTGGCGGCGGGCGGCACGGCCGGCAAGACCCAGGACTACGGCTTCATGTACGGCCGCTCCTTCGACGACCTGGACGGCCACACCTGGGAGGTCATGTGGATGGACGAGTCGCAGGTCGAGGGCTGAGCGGGAGCCACGTCCCGGCCGGGCGGGACCCGCGTCCCAGGGGTGCATAGCATGGGCGGATGCTGCCCTCCGAAGCATCCGCCCGTCACCCCGGCGACCGCGAGATCGAGACGCTCGCCGAGTTCGACGAGGTCATGGCGGTACGCGGCTCGCTCGCCGGATTCCGCGTCCAGGCCGTCGACTTGACGGACCGTACGTCCGCGCTGCTCACCGCGGACACCACGGGCGCCGTGTTCCTCGGCTGCCCGATGACGGAGGACGCCGCCGCCCGCGTCCGTGCCGGTGGCGCGCTGGTCTTCCCACCCGTCCCTGGCCTGCCGTTCGACCCCTACCGCGCGCTCCTGTACACGCCCGGCGACCTGTTCGCGGGGCTCGACGACGGCGGGTACGAGGCGACGCCGGACGCCCGCGCCTACGCGTGGTTCCAGCAGACCAAGGCCGACGGCGACGTCTTCGCGTCGATGCTGCGCGCCGTGCACGACGACTCCATCTCCGACGCGCTCGACGAACTCCTCGTCGGGGCGCGGGTGGTGGGCGTCATGGGCGGCCACGCGATGGCGCGGGGCACGGAGGAGTACGCGGGTGCGGCGCGGCTCGGCCGGCAGCTCGCGCGGGCCGGGTTCACGGTGGCGACCGGGGGCGGTCCGGGAGCCATGGAGGCGGCGAACCTCGGGGCGTACGCGGCCGTGTACGACGACGCGATGCTGGACGAGGCCCTGGTGATCCTCGCCAAGGCGCCCTCGTTCACGCCGTCGGTGACGGAGTGGGCGCGGGCCGCGTTCGCGGTGCGCGAGCTGTGGCCGTCCGGCGGTCCTTCGGTCGGCATCCCCACGTGGTTCTACGGCCACGAGCCGCCGAACGCGTTCGCCGCGCACCTGGCCAAGTACTTCGCCAACGCCACCCGCGAGGACGGGCTGCTCGCCCGGTCCAACGCGGGCGTCGTCTTCCTCCCGGGCGCCGCGGGCACCGTCCAGGAGATCTTCGACAACGCGACCCCCAACTACTACGAGTCCCGCGGCACCCCCACCCCCATGGTCCTGGTCAACGCCCACCACTGGACCCACCATCTCCCGGCGTGGCCCCTCCTCCAGTCCCTCTCGGCGAACCGCCCGATGGGCTCACGGATCGCTTTGGTGGACGACGTGAGCGAGGCAGCAACAAAGCTGACCGAGCTGGGGGGTACTGCTTAGTCGACCCGGCTGTGGGCAGTCGTGCCGCAGGGCGGCACGGGTGGGCACAGCCCCACGCCGACGTGCACCGTCACACCCCACCGTCACCCAAACGAAGCCCGCTCCAGCCAGAACTCCAGCAACTCCCGATCCCCCAGCACCTCAACCCGCCCGGAGTCCAACCCCCGCCGCCGGTAGAACGCCAGCAGCACCTCCGTAAGCGGCCCCCGAAGCGCGACATCCGCCTTCTCGTGCGCCCGCCGCCACACAACCCCCTCCGGAGCGAGCTCCACCACCCACTCCGCGTCCAACGCCGCCCCGGCGGCCCCCGCATCCACCGCGTGGAGATGAATGCTCCGCCCGTCCCCCCGCAACTCGTGCGCGTTGTCCGCCAAGTTGGTCCGCTGCACGTACTGCACGATCTCCAGCCACTCATCGATCGCGTCAGCGGCGACCTCGGGCGCCACCTCGTACGGAACCCCCGCGGCGATCGCCGCGTCGGCCCGGTGCACGGCCACCTCGTGCGTCATCCGCCGGGCCCAGAACTCGGCGGTGTGCTCGTCGGTCCACGTCCACACGGCCGTGTCGCCGGAGGCTCCGGCCAGGGCGGCGTCCATCCGCTCCGCCGTCTCGGCGAGCCACGCGTCGAGCGCGGCGGGATCGTCGTCACCGGGCCCCTGGAAGCCGGGGACGTCCGACTCGGCGACGTGGGCCTCCGCCCGGGTCCGCACATGCGCCTCGACCCACCGCACCGCGCCCCCGGTGTGCCGGGCGAGCTCCCCGAGGGTCCACTCGGGACAGGTCGGCACGGTCACCGACAGGTCGGCCCCGGCCAGGGTCTCCCTGAACAGCCCGATCTGTGTGGCGACTTCTTCGCGGTAACGGTCGTATCCAAGTCTCGTCATGGCCGAACCATAAGTCGACGTCCCGCGCCCCGGCAGCCGGGTTTCCGCCACCGCCGCACAGCGGAACCCCTCAGCCGAGCACCACCACGTCACCCGAGTCGAACGCCACCCCCACCGTCTCCCCCACAGCGGGCGCGTCCCGCAGCGCGCACGCCGCCTCGAGCCTCGGCCCGCCGGGCGGTTCCAGACGCACGGCGACATGCGTACCCCGGAACGTACGCGCCGTCACCACACACGCGAGCCCCTCCCGCGCCCCCACGAGCCGCACCCCGGCCGGCCGCACGAGCAGCCTGCACGCCCCCTGCCGGGTCCCGTCCGGCACGGGGACCTTGCCCCACACGGTGTCCGCGGCCTCGCCGGTGACGGTCGCGTCGACCACGTTGTCGAAGCCGAGGAAGCGCGCGACGAACTCGTCGGCGGGGTTCCGCCACACCTCAAGCGGCGTACCGGACTGGGCGATCCGCCCGTCCCGCATCACCACGACCCGGTCCGCCAGCGCGAACGCCTCGCCCTGGTCGTGCGTGACCGCGAGCACCGTCGTACCCAACTCGCCGAAGAGTTCCCGCAGTTCGGCGACGAGGCGTTCGCGCAGCGAGCGGTCGAGCTGGCCGAGGGGTTCGTCGAGCATCAGCAGGCGGGGCCGCGGCGCGAGCGCGCGGGCGAGCGCGACGCGCTGCTGCTCGCCGCCCGACAGCGAGGAAACGGCCCGCTTCTGCGCACCCGGAAGCCCCACCAGGTCCAGCAACTCGGCGACCCCCAGGGCCTGTTCCGCCCGCGAGGCGCCGTGCATCCGCAGCCCGAAGGCGACGTTGCCCGCCACATCGCGCTGCGGAAAGAGCTGATGGTCCTGGAACATCAGGCCGACGCCCCGCTTGTGCGCGGGCACCCCGCCCTGGTCGCGCCCGCCGAGCACGATCCGCCCGCCGTCGAGCCCCTGGAGCCCGGCGACGGCCCGCAGCAGCGTCGACTTGCCGCTGCCGCTCGGCCCGAGCACGCACACAATCTCGTGCTCGGCGACGTCGAGGCCCACGGTGTCGAGGGCGGCGCGGGCCCCGAAACGTACCGTCACGTCGTCGAGACGCAGCAGCGCCCCGGCGTCGGCACCGGCCGTGGAGGCGCCCTTCGGCTGCACGGCAGTCATCAGAACTCTCCCGTCGTACGTTCCGTACGCAACCGCTCCAGGAGCAACAGCGACACCGCGCACACCACCATCAGAATCGTCGAAAGGGCCATCGCCTGGCCGTAGTTGAGGTCTCCGGCGCGCCCGAGCAGCCGCGCCACCGCGACCGGCAGCGTCGGGTTGTCCGGCCGGGCGATGAACACCGTCGCGCCGAACTCGCCGAGCGACACCGCGAAGGCGAAGCCCGCCGCGATCAGCAGCGCCCGCCGCACCAGCGGAAAGTCGACCTCGCGCCAGGCGCGCAGCGGCGAGGCCCCGAGCACCGCGGCCGCCTCGCGCAGCCGTCCGTCCACCGCGCGAAGGACGGGCAGCATCGTGCGTACGACGAAGGGGACGCCCACCAGCGCCTGCGCAAGCGGCACCAGGATCCAGGACGCCCGCAGGTCAAGGGGCGGCTTGTCGAGGGTGATCAGGAAGCCGAAGCCGACGGTCACCGCGGACACGCCGAGCGGCAGCATGAGGAGCGCGTCGAACCCGCGCACGAGCCGCCCCGCGCGCCGGGTCAGCGCGGCCGCCGCGAGCCCGCCGATCAGCACCGCGATGGCCGTCGCCACGACCGCGTACCGCAGCGAGTTCCCGATCGCGTCGACGGCCGGGACGAGGAACGCCCCGCCGTCGGTCGACCGCAGCGTCTCGTAGTAGAGGAAGCCGTAGCCGTCGGGCCCGTCGAACGAGCGCTGCACCAGCACGCCGAGCGGCAGCAGGATGAGCAGCGCGACGGTCAGGAGCACGAAGCCGAGCAGGCTCCACTGCCCGGCCCCGCGCGGCCGCCGCACCGTCGCCGAGGCGTCCACGAGGCGCAGCGCGCTCTCGCGCCTGCGCACCGTCCAGGCGTGCACGGCGAGCACCGCGCCGACCGCCGCGAACTGCACGATCGTCAGGACGGCGGCCGTCGGCAGGTCGAGGAGCTGCGCGGTCTGCCGGTAGATCTCGACTTCGAGCGTCGAGTACGCCGGTCCGCCGAGGATCTGTACGACGCCGAAGGACGTGAACGTGAACAGGAAGACCATCAGCGCGGCCGCCGCGACGGCGGGCCCGAGCGCAGGCAGCGTGACCGTGCGCCAGGCGGTGAGGCGGGAGGCGCCGAGCATGCGGGCGGCCTCCTCCTGGCGCGGGTCGAGCTGCGACCAGAGCCCGCCGACGGTGCGTACGACGACGGCGTAGTTGAAGAAGACGTGCGCGAGCAGGATCGCCCACACCGTCGTGTCCAGGCGCATCCCCCACAGCTCGTCGAAGAGCCCGCCGCGCCCGATGACGGCGAGGAAGGCCGTGCCGACGACGACGGTGGGCAGCACGAACGGCACGGTGACGACCGCCCGGAGCACCTGCTTGCCCCTGAAGTCGAAGCGCGCGAAGACGTACGCGCCGGGCAGCGCGATCAGCAGCGTGAGCGCTGTGGAGGCGAGCGCCTGCCAGGTGGTGAACCACAGCACCTGCTGGATGTCCGACTGCCCGATCACCTCGCCGATCCGGCCGAACTGCCAGCTCCCGTCGGCCTTCAGGCCGCGCGCGACGATCGCGGCGACCGGGTAGGCGAAGAAGACGGCGAAGAACGCGACGGGCAGGGCCATGAGGCCGAGCCGAGCCGCGCTCCCGCGCCGGCCCCCGGGAAGACCCCTACGGACCTTCCCGGAGCCGGGCTCGGCTACTTCAGAACGAGCGAGGTCCATGACTTGACCCACTGCTCACGGTTGTCGGCGATCTTCTTCGGCGCCATGGTCTCCGGCTTGTCGACCCGCACCCCGAACTTCCGGAACAGCTCGGGCGTCTGCGCGGCCTCCCGCACCGGGTTCACGAACATCTGCAGCGGCATGTCGTCCTGGAACTTCTTGCTGATCATGAAGTCGAGGAGCGCCTTGCCGCCCTTCTCGTTCTTCGCGCCCTTCAGCAGGCCCGCATACTCGATCTGCCGGAAGCAGGTGCCGGTGGCGACGCCGGTCGGGGCCTCCTTGGGCTGCGGCTTGGCGTAGAGCACCTCGACGGGCGGCGACGAGGCGTACGACACGACGAGCGGCCGGTCGCCCTTGGCCTTCTTGCCGCCGGCCGAGCCGGAGAACTCCTCGTTGTACGCCTGCTCCCAGCCGTCGACGACCTTGACGCCGTTGGCCTTCAGCTTCTTCCAGTAGCCCTGCCAGCCGTCGTCGCCGTACCGCGCGGCCGTGCCGAGCACGAAGCCGAGACCGGGCGAGGACGTCGAGGCGTTCTCCGTGACGAGGAGGTTCTTGTACGCGGGCTTGATCAGGTCGTCGAAGGACTTCGGCGGCGCCAGCTTCTTGTCGGCGAAGTACTTCTTGTCGTAGTTCACGCAGATGTCGCCGGAGTCGATGGGCGTGACGCCCTTCTCGCCCCCCGCGAGCCGGTACTGCGGCAGGACCAGGTCCGCGCCCTTGGCCTCGTACGGCTGGAAGACGCCGTTGTCGAGGGCCCGCGACAGCAGGGTGTTGTCGACGCCGAAGAACACGTCGCCCTGCGGATTGCCCTTGGACAGGATCGCCTTGTTCACGGCCTGCCCGGCGTCGCCGTCCTCAAGGACGCGGACCTTGTAGCCGGAGGTCTTCTCGAAGTCCTTCAGTACGTCCTTGGAGACGTTGAAGGAGTCGTGCGTCACGAGGGTCACGGACTTGGAGTCCGACGCCTTGGACCCGCTGTCCGAGCCGCACGCGGTGACGGCGACGAGCCCGAGACCCACGGCGGCCGCCGTGAGAGACGCCCTCTTCACCGACGCCTTCTTTGTGGTGCTCACGAAAAACATCCTCCTGGAGTGACCAGGAAGAGACGCGGCCCCGCCCGGGACCGACGGATCGGCGTCCCGGGCAGGGCGCAACAGCTTGAGTAGCGACCGAACTTCCTACCCAGAATGACCTGGGCGAGGTTCAGAGGGTCTGCGGCCGATACCGCACTCTCAGCGCTGTGGCGCTCCCCTGTCGGAATATGCAGATGTGGTTACGCCCGCAAGACTACCTCTCGGACGCCGCGAGCTGGCCGCATGCCCCGTCGATCTCCTGGCCACGGGTGTCACGGATGGTGACCGGCACGCCGTGGGCGGCGATCGCCTCGACGAAGGCCTTCTCGTCCTCGGGCCGGGACGCCGTCCACTTCGAGCCGGGTGTCGGGTTCAGCGGGATGAGGTTGACGTGCACCGGCTTGCCCTTGAGCAGCCGCCCGAGCCGGTCGCCGCGCCACGCCTGGTCGTTGATGTCCCGGATCAGCGCGTACTCGATGGACAGGCGACGGCCGGACTTGGCCGCGTACTCCCAGCCGGCGTCCATGACCTCGCGGACCTTCCAGCGGGTGTTGACCGGGACGAGGGTGTCGCGCAGCTCGTCGTCGGGCGCGTGCAGCGAGATGGCGAGGCGGCACTTGAAGCCCTCGTCAGCGAACCGGTGGATGGCGGGCACCAGGCCGACGGTGGACACGGTGATGCCGCGCTGCGAGAGGCCGACGCCGTCGGGCTCGGGGTCGGTCAGCCTGCGGATGGCCCCGACCACGCGGTTGTAGTTGGCGAGCGGCTCGCCCATGCCCATGAAGACGATGTTGGAGAGCCGGGCCGGGCCGCCCGGGATCTCGCCGTCCCTGAGGGCCCGCATGCCGTCGACGATCTGGTGCACGATCTCGGCGGTCGACAGGTTCCGGTCAAGGCCCGCCTGGCCCGTCGCGCAGAACGGGCAGTTCATGCCGCAGCCCGCCTGGGAGCTGATGCACATGGTGACCCGGTCCGGATACCGCATCAGCACCGACTCCACGAGGGTGCCGTCGAACAGCCGCCACAGGGTCTTGCGGGTGGTGTCGTCGTCACAGCTGATGTGCCGCACCACCGACATCAGCTCAGGAAGCAGCGCCTCCTGAAGCTTGCCGCGCGCACCGGCCGGGATGTCCGTCCACTGCTCGGGCTGATGCGCGTACCGCGCGAAGTAGTGCTGCGAGAGCTGCTTGGCGCGGAACGGCTTCTCGCCGGTCGCGGCGACGGCTTCCTTCCGCTCGGCGGGCGTGAGGTCGGCGAGGTGCCGCGGCGGCTTCTTGGCTCCACGGGGGGCGACGAAAGTGAGTTCTCCGGGCTTAGGCATGGTTCGTCCATTGTCCCAGAGATACGAAGAGGGGCCCGCACCCTGTGGATAACGGACCCCTTCGCACGAAACCGCAGGTCAGCCGGTGCCGACGAACGCCACCAGCAACAACCACACCACTGGGGCCGTAGGCAGCAACGAGTCCAAGCGGTCCATGATCCCGCCATGGCCGGGCAGCAGCGTGCCCATGTCCTTGATGCCGAGGTCGCGCTTGATCATCGACTCGCCGAGGTCGCCGAGCGTCGCGCTCGCCGCCACCGCGAGGCCGATGAGCAGGCCCTGCCACCACGTCCCGTCGTCGATCAGGAAGTGCATGCACAGCGCGCCCGCCGCCATCGCGAAGGTCACCGCGCCGAGCAGGCCCTCGCGGGTCTTGCCGGGGCTGATGCGCGGCGCGAGCTTGTGCTTGCCGAAGCGCCAGCCGATCGCGTACGCGCCGGTGTCGCTGACCACGGTCAGGACCAGGAAGGTCAGCACCCGCTGCGGGCCGTCGCCCGCGGTGAGCATCAGCGCCACGAACGTCGCGAGGAAGGGAACGTAGAACGCCGCGAAGACACCCGCCGTGACGTCCTTCAGATAGCCCTCGGGAGGCTCGGTCATGCGCCACACGAGCACCGCGAGCGCGGTCAGCGCCATCGCCACCCAGGCGCCCTCGGCGCCGCGGACATACCCGGCGACGACCATCGCGGCGCCGCCCACCGCGAGCGGCACCAGCGGCGCCTTGATGCCCTTGCGCTCTTCGAGGCGCGAGGTCAGCTCCCAGAGGCCGACCACCACGGCGACCGCTATGACGCCGACGAAGACCGCCTTCCGGATGAAGAGCGACGCGACGATGACCGCGCCGAGCCCCACGCCGACACCTATGGCCGCCCCGAGGTCACGGCCCGCGCTCTTCTTCTGCGGGGCTGGGGCGGGGTGTGGTGCGCCGGTCATGGGCTCCTGCGGCTTCTGCGCGGGGGGTGCTGGGGGCGCGGGCGGCGTCTCGTCACGGAACAGGGGGCCGCTCGGCTGAGCAGCCCCCCGGTCGTCGTCCTGGTGTCCGGCGCTCGCGCTGACGTCGGGAACGATGGGCATGGGCTGGGTCTCTGAAGGAGTCACAGCGTCCTGCGCATCGTATGCGGGACCCGCCGGGGCAGCACCCTGGAGCGGTCCCTGGTCGGGTGCCCCCCAGTACCCGGCTCTGGGCGGCGCCCCCCAGGAAGTGTCGTTCACGGAATTCGGAATCCTCAGACCTAGATCGGACGTCGAGTCGGACTCGATCAGACCTCGAGCAGCTCGGCTTCCTTGTGCTTGAGCAGCTCGTCCACCTGGGCGACGTACTTCGAGGTGGTGTCGTCCAGGTCCTTCTCGGCGCGACGGCCCTCGTCCTCGCCGATGTCGCCGTCCTTGATCGCCTTGTCGAAGGCCTCCTTGGCCTTGCGACGGATCGACCGGATCGAGATCTTGGAGTCCTCGGCCTTGGTCTTGGCGACCTTGATGTACTCCTTGCGACGGTCCTGGGTGAGCTCGGGGAACGTCACCCGGATGATGTTTCCGTCATTGCTCGGGTTGACGCCGAGGTCCGAGTCGCGGATCGCCTGCTCGATGTTGCGCAGCGCGGTCTTGTCGAACGGGGTCACCACGGCCATGCGCGGCTCGGGCACCGAGAACGAGGCGAGCTGGTTGATCGGCGTCAGCGCGCCGTAGTAGTCGGCCACGATCTTGTTGAACATCGCCGGGTGGGCACGGCCCGTACGGATCGCGGCGAAGTCCTCCTTGGCGACCACGACGGCCTTCTCCATCTTCTCCTCGGCCTCGAGGAGGGTCTCTTCGATCACCACTTGCTCCTGCGTGTCTTGAGTAGGCCCGGCTTCCACGGATCGGCCGGCTGCGTCGCGTCTCTTTCCTGCACGGTGTCCGACCGGCAGGGCTTTGTCCATCCCCTCGATGGGGTCGTCCGACGGAGTCGTCGACCCCTTGAGGGACGTACTCTGCTCAGGCCCGGGAGTCCTGGTCGCCCACGAGTGTGCCGATCTTCTCACCCTTGACCGCCCGGGCGATATTGCCCTCCGCGAGCAGTTCGAAGACGAGAATGGGCAGCTTGTTGTCCCGGCACAGGGTGACGGCGGTGGCATCGGCGACCTTCAGGTCGCGGGTGATGACCTCGCCGTACCCGAGGGAGTCGAACTTCACCGCGTCCGGGTTGGTCTTGGGGTCCGAGTCGTAGACCCCGTCGACGCCGTTCTTGCCCATGAGCAGCGCTTCCGCGTCGATCTCCAGGGCCCGCTGGGCGGCGGTGGTGTCGGTGGAGAAGTACGGCATGCCCATACCGGCGCCGAAGATGACGACGCGGCCCTTCTCCAGGTGGCGCACGGCGCGCAGCGGGATGTACGGCTCCGCGACCTGCCCCATGGTGATGGCGGTCTGCACGCGGCAGTCGATGCCTTCCTTCTCCAGGAAGTCCTGCAGGGCCAGGCAGTTCATGACGGTTCCGAGCATGCCCATGTAGTCCGAGCGGGCCCGGTCCATGCCGCGCTGCTGGAGTTCGGCGCCGCGGAAGAAGTTGCCGCCGCCGATGACGATGGCGATCTCCGCGCCGTCCCGCACGACGGCCGCGATCTCGCGGGCGATGTTGTGCACCACATCGGGGTCGACGCCGAGGCCGCCGCCTCCGGCGAACGCCTCGCCGGACAGCTTCAGCAGGAAGCGCCCGGCTACTTTGCCGTCGTCACTCTTGGTGTCGGCCTTGGTCATGGAGTTCTCCTTGTGGTGCACATACGAAGAGGCCATTGCCGGTGGGGTGGTGTTCATCCCATCTGCGGCAATGGCCTCCTCGTCAGATCTTGCGGTCGTCCGTCGCGTGCGAGGGTCCCACGTTTCCGGGTTCCCCTCGGGTACGCCGTCACGCCCGTCGCTGCGTACGCGGGCGACCGGGCCAGACCCTAGCGGGGTCTACCGTCGATCGTGGTACGGACTCAGATGCCGACCTTGATGCGCGAGAAGCGCTTCAGGGTGACACCGGCCTCCTGCAGGACCTTCTCGACGGACTTCTTGTTGTCGAGGGCGTAGGGCTGGCCCAGGAGAGTGGCGTCCTTGAAGAAGCCGTTGACGCGACCCTCGACGATCTTCGGGAGCGCGGCCTCCGGCTTGCCCTCGGCGCGGGTGGTCTCCTCGGCGACGCGACGCTCGGTCTCGACGACCTCGGCCGGAACGTCCTCACGGGTGAGGTACTTCGGCGCGAAGGCGGCGATGTGCTGGGCGACGCCCTTGGCGACCTCGGCGTCGGCCTTGTCGAGCTCGACGAGGACACCGATCTGCGGGGGCAGGTCGGGCATCGTGCGGTGCATGTACGCGAAGACGAAGCCGTCGGAGAACTGCGCGAAGCGGTCCAGGACGATCTTCTCGCCGAGGTTGGCGTTGGCCTCGTCGACGAACGCCTGGACCGTCTTGCCGGGCGCGATCTCGGACGCGAGGAGCGCCGCGACGTCGGCCGGGCTGGTCTTGGCGATGTGGGCGGCCAGCTCGTTCGCGACGGACTGGAACTTCTCGCCCTTGGCGACGAAGTCGGTCTCGCACTTGAGCTCGACGATCACGCCGGAGGTGTTGTCGTCGGCGATGAGGGAGACCACGGCGCCGTTCTCGGCGGAGCGGCCCTCGCGCTTGGCGACGCCCTTCTGGCCCTTGATGCGCAGGGCCTCGACGGCCTTGTCGACGTCGCCGTCGGCCTCGTCGAGGGCCTTCTTGCAGTCCATCATGCCGGCGCCCGTGAGCTCACGGAGCTTCTTGACGTCAGCGGCGGTGTAGTTCGCCATGATTCTCGAAAGTCTTTCTCGAAGTCGAAGATCTACGGGTGAACGGCGGGGGCCGTGCTTGTGGCACAGGCCCCCGCCGTCAGCAGCCGAAGCCGCACAGACTCAGACGTCAGGCCTGCTCGGCGTCCGCGGCCGGAGCCTCGGTGGCGTCGTCGGCCGGCTTCTCGTCGGCCTTCGGGGCTTCCTCGGCCTTGGGGGCCTCGGCGGCCTCGTCAGCCTTGGGGGCCTCGTCGGCCTTCGGGGCCTCGACGGCCTCGTCCGCCTTCTTCTCGCCCTCGAGCAGGTCGCGCTCCCACTCGGCGAGCGGCTCGCCCGCGGCCTTCTCGCCCGGCTTGGAGTCACCGGTGGCGACGCCGGAACGGGCGATGAGGCCCTCGGCGACGGCGTCGGCGATCACGCGGGTGAGCAGGGTGACGGAGCGGATCGCGTCGTCGTTGCCCGGGATCTTGTAGTCGACCTCGTCGGGGTCACAGTTCGTGTCGAGGATCGCGACGACCGGGATGTTGAGTTTCCGGGCCTCGCCGACAGCGATGTGCTCCTTCTTGGTGTCCACGATCCAGACGGCGCTGGGCACCTTGGACATCTCGCGGATACCGCCGAGGGTCTTCTCCAGCTTGGCCTTCTCGCGGGAGAGGACGAGCAGCTCCTTCTTGGTGAGGCCGGAGGCGGCCACATCCTCGAAGTCGATCTGCTCGAGCTCCTTCAGGCGCTGCAGGCGCTTGTAGACGGTCGAGAAGTTGGTGAGCATGCCGCCCAGCCAACGCTGGTTGACGAAGGGCATGCCGACGCGCGTCGCCTGCTCGGCGATGGCCTCCTGCGCCTGCTTCTTCGTACCGACGAACATGACCGTGCCGCCGTGGGCGACGGTCTCCTTGACGAACTCGTAGGCGCGGTCGATGTACGACAGCGACTGGAGAAGGTCGATGATGTAGATGCCGTTGCGCTCCGTGAAGATGAAGCGCTTCATCTTCGGGTTCCAACGGCGGGTCTGGTGACCGAAGTGGACGCCGCTTTCCAGCAGCTCCCGCATCGTGACGACGGCCATGGCCGTACTCCTTGGTGTTTTCTCGGTTATGTCCTGACGCCCGGCACGCGCCGTGCCACGTACTCGCGTACGGGACCGAAAGGCGCTGACACCACTGGCTCGGAAAAGCGCGGTGTCGGGGCGTGCGAAGTCGACCCGGTGACCCGGATCGCCACATGAAGTGTACGGGACCCGCGGGGCGGCGGGTGACGCCGCTGTCCACAACCGGCTGGTAGTCCACCGTTCCCGGCCATGATCCCCGCGGAACGGCGCGGGGCGGGACCGTTCCGGCATGACGTGTGAGCGACTGCCCCGGGTGCGGGGCGTGACGAATGTGGCGGTGTGGGTCCTGGTGCTGCTGGCGCTGGCCTGCGGGTCCGTGCGGGCGGCGGGGGTGGGGCCGGGGCCGTCCGCGGGCCGCGCGCGGGCGCCCGAGCCGCCGCCCGGGGCTGCGTCCGCGGCGGATCCTGGACCGGTTCCGGCCGTCGGCGGCGCCTGGCCGGTGGGGGCGCGTCCGTGGGTGGTACGGGGGTGGGAGCCGCCGGCCTCGGAGTACGGCGCGGGGCACCGGGGCGTGGACCTGGCCGCGCCGCCGGGCTCCCCGGTCCGCGCGGTGGCCCCGGGCCGGGTGTCCTTCGCGGGGCGGGTGGCGGGCCGCGGGGTGGTCTCGGTGGAGCTGTCCCGCACGGGGGACCCGCCCCTGCGCACCACCTACGAGCCGGTGCGGCCCACGGTCAAGAAGGGCGCCCGGGTGACTACGGGCACCCTCCTCGGCACCCTCGACCCCACGGCCCCCTCCCACTGCCCCACGACATGCCTGCACTGGGGGCTCCTGAGAGCGGACACCTACCTGAACCCGCTGGCCCTGCTTCCCCCATGGCTACTGGGCGGGGCCCCGTCCCGCCTGCTGCCGCTGACTGCGGAGCACCTGTGAGGGGCCCCCTTGTCGAGCGAAGCCGAGAGCTTGGGGATGGGGAGGTGGGCACAGCCCACGGTTCCGGGTGCCCTCAACGTCCACGCCAACCGAAGTCACCCCCGGCCCAGGGCCAGAGGCCTAGCCCCGCACGCCCCGCAGCGCCATGCCCACGGCAGCCTCCGTAATGGCCTGGGGATCCTCGGCCACGCCGAGTTCGATCCGCCGCACCGCGGCGTCCACGATCCCCTGAAGCAGCATCGCGGCCAGCCGCGGCTCCTGATGCCCCAGCGCCCCGAGCGCCTCCACGATCATGGCCACGAGCCCGCCGTGCGCGGCCCGGATCTTCTCCCGCGCCCCCGCGTCCAGCTCACTCGCCGAGATCGCCACGACGGCCCGGTGCCGCCGGTCCCCGACCAGCGCGAGCTGCCGCCGCACATAGGCCTCGACCTGCTCCTCGGGCGATTCCGCCGCCTCCATCGCCGCCGAGACCTCCGCCGCCCACACGGGGAAGTCGACCTCGCAGAGCTCTTCCACGACAGCCGCGCGCGAGCGGAAGTACTCGTAGACGGACGAGCGCGCGAGTCCCGTGCGCTCGGCGAGCGCGGGGAACGTCAGCGCCTCCGTACCGCCTTCGGACAGCAGGGATCGCGCTGCGTCCAGCAGGGCGCCGCGCTGCATCGACCGGTGCTCGGCCACAGAGGCCGCTCGAATCCTTGGCACGCCTCCACTTTACGGACGCGGCGCCCGCCAGGGGAGCCCGCCAAGCAGGCATTCGTCCTGGCAGCGGCGGCGCGCGCCCGAAAGGCGCGGCCGGGGCAGGGACGATTCACCACACGCACCCACGGCCCCGCCCTCCACCTCACCGACCAAAACTGGCCAGCTTCGCCCGCAACTGCAGCACCGATTTCGTGTGGATCTGGCTCACCCGGCTCTCCGTCACGCCGAGCACGTTGCCGATCTCGGCGAGCGTGAGCCCCTCGTAGTAGTACAGCGTGACGACGGTCTTCTCCCGCTCGGGCAGCGTGTTGATCGCCCGCGCCAGGAGTCGCCGCAGCTCACGGCCCTCGGCGACCTCGACCGGGTTGTCGGCGGCGGTGTCCTCGAGGGTGTCCATCAGACTCAGCCGGTCGCCCTCGCCGCCGACGTGCAGCAGCTCCTCCAGGGCGACGACGTTCGCCAGGGACAACTGGCTGAAGACCGCGTGCAGTTCCTCCACCGCGATGCCCATCTCGGCCGCGACCTCACCCTCGGACGGGGTGCGCCGCAGCCGCGCCTCCAACGTGGCGTACGCCCGCTCCACGTTGCGCGCCTTCTGCCGCACGGACCGGGGAATCCAGTCGAGCGCCCTCAATTCGTCGATCATCGCGCCCCGGATCCGCGTGATCGCATACGTCTCGAACTTGATCGACCGCTCGATGTCGAACTTCTCGATCGCGTCGATGAGCCCGAAGACCCCCGACGACACGAAGTCCGCCTGCTCGACGTTGGGGGGCAGACCCACGCTCACGCGGCCCGCGACGTACTTCACGAGCGGCGAGTAGTGCAGGATCAACTGCTCGCGCAGCCGCCCGTCGCCCGTCGTCTTGTACGACCGCCACAGCTCGTCCAGCGACGTGGGAGCGGGTGGCCGCTCCCGCTCGCCGCTTCGGGCGGCTGGGGGAACTGCCGCCCGGTCGGACCCTGACGTGTGCTGGGGCATGCGTCGCCTTGAGCCGTTCTGCCGTGATCTGGAAAGTTGCCGGACCCGGTGCGCTGGTGGGTTTGCGCGAAGTGAATGAGTTGTCCGTCTTATTGCCTGTCCGCACCGGATTCGTTGTGAGCGTAGCGTGACTGAAGTGCCACAGAGTGCGAAGAGTATGGGATCGCACGTACGCAGATACGTTCCGCTTGACGCTCTTCGGGATCACTTTCGTCGCGCTCCGTGACGGATCGGCCGCGCCAACTGCACGTTTTCCCAAGGTCGTCGGAGTTCATCCGTCCGGCGCAACACACACCGTCACGCACCACCTCCGCCCGGAAAGAGCGAGAGAATCGCCTGGCGTGTCAACTGCCAGCCGTCGCCGTGTCGTTCGACGAACCCGAGCGAGCGAAGTTCGTACAGCCGGGCGACCGCGTCGTCCGCACTGGTGCCCGCCCCTCGTGCGATGTCCCGCGCCTCGGCGCTCCCGTGCGCCGGCAGCGCGGCCAGCACCCGGGCGGCGCCGGGGTGCAGCAGATCGCGCGGCACGACCGGCCCGCGCCGCGGGGGCGCGAGCTCCCCCATGTCCCCGACCAGCTCCACGACTTCGGCGGCGTCGCCGACCAGCACCCCGTCCCCGCGCAGCAGTTCGTGCACCCCCGCCGACAATCCACTGGTGGCGGGCCCCGGCACCCCCATCGTGTGCCTCCCGAGGTCCTGTGCGGAGCGCGCCGTGACCAGCGCACCGCTGCGGTAGGCGGCCTCCACGACGACGGTGCCGCGGGTGAGCGCCGCGATCACCCTGTTCCGCAGGATGAATCTGCTCGGCGTCGGGTGGTCGCCGGGCGGCAACTCCCCCACGACGAGCCCCTGTTCCGCGATCCGCCCGATCAACTGTGCGTGCCCCCGGGGATAGGGCCGGTCGACCCCGCACGCGAGCACCGCCACGGTGGCGCCGCCCGCGCCGAGGGCACCCCGGTGCGCCGCACCGTCCACGCCGTACGCGCCACCGGACACCACCACCCACCCGCGCTCGGCCAGCCCCGCGCCGAGGCTCGCCGCCATGTGCGCCCCGTACTCCGTGCAGGCCCGGGCCCCCACGACCGCCACCGACCGCAGCGCCCAGATCCGCAGTGACGGCCGCCCCCGCACCCACAGCCCGACAGGTCGCGCGTCCCCCAAGTCGTCGAGCTGCACCGGCCACTCGGCGTCCCCCGGCACCACGAACCGCGCCCCGACCTCCCCGGCCGCCTCCAGATCCCGCTCCGCCCGCACCCGCCCAGCCCGGGCCAGCAGCCCCTCCCACCGCTTCGCCGTCACCCCCGGCAACCGCTCCTCCCCGTCGCCCGGCCCTCTCCCCTCCACCAGACACCGCAGCACCTCGACGGCCCCCCACTCCCGGAGCCACCGTCCACCCACGGCATCCCCGGGCTCCAGCACCCGCGTCAACGCGACACGGGCGAGGCGTTCGCCGTCGGGCGGCGGGGACGGACTACTTGTCGAGCCCGGCACAGCGGGTGGAGCTGGGCCCTGCCCGGCCGACGGATCCCGGGGATCCCCGGGATCCCGGACTTCGCCCGGACCCCACCCGCGCTCCCCGCTCACGACCTGGCCCCCACCACCATGGGCACCCCACGCGGCACCCCCGTGCGCAGTTGCAGCGCCAGCGCCACATCGCCCGCGTCCGGGCGGTCGTGGCCCGTCAGGTCGGCCACGGTCCACGCCACCCGCAGCACCCGGTCGAGGCCGCGGGCCGTGAGGAAGCCCCGCTCCAGGCTGTCCTCCGCCTCGGCCAGGGATCCGGGGACGGCCTGCCACCGGGTGCGCAGCTCATGCCCTGGCACCTCGCTGTTGGTGCGCCAGGGTGTGCCCTCGAAGCGGGTGGCCGCGCGCTCCCTGGCGGCGCGCACGCGGTCGGCCACGACCTGTGTGGACTCGCCCCGCGCCCCCTGCGCCGTCAGTTCGGAGCGGGTGACGGGCTCCACGTGGACCCTGAGGTCCACCCGGTCGAGGAGCGGGCCGGAGAGCCTGGCCTGATAGCGGCGGATGCTGTTCGGCATGCAGTCGCAGCTCTCGCCCGTGACGCTGTAGCGGCCGCACGGGCAGGGGTTCGCCGCGAGCAGCATCAAGAACCGCGACGGCAACCGCACCACGCCCGCGCTGCGGGCGATCACGACGTACCCCGACTCCAGCGGCTGGCGCAGCGCGTCCAGCGCGTGGCTGCTGAACTCCGGCGCCTCATCGAGGAAAAGCACCCCACGATGAGCGAGGGAGACCGCCCCGGGACGCGCGATCCCCTTGCCGCCGCCCACGAGTGACTGCATGGTCGCCGAGTGGTGCGGCGCGCAGAACGGCGGGACGTCCACCAGCGGCTTGCCGGGCGGCAGCATGCCCGCGACCGAGTGGACGGCCGTCACCTCCAGGGACTCCGCCCTGGACAGCCGGGGCATGATGGCCGGCATCCGCTCGGCGAGCATGGTCTTGCCCGCGCCCGGCGGACCCTGCAGGAACACATGGTGTCCGCCGGCCGCCGCCACCTCCATCGCCGTGCGCGCCGAGACCTGGCCGACCACGTCCGCGAGGTCGTGCCGCTGGTCGTGCTCCGGGGTCCCGAAGCCGCCCATGCCCGTACCGAGCCCGGCGCCGGGCAGGTTCAGGCCCGCCATCAGCGGGTCCGGGCGGCCCTCCTCGGCCGGATCCTCCTCCGGGACCGGTTCGTCGGTCAGGACCGCGATGAGCTGCCGGAGGCTGCGGACACCGAGGACGGACACCCCGGGCACCAGTGCGGCCTCCGCTGCCGTGCACTCGGGCACGACCACCTGCTCATAGCCGGCCTCGGCCGCCGCGAGGACGGCGGGCAGCACACCACGCACCGGCCGCACCCGTCCGTCGAGACCCAGTTCGCCGATCATCACGATGTCCGCGAGGACACGGGGGTCGATCCGCTCCGAAGCGCCGAGGACCGCGCAGGCCACGGCCAGGTCGAAGCCGCTGCCGCCCTTCGGCACGGACGCGGGGCTGAGGCCGACCGTGAGCTTCTTCTGCGGCCACTCGCCACCGGAGTTCACGACCGCCGCCCTGACCCGGTCACGGCTCTCCGTGAGGCTCTTGTCGGGCAGCCCCACCAGCGTGAACGCCGCGACGCCCGGTTCCAGGTCGGCCTGCACCTCGACGACGACGCCCTCGACGCCGACCAGAGCCACCGAACACGTACGCGCGAAGGCCATCACGCCACCCCCCGCGCGTGCTCGACCACGGGAGCGCCGCGCTCGGGCACGACCACGCCCACCAGGTCGATGCGCACACCGCCCGGTGGCGCCCCGCCGTGTTCCTGAAGCCAGCGCTCGGCGAGGCCGCGCAATCGCTTGGCCTTGACCGGTGTGATCGCGGCCATCGGATGCTGGAAGGAGGCCTCCCTGCGGGTCTTCACCTCGCAGACGACCAACGCGTCGCCGTCGCGGGCGACGATGTCGATCTCACCCGTCCTGCCGCCGCGCCAGTTGCGGTCCAGGACCGTCATCCCGGCTTCGGCCAGCCGCCGTGCGGCCAGCTCCTCGCCGTACTTGCCGAGTGCACCCTGTGCGTTCATGTCGGCACCACCTCCGACACCCACGGTCACGCGGCGGGGCCCAGCTATTGGATCTTGGTGTGCTACCGACGGGTTGTGGACAACTCAGTCACCCGAAGGTGGAGCTCACGCGTCAGGCGGTGGAACTCAGCCGCCCGGCAGCTCGAGATCGCTCTTGTTGAGCTCCTCGATGTTCACGTCCTTGAACGTGAGCACTCGCACCTGCTTGACGAACCGGGCCGGCCGGTACATGTCCCAGACCCAGGCGTCCGCCATCGACACCTCGAAGAACACCTCACCCTGGACCGAGTGCACCTGCATCTCGTAGTCATTCGTGAGGTAGAAACGCCGCTCGGTCTCGATCACGTATTTGAACAGACCGACGACGTCGCGGTACTCCCGGTAGAGCTTCAGCTCCATCTCGGTCTCGTACTTCTCGAGGTCCTCGGCGCTCATGGCATGTTCCCCTTCAGCCGTGCGTCCCCCTATTGTGCGCCAGCCCCGGGAGCCCCTACACGATTTCCGTGTCGAGGGTCTGGGGTGTGCTCGGAGGACCCTCGTCGAGCAGCGTGCGCAGCAGCTCGGCGAGTCTGGTCGGATACACCGTCTCATGCGCCCGGGCGAGTTCCCGGCACGTCCACCAGCGCGCTCCGGCGACACTGCGCCGCTCCAGCTCGGTCAGTCCCGCGGCGCGCGTCGCCGTCTGCGCGGTTCGCGCCAGGTAGTACCACTCGTCCTGGTCCCAGCGCCGCCCGGCGAAGGGAAAGGAGCACACCCGCCGCCACAGAACGGGGCCGAGTTCGACGTCTGTGATTCCGGTCTCTTCGGCGAGCTCCCGCAGCGCGGCCTGCTCACGCGTCTCGTCACCCTCAAGGCCACCACCCGGAGTGAACCACCAGTCGTCCGCGGGGTCGCCCGGCTCGTGCCCGTGCAGCAGCAGGATGCGGTCGCGTCCGTCGAGGAGCACGACCCGCGCCACCTTCCGCAGCGGCCGCCCGGACACCGCGTCGTCCCCAGGGGCGCCGTCGGCGCCGACGGTCTCAGCAGACCCAGTGACCCCGGAGGCCCCAGCGGTTCCCGCCACGTCCTCAGCCGACACCAGCGGCCTCCGTGGTCCCACTCGACCTGCTGCCGCCGCCCGCGCCCCCGGCGGGCCCGGTGCGCCGCCGCGCGAGCTTGGCGATCGGCCCGTACGCCGCCCCGCCGAGGACGAGAGCCGCGCCCACCACCACGGAGGCGAGGACGAGCCGCAGCGGCCCCGGCTCCGACGTACCGCCGGGCAGGTCGTCGAAGCCCGTGGCACGGTCGAGCATGCCGTCCAGCGGCCAGGCCACGGCGTCGACCCGGCCCTTCACCGCGCTGCGCGGCACGGAGCCCTGGCCGGCGTCCTGCAGATGCGTGCTGGAGTCCAGCGACCCGCTGCGCTCGTCACCGAGCAGGAACAGACGGCCCTCGGGGACCGTGGTCGCGGGGATGCCGTTCGTCGAGGCCGGTGTTCCCTTGGGGAGATACGGTTCGTCGATCTGCTTGCCGTTGACGGTCAGCTTGCCGTCCGTGCAGCAGGCGATCCGGTCGCCGCCGACGCCGGCGACGCGCTTGACCATCGGCAGGTCGCCCCAGGCCTTCTGCCGGAAGACGACGACGTCGCCGCGGCGCACGTCGTCGCCGTCGATGCGCTGGGCGAGGACCCGGTCGCCCGCCCCGATGGTGGGGGTCATCGAGCCCGTGGGGACGGTGTACGGCTGGTAGACGAACGCGCCCCAGACGAAGCCGCCGAGGAAGAGCACACAGCCGAGGGCCACGGCGACCCCCGACAGCGTGCTGCCGAGCCGTCCGTGGCCCTCGTCCGTACGACGTGTCGTGCTCATCCCAGTGCTCCCCCGGTTCGGAGACGACCCCGCGGCCCCTCGTACCGAGTATGCGAGCGGCGTACGACAGTGACGCGCTCTGTTCGGGACGGGGGCCGTGGAAGATCGGTGATCTGGGACGGCAGACTACCCGGCGGTACGTCCGCCAGAAACCCTGGTGCCGCGCCCGGAATCGAGGCGTGCGGCCACTCGCCGACGGCGCCACAGGACGAGGGGCAGGGCGCCCGCGAGGCCGAGGGCTGCCGGAGCGGCGCTCATGGCCTGGCTGATGCCGGGCTGGTCGAAGGTGTCCGGGACCGGCAGCGTTCCCCAGCGGGTGGGGGGCCAGGCGATCACGAAGGCACGGCCCACGACGTTGTCGACGGGGACCGCGCCGCCGCCCGGCTGGTTCTGGTGGTACCGGGAGTCCAGGGAGTTCTGCCGGTGGTCGCCCATGACCCAGATTTTGCCCTTGGGGACCGTGATCTTGAACTGGCCGCCCTGGTCGTCGACCGTGCAGGGGGTGTTGCCCTCGAAGACGTAGTTCTTCTCGTTCAGCGCCTTGCCGTTGACCTTCACGGGGCCGGTGCCCTTGCACTCCACGGTGTCGCCGCCGACGGCGATGACGCGCTTGATGAGGTCCTTCTCGTCGGCGGACGGCATCAGGCCGATCCAGCCGAGGACCTTCTGCACCGCGTTCGGGTCGGGGGTGGGCTCGCCGTCCAGCCAGTGGCCGGGGTCCTTGAAGACCACGACTTCGCCGCGCTCGGGCTCGGAGCCGAACCACGGCGTCAGCTTGTCGACCAGGACCCGGTCGCCCTGCTGGAGCGTGTTCTGCATGGAGTCCGAGGGGATCGAGAACGCCTGGACCAGGAAGGTCTTGATGACCAGGGCCAGGATCAACGCGATGCCGATGAGGAGCGGAAGCTCCTTCCAGAAGGACTTGGGCTTCTTGGCCTTCGGGGGCTTCGGCTGCTCGCCGTCCTGCGGGCCCGGGACACTGGTCTCACCGGGGGCCGCGGTGTCAGGGCCGGTGCTCATCCCGTCCGCCGCGGGTGCCGGCTCCGCGGAGTGCCCAGGCTGCTCCTCGGGCCCCTCGTGTCCGGATCGTGCGCCGACCGCCACATCCCCCACATCCACTCCTCAGTCCGTACCACTGCCTGCCCCGTGCGCGATGCAGGCCCACCACTCCCATAACGAGCGGGAGTTCCGCAGGGGTCGGGAGGCCGGTAATTCCGTTGCGATCGCCGGGGGCCACCTTATGCGACGCTCCTGTGGCGGTGTCCGACCCGGCGGGCGCGTCGGGAACGGACGCGTACGTATCGGGCTCTTCCAGTTTGCGCCAGTGGCCGAAGGGCCAGGCGATGACAAGGGCGCGGCCCACCACCTCGTCTTCCGAGACGGTGCCGCTGAACTTCTCGTTCCGGTGGAAGCGGGAGTCGGCCGAATCCGACCGGTGGTCGCCCATGACGAAAAGGCGTCCCTTGGGGACCTTCACCTCGAACTCGAAGAGGGAGGGCTTGTCCCCGGGGTGGAGGTAGGGCTCGTTGAGCGCCACGCCGTTGACGGTGACCTTGTCGTTCTTGTCACAGCACTTCACGGTGTCGCCGCCGACGCCCACGACGCGCTTGATCAGGTCGCGCTCGTCGTCGGACGGGAGCAGTCCGATGAAGCTCAGGCCCTGCTTGACCTGCTTGATGACGACGGGGTCGTCCTTCTTCTTGCCGCGCTCTTCCTCGAGCCAGTTCCCGGGGTCCTTGAAGACGACGACGTCCCCGCGCGCGGGCTTGTTGCCGAACCACGGGGTGAGTTTGTCGACCAGGACGCGGTCGCCGATGCGGATCGTCTGCTCCATGGAGCCCGAGGGGATCACGAAGGCCTGCACCAGGAAGGTCTTCAGTACCAGGGCTATCAGCAGGGCGACGACTATGAGGAGCGGTATCTCCTTGATCGCGGAGCGGCGCCTGCGGCGCTTGACCTTCTTCGCGAGCTTGCGGCGCTCGGCGCGGCCGGGCAGTACGGGGCCGCTGGTGGGGCGGGTCCCGGTGGGCAGCCGGGTGTCGGCCGCGTGCGTGGCCTTCGCGCGGCCCCTGTTACCCATGCGTGCCGCCTGGTGCGGGCACGCGCGCGTAGGCGTCGGGACGCTTCAGGGAGGTCAGGCGGCCGAGCGGCCAGGCGATCCAGTCGGCCCTGCCGATGACCGCGTCGACGGGGATCATGCCGCCGCCGGGAGAGCCCAGGTGGTCGCGGGAGTCGCTGGAGTCGCTGCGGTGGTCACCGAGCAGGAAGAGGGCGTCGTCGGGCACCACGACATCGAAGGGCACCGTCGAGGGGGCGTCTCCGCGGAACAGGTAAGGCTCGTCGACGGGCTCGCCGTTCACCTTGATCCTCCCCCGCTTGTCGCAGCAGACCACCCGGTCGCCGCCCACGCCCGCGACCCGCTTGACGTAGTCGGAGTCTCCGAAGTAGCCGCTGCCGTCGAAGACGACCGCGTCACCGCGCTGTGGGCCGGAACCGAAACGGTACGCCAACTTGTTGACGAGTACGCGGTCTCCGGGCCGGAACGCGGGCTCCATGGAGCCGCTGGGGATCGCGTAGGGCTGCACCACGAAGGTGCTGACCAGGAGCAGTGCGCCCATGCACAGGAGCGCGGTCAGGGTGAGGCGGCCGCCGGGGACCCAGTCCATGAAGGACGCGAAAACGGAGCGCGACCGCTCCTCCGTGCCCTCCGTGTCCGGTGCGTCCGCGGGAGCGGGTCCGGATTCGGAGGAGGGGGAGGAGCGGTCGCGCTCCGTGTGCTGTGCTTCGGTGTCCATCGGGGCCAGATGCTATCCGGCCCCGCTGTGGACCCGCGCGGGAGCTCGGCCCGGGGGCCGGGCGCGAGATCAGTTCTCGCGCTTCTCCTTGATCTTCGCGGCCTTGCCGCGCAGCTCGCGCAGGTAGTACAGCTTGGCGCGACGGACGTCACCCTTGGTGACGAGCTCGATCTTCTCGACGATCGGGGTGTGCACCGGGAAGGTGCGCTCGACGCCGACGGAGAAGGAGACCTTGCGGACCGTGAAGGTCTCGCGGACACCGGCGCCCTGGCGGCGGATGACTACGCCCTTGAACTGCTGCACACGGGAGCGGTTGCCCTCGATGACGCGGACGTGGACGTTGACGGTGTCACCCGGGCGGAAGGCCGGGAGGTCGCTGCGCAGCGACGCGGAGTCGACGGTGTCGAGCAGGTGAGACATGATCGTCTGCTTTCTTCGCTGATGCCACAGGTCACCAGCGGAACGTGGTGATGAGGATTCGGTAGCTGATCGCGTCGGGCGGGCGTCGTTCCCCCTGTGGCAGGGGCGCACGCTGGACGTACAGCAGCGGTCTATTCTTCCACGGCCTCGGGGTCTCGCCCAAATCGGCCGTCGGGCCCCGGCCGCCACCCCAGGATCGAGAGCATCTCGCGGTCCTTCTTGTCGAAGGCCGCGGGGTCGCAACGCTCAATGAGATCGGGCCTGTTGCGGGTGGTGCGGCGCAGCGCCTCGTCCCGCCGCCAGCGGGCGATCTTGCCGTGGTGGCCGCTGAGCAGGACGTCCGGGATGCCCTGTCCGCGCCACTCCGGGGGCTTGGTGTAGACGGGGCCTTCGAGGAGATTGGCCATGGCTCCCGGCGCGAAGGAGTCGTCGCGGTGGGACTCGGCGTTGCCGAGGACCCCGGGCAGGAGCCGGGCCACGGCCTCCGTGACGACCAGCACGGCGGCCTCTCCGCCCGCGAGGACGTAGTCGCCGATGGACACCTCGTAGACGGGCATCCGGGTCGCGTACTCGTCGATGACGCGGCGGTCGATGCCTTCGTAGCGCGCGGGCGTGAAGACCAGCCAGGGCCGCTCGGAGAGCTCGACGGCGAGTTCCTGGGTGAAGGGGCGCCCACTGGGCGTGGGGACGACGAGGACGGGCCCGTGGGCCCCCGCCTCGTACCCCTCGGCGAGCACGTCGTCGAGGGCTGCGCCCCAAGGGTCGGTCTTCATGACCATGCCCGGGCCGCCGCCGTAGGGGGTGTCGTCGACCGTGTTGTGCCGGTCGTACGTCCACTCCCTGAGGTCGTGCACGTTGACGTCGAGCTGCCCACGCGCGCGTGCCTTGCCGACGAGGGAGACGTTCAGGGGTTCCAGGTACTCGGGGAAGATCGTGACGACGTCGAGCCGCATTACGCCTGGTCCTCCGGGGCCGCCTCGGCGTCACGCGCGGACGCGATCTCCGCGCGGTCGTCGATCAGGCCGGGCGGCGGGTCGATGACGGCCCGCTGCTCCTCCAGGTCGATCTCCGTGACGATCTCCTCGACGAACGGGATCATGACCTCGCTGCCGTCGGGGCGCTCCACGATGAACAGGTCCTGCGAGGGCAGGTGCGAGATCTCGGTGATCCGGCCGACCTCGGCACCGTCCTTGGTGACCACGTCGAGGTCCATCAGCTGGTGGTCGTAGAACTCGTCCGGGTCCTCCGGGAGCTCTTCGGGGTCGATCTCGGCGATCAGCAGCGTGTTGCGCAGCGCCTCGGCTCCGGTGCGGTCGCGTACGCCCGCGAAGCGCAGCAACAGCCGGCCACTGTGCACGCGGCCGGTCTCGATGGTCAGCGGCCCCGTGCTCGCGGGGTCGGTGGCGAGCACGGCGCCGGGGCCGAGCCGCAGCTCCGGCTCATCGGTGCGCACCTCGACGGTGACCTCGCCCTTGATGCCGTGGGCGCGGCCGATCCGCGCGACTACGAGCTGCACTGTGCTGTCTCTCCCTTGACTGAATACGACTGCGGGCCGGGGACGGCTCTGGAGCCCTCCCCGGCCCGAGCCGGTGCTACGTGTGGTTCAGCGAACCTGGTCGACGTCGACGAGGTCGACGCGGACACCGCGGCCGCCGATGGCACCCACGACTGTCCGCAGCGCGCGTGCGGTGCGGCCGTTGCGGCCGATCACCTTGCCCAGGTCGTCCGGGTGGACCCGGACTTCGAGGACGCGCCCGCGGCGCAGGTTGCGCGAGGCGACCTGCACGTCGTCGGGATTGTCGACGATGCCTTTCACGAGGTGCTCGAGAGCCTCCTCGAGCATGCTCAGGCCTCGGTCGACTCGGCCGCGGACTCGGCCGGGGCCTCGTCCTTCTTGTCGGCCTTCTTCTTCTGCGTGATGGCCTCGCCCTTGGGCTCACCGTCGACGTCCTTGGCCACGGCCTCGAAGAGGGCGCGGTGGTCCGCCTTCGGCTCCGGCTGGAGCAGCGGCGCGGGGGCCGGGAGGCCCTTGTGCTTCTGCCAGTCGCCGGTGAGCTTCAGGATCGCGAGGACCGGCTCGGTCGGCTGGGCGCCGACGGAGAGCCAGTACTGCGCGCGCTCCGAGTTGACCTCGATGCGCGAGGGGTTCTGCACCGGGTGGTACAGACCGATCTCCTCGATGGCCCGGCCGTCACGGCGGGTACGGGAGTCGGCGACGACGATGCGGTAGTGAGGCGAACGGATCTTGCCCAGACGCTTCAGCTTGATCTTGACTGCCACGGGAGTGGGTTCTCCTGGATTGACGTGGTTGGGCACAACGGGATGCCGCGTGGGGTTGCGGTACTCGAGATGCCCGATGGACGCGTCAGCCGGAGGAGAGAGGGGTCCTGTGCGACTGTCGAGTACAGCTAGCCATTGTGCCACATGCCACTGGGGCAGCCGAATTCGGTCGGCCGCCCCCCGCAGCAGCTCATCACGGGTGGGCGGCCCGCCTCACCCCGCTCCCGCGCCCACGCCGACCACTTCCGGGATCCGGAAGGGCTTGCCGCAGCCGCCGCACATGATGGGCGCCTGGGCGAGCACCGACGGCACGACGCGGACATTGCGCCCGCAGTCGCAGACCGCCTTCACGCGCACGCCGCCTCCGGAGGACCCGTGCCGGGCGGCCGGGCCGCGGAAGGTGCGTGAGGTGTCCGCCGTGGTGGCGGCCGTGTGCGCCTTGAGGGCGCGCTGCAGCCGCTCGATGGTCGGGCGATAGCGCTTCTTCGCCTCGGGGTTGAGCGTGACCAGGGAGAAGCCGCTGCTCGGATGTGGCTCTTCCGGATGGTCGAGGCCCAGCTCCTCGGCGATCGAGAGGAATCTGCGGTTGTGATAGCGGCCCGCGCGTGAGGTGTCGCGTACGCCGCGGGCGGCGGCGATGCCGTGGACTGCTTCGTGGAGCAGTCGCTCGAAGGAGAGCTCGGCGCCGCAGGCGGACGACGACTCTCCGATAAGGGATTCGGGCGCGGCTAGGTCCGGCAGCTCGGAGTGGTGCCGCTGAATGTCGGCCCACGCCTGTGCCAGCTCTGCGGCGAGAACAGGTGGTGTCGTGCTCACGTCGTGACAACGAGCCGGGGTGCCTCCGGGTTCCATTCCGGGGCATCTCAAATAATTTGCACTTACCCGTCAGTTGCCATTGATGCGTCCGGACGAGGGCGGGTGCGCTGATCTGCGGAGAAGCCTCGCAGCTCGCCGCAAGCCGGTACGTAGTGCCGCGTACGCGCGGGCGCGTAGGTCAACTCCGTGCGCCGGGGCCCCTGTTGCGGAGGACCGCGACGGTCGCCTCGTGAAGGCGGCCAAGACGGAATCCCGGCTCTCAGTAGGCGCGCGCCACGACGGCGACGTTACCGGGTGCGTCATCGGCGTCCGGCACCGCCCCGTCCTGAGCGACCAGACACCGTACGGTCACGCCGCGCTCGGCCAGTTCCGCCTCGCCCGCGGGACCGAGCGCGGACCACGGAAGGCGTGCCCAGCCGCCCGCCGCGGCGGCTTCGATGGCCTCGTCGGCGCTGGTCACGTCGCTCGTACGGGATTCACGGCGGGCGCGGGCCTGGGTGAGCAGCAGCTCCTGGCCCTCTTCGAGGACGGTGGGCAGCAGGGTGGCGAGAGCGTCCAGGGCGACGGGCTGCTTGCCGCCTGGGATGCGGCGTACGAGCATCGCGGTGCCGTTCTCCAGGTCGCGCGGGCCGATCTCCACCCGGACGGGGACGCCCTTGAGCTCCCAGTCGACGGCGCGGCGCCCGAAGGGGGTCTCCGTGCGGTCGTCGACCTGGACGCGCACGCCGGCCGCCGTCAGCCGCTCGCCGACCTCGCGCACCTTCGCGAGCACGGCTTCGTCGTCCTTGACGGCGAGGACGACGACCTGGACGGTCGCGAGGCGCGGCGGCAGGCGCAGGCCGTTGTCGTCGCCGTGCATCATCACCAGGGCGCCGATCATGCGGGTCGTGGCGCCCCAGGAGGTCTGCCAGACCAGCTCCTGCCTGCCGTCCTTCGACAGGTACCGGGTGCCGAAGGCCTTGGCGAAGTTCTGCCCGAGTTCGTGGCTGGTGCCGAGCTGGAGGGCCTTGCCGTCGCCCATCATGCCTTCGAGCGTGAGGGTGTTGATGGCGCCCGCGAAGCGCTCGCTCGCGGTCTTGCGGCCGAGCACGAAGTCCATGGCCAGGAACTCCCGCATGAAGTCTCCGTAGACGTGCCGGTGGATGCGGGCGGCGAAGTCGCGTGCTTCCTCGTACGTCGCGTGCGCGGTGTGGCCCTCCTGCCAGAGGAACTCCGACGTACGCAGGAACAGGCGCGGCCGCAGCTCCCAACGGACCACGTTGGCCCACTGGTTGATCAGCAGCGGCAGATCGCGATAGCTCTGCACCCACTTGGCGAAGTACTCGTTGACGATGGTCTCCGAAGTGGGCCGAACCACGACCGGCTCCTCCAGCTCCTTGCCGCCGCCGTGGGTGACGACGGCCAGCTCGGGGGCGAAGCCCTCGACGTGCTCCGCCTCGCGCGTGAGGTACGACTGCGGGATCAGGAGCGGGAAGTACGCGTTCTGGGTACCCGTCTCCTTGATGCGCGCGTCCATGTCCCGCTGCATGCGCTCCCACAGGCCGTAGCCGTACGGCCGGATCACCATGGTGCCGCGCACCGGGCCGTTGTCGGCCAGCTCGGCCTTGGTGATCAGGTCCTGGTACCAGCGGGGGAAGTCGTCCGCGCGGGGCGTGAGTACGGGTGCCTTTGCCATGGCGCGCATGGTACGTCCGAGTCGCCTGAAGGGCCGGAAATTTACGGTCCCAGGGGGCGCACGACGGTGGCACACAAGCATTGCCCCACAACCTCTGGACGCCACGACGGATGCGGAGTTCTCTGGCATACGGGGGAAGCGTGAAGGCACGTCGTGGGGGCGGACGAACCGTAGGAATCAGTACGACAACTCTCGGCGGATTGGGGCGCTTTCGATGACACCTACGCTCGTGCACTCACACCTCCCGCGCGCGGGTGCTCCCCCACGTGTGGACCGGTGCGCACGCGCGCGTGACTGGGCGGAGATCCAGGAGAGGATGCTGGTCCCGCTCTATGAAGCGGTCTACCAACGGCTTGAGGTGGGCCGCGGCACGCGTCTGCTCGACCTGGGCTGCGGGTCCGGGCTCGCCCTGCTGATGGCCGCCTCCCGGGGCGCCTCGGTGACCGGCGTCGAACCGTCGGCGCCCGAACGCCTGGCGCTCGCCCGTGAGCGCCTCGCGCCGGACGCGTCCGCCGGATCGGCCGAGCGGCCCGGCACTCGGCTGGTGGCGGGCCCGCCCGAGGGCGCCGCGGGCCCGGAGACTCCCGCGTACACCCTGGTGACCGCCTTCCAGCCGATCGGGTGCGTGGCGGGCGACTCCGAGGGCCTGTCGGCGCTCCTGGAGAGGGCGTCTCCGCTCGCCGAGCGGGGCGCGCCCGTGGTCCTCGCGGGCTGGGGGCCGCCGGAGCGCTGCACGACGTCGTCGGTGCTCCGGGTGGCCACGAAGCTCGCCGATCCCCTGCGCAGCACGCGCAGTTGGCGTGCCGCCTGCCGGGACGACCTGGAGGAGGTCGCCCAGCGCGCGGGCCTCAAGCCCGACGGCTCGGGCCGCGTGGCGTGCCCCTTCGGCTACGCGGACATGGACAGCGCCGTCCGCGGACTGCTGTCCACAGGCCTGTTCGACGCGGCAGTCGGCGCGACGGACCAGTTCCAGGTGGACAAGGAACTGACCGAGGCCCTCCACCCACACCAGCGCCACGACGGCACGGTGTGGATGCCGAACGTGTTCCGGTACTTGATCGCGCGGACTCCGTAGGACGCGGATTCCGTAGGACACGGACTCCGTCGGGCACAGACACAGGGACGCCACGCCGGCCCGCTTCCGCGTGTGCCTCACGTTTCCTTGGTGAGGCGGGTGATACCGGCCACCCTGTAGGCCTCGGTTTCCTCCAGGGTCTCGTTTTGGAGGAGGGCGGTGGCCAGGGCGTCCAGTTGGGGGCGGTGGTCGCGTAGTTGGCGGCAGGCGCTTTCGTAGCACTCGTCGACGATGCGGCGCATCTCGTGGTCGATGGCGTCCAGGGTGCCGGGTGCGGCGGCGAGGCCGTAGGCCTGCTGGGCGTCGTTCGGCAGGGCCGAGAGGCGGCCCACGCGTTCGCTCATGCCCCAGCGGGCGACCATGCCGCGGGCGATGTTGGAGACCTGCTCCAGGTCGTTCTCGGCGCCGGTGGTGATGACTCCGTAGACGACGTGTTCGGCCGCCATGCCACCCAGGGCACCGATGATGCGGCCGCGCAGATACTCCTCCGTGTACGCGTATCTGTCGGCGTCCGGGGTGGACAGGGTGACGCCGAGTGCGCGTCCGCGCGGGACGATGGTGATCTTGCGGACGGGGTCGGCGCCCGGCTGGAGCATGCCGAGCAGGGCGTGACCGCTCTCGTGGTACGCGGTGCGGCGGCGCTCCTCGTCGGGCATCACCAGCGGGCGCTCGGCGCCCAGTTGCACCTTCTCCAGGGCCTCGGAGAGGTCGGACTGCGTCACCACCCGCTGCTTGCGCTTCACGGCGAGCAGGGCGGCCTCGTTGGCCAGGTTGGCGAGGTCGGCGCCGGTCATGCCCGGGGTGGTGCGGGCGACCTGCGCCAGGTCGACGCCGTCGGCGAGCGGGATGGTCCGGGTGTGGATCTTGAGGATGGCCTCGCGTCCGCCGCGGTCGGGCGGGGACACGTTCACGACCCGGTCGAAGCGGCCGGGGCGGGTCAGGGCGGGGTCGAGGATGTCGGCGCGGTTGGTGGCGGCGATGACGATGACGCCCTCGGAGCCGGAGAAACCATCCATCTCGGTGAGGATCTGGTTGAGCGTCTGCTCGCGCTCGTCGTGGCCGCCCATCCCGCTGCCGCCGCCACGGGCCCGCCCGATGGTGTCGATCTCGTCGATGAAGATGATGGACGGGGCGACTTTCCGCGCCTCGGCGAAGAGCTCCCGTACGCGCGAGGCCCCCACGCCCACGATCATTTCGATGAATTCGGAGGCGGAAGCGGAGAAGAACGGCACTCCTGCCTCGCCGGCCACGGCCCGCGCCAGCAGGGTCTTTCCCGTTCCCGGCGGTCCGGCCAGCAGCACGCCGCCCGGCATTCTCGCGCCCATCTCCCGATAGGCGTCGGGATTCTTCAGGAAGTCCACCACGTCATTGAGCTCGCCCTCGACCTCGTCGATGCCGGCGACGTCCTCGAAGGTCGTCCGCTTCTTGCCGGGCTCCAGCTCGATGGGCTTCGGCGGCTGCTTGCGCCCGAGCATGCCGCCCGCGCCGCCCATCCCCGAGGCCATGCGCCGCGCGATGAAGATCCACAGCACCACCAGCAAGAGCATGGGAGCAAGGGAGATCAGGAGGTTGGAGAGGAAGCTGCGCTGCTGCACCACCGGCTCGGCGGTGACCGTGACCTTGTTCTTCGTCAGGTCGCCCCACAGCTTGTCGTCCGCGAATTCGGGCCGCTGCGTCTTGAATTTGGTGTATTTGTCGCCCCCGTCCGGATCCTTCTGCTCCTTCTTGAGCTGGCCCTGAATCGCGTCGCCCTTGGAGTAGATCTTCGAGACGTTTCCGGAGTCGACCTGCTTGTTGAATTCCGTGTACGAGATCGTCGGCTCGTCGCCGTCACCGAAGAAGGAGAGAACGAGGTTGGCGATGAGATAGACGATCAGGGCCGTGAGGATCAGCCCGCCCCAGCCGCCCGGCAGCTTCCGCTTCGGCGGCGGCGTGGGCGCGGGCTCCGGAGCACCCTCGGAGCGCCACGGCTGCTCGGGCTTCTGACGTGGCGGCACGGGGTTGCTCATATGCGGACGCTACGACACAAAATGCCCACCGGCACCCGCGCGGAACACCCCCGCAAACGCCTGGGGCGCCGCACCCATCGGTGCGGCGCCCCAGGCGACGTACGACGTACGAGACGGGCGTGCCGTCCGTCAGCCCATGGACCAGCAGCCCATGTACTAGCCCATGAACTTCTTGAACTCGTCCGGCAGCTCGAAGTCCTTGCCGCCCTGACCCGCGGCCGGAAGCCCGAAGGCACCGCCCGCCGCGGCCTCCTCGGCGGCGGCGCGCCGCGCGGCGGCCTCGTCCTCCTGCTGCTTGCGCTTCATCGGGTTGCCGGAGCGCTGCTTGCCCTTGGCCTGCTTCTGCTTCTTCTTCGTCTTGCCGGGGCCGCCGCCCATGCCCGGCATCCCGGGCATCCCCGGCATGCCGCCGCCCTGGGCCATGCGGGACATCATCTTGCGCGCCTCGAAGAACCGCTCGACCAGGTTCTTCACGGCGCTGACCTCGACACCGGAACCCTTGGCGATACGGGCCCGGCGCGAGCCGTTGATGATCGTCGGCTCCTGCCGCTCACCAGGGGTCATCGACTTGATGATGGCCGCGGTGCGGTCGACGTCCCGCTCGTCGAGGTTGTTGATCTGGTCCTTGATCTGCCCCATGCCGGGCAGCATCCCGAGCAGCTTGCTGATGCTGCCCATCTTCCTGACCTGCTCCATCTGGGCCAGGAAGTCGTCCAGCGTGAAGTCCTTGCCGCCCTTGCTGCTCGCCAGCTTGGAGGCCATCTTCTCGGCCTCTTGCTGCGAGAAGGTCTGCTCGGCCTTCTCGATGAGCGTGAGCATGTCGCCCATGCCGAGGATGCGGGACGCCATGCGGTCCGGGTGGAACGCGTCGAAGTCGTCCAGCTTCTCGCCGTTGGAGGCGAACATGACCTGGCGGCCGGTGACGTGCGCGATGGAAAGCGCGGCACCGCCGCGGGCGTCGCCGTCGAGCTTCGAGAGCACGACGCCGTCGAAGCCGACACCGTCGCGGAAGGCCTCCGCCGTGTTCACGGCGTCCTGACCGATCATCGCGTCGACGACGAAGAGGACCTCGTCGGGGCTGACGGCGTCGCGGATGTCCGCGGCCTGCTGCATCAGCTCCTGGTCGATGCCGAGGCGTCCCGCGGTGTCGACGACGACCACGTCGTACTGCTTCGTACGCGCGAACTCGACCGAGTCCTTGGCTACCTGCACCGGGTCGCCGACGCCGTTGCCCGGCTGCGGGGCGTAGATCCCGACGCCCGCGCGCTCGGCGACGACCGAGAGCTGGTTCACGGCGTTGGGGCGCTGGAGGTCGCAGGCCACGAGCAGCGGCGAGTGCCCCTGGGCCTTCAGCCAGCGGCCGAGCTTTCCGGCCAGCGTGGTCTTACCGGCGCCCTGGAGGCCCGCGAGCATGATGACCGTGGGCGGCTGCTTGGCGAAGCGCAGGCGCCGCGTCTCGCCGCCGAGGATGCCGATGAGCTCCTCGTTGACGATCTTGATGACCTGCTGGGCCGGGTTGAGGGCCGCGGAGACCTCGACGCCGGTCGCGCGCTCCTTGACCTGCTTGATGAAGGCCCGGACCACGGGGAGGGCGACGTCCGCTTCCAGCAGGGCGATACGGATCTCGCGCGCCGTGGCGTCGATGTCCGCCTCGGAAAGCCTGCCTTTGCCGCGGAGGTTCTTGAATGTCGCTGCGAGGCGATCGGAAAGAGTGTCGAACACGGCGGTCGCGAATCCTCATGGTCGTGGGGCAGGGACGGTCGCCCTCCAGAGTATCCGGCCGAGAAGACAGAGAGCCCTGGCCGGTCGGATTCGACCCGCCAGGGCACCACTCACGCCCGCAACGCCTCCTCCACCCCCCGAGCCACCCCCGCCGCCCGCTCCCCGCTCAGCGGCGCCCCGTCCGCCCCCGTCACATAGAAGGCGTCCACGGCGTTGGCCCCCAGCGTGGAGACGTGCGCGCTGCGCACCCGCACCCCTGCGGCCTCCAGCGCCCGCCCGATCCGGTGCAGCAGCCCCGGGGCGTCCTGGGCCCGCACCTCGATCACCGTCGCCCGCCGCGACCCCGCCGACGCCACGGTCACCCGGGGCGGCGGCGCCACCGTCCCGCGCCGCCGCGGGTAGGCGGCGTCCCGCTCGGCCAGCCGCGCGGCGATGTCGAGGGACCCGTCGAGGGCCCGCACCAGGTCGGCCCGCAGCCGCGTGGCCTGCGGCAGGGACCCGTACTCGGCGGCGACCCACCACTGCAGCATCAGCGCGGAGCCGGACATCCCCTCGGGCAGCTCCACCGCCCTCAGCTCCGCGGTCCGCACGGTCAGCCGGTGCATGGCGAGCACCCCGGCGACGGCCGGAAGCACCCCGCCCTGCTCGGGCACGGCGACGAGCAACTCCACCCCGAGCGGCTCGGGCTGCTCGGCCCCGGCGACGGGACCCAAAGCCCCGCCGACAGCCTCCGCCCGCAACCCCAGCACCGGCGCCCCCGTCCGCACCGCCTCCACCGCAAGCCGCTCCTGCTCCGCCGAAGCAGGCGCGAGCGCGGGCGCGGACCCGGACCCACCGCCCTCGCCCACACCCTCCGCATACTCGTCGCCCGTGCCCCCGGCCAGCTCCGCCGCCACCCGCTTCACCAGGTCCGCGACCAGCGACCCCCGCCACGACGACCACGCCGCGGGCCCGGTGGCCAGCGCGTCGGCCTCCGTGAGGGCGTGCAGCAGCTCGAGCGTGCCGGTCGAGCCGACGGCGTCGGCGACGGACTTCACGGTGGCGGGGTCGTCGAGGTCGCGCCGCGTCGCGGTCTCGACAAGGAGCAGATGGTGGCGTACGAGACAGGCGAGCACCGCGACGTCACCGCGGTCGAAGCCCACGCGCGCGGCCACGTCCCGGGCGATGATCTCGCCGGCGACGGAGTGGTCGCCGGGCCATCCCTTGCCGATGTCGTGCAGGAGTGCGGCGACGAGGAGCAGGTCGGGGCGGCCGACCCGGCGTGTCAGCTCGGCGGCCCGCACGGCGGTCTCGACGAGGTGCCGGTCGACGGTCCAGGTGTGCACGGCGTTGCGCTGGGGGCGACACCGCACGCGCTCCCAGTCGGGCAGCAGCCGCGTGATGAGGCCCTCGGCCTCCAGTGCCTCCCAGACCTGGACGGTGGGCCGCCCGGCGCCGAGCAGCGTGACGAGCTGCGAGCGTGCCTCGGCGGGCCACGGCGTGGGCAGCGGCCGGACGGCGGCCGCCATCCGGCGCACGGCGTGCAGGGACAGCGGAAGACCGGCCTGCGCGGCGGCAGCGGCGGCCCGCAGCGGCAACACCGGGTCGCGCTCGGGCCGGGCGGCCCGCGCGAGCACGACCTCGCCGTCCTGCTCCACGACGCCCTCGGCCAGCGGCGACCGCTCGGCGGCGGTCACCGCGCCCTTGCCGCCGCCCAGGAGCCCGCGCAGCCGCGGCTTGGCCCGCCGCGCCCGCAGCACGCGCCCTACCTCGCGCCAGGTCACGTCGCCGGCGTACGCGATGGTGCGCGCGGCCTCGTACACCTGCCGCAGCAGGGTGTCGGCGTCGAGCAGGCCGAGTTCGGCGGCGACCTGGTCCTGTTCCTGGAGGGTGAGGCGGTCGGTGGCGCGACCGGTGGTCAGGTGCAGCGCGTCGCGTACGTCGAGCAGGGCGCGGCGGGCCTCGGCGAGGCCCTCGCGGGGCGCGTCCGCGAGCCAGGAGGCGGCGACGGCCCGCAGCGCGGTGGCGTCCCGCAGGCCGCCGCGCGCCTCCTTCAGGTCGGGTTCGAGGAGGTGGCTCAACTCGCCCTGGCGTACGGCCCGTTCCTCGCACAGCTCGCGCAGCTCGGGCAGCCGCTTGGGCGCCTGGTTGCGCCAGTCGGCGAGGACGGAGGTGCGCATCGCGGCGGTGAGCCCCAGATCACCGGCGATGTGCCGCGCGTCGAGCAGGCCGAGCTGGACCTTCAGGTCGTCGGCGGCCGTCTTGCGGGCCTCGCCCGGGGTGCGTACGGAGTGGTCGAGCGCGAGGCCGAGGTCCCAGACGGGGTACCAGATGCGGTCCGCCAGGGAGGCGATCGCGGCGGCGTCCGCGCCGCCGTCGTGGAGCAGCAACAGGTCGAGGTCGCTGCGCGGCGAGAGCTCGCCGCGGCCGTAGCCGCCGACGGCGATCAGCGAGACGCCGCGCAGCTCGCCGGGACTGGTGCCCAGGTCGGCGACGCCCGCTCCGAAGAGGCCGTTCAGCCATCCGTCCGTGAGTTCGGCCAGGGCCGAACGCCGCGGCGGCCCGGACCGCGCCTCCTCTTGGAGGAGGCGCAGCCGGGCCGCCGCGTAGCCACTGGGTCCGGAGTCTCCGGAGTCCTCTGATTCCTTCCGTACTTCCACGCTCGTCACCCAGCGGCTCCTGTTCTCTGTGGGACTACAGCGCGTACGCCACGTACGTCACGCACGCCATGCGCGTCACAGGGCGTCCGGCCCGCGCTCGCCGGTCCGCACCCGGACCGCCGTGTCGACGGGGACACTCCACACCTTGCCGTCACCGATCTTGCCGGTGCGGGCGGCCTTGACCACGACCTCGATGAGCTGTTCGGCGTCCTCGTCCTCGACGAGCACCTCGATGCGGATCTTCGGTACGAGATCGACGGTGTACTCGGCGCCGCGGTAGACCTCGGTGTGGCCGCGCTGGCGGCCGTAGCCGCTGGCCTCGGTGACGGTCAGGCCCTGGACTCCGAAGGCCTGGAGGGCTTCCTTGATCTCGTCGAGCCGGTGCGGCTTGACGACCGCGGTGATGAGCTTCATGCGTCCACCTTCTTGTTCTTCTGCGCCGACTGGACCGGGCCCGGCACCGCGGTCGCGGTGCGCGGTGCGGAGCCGCCGCCCGCGCCGCTGAAGTCGTACGCGGTCTCGGCGTGCTGGACCTGGTCGATGCCGCCGACCTCCTCGTCCTCGTCGACCCGCATCCCGATCGTCTTGTCGATCAGGAAGGCGAGCACGGCGGAGGCGACGAGGGAGTAGCCGAGGACGGCGCCGACACCGGCGGCCTGCTTGCCCAACTGCTCGAGGCCACCACCGTAGAAGAGACCCTTCGCCGTCGACTGCCCGCCACCGGTGGCGAAGAGGCCGACGAGCAGCGATCCGACGACACCGCCGACCAGGTGGACGCCGACGACGTCCAGGGAGTCGTCGTAGCCGAACTTGAACTTCAGGCCGACGGCCAGGGCGCACAGCAGACCGGCGACGGCACCGATGGCGATCGCGCCGAGCGGGGAGCAGGAGCCGCCGGACGGGGTGATGGCGACGAGGCCCGCGACGGCGCCGGAGGCGGCGCCGAGGGTGGTGAACGCGCCGTGCCGGATCTTCTCGTACGCGAGCCAGGCGAGCATCGCGGCGGCCGTGGCGATCTGGGTGTTGAGGAACATCAGCGCGCCGACGCCGTCGTCGTTGCCGAGCCAGGATCCGGCGTTGAACCCGAACCAGCCGAACCACAGCAGTCCGACGCCGAGCATCACCAGGGGCAGGCTGTGCGGGCGCATCGGGTCCTTCTTGAAGCCGACGCGCTTGCCGATGACCAGGATCACGCCGAGTGCCGCGGCGCCGGCGTTGATGTGCACGGCCGTACCGCCGGCGAAGTCGATCACGCCGAGCTCGAAGGCCCAGCCGCCGGTGCCCCACACCCAGTGCGCGACCGGGAAGTACACAATCGTCGCCCAGAGCGCGACGAACAGGGCCCACGCGGTGAACTTCACCCGGTCCGCGAGCGCACCGCTGATCAGCGCGGGCGTGATGATCGCGAACATCAGCTGGAACACGGCGAAGACGTAGACCGGGATGGTGTAGCCGTCCCAGAGCTGGTTGAGGCCGATGCCGCCGAGGCCCACGTAGTCGCTCTCCCAGCCGAAGAGGCTGCCGTGGTCGGTGCCGAAGGCGACGGAGAAGCCGTAGAGCACCCACAGGATGGTCACGATGCCCAGGCTGATGAAGCTCATCATCAGCATGTTCAAGGTGCTCTTGACGCGGACCATGCCTCCGTAGAAGAAGGCGAGACCCGGCGTCATGAGCATCACCAGGGCGGAACAGATCAGCATGAACCCGGTGTTGGCGGCAGACATCTGTGGGGCGTCTGCGGCAACCGTGATGCCTGGGGGCATCGGCGTCTCCTCGTCGTCGGATACGGCCCGTGCGGGCTTCAGCCTCTGCGGTGCGAGGACGGTGGGCCGGTTATGCGGCACGAGATTGGCGCAGCGCGGTTTCGGTCAGTGCCGCTCGATGTTTCGCGGCAGTGACGAAGGGGGCGTGCGTGTTACGCGTGGGTGAACCGCGCGTGGTCCGGGGTGCGCAGGACATACCCTCTCGAATCCCCCGGGCAGTAGACCGGCCGCGGCGGCCATCCGATGACCTGGCGTGGGGGAGCCGAGTCGGGCTGTCGGGATGGGCCGGCCGCGGCCGGAGTGGGTGCGCGGCGTGCCGCTCGGGCGGGCCGCGACAGGCGGGACCTTTAGACGGCCTCCGCGGTTTCCGGCATGTCTACGGCGAGCTGGTCGGTCAGCCGGACCACTTCGGCGACGTCCCCGAAGTCCCGCAGGGCGTTGTCGACGGTCTTGCGCAGCCGGGTGTTGACCCGCTCGGAGCGCACCTTCTTGGCGATGTCCAGGGCCTCGGCCGCGAGCACGGTGCTCTGCTCGGGCTCCTGCTGGAGCAGGTGCACGGTGGCCATGCCGATCAGGTTCAGTGCGTACGAACGCTGGTGCTCGGGGTCCTTGCCGAAGAGCTCGACGGCGCGGCCCATGACGGGCTCGGCCAGCGAGGCGTACGTGGGGCTGCGGCCTGCGACGTACGCCAGGTCGCGGAAGGAGTGGGCGTTCTCGCCGTTCAGCTCCGCCTCGGAGAAGAAGCGGATCCAGTCGGGCTCGGGGTCGTCCCAGTCGTCCGCGTCGGCGAAGGTGTCCTCGGCCATGCGGACGGCCCGTTTGCAGCGGCCGGGCTGGCCCATGCCCGCGTAGGCGCGGGCCTCCATCGCATACAGCATCGACTGGGTGCGGGGGCTGGCGCAGTCACGGCTGCCGTACTGCGCGAGGTGGATCAGCTCCAGGGCGTCGTCGGGGCGGCCGAGGTGGATCATCTGGCGGCTCATGCTGGAGAGCACGTACGAACCGAGGGGCTTCTCGCCCGCCTCTTTGGCGGCGTGCAGGGCCAGCACGAAGTACTTCTGGGCGGTGGGCTGGAGGCCTACGTCGTAGCTCATCCAGCCGGCCAGCTCGGCCAGTTCACCGGCGACCTTGAACAGGCGCTTCGCGGTGGCTTCGGGCTGGGGCTCCTGGAGCAGGTCGGTCACCTCGTGGAGCTGGCCGACGACGGCCTTGCGGCGCAGTCCGCCGCCGCACTGGGCGTCCCACTGGCGGAACATCACCGTCGTGGACTCCAGGAGGTCCAGCTCCGGTTTGGAGAGCCGGCCGGGGCGGCGCGGGACGAGCGGCTCGGGCTCGGGCGCCGCCGGAGCGGAGGGTCCCGGCACGAGCCAGCGCTGCATGGGCTCGATGAGGGAGGGGCCCGCGGAGAGGGCGAGCGAGGTGCCGAGGAAGCCGCGCCGGGCCAGCATCAGGTCGCTGCGGCTGAACTCGCTGATGAGCGCGACCGTTTGCGGGCCGGTCCAGGGCAGATCGACGCCGGAGACGGACGGGGACTGGTGGGCGGCGCGCAGGCCGAGGTCCTCGACGGCGACGACGCAGCCGAAGCGCTCGGAGAACAGCTCGGAGAGGATGCGCGGGATGGGCTCGCGCGGGTTCTCGCCGTCCAGCCAGCGGCGGACGCGCGAGGTGTCGGTGGAGATGTGGTGCGCGCCCAACTGGCGCGCTCTGCGGTTCACTTGGCGTGCCAGCTCGCCCTTCGACCAGCCGCTGCGCACGAACCAGGAGCCAAGCATCTCGTTGGGGCGCTTCTCAGCGTTCACACCGCTTCCGCTACTGCCGCCCACTGGAACGCCCCCATCCCTCAAGCCACTTGTTCGCGGTCCACGTCAAGCCCTAACAGAATGCCGCGTGTTACGGCGCCCCGTCCGGAGAATGTCACCCTTCGAACGGGAAACCGACTTGCCTCCGGCATACCCACGGGTGCGCGTGCCTCCGGGGCATGTACTGAAAGTAATCCTACGATCACCGCTCCGGCGAGGGCGAACACGGAAACGCCACCATTCGCCACCCCTTCGAATGAACTCCCGGCCCGCAGCACGCGATTCACTTGACACAGAGGAACCGCGACCATCCGAAAGTGGGCGGAGAGAAGCACTCAGGGGCGCGGGCCACGGAGTGCACCACCCGCAATGCCTCCGGGCGCCGGCAGCACCTGACGGCGGAAGACGGTGAAAGTCGGCGAGAGTCGGCTTGAGACGTGCACAACGCATCGCAGGGCAGAGAGTCACGATCCGATTCCGTCACGTAACCACCGCACAGGCGACCCGTTGGAGGGGGCATGGGCTTCACGATCGGCGGCATCCGGGGGACCAAAGAGCCCCGGGCCGGTGTCCGGGGAACGAACGAAACAGACGGCACGGACGGCGCGGCGCGGGGAAGCGAAGAGGGCGGGACCAAAGAGGGCGGACGCAAAGTGGGCGCCACAAAGGAACACGGCACCAAAGAAGGCAGCGGCAAAGAGGGCGGGACCGGTCGGAGCGGCGTGACGAAAGAGGCGCGCGCGGCCAGGGAGACGAAGGAGCCCCGCGCGGCCAGGGAGACGAAAGAGCCGAGGGAATCGCGCTCCGCGTCCCGTCGGCGCTGCCGTTCGAGCGCGTCGGACTGCACGGCCGTGGCGGAGTACACGGGCCTGTGGGGCTGGGCCGCGGTGCCCGGCGCGCGCGCCCAGGACGGCCGCTGCTCCTGCGGCCGCGCCGACTGCCCGGCGCCCGGCGCCCACCCGCTGGACTTCGCCCCGGAGGTGCCCGCGGGCGCCACGCTCGACGAAGTGACCGAAGCCTGGGCGCAGTTCCCCGGCGCCGCGGTGATGCTGCCCGTCGGCCGGTCCTTCGACGTGATCGAGGTGGCCGAGACCGCGGGACGCCGCGCGCTGGTGCGGCTCGAACGGATGGGCCTGCCGCTCGGCCCCGTCGCGGCCACGCCCGACGGCCGCACGCACTTCTTCGTGGCCCCCGGCGCCGCCGCCGAACTCCCCCAGCTGCTCTACCGCATGGGCTGGGACGACGCCGCCCTCGACCTGCACGGCCTCGGCCCCGGCGCGCACATCACCGCCCCGCCGTCCGACCGCGGCGGCCTCGGCCCGGTCCGCTGGCTGCGCTCCCCCGACCCGGACTCCGTGACGGGCCCGCCGCACGCGCGCCTCGTGCTCGGCACGCTGGCGTACGTCGCCCACCGGTCACCCGCGTGACGCGCGCCCCGCGCGCGGGGACCGCCTGACGAAGCGCGGTGCGGTGTGACCAAGCGCGGGACCACATGACGAAGTGCCCCGCTCCCGGCTGCACCCGGGGGCGGGGCACTTCTTCGGTGGCCGCACCGGCTCAGTCGCCGATGAGCGCGTCCACGAAGGCTTCCGGCTCGAACGGCGCCAGGTCGTCCGCGCCCTCGCCGAGCCCGACGAGCTTGACCGGCACGCCGAGCTCGCGCTGGACCGCGATCACGATGCCGCCCTTGGCGGTGCCGTCGAGCTTGGTGAGGACGATGCCGGTGATGTCGACGACCTCGGCGAAGACGCGGGCCTGCACCAGGCCGTTCTGGCCGGTCGTGGCGTCCAGGACGAGCAGGACCTCGTCCAGCGGCGCGTGCTTCTCCACGACGCGCTTGACCTTGCCGAGCTCGTCCATCAGGCCGGTCTTGGTGTGCAGCCGGCCCGCGGTGTCGATGAGGACGACGTCGGCGCCCTCGGCGATGCCCTCCTTGACCGTGTCGAAGGCGATCGAAGCCGGGTCGCCGCCCTCGGGCCCGCGGACCGTGCGGGCGCCGACGCGCTCGCCCCAGGTCTGCAGCTGATCGGCGGCGGCGGCGCGGAAGGTGTCGGCGGCGCCGAGGACGACCGAGCGGCCGTCGGCCACCAGGACGCGGGCGAGCTTGCCGGTGGTGGTGGTCTTGCCGGTGCCGTTCACGCCGACGACCATCACGATGCCCGGGGTCTCCAGGCCGGACTCGGTCTTCACGACGCGGTCGAAGTCCGTGCCGAGCAGGTTCAGGAGCTCCTCGCGCAGCAGGGTGCGCAGCTCGTCGGGCGTGCGCGTGCCGAGCACCCGCACCCGCTCGCGCAGCCGCTCGACCAGCTCCTGGGTGGGGGCGACGCCGACGTCGGCGGTGAGGAGCGTGTCCTCGATCTCCTCCCAGGTGTCCTCGTCCAGGTGCTCGCGCGACAGGAGCGTGAGCAGGCCCTTGCCGAGGGCGTTCTGGGAGCGCGAGAGGCGGGCGCGCAGGCGCACCAGGCGGCCCGCGGTGGGCTCGGGGGTCTCGATCTCGGGGGCGAGGGGCGCCGCGGGCGGCTCCTCCGTGACGACGGGCGCGGAGGCCGACGGCTCGGCGACCGGCAGATCGACTTCCTCGATCGTGCGGCGCGCCTCGTCGCGCGGCGTCTCGGCCTCGTCGCCGACGTGCGGCTCGGCGGGCGGGGCGGTGATGGTGGGGGGGACGGAGGGGGCCTTCGCCTCGGGCAGCCGCTTCTTCTTGCGGCTGCCGACGACGAGCCCGCCGATCGCACCGACCACGACCACGGCGATGACTACAGCAAGGATGACGATTTCCATAACCCACCCAGTATCAGTCATGGGCCCTTCGGGCAGCGCCCTTGTGCTTTCCTCCAAAGGACATAGGCCACTAGCCGACATTACTCGGACTAAAGTACGATGGAAGAGGCTGCGTCAACGCGCGTAGAGTCCCCCACAGATTCATCCGTTGGTCACCCAGCCATTCATCAGCTGCTCACCAGCGAACTCCCCCACCGGCCGGCGACGACGTCGACGCAAGCCGAGCGAGAGGCACGGAACCACCCCTCATGAGCACCACCGCCGAAACGGCCGAACACGAAGGCGCCCTGGAGACCCGCGGGTTGGAGCCCGTGCCGGACTCCGAGCGCCACGGCAAGACCAGTGAGCTGTTCCCCACGTGGGTCGCCGCCAACATCAGCGTTCTGCTCCTGACGATGGGCGCGGGCCTGATCGTCTCGAACAGCCTGAACTTCTGGCAGGTCCTGGTCGTCGCCCTCGTCTCCCCCGTGCTGAGCTACGGCCTGGTGGGCCTCGTCTCCATCGCGGGCAAGCGCGGCGGTTCGCCGGGCATGACGCTCTCGCGCGCGGTCTTCGGCCAGCGCGGCAACCTCTTCCCCGGCTCGCTGATCTGGGTCGCCCGCTGGGGCTGGGAGACGATCAACGCGGTCACGGGTGCGTACGCGATCCTCACGGTCCTGGACATCTGCTTCGGCGTGAAGCAGAACACGGCCCTGAAGGTCATCACGCTGCTCGCCTTCGTCGCCGCCACGTTCCTGATCTCGGGCCTCGGCCGCAAGGTCCTGCACGTGTGCAGCCAGTGGTCGACGTACCTCTTCGGCGCGTTCAGCATCCTCGTCCTGGTCTATCTCCTCACCGACACCGACTGGTCCAAGGTCTTCGACCAGCCCGCGGGCTCCACCGCCATGATGATCGCGGGCATCGGCACCATCGCCGCGGGCGGCATCAGCTGGGTGCCCACGGGGCCGGACTTCACCCGCTACCTGCCGCGCAACGCCCCGAGCAAGCCGCTGGTCGGCCACGCCGTCGGCGGCGCCGCCATCGTCGTGGTCCCCATGGTCCTGATGGGCGCCGTCATGGCCGTCTCCACGCCGGGCCTGTCCTCCGCGCAGGACCCGGTCGCCTTCCTCGGCGACCTGCTGCCGACGTGGATCGCGGTGCCGTATCTGATCATGGCCCTGATCGGCATGCTCCTGATCAACTCGATGTCGATGTACTCGGCGGGCTTCACGGCCATGACCCTCGGCATCAAGGTCCCGCGCGCGTGGGCGGTCAGCGTGAACGCGATCATCAGCCTGATCTTCGGCTACCTCCTGATGAACGTGGCCACCAGCTTCATGGGCTCCTTCATCTCCTTCCTCACGCTGCTCGCGGTCGCCTTCTCCGCCTGGATCGGCGTCTTCGGCATCGACATGCTGCGCAGGAAGACGTACGACGGCGAAGCCCTGATGGACACCAAGCGCACGAGTGCGTACTGGTACAAGGCGGGCTTCGCCTGGCAGGCCATGACCTCCTGGGGCGTCGCGCTCCTCGTGGGCCTGCTCTTCACCAAGGTCGACTGGTTCAGCGGCCCGCTCGCCACGTCCTGGATCGGGCGCAACGGCCTCGGCTGGCTCATGACGATCGTGGTCGCGGGCGTGCTGTACGCGGTCCTGCCGCGCGAGCCGCTCCCCGAGACGGCCACGCCGACCGAGCCGGCCACCCCGGCCGAGGCCACCGGGCCCACCGCCGAGGCCAAGCCCGCCCCCGCCAAGGCGTGAGCACTCCAACTCTCCGCCCACCCCTGGCTATCTGACGAAGCGTCAGCTAACGTCCCCCTTCGCCGCATCCGGTGAAGGGGGACGTCTTCATGCCCGTCACAGTCGTACGTTTCAACCTCGTCGATCCCGCGGCCACGCCCGACACCCTCAGCGCGCGCTACCGCGCCGCCCTGGAGATGTCCGCGTACGCCGACGACCGCGGCGTGTCCACGATCCAGACCGAGGAGCACCACGGCGTCGCCAACAACTGGCTGCCGTCGCCGTTCGCCTTCGCGGGCGCGGTGTTCGGGGCGACGCGCAAGATCGCGGTGACCGTCTCGGCGGTCATCGGGCCGCTGCACGAGCCGCTGCGCCTGGCCGAGGACATCGCCGTACTCGACCTGCTGAGCGGCGGCCGGCTCGTCACGGTCGCGGGCATCGGCTACCGGCCCGAGGAGTACGCGGCCTTCGGCGTCGAGTGGACGCGGCGCGGGAAGCTCCAGGACGAGCTCCTGGACACCCTCCTCAAGGCCTGGACCGGCGAGGAGTTCACCCACCGCGGCCGCACCGTGCGCGTCACCCCGCGCCCGCACACGCAGCCGCACCCGCTGCTCCTGGTCGGCGGCTCCTCGAAGGCGGCCGCGCGCCGCGCCGCCCGGTTCGGCCTGCCGTTCTTCCCGAGCGCGCACCTGCCGGAACTGGAGGCGTACTACAACGAGAAGCTCACCGAGTACGGCACCGAGGGCTGGACGATGATGCCCGCCGCCGAGACCCCGCTCCTGCACCTCTCCGAAGACCCCGACCGCACCTGGGCGGAGCACGGCGAGCACTTCCTGCACGAGGCGCGCACCTACGCCTCCTGGCAGTCCAAAGACATCCGCTCGGCGGTGCGCTCGGGGGCCACGACGGTCGCGGAGCTGCGCGCCGAGGGCGTCTACCGCGTCCTGACGCCCGACGCGTGCATGGCCTTCGCGGAGGAAGGGGCCAATCTCGTGCTGCATCCGCTCGTCGGCGGGATGCCGGTCGACGAGGGGTGGCGGAGCATGCATCTGTTCGGCGAAAACGTACTGCCCCGGCTCAAGGACCGATTGCGCGGTCCATGAGCCGGGGCAGCCTTCCTCAAGAGGAGAGGGGCAGCGGGGGGTTTAGCCCATCTCCTCCAGGGTCTTGCCCTTCGTCTCCTTGACGAACTTCATGACGAAGGGGATCGAGAGCGCGGCGAAGGCGCCGTAGATGATGTACGAGCCGGTCAGGCTCCACTCCGACATGCTCGGGAAGGTCTTGGTGATCGCGAAGTTGGCGAGCCACTGCGCGGAGGCCGCCACACCGAGCGCCGCGGCACGGATCTTGTTCGGGAAGATCTCGCCGAGCAGCACCCAGACCACCACGCCCCAGGAGAGCGCGAAGAAGAGCACGAAGGCGTTGGCGGCGATGATCGCGGTCAGGCCCTGGCCCTGCGGCAGCGAGACGTCGTCACCGGAGCCGGTCCGGTAGGAGAACGCCCAGGCCATGGTGAACAGGGCGACGGCCATGCCTGCGGAGCCGATCAGGGCGAGCGGCTTGCGGCCGATCCGGTCGACGAAGATCATCGCGATGACCGTACCGACGATGTTCACGATCGACGTCTCGAAGGAGTACAGGAACGAGCTGCTCGGGTCGTGGCCGATCGACTGCCAGAGCTGGTTCGAGTAGTAGAAGATCACGTTGATGCCGACGAGCTGCTGGAAGATCGACAGGAAGATGCCGATCCAGACGATCGGCAGGAAGCCGAACTTGCCGCCCAGCAGGTCCTTGAACGTCGACGTGTGCTCGCGGCGCATGGCCAGCTCGATCTCGGCGGCGCGCGCGTCCACGTCCACCGTGGTGCCCTCGACCTCGGCGAGCACCCTCTTGGCCTCGGCCTGCCGGCCGACGGAGAGCAGGAAGCGCGGGGACTCGGGGATCGCGAAGGACAACAGGCCGTACAGGACGGCCGGGACGACCATGACGCCGAGCATCCACTGCCAGGCCTCGAGGCCGCCGATCTCACCGCGCTGGTCGCCGTCCGCCATGTTCAGGATGCCCCAGTTGACGAGCTGGGAGACGGCGATGCCGACGACGATGGCGGCCTGCTGGAACGAGGCGAGGCGGCCGCGGTAGGCGGGCGGTGAGACCTCGGCGATGTAGGCCGGGCCGATCACCGAGGCCATGCCGATGCCGATGCCGCCGATGAAGCGCCACATCGTCAGGTCCCACGCGGCGAACGGCAACGAGGAGCCGATGGCGCTGGCCGCGAAGAGGACCGAGGCGATCTGCATGCAGCGGATGCGGCCGATGCGGTCGGCGATGCGACCCGCGATCGCGGCACCGACGGCGCAGCCGAGCAGTGCGGTGGCGATGATCCAGCCCAGCATGTCCGCGTCGACGTCGAACCGGTCCTGGATGGCCACGGTCGCGCCGTTGATCACGGAACTGTCGTAGCCGAAGAGGAATCCGCCCATCGCGGCTGCCGCCGTGATGAAGATGACATGGCCCAGATGGTCCGGGTGGGCGTCCCTGGCCCCTGGCTGCGGCGGCTGCGCTGTGCTGGTCACGTGTACTCCTCGGGCCACCGGCTGCGTTGCCGGGGGTGGGGGTGAGAGCCCTTCAAGTGGCGCACAACTTCACGCCGCCCACCACCTGAAGGTAAAAGCAACGTTGCAGAGACTATTCCTTCAAGTTGCGAAGTCAATAGTTCGTTAACAGTGAATCTGAGCCACACGAGACGACACCCCGTGTTCAAGTTCTGAACACGGGGTGGGTCGTGAGAGTGATCCGGCGAGGGGAACCGGGCGGTGGCTAGCGGAGCCGCTGGCTGATCACCTTCGAGACGCCGTCGCCCTGCATGGACACGCCGTACAGCGCGTCCGCAACCTCCATCGTCCGCTTCTGGTGCGTGATGACGATGAGCTGCGAGGCCTCCTGCAGCTCCTGCATGATCCGGATGAGCCGCTGCAGGTTGGTGTCGTCGAGGGCCGCCTCGACCTCGTCCATCACGTAGAACGGGCTGGGCCGCGCCTTGAAGATCGACACGAGCAGCGCCACGGCCGTCAGCGACCGCTCGCCGCCGGACAGCAGCGAGAGCCGCTTGACCTTCTTGCCGGGCGGCCGGGCCTCGACGTCCACACCCGTGGTGAGCATGTTGTCGGGATCGGTCAGGATCAGCCGTCCCTCGCCGCCCGGGAAGAGTCTGCTGAAGACCCCTTCGAACTGCCGCGCCGTGTCCCGGTACGCCTCGGTGAAGACCTGCTCGACGCGCTCGTCGACCTCCTTCACCACCTGGAGGAGGTCGGCCCGCGTCTTCTTCAGGTCCTCCAGCTGCTCGCTGAGGAACTTGTGACGTTCCTCCAGGGCGGCGAACTCCTCAAGGGCGAGCGGATTGACTTTCCCGAGCTGCTGGTACGCCCGTTCGGCTGACTTGAGGCGCTTCTCCTGCTCGGCGCGGACGTAGGGCACGGGCTTGTTGCGCGGGTGCTCCGGGTCCTCGGGCAGCTCCTCGCCCTCGGCCGCGGGCGAGGGCGGCACGAGCTGGTCGGGCCCGTACTCGGAGACGAGCCCCGCGGGTTCCACACCGAGCTCCTCAAGCGCCTTGGTCTCCAGCTGCTCGATCCGCAGCCGCTTCTCCGCGCCGAGCACCTCGCCCCGGTGCACCGAATCCGTCAGCTTGTCCAGCTCGGCCTTGAGGTCGCGCCCCTGGTTCCGCTCGGCGACAAGATCCCGCTCCCGCACCTCCTTGGCGCGCTCGGCCGCCGTCCGCTCGTGGTCCGCGCGTACGAGGGAGACCTCGACGTGGGTGAGCAGCTGCCGCGCCCCGGAGGCCACGGCCTCGGCGACGGCGGCTTCATGGCGCAGCCGGGCCCTGCGCTGTTCGGCACGCGCGCGTGCCTCGCGTTCGGCGCGGGCGGCGCGGTCGAGGGAGTCGGCGCGCCCGGCGAGCCCCTTCACCCGCTCCTCGTGCGTACGCACCTGGAGCCGGGCCTCCATCTCGGTCTGGCGGGCGTTGGCTCCGTCGGCGGCGAGCCGGTCGCGCACGCCGGTGTCGGGCTCCTCCTCGGCCGGCGCCTCCTCGGCGACGGTGAGCCGCTCGGCCAGCTCCTCGACCTCCAACTGGGCGTTCTCCAGGGCGTCCTGGGCCTTGGCGGCAGCGGCGGCCGACCGCTCGGCCTCACCGGCGGCGCCACGGGCCTGCCCCGCGAGCGAGCCGAGCCGCTGCGCGACGGACGACTTCTCCCGGTCGGCGGCGCGCCGCCGCTCCCCCAGCTCCTCGACGAGCGCGGCGCACTCCTTGCGGCGCTCCCCGGCCCGCTCCTGCGCGGTCGCCAACTCCTCGCAGCGCACACCGAGTTCGGCCAGCTCGGCCGCCGCCTCGTCGACGGATGCCTGCGCTTCCAGGAGGCTCGGCGCACCGGCGGACCCGCCCTGCGCGAAGTGCGCCCCGAGCACATCGCCCTCGGCGGTCACGGCCGTCAGCTCCGGGTGCGCGTACACCAGGTCCTCGGCGTCCTCCAGCGTCCCGACCACGACGACGTCGCGCAGCAGCCGCCGCACGGCGGGCATCAACTCGGCGGGGCCACGCACCAGTTCGGCGGCACGCGGAGGGCCGTCGCCACGCGAGTCCGGTGGTACGTCGCCGAAGGCCCTGTCCGCCGAACCGGCACCGGACGGCCCGCGCACCGCACCCGCACCAGAAGCACCCTCGCCGTCCACGCGGCCACCGGAACCATCGTTCCCCGCACGCGCGACAGCACCCCCGGCCGCGGCACCCCCGACCCCGTCGGGCGCCCCCGCCAGCAACAGCGCGGCCCGCCCCGCGTCCTGCTTGCGCAGCAGGCGGATCGCTTCTGCTGCCGATGCGGGCGTCGTCACGGCGATGGCGTCGGCCGCAGCGCCGAACGCGGCGGCCACCGGCACCTCGAAGCCCGGTGCCACGGAGAGGAGTTCGGCGGCGGGGCCGAGCAGTCCGGTGAGCCGGTCCTTGGCGGCGAGCAGCGCGCCCGAGCCGTCCTTGCGGCGCAGTCCGAGGGCGAGGGCGTCGTGCCGGGCGGCGACGGCGGCCCGCTTCCGCTCGGCCGCGGTGGCCGCCTCACGGGCGGCGGTCAGCTCGGCCTCGGCGTCCGTGAGGGCCCGGCGGGCCTCCTCGTGCCGCTCCCCCAGCTCCGCGTCGCCCGCGTCGAGGCCGTCGACCTCCGCCTTGAGCTGTTCGTACTCCTCCTGCGCGGTGACCGCGCGCTCCCGCGCCTCGTCGCGGGCGACGGCGAGCCGGTCGATCTCGGCCTGCGCGGAGGCGGCCCGTGAGCGGGCCGCGTTGACCTGTCCGCCGAGCCGCGCGAGGCCTTCGCGCCGGTCGGCGATGGCCCGTGCCACGTCCTTCAGGCGCCGCTCCTCTGCGGCCAGTTCGCGCTCCAGGTCGGCGCGGTGGGAGACGGTGTCGTCGAGGGCGTGCTGCGCGGCTTCGAGGGCGGCTTCGAGCTCGGCCTCCTGCTCGCGGATGCGCGCGGCCTCCCGCTCCATGTCCTCGGGTTCCCGCCCGCGCCGCTCCTCGGCGGGCGCCGAGCTCGCGCTCTTCACCCGGGCGTCGGCGAGCGAGATCGTGCCGCGCACCCGCTCGGCGAGCTGCGACAGCTCGTACCAGGTCTGCTGGGCCCGCTGGAGGCGCGGGCTGAGCCGCCGGACCTCGTCCTCCAGGACGGCCTCGCGCTGGAGCGCGGTCTTCAGCTCGGCCTCTGCGGCGTCCTTGCGCGACTTGAGGGCGGCCTCGTCGGCGACCTCCGCGTTCAGGGCTTGACGCATCGTGACGAGATCGTCGGCGAGCAGCCTGAGGCGGGTGTCGCGCAGATCGGCCTGGATGACGGCGGCGCGGCGGGCGACGGCGGCCTGCCGCCCTAGGGGCTTGAGTTGGCGCCGCAGTTCGTCCGTCAGATCCTGTACGCGCGCGAGGTTGGCCTGCATCGCGTCGAGCTTCCGCAGCGCCTTCTCCTTGCGCTTGCGGTGCTTGAGGACGCCCGCGGCCTCCTCGATGAAGGCGCGGCGGCCCATGGGGTCGGCGTGCAGGACCGAGTCGAGCTGGCCCTGGCCGACGATGACGTGCATCTCACGGCCGATACCGGAGTCGGAGAGCAATTCCTGGATGTCGAGGAGGCGACACGTATCACCATTGATCTGGTATTCGCTGCCGCCGTTGCGGAACATGATCCGCGTGATGGTGACCTCGGCGTACTCGATCGGCAGGGCGCCGTCGGAATTGTCGATGGTGAGGGAGACCTCGGCGCGGCCGAGCGGTGGCCGGCCGGTCGTCCCGGCGAAGATGACGTCCTCCATCTTGCCGCCGCGAAGGGATTTGGCGCCCTGTTCGCCCATGACCCAGCTCAGCGCGTCCACGACGTTGGACTTGCCGGAGCCGTTCGGTCCGACGACGCAGGTGATGCCCGGCTCGAACTTCAGCGTCGTGGCCGACGCGAAGGATTTGAAACCACGCAGTGTCAGGGCCTTGAGGTGCACGCCGCGTGACTCTACCTTTCGCCGAGAGTTCACCGAGGAAGGTGCGAGCAGTTTCACGGAGGAAGGTGCAGGGCACATCAGACGTAAGGCCCGCACGGGCACGGGGAGCGGCAATGAAAGAAGGGACGCCGAAGCGTCCCTTGCGGATCTCTCAGATCTATTCGATCAAGCAGATCTCTCTGTTCGGCGGCTAGTCACGGACAGGCCTGCCCACGCGGGGCAGGGAGGTCCGCAGCCGGGCTCGGGGGTGGCGTTGGGTCAGGTGAGCGCAGGCTCCGCCTGGGGTACGTCGATGCTCTCGAGGAGCGCGTCGTGAGAAGCGGCGACCGCCAGCGCGTCGTTCTCGGCCTGGATCCTGACGAGCTCGGATTCCAGGTCCTGGACGCGCTGCTGGAGCCGTCGCATCTCGGCGAGGAGTCGCGGGTCGCTGCCGCCGACGTAACCGAGAAGCGCCTTTGCCATGATGGATGGTCCTCCACACTGAGTGACCGACCGAATCGGTGTGGGTCGTGAGGGAATCGCACCCGCGGTGCTTGGCACTCTTCTGTTCTTGCTGGGTGTTACTTGGCCGTTCTCACATGCCAAACAGCTAAGGTGCGCGGGGCTTCCAGAGTCTCACCAAAAAGTTTGACGGTCAACACGATCACGCCCCGTATTGACGGGCAACCCGGGGGCACGCGGCGGTGAAACCTGCGGCGCTGCCTCGGCGGCGGGGCCCTGGGGGCGTCTGGATCAACGTTACCCGCGGAGCCTGCCACGGCAAGTGCTTCTTGGCAACCACCAGGCCTTTCCCGCCCCAGGCGGGTGCTGCGGCCCCACCCCCCGGGGGTCCGCGGAGCGGCGGTCGATCAGCGAATCGCGAACGACTCGTAGCCCCCGCGCGGCGTGTCCCAGATCTCAGTCACACCGTCGACCCGGCCGGGTGTGTCGCCCTCCCGCAGCCAGTCGAGGAGCTGTCCACAGCTCGCGCGTGAACCCTCGGCGACGACTTGGACGCGGCCGTCGTCGAGATTGAGAGCAAAACCACTCACCTCTCCGATCTCCAGCGCCTTGGCCCGCGTGAACCAGCGGAAACCCACTCCCTGTACACGGCCGCGCACCCAGGCGGTGAGCCGGACTTCTTCGTTCATAAGGTGCACGCTAACCGGCCAATTGCTCTGGGAGCACTTCGCCCCCTTGCGCCATCGCGTACAGTCGCGACTCGACGAGCCTCACCCGTATGGGTGAGTCACGCTGACCGTCAGGACGACGCCGGGGCCGAACACCGGGCGTCTGGACGAAAGGCCAGAAGATGGGACGCCACCGACGCTCAGCCGCCGGCCGCGCCGATCATTCCCCGGTTACGCCTGATACCCCCGTTTCCCCTGCTTCCCCCGCGTCGGACACGTATTCCGGTGCGTATGACGCGTATTCGGGTTCGTATTCCGACGCGTCTCCCGACGCGTTTCCCGGCGCCTCTCCGGATGCGTACGAGGGGTACGACGGGTACGCTCCCGCGGCTTATCCCGAGCCCCGCCGGCGCGTGACGTCGCACCGGCGCAGGCGTCGGGCCTCCACGCCCGTGCGCACCGGACTGCTCGGGGTGTCCGCGGCGGTCGCGATGGGCGCCGTCGCGGTGGCCTCGGGCCTGGTGCCCGGCGGTGACAACTACACGCTGGGCGGTGGCGAGGGCCCGGGTGCCGTCCGCTCGGCCGGCTCCCCGTCCGGGCTCGACGCGCAGGGCGGCGACGACGGCGACGCCGATCGCGGCCAGTCGACGCCGAGCCGCGGCACCGGCCGCACCGACGCCCCGGCTCCGACGCCGTCAAAGTCCAGCGGCAAGCCCTCGTCGAAGCCGTCCCAGAAGCCCTCGTCCACGCCGTCGAAGCCGCAGTCCGACTCCGGTGACAAAGCCGGCAAGGACGAGCGCGACGGGAACGCGGGGAACTCCCGGGGCGCCGACAGGGGTGACAAGGGCGCGGACGAGAAGAAGCCGACGCCCACCCCGAGTCGTACGGCGACCGAGAAGCCGAAGCCGACGCCCCCCGCCGAGCAGCAGCCCGCGTCCGGCGAGAACGCGGCCGAGGCCGAGGTGCTCACGCTGGTCAACCAGGAGCGGGCCTTGGCGGGCTGCCGTCCGGTCCGCGCCGACCCCGGCCTCGCGGCGCTGGCCGGCGACTTCAGCGACGACATGGCCAAGCGCGGCTTCTTCGCGCACACCGACCCGGACGGCGCGACCCCGTGGGACCGCGCCGAGAAGGTCGGCATCGCGGACCTGGGCGGTGAGAACATCGCCCGCGGCCAGGCCAACGCCCAGTCCGTCATGGACGCCTGGATGAACAGCCCCGGCCACCGCGCGAACATCCTCAACTGCGACTACCAGACACTGGGCGTCGGCGCGCACTTCGCGCCGGGCGGCCCGTGGTGGACGCAGGACTTCGGGTTCTGAGCCCTCTCCGGCAGGAGAGCCCTCTCCGTGCAGGTGAGCCTTCTCCGTGCAGGAGATCAGGCGGCGACGGCGGCCCGGCCCGCGGTCACGATCCGCGCCGTCTCGGTGACGCGGCGGCCGAGGTGTTCGGCCGTGGCGATGTCCGCCTTGTGCACGGCTTCCGCACCCTCGTCGGAGTTGGTCTGGGCGGCGGCGCCGGAGAAGAAGCCGAGGCGGTTGAGGTCGTTCTCGGAGCCCTCGGTGGAGTTCCAGCCGGGGAGCAGTCCCAGGTTGACCCAGTGCATGCCCTGCTGGGCGGCGAGCGTCTGGAAGTACTGCAGGGTGTGCAGCTTGTCGCCGCTCTTGGACGCGGAGTTGGTGAAGCCCGCGGCGATCTTGTCCTGCCAGGCGCGGGTGAACCAGCGCTTCGAGGAGGCCTCCGCGAAGACGTGGAAGGCGCCCGAGGCGGTGCCCATGTAGGTGGGCGAGCCGAAGACGATGGCGTCCGCCGCGTCCAGCAGCTCCCACTGCTCCTCGGTGATCTCGTCGACCTTGATCAGGTGAGCGGTGGCACCGGCCTCCTCGGCGCCGGCACGGACGGCCTCGGCGACGACGGCGGTGTGGCCGAATCCGGAGTGGTAGGCGATCGCGACGACAGGGCTGGTCATGGGGGTACTCCTCGACAGGAAGGCGTGTTCGGGGTGACACACGAAAGGAAAGCACTAACTTCTAGTTAGCGCAATCCTTGGGTTAGCGCTGCGGGAGAGTACGCTGTCCGTATGGACACCACCGCGCGCGCCGAGGACACGACGGACAGGGACCTGGCGTACAACGTGTTCGCCCGCAGTTGCCCGTCGCGGTCCACGCTGGAGCACGTCACCGGACGCTGGGGGGCGCTCACGCTCGGGGCGCTGCACGACAGCACGTTCCGGTTCAACGAACTGCGCCGCCGGGTCGACGGCGTGAGCGAGAAGATGCTGTCGCAGACACTGCACGCGCTGGAGCGCGACGGCCTGGTGCACCGTGACGCGCGGCCGACCAATCCGCCGCGCGTGGACTACCGGCTGACCCCGCTGGGCGAGCAGATCGCCGGGCACCTGCTGGCCCTCATCCACTTCGTGGAGGGCAGTCAGGACGAGGTGATCGAGGCGCAGCGGCGCTACGATGACCTCGGCGGGCGCTGACAGCGCGGGCAGAAGTAGCTGGAGCGGTTCATCCAGGGGCGCCGCCGGATCGGTGTGCCGCAGCGCCGGCAGGGCTCGTCCTCGCGCCCGTAGGCGTCCAGGGACCGGTCGAAGTAGCCCGACTCCCCGTTCACGTTGACGTAGAGGCTGTCGAAGCTGGTGCCGCCGACGGAGAGGGCCGCGTTCATCACGTCCCGTACGTGGCCGAGGAGTTCGGTGCTGCGGGGGCGCGTGAAGGTGGCCGTGGGGCGCTCGTAGTGCAGCCGCGCGCGCCACAGTGCCTCGTCGGCGTAGATGTTGCCGACGCCGCTGATCAGGGACTGGTTGAGCAGCGCGCGCTTGATGGTGGTGCGGCTGCGGCGCAGGGCCTGGTGGAAGGCCTCGTCGTCGAAGAGCGGGTCGAGCGGGTCGCGGGCGATGTGCGCGATCACGTCGGGCAGTCCGTCCGGGGTGTTCTCGTGCAGTGAGAGCCCGCCGAAGGTGCGCTGGTCGACGAAGCGCAGCTCGGTGCCGGGCGCGGCGTCGTCCGGCGCGTCCTCGAAGCGCACCCGGATCCTCAAGTGCTTCTCGTCCGGGGCCTGTTGAGTCTTGACCAGGAGCTGGCCGCTCATGCCCAGGTGGGCCAGGACGGAGGTGCCGGTGTCCGCCACGGGGATCCACAGGTACTTGCCGCGGCGCATGGGCGCGCCGAAGGCGTGGCCCTTGAGGCGGTGCGCGAAGTCCTCGGCGCCCGCGAGATGCCGCCGGATCGCGCGCGGGTGCATGACCTCCACGTCGGCCACCGTCCGGTGGGCCACCCAGCGGTCGAGTCCCCGCCGCACCACTTCGACCTCGGGCAGCTCGGGCATGTCTCCTCCGGAGGGGGTACGCAGAGCGCCCGCCGCGGTCGGCGAACCGACCACGGCGGGCGTACAGCAATCGTGCCGTCAGGCAGAAGCGACATCCGGTGCGGAGGCCGACGGTGCCTCGGCGGCGCCCTCTTCCTCAGCGGCCGTTTTCTCGGCGGCCGTGGCCGCCTCCCGCGCGTCCGCCGCGGAGCGGATGGCACGCCAAGCGGACTCGGCGGCCTGCTGCTCCGCTTCCTTCTTGCTGCGGCCGGTGCCGGTGCCGTACGAGACGCCTCCGACGCGGGCGGCAGCAGTAAAGGTCTTCTCGTGGTCCGGGCCGCTCTCCGTGACGAGGTACTCGGGCACGCCGAGGTTCTCCGTCGCGGTGAGCTCCTGGAGACTGGTCTTCCAGTCCAGACCCGCGCCGAGGTTCGAGGACTTCTCGATGAGCGGGTCGAAGAGCCGGTGCACCAGCTCGCTCGCCGCTTCCAGACCCCGGTCCAGATAGACCGCGCCGATCACCGCTTCCAGGGTGTCGGCGAGGATGGACGCCTTGTCCCGGCCGCCCGTGCCCTCTTCGCCCCGGCCGAGCCGGATGAAGGAGCCGAGGTCGAGCCCGCGGCCCACCTCCGCAAGCGCACGCGAATTGACCACCGCGGCCCGCAGCTTGGCCAGTTGGCCTTCGGGCAGGTCGGGGTGGGTGGTGTACAGCGTGTCCGTGACCACGAGGCCGAGCACGGAGTCCCCGAGGAACTCCAGCCGCTCGTTCGTGGGCAGACCGCCGTTCTCGTACGCGTACGAACGGTGGGTCAGCGCACGCACCAGAAGGGCGGACTCGAGCTGATACCCGAGCCGCCCTTCCAGAAGCGTGTGGGACGAGGCCGCGTTGTTGCTGTCTGCCATCTTGGCGTCTTCCGCCTTCTTTGGGCTAGACACAGCGCCTCTCACCAGCCGCTCAGACCTCGAGGACCTGGCGCTTGTTGTAGGTGCCGCAAGCGGGGCACGCGATGTGCTGCAGCTTGGGCTCCTGGCAGCGCTCACACGCAACCAGGTTCGGGACCGCAGCCTTCCACTGCGACCGGCGGTGGCGCGTGTTGCTGCGCGACATCTTCCGCTTCGGAACAGCCACGGCTACTTCTCCTGCTTCTCGGCGGCGCGCGCGGAATCAGGCGCTTCGCCGCTCATCTCGTCCTTCTCGCCGTCCTGGATGGAGCCAGCGAGTCCCTGCAGTGCCGCCCAACGGATGTCGACGGCGTCATGGTGGTGGTCCGGGTCGTCCGCGAGGCGCACTCCGCATTCGGAGCACAGGCCCTCGCAGTCTTCCTGGCACACCGGCTGCATCGGCAGTGCGAGCACCACCGCATCACGCAGCATCGGTTCGAGGTCGAACATGCCGTCCTCGAGGAAGAGCCTGTCCTCGTCGTCCTCGGCGTCGTCGGCCGGTTCCGCGGTGCGGCCCCGGTCGTCGGCGTCAGGGTACGAGAACATCTCCTGGAAGTCCGCGTCGAGCGCGAGCTCGAGCGGCTCCAGACACCTTACGCACTCCCCCTTGGCCGATGCACGGGCGGTGCCTGTGACAAGCACCCCTTCCATGACCGACTCCAGCCGGATCTCCAGCACGACCGGAGCGCCTTCCGGCACCCCGACGACCCCTTCGACGCCGAACGGAGCCGGCGAACCGGGGGCGTCGATCGTGCGGGTCACCCGCAGCAGGGCACCAGGCCGCCGACCCAGCTCGTGTGTGTCGAACACAAGCGGGTTGCGGTGGTCGAGGCGCGTGCTCAGGGTGATTCCTGCTTTCGAATCCTGGGAGTTTGGCAAGCGGCCCCCCACGCACATGACGTAGATCCACTTTCGCGGCAGATCTGCGGTGTGAGCGGGCAGCCCGGATCGCGGACATACGCGCGACCGAAGAGCCAGGATACTGGACCTTTCGCTCTCGGCCCAATCGGGACTAGCGCCCCTGCTCGTACTGCCGCAACTGCTCCGCGCTGATCATCGTGGTGTCGAAGAGGCTGGTCTCGTCGAGCACGGCGGGCGCGGGGCCCTGCTGGCCGTAGCCCTGGTGCTGCGGCGGCTGCTGCGGGGCCTGCGGCTGGTTCGGGTCGTACGCCTGCTGCTGGTACGCGTACGGGTCCTGCTGGTAGCCGTACGGATCCTGCTGGCCGTACGACTGCTGATAGGCGTACGGATCGGGCTGGCCGTAGGCGTCCTGGCCGCCGTACTGGCCCGCGCTCTGGGCGTACGGGTCCTGGGTGCCCTGGGCGTACTGGTCCTGCTGCTGGTACGCGTACGGGTCCGGCTCGGCCTGGGGCTGCGGGGGTGCGTACGGCTGCTGGGCGGGGATCGGCGGAGGGCTGTTCTGCGGCTGCGGGCGCTCGGGGGTCTCGGCGAGGTCCGCGAGGTAGTCGGCGTCCGAGGTGTGTTCCTTGGTGTGCTCGCCCAGCTCGCTCAGCTCGTCGGCGGGGGCGCGGCCGTGCAGGGTCTGGCGGCCGCGGCCGACGGCCTCCAGGGTCTTGGCGAGCACCGCCTCGAAGGCGCCGAGCTTCACGTCCACGTAGACGTCGGCGTTGCGGCGCAGGGTCTCCGGGTCGTGGCTGCGCTCGGGGGCGTCCTCGTCCTCGTACCCCTGCTCGTCCACGCCGGGGCCGGTGCCGAGGAGTTTCTCGCGGCCGCGGCCGACGGAGCCGAGCGTCTTGGTGAGGACGACCTCGAAGTTGGCGAGCTTGCTGTCCACGTAGTCGTCGGCCTCGGCGCGGACGTCGGCGGCCTCCTGACGGGCCTCGGCGAGGATGCGGTCCGCCTCGGCCTGGGAGCGGCGCGCGACCTCCGTGTCGGAGATCAGCGAGCCGCGCTCGGCGTGCGCGCCCTCGATGATCCGCTCGGCCTCCTGGCGGGCCTGCTCGACCATCTGCTCGCGGCCGCCGATCAGCTCCTGCGCCTGGGCGAGCGAGCCCGGCAGGGCCTGGCGCACCTCCTCCAGGAGGGCGAGGAGGCCGGCGCGGTTGACCACGCACGAGGCGGACATGGGCATCGACTTGGCGCTGCCGACCGTCTCGACGATCTCGTCGATCTTCTTCTGCACGTCCACCGCGGGCTCGCCACTCTCTACAGCTTGTTGGGAGACGGACGGGACGACTGTAGCCCTTGCTCAGCCCTTCGCGAGGCGCTTGTTGAGGGCTTCGAGCACGACCGGGGGAACCAGGTGCGCGATGTCGCCGCCCCAGGTCGCGACCTCCTTGACGAGCGAGGAGGAGAGGAAGCTGTAGGTGGGGTTGGTCGGCACGAAGAGGGTCTCGACGCCCGAGAGGCCGTTGTTCATCTGGGCCATCTGCAGTTCGTAGTCGAAGTCGCTGACGGCGCGCAGGCCCTTGACGATGGCCGGAATGTCGCGCTCCTTGCAGAAGTCGACCAACAGGCCCTGGAACGACTCGACTTCCACGTTGCCGAACTCGGCGGTGACCTGGCGGATCAGCTCGATCCGCTCCTCGATCTCGAACAGGCCCTGCTTGGACTTGTTGATCATCACCGCGACGTGCACGACGTCGTACAGCTTGGAGGCGCGGGCGATGATGTCGAGGTGTCCATTGGTGATGGGGTCGAACGACCCCGGACAGACGGCGCGGCGCAACGGAAGTCCCTCGCTCTCCGGTCGGGTCATGGCGCGATCTCTGGCTCTTGGTGCGAAGAGTTGTCGGTTTCTTCTTCGCACGTCGAGCTTTCCGGCTCTTTGTACGAAGAGGCGGCGCGACCGTACCAAAACGTTCCCTCGCCGTAGCGACGGGACCTCAGTGGCTCGAAGCCGTCCGGCCAGCCGAATTCTCCGCCCCTCGTACTGCGTTCAACGGTGACGAGCGCGTCGTCCGTGAGCCAGCCTCCCGAGCGGAGTGTGAGCAGGATCTCCCGAAGATCGTCGTCGCCGACGGCGTAGGGGGGGTCGAGAAACACCAGGTCATAGGGGGTGGCAGGGGTTGACTCACGGATGATCTGGGCCGCTTTGCCCGCCCTGGCCTCGGCGCCGGGCAGGCCGAGCGAATTGATGTTCTCGCGGATGGTGCGCGCGGCGCGGGCGTCGGCCTCGACGAGCAGGGCGTGCGCGGCACCGCGGGACAGGGCCTCCAGGCCGACGGCGCCGGAGCCCGCGTACAGATCGAGGACGCGGGCGCCGTCGAGGGTGCCCTGGAAGGCCTGCCAGGTGGAGAACAGGCCCTCGCGGGCGCGGTCCGAGGTGGGCCGGGTGCCGTTCCCCGGCGGGACGGCGAGGCGGCGTCCGCCGGCCACGCCGGCGATCACGCGGGTCATAGGGTCTCTGCGTCCTTCGGCTGGGGGCGGGGCTGCCCTTGGGGATGGGGCCTGCCCTCACGATATGCCGTGCGAGCGCGTCAGCCCTTGTCAGCCCTTGTCGAGGTACTGCTCGCGTTCCGCGTCCAGGAGGGCGTCCAGTGCCGTGCGCAGTTCGGGCAGGTGCTCCAGCTCCGGGTCGCGGGAGACCACGGCCGTCGCCTCCTCGCGGGCCGCGGCGATGATCTCCTCGTCGTCGATGACGGCGAGCATGCGCAGCGAGGAGCGGACGCCGGACTGGGCCTGGCCGAGGACATCGCCCTCGCGGCGCTGCTCCAGGTCGATGCGGGAGAGCTCGAAGCCGTCCAGGGTCGCGGCCACGGCGCCGAGGCGGGCGCGGGCGGGGCTCGCCTCCGGCATGTCGGTGACCAGCAGGCACAGGCCCGGCGCGGAGCCTCGGCCGACGCGGCCGCGGAGCTGGTGGAGCTGCGAGACGCCGAAGCGGTCGGCGTCCATGATCACCATGGCGGTGGCGTTCGGGACGTTCACCCCGACCTCGATCACCGTCGTGGCCACCAGGACGTGGGTCTCGCCGGAGGCGAAGCGGCGCATCACCGCGTCCTTGTCGTCCGGCTGCATGCGGCCGTGCAGGACCTCGACCTTGAGGCCTCGCAGGGGGCCGTGGGTCAGCTCCTCGGCCACGTCGAGGACGGCGAGCGGAGGACGCTTCTCGGCCTCGTCCTCCGGGGACTTCTTCTTGCTGCCCTTGCCCTTCTTGGGCTCTTCCTCGGCATCGTCGCCGATGCGGGGGCAGACCACGTACGCCTGGTGGCCGTTCTCCACCTCTTCGCGCACGCGCTCCCACGCGCGGGCGAGGAAGTGCGGCTTGTCCTGTGCCGGGACGACGTGCGTGGAGATCGGCGAGCGACCGGCCGGGAGCTGGTCCAGGACGGAGGTCTCCAAATCACCGAAGACCGTCATCGCGACCGTGCGCGGGATGGGGGTGGCCGTCATGACCAGCAGGTGCGGCGGCTGCTTGCCCTTGCCGCGCAGGGCGTCGCGCTGCTCGACGCCGAAGCGGTGCTGTTCGTCGACCACGACCAGGCCCAGGTCGTGGAACTGGACCTTGTCCTCGATCAGGGCGTGCGTGCCGATGACGATGCCCGCCTCGCCGGTGACGAGGTCGAGGAGTGCCTGGCGGCGGGCCGGTGTGCCCATGGAGCCGGTGAGCAGGGTGACCTTGGTGGCGTGCTCGGAGCCACCGAGCATGCCGCCCTGCGCCAACTCGCCCATCATCTCGGTGATCGACCGGTGGTGCTGCTGGGCCAGGACCTCCGTGGGCGCGAGCATCGCGGCCTGGCCGCCCGCGTCCACCACGGCGAGCATGGCGCGCAGGGCCACCATCGTGTTGTGCGTGACCGTGAAGTTGTCCGTGATGTAGGCCCGCGTGGGGTGGGCGACGCTGATGCACTGGACCGGTTTGCGCCCTACGTGGTCGACCCTGCGGATCCCCCGACGGAAATTGGTGTACTTCGGTCGGTCCTGTACCCGCTCCGCCTTGCGGGTCAGCCGGAAGGGGGCGTACGCCGCGGGCAGCGCGACCGACACGTTGAACGCGTCCCTCTTCGGCAGCACCCGTGCCCGGCCGCCCAACGAGCGTACGAGCCAGGCGACGTCCTGGGCGAGCCTCGGGGAGGCCGAGCACAAGGAAATGCTCAATCCGTCCGGCTGGACCGTGCCGTCCGTGTCGAGCAGTCCCTGCAGCAGCGCAAGGCGATGCTTGATCGACGTGTTCTTGAATGCCTCCGGAATGAACTTGCTGTGTGATGTCGCACCCCAGAGGCCCAGGTCGCGCAGTGCCTGGATGACGGGATTGCGGACGCCTCCCGCTCGATGGGTGAGCTGGATCGTGTAGTCGTACTCGCTGCCGGTCACCGGGATCAGACGGCAGTCCGGTGCCACTGCGGCGGCCGCGGCGTCGCGAATCTCGGTGTCGGCGGTGGACAGGCGGAGGTTGTGCCGGAAGGAACCGTCGCCCAGCAGGAGGCCGAAGAGGTAGGGGTCGAGCGGCAGTTCCTCGTCGCCTCCCAGGTCCACGGGTGTCGCGGCGGGGACGTACCACTTCGACGATCCGTTCGCCTTGAAGAGGTCATGGCGGATCTCTCGGGTGGTCAGCACCTTGGGAGGCTGTCCTCGGTGCCATCCGCAGCTCGTACCGACGATCCAGAGGTGCTCGTCGTCGCATTCGACGGAACTGCCGTCCGAGAGCGTCAGACTCCACACGTCGCGCTCGCCTTGGGGAAACACCCCGTCGATCACCGCGACATCGCCTGAGGGCACGACGACGGTGTCCCCCGTCTTCATGTCGCCCATCGGCCGGAAACCCCCAGGGGTCAGGATCAGCGCATCGAGGGGCTGGGCCTTGCCCGACCCGACCTCGCCCTGGAGCAGGCGGTGCATCGGGTGCTCGGTGGCCAGGTCGTCGAAGATCTCCTTGGAGACCCTGCGCTGGCCGTCCGTGAGCTCGAAGGGGAGCTTGGCGTCGAAGGCGTCAAGCAGGCCGTCGGGGGACGGCCTGCGGGCCACCGCCGGCAGTTGCGCGTCCGCGAACCTGCGCCGGGCCAGGGCGACCTGGAGCACGAACGCCTCGTCCCACTTCAGGCGGTCCCTGGCGGTGGCGATGTCCGCCTTCGTGTGCGGCCTGTGGATCTTCAGGAGTGCTTCGGGGAGCGGGATCAGGCCCCTGCCCTCGCGCAGCGACGGCGGCAGCGGGTCCAGGGCCTCCTGGGCGCTCGGCAGCACCGCGTCCACCGACTTGGCGATCTTCCAGGACTCCAGCTTGGCGGTGGCCGGATAGATCGGGATGAGGGCTCCGGCCCAGGAGCCGACGGCCTCGGCAGCCTCCGTGGCCGAGTCGCCGTCGCCGCGCAGCAGTTCGTACGCCGGGTGGGCGAGCTGCATTTTGCGGTTGAACACCGACACCTTGCCCGCGAACATCGCGCGGGTGCCCGGCAGCAGGTCCTTGTGCGGCTTGTGGATGCCGCGGCCGAAGAAGACCAGCTGGAGCTGGCCGCTGCCGTCCGTGATCGTGACCTCGAGGCGCTGGCCGCTGCCGCCGTTGAACCGCAGCACGCGGGCCGTCGCCACCTGGGCCACGACCGTCACGTGCTCGTCCAGCGGGAGGTCGGAGAGGCGGGTCAGCTCGCCTCTCTCGGCGTACCGCCGGGGGTAGTGGTGCAGGAGGTCGCCGACCGTGTGCAGGGCGAGGTGCTCGGCCATCACCTTCGCGGTGGCCTGGCCGAGCGCGTTCTTCAATGGTTCTTGGAGCGCGTGCACGAGATCCATTGCACACCACGGGACTGACAATTGGGGTGCGGGGCCCTGCGGGGCCTTCCCCGATCCCGCCCCTTCCCGAAACCGGGGGCTCCGCCCCCGGACCCCCGTATCGGCCTGAACGGAGCGCCGATCTGCGGGGCGGCGGGCGAAGGGTCACTCCACGCCGATGAGGAGCAGGGCCGACTGGGGCCCGCCCCGGTACAGCACCGTGTCCACGGCCAGGTGGCCGTCGCGTACGTGCTTCTCCAGGTGCTCGGCCACCGCGTCAGAGACGGCGTCACCCAGCACCAGCGTGACCATCTCGCCGCCCGCGGCGAGCATCCGGTCGAGCACGGCGGCCGCAGTGCGGGCCACCTCGGGGCCGATCACCGCCACGTCGCCGTCGATCAGGCCGAGCACGTCCCCGGCCTGGCAGATTCCCGCCGTCGTCCAGGACTGCCGCTCCGCCACGGCCAGTTCGGCGTAGCGGGTCGCCCCGGCCGCCGAGGTCATGGCGACGACGTCCTCGTCGAAGCGGCGGTCCGGCTCGTGCACGGCGAGCGCGGCGATGCCCTGGACCGCGGAGCGGGTGGGGATCAGCGCGACGCGTACGCCTTCGGAGCGGGCCTGTTCGGCGGCGGCCGCCGCGGTGTGGCGCAGCCCGGCGTCGTTGGGCAGCAGCACCACCTCGCGCGCGTGCGCCCGCCGGATCGCCTCGACCAACTCGCCGCTGGCGGGCGGCTCCCCCGCGCGCGCGGGCACCGTCGTGGCCCCGGCCTCGGCGTACAGGGCGGCGAGGCCGTCGCCCGGCACGACGGCGACGATGCCGCGCTGGACGCGCTCCCGGGGCGGTGCCTGCGTTCGTACGGTGTGGGCGTCGCCGAGGCCGAAGTGCGTGATGCGGATGCGGTACGGACGGCCCGCCTCGACGCCCGCCTCGACAGCCGCGCCCGCGTCGTCCACATGGACATGGACGTTCCACAGGCCGTCGCCACCGACGACCACGAGCGAGTCACCAAGCGCGTCCAGCCGCCCCCGCAACCGGTCGACGGCCGCGTCCTCGGCCTCCAGGAGGTAGATCACCTCGAAGGCGGGGCCGGCTCCGTCGGGAGCGGGGTCGGCGCAGGCAGCGGGCTCTGTGGCCGCGGGGGGCGCGGTGGGTCCAGTGGGGCCGGCGGGTGCGACAGCTCCGGCAAATCCCGTGGGTCCGGTTGACGCGGCGGCACCGGTGATCCCAGTCGCCCCACCCGCCGCACCGGTCACCACAGCCGCAGTCACCACACCAGGCACGTCCGCCCGCCGCCGCACGGTCTCCCCCGACAGCGCCCCCACCAACGCCCCCAGAACCGCCACAAGGCCCCGCCCACCGGCGTCCACCACTCCCGCGCGCCCCAGCACCGCGAGCTGTCCCGGAGTCGCGTCAAGCGCCGCGCAGGCGCCTTCGTACGCCGCCCGTGCCACCGCGGCACAGTCCCGCGGGTCGCGTGAGTCCCGCGCCGCGGCATCGGCCGATGCCGCGGCAGCCTTGGCGACCGTCAGGACCGTGCCCTCCACGGGGTGCGCCACGGCCCGGTACGCGGACTCGGACGCGCGGCCCAGCGCGAGCGCGAGGCGCGCGCCGTCGGCGTGATGTGCGTCACTGGCGCGACGGTGGCCGTCACCGTCACCCGCGTCGCGACGATGCGAGTCGCCGTCACCCGCATCCGCGTCCGCCGAAAGCACCTGCGCCATCCCCCGCAGCAACTGCGCCAAGATCGTCCCGGAGTTCCCCCGGGCCCCGATCAACGCGCCGTGCGCCATCGCCCGCACCACCTCGACGAGCGCCGGCTCGGCCGGTTCGAGGCCCGTGAAGACCGCGTCGACGGCCTGGGAGGCCGATTCCATCGTCAAGTAGAGGTTGGTCCCGGTGTCCCCGTCCGCGACCGGGTAGACGTTGATCGCGTCGATCTCCTCGCGGGCCTGCCCCAGTGCCTCCAGAGCCAGTGCGCTCCAGGCGCGGACTGCGACAGCGTCGAGGTTCTGCGGCAACTGTCGCCTCCTAGGGGCGTCGCGGGACGCCTCCGTCATGCGTACGGGACGCCTCCGTCGTGCGTCTCGGGATGGGACGCAGCGTAGACCTGGGACGGAGGGGAGGCGGGGGCGGGGCAGCGGCGGAACATGGTAGTTTCGTTGTACCGAAGCAGTCGTTGTATGCTGCTCCGGTTGCCCGATACGCATCGGGCCATCCCTCCTGGCAACGCCACTCCGATCATTGCACTGATCCCGGCATGCCGGGTTTAACCGTAAGTGCATCTGAAGTCTTTGGAGTGACCCGTGGCTGCCAACTGCGACGTCTGCGGCAAGGGGCCGGGCTTCGGCAACAACATCTCGCACTCGCACCGCCGTACGCCCCGTCGCTGGAACCCGAACATCCAGCGTGTGCGTGCCGTGGTGAGTGGGACGCCGAAGCGCCTCAACGCCTGCACCTCGTGCATCAAGGCCGGCAAGGTCTCGCGCTGACGTTTCTGCGCGGCCACCTAGCTGGTTGCTGAAAAGCCGGTCTCCTTCGGGAGTACCGGCTTTTTCGCATGCCCTGGGGCAGAGCTTCCGCGCGTGCCCGCGGCCGGGCCGGACCCGTGCGGCCTCCCGCCGAAATCCGCGCCTGCCAGAATCCGGCAGATGCGCTTCGGCATCCTCGGCTCCCTCGACGTCCGCACCCCCGACGGCTCCCCCGTCGACCCCGGTGGCCCCCGCCCCCGCGCCCTGCTCACCCTGCTCCTCCTGGACGCCGGCCGCAGCGTCTCCGCCGAGCGACTGGCCGACGGTCTCTACGGGGAGCAGCCCCCCGCCGGAGCCACGAACGCGCTGCAGTCCCAGGTGTCCCGGCTGCGCAAGCGTCTCGGCGTCGACATCGAGACCACCGCCACGGGCTACCGCCTCGCCGTCTCCCCCGACGACGTCGACGCCCACCTCTTCGAGCGTCTGGCCCGCGAGGGCCGCTTGGCGCTGTCCTCCGGAGACCACCCCCGGGCCGCCGCCCTCCTCAAGGAGGCGCTCGGCCTGTGGCGCGGGCCCGCGCTCGCCGACCTGCCCGGCGCCCCTGCACACGCGCCCGTCATCCGGCTCGACGAGCTCCGGCTCGCCGCTCTCCAGGACCGCGTGGACGCCGACCTGGCGACCGGCGGCGGCCCCGGCCTCGTACCGGAGCTGAGAGAGCTGGTCGCCGCTCATCCGCTCAGCGAGCGGCTCTACGAGCAGCTGATGCGGGCGCTGCACGCGGCCGGGCGGTCCGCGGAGGCCCTTGTCGTGTTCGACGAGGCGCGTGGCGTCCTCGCGCGGGAGCTGGGCGCCGATCCGTCGGCGGAGCTCGCCGCGCTCCACGTGGAGCTGTTGCGCGGCGCCGAGCCGGCCCGCGCGCCGGCCGTCCCCGTGCCGCTCACCCCGCTCATCGGCCGCACGGCCGAGCTGGCCCGTGTCCACGACCTCCTCGACGACGCCCGCCTGGTGACGCTCACAGGGCCCGGCGGCACCGGCAAGACCCGGCTCGCCCTGGAGGCCGCGCGGGAGCGGGAGAGCGGGCGGGGCGGCGGGCCCGGGAGCGTGTGCTTCGTGGAGCTGGCGCCGCTGGCCGACGGGGAGCGGGTGACGTACGCGATCCTCCGCGCCCTGGGAGTGCGCGACGGGTTCCACGCGCGCGGGGGTGACGCCACCGAGCGGCTACTCGCCGCGCTGGAGGGGCGTGAGCTGCTGCTCGTGCTCGACAACTGCGAGCACCTGGTCGACGACGCCGCGCGGGTCGCCGGGCTGCTGCTCGGCGCCTGCCCCGGTGTACGCGTCCTCGCCACCAGCCGGGAGGCGCTCGGCATCACCGGTGAGGCGCTGTGCCCGGTGCCACCGCTCGCCGCCGGGCCCGCCGAGCGGCTCTTCGTGGACCGGGCGGTGGCCGTACGCCCGGACTTCGCCTCCCAGGCGGGCGGTCGGGCCGACCTCGTCCGGTCCCTGTGCGCCGCGCTCGACGGGCTTCCGCTCGCCATCGAACTGGCCGCCGCCCGGCTGCGCACCCTCACGCTCGACGAACTCGCCGCGCGGCTCGACGACCGCTTCAGGCTCCTGTCGCGCGGCGACCGTACGAAGGCGCCGCGCCACCGCACCCTGCACGCCGTCGTCGAGTGGAGCTGGGACCTGCTCGACGACGAGGAGCGGGAGCTGGCCGCGCGGCTGACCGTGTTCCCCGCGGGCGCCACGCTCGACGCCGTCGAGGCGGTCTGCGAACTCCCCTGTCCGGAGGACCTGCTGGCGTCGCTCGCGGAGAAGTCGTTCGTCGAGGCGGCGGGCGGCCGGTACCGGATGCTGGAGACCATCCGCGCCTTCTGCGCCCACCGGCTCGCCGAGGCGGGCGACGAGGACAGACTGAGGGACGCGCACGCCGCGTACTTCCTGCGCCTCGCCGAAGAGGGCGCCCCTCGGCTGCACGGCGCCGAGCAGCTCCCCTGGCTCGACAGGCTCGCCGCCGACCACGGCAACCTCGACGCCGCCCTGCGCCACCTCGCGCGCACCGATCCGCCCGCGGGCCTGCGCCTGCTGGCCGCGCTGTCCTGGTACTGGCGGCTGCGCGGCCTCTACGGAGAGCGCGCCTCGCTCGCCTCGGGCCTCCTTGAGGCCGTCGGGCCGCGGCCTCCGGAGGGGCTCACCGAGGAGTACGTCCTGTGCGTGGTCAACACGATCGTGGGCGAGGGCGACGATCCCGCCGAGCCGGAGCGCCTCGCGCGCGCCGACGCCCTGCTGACGTCCCTGGAGGGGCCGTTGCGGCTGCCGTTCCTGATCGTGCTCTGGTCGCTCGTGGGCGGGCCGCGGCGGGCCATGGAGGAGCGGGTGCGCGGGCAGGTCGGCGACCATCCGTGGGGGCGCGCCCTGCTGGACCTCGGGCGGGGCTTCCAGGAACTGTTCGCCGGGCGGCCGACGGACGCGGAGGCGGCCTTCGCGCGGGCGCTCGCCGCCTTCCGGGAGAACGGCGACCGCTGGGGCATGGCCAACTGCCTGGACCCGCTGGCGATGTTCGCCGACTGGCGCGGCGAACGGGAGCGCGCCTTGGAGCTCCTGGACGAGGGCCTCGCCCACGTCGTCGAGCTGGGCGCCCCGGAGGAGACCGGCGACCTGCTGCACCAGCGCGCCACGGTCCTGCTGCACGGCGGCGCCCTGGAGGACGCGGCGGACCACTTCCGGCAGGCGGAGGAGCGCGCCCGCACCGTGGGCGTGCGCGACAAGGTGGCGACCGCGCGGCGCGGCCTGGGAGATGTGGCCCGGCTGCGCGGCGACACCGCACGCGCGCGTGCGCACTACGAAGCGGCCCTCCAGGCGTGTGCCGCCAACTGGTTCAGCGTCGCGGAGACCGCGCGGATCTTCATCGGCCTCGGCCGCACCGCGCTCGCCGAGTCCCGCCCCGAGGAGGCCGCCGACTGGTTCGAGCAGGCCCGCGTGCTCGCCGTGGACGCCACTGGTGTGGCCGAACTGGCCGAGGTGGCGGAGGCGTTGGCCGCCGCAGCGCCGCTCCCCCAGGACGCCGCCCGGCTCCTGGGCGCCGCGGCGAGCCTGCGCGGCACGCTGATCGAGGGCCACCCCGACGTCGTACCGGTCCAGGAAGCGGCACGCGCGCGGCTTGGCCCGGCGGCGTACGAGAAGGCCTTCGAGGCGGGCCGCGGGGAGGGGCCGAGAGCGGTGGGGCGCGGCTGAGGGTGACGGCGGTCAGCGCCGGTCAGCCGACGGTACGCCGCCGGTAAGCGCCCCCTCCGAAGCTCGGGGCATGACGAACATGACGAACACGAAGACTACGAAGACCGCAAAGGCTACGAAGACCGCGAAGCACACCACCCGCACCACACGGCCCGCCCGCCCCCTCGCCCACCTCGAAGTCCTCATCTCCGGTGCCAGCGTCGCCGGTCCCGCGCTCGCCCTGTGGCTGTCCCGGTACGGCGCCCGCGTCACCGTCGTGGAGAAGGCGCCCGCCCTGCGCGAGGGCGGCTTCGCCGTCGACTTCCGGGGCCACGCGCACCGCACCGTCCTTAAGCGCATGGGCATCTGGGACGAGGTGCACCGCCGGCAGACCCACATGGGGCGCCAGATCGTCGTCGACGCCGACGACAAGGAGACGGTGGATCTGCCCGCGTTCCTGATGAGCGGCGACGTGGAGATCTTTCGCGGCGAGCTCTCCAAGATCCTGTACGAGCGCACCAGGGATCATGTGTCGTACGTCTTCGGGGACTCCGTGGCGAGTCTCTCCGAGGCCCCCGGGGACACGGGCGGCGTCGACGTCACCTTCGAGCGCGGCGCGCCCCGCCGTTTCGACCTCGTCGTCGGCGCGGACGGCCTGCACTCGCACACCCGCCGCCTCGCCTTCGGCGACGAGTCGCAGTACCTGCGCTTCCTCGGCCACTACGTGGCGGGCTTCAGCATGCCCAACCACCTGGGCCTGGACCGCACGGCCCGCATCCACAGCGAGCCCGGCCGCATGATCGACCTCTGCAACTACGACGGCGATCCGCACCGGGCGGGCGTGGGCTTCGTCTTCCGCTCCGAGCAGCTCGACTACGACCGGCACGACGTCGCGCAGCAGAAGCGGATCCTCGCCGAGAAGTACGCCGGAATGCGCTGGCGGCACGCGCCGATGGCCCTGAAGGCCCTGGAGGAGGCCGACGACCTGTACTTCGACGCGATCGCGCAGATCCATGTCGACCGGCTGTCCAAGGGGCGCGTCGTGCTCCTCGGCGACGCCGGGTACGGCGCCACGATGGGCGGCATCGGCACGGGCACGGCGCTCGTGTGCGCGTACGTCCTGGCCGGTGAGCTGGCCCTCGCGCGCGGGGACCACCGGACCGCCTTCGCGGCGTACGAGGCGGAGGTCCGCGACTACGCGAAGGGCTGCCAGAAGACCTCCGGCAACGCGGGCCCCTTCCTCGCGCCGCCCACGGAGAAGAAGATCCGCAGCCGCGACCGGGCGTACCGGATGCTGAGCTCCCGCTTCCTGGCGGGCTTCTTCAAGCGCCTTACGGAGAAGGCCGCCAACGGAATCGACCTCAAGGAGTACGCGATTGACGGAACCGACAAGAACGAGGCCACCGACAAGAACGAGGCCTCCGAAGACACCGCTTACGAAGCCCCCGTGCCGTCCCCGAACCGCCAGCCGTGATCCACGGGCCCGATCCCGCCGCCGAGTGCGAACCCGGCGGCGATGGCCCCGGTGACGTACTCCTTGGCGGCCGTCACGGCCTGTGGGACGGACTGCCCCTTCGCGAGCTGCGCCGCCACGGCGCTGGCGAGGGTGCAGCCCGTGCCGTGCGTATGACGGTTGTCGTGGCGCGGGGCGCGCAGCCAGTGCTCTTCGGAGCCGTCGGTGAGCAGGTCCACGGCGTCGCCGCTGAGATGGCCGCCCTTGATGAGCGCCCACTTCGGCCCGTACGCGAGGACGGCGGCCGCAGCGCGCCGCATGCCGTCCTCCGAGTCGACCTCGATGCCGGTGAGTTGGGCGACCTCGTCGAGATTGGGCGTCGCGACCGTGGCGACCGGAAGCAGCTTCGTGCGGACCGAGTCCAGCGCGGACGCCGCGAGCAGCGAGTCGCCGTGCTTGGAGACGCCGACGGGGTCGACGACAGCAGGGGCGTCCGTGCCGGCGAGCAACTCCGCCACCGCCTCGACCAGTTCGGCCGACGCCAGCATGCCGGTCTTCACGGCCTGCACGCCGATGTCGTCGACGACGCTGCGGTACTGCGCCCGCACCGCCTCCACCGGCAGCTCCCAAGCGCCCTGCACGCCCAGGGAGTTCTGCGCGGTGACGGCCGTGACGACGCTCATGCCGTGCGTGCCGAGGGCGAGCATCGTCTTCAGGTCGGCCTGGATGCCCGCGCCGCCCCCGGAGTCGGAGCCGGCGACGGTGAGCACCCGCGGCGGCGCGGTACGGGCCGTGCGGCTCGGGCTCGCCGCGCTCACGAGTCGCCGCCGCCGTTCTCCCCGAAGTGGTCCCAGCCCTTGCTGGTCCAGGGCGCGCCGTCCACCGTGACCTGCGGCTGCGCCGACGGGTTGAGGACCTCGCCGATGACCTTCCAGCGGGCGGGCAGCTTCACGTCCTGCGGGAACGTCGCCACGATCGCGTGGTCCTCACCGCCGTTGAGCACCCACTGCAGCGGGTCGACGCCGACGGCCTGCCCGATGTCGTTCATCTGCGAGGGCACGTCCACGTCGCCGGAGCGGATGTCGATGCGCACCTTGCTGGCCTCGGCGATGTGGCCGAGATCGGCGATCAGGCCGTCGCTGACGTCCGTCATGGAGGTCGCGCCGAGCCCGGCGGCGGCGGGGCCCGCGTGGTACGGCGGCTCGGGCCTGCGGTGGGCCTCCACGAAGGCGCGCGGCGAACGGAAGCCGCGCGAGAGCACCGCGTGCCCGGCGGCGGACCAGCCGAGCCAGCCGGTGACGGCGACGACGTCGCCGGGCTGGGCGCCCGCGCGCGTGACGGGCTCGTGGTTGCGCAGATCGCCGAGCGCGGTGATCGAGACGGTGATGGTGTCGCCGCGTACGACATCGCCGCCGACGACGGCCGCGCCCGCCACCTGGCACTCGTCCCGCAGGCCGTCCATGAGCTCGGTGGGCCAGCTCACGGGGAGTTCGGCGGGCACGACGAGGCCGAGCAGGATGGCGGTGGGCACCGCGCCCATCGCGGCGATGTCGGCGAGGTTCTGGGCGGCGGCCTTGCGGCCGACGTCGTAGGCCGTGGACCAGTCGCGGCGGAAGTGCCGGCCCTCCAGGAGGATGTCGGTGCTTGCCACGACCCTGCGGTCCGGCGCGGCCACGACGGCGGCGTCGTCGCCGGGGCCGAGGCGTACGGCCGGGGTGGAGGTGAGCCGCGAGGTGAGCTCCTTGATGAGCCCGAACTCGCCCAACTCGCCGACGGTGCCCTTCATGCGCGTGCTGCTCCTTCTGCCACGGTCGCCGCGGTCCGCTTGCGGTCGCGAGCCGTCCCTGTCGTCGGTACGGTCGACGTGACCGTCAACCTCTGTTGTCCGTCTCTCTGCCCGTACGCCGCGATGTGCGCGCCACAGCTCCCCCGGGTCTCCCCGTGGCGAGCGACGACGCGGTACCGTGGCGTCCCTTCTCCCCACATGATCCTCGTGGCCGCCCTGGAGGTTCCGTGGTACAGGCGTACATCCTGATCCAGACCGAGGTCGGCAAGGCGTCGACCGTCGCCGAGCTGATCGGCAAGATCCCGGGAGTGATCCAGGCCGAGGACGTGACCGGTCCCTACGATGTCATCGTGCGCGCGCAGGCGGACACGGTCGACGAACTCGGCCGCATGGTGGTCGCCAAGGTCCAGCAAGTGGACGGCATCACCAGAACCCTGACCTGCCCGGTCGTGCACTTGTAGCCCCCGTCTACCCTGGCCCGGTGAACTTCCCCCGTCTCCGGCGCCGCTGTCTCATCGGCACATCCGCTCTCGCACTGCTGATCGCGACAGCGGCCTGCTCATCAACGGACGACGAGGGGTCGGTGGTGGTTCCGTCCCCGGCCGCGAAGGCCGCGGGACTCTGCCGGGATCTGCACAAGCAGCTCCCTGAGAAGGTCGACGGTCGTGGGCGCACCGACCCCGGGCCCAAGTCGGACTTGACCGCCGGGTGGGGAGACCCGGCGATCATACTGCGCTGCGGCGTGGAGCGGCCCCCGGAGATGCTCGACCCCGATGTGGCCAAGTCGGACGGCGTGAAGGTGAACGGCGTCGCCTGGCTGCTGCAGAAACGCGACGACGGCAGCTACGTCTTCACCACCGGGCTGCGCCTCGCCTACGTAGAGGTGACCCTGCCGAAGGAGCGGACGGGGGACGGCCTCGGCCCGCTCACGGACTTCGCCGCCCCCATCAAGAAGACCATCCCCAAGGGCGTGGCCTAGCCCCGCACCCCGAAAGGGGCACGGGGAGGCGCCGCGCGCTAGCGCAGCCCGGTGGACCTGTTGAGCGCCGCCTGGATGAGGCGGTCCACCAGCTCCGCGTAACCCACGCCGCTCTTCTCCCACATCTGCGGGTACATGGAGATCGGCGTGAAGCCCGGCATGGTGTTGATCTCATTGATGACGAACCGGCCGTCCTCGGTGAGGAAGAAGTCCGCGCGCACCAGGCCCTCGCAGGAGGCGGCCTCGAAGGCCTCGACCGCGAGCCGCTGCACCTCGGCGGTCTCCTCGGGCGTCAGCGGGGCGGGCACGAGGCCGGGCGTCGAGTCGATGTACTTCGCCTCGAAGTCGTAGTAGTCGTGCGCCTGCACGGGCGGGATCTCGGCGGGCACGCTCGCGCGGGGGCCGTCCTCGAACTCCAGGACGCCGCACTCGATCTCGCGGCCGCGAAGGAGCGCCTCGACGATGATCTTCGGGTCGTGCCGCTGGGCCTCCGCGATGGCCTCGTCGAGGCCGTCGAAGGAGTCGACCTTGGTGATGCCGATCGAAGAGCCCGCGCGCGCGGGCTTGATGAACAGCGGCCAGCCGTGCTCGCCCGCGAAGTCCGCGACGCGCTGCCGGGCGCTCTTCTCCTCGCGCTGCCACTCGCGGGGCCGGATCACCAGGTACGGGCCGACGGGCAGCCCGAAGGAGGTGAAGACCCGCTTCATGTACTCCTTGTCCTGGCCGACGGCCGAGGCGAGCACGCCCGCGCCCACGTACGGCACGCCGGACAGCTCCAGGAGCCCCTGGAGGGTGCCGTCCTCGCCGTACGGGCCGTGCAGCATCGGGAAGACCACGTCGACCTCGCCGAGCGCCTTGGGCACGGCGCCGGGCTCGCTGTAGACGACCTCGCGGTTGCCGGGGTCGACGGGCAGGACGACGCCGCCGTCGGCGGACTCGGCGAGCTCGGTGACGCTCGGGACCTTGCGGTCGGTGATGGCCATGCGGTCCGGCTCGTCGGCCGTCAGCGCCCAGCGCCCGTCCGTCGTGATGCCGATCGGCAGCACGTCGTACTTGCTGCGGTCGATGGCACGCAGCACGGCACCGGCGGTGACGACGGAGATGCCGTGCTCCGAGCTGCGGCCGCCGAACACGACGGCGACACGCGGCTTACGGGGGCTCTGGGGGAGGTTCTCGCTGCTCATATCGCGTTGAGCGTACCCGCTGCCTCCAGCGGAGTCAGTGTGCCGCCCGTGACCAGCGGGTCAGCGGCGTTCCGGCTTGGCGCTGCGCGACATCAGCTCCTTGAGGGCGACCACAGGCGGCGTGCCCTCGTGCACGATGCCCACGACCGTCTCGGTGATCGGCATGTCGACGCCGTGCCTGCGGGCCAGATCGAGCACGGACTCGCAGGACTTGACGCCCTCCGCGGTCTGCTTGGTGACCGCGATGGTCTCCTGCAGGGTCATGCCCTTGCCGAGGTTGGTGCCGAAGGTGTGGTTGCGCGAGAGCGGCGAGGAGCAGGTGGCCACCAGGTCCCCGAGGCCCGCGAGGCCGGAGAAGGTGAGCGGGTCCGCGCCCATGGCGAGGCCGAGCCGGGTGGTCTCGGCGAGCCCGCGCGTGATGAGCGAGCCCTTGGTGTTGTCGCCGAGCCCCATGCCGTCCGCGATGCCGACGGCGAGCCCGATGACGTTCTTCACGGCGCCGCCGAGCTCGCAGCCGACGACGTCGGTGTTCGTGTACGGCCGGAAGTACGGGGTGTGGCAGGCGGCCTGGAGGCGCTGGGCGACCGTTTCGTCGGTGCAGGCGACCACGGAGGCGGCGGGCTGGCGGGCGGCGATCTCCCGGGCCAGGTTGGGCCCGGTGACGACGGCGATCCGCTCGGCGGGCGCCTTGGTGACGTCCTCGATGACCTCGCTCATGCGCATGGCGGAGCCCAGCTCGACGCCCTTCATCAGCGAGACGAGCACCGTGTCGGGGGCGAGCAGCGGCGCCCACGCGGCGAGGTTGCCGCGCAGTGTCTGCGAGGGCACGGCGAGCACGGTGAAGTCGGCGCCGGCCGCGGCCTCGGCGGGGTCGGTGGTGGCGGTCAGGTTCCGCGGCAGCTCGACGCCCGGCAGGTAGTCCGGGTTGGTGTGGGTGGAGTTGACCGCGTCGGCGAGTTCGGCGCGGCGGGCCCACAGGGTGACGTCGCAGCCGGCGTCGGCGAGGACCATCCCGAAGGCCGTCCCCCACGAGCCGGTTCCGAAGACGGCGGCCTTCAGGGATCGGGTCACTTGCTCTCCTCCGAACTGCCTTGCTCCGTACGGCTGCTGACGCCTTCGGCGGCGCCGGTCTCCTTGGCCTTGCGGCGCTGCGCGAGACGTACCTCACGCGGGTCGTAACGCTTCTGCGGGGCCTGCTCGCCGCGCAGTTCCGCGAGCAGCTCGGTGATGGCCGCCATGATGGCCTCGGTGGCCTCCTTCAGGAGGTCCGGGGTCATCTCCTTGTCGTAGAAGCGCTGCAGGTCCACCGGCTCGCCGACGAGCACGTGGTGCGTCTTGCGGGGCAGGATGTCGGGCTTCTTCGCGTACGGCGGCAGCACGTGGTTGGCGCCCCACTGGGCGACGGGCACGACCGGGCACTTGGTCTGCAGCGCGACGCGCGCGACACCCGTCTTGGCCGTCATGGGCCACAGGTCCGGGTCGCGGGTGAGGGTGCCCTCGGGGTAGAACGCCACGCATTCGCCGCGCTCGACGGCCTCGATGGCGGCCCGGAAGGCGCTCAGCGCATTGGTGGTCTCGCGGTAGACCGGGATCTGTCCGGTGCCTCGCATGAACGCCCCGACGAAGCCCTTCTTGAAGAGCCCGTCCTTGGCGAGGAATCGCGGGACCCGACCGGTGTTGTACTGAAAGTGGGCGTACGCGAGCGGGTCGAGATGCGAATTGTGGTTCACGGCGGTGATAAAACCGCCGTCGGCCGGAATGTTCTCCATTCCCCGCCAGTCCCGCTTGATCAGAACCACCAGCGGCGGTTTAGCGATGACCGCCGCCAGGCGGTACCAGAAGCCGATTCTGCGGCGGGACACTCGGACACCTTCCTCCATGAGCCTGGTCGGCCGCACAAGTGTCGCCCCGGGCTGCCGTCCTGTCGAGAACACCGTACGCCCACCCGTCCGCCCTCCCCCCTTCACGCCCCTGCGCGCCCCTCCCCGCCCCGAATTCGCGCGCCGTACCGGCGTCCGGCCGCGCACCCCGGCCCGCCGCCGTCTTTTTCCCGCAGGTCACAATGGGCCCGACGCGAAGGACGGAGCCCGGTGTGCAGTGGACCCTGGTGATACCGCTCAAGCCCCTCGAGCGGGCCAAGAGCCGCCTCGCGCCCGCCGCGGGCGACGGCCTGCGGCCCGCGCTGGCCCTGGCGTTCGCGCAGGACACGGTGGCCGCGGCGGTGGGCTGCCCGTCGGTGCGGAATGTGGTGGTCGTCACGGACGACGCCCGGGCGGGCCGCGAACTGGCCGCGCTCGGCGCCCGCGTCGTCCCGGACGCCCCCGCGGACGGGCTCAACGCCGCTCTGGCGTACGCGGCGGACCAGGTGCGCGCCGCGCGCCCCCAGGCACCCGTGGCGGCTCTCAACGCCGATCTGCCCGCGTTGCGGTCCCATGAATTGGCCCGGGTCCTCGATGCCGCCGCCCAATTCCCCCGGGCCTTTCTCCCGGACACCGCCGAAATCGGCACGACCTTGCTCTCCGTGGGCCCCGGCACGGAATTGCGCCCCCAATTCGGCGCCGCGTCGCGCGCCCGCCACCTGGACTCCGGCGCCGCGGAACTGGGCCTTCACGGCGTCGGTTCCGTACGCCAGGACGTGGACACCGGCGAGGACCTGCGCGCCGCGCTCGCCCTCGGCGTGGGCCCGCACACGGCCACCGCCGCCGCGGGGCTGCTGATCCCGGACTGAGTACGCTGCCTCCATGCAGGCCACCGCGTACACGTACGACTCCGAAACCCGCACCGGCAGCGTCCTCCTCGACGACGGCACCCCCGTCCCGTTCGACGCCCCCGCCTTCGACGCGGGCGGCCTCCGCCTCCTGCGGCCCGGCCAGCGCGTACGCATCGAGGTGACCGGCGAGGCCGAGCGGCGCCGCATCACGTTGGTGACCCTGCAGACGTTCTAGCGGCGATCCGGCGAGCCACAGCCCCCGGGCCGCCCCGCAGGGCCCCACGCACGCCGCGGGCCGGGCTCCCCCGAGGGGAGCCCGGCCCGGCGCGTGAGTGCCCTGTGCCCTTACTTCTTGCGGGCGGTGGCCTTCTTGGCGGTCGTCTTGCGCGCCGTGGACTTCTTGGCGGGCGCCTTCTTGGCGGTGGCCTTCTTGGCGGGAGCCTTCTTGGCCGCCGCCTTCTTGGCGGTGGTCTTCTTCGCCGTGGCCGCCTTGGCGGTCTTCTTGGCCGTGGTCTTCTTGGCCGTGGCCGTCTTCGCCGCCTTCTTGGCGGTGGTCTTCTTGGCCGTCGCCTTCTTGGCGGTGGTGGCCTTCTTCGCGACGGTCTTCTTGGCGGTGGTCTTCTTCGCCGCCGCCTTCTTGGCGGTGGTGGCCTTCTTGGCCGCCGCCTTCTTGACCGTCGCCGAAGCGCCGCCCGACAGGCTGCCCTTGGGCGCCTTCTTGACCGCCACGTCGTTCTTCGGGAGCTTCTTCGAGCCGCTCACCAGGTCCTTGAAGCCCTGACCCGCGCGGAAGCGGGGCACCGAGGTCTTCTTGACCCGGACGCGCTCCCCGGTCTGCGGGTTGCGGGCGTACCGGGCCGGACGGTCGACCTTCTCGAACGAGCCGAAACCAGTGACCGAAACACGGTCTCCGCTGACGACGGCACGGACGACGGCGTCCAGAACCGCGTCCACGGCGTCGGCGGCCTGCTGACGGCCACCGACCTTGTCGGCAATCGCTTCTACGAGCTGTGCCTTGTTCACGTCTTCCCCTTCGGAGACATTGCCTGAGCGAATGTGCCAGGCTTTTTCGCACGTTAGGCAGATATATACCGCAAATCAAACACGAAACGGGCTAATCACCCTTGTGCCGCAACGACCTGGACTCTCGAGGAGTTCCTCGAAGGCCCGTTGAGGCCTGCCGCTCAGCTGTCTTCAGGGATTCGGCCCTCGTCGGCTTCGTCGAGGGACGCCATCAATCGCTCCAGACGCCTTGCCGCATCGGCGAGATCGTGTTTGGCCGCGGCCGTAATGACCAGCAGCTTCCGGGTCAGCGCCATCCGTACGCCCTCCGGGACTTGCAGTGCGCGCACTCGGGAGTGCGCTTCCTTCAACTGGTCCGCCACGAGTCCGTAGAGCTCGAGTTGGTCGTCGCGTCCCATGCACCGATTGTGCCATCTGGGGCGAGTTGTCGCCTCCGCAGGGGGTAACTACCCACCTCCGGCGCCCATCTGAGGATACCCGCACCCACTGCGTGCAAGTGGATTTCCGGCCTCTTCTCCCCTTCAGATCAAGGCAGTTGAGACCACCCGTTCAGGTCATCGGGGGGCAAACGGGACCGGACACAGATGTACCCCCAACCGTCCACGGATGGGGGTACATCGGGTGCCGAGAAGCGGGATCGAGGGGCCGGGTTCGGCCACCCCGGTGAGTCGGCTCAGGCCGCCTGCACCGTGCGCGGCTTGTGGGCGGGGCGCCCGGACTCGTACGCCGAGATGTCCTGCTCGTTCTGGAGCGTGATGCTGATGTCGTCCAGGCCGTTCAGGAGCCGCCAGCGGGCGTTCTCGTCCAGCTCGAAGGCGGCCGTGACGCCGGGGGCGCGGACTTGGCGTTCGTGCAGGTCAACTGTGATCTCGGCCTGCGGGTCCGCGTCCGTCAGGGCCCACAGCTCGTCGACCGTGGACTGCTCCAGAACCACCGTGAGCAGGCCGTTCTTGAGCGAGTTGCCGCGGAAGATGTCGGCGAAGCGGGAGGAGATGACGGTCTTGAAGCCGTAGTTCTGGAGCGCCCAGACGGCGTGCTCGCGGGAGGACCCGGTGCCGAAGTCGGGGCCGGCGACCAGCACCGTGGCCCCCTGCCGCTCGGGCTTGTTGAGCACGAAGTCGGGGTCCTTGCGCCAGGCCTCGAAGAGCCCGTCCTCGAAACCGTCCCGGGTGACCTTCTTCAGCCAGTGGGCCGGGATGATCTGGTCGGTGTCGACGTTGCTGCGGCGCAGCGGTACGGCCCGGCCGGTGTGCGTGGTGAAGGCTTCCATGGCTGATCAGACTCCGGCGGTGGTGGGGGCGTCGGCGAGGTCGGCGGGCGAGGCGAGCAGGCCCGTGACCGCGGTGGCGGCGGCGACCTGCGGGGAGACCAGATGGGTGCGCCCGCCCTTGCCCTGCCGGCCCTCGAAGTTGCGGTTGGAGGTGGACGCGGAACGCTCGCCGGGGGCCAGTTGGTCGGGGTTCATGCCCAGGCACATCGAGCAGCCCGCGTGCCGCCATTCGGCGCCGGCCGCGATGAACACCTTGTCCAGGCCCTCCTCGACGGCCTGCAGGGCGACCCGCACCGAGCCGGGCACGACCAGCATCCGTACGCCGTCGGCGACTTTGCGCCCCTCGAGCACGGCGGCGGCCGATCGCAGGTCTTCGATACGGCCGTTGGTGCACGAGCCTACGAAGACGGTGTCCACCTTGATGTCGCGCAGCCGCTGTCCGGCGCTCAACCCCATGTATTCCAGGGCCTTTTCGGCGGCGAGCCGCTCCGAAGCGTCCTCGTACGAAGCCGGGTCGGGGACGTTGGCCGACAGGGGCAGGCCCTGGCCCGGGTTGGTGCCCCAGGTGACGAACGGCGACAGGGCGGCGGCGTCGATGTAGACCTCGGCGTCGAAGACCGCGTCGTCGTCGGTGCGCAGCGTCTTCCAGTACGCGACGGCCTCGTCCCAGTCCGCGCCCTGCGGGGCGTGCGCGCGGTCCTTGATGTACGCGAAGGTCGTCTCGTCCGGGGCGATCATGCCCGCGCGGGCGCCGGCCTCGATCGACATGTTGCAGATGGTCATGCGGGCTTCCATCGAGAGCTTCTCGATGGCCGGGCCGCGGTACTCCAGGATGTAGCCCTGGCCACCGCCGGTGCCGATCTTGGCGATGATGGCGAGGATCAGGTCCTTGGCGGTGACGCCGTCGGGCAGTTCGCCGTCGATGGTGATGGCCATGGTCTTCGGGCGGGCCAGGGGCAGCGTCTGGGTGGCGAGCACGTGCTCGACCTGCGAGGTGCCGATGCCGAAGGCCAGCGCGCCGAAGGCGCCGTGCGTGGAGGTGTGGGAGTCGCCGCACACCACGGTCGTGCCCGGCTGGGTCAGTCCCAGCTGCGGTCCCACTACGTGGACGACGCCCTGTTCGACGTCGCCCAGGGGGTGCAGCCGGACGCCGAACTCGGCGCAGTTCTTGCGCAGCGTCTCCAGCTGGGCCCGGGAGACCGGGTCCGCGATGGGCTTGTCGATGTCGAGGGTCGGGGTGTTGTGATCCTCGGTGGCGATGGTGAGATCGAGGCGCCGTACCTGGCGGCCGGCCTGCCGGAGGCCGTCGAAGGCCTGGGGGCTGGTCACCTCGTGCAGCAGGTGCAGATCGATGAAGAGGAGGTCGGGCTCGCCTTCTGCGCGCCGGACGACGTGGTCGTCCCAGACCTTCTCCGCGAGAGTCCTACCCATCGCTTTCCCTCCGACCGGCGTCGTGCGCCGGCCCAACTAGAGAATCAGTTCGCCGACGCCGTACCCCTCGTGACTTCCGTATCGGTCGTCGGCCGCGCGTCCGTTGGTCCGCGGACCGCTCCTACAGAGTGGCGGGTTCCCGGAGATTTTGAACTTGCGTTTCACAGAGTGAGACGCGAGTATCGTTTCATGGACAACTCTAGCGGCGTCGGCGTTCTCGACAAGGCAGCCCTTGTCTTGAGCGCCCTGGAGTCCGGTCCCGCCACCCTTGCCGGGTTGGTCGCGGCCACCGGGCTGGCACGACCCACGGCCCATCGTCTGGCCGTGGCTCTGGAACACCACCGGATGGTGGCGCGGGACATGCAGGGCCGGTTCATTCTGGGCCCGCGCCTGGCCGAGCTGGCCGCGGCGGCGGGCGAGGACCGGCTGCTCGCGACGGCGGGGCCGGTGCTCACGCATTTGCGGGACGTGACGGGCGAGAGCGCGCAGCTGTATCGGCGGCAGGGCGACATGCGCATCTGCGTGGCCGCCGCCGAGCGGCTCTCGGGTCTGCGGGACACGGTTCCCGTGGGTTCGACGCTCACGATGAAGGCGGGCTCTTCGGCGCAGATCCTGATGGCCTGGGAGGAGCCCGAGCGGCTGCACCGCGGCCTGCAGGGCGCGCGCTTCACGGCGACGGCGCTTTCGGGGGTACGCCGCCGTGGCTGGGCGCAGTCGATCGGTGAGCGCGAGCCGGGGGTGGCGTCGGTGTCGGCGCCGGTGCGCGGCCCGTCGAACCGCGTGGTGGCGGCCGTCTCGGTCTCCGGACCGATCGAGCGTCTGACGCGCCACCCGGGCCGGATGCACGCCCAGGCGGTCATCGACGCCGCCGGCCGCCTCTCCGAGGCGCTGCGCCGCACCGGCTGACACCTGCGCGCGGTGCCTGCGCGCCGCGCCTGTTGACGTTCCGCGCTTCCCCACTCCCGGCCCGTGGCTCCAACGCCGCAGCGGCGGGCCGGAGTTGGGGGCGCCTCACGTCACGTACGCGACGTACTGAACACGCGAAGAAGCCCTCCCCTGCCGGGGAGGGCTTCTTCGTTGCGTACCCCCGACCGGATTCGAACCGGCGCTACCGCCTTGAGAGGGCGGCGTGCTAGGCCGCTACACAACGGGGGCTTGCTCGTACTGCTGTTACTGCGCTGGGCTACCAGGACTCGAACCTAGAACAAAGGAACCAGAAACCTTCGTGTTGCCAATTACACCATAGCCCACTGGTGGTCTAGACCAGACCACAGTACCCCCGACCGGATTCGAACCGGCGCTACCGCCTTGAGAGGGCGGCGTGCTAGGCCGCTACACAACGGGGGCCCTAGCGATCCTGCATTGAGGTCAGTGGGTGCGACCCGAACTGTCCTCACGGGAAGGATCTGTACCCCCGACCGGATTCGAACCGGCGCTACTGCCTTGAGAGGGCAGCGTGCTAGGCCGCTACACAACGGGGGCTTTGCGAATCAATGATCCGCAGTTGCAGATGAGCTCTGCGAGCTGGCCTACCAGGACTCGAACCTAGACTAACGGAACCAGAAACCGTCGTGCTGCCAATTACACCATAGGCCATCAAAGCGCAACCCCCTATGGGGGTTTTGCTTGACTTGCGCTTCCCGGCCGGACCTTTCGGCCCTCTCGGGCGGCGCAGGAAGAACATTACCCGAAGGTGGACGGCGCTCCAAAACGGGTATCGGCCCGCAACAGCGCGGGAAGCTCGGTGAGAGCGGCGATGCGGTGGATGCCCGACGGGCCTTCCTGCGCCGAGCCGTTGCGGTCGAGCCAGATGCCGAGCAGGCCCGCGTCGCGGGCTCCGCGCGCGTCGATCTCCGGCTGGTCGCCGACGTACGCGATCTCCGCCGGCGCGAGGCCGAGCTCCTCGCAGACGGCGTGGAACGCCTCCGCCGCGGGCTTGGAAACGCCCAGGTCGGCGGCGCACAGGAGGGCCTCGAAGCGGTCGCGCACACCGAGGGTGCGGAGCTTGTGGTCCTGCACGGCGTGGGCGGAGTTGGACAGGACCGCGTGCCGGTAGCGGTCGGCGAGCGCGTCCAGGGTCGGGACGGTGTCCGGGAAGAGGGTCCAGGCGGCTTCGTAGTGCGTGCGGTAGCGGGCGAACCAGGCGTCGGCCTCGGTGTCGTCGAGCGCGGCGCCCACGAAGTCGCGTACGCGGTCGCGGCGCTGCGTCTCGAAGTCGACCTCGCCGGCGCCGAAGCGGGCCCAGTGGCGCTCGGTGGTCTGCTTCCACAGCGTGAGGGCCTCCGCGGCCGTGCCGTACCTGGCCAGGAGGTCCTCGGCGACGAGGTGGGCGCGGATGCCCTCGGTGTCGGCGTGCGCGTAGTCGAAGATCGTGTCGTCGATGTCCCAGACAACGGCTTTGATCGACACGGCTTCGAGCGGCACGGCTTCGAGCGGTCCGGCGTTGATCGGCATGCTTCGAACGTACGCGAAGGGCCCGGAGGCCATGGTGGCTTCCGGGCCCTTCGTACGTGACGTGCCTGCGCGGTTACGCGGTGAGCTTGGCCAGGGCCGCGTCGACGCGGGCCAGCGTGACGTCCTTGCCCAGGATCTCCAGGGACTCGAAGAGGGGCAGGCCGACCGTGCGGCCGGTGACGGCGACGCGGACGGGGGCCTGGGCCTTGCCGAGCTTGAGGCCGTGGGCCTCGCCGGCGGCCAGGACGGCCTCCTTCAGGGACTCCGCGCTGGACCAGTCGGCCGCGGCGAGCTTCTCGCGGGCCGTGCGGAGCAGGGCGTCGCTGCCCTCCTTCATGGCCTTCGTCCAGGACGCCTCGTCGAAGACCGGCTCCGGCAGGAACAGGAAGTCGACGTTGTCCGTGATCTCGGAGAGGACCTTGATGCGGGTCTGCGCGTGCGGGGCGATCGCGTCCCACTTGTCCTGGTCGAAGCTCTCCGGCGCCCAGGGGGCGAAGGGGGCCTTGAGCCAGGGGGCGCAGCGCTCGGCGAAGTCCTTCACGTCGAGCAGGCGGATGTGGTCGGCGTTGATCGCCTCGCACTTCTTGAGGTCGAAGCGCGCCGGGTTGGGGTTCACGTCGGCCACGTCGAAGGCGGCGATCATCTCGTCCGCCGTGAAGATGTCCTGGTCGGCGGAGAGGGACCAGCCGAGCAGGGAGAGGTAGTTGAGCAGGCCCTCGGGGAGGAAACCGCGCTCCCTGTAGACGTTGAGGGAGGCCTGCGGGTCGCGCTTGGAGAGCTTCTTGTTGCCCTCGCCCATCACGTACGGCAGGTGGCCGAAGGCGGGGATCTCCTTGGCGACGCCCAGCTCGATCAGCGCCTTGTAGAGCGCGATCTGGCGCGGGGTGGAGGAGAGCAGGTCCTCGCCGCGCAGGACGTGGGTGATCTCCATGAGGGCGTCGTCGACCGGGTTGACCAGCGTGTAGAGGGGAGCGCCGTTCGCGCGGACGATGCCGTAGTCGGTGACGTTCTCCGCCTGGACGGTGATGTCGCCGCGGACCAGGTCCGTGAAGGTGGTCGCCTCGTCGGGCATCCGGAAGCGCACGATGTGGCTGCGGCCCTCGGCCTCGTACGCCTGCTTCTGCTCGGCGCTCAGGTCGCGGCAGTGGCCGTCGTACCCGGAGGGCTTTCCGGCGGCGCGGGCTGCCTCGCGACGCTGGTCGAGCTCTTCGGTGGTGCAGTAGCAGGGGTACGCGTAGCCGCCGGCGAGCAGCTTCTCGGCGATGTCGCGGTAGATGTCCATGCGCTGCGACTGCCGGTACGGCGCGTGCGGGCCGCCGACCTCGGGGCCCTCGTCCCAGTCGAAGCCCAGCCAGCGCATCGAGTCCAGGAGCTGCTCGTAGGACTCCTCGGAGTCACGAGCCGCGTCGGTGTCCTCGATGCGGAAGACCAGGGTGCCGCCGTGGTGCCGGGCGTAGGCCCAGTTGAACAGGGCGGTGCGGACCAGGCCCACGTGGGGGTTGCCGGTCGGGGAGGGACAGAAACGTACGCGTACGTTCGTCGCGTTAGCCACGCTTGATCACCTTGTTGGTGAGAGTGCCGATGCCTTCGATGGTGACGGCGACCTCGTCGCCGACGTTGAGCGGGCCGACCCCTGCCGGGGTGCCCGTGAGGACGACGTCGCCGGGGAGCAGCGTCATGGCCTCGGTGATGTGGACGATGAGGTCCTCGATGGGACGGATCATGTCCGCGGTGCGCCCGAGCTGGCGCTGCTCGCCGTTGACCGTGCACTGGATGGTGAGGTCGGCGGCGCGCGCCAGGTCGATGTCGGTCTCCACCCAGGGGCCGAGCGGGCACGCGCTGTCGAAGCCCTTGGCGCGCGCCCACTGCTTCTCGCGCTTCTGTACGTCGCGCGCGGTGACGTCGTTGGCGCAGGTGTAGCCGAGGATGACGTCGGCCACGCGCTCGCGCGGGACCTCGCGGCACATCCGGCCGATGACGACGGCCAGCTCGGCCTCGTAGTGCACCTCCTGGGAGAAGGAGGGGTACTCGATGGGGTCGCCGGGGCCGGTCACGGAGGTGGACGGCTTGAAGAAGGCGACCGGGGCGTCCGGACGGCCTTGATCGTCGACGAGGGCGTTACCGAGTTCCGCGACGTGCTCCGCGTAGTTGCGGCCGATGGCCACGACCTTGTTCGGCAGCACGGGCGGCAGGAGGCGGACCTTGTCGAGGGGGACCCGGGTGCCGGAGAGCTCGAAGTCCGCGAACGGGATGCCCTTGATGATGTTGAGGACGAGCCCTTCGGTGGATCCGGGGGGAGCTTCGCCCTCGACCGCGCCGAAGGCGACATTGCCGTCGATGGAGAATCTGGCGATGCGCAACGGGGCCCCTTGCGTTTGGGTGGAGTGTGTCGCCCCGAGTCTATGGGGCTTCGCCCCTTTCCCCCTGATCGCCGCTTCGCGGCTCGTCCTCAAGCGCCGGACGGGCTATTTCCTGCCGGGCGCCGCTCTTCGTCTTACGGCGCTTCCATCAGGACCGTGCGGCGGGGGTTGGCCGTCTGGGTGGGGAGGTCTACGGGGTGCTCCGGCTGGTCGGCCGCGGGCTGCACGTCTTCGGCGTCCTCGAGGTGCGCGAGGGTGGTGCGGCGGGGGTTGGCTATGTTGCGGAACATCAGCGTGGACTTCATCTGCCGTTCGGACCCTGTCGGTTGGGGCGTCCGTCGAGTGGACGCCGGTTGTCGGTTTCGCCATCCCTGTAAAGCGTCAGGCTAAACATTCAATTCCCGACCAAAGTCCAGAAGAGGCCATGATCTTCATGTGAGTTTGCTCACTGAGGAGCGGGCAAAAGGGTCAATTCCGGCTAGTGGTCCGCCCTTTGAAAACGGACATTGTCCACCTGAAGGCCTCATTCCGCTCCTGATCATGAAGACTGGGACACCCGCTACGACCGAGGTTCTCGTACGGAAACGTCCGTTATGGGCGACTTCACTTTCTACGTCTCGTAACGCGCCAATCACGTGCTGTCACGGAGTTCATGGCCTGGCCCACGGGCCTTGTTGGAGATCCTGCACTGTGCTGGAATTCCCGGGACCGCCGCGGGATCGAACCGGCGCACAGGGGCGCAACGCAGCGCCGAGTGGCGGCGGGAAGGGGGAGCAGCGCCGGTCTCACGACCACCAAGGGGTGCCTGGCGCCCCGAGACGCCGACACCGTCCCGCCGCCACGCGGCAGGACGCCTGGTCCAGAGGTTGCGACGCTAGTGCAGGGACGTTTCAAGAGGGATGGCAAGGGGTCTCCCCAGGCCCGCCAGGGCCGTGGGGAAGCCGCGCAGGAAGGCGCGCGCGGCGGAAGTGACCGCGGCTCCTCGGCCCAGCACGCCCAGAACCCGGGACAGGTGCAGTCCGGTGACGGCGGCGCGGGTGCCCCGGGCTCGGGCCCGGCCACGGGCGGAGCCCTGCCCAAGGGTTCCAAGACACCCCCGGGTCCCGGCCCGCGAATAGCCCTGCGCAACTGGCGCATCTCGACCCGTCTGGTCTCGCTCCTGGCACTGCCCGTCATCGCGGCGACCTCGCTGGGCGCCCTGCGTATCAACTCGTCGATGGACGAGATCGAGCAGCTCGACAACATGAAGCTGCTGACCGACATGACCAAGCAGGCCACCGACCTGGCCGCCGCGCTCCAGGAGGAGCGCGACCAGTCGGCGGGGCCGCTCGCGCACGGCGCGAAGGACACGGACTTCGTCGTCAAGGGCTCCCGGGAGAAGACGGACCGGGCCTACAAGAACTTCCTTCGGGGCACGCAGCAGCTGGACGACAGCGAGAGCGACAAGGGCCTCGTGGGTGTGCGGCAGAGCACCATCCAGATCACCCAGCAGCTCCAGAAGATCAGCGACGTACGCCGCAACGCGTACGCCGACGCCAAGTCGGTCTCGCAGACGGTCGACGCCTACAGCCAGCTCATCGAGCAGCTCCTCGCGCTCTCCGAGGACATGGCGCAGGCGACCAGCAACCCGGACATGATCCAGCGCACCCGCGCGCTCGCCGCGTTCTCCTCCGCCAAGGAGTACGCCTCCGTGCAGCGCGCCGTCATCGCGGCCGCGCTGCCCCCGAACAACCGCGAGTTCGGCAAGCTCTCCGAGACCGACCGCCGCTACGCGTTCTCCGCGCTCGACAAGGAGGGCTCGGAGCTCCAGTCCTTCAACCGGATCTACACCGGTGACCGCGAGGAGCTCCTGAAGCCCATCAGCGAGGGCAACTCCGCCATCCAGGCCGCCAACTCCTATGCCAAGCGCGTGCTTGAGCAGGAGGGCGGCATCAAGCTCCGCGGCAAGCGCTCCTACAAGGACTGGGTGGACTCCGACTCCACCAAGATCTCGGAGATGTCGAAGATCGAGCTGACGCTGCTCGACGAGATGGAGCAGAAGGCCCGTTCGCTCAGGAACGAGTCCGAGCAGCAGGCCATCCTCAACGGCGCGCTCATCCTGCTCGTCCTCGGCGTCTCGCTCGTCGGCGCCTTCGTCGTGGCCCGGTCCATGATCCGCTCGCTGCGCCGGCTCCAGGACACCGCCACCAAGGTCGCCCAGGACCGCCTGCCCGAGCTGGTCAAGCAGCTCTCCGAGTCCGACCCGCAGGACGTCGACACGTCCGTGGAGTCGGTCGGTGTGCACTCCCGGGACGAGATCGGCCAGGTGGCCGCGGCCTTCGACGACGTGCACCGCGAGGCCGTCCGCCTCGCCGCCGAGCAGGCCCTCCTGCGGGGCAACGTCAACGCGATGTTCACCAACCTCTCGCGCCGCTCCCAGGGCCTCATCCAGCGCCAGCTCTCGCTCATCTCCGAGCTGGAGTCCCGCGAGGCCGACCCCGACCAGCTCTCCTCGCTGTTCAAGCTCGACCACCTCGCGACCCGCATGCGCCGTAACGGCGAGAACCTCCTCGTCCTCGCCGGTGAGGAGCCGGGCCGCCGCTGGACCCGCCCCGTCCCCCTCGTCGACGTGCTGCGCGCCGCCGCGTCCGAGGTGGAGCAGTACGAGCGCATCGAGCTGTCCGCCGTGCCCTCGACCGAGGTCGCGGGACGCGTCGTCAACGACCTCGTGCACCTCCTCGCCGAGCTGCTCGAGAACGCGACCTCGTTCTCCTCGCCGCAGACCAAGGTCAAGGTGACCGGTCACGCGCTGCCCGACGGCCGCGTGCTCATCGAGATCCACGACACCGGCATCGGCCTCTCCCCCGAGGACCTCGCCGCGATCAACGAGCGGCTCGCCTCGCCGCCCACCGTGGACGTCTCGGTCTCCCGCCGCATGGGTCTGTTCGTGGTCGGCCGTCTGTCGCAGCGACACGGCATCCGCATCCAGCTCCGCCCCTCCGACTCCGGTGGCACGACCGCGCTGGTCATGCTGCCCGTCGACGTCGCCCAGGGCGGCAAGAAGGCTCCGAGCAAGCCGGGCGCGCCCGCCCCGACCGGCGGTCCCGCCGCGGCGCAGGCCGCAGCGGGTGCCGCGGCCGCGCGGCGCGGCGGC
>NZ_BMNG01000020.1 GCF_014646335.1 Streptomyces lasiicapitis
CAGACCGCCTTCCCTGCCCCGCTCGCCGCCGCGGCTTGACTTCTAGCGACGTGAGGCGTCTAACCAGTCGCCCGGCGGGCTACGCATGTGGCTGCCCCCACCGGCCCCTGACCCGACCCCTAGGGGCGCCGGACAGTGGGTGTTCGTGAGGCCCCCGGTGCCAGGCATTACCCTCGCCGTATGACCAAGTGGGAATACGCAACCGTGCCGCTGCTCGTCCATGCCACGAAGCAGATTCTGGACACCTGGGGCGAGGACGGCTGGGAGCTCGTCCAGGTCGTCCCCGGGCCGAACAACCCCGAGCAGCTCGTGGCCTACCTGAAGCGGGAGAAGCAGGCATGAGCGGCGTGGTCGAGGCGCGCATCGCCGAACTCGGTCTGACCCTGCCCGCGGTCGTCCCGCCGCTCGCGGCGTACCGGCCCGCGGTCCAGTCGGGTGTGTACGTGTACACGGCCGGCCAGCTCCCCATGGTGGACGGCAAGCTGCCGGTCACCGGCAAGGTCGGCGCGGAGGTCACGCCCGAGGAGGCCAAGGACCTGGCCCGCACCTGCGCGCTGAACGCGCTCGCGGCGGTCAAGTCCGTCGCCGGTGAGCTCGACCGCGTCGCGCGCGTCGTGAAGGTCACGGGCTTCGTCGCCTCCGCCCCCGACTTCACCGGCCAGCCCACCGTCATCAACGGCGCCAGCGAACTCCTCGGCGAGGTCCTCGGCGACAAGGGCGTCCACGCCCGCAGCGCGGTCGGCGTGACGGTCCTGCCCCTGGACGCTCCGGTGGAGGTCGAGGTACTGGTGGAGCTGCTTCCCTGACGTCCATGGGGTTGCTTCCCTGAGGCTTGCGTCCCACCCGGCGTACGCCACAAAAGGCCCCTCGAACATCCGCACCACACCGGATAGCCTCCGCCCATGGCAAATGGGCAGTGGTACCCACCGGAGTGGCCCGACCGCATCCGTGCCCTCGCGGCGGGCGAGCTGACGCCTGCCCGGCCCCGCCGGGCGGCCACGGTCATGCTCCTGCGGGACACCGCGACCTCGGTCGGCGCCGGGGGCACCGGCACGGCGGGCCCCGAAGTGCACATGCTGCGCAGGCGCGCCTCCATGGCCTTCGCCGGTGGCGCGTACGCGTACCCCGGCGGCGGGGTCGACCCCCGCGACGACGACCACCACGTCCGCTGGGCCGGACCGCCCCGCACGGTGTGGGCGGCCCGCCTGGGCCTGGACGAGGCGGCCGCCCAGGCCACCGTGTGCGCGGCCGTCCGCGAGACGTACGAAGAAGCGGGCGTGCTGCTCGCGGGCCCCACCCCGGACACCGTCATCGAGGACACCACGGGCGCCGACTGGGAGGCGGACCGCGCCGCCCTGGTCGCCCGGGACCTGTCCTTCGCCGAGTTCCTGGACCGCCGCGGCCTGGTCCTGCGCAGCGACCTCCTCGGCGCGTGGGCCCGCTGGATCACCCCGGAGTTCGAACCCCGCCGCTACGACACCTTCTTCTTCGTGGCCGCGCTCCCGCAGGGCCAGCGCACCCGCAACGCCTCCACGGAGGCCGACCGCACCGTCTGGATCGACCCCGCGCACGCCGCCGAGCGCTACGACCGCGGCGAACTCCTGATGATGCCGCCGACCATCGCCACGCTCCGCCAGCTCACCGCCTGCGCGACGGCCGCCGACGCCCTCGCCGCCGCCGAGACCCGCGACCTGCCCCCCGTCCTGGCCCAAGCCCGTCTGGAGGACGGCGAGTTGATCCTCACCTGGCCGGGCCACGACGAGTTCACGAAACACATCCCGACGGGCGGCGCGGCATGACGACCCGCCTGGCGCAGCCGGTGGCTCCGCCGCACCCGGTGGGCCCGCGCCCCGCACGTGCGCCCTTGGCGCAGCCGGTGGCCTCGTCGCGGTCGGTGGGCCCGCGCCCTACGCGTGCGCACTTGGCGCAGCCGTCGGCCCCGCCGCACCCGATGGAGCCGCGCCCTGCACATGCGCACCCGTCGCCCCTGGCCCACCCGGTGGGCCCGCGCCCCGCACGTGCGCACTTGGCGCAGCCGGTGACCTCGCCGCACCCGGTGGAGCCGCGCCCCGCACGTGCGCACCCGTCGGCCCTGGCCCACTCGGTGGAGCCGCGCCCCGCGCACGCGCACCTGCCGCACCCGTCGCCCCCGCCCCACCCGGCGAACCCCCGCCCCCCACACGCGCACCCACCGCGGCCGCCCGCCCCGGCCCACCCCGTGGCCCCGCGCCCCACACCCCAAGCCCCGACGGGAGTCACCCCCGTATGACCGAAGCAGCCGCCCTTCCCGGCCAGCCCCGCGGTGGCGTACTCGGCGGCCCCGCCACCGACCGCGCCGTCAACGTCCTCGCGCCCAACCCGTCCGCGATGACCCTGGACGGCACCAACACCTGGATCGTCGCCGAACCGGGCTCCGGCCTCGCGGTCGTCATCGACCCCGGCCCGCTCGACGAGGGGCACCTCACCCGCGTGATCGCGACGGCCGAGGCGGCCGGACACCGCGTCGGCCTCACCCTGCTCACGCACGGCCACCCCGACCACGCCGAGGGCGCCGCCCGCTTCGCCGAGCTGACCGGCAGCAAGGTCCGCGCCCTCGACCCGGCGCTGCGCCTCGGCGACGAGGGCCTCGCGGCGGGCGACGTGATCACGACGGGCGGCCTGGAGCTGCGCGTCGTACCGACGCCCGGACACACCGCCGACTCCCTCTGCTTCCATCTGCCCGCCGACCAGGCCGTCCTGACGGGCGACACGATCCTCGGCCGCGGCACCACGGTCGTCGCCCACCCCGACGGCCGCCTCGGCGACTACCTGGACTCACTGCGCCGCCTGCGCTCCCTGGCGGTCGACGACGGCGTGCACACGGTCCTGCCGGGCCACGGCCCGGTCCTTGAGGACGCCCAGGGCGCGGTCGAGTTCTACCTCGCGCACCGGGCGCACCGCCTCGCCCAGGTGGAGACGGCGGTCGAGAACGGGTACGCGGAGCCGGGCGACGTGGTGGCGCACGTGTACGCGGACGTGGACCGCTCCCTGTGGCCGGCGGCGGAGCTTTCGGTGCGGGCGCAGTTGGACTATCTGCGGGAGCACGGGCTGGTCTAGGGGCGCGGGCGGGTTCTAGGGGGTCGCGGCCGGCCGCGGTGCCTTCGTGCCGTGCACCGTGGCGTACTCCTCGGCGAGCCAGGGCCCGATCACGTCGGTGTACTCCCGCAGGGCCTGCTTCAGCTCGTTCGTGTCGGCGCCCGCGGCGGATTCGTACGCCATGTCGGCCGCCGCCCGCATCCGCTCGGCCCACCGCGGGTAGTACGCGCCGAACGCCTCCGCCATCTCCGTGAGGTCGCTGGTCCAGCCGCCCCAGCGGGGCATGACGAGCGTGAAGCCGGTGCGGACGAGGTGCCGGGAGGCGCGGCGGGCGAGGGCGCGCAGTGCGGCGGGGTCGGCCTCGGCCTCGGCGGCGCGGGCGCGCCAGCGGGGCAGGAACAGGGCCAGGTCGCCGTTGGTCTCGCGGGCGAGGAGGCTGTCGGGCCGGTAGCGGGGCAGGAATTCGGCCAGGTCCTCGCCGAGCAGGGGCGTGCAGAGGCAGGCGACGAACCAGCCGAGGTCGTACGTCTCCAGCTCGCTCAGGACCTGCGCGCGGCTCGACAGGAGGACGCCCACGCCGTCGATCTCGGCGAACTCGGCGTCGACGGCCGCGGCGACGGCGTCCGCGTCGGCGCGGTCGTCCGGCGTCGGCTCCTCGCGCAGGACGAGCAGCAGGTCGAGGTCGGAGCGGCCCACGCGCGCGGTGCCGCGGGGCACGGAGCCGTACAGATACGCGCTGTCGAGCCGCTTGCCGAAGACCTCGGCGACGCGGTCACGCGCGGTGGCGACGGCGGGCCGGAAGGCGTCCCGCACCCGCCCCAGCGAGCCCTCACGCTCGATGTAGCCCTGACTGTCGAGTCCACGACCGCCACGGCTGGCGGTGCCTCGACCGGCGGTCCCACGACTGACGGTGCCCATGGGGCCCACTGTGCAGCGTGCGGGCGCGCAGGGCACGCAATTTTGCCCGAAAGCCGACTTGTGGCGCGGGGCCGCCCCCGACTCCAGGGGCGGCCCCGACCGCGTACGAAGCCTCGGCTCCGTACGGAAGCAGCGTCAGCCGCGTACAGAAGTACGCCGGCCGCGTGCCGAAACAGCGTCAGCGCGAGCGCTTCGCGAGGCGCTCCACGTCGAGCAGGATCACCGCGCGGGCCTCCAGCCGCAGCCAGCCGCGGCCCGCGAAGTCGGCGAGGGCCTTGTTGACCGTCTCGCGGGAGGCGCCGACCAGTTGGGCCAGCTCCTCCTGGGTGAGGTCGTGCACCACGTGGATGCCTTCCTCGGACTGCACGCCGAAGCGGCGCGACAGGTCGAGCAGGGCGCGGGCCACGCGGCCGGGGACGTCGGAGAACACGAGGTCCGACATCTGGTCGTTGGTCTTGCGCAGGCGCCGGGCGACGGCGCGCAGCAGGGCGGCGGCCACCTCCGGGCGGGCGTTCAACCAGGGCTGGAGGTCGCCGTGGCCGAGGCCGAGCAGCTTGACCTCGGTGAGGGCGGACGCCGTGGCCGTGCGCGGGCCCGGGTCGAAGAGCGAGAGCTCACCGATCAGCTCGCCGGGGCCGAGCACCGCGAGCATGTTCTCGCGGCCGTCCGGGGACGTGCGGTGGAGCTTCACCTTGCCCTCGGTGACCACGTAAAGGCGGTCTCCGGGGTCGCCCTCATGGAAAAGCGCGTCCCCGCGCGCGAGCGTCACCTCACTCATGGAGGCGCGGAGCTCCGCGGCCTGCTCGTCATCGAGCGCCGCGAAGAGCGGGGCGCGCCGCAGAACGTCGTCCACGAGTTCTCTCCTTGTCGACCTGCATCAGGGGACGGTGCCCCCAGTTTGCCGGACGGTTCAAACAGTGTGATCAGTCACTCAAGTCTGCCGCACTTGTGACGGAGGCAATGCGGAAGGGGGCCAATTGGGGGCCGATCCGGGGGACCGGCGGCGGATACGGACGTCCGGACGTGGGTCGGACATCTGCTCCCAGGCCCGTGAGAGCACAGGCCACGGGGGCGGCGGTCACGGTTGTCCTGCCGAATTCTGCTGTGGGCGAACATGCTTCCGCCACCCTGGAGAATCGGACAAAACGGGCGTTGCGCGGGGTGTGAACGGGGGGCGCGCGCCCGTCTTCGTGAAGGTCAACATCGCGATGACAAGTGCGCATCTCCGCCGTCCGTGTCAGTGCTGGCCCTTACGCTGGCGCCATGGCGAAACGAGGTGTGTCGGAGGGCTCCGGGGACGCGACTCCCGCGAAAGGGAAAGCCGCAACGCCCCTCAAGAAGCCCAAACCCCCGCAATCCCGGACGGCCCTCGTGCGCCAGGCCCGCCGGATCAACCGCGAGCTCGCCGAGGTGTATCCGTACGCCCACCCGGAGCTGGACTTCGAGAACCCCTTCCAGCTCCTGGTCGCCACCGTCATGTCGGCCCAGACGACGGACCTGCGGGTGAACCAGACCACCCCCGCCCTCTTCGCCAAGTACCCCACGCCGGAGGACCTGGCCGCGGCCAACCCCGAGGAGATCGAGGAGCTGATCCGCCCGACCGGCTTCTTCCGCGCCAAGACGAAATCGATCATGGGCCTCTCGGCAGCGCTCAGGGACGACTTCGGCGGCGAGGTGCCCGGCCGCATAGAGGACCTGGTCAAGCTGCCGGGCGTGGGCCGCAAGACCGCCTTCGTGGTGCTCGGCAACGCCTTCGGAGTCCCCGGAATCACCGTCGACACCCACTTCGGCCGCCTGGTGCGCCGCTGGAAGTGGACCGAGGAGACGGATCCGGACAAGGTCGAGGCCGCCGTCGGCGCGCTCTTCCCGAAGAGCGAGTGGACGATGCTCTCGCACCGCGTGATCTTCCACGGCCGCCGCATCTGCCACTCCCGCAAGCCCGCCTGCGGCGCCTGCCCCATCGCCCCGCTCTGTCCTTCGTACGGAGAGGGCGAGACGGACCCCGAAAAGGCCAAGAAGCTCCTGAAGTACGAGATGGGGGGAGCGCCCGGCCAGCGGCTCAAGCCCCCGCCGGGCTACCCGGGCAGGCCCGCGCCGCCCCTTGGCGCCGCCGGGTGATCCGGCGACCGGACGCGAGCCCGCGCGGCGACGGGCACGAGGGACCGGAGGAGCGGGCGGAACCAGCGGAGCCGGCGGAACCATCCGCGGTGCGGAGGGCGTTGTGCAGAGACGGACGGGGGTGCCGATGACGCACGCGAGCGACATGCACACAGGCGAAACCGAGACGCATACGGGCGACACGAACATGAGCGACGGCACCGGGCGCGAGCACGCCCCCGACGGCCATGGCGCCACCCCCGCCCCCGCCCCCGACGGCCATGGCGCCGCTCCCGCCCCCCGCGGCGGCCACCACGCCCTCACCGCCCAGGGCCTGCTCACCGCCGAGGGGCTGCCCGAGTGGCTGGCCCCGGTGACGCGCGCCGTCGAGACCGTCCGGCCGGACCAGCTCAGCCGGTTCCTGCCGCCGGAGAGCGGCGCGGGCCGCCAGTCCGCGGTCCTGATCCTCTTCGGCGAGGGCGAGCGCGGCCCCGAACTGCTGCTCATGGAGCGTGCGAGCTCCCTGCGCTCGCACGCGGGCCAGCCCTCGTTCCCCGGCGGCGCCCTCGACCCGGAGGACGGCGACCCGCGCGTGGAGGGCCCGCTGCGGGCCGCGCTGCGCGAGGCCGAGGAGGAGACCGGCCTCGACCCGAGCGGCGTCCAGCTCTTCGGCGTGCTGCCGAGCCTGTTCATCCCCGTGAGCGACTTCGTGGTGACGCCCGTGCTCGGCTGGTGGCGCGCGCCGAGCCCCGTCGGCGTGGTCGACCCGGCCGAGACGGCCCGCGTCTTCACGGTCCCCGTGGCCGATCTCACGGACCCCGCGAATCGCGCGACGACGGTCCACCCGAGCGGGCACAAGGGCGCCGCATTCCTCGTCGAGTCCGCCCTGGTCTGGGGTTTTACCGCAGGCGTGATCGACAGACTGCTGCACTACGCGGGCTGGGAGCTCCCTTGGGACCGGGACCGGCAGGTCCCGCTCGACTGGGGCTCATGACAAGGTTGCGGGGACCACGGCGATCACGAGGCGAGGCGAGGCGGGGACTGATGCGAGGCGAGGACTGAATCCGTGAACCTGCTGGACATCCTGCTGCTGCTCGCCGCCGTGTGGTTCGCGATCGTCGGCTACCGCCAGGGTTTCGTCGTCGGCATCCTCTCCGTGATCGGCTTCCTCGGCGGCGGCCTCGTCGCCGTGTATCTGCTGCCGGTGATCTGGGACGCCCTGACCGACAAGGGCGACAAGGTCAGCACGACCGCGGCCGTCGTCGCCGTGGTCGTCGTGATCGTCTGCGCCTCGGTCGGCCAGGCCTTCACCACCCACCTCGGCAACAAGCTGCGCAGGTACATCACCTGGCAGCCCGCCAGAGCCCTGGACGCCACCGGCGGCGCCCTGGTCAACGTCGTCGCCATGCTGCTCGTGGCCTGGCTGATCGGCTCCCTGCTCGCGGGCACGACACTGCCGACACTCGGCAAGGAGGTCCGCAACTCCAAGGTGCTGCTCGGCGTCGACCGCGCCCTGCCCGGCCAGGCCGACACCTGGTTCACGGACTTCTCCTCCGTCCTCGCGCGCAACGGCTTCCCGCAGGTCTTCAGCCCGTTCTCGGACGAGCCCATCAAGGACGTGCAGCCCCCGGACCCCAAGCTCGCGGGCAGCAAGGTCGCCGCCGAGGCCAAGCGCTCCATCGTGAAGGTCAGCGGTGACGCGCACAGTTGCGGCAAGGCCCTCGAAGGCACCGGCTTCGTGTTCGCCCCGCGCCGCGTCATGACGAACGCGCACGTGGTCGGCGGCGTCGACGAGCCCAAGGTGCAGATAGGGGGCGAGGCCGAGAAGTACGACGCCAAGGTCGTGCTCTACGACTGGAAGCGCGACATCGCCGTGCTCGACGTACCGACCCTGCGCGCCCCCGCGCTGCAGTTCACCCCCACCGACGCGCAGAGCGGCAACAGCGCGATCGTGGCGGGCTTCCCCGAGGACGGCCCCTACGACGTGCGCTCCGCGCGCGTGCGCGGCCGCATCACGGCCAACGGCCCGGACATCTACCACCGGGGCACGGTCCGCCGCGATGTGTACTCGCTGTACGCCACGGTCCGCCAGGGCAACTCCGGCGGCCCGCTGCTCACCCCGGACGGCAAGGTCTACGGCGTGGTGTTCGCCAAGTCCCTCGACGACCCGGACACCGGGTACGCGTTGACCGCGGACGAGGTGCGCGAGGACATCGAGCGCGGCCGCACCGCCAACCAGGAGGTCGACAGCCAGGGGTGCGCGCTCTAGAGAGCCCCGGAGCGGGTCAGTTGCGGGGGCGCGGCGCGTCAGTCGCGGGTGTGCCGCAGCCGCGCGGACATCCAGCGGGCCCTGCGGCGCAGGATGCGCGGGATGCCGATGGCCTGAGCGGAAGCCGCGTGGCCGGGGTGTCCCGGATCGTGCGGACCGCCCCTCTCGTGGCCGTTCACCACGGTGGCCGTCCGGCGCTTGCGTGCTACGTCACTGTAGTCGTGCGTCCAGCCCATACCCGGACGTGTGCCCGTGCCTCAAGGTCGGTAACCGCGCCCAAGGGCCCCAATTGGCCTATGCGGCAGGCAATTGGCGTTCGTAGGACAGTAGTTCCCTGCGGGGGTGACGAACCGTGACGAACGTTCTACCGGTCCGGCTCGGGATCCTTGAGCCAGGACACCAACTCGTTGGAGAACGCCACCGGGTCCTCCTCGTGCGGGAAGTGCCCGAGACCGTCGAACAGCCGCCAGCGGTAGGGCGCTTCGACGTACTCGCCCGAGCCGGCCGCGCTGCGCGTGCGCAGGACCGGGTCCAGGGAGCCGTGCAGATGCAGCGTCGGCACCCGCACCGGCCGCTTCATGCGCCGGTTGAACTGGATCCCGTCGGGCCGCGCCAGGGACCGCACCATCCAGCGGTAGGGCTCGATCGCGCAGTGCGCCGTCGAGGGGATGCACATGGCGCGGCGGTACGTCTCCACGGCCTCGTCGTCCGGCAGGCTCGGCCCGGACCAGTCCCGCACGAGCCGCCCCACCAGGGCCCCGTCGTCCGCGACGAGCTGCCGCTCGGGCAGCCAGGGCCGCTGGAAGCCCCACACGTACGACCCGGCCGCCGTCTGCTTGCGGTCCCGCAGCATCGCCGCGCGCCAGCGCCGCGGGTGCGGCATCGAGGAGACGGCGAGGCGGCGCACCAGCTTGGGCCGCATCACGGCGGCCGTCCACGCCAGGTAGCCGCCCAGGTCGTGCCCGACGAGCGCGGCGTCGGGCTCGCCGAGGGAACGTACGACACCCGTGATGTCCAGGGCCAGGTTCGCCGGGTCGTAGCCGCGGGGCGTGCGGTCGCTGCCGCCCACGCCCCGCAGGTCCATCGCCACCGCGCGGAAGCCCGCGTCGGCGAGCGCGACGAGCTGGTGCCGCCACGTCCACCAGAACTGCGGGAAGCCGTGCAGGAGCAGCACCAGCGGGCCCTCGCCCAGCTCCGCGATGTGGAAGCGGGCGCCGTTGGCGGCGACGTCCCGGTGCGTCCAGGGGCCCTCGATCCGTACGGTCGCGGGAGTCGCCGCCGTGGGCCTGGCCGTGGGTGGGGCTTGGTCCGTCATGCAGTCGAGCGTGCCACAGCCTCGGCCCGCTCACCGGACTCCAGCTCAAGGGCGCCCGCAGGGGCCACGGCGCGCGGGTGCGGCTTGACGTTGCCCAGTACGGCGGCGGTCTCCTTGGCGGCGGCCGCGGCCTTCTGCGGTCCCTTGCCCTTCGCGGCCTTCTTCGCGTAGACCACGCCGATCCACGCCAGAAGTCCGGCCACCAGGACATTCGCCGCGAACGACAGCACGAAGCAGATGGCCATGTTCCAGCCGCTCCAGGTGCGGATGCCGTAGGCCAGGGCGAAGCTCAGCATCGGCAGCGAGAAGATGAGGACGGCGGTGGCCGCGATGAACGCGGCACTGCCGATCGCACCGCGCTTGACGTCCTGCGTCAGCTGGGCTTTGACCAGCGCGATCTCATCGTGCACCAGCTCCGACATCTCTTTGCTCGCCGCGGAGACGAGCTGGCCGAGGCTGCGTTCGGTGCCGACGGGACCGTCGGGTGCGCTCATCGCTTGCTCCTCATTTCTCTGACTTCTTCTCTGCCTGCGGACCTGTCCGCGTTCCCTGCTCGCGGACCTGTCCGCGCGGACGGCCTTGGCGGCTGTGCGCGCGGAAGTTCTGGTCAGATCAGATCATGCCGGACCATCGTGCCTGTCGCTCGATCCGGCTGACAGTTGAGCAAGTCTGCGGTGCTCGGCGGCCTTCTTGTCGTAGATCTCCGCCATACGCAGGTGGTAGTCCGGATTGTCCTGTTCGTAGATGTCGGGGATGCCGTCGAGGTCCTCGTCGCGCTCCTCGTCCTCCCACAGCGCGCGGTACTTGCGGTTGCGCATCTTCAGCAGGACTCCGGAGAGAACGGCCGCTATCAGCGAGCCGATCAGCACGGCGGCCTTGATCTCGTCGGTGAGCAACGGGTCCTCGCTGAACGCGAGTTCCCCGATGAGCAGCGAGACAGTGAAGCCGATTCCGGCGAGCGAGGCCACCGCGAACACATCCGGCCAGGCCAGGTCCTCGTTCAGCTCGGCCTTGGTGAAGCGGGCCGCGAGCCAGGTGCCGCCGAAGATGCCGACGGCCTTGCCGACCACGAGTCCGAGTACGACGCCGAGCGTCTCCGGCTTGGTGAAGACGTCCCCGACCGCCCCGCCGGAGACGGCGACACCGGCGCTGAACAGCGCGAACAGCGGCACGGCGAGCCCCGCCGAGAGGGGACGTACGAGATGCTCGATGTGCTCACCGGGGGAGTGCCGCTCGCCCTCCTCCTTGTGGCAGCGCAGCATCAGGCCCATGGCGACACCGGCGATGGTGGCGTGGACGCCGCTGTTGTACATCAGCCCCCAGATGGCCAGGGCCAGCGGAACGTAGATGTACCAGCCGCGTACGCCCTTGCGCAGCAGCAGCCAGAAGACCGCGAGGCCGAGGACCGCGCCGCCGAGCGCCGCGAAGTTCAGGTCGCTGGTGAAGAAGATCGCGATGATCATGATCGCGAAGAGGTCGTCGACGACGGCGAGCGTCAGCAGGAAGGCGCGCAGCGCCGACGGAAGCGAGGTGCCGATGACCGCGAGGACCGCGAGCGCGAAGGCGATGTCGGTCGCGGTCGGCACGGCCCAGCCGTCCGTCGCGCCGCCGCCGAGGGTGTTCACCAGCGTGTAGACGAGCGCCGGCACGGCCATGCCGCAGATCGCGGCGATCACGGGCAGCGCGGCGGCCTTGGGTTCACGCAGATCGCCGGCGACGAGCTCTCGTTTGAGCTCGATACCGGCGACGAAGAAGAAGACCGCGAGCAGCCCGTCGGCCGCCCAGTGCTGTATGGAGAGGTCGAGGCCGAGCGAGCCGGGTCCGATGTGGAAGTCCCTGACGCTCTCGTAGCTCTCCTTGATCGGGGTGTTCGCCCAGATCAGCGCCGTGATGGCGGCGATGAGGAGGAGTACGCCACCGACGGTCTCGGTCCGCAGCGCCTCCGCGACGAAGTTCCGCTCGGGCAGGGAGAGACGTCCGAGAAACTTGCGGTTGCTGCTGGCGGGCGCGGCCACGAGAGTCGACCTCCGGTCGGTAGGCAGGGCTGAGCACATGCCGACCAGACTTCCCGGCGCACCTAGGTATTTCTTGTCGCGTTGTTGACGTTGATCCTTAGCTTACCTAACCGTGCGCCTGGACTTATCCGGCGAAATTCACTGTAAGCACAAAAGAGGCACCCGGCGCGGGTGGCGCCGGGTGCCTCTTGAGTGCTGGAGCGGTGCTCCGGTGGTGCTCCGGTGGTGCTTCTGAGTGGGTCAGTCCTCGCTGGGTGCGGCCGGGAGCTTGGACTGGATCAGGTCCATCACGGACGAGTCCGTGAGCGTGGTCACGTCACCGAGCTGGCGGTTCTCCGCCACGTCCCGCAGCAGCCGCCGCATGATCTTCCCGGAACGGGTCTTCGGCAGCTCCGCCACGGGCAGCACCCGCTTGGGCTTGGCGATGGGCCCGAGGGTCTTGCCCACGTGGTCGCGCAGCCCGGCGACCAGCCCCTCGTCCTCGGCGTTCGCCGTGCCCCGGAGGATCACGAAGGCGACGATGGCCTGTCCGGTGGTCTCGTCGGCGGCACCGACGACCGCGGCCTCGGCCACGGCCGGGTGCGACACGAGCGCCGACTCGACCTCCGTGGTGGAGATGTTGTGCCCGGAGACGAGCATGACGTCGTCCACCCGGCCGAGCAGCCAGATGTCCCCGTCGTCGTCCTTCTTCGCGCCGTCACCCGCGAAGTACTTGCCCTCGAAGCGGGACCAGTACGTGTCGATGAACCGCTGGTCGTCGCCCCAGATCGTGCGCAGCATGGACGGCCACGGCTCGGTGAGCACGAGATAGCCACCGCCGCCGTCCGGCACCTCGCGCGCCTCGTCGTCCACGACCGTCGCCGCGATCCCGGGCAGCGCCCGCTGCGCGGAGCCGGGCTTGGTCTCGGTCACGCCGGGCAGCGGCGAGATCATCATGGCGCCGGTCTCGGTCTGCCACCAGGTGTCCACGATCGGGCACTTGTCGGCACCGATGTGCTTGCGGTACCAGATCCACGCCTCGGGGTTGATCGGCTCGCCGACCGACCCGAGCACCCGCAGGCTGCTGAGGTCGAACTTGGCGGGGATGTCGTCGCCCCACTTCATGAACGTACGGATCGCCGTCGGCGCCGTGTACAGGATCGTGACGCCGTACTTCTGCACGATCTCCCAGAACCGGCCCTGGTGGGGGGTGTCCGGGGTGCCCTCGTAGATCACCTGCGTCGCGCCGTTCGACAGCGGTCCGTACGTGATGTACGAGTGGCCGGTGACCCAGCCGATGTCGGCCGTGCACCAGTAGACGTCGGACTCCGGCTTGAGGTCGAAGACCGCGTGGTGGGTGTACGACGCCTGCGTCAGATAGCCGCCGGACGTGTGCAGGATGCCCTTCGGCTTCCCCGTCGTCCCCGAGGTGTAGAGGATGAACAGCGGCTGCTCGGCCTCGAACGCCTCGGGTGTGTGCTCGGCGGACTGCTTGCCGACGACGTCGTGCCACCACACGTCACGGCCCTCGGTCCAGGCCACGTCCTGCTTGGTGCGCTGGACGACGAGCACCTTCTCGACACCCTGTACGCGGCCGACGGCCTCGTCGACCGCGGGCTTCAGCGCGGACGGCTTGCCCCGGCGGTAGCCGCCGTCGGCGGTGATGACGAGCTTGGCGTCGGCGTCCTGGATGCGCGCGGCGATGGCGTCCGCCGAGAATCCGCCGAAGACCACCGAGTGCGCGGCGCCGATGCGGGCGCACGCCAGCATCGCCACGACCGCCTCGGGGATCATCGGCAGATACACGGCGACCCGGTCGCCCGCGGTGATCCCCAGCTCGGTCAGGGCGTTGGCCGCGCGGCTGACCTCGTCCTTCAGCTCGGCGTAGGTGATGGCCCGGCTGTCGCCGGGCTCACCCTCGAAGTGGATGGCCACGCGGTCGCCGTTGCCCGCCTCGACATGGCGGTCGACGCAGTTGTACGCGACGTTGAGCTTGCCGTCCTTGAACCACTTCGCGAACGGCGGGTTCGACCAGTCGAGCGTCTCGGTCGGTTCGGTGGCCCAGGTCAGCCGGCGGGCCTGCTCGGCCCAGAAGCCGAGCCTGTCAGCCTTGGCCTGCTCATACGCCTCCGCCGTGACATTGGCGTGCGCCGCCAGCTCGGCCGGTGGCGCGAACCTGCGCTCCTCACGAAGCAGGTTGGCCAGGCTTTCGTTACTCACGACATGTCCCTTTCCCAGGGTGTCCGTTGTGTCCCCGGCCACAGCTCATCAGACACCCGGCCCCGGTGACAAGGGCTTCTAGGAATTGGTTTAGACCTCTACCGGGCGGGTGGGGGTGACCTGGCTGAACACCTCGTCAGATGCCTGCCCAGCCGTCGCCGTCCCACCCCCGTCCGCACCCCCTTCCGTGCTCTCTGCCAGCAGATATGCCTGCGCCTCGCCCACGTGGAAGTACATTCCGTGCAGCTCGATGGTGCCCTCGGCGAGCCGCCTTGCCACCGCCTCGTGGGCCCTCAGGTGCTCCAACTGCTGCACGACGTTGGTGAGACAGAGCTGCTCGACCACGTCGACGGGGGCGCGGCCCGCGATGCGGGGTGTGCTTGTCGTGCCTGAGGCGCTTGAGGCGCTTGAGGTGCCGACCCCTGCCGGGCCGGAGGCGTCCCCTTCTCCCTCTCTTTCTCCCTCTGTCCCCACGAGGCCCTGCCCGACCGTCCGCTCCAGGCTGGGCAGCGCGTGCCGCAGCCACCGCTTGAGGGGGGTCGGCGCCCCGGTCGTCGGCGTGGTGAGCAGCGCCTGCATGGCTCCGCAGCCCGAATGCCCGCACACGGTGATGGACTTGACCTGGAGGACGTCCACCGCGTACTCGATCGCGGCCGCCACCGAGTCGTCGCCGCTCTCGGCGCCGGGCAGCGGCACGAGATTGCCCACGTTGCGCACGACGAAGAGGTCGCCCGGACCGCTGGACGTGATCATCGACGTGACGACGCGGGAGTCGGCGCACGTCAGGAAGAGCTGCACGGGCTGCTGTCCCTCGCGGGCGAGCCGGGCCAGCTCACCGCGCACGCGCGGCGCCGTGTGCTGCTGGAACGCGCTGATGCCCTTGGCCAGTTGGTGCTGCTCGCGGCCGTCCGCCCGCGGGGCCTCCTGGGGGGTGTCGCACTGGTGGTTGCGCCACGGCGTCCAGGGGCGGCAGCCGCAGTGCGCCGTGGCCGCGGGCTCCGTGATGCGCTGCCCGCCGCGGCCGGTGACCTCGGCGCTGCCGCCGTGCGCGGCATGCGAGTCCAGCCAGCTGTTCAGCGTCTCGTACGCCGCGTGGTCCATGAAGGAGCCGTCCAGCTCCACGACCGCGTGCGCCCGCTGGGGGATGTGGTGCAGGCAGCGGCTGAGCCGGGGCACCGCGAGGAACGTCAACTGCCCGCGCACATGAACGTGGTGGACGCCCTCCGAGTCCTCCTCGCAGGTGATGCGGGTGCGGGCGAGGCGGTGCAGGGCGACGGCCACGGCGACGGCGACGCCGGTGGCCACGCCTTCCAGGACCCCGAGCACGGCCACGCCGAGGGTGGTGACGACGTAGACGAGGATCTCGCGGTGGCGGGTGACGCTGCGGATGTGGTTGAGGCTGACCATCTGGATGCCGATGGCCATGACGAGGGCGGCGAGCGCGGCCAGCGGGATCAGCTCGAGGACGGGCACGAGCAGCAGGGCGGCCACTACTACCCAAACGCCGTGCAGCATCGTGGAGTTCCGGCTCACGGCTCCGGCGCGGACATTGGCCACGCTGCGCACCGCGACCCCGGCGATCGGCAGTCCGCCGAGCGCCCCGGACACGATGTTCGCGGCGCCCTGGCCGCGCAGCTCGCGGTCGAGGTCGGAGCGGCCGACACCCGGCGCGGCCCCCGGGCGGGCGCCGCTGAGCTTGTCGATGGCGACCGCGCCGAGGAGCGACTGCACGCCGCACACCAAGGTGACGGTGAGCACGGCCGCGACGAGCCCGAGCACGGGCCCCTCGGGCAGACCCACGAGGGCGTGGCTGCGCCACGAGGGCAACTCGACCTTGTCCAGGCGCAGATGGGCGAAGCCGGCGAGCGCGGTGGCCGCCGTCACCGCCACCAGGGGCGCGGGAACGGTCCGGGCGACGCGCCCGGCCCACCCGGGCAGCCGCGGCCACAGGACCAGGGCGAGGAGTGTCAGGAGGCTGATCGACAGCGCGGCCGGGTGCAGGTCGGCCAACTGGGCGGGAAGCGCGCCGAGGTTGGCGGTCACGGAGCTCTGCGGGGTGCCGCCCAGCACGATGTGCAGTTGGGCGACGGCGATGGTGACGCCGATTCCGGCGAGCATGCCGTGTACGACGGCCGGGCTGACGGCGAGCGCCGTGCGCGCCACCCGCAGGCAGCCGAGGCCCACTTGGGCGAGGCCTGCGAGGACGGTGATGGCGCAGGTGGTCCGCCATCCGTACCGCTGGATGAGGTCGGCGGTGACGACCGTGAGGCCGGCGGCGGGGCCGCTGACCTGGAGCGGGGCGCCGCCCAGTCGGCCGGCGACGAGCCCGCCGACGGCGGCGGCGACCAGGCCCGCCTGGAGCGGGGCGCCGGTGGCGAGGGCGATGCCCAGGGACAGCGGCAGGGCGATCAGGAAGACGGCGACGGACGCGGACACGTCGGCGCCGGCGATGCGGAACCTCTTGCGCGGCGGTGGCGCGTGGGGCTGCTGGGCGCGTGGGCCGTGAGCCGATTCGGTGTCGCTGGTACGGACGCAGGCAGTCATGGTTCCCGTCTCCTCCGGGGCGGCGCGGTCGCGGAACAAGGGGTCCTCCGGCAGGCACCGGAGGGCGGGTCGCGGCCGTGGGTCACGGCGTTGCAGCGGCGGGATATATCAACTCTCGGTAAATGGATCGTAATGCTGAGTAAAGCTCGCGTCTGGACCTTCCGGGCAAATGGGGTATCTGATCACCTCAATGAGTGAATAAAAATGCTTATCGGCTTGTCGTAATACGTCCCCCGCGCCGCCATGCGAAGTTGCTGCCGTTCTGTCCCGACTTGCAACGGAAGAAGGTGGGCGGAAGATGGCCGCCAACCCAAGGACTGGGGCGGGGGCGCGGCGGACGGCCGCGGGCCTTGCCGCACTCATGGTCTGCACGGCGGCCCTGGCCGGGTGCGCCGACGACTCGCCGGGCGCCAAGGGGGGCGCGCACGGGGCGAAGAAGCCGGCCGGTGCTCCGGCGCCCAAGGCCGCGGTGCGCATGATCGGGGACGGCTCGACCGCGTTCACCGGTCAACAGCCGCTGCTGCCCAGGCCCGAGCGCCTCAGACCGGGCCAGAAGCCCCCGCAGTTCGTGGTGTTCTCCTGGGACGGCGCGGGCGAGGACGGCCAGAAGCTGTTCTCGCACTTCCGCAAGGTCGCCAAGCGCAACGACGCCACGATGACGTACTTCCTCAGCGGCGTTTACATGCTTCCCGAGGAGAAGCGGAGGCTCTACAAGCCGCCGCAGCATCTCGAAGGCAGCTCGGACATCGGCTTCAACGACCGCGCCGGAATCAAGGACACCGTGGACCAGCTCCGCGGCGCCTGGCTCGAGGGCAACGAGATCGGCACCCACTTCAACGGCCACTTCTGCGGCACGGGCCGGGGCGTCGGCGAGTGGTCGGTCGAGGACTGGAAGAGCGAGATCGGCCAGGCCAAGTCCTTCGTGAAGGCCTGGAAGACCAACACCGGTCTGAAGAAGGCAGCCCCGCTGCCCTTCGACTACGACCGGGAACTCATCGGCGCCCGCACCCCCTGCCTCGAAGGCCGCACCAACTTCATGCGCGCGGCCCGCGAACTCGGCTTCCGCTACGACACCAGCGGCGTGAACAACCAGCTCTGGCCCAAGAAGAAGGAGGGCCTGTGGGACCTGTCGATGCAGCTCGTGCCGGTCCCGGGCCGCGGCTTCGAGACGCTCACCATGGACTACAACTTCATGGTGAACCAGTCCGGTTCGACCTCTCAGGGCGACCCGGACCAGCACGAGTACTGGGGCGACCAGATGCGTGACGGCCTGCTCCGCGGCTTCGCGCGCGCCTACGACGGCAACCGCGCCCCGCTGATCATCGGCAACCACTTCGAGTCGTGGAACGGCGGCACGTACATGCGCGCCATCGAGGAGACCATCGAGCGCGTCTGCACCAAGCGCGAGGTGCGCTGCGTGTCCTTCCGGCAACTCGCCGACTGGCTGGACGCGCAGGACCCGCAGGTCCTGGACAGGCTGACCCGGCTCGGCGTCGGCAAGGCCCCGAAGGAGGGCTGGCGCCCCTACCTGTCCGCCAGGCCCGCCCCGGCGCCCAAGGGAGTCCCGGGCGCGGAGCCGGCCAAGCGGTGATCAAGCCGTAGCGGTGATCAGGCCGTAGCGGCGGCCGGGCACTCACGCAGGACGAAGTCGGGGTCGACCTGGGCGGCCAGGTCGACCCCGGTCCGCTCGCTGCCCCAGCTCCGCGCGTTCTTCAGGTGGAAGTGGACCATCTGGTGGGTGTACCGCTCCCAGTCGCGGCTGTCGTACGTGGCGTCGGCCGCGTCCTGGAGCGTCTTCAGGGCGAGGTGGTTGCCCTCCTCCAGGAGTGCGAACCGGGGCGGACGGCCCTTCTCCATGGAGCGCACCCAGTCGGAGTGCCCGACGGTCACCAGGAGGTCGTCGCCGACCTGCTCGCGCAGGAAGTCGATGTCGTCCTGGCCCTGCACCTTGTTGCCCACGACCTTGAGGGCGACGCCGAAGTCGCGTGCGTATTCCTTGTACTGGCGATAGACGGAGACCCCCTTCCGGGTCGGCTCGGCGACGAGGAACGTCATGTCGAAGCGGGTAAACATCCCGGAGGCGAAGGAGTCCGAGCCCGCGGTCATGTCGACCACCGCGTACTCGTCGCGGCCGTCGACCAGGTGGTTCAGGAGCAGTTCGACCGCTCCCGTCTTCGAGTGGTAGCAGGAGACACCGAGGTCGGCTTCGGTGAACTGCCCGGTGACCATCAAACGGACGGCGCCGCCGTCGAGTTCCACGGCCCGCGCACACGTCTCGTACACCGGGTTGTCCTCGCAGACCCGCAGCAGCCGCGAGCCCTCGCCGGGCGGAGTCGTCTTGATCATCGAATCGGAGCCGGCGATGCGCGGGTTGGTGCCGCGCAGATAGTCCTTGATCAGCGGCAGCCGCCCGCCCATCGCCGGCAGTTCGGCGGCCTGCTCCTCGTCGAGGCCGAGCGCGGCGCCCAGGTGCTGGTTGATGTCGGCGTCCACGGCGATGACCGGGGCGCCGGTGGCGGCGAGGTGACGGATGAAGAGCGAGGACAGCGTGGTCTTGCCGCTGCCGCCCTTCCCGACGAAAGCGATCTTCATGTTCATGTAGCGTAGCCGCGCCCTCTTCCGCCGGGCGCCGTTCGGGAGAAGAGAGCGCCGGTTCGCGTGAAGAAGACCACTCCTTCGTGGCGGGTGAGCCGGTGGTGCGTAGGGTCGTACTCATGAGTACGAATGCCGATCCGCTGGTGGCCCTGGGCGCGCTGCCCGGCGTCCCCGACTCCGTGGACTCCGTGCGCAAGGCCGTCGACCGGGTCTACGGCCACCGGGTCATGCGGCGCCGCAGCAATGAGGTCACCGCCGAGGCTGCGCTGCGCGGCGCGCGGGGGTCCGCGGCGCTGTCCGGCGCCGAGTGGGCTCTGGAGGAGGTCCGCAGGCGCAGCGACTTCGGCGGCGAGGGCGACGCCCGCGTGATGGGCGCCGCGCTGCGGCTGACCGCCGAGGCGGGGCAGCTCCTGAGCATCTGGCGGCAGTCGCCGCTGCGGGTCCTGGCGCGCCTGCACCTGGTCGCCGCGGCCGACGCCGACGAGGCCGCGGGCCGCCCGCGACTCGCGGGTGAGCCGGTCGAAGAGCCGCTGATCGAGCTGGAGTTGCCGGACGCGAAGGAGGTGGCGGGCCGCCTCGAAGGGCTCGCGCAGCTCGTCATCGCGGGGAGCTCGGCACCGGCCCTGGTGACGGCGGCCGTGGTGCACGGCGAGCTGGCGGCCCTGCGCCCCTTCGGCTCGCACAACGGCCTGGTGGCACGCGCGGCGGAGCGCATCGTCCTGGTGGGCAGCGGTCTCGACCCGAAGTCCATCTGCCCGGCCGAGGCGGGCCACGCGGAACTGGGGCGCGCGGCCTACGCGGGTGCCTTGGAGGCGTACGCGTCCGGCACGCCGGAGGGCATGGCCGCCTGGATCGCCCACTGCGGCAAGGCGGTTGAGCTGGGCGTCAGGGAGTCGACGGCGGTGTGCGAGGCGCTTCAGCGCGGCGCGGCGTGAGGGCCCGGGGCGGGGGTGCCGCCTGAGTGGCGGGCCCTGAACAGGGTTGCGGCGGTACGAGAATTCGTACCGCCGCTGGCATGTTCACCGGGTTACCAAGCGTCCTCGAATATTTGCCCATCAGGTCGGGACTTTGCCCGTCACCTGGTGCGGCTGGCCCGTAATCGACGGGTCGACGTCGCGTGGGTGCTCGATGTTCATGCTTCGGTCCGTGGGGCCAATCATTGCGGTTAAAGGTAATCCTCTCGGATGTCCTTGGTCTCGCGGGCCGTTGACTCCTTTGTACTCCTGTCCTGGGGTAAGCGGAAGCCCTGGCTGCACTTCTTTACTTTTAGGTTCAAACAAGGGTGAATCGGACAAGGGTTTCCGGCCGCCTCCTGGATGCCGGTCAGTCACCGTCCCCTGGAGGCCCGGTCGCGGTCTCCAGGAGGTCAGCCGGCGGCCGCGCGTCGGCGGCTGGCGAACCAGACGAGGCCCGCGGTGGCCGCCGCGGCGCCGACCGCGGCCACTGCGACGAGCGCCGGACGGGGTGGCGCGGGCAGCCGCTGCTTGAGCCGCACCGGGCGGTGGAAGTCGAGAATCGGCCACCCGCGCGCGAGGGCCTCGCGGCGCAGCGCCCGGTCCGGATTGACGGCATAGGGGTGGCCGACGGACTCGAGCATCGGCACGTCCGTGACCGAGTCGCTGTAGGCGAAACAGCGCTCCAGGTCGTACCCCTCCGACTCGGCGAGCTCCCGCACGGCCTCCGCCTTGGTGGGTCCGTACGCGTAGTACTCCACCTCGCCCGTGAAGCAGCCGTCGTCGCCGACGACCATGCGCGTGGCCACCACCCGGTCCGCGCCGAGGAGTTCACCGATCGGCTCGACCACCTCGGCACCCGAGGTGGAGACGATGACGACGTCGCGTCCTGCGGTGTGGTGCTCCTCGATGAGGGAGGCCGCCTCGTCGTAGATGATCGGGTCGATCAGGTCGTGCAGCGTCTCCGCGACGATCTCCTTGACCTGCTCCACGTTCCAGCCGCGGCACAGCGAGGACAGGTACGAGCGCATCCGCTCCATCTGATCGTGATCGGCGCCGCCAGCGAGGAACACGAACTGGGCATAGGCGGTCCGCAGCACCGCCCTGCGGTTGATCAGCCCGCCTTGGTAGAACGACTTGCTGAACGTCAGAGTGCTCGACTTCGCAATGACCGTCTTGTCCAGGTCAAAGAACGCGGCTGTGCGGGGCAAGGAGTGGTTTTCCACGAGCCTGAGCATAGGCGCCCACCATTCGGCGTAAGCTGAGGCGCGTGGGTTTGCCTGAGAAGGCTCTCGGGTACACCATGGAAGTCACGGATCGTTCGCGACCGTGCTAACCCGGTCTGGCTCCTCCCCCCCCGAGTCGGACCGAGGGGACGACCCCCGCTCTCCCCCCCGGCGGGGGTCGTCGCATGTCCGGGTGGGTTTTCTCCTCTCATTCCTGATCTTGTCTGATCGCCGGGGCCTTTCGTTTGCCCGAACGGCGCCGATGCCGCGCGTCCAAGATCCGTCACTGTGCGTAAGCGTGGGGCTGCGCTGTGGAAGTCGTTCGAGGCGTCACCGGTATGGGTGAAGGAGATATTCACAGCCAGCGCCTTCTCCACAGTTATTCACCAAGATCCACACGATTTCCGGGATCGCAGCACGCTTGATTCCGCTCGTGAAGTTCATGGCCGGATTCCATTGGCCGGTCTTCGCGTAGGCGGATCCGGATGCGCACAGGCGCGCATTCGAAGGACTTGCAGCGAGAGGGGGGCAAAGATCGTGGCTGGAGTCATTGCGTGCGACACGCCGCCGCCGTCCGAGGGACACGCCGGCGGACCATTGATCGTCACGGAGGACGTGGATCTGCTGGACGACCTGCTGCGGCTGTGCGCCGCGGCGGGGGCGCGCCCAGAGGTGCACCACGGCGTGCCGGAGCGCGGCGGGGGATGGGAGGCCGCCCCGCTCGTCCTGGTCGGGGACGACGCGGCGGACCGGGTGCGCGGGGCCGCACGGCGGCGCGGAGTCGTGCTCGTGGGGCGGGATCAGGATGATTCGGGCGTCTGGCGGCGGGCCGTGGAGATCGGCGCGGACGACGTGCTGATGCTGCCGGACGGCGAGCAGTGGCTCGTGGACCGCATCGCCGACGTCGCCGAGGGCGTGGGGCGGCCCGCGCTCACCGTCGGCGTCATCGGAGGCCGCGGCGGCGCCGGGGCCTCCACCCTGGCCTGCGCCCTGGCCGTCACGGCGGCGCGCGCCGAGCGGCGCACCATGCTGGTCGACGCCGACCCGTTGGGCGGCGGGCTCGACGTGCTGCTCGGCGGAGAGGCCGCCGAAGGGCTGCGCTGGCCCGCCTTCGCGCAGTCGCGGGGCCGCGTCGGCGGCGGCGCCCTGGAGGAGTCCCTGCCCGCGCTGCACGACCTGCACGTCCTGAGCTGGGACCGCGGCGACACTCCGGCCGTCGCGCCGGAGGCCGTGCGGGCCGTCCTCGCCGCCGCCCGCAGGCGCGGCGGCGTCGTGATCGTGGACTTGCCGCGCCGGGTCGACGAAGCGGTGGCGGAGGCCCTCGCACAGCTCGACGTCGGCCTGCTCGTCGTGCCGGCGGAGCTGCGCGCGGTCGCCGGAGCCCGGCGGGTGGCGTCCGCGGTGAGCATGGTGCTGCGCGACCTGCGGGTCGTGGCCACTCCCGGACCCGGCGCGTCGGGCGGCGACAGGCTGGACGCGGACGAGGTGGCACGGCTGCTCGGCCTCCCTCTCGTCGGCGAACTGCCCTGGGAGCACGGCCTCCTGACGGCACAGAGCGGCGGACGGCCGCCCGGCGGCACGACGCGCGGGCCCCTCGCCCGGTTCTGCGGGGCCTTCTGGGAGCGGCTTCCCGCCGAGGCCGGAGGGGGCGTATGAGCGCGGTCGTGGGCGCCCGGATGCTCGACGGAGTGCGGCAGTGGCTCGCGGCCAACGGCACCGAGCCCACCCCGGCGCGGGTCGCCGAGGCACTGCGGGCACAGGGCCGGGTCCTGGGGGACACCGAAATCCTCGGCGCGGCCGAGCAGTTGCGCTCGGAACTGGTGGGCGCGGGCCCGCTGGAGCCGCTGCTCGCCGACCCGTCGGTGACCGACGTGCTGGTGTCCGCGCCGGACCGCGTCTGGGTGGACCGCGGCGGCGGCCTGGAACTCACGGACGTCTCCTTCCGGGACGCGGCGGCCGTGCGGCGCCTCGCCCAGCGGCTCGCGGCCGTGGCCGGCCGGCGCTTGGACGACGCGCGGCCCTGGGTGGACGCCCGGCTGCCGGACGGCACCCGCCTGCACGCGGTACTGCCGCCGGTCGCCGTCGGCTCCGCGTATCTGTCGCTCCGGGTCGTGCGGCCACGCGCCTTCACGCTCGCGGAGCTGGTCGCGGCGGGCACGGTTCCGCCCGGCGGCGAGCGGGTGCTGCGCAGGCTGCTCGACGCCCGCCTCTCTTACCTCATCAGCGGCGGAACGGGCAGCGGCAAGACGACGCTCCTGAGCACCCTGCTCGGCCTGGTCGGGCCGGGAGAGCGCATCGTCCTCGCCGAGGACTCCGCCGAACTGCGCCCCGAGCACCCGCACGTGGTGCGCCTGGAGGCCAGGCCGGCGAACCAGGAGGGAGTGGGCTTCGTCGGCCTGGACGACCTGGTGCGCCAGGCACTGCGGATGCGCCCCGACCGGCTGGTGGTGGGCGAGGTGCGGGGCGCCGAGGTGGTGCACCTGCTGGCCGCTCTGAACACGGGCCACGAGGGCGGCTGTTGCACGGTGCACGCCAACGCCGCCGCGGACGTACCGGCCCGTCTGGAGGCGCTGGGCACGGCCGCCGGGCTCGACCGGGCCGCGCTGCACAGCCAGCTCGCGGCCGCCCTGTCGGTGGTCCTCCACCTCGCCCGCGACCGGGCGGGGCGGCGCCGGATCGCCGAGGTGCAGGTGCTGGAGCGCGGCGCTTCGGGCCTGGTGGCGACGGTGCCCGCGCTGCGCTGGGGCGAGCGGGGCTTCGTCAAGGAGCGCGGCTGGCCGCGGCTGAGCGCATTGCTCGGGGGCCGGGGTGACCGGAGCGACCAGGGCGACCGGGTTGATTGGGTCTCTCGGGGTGAGGGGGCATGAGCGCGGCGGCGGTGTGCGGTGCCGCCCTGTGCGCGGGCGGCTCGGTGTGGCTGCTCGGCGGGCGGGCTCGGGCCACTCGGGGGCTGCGGCGGGCTCGGGCACTGCTCGCGGTGGGCGGCCCGGCGAAGACGCCCAGGTGGCAGCGGGGGCTCACGTGGGCGCGTGGGCGCCTGGGGTACGAGGTCTGGGTCCTGGTGGCCGGGGCGGCCGTAGGGCTGCTGGGGGACTCCTTCCTGCCCCTCCTCGCGGGGGCGGTCGGCATGCCCCTCGCGGGCCGGGTGCGACGGGCCCGGGAGGCGCGCCAGGAGCGGGAGCGGCGGGCCGACGCGGTCATCGCGCTGTGCGGGGCGTTCGCCGGTGAGGTGCGGGCGGGGCGGCAGCCCGGGCAGGCGCTGCGTACGGCCGCGGAGGCCGGTGAGGGGACCGGCCGGGGGCTCGGCGGGGCGCGGACCGGGGTGCTCGCGGCGGCGCGGTTCGGTGGGGACGTGCCCGCCGCGCTGCGGGAGGCGGCCCGCGATCCGGGTGCCGAAGGTCTCCTCGGGCTCACGGCGTGCTGGCGGGTCGCGGTGGACCGGGGCGCCGGTCTCGCGGCGGGCCTGGACCGCCTCGAAGCGGCGCTCCGCGCGGAGCGGGACCAACGGGCCGACCTGCGCGCGCAGTTGGCGGGCGCCCGGTCGACGGCCTTGATGCTCGCCGGACTTCCCGTCCTCGGCCTGCTGATGGGCGTCTCTCTCGGGGCCGACCCGCTGCGGGTGCTGTTCCACACCGGAGCGGGTCTCGGCTGCCTGCTCGTGGGCGGAGTGCTGGAGGGCGCGGGCGTGTGGTGGGCGCTGCGGATCATGCGGAAGGCGGAGGGGCGATGAGGGGCGAGTTCAGCCGCTTGCCGGGTCTGTCCGGCCCGTCGGGCGTGTCCGGCTCATCGGGCCTGTCCAGCCCCTCGGGCTCGTCCGGAGTGCCGGGCCTGTTCGGTGACGCCGGGGTTTTCCACAGGCTGGGGGTTGTCGTGTGGTCGGTGACGGCTCTGGTGTGGCTGGTGCTGACGGTGGCGGCGGCACGGCGTGAACGTGTCGCGGGGCGGCGGGTCTTGGCCGTGCTGGGTGCCGGGGGTCGGCCGGGGCGGTTGTGGGGACTGGGGCGCGGCAGCGGGCCCGGGGAGCCCGGGGAGCGGGGGTGGCTCGGGCGGTGGGATGGTGCGCTGACCGGGCGGCGGGAGCTTGCGCGGAGGTGGCTCACGGTCGCCGCCGTGGCGGGTGCCGGGTGGGCGTTCGTCGGCGGGGTCGCGGGATGCGTGGTCGGCGTGATCGTCGGGTGCTGCGTGTGGCGAATGCGGCTCGGCGGTGACCGGGAGGCGGAGGTCGATGCTGCCCGAGCTGCAGAGCAACTACCGCTCGCGGCAGATTTGTTGGCGGCCTGCGTGGCCGCAGGGGCCGGGCCTGTCGTGGCGGCGCAGGCCGTGGGCGAGTCCTTGGGCGGTCCCGTGGGGGACCGGCTCGCGTGGGGCGCGGCGCAGGTGCGGCTCGGCGGCGCACCGGCGGACGCGTGGCGGCAGGTCGGCGAGATACCGGGTGCCGGAGGACTGGCCCGCCTCCTCGAACAGACCGCCGAGTCCGGCGCCCCCGCGGCGGGACCCGTCGCCCGCATCGCCGCGGACTGCCGTGCCGAACAGGGGCGCACGGCGACAGCCCGGGCCCGGCGTGCCGCGGTCCTGATGACGGCACCGGTGGGGCTGTGCTTTCTGCCCGCGTTCATCGCGGTCGGGGTGCTGCCGGTGGTGATCGGGCTGGCCGGGGGCCTGATGGGCGGGGTGTGAGGTGGCCTGCCCGGCGGGGGCGGCCGCGGTGGGCAGCGGCAGGTCTCCGGGACATGCGGATGGCTGGGCGAAATGTCGTACGGCCGGCAGGACATCGCGGGGTGCGGGGGCCGGCCTGTTCGTGCCCCGGGGTACCGACCTTGACCAAGCAATTTCAAGCAACTTCAAGCACGGAATCACTGAACACGAGCACTGAACAACTGACGGAAATTCCATGGGGGTTGGCATGAGGGGACAGGTGCGTGCGCGCGCTCGGCTGTACGTGGCGCGGATGGCGCGATGGATGCGGTGGGAGCGTCCGGGTCGGACAGGGCGTACGGGGCGGCTCGCGCCCCGGGGGTGGACGGTGCCCCGGGGGTGGGCGGCGCGTCGGATGCCCGGGGTCGCGAGGGATGTCGGAATGGTGACCTCGGAGTACGCGATGGGGATCATCGCGACGGTCGCGTTCGCCGGGCTGCTCTACAAGGTCGTGACGAGCGGCCCGGTCAAGGCGGCTCTGCAGGCGGTGGTGGAGGGGGCGCTGGATGTCCAGTTCTGAGGGGCGCCGCGCCCGGCGTGACGGCGGGTACGTGACGGCGGAGGCAGCCGTGGTGCTGCCGACGCTGGTGCTCTTCACGATGGCGCTCGTGTGGGCCCTGCTGGCCGCGTCCGCGCAGATCCAGTGCGTGGACGCGGCCCGGGCGGGGGCCCGCGCCATGGCCCGCCAGGACCCGCGGGGCACCGCGGTCGCGGCGGCCCGGCAGGCGGCCCCGCGCGGCGCGAGTGTGGCGGTGAGCCGGGACGGCGACCTGGTCCGGGTGGAGGTCGTGGCGCGGTCGCCGGGCCCGAGGGCGCTGGGGCTCGGGTTGCGGCTGCGAGCGGAGGCCGTGGCGATGGCGGAGGAGACGGTGGGGGTGGGGACGTGAGAAGCGGTCGGGGGGACGGCGCGAGGGCTGGGCCGGGGCGCGGAGGTGTGCGTGGGCCCGAGGCGCAGGCCGATCGGGGCGCGGCGACGGTCTGGGCTGTGGTGGCGATGGCCGTGCTGTGCGCGATCACCGGGGCCGTGCTGGCGATGGGGCAGGTGACGGTGGCTCGCCATCGGGCGGGCGGCGCGGCCGACCTGGCGGCGCTGGCGGCGGCGGACCACTGGACGGAGGGCCGTGCGGGGGCGTGCGCCCGGGCCGACCGGGTGGCGCGGGCGCAGGGTACGCGGATGGTGCGGTGCGAGGTGGTGGGGGAGGTGTCGGAGGTCACGGCTGCGGTGGAGGTCGGGCCGTTCACGACGGAGGTTAGATCGCGGGCGGGTCCTGCGGGTCCTGCGGGTCCTGCGGGTCCTGCGGGTCCTGCGGGTCCTACAGGGCCAGCGGGTCCTGCAGGGCCAGCGGGGTCAGCGGGGTCAGTGGGTTCTGTGAGGCCAACGGGTTCTGTGGGGCCAACGGAGTCGGCAGGGTCAGCGGGGTCCACGGGATCCGCAGGGCTGACGAGGTCAACCAGGCCGGCGGAGCCCGTGGTGCCTTCGGGGTCTGCAGAGTCCGCGGGGTCCGAGAGGTCTGCGGGGTCTGCGGGGTCCGCGGAACATTCGGAGGCTTCGGAGGCAATGGGATCCCCGGGGGCCACAGGGCCTGTGGGGCCGACCGGTTGGGCCAGGCCGCCCACGGCTTCGGTCAACGCCCCCGGCGAGGATGCCTCAGCCCGTAGGGGCGTCCTTCAGGAGGGTGGTGAGGAGGCGTACCGCGCCGCGCTTGTGCAGTGGGTCGTTGCCGTTGCCGCACTTGGGGGACTGGACGCAGGAGGGGCAGCCGGCGTCGCACTCGCAGGAGGCGATGGCCTCCAGGGTCGCGGTGAGCCAGGGGCGGGCGGTGTGGAAGGCGCGCTCGGCGAATCCGGCGCCGCCGGGGTGGCCGTCGTACACGAAGACCGTCGGCAGCAACGTGTCCGGGTGCAGGGGCACCGAGACACCGCCGATGTCCCAGCGGTCGCAGGTGGCGAAGAGGGGCAGCATGCCGATGGAGGCGTGTTCGGCGGCGTGCAGGGCGCCGCCGAGGATCTCAGGGTTGATGCGGGCGGCGTCGAGCTGGTCCTCGGTGACCGTCCACCAGACCGCGCGGGTGCGCAGGGTGCGGGGCGGCAGGTCCAGCTTGGTCTCGCCGAGCACTTCGCCGGTGATGAGCTTGCGGCGCAGGAAGGAGACGACCTGGTTGGTGACCTCGACGGAGCCGTAGCAGAGGCGGCCGGGGCCCCAGGGGATCTCGGTGTCGGTCTCGAGGACGGAGATGGCGGTGGTGTCGCGGGCAGTGGTCGAGTACGGCGGGACGGCCTCCTCGACGAGGGCGACGGAGTCGTCGAGGTCCAGGCGGCGGACGAGATACGTGCGGCCCTGGTGGAGGTGGACGGCGCCCTCGTGGACGGTCGAGTGCGCGGCGGAGGCGTCGACGGTGCCGAGCAGCCTGCCGGTGCCCTCCTCGACGACCTGTACGGGCCTGCCGCCCTCGCCGCGGATGTCCGCGAGGTCGGCGGCCCGCTCACGACGGGTCCAGTGCCAGGCCTTCGTGCGCCGGCGCAGCAGCTTCGCGGCCTCGAGCTGGGGGAGCAGTTCCTCGGTGGCCGGGCCGAAGAGCTTGAAGTCGTCGTCGGTGAGCGGGAGTTCCGCGGCGGCGGCGCAGAGGTGGGGCGCGAGGACGTACGGATTGTCGGGGTCGAGGACGGTCGACTCGACGGGCCGGTCGAAGACGGCCTCGGGGTGGTGGACGAGATAGGTGTCCAGCGGGTCGTCGCGGGCGATGAGCACCGCGAGCGCGCCCTGGCCGGAGCGTCCGGCGCGGCCCGCCTGCTGCCACAGGGAGGCGCGGGTGCCGGGGTAGCCGGCGATGAGGACGGCGTCCAGGCCGGAGACGTCGATGCCGAGTTCGAGGGCGGTGGTGGCGGCGAGGCCGAGGAGTTCGCCGGAGTGCAGGGCCTGTTCCAGGGCGCGGCGTTCCTCGGGGAGATAGCCGCCGCGATAGGCGGCCACGCGCCGGGCCAGGGAGCGGTCGACCTCGGCGAGGCGTTCCTGGGCGATGACGGAGATCAGTTCGGCGCCGCGCCGGGAGCGTACGAAGGCGACGGAGCGTACGCCCTGGACGGTCAGGTCGGTCAGCAGGTCGGCGGTCTCGGCGGTGGCGGTGCGGCGGACCGGGGCGCCCTTCTCGCCGTGCAGTTCGGTGAGCGGCGGCTCCCAGAGGGCGAAGACGACCTCGCCGCGGGGTGAGGCGTCGTCGGCGACCTCGGTGACGGGCAGGCCGGTGAGGCGTTCGGCGGCGACGGCCGGTTCGGCGGCCGTGGCGGAGGCGAGGAGGAAGACGGGGTCGGAGCCGTAGCGGGCGCACAAGCGGCGCAGGCGGCGCAGGACTTGGGCGACATGGGAGCCGAAGACGCCGCGGTAGGTGTGGCACTCGTCGATGACGACGTAGCGCAGGGCGCGCAGGAAGGAGGACCAGCGGGGGTGGGACGGGAGTATGCCCCGGTGCAGCATGTCGGGGTTGGTCAGGACGTAGTTGGCGTACTGACGTACCCATTCACGTTCTTCGACGGGGGTGTCGCCGTCGTACACAGCGGGCCGCACCGCCGTGCCCAGGGGCGCGGCCAGGGCACGCACGGAGCGGCGCTGGTCGGCGGCCAGGGCCTTGGTGGGGGCCAGGTACAGGGCGGTGGTGCCGCGGCCGTTGGGTGCCTCGGAGCCGTCGAGGAGGGCCGACAGGACGGGTGTGAGATATGCCAAGGACTTGCCGGACGCGGTGCCGGTGGCGACGACGACGGACTCGCCGTCCAGCGCGTGCTCGGCGGCGAGTGCCTGGTGGGCCCACGGGTGCTCGATTCCGGCCGCTTGCACCGCCGCGACCACCTCCGGGCGAATGCGATCGGGCCACACTGCATACCGGGCCGCACGCGGGGGCAGGTGCTCCGTATGAGTGATGCGCGCAGCTCGGCTCGGCCCCGCGGTCAGCCGGTCGAGGACCGTCTGCGGGGAGACGCGGTCCGGGGTGTCCGCCGAGGGTCCTCCGGCAGGAGAAAAGTTGGCCATCGGCACCGAGTGTGTCACCGGCGGGATGGACAATGGTCCGAAGGCGTCGTGCACGCCTGCCGGTAAGTGATTGAATGCCATCGCGGCTGGCGATCCGTCCCGAGGGCGTGGGCCGAGGTGTCCCGAGGGGCGACCGCTCGATAGCAAGGTGCTGGAGGATCCGTGGACCTGTCTCTGTCGACCCGTACCGTCGGCGATCGTACGGTCGTCGAGGTCGGTGGCGAAATCGATGTTTATACCGCGCCCAAGTTGCGCGAGCAGTTGGTCGAGTTGGTGAACGACGGCAGTTTCCATCTGGTCGTCGACATGGAGAGCGTGGACTTCCTCGACTCCACCGGACTCGGCGTGCTGGTCGGCGGCTTGAAGCGGGTGCGTGCCCATGAGGGCTCGCTGCGTCTGGTGTGCAACCAGGAGCGCATTCTCAAGATCTTCCGTATCACCGGACTGACCAAGGTGTTCCCGATCCACACCTCGGTCGAGGAAGCGGTCGCGGCCACCGACTGAGTCGGTCGACGACCGAGCAGGAGTCCGGCTGCGGCCTGACGTCCCGGGCCTCGGCCCGGGGTTTCGGGCCGCAGGACCGGAAGTGGCAGTACGGCAGGGGGCCGGGCCGACGGCCGGGCCCCCTGACAGCACGCGTGTATGTCCGAGGGGGATGCATGGCCACCGTTGAACTCCGCTTCAGCGCGCTGCCCGAGCACGTCCGGACCGCCCGCCTGGTGGCGGCGGCGGTGGCGCGCAGGGCCGGAGTGGACGAGGCCGTCCTTGATGAGGTCAGGCTCGCCGTCGGCGAGGCGTGCACCCGTGCCGTGGGTCTGCATCAGGCGGCCGGTGTTCCCGCTCCCGTGCGGGTCTCGTTGATCGAGGAGGAGAAGCAGTTCTCCATCGAGGTCGGCGATGAGGCTCCGCGCTCCGCGCCCGGGGAACGGGCTCCCGGTTCCCCCGGGGAGGACCCCGAGGCCGAGGGGGAGGACGAGATGGGGCTTGCCGTCATCAGTGGGCTTGTGGATGACGTGGAAGTGACCGCCGGGGAGAACGGTGGGTCCATCCGGATGACTTGGCCCACCACTACGTGACGTTGGGCCCTCTGCCTGTGCCGTGACGTTTTTGGGCGCTGGTCCCGTGCGTGACGTGGTTCGCCGCCGCTTCGGCGTGCCCGCTGGGCTTTGTCCCCCGCCCGCCCACCCCTTCCAGGGCTTCGCCCTGTGCCCTGCGCGGGCTCCACATGGGGCTTCGCCCCTCTCCCCCCTTGTCGGCCTTCGGCCTCGTCCTCAAACGCCGGACGGGCTGGAAACCCTCGGCCGCCTGACGGGCTGAAGCCAAGCTCCTCCCGCCCCGCGGGACCGTTCGTTTATCGGTGTGGGGCGTTCGGGGTTTTCTTTAATGTGACTAGTGGGCCCAGGGGCCAGAAACCCCCGTGATCAGGAGCCGATCTCGGCGTCAACGCGGGCGTCAATGCTTTTGGAGCATTACCGCTTTCGGGGTCAAAGTTTGGGCGCGATCATTTGCGGACACGCACTTGCGCGCCAATTCCGTTTGCGGCGCACTGTTTTGATCAGGTCAGGCTCCCTACAATCCGTCCACATCTTGAGCTCAGCCCAAGCGTCAAGGAGGACGAATGGCGGGGCTTTCTACCCCTCATCAGCTTGACCACCCCTCAACCCTCGCAGCAGCGGTACTGACCGACGACAACCGCCTCATCGTGATGGTCATCGCGGCCGTCGCGATCGCGGCGCTCGCGCTCGCCTGGGTCCTGGTGCGCCAGGTACTCGCGGCGGGCGAGGGCACCGACAGCATGAAGAAGATCGCGGCAGCGGTCCAGGAAGGCGCGAATGCCTATCTGGGACGGCAGATGCGCACCCTCGGTGTTTTCGCCGTCGTGGTGTTCTTCCTGCTCCTGCTGCTGCCCGCGGACGACTGGAATCAGCGGATCGGCCGCTCGATCTTCTTCTTGATCGGTGCGGCGTTCTCGGCGACCACCGGCTATATCGGTATGTGGCTCGCCGTACGCAGCAATGTGCGCGTGGCCGCGGCCGCGCGGGAAGCGACACCGGCGGAAGGCGAGCCGGAAAAGGATCTCACCGCCGTCTCGCACAAAGCCATGAAGATCGCTTTCCGTACGGGCGGCGTCGTCGGCATGTTCACAGTGGGGCTCGGTCTGCTCGGCGCCTCCTGTGTGGTGCTCGTGTACGCGGCCGACGCACCCAAGGTCCTCGAGGGCTTCGGCCTCGGGGCAGCGCTGATCGCGATGTTCATGCGTGTCGGAGGCGGCATCTTCACCAAGGCCGCCGACGTCGGCGCCGACCTGGTCGGCAAGGTCGAACAGGGCATTCCGGAGGACGATCCGCGCAATGCCGCGACCATCGCCGACAACGTGGGCGACAACGTCGGCGACTGCGCCGGGATGGCCGCGGACCTCTTCGAGTCGTACGCCGTCACGCTCGTCGCCGCGCTGATCCTCGGCAAGGCGGCGTTCGGTGACGCCGGACTCGCGTTCCCGCTGATCGTTCCGGCGATCGGCGTGATCACCGCCATGATCGGGATCTTCGCGGTGGCGCCACGGCGTTCGGACCGCAGCGGCATGTCCGCCATCAACCGCGGCTTCTTCATCTCCGCGGGGATCTCGCTGGCGCTCGTCGCGGCCGCCGTCTTCGTCTATCTCCCGTCTTCGTACGCGGACTTGGACGGAGTCACGGACGCGGCGATCCTCGCCAAGAGCGGCGACCCGCGGATCCTCGCGGTCATCGCCGTCGCCATCGGCATCGTCATGGCCGCGCTGATCCAGCAGCTCACCGGCTACTTCACCGAGACCAACCGGCGTCCCGTCAGGGACATCGGCAAGAGCTCGCTGACGGGACCGGCCACGGTCGTGCTCGCGGGCATCTCCATCGGTCTCGAATCGGCCGTCTACACCGCGCTGTTGATCGGTCTCGGCGTGTACGGGGCGTTCCTGCTCGGCGGTACGTCGATCATGCTCGCCCTGTTCGCGGTGGCCCTGGCCGGCACCGGCCTGCTCACCACGGTCGGCGTCATCGTCGCCATGGACACCTTCGGGCCGGTCTCCGACAACGCGCAGGGCATCGCCGAGATGTCCGGCGACGTCCAGGGCGCGGGCGCGCAGGTCCTCACCGACCTGGACGCCGTCGGCAACACCACCAAGGCCATCACCAAGGGCATCGCCATCGCCACGGCGGTGCTCGCGGCCTCGGCGCTCTTCGGGTCGTACCGGGACGCGATCGCCGAGGCGGCGGACGACGTCGGGCAGAAGCTCGGCGACGGCGCTCCGATGAACCTGGTGATGGACATCTCACAGCCCAACAACCTGGTGGGCCTGATCCTCGGCGCCGCGGTCGTGTTCCTCTTCTCGGGGCTCGCGATCAACGCCGTGTCCAGGTCGGCAGGGGCCGTGGTCTACGAGGTGCGGCGGCAGTTCCGCGAGCACCCCGGGATCATGGACTACACGGAGAAGCCGGAGTACGGGCGCGTCGTCGACATCTGCACCAAGGACGCGCTGCGCGAGCTGACCACGCCCGGACTGCTCGCCGTGCTCACACCGATCGCGGTGGGCTTCAGCCTCGGCGTCGGCGCGCTCGGCTCGTTCCTCGCGGGCGCGATCGGCACCGGCACGCTGATGGCGGTGTTCCTCGCCAACTCCGGTGGCGCGTGGGACAACGCCAAGAAGCTCGTCGAGGACGGCCACCACGGCGGCAAGGGCAGCGAGGCCCATGCCGCGACGGTGATCGGTGACACGGTCGGCGACCCGTTCAAGGACACCGCGGGCCCGGCGATCAACCCGCTGCTGAAGGTGATGAACCTGGTGGCGCTGCTCATCGCGCCCGCGGTGGTCAAGTTCAGCTACGGCGAGGACAAGAGCGTGGGGATGCGGGTGCTGATCGCCGTGCTCTCCATCGCCGTCATCGTCGGGGCGGTGTACGTGTCCAAGCGGCGCGGGATCGCCGTGGGCGAGGACGAGAACCCGGGCAAGATCGCCAATTCGGCGGACCCGGCGGTGGTTTCGTGACCTAGAAGGGCACGAGTAACCGCTCAACACGCGGGCGGGCGGCGCTTTTTGAGGCGTCGTCCGCCCGCGTGTGCGTGCGCGGGGGTCGCGCGGCGGACCTCGTGAGCCTTCTCTCGTGCTTCCTGCTTGGTGCAAATGGCTCTAATAGGGGTCGTAACGTACCCCTGGCATGCGGTTGTCGCCCGGCTGGCGTGTAAGTTCCGGGGCCGAGAGCCATGGAAGGGACCAATCCGGTGAACAAGAAGCTCGCGGCCGCACTGTCCGGCGGTGCGGTACTGGTACTGGCGCTGTCGGGATGCAGCAGTGACGACGGTGACAAGAAGCTCGACGACTGGGCCAAGAAGGTCTGTGACACGGCCGTGGGGCCGCAGTCCAAGAAGATCGCCGACGCCAACGCGGCCATCAAGAAGCAGACCGCGGACAACAGTTCGCCGGACGAGGTCAAGTCGACCGACTCCAAGGCGTTCGGTGACATCTCCGCCGCGTACGCCCAGCGCAGCGCCGCGCTGAAGAAGGCGGGCGCCCCGCCCGTCGACGACGGCGAGAAGAAGCTCAACGACGCCGTGAAGGAGCTGGACGGCCTCTCCAAGTCGTACGCCGACCTGAAGACGCAGACCGACAAGCTCGACACCAAGGACCAGTCGGCCTTCGCGGACGACCTCGCGAAGATCGCCGAGGAGCTCGGCAAGCTCAGCAAGAGCGAGAACACGGCACAGAAGAAGCTGGAGGAGGGCGACGCGGGCAAGGCCATGCGCGAGCAGGACAGCTGCAAGACCGCGGCCTCGTCGCCGTCGACGAACGGCTAGGCCTCGGCCCAGGCCGAGCGGAGAGCCGGACGGGGCGTCGGGCCGGGCCTCGGACAGAGCGTCGGACTGGGCGTCAGGCGGCGCCCACCACGCGGCCGTCCCGCCGTCCCGCTCACCCCTCCCGGTCGTCCGTACGGCCGTCCGCCCCCGGTGCCCAGTGGCGCCGGGGGTGCCGTCTTGAGCGGGCGGGTCACAATTGGGGGGTGAGTAACGCCAGCATGCCCTTGCCCTCGTCCGACCGTGCCGATGTGTCCGCGCGGCTGCGGGAAGCCCTTCTCGCCGTCGACTTCACCGCCGACGGGCTGCTCGAACTGCTCGGGGCGCCCGCCTACACCGCGCTCGCCCGCAGCGAGACCGTGCCCGCCCTGAGGGCCACCCGGGGCGACGGCGCGCTGGCGGCGCTCGTACGACTGTTCCTGCTGCAGGATTCCGTGCCGCACGCGCGCGTGGCCGACGTTCTGCCTGTCGACGCCCTTCTGGACAGCGGTTGGCTCGTGGCGGACTCCAAGGGCGCGGCGGGCGCCGGGAGCGGGCTCAGGGCCACCGTGGACGTGCGGCCCTACGGCGGGCCGGACGGCGAGGACTGGTTCATCGTGTCCGACCTGGGGTGCGCGGTCGGCGGGGCCGGCGGCATCGGGAGCCGGGACGAGGGCGTGGTGCTTGGGGTCGGCGGCGCGTCCACGACGCTCGCGGGGATCACGGTGCGTACGCCCGTGGCGAGCGCCCTCGACATCGGCACCGGCTCCGGCATCCAGGCCCTGCACGCCTCCCGGCACGCCACCCGCGTCACCGCGACCGACCTCAACCCCCGCGCCCTGCACTGCACCCGGCTCACGCTCGCCCTGTCCGGCGCGCCGGAGGCGGACCTGCGGGAGGGCTCCCTGTACGAGCCGGTGGGCGACGCGACGTACGACCTGATCGTGTCCAACCCGCCGTTCGTCATCTCGCCCGGCGCCCGGCTGACGTACCGGGACGGCGGCATGGGCGGGGACGATCTGTGCCGCTCGATCGTTCAGGAGGCGGGGGCACGACTGAACGAAGGGGGGTACGCACAATTTCTCGCCAACTGGCAGCACGTGGAGGGCGAGGAGTGGACCGAGCGGCTCCGCTCCTGGGTGCCCCGCGGCTGTGACGCGTGGATCGTGCAGCGCGAGGTGCAGGACGTCACGCAGTACGCCGAGCTGTGGCTCAGGGACGCCGGTGATCACCGCACCGACCCGGCCGAGTACGCGGCGCGGTACGACGCGTGGCTGGACGAGTTCGAGGCCCGCAAGACCCGGGCCGTCGGCTTCGGCTGGATCACCCTGCGCAAGTCCGGCGCCGCCGAGCCGTCCGTGACCGTCGAGGAGTGGCCGCACCCCGTCGAGCAGCCGCTGGGCGAGGCCGTGCAGGCGTTCTTCGAGCGGCAGGACTACCTGCGGGACCACGACGACGCCGCGCTGCTCGCCGCGCACTTCAAGCTCGCCGGTGAAGTGGTGCAGGAGCAGGTCGGCCTGCCGGGCGCCGAGGACCCCGAGCACGTCGTGCTGCGCCAGCACCGCGGCATGCGGCGGGCCACCAAGGTGGACACGGTGGGCGCGGGCTTCGCGGGCGTGTGCGACGGCTCGCTGAGCGCGGGACGGATCCTGGACGCGATCGCCCAGCTCATGGGCGAGGACCCGGTGCTGCTCAGGGACCGCACGCCGGCCCAGATCCGGCTCCTGGTGGAGCAGGGGTTCCTGGAGCCTGTGGGGCGGTAGGGGCGCCTGGGGCGACCGGCGTGTGCGTCGGCCCGGGGCTGACCCATGCCCACCCATGAGGGAGAAACCAGCCCCTCCTGGAGGGAAACCAGCCAATGTGGGCCCTCCCCGCCGTCCCCCGTTCACCCGGATTTCGTGCTTCCGCCGCCCGGACGTGCCAGCCTCCGCACCCTGGGCACCCGACGGGTGCCGCGCGCGGACGGCACGGGAGGCCAGGGGCATGGAGAGCGGACCAGCGATCTTCGCCGGGACGGTGTTCGCGCTGTTCGGGGCCGGCCTGCTGCTCTGGACGGGCACCCGCGTCGCCCACCGCGCCCCCGTGGCCCACGGCGTCCACCCCACTGCCGCCGCCACCTTCGCGACCTTGGCGGGATCCGGCGCCCTGGCCCTCGCGGTGTGGTGCTTCACACGGCTCTGACGCCGGGGAGCCGCGCGCAGCGCAGAAGCGGAACGCGCCCGGGCAGGCCGCGCGCAGCGCAGAAAGGGCGGGCGGGTGGGGAAAAGCCCGTCCGGCGATTGAGGACGAGCGCGCAGCGCGATGGACGGCACGCCGGGCCGACGGCAACATAAAAGGGGCCCACACACGCACCGCTCAAGGCCCAGGGGCCAGCCCAGGCGGCAGGAATGGCGGTAGTCGGGTTACCGTTCGAGTGGCCGTTGCGGGCTTTTCCCGTTTGACACGGGGGCGGGATGTACCGTCACACTCCGCAGCGTCAGCGCAACGCAAGCGCAGTCACGGCGCCCCACCGGGCGCCGCCACCGCACTGCCGAAGCACCGCAGCACTGCCACCGAGCGTCGACCGGAGAGAAGAGCGAAGTTGTCCCCGACCAGCGAGACCGCACAGGGCGGCCGCCGACTCGTCATCGTCGAGTCGCCTGCCAAGGCGAAGACGATCAAGGGCTACCTCGGCCCCGGATATGTAGTCGAGGCGAGCGTCGGGCACATCCGCGACCTTCCCAACGGGGCCGCCGAGGTCCCCGACAAGTACACGGGCGAGGTGCGCCGCCTCGGCGTGGACGTCGAGCACGACTTCCAGCCGATCTATGTGGTCAACGCCGACAAGAAGGCCCAGGTCAAGAAGCTCAAGGACCTCCTGAAGGACTCCGACGAGCTCTACCTCGCCACCGATGAGGACCGCGAGGGCGAAGCCATCGCGTGGCACCTCCTCGAGGTCCTGAAGCCCAAGGTCCCGGTCAAGCGCATGGTGTTCCACGAGATCACCAAGGACGCGATCCAGGGCGCCGTCGCCAACCCGCGCGAGCTCAACCAGCGCATGGTCGACGCCCAGGAGACCCGCCGCATCCTGGACCGCCTGTACGGCTACGAAGTCTCCCCGGTGCTGTGGAAGAAGGTCATGCCGCGGCTCTCGGCGGGCCGCGTGCAGTCCGTGGCGACCCGGCTCGTCGTCGAGCGCGAGCGCGAGCGCATCGCCTTCCGCTCCGCCGAGTACTGGGACCTCACCGGCACCTTCGGCACCGGCCGCCCCGGTGACTCCAGCGACCCCTCCCAGCTCGTCGCCCGCCTCTCGACGGTCGACGGCAAGCGCATCGCGCAGGGCCGCGACTTCGACTCGGTCGGCCAGCTGAAGAGCCAGAACACCCTGCACCTGGACGAGGCCAACGCCCGCGCCCTTGCCGCCGCCCTGGAGAACACCGACTTCTCCGTACGCTCGGTCGAGTCCAAGCCGTACCGCCGCTCTCCGTACGCGCCGTTCCGTACGACGACGCTCCAGCAGGAGGCCTCGCGCAAGCTCGGCTTCGGTGCGAAGGCGACGATGCAGGTGGCGCAGAAGCTGTACGAGAACGGCTTCATCACCTATATGCGTACGGACTCCACGACGCTGTCGGACACGGCCGTCTCCGCGGCCCGCGCACAGGTGACGCAGCTCTACGGCGGCGACTACCTGCCCGACAAGCCGCGCGTGTACGCCGGCAAGGTCAAGAACGCGCAGGAGGCGCACGAGGCGATCCGTCCCTCGGGTGATCGTTTCCGCACGCCCGCCGAGACCGGCCTGACCGGCGACCAGTTCCGCCTCTACGAGCTGATCTGGAAGCGGACCGTTGCCTCCCAGATGAAGGACGCGACCGGCAACTCGGTCACCGTCAAGATCGGCGGCCGGGCCGCCGACGGCCGCGACGCCGAGTTCAGCGCGTCCGGCAAGACCATCACCTTCCACGGCTTCCTCAAGGCCTACGTGGAGGGCGCGGACGACCCGAACGCCGAGCTGGACGACCGTGAGCGCAGGCTGCCGCAGGTCTCCGAAGGCGACGCGCTGTCCGCCGAGGAGATCTCGGTCGACGGCCACGCGACCAAGCCGCCGGCCCGCTACACCGAGGCCTCGCTGGTCAAGGAGCTGGAAGAGCGCGAGATCGGCCGCCCGTCGACGTACGCGTCGATCATCGGCACGATCCTCGACCGCGGCTACGTCTTCAAGAAGGGCACGGCCCTGGTGCCGTCCTTCCTGTCCTTCGCCGTCGTCAACCTCCTGGAGAAGCACTTCGGGCGGCTCGTCGACTACGACTTCACCGCACGCATGGAGGACGACCTCGACCGCATCGCGCGCGGTGAGGCGCAGGCCGTGCCGTGGCTGCGGCGGTTCTACTTCGGTGAGGGCGACGACGCGGGCGTCGCGTCCAGCGCGGGCAACGGCGACGGCGACCACCTCGGCGGGCTCAAGGAGCTGGTGACCGACCTGGGCGCGATCGACGCCCGGGAGATCTCCTCCTTCCCTGTCGGCGACGGCATCGTGCTCCGTGTCGGCCGCTACGGCCCGTACATCGAGCGCGGCGAGCGCGACTCCGAGGGCCACCAGCGCGCCGACGTCCCCGACGACCTGGCGCCCGACGAGCTCACCGTGGACTACGCGGAGGAGCTGCTCGCCAAGCCCAGCGGCGACTTCGCGCTCGGCACGGACCCCGGGACGGGCCGCGAGATCATCGCCAGGGACGGCCGGTACGGCCCGTATGTGACGGAGGTGCTCCCCGAGGGCACCCCGAAGACCGGCAAGAACGCGGTCAAGCCGCGCACGGCCTCCCTCTTCAAGTCCATGTCCCTGGACACCGTGACGCTCGCGGACGCGCTGAAACTGATGTCGCTGCCGCGCGTCGTCGGCGCGGACGCCGAAGGCGTGGAGATCACCGCGCAGAACGGCCGGTACGGCCCGTATCTGAAGAAGGGCACGGACTCGCGCTCCCTGGAGGCCGAGGAGCAGCTCTTCAACATCACGCTGGACGAGGCCCTGGAGATCTACTCCAAGCCGAAGCAGCGCGGTCGTGCCGCGGCCAAGCCGCCGCTGAAGGAGCTCGGCGAGGACCCGGTCAGCGCCAAGCCCGTCGTCGTCAAGGACGGCCGTTTCGGTCCGTACGTGACGGACGGCGAGACCAACGCGACGCTGCGGTCCGGCGACAGCGTCGAGGAGATCACCCCCGAGCGGGGCTTCGAACTCCTCGCCGAGAAGCGCGCGAAGGGGCCGGCCAAGAAGACCGCCAAGAAGGCCCCGGCGAAGAAGACGACGGCCAAGAAGACTGCCGCCAAGAAAACGGCAGCCAAGAAGACGACGACTGCGGCCAAGAAGACCGCCGCCAAGAAGACGACCGCCAAGAAGGCGACGGCTTCGAAGGCCGCGGCCGAGGACTGAGCGGTGGCTGACTGCTGAGTCGGCCATGGCTGAGCCGCGGCGACGGCACATACCGAAACGAACCGACCACCGCGTCGGGGTTCCCCTCCACGGGAGCCCCGGCGCGGTGGCCGTATGTTCGGACGGGCACCGCGGGGAAGCGGGCCGTCCAGATAGGCTGGACGGATGACGCGTGCCGAGCAGCCACCCGCCATGAAAGTGGCCCCAGACGACGCCCTGCTCGCGGACTCCCGCGAGCGCGCCGTCCGATCGCTGCTGCGCGTACCGCAGCTGAAGCGGTTGTGGAGCGCGCACCTCGTCGGCAGCGTCGGAGACGCCCTGGCGTTGTTCGTCCTTGTGATGCTGGTGCTTCAAGCAGCCATCGCGGAGGGCTCGTTCGGGGGTGGCTACCGAGGGGTCGCCATCGCCGTGACCGCCGTCTTCGGAGCGCGCGTTCTGGCGACCCTTCTCTTCGGAGCGGTGCTCCTCGGCCCGCTGACGTCCCTGACGTCGCCCGACGGCCCGCTGGACCGCCGCTGGACCATGGTCGGCGCGGACGGGGTCCGTGCCGCGCTGCTGATCTGCGCGCCCCTGTGGATCGACTGGACGCCCGCCAACGCGCTCGCGATGCTCCTTGTCACCGCGTTCGTCATCGGCGTCGGTGAGCGCTTCTGGACGGTCGCCCGTGAGAGCGCCGCGCCCGCGCTGCTGCCCGCCCCGCCCCTGGAGGGCGCGACGGTGCGCCCGCTGCCGGACCACATGGACGCACTGCGGCGCCTGTCGCTGCGTACGGGATTCGTGGCGCTGCCGCTCGCGGCCCTCGCGCTCGTCGCGGTCAGCCTCGTCGGGATACTGCTCGGCTCCGGAGTCGACTGGTTCGACCAGCACCAGGCGGGCCTCGCCTCGTTCCTCGCGGCCGGACTGTTCGCGGCGTCGCTGTCGATCGTGTACGCCATCGAGCTTCCCGGCACGCACACGCCCCGCGCGCGCAGCCCCCTGGAGGGCCTGCGCAGGCCGCGCACGGGCAGCGGCACCGACAAGGGCCGCACGGGCGCCATCCCGCTGCTCGTGGCCGCCTGCACCGCCGTCGCCGGAGCCATCGCCGCGGCCGTCGCGGTCGCCGTCCTGCACGCCAAGGACCTCCAGGGCGGGCCCGTCACGTACGGCCTGTTCGTCTTCGCGCTGACCGGCGGCACCGTCGCCGGAATCCGCCTCGCGCCCGCACTGCTGCCCTCGCTGTCGCGCCGCCGCCTGCTCGCGCTCGCGATCACCGTCACCGGTGTCGCGCTGCTCGCGGCCGGTCTCGTGCCCGACGTGACGACGGTCCTGCTGATCCTCGCGCTCGCGGGCGTCGCCGCCGGCATCGCCGCGAACACCGGGCACGCGCTGCTCGACCAGGAGGTCGAGGACTACCGAAGGGCGCGCACGACCGAGCACCTTCAGGCGGTCGTACGCCTCTCCGTGGCGCTCGCCGCGCTCGTGGCCCCGCTGCTCGCGGCCGTGATCGGTCCGCACCGGATGGTCAACGGCAAGTTCGTCTTCGACCACGGAGGCGCCTCCTTCACGCTGATGCTCGTCGGCGCGCTGCTGCTTCCGGTGGCCGCGCTGGTCCTCGCCAAGGCCGACGACCGGCAGGGTGTGCCGCTCCGCCACGACCTGCGCGACGCGCTGCGCGGCGGCGACGACCCGGTGCAGGCGCGCGCCGACTCCGGCTTCTTCATCGCCCTGGAGGGCGGCGACGGCGCGGGCAAGTCCACGCAGGCCGAGGCGCTCGCCGAGTGGATCCGCGCCAAGGGCCACGAAGTCGTCGTCACGCGCGAGCCCGGCGCGACGCCGGTCGGCAAGCGGCTGCGGTCGATCCTGCTCGACGTGTCGTCGGCCGGTCTGTCGCACCGCGCGGAGGCGCTGTTGTACGCCGCCGACCGCGCGGAGCACGTCGACACCGTCGTCCGGCCCGCCCTCGCGCGCGGCGCCGTGGTGATCTCCGACCGGTACATCGACTCGTCCGTGGCCTACCAGGGCGCGGGCCGCGACCTGTCGCCGACCGAGGTCGCCCGCATCAACCGATGGGCCACGGGCGGTCTCGTACCGCATCTGACGGTCCTGCTCGACGTGGCGCCCGAGGCGGCCCGCGAGCGCTTCACCGAGGCGCCCGACCGCCTGGAGTCCGAGCCCGCCGAGTTCCACGCGCGCGTGCGCTCCGGTTTCCTCACCCTGGCCGCGGCCGACCCCGGCCGGTATCTGGTCGTGGACGCCGCCCAGGAGCCGGAGGCCGTCACGACCGTCATCCGGCACCGCCTCGACGTCGTACTGCCCCTCTCCGAAGCCGAAGTGAAGGCCAAGGAAGAGGCCCGCAAGGCGGCCGAGGAGGAGGCGCGGCGGCGCGCCGAGGAAGAGGCCGCGCGCAAGGCCGAGGAGGAGCGCCTGGAGCGGGAGCGCCAGGAACAGCTCGCCAAGCTCCGCGCGGAGGAGGAAGAGCGCAAGCAGCGCGAGCTGGAGGAGGCCCAGCGCCGCGAGGCCGAGCGCCAGGCCGAGGAGGCCCGGCTGCGCGCCGAGGAGTCCCGCCGCAAGGCCGAGGAGGAGCGCGCGCGGGTCCTCGCCGAGGAGCAGGTCCGCGCCGCCGAGGAGGAGCGGCGCCGCAAGGCGGCCGAGGAGGAGGCCCGGCTGCGGGCCGAGGCCGAGGCGCGCCGTCTTGAGAAGCAGCGCAAGGCCGAGGAGGCGTTGCGGCGGGCTGAGGAGGCGCGGCTGCTGGCTGAGGCGGCGGCCGCGTCCGCCGACGCGCCGCCGGTGCCGCCTGCGCCTGCGGCTCCGCCCACGTCGTCGGCGTCCGCGGCTCCTGTTGCGCCGCCGGTGTCGGCCGCGCCTGCTGCACCGGCCGCTCCGCCCGCGTCGCCTGTGACTTCCGCGACTTCCGCGCCGTCCGCGCCGAGTTCGCCCGACAACGAGACGACCGCGACCGTGCCCACGCCGGTCGTGAAGCCGCAGGCGCAGGTGCCGGGTGCCGCCGACGAGACGGCTGTGCTGCCGCAGGCCACGGAGGCCGGGGCGGCGGCGCGGGCCGAGGCCGCGGCGGGGCAGCACGGGACCGGCCCTGACAGTGCGTTCAGTGCGTCCGACGTGACCGCCGAGCTGCCGCAGGCGTCCGTGCCCGGTGCCGTCGACGAGACAGCGGTCCTTCCGGCCGTGGGGAACGAGCCGCCGGCGCGCGGCGAGAACGCGGCGGACAAGGTGCCGCCGGGCTACTTCCGCGACGAGCGACCCGCCCCCGACGACCGCACGCGGGAGCTGCCGCAGGTCGACGAGGACGGCACGCCGCGGCAGCGCCCGCGCTCCGACTGGGCAGAGGAGACCCCGCTGGACGACCTGCCGTCGCTGGCGGACGAGTTGCTCGGGTCGCATGAGGCGGATGGGGTGGATGAGGTGGATGAGGGGCGGCGGAGGCGCTGAGGCTGGACGCGGGGTGGCGGCGCCGACACTGAGGCGTTCGTCCGCTTATGTCCGCGTACGTCCATTCGTCCGCGTACGCTCCGTCGTCCGCGTACGCCGCCCGGCCGAGAGCCCCGCGTCGCGTATAACCCCAGCTCAGCGCAGCCGTGGGCGGCGTTGTCAGTGGGGTGCCTCACAATGAATTCCGACAGCGCGAAGTGGGACGTGTGCCGGGGGACGGTGGGCGTCGGTAGGGCAAAGGCGGTGACCCATGCCGGTATGGGACGACCTGGTGGGCCAGGAGAAGGTGAGCGGGCAGCTCGGCGCGGCCGCCCGTGACGCCGACACGCTGGTCACCGCCGTCGCGGCCGACACCCCGCTGCCCGAGTCGTCCAAGATGACGCACGCCTGGCTGTTCACGGGCCCGCCCGGCTCGGGCCGCGCCACCGCCGCCCGTGCCTTCGCCGCGGCCCTGCAGTGCGTGAGCCCCGACCGCGCGCTGGGCGGCGAGCCGGGCTGCGGCTTCTGCGACGGCTGCCACACGAGCCTGATCGGCACGCACGCCGACGTGGAGGTCGTCCGCACCGACCTGCTTTCGATCGGCGTCAAGGAGACCCGTGAGCTGGTCCGCCGCGCCCAGCTCTCACCGGCCGGCGGCCGCTGGCAGGTCATCGTCCTGGAGGACGCGGACCGTCTCACGGAGGGCGCGGGCAACGTCCTGCTGAAGGCGGTGGAGGAGCCGGCCCCCCGCACGGTGTGGCTGCTCTGCGCGCCCTCGCTGGAGGACGTGCTGCCCACGATCCGCTCCCGCTGCCGCCACCTGACCCTGCGTACGCCGTCGGTGGACGCCGTGGCCGACATGCTCGTGCGGCGCGACGGCATCGAGCCCACCGCCGCGGCCGCCGCCGCCCGCGCCACCCAGGGCCACATCGACCGCGCCCGCACCCTCGCGACGGACGACCGCGCGCGGGAGCGCCGGGCCGCGGTCCTCAAACTGCCGCTGCGCGTCGGGGAGATCGGCGGCTGCCTGAAGGCCGCGCAGGAGCTGATCGACACGGCGGCGGAGGAGGCCAAGCAGGTCGCCGAGGACGTCGACGTCAAGGAGACCGAGGACATGAAGGCGGCGCTCGGCGCCGCCCAGGGCGGCCGTATGCCCCGGGGCACGGCGGGCGTCATGAAGGACCTCGAGGACAAGCAGAAGCGCCGCAGGACGCGTACGCAGCGGGACAGCCTGGACCTCGCCCTCATCGACCTCACCGGGGTCTACCGGGACGTCCTCGCGCTTCAGTTGGGCTCCCGCGTGCCGCTCGCCAACACGGAGGTGCAGGACATGCTGGAGCGGATGGCGCGGGGTACGTCGCCCGAGTCCACGCTGCGCCGCATAGAGGCGATCGGCGCGTGCCGCACGGCGCTTGACCGCAATGTGGCGCCGTTGCTCGCGGTGGAGGCGATGACGGTGGCGCTGCGGGCGGGCTGAGCCGGTCGATCCGGTCTGCCCCTCCGCGCCGTCCCTCCGCCCTCTCCCTCTGTCCTCTCCCTCCGCCCTGTACCTCCGCTCCGTACGTCCGGGCACGCCAGGTTGACCGCCTCACCCATACGGGCACGGAAAGTGATCCAACAACTCCATAGAGTTAGTCTCGCGAGATGGAAACCTCCCTTCCCCGAGCCCACGCCCCCGCTCGAGCAGGAGAGCCCGCCAGCGAACCAGCACGCGCCCGCCGTCCGTTCCGCCGCGGCGGTCTGGCCCTGTTGGCCATGGGTCTACTCATGTCCGGCTGCTCGTCGGCGAGTTCGTCGGACGGTTCGTCGGCGGACGTGGTCATGGCCGAGCTGCCGAGCGCCACGCCGAAGCAACTCACGTCGTACTACGGCCAGAAGCTGCGCTGGCGCGACTGCGGGGTGCCCGGCTTCCAGTGCGCGACGCTGAGGGCGCCGCTGAACTACGACAAGCCGGACGCGGGGGACGTGAAGCTGGCGGTGTCGCGGAAGCGGGCGACCGGGAAGCCGGACCGCCGGCTCGGCTCGCTGCTCGTGAACCCGGGCGGGCCGGGAGGCTCGGCGGTCGGGTACCTCCAGGCGTACGCGGCGCTCGGCTACCCGGAGAAGGTCCGTGCCCGGTACGACATGGTGGGCGTCGACCCGCGCGGCGTCGCCCGCAGCGAGCCGGTGTCGTGCCTGAACGACCGGGAGATGGACGCGTACACGCAGACGGACGTGACGCCCGACGACGGCCGCGAGGTCGGCCTGCTGTCGGCGACGTACAAGAAACTCGCGGCGGGCTGCCGGAAGCGGTCCGGCAAGCTGCTCGGGCACGTCTCCACTGTCGAAACGGCCCGGGACATGGACATCCTGCGGGCGGCGCTCGGCGACAAGAAGCTGACGTACGTGGGGGCGTCGTACGGCACGTTCCTCGGCGCGACGTACGCCGGGCTGTTCCCCGGGCGCGTGGGCCGCCTGGTCCTCGACGGCGCGATGGACCCCTCGCTCACCGCGCGCCGCATGAACCTCGACCAGACGGCGGGCTTCGAGACGGCGTTCCAGTCGTTCGCGCGGGAGTGCGTGCGGGAGCGGGACTGCCCGCTCGGAACGAAGAGCGCGGCGGACGCGGGTAAGCGCCTGAAGGGGTTCTTCTCCGACCTGGACCGCAGGCCGCTCCGGGCCGGAGACACCAGCACGTCCGGCGGCCGCAAGCTCGGCGAGGCGCTGGCGACGACCGGCGTGATCGCGGCGATGTACGACGAGGCGGCGTGGCCGGAGCTGCGGGACTCGCTCATGTCGGCGATGAAGAACAAGGACGGCGCGCCGCTACTCGCCCTCTCGGACAGCTACTACGAGCGCGACGGCGACGGGTCGTACACGAACCTCATGTTCGCCAACGCCGCCGTGAACTGCCTCGACCTGCCGCCGTCCTTCACCTCGCCCGAGGATGTGCGCAAGGCGCTCCCCGAGTTCGAGAAGGCGTCGCCGGTGTTCGGCGAGGGCCTGGCCTGGTCGGCCCTGAACTGCACGTACTGGCCGGCGAAGGCCACGGGCAAGCCGAGCCGCATCGAGGCGAAGGGCGCCGCCCCGATCATCGTCACCGGCACCACCCGCGACCCCGCCACCCCCTACCGCTGGGCCCAGGCCCTCGCCGCCCAGCTCACCTCGGCCCGCCTCCTCACCTACGAGGGCGACGGCCACACCGCGTACGGCCGTGGCAGCGCCTGCGTGGACAAGACGATCAACACGTACCTCCTGGAGGGCCGCGCCCCCCAGAAGTCCAAGCGCTGCACATAACCCCAGCTCACGGCCCCGCAGCGGCCGCACCCGCCCCACCCGCGGGCCGCCCCGGAGGGGTGTACGGAGCACCCTCCGAAACTGTGTAGACTTGGCGCCGTTGCTGATCGCACCATAGGTGCGGACAGCGCGCCGCCTTAGCTCAGATGGCCAGAGCAACGCACTCGTAATGCGTAGGTCTCGGGTTCGAATCCCGAAGGCGGCTCGGATTAACCCCAGGACTCACTCGCCGTGACCTGGGGTTTTTTCATGCCCGGATTCGGGAGGGGGGAAGCGCGGCACTCAAGTTGGCGGCCCCAGGTCGGCAGGCGGACGATGGAGTGAAGGGGTCGGCTGGGTATGGCGTCGGCCGTGGATGGCGTCGCGGTGGTAGTCGGCCTGAAGAGTTGGCATGTGCAGGGCGGAGGTAGTTGTCATGATCGAGGTCAAGGCGGTTGAGAAGCCGGACGAGCGGCGTGATTTTCCCCGTGGGCACCTCGAAGCCGTCCATCTCACCGGGTTGGACTTCGCCGTGGGCACCTTCGAGCCCGGCTGGCGTTGGTCCGAGTCCGTGGCGGAGCTCGCGGGGACCGAGAGCTGTCAGATCCACCACAACGGCTATGTAGTCCAGGGGCGCATGCATATCCGTATGGACGACGGTGGTGAGGCCGAGGTCGGGCCCGGCGATGTCTTCGTGTGCCCGCCCGGACACGACGCCTGGGTCGTGGGTGAGGAACAGGTCGTGGTGTACGACTTCGCCGGAGGCATGGCGCAGGAGTACGCGAAGGCCAAGGGTTAGCCCTTTCGTCTCGTTGCTTGGATCGCTGTTGTTATGCGGTCCACGTCGGTTCGTTCCGCTGGGGGGAGTGGGGCGTTTACCGAAATTCGTAGGCGGGCCGCTGTGGCTAGGAGGTGGGTGGCTCGGGTGGGGGAGGAGTCTGTGAGGTGGTGAGCGCCTGCCAGGCCTTCCAGGGCCAGGGCTATCGCTCGGGGGTCCGCTGTGGTGCGGGCTGCCGCCAGGCCTTCCGTGTGCAGGCGTAGGGCCGCATGCGCGTCGCCCCGCTGTTCGGCTATGAAGCCCAGTTCCGCGAGGATCAGGGCCGCGCCGTTCTCCGCCGGGAATCGGCGGTTCCACTCCCGCCACGGGAGCAGGTACGCCTCCGCCTCGGCCAGGCGGCCCTGTCTGCGCGCGCCCAGGGCCAGGCCGACCTCCGCGACCTCCTGGGCCGCGCGGTCCGCCTGCTCGACCGCCAGGCGGCGGGCCCGTTCGTGGTGGGCGTCCGCCTGTTCGTGGTCGCCGGTGAGGAGTGCCACACGGCCCAGTTGGGACCAGCGCGTCGATGCCTCCGACCACAGTTCGAGGGCTGTTGCCAGGCGCAGGCCCTCGGTGTGCTGGGCGCGGGCCTCCGTGTAGTCGCCTTTGATCTCGGCGACCCTGCCCAGTACGCCCGTCGCCTGCAGTTGGCCCCAGCCGTCGCCCGTCGCCCGGAAGAGGGCGAGGCTGCGTACGCCGTCCTTGTACGAGCCCTCCAAGTCGCCTCGTACGTAGCGCTGTACGCCTCGGATTGTCAGCGCCGCCGCCGTGCCCCAGTCGTCCGACCCGGCCCGGAACGCTTCCAGGGCGCGGGCGGTCAGTCTCTCGGCCTCGGGCATCCCGCCGAACATCGTGGCGGCGTAGGAGAGGAAGAGGGTGGTGAGGGGAGTTGCCCGGTCGTCGGTGGTGGGTTCCGTCAGTTCCGCCTCGCCCTCGCCCGTCAGCAGTGTCATGGCTCGATGCAAGGCCTCGACCTGTTCGCTGTCGGCGGCCTCCGATGTCGCGTCCGGGACCGCCAGTGCCGTTGCCATCGCGCGGCGCGCCTCCGTCAAGCGGCCCCGCAGGAACCAGTACCACGCCATCGCCCGCGTCAGCCGCCGCGCCAGCGCGCCGTCGCCCGTCGCCGACGCCGTGGCCAGCGCCGCGCGGACGTTGGCCGACTCCGCGTTCAGGCGGCGCAGCCACGTCTGCTGGCCGGCGCCGCGGAGCAGGGGGTCGGCCCGTTCGGCCAGGGCTGTGTAGTGGGTGGCGTGGGCCCGGCGCAGGGACTCGAACTCCGGGGCGGAGGACGTGAGTTGTTCCAGCGCGTACGCCGCCACCGACTCCAGGAGGCGGTAGCGCGGGCCGTCCTCCGTGTGCGTCACCGTCACCAGCGAGCGGTCCACCAGGCGGGAGAGGAGGTCAAGGACTTCGGATGATTTGACGTCCAGTGTTGAGCAGAGCGCTTCCGCGGCCTCCAGTGTGCAGCCATCGGCGTGTACGGCGAGGCGGCGCAGGACCGTACGTTCGGCCGCCGTCAGCAGTTCCCAGCTCCAGTCGATCATCGCGCGCAGTGTCTGCTGGCGGGCCGGGGCGTCGCGGCGGCCGCCGGTGAGCAGGCCGAAGCGGTCGTCGAGGCGTTCGGCCAGCGCTTGAGGGCCGAGGGCGCGTACGCGCGTCGCTGCCAGTTCGAGTGCCAGCGGGAGGCCATCCATGCGGCGGCAGATGGTGGCAACGGCGGTGGAGTTGGCGTCGGTGACCTTGAAGTCGGGCGTCGCGGCTGCCGCTCTTGCCGTGAACAGGCGTACGGCGCCCGCGCGTTGGACCTCGGACGGTTCCGCGTCCGGGTCCGGCAGGTCCAGGGGCGGTACGGCGTACAGCGTTTCGCCGGTGAGGGCGAGGGGTTCGCGGCTGGTGGCCAGGACGCGGAGGCCGGGGGCGGCGCGCAAGAGGTGGCGGGTGAGGTCGGCTGCCGCGGCGGCCAGGTGCTCGCAGTTGTCGAGTACGAGGAGGAGGCGGCGGTCGCGGAGGGCTTCGGTGAGGTGGTGGGTGGCGGGGGCCGCGGGTGCTGTGGGGGCTGCGGGGGTGCCGGGAGTGCTGGGGCTTTCGGTGGTTCGGGGAGCTTGAGCCTCGCGTAGGCCCAGGGTCGCCGTGATTGTCTGCGCTGCCTCCTCGGGGGTTGAGGAGGTGGGCAGGGCGGCGAGTTCCACCAGCCAGATTCCGTCCGGGTACGGGGCTGCGGCTGCCCCGTCCGCGTACGAGCCGACGGCTTCCCCGTCCGCGTACGTCCCCGCCACCTCCAGCGCCAGCCGTGTCTTGCCGACGCCGCCGGGGCCGGTCAGGGTCACCAGACGGGTGCCTGCGGAGAGGAGTTCTCGTACGTCTTGGAGGGGGCCGGTGCGGCCGATGAGGGGGGTGACAGGGACGGGGAGGTTGGTGCGACGTCTGAGTGGGGTTGTGTGGTGCGCGGGCGCTTGCTCCCGCTCGCCCCGGAGGATCCGGCCCTGTAGCGCCATCACCTCCGCTCCCGGAGTGAGCCCGAGCTCCTCGTCCAGGTGTCGCCGCAGGTCCTGGTACGCGTCCAGTGCCTCCGCCGTGCGGCCCGCGCCGTGCAGGGCGCGCATGTGGGCCGCGCGGAGGCGCTCTCGCAGGGGGTGCGTCGAGGTCAACTCGGCCAGTTCAGCGGCCAGTTCGGCGTGGTCGCCGAGTTCCAGGCGGGCCTCCGCGTGCTCCTCGCGCACCAGGAGCCGTTGTTCCTCCAGGTGTGTCACGGCGGCGCGGGCGAACGGTTCGTCGGCGTACTCGGTGAACGCCGCGCCCCGCCACTCGGCCAGCGCCTCGGCGAAGAGTGCGGCCCGGGTGCGGGCGTCCGTGGTCGCGCGGGCGCGTGTCGCCAGGGTCGTGAAGCGGTTCGCGTCCACCGTGTCCGGGGGTATCCGGAGGAGGTAGCCGGGTGCGCGGCGGACCACCAGGTCCCGGCCGCCGCCCGTCGCCAGGGCCGTGCGCAGTCGGGACACCAGGGTGTGCAGGGCATTCGCGGGGCGCGTGGGGAGTGGGCCCGCGCCCCACAGGTCCTCGATGAGGCGGTCCGCCGGGACGACCGCGCCCGGGGCGACGAGGAGGCTCGCAAGCAGGGTCCGTACGCGTGCCTCGGGGACCGTCACGGGAGCGCCCTCGGGCGTCCGGACGGTGAGCGGTCCCAGGACACCGAAGCGCATATGGCCAGCGTAGATCAACGCTCCGCGGACCCGGCGGCGACCGAATGCCGACCGAAAGCCGAGCGAAGGCCCGCCGAAAGGGCCCACCCGCAGAGTCGTCCTCGTACCGAGTCGCCACGTAACCACCAGCCAATTGGAGCTCAGCATGAGCAAGTTCGCGGGCAAGACCGCCGTCGTCACCGGCGGTACGCACGGCATGGGTCTCGCCATCGTCAAGGGGCTGCTCGACGGGGGCGCCGAGGTCGTCCTCACGGGGCGGAACGAGAAGACCCTGGAAGAGGCGCGTACCGAGCTGAAGGGGCGCGCGGCGCACGTCGTGCGCTCTGACGCGGCGAGCATGGCCGACATCGCGGGCCTCGCCGACCTGGTCCAGGCCCGGCTCGGCCGGGTCGACCACGTCTTCGTGAACCACGGCATCGCGGAGTTCGCCGAGCTCGCCGAGGTCACCGAGGAGTCCTGGGACCGGCAGTTCGCGATCAACACGAAGGGTTCGTTCTTCACGATGCAGCGGCTCGCTCCGCTGATCAACGACGGCGGGTCGGTGGTGTTCACGACGGTCGTCAACGACGTCGTCTTCCCGGGGCTCAGCGCGTACTCCGCCTCCAAGGAGGCCATGCGGGCCTTCGCGCACGTCCTCGCGCTCGAACTGCTTCCGCGCAAGATCCGGGTGAACTCGGTCGCGCCCGGCTTCATCAAGACGCCGACCATGGGGGTCGCCGGGCTGACGGAGGAGCAGCGGCGCGAGTTCGAGCGGCAGGGCAACGAGACGACGCCGCTGGGGCGGAACGGGACCGTCGACGAGGTCGCCGCGGCCGCGTTGTTCCTCGCCGCCGACGCCACGTTCACGACGAATGTCGAGCTGGCGGTGGATGGCGGGTTCGCGCAGGGGTTGCCTGTCGGCCACTGATGCGGGCGGGGGCGCCTGTGCCTACGATGCGCGCGTGCGGCCGGACGGCTGGGACGGCTGGGACGGTGAGCAGGGGCGGGAGGCGGTCATGGGTACGGGTGCGAATGTGAGCAGTGGTGCGGCTGCGAGGGTCGGCTTTGATGCCGTTGTCGCTGCGGATCCTGATCGGGTTGCCCTCGTCGACGCCGACGGTGCCACCCTCACGTACGGCGAGCTGGCCGCCCGCGTCTACCGGCTCGCGCATGCCCTGGCCGGGCTCGGGGTGGGGGCGGGGGACTGTGTCGCCGCCATGTTGCCCAACAGCCGGGCCTTCTTCGAGCTGCGGCTGGCCACGGGGCGGTCGGGGGTGTACTTCACGCCGTTCAGCCATCACTTCACCACCGCCGAGGTGACGCATGTCGTCGCCGACAGTGAGGCTCGGGTGGTGGTTGTGGACGCGTCCTTGGTGGAGGTGGCCGGGCCCGCGCTGGATGCGGCGGGGGTGCCGGAGGGGCGGCGGGTGGTGTGGGGGGCCGAGCGGGTGCCCCACGGCTGGGTCGACTACGAGGAGCTGCTCGCCGCCGCCCCGGCGACCCCGCCCCCGCACCCCCGCGCCGGCGGCGTCATGCTCTACACCTCCGGGACCACAGGCCGCCCCAAGGCCGTGCGGCGGGCGCTGCCGGACGCGCCGCCCGGACCGAGCCCGTACGAGCTGGACTTCATGGCGCGCGTCGGGGTGCGGGCGGGCGCGTACACGCAGTTGAGTGCCGCGCCGCTCTACCACGCCGCCCCCGGGCTCTTCGCGAACATGGCGATGCAGCTCGGGCACACCGTCGTGCTCGCGGAGCGGCCGGGTACGGAGGAGTGGCTTCGGCTGATCCAACGGCACGGCGTGCAGGTGCTGTTCGCGGTGCCGACCGTGCTGCATCGGCTGCTGCGGCTGCCCGCCGAGGTGCGTGCTCGGTACGACGTGTCGAGCCTGCGCGCCGTCGTGCACGGGGCGGCGCCCTGTCCGCCGGACGTGAAGCGGCGGGCCATCGACTGGTTGGGGCCGGTTCTGTACGAGTTCTACGCTGCGACCGAGGGCGGGGTGACCGCCGCGAGCAGTGAGGAGTGGCTGGCGCGGCCCGGGACCGTGGGGTTGCCTCTCGCGGGCATCGACGTACGGATTTTGAACGATGAGGGCACGGCAGTGGGGGTCGGGGAGACCGGTGGGGTGTACTTCCGGCTCGCCGTGCCGTTCTCGTATTACAAGGACGAGGAGAAGACTCAACGGGCCATGCGGGGCGGGTACTTCACCGCGGGGGATCAGGGGTACGTCGATGAGGACGGGTGGTTGTACCTGCGGGACCGGCGCACCGACCTGATCATTTCCGGGGGTGTGAACGTGTATCCGGCGGAGGTCGAGGCTGTGCTGATTTCGCACCCGGATGTCGCCGACGTGGCCGTGGTGGGGGTGCCTGATGAGGAGTGGGGGCATCGGGTTGCCGCCGTCGTGCAGACGGAGGCGGGGGTGCGGGGGGACGACGGGCTTGCCGCGCGGCTCGTCGAGCACTGTCGGGGCGCGCTCGCCGGGTTCAAGGTGCCTCGGGTGATCGAGTTCCGGGAGCGGGTGCCGCGGTCGGCGGCGGGGAAGGTGTTGCGGCGGGAGTTGCGGGTTACTCCGTAGCTGCGGGTCGCTTCGTGCCCGCGGGTCACTCCGTCGTCGCGGGTCACTCCGTTGTCGGAGTGAGGCCCAATCCCCTTACCAGGTCGGCGAGTTCATCCCTGTAGAGCGTGTCCGGGTTGTCGATCTGGGGGCGCAGCAGGCCGTCGATCTCCAGCGTGACCAGGCCGTGCATGCGGCCCCATACGCGGAGTGAGAGGGCGAGAGCGGGCGGGGTGAGGGTGGGGAAGGTGGCGCGGGCCACGGTGGTGAAGTCGGGGGCGAAGTCTTCCCAGGTGTAGGTGGTGCTGCCGTTGCCGTCCGCTGAAGGGGAGGCGGGGGTGGCTGTTGTGGCGATTTCCACTATGCCCAGGCAGAGTTCGTACTCTGCGGCCGTGCTTTCCGGTGTGTTCGTGTGGGGGGTCTGCGCGCGGCCGCTGAACAGCAGCCTGAACTCCTGCGGGTGCGCCAGCGCCCATGCGCGGTACGCCAGACCGTGGGCCAGGGCTCGGGCCGCCGGGGCCGTCGGGGGGTGGGCGTCGCGGGCCTCGCGCAGGTGGGCTGCCAGGTCGCGGTACGCGTCCGCGGCGAGTGCCGAGAGCAGGGCCTCGCGGGTGTCGAAGTAGCTGTAGAACGTGCCGGGTGCCATGCCCATGTCCCGGGCGATGCCCCTCAGGGCCACGGATTCCGCACCCTCCTCCACCAGGTGCTTCAGGGCTGTCGCCTTGATCTCGGCGGTGGTCTCGGTGCGGTGGCGTTCTCGGCGGCTGGCTGCAGGCATGTCCCTATGGTACGGCGGGCAAAGATTGAACAGTGTTTGGAATTTGGTCGGTGTTCGGGTTACGTTTCTGGAGTGCTCGGCGGCTTGTGCCGAGTGCGCAGATATGTACTGGTATGAGCTATTGCAGGGGGTGTGGCATGGCCACGCACGCGTATGGGGCTGGGCCCATCAAGGGCTACGAGGTTGGGCCGATTCCTATGGAGGCCGCGTTCACGTCGGACTTTCCGTTGGCTGAGGGGGTTGGGGTTCAGGAGATCGTGGACAAGCAGGAGGTGGAGCGGCGGGTGATGGATGTTCGGCCTGGGATGTACGCGAAGTACATGCCGAGTCGGATTGAGGAGGGCGGTGCGGGGACGCACTTCACCGGGGGGCGGTACCTGTTCGAGACGTGGGACGACGTGCTCGACTATGAGCGGTTCACCAGCGAGGAGTTGGAGTTCGAGCCGGGGGTGAAGTTCTGGAGCCGGCCGTTTTTCCTGAACGTGGAGCGGTTTGTCTGGCGGGTTGCCGGGGCTCACAACTTCCTGCCTCTGGAGGAGCATCACGTCAGTCGGTTTGAGCGGTTCCGGTATGAGGACGCTGACGCTGACGTGGCGGTTCGGGGGGCGTGGGCGTCCCTGCGGGACGAGGCGGAGGCGCGGGGGCTGGGGGCTGTGTGGCTGTTGCATCAGCCCGAGCAGCGGCTGATCGGGATCCACTCCGTGGCGTCCAGGGAGGCCTCGGCCGGGCTGGAGGCCGAGGTGTCCCTTGGTTCGCTCCTGCCGGAATCCCTGGCCGCGGAGCGGTACTTCGACCGGACGAGTCGGATCCTGTCCCTGTGGCTCCCGAAGTCCCGGCTCGCGGGCGGGGTGCCGTCGGCCTACCCGATGTCGCCCCCGCTGCCCCTGCCGACGGTGCCTGTGCAGGTGCCTGCGGCTTAGCGGAGACTTCCCACCCGCCCGCCCGGCACCCTTGCCCCCGGCACCCCGCCGATCGCGCTGCGCGCTCGTCCTCAAACGCCGGACGGGCTAATTGCTCCGCTGCCGCCGTGCTGTCCCTGCGGGCCGGTGGGGGCTGGTCGCGCAGTTCCCCGCGCCCCTTACGGGGCGCGCCCGCGAAACTTGCCGGAACGGCAACGACCCTCTGCGTTCGGGCCCGTCCCCGTACAGACTCGTGGCGAATGGCCGCCGCCCGTACAACCGGAGGAGCCCCCACCATGACCGCACCCTCGCTGGACAGCGTCAAGCACACGCTGCTGGAGTTCCCCGAGAGTCCCGGGATTCGGATTCATGCCGTGGAGCAGGGGGCCGGGCCACTTGTCCTGCTCGTGCACGGGTTTCCCGAGAGCTGGTACTCGTGGCGGTGGCAGTTGCCTGCCCTCGCCGAGGCCGGGTATCGGGCCGTGGCCATTGATCTGCGGGGGTACGGGCGGTCGTCCAAGCCGCGTGACGCCGAGGCCTACGGGATGCTCGCCCACGTTGCCGACAACGTCGGGGTCGTGCGGGCCTTGGGGGAGGAGAGCGCCGTTGTCGTCGGGCATGACTGGGGGTCGCCCATCGCGGCGAATTCGGCGTTGCTGCGGCCCGATGTCTTCAAGGGGGCGGCGCTCATGAGCGTGCCTTACGCGCCCCGCGGCGGGCCCCGGCCCACCGACGCCTTCGCCGCCATCCCGGGGGACGAGGAGTTCTACGTCAGTTACTTCCAGGAGCCGGGGCGGGCCGAGGGGGAGATGGAGCCCGATGTCCGGGCTTGGATCGCCGGGTTCTACGCCAGTTACTCCGGTGACACCATGGCGCCTCCCGGCTCGCCCAGCCCCGCCTTCGTGCCCAAGGGGGCGCGGATGTCCGAGCGGTTCGTCAGCGGTGGGGCGCTGCCCGCCTGGCTGTCCGAGCGCGAACTCGACGTGTACGCCGCCGAGTTCGAGCGCGGCGGCATGACCGGGCCGCTCAACCGCTACCGCAACATGGACCGCGACTGGGCCGACCTCGCCGCTTGGGACGGGGCACCCCTCACCCAGCCCTCCCTCTTCGTCGCGGGCGAGCTCGACCCCTCCCTCCAGTGGCTGTCCGGCGCCCTGGACGCCTACCCCGTGACCCTCCCCGGCCTCGTCTCCTCCCACATCCTCAAGGGGTGCGGGCACTGGGTGCAGCAGGAGCGGGCCGAGGAGGTCAACGGGATCCTCACCGGCTGGCTCCGCCAACTGGGGTGACCAGCGGCAGGAGCGGACCGGCACGTACGTGCTCAGCCGATCTGGTCCGCCGGGCCCACCTCCTGCCAGGTGTAGCGGTCCGCCGGGATGTCCTGGCCGCGGATCTTGTGGGTGGACTCAAGGAGGAGGCCGGTGTCCGGGTCGACGATGTAGCGGTCCGTCGTCCAGTACGTCACGTCCTTTCCGGGGCCGCCCGTGAACGTGGCCTTCTGCGTGGTGTCGATCGCGACGCCCGGACGGCCCTTGCTGTCCTTGACCTTTCCGGCCAGCTCCATGCCGGGGGTGTCCGCGAGGACCTCGAAGAGCGCAGAGCGCAGTTCGGGGCTCGCGGGCGAGTCCTCCAGCATGATCACCAGCTGCCGGAACCGGCTCTGGGCGTCCTTCGGGAACCGCTCGGCCAGCGCCTTCGCGTCAGTGGGCAGCTTGTCGAGCTCCGGCCAGGTCAGCCACCGCTTGCCCACGGGCCAGTTCTTGACCTTGCCCTCCTCGCCCGCCGGCGGCTCGTGGACGGTGCCGTCCTCGTCCACCGTCCAGACCCGGCCCGCCCGGTCGAAGTAGGTGGTGGTCCTCATCTCCCTGTCGTCCCCGTTGACCGTCTCCACGCGGACCTTCCAGTACTTGGCGTCCGTCGCCGGGGCATCCGCCGCGACCGCCGCCATGTCGTTCAGGAACTCCGCCGCCGAGGCCGTGGCGGCCTGCTCGCCGCCCACGTCGAGGACCGGGTACGCCACCGCGCCGGCGGCGATCGCCGCCACCGCCGCCGCCGCGACCAGGAACCTGCGGCGGCGCGGGACGCGGACCCGCAGCGGCACCACCGCCGTCTCGCGCTCCGCCGCGCGGGCCACCGCGGCCTTCGCCGCCGCCACCGCCCCGGGCGCGGGCGGGGCCACGTCGCCCGCCGTGATCAGCTCCCCGGCGCCGGGGAAGTCGAGAAGGTCGTCACGCTCGTTGGTACGTTCGGTCATGCCGGGTCTCCTGCCAGGTCGAGGGGTGCGTCGGCGCGCAGCCGGGTACGGGCGCGGTGCAGCCGCGAGCGGGCCGTCCCCGCGGGGATGCCGACCACCGCGGCGGCCTCTCCGGGTGTCAGCTGCTCCCAGGCGACGAGCAGCAGCAACTCCCGCTCCTCCTCCGGCAGGCCGGCCAGCAGGTCACGCAGTCGCGGTGCCACCGCCGCCGCGTCGAGCCGCGCGTCCACCGCCTCCCACGGGTCGTCGCCGCCGTCGCCGGGCAGCGCGGGGCGCTGCCGCGCCGTACGCCGCCAGTGCGCCGACAGCACGTTCCGCGCCACGCCGAACAGCCACGCCCTCGCGGGCCCGCGCGCCGGGTCGAAGCCGCGCCGCGCGGCGTACGCCTGCAGCCAGAGCTCGGCCAGCAGGTCGTCGGCGGCGTGCGGCGCCCGGCGCGCGAAGTAGCCGTGCAGCGCCGCCGAATGGCGCACCACGAGCGGCTCGAAGGCCGCCGGGTCCCGCGCGGTGCGGGACAGCAGCTCCTCGTCGTCCAGGTCCGTCGTCATGGGACCTCCGTATCCGGACCGCCGGTCGGCGGTCTCACTCCCTACTTGTCAGGAGCGGTCACTCGCGTTCGCGGCGGCCCGGCCCGGCCTGGCAGGACGAGCAGCTTCCTACATCCACACCCCCGTGAGGAACGGATACGCGTCCGTCAGCTTCGTCGGGCCCTGCACCAGCTTCCCCTGGCTCACGATCACGAACTCCTCCCCCTTGACGAGGAAGAAGTGCATGGCGTCGTCGAAGGGGGCGGAGGTCGCGGTGTCGAGTTCGGTCAGGAACTCGGCGGGGGCGTGGGGCAGCCGGAACTCACCGGTGTGCTCGTAGTCCGGAGTGAGCAGTACGGCCTGGAGGTCGAGGAAGGCCGCCACCGCCTCGCCCTTGGTCTCGGCGGTCGTGGCCGCCTTGATCCGCTGGTCCTTCACGGGACCCAGTTCGAGATGGGCGACCCCCCGGTTCGCCGACCGCTCCGAGAACTCGTGGACCGTGCTGCCCATGATCGCCGCGTGCGTGTAGCCGCTGCCCTTACGCGCGTTCATGACGTCGTCCGCCGCACCGGGGAACCCCGTCGGCACCTGCGGGAACTGCTCGCTGATCTTCTTCGGGCCCTCCTCGATCCCGAGCCTCGGCGAGAAGCGGATGAACTCGTCCCCGCGGAAGCCGTCGAACCGCAGGTACGGGGCCCGGGGGTCCGGCACCGTCTTCGCCATCGTCTCGAAGATGCCGCCGCCCGCGTCCAGGATCCCCTTCAGCGCCGACGCGAGGACGTTGGCGGGTGTGCTGAACGTGCCCGGCGACACCACCCGCGCCGTCAGCGCGTCGAACGCCTTCGACTCGCCGCGCGCCTGCACGCGTTCCACACGCCACGCCTGCGTGCCCCGGTCCTCGCCCGTCTTCGGCTCTGCCTGCTCCAACTCTGCCTCGGCCTGCGGGCGTTCACCGCGCACCGCGAGGTTCTTGCCGCTGGAGTTGACCCAGACGTACACGTCATCCGCTATCTGCTCCGGCTTCCACAGCTGCGACACCAGCAGGTCGTCCCGCGACTCCGGCGGGCACTGCTGCACCGCCGCGCCCGCGCGGCTGCGGCCCGCCATGATGTCCATGCGCAGCACGCTGTGTACGTTCTGCAGCGTCCACGCGCCCTCGCGCGCGCTGTGCGGCTTCAGGTGCCAGAACTGGCGGTGCCGCTCAGGCCCTTCGGTGTGCAGCTCCCCCAGTACGACCTTCGCGCCCTGCTTGGCGCCTCCTCCCGGCTGCACCCCCGCGTACAGTCCGCTCGCCTCGTTCTTGATCAGGTAGATGCCCTCGGACAGTGCTGCCTGTGCTGCCACGGTCAACCTCCCGGAACGTCGGGTGGGGCACGCACCCGTGGTGCGCCGTGCGTCAGCCTAGGAGCGTGGGCCGTGATCCCGATACGGCCCGGTTTCAGCCGTTATTAACCCCTCAACTACGGGAACGGCCACGGGGTTTGCCGCAGGTGTGTCAGGGTCGGCCGGTGAACGTTTCCCGACACGCCCTGCTGCGCTGGCAGTTCGAGCTCACCTGGTCGCTGTTCGAGTACCACTTGGAGCGGCTCGAGGACGACGACCACCTGTGGGAGCCCGCCGCCCGCACCTGGACGCTCCGGCGCGGCGACGGCGGGGAGTGGACGCCGGACTGGGCCGACACCGAGCCCGACCCCGTCCCCGTGCCCACCGTCGCGTGGCTGAGCTGGCACATCGGCTGGTGGTTCGGCGTGACCCTCGACCACGCGCAGGGGCGCCCACCGCGCGACCGCACCGCCGTCGCCTGGCCCGGCCCCGGCGAGCCCGCCGTCGTCTGGCTGCGCGCCCTCCGCGACGAGTGGCTGACCGTCCTCGACGGCCTCACCGACGCCGACCTCGACGCCCCCGCCCCCTTCCCCTGGCCCACCGACGGCGACCCGGAGCACACCGTCGCCCACACGGCCGCGTGGGTGAACGCCGAACTCATGAAGAACGCCGCCGAGATCGGCCAACTGCGGCTGCTGCGCGCCGCTTCGGCCGCCTGACGCTTCGTCGGCGCATGCCGGCGCGTTGCCGCCGGGTGCGACGGTGTTCCCAGAAGTCCCGCCACCACTGGCCCCGGTCCTGCGGGGGCGGCAGGACCGCCTTGGCGACGCGCCCCACGCAGTACGCGGCGACCATCAGGAAGACGAGGATCCAGACCGCCCACCATGGCGCGTCCAGAAGCAGATCGAGCAGAGACATCAGGGGCCTTCCCAGCCTGAGCCGGGGGCGTGTCGGCTACGCCGCGTGTGCCTCTCCCGGAGGGCGCGCAGCCGAGACGCCCCATCGAGTGGTGATCGATGGGGAGTTCGGCCGCCCCGGCGCCCGGGGGATCGTGGGCGTGGCCAGGCGGACCACACCGCACGGTGAGCGGTCGTGTCTCGGCACCGTGTCCACGTACTCGTAGTCGCACGGGCCGAGCGCCTTCGCCAAGTCCTCGCGGATCAGGGCGATGAGGGCGCTCATCGAGTCGGCGAGGCGGCGCGCCCGATCGGCGTACACGGCCGGGTACGTCAGCCGGAACGGCTCACCGACGCCGTGCAGTGACGGCGCCGTGGCCTGCGGCAGGAGAGTGTCCTTCTCCGCCGTCCGCGCGATCGTCGCGCGCAGCGCCCACTCGGCGCCGTCCGGCCGGCTCTCCAGGTATTCGTGGAGGCGGATACTCGCGGACAGCACCGACCAGAGGGAGCTGACGCGGTGCTGACCATCCAGTACGACAGCGTTGTTGTAGCGGTCCCAGAGGTCGTCCGACAGCCCGTGCGCACCCACGATGACGAGGCTCCGGGGCGTGTAGTACCCCGAGCCCCGGTCTGCTCCCGCCGTCGTCATGCCGACAGCGTACGAGGCGGGTGTGCCGCCTACCAGTCGTTCCCGTAAAGCTCAGCCTTCCGCTGCCACCACGTCTTCATCTCGCTCTCCTCGACCGGCGTCGCCGCCCGCAGGTCGTCCACCCGGATCGTCGCCACGAAGTGCGTGAACCGTACGCGGCGGAAGTCGCCTTCGGCGGAGAGGACTTTGCCGGGGCCGTAGATGTCGGTCGTCGCGTGCGCCACGTACGCGCCCTGCTGGTGTGGGGTTCCGGTTTCCATCGTGCGGCCTCTCGCTGTGTGTGGTGTTCCGATCACACTGTGCGTTGGGCGAGGTTAGGCTCGCCAGTGGGCGGGGGTTGACAACTGTGCTGGCACGGTAGGGAGTTGCGATGGCCATCGAGGACAGCCCGGAGTCCCGGCTGCGCTACGGGGAGGAGCTGCGTTCCCGCAGGGAGGCGGCTGGGCTTACGCAGGAGGAGCTGAGTGCGCGGGCCATCATGTCCCGTACGCATATCGCCCACATTGAGGCGGGGCGACGGCGGCCCAACTTGGAGGATGCGCAGCGTCTGGACGACGCCTTGCAGGCGGGCGGCGTGCTCGTGCGGTTCCTCCCGTCCCACGGTGAGGGGCGCACTCTGCCCGAACACTTCGCGGAGGCGCTGGAGTTGGAGCGGCAGGCGACGGTGATTCGGGAGTACGCACCCAAGCTGGTGCCCGGAATGCTTCAGACGAAGGCGTACGCCAGCGAAGTGCTGCAGTCCGGGTTCCCGCCCAAGGCAGACAAGGAGCGTGACGCGCTGCTCGTCACGCGGCTGGGGCGCGCCAGCCTGCTCGAAAACTTCAAGACACCGGTGACGTGGTACCTGCTGGACGAGGCGGTGCTGCGGAGGCCGGTGGGAGGTCCTGGGGTGATGTGCGAACAGCTGTGTCACATCGCGGAGTTGGGCGAGAGGCGCCGCATCCGGGTGCACGTGCTTCCGTTCTCTGTGGGCCCACACGCCCTGTTGGAGGGCTTTGTGTCCCTGATGTGGTTCAAGGACCTGCCGCCCGTCGCGTACGTGGAGGCGTTGAAAACCGGCAGGGTGTTGGAGAATCCGGCCGTAGTGCGCGAGTGCCAGGCGGTCTACGATCACGCTTTGGGTGATGCCTTGTCGCACCGAAAGTCTCTGGCGCTGATTAGGTCCATCGCAGAGGATTACGAGCATGCACAGCAACCGTGAGCGGCAGCCCATCAGCATCCCGGACGGCTCGGTCCTGACGGCATGGCGCAAATCCAGCTACAGCGGCGCCAGCAGTGGCGAGTGCCTCGAAGTCAACGACGCCTGGCGCAAGTCCACCTACAGCGGCGCCGACAGCGGTTCGTGCCTCGAAGTCAACGATGCCCACCGCGAGGTGAGTGTCCCGGTCCGCGACAGCAAGAACCCCCACGGCCCCGCCGTCCTCTTCGGCGCCCCCGCCTGGAACGCGTTCCTCGCCTACCTGTCCAGGTAGGCCAGCACAGCCAGCACCCGCCGGTTGGCGGACTCCGACGGGGGCGCGGCCCAGGCGGCGAAACTCTGGGTTCCGCGGTTTCGGGAGCACTGCTATGCCTGATCGGCTCGCGCGGGGCGGCACGGAGAGCCCCCTTACTGCTGGGACAGAGAGGGGAGCTCGTTGACGCCGACGTTGGCCAGGTTGTCGATGACGGACGGGTCATGGGTGGAAGCCATTCCCGGTTTGGCCTCGGCTACCACGGCTGGAGAGAACACCATGCCACTGGGTCCGCCCTCTACGGCGGTGATCTCGAAGGTGTAGGAGCCTTTGCGGCCTGCCTCCAGCGGCCGGTCACGGTCGCACTCGACGACCTGCGGGATCAGCGGGTCGGGATCGTCCAGCAGCAGTCGGCAGGCGCGTGGAAGCGGTTTCTCGCTGAAGTTGACGAAGAAGGGGGTGACGTAGACCAGGCGCACCGGGTCGACCGTGGCGTCGGGGCCCTGGTTGCCGTAGGTGAATGTCTGTTCGGCCCTTTCGTCCGGGGCCACGGCTGGGGATGTGTAGCTGAGGTGGACGTTGGCGCGGTGGCCTGTGATGTTCGGAGGCGCGCTCCGGCGGATCGCGGCGTCGGGGACGTTGTAGTTGTCGCTGAAGTTCGTCTCCGGATCGGCCTCCACATCCGGCGAGACCAGGGCGGCTCCGTAGACGGAGCCGACGAGGTTCGTCTTGGTCGCGCTCAGGGTGAAGTCGACTTTGAACTTCTTCCCCGGGCCCAGTCCCTTGGGGACAGCGCACTCCATGATTTCCGGCACGAGCGGATCCGGGTTGCGCAGCTTGCGCTGGCAGCCCTTGGGTACGGAGGCGAAGTTGAAGTACGTCGGCGTCACGTACACCAGGCGTCCCGGCTCCGTGGTCGCCCGCTTGCCTTGGTTGACGACCGTGAACGTCTGCTTCCCCGAGCCCTGGGGGGCGACGGACAGGTTCGTGACATCCAGGGCCAGATCCACCGGTGCGGCGGGTGTCCTCTCCGCGACTGCCTGGCGACCCTGTGCGGCTGCCACGGTGGAACCGGCCAGGAGAAGGGCGAGGGCGGACACGCCCAGGGTCTTGTGGGTGTGGAGGTTCAAGTGATGATCCGATCGCAGGGAGGGATGGTTTCGGGACCAGATGAAACAGATATCCCTTGCCCTCCCCTTACGGTCGATATGCAGGTGTTGCCCCGAACGCCGGGTGGTACACGGCGCGCGGCGCGGCGTGCTCGGCCCCGGCCGCGCCCGGGTGGGGCTTGGCTGTCAGGAGACTTGCCGTCCCCCGGGGCGAAAGGCTCTTGCTCGGGGCGGGTTCGCTGCGGGTTTCGCGCACGGCGTTTCAGGCGCGGGGGGAGCGGGCGCATGCTTCGACGGCCAGACTGGACCAGGTATACCCTGCGCCCACATTGACGATCAGAGCGACCTCCCCGCTCTCCAGGAGTCGAAGCTCGCGCAGCGACGCCATGTTGGCGAGGACATCGCCGGGGCCCAGGTGGCCGCTGTTCCGGCCCAGTTCCAGGATCTCGGCCCCCACCAGCTCTCCGATCACCTCGGCGTACGTCTCCTGGAGGTGCCTGTGCCCCAGGCGGGGCAGGAGCACTGCACGCAGCCGGCGGTCTCGGGGGCCAAGTCCTGCCCCTTTCAGGCTTTCTCTGATCACATGCGCCAGCCGGGTGCGGCTGGCGTGAGCGAACTTTTCGGGGCCGTGGGCGCGCACATACGCCGCCTTGGTCCGCCGGATGTCCACCTGGTCGCCGTACCACCGCGAGACCGGCGCGAACGGGTCGTCCCCGCGGTGCATCCCTTCCAGTTCGGGGGCCGCGGCCGTCGCGAGGGACAACAGCAGCAGTTCGTCCGCCGCGGGATCCGGCTGGTGCAGCAGGACCGCCGTGCCGCTGTCGCCGTAGGCGATCCCGTAGTCCCCGCGCCAACGGTCGAAGCCCTCTGCGGGAAACCGGTCTGCCGCGGTCACCAGCACATACCCCGAATCCGGACGTGCCGCCAAGTGATCAGCCGCCAGTTCGAGCGCCATCGCCGCGCCGTTGCAGGCTTGCTGGACCCCGACCGGGAGGGCCTTCACCGCGCCGAGCTCCGAGGCCAGGTAGTGCGCCGGCGACCAGACCTCGTGTCCCTGGAAATGCATCCAGGCGTGCATCAGCAGCCCGACGCGCTCAGGTGCGCAGTGCGCCCGCCGCAGCACCGCGCGCGCGGCGCGCACCGCCATCTCAGGGGCCGAATCCACCGCGGCCACGGGAAGTTCCGTATAGCGCATGGCCTCGGCCGCGCCGGCGTCGACGCGTCCAGCCGCCACCGCGTCCTGGACGCGATCCCGATCCGGCGGGAACCACGAAACCACCGCGGCGATGCCCAGCGGCAGGCGGTTCCTCACGACCAGGCCCCGGTACTTTCCTGCGACCCCTCACGGTGTACGAGGGTCGTGGTCGCCTGATCCACCGATTGGATCCGCAGATGGTCGACATTGACATGCGAAGGACGCGACGCAGCCCATCCGATGGCCTCGGCGACGTCCTCGGCGGCCAGCGGGGTCATTCCCGCGTACACGGCATCCGCGCGGCTCCGGTCCCCGCCGAACCGGACGAGGGCGAACTCGGTACGCACGTGCCCTGGCGCGATCTCGGTCAGCCGTACACCGGTACCCAGGAGCTCCTGCCGCAGCGCCCCGGCCACTCCTCGCACCGCGAACTTCGCCGCGTTGTAGCCCGCTCCGCCCGCGTACGGCTGGTATCCGGCGATGGAACCCACGAGGATGACGTGTCCGGCCGGTGCGGTCTTCAGGGCCGGTGACAGGGTGCGGATCATCCGCATCGTCCCGAGCACATTGACCTCATACATCCACCGCCACTCCGCGTCGTCGGCGTCCGCCACCTCTGAGAGCCCTAGGGCGCAGCCGGCGCTGTTCACCAGAAGGTCGCATTTCGGGACGTCGACGCAGAAGGACGCCACCGAGTCCCGGTCAGTGACGTCCAACGGAATGGCCTTCGCCCCCAGCGGAGCCGCCACGGAATGCAGACGGTCCATGCGGCGGGCCCCAAGGACCAGGGAGTAACCCGCGCGCGAGAGCACGCCTGCCGTGGCCGCCCCAATCCCGGAACTCGCACCTGCAACCACCGCGATCTTCGTCATGAACTCCCCGATTCGAGTTGTTACTGCCGACGATGCAATGCCTTTCCCAAAGCGTCCGGCTTTCCGGAGGCGACACGGGAGAGTGTGAATCCTTCCCGCCGACGCGCGCGCAGACGACTGCCGTCCGGGGCAGGACCGATGGAGATCGCTGGAAGACCGGAGCGCCCTGTTCATGAGGGGTACAGGGAGTCCTGGCGGCAGGTTCCGTCATGCAGGCAGGTGGTGCTCCTGCGGCGAACGCAAGAACGCGCAGGACGCGATGGGACAGCGGGCCGCCCTGACCGGCCGGTCACTTAACACCCCTAGTGACTCACCTACCGCGGTGACTGGCAAGAAAGGATACCCGGATGGCCGGTGTCAATCCGGCGCAGAGGCAAGGAGCGTTTCCGGCGCAATGGGACCCAGAGTGTGGCATCTCTGCCTCGTGGGAAATCCGGGCGTAAGGAACCCCGAGAGCCTGTGCAGGTGTCACCCGGCAGGTAGTTTCAGCAACCGGCAGCGCCGACTTCGCAGTCGTGCACGCGGAAATCACCGTTCCCGCAGGTGTCCGTGTGCCTCTTCGGCGCCCCCGCCTGGAACGCGTTCCTCGCCTACCTGTCCAGGTAGGCCAATACAGCCAGCACGCGCCGGTTGGCGGACTCCGACGGGGGCAAGGCCAGCTTCATGAAGATGTTGCTGACGTGCTTGGCCACGGCCTTCTCCGTCACGAACAGCGCTTCCGCGATGCCCGCGTTGGACATGCCCTGCGCCAGGCACTCCAAGACCTCGCGCTCGCGCGGCGTAAGGGAGTTGAGGGGTTCGTCGCGCGACTTGCCGGTGACGAGCTTGGACACCACCTCGGGGTCCATCGCCGTGCCGCCGCCCGCGACCCGGGCGATCGTCGCGATGAACTCCGCGCCGTTCGACACGCGTTCCTTCAGTACGTAGCCGACGCCCTCCGAGCCCGTGGCCAGCAACTCATGGGCGTACAAAGGCTCCACGTACTGCGAGAGCAGGAGGATGGGCAGGCCAGGGACCTCCGTCCGGGCCGACACCGCCGCGCGCAGGCCCTCGTCGGTGAAGTCCGGCGGGAGCCGGACGTCGACGACGGCGACGTCCGGCTTCAGGTCGATGAGGGCGCGGCGCAGCTCGGGGCCGTTGTCGACGGCCGCCACGACCTCGTGGCCGAAGGCCTGGAGGAGGCGGGTGACGCCGTCCCTCAGGAGGAAGTGGTCTTCGGCGAGGACAACTCGCACGGCAGCTCCATCGTCAGCAGGGTCGGGCCGCCCGGCGGGCTGCTCACGGCGAGGACGCCGTCGAAGTGGGCGAGACGCCGCTCCACGCCGAGCAGACCGGTCCCCGCCGACACGTCGGCGCCGCCCTGCCCGTCGTCGGCCACGGACACCCGCAGCGCCCCGGCCTCGTACCGCAGGTCGATCCAGCACCGCTCGGCCTCGGAGTGCTTGGCCGCGTTGGTGAGCAGCTCCGACACGGCGAAGTACATCGCCGACTCGACGGGCGGTTCGGGGCGGGCCGGCAGGTCGATGACGACCTCGGTCCGCAGCGGGCTGATCATCGCCAGGGAGCGTACGGCATCGGCGAGACCGCGGTCCGCGAGGATCGGCGGGTGGATGCCCTTGACCAGGTCACGGAGCTCCTTGAGGGCGGCCGTCGAGGACTCGCGGGCCTCGATGAGCAGGTCGCGGACGGCCTCCGGCTCGGTCTCCAGGAGGTGCTCGGCCGCGTTCAGGGTCATGCCCATCGCCACCAGGCGTGCCTGCGCGCCGTCGTGCAGGTCCCGCTCGATGCGGCGGATCTCGGACATCTGCGTGTCCACGGCGTCGGTGCGGGTGGACTTGAGGTGCTCCACGCGGGCGGCGAGGAGTTCGGTCTCGCTGGGCGCGAGCAGCGTACGCAGGTAGCGGGCGTGCACTTTCAGTGCGCGCGGGGCCGCCCAGAACACCGAGAGGGGCAGGCACGCGGCGCCCAGCACCCCCGCGAGCGTCGCCGTCGCCGGGTCGCCGACCGGGATGAACAGGAACCACATGCTGTCCCACTCGGTCGACAGCTCCGTGCCGACCGCCGCCGTCCACAGGCCCCACACCCCGGTCAGGAGCAGCACCAGCGGGCCCGCGGCGATCGTGCCGCCCGCGTACGCGTCGATGTGCGCCCAACGCCAGTCCCGGTGCACCTGGTTGCCCTTGTCGAGGAGCTGCGCGCGCAACGCCTTCGCCTGGCCGGCGCCGGTGGGCGGCAACTCCGCGTACACGGCCGGGATGTCGACACCCGTCCACTGGGCGGCGTACGCCCGTTGCCGGTCCGCGAGCGCGCGGACCTGGCGGACCGTGCCCGGCAGCAGCTTCAGGCCCAGCGGGCCACGCAGCATCGACGAGACCGTGAGGAGCCACATCGACAGCCAGAACGCGCGGTGCGAGAGGACCCAGAGGGTCAGGGTGCGGCGGAAGGCCTTGCATGCCTTGGCCTGTCGTGTGCGCTTGCTCTTCATGTACGCATTATGGAAAGCGGGGTGGCTGGAAGGCAGTGGTAAAAACTCCCCTCTTCGGGAGCGGATACGTGCCTACGTGAGGCGGGCCAGCCAGTCCCGTACCGCCGCGTTGAACTCCTCCGGGCGTTCCAGGTTCGGCAGGTGTGCCGCGCGCTCGATCACGGTCAGGCGGGAGTCCGGGATCGCCGCGTGCATCGCCTCCGCGTCCGCCACCGGCGTGTACGTGTCGTCTCGGCCCACGACCACCAGGGACGGGACCGTGACCTTCGGCAGCACCTGGCTGTAGTCGGGGCGATCGGCGCGGGCGCGCAGGGCCGCGGCGGCGCCCTGCGGCGGGGCCGCGAGCATCATGCGGAGCACGTGTGCGGCGGCCTCCGGGTTGTAGGCCGCCGCCATCTTGTGCAGCACCTCGTCCGCGTACCCCTTCATGCCCTCCGCGAGGAGCCGCTCGGCCGTCTCGCGGCGGAACGCCTTCCCTGCCTCCGTGTCCACCGCCGGGGACGTGTCGGCGAGCAGCAGCCCCGCGATCCGCTCCGGGAAACGGGCGTACGCGTCCATCGCGATCTGACCGCCCATGGACACGCCGCCCAGCGCGCAGCGCGCCACGCCCAGGTGGTCCAGGAGGGCCTCCAGGTCGCGGGCGAAGTCCCCGAAGTCCGTGACCGGTGGGGTGGACGGGGCGGCTGAATCGCCGTAGCCGCGCAGGTCGAAGGTGATGACGCGGTGCGTGCCCGCGAGCGCGGCGACCTGCGGGTGCCAGAGGGAGCGGTCGAAGGGGTGGCCGTGTACGAGGACGAGGGGGACGGCCGGGTCGATGTCGGGGTCGTCGTGGCCGCCGCGGCCGACGTGGTCGTCGTACGCGAGGTGGATTCCGTTGCTGAGCTGTGCAGTTGGCATGGGGTCAGGCTAGGCGGGGCCTGCGCAGGTCCCCCGGCGGGGCTCAGCGCTTCAAGAGCTCCCGCAGCGCCGCCGTGACCTCGTCCGGCGCCTCCTCCGCCATGAAGTGGCCGCACGACACGGTGCGGTGCGCGAGGTCCGGGGCCCAGCGGCGCCACAGCTCCTCCGCGTCGAAGCCGAGGGCCGCGCCCCAGTCCTGCTGGAGGACGGTGACCGGCATCCGCAGGGCGTTCCCGGCGAGGCGGTCCGCCGTGTCGTGCTCGACGTCCACGAAGGCCGAGGCGCGGTAGTCCGCGACGATCGACGGGACCGCCTCGCGGCACGCCCTCAGGTACGCGGCCCGCACGTCGGCGGGCATGGCCTCCGGCGACTGCGACCACAGGTCGAGGAAGTGGCCGAAGAAGGCGTCCGGGTCCGCGGAGATCATCCGTTCCGGGAGGCCGGGCGGCTGCGCCATCAGGTACAGGTGGAAGCCGATGGCCGCCGTCGTGCCGCGCAGGACGTCCCACATGTCCAGGGTCGGCAGGACGTCCAGGGACGCCAGGTGGGTGACCGCGTCCGGGTGGTCGAGGCCCGCCCGGATCGCGACCAGTGCGCCCCGGTCGTGCCCCGCGAGCGCGAACCGCTCGTGCCCGAGGGCGCGGGCCAGGGCCACCACGTCGGCGGCCATGGTCCGCTTGGCGTACGTCTGCCCGTCCGCCGTCTCCGCCGGCTTGCCACTCGCCCCGTAACCGCGCAGGTCGGGGCAGATCACGTGGTGGTCGGCGGCGAGGTCCTGCGCCACGTGGCGCCACATGAGGTGGGTCTGGGGGAAGCCGTGCAGGAGGACGACGGGGGTGGCGTCGGGGTCACCTCCGACGGCCGCGTTCAGGTGGACGCCGGCGTCGGCCACGGGGAGGTGGTGGTAGGTGAAGCCCGGGATGCGGGGTTCCTCGCGGAGTTCGTTCGTTGTCATGGGATCAGCCTGCGGGCTGTGGATCAGCAATGGATCAGTAGCGGGTCCGTGCAGGTGAGGGGAGGTACGTTGAGGCCGTGCGTTCCGTGTCCTTCCAGGTGCTCGGGCCCCTCGCCGCGTACGACGCCGACGGGCGGCCCCTGGACCTCAAGGGCCCGCGCCACCGGGCCGTCCTCGCCCGCCTCCTGATCGCCCGCCGCCGCACCGTCCCGGTGTCCCGGCTGGTCGACGACCTCTGGGAGGAACCGCCGCCCGCCGCCGTCGGCGCGATCCGTACGTTCGTCGGCGACCTGAGGAAGGCGCTGGAGCCGGAGCGGGCTCGGCGGGCGCCTGCGCGGCTTCTGGTGACTTCGGGGACCGGGTATGCGCTGCTCGCGGAGGGTGGGGCGGTGGATGGGTGGCGGTTCGAGGGGGTTGTGGGGGCGGCTGTGGGTGCGGTCGGTGCCGCTGGTGTCGGCGGTGCCTCTGAGGCCGACCTCGTGCTGCTCGACGACGCGCTCGCGTCCTGGCGTGGGCCCGCCTACGCCGAGTGGGCCGACCAGGACTGGGCGCGGGCCGAGGCGGCGCGCCTCGACGAGCTGCGGCTGCTCGCCGTGGAACGCCGGGCCGGGGCGGCGCTGGCGCTCGGCCGCGCGACGGAGGCCGTCCTCGACCTGGAGCCCCACGTCGACCGGCACCCCTGGCGGGAGGAGGCGTGGGGGCTGCTCGCGGTCGCCCTCTACCGGGTGGGGCGGCAGGGGGACGCGCTGGGGGCGCTGCGGCGGGCTCGGGAGCGGTTGGCGGGGGAGCTGGGCGTGGAGCCGGGGGTGGGGTTGCGGCGGTTGGAGGGGGAGATTCTGGCTCAGGGGGTGGGGTTGGGGTTGGGGGCGGGGGTGCTGTTGGAGTCCGGTGGGGGGCCGGGGCGGCGACCGTGGGCGCAGTCGGAACCGGAACCGGAAGCGGAACCGGTGTCGGTACCGGAAGCGGATTCTGTGGCGGGGGTGTCGGGGCGCGGGCGTGAACTGGTCGGTCGGGAACGGGAGTTGGCCGTCCTGGATGCCGTGGCTCGGGGCGTTGTGCGGGAGGGGCGGCTCACGCTCGCGTTGGTCTCCGGTGAGGCGGGGGCGGGCAAGACGGCGCTCGTGCGGGGGCTGGCGGAGCGCCTTGAGGGGGAGGGGTGGACGGCGGCGTGGGGGAGGGCGCCGGAGCGGAGTGGGGTGCCGGCGGGGTGGCCTTGGGTTGAGGTGCTGAGGGGACTTGGGGTGGAGGGGGTGCTTGAGGCGGCGGGAGGTGAGGTGCCGTCGCCGTCCACGGGTGCGGGTGCGGGTGCGGCCGACGGCCTGGACGTGGCCGGTGCGCGGTTCCGGTGGCGTCGGTGGGTGGGGGACCGGATTGTGGGGGCTGCTGACGAGGGGCGCCCCATGCTGCTCGTACTCGACGACTTGCAGTGGGCGGGCGCCGAGACCTTGGAACTGCTCGCCGAGCTGGTGGACCGCCCGGTCGAGCGGCCCGTACTCGTCGTGGGAACGTACCGGGACCGACCAGAACCACCGTTCCGGCTGGGGGAGTTCCTCGGCCGGGTGGCGCGGGCGGAGCCGGTGCGGGTGCGGCTCGGCGGGCTGCCGGAGGAGGCGGTGGGCGAGCTGATGCGCGTCGTGGCGCGGCGCGCGGTGACCCCCGTGACGGCCCGCGCGGTGCGGCACCGCAGCGGCGGCAACCCCTTCTTCGTACGCGAGATCGCCCGCCTGTACGCGGCCGATGGTGCTGCGGCACTGTCCCAAGTCCCCACCGGTGTACGGGACATCGTCCGCCACAGACTGTCCGCCCTGCCGGGCGAGCCGACCCGCACGGTGCTGCGGAAGGCGGCGGTGCTCGGGTCGGTCGTGGACCTGGACGTGCTGGTCGAGGTGGTGGGGGACGAGGAGGCGGTGCTTGACGCGGTGGAGGCGGGGGGTGGGGCGGGGTTCCTGACGGTGGGCCGACCTGAGCCGTCCGGCCTGCCTCCCCTTGGCCAACCCAGCCCCGACCGCGTCGAGTTCGCGCACGATCTCGTCCGCGAGGTCCTGTACGACGACCTCTCCGCACCCCGCCGCGCCCGCCTGCACGCCGCCGTCGGCGAGACCCTGGCGCGGGTGCGGCCCGACGCCGTCGAAGCGATCGCGCACCACCTGCTCAGCGCCGGTACCCGCGCCCCGGCCGCCCGCACCGTCGACTTCGCGGCCCGCGCCGCCCGGCGCGCCGAGGCGGGGGGTGCGCCGCACGAGGCGGCGCGGCTCTGGGGTGCGGCGCTCGCCGCGTACGACGGGGCCGCCCCCGCCCCGCCCGCGGCCCGCGACCGTACCCCGCAACGCCTCACCCTCCTCATGGGCCTCGTACGCAACCTCGCCGTCACCGGCGCGCTCGCCGAGGCCCGCCGCCACCGCGCCGACGCGCTCCTCGCCGCCGAGGCCACCGGCGACCCCGAGCTGACCGCCCGCGTCATCGGCGCCTTCGACGTACCCGGCATCTGGGCCCGCAACGACGACGAGGCCCTCTCCCGCCGCATCGTCGCCGCGGCTCTGCGTACGCTCGACGCCCTTCCTGCCGACGGGAGTTCGGGCCGCCGGGCCGTGCGCTGCCGACTGCTCAGCACGGTCGCGATGGAGACACGGGGGTCGCGTACGGGGATCGGGGCCGAGGCGGCCCGGGAGGCGGAGGCGCTGGCGCGGGCGGCGGTGGAGGAGGTGTCGGGCGGGGCTGAAAGGGTCAGCGGAGCCGCCGAGGCCGAGGCGGCCAAGGGAGCCGAAGAGGCTGGCGCAGTCGCCGGGGCCGAAGGGAACGCCGGAGTCGAAGGGAGCACCGGAGTCGAAAGAGCCGCCGCAGCCGAACGGGGCGCCTGGGCGGAAGGGGGCGCCGTGAGCGAAGCGGCCGTAGAACCCGTAGAAGCCGCCGCAGGCGACGCCGCCGCGTTGCTCGCCTACGCCCTCAACGCCCGCTACCTGCACACCTTCCACCGCCCCGGACTCGCCCCCGAACGCGCCCGCATCGGCGCCGAGCTGACCGCCCTCGCCGCCCGCCACGGGCTCGTCACCTTCGAGGTCCTCGGCCACCTGATGCTGCTCCAGGCCCACTCCGCCCTCGCCGAATTCGACCGCGCGGACCGCCACGCCGCCGCCGTCGACCGCCTCGCCGAGCGGCACGGGCTGCCCCTCGTCGGGGTGTTCACGCAGTGGTACGGGGCGCTGCGCGCGGCGGTCGCGGGGCGGGTGGAGGAGGCGGAGGCGGCGAGCCGGGCGGCGGCGGAGCTGATGCGGGGGAGCGGGATGAGCGGGATGGAGGGGGCGGCGACAGGGGCGGACGGGTTGCTGGAGTTGGCGTTGCTGTGCCTTCGGGTGCAGGGCGACGGGGGCGAGGTTGCCGGGGGCGGCGGGGGAGGGGACTCCTCCGTGGCCGTCGCCGGGTCTGCCGTCCGGGGGGACACCTCCGCGACCGGGTTCGCCGCCCGTGGGGACCAGTTGCTGGAAGCGCACCTGTGCCTGCGGGCCCGGTCGGCCCTGCGCGGCGGCGCCCCGCGCGACGTACTCGACTCCCTCTACCGGGAACTCCTCCCCGCCCACGGGGAGTTGGCCGGGGCCGGGAGTGGGGTGCTGACGCTTCAGCCCGTGGCCGTCTACCTGGGTGACCTGGCGACCGCTCTCGGCCGGACGGCCACCGCGGCCACCCATTACCGTCAGGCCCGCGCCCTAGCGGCCCGCGCCGGCGCACCCCACTGGCGGATCACCGATGCGAGGATGCGCCCGTGACCGATCAGCAGACGGCGTACATACGCTTCGAATCCCCCGTACGACACGAACGCGGCCACTACCCGGGCGTGTTCGTCCTGGTGAACGGACTCGCCAGGGACGGCAGACTCACCGCCGAGCAGGAGCGCTTCCGGCGCGCCAACAACGACTGGTACGACGCCGCGTACCCGAACCCCACGCACGTCGACCCCACCGTCTACGACCTCGACGTGAACCCCGGCGCGGTCGCCTGGTTCAAGGCCACCGCCACCCACCTCATCGAGCGCGTGCCCGGCTACCTCGACATCCTCGCCGCCCACGGCATCCCCGTCCGCACGCTCCGCTCGGCGGACCCCGGCCGCGTCGTCTACGAGGACGACGTCCAGATCGTCGTCGTACCGCGTGCGCACGATCAGTAGTCGTAGGGCTTCGCCGTGTTCCAGTTGGTGACATCCGCGCTGGTCCACGTGAACTTCGACGGCACGCCCTTGGCGTCGAAGGCCTCCGTCCCGGCGCCGGGACCGGCGTCGCCCGTGTGGTCCAGCATGGCGATGCTGAGGTCCGAGGAGGTGTGCGTCCTGGCGCTGTCGGAGAAGAGGTTCACGGCCGCGTAGACCTTGCCGCCGGGCTTCACCACGAGCGCCTTGCCGCCGCCCGGGGTGTCCTTGCCCGAGTGCGGCAGGACGCCCACGGTGTCGCCGAGCATGACCGACGGGTACGAAGTGACGTAGCACGGCTTGGTGTCGGCGTTCGTGGCGGTGATGAGCAGGTGCTCGCCGCGCTGCTTCGCGAAGCGGTGCAGTACGGAGTACGACATCTCCTGGCCGTCGCAGGCCCGGACCCCGGCGGCGGAGGCCTTCGCGCCGTTGCCCTTGGCGGCGGCCTCCTTGCCCGTGCCCGCGCCCGTGCCCGCACTCGCGCCCGAGGCAGAGGCCGAGGCGGAGGCCGAGTCCTTGCCCGCGCCGACCGTCGCGCCCTTGTCGGCGTTGACCGTCGCGCCCTCGGCGGAACCGGAGGAGCCGGCGCTCCTGCCCCCGTCGGACGCCTTGCCGCCGCCGTTGTCGTCCGAGCTGCCGCCGCAGGCGGTCAGGGCGAGGCCGAGGGCGGCGGTGGCGGCGGCGAGTGCGGCGGTGCGGATCCGGGACGTGCGCATGGTGTTCCCCTTGGGGTGGTCTGGTCTCACCGGTGGTCGTTCCCGCCGGTGGGACCAGCCTGGACGCACCCGCTGCCGTCCCGCTCACGCTCCGCTGCCGTCCCGCTCACGTCCCCCGTTCCTGTCCCCGGAACGCGTCGGCCGCCGCGTCCGCCTCCGCCTCCGCCTTTGCCTCCGCCTACCTCTCCGTCTCCGCCCCCACCTGCGCCATCCGCTCCACCGCCGCCGCGTGCCGGTCCCGGAACCCCTCGTCCCCCGACACCCCCAGCAGCGCCCCCAGCGCCCGCACCGCGCCCTCGTCGAAGCCCGTCGTCTCCGCCTCGTGGGCCGCGTGGTCGAGGCGGCGGATGCCCTCCGGCTCGTCGCCGAGGCCGAGCAGGGCCTCGCCGGCCGCCATGGTGAGGAGGATCCGGGCGGCGCTCGGGGTGTCCGCCGGGTCCTGGGAGGTCAGGGCCAGTGCCTCGGTGGCCGTGTCGAGTGCCGACCGCCAGTCCCGCGTGGTGAGTTGGTGGCGCGCCAGATGGTGCAGGGCCAGGCGCTCGGTGTGGCCGTCGGCGGCGCCGCGGGCCAGTTCCACCGCGCGTACGCAGCCGTCCACCGCCTCCTCCGTGTCGCCGAGCGCCGCCTGCGCCAGCGACAGGTTGACCAGCGCCGTCGCCTCCCCGCGCGGATCGGCAGCGCGCGCCGCCAGCGGCACCGCCGCCTCCAGGCACGCCAGCGCGTCGGCCGTGCGGCCCTCCTCGGTCAGCACCCAGCCGAGCAGGGCGAGCACCCGCGCCTCGGCGTACGCGTCGCCGCAGGCCCGCGCCGCGCGCAGCGCCGTCTCCAGGAGCGGCGCCCAGCCCTCCCGGACCCGCCACACCATCAGCGGCCACAGCGCGAGCACGATCCGCCACGTCCGGTCGTGCAGCCCGGCCCCGTCCGCCGCGACCGCCGCCAGCGTCAGGTCCTCCCGCTCTGCCGCGTACCAGTCCATGGCCGCCGCGCGGTCCGCGAACTCCCGTACCGCGCACGGCGTCCGGAAGTCCGCGGGGAGCGTGAAGCACGGCTCGTCGCCGGGCTCCGCCGCCTCGGCCGCCGCCAGGGCGGTGGCCACGCAGTGGTCCAGGACGCGCGGCAGGGCCTCGGGGTCGGCGTCCAGGCCGCGGGCGTACAGGCGGACCAGGTCGTGCGGGGTCCAGCGGTCCGGCGCGGTCCGGGTGAGCAGGTGCGCGGCGGCCATCCGGTCGAGCGCCGCCTCGGCCGCCGCCGGGTCCGTGCCCGCGAGGGCCGCCGCCGCGTACCGGTCCACGTGGGTGCCGGGGTGGCGGCCGAGCTGCGCGAACTGGTGCCCCACGGCCGCGGGAAGCTGCCGCAGCGTCAGCCGCAGCGCCGCCCGCACCCCGGTGTCCTCCACGTCGAGCAGCACCGCGCGCCGCGACTCGTCGGACAGTTCGGCGGCCATCGCGGCCAGCGTGCCCCGCGGCTGGTCCGCGAGCCTCGCCGCGACCACCCGCAGCGCCAGCGGCAGCCCGCCGCACAGCTCCGCGAGCCGCCGCGCGGCCACCGGCTCCGCGAGCACCCGTTCCCTGCCGAGCACCCCGGCGAGCAGCGCCGTGCCGTCGTCCGCCTCGAGCACGTCCACGGGCAGCGGCCGGGCCGCGTCGGTGGCGATCAGACCGCGAAGGCGGTAGCGACTCGTGACGACGGTGACACAGCGCGCCCCGCCCGGCAGCAGCGGCCTGACCTGCTCGGATTCTCGTACGTTGTCGAGTACGAGGAGCAGTTGACGGTCGGCGGCCAGGGACCGGAACAGCGCGGCCGCGGCGTTCGCCGACTCGGGTATCCGGCGCGGCGGCACGCCGAGCGCCAGCAGGAACTCGCGCAGCACGTCGAGGAGCGGCGGCTCACCCGTGTCGGCGAAGCCGCGCAGATCGGCGTAGAGGCGGCCGTCGGGGAACGCCGCGCGGTTGCGGTGCGCCCACTGCACCACCAGCGCGGTCTTGCCGACGCCCGCGGGTCCGGTGACGAGGCACACCGGGGCCTCGCCCGCGGCGGCCCGGGACAGCTCCGTGAACTCGGCGGCCCGGCCGTGGAAGCCGCGGGGGGCGCGGGGGAGGAGGTCGGCCGCCGCCCCACCCGGCGCTACGGTGCGCGCCGACATCGGGGCCGCGCCCGACGGTGCCGGTGCCGGTGCCGGTGCCTGTGCCGACGCCGGTGCCCCGCCGCCCCGCCCGGCCTCCTCGCCCTCCCCGCGCAGCGCGAGCGCGTAGGCGTCGGCCAGCTCGGGGCCCGGGTCGAGGCCCAGCTCGTCCGCGAGCACGCGTCGTGTGCGGTGGAACCAGTCCAGCGCCTCCGAGCGGCGGCCCGCCCGCCGCAGTGCCGTCACCAGCGCCGCCGAGAGCGACTCGCGCAGCGGGTGCGCCGTCACCTCCGCGCGCAGCAGCGCGGCCGCCCGCGCGTGCTCGCCCAACTGCCCATACCCGGCCGCGAGGCGCTCCACCGACGCGAGCCGGGTCTCCTCGAGGGCCTGCGCCGCCGCCTGGAGGGCCGGTCCGGTGTGCACCCCGGTCAGCGCCGGGCCCTGCCACAGCGCGAGCGCCTCCTCGTACATCGTCACCGCGTCGGCCGCCGCGCGCTGCCCGCGGGCCAGCGACACCAGTTCCTCGAAGCGGTGCGCGTCGAGGAGCGACTCCGGCATCCGCAGCAGATACGCCGTGCCCTGCGTGAGCAGCTCGACGCCGTACATCTCGGCGTCGGCCGCGACCAGCAGGGTGCGCAGCCGCGACACATGCCCCTGGATGACCCCGCGGGCCCGGGGCGGCGGCTCGTCGTCCCACAGGGCTTCCGTCAACCGCTGTACGGGAACGGGGTGGTTGGGCCGCAGCAGCAGCGTGGCGAGCAGGCTGCGGCGCTTCGCGGGGCCGAGCGGCAGATCACCGGCCTCGGTGGCGACGGACACCGTTCCGAGCAGCCGGAACTCCACTTGTCCTGCACCTCCTGAGGCGAAAGGTCCCAGAATAACTGGCCGGTAACAACGGCGGGTCGGCCCACCTGCCGAGGCCGGCCCGGAGCGGCCCGCGAGTTATGTGATTCCTGTCAGGGCGTCTCCGCGACGGCCGCGGACCGCTGAGGTCCACTTATGCTCGGGCGCATGTGCGCTTTTGTCCTGGTCGCGGAGGACGACGAGAAACAGGCCGAGCTCATCCGCCGCTATCTGGAGCGCGAGGGCCACACCGTCGGCGTCGTCCACGACGGCCGCGCGGCCCTGGAAGAAGTGCGGCGGCGCGAGCCCGACCTGCTCATCCTCGACGTGATGATGCCGGAGGTCGACGGCCTCGGGGTGACCCGCGTGCTGCGCGCCGCCCCCCGGCCGGGCGAGTATCCGGCGCCCGGCGCGCCCGCGGGCGGCAGCGCGCTGCCCATCCTCATGCTCACCGCCCGCTCCACCGAGGACGACCTGCTCCTCGGCCTCGACCTGGGCGCCGACGACTACCTCACCAAGCCCTACAGCCCCCGCGAGCTGATGGCCCGCGTCCGCACCCTGCTGCGGCGCGCCGGGGGCACCGCCCATCTGCCGCCGCCCGACCCGGACGCCCGGGTGCTGCGGGCCGGGGGCCTCGTCGTGGACGAGCGGCGGCACGAGGTGACCGTGGACGAGCGCCGGGTCGAGTGCACACCCGGCGAGTTCGAACTGCTCGCCACCATGGCCGCCGAACCGGAGCGCGTGTTCACCCGGCCGCAGCTCCTGGACCGCATCCACGGCTCGTCGGGGTACATATCCGCGCGCACCGTCGACGTCCACGTACTGAATCTGCGCAAGAAGATCGAGGCCAATCCGCGGTCGCCGCAGCGCCTTGTGACGGTGTTCGGCGTCGGGTACAAACTCGTCGCGCACCACGGGGCCGAGGGGCGCACCGGGGCGGCGGCCCGCCATGAGGCGTAGGCGAAACACCGATCCCGGCGGCGCCGCCCGCACCCGCGTCCCCGTACGCAAGAGCCTGCTGACCCGGCTGCTCGCCGTCTCCGTCCTCGTCTCCGTCATGTCGATCGCCGCCACCGCCTGGCTCGCCGCGCAGACCACCTCCGGTGCGATCCGGCAGGAGCAGGGGCAGGTGCTCGCCGACGACGCCCGGATCTACGACAAACTCCTCGGCCTCGCGGCGACCCGCCCCAACTGGCGCGACGCCGACCGCACGGTCCGCAGGCTCGCCGCCGACACCGGCCGCCGCATCGCGCTCACCACCGAGAACCGCAAGGTCATCGCCGACTCCGCCGGGCCCGGCAGCCAGCGCGGGGCGCGGCTGCCCGCGCGCGCCTCCGCCGTCGTGGACCCGCTCGCCGTCGACTCGACGCTGGCGGCGGGGCGGAAGGACGAGGCGTCGGGCACGGGCACCGGCGCCACTCCCGAACCCGACCCCGCGCCCGCCCCGAGCGAGCAGCCGAAGCAGGACGCGCGGGCGCCGGGCTCCGACGGAGGCCTCGTCGGCGGCGACCCCGGCGGCACCGGGTTCGGCGGCGGCGGCGGCAGCGGCGGCAGCGGGCTCGGCACCGGCGAGGGCCTCGGCACCGGGACCGGCGCCGTCGACCGCATCGACCCGCGTGCCGTCGGCCCCTTCCGGCTGCCCGCCGGCGAGCGCCGCACGCTGCGGGCGGTCGCCGAGAAGAACCTGGCCTGCCTGCGGGCCGAGGGCGTCGACGCCAAGCTCGTCATCGGGCCGAGCGGACGCCCGCAGGTCCAGGTGCCCGAGGACGCCGACAGCCGCGTCACGGAGTACAGGTGCGGTCCCCAGGACCTGATCAACATCACCGCGACCGAACGCAAGGCACTCGACAAGGTCAACAAACTGGCCTGGGCCTGCATGCGCCGCAAGGGCTCCGAGCCGGTGAAGTTCGGCCTCACCATCGGCCGCGGCGGCACCCCGCGCCTCTACCTGGCGAGCGTTCCGGTGGTCACCCCGGAGGCGACGCCGTCCGCCCCCGCCGGCACGCCGCCGCCCCCCACGGACAAGGCCGCCGCGGAGTCCCTGCGCCGCGAGGAGGACCTCGCGCGCAAGGCCAAGGCAGGACGCAGCGAGGCCGAGCAGGCCGAGGAGGCGCTCGCCGCCAACTGCGTCGACAGCGCCCGCCGCGAGCAGCTCGGTCCGTACGTGTCGTCGCCCGCGCTCCTGTTCATCACCAGCCCGGACGGCTCCCGTCCCTCCGACAGCGGCTTCCAGTTGTCCGGCGCCAACACCACCCGCCTGGTCGGGCTCGCCGCCGCGATCCTCGCCGTCACCGTGGCCGCCACCGCGTTCGCCGCGACCCGTCTCACCCGGCCGCTGCGCGCCCTGACCACGGCGACGCAGCGGATGAAGACCGGCGAGGCCACCGAGCCCGTGCCCGCCCGCTCGGCCGGGGAGATCAGCCAGCTCGCCGCCGCCTTCAACGACATGGCTGCGCACCGCAAGGCCCTGGAGGAGCAGCGCAAGGCCATGGTCAGCGACGTCGCGCACGAGCTGCGGACACCGCTGTCCAACATCCGCGGCTGGCTGGAGGCCGCGGAGGACGGCGTCGTCGCGACCGACCCCGAACTCGTCACCTCCCTCCTTGAGGAGGCCCTGCTCCTCCAGCACATCGTCAACGACCTCCAGGACCTCGCCGCCGCCGACGCCGGTACGTTGCGGCTGCACCGCGAGCCCGTACGCGCCGTCGAGCTCGCCGAACAGGTCGTCGCCGCGCACCAGGCCCGCGCCGACGCGGCCGGCGTCCGCCTCACCGCCCACGCGGAGGGCGAACCGTGGCTCACCGCCGACCCGCTGCGGGTGCGGCAGGCCATCGGGAACCTCGTCTCCAATGCGATCCGGCATACGCCGGAAGGGGGGAAGGTGACGGTGGTGTGCCGCTGCGAGGCCGAGGGGCCCGACGGGCCGCCGGGTGTGGCCATCGAGGTGGTCGACACCGGGACCGGCATCGCCGCCGGGGATCTCCCGCACGTCTTCGACCGCTTCTGGCGCGCCGACAAGTCCCGCACCCGCGCGACGGGAGGCAGCGGCCTCGGCCTCGCGATCGTCCGCAACCTCGTGCAGGCGCACGGGGGCACGGTGTCCGTGCGGAGCGAGCGGGGGAAGGGGGCGGTGTTCACGGTGTGGCTGCCGGTTACGTGACCAGTTCGCTGATCTCGAAAAGGTGCCCGTCGGGGTCGCGGAAGAACGCCCGGATCTCGTAGCCGCGGTCCAGCGGCGGGGTGAGGAAGGCGGCCCCGCGCGCCCGGAGGGTCTCGTACGCCCCGTGGCAGTCCCGTACCCGGAAGATCAGCTCGGCGCTGACCCGGTCGGGGTCCGCGGGCGGCGCCATGGTCACGGTGGGCTTGTCGTCGGTCGGCCCGCCGCCCGAGACCAGGAGCAGCCAGTTGCCCAGCAGGCTCAGCACGCACGCGGACTCGTACGCGCTGTGGACGTGGGCGCCGAGCACCTCCTCGTACCACTGACGCGAGACCGCGACGTCGGAGACGACGAGCAGTCGGGTCATTTCCATGTCCTCGGCGGGGAACGCGGTCACCGGGACGCACCTCCTCGGGCTCTCGCCCCCCTGTCTCTCCCATGGTCGGGCCGAGTCGCCGGTGGTGCGAGGGGAGGCGAGGATGGGCAGGCGACCCCTGTACCCCCGTATCCCCGTACCCCCGTCGTCCTCTGGAGGTCCGATTCCATGGCCGAAGACACCAGGCAGGAGCCGGGGCGTGGACCCATCAAAGTGCTCGTCTTCGGGGCCTCGCTGCGCGCGGACTCCCTGAACGGCCGCCTCGCCGCGCTGGTCGCCCGCCTTGTGGAACGCGCGGGCGCGACCGTCGACCTCGCCCATATGCGGGAGTTCCCGATGCCGGTGTACGACGGGGACGCCGAGACGGCCGAGGGGCTGCCGCCGGGCGCGCTGGCGCTGCGGGAGCGGCTCGAGGCGTGCGACGCGTTCGTGATCTCGGCGCCCGAGTACAACGCGTCGGTGCCCGGGGTGCTGAAGAACGCCGTCGACTGGGTGTCGCGGGTCCGCCCCCAGCCCTTCAAGGACAAGCACGCGCTGCTCGTCTCGGCCTCGCCCTCCATGGTCGGAGGCAACCGTGGCCTGTGGGCGCTCCGGGTCCCCCTCGAGCACCTGGGCACCCGCGTCTATCCGGACATGTTCAGCCTCGCCAAGGCCCACGAGGGCTTCACCGAGAACGGCGACCTGTCGGACACGGGCCTCCAGGACCGCTTGGCGGACGCGGCGGATTCTTTCCTGCGCTTGGTGGAGGCCGACACGCGTTACGTATGCCTGCAACGCCGCTGGTACGAGTTCCTGGGCGACCGGACGGACGCGCCGGTTACGCAGCGGGCGCAGGACTGAGCGCTGCGTGCGAGAGAGGTCAGGAGGGCCGCCGGCCCGTGCACGCCGTGCACGGGCCGGCGGCCACGCTGATGCTCAGTGGTCGTTGATGAAGCCCGCGACCGTGCCGCCGTTGTCGCCGCGGCCCTCGAAGTTGAGGGTGTACTGGCCGCCCTCCGCCAGGTTGTACCTGCCGCCTTCGGCAGCCGAGTGGGACGTGCAGGATCCCTTGCCGCCACGGGCGTACATCTTGTAGCCCTCGACGTCGGGGTTCAGACGGTCCACCGTCGTCCAGGCCGAGTGACCGTTCGCGGCCGTGTCGCACACGGAGATTATGTCTCCGCGCTCCTTCACGTAGACCTTGACACCGGTCCCCGACCACACGTGGTCCCACGAGCTACCGCCGGGCGGGACGGGGCCGGCCGTGGCAGGCCACTGTGACCAAGTCGGGACGCGCAGGCCCGGGTTCTCCCGGCGGGGACCCTTCAAGACAGCCTGAGGTAATAAGTAGAGCCCGTCCGGCGATTGAGGACGAGCGCGAAGCGCGATCGGCGGGAGCTGCCCCGCCCGCACGGGAACAACGAGGCGGGGAATCGGGCAGCGGGCCAGAGGTCAAGCTTGGGCGGACCCGGCCGCGGCGGTGACACTCCCCCGAGCCACGCGTCAGAACGCGCACACCGGCGGGGCCAGGTCCGATGTAGTGATCACATCAGGCCCCGCCAACAGATGGCTAACATGTGGCCAACGGTTCTCCGAAACGGGGCGGACGGCCGGAACGGCAAGGCCGACGGGACGGCGTACGTGGCCGTACCGGCGGGACGGGGGAGTTGGGCGCGCATGGCGGACGAGCTGCGGTTCGGGCTCCTGGGCGTGCCCGCCGTGTTCGACGCGGACGGCGAGCCGCACCCCGTACGCAGCCCCAAGGTCCGCGCCCTCCTTGCCGCGCTGCTCCTCGAACCCGACCGGGTGGTCTCGGCGGACGCCCTCAAGGAGGCGCTGTGGGCGGGCCGCCCGCCCGCCTCGGCGCACGCGTCCCTGCAGAACCATGTGACCCGGCTGCGCCGCCTGCTGGACGACCCGGACCGGTTGCGTGCCGTACCACCCGGCTACCGTCTGCGCGTCGGCGACGACGAACTCGACGTACGCGTCTTCGAACGCCGCTTCGCGCAGGCCCGCGCGGCGCACGCGGAGCGCGACTGGGCCGCCGCCGAAAGCGCCGCCCGCGCGGCCCTCGCCCTCTGGCGCGGGACCCCGCTGTCCGGGTTGCCGACGGGGGCGACGGGCCACGCCGTCGTACAACGCCTGGAGGAGGCGCGGCTGTTGCTCCTGGAGTGCCGCTACGACGCGCTGCTGGAGTCCGCGACAACCAACACCCCACTGACCGAACCGGCCACCCTCCTCCCGGAGTTGACCTCCCTGGTCACGGAGCACCCCCTCCGCGAGCCCTTCCACCGCCACCTGATGCTCGTCCTCCACGGCGCAGGCCGCCAGGCAGAGGCACTGGCCGTCCACCGGGCCCTGCGCCGCCGCCTCGTCGACGAACTGGGCGTGGAACCCGGCGAGGCGATACGCGAGGCCCACGGAAAGATCCTCCGCGGGGACGCGACCGCCGAGGCCGAGGCCGGGGCCGGAGCCGATGCGGCCGCTCAGTACGTACGCGGCGTGGGAGGAGCCGAGCCCCGGAGTGTGAACTGCGGCTCGACTGCGCGTCGCGCGGAGCGGTCGGCCGTCGACCCAGGCCGACCGGCCGTCGGCGGTGGCGATGGCCCTCACGGTGCCGATGCCGACGCATCCGCCGACGGCGCCCCGGCCGCTCCCCGAGCGCCCCACGCCCACGCCCCCGCCCACCCCGGCGGCAGCCCAGTCCCACCAACCCAGGCGCCCCGCGCCCTCCTCGCCGCAGGCCGCCAAACCACCTCCTCGCCAACCCGCCCACCCCGCCCAGCCCAACTCCCGCCAAAACCCCAGCACTTCACAGGCCGCACGGCCGAGATCCAGCACCTGCGCGCCCTCCTCACCGGCACGGGGACCGCCACCGGCACCGCCACCACCCCCCACCCCCAAGGCCCCCCACCACTAGCCGTCCTCTCCGGTATGGCCGGTGTCGGCAAGAGTGCGCTCGCCGTGCACGTCGCGCACGAGTTGCGGGGCGAGTTTCCCGACGGGCAGTTGCACCTCAACCTGCACGGCGCCACCCCGGGCATGACCCCGCTCACCCCTGGCCAGGCCCTCGCTGCCCTCCTGCGTGATCTCGGGGCCGAGGGGCGGCACGCCCCCCAAGACGCCGAAGACACCGACGCGGCGGCCGCGTTGCTGCGGTCCCTGCTGGCGCCCACCCGTACTCTGCTCGTCCTCGACGACGCCGCGAGCGCCGCGCAGGTGCGGCCGCTGCTGCCCGGGGGCTCGGGCTGCGCGGTCATCGTGACCAGCCGTTCCCAGCTCACCGCGCTGGACGGCGCCGCCCGCTTCCCGCTGCGGCCGCTGTCCGACGCCGACAGCGCCGCGCTGCTCCGGGCCGCGTCGGGGCGCGCGGGGCTCGACGCGGCCCACCCGCTGGTCGCGCTCGCGGGCAGGCTGCCGCTCGCGCTGCGCATCGTCGCGGCCCGCCTGGCCGCCCGCCGCGCCCTCACTCCGGACGCCCTCGCGGACCTCCTCACCGACTGCGGCGACCGCCTCCACCACCTGGAACACGACGACTTGAGCGTACGTCGATCCCTGGACGTCGCCCTCGAAGCGCTGCGCGCCTCCGACCGCGAGCGCGACCGCGACGCCGCCCGCGCCCTGTGCGCCATCGGCGCCCTGGACCTGCCGGACCACGGCGCCCCACTCCTGGCCCATCTGCTCCGGCTGCCCCGCCGCCGCACCCAGTCGGCCCTCGACCGCCTCGTCGACGTGGCCCTCCTCGACGAGACCGCGTACGGCCGCTACGCCCCCCACGACCTCGTCCGCGACTTCGCCCGCGAACACGCGGCCCCCGCTCCGGCCGCCCACGAGGCCCTGACCTGGTACGCCGCCACAGCCCACCGAACCCTCCTGACGATCATGCCGGAGGGCCAGGACAAGCGGGACCGGCTCGGGGAGGCGGAGCCCGCCGCCGACGGCGCCGACACCCCGACCTTCGCCACCATCGACGAAGCCTTCACCTGGGCCGACCAGGAGCTGCCCAACATCGTCAGCCTCGCCGAGCGCCACCCCCACGACGCCACGGGCCTCGTGCCCGCGCTCGTACGCAATCTCTTCCCCTACCTCCAACGCAGGGGCAGGCTCACGGAGTTGGCCCTGCTGGGGACCCTCGCCGTGGAGGCCGCCCGCCGCGCAGGCGACCCCCGGGCAACCGCCCAGGCCCTCTCCGACCTCGCGGGCCACCGCTTCATGGCGGGCCGCGCCGGCGAAGCGCTGAACCTGAACGACGAGGCCCTCGCCCTCTGGCGCACCCTCGGCGCGGCCTCCTGCGTACGCCGGGGACTGAACCACCGGGGCCTCCTCCTGGAAGGCCTCGGCCGCCACGAGGAATCCGCCGGGGCGCTCCGCCAGGCCCTCGCTCTGGCCCGCACCCTCGACGACCCCCTCAGCGAGGCCATCACCTTCAGCCACCTCGGCAACCTCTACGAACACACCGACGCCCGCACCGCCATCACCCACCACGAACGCAGCCTCGCCATCGGCGACCGTATCGGCCACGTCATCGTGCGCCAGTCCGCCCACTGCAACATCGGCTACGCCCGCCTCACCCTCGGCGAACCCGCTGCCGCCCTCGCCCACTTCGAGGAGAGCCTGCGCCTGCACGGCGAGTACGAGGACTGGCACGGCGAGTCCCAGTCCCGCCTCGGCCTGGTCCGCGCCCTGCGCGAGCTCGCCCGCCACCCGGAGGCCGCCCGTGAGTGCGGCCTGCTCCTCGACCGGGCCGAGCAGCGCGGCGACACCCACATGGCCGGTCTCGCCCGCCACCAGCACGGCCTGCTCCTGCACGCCCAGGGCCGCACCCGGGAGGCGTACACCGCGTGGGAGTCGGCGCTCGCCGCCCTCGCATCCCTCGACGGCGCGGGCGCCAAGGTCGTCGTCGAGCTCAAGGACCTACTTGCGCTCTGTAACGAACGTTCTATTTAGCGTCCGCATAGCACTCCACCACCGCCACCGTGAACGGAAACCGCACCGGCGTCTCGCCGAACGCGATCCGCCCCGCCAACTCCCCGGCCTCCCGCACCGCCGCCGCGACGGCCTCCGCCTCCTCCTGAGGGCAGTGCACGATCACCTCGTCGTGCTGGAAGAACACCAGCTCGGCCCGCATCCCGGCGGTGGCCCTGCGCAGCGCGGCGAGCATCAGGAGCGCCCACTCGGCGGCGCTGCCCTGCACGACGAAGTTGCGGGTGAAGCGGCCACGGGCGCGGACGTTGGTGGAGGCGTAGCCGGGGGTGAACTCGGTGTCGGGGGAGCCCAGTTCCGCAGGCGGTGGCTGCTCCTGGGGGATGCCCGCCTCGTCGTCATCGGCCCCCGCCCCGGCCGCCGGGGGACTGGTCCGCCCGAGCCAGGTCCGTACGAGGCGGCCCTCCTCGCCGGCCTTCGCGGCGTCGTCGACGTACGCGACCGCCAGCGGGAAGCGGCGGCGCAGCGCCGCCAGGTTCTTCAGGCCGTCGCCGGACGTCTGTCCGTACACCGCGCCGAGCAGCGCCAGCTTGGCGTGCTCGCGGTCGCCGGAGAACGCGCGGTCGGACAGGCGGGTGTAGAGGTCCTCGCCGCTGCCCGCCACGTCCATGAGGCCGCGGTCGCGGGAGATCGCGGCGAGTACGCGCGGCTCCATCTGGTCGGCGTCGGCGACGACCAGGCGCCAGCCGGGGTCGGCGACCACCGCGCGCCGGATGATCTTCGGGATCTGGAGGGCACCGCCGCCGTTGGTGGTCCAGCGTCCTGTGACGGTGCCGCCCGGCGTGTACTCCGGGCGGAAGCGGCCGTCGCGCACCCAGTCCTGGAGCCAGGACCAGCCGTGGGCGGTCCAGATGCGGTACAGCGTCTTGTACTGGAGGAGGGGCTGCACCGCCGGGTGGTCGATCTCCTCCAGCTCCCACTTGCGCGTGGACTTGATCCGGATGCCCGCGCGGGCGAAGGCCTTCACCACGTCCGCGGGCAGGTCGGGGCGGACGCGGTGGCCGAACGCGGCGGAGACCTCGTCGGCGAGCTCGGCCAGGCGCCGCGGCTCGCCGCTGCCTCCGTAGCGCTCGCCGAGGAGTTCGCGCAGGACGTCCTTGTGCACGTCGGCACGCCAGGGCAGGCCCGCGGCGTTCATCTCGGCCGCCACGAGCATGCCCGCCGACTCGGCCGCCGTGAGCAGACGCATGCGGCCGGGGTGCGCGGTGGCGTCGTGGCGGCGGAGCTGGTCCGCGTACACCTCCAGGAGGGCTTCGAGGGGGAGGGAAGCCGTCGGGGACGGCTCGAAGAGGGAGTCCTGCGAGCCGGGCTCGGCCGCGCGGGGCGGGGGATCGGGCGGGACGGGTCTTCGGTGCAGGCGCGCCCACGCGGCGGCGGCCGAACGGGGTTCGCCGAGGCGGCCCTCGTGGCCGAGGAGGAGGCTCTCGGCGGCCTCGATGTCGTAGCACCGCTCGACGTGCGCGCCGCCGCCGAGCAGTCGTGGGTACACGTCGGCCGTGGAGCGCCAGACCCAGCGGGTCACCTCGGGGCGGTTCCTGACCGCCGCGACGACGTCCGGCTCCTTGCGTACGTCCCCCACGGCGCGGCCGTCCTCGCCCACGGGCACGACCAGGGCCGCGCCCCCGTCCACCTCGGCCACCACCCACCGCTCACCGCCGTCCATACCCCCGACGATGCCACCCCCCACTGACAACGCCCCGCAGCGTCGGCGCCCGCCGCCCCAGGGCAGCGGCCATGCGCCGGACGCACCGCGCCGCCCGGCGCCCGCCCGGACCTCTCAGCAGCTGCCAGGCGCAGCCTCCCTCACTGCCCCCGCAACCGCTCCGCCTGCTCCACCCCCACCTCCGTCGTCCGGGCCAAGTACCGCTCGATCGCCCCCAGTTCCTCCTCCGTGAACTCGTCGAGCGCCTCGGCGAACGCCGTGCCGGGGGCGTCCCAGGCCGCCGTGAGCTCCGGGGCGCGGTCGGCGGTGAGGGAGATGCGGGTTCTGCGGCGGTCGTGGGGGTCGGGGTGGCGTTCGACCAGGCCCGCGCGGAGCAGGCGGTCCACGAGGCGGGTGGCCGAGCCCGAGGTCAGGCCGGTGAGCTTGGCGATCTCGCCGGTGGTGAGGGGGTCGGGTTCGAGGCCGAGCAGGCTCACGCACTGCAGGTCCGTCGGGTGCAGCCCGAGGCGGTCGGCCATGGCCTGGTTGAACAGCGTGTACGCGGCGTGCTGGCGCCGCGCGGCCACGGTGACGGCCGCGAGCAGCTCCGCGCGGTTCGGCTTCGGGCTCGGCTTCGGGTTCAGCTTCGGCTTCGGAATCGGGTTTGACACGGCCCGGTGCCCTCCGTCTAATTGTCTGCGTGACGCAGATATTGCGTGACGCACACTCTATCCGAGGAGAGCATCACCATGACCACTGGCACCACTCTGCCCACCACCCCGCCCCTCGACCACCAGGAGGCGCACGAGCTGTACGACCGCTGGTGCGAGCTCTGGCGCGGCGACTTCAGCCACGCCGAGGACATCCTCGACCCCGACTTCGTCGTCCACCAGGCCCGCCCCGACGGCACCGACTCGGGCGCGACCCGCGGCCCGGCCCGGCTGCTCCCCGAGATCGAGCAGACGATGGCCGTGTTCGGCGACATCGACCTCACCGTCGACCTCGGCCCGATCGTCGACGGCGACCTGATCGCCGGCCGCTGGACCCTGCGCGCCCGGTACACCGGCGGCCTGCCCCACGCCACGGCCCCCGTCGGCACGGCCATCTCCTTCAGCGGGCACGACATCCTGCGGGTGTCCGGCGGCAAGTTCGTCGCGTACTGGACCTGCACGGACGTCCTGTCCGGCCTCGCCCAGCTCGGCGCCATCTCCGGGCCCAACGGCCCGGCCCGCGACTGACGCCCGGGGCGCCCGGGTGGCCCCGCCCGGCGTGCCACCCCCCGAACCCCCTGCGAGGCTCGCCCCATGCGAGTCGCGCTGGCGCAGACGGACTGCGTACTGGGAGACGTGGAGGGCAACCTCGAGGTCGCCCGGGAACAGGTCGCCCAGGCGGCGGCACAGGGCGCCGACCTCGTCGTCTTCCCGGAACTCAGCCTGCACGGCTACCACCTCGGCGCCCTGGAGCGGGACGAGTCCCTCGCCGCCGCCGACCCCCGCCTCCTCGGCCTCTCCCTGCACGGCCCGGATGTCCTCGTCGGCCTGCACGAGCACACCAGCCTGCGCGCGTACAACACGTCGGCGTACTACTCCGGCGGCGCCCTCCTGCACGCCCACCGCAAGCTGTACCTGCCGAACTACCTCGCCTGGGAGGAGCGCAAGCACGTCAGCCCAGGCCAGCACCTGCGCGCCTACGACCTGCCCGGCGACCTCGGCCGCGCCGCCACCCTCGTCTGCAACGACGCCTGGCAGCCGGTGCTTCCGTGGCTGGCCGTGCAGGACGGCGCCGAGGTCATCGTCGTACCGACGAACAGCGCCGCGAGCCTCGACCCGGAGGCGATGGACACCGGCCTGTACTGGGACACGCTCCTCTCCTACACCGCCCGCATGCTCCAGTGCTGGGTCGTCTTCGTGAACCGGGTCGGCAACGAGAACGGGGCCACGTTCTGGGGCGGTTCGCGGGTCGTGGACCCACGCGGCACGGTGGTCGCCCAGGCCCCGAAGTGGGAACCGGCCCTGGTCACGGTGGACATCGACGTCCACGAGGCCCGCCGCCAACGCCGCGTCGTCCCCTTGGTGGCGGAGGCCCGCCTGGGCCTCATCGACCGGGAGGTCCGCCGGTTGATCGACGAGGGCGGGGACTCCTAGTCGAGGGGGGGCGGGGCCGTCCAGGGCCACCTATGCCGCCGCTCCCGGCATCCTCCGCACCCCCAACACCCCACCCCCCACAGCCACCACCCCACACACCCCCACGCTCACCCCCATCACGGCCCACGGCACCACCACCCCCACCGGAGCCGACAGGCTTGCCAGTGCCGCGGTCAGGCCGCCGAGGGCGATCGCCGTCACCGCGAGGCCGAGCACCGCGCCCACCGTCACCGCGAGGGCCGCCTCCGCACCGACCACGAGCCGGATCTGCGCCGGGGTCGCCCCCACGAGCCGCAGCGTGCGCAGTTCCGGTGCCCGTACCGGTGCCGTCATGAGCTGTGTGCTCAGCAGCGAGATCGCCGTGTACGTGAGGCAGATCGCGAGCAGCATCAGCAGCCCGAGGCGCGTCTGGTGCTTCATGCCCGGTGGGTACTCGGCGGCCAGCCACTCCCCGGCGGTCCGCACCTGCCCGCCGGTCGTCGTCCGCAGCGCCGCCGCCACGGCCGTACGGTCGGCGCCGTCCCGCAGGGTCACGTCCATGCGGTCGAGCGGGGCCGACGGGGCGTTGCGGGCCGTCACGTACGCCCCGTTGTCGCCCATGCCGCGCGCGAGCACCGCCACGATCCGCAGCCGCGCCCGCCGCCCGTCGCCCAGCCACACGTCCACCCGCTCGCCGACCCGGTGCCGCTCCCACTCCTCGTTGACGACGATCGAACGGTCGTCGAGACGGCGTACGTCGCCGGCGACCACCGGAAGCCGCGTCACCGCGGCGAACGCCTCGGGGTCCGGCACCGCGCGGGCCTCGGAGCGGACGAGCGCGGTGCCGCCGTCCTCGCGTACGAAGACGGCGGTCGCGGCGGACGCGGCGACGGTCGCCCCCGGCACGTCCCCGCCGCCGACCGGCCTCAACTCATCCCCGGTGACGACGAGTTGAGCGGCGGTGCGCTGCCCGGCCTCCGCGGCCTTGGCCCCACTCACCGTCGCAGCCGACCCGAACAGACACCCCGCGAGCGAGACGACCACCAACACGGGCGCGGCAACAGCCCCCGTACGCCGCACAGAACCAGCCACATTGGCGCGGGCAACCCGCCCGAGCCCCACCCAACTCCGGGCCCGCTTCCGGCCCAGAGGGCAGAACAGGCGGGCGCGGCCCAGGCCGACGTCGCCGCCCCGGCCGACAGCCACCCCGGCCGCCCCCGACGCGCCACGGCGTGTCAGGAACCCCGGCCGACGGAACAGCGGGACCACGTACCGGACGAGCGCCGGCGCCAACGCCGCCACCCCCGTGGCCAGTACCATCGGCTGCGTCGTGTACGTCTTGCGCTTCAGCAGCTCCGCGGGCTCCGACCACCACGTCCACGCCAGCAGCCCCAGCCCTCCCGCGAGCAGCAGACCCCCCACGACCCGCCGCCCCAGCGGCATCGCCCCGATGTCGAGGGAAGCCTCCCGCAGGGCCTCCACCGGGCTCACCCGCCCCGCCCGCCACACCGCGCTCCACGCCCCGGCGACCGCCACGACAAGCCCCGTCCAGAAGGCGAGCTGGTACGGCCACCACGTCCAGGAGAACCCCGACGCGACGGTGAACCACGGCGGCGCCACCCCCGCGTCGACCAGCGCCCCCGCGAGCACCGGCGCCCCCCACGCCCCACCCGCGCACCCGGCCGCCGAGGCCACCGCGCCCACGACCACGGCCTCCCCGAGCAGCCACCGCCGCACCTGCCCCCGGCTCGCCCCGGCCGCCCGCAGCAGGCCGAACTCCCGGCGCCGCAGCGCCACCACGAACGCGAACGTCGACGCGGTCACGAACGCCGACACGAACGCGGCGACCCCGCCCGCCGTGCCCAGGAAGGAGTTCACGGCCACCAGCGCCCGCGCGTCCCGCCCGGTGGCGGGGTCGACGAGGCGCCGGTCGTCCCCGGTGAGCACCCGCGCCCCGGTCCCGGACGCGGCGACGACGGCCCGCACGGCGTTGACCGGCGCGGTCACGCCCACGGCGTCCGGCGCCGCGCGGTCGGATCTCGTACGGCCTGATGTCGTACGGCCTGATGCCGTATGGCCTGATCTCGTACGGTCCGATGCCTTACGGTCTGTACGCTTCTGCCCCACCCCCTTGTCGATCTTCCCCAAGCGGCCGAGCTCCCGCAGCAGTTCGTTGTCCACAGGCTGTGGATGAGCGAGCGGTTTCGTGACGTGACCGACCTCCGGCCCCCGCCGCACCGGCACCGTCAGCGTGTCCCGCCCCGCCACCACCACCGGCGACCCCGCGAACCGCACCGGCTTCCGCACCGGCGAGTCCAGGCTCGCCGCCAGCCCCACCCCCATCGCGGCGGTCAGCGCGACCCCGAGGGCCACGGCCACGAAAGCACCCAGAAATCCGGCCCACCGGGCCCGGAGCGACGTAAGAACCATGCTCCGAAGCCAACCGCTCCGGGGCCCCGCGCTCACGACCACCAGCGGGCGGGTGACAGGTAGGGCCAGGCCTACCCTTAGGGGTATGGAATCGGTGATCGACAGGGCGTTCGCGGCGGCGCTGTACGGGGGAGAAGCCCAGGCCGGACGCGCGCGGCCCGGAACCGGCCACGCCGACGACGGCCTCGACACCGGAGCGTCCCTGCTCGCCGCCGCCCCCTTTGCCGACGCCGAACTCGCCACCCGCGGCGAGGAGTTGATACGCCGCGCGTGGGAACGCGGCTGGCAGCCCGCCGACGTCCTGCGCCTGGTCCGCCGCGACCTCGACGAACCCCACGTACGCCTCGCCGCAGGACTCGTCCGCGCCGAGACCCGCCGCTACGCCCCCGACCGGCTCCCCGCCCGCTGGCCCGCCCAGCTCGCCGCCCTCGACGAGGACGAGTACGCGCCCTGGCGGGCCCCCGACCGCTTCGCCCACGCCACCGCCGTACTCGCCCTCTACCGCCTGCTCCTGCGCCTCCCCCCGATCGAGCCCATCGGCCCGGCCCCCGGCACCCCCCTCCACGTACCCCCGCCGCACCCCGGCGACGAACCCCGCGCCCTCACCCGCATCCGTGCCCTGCTCGCCAAGGCCGAGGCGACCGGGTACCCGGAGGAGGCGGAGGCGCTGACCGCCAAGGCGCAGGAGCTGATGGCGCGGCACAGCGTCGACGAGGCGCTGCTCGCCGCGCGCACGCACGCCAAGGACGCGCCCGGCGCCTGCCGCGTCGGCGTCGACGCCCCGTACGAGACGGCCAAGGCGATCCTCCTGGACGCCGTCGCCGGCGCGAACCGCTGCCGCGCGGTCTGGAACGACGCCCTCTCCTTCTCCACCGTCGTCGGCTTCGAGCCCGACCTGGAGGTGGTGGAGCTCCTCTACACCTCCCTCCTCGTGCAGGGCACCGCCGCGATGACCAAGGCCGAGGCGGGTCAGCGCGCGGGCGGCCGCAAGCGCACGAAGACGTTCCGGCAGGCCTTCCTGATGGCGTACGCCCAGCGCCTCGGCGCCCGCCTCGAAGCCGCCGCGGCCCCCGTCACGCACACCGACGGCGACGGCGGGGCGCTGCTCCCCGTCCTCGCCGCCCGGGACGTCGCGGTCACCGACCGCGCCGAGCGGATGTTCCCCGAGACGACCACGACGCGGGTGCGCGGCGTACGCGACGGGGAGGGCTGGGCGCAGGGCGCGGCGGCCGCGGACCGGGCACGGGTCGGGCACGCGGCGCCCCTGGAACGCTAACCTTCACACGCATGTGAAGGACCAGGCGAAGAGTCACGCGAAGACACCTGGACGCACGCGAACAACGGGGTGGAACCATGCGCATCGGAGAACTCTCGGAACGCACCGGCACGCCCCGCAGGCTGCTGCGCTACTACGAGGAACAGGGCCTGATCGTCGCCGACCGCGCCGCGAACGGCTACCGCGACTACGACGCGTCGACGGTGGACCGCGTCATCCAGGTCCGCGGCCTCCTGGACGCGGGCCTGCCCACCCGCCTCATCAAGCAGATCCTCCCCTGCCTCGACAAGCCCCGCGCCATCCACTTCCCCGACGCCACCCCCGAGATGCTGGCCACCCTGGAACGCGAACGCGACCGCATGTCCCAGCGCGTGGAATGCCTGGCCCGCAACCGCGACGCGATCGACGAGTACCTGACGACGGTCCGCGCGAAGCGCGAGGAGGGGCTGAGGCAGCCTGCCTGAGGCTCGCCCCAGGAGGTGGGTGTGCCCCATATGCCCCGTATCATCGCCGGAGTGACCTGGTGGCGATCGCTGAAGCAGACGGCGCGCTCCGGTCTTGCCGTGGAGCGGGGGCGGCTCGAGCCGCTGGTCGCGTTGCGGGCCGCGGTGGGGCTCGCGGTCGTGATCGGTGTCAGCCTCAGCCTCTTCGGGCCCGCCGTCGCGGCCAGCTCGGCCTTCGGGGCGTTCCAGGCCGCCATCGCCACCTTCCAGCGGAGCTGGCGTCCCCGGCCCGAACTCGCCATCGCCTCCGGCACCAGCCTCGCGCTCTCCACCTTCCTCGGCTACCTCACCGGCAGCCATCTCCTCCTCTTCCTCGCCCTGCTCGCCCTCTGGACCTTCCTCGCGGGCCTGAGCTGGGCGGCGGGCCCGACCATCGGCCTCATCGCCACCTCCAACGTGGCGATCATGCTCGTCACGATCACCCTGCCCACCTCCGTCGCCGCCGCGGCCGGGCACGCCGCCATGATGGTCGCGGGCGGCGCCATCCAGGCCGCCCTGGTGATCGTCTTCCCGGTACGCCGCTGGGGCGCCCACCGCGACGCCCTCGCCGACGCCCTGGCCGCCGAGGCGGACTACGCGCGCCGCCTGCGCCACGACCCCGTCGCCCCCTTCGACGCGGCCCCGCTGATGACGGCCCGCGCCGCCGCCCACATCACCCCGCGCCAGGCCCGCACCCGCCCCGCCCAACTCCACGGCGCCCGCGGCCTCGCCGAACGCATCCGCCCCGTCCTCGCCTCCCTCGCCGACCCGGCCCTCGGCGTACCCGCGGAGGGCCCCGAACGTGACCGCGTCCGCGAACTCCTCGACGCCGCGGGCGCCATCCTCGACGCCGCCGCCCGAGCCATCCGCCACGGCCGCCCCGTCGACCTCCCCCCGGCCGCGGTCTCCACCTTCCGCACCCCGGACACGGGAGCCATCCTCACCGGCCCACCCCACCGAGCGGCCCGCCGCCTGGGAACGCTGCTACGGGACGTGGTCGAGGTGGCGGGCGGTACGTCGAACGCCGCGTCACCCGCTGCGGGGGAAGCTTCCGATGCGTCCGATGCGGGTACAGCCCAGGCCGACGCCGCCGCGACGACGAGCGGCAACCTGGTCCGCCCGGGGCTCACCGCCCTGGTCCCCGCAGCCGCAAAGGCCATGCGCGCCGAGCTCAGGGTCCGTTCCGCGGTGACCCGCCACGCCGTACGCGTCACCACCGTCGCCACCGCGGGCTACGCCGTGGGCCACTACCTCCCCCTCGGCCACGGCTACTGGGCCCCCATGGCCTCCGTCATGGTCATGCGCCCCGACTTCTCCCAGACGTACGCCCGCGCGGTCGCCCGCTTCGGCGGCACCCTCGTGGGCGTGGCCCTGGCCACGGCGGTGGTCAGGCTCGCCCAGCCCGACACCTACCTCTCGGGCGCCCTCGCGGTGGCGAGCGCGGGCCTGATGTACCTCCTGATGCGCACGGGCCAGATCGCCGTCCAGGCCTGCGTCGCCGCGTACGTCGTCTTCCTCCTGGGCATGGGCGGCGAACAGTGGACCCAGACGGTCCCCGAGCGCGTCGTCCTGACGCTCGTCGGCGGCATCCTCGCCATGACGGCGTACGCCCTGTACCCCGCCTGGGAGACCCCGCGCCTGCGCACCCGCCTCGCCGACTGGCTGACGGCGTACGGCCGTTACGCCGCCGCGGTCGTCGGCCACTACGCGGACCCCGCGGGCAAGAACTGCCCCGACGTCCGCGAGGCCCTCCTCACCGCCCGCGACACCCGCGCCGCCTGGCAGGAGGCCGTGGAACGCGCCGAGCACGAACCCGTACGCCACCGCGGCCTCTCCCGCGCCGCGGCCGCCGACGCCGAACACGCCCTGGCCCAGGTCGGCCGCGTCGCCATGCTCCTGGAGGCCCACCTCCCCGACCGGGGCACACCCCCCGTCCCCGCCGCCGCCCGCCTCGCGGACGCCCTGCGCACCGCCACCGAGCAGGGCGCGAAGGCCGTACGCGACCGCCGCGTCCCCCGGTGGGACCCGGTCCGCGAGGCCCTGGACGCCTGGGAGTCCGGCGAGGCCCCCGACCGCGTCGTACGCCGCGGCGGCACCCTCCTCCTCAAGTCCCTGGACGACCTCTCCGACGCCCTGGACACGTCGCCCCCGCCGATGCTGGTCGACGGCAGCGAAAGCAACGTACGCAAGAGCGAAAGCGACGTACGCAAACAGGAAACGCCGACCCCGGAAACGCCGAACGGGCCGCAGGGCCCGTAAGGCCCCACGACCCGCTGACCGACGGAACGAACCGTCAGGACTGCGGCATGCCCGCCGTCGGCAGCCCCTCCGGCAGCTTCCCGTCCTTCGTCTTCAGGAACTCGTCCTTCCCGAAGCCCTGCCAGGCGATCTTCAGCGTCTTGGCGTCGACGGACTCGATCCGACCGTCGGTGCGGTCCATGTCGCCGTCGGCGCACTTCAGCTTGATGGTGCGCGCGTCACCCGCCCCGTCGGCGGTGCCGTTGCACACGTGCTCGCCGACCAGCGTCGCCCGCTTGCCGGTGATCACGAGCGCGACCGGCTTGCCGCCGGTGGTGGTGACCCAGCTGCCCTCCAGGTCGCCGCCCCCGTCACCGGAGCCCGCGTCCTCGGAGCCGTCGGAGCCGGAGCCGGGCGTCTTGGACGCGCTGTCCGACGCGCCCTTGTCCTTGCCCTCGTCCCCGCCGTCGTCGCCGTCACTGCTGCAACCGGTCAGGACGAGCGCGGCGGCCAGCGAGGCCACCGCGGCGCCGATCGTGATGCCGCGGACACTACGGACACGCGTACGCACTGAAGTCCCCCTATGTGGAGCGTCGTTCCGGGCCGTTGGCCCGATGAATCGCGCGCCAAGCTACCAGGAGGATTTCCGCACGCCGGGCAGGAATCCGGCGTGGGCCTGCTCACGCAACCGCACCCTGGACAGGCCGAACGTGCCCACGTAACCGCGCGGACGCCCGTCCACGCTGTCCCGGTTGCGCACCCGCGTCGCGCTCGCGTCACGCGGCTGGCGGGCCAATTCCCGCTGGGCGGCGAGCCGTTCGGCCGCCGGCGTGGACGGCCGCCGGATGATCTCCTTCAGCTCGGCCCGCCGCGCCGCGTACCGCGCGACGATCACGCGGCGCTTCTCGTTCTTCGCGATCTTGCTCTGCTTGGCCATCAGACCTTCACCCCGCGCGCACGGATCCTGGCCACGGCCGCCTCGACGCCGATCGTGTCGACGGTCTTGATCCCCTTCGCGCTCAGTCGCAGGCGTACGTACCGGCCCTCGCTCGGCAGCCAGTACCGCTTGCGCTGGATGTTCGGGTCGAAGCGGCGCGGTGTGCGCCGGTGCGAATGGGAGATGTGGTGGCCGAACCCCGGCTTCGCGCCGGTGAGCTGGCAGTGGGCGGACATGGTGACGCACCTCTCGCTCGGTTTTCCTCCCGCCCATTTGGAAACGGGATTCATTTTCATATACTAGCCCTCATGGCTCGCAACGAACTCCGCCCGGTCATCAAGCTCCGGTCCACCGCCGGCACCGGCTACACGTACGTCACCCGCAAGAACCGCCGGAACGACCCCGACCGCCTGACCCTGCGCAAGTACGACCCGGTGGCCGGCCGGCACGTCGACTTCCGAGAGGAGCGCTGAACCGTGCGACCCGGAATCCACCCGCCGTACGGGCCCGTCGTCTTCCGCGACAAGGCCGCCGACTTCGCCTTCCTCACCCGCTCCACCGCGACCAGCGACAAGACCGTCGTCTGGGAGGACGGCAACACCTACCCCGTCGTCGACGTCGAGGTCTCCTCCGCGAGCCACCCCTTCTATACGGGGCAGCAGCGTGTCCTCGACACCGCGGGCCGCGTGGAGCGGTTCGAGCGGCGTTACGGGGGAGGGCGCTGATGGGCGCCCACGGGGGCGAAGGCCGGGGCGCGGCGGACGGCCGCATGGACGTCGCCGTCGTCGCCGGACTGCACACCGACGCCCGCGCCGCCGCCGTCGACCGGCTCCTCGCCACGGTGCCGGGCAGCGTCGCGCTCCACCACGACCTGTCGACCGCCGCGCACGGCACGGTCACGCGGACCGTGCGCGACGCCGGCGGAGTGCTCTCCACCGGCGAGGCGCCGCTGGTCAACGACTGCGCGTGCTGCGCGCTGCGCGAGGACCTGGTGCCCGAGCTGGAGCGGCTCGCCGAGAGCGGGCTCACCCGGCTCGCGGTCGTCGAGCTCTGGGACTCCGTCGAGCCGAAGGCGATGGCCGAGGTCATCGCCGGGTACGGCTCGGAGCTGCTGCGGCTGAGCGGCGTGCTCACCGCCGTCGACCCGAGCCTGCTGCTTCCCTGCCTCGCCAACGGCGACGACCTGATGGAGGCGGGGCTGGCCGCGGCCGCCTCCGACCAGCGCACGGTCGCCGACACCTGGGCGCGCCAGCTCGAATACCCGCCCGTGCTCGCGGTCCTGGAGTCCGAGGTGGCGGACGAAGAAGACCGGGCGCTGCTCGCGCAGCTCCATCCGACAGCCCGCCAGGTCCCGATCGGCCACGGTGATCTGGCGGGCGCCGCGCTCGGCGGCTTCGACGTGGAGGCGGCGGCCGCGGCCCAGCACCCGGCCTGCGCGCTGCTGCCCGCCGAGGCCGACGACAGCGGTGTGGTGACGTTCGTGTGGCACCGCGAGCGGCCCTTCCACCCGGAGCGTCTCTACGCCGCCCTTGAGGACCTGACCTGCGCCGCCGCCCGCAGCCGCGGCCGTTTCTGGCTCGCCGACCGGCCGGACACGCTGCTCGCGTGGGACGCGGCGGGCGGCGCGCTGTGCGTGGAGAACGCGGGGCCGTGGCTGGCCTCGCTGCCGGACGCCGCCTGGGAGATGGTGCCGCCGGTGCGCCGGGCCGCCGCCGCGCTCGACTGGCATCCCGAGCACGGGGACTGCTGCCAGCACCTGGTCTTCACCTCGCCGGGCCTCGACCGCGACGGGCTCGCCCAGGTCCTGGAGTCCTGCCTGCTCACGGACGAGGAGTACGCCGCCGGGCGCGCCGCCTGGAAATCCCTGCCCCCCGCCTTCGACGCCCTCCTGGAGGTCTGACGTTGTCCCCGTCCCGCTCCTCGTCCTCTTCCTCGTCCTCGTCCGTACGTCGTGCCGATCGCGGCAAGGCGCTCAAGTCCCGCCCGAACCCCCTGGACGTCGCGGGCATCACGTACATCGACTACAAGGACACCGACCTGCTGCGGAAATTCATCTCCGACCGCGGCAAGATCCGCAGCCGCCGGGTCACCCGCGTGACCGTGCGGCAACAGCGCCAACTGGCCAAAGCCATCAAGAACGCCCGCGAGATGGGGCTTCTTCCGTACGCGTCCCGCTGAGGCGCCGACTCACCACGCCGCCGCCGCGCGAGCGACACCTCCCGCCCGCCCACCCGTTACCGGGAAGTAGGGTTCAGGCGCGGAAGTGTCCCTCGGGCGGCGGCTGTGTTGCGTCTTCGGCCAAAAAGGAGCCAGAACGGCTTCCCCTGCGTCTGCCTAAGTGCACGAGGCATTCGATCCGGACAACCCGGGGTCGAACCAGCGGCGGAACACCGCCGACGCAGATGGACGGGGGCTGTCGTTCGCATGTCATGCGGGCATTGGGGAAGCGGCGGGAGGGGCTGTAACCAGCTCACCACGCCGCGTGCACGTGCATCTGCCCATGCATCGGCACATGAACACGGCTATGATCCGGGACAGTTGACGGCTACAACAACAGCCACGGCACCACCGGGGAGCGACCTGTGCACCACGTGTTCAACGGCATGGCGGCCACGGATCTTCACGGGGTGGTCTGGCAGAAGAGCAGGCACAGCAACTCGCAAGGTGCCTGCGTGGAGTTCGCGAAACTCCCGGGCGGCGACGTCGCGGTCCGCAACTCGCGGTTTCCCGACGGACCCGCGCTCGTCTACACGCGCGCCGAGATCGAGTGCATGCTGCTCGGCATGAAGGACGGCGAGTTCGACGACCTGATCGGCTGATCGGCGGCTGACCACGCCGAGTCGCTGAGTCGCTGAGTCGCCGAGTCGATGAGTCGACGGGAGAAGGAAACGGGGGGCAGAGCTGTTCCAACGGCCGCCGGCCCGAGGGCCGGCGAGCTCACGGCCTAGGCCAGTTGGAACAGCGCCCACACCACCTTGCCGTTCAGCGCGCCCGCCAGCGGATGCCAGCCCCAGCCGTCGCTGAACGAGTCCACCAGGAAGAGGCCGCGGCCCGACTCCGCGGAGAAGTCGTCCTCCGCCTCCTCGCGCGCGACGGGACTCTCGTCACTGGGGTCGCGCACCGCGCACACCAGGCGCGAGGTCCAGCGCATCATGTGCAGCCGCACGGGCGCGTCCTCGGTGCCCGCGACCGGACACGCGGCACGCGGGGTGTCCGCGGGCAGCGCGTGCCGCAGGGCGTTGGTGACGAGTTCGGAGACGACGAGCGCGATGTCGTCGAAGCGCTCGTCCATCTCCCACGACACCAGCGTCTTGCGGGTGAACTGCCGTGCGCTGCCGACGGCTTCGTAGCGCGCGGGAAGAGCGCAGGAGGCCGCACTGGAGACCGCGGAGGGGTCGAGCGGAGGAAGGCCCTGCCGTAACGGCTCGAGCATGGTCGATCCATTCGTCCCCATGCGAGGCACTCCCCGGTTTTCGCGGTTCGCGGTACAAAGCGATCGTGCGGTGGCGCGGTCGGTACAGCCGGGCGGCACAGCGATGGCGCAGCAGTGACGCGCGGACCATGGTTCCGAATGCGTACAGCAGATGCAAGGGCAGATGCACGTGCACGCGCCGGACTTGACCGTTCCTAGGCTGCTTCTGGCCCATTTCTTCCTACGACTTCTTGTGCAGACCTTCCGGAGGCTTTTCCTTTCCGTAACCGAACGAGCACGGCCTGAAGCGTTTAATGGCAGACTGCTGGGTCTCACATCTTGGGGAGGACTGAGCGAAGTGACCGCTGGGGAGTCGAGCGGCTCGGTGGTACGGCGCATTCTGCTGGGCTCGCAACTGAGGCGCCTGAGGGAGTCGCGGGGCATCACCCGTGAGGCGGCCGGTTACTCGATCCGTGCTTCCGAATCGAAGATCAGCCGCATGGAGTTGGGACGGGTGAGCTTCAAGTCGAGGGATGTCGAGGACCTCCTCACGCTCTACGGCGTCATGGACGAGGCGGAGCGCAACGCACTCCTCTCGCTCGCCAAGGAGGCCAACCTGACGGGCTGGTGGCACAGTTACTCGGACGTCCTGCCCGGCTGGTTCCAGACATATATCGGTCTGGAAGGCGCCGCCTCGCTGATCCGCGTCTATGAAGTCCAGTTCATCAACGGCCTGTTGCAGACCGAGGCGTACGCCCACGCGGTCGTCGAGCGCGGCATGAAGGCCGCCGCCGCGGGCAAGCCCGCCGCGAGCGGCAAGTCCGGCCGCGGCGGACGGCTCAATCAGGCCGACGTGGACCGCCGTGTGGCCCTGCGCCTGGAGCGCCAGAAGCTCCTCGTGTCCGAGCGCGCCCCCAAGTTCAGTTGCGTACTGGACGAGGCGGCGCTCCGACGGCCGTACGGCGACCGGGAAGTGATGCGCGGTCAGATCCAGCATCTCATCGACATCTCCGAGCGCCCCAATGTGACGCTGCAGGTCATGCCGTTCACCTTCGGCGGGCACGCGGGCGAGTCCGGCGCGTTCACCATGCTCAGCTTCCCCGAGTCCGACCTCTCCGACGTCGTCTACCTGGAGCAGCTCACCGGCGCCCTTTATCTGGACAAGCGCGAAGAAGTCGCCCAGTACGGAGGGGCGATGGCCGAGTTGCAGCAGGACTGTCCGAATCCGGCCGACAGCCGTGACCTTCTCCGTGGTCTACTCCAACTGACCTGAATCGTCAGTAGGATGACGTGAAATCAGGTGTCTGCACATTCTGCGGCAAGGGGTCTCGCGTCATGTCCTTCTTCACCGATCTGGCTCACCAGTACATCGACGGTGAGTGGAAGGCCGGCTCCGGTTCCTGGGACATCATCGACTTCAATCCGTACAACGGGGAGAAGCTGGCGTCGATCACGGTCGCCACGGCCGACGAGGTGGACCAGGCGTATCGGGCGGCGCAGCGCGCACAGGAGGCATGGGGCTCGACGAACCCCTATGCCCGGCGCGCGATCTTCGAGCGGGTCCTGCGGATCATCGAGGACCGCGAGGCCGAGATCACCGAGGCGATCGTCGCCGAGCTCGGCGGCACCCTCGTCAAGGCCGGTTTCGAGCTGCACCTGGCCAAGGAGTTCCTGCGCGAGGCGATACATCTCGCGCTCGCCCCCCAGGGCCGCATACTCCCCTCGCCCGACGACACCAAGGAGAACCGCCTCTACCGCCTGCCGGTGGGCGTCGTCGGCGTCATCAGCCCGTTCAACTTCCCCTTCCTGCTGTCGATCAAGTCGGTGGCCCCCGCGATCGCGCTCGGCAACGCCGTCGTCCTGAAGCCGCACCAGAACGCGCCGGTGCTCGGCGGCAGCCTGCTCGCCAGGATCTTCGAGGACGCGGGCCTTCCGCCGGGCGTCCTGAACGTCGTCATCACGGACATCGCGGAGATCGGCGACGCGCTGATCGACCACCCGGTGCCGGGCGTCATCTCCTTCACGGGCTCCGACGCCGTCGGCCGCCACGTCGCCACGGTCTGCGCCCAGAACTTCAAGCGCTGCGTCCTCGAACTGGGCGGCAACAGCGCCCTGATCGTGCTTGAGGACGCCGACGTGGACTACGCCGTCGACGCCGCCGTCTTCAGCCGCTTCGTGCACCAGGGTCAGGTCTGCATGGCCGCGAACCGCATCCTCGTGGACCGCGCCGTGGAGGCCGAGTTCACCGAGAAGTTCGTCGCCAAGGTCAAGTCCCTGAAGGTCGGCGACCCCGCGGACCCGGCCACGCACATCGGTCCGCTCATCAACTCCTCGCAGGCGGACGGCGTCACCTCACTCGTCGCGCAGACCATCCAGGCGGGCGCCAAGGCCCTCCTGCACGGCCGCACCGAGGGCAACCTGGTCGCCCCCTCCGTCCTCACCGACCTGCCCGACGACGCCCCCGTGCTGCGCCAGGAGATCTTCGGCCCGGTCGCGCTCCTGCTGCCCTTCGACGGCGAGGACGAGGCCGTCCGCATCGCCAACGACACTCCGTACGGCCTCAGCGGCGCCGTCCACACCGGCGACACCGAGCGCGGCGTCCGGCTGGCGCGGCGCATCAGGAGCGGCATGGTCCACATCAACGACGGCACCGTGCACGACGAGCCGATCGTGCCCTTCGGCGGCGAGAAGCACTCGGGCATCGGCCGCCTCAACGGCGACGCGACGATCGAGGCGTTCACGACCCACAAGTGGATCTCGGTCCAGCACGGCCGCTCGCGCTTCCCGTTCTGAATTCTCATCTCTCGTACGTCGCGGACCCTTGCGGACAGAACCTGTCCGCAAGGGTCCGTAGCGTCTGTGGTGTCGGAAAGCCCGGCGGCAGCCCAGCCCCTTGAGGGGCGAAGAGAGGCGGACACCATGGTCACCCACGTCAACGCGGAAGCCCCCGGCGACGAGCGCGGCGCGCTGATCGCCTTCGTCGAGGCCCAGCGCGGCGGCATCCGCCGCTCGGTGCTCGGCCTGAGCGACGAGCAGGCCTCGTCCCGGCCGAGCGCCAGCGAGCTGACCCTCGGCGGGCTCGTCAAGCACGTCGCCGAGACCGAGCTGAACTGGCTGCGCATGGCCCAGCAGAAGCCCAACGAGCGGCAGCGCACCGAGGCGACCTGGGGCGACAGCTTCCGCCTCGTCGAGGGCGAGACGCTCGCCGACGTGCTCACCTTCTGGGAGCAAGTGGCAGCCGAGACCGAGCAGTTCATCCGCGCCGTGCCGAGCCTGGACGACACCTTCCCGCTGCCGGACCAGCCGTGGTTCCCCGACGACGGCGCGGTGTCGATGCGCTGGCTGATGCTGCACCTGGTCGAGGAGATCGGCCGGCACGCGGGGCACGCCGACATCATCCGGGAGACCCTGGACGGAAAGACGGCCTTCGAGCTGGTCGCGATGGCTCAGGGATACGCTAGTCAAAGTTGAATGGCCGTTCTGAACGGCTGAGCGCAATGGCTGTCTCGGAGAGGTGCGGTGAATGTCGGCGATCCGGATGCTGGTCCTGGGGGCGGTCCGTCAGCACGGGCGGGCGCACGGCTATCAAGTGCGCAACGACCTGGAGTTCTGGGGCGCCCACGAGTGGTCCAACGCCAAGCCGGGCTCGATCTACCACGCCTTGAAGCAGCTGGCCAAGCAAGGCCTGCTGCACGAGCACGAGACGGCGCCGTCCACGGCGGGCGGCCCGCCGCGCACGGAGTACGAGATCACGGAGCGGGGCGCCGAGGAGTTCTTCGCCCTGCTCCGCAGCGCCCTGACGGCCGTCGCGCACGACCAGAAGTCCGATGTGCTCTCGTCGGCGGTCGGCTTCATGGTCGACCTGCCGCGCGAGGAGGTCGTCTCGCTCCTGAAGGAGCGGGTGCGCGCCATCGAGGGCTGGCGCCACTCCATCACGGAGTACTACACGCCGGAGGACGGCCCCGAACAGCTCGGCCACATCGGCGAGATCATGAATCTCTGGCTGCACTCGGCCGACGCGGGCGAGGAGTGGACCAAGAGCCTGATCGAGCGCATCGAGAACGGCGCGTACACCTTCGCCGGTGAGGGCGAGCCGTTCGTGGCGGTGCTCGCGGACGGCGAGGAGAACCCGTTCGCGACGGGGGAGAGGCACCCCGGGGACGAGGCCTGAGGCGCCCCGAAGACACACTGAGAATGTGACGCAGGCCACTCTTCTTTCTGGTTAATCAAGTTTGACTAACCGGCCCTTCGGGGATACCTTCGACCACCTAGTCAAGCTTGACTAGAGGGGCGCGGGGGGCTGGAGGGAGACGCATGACGGACGCGATCGTCGTCGAAGGCGTACGGAAGAGGTACGGCGAGAAGCGGGCTCTGGACGGGCTCGACCTGGTGGCCGCGCGGGGCACGGTGCACGGCGTGCTCGGGCCGAACGGCGCGGGCAAGACCACGGCGGTGCGGATCATGGCCACGCTGCTTCGGGCGGACGAGGGCCGCGTGGAGATCGCCGGGTGCGACGCGGCCCGGCAGCCGCGCGAGCTGCGCCGCCGCATCGGCCTGCTCGGCCAGCACGCCGCCGTCGACGAGGAGCTCAGCGGCCTGCAGAACCTGGAGATGTTCGGCCGGCTTTACCACCTGGGCGCCCGCCACGCGCGCGTGCGGGCCGACGAGCTCCTGGACCGCTTCGGCCTCGCCGACACCGGCCGCAAGGCGGTCAAGCAGTACAGCGGCGGCATGCGGCGCCGCCTGGACCTCGCGGCGTCGCTGATCACGGAACCGGAGGTGCTGTTCCTCGACGAGCCGACCACGGGCCTGGACCCGCGCGGCCGCGCCGAGGTGTGGGAGGCGGTGCGCTCCCTGGTGGGCGGCGGCACGACGGTGCTCCTGACCACCCAGTACCTGGAAGAGGCCGACCAGTTGGCCGACCGGATCTCCCTGATCGACCACGGCAAGGTCATCGCGGAGGGCACGGCGGACGACCTGAAGGCGAAGCTCGGCGGCGACCGCATCGACGTCGTGGTGCGCGACGGCGCCCAACTGGTGCGCGCGGCACGGCTGCTGCCGGGCCCCGGCGTCGACCACGACGACGTCACGGTGGACGCGGACCGCCGCCTGGCCAGCGCGCCGGTGGCCGACCGCATGGAGGCGCTGACCCGGGTCGTACAGGCGCTCCAGGAGGAGGGCATCGAGGCGGAGGACATCGCGGTGCGCAGGCCGACCCTCGACGAGGTGTTCCTGCGCCTGACGGGACGTACCGAGGATCAGGACCGCATGAAGGAGGCCGTGTGAGTACGACGACTGGCGATACGCCCATGGCGGTGGCGGAGCCCGGGGCGGGCGGCTCGCGGATCGGCTGGGCGGTCACCGACTCCTGGACGATGACGCGGCGCGAACTCGCCCACTGGGCGCGGCAGCCGGTGCAGGTCTTCGTGGGGCTCGCGTTCCCCGTGATGATGCTGCTGATGTTCAACTACCTCATCGGCGGCGGCAAGGGCATCCAGGGGGACTACGCCGAGTTCCTGGTGCCCGGCATGTTCGCGCTGACCATGGTGTTCGGCCTGGACGCCACGATGGTCGCGGTGACCACCGACCTCAACAAGGGCGTGGTCGACCGCTTCCGGTCCATGCCGATGACCAACGGCGCGGTCCTGGTGGGCCGTTCGGTCGCCGACATGCTCCAGTCCTTCGCCTCCCTCATCGTCATGATGGGCGTCGGCCTCACGATCGGCTGGCGCTGGCACGGATCGTTCGCCGGGGTGCTTGGGGCTGTGGGCCTGTTGATGCTGCTTCGCTTCGCGATGCTGTGGATCGGCATCTACCTCGCGATGGTCGCGGGCAAGCCGGAGCTGGTGATGGCCGTGCAGATCCTGGTCTGGCCGGTGGGCTTCCTCTCCAACGCGTTCACCGTTCCGCAGAACATGCCGGACTGGCTGGGGGCGGCGGTGGAGTGGAACCCGATGTCGGCGACCGGGACGGCGGTCCGGGACCTCTTCGACAATGATCCCGGGGTCCTTGGCACGTCCTGGGCGGCGGAGCACGCCGGGCTCCTTGCGGTGGTGTGGCCGGTGGTCCTTGTGGGCCTCTTCCTGCCGCTGGCTGTGCGGAGGTTCGGGGCGCTGAGCAAGTAGGGGTTGCGGGCCGCTCCCCAATCCCACCCCTTCCCGAAACCGGGGGCTCTGCCCCCGGACCCCCGCTCCTCAAACGCCGGAGGGGCTGAATATGTGCCCGTTGCGGCAAGGTTCCAGCCCGTCCGGCGTTTGAGGACGAGCCGCGAAGCGGCGATACGGGGTCTGGGGCGGAGCCCCAGTTTCGGGAAGGGGCGGGATTGGGGAGGCCCCCGGCAGGGCCCACCCGCCTCAGTGATGGAAACCGGTCGCCGCCCCCCGATCCCGCGTAAGCGGATGCGCCTGCCGCCGCAACTCCGGCAGCAACCGCCCCAGGTCCTCCACGAAAAGCTGCGCAAGATCGGCCGAGAACCCGTTCCGGCAGACGACCCGAAGAACGGCCAGGTCCTCCCGGTTCGCCGGGAACGTATACGCCGGCACAAGCCACCCCCGCTCCCGCAACCGCCGAGCCACATCGAACACGTCGTACGCCGAAACATCCGCCGCGGTCGTGAACGCGAACACCGGCAACTCGTCCCCCCGGGTGAGAAGCCGAAAGTCCCCCAGGGCCTCGATGCGCGCGGCAAGCCCCCGGGCCACGTTCCGGGAAGCCTGCTGCACGGCCCGATACCCCTCACGCCCGAGCCGCAGAAACGTGTAGTACTGCGCCACGACCTGTGCCCCCGGCCGCGAGAAGTTCAGCGCGAACGTAGGCATGTCCCCGCCGAGATAGTTCACCCGGAACACCAACTCCTCCGGCAACTCGGCGGGCGTACGCCACAGCGCCCACCCGACACCGGGATAGACGAGCCCGTACTTGTGCCCGGAGGTGTTGATCGACGACACACGAGGCAGCCGGAAGTCCCAGACGAGATCCTCGTCGAGGAACGGCGCGATCATCGCGCCGGACGCCCCGTCGACGTGGACGGGGATGTCGAGACCGGTGCGCTCCTGGAGCGCGTCCAGCGCCGCGCACACGTCCGCCACGGGCTCGTACGACCCGTCGAAGGTGGAGCCGAGGACGGCCACGACGCCGATGGTGTTCTCGTCGCACAGCTCCGCGGCGGCCTCGGCGGAGAGGTGGAAACGGTCGCCCTCCATGGGCACCTGCCGCGCCTCCACCTCCCAGAAGTCGCAGAACTTCTCCCAGCAGACCTGCACGTTCACGCCCATGACGAGATTCGGGCGGGCCTCGCGCGAGGGGTAGCGGTCGGTGTTGCGCCGCATCCAGCGCCGCTTGAGGGCCATCCCGGCGAGCATGCACGCCTCGCTCGACCCGGTGGTCGAACACCCGACGGCCGTCGCCGGGTCGGGGGCGTTCCACAGGTCGGCGAGCATGGCGACGCAGCGGCGCTCCAGCTCCGCCGTGCGCGGGTACTCGTCCTTGTCGATCATGTTCTTGTCCCGGCACTCCGCCATCAGCACACTGGCCTGCGGCTCCATCCAGGTCGTGACGAAGGTGGCCAGGTTGAGCCGCGAGTTGCCGTCGAGCATCAGCTCGTCATGGACCAGTTGGTACGCGGTCGTTGGCGGCATCGGATCCTGCGGGAGCCGGTGCTTGGGCGGGGCCTGCGCCATGCCGCCGACGGGGTTCGCCTCGCCGTAGAACGGATTGACGGACAGCGGGCGCTCGTCGCGGCGGTCGTCCGTGCCACGGTGCAGCGACATGGAGGTGCCTCCGGTCGGTCGGGGCGTACGGCTCTCGCGGTCACTGTAGGCGGGCAAACGGGACATAACATCCCGAGAATTCGGACTTGCACCTCACGTGACGTGAGGACCCAGGCTGAGCCACGTACCAAGCCACGTACCAAGAAGGAGGGGACGGAGGTATGAGCTACTCCGTGGGACAGGTCGCCGGTTTCGCCGGGATCACGGTGCGCACGCTGCACCACTACGACGAGATCGGCCTGCTCGCGCCCGGCGGGCGCAGCCACGCGGGGCACCGGCGCTACAGCGACGCGGACCTCGACCGGCTCCAGCAGATCCTGTTCTACCGGGAGCTCGGCTTCCCCCTCGACGAGGTCGCGGCCCTGCTCGACGACCCCGAGGCGGACCCGCGCGCGCACCTGCGCCGCCAGCACGAGCTGCTGACCGCCCGGATCGCCAAGCTGCAGCAGATGGCCGAGGCCGTGGAGACCGCCATGGAGGCGAGACGCATGGGCATCAACCTCACGCCCGAGGAGAAGTTCGAGGTCTTCGGAGACTTCGATCCCGACGAGCACGCGGAGGAGGTGGAGCGCCGCTGGGGCGACACCGAGGCGTACGCCGAGTCGCAGCGCCGCACCGCCGCGTACACCAAGGAGGACTGGAAGCGGCTGACCAGTGGGTTCGACGCGATCCACGCGCGCATGGCGGACCTGCTCGCTGCCGGTGTCGCCGCCGACTCCACGGAGGCGATGGACGTCGCCGAGGAGCACCGCCTCTTCATGCACTCCACCTCCTACGACTGCGACCACGCGTTCCATGTCTGCCTCGGCGACATGTACGTGTCCGACGCCCGCTTCACGGCCACGTACGAGGCCATCCGGCCGGGCCTCGCGGTGTACATGCGCGACGCGATCCGGGCGAACGCGGCCCGCGCGGGCGCCGCGGGCTGACGGGGCGGGGCGGGCGGGGAAGCCGGGTGCACCCGGTGGAACCTGCCCGCTTCACCTTGCGTTGGTAACTTTGGGCGGCGGCCGATGTCATCACACCGCACGGCCCGCCCACAGAGCCCCACCCGCCGCACTTCCTCACACCCACAGGAGCCCGGAACCGTGACGACGCTTGCGCTCGGACCAAGCTGGCTGGATCCGGACTACCTGCTGAACCAGTTCGGTCTCTGGGGCCTGCTGCTGATCGTCTTCGCCGAGTCGGGCCTGCTCATCGGCTTCTTCCTGCCCGGTGACTCGCTCCTGTTCACCACGGGCCTGCTGATCACGACGAACAAGCTGGACACCCCGCTGTGGCTGGCCTGCATCCTGATCGTCGTCGCCGCGATCCTCGGCGACCAGGCCGGCTATCTCTTCGGCAAGAAGGTCGGCCCTTCGCTGTTCAACCGCCCGGACTCCAAGCTCTTCAAACAGGAGAACGTGGTCAAGGCCCACGAGTTCTTCGAGAAGCACGGCCCGAAGTCCCTGGTCCTGGCCCGCTTCGTGCCGATCGTGCGGACGTTCACGCCGATCATCGCCGGCGTCAGCGGCATGCGGTACCGCTCGTTCCTCACGTTCAACATCCTCGGCGGCGTCCTGTGGGGCGCGGGCGTCACGCTGCTCGGAGCCTGGCTCGGCAAGCACGAGTTCGTCCACAAGAACATCGAGGCGATCCTGATCCTGATCGTCCTCATCTCGGTGGTCCCGATCATCGTCGAGTTCCTGCGGGCCCGCGGCAAGAGCAAGAAGGAGGCCGCCAAGGCCCCCGCCCAGGCGCAGGCCGCGCAGTCCCAGGCCCAGTCCCACGAGGACGGCCCGGCGGGCCCGCAGCAGTTCCAGGCCCAGCAGCAGCCCCAGTCCCCGTACCCGGGTCAGCAGGACGGTCAGTACGGCGGCCGGGGCGATCAGTACGGCAGTCAGGGTGATCAGTACGGCGGCCAGCAGTACCAGGCCCAGCAGCCGCAGTACGGCGACCACCAGACCCAGTTCCTGGGCCGCCAGCAGCCGCACCAGCCCCAGCAGCAGGGATACCCGGAGCAGCACCAGTACCAGCCCCAGCAGCCGCAGTACGGCGCCCAGCCCCAGCAGTACCAGGGCCAGTACGGCAACCAGTACGAGGGCCAGCAGTACCAAGCCCCGTACGACCCCGCCGCCCAGCAGTACGACGCCCAGCAGTACGAGAGCCAGCAGCCCCAGCAGTCCCCGTACCCGGACCACCAGACCCAGTACCTGGGCCGTCAGCAGCCCGAGCAGCCCCCGTATCCCGAAGAGCCCCAGCAGCCCGGCCACCCCAGGCACTGACCGAGCCGCAGCCCTCCGTACGACAAGGTGCCCTGGAAGTACGACGAGGTGCCCTAGAAGCCGCGCGTCCGCTTGGCCGCGCGGCGCGCCTTCTGGCCCTCGGGCCGCGGCGCCTTGAGGAACAGCCGGGACAGCTCGCCGCCCAGGTTCACGCCGATCGCGATGGCGAGGGCCAGGGCCGCCGCCTTGGAGAGCGAGGCGAGCCCGGGGTTCAGGTTGTTCCGGGCGATCTCGAGGAGCCCGAAGTACGTCGCGCTACCGGGCAGCAGCGGCCCGATCGCGGCCGTCACGTACGGCAGCGCGGACGCGAACCGGTAGCGCGAGAGCAACTGCCCGAACAGGCCCACGAGCCCCGCCGCGACCGCCGTGGCGGCCACCGGCGAGATGCCCCCGGTCCGCGCGAGGGCGCCGAACACGATCCAGGCGACCCCGCCGTTCAGCGTCACGAGCAGCACGGTGGAACGTTCCTGCTGGAGCAGGATGGCGAAGGCCAGGCTCAGCGTCATGGACGCGAGAATCTGGATCAGCGGCCGGTCGCTGGAGTGGATCGACGTCTCCGGGTTGAGGCCCGCGTCCAGCGTCACGCCCAGATAGAGCACCATCAGGACGCCGCAGACGATGCCGACGATCAGGTACCCGACCTCCAGGAGTCGGGCGGCGGCGGTGATGTAGTAGCCGGTCAGGCCGTCCTGGACGCCCGCGACGAGCGCCCGCCCGGGGATCAGCGCGAAGAGACCACCGGTGATCACCGCGGACGCCTTCACGTCCGGCAGGTCGAGCAGACTGATCGCCACGCCCATCGCGGCCGGCGGCATCGCGGCGACCACGAACTGGTAGAACTCCGGCAGCCCGCGCCCCGCGCACAGCCACGCGAGCCGGTCGCCCAGCATCGCGCCGAGCGCGGCCGCCACGAACACAAGGACGTCACCGCCGACGAGCACGGAGGCCGAACCGGCGAGCAGCCCGGCCGCGGCCGTCAGCGCCCAGCCCGGGTAGGGGTGCCGGTTGCGGCGGAGGTCGGCGAGGCGCCGGTAGGCCTCCTCCAGGGAGATCTCGACGTCTTCGGAGCTGATGTCGTCCACGAGCCGGTAGACGGCCGACAGACGCGTGTAGTCGGTGCCACGGCGGCGCACGGTCCGCGACGCCGTCACCGGGTCGTCGACCAGCGAGGGCTGGTACGAGATGGCGATCAGCGTGAACGTGACGTTCGGCTCGCAGCGGTCGAGGCCGTACGAGTGGGTGACGGCGAACATCGCCGCCTCCACGTCCTCCGCGCCCTCGCCGCCCGCGAGCAGCAGCTCGCCGATGCGCAGCGTCAGGTCCAGGACGCGCGGCACGGCGCGCCCCTCGTCGTCCTCGTGGTGCTTCTGCGTCGGCTCCGGCGCCGGGCGCTCGGCCACCGGGGTGCGCAGGATCGTGCGCATCCGGTCCTGCCAGGGCGCCTCCTTCACGAGCCGGACCACGGGAATCCCGGTGGGCGGGGTGAAGTGGGGCGGCGGCTGCCGGGAGTCGTACGTCTCGGGCGGAGTGAAGGCCGAGGACTCGGTGTCCTCGTTCGTCTGCGGAATTCTCAGACCGGACGGGATCGTGAACTCCGAAGAGGGGTGATCCTCCTCGGGCGGAGCCGTCTGGTCGACGCCGCCGACCGGAGTGAACGCGCTGTGGGCCTCGTCCGACTGCGGCTTGCGGTCTTCCTCCTCCGGTTCAGCCACGACTCCAGCCTCGCTCGTGTGTACGTACGTGTCGTGCGCACCATACGTACGTCAGTATGCGCAGGGAAACACGAACGGGCCGCGTGACCTGGTGAAGGTCGCGCGGCCCGTTCGTGTACGTGCGGCTCAGTGGCCGTGGGCCTCGGCGCGCTTGTAGGAGGCCTCGATCTCGGCCTCGGCCTCGGTGCGGCCGACCCAGTTGGCGCCCTCGACGGACTTGCCGGGCTCCAGGTCCTTGTAGACCTCGAAGAAGTGCTGGATCTCCAGGCGGTCGAACTCGGACACGTGGTGGATGTCGCGCAGGTGCTCCACGCGCGGGTCCGACGCGGGCACGCACAGCAGCTTGTCGTCGCCGCCGGCCTCGTCGGTCATCCGGAACATGCCGATCGCGCGGCACTTGATGAGGCAGCCCGGGAAGGTCGGCTCGTCAAGAATGACCAGTGCGTCCAGCGGGTCGCCGTCCTCGCCGAGGGTGTTCTCGACGAAGCCGTAGTCCGCCGGGTAGCTGGTGGACGTGAAGAGTCGACGGTCCAGACGGATGCGGCCGGTCTCGTGGTCGACCTCGTACTTGTTCCGCGACCCCTTCGGGATCTCGATGGTGACGTCGAACTCCACGGGTGGCTCCTCCATGATCAGCACATACTTCGGGTGGTTAAGTGTCCCTCACGCAGATGTGTGATCGCGAAAGGGGCAGGTCGTCGTGGACGAGCGCAAGCCTGGGCAGCAGCTTCGAGAGCTGCTGCAGCTTCTGAGGCGGCTTGCCGTCAAGCCTCCCGCGAAACTCAGGACCTGGCAGCTCACGGCCGTCTCGGCCGCCGTCGGCCTCGTCGTCGCGGCCGTGGCGATCGCCGCGGCCGGCCCCTGGGACTCCTCCGGCCAGCGTACGGCCGAGCGGGAGCTGGCGGCTTCCCGGGAAGCCGGGGGTGGCACAGATCACGCCGGTAGTGAGGGTCACGGACTGCCGGACGTGGCCCCCAGTGCGCCGTCCGTGCTCGCCGGACTCGGCCGCTCCGCCCGCACCGCGCCCGATTCCGGCGGCCCGCGCCTCGCGGACGTTCTGCGCCCCCTCCTGGCCGACAAGAAGCTCGGCCCCGAGCGGTCGGCGGTGGTCGTGGACGTGGCCACCGGGAAGCGGCTGTACGCCAGGGGGTCGGGGCAGGCGCTGACGCCCGCGTCGACCACGAAGATCGCCACGGCGGTCGCGGCCCTCTCGGCCCTCGGCCCCGAGCACCGGCTCACCACGAAGACGGTCGTCGAGCCGGACTCCCGCAACGTCGTCCTCGTAGGCGGCGGCGACCCCACGCTGACCGCGCGCGGGGAGGGCCGTTACGTGGCCGACTCCGCCAGCCTGCGCGAGCTCGCCGACGACACCGCGAAGGCCCTCAAGAAGCGCGGCGCCGACCAGGACGTCTCGCTCTCGTACGACACCTCGCGCTACTCCGGGCCGCCGCAGCACCCCATCGGCCCCAACGAGAACATCGCGCCCGTCAGTGCCCTGATGGCCGACGAGGGCCGCCTGGACAGCTCCTCGTCGGGGCCCGCGCCGCGCACCGCCGAGCCCGCGCGGGACGCGGCGCACAACTTCGCCAACCTGCTGCGCGAGCGAGGCATCGGCATCAAGGCCGACCCGGAGTCCGGCCGGGCGGCCAAGGGCGCCGACGAGCTGGCGCGGACCCAGTCGCCGCCGCTGTCCGCCCTCGTCGAGCGGATGCTGACGCACAGCGACAACGACATCGCCGAGGCCCTCGCCCGCGAGACGGCGGTCGACGGCGGTGAGCCCGCCAGCTTCAAGGGCGGCTCGAAGGCCGTGCGGGCGCGCCTGGACAAGCTCGGACTGCCCCTGGACGGGGCCGTGTTCGCCGACGGCAGCGGGCTCGACCGCGACGACCGGCTCACCGCGAAGCTGCTCGCCGCGCTCCTCAAGCGGGCCTCGGGGCCCGGCCGCCCCGAGCTGCGCTCCGTGGTGACCGGACTGCCCGTGGCGGGCTTCACCGGGACGCTCGTGGACCGCTACCCGGACGCGTCCGTGGGCACCGGCGTCGTACGCGCCAAGACCGGCACCCTCACCGGCGTCAACAGCCTCGCGGGCACCGTCGTCGACGCCGACGGCCGCCTCCTGGCCTTCGCCTTCATGACGACGGGAACGACGGATCCCCAGGGCGCCCAGTCCACCCTCGACGCGATGGCGTCCGCCCTGGCGGCCCGGGGGGCCTGACCGCTCCCGCGAGCCCGGCCTGCCGGACCACCGCGCCCCCAACCCCGTACGCGGGCGCGGCCAACCACGTACCGTTGACGGCATGACGAGCCTCGGTGGTGCGGAGATGGTCGACTGGAATCTCGCGGTGGCGACCGCGACCCGGCTCGTGCGGCCGGGTCCGGAGGTGAGCCGGGACGAGGCCCGCGCGGTCGTCGCGGAGCTGCGCCGGCACGCCAAGTCCTCGGAGGAGCACGTCCGTTCCTTCACGAAGATGGGCACGGAGGACACGCACGACACCCCCGTCCTCGTCGTGGACCGCGCGGGCTGGGTCCGGGCGAACGTGGCGGGCTTCAGGGAGGTCCTCAAGCCCCTCCTGGAGAAGATGAAGGACCGCCGCGGCAGCGGCCCCGGCGGCGCCGTGCTCGGCGCGGTCGGCGGCAAGGTGACGGGCGTCGAACTGGGCATGCTCCTGTCCTTCCTCGCCTCCCGCGTCCTCGGTCAGTACGAGACCTTCGCCCCGGCGACCCGAGAGCTCCCGGCGGGCGCGAACGGCGGCGGCCGCCTTCTTCTGGTGGCCCCGAACATCGTCCACGTGGAACGCGAACTGGACGTGGACCCGCACGACTTCAGGCTCTGGGTGTGCCTGCACGAGGAGACGCACCGCACGCAGTTCTCGTCAGTGCCGTGGCTGCGCGACCACCTTGAGGGTGAGATCCAGTCGTTCCTCGGCGAGACCGAGGTCGACCCCATGACCGTCCTCGAACGCATTCGCGAGGCGGCCCAGAGCCTGGCGGGCGGCCGCCCCGAGGGCGAGGACGACGACGGCGGCCGCTCCTTCGTGGAGCTGGTGCAGACGCCCGCCCAGCGCGACATCCTGGCCCGTCTGACCGCGGTGATGTCCCTCCTCGAAGGCCACGCGGACTACGTGATGGACGGCGTCGGCCCCGACGTCGTGCCGTCCGTCACCGAGATCCGTGAGAAGTTCAAGGAGCGCCGCCAGCGCGGCGCGAGCCGCCTGGACCAGGCGCTGCGCAAACTGCTCGGCCTGGACGCCAAGCTGCGGCAGTACAAGGACGGCGAGCGGTTCGTACGGGCGGTCGTGGAGGAGGTCGGCATGGACGGCTTCAACCGCGTGTGGACCTCTCCGAACACGCTTCCCACCAAGGCGGAGATCGCCAAACCAGCGGACTGGGTCGCGCGGGTGCACCGTAAGGCAGACTGAGCGAACAGATGCGGCCGACGGCAGGAGAACGCCCCCGCAATCACCCGTCCGAGGGACCGTGAGCCATGGGTAGGCGTGCAATGCTCGGGTAACGGCTCGGTTCTGTCACCATCGACACACTCTGAGTGACTGATCCGAGGCTCACCCCCCGAACTTCATGAAGGGAACCAACCGGAATGGGTCCCCATCCTGCGGTCGCGGCGATACGCCTGGCGGTCCGCCGCGTTCTTCACGACGTACTGACCGACGTGGCCACCCGGCGCGAGCTCCCCCCGCCGCACGCCCCCCACGCTCCCCTCGCACCCCTCGCACCTCTCCCTCCTGCTCAAGCCCCCCACACCCTGGGCGCCCCCCGCACCCCGGGCATCCCGCGTACCCCGGACGCCCCGCGCACTCCGGGCACCCCGGATTTCGCACACGAGCCGTCGCCGACGCCGCTCGTGCTCGTGGCGTGCTCCGGCGGCGCCGACTCCATGGCGCTCGCCTCCGCACTCGCCTTCGAAGCCCCCAAGCTCGGCATCCGCGCCGGCGCCGTGACCGTCGACCACGGCCTGCAGCCCGGCTCCGAACTGCGCGCCGCCGAGGTCGTCGCCCGCATGACCGCGCTCGGCCTCGACCCCATCGAGTCCCTGGTGGTGCACGTCGGCCGTGACGGCGGCCCCGAGGCGGCCGCCCGCGACGCGAGGTACGCCGCCCTCGACGCGGCGGCCGACCGCCACGGCGCCGCCGCCGTCCTGCTCGGCCACACCCGCGACGACCAGGCCGAGACGGTGCTCCTCGGCCTCGCGCGCGGCTCCGGCATCCGCTCGCTGTCGGGCATGGCCGCGGTCTCGGGGGCCGGCGGCCGTTACCGACGCCCGTTCCTGCACCTGGACCGCCAGACCGCCCGCAAGGCCTGCATGGTCCAGTCCCTGCCGGTCTGGGACGACCCGCACAACGCGGACCCGGCCTACACCCGTTCGCGGCTGCGGCACGAAGGCCTGCCCGCCCTGGAGAAGGCGCTCGGCAAGGGAGTCGTGGAAGCCCTCGCGCGCACCGCGCAGCTCTCCCGCGACGACGCCGACGCACTGGACGCGTGGGCCGCCCAGGCCGAGGCCTCCGTGCGGGACGCCAAAGGGCTCCTGGAGTGCGCCAAGCTGTTCGCGCTGCCGCCCGCGGTGCGCCGCCGCATCGTGCGCCGCGCGGCCATCGAGGCGGGCGCCCCGGCCGGCGCGCTGTTCGCCCGGCACATCGAAGAGGTGGACCGGCTGATCACCGGCTGGCGCGGCCAGGGGGCCATCAACCTCCCGGGCAAAGTCGTCGCACAGCGGCAGGGTGGCAGACTGGTCATCCGGCAAGGCTGACGCGGGAGCGCTTTTCCCGACCGGCCGGTGGGACGACCGAAAGTGATACGGGTGGACGCGAAAGACATGGGCACCGACCTTCAGTCGGTGCTCATCACCAAGGAAGAGATCGACGCGAAGCTGGCAGAGCTGGCCGCGAAGATCGACGCGGAGTACGCGGGCAAGGACCTCCTGATCGTCGGCGTGCTCAAGGGCGCGGTGATGGTCATGGCGGACCTGGCGCGCGCGCTGTCCACGCCGCTCACGATGGACTGGATGGCGGTGTCCTCCTACGGCGCCGGTACGCAGTCCTCCGGCGTGGTCCGCATCCTCAAGGACCTCGACACCGACATCAAGGGGCGGCACGTCCTGATCGTCGAGGACATCATCGACTCCGGTCTGACGCTGTCCTGGCTGCTCTCCAACCTCGGCTCGCGCGAGCCCGCCTCGCTGAAGGTGTGCACGCTCCTTCGCAAGCCCGAGGCGGCCAAGGTCGCGATCGACGTGGAGTGGGTCGGCTTCGACATTCCGAACGAGTTCGTCGTCGGGTACGGCCTGGACTACGCGGAGAAGTACCGCAACCTCCCGTTCGTCGGCACGTTGGCTCCGCACGTGTACGGCGGCTGACAGCCCGGGAACCCTCAGCCGCTTCCCGCCGTTGGAGCATGCGAAGGCGGGTTTGCCAGCCGTCCCGTGCGGCTTCGGGTGACAATGCTGGGGTACCGTCCGAAGAACAGTCTTTATCAAACTCACTATGGCAGGAGGTACGGAGCGACATTCGCTCCGTGGGATGGACGTGAAGCGATACTTCCGTGGGCCAGTCATGTGGATCGTTCTGGCCGTCCTTGCCGTGGTCGTGTTGATGCAGGTCGTCGGTTCGTCCGGCGGCCACAAGACGGTGGACACCGGCCAGGTGGTGCAGGCCATCAACGACAACAAGGTCGAGTCGGCCAAGCTCACCACCGGTGACGATCACACCATCAAGGTCGAGCTCAAGGACGGCCAGAAGGTCAAGGGCAGCAGCAAGATCCAGGCCAGCTACATCGGCGACCAGGGCGTGGAGATCGCCAAGTCGCTGCAGGCCAAGTACGAGGACAAGCAGATCCCGGACGGTTACACCGTCTCCCCGTCGAAGCAGAACCCCTTCGTCGGCATCCTGCTGTCCCTCCTTCCCTTCGTTCTCATCGTCGTCGTCTTCCTGTTCCTGATGAATCAGATGCAGGGCGGCGGCAGCCGCGTCATGCAGTTCGGCAAGTCCAAGGCGAAGCTCATCACCAAGGACACCCCGAAGACGACCTTCAGCGACGTCGCGGGTTCCGACGAAGCGGTCGAGGAACTCCACGAGATCAAGGAGTTCCTCCAGGAGCCGGCGAAGTTCCAGGCCGTCGGCGCCAAGATCCCCAAGGGCGTGCTGCTTTACGGCCCGCCCGGCACCGGCAAGACGCTCCTCGCGCGCGCCGTCGCGGGTGAGGCGGGCGTCCCGTTCTACTCGATCTCGGGTTCCGACTTCGTCGAGATGTTCGTCGGTGTCGGTGCCTCCCGAGTGCGCGACCTCTTCGAGCAGGCCAAGGCGAACGCCCCGGCGATCGTCTTCGTCGACGAGATCGACGCCGTCGGCCGTCACCGCGGTGCCGGTCTGGGCGGCGGTCACGACGAGCGCGAGCAGACGCTCAACCAGCTGCTCGTCGAGATGGACGGCTTCGACGTGAAGGGCGGCGTCATCCTGATCGCCGCCACGAACCGCCCCGACATCCTGGACCCGGCTCTCCTGCGTCCCGGCCGCTTCGACCGCCAGATCGCGGTCGACCGTCCGGACATGCTGGGCCGTCTGGAGATCCTCAAGGTTCACCAGAAGGGCAAGCCGGTCGCCCCGGACGTCGACCTGGGCGCCGTCGCGCGGCGCACGCCGGGCTTCACCGGCGCGGACCTGAGCAACGTCCTCAACGAGGCCGCCCTGCTCACCGCCCGCAGCAACCAGAAGCTGATCGACAATCACATGCTGGACGAGGCCATCGACCGCGTCGTGGCGGGCCCGCAGAAGCGGACCCGGATCATGTCCGACAAGGAGAAGAAGATCACCGCGTACCACGAGGGCGGACACGCCCTGGTCGCGGCGGCGTCTCCGAACGCGGACCCGGTCCACAAGATCACGATCCTGTCGCGCGGCCGCGCCCTCGGCTACACCATGGTCCTCCCGGACGAGGACAAGTACTCGACCACGCGCAACGAAATGCTCGACCAGCTGGCGTACATGCTGGGCGGGCGCGCGGCCGAGGAACTCGTCTTCCACGACCCGACCACCGGTGCCGCCAACGACATCGAGAAGGCCACGGCCACCGCCCGCGCGATGGTCACGCAGTACGGCATGACCGAGCGTCTGGGTGCGATCAAGTTCGGCGGCGACAACACCGAGCCGTTCCTCGGGCGCGAGATGGCGCACCAGCGGGACTACTCGGAAGAGGTCGCGGCGCTGGTCGACGAAGAGGTCAAGAAGCTCATCGAGACCGCGCACAACGAAGCGTGGGAGATCCTCGTCGAGAACCGAGACGTCCTCGACAACCTGGTCCTCCAGCTGCTCGAAAGGGAGACGCTCGGCAAGGAGGAGATCGCTGAGGTCTTCGCCCCGATCGTCAAGCGCCCGGCACGCCCGGCCTGGACGGGCTCCACACGGCGTACGCCGTCGACGCGCCCGCCGGTGCTCTCCCCGAAGGAGCTGTCGCTGACGAACGGCGCGAACGGCGCCACCCCCGCGGTGACCGCCGGCGCGACCGGCACGACGAGCACAACGAGCACGACCGGTACGGGTGAGACGAAGGGTCTCGAGGTGGCCCCGGAGGACCGCCCCGAGAGCTGAGCCACACCCCGTCCCGGGCGTCTCACCAGGCCCGGAATGGATGCCGCGCCCCCCAGGTTCTAGCCTGGGGGGCGCGGCTCTTTTCGGCCGTCCGCACGACACAGGAACCAGGAACGAGGCACAGATGACCGACCCCGTGACGCTGGACGGCGAGGGCTCGATCGGCGAGTTCGACGAGAAGCGGGCCGAGCAAGCCGTTCGGGAGCTCCTGATCGCGGTCGGCGAGGACCCGGACCGTGAGGGCCTCAGGGAGACACCCGGGCGGGTGGCGCGCGCCTACCGGGAGATATTCGCCGGGCTTTGGCAGAAGCCCGAGGACGTGCTCACCACGACGTTCGACCTGGGTCACGACGAGATGGTCCTGGTCAAGGACATCGAGGTCATGAGCTCCTGCGAGCACCACCTGGTGCCCTTCGTCGGTGTCGCCCACGTCGGGTACATCCCGTCCCACGACGGCAAGATCACCGGCCTGTCGAAGCTCGCCCGGCTCGTGGACGTCTACGCCCGCCGGCCGCAGGTCCAGGAGCGGCTGACCACGCAGATCGCGGACTCCCTGATGGAGATCCTGGAGCCGCGCGGCGTCATCGTCGTCGTCGAGTGCGAGCACATGTGCATGACGATGCGGGGCGTGCGCAAGCCCGGTGCGAAGACGATCACCTCTGCGGTGCGGGGGCAGTTGCGGGCTCCGGCCACCCGGAACGAGGCGATGAGCCTCATCATGGCGCGTTGACGTTCACACAGGGAGCCTCAGCCGAACTCAGGGGCGCCCCGGCCCGGTCGATGGCCGGGGCCGCTCACGCCGCGGGTGCCGTCCCGCCGTGTTCGTCGTCGCTGTCCTCCGGGAGCCTGCACACCCGCTCCAGGAAGAACGCCGCCGCTATCACGCCGATGCCGGCGAGGACCGAGAAGCCCGCGTAGTACGCCTGGTCGCGGCGGGCGGGGATGTCCAGGAACTCCAGCATGAACACGCCCACGCCGCCGTACATCCCGCAGACGAGGGCCGCGACCAGCGCGCTGGCCTGGCCGAAGACGACCGCGCGGGCCGCCATCAGCGGCTCCACGCCCTTCGCCCCGGGCCGCCGCTCGCGCTGGGCGCGCAGCCGCGCCCGCAGCGAGATGGCCGTGGCGAGCAGGACCACCGCGATCAGGGCGAGGACGATGGGCGCGGCCAGCGGCACGCGCGGCAGCGTGTCCACGGAGTCCCACAGCCGGGCCCCCGCCCAGGACAGCACTCCGGCGACGGCGAAGAGGCCTGCCAGCACCCTCACGCGCAGTTGCTTCATTCCGGAGGTCGCCCCTTATGGTCCTGTCCGTGCTTGCCGGCTTGCTGTGCGGGTCCGTGGCCTGCCGCGGCCCGCTGTGTGGTCCCTGTGGACCCTAACGATTACTCGGGCAGCCGGAGTTCCAGGTCGGCGCGTGGCGCGACGCCGTCGCGGCCGACGTCGGCGAGCAGGTCCGCGACCGGCCCGCGGCCCGCGAGCCGTGCCTCCGGGTCGACGTCGTGCCACGGCGCGAGCACGAAGGCCCGCTCGTGTGCCCGGGGGTGGGGGAGGGTGAGGACCGGGTCGTCGGACACCACGTCGGCGTACGCCACGATGTCCACGTCGATCGTGCGCGGGCCCCAGCGCTCGTCACGGACCCGGTCGAAGGCCTCCTCGACCGCGTGCGCCCGCTCCAGGAGCGAGGACGGGGGGAGGGTGGTCTTCACGACCACGACGGCGTTGAAGTACGACGGCTGGGAGCCGGGCTCGACGCCCCAGGGCTCCGTCTCGTACACCGGAGAGACCGCCTTGACCCGCAGGCCGGGGGTGTCCTCCAGGGCGTCGATGGCGCCCTGGAGGGTCTCCAGGCGGTTGCCCAGGTTCGAGCCGAGGGAGATCACGGCGCGCTGGGGGTTGGAGAGCGTCGTGTCGGCGGCGTCCACCTGCTCCACGACGGACGTGGGGACCGGCTGGACGGTGGGGTCGCTGTGGGGGGTCATACGCGGCTCCGGGTGATGGTGACGGTCACGTCGTCGAACGGGACGGTGATCGGGGCGTCCGGCTTGTGCACCGTGACCTCGACTTCCAGGACTCCGTCGTGCTTCAGGCAGGCCTGGGCGATGCGCTCGGAGAGCGTCTCGATGAGGTTCACCGGCTCGCCCTCGACGACGGCCACGACCTCCTCCGCCACGATGCCGTAGTGCACGGTCTTCGCCAGGTCGTCGTCCGCCGCGGCCGCACGGGTGTCCAGACCCAGCACGAGGTCCACGATGAAGGTCTGGCCCTCCTCGCGCTCCCGCGGGTACACACCGTGGTGCCCGCGGGCCTTCAGGCCACGCAGCGCGACACGATCCACGCGAATCACTCCTGACAGTCGTCGGTAACGGCCGGCCATGCCGAGTGCGGTCGGCACACCGGCCACATTCGAATCTACCTGCGGGCACCGACAGTGTTCGCCCGCGGGGCTGCCGGACGGCGCCCCCGCGGGGGCTCGCGGGGGTGCCCCTACCCACTCGGCGGGGACCCGCCACCACTCAGGAGGGTGTCTCGTCGTCCTCGTCGTCACCGGAATCGGCGAGTACGGGTGAGGCGTGGTGCGACCAGAGTTTCCAGCCGTCGGGTGTGCGCCGGAACACATTCGTGGCGACCACCAGCTGGCCGACGAGCGGCCCGAGCTCCTCGCTGTCCTCGGGCGCGGGGCCACCGCTGAGGATGTTCTCCGTGCAGGTCACCAGGGCCGTGTCACCGGCCACGCTGACCTTGAGGTCGGTGAGGAAGAACTGGATGTACTCGGTGTTGGCCATGATCAGGGCGTACGACCTGAGGACCTCGCCGCGGCCGGTGAGCACCGGCCAGCCGGGGTGGACGCAGGAGATCGCGGGGCCGTCCGACCCGTGGTCCGTGTCGTCGGTGTCGTGGAGGTCCCCGTCGTCCGCGTCGGTGAGCGGTACCGGTACCGGTACCGGGATGATCGGGGACACTTCCGGGCTCGTGCCCGCGTCGGCGCCCGGGTCCGCGCCCGTGTCGGGCGTTCCCGCGTACGTCTCCGCGTCGGCGAGGTCCGCGGCGTCCAGCCACAGGTCCGACACGCCGTCGAAGTCGCCCCGTTCGAGCGCTTCGTAGAAGGCGGTGTTGGCGAGCTCCACCTGCTCGACGTCCGTCCGCGCGCGCGTCACTGAGCGCCCGCCTCCCCGGCGCCGCCCTGGCCGCCCGCCGCGTCCGTCACCGCCTGGGCCACCCGCACCGCGTCCGCCGTGGCCCGCACCTCGTGCACCCGCACGGCCCAGGCGCCCTGGTGGGCGGCAAGGGCGGACACCGCGGCCGTCGCCGCGTCGCGCTCCCGCGCGGGTGGCGGGGCGCCCTCGGGGCCCGCGAGGACGCGGCCGAGGAACCGCTTGCGGGACGCGGCCACCAGGATCGGCCGACCGAGCGCGAGGAGTCGGTCGATGCGGGCCAGGAGCGCCAGGTCGTGCTCGGCGTCCTTGGAGAAGCCGAGGCCGGGGTCGACGACGATGCGCTCCGGGGCGATGCCCCCGGCGATCGCGGCCTCCACGCGCGCGTGGAGCTCGTCGACGACTTCGGAGACCACGTCTTCGTACGAAGGCCGGGCGTGGATGTCGGTGAGGAAGCCGCGCCAGTGCATGACCACGAACGGTGCCTGCGCGGCCGCGACCGCCGGGACCATGTCCGGGTCGGCGAGGCCTCCGGAGACGTCGTTCACGAGCACCGCGCCCGCGGCGAGCGCCTGCTGGGCGACGCGGGCCCGCATGGTGTCCACGGACACCGTGACGCCCTCGGCGGCCAGGCCCCGTACGACGGGGACGACGCGCCGCAGCTCCTCGTCCTCGTCCACGCGCGGGGCACCGGGGCGGGTCGACTCGCCGCCCACGTCGACCAGGTCGGCGCCCTGGGCGGCCAGGTCGATGCCGTGCTTGACGGCGGCCGTGGTGTCGAACCACCGGCCGCCGTCGGAGAAGGAGTCGGGGGTGACGTTCACGACCCCCATGACCGCACAGCGGTCCCACTGAGGCAGCCCCTCGACCGTTCCCCGCCCGCGCAACGTACTCATGCCTCAAGCCTAGGCCCCGCGCGGGCGGCGGTTACCGTCGCGCGGGGAGGGCGTCGTTCCGCGCGGAGTGGCCGCCCTTCCGCGCGGGGTGGCCGCTATACCGCCTGCACCTCGCGCTCGGCGGTCTGGGCCGCCTGGTGCGGGCAGGGGCGGCGCTGGGCGGTGGCGCGGCGCAGGAAGCGCGGCAGGGCGAGGGTCACGAAGCCCTCGGCCTGCATCGCGGCGAAGCCGATGCGCGGCAGATCGCGGCTGGAGCGGTAGACCACGAAGCGGGGCTCCCAGCGGGGCCGGAACTTCGCGTTGAACTTGTACAGCGACTCGATCTGGAACCAGCGCGAGAGGAACACGAGCAGGCCGCGCCAGGCGCGCAGGACCGGGCCCGCGCCCAGCTTCTCGCCGCGGGCGAGCGCGGCGCGGAACATCGCGAAGTTCAGCGAGACGCGCGCGACGCCGAGCTTCGGGGCGGCCTGCAGCGCGGCCACGATGAGCAGCTCGTTCATGCCCGGGTCGGCCGAACGGTCGCGGCGCATCAGGTCCAGCGACACGCCGTCCTTGCCCCACGGCACGAAGTGCAGCACGGCCTTCAAGTCGCCGTACGCGCCCGGCTGTTCGTCGGTCTTGTGGGCGGTCGCGATCAGGCAGTCGCCGTCGTCGGGGTCGCCGATGCGGCCGAGGGCCATCGAGAAGCCGCGCTCGGTGTCGGTGCCGCGCCAGTCGTCGGCGGCGCGCTGGATGCGCTCCAGCTCCTTCTCGCCGAGGTCACGGATGCGCCGTACGCGGGTCTCGTAGCCATTGCGCTCGATCCGCTTGACCATCTGGCGCACGTTGCGCATCGCGCGCCCGGACAGGGAGAAATCCGCGACATCCACCACCGCCTCGTCCCCGAGCTCAAGCGCGTCCAGGCCGGTCTCGCGGGTCCACACCTGGCCGCCGGTCTCGGAGCAGCCCATGACGGCGGGCGTCCAGGAGTGCGCCTTGGCCTCGTCCATGAAGCGCTCGATGGCGCCCGGCCAGGCCTCCACGTCGCCGATCGGGTCGCCCGAGGCGAGCATCACACCGGAGACGACGCGATACGTGACGGCGGCCTTCCCGCTGGGAGAGAACACCACGCCCTTGTCGCGGCGCAGCGCGAAGTGGCCGAGCGAGTCGCGGGCGCCGTGCTTGTCCAGCAGCTCGCGCAGCCGGCTCTCGTCGTCCTGGGTGAGGCGCGCGGCCGGGTGCTCGGGGCGGAACGCCAGGTAGATGGTGGTCAGCGCGGTCAGCATGCCGAGGGCGCCGAGGGAGAAGCCGACCGTCCAGGAGGTGTTGCCGGTGTAGCCGACGGGTCCCTCGAAGCCGAACAGGCCGTACAGGACGTGCTCGAGGCGTGCCGTGATGCTCGGATCGCCGACGACCTTGGTCGGGTGGACGCTGACGATCACCAGGCCGAGCGCGATCGAACCGGCGCCCAGGAGCACGAAGTTGGCGAGGGCACGCCAGCGGCTGCGCGGGTCCGGCAGCGCGGCGAACTCACGGCGGTGCCGCAGCAGCAGCGCGAGCAGCGCGAGCGAGATCGCGGCGCCGATGAACGAGTGGCGGTATGTGAATTGCGCCACCGCACCCACCGGGAGCAGCACCACCGCGGCCCGCCACGCCCGCCGCTTGTGCCGCCGCAGCCCGTGCGCGAGCAGGAGCAGCAGTACGCCGCAGCTCAGCGCCGCCGCGGCCGCGAAGGGGCCGAGCGCGCCGGGCAGGACCTCGGCGACGGTGTGCAGCCGGCTGTGCCGGAAGCGCGGGAAGACGCCGGCCGCGACGTTCAGCAGGCCGACGAGTGCGCAGATTCTGGCGGCGAGGACCGGGACGGCTTCGGGGCGGGGCCCCCGGAGGATCCGGCGCACCCCACGGTTTCCGCCGTCATTGCCTCCTGGAACCGCACCCGACATTTCCCCATCTATCCTGACAGACATCGCATCCCGTAGTTCTGCGAGAGAGCTTCCATCCGGTGCCAAAGGTGGCGTCCGGTGATATTGCGCCCTCTAGGACGGTCCTTCGGGGACACGGGTTCACTCCCGGCCGGAAAACCGGCGGAAAGCTGGCGGAAAAGGAACGGTTCGACCTGGAACCGTCGACTCCGCCCTCCGCACCGGCCCCCGGGGAACGAACAGGCAGAAAGCGCAGGCAGGATCATCCCATGGGTCTCACGAGCAATAATGTGCTGGCACTTGCGGTAGCGCTGGCCGTGCTGCTTTTCATCGGCACGATCTGGCTCTGGCCGCAGCTCGCACGGCGCAGCTGGCGCGCGATCACGGGGCGCGTCGGGCTGCTGCTCGCCACGCAGCTCGCGGTGTTCGCGTCGGTCGGCCTCTCCGCCAATCAGGCGTTCGGCTTCTACGCCACCTGGGCGGATCTCTTCGGCCAGGAGACGGCGCAGGGCGTGGTCGTCGACCACGACGCCATGAAGGGCGAGAAGGGCCCCGTCCGGGTGGTCGACACGAAGTCCGTCGACGTCCCCGGCGGCGGCATCCCGCGGGTCGGCGGTCAGATCCAGAAGATCGACATCCAGGGCCGGCACTCGAAGATCGCCAGCCCGGCGTACGTCTACCTGCCGCCGGAGTACTTCCAGCCGCAGTACAAGCACCGCACCTTCCCCGCGGCGGCCGTCCTGACCGGCTACCCGGGCACCGCCGAAGCCCTCATCAAGGGCCTGCACTACCCGCAGACCGCCCACCGGCAGGCCAAGGACGGCAAGATGCAGCCGATGATCCTGGTCATGCTGCGGCCGACCGTGGCGCCGCCGCGCGACACCGAGTGCGTCGACATCCCCGGCGGCCCGCAGTCCGAGACGTTCTTCGCCAAGGACCTCCCGAACGCCATCACCGACCACTACCGCGTCGGCAAGAAGCCCGACAGCTGGGGCATCATCGGCGACTCCACGGGCGGCTACTGCGCCCTGAAGGTGGCCATGCACCACCCCGAGGTGTACGGCGCCGCGGTCGGCCTGTCGGCCTACTACAAGGCCGCGCAGGACGTGACGACCGGCAACCTGTTCCACGGCGACAAGGACCTGGAGCGGCGTGCGGACCTGCTGTGGTACCTCGAACACATGCCGCCGCCCAAGACCTCCCTCCTTGTGACCACCAGCAAGAAGGGCGAGGGCAACTACAAGGACACCAAGAAGTTCATCGACAAGGTGAAGGCGCCGACCCGGGTGTCGTCGATCACCCTCGAAAGCGGCGGGCACAACTTCAACACGTGGCGGCGCGAGATCCCGGCGTCGCTGGTGTGGATGAGCGGGCGTCTTACGGGCGGGTCGGACGTGCGCTGAGCGCGCCCTGAGCCGTGGGGCCCGCGTCCTGTGACGGGACGCGGGCCCACGCGTGTGTGAGGGGCCGTACGCCCGCTACAAGGCGGAGGCTCACGCCCCTGTGACCGAAGCCACCGTCTCCAGTTCCACGTCCTCACGCGCGATGTCGCGCGCGTCCGCCGCCGTCGAGCGGCGCAGGGCCTCGTGCAGGCGGGCCGGGGTGAGCACCCCGAGGAAGCGGCCCTCGCTCTTCTCGTCGATGACGGCGATCCAGCCCGCGTCGTGCTGGAGCATCGTCGAGAACGCCTGCTTCAGGCTCGCGCCCACCGGGAGCCATGCCTCCATGCGGCGTGCGTGCTCGCGCACCGTGCCCTTGCCCCCGCGCGCGTGCTCGGCGGAGAGCCAGCCGTGCAGGTTGTTCTCGCCGTCCAGGACGACGGCCCAGCGGGCGCCCGCGTCGAACTCCTTGGGCAGCGGGTCGTCGAGGTGCACGACCGGCGGCTGCTCCAGGTCGCCCTCCTCGATGGGCGTCACCGAGAGCCGCTTCAGGCCCCGGTCGGCGCCCACGAAGTCGGCGACGTACTCGGTCGCGGGCGCGCCGAGGACCGTCGAGGGGGTGTCGAACTGCTCGATGCGGCCGTTTCCGTAGACGGCGATGCGGTCGCCGAGGCGGACGGCCTCCTCGATGTCGTGCGTGACGAAGAGCACGGTCTTGCGCACGGACTGCTGGAGCCGGAGGAACTCGTTCTGCAGGCGCTCGCGCACCACCGGGTCGACCGCGCCGAACGGCTCGTCCATGAGGAGCACGGGCGGGTCGGCCGCCAGCGCGCGGGCCACGCCGACGCGTTGGCGCTGGCCGCCGGAGAGCTGCTCGGGATAACGGTCGCCGAAGACGGCCGGGTCGAGGCCGACCAGATCGAGGAGTTCGGCGGCGCGCTCGCGGGCCTTGGAGCGCTTCACGCCGAGCAGATGCGGGACGGTCGCCGTGTTGTCCAGGACCGTCTTGTGCGGAAAGAGGCCGACCTGCTGGATGACATAGCCGATGCGGCGCCGGAGTTGGACGGGGTCGATTTCGGATATGTCGTCGCCGTCGAGGAATATCCGCCCACCGGTGGGCTCGATGAGCCGGTTCACCATTTTCATCGTCGTGGTCTTGCCGCAGCCCGACGGGCCGACGAGCGTGACCAGTTCACCCTCGCCCACCTCGAAGGACAGGTCGTCGACGGCCGTCGTGCCGTCCGCGTACCGCTTGGTCACGTTCTCGAACCGGATCATGATTCCCCATTGTGGCGCGTGTTCTGTGAAGGCCGTGTTGCGCCGAGACGAAGAGCCTCTCCGCGTCTCGGAGATTGTCAGTGCTCGGGGTTAGGGTCGCCAGTCGGAAGGACATGTGGGTTTCGGCACGTGTCAGAACCGGCATGGGTGACGAAGTTTCGGGGGAGGCGGGGCGGGTGAGCAAGCGGAACTGCCTTGTGGCGAACGACTGGATCTGCGGGGAGTACGTCCGGTCCCGCAGTCAGGAATTGATCGACGCGACGGTCGAGCACGTGGCGATCACGGCCGTGTCCGTGCTGATAGGCGTGGCGGTGGCGCTGCCCCTCGCGCTGCTCGCGCGGCGCTGGCGCTTCCTCGCGGCCCCCATTCTCGGCGTGACGACGGTGCTGTACTCGATTCCGTCCCTCGCCATGTTCTCGCTGCTGCTCCCGTTCTTCGGCCTTTCCGCGTCGCTGGTCGTCACCGGCCTCGTGCTGTATTCGCTGACGATCCTCGTACGCAACATCCTCGCGGGCCTCCAGGCGGTCCCCGAAGAGGCCAGAGAAGCCGCCAAGGGCATGGGGTACGGCCCGGTGCGGCTGCTGTGGGAAGTGGAACTGCCGCTCGCGCTGCCGGCGTTGCTCGCGGGCGTGCGGATCACCACGGTCTCCACGGTCGCCCTCACCACCGTCGGCGCGATCGTGGACTACGGCGGCCTCGGCACGCTGATCCTCGACGGCCTCGACACCCAGTTCAAGGCGCAGGTGCTCACCGCGTCCGCGCTGTGCGTCGTCCTCGCCATCACCGCCGACCTGCTGCTTCTCGCCCTCCAGCGGCTCCTGACGCCCTGGACGCGAGCCAACCGAATACGACCGGGCCGCTTCTCGCGCAACGCGGGCGCGGCCAAGAGCGTGGCCAAGGTGGCTGAGCCCGTATGAACGCGATATCCGGTGCCTACGACTGGCTGACCACGTCCGCCAACTGGCAGGGCGAGAAGGGGGTGTGGCACCGCCTCGCCGAGCATCTGTACTTCAGCGGCGTGTGCCTCGTCGTGGCGTGCCTGATCGCGCTGCCCGTCGCGCTGCTGCTCGGCCACATCGGCAAGGGCGGCGCGCTCGCGGTCAACATCTCCAACGTGGGCCGTGCGGTGCCCACGCTCGCGGTCCTGATCCTGCTCACGCTCACCCCGCTCGGCGAGCACGGGGACGTGCCGACGCTGATCGCCCTGGTCCTGTTCGCCGTCCCGCCGCTGCTCACCAACGCGTACATCGGCATGCGCGAGGTGGACAGGGCCGTGGTGGAGGCCGCGCGCGGCATGGGCATGAGCGGGCGTCAGCTGTTCGCGCGGGTCGAGCTGCCGCTGGCGTATCCGCTGATCATGACGGGCGTCCGGTCTGCGGCGGTGCAGGTCGTCGCCACGGCGACGCTCGCCGCGATGGCGGGGGAGGGGGGCCTCGGGCGGATCATCACGGCCGGGTTCAACCTCCAGAACACCCCGCAGGTCGTCGCGGGCGCGTTCCTGGTGGCGCTGCTCGCGCTGCTCGTGGAGGGCGTGCTGGTGCTCGCGGGACGGCTCTTCGACCCGATGCGGGGGCGGTCCCGGCCTTCTTCGTGATGCTGTGCGGGCCCGTGGCCCTTCTTTGACGCCTGGCTCATGGCCCTTCTGGTTCATGGCCTTTCTCGACGCTTGATGTGGAAACTCTCGAAATGGTGGTTCACCGATGAACAGCAGGACGCGTCGCGCGCGACGGATGGCAGGGGCGGCCGCGGCCGTCGTGGCGCTGACCGCGGGGCTCACCGCGTGCGGCGGGGACAGCCTGGAGGACGACGACAAGGGCTCCGACGGCGGGGGCAAGGGCGGCAAGATAGTGGTGGGCTCGGCCCGGTTCACCGAGCAGAAGGTGCTCGCCGAGCTGTACGCGGGCGTCCTGCGCGACGCCGGGTACGACGCGTCGGTGAAGACCGTGCAGAACCGCGAGGTGTACGAGCCCGAGCTGAAGAAGGGCACCATCGACGTGGCGCCCGAATACGCCGCCACGCTCACGGAATTCCTCAACCTGAAGAAGAACGGCTCGGACGCGAAGCCGGTCGCCTCCAGCGATCTCGACGCGACGTACGGCGAACTCACGAAGCTCGCCGAGGGCCGCGGCCTGAAGGCCCTCCCGGCCGGCGAGGCCGTCGACCAGAACGCCTTCGCGGTGACCGAGGATTACGCCAAGGAGCACAAGCTCAAGACGCTTTCCGATCTTGGAAAGTCCGGCGAGAAGGTCCGGATCGCCGCCGGTGACGAATGCGAGACGCGGCCCTTCTGCGCGCCCGGCCTGAAGAAGAAGTACGGCATCGACGTCGCCGGAATCGACCCCAAGGGTGTCGGCACCACCCAGTCCAAGCAGGCCGTGAAGAACGGCACGGACCAGCTCGTCCTGACCACCACCACGGACGCGACGCTGAAGAACTTCGGCCTCGTGATCCTGGAGGACGACAAGAAGCTCCAGAACGCGGACAACATCCTGCCCGTGGTCAACGCCGACGAGGCGGGCGACAAGAAGATGGCCGCCGCCCTCGCCAAGGTCACCAAGGCGCTGACGACCGACGATCTCATCGAACTCAACCGCAAGGTCGACGAGGAGCGCGAGAAGGAAGCGGATGTCGCGAAGGAGTATCTGGAGTCGAAGGGCCTGATCAAGAAGTAGGCCGCGCGGACGGCCCGGGCCCGGGCGGTGCGCGCGCCCGGGCCAGGCCGAACCGTCGTCCTTCGGGGAGCCTTCGTCGCGGAATGCGGAAGCGGTGCGCGCCGGGTTGCGGAATCCGGGCGGAGGAGATGGAGTGACGCCTCGGAGATGAAGTGGTTCAGTGGCGTGGGGAGTTGCTGTGGGGGCACCGGGAATTTGGCGGGCGGGGCACCAGACTTCGTCTACGCGCGGTAAGTTTCTGGCCATGCCACGTGGACGTCACCGCCATTCCCCACCACTGCACAGGCTGCTTCCTCCGTCGGCGGTCGCAGGCTTCTCCCTCGTCTGCGCCGGCGGGGCCTGGATGTTCGCGGAACCCGTCGTGCTGCGCGGCCTCGTCGCCGCGGCGGCCGCGAGTGCCGTCGTGGGGTCGGTCGTCATGCGCCAGTGGGACCGGACGGCGGGCAGACGCGTCGCCGAGCTGGGCCGGGCGCGGGCGAGCGACGAGTGGCGCTACGAAGAGCGGATAGCCGAGGCCGAATCCGACCTCGACGAGTCGCGCGAGCTGCGTACGAGGCTCGAGTCCAAGCTCCGCTCCAAGCGGGCCGAGCTGGCCGCGCTGCGCAACGAGCACGCGGCGCTGCTGCGGCGGTACGCGACCGCGGAGACGGAGCGGGCCAGCGCGCTTGAGGGGCGGCGGTTGCTCGCCATAGAGGCGGCGGTGCCTTCTCGGGCTCTGCCGCCGGCTGCTTCGGATTCTGATCGGGAGACGGGTTCCGGGGACGAGGTGGTTTCCGGGGGCGAGGTGGCTGACGGGGCGTCGGCTGCGTCCGGTGGGTCCGGTGGTTCTTCCTCGGGTTCCGGGGCGCGGGTCGCGGTTCGTCCGGGGGCGAGCCCGACGCCCTCGCTGTACGGGCGCGCCAACGCGGCGCTTGAGCGGCTGGAGCGGGCTTCGGCCCCGACGGCGGCGCGGGGCGATGCCGGTGACGCGGACGCGGCTGAGGCCGCCGGTCCCGACGACCTCGCCGACGACAATGACGTGGACGACCCTGACGACTTGGACTTGGTTGTCGGTGACGGTCGGGGCGTAGCGGGACCGGCCGCTGGGCCGGACGACGGACCGGCTGAGGGATCGGCCGAGGGACCGGCCGATGGCCCGGCTGAGGGAACGGCCGGCGGGACGGTCGAGCCGCACGGTCACGAGCGTGCGGCGGCCCGGCACTTCACCGTTCCGGCCGCGGCGGCCGTCGTACCGCCCGCGCAGCCGCGGCGGCGGCGTGCGGGGGAGGGCGGCTTCGACTTCTTCGGTACGAAGGGCACGTCCGGGAAGAGTGTCGCTCCGGCCGCGCTGGAGGCCGCGCAGAACGCGGACCTCGCCGATGTCGTGGGCGAGGAGGTCCTCGCGGTGCACAAGGCGGAGGCCGAGGCCGAGTTCAAGCCGTCCGACGCGGCGACCGACGCCGAGCGCGGCGTGGGCCAGGTCATCGACCTGACGGCCCATGACGAGACGGAACAGATCGACGTGGAGGGCCTCCGCACCGCACTGCGCGCGTAGCGTTCGCCTGGGCAGGGACGCCCTACGTCGGCCGCCGCTTGCGCGGCGCCCGTCTCCCACCCACCCGTGACTGTGGGCCGCACCGCCCAAGCCCCGCGTGCCCCGCGCCCACGGCGCCATGACGTGCACGGAAGGGCACAATCCCGCCCGCCGGCCGCCTAGGCCATCCACCGGTCCGGCCGCGCCTCCCGCCGCCCCGTCCGGGACCGCTCCGCCTGGGCCTGCAGGAGGCCGACGGCCTCCTCAGCGCCCCGCAGGCGCGCGGTCACCGTCTTGTTGGCCCCGGTGTCCACCTTCACGTCGGCAACGCCCTTGAACCGCTCCCAGGGGCCCTGCACAAGGCGGACGCTCTGCACCTTCGCGTGCGGTACCAACGACAGGCGCCGCCGCAACAGCCCGTGCCGCGCGGCGAACACGGCGTCCGTGACCGCGAGGCCGTACCCGTGCCACCACACGGGAACACACCACGCGGCCCGCGCGGGCGGCAGCGACAACTCGCCCGCCGCGGGCACCCGCACCCCGGGCAGAATCCGCTCGATCACCGCCTCCGCGTGCGCGCGCGGGGCGACCGGCACGAGCACGCCGTTGGCCGACCCCGCCACGTCCAGCTCCACCCGCACCCACCCGAGCCGCCGCCACAGCAGCGGCTCCACGACGCGTACGGTCTGCACCCGCCCCGGCGGCACCGTCTCGTGCGCCTTGTCGAGCAGCCCGTGGTCGATGCGCAGGCCGTCGGGCGACTCGCCCACCCGCCAGTCGTACTCCGCGACGAACCGCCCCACACTGCTCGCGAACGCACCGCCCAGCATGGGCAGCGCGGTCGCGACGACGGTCCACGCGTTGTGCGTGATCAGCCACAGGACCGTCGGTACGACGAGCGCGGCCACCAGCAGCACCCACGGCGCGCCGGTGAGCAGCAGGGACACCGCCAGCATGCGCGGCTGCACGTGCAGCAGATTGCGCACCGGCGCCTCGCCGACCTCGCGCGCCGTCTCGGGCGCGAAACCGGCTGCCCGCGCGAGCAGTTCGGCGCGCAGCGCGGCGGCGTCCTTCTCGTCCAGGTAGGCCAGCTCGTCCTTCTTCTCGGTGCCTACGACGTCCAGCTTCAGCTTGGCCACGCCCACGATGCGGGCGGCGAGCGGCTGCGTGACGTCGACGGCCTGGAGCCGGTCGAGCCGGATGTGCGCGGTGCGCCGGAACAGCAGGCCGGTACGGATGCGCAGTTCCGTGTCGGTCACCGCGAAGTGCGTGAACCACCAGCTCAGGAAGCCGTAGAGAGCCCCGCCGATCACCACGGCCGTGGCACCGAGGGCGAGGGTGACCGCCGTCAGCTCCGACAGCCGGCGCTGCGTGCCGTCAGGGTCGTGGAAGGCCCAGCCCACGAGGATCGCGATGGGCGCCCAGGCGCGACGCAGCGGCGTGACGGGATGCAGCCGCCGCTCCCCCACACCCCCGGACCCAGGCCCGCTTCCGGGTTCAACCTCACTCCCCGGCCCCGGCCCCGGCCGACCCTCCGCCTCAGGTGCCCCGCCGGCGATGTTCACAGCCCCGCCGATCGAGCCTCGCCCAGCTCCGTCAGCCGGTCACGGAGCCGCTCGGCCTCCTTCGGGTCGAGGCCGGGGATGCGGGCGTCCGTGGCGGCCGCCGCCGTGTGGAGCTGGACCCCGGCGAGGCCGAAATAGCGCTCCACGGGGCCGGAGGTGACCTCGACGAGCTGCATCCTGCCGTACGGCACGATCGTCTCCTCGCGCCACAGCACGCCCCGGCTGATGAGCAGGTCGTCGGCCCGCTCCGCGTACTTCCACGAGCGCCAGTTGCGCGCGAGCAGCTCCCAGCCCCAGGCCGCGAGGGCCAGCGGCAGCGCCGCGAAGGCCGCCCACACGGGCCCGGCGAACAGCCCGAGCAGCACCCCCAGCGCCACCGCGAGCGGCACCAGCCACACCACGAGCAGCATCCTGCGCATCGTCAGCACCCCGCGCGGCAGCCCGGTCCACTCGGGCGCCGTGTCGGGCTCCCCCGTGGATCCGCCTGACCCCGCCGCCGTCCCGGTCTCCATGCCACAAGCGTACGTACGGGATCTGACAGTGGTGCGGCCGCGCGCGTACGACAGACTGTGGGCATGAGCCCCACGACGGAGCACACGCCCACGACGCAGCCGCGGACGACGGATCCCGCCGAGGCCACCTTCGGCATCGGCGGCGCGGCCGAGAGCACCGACATGGTGCTCAACATCGGCCCCCAGCACCCGTCCACGCACGGCGTGCTGCGGCTGCGGCTCGTCCTGGACGGCGAGCGGATCGAAGCCGCGGAGCCCGTCATCGGCTATATGCACCGCGGCGCGGAGAAGCTCTTCGAGGCGCGCGACTACCGCCAGATCGTGATGCTGGCCAACCGCCACGACTGGCTGTCGGCGTTCTCGAACGAGCTGGGCGTCGTCCTCGGTGTGGAGCGCATGCTCGGCATGGAGGTGCCCGAGCGCGCGGTCTGGACGCGCACGCTCCTCGCCGAGCTGAACCGGGTCCTGAACCACCTGATGTTCCTCGGCTCGTACCCGCTCGAACTGGGCGGCATCACCCCGGTGTTCTACGCGTTCCGGGAGCGCGAGGAGCTCCAGAACGTGATGGAGGAGATCTCCGGCGGCCGCATGCACTACATGTTCAACCGCGTCGGCGGCCTCAAGGAGGACCTGCCCGCCGGGTGGACGACGCGGGCGCGCGCCGCCGTCGCCTCGGTGCGTTCGCGCATGGACGTGTACGACGACCTGGTGCTCGGCAACGAGATCTTCCGCGGGCGCACGCGCGGCGTGGGCGTCCTCTCCGCCGCCGCGGTGCACGCCTACGGAGTGAGCGGTCCCATCGCGCGCGCCTCCGGAGTGGACTTCGACCTGCGCCGCGACGAGCCGTATCTGGCGTACGGCGAGCTCGGCGACGTACTGAAGGTCGTGACCCGCCAGGACGGCGACTGCCTGGCCCGCTTCGAGTGCCTCCTGGAGCAGACCCACAACGCCCTCGACCTCGCGGACGCCTGCCTGGACCGGATCGCGGACCTGCCCCAGGGCCCGATCAACCAGCGCCTTCCGAAGGTCCTCAAGGCACCTGAGGGCCACACGTACGCCTGGACCGAGAACCCGCTCGGCATCAACGGCTACTACCTGGTCTCCAAGGGCGAGAAGACCCCGTACCGCCTCAAGCTCCGCTCGGCCTCGTACAACAACATCCAGGCGCTGACGGAACTGCTGCCCGGCCAGCTCGTCGCCGACATGGTGGCCATCCTCGGATCGCTGTTCTTCGTAGTCGGCGACATCGACAAGTAGCCCTCCCCGTAGAGGGCGGGTCACGGCGCGAGCAGGTCCTCCACGCCTACGCCCACCGGCTGCACCAGCCACCCGAAGTCCCCCAGCCCGCCGGCCGCCGTCAGCTCCGCCGCCTCGCCCGCGCGCGTGAGGGCCCGTACGTACGCCGCCGGATCGCTGGAGGCGAGCGCCAGGGGCGGCCGGTCGCCGGTGACGCCGAGGGCGCGCAGGGCGGTGCGCTGGGTGAGCAGGCGGGCGTCGGGCAGCGCGCAGGCGTCGAGCGCCACGTGGGCGGTGATGTCGCGGTCGCCGTCCGGGACGGGCGGCTCCTCGCGGCCCGCGCGGAAGCCCGTCAACGTACCGAAGGGCGGCCGGTTGTCCCGCGTGTGGGCGTAGTCGACGGCGACCGCGAGGCCGCGCGTCAGGGTCGCCAGGGCCGCCGCCCAGGCCTCGTCCCGGGAGCGGCCGATCTCCGCGCGCAGGCCGGACTCGGTGCCGAGCGGCCACCAGCGCGCGAGCCACGCGGCGTCAGGCCCGTCCACCGGACCGCCGAGCTCCTCGGTGCCGTCGTCGCGTACGAGGACCCTCCTGAGCGCGCCGTCGGGCGCCCGCTCGGCCACGTCCAGGGGCACGTTGTCGAGCCACTCGTTGGCGAACAGCAGGCCGGTCACGCCGGCCGGGGGCTCCGCGCACCACTGCACGCGCGCGTGGAGCCCGTCCGGGCGTTCGGCGCGCTCCACGGCGTACGCACGCACGCGCGGCGCCACCTCGGCGGGCAGCGCCGCGAGGACGCCCGTCGTCAGCTCGCCGCGGCCCGCGCCCATGTCCACGAACGCCAGCTCCCCGGGGTGCCCGAGCGCGGCGTCGACGCGGCACAGCAGCCGGGCCACGGCGCCCGCGAAGAGGGGCGAGGCGTGCACGGAGGTGCGGAAGTGGGCGGCGGGGCCCTCCGGCCGCCGATAGAAGCCGTCCGGGCCGTACAGCGCCGTCTCCATGGCCTCCCGCCAGCCGCGCGGCGCGCCGGTTGGCGCTTCCTGTGCTCCCCGTGCCTCGTTCGTCACATCGAGAAGGCTAATCGGGCCTCCACCTTGGGGAGTACGAGACGGTCGTACGGATCGGACCTCCGGTTGACCCGAGGGGCCCGACGGGTTGCCTACGCTGGGTTACGTGCAGCGCCTCTATGACTTTCTCCGCAGACACCCGACGGGGGTCGACGCCTTCTGGGCGTGTGTCCTGTTCGGGCTCTCCGGGCTTGCCTTGGTGGCCGTAGCCGAGACAGAGACCAGCGATCCGGCCCTCGCGTCGCTGCCGATCATCATCGGCCTGTGCCTCGTGGTGGCGCTGCGGCGCCGGATGACCGAGCGGATGCTGCTGCTCGCCGCGGGGCTCGGCGTCGCGCAGATGCTCATCGACGTGAAGCCGGGGCCCGCGAACTTCGCGATGCTCGTGATCATCTACACGGCGGCGGCGGACGCTCCCCGGTGGGCCTCGCGGTTCGCCCTGGTCGGCGGGCTCGCGGCGGCCCCGCTGTCGCAGATGCGCTGGCCGGAGAACACGTCGGGCGTCTGGGGCAACGTCCTCTTCACGGTCTTCATGGTCGTGCCGTTCGCGCTCGCCTGGGTGCTCGGCGACTCCATCCGCACCCGCCGCGCCTACCTCGCCCAGCTCGAGGAGCGCGCGGACCGGCTCGAGAAGGAGCGAGAGGCGCAGTCCAAGGTCGCGGTCGCCGCCGAGCGCGCCCGCATCGCCCGCGAGCTGCACGACGTGGTCGCGCACAACGTCTCGGTGATGGTCGTCCAGGCCGACGGCGCCGCCTATGTCCTTGACGCGGCGCCCGACCAGGCCAAGCAGGCCCTCGCCACCATCTCCGGCACCGGCCGCCAGGCGCTCGCCGAGATGCGCAGGCTGCTCGGCGTGCTGCGCACGGGTGAGCCGGAGGAGAGCGGCGAGTACGTCCCGCAGCCGGACGTGGAGCAGCTCGACGAGCTGATAGAGCAGGTGCGCTGCGCGGGCCTGCCGGTCGACTTCAAGGTGGAGGGCACCCCGCGCCCGCTGCCCAGCGGCGTCGAGCTCACCGCGTACCGCATCGTCCAGGAGGCGCTGACCAACACCCGCAAGCACGGCGGCGAGAACGCCGGGGCGAGCGTCCGGCTCGTCTACTTCGACGACGGCCTGGGGCTGCTCGTCGAGGACGACGGCAAGGGCGCCCCGCACGAGCTGTACGAGGACGGCGGCGCCGACGGCAGCGGGCACGGCCTGATCGGCATGCGCGAGCGCGTCGGCATGGTCGGCGGCACGCTCGACGCGGGCCCCCGCCCCGGCGGCGGTTTCCGCATCAGCGCCCTTCTTCCACTGAAGCCCGCACACTGACACCTGTCACTGCACCAGCCGCTGCACCTGTCGATGTACCTGTCGATGGACCTGTACTGCCCGAGCCCGGTCGACGCCCGGTCGATGCCTCCCGAGCCGTCGGCGATGATGTGTTCGGGAGCCTCCCGTGAACCCCCTATGAAGGGACCCCTTTGATGTCGATCCGCGTGATGCTCGTCGACGACCAGGTGCTGCTGCGCACCGGGTTCCGGATGGTCCTCGCGGCGCAGCCGGACATGGAGGTCGTTGCGGAGGCCGGTGACGGCGTCGAGGCGCTGCAGGAGCTGCGGGCCACGGCCGTCGACGTGGTCCTGATGGATGTCCGCATGCCGAAGCTGGACGGTGTGGAGACGACGCGGCGCATCTGCGCCGACGCCAATCCGCCGAAGGTGCTCATCCTGACCACCTTCGACCTCGACGAGTACGCCTTCTCGGGCCTGAAGGCCGGTGCGTCCGGCTTCATGCTGAAGGACGTGCCGCCGGCCGAACTGCTCGCCGCCATCCGGTCCGTGCACAGCGGCGACGCGGTCGTCGCGCCGTCCACGACGCGGCGCCTGCTCGACCGCTTCGCGCCGATGCTGCCGAGCGCGGGCGGCCAGCCGCAGCACAAGGAGCTGGAGCGGCTCACCGAGCGCGAGCGCGAGGTCATGGTGCTCGTCGCCCAGGGTCTGTCGAACGGCGAGATCGCCGCGCGCCTGGTGCTCTCCGAGGCGACCGTGAAGACGCACGTGGGCCGCATCTTGACCAAGCTCGGGCTGCGCGACCGCGTGCAGGTGGTCGTGCTCGCCTACGAGACGGGGCTTGTGCGGGCGGGCGGGGGCGGCGCGGGCTGAGCCCCGCGCGGGGCGGTGCGCCCACGCGGGCGCCGGGTGTCCCGCGCGGTGTGCGGCCTCGGCGCGGTGTGTGGCCTCAGCGCAGCACGCCCTCGATGAACTCGCTGCCCAGGCGTGAGACCACGCTCAGGTCGAGCTGGTGCTGTACGTACCGCCCGCGGCGGCGGGTGGTGATCAGCTCGGCCTTCTTCAGGACGCTCAGGTGCCGGGATATCTCGGGTGCCGTCATGCCGTGGGCGTCGGCCAGCTCTCCCGTGGTGTACGACCCGCGGGCCAGGTGGCGGCACAGGCGCATGCGGACGGGGTGGGAGAGCGCGGCCATGCGGCGCGTGAGCTGCTCCACGGAGGCGGGGGCGGCCAGGCCCGGGGTGTTCACGGGGTAGGTGATCGAGGACTGCCAGCCGTACCGGTGCAGGACCATCAGGTGGGGCCAGCCGAGGCTGGTCGGCACCAGGACCAGGCCACCGTCGCCGGTCACATGGTGGCCCACGGCCATCTTGTCGACCGTGATCCGCCGGGCCTCCTCGTCCAGGGACACCGCTCCGGAGATGGCCTTCAGGGCTTCCTTCAAGCCCATGCGCCGCAGCAGTTCGGTCTTGTGGCGGGCGTCCGCCGCGAGCTGCTGGCTGACCCGGGACCAGGTGTCCGCGAAGAACGCCTCGTCGCAGTCCTCCATCAGCTGCCGGAACCAGGCCCGCACGACGGGCGGATCGTCCAGCAGCCGCTTGGTGAACCGCACTTGGTGGTCCCCGCGCGCGGCGGCCAGCTCCAGGGCGTGGCGGCGCATCTTCGGGTCGTGCAGGGGGTTCGTCGACCGCTGGTCGTACGACAGTTGGCAGGTGAACTCCAGGGCGGCGTCCACGAACTGCTCGTCCGTCAGCTTGTCCAGGAGGTCGAGCTCTTCGGCGAGCGTGGCACCGGGGAGGGTGGTCCTGCCGGGGATGCCCGCGAAAGGCGCGAAGACGTCGGAGAACGTCGTCCGCCACAGGAAGTCCGCCTCGCACATGCGGTCCGCGAGGCACGGGGACAGCCGCGCCGAAACGGCTGTCGCCCAGCCCTGCAGCCCCGGGTGGTGAGCGGGCTCGGACAGCGCGTGCAGTGCCGTGCCGAGCTCGCTGAGGGGCGAGGGCACGACGTGGATCCGCTCCGGCGTCAGGCCGGTGATGTCGATGCTCACGCTCATGTCCCCATGGTGCACCGCGCCACTGACATCGCCGTCGTCGATTGACGACTGACGTCAATCCACGCGACACGGGCCTTGGGCCTCGCGCAGGTTTGGGGCATCGCCGGTCAGCCGCACCGGCCGGGGCGCCGGCGTTGTCGCCCTCCTTGTCCTCATGGGGCTGCGCCCCTTTCCCCGCTATTGCCGCTTCGCGGCTCGTCCTCAAGCGCCGGACGGGCTGATTCGGCCCTCCGTTGTTCGTCGAGTGTCCGTTAAGTACCCTTTGCCGTGAAAGGTCTATGTGCCATGAGTGTTACTCAGCAGTACCTGCTTGATGCCTACCGTGCCGCCCAGCTCGGGGAGCGGACACCGCCCGCCCCGGGGACCAACGACTGGCAGGTCGTGCGTGAGGTGCGGGACTACGGGCGGTTCAACGCCGTCGTGCACGAGCGGCCGGCTCGGGGGCGGGTGCGGGGGGCGCTTGCGCGGCTTCTGCGTGGTCTCAGGGGAGGCGGCGCGCGAACTCCTCGGTCGCTTCCCTGACGTCCTCGGCCGTCCATGCCAGGCCCGGTCCGTTCACGGTGACCTCCGTGACGGACAGGCCCGGCGGGCCGTCGGGGAACCAGCGCCAGAAGAGCTGCGTGCCGGTCTCCTCGGACTGCGCGACCGTCGCCTCGTTCAGGACCTCGGGCGGGTACGGCAGCCAGACCTGGAACTGGTGGGTGTGCGGCGGATCGGGGTGCACGCGCGACCACGGCACCTTCGAGGCCGTGAGGCCGTCCCGCAGCGCGTCGGCCACCACGCGCGCGTGGGCGACGTATTCCGGCAGGCGCGGCAGGACCCGCTTGAGGCCGAGCAGGGCCGACACGGCGGTCGGGAACTGCTGGAACATCAGGCCGCCGTACCGGTGCCGCCAGGCGCGGGCCTCCTCCGTCAGCGAGCGCGGACCGGCGAGCGCGGCGCCCGCGATGCCTTCGAGCGACTTGTAGAACGACACGTAGACGCTGTCCGCGAGCGCGGCGATCTCCGTCAGCGGGCGGCCGAAGTGTGTCGTGCACTCCCACAGGCGCGCCCCGTCGAAGTGCACCACGGCGTCCCGTTCGCGCGCCGCCGCCACCACGTCCGTGAGCTCCTCCCAGGTGGGCAGGACGTAACCGGCCTCCCGTAGGGGCAGTTCCAGCATCAGCGTGCCGAACGGCTCCTCGAAGTCGCGCACTTCGTCGGCCGTGGGGGAGCGCGGCTCGTCCGTGGGGTGCACGGTGCGCAGACCGCTCACCACGGAGAGGGCGCCCCCCTCGTGGACCTCCGGGTGCGAGCGCGGGTGCAGGGCCACCGTCGCGTTGCCGGTGCGCCCCGCCCAGCAGCGCAGCGCGACCTGCTGGGCCATCGTGCCCGTGGGGAAGAAGACGGCGTCCTCCTTGCCGAGGAGCCGGGCGACCTCGTCCTCCAGGTCGGCGACCACGCCGTCGCCGTACATGTCGCCGAGCTGCTCCATGTCCGCGACACCGGCGGCGCCCGCGGCCAGGTCCGAAAGCCGCTCGGCCAGGGTGAGGCCCATCGGGGGGCGGGCCAGGATCAGCTTCGCGCCGCGCGCGGCGGCGAGCCGCCGGGCCCGCTCGTCGGGCTCGGCCGGGGCGCCCTCGCCGTCCTTCGTCGCCGCCGGCCCGTCCTCGCCGTCGGTCCGTGCGTCCAGCTCGCCTGCGCGGTCGTCCCGCGCGCCGTTTGCGGTCATCCACAGATCATCGCGCGCGGTCGTACGAATGCCCACAGGCTGTGGACGGCCGACGGCGCCGCGCGAGGCAATAGCGTTAGCATGACGAGAAATCGTCCGGTACCCCGAGCGGACTGGAACGGAAGGCGTCAGAGCGTGAACGCATCTCACCGGCCGGAGCAGCACCCGGAGCCCCGGTCGGACCCCAGGGACCGCCCCGCGCGGCTCACCGTGGGCGTCGTCGGAGCGGGCCGTGTCGGCTCCGCTCTCGCGGCGGCGCTCCAGCTCGCCGGGCACCGCCCGGTGGCCGCGTCCGGGGTGTCCGACAGCTCCGTGCGGCGCGCCGCCGCGCTGCTGCCCGACGTGCCGCTCGTCGCGCCCGCCCAGGTCCTCGCGCGCGCCGACCTGGTCCTCCTGACCGTGCCGGACGACGCGCTGCCCGGACTGGTCGAAGGCCTCGTCGAGACGGGCGCGGTGCGCCCCGGCCAACTGCTCGTGCACACCTCCGGGCGGTACGGCACGAAGGTCCTCGACCCCGCCCTGCGCGCGGGCGCGCTGCCCCTCGCGCTGCACCCCGCGATGACGTTCACCGGCACCGCCGTGGACGTACAGCGCCTGGCGGGCTGCTCGTTCGGCGTGACCGCCCCCGACGAGCTGCGGCTCGCCGCGGAGGCCCTGGTCATCGAGATGGGCGGCGAGCCCGAGTGGATCGCCGAAGAGGCCCGCCCGCTCTACCACGCGGCCCTCGCGCTCGGTGCGAACCACCTGGTCACGCTGGTCGCCGAGTCCATGGAGCTGCTGCGCGACGCGGGCGTGGCCGCCCCGGACCGCATGCTCGGCCCGCTGCTCGGCGCCGCGCTCGACAACGCCCTGCGCTCCGGCGACGCGGCCCTGACCGGACCCGTCGCGCGCGGCGACGCGGGCACGGTCGCCGCGCACGTCGCCGAACTGCGCAAGCACGCGCCGCAGACCGTCGCCGGCTACCTCGCGATGGCCCGCGCGACCGCCGACCGCGCCCTCGCCCACGGCCTCCTCAAGCCGGAGCTCGCCGAGGACCTCCTCGGCGTCCTCGCGGGCGGCGTGACCGCCCCCGGCGGCCCGGACGGACCGCGCGGCGGGACCACGGACGGAGAGGGCGCATGAGCCACGCGACCGACCTGCTGCACACTGCCGCCGAACTGCGCGCCCGCGCGCGTGCCGGGCGCCGCGTCGTCGTGATGACCATGGGCGCCCTGCACGAGGGCCACGCCACGCTGGTCCGCACGGCACGCGAGGCGGCCGGACCCGACGGCGAAGTCGTCGTCACGGTCTTCGTGAACCCGCTCCAGTTCGGCGCGGGCGAGGACCTGGACCGCTATCCGCGCACCCTGGAAGCCGACATCAAGACCGCCTCGCAGGCGGGCGCGGACGTCGTCTTCGCCCCCTCCGCGGACGAGGTCTACCCCGGAGGCGAGCCCCAGGTCCGCGTGACCGCGGGCCCCATGGGCACCGTCCTCGAAGGCGCCACCCGCCCCGGGCACTTCGACGGCGTGCTCACCGTCGTCGCCAAGCTGCTGCACCTGACGGCGCCCGACGTGGCGCTGTTCGGCCAGAAGGACGCCCAGCAGCTCGCCGTGATCCGCCGCATGGTGCGCGACCTGAACTTCGACGTGGAGATCGTCGGCGTGGACACGGTGCGCGAGGACGACGGCCTCGCCCGCTCCAGCCGCAACCGCTACCTGTCGCCCGAGGAGCGCCGCACCGCGCTCACGCTCTCCCGCGCCCTGTTCGCCGGCCGCGACCGGCACGCCGCCCAGGAGGCCCTGCGCGCCCGCGCCGCCCTCGCCCCCGCGACGCACGCGCGCGTGGACGGCCTGAACGCCCTGGGGGAGGCCCGCGCCGCCGCCGACGCGCACGCCGTCGCCCAGGCCGCGCCCACCGGCCCCGCCGGGCCCGACGCGGTCCGCGCCGCCGCCTGCCAGGTCCTCGACGAGGGCGCCCGGCTGCGCCCGCCGCTGGTCCTGGACTACCTGGCGCTGGTCGACCCGGCCGACTTCCAGGAGATCCGCTCCGGATACGAGGGCGAGGCGGTCCTCGCCGTCGCCGCCAAGGTCGGCACGACCCGCCTGATCGACAACATCCCGCTGACGTTCGGAGCCCCCGCATGAGCGCGCACCCGGACGGCCGCACCGCCACCGTCACTGTCGTCGGCACCGGCAGCACCACAGTCACCGACATCACCACCGTCACTGACACCACCATCGTCACCGACATCGCCGCAGACGCCCGCCCGACCCGGATCGGAGCCCCCGCATGAGTGCCACCGGCATACGGCTGTACGCCCCCGCCCCCGGCTGGTCGCTCGACGCCGACGTCGTGGTCGTCGGCTCCGGAGTGGCGGGCCTCACCGCCGCCCTGCGCTGCTCGGCGGCCGGCCTGAACACGGTCGTCGTCACCAAGGCCCGCCTGGACGACGGCTCCACGCGCTGGGCACAGGGCGGCATCGCGGCGGCACTCGGCGAGGGCGACACCCCCGAACAGCACCTGGACGACACCCTCGTGGCGGGCGCGGGCCTGTGCGACGAGGAGGCGGTGCGCACCCTCGTCACCGAGGGACCCGACGCCGTACACCGCCTCATCGCGACCGGCGCGCACTTCGACGAGTCCGAGGAGGGCGCCCTCGCGCTCACCCGCGAGGGCGGCCACCACCGCCGCCGCATCGCGCACGCGGGCGGCGACGCCACCGGCGCGGAGATCTCCCGCGCCCTCGTCGAAGCGGTCCGCGCGCGGGGGATACCGACGGTCGAGAACGCGTTGGTTCTCGACCTCCTCACGGACGACGAGGGGCGCACCGCCGGCGTCACCCTGCACGTCATGGGCGAGGGCCAGCACGACGGCGTGGGCGCCGTGCACGCGCCCGCCGTGGTGCTCGCCACCGGCGGCATGGGCCAGGTGTTCTCCGCGACCACGAACCCGTCCGTGTCGACGGGCGACGGCGTCGCACTCGCCCTGCGCGCGGGCGCCGAGGTCTCCGACCTGGAGTTCGTGCAGTTCCACCCGACCGTGCTCTTCCTGGGGGCGGACGCGGAGGGCCAGCAGCCGCTCGTCTCCGAAGCCGTGCGCGGCGAGGGCGCCCACCTGGTCGACGCCGACGGCGTGCGCTTCATGGTCGGCCAGCACGAGCTCGCCGAGCTGGCACCGCGCGACATCGTCGCCAAGGGCATCACGCGCCGCATGCAGGAACAGGGCGCCGAGCACATGTACTTGGACGCCCGCCACTTCGGCGCCGACATGTGGGCCACCCGCTTCCCGACGATCCTGGCCGCCTGTCGCGCCCACGGCATCGACCCGGTCACCGAGCCAGTGCCGGTCTCCCCGGCCGCCCACTACGCCTCCGGCGGCGTCCGCACCGACCTGTACGGCCGCACCACGGTGCCGGGCCTGTACGCGTGCGGCGAGGTCGCCTGCACGGGTGTGCACGGTGCCAACCGGCTCGCCTCCAACTCCCTCCTGGAGGGCCTGGTCTACGCAGAGCGCATCGCGGACGACATCACCGCCCTGCACTCCGATGGCGCCCTCCACGCGCGCGTGCCCGCCGACACCGCGACCCCGGAGCGGCCCGCCCACCCGCTGCTGCCCCCGGAGGCCCGCTTCACCATCCAGCGCGTGATGACCCGGGGCGCCGGAGTGCTGCGCTCCGCCGCGTCCCTCGCCGAGGCCGCCGACCGGCTCGCCGCCGTCCACGCGGACGCGGCGGGCGCGCTGGCCGAGGACGGCAAGACCGCAGAGCCCGGTGTGGAGGCCTGGGAGACCACCAACCTCCTGTGCGTCGCCCGCGTTCTTGTGGCGGCGGCACGGCGGCGCGAGGAGACTCGTGGCTGCCACTGGCGCGAGGACCACGCGGACCGCGACGACGCGGCATGGGGACGCCACATCGTCGTACGCCTCAATCCCGACCGGACCCTCGCCACCCGCACCACCGACAACGCCCGTTTCCCCAGCACCCAGGAGCAGTGACCGACGTGAGCACCCCCGACCTCCCCCTCGCCGGCGGTACCGGCGGCTGCGGCGACGCCTGCGGCTGCGGCGACGCGGCGCCCGACGCGATGGAGTGCGGCCTCGACCCCACGCTCGCCCGGATGCTGGACGACGCGGGCCTCGACCCCGTCCAGATCGAGGACATCGCGCACCTCGCCATCGCCGAGGACATGGAGTTCTCGCCGGACGCCGTGGACGTCACGACCGTCGCCACCATCCCCGAAGACGCCGTCGCCACGGCCGACTTCACCGCGCGCGAGGCGGGCACGGTCGCGGGCCTGCGGGTCGCGGAGGCCGTGCTCTCCGTCGTCTGCCAGGACGAGTTCGAGGTCGAGCGGCACGTCGAGGACGGCGAGCGGATCGAGGCCGGCGACGTGCTCCTGAGCGTCACCGCGCACACCCGCGACCTGCTCACCGCCGAGCGCAGCGCCCTGAACCTGCTGTGCCGCCTGTCCGGCATCGCGACCGCCACGCGCGCGTGGGCGGATGCCCTGGAGGGCACCGCCGCCAAGGTCCGCGACACCCGCAAGACGACACCGGGACTGCGCTCCCTGGAGAAGTACGCGGTCCGCATGGGCGGCGGCGTCAACCACCGCATGTCGCTCGCCGACGCCGCCCTGGTCAAGGACAACCACGTGGTCGCCGCGGGCGGCGTGACACAGGCCTTCAAGGCCGTACGGGAGATGTTCCCGGGCCTGGCCGTCGAGGTCGAGGTCGACACCCTGCACCAGCTCCGCGAAGTCGTCGACGCCGGCGCCGACTTGATCCTCCTGGACAACTTCACGCCCGGCGAGACCGAGGAGGCCGTCGCCCTCGTGGGCGGCCGCGCCCTCCTGGAGTCCTCCGGCCGCCTCACCCTGGAGAACGCCGCGACGTACGCGCGCACGGGCGTCGACTACCTCGCGGTGGGCGCCCTCACCCACTCCTCGCCGATTCTCGACATCGGCCTGGACCTCCGCGAAGCCACGGTCTCCGGAGAGGCCGCGGGCTGATGCTGCTCACCATCGACGTAGGCAACACCCACACCGTCCTCGGCCTGTTCGACGGCGAGGACATCGTCGAGCACTGGCGCATCTCCACCGACGCCCGCCGCACCGCCGACGAACTGGCCGTGCTCCTCAACGGGTTGATGGGCATGCACCCGCTGCTCGGCGAGGAACTCGGCGACGGCATCGACGGCATCGCGATCTGCTCCACCGTCCCGTCGGTCCTGCACGAGCTGCGCGAGGTCACAAGGCGCTACTACGGAGACGTGCCCGCCGTCCTGGTAGAGCCCGGCATCAAGACCGGCGTCCCGATCCTCATGGACAACCCCAAGGAGGTCGGCGCCGACCGCATCATCAACGCGGTCGCGGCGGTCGAGCTCTACGGAGGCCCCGCGATCGTCGTGGACTTCGGTACGGCGACGACGTTCGACGCGGTCTCCGCGCGCGGGGAGTACGCGGGCGGTGTCATCGCCCCCGGCATCGAGATCTCCGTGGAGGCCCTCGGCGTACGCGGCGCGCAGCTCCGCAAGATCGAGCTGGCCCGGCCGCGCAGCGTCATCGGCAAGAACACCGTGGAGGCCATGCAGTCGGGCATCCTGTACGGCTTCGCGGGGCAGGTCGACGGCGTCGTGCAGCGCATGGCGCGCGAGTTGGCGGGGCCGGACGGCAACCCCGAGGAAGTGACCGTGATCGCGACGGGCGGGCTCGCGCCGATGGTGCTCGGCGAGGCGGCCGTCATCGACGAGCACGAGCCCTGGCTGACGCTGATCGGCCTTCGGCTCGTCTACGAACGGAACGTGTCACGCGGCTGAGCGCGCGTTTCACGCCGCGAGGCGCGGACGGTCGCCAAGTTTTCGCATCCGCGGGACAACCCGGGTCCTCCTCCAAGAGTCTGTGCTGCGGGGGGTTCTGACCGGGTGTCTGGTGCGGGTGTCTGATGAGCGTGGGGCGGATGAGGGGCAAGACACGGCTGGGTGTCGTGGCGGCGGTCGCGGTGGTGGCGCTGACGGGGGGAGTGGCGCCCGTGGCGGCTGTGTCCTTGGCGGCGGAGCCCGTGGTGACGGCACCCGTGACGGTGGCGGCGGCCGACGGTCCGGCCGTCTCGTCGCCGACGCCGGGCCCGCCCGAGGCGACAGCGACCCCGTCGCCCGCGTCCACCCAGGCCCCCGCGGGGCGCATGGCGGACACCGGGGCGGGGATCGTTCCGTGGATCGTGGCCGGGGCGGCGGGCGCGCTCGGCGTGGGAGCGGTCGCGTTCGCGACGACCCGGCGCCGACAGGACTGATCCGGCGCCGACAGGACTGACCCGACGGGGAGGGGCCGCCACCCGGGCCGCCACCCCGACGGGTGTCCGTTAAGAGGATTTTGTTCGTCTTCCGCGTATCGTCACCCCATGCCCACGCCATACGGATCCCGGGGCGGCATGGCCTTCGGCGCGCAGGAGCTGCGAGTGCTCCGCCGTGCTCTGGCCCACGCCCTGCACCCCAGTACCGTTCGTGTCCTTGACGACCAGACCGTGCAGGCCTGCGTGCGCCTCGCCGACGACATCGACGAGGCGGTGCGCGAGGGCGCCCGGCTGCGCGCCTTCCTGGTGGCCGATCTCGCGCGCTACCGGGCCGCGCTGCCCGGCACCGCGGCCGGGTATCTGGAGCTCCTGGAGGACGTGCTCCCCACCGGGTACCGGCCGGGCGCCGACGACCTCGCGGCGCTGCGCGCCCTGCGCGGCAACCCGCGCGCTGCCGCGCTGCTCGACCGCTGCCGGACGCTCGCGGAGGAGGCCGTGCGGGCGCGCCTCGCGGCGGCCACGGAGGCCAGGGGCAACGTTGCCCGGACCGGCGCGGGCAGACCCGCGGTGCCCGCGTCGCGGCCCGCGCAGGGCCCGTCCGCGAAGACCCGTCCCGCGGTGCCCCCGTCCCGCACCCGCCTGCTCGCCCTGCCCGGCGGGCTCACGGCCGCCGACGAGAAGACCGAGAAGGACCAGAGGCCCGCCCCCCGCCCGACCCCGCCCGCCGAGCCCCCCGCGACACCCCAGGAGCGGCCCCGCCCCGTGCCCACCCCGGCCGAGGTGTTCCCGCCCAAACGCCCGGCACCGCCTGCCGCCCCGGCGCAGGAGCTCGCCGCGGGCTAGCTACGCTGGGGGCATGGACTACGTCTCCGCGCTCGTGCCCCCCGTAGTGATGGCCGTGTTCTTCGTCGGCCTCATCGTGACGATCGTCAAGACCCAGGGCGGCGCCAACAAGGCCAAGGAGGACGCCGCCGTCGACGCGGCGATCGCCCGCGCCGAGTCGGTCCGGCAGACCCCGAAGACCGGCGACGCCTGAGCGCTCGCCCGCCCGCCATGCCCCCGGCGTACGACTCGACACCGAGTCGTACGCCCTTTTTGTTGCGGAAATGCCCGGTATGCCACGTCCATCACGCCATTAGTGACCTCGCCCACTATTGTTCAAGCGTGCCTCGCCCATTGGGAGAACTCGAAGACGCAGTGATGACCCGGGTGTGGAAGTGGAACCGCCCCGTGACCGTTCGAGAAGTCCTGGAAGACCTTCAGCAGGAACGGTCCATCGCGTACACGACCGTCATGACCGTTTTGGACAATCTCCATCAGAAGGGCTGGGTGCGCCGCGAAGCGGAAGGCCGGGCCTATCGATATGAGGCGGTCTCCACGCGTGCCGCGTACGCCGCCGCACTGATGAACGAAGCCTGGTCGCAGAGTGACAACCCGGCGGCCGCTCTCGTCGCCTTCTTCGGGATGATGTCGCCGCAGCAGCGGGAAGCGCTGAGCGACGCCGTTCGCATGGTGGAAGGCGACACGGATCGCAAGGCGGAAGCCGAAGCGGATCGAAGGGCGGAAGCCGAAGCCGGGGCCGAACGCGAGGCGGAAGCCGAGCAGAACCCCACAGCCCCCGAGCCGGGGTCCGAACGATAGCGTCCGCTCATGCCAGCACAGCCCGACGAACTCCCGCAGGCGCCCGGCGAACTCGGCGCGCGCGGTGTGCTCCCGGCAAATGCGGTCTCCGTACGCAGGGCCCGCACCGCCGATGTGCCCGCGGTCCGGGGCCTGCTCGACCCGTACGTCCGCCGGGGCATCCTGCTCGACAAAGCGACGGTCACGCTTTACGAGGACATCCAGGAGTTCTGGGTCGCGGAACGCGCGGCGGAGGACGGCAAAGCGGGTCCTGTGGTCGGCTGCGGCGCGCTGCACGTGATGTGGGAAGACCTTGCCGAAGTACGCACGCTGGCGGTGAATCCACAGGTCAAGGGCGCGGGCGTGGGGCATCGGCTGCTCGGTGAGTTGCTGCGGACCGCCCGCTGGCTCGGTGTCCGGCGGGTTTTCTGCCTCACCTTCGAAGTGGACTTCTTCGCCAAGCACGGCTTCGTGGAGATCGGTGAGACGCCCGTCGATACGGTCGACACAGATGTCTACAGCGAGCTGCTGCGTTCCTATGACGAGGGCGTCGCGGAGTTCCTCGGCCTCGAACGAGTGAAACCGAACACCTTGGGCAACAGCCGGATGCTTCTGCATCTGTGATCGTGACCGAGCTATTCCGGGCAGTCACATGCCCGGGTGCCCTATGTCCGAAACGCGCATGTTTCCCGGGATCTCGTGCAGCCGGTCTCTCCCAGGGGTTTGTGTTTTTCCAGGAAAAGCGGTTTGCTTTCCGACGTACTGCAGTGCTGCATATAACAGGGGGCGGGGAATCTGCGGCTCATGCCGCACGGTTCGGCCCTGAAGTTATCGATGAAAGGAAATCCGGTGGCACAGAAGGTTCAGGTCCTTCTTGTCGATGACCTCGATGGCGTCGAGGCGGACGAGACCGTGACGTTCGCGCTGGACGGCAAGTCGTACGAGATCGATCTCACCACCGCGAACGCCGACAAGCTGCGCGGTCTTCTCGAGCCGTACCTCAAGGGCGGCCGTCGGACCGGGGGCCGCTCCAGCGGACGCGGCAAGGCGCGCGCCGCGGCTTCGGGCGGCAGCCAGGACACGGCGCAGATTCGCGCGTGGGCGAAGGACAACGGCTTCGAGGTCAACGACCGCGGCCGCGTCCCCGCGTCCATCCGCGAGGCCTACGAGAAGGCCAACGGCTGACTGCTCGTGCGCCACAGCCGGACCCGGTGGCACTGCGTTGCCGCCGTGTCCACGAGGCGTACGAGATCGGAGCCCGCGGCGGAGCCGGAATGGGGGTCGGTTCCGCTGCCGCCCGCGCACAGGGCCGCGCTCGGCGCCAGGGTCGCCGCGGCCGTGAGTGACGGCAGCGTCGCCTCCACCTCGTAGCCGGGCTCGGGGGGCCGCAGCCAGACGGCGGCCCCTCGCGGACCGGGCGGGCCGGGAGGGGTGGGCGCGTCGACCAGACCGCCCGCGCCGATCGCCTTCAGGTCCAGGGGGATGTCCCCCCACTCCAGCCAGTCGAGCAGCCCCGGCAGCTCGTCCGCGCTGCCCGCGGCCACGAACAGCCGCATCGTCTCGCCGTGCAGGGCCACGGGCGCCTTCGGGCCCACATGCCGCAGCGCCGCGAATCCCGCCTCGGCCGGCAGCTCGAACACGTCGAAGCGCAGCCCCGTGAGCAGCCGGATGTCCGGCCCGGGAGTCACGGCCCAGCCCAGGCCGTTCTCGTACCAGCACCGCACCGCCGCCGGATCCCATGGGGCCGCGCCGTGCGGGCCGCGCTCGTCGACCGGCGGCCTGGGGTGGGGAACGCTGAGGGCCATGCCCCGAGCAACAGCGCGAGGCACGCTGGGGTTACGGTCCACGTCACGCTGGGTGTCGACACGGATGCGTACGGTGGTCGAAAGGGGGGCGTGATGGCGTACTCGGTCGCGCAAGGGTGTTCGCCCGTAGCGGAGGGAACCGGTGCGCGCTGCATGGAGTGTCAGTGCATACGGGTAAGACATCCCTAGTGGGGAGGGGCGACACGCGGTGTTCAGGCGTCTCACGTTCGCCAACGGCGTACTGCCGGTGAGGGTAACTGCCTGGCCTGCGGGAACATCGTCTCGCACCATCAGGTTGGAGCATATGTCGGCGTTGGAGTCAGGAAGCGTTCTCTACCGTAGTGAGGGTGATCCGGACGGGTGTCGGCAGTTGGAATGAGCGGTCCCCGCTTGCGGGACTAAGCTGCGGAAGGACAGGGAGGGGAGCGTCCCCTTACTGCCTGACCGCTCTGAGGAGCGATTAACGATGTTCGAGAGGTTCACCGACCGCGCGCGGCGGGTTGTCGTCCTGGCTCAGGAAGAAGCCCGGATGCTCAACCACAACTACATCGGCACCGAGCACATCCTCCTGGGCCTGATCCACGAGGGTGAAGGTGTCGCCGCAAAGGCCCTGGAGAGCCTCGGCATTTCGCTTGAGGCGGTCCGCCAGCAGGTGGAGGAGATCATCGGGCAGGGCCAGCAGGCTCCGTCCGGGCACATCCCCTTCACCCCCCGTGCCAAGAAGGTCCTGGAGCTGTCGCTCCGCGAGGCCCTTCAGCTGGGCCACAACTACATCGGCACGGAGCACATCCTGCTCGGCCTGATCCGTGAGGGCGAGGGCGTCGCCGCCCAGGTCCTGGTCAAGCTGGGTGCCGATCTCAACCGGGTGCGGCAGCAGGTCATCCAGCTGCTCTCCGGCTACCAGGGCAAGGAGACCGCCACCGCCGGCGGTCCTGCCGAGGGCACGCCCTCCACGTCCCTGGTCCTCGACCAGTTCGGCCGGAACCTCACCCAGGCCGCTCGTGAGTCCAAGCTCGACCCGGTCATCGGGCGCGAGAAGGAGATCGAGCGGGTCATGCAGGTGCTGTCCCGCCGTACGAAGAACAACCCGGTCCTCATCGGCGAGCCCGGCGTCGGCAAGACGGCGGTCGTCGAGGGCCTGGCCCAGGCCATCGTCAAGGGCGAGGTGCCCGAGACCCTCAAGGACAAGCACCTCTACACCCTGGACCTCGGCGCCCTGGTCGCAGGATCGCGCTACCGCGGTGACTTCGAGGAGCGCCTGAAGAAGGTCCTCAAGGAGATCCGCACCCGCGGCGACATCATCCTGTTCATCGACGAGCTGCACACGCTCGTGGGTGCGGGTGCCGCCGAGGGCGCCATCGACGCGGCTTCGATCCTGAAGCCCATGCTGGCCCGCGGCGAGCTCCAGACCATCGGCGCGACGACTCTGGACGAGTACCGCAAGCACCTTGAGAAGGACGCGGCCCTCGAGCGCCGCTTCCAGCCGATCCAGGTGGCGGAGCCTTCCCTCCCGCACACCATCGAGATCCTCAAGGGCCTCCGCGACCGGTACGAGGCGCACCACCGCGTCTCCATCACCGACGAAGCCCTGGTCCAGGCCGCCACCCTGGCCGACCGGTACATCTCGGACCGCTTCCTGCCCGACAAGGCGATCGACCTGATCGACGAGGCCGGCTCCAGGATGCGCATCCGCCGGATGACCGCGCCGCCGGACCTCCGCGAGTTCGACGAGAAGATCGCGGGCGTGCGCCGGGACAAGGAGTCGGCGATCGACTCCCAGGACTTCGAGAAGGCCGCCTCCCTGCGCGACAAGGAGAAGCAGCTCCTGGCCGCCAAGGCCAAACGCGAGAAGGAGTGGAAGGCCGGCGACATGGACGTCGTCGCCGAGGTCGACGGCGAGCTCATCGCCGAGGTCCTCGCGACGGCCACCGGCATCCCGGTCTTCAAGCTGACGGAGGAGGAGTCCTCCCGTCTGCTGCGCATGGAGGACGAGCTCCACAAGCGCGTCATCGGCCAGAAGGACGCCGTCAAGGCGCTCTCGAAGGCGATCCGGCGTACGCGAGCGGGTCTGAAGGACCCCAAGCGCCCCGGTGGATCGTTCATCTTCGCGGGCCCCTCCGGTGTCGGTAAGACCGAGCTCTCCAAGGCCCTCGCCGAGTTCCTCTTCGGTGACGAGGACGCGCTGATCTCCCTCGACATGTCGGAGTTCAGCGAGAAGCACACGGTCTCGCGCCTCTTCGGCTCGCCCCCCGGCTACGTGGGCTACGAAGAGGGCGGTCAGCTGACCGAGAAGGTGCGGCGCAAGCCGTTCTCCGTGGTCCTCTTCGACGAGGTCGAGAAGGCCCACCCGGACATCTTCAACTCGCTGCTCCAGATCCTGGAGGACGGTCGCCTGACCGACTCCCAGGGCCGCGTCGTCGACTTCAAGAACACGGTCATCATCATGACGACCAACCTCGGCACGCGGGACATCTCCAAGGGCTTCAACCTGGGCTTCGCCGCGCAGGGTGACACCAAGTCCAACTACGAGCGCATGAAGAACAAGGTCTCGGACGAGCTCAAGCAGCACTTCCGGCCCGAGTTCCTCAACCGTGTGGACGACGTCGTCGTCTTCCCGCAGCTCACCCAGGGCGACATCCTCGAGATCGTCGACCTCATGATCGGCAAGGTGGACGAGCGCCTGAAGGACCGGGACATGGGCCTCGAGCTCTCCCAGTCCGCGAAGGAGCTCCTCGCCAAGAAGGGGTACGACCCCGTCCTGGGTGCGCGGCCGCTGCGCCGCACCATTCAGCGCGAGGTCGAGGACACGCTCTCCGAGAAGATCCTCTTCGGCGAGCTGCGCCCCGGGCACATCGTCGTCGTCGACACGGAGGGCGAGGGCGAGACCGCCACGTTCACGTTCCGTGGCGAGGAGAAGGCGGCACTGCCGGACGTGCCGCCGATCGAGTCCGCTGCGGGTGGGGCTGGGCCCAACCTGAGCAAGGAGGCGTGACGCTGGCGCTTTGCTGAGCGGCATGCTTGGGGCTGCCCCGGACCTTACGGTTCGGGGCAGCCCCTTTTTGTCAGGCGGGTGGCGTGTTCCAGAAGGTGTTGCGCACCTCGACGTTGGCTTCCGGAAACAGGCTGGTGTAGCGATCGGCCGACAATCGGTGATCTCCGTTGGCGCCAATGGTGACTGTGCGTACTCCTGGGAACACCCTGCTCAGGTGGGTGAGGTCCTCGGTTCCATGCAGCCCGGATAGGCGGAGCGTTTCGATTCCGAGGAGTTCTGGGGACTGCGTGAACGCAGGGAGAAGGCCCCTTTCCAGGCTGAGTTCGTTGAGGGAAGGATGAGCGGCCATCTCTTCGAAGTGCTCAGAGGTGAGTTCACCCTCGGGGGCGACCAAGGCGAGGTGTCTCAGAGTCTGCCAATGTCCCAAGCCTCGCAGCCTATTGCTGACCGTTGCCCTGCCGATGAGAGTGAGGAACTCCAAAGGCGCGCAGGTGGGCAACGATGCGTTGAGATTTCCGCCTTCCAACAGCGAGCTGATGTAAAGGGTGCGCAGAGTCGTCAGACGCTCCAGACCCCGCACGGCAGTGCCCAGGGTCAGCGAGGACAACTCCAGCGTGGCGAGTGGGCTGAGATCCAACGGTGCCTGGCACGACGAAAGCCCGAGGGCGTTGAGCCGCTGCAGGGATGTGAACGGGGTGAGATCGGACAGCTCGGGGTTGTCGATGACGTGCAGGTGGGTGAGCGTGTCCGGGGTGACAAAAGTGAGCAGGTCCCGCGCTGTGTAAGCGCCGAAAATGGTGACCAGAGGCTGTGCACCGATCCGGCGCAATGCTCGCGCCTGTGCCCTGTTCTTTGCTGTGAAGAACACGCCCTGCGGAGACACCCCGGAAAGGATTTCGTCGGCGTACTCATCGGCGTCGAACTGTTCCCAGGTCTGGAGGAGCTGCACGCGGACACTTGACTCAGTATGGCCCCGGAACTGCTTCAGCACAGGCAGAGAGGCGTCCGTGCCCACGAGCCGCGCGGTATGGACCACCCCCAACGCCTCATCATCCGAAAGCCCCTCCGGGCCCGGAAGCAGCTCAAGGACCAAGGGCCCCGCCTCCGCCAGCGCGCGGGACTCCGCTGCCGTGCGTGGAGGTATGAGGCCCGCCGCCCGGGCCTCCACCTCCTGCCGTACCGCGGGGGACAGGGACGTCGCGTCGTCCAGGCAGGCCAGGGCCAGGAGGGCGACTCGGGGGCCGGTGTCGGCTGACAGCAGCTTGCGTAACAGCGTGTTGCGTTCGGTGGGGCGGGCGTGGGCCACCGACATGCGGATCACGTCCTCCCACTGGGGGTCGTCGGCGTGGGAGACGAGGGCGTCGAGGTGGCCCTCGGACACGGCGGCGCGGGCGCCCAGGTAGTCCTGGAAGGTGCGGTGGACGAAGTCGACGGCGTCGGGACCGGGTTCGCGCAGCAGCCCGCTGCGGTGCAGCAGGTGGCGGAAGACGGCCGCGGCGTCGCCCTGTTCGGCGGCGGAGGCGATGTTCGGGAGGGCGCGCTCCAGCAACAGCAGCGCGCCGTCGTGGTCCATTTCCGTGCGTCCGCTGAGGGTCAGGCCGTACGCGAGGGACTGGAGGAGGTCGAGCTGGGCCTCCTCCGTGAGCTCGATGCCGTCGGGCGCGCCCATACCCCGTTCGCGGTCGCGGCGGGTGAGGAGCATGGAGAGGGCCGCGTCGTAGAGGGACTTGCGGCTCTGGGGGAGAAAGCCACGGCGTTCGCGGTGCAGGGCGCAGATCAGGCCGCACATCAGGGGGTTGGTGGCCATGCGGGCCAGGTCGCGTTTGGCGCGCAGGGAGGAAAGGAGCTGTTCCGCGTACGGCTCGGCGTCCGCTGCCGTGTGCCAGCGGTGCACGAACGTGGCGACGTCGGCGCGGTTCATCGGCGCGAGCGCGAGCTCGCGGAAGTCGCGCTCGGCGAGCCAGGTGGGGCGGACGGCCGTGGGACGCGAGGTGACCAGCCACTGGTTGGCGGGATACGCGTGGGTGAGGTCGAGGAGCCAGTCGCGGGTGCGAACGCGGTCGGCGGCGGGCACCTCGTCGACGCCGTCGATCAGGACGAGCCCGCGGCCGGCGCGGAGGACGCCCGAGGCCCAGCCGTCGGGCGGCGTGTGCGGGCAGCCGACGGCGGTGAGGAAGGCGTCCGGGGAGGGCAGGGTTCCGGTTCTGATCAGCGTACGTAAGGGGAGTACGAAGGGGACGCGGTCGGAGGCGGACGGGGTGGGGGCGGCGCGGGTGCGGGTGGCGGTGCTGACGGCGAGCCACTGGACGAGCGTCGTCTTGCCGGAGCCCGCGTCGCCGCGCAGCAGCACGCGGGGGTGTTCGGCGAGGGCCGCGTCGGCGGGGAGATGGACGGTGACGGGCCCTGCGTCGAGGAGGGCTTCGAGGTCGTCGTGGGGGCGGCTTTCGGTGCTGGTCGCCTCCAGGCTCAGGTAGGCGACTTCCAGGGGCCAGCGGTCGGGGGACTCGCGGAGGTCGATGCCGTAGATGGTGATGCGGTTGTGCTTCTCGGCGATGTGGTCGAGGTAGCGGCGCTCGAACGCGGCGGCGGCCACGTCCGGGCGGGGGTTCCGGGCGATCAACTCGTCAAGTTTGGCTATGAGTTCCGCCTGGCTGCGCGTCTGCTCCACCAGGGTGCGGGCCACGAAGGTCGACCGCTGGGTGAAGAAGTGGACGACGTGGACGCAGGCCAGCTCGGTGAGGGAGTCGAGGAAGGCGGTGGCGTCGGCGGAGAGATGGGCCGGGGCGGGGGTGCGGGCGCGGAGCTCGCGGGCGAGTTCCCGGTGGCCGAGACGTACCGCCTGGACGTCGTCCATCTCCAGGTCGCCGAGGCCGAGGAGGGTGCGGGCGAGGGCGTCGGCGACGGCCGTCTCCTCGTCCGGGGGCACCGGCCGTTCGCCGGGCGACGCGGCGGCCCGCTCGACCAGGCGGGCGGCCAGCTTCCGTACGTCGGGCTCCGCGAGGGTGCGTTTCTCGCCACGGAAGGAGACGAGGGACGCCAGGCGCACGGGCCCCTCGGTGAGGCCCGCGCCGGGGCCGTCCTGGCGGAACAGCTTCTTCAGGAGCGGTGCCACGGCGGACGCCGCGAGCCGCGTGCCGAGCAGTGCGGGATCCATGTGCGGTGTGTCCCCCTGTGACGTGGACCGTGAACGGTGCGCCCTGCGGCACGGCAGCGTCTCATGGGCGCGGGGTGGCGTCGACGCCACGTTCGTCGGTGCCGCGACCGTCGGGGGTGCGGCCTTCGTCCGCGCCCCCGCGGGCATCGTCCCCGCAGCCGTCAAGCCGCAGGAAGTCAAGGCGGAACGGGTCCCCGGCCAGCTCCGTCTGCGCGGGCGAGTCCTCGGGGAGCGTCACGTCGAGGTCCAGCGGAATGGCTCCGTGGGCGCGGTGCAGGTGCCGGTGGATCGCTTCGTCGAGTTCGGCGCGGGACCAGCCCCGCTGGACGGCCTCGGTGGCGTAGAAGTCCAGCTCCGCGCGGGTCTCCAGACGGTCCATCAGTACGGTGATGTGGCCCCAGGGGAGCTGGGCGACGGGGCGCTGCGCGATCCGTCCCGGCCAGGTGCGGGCCAGCTTGCGCATGTGTGTCAGGTTCCGCCGGGAGAAGCCGCGTTGGGTCGGGTGGGCGGCCTTCAGGTCGGCGGCGAGGCGGGCCACGAAGTCGGTGTCCCGGTCGTCCGGGGCTTCCGGGTCACCCCGGTCGGCCTGTTCCTCGTGGGACAGCAGCAGCTTGCCGATCTGCCAGTACGTCTGGACGAGCTCGGCGTTCACCGCCTGCCGCGTGCGGGTGCGTGCGGCGGTGACGGTGTCCCGGGCCTGCCCGAGGAGGTCGTCGTACGCCGAAGGGTCGGCGGGGTCCGGTGGGGCGGGTGCCATGGCTTCGGTGTCCTTGTACGTGGGGTACATGGGGTCGAGGTTTGCGCAGGCGGTGCTTTACAGGAGGGTGATCCGTGTCGGGTCATCCGAACGTGTGGGGGTGGAGCGGGAGTTCGGATGTGACGCCAGGAGGTCATGGGTCGTCACGGTGCTGCCGGGCGGGTGCGGGGCGCCGCCTCGCGGGGGCGCCGCGCGGGCGCGGCTCCGGCCGGCGCGGGCTCCAAGTCGTACGCGTCGACGTGGAGGTGGTCGGGGAGGGCGTCGAGCCCCGTCGTCAGGGGGGCGGGCACGCGGATGCCGCGCAGCGTCGGCAGGGCGGCGGCCAGACCGGCGGCGTCGATGGGCGAGACGTCGCGCGAGCGGAGGTTCACGTAGAGCAGGGCCAGAGCCGGGAAGACCTTCGCGAGGCGGGCCGGGACCTCGTGCCACGCCCCGGTGTGGTCCAGATGCACCTGGGTGACGTGCGGCAGGCTCAGGTCCTCCGGCGCGTCCCACAGGCTGTCGGCCGACAGGTACAGCTTGTCGAGGCGGGGGAGCCGGGCGAGTACGTGCCACTCCGCGTCCGAGCCCGGCCCGTCGTCGCGGTCGTAGACGACCCACTCCAGCTCCGGCCACCTGTCCATGGCGTCCAGGTCGGCCACGTACCGCCGGGGACCGAGCACACCGAGGGTCTTCAGGGGAGCCTCGGCCGGGAACATGCCGAGGCTCCAGGGTTCCTCGACGTCGAACACGCGCAGCGCCTTGAGACCGCGCAGCGCCGCGAGCGCCTCGGGGGTGAGCCGCGCGGGCGGGGTCCAGAGCATCAGGGTCTCCGGTGCGCAGTCCGTGAGCAGGCGGGACACCGTCTCGGGGGCGAGGTCGGCCCGGATGTCGAGGTGCTTGGGGCGCAGGCCCAACCGGTCGAGTTCCGCGATCTGTTCCTCGGTGCGCAGGGTGAAGTGCGTGACCCCGTCGTCGAGCCGGCTGATGACCTGCTCGGCGTAGCGGCGGCAGTCGAAGCGCTGCCAGCCCCACATGAGCTGGCTGCGTACGGCGAGGGAGGGATGGGCGGTGTAGCGGGCGAGGAAGGGGATGGCCGCGTCGGAGCGGACGTGGGTCGCCGCGACGGCGACGAGGCGGGCCACCTCCTCGTCCGGCTCGCCGGACCTGCCGGACCCGTCCGGTCTGCGTGAGCCTTCCGGCCTGCCTGAGCCTTCTTGCCTGCGTGAGCCTTCCGGCCTGCCCGAGCCTTCGTGCCTGCCCGAGCCATCCCGCTCTCCCGAACCGTCCGGCCCGCCCGACCCATCCGGCCTGCCTGGCCCGTCCGACCTCTCCAGCCTCTCCAGCCCCTCCAGCCTCCCTGGACTGTCCGGCCTTCTCAGCCCATCCAGCCCCTCCAACCTCCCCAACTCCTCAGGCCCAGGCAGCAACCCAAGCACCATCGGCCCCACCGCCCCCAGCTCCCGCGCCTCCTCCGCACTGCGGGGCGGAATCAGCTCGGCCGTCCGCCGTTCCACCTCGCCCCGCACGGCAGGCGCCAGCTCCGCCGCGTGTTCCAGGCAGGCCGCCGCCAGCAGATGCGCCCGCTTGCGGGCCGACTCGTCGCGGTGGGCGTCGCCGTACGCGAGCAGCCCGCCGAGGAGTTCCGCCCGTTCGCGGGGGCGGGCCTGGGCCACCGCCATGCGGATGACGTCCTCCCACTGGTCGTCGGCCGCGTGCCCGGCGAGGACGCCGAAGTCCCCCTCGTCCACGGCCGCCCGCGCCCCCAGGAAGTCCTGGAACGTCCGGTGCACGAACTCCACCGTCCCCGGCCCGGGTTCGCGGAGCAGACCGCTGCGGTGCAGGAAATGGGCGTACACCGCGTCCGCGTCGCCCAGGGAGGCCAGCTCCGGCACGGCGGGCAGCGCGTCCGCGATGATCGTCCGGGCGCGGGAACGGTCCATCTCCGTGCGGCCGTTGCGGATCAGCCAGTACGCGAGGCGCTGCAGGAGCTGGAGCTGGGGCTCCTCGCGCAGTTCCGGTACGTCCATGTGGCGTTCGCGGTCGCGGCGGATCAGGAGCATGGACAGGGCCGCCGTGTAGAGGTCCTTGCGGCCGAGGGGGAGGAAGCCGCGGCGGTCCCGGTGCAGCGCGCAGATCAGGCCGCACATCAGCGGGTTGGTGGCGAGGCGGCCCAGGTCGGGCTTGGTGCCCACGGCTTCCAGGAGCTGGGTCTCGTACGAGGCGAGGGCGGCGGCCTCGTCGTCCGGCGCGCCCGTCGCGGCGGCGGTGTGCCAGCGCCCGATGAACGCGGCCACGTCCGCCCCGCGCATCGGCGCGAGGGTCAGCTCCGTGAACTCCTCGTCGGCGAGCCAGTCCTCGCGCACGGCGGAGGGGCGCGAGGTCACCAGCCAGCGGTTTCCGGGGTAGGCCTCCATGAGATCCGTCAGCCACGCGCGCGTGCGGGCGCGTTCCGTGTCCGGGACCTCGTCGATGCCGTCGACCAGGACGAGCGCGCGCCCTGCGGTCAGGATGCGGGACTCCCAGCCGTCGGGCTGCGTGCCCGCCAGCGGGGAGCCGACGGCGGGGAGGAAGTCCTTGGGCGCGGGGAGGCGTTCGCCGTGGCGGGTCAGGGTGCGCAGGGGGAGCACGTAGGGGACGCGGTCGTACAGGTACGCCATGCGGTCGTCGCGCTCGTCCAGGACCTGGCGTGCGGCCGAGACCGCCAGCCACTGGACGAGGGTCGTCTTGCCGGAACCCGCCTCGCCGCGCAGCAGGACGCGGTCGTGGGCGGCGAGGGCCTCGTCGGCGGGGCGGGCGGCGGTGTCCAGGTCCGCCTCGAAGACGGGCCGCCACTCGTCCCCGAGCCGGATGTCCCCCAGGTGCTGCTCGCGCCCGGTCGCCCGCAGGCTCAGATACGCCGCGTCCAGCGGCCACTTCCCCGGCGAGTCGGCGAGATCGATCCCGAAGATCGTCAACTTGCCGTGCTTCTTCGCCAGGTAGGCGAGATAACGCCGCTCGAAGGCAGCGTCCACCGCACCCCGAAGCGGGTCCCTGGCGATCAACTCGTCAACTTTGGCTATCAGTTCCGCCTGGCGGCGGCTCTGCTCCACCAGGGTGCGGGGTACGAAGGTCGACCGCTGGGTGAAGAAGTTCAGGATGTGCAGACAGGCCGTGTGCAGCAGCCGCTCGTAGAAGTACGTCGCGTCCGCCGACAGATCGCGCTCCGGCCGCTCACCGGCCCGCCGCAGCCGGCGCGCCAGCTCCTCGTGCCCCAGGGACACCGCCTCCACGTCCGTGAGCGTGAGGGTTCCGAGGGCGAGCAGCGTGCGGGTCAGGGCGTGCACGACCGCCTCGACCTCGTCCTCGGGCAGGTGCCGCTCGCCGGTGCGCAGGGCCTGGCGGGCCAGCTCGGCCACGAGGCCGCGTACGTCCTGCTCCGCGAGCTCACGCCGCTCGCCCCGGAAGGACACCAGACCGTCGATACGTACCGGTTTGTCCACGAGCCCCGCGCCAGGCCCCGGCCGCGCGAACAGCTTCTTGATCAGCGGGGTGACGACGCCGGACGCGATTCGGATGCCAAGGGCCGCGGGGTCCATGCGCGCGAGCGTAGTGGGCGTAGCGGGGGTCACACTCCCGGGGCGGTGGATCTTGCCCGCCGGTGACATGACGCACAGGGCATACGTCACATACGAGGCGGATTAGTGGTGCTTTTCGGTGTGCTCTTCGGCCGCGCGGACGGGACTTTCGGCCCGGAACCGGCCGCCTCGGCCGCCGTCGTGGGCGGGTCCTGGTACGGCCGCGCCTAGTAGAGGGGCGTTTTGGGGGCGGGGCGGGGTGGGGGTTACCAAGGGATGGCCGTCCGGCATGCGCAGTCCGCGTGCCGGATTCCCTTTTGCCCGCAGTACCCGGCAGCACCCGCAGCACCGCAGTACCCAGCACCACCCCGCAACACCCGGTACATCCCGTACCCCCGTCCCCACGCCTTGTCCCGGAGGTTCCCCCATGTCGAAGCGCGCCAAGTCCCACCATTCCGGCCCGTCCCTGCGTCGCACCCGGGCGGCCGTCCTCGCCGCCGGTGTCGGCGTGACGACGGTGCTCGGTGCCGGGATCGCGGCCGCCGCCGACGCCAAGGGCGGGGTCCAGTCGGTGACCGCCTCCTCCGTGGGCGCGCAGGCCGCCGCCCAGGCCAAGGCCGCCGAGCAGGCCGAGCAGGCCGCGGCGAAGAAGGCCACGCAGGCCAAGCAGGCCGCCGCCAAGAAGGTCGCCGCCTGGCAGGACCCGGTCGAGAACTACCGCCTCTCCGCCAGCTTCGGCCTCGGCGGCAGCATGTGGTCCAGCAAGCACTCCGGCCAGGACTTCGCCGTCCCGATCGGCACCGTGGTCAAGTCCGTGCACGGCGGCACCGTCGTCAAGGCCGGCCCGAACGGCGCCGGTGACGGCCCCGCGTACGGCAACGCCGTGGTGATCAAGCACGCCAACGGCACGTTCTCGCAGTACGCGCACCTGTCCAAGGTCGAGGTCCGCCCCGGCCAGACCGTCGGCACCGGTCAGCGCATCGCCCTGTCCGGCAACACCGGCAACTCCAGCGGCCCGCACCTGCACTTCGAGATCCGTACGACGCCGAACTACGGCTCGGCCGTCAACCCGGTCAACTTCCTGCGCGAGCAGGGCGTCCGCGTCTGATCCCCCGCGTGTGACGCCCCGACTCAGGTGCCGTTGTGCGCCTGGGTCACCAGATCGATGGCGACTTCGAGGATGGCCTTGCGCTTCACCTCGGGGTCGCCATCGGCGTCCTTGAGGACGAACATTCCGCCGTGCATGGTGAACAGCGCGCTGAAGCAGCGCACCTGCGCGGTCATCGGCACCGACGGGTCGTCGTGACTCAGGATGTCCAGGAGCTGGAACATCCGGTCCTTGAAGCTCTCGCCCGTCTTCAGGTCGCGCATCGTCGCCTGGTTCTCCTGCATGAAGCGGAAGAGCGGGGCGGCGTCGGTGAGGATCTCGCTGTAGCGGGTCAGGATCGCGCGCTTGGTCTCCAGCGTGCGCGGCTGCTCCTTGCCCCAGACGATCAGCTCGTCGATGGGTCGCGTCAGATCGTCGAAGATGCTGGTGAGGATGTCCTCTTTGGTCTTGAAGTGGTAGTACAGGGCCGCTTTCGTGACGTCCAGGCGCTCCGCGATCTCGCGCAGTGACGTCTTCTCGTACCCCTGCTCGGCGAAGAGTTCGAGCGCCACGTCCTGAATGCGCTGGCGGGTGTCCCCGCGGCGCCGCTGCTTGCCTGTGCTGCCCATGGTGGCGATCCTCGCACTTCTCCCCGTGCTCACCGGAACTTACTTGACGCCCGGCTAGTTGGGGGTCTACTTTCCCCTACTGTAGCCAACTTGCCGGGCGGCAAGTAAGTACGGCGGGCGCATGAGTACGAGGACAGGGGAGCGGGGACCGTGGCAGACATCAAGAAACAGGCCGGGCAGGCGGCAGAGGCCGGGACGGACCGGGGCGCGGCGGCCGAGCCGCAGCCCCGCAGCGTACGAGTGGTGATCTTCGCGCTGATGGTTGCGATCCTGCTCGCGATGCTCGACAACATGATCGTGGCCCCCGCGATGCCGACCATCGTCGGCGATCTCGGCGGCCTGGAGCACCTTTCGTGGGTCGTGACCGCGTACACCCTCGCGACCGCCGCCTCCACCCCGATCTGGGGCAAGATCGGCGACATGTACGGGCGCAAGGGCGCCTTCCTCGCCTCCATAGTGATCTTCCTGATCGGCTCCGCGCTCAGCGGACTCGCCCAGGACATGGGGCAGCTCATCGGCTTCCGGGCCGTGCAGGGCCTTGGCGCGGGCGGCCTGATGGTCGGCGTCATGGCGATCATCGGAGAGCTCGTGCCGCCGCGGGAGCGCGGCAAGTACATGGGCATGATGACCGGCGTGATGGCGGTCGCGATGATCGGCGGACCGCTCGTCGGCGGCACCCTCACCGACCACCTCGGCTGGCGCTGGGCCTTCTACATCAACCTGCCGCTCGGCATCGTCGCCTTCTTCATGGTGAGCGCCGTGCTGCACCTGCCGAAGAAGCGCGCCCAGGGCCGCATCGACTACCTCGGCGCCGCGCTCCTTACCATCGGCATCACCTCCTTCGTCCTCGTCACCACCTGGGGCGGTACGGAGTACGACTGGAACTCGGCCGTGATCATGGAGCTGATCGGGCTCGGCGTCGCCTCCCTCGTCGGCTTCTGGTTCGTCCAGCAGAAGGCCGCCGAGCCGGTCATGCCGCTGCACATCTTCCGCAGCCGCAACTTCTCCCTGATGTCCGTGGTCGGCTTCCTCACCGGCTTCGTGATGTTCGGCGCGATGCTCTTCCTGCCGCTCTACCAGCAGGCGGTGCAGGGCGCCTCGGCGACCAACTCCGGGCTGCTCCTGATGCCGATGCTGCTCGCGATGATGGCGGTCTCCATGATCGCGGGCCGGTTCACCACGGCCACCGGCAAGTACAAGGTGTTCCCGATCGCGGGCAGCGTACTGATGGCCGTCGGGCTGTTCATGCTGGCGCAGATGGACACCGACACCTCGCGCGTCACGACCGGGATCTACATGGCCGTGCTCGGCGCCGGCATGGGCTGCCTGATGCAGATCACCATGCTGGTGGCGCAGAACAGCGTCGAGATGAAGGACATGGGCGTCGCCTCGTCCTCGGCCACGCTGTTCCGCACCCTCGGCTCGTCCTTCGGCGTCGCGATCATGGGCGCGCTGTTCAACAACCGGGTCCAGGACGAGATGGCGGAGTCCGCTGGGGCCGGTGCCGGCGGCGCCGCCAAGGTCACCGAGCACTCCGCCCAGCTCGACGCGGCGAGCCTCGCCAAGCTCCCGGAGGCGGCGCGCGAGGCCTACCAGCACGCGGTCTCCGCCGGTACGCACGTGGCGTTCCTGCTCGCCGCGGCGATGGCCGTGGGCGCGCTGATCGCGGCGTTCTTCGTGAAGGAGACGCCGCTGCGGGGCGCCGCACCCGGGGACAAGACGCCTGCGGACAACTCGTCCGCGGACACGAAGCCGGCCGGTGACGCGGATGGGGACTCCGCGCGCGGCGAGCGGGAGAAGACGGTGGCAGAGGCCGTCTGACCCCGCTGGTCCGCCCGGCCGTACGGCCCCCGACGCTTCGGTGTCGGGGGCCGTCGTCGTGCGGCCGAGGCCTTCGCCGTCGGCCGGGCGGCCATTGTCAGTGCCGCGTGCCAGCATCGGATACGTGGAGAGACTGCGGCAGCTGCGCCTCGCGAAGGACGCGATGGACCGTGACTGGGCCGACCCCGCCCTCGACCTGGCCGCGGTGGCCGCCCACGCCGGCTATTCGCGCTATCACTTCCTGCGCGCCTTCAAGGAGGCGTACGGGGAGACGCCCGGGCAGTATCTGTCGCGCCGCCGCATCGAGCGAGCCGAGGACATGCTCCGCTCGGCCGACCTCGCGGTCACCGAGATCTGCATGCTCGTCGGCTTCACCAGCCTCGGCACGTTCTCGTCGTCCTTCAAACGGCAGACGGGCCTCACCCCGAGCGAGTACCGCGCCAAGCACGTGGGGCGCGGGGCGGCGCTGATCCCCGGGTGCTGGGCACTGCTGTGGGCCGGGGGGTTTCCCGCGCGGGCAGGGATGGACGGGACCGGGGCGGGGGCCAGGAGCGGGACCGGGCCCGGCGGAGCGGAGCGCGACTCCGGCGAGGAGCGCAATTCTTGAGAAGCGACCCGGCAACCGCCCTGCCTACGGTGGCCGAGCAAGCAGAAAAGCCCCCGCAGCACCCCCTCACCAGGAGCACATCATGATCAAGGGACTCGCCATCTCCACCGTCTGGGTCCTCGACCAGGACCGGGCCAAGGAGTTCTACACGGAGAAGCTCGGCCTGGAAGTCCGTACGGACATGACGCTCGGCGAGGGCGGCATGCGCTTCCTCACCGTCGGCGCCAAGGACCAGCCGGAGCTGATGCTGGCCCTGATGGTGCCGGGCGGCGCGGGCATGGACGCCGAGTCGGCCGAGGCGATGCGCAAGCTGGTCACCAAGGGCGTGCTCGGCGGGGGCGCCCTCAGCACGGACGACATCCACGGGGACTACGAGAAGCTGAAGGCGCGCGGCGTCGAGTTCCTCCAGGACCCGCAGGAGCGGCCGTACGGAATCGAGGCGATCTTCCGCGACGACTCCGGCAACTGGTTCTCGTTCACGCAGGCGCACGAGGGCGAGCTCGACCTGGACAAGGACTGGGGCTGCTGAGCTCCAGGGGCAGTTATTTGTCCCATTTGTCCGGAAGTTGAAGCATCGGATAGCTCCCGGTATTGGTCGGCGCGTGCTCCGGCAGCCACAGCACCGCCACCGCCCCCTCGGCGGCCTCGTCGGGCGAGGCACCGGGCGCGCGGATGTTGCGGAAGGTCAGGCGCGCGCCGAGCACCCGCGCCTGGCCGGCCGCAATCGTCAGGCCCAGGCCGTGCCCGCGCCCCGCGCGGTCCGCGGAGCCGGTGCGGAAGCGGGACGGACCGTCGGCGAGCAGCGCCTCGGGGAAGCCGGGCCCGTGGTCGCGCACCCGGACCACGCGGCCCTCGACGCTGACCTCGATGGGCGGCTTGCCGTGCTTGGCGGCGTTGGCGACGAGGTTGCCGAGGATGCGCTCCAGGCGGCGCGGGTCGGTGGTGACCTCCGACTCGTGCACCACCGTCACCCGCACGTCATGGCTGAGCACGGCCATCCGGCGGCTGACGAACTCGCCGAGCACGATGTCCTGCATCTCGGCCCGCTCGGACGCGGAGTCGAGCCGGGCCACTTCCAGTACGTCCTCGACGAGCGTGCGCATCGCCTGGGCGCGGTCCTTGACCAGCTCGGTCGGCCGCCCCGGGGGCAGCAGTTCGGCGGCGGTGAGCAGCCCGGTCACGGGCGTGCGCAGCTCGTGCGCGATGTCGGCGGTCACCCGCCGCTCGGCCTCCAGACGCTGCTTGAGGGCGTCGGCCATGGCGTCCACGGCCAGGGCGAGATCGTCGGTCTCGTCGCGTACGTATCCGCCGATGGCTTCCTGGACGGTCACGTCGGTCTGGCCCTGCGCGACCTCGCCCGCGGCGGTCGCCGCCTTGCGCAGCCGCCGCGCTATCTGGCCGCCGATGAGCACACCGATGGCGCCGCCGCCGAAGACGACCGCGATGGAGCCGATGACGAGGGCCTGGTCGAGGTCCTTCATGATGGCGGCGCTGCGGTCGGTGAAGGGGGAGTGCACCGACAGGACGCGGCCGTCGCTCAGCGGCACCGCGCCCCAGATGTCCGGCTCTCCGGTGGCGTGCTCCTGCACGAAGGTGGCGCGGCGGCCGGTGAGGACGCGCTGGCGCAGTTCGTCGGGGAGCTGCGGGTCCTCGATCTTGGCGCCGTAGACGGCGTTGGTGGTGCCGCGTGTCTGATAGGTGCGCAGGGCGAGCTGTACGCGCTCGTCCTGGAGGTCGCGGGCGTTGTCGAGCATCGACACCCACGCGGCGTTGTGCACGACGAGGCTCAGCGCCACCGCGACGAGCGCGCCGACCATGCCGATGGCCGCGGCGATCTTCCAGCGCACGCCGGTGCGCAGCCGCGCGCCGAGCAGATCGCGCAGTCCGTCCGGCCGCCGCAGGTCGCGCAGCCTGTCGCGCAGCCCCCGCGAGCGCAGCCGCCCGCGCGGCGTACCGCCCGGCGATGACGCCCTGTTCGCACCCCCGTTCATGCCCCCACCCATGGCAGACCCTTGTGTTCCCGCACGCCGCAAGCTCACGCCTTGAGCTTGTAGCCGAATCCGCGGACCGTCTCGATGCGGTCCTGGCCCACCTTCGTACGCAGTCGCTGCACATGCACGTCGACCACGCGCGTGTCGCCGCCCCAGCCGTAGTCCCAGACGCGCTCCAGGAGCTTGTCGCGGGACAGGACCGTGCCGGGCGCGGACGAGAACTCGAGCAGCAGCCGCATCTCGGTCGGCGTCAGCGCGACCGTCTCGCCGCCGCGGCGCACCTCCATGCCCTCGGTGTCGATCTCCAGATCGCCGAAGGCCAGCATGCCGCCGCCGCTGGTCTCGCCCTGCTCCGCGGCGGGCGCGGCCGAACCGGGCCCGCTGGCGTGCCCGAAGCGCCGCAGCACGGCGCGGATGCGGGCCACCAGGACGGCGCCGTCGAACGGCTTGGTCACGTAGTCGTCGGCGCCGGCCTCCAGGCCGAGCACCACGTCGATCGAGTCGGCCCGCGCCGACAGCATGATCACCGGCACGGTCGACTCGTCGCGGATGCGGCGGCACAGGCTCACGCCGTCCAGGCCGGGCACCATCACGTCGAGCAGCGCGATGTCGGGCCGGTCGGCCCGGAACGCCTCGAGGCCCGACAGGCCGTCGGGCATGGCGGTGACCTCGAAGCCGTCGCGCTCCAGGGCGAGCTGCGTGGCCTCGCGGATGACGTCGTCGTCCTCGACGAACAGGACATGGGTGTGTTCTGCCATCGGGTGCTCTCAGTTCTCGGCCGGGGCGGAGGTCTCGCCGCTCACCGCGCTGCTGTAGTTGTTGCGCGTGCGGTCCCGCAGGGCGAAGTGGTCCTTGGACCAGCGGTACGTGATGACCTCTTCGCCGGATGGGTCGGACACCGAGCTGCCCTCCTCGTAGAGCTGCTTGGAGACGACCAGCCTGCCGTTGTCAATCTCGGAGTAGACCGGAGGCTGCTCGTCCGTGAAGACATTCTTGTACGTCTTGCCTTCGGGGCGATACACGTAACTGCCGACGCCGACGGCGTCCCCACAGGTCAGGACGTTGACGACGACATCGGAGGAGGATGCTCCGGTCAGGTTGCCGTAGGACACGTCCACCGGATACTCGTCCTCGACGCACGGCTTCAGATCGCGCTTGACGGCCACGCTGACCTTCGGGTCGTTCTTCACGAGGCGGACCGCGTCCACGTCCTTCGGCGAGGGCGAGGCGGACGGTCCCGTCGGCGCGGCAGAGGCCACCGGGCCGGTCTTCGCCGGGCCCTCGTCCCGCGTGCCGGAACCACCCGTGGCACATCCGGTGACGGCGACCAAAAGGCCGAGGGCGGCGAGCACGGCCACTGCCGCGCTCCCCGCCTTCCACTCATGTGTGGCCCGGCGCCATGGTCCGGTCCGGGCACTCAGGCCGCGCAACGCTCCCGCTCCTCACGTTCGAGCACGCGCGCGGGGTCGGCCGACGACTCGTCGGCGTTGCGGCTCTCCAGCTCCTGACGGAGCCGCGCGAGCGCTCGGTGCAGCGTGCTCTTGACCGTGCCGGCCGACATGCCAAGCGCGGCGGCCGTCTCCTCAGTGGACATCTGCTCCCAGTGTCGCAGCACGACGACGCTGCGCTGCTTCGGGGCGAGCACCTTCATGATGTCCATCAGGAGGGCGCGGTCCGCGTGCTGCTCGGTGGAGTCGTCCACGGACGCGTCCGGAAGCTGCTCGGTGGGCACCTCTTCGAGCTTGCGGGCACGCCACCACTCGGTCCGTGTGTTGATCATGACGCGGCGCAGATAGGCGTCCGCGAGGCGCTTGTCGGCTATGCCGTCCCAGCGGCCGTAGGTCCGCACGAGCGCCGTCTGCAGCAGGTCCTGCGCGTCGACAGGGTCCGGGACGAGCCGCCGGGCGCTGCGCAGCAGGGCGTCCTGCCGAGTGCGGACGTACTCTTCGAATTCGAGCACCTCGCCGTGCGCCATACCCAACCGCCTCCGTTCCCGTTCGTCCCCGGCTGTCCCCGGTCGATTCCGGTGAGCCCCTCGACCGCTGATCCCTTGCCTGTGCGGTACGAGAAAGAAGTTACGGAGGCCGTGTCACGGCGTTGTGCGGAGCAGCCAGCGGCGGACGCACGGCTGTGCGTAGGTTGTGTAACAGAAGTAGGCCGGACGTAAATCGGCCGGTGGGTGTGGGCGCAGATGCCCTTTATGTCAGCGGTTTCGTCGGTGTTTCGCAGGCGACGGGCTTGTGTCGCCTGCGATGGACGGGGTGCCGGGTGGGTTGGCGGAGGCCCGGGGCGGGACGGGTGCCGGGCGGCTCAGGTCAGCGGCAGCCGGTAGTACCCGTCCGGCAGCGGCTCCACCAGGCCGTCCGAGACCAGGCCGTCCAGGGCACGGGCCCGCTGCACCGGCTCGTCCCACACCCGGTCGAGCGCGGACTGCGGCACGGGCGTGACGGCCTCGCGCAGGACGGCGAGCAGCTTGCCGCGGACCTGACGGTCGGTGCCTGCGTACGTCTGGGCGCGGCGCGCGGGCCCCTCGTGCGCGGGCTTGCCCGCCCCCAGCCAGGCGCACTGCGCGGCCAGCGGGCAGCGCGCGCAGTCCTCGCCCTTGGCGGTGCACACCAGGGCGCCCAGCTCCATGGAGGCGGCGGCCCAGCGCGACGCGGTGCGCTCGTCCTCGGGCAGCAGGGCGCGGGCGAGCTTGCGCTCGGCGGCGGTGGTCGCGTTCGGCGGGTACTGCGCACCGGTCACGGCACGCGCGAAGACCCGGCGCACGTTGGTGTCGAGCACGGCGTGCCGCTGCCCGTACGCGAACGACGCCACGGCCGCCGCGGTGTACTCGCCGATGCCCGGCAGCGCGAGCAACTGCGTGTGCTGCGCCGGTACGTCGCCGCCGTGCCGCTCCGTTATGGCGACGGCCGCCCCGTGCAGCCGCAGCGCCCGCCGCGGGTACCCGAGCCGCCCCCAGGCGCGCACGGCCTCACCGGGCGCCTCCTTGGCGAGGTCGGCGGGGCGCGGCCAGCGCGCGAGCCACTGCTCGTACACCGGGAGCACACGGCTCACCGGCGTCTGCTGCAGCATGAACTCGCTGACCATGACCCCCCAGGGCCCGGCGTCCTCGTGCCGCCACGGCAGATCGCGCGCGTTGGCCTCGAACCAGGCGATGACGGGGGAGTGGAACTGCGCGTCCAGCGAACGGGCGTCGGCGGTGCCGTCGCTGACGAGATCGGCGGCGAGTGCGGTCGGCATACCGACGATCCTGCCACGGGGGCGGTGGGCGACGGGCCAACGGCGCGGCACGGCGGGGGTCGGCCGGTCGCTGCGCGGGGGTTCGGCGGACGCGTGGGGCGGCCGCGCGCGTGGGCGCGGCGACGGAGCCCGCCTGCACGTCGGCTCTCCGGTCCGGCCGTCCGTACGTCGACGCGCTGCGCCCTGCCTCCACCCATACGTGTCCGTCGGGAAGTGAGGGCGGGACGCGTGGGGAACCCCGTCGCGGAGCGGCGGACAGCCCAGCCCGCACCGGGCGGAGACCTGACGATCGGCAGGGGCGGCCACCGCCGGACGGCAAGTAGCGTCGACGGGGTGAAGAGCCGACGCCCCCTGGACGCCGCCCTGTGGGTGGCCCTGGCCGTACCCGCGGCGAGCGCCGACGCGATCGGCCTGAACGAACCCCGCCCCCTGTGGGCCCAACTCGCGGGCCTCGCCGTCCTCGCGGCCGCCACCGCGACCTGGCGCGCCCGCCCCGCCACCGCCTTCCTCCTCGCCGCCGCCCTCGGCCTCACCGCCCCCGCCCTCTTCACCGCCTCGTACGGCCCGGCCCTCGTCGTCTTCGCCCTGCTCCTCGGCAAGCACGGTCCCCGCACCCGCCCCGCCCTGCTCGCCTTCGCGGCGGTCTGGGCCGCGGGCACCGTCAGGATCGCGGTCCGGGACGTGGACCCGGTCGTGGAGTGGCTGGTCCTCACCGGCACGCTGCTGTTCGGCGCGGTCTTCCCCTGGCTCGCGGGCCGTTACTGGCGCCAGGGCCGCGAACTCGCGGCGGCGGGCTGGGCCCGCGCGGACCAGCTCGAACGCGAGCAGCGCATCGTCGCCGACCGCGCCCGCCTGCGCGAACGCGCCCGCATCGCCCAGGACATGCACGACTCCCTGGGCCACGAACTGAGCCTCATCGCGGTCCGCGCCGGCGCCCTCCAGGTCGCCCCCGACCTCCCGGACCGCCACCAGGCCGCCGCGTCCGACCTCCGCGCCGCCGCCGCGGAGGCCACGGACCGGCTCCGCGCCGTCATCGGCGTACTCCGCGACGAGGGCGACGAGACCGCCCCCCTCGCCCCGCCCGGCGAGACGGTGGAGCAACTGGTGGCACGGGCAGCGGAGTCGGGCCTTCCGGTTCGGTATGTGTACGAGTCCGAAGGCCCGGAGAGTGCGAGTGGCACAGGCAGCACGGACAGCCCGTACGCAACAGGCGCCGCGAACAAGGCGACCACCGCAACCAGCGCGTGCAGCGTCCCCGCCCCGCCCGACGCCGCCCGCCTCGCCCACCGCGTGGTCCAGGAAGCCCTCACCAACGCCGCCAAATACGCGCCCGGCGCCCCCGTGACCGTGGTGGCGACCCGCACCGACGCGGGCACGAAGATCGAGGTCACCAACGGCCCGCCCCCGCCCGGCGGTTCGACCCGCCCCGCCTCACCGGGCACCGGCTCCGGCCTGGCCGACCTGCGCGCCCGCGTCACGGCGCACGGCGGCACCCTGACCACCGGCCCGCGCGGCGACGGCTTCCACGTGACCGCGCACCTGCCCGCCCCCGGGACCGCCCCGCTGGTCGCACCCCCGCCCCCCGGCCGCACCCTCGCCCACGCCCGCCGCCGCACGGCCCTCGCCTTCGGCGCCGCCATCGCCACCGGCTCCGTACTCGTCACCGGGGCGTTCGGCTGGTACGCGTACACCAAGACGCACTCCGTCCTGAACCCCGCCGACTACGCGGCCCTGCACGTGGGCCAGCCGCAGTCGCAGGTCGCCGCCGTGCTGCCGGACCACAGCGTCACCGACCCGCCCACGGAGCGCGCGCCGGGCCCGCCGCCGGCGGGCGCGGACTGCCGCTACTACCGCTCCAGCGGCCAACTCTTCACCTCCCTCACCCACTACAGACTCTGCTTCGACCACGGAAGGCTGGTGGACAAGACTGTGATCCCCAAGGCGGGCGCGGCACACGACGCGAACAGGGTGGGTCCGCGGTGATCCGGGTCCTGCTGGCGGACGACGAGGCGATGATCCGCGCGGGCGTGACCGCCATCCTCGCGGCGGGCCCGGACATCGAGGTGGTCGCCCAGGCCGCCGACGGCCGCGAGGCCGTCGACCTGGCCCGCGCCCACCGCCCCGACGTCGCGCTCCTCGACATCCGCATGCCCCGCCTGGACGGCCTGGCCGCGGCCGAGGAGATCGTACGGACGCTGCCGGGCACCGCGGTCGCGATGCTCACCACGTTCTCCGAGGACGCGTACGTCGCCCGCGCCCTCGGCGGCGGCGCCACCGGCTTCCTGCTGAAGTCCGGCGACCCGCACGAACTCATCGCGGGCATCCGGGCGGTGGCCGACGGCGCCGCGTTCCTCTCGCCGCGCGTCGCCCGGCAGGTGATCGACGGCTACGGCCCGCGCCGCCTGGTCCGCGGCGCCGAGGCCCGCGCCCGCGTCACGGTCCTGACCCCACGCGAGCGCGAGGTCCTCGGCCTGGTCGGCGCCGGCCTGTCCAACCCGGAGATCGCCGCGCGCCTGCACCTGGTGGAGGGCACGGTCAAGGCCTACGTGAGCGCGGTCCTCGACCGCCTGGAGGTCAAGAACCGCGTCCAGGCGGCGGTCGTGGCGTACGAGGCGGGTCTGGTGGCGGACGAGGGGGAGGCCACGGCCACGACGGCGTGAAGTCCCTTGTCAGGAGCGGTGGTTGGGGTCCTCCGGCTGGTAGGGGGACTGGTACTGGGGCTGCGGCTGCGGCTCGTACGGGGACTGGGACGGGGGCTGGTACTGAGGCTGCGGCTCGTACCGGGGCTGTTGCTGCTGCTGGTGGTGGTACTGCTGCGGGTGCCGATGCAGGGCCATGGTCTGCTCGTGGGGGTGCTCCGCCTGCGCGTACGGGTACGAAGCCTGCCGCGCGTACGGAGAGGCGGGAGCGGAGGCCGGAACGGGTCCGGACGACGGGCGGCGGCCCTGCCCCGCGAACCACCGCACCACCCCGGTCCGCGACCCCCGCATCGCCTCCGTGATCCGCGTCACGGGCCGGCCCGCGAGCCGCACCACCAGGAACGCCACGACCGCGCCGAGGACCAGGCCGACGCCCACGTCGTGCGGGTAGTGCACGCCCACGAACACCCGCGAGAAGGCCATGAGCACCGCCATCGGCAGCGTCAGGGCCGCTATCCGCGGCCAGGCCAGGGCGAGGCCCACGGCGGCGGCGCCGGCGATCGTCGAGTGGTTGCTCGGGAACGACCAGTCGCCGTGCGGCGGGCACTCCACGAGGGGCTTGAGCGCACCGGACACGGCCCGGCACGGCCGCTCCTCGTCCACGAAGGATTTAGCGGTCTCACTTATGACGTACGCCAGCGCCGTGCCGAGCGGCGCGAGGACCGCCACCGCGACGGCACGCGGCTCACCGCTCCGGGCCCGCCACCAGGCGACGACGAAGAGCACGCCGAACAGCAGCAGGCCCAGTTCCGTCCACACCTCCGCGAGGTGCTGCACCCAGGCCGGGGTGTCGTGGGCGAACTCGGTGACGTCTAGGTAGAGGCCGGAAGAATCCATGGTGTCCATGATTCCTGACGGTACGGACTGGGTCCGACTCGTCACATCCAGCGATCGACGGATCACCGACCTGACGAAAGACAGGGGTGAGCAGCCGATCGAAGGTGTCGCGGGGGTGTTTCACGGGTACGCAGGATCGCCTCAACGGGCGTCCACGCGGCCCCGGCCGGGATGATGATCCGCAAAAGTTGTGACGAGAGGCGGCGGGTGGGGCAGGACAACGCCCGGTTCTCTCGTAAGGTTTGGGCGTGGGATCACTGCGCAATCCGATCGGGCCGCTTCCCTCCTCCATCTACTGGCGCCGGAGGGCCGCCCTGCTGTCCGTGCTCGGACTCCTCTTGTTGCTTGTCGTGTGGGCTCTCGTCTCGGGCGGAGGCGGCGGGAAGAACGGTGCCGACGGACCGTCGGGCAACGGGCCCGCGACGTCCATCACGCCCGGACCCTCCGGTTCCGGTCCCGCCATCAGTGAACACCCGGGCGGCCGGGACGAGTCGGAGGGCTCCGACGGTTCCGACGGCGGTGGCGACGGCGACGGCTCCGGCGACTCGGAGGGCTCCGACGGTTCGGGCTCCGGCGGCTCGGGTGGTGGCGGCTCGGACGACGCCAAGGGCGGCGGCGGTTCGGGCAACCGGCTTCCGGCCGGCTCCAGTCTGGCCAACTGCACGCCGGGCGCGGTGAAGTTGAAGCTGCGCAGCGTACGGAATTCGTACGCGCCCGGCCAGAAGCCGAAGTTGGAGCTGACCGCCGTGAACACGGGCGGGAAGGCCTGCAAGGTCGATCTCGGCGGCAAGGGAACCGTCTTGACGATCACTCAGGCCGAGGCCGACGACGCGATCTGGTCCTCGGAGGACTGCCCAGGCGCCGCCGCCAGCCTGCTCTTCCGCGTCCCCGCGGACGGCAAGGTCACCCGCACCCTGGAGTGGGACCGCAAGGCCAGCGCCCCCCAGTGCGCGACGCCCCCGGCGGGCAGCGCTAAGGCCGACACCTACCTGGTGGAGGCCCGCACCCCGGGCCTGGGAAGCGCGCAGACGTCGTTCGTGCTGGCGAAGGACTGAGCGGGGTGGGGCGGGCCTGAAGGGGATCCCCCCAAAGCCGAGCCTGGGCACAGGCCGACGTACCCCCGCCCCGCTGAAGGCTAGACGTACCGCTCCAGGATCGAGGACTCCGCGAGCCGGGAGAGTCCTTCGCGCACACTGCGGGCGCGCGCCTCGCCCACCCCGTCCACCGTCTGGAGATCGTCCACACTCGCGGCGAGCAGCTTCTGCAGCCCGCCGAAGTGCTCGACCAGCCGGTCGATGATGGCGCCGGGCAGCCGGGGGACCTTCGCGAGGAGCCTGAAGCCGCGCGGCGACACCGCGGAGTCGAGGGTCTCGGGCGAGCCCGTGTACCCCAACGCCCGCGCCACCGTGGGCAGTTCGAGCAGCTCGGCATGGGTGAGGGAGTCCAGCTCGGCCAGCGCCTCGTCGACGGTGCGCGACCGCTTGGCCGTGGGCTCCGGCACATAGTCCCGCACGACCAGCTCGCGCTCGGGCTCCACGCCCGCGATCAACTCGTCGAGCTGGAGCGTCAGGAGGCGGCCGTCGGTGCCGAGCTCGACCACGTACTCCGCGATCTCCTTGGCGATCCGCCGCACCATCTCCAGGCGCTGGGCGACCGCGGTGACGTCCCGCACCGTCACCAGGTCCTCGATCTCCAGGGCGGACAGCGTGCCCGCGACCTCGTCGAGGCGCAGTTTGTACCGCTCAAGCGTGGCGAGGGCCTGGTTGGCACGTGACAGGATCGCCGCGGAGTCCTCCAGGACGCGGCGCTGCCCGTCCACGTACAGCGCGATGAGGCGCATGGACTGGGACACGGACACGACGGGGAAGCCGACCTGCTTGCTCACCCGGTCCGCCGTGCGGTGCCGGGTGCCCGTCTCCTCCGTGGGGATGGTGGGGTCCGGCACCAACTGCACGCCCGCGCGCAGGATCTTGGTGATGTCCTTGTCGAGGACGATGCCGCCGTCGAGCTTGCACAGCTCACGCAGCCGCGTCGCCGTGAACTCGACGTCCAGGACGAAGCCGCCCGTGCACATCGACTCGACGGTCTTGTCCGAGCCGAGCACGATGAGCCCGCCCGTGTTGCCTCTGAGGATCCGCTCCAGGCCGTCGCGCAGGGGGGTGCCGGGTGCGACGGCGCTCAAGGAGGCGCGCATCAGCCCGTCGGCACCGGAGCCTGTACCGGGCTTGCCGGGAACCGCTGCCCGGTCGTTGGCTGCCACTGCACTCCTCCGGTCGCAGGTTGTCCTAGCCCTCGTTCGCACGTCTGGTGCACGCTTCGTGCAGGCCCAGCTTCGTACGGATGGGCGAGACCAGGGCAAAGTCTACCGGCGCTCGTCCTCCTGGCGTGGGGCCTCTCGACGACGCGATCTCGGAAGGACCCGCAGCGCGTCGCCCATGTCGGCGACTTCGGTGACCTTCATACCGGCAGGGACCTTCCCCGGATCGGCCGGTACGAGCGCGTGGGTGAAGCCCAGACGGTGCGCCTCGGCCAGTCTGCGCTGCACGCCCGTGACCCGTCTGACCTCGCCCGCGAGGCCCACCTCGCCGATCGCGACCAGGTTCTTCGGCAGCGGGGTGTCGCTCGCCGCGCTGGCGAGGGCGAGCGCCACGGCGAGGTCGGCGGCGGGCTCGGTGAGCTTCACGCCGCCGACGGTGGCGCTGTAGATGTCGCGCTTGCCGAGGGCCGTGATGCGGCCGCGCTGCTCCAGGACGGCCAGCATCATCGAGACGCGGGACGTCTCCAGGCCGGAGGTGGTGCGGCGCGGCGAGGGGATCTGCGAGTCGACCGTGAGGGCCTGGACCTCAGCGACCAGGGGGCGGCGGCCCTCCAGCGTCACCGTCAGGCAGGTGCCGGGTACGGCTTCGGCGCGACGGGTGAGGAAGAGGCCCGACGGGTCGGTGAGGCCCGTGATGCCCTCGTCGTGCAGCTCGAAGCAGCCGACCTCGTCCGTCGTCCCGTACCGGTTCTTCACGCCGCGGACCAGGCGCAGGCGGGCGTGCCGGTCGCCTTCGAAGTGGAGCACCACGTCCACGAGGTGCTCCAGGAGGCGCGGTCCCGCGATCGCGCCGTCCTTGGTGACGTGGCCGACCAGGAGCGTGGACATGCCGCGCTCCTTGGAGGCGCGGATCAGGGCGCCCGCGACCTCACGGACCTGCGCCATGCCTCCGGGGGCGCCGTCGATCTCCGGCGAGGCCACCGTCTGCACCGAGTCGAGGATCAGGAGGGAGGGCTTCACCGCGTCCAAGTGGCCGAGGACGGCGGCCAGATCGGTCTCCGCGGCCAGATACAGGTGGTCCGCGATCGCGGAGATGCGGTCGGCGCGCAGGCGGACCTGGCTGGCCGACTCCTCACCGGTCACGTACAACGTCCGGTGGTCGTCGCTCGCCGCCTTCGCCGCCACGTCGAGCAGCAGCGTGGACTTGCCGACGCCCGGCTCGCCCGCGAGCAGCACCACGGCGCCGGGCACCAGGCCGCCGCCGAGCACGCGGTCCAGCTCGGGCACACCGGTGGTGCGGGCCGTCGCGCTGCGGCCGTCCACCTGGCCGATGGGCACGGCGGAGGAGGTGACACGGCCGGGGGCGGTCGTGCGCACCGCGGGCGCGCCGTACTCCTCGACCGTGCCCCACGCCTGGCACTCGGGGCAGCGGCCCAGCCACTTGGCCGTCTGCCACCCGCATTCGGTGCAGCGGTAGGACGGGCGGTCCTTCGTGGTCTTCGTACGGGCAGCCATGCGTGAACGGTAGCCGCCCGCACTGACAGCCCTTCGACGCCCGCACGGACAGCTCTTGTTCACGCCGGGCGGCGGCCCGATCCCTTACCTCTCGAACAGGCAACGGAATCATGGCTTCCTGTCCCCTTTTGAGGGATCTGTTCACCCGTAAGGATTAAATGTGCTCAAGGGGGCAGAAGGCGCCTGCATCATGCGCCTAACTTCGCACGGGTGATGAGCAGCAGTCCGGAAACTCCCACGTACACCACCGGCGCGCACCGGGCGCACCCGGCCGCCCGCAAGCGGGTGGCGCCGCGCACGGTCCCGCAGTCGCTGGCACCTACGGCACCTACGGCACCTACGTCTACGCACTACGAACCGTTCCTGGACGGCCTGTTCACGTACTGCCTGTCGGTGCTGTGCGACCACGACGCGGCGACGGCCGCGCTCGGCGAGGTCCTCGCGCTGGCCGAGCGGCGCGGCGGCCGCCCCGACGGCGACACCCGCGCGTGGCTGTACGCACTCGCCCGCTGGATGTGCCTGCGCGCCCTGGCGGAGAGCAAGCAGCGGGGCCGCCATGGAGCGCATGCGGCGGCCGCCGGGGCCGCGTCCGGGGCGAGCCCTTCGGCCGCGACGGCGGGTCCGCCCGTCGCCCCGCCGGGCCCGGCCCCCGCGCCGCAC
>NZ_BMNG01000021.1 GCF_014646335.1 Streptomyces lasiicapitis
CGGCGGCGGAGTGGCCGCCCGACTCGGCGGCGCCGCGCGTGCGCGTGGCGGTCAGGTCGGTCCCGGCGCCGGGGCCCAGCGCGGTCAAGTGGCCGGTGGTCCCGGACCGCGTGCGGCACTGCCCGCGCGCGGCGGGGCCCAGGGTCCTTCGGCCGGCTCGCCGTCGGCCGGGGCGCCGGTGGCGCCTGGCGGTCTCGCGGGAGCCGGTGCGTCCGGTCCCGGCGGCGGCACGGGTGCGACCGGGCCCGCCAATCTCTCCGGTCCCGGAGCGCAGCGGCCGCAGGCCCCGCAGCTCCCCCAGAACCCGCAGTCCCCGCAGTCGCCGCGCCCCGGCTTCTCGCAGGGCAGCCGCTCCGGTGGCGGCATGCCGCAGCCTCCGGTGCCGCAGCAGCGTACGAACGAGGCGGGTCCGGGAACGGGTTCCGGCTCGGGTTCCGGCTCCGACCAGGGCCGCAGGCCGCAGCTTCCGCCGCGCGGCGGGCCGCGTGCCGAGCTGCCCGGCGGCAACCAGCAGCCCCGTACGCCCAGTTGGAGCGACGAGAACGCGCAGCCGCAGGTCGCGCGCGAGCCCTTCGACACCCCGCGCGGCCACGAGGAGCCCGAGTCCACCGGCCAGTTCGCGACCCCCGCGGGCCTCGCCGACGACCGGCAGGGCCCCGGCTCCACCGCGCAGTTCGACCGGCCCGACTTCGACGGGCCGCCCCCGGGCACGTCCGGCCAGGGCGGCGCTCCGCAGGCCCCGGGCGGGCAGAACACCGGCGAGTTCGTCCGCTCGGACGTCTTCGGCGGCCCCGCCCAGGGCAACCCGGGCGGCGGCCAGACCCCGCACGGCACCGGTGAGTTCAACGTGCCGCGTCCGCCCGCGCCGCGCCGCGGCCAGGGTCAGGGTGGCGACCGCAACCAGGGCGCCCCGCAGCAGCCCGGCTCCCAGGGCCAGAACCAGGGCCAGCAGCCGCCCGCCCCTCAGCGCCCGCAGGCCCAGCTCCCCCAAGCCCCGCAGCAGCCGCAGTCGCAGCAGCCCCAGCAGCAGTCGCAGCAGCCGGGCGAGACCGAGGCCCTGCCGCCCGCGTCCGGCCCGCTGGACGGCCGTACGCCGCTGTACGACACGCTGGAGACCAACTGGTTCTCGCAGCAGGCGCAGCAGCAGGCCGAGCAGGAGCGGCAGGCTCAGGAGGAGCGCCAGGCACAGGCTCAGCAGGCACAGGCCCAGCAGCAGGCCCAGGCCGAAGCCCAGCAAGCCGAGCAGAACCGGCAGGCCGAGCAGCGGAACCGTCAGGCCGAGCCGCGCCACCCGGGCCTGCCCCAGCGCCCCCAGCCCCGTCGTAACAAGCAGCCGCAGGCCCCGAACCCGCAGGCCCCGCAGCACGGCAACGGCGCCGATCCCGGCCGTCGCCCGGAGCAGGCCTCCAGGACCGAGGCCCCCCAGCAGCCGTTCGGGCAGCGCGAGCAGCAGCTTCCGCAGCGCCCCGGGTCCGCGCAGGGCCGGCCGAACGGCCCCGCCACTCCCCCGCTGCCGCAGCGCGGCGGCGCGGGACCGGCCCCGGCTCCGGCCGCGGGCGGCACCAACGCGAGCAACAACACCAGCAGCACTACCGGCAACACCAGCAACACCGCTTGGCGCAGTACTCCGAACGACGAACTCGGCCGCCAGGCCGAGCGCGTCCGTCAGCCCTCCGCGGGCGGCGTCACCACCTCCGGGCTGCCGCGCCGCGTCCCACGGGCGAACCTCGTGGCAGGCACCGCACAGCAGGCACAGGACAGCACGGGTCCGCAGGTCTCGCGCGCGCCCGAAGAAGTGCGCGGCCGGCTGACCAATCTCCGTCGGGGCATCCAGCAGGGTCGCCAGGCCGGTACCGGCCAGACCGGCAGTTTCCCCACTCACCAGCAGGAGCGTTAGTTGAGTCCGATGAGCCAGGCGGCACAGAACCTGAACTGGTTGATCACCAACTTCGTGGACAACACCCCCGGGGTGTCCCACACGGTCGTGGTCTCCGCCGACGGCCTGCTTCTCGCGATGTCCGAGGGCTTCCCGCGCGACCGCGCCGACCAGCTCGCGGCCGTCGCCTCCGGTCTGACCTCCCTCACGGCCGGGGCCTCCCGGATCTTCGAGGGCGGCGCGGTCACCCAGACCGTGGTGGAGATGGAGCGCGGCTTTCTGTTCCTCATGTCCATCTCCGACGGCTCGTCGCTCGCGGTGCTCGCGCACCCGGAGTGCGACATCGGCCTCGTCGGCTACGAGATGGCGCTCCTCGTCGACCGCGCGGGCACCGTCCTCACGCCGGACCTGCGCGCCGAACTCCAAGGCAGCCTGCTCCACTAGCGCGGCCCCCGGGCCAACCGCCCCTCTCGGCCGCCCCACCGTCCGAGCGAACCGACCGAACGTCCCGACCACCGTCCGGCCGCCAGTCATGCCCCCACCCGGCTCTGTCAGACGGAACGCAGACAACTGCTGTCCCGCCCGGAGGATCCATGAACCCGCCCACCGCCTCTCACGACCCGTACGGTGCTTCCCATGCCGGGTACGGAGTTGAGGGCGACCAGCCGCTGGTGCGTCCGTACGCGATGACCGGCGGCCGGACCCGGCCCCGCTACCAGCTCGCGATAGAGGCGCTGGTCAGCACCACGGCCGACCCGGCCCAGCTCATGGGGCTGCTCCCGGAGCACCAGCGGATCTGCCACCTGTGCCGTGAGGTCAAGTCGGTGGCCGAGGTCTCGGCGCTGCTCTCGATGCCGCTCGGTGTGGCCCGCATCCTCGTCGCCGACCTGGCCGAGGCCGGGCTCGTCGCCATCCACCAGCCCGGCGGCGACGAGAACGCCGGCGGCCAGCCCGACGTGACACTGCTCGAAAGGGTGCTCAGTGGACTTCGCAAGCTCTGACGGAGGCGGCTTCGCGGACTCCGGCTCCGCCGGCCGGTCCACCACGTCCGCGAAGATCGTGGTGGCGGGCGGCTTCGGCGTCGGCAAGACCACGTTCGTCGGCGCGGTCTCCGAGATCAACCCGCTGCGCACCGAGGCCGTGATGACGTCCGCGTCCGCGGGCATCGACGACCTCACGCACACCGGTGACAAGACCACCACGACGGTGGCGATGGATTTCGGCCGCATCACGCTCGACCAGGACCTGATCCTCTACCTGTTCGGCACGCCCGGACAGGACCGGTTCTGGTTCATGTGGGACGACCTGGTGCGCGGTGCCATCGGCGCGGTCGTGCTCGTCGACACCCGGCGTCTTGCCGACTGTTTCCCGGCGGTGGACTACTTCGAGAACTCCGGCCTGCCGTTCGTCATCGCCCTCAACGGCTTCGACGGCCATCAGCCGTACACGCCCGACGAGGTCCGCGAGGCGCTCCAGATCGGCCCCGGCACGCCCATCATCACCACCGACGCCCGCCACCGTGCGGACGCAAAGAGTGGCCTGATCACGCTGGTCGAGCACGCACTCATGGCACGACTCAAGTAGGCGGGATCATACGGAAGTTGTCGTAGAGCGCACGGAACGATCTGTGTCCTTTGACACGGAGGCCTGCCGTGTTCATAACGTTTCGACAGAGAATTGCACCGGCCCCGCGACACATCGCGGTCGGCCGGTGCCGCTGTGCTCACAAGAGCCCCGCCTTTTGGCGGGGCTCGCTCTTTATGACCGATTTATCTGAGGCTTACACCACTCGGAACTCTTCTTTCCCACTGTTTGGAAGAGCACCGCCTGACGTGCTGGAATGCGCTGAACTGCCCAGTAGCACGGGCCTTTGGAGACGACAGCGGCACCAGCGCAGGAGCCGCCGCCGAGAGGTTGTTGGTCGAGTGAGGCGAAGCAAGACGAGCCCCGCATCCCCGGACCGGGACACGCGGGGCAACTTCACCCCGCCGCCGCGCGCTGCAGCGCCGTCCGCGGACGTACCGGGCAGCGAGCCGCAGGCCGCCTCCGGCGGTCGGCTGTCGCCCAGAAACTGGCGCGTGCCGACCCGTCTGAACGCGATCCTCCTCATACCCGTGCTCGTCGGGCTCGTGATGGGAGGCTTCCAGGTCAAGGGCGCCATCGACACCTGGGACCAGGCCCGCGACGCCGAGGCCACCGCCCGTCTGGTGCGCGCCTCCCTCGACTACGGCAACCGCCTCATCGAGGAGCGCGACATCTCCGCCGCGCCGCTGCTCAAGGGCAAGAAGAACGACTCGGCCGTGGTCAAGGCCCGCAAGGCCACCGACCTGGCCGCCACCGCCTTCGACGACGCCGCCAAGGACATGCCGAACAAGGAAGGCCTTGAGCGCCGTCTGGACGGCTTCCGCAAGGTCGAGCCGAAGCTGGCGGGCCTGCGCGCGGCCGCGTACACCAAGAAGCTCCCGGGCGTCCAGACCGAAGAGGCGTACGTCGGCATCCAGCACCCGCTGATGGAGTTCGCCAACGAGCTCGGCCTCGGCACCGGAAACATCACGTCCTACGGCCGTACCGTCTACGCGGTCTCGCTCGCCAAGGCCGCGCTCTCCCTGCAGCGCTCCATCGGCACCCACATCCTGGTGGAGCCGGGCCCGACGCAGACCGACCTGTCCCGGCAGCGCATCGCCTTCTCCTCGTACGTGTACCTGGAGAACATCGCCATCCAGGAGTACACCGGCGGCGGCACCCCCGCGGACGTCCGGAAGCTGGAGAACGCGAAGAAGGACCTCACGGCCGCCGGTGAGAAGCAGTCCGAGGAGGCCGCTGCCGCCGCGCGCGCCAAGGGCGAGAAGTACGTCCCGATGCCGAGCGGCGAGAAGTCGGTCGGCCTCATCTCGGGCCTGCGCTCCACCCAGCCGAGCGCGCGGGTCGAACTGGCGGGCAAGGGCATCACCGCCCCCGCCCTGTGGGCCGCCACCAGCCTCAAGTTCGACGCGTACCGCACCATCGAGGCGGACCTCGCGGACAAGGCGGTGAACGAGGCGTCCGGCATCGCCGACGACGCCAAGACCGACGCGTTCATCACCGGCGCGATCGTCGTGGTCGCCCTGCTCGCCGCCTTCATCCTGGCCGGCCTCATGGCCCGCCAGATGAGCCGCTCGATGCGCAGCCTGCGCACCGCCGCCTTCGGCATCGCCGAGCAGCGCCTGCCGATGCTCGTCGACCAGCTCTCGCGCACCGACCCGGGCCGCGTGGACACCCGCGTACAGCCCATCCCGATCACCTCCACGGACGAGATCGGCGAGGTCGCCCGCGCCTTCGACCAGGTGCACCGCGAGGCCGTCCGGCTCGCCTCCGAGCAGGCCCTGCTGCGCGGCAACATCAACGCGATCTTCACCAACCTCTCGCGCCGCAACCAGTCGCTGATCGAGGGCCAGCTGACCCTCATCACCGACCTGGAGAACAACGAGGCCGACCCGGACCAGCTGGAGTCCCTGTTCCGCCTGGACCACCTCGCGACGCGCATGCGCCGCAACGGCGAGAACCTCCTGGTGCTCTCCGGCGAGGAGCCGGGCCGCCGCTGGGACCAGCCGGTACCGCTCGTCGACGTGCTGCGCGCCGCCTCCTCCGAGGTGGAGCAGTACGAGCGCGTCGAGCTGTCGGGCGTCCCCGAGGCCGAGATCCACGGGCTCGCCGTGACCGACCTCGTGCACCTGCTCGCCGAGCTCCTGGAGAACGCCACGACGTTCTCCTCGCCGCAGACCAAGGTCAGGGTCACCGCGACCCGTCTTCCGGACGGCCGCGTGATGGTCGAGATCCACGACAAGGGCATCGGCTTGACCGCCGAGGACTTCGCGGACATCAACCACCGCCTGGCCAACCCGCCGACCGTGGACGCCGCGATCTCGCAGCGCATGGGCCTGTTCGTGGTCGGCCGCCTGTCCGACCGGCACGGCATCCGCGTGCAGCTGCGCCCCTCCGGCGAGCAGGCGGGCACCACCTCGCTCGTCATGCTGCCGGACAACATCACCCACGGTGGCGGTGGCGACCACCAGCCGCACGACTCCGAGTTCACGGTCTCCTCGATCATCCCGGAGCAGCAGGTCCCCGAGGTCGAGCCGCTGCGCACGGCCGCCGAGCTGGGCTTCGACGACAGCCGCTACCAGGGCGAAGGCCAGGAGACCGGCGGTCAACTCGACCCGGTCGGCCGCTCGTTGATGCGCGAGGAGCGCAGGGCCGCCCTGGAGGCACAGGCCCACACCGGCCAGCCGAACGGCGCGGAGCGCCCGCTGTTCCGCGACGAGGTCCAGGGCGGCGCGCAGGACGGCTACGACCAGCAGTCCGGCTACGCGCAGCCGCAGGGCGGCTACGAGGAGCAGCACGCCCAGCACACCGGTTACGACGACCAGCACACGGCGTACGACCCGGCGCAGGCCGCGTACGACGGGCAGCAGGCGGCCGGTTACGACCAGGGCCAGGGCGGCTACGACCAGCAGCCGACCTACGACCAGGGCGGGCAGGCGTACGACGAGTCGTACTACACGACGCAGGACGGCTACCAGGACACCTATGCCGCCGAATCGGAGGACGGCCACGCCGGCCACGACGCTCGTACGGGCGGTGTCCAGGAGCCCTTCGCCACCTACCCGGAGCGGTCCCACCAGGACGACTGGCCCTTGCGGGACGGTTACCAGGACGGGTACCAGGACGGCTACGCTCCCGAAGCGGAATCGGCTCCGGCGACTGACGCGGGTGAGCACGACCGCGTAGGCTTCGACCGTCCGGGACCTGCCTCGCCGGCCCCGTCGGCTCCGTCGAGTCCGTCCAGTGCCGCTCATCAGCTGACCGACGCGGGCCTTCCGCGCCGTGGCAGCGCCGCCGCGAACGGCAACGGAAGCGCCCCCGCCGCGCCACACCAGGAGAGCCCGAACGGCGAGAGCCACGACGGTCTGCAGGGCGAAGCGCAGCAGGGCGAGCAGCAGGGTCCCGGCTGGCGTTCGTCCAACGACGACCGCTGGCAGCGCGCCGAGCAGTTGCGGGAGCCGAAGGCGGGCGGGGTCACCTCGTCCGGGCTGCCGCGGCGGGTGCCCAAGGCCAACCTGGTCGAGGGCACCGCGGAACAGACCCCGCAGGGCGGCCCCCAGGTCTCCCGCGACCCCGAGGAAGTACGGGGCAGGCTGAGCAACCTGCGCCGCGGCGTCCAGCGAGGCCGCAGCGCGGGCAGTGACACGAATGGCCAGGGCTTCAGCCCTGATAGCACCTACAACCAGGAGCGTTAGTGTGAGCCCGATGAGCCAGGCGGCGCAGAACCTGAACTGGTTGATCACCAACTTCGTGGACAACACCCCCGGGGTGTCCCACACCGTGGTGGTCTCCGCCGACGGACTCCTTCTGGCGATGTCCGAAGGTTTCCCGCGCGACCGAGCCGATCAGCTCGCGGCCGTCGCGTCGGGTCTGACCTCCCTCACGGCCGGGGCCTCCCGGATCTTCGAGGGCGGCTCCGTGACCCAGACCGTTGTGGAGATGGAGAGGGGATTTCTCTTCATCATGTCCATCTCTGACGGTTCGTCCCTGGCCGTACTCGCCCACCCAGAGGCGGACATCGGTCTCATTGGGTACGAGATGGCACTTCTCGTCGACCGTGCGGGCACAGTTCTCACTCCGGACCTGCGCGCGGAGCTTCAGGGGAGCCTGCTCAACTGACAGACAGACGGTGCGTATTCGCGTCCCGGCACCGTAAGGTTTCGGGACGCGGCTCCACAGTGATGGTGCCGAGCACAGTTTCGGAGGAGGAGTACGTGGCTGCAACACCCCCAGACGGTTCGTCTTCGGCCAACTGGCCTTCCGGCCACGGCCAGGGCCAGGGTGACGGTTCGCAGAACCGGTACAACTTCCCCTCCGCGCCCAGCCATCGCCGCCAGCCGCCGTACCGGCAGCCGGGCCCCCAGGCGCCCGGCCCCAGCCCGTACGACCAGCCTTACGCACCCCGGATCCAGCCGGTGCAGCCGCAACGCCGCTCCCCGGAGCCGGCGCCCGCACCGGCCGCGTCCAACCCACTGGTGCGTCCGTACGCGATGACGGGCGGCCGCACCAGGCCCCGCTACCAGCTCGCCATCGAGGCGCTGGTGCACACCACCGCACAACCGCATCAACTGCAGGGGCAGTTGCCGGAACACCAGCGCATCTGCAACCTGTGCCGCGAGATCAAATCGGTGGCCGAGATCTCGGCCCTGCTCTCCATCCCCCTCGGCGTTGCCCGGATCCTCGTCGCCGACCTGGCGGAGGCCGGTCTTGTCGCCATCCATCAGCCCGGCGGCGACGAGTCCGCCGGCGGTCAGCCAGACGTGACACTGCTCGAAAGGGTGCTCAGTGGACTTCGCAAGCTCTAGCGGCGGAGCAACAGCCCGCTCCACCACCAGCGCGAAAATCGTGGTGGCGGGCGGCTTCGGCGTGGGCAAGACCACGTTCGTCGGGGCGGTCTCTGAGATCAACCCGCTGCGCACCGAGGCCGTGATGACGTCCGCGTCCGCGGGCATCGACGACCTCACCCACACCGGAGACAAGACGACGACCACCGTCGCCATGGACTTCGGCCGCATCACCCTGGACCAGGACCTGATCCTGTACCTGTTCGGCACGCCCGGCCAGGACCGGTTCTGGTTCATGTGGGACGACCTGGTCCGTGGCGCCATCGGCGCGGTCGTCCTTGTCGACACGAGGCGGCTCGCCGACTGCTTCCCCGCCGTCGACTACTTCGAGAACTCGGGCCTGCCCTTCGTCATCGCCCTCAACGGCTTCGACGGCCATCAGCCGTACACGCCCGACGAGGTCCGCGAGGCGCTGCAGATCGGCCCGGACACCCCCATCATCACCACCGACGCCCGCCACCGCGCGGACGCGAAGAGCGCGCTGATCACTCTGGTCGAGCACGCGCTGATGGCGCGACTGCGCTAGGTACTTCCCCACGCACGAGGGCCCCGTACTCCGAGGAGTACGGGGCCCAGACGCGTTCAGGGGGCCGCTGAGGGCCGTGGTGGCTAGCCCTGCCAGCTGTGCGGGGCGCGGAAGCCGGGGGTGCGCTCCAGGCGGCGCCAGCCGGCCTTGTCGCGGCCGCGGCGGGCGGGGGCCGCGGGCTGAGCGGCGGCACGGGCGATGAGGATGGCGGTGAGGGCCGCGACCTCCTCGGGCTCGGCGTGGCCCTTCTCGACGCGGATGTCGGGAGTAGTCATGTGCAGCGTTCTCCTTGTGGGTACTGCAAGGCGGGACAGGGAAGTTCAGGGGTGCGCCGGCTACTGCGGCGGGTTGCCGTGCTTGCGCGAGGGCAGGTCGGCGTGCTTGTTGCGCAGCATGGCCAGCGAGCTGATCAGCACGGCGCGGGTCTCGGCCGGGTCGATCACGTCGTCCACGAGGCCGCGCTCGGCGGCGTAGTAGGGGTGCATCAGCTCGGCCTTGTACTCCTTGACCATGCGGGCGCGCATGGCCTCGGGGTCCTCGGCGGAGGCGATCTGGCGGCGGAAGATGACGTTGGCGGCGCCCTCGGCGCCCATCACGGCGATCTCGTTCGTCGGCCAGGCGTACGTCAGGTCCGCGCCGATGGACTGGCTGTCCATGACGATGTAGGCGCCGCCGTAGGCCTTGCGCAGGATCAGGGAGATGCGGGGCACGGTCGCGTTGCAGTACGCGTAGAGCAGCTTGGCGCCGTGGCGGATGATGCCGCCGTGCTCCTGGTCGACGCCGGGCAGGAAGCCCGGTACGTCGAGGAGGGTCACGATCGGGATGTTGAAGGCGTCGCACATCTGGACGAAGCGGGCCGCCTTCTCGGAGGCCTCGATGTCCAGGACGCCCGCGAGGGACTGCGGCTGGTTGGCGACGATGCCGACGACCTGGCCGTCCAGGCGGGCGAGGGCGCAGATGATGTTGCGCGCCCAGCGCTCGTGGACCTCCAAGTAGTCGCCGTCGTCGACGAGTTCCTCGATGACCTTCGTCATGTCGTACGGACGGTTGCCGTCCGCGGGGACCAGGTCGAGGAGGACGTCGCCGCGGCGCTCGGCGGGGTCGTCGGAGGCGGCCACCGGCGGGTTCTCGCGGTTGTTCGAGGGGAGCATCGCGATGAGGTAGCGGACCTCGGCGAGGCAGGTCTCCTCGTCGTCGTACGCGAAGTGGCAGACGCCCGAGGTCTCGGCGTGCACGTCCGCGCCGCCGAGGCCGTTCTGGGAGATCTCCTCGCCGGTCACCGCGCGCACCACGTCCGGTCCGGTGATGAACATCTGCGAGGTCTCGCGGACCATGAAGACGAAGTCGGTGAGCGCCGGGCTGTAGGCCGCGCCGCCCGCGCACGGGCCGAGCATCACGCTGATCTGCGGGATGACGCCGGACGCCTTGGTGTTGCGCTGGAAGATGCCGCCGTAGCCGGCGAGGGCGGAGACGCCCTCCTGGATACGGGCGCCCGCGCCGTCGTTGAGGGAGACGAGCGGCGCACCGGCCGCGATCGCCATGTCCATGATCTTGTGGATCTTCGTGGCGTGCGCCTCGCCGAGGGCGCCTCCGAAGATGCGGAAGTCGTGGGCGTACACGAAGACCGTGCGGCCCTCGACGGTGCCCCAGCCGGTGATGACACCGTCCGTGTACGGCTTCTTCGCCTCCAGGCCGAAGCCGGTGGCGCGGTGCCGGCGCAGCTGCTCGACCTCCTGGAACGAACCCTCGTCGAGAAGGAGCCCGATCCGCTCGCGCGCGGTCAGCTTGCCCTTGGCGTGCTGCGCCTCGGTCGCCTTCTCACTGGGTCCCGCCAGCGCCTGCGCACGGATCTCGGCCAATTCGGCCACTCGGCCCCGCGCGTCGGTGGGCTCCCCCGCCGAAGATCCAGCTTCGTCCAAAACGGTCATGCTCTCGACCTTACGAAGGACCCGAGGGGAAAAGGACCGTCGACTCTGCACAGTCTCCGGACCGTTTTCCTGGCACCCCCGGACAGAAGCGTGCCGGAGTGCAGCCGAAGTGACTGCTCAGAGGCCCATTCGGCTGTAGGGATTCCACAAGCGGCCCGGATGAGACTCGGCTCACATCGGCGGCTCGGGCGGGTGTCGCCGGGGGCATCGCGCCGGAGCAGCTTACGTGCCCCGGCGGTCATCGCAGGATGCCCGGCCGGACCTCGTGGTCCCGCACGTGTGCCGACGCGGGCGACGGAGGATACCGCCACGAGCTGACCATTCGCTGAATTGGCGGGGCCCGACAACCGGCGGGGCGGCCGGGAGGGGTGCTCGTGGGTGCCTTCGGAGGCCTCGCGGCACCTTTCAGCACCGCTTCCTGCCCGCTTCCGGGCCTCTCCCCGGCTCGCTCCCGAGGCCGTCCCGGGCCGTCCGCGGCACCTGGGCGCCGCGCCTGCCGCCGTCCGTACGCCCGCCACGGGGGCCCGGCGGAAGCGGGGCGGAGACCCCCTCACGCCCGGTGGATCTGGATGTCCCCGGACCCGGTGCGCCCGCGCACCTGCACCGTCTCGCCGGAGTCGCCGGGCCCTTCGGAGGAGCCGACGGACTGGCGGACGGCGCCCACCTTGGTCCGGACGTCGAGCCAGGCGGCGGTGCCCTCGCGGACGCCGATGTCGAGCCGGCCCATGCCGGTCTCCAGGACGACGCTGCCGCGCGCGACCTCGGCGACCCGGATGGCGCCGTTGGCCGTCCTGACGCTGACGTCGGCGTGCGCGCGGCCGATGGAGATGATGCCGTTGGACGCCTTCACGCGGAGGTCGCCGGTGACCTCGTCGACGTCGGTCGGGCCGTTGGAGTTCTTGATGACGGCGGAGCCTCCGACCGTGCCGAGCCGCACCGCGCCGGACGCGGTGGTGACGTCGGCCGGGCCCTCCACGCGGTCGACCAGGACCTGGCCGTACCCGGTGTGCAGGCGCACCGAGCCCGCCCACTCGACCCGGAGGTCCCCGGCCGAGGTCTTCACCTCGCACTCACCGAGGCGGCCCGTGGTGGTGAAGTCGGCCATGGAGGTGGTCACTTGGAGGTGGGAGCCCTCCGGCAGCGCGATCTCCACGTCGACGGACGAGCCCTTGCCGAACAGCGAACGGTCCTTGGGCCCCTTCACCAGGAGCCGCCCGCTCGCGTACTCGACCCGGGTCTGCTCGGCGGCCCGCACGTCGGCCTGGCGCGAATCGGTGGTGGGGCGCACGTCGACGACGGTGTCGGCGCGGTCGGACGCCGTGATCCGCAGCGACCCGACCTCCAGGATCACCGAGGCGTAGACGGGCTTGGCGGTGTCGAAGGTTGGCATGGGGCTTTCCTCATCCTGATGGGTCGTCCGATCGCGCCGGCCCCCTCCACCGGGAGCCGCGGGTGGCTAACGCGCCCATCCCGTATAGCTGTTGCCCGAGCCCTGGGTCCCGGGGGACGCGGGCTGGCGGCTCGCGTCGCCCTGCTTGAGGGCGTCGGCGACGGTGCGGACCAGCCAGGCGTTGACCGACAGGCTCTCGGCGGCCGCGGCCTCCTCGGCCTGGGCCTTGAGGTGCATCGGGAGCCGGAGGTTGATCCGGGCCGTGCCGCCCTCCTCCGGCTCCGGCACGGACGCGGGGGCCGGGGCGGGCACGGGCCGGGCCAACCGCACGTCCATGGGCGGCACTTCGAAGCCCTCGGCGGTCGGCGCGGGCGTCACCACGAAGTCCGGGTCGCCGCCACGCAGGCGCACGTCGACGGAGCCGGGGGCCAGGTCTCGGGTAATCTCGTCCATGGCCGCGGACAGCACGTTCAGCATCGTGAGCCGGGTGGCCGACTCGAGCGGCGCGATCAGACGCTCGGCGATCGCGCGAGCATCCTCACCACCGGCCTCTGCGGCGACCGCGAGCTCCTGCCGGAGTTGGTCGACATACGGCGTGAGATTCATGGCATCACTATGGCATCACAATGGCGCCATAGCAAGTTCTTAACGGCCCAAAATCACCGAAACGCCCTCTTCAGCGACTTCGGCCACCCGCGCCCGTGGCGCCATACATAGCGCCACCATCCGTCAGATCCGGCGGCCGGAACTGACCCATGCGGCCCCACCCGTTCACACGCGACGCGTAATCGCCTCGACACGCCCCGCTTTATGTTGAAGATTGAACAGAACAGCGCTACAGTCAATCTCGTTGAAAGCTAAACAACTTTCGACCCCGACAAACTCAGGAGCAGGTCATGGGAATCTTCAGCCGCAAGGACGACACCAACACCGCAGCCGCGCCCGCCCCGGAGCTCGCCGCGCTGACCGGTGAGTACACGCTGGATCCCGCGCACACGGCGATCGGCTTCGTGGCCCGGCACGCGATGGTCACCAACGTCAAGGGTTCCTTCCAGGAGTTCACCGGCGCCCTGCACCTGGACGGCGCCGACCCGTCCGCGTCGACGGCCTCCCTCGACATCACGATGGACAGCATCGACACGGGCAACGCGGACCGCGACGGCCACCTCAAGAGCGCGGACTTCTTCAAGACCGACGAGTTCCCGCAGATGACCTTCCGCTCCACCAAGGCCGAGGCGCTGGGCGGCGAGGACTACCGCATCACCGGCGACCTCACGATCCTCGGCACCACCAAGCCGCTGACCATCGACCTGGAGTTCAACGGCGCCGCGAAGGACCCGTTCGGCAACGAGCGCGTCGGCTTCGAGGGCAAGGCGGAGATCCTGCGCTCGGAGTGGGGCCTGACGTGGAACGCGGCCCTGGAGACCGGCGGCGTCCTCGTCTCCGACAAGATCAAGCTCAACTTCGACATCTCGGCCATCAAGAACGCCGCCTGACGCACCGCCTGACGGAACGTCAGACAGAACGCCTCTCCGGGCAGGCACGACACGGGGTCGGATACCGTTCGCCGGTGTCCGAGTTCATGTCGCAACTGCCTGCCCTCATAGGCGTGGTCATCGGTGCCATGGGGTCGTACGTCGCCGTCATGCGCGGCGAGCGCGTGCGCTTCCGCCGGGAGCGCGAGTCACGCTGGGAGGAACGGCGACTGGCGGTCTACACCGAGTACGCGCGCGTGCTCAAGCAGACCGTCACGCTGACCTACCGGATCGCCGCCCACCAGGGCAACGACCCGCATCCCCACCCCCTGTCCGCCACGGACGCCGAGCCCCACCTGGCCGAGGCCGCCGACGCGCGCGACCCCGCCGGGGAGGCGCTGCTGCTGCTCGGCGCCGTACCGGTGGTGGCGAAGGCGCGGGTGTGGGTGGTCGTGGTGATCGAGATGGAACGCTTCCTGCGCACGGGCGCGCACGACCCGGAGGCGTGGGCGGAGCTCCTCGTCCGCCAGCGGATCGCCCGGGAGGGCTACTACGCGGCCGTACGCGACGACTTGGGCCTGCCGCCGGGCCACTCGGGCCGCTGGGAACTCCCCTCCCGCAGGCCACCGGCCGCTTGAACGCCGGCCCGGATCAGCCGAAGGCCCTCAGAACCCGCCCCCGAAGTCGCCCCCACCCCCGAATCCGCCGCCTCCGAAGTCCCCGCCCCCGAAGTCCCCGGAGGAGAAGTCCGCCCCGGACACGTCGCCGCCCTCGTAGCCGGCGCCCGCGCCGAAGTCGCCGTACCCGGAGCCGTAACCGGCGGCGTACGCCGGGCTCGCCATCATCGTGCCGAGCATCGTGCCGACCAGGAGGCCCGGCAGCAGGCCGCCGCCGAAGTAGCCGCCCGCCCAGGGGCCGTACGCGGGACCGGCCTCCCAGTAGGGCCGTCGCTCGCCGGAGTCGGTGACGACGGTGCGGGCCATCGGGTCGGCGCCGTCGGCCAGACGCACGGCGTCCGCCGCGCACACGGGCACCTCGCGGGGCGCGCCCTCGGCGGGCGTCCACTCCGCGTCCTTCACGGAAGGGCCGTGCCGCGGGTCGAAGAAGCAGGGGGCCCGGCGCTCGGGCAGCGGGCGCCCCTCGCGGCGGGCGGCGAGCAGCGTCAGCGAGAACCGGCCGTCCTCCAGGGCCTGCGTGACCGCCCGCACCTGCTCGGGCCGCTCCGCCGACGCCATGAAGGACTTCGCCTTCTCGTAGGCGTCGAGGGAGCGTTCGTAGTCCGCGCGCATGGCGTCGTCCGCGCCGGCCTCCGCCGGGTGGAAGTCGAGCCGGTCCAGCTCCTCGCCGAAGGCGGTGATGTCCTCGTCGACCACGACGCGCAGCTTCTCCAGGGCCGCGCGCTGCTCGTCCTCGTGCTTGCGGCGCTTGCTGCGGGCGATCGCGTAGGCGCCGGCACCGCCCGCGACCACCACCGCGCCGAGCCCGATCAGCGCCCCGACGGGCGCCCCGCCGTCATCGCTAGCGGATCCGCCCCAGGAGGCGGGGGCCGACCCGGAGGTCTGCGGGAGCGCCTGGTCGACGAAGTCGTTGAGCTGGGACTTCGCGTCCTCGCCCTGGACGAGCGAGGAGAGGTTGGAGGCGGCGTTCCTGGAGAGCACCGAGGCGTCCGCCCTCGTGTCGAAGCGGTCGCCCAGGCGGACGGCGTACAGACCGGTGACGCCGGTCGCGGTGCGCAGGTCTTGGAAGAGGTCGTCGCGGCCGGGGAAGGAGGCGGGGAGTACCGCCACGAACACCGGCTTGTCGGCCTTCTTGATCTTGTCGGCGAGGGCGTTCGCGTCCGCCGCGGAGAGCTGCGCGGACGCCGCGTCGTCGACGTACACCGGATTCTTCTTCAAGGCGTCCGCCACCGCCTGGACGTCCGTCGCGGCCTGGGCTCCGGGCGCCGCCGTGAGCGTGGCGCCGAGGGCCAGGAGCAGTCCGGACAGGATCAGGGTCAGCCGCGACGCCGCCTGCCTGGTGGGCCTCATACTTCACGCTAACTCCTCCGCGGCCGAAACGTTCCCTCCGGTGGTCACCGAAAGCGTTCCGCACCCGCGCCCCCGAAAGCGTTTTCCGCGTTCGGCTCCTGAAGTCTTGACGGGTCCTTGGGGCGGCAGTTAACTCACGCCTTGAACTAAGGCATGACGTAGCCATGACACTCGCCATGGCTCTCCGACCCGACCCCACGAAGGGCGGCGAACGTCCCATGCGCAGACCCACCCCCTCCCCCTATGGGCCCACCCGGATCACCCGCTTCCTGGCCGCCGGAATCCTCACCACCGCCGGGCTCACCGGCCTCGGCGCCACCCCCGCGCAGGCGGCCGGCGAGCAGGTCTCCATCTGGCTCACCACGACGGACGACAGCGGCGGCCGCCATGTCACCCGGGGGCTGCAGCCGCAGACCCCGGTCAATTTCCAGCCCGGCACGGGCGGTGGCGGCACGAACATCACCGTCGACGAGAACTCCCGCTTCCAGACCTTCACCGGCGGCGGCGCCTCCTTCACGGACACCGCGGCCTGGCTGATGGACGGCAGCGGAGCGCTCACCCAGGCCAAGCGCGACGAGACGATGCGCAAGCTGTTCTCGCCGACCGAGGGGATCGGGCTCTCCTACATCCGCAATCCCATGGGCGGCTCCGACCTGGCCCGCTTCGGCTACACCTACGACGACATGCCCGCCGGGCAGACCGACCCGAACCTCGCCCGCTTCTCGATCGCGCACGACCTCCAGGACGTGCTGCCGCTCACCAAGCAGGCCAAGCAGCTCAACCCGAAGCTGACGACCGTCGCCTCACCCTGGACGGCCCCGGCCTGGATGAAGGACAACGGGCAGCTCAACGGCGGCTGGCTGAAGGCGGAGCACTACGGGACGTACGCCCGGTACTTCGTGAAGTACCTCCAGGCCTGGCGCGACAACGGCGTGCCCGTCGACTACGTCACCGCGCAGAACGAGCCGACCTGCTGCAACGGCTACCCGTCGATGAGCTGGAACGGCAACGGGCTCGCGTACTTCACGAAGAACGAGCTGCTTCCGAAGCTCGCGGGCGCGGGCCTGCCCACCAAGGTCCTCGCGCACGACTGGAACTGGGACACCTACGACGCGTACGCCGCCCAGACCGTCGACGACGCCGCCGTGCGCTCGCACCCCAACTTCGGCGGGATCGCCTGGCACGGCTACGGCGGCAACGTGCAGAAGCAGACCGAGATCCACAACAAGTATCCGCAGCTGGACGCCTTCCAGACCGAGCACTCGGGCGGCACCTGGATCGGCAATCAGCAGCGGGAGGACATGATGAACATCATCGACTACACCCGGAACTGGGCGAAGTCGGTGACGAAGTGGTCGCTTGCCGTGGACCAGAACCGCGGTCCGCACAACGGCGGCTGCGGCACCTGCGACGGGCTGATCACCGTGCACAACGGCGACGGGCGGCACGGGCAGGTCGATTACACCATCGAGTACTACACGATGGGGCACCTGACGAAGTTCGTGCAGCCGGGTGCCGCCCGCGTCGCCTCCACCGCCAGTTCGGACGTGCCGAACGTGGCCTGGCGTAACACGGACGGCACGAAGGCACTGATCGCCTACAACGACTCCGCATCGGCGAAGACGGTCACCGTCAACTGGGGCGGGCAGCACGCGACTTACTCGCTGCCGGGCAAGACGTCGGCGACGTTCACCTGGAAGAGCTGACGTCCGGAAGAGCTGACGTCCGGCGTGCCGGGGTCGGGCTATTCCGCCGGCTCGACCCCGGCGCGCAGCAGGCCGTAGGTGACCGCGTCCTCCAGGGCCTGCCACGACGCGGCGATGACGTTCTCCGCGACGCCGACCGTGGACCACTCGCCGTCGCCGTCCGTGGTGGAGATCAGCACCCGGGTCGTGGAGGACGTGCCGTGCTTGCCCTCCAGGATGCGGACCTTGTAGTCCACCAGCTCCAGCTTGGCGAGCTGGGGGTAGATCCGCTCCAGGCCCACGCGCAGCGCCCGGTCGAGGGCGTGGACCGGGCCGTTGCCCTCCGCGGTCGCCACGATCCGCTCGCCCTTGGCCCACACCTTCACCGTGGCCTCGTTGGCGTGCGTGCCGTCGGGGCGGTCCTCGGTGATGGCGCGCCAGGACTCGGTGCGGAAGTAGCGGCGTGGGGTCTTGCCGCCTTCCGGGCCGCGCAGTTCCTCGCGCAGCAGGAGTTCGAAGGAGGCGTCGGCGGCTTCGTAGGTGTAGCCCTGGAGTTCGCGTTCCTTGACCCGCTCGACGACGCGGCCGATCAGTTCGCGGTCGTCGCCGAGGTCGACGCCGAGCTCCTTGCCCTTGAGCTCGATGGAGGCGCGGCCCGCCATGTCGGAGACCAGCATGCGGATGCGGTTGCCGACGAGTTCGGGGTCGATGTGCTGGTACAGGTCGGGGTCGACCTTGATCGCGGAGGCGTGCAGGCCCGCCTTGTGGGCGAACGCGGAGACGCCGACGTAGGGCTGGTGGGTGGCGGGGGTGAGGTTCACGACCTCGGCGATGGCGTGCGAGACGCGGGTCATCTCGCGCAGCGCGCCGTCGGGCAGGACCCGCTTGCCGTACTTCAGCTCCAGCGCGGCGACGACCGGGAACAGGTTGGCGTTGCCGACGCGTTCGCCGTAGCCGTTGGCGGTGCACTGCACGTGCGTGGCGCCCGCGTCGACGGCCGCGAGGGTGTTGGCGACGGCGCAGCCGGTGTCGTCCTGCGCGTGGATGCCGAGCCGGGCGCCGGTGTCGGCGGCGACGGTGGCGACGACGGCCTGGACCTGGGCGGGGAGCATGCCGCCGTTGGTGTCGCAGAGCACGACGACGTCGGCGCCCGCGTCGGCGGCGGCCCGCACGACCGCCTTCGCGTACTCGGGGTTGGCGCGGTAGCCGTCGAAGAAGTGCTCGCAGTCGACGAACACGCGGCGGCCCTGGGAGCGCAGGTAGGAGACGGTGTCGCGGACCATCTCGACGTTCTCGTCGAGGGTGGTGCGCAGGGCCAGCTCGACGTGCCGGTCGTGCGACTTGGCGACCAGCGTGATCACCGGGGCGCCGGACGCGAGCAGCGCGTTGACCTGCGGGTCGTCTGCGGCCTTGGCGCCGGGGCGGCGGGTCGCGCCGAACGCGACGAGCTGGGCGTTCTTGAACGTGATCTCCGCCTGCGCGCGGGCGAAGAACTCGGTGTCGCGCGGGTTGGCGCCGGGCCAGCCGCCTTCGATGAAGCCCACGCCGAAGTCGTCCAGATGCCGGGCGATGGTCAGCTTGTCCGCGACGGTCAGGTTGATGCCCTCGCGCTGCGCGCCGTCGCGCAGCGTCGTGTCGAACACGTGGAAGGAGTCGTCCACCTGGAAGGAATCGTCGGCCACATTGCCGGGCACAGGGGATGAATCGTCGGGCTTGCTGGTTTCCGTCATGCTGTCTGGCTCCTGTGTCGGATGTCGGTCTACCGGAATGACCGGCTCCACCACCCCCATGATCCCTCGCGCTCCTTTTCCCGGCTGTGGGTGGGCCGGAAAACGAAAAGACCCCTCGCGGGTGCGAGAGGTCTGCGCGCGGGTCGAGGACGACGGTGTCCGCCTGTACGTGATGAGTACCGGGGCGGTCACTGCGGACCGGCGCGCTTGCTGCCAATAATCATGGCGAACACGAGCATGGGAGGCAGAGTGCCACAGCTCTCGTGGCACCCGCCTCCCTGTCTCACGATGCGGTCGGGCCCGGACAGACGGCCCGGCTCACGCGGTGGCGTGCTCCGCTCACGTGGTGCTGCTCAGCTCACGTTGCGCCGTACGAAGACGTCCCGCGCCGTGTTCGTGTCGCCCGGGACCAGGTTCGTCGCGTCCGAGGTGAACGTGAACGTCTTGGCGTCCGCGCTCAGGGCGTACGCCGGCCAGCCCTGGTCCTCGCTCTCGCCGCCGCCCTGGGGCACGTTGACGCGCCGCGTCTTGCCCGTCTTCAGGTCCCGTACGTACAGCGGGCCCTTGGCGGGGTCGCCCGCGGTGAGGCCGGACGCCGAGGAGATGAAGGCGACGTGGCGGCCGTCGGGGCTGATGTCGGGCTGGTAGGAGTCGTCGCCGGTCTGGCCGCCGCCCGCTTTCTGCGTGACCTTCTTGTAGGCGCCGGTGCGGGTGTCGAGGCGGTAGATGTCGCTCTTGCCGTTGGTGTCGGCGGGCACCAGCGCCTCGGCGGTGTCGAAGGCCGCGTACCGCCCGTCCTTGCTCAGCGAGGGCACGCCGATGCGCAGGTCCGCGCCGGTGGGCGAGAGGTCGATGCGCTTCGTCCTGCCGGTCGTCGCGTCGTACGTGTACGTCCTTCCCCCCAGGCCAGGACGGACCTGGCCGAGGCCGTAGCCGACGTGGCGGCCGTCGGCGCTCAGGGAGAGCCCGCCGATGATCCACGTGGGCTGGCCGGTGACGATCTCGCTGACCAGACGGGTGCTGCCCGCCTTGCGGTCGCGCAGGTAGATGCCGGTCCACATGCCGTCGCCGCCGCCGTCGCCGTGCTCCTTCAGCTCCGAGACGAAGGCGACGTACCGGCCGCTGGCGCTGACCTCGGCGCCGACGACGTAGTCCCCGAAGACCGGCTTGTCGTCGTCGGAGAGGCTGACGATCTCGGTGCGGCCGGTCTTGCGGTCCTTCAGGAACGTGCCGCTGTAGAGGCCGCCGGGCTTGTCGACCTGCGCGGAGTAGGTGACGTACCGCCCGTCCGCGCTGATCGACGGGTCTCCGGCGTGCGAGGTGTACTGCTCGCCGGAGTCCTGGAGGCTGATGCGCTCGACCTTCTTGGTGCGCAGGTCGCGCAGGTAGATGTCGGTCTGGCCGTTGGTGTCGCCCGGCACCAGGTTGGCGGCCTCGGACGCGAAGACGACGTACCGGCCGTCGGCGCTGATGTCCGTGGCGTCGGACGGCCCTTCGGCCTGGGCGCCGTCGCCGGCGACGCTCACCCGCTCCGTGCGGGGAGCGGGGGCGCGGGTGTCGGCGGCCGCCGCGGCCGGGAGCACGGCTCCCGTGACGGCGGTGACGAGCGCGGCGGCCAGGGCCGCGCGGGTGGTGAGACGCATGGGTGGTTCCCCCGAGAGATGAGTTGCCGTGTCCGGTAGGACTGTTGCCGGCTGTTGCTGGTTGTACGTCGCCGGCTGATCAACCGCGCGCTGCCCGTGGCCGGTTCACGCGGGTACACGGACGGAACACGGCTCTTGGTTCCCCCTGGTGGTCCACACCGCGGTGAGTGCTCCTTGTGTGCCGTCCGTGTGCGCTCCCCCGCGCCGGTCAGCGGATACGGCGTACGAAGACGTCGGTCCGTGCGTTGGTGTCACCCGGCACCAGGTCGGTGGCGTCCGAGGCGAACACGACCTGGCGGCCGTGCGCGGTGACGGCGCCCGGCTCGACCCCGCCGGGGCCGACGGGCGTGCGCCTTCCGGTGCGCACGTCGAGCAGGGTGAGCGCGGTTCCGTCGTCGTCCTCGGCCAGAACCGCGTACCGGGCGTCCGGGCTCGCGGACCCGGCGGGCTTCTCGGCGACCTTGCGGGCCGTCGCCCTGCCCACGTCGTACACGTAGGTGCTGTCCTCGGCGACGAAGAGCACGGTGCGGCCGTTCTCGCTCACCTTCACGAACCCGGCGGCGCCGAGTCCCCCGTCGGCCTGCGCCGTCTCGCCGGTGGCGCGGTCGCGTACGACGATGTCGCCGCCGTCCTCGGACCGCTTCTGGTAGGCGAGGAGGCGGCCGTCGGCGCTCAGGGAGGCAGCGCCGATCAAGTCGCCGCCGTCGTCCGCGCCGTCGATCGGCTCGTTGGCACCGGTGGCCATGTTCCGTACGAACAGTCGCTGGGCGGGGTGGAAGCGGTCCCCCGAGGTGTAGGCGACCTGGCCGCCGTCGGACGTGACGGCGCGGAGCAGGCCGGTGCCGTTCCCCGGCGCCCCCACGTTCACGTTCTCGCCCGTCTCACGGTCGTACAGCATCGGCGACGGGGACTTGGTGCCCGCCGTGTGGCCGACGTAGCGGCCGTCGTGGCTGAGCAGTGGCGTCCCCCAGGAGGAGTCGCCGCCGTTCGGGATCAGCGTCAGCTTGCCCGTGACCCGGTCCTTCAGGGCGAGACAGGTGTACGTGTTCTGGTGGCACCGCAGCTCTTGCGCCTTGGTGGCGAAGGCGACGTGGCGGCCGTCGCCGCTGATCGCCGCCTCGCGCGAGGGCCCGTCGAGCTGCGACCCGTCGCCCGCGAGGCTCACCCGCTCCGTGCTCGGCCCCCGAGCCTGCGTGTCGGCGGACGCCGTGGCCGACAGCGTCGCAACGCCGACCGCCAGAGCAACTGCCGTACCCTGTAAGGTCCTTGCGCCCTTCACCCATGCCCCCCGTTCACTTCGTGTGCCGTACGAACACGTCGGTGGCGCCGTTGGTGTCGTCCGGCACCAAGTCGGCGGACGCCGAACTGAACGTGACGGCACGGCCGTTGTCGGACACCGAGCCGCGCGCGGCCCGTGCGTCCGCCGGGCCGATGTCCGTGCCGCGGCCCGTGCGCAGGTCGAGTACGCGGAGACCGTCGGCGCCGGTGAGGACGGCGTGGCGGCCGTCGGGCGTGGCCGACACCGCGCGGCCGTCCGCGACGCGTTCGGTGGTGCCGGTGCGCACGGTGTGGACGGTGTGGACGGTGTGTACATAGAGTCCGCCCCGTGCGTTGAACAGGACGCGGCGGCCGTCGTTACTGAGCCGGACCAGTTCAGCGGTGCCGAGGCCGGTGTCGAGCTGGGTGCGCGCACCGGTGCCCGGCTCCTTGAGGAAGACGTCGGCCCGGTCCTCGGGGCCCTCGCTGTAGCCGCCGATCTGGTACGCGACGCGCGAGCCGTCGTCGGCCACGGACGCGCCGCCCTTCTGGCCCTCCTCGGGCCCCGAGATCAGCTCGTCCGTGCCGGTCGCGGTGTCGCGGACGTACAGCAGCCGGAAGTTCTGATTGCCGTTGCGATTGCCGATGGTGTACGCGACGCGGGTGCCGTCGGGGCTGATCGCCTGCACGGCGCCGAGTTCGTTCGAGCCCGGCGGGTCGGCGGGCCACAGCCGGGTGCTGGTTCCCGTAGCACGGTCATGGAGGTAGGGCGCGGCGAAGCGTTTGTTCGCGGTGAAGGCCACGCGGCTGCCGTCGGAGCTCAGGAGCGGGGTGCCGTAGAGGTGGCCGCTGCCGAGGTCGATGCCGGTCAGGGCGCCCGTGCGGAGGTCCTTGAGCTTCAGGCAGTGCTCGTACTGGTCGCAGCCGAGGGCGGGTGCGCGGGTGAGGAAGGCGGCGTGGCGGCCGTCGCCGCTGAGCGCCCCGTCCGTGGAGGGGCCGTCGAGCTGGATGCCGTCGGCGGCGGTGCTGATGCGTTCGGTGCGCGGGGTGCGGGCGTCGGCGGTGTCACGTACGGCGGTGTCCGCGGTGGCCGTCGCGGTCAGCGTCGCACCACTCAGTGCGATACCAAGTGCCGCCGCCCACAAGGCCCTTGAGCCGAACGCCCACCCTCGAGTCCGGGGCGTCCGCGTCATCGGCGCGACCACTGGAAGACATCCGTCACGCCGTTCGTGTCACCGGGCACCACATCCGTCTCCGCCGACGAGTAGACGACGGTGCGGCCCTTGGCGCCCACCGCGCCGGGCACGGCCGAGCCCGTCCCGACGACGTCGACGCGGCCGGTGCGCAGGTCGCGCAGGCGCAGCGTCGACGCGTCGTCGCTGTAGAGGAGGTGGCGGCCGTCCGGGCCGACGGCCTTGGCCGAGGTGCCGGGGAAGTGCTTGACCTTGCCGGTGCGCAGGTCGCGTACGTAGGCGCCGTTCGCGGAGTTCAGCACCACCGTGCGGCCGTTGCCGCTGATCTCCACGAGGGTGGAGGCGGTGCCGTCGTCGGCGCGCTTGAGGCCGCCGGTCTCGCGGTCTCGGACGAAGACCTGCTTGGTGCCCGCGTCCTCGTAGGCCACGTAGCGGCCGTCGGCGCTGATGGACGGGTTGGCCATGTCGCGGGCGGCGTCGGGCGGGCCGTCGCTGACTGCCTCGCGGGTGTCGGTCTGCCAGTCGTAGACCTCGATCCGGTAGGGATCGGCGGGGTGCTGCGGCCGCAGGACGTACGCGACGTAGCGGCCGTCGGCGCTGATCACCGAATCGCCGGAGCCCTCCTTGAAGCCCTTGGCGTCGACCCGGCGCTTCTCCCCCGTCGTCAGGTCCACCACGAAGGCGGCCGTGGTGTGCGAGCCCCAGTCGAGGTACGTGGCGTAGCGGCCGTCGTCGCTGATGTCGGGGGCGGTCAGGCTGTTCTTGATCCTGCTGACCGCGCGGGAGTCGCCGTCGCGGACGTGGGCGGAGCTCTGCGGCCGTGGCGCGGTGTCGGGCGTGAGGTTGGTGGCGCCGCTGCTGAAGGCGGCGTGGCCGCCGTCGGTCGTGACGGTCGCGGCACCTGAGGCGCCGTTGGCCTCGGTGCCGTCGGCGGCGACGCTGACCCGCTCGACGCGGGGCGCCTGCCGCGCGGACGGAGCGGCGGACACCTCGGCCGCGTGGGCCGTGGTCGGCAGCGCGGTGATCCCGACTGCCGCTACCAGTAAGGCACTTAACGACACACGTCTGACAGTGACCATGAATCCCCCAAGACCTGCCCGCCCCCGGCCCGGCGCCGAAGGCCCCTGCGGATACAAGCGCACCCGGAGCGGCCCCGCAATCCGCAGGATTGCGTACAACCTGGACGGACCCCTACGCGTCCGCGCCGAGCGCTTCGTCCAGGAACTCCCTTGTGTGCGCGAGGACTTGGTCCCGTCCGGTGCCGCGCAGGCCGATCGCCACATGGATGGAGAACCCGTCGAGCAGCGCCCGAAGGCGGGCCGCGAACCGGTCGGCGTCCACGGCCCGGAACTCCCCGCGCGAGACGCCCTCGGCGAGCAGCGCCACCAGGTCGCGGTGCCAGGCACCCTCGATGGCGGCCTGCCGGTCGCGGCCCTGCTCGTCGGCGTTCAGGGAGCGGTTCCAGACCTCCAGCCAGAGGATCCAGTGCGGGTCGCGGTGCCCGTCGGGGACGTACAGCTCGACGTACGCCTCCAGGCGGGCGCGCGCCGGTTCCGGCCGGGCCAGGAGGCGGCTCCGCTCGGCGCCGAGCCGCCCCTCGCTCCACTCCAGGGTGCGCAGGAGCAGCTCGTCCTTGGAGCCGAAGTAGTACAGGAGGTGGCCGCTGCTCATGCCGACCTCGCGGCCGAGCGCGGCCATGGTGAGCTGTTCCAGGCCGTGCTCGGCGATCATCTCCATGGCCGTCGCGAGGACGTCTTCTCGCGGGGGCGCGTTCTTGCGTGCGCTTCGCTGGGCGCGCGCTTCGGCCACGTCGTACTCCGGCTGCTAGATCTTCGGCTGCTGCTGGGTGATGCAGTGGATGCCACCACCCCCGGCAAAGATCGTACGGGCGTCGACGAGGGTGACGGTCCGCTGGGGGAACAGCCGCCGGAAGATGCCCGCGGCCAGCTCGTCGTGCGGGTCGTCGAAGGAGCACAGCACGACGCCGCCGTTGCACAGGTAGTGGTTGATGTACGAGTGGTCGACCCAGCCGTCGTCGTCGGCGAGTGCGGTGGGCGCGGGCACCTCGACGATCTCCAGGGTGCGGCCGCGGGCGTCGGTCCGCCCCTTGAGTACGCCGATGACCTCGCGGCTGACCTCGAAGTCCGGGTGGGCGGGGTCCTGTTGGGAGTGCACGAGGACGACGCCGGGGGCGGCGAAGGCGGCGACGATGTCGACGTGGCCGAGGGTGCCGAAGCCGTGGCCGGGGTAGTCGGCGGTCAGTCCGCGGGGCAGCCAGAGGGCCTTGCGGGTGCCGAGCCGGGCGTGGATCTCGGCCTCGACCCGCTCCCTGGTCCAGCCCGGGTTGCGCTCGGGGCCGAGCTGCACGGTGTCGGTGAGCAGGACGGTGCCCTCGCCGTCGACGTGGATGCCGCCGCCCTCGTTGACCAGCGGCGAGGAGTGCACGGGGGCGCCCGCGAGGTCCGCGACATGGCGGGCGATCTTCGCGTCGTGATCCCAGCGGGCCCACTCCTGGGCGCCCCAGCCGTTGAACACCCAGTCCACGGCGGCGAGCCGGTCGCCGTCACGGACGAACGTGGGCCCGATGTCGCGCATCCACGCGTCGTCCAGGTCACGCTCGACCAGCTCGAAGCCGTCACCGAGGAGCGCGCGGGCGGACGCGCTCTGGCCGGTGCCGACGACCATGGTCACCGGCTCGAAGCGGCGCACGGCACGGGCCACGGCGGCCCAGGCGGCGCGGGCCTCGCCGAGCTCCTCCTCCGTACTGAAGGTGGGGTTCGGCCCCGGCCACGCCATCCAGGTGCGCTCGTGCGGCTCCCACTCGGCGGGCATGCGGACGTTCATGGGTGCGGTCCTCACAGGAAGTACAGGCGGTTGAGGGAGACGGAGTCGGCGGGCTCGGAGCGCAGCGCGGCGCCGTCCAGGGTGACCAGGCCGGAGCGCTGGTCGACGTCGACGGTGCCGGTGCGGGAGTTCAGGCGCAGGTCGGCGGGGCCGATCCCGCGGGTGCCCCGGACGGCGACCCGGCGCCGCCGCGTGGGCATCGAGTCGCGGCCCTGCTCGACGGCGGCGCGCGCGACGAACGCGACGGAGATGTCGGCGGGCGTCGCGCCGTACGCGCCGAACTGCGGCCCGAGCACGAGGGGTTCGCAGGTGTCGGTGGCCGCGTTCGGGTCGCCGACGACGCCGTACGCGGGGAAGCCGGACTTCAGCACCAACTGCGGCTTCGCGCCGAAGAATTCGGGGCGCCACAGCACGATGTCGGCCATCTTGCCGACCTCGATGGACCCGACCTCGTGGGCGAGGCCGTGGGCGATGGCGGGGTTGATCGTCAGCTTGGCCACGTACCGAAGGACACGGCCGTTGTCGTCGTGCGGACCGTCGCCCGCGGTCGGGCCGAGCTCGGCCTTCATCTTCCCGGCCATCGCGAAGGTCCTGCGTACGGTCTCACCCGCGCGCCCCATGCCCTGCGCGTCCGAGGACGTGATCCCGATGGCACCGAGATCGTGCAGCACGTCCTCGGCACCCATGGTCCCGGCACGGATCCGGTCCCGCGCCATGGCGGCGTCGCCCGGCAGGTCGGTCTTCAGGTCATGGACCGACACGATCATGCCGTAGTGCTCGGCGACGGCATCGCGCCCGAAGGGCAGCGTGGGATTGGTGGAGGAGCCGATGACGTTCGGCACGCCCGCCATCTTCAGTACGTTCGGTACGTGGCCGCCGCCGCACCCCTCGATGTGGAAGGCGTGAATGGTCCGCCCGTCGAGGACGCTGAGGGTGTCCTCGACCGACAGACACTCGTTCAACCCATCACTGTGCAGGGCGACTTGGACGTCGTGCTCCTCGGCGACGCGCAGCGCCGTGTCCAACGCCCGCGTGTGGGCGCCCATGTCCTCGTGCACCTTGAAGCCGGATGCCCCGCCCTCGGCGAGCGCCTCGACCAGCGGGGCCGGGTCGGACGACGAACCGCGCCCCAGGAAGCCGATGTTGACCGGCCAGGCATCGAAGGCGCCGAACGCGTGCTTCAGCGCCCACGGCGAGTTGACCCCGACGCCCCACACCGGCCCGAACTCCTGGCCGATGATCGTGGTCACACCGGAGGCGAGCGAGGCCTCCATGACGCGCGGCGACAGCAGGTGGACGTGGGTGTCCACGGCTCCGGCGGTAGCGATCAGCCCCTCACCGGAGACGATGGAGGTGCCGGTGCCGACGACCACGTCGACGCCGTCGAGGGTGTCCGGGTTCCCGGCCCGCCCTATGGCGTGGATCCGCCCCTCCCTGATCCCGATGGACACCTTGCGGATGCCCTGCACCGCGTCGATCACCAGCACATTGCTGATCACGACGTCACAGGTCTCACGGACGGCGGCGGCCTTCAGATGCAGACCGTCCCGGGCGGTCTTGCCGAACCCGGCGAGGAACTCGTCGCCGTGCCGCTGCGAGTCGGACTCGACGCGCACGACGAGCCCGGAGTCACCGAGGACGACGCGGTCGCCGGCGCGGGGGCCGTGCACGGAGGCGTACTCGTGGGGGTCCATTACTTGGCCTCCTCGGGGGAATCGGCGCCCAGGTAGCCGCAGGCGGCGGCCCTGCTCAGGGCCTCCTCCTTGGCGCCGGGGGCATCCAGCGGCCCGTCGACGAGACCGGCGAAGCCGATCGCGACCCGGTCGCCGCCGATCGGTACGAGCCCGACCTCGGCCGTGTCCCCGGGGCCGAAGCGCACGGACGACCCGGCGGGCACGCACAGCCGCATGCCGTAGGCGGCGGCGCGGTCGAAGTCGAGCCGGGGGTTGGCCTCGAAGAAATGGAAGTGCGAGGTCACGCTGACGGGCACGGTGGCGGTGTTGTGCACGGACACCGTGACGTCCGGCTCCCGCTCCGGCGTGGGCGGCGCGGGCCGCAGCGCGCCGGGCGCGTCAGGGCCGAGCGAGCCGCCGCCGATCGGATCGGCGACAACGGCGAGCCGCGACCCATCATCAAACACAGCTTCCACATGCACCTCGGTGACGACGTCCGCGACGCCCGGAAGGACGTCGTCGGGGCCGAGCACCGAGCGCGCCCGCTCGATGGCCTCGGCGAGCCGCGCCCCGTCGCGGGCGGCCTCGCACACCGTGTCGGCGATCAGGGCGGTCGCCTCCGGGACGTTCAGCCTGAGGCCGCGCGCCCGGCGGGCCCTGGCCAGCTCGGCCGCGCCGAAGAGCAGCAGCCGGTCACGCTCCGTGGGGGTCAGTCGCACGCCGCCACCTCGTATCCATGGGTCACATTTAGAACATCACTCTAACCCTAGATTACGCAGGAAACCCAGATTACGCAGATCGAAACCATTGACGCCCGACTGCGGCGTGCCCCAGATTGAACGACACTCAAACACTTGTGAGAGGGCACCCTCATGCCGATAGAACAGCGCGGAGTCGACACCATCCCCGAAGAGGAACGCACCAGCGGCCCCCGGGACGTGGTCTCGATCCTCCTGGGCTCCAACCTCTGCCTCGGGGTGATCGTCTTCGGCTGGCTGCCGGTGTCGTTCGGCCTGAACTGGTGGCAGTCGGTGACCTCCGTGGTGGCGGGCACTCTGATCGGCACGGCGCTCACCGCGCCGCTCGCGCTCGTGTCGCTGCGGACGGCCACGAATCTGTCGACGTCGTCGGGCGCGCAGTTCGGCGTCCGGGGCCGTCTCGTCGGCTCGGTCGTCGGGCTCCTCCTCTCCCTCGGCTACACCGCGCTGACCATCTGGATCGGCGGTGACGTGATGGTCGGCACCCTGCACCGCCTGGTCGGCCTGCCGGCGGGAGGCTTCTCCTACGGCGTGGTCTACACAGTGCTCGCGGCGGCGACGGTGGCCGGGGCGGTGTACGGCTACCGGGTGCTCCTGCGCCTCTCCCGGATCCTCGCCGTCGGCATGACCGCGCTGCTCGTGCTCGGCGTGGCGGCGTACGCGCCCGACTTCGGCACCGCCGCGCTGCCCGACGCGGGCGGGTACGCCCTTGGGTCGTTCTGGCCGACGTGGCTGCTCGCGCTCGTCGCCGCGGGGCTCTCCGGGCCGATCGCCTTCATCACGCTGCTCGGCGACTACACCCGCTACGTCTCGCCGGTCCGGCACTCGCCCCGTCGTGTCCTGCGGGCCACGTGCGTGGGGCTGACGGCGGGGCTGCTCGTGCCGCAGCTCTTCGGGACCTTCACCGCGTACGCCGCCGGGGCCGCGCTCGACTACGCCGAGCCGCTGGTGTCGGCGGCGCCCGGCTGGTACCTGCTCCCCCTCCTCCTCGCCGCGTCCGCCGGGTCCGTCGGCAACGCCGGGCTGATGCTGTACTCCATGGGGCTCGACCTCGACGCGATCGTGCCGCGGGCTTCGCGGGCGCGGGCCACGTACGTGGTGGCCGTGGTCGCCACCCTCTGCGTGTTCGTGGGGCACTTCGCCTGGGAGGCGCAGGATGCGATGACGTCGTTCGTACTGCTGCTCACGGCGATCGGGACGCCGTGGGCCGTGATCACCCTCATGGGGTTCGTACGGTGCCGTGGGGTGTACGACGCCGACGCCCTCCAGGTCTTCAACCGCCGGTCCCGGGGCGGGAGTTACTGGTACCGGGGCGGCTGGAACCCGTGGGCCACGGCGGCGTGGGCCCTGGGCGCGACCGTCGGCCTCCTGGCCGTCTCCCTCCCCTCTTACGAGGGCCCGCTCCTGGCCCTGACGGGCGGGGTGGACTGCAGCTTCTTGCTGTCGGGGGTGGTGGGTGGTGTCGCTTACGCGATGTCCCCCAACCCCGCCCCTTCCCGGCTGTAACAATTTGCGGCTCCGCCGCGTGGGGGGCTCCGCCCCCGGACCCCCGAATCGGCCTGAACGGCCTCGTCCTCAAACGCCGGACGGGCTAAAGACCAGCCGCACAGGCAAGGGGTTTCAGCCCGTCCGGCGTTTGAGGACGAGCCGCGAAGCGGCGATTGCGGGGAGAGGGGCGCAGCCCCATGTATGCCGGGGGCCCGGGGGCGGAGCCCCCGGTTTCGGGAAGGGGCGGGACTGGGGAAAGCCCCGCAGGGCCAACCACCTCACCCCACCTCCAGCACAGCCTTCCCATGCAGCCTCCGCCCCAGCAACGCCTCCACCGCCACCCCCGCGTCCCCCCAAGACCCCCGCCACGCCTCCCCCGCATCAAGCCGCCCCCCGGCAACCTCCCCCGCCAGCCACTCCAAATCCCGCCCAAGCCCACCGCACCCCAACAGATGGAAGCTCACGACCGCCCGATCGTGCCGCCCCTGGTCCCCGTACATCACCCCGTGCGGAAAGTGCTCGTCATCCCCACCAGAGTGCCCCACAGAGACCAACACCCCGCCCTCCCCCAACTTCTCGTAAGCGGCGACGAGTTGCCGCCCACCGACCAGATCCACAACCCCGTCGAGGGCCACCTCGACCTCACCGGGGTCACCCACGACGGCATGCGCCCCCAACCCCCGCAGCAACTCCCCCCGCCCACCCGGATCCCCCGTCGCGGCCACCACATACGCACCACCCCGCCGCGCAAGCTGCACGGCATACCGCCCGACACCCCCCGTCGCCCCGGTGACCAGCACCCTCCGCCCGAGCAGCGGCCCCACCCGGTGCAGCGCCCGCAACGCACTGGCCCCCGCGACGGGGATCGTGCTGATGGCCCCGAGGTCGGCCCCCTCCGGCACCACCCCCATGAACTGGGTGTCCACGGCCCGGAGTTCGGCCCACCCCCCGGCCCCGCCGAGGGTCACCACGGGGCTACCGACGGCGGGCCCGGAGCCGTCGGCGGCGGCCCGCTCGACGTACCCGGCGGCGTCCCAGCCGAGCACGGCGCCCGGCTCCGCGTCCGGCACCATGCCCGCGACCTCCCCGTAATTGAGGGAGGTCGCGGCGACCCGGACGAGCGCCTGGTGCGGGGCGGGTTCGGGGTCGGGCGCGGAGCCGAGGCGGAGTCCGGCGAGGGCGGAGGGGTCGACGACGAGAGCACGCATGACGAAGTCACCTTTCACGAGGCACGACAAATCAGACAGGGCAGCACGCAGCAGGGCAGAGCCCAGCGCGCAGCAACGCACGGCACAGCGACGCAGGACACCGCGACGCAAGGCACCGCACAGCAGCCACCCCGAACCGGGGCTCAGCCATAGTGCCACTCAGTGGCACAAGCCATCAAGAGGCATTGGCTACCGAGCTACACTCCCCGCATGGACACCGCCCGCCCCACCGCCCAGCTCCCCCTGCGCGAGCGCAAGAAGCTCCGCACCCGGCAGGCGCTGGTCGACACCGCCCTGGAGCTGTTCACGGAGCGCGGTTTCGACGGCGTCACGCTCGACGAGCTCTGCGAGGCCGTGGAGGTGTCCAAGCGGACCTTCTTCCGCACGTTCACCAGCAAGGAAGACGTGGCCTGCGCGCCGCTGCACGACATGTGGACGGCGTTCCTCAAGGAGCTGGAAGAGCCGCCGGGCGACGCCGGTCTCCCCGTCTTCGATCTCCTCCGCGACACCCTCCTGCGCACCCTGACCCGCATGCCCGCCGACGACTGGCCGCACCGCGTCCTGCTCAGCCGGCGCCTCGCCGAGCGGACCCCGTCCATGGACGCCCACGGCCTGGCCTTCTGCGACCGCACCAGCCGCACCGTCGTCGACACGCTGCTGCGCCGCTTCGACCTCGGCGGGACCCCCTACGAGGACCTCGTCCCTCGCCTGACGGTCGACGTCCTCGTGGCCGCCTTCCACCGGGCACTGGAGATCTGGACGGCCGGGGCCGGGGACACGCCGCGTACCGCCGAAGACCTCGCCACCGCCGTGCGGACCGCGTGCGCCGCCGTCCCCGCGAGCCTCGCCCTGCCCGCCCGCCCGCGCCCCGTCCCGTAACCGGACAACGCAAAAGCCGGACCTGGCAGTTCTCACTGCCGGGTCCGGCCTTGGGAGGAGAGGGCGCTCGCTCAGGCTCGCTCAGCCGAGGCGGTGCATCCAGCCGTGCGGGTCCGCCGCCACGCCCCGCTGGACGTCAAGGAGCGCGTCGCGCAGCTTCATGGTCACCTCGCCGGGGCTGCCGGCGCTCTGCACCCACTCGCCGCGGGCGGACTTGACCGTGCCGACCGGCGTGATGACGGCGGCGGTGCCGCAGGCGAAGACCTCCGTGAGGGTGCCGTTCGCGCTGTCGGTCTGCCACTGGTCGATGGAGACGCGGCCCTCCTCGGCGGTGTAGCCGAGGTCGCGGGCGACGGAGAGGAGGGAGTCGCGGGTGATCCCGGCGAGGAGGGAGCCGGTCAGCTCGGGGGTGACGATCTTGTCTCCGTACACGAAGTACAGGTTCATGCCGCCCAGTTCCTCGACCCACTTGTGCTCGACGGCGTCGAGGTAGGCGACCTGGTCGCAGCCCTTCGCGGCGGCCTCGGCCTGGGCGAGCAGGGACGCGGCGTAGTTGCCGCCGGTCTTGGCGTCGCCCATGCCGCCGGGGACGGCGCGCACCCGGTCCTCGGAGAGCCAGATGGAGACGGGCTTCACGCCACCGGGGAAGTAGGCTCCGGCGGGCGAGGCGATGACGATGAAGAGGTACTCGTTGGCGGGCTTCACACCGAGCCCGGTCTCCGTGGCGATCATGAACGGGCGCAGGTAGAGCGACTCCTCGCCGCCGTGTGCGGGCACCCAGTCGATGTCCTGGCGGACCAGTTCGTCGCAGGCCGCGAGGAACGTCTCGACGGGCAGCTCCGGCATGGCCATGCGGCGCGCGGAGGCCTGGAAGCGCCGCGCGTTGGCCTCGGGGCGGAACAGGGCGACGGAGCCGTCGGGCTGGCGGTAGGCCTTCAGGCCCTCGAAGATCTCCTGCGCGTAGTGCAGGACGGTCGTGGCCGGGTCGAGGGAGAGCGGGCCGTAGGGCACGAGCTGGCCGTCGTGCCAGCCGCGGCCCTCCGTCCAGCGGATGGTCACCATGTGGTCGGTGAAGTGGCGGCCGAACCCGGGGCTGGCCAGGACCGCCTCGCGCTCCGCGGCGGAGACCGGGGTCGAGGAGGGCTTGAGCTCGATCGTGGGCGTCGTCATGGTTGCGTGTCCTTCACCGGTTTTGTGTGTGACGGACCGCGCGCGGACCCGTACGCCCGCATCCCTCGCGGTGTCCGGGCACGTCGCCGTGACGCGGTCCCACGTTCGATTATCGCCCGTGGGACGACCTGGACGAAACGGCGGTCGCGGCGGCCCTGGGTTCGATGGTGACACCCGGTGGCCGCAAACGAGAAGCCGCCGGGTGCTGGTGCGACCCGGCGGCTTGCTGTGACGAAGCGGTGACCGGCGGATCAGCCCGCCGCGCGTACGGCGAGCGCGTCGCCGATCTCGTCGGTCGTGCGAGGTGTCTCCCCGCGCCCGCCGAGGTCGGCGGAGACGGCTTCCTCGACACGGATCGCCTCGTTGTCGTACCCGAGGTGACGCAGGAGGAGGGCGACGGACAGCACGGTCGCCGTCGGGTCGGCCTTGCCCTGGCCCGCGATGTCGGGCGCCGAGCCGTGCACGGGCTCGAACATCGACGGGAACTCGCGGCTCGGGTTGATGTTGCCGGACGCGGCGACGCCGATGCCGCCGGAGACGGCCGCGGCGAGGTCGGTGATGATGTCGCCGAAGAGGTTGTCGGTGACGATCACGTCGAAGCGGGCGGGGTCCGTGACGAGGTAGATCGTCGCGGCGTCCACGTGGATGTAGTCCGTGGTGACCTCGGGGAACTCCTCGGCCACCTTGTTGAAGACGTTCGTCCACAGGTGACCCGCGAAGGCCAGCACGTTGTTCTTGTGCACGAGCGTCAGCTTCTTGCGCGGGCGGGCCTGCGCGCGGGCGAAGGCGTCGCGGACGACGCGCTCCACGCCGAAGGCCGTGTTCACGGAGACCTCGGTGGCGACCTCGTGCGGGGTGCCCTTGCGGATCGTGCCGCCGTTGCCGGTGTAGGGGCCCTCGGTGCCCTCGCGTACGACGACGAAGTCGATCTCGGGCTGGCCCGCGAGCGGCGTGGCCACACCCGGCAGGAGCCGGGACGGGCGCAGGTTCACGTGGTGGTCGAAGGCGAAGCGGAGCTTGAGCAGGAAGCCGCGCTCCAGGACGCCGGAGGGGACCGAGGGGTCGCCGATGGCGCCGAGCAGGATCGCGTCGTGCTGCTTCAGGTCCGCGAGGTCGGCGTCGGTGAGGGTCTCACCGGAGGCGTGATAGCGGCGGGCCCCGAAGTCGTACTCCTTGGTCTCCAGCTTCACATCCTGCGGGAGGACGGCGTTGAGGACCTTGAGCCCCTGGGCCACGACTTCCTGGCCGATCCCATCTCCGGGGATCACTGCGAGATTGATGCTGCGAGACATGACAGCACCGTACTCCTCGTCCCATCCAATGACATTCGCCGTCCGCCATACGGACAAGGCTGGTTCCGCCCCACGGGCCCCACGGGGGCGCCACCACATGGACACCCTCTCTTCACCCGTACGTCTGGCGCGAGTTGGAAGTTACTGGGAAGTTCCCTGGACATGGACACCCCCAACCTCGGCATCCCCGAGCAGCTCGCCCAGCGGATGAGCATGCCGGAGCAGCACGAATACCTCCGTAGCAAGCTCTCCCGGCGCAAGGTGCTCGCGAGTTCGTTCGCCACGGCGGGCGTCGCGGGCGGCATCGGCCTGCTCGCGGGCAGTTCGGGCAGCGCGTACGCCGAGCGCCCCACCGCCACGTCCCCGCTCGCGGCCCCGCGCGGTCCGGTGAAGGTGGACGGGAAGCTCGTCGCGCCGTTCGGCCGCCATCTCGCCTTCGGCGCCGACCCGAAGACCCAGATGCGGATCTCCTGGCAGGTGCCGTTCGCGGTCAAGTCGCCGTACGTACGCGTGGGCCTGAAGCCCTGGGAGCTGAGCCAGAAGATCGAGGCGGAGGTGCGCGACCTGCACACGCCGTCGCTGTCGAAGAAGCTCCCGAAGGTCGAGCAGTACTACCTGCACGCCGCGCTCGACGGCCTGAAGCCCGGCACGACGTACTACTACGGCGTCGGCCACGACGGCTTCGACCCGGCGTCGCCGGAGCGGATGGCCACGCTCGGCTCGTTCCGCACGGCGCCCGCGCGGCCGGAGAAGTTCGTCTTCACGGCCTTCGGCGACCAGGGCGTGAGCTACGAGGCGCTGGCCAACGACCAGTTGATCCTCGGCCAGAACCCCGCCTTCCATCTGCACGCGGGCGACATCTGCTACGCGGACACCACCGGGCACGGCAAGGAGGGCGACAAGTACGACGCCCGCGTGTGGGACCAGTTCCTCGCGCAGACCGAGTCGGTGGCGAAGTCCGTGCCGTGGATGGTGACGACCGGCAACCACGACATGGAGGCCTGGTACTCGCCGAACGGCTACGGCGGCCAGTCCGCGCGCTGGTCGCTGCCCGAGAACGGCTTCGACGCGAAGAACGCGCCGGGCGTCTACTCGTTCCGCTACGGCAACGTCGGCGTCGTGGCCCTGGACGCGAACGACGTCTCGTACGAGATACCCGCGAACAAGGGCTACACGGACGGCAAGCAGACCGCCTGGCTCGACAAGCGCCTCGGCGCGCTGCGCGCCGACAAGGACATCGACTTCCTCGTCGTCTTCTTCCACCACTGCACGTACTCGACGGCGACGCACGGCTCCGACGGCGGAGTGCGCGACGCCTGGCTGCCGCTGTTCACCAAGCACCAGGTGGACCTGGTGATCAACGGCCACAACCATGTGTACGAACGCACCGACGCCATCAAGAACGGCGAGGTCGGCAAGCCGGTGCCGGTCGGCGCGTCGACCGATCCGACGCGCGACGGCATCGTGTACGTCACCGCGGGCGGCGCCGGCAAGGACCTGTACAGCTTCCCGGTCGGGGTGAAGGACAGCTACGAGGGCCACGAGAACGACGAGGGGACGATCCTCACGTTCCACTGGACCAAGCTGCGCCTGCCCGACCCGGACACGGTTCAGTGGTCGCGGGTGCGCTACACCGGCTTCTCGTTCCTCGCGGTCGAGGTGACGACCGGAACGAGTCCGAAGCTCACGGTCTCGGCGCTCGCCGAGAGCGGCGAGCGCGTCGACCACTTCGAGATCGAGCGCCGGAAGTAGCGGAGCGGCAGTACAGGAGAGGCGGGGCTCAGTGCCCCGTCTCGCCGCCGTTGTCCCTGCGGTCGAGGGCGCGCTGGAGGGCGGCGGCGGCGTTCTTGCGCTCGGACTCGGTGGGGCGGATGGAGTGGCGGACTCGGCGGGCGGTCGTCTCGGCCATGGGACATCGACTCCTTAGATCGGGCATCCGGGAGTGCGGATCCGCGCACGCACGAAGCCGTGCGCGAAGAGGGGGGTTACGAGACGCCGGAAGAGGCGGGGAGCGTGGGCCGCAGGGTTCGCCTGCGCGGGGCCCGGCTCGCAGCCGCCTTCGCTTGATCGAGCGAGACGTTCGGCTCCTACAAAGCTAAGACAGCTTCGGCCACTTGTCTCTACGGTTACTCGGACTTCCTACTATCTGAGACGACTATCGCTGGAGCGGCCGACCCGGCTTCCGCTTCCGGGCGGGCCCGCAGCGCCCGCAGTTCCCGGATGAGCGCCCGGACAGCAAGCGATCCGGCCTGCTCAGGGGTGGTGACATAGCCCACGGAGCGGGTCGGCCGGTCCGGCCCGAGATCGCTGATCCGCACCGTGGGCGGCGCTCCGGTCAGGGACAGGGCGGGCATGATCGCCATGGCGTGCCCGGCGCTGACCATCGCGAGCACCGTCCCGTCGTCCTCGGTCCGCGTGCTCGCCTTGGGGATCCAGTCCTGGCTCGCCCACCAGTCGCGGGTGTACGAGGTGCAGTTCTCGGCCCAGTCGGCGAGCGGCAGGGAGCGCGGGTCGGGGTGGCCCGCCGGATGCACGAAGGAGTACGGCTCCTCGACCAGCACGCCGCCGACCAGGCCCGGCGGGATCGGCGACGTGGTGCCGATGGTCGCGATCCCGATGTCGGCGCGCCCGTCGGCGACCTCGCCCGCGGTGCCGCGGCCCAGTTCGCGTACGACGCTGACCTCGGGCTCGATGCCGGGGTGGCGGGCGCGCAGCGCGGCCAGGGCGGGCGGCAGCAGGTGCAGGGCCGCGCTCCGGAAGGCGGCGATGCGCAGGGGCCCGGTGAGTGTGGCCGCCCCCGGGCCTTCGCCGACGTCACCGCCCGCCGCCCCGCGCGCCTCGGCGGCGAGGATCTCCAGGAGCCGCAGCACACGGCGCGCGTGGGCGACGGCGCGCTCACCCGCGGGCGTGGGCGTGGCGCCCCCGCGCCCGCGCTCGAAGAGCACCGCGCCGAGCTTCCGCTCCGTGCCGCGCACCGAGTGCGACACCGCCGACTGGGTCAGGCCCAGGTCCCGCCCGGCGCCGGAGAAGCTGCGTGCCTGCGCGACGGCGACGACGACCCGCAGTTCGTGCGGGGCGAGATCGTGCTCTGCCACCTGTTCCCACCTCGTCGTATGAGGCGCGCTCATGGTTCGGCGCGTTCCATGAGCCGAACCCTCTGCCGCGCCCGCGCATTCCCCGCCTACCGTCTGCGCCATGAACGACCTCTCCGGCGCCCGCGCCCTCACCGTCCACCAGACCGCCCGCCCGCACGGCTTCCCCACCCCCGCGGACTTCGCGTTCGTGGAGTCCGCGGTGCCCGAGCCCGCGCCCGGCACGGCCCTTGTGGAGAACCTGTACTGGTCCGTGGACCCGTACCACCGCGAAATGATGGACGGCGAGTTCGAGCTGAACGCGCCGCTCGAAGGCCGCACGATCGGCCGCGTGACCGCGTCCCGGACCCCGGACCTCGCCGAGGGCGAGATCGTCTTCCACCGGCACGGCTGGCGCACGCACACCCTCGTCACCCCCGAGGAGGTGCGCCGCCTTCCGCGCTTCGACGGGGTGCCGCTGTCGGCGTACATGAGCATCCTCGGCGGCACCGGCCTGACCGCGTACGTGGGTCTGACCCGCGTCGCGAGGCTGCGCGAGGGCGAGGACCTGTTCGTCTCCGCGGCGGCGGGCGGCGTGGGCACGGCGACCGGGCGGCTCGCCCGGGTCATGGGCGCGCGGCGGATCGTGGGCAGCGCGGGTTCGGCGGCGAAGGTGTCGTACCTGAAGGAGCACGTCGGCTACGACGACGCCTTCGACTACCACGAGGGCCCGGCCGCGGCCCTGCTCGCGAAGGCCGCTCCCGACGGCATCGACGTGTACGTCGACAACGTGGGCGGCGAGCAGCTGGAGGCGGCGATCGAGGGCCTGCGGGAGTTCGGCCGCATCGTCCGCATCGGCACGGTCGCCCAGTACAACGACCCCGAGCCGCTGTCCGCGCCCCGCAACCTCACCGAGATCGTCGAGAAGAGCCTGCGCATGGAGGGCTTCCACGTGCGCAACCACCGTGATCTGCAAGAGGAGTTGTACGAGTACGTGGTCCCGCATCTGCAGAGCGGCCGCATCGGCCTCGACGAGACGATCGTGGACGGCTTCGACCACATCGTGGACGCGTTCCTGGGGATGCTGCGGGGGCGGAACGTGGGGAAGATGATCGTTCGGGCGGCGGGGGCGGAGTAGCGCCGAGAGGTGGCCCGGGGCCTGGCCGGGGGCCTGCCGGGGCCTGGCCGAGGGCCTAGAAGACGTCCCCGTCCCGCCAGTCGATGAACAGCGGGTGCGCCGCGTCGAGGTCGGCGTGCCACAGCATCGGCGGGTCCTCGTCCGGCATCGGCTCGACGCCGTTCGGGCCGAGGGTGCCGACGGAGCCGGTCCAGGTCACCCAGCCGTGCGCGCGGTACAGCTTCTCGCCCTCGTCGGACGGCGAGAGCGCGCCCAGGTCGTAGGCGCGCGCGACGATTCCCTCCAGCGCGTCCATGATCTGCCCGCCGAGCCCCAGTCGCTGCCGGTCGGGGCGCACGGCGACGGCCTCGACGTAACCGGCGCGCAGCGAACGGCCGTTGTGCAGGATCCGGCGCTGGACCACGGAGCCGTGGGCGAGCAGTGTGCCCTCGCGGTCGTGGACGAAGGCGTGCATGCCGCCGAGGCCGTGCGTCCAGTCGTCGTCGCTGAAGTCGCCGTCGAAGGCGAGGTCCATGAGCGCGCGGGCGGCGCCGAGTTCGGCGGGGGTGGCGTCGGCGGTGTGGGCCGTACGCAGCACGGTCCCTTCGGGGGTACGTGGGGTGGTCACGGGCTCACCGTACTCAGGCGCCATTTGAGTACGCATCCCGATTATCGGGGGGCGCGTCCGGCGGCAGAGTCGACGGCATGAACGGTTCCTCTGCTTCGCCCGGATCCGCGGGGATCGCCGAGTCGGCCGGGTCCGACGGATCGGCCGGGCACACGGGGCCCTCCGGCTCGCCCGGCTCACCCGACTCGCCTGGCTCTTCCGGCTCTTCCGGCTCTTCCGGCTCTTCCGGCTCTTCCGGCCTGGGCCTGTACGCCCTCAAGCCCTGGTACGCCCGGAAGCTGTCCGGCGTACGCGGCGCGCTGGCCCGCCGCGAGGTGTCGCCGGACACGCTGACGGTGGCGGGCGTGGCGTGCGCGGCTGGCGCGGCGGCGGCCCTCGCCTGGCTGCCGGACCTGCTGCGCCCCCAGTCACCAACCCTCGTGACGACACTGCTCACGACCCTCACGGTGACGGTACTGCTGGCCGCGCGCCTCGCGTTCGCAAATCTCGACGGCGCCCTGGCCCGCGACACCGGCCGCACGACGCGCCGCGGCGCCCTGCTCAACGAACTGGGCGACAGGGCGGCCGACTTGGTGATGCTGGCGGGCTTCCTGCCGCTGGCCCCCTTGTGGCTGGTGGCGACGGCGGCCCTGGCGGCCACTCTCCCCTCCTGGGTCTCCCTGGCGGGCGCGGCGGCGGGCGCGGGACGCCTCAACGGCGGCCCGGTGGGCAAGACGGAACGCTGCGCCCTGGTGATCGTGGCGGCGGCCACCGGCTGGTGGACGCCGATCCTCGTGGCGGTGGCGGCGGGCTCGGTGCTGACGGCGGTGACGCGGGGCGTACGGCTGTGGCGGGAGCTGGGCGGCAAGGCCCCGGCTGCGCGGGGGGAGTTGGGGATCCGATGAGTGTCGCGATGCTCGCGGGCGAGGCGGCCGCACGGGCCGTGCCCGTGGTGGCCGGGGTGCTCGGTGCGGGCGGGGTGGCCGTGGCCGCGCTGCCGGCGCGGGTGCGGATGCGGGCCGAGTTGCGCAGGCGGTGGCGTACGTGGGCGCTGGCCGCGCCGCTGTTCCTCGGGGCGTTCTGGGCGGGCCCGGCGGGCGCGTTCGTGCTGGCGGCCGGGCTCGGGGCGATCGCGGTCGGCGAGTACGCCCGCATGGCGGCCCTGCCGCGCGGCGAGCGCGCGGTGCTGTGGGCGGCGGCGGTGCTGCTCCCGGCGGCGGCGTGGGGCGTGCCGGACGTACTAGACGTACGAACCGCGGGCGCCCTGCTGGTCCTGGCGGCGCTCCCCTCCCTCCTCTCCGGCGACGCGGCCCACGGCTTCACCCGCACCTCCCGTACCGTCTTCGGCCTCCTGTGGATCCCGTTGTCCCTGACCGGCCTGGTCCTGCTCGGCGACACGGCGGTCGCGGTGGGCGTGGCGGTGGCGTTCGGCGACGTGGGCGCGTGGTGCGGCGGCACGGCCCTGGGCCGCCGGGGCCCGCTGGCCCGCCCCCTCTCCCCCCTGTCCCCCAACAAGACCTGGGCGGGCGTACTCGGCTCGGCCGCGGCAACTGCCGCCGCCCTGGCCGCAGTAGACGCCTTCACCCCCCTCCTCTGGGCAGCGGTCCTGTCCGGCTGCGTACTGGGCGACCTACTGGAGTCCATGGTCAAACGCGAGGCGGGAGTAAAGGACGCAGGCACCTGGCTCCCAGGCTTCGGCGGCCTACTGGACCGCATCGACTCCTTGCTCCTGGCACTCCTGACGACGATGGCGGTGACCTTGTGAGCACGCCTACAACAACGAGGAATCAGCCCGTCCGGCGTTCGAGGACGAGCGTGAAGCGCGATCGGCGGGAGCTGTCCGCGCTCCTACGCCGAGCCCTCTGGTGGACCCTGCTGACCCTCACCGGAGGTGTCTCCCGCAAAGGCCACCTCCCCAAGGGCGGCTGCGTGGTGGTCGCCAACCACACCTCCCACGCGGACACAGCAGCGCTGCTCGCGGCCCTGGACGCCCACCACGCCCCCACCATCGCCGCGGCAGCGGACTACTGGTTCGCCTCCCCCTGGCGGAGCCGAATCTGCTCCCGCCTGGCAGCGGGCTTCCCCGTACGCCGCACAGGCGGCGGCATGGACGACCTCCTGGCCAAGACGGACGCCCTGCGAGCGGGCCGCGCGGTGGTCCTGTTCCCGGAGGGCACCCGCGCCAAGGAGGGCGAGCTGGGCGCGTTCCACAAGGGCGCCCTGGTCCTGGCGAGCCGGGCGAACGTACCCATCGTCCCCGTCGGCATCGCGGGCACCGACCGCCTCCTCCCGAAGCACGGAAAACTCCGCCCGTCCCTGGTCCGCGTACACATAGGAACCCCGCTCCCGCCGAAGGCGACCCCCGAGGAGGCCCGGGACGCGGTGGCGGCCCTGCACCGCAGCACGACCGAGGAACCCCTGAAGGACTCCCGCACCCGCAAGCGAATCGCCCGCATCCTCACCTCCCGCTGGGGCCTCCCCCTGGCCTTCGCCTGGGCGTTCGCGGAGGCCCTGAGCTGGCCGCTGATGCCGGAACTGCTCCTGGCGGTGGCCTGCGTGGCGGTACCACGCCGCGCCCTGAAACTGTCCCTGGCGGCCCTGGCAGGCACCCTCGCGGGCGGCGTACTGGCGCTCCAACTGGCCGCATCGGGAACGAACTTGCCGCACCCCCTCACCACCGACCGCATGCGCGCGGAAGCCCACCAACAACTGACCGCCGAATCCGCCTCGGCAGTCCGCCACCAGCCCTGGAACGGCATCCCCTTCAAGGTGTACGCAGCCACCGCCGGCAAAGCCGACGTCCCCACCCCCGACTGGCTGACCCACTCCGCCCAGGCCCGCGGCACCCGCACCCTCACGGTAGCCCTGACCTGCGCCACCTTCGGCTTCCTCGCCCACCGCCTACGCCGCTTCTACACCCTCTACCTGACCCTCCTGACCACGGGTTTCACCATCGGCCTGACCTTGATCGTGACGAACTGGAGCTGACGTACGCCTCCCGCCCCCTGTCCCCCGCCGCCCCCGCCCGGCACACTCAGAACCATGTCTGATACCGAACAGAGCAAGCCGGAGACCGGACACGCCGAGCGGCACGACGGGCGGTGGGCGCCCATTCATGGGCAGCCCTATCGCTCCGTTCCGTACCGACCCGCGCGCATGGCGGCGGCCGAATCCCTCGCGCACGCGGCCGAGTTGAGGGAGCGGATGGATCAGCGGCGCACGGTGCGGCAGTTCTCGACTGATCCCGTGCCGCCGCAGGTGGTGCGGGACGCCATCGCGTGTGCGGCGACCGCGCCTTCGGGGGCGCATCAGCAGCCGTGGACGTTCGTGCTCGTGCAGGATCCGGACATCCGCCGCCGGATACGGGAGGCGGCCGAGCACGAGGAGCAGATCTCGTACGACGGGCGGCTCGGCGAGGAGTGGCTGGCGGCGCTGCGGCCGCTCGGGACGGACGAGGTGAAGCCGCATCTGACGGACGCGCCCGCGCTGATCGTTGTTTTCCAGCAGCGCTACTGGTTGGGGGACGACGGCACGAAGCACAAGCACTACTACGTCGACGAGTCGGTGGGCATCGCCGTGGGGATGCTGCTGTCCGCGCTGCATCTGTCGGGCCTCGCCGCCCTTGTGCACACGCCGAGCCCGATGCGGTTCCTGTCCGAGGTGCTCGGGCGGCCGGAGAACGAGAAGGCGTTCGCCGTCGTCCCGGTCGGCTATCCGGCTCCGGACTGCGAGGTCCCCGACCTCGTACGCAAGTCCCTGGATCAGGTCCTGGTGGAGGTGTAGTCGGAGGTGTAGCCGCGCGCGGCGGGCAGGTGCGGATACGACACCGCCCCCGGCTGGGGTGGGGCCCTGGCCGGGGGCGGGGATCAGTGGGGGGCGAAGCCCCGGAGGGAGCCAGGTCCGGTGGGGACCGGGCTCCCGGCGGGCGTCAGCCCATGTGCGGGTAGGAGTAGTCCGTCGGCGGGACCAGCGTCTCCTTGATGGCTCGCGTCAGCGTCCAGCGCTGCAGGTTCTGCGGGGCGCCGGCCTTGTCGTTCGTGCCGGAGGCGCGGCCGCCGCCGAAGGGCTGCTGGCCGACGACGGCGCCGGTCGACTTGTCGTTGATGTAGAAGTTGCCCGCGGCGTAGCGGAGCTTCTCCATCGTGTACGCGGCCGCCGCGCGGTCGCCCGCGATGACCGAGCCGGTGAGGGCGTAGTCCGACGCCGACTCCATCTGGGTCAGCATGTCGTCGTACTTGTCGTCCTCGTAGACGTGGACCGCGAGGAACGGGCCGAAGTACTCGGTCGTGAAGACCTCGTTGGCCGGGTCCGAGCACTCGACGACGGTCGGGCGCACGAAGTAGCCGACGGAGTCGTCGTACGTGCCGCCCGCGACGATCGTGCAGGAGGCGTCCGCCTTGGCACGGTCGATCGCGGCCTTGTTCTTGGCGAACGAGCGCTCGTCGATGACGGCGCCGATGAAGTTCGACAGGTCGGTGACGTCACCCATCTTGATGCCGTCGACCTCGGCCGCGAACTCCTCCTTGAAGCCCGAGTTCCAGATGGAGGCCGGAACGTACGCACGCGAGGACGCGGAGCACTTCTGGCCCTGGAACTCGAAGGAGCCGCGGGTCAGCGCGGTCTTCAGGACGGCGCGGTCGGCGCTCGGGTGGGCGACGACGAAGTCCTTGCCGCCGGTCTCGCCGACGAGACGCGGGTACGTGCGGTACTTGCCGATGTTCTCGCCGACCGTCTTCCACAGGTGCTGGAAGGTGGCCGTCGAGCCGGTGAAGTGGATGCCCGCGAGGTCACGGTGGTGCAGGGCGACCTCGGAGACCGCGATGCCGTCACCGGTGACGAGGTTGATGACGCCCTTGGGCAGGCCCGCCTCCTCCAGGAGCTGCATGAGCAGCACGGCGGCGTGCGTCTGCGTCGGGGACGGCTTCCACACGACCACGTTGCCCATCAGGGCGGGGGCGGTGGGCAGGTTGCCCGCGATGGCCGTGAAGTTGAACGGCGTGATCGCGTAGACGAAGCCCTCGAGCGGGCGGTGGTCCAGGCGGTTCCAGACACCGGTGGAGTTCGCCGGGGGCTGCTCGGCGAGCAGGTCACGGGCGTACTTCACGTTGAAGCGCCAGAAGTCGACGAGCTCGCACGGGGTGTCGATCTCGGCCTGCTGGGCGGTCTTGGACTGGCCGAGCATGGTGGAGGCGGCCAGCGTCTCGCGCCACGTCGTGGACAGCAGCTCGGCGGCGCGCAGGATGATCGCGGCACGGTCGTCGAAGGACATCGCGCGCCAGGCCGGAGCGGCGGCCAGGGCGGCGTCGATCGCGTCCTGGGCGTCCTGCTGCGTGGCGCCGCGGCCGTTGCCGATGACGGCCTTGTGGTTGTGCGGCTGCACGACCTGGAAGGGCTCGCCGCCGCCGAGGCGCTTGACGCCGCCGATCGTCATCGGCAGCTCGATGGGGTTCTCGGACAGCTCCTTGAGCTTGACCTCGAGCCGGGCACGCTCCGGGGAGCCGGGGGCGTAGCCGTGGACCGGCTCGTTGACCGGGGCGGGGACCTGAGTTACGGCATCCATGGGTTCCGATGCTCCTTATGTGCGAGGTGCGTACTGCGAAGTTGGGGGGTCTCGGGACGGGGCCGGGGCTCAGCCCTTGGTGAGGATCGACCGGCCGAAGAACAGCAGGTTCGCCGGCTTCTCCGCGAGACGGCGCATGAAATAGCCGTACCAGTCGGTGCCGTAGGCGGTGTACACGCGCATCCGGTGGCCTTCGGCGGCGAGCCGCAGGTGCTCGTCGCTGCGGATGCCGTACAGCATCTGGAATTCGTACTCGTCCAGTTTGCGCCCGGCGCGGCGCGCGAGCTCCTGGGTGATGGCGATGAGGCGCGGGTCGTGGGACCCGATCATCGGGTACCCCGAGCCCTCCATGAGGATCTTCAGGATACGGACGTACGCCTTGTCGGTCTCGGCCTTCTCCTGGTACGCGACGGAGGCGGGCTCCTTGTAGGCGCCCTTCACGATGCGTACGCGGCTGCCGTTGGCGGCCAGCCGGCGGGCGTCGTCCTCGGTGCGGAAGAGGTAGGCCTGGATCACGCAGCCCGTCTGCGGGAAGTCCTTCCGCAGCTCCTCGTGGATGGCGAACATCGAGTCGAGGGTGGTGTGGTCCTCGGCGTCGAGCGTGACGGTGGTGCCGATCGCGGCGGCGGCCTCGACCACGGGGCGGACGTTCGCGAGGGCGAGCTCGTGGCCGCCCTCCAGCGCCTGTCCGAACATCGACAGCTTCACGGACATCTCGGCCTTGGTGCCGAGGCCGAGGTCCTTGAGCCGGTCGATGAGCTCCAGGTAGGCGTCGCGCGCGGCGTAGGACTGCTCGCGGGTCGTGATGTCCTCGCCCACCACGTCCAGGGTGACCTCGAGGCCCTTGTCGGCCGCGGCCACGACGATCGGCACCACCTGGTCGACGGTCTCACCGGCGATGAACCGGTCGACGACCTGCTTGGTGCCCGGCGCCGCCGACACAAAACGGCGCATCTGGTCACTGCGCGACGCGGCAAGGATCACGGGACCCAGCACGGGCACCTCCACGGGAGTACGAGCGAGTGCCGCACCGACCACTTTTGTCACAGGTTCGGTACGACACGGAGAACCACCGTGAAACTTAAGGATCGCTCCGATCCTGAGCCATCGACACCTGTCACGCATCCGTGTGCTGGATCTCAGACATATGTATGAGGGCAGGTCGGAACTGCGTGAGAATGGGTTGCGTACGGAGAGGGTGCGGGGACGCGAGTGCTTCGTACGGAGCACGAATGACGCGTACGGAGATGGCGCGAGCGAAGGGCGGCGGCGGGTGAAGGGTGACTACCAGGAACTGGTCGACGAGATCTCGGCCCTGCTCGGCGCGCCCGCGACCCTGGAGAACCGCGACTTCGAGCTGATCGCCTTCGGCGCGCACGACGGCGGCGACGGCCTGGACGCCCCCGACCTCGACCCGGTCAGGACCCGCTCGATCCTCACGCGCCGCTCCACGGCCCAGGTCCGCGCCTGGTTCGAGAGCTTCGGCATCACGCGCGCGACCCGCCCGGTCCGCATCCCGCCGACCCCGGAGGAAGGTGTGCACCGCGGCCGGGTCTGTCTTCCGGTACGCCACCGGGGGTTCGCCCTCGGCTACGTCTGGCTCCTCGACGACGAGCCGGGGCCCACGGAAGCGCAGCTCACCGCCGCGATGGAGGTGGCCGCGCGGATCGGCGCGCTGCTCGCGGACGAGGCGCAGGCCGGCGCCGACCTGACCCGGGAGTTCCGGGCGGCCCTGACGGCGGAGCGCGGCTGGCAGCGGGACATGACGGTGGCGGCGCTGCGCACGGCGCTGGGTCCGCGCGCGGACGGGCTGCACGCGGTGGTGTGCGTGGCGCCTTGGCGGTCTCCGGGCGTCGGCTCCGGCCCCGGCTCGGGCTCCGGTTTCGGCCCCGGCTCCCGGACCGCCGCCGACCCGGACGACGTCCCCGCACTGCGGACGGTCCCGGGGGCCACCGCGCTGTGCGCCGTCCCGTGGGGCACGGCCGGGCAGTCGCTCGCGGTCCTGGTGCGACTGCGCTCGGCGGACGCCCTGACGCCGGCGCTGACCGTGGCGTCCCGTCTTGTGGAGTCGGCGGGGCAGGGGGCCGCGGCCGGGGTGGCCGGGGCGCGGCGCGGGCTCGACGAGCTGGGGGCGGCGTGGGGGGAGGCGACGGCGGCGGCGCGCGCGGCGCTCGCGGAGCCGAGGTTCGCGCCGCTCGCGCGGTGGTCGGACATCGGCCCCTACCGGCTGCTCACGGCGCTGCCCCCGGACGCGGCGCACGACGCGGTGGCCCGCGAGCTGCTCTCCCCCGCCCACCGCGAACTCGCCCGCACCGCCGAGGTGTTCCTCGACCGCGCGGGCCAGGCGGGCCGCGCGGCGGCCGAACTGGGCATCCACCGCCAGACCCTCTACTACCGCCTCTCGCGCGTGGAACAGCTCACGAAGCTGGACCTGGACGAGGGCGAGGACCGGTTGCTGCTGCACATGATCCTGAAGGCGTCACGACTGTAAGAGCCGGGCAGCAGAGGCGCGTTGGGAGCCCCGCACCACAGCCGTCTCAGGCCCCGCCCGCCCGGCCGCCCGCCCCGTCACCGGCCGCGTCGGCCCGCTCCATCACCCGCCGCAGCCCCTCCGTCAACTGCGCCGCGTCCGTCGCCGACTCCGGGTCGAAGAGCCACTGCACCATCAGCCCGTTGAGCAGCGTCGTATAGAGCCGCCCCTCCGCGTCGAGGACGTCGTCGCCCAGCGTGTCCTCGTCCACATCGAGCAGCACCGCGGCGAGCCCCGCCCGCCCCTCCCGCTGCGCCTTGGCGACGAGTTCGCGCACTCCGGGCAGCCGGTCGCCATGGGTGACGAACTCCAGGCTGAGCAACCACACCCCGCGCGCCTCGGGGAACGTACGAATGACGTTCCCCCACACCTCCTGGAACCGCTCAAGGGACCCGCCGGACGCCGCGCCCGCGTCGCCCACCGGGTCGAAGGCGTCGCCGATGGACTCGATGAGCGCGATGTAGGCCTGCGCGAGCAGGGCGTCCTTCGAGCCGTAGTGGTAGCCGATCGACGCGAGATTCGTGCCCGACTCCTTGACGATGTCGCGCGCCGTCGTACGCACGAACCCCTTCTCCAGCAGGCAGCGCTTGGCGCCTTCCAGCAGATCCTCACGGTGTCCCATGCGCCGACTCTACCCAGAATCCAGACACCCGTCCCATACGCACGTCCCATACACACGTCCAAAACATTCGTCCTAGACAACTGTTTTATACGCCCGTACAGTTCCGGGGCATGGCTACGAACCCGATGCCCGACCCCGCACGCGCGGGCCGCAAGGAGTGGACGGCGCTCGCCGTCCTGATGCTGCCGCTGCTGCTCGTCTCGATGGACGTCTCGGTCCTCTACTTCGCGATCCCCGCGATCAACGCGGACCTGGAACCGACCGGCACCCAGCAGCTCTGGATCTTCGACATCTACGCGTTCGTCCTCGCCGGACTGCTCATGACCATGGGCTCGCTCGGCGACCGCGTGGGCCGCCGCCGGCTGCTGCTGTTCGGCGCGGCGGCCTTCGGCGCGGCATCCCTCACCGCCGCCTACGCCGACAGCGCCGAACTCCTCATCGCCGCCCGCGCGGTCCTCGGCATCGGCGGCGCCACCCTGATGCCGTCCACGCTCGCGCTGGTCCGCACCCTGTTCCGCGACGCCGGGCAGCGCGCGACGGCCATCGGCATCTGGTCCGGCGTACTGGTCGCCGGTGTCGCGCTCGGCTCCGTACTCAGCGGGCTGCTCGTCGAATTCTTCTGGTGGGGCTCGGTGTTCCTGGTCAACCTGCCCGCGATGGCGCTGCTCCTGCTGCTCGCGCCGGTGCTCATCCCGGAGTCCAAGGACCCGAGTCCCGGCCGCTTCGACCTGCTGAGCGTGCCGCTGTCGATGGCCGCGGTGCTTCCCGTCGTGTACGGCCTCAAGGAGATCCCCTCCGAGGGCGTGCACGTGGAGTACGTCGTCTCGGTCGCCGTGGGTCTCGTCTTCGCGGCCCTGTTCGTACGCCGTCAGCACACCGCCGCGTCCCCGCTGATCTCCCCCGCCCTGTTCCGCGGGGCGCGCGGCTTCGGTCCCGCCGTCGTCCTGAACCTCGTCTCGTCCTTCGCGATGATGGGTTCGGCGTACTACACGACGCAGTATCTGCAGTCCGTGCTCGGCAAGAGCGCGATGGAGGCCGCGTTGTGGGCGCTGCTGCCGTCGGTCCTCATCGGCTGCGCGGCGCCGGTCGCCACGGCGCTGGTGCGGCGGGGCACGGACCGGGCGTATGTGGTGGCGGGCGGCTTCGCTCTCTCCGCGTGCGGGTACGGTCTGCTGTTCGTCGCGGACACCGACGCCCTGTGGACGGTTCTTGCCGGGGCGGGGGTGCTCGCCTGCGGCGCCGTCGTCGTCGGTTCGCAGCTGACCGATCTGGCGCTCGGGTCTGCGCCCGCGGAGAAGGCCGGGGCGGCGTCTTCGCTCCTGGAGACCGGGCAGGAGTTCGGTGGGGCGCTGGGGATGGCGGTGCTCGGGTCTATCGGGACGGCTGTGTACCGCGACGAGATGCCTGCGGGGGTGCCGGAGGGGGCTCGGGAGACGCTGGGCGGCGCGCTGGCCGCCGCCGGCCACCTGCCGTCACCGGCGTCCGAGGCGCTTGTCGCGGCGGCGCGGTCTTCGTTCACCAGCGGTATGCATGTCGCTGCGTTGGCGGGGGCGGGGGTGCTGCTGGCGGCGGCGGGAGTGGCGTGGGTGGCGCTGCGCGGGGCTCCCCAATCCCGCCCCTTCCCGAAACTGGGGGCTCTGCCCCCAGACCCCCGCTCCTCAAACGCCGGAGGGGCTGAATATGTGCCGGTGCGGCAGGGATCCAGCCCGTCCGGCGATTGAGGACGAGCCGCGGAGCGGCGATAACGGGGGTCCGGGGGCGGCAGCCCCCGGTTTCGGGAAGGGGCGGGGTTGGGGAAAGCCCCGCAGGGCCGCCCTAGTCCGCCAAGTTCACGGAACGCGCCGAAGCCGCCCCGATCTCCTCCGCCAGCTCCGCCAGGACCGGCTGCGGCACCGTGTCGTCGACGGTGAGGACGGCAAGCGCCTCGCCCCCGACGTCGGCCCGAGCGACCTGCATCCCGGCGATGTTGATCCCGGCCTCACCGAGGACGCGCCCGACGGTGCCGACGACGCCGGGCCGGTCGGCGTACCGAAGGACGACCATGTGGTCGGCGAGCGCGAGATCGACGTCGTAGTCGCCGACGGCCACGATCTTCTGGTGGTTCTTGGGCCCGGCGAGCGTGCCGGACACGGCGATCTCCTCGCCGTCGCCGAGCGTGCCGCGCACGGTGACCACGTTGCGGTGGTCGGGCGACTCGGAGGAGGTGGTGAGCCGCACCTCTACGCCGCGCTCCTGCGCGAAGAGGGGGGCGTTGACGTACGACACCGTCTCGTCGACGACGTCCTCGAACACGCCCTTCAGGGCGGACAGTTCGAGCACCTTCACGTCGTGCTGGGTGATCTCGCCGTACACCTCGACGTCGAGCCGCGCGGCGACCTCGCCCGCGAGCGCGGTGAAGATCCGGCCGAGCTTCTCGGCGAGCGGCAGGCCGGGGCGTACGTCCTCGGCGATGACGCCGCCCTGGACGTTCACCGCGTCCGGCACCAGCTCACCGGCGAGCGCGAGGCGCACCGACTTGGCGACGGAGATGCCCGCCTTCTCCTGGGCCTCGTCGGTGGAGGCACCGAGGTGCGGGGTGCAGACGACCTGGTCGAGCTCGAAGAGCGGGGAGTCGGTGCACGGCTCCTTCGCGTAGACGTCGAGGCCGGCGCCGGCGACGCGGCCTTCCTTGAGCGCCGAGTACAGCGCCTCCTCGTCGACGATGCCGCCGCGCGCGGCGTTGACGATGCGCACGGACGGCTTGACCTTGTGCAGCGCGTCGTCGCCGATGAGGCCGAGGGTCTCGGGGGTCTTCGGCAGGTGCACGGTGATGAAGTCGGAGACTTCGAGGAGCTCGTCGAGCGAGAGGACCTTCACGCCCATCTGTGCGGCGCGCGCGGGCTGCACATAGGGGTCGTACGCGACGACCTTCATGCCGAAGGCGCTCATGCGCTGTGCGACGAGCGCGCCGATGCGGCCGAGGCCGACGACGCCGAGCGTCTTCTCGGCGAGCTCCACGCCGGTGTACTTGGAGCGCTTCCACTCGCCGTTCTTCAGGGCCGTGTTGGCCTGCGGGATGTTGCGCGCGGTGGCGACGATCAGGCCGCAGGCGAGCTCGGCCGCGGTGACGATGTTCGACGTCGGGGCGTTGACGACCATCACGCCGGCCTTGGTGGCGGCGGACACGTCGACGTTGTCGAGGCCGACGCCCGCGCGGGCGACGACCTTCAGCTTGGGCGCGGCGGCGACGGCCTCGGCGTCGACCTTGGTCGCGGAGCGGACCAGGATCGCGTCGGCGTCGGCGACGGCGGGCAGCAGCTCGGCGCGGTCCGCGCCGTTGCAGTGCCGGATCTCGAAGTCCGGGCCCAGGGCGTCGACGGTGGCGGGCGACAGCTCTTCAGCGATGAGTACGACCGGTTTGCCGTTGGCAGCAGTGCTCACGTGAGTCCTCACAAGTCCCAATGCGGACGGCCGTCCCGACGGCCGCAGGCGGTGGAGGTGGCTAGCCGCGAAGACGCACGACGCTGTGGGCCTGACGCGAATGTGGTTTGCAGTGTAGTGGCGCGTCCGGGGGCCTCATGCGCCTCACTGGAAGGATCACCCGGACGTGGCTGTCCACTCCGGACAACGACGGGGCCGGGGCTCTCGCCCCGGCCCCGTCGGCCGTGCTACTTGTCCTCGTCGACCCAGGACATGAGCTTGCGCAGCTCCTTGCCCGTGGTCTCCAGGAGGCTGTTCTCGTCCCGCGTCTTGTACTCGTTGTACTTCTTCAGGCCGCCGTGGTACTCGTCCATCCACTGCTGGGCGAACGTGCCGTCCTGGATCTCGGCGAGGACCTTCTTCATCTCGGCCTTGGTGGCGTCGGTGATGATGCGCGGGCCCGTCACGTAGTCGCCCCACTCGGCGGTCTCGGAGACCGACCAGCGCATCTTCTCCAGGCCGCCCTCGTACATGAGGTCCACGATGAGCTTCAGCTCGTGCAGGCACTCGAAGTAGGCGATCTCCGGCTGGTAGCCCGCCTCGACCAGGGTCTCGAAGCCGGCCTTGACCAGCGCGGCCGTACCGCCGCAGAGGACGGCCTGCTCGCCGAAGAGGTCGGTCTCGGTCTCCTCGGTGAAGGTCGTCTTGATGACGCCCGCGCGGGTGCCGCCGATGCCCTTGGCGTACGACAGGGCCAGCTCGAAGCCCTTGCCGGTGGCGTCCTGCTCGACCGCCGCGATGCACGGGACGCCGCGGCCCTCTTCGTACTGGCGGCGCACGAGGTGGCCCGGGCCCTTGGGGGCGACCATGGCGACGTCCACGCCGGCCGGGGGCTTGATGAAGCCGAAGCGGATGTTCAGGCCGTGGCCGAAGAACAGCGCGTCGCCGTCCTTCAGGTTGTCCTTGATGGACTCCTCGTACACCTGGGCCTGGATGGGGTCCGGGACCAGGATCATGATGACGTCGGCTTCCTTGGTGGCCTCCGCGGGCGTGACCACGCGCAGGCCCTGCTCCTCGGCCTTCGCCCTGGACTTGGAGCCCTCGTGCAGGCCGACCCGCACGTCCACACCGGAGTCGCGCAGCGAGAGGGCGTGGGCGTGACCCTGGCTGCCGTAACCGATGACCGCGACCTTGCGGCCCTGGATGATGGACAGGTCGGCGTCGGCGTCGTAGAACAGCTCGGCCACTGGAAATCTCCTATGTGTGCTGGTGTTGCGTCCCACCGTACGGCGGGCTGGGTGAGGGAAGTTGTCGGGTCTCGCTATCCGGAACCAACGCCCTGCGCGCGGGAGCGTTGCGGTCTCCCGCGCACAGGGGAAGTCTCGCGGAGGGCGCTAGAGCGCGGCTACGCGGACCGGTCGAGCGCGCGCAGGCTGCGGTCCGTGATGGAGCGCGAGCCGCGGCCGATCGCGATGGTGCCGGACTGCACCAGCTCCTTGATGCCGAAGGGTTCGAGCATCTTGAGCATGGCTTCCAGCTTGTCGCTGCTGCCGGTGGCCTCGATGGTGACCGCCTCCGGGGAGACGTCCACGGTCTTGGCGCGGAACAGCTGGACGATCTCGACGATCTGCGAGCGGGTCTCGTTGTCGGCGCGCACCTTGGCGAGGACCAGCTCGCGCTGCACGGCCGCACCCGGCTCGAGTTCGACGATCTTCAGGACGTTGACCAGCTTGTTGAGCTGCTTGGTGACCTGTTCGAGCGGCAGGTCCTCGACATTCACGACAATGGTGATGCGGGAGATGTCGGGGTGCTCGGTGACGCCGACGGCGAGGGAGTCGATGTTGAAGCCGCGGCGGGAGAAGAGTGCGGCGATCCTTGCCAGGATGCCGGGGGTGTTCTCGACGAGGACCGAGAGCGTGTGCTTGGACATGGGAGTCATGGCGGGTCGTACCTCTCCTGGGCTCTCAGTCGTCTTCGTTGTCGCCGAAGTCGGGGCGCACGCCCCTGGCTGCCATGACCTCGTCGTTGGAGGTGCCGGCGGCGACCATCGGCCAGACCTGGGCGTCCTCGTGGACGATGAAGTCGATGACGACGGGCCGGTCGTTGATGGAGTTGGCCTCCTCGATCACCTTGTCGAGGTCGGCCGGGGTCTCGCAGCGGATCGCGTGGCAGCCCATCGCCTCGGACAGCTTGACGAAGTCCGGGATGCGGGTGCCCGCGCCCGCGGCGCCGGCGGATCCGTCGGCGTTCGGGCCGCTGTGCAGCACGGTGTTGGAGTAGCGCTGGTTGTAGAACAGCGTCTGCCACTGGCGGACCATGCCGAGGGCGCCGTTGTTGATGATGGCGACCTTGACCGGGATGTTGTTCAGGGCGCAGGTGGTCAGTTCCTGATTGGTCATCTGGAAGCAGCCGTCGCCGTCGATCGCCCAGACCGTGCGGTCGGGCATGCCTGCCTTCGCGCCCATCGCGGCCGGGACCGCGTAGCCCATCGTTCCGGCGCCGCCGGAGTTGAGCCAGGTGGCGGGCTGCTCGTACTGGATGAAGTGCGCCGCCCACATCTGGTGCTGGCCGACGCCCGCCGCGAAGATCGTGCCCTCGGGCGCCAGTTGACCGATGCGCTCGATGACCTGCTGCGGTGACAGGGAGCCGTCGTCGGGCTGTCCGTAGCCGAGCGGGTAGGCCTCGCGCCAGCGGTTGAGGTCGGCCCACCAGGCGGTGTAGTCGCCGGTGTGCCCGGCCGTGTGCTCGGCCTGGATGGCCTGGACGAGGTCGGCGATGACCTCGCGGGCGTCGCCCACGATCGGGACGTCGGCGACGCGGTTCTTGCCGATCTCGGCCGGGTCGATGTCGGCGTGCACGACCTTGGCGTACGGGGCGAAGCTGTCCAGCTTGCCGGTGACGCGGTCGTCGAAACGGGCTCCGAGGGCGACGATCAGGTCGGCCTTCTGCAGCGCGGTGACGGCGGTGACCGCACCGTGCATGCCCGGCATTCCCACGTGCAGCGGGTGGCTGTCGGGGAATGCGCCCAGCGCCATGAGGGTGGTGGTAACGGGCGCTGACGTGAGTTCGGCGAGGACCTTCAGCTCGGCGGTGGCCCCGGCCTTGATGACGCCGCCGCCGACGTAGAGCACCGGCCGCTTGGCGGCGGTGATCAGCTTGGCGGCCTCGCGGATCTGCTTGGCGTGCGGCTTGGTCACCGGGCGGTAGCCCGGCAGTTCCTGCTGCGGCGGCCAGCTGAACGTGGTGCGCGCCTGCAGGGCGTCCTTGGCGATGTCGACCAGGACCGGGCCCGGGCGGCCCGTGGAGGCGATGTGGAAGGCCTCCGCGATGGTGCGCGGGATGTCCTCGGCCTTGGTGACCAGGAAGTTGTGCTTGGTGATCGGCATCGTGATGCCGACGATGTCCGCCTCCTGGAAGGCGTCCGTGCCGATCGCCTTGGAGGCCACCTGGCCGGTGATCGCGACCAGCGGGACGGAGTCCATGTGGGCGTCCGCGATGGGCGTGACCAGGTTGGTGGCGCCGGGGCCGCTGGTCGCCATGCAGACGCCGACCTTGCCGGTGGCCTGCGCGTATCCGGTGGCCGCGTGGCCGGCGCCCTGCTCGTGCCGGACCAGGATGTGACGGACCCGGGTGGAGTCCATCATCGGGTCGTACGCGGGGAGGATCGCGCCTCCGGGAATGCCGAATACCGTGTCGGCCCCGACTTCCTCGAGAGAACGGATGAGCGACTGGGCGCCCGTGACGTTCTCGACGGAGGCGGACTGCTGTCCTGAGGATCGGGGCCGCGGCTGCGGATGGGCCCCGGTGGCCTGCTCGGTCATCGGCATTCTCTTCTCGAAGCTGAGGGTTTAGGCGGGGTCTCGCGGGGGGTTTTGCCAGGGTTTGGCAGGTGCCAGTGCAACAAAAAACCCCTCGTGCCGTGGGGCAAGCGAGGGGAGCGCGCCGGGTGCGGGTCGCTGGGTCTCCGGTGTCCGGACCGGGGCGTCCCAGCTTCAGCCGACGCGCTTTCCAAGTACGAGAATTCGGGTGCGCATGGCTCTGACCCTCCCCCTGGCGCGCTACACCTGTCAAGTAGGTGGGACGGGCGTCTCATTATGTGAGCGGCCATAGGAGGCGGATCCAGCCGCGTACGCCGCACCCGTCCCACCGAAGGGTGTCGTAGGCCCGCCGAACGGCGTCGCGGACTCGCCGTACGCCGCGGAGGCGGCCTTGAAGGCGGGCGCGCCCTCTCCGTAGACAGCGGGCTCGGCCGTCGGGCCGCCCACACAGACCGGCTCGACAGGGCCGAGCGGCACGGGATACTCGCCCGCCGCCAGGGCCCTGCGCAGGCGGTATTCGTCGAGCGGGCCGGAGAAGGCCATGCCCTGACCATGGGTGCAGCCCATCGCGCGCAGGGCGATGACCTGCTCGGGCAGGTCGACGCCCTCGGCGACGGAGCACAGGCCGAGGTCGCCCGCGATCCGCAGCAGCCCGGCGGTGATCTTGTGCAGCCGCGCGGACTCCACGACGCCCTCGACGAGCCCCCGGTCCAGCTTCAGTACGTCGACGGGAAGCCTGCGAAGTGCGGTGATGGCCGCACTGCCGCTGCCGAATCCGTCGAGCGCGATGCGGACGCCCAGGCGGCGCAAAGCAGCCAGTCGGCGCTCCAGGTCGTCGAGGGAGACGCGAGGGTCGCTGTCCGCGAGCTCCACCACGAGTCCACCGGACGGCAGCCCATGCCGAGTGAGGAGCGCCTCCACGGAGCCGAGCGGCATCGAGCGGTCCACGAGGCGGCGGGCGCTGACCCGGACGCAGACGGGCACCGCGTGACCCGTCTGGGCGCGCTCGGCGGCGTGCTCCACGGCTTCTTCGAGGAGCCAGCGGCCGAGCTCGGCGGCGCGGTCGCCGCCGTCGGCGGTGCGCAGGAACTCGGCGGGTGTGAAGAGGATGCCCTGGGCCGAGCGCCAGCGCGCCTGCGCCGCGACGGAGGTGACGCGGCCGGTCTCCAGGGACACCACGGGCTGGTGGAGCAGCACGAACTCGCCGTCGTGCAGGGCGCTGCGCAGCCGCGTGGCCATCTCGGCCTTGCGCGCCACGTCGGCCTGCATCTGGGGTGCGTACATCTCGACGCGGCCCTTGCCCGCGGCCTTGGCGCGGTACATCGCGAGGTCGGCGTTGCGCAGCAACTCGCCCGCTCCGACGCCCGGTTCGGCGAAGGCTACGCCGATGGACGCGGCGACCCGGACGTCGTTGCCGTCGATGTCGTAGGGCTGGGAGAGCCGGACTCTCAGGCGGTCGGCGAGCTCGAAGATGTGCTTCTCGCGCGCGAGCTGGTCGCGGGTGCCGTCGCCGACGATCAGGGCGGCGAACTCGTCGCCGCCGAGCCGGGACGCGGTGTCCGAGGCGCGGACGGCCTCCTGGAGCCGCTGGGCGGACTGCACGAGCAGGGCGTCGCCCGCCTGGTGGCCGATCGTGTCGTTGACGGCCTTGAAGCCGTCGAGGTCGATGAAGAGGACTGCGGTGCCCCGGTCGGTGACTCTGCGACCGCCGAGCGCGGATGCGACTCGGCGGGTGAAGAGTGCCCGGTTGGGCAGGTCGGTGAGCGGATCGTGCTCGGCGTTGTGCTGCAACTGCGCCTGCAGGCGCACGCGTTCGGTGACGTCACGGCTGTTGAAGATGAGGCCGCCGTGGTGACGGTTGACCGTGGACTCCACGTTCAGCCACTCGCCGCAGCCGGACTTGAAGCGGCATTCGATGCGGGTGGTCGGCTCCTCCACGGGGTTGGCGGCGAGGAAGCGGCGCACTTCGTGGACGACGCGGCCGAGGTCCTCCGGGTGGATGAGGGTGGCCAGTTCGGAGCCGACCAGTTCGTCGGCCTCGCGGCCGTAGACACCGGCGGCGGCCGGGCTGACGTATCTCAGGATGCCGCTCGGCGCGGCGATCATGATGACGTCGCTGGACCCCTGCACGAGGGACCTGAAGTGGTTCTCCTTCTGGGCCAGTTCCTGGGTGAGCGTGATGTTGTCGAGCAGCATGATGCCCTGGCGCACGACGAGCGCGAGGACGACCGTGCCCGCGGTGAACAGCACCACCTCGTCGACGCTTCTGCCGTTGAGGACGTTGTAGAGGATCCCCAGGGTGCAGACGGCCGCGGCCAGGTAGGGCGTGAGCGCGGCGAGCGATCCGGCGATGGGGCGGGTGGTCGCGTACCTCCCGCGCCCTTCGCCGCGCTCGCCGGGCCGTTCGTCGCGGTCGGCCCGTTCGTCGTGTTCGCGGGCGCGTACGTCGGTGAAGCGGGCCCTGCCGTACGTCCGCTGCGCCGCGGGTGCCGGGAGCTCGTCGGCGCGGGCGTGCCAGGGCGCGGCCCAGGGGGCGTACGCGAGCAGCAGGGAGCCCGCGAACCAGCCCGCGTCGAGGAGCTGGCCCGAGCGGTAACTGGCGTGCAGCAGCGGCGAGGTGAACAGCGCGTCGCACATCACCGTGAGGGCGAGCGCGCCGATGGCGGTGTTCACGGCCGTGCGGTTGGCCGAGGACCTTCTGAAGTGCAGCGCGAGGACCATGCTGACGAGCGCGATGTCCAGGAGCGGATACGCGAGCGACAGCGCGGCGTGCGCGACGCTGGGGCCCTCGAACTGCGCGTTGTGCGCGAGGGCGAGGCTCCAGGAGAGCGTGAGCAGGGAGCCGCCGATGAGCCAGGCGTCAAGGCCGAGGCAGACCCAGCCGGCCCGGGTGACGGGCCGCTTGGCGAGCACGAGCAGGCCGATGATGGCGGGCGGCGCGAAGCACAGGAAGAACAGGTCCGCGATGCCCCGGTCCGGCACGGGCACCTGCAGGACGACCTCGTACCACCCCCAGACGCCGTTGCCGCAGGCCGCCATCGCGGAGGAGAGCGCGAAGAGCAGCCATGCGGGTCGAAAGCGGCTGCGGCGCGTGCGGGAGTACCGGAAGCAGGAGACGGCGGCGGCCGCGGCGGCGGCGCTGAGCCCGAAGTCGCCCATGATCAGGGAGAGTCGGTGCGAGCCCCAGCCGAGCGCGGACCCGGTGGCATATCCCCCGCAGACCAGCAGCAGGACGACCTGCGAGAGCAGTCCGGCGCCACCGCCGGAGGCCGGGCGGCGCCGGGCCGTCGGCGCGCCCTGCGGCGGCATGGGCGACCCGAGCCTGCCCTCCAGGACCGTCGCGGAGGCCGACTGCCCGCTCATCTGCCCGCTCCGCTCCGTGCGGCGGCACCCCTGCCCGGGGCGCGGCAGAGCGGGCGCACCGTACGAAAGTCGTTGATCCGCCGGGTCGTTCGGCGTGGATGCGCGCACGGCGGCGTCGTACGCGGCAAGCTGGTGCGGGTTCGGTTCACGCGGGTTGGGCTCATGCGGGTTGGGCTCGTGCGCAGGAGTCGGTGGCGCCGGGCGGTGTGCCGGCGTCTGCTGGCTGGTGTGCGCGAGAGTCGCAGGCGGTGGTCCCGCCGCGTCGGATCGTTCGCCCATAGGCCGTGCATCGCCCGTCGCCCCCCTCGCGTTTCTGTTGCTCACATCCCCCGCGCCGAACGGTGCACGGCGCAGCCCCTGTCGGGACGATACACCAGTCTCGTCACTCAGGGACAGGGTCGCTCTACTCTCCGTGACTGCCAGCGTCAATGCGGACACGCGGCGCACGCGGGCGGCTGCGGAGCGTGTGGATTCCGGGGCTGCCTGCTTCTGCGCCCCTCGTCCAGGTCGGCGTCTAGGACGTCGTCAGGACGACGTTGACGAGCGGCTCCCCGGCGGCGTAACGGTTCACCTGGCCCGAGAGCAGGCGCTTGGCGCGCGGCAGGAACGCGGACGTGGGTCCGCCCACGTGCGGGCTGATGAGCACGCCAGGGGCCTGCCACAGCGGATGTCCGGCGGGCAGCGGCTCCGGGTCGGTGACGTCCAGGGCGGCGGTGAGGCGACCGCTCTCCAGCTCGGCCAGGAGCGCCTTGGTGTCCACGACGGGACCGCGCGAGACGTTCACCAGCAGGGCTCCGTCCTTCATGCGCCCCAGGAAGTCCGCGTTCACGAGACCGCGCGTGGAGGTGGTGAGCGGGGTGGAGAGGATCACGACGTCGGCATCGGCGAGAAGTCGAGGCAGTTCGGAGAGCGGATGCACAAGACCGCGCTCCGTGGTGCGCTCGGAGCGCGCGACGCGCGCCACCCGCGCACATTCAAAACCCGCGAGCCGGTCCTCGATCGCGGAGCCGATCGCTCCGTACCCCACGATGAGCACGGACTTGTCGGCGAGCGCCGGATTGAACCCCTGACGCCACTCCTGTACCCGCTGCCCCTCCACAAAACGCGGAATGCCCCGCAGGGAGGCGAGCGTCAGCGTCAGGGCGAGCTCGGCGGTGCTGGCCTCGTGCACGCCGCGCGCATTGCACAACTGAACACCTGGAGCGAGCCGTTCGACCGCGGGGAGCACGTGGTCGACTCCCGCTGTCAGGGTCTGTACGACGCGCAGCGACGTCATCGCGGACAGCGGGCGTGCGCAGACTTCGGGGTCGATCATGTAGGGGACCCCGTAGAAGACACAGTCGGCGGGGTCGCCGGGATAGTCGCCGCCGTTCCAGTATCGGTAGGTGAGGCCTCCTTCGGAGGGCGCGGGCAGGCCCTCGATCTCGGTCGCGTCCACGGGCAGCCATACGTCGGTTGTCATGGTCAGGAGGCTAATGCGCACAGGCCGCACGCGGCGCGCCCCGGCGCAGAGGTTACGTTGGGGGCCGCCGGTACGAAGATCACCGGACAGGGGAGGGTACGGCCAGGTGGAGCGCAGGACGATCGGCGCCGGGGCGCTCGGTGTGGGTGCCGTCGGACTCGGCTGCATGCCGATGAGCTGGGCGTACACCGGCTCGCAGCAGCGGGGCGAGGACTCGATGCGGACCGTGCGCGCGGCGCTCGACGAGGGGTCGTCGCTGCTCGACACGGCCGACATGTACGGGCCGTTCACCAACGAGCTGCTGATCGGGCGGGTGCTCAAGGAGCGGCGGGCCGAGGCCTTCGTGTCGACGAAGTGCGGGCTGCTCGTCGGCGAGCAGCACATCGTCGCCAACGGCCGCCCCGGCTATGTGAAGCGGGCCTGCGACGCCTCGCTGCGGCGGCTCCAGACGGACACCATCGACCTCTACCAGCTGCACCGCGCCGACCCCGAGGTGCCCGTCGAGGAGACGTGGGGCGCGATGGCCGACCTGGTGACGGCGGGCAAGGTGCGGGCGCTCGGGCTGTGCGCGGTGGGGGCGCGGGCGAGCCGCAGGGCGGGGGCGGGCGTGGGGCTGCACGACGCCACGATCCGCCAGCTGGAGCGGGTCCAGCAGGTCTTCCCGGTGGCGGCGGTGCAGGCCGAGCTGTCGGTGTGGTCGCAGGAGGCGCTGGACTCGCTGCTGCCGTGGTGCGCGGCGCGCGGGGTCGGCCTGCTCGCGGCGATGCCGCTGGGGAACGGTTTCCTCACCGGCACCCTGACCCCCGGCCAGGGCTTCGAGCCCGACGACGTACGGGCCCGGCACCCCCGCTTCACCGCCGAGATGATGGCGGCCAACCAGCCCCTGGTGGTGGGCCTGCGCCGGATCGCCGAACGGCACGACGCGACGCCCGCACAGGTGGCACTCGCCTGGGTCCTCGCACAGGGCCCGCAGGTGGTGCCGGTGCCGGGCGCCAAGCGGGAGCGGTGGGCGCGGGAGAACGCGGGGGCGGCGGGGGTGCGGCTGACGCCGGAGGACCTGGCGGTCATCGCGGCGCTGCCGCCGGCGCGGGGGTCGTGGGACTGAGTTCGGCGGCCGGCAGGACGGGATGGCCACCGGCTCGGCCGGGTGGGTCCCGTGGAGGTGGTCGGAATTGGGGCGCGGTGGTGGGGAACCTTGGGGGTGGCTGCGGTGTATGAACAGTAGGAGTGCCGCGTCGAAGGGATCCTGATCGTGCTGTCTGCCCAACGTTCCGCTGTTACGGCCGTGTTGGCCGCTGCCGCGCTGCTGCTCGCGACGGGGTGCTCGTCCGACGACGACGGCGACCCGGGAGGCGACAAGAGCGCGGAGTCGAGCTCCGCCGAGACGGGCGGCGCCTCGCCCTCGGGCGACGGCGCCGACGCACCGCCGGAGAAGGGCTCCGCCGAGGTCACCAAGACCCTCGCGACGGGACTGAAGTCCCCCTGGGGCCTCGCCCCGCTGCCGGGCGGCGACCTGCTCGTGTCCTCGCGCGACGAGGGCACGATCACCCGGGTCGACGGCGAGAGCGGCGAGAAGACGCAGGTCGGCACGGTCCCCGGCGTCGCCGCCGAGGGCGAGGGCGGCCTGATGGGCCTCGCCCTCTCCCCGACGTACGCGTCGGACCACCAGGTGTACGCGTATTTCACGACCGACTCCGACAACCGGATCGCCCGCATGCTGTACGACGAGAAGAAGCCCTCGGGTCAGCAACTGGGCGCTCCCGACACGGTGTTCAAGGGCATCCCGAAGGGCGTGATCCACAACGGCGGCCGGATCGCGTTCGGCCCGGACAAGATGTTGTACGCGGGCACCGGCGAGACGGGCGAGACGGACCTCGCCCAGGACAAGAAGTCCCTCGGCGGCAAGATCCTCCGCCTCACCCCGGACGGCGAGCCGGCCCCGGGCAACCCGTTCGCCGACTCCCCGGTGTATTCGTACGGCCACCGCAACGTCCAGGGCCTGGACTGGGACGAGGACAAGCGCCTGTGGGCCTCGGAGTTCGGCCAGGACACCTGGGACGAGCTGAACGAGATCAAGGCGGGCGACAACTACGGCTGGCCGGAGGTCGAGGGCAAGGGCGACGGGGGCGACGGCTTCCATGCGCCGGTGGCCGAGTGGAAGACGTCCGAGGCATCCCCGAGCGGAGTGGCCTATGCGAAGGGCTCGGTCTGGATGGCGGGCCTGCGCGGGCAGCGGCTGTGGCGGATCCCGGTGCGGGGCGTGGCGGGCGAGCCGAAGACGGAGGCGTTCCTCACGGAGAAGCACGGCCGGCTGCGCACCGTGGTCGCGGCGGGCGGCGACAAGCTGTGGCTCGTGACGAGCGAGACGGACTCGCGGGGCACGCCCGAGAAGGGCGACGACAAGATCCTTGAGGTGCGGGTGAAGTAGGGGTGTGGGTGAAGCAGGAGTAGCGGCTTCCGTCAGTCGCGGGGCGCGGCTCCGGGCTCGGCCTCGTCCCCGGGGTCCGCACCGTCCCCGGAATCCGCGGCGGCCTGCTTGGGCACCCGCACGACGACGGTGCCCGAGGACAGGTCGATGGGCCCGCGGCCGGGGTCTCCGTCGTCGACGTCGACCCGGGAGAGCTCAAGGCGCTTGTTCTCGTCGTCCGTGTGCTTGCGCCCCGGAGAGAAGAGCTGTTCGAACACGTTGAACACTGCGCCTCCAAGGACCGGACGGGTGGTCCTCTTTCCAGCGTAAGCGAGGGCGCGGGCATTCCCCGGGGCTCGGGGGCGCCGGGAGCGGGGGCCTGCCGGGGCGGTCTCAGCCCCCCGTGCTGGTGGGAGGCACCGTCGCGTCCTCCGGTGCCGCCGGGAAAAGCTGGAGCCGGTGGGCCAGCGCCGCCGCCTCGCCGCGGCCGGCGACGCCGAGCTTGCCGAGGATGTTGGAGACGTGCACGCTCGCCGTCTTCGGGGCGATGAAGAGTTCCTCGGCGATCTGGCGGTTGGTGCGCCCGGCGGTGACCAGGCGCAGGACGTCCCGCTCCCGGGAGGTCAGGCCGAGGGCCTCGGCGGGGTCGACCGGGCCGGTCGGGGCCGCGCCGGTGAGGGAGAGCCGGGCGCGCTGGGCGAGCTGGTCGACGGCCTCGGCGAGGGGGCGGGCGCCCAGGTGCTCGGCGACGGCACGGGCCTGCACGAGCAGCTCGGCGGCCCGGTCGCGGTCGGCGGCACTGGCGCCCCCGCCGGACGCCGCGTTCCCCGTGAGCAGCGACTCGGCGAGGCGGTGGCGGACGCGGGCGAGGTCGTAGGGGCGCTCCACGGGGCCGACGGCGGTGAGGACGGCCAGCCAGTCGTCGGGGGTGGCGTGGCCCTCGGCGCGCAGGAGTTCGGCGCGGACCCAGAGTGCGTACGCCTTCCAGACCGGGACGTTCGCGGGCAGGGCCTTGGCGGTGGTGCGGATGAGGTGCAGGGCCTCGGTGCGGCCAGGTCCGGCGACGGGCAGGCCGCGGGCGTCGGCCTCGGCGGTGGCGGCGGCGAGGAGCAGCGGCCAGCCGTAGCGCTGGGTGCCGGCCGGGAAGCCGGAGGCGACGGCCTGTTCGAGCGTGGCGCGGGCGTCGAGGATGCGGCCCTCGCCCGCGGCGATGCCGACGGCGACGCGGTGCTGCGGCAGGGCGTTCTGCGGCATCGGGTCGTGGGTGCCGAAGTGCTCGCGGGCCTCGGCGAGCCATCGGGCGGCCTCGGTGATCTCGCCGCGGGCCAGCGCCAGGTAGGCCAGGCGCAGGCAGGCGCCGCCGCGCGGCTTGACGTCCAGGCTCGCGCGGCGGGCCGATACGGCGGCCTCCTCCCAGCGGCCGAGGGCGTACAGCGACTCGGAGTGGTTGGCCCACATCCAGTGCTCGGACTCGATCAGGCCGTACCGCTGGGCGAGCGCGGTGCCCTCGTCGAGGAGTTCGACGGCCTCGCGGGAGCGGCCCGCGCCTTCGAGGACGGACGGCAGGTTGATGTAGGTGCGGCCGACCTGGCCGACGCCGCCGTTCGCGAGGACCTGCTCGCGGACGTCGTACAACTCGGCGAACCCGGCGTCGATGTCGCCCGCGTCGACCATCAGGCCGCCGAGGGTGAGGCGGGCGGTCAGCTCGATGTCGCGGGCGCCGACCATGCGGGCGTACTCCACGGCCCGTTCGGCGTTGGCAAAGGCCTCGGGGCCCGGCTCGTGCAGCATCGACCAGCCGGCGACCATGGCGAGCACCTCGGCGTGCACGACCGACGGCGGATGGCCGCGCACGAGGTCCTGGGCGGTGGCGAGTTCCTTCCAGCCGTCGCCGCGGGCGAGGGTCTGCACGAGGCGGGAGCGCTGCACCCAGAACCAGGCGGCGCGCAGCGCGTCCGGATCCGGCTCCTCCTCCAGGAGGCGCAGCGCCCGCTTGGTGATCTTCAGGGCGCGTTCGCGCTCGCCGCACAGACGGCCCGCGACGGCGGCCTCGGCCATCAGGTCGAGGTAGCGCAGCGGGGCGGTCTCGGGGTCGCAGCCGCAGGGCGGGTAGACCTCGGTGTAGTCGACGGGGCGCAGGCCGGCGCGGACGTCGTCCGGGGCCTCGTCCCACAGTTCCATCGCCCGCTCCAGGAGCCGCAGTTGCTCGGCGTAGGCGTGCCTGCGGCGGGCCTCGACGGAGGCGTTCAGGACGGCGGGCAGGGCCTTGGCGGCGTCGTGGGCGCAGTACCAGTAACTGGCGAGGCGGGTGGTGCGCTGGTCGGCGGCCACCAGCGACGGGTCGGCTTCCAGGGCGGTGGCGAAGCGGCGGTTGATGCGGGAGCGCTCGCCGGGCAGCAGGTCGTCGCCGACGGCCTCGCGCACCAGGGAGTGCCGGAAGCGGTAGCCGTCGCCGCCGGGCGAGGGGATCAGGATGTTGGCGCCGACGGCCGCGCGCAGCGCGTCGATCAGGTCGTCCTCGCCGAGCCCGGTGACCTCGGCGAGCAGGTCGTACTCGACGGTCGAGCCGCCCTCGGCGACGATCCGGGCCACCCGCTGGGCGTCCTCGGGCAGTTCCTCGACGCGTACGAGGAGCAGGTCGCGCAGCGAGTCGGTGAGGTTGGCGCAGCTGCTGCCGTGGGAGGCGACGGCCAGTTCCTCGACGAAGAAGGCGTTGCCGTCGGAGCGGTCGAAGATGTCGTCGACCAGCTTCGGTTCGGGCTCGGCGGCGAGGATCCCGGCCATCTGCCGCCCGACCTCGTCGCGGGTGAAGCGGCGCACCTCGACGCGGCGGACCGTGCGCAGCCGGTCGAGTTCGGCGAGCAGGGGGCGCAGCGGGTGGCGGCGGTGGATGTCGTCGGCGCGGTAGCTGGCGAGGACGACGAGGCGGCCGCGGCGCAGCGTGCGGAAGAGGTAGGACAGGAGGTGGCGGGTGGAGGCGTCGGCCCAGTGCAGGTCCTCGAGGGCGAGGACGACGGTGCGGTCGGCGGCGAGGGCCTCCAGGAGGCGGGCTGTCAGCTCGAAGAGCCGGGCCGTGGCCTCCTCGCCGTGCCGTCCGGAGGTGTCCGGGCGGGCCGCGGCGTCGCACAGCTCGGGCAGCAGCCGGGCCAGTTCCTCCTCCTGTCCTGCCGCGGCGGCGGCGAACTCGGCGGGGAGTTTCTGGCGGAGGGTGCGCAGGGCGGTCGAGAACGGGGCGAAGGGCAGCCCGTCGGCGCCGATCTCCACGCAGCCGCCGACGGCGACGACCGCGCCGCGCGCGCAGGCCGCGTGCGCGAACTCCTCCAGGAGCCGGGTCTTGCCGACGCCGGCCTCCCCGCCGAGCAGCAGCGCCTGCGGCTCGCCCGCGGGACCCGCCGCGGGGGCGGCGGCGCGGGCGAGCGCGTCGTTGAGTGCGCCCAGTTCGTCGGTCCGGCCGACGAACACCGGGCTGACTGACCTGGTCTCCACGGTCGTGAGCATGGCACAGAGCTGGGACTTTGTGGCAGCGGGTATCCCGGTGGGCGAGACCGGGGCGGTGCCGGGCGGCGTACGCGAGGTCGGCACGCTCGGCCCGTCACGCGGCGCGGGTGTACCGGTTCGTGGCCCGAGCCGGAATCACCCGCCCCCCGGTTTCGTGGCCGCCGCGGTTGCGGAGGGCCTTGCGGGCCTGCCGGGCCTCACGTACGAGGCGGCGCTGCTGGGCGGCCTCGGCGAGCTCGGCGGTGCGCAGCTGGTGCAGTTCGTACTCGAACATGTCGTTTCCCCTGGCTTCTCAGTGGTGTTCGCCGGAGCTCGGTGGTGCTTGGTGGTGCTTGGTGATGAGCTCGGCATCGCTTTCTGCGATGCCTCCACTTTCGTTCGCCAGGGGGGTGCGGCACATCGGGAGAGTGCCGCATCTTGGGGGTGGTGGGGGCCTTAGGCAGGGGGGTGGGGCAGGGGGCTAGTCGGGGGTGTGGCCTAGGTGGGGTCCTAGGGACCCGTGTGGGGGTCCTGGGGCTCGGGTCACGCGGAGGGCTCGGGGCCCGGCTCCGAGACCGGGAAGAGCACGGGACTCAGCAGGTACCGAGTGCGGCCGGGGGCGGGTTCGTGGTGGGTCCTGGCCAGGATCACGTCCCGCAGCTCGGTGACCATCTCGGTGAGTTCGTCCCGGGTGAGGCTGAGCGTGTACTGGCGGAAGCCGACCAGATCCGTGATCGGGTCGGCGCCGTCGCGGTCGAGGTACGTGTCGAACTCGGCGAGCAGCGCGGCCATGGCCACGGCGAAGGCACGGCGGTAGTCGTCCAGGGGCATCGCCGCGACGATGTCGGGGTCGATGACCGCGCGGGCGCGGTGCAGCCGGTAGTGCCGCTGCACGGAGCCGCGCACCCGCTCCTCCTGCGCCACCACGAGCAGCCCGCCGTCGGCCAGGATGCCGATGTGCCGGTACAGCGTGGCCTTCGAGATGTCGGGGAGCAGGGCGCACAGCTCGGAGGTCGTACGGGTGCGGCCGTCGTACATGACGTTCACTACGCGCATCCGCAAGGGGTGCAGGAGCAGATCAACCGTGTCCATGGGCCGATGATCTCACCCTTGAACCCCCACACCATCGAACGCCCGTGCCATTCACGCCTGTTGGCCGCGGGCTAACTCGTGGACGGCAGCCCCAGGATGATGTTCGTGTACTTGGCGATCGCCAGCAGCAGCCCGATCACGCCGAGCGCGACGCCCGCCCACGCCACCGACTTGATCCACGGCGCCTGTACGCGCCCCGGGTCGCCGAACACCGGGCGCAGCAGCACGCCCACGCCCGCGACCAGCGCCGCGAGCGCGAACAGGCCGCCGACCAGGGCCGTGGTCTTCCAGGAGTCGCCGTACACCTGCTGGACCTGCTCGGCCACGCCCGCGCTCTGCGAGGTCTTGAGCTGGCCGATGAGCGATTCGCGTGCGGACGCGACGGTCCCGAGCCAGCCGCCGGAGAGCCCGATGACGCCGAGCGCGGCGGCCACGACGGCGGCGGCGCCCTGGCCGACTCCGGCGGACGCGGCGGCCGAGGCGCCCACGGCAACCTCGTCGTCCTCGTCCTCGTCGAACTCGTCATCGTCCACGGCGCCTTCGGCCTCAGCCTCAGCCGCCGCGTCGGTCTCCGCGTCGGTCTTCGTGAGCACCGGACCCTTCCCGGCCTCCGCGCTCACCGCCTCGCCGTCGCCACCGCCGTCGCTCTCGGCGCCCTTGGCGTCCGCGACGCCCTCGGCACCCTTGAGCTCGGCCTCAGAGGTCTCTGCGGACTCGTCAACTGCCTTGGTTCCCATGCCCCGCACCGTACGGACGGAGTCTGAGAACTCCCTTACCGGGAGCGCCCGTTTCTGAGAGTCCCCTTAACGCCGGTCGCCCTCGGCCAGGCGGGCCGCGCGCGCCTCGCGCCACTCCGGCGCGAGCACCGACCACACCTCCATGTCGTGCCGGATCCCCTGCCAGGGGAAGGACTCCCGCAGCACCCCGTCCCGCACGAATCCGAGCCGCTCCGCCGCCTTCTTGCTGCGTTCGTTGAGCGAGGACACCAGCCACTCCACGCGGTGCATGCCGCGCTGGTCGACCGCCCAGTCGATGATGACGCGCGCCGCGTTGGTGATGAGCCCGCGCCCCACGGCGGACGGCTCCAGCCACACGCCGACCTCGCAGTACTCGAGACGGGCGTCGAAGATCCGGAAGAGCACCCCGCCGACGAGCGTCCCGTCGAGCCAGATCCCGTAGAACCGCCCGGTGTCGGCGGCCTGCCGCTCGGCGAAGTGCTGGAGGTGCGCCCGCGCCGACTCGACGTCCGTGACCTTCACGGTGAACGGAACCCAGGGGCCCGCGTACTCGCGCGCCCGCTCCACATGGGCCAGGAGCTCCTCGGCCTGCCACGGCTCGATGGGCCGCAGCTCGGCCCCTTCCCCCACGGATATCGCGAACATCCCCGTCGCTCCTCACGCGCTCCGACTACAGATCCACAAGGACCGCTGCGGGTCCACCAGGACCGCTACAGATCCTTCAGCGCGAGCGGGGCGTCCTCCCCCGCGCGCTGTCCGGGGATCGTCGCACGCACCCGCGATTCGGGCACCTCAATACTGATCCGGGGCAGCCAGCGGTCCAGGCGCTTGGGCAGCCACCAGTTGGCGCCGCCGAGCATGTGCATCAGCGCGGGCACCAGCAACGTACGCAGTACGAAGGCGTCGAGCGCGACGGCCGCGGCGAGCGCGATGCCGAACATCGCGATCACCCGGTCCCCGCTGAGCACGAACGCCAGGAAGACCGAAATCATGATCACGGCCGCGGAGTTGATCACGCGGCTGGTCTCGGCGAGGCCCACGCGGACGGCGACGCGGTTGTCGCCGGTCTCCAGCCACTCCTCGTACATCCTGCTGACCAGGAACACCTGGTAGTCCATGGAGAGGCCGAAGAGGACGGAGACCATGATGACCGGCAGGAAGGGCTCGATCGGCCCCGCCCGTCCCAGGCCCATCAGCTCGCTCCCCCAGCCCCACTGGAACACCGCCACCACCACGCCGAACGCCGCCGCCACGGCCGCCACGTTCATCACGGCGGCCTTGAGCGGGATCCCGACGGAGCGGAACGCGAGAAGGAGCAGGACGCAGCCGAGGCCGATGACGACGCCGACGAACAGCGGCAGCTTGCCGACGATGATCTCGGCGAAGTCGTCGTAGCCGGCCGTCACACCGCCGACGTGCACGTCGAGGGAGGTGCCGGTCTCGGCTCTGGGGAGCACGTCGGCGCGCAGCCGGTCGACCAGGTCGCTGGTCGCCTGGGACTGCGGGGCGGAGTCGGGCACGACGGTGAGGAAGGCGGCGCCGCCGCTTTCGTCGTACGTCACGGGGCTCACGGAGGCGACGCCCGGGGTGGACTGCAGGGTGCTGCCGAGGTTGTCGAGGGCGAGGCGGTCGGGGGCGCCGTTGACCTCGGTGACGAGGGTGAGGGGGCCGTTCACGCCGGGGCCGAAGCCGTCGGCGAGGAGGTCGTAGGCCTGCCGGGTGGTGGCGGTGGCCGGGTTGTTGCCCTGGTCGGAGGTGCCGAGGTGCAGGGAGAGGGTGGGGATGGCGAGCAGCGCGATCACGGCGACGGCGATGCCGCCGAGCAGCTTCGGGTGCCGCTCGACGAACGCGGACCAGCGGGCGGCGAGCCCGGTCGGCACCTCGGGCGCGGGGCCGCGCTCGGCCAGCTTGCGGCGCTCGCGGCGGCTGAGGGCGCGCGGGCCGATGAAGGAGAGCAGCGCGGGGAGCAGCGTCACCGACGCGGCGACCGTCAGGATCACGGTGAGTGACGCGGCGATGGCGACGCCGTTGAGGAAGCTCAGGCGCAGGATCAGCATGCCGAGCAGGGCGATGCAGACGGTGGCGCCCGCGAAGACGACGGCGCGGCCGGTGGTGGCCACGGCCCGCTCGGCGGCCTCGGCGACCGGCAGGCCACGTTTGAGGCCCTTGCGGTGCCGGGTCACGATGAACAGCGCGTAGTCGATGCCGACGCCGAGGCCGATGAGGGTGCCGAGCATGGGCGCGAAGTCGGCGACGGTCATGAAGTGGCCGAGCAGCACGATGCCCGCGTACGCCGTGCCGACGGAGACGACGGCGGTGGCGATGGGCAGGAGCGAGGCGGCCAGCGAGCCGAAGGCCAGGAAGAGCACGACGGCGGCGACGGCGACGCCGACGATCTCGGCGGTCTTGGCGCTCTTGGACTCGGTGAGTCCGATCGCGGTGCCGCCGAGTTCGATGTCCAGGCCGTCGCTCTCGGCGGCCTTCGCGGTGTCGACGACGGCCTGGGCCTGGGTCTGGTCGACGGAGTCGCTCTGCTCACGGAAGGTGACGGTCGCGTACGCGGTGCGGCCGTCCTCGCTGATCTGCGTGGCGCCCTCGTCGGCGTACGGACTGGTGACGGAGGCGACGCCGGGCAGATCCGCGATTCTGTCGAGGGTCTCGGTCATCGTCTGCTCGACAGCGGCGGAGCGGACCTTCTCGTCCGCGCCGGTGTGCCAGACGACGGTGTCGCTGTCGCCGCCGAGGTCGGGGAAGCCCTCGCCCAGGAGCTTGGTGGCGCGGTCGGACTCGGTGCCGGGCACTTCGTAGTTGTTCGAGTACGCGGAGCCGACCGCAGCGGCCGCGGCCGCCGTGCCGCCGAGTGCGAGGAGCCAGAGCAGTACGGCGACTAGGCGGTGCCGGACGCACCACCGGGCGAGTGCTGCCACGGACTGGCTCCCTGAATGATTCGTGGATCTTCAGCGGGAGCAGCCGGGAAGCGTCGGAGTGACCCGTAAAGAACACATGAGGAACGTGCGGGGGGAAATGGATCATGATCATCGCTTATGCGGCGACATGGCCCATACGCAGACACTCTGGCAGCCCCCGGAGATCCTTGGCCCCTTTCGTGGCCTTACTCACAAGATCACAAGCGGCACCGCAGAGGGCTTCGAGGCTCGCGTTGCCCTCTGCGGCACAGGCGTCCCGGCCGCCACGGAATGACAGCCCGGACGCCCCGGACGTACCGGTCAGCCCGAGACGCTCGCGCGTCCGTTCTCGATGTGCCCCATCAGGCGCCGCCGGAAGGTCTTGTCGCCCTCGGCGGTGACCTCGATGTCGTACCAGCCGCGCTCGTCGCCCGTCTGCCAGGCGATGGTGCGGCTGCTTCCTGCCTTGATCCGAACCGTGCGGGTGCGCCGCCGGACGTCGGCTTCCTCCACGTATCCGAGCGGCTTGACCGTGAAGACGAGCTGTCCCTTGCCCCGGTTGGCCAGCGTCAGATGGATCTCGCGCCGGGTGATCGCCGAGGAGAGGGCGGCCGCGCCTTCCCTCTTTCCTACGAACTCGCGGCGGAATCCGTTCGGCCCGGTGACCGTGAAGTGATAGGCGTCACTCTGCTCGGGCAGGATCCAGGAGCCGTCGTGCGGCACGTCCTGGTGCTGCGGAACGGGGAACTCCGCCGCGTACGGGTACAGCGCGAAGTGCGCGCTGCGCCGCCCGCCGTTGCGCAGCCGCACCTTCAGGGTGCCGTCCTTGGTGCGCTTGAGGTCGGCGTCCGGCTGGTAGGGCAGCGGGCGGGCCCGGCGCACGCCCGGCTCCTGCTCGGGCATCGACTGCTTCTCCGGCGGCATCGGCTGCCAGCGCCCGCTGAACACCGGGATGGTGCCGGGCTGCTCGACCTCGGGCTGGCGGTGGCCGCGGTGGAAGTCGAAGGCGCTGGTGAGATCGCCGACGACCGTGCGGCGCCAGCGGCCGATGTTGGGCTCGCGCACGCCCGTCCACTTCTCCAGGAAACGTACGACGGAGGTGTGGTCGAAGACCTCGGAGCAGACGTAGCCGCCGACGGTCCACGGCGAGACGACCAGCATCGGCACCCGCGCGCCGAGCCCGGTCGGCCGCCCCTGCCAGCGCTCCTCCTGCTCCTCGGCCGAGTCCCCGCCCGGCACGGGCGGCGGGACGTGGTCGAAGAAGCCGTCGTTCTCGTCGTAGTTGATGAAGACGGCGGTACGCCGCCACACCTCGGGGTGCGAGGCCAGCGCGTCCAGGACCTTGTAGACGATGGTGGCGCTGTGCACCGGCGAGGACACCGACGGGTGCTCGGAGTCCAGGGCGGACGGCACCAGATAGCTGACCTTGGCCAGCTTGCCGCGCGCGACGTCCTTGGCGAACCGGTCGGCCAACGTGCCGGTGGGCACCCGGCGAAGCCCCCGCTCGAACAGCGACCGCTCCCGCTTGCTGAGCGTCTTGACGCCCTCGTCGAGCGCGGCGAGCAGCTTGGCCCGCGTGGCCTCGTCCTTGGCGTCCCGCACCTTGGCGTAGAAGGCCTCCATGAAGGTGTCCCCGGTCTTGGCCAGGACCTTCCGCGCGATCGCCTTGAAGGTGGTGAAGAACTCGATCTGGTTGTCGGTGAAGTTCTCCCACTCGGTGTACGTCTGCCAGCTGACCCCGGCCTTCTCCAGGCGCTCCGCGTACGTCCCCCAGTCGTAGCCGGGGTGCGTGCCCTCGTCGTACGCGTCGTTCTCGACGGCACGCTTGCCGCTCGCCTCGAAGCCCGTCCTACCGCTCCACAGGTGGTTGCGGTTGGGGCTGGTGGAGGTGTGGATGGAGGAGTGGTAGGCGTCGCAGACGGTGAAGGTGTCGGCGAGCTCGTAGTGCAGCGGGATGTCCTCGCGCGTGTAGTACGCCATCGTGGCCGCGGTCTTCGCGGTGATCCAGCCGTCCATCCAGCCGTCGTGCCAGGCCTTGGCGCCGCCGCTCCAGGAGTGGTCGAGGGCGCCGATGTACTGCAGGTCCTTGTGCTGCGCGGCCGCGGCCTCGCGGACCGGGAAGGGCAGCACGGAGCGCAGCGGACCGGGCTGCTCGAACACGCTCTTGCCGCCGGGCAGTTGGATCGCGTTGCGGTCGGAGAAGCCGCGCACACCGCGCAGCGTCCCGAAATAGTGGTCGAAGGACCGGTTCTCCTGCATCAGGATCACCACGTGCTCGACCGCGTCGAGCCCGCCCTTCGGCGGCTCCTTGGCGAGCGCCTCCTGAAGCGAGGGCGGCAGGAACGACCCCACCGCGGCAGCCCCCAGGGCGCCGCCGCCCACAGCCATCAGCCGTCTGCGCGATATCTCCGCTGCCACGCCCAACCTCCAGTCGAAACCCAATGGTTGCCTCGTGGTCCATTGGTCTGCTGAGCTGGGACGGTAGTGACTTCCGGTATCTCTGGGAAGGCCGAGGCCCGAAGTCGCGATGAACGTCCCGAAGTTGCCGTGGAGGTTCCGGCCACGCAAAAGGGGCGCCGCACCGGATCGGTACAGCGCCCCTTTACGTCCGGGAAGAACCCGGCGTCAGCCCTCGACGCCCAGCTGCTCCAGGATCAGTTCCTTCACGCGGGCCGCGTCGGCCTGGCCGCGGGTGGCCTTCATGACCGCGCCGACCAGGGCGCCGGCCGCCGCCACCTTGCCGCCGCGGATCTTGTCCGCGATGGCCGGGTTGCCGGCGATGGCCTCCTCGACGGCCGCCGTCAGCGCGCCCTCGTCCGAGACGACCTTCAGGCCGCGCTTCTCGACGACCTCGTCGGGCGTGCCCTCGCCCTTGAGGACGCCGTCGATGACCTGGCGGGCCAGCTTGTCGTTCAGCTCACCGGCGGTGACCAGGGCCGAGACCCGGGCCACGTGCTCCGGCGTGATCGGCAGCGAACCGAGGTCCACGGCCTGCTCGTTGGCGTTGCGCGCCAGCTCGCCCATCCACCACTTGCGGGCGGAGACGGCGTCCGCGCCCGCGTTGATCGTGGCGACGATCGGGCCGATGGCACCGGCGTTGAGGATCGACTGCATGTCGTGGGCGGACACGCCCCACTCCTCGCGCAGCCGGTTCCGCTGGGCCAGCGGCAGCTCCGGCAGCTCCGCGCGGAGCGCCTCGACCCACTCGCGGGACGGGGCAACCGGCACCAGGTCGGGCTCGGGGAAGTAGCGGTAGTCCTCCGCCTCCTCCTTGACCCGGCCGGACGTCGTGGAGCCGTCCTCCTCGTGGAAGTGCCGGGTCTCCTGGATGATCGTCCCGCCGGCGCCGAGGACGGCCGCGTGGCGCTGGATCTCGTACCGGGCGGCCCGCTCCACGGAGCGCAGCGAGTTGACGTTCTTCGTCTCGGAGCGCGTGCCGAACTTCTGCCGCCCGTGCGGGCGCAGCGAGAGGTTCACGTCGCAGCGCATCTGGCCCTGCTCCATCCGGGCCTCGGACACGCCGAGGGCCTTGATGAGCTCGCGCAGCTCGGCGACGTACGCCTTGGCGACCTCGGGAGCCCGCTCGCCCGCGCCCTCGATCGGCTTGGTGACGATCTCGATGAGCGGGATGCCCGCGCGGTTGTAGTCGAGCAGGGAGTGCGAGGCGCCGTGGATGCGGCCGGTGGCGCCGCCGACGTGCAGCGACTTGCCGGTGTCCTCCTCCATGTGGGCGCGCTCGATCTCCACGCGGAAGACCTCGCCGTCCTCCAGCTGGACGTCCAGATAGCCGTTGAAGGCGATCGGCTCGTCGTACTGAGAGGTCTGGAAGTTCTTCGGCATGTCCGGATAGAAGTAGTTCTTCCGGGCGAAGCGGCACCACTCGGCGATCTCGCAGTGCAGCGCGAGACCGATCTTGATGGCGGACTCCACGCCGATCTCGTTGACGACCGGCAGGGCGCCGGGCAGGCCGAGACAGGTGGGGCAGGTCTGCGTGTTGGCGTCCGCGCCGAGCGTGGTCGAACAGCCGCAGAACATCTTCGTCTTGGTGCCGAGCTCGACATGGACCTCAAGGCCCATGACCGGGTCGTACGTCGCGAGCGCGTCCTCGTACGGCACCAGATCGGGGGTGGTCGTGACAGTCACGGTGTTGGAACTTCCCTCTCAGCCGAGCAGAACGTCGTCGTCGCCGATGCGCTTGAGCTCGCGCACCAGCAGGGCGATGCCCGTGACGATGGCGGCGGCGGAGACGACCGCGTCGACGAGCTTGAGCGTGTCGTGCTCGGCACGGGCCTTCTTGACCTGCTTGAACGTGCTGAGCGCGCCGAACGCGGTGGTGCCGATGGACAGATACGTGCCGGTCTTGGACTTCTTGAAGCCCTTGGCCTTGGCCAGTTTGCTCGATGGCTTGCTGCTCACAGCGACGGTGCCTCCTCCAACAGCGGGTGACCCCACTTTTCCATGAAGGCGGCCTCTACGGCTGCGCCCACCTTGTAAAGGCGGTCGTCCTTCATGGCGGGAGCGATGATCTGGAGCCCGACCGGCAGGCCGTCCTCCGGCGCGAGGCCGCAGGGCAGCGACATGGCGGCGTTGCCCGCCAGGTTGGTCGGGATGGTGCACAGGTCCGCGAGGTACATCGCCATCGGGTCGTCGGCGCGCTCGCCGATCGGGAAGGCGGTGGTGGGCGTGGTCGGCGAGACGATCACGTCGACCTGCTCGAAGGCCTTCTCGAAGTCGCGCGTGATGAGCGTGCGGACCTTCTGGGCGCTGCCGTAGTACGCGTCGTAGTAGCCGGAGCTGAGCGCGTACGTACCGAGCATCACGCGGCGCTTGACCTCGTCGCCGAAGCCGGCCTCGCGGGTGAGCGCGGTGACGTCCTCGGCGGACTTGGTGCCGTCGTCGCCGACGCGCAGGCCGTAGCGCATGGCGTCGAAGCGGGCCAGGTTCGAGGAGCACTCGGACGGCGCGATCAGGTAGTACGCCGACAGGCCCAGGTCGAAGGACGGGCAGTCGATCTCGACGACCTCGGCGCCGAGGGACTTGAGCAGCTCGACGGACTCGTCGAAGCGCTGCATCACACCGGCCTGGTAGTGCTCGCCGCGGAACTGCTTGACGACGCCGACGCGCATGCCCTGGACCGAGCCGTTGCGGGCGGCCTCGACGACCGCCGGGACCGGGGCGTCGATGGACGTCGAGTCCAGCGGGTCGTGACCGGCGATGACCTCGTGCAGGAGGGCCGCGTCCAGGACCGTGCGGGCACAGGGGCCGCCCTGGTCCAGGGAGGACGAGAACGCCACCATGCCGTACCGCGAGACACCGCCGTACGTCGGCTTGACGCCGACCGTGCCGGTGACGGCGGCGGGCTGGCGGATGGAGCCGCCGGTGTCCGTGCCGATGGCGAGCGGGGCCTCGTACGACGCCAGGGAGGCGGAGGAGCCGCCGCCGGAGCCGCCGGGGATGCGGGTGAGGTCCCACGGGTTGCCCGTCGGGCCGTACGCGCTGTTCTCGGTCGAGGACCCCATGGCGAACTCGTCCATGTTGGTCTTGCCGAGGATGACGACGTCGGCGGCCTTGAGGCGCTTGGTGACGGTGGCGTCGTACGGCGGGATCCAGCCCTCGAGGATCTTCGAACCGACGGTCGTCGGCACGCCCTCGGTGGTGAAGATGTCCTTGAGCGCGAGCGGCACACCGGCGAGCGGGCCGAGCTTCTCGCCCCGCGCGCGCTTCTCGTCCACGGCGCGGGCCTGCGCGAGCGCGCCCTCACGGTCGACGTGCAGGAAGGCGTGCACCTTCTCGTCCACGGCCTCGATGCGGGCCAGGTGGGCCTCGGTGACCTCGACGGCGGTGAGCACGCCGGAGGCGATGTTCTCGGCGATCTCGGCAGCGGTGAGCTTGATGATGTGGTTCTGGTCCGTCATGACTTCTTAGTCCTCCCCCAGGATCTGCGGCACCTTGAAACGCTGCTGCTCCTGTGCCGGGGCTCCGGAGAGCGCCTGCTCGGGGGTGAGCGACGGACGGACCTCGTCCGCGCGCATGACGTTCGTCAGCGGCAGCGGGTGCGAGGTCGGCGGTACGTCTTGGTCGGCGACCTCCGAGACGCGGGCGACCGCGCCGATGATGTCGTCGAGCTGTCCGGCGAAGTGGTCGAGCTCCTCGGCCTTCAGCTCCAGACGTGCAAGGCGGGCGAGGTGGGCGACCTCCTCGCGCGTGATGCCAGGCATGCGGCGATCCTCAGGGGTGAGTGTGATGGTTTCGCCCCCAATCCTATGGGGCGGGCCGCGCTGCCCGCGCACGACTTCTTCCCGGGGCCGTTCAGCCACCCGGCGCACCCCTCCCCGCTCCCCCGGTGATTCCCCGGTCCGCGCCCGGTGAGCTGCGCGGACGGGGTGCGGGCGAGGGCCAAGGATGCCCCGCATGGGACTGCGAATCGATGCCCTCAGGGGACTGCGTCCGATGCCGCGCACGCAACCGTCCGGCCGTCGGGCCCGCACGCTGGGAGTGCCGCTGGTCGGCGCCCTCGTGCTCGCCGCGTCGCTCGTCGTGTGGTGGTACGTCGTGACGGACCCGACGTACGCCGCGCACCGGCGCCCGGCCGATCTGAGCGTGTACCTGGACGCGGCGGGCGCCTCGGGCGCGGCCGGTCCCGCGGGGGTGGCGGACCACGAGCTGTACGAGCGGAAGTTCGGCATCCACGGGCTGCCGTACCTGTATCCGCCGTTCGCACTGCTTCCGTTCCGGGCGCTCGCCGGGCTCGACCTGACCACGGCGGCGCGGATCGTCGCGGGGGTCTCGGTCGCCGCGCTGGTGCTCGCCGCGCTGGCTGCGGCGCGGATGGCGGGGCGGCGGCTCGGCCCGGTCACCGCCGGGTGCGCGCTCGCCGTCGCGGGCGTCGCGCTGTGGACCGAACCGATCCTGCAGAACCTGGACTTCGGCCAGGTGAACCTCATTCTGCTCGCGCTGGTCCTGACCGACCTCGCCACCGACGACCGGCGGCCGTGGAAGGGGCTGGGCATCGGGCTCGCGGCGGGTCTGAAGCTGACGCCCGCGCTGTTCATCGTGTACCTGCTGCTCACCCGGCGGTTCCGGGCTGCCGGGCTTGCGACGGCGGCGTTCGCGGGCACGGTGCTCGCGGGCTGGATGGCGCTGCCGGGGGCGTCGGCGGACTTCTGGGGCGGGGCGCTCGCCGGCAGTCCGGGCGGGCGCGACTATCTGGCGAACCAGTCGCTCAACGGGGTCTTCGTACGGCTCGGCTTCGGCGGCGAGGGGGTCGGCGGGCCGTGGTGGGGCGCGGCCTGCGGGCTGCTCGCCGTGGCCGGGCTCGGCGCCGCGGCGGTGGCCTCGCGGCGGGGGCGGGAGCTGGTGGCGGTCTGCGTGGTGGGGGCGCTGACACTGCTGTGCTCGCCGCTGTCGTGGACCCACCACTGGGTGTGGATCGTGCCTGCCCTGGTGCTCGCGGCCGACGCGGCGGCCCGGCGACACACGGTCAGGCCCTGGTGGTGGGTGGCTGGCCTGTTCACGCTGTTCGCGGCGTGGCCGATCCGCATCGACGGCTTCGGCACCTGGGACCCGTCCAGACCGCTGCTCCCCTACGGACTCCTCTGGTACACGCCCCACTGGCACCGCGAACAGCAGTGGGACCCGTTCCATTTCGTCTCGGGGAACTTCTACGTGTGGCTCGGTCTGGGGTACGTGGTGTGGGCGGCGTGGGTGTTCGGGGCGCTGGGGTCCCGGGGTACGCGTGGGGCTCGGGCGCCCAAGGCCGACGTGGCCCAGGTGCCGGCACCCGGGCCGAAGGTCGGCGTAAAGGTGGCGCCCTAAAGGGGCGCAGGGCCCTGACACATGCGGCTCCGCCGCGCGGGCGCGACCAGCCACAGCGGACCCGCAGACGCAACACTGCCGGTGAGCCCCCCTCCCCGCGGAGCGGCAGGCCGGCGCAGCCGGCGGGGCTAAGGCACCACCCGGGTGGGCGAAGTCGGAGCCGCGTCAGGGGCGGCCGGCCCGGGGGCCGGGGCCGGGGGCGGGGCGGAGGCCGCGGCCAGGTCCAGGTCAACCTGCCGATGCCACCCGCTCTCACCACGCGTACGCAACCACGCAGTGGTCTCGCTCGGCGGCATCGCGGCGGCCACCAGCCAGCCCTGCACGGCGTCGCACCCCAGGTCCCGCAGGCGCTCCCAGGTCTCGTCGTCCTCGACGCCCTCGGCGACGACGAGCAGGCCGAGGGAGTGCGCGAGGTCGACCGTGCAGCGCACGATCTCCGCGTCCTCGTTGTCGACGGCGAGCCGGGCCACGAAGGACCGGTCGATCTTCAGCTCGCTGACGGGCAGCCGGCGCAGGTGCACCAGCGAGGAGTAGCCCGTGCCGAAGTCGTCGAGGGACATCTTCACGCCGTGCCCGGTGAGCCCGGCGAGGGTGTCGGCGGCGCGCTGCGGGTCCTCCAGGAGGACGTGTTCCGTTATTTCCAACTGGAGCGCTCCCGCGGGTACGCCGTGGCGGGCCAGGCGCGCGGCGACCGCGCCCGCGAAGCCGGGGGTGTGCACGTCGCGCGGCGACACGTTCACCGCGACCGGGACGTTCAGGCCCTGCTTGCGCCAGCGCGCCACCTGGGCGAGGGCGGACTCCAGGACGTACTCCGTCAGATGCGGCATGAGGCCGGACGACTCGGCGATGGCGATGAACTCGTCCGGCGGCACCTTGCCGCGCTCCGGGTGCACCCAGCGCACCAGCGCCTCCAGGCCCGCCACCTGGCCGTCGAAGCGGACCTTCGGCTGGTAGTGCAGCTCCACGTCGCCCGCGTCCAGGGCGCGGCGCAGGTCGCCCAGGAGGCCGAGCCGGTCGGGGGTGTTGGAGTCCCGCTTGGACTCGTACACCTCGACGCCCGTGCGATCCCGCTTGGCCTGGTACATCGCCACGTCGGCGCGGCGGAGCAGGCCCTCCGCGTCGAGCGCGTGGTCGGGGAAGACGGCGAGGCCCGCGCTGGCCTCCAGGACGAGGGTGAGGCCGTCCAGGTCGAGGGGCGAGCCGAGGGCGGCGACCAGGGAGCGGGCGACGCGCGTGGCCGACGTCGTGGAGTCGGCCACCGGGAGCAGCACCGCGAACTCGTCGCCGCCGAGCCGGGCCGCCTCCGCGCCGCGCGGCAGCGCGAGCCGCAGCCGGTCGGCGATCTGCAACAGCAGCCGGTCACCCGCGAGATGGCCCAGGGTGTCGTTGACCGAGCGGAAACGGTCCATGTCGATCAGCATCAGGGCGGAGCGCGCGCCGATGCGCTCGGCGTCGTCCAGTGCCGTCCACGTCCGCTCCAGGAGCCACTGCCGGTTGGGCAGCCCGGTCAGCGGGTCGCGGAGCTGCTCCTCGGCTCTGGCCCGCGCGATCCACAGCGTGGAGTCCAGGGCGACGAGCGGGATCGTGAACAGGGGCAGGAGCAGCGGCAGCGACATCGCGACGACGCAGATCAGCGGGGCGATGCCGAGCAGCGCCACGCCGAGCAGGCTCTGCCTGACCAGGGCGGTGCGGGTGACGGTGGGCAGCGCACCGGTGCGCGGGGCGTGCACGTACCAGAGCAGGACGCGGGTGACGGCGAGGTAGGCGACGGCGACGAGGGCGACCTCGGGGGCCGTGTAGAGGTCCCAACTCTCCGGGTTCCAGGGCGCGTCGGCGGCCGGCGCGGTGCCGAACGCGGCGAGCGTGAGCGCGCCCGCGCCGATGCCGAGGATGTCCACGGCGCCGTGCAGCACACCTTGTCGCCAGCGGTGGCGGCGGGCGACGCCGACGAGCACGACGACGGTGAGGCTGACCATGCCCGCGGGCATCCAGCCGTACAGCAGCAGTACGGCCACGGTCAGCGCGCCGCCGGAGCCCGTGCCGCCCCACCAGCGGTCGCGGCCGAGCGCGACGAGGTGGCCGACGATGAGGCCGGTGAGGACGGCGAGTGACCAGCCGACCGTGCCGGACGGGAAGAGCGGGTGGCCGCCGGTGAAGGCGTGGAAGAAGCCGGTGCCGAGGACGACGGCGGCCGCGGCGACGACGGCCGCGGGCAGCAACTGCCAACTCCCGCGCCCGGCCTCGTCGTCGGCCCCGTCGACCCCGGTCCCGTCGAGCCCCTGGCCCCGCACGTCCGCGCCCAACGGGTCGCGCAGGGGGTCGCCCCCGCGCCCGCCGCTGCCGCGCCAGAGCCCGCGCCGTGCTCCGCCTCCCGCGGGGTCGCCCCCGGCGCCGGTGCGTACGCCGCCACGGCCGGCCGGGACGTCCCCGCCGGCGCCGGCCGCCGCACCCCGCACGCCCGCGGCGTCACCACCTCCTCCGGAGCCGGTCGCCGAGCCCCTGCCGACGGAGGATTCACCGCCGCCCGCGGGGCCGTTCAGCGCACCCCGGGCGCCAGGCGGCCCCGCGCCGCCACCGGTGGTCGCGGCGGCGGGAACGGCCGGTGCGCCGGCTCCCGCGACGCCACCATGACGGGCACCGCCCGCCGCGCCCTCGGCGTACCCAGCTCCCGTCACACCGTCAACTCCCGCGCCCCGCACGGCCGGTGCGCTCGCGGCGGCCGGTGCGGTCGCGGGCGGTGCGCCGTCCGCGACGATGCCTGCTTCGTCCCTGTCGGACCAGGGCGCACCATGGCCACCCGTGCCCCGTCGTTCACCTTCGGCACTCGCCGTCACGCCAGCCTCCGCCGGGACCACCGCTCTGTGACCGCCGGTTCCCCGCACGGGCGTGGCTTGTCCGCCCGGCTCCGGTCCCTCACCAACTGCGGTACCCCGTATGGGCGTTACTTGCTCCTGTTGGGCGGGATCGGGGCCGGAAACGTCCGCCCAGCTCGGCACCGTGACCGTTTCCGCACCACCGGTGGTCCAGGCCCGCTCGCGGGGACGGAACTCGGGGGCCCCTCCGGGCCACGCGGCCCCGGCGTCGCTCCGGGCCGCACCCGTGCCGTGCGCGCGGTCGCGCCGGGCGCCGAGGGCGCGCCGCAGGAGCGACCGCAGCCATGAGTCCGGGGCGACGCTCTCGGTCGGTTCCATTCCCGTCCCTCTCACAGCCGGCGGTGCCCACGCCACGCGGAGCCACGCGGACTTGAAGATCCCTGGACAGCCGCGTCTGAAACCCTCCCCCCGGCTCTCGGTGAGCGGGGGCTACCCCATCCGCAGCGGGGCGCGGCAGGCGCACACCTCAACAGTAGGCCGCGGAAGGCTTCCACGGGCAGCGGTCGTCTACGGTTGCCCGAATGCGACCCGGCCACCCGTATGCATCTGATATGCGCTGAACGGGTGGCCTTCAACCGCTATTCTTCGGTCGGAAGTGCGACTTCCCGAGCGGCGTCCGCCCCTTGTTCGAGCAGGACCGCGAAGCCGGCCTCATCGAGAACGGGCACCTTCACTTGCATGGCCTTGTCGTACTTCGAGCCGGGGTTGTCGCCCACGACGACGAATCCCGTCTTCTTTGAAACGGAACCGGTGACTTTCGCTCCGCGGCTCTGCAGCGCCTCTTTCGCGCCATCTCTCGTGTGGTTCTGCAGGGTGCCGGTGACGACGACGGTGAGGCCTTCCAGGGGACGCGGCCCCACGTCCTCGGCGCCGCCCTCTTCCTCCATACGGACGCCGGCGGCACGCCACTTGCGGATGATCTCGCGGTGCCAGTCCTCCGCGAACCACTGCTTGAGGGACGCGGCGATGGTCGCGCCGACGCCCTCGACGGCGGCGAGCTCCTCCTCCGTCGCCTGCTCGATGCGCTCGATGGAGCGGAACTCGCGGGCCAGCGCCTCGGCGGCGACCGGCCCCACGTGCCGGATGGACAGGCCGGTGAGGATCCGGGCGAGCGGGCGCTCCTTGGCCGCGGCGATGTTCTCCAGCATGGAGAGGGTGTTCTTCTTGGGCTCGCCCTCCTGGTTGGCGAAGAAGAACACCACCTTTTCCTCGCCGGTCTTCGGGTCGCGCTTGGGCAGGCCCGAGTTCTGGTCGAGGACGTAGGACTTGATGGGGAGGAGTTCCTCGACCTTCAGGTCGAAGATGTCGCCCTCGTCGACGATGGGCGGGGTGGCGGGCTCCAGGGGGTTGGTGAGGGCGGCCGCGGCGACATAGCCGAAGTTCTCGATGTCCAGGCATTTGCGGCCCGCGAGGTAGAACAGGCGCTCGCGCAACTGGGCGGGGCAGCTCTGCCCGTTCGGGCAGCGGAGGTCGATGTCGCCCTCCTTCATGGCCCGCAGGGCGGTACCGCACTCGGGGCACTCGGCGGGCATCACGAACTCGCGCTCGCCGCCGTCGCGCAGGTCGACGACGGGGCCGAGGATCTCCGGGATGACGTCGCCCGCCTTGCGCAGGACCACGGTGTCGCCGATGAGGACACCCTTGGCCTTGACCACGTCCTGGTTGTGCAGCGTGGCGAACTCGACCTCCGAGCCCGCTACGGTGACGGGCTCCACCACGGCGTACGGAGTGACGCGGCCGGTGCGGCCGACGCCGACCCTGATGTCGACGAGCTTGGTGTTGACCTCCTCCGGCGCGTACTTCCAGGCGATGGCCCAGCGCGGGGCGCGCGAGGTGGACCCGAGGCGGCCCTGGAGCGGGATCTCGTCGAGCTTGACGACGACGCCGTCGATCTCGTGCTCCACGGAGTGGCGGTTCTCTCCGTAGTACGTGATGAAGTCGCGTACGCCGTCGAGGCCCGGGACGACCTTGGCGTGCCGGGTCGTGGGCAGGCCCCACTCGCGCAGCAGCTCGTAGGCGTGCGACAGGCAGTCGATGTCGAAGCCCTCGCGGGCGCCGATGCCGTGCACGACCATGTGCAGCGGGCGCGTCGCGGTGACGCGCGGGTCCTTCTGGCGCAGCGAACCCGCCGCCGCGTTGCGCGGGTTGGCGAAGGGCTTGTCGCCGGCCTCCACCAGGCGGGCGTTCAGCTCCTCGAACTTCTCCATGGGGAAGAAGACCTCGCCGCGGATCTCGACGAGGGCCGGGATGCGATCGCCCTGGAGGCGCTCGGGGATGTCCGTGATCGTGCGGACGTTGGGCGTGATGTCCTCGCCGGTGCGGCCGTCGCCGCGGGTCGCGGCCCGGGTCAGCCTGCCGTTCTCGTACGTCAGGTTGACGGCGAGGCCGTCGATCTTCAGCTCGCACAGGAAGTGGTGGTCGCTGGTGCCCACTTCCTTGGCGACGCGGTCGGCCCAGGCGGCCAGCTCCTCGTCGTCGAAGGCGTTGTCGAGCGACAGCATGCGCTCGCGGTGCTCGACGGAGGCGAAGTCCGTCTCGTACGACCCCGCGACCTTCTGGGTCGGCGAGTCCGGGGTGCGCAGCTCCGGGTGGCGCTCCTCCAGGGCTTCCAGCGCGCGCAGCAGCTTGTCGAACTCGGCGTCGCTGACGACGGGCTGGTCCTTCACGTAGTACCGGAAGCGGTGCTCCTCGATCTGTTCGGCGAGCTTGGCGTGCTCGTCCCGTGCCTCGGCGGGCACCGTGCCTTCCTGTTCGACAGCCACCGTCTCGTCCTCCCGTTACCTTCAGACCCAGTTACTCAGGGTTGTCCGCGAGTGATCTCGCCGCCCGGGCGCAGTGGGCGAGCGCCGCGCGGGCGTACCCGGGCGAAGCGCCCGCGAGACCGCACGACGGCGTGACCGTGACCGCGTCCGGAAGCGAGCCCGGATTCAGCCCCAGCCTGCGCCACAGCGTCCTGACACCCATGACGCTACCGGCAGGGTCTGACAATGCGCCGTCCGTGCCCGGCACGACACCGGCGAACAGCTTCGTGCCGGCTTCGACGGCTTCGCCGAGCACCTCGTCATCACGCTCGGTGAGCAGTGCGAAGTCGAACGACACGGCGTCGGCACCCGCCCGGCGCAGCAGCGCGAACGGCACGTCGGGCGCGCAGGAGTGGATGGCGACGGGGCCGTCGTGGACGGCCATGACGTCGCGCAGCGCGCTCTCGACGAGCTGGCGGTCCACGGCGCGGTGGGTGCGGTACTGGCTGGCGGTCTTCACCTGTCCGCGCAGCACGGCGGTGAGCGACGGCTCGTCGAGCTGGAGCAGCAGCGTGGCGCCCGGCACCCGCTTGCGGACCTCCGCGAGGTGGCTCCGCAGGCCTTCCGCGAGGGATCCGGCCAGGTCGCGGCAGGCGCCGGGGTCGGAGAGCGCGGCCTCGCCGTTGCGCAGCTCAAGGGCGGCAGCGAGGGTCCAGGGCCCGACGGCCTGGACCTTCAGCGGGCCCTCGTAGCCCTGCGTGAACTCCTCCAGGGCGTCCAGGTCCTCGCCGAGCCAGGACGCCGCGCGGCGCGTGTCGCGACCGGGCCGGTCGCCGAGGCGCCAGCCGCTGGGCTCCACGCGCGCGTACAGCTCGACGAGCATCCCGGCCGTGCGGCCGATCATGTCGGCGCCGGGTCCGCGCGCGGGCAGCTCGGCCAGATACGGCATGCCGTGCTCGGCCCCGTCGAAGGTGCCGGTGACGGTCTTCGCGGTCTCGCGGGCGTCGCCCCCGGGCATCGATCCGACGCCGGTGGCGCCGCCCCAGCGCATCGTGCTCACCGCCTCGCTCATCGTCCCGGCCGCACCGTCAGGTCGTTGACCTCGGCGTCGCGCGGCAGGTCCAGGGCCATCACGATCGTCGTGGCGACCGACTCGGGGTCGATCCACTGCGCGGCGTCGTACTCCTTGCCCTCCTGCTGGTGCACCTTCGCCTGCATGGGGCTGGCGGTGCGGCCGGGGTAGACGGAGGTGACGCGCACGCCGTTGCCGTGCTCCTCGTTGCGCAGGGAGTCCGCGAGGGCCTTCAGGCCGTGCTTGGAGGCGGCGTACGCGGACCAGTCGGCGCTCGCGCGCAGGCCCGCGCCGGAGTTCACGAAGAGCACGTGGCCCTGGGCGACGCGGAGTTGGGGCAGCAGGTGGCGGGTCAGCTCGGCGGGTGCGATCAGGTTGACGTTGAGCTGGTGGCGCCAGGCCTTCGGGGTGAGCTCACCGACGGGGCCGAGGTCGACGACGCCCGCGATGTGAAGGAGCGAGTCCACGCGGTCCGGGAGCGACTGGTGGGAGAAGGCCCAGGAGAGCCTGTCCGGGTCCGCGAGGTCGCCGACCAGGGTGTTCGCGCCCGGGTACTCGGCGGCGAGCTCCTTGGCCCGGCCCGCGTCGCGCGCGTGCAGCACGAGGGTGTCCCCGCGCGCGTGGAGGCGGCGGGCGACGGCCGCGCCGATGCCGGAGCCCGCCCCGGTGATCACATGAGTTGCCATGTGCCCATCGTCGCATTGCGGCCGGTCAGCGCGTGCCCATGGCCTCCTCCAGGTACGCGAGGGCGCCCACCGGCTCCTCGGCGAAGAACACCAGGTCGGTCAGCGGCACCGGCAGGAAGCCCTCGGCCTCCATGCGACGGAACTGCTCCTTCAACCCGTCGTAGAACCCGGCCGAGTTGAGCAGCACCACCGGCTTGGTGGTCCTGCCGTGCTTCTTCAGCTCCAGGATCTCGGTGGCCTCGTCGAGGGTGCCGGTGCCGCCGACCATGATCACGACGGCGTCTGCCTTCTCCAGGAGCAGCGCCTTGCGCTCGGCGAGGTCCTTGGCGATCACCATGTCGTCCACGCCGGGCCGGGCCTTGGCGGCGAGGAAGTCGACCGAGACGCCCATGAGGCGGCCGCCCGCTTCCTGCACGCCGTCCGCCACGACCTTCATCAGGCCCACGTCCGAACCTCCCCACACCAGCGTGTGACCGCCCTTGCCGAGCAGCTCGGCGAACTCGCGGGCGGGGCGGGTGTAGGTCTCGGGCAGGTCGGCGGCGGAGAGGAAGACGCAGATGTTCATGGCCTCCACGGTACGTTCCGCCTCTGACACTCCGACAGCCTCGGGCGGCGCGGGCGTACCGGGGAAGAATCGCCCCGCGGTGCGCGCTGTACCCGAAAAGGGCCACCTACGGAAGGCAACGCCATGGCCGAAGGGCACCGCATCACTGTCGAGCAGGGCACCCAGCATGTGCGCGTGACGCAAGGCGGCCAGGTGGTGGCGGAGAGCAGGCGCCCGCTGGTGCTGCGCGAGACCGGCTACCCCGCGCGCTACTACCTCCCCCCGGCGGACGTACGCACCGACCTGCTGACGCCGTCGGAGACGCACACGTACTGCCCCTTCAAGGGAACGGCGTCCTACTGGTCGCTGCCGGACGCCGCGGACACCGTGTGGGCGTATCCGGAGCCGAAGCCCGAAGTGGCCCTGGTCAAGGACCACTTCTGCTTCTACGAGGTGGAGGAGGTGGAGGAGGTGGCGGAGGCCTCCTAGGCGACCGATGCCGCTCTCGGGGCTTGCGCGGCGGTCGCCGTGAACGTCCTGCGGTAGGCCGCCGGAGAAACGCCGAGTACGGACCGCATGTGCTGGCGCAGTGAGTTGGCGGTGCCGAAGCCCGCGCGGTGGGCCACCAGGTCGATGGGCAGGTCGCTGGTCTCCAGGAGGTTGCGGGCCAGTTCGATGCGCTGGGCGGTGAGCCAGCGGCCCGGCGTGGTGCCCACCTCGTCGCGGAAGCGGCGCGTGAACGTACGCAGGCTCATGCGCGCGTGGTCCGCCAACTCGCCGAGCGTCAGCGGCTCCTGGAGGCGTTGCAGCGCCCACGCGCGCGTGGGCGCCGTGGTGGCGACCGTCGGCTCCGGGACGGGCCGTTCGATGTACTGCGCCTGGCCGCCGTCGCGCCAGGGCGGCACGACGCAGCGGCGCGCCACGTGGTTGGCGACGGCGCTCCCGTGGTCGCGGCGGACGAGGTGCAGGCACAGGTCGACGCCCGCGACGACGCCCGCCGACGTGAGGATGTCGCCGTCGTCCACGAAGAGGACGTCCTCGTCGAGCCGCACCTTGGGGAACTCGCGCCGGAACTGCTCGGCGACCTGCCAGTGCGTGGTCGCGGGCCGCCCGTCGAGGAGACCGGCCGCGGCGAGGACGAACGAGGCGCTGCAGAACGACACCAGGCGCGTGCCCGGACGCACCCGGGCGAGGGCGGCGGCCAGCGGCCCCGGCAGCCCGTCCGCGGCCCTCGCGCCGTTGCAGGGGCCCGCGGGCGGGATCACCACCGTCTCGGCCGTCTCCAGGGCCTCCGGGCCGTGCTCGACGGCGGCGGAGAAGCCCGCGTCGGTCCGTACGGGACGGCCGTCCGCCGTGCACACGACGACGTCGTACAGCGCCCGGCCCTCCGCGTCCTCGGCGTTGCCGAACACGCGCGAAGGGATGCCCAGCTCGAAGGGGTACACGCCGTCCAGGGCGAGGACGACGACGCGGTGGGGGCGGTGCGGGCTGCGGGAGGCCATGGCCAGATTCTGTCACATGATGGCCAAACTGCCAGCACTGTCGTAGGGCTCCCGGGCGCACTCTGGTGATCGCTCACCAGAGAGGACAAGATCAATGAGCTCCCGTACGACCACTCCCGCACCCCCGTCCGCGCCCGCCACCACGATGCGTGCCGTCAGCCCGCGCGGGTGGGGCGCTCCCGACGTCCTGGTCCCCGTGGAGGTGGACCGGCCCGAGCCCGGACTCACCGAGATCCTGGTCAGGGTGCACGCGGCCGGGGTGAATCCGGTCGACTGGAAGACGCGTGCCGCCGGCCAGTTCGGGACGTGGGGCGACACCCCGATCCTCGGGTACGACGTGTCCGGCACGGTCGAGGCCGTGGGCCCCGGAGTGACCCTGTTCGCCCCCGGTGACGAGGTGTTCGGCATGCCGCGCTTCCCGGAGCAGGCGGGCGGCTACGCCGAGTACGTGACCGCGCCCGCGCGCCGCTTCGCCCTGAAGCCCGCCACCGTCGACCACGTCCAGGCGGCCGCCCTGCCGCTTGCCGCGCTGACCGCCTGGCAGGGCCTGATCGAGACGGCGGGCCTGCGCGCCGGGCAGCGGGTCCTGATCCACGCGGCCGCGGGCGGCGTGGGCCACCTGGCCGTGCAGATCGCCAAGGCGCACGGCGCGTACGTCATCGGCACGGCACGCGCCGACAAGCACGGCTTCCTGCGGGGCCTGGGCGCGGACGAGGTGATCGACTACACGGTGACGGACTTCGCGGAGGCGGTGCGGGACGTGGACGTCGTCCTGGACGGCGTCGGCGGCGAGTACGGTCCCCGGTCGCTGCCCGTGCTGCGCCGGGGCGGCCACCTGGTCACCCTGCCCGACCCGGGCGGGCTCCCCGACGCCGCGCGGGCCGAGGCCCTGGGCGTGCACACCGGCTGGACGGTCGTCGAGCCCGACCGCCACGGCATGCTGGAGATCGCCCGCCTGGTGGCGGAGGGCAAGCTCCGCGCGGAGATCGACAAGGTGCTTCCCCTGGAGAACGCGGCCGAGGCACACGCCTACGGGGAGCGGGGCCGCACCCAGGGCAAGATCGTGCTCCAGGTGGCGTGACGGCCCCGGCCCCCTTCAGGGGCGCGGCGGCTCAGCAGGGCCGCGACGAAGGGCCCTCGAAACGCGCCCAGAGCGCCCGCCAGTCGCGGTCGTACAGGACCAGGTTGGCGTCCGCCTGGAGCCGCAGCCACGCGCCCCGGCTGCCGCACCCCTGCGTCCCCAGGGACCACAGGGGCCTGCCCTGTCCGTCGTAGGCGACGACGTTGCCGTCGCGCTGCATCCACAGGGACACGTTCCAGCCACGGGTGCCGGTGTCCCAGAGCGGCTCGTAGAAAGCGAAGACGTGGTTGTAGAGGACGATGTTGCCGTCGTCCTGGACCCACAGCTCGTACCAGCGCGACGCCTCGACGTAGACGGCGATGTACTTGTCCCGGGTCAGGCACTCACCGGGCTTCAGGTAGTCGTGGTAGCCCGAGCCCTGCGGGGGTGTGGCGCAGCTGGAGTCGGGGAAGGCCCGCGTCCGCACGGTTCCCTGGGACTTCACCGGTCCGGAGAGGAGCCCCTTCTTCTTGGCCTCCTGCAACGTGGGGAGCCCCTTGAGGGGTGCCGACGGCAGCGTGGGGACCTTGTCGCCCTTCTTCGGCCGGACGGACTTCGGAGGGCCCGGGTGGGACGCCGTGGGCGCGCTCGCCCGTACGCCGTCGGGGCGCGGCTTGGCCGTGGCGGCGGGAGCCAGGGAGCCGAGGGCGAGCACGGCGGCGAACGCCGTGGTGATCAGGGTGGTCCGGCGGTTCATGGGTACGTCGGCTTTCGTCAGCACGGGCGGGTGGAGGGGCCGTTGAAGCGCGCCCAGAGCGGGCCCCAGTCGCGGTCGTACAGGACCAGGTTGGCGTCGGACTGCACCCGCAGCCACGCCCCCCAGTCGCCGCATCCGCTCGTCCCCAGGTGCCACAGCGGGTTGCCGTTCGCGTCGTAGACGACGACGTTGCCGTCCCGCTGCATCCACAGCGACACGTTCCAGCCACGGGTGTTGGTCTGCCAGACGGGCTTGTACCACGTGTCGTTCTTGTAGAGGACGACATTGCCGTCGTCCTGGACCCACAGCTCGTACCACATCAGCGTGTGGATGTACGCGGCGATGTACTTGCCCGGGGTGAGGCACTCACCGGCCTTGAGGTAGTCGTGGTAGTCCGAGCCCTGCGGCGGTTCGGAGCAGCTCGCTTCGGGGAAGGAGCGCACCTTCACCCCGCCCTGGGTCTTGACCGGCCCCGAGATGAGGCCCTTCTTCTTCGCCTCCTGCAACGTAGGCAGGCCCTTGAGGGGCGCCGACGGCAGCGTGGGGACCTTCTTGTCGCCCTTCTTGGGCTGGATGGACTTCGGGGGTCCCGGGTGGGACGCCATGGACGGGGTCGCCCGCGGGGCGTCCGGGCGCGGCTGGGCCACTGCTCCGGTCGCCAGCGTGCCGAGGGCGACGGTGACGGCGAGCGCCGCGGTGAAGAGGGAAGCTCCGCGTCTGGCGGGGCGCGCCGGGGTTCTGCTGGGGATCATGTGGCCATACCACCGCGCGGCGATCCACAGCCGATCAACGCGCGGTAAACGGCCCCCTCGGGGTCAGACGGCCGCCGCGGCCCGGTGGGTCGTGGCGATGGTCGCCGAGCCCACCACGCGCGTGCCGTCGTACAGGACGATCGCCTGGCCGGGGGCGACGCCGCGGACCGGCTCCGTGAAGGAGACCCGCAGCTCACCGTCGGACGTCAGCTCCGCCGTGACCGGCGTCTCGTCGCCGTGGGCGCGCAGCTGGGCCGTGTACGTGCCGGGCCCGGAGGGGGCCGCGCCGCACCAGCGGGGCTTGACGGCCGTCAGGGCCGTCACGTCCAGGTCGGCGGCGGGGCCGACGGTCACGGTGTTGTTCACCGGGGAGATGTCGAGGACGTAGCGGGGCTTGCCGTCGGGGGCGGGCGTGCCGATGCGCAGGCCCTTGCGCTGACCGATCGTGAAGCCGAACGCACCCTCGTGGGTGCCCAGCTTGTTGCCTTCGGAGTCGACGATGTCGCCCTCGGCCTTGCCGAGGCGGGAGGCGAGGAAGCCCTGCGTGTCGCCGTCCGCGATGAAGCAGATGTCGTGGCTGTCGGGCTTCTTGGCGACGGCGAGCCCGCGGCGCTCGGCCTCCGCGCGGATCTCGTCCTTCGTGGTGACCGTGTCGCCGAGCGGGAACATCGCGTGCGCGAGCTGCCGGTCGTCCAGGACCCCGAGGACGTAACTCTGGTCCTTGGCCATGTCCGAGGCGCGGTGCAGCTCGCGCGTGCCGTCCTCGTTGAGGATCACCTGCGCGTAGTGGCCGGTGCAGACCGCGTCGAAGCCGAGGGCGAGGGCCTTGTCCAGGAGCGCGGCGAACTTGATCTTCTCGTTGCAGCGCAGGCACGGGTTCGGGGTGCGCCCCGCCTCGTACTCGGCGATGAAGTCCTCGACCACGTCCTCGCGGAAACGCTCGGCGAGGTCCCACACGTAGAACGGGATGCCGATGACGTCCGCCGCGCGGCGGGCGTCGCGCGAATCCTCGATGGTGCAGCACCCGCGCGCGCCCGTGCGGAACGACTGCGGGTTCGCGGACAGCGCCAGGTGCACACCGGTCACGTCGTGCCCGGCTTCGGCGGCGCGGGCGGCGGCGACGGCGGAATCCACGCCGCCGGACATGGCGGCGAGGACGCGGAGCGGGCGGGGGGCGCGCGGCGGGGCCGAGGAGATCTGCGAAGTCATAGCTCTAACAGGGTACGGGTCCGTGGGAACCCGGCGCCCGTGAGTATGCGTTGGGGATCACATGGGGGACGAGAAGACGGAGCAGAGCGAGCGGGCCGAGCCCGGCGGGAGCGGGGACGGCGGCGCGGAGTCCGCGCGGCGGCGTGGGCTCACCCGGCGCGCGCTGCTGCTCGGCGGCGCGGCCGTCGGCGTCGGCGCCGTCGTGGTCGCGCACGACGAGTTGGGGCGCCTGTGGTGGCGGGTTCCCGGCGTCGTGAAGAAGCGCAAGGAGGGCGAGGTCGACGCCCGGGGCGCGCAGTGGATAGCGGCGTCCGGAGCGAACTGGCGGCGGGCCGACCGCCCCGACGACTACGAGATCGACCGCGTCGTCATCCACGTCGTGCAGGGCGGCTACCGCACCGCCCTGAAGGTCTTCAAGGACCCCGGCCACGGCGCCGCCGCGCACTACGTGGTCCGCAAGGACGGCCACATCGCCCAGATGATCCGCGAGCTCGACGTGGCGTTCCACGCGGGCAGCAGGGACATGAACGAACGCAGCGTGGGCATCGAGCACGAGGGCTTCGTGGACAAGAAGGAGTCGTTCACGGACGCGATGTACGAGGCGTCCGCGCGGCTCACGGCGGGGATCTGTGAGCGGTACGACATTCCGGTGGACCGGGAGCACATCATCGGGCACGTGGAGGTGGAGGGGACGGATCACACGGATCCGGGGCCGCACTGGGACTGGGAGCGGTATTTGCGGCTGGTGCGGCGGGAGCGGGATCGGCCCGCCCGCACCAAGGCTCCGGCCTAGCAGGCCCCGCGGCGGGGGGGGGGTGCCCGGCTGGGAGCCCCCAATCCCACCCCTTCCCGATCCTGGGGCTCCGCCCCAGACCCCGCTCCTCAAACGCCGGAGGGGCTGAATCTGGCCGCTGCTAGCTCAGGCCCGCCGTTCGCGCCCGTTTCACCGCCGGGCCGATCGCCGTCGCCACCGCCTCCACGTCCGCCTTTGTGGACGTGTGGCCGAGGGAGAAGCGCAGGGTGCCGCGGGCCAGGTCCGGGTCGGTGCCGGTGGCCAGGAGGACGTGGCTGGGCTGGGCCACGCCCGCGGTGCAGGCCGAGCCGGTGGAGCATTCGATGCCCTGGGCGTCCAGGAGCAGCAGGAGGGAGTCGCCCTCGCAGCCGGGGAAGGTGAAGTGGGCGTTGGCCGGGAGCCGGCCCGCGGGGTCCGGGTCGCCGCCGAGGATGGCCTCGGGGACGGCCGCGCGGACGGCCGTGACCAGTTCGTCGCGCAGCGCGCCGATCTCGCGGGCGAACCACTCGCGGCGCTCGGCGGCGAGCCGCCCGGCCACGGCGAACGCGGCGACCGCGGGCACGTCGAGGGTGCCGGAGCGCACGTGCCGCTCCTGACCGCCGCCGTGCAGCACGGGCACGGGACTGTGGGCGCGGCCGAGCAGCAGCGCGCCGATGCCGTAGGGGCCGCCGACCTTGTGCCCGGAGACGGTCATCGCGGCGAGCCCGGAGGCGCCGAAGTCGACCGGCACCTGCCCGAAGGCCTGCACGGCGTCGGCGTGCAGCGGCACGTCGAACTCGGCGCAGACGTCGGCCAGTTCGCGTACGGGCTGGAGGGTGCCGATCTCGTTGTTGGCCCACATGACGGTCGCGAGGGCGACGTCGTCGGGGTTGCGGGCGATGGCCTCGCGCAGCGCCTCGGGGTGCACGCGGCCGTGCGCGTCCACGGGGAGGTACTCGACGGTGGCGCCCTCGTGCTCGCCGAGCCAGTCGACGGCGTCGAGGACGGCGTGGTGCTCGACGGGGCTGGCGAGGACCCGGGTGCGGGCCGGGCCGCCGTCCTCGCCTGCGCGCCGCGCCCAGTAGAGGCCCTTCACGGCGAGGTTGTCCGCCTCGGTGCCGCCGGAGGTGAGGACCACCTCGCTGGGGCGGGCGCCGAGCGACTCGGCCAGCGTCTCGCGGGCCTCCTCGACGGTGCGTCGCGCCCGGCGCCCCGCCGCGTGCAGCGAGGAGGCGTTGCCGGTGACGGCGAGCTGGGCGGTCATCGCCGAGATCGCTTCCGGGAGCATCGGAGTGGTCGCGGCGTGGTCGAGGTAGGCCATGGTGGGCACGATTCTACGAGCCGCGGGCGCGCGGCCGGACGCCGCGGTGGCCCGTTCGCACCGGTCAGCCCGCGAAGCTCCAGGACACCGAGTTGTTCAGGGACATCAGTACGCCGAGGACGACCAGGTCGGCCACGCCGAGCCCAAGGCCGAGCAGCGCGCGACCGCGCCGGGCGGTGCCGCGCCACAGCGCGACGGACGCGAGGGCGATGGCGACCGGGCCGAGCACGATGTTCAGGACGAGCAGCCCGAGCAGACCGAGGACGAAGGAGGCCACGGCCATTCCGTCGGTGTCCTGACGCCCGACGGGACGGTTGTCGGCGTTGTCGGCGGGCGCCTCTGCGGTGAGTTCCATGGTGCGACTCCTCTGGGTGGTCGGACGTCGTACGGAATCAGCGGTGGCGCGCGTGCCGCTCGCGCACCGCGAACACCAGCAGCCACACGCCGATGACGGTGGCCATCACGAGCGTGACGGACAGCGGGGCGTGCGCCACGGTGCCCATGGCCACGCCGAGCAGCAGAAGTGCGGCGACGAGAAACAGCATGGAAGGACCACCTCTCTTCGGTGAACGCTTGTGGTTACAACTGTTCACTGACCGGAGAGTCTACTCCTCTCCCGGCTTTCAAATCTCGGAGAACAGTTGTTAACTGCATGGCATGAGTCACATCCTCGACGGCCCGGCCCCGGGCGCCCGCCAGGCGCAGAAGCAGAAGACCCGGCAGGCGCTCCTCGACGCGGCGCTGCGCCTCCTTGAGGAGCAGAGCCTGTCGAGCCTCGGCCTGCGCGAGGTGACCCGCGCCGCGGGTGTGGCCCCCACCGCCTTCTACCGGCACTTCCGCGACACCGCCGACCTGGGCGTGGCCCTCGTCGAGGAGGCCCTGGGCAGCCTGCACACGACGCTCGTGGCCACGCTCGCGGCGACCGGTGACGGCGAGGAACGCATCACGGCCGCCGTCGACCTGATCGCCGCCTATGTGCGCGCGTACCCCGCCCACGCCCGCTTCATCGCGCGCGAACAGCACGGCGGCGTGAAGCGGGTGCGCGAGGCCATAGGCGCGCAACTGACCCTGTTCGCGCAGGAGGTGGCGGCGCAGTTCGCCAAGGAGCCGGAGGCGGCGGGCTGGAGCGAGGACGACCTGCTGATGCTCGCCCGGATGTACGTCGACCACATGGTGATGACCGCGTCCGCGCTCCTGGAGACCGACGACGACGGTCCGGTGACGGACACGGCCCGCCGACAGCTGCGCCTGGTGGGCCTGGGGCGCCTGCACTGGCTCGACGCGCCGGCACTCGACGAACCAGTAAGGGGCAACTAGCCTTACCGGCTATGACATCCGCGCACGCCGACTGGCCCCTGGACGAGACCTTCACCTCCTCCTCCGGTGCCGTCCGCTGGACCGCCCTCGGCCCCACCACGGCACCCCCGGTCGTCCTGGTCCACGGCACCCCCTTCTCGTCGTACGTCTGGCGGGGCGTCGCCAGGGCGCTGGCGCGCGAGAACCGTGTGTACGTATGGGACTTGCCCGGGTACGGCGCCTCCGAGATGCGGTCCGGGCAGGACGTCACGCTCGCCGCGCAGGCCCGTGTGCTCACCGAGCTGCTCGCCCACTGGGGCCTGGACGGGCCGGAACTCCCGGCGGTCGTGGCGCACGACTTCGGGGGCTGCGTGGCACTGCGCGCCCACCTGCTGCACGGGGCGCGCTACGCACGCCTCGCCGTCGTCGACCCGGTGGCGCTCGCGCCCTGGGGCTCGCCCGCGTACCGGCTGCTCGGGGCGCACGCGGAGGTGTTCGCGCAGCTTCCGGCGGCGCTGCACGAGGCGCTGGTGCGGGAGTACGTCGGCTCGGCGAGCCATCGCGGGCTGCACCCGGAAGTGCTGGACCGGCTGGTGGCGCCCTGGTGCACGGAGGCGGGCCGCCCCGCCTTCTACCGGCAGATCGAGCAGAACGACCAGCGCTTCACCGACGAGATCCAGGGCAGGTACGGCGAGTTGGCGCTGCCCGTCCTCGTCTGCTGGGGCACCGAGGACACCTGGATCCCGGTGGCGCGCGGCCACGAACTCGCCGAGCTGATCCCCGGCGCCGAGCTGCGTCTGATCGAGGGCGCCGGACATCTCGTACAGGAGGACGCGCCGGCGGAACTCACGGCGGAGCTCGGCCGTTTCCTCATTGCGGGCCCTCGTAGAGCGAACTGACAGCAGCGGCGGCCCGCGCCAGCTCTTCCCGTACCTCCGGCGGCGAAAGGACCTCGACGGCGTCCGAGAAGGCGAGCAGCACGCGGGCCGCACGCGTCTCCTCGCACACGAGACGCACAGTGACCCACTCCCCCGTGTCCCCCGTTTCCTGCACGACCACCTCGGTGAGCGCGCCCCCGTGCAGCCGTAGGAAACGCCCGAAGCGGTCTCGGCGCACCCGTGCCGTGACCTCGATGCCCCCCGTGCGCCGCTCCACCCGCTGCTTCAACACGGCCCAGACGTCGGCGAGTTCCACCCCCGCCCGGCGCCGCACGGGCTCGTCCAGGACGCGGGCCGAGCGCACCCGGTCGGCGCGGAACAGCCGCGGCTCACCGTCCCGGTCGGCCACCAGGTACCAGACGCCCGCCTTCGACACGAGGCCGTACGGATCGAGGGTGTACGTCGCCGGCTCGTCCGGATCCTCGGCGCCGCTGTGCACATAGCCGACGCACACCCGCCGGTCGGCGAAGACGGCGTCCTGGAGCGTGCCCAGGTGGTCCACGGGCAGGCCGTCGCCCGGCCCGCGCGTCCACCGGGTGGCGTCGACGAGGACGCGGCGGCTGGTCAGTTCGGCGGCGGGGCGATGCGGCGCGGGCAGCGCCGCCATCACCTTGCGCAGGGCCGAGCCGATGGCCGCGTCCAGGCCGAGCGCGGCGTGCGCGCCCTGCGCGGCGAGTACGAACAGGGCGCGTGACTCGTCGGCGGTCAGCCCGGTGACGTCCGTGCGGTAGCCGGGAAGGAGCGCGATGCCGCCGTGCCGTCCGCGCTCGGCGTACACCGGAACGCCGGAGGCCGACAGCGCCTCGACGTCGCGGTAGATGGTGCGTACGGACACCTCCAGGCGCTCGGCGAGTTCGTGCGCGGGCACCGTCCCGCGGGTCTGGAGCAGCAGGAGGACGGAGAGCAGCCGGTCGGACTTCACGCGGTCAAGGATCGCGCAGCCGGGCCCGGGGCTCGCACCCGGCCACAGGCTTGCCGATCCAGAAGCGACGGAAAAGCCCCGTCACCTCTTCCCAAATTCTGCTTATGATTCGGAGGTGTTCGACTCCCGGCACATCAGGTCCTTCCACGAAGTGGTCCGCACCGGCTCGTACTCCGCCGCGGCCCGCTCGCTCGGCTATACGCAGCCCGCGATCACCCAGCAGATGAAGGCGCTCGAACGGTCCGTGGGCACGGTCCTGTTCACCCGCGTCGGCCGCCGCATGCGGCTGACGGAGGCGGGCGAGGCGCTGTCCCGGCACGCCGGGGTGATCCTCGGCAACATCGACGCGGCGCAGCAGCAGATGAACGCGATCACGCGGCTGCGCACCGGCCGGGTCAGACTGTGCGCGTTCCCCAGCGCGACCGCCACGCTGATCCCGGAGGCCCTGGCCCGCCTCGCCCGCGGCCACCGCGGCATCCGCGTCGAACTGCAGGAGTACGAGCCGCCGGAGTCGCTGCGCCGCCTGGTGCACGGCGAGGCCGACGTCACGCTCGCGTTCACCTATCCCGGCCTGCGCGAAGAGGTTCCGGACGAGGTCGTCGAAGTGCCGCTGATGGAGGACCAGTTGACGGTCCTGATGCCCACCCGGCACCCGCTGGCGCGGCGCCGCTCGGTGCGGCTCGCCGACCTGTCCGAGGAGCGCTGGATCGCCGGGTGCCTGCGCTGCCGGGCCAACTTCCTGCACGAGTGCGCCGAGCAGGGCTTCGCGCCGGACATCGCCTTCACCACCGACGACAACCTCGTCATACAGAGCCTCGTCTCGGAGGGGCTCGGCATCGCGATGATGCCGGGACTCGTCCTGAACTTCCTGTGCCACCGCTCGGTCACCGGCCGCCCGCTGGACCCCGCGTCGCGGCGGCAGGTGTCCGCGTACGTCCTGCGGGAGCACCTGCGCATTCCGGCCACGTCGCTCGTGCTCGACGAATTGAAGGCGGTGGCGGCGAACCGGGTGGGCTGCTGAACAGCCCCTGAGCGGGTCCTTGAACACGCACCTGGGCGTGCGGTTGAACGGGCAATACATAAGCAGGTTTTGAGGTTCCGCCAAGAAACTGTCGTTGGACGTGATGGATGGTGCGGGCCGAACCTGCCCGTATGACCACCCCCACCGCGCACACCCGCACCCGTACCGAAATCCGTACGACCGACCGCCTCGACGCGCTCGTCTCCGACATCCGCGAGGCCGTCGGCCGCGGGCTGCCACCGGATCTGACCGCGTATCTGGTCGGCGAGCGCCTCGCGCCGCACCTGGGCGCGCTCGACCTGCTCACCCCCGAGCAGTGCGAGGGCGATCCGGACCGCTACCGCCAGCACCTCCTGCACGCCGAGAGCGACGGCAGCTTCTCCGTCGTCGGCCTGGTGTGGCTGCCCGGCCAGCGCACGTCCGTGCACGACCACGTGTCGTGGTGCGTGACCGGTGTGCACGAGGGCGAGGAGCACGAGCGGCGCTACCGGCTCGTGCCCGCCGCCGGGCCCGGCACCGCGGCGCACCTCGTCGCCACCGAGGACGTGGTGAACCCCAAGGGCGCGGTGTGCGGTTTCGCGCCGCCCGGTGACATCCACCGCGTGTGGAACGCGGGTGCGGGGCAGGCGATATCGCTGCACGTCTACGGCGCGGACATCTCGCGGCTCGGCAGCAGCGTGCGGCGCGTGTACGACTTGCCGGCCGACCGCTGATGGCGCTCCTCGGCCAGCGCCCGCCGAAACCGGCGTCGGCGTCGGCTCCGCGTGCGCGCCCGCGCGCGCTTTCGCCCTCGCGCCGGCTCGCGACCGCCGTCTCGGGCCCCTGGCCCGGCCTCGCGCTCGCCGTGACGGGCGTGGCCCTCGCCTGGCTGGTTCACCGCCTCGTGCCGGGCGTGCCGATGCTGACGGTCGCGATCGTCCTCGGGCTCGCGGTGGCGCAGGTGCCGGGGTCCCGGGTGTGGGTACGGGGGTGGGCGCGGCCCGGACTCACCTTCGCCGCGAAGCGGTTGATGCGGGTGGGCGTGGTGCTGCTCGGCCTGAAGCTCAGCCTGGGCGATGTGCTCGGGGTCGGCTGGGAGACCGTCGCGATGGTCCTCGTCGTGGTCGCGGCGACCTTCTTCGGTACGTGGTGGCTCGGCCGGAAGCTGGGGCTGCCCGGCGACCAGCCGCTGCTCATCGCCACCGGCTACTCGATCTGCGGGGCGTCCGCCATCGGAGCCGTGAGCGACGTCTCGCGCAGCGAGGAGCGGGACACGGCCACGTCGGTGGCCGTGGTGACCCTCTGCGGCACGCTCGCCATCGCCGTACTCCCCCTGCTCCAGGGGCCGTTGGGCCTGACCGACGCGGAGTTCGGGCGGTGGGTCGGGGCGAGCGTCCACGACGTGGGGCAGGTGGTCGCCACGGCGCAGACCGCCGGGGGTGACGCCCTCGGGGAGGGCGTGCTCGTCAAGCTGATGCGGGTGGCGATGCTGGCTCCGCTGGTGGCGGGGGTGGCGGTGGCTGTCCGGGCACGGGCGGCGGCTGCGCGGGCTGCGGCGGCTTCGGGTGCCGCCGGAGCCCCGGACGCCTCCGGCGCGGGTGAGCGGCGTCCGCCGTTGGTGCCGCTGTTCGTCGCGGGGTTCGTGGGGATGGTGGTGGTACGCAGCACGGGCTGGCTGCCCGACTCGGCCCTCGACGGGGCCGGACTGGCCCAGGAGTTGCTCCTGGCGGCCGCCCTGTTCGGCCTCGGCAGCGCGGTGGACCTGCGGTCGCTGGTACGGACCGGGGGGCGGGTGGGGCTCGTGGGGCTGTGTGCGTGGGTGGTGGTGGGCGGGGTGTCTTATGCGGGGGTGTGCTTGACGGGGTGAGGGGTCTGGCGGGGCGCCCTGGGCCTGGGACTCGGCTTGCCCCTCCCTAGGCCGGAACGGGCCTGACGGCTTGGGACGTGACCCCTCCCGCGCAACCGACTCCGTCAGCCTGGGCCGCCTGTCAGGGTCGGGGAGCCGCCTCTGGCGGCCCAACTGCCCATAGCGGGGAGCGACACAAACCCGGCAGGTGCCCACAGCGGGTGAGCGGCCCGGGAGGCAAGTCCCGTCCGCGGTCGCGCCCCGGCGCTGTCGCTCCTCCACCCACAGCGAGTCAGCGGCGCTGAAGCCAGGGCCCGTCCGCCGTCACGCCCCGAGGCCACCGCTCCCCCACCCACAGCGAGTCAGCGGCGCTGAACCCAAGCCACATCCACCGCCACGCCCCGAAGCCGCCGCTACCCCACCCCGCCCACCACCCATCCCGTCGATGCCGGACCGCCCCTCCCGGCGCCGGGAGTTCGGTCGGCTTGGACCACACGTCGGCGGTGGCGACGCACGCTGCACGCAGCCCGTTGTTCCGGTCACGGACGGGTGGGCGGGTGGGCGAGAAACATCCGCCGCGGAGCGGCGGGGATTGGGGCGGGGTCGAGGGGTGCCGCCCCTGCTCAGGTGAGGCGGACCCGGGCCAGTTGGCGGGACTGGGCCACCAGGCGGTCGGCGGAGTCCCAGACCTCGGCGTCCTCTTCCAGGTAGCCGCCGGCCAGGTTGCGCGTGGTGAGGGCGACACGGAGGGGGCCGGGCGCGGGCCGGGCCCGGACGTGGACGGTGAGCTCGATGGTGGGCACCCACCCCTTGAGCCCCATCTCGAACGCCGTCGGCGGCAACGCGTCCACCGCGAGCAACAGCGACAGCGGATCCGCGTCCCGCCCGTCGGCGAGCCCGAACCACCCCCGCATCTCCCCCTTGCCGGACGGCGCCCCGAGCGCCCACCCGAGCGTCGCGGGATCCAGCTTCAGCCACAGGCGGTCGGCGATCGCGGACGACCCGGGCACGGCCCGCTGCTCGGCAGGCGCGTCGTCGGCCCCGAAGCACTGCTCGACCGGCGGCAGCTCCGGAGGCTTGGCGGACGTACGGACATCGTCGGGCAGCGTCCCGAGGTCCCCGTACGAGGCGAGCACCCGCAGCCGCTCGACCTCGCGCCCGTCGGCCTCGAACTGCACGAGCGAGGCCTGCCCGGTGGAGAGCCCGCGCCCGGTCCGCACGGTCTGGGTGCGGACGACGGCGGGCCCGGGGTCGGACGCCGTCAGATAGTGCGCGGAGATCGTGAACGGGTCGGGATGCGGCAGCGCCTGCCCGAGGGCGCGGCCCACGACCGCGAGGAGATAGCCGCCGTTGACGGCGTTGACGATGGTCCAGCCCGCGGAGAGATCGGCGTCGTACACGCCCGGCTCCCGCTCGGTGACCGCCGTGTCGCGGTCGAACTCGCTGTCCCCCACCGCCGCGCGCACCGTCGGCGCCTCAGAAGTTTCCGCCATGCCAGCAACGTACAACAGGAAACTACTGAGCGGTAGCTTTTTCCTCGGCAGGCTCCTGCGCCGAGGAGCGGCGGTTCCAGGCGCGCGGCGCCCGCCAGTGGTAGTGCATCGCGAGCAGCCGCAGCACGAACGCGGTGACGATGGCGAACGCCGTCGTGAACCCGTTCAGGGTGTCGAAGCGGATGCACAGGGCGACGATGGTGGCGCCCACGATGGCGGGGACCGCGTACAGATCACGGTCCCAGCGGACCAGGGACGGGACCTCGTTGGCGATGATGTCGCGCAGGACGCCGCCGCCGACCGCCGTGGCCAGGCCCAGGGTGGCGGACGCGGTGAGGCCGAGGCCGTAGTCGTACGCCTTCGTGGTGCCCGTGACGCAGAACAGGCCGAGGCCCGCCGCGTCGAAGACGTTCACCGCGAACTGGGTGCGTTCCACCTGGGGGTGCAGGAAGAAGACGAGGGCGGCGGCCAGGAGCGGGGTGAGGAAGTAGCCGAGGTCGGTGAAGGCGGCCGGGGGGACCGCGCCGATCACCAGGTCGCGGAAGAGGCCGCCGCCGAGGGCGGTGACCTCGGCGAGTACGGCGATGCCGAAGACGTCGAAGTTCTTGCGTACGGCCAGTAGGGCGCCGGAGATCGCGAAGACGAAGATGCCGACGATGTCCAGCGCGTGCTGGACCCCCGGACTGAACAGTTCCTGAAGCACGCACCATTGTCCCCCGAAGGGGGGCCGTTCCTCGTACCTCCGGGTTGGCCCTCGTGGGGCGCCCCAGGCCCGCCCCTTTCCCGTAACCAGGGGCTGCCGCCCCTGGACCCCGCCTGTCGGCGCTCCGTGCCTCGTCCTCACACGCCGGACGGGCTGAAAGTGCAAGTTGGGGCGGGTGGGTGGGGAAAAGCCCGTCCGGCGATTGAGGACGAGGCCGGAGGCCGATCGGCGGTGCGGCGGCCTCCGGCGCGATGAACGCCTCAGTCAGTCGTACCCGAAGATTCCTTCTTCGGCTCGGCGGGCTTCTCCTCCGCAGCGGACTCCTCCGCAGCCTCGTCCGCCGCAGTGCTCACCGACACCACGTCAATCGCCTCCCTCGCCACCTGCAGGAGCTTCGTGTCCTCGGGGGCTTGGTCGGGGGCGTTCTCGGGGTGGTGGCAGGCGACCTGGTGGGCGGTGTCGAGGGCGAGGAGCGGGGGCTCCTTGACCGCGCAGATCTGCGTCGCCTTCCAGCAGCGGGTGTGGAAGCGGCACCCGCTGGGCGGGTCGATCGGCGAGGGCACGTCGCCGCGCAGCAGGATGCGGTCGCTCTTGACCCCGCGCCGCTTGGGATCCGGCACCGGCACCGCCGAGAGCAGCGCCTTGGTGTACGGGTGCATCGGCTTGGTGTACAGGTCCTTGCGGTCCGCGAGCTCGACGATCTTGCCGAGGTACATCACCGCGATGCGGTCGGACACGTGCCGGATGACCGACAGGTCGTGCGCGATGATCACGTAGGTGAGACCGAGCTCGTCCTGGAGGTCGTCCAGGAGGTTGACCACCTGGGCCTGGATCGACACGTCGAGCGCGGAGACCGGCTCGTCCGCGACCACCAGCTTCGGCTTCAGGGCCAACGCCCGCGCGATGCCGATGCGCTGGCGCTGGCCGCCGGAGAACTCGTGCGGGTAGCGGTTGTAGTGCTCGGGGTTGAGGCCGACGCGCTCCAGCATCTCCTGGACGGTCTTCCTGATGCCGCCCTCGGGACGTACGCCCTGCAGCTTGAAGGGCGCGCCCACGATCGTGCCGATGGTGTGCCGGGGGTTCAGCGACGAGTACGGGTCCTGGAAGATCATCTGGACGTCGCGGCGCAGCGGCCGCATCTTCGCCGTGCCCAGGTGCGTGATGTCCACGCCCTCGAACTCCACGCGCCCGCCGGTCGGTTCGAGCAGCCGGGTGATGAGCCGGCCCATCGTCGACTTGCCGCAGCCGGACTCGCCGACGACGCCGAGCGTCTCACCGGAGCGTACGTCGAAGCTCAGCCCGTCGACGGCCTGGACGGCCGCGACCTGCCGCTGGAGCAGCCCCTTCTTGATGGGGAAGTGCTTCACCAGTCCTTCGACCTTGAGCAGCACCTCCCGCTCGGCGTCCGGGGCGTCTTTCGCCTGCGAGGGGATGGTCATGTCCTGGTCCTTCACAGCTTCGGCGCAATCTCTTCGGTCCAGATCTTGGTGCGCTCCTCGCGCGACATGTGGCAGGCCGAGTAGTGCCCGGAGCCGACCAGGGTCAGCTCGGGGCGCTCGCTGCGCGTGATCTGGTCCTTGGGCACGTCGGCGTACGGGCAGCGCGGGTTGAAGGCGCAGCCGCTCGGCAGGTTGATGAGGCTGGGCGGGGAGCCCTTGACCGGCACGAGGCGCTCGGTCTCCTCGCGGTCGATGCGGGGCATCGAGCCGAGCAGGCCCCAGGTGTAGGGGTGCTGGGGCTCGTAGAAGACCTGCTGCGCGGAGCCGCGCTCGACGCACCGGCCGCCGTACATCACGAGCAGGTCGTCGGCCATCTCGGCCACCACGCCCAGGTCGTGGGTGATCATGATGACCGCGGAGCCGAACTCCTTCTGCAGATCGCGGATCAGGTCCAGGATCTGCGCCTGGACCGTCACGTCGAGCGCCGTCGTGGGCTCGTCCGCGATCAGCAGCTCCGGGTTGTTGACGAGCGCCATCGCGATCATCGCACGCTGGCGCATGCCGCCGGAGAACTCGTGCGGGTAGGCGTCGACGCGCTTGTCCGGCTGCGGGATGCCCACCCGGTCGAGCATGTCGATGGCCCGCTTGCGGGCGACCTTCTTGTCGACGTTGTTGTGGACCCGGTACGCCTCGGTGATCTGCTTGCCGATGGTGTAGTACGGGTGCAGCGCCGACAGCGGGTCCTGGAAGATCATCGCCATCTCGCGGCCGCGGAGCTTGCGCACCTGGTCCGCGGGGGCGCCGAGGAGCTCGGTGCCGTTCAGCCAGATCTCGCCGGAGAGCTGGGCCTTGCGGCGGCCGTACTGCCCGGCCGTGTGCAGGCCGAGGATGCCGAGCGAGGTGACGGACTTGCCGGATCCCGACTCGCCGACGATGCCGAGGGTGCGGCCCTTCTCCAGCGTGAAGCTGAGCCCGTCGACGGACTTCACGACGCCGTCGTCGGTCGGGAAGTGCACCTTGAGGTCGCGCACCTCGAGGAAGGCGGTGGGAGCGGGCGATCCGGAGACCACCTCACCGACGGCCGAGCCGGACTTCGACACGACGGGCTCCGCGCCGCCCTCGGGCGCCGCTCCGCTCTTGGACAGTTCGGTCATCCCAGCCTCACTCGCGGGTCGATGACGGCGTACAGAAGGTCCACGACGAGGTTGGCGATGGCGATCGCGAGGGCCGCGCACAGGGTGACGCCAAGGATCACGGGCAGGTCCTTGCTGCTGATGGCCCTGACCGCTTCGAGGCCGAGGCCAGGAAGGTTGAAGGTGGACTCGGTGAGCACGGCGCCGCCCATGAGCACGCCGAGGTCGAGTCCGAAGACGGTGAGGATCGGTGTCATCGCGGAACGCAGCGCGTGTCTGCGGATGACGGCCGACTCGTTGAGGCCCTTGGACCGGGCGGTACGGATGTAGTCCTCGCCGAGGATCTCCAGCATGGTCGCGCGGGTGAGCCGGGCGTACATGGCGGCGTTGAGGAAGGCGAGCACGATCCACGGCAGGATCAGCGTCTGGAACCAGACGTCGATCGAGTCGTCCGTACTGAGACTGTCGGCGATCTTCACCCAGCCGAGGTTGTGGACGAAGACGCCCATCGCGATCATGCCGGTGAAGAAGACGGGCAGCGAGACGCCGCCGAGGGCGGTGGTCATCGCGGCGCGGTCCCAGACGCTGCCCCGCTTGAGCGCGGAGACGACACCGGTGGCGACACCGCCGGCGAGCCACAGCACACAGGCGCCGAGGGCGAGCGCGCCGGTGACGGGCAGGGCGTCCTTGAGGGTTTCCCAGACGGGCGCCTCGGTGCGGAAGGAGTATCCGAAGCAGGGCGCCGGGCAGTGCGTGACGTCACTGCCGTTGGCGTAGTCGCGCCCCATCGGGATGCCCTTGACGAAGTCCCAGAACTGGACGAGCAGGGGATCGTCGAGACCCAGTTTGGTCCGGATGCCTTCGAGCTGCTCGGCTCCGGACGCCTTGCCGGCGAAGAGGACTGCGATGTCCTGTCCCGCCCACTTGGGCAGCATGAAGAAGACGGTGAAGGTCGCGAGCAGTACGACCAGCACCATGATGATTACGGCGATCAGGCGCCGGATGAGATAAGCAAGCACTGTGCGCGGCCCGGCGGGGGCCGAGCCCCCTTGTGGGGGGCCGCGGCCACCGCCCGGGGCCATCACCTGCCCTTCGGACTGGCGGGATTCGGCGGCGGTGTGACGATTGAACTTCGCAGTTCGACTGCGGGTCGCCGCGGCGGACTTGCGCCCGCCGCGGCGGCTTTCCGGCGTTACTTCTTGTCGTTGACGCCGAGCGAGACGTAGTCGTACCGGCCGTTGTACGCGTCGGACATGTACGCGTTCGTCAGCCGCGGGCCGCGCCAGGTGATGTTCTTCTCGTAGAGGAAGGGCATCCAGTCGGCCTGGTCGAGGATCCGCTTGTCGAGCGACTTGTAGATCTCGCCGGCCTTCACCGGGTCGGTCTCCGCGATCGCCTTGTCGAAGAGCCCGTCGATCTTCTTGTCCTTGATCTGGGACTCGTTGTAGTTGCCGGTCTCAGCCAGGAAGCGGCTGTCGAACAGCGGCTGCGCGTAGCCCTGGCCGGACGGGAAGTCCGGGCCCCAGCCGCTCATCTGCATGCTGTAGCCGCGCTTCTTCACCACGGAGGGCGAACCGGTGATGCTGGAGGAGTCCGCGCCGTCGAGGGTCTCGACGGAGAGGTTGATGTTGACCTTCTTCAGCTGCGCCTGCAGCGCCTCGGCCGTGTCCTCCTCGCCCGGGTTGTTGTTACGGGCGGTGATCTTGGCGCTGAATCCGTCGGGCTTGTTGCACTTCTTCAGCTCGTCCTTGGCCTTGGCCGGGTCGGGCTTGCCCTTGCGCTCGATGACGCCGTACGGGTCGTAGTCGCTGTAGCCCGGGATCGCCTTCGGGAAGGTGCTGTTGGCGATGTCACCGGCCGCGAGCTTGCCGCCGCGGGTCTGCTGCAGGGCCGCGAAGTCCGTGCCGTAGAAGACGGCCTTGCGGCAGTGCACGTTGTCGAACGGCTTCGCGGTGTGGATCAGCGCGACGTAGCGCACGAAGGACGTGTGCATGTTGTCGATGCTGCCGCGGTGGTCCTGGATCGCGGTGACGCGGCCGGACTGGGTCATGCCGGTGCCGTTGAGGTCGACGTCGTAGTCGCCGGCCATCAGGCGCTTGTCGTTCTCCTCCAGGTTGGCGGAGATCGTCACGTCGATCTTGTCGGGAAGCGCGGCACGGATCGGGTCCGAGTCCTTCTTCCACTTGTCGTTGCGGACCAGGATGATCTTCTTGCCCGGCTTGTACTGCTGGAACTTGTACGGCCCTGCGGAGAACGGCCGCTGGGTGTACTTGGCCTTGGTGTCCTTGGCCGCCTTCACCGGCGAGCCGGACGGCATGGCCAGGAACTGCTCGAAGTCACCGTTGCGCTTGGGCAGCTTGAAGATGATGGTCTTGTCGTCGGGCGTCTCGATCGCCTTCAGACCGAGCTTGTCCTTGGACGTGTCCTTGTAGGGGCCCTTGTACTCGCCCTTGGGGTCCAGCGCCTTCATCACGTACTGCGGGCCACCGGTGATGGTGTCCGTCGCCCAGATGCGCTCGATGCCGTACTTGACGTCCTTGGAGGTCAGCGGCGAGCCGTCCTCCCAGGTGACACCGTCACGCAGCTTGTACGTGTAGGTCTTGCCGTCGTCCGAGATCTTCGCCGTGGACTCGGCGAGGTCGGGGACCAGCTTGGTGCCGGCCTTGCCCGGCTTGGTGTCGTACGACACCAGCTGCCGGGTGTAGAACCGCATGAAGTCCCAGGACATGCCGTAGTAGGCGCGCTGCGGGTCGGCCGAGTCGAGGTCCTGCTTGCCGACCATGCGCAGGGTGCCGCCGGCCTTCTTCGACGGGTTGGCGACCTTGTTCAGAGCCGCGTTGTAGCCGGCCCCCTTGCCCTTGCCGTCGCCGTCACCGTCGCCGCCGCCGCAAGCGGTGGTGGTCACCAGCGCCGCGACGACGAGGGCCGCACCAGCGGTGAGCCGTCGTTTCGAGGAAACTGTTGGCATTTTGTCGCAAACCTCCGAGATTCGCGGTCCCTGGCCATGAGCTGCCTGAGAACCATGGAAAGAGCCACCTGACAAGCGGCAGGGGCGAGTCAGTTGGGACTGCTAGCGGGTTCCCTTGGGGTCGAGCGCATCGCGCAGACCGTCCCCGAAGAGGTTGAAGGCGAGCACCGTGATGAAGATCGTCACGCCGGGGAAGACCATGAACATCGGGTCGTGCTCGTACGTTTCCAGGGCGTCTCGCAGCATGCCTCCCCAGGAGGCGGTCGGCGGCTTGACGCCGGCGCCGAGGAAGCTCAGGGCGGCTTCGGTGAGGATGTTGGTCGGGATCATCAGCGTCGCGTAGACGGTGATGGGGGCGACCAGGTTGGGCAGCAGCTCCTTGAAGAGGATGTGGCGCCGGCCGCCGCCGAGGCTGCGGGCCGCCTCCACGTATTCGCGCTCTCTGAGCGAGAGCGTCTGGCCGCGGACGATGCGTCCGACGTAGGGCCAGCCGAAGAAGCCGATCACCAGGATCAGGATGGCCACTCGGACGCTGGTGCCCTCGAGACCGAGCAGGTCGTCGGGGAGCACGGAGACCAGGGAGATGATGAAGAGGAGCTGCGGGAAGGACAGCAGCACGTCCATCACGCGGCTGATGAGGGCGTCGATCCAGCCACCGAAGTAGCCCGCGATGATCCCGAAGAGCGTGCCGAGCACGACCGCGACCACGGCGGCGAGGAACGCCACCAGGAGCGAGATGCGGGCGCCGTAGACGATCCGGCTGAAGACGTCACGGCCCTTGTTGGGCTCGACGCCGAACAGGTAGTCGCCGCTCACGCCGCCGAGCGAGCCCGTGGGCAGGTTCGTCAGCGGGTCCAGCTTGTCCTGGTGGAAGTCGTTCGGCGGGTGGCCGAGGACGCTCACGATCAGGGGTGCGAAGACGGCGACCAGGACCAGGACCAGCACGGTGATGCCACCGGCCAGCGCGACCTTGTCCCGCTTCAGCCGGTTCCACGCGATCTGCTTGAGGGACCGCCCCTCGACCTTCTTCACCCCTGCGGCGGCTGCGGGAGCGACGTCCTCAGTGGGTTCCGCGTCCGCAGGTGTGTCATGCAATGGCGCCGTCATCGTGGCAGGGACCCCTCTCAACCGGCGGTGACCGGCCAGCACTTGCCGCTGTAGCGACGTGATCAGTCCGTCGTACACAGGGGCGAAGGCCCCTTGTGAGCGGGAGTCTTCAACGGGGCCGTGATCTGTTACCAGACTTGTCGGGGAATGGATGCGCAACCGTGATGCGGTTCGAGGTGTTCCGTTATCCGGACGACACTGAACGCCGGGCGAACACGGGGCAGTTGGGGTCCAACGCGCCACAGGGGCCCATACCGTCGCTCCAGCCCCGTTAGCGGACATCGCCCACGTCGGCGCTGCTCAGACGGAGTGATGACCGGCGAAATCCAGCCGATGGCCGGGCGATGTCCGGATCGGTGCGGTGGGGTTTGCGGGGGTCTGCGTCAGTACGGCGCGGGATAGCCGTATCCGCCCGCGGCGGGGGCCGGGGCCGCCGCCGCGTCGCGGTCGTAGAACGGCCGGGCGTTGGCGCGCAGCCACATCGCCACCGGGTCGTGCGGGTCGGCCATCGCGACGGTCGAGACCGGCAGGCCCTCGGGAACGGCGCCGATGGACTGCTGCATCATCGTGCGGACCGTGTCGACCGAGCCGGGCGAGGTGTCGTACACGTCCAGGCCGATGGCCAGGTACGGGGCGCCGAGGGCGGGCTGCACCCAGGCCCTGCGGAGCGAGCGGACCGCCGGGGTGCGGTGGGCGTTCTGGGTCAAAAGGGCGTAGAACTGCGGGAGTTCGATGGCCGGCTCGGTGAGCCGCAGCGGGCCCGCGGGCTGCTGGTCGAGGCCGTTCGCGAGACGGCGCAGGTCCAGCCAGGGGATGCCGACGCCGCCGCCCGGGGCGTGCGGGTTGAGCCACAGGCCGTAGTGGTCGGGGTACAGGGCGCGGGCCGCGTCGGCGCCGGTGATCACTTCGTACCCGCGGTTCCAGCCGCTGGCCGAGAGCTCCTGGGCGGAGGTCACGCACGGGGCGTAGCCGAGGCCCTCGACCTCCATGTTGCCGTACTGCGCGTCGGGCGAGCCCGCCTGGCCGTGCCACAGCAGCATCCAGACGCGGCCGTCGGCGAGGGCGTGCAGGAGCGCCTCGTACGCGTCATAGCGCCCGGGCGTCACCTGGCGCAGCATGTGCTCGACCTGTCCCGCCGCGGCCGTGCCCGACGCACTCACCCGTAACCGCCCCTTTGCGACGCACTCTGCGTGCCCGATGGATCCGATGGACCCGATGGACCCGATGGACCTGACCTACCCGACCTGCCCGCACGGCCGTGTCGACCGAGTCGGGTCCCCAGCTTACTTCTGGCGGGGGCGCCTTGATCGGGGCTCGCACCCCGAATGCGTGCGGGTTGCGAAGGCGCCGTCACCGGGCTGTGAAGAACGGGCGGACCCGGTCCCTGAGCCAGTCCGCCACCGGGTCCTGGGCCACGTCCAGGAGGACCAGGTTGACCGGCCAGGGGACGGGGAACTGGGTGAGCGCCCGGCCCAGTGCCTGCATGGGGGCGTCCCGCGCGTCGCCCTCCCAGGAGGTGAGTTCGACGCCCACGAAGAGGGACGGGTCGTCGGTCTCCACCGCGGCCAGGCAGCGGCGTGCGCTCAGCACCACGCCCGCCGCCTCGAACTCACGGGACGCGGCGGACAGGAAGTCCACCGGGTCCTCCTTCCAGTCCGGCTCGAACAGCCGCACCCTGCCCCCGCTCGCGGGGCCGTCCAGCTCGGTGCGGCCCGTGCGGCACAGCGCGGCGACCGCCGGGGGCGGCAGGGGGACGGCCACCGTGCCCTCGGGGTTCAGCGCGATGCCGAGCTGCGGGGGCAGGCCGCGGGCGAACTCCGCCGCCGGGGCCACCGTGCAGTTCATCCGGCCGCCTGTGACCTGGTGGAACTGCTGCTCGGAGGTGAAGACGGGGACGTACGCCTGTCCGTCGATCTCCAGCGTCGGCAGGTCCAGGGTCGTGCTGTCGGGGCCGCCGCCTGCGGGGAGCGGGATCCAGATGTGGCTTCGGCCCAGTGTTTCCACGATGCGGGCGCCTGTCGCGTCGGAGGGTGGTGCGCCCAGTGAGGCCGCGAGCACCTGCTCCAGTTCGTTGGCCGGCCATCCCCCGTCGGGATGCGCGTGCGCCGGGAACTCCGCCGGAAAGTCCATCTGTCCCTACCCCTGCTCTGCCCTGCGTGTCTCGTTCCGGGTCGCGTGTGTGTCGCACGCTTCCGGGGGCCGACCCTAGCGTCGTGCGGGGCGGTGGCCTTCGCGGGGCGCCCCAGGCCCGCCCCTTCCCGAACCAGGGGGCTCCGCCCCCCTGGAACCCCCTTGTCGCCGCTTCGCGGCTCGTCCTCAAACGCCGGACGGGCTTTCCAGTCCTACTCCGGTCCGAATCCGACCTCCCCCAGCGCCCCCGCCGCCTCCCGGTCGAGCAGCACCGCCGAACCGCAGCCCCTCGGCAGCTCCCCCCGCTCCGCCGAGCTCACCAAGCGGCCCACCGTCCTGCGGTGGCGGGCGAAGGCGTAGTGCGACACCCCGCGGCCGCGGGACCGCTGGCCGGCCAGGGCCGTCTCGATCGGTACGTCGAGCAGGAGCAGGTGCAGCGTGGCGCCCCGGCGGGCGGCCGCGCGGGCCAGCCAGCGGCGGACCCACGGCTGGGTGCCGCAGTCGTGGACGACCACGCCGGCGCCGGAGCGCAGGGCCCTGCGCAGGCCCGCGTAGTGCGCGACGCGGACCAGGGGGCGGTAGAGCGCGTACGGAAGCAGCCGGGGCATGCGGGCCGCCCAGCGGTCGCGGGTGTCCTGGGAGTCCACCCGCGGGCCCGCCACCGCGCGCCGCATCAGCGTGGACTTGCCGCTGCCGGGCAGCCCGGAGACGACCACGACGTCGCCGGGGGCGAAGACCAGGCGCCGCGGCCCGCGCCCCGCCCGCTCCCTGAGGTCCCGCACGACGGCCCGCGGGAAGTGCCCGAGGCTCTCCCGCGCCGGGGCGCCGGACTGCGGCGGCAGCGCCACACCGGCGCCGTTGCCCGGCGGCACGACCCCGCCGTCGGGCAGCGCCGCACCCCTGACGGGCACATAAGCACCGTTCCTGCGCACCGTGATCGGCCTCCCCATGCTGGTCACGTCACTCACCCCCAGTACCTCTCCGTCGAGTGTAAAGAGCAGGTAATGCCGCACAAGAGCGCCGCGGCCCGGAAAAACCCGCTGCCCGGTCGCGGCTGTTGTGAAGCGGGGGCGCGTGCAATGATGTGCGCGCCAACTCCATACCGGCCGCTTGAATCCGCGCGGGAGAGTTCCCAGCCACGACCATGGTCCTGGGACGCCGAAGGAGCAAGTTCCTCCCTTGAATCTCTCAGGCCCCGTACCGCGCGGGCGAGGCACATCTGAAAAGCGGGCCTTTCCCCGGTCACAGGGGCGGCTCCACCCAAGGTGCAAGTCATGACCCGTCATACGTACGGGACGTGGTGAACCTCTCAGGTTTATGACAGATGGGGAGGGTCGACCTCGCCCGTCATGCCATGCCCGGGAGCCAGTACTGATGAGCCATACCTCACGCCACACCGCCCTCGATGCCCTGCATCGTTCGCTGGGTGCGACGATGACCGACTTCGCGGGCTGGGACATGCCGCTGCGGTACGGCAGCGAGCGCGACGAGCACAACGCGGTCCGCACTCGCGCCGGACTCTTCGACCTCTCCCACATGGGCGAGATCACCGTCACCGGACCGCAGGCCGTGGACCTGCTCAACTTCGCCCTCGTCGGCAACATCGGCTCCGTCGGCGCCGGCCGCGCCCGCTACACCATGATCTGTCAGGCGGACGGCGGGATCCTCGACGACCTGATCGTCTACCGGCTCGGTGAGACGGAGTACATGATCGTCGCCAACGCCGGCAACGCCCAGATCGTGCTTGATGCTGTGACCGAGCGCGCCGCCGGCTTCGACGCCGAGGTCCGCGACGACCGCGACGCGTACGCGCTGATCGCCGTCCAGGGCCCGGAGTCCCCCGGCATCCTGAAGTCCGTCACGGACGCCGACCTCGACGGCCTGAAGTACTACGCGGGTCTGCCCGGCACCGTCGCGGGCGTCCCGGCCCTGATCGCCCGCACGGGCTACACCGGCGAGGACGGCTTCGAGCTCTTCGTGGCCCCCGAGCACGCCGAGAAGCTGTGGCAGGCGCTGACCGAGGCGGGCGCCCCGGCGGGCCTGATCCCCTGCGGCCTGTCCTGCCGCGACACGCTGCGCCTGGAGGCGGGCATGCCGCTGTACGGGCACGAGCTGACGACGGCCCTGACGCCTTTCGACGCCGGTCTGGGACGGGTCGTCAAGTTTGACAAGACGTCCCACGCGGACGACTTCGTGGGCGCGGACGCGCTGCGTGCCGCCGCCGAGCGCGCCGAGGCCGCTCCCCCGCGCAAGCTGGTCGGCCTGATCGCCGAGGGCCGCCGGGTCCCGCGCGCGGGCATGAGCGTGGTCGTCGACGGCCAGGTCGTCGGCGAGGTCACCTCCGGCGCGCCGTCCCCGACCCTCGGCAAGCCGATCGCGATGGCGTACGTCGACGCGGCGCACGCGGCCCCCGGCACGGCGGGCGTGGGCGTGGACATCCGCGGCACGCACGAGCCGTACGAAGTCGTCGCGCTGCCGTTCTACAAGCGACAGAAGTAGCGTCGGGAGCGCCACCGGACCTCCGCCGGATGCCCGGTGGCTGTCCGCCGGAACGATTCGGCGGCGCGACCAGGAACAACGCTCGTCTCAGTCCTCAAGACCATGTGCATCAGCACCTGCCCGCGTACAGGAGAATTCAGGCCATGAGCAACCCCCAGCAGCTGCGTTACAGCAAGGAGCACGAGTGGCTGTCGGCCACCGAGGACGGTGTGGCGACGGTCGGTATCACCGAGTACGCGGCCAACGCGCTCGGTGACGTCGTCTACGCCGACCTGCCGGCCGCAGGCACCACGGTCACCGCGGGCGAGACCTGCGGTGAGCTGGAGTCGACCAAGTCGGTCAGCGACCTGTACTCGCCGATCACCGGTGAGGTCGTCGAGGCCAACCAGGACGTCGTCGACGACCCGTCCCTGGTGAACTCGGCCCCCTTCACGGGCGGCTGGCTGTTCAAGGTGCGCGTCGCGGAGGAGCCGGGCGACCTGCTCTCCGCCGACGAGTACACCGCGTTCGCAGGCAGCTGACCACGGCGTAAGGACTGATCTTCCGATGTCGCTTATGAACACCCCTCTCCACGAGCTCGACCCGGACGTCGCCGCCGCCGTCGACGCCGAGCTCCACCGCCAGCAGTCCACCCTCGAAATGATCGCCTCGGAGAACTTCGCTCCGGTCGCCGTCATGGAGGCCCAGGGCACCGTCCTCACCAACAAGTACGCCGAGGGCTACCCCGGCCGCCGCTACTACGGCGGCTGTGAGCACGTGGACGTGACCGAGCAGATCGCGATCGACCGGGTCAAGGACCTGTTCGGCGCCGAGTACGCCAACGTCCAGCCGCACTCCGGCGCCTCCGCCAACCAGGCCGCCCTCTTCGCGATCGCCCAGCCCGGCGACACGATCCTCGGCCTGGACCTGGCGCACGGCGGGCACCTCACCCACGGCATGCGCCTGAACTTCTCCGGCAAGCAGTTCAACGTGGTCGCCTACCACGTGGACGAGGCCGGTCTGGTCGACATGGCCGAGGTCGAGCGCCTGGCCAAGGAGAACAGCCCGAAGGTGATCATCGCGGGCTGGTCCGCCTACCCGCGCCAGCTGGACTTCGCGGAGTTCCGCCGGATCGCCGACGAGGTCGGCGCGAAGCTGTGGGTCGACATGGCGCACTTCGCCGGGCTCGTCGCCGCAGGGCTGCACCCGAACCCGGTGCCGTACGCGGACGTGGTCACCTCCACCACGCACAAGACCCTCGGCGGTCCGCGCGGCGGCATCATCCTGGCCCGCAACAAGGACTTCGCGAAGAAGCTGAACTCGGCGGTCTTCCCCGGCTTCCAGGGCGGCCCCCTCGAGCACGTGATCGCGGCCAAGGCGGTCTCCTTCAAGGTCGCGGCGACCGAGGAGTTCAAGGAGCGACAGCAGCGCACCCTGGACGGCGCCCGCATCCTGGCCGAGCGCCTGGTGCAGGACGACGCGAAGGCCGTCGGCGTCGACGTCCTGTCCGGCGGCACGGACGTGCACCTGGTCCTCGTCGACCTGCGCAACAGCGAGCTCGACGGCCAGCAGGCCGAGGACCGCCTCCACGAGGTCGGCATCACGGTCAACCGCAACGCCATCCCGAACGACCCGCGCCCGCCGATGGTCACCTCGGGCCTGCGCATCGGCACCCCGGCCCTCGCCACGCGCGGCTTCGACGCCGACGACTTCCGCGAGGTCGCCGACGTCATCGCCGAGGCCCTCAAGCCCGGCTTCGACGCCGAGTCCCTCAAGGCCCGCGTGTCCGCTCTGGCCGCGAAGCACCCGCTGTACCCCGGCCTGAAGTAGTTTCGTACGCTTTCGTTGGTACGGACTTCCGGGGCACCGCGCACACTGGACATGAGGACAGTGCGCGCGGTGCCCCGCACCACGTGCCCCACCAGCAGTCCCAGCAGCACCACCAGCAGTCCCGCAAGCCCGCGTAGCACCGACCGGCCCGCGCAGCACCGCCCTCGCTCGACCGGCAGACAACGGCGTCTACCACCCCATCATTGGAGTTCTCCCGTGGCCATCTCGGTCTTCGACCTGTTCTCGATCGGCATCGGCCCGTCCAGCTCCCACACGGTCGGCCCGATGCGCGCGGCCCGCATGTTCGCGCGCCGCCTCAAGAACGAGGGCCTGCTGGCCCACACCGTCTCGATACGCGCGGAGCTGTACGGCTCCCTGGGAGCCACCGGCCACGGCCACGGCACCCCCAAGGCCGTCCTGCTCGGCCTGGAGGGCGAGTCCCCGCGCACGGTGAACGTGGAGTCCGCCGACGACCGCGTCGAGGAGATCAAGTCCTCCGGCCGCCTGAACGTCCTCGGCATGCACGACATCGCCTTCGCCTTCGACGACGACCTGGTCCTGCACCGCCGCAAGGCCCTGCCGTACCACGCCAACGGCATGACGATCTTCGCGTACGACACCGACGGCGCCCTCGTCCTGGAGAAGACGTACTACTCGGTGGGCGGCGGGTTCGTGGTGGACGAGGACGCAGTTGCCGGGGAGAACCCGATCGTCCCCGACGACACCGTCCTGAAGCACCCCTTCCGCACCGGCGACGAGCTCCTTCGCCTGTCCTCCGAGACCGGCCTGTCCATCTCCGCGCTGATGCTGGAGAACGAGAAGGCCTGGCGCACCGAGGAGGAGATCCGCGAGGGCCTCCTCGACATCTGGCGCGTCATGCAGGCCTGCGTCTCGCGCGGCATGGCCCGCGAGGGCATCCTGCCCGGCGGCCTCAAGGTGCGCCGCCGCGCCGCGAACTCCGCGCGGCAGCTGCGCGCCGAGGGCGACCCGCAGGCCCGGGCGATGGAGTGGATCACGCTCTACGCGATGGCCGTGAACGAGGAGAACGCCGCCGGCGGCCGCGTGGTCACCGCGCCGACTAACGGCGCAGCGGGCATCATCCCGGCCGTCCTGCACTACTACATGAACTTCGTGCCCGGCGGCTCCTCCCAAGAAGAAAAGGATGAGGGCGTCGTCCGCTTCCTGCTCGCCGCGGGCGCCATCGGCATGCTCTTCAAGGAGAACGCCTCCATCTCCGGCGCCGAGGTCGGCTGCCAGGGCGAGGTCGGCTCCGCCTGCTCGATGGCCGCGGGCGCCCTCGCCGAGGTCCTCGGCGGCTCCCCCGAGCAGGTGGAGAACGCCGCCGAGATCGGCATGGAACACAACCTCGGCCTCACCTGCGACCCGGTCGGCGGCCTCGTACAGATCCCCTGCATCGAGCGCAACGGCATGGCCGCCGTGAAGGCCGTGACCGCCGCGAAGATGGCGATGCGCGGCGACGGCAGCCACAAGGTGTCCCTCGACAAGGTCATCAAGACCATGAAGGAGACCGGCGCCGACATGAGCGTCAAGTACAAGGAGACGGCGCGCGGCGGGCTCGCCGTGAACATCATCGAGTGCTGAGCCAGGCCGCGCGCCGCCCTCTCGCATGGCGCCTAGTTGTGCGCGATCAGTGACTCCACCAGTCCGGCGCGGGTGTTGGGATAGTCCATCGGTACGATCCCGAGCCCGCGCCAGCCGCGTCCCTCCGCGCTCTCCAGGAGGGTGTGCGTCCTCGGGTTGAGGTCGTCGGAGTTCCAGCGCGGCGGGATCGCGGCCGCGGTGCTCACGAAGTTGATGTACTGCTTGCCGGGCTGGCTCGCGGCCTTCCTGAAGTGGGCCTCGATCTTGGGGTACTTGGCGGCGGGCGCGGCGTTGTAGTCGTCCTGGATGTCGAAGAGGCCGCCGTCGCCCCAGCGGATGCCGCCGGGCAACCCGCCGTTGTCGGCGATGAGGACGACCTTTCCGCGTACGTCGCCGAGGCGCGGCCAGGCGCCGCCGATGTGGAAGAGGGAACGCCAGCCGCGCCGGTCCAGGTAGTCGTCGAAGATGGCCCGGAACGCGGCGTCGTTCTCCTCCGAGTACTCCTGCTTGACCCGCATCAGCACGGTTTCGCTCGGCTGCCCGCGCAGGAAGTCCCGGCAGGCACCCAGCACGTCGTCGAAGTTCAGATTCTGGTAGAACGCGCCGTGGTGGATGGTGAAGGACCCCTCGAACGCACGGCACCGGATGTCCAGGAACCGTATGCCGGAGGCGAGTTGCTGACTGATCGTGGTGTTCTGGCACTCCACCCACCACCCGCCGAAGCGGGCGCCGGAGTCGTGCGTTCCGGGAATCGTCAGACGCTGCAACGCAGTTGAGGCGTCGATGCCCGCCATCCAGTCCTGCGTACCAAGAGCGCGGCGGGTGGCTCGGGCGGGCGGGGCGAGGAGGGCGGCGGAGGCCGTCGCTGCGGCGGCGGAGCCGAGGAAGGCGCGGCGGGTCAGGGGCATGTGGGGGTCCCGTATCCGTGAGGTGTCCGTGAGTGGGAAGTGGCGCACGCGCGTGCCCGTACTCCATACACGTACGGAGGCAAGGAACGCCAGTACGAGGGTGGAACCAGCCCCTGACGGGGAACGGTCAAGTAGCGGTCAACTTTTGACCGTTCACCCACCAGGCTCGAACCGTTCACCGACTCACCGATCACGCGCCGAGTACTCAGGCCACCCCACGGGCCAGGCGCCGGGCGCACTCCCCCCCCCACCGCTGGAGGCCACCCATGCTGCGCGGCATAGACGTCAGCTCCTACCAGTCGTCCTTCTCCACCGACGGACTCTCCTTCGTCATCATCAAGGCCACGGAAGGCCGCTCGTACATCAACCCCCGCCTCACCGCCCAGACCAAACTCGCCCGCGACGGCGGCTGCGTCGTCGGCTTCTACCACTTCCTGTGGCCGGGCAACATCACGGCCCAGGCCGAGTACTTCGTGAGCAAGGCGCCGGAGAAGGCCGGGGACTTACTGGCGGTGGACTGGGAGCACACCGGCGACGGCACGGCGGCGACCAACGCCGAGAAGGACCGTTTCATCCGCGAGATGAAACGCCTGCGGCCCAGCCATAGGGTGATGCTCTACTGCAATCGCGACTTTTGGCTCAACCGGGACACAACGTCCTACGCGGGCGACGGCCTCTGGATCGCCGACTACGTGACCGCGGGCAAGCCCCGCATCCAGGCCAAGTGGCGCATCCACCAGTACACGTCGACGCCGCTCGACAAGAACGTCGCGGACTTCGCGAGCGAGGACGCGATGCGGGACTGGGCCACGCCGTAGCCCGGTCCCGCACCCGCACCCGCGCCGACCGCCCCGCGCGCACGCCGACCGCGCGCAGGCACTACGGCCGCACGACGATCTTGCCGATGTGGGTGTTCGTCTCCATCAGGCGGTGGGCGTCCGGCATGTGGGCGAGGCCTTCGAAGACCTTGGCTATCCGGGGGCGCAGGGTGCCGTCCCTCAGGCCCGAGTTGAGGTAGGCGGCGGCGCGGCGGCGGCCGTCCTCGGTGTCGGTGACTATGGCGTTGTTGTAGCCGTGGACGGTTACGGGCCAGGTCATCGGGATGGTGGTGGGGCGGCCGTCGAGCCAGCCGTAGAGGATGTATGTGGCGTCCTGGGCCGCGGCCTCGCCGAGGGTCTGGAAGGCGGGGCCGCCGATCGCGTCCAGGATGATGTCGGCGCCTCGGCCTTCGGTGAGGCGCTTTGTTTCCTTCGGGATGTCTTCTGTGTCGGTGACTATTACGTGTTCCGCGCCCAGGTCGAGGAGTTGTTGACGCTTGTCCTCGGTGCGGGTGGTCGCGATGGGGGTCGCGCCTGCTCGGCGTACGACCTGGAGGGCCGCCGTGCCCACCCCGCTGGACGCGCCCGTGATCAGGACGTGGTCGCCGGGGCGCATGCCCGCGCGCAGGTGGAGGGCGCCGTACGCGGTGGTGTAGGTGAGCCAGACGGCGGCCGCCGTGACCGCGTCGACGTCGGCGGGGCGGCGGGCCACCGCGTGCTGCGGCAGCACGACGCGGTCCGCGTACACGCCTTGGGCGCTGAGTTCGAGGTTGCCGGTGGTCAGCACGGTGTCGCCGGGTGCGAACGCCGTCACGCCCTCGCCCACCGCCTCGATCACGCCCGCGGCCTCGTAGCCGTTGCGGGATGCGGGCAGGGTGGCCGGGTAGTAGTAGGTGCCCGCGCGGAAGAGCGCGTCGGCGCGGTTGAGGCCGAGGGCCTCGACCTTGATGAGGACTTCGCCGGGTGCCGGGGCGGCGAGTTCCAGCTCCCGCACCTTCAGGACCTCGGGTCCGCCGGTCTCGTCAAAAAGCACTGTGTGCGCAGTAGTTGAGGTCATGAGTGTGACGCTATGCGTGGTCCGCGAGACGGGACATGCCTGCTTGTCTTGGTTTTCTGTCCGTACGTCTCGACAGCAGTCCTGCGCGTTACCGTTCAGGCATGGACGTACTCAGCGACGCGATCGCCGCCATGCGGCTCGGGCTTCCGCACTCCGCGATCCGCGACAAGTACGCGCCCTGGGGCGTGCACTTCGGGACGCACGAGGGCGCCGGGTTCCATGTGCTGCTCCAGGGTTCGGCCTGGCTGATCCCGGACGCCGAGGCCGCGGACGGGCGGTCGCCCGCGGAGCCCGTGGCGCTGGGCCCCGGCGACGTGGTGTTCCTCGCGCACGGCTTCGGGCACGCGCTGGTGAGCGAGCCCGGCGTGGAGCTCGAACGGTTCGGCCTGAACCCGGACGGCACCTGGCCCGAGGCCCCGCCACGGCGTCCCGCCTCGGTCACCGGCGAGGGCCCCTCCGCCGTCCTCCTGTGCGGCGCCTACCGCATCGACCGCTCCTGCGCCCACCCGCTCCTGTCCGACCTGCCCGACGTCGTCCACCTGCCCGCCCGCGTCGGCGCGCACGGCTCGGTGCGCGCCGCCGTGGAACTCCTCGGCGCCGAGTTGGAGAACCCGCAGCCCGGCTCGGACACGATCGTCGCCGCCCTCCTCGACACGCTGCTCCTCTACATCCTGCGCGCCTGGTGGCTGCGCGAGCACCGGGACACCGACCACCCCGCGGGCTGGTCCGCGGCCCTCGCCGACCCGGCCGTGGCGGCGGCGCTGCGCGCGATGCACGCCGACCCCGCGCGCCCCTGGACGGTGGAGGATCTCGGCGCGCTCGGCGGCCTGTCCCGGGCCCCGTTCGCGCGCCGCTTCACCGCGACGGTGGGCTCGCCGCCGCTCACGTACCTCACGTGGTGGCGCATGACGACGGCGGGCCGCCTGCTGCGCGCGGAGGACACCCCGCTGCGCGTGCTCGCCCAACGCACCGGCTACACATCGGAGTTCGCGTTCGCCAAGGCCTTCAAGCGGGCGTACGGGGTGCCGCCGGGCCAGTACCGGCGCACCCGGGCCGCGTGACGGATCGGCGGCCTAGCTCTTCCTCCGCAGCGTGGCCGCCACATACGCCGCCGCCTCCGCGAGCAGCGCCTCGTCGTACGGGGCGTCCTGCTCCGCCTTGCTCGACATGATGGCGATCAGCAGGGGCGCGGACTTCGGGGGCCATACGACGGCGATGTCGTTGAGGGTGCCGTGGTTCCCGGTCCCGGTCTTGTCGGCGACGGTCCACCCGCGCGGCAGGCCGGCCCGGATCCGCTTGGCCCCGGCGCCGGTGGCATTGCGTTCGAGCAGGTCGCGGAGGAAGGCGCGCTTGGACTTCGGCAGGGCGTCACCCAGGACGATCTCGCGGTAGGTGGAGCCGAAGGCGCGGGGTGAGCTGGTGTCGCGCGGGTCCCCGGGCGTGGCCTCGGTGATCGCCGGTTCGAAGCGGTCCATGCGCGTGACCTTGTCGCCGAGCCCGCGTGCGTACGCCGTCAGCCGGTCCGGACCGCCGATGTCGCGCAGCAGCAGATTCCCGGCCGTGCCGTCGCTGAACCGGACCGCCGCATCGCACAGTTGACGGATCGTCATGCCCGTCTCGACGTGACGGGAGGTGATCGGGGCGTGCTTCATCAGGTCGGCCTTGCCGTACCTGACGCGGTCGTCCAGGTGGGACAGCGGATTGCCGTCCAGGACGGCCGCCGCCGCGAGCGCCTTGAACGCCGAGCAGAACGGGAAGCGTTCGTCCGCGCGGTGGGCGATGACAGCGCCGGTGCCGGTGTCGAGGGCGTACACACCGAGCCGGGCGTCGAACTTCCGCTCCAGGGCGGCCAGTTGACGATGGCGCCGTTCAGCACCGGACCCCACGGGCGACGAAGGCGTGGCAGCCGGTGACGAGCGACGCGGGGCGGAGCGTGCGGGCGGGTCGTCCTCGCCGCATGCCGTCAGGGGCAGCAGCACCGCCGCCCCCAGCAGTCCGCGGCGCGTCATGGCCGGTCCCGACGAGGTCATCGCCTTCCCTCCGCTGTTTCGGTCGCCCGGACGACAAGCCCGCCGGGGAAAGAAGACTGCGCGGACGCCGGACGGGCCTCATGCCCGTCCGGCGTCCGGTGCTGCTCGAAGAACCGCTTCAAAGAGCCGCTCGGGGAGCTACTTGTTCAGGCTCGCCCAGAACTCGTCGAAGGAGAGCAGCTTGTCGCCGTTCGCGTCCTTCGACTTGATGATGGCCTCGGCGACCGACTCGGTGACGTTCCAGTCCCCCATCTGCGCCAGGGCCGTCTTGTACTCCGCGGCCGTGATGAATCCGTCGCCGTCCGCGTCGAACCGCTCGAACTGCTTGCGTGCCTCTTCGATGTCCGCCACCGAGTCCGCCCCTTCTTTCTGCACTACTGACGGGGGTTAGGGTAACGGCCGATCCATGTGTCAACTGCAAGGAGTACAGCCATGGCCAGCGCATCGGGGGCGCTCGGGGAGATCCTCGCGGCGGCGGCGCGCGGCGACTTCCCGCCCGCGGACGGCGGGACGACGGTCGTGCCGCAGCCGAGCCACCGCGACGCCGGGGTCGTCGCGTTCACGGCGCACTCCGTGATCTTCACGGACGAGGACCCGCGGTGGGTGCGCTCCACGCTGGCCGCCGTCGACTGCGATCCGCTGGCCGCGACGATGAGCCCGCGGTTCCTCGCCGCGTTCCAGGACCGGACGGGCCGGTCCACCGACACCACCGACCTGCTGACGGTCGCCGCCGCGCTGGCAGGACCGCCGGACGCCGCGCTCGGCCTGCGGGAGCTGGACGACCCCGACCATCCGCGGGTGGCACGGGCCCGCAAGCGGCGCGACGACGTGCGGGTGTGGGCCACGGCGGACGGCGGTGTGCTGGTCATCGGGCGCGGGGTCGCCGGGCGCTGGGAGACGGCCGTCGAGGTCGAGGAGGACGTACGGCACCGGGGGCTCGGCCGGGCCCTCGCGACGGCGGCGCGGCACCTGGTGCCCGCAGGGGACGTGCTGTGGGCGCAGCAGGCGACGGGGAACGCCCGCAGTGTGCGGGCGTTCCAGGCCGCCGGCTTTCGGCCCGTGGGGGCCGAGGCCCTGTTCTTCGCCCGGTAGGCCCCTGCGCTCTTCGCCCGGTAGGGCGCGGGCCCGCTAGCGGAAGACGCCCGTGTGCCCCAGCGAGTACCGCCCCGGCTGCGGGTACACCGCCAGGCCGTGCGGGCCGCCGCCCACCGGGATGCGGGCTAGCTGGACGCCGGTGCGGGTGTCGATGGCGTACACCTCGGAGTCGTAGCGGCCGGAGAGCCAGAGGATCTTGCCGTCCGCGGAGACGCCGCCCATGTCGGGGCTGCCGCCATTGGGCAGGTGCCACTTCTTGGTGAGCTTGTTCCTGGTGAAGTCGAAGACCGAGACGGAGCCCTCGCCGCGGTTGGAGACGTACATCTCACGGGAGTCCCGGCTGACGTACAGACCGTGGCAGCCCTTGCCCGTGGGCAGCAGCTTCGGCTTGGAGAAGGTGTCGCCGTCCAGGACCCACATGCCGTCGGCCATCATGTCGGCGACGTAGAACCGCTTGCCGTCGGGGGACATCTTGACGTCCTGCGGCATGGCGCCCTTGAAGGGCAGCTTCTGCTGGCCGACGACCTTCATCTTCTCGGTGTCGACCTTGAGGAGTTCGCCGGAGAACTCGCAGGAGACGATGAAGTAGCGGCCGTCGAGGGAGAAGTCGGCGTGGTTGACGCCGTAGCAGCTCACCGGCTCGGTCTTGAGGCGCTTCATGGTGTGCGGGTCGCGGAAGACCAGCTCGCGGTCCATCGAGGCCATCACGACGGCGTACTTGCCGTTGGGCGTGAAGTAGAGGTTGTACGGGTCGTGCACCTCGACGGGCTTGCCGACGTCGCCGGTCTTCGGGTCGATGGGGGTGAGCGTGTGGCCGCGGTTGTTGTTGACCCAGAGCGTCTTCATGTCCCAGGACGGCACGACGTGCTGCGGCTGGACGCCGACCTTGATCGTGTCGATGACTTCGTACGTCTTGGGGTCGATGACCGACACCGTGTTGGAGTTGGTGTTGGGGACGTAGACCCGGGAGGGGAAGTCCTTGACCACCGGGGAGAGCTTGCCCGGGCGGTCGGCCGCGTACACGTCCTTGGGGTCCAGGACGGGCGGCATGCCGGGCAGCCCCGGCACCGCCTTCGGCTTGGCGGGCTCCGGCGGGACCTTGGTGGTCAGGGCCTTGTTCTCGCGGTCGCCCTGCTCGGTGCCGCAGCCGGCGAGCGCGGCGGCGACGGCCGCCCCGGCGGCGAGCAGCACGCCGGTGCGCCTGGTCAGGGACAGGTTCCGTTGAGTGCGGGTACGCGTGGGCATCAGGTCAGCAGCTCCGTGGTCGTGACCGCGCGCAGGCCGCGGCGGTGCAGGTCTTCGAGGACGGCGGGGAGCGCGGCGACGGTGTCCGCGTACCCGAAGTGCAGGCTCACCACGGAGCCCGCGCGGGCCTCGGCGGCGACGGTGCGGGCGACGGCCGGGCCGCCGCGCGAGGTGAAGTCCAGGGAGTCGACGTCGTACGACAGGACGTGCGGGTAGCCCGCGCGGCGCGCGAGGCGGGTGACGAGCGGGGTGGCCCGCTGGGCGCGCGAGGGCCGGAACCAGTTGCCGATGCCGCCGGTGAGGCGGCGCAGCCGGTCCGCGCAGCCGGTGATCTCCGCGTACGCCGCCTGCTCGGGCAGCGCGTTGATGTCGCGGTGGTTGAGGGTGTGGTTGCCGAGGTCGTGGCCGCCGTCGAGGATGCGGCGTGCCATCTTCGGGTGGGCGTCGAGCCAGGTGCCGACGGCGAGCACGGTCACGCGGGCGCCCTCGCGTTCGGCCTCGGCGAGCAGGGCGCGGGCGGTCCTGGGGTCGCCCTGGCCGTGGAAGGTGAGGGCGACCTCGGGGCGGCCGCGGGGGCTGCGGGCGATCTGGACGGGCAGTCCGGGGAAGCCGCGGGGGCCGGGGGCGGGGTCGCGGTGGGGGGATCCGGTGGGCCGGGGCTTGTTCCGCTGCCCCGTCGTCGAGCAGCCGGCGGTGAGGGCGCCCGCGAGGGCCAGGCCCACCGATGTGCGCAGTACTCGGCGGCGGTCGGTCCCGTCTGCAAGCTCAGTCACGGGGACCATTTAATGGGGATCAGCAGTGAAAGCTGCTGATTGACCTGATTCAGGACGTTTGTGGGTCGCTGGCCTGGACCAGGAGGGCCTCACAAGCCCTTCCCATCGCCCCACACAGCTACCGTTTAGCCATCGTTTACAAGGCGAGTGCTCTATCTCACCAAGGATTCATCTTTAAACTGTCACGCTTTGACCCGATATGCCCGGGTCGGAACTTTGGATCAGCGGCGCCCGTCTGCCATAGTCGGGAACGAGCGACTCTCTTTGACCCGAGCTACGTCGTCTTCGAAGGCCCCCGACAGTGCCGCACCCACGGCCCCGGGGGCTTTCGCGTACGCACAGGACCCGGACCGACCGCTAGCGCTCGGTGACCCGCATCTCGAACCACGTCGTCTTGCCCCGCGGCAGCAGGTCCACGCCCCAGCGGTCGGCGAGCTTGTCGACGAGGAAGAGGCCGCGGCCGCTGATGTCGAGTTCGTGGACGGGCATCAGGCACGGCAGTCCGCGCGAGGGGTCGCGCACCTCGACCCGGATCCAGCCGCGCCGCCGCAGCGTGCGCAGGCCGAAGACGCGGGCGCCGGTGTGCCGCACCGCGTTGCCGACGAGCTCGGACACCAGGAGGACGACGTCCTCGGTGAGCTTGGGGCTCAGGCCCCAGTGCCGCAGGACCACGACCTGGGCGAGCCGGCGGGCGATGGCGGCGGACTCGGGGCGCGAGGGCAGCGGGACCTCGGCGTCGATCGGGTTTCCGAACAACTCCAGGGCCTTCAGGGCGTGTTCGTCCTCCACCGCCGGAGTCCAGCGCGCCGCGGTCGCACCCGTGCGCGTCCGCGGCTGTTCGAAACCCTCCTGCCCCGCCATGTCCCCCATCATGGCCGCACCACGCCCGCGTTGGGGCCGTTCCGACGGAATAAGCCCCCCGGAAGCTTCCATTCCGGGGGGCCGTCCAGGCATATGCCTACGGCAGTTCAGCCTCTACCGCAACCACTCTCACCTGCGATGACTTCTTGCTCATGGATGATCACGGAGGGCCCGGAAGTCAGCTGCCTTAAGGTTGCCTTAAGGCTGTCATAATCCGCCCCTTCGGGGGACACTTTGGCTGACGGGCCTTCAACTGGCCTGATCTCAGAGGAACTTCGCCTTGCCGGGGCCCTCCTCGACGAAGCTGCGCATGCCCCGTTCGCGGTCCTCGGTGGCGAACAGGCCCGCGAACCACGTGCGTTCGACGGCGAGGCCGGTGTCGATGTCCGCCTCCAGGCCGGTGTCCACGGCCTCCTTCGCGGCCCGCAGCGCGAGCGCCGGACCCTTGGCCAGCCTCGCGGCCCACGTGTGCGCCTGCTCGTACACCTCGGCGGCGGGCACGACGCGGTCCACCAGGCCGATGGCGAGGGCCTCTTCGGCCTTGACCATGCGGCCGGTGAAGAGGAGGTCCTTCGCCTTGGACGGGCCGATCAGGCGCGGCAGGCGCTGGGTGCCGCCGGCGCCCGGGATCAGGCCGAGCAGGATCTCGGGCTGGCCGAGCTTGGCGTTGTCGGCGGCGACGCGGAAGTCGGCGCACAGGGCCAGTTCGCAGCCGCCGCCGAGGGCGTAGCCGGTGACGGCGGCGACGACGGGCTTGGGGACGCGGGCGATCGCGGTGAAGGATTCCTGCAGGGCGCGGGACCGCACGACCATCGCCGTGTGGTCCATGTCCTGCATCTCCTTGATGTCCGCGCCCGCCGCGAACACCTTCTCGCCGCCGTAGAGGACGACGGCGCGCACGTCGTCGCGTGCGGTGACCTCGGCCGCGAGGTCCTTGAGGCGGTCCTGGAGCTCGATGTCCAGGGCGTTCATGGGCGGGCGGTCCAGGCGGATCGTGCCGACGCCGTCGGCGACCTCGAGATGCACAGTTGTCATGCGGGGCACGTTAGCCGTGCCCCGCACGCGGGTGGCGGAAGGGCTAGGCCTTCCACTTCTCCCAGGACATGTTCCAGCCGTTGTAGCCGTTCTCCGGGGCGATGATCTTGTCGTTCGAGTTCTTCACCACGACGACGTCGCCGACCATCGAGTTGTCGAAGAACCAGGCGGCCGGCACCTTCTTGTCGTAGCCGCCGCGCACGTCGCGCAGGCCGATGCAGCCGTGCGAGGCGTTGTAGTTGCCGAACGCGCCGCCGCCCCAGTAGTTGCCGTGGATGAACGTGCCCGACGTGGACAGGCGCATCGCGTGCGGCACGTCCTTGATGTCGTACTCGCCGCCGTAGCCGACGGTCTCGCCGTTCATGCGGGTCACCTTGAGGCGCTCGCTGATGACCATCTGGCCGTTCCACGTCTCGTAGCCGGGCTTGCCGGTGGTGACGGGGATCTTCTTGAAGACCTTGCCGTCACGCATGACGGTCATCTTCTTGGTCTTCACGTCGACCGTGGAGACCTGGCTGCGGCCGATCTCGAACTTGATGGTCTTGGTCTGCTTGCCGTAGACCCCGTCGCGGCCCTCGACGCCGTCGAGGTTCATCTTGACGGTGACCTTGGTGCCGGGCTTCCAGTACTTCTCCGGGCGGAAGTCCAGGCGGTCGTTGCCGAACCAGTGGCCCTCTACGGGCACGGAAGGCTCGGTCTTGATGTCGATGGCCTTCTCGACCGCGCCCGGCGCGGTGATGCCGCGCGTGAAGTGCACCGAGAACGGCATTCCGACGCCGACCTTCGTGCCGTCCTCGGGCGTGAACTGGCCGAGGAAGGTGTTCTTCGGCACCAGCGTCGTGAACGTCGAGTCCTTGGCCGACGCGCGGCCCTCGGAGTCCTTGGCGATCGCGTGCACCTGGTACTTGGTGCCGGAGGCGAGGTGCCGCTCCGGCGCCCATTTCGAGCCACCGGAAGTGATCTTCCCGGGGACCGTCTTGCCCTTGGGGTCCTTGACCGTCACCTCGGACAGCTTGCCCTTTGCCGCGGTTATCCTCAGTGCCCCGTCGGTCGCCACGGCGTCCGCGCCGTCCTTCGGCGCGATGGTGACGACGGCCTGCGAGGGCTTGTTGCCGCCCGCCTCGCCCTTGCCGTCACCGTCGCCGGAGTCCGAGCCGCCACCCCCGCACGCGGTCACGAGCAGCAGCGTCGCCCCCGACGCCGCCGCGAACAGTGTGTTGGCGCCCCGCCGCCGCCCGCGCTTTCGCGCGTGGGCCGACGCCCCCGATATCGGTCGCCCGTTCAAGATTCTTCTCCCCTCGCACGGCCCGATCAGGCCCGCACTCCAGTGCCCCGGCGCGGTGGTCGAGAATGAGCCGACTCGCGCACTGCGCTAGATAACCACAAGGCCCGAAGCGATGACTCCCCGCCAATGTCACCGTTCAGTCCCAACTGCGGTCATGGTGCGGGCCTGTGGCCCTCAGGGGCGGTTCGAGCGGGGCTTCTTGTCGCCCTTCTCCCTTTCTGGGGCTTTCTCGACTGCCTTCTTCTTTCCCGTCTTCCATTCCTCCCAGTCCATGTTCCAGCCGCCGAGGCCGTTGTCGGGAGCGACTTTCTTGTCGTTGCTGTTGACGACCTCGACGACGTCGCCGATGAGGCTGCGGTCGAAGAACCAGCCCGCCGGGGTCTTCGAGCTGCCGCCCTTCACGTCCCGCAGGCCCACGCAGCCGTGGCTGACGTTGGTGTTGCCGGGCGCGTCCGGCGCCCAGTAGTTGCCGTGCAGGAAGGTGCCGGAGGTGGTCAGGCGCATGGCGTGCGGGACGTCGGGGATGTCGTACTCGCCGCCGAAGCCGACGGTGCGGCTGTTCATGCGGGTCACCTCGAGCATCTCGGTGACGACCATCTTCCCGTTGTACGTGGTGGTCTTCGGGGCGCCCGCGGTGATCGGGACCGTGGAGAGCGGCTCGCCGTCGCGGCGTACCTCCATGGTGTGCGCGGCGGCGTCGACGAGGCTGACCTGGCTGCGGCCGATCTCGAAGGCGAACGTCTTGTCCTGGAGGCCGTAGACGCCGGGCGCCGCCTTCACGTCGCGCAGGTCCAGGTCGACGGTGACCTTGGTGCCGGGCTTCCAGTACTTCTGCGGGCGGAAGTCGAGGCGGGTCTCGCCGAACCAGTGCGGGCGGATCTCCACGGCGGGCTCGGCCGTCACGTGGACGGCGCGCTGGACGGCCGCGCGGTTGACGACCTCACGGTTGAACTCCAGGGAGACGATCATGCCGGTGCCGACCGTGGCGCGGTTCTCCGGCGACACGTAGCCGATGAAGCGCTCGTCGGGCACGAACGTGGTGAACGTCGTGTGCCGTGCGACGCGGCGGCCGTGGCCGTCGAGCGCGACCGCGTCCACCGTGTACTTCGCGGCGAGCGCGAGCGGTCCGCCGTCCAGCGGGCGCCAGGTCGCGCCGTCCTCGCCGATCCGTCCCCGCACCTCGGTCTCCTGCGCGTCCTGGGACCGTACGACCCGCACGGACTCCAGGCGCCCGTCCGGGACTCGTACCTCTAGGCGCTCGCCCCGGCGTACGTTCTTCTCGCCGTCGTCGGGCGTGACCCGGATCGCCTCGGCGGGCCTCGGCGGCTTGCCGAGCATCCCGTCGAACTCCGAGCCGGAGCAGCCCGTGGCCCCGAGCACCAGTCCTGCCCATGCCACCGCTGCGGCCAGCGCGGCTCCTGCGCGCCGAGCGCGCCTCGTTGCCTGTCTCACGTGGGTCCCAACGACCGTGGCAGCCCGGGGAAACGTGAGTGCGACGCACCGGGTGGGCAGAACAGACAGAAGGACGCCGTGCGGGCGGCCGCGGCCGGGACGCCGCGCAGCCCGGACACGCGCGTCCACCGGCCCGAGCCGCGGGAGGCGAGCAGGTGTCGAGCGCAGCCGAGCAGGAGGCCGTCCAGCGGGCGCGGGCGGTGGGCCGGGGCCGGTCGGCCGAAGAGACCACCGCCTCCGCCGCGGTGGCAGGGCGGAACGGCGGGCGCGGCGCGCGGACGCCCCAGGCGCCGCCGCGGACCGTGTGGCCGGGGGCGCCGACACCGCTGGGCGCCCGGTTCCGGGTGGGGCCCGACGGCGTCGCGGGCACCAATTTCGCGCTGTGGGCCGGCGGGGCGGAGGCCGTCGAGCTGTGTCTGTTCGACGAAGAAGCCGGCGGGGACGGCGCTGGCAACGGAGGCGGCGGGCGGCTCGTCGAGACACGGTGTCCGCTGACCGAGCTGACGCACGAGATCTGGCACGGCTTCCTGCCGGGCGTGCTGCCGGGCCAGCGGTACGGCTTCCGGGTGCACGGCCGCTGGGACCCGTGGACCGGCGCCCGCTTCAACCCGGCGAAGCTGCTGCTCGACCCGTACGCCCGCGCGGTCGACGCGGGCGCGGGCAACGACTACGGCACGCTGCCGCCCGAGGTGTACGGCCATGTCAGGGACTGGCCGCAGCAGCAGGTCGCGGACACCGTGCGCGACGACCGGGACTCGGCCGCGTACGTACCCAAGGGCGTCGTCGTCCACGACGACGCGCCGGACGACGAGTGGTGCGACGACCGGCGCCCGAAGACGCCCTGGGCGGACTCGGTCATCTACGAACTCCACGTGCGCGGCTTCACGATGCGGCACCCGGACGTCCCGGCCGAACTGCGCGGTACGTACGCCGGGTTGGCGCATCCGGCGGCCGTGGAGCATCTCGTACGGCTCGGCGTGACGGCCGTCGAGCTGCTTCCGGTGCACCAGTTCGCGCACGAGGACCATCTGCTGCGGCGGGGACTGAGGAACTACTGGGGCTACAACTCCATCGGGTACTTCGCGCCGCACGCCGCGTACGCCGCGGGCGGCACCCGCGGTCAGCAGGTCGGCGAGTTCCGGCGGATGGTGCGGGCGCTGCACGAGGCCGGGATCGAGGTGATACTGGACGTCGTCTACAACCACACCGCCGAGGCGGGCGAGCTGGGGCCGATGCTGTCCCTGAAGGGCATCGACAACCGCGGCTACTACCGGCTCCAGGGCGACGCGCGCCGGTACGCCGACTACACGGGCTGCGGGAACACCCTGCACGTCGTGCAGCCGCACGTGCTGCGCCTCATCACCGACTCGCTGCGGTACTGGGTGACGGAGATGGGCGTCGACGGCTTCCGCTTCGACCTGGCGGCGGCACTCGCGCGGTCCTTCCACGACGTCGACATGCTCTCGCCGTTCCTCGCGGTCATCGCGCAGGACCCGGTGCTCCGGCGCGTGAAGCTGATCGCCGAGCCGTGGGACGTCGGCTCGGGCGGCTACCAGGTGGGTGCGTTCCCGCCGCTGTGGACGGAGTGGAACGACCGCTACCGGGGCGCCGTGCGGGACTTCTGGCGCGGCGCCCTTCCGGACGTGCGGGACCTCGGCTACCGGCTCTCGGGGTCGAGCGACCTGTACGCGTGGGGCGGGCGGCGGCCGTACGCGTCGGTGAACTTCGTGACCGCCCACGACGGCTTCACGCTGCGCGACCTGGTGACGTACGAGAGGAAGCACAACGAGGCCAACGGCGAGGGGAACAGGGACGGTTCGGACGACAACCGGTCCTGGAACTGCGGCGTGGAGGGCGAGACCGCCGACGCCGACGTGCGGGCCCTGCGGCGGCGGCAGCTGCGGAACCTGATGACCACGCTGCTGCTCTCGACCGGCGTGCCGATGCTCGTGGCGGGCGACGAGATGGGGCGTACGCAGCGCGGCAGCAACAACGCGTACTGCCAGGACAACGAAGTGAGCTGGGTGGACTGGGAGGTGCGGGACGAGCCGGGGTGGCGGGCGCTGTTCGACCTCACCGCGCGGCTGATCGCGCTGCGGCACCGGCATCCGGTGCTGCGGCGGCGCGCCTTCTTCTCCGGGCGGGCCCACTCGGCGGACGGCCTTCGGGACCTGGCGTGGTTCACCGCGCGCGGCACGGAGATGACGGAGGCCGACTGGTACGCGCCCGCGGCGACACTCGGCATGTATCTGTCCGGGCGGGACATACCGGGGCGGGACGCGCGCGGGGCGCCGGTGGCCGACGACAGTTTCCTCGCCGTGCTGCACGCGGCGGACCGGCCCGTGGACTTCGTCCTGCCGGGGCCGCCGTGGGCCGCCGCCTATGAAGTGCTTGTGGACACCTGCCTGGAGGAGCAGGGGGAGGCGCCGGGGGCGTTGCTCGCGGCGGGGGCCGCGGTGACGATTGCCGCGCGATCGGTGCTGGTGCTGCGGGCTGTGCCTGGGGAGGGCGGGTCTTGATTCGTTCTTGATGGGTGGTCAGGTCTGTACCAAGGTATTGCCCGTGGCTCGTACGCGGACGAAGCTCACCGCATGGACCTGGAGTTGCGGCACCTGAAGACGATCCGGGCGATCGCCGACGCGGGCAGCCTCACCAAGGCGGCCACCGCGCTCGGGCTCGCGCAGCCCGCGCTCAGCGCGCAGTTGAAGCGGATCGAGCGGACCCTGGGCGGTGAGCTGTTCGAGCGGGGGCGGTTCGGGGTGCGGGCCACCGCGCTCGGGGAGTTCGTGCTGGCGCGGGCGCGCATCGTGCTGCCCGCGGTCAGTGGGCTGCAGGAGGAGGCCGAGCGGTTCTCGCGGGTGTGGCAGGACCGGCGGGGGTTCCGGCTCGGGGGTACGCACGGGCCGCTGCTCGGCGGGCTCGTGGACCGGCTCGCCGCCGCGTATCCCGACCACCCCGTGTCCACGTACACCTCCTGGTCCGAGCGGGACATCGCCGCCCAAGTCGCCGACGTACGGCTCGACTTCGCGCTCATCGGTACGTGTGGGGCCAGTACGCCGCCCGAGAGTGAGCGGCTCGTGTGGCGGGAGGTGGCCCGTGATCCCGTGTTCGTGATGCTGGCGACCAGGCATCCGCAGGCCGGGGCCTCGGAGGTCGAGCTGGGGGAGTTGGCCGGGGAGGCGTGGACCGATGTGCCGGGGGACGGGTGCTTCGGGGACTGCTTCACCGCTGCGTGCGCTCGGGCCGGGTTCACACCCTCGTCCGTGTACGAGACCGATACCGCGTCGTGCGTTCATCTGGTGCAGGTGGGGCGGGCGGTGGGGTTGTGCCGGGCTACGTTTCCTCCTACCGAGGGGATCGTTACCCTGCCGTTGGCCGGGGCGCCTTTGTACTGGCGGCACTTGTTGGGGTGGCATCCGGAGACTTACGCCCATGACACCGCGGCCGGTGTGCTGGGGCATGCTCGGGCCGCGCATGCTGCTGCGGCTGCTCGTAGTGAGAGTTATTCGGCTTGGTTGGCTTCGCCTGGGGCGGACGTGGGGTGAGCCCTCGTGGGACGCCCCAGGCCCGCCCCTTCCCGTAACCAGGGGCGCTGCGCCCCCTGGACCCCAGCTGCCGGGTGGAGGTCCCGGGCGGGTGGGACAGGCCCCCGCCGAATCGCCGCTTCGCGGCTCGTCCTCAAACGCCGGACGGGCTGAAAACTCGCCGCCCGGCTGAATGGTCGCCGCCGCACGGGCTGGCTCGTCACCGGATGCATAACGTCGGCGTAGGGGGGCAACTGGCATCTACTTCGGTGCTGTTGACGCTTCTACGGTGTGGTCGACCGGAGAACGAGCGGATCCGGCTTCCCCGCGTTCACGGGTCCGCCGCTCCCCGTCCACACCGAGGAGAGACCCCCATGCAGCAGCACAGACATGCCTCCCCGACTCGACGCAGGTGTACCGTCCGGCGCGTGCAGGCGGCGGGTGCCGCGTTCGCCGCCGCCGGTGCGCTGGTGCTGGCCGGGATGCCCGGCTCCGCGTCCGCTCAGACCGACTCCCCGTCCCCCACTCCGTACGACGCCGCGGCCACCGCCGCCGTGGCGAAGACGTCGCCCGAGGTCCTGAAGGCGATGCAGCGTGACCTCGGGATCAGTGCAGGACAGGCCAAGTCGCGGCTCGCCAACGAGGCGGAGGCCGGGGCCGTCGCCGGGTCCTTGCAGGCCTCGCTCGGGCGGGACTTCGCGGGTGCCTGGGTGGGCGGTGCCACCTCGGCCTCGCTGACCGTCGCCACCATCGACGCCCGGGACGTCGCGGCCATCGAGGCCAAGGGCGCCCGCGCCTTGGTCGTACGGCACTCCGTCGGCCAACTCGACGCCGCGAAGGCCAAGTTGGACCGGGCCGCGAAGAGCACCCGGACCGCCGACGCGCCCGTGTGGTTCGTCGACGTGAAGTCCAACGCGGTGGTCGTGAACGCCGTCAAGGCCTCCGCCGCCAAGGCGCTGGTGGCCGCGGCCGGTGTGGACTCCGGCCTCGTACAGATCAAGAAGACCGCCGACCGGCCGCGTCCCCTCTACGACATCGTGGGCGGCGAGGCGTACTACATGGGCAGCGGCGGCCGCTGCTCGGTCGGCTTCTCCATCACGCAGGGCGCCACGCAGGGCTTCGCGACCGCGGGCCACTGCGGCCGGGCAGGCACCACGACGCGCGGCGTCAACCAGCAGGCGCAGGGCACCTTCCGGGCCTCGATCTTCCCGGGCCGGGACATGGCGTGGGTGGCCGCGAACGCGCAGTGGACGTCGACCCCGTACGTCAAGGGCTCCGGCGGGCAGCGCGTGAGCGTCGCGGGCTCGACGCAGTCGCCGGTGGGCGGCTCCATCTGCCGCTCCGGATCGACCACCGGGTGGCACTGCGGCACGATCTCGCAGCACAACACCAGCGTCACCTACCCCGAGGGCACCATCAGCGGCGTGACGCGTACGACGGTGTGCGCGGAGCCCGGTGACTCCGGCGGCTCGTACATCTCGGGCAGCCAGGCGCAGGGCGTCACCTCCGGCGGCTCGGGCAACTGCCGCTCCGGCGGGACCACGTTCCACCAGCCGATCAACCCGCTTCTTCAGCAGTACCAGCTGACGTTGAAGACGACGGGCGGCGGCCAGGACCCGGATCCCGGTGACCCGAGCGGCACCTGGGCGGCGGGCAGCGTCTACGCGGCCGGTGACACGGTCACGTACGACGGCGCCACCTACCGCTGTCTGCAGCCGCACCAGGCGCAGCCCGGCTGGGAGCCCCCGGCCACGCCCGCGCTGTGGGAGCAGGCCTGATCCACCCGGACCCGTCACGGGTCTGATCCACCCGGGCCCGTCCAGGGCCTGATCCACTCGGGTCCGCCGCCGGCCGGCGGCGGGCTCGCCGATCATCCGCGCTGGTGGGGCGCGGGTGCGGACCCAGGGCTGTAGGCCGCGACTCCGGGGGGAGGCGCGGCCTCGAGGACCGGATTCCGGCCTCGGCCGACGTGGCCCCGACGTCGGCCCAGGGTGCCGCGGCCGTACGCCTTCGCGTCGGCCGCGGCACGGTCCTCGGCCGCCCGGCTCGCCCGGCTGTGGGCGGGACGGGAGCTGGGTCTCAGACGTGGCATCGTCGCGCCTGCTCCTTGGCGGTGCCGCGGTGGGGCGCGCCCCTGGTGACGGGCGCCGTGTCGTGCCTCCCGTCCGCGGGAGCTCGGTGGCTCGTCGCCGGGGGCGCGTATGCGTCTGCGTGCGCCTGCGCGGGTGCGTTTCGCGCTCGGGCTCGGGCCCTTGGCCTAGGACCAGCGGCCGACCCCGACCGGTACGAAACTCGGTGGGCTGTGTCAGTGGTGAAACGTAGGCTCGCCCCTGATGCCCACGACACATGCACCTGCCAAGGAACCCGGCGGCCGGTCCGCCGTGCGGACGCTCACCCGGCTGTGGCCGTATGTGCGTCCCGTACGAACACGCCTGTTCAGCGCGGCTCTTGTCGCCATCGTGGCCTCGTGTACGGGGCTGGTGTTCCCGCTCGTACTGAAGTGGATGGTGGACGGTCCGGTGGCCGACCGGGACACCGGGGGCGTGTGGCTCGGCGCGCTGCTCCTGCTGGTGCTCGGCATCGTGGAGGCGCTGCTTTTCGGCTTCCGGCGCTGGCTGGTGGCGCGGCCGCTCGCGGGCGTGGAGGCGGCGATGCGGGCGGACCTGTTCCGCCATCTCCAGCGCGTGCCCGTCGCGTTCCACGACCGGTGGGCGTCGGGGCAGTTGCTCTCGCGCGGCACGACCGATCTGATGCTGCTGCGCATGTTCCTCGCGTTCCCGCTGACGTTCCTGGTCGTCAACGGCGCGACGATCGTGGTCGGCATGGTCATCCTGCTCGCCCAGGAGTGGACGCTCGGCCTGGTCCTTCTCGCCCCCGTGCTGCCGATGGTGGGCTTCCTCGCGTTCTTCGAGGGGCGGTACGCCGCCGTGGCGCGGCGCGCGCAGGACCAGGTGGGCGACCTGACGACCGTCGTCGAGGAGAGCGTGCTGGGCATCCGGATCATCAAGGGCTTCGGGCGGCACCGCAGTCAGGCACGGGCCTTCCGCGAACTGTCGCGCACGCTGCGCGGCACGGAGCTGGTCAAGGCCCGGCTGCTCGCCGCGATCTACGGCGTCATCATGACGCTGCCGGAGCTGGCGATCGGGGCCGCGCTCGTCCTCGGCTCGGTGCAGGTGGCCGACGGTGGGCTGTCCACGGGCACGCTGGTGGCGTTCCTGTCGACGGCGCTCGCGCTGCGCTGGCCGGTGGAGTCGATCGGCTTCCTCCTTGCGATGAGCCAGGAGGCGGCCACTGCCACGGAGCGGTACTTCGAGGTGTTGGACGCGGAGCCGGAAACGGACGCGGGGACCGGGGCGGGTACCGGCGCTGTCGGCGAGGCCGCGGTCGCCTCCGTCCCCGCGCCGCGAAGATCTGGCGCGCCCCCGGCCACTGCCCCGGCCCTCGCCGACGGCATCCGTTTCGACGCCGTCGAGTTCCGCTACCCGGACGCGCCCGACGACGCCCCGCCCGTCCTGTCCCGCATCGACCTGCACATCCGCACCGGCGAGACCATGGCCCTCGTCGGCGCCACCGGCAGCGGCAAGACCACGCTCACCGCCCTCGTACCCCGGCTGCACGAGGTGACCGGCGGCCGCATCACGCTCGACGGCGAGGACATCGCGACGCTGGGTCGGACACGCGTGCGCGCACTGGTGTCCATGGCCTTCGAGGAGCCGACGCTGTTCTCCGCGTCCGTGGGCGAGAACGTCCTGATGGGCGACGGCGGGAACGGCGGCGAGGGTGCCCTCGACCGGGCGCTCGCGGTGGCGCAGGCCGAGTTCGTGCACGCCCTGCCGCAGGGCGCGGACACGCAGGTCGGCGAGCAGGGGCTGAGCCTGTCGGGCGGGCAGCGGCAACGGCTCGCGCTGGCCCGCGCGGTGGTGGGGCGGCCGCGCTTCCTCGTACTCGACGACCCGCTGTCCGCGCTCGACGTACACACCGAGGCGCTGGTGGAAGCGGCGCTGCGGCGGGTCCTGAAGGACACCACGGCGCTGGTGGTGGCGCACCGCCCGTCGACCGTGCTGCTCGCGGACCGGGTCGCCCTGCTGTCCGGCGGCCGCGTCACGGCCGTGGGCACGCACCACGAACTGCTGCGGGAGAACGCGGAGTACGCATGGCTGATGTCTGGGGGGACGGAAGGATGAGCACGGTCGACGACAAGGGCGACAAGAGCGACAAGGGCAGCAAGAGCGGGGAGAAGGGCGAGGAAGACGCTCTCTCCACCGCCGCCCTCGACGCCGCCTTCGACGAGGACACCCTCCCCGCTCCCCCGGGCGCCACCCGCGCCCTCCTGCGCTCCCTGCTCGCGCCCCGCCGCGCCCGCGTGACCGTGGCCGCCGTGCTGCTGCTCGTCCAGCAGGTCGTCATCCAGGCCGGGCCGCTGCTCGTCGCGTACGCCATCGACCGTGCCGTGCCCGCGTTCCGCGCTGACGACCACGGGCCGCTGATCGCGGTCGGCGTGGCCTACTTGGCGTGCGCGGCGGCCGCGGGCGCGTTCCAGTACGCCTTCATCGTGGCGTCCGCCCGCGTCAACCAGGACGTGCTCCTCGATCTGCGCGGCCGCATCTTCCGGCACGCGCAGGCGCTGAGCGTGGACTTCCACGAGCGGTACACGTCGGGGCGGCTCATCTCCCGCGCCACCACGGACGTGGAGTCGCTGCGGGAACTGCTCAACGAAGGCCTCCAGGAACTGCTCACCGTCATCCTGTCCTTCGTCTCCATCTCCCTGATGCTGCTCTGGCTGGACCTCGGCCTCGGCGCCGTCGCCGTCCTTTCGTTCGTGCCCCTGTACCTGCTGATCCGGCTGTACCAGCACCGCGCGGGGAAGGTGTACCGCGCCCGCTCCACCGCCATCGCCGCCGTCATCGTGAAGTTCACGGAGACGATGAACGGCATCCGGCCGGTGCGCGCGTTCCGCCGCGAGCGGGCCAACGAGGCGCAGTTCGCCGCGCTCAACCACCGGCACGAGCGCGTCAACGGCGACGCGCTGCTCGAAATGGCGCGGTACGTGGTGGGCTCCCGGCTCGTCGCGAACACGGCCGTCGCGGGCATCGTGCTGTGGGGCGCGTACCGCGTCGCGCAGGACACCCTCGCGCTCGGTGTGCTCGCCGCGGCCGTGCTGTATCTGCGCCGTCTGTACGATCCGATCGACCGGCTCGGCATGTTCCTCAACTCGGCCCAGTCGGCGTCGGCGTCCCTGGAGAAGATCGCGGGGCTGCTCGCGCAGACGCCCTCGGTCCCGGAGCCCGCGCCCGGCGCCGAGAAGCCGCTGCCCGAGCTTGCCTCCGAACACCCCGGCCGCACCGTGGAGTTCGACGGAGTGCGGTTCGCGTACCGCACGGGCGGGGAGGTCCTGCCGCGCTTCGACCTGACGCTCCCTGCCGGGCAGACCGTCGCCGTCGTCGGCTCCACGGGCGCCGGCAAGTCGACGCTCGCGAAGCTGCTCGCCCGCTTCTACGACCCCACGGAAGGGCGGGTCCTCCTGGACGGCGTCGACCTGCGCGACCTGGAGGGCGCGGAGCTGCGGCGCGGCGTCGTGATGGTGACGCAGGAGGCGTTCCTGTTCTCCGGGACGGTCGCCGAGAACATCGCGATCGGCCGCCCGGACGCCACCCGCGAGGACGTCGAACGCGCCGCGAAGGCGATCGGCGCCCACGACTTCATCAGCTCCCTGCCCGACGGCTACGACACCGACGTACGCAAGCGCGGCGGCCGCATCTCGGCGGGCCAGCGCCAACTGGTCGCCTTCGCCCGCGCGTTGCTCGCCGACCCCGCCGTCCTCATCCTCGACGAGGCCACCAGCTCCCTCGACATCCCCGGCGAGCGGGCCGTGCAGCGGGCCATGGACACCGTCCTGCGCGGCCGCACCGCCGTCGTGATCGCCCACCGCCTTTCGACGGTGGAGATCGCCGACCGGGTCCTCGTGATGGAACACGGCCGGATCGTCGAGGACGGCACCCCGGCAGAACTCATCACCGCGACGGGGCCGTTCGCGGAGCTGCACCGGGCGTGGCGGGACAGTGTGGTGGGGAGCGGGTCGGCGTAACGGCATCCTGCTGTTCTACGTCGGCGCAGGTCAGCGGCCGTTGTCAGTGGTGGCTGCGACGATCGCCGTATGACTGAGGCGAACGCGAGTGCGGGCGCGGGGGCCGGATCGGGTTCGCATCCGCGACGCCCGAGCACCTGCTGAACCTCCGCACCCCGCGAGAAACCGCATACCGGACACAAGAATTCGGGCACCGAACGTAATCCAGCCAATGTGGGTTCACGCACCTGACATGTCCCTGTCTCGAATGGCACTCTTCCCCTCACCAGTCGCACGCGCGCTCACGCGCACGCGGCTCACGGCACCACGTACTGCCCTGCTCCGCCCCGGACGGTCACCGCCGTCCGGTCGCCCCCAGGCCGCTCGACCAGCGGTCGCGCAGAAGGAGTCCGTGTTGAGCAGTAACACCCCCACCCCCCGCAGACGTTCGGCCCGCAGGCGGGCCACCGCCATCGGCACCTTCACGGCTGTCGCCGCCCTTCTCGGGATGGCCGTGCAGGCGGGCACCGCCACCGCCGACGGGACATCCGCCGGCACCAAGGCCGACACCGGCAGCCTGCCCATGAAGCTGTCCCCCTCGCAGCGCGCAGAGCTGATACGCGAGGCGGACACGGGCAAGGCCGCCACCGCCGAGGCGCTCGGTCTCGGCGCCAAGGAGAAGCTCGTCGTCCGCGATGTGATCAAGGACCGCGACGGCACCACGCACACCCGCTACGAGCGCACCTACGCCGGACTCCCGGTGCTCGGCGGCGACATGGTGGTCGCCACCGACAAGGCGGGCAAGGTCAAGGACGTCAACCGCGCCTCGAAGGCCAGCCTCACGGGCGTCGACACCGGCGCCGACGTGAAGCCCGCCGCGGCCGAGAAGCAGGCGCTCGGCGCGGCCAAGGCCGAGAAGTCCACCAAGACCAAGGCGTCGCAGGCGCCGCGCAAGGTCGTCTGGCTGGTCGACACCAAGGGCGGCGCCCCCGTCCTCGCGTACGAGACCGTCGTGGGCGGCCTCCAGAAGGACGGCACGCCGAACGAGCTGCACGTCGTGACCGACGCCGCCACCGGCAAGAAGCTGCGGCAGTGGCAGGCCGTGCACAACGGCACCGGCAACACGATGTACAGCGGCCAAGTCCCCCTCGGCACCGCCCAGTCGGGCTCGCAGTACACGCTGACCGACACCCAGCGCGGCAACCACCGCACGTACAACCTGAACCGCGGCACGTCCGGCACCGGCACGCTCTTCAGCGGCCCGGACGACGTGTGGGGCAACGGCCAGCCGTCCAACATGGAGACCGCGGGCGCCGACGCGCACTACGGCGCGGCCCTCACGTGGGACTACTACAAGGGCGTGCACGGCCGCAACGGCATCCGTGGCGACGGGGTCGGCGCGAGCTCCCGCGTGCACTACGGCAACAACTACTCCAACGCGTTCTGGCAGAACGGCTGCTTCTGCATGACGTACGGCGACGGCGCGGGCAACGCCAAGCCGCTGACGTCGATCGACGTGGCCGCGCACGAGATGACGCACGGCGTCACTTCGGCCACCGGCAACATGCAGTACAGCCGCGAGCCCGGCGGTCTGAACGAGGCGACCAGCGACATCTTCGCCGCCGCCGTCGAGTTCAACGCCAAGAACCCCTCGGACGTCGGCGACTACCTCGTCGGCGAGAAGATCGACATCCGCGGCAACGGCACCCCGCTGCGGTACATGGACAAGCCCTCCAAGGACGGCAGGTCCCTGGACAACTGGAGCAGCAGCGCCGGCAACGTCGACGTGCACTACTCCTCGGGCATCGCCAACCACTTCTTCTACCTGCTCAGCGAGGGCAGCGGGAAGAAGGTCGTGAACGGCGTCTCCTACGACTCGCCGACGTACGACAACAAGCCCGTGACCGGAATTGGCATTGAAAAGGCCGCCAAGATCTGGTTCCGCGCGCTCACCACGAAGTTCAACACGACCACCAACTACGCGGCGGCGCGCACCGGAACACTCGCGGCGGCCAGCGAACTGTACGGCGGCACGAGCAGCGCCGAGTACAAGGCGGTCGCCAACGCGTGGGCGGCGGTCAACGTCGGCGCCAGGCCGTAACGGAGGCACCGCGCGGGGGCGTCGCCCCGGCCGTCCGGCGGCTCCAACCGGCCGGAGCGGCACCCCCGTTCACACGCTGTTCGCATTACGGACCTTGACCATCGGCCAACGAACGTATTTTGGCCAACATTCAATCAAGGTCCTGACATGTACCTGGCCCAAATGGCACGCTTCCCCACGCACGGCACACGAACACCGCACAGCACTTCTGGCCCGGGTGGTCCCCCATGCCACCCGGGCTCCCCCACACAAGGAGCTTGCGTGACCCCCCACATATCGATGAAGCGCTCCACGCTGGCCATCGCCACCGCAGTCGCCGCCGGAGCGCTGCTCACGGCCGGGCTCACCACCGGCGCGTCGGCGCAGCCGGACGTCAGCAGCACCAAGGCCACCACCCCGTCGGCCTCGCCCATGCAGCTCTCCGCCTCCGTGCGCGCCGGCCTCATCCAGGACGCCGGGACGAAGACGGCGGCCACCGCCGAGAAGATCGGCCTCGGCGCCAAGGAGAAGCTGGTCGTCCGCGACGTCGTCAAGGACCGCGACGGCACCACGCACACCCGCTACGAGCGCACCTACGACGGACTGCCCGTCCTGGGCGGCGACCTGGTCGTGCACACCGCCAAGAGCGGCACGGTCAAGGGCGTCAGCAAGGCCACGAAGGCCTCCGTGAAGGTCGCGTCCACCAGCGCGAAGCTCGCGCCGAAGGCGGTCGCGAAGTCGGCCGAGGCGACGGCGGCGAAGACCGGCGAGACGAAGAAGGCCGACGCCAAGTCGCCCCGCAAGGTCGTCTGGGCCGCGCAGGGCAAGCCCGCGCTGGCCTTCGAGACGGTCGTCACCGGCACCCAGAAGGACGGCACGCCGAGCGAGCTGCACGTCATCACGGACGCGGCGACCGGCAAGAAGCTGTTCCAGTACCAGGCCGTCGAGAACGGCAAGGGCCACAGCCAGTACAGCGGCGACGTCGAGGTGGGCTCCACCAAGTCGGGCAGCGGCTTCGACCTGACCGACGGCGGGCGCGGCGACCACAAGACGTTCGACCTGAACCACGGCTCCAGCGGCGGCAAGCTCTTCAACGACGCGGACGACACGTGGGGCACCGGCAAGCCGGCCGACGCGCAGACCGCGGGCGTCGACGCCGCCTACGGCGCCGGTCTCACCTGGGACTACTACAAGGACGTGCACGGCCGCAGCGGCATCAAGGGCGACGGCAAGGGCGCCACGTCCCGCGTGCACTACGGCAACAACTACGTCAACGCGTTCTGGCAGGACTCCTGCTTCTGCATGACGTACGGCGACGGCGAGGGGAACGCCAAGCCGCTCACGTCCATCGACGTGGCCGCCCACGAGATGACCCACGGCGTCACCTCGGCCACCGGCAACATGGAGTACAGCGGTGAGTCCGGCGGCCTGAACGAGGCGACCAGCGACATCTTCGCCGCGGCCGTCGAGTTCAAGGCCGACAACGCCCAGGACAAGGGCGACTACCTCGTCGGCGAGAAGATCGACATCAACGGCGACGGCACCCCGCTGCGGTACATGGACAAGCCCTCCAAGGACGGCTCGTCCCTGGACTACTGGGACACCAACGCCGGCAACGTCGACGTGCACTACTCGTCCGGCATCGCCAACCACTTCTTCTACCTGCTGAGCGAGGGCAGCGGCGCGAAGGAGATCAACGGCGTCAAGTACGACAGCCCGACCAAGGACGGCTCGAAGGTCGAGGGCATCGGCCGCGAGAAGGCCGAGAAGATCTGGTTCAAGGCGCTGACCGCGTACTTCACCACCACGACGGATTACGCGCAGGCCCGTAAGGACACGGTGAAGGCTGCCGGTGACCTGTACGGCGCGGGCTCTGCGGAGCAGAAGGCTGTCGAGGCCGCCTGGACTGGCGTGAACGTCAAGTAGCCGGGCCCCTGGGCCTGTAGAGCCGGGCGGCATCCGGGGGTACCGAACCCTGGATGCCGCCCGCACCACGTTGTGTTGTATCTGCGGGTTGGTGGGGGCTGGTCGCGCAGTTCCCCGCGCCCCTTAAAAGCACCTCCTTACCGCGCGCGTCCGGCTACCGCACACCCGCTCACCGCATCAGCACCCCCGCGCCCTCCCCCGTCCCCTCCGACGGCACCGCCACCAACCCCAGTTCCGCGCCGTCCGCGAGGAGGCGGTGGGCAGGCAGGATGCGGACCGTGTAGCCGAACGGTCCTGTGCGGTCCAGGGCCAGTGGGCCCTCGTACAGGAGGCGGCCTTCCGTGTCGGGGCCGCTCGCGGGCTTCAGCGGGACGGGGGTGGCGTCGGCGATGTGGTCCTCGGGGTCGACGCGGCCCGCGATGGCCTGCACCTCGACGTCGTCGGGGGTCAGTTCGCCGAGCTGGACGCGGACGCGCAGGGCGAGGGTGGCGCCGAGTTCGGCGGTGGCGCCGACGGCGGAGGCCTCCACGTGGTCGACGGCGACGCGGGGCCAGGCCGCGCGGACCCGGGTCTTCCAGGCGGCGAGCGAGGCGGCGGTGTCCGGCGCGAGCACGCGGTGGGCGCGCGCGGCGGGCACGTACAGACGCTCCACGTACTCGCGCACCATGCGGCCGGCGAGCACCTTCGGGCCGAGCCGGGTCAGGGTCCTGCGGACCATCTCGATCCAGCGGTCGGGCAGTCCGCCGGGCCCGTGCTCGTAGAAGCGGGGCGTGATGCGGCGCTCCAGGAGGTCGTACAGCGCCGCCGCCTCCAGGTCGTCGCGGCGGTGGTCGTCGGTGGCGGCGCCGTCGGCGGTGGGGATGGCCCAGCCGAAGTCGGGCTCGAACCACTCGTCCCACCAGCCGTCCAGGACGGACAGGTTGAGGCAGCCGTTGAGCGCGGCCTTCATGCCGGAGGTGCCGCACGCCTCCAGGGGCCGCAGCGGATTGTTGAGCCACACGTCGCAGCCCGCGTACAGCCTCTGCGCCATCGCCATGCCGTAGTCCGGCAGGAACACGATGCGGTGGCGCACGCGCGGATCGTCGGTGAACCGCACCAGGTCCTGGATGAGCCGCTTGCCGCCGTCGTCGGCGGGGTGCGCCTTGCCCGCGACGACGATCTGCACGGGCCGCTCGGGGTGGGTGAGCAGCTCCATCAGCCGGTCCTGGTCGCGGAGCATCAGCGTCAGTCGTTTGTACGAGGGGACGCGGCGGGCGAAGCCGATGGTGAGGACGTCGGGGTCGAGGACCTCGTCGATCCAGCCGAGTTCGGCGGTGGCGGCGCCGCGCTGCCGCCAGGACACGTGCAGGCGGCGCCGCACCTCGTCGACGAGCTGGGCGCGCAGTTCGCGGCGCAGCAGCCAGATGTCGCCGTCCTGGATGTCGGCGACGGCGTCCCAGCGTTCGGAGCCGCCGACGGACAGCGCGCGGTCGGTGCGCTCGCGGCCGATCTGGCGTGCGCCGAGGCGGATCACCTCGGGGGCGACCCAGGTGGGCGCGTGCACGCCGTTGGTGACGGAGGTGATGGGCACCTCCTCGGGGTCGAATCCCGGCCAGAGGCCCTGGAACATCTCCCGGCTGACCTTGCCGTGCAGCGTGGAGACGCCGTTGGCGCAGCGCCCGAGCCGCAGCCCCATCACGGCCATGTTGAAGAGGTTGGGCTCACCGCCCGGGTAGGTCTCCATACCGAGCCGCAGCACCAACTCGACGTCGATGCCGGGCAGTTCGGCGGCAGGGCCGAAGTGATGCGCGACCAGCTCGCGGTCGAACCGGTCGATGCCCGCGGGCACGGGGGTGTGGGTGGTGAACACCGTCCCGCCGCGCACGGACTCAAGGGCGGCGTCGAAGTCGGCCCCCTCACGCACCAGTTCATGGATGCGCTCGAGCCCGAGGAACCCGGCGTGCCCTTCGTTGGTGTGAAAGACCTCGGGCTCCGGATGCCCGGTGAGCCGGCAGAGGGCCCGCACCGCCCGTACTCCCCCGATCCCCAGCAGCATCTCCTGAAGCAGCCGGTGTTCGCTGCCGCCGCCGTAGAGCCGGTCGGTCACCTCGCGCGCGCCGGGGTCGTTCTCCTCGACGTCCGAGTCGAGCATGAGCAGCGGTACGCGGCCGACCTGCGCCTGCCAGACGTGCGCGGCGAGTGCCCGGCCGCCGGGCAGGGCGAGCCGCACCTGGGCGGGCGTGCCGTCGGCCTCACGCAGCAGCGACACGGGCAGCTCGTTGGGGTCGAGCACGGGGTAGTGCTCCTGCTGCCAGCCGTCGCGGGTCAGGGACTGCCGGAAGTACCCGTGCCGGTAGAGCAGTCCGACGCCGATGAGGGGTACGCCGAGGTCGCTGGCCGCCTTCAGATGGTCGCCGGCGAGGATGCCGAGCCCGCCGGAGTACTGCGGCAGGGCGGCGGTGACGCCGAACTCGGGCGAGAAGTAGGCGATGGCGCGGGGCAGTTCACCGTCGGCCCCGGCCTGCCGCTCCTGGTACCAGCGCACCCCGGTGACGTACTCGCGCAGATCGTCGGCGGCCTCGCCGAGCCGCCGCAGGAACGCGTCGTCGGCGGCGAGCGCGGCGAGCCGCTCGGTCGGCACGGCCCCGAGCAGCCGCACGGGGTCGCCGCCCGAGGCCTCCCACAGCCCCGGATCGACGTCACGGAAGAGATCACGGGTCCCGTCGTGCCAGGACCAGCGCAGATTACGGGCGAGCTCGGCGAGCGGCCCGAGCGGGGCGGGGAGCACGGGACGTACGGTGAATCGACGGATGGCTTTCACGGGGCACCTCTGTCGGAAAGGCGTACGTGGCGTATGCGTCGGCGCCGGACGGCGTCGGGGGCCGTCTCGGCTTATCGACGGTAGCGGCGCGGGGGCCGCGCAGCCACGGCGCAATGGCGTGAGCGCCGTGGCCGCGCGGCCGGGCCGTGCCGTGCCTACCGCTCCCCGGCACCGGGCGGTGCCGGCGGGAACGGTACCTCCGCCAGGACCGGGACCAGCCAGGTCTCCTCGTACTCCAGGTGGGTCGTCAACTCACCTGACATGCGGTCGAATTCGGCGAGGAACGCCGCGGGGTCGGCCGTGGCGAGGTCCGCGAGCAGGGCTACCAGGCTCTCCTTGATGCGGGCGATGGCACGGTGTTCCGTGCCGAGGCGTTCCAGGGTGGGGCGCAGGTGCGGGTGGTGGGCGGCGATGCCGGGGAAGACGTGGTCGTCCTCGCTGGTGTGGTGGAAGGTGAGCGCGTCGCAGAACTCCAGGCAGCGCCGGCGGATCTGCAGGCCGAGGCCCGGGGCCGGCGGGCGGCCCGGCCCCTGGTGGGCGGCGCGTTCGGTGAGGTGTGCGGCGGCCTCGGCGCGCAGGTGGACCAGTTCGCCGCGCAGCCAGTCGTGCACTTCGAGGAGTTTGTCGGCGAGGGTGTGGATCTCCCGGGGGGGACTGCTGTGCGGGCGTTGGTGCAGGCGTGGGCGTGGGCATGCGGAGGGGTTCTCCAGACAGGTGTGATTGCGGGCGCGGTGCGTCCCGGTACGCCGCGCGCACGGGGTGCGGGGGCGTGGGGGCGCGGTGCGGAAGCCCGCGGAGGAAGGGTGGCTCGGGGTGCGGGCGCGCTCAGGGCCGATGGGTCCGGCGCGCGGGCGCGGTCACGTCAGAGGCGTGGTGCCGCGGCACGGCGAGGTGTGTGGAGTACGCAAGGTTCATGTCCCTTGGTGCAAGGCGCTCGCCCGGTCACCGGCCTGCCCACTGCTCTCTGGCCGGTGCCACGCGGCACCCGCCCATTACAGACGCCGTTCCCGCGCCCTGTCAACGCGGGACGGCCTGCCCTCCTCGTGCTACTGCCCGGCCTGCTCCTCCCGGCAGGCCTCCGCGAGCGCCGCCGTGTCCCAGTAGAACGGCCACACCTCGGTGATCCGGCCGTCCGCGATCGTGATGGTCTGCAGGATGGGGAAGGTCAGTTCCCGGCCGGTCGCCCGCGCGCGGGCCCGGATCTCGCTCCGTACGACGACGGTCCCGCCGTCACCGTCGCCGTCACCGTCGCCCTCGCCCCCGTCCTCGGCCACGAGAAAGCGCTGCTCGCCGATCTCGAACTCAGTCCAGGCCGCGCTCATCGCGAGGAAGAACCGCTCCATGCCCTCGTGCCCGCGCCATGTCCCGCCGTACGGCAGGGCGTCGGCCTGGTGCAGTACGACGTCCGGCGCGAAGTAGGGCGCGAGCAGGTCGAACGAGGCGCGGCCGGGGCCGCCCGCCGCGAGGTAGCGGGCCTCGGCGGCGTACATGGCGGTGAGCACCGCGCGAGGGCCACCACTCGTAGATGTCGGCAATGTCGTCATGGCCACAGGGTCACCGAAGCCCCCGCACCCCGCTGGCGGGATTCGGACGTCGCCCTCACCACGAGACGTCGCCCTCAGCACGCGGGGTGGGTCGGCACCCGCCCTCGCCCCCGCCGCAGTCCGGACTGCGGCGGGGGTCCGGTACGGGTTGCCGCCCTGGGCCCTGAATGGATCATCGGGCACCACGAAAACCCAAGTCAATCCTCAACTTTGCTGGCAGACACCCAAGCTCTGCCTTCGATCTGAAGCGAGTTGACCATGATTCGCGACGGTATGGCCGCTTCCACCGCCTGGTACTGGCTTGTCTGGTCTTGTCGTGGTGTCCCCCGCACGAGACGCTCGGGGGTACCCAGGGGAGGGAATCCGGCACATGATCGAATCACGCGCAAGACACCTACGCCTCGCGGGAGTTGCGGCGGCCTTCGTCACGGCGGCCGCGCTGACGGCCGTCCCGGCGGCCGCGCACGCCACGCCCACCGCGAACGACGGCCCCCGCCACGGCTACATCGTGACCCTCGCGCCCGGCACGGAGGCCACGTCCGCCGAGGGCCGGGACCTCGCCGAGAGGTACGGGGCGAGCATCGACCGCACGTACACCGCCGCGCTGAACGGCTTCGCCGTGCGGGCCGACGCGGGCCAGGCACAGCGCCTCGCGGCGGACCCGGCGGTCGCCGGTGTGGTCGCGGACGTGCGGGTGCGGACGGGCGCGCGGCAGCAGAACCCGCCGTCCTGGGGCCTCGACCGCGTCGACCAGAAGCGGCTGCCACTCGACAAGTCGTACACAGCGCCGAGACGTGCGGGCGCGGGCGTCACGGTCTACATCATCGACACCGGCGTACGCACGTCGCACAAGGACTTCGGCGGACGCGCCAAGTCCGGGCGCGACTTCGTGCAGAACGACGCGGTGGCGCAGGACGGGCACGGCCACGGCACGCACGTCGCCGGGACCGTCGCGGGCAGCAAGTACGGCGTCGCGAAGAAGGCGAAGATCGTGGCGGTGCGGGTGCTCGACAACGAGGGCTCCGGCACCACCGCGCAGGTCCTCGCGGGCATCGACTGGGTGACCCGGCACGCGCGCAAGCCCGCCGTGGCCAACCTGAGCCTCGGCGGCCCGCCCAACACACAGCTCGACGCGGCCGTGCGGGCCTCCATAGCGTCCGGCGTGACGTACACGGTCGCGGCGGGCAACGAGGCGGAGTCCGCGAGCCTGTCCTCGCCGGCCCGCGTCAAACAAGCCATCACGGTCGGCGCCACCGACCGCCGCGACGCCCGCGCCCCGTTCTCCAACTGGGGCCCGGCACTTGACGTGTTCGCGCCCGGCGTCTCGATCAGGTCGGCGTCGATCAGGAACAACACGGCTTCGGCGCTCTCGTCGGGTACGTCGATGGCGGCACCGCACGTCGCGGGCGCGGCCGCGCTGTATCTCGCCGGCCATCCCTCGGCGAAGCCGGCCACGGTCGCCAAGGCGATCACCGGCCGGGCCGTGAAGGGCCTGGTGACCGGGCCCGGGTCCGGGTCGCCGAACAGACTGTTGCAGGTGAGCGGCCTCTAGGCGGCAACTTCCTGAAGTGGAGCGCTGGTTGTGGACCGGTCCCGCCCCTCAGGGCGGGGCCGGTCTCGCGCGTTCACACTCGTGTGTTCCACGAGGCCGGTCTCGTGCGGACCGTTACGCGCGAGTAGTTAACAAAGCGCCGGATTGCCCACCCGAGAAGCGTGGGAAGGCTCCTCCGGTACGCACACGCACACCGCCCGCGACGGTCTCGCGGGCCCTGTACGTGTGCGCCGCGGAACCCCTCCACAGCCCATCTCCGCCCACTCGCACGCGGAACAGGAGCGGTCATGCCCCAATCCCGTAGGACGCCCGAGTCCCGCAGGACACCCGAGGCGTCCAAGGTGTCCCAGGCGCCCCAGGTGCACAGAGCGTCCAGAGCCCTCGTCGGGCGCGTCCCCGTCCTCGACGTCGGCCCGGCCGTGCACGGCGGCCGCAAACCCGCCAAGGCCGTCGTCGGCGAGACCTTCGAGGTCACCGCGACCCTCTTCCGCGAGGGGCACGACGCGGTCGCCGGGAACGTGGTGCTACGTGATCCCGAGGGGCGCGTCGGCCCCTGGACACCGATGCGGGAGCTGGCCCCGGGCACCGACCGGTGGGGTGCGGGGGTCACCCCGGACCGGGAGGGCGACTGGACCTTCGCCGTGGAGGCCTGGGGCGACCCGGTGACGACCTGGCGGCACCACGCGGGCATCAAGATACCGGCGGGCATCGACACCGAACTCGTCCTGGAGGAGGGTGCCCGCCTGCACGAACGGGCCGCGGCGGAGGTGCCCGGGAGCGAGGGTGCGGCGGAGGCGTCCGGCAGCGAGGCCGCCGCCGAGGCATCCGGGAGCCACGCCCCCGCGGAGGCATCCGCGAGCCACACCGCCGCCGAAGTCCTGCGCACCGCCGCCGAGGCCCTGCGCGACCAGTCCCGCCGACCCGCCGCCAGACTCGCCGCCGCCCTCACCCCCGAAGTCGACGCCGCCCTCGCCCGCCACCCCCTGCGCGAACTGGTCACCTCCACCGAGGAGTTCCCCCTCCGGGTGGACCGCGAGCGGGCTCTCTTCGGCTCCTGGTACGAGTTCTTCCCGCGTTCGGAGGGCGCGGTGGTACGCGAGGGCGAACCACCGATGTCGGGTACGTTCCGTACGGCCGCCCGACGGCTCCCAGCGATCGCGGACATGGGCTTCGACATCGTCTACCTCCCGCCGATCCACCCCATCGGCACCACCTTCCGCAAGGGCCCCAACAACTCCCTCTCGGCCGCCCCGCACGACGTCGGCGTGCCCTGGGCGATCGGCTCCCCCGAGGGCGGCCACGATGCCGTGCACCCCGACCTCGGCACCCTCGACGACTTCGACGCGTTCGTACGCGAGGCGGAACGCCTGGGCATGGAAGTCGCCCTGGACTTCGCGCTCCAGTGCTCCCCCGACCACCCCTGGGTGGAGAAACACCCCGACTGGTTCGCGCACCGCGCGGACGGCACCATCGCCTACGCGGAGAACCCGCCGAAGAAGTACCAGGACATCTACCCCCTCGCCTTCGAACGGGACATGCCGGGCCTGGTCGCGGAGACCATCCGCCTGCTGCGGTTCTGGATGGACCACGGCGTACGCGTCTTCCGCGTCGACAACCCCCACACCAAACCCGTCGCCTTCTGGGAAGAAGTCCTCGCCGACATCCACCGCACCGACCCGGACGTGCTGTTCCTCGCGGAGGCCTTCACCCGTCCCGCGATGCTGCGCACGCTCGCCGCGATCGGCTTCCACCAGTCGTACACGTACTTCACCTGGCGGAACAGCAAGGACGAACTCACCGACTATCTACGGGAGTTGTCCACCGAGACCGCGCACTACCTCCGCCCCAACTTCTTCGTGAACACGCCGGACATCCTGCACGCCTACCTCCAGCACGGCGGGCGGCCCGCGTTCGAGGCGCGCGCCGTGCTCGCCGCGACGCTCTCGCCCACCTGGGGCGTCTACAGCGGCTTCGAGCTGTGCGAGAACACCCCGGTACGGCCCGGCAGCGAGGAGTACGTGGACTCGGAGAAGTACCAACTGCGCCCGCGCGACTGGGCGGCGGCCGAGCGTGAGGGCCGGTCGATCTCCCCCCTGATCACCGCCCTCAACCGGGTCAGGCGCGCCAACCCCGCCCTCGCGGGGCTGCGTGACCTGTGCTTCCACGACACCGACAACGACTCGGTGATCGCCTACTCCAAGTCGGCCTCGGACACCCGCGGTTCGAACACGGTTCTGGTGGTCGTGAACCTCGACCCCCACCACACCCAGGAAGCCACCGTCTCGTTGAACATGCCACAGCTGGGGCTCGATCGGCACGAGTCGGTGCCGGTGCGTGACGAGCTGACCGGCGAGACCTACCACTGGGGCAGGTCCAA
>NZ_BMNG01000022.1 GCF_014646335.1 Streptomyces lasiicapitis
CGGGCTCGCGCTCGCGGCCGTCGCGGCGGCGGACGCGGGCCAGAGCGAGCACGCGGCCGCCCTGGCCCAGCGCGCCGCCCCGCACCTGACCGACCCGGCGCTTCTCGCGCGCCTCGCCCGCGTCCGCGCGAGCGTGGCGCGCGAGCGGGACGAGTTCGACGCGGCCCACAAGGTCCTCGTGGACACGGCGTCGGCGATCGCGGAGCGGGCCCCGGACCGCGCGGCGCTGCTGCTGTACGAGGCGATGACGGCGGCGTGGGTGGCGGGCCACCACCCGTCCATCGCGGACGTGACGGGCCGCGTCGCGGCGCTGGGCCTCGGGACGCCGCCCGGCTCACCCCCGTATCTGCCGGCCGTCGACGGCCTCGCCCGGCTCGCGGCGGGCGACCCGGGCAGGGCGCTGCCGCCGCTGCGGGAGCTGTTCACCTATCTGCGTACCGAGGACCATCGTCTCGGCCTGCGCGAACGCGCGTCCATCGCGGCGTGGTTCGCGCCCCTTGCCGACCTGGAGAACGGCGTGGCGCTCGCCGCCGAGCTGGAGCGCGAGTGCCGTGAGCAGGGCGCGATCGGGCCGCTGCCGCTGGTCCTGCTGCTGCGCGCCCGCGCCCGGATCCTGCTCGGCCGGCACGGCTGCGCGCTGGCGGGGGCGGCCGACGGCGTACGCATCGCCGAGGACAGCGGGCAGCGCCACTACGCGGCCCAGCTGAGCGGCGTCCTCGCGTATCTGGCGGCGCTGACGGGCGACGAGACCCGCGTCAAGGAGCTGGCGGGCACGATCGGCCCCGGGCAGGCCCCGCCCGGCCGGGTGTGGAGCGCGGCGGCCCAGCCCCTGCTCGACCTGACCCTCGGCCGCCACGAGGCGGCGCTGCGCGGCTACCAGGACCTGGCGGCGGGCCCGGCCGCCCACACGACCGTCGCCCTGTACTGCGTCCCCGACCACGTCGAGGCCGCCGTCCGCACCGGAAACGCCGACGGGGTACGGGAGTTGGCCGATCGGTACGCCGACTGGGCCGGGCACACGGGCGCCCCCTGGGCCCGCGCGATCGCGGCCCGCTGCCGCGCGCTGCTCGCGGAGGCGGGGACCGGCGACGACGCCGTGCACGCCGCGTACGAGGAGGCTCTGCGGCTGCACACCGACGACGGGCGGCCCTTCGAACGGGCTCGTACCCGGCTGCTGTTCGGGCAGTGGCTGCGGAGGGCGGGCCGCAGGAGCGAGGCCCGTGCCCCGCTGCGGGCGGCCCTGGAGGCGTTCGAGACGCTGGAGGCGCCGCCGTGGGCGGAGCGGGCCCGCGCCGAGCTGCGGGCGACCGGCGAGAGCCGCACCCGGCAGAGCTCGGGGCAGCTCGCGCTCGACCGGCTCACCCCGCAGGAGCGGCAGGTGGTGCGCCTCGCCGCGGCGGGCCTGACCAACCGGGACATCGGCGCCCAACTGTTCCTGTCGCCGCGGACGGTCGGCTATCACCTGTACAACGCGTACCCGAAGCTGGGTGTGTCCTCCCGCGGCGACCTGGCCCGCCACGGCCTCCAGGCCGAGCAGACCGAGGTGGAGCACGCGACCGGCTGACGGGGAGTCACCCGTGGGCGGGGAGGAGCGGGCGACTCCCGTCAGGGACCTGCCAAAAGCGTCACGCAAGGAAAAGAAGGCAAGGAAGTGAAGGGGGTGGCCCCTGCCCCGGAAAGGGCGGGGGCGGTGAGAACCGCCGTGCGACGGACGCCACAGGCCGAGGCGAGGGGCGCCCGCGCCCGGTCAGTGACTGCCGAAGAGCGAGCGGCGCAACCTGCGCAGCGGCGCGAACAGCGAGACCCGGCGGACCCGGGCACGCCTGCCGCTACCGCGGTCGTGCGCGGCGTCACGCGAGGTGAGCTCGCGCATCAGCAGCGTCGCCTCGGCCGCCTCGCGCTGCGGGACGGCGGGGCCGCCCAGCACCGAGAGATGACGGTCGAGACGCGAACTGCTCGCGCCGCTCCCACAAGTGATCGCAGGGACCCTCGCCCTGCTGCGCACTGTTATCTGTTCCATGTCACTCCCCACCCGTACGAGGGCACCCGGCCCAGGGCAGGTTAACCCTATCGCCCCACCATGACACTCGTGTATCCCGGTCGCAGGATTCACCTTCTCCGCAAGGAGGTTGACGATTACTCTCCGAATCCAACTGATTCCAGGGTGAGTTGGACAATCGGGGAGGTGGTGGGCCGCTCCGAGCCGCCCTCGGGTTCGACGGTGACAGCGAGTGATTTCGCACGTGCGCTGAGATCGTCCGCGACGACCGGCGTTTCCCCGTCGAGAAGGCCGAGCGAGCGGGGCGCCGCCCCGGCGCGCATCACCCAGAGCTGGTGCGCCCTCCCGTCGGGCGGCCCGCCGAGGCCGCTGGGCGTCACCACGGCCTGTTGCCGGGAGCGTGAGGCGACGACGCCGAGGCCGCGCCCGCGGGCGTCCCGCGCGTCGGCCGAGCGGGCGTCCGGCGCGGCCAGGACGTGGGCGATCTCACGTGCGGCGGCCTGCTCCTCGTCGAGGCGGTCATCGGTACGGACCAGGGCGAACGCGAGGATTCCGGCAGCGATGAGGGCGAGCACGGCGGCGGACGCGGCGAGCGCGACGGGCACGGCGGGCACACCGAGAAGGCGACCGCGGCGTGCCGGGGCGGTCCGGCGCTCCCGCGCCCCCGGGTCCGCCACGGGCTCAGGCGCCTCCTGTTCGGTGGCGCGTACGGCGGTCAGGATCCGCTCCCGCAGATCCGGGGGCGCCGGTACGGAGGCGGCGCGCGCCAGGCGCAGAGTGTCGGCGGCGAGCGCCCGCACTTCGTCGGTGCAGCGCGCGCAGGTCTCCAGGTGCCGCTCGAAGCGCCGGGTCTCGTGCGGGTCGAGGGCGTCGAGTGCGTACGGCACGGCGAGCGAGTGCGGGGGGCGGCCGACGCGCAGGCCGAGGCGCAGTTCGAGGGCGGCCTGCCGGATGCGGCCGAGCAGGCCGGTGCCCGTGTCTCTCATGCGGCGGCGCCCAGACAGTCGCGCAGCCGGAGGAGGCCGTCCCGCATGCGGGTCTTGACGGTGCCGAGCGGCAGGGACAGGCGCCGGGCGACCTCGCGGTAGGTGTAGCCGTCGTAGTAGGCGAGCGTCACGGCCTGGTGCTGGAGGTCGGTGAGGCGCTCCAGGCAGCGGCGCACCCACTCGCGCTCCAGGGTGCCCTCGACCTCCTCGGCGACCTGGTCGAACGGGGGTGGTTCGGCGCGCTCGGCGGCGCGCCGCTCGCGTTCGCCGGCGGCGCGGGCGCTGCGTACGCGGTCGACGGCCCTGCGGTGGGCGAGCGTGAGGACCCAGGACAGGGCGGAGCCGCGCGCCGGGTCGTAGCGGGCGGCGGTGCGCCACAGTTCGAGGAGTACCTCCTGGGCGACCTCCTCCGACTGGGCACTGTCGCGCAGGACTCTGCGGACCAGTCCGTACACCGGCCCGGACACCAGTCCGTACAGTTCCTCGAACGCCTTCTGGTCCCCGCGGGCCACCAGCGGCAACAGCTCGTCCGCGTCCACCGTGTCCCCCTCTCCCGCTCCCCCGGGCGCCCAATTCTGGCCGCGCCGGGGATCCGGTGCGAGACCCCGGACCGGATTGGTGCCGAAGCACGGGGCCGTCGGCCCGCCCGGGGGCCGCGCCGGATCCGCTCCGAATTCGCTTCGCATCCGCGCCAATCCGCTCCGGGCCCGGCGCCGAATGGCGTGCGTCAGGCGGACCGCGCGGACGTGCGCGCGGCCGCACCACGACAGTGAGGACGGACGCGATGACCGCAGTCGCAAGGACCCGCGCGAGGCGACGCAACGCCCGTATCGCCGGGCTCGTGTGCGGCGCGCTGGCCGCCGGGGGGCTCGCAGCCGCCGGGACCGGCACGCTTCGACCGGAGGCGGCGCACGCCTCCAGCCACCGGGAGGCCCCGCTGATCTCGGGGCAGCCGCAGTACGACAACACGGACGTGTACGCGTTCGTCAGCCCCGACAGGACCGACACGACGACGATCGTCGCGAACTGGCTGCCGTTCGAGGAGCCGGCGGGCGGCCCGAACTTCTACACGTTCGCGGAGGACGCCAGGTACGACGTGCACATAGACAGCGACGGCGACGCGCAGGGCGACCTGCTGTACCGCTGGACCTTCGACACGCGTACGAAGAACGGCGACACCTTCCTCTACAACACGGGCCCCGTGACGGGCCTCGACGACCCCGACCTCAACGTGACGCAGACGTACGACATCGATCTGCTGCGCCTGAAGGACCAGAAGACCGTGTCGACGACGAAGGTCGCCGACGATCTGCCGGTCGCGCCGTCGCACGTCGGCAAGGCGTCCATGCCGAACTACGGCAAGCTGCGCGACCAGGCCGTGCGCAAGCTGCCGGGCGGCACCACCGCGTTCGCCGGGCAGGCGGACGACCCGTTCTTCCTGGATCTGCGGGTCTTCGACCTGCTGTACGGGGGTGACCTCTCGGAGGTCGGACGGGACACGCTCGCCGGGTACAACGTCAACTCCGTCGCCCTGCAGGTGCCGTCCGCCACGATCCGGCAGTCGGAGAAGCAGCCGACCGTCGGCGTCTGGTCGACGACGCAGCGCAGGAACGCCGCGGGGAAGTGGACGCAGGTCTCCCGGCTCGGGGCACCGCTGGTGAACGAGGTCGTCGTCCCGATGAAGGACAAGGACAAGTTCAACGCCTCGTCGCCGTGGAACGACAAGGACTTCCTGCCGTACGTCACCAAGCCGGAGCTGCCGCGGCTCATCGAGTCGATCTACAAGATCAAGGCGCCGAAGGAGCCCCGCAACGACCTGGCGTCGGTGTTCCTGACCGGTGTGAAGGACCTCAACCAGCCGCCGAACGTGCGGCCCGCGGAGGCGCTGCGCCTCAACACGTCCGTCAAGCCCACCGCGTCGCCGAAACGGCTCGGTGTCCTGGACGGTGACAACGCGGGCTATCCCAACGGCAGGCGGCTCGGCGACGACGTCCTGGACATCTCCCTCCAGGTCGTCCAGGGCGAACTCGTGGGCCAGAAGAACGACTTGGGCGACGCGGTGAACGCCAACGACCGAGAGTTCGGCAAGTCCTTCCCGTACGTGGCGCTGCCCACGTCGGGGTCGCGGGGGCCGCTCGCGGAGAAGGGCGGCGGCTCCGGCAGCGGCTCACGTGACGCGCTCGGCGGCGCGATGCCTGGCAGCACTTCGCAGGGCTCGGGCGACTCCGAGGACACCGTTCTCGTGGCGTCCGCCGCAGCCGGGGGTGCCGGGCTGCTGCTCGTGGCGCTCGGGCTGCTGTGGTGGCGCACGCGGGCCGGGGGCGCGGGGCCGCGCGGGCGTGGTTCCGGGCCGGTGGGGGGCTGACATGGCTCGGCTCTCCGGGCGGCTGCTCGCCGCCGTCGCCCTCGCGGTCGCGCTGACCGCGGGCGCGGTGGTCGCGGGCGGGCTGCGGGAGGAGGGGCGGCCGTCGACGGCGGCCGCCCCGCCCGGCCGGTATCCGGCGCCGCCGGACGCGCTGCGGGCGGGTGACATCGACCGCGGTGTGGTCACGCTGCGGGAGCGGGTGCGGGTACGGCCGCGGGACTTCGCGTCCTGGGCCGCGCTCGGTTCGGCGTACGTCGAGCAGGCGCGCACGCACGCCGACCCGACGCGGTACGCCGAGGCCGAGCGGGCCCTGGACCGGGCGCTCGCGCTGCGGCCCGGCCACGACGGGGCGCTCGCGGGCAAGGGCGCCCTCGCGGCCGCGCGGCACGACTTCCGGGGCGCGCTGCGGTACGCCGACCGCGCCCTGGCCGTGAACCCCTACAGCGAGCGAGCGCTCGCCACGCGGGTCGACGCGCTCGTCGAACTCGGCGCGTACGAAAGGGCGTTGAAGGCCGTCCGCACCGCCGACTCGCGACGGCCCGGCATTCCCGTCTTCACGCGCTACGCCTATGTACGGGAGCTGCGCGGGGACGTCGCCGGGGCGCGGCGGGCCCTTGAGCGCGCGCTGGCCTCCGCCCGTGCGCCCGGGGATGTCGCGTACGTCGCCACGGCGCTCGCCCAACTCGCCTGGCGGCAGGGGGATTACGCGCAGGCGGCCCGGCGGTGCGCCGTCGCGCTGCGGGCCGACCCGGGGTACGTTCCCGCGCTGGAGACGCGGGGGCGGGTGCGGGCCGCTCGGGGCGAGACGGCGGGGGCCATCGCCGATCTGCGGGGTGTCTTCGCGCGGCAGCCGTTGCCCGGGGCGCTGGTGGCGCTCGGTGAACTGTACGAAGTACGCGGGGAGTTGGGGCGGGCCGGTGAGCAGTACCGCCTTGTCGACGCCTGGACCCGGCTCGCCCGCGCCAACGGGGTGAACCCCGACCTGGACACCGCGCTCGCCGCGGCGGACCACGGGGACCGGAAGGCGGCGCTCGCCGCGGCGCGGGCCGAGTGGGAGCGGCGTCGTACCGTGCACACGGCCGACGCCCTTGCCTGGGCCCTGCATGCCGTCGGCCGTGACGAGGAGGCGCTGCCGTTCGCCCGGCGGGCCACGGCCACGGGGTTCCGTGAGGCCGCCTTCTTCCACCACCGCGGGGTGATCGAGCTCCGCGCGGGTTCCGACGCGGGGGCGCGCCGATGGCTCGGCGCCGCTCTCCGGCTCAACCCCGGCTTCTCCCCTACGGGGGCGCGGGATGCGGAGCGGCTGTTGGAGGGGTTGCGATGAGGGTTCTGGTGCGGGTTCTTTCGTGTGTTTCTGCCGGCCGGTGGGTGGGCCGGCGCCGCGGCCCCCGGTCCTGCGTTCGGCGAGGGCTTGTCCTCGGGGGGATCGCGTTGGGTGCCGTTCTCGTGCTGCCCGCCGCTCCCGCCTCCGCCCACCCCCTCGGCAACTTCACCGTGAATCAGCACGACGCGCTCACCCTGGCCCCAGGCCAACTCCGGGTCGACCACGTCGAGGATCTCGCCGAGATTCCGGCCTCGCAGGCCGAGTCGGACATCAAGCGTGCGGGGAAGGAGAGTTGGGCCAGGGAGCGGTGTCGAACGGCCGCCGTGGGTGCGCGGGTCGATGTGGGTGGGCGTGCGGCGCCGCTTAGGGTCCGTGCCGGTCGGGCCGTTGTGCGGCAAGGCCAGGCGGGGCTGCCCACCATCCGCGTGGAGTGTCGGTTCGACGCCCGGGTTCCGGAGCAGGAAGACCTCGCGGTCGGCTATCGCGCCGCCCCGCAGGCCGCGCCCGGCTGGCGTGAGGTCACGGCGCGCGGGGACCGTATGACCCTCACCTCGACCGATGTTCCCGCGACCTCGCCGTCCAAGGCCCTCACCCGCTACCCGAAGGACCTCACCTCCTCCCCGCCCGACACCACGACGGCCTCCCTGCGCGCCGAACCCGGCGGCCCCGCCCTCGCCGAGGACCCGGCACCGCCCGCCTCCGCCCTGCCCCGCGCCGCCACCGACGCCCTCACCGGACTGGTGGCCCGGCACGACCTCACCTGGACGTTCGCCCTCCTTGCCGTCGCCACCGCCGTACTCCTGGGCGCCCTGCACGCCCTCGCCCCCGGTCACGGCAAGACCCTGATGGCCGCCACCGCCGCCGCGCGCGGCAGCGCGACCCTGCGCGACGTGCTGCCGCTCGCCGCGTCCGTGACGGTCACGCACACGCTGGGCGTGGTCGCGCTGGGGCTGCTCGTCGCGGGCGGCTCGGCCGCGGCGCCGTCCGTCGTGGCGTGGCTCGGTGTCGCCAGTGGCCTCCTCGTCACCGGCGCGGGGGCGCTGCTGCTGCGCAGGGCCTGGCGCCGCCGAACCGCGCACGGCCACCACGGCCACGTACACACGGGCGATCACGAACACACGCACGGACACGGACACACCCACGGGCACGCGCACACCCACGAACACCCGCACGGACACAAGCACCCGCACAGCCACACCCACCACCACCCACCGCCCACCCTCCGCGGCACCCTCCTCCTCGGGTTCGCCGGCGGTCTCGTGCCCAGTCCCTCCGCCGTCGTCGTGCTCGTGGGCGCCGCCGCGCTCGGTGAGGCGTGGTTCGGACTGCTGCTCGTGCTGGCTTACGGGGCGGGGCTCGCGCTGACGCTGACAGCGGCCGGGTTCCTCGTCGTGCGGCTCGGGGGCCGGGTCACGGCGGCGGCCGGGCGGCGGCTGCGGGGGCGGCGCCGACTGGCCGGACTCACGCACCGGTTCGCGCCGCTCGGCTCCGCGTGCGTGGTGTTCGCCCTCGGGTGTGGATTGGTGTTCAAGGGGGCTGCAACAGCGCTCGGTTGAGCTACTTTTGTGGAGAATCGCACGCCTGCGAATGGGGGGCTCGTGACCGACGAAGCACGAGTGATCGCGGGGCGCTACCGCCTCCTTGCACCGCTCGGCGAGGGTGGCATGGGCACCGTCTGGCGGGCCCGTGACGACGTCCTGGGCCGCGAGGTCGCCGTGAAGGAGGTCCGCGCGCCCGCGGGCCTCCCGGCGAGCGAGGTCGACCGGCTCTACGCCCGCCTGGAGCGCGAGGCGTGGGCCGCCGCCCGCATCCCGCACCGCAATGTCGTGACGGTGTACGACGTCGCCACGGAGGAGGGCCGCCCCTGGATCGTGATGGAGCTGGTGCGCGGCCTCGCCCTGTCCGACGTCCTGGAGAACGAGGGACCGATGACGCCGCAGCGCGCCGCGCACATCGGCGCCGAGGTCCTGGGCGCCCTGCGCGCCGCCCACGACGCGGGCGTGCTGCACCGCGACGTGAAGCCGGGCAACGTACTCCTGTCGAACGACGGCCGGGTGGTGCTCACCGACTTCGGGATCGCGATGGTGGAGGGCAGTTCGGCGCTCACCATGACCGGCGAGGTCGTCGGATCGCCCGAATTCCTCGCCCCGGAGCGGGCGTTGGGGCGCAGGCCGGGTCCTGAGTCGGATCTGTGGTCCCTCGGCGTGCTGCTGTACGCGGCCGTGGAGGGCGTGTCGCCGTTCCGTCTCGACACCCCGCTGAGCACGCTGCGGGCCGTGGTCGACGAGGAGTTGCCGCCGCCGCACCGCGCGGGTCCGCTGGCCCCGGTCATCGCGGGGCTGCTCCGCAAGGATCCCGCGGAGCGCTCGCTCGCCGCGGACGCGGAGCGCGACCTGCGCCTTGTCGCGGAGGGCCGGACGGCGCGTACGGAGTCGTCGTTCCTGAACCAGCCGACCATGACCGCCCACTCGCAGCCCGCCACCACGCCGCCACCTCCGCCCCCGCCCGCGGGCTTCGCTGCGGGCGCGCCGACCGGCGGCACACCCCAGCCCGGCACGCCCTTCCCCGGCACCACCACGACCGTCGCGTCCCCGGCCCGCTCGCGCCGCGCGACCGCCGTCCTCGTCGCGGGCCTGGCCGCCATGGCCCTGGCCATCGGCGGCGTGACGTACGCCCTGGTGAACGACTCGGGCGACGGAGGCGGCAACGGCGGCAGCACCGGGGACGACAACGCGGGCTCGGGCGGCGACAGCGGCGGGAGCGGCAACGGCGGCTCCACCGGGGGCGGCGGGACCGACGGCGGCACCGGCGACAGCGGGGGCACGAACGGCGGGAGCGACACGGGCGGCGGCAACGGCGGTGGCAACAAGGGCGGTTCGACCAGCGGCGGCGGGACCGGCGGGGGCACCACCACCCCGGTGCAGTCCGTGCGCGTGTCCGTCACCGCCCACCGCGACGCGTACACCGGCCCGTGCCCGGTACCGGCGGCCGAGGCGCCGTCGTTCACGGCGACGTTCACCGTGGGGCGCGTGCCGGTGGACGTGCGCTACCGCTGGGTCACCGCCGAGGGCTCGTCCAGCGACCCGGCCTGGAAGACGCTCTCGTTCCCGTCAGGGGGCGGGAAGACCAAGCAGGTCAATCACGTCGAGGTGCCGTCCTGGACGGACCCCGGCACGCACCGCAACAGCATCCACGTCGAGGTCCGCTCCCCCGCCAACATCACGTCACACGCGGTCGGTTACTCCGTGACGTGCGAGGAGGAGCCCCCGACGACCGGCGGCGCCGACACCGGAGGCGGTGACACGGGCGGCGGCGACACCGGCGGCGGCGAGAGCCCCTCCTCGACCTACGAACCCTGATACTCCGTCAGAACTGTTCCCACGGAAGACACGGAAGACACGGAAGGCTCAGGAGGCCGCCCCGCGGAAGACGGGCAGGTAGCCACCGGACTGTCCCGCGGCGGTCGGGTGGTACGACTCGCCGATGTTGCCCCAGTTCACACTGTGCAGCCACGCGTCGCCGGAGCAGATCTCGTGCCCGGAGAACGTGGACGTGACGTCGCCGAAGGTGAAGCCGTGGTCGGCCGCACGCTTGGCGGTCGCGGTGTTGAGGTGGTCGGCCGCGCCGTTGATCGCGCGCCGCTCGCCCTCGGTCAGACCGGCCAGGCAGCTGCCGCCCAGCTTGTAGAAGCGCGGGTAGCCGAGGACGACCACGCGCGCGGACGGCGCCTTGCCCTTGATCGCGGAGTACACCTTGTCGAGCTGGCCGGGCAGCGTCGAATCCACGTACCCCTTGGCCTGGTTGACGCGCGAGACACAGTTCGACTCGGACTGCAGGACGCAGGTCATCATGACGTCGGAGAAGCCCGCGTCGTTGCCGCCGACGGATACGGACACCAGGCCGGTGCCGGAGTTCAGCGGCCCCAACTGGTTCGCGACGACGTCACCGGTGCGGGCGCCGGAACACGCCGTGAAGCTGAAGCTGGAGGGCGAGTTGGCGGCCGCCCACAGCGCCGGGAAGGCGCGGGTGCTGCGCTTGCAGTTGCCGCTCCCGCCGTCGTAGCTGCCGGCGCCGACGCCGGAGGAGTAGGAGTCGCCGAGGGCCACGTAAGCGGGGGCCGCGGCCCGGTCGTTGCCGGAATCCGCATGCGCCGCCGTGACCCCGGTGAGGGTGCAGGCGGCGGCGAGGAGGAGCGAGGAAGCGTATGCCGTGAATCGGGACAATCTCATGGAACCTCCCTTAGCAGGATTTCTGCCTCGACAGTGGTAGCACGCACCACCCGTCGTCGATAGTGTCCATGTCAATCAATTCTTCAGTAATTCCCTTTCCCGCCCGGAGAGTTCATCGATCGGACCACGGTCCTACAACGAACATCTGCACAGACCCTCCGCATCTTGACGATTGCCGCAGACTGGGCCACATTGAAGCCCGGCATCCGGCGCTTCGGGGGGCAAGTCGCCCATGCAGAGCATCAGCACCAAGTCGGCGTCATCCGGGTCGGGACGGCCCGAGCAGGACCCTGACAGAGCCCCGCGCGCGTTCGCGCCCGCGGACCTGACACCGCTGCTCGCGGGCGTGGGCGTGGCCGCCGGATGCGTGGGGGCGGCCTTCGCGCTCCTTGACCTCACCTCGCCGCTGCGTGCCCCCTTCGTGTTGTTCTTCCTCCTCGCCGCTCCAGGCTTCGCCCTCTCCCACTGGCTGCGAGGTCTCGACGGGTGGAGTCGGGCCGTGGCCTGCGCCAGCGGGGCCCTCGTGCTCGATCTGCTCGTCGCCCAGGCCATGCTGGCCCTGCACGTGTGGTCGATCCGCGGCGGTGTCGCCGCGATCGCCGGGGTCAGCGCGCTCGTCTTCCTGTCGGCACTGGCGCGGCGACTGCGTCACCGCGCCCCGAGTAGACGGACTTGATGACGTGGAGATCACCGTGCACCGCCCCGGCGAACTCACCGCCGCCGACCGGGTGGCGTGGACCGCCATGCAGTCCAAGGCACATCTGAACGGCTCGCCCGACCTCTCCAACCCCTTCCTCGCACCGGAGTTCACGCTCGCCATGGCGCGGGTCCGCAAGAACGTGCGGGTGGCCGTCGCCCGCGAGAAGGGCGAGCCCGCCGCGTACTTCGCGTTCCAGAGATCCAGATCCGGCGTCGGCCGGGCCGTCGGCCTCGGCATCTCCGACTGCCAGGGGGTGGTGCACCGCCCCGGCTTCTCCTGGGACGCGCGCCGGTTCCTGCGCGACTGCGGGCTCGCGATGTGGGAGTTCGACCACCTCGCGGCCGGCCAGGCTCCCTTCGAGAGCGGTGCGTCCGGCTTCTTCCCGTCCCCGGTCATGGATCTCGATCAGGGGTACGAGGCCTACCTCGGTCAACTGCGCGACCGTTCCCCCAAGTTCGTACGCTCCACCTTCGCCAAGGGCCGCCGCCTCGCCCGCGACCACGGCGACATCCGCTACGTGCACGACGAGCGCGACCCCGAGGCGCTGCGCACGCTGATGGGCTGGAAGTCCGCGCAGTACCGCAGGACCGGCCGCAGCGACCGCTTCGCGCACGACTGGATCACCCGGCTCGTGGACCAGCTCTTCCACACCCGCGGCGACAGCTTCGCGGGCGTGCTCTCCGTGCTCTACGCCGGGGGCGCGCCGGTGGCCGCGCACTTCGGTCTGCGCAGCGAGCGCGTGCTCGTGAGCTGGTTCCCGGCGTACGCCCCGGAATTCGCACGCTACTCGCCGGGGCTGCTCCTTCATCTGCGCATGGCCGAGGCGGGCGCCGCCGACGGCATCGCGCATCTCGACCTCGGGCGCGGCCAGAAAAGATACAAGGACTCCCTGAAGACACGGGAACTCACCGTGTCCGAGGGGTGGGTGGCGTTGCGCCACCCGATGGCTCTCGGCCATCGCATGCACCGGGCGCCGGTCCGGGCGCTGCGCAACACCGTCGTAAGCCGACCGGAATTGTTCGGTCCTGCAGATCGCCTGCTCAAACGCCTGGGAAAGATCCGTTCCGAGCACCGGAAAGAGTAGGAAGTGCGCAGGAAACGGCAGGGAACGGCGCTCGGGAGAACGCCGAAGGAACGGCAAGGAACGGCCAGGAGCACCGGCGAACAGCGTAATCGGACACGTTCACCGCGTCCGATGAGAACGGTCAAATATCCGAAAACGTGAGACCCCGTTCCAGGTCTTGCCATACGGTCGCAAGCATCAATACCGTCGTACATCCACCCGCATCGGTCCATCGGCAGTCGGCCTAGGGGAGGGCTCAAGGCCGCGATGGTTCGGGGCGGGGCGCGGTAGGGGGGTGCCCGTGTCCGGTGATCGAATTTCTGCCGGAACACGTGCCGCGCAGTTATGCCAGCTCACTCGGCATGCCCGGAGATCCATTCCGCCATGACCGCAGTGAGAATCCCCCCTTTCGAACCGGACCCACAGCCGGACCGCCCGGGGGCGGGCGGTCCACCGGACGAGAGGGACCAGACTCGTGAGTTCAGTAGTGCGCCAGGTGGGATTGCCCGCCATTCCCAGCCAGCATGAATACCGGCCGGTTTCTTCGCATCTGGCGATTGCGCCACCGGTGAGCGTCGTGATTCCTGCCATGAACGAGGCGGAGAATCTTCCGTACGTGTTCAAGACACTGCCGGAATGGATCCATGAAGTCGTCCTGGTGGACGGAAACTCCACCGACGACACGGTCGCCGTGGCCCGTGAACTGTGGCCGGACGTGAAGGTCGTGCGCCAGCTCGGCAAGGGCAAGGGCGACGCGCTCATCACCGGCTTCGAGGCCTGCACCGGCGACATCATCGTCATGGTCGACGCGGACGGCTCCGCGGACGGCCACGAGATCGTCAGCTATGTCTCCGCCCTTGTCTCCGGCGCGGACTTCGCCAAGGGCTCCCGCTTCGCCAACGGCGGCGGCACCGACGACATGACCTTCATCCGCAAGCTCGGCAACCACGTCCTGTGCTCCGTCGTCAACGCCAAGTTCGGGGCCCGCTACACGGACCTGTGCTACGGCTACAACGCGTTCTGGCGGCACTGCCTGGACAAGATCGAGCTCGACTGCACCGGCTTCGAGGTCGAGACCCTGATGAACATCCGGGTCGTCAAGGCCGGACTCAAGGTCCAGGAGATCCCGAGCCACGAGTACCTGCGCATCCACGGCGTGAGCAACCTCAGCGCCGTGCGCGACGGCCTCCGCGTGCTCAAGGTGATCCTCACCGAGCGCTCCAACAAGCGCAGGAAGCAGCAGGGTTCACGTACGCCGTCGCTGCCGCAGCACCGGGGAGAGGCTTCTTGATCTCCATTTCGGTGGTCGTCTGCGTGTACACCGAGGACCGCTGGGAGGACATCCTCGCGGCGGTCGCCTCGGTGCGCGCGCAGTCCCACGCGGCCCACGAGACCCTGCTCGTGGTCGACCACAACACACCGCTCCTGGACCGCCTGGCCGAGGAGTACAAACAGACGCCGGGCGTGCGGGTGCTCGCCAACGCGGGCCCCCGCGGCCTGTCCGCGGGCCGCAACACCGGCATCGCCGAGTCCGGCGGCGAGATCATCGCCTTCCTCGACGACGACGCCGTCGCCGAGCGGGACTGGCTGCGCCGCTTCGCCGAGGGGTACGAGGACCCGCTGGTCTTCGCCGTCGGCGGCCGCACGCTGCCCGCGTGGGCCTCCGGGCGCAGACCCGCCTGGTTCCCCGAGGAGTTCGACTGGGTCGTCGGCTGCATGTACCTGGGCCATCCCACGGGCCGGGTGCGGGTGCGCAACGTCCTGGGCGGCAACGCCTCCTTCCGGCGCACCGCCTTCGAGATCGCGGGCGGCTTCGCGAACGGCATCGGGCGCGACGGCGACAAGCTCCCGCTGGGCGGCGAGGAGACCGAGCTGTGCATCCGGCTCACCCGCGCCCGCCCGGACGCGGTGCTGCTCATCGACGACCGCGCGATCATCCACCACCGCGTGCCGACCGCCCGGGAGCGCTTCGGCTACTTCCGCACGCGCGCGTACGCGGAGGGCGTGTCGAAGGCCCTGGTTTCCCGAAGTGTGGGCGCGCAGAAGGGACTTGAGTCCGAACGCCGTTACACCACCCGGGTGCTGCCCGCCGGCGTCGGGCTCGGCCTGCGGGACGCCCTGCTCGGAGGTCCCGGTGGCGCAGGCCGCGCCGGGGCGATCGTGGCGGGCGTGGCGGCGGCCGCGGGAGGGTACGTCGTCGGGAGCGTGCGCGCGCGCCGCTCGGGCGCGACGTTCGCGGTCGTGGACGTGACCGGCGCCGCGTCCGGGGCGAGGGCCGCCGACGACGCCGGGGGCGCCGACGGCACGGGGGGCAAGGAGGCCGCCGCATGAGCACCGGAGGCATACCGATTCTGATGTACCACTCGGTCGCGCGGCTGCCGAATGAGGCCACGCACGAGTTGTCCGTCTCGCCCGAGGCGTTCGCGGAACAGATGGAGGTGGTGCGCGCGCTCGGCTGCACACCGCTCACCACCGCCCAACTGGCCTGGCACTGGCGCCATCCCGGCCGCCCGCTGCCGACCAGACCCGTCCTGATCACCTTCGACGACGGCTACGAGGGCGTGCACCGGCACGCCCTGCCCTCCCTCGCCAAGCACGGCTTCGCCTCGACGCTGTTCGTCGCGACGGGCTGGCTGACGGGGAAGTACGACACCGGCGGCGGCCTCGACACCATGCTCGGCTGGAACCAGGTGCGCGAACTGGCCGCGTCCGGCACGGAGATCGGCGGACACAGCCACACCCATCCCCAACTCGACCAGCTCACCGACGACGCGCTCTGGTTCGAGCTCGTGCGGTGCAAGGAGATCCTCGCCGACGAACTGGGCACCGCGCCGGTATCGTTCGCCTACCCCTACGGTTACTCCAGCCGCCGGGTGCGGTGCGCGGTGCGGACCGCCGGGTTCGCACAGTCGCTCGCGGTGGGCAACAGCCTGGCGCAGCGCCGCCAGGGGCCCTACGCGCTGCGGCGGGTGACGGTGCGGCGCTGCACTGGGCTCGGCGAGTTCGAACGGCTGCTCCTGGGCCGCTCGATCGGCCGGTCCTACGCCAGGGACCGGGTGCTCAGCAAGGGATACGCCATAGTTCGCAGAGCCCGACAGGCCCGCCGGAAGGCAGCTCGCGCCCGTGTCTGACACGACCACCGCACAGGCAGAGGTCACTGGGACCGCCACAGGGACCGGCGGCACGCCGTCGTCGGGCAAGACCGGCAGGCCGCGAAGAATGAGTCTTTCCAGGGCGGGCGGGGGCGGCGGCAACCCGCTGTTCCGCAACGCCTACGCGCTCATGCTCAACACCGGCATATCCGGTCTCCTCGGCCTCGGTTTCTGGCTGGCCGCCGCCCGGTACTACTCGGAGTCGGCGGTCGGCCAGGGCTCGGCGGCCATCGCGGCGATGAAGCTCCTCGCGGGCATCACCGCCGTCACGCTCATGGGTGCGCTCGCCCGCTTCATCCCGGTGGCGGGCCGCCACACGGGCAAGCTCATCTTCCGTACGTACGCGGGGAGTTCGGTCGTCGTCGCCTGTGCGGCGCTGATCTTCCTGTTCACGCTCGACCTGTGGGGGCCCTCGTACCGCTTCCTGCACGGGCCGCTTGCCGGGGTCGGCTTCGTCGCGGCGGTCGTGGCCTGGTCGCTCCTGACGCTCCAGGACGGCGTGCTCACCGGGCTTCGCAACGCGCTGTGGGTGCCGGTGGGCAACACGGTGTTCTCCGTGGTCAAGCTGGGGCTGCTGATCGTGGTCGCGGCGGCGATTCCCACGGCCGGGGTGTTCGTGTCGTGGGTGGCGGCCATCGCCTTCTCGGTGGTGCCGCTCGGCTGGCTGGTGTTCCGGCGCCTGGTGCCGCGCCATGTGCGGGCCACGGAGGGCAGGGCACGGCCGCCGTCGCTGCGCGAGCTGGGCCGCTTCCTCGCCGGTGACTACACCGGCTCGCTGTGTTCGCTCGCCGTGGTGTACCTCGTTCCGGTGATGGTGGCCGCGCAGGTCAGCTCCGAGGACAACGCGTACTTCTACATCGCGACCACCATCGGCGGCACCACGAACCTGCTCGCCATCAACATGGGCGCGTCGCTGACCGTCGAGGGCGCGCACGACCCGGCGCGGCTCGCCGCCAACACCCGCGCGGCGCTGCGCCGGATGACCCGGATCATGCTCCCGGTGTGCGGCTTCCTCTTCCTGGGCGCTCCGTACATCCTGCACGTGTTCGGCCAGGGCTACTCGGAGGCGGCGACCCCGCTGCTGCGCTGGTTCGCGGTGGGCGCGGCCCTTCGGGTGGTCATGGAGACGTACTTCGCGGTCCTTCGCGCGCAGAGCCGCACCTCCGGTCTCGCCTGGCTGCAGGGCCTGCTGTGCGTGCTCGTGCTCGGCCTGACGCTGATCCTGCTGCCGCGGATGGGGCTGACCGGGGCGGGGGTCGCCGAGGTCTGCAGCCTCGCGGTGATCGTGGCGATCGCGGCGCCCAAGCTGTACGCCATCACACGCGCCGGGGCGACGACGCCCGCCGACCGCGCGGCACCGGACGGCGATCTCGCGGACCTGGGCGCCAAGGAGGTGCCCGCGTCCCGCACCCCCGCCGCGGCCGCGCTACCGCCGCACGCGACGGGCGAGGAGCGCCGCGGCCCGGCCTGGGCGCTGCGCGAGTCCCTCGACTCCGACACACTGCAACTGGCGGTCCAGATCGACCTGGACCATCAGGAACGCCGCCCGGACGTGCGTTTCGGGCCGGTGGCACGGGGGCCCGCGGGGGCGGGCGAGGGGGATGACATGGAGGGTCACCGTCCGACGTGGGCGGTTTCCGGCGGGGCGCCTGTCGCTGATCCGCCGGAGGCGGGCGGAGTGGACGAGGCGGCGGGGTCCGCCTCGGAAGCGGTGCCCTGCGCGGAAGGCGCCCAGGCCGGTGGCCGGGTCGACGAAGACGCACCGGAGGCCGGGGAAGACCGGGCCCCGAAGGAGCCCTGGCCGACCGTGGTGAGCCAGGGTCCGGCTGCCGCCGTGCCGGGCATGGGCGTGAAGTCGCCCGCCCCGGAAGCCGGTTCGGCCGGTGCGACGCCGCCCGCGGCCGGTGCGACACCGCCCACGGCCGGTGCGCCCGCCACCGCTCCCCCGGCCCCGGTGGCCACGGCGACCCCCACGGCCGCCGCGCCCCCACGCACGTACAGGAAACCCCGCAAGACCCTCGTCCTCACCGCCCTGCTCCTCGCCGCCCTCGGCCTGTACTGGGTGCCGGTGTTCGGGCTCGGCGAGAGCGACCTGGACCGGATGGGCGGGCTCGGGCTCATCTCCGTGCTGCCGCTGCCCACCCTCGCCGGGGCCGTGCTGCTCGTGGGCGTGTTCGCGTCGCTGCTGTGGCTGGAGCGGCCGAACCGATGGCTGCTCCTGCTGACCCTCGTCGCCACCGTGGTGTCCCTGCACGCGCTGCCGGCCGTCATCGAGACCGAGCCGCGGTTCGCGACGGCCTGGCAGCACCTGGGCTTCCTGGAGTACATCGACCGGACCGGCACGGCGGTGCCCGACCTGGACGCGCGCTGGAGCTGGCCCGGCTTCTTCGCCGCGGCCGCGTTCGTCGCGAAGGCCTGCGGCGTCTCGGACATGACCGAGGTCATCCGCTGGTGGCCGACGGCGATCCAACTGCTCTACCTGGCCCCGATGCTGCTGCTCACCCGCTCCCTGCGGGCGAGCTGGCGGGCCAAGTGGGCGGGCCTGTGGATCTTCGTCCTCGGCGGCTGGGTCGGCCAGGACTACTTCTCGCCGCAGGGCTTCACGTATCTGCTGTACATCGCGTTCGTGGCGATCCTGCTCGTGTGGTTCCGCGCGCCGCGCGTGATCTGGACCAAGCGGCGCCCTGGCGAGGCCGAGGTCGAGCCCGCGAACCGCCGTCAGCAGGCGGTGCTTCTGCTCGTCCTCATGGGCCTGTTCGCGGGCACGGTGCCCGCGCACCAGCTCACGCCGTTCGTGATGCTCGGCGTCCTGACGGCCCTGGTCGTGCTGCGCCGCTGCGAACTGCGCGGCCTTCCGCTGCTGTGCGGGGTCCTGGTCGCCGTGTGGCTGGGCTTCTTCGCGGAGCCCTACTGGTCGGGGCACTTCGACGAGCTGTTCGGCGGGGTGGGCGGGGTCGGCGGCAATGTGTCGTCGTCGGTCTCCGGCCGGATCGAGGGCGGCAGTTCGACGCACAAGCTCGTGCTGTACGTGCGCGTGGCCCTGGCCGGTTCGGTGATGGCGCTCGCCTGCTGGGGCTGGCTGCGCCGGCGCGGGCACAAGTACCGCGAGGTGTCGCTGCTCGTCCTGACCTTCGTGCCGTTCCTGGGCTTCGGCATGCAGAGCTACGGCGGTGAGATGGCACTGCGGGTCTTCATGTTCGCGCTGCCGGGCGCCGCCCTGCTCGCCGGGCTCGCGCTGTTCCCGCGCACCGGCGTCACCGCGAAGGAGCGCGACCGCGACCGGGTGAGCCTCGCGCCGCTGGCCGCGCTGCTGGCGGGCCTGGTCCTGATGGGCGGCTTCCTGATCGCGCGCTGGGGCAACGAGCCCTTCGAGCGGGTCAGGACCGGCGAGGTCGCCGCCATGGAGTACGTGTACGCGCACGACGACCCGACGGCGCGGCTGCTGTGGATGAGCAACGACACCGTCACCAACGTGACGCCCGCGATCCCCTGGGGCAAGCAGGACGCCGAGAAGGTCGAGTACGTGCCCACGCTCGCGCCGCCCGACCCGGTCCTGGTGTCCGGCCTGGTGAAGGCGCTCAAGGACGCGGGCCCCAACTCGTACCTGATGATCAACCGCAGCCAGACCGTCTACCTCCAGATGGACACCGGGTATCCCGAGAACTGGGACACCCGCCTCACCCACAACCTCGACCGGCGCTCCGAGCTGAAGAAGGTCTACTCCAACGCCGACGCGACGCTGTACGCCCTGCGCGCGCAGCCCGAAGGACCGGTCGCGAAGGCGGCCCCGGGGCCCGCGGGACCGAAGGTGACGTGGACGCCGTGGACGGTGGTGGGCGCCTTCGCGGTGCTCGCGCTGATCGTGCTCCTCGCGGTGCGCGAGGTCGTGCGGGTGGCGGCGGCGCCGAGCGTGTGGCAGCAGCGCTGGCTGCAGAGCAGCTTCTGGTTCTCGCTGCCGCTGCTCGCGGTGTTCGTGGCGTCGCTGATCCAGCGGTTCCTGACGATGGCGTAGGCCGGACGACCGGGGCGTCGCCCGCGTGGCTCAGGTGAAGTGGCTCAGCGCGTAAGCCACTTCACCTCGTACCCCGCCATGTCGAACCGCTTGCCGTCGACCTGCGCGCTGATCTGCCGGTCGAGGGTGTTCACGACGAGGACGGCCTTGTCGTCGGCGAGGACGCGTACGTTCGGTACGTCGTCGTCGGCGACGGACACCTTCTCGTACCGGGTGCCGGGCGGGAAGGCGTCGGCGAAGCGGGCGAGCAGGCGCAGCATGGGCCGTTCGCGGCCGCCGCCGGCGGTCTGCGTCGGGCTCCACAGGCAGCCCGCGCACTTCTCGCCCTTCTCGCCGCGCTTCTGCGGGTTCCAGTAGAACCCGCTGGTCGCGCCGCCGCGGGCCATCGCCATCAGGCCGGAGGCGTGCACGGCGACGCGGTGCGCCTCGGACCAGTCGTCGCGGTTGTCCTGGCTGTCGCCCGGCTCCACGTAGTACTCGGCCCACCACAGCGGCAGGCCGCCGGTCCGCTCGCGCAGCCAGCGGCCGACGGCGGTGAACTTGTCGGTGGCGCGGAACTCGTCGGGCAGCAGCTCGTCGTCCTCGGTGTAGCTGGCGCCGTCGACGACCACGAAGTCGGCGCCGTCCTTGTTCTTGTTCCAGTAGTCGAAGGCGTCGAGGGGGCGCTGGTCCAGGCGGCCCCAGGGGCCGCTGAGGGTCTTCGAGGCGTTCTCGGTCTGGCGCGGGTCGAGGCTGTCCATGACGAGGTAGGGCCCGCCGACCTGGATTTTCTCGTCGACCTTCTTCAGGGCCTTGTACACGAGGTTGTAGAGCCGGGTGTAGCCCTCGTAGTCCCAGCGGCGCTCGGTGGTGTTCCAGAAGCCCTTGAACTCGTTCCAGACGATGAAGTGCCGTACGTCCGGGTAGCGCTTGGCGACCGTCGCGGCCAGGGCGGCGTAGTCGTCGAAGTGCTCGGGGCGGGGCGCGGTCTCCAGGGAGGCCTGGCTCCAGTTGGTGTTGTCGGAGCCGGACTTGCCGCCCTTCATCCAGTCCGGGGCGCAGCACAGGGTGACGACCGGGGTGCCCTTGGTGGCGCGGATCAGGTCCATGCGCCCGTCCATCGCCCCGAAGTCGTAGCGCCCCTTGACCGGCTCGGGGTTGCCCGCGCCCCAGCCCATGATGTGCTGTATCTGCGGCAGCGGGCGCGGCTGGTCCCTCAGGAGGCTTTCGGCGCGCTCGACGGCCGCCGGCTCACCCGCGTCGGCGCTGTACTGCGTGTGGGTGAAGCCCCAGCCGACGCGCGGGTCCGGGGCGCCGGGCGGGCGCGCGGGGGTGCCGTGCACCTTGTCGCCGTCCGGGGTCGTGCCCGCGGTGCTGCCGCCGTCCTTGCCGGGCAGGGTGAGGACGGTGACGACCAGGGCCAGGGCGGTCAGGCCCACGCCGATGAGGGCGGTGAGACGCCACCGCCGTGTCTCCGCGCTCCACCCATGACGTCCCATCACCGGCAAGCGTATCCGCGTGCCACGGCGGTCGGAGGGGTTCCGCAGGACCGTCCGGTATCGGCGGGTGGGGTGGCGCGGCGCGGCGCACTGGGGAAACCGCGTGCACGAGGGCGTATGCGTGTCGGATCATGGCGGCATGTCTGCGAACCCTCAGGACGCCCTGCCGATCCGGCTCAACGTCGACGACAGCGACTCCCCGTCCGACGTCGTGGACGCGCTGTTCCTCGGCCGCTTCGCCACCGGCGAGCAGCCGTTCTCGCACAGCGCCAACATCGACCGCGTCAAGCCCGGCTCCGCGCTGCTCCCGCCGGACGCGACGGTGCTCCGTGCCGCCCGCGACGACGACCGCAGCGCCACGCTCGCCGAGGGCGAGGGGTGGACGCTGCTCGTCTCCCGCTGGAACCGCGGGGCGGACGTCACGGTCACCGCCACCACCGCGGAGCTCGCCGAGGAGGTCCTGAAACAGGCCACCGACGGGGCGCAGGACGAGCCCGAGCCGCAGCCGGAGAACGTCACGATGGGGTTCTGGTACGTCTCGCCGCGGCGCGGGCCGCACCGTACGACGCGGCAGATCTCCGCGGGTACGTGGGACGAGGTGCGGGAGAACTACACCGCGCCGGTGGCCGACGCGATGGACACGCTGATGAAGACCACCCCGGAGGACATCTCCGGGCGCCTTCTCCTGCTGCACGGGCCGCCGGGCACCGGCAAGACCTCGGCTCTGCGGACGCTCGCGCGGTCGTGGCGGGACTGGTGTCAGGTGGACTGCGTCCTCGACCCGGAGCGGTTGTTCACCGACGTCGGCTATCTGATGGACATCGCCATCGGGGAGGACGACGGCACGGCGAAGGGCCGCTGGCGGCTGCTGCTCCTGGAGGACTGCGACGAGTTGATCCGCGGCGAGGCCAAGCACACTGCGGGCCAGGCCCTCTCGCGGCTTCTCAACCTCACGGACGGGTTGCTCGGGCAGGGCCGCAACGTCCTCGTCGGTGTCACCACCAACGAGGACCTGGAGCGGCTCCACCCCGCCGTGGTGCGTCCCGGCCGCTGCCTGGCCCGCATCGAGGTCGGGCCCCTCACCGTCACGGAGTCCGTCAACTGGCTCGGCACGCCCGAGGGCGTCCCGCGCGAGGGCGCGACCCTTGCGGAGCTGTACGCGTTGCGCCGGGGTTCCACCCCGACGTCCCTGCCGTCGGCCCGGGACGGCGCCGACGCGGGCCTGTACCTCTAGTCCGCCGACGGGAAACGCCGGGGAGGCCTGCCCTCAGCCCGCCGCCCCGTACGCCGCGCGCAGCGCGTCCCGGACCGCCGCCGTCGCGGCCTCCTCCGAGAGGCCGAGGCGGCGGACGCGCTCGGCGTAGGCCTGCGCCGCCCCCGCCGCGCCCCGCGTGGCCGCGTCCCCCGCCGCGGCCACGAACGTCCCGTTCCGCCCCCGCGTCTCGATCACCCCGTCCTCCTCGAGCGCCCGGTACGCCTTGGCGACGGTGTTCGCGGCGAGCCCCAGCCCCTCGGCGAGCCCCCGCACGGTGGGCAGCTTGTACCCGACCGGCAGCCCCCCGCCCCGCGCCTGCTCGGCGATCTGCGCCCGCACCTGCTCGTAGGGCGCGGGCACGGCCCGGCCCTCCGCACCCTCATCGATCACGATCTTCAACGTCACGCGGCGATTGTCCCGCACCCCGCCGGGGAAAAAGGAGAGGCGACCCGCCGCGCACGACGCGTACCGTCCGCACCATGACGGAAGTGCTGGTCCGCGCCCTGCGCCCCACCGACCCTGCGGACACCACGGCGTTCGCCGCGGTCCGCCGCGCCTGCCTGCCCGCGATGCTGTCCACGTCCGCCTCCGTGGCGTTCGACGCGGCGCACGCCCATCCCGACGCGCACTACCTCCAGTTGGTCGCGGAGAGCGGCGGCGAGGTGATCGGCACGGCGCAGACGAGCATCGCGTACGACAGCCCGGAGCCCGGCCAGGGCTCCGCCAACATCTACGTCCACCCGGGCCGCCGCGGCCTCGGCGCGGGCTCGCTGCTGCTGCGCACGGCGGAGGAGTATCTGGCGGGCAAGGGCGCGACGACCCTGTACTCGTGGGTCCTCGACACCCCGGAGAACCGCGCGTTCGCCGCCCGCCGGGGCTTTCGCGCGAGCCGCTCCGCGCACTTCCTCCGCCTGGACCTGGCGAACGGCGAGCTGCCGCCCCGCCCGCCGCTGCCGGCCGGTGTCGAGCTGCGCACCGGCGCCGACTTCGCCGCCGATCCCCGTCCGTTCTTCGACCTGGACGCGGAGACGGTCGCGGACGAACCGAGCGACGTGGCCGCCGAGTTCACCGACTACGAGCACTGGCTCGCGGAGACCTGGCACCACCCCCTGATGAACCAGGAGCTGACGACCGTCGCCGTGGTGGACGGCCGTCCCGCCGCGTTCAGCATGGCCCGCACCGACGACGCGTCGCGCTACTCCAGCGGCATGACGGGGACGGCCCGCGCCCACCGCGGGCGCGGTCTCGCCAAGCTCGCCAAGAACGACTCGCTGCACCGGGCGCGCGCCGCCGGCTTCACGGAGGCGTTCACCGGCAACGACGCGGGGAACGGCCCGATGCTCGCGATCAACAAATACTTCGGCTACGAAATCTGTGACACGGAGGTACGTCATGTCCGCACCCTCGGTTGAGGCGTCCGGCGCGGTCGGGGCGCCCGACGTGGAGGTCGTCCTCCGCAAGGCGGGCCGCACGAAGATCCGCTACCCGGCGCGTCTCCTCGCGGACGACGGCACCCGCGTCACGGTCCGCGCGCCCTGGGCGGGCGCGGGCGTACGGGACTTCGGCTTCGTACGCTTCGAGCCGGGCGACGTGTTCGTCGAGCACTTCTGGCGGGACCGCTGGTACGCCGTCAAGGAGGTCTACGCCGCCGGCGGCACCCTCAAGGGCTGGTACTGCGACGTCACCCGCCCCGCCACCGTCGAATCCACCGTCCTCACCATCGAGGACCTGGACCTCGACCTGTGGTGCTCCGCCGACCGCACCACCATCCTCCGCCTCGACGAGGACGAGTTCACTGAGAGCACGCTGCCGACAGCAGACCCTGCCGCAGCAGCCGCGGCCCTCCAGGCCCTGGACGACCTGGAAGCCCTGGCGAAGGCAGGCGACTCCTTCCCCCGAACCGGCCTCTGACGACAGCCTCATCGGCCTCCGGCCTCGTCCTCGATCGCCGGACGGGCTTTCCCCCACCCACCCGCCCTGACAACTGAAGTGGGTGGGGAAGACAGCTCCTCCGGTGCTTGAGGAGCGGTTCCTGAAGGCCGGCCCCCAGGAACCCCGTCCCCTGTGGGCGTCAGCCCTCGGCCGCCTTCACCGCGACCACCGCGTACCGCTCGTCCTCCACCGCCCTCCCCCACAGCCGCGCGTCCCCCGACAGCCGCTCCGCGTGGGTGTGCGGGACCAAGGGGGTCAGTGCCCGTACGAGGTCGGTGGCCGGGATGCCCACGGGGCTCACCGTGCCCCAGACGCCCTCTATGAGGATCAGGCGGCCGCCGGGGCGCAGGAGTGCGTGCCAGTGGCGCAGGGTCGCCTCCGGGTCCGGGAGCATCCACAGGACGTGGCGGGACAGGATCGCGTCGAAGCGGGAGTCGCCCACGGGTGGGCGGGCCGCGTCGCCCACCAGGATCCGGGCGTCGTGCCCCGCGAGCTTCGCGCGTGCCCGCGCCGCCATCTCCGTGGAGAGGTCGACCGCCGTCACGCGGTGCCCCCGCTCGGACGCGAGCAGTGACAGGCTGCCCGTGCCGCAGCCCACGTCCAGGACGTCGCCCGGCTCGGGCGGGAGCCAGTCGGTGAGGCGGGTCGCCCAGGCCGCGCGCACCTGGGGGTCCCGCAGGCCGTGGTCCGGCTCCTCGTCGAAATCCGCGGCCTGCGCGTCCCAGTCGATGGCCGAGCCGTCGTCGCCCTCACAAGTCCCCACGTCAAACGTCATGCGCCGATCGTGACACCCGCCACTGACAATCGGCCCGCGATGAGAAACGCTCCCCGGACTGGTCTACCGCCGTGTCACCGAGCTGTTAGGTGGGTACGGCAGGACGGGTAGGCAGGGAGGCCGTCATGCGCCGAGTGACCGTGCACAAGACCGTCGTGAAGTCCACAACCCGCCGGGCGCGGGAGAACCGCGAGGCCCTCGAGGGCCCCGAGGGCGCCGACCGCCGGGCCCGGGAGCGGCCCGAGGTCCGCAGAGACGTCCAGCGCGTCTGGTGGCCCACCGAGTAGCCCCAGGGCGGCCGCGCCCGCGTCAGCCCGTGAGCCGCTTGCGGTAGTGGAAGCGGTCGTAGATCCCCTCTACGCGCCGCTCCACGAATTCGTATCCGTACCGGGGATAGATCTTCTGGTTCTCCCACATCATCGCGTTGGTGTAGAGCCGGATCTCGGGCAGCGCCAGGGCGCGCGCGTGCGCGTCGACGAAGGCCAGCAGGCGGCCGCCTAGGCCCTTGCCGGCCGCGTCGGGGTGGACGGCGATGTTGTCCAGGTAGAGGTGGTCGTCGTTGGCGTACACCACCACCAGGCCGACGACCGCGCCCTCCGCGTCCCCGGCGACGTACACCCGCCCCATCGCCACGTTCTGCGCGTGGTTGGACTCCATGGGGGCGGGGACGCGGCCTATGCGGGCGATGTAGTGGTGGTACGCCGCGTCGGTGACCGCCTTCACGGCGGGCACGTCGGCGGCTTCGGCCGGGCGGATCACATTGCCGGGTGTGCTTTCGGCGATCTTGTGGGTCATTTCTCCACGCTACGGCGCGACTTCAGCACCCCGCGCCCCAGTTTCCGCAGCAGCGGCCACAGCACGATCAGCGCGACCACGGCGTACACGGACACCGAGAACGGCGTGTCCACCAGGCCGCTGACGCTGCCGTCGCTGATCTGCAGGGCGCGGCGCAGCTGTTGCTCGGCGTTGGGGCCGAGGATGACCCCGATGACGGCGGGCAGCACGGGCAGTCCATAGCGCCGCATGCCGAACCCGATCAGGCCGATGACCAGCAGGATGACCAGGTCGAGTGCCTCGCCGCCGACCGCGTACGCGCCGACGGCCGCGAAGAAGAGGATGCCCGCGTAGAGGTAGGGGCGCGGGATGCGCAGGAGTTTCGCCCAGACGGGGGCGAGGGGCAGGTTGAGGGCCAGGAGAAGCACCATGCCCACGAACAGGGACGCGATCAGGCCCCACACCAGCTCCGATTCGCGCTCGAAGAGAAGTGGGCCGGGCTGGATGCCGTACTGCTGGAAGGCGGCCAGCATGACGGCGGCGACGGCGGTCGTGGGCAGGCCGAGGGTGAGCATCGAGACGAGGGTTCCCGCCGCCGACGCGGAGGAGGCGGACTCGGGGCCCGCGACGCCCTCGATGGCTCCCTTGCCCCACTCCTCCTTGTGCTTGGAAAGGCGCTTCTCGGCGACGTACGAGAGGAAGGTCGGAATCTCCGCGCCGCCCGCGGGGATCGCGCCGAACGGGAAGCCGATGAGCGGGCCGCGCAGCCAGGACTTCCAGGTGCGCCTGACGTCCTTCTTGCCGAGCCAGGGGCGGCCGACGGGGATCGCCTGCCCGCTGGTGCGCCGCAGATGGGCGGCCACCCACAGGGCCTCGCCGATCGCGAAGAGTCCCACGGCGACGATCACCACGTCGATGCCGTCGGCGAGTTGGAGCGAGCCGAAGGTGAGGCGCTGCTGGCCGGTCATCTGGTCCAGGCCGACCAGGCCGAGGGTGAGGCCGATCAACAGGGACGCCAACCCCCGTATACGAGAGGAGCCGAGGACCGAGGTCACCGCGATGAAGGCGAGGACCATGATGGCGAAGTAGTCGGGGGCACCGATGTCCACGGCCAGGTCGGCGACCTTCGGGGCGAGCGCCACGAGCAGGATCGTGCCGATCATGCCGCCCGCGAAGTGGCCGATGGCCGCGGCCGCGAGGGCTTGCGCGCCGCGCCCCGACTTGGCCATCGGGTTGCCCTCCATGGCGGCCACGACCGCGGCGCTCTCGCCGGGTGTGTTGAGGAGGATCGAGGTCGTGGAGCCGCCGAACATCGCGCCGTAGTAGATGCCCGCGAACATGATGAACGCGCCGGTGGGTTCGAGCCCGTACGTCACCGGCAGCAGCAGCGCGACGGCCATCGCGGGGCCGATGCCGGGCAGCACGCCGATCGCCGTGCCGAGGAGGACGCCGACGGCGGCCCAGAGGAGATTGATGGGCGTGAGGGCCGTACCGAACCCGTCCATCAGGGAGCTGAAGGCGTTCATGTCACAGCACTCCCATCAGGGGGCCGCCGGGCAGCGGCACTCCGAGCAGATTGTTGAAGACGGCGTACGTGACCAGGGAGAGCCCGGCCGCGATGAGCGGGTCGCGGTGGATCGCGCGGCTGCCGAGGGCGTAGGCGGCGCCCCAGAAGAGCAGGGCGCCCGCGACGGGGAAGCCGACCGGTTCGATGAGGACCGCGGTGGCGAGGAAGACGCCGGCGAGCAGCAGCACGGTGCGCCAGTCGGCGGGTTCGGACAGGTCGATGTCCTCGCCGCCCTCGGCCTCGCCGCGGCCGCCGCGCAGCACGTCGACGGCGAGCAGGACGGAGACGGCGAGCAGGCCGATGCCGACGGCGATCGGGACGGTCTTCGGCCCGATCGGTCCGCGCTGGGCGATCGCGACGTCCATGGTGAGGGCGTCGGTGAGCACGACGACGCCGAGGGCGAGCAGCATGACGCAGACGCCGAGTTCGGAGTGCTCGCGCAGCCAGGTCCGCCGGTCGCGGGGCCCTGGGGCTTCTTCGGTACGTCCGGTGGGGTCACTGGGCTCGGCGGGCCCGATGGGCTCGGTGGTCGTCACAGCCCCAGCTCCTTCAGTACGGATACGACGCGTTTGTCCTGGGCGTCCAGGAAGTCGCCGAACTTGCCGCCGGTGAGGAAGGCGTCGTCCCAGCCGTTCTTCTTCAGGGACTCGCGCCACTCGGGCGAGGCGTGGAGCTTGCGGATCAGGCTGGTGAGCTTGTCGCGTTCGGCGTCGGAGAGTCCGGGGGGCGCGACGATGCCGCGCCAGTTGGTGAAGTTCACGTCGTAGCCGGACTCCTTGAGCGTCGGGCCTTCGAGGCCCTTGACCCGCTTGGGTCCGGTGACGGCGAGCAGCCGCAGTTCGCCGGACTTGATCTGGTCCAGGTACTCGCCGACGCCCGAGACGCCGAAGGCGACCTTGCTGCCGAGGATGGAGGCGAGGAGTTCGCCGCCGCCGTCGAAGGGGATGTAGTTGACGTCCTTGGGCGGGATGCCCGCGGCGCGGGCCATCAGCATGGGGGCGATGTGGTCGGGCCCGCCGGGCGAGGAGCCGCCGCCGACGGGCATCTTGCCGGGCTTCTCCTTCCAGGCGTCGATGAGCTGCCCGATGGTCTTGTACGGGGAGTCCTTCGACACCACGACGACGTCCTGCTCCTCGGTGAGGCGGGCGATCGGGGTGGTGTCGGCGAGGGTCTTGGGGGCGTCGTTGGAGCGGGCGGCGCCCACTACGCCGAGGCCCATGGACATCGCGAGCTTGCCGTTGCCGTGCTCGCCCACGAGGCGGCTGAGGCCGACGGTGCCGCCGGCGCCGGGCAGGTTGAACACCTCGATGTTGTGGGTGAGTCCGGCGTCCTCGGCGTTCTTGGCGGCGGTGCGGGCGGTGATGTCGTAGCCGCCGCCGGGGGTGTTGGGGACCATGAGGCGCAGGCCGGGGATCTTCGTGCCGGTGTCGTCGCCGCTGCCCGTGGTGAGCAGCGGCGGGCCCACAAGGACGAGCAGCGCGGACCCGAGCAGGGCGAGGGGGACGCGTAGTCGCCTGGGGGTACGGAGTCGCACGGGGTGCCACCACCTGTCTGACCGGATACATGTGTGAGGTGGCCCACATGTTGCCCACGCGTTAAGAAGCTGTCTCTCTTCCGGAATCAACGGACGTTGTGGTCCTTGTGGTCGCGCTCGTAACCTGCGGCGACGACGAGGGCCGAGGGGGCCGCGCGATGACGAGGGTGCTGGTCGTCGACGACGACTTCATGGTGGCCAAGCTGCACGGCCGTTACGTGGCCTCGGTGGCCGGATGCACGGTGGCGGGCGTGGCGCACAGCGGGGGTGAGGCGCTGCGCGCGGCGGAGCGGCTGCGGCCCGACCTGGTGCTGCTCGACGTGTACCTGCCGGACATGGACGGCATCGCGGTGCTGCGGGAGCTGAGGGCGGCGGAGGAGCGGGACCCCGGCCGGGCGCCGGTGGACGTCCTGTTCATCACGGCCGCGCGGGACGCGGAGGTGATCCGTGCCGCGCTGCGCGCCGGTGCCCTGCACTACCTCATCAAGCCCTTCAACCAGGCGGCCCTGCAGGAGCAGTTGCGGCACGTCGCGGCCCTGCGCGCCCGCCTCGACGGCCTCGCCGAGGCCCGCCAGGAGGACGTCGACCAGATCTTCGGCCCCCGCCCGCCCGGCTCCCGCGAACTCCCCAAGGGCCTGGCCCCCCACACCGCCGACCTCGTCGAACACACCCTCCGCGCCCACCCCACCGGCCTCTCCGCCACCGAATGCGCCCAGGAAGGCAACCTCTCCCGCGTCAGCGCCCGCCGCTACCTGGAGTACTTCGCGGACACGGGCCGGGCGCAGGTGACGCTGCGGTACGGCGGGGCGGGACGGCCCGAGCGGCGGTACCGGTGGGTGGGGTGAGCTGACCTGAGGGCAGGCTGAGGGGGTCCTTAACGCGAGCATAAGGATCGCCGTCGGCCGTTCCCAGCAGGGGATTTCGGGGTGCGCAGGGGCTAGCTTGCTGATCGCCGCGGGGCTCGGGTCCCGCTTGCCCCCACCTGAACACCGCCCTAGGAGAGATCCCCCCATGACTGCTGCTCGCAAGGTCGCCGCCATCGCCACCGCGGGTGTCGTGCCGCTCGCCCTGACCGTGTTCGCCGCGGTGCCCGCCGCCGCGCACGGGTCGATGACGGACCCGGTGAGCCGGGTGTCCGCCTGCTTCCAGGAGGGGCCCGAGGCGCCGAAGTCGGCCGCGTGCAAGGCACTTGTGGCGGCCGGCGGGACGCAGGCCCTGTACGACTGGAACGGCGTCAACATCGCCAACGCCGCGGGCAAGTCGAAGGAGATCATCCCGGACGGGAAGCTGTGCAGCGCCGGGAACGACAAGTACAAGGGGCTCGACCTGCCGCGCGCCGACTGGCCCTCCTCCAAGCTCGCCGCCGGTGACCACACCTTCAAGTACCGGGCCACCGCCCCGCACCGGGGCTCCTTCGAGCTGTACGTCACCAAGGACTCGTACGACCCGACGAAGCCCCTGAAGTGGTCGGACCTGGAGGCGCGGCCCTTCGCGAAGGTCACCGACCCGAAGCTGGAGAACGGCAGTTACGTCTTCCAGGGCAAGGTGCCCGCCAAGTCCGGCCGCCACCTGGTCTACTCGATCTGGCAGCGCTCCGACTCCCCCGAGGCCTTCTACACCTGCTCCGACGTGGTGTTCGGCGGCAAGGGCAGCGGCGGTTCGGGCGCCGGGGCCGCCGCGCCCGCCGCCTCCGCGCCCTCCGAGAAGGACATAGCCGACGGCGCGGACAAGTCGTCCGTGGAGCACCGCGGCCACGGCGACAGCGACGCGAAGACCGGGCCGAAGGTCACGGAGGCCGAGCCCGCCAAGGGCGCCGCGGACACCGGGGACTCCGGGGACGACGCGGCGGCCGCGCCCGGCGGGTCCGGGAACAAGCCCGAGGTGAAGGGCGCCGCGGGCAAGCCCGTCGCCGCCGACGAGAACCTCGCCGAGACCGGCGGCGACAGCAACACCGCGTACATCGCGATCGGTGGCGCGGCGACGCTCGCGGTCGGCGCGGCCGCGATGTTCGCGACGGCCCGCCGCCGCGCGAACACCGGCGGCCGCTGAGGGCGGTTGAGCGCCGTCGCCTCCCCCGGGGGTTCGGGGAGGCGGCGGCCTGCCCGCCGTCCGCCACGTGTGCGACGCCTACGACAGACAAGTGCTCGGCGTCGCGTGTGCCGGGTCCAGCGCGTTGGCCACCTCGTGGTGGGCGACGCGGTCCAGGGTGCCGATGGCGACGTGCTCGGCGAGGTTCACCGGGCAGAGGTCCTGCACGACGACATTGCGTACGTTCGGGCCGTTCAGGAATTGCGAGCGGTACGGGGTGACGACCTGGTCGTACTTGGTGGAGATGACGGTGTAGCGCACGCCGGGCACGGTGTCGCCGCCCGCGTTCAGCCTGGTCAGGAACGGGGAGCCGGCGATCTGGTCGGCCAGGGCGGGGGTCGCCGTGGTGAGCAGGTCCTCGATGCCGGGGAAGAACGGCAGCAGCTTGGTCAGGCCGAGCAGCGTCGTGCCGTGGTTGTCGGGGGCGAGACCCACGAGGGCGTTCACCTTGTCGGCGCCGCCGAGGAACTTCAGGTAGTGACGGGGCATCAGGCCGCCCTGCGAGTGCCCGACGAGGTCGACCTCCTTGGCGCCGGTCGCGTTCAGCACCTTGTCGACGTAACCGTCCAACTGCTCGGCCGACTTGTCGATCGGGCCGATGCCGTGGAAGAAGGGCACGTGCGGCAGTTGGCCGTAGTCGAGGGAGAAGACGCAGTAGCCCCGCTTGACCAAGTAGGGCCCGAGGACGAGCCAGTTGTCGACGGAGTTGCCGAAGGTTCCGTGCACGAGGACGACGGGGCGGGGGTGGGCTGCGGACGGCTTGCAGCCGTAGTCGTTCCAGCCACTCGAAGAAGGCGCTGCAGGCGCCTCGGACGTGGTGGCGATACGGGGTTCGGCGGCCGTGGCGGTGGGGGTGAGCGTGGCGGCGCCCGCGACGATCAGGGCGGCGGTGAGCGCGCGCAGCGCTCGTCTCCAGGGCAGCATCGGGTGATCTCCTTGCGGCTCAAGGGAGTTGCGATGGCTGGGGCGGCACGAGGTCGACGCTGCCGCCCTGTGACCCGGATCACGGAGTTGACACGTTCACGCTAAATTACGCGCCAGTAGTAGAAGTGTGAAGTTACGTGTGAGTAAAACTTCCAGTGATCACTGGCAGCGTCGCCCGCACGTCGGACATGTCATCCCTCCCGCTACCTCATCCCTCCCGCACCTTCAGCCCGACGACGCCCGCCAACGCCGGTGCCAGCTCAAGGAGTTGGAGGGGGCTGATCGTCACCCCGCGCATCGCTTCCAGGCCGGAGGCGATGCCGAGGGCCGCCGCCTCGCTCAGGTCGGCGCGGTCGGCCTTGACGTCGTCGAAGCGGACCCGGTCGAGGGTCGAGCCGGGAAAGGAGACCTGGGTGAGCGCCGCCCCGCCGAAGTCCACGTCCCGCAGCAGGCAGTCCACGAAGGCGACGTCCCGCAGCGCGGCCACGCGCAGGTTGACCGAGTCGAACTTGCAGTGGTGGAACGTCACGCGGCGCAGTTGCGCGCTGAAGAGTTCCACGCCGGCGAGCAGCCCGGCGCCGGACTCGCAGTCCGTCCAGCGGCTCTCGGCGAGGTCGGCGCCGACCCAGCGGACCTGGTGCGTCCAGACGTCGTCGAAGCGGGCGCGGCGGTAGCGCCCGCCGTTGAACGTCACCGAGGAGAACGCCGACTCGGCGAACGCCGCGCTGCCGCCGTCCAGTTCCGCGAAGTCGCACCCGTCGAAGTGCACGGCTTCGTAGTCCCCCTCCCGCTCCAGCTCCCCCTCGAAGGGTTCGAGCCGGTGGGCGTAGGGGAGGTCGGCGAGGTCACGCGGGGTGCGGGGGTGCTGCGCGGGCATGGCGGAGGTCTTTCGTTCAGAGGGCGGCCGGAGGGCGGGAAGGGCTGGTGCTGTTTGTACCGTGCGGGCCGGGAGCGGGCCCGGCCGGGTCGGGAGCGGGCCCGGCCGGGTCGGGAGCGGGCCCGGCCGCACGACGACGATCGAGCCGGGGGCGGGATGAGGATCGCGGCCCCGGCCCGCCCGCCAGTGCCCCCGGCACGATCGCCCCCGGGCCGAACTTCTCCCGGGCCCGGTCGGCCACCGCCTCGATGCGGCGGGCCTTCTCGTCGGCGGGGTCGAAGGTCAGCTGGCGGGCGGCGAGCGCGGCGGGGGCGAGGCCTTCGGCGCGCAGGGCGAGGGCGCGCACCCGGGCGCGCTGGAGGCCGAGGGCCTCGTACATCCGGTAGGCGGCGGCCGTCAGCGCGGCGGCGTGCGCGGTCGGCTCGGGCAGCGCCCGGGTGCGGGTGGTGACGGAGCGGTCGGCGTAGCGCACGGTGAGCGTCAGGGAGCGGCACACCTGGGCGTCGCCGCGCAGCCGTACGCCCAGCTCCTCGGCGCCGGAGAGCAGGGCGCGCCGGTGCCGGTGCGGGTCCAACTCGTCGCGCGGGAAGGGTCGTTCGACGGCGAGGGAGCGGGTGACCGCGTTCGGGGCGACCCGGGTCCGGTCGACGCCGTGCGCCCTGTCGTACAGCTCGCGCCCGGCCCGTGCGCCGACGAGCCGCTGCAGCGTGGACAGCGGCGCGGCGGCGACCCTGCCGACGGTGTCGAGCCCGTACTCGCACAGGGTGCGGGCGCCCGCGCGGCCGACGCCGGGCAGCTCGGCGACCGGCCTGCCGTCGAGGAACTCCGCGACCGCGTCCGGGGATCCGGGCACCACTCGGGTCACCCCGGGCGCGGCGTCCCGCGCGGCCATCCGTGCCAGCATCGGCCCGGGCCCGGCCCCGATCACACAGTCGACTCCGTACAGAGCGAGCGCCCGCACCCGGATCAGGGCGGCGATCCCGGTGGCGTCCCGGCCGAAGTAGCGCCGCGCCCCGCTCACGTCGGCGAACGCGGCGTCGGGCGGCACCGCTTCGACGACGGGCGTGAACTCGCCGACGACGGTGAGGAGTTGGGGCAACATGGCCTCCCCCGAGGCTCCCCCGACCCCCGAAGCTCCCTCGGGCCTCTCGGCCCCCGGGGTCAGGAAACGTACGTACAACGTGCTCATCCCGCGCTCCCCGGACTCTGGTGCCACAACTTCCGCCCCGTGGCGGCCCGTTCACCGGGCGGCTGGAGATCGGCCCACGGATGCATCTCGCATCCGGTCTCCATCCGGATGCGCCGCCCGTTCACGGGGGCGGCCCCGGCGGGGGCCTCCCCCGGCTCGGCCAAGCGCGGCGCCACCGCGTCGAGCCCGCCCTCGCGCCGCAGCTCCACCAGCTCCGCGAGGTTCCAGGCCGCCGAGCCGACGACGCTGACGCTGCGTGGCCCGCGCCGCTGCACCACGCCGCGTACGAGCAGCAGCCAGGAGTGGAAGACGGTGTGCGCGCAGGCGTCGTGGCTGTCGTCGAAGAAGGCCAGGTCGACCAGGCCGGTGCCGTCGTCGAGGGTGCTGAAGATGACGCGCTTGCCGGAGCGGATCGGCGGGGTCTGGGTGGCCGCCTTGGCGCCCGCGACCAGGACCGTGTCACCGTGCCGCGCCGCGCGCAGGCGGCGCGCGGAGATGACGCCCAGCTCGCCGAGGAAGGCGTGGTGGTCGTCCATCAGGTTCCGGGAGGCGTCCATGGAGAGCACGCCGAGCTCGGCGCTGAGCCGCTCCGCGTCGTCGAGGTCGGGCAGCCCGGCGGAGGCGGTCTGCCGGCCGCCGGAGAGCGGGAGTTGGGGGCCGCGCCCGCCCCGGGCACCCCGCTGAAGCTCCGTCAGGTGCAGTTGCAGGTCACGGCGGTTGGCGCCGAACGCGTCGAGTGCGCCGACCTGTGCGAGCCGGGAGGCGAGCGGACGGCTCGGCCGGGCCCGCTCCCAGAAGTCGAGGAGCGAGGCGTACGGCTGCCCGGCCGCGACCCGCGCGGCCTCCGCCTCGCTGATGCCGTGCACGTCGGACAGCGCGAGCCGCACGCCCCACTCCCCCGATTCGGACTCCAGTTCGATGCGATGGGCGACCGCGGACCGGTTCACGTCGAGGGGCAGCACGGGCACCCCGCGCCGCCGCGCGTCCGCGAGCAGCAGCCGCTTGGGGTACATGCCGGGGTCGTGCGTGAGCAGCCCGGCGTAGAAGGCCGCCGGGTGGTGGGCCTTCAGCCACGCGGACTGGTACGTCGGCACGGCGAAGGCCACGGCGTGCGCCTTGCAGAAGCCGTACGAACCGAAGGCCTCGACGATCTCCCAGGTGCGCGCGATCGTCTCCGCCGAGTACCCCTTCGCGGCCGCCGCCTGCGCGAACCAGACGCGGATGCGCCCCTGCGACTCGGGGTCGGAGAGCCCGCGCCGCACCCGGTCGGCCTCGTCGCGCCCGCAGCCGGTCATGAGGTGCACGATGTCGATGATCTGCTCGTGGAAGACGACGACTCCGTAGGTCTCCTTCAGCGGCTCCGCCAGGTCGGGGTGCGGGTAGCGGATGGGCGCGCGGCCGTGCCGGGCCTCGATGAACGGCCGCACCATGTCGGCGGCGACGGGCCCGGGACGGAACAGCGAGATGTCCACGACCAGGTCGTGGAAGGTCCCGGGCTGCAGCCGGCCCACCAGGTCGCGCTGTCCCGGCGATTCGATCTGGAAGCAGCCGAGCGTCTCGGTGGAGCGGATCAGTCGATACGTCGACGAGTCGCCCTGTGGGATCGCGTCCAGGTCGAGCGGGGTGCCCGTGGCCCGCTCGACCTCCGCGGCCGCGTGCGCCATCGCCGACTGCATCCGCACGCCGAGGACGTCGAGCTTGAGCAGGCCGAGGTCCTCGACGTCCTCCTTGTCGAACTGGGACATCGGCAGGCCCTCGCCGCTGGTGGGCATGACGGGGGTGCGCCGCAGCAGCGAGGCGTCGGAGAGCAGCACGCCGCAGGGGTGCATGGCGACGCCGCGGGGCAGCGCGTCGAGCCCTTCGACGAGCTCCCAGAGCCTGCCGTGCTTCTCCGCGTCGACCGCGACCTCGCGCAGTTCGGGCAGTTCTTCCATGGCCGCCCGCGCGTCGCGGGCCCGGATGTGCGGGAAGGCCTTGGCGATCCGGTCGATGTCGGCGGGGTCCATGGACAGGGCGGCGCCGACGTCGCGGATCGCGTGCCGCACGCGGTACGTCTCCGGCATGGCGACCGTCGCCACCCGCTCCTCGCCGAACCGGCCGATGATCGCGCGGTAGACCTCCAGGCGGCGCGCGGACTCCACGTCGATGTCGATGTCGGGGAGCACGGGCCGCCGCGTGGACAGGAACCGCTCCATGAGCAGTCCGTGCTCGACCGGGTCGGCGTGCGCGATGCCGAGAAGGTGGTTGACCAGGGACCCGGCGCCGGAGCCGCGCGCCGCGACCCGGATGCCCAAGTCTCGTACGTCGTCCACGACTTGAGCGACCGTCAGGAAGTAGGAGGCGTATCCGTGGTGGGCGATGATGTCCAGCTCGTGGTGGACCCGCTCCCAGTACGCGCGGGCGTCCGGGCCGCGGTCGTAGCCGCGCAGGACCATGCCGGCCGCGGCCCGCGAGGCGAGGACGCGCTGCGCGGTGCGGCGGCCGGCGCCGACAAGGCCCGGCTCGGGGAAGCGCACGGAGCCGATGCCGATGTCGTCCCGGGGGTCGACCAGGCACTCGGCGGCGGTGGCCCGCGTCTGTTCGAGCAGGCGGTACGCGGTGTCACGGCGGAAGCCCGCGGCCTCCACGACGCGCTCGGCGGCGCTCAGCATGGCGGCCTCGTCCTTCAGCCAGCGCTCGCCGCTGTCGAGCCGCCGCGACGGGTCGATGGGCACGAGGCGGCGGGCGGCGTCGAGGACGTCGGCGACGGGGCCCTGGCCGGGGTCGGCGTAGCGGACGGCGTTGGTGAGGACGGGGCGCAGGCGCTGCTCGGCGGCGAAGCCGACGGTGCGGGCGGCCAGGCGCAGGGAGCCGGGTCCGGTGCCGGTGCGGCCGTGCCAGACGGCTTCGAGGCGCAACGCGTCGCCGTACCGCTCGCGCCAGGGGGCCAGGAGGCGGGCGGCGCGGTCGGGGCGCCCTGCGACGAGCGCGCGGCCGACGTCGGAGGCGGGGCCGAGCAGCACGGTCAGGCCGTCGCCGCGGCAGTCCTCCCAGGGCAGCACGGGCGGGCCGTCACCGCTGCGGTGCGCGGCGCTGACCAGGCGGCACAGCTCGGCCCAGGCGGTGGCGCCGTCCCGGGCGAGGAAGGTCACGCGCGGGGTCGACTCGTCGATGAAGGCACCGCCGCGCACCGGGGCCCGGCGCCGCGCACTCCGCTCACCCTGTCCGTCGCGGTCCGGGGCCACCGGCGGGTCGACCGCGAGCTCCGCCCCGAACAGCGGCCGCACCCCCTCCTTCTCGCAGGCCTTGGCGAACCGGACCGTGCCCGCGAGGGTGTCCCTGTCGGTGAGCGCGAGCGCGTCCATGCCCCGCTCCGAGGCGCGCTCGGCAAGCCGCTCCGGATGCGAGGCCCCGTACCGCAGGGAGAACCCGGAGACGGTGTGCAGATGCGTGAACCCGGGCACACGCACCTCCTGAACCTTCCGCTAGCTCGTCCCCTCCTCCACCATAGACCAAGTTTCGAACCAACGTTCGATACCTGCGCGTGACGCCACTCCCTCCCCCGACTCCCCTCACACACCACCCCTCCCTCCCCGTCATCCATTCGGCCCCGCCCCGCCTGCGTGACCCCCGCCCGCCTCGGAGCGTGGGGGCATGACCTTCGCCGACGAGTTCAAGAGCGCCGTCACCCCGCGAGCAGCCCTGCTCGTCATCGGCGTGCTTGCCCTGCAGCTGCTGTTCATCGCCTCCTACGTGGGAGCGCTGCACAACCCGAAGCCGAAGGACGTGGCCTTCGGAGTCGTCGCTCCCGGCGAGGCCGCCGTACAGACCAAGGACCAGCTGGCGAAGCTGCCCGGTGATCCGCTCGACCCGCGTGTGGTCAAGAACGAGGTCGAGGCGCGCCGCCAGATCATGGACCGGAAGATCGACGGCGCCCTGATCGTCGACCCGCGCGGGACCAACGACACGCTCCTGGTCGCCTCCGGCGGCGGCAAGGCCCTCGCCAACGCCCTGGAGATGATCACCACCCGGGCCGAGGGCGCCCAGAAGCGCACGGTGCGGACCGTCGACGTGGCCGCCGCCTCGTCCCAGGACTTCAACGGGCTCTCGTCGTTCTACCTGGTCGTCGGCTGGTGCGTGGGCGGCTACCTGTGCGCCTCGATCATGTCGATCAGCGCGGGCTCGAAACCCGCCAACCCACAGCGCGCGGCGATCCGGCTCGGCTCCATGGCGCTGCTCTCCCTGGCGGGCGGCCTGGGCGGCGCGGTCATCATCGGCCCGATCCTGGGCGCACTGCCCGGCTCGATCATGGCCCTGTGGGGCCTGGGTGCCCTGGTCACCTTCGCGGTCGGCGCGTTCACCCTCGCCCTGGAATCCCTCACCGGCGTGGTCGGCATCGGCCTGGCCGTACTGGTCATCGTGGTCGCGGGCAACCCCAGCGCGGGCGGCGCCTTCCCGCTGCCGATGCTGCCCCCGTTCTGGGAGGCGATCGGCCCGGCGCTGCCCCCCGGCGCGGGCACCTGGGTGGCCCGCTCCATCGCGTACTTCAAGGGCAACGCGGTAACGGGCCCACTCCTGGTGCTTTCGGCGTGGGCGGTGGCGGGAACGGCGGTGACCATGCTGGTGGCGATGCGCAGGACTCGCGGGCGCGCGGCCACCGGCCTCTCCGGCGAGGCGGGGTAATTCAGCCCGTCCGGCGTTTGAGGACGAGGCGCGAAGCGCCGACAAGGGGGGCCAGGGGCGCAGCCCCGTGAGTGTCAGACCCACCTGCAACCCTGAAGAACATGATCCGCACACTCGCCGTCGAAAACTACCGCTCCCTGCGCAAGCTGACCGTCCCCCTGGACCGCCTGAACGTCATCACAGGCGCCAACGGCACAGGAAAGTCCAGCCTGTACCGGGCCCTACGCCTGCTGGCGGACTCCGCGAGGGGAGGCGCGGTGGCCGCCCTGGCCCGCGAGGGCGGCCTGCAATCCGCGCTGTGGGCCGGCAAGGCCAAGGCAGAAGCGACAAGCATGCGCCTCGGCTTCGCGGGCGACGAGTTCGGATACGCGGTCGACTTCGGGCACCCCATGCCCACGCCGGGAGAGGGCGCGGCCCCGTCGATGTTCAACCTGGACCCGGAGATCAAGCGGGAGTGCACCTGGGCGGGCCCGGTGCTCCGCCCCGCCGCACTGCTCTGCGACCGCGCGGGCCCCGCGGTGCGCACGCGGACGGCGGACGGCGGCTGGCACCGTACGCAGGGCATCAGGCCGTACGACAGCATGCTGAGCGAGCTGGCCGACCCGCAGCTCGCGCCGGACCTGCTCAGACTGCGCGAGCTGATCAGGTCCTGGAGGTTCTACGACCACGTCCGCACGGACGCCGAGGCCCCCGCCCGCGCGGCCCGCATCGGCACCCGCACCCCGGTACTCGGCCACGACGGCGCCGACCTGGCGGCGGCCCTGCAGACCATCCGCGAGATCGGCGACACCGCGGCCCTGGACGCGGCCGTGGACGACGCGTTCCCGGGCACACGCGTGCGGGTCGAGGACAACGGCGGGCGGTTCGAGGTGCGGCTGCACCAGCAGGGACTGACCCGCCCCCTCGGCGCCGCCGAGCTGTCCGACGGCACGCTGCGCTATCTGCTGTGGGCGGCCGCGCTGCTCACGCCCCGGCCGCCCTCGCTCCTGGTCCTGAACGAACCGGAGACCAGCCTCCACCCGGACCTGCTGCGCCCCCTCGCGGACCTGATCCTGCACGCGACCAAGGACACCCAGATCGTCCTCGTCACCCACGCCGACCCACTGGCGGAGGCGGTGGCGAAGGGCGCCCGCCGCCACCGAGTGGACGTCAACTCCATAGAACTGGTCAAGGAGTCGGGCGAAACAACGGTGGCAGGCCGAGAGAGTCTCCTCGACGAGCCCTTGTGGTACTGGCCCAAGCGGTGAGGCACCGCTCGGACCCGCAGTCTTTCGCCTGCGGGTCCGACGGGGGCTGGTCGCGCAGTTCCCCGCGCCCCTTACGGGGCCCCGTAATACGCCGACCTCATCAACCCCTCCAGTTCGGAGAGCATCGGCGTACGCGGATTGGCAGGCGCACACTGATCCGCGTACGCATTCAACGCCTGCTGAGGCAGCGCCTCGATGAAGGCGGCCTCATCGACCCCCGCCCCCTGGAAGGAGGCAGGAATCCCGCACCGGGCGCGCAGGTCCTCCACGGCGCGGGCGTAGGACTCGACACCCTCCTCCGGGGTGGCCGCCGCGAGCCCCAACACGCGGGCGATCTCCTGGAACCGCTCCGGCGCCCGGTACACCTCGGCCTTCGGCCAGGGCGTCGCCTTGCCGGACACGGTGCCGTTGTGCCGAATGACGTGCGGCAGCAGCAGCGCGTTGGTGCGGCCGTGCGGGACGTGGAACGTGTTGCCGAGGGTGTGCGCCATGGCGTGCACCAGGCCGAGGAAGGCGTTGGCGAAGGCCATGCCCGCGACGGTCGAGGCGTTGTGCATCTTCTCGCGCGCCTCGGGATCGTCCGCCCCGTTCACCACGCACCGCTCCAGGTTCTCGAAGATCAGCTTGATGGCCTGGAGGCAGAGGCCGTCGGTGTAGTCGTTGGCGTACACGGAGACGTACGCCTCGGTCGCGTGGGTCAGGGCGTCGAAGCCGGAGTCGGCGGTGACGGCCGGGGGCAGCCGCAGCGGCAGGACCGGGTCGACGATGGCGACGCTCGGGGTGAGGGCGTAGTCGGCGAGCGGGTACTTCTGCGCGGCCTCGGGGTCGGAGATGACGGCGAAGGGGGTGACTTCCGAGCCCGTGCCCGAGGTCGTCGGGATGGCGATCATGCGCGCCTTCTCCCCCAGGCCCGGGAAGCGGAAAGCCCGCTTCCTGATGTCGAAGAACTTCTCCTTGGTGTCGGCGAATTCAACTTCCGGGTGCTCGTACATCAGCCACATGATCTTGGCCGCGTCCATCGGCGAGCCGCCGCCGAGCCCGATGATCGTGTCCGGCCGGAAGTCCCGCATCCGGGCGGCGCCCGCGCGCACGGTGGCGAGTTCCGGGTTGGGCTCGACGTCGTCGATGATCTGCACGGTGACCGGCTCCGCGCGGGCGGCAAGGATGTCGGTGACCTTCCGTACGAAGCCGAGGTCGGACATCGTCCGGTCGGTGACGAGGGAGACGCGCTCGATGCCCTCCATCTCGCCCAGGTAGCGCAGCGAGTTGCGCTCGAAGTAGATCTTCGGTGGGACCTTGAACCACTGCATGTTGGTGTTGCGCCGTCCGATCCGCTTGACGTTGACGAGGTTGACCGCGGAGACGTTGTTCGACACCGAGTTGTGTCCGTACGAACCGCAGCCGAGGGTGAGTGAGGGCAGGAAGGCGTTGTAGACGTCGCCGATGCCGCCGAAGGTCGAGGGCGCGTTGACGATGACGCGGACCGCCTTGACACGCCGGCCGAACTCCTCCGCGAGCTCCTCGTCCTCGGTGTGGATGGCGGCGCTGTGCCCGAGGCCGTGGAACTCGACCATCCGGGCGGCGAGTTGGAGCCCCTGCTCCGTCGACTCCGCCTCCAGCGCGGCCAGTACGGGCGAGAGCTTCTCGCGGGTCAGCGGCTCGCCCTCGCCGACCTCCGCGCACTCGGCGAGCAGGATCTGGGTGTTCTCGGGCACCTCGAACCCGGCCTGCTCGGCGATCCACCGCGCGGACTTGCCGACGACGGCCGCGTTCAGCTTCGCGCCCGCGCAGTTCGCGGCGAACGCCGTCGTGCCGAAGACGAACTCCTCCAGCTTGGTCTTCTCCGCCGCCGACACCACGTACGCGCCGAGCCGCCGGAATTCGGCGATCCCCTCGTCGTACACCTCACGGTCGAGAATGACCGCCTGCTCCGAGGCGCAGATCATGCCGTTGTCGAAGGCCTTGGAGAGCACCACGTCGTGCACGGCGCGGTTCAGCTTGGCGCTGCGGGCGATGTACGCGGGTACGTTGCCGGCGCCGACGCCGAGCGCGGGCTTGCCGCAGGAGTAGGCGGCCCTGACCATCGCGTTGCCGCCGGTCGCCAGGATGGTGGAGACGCCCTCGTGGTTCATGAGGAAGCCGGTGGCCACCATCGAAGGCTCCTCGATCCACTGCACGCAGTCCTCGGGCGCCCCGGCCGCGACCGCCGCGTCGCGCACGACGCGGGCGGCCTCGGCCGAGCACTTCTGGGCGCTGGGGTGGAAGGCGAAGACGATCGGGTTGCGGGTCTTCAGGGCGATGAGGGCCTTGAAGACGGTGGTGGACGTGGGGTTGGTGACCGGGGTCATCGCGCAGACGACACCGACCGGTTCGGCGATCTCGGTGATGCCGTTCAGCTCGTCGCGGGAGATGACGCCCGTGGTCCTCAGTCCGCGCATCGCGTTCACGACGTGCTCGCACGCGAAGAGGTTCTTGACGGCCTTGTCCTCGAAGAGACCGCGGCCGGTCTCCTCGACCGCCTGCCGGGCCAGTTCCCCGTGCGCGCTCAGCGCCGCGAGGGAGGCCTTCATGACGATGTGGTCGACCTGCTCCTGCTCGTAGGACTCGAACCGGCGGAGCGCGCCGAGCGCCCTGCGGACCAGCCCGTCCACCATCTCCTCGGCCTGGACCTCTGCGGCCTGGATCTCCTCGGCCTGTGTCTCCTCGGTCTCCATGGCAGGCACTCCTTCTCGCGACCTCTGTGGTGACGTCTCCATTCGACCTCCGGAGCACCACACGGAGCTTCCGAAAAAGCCCTGACCCGGGAGGGAGAAGGTTGTCGTTGGACACGAGAACGTCAGTGGTCTGGACACGCGGGTGTCAGTGCCTCGGTGGCGACTTCACGCTCAAGCGCTCTCGTGCCTCTAACCCTCTGAAGGCCCGATCGTCGGGTTGAGAGGAGGGCACCGTGGACCCCGTAACGTCGCTTTGGCTGGGGTTGGCCGTCATGACCGTAGGTCGAGTGCTGCGGTGGGTGGACTGTTTGACGACCTGCTGGGTTGCGCTGCTTCAGGAACGGGAGCGTCGGGCTACCGCTGTGGCGATATTGACCACTGCCCGTCAGGACGAGACGGTGTCCCTGCGCTCCGACTCCATGGAGTTGCTGAAAGCGTCGTGTCGCCAAAGCGGGACTTCCTGAGGCGGGCGGGAGTGAGGATTTGTCTAATCCAGTGTCCGTCCCGCAGGACTTTGCGGTGTTCTACAAGGCTGAACATCGCAGGCTGCTGTTGTTCCTGCGTAAGGCCCGCAGCGCGACGTGGGAGGACGCGGCCGATGCCATGCAGGAATCCTTCATCGCCGCACTCAAGTGCTGGCCGACGATTCGCGAGCCTTCGACATGGATCCGTACGACAGCCCTGCGTCAGCTGGACGCTCTACGGGCCCGCCCCAAAGAGGACGTGAGGCGGGCCTTGCGTGGCCATTGGGCTGGCCGCCCCGACTTCGAAGAAGAACTCGACGCCAAGGAGGAGGCCGAGCGTGTCTACTCCGCGTTGGCTTCGCTGCCAGCCCGACAGCAAGAGGTGATGGCCTGGACGTATGACGGCTTCACTCCCATCGAGATCGCATCAATTCTGAGCAACTCTCGGCAACCCGGTGAGGCTGTCACCGCAGAGGCAGTTCGTGCGAGCCTGGTTCTGGCCCGCAGGAAACTCAAGCAGATGCTCCTGATAGATGGGAGGCAAGCATGACCAGCGATGATGAGCTCGATGTTCTCCTGCGCCGTGCAGACAATGCCATGGACGACGCTCTCGGCCAGATCATCGATGCGGATCGAGCCTTGGCCCATGTGGAGGGGGCGGTGAATCGGTCTTCCGAGCTGCTGGGCTCTGTACTGCCCGTCTACCTTGTTTGTGACACATCTGCGTCGATGGCTGGCGAGCCGATTGCGGCCCTCAACGACGCGATCGCCCAGGTCTATCGCCTTGCCGACCACGATCCGCTCCTTGGCGAATTCATCAGAGTGGCCGTGATCAGCTTCAACAGCACAGCCGCGCTTGTCCAACCGCTCGAGGACCTGCGTCGGGAGGTGCCGACACTTACGGCGCAGGGGATGTCGAACTACGCAGGTGCATTCACCTTGTTGCACGATGCCATCGCAAGGGACCTCCCGCTGTTCAAGGCAGAAGGAGTCCGGGTCTTCCGTCCAACTGTGTTCTTCCTGACTGACGGGGCGCCAACGGACCGTGCTGCGGACTGGGACTCAGCCTACGAACGCATGATGCAACTAGTTGCACGTCCCAACATTGTTGCCTTCGGGTTCGCGGACGCGGACGCGGAGGTGTTGAGCCGCATCGCGACGACTGCCGCCTTCATCGCGGAAGACCGCACGGTCCCTCTGCAGGCGATCAGTTCCTACACCGGATCACTGACACAGTCGATCGCCAGTTCCGCCCGCTCGACTGATTCCGCGCAAGCACTGCTGGTGAACTCGAACATCCCCGGCTACGTCAGCCTGCCGTTGTGAGCTGGGCGGGGACGTGGGAGCTGCGCAGCTCCTTGAGGTCGGGGATGTGGTTGTAGAGGGTGCCGACGGAGACGCCGAGAATCTTCGCGATCGACTCCACGCTGTTCTCCGGGTTGGGCAGCATGTCCTTGGCCTTGCGGACCAGGTCGTCGTTGACCACGGTGGGTCGGCCGCCGACGCGGCCGCGGGCTCGCGCGGCGGCAAGGCCCTCGTTCGTGCCCTGCACGATCAGCTCCCGGATGAACTCCGCCAGCGCGGCGAAGACATGGAAGATCAGGCGACCGCCGGGGGTGGTGGTGTCGAGGCGTTCGTGCAGTGAGGTGAAGCCGATCTGGCGCTCGCGGAGCGCGGCGACCATGTTCACCAGGTCCTGGAGGGAGCGACCGTAGCGGTCCAGGCTCGGGACGACGAGGGTGTCCCCGCTCTGGAGGAAGGCGTGGCACGCCTTAAGTTCGGGTCGCTGGTCGGTCTTGCCGGACTTCTTGTCGGCGAAGATGCGCCGGCACCCGGGGGCCGTGTTGAGGGCGTCGAGCTGCCGGTCGAGCTTCTGCCCGCCGGTGGACACCCGGGCGTACCCGATGCGGATCTCGGTCTGGTGGAGCGGGAAGGCGACGAGGAGGTCGCCGTCGGCGCCGTGCGCGTCGGTCAGGGTCGTCACGACACCACTGTGCCCTCAACAAACCTTCGTTTTCTGAGGATCGGCCGAGGATCACCGAAAGAGGTCCCAGGGCCCTCAACAACTCCCTCAAAAACCCCGGCTCCTCAAGAACCCCTCGACACCCATTGATGAGGGAAATCGGCCTGAGAGCTAGCGGACTGGCGGCTCACTCGGCGGTGATTCGACATCGGTTCATCCGGTCGTGTGGATACGCCCGGACGTTCGGCTGATCGTTGGACACCTCAGTGACACTTCGGACATGGGGAGGGTGACAGAGGAAGCACGGATGGCGGCGGTGACCCGGCTCGCGCAGCTGCGCGACGACGGCGATCTGACCGCCGAGCACGTCCAGTTGGTCGCCTCCGGTCTGGACATCACCGCGCGCACGGTCTGGCGGTGGCTCGCGGCCGGCACCGACAAGCCCGCCGAACGCCAAGCCAGGCCGAGCTACACCCTGACCGACACCGACCGGGAGGCGTACGCGTTCTACCGGGGCAACGTCTCCGCCGTGCACCGGGCCCGCGCGGCTGTCCTTGACGGTGACGGCACCACGGCCGGGGCACCGGTACCCGCCTTCCTGGCCACGGGCTGGGCCGGGGCACGGACGGTCGACCGCCGCACTCTGGCGCGGGCCTTCAACACGGAGATGACCCCGGCCGAGCGCGCCGCGTGGAAAGTCGGCGAGGCCGGACGCCGGAGCAAGTCGGTGTACCTGCGCCGTCCGGACGAGATCCGCGGCCGCGTCTGGGAGATGGACCACAAGCAGCTGCCGATCCTGGTCCGCCGACCGAAAGGCAAACCGGTCTGCCCGTGGATCACCACGATCGTCGACGACGGCACCCGCGCCCTGCTGGGCTGGTCACTGGCCATCTACCCGCACACCGGCACCGTCCTGACCGCGATGCGCATGGCCCTGGTCCACGAGCCGGACGTCTCGCCGTTCGGGGCGGTGCCCAACCGCGTACGGATCGACCGTGGCCTGGAGTTCGCCGCCGGGCCGATCCGCGACGTGCTCGCGGCGCTGTCCGTCGTTTCGCACCGGCTCCCCGCTTTCCAGCCCCACCGGAAGGGGAAAGTGGAGCGGGTCAACTTGACCATCGAGCAGACCCTGATCTCCCACCTGCCCGGCTTCACCGGCGGCCCCCGCGATGCCGCCGGGCGCCTGTACGGGCCCATCGACGACAGCCCGGCCGCCCTGCGGATCGCCGAGCACACCGGGACCGGGCCGATGCGCATCGAGGACTTCGTGAAGCGCCTGGCGCTCTGGGTGCGCTGGTACAACACCGAGCGCCCGCACCGGATGCTGGACAACCGCACGCCGCTGATGGCGTGGGAGGAAGACGAGGCGCCGCTCACCCGGGTCAGCGCGGACAAGCTGCGGCACCTGCTGCTGGCCAGCACCGAACGCATCATCGGCAAGGACGGCATCCGCTTCCAGGGCCACAACTACGTCGCCCCCGAGATCCAGGGCCGCGGCGGCCAGGTGGTCGAGATCCGCTACATGCCGCACGACGACCGGCAGATCGAGGTCTACCTCACGGGCAAACACCTGTGCACCGCAACCCCGACCGGCCAGCTCACCCCCGAACAGACCGAAGCCTTCCGCCAGCAGCAACGCGACGAAACCGAGCGCCTGGGCCGCGAACGCCGCCGCGCCTCGCGCCGCGCGCGGCGCGAACTCACCCCGATGACCGGCGATAGTCCAGCGGCCACCGAATCCCGGCTCGTGAGCGAGAAGACCGGCCGCAACGCCTCCCGCCAGGCCCTGGACGCCGCCCTGCGGGCCCGCTCCTCCACCTCCCTGCTCGGCATCACCCCACTCACCACTACCGACAAGAAGGAGAGCTGAATGCCCCGGCACTTCGCCGACCTCACCGGCGCTGCCACGCTGCCGACCGGCACCTTCCAGCTCGCCCACCGCGTCGTCGACGACCTCGTGAAGAACAACGCCACCGGCGTGATCCACGGCCCGGCCGGCACCGGCAAGACGTACGCGGTCGAGTCCGCCCTGGAGGAACAGGCCGCCCGCGGCGGACCCGCCGTGTGCACCCTGTCCTTCACCGCCCGGCCCACCATGCGCCTGGTCGCCGACCAGCTCCTGGCCGCCCTGACCGGCACCACCAACAGCCGCAACCGGTTCCACATCACCACCAAACTCCTGGACCTGCTCGCCCACCCCCGCCGCCTGCTCGTCGTCGACGAAGCCCAGCGCCTCAACAGCGACTGCATCGAGCTGCTGCGCCACCTCCACGACGAGCCGAAGACGAAATTCGCCCTCCTCTACGTCGGCGGCGACGGCTGCTGGGAGGTCCTCTCCCGCGAGCCGATGCTCCGCTCCCGGGTCTTTCGCCGTCTGCCCTTCCGCCCGCTGGCCGCCGACGAAGTCCCCGACCTGATGCGCGGCTACCACCCGATCTACCAGGACGCCGACGCCGCACTGCTGCGGCAGATCGACGAACTGTACGGACAGGGCACCATGCGCGACTGGGCCGCCTTCACCCACACCGCCGCCGGCCTCTGCCAGGACGCCGGACGCTCCCGCATCGACACCGAGGTCATCGACAACGCCCTCACCCTCCTCGGCGGCGGAGTCCATGCCTGATGCCACCGCCGAGCCCGCGGCACTCAACCGCGACCGGCGCCCCGGACCCCGGCTCGTCATGGTCCACAACGCGGACGACGACCACCGCATCGTGCGCCGCCTGGCCGCCGTCGAAGGCCCCGGCCGCCTCGTCGTACGCCCCACCCCCGGCGGCCGCACCAGCGACCTCGTCCTCGACATCCTCACCGCCACCGGCCGCAGCCCCTCCACCCTCCTCGCCGACCGCGCCCCCGCCGACGACGCCTGGCTCCAGGCCGCCGCCCAGCTGTCCGCCGACCAGACCCGCCACCTCGTCATCGACCGCGCCCACCGCCTGCCCGGCGAAGCCCTGGAACTCCTCGCCCAGCTCGGCCGCCGCGCCCTGTGCACCGTCTGGCTGATCTGGCCGACCACCGAGGACAACGCGTACGTCCCCGCCCCGCTGCGGGCCTTCCGCGACGCCGGATACCGCCTCGACGCGATCGACTTCCCCGCATTCATGCGCGAGCTCCCGCCGCCCTCCCGCGTCCTCACAGGCGGACTACAGAGCGACGCGAAGATCCCGTGGGCCGAAGGCACCGGCCCCGCCCTGCCCATGCAGGACTTCCCCGTCTTCCTCGCCCACTGCCGCGCGAAGCTGCCCGGCAACACCTTCACCGCCGTACGCGCCGTCTACGACCACGAGGTCCACCTCGCCGACCAGTGGCTCACCCGCCGCGGCCTGGCCGGCCACCACAACACCCCCGGCAGCGAACGGCACACCCGCGCCCTCGCCGCCCGCCTCACCTTCTACCTCCGCGACCACCGCATCGGCCCCGCTCCCGACCAGGCCCACGCTCTCACCCGGCTCCGCGGCATCCAGACCGCCCTTTTCTTCCGCGGCTACCTGCTGCGCTGGCAGTACGAAACCCTCGGCGCAGGCCCTACCACCCGCCTCCTCAGCCAGCTCACCGCCCGCGTCTGTGACAAGCTCCGGACCGCCGCCACCATCGAGGACGCCGCCGCCACCGCCCTGTCCGTCCACCTCTCCCACGGACCCACTGGCCTCGGCCTGATCACCTGCGGCAACACCGCCCCTGACGGAAGCACCCTCCACCTCCCGCCCACCGGCAGCCCGCACACCACCGAGGAGACCCGCTACCTGCGCGTCCCCTGGCGGTGGAGGACCCACCGCCACGCCAGCATCGAACTCAACGCGCTCCAGGTCCTCCATCTCGAATCCGAAGACCCCGTCACCCTGCCCGAGCACGCCGCCCCGCTCATCGCCGCACACCTCGCCTACCGCCGCCACCAAGGCGCTGCCGATACCGACCCGCTGTTCATCCACCCCGACAGCCCCGGCAGCAAGAGCCCCGAGCCCGGTCTGCGCGAAGCAGTCATGCGGACCTGCTACCGCATCCACTTCAACCCGGCCTGGCTCCACCGCTCCCACTGCCGCCACGGCGACGAGGACGACCACGACGCCCGGCAGGCCGGATGGATGCACCACCGCGGACTCGACCTCACCGCCCTCAGCGACGACATCCGCAGCCGCCTGTGACCGGCAACAGAACCAGCTTCGACGCCCGCCCTGGCCGCCAAGGTCCCTACGCCCGCCGCAAGTACGCCACCGTCCTGAAGTCCCACGTCCTCAAGCGGCGCTTGCTCGCCGCCGGCATGACTGCCTGGCAGCTCGCCGATCTCCTCGGCGTCCACGAGCACCAGCTCGACCTCGAAGAACTTCCCGACCTGCCCGTCCGCGTCCTGCTCGACCTCGCCCGCCGCCTGGACGTCCACCCGGGCGACCTGCTCGCCGGAGCGGACGAACTCTTCGAGCTTCCCCGCCAGCGCGAAGTCCTCAACCGCCGACGGCCCGGCGCCGCCCGGGACACGCTGACCCTGATCACCGCGCTCGCGCACGCCGAGCACCCGCTGACGGCCGACGAGATTGCCCTCGCCCTGTCCTGGTCGGGGCCCCGCCTCGACCTCGCACTCGACCACGCGCGCACCCACCCTGACACCGGCGGTGTACTCGTTCTGCGGCACGTCTCGCCTGACGGGTACACGGCCGCCCCGCGCCTCGACGTCCTGCGCCCCGATCAGGTGGAAGCCATCGCCGGGAGGAAGAACCCCCGCCCGGACATTCGCGGCCCCATCCAGCCCGTGGAGGCCGAGGTCCTCCTGCGCGTCTGGGTCGACGGCGGCATCGACACCGCCGACGCCGCCCAGCGGCAAGCCCTCGAAAACCTCGCCGCCGCCGACATGGTCACCTGCGGCGACATCGTCGACGTCCTTCCCGACAACGTCGCGTACAGCCTGCGGATGCTCTCCGAGCCGTCACCGGCCGCCGACACGGACTCCGCGCCGCCACGTTCCTAGTGACATCCCTCGTGTCCAGCTCAGTGACATTGGCTGTCCAATCCCACTGACATCTCCGTGTCCGACGACAAAGGTCCTGCCGACAGCGCGAACATCCACGGAAAACGATCTCTCACCTGCGCGAACGCCGGAGGACCAAAGACCCTTGCGAGCTTGTGAATGCATTCACAAAATCTTTTCCACGCTCCGGTTCCGGCCATTCCCGCCCCCGCCGAAAGGCTCGACCGGAGTGACCCACCCCACTTTCCCGGGCCTTCGCACCACATTCCGCCCATCCGGGAACTTCCCCGCGATTCCCCCCTTCCCGCCGGTCACGCGTGGTGCACCACATCTCAACCGACCGTGAGGGACCCTTGCTTCACGCCACTACACACAGTTTTCAACCAACGACTGAAAGTCAGCGACCGATGTGCTTTCGGCGTCGCCCTGAGCAAGACTCCGGTCGTTCCGTTCGTTATCTGTAACGACAAGCAAGGGAGTGTTCGAAATGCGGTACATCTCTGGGGGGATCGCGCTGGGTGCGGCTCTGGCGCTCGGCGGTCTGGCCACCGCGGCCACCGCCGCGCCCGCGCCCGTGGCCGTCAAGCCCGCGGCCCCGGCCGCGAGCGGCTACGCGCCCTCCGAGCTGGTGCTCACCATCGGCTACGGCGACAAGGCCGCCACCGCCTCCATCCAGCGGGCCGTGACCCTCGGCTGTTCCTCCACCGGCGTCGGCAGTCACCCCGACGCGCCCGGCGCCTGCGACCAACTGCGCGCGGTGGGCGGCAAGTTCGACAAGGTGACCAAGGCGCCGTCGAACGCCGTCTGCACCAAGGAGTGGAACCCGATCGTCGTCACGGCGCAGGGCGTGTGGGAAGGCCGACGCGTCAACTACGAGCACACCTTCGCCAACCCGTGCGCGATGACGGTGGGCCAGGGCCAGGTCTTCAACTTCTGACCCCCGCGAGCCACGACACACGGGTTGCCCCGGTACGGCGCCCCGCCCCCTCCGCGGGGCGCCGGACCGGGTGGCTCACACCGTCGCCGCGAGCAACTCGCGGGTGTACGCGGCGCTCGGGCGGTCGAAGACCTCGTCCCGGTCGCCGGTCTCGACGATCTCGCCGTGCCGCATCACCGCGACGCGGTCGCAGAAGTGCCGTACGACGGCCAGATCGTGCGAGACGAAGAGCAGCGAGAGGCCCAGCTCGTCGCGGAGGTCCATCAGGAGGTTGAGGACCTGGGCCTGCACGGACACGTCGAGTGCGGACACCGGCTCGTCGGCGATGATCAGCCGGGGGCGCAGCGCGAGCGCGCGGGCGATGCCCACGCGCTGGCGCTGGCCGCCGGAGAACTCATGCGGGTAGCGCTCCAAGTGATCGGCGGACAGGCCGACTTGCTCCAGGAGTTCCACGGCCCGCTCGCGGCGCTCGGCCGCGTCCGCCCGGGTGTGCACGCGCAGCGGCGTGGTGACGATCTGCTCGACGGTACGGCGCGGATTCAGTGAGGCGTACGGATCCTGGAAGACGAGCTGCGCATGGCGGCTGAGCTCGCGGCGCAGCGCCGCGTCCCCCGCCGCACCGGAGATGTCACGCCCCTCGAACCGGACTTCGCCCGAGGTGGGCCGCTGGAGCCCGGCCAGCACCCGGGCGGTGGTGGACTTGCCCGAGCCGGACTCGCCGACGAGGCCCAGGGTCTCGCCCTCGCGCACGGACAGGCTGATGCCGCGGACGGCGCGGGTCGGCTCGCGGCGCCGCCCGCTCCAGGTGCGGCCGCCGCCGAACTCGACGTACAGATCAGTGACTTCGGCAAGCGGACGGGCGTCCGCGACGACCGCGCGCGCCGCCGTGCGCGGCTTGGGCTCCGGCTCGTCGACCGTCGCGAGGCGGGTGCCCGGGACGGTGTTCAGCGTGGGCGCCGCGCCGATCAGGGCGCGGGTGTAGGGGTGTTCGGGGGCGGTGAGAACTCTCTCGGTCGACGCCAGCTCCAGTTGCATGCTGTCGCGCATGACCAGGACCCGGTCGGTGGCGTGTGCCACCACGCCCACGTCGTGGGTGACCAGGACGACGGCGGTGCCGTGTTCGCGGCGCAGTTCGTCGAGCAGGTCGAGCACCTGGCGCTGCACGCGGGCGTCGAGCGCGGTGGTGGGCTCGTCCGCGATGAGCACGTCCGGGCTGTTGATCAGCGCCATCGCGATCATCACGCGCTGGCGCATGCCGCCGGAGAACTGGTGCGGGTAGTCCCGGGCACGGGCGGCGGTGATCCCCACCCGCTCCAGCATGTCGACCGCCCGGTCCCTGGCCTCCGCGCGCGGCGCGCCCCTGTGGTGGACGCGGTAGGCCTCGGCGAGCTGCGCGCCCACCGAGTGGAAGGGGGACAGGGCGGCGAGCGCGTCCTGGAACACCATCGCCACCCGGGAGCCGCGCAGCGCGCGCAACTCCGCGTCCAAGGCGCCGACGACCTGGGTGCCGCCCACCTCCAGGCTGCCGGTGATCCGGGTGCGCGCGGGGTCGTGCAGGCCCATCGCGGCGAGGCCCACGGTGGACTTGCCGGAGCCCGACTCCCCCACCAGGCCGAGGACTTCGCCACGTGCCAGGTCGAAGGTGATCCCCTCGGCGGCGGTGACGGCGCCGCGCGGGCCGGTGAACGTCACGCTCAGATCGCGCACACGCAGCGCGGGAGCAGCCACCACAGCAGAAGCGGCCGTCGGAGCAGCAGCGGAAGCGGTCATGCGAGCCTCACCCTCGGGTCGAGCCAGGCGACGACGAGGTCGGCCAGGGCGACGAACACCACCACGAAGAACGCGGCGAGCAGCACCGTGCCGACGACGGTGGGCAGGTCGTTCTGCACCACCGCGTCCACGGCGAGCTTGCCGACGCCGCTGAGCCCGAAGACGGTCTCGGTGATGAACGCGCCGCCGAGCAGCGCGCCCACCTCCAGGCCGAGGAGCTGCACCAGCGGCGCGGCGGCCCCGCGCGAGGTGTACTTCAGATGGGTGCGCAGCGGGCTAAGGCCCTTGCCGCGCGCCGTGCGCACGTACCCCTCGTGCATGACCTCGAGGAGCTGGGCGCGGGAGAGCCGGGCGAACATCGCCGCGTTGACGAAGCCGAGCACCAGGCACGGCAGGAGCAGCCCCGCCGCCCAGGCGCCGAGGTCCTCGCCCGGCGGGGTGTAGCCGGGCAGCGCGAACCACCCGGTCCGGTACACGAGCAGGTACTGCAGCGCGTAGCCGAGGAAGTAGATCTGCACGCTGGCGCCGAGCAGGGTGAGCCCGGAGAGCACCCGGTCGGTGGGCCGGCCGCGGCGCAGCGCGGACACGAAGCCCGCGCCGATCCCGGCCACGACGATCACCGCGAGCGCGCCGCCCGCGAGCGAGAGCGTGACCGGGAAGCGGCTGGTGATGGCGGCCCGCACCGGCTCGTGCAGCGCATAGGAGTAGCCGAGGCAGGGCGCGTCGCAGGCGATGGGCGTGCCGTCGACGTCGCTGATGGTGCGGCCCGCGACGAAGCCGCGTACGTAGTCGGCGTACTGCGCGAGGATCGGCTCGTCCAGGCCCATGGACTCGCGCACCGCCGCGATCTGGGTGGCGTCGCACTTGGGGCCGCAGGCGATGACGGCCGGGTCGGAGGGGGCGGCGTAGAAGAGCGCGAAGGCGGTCGCGGAGATCGCGAGGAGCACCACCGCCGCCTGCAGCGCCCGCCGGATCAGATAGCTGAGCATGGGTCAGGACTTCTTCAGGTACAGCCAGGCGGGGCTGATGGTGCCGTAGATCGGGTGGATGAAGGCGCCGCCGACGTTGCCGCCGCGCACCTGCTGGACGCGCTGGTGCAGGAACGGCACCAGCGGCACGTCCTTCATGATCGTGTCCTTCTCCAGGGCGATGAGTTCCTTGGCCTTCTTCGTGGCGTCGCCGGTCCTGGCGATGCGGTCGAGCGCCTTGTCGACGGCCGGGTTCCGGTAGCGCGGGTCGTTGTCGAGGGAGTCGCGGCGGCTGTCGAAGCGGTAGGGGACGCCGGTGGCCGGGGTCGGCCAGTCCACGGACGACGTGGACATCCACAGGTCGTACTTCGGGTCGGTGCCGCGAAGCACCTCGTTGGTGTACGCGGGCAGCGGCAGCGGCTTGGTGACGAGTTCGATGCCGGCCTTGGCGAAGGCGTCGACGAGGACCTGGGCCATGCGGTCGTTGACTGCGGTGGCCTCGTACGCGTAACTGAGGCTCTTGACCGGCTTCTTGGCCTTGGCCAGGTGCTCCTTGGCCTTCTTGACGTCGCCGGTCGGGGCCACCGGGTTGGTGTCGTACTTCTGCCAGCCGACGATGGCGGGCGAGGAGTACGTGGTGGCGATGTCGCCGACGCGCGGGCCGCCGAGGGCCTGGCGGGCCTGCTGGCGCGGGAAGAGGTAGTGGATCGCCTTGCGGACCTCGAGGTCGGCGACCCGGTCGTTCCTGATCACCAGGTGGGAGGAGAACGCGCCGCGCCGCCCGTCGACGATCAGGTCCTTCTTCTTGGCGTCGCGGTTCGCCTCGCCGATCAGCTCGGGCGGGAACTCGTTCTTGGTGGTGACGGTGTCCGCGCCGGCGCCGCGCCCGTTGAGGATCTCCTGGGCGGTGTTGAGCTCCTTCTTCTCGAAGGTGAACTCGAACTTGTCGGCGTACTGGTGGCGGATCGGGTCGGTGTCCGCCTTCCAGTGCGGGTTCTTCGCCAGGGTCAGGGACTGGTTCTGGCGGTGGACGGTGATCCGGTAGGGGCCGGTGGCGAACGGCTTGAGGTCGTAGGCGGCGCCGGTGTCCTTGTCGGGGCGCACCGGCGACGAGGAGGACTGCGCGGCCATGAACGGCACGTCGGACTGCGTCTTGTGGAAGCGGAAGACGACGGTCTTGTCGTCCGGCGTCTCGATGCGGTCGAAGTCGCCGTCCTTCTTGGGGCCGCCGTAGACCTCCCGGGCCGCCGCGAGGTCGGACTTGCCGGTCAGCCACTGCGGCCAGTAGGACGGGCCGACCTCGAAGCCGGGCGCGAAGGTGCGCTCGATGCCGTACTTGATGTGCTTCGAGGTGATCGGCTTCCCGTCCTCCCAGGCGATGCCGTCCTTGAGCCTGTACGTCCAGGTGCGGCCGCCGTCGGAGGGCTTGCCGGTGTCGGTGGCGAGGTCGCCGACGAGCTTCGGCTTGCCGTCCACGACCTGGTACTGCGTGAGCTGGCGGCCCCACAGGAGCGAGGTGTTGTACGTCTCCCCCGCGTAGATCTTCTGCGGGTCCAGATGGGAGAAGTCGCGCAGGTTGGCGACGCGGACGGTGCCGCCCTTCCGGGCGCCGGCGACGGCCGGGGCCGGGCCCGCGCTGTCCTTGGCGCTGCCGACCCCGGCGACCAGGTCGGCTTCTGTCCTGGTCGCGGCCTCGTCGCTCTTGGAGCCCGCCCCGGCCGAGCAGGAGCACAGCACGAGCATGGCGGAGGCGGCGGCGACGAGCGGGACCGCGGTGCGCGAACTGATCCTGGGCATGGCGAACTCCATTGATGGTGGTGCGAGTTGGCGGTGATGCGAGTGGTGGTGGTACGTGAAGAGGTGCTGCCGGACTCAGCGGCGCGTGCGGGGATCGAGCGCGTCGCGCACGCTGTCGCCGAGCAGGTTGAAGGCGAGGACGAAGAGCAGGATCGTCACGCCGGGGAAGATCATGTACGTCGGGTCGTCGTAGAAGACCTCGGAGCCGCGGGCGATCATCCGCCCCCAGTCGGGGATGGGCTCGCTGATGCCGACGCCGAGGAAAGACAGCGCGGCCTCGGCGGTGACGATGCCGGGCAGGGCGATCGTGATGTGCACGAGCACGGGCGCCCAGACGTTGGGGAGCAGTTCGCGCAGCACGATGTGCCGGCGCGAGGCGCCCACGGCCCGCGCGGCCTCGACGAACTCCCGCTCCCGCAGCGAGCGGACGGTGGTGCGCAGCACCATCGCGAGCGGCACCCAGCCGAACGCCGCGAAGACCAGCACCAGGACGGTGAACTGCATCCAGGCGGGCTCGTTCTCGCCGGGGTCCACGAAGCGGGTCTGCACGATCGGGCTGAGCGCGAGGAAGAGCAGCAGCGTGGGGAAGGCGAGCAGCACGTTGCAGACGAAGGTGAAGGCCCGGTCCGCGAGCCCGCCGAGATAGCCGACGGTCACGCCCAGGGCGACGCCGAGGACCGCGATCACGGCGACGGCGGCGGTGGCGACGAGCAGGGAGGTGCGGATGCCGTACAGGAGCTGGGTGAACACGTCGCGGCCGAGGCCCGGTTCGATGCCGAACCAGAAGTCGCCGGACATGCCGCCGTTGGGCAGCACCGGCAGCCCCTCCGGGCTGAGCAGCCCCGCCTCGTTCTGGCCGTAGTGCTCGGTGGGGTTCTTGCCGTACAGCGCGGCGATGAGCGGCGCGGCGAGGGCGAGCAGCACGAAGAAGGCGACCACGCACAGCGCGACGAGACCGGTCCGATCCCGGCGGAAGACATCCAGCATGCGCAACATTAGAGCCAGCGCCGAGGCGCCTTTGCAAATCCCTCACGGAAAGCATTTCCAGAATGTTGCGGAGATTTACAGGGGCGCAATATTCCAGGCACCCATAAGGGTGCGAAACGGGCGCATCACACCCATTGAGACGTGCGCCACACGCAAGGCGACAGAGGTCAACAACCTTGCTTAGCAAGGTCATCTATGTACCCCACCTGCATATCAGGCACTAATCTACGCGCGTCACCTCTAGGGAATTCAGGGAAGCGATATTCCGCAACATGCTTTCTTAAAGCAATAGAAGGGCCCCGGAAACCAGAGGTTTCCGGGGCCCTCCCGCTACAAACCAGGCGTCAGCCGATTTCCGCCCCGAAGGCCTCCAGGGCCTCCGGCACCGGCTGGAAGAACGTCTCGCCGCCGCCGGAGCAGTCACCGCTGCCGCCGGAGGTCAGGCCGAGGGCGGTGTCGCCCGCGAACATCGCGCCGCCGCTGTCGCCGGGCTCGGCGCAGACGTCGGTCTGGATGAGCCCGTTCACGATGTCGCCGTTGCCGTAGTTCACGGTGGCGTCCAGGCCCGTGACCTTGCCGTCGTGCAGCTGCGTGGTCGAGCCGCTGCGCTGCACCTCCTGGCCCACGGTCGCGGCACCGGCCTTGGTGATCTTCTGGGTGCTGCCGTTGTAGAGGTTCACCTCGCTGGGGTGGGCGGTGTCGCCGGAGTACTTGACGATGCCGTAGTCGTTGTCGGGGAAGCTGGAGCCCGCGTTCTCGCCGATGGCCGGGCCGCCCTGCTTCTCGGACCAGCTCGTGACGGCCTCGGTGCAGTGGCCCGCCGTCAGGAAGTGCGGCGCGCCGTCCTTGACCACGTTGAAGCCGAGCGAGCAGCGGCTGCTGCCGCCGAAGATGGCGTCGCCACCGGCGACAAAGGGCTTGAACTCTCCCTTGGAGTGCTTCAGTTCGGCCTTCTCGCCGAGGCCCTCGACGACCGAGGTCAGCTTCTTCAGCTCGGCGCCCTTGACGGTGCGGTCCGCGGTGACGACGACCTTGTTGGTGGCCGGGTCGGTGGCCCAGGACGTGCCGGGGATCGAGGCCTTGTCGGTGAGCGCCGTGTGCGCGCCCTTGAGCTCGGCGAGGGAGTTCTCCACCAGTCTGGCCTTGGCCCCGGCCGACTCGACGGCGTCCTTGGCGTTGTCGTCGAGCACGTTCACGACGAGGTTCTTGGCCTGCGCGTCGTAGTACGTGCCCGCGGCGTCGGCGCCCAGCTCCTTGTCGAGCGAGGAGGCGAGCTTTCCGGCCTTCGCGACGGAGAGCGTCTCCGCCTTCGGGGTGGGGGTGTCCTCACTCGCGTTCGCAGTCTGGAAGGTGACGGCCGCGCCGATGAGGGCGACGACGCCCGCGCCTGCCATGGCGGCGCGGCGCTTGGGTATCCGGCGGTGCTTCAACTGACGTCCTCCTGTGGGGGGTCCGGTCCGCTCCGGTGTGGGGACCTCGGCGGCCGAGAGGCGTACGCGCATGGGGAAGCGGCGCTGGATAAGCCGCGTCCATGCCAATCAGGACGCGGCCCACTATTCCCAGCGCACGAGGTCGCACACAAGGTCGACTTCAGGACGCCCGCCCGACAATGACCTTTCGGCCAGGTCCCGTTGACCGTCCGTGGTCTCACCACGTCGGTTCCCGATGCAAACACCGCGTGCAAGGGGCGGTCGGCAGCGGGTGAGGACTAGTCCTGTCCGGTTCTCGACGTTCCGGGGCAGCGAAGAGCCCCCGCCCGGGAGTTGGGCGGGGGCTCCGGTTCCGTTTTCGGCGGCGATGTCGGTGCCGCGTGCGGCGTACGAGGATCAGTGCACGCCGCCGTGTACGCCGATCAGTACACGCTCACGTTGTACGCCCGCAGCGCCTCGGTGACCGGCTGGAAGAACGTCGTACCGCCGGAGGAGCAGTTGCCGCTGCCGCCGGAGGTCAGACCGAGCGCCGTGGAACCGGCGTAGAGCGGGCCGCCGCTGTCGCCGGGCTCGGCGCAGACGGTGGTCCGGATCATGCCGTACACGATGTCGCCGTTGCCGTAGTTCACCGTCGCGTTCAGACCGGTGACCCGGCCGGAGTGCGTGCCGGTGGTGGAACCGCGGCGCGTGACGGACTGGTTGACCGTCGGGTCGGCGGCGCGGGTGATGTCCTGGCTTCCCACGGTGCCGGACTTGGTGATGGAGCCGTTGGTGTAGCGCACGATGCCGTAGTCGTTCGTCGGGAAGCTGGAGCCGTGCGTGGTGCCGAGCACGGTCGTCTTCGCCGAGTTGGCCCACCACGTGCCCGCGCCGTCGGTGCAGTGGCCCGCGGTCAGGAAGTAGTAGGTGCTTCCGTTGCGGACGTTGAAGCCGAGCGAGCAGCGCCAGCTGCTGGCGTAGGTGGCGTCGCCGCCGGAGATGTACTTCTGGAACTTGCCCGGCGTGCGCTCGATCTTCAGGGCGCCGGCCTTGTCGCCCGCCGCCTGCTTGAGCGCGGCGATCTCGGCCTTGGAGACCGTGCTGTCGGCGGTGACGACGACCTGCTTGGTCTTCGCGTCGACGTTCCAGGCGGTGCCCGCGACGTCCGCCCGCAGGACGGCGTCGCTGGCCGCCGTGAGGTCGGACGCACTGTAGGTGCGGGCCTCGTCCGCGCTGGCGGCGGGTACGGCGAGTGCGGCGGCGGCCACGAGCCCGGTCGCGACGGCGACCATGCGGGTGTGTCTCGCTATACCGCTGCGGGGGGTGGTGCGCTTGATCCTCACTGCTGGTTCCTCCCGAGGGAAGTCAGGGGGCCCATGTGGGTTGGGGGCCCGTGAGGCGCAGCCAAAGGGCAGGGTGGATTCCGGATACGCCGTGCCCCTGACAAGCGCTGCTCGGGAGTATTGGGGCCGCCCCCACCCCGCACAAGGGGTGCCTTTCGGCCTGACCGGCGGATACACGCCAGCCGGCCCCGGCGGTCGTCGCACCTGCGCACGCCACCGGGGCTCTGGGTCATCGGCTCCCCGTCAGACGGCCCGGGGCGCCGAAAGGTTCCGCTCCCCGGCGGCGATCTCGGCGGCGAGGGTGTTCCCGGGCGGCGGGAAGGGGCAGATGAAGTGGTCGGCGAAGGCGCACGGCGGCAGCAGCGACCGGTTGAAGTCGACTGTCGTACGGCCCTGTTCGTCGGGTGCGGCGGGCCGCAGGAAGCGGAAACGGTAGCTGGAGACTCCGCTGGTCGCGTCCGCGAACACCGCCCACAGCGAGCCGTCGCCCTCGACGCTCACCTGCAGCGTGTGCTCCTGCCCGGCGAGCGTGAAGGCCAGTTCCCCGCCGAGCCCGAGCCCGCGCTCCACGCCGTCCGCGTTGCCGACACGCACGGTGCGGTCCTCTTCGTACGCGGTGAAGCGGCCCTCGGCCACGAGGCGCGGGTCGTGCCCGGTCACGTCGATGCCGGTGAAGGCGCGCCGCGCCGGGGCGTCCGGGTCGAAGTCGCGCACCGCCCACAGCCCTTCGCGGCGCAGCACGACCAGGCGCCGCTCGCCGAGCCCGAGCCGGGCCGCGGTGACGGGTCCGGGGTCGGGCGCCAGGCGGACCGTACCGGCGAAGGGCTGTCCGTCGAGGGCGAGTCCGTCGTCCGCCGCGGCCGTCAGGACCAGCTCGTCGCCGTCCTCGGCCCAGTGTCCGGGCAGGCCTGGCAGGGCGCCTTCGGGGTGGTCGGCGAGCCAGTGCGTGCCGGTGAGGGACAGCGGGCCGTAGGGCGCGGAGACGGTGGCCGTGCGCTGCTCGTGCCACTGCTCGAAGTCCCGCAGCGTCTCTTCGGTCGTGCTCATGGTGTTCAACCCTTCTCAACCCTTCCGGACGGGCTCGGGCAGCCCGAGGTGTGAGCGCAGCGTCGCGCCCTCGTATTCCGTGCGGAACGCGCCGCGCTCCTGCAGCAGCGGCACCACCCGTTCGACGAACTCGTCGAGCCCGCCCGGCGTCAGGTGCGGCACGAGGATGAAGCCGTCGGCGGCGTCGGTGCGCACGAACTCGTCGAGCTGGTCGGCGACGGCGGCGGGGGTGCCGATGAAGGACTGCCGGGAGGTCGTCTCGATGACGGTCTGGTGGATCGACAGGCCCTTGGCCCGGGACAGGGCACGCCACTTCTCGGCGACAGCGAAGGGATCGCCGACCTTCACCCGGCCCTGTACGAGCGTCGATTCCGGGTCCGGGTCGATGTCGGGCAGCGGCCCGTCGGGGTCGTACGCGGACAGGTCGACGCCCCACACCTGCTCCAGGGCGAGGATCGCGTTCTGCGGGGAGACCTGCTGGCGGCGGATCTCGATGGCGCGTTCCTGGGCCTCGGCGGCGGTGTCCCCGAGCACGAAGGTGACACCGGGCATGATCTTCAGGTCGTCCGGCGCGCGGCCGTACGCGGCGAGGCGGCCCTTCACGTCGGCGTAGAAGTCGCGGCCCGCCTCCAGGGTGCCGTGCCGGGTGAAGACGACGTCGGCGGAGGAGGCGGCGAACTCGCGGCCCTCGGGCGAGTCACCGGCCTGGATCACCACGGGATGGCCCTGCGGCGGGCGCGGCACGCCGAACTCCCCGGCGATGTCGAAGTGCTGCCCGCGGTGCGCGAAGGGCCGCGGCTCACCCACAGCGCCGTCCAGACCATCCTGGCCGTCGGGCGTCCAGGAGTCCCACAACTCCCGTGCCGTGGCGACGAATTCGGCGGCGCGGGTGTACCGGTCGGCGCGGTCCAGGAAGCCGCCGCGGCGGAAGTTCTCGCCGGTGAACGCGTCCGAGGAGGTGACGACGTTCCAGGCGGCGCGCCCGCCGCTCAGATGGTCGAGGGAGGCGAGCCTGCGGGCCAGTTCGTACGGCTCGTTGAAGGTCGCGTTGACGGTGGCGGCGAGGCCGAGGCGGTCGGTGACGGCAGCGAGCGCGCTCAGGACGGTGAGGGACTCGGGGCGCCCGACCACGTCCAGGTCGTGGATGCGGCCCTTGTGCTCGCGCAGCCGCAACCCCTCGGCCAGGAAGAAGAAGTCGAAGAGCCCGCGTTCGGCGGTGCGGGCCAGGTGCTCGAAGGAGGAGAAGTCGACCTGGGAGCGCGAGCGGGGATCCGCCCACACGGTGGTGTTGTTGACGCCGGGGAAGTGGGCGGCGAGGTGGATCTGCTTCGTACGGTGGATCTGCTTCGTACGCGGTCGGCCTGTCATGTCGGGTCCCCCGCGAGTGCGGCGTAACGGTTGGCGGGCCGGGTCAGGCCGAGGTGCTCCCGGAGCGTGGCGCCGGGGTAGAAGGTGCGGAAGAGGCCGCGGTGCTGGAGCAGTGCCACGGTGCCGTTGACCAGGCGTTCCAGGTCGCGGCGCGGTTCGACGGGGATGAGGTGGAAGCCGTCGACGGCGCCCGCCGCGTGCCAGGCGGCGATGAGGTCGGCGAGGTCCACGGGGCCGCCTCGGTAGAGGGGGCCTTCGGCGGTGGGCAGCGGGCCGCCGCCGTGGCCGGGCTGGGCGGCCTGTTCGCCGCCGCCGAGGTCGACGACCAGGGCGGCCAGCACCCGCAACTGGCCCGGGTCCCGGCCGAGTTCGGCGGCGCGGCGGTGCAGTGCGGCGCGTGCGGCGCCCGCCTGGGCGGGGCTGGCGGCTCGGACGAGGGCGACGTCCGCGTGCCGGACGGCCATGTCGCGGGCGTGGCCGCCGGTCGCGTCGACGACGACCACCGGGTTGCCCTGCGGGGGCCGCGGCACGATGGAGGGGCCCTTCACGGCGAAGGTCCGGCCCTCGAAGTCGACGTAGTGCAGCTTGTCCCTGTCGACGAAGCGGCCCGTCGCCACGTCCCGTATCTCCGCGTCGTCCTCCCAGCTGTCCCACAACCGCCGTGCCGCGTCGGCGACTTCGCCCGCCTCCTGCCACAGCGCCTCGCGCGGCGCGGCCCGCCGCCGCCCGAACAGCCTCGCCTCGGCCTCGGTCGCCGACACGTCCACCGCCCAGCCGGCCCGGCCGTGGCTCACCCAGTCCAGGGTGGCCACGGCGGCCTGCACGTGGAACGGCTCGGTGTGCGTGGTCGTGACGGTCGGCACCAGGCCGACGCGCCCGGTGGCCGGCGCGATCCGCGCGAGCACGGCGAGCGCGTCGGGCCCCTGCCGTGCGAAGGAGTCGCCGAGCGTGACGAAGTCGAGCGCCCCACGCTCGCCGAGCCGCGCGAGCTCGATGTGCGGGGCGGCGTCGTAGGCGCCGGGCTGGTCGATGGCGGCGGCGAGGTGCAGAGGCCCGCGGCCGGTGGCTGCTGGTGGGGTCATGAGGGGGTGAACCTCTCTCGACAGGGGCTCGACAGGAGCTGGGGCAAGGGCAGTTGGGGCGGTGGACGCTTGCGCGCGGTGACGGTCGGGGTCGTGGCGCCGGGGCCGAGGCCGGGAGAAAGCCGCTTGGCGCCGCAGCCGCGAGGAACCCTCATGGCGCCGCCTCCGCGAAAAACGCTAGTACCGCTCGCGCCGTCGCGTCGTTCTGCCGGAACGACGGGCTGTTGGTACGCGGCCGCGTGAACGCCCCGGCGCCGCGCGCATCCGTATGCGGGCCGAGGGCGAAGCGGCGGGGGTGCGGGGTGCCGGAGCGGTCGCGAACGCGGCCGTCGGCGGGGTCGACGGACAGCAGGCCGTCGGGGGTCTCGGCGACGCCCTCCGCGTGCAGCGCGCGCAGGAGCGGATCGCGGGTGCGTGCGAGCGTCGGCTGCGGCAGCCGCGCCTCGACCAGCGCGCGGGCCTCGACACTCGCCCCGGGCACGGTCGCACCGCGCGCCCGGAACACTCCCCCGCCCGTCTCCACGGTCATCCCGGCGCCGAGGAACCGCACCACCCCGGCCCGCGACAGCGCGAGCAGTTGCCGCAGCCTCGGCCCCGGCGGCCCCGACGCCAGATAGCTGAAGTAGCCGTGCCACCACGGCCCGATGTCGCCGAGCCGCACCAACTGCCCGTACACGGACAGCAGTCCGAGGAAAACGGCCAGGTCGGCGCTGTGCGCGGGGTCGTGGCGGCGGGCGAGATCGGCGGTGATGTAGGCGCGCAGGCCCTCCTGGAGTCCTTCGTACGAGGTGTGGCGGACGCCGTCCAGGGGGTGGTCGAGGGCCGTGAGGTCGAGTCGGTCGGCGGGGTCGGGCACGGCGGAGGAGACGAGGACGGCCAGCTCGGGGCTGCCGGGCGGGCAGGCCGCGTACTTCTCGTCGAAGTCCCGCCAGGCCGTGGCCGTGCGCTCGGGATGCGCGGCGAACAGGCGATGGTAGTGGGCGAAGCCCAGCTCCTTCTCGATGAGCGGCCACACGTCGCGGGCGAAGTCGTAGCCGTCGGGCCGCGCGAGGAGTTCGTCGATCTGCGCGGGCCCCAAGTAGCGCGGCAGCGGCGGCCGTTCACCGCCGTCCCAGATGTAGCCGATCTTGGAGTGGTACGGCACACCGCGCCGCGACCCGACGTACAGAACGGGTTCGCGCCCCGACGGCACATACGTGTCCCCCTCGTACCGGCCGCCGCGCCCCTCGGTCAGGAGCACCATCAGGTCGACGAAGGCGAGCCCGAAGCCGCGCACGAGGACGGGCTCGCCGCCTTCGAGGGCGCTCAGGTCGGTGTCGGCGGTGAAGTCGGGCGGCAGATGGACGAGGCCGTGGCGCCGGGCGTAGCGCCTCAAGTGCCGTTGTTCGTCGTCGAGTTCGGCGTCCAGGTGGCCCTGGGCGAGGATGACGAGATCGGCGCTCAGGGGGTGGTCGACGCCTTCGAGCCACACCTCCTGGGGGGCGCCCGGGGGGCCGGTCAGGCGCAGGGCGCGGCGGGGGTGGTGGTGGACGGCGATGCCGGGCGGCAGGGCGGCCACGGACTTCTCGTACACCCAGCTCAGATAGGCGCCCTGCCGCCGCCGTCCGGCGAAGGCCTCGCCGTCGACGCCCGCCCATTCGTGCAGCGCGGGTCCGGGCCGCACGGGCCCGGCGACCTCGACGGTGTCGTCGGTGAACATGGTGACGTCACGCGCGTGCGAGTTCATCCACAGCAGCGGCGACTGCTCTTCGCGCCAGATCCGGCCGGGGCCCGGCGGGTAGGGGTCGACGAGGTGGATGTCGAGCCGCGAACTGCCGTACAGGGAGGGCGCGTTGGCGGCGATGCGCTCGATGAGCCCGGTGGCGCGGGGTCCCGCGCCGACGATCACCAGAGCGGGGGTCATCGCACCTGCTCCGACCCGCGCGCGTAGTACCGCTCCACGTAGTACTGCCCGACGCTCAGCAGCGAGGTGACGACGACGTACCAGAGGGTGGCGACCAGCAGCAGCGGGATGACCTGGTAGGTGCGGTGGTAGACGAGCTGCACGGAGTAGAGCAGGTCCTGTACGGCGATGACGCTGACGATCGAGGTGCCCTTGAGGGTGCCGATCAGCATGTTCCCGGCCGGCGGCACGATGGAGCGCATGGCCTGCGGCAGCACGATCCGCCAAAGCCGGCGCCACGGCCCGAGTCCGAGCGACTGCGCGGCCTCGATCTGGCCGCGGTCCACGGAGAGGATGCCGCCGCGCACGACTTCGGCGGCGTACGCGGCCTCGTGCAGGGTCAGACCGATGACGGCGATGGTGACGGGCCCGAGCAGGTCCACGGTCTTGACGCCGAACAGCGTCGGGTAGAGGGCTCCGATGTTGAACCAGAACAGCAGCTGCACCAGGATCGGCATCGACCTGAAGAACCAGACGTAGCCCCAACTCACCGATCTCAGCACGGGGTTGGAGGAGAGCCGGCCGAGCGCGAGCAGGGTGCCGAGCGCGAACCCGAGCGCCATCACCGCACCGGTCAGCCAGAGCGTGAGCCACAGGCCGCGGAGGACGGACGCGGAGGTGAAGTAGTCGCCGACGACGTCCCACTGGAACGCGCCGTTGCGGGCGACGGAGTTCGCGGCGAGCGCGAGGGCCACCAGGACGACCGTCGCCGCGACCCACTGGCCGATGCGGCGCCGCCCCACGACGAGCAGGTCGGCGAGGTCGCCCTCAGGAGGGCCCAGAGGGTGCGGTCCTGCCGGGGGGAGGGTGTCTTGGGCGAGGGCATCGGACGACATGGGAAGGCTCCGTCAGTACGGGTGATGCCTTCACATGGGCCGCGCGGACCGAGCCCCTCAGCACGGGTCCGCGTCTTGAGACTACGGGGCACTTTGCACGTGTTGTCAAGGCTGTCCAGGAGCAGCCCGGGGTGATGTCCAGAATATGAGCCGTCAGTCTCAGGGCAGTTGACGAAGAAACGGATGCCTGTTCCACTTGGGTCCATGCATCCACAGCAGTGGCTGGTCACGCGCTCCCACATCGACTTCGGTCGCGTGTGGTCGGCGTCGTGTCGATGCACTTCTTCGTGCTGACGCACCTCTGAGCCGACCCGTCACCGCCTGCGCATCCGGGCTTTCGCCCTGCGCATCCCATCATGCGGACGGCCGTCTCATCTCCTCCGAACTCTCGTGCGCCCATGCGCCGTTGCCCCGCCTTCACATGCGTACGTGTACGCGACCCCCTCCCCTCGCACGACCGGTCGACCCCTGCCCCGAGCCCGGAGAACCCCACGCCATGCGCACACCCCTGCCCGCACGCCGCCACACCACGGTCTTCGCAGTCCTCACCGCCGCCGCGCTCACGCTCACCGCGTGCGGCTCCGGCGACTCCACGACCGCCGCGGGCCGCGCCGCGCCCGCGGGCAAGAGCGGCGGGCTCCCGACCACGGACGTGGTGTCGTCGGTGAAGAAGAACGACAAGGCGGCCCGGCTGCTCCCGGCGGACGTCCGCGACCGCGGCACCCTCAGGATCGCCACGAGTGTCGGCGGCACTCCGCCGGGCTCGGCCTATCTGCCGGACGGCAGGACCGTCGTGGGTCAGGACATCGACTTCGCGAACGCCGTCGCCAAGGTCCTCGGCCTGCGCCTGAAGCGCGAGACCGCGAGCTTCGAGGCGATCCTGCCGTCCCTGGACAGCGGCAAGTACGACCTGGGCACCGGCAACTTCGGCGTCACGGACGAACGCCGCAGGACCATCGACTTCGTCACCTACATCAACGACGGCCAGGGCTTCGCCGTGCGCGCCGACAGCAAGTTGAAGAAGGTCACGGACTTCGCCCAGTTGTGCGGCCTGAACGTGGCGACCGGCGCGGGCACCACCTTCGAGGTCACCCTGGAGGACAACAAGCACGTCTGCGCCGACGCGGGCAAGAAGCCGTACAGCGTGAAGACCTACACCGAGCCCGGCGCGATCTGGCCCTCGCTCCAGCAGGGCCGCAGCGATGTCGTGATGTCGACGATCAACGGCCTGCGGTACGCGGTGGAGCAGCAGGAGGGCCTGAGGTTCCTGGGCGAGTTCCACCGCCTGGACGTGGGCTTCGCCTTCAAGAAGGGCACGAAGCTGGCGCCCGCGTTCCAGGCGGCGGTGAACCGGCTCATCGAGGACGGGACGTACGACCGCATCCTGAAGAAGTGGGGCACGCGGGCGTCGGCGATCGACGGGTCCCGGATCTCACCCCCGGAGATCAAGGACTGACGGCACGTCACCGGCGGGCGGCCTCCGTCACAGCCTCAGTCGCAGCACGAGCAGCAGTCACAGCAGTCGCAGTCACAGTCCCGGCAGGCGCCCTCGCGCTTCTTCCGGGACCACGGGCCCTCGTACTCCTTCGCGCAGCACAACTGGCAGGTGCAGCACAGCCCGATCGCGACGGCGCACCCGGCCCAGAACCCGCGCCGCGGCTTCGGCGGCTCGCCCCCGGACCAGCTGCCGCTCCCGCCGTAGTCGCCGCCGCCGTAGTCCCCGCCGCCGTACGAATCGCCCCGGTGGTTCCCGGCCCCGTACGACGACCCGTCCCCGTAGGACCCCGAGCCGCCGGACCCGTACGACCCCGATCCGTACGACCCGTCGCGGGCCGTCACCTCGTGCGGCGCGTGCCCGCACGCGGTGGTCCCGAACGCCCGGTCCACCGAGCGCTCCAGCTCGTGCACGAGCAGGAAGTGGGCGAGCTTGGCGTCGGTGAATCGCACCTCGGCGAGGGCGAGCCGGATGCCGTGCAGCGCGTCGTCGGCGAGCCGCCGCGCCTCGGCGCGGGACGTGCCGAGCGCCGTGATCGGGTTCCAGGCACCGGCCTCGGCGTCCGCGACCCGGTCCTCCACGGCGTCGAGGAGATGCGCGAGCCTGCCGAAGAGCCGTCCGGCCTCGGCCAGCGGCTCCGCGTTGCCGGGCCGCCCGGCGAGGACGGCGGTGTGCGCGAAGGCGGCGGCGGTCGCGGTCTCGGTCGGCTCGGTGACGGTGAGCAGGGAGGTGCCGGGGCCCGCCAAGGCCTCGATGCCTTCCTGCCGTTCGACGGCGTCCACCAGGACCGCCGTGTCGAAGCCCACGCCCGCGCCGGTGCTCGCGCCCGCCCTGCCCCACTTCCCGGCGACGCGGCGCGCGGCGGCGGCCACCGGCCTGCGCGCCAACAGGCCGTCGCCGTCGACGACGTGGTCGCGCACCTTCGCGGAGGCGAGCACGAGCGAGACGGCCGCGGCCAGCCGCGCGCCCTCACCCTGGGCGACGGAGGCGGTGCGCATGCCGCGCAGCGGACAGGGGCCCGCGGTGCGCCGCCGGCCGGTGGCGCGCTCGGCCTGAGCCTCCGTCAGAACCGAGATGATGAGCCCGTCGTAGTTGGTCACGACGCGTGCGAACTGCCCGTGGTCACCGCGCAGCGCGAGACAGAGCCCGCACAGATGCGCCATCCACTGGGTCTTGAGACCTTCGCCGAGGCGATGGGTGCAGGGCCTGACGATTCCGAACAAGACGACTCCCCCGTGAGCCCATGAGTCCGATGGATCGATCCGCTGGTGCGAACCCCGGCATCGTATCGATCCGTCAGTTCACCCGTACGCACCGCCCGTCACCCATACGCCGCGAAGAATCATATTTCACTCTCTGTCAGCAGCCGTACACGGCAAGACCCTTGAAGAATCGCGCGCGTCGCCGTATTGACTGTGTGCCAGTACCGTCACGAAAACCCCGCGCGGCGACTATCCCCTTGGCGCACCATCAGCATCATGGACGACCATAGGGATGCGGAACGCAAGCAGACCGCTGCGAGAGGAGGCGTCCATGGGATCGGTGCGCAAGGCGAGTGCCTGGCTTGGCCTCGTCGACGACAACAACGACGAGCGTTACTACGACGGATACGAAGACGACGCGGCCGACGGCCCCGAGGCGGCCGAGGCCTGGGTCACGGACCCGCGCGTGAAGGTCGCGGCGGACGTGGCGCAGGACAAGGGCCGCATCGGCACCATCACGCCGGACAGCTTCCGTGACGCCCGCGCCATCGGTGAGCTGTTCCGGGACGGCGTGCCGGTCATCATGAACCTCACGTCGATGGAGCCCGGCGACGCCAAGCGCGTCGTCGACTTCGCGGCCGGGCTCATCTTCGGCCTGCGCGGCTCCATCGACCGGGTGGCCCACCGCGTGTTCCTGCTCACCCCCGCCAACACGGAGATCGTCAACGGGGAAGCGACGCCGCACCGCGCGGACGGCTTCTTCAACCAGAGCTGAGGCAGGGCCGCTCGCCGAGCCCGCGCCGCCGCGCAGCGCCCCGCGCGCTCAGCGGAATCGCGCGTTCAGCGAAAGGCGCTGAGTCCGGTGAGCGCCTTGCCGAGGACGAGCTGATGCATCTCGACGGTGCCCTCGTAGGTGAGCACCGATTCGAGGTTCGTCGCATGCCGCATCACGGGGTACTCGAGCGAGATCCCGTTCGCGCCCAGGATGGTCCGGGACGTGCGGCAGATCTCGATCGCTTCTCGTACGTTGTTGAGCTTGCCGAAGCTGACCTGCTCGGGACGCAGGCGGCCGGCGTCCATGCGCCGCCCCAAGTGGTGCGCGAGCAGGACGCCCTTGTGGAGTTCGACCGCCATGTCGGCCAGCTTGGCCTGGGTGAGCTGGAAGCCGCCGATGGGCCGGCCGAACTGCTCGCGGGTCTTGGCGTACTCCACCGCCGCGTCGAAGCTGGCGCGGGCGGCGCCCATCGCGCCCCAGACGATGCCGTAGCGCGCGTGCGACAGACAGCTCAACGGGCCCTTCAGCCCCGTGACCTCGGGCAGGACCGCGTCGGCGGGCAGCCGCACCTCGTCCAGGACCAGCTCGCTGGTGACGCTGGCGCGCAGGGACCACTTGTGCTTGATCTCCGGCGCGGAGAAGCCGGGGCTGTCCGTGGGCACGACGAACCCCCGGATCCCGTCGTCGGTCTGCGCCCAGACCACAGCGACCCCCGCGACCGAACCATTCGTGATCCACATCTTCCGCCCGGTCAGGACCCAGTCGGTCCCGTCCCTCTTCGCGTGCGTCCGCATCGACGCCGGGTCGGAGCCGTGGTCGGGCTCGGTAAGCCCGAAGCAGCCGATGATCTCGCCCGCCGCCATGCCCGGCAGCCACCGCTGCTTCTGCTCCTCCGAGCCGAACTTCCAGATCGCGTACATCGCGAGCGAGCCCTGCACGGACACCAGCGACCTGATCCCCGAGTCCGCCGCCTCCAGCTCCAGGCAGGCGAGCCCGTACTGGACGGCGCTCGCGCCCGCGCAGCCGTAGCCGGTCAGCGACATGCCGAGGGCGCCGATCGCCCCCAACTCCCGCGCCAGCTCGCGCACGCCCGGCAGTTCGCCGCTCTCGTACCACTCCGCGATGTGCGGCATGACGCGGTCCGCCGCCCAGGCGCGGACGGTGTCGCGCACGGCCAGGTCCTCCGGCTCGAGGAGGTCGTCGAGGCCCAGCGGATCGGCGGGGTCGAAGGGGGGCAGGCTGCGGCTGCTTGCGGACGACATACGGGGGCCTCCGGCGAACTTAACTAGCGCTGATAGTCAGGTACGACTCGGCTCGACGCTACGACGCGCCCACCGGAACGTCCAGGGTGACGCCCTGCCGGGGGCTCCCACCTCAGCGCACCGACTCCACAGCAACCCCCGCCCGCTCCCGCCCAGCGCCACCCGTCTCGCCCGCCGCAGGCGCAGGCCCCCCACAGTCCATCACCCGAGGCAACCGCAGCGCAGCCAACGCCCCGAGCAGCAGCAACCCCGCACTGACCAGCAGCGTCACGTGCAACCCATGCACAAAGGAGTCCCGAGCGGCGGCCCGAAGGGCTTCGCCCTGCCCACCCCCAAGGCGGGAGGCGACTTCATAGGCCTCGCCCAGCGAGTGACTGGCGGCGGCACTGTCGGCGGCAGGAACACCCCGCACGGAGGACAGCCCAGGCGCGTACGCGGCATTCATGACGCTGCCGAGCAGCGCGATACCGATACCGGCACCGAGCTGGTACGACGTCTCGCCGATCGCGGCGGCCCCACCGGCCTGAGTCTGCGGCGCCTCGCTGAGCATGGACTCGTACGCACCGAAGAGCGTGGTCTCGAGCCCGAAGCCGAGCAGCACGAAACCGGCGAGCATCAGCGGAGCGTTGTCCTCGCCGCCCATGGCGGTGAGCGCGGCGACGGCGAGCGCGGTGAGGGCGAACCCGGTGGCGACCATGGCGCGCGGCCCGAAGCGCTGGAGCATCCGGGACCCGGCGAGCCCGGCGGCCATCGCGGCGATGGTGAGGGGAAGGAGTCGCAGGCCGGTCTCCAGGGGGGACAGACCGAGCACGAGCTGGAGGTACTGCGCGGCGATCAGTTCCAGGCCGACGAGGGCGAGCATCGCGAGCACGATGCACCCGACGGAGGTGCTGAAGGCGGGCCGCGTGAACATGGCGAGGTCGACCAGCGGGTACCGCCGACGCCGCTGCCGCCGCACGAAGGCGATGAGCAGCCCGGCGCCGACCGCGACGGAGACGAGTGTGGTGGCGCCGAGCGGCGACTCCCCGCTGCCGAGGCGCTTCACGCCGAGCACGAGGGCGAAAAGGCCGCCGGCGGCCATGAGCGCGCCGACCACGTCCCACGGCCCGTTGCGCTCGCCCGTCGACTCGGGCAGCAGCCAGCGCCCGACGGGCAGGCTGACCAGCATCAGCGGGATGTTGATGAGGAAGACCGAGCCCCACCAGAAGTGTTCGAGGAGGAAGCCGCCGAGGAGGGGGCCGCAGGCGGCGCCCACGGCGGCGACGGCGCTCCAGATGCCGATCGCGAGGGCGCGCTCGCGCCGGTCGGGGAAGACCTGGCGCAGGATCGAGAGCGTCGCGGGCATGATCATCGCGCCGCCGACGCCGAGCAGCGCGCGGGCCGCGATCAGCACGTGCGCGGTGTCGGCGAGCGCGGCGACGGCCGAGGCCACGCCGAACAGGCCGTATCCGAGGAGCAGGACGCGTCTGCGGCCGATCCGGTCGCCGAGGGTGCCGAACAGGATGAGCAGCGAGGCGCAGACCAGCGGGTAGATGTCGACGATCCACAGGAGCTCGATCGCGCCGGGCCTGAGGTCCTCGGTGACGGCGGGCACGGCCACGTGCAGGACGGTGGCGTCGACGGCGACGAGCAGCAGGCTGACGCAGAGGACGACGAGCACCACCCAGCGGTTCGCGCCCTCACCGGGAAGCCGACGGCCGAATGGAGCGGCGGCCGTGGTCGTCCCGGACATGTGCGTACCTCCCAGTGATTCCTCGCGAGTGCGGCCAGGTGGGGGGCCGGAGGGACCCAACGGGATCCGGTCGTCCGGCTGTGGCGGCTGTGAACGGCGAGTGGCCGTCAGCGTACGCGAGTCCGCGGGCGGCTCGCGTGGCGGACCTCTCATGGTTGCCGCGCACAGGTGTGGCGTGCGCCACGTTCGCTCGTGCCGGTGAAGTTCGCGTGGGCACGACCAGTCGGCTGGAGAGCCGATAATCGAGCCCGTGACCGATCTTGATCAGCGCCCCGCGACGGGGCACCGGACCGGCGGCGCGCTGCGCCGTGCGGCGCCCGCGCTCTTCGTGTACGCGGGAGTGCGCGCGCTGGGGCTCGCGGTGCTCGCCGTGTGGGGCGCCGCGGCGGGCAAGAGTCCGCACACCTTGCTCACCGCCCGCTGGGACTCGCTCTGGTACACCCGCGTCGCCGACTTCGGCTACGGCTGGGAGGTGAAGCTGCCCGACGGCAGTGTGCACTCGAACCTGGCGTTCTTCCCGCTCCTGCCGTGGCTGGAGCGGGCCGTGTCGGCGGTGAGTCCGCTGTCGTACGCGGACGCGGGCCTGGTGGTGAGCTCGGTCGCGTCGCTGTGCGCGGCGGGCGGGATCTTCGCGGTCGCGGATCACTTGTACGGGAAGCAGGCCGGGGTCTGCGCGGTGGCGCTGTGGGCCGTGCTGCCGGTCGGCATCGTGCAGTCGATGGCGTACAGCGAGTCGCTGTTCACCGCGCTCGCGGCCTGGTCGCTGTACGCGGTCATGACCGGGCGCTGGGTGACGGCGGGGCTGCTGGCCTCGCTGGCCGGTCTGACCCGGCCGGTGGGCGCGGCGGTCGTCGCCGCGGTATGGGTGACGGCGGCGCTCGCGGCGTACCGCGGGAAGCGGGCGGGTGAGCGGCCGGTGGTGGTGCGGCGCGACTGGCGCGTGCTGCTGGGCGTGGTGCTCGCGCCGCTCGGCGCTGCGGGCTATGTGCTGTGGGTCGGGCACCGGACGGGCGACGGCCTGTTCGGCTATCTCGACGTCCAGAAGCAGTGGGGCAACGGCTTCGACGGCGGCTACGCCTTCGCGACGTTCGTCGGCGAGAAGTTCACGTCCGTGCCGGGGGCGCTCGCGGGGCTCGGCCTGATCCTCGGCGTGGCGGGGGTGATCTGGCTGTACGTCGTGGGGGTGCGGCAGGGGCAGCCGCCCGCGCTGCTCGTCTACTGCGGGATCGTCGTCGCGCTCGCGCTGTGCGCGTCCGGCTACTTCGGCTCCAAGCCGCGCCTGCTGATGCCCGCCTTCCCCCTCCTGCTGCCCCTCGCGGTGGCGCTGGCGCGGCTGCGTACGAGCAGGTCGGCGCTGATCCTGGGCGGTGTGGCGGTGGCCGGCGCGGTGTACGGGGCGTTCTGGCTGCACGGCTCCGGGCCCCCCTGATCCGGCCAAGGTCATCCCTGCAAGATCATTTCAAGGGGGCGCACGGTGAGCGGGCGGTGAGCACCGGGAGAATTCCGCGCCAGGCCCCGGTGAACGAATTCATAAGCCGCCTAAAACCCCGCGCGTAATGATCAACGCATTGGGTAAAGCGGACATCATTGAATAGGGATTCCGGCCGGAATAAACCGGGGCCTGAGATCAATGCCACATCACATCGTCATCACAAAGCCTTCGATTCGACCTGGTCGGGCACTCACTCGCTGTAACGTCGATTGGGTGCGTACCGAACGAAACCTGACCCGTCTGGACCGGCTCTTCGCCCGGCTAGACCGTGAGCCGGAACGGCCGGCCCACCTCGACGTGCCGAGGATGAGCCAGCACCGGGTCGTGCTCTTCGGCGCGACGCTGGCCTTCTATCTGGCCATCGTCGTCGCGGTCCTGGCCACGTCGTGGCTCGTCCGGTTCGACTGGCAGGTCATGTTCTTCCGGCCCTACCAGCAGTGGCCCGAGATCCACGGCTTCCTCGACTACTGGGTGGTGCTCGGCCAGCGCGGCCCGACCGCCGTGATGGTCGCGGCCTGGCTGGGCTGGCGCTCCTGGCGGCAGCACACGCTGCGGCCGCTGCTCATGTTCGGCGCGGCCCTGCTGCTGCTCAACGCCACGGTCGGCGCCGCCAAGATCGGCATGGGCCGCCTCGGCCCGCACTACGCCACCGTGATCGGCTCCAACGAGATGTGGCAGGGCGGCGATATATTTCCTTCGGGCCACACCGCCAACGCCGTCGTGACCTGGGGAATCCTCGCCTATCTGGCCTCGACCCCGCGCACCCGCCGCTATCTGTCGGCGCTCTCCGCCGTGGTCTCGCTGAGCGTGGGCCTCACCACCGTGTATCTCGGTACGCACTGGCTGAGCGATGTCGTCCTCGGCTGGGCCGCGGGCCTGCTCATCCTGCTCGCGCTGCCGTGGGTCGAGCCGCTGCTCACCCGCGTCGAGGCCTGGATCCTCGGCATCCGGAACGCCTGGGGCGCCCGCCGCACCGGCGCGCCGGCCCCGGTGCCCGCCCCGGCCCTGGTCCCGCAGCGCGGCCCCGGCGGTCCCGGCGCCCCCGGCGAGGAGCAGCCCGTGCGCGAGCCGGTCGCCACCGCCCGCACCCGCGCCCCCGCCTACCTCGCCCCGGGCCCGCACACGGCCCGCTGCGAGCGCACGCCGGTCACCCCGCAGGGCCCCCGCCGCCCGCCGCACCCGGAGCGGGTGCGCGGCACCTCGGCCCGCCCGCTCGCCGGCGGCTGAGCCGCCCCACAGACCGCGGGAACGGTACGCACAGACTGACTCCCGCACGACGAAGGCCCCGGACACCGCTGAGGTGTCCGGGGCCTTCGTGCGTGGCTCGCGCGGCCGGGAGTGCGGCCGCCGGTGCTCAGCCCTTCCAGCAGCGCTTCACCGCGCCGTCCGCGACCTCGAAGTTCAGCCGCCCCGCGAGGTACTCCATCGTGATGAACGCGCCCGGCGGCAGCGACCTGACGGTGGACCAGCCGCGTTCGCGGGCCCGGCGCTCGGCGTCCTCGGCGGCGAGGCCGACGTAGGAGTCCGGGCTGTCCTGGGGCTCGGCGGCGGGTGTCGGTATGGGTGCCATGCGGCCACGTTAGGCGGCCGGTGTCCGCCGGGGAAGCCCGGAGCCCCGCACCATGCGTCACCGGTCCCCCTCCGGTCACGCTTGTGTCACAGGATCACGACGCTGGTTTCACCCCGACTTCGTCACACGTACGAGCGGTTCAGTGCTTGTCGGCGGTGAATTCAAGGGGAACTCCGGCCCACTCGTCGCACCCTGGAGCGAGGGCCGGAAAACGAACTCGGCCCCGCTCCCAGCGACCGGTCCGGCCGCGCGCGAATGCCTCCCGAAACCCTTTACCGATCCTCCGCATTTCCGATTACCGGGCGCTTCGCAGGATGTGACAGGTCATAGGGAATTCATGGCTCCGGCACCGAAGAGGGCGTCCGGGCGGGGCCGCGCCGCCGCCGGACGCCCTCTGTCGGAGCGGGGTCGGCGCGAGCATCATGTCCTGTGCTTCGGGCAAGCCCAGGACGCGACAGCGAAGGGGCAAGCGATGGGGACGCAGACGGCACCGGCGGCCGCGCGGCCGCCGCGCGAGCGGACGCCCGGCCGGATCATCGTCGACTGGCTGACCACCACCGACCACAAGAAGATCGGTCACCTGTACCTGATCACGTCGTTCGCGTTCTTCCTGATCGCCGGACTCATGGCCCTGATGATGCGGGCCGAACTGGCCCGCCCGGGGCTGCAGTTGATGTCCAACGAAGAGTTCAACCAGATGTTCACCATGCACGGCACGATCATGCTGCTGCTCTTCGCGACGCCGACGTTCGCGGGCTTCGCCAACGAGATCATGCCGCTGCAGATCGGCTCGCCCGACGTGGCCTTCCCGCGCCTGAACATGCTCTCGTACTGGCTGTTCCTCTTCGGCGGCCTGATGGTGCTCGGCTCGCTGCTCGTGCCGAGCGGGCCCGCGGACTTCGGCTGGTTCGCGTACGCGCCGCTCAACAGCCTGGAGCGGTCCCCCGGCATCGGCGCCGACCTGTGGATCATGGGGCTCGCGCTCTCCGGCTTCGGCACGATCCTCGGCTCGGTGAACTTCCTGACCACCATCATCGGCATGCGCGCGCCCGGGATGACGATGTTCCGCATGCCCATCTTCACCTGGAACGTCCTGTTCACGTCCATCCTGGTGCTGCTCGCGTTCCCGGTGCTCGCCGCCGCCCTGCTGGTCCTGGAGGCCGACCGGCGCTTCCACTCGGTGGTCTTCGACGCGCAGTTCGGGGGTGCGCTGCTGTGGCAGCACCTCTTCTGGTTCTTCGGGCATCCGGAGGTCTACATCATCGCGCTGCCGTTCTTCGGCATCATCTCGGAGATCATCCCGGTGTTCAGCCGGAAGCCGATCTTCGGCTATGTGCCGCTGGTGGGCGCGACGATGGCGATCACCGGTCTGTCGGTGGTCGTGTGGGCGCACCACATGTTCGCGACGGGCGCGGTGCTGCTGCCGTTCTTCTCGTTCATGTCGTTCCTGATCGCGGTGCCGACCGGGGTGAAGTTCTTCAACTGGACGGGGACGATGCTCAAGGGGTCCCTGTCGTTCGAGACGCCGATGCTGTGGTCGGTCGGCTTCCTGGTGTCGTTCCTGTTCGGCGGCCTGACGGGGGTGATCCTGGCCTCGCCGCCGCTGGACTTCCACGTCACCGACTCGTACTTCGTCGTCGCGCACTTCCACTACGTCGTCTTCGGCACCGTCGTGTTCGCGACCTTCGCCGGCTTCTACTTCTGGTGGCCGAAGCTCACCGGCAAGATGCTCGACGAGCGGCTCGGGAAGATCCACTTCTGGACGCTGTTCGTGGGCTTCCACACGACGTTCCTCGTGCAGCACTGGCTGGGCGCGGAGGGCATGCCGCGGCGGTACGCGGACTATCTCGCGGCGGACGGCTTCACGGTGCTCAACACCATCTCGTCCATCGGCGCCTTCCTGCTCGGCCTGTCCACGCTGCCGTTCCTCTACAACCTCTGGAAGACCGCCAAGTACGGCGAGAAGGTCGAGGTCGACGACCCCTGGGGGTTCGGCCGCTCCCTGGAGTGGGCGACGTCCTGCCCGCCGCCGCGGCACAACTTCCTCACGCTGCCCCGGATCCGCTCGGAGTCCCCGGCGTTCGATCTGCACCATCCGGAGTACGCGGCGCTGCGGGCGCCGGACGACCAGGCCGATCACCCCGGTCCAGGGCCCGGGTCAGGCGGTCCCTGATCGCCCGCATGTGCTCGTCGAGTCCCTCGGCGTCGAGCACCTCGAACTCCAGGCCCAGGAACATCAGGTGGAAGACCATGAAGTCCAGGCTGCCCGCACCCGTGCGCAGCAGACAGGTGCCGTCGGTCTCGGCCTCCAGGGTGCCGTCCGTCGGCGTCACCCGCTGGGCCGCCTCCTCCAGCGGGTGATGGAGGCGGACGGTGGCCCGCTCCGCGTACGCGCGCGTGGAGACGCCGCGCGAGACGAACGCCGCCAGGTCCTCGGCGGGCGGCGTACGGGGCTCGCAGCGCGGACCGTGCGGGGGCCTCGGCGTGACACGGTCCACGCGGAACGTACGCCAGTCGGCGCGGTCCAGGTCCCAGGCGACGAGGTACCAGCGGCGCTCGGTGCACACAAGCCGGTGCGGCTCCACGACGCGGCGGCTCTCGCTGCCGCCGTGGTCCCGGTAGTCGAAGCGCAGCCGCTCCGAGTCCCGGCAGACGGCGGCGAGTTCGGTCAGCACGGAGGGGTCGACGGCGGTCTGGCCGCGCGCGGTGTGCAGCATCGGCACGGTGAACGCGTTCAGCGCGCCGACACGGCGGCGCAGCCTGCCGGGCAGCACCTGTTCGAGCTTGCCGAGAGCCCGCACCGAACTCTCCCCGATGCCCTCGATGCCCTGCCCGGCGGCGGTCCTGAGCCCCACCGCCACGGCCACCGCCTCGTCGTCGTCAAGCAGCAACGGCGGCAGCTCGGCCCCCGCCCCCAGCTGATAGCCCCCGCCCGTGCCCGGACTGGCGTTCACGGGATACCCGAGCTCGCGAAGCCGATCGACGTCCCGCCGCACCGTACGCGGCGTGACCCCGAGCCGCTCCGCGAGATCACCACCGGACCACTCCCGATGGGCCTGCAACAGGGACAGCAACTTGAGCAGCCGAGCGGAGGTCTCCAACATGCCCCCGATTCTCCCCCGGCTCGCGGACAGCAACGGTCCGCAATGCCCGCACGCGAATGCCCGCACGCGCCCGCCGGGGGGGAATCAGCCCGTCCGGCGTTTGAGGACGAGGCCCGAAGGGCCGAAAAGGGGGGAGAGGGGGCGCAGCCCCCATAGGAAACCGCGCGCCCCCGGAGGGCTTACGCCCCGACCCGGACCGACAGGTCGTTGTCGACGGTGTAGTACGGCCCCACCTCGACGGAGTCGACCCGCGTCACCGGATACGTGAAGATCGGCTTCTTGTCGGCGACATCGTCGAGAAGCCGGGCGAGCCGAATCCGCGGGCCCTCCTCCCCGGCGGGCCGCAGCCACAGATCCCAGACCCCGTCCTCGGGCCCGAGCTCGGCGTACGGCAGGGAGAAGGCGAACCCGGAGTCCGAGGACCCGGCCACCCCCGGGCCCTCGGGCGCGAGCCCGGCCCGACGCACCCGCCCGGGCTCCCCCCGAAGCACCGCCTCGACATACCCGGCCCCGCCGAGCGAGGTCCCGTACACACGCCCCTGCGCGGTGAGCCCGCCGTCCGCGATGGACAGCTCACCGACCTCCGCGTGCGGCGCCCGCAACCAGCTCCGCACGGACAGATTGCCCTGCTTGGTGGCGTACGGAATGCGCACGGCGACATGCCCGCGGCTGCCGCTGGGCGCCCGGTCGACGAGCGAGCGCAGGTCGTTCACGCCGGGCATGAGCCGGCGCGGCTCCCCGCCCTCGACCTGGGCGTAGGCGTTCCAGCGCCCCTCGGGCAGTTCGACGCTGGAGGGCAGCGCGGCACGGAGCCGGCCGTCGGCGGCCGGGGTCAGCGGAAGGCGTACCTCGACGGCGGGGTCGGAGTCCCGCAGCCGCAGCAGCAGATGCGCGGCGCCTGCCTCGCCGGGGTCGGTGACGTCGAAGGTCAGCCCGCCCGCGGAGTCCGCGATGCAGTCGGCGCGCGGCGCGGGCGCCGACACCTCGGCGCCCGCGCCCTCCTTCGAGCCGTCCAGCGTGCCCCGTGTGAACACGGCCGTCATGCCAAGCGCCCCTTCGTCGGTACGGTCCGGCGGGCGTCCCGGACGGCGTACGCGCCGCCGAGCAGGGCCCCTCTCGCGCGGTGCATCGAGCCGCGCACCCGGCCGCCCACCGAACCGCTCCGCGTGAGCATGCCGTTGAACATGTCCTCGTAGCGCTCGGCGATCCGGGCCGGGTCGAAGCGCTCGGAGTCCTCGAGCGCGGCGCCCGCCATGCGCTGCCGCAGCGCGTCGTCGTTGATGAGTTCGAGCAGTCCGCCCGCGATCGCGTCGGCGTTGCCGACCTCGACGAGCCGGCCGTCGACGCCGTTGTCGATGATCTCGCCGGGCCCGTGCGGGCAGTCCGTGGCGACCACGGGAAGCCCGCAGCGCATCGCCTCCACGATGGTCATGCCGAACGATTCGAGGCTGGAGGTGACGGCCGCGATGGACCCCTTGGCCCACTCGGGCTCGATGGGGTGCGCGGGGCCCATGAGGAACACGTGGTTGTACAGGCCGAGGTCGTCGATCAGCTTGCGCAGCTTGTCCTTCTGCTTGCCGCCGCCGTAGATCCGCAGGCGCCAGTCGGGCCGCTCGCGCCGCACCTTGTCGAAGGCGCGGATCAGCAGATCGTAGCGCTTGACGGGGGCGAGCCTGCCGGCCGCGACGACCCACTTGTGGGAGCCGTCGGCGGGCTCGATGCCGGGCGCGGGCACCGGGTTCGGCACCGCCTGCACATGCACGCCGGGCAGCCGCATTCCCCTGCGGTACGCCTCCGCGTCGGCCTCGGTCGTCGTGGTCAGGACGTCCAGGCGCGGGTACACGCTGCGCAGTTGCAGGCGCAGTTCCTTGGTGTGGCTGTCGAGCGTGAGGTGCTCCTGGCCGACGCGGAGCACGCCGCGCCGGGCCTGGCGGGCGATGTGCACGTTCAGGCCGGGCCGGGTGCCGATGACGACGTCGGACCGCAGGGCGCCCAGGTGGGCCTCGATGCGCTGGTCGGTGAGGGCGTTGTACTGGCCGTAGCGGCCCTCGGCGCTGGGGAAGACCTTGGCCGGGGTCCGGTAGGCCTCGCTCTCGCCTTCGTATCCCGGGCTGTCCTTCCGTATGTCGACGAGGTGGCTCAGCCTGATCCGCGCGTCGGGGGTGAAGACCGGCTCGTCGCGGTGGCGCAGCACCGACACGATTTCGACGTCATGGTGCTCGGCGAGCGTGTTCGCCAGGTTGTACGTCGTCCGGATCGTCCCTCCGATCCCGTACGCGTTGTGAATCAGGAAAGAGATATGCATACGTCCCCGTATTCCGCGCTTCCCTGCGGACAGTCCGTCTCGTCCGCCTACCGAAGGGTTAGACGGGAATCTCAGGCCAAGGGTTGGGTCGAAAATCCGTCTTGTTCCGAAACGGACACCTGAACGTGAGCCGGAACCGGGAACTCCGTGACTGGTACACCCATCAGGGCTGGTAGGAGAGCTGTGGTACGTCGAAGCAGGTGCGGTTCATGTCGCCTTGTGTGACCCAGCCCTCATCGTCCTTCCAGCGGGCCACGGACACGCAGGTCTCGCGCTTCTGCGGCGGCTCGGACCGCCGTTCGTACGTCACGGGCAGCAGCAGGCCGTCCGCGTCGTACGGTTCGCCGCGGCTCATGAAGCGGTCGACGCAGGTCCGCGTGACCTCGCCCGCGGACGCCAGGCAGGACTTCGCCGCGTCCGTGAACCACATCGCGGCTGCCCAGCCCTCCAGTTGCCACTGGGAATGCGTCTTCTCCCCCTTGGTGGCGTCGCGGAACGCGCGCACGGCGGGATGGCCCGTGTCCTCGTAGTTGCGGCTCGATCCGGTGGCCCACAGGGCGTTGCGGCAGCGTGGCGCGTTCTCGTAGTCCTCGGCGACGGTGGATGACCAATTCTGGACGTTGGTGACCTTCGCGGTGACGTCCGCGCCGACGTCGTCCATCGCTTTGCAGAGCTGCGCGTTGCCGTGGGTGTCCATCGCGTCGAAGACGAGGTCGGCGTCCCGGTCCTTGAGGTCGGCGGCCACGGCCCGGAAGTTCGGCAGCGCGAAGTCGACCTGCTCGCTGACGACCTTGTAGCCCTCGGCCTCCAGGCCGCGCTTGACGAGCCGGGCGTACGCGGCCGACGCGGCCTGGTTGTAGGAGACGACGGCGGCGGTGCGGGCGCCGTGCTCGCGCTTGAAGTAGCGGTAGACCTCCGTGCCGCCGTACAGCTTGCCGTCCCAGCCCGGCTCGCCGTCGCGCGGGGCGAGGCTGCCGTAGATGCCGTACAGGTGCGGATAGGTGTCGTAGGCGGAGCCGATGGGCTGGCCGCCGATGTCGGGGACACCCGCCTTCGACACGCGCGGGGCGCCCGCGTAGTCGAGGGCGGTGGTGGCGACGAGGGCGACGACCTTCTTCTCGTCGAGCAGCTTGTGCACGCACTCGTTGTTGCCGACGCCGCTGCCGCCGTCGTCGCAGGTGTGCACCTCGACCTTCCGACCGCCGATACCGCCGCGGTCGTTGAGGCGCTCGAAGTAGGCCTTGGCGCCGTCGCGCGGCCCCGTGAACGCGGAGCCGCCGACCGGGCTGGTGGCGCTGGCGATCACGCCGACGCGCAGGGGCTCCCCCTGAGGTGTGCCGCGCGGCGCGCTCGGCCGCTCCTCGAAGTCGCTCTCCGGCAGCCGGCTCCCGCAGGCCGCGGCACCCAGGAGCGCGGCGGCCGTGAGGACGGCGAGCACCGCGCGCCGGGCGCGGCGGCCCCGGACATCGGCAGCCGGAGCCGGGCGCTCAGCAGCCGGGGCCGGGCGACGCATTGCCGCTCAGCTTCACCAGCGCGCACAGCGTCTTGACGGACACCTTCCAGGTGTCGTTCTGGTTCACGGACGTGCCGCTGGCGGTGGGCAGCGCCGTCGCGCCCTTCAGCGTCAGCGCGTACGTCACCTCGGCCTCGGTCGCGGAGGTGAACTCGACCTTGCCGACCTTCGCGCCGACCTGCTTGCCGCGCTCGTCCCCGCTGAAGCCCTGCAGGACCTGGCGCATCTTCGGGCCGTTCTCCAGGACGGCCTCCTTGTCCCGCAGGGACGTGGCCGGGTCGAAGAACTTCTCGAAGTTCTTCCGGATCTCCTTCTCGGCGGCCGCGGGGTCGGCGGGTTCGTTCCCGTCGGGCGCCGCGCTCGACGACGGCGACTCCGCGGGGCTCTTGTCCGTCTTCTCCACCGAGGGCTTCGGCGGTGCGTTGTCGTCTCCGCCGCCGCTGTCGTCACCGCAGGCCGCGGCGGCCGGGGCGATCAGCAGGACCGCGGCTGCCGCCAGGGCCGCGCTCCGTGGCCGTCCCCGCCGGGGATCGCTCCCCCGCCTGGGGCTTGTCCCGAGAACCATCTGGCTCACCACCGGGTGTCGGTCCGGGCGAAGAGCGCCCGGTGCTTTCAGGGTCAGCTTCCAGAAGGCATAGTGCAAGCCATCGGCTGACATGAACAGACCTGCCAGTAACAGACCTGTCTGACTTACGACGTCTCCCAAGGGGCCTCGATGCGGGCGGCACGAACGGATCGGCGATCTCCCACGGCGTCCTCGGCCGCCTCCCGCGCGGCCCGGCTGCGGGCGGTGCACCCGATGCTGTGGGCGGCGTTCGCGGCTCTCGCGACCGGGGCGGTGCTCTGCGTGATCGGCTGGTACGGCATCTCCGGCGAGCGCTTCGCCGAGCGACAGCTGCCCTACCTCGCGTCGTGCACGGTGCCCGGCGCCGCGCTGATCGTCGCGGGCGCTGTGCTCCTCGCGCACGGTCGCGGGGCGCTCGCGGCGGCGCGGGTCGAGGAGCTGTACGGGCTGCTCGTGACCGTCGAGGGCCCGGATCCGGCGGGCGCCCGCGCCGAGCGGGCCGCGGCGCCGGTCGCCACCAGCGACGACCTCCTGATCGTGCCCGGCGGCAAGCTCCTGCACCGCGCGGACTGCCCCCTGGTGTCCGGCAAGCCGGACGCGGTGCCGCCCAACGCGAGCGTCCTGCGGGCCGGCGACGCGGCCCCCTGCCCGATCTGCGCTCCCCCGCACACCCCCGTGGACTCGACCACCCCTGAGGCCTGACCCGGTGGCCTCCCTGAGCTACGACCTCACCCTGGCCGGGCTCTCCGTCGGCAGCGCCGCCGCCCTCACCGGCATCGGCCTGATCGTCACCTACCGCGCGACGGGCGTGCTCAACTTCGCGCACGGCGCCATCGCCATGCTGTGCGCCTATCTGCTGCGCCAGTTCACCGTCGAGTGGGACTGGCCGCTCTGGCTCGCCGCGGCCGTCACGCTCTTCGTCGTGGCGCCCGCGATCGGCCTCGTCCTCGAACGCGCCGTCTTCCGGCCGCTCGCCGTCCTCGGCGGCGACCCGGCGCAGACGCTGGTCGCGTCGATCGGCGTGTTCGTGCTCCTTGTCGGCGGGGCCGCGCTGATCTGGGGGCAGGGCGCCCGCGCCGACGTGCCCACGCTCGTCTCGGCGGACCCCTGGGGGCAGTTGGCGGCCGCCGTGGTGCTCGCGCTCGCCGTGTGGGCCGTCACGCGCTTCACCCGCTTCGGCGGCGAGCTGCGCGCCGTCGTCGACGACCGCCGCCTCGCGGTGCTCGCCGGGATCGACGCGGACCGGGTGGCGGCGGCGGGCTGGGCGTTCGGCTCGTTCACGGCAGGACTGACCGGCGTGCTGCTCGCTCCGTACGTACGTCTCGATCCGTACGGCATGCCGCTCCTGGTCATGGAGGTGGTGGCCGTCGCCGTGGCGGCGCGGATGCGGAACCTGCCGGTGGCCGTCGTCGTGGCGCTCGGCATCGGCGTGGCCCAGAGCCAGCTGACCCGGCTGCATCCGGCCGGCTGGCGCGAGCCTCTCCTCCAGGCCGTCGGCGCGAACCTGTTCGTGGTGGCGCTGCTGATCGCGGCGCTCGTGCTGCCGGGTGTGGGCCGGGGGGCCAAGGGGGACGCGCTGCCGCGCACCGCGACGGCCCGCATCCCCACGCCGCCGGGGGCGTGGATAGTGGCCGTCGTCCTCTTCCTCCTCCCCCTCGGCTTCGCGGGCTCGGACCTCACCACGTCCGTGCAGGTGCCCGCGCTCGGCGTCATCCTGCTCTCGCTGGTCGTGGTCACCGGCAGGGGCGGGCAGATCTCCCTGGGCCAGGCGGCGTACGCGGGCCTCGGCGCGCTCTTCACCGCGCTGCTCACCAACGGCCGCTTCCCCGGCCTGCCCGAACTGCCCGCGCTGCCCGCCCTCGCGGTGGCCGTGCTGCTCGTCGCCCCGCTCGGGCTGCTCACCGGCTGGCCCGCGATCAGCAGGCACGGCCTCGCCCTCGCCCTCGCGACGTTCGCCGTCGGGGTCGGCGTCAGCCGCTTCGTCTTCGCGCAGCCGTACGCCACGTCGGGCCTGAACCTCGGCCGCCCCGCGGGCTTCGGCGGCGACCGCGCGTACTACCTGCTCGAACTCCTCCTCCTCGGGGGCGCCCTGCTGCTCGTGGCCGCGCTGCGGCGGGGGCGTACGGGGCGGGCCCTCGCCGCGATGCGGGACCACGAGGCGGGGGCCGAGGCGGCCGGGGTGCCGGTGCGCACCCTGAAACTCGCCGCGTTCGTCATCGGCGCGGCCCTCGCCGCCCTCGGCGGCGGCATGCTCGGCATGGGCCTGCGCGCCTTCGACCCCACGGCGTTCGACCCCGTACGCGGCCTCCTGTGGTTCGCCGCCATCGTCGTCCTGGGCGCCGACAGCCTCCTGGGCGCGCTGCTCGCGGGAGCGCTCCTGGTCGGCCTCGACGCGGGCACCCGAGGCGGCGTAGCGGCAGCGGTCATCGGAATCCTCGCCATACTGATCGGCCGCTTCCCCGGCGGCCCGTACGAGGCCCTGCGCACGACGACACACCGCCTCCGCCGACGCCCCCGCCTCACCCCAGCCGGGGTGCGGGTCCGGGTCGCCCTGGCGGGAGCCGACCTGCCGAGCACCGCCCGCACCGAAGCGGCTGCCGCCGCCCCGCCCACCGCCTCCGCCGACACGGCCGCCGCCCCCGCTCCCGCTGTGGGCAGTCGTGCCGCAGGGCGGCACAAGTGGGCACAGCCCCCGGCGGACGGTGGCTTCGACGGCAGCGGTCAGCGAGCGGGGGCAGAGGCAGCGGGCGGCCGGACCCCCTCGCGCCCGGGGCGAGGGCCGGGGCAAGAAGCCGACCCTCCCCCGCCCCGGGCCCCCGTACTCGAGGCCCACGGCCTCTGGCTCGCGTACGACGGGTTCACCGCCCTGCGCGACGTCTCCCTCCTGGTGCCGCCCGGCCGGGTCACCGCCGTGGTCGGGCCCAACGGGGCCGGGAAGAGCAGCCTGTTCCACTGTCTGGCCGGGACGGTGCGGCCGGGACGGGGGCGGGTCACGTTCGCGGGGCGGGACATCACGCGGCTCCCCGCGCACGCGCGGACACGGGTGGGCGTGGCCCGCACGTTCCAGGAACTCGCCGTGTTCCCGACATTGAGCGTCGCCGAGAACGTACGCGTGGGCGCGGAACAGGGCCGGGTGCGCGACCCCGCCGCCCTGGACCGCGCGCTGCGCCTGTTCGAGCTGACCCCCGTGCGCGACCACCCCGCCGCGGACCTGCCCACCGGCACCCTGCGCCGCGTCGAACTGGCCCGCGCCCTGGCGGGCGACCCGCACGTCCTGCTCCTGGACGAGCCCGCAGCGGGCCTGGACACGGCCGAAGTGGCCACGCTCTCCCGGACCCTGCGCGCCCTCGCGGCGGACGGCACGGCCCTGCTGGTGGTGGAGCACGACCTGGACCTGGTGGCGGGCCTCGCCGACTCCGTGTACGTGATGACGGCGGGCCGCGTCGTCGCCTCGGGCCCGGCCGACCAGGTCCTGGAGGGTGCGTACACCGAGAGCGGGACGTACAGAGGGGGCGAAGCCCCATGAGCCTGCTGGAACTGCGCGCGGCCCGCGTGCGCTACGGCCCCCTGGAGGCCCTGCACGGCGTGACCCTCGCCGCCCCCGCCCCCGGCCTGACCGTCCTCCTCGGCCGCAACGGCTCCGGCCGCACCACCGCGCTGCGCGCCCTGGCAGGCGCCGTCCGGCTGTCCGGGGGCGCCGTCGTCTGGGACGGCGCCGACGTCACCCGGCTGCCCGCGCACGAACGCGCCCGCCGCGGCCTGTGCTTCGTGCCGGACCGCAGAGCCGTCTTCGGCTCGCTCACGGTCCGCGAGAACCTGGAACTGGCGCACGCGGGCGGCGACTTCTCCCCCGCCCTGGACGCGTACCCCGAACTGCGCCCCCTGCTCGCCCGCCGCGCGGGCACCCTGTCCGGCGGCGAGCAGCGCATGCTGGCCCTCTCCCGCGCCCTCCTGTCACACGCGCGCGTGGTCCTGGTCGACGAACCCGCCCAGGGCATGTCCCCGACGGTGGCGTCCCGTACGTACGACCTCCTGCGGGACCTGCACGCGTGCGTGGTCGTCGCCGAACAGCGGCTGCCGCCCGGCCTGCGCGAGCGCGGCGACCGGACGGCGGTGGTGTACGAACTGCGCCGCGGCGAGATCGTCTTCGCCGGGGAGGCGGCGGAACTGCCGACGGAAGGTCAGACTGCCTCACCGGAGTGAGAGGGTGTCACCTCGCTTCACTTCACTTCACCTCACCGGGATGACAAGCACCGTCCCGGGCGCGAGCCGGTTCGGAAGCGGGCCAACCACCTTCCGGTTGGCCTGATACAGCGCCTGCCAGCCGCCCTCGACCTGGTGGCGCCGCGCGATGGAGCTGAGCGTCTCGCCGCGCCGGACGACGTGCGTGATCCGCACCGGCAGCAGCGCGTCCCCGTCGAGGCCCGCCGCCAGGACCTTCTTGGAGCAGACGGGCCAGGCCTTCCAGCCCTGCTTGCGCAGCACCTTCTGGGCCACCAGGATCTGCTGCTCGCGGGTGGCGAGGTCCGCGCGCGGGGCGTGGGCGAGGCCGCCGAACTCCACCCAGGTGGGGTGGTAGAACTGCAGCCCGCCGTAGAAGTTGTTCCCGGTGTTGCTGTCCCAGCGGCCGTTGCTCTCGCAGTGCGCGAGGCACGTCCAGGGCCCGTCGGCACGGGAGCAGTCGTACGTGTATTTCGTGACCTCGGCGCCCGGCAGCGGCGGCGGCGCCGACGACGCGGCGGCCGAGGGCGCGAGGAGCGAGAGGGCCGCCGTGGCGAGCAGCGCCACGGACGGAGACCCAGGACGAAGGCGAACAGGACGAAGGCGAAGACGCGTGTTCGACATCGGGTCACGCTAGGCACCACCCCGGCGGCCCGGACCCCTGCCGCGCCGCCGCCGAGGCGGCCCCACCCGGTCGGACGACGAGGTGGGGCCGCCACAGGCCGTGGCAGAGACCCGTCAGAGCGAGAGCCGCTGCCCGGGCACGATCACGTCCGGGTCACCGCCGATGACCGCACGGTTGGCCGCGAAGATCTGCTGCCAGCTGGTGCCGTGCGCCGCCGCGATGCGGCTGAGCGTGTCACCGGACCGGACGGTGTAGCCGCCCGAACCCGTCTCGCCGCGCGTGCCCCGGTCGCTCCGGGCGGGCGCGCGGTACTGCGGAGCGGGCTGCTCCGGGGCCGCCTTCGGCGCGGCGGGCCGTGGCGCCGCCTGCCTCGGGGCGGCGGGCCGCTCGGGAGCGGCCGCGCCGGGAGCGGCACCCTGCGCGCCGGCCCGTGCCGAGCAGGACGGCCACGCGCCCCAGCCCTGGGCGCGCTGCACCTTCGCCGCGACGGCGATCTGCTGTGCCTTGGACGCCTGCGCGGCCGTCGGCGCATAGGCCGTGCCGCCGTACGCCCGCCAGGTCCCGGCGGAGAACTGGAGTCCTCCGGAGTAGCCGTTACCCGTGTTGATCTGCCAGTTCCCGCCGCTCTCGCAGCGGGCGATCCGGTCCCACACTCCGCTGTCCGCGGCGGCCTGGCCGCTCGCGGCAAGCAGTGCAAGGGGCGCGAGGAGCGCGGCCGAACCGAGCACTGCCGTCCTGCGAATGTACTGGGGACGAACGGACATGAATTTCCCTCTCCAAGGACCCGGGCTCCCCCTGACTCCCGCGGGCCCCACGCGCTTCCGACGCCGGGGTCCCGCCGAGCCCCGCCCGCCGAAGAGCAGCGGACGTACCCGAGCGGTGCTCGCTGCACACGGCGGTGGAATCTACGAGCGTGCTCGCCCGCTTTCAACCGAGTCCTTGTCATTCCAGGCCAGTTGCCTGTTACCGAGGGTATCGTCGAGTTTCGGACACCCGCTTAATTCTCCGATTTCCGCATTTACGGCCCCATCGCCGAATCGATCTGTGACTCACCTCACCGGCCCAACTTCCGTGCAGCCAGCACCCGTTGGCGCGGAGTGACAGATTCCGCCCCACAACTCACGCTCCGCTTCGGATAGTTCAATTCCGTTCCCCCGCATGCGTGACTTGCACCACTGATCGCCCGTTGTCTCCTTTATGAGCCGGGCACCACCCGGACACCCCACGCATCGATTCCGAGGAGCCACCCGTGCCGCGCATGCTCGACCTCAGCGACGAGGTACGCGCCGAGATCGGCGATGAAGAAGCAGACCGCCTGCTCGCCGGAGAGAACGCCCCGGGCGCCTACGACTGCACCTCCTGTCGCACCCCGGGCGACTCGGAGCGCGAGCGCACCAGCACGGTCCTGTTCATCGGCGACGAAACCGCCGTGCTCGCCTTCGCCCACGCCGCCTGCCTGCCCTCCCAGATCGTCGAGGTCGCCGAGGAGCAGCTCCAGGGCGCCGTCCGCGCGATCACCGGCTCCGCCGACGAGGGCGCCCAGGGCCCCGGCGGCTCCCGGGGCGCGCCCGAGCAGGCCGTGCTCGGCGTCACCAGCGGCCTCGTCCTCATCGAGGGCGAGCTGCGGCCCGCGCTCGTCGTCGAGCCGACCGGGCCGATCGCCCGCCCCGGCGCCGCGCCCGGCGGCGGCGGCGACGAGTTCTTGCAGCTCCTGATCGAGCAGAACTTCCATCCCGTGACCTCGCTGGACGGCGTGCCGCCGACGGTGCACGGCTGGTCGGTGCTGCTCGCCATGGGCCAGCTGCACGCCATCCTGCAGCCCGGCACCGGCGGCGGCCCCCAGGTCGCCTGGTGGCAGGCGCACCAGCCGCTGCAGGTCACCGAGGGCTGGCGGGCCGCGGCCAACAAGCTGCAGTCGGTGCTCCTGTTCGCGGCGCCCGCGGGCTCCATCGGCCGCCAGCCCCGCGAGGACCTGCTGCGCGACGCCCTGGACCGGGCGGCGGCGCGCGGTCAACTGGTCGCCTGCGGCATGCCGTTGGCCGGTACGTGAGCGCGGTCCGCGCGCCGGGTGCGCGAACGCCATCCGGCGCGCGGACGGCCACGCGGCGGCAACTGCCGCCTACCAGGCGAATGGGGCGGTTTTCCCCGCATCCGTCCGGCTCCGGGGTCGTTGGCCCAGACGTGCACGCATACGACCCCTCAGCCCACCGGCCGTACCAGAGCCCCATCCCGTCCATGCGCATGGCGCAGGACACCTCGGGGACCCAGTCGGCCACGCCGATCTACGACGCGCTGTACTCGGAGTATCTGCGGGCGTTCCGCGCCCTGCCCGGCGACCGGACCGGCGAGGAGGAACTGCGGTTCAACGCCTTCGGCACCAGGCCGTACGGCATGCACCACAGCACCGGCCAGCACGACGCGCGGTACGACGCGCGCCACCTGCCCCGGCACGACCACCGTCACGACCCGCGCCACGACCCGCGCCTCGACCCCCGGCACGATCCCCGGCACGACCCGCGGCACAACCCCTTCCACGTCGCCCGCTACGGCCAGCCCACCCAGGCCGACCACACCGGCTACGGCCAGCTCTTCCCGGCCGCGCTCCCGCCGGGCCCGCGCCGCGAGCGCTGACCGCGCGCACCGCGGCGCTCCCCCACAAAGCCGATGCCCGGCCTTCCCCGTGGAAGGCCGGGCATCGTCGCGTACGCGCTCTCGGGCGCGGGCCGCTACTTCTTCTTCTGGGTCTTCTGGCCGCGCTTCTCGCGCACCCGCACCGAGATGTGGATCGGCGTGCCCTCGAAACCGAACTCCTCGCGGAGCCTGCGCTCCACGAAGCGGCGGTAGCCGTGCTCGATGAAGCCCGACGCGAAGAGCACGAACCGCGGCGGCTTCGTGCCCGCCTGGGTGCCGAACAGGATGCGCGGCTGCTTGCCGCCGCGGACCGGGTGCGGGTGGGCGGCGACGAGCTCGCCGAGGAAGGCGTTCAGGCGGCCGGTCGGCACGCGCGTCTCCCAGCCCGCAAGCGCCGTCTCGATGCCCGGGACCAGCTTCTCCATGTGCCGGCCGGTGCGCGCCGAGACGTTCACCCGCGGCGCCCAGGCGACCTGCGCGAGCTCCGTCTCGATCTCGCGCTCCAGGTAGTAGCGGCGCTCCTCGTCGAGGGTGTCCCACTTGTTGTACGCGAGGACGATCGCGCGGCCCGCCTCCACCGCCATCGTGACGATGCGCTGGTCCTGCACGCTGATCGACTCGCTGGCGTCGATCAGGATGACGGCGACCTCCGCCTTCTCGACGGCGGCGGCGGTGCGCAGCGAGGCGTAGTAGTCGGCGCCCTGCTGGAGGTGGACGCGCTTGCGGATGCCCGCCGTGTCGACGAACTTCCAGGTGACGCCGCCGAGTTCGATCAGCTCGTCGACCGGGTCGCGGGTCGTGCCCGCCAGTTCGTTGACGACGACGCGCTCTTCGTTCGCCACCTTGTTGAGCAGGGACGACTTGCCGACGTTCGGGCGGCCGATGAGGGCGATGCGGCGGGGGCCGCCGACGGCCGTGCCGAAGGACTGCGCGGGCGCCTCGGGCAGGGCCTCCAGGACGGCGTCCAGCATGTCGCCGGTGCCGCGGCCGTGCAGCGCGGAGACCGGGTGCGGCTCGCCGAGGCCGAGGGACCACAGCATCGCCGCGTCCGCCTCGACGGAGGGGCCGTCGACCTTGTTGGCGCACAGCACGACGGGCTTGCCCGCCTTGCGCAGGAGGCGCACGACGGCCTCGTCGGTGTCCGTCGCGCCGACGGTGGCGTCCACGACGAAGACGACGGCGTCGGCCGCCTCGATCGCGTACTCCGCCTGGGCGGCCACGGACGCGTCGATGCCGAGGACGTCCTGCTCCCAGCCGCCGGTGTCGACGACCTTGAAGCGGCGGCCCGCCCACTCGGCCTCATAGGTGACGCGGTCGCGGGTGACGCCCGGCTTGTCCTCGACGACGGCCTCGCGGCGGCCGATGACGCGGTTCACGAGCGTCGACTTGCCGACATTGGGGCGGCCGACGATCGCGAGCACCGGCAGCGGGCCGTGCCCGGCCTCCTCGATGGCGCCCTCGACGTCCTCGGCGTCGAAGCCCTCCACGGCGGCGAGCTCCATGAACTCCGCGTACTCGGCGTCGCCAAGCGCACCGTGGTCGTGCTCGACGTGCTCGGCCGAGCCCTCGCCCTCGGGCTGGATGTGGTCGTTCATGAAGTCCGTACCTCGTTGCTCATCGTGGTGATCGGTGGTCGGGCACGCGCCCGGCCACTACTGGAAGTCTTACTCAGCGCCCGGTCAGGCGCCTGGCGTTCTCCAGGTGGGCGGTGAGCCGCTCCTGGATGCGCACGGTGGCCTCGTCGAGCGCCTTGCGGGTGCGCCGCCCGCTGCTGTCGCCCGCCTCGAAGGGGTCTCCGAAGACCACGTCGACGCGGCTGCGCAGCGGCGGCAGGTGCCGTATCAGGCGCCCGTCGCGCTCCGTGCTGCCCAGTACGGCCACGGGGACGATCGGCGCCCCGGAGCGCACCGCGAAGTACGCGAGGCCCGCGCGCAGCGAGGCGAAGTCGCCGTCGCCCCGGGTGCCCTCGGGGAAGATCCCGAGGACGCCGCCCTCGCGCAGCACGGCGAGCGCGTCCGTGATCGCCGTGCGGTCGACCGTCGAGCGGTCGACCTGGAGCTGGCCGATGCCCCGCAGGAACGGGCCGAGCGGCCCGACGAACGCTTCCTTCTTGATCAGGAAGTGCGTCGGCCGGGGCGCCACGCCCATGACCATGGGACCGTCGACGTTGTGCGAGTGGTTCACGGCGAGGATCACCGGGCCGGCCGCGGGGACCCGCCAGGCGCCCAGGACGCGCGGCTTCCACAGGCCGTACATGAGGCCCACGCCGATGCGTCGGCCGACGTCGGCGCCGCGTACGGAGGGAGCTGCACGCTCGGCGGAGGCCGCGTGCGCGGAGGCGGCTCCGCGCTCGCCGGGAACCTTGCTCACTTTCCGGCCCGCTTCTCCTCGACGAGCGTGACGACGCACTCGATGACCTGCTGCAGTGTGAGCTCGGTCGTGTCCACCTCGACCGCGTCGCCGGCCTTGGCCAGCGGGGAGGTCTTGCGGCTCGAGTCGGCGGCGTCCCGCTTGATGAGGGCCTCGCGGGTGGCGGAGACGTCGGCGCCCTTCAGCTCGCCGGAGCGGCGGGCGGCGCGGGCCTCCGGGGACGCCGTCAGGAAGATCTTGAGGTCGGCGTCGGGCAGCACCGTGGTGCCGATGTCACGGCCCTCGACGACGATGCCGTCCTGCGCGGCCGCGGCGATGGAGCGCTGCAGCTCGGTGATCCGCGTACGCACCTCGGGGACCGCGCTGACCGCGCTCACCTTGGACGTGACCTCGCCCGTGCGGATCGGGGCCGCGACGTCCGTGCCGTCGACGGTGATCGTCGGGGCGGCCGGGTCCGTGCCCGAGACGATCTCCGGCTTGCCCGCCGCGGCGGCGATGGCGGACGGGTCCGTGAGGTCGATGCCGTTGTGCACCATCCACCACGTGATCGCGCGGTACTGGGCGCCGGTGTCCAGGTAGCTCAGGCCGAGCTGGGCCGCGACGGCCTTGGACGTGCTGGACTTCCCCGTGCCGGAGGGCCCGTCGATGGCGACGATCACGGGAGCCGGGCCTGCGGCGGAGGTGTTTTCCACGGATTCCACGGGGAGCGGACACCTTTCTCGGTGCGGGGGACGGGGTGGGCGCCGATTCGGCGCCCCGCACAAGGTTACTGGCTCCCGGGCTTCCCTCTTGCGGCCCCTCGACAGGGCCGCTCTCCGCTCCGTTCCCGGCCCCGCCCCCGCACGGCCTCACTGCCGCAGGGACCACCCGCGCTCGCGCAGCGCCGCCGCGAGCCCGGTCGCGGCCTGCGGCTCGACCATGAGCTGGACGAGGCCCGCCTGCTGGCCGGTGGCGTGCTCGATGCGGACGTCCTCCACGTTGACCCCGGCGCGCTCGGCGTCGGCGAAGATGCGGGCGAGCTGGCCGGGCTGGTCGTCGATGAGAACCGCCACGATCTCGTACGCGGTGGGGGCGGTGCCGTGCTTGCCGGGGACGCGGGCCTGCCCGGCGTTGCCCCGCCGCAGCACGCCCTCGACGCCCGCGGCGCCGTCCTGCCGCTTGGACTCGTCGGCCGACTGCAGGCCGCGCAGCGCGGTGACCGCCTCGTCCAGGTCGGCGGCGACCTCCGCGAGCAGGTCGGCGACCGGTCCTGGGTTGGCGGAGAGGATGTCGATCCACATCCGCGGGTCGGACGCCGCGATCCGGGTGACGTCACGGATGCCCTGGCCACACAGGCGTACCGCCGTCTCCTCGGCGTTCTCCAGGCGGGCCGCGACCATGCTGGCGACGAGGTGCGGCATGTGGGAGACGAGCGCGACCGCCCGGTCGTGGGCGTCCGCGTCCATGACGACGGGCACGGCCCGGCACAGCGCGACCAGTTCGAGCGCGAGGTTCAGGACCTCGGTGTCGGTGTCCCGCGTCGGGGTGAGCACCCAGGGCCGCCCCTCGAAGAGGTCCGCCGAGGCGGCCAGGGGTCCGCTGCGCTCGCGGCCGGACATCGGGTGCGTACCGATGTACGCCGTCAGGTCGAGCCCGAGGGACTCCAGGTCGCGGCGTGGTCCGCCCTTGACGCTGGCCACGTCGAGGTAGCCGCGCGCGACCCCGCGCCGCATGGCGTCGGCGAGCGTGGCGGCGACGTGCGCCGGGGGCACCGCGACCAGGCACAGGTCGACGGGCCCGTCCGGGGCCTCGCTCGTGCCGGCACCGAGCGCGGCTGCGGTGCGCGCCTGCTCGGGGTCGTGGTCGGCGAGGTGGACGGTGACACCGCGGCGCGCCAGGGCCTGCGCGGCCGAGGTGCCGATGAGGCCGGTGCCGATGACGAGGGCGGTTCTCACTGGGCGATGTCCTTGCGAAGGGCGGCGGCCGCGCCGACGTAGACGTGGGAGATCTCGGACCGGGAGCGGCCCGACTCGATGTGGGCGAGCAGCCGCACGACGCGCGGCATGGCGCCTTCGATGTCCAGCTCCTGCGCACAGATCAGCGGTACGTCGGCGAGACCGAGGCCGCGCGCCGCGGCTGCCGGGAAGTCGCTGTGCAGGTCGGGGGTCGCCGTGAACCAGATGGAGATCAGGTCGTCGGCGGTGAGGCCGTTGCGTTCGAGGACGGTCGTGAGGAGCTCACGGACCCGCTCGCTCATGTGGTCGGCCGTGTCCCGGTCCAGTTGGACGGCGCCCCGCACCGCTCGTACCGCCACCGTGCTGCTCCTCGCTCGCGTGCGCTCTTCTTTCTGTACGGCAAGGGTAGTCAGGCCCCCGGACACGCGTGCACGGCGCCCGTCTGCCGAGACGGCCGCCGCGCACCTCGCGTCCGGCTCAGAGTTGCTGCTGGCGGATGATGTCCTCCAGGGACCCGGACGGCACCGCGCCGATGGGCGTCAGCTTGTCGACGGTCTCGGGCAGGACCTGGGCGATCTGGTCCGCGGCCTGTTCGGGCGAGATGCCCGCCTGCTCGGCCGCCTGCTGGAGCGCGTCGTCGGGCACCGCCTGCCGGACCTGCTCGCCGGTCACCGGCTGGTTGTCGCCACTGCCCACCCACGACTGGGCCTGGTCGGTGAGCCCGGCCTTGGTCAGTCCGTCCAGGAGCCCGCCGAGCGGGTTGTTGCCGCCGCCGTTCTTGCTCATCAGTGCGCCGAGCAGCGCGCCGAGGATGTTGGCGCCGCCTCCGGACGCGGCCCCGCCCTGCTGGCCGCCCCCGCCGAGGAGGCCGCCCAGAAGACCGCCCAGATCGTTACCCGCCATGGTCGTACTGCCTTTCGGTTCAGTGGCCGGGCCCCGCCCGCGGGGGCAGGGGCCCCGGACCCTGCCAATGTCACCCGCAGCGACGCGCCCCGCCACTTGGAGCAACCGGCGCGAGACCCACCCGCACCACGGGCGCACAGCCTCCGTGCGCCCCTGGACGCCGGGGTGCGGGTCGGCTTGCATGGAGAGGCAGTCCACGCGCCTCGGGGGGCACGTATGAAGCGCTCAGGACCCTTGTTCACGCTGCTCGCGGGGCTCGTGTTGGCCCTGTTCATGCTGTCGGTCAACGCGACGACGGGGACGGGCAGTTCGTCGTACTCGGACGCCCCGTCCGGCACGTCCGAACCGACCGCGTCACCCACCACCGGCGCCCCGGGCGACCGTCCGAAGCCCGGCCGCACCGCCACCCCCACGCCTTCTCCCACACCCACGAAGAAGCCCCCGGCCGACGGCCGGTACACGGGCCGGACGGACGACGACTCGGCCTCGGTCGCCATCACGCTCCGTGACGGCGAGGCGGTGGCGTATTTCTGCGACGGCCGCGCCACGGAGTCCTGGCTGAAGGGCGACGTCGAGGACGACGGGTCGATGCGCCTGACCGGCAAGCACGGCGCGAAGCTCGACGGCCGGCTCACCGGCGACGGCGCCAGGATCGGCGGCACCGTCGAGATCCGCGGGAAGTCGTGGAAGTTCACCGCCCCGAGGGCCAAGAAGCCGTCCGGTCTCTACCGCGCGACGAGCGAGGTGCGCGGCGAGAAGGTCGACGGCGGCTGGATCGTCCAGCCCGACGGCAGCCAGGTCGGCATCCTCACCCGCGACGGCGAGCCCGCGAAGGCCCCCCGGCTCGACCCGGACACCGGCACCGTCGTCCTGGACGACGGCGGCCGCCTCACCGCCCGCCCCGTCGTGCCCTGAGCACCCCGGCCGCCGCACCCCGCACCCCACACGCCCCGGCCCGCATCCGCCCGCCCCCGACCCGGGAGGCCCCATGAGCGTCGACCCGAACGCCCCCACCCAGGGCGGTTTCCCCGTGCCGCCGCACGCGGGCGGCCCGCCCCGCCCGCACCCGGCCCGCTATCTGGTGCCCGCGCTCGTCGCGGCCGCCGTCGCGGTCGGCCTCGGGGCGTACGGAAAAGTCCACGACCCCGAGGGCACCGCCTTCAACCTGGCGGGCTTCAGCAGCACCAGCGCCGTCAAGTCCTGGCTCGGCACGACCGCGCTCGGCTTCGCGCTGCTCCAGGTCGTCTCGGCCCTCATGGTGTACGGCAGGCTGCCGGGCCCGTCCTGGTCGGCGGGGCTGCACCGCTGGTCGGGCCGGATCGCGTTCCTGGTGGCGGTGCCGGTCGCGGTGCACTGCCTCTACGCCCTCGGCTACCAGACGTACTCCACGCGCGTGCTGTGGCACTCGCTCCTCGGCTGCTTCTTCTTCGGCGCGTTCAGCGCCAAGATGCTGCTGCTCCGCTCGGAGAAGCTGCCCGGCTGGCTGCTGCCGGTGGTGGGCGGGCTTGTCTTCGCGGTGCTCACGGTGGTGTGGCTGACGTCGGCGCTGTGGTTCTTCCGTACGTTCGGAGTGACGACGTGAGCGGCGGGCGGCGGGCGCCGGGGCGCCCCACACGGCGTACGGCGCTCGCGGCCGGTGCGCTGGCCGCCGCAGCGGCGACCGGGTGCGCGAAGTACGGCGACGAGGGCGCGGCGGACCCGGAGCCGCCGCCCGGCGCCCCGGACGCCGCCGAGTCCTCGCCCGCCTCGCCGGGTGCGAGCGGGAAGAAGCCGCCCGCCGGTCCCGAGCTGGCGAGGACCGCCGACATCCCGGTCGGCGGCGGCAAGGTCTTCGGCGCCGAGAAGGTCGTCGTGACGCAGCCCGCCGAGGGCGAGTTCAAGGCCTTCTCGTCGGTGTGCACGCACCAGGGCTGCACGGTGCGCGAGGTCGACGGCGGCACCATCAACTGCCCGTGCCACGGCAGCAGGTTCCGGGTCGCGGACGGGGCGGTCGCGGGCGGCCCTGCGCCGCGCCCGCTGCCGCCGCGGGACATCGCCGTACGCGGAAATTCGATCCGTCTCACCTGACGAACGCCGTACGCTCCCGGGCATGAACACACCGCCGGGCCCGCAGGACACCCTCGACCCCCAGGGCGCGCCGCGCCCGCACGACCTGGTGCGCGATCACACGATCTACGCCTGTGTCATGGGTTCGCGGGCCTTCGGCCTGGCCACCGACGACAGCGACACCGACCGCCGCGGCGTCTTCCTCGCGCCGACCCCGCTGTTCTGGCGCTTCGAGAAGCCGCCGACGCACGTGGACGGGCCGGCCGACGAACAGTTCAGCTGGGAGCTGGAACGCTTCTGCGAGCTCGCCCTGCGCGCCAACCCGAACATCCTGGAGTGCCTGCACTCCCCGCTCGTCGAGCACGCCACCGACACCGGCCGCGAACTGCTCGCGCTGCGCGCCGCGTTCCTGTCCCGCCAGGCCCACGAGACCTTCGCGGGCTACTCCTTCAGCCAGCGCAAGAAGCTCGACCAGGACGTACGCGCCTACGGCGTCCCGCGCTGGAAGCACGCCATGCACCTGCTGCGGCTGCTCACGTCGTGCCGCGACCTGCTGCGCACCGGCGAGCTGACGATCGACGTCGGCGACCAACGCGAGCCGCTGCTCGCGGTCAAGCGGGGCGAGGTGCCCTGGGCCGAGGTGGAGTCCTGGATGGCCCGGCTCGCGGCGGAAGCCGAAACGGCGGCGGCCCGGTCTCCGCTACCGCCGGAGCCGGACCGCCGCCGTGTCGAGGACTTCCTGTTCCGGGTGCGACGGGATTCGGCGCTCCAGAACTGAGAGCCTGCCTTTGAACCCCCGCCGCACCCGTGCGTCCTACAGGTCGACTTCCTTCATCAGCATGCCGACCTCGGTGTTGGACAGGCGGCGCAGCCAGCCCGACTTCTGGTCGCCGAGGGTGATCGGGCCGAAGGCGACGCGCACCAGCTTGTCGACGGGGAACCCGGCCTCGGCGAGCATGCGGCGCACGATGTGCTTGCGGCCCTCGTGCAGGGTCACCTCGACCAGGTAGTTCTTGCCGGTCTGCTCGACGACGCGGAAGTGGTCCGCCTTCGCGTACCCGTCCTCCAGCTGGATGCCGTCCTTGAGCTGCTTGCCCAGGTCGCGCGGGATCGGGCCGACGATGTGCGCGAGGTAGACCTTCTTCACGCCGTACTTCGGGTGGGTCAGGCGGTGGGCCAGCTCACCGTGGTTGGTGAGCAGGATGACGCCCTCGGTCTCGGTGTCGAGCCGGCCGACGTGGAACAGGCGCGTCTCACGGTTGTTCGTGTAGTCGCCGAGGCACTGGCGCCCTTCGTTGTCCTCCATGGTGGAGACGACACCGGCGGGCTTGTTCAGCGCGAAGAACTGGTACGACTGCGTGGCCACGGTCAGGCCGTCGACCTTGATCTCGTCCTTCTCCGGGTCGACGCGCAGGCCCTGCTCCATGACGATCTCGCCGTTGACCTCGACGCGGGCCTCGTCGACCAGCTCCTCGCAGGCACGCCGCGAGCCGTAGCCCGCGCGGGCGAGGATCTTCTGCAGCCGCTCGCCCTCCTGCTCGGCGCCGGGGAAGGTCTTGGGCGGGCTGACCTTCGGCTTGCCCGCGTACCGCTCGCGGTTACGCTCCTCGGCCCGCGTCTCGTACTCGCGCGAGTACGCCGGGGCCGGGCGGCCGCGACCGGCGCCGCGCTGCTCCTGGCCGCGCTTGGGGCCGCCCTTGGCCCCGCCGCGCGCCGAGGCGCCGCGGCCCGACTTCGGGCCTTCGTGGGTGCCGCCGGGGCCCACGTCGTAGCGACGCTCCTCGGGGCGGGGCTTGCTGGGGCGGCCGCTGCCCTGCTTGTCGTCGCGGTCGTTGCCGGCGCCGCGGAAGTTCCCACGGGCGCCGCCGCCACCGCTGTCGCCGCGGCCACCGCCCGTGGGACGACCGCCGCTGTTACTGCGGCCGCCACCGCCACCGCCACCGCTGGGGCGACCGCCGCTGTTGCCGCGACCGCCACCGCTGGGGCGGCCGCCACTGTTGCCGCGGCCGCCGCTGTTGCCACCACGGCTCCCGCCGTTGTTTCCGCTGCTGTTCCTGCCGCTGCTGCTTCGCATCAAATGTCCGTCTTAGTCGTCTGCGTCCTCGTAACCCGGCGCATCGGGTGCGTCCGGGTCGAACGACGGGACACCCTCCAGGGTCTCCCCCTCGATCGCGTCCGCCTCGGGGAGGAAGGGCGCGAGCTCGGGGAGCTCGTCCAGGCCGCGCAGGCCCATCCGCTCCAGGAAGTAGTTCGTCGTCCTGTACAGGATCGCACCTGTTTCGGGTTCCGCGCCCGCCTCCTCCACCAGACCCCGCTGGAGGAGGGTCCGCATGACCCCGTCACAGTTCACTCCGCGCACCGCGGAGACCCGCGAGCGGCTGACCGGCTGGCGGTAGGCGACGACGGCGAGCGTCTCCAGGGCCGCCTGGGTGAGCCGGGCGTGCTGCCCGTCCAGGACGAAGCCCTCGACCGCCGGCGCGTACGCGGGGCGCGTGTAGTACCGCCAGCCGCCCGCGACCAGGCGCAGCTCGAAGCCGCGGCCCTGCACGGTGTACTCGTCGGCGAGCTCCCGCAGCGCGTCGGCGACGGCCCGCCGCGGCCGCTGCAGGATCTTGGCCAGGTGCTCCTCGGTCGCGGGCTCGTCCACGACCATGAGGACGGCCTCCAGGGCGGGCTTGAGGTCGAGCCCGGCGACTGCGGACCCGAGGTCGCCCACGGGGCTCCCGGAACTGTCCTCCGCACTGTTCTGGGTGGACACAGCACTCACGGCTTCTTCTCCTCCTCCGGCTCGGGTGCCCGGTCGAACTCGTCCGTCACGGTCGGCTCCGCCTCGCCGTCCCCGCCCGTCCAGCGGACCATGAGGTCGCCGAGGGCCTCCTCCTGCTCCAGGGCGACGGCTTTCTCCCGGTACAGCTCCAGGAGGGCCAGGAAGCGGGCCACGACGGTGAGGGTGTCGTCCGGGCCCAGTTCCTCGATCAGGACCCGGAAGCTGGCCTCGCCGTGCTCCTTGAGCCGCGCCACGACCACGCCCGCCTGCTCGCGCACGCTCACCAGCGGCGCGTGGATGTGGTCGACGTACACCTGTGGCTTGGGCTTGGGCAGCATCGCCTTCACGGCGAGCCTGGCGAACCCCTCGGGGCCGATGCTGATGACGACTTCCGGGAGCAGCTCGGCGTGGTGCGGCTCCAGGCCCACGGTCCGGGGATAGCGCCGCGCCTCCTCGTCGAGCCGCGCGGTGAAGATGTCGGCGATCTGCTTGTACGCGCGGTACTGGAGCAGCCGCGCGAACAGCAGGTCGCGGGCTTCGAGCAGGGCGAGGTCGGCCTCGTCCTCGACCTCGGCGGTGGGCAGCAGCCGCGCCGCCTTCAGGTCGAGCAGGGTGGCGGCGACCACGAGGAACTCGGTCGTCTGGTCCAGGTCCCAGTCCGGCCCCATCGCCCGGATGTGCGCCATGAACTCGTCGGTCACCTTGGAGAGCGCGACCTCGGTGACGTCCAGCTTGTGCTTGGAGATGAGCTGGAGCAGCAGGTCGAAGGGGCCCTCGAAGTTCGCGAGCCGAACCTTGAACCGCCCGTCGTCGGGCTCGGGATCAGGCTGCGCCTCAGCCGCCGCTTCCGGTACGTGAGGCTCTTCCTGTACGTGAGGTTCCTCGGGTACAGGTACGCCCTCGGGCTCCGGTTCCACCGGAGCCGACCCGGGACCGCGCCCCAGCGCTCGTCGGCGTGCGGGGGGCGGTGCGGATCCGTCGTTCGCGGAGTTCACAGAATTCGCGGCGGTCGTGGACATTACGCGGAAAGGTACCGCTACCGCCCACGCAGCCGTCGTACGAGAATGCTCGCGTCCCCGCGCGATTCGAGGTCGGCGAGCACGACGGCCACCGCCTCCCGCACGATGCGCCCGCGGTCCACCGCGAGCCCGTGCTCACCGCGCAGCACGAGGCGCGCGTGCTCGAGGTCCATGAGTTCCTCGGCGGAGACGTACACGGTGATCTTCTCGTCGTGCCGCTCGCGGCCGCTGGGCCGCCGGTTGGCGGCGCGGGCCCGGCGCCGCGCCTGCGCGGGCGTGTCGCCGGAGGCGTTGGCGGACTTGCCGCCCGGCGCGGAGCCGGCAGAACCTTCCTGCGCCGACCGCCGCCCCGAGCCCTTCCCGGCGTCCGTGCCGGACGCCGAGCGGCTGCGCGACGGAGCGCCGGACTCCGCGTCCGCCGCGGTGTGTTCGGCGTTGACGGCGTTGTCGGAGGAATCCTCGTCCCCTCGCGAGGCGGAGGACTCCTCGGCGGCCGCTTCGTCGCTCTCGCCCGCCGGTGCGGGCACCCTCGCCTCGCCGTTCGCCTGGCGCCGCGGCGACGACGCCTGCAGCGCCATCCCCCCGGTCGTGCGGAACAGTTCGTCGGCCCCCGGCAGACTCACTCGGCGTGACACCGGGCGAGCACCTCCCTGGCGAGCTGGCGATAGGCTGCCGCGCCCACCGAGTTGGAGGCGTACGTCGTGATCGGCTCACCGGCGACCGTGGTCTCCGGGAAGCGCACGGTGCGCCCGATGACCGTGTGGTAGACGTGATCGTCGAACGCCTCGACCACGCGCGCGAGGACCTCGCGGCTGTGCACCGTGCGCGAGTCGTACATCGTCGCGAGGATGCCGTCGAGCTCCAGGTCGGGGTTGAGCCGCTCCTGGACCTTCTCGATCGTCTCGGTGAGCAGCGCGACACCGCGCAGCGCGAAGAACTCGCACTCCAGGGGCACGATCACCTTGTGGGCCGCCGTGAGCGCGTTGACCGTGAGCAGGCCGAGCGAGGGCTGACAGTCGATCACGATGTAGTCGTAGTCGGCCATCAGCGGCTTGAGCGCGCGCTGGAGCGTGGACTCGCGCGCGACCTCGCTGACCAACTGCACTTCGGCGGCCGAGAGATCGATGTTGCTCGGCAGCAGGTCCATGTTGGGGACCGCGGTCTTGAGCAGCACCTCGTCCGCCGACATGCCCCGCTCCATGAGCAGGTTGTAGACGGTGAGGTCGAGCTCCATCGGGTTCACACCCAGACCCACCGAGAGCGCGCCCTGCGGGTCGAAGTCGACGAGCAGCACCCGGCGCCCGTACTCCGCAAGCGCCGCGCCCAGGTTGATGGTCGACGTGGTCTTGCCGACGCCGCCCTTCTGGTTGCACATCGCGATGATCTTCGCGGGCCCGTGGTCGGTCAACGGCCCCGGAATCGGGAAGTACGGCAGCGGCCGTCCCGTGGGACCGATGCGCTCACGGCGCTGACGGGCAGCGTCCGGGGCGAGCGTGGCCGCGTACTCGGGATCGGGCTCGTACTCCGCGTCGGGGTCGTAGAAGTGACCCTGGGGCAGTTCCTCGTAGTCGGCGAGAGGGGTGGGGGTGGTGTTCTCGCCACTCCGGTCGCCGGCCATGGCGTTCACGTGATGGCCATCCATGCTCTGGGGTGCAGACGGTGTCGGCTTCGGACTCTGGCGGGCTTCGAAGGTGCGGACAGCGACGGAGCCGACAGCCTGGAGCCCGACGGGGCCTTGGCCTCGTCCAGCCATTCCTGGTTGACCACCCCCGGGAGCAAATGTCGACTCATTCACAAGTCGTCTTACCTCCTTGGTGACCAGGAAATTTCTAGATAGGTCAGCGTGGCACCATGCCGACGGTTGGCGACTCTATGGCGTGTCACCACTCCGCAGCAACACAATCCGCCGGACCCGGCCCGATGTGTCGGCAATGGAACATCCCGATGTCAAGGGTGCACTGCATCGCATCGCCGCGTTTGCCTGGTGGACGAATCGCCCAAATGTTTACGTTCAAGGCGAGTTGAGCGAGTGTACGCCCAACCGCCCACGGCCGGACCCCTCACAAGGTCCGGCCGCGGGCGTGAGATTGACGACTCCGGTTGACCGGCGTCAGCCGAGGAGCGACTCGATCTCGACGTGCTCGAGGCCGTGGGCCTCGGCGACCTCCTTGTAAACGACCTTGCCGTCATGGGTGTTGAGACCCAGGGCGAGCGCCGGGTCGCGGCGCAGGGCCTCGACCCAGCCGCGGTTCGCCAGCTCGACGATGTACGGCATCGTCGCGTTGGTCAGGGCGTACGTCGAGGTGTTGGGCACCGCGCCGGGCATGTTGGCGACGCAGTAGAAGACCGAGTTGTGGACCGGGAAGGTCGGCTCGGCGTGCGTGGTGGGACGCGAGTCCTCGAAGCAGCCGCCCTGGTCGATCGCGATGTCGACAAGAACACTTCCCGGCTTCATGCGCGAGACGAGCTCGTTGGTGACCAGCTTCGGGGCCTTGGCACCCGGGATGAGCACGGCGCCGATGACGAGGTCGGCCTCCAGGCAGGCCTTCTCCAGCTCGAAGGAGTTGGAGACGACCGTCTGGATCTTCGTGCCGAAGATCTTGTCGGCTTCCTTGAGCTTGTTGATGTCGCGGTCGAGCAGGGTCACGTGGAAGCCCATGCCGATGGCGATCTGCGCGGCGTTCCAGCCGGAGACGCCGCCGCCGATGACGACGGCCTTGCCCGCGGCCACGCCCGGGACACCGCCGGGCAGGACGCCGCGGCCGCCGTTGGCGCGCATCAGGTGGTAGGCGCCGACCTGCGGGGCGAGGCGGCCCGCGACCTCGGACATCGGGGCGAGCAGCGGCAGGGCGCGGCTGGACAGCTCCACCGTCTCGTAGGCGATGGCGGTGGTGCCGGACTCCAGGAGGGCGTCCGTGCACTCCTTGGAGGCGGCCAGGTGCAGGTAGGTGAAGAGCGTCTGGTCCTTGCGGAGGCGGTGGTACTCCTCGGCGATCGGCTCCTTGACCTTCAGGAGCAGGTCGGCCGTGGCCCACACCTCGTCGGCGGTCTCCAGGATCTGGGCGCCTGCGGCGACGTACTCGTCGTCCGTGATCGAGGAGCCGACACCGGCGTTCCGCTCGATGACGACCTGGTGGCCGTGGCGCACCAGCTCGTGCACACCGGCGGGGGTGATGGCCACCCGGAACTCGTTGTTCTTGACCTCGCGGGGGATGCCGACCTTCACGTCGATCACGGTCCTTGGCTCTGAGGGGGGTTCGGACAAGGGGGTACAAACCGGTACGCAAACGAGCGCATCGGAAGACACCACGAAAGCACGCGGCGGAGCCAGTCTAATGAAGGATTTCCCGCTGTCCAGCCTTTCAAAGCTTCAATCTTGGCCGGATGCACTACGGATTTCGTAGGCGGAGGCCGGTGCTCCATCTTGTTTGTGATGTTCTTCCCGATGCTTCGGCGCAGCCCCTGCGACCTCGGGGAACTCACCTCCCAGCATGCGCTCGGCGGCCGCCCGGTGCAGCCCGGCGGCGGTCGGGTCCCCCAGCCTTTCCAAGGTGTCGGCGAGCCGTACCTGAAGCGCCGCCTGGAGCCGTACGTCCGCCGCCTCGCGCGCCCACTCGGCCGCTTCCCGGCAGGTGCGCAGCGACTCCTCGGGGCGCCCCGCGTACTCCTGGACGCGGGCCATCTCGCTCAGCGCCCGCGCCCGGCCCGCCACGTCGCCGCTCTTGCGCAGGCCCGCGACGGCCGAGCGCCAGTTGCGCAGGGCCTCGCCGTAGCGGCCCGCGTAGGTGTGGGTGGTGGCGATGCGGCCGTGCAGCCGGGCGGCGTCGGCGCGCTCGTCGCGGGCCAGGCGCTGGGCAAGCGCCCTGCCGTACCAGTCGGCCGCCCGCGCCCAGTCCCCCAGCTCCTGGTAGGCGCCACCTACGGATTCCATCGCGCGGCCGGTCGCGTACGGGTCGCCGGCGGCCCTTCCGCAGTCGAGCGCGGCGCGGTAGCGAGCCAGCGCCTCGTGCGTACGTCCCGTCTGCGCGTCCAGGTCGGCGAGGTTGAGCAGCGCCGCCGCCTTCTCGCGGGGCAGGTCGCGGCGCTCGGCCACGCCGAGGACGAGCTGGTGGATGCCGTACAGCTCGGGCGCCGCGTCCTGGGTGCCGCGGTGTGCGACCAGGGCGCGGGCCAGGGCCGCCATCAGGCGCCGGGCGAGGGTGTCCAGGTCGCCGTCCGCGACCGCGAGGCGGGCCGAGGCGAGCAGCGCGGGCTGCCGGATCCGCAGCCACTCGGCAGCGGCGCGCGGGTTCGGGAAGCGCAGGGCGCGGGGCAGTCCGGCGAGCTTCTTGCGCGCCGCCGAGCCGTCGGGCTCGGTGACGGCCCGGCAGGACTGGAGCAGCCGCACGGTCCGCTCCAGCATCCGGGCCCGCGCCAACTGCACCTCCCCCGGCCGGTCCTGCGTCTGCGTCAGCTCCCGCAGGAACGGCACCAGACAGCCCGGCACCTCGTACTGCGGCAGCTCCGAGTCCACCGGCCGCAGCAGTCCGAGCGCGACGAAGTCGTCGAGCGCCGTGCGCGCCCCGGACACCGAGCAGCCCGCGAGCGCGGACGCGGTGTGCGGGTCGACGTGTCCCGCGGGGGCGAGGGCGAGCAGGCGCAGTATCCGCGCGGCGGTCGAGGGCAGCGCGGCGTAGGTGTGCTGGAAGACCCGGGCGAGGCCGGAGTCGGCCGCGCCCTCCTCGGGGCAGTCGCGGACCTGCTTGGCCAGATCGGCGACGGCGGCCTTGGGCCGGGCCGCGAGCCAGCCCCCGGCGATGGCGAGCGCCGCGGGGTTGCCGCCGCACGCCTCGACCAGGCTCTCCGCGGAGCGCGGGTCGACGGTGATGCGCACCGAGCCCGCGCTGCGGGCGAGCAGGTCGAGCGCGGCCTTGGTGTCCAGGCCGCCCAGGGTGCACGGGCGGACGTCGGGGATGCCGGTGAGCGGGCCCGCGGACACGGCCACGACCAGGCAGTCGGGGGTGTCCGGGAGCAGCGGGTCGACCTGCTCGGCGGTGGCCGCGTCGTCCAGGAGCAGCAGGGCGCGGCGGTCGTCGAGGGCGGCGCGCAGGGCCGCGGACAGGTCGTCCTCGTCGGCTCCGGCGGGCGCGGACTCGCCGAGCGCGCCGAGGAGTTCGCGGGCGGTGCGCTCGGTGGGCACGGGGGCGCCGTCGGGGTCGGTGAGGCGGGCGCGCAGCACGCCGCCGGGGTAGGGCTCGGCGAGCTGCCGGGCGAGTTCCTCGGCGAGGGCGGTGCGGCCGGAGCCGGGGCGTCCTGCGATGAGCAGGACGCGGGCGCGGGGGGCCTTGCGGCCGGAGAGGGTGTCGAGTCCGGCGCGGTCGATGTCGGCGCGGAGTTCCTTCAACTCCCGGTGGCGGCCCACGAATCGGCCGCCGTCCGGGGGAGCCGCCGCGCCGGTGACGGCCGCGCTGGTGGGCGACGGCGCACCAGTCGCCGAACCGTCCGTGTCGACCGCCTGATCCGTCACGGGTAACGCTCCCGTCCGCCTGCGCACGAACCCGCCGGGACTCCGGTCGGGACGCTTTCAGAGCCTAGTTCAGGCGTCAGGGCGTTCCGGGCCGCACGGGGCCCACAAGTCGCCCGATCGGATCAGGCGATGGTCGGACCGCGTGCGGCCGAATGGGGGGTTCGGAGGCTTAAGCCGCTCAGGCCTCGAACGGCCGTGCGGGCCACGGCGCGTCGGCCGGGCGCAGCGCGTCCACGCCGTCGCCCTGGAGCGCCGCGGTGAGCGACATGGCGCCCACGACGAGGGAGTTGTTGCTCAGCTCGCCGGCGAGCACGCCGCGTACCAGGTCCGCGAGGGGCACCCGGGCGAGCTCCATGTCGGACTCCTCCTCGGAGACCTCGAAGCGCTCGCCCTCGGCCTCGGAGAGACCACGGGCGAGGAACACGCGCACGGCCTCGTCGCAGCCGCCGGGCGTGGTGTACACGTCGGTGAGCACACGCCAGTCCTCGGCCTTGACGTGGGCCTCTTCGTACAGCTCGCGCTGGGCGGCGTGCAGCGGGTTCTCACCGGGGACGTCGAGCAGCCCCGCGGGGATCTCCCAGAGCTTGTGGCGCACCGGGTGGCGGTACTGACGGATCACAAGGACGCGGTTCTCGTCGTCGAGGGCGAGCACGGCCACCGAACCGGGGTGGACCTGGTAGTCGCGGCGGACGACTGTCCCGTCCGGCATGACGACGTCGTCGGTGCGCACCGAGGTCTTGTTGCCGACGAACGGGGTGTCGCTCGCCGTGACCTGCCACTCCTCGGCGGTGTCCTTGATCGTCATGTCGCGCTGTCCTCCCACGTGCATACAAAACAGAAACCGGGGTGCGCGCCCGCAAGGCGCGCACCCCGGCAACCGTATCCCGCCGCTACTTGCCCGCGGCCTGCTGGCGCTGGACGGCGGCCTTGACCAGGCCCGCGAAGAGCGGGTGCGGCCGGGTCGGGCGCGAGCGCAGCTCCGGGTGGGCCTGGGTCGCGACCAGGTAGGGGTGCACCTCGCGCGGGTACTCGACGTACTCGACGAGCTTGCCGTCGGGAGAGGTGCCGGAGAAGAGGATGCCGGCCTTCTTCTCCAGCTCCGCGCGGTAGCCGTTGTTCACCTCGTAGCGGTGACGGTGGCGCTCCTCGACGTACTCCTTGCCGTCGTACACCTCGCGCACGATGGAGCCCTCGGCGAGCTTGGCGGGGTACATGCCGAGCCGCATGGTGCCGCCCATGTCGCCCTCGCCCGCGACGATGTCGAGCTGCTCGGCCATGGTGGAGATGACCGGGTGGGAGGTGGCGGAGTCGAACTCGGTGGAGTTGGCGTCCGGGATGTCCGCGAGGTTGCGGGCCGCCTCGATCACGATGCACTGCAGGCCGAGGCAGAGGCCGAGCAGCGGGATCTTGTTCTCGCGGGCGTACTGGATCGCGCCGACCTTGCCGGACACGCCGCGGTCGCCGAAGCCGCCGGGGATGCAGATCGCGTCGACGTCGCCGAGCTGCTTGGCGGCGCCCGCCGGGGTCTTGCAGTCGTCGGAGGTGACCCACTTGATCTTGACGCGGGCCTTGTTGGCGAAGCCGCCGGCGCGCAGCGCCTCGGTCACCGACAGATAGGCGTCGGGCAGGTCGATGTACTTGCCGACCAGCGCCATCGTGACCTCGTGGTCGGGGTTGTGGACCCGGTCGAGCAGGTCCTCCCACTGGGTCCAGTTCACGTCGCGGAACGGCAGGTCCAGCTTGCGGACGACGTAGGCGTCCAGGCCCTCGGTGTGCAGGACCTTCGGGATGTCGTAGATCGACTTGGCGTCGATGGCGGCCACGACCGCGGCCTCGTCGACGTCGCACATCAGCGAGATCTTGCGCTTGATGGCGGTCGGCACGTCGCGGTCGGCGCGCAGCACGATCGCGTCCGGCTGGATACCGATGTTGCGCAGGGCGGCGACCGAGTGCTGGGTCGGCTTGGTCTTCAGCTCGCCGGAGGGGCCGATGTAGGGCAGCAGCGAGATGTGCACCACGAAGACGTTGTCGCGGCCGACCTCGTGGCGGACCTGGCGGACGGTCTCCAGGAACGGCAGCGACTCGATGTCGCCGACGGTGCCGCCGACCTCGGTGATGACGACGTCGACGTCGTCGGTCGCCATCCGCCGGATGCGGTGCTTGATCTCGTTGGTGATGTGCGGGATGACCTGCACGGTGTCGCCCAGGTACTCCCCGCGCCGCTCCTTGGCGATGACCTGGGAGTAGACCTGGCCTGTAGTGACATTGGCGGAGCCGTCCAAGTCGACGTCGAGGAACCGCTCGTAGTGTCCGATGTCGAGGTCCGTCTCGGCGCCGTCGTTGGTGACGAACACCTCGCCGTGCTGGAAGGGGTTCATCGTGCCGGGGTCGACGTTCAGATACGGGTCGAGCTTCTGCATCGTGACGCGAAGGCCCCGGGCCTTGAGGAGCGCACCCAGGCTGGAGGCCGTCAGGCCCTTGCCGAGGGAGGAGGCGACACCCCCGGTGACGAAGATGTGCTTGGTCGTCGATGTTTTGGGCGGCATGGCCAAGAGGGGGCTCCCGTGCGTCGCGGTCTGAAGGTGCGTAGCGGCGCCCGCTCCGGGGTCGGAGGGAAGTGCCGTCGCTGCGGTTCGGGGGTTCTATGACCACCGGCTCACGGGCTACCAGGGTATCAGCGACGAGAGGGGGCTGCTTCCGGCCACGTCTTGACACGCGCTTTCACGTCGCGTACACGATCTTCACCGCGCAGACACCGTACGGGCACCGGCTCACCCCGAACTCATTCGGCGTAGCCAGTTCGCCGGGACGAGCGGGCGATTTCCCGGGGCGGAGATGTATGTTGCTCGGACACTTGCTGCCGAGCCGTGCGCACGGGCGGAACCACCCCCGTCGGCACTTCTGGAGACCACCGGAAACGTTCGGGCCCGGCAGTTCGTTTTGCAGCGAACCCTTGACCGTAGTACGAGCGCCCCTTGAGCGGGCGAACGTGGCCGTTTGAATGGGGATGCACGTGGCCGGGCGCATCGAGGATTACGCACTGATCGGGGACATGCAGACCGCAGCGCTGGTCTGCCGGGACGGCACGGTCGACTGGCTGTGTCTGCCCCGCTTCGATTCCCACGCCGTCTTCGCCGGCCTGCTCGGCACCGAGGAGCACGGCTTCTGGCGCCTGGGCCCCGCCCACGGTCCGGGCGCGCGGCCCGCGGCGGCGACACGGCGCACCTACCGCGGGGACTCCCTGATCCTGGAGTCCGAGTGGGACACCCCGCGCGGCACCGTCCGGGTCACGGACTTCATGCCGCCGCGCGACTCCGACGCCCCGCAGCTGGTGCGGATCGTGGAGGGCGTCAGCGGCCGGGTGCCGATGCGCTCGGCGCTGCGGATGCGCTTCAGCTACGGCCGCGTGACGCCCTGGGTGCACAAGGTCGAGGGCCGCACGGTGGCCGTCGCCGGACCCGACTCGGTGTGGCTGGACACCACCGCGGCGACGTTCGGCAAGGACCTGACGACGTACTCGGACTTCACCGTCGCCCCCGGCGAGCGCATCGCCTTCACGATCTCCTGGCAGCCCTCGCACAAGGGCCAGCCCGCCCACCCCGAGCCGGAGAACGCGCTCGCGGCGACGGAGGAGTTCTGGCACGAGTGGGTCGAGCAGTGCACGTACCACGGGCCCTACCGCGAGGCCGTGGTCCGCTCACTGATCACCCTGAAGGCACTGACGTACGCCCCCACGGGCGGCATCGTCGCCGCGCCCACCACCTCCCTGCCGGAGGACATCGGCGGCTCCCGCAACTGGGACTACCGCTTCACCTGGCTGCGCGACGCCGCGATCACGCTCTCCTCCCTGCTGCGCACCGGCTATCGCGAGGAGGCCCGCGCCTGGCGCGAGTGGCTGCTCCGCGCGGTCGCGGGCGACCCGGAGAACCTCCAGATCATGTACGGCATCGCGGGCGAGCGCGAGCTCGGCGAGGCGGAGCTGGACTGGCTTCCGGGATACGAGAACTCGGCCCCGGTCCGCGCGGGCAACGGCGCGGCCCACCAGCTCCAGCTCGACGTGTACGGCGAGGTGACCGAGGCCCTGCACCTGGCGCACATGACGGGCCTTGCGCGCAACGACTACGCCTCGCTGCTCCAGCTCAAGCTGATCCGCTATCTGGAGACGCACTGGGACCAGCCCGACGAGGGCATCTGGGAGGTGCGCGGCCCGCGCCGCCACTTCGTGCACTCCAAGGTGATGGCCTGGGTCGCCGTCGACCGCACCATCAAGCTCATCGAGTCCGGTGACGCGGACGGCCCGCTGGACAAGTGGCGCGAGCTGCGCGACGACATCCACCGCGACGTCTGCGAGCGGGGCTACGACAAGGAGCGCAACACCTTCACCCAGTCGTACGGCTCCAAGGAGCTGGACGCTTCCCTGCTGCTCATCCCGCAGGTCGGCTTCCTGCCGCCCGACGACAAGCGGGTCATCGGCACCATCGAGGCCATCCAGCGCGAGCTGTCGACCTCGGACGGCTTCATCCTGCGCTATCCGACCTCCGGCGGCGACGCGGGCGTGGACGGCCTGGAGGGCGACGAGGGCGCGTTCCTCGCCTGCTCGTTCTGGATGGCCGACGACCTGGCGATGATCGGCCGCGTGGACGAGGCCCGCAAGCTCTTCGAGCGCCTCCTGGCCCTGCGCAACGACCTCGGCCTGCTCGCCGAGGAGTGGGACCCGCGCCTGCAGCGCCAAGTCGGCAACTTCCCCCAGGCGTTCAGCCACGTGCCGCTGATCGACACGGCGCTGCGGCTCACGGCCTCTGGGGCGTACGGAGGCTGATCCCGGCGGCGTACGAGGGGCGGCGCGGGATCGTGCTGCCCCTCAGGGACTCGTTGCCCTCGGGGACGCGTCGCCCCGGGGGCGCATCGCCTCTCAAGTCCCGGCGGCCAGGACACGCCGCGGCGCCCGGCCTCCCGCCCTCCGCCATGGCGACCGGCACTCCCGCCCTGGTCAGGTAGCGTCCGCCCCATGGACAGTCAGGACACTCAGGGCGGCATCACCGTACAGCGGGCGCTGGAACTCCCCGGCCTGCGCGGCGGGCTCCCGGAGGTCGTCACGGGCGCCGACCGGCTCCAGCGGACCGTGCGCTGGGTGCACGCCGGCGAGGTGCCCAACATCGCCTCGCTGCTCAAGGGCGGCGAGCTCCTGCTGACCACGGGCCTCGGCCTCGGCACCCGCCCCGCCGAACAGCGCGCCTTCGTCCGCGACCTCGCCGAACGCGGCATCGCGGCCCTGGTCGTCGAGCTCGGCCCGCGCTTCAGCCGCCTCCCGGCCGCCCTGGTGGACACCGCGCGCGCGGCCGGCCTGCCGCTGGTGCAGCTGCACCGCGAGGTGCCCTTCGTGACGGTCACCGAAGAGGTGCACACGGAGATCGTGAACGGCCACTACGCGCTCCTGCGCCGCGCCGAGGAGGTGCACCGGCGCTGCACGGACGCCCTGCTCTCCGGCGGCGGCGTACCGCAAGTCCTCTCCGTCCTCGCCGAGTTCAGCGGCAACGCGGTGTTCCTGGAGACGGCCGACGGCCAGCTTCTGTACGCGGCCGGGGCGACCAGCGCGTGCGCGGACCCGCTCCAGGTGTGGGAGGGCCTGCGCGGCCGCCCCGAGGACCGGGCCGAGCCGCCGGCCGGGACGGTCCTCGTGGACGTACCGGGCGGCGGACCAGGGGCCGGATCGGTGCGCGCCCGCCTGGTCCTGCTCGCCGTGGAGTCCGCGCTCCTGCCCGTCCACCGGATCGCCGCCGAGCGGGCCGCGAGCAGCCTCGCGGTGGTCCTGATGCAGGCGAGGCAGGAGGAGGAGCTGGCGGCGCGCGGCCGCGGCGACTTCCTCACCGACCTCGCCGAGGGCCGGATCACCGCCGACGACGCGCCCGCACAGGCACGCGTACTCGGCTTCAAGCCGGGCGCGAGCCCGCTGCTCCCCATGGTGATGCGGATCCCCGACGGGCTGCCGACCGGCGGCGGCTGGGCGGTCCTCGCGCGGGCCGTCTCGGAGGAGCTGGCGTCGGTGGGGGTGCCGGTGCTGCTCGGCGTACGTCCCGTGGAGGGCCGGGTTCCGCTCCTGCTCGGGCTGCGCGCCGAGGCGGAGCGGGCGGCGGTCGCGGACCGGGTCGCGGCGGCGCTGCGGGCCGGGGTCGAGCGGGCGGGGATGCGGCGGGCCGGGGCGCCGCCGCCGGTCGTGGTGGTCGGC
>NZ_BMNG01000023.1:0-40925 GCF_014646335.1 Streptomyces lasiicapitis
CGCGCGCCGCGTCGCCGGGAAGTGGGGCAGGGCGGGCGCGAGCACCGGCGCGGGCGTGGGCCGCGGCGCGAGCGCGGCCTCGCCGATGGCGCGCGCGACCACGCGCCGGTCCCGCACCACCCCGGCGGCCTCCTCGTCGGCCCACCGCTCGGCGGTGTACGCGGTGGCCGTGCGCAGCGGCAGCAGGAACGGGTTGGCCCGCGCCGCCAACTGTGTCACCAGCAGGAACCGGTGGTGACGTGCGGCGAGATGGGCCCGCTCGTGGGCGAACAGGGCGCGCCGCTCGGCGGGTTGGAGCCGGTCGAGCAGCGCGCGGCTGACGACGACGCGACCGCCCCCGCTGCCAGCACGGCGCCCCCCTCGGCGAGGCCCACGCCCCGTCCCGGGCAGCGCGTACGCGTACGCCGCCCCCACGTCAGGCACCACCGCGACCGACTTCCCGGGCAGCCCCGCGAGCGCGCGCCATCCCCGGCGACGTACCACCACATGCCGCCACACCGTGTGCGCCAGCGCCCCGCACACCACCGCGAGCACCGGAATCGCTGCCGTGCCCGCGATCTCGTCGAACGGCAGGGCGGCGCGCACCTCCGGGTCGGACCAGCCGTCGGGCAGCGGGTTGCCGGGCAGTTGGGCGGTGCCGACGACCATGAGCAGGGCCAGGCACAGCGTGCTGCACAGCGCCATCACGGCGGCGAGCGCGGTGAGCAGGCGGGTGGCGGCGCGCGGGTGCAGATGCTGCGCGGCGAGCCGGGCGACCGGCCAGGCGCTCAGCGGCAGCACGAGCGGCAGGAAGACGAAGACCCCCATGCGTGCGGTCAGTCCTCCGCGCCGTCGCCGCCGCCCGCCTCGCCGAGCAGGTCGCGCAGCAGCCGCTCGTCGTCGGCGGACAGGGTGGTGACGAAGCTGGCGAGGACGGCCTCGCGGTCGCGCTCGCCGTCGAGGACCTTGCGCATGCGCAGCGCGGCGAGCCCCGCCTCGTCGCCGGTGGACCGCCACACGAAGGACCGGCCCGCGCGCTCACGTGTCACCACGTTCTTCGCGAGCAGCCGGGTGAGGATCGTCATGACGGTGGTGTACGCGAGGTCGCCACCGATGCGCTCCTGCACCCAGGCCGCGCCGACCGGGCCGCGCGCGCTGTGCAGCACCGCGAGCACCTGGGCCTCCAACTCGCCCTGCCCGCGCCTGCGCAGGCGCGGCTCCCGCTCTTCGCCGTCTTGCCGCGTCATGCCGTGCCCTCGCCTCCGTTCGCGGTTCGCGCCCCGTCGCGATTCGCACCTTGCGCTCCCCGATGTCGCACACATCACGTATGTCGCGTACGTCGCGAAGGGAGCGCCACATCGTAACGGCCGGAAGGGGCGGTGCCACCCCCGGACGCTTCTACACTCATGTAGATTCTAAGTCCCGGCCGCGTCCACGGCCGGGACCGATTTTCCGTAGAGGACCACAGGAGGACACCGTGGGAGTTTCCCTCTCCAAGGGCGGCAATGTCTCGCTGAGCAAGGAGGCGCCCGGCCTCACCGCCGTACTGGTCGGCCTGGGCTGGGACGTGCGGACGACCACCGGCACGGACTACGACCTCGATGCCAGCGCGCTGCTCTGCGACGACTCCGGCAAGGTCGTCTCCGACCAGCACTTCATCTTCTACAACAACTTGACGAGCCCCGACGGCTCGGTGGAGCACACCGGCGACAACCTCACCGGTGAGGGCGAGGGCGACGACGAGGCCGTGAAGGTCAACCTCGCCGGCGTGCCCCCGCAGATCACGAAGATCGTCTTCCCGGTGTCGATCCACGACGCGGAGACCCGCGGCCAGAGCTTCGGCCAGGTGCGCAACGCGTTCATCCGCGTGGTGAACCAGGCGGACAACAAGGAGATCGCCCGCTACGACCTCTCCGAGGACGCGTCGACGGAGACCGCGATGGTCTTCGGCGAGCTCTACCGCCACGGCGCCGAGTGGAAGTTCCGCGCCGTCGGCCAGGGTTACGCGAGCGGCCTGCGCGGCATCGCATCGGACTTCGGCGTGAACGTCTGAGACGTCTCTCGGGGTGCCCGAGATGCCCTCGGCGTCTCCGGCGTCTTCGGCGTCGACGCCCGACGGCGGGGCGGGCCGGGAATCACCCGGCCCGCCCCGCCGTTGCCGTCATCAGACCGTCCACGCCACTGGAGGCCCCACATGTACGGCGACCCCGCCACCGTTCGCAGGATCCTCACCGGACTCGGTGACACCTGGGCCGTCGTCGGTCTGTCCGGCAACGACCGGCGCGCCGCGTACGGCGTCGCCGAGGTGCTCCAGCGGTACGGCAAGCGCGTCGTACCGGTCCACCCCAAGGCGGAGACGGTGCACGGCGAGCGGGGTTATGCCTCCCTCGCGGACATTCCCTTCGACGTCGATGTCGTGGACGTCTTCGTGAACAGTGAGCTGGCGGGCGCCGTCGCGGACGAGGCCGTCGTCATCGGCGCCAAGGCCGTCTGGTTCCAGCTCGGCGTCATCGACGAGGCGGCGTACGACCGCACGCGTGCGGCGGGCCTCGACATGGTCATGGACCGGTGCCCCGCCATCGAGATCCCGCGGCTCGGGGCGGCGTAGGGCCCCCGGCGGCGGGGGCACAGCACGCTCGACGCGGGCCCGCGCGCGCCTCAGAACGGCCGCTCCGGCCAGTCCAGGAGGCGCGCGCCGATCACCGCCGTCTGGAGCGTGTAGCGGTGCGTCGGGTCGGCGGGGTTGGTGCCGGTGAGGCGGTGGATGCGTTCCAGGCGGTACGTCAGGGCGCGCACGCTGAGCTTCAGGCGGCGGGCCGCCTGCGCCGCGACGCAGCCCGTGTCGAAGTAGGCCACCAGCGTCCCGATGAGGGGTCCGGCGCCGCCGCGCGCCTCGCGCAGCGGGCCGAGGGTGTTCAGGACCAGGTCGGCCATGGCCTGCCGGTCGCGGGTCAGGACCGGGTAGACGAGGAGGTCGGCGGCGCGCAGGACGGGGGTGGCCAGTTCCAGGCGGTCGGCGAGGTCGAGGGCGTTCAGGGCCTCTTCGTACGACTGGACGACACCGCCCGGCCCTGGCTGCGGGCGGCCGACGGCGACGCGGGCGCCCTCGACGACGGCGAGCGCCCGCGCGGCGAAGAAGTCGATGACGTCGGCCTGGTCGCCCGGCGCCACGCACACGAGCCGGCCGTCCTTCGTGGTCACCAGCACGCTGCGGTCGCCGAAGCGGGCCGCGAGGGCGTGTTCCACGGCGCGCGGTTCCTTGTCGCCTTCTTCGTACGCGCAGTCGCCCTGCGCGACGGCGACGGTGTGCGCGAAGGACAGGTGCAGGCCGAAGCGTTCCGCGCGCTCGGCGAGCAGGCCCAGGTCGCTGCGGCCGTGCAGCAGGTCGTCGATGAACTCCCGCCTGGCCGCCTCTTCTTGACGGATCGCCAGGCGCTGGGCGCGTTCGTGGCCCTCGGCGAAGGCGTCGACGGCCTGCTCGACGGCGGCGAGCAGGGCCTCGGTGGACACCGGCGCGACGGCGGGATCCGCCCCGTAGGCGCGGCTCGCCGCGAGGTGCGCGCCCACCAGCGCGCGCAGTCCGTACCCGGCGTCGGCGGCGCGCTCGCCGAGCGCGGACCTCGACTCCCGTTCCGCGCGCGTCAGTCCGCGGCCGGTGGCGGAGGCGTCGGCGAGTATCCGGGCGTAGCCGTCCAGGTAGTCGCTCGGTATGTCATGACTCGGCACCTGCGCCCCCGACGTTCTGATCAAGCCCTTACGCCTTTTTAACGCATGGGGTGGAGGTGGGGGCGGCGAGGGGGGCTGATGTGGTGCCCCGGGCGGTTTCGGGGCCGGGCCGGTCGCGCGCGGTCGGTGCGTGCGGCCGGTCATGCGCAGTCTGCGTGCGGCCAGTTGTCGTCCGCGGGGGCGGCGGGCGGGGTGGCGTCGGGGGCGGCTCGGGGTCCGTCGGCTTCGGGGACGGACCCGATTCCGTCGGCCTCGGGGGCACGCTCGTCCGTGAAGGACGCGCCGGTGTCGTCGCAGGCGTACAGAATCGCGCCGCCGCCGTCCCGCGGCACCGGGCCGGGCGTCCGCTCCCGGAAGGCTCGCGCCAGCGCGGGCGCGAGCGCGCGCGTCACCCCCCAGGCGACAAGGACCGAGACGACGAGCACACCCATGTCGCCCGCCGCGTGCGCGAGGCCCGTCCAGCCCGTGCGCGCGACGGCGAGGGTCCCGGCCAGGCTCACCGCCCACCCGGTGCAGGTCAGCAACGACACGGCCACGGACACCGGCACCCCGCCGAGCCCGACGGCGCCCAGGTCGGCGTCCTCGTCGAAGCTGTCGACCCGCCCCGCCCCCACCGCGACGAGCAGCCAGAAGCACACCACCACCGCAAGCGCGGAGCTGAGGACCACCCCTGGAAACCCCACCGCCGCGTCGATCAACTCCCCCATGCCCCCGCCCCCTTGACCGGCCACGCCCGGGAGCATCACCCACCCGGGTGCCGACTCACGTTTCCGTGATCCGGCACCCGAGCCCTCGCCCCCCGTTCCTGCCTCCTCATCCTGACGCGGTCCGCCCCTTCCGCGCACTGCCTTTTTCCGGCAATCTTTACGCGCTCTTGATGCCGAGCGGGAGCGTGCCACCGGTGTACGCGCGGCGCGCTCGTGTCACCCGCGCGGGAACCGGCGGAACTGTTCGGGCCGCCCGGTCGTCTTCAGCCCATGCACCGCGCAGGACGACGCCGCGAGACACAGCAGACCAGCGAGGAGCCGACGATGTGGGGCGACTTGTCCGTGGCCGCGCTCGACCGTCTGTACTTCGGGCGCGAGGACGCGGAACGCGACGTGACCGACGGCCTGTTGCGGGAGGGATTCCTGCCCACGGCCGCCTTCCGCGCGGCGCTCTCGGGACGCAAGATGCTGATCATCGGCAGAAAGGGGTCCGGGAAGAGCGCGATCTGCATGCGTCTGATGGAGGGCGGCGCGCACACGGCCGGCGGTCGGGCGGGCGGCGGTCGCGCCGGCGGCAGTCAGGCGGGCGGCGCGCTGCTGATCACCCCGGACGACGCCGCGGGCGACGAGATCCGCCGCTTCGAGCTCCAGGGCCTGGCGGGCGACACCGCCAAGTCCCTGATCTGGCGGTACGTCTTCGCGGTGCATGCCGCGCGCCATCTCACCGCGCACGCCAAGGACGCGCACGGCCGCAAGGAGCCGGACTCGGTCAAGGCGCTGCGCCGGTTCCTCAAGCAGAACGACGAGGAGGCGGTGCTGCCCGGCGGGCGGCTCGGGGACCGGCTCACGCAGAGCGCGCGCGGGCTGCAGACCTCGCTGTCCCTGGAGGCGTTCGGGGTGCGGGCCGCCATGGACCTGGTGCCCGCCGGGTCCGAGGGCGCCCGCGCGGCGCGCCAGCTCGAACTCGTCGAGCACGGCGTGGCAAGGGCGTTCGCCGACCTCGGGTGCGCGGACGCGCACGCGCCCCTGCTGCTCCTGGTCGACCAGCTGGAGCAGGTGTGGTCCGCGGAGGCCGACAGCAACTCGATGGTCATCGGCCTGCTCCTCGCCGCCAAGCACGCGGCGGGCGCCTACGGCCGGGCGCTGCGCTGTCTGCTCTTCCTGCGCTCCGACATCTACGACTCGCTGCTGTTCGGCGAGGGCGACAAGTTCCGCGGCGACGAAGTGCGCATCGCCTGGACGGAGCCCGCGCTGCGGGAGCTGGCGCGGACCCGCGCCCAGGCGTCGGTGGGCGACGCCCTCGGCGGCGCGGACCTGGACGACACCCGGCTGTGGCAGGAACTCTTCCCACCCACGGTGGCGGGCGAGCCGACGCCCACGTACCTCTTCACGCGCTCGCTGCCGCGCCCGCGCGACGCCATCCAGTTCCTCAACCTGTGCCGGGACACGGCGGCCGACCAGTGCCACGACCGCATCGAGGAGGCGGACGTCCTCCAGGCCACCTGGCAGTTCTCCGAGTGGAAGCTGAAGGACCTGGTCCAGGAGTACCTGATCGCCCACCCGTTCCTGGAGCGGCTCTACCCGCTGTTCCAGAACACCGGCTACACGGTCACCCGCGGCGTCCTCGGCAACCGCCTGGAGGAGGCGGCGCCCACGCTGCGGCGCCTGTTCCCCGCGTACGCCGAATCCCTCGACCTCACCGGAGTCGTCGACACCCTCTTCGCCGTCGGCTTCCTCGGTGTGCGGCGCGGCCACGACGTGGTCTACGGAGGCGGCGGCGAACTGCCCGTGCAGCCGCACGAGGGCGAGTTCCACGTCCACCCCTGCTTCCGCGAGGCGCTCGGCGCGACGAGCCCGATCGACCTGCGCCGGTACGAGCCCGGGGTGGTCGCCTCCCGCATCGGCTCCGGCAACGTGGGCTACGCGCACTTCCCGAGCCGGTCCTTCGGCGACCGCGAGTACGCCCTCCTGGACGACGTGACCCGGTCCTGCCGGTCCGTCCTGCGCCAGGTGGGCCGCGCGGTCGACCTCGGGCACGACGTCCGGGACGAGATCACCGAGCAGGTGAGCCGGGTCCTCGCCGACGCCACGGACGCGCAGGACCGGCTGCGCCACAACGAGTACGTGGACGTCGTCGAGCATGTCCTCACGGTGGCGAGCTACTTCACCACGCTCTCGGCCCAGCTCCAGGCCACCGGGCTCGACGGGGCCCTCGGCACCGACGGCGTCGGGCACCGCATCGACGACGAGGCGCGCCGCCTGCGTCGCCTCGCGGGCGGGGCGTCCGGGAGCAGCAGCGGCGCCTAGGGCCCGATCCGCCAGGCAGGCCCTGGCCGTGAGGTGGCACGGGATGCCCCGGGTGGGGGGTTGCCGCCCCGCGTGGGGGCGTTGGGCCGGGGCATCCCGTGCCGGTCTCGGGGTCGTGCTCCGTCCGCGGGCCTCCGCAGCCCGCGGACCGCCGGAAGGGAGGCACCGTGGACGCCGATGACGTTGTCCGGCAAACTGCCGCTTCCGGCAAGCGACTTCGGCGTTCATGACAACAGGGGTCCACGACAGGCAAGACCGTACCGGGGTCCGGGCGCATGGGGACGTCGGAGTTCCGCCACTGTCGGCATTCCGACCCCAGGAGGCGTCGGCGTTCCGATCTCAGGAGGGTCGGCGTTCCGGCCAAGGAAGGGAAGGCAGTGGCATGGACGCGACGCCGCATTCGGCCCCGGTCCCGCCGCGCGGCCCGGTGCTCTCGGGGCTCGGCGTGGGCCCCGGCGACGAGCGGGTGTACCGGGCGCTGCTTGCCGCGCCCGGCTCGACGCCCGCCGAACTCGCGGCGGCCACCGGCCTCACCGAGGCGCGCGTGCGACGCCATGCCGCCTCGCTGTCCCGCCTCGGCCTGCTGACGGGCGCCTCGGAGCACACGGAGGTCACCGGGGACGCCGAAGACACCGAACGTACGGAAGGCAGCGAACGTACGGAAGGCAGCGAAGGCACCGAGGAAGCCGCACGGCTCACCCCGGCGCCGCCCGACGTGGCCCTCGAAGTCCTCGCGCTGCGCCGCCAGGAGGAGATCGCGCACGCCCGCCTCGCCGCGGCCGGGCTCACCGAGGAGTTCCGGGCCGGACGGCTGCGCGGCGGGAGCTCGCCGGTACAGGTGCTGCGCGGCCGTGAGGCGATCGCCCAGCAGTTCTTCCAGACGCAGCAGATGGCCAAGAGCGAGATCCTGATCCTCGACAAGCCGCCGTACGTCGTGGAACCGCTGCGGCGCCAGGACAACGTGCAGCGCGAGCGCCTCGACAAGGGCCTGCGCTACCGCGCGATCTACGACCAGGCGGGCCTCGACGGCCCCGGCCGGGTCGAGGCCACCCGGGACCTCGCGGCGCGCGGCGAGGAGAGCCGGGTGCTCGCGGACGTACCGCTGAAGCTGGTCGTCGCCGACCGCAGGGTCGCGCTCGTGCCGTTCGTGCTGCCCAGCGAGGAGGAGATCCTGGTCCTCCAGCAGTCCGCGCTGCTCGACGGCCTGATCGCCCTCTTCGAACTCCTCTGGCAGCGCGCCACACCCCTGTGGCCCGCGGGCCCCGTCGCCCACGACACCCTCTCCCCCGACGACGAACTGCTGCTCGCCCATCTGCGCGCCGGGCTCACCGACAGCGCCATCGCACGGCGTCTCGGCGTGGCCCAGCGCACGGTCGAGCGCCGGATGAGCCGGATCATGGCCACGCTCGGCGTCAGGACGCGGTTCCAGGCGGGGGTGCGTACGACCGCGCTGTACGGCCACGAAGACAGCGGCCTTCCGCCCCTTCCAGGTCTTACGGAACGGTGACGCGGGGCCGCGACGCGCGCCGGACGGGGGCCGGGCTGCCTAGCGTGGACGGCATGCGGGTACTGGTCACCGGCGGAGCCGGGTTCATCGGAACACATGTCGTCGACGCGCTCCTCGCGCGCGGGCACGAAGTCGTCTCGTACGACGCGGTGCTCGCGTCGGCGCACAGCGGGCCGCCGCGCGCGGCGCGCGCCGGGGAACGGCTCGTCGTCGGCGACGTGCGCGACCCCGACGCGGTGGCGGCGGCGCTGCACGGCGTGGACGCGGTGTGCCACCAGGCGGCGATGGTGGGGCTCGGCAAGGACTTCGCGGACGCGCCCGAGTACGTCGGCTGCAACGACCTGGGCACGGCGGTGCTGCTTGCCGCGATGGCGCGGGCGGGGGTGCGGGACCTTGTGCTCGCCGGGTCGATGGTCGTGTACGGGGAGGGGCGGTACGCGTGCGCGTCGCACGGGGTGGTGCGGCCGGGGCCGCGCGCCGGGGCGGACCTCGCGGCGGGCCGGTTCGAGCCGCGCTGTCCGTCCTGCGGGGCGGAGTTGGCGCCCGGCCTGGTGGGCGAGGACGCGCCCGTCGACCCGCGCAACGTGTACGCCACGACGAAGCTCGCGCAGGAGCACCTGAGCGCGGCGTGGGCCCGCGCGACGGGCGGCCGCGCGGTGTCGCTGCGCTACCACAACGTGTACGGCCCCGGCATGCCGCGCGACACCCCGTACGCCGGGGTGGCCGCGCTGTTCCGCTCGGCCCTCGCCCGCGGTGAGGCGCCGCGCGTCTTCGAGGACGGCGGTCAGCGGCGGGACTTCGTCCATGTACGGGACGTGGCGGCCGCGGTGGCGACGGCGCTCGAGGCCGTGCGGGGTTCCGGGGCCGGGATGTCCGCCGCGTCCGAGGGGACGTTCACCGCGTACAACACGGGCAGCGGTGAGCCGCACACCGTCGGCGAGATGGCGCGGGCGCTGGCCGACGCGTACGGGGGTCCGGCGCCGGTGGTCACCGGGGAGTACCGGCTCGGGGACGTGCGCCATGTGACGGCGGACTCGGCGCGGCTGCGGGCGGCGTTCGGCTGGAAGCCGGAGGTCGGCTTCGCCGACGGGATGCGGGAGTTCGCGCGGGCGGCGCTGCGGTAGGGGGCACCCCGCACCCCCTTGCTTACGCCGCCCCCCTGCCTCACGCCGTCCCCGCCGACGGCAGCACCACCTCGAAGCGGCAGCCCCCGGAGACGTTGTGCACCGCCGCGCGGCCCTGGTGGGCCTCGACGATGCCGCGGACGATGGCGAGGCCGAGGCCCGCGCCGGCCGGGGGCGTGCGGGCGTGCGTGCCGCGCCAGCCCGTGTCGAAGACGCGGTCCAGGTCCTCCTCGGGGATGCCGCCGCAGCCGTCGGTCACGGACAGCACGACCCCGTCGTCCGAGCGCTCCGCGGTGACCGCGACCGTGCCGTCCGCCGGGGTCCGCCGGATCGCGTTGACGAGCAGGTTCCCCAGGACCCGGCTCATCTCCTTGCTGTCGACCTCGACGGGCACCGCGTCGATGCGCTGCCCCACCAGGCGTACGCCGTGCTCCCGCGCCAGCGGGTCCGCCCCGGCGAGCGCGTCGCCCACGAGGTCGTACACGGAGATCCGCGACGGCGAGAGGGCGAGCGCGCCCGCGTGGATGCGGGAGAGTTCGAAGAGGTCGCCGACCATGCCGTTCAGGCGCTCCACCTCCGTGCGGATCTGCCGCAGATAGCGGTCGGGGTCCGCGGCCACGCCGTCCTCCAGGGCCTCCGCCATCGCCCGCAGGCCCGCGAGGGGCGTGCGCAGGTCGTGCGAGATCCACGCGACCAGCTCGCGGCGTGAGCTCTCCAGGGCCTGCTCGCGCTCGCGGGACTCGGCGAGGCGGGCGCTGGTGGTCTCCAACTCCCGGCTGAGCGCGGCCAGTTCCGCCGTTGCGGGCTCGTGCGGCGCGGCGAAGCTGCCGCCCGTGCCGAAGGAACGGGCCGCCAGCGTCAGCGCGTTGCTGCGGGCCACGACCCACCGGCCGAGCAGCAGCGCGGTGGCCGTCGCCACCACGGCGGCCATCGCCACCACGACGGTGACCACGGTCAGGTCGTGCCGCGACAGGAACATCTGCCAGGCCACGGCCAGCGTCCCGGCGAGCATCGCGGTCACGGCGACGGCCACGACCACGGTCATCGACACGACCAGCGAGCGGTGGCGCAGGAGGCGCAGGGCGAGGGCGCCGAGGAGTCCGGCGGCGACGGCGCCGAGGAAGGCGTAGAGGGCGATGAGGAGGATGTCGTTCATGGGCGGGGGCTGCTTTCGCCGTGGGCGGCGTCAGGGACGGGTTCCGGTGCCGGTGCCGAATTCGGCGTCGCTCCCGATTGTGGTTCCGCTTCGAGCCGGTACCCGACGCCCCACACCGTCTGGACCAGGCGCGGCGCGGCGGGGTCGTCCTCGACCTTCCCGCGCAGCCTGCGTACGTGGACCGTGACCGTGGACAGGTCGCCGAAGTCCCAGCCCCAGACCTCCCGCATCAGCTCCTCGCGGCCGAAGGCCCGGCCCGGGTGCCGCAGGAAGAACGTCAGGAGGTCGAACTCGCGCACCGTCAGGGCGAGTTCGGCGCCGTTCTTGGTGGCGCGGCGGGCGGCGGGGTCCACGGTGAGACCGGCCGCGCGCAGGAGCGGGGCGGGCCGGGGGGCGGGGGCGGACGCCTGGCTGCGGCGCAGCACCGACTCCACCCGCAGCACCAGCTCGCGCGGGCTGAACGGCTTCGTCACGTAGTCGTCGGCCCCTATCTCCAGGCCGAGGATCCGGTCGTCCTCGTCGCCGCGCGCCGTCAGCATGATCACGGGGACGGGGCCCCGCTCGCGCAGCCTGCGGCAGACCTCCAGGCCGTCCATGCCGGGCAGCATCAGGTCGAGCACGACGAGGTCGGGCCGGTGGGCGGCGGCGCGCTCCAGGGCGGTGGGGCCGTCCTCCGCGTGCTCGACCTCGTAGCCCGCGCGGTCCAGATAGCCGGTGACGACCTCGGCGACGGTGCGGTCGTCGTCCACGACGAGCACGCGGGCGCCGGGGGCGGGGGGCGGTGTGTCCATGCGACAAGCCTCGCACCGCGTTCGCGCGCGCGAGGCCCGGGAGCGGCCGGGGCCCGCCGACGTCCGTGTTTCGTAAGGACCTTGCGCCCCTTTTGTCCGTTTTCGCTTCGTAGGGTGAGTGACGTGACCCACTCCTCCCCCAACGCTCCCCGTTCCCTCCCCGCCCCCGTCGACGTCGTCCTTCCCTGCCTCGACGAGGCGGCGGCGCTGCCGTGGGTGCTTTCGCGTGTTCCGGCCGGCTGGCGCGCCATCGTCGTGGACAACGGTTCCACGGACGGCTCCGCGGAGCTGGCGCGCTCGCTCGGCGCGACCGTGGTGCACGAGCCGCGGCGCGGCTTCGGCGCCGCCTGCCACGCCGGGCTCGGCGCGGCCGACGCGGAGGTCGTGTGCTTCTGCGACTGCGACGCGTCCCTGGATCCCCTCCTCCTCGAAGGCTTCGTACGGGACGTGGCGGCGGGCCGCGCCGACCTCGTCCTCGGCCGCAGGCGCCCCCAGGCACGCGGCGCCTGGCCGCCGCACGCGCGCGCCGGGAACCTCGCGCTTGCCCGCATGCTGCGCCGCCGCACCGGTCTGCGCCTGCACGACCTGGGCCCTCTGCGCGCGGCCCGCCGCGCCGACCTGCTGTCCCTCGCCCTCACGGACCGCCGCAGCGGCTACCCCTTGCAGATGGTGGTACGCGCCGCCGACGCGGGCTGGCACATCGAGGAACGGGACGTGCCGTACCTGCCCCGGGCAGGCAAGTCGAAGGTCACCGGAACGTGGCGCGGCACGTGGCACGCGGTCCGCGACATGAGGGCGGTCCTGACGGAACCACCGGTGTCGCGGGTTCCCGCGGACCGGGAGGGGGCACAGCGATGACCCCCGACCGCACCACTCCCGCCGCACACCGCACCGCCACCCGGAACACCAGCCGCCTCACCCTCCTCGTCATCGCCAAGTCCCCCCTCCCCGGCCGCGTGAAGACCCGCCTCACACCCCCGTACTCCCCCGAGGAAGCCGCCCGTCTCGCCGAGGCCGCGCTCGTGGACACGCTCCGTGTCGTGCTCGCCGTGCCCGCGCGGCGGCGGGTGCTGGTGCTCGACGGGGTGCCGGGGGCCTGGTTGCCGGACGGTGTCGAGGTGGTGCCGCAGTGTGCGGGTGGCCTTGACGAGCGGCTTGCCGGGGCGTTCGGCGGGTGTGACGGGCCCGCGCTGCTCGTCGGCATGGACACCCCGCAGATCTCGCCCGCGCTGCTCGCGCCCGTGCTCGCCGCGGACGCGTGGCGCTCCGCCGACGCCTGCTTCGGCCCCGCGGCCGACGGCGGGTTCTGGGCGCTCGGGCTCGCCGCGCCCGATCCGGGGCTGGTGCGGGGCGTGCCGATGTCCACGCCCACGACGGGCGCCGTCCAGCGCGCCCGCCTCACCGCCGCGGGGCTGCGCGTACGCGACCTGCCGGTACTGCGGGACGTCGACACCGCCGCGGACGCGGCAGCCGTCGCGGCCGAGGCACCGCACACCGGATTCGCCGCGGAACTCTCCCGCCTGGCCCGGGCCGCACGCCGATGAGCACCGTCGTACCGCCGCCGGACGCGGCGCCGTCGGCGCCCTCCTGGTGCGCGGGACCGTACGCGGAAGCGCTCCGCACCGGCCGCGGCCCCCTGTTCCTGCGCCGCGCGGACGGCTGGCTGCTCCCGCTGGACGTGGAGCGCTGGTGCGCCGCGCCGGACCCGGCCGACCTGTCGGCGCTGCGCCGCTGCGCGGGCCCCGTCCTCGACATCGGCTGCGGCCCCGGCCGCCTCGTGGCCGCGCTCGCCGCGCTCGGCCACCGCTCGCTCGGCATCGACGTGAGCGAGGCCGCCGTCCGGCACACCCTGCGCCTCGGCGGCACGGCCCTGCGCCGCTCGGTGTTCGAGCCGCTCCCCGGCGAGGGCCGCTGGGGCACCGCGCTCCTCATGGACGGCAACATCGGCATCGGCGGCGACCCGGCCGCCCTCCTCGCCCGCGTCGCCCAACTCCTCGCCCCGCGCGGCCTGTTGATCGCCGAGACCGCCCCGGTCGACATCGACGAGCGGGTGCACGTCCACGTCGACGACGGCCGCGGGCGCGCCGAGCCGGACGAGGTGTTCCCCTGGGCCAGGCTCGGCACACCCGCGCTGCTCCGGTACGCCCGCGCGGCGGGCTGGCAGGTCGCCGATCAGTGGTCGGCGGGCGGACGCTCGTTCGTGGCGCTGCGCCGCCGGGACTCACGGGGCGTAGGAGGCGTACGAGAAGCCCGCGACGTACGGGGCCCACGCGCCGTACACGACACACATCCCGTACGCAGCGAGCGCCCCGTACGTCACGACCGCCCCGTACCCGCAACCCGCCCCGCACGCGAAACCGACCACATCTGCACCGCGAGCCACACCGCCGAGCCCGCGAACAGTGCCGCCGTCACAAGCAGCCAGCGCGTGAGGAACACATCGGCGGGCAGGGTCGTCGACCGTTCGTAGCGCGGGACCTGACGCATGATCAGCGGATACCAGACCAGCAGGAGCAGCAGCGAGAGCGCCGCCGGGACCCGGACGAACACCGTCAGGGCCCGGCGGCGCCGGTCGTGGCGGCCGAGCAGCGCCGTCACGGCCCGGTCGGCCGCCGCGTACACCGGCACGAGCACCAGGTCGTGCAGCAGCGCCGCGCCCACGAACCACACGGCGACCATGAACCAGTCGTCGGCGAGCAGCCGCACCCCCGCGTAGAGCGCGAGCGCGAACGAGGCGAGCAGCAGCAGGAGATGCAGCGGCCCCGCGCCGTACCAGCGCCGCGGCCAAGCGGACACGTGCTTCATCGCGGTCCAACGCATCACAGTCCTCCGCATCACAGTTCTCCGAAGGTCAGCCGGGACACCCATTTGGTGTTCAGTACGCCCGGTGCGGCGGGCACGATGACGCGGGCCGGGTAGCCGTGGTCCGGGGTGAGGTCGGCGCCGTTGACGCGCAGGGCGAGCAGCGAGCGGGCGTCGCGCACCTGGTTGTCGCGCAGGGCGGCCCTGCGGAAGGCACCGCGCAGTTGGAGGGACTCCACGAGGACGGCGGGCGGCTCGTGCGCGTACCCGGCGAGCGCGGCGAGGTCCCGCAGCCGTACGCCGCTCCACGCCTGGTCGGACGTCGACCAGCCCTCGACGCAGGCGATGGGCAGGTCGGCGGAGTGCTGGGCGAGGTCGAGCAGGTCGGCGCGGGTGAGGCGCACGGTGCGGCCGGGGCCGGTGACGACGAGCCGCCAGGCCTCGCCGGTGCGGTCCGCGCCGACGCCCACGGACCGGGCGGTCTTGTTGACCTGGAAGGCGCCGGGCCCCCGCCCCGGCTCGGCACCGCCGTGCGGGGCGAACAGGGCGGTGGCGCGCGGCCAGCCGTCGAAGCTCTGCCCCGCGGTCGTACCGAAGAGCAGCAGGGAGCCGCCGCCGACCAGGCCGAGCGCGCCGCGCCGGGACACGGTGGGCTCGGCGGGCCGGGGCGTGACGAGCCCGGAGCCCTCGTCGGGTTCGGGCTCGACCAGCACGGGCTGCTCGCCCGGCACCGGCTCGCGCCTGTCATGGGTGCGCAACTGCTCCCGCAGCCCGCGCTCACGCAGCACCCGCACCGTCGTCGGCAGCTTCAGCACCGCGTGGACGACGAAGGCCCCGAAGAACACCCACGCGCCGTAGAAGTGCAGCGGGTAGAAGGAGCCGGGGAAGAGGTACTCCAGCTGCACGTTGAGGACGCCGGTCGCGAACTCGAAGAGCGCGCCGCCCACCAGGAGCAGCAGCGAGAGCCGCTCCAGCGCGTGGCCGACGGACCGCGCAGGGGGAAGCGCGAACAGCTTCGGCAGCACCGACCACAGCTTGGCGAGCAGCACCGGGATCAGCGTGATGCCGACGGTGACGTGCAGGCCCTGGATGAGCCGGTACAGCCAGTGCGGGTCGGTGGGCCAGTCGAAGAGGTAGAAGCCGAGCAGGCCCTTGTCGGGCGTCTTGTCGTTGACCGACGCGAGATCCGGGTTGTACGCGGCGTACGACAGCAGTCCGGTGACGAACAGCAGCGTCATCCCGAACAGCAGCACCGTGCCGAGCACGGCGGTGAACCAGGGGCCGCGCACCGGGCTGCGCCAGAAGCCCGGGGACGACGGCGACACCGGTCCCGACGGTGTGCGGGCCCGGAGCCCGGCCAGGAGGGAAGGGGTGGGTTCGTGGCCCATGGGTGCGTCCTCTGGGTGCGTCCTCGACGGTCCGCGCGACGTGGATCCGTCGCCTTGCCCCGACCGTAAGGCGCGTGACCTGCGGTTCGGCCGCCACAACTCATGACGAAACGCTGACGGATCAGCCGCGGCCGCCGGATGCCGCAGCAAGATCTGACGGTTCGGTGACGCGGGGCCGCGCGACCGCCTCCGAGCCCCTCCGGCGGCCTACCGTGCCAGCGTGAACCGCCAAGAACCACGCACACCGGGCGCGCGCCGCGACCTCGTCGTCGCCGCGCTCGCCGTCCTCCTCGTCACCGCGGCCGTCGTCGTCGGCCGGATCCTGGAGGACCGCGACGGCAGCCTGCACGTCAACTGGCCACCCCTGTACGCCAAGTGGGACCCGCACCTCGGTCCGGGAACTCCGGCCGCGCTCGCCGTGGCCGCCGCGGTCGTCGCGTACGGGCCCGCGCTCGCCGCGCGCCTGCCCTGGCGGGCGCTCCTCGTGTCGGCGTGGGCGGCGTCCACGGCCTGGATCTGGTCGCTCGCGCTCGTCGACGGCTGGCACCGCGGCGTCGCCGAACGCCTCACCACGAAGTACGAGTACCTGCGGGTCATCGACCGCTTCGACGACATTCCGGCGACGCTGCGGGACTTCACCCAGCACATCGTGCAGGTCCCCGGCGAGTACCACTGGCCCGCGCACACCGCGGGCCATCCGCCCGCCGCGCCGCTGACGTTCGTGTTCCTGGACCGGATCGGCCTCGGCGGTGGCGGGTGGGCGGGCGCGTTCGTGATCACGGCGGGCAGCACGGTGGCGGTGGCGGTGCTCCTCACGCTGCGGGCCCTCGGGGACGAGGCGGTGGCGCGGCGTGCGGCGCCGTTCCTGGTGCTCGCGCCGGCCGCGGTGTGGATGGGGGCGTCGGCGGACGGCTACTTCGCGGCCGTCGCGGCCTGGATGATCGCGCTGCTCGCGCTCTCCGCGACGCGCGCGGTCCGCTCCCCCGCCCTGGCCGCGACCGGCGCGGGCCTCCTGTTCGGCCTGACCTGCTACCTGTCGTACGGCCTGACGCTCTTCGCGGTGGTCGCCGCCGGTGTGCTGCTCATCGCCCGGACGGCGCGCCCGCTGCCGTACTTCGCGGCGGGCGCGGTGGTGGTGCCGCTGGTGTTCACGGCACTCGGCTTCAACTGGTGGGAGGCGTACCACCTGTTGGTGGACCGCTACTACCAGGGGGCGGCCGGGGTGCGCCCGTACTGGTACTGGATCTGGGCCAATCCGGCGTGCACCGTCTTCATCGTCGGGCTCGCGACGGTGGCGGGTCTGCGGCGGTCGGTCGCGGCGGCGCCGGGTGCGGTACGCCGGTGGCGCGCCGGAGACAGCACGGCGGCGGACCGCCTGGTGGGCCTGGTGCTCGTCGCCCTGCTCGCGGTCGCCGCCGCGGACCTGTCCGGCATGAGCAAGGCGGAGACGGAGCGCATCTGGCTGCCGTTCGCCGTCCTCCTGCTGCCCGCCGCCGCGCTGCTGCCGCGCCCGTCCGCGCGGGCGTGGCTGACGGCGCAGGCAGTGCTCGCCCTGGCCGTCAACCACCTGTTGTTCACCGGCTGGTGAGGCCGGGGCGGGTCACACCTTGTCGGTGATCCGCTCCAGCGGTACGTACTTGAAGTTCTGGTTGCCGCTGCCGCCGGGCGAGCCGTTGGAGCCGTCCTGGCAGATGAACACGCCCTTGGGGAAGGCGGAGCCGAGGGCCGTGTCGGTGGCGTCGATGCCGTCGGTGTCCTCGCAGTCGTCGGCGGCGGTGCCGGAGGCCACGCCGAAGCGGCCGAGGTAGGCGCCGCTGCCGCGGTCGTACACGGTGAAGTCGTTGCTGCCCTGCGAGGACACGAAGAGCCGGTTCCCCGCGGCGGTGATGCCCTCGGTGTCGGCGGTGATGTGGCCGCCGGAGCCCGTCGAGTCGAGCTTGGTGCGGGTGGTTCCCGCGCCCGGCTCGGCGCCGTAGACCCACACGCCGACGTCCTCCTCGCCGAGGTACAGCTTGCCGGTGGTCTCGTCGGCGTAGCAGCCCTCGACGGCGGATCCGGCGTCGAACAGCCGCACGGACTTGGCGGTCACCGTGTCGCCGCTGACGGCCAGTTCCCACTGCTCGACGCGGCCCGAGGTGGAGTTCGGGTAGGCGTAGAGCTTGCCGGACTGCGGCGAGGTGTAGAGGCAGATGCCGTGCGCGGTGACCTCGGTCGGCACGTCCTTGAGGTGCTTGAGCTGCCGCGTCGCCGGGTCGATGCGGTAGACGTGCATCGCGCCGTCGCCGCCCGCGGCCTCGTCGTCCGCGGACACGACCACGTTGCCGCGTACGTCGACGTTGTTGCCGTAGTCCCCGCTGATCCGCTGGATCCGGGCGCCCTTGAGGTCGTACACCTCGAGCGCGCCCTTCTTGTCCGTGGCCACCACGACGGACTTGCCCGGGTCGCTCGGGTGCACCCAGATCGCCGGGTCGTCGGCGGCGTCGCCGCTGTGCGAGACGGGCGCCGTCTCCACGGTCGCGGTGACGTCGAAGTCCGCGGCCGCCTGCGCGGGTATCGCGGCCTGCAGCACGAGTCCGGCCGCGCCGGCCAGGGCGCTCGCGGAGAGCAGGGAGGTACGGAGCTTACGGGTGACGGGCACCGGTGTGTCCTCTTCGTCAGGGGGGTGGTCGGGTGAAGCGCACCGAGCGTGCCAGCGGTGCGCGAGCGGGCCGTGAACACGAGTTGAACGTGCGCGGTCACACGCCGTGGTGAGGGTGCGTCCGCGTCTCCCCCCTGCACACCGCCGCCCAAGCCCCCGCCGCCAGCGTCTTCCTGTCGTTGCCGTACAGCGGCGTGTGGGTCGTGACCCGCACCGTGAGGCCCCGGGAGACGGCCACCCGTCGCAGCGAGCGCCCGAAGCCCTCGTCGCCGAGGAACGCCGCCGATGTGCTGGCCCGCCCGTCCTGGCGGTACCCCACCGTCACGGGCCGCACGGGCACCCCCGCGTCCACCGCGGCCTGGAACGCGGCGCGCCGGAACCGTCCGGCGGGGACCGCGCACCACGTCGTGGCCTGCGGGAAGACGAGCACGGACCGGCCGGACGCCAGCGTCTTGGCCAACTCGCCGACCATCAGCGGCAGTTCACGCCGTCCGCCCTCGCGGTCGATGAACTGCGTGCCCAGGCGCCGGGCGAGCGTGCCGACGACGGGCCAGCGGCCCACCTCCTTCTTGGCGACGAAGGACACCGGCTCGACGGCGAGCAGCGCGACGACGTCCAGCCACGAGATGTGATTGGCGACGATCAGCGTGCCGGCGTCGGCACCGGGCACGCTCAACGGCGCGTGGGCCGCCTCCAGTTCGACGCCCAGCGCCCGCAGCACGCGCCGCGCCTGCACGCGGGGCGCGACGTCCCCGGCGAGGCGTTCGCCCAGGAGCAGGCTCCGGGTCAGCTCGCGGGCGAGGGCCGCGTACCGCCCCGCGGTCTCGGCGGGCCCCACCCTGGACGGCGGCCGCACCGCGCAGGACCGTGGACAGCCCGCGTCCACGGCCCAGGGGTTCACGCGCTCCTCCCGGGCACGGCGCTGCCGCGCGCAGCTTCCCCGCGCGCAGGTTCCCCGTGCTCCGGATTCCCAAGGAAGAACCGGCGGTGCCGCTCGCTCAGCCGCTCGGTGTCGAGCAGCACGAAGAAGTCGGCGGAGTCGAACTCCGGGTCGTGTGCGGGCGCCCCGCACATCCAGGCGCCGAGGCGGAGGTAGCCGCGCAGCAGGGGCGGCAGGTCGGCGTAGGCGGGCCGGTGGCCCGAGCGGTCGCCGGGCGTCCACGGGCGGTGCGGGTGCACGCGCAGTTCGGGCGGCGATGCGTGCTTGGCGTCGCCGAGCAGCCAGGCGCTGGCGGCCGCGGTACCGCCGTCGCCGAGCGGCACGGAGGCGCAGCCGGCGAGGTAGCGGTGGCCGGAGAGCAGGACGTAGCGGGCCATGGCCGACCACATCAGGTTGATCACGGCGCCGGAGCGGTGGTCGGGGTGCACGCAGGAGCGTCCGGCCTCGATGGTGGCGGAGCGCAGCGGCCGCAGCGCGGAGAGGTCGAACTCGCCGTCGGAGTACGCCGTCTCGGTGCGGCCGGGCGGGATGAGCCGGTAGGTGCCGACGATGTCGCCGCTCGTGGTGTCGGTGATGATCAGGTGGTCCGCGAGCTCGTCGAACGCGTCGATGTCGTGCCCGGCAAGCGGCGTGTCGAGGCGGGCGCCCATCTCCTCGCCGAACACCTGGAAGCGCAGGCGCTGGGCGGCCCGGATCTGCTCCTCGGAGTGGGCGATGGAGGGTACGTAGGCGGGGGCGTCGGGCGCGGCCGGCGCTCCAACGGCAGGCGCACCGACGGCGGGGACGGGGACGGCCGCCGGGGTGGCGGGAGCGGCCGCGGGGGCGGGAGTGACGGGTGTCGCGGGCATGACATGTTCTCCGTTCGATGGGGACGGACGGGGAGTCCGCTGAAACCGACGGGCAGGAGTGGGGGGAGGGACCGGCGGGGGAACAACATGGAGCGGGGAGCCGGTGGGACGAGTGGTGCCGCGGAGCCGGGTGCGGAAGCGCGGACGTACGGGGAGACTGCGGCCGACAGGGAAGGGCGCCTGTTCAGCACGGTGACCGCCCCGGCTGAACTGCGCACAAGGTTCGCGAGACCGATCGTGCCGACCCTCGTGAGCATCAGGTGAACGGCGGTGGACGGAACCAGGCCGCGCGCCCCTCCCGGCGCGGGCGCCGCACACCCCGCCCGCCCCCACCCGACACGGGCGCCACGCACCCCGTCCCGGCCCGCCGGATACGGTCGTCCCACGCCCGCCGCCGCCCCCGGCGGCGGCGCCACGGGAGGGAGCGCACCGCATGATGGGCAGCAAGCAGCTCAAGATCGGCCTGCGGGTCACGGACCTCAAGGCTTCCGGCGACCTCTACCTGAAGCTCGGCTTCCGCGAGCTGCCGAACGACGAGCAGCCGCACCTGCGCTATCTCACGTTCGGCCACACCTGGCTGATCCTGTCCGCCATGGACGCGCACGGGTTCTACGACGAGGAGCGCGGCGAGGCGGCACGCCGGGGCCCGCTCGGCCTCGGCTTCACCCTGGCCGTGCCGGTGCCCGACCTCGACGCCGCCCACGCCCTGTGGCGCGCCGAGGGCCTGCCCGTCGTCTCGGAGCCCGAGGACACGGACTGGGCGCGGGTCTTCGTGGGCCTGGACCCGGACGGCTACGAGGTGTCGTTCGAGCAGTTCCACGAGGAGTACCGGGGCGGGCGGGGCTGACATGCCGCACGCGCTGCCGCTGACCGGCATCACCGTACTCAGCCTGGAACAGGCGGTCGCCGCCCCCTTCGCCACCCGTCAGCTCGCGGACCTGGGCGCCCGGGTGATCAAGGTGGAGCGTCCCGGCGGCGGTGACTTCGCGCGCCGCTACGACACCACCGTGCACGGCGAGTCCAGCTATTTCGTCTGGCTGAACCGCTCCAAGGAGTCCTTGTCCCTGGACGTGAAGTCACCGGCGGGCCAGGAGATCCTGCGCGAACTCGTCGCCGGCGCCGACGTGTTCGTACAGAACCTCGCGCCGGGCGCGGCCGACCGCCTCGGCCTCGCGGCAGCGGACCTCCAGGCCCGCCACCCCTCCCTGATCACCTGCGCGATCAGCGGCTACGGCGGCACGGGGCCGTGGGCGGACCGCAAGGCGTACGACATGCTCGTGCAGTGCCAGACGGGTCTGCTCTCGCTGACCGGCACGCCCGAGGAGTCCGTGCGCGTGGGGATCTCGGTCGCCGACATCGCGGCGGGGATGTACGCCTACAGCGGCATCCTGTCGGCGCTGTTCACGCGCGCCACCACCGGCCGCGCGCCCGCCGTGGAGGTGTCCCTCTTCGACGCGCTCGCGGAGTGGATGGGCCAGCCCGCCTATTACACGCGGTACGGCGGTACGCAGCCGCCGCGCGTCGGCGCCCGGCACGCCACGGTCGCGCCCTACGGCGTGTTCACCGCGGCCGACGGCAAGGAGGTGCTGCTCTCCGTGCAGAACGAGCCGGAGTGGGCGGCGCTGTGCGGGACGTTCCTGGGGCGTCCGGAGCTGGTGGCCGACCCGCGCTTCGCCACCGGGTCCGCGCGGGTCGCGCACCGCGAGGAGCTGGACGCGGTCGTCGCGGACCGGTTCGCGCGGCTCGACGGGGACGAGGCGACGGCGCTGCTCGACGCCGCGAACATCGCCAACGCGGGCGTCAACACCGTCACCGACTTCCTCACGCACCCCGTCCTCACCGCACGCGACCGCTGGCACGACGTGGGCCTGCCGGGGTCGGCGCCCGACGTCCAGGCACTGCTTCCGCCTGCCCAACTGTCGGGCGTGCTCCCGCGCATGGACCCGGTGCCGGGCGCGGGCGAGCACACGGAGAAGATCCTGGCGGAGCTGGGCCGGAAGGCGGCGGAGATCGAACGGCTGCGGGCGGAGGGCGTGATCGGCGAGCGCGTGGCCGAGGGGCCCGGCGACTGAGAGCGCGCTCGGCCGGGCGCCGCGCCTCCCGATCAGGCGCCGAGCGCCTCGGTCACGCGCCGAGCCCCTCGATCACCACCGCGTTCGGCAGCCCCGCGAACGCCTTGCCCGGCACGATCAGCTTGCCGCGGCGGCTGCCGCTGCCGATGAGGACGTACGGCAGGTCGGCCACGGCGGCGTCCACGAGGATCGGCCAACTGCCGGGCAGGCCGATGGGGGTGATGCCGCCGTACTCCATGCCGGTCTCACCGACCGCGGTGTCCATGGACGCGAACGACGCCTTGCGGGCGCCGAGTTGGCGGCGTACGACGCCGTTGACGTCGACGCGGGTCGCGGACAGGACGACGCACGCGGCGAGCGTCGTCTCGCCCGCCCGCTTCCCGGCGACGACGACGCAGTTCGCGGACTGCGCGAGCAGTTCGGGGCCGTAGTGCTCCACGAACGTGGCGGTGTCGGCCCACTGGGGGTCGGTGTCGACATGGATCAACTCGTCGGCGGGCACGGCCCCGCTCCAGCCGCGCACGGCGTCGGCCACGGGGGCGACGAGCAGATCGAGGGCTTCCGGGGCGGGGCGGACGACGTCGAAATCACCGAGGGGAGCGCGCATGCCCGCACGGTAACTCAGGCCGCGGGCGCGCGGGCCACGAGGTGGGCCCTCAGTACGCCCCCGCGTGGGCGGGCGGGACCGACACCGCCATCGTCATCTCGACCGGCTCCGCACCCTTGTTGTGGTACCCGTGCGCCACATTGGCCTCGAACGTCGCCGCCGACCCGGCCGCGACGACGTGCTCCTCGCCGTCCACGACCAGCGTCAGCTCGCCCGTCCTGACGTGCAGCAGCTCAAGCGTCCCCGGCGGGTGCGCGTCGGAGTCGCTGCCGTCGCCCGGCATCAGGTGCCACGTCCACAGCTCGAAGGGCCCCCGCGACTCCGTGCCGACGAGGAGGGTCGTGCTGCTGCCCGCGTCCGTGGACCACATCCGCACGGCCTGCTCGGGCGGCACGAGCCGCACATGCGGCCCCTGTTCGTAGTCGAGCAGGGTGGTGATGCTGACGCCGAGCGCGTCCGCGAGCTTGACCGTGATGCCCACGCTGGGGTTCGTGCGGGCCTGTTCGATCTGGATGATCATGCCCCGGCTGACGCCCGCGCGGGCCGCGAGCGCGTCGAGCGTGAAGTTCCGTTCGGTGCGCCAGCGCTTGAGGTTGCGCGCGAGCGACTGGGTCAGCTGGTCGAGGTCCGACACATTCCGTCCAATATATTGGATGACAGAGTTCATTGTACTGAACTACGGTGTGGTGCACCCGAGGGTTCCCGAAGGTTCACCACACTGTACTGCGAGGCACTCCATGTCAGGACTGACAGCGTTGTTCGCCCTGGCCACCAGCCTGATGTGGGGCCTCGCCGACTTCGGCGGCGGACTGCTGACCCGACGCATCCCGGCACTGACGGTGGTCGTCGCCTCGCAGTGCGTCGCCGTCGTCGTGCTCGGCGCGGTCGTGGTGGCGACGGGCGCGTGGAGCGAGTGGGGGCCACAGCTGTGGTTCGCGGTCGGCGCGGGGCTGGTCGGGCCGGTCGCGATGCTGTCCTTCTACAAGGCCCTCGCGCTCGGCCCGATGGGCGTGGTCTCCCCGCTCGGGTCGCTGGGTGTCGCCGTGCCGGTGGGCGTCGGCCTCTTCCTCGGCGAGCGACCGGGGCTCGCGCAGTTCGCGGGCATCGCGGTGGCCGTCGCGGGCATCGTCCTGGCGGGCGGTCCCGAGCTGCGCGGCGCCCCGGTGCAGCGGCAGGCGGTGCTGCTCACGCTGCTCGCGGCCTTCGGCTTCGGCGCGGTCATGGCCCTGATCGCGGAGGCGTCGAGCAGCGTCACCGGCCTGTTCCTCGCGCTGTTCGTGCAGCGCGTGACGAATGTGGCCGCGGGCGGCACGGCGTTGTACGTGTCCGTGCGGCGCGGCGGCAAGGCGCTCCCCGAGGGCGCGGGTATGGGTGTGATCTGGTCCGCGCTCCCCGCCCTCGCCTTCGTGGGCCTCGCGGACGTCGCCGCCAACGGCACGTACGCGATCGCGGCCCAGCGCGGCCCCGTCGCCGTCGCCGCGGTGCTCGCCTCGCTCTACCCGGTCGTGACGGCACTCGCGGCACGCGGCGTGTTGAAGGAGCGGCTGCGCGGAGTGCAGGCGGCGGGGGCGGGGCTCGCGCTGGTGGGCACGGTACTGCTGGCGACGGGGTGAGCGACGTCCTGTCGCGGGCGCGACGAAGTCCGCTGCGGCACGAAGCGCCCCGATAGGGGCGCGGGCCTGTATCGACATGCGGCTCCGCCGCGGGGCGCGACAAGCCCCCACCGGCCCGCGGGTCTCGCACCGCGCAACCAGCGAAGCAATCAGACGTTCCCCTCAACATCGGCCAATCGCGCGACCTCCCGGTCGGTCAACTCGCCCAACGCGAGCAATTGTTCCGGCGTGATGCCTTCAGGGATCGGCACCGGCGCGGGCGTCCGCAAAGGCGGCTCCCAGCCCTTCTCCGCGCACCACGTCCGCACGACCCGCGCGGGCGCCCCGGCCACCACCGCGTGGTCGGGCACCTCGCCCCGCACCACCGCCCCGGCCGCCACCACCACATTGCGGCCGAGCCGCGCGCCCGGCAGGATCACGGCCCCGGTGCCGATCCAGCAGCCGGACCCGATCCGCACCGGCTCCATCCGCGGCCACTGCTTGCCGATCGGGGTCTCGGGGTCGTCGTACGAATGGTTCGTCGAGGTCACGTACACATACGGACCGAAGTAGCAGTCGTCGCCGATGGTCACCGTCGTGTCCGCGATGACATGACTGCCGCGGCCGAGGACGACGCCGTCGCCGATGCTCAGGATCGGGTCGGGGCCGAGGTCGAGGTCGGGCATCAACCCGGCCGTCAGCGTGACCTGTTCACCCACGATGCAGTGCGCGCCGAGCCGGATCCAGGGCGCCCCGAAGATCGTGCCCTGCGGGAACGCCAGCTTCGTGCCCTCGCCGATGGCGCCGAACCGCAGCCGTCCGGGCCGCCCCGCGGTCACCGCGCCCGTGCGCTGCACCCAGTCCCATCCGGCATGGACGGCGCGCTGCGCCGCGCCGCGCCGCCAGGCGGCCAGCGATGAGAACACGTTCTTGTTTCGGGGCACCCGCTCACGTTACTCAGCCGGGCCCGCGCCGAGCACACCCACCGGCTGTGATCTTCACCCCACGCGGCGGCGGCCGTCCCGGTGTCCCGTACGGTTCGCTCAGGCGCGACGACGTACGCATCCCACAAGGCGTACGCACTCATCAAGGGGAGAGAGCCGATGGGTCAGCAGGCACTCGTCATGGGCTTCGGCGGCAAGGAACCGAAGATCGGCCAGGGGGCCTTCACGGCGCCGACGTCGGTGGTGATCGGCGAGGTGACGCTGAGCGCGGGCGCGAGCACCTGGTACGGCGCGGTGCTCCGGGCCGACTGCGGGCCGATCGAGGTCGGCGCCGACAGCAACATCCAGGACAACTGCACCCTGCACGTCGACCCGGGCTTCCCGATCTCCATCGGCGAGCGCGTCTCGGTCGGCCACAACGCGGTCCTGCACGGCTGCACGGTCGAGGACGACTGCCTGGTCGGGATGGGTGCCACGGTGCTCAACGGCGCGGTGATCGGCGCCGGTTCGCTCGTCGCCGCGCAGGCCCTTGTGCCGCAGGGCATGGTGGTGCCGCCGGGCTCCCTGGTCGCGGGCGTGCCCGCGAAGGTCAAGCGGGAGCTCACCGAGGAGGAGCGCGCGGGCATCTCCCTCAACGGCACGCTGTACGTGGAACTGGCGAAGGCCCACCGCGAGGCGGGGGCCTCCGCCTGACCCGTCAGCCGTCCCGTTTCACGCAGGTCTGGTCCCTGCCCGGCAGCTTGCCGGTGGCCAGGTAGGAGTTGACCTTCGCGTCCACGCAGGCGTTGCCGTAGTAGCCGTAGATCCCGTGCCGGTCGGCGCCCTTCAGCGTGATCAGCTTGGAGCTGGGCAGCATGCCGTGCAGTGCCATGGCGCCCTGGTGGTCCGAGCGCGGGTCACCGGTCGCGGACACGAGCAGCGCCGGGGTGTCGTGCCGCACCTGGGTGGGCTTCTCGCGCGGCCGGTCCCAGAAGGCGCACGGGCCGATGTTGTTGCTCAGCGGTCCGGTGACGGGGTGGGCGGCGCGGCTGCGCTGGATGTCGCGCCAGTACCGCTCGGGGTCGCGCGGGGCCGCCTTGTCGCCGCACAGGATGGCCGTCTGCACGCTGCCGTAGTGCGAGTCCTTGCCGGTCGTCATGCTCTCCAGGACCGACTTGAACTCCGCCGAAACGCGCGTCGGCCGACCGTCCGCCGCCTTGGCCAGGACGGACATCTGCTCGCCGAAGGCCGTCCTCGCCTCGTCGGTGTCGTCGGAGATCCCGATGACCAGCAGGGTCGGTACGTGGGTGTCGTCGAGCCGGAAGACGTCCGGGGTGGTGCCCAGGGTCAGCCCGCGCCGCGCCGACACGTCGATGGCGTGGTCGAGGGTGGCGAGCACCTGGGCGCGGGTGCGGCCGAGGCCGTACGTGTCGTGCCGCTTCGCCGCCCAGGTGGCGAACCCGGCGAGAGCGTGCTCGTTCTCGGCCTCGGTGCCGCGCAGCAGGCGGGGCGAGTAGCGGCGCGGGTCGAGTACGCCGTCGAGGACCACCCGGTCGTGGCGGCCGGGGAACATCTGGGTGTAGACGGTGCCCAGGTAGCTGCCGTACGAGTAGCCCAGGTACGAGATCTTCTTCTCGCGCAGCGCGCCCCTGATGACGTCCATGTCGCGGGCCGTGTTGCGTGTGGTGACGTGCGGCAGCACGGGGCCGTTGGTGGCACGGCACTTGGCGGCGAGGTCCTTGTGCAGGGCCACCTGCCGGTCGAAGCCCGCGCGACTCGTCCCGGAGGAGAAGATGGACGAGCTCACGGGCCACTTGCAGTCCAGCGGGGTGCTGCGCCCCACGAAGCGCGGGTCGACGCCGACGATGTCGTAGCGCGCGCCGACGCCCTTCATCGCCTTGCGGATGTCGGGGCCGTCACCGAGTGAAGTCCCGCCGGGGCCACCGCCGTTGAGCAGCAGCGGGCCGACGCGGTGGCGGGTGTCTGTGGCCTTGATCCGGGATATGGCGACGGTGATCGTACGGCCGCCGGGGTCGGAGTAGTCGAGCGGCGCGGTCACGCCGGCGCAGCGCGCGCCCGCCTTCTGAAGCGCCTTGCCCGTTTCGTCGTCCGGGCCGAGGACACAACTGCCCCAGTCCAGGCGCTGGTTGTAGTAGCGGTCGAGGCTCCCCGTCGGGCTCGACGGGTTCGGGCTCGGGTTCGCCGAGGCCATGGCGGGCACGGCGGTGAAGCAGGCGGCGAGGGCGAGGCCCGCCGCCGAGGTGCGGCGCACGGCGGCGCTGGGAGTGGTCATGGGGTCTCCTTGAGGTGCTGGGTGCGGCCGGGTGCGCAGAGGGCGCTGTCCACGACGGCACGGAAGTCCTGTTCGGCCCGGTCGGTGTCGGGCACCTGGTTGAGGGCGAGGGAGACGGTGCGGCCGCCGGGGCCGATGGCGCCGAGCGCCCGGTGCCCGCCCGGCACGGTCCCGCCGTGCCCCCACCACATGCCGCCGCACTCCAGCGGCGAGGCGATCAGACCGAGCCCGTACCGCGCGCCGGGCCAGAGCCGGTCCGGGTCGGCGGGGACGGTGCGCTTCATCTCCGCGAGCCAGCGCGCGGGCAGCAGCTTCCCGCCGAACAGCGCGCCGAGGAACCGGTTGACGTCGGCGGGCGTCGAGATCAGCGCGCCGCCCGCGCCCCCGAACGTCACGTTCCACTCGGTGCCGTCGACCCTCGGCCCCGGCGTGCCGTCGGGCTTCTCGGACTCGATGAAGTAGCTGCGTGAGTGCGGGCCCTTGATGCGGGTGCGGTCGCCGGGCCAATAGGTGTCGCGCAGGCCGAGCGGCTCGAGGATCCGTCGGTTCACCTCGGCCTCGACGCCGCGTCCGGTGACCTTCTCGACGATGAGCCCGGCGACGGCCGTGTTGGTGGTGGCGTAGTGCCACTTCTTCTCCGGGTGCGGCATCTTGAGCGCGGCGGCGATCAGTTCGCGGGGCTCGAAGTGGCGGAAGCGCCACTCGTTCACGGGCCGGTCGGCGATGCCTTCGACGTAGTCGGGAAGTCCGCTGGTGTGCTGGAGCAGTTCCCGCACGGTGATGGTGCGGCCGTCGTAGCCGTTGCCCCGGATCAGCCCCGGCAGGTGGTGCTCCACCGGGTCGTCGAGCCCGATCCTGCCCTGCGCGGCGAGCTGCAGGACGACGGTGGCGGTGAAGGTCTTGCTGACGCTGCCGATGCGCAGCCGGTCCTTCGCGGCCATGGGGCGGCCGGTGTCCAGGTCGGCGACTCCGCGTGCGGCGGACCAGCGGCCGCAGCGGGCGTCGGCCACTTCGGCGGCGGCACCGGGGATGCCGTGGCGGCGGACGAGGACGTCGAGGGAGTCGGTCACCGCGCCGCGCGCCGCGTCGCAGGCGGCGGGGGCGACGGGGCGGGGCGGTGTGCCCGGCCGGGACGCCGTGTCCGCCGCTGCCGCCACGGGGGCGAGGCACGTCAGCGCCGCCGCCGACGCCACGGCAAGGACGGCCGCGCGGCGTGCCCGTCGGGGCCTTGCCGGGAGGGGCCTCGCCAGGAGGGATAAGGGGAATCTGTCGTCGATGCGTCGTACATAGGTCATGTCGTACGACGCTAGAGACACAAGGCCCCGCACTCACTGGAGCACGCACCCGGATCGCCCTACCGCAAAACCCCACCATCCCCACGCTCAGCGCACGGCGGCGGCCTCCGTGCCCGCTGCGGCCTCCGACCCGGTCCCCGCCCCGGCCTCCGCCCGCGCGGCATGCTCCTCCGCCGCCTTCTTCGCCCGCCGCTTGACCAGCATCATCGAGCCGACGCCGATCAGGACGGCGATGCCGAGACCGACGTACGAGAAGCGCTTGAGCCAGTCCTCCGCGACCACGCCGATGTAGTAGATGACGGCGGTCGTGCCGCCCGCCCACACGATTCCGCCGAGGACATTGGCGATCGCGAACTTCCAGTACGGCATGCGCAGGACGCCTGCGAGCGGCCCGGCGAAGATGCGGAGCAGCGCGACGAAGCGGCCGAAGAAGACCGCCCACATGCCCCACTTCTGGAACGAGCGCTCGGCGCTGCCGACGTTCGCCTCGCTGAAGTGCTTGGGGAATTTCCGCCCGAGCCAGGCGAGGAGCGGCCGTCCTCCCTTGCGCCCGATCGCGTACCCGATGGAGTCGCCGATCACCGCGCCCGCGGTGGCGCACGCGCCGAGGATCACCGGGTTCACGTCACCGTGCTGCGAGGAGAGCAGCGCCGCCGACACGAGGACGATCTCGCCGGGCAGCGGGATGCCCAGTGACTCCAGGCCGATGACGAGTCCGACGAGCGCGTAGACACTGACGGCCGGTACGTTCTCCAGCCACTCCTGGACGTGCAAGCCCGTTTCCTTCCGCTGTACTGGCGAATCCCCCGGCGCGCGCGTCCTGGTCGATCGCGCACGCCGGGAAGACTACCTGTTCAGCGGGGTGGGACCGCGTCCCACAGTGCGCAGTGGTGCGCGCTGCGGGCCGTGTCGACGACCGCGTTCCCACCGGCGGACGCGGTGCGCAGCGCGAGCACGTCGCCGGGTCGGGTGCGCTGGTCGGGAGCGGTCGGCGAGCCGTCCGAGCGGGGCACTCCGGAGTGGATGAAGGAGCCCCAGTAGCGCGCCATCTGGCGGGCGAGGGCGCGCTGTTCGGCGTTCAGCGGCGTTTCGAGGCCGAAGTGTTTGAACAGATATTGCACTTCGTTTACGTGTGTCGCACCGAAGGCGAAGTCGGTGCCGAGGCCGCGCAGACTGGCGAACGGCGGCGACGTACGGTCCGCGAACTCGTAGCCGTAGACGGGCCCGCGCCGGGCGAGGGAGTCGCCGAGGCGCAGCGCCGAGCACACGAACATCCGGTCGCCGAGGGCCGCGGCGAAGGCGTGCGTGGGCGTGGCGTACCGGTCGGGCGGATAACGCCGCAGCGCCCGCTCGCCGAGCTCCGCGCCGAACGTACGCTCCAGCGCGGCCGGGTACTGCGCGGCGGTGAGCGGCTTGCCCTGGCCGTCGAACTGTGCGAAAGCGAAGAGTGTGCCTTCGTCGGAGTTGGCGCCGTTCAGGACGGGCACGCCCGCCGAACTCCCCCGCGCGAAGGCCTCCTCCGGCTGGACCGGCAGGAAGCCGCCACCGACGACCGGCCCCCAGTCGAACCCGGCCTGCGCGGCCAGGATGTCCTTCGCGGGCTTGGCGCGCAGGCACGCGAGCGCGGTCGCCGGGTCCGGGCAGCCCGCCTTCCGCGCGAACGCGGCGCCGTCCTCGGCCGCCCGCCGCCGCTCACGGCCCGCGCAGTCGTCGTACGCGCCGCTCTCGACCACGGCCGAGCGGAACAGGCCGCGGCTGCCGGGCGAGGCGAGGTGGGTGCACACGGAGCGGCCGCCCGCGGACTCGCCCGCGAGGGTCACCCGGCGCGGGTCGCCGCCGAACCGGCCGACGTTGGCGCGCACCCAGCGCAGCGCGGCCCGCTGGTCGAGCAGCCCGTAGTTGCCGGACACGCGGTCGGAGGCCTCGCCGTCGAGTCCCGGCCCCGCGAGGAAACCCATGGCGCCCAGGCGGTAGTTGACGGTGACGACGACGGTGCCGGTGGTGCGGGCGAAGCGGTCCGGCACGATGTCCTCGCCCGCGCCTGCGGTGAGCCCGCCGCCGTGCAGCCACACCATGACGGGCCGCCGCAGATCCGCGCCCGCCCCGGCACGCTCCTCGACTCGTGTCGCGCCGTCCCCGGCGCGCCCTTCGGGGACGTACACATTGAGATCGAGACAGTCCTCGGTGTACGTCGGCTTCTCGTACCCCGGGTCCCAACTCGGGCCCTGCACACAGCGGTTGCCGAACGCGGTGGCCTCGCGGACACCGCGCCACGGCTCGACGGCGCGCGGTTCGGTCCAGCGGAGCCCGCCGACGGGCTGACGCGCGTACGGGATCCCGAGGAACTGCCGCCCCTCACCGGTGACTTGGCCACGCACCCAGCCCGCGTCAGTACGCACGACCGCGGCACCCCGCTGCTCTCCCGCGAGGCCGTCCCGCCCTCCGGGCCCCGCCTGCGCCGCCTGGGGCGCGAGCCCCACCACCCCGGCCGCGGCCAGCACACCCCCGACCGCCACGAACCGCCGCACCCGCGCCCGCCCACGCCACCCGCACAAGCCCTTCATCCGCGGGCCCCCTTCACATGAACGACCCCGGACAGCAGCAACTCCCTTGAGGACCTGCCCACTTGAACCGTCCGCCGCCCCGTCCCGAGCACCCAGTCACGCCGCCCCGAGTCCCACAGCGACAACGTCCGCGCCGCGACCCGCACGGTGACCCGCCGCGCCTCCCCCGCCCGCAGGGCGACCCTCCGATAGCCGCCGAGCACCCGCACCGCCTGATCGAGCCGCACGTCCGGCGAGGCCCCGACGTACACCTGCGCCACGGTGATCCCGTCGCGCCGCCCGGTGTTGCGCACCCGGAAGCTCACGTCGAACCCACCCCCTCGCCCCGCCGGACGCGCCGTCAGATCCTCGTAGGCAAAGGTGGTGTACGACAGTCCGTGCCCGAAGGGGAACAACGGCCGCACGCCCTCGGCGTCGTACCAGCGATGGCCGACGTGCACGCCCTCCGAGTACTCCTCCACGCCGTCCACCCCCGGATACCGGCGCGGATCACCGGCCGTCGGATGCCGGTCGTCGTCGACGGGGAAGGTCTGCGTGAGCCGGCCGCCCGGATCGCAGTCGCCGAACAGGACGGCGGCGGTGGCGGCCGCGCCCTCCTGCCCCGGGTAGTACATCTGCAGCACGGCGGCGGTGCGCTCCAGCCAGGGCATGGAGGTGGCCGACGAGGTGTTGAGGACGACGGTGGTACGGGGGTTAGAGGCTGTCACCGCCTCGATAAGGGCTTCCTGATGGCCGGGCAGGGCGACGGTCGTACGGTCCTGGCCCTCGGTGGCGTCCTCGTACGCGAAGAGCACGACGCTGTGCGCGGACCGGGCGGCACGCACCGCCTCCGCGACATCCCGCGCGCGGGTCGCGGAGGTGACCCGGCGAAGCCGGAACGTCTGCCCCTTCGCCCCGCCCTTCGCGAGGATCTCGACCCGATGCCCACCACGCGCCAACGGCACGGCCTTCCGCCGTACGGAGAGACCGTCGGGCGCGCTCGACACGAGCCCACCCGTGAAGTACTCGCCGAAGCCCGGCGCGGGCGGGAACAACTCCACGCCGTCGAGCCGCACCGTCGGCCGCGCGCCGGAGTAGTGGACGACGAACGTCCACTCGTCTCCGGCGTCGGCGGTGAGCGTCCCTTCGTACGTCCACTCCTCGCCCGCGCGGACGCGTTGCCCCTCCGGGTCGAAGCCACCGGGCGAGAGCGCCTCGCGCGGAATCGCCTTCCCGAACAGATCCTCACCGAGGGCATAACGGACCTGCGCACCGTGCCCCGCACGGGACTTGACGGCATCGAGAGGGCTCACCGCACGGTCAGGAATCACATGCGCGCTGCCGCCCCCGCTCACGAACGGCAGCGAACCGGTCGGGCCGATCACGGCGAGGGAGCGGGCGGCGCGGCCGGTGAGCGGCAGCGCGCCGTGCCGGTTGCGCAGCAGGGTGGCCCCGGCCTCGGCGACCTCCAGCGCGACCGCCGCGCCCGCCTCGGGGTCCCGGTCCGGGCGCGGCGGCGCGCTCCCGTCGAGCAGCCCGAACCGGTCGAGCACACCGAGCAGCCGCCGCACCGACCGGTCCACGTGCGCCTCGGGCACACCGCCGCTCTCCACGGCCCGCTTCAGGGCCGCGCCGAAGTACGTGCCGTCCGGCATCTCCATGTCCAGGCCCGCGCCGATCGCGGCGGCGGTCGAATGCGCCGCGAACCAGTCGGTCATCACCCACCCGCCGAACCCCCACCGTTCGCGCAGCACCTCGTCGAGCAGTTCTTCGTTCTCGCAGGCGAAGGTGCCGTTGACCTTGTTGTACGCCCCCATGACCGAGCCCACGCCGACGGCGACCGCGGCCTCGAAGCCGCGCAGCTCCGTCTCGTGCATGGTCCGCTCGTCGACGCGCACGTCGATGGACATGCGGTCCTTCTCCTGGTTGTTCATCGCGAAGTGCTTGACCGTCGCGATCAGCCCTTCCTCCTGGATGCCCTTGATCTCCTGGGCGACCAGGTCGGCGGAGAGCAGCGGGTCCTCGCCGAACGTCTCGAAGTTGCGGCCCGCGTACGGGGTGCGGATGAGGTTGACCATCGGCGAGAGCAGCACGTCCTGGCCGAGGGCCCGCCCCTCACGCCCGATCACCTGCCCGTAGCGGCGGGCCAGTTCGGGGTCGAAGGCGGCGGCGAGGAGTACGGGAGCGGGCAGGGCGGTGGCGTGCGCCGTGACACGTACGCCCGCGGGGCCGTCGGCGAGCCGCAGCTCCGGGATGCCGAGCCGCGGCACGCCGGGGACGTATCCCGCCTGCCCGAGCCCCTTCGGGTCGCTCCCACCGTGCAGCAGGGAGACCTTCTCGTCGAGCGTGAGCCTGCGGACCAGCGACTCGACGCGGGGCCCGGCACCCGGGCCCCGTCTGCGGTACGCGGCGGAGTGCGCGGGGACCGGCAGCCCCGCGGTCGCCGCGGCGGCCACCGCGACCGCCCCTCCCATCAGCCGCAGGGTGGTGCGCCGGGACACGGTGTCGGACATGGGCCGTCACTTCCTTCGATGCGCGAATGATGTACACGTGCCAATAGCTGGCAGGCCTTCGGGCCTTGAACGGACTCTGCGACGAAGTGGACTTGACGCACCGTGGGACACCACCGGTGCGGCGGGAAAACTATGACCGGTGGTGACGCGTGTCAATGACGTGAACAAAGATGGTCGGCGCGCGGCCCCGAAAGGAAAAGGAACCGAGTGGACGAAGTCAGCCCCCGGTGGAGGCGCACTCATGGCTGTCGCCGCCGCTGCGGCATCCGGCCGGGCCCGTCCAAGCGGGAGCAGGAGTCGGCTGCGACCGCCGGTCCTCCCGCTCCTCGTACTCCAGACCGCCCAACACGGCGACGACGACAAGAATCGCCATCAGCACCTGGGTCCAGAGGGTCACGACGGCACGCATGCGGCCGGCGGCGACGCCGGCGAGAACAGCGAAGAGCCCGACCGCTCCGGTGACTACGAGATAGCCACCGAGTCGATCGGGCTCAGGATCCTCGGCCGGGTCGAAGGAGACGCCCGACAGGAACCACTTCGCGAACACGACGAAGAGGAAGACCCCTTCGAGCAGGAAGAGCCCGACGGCCGTGGCGACGTCCGGGCCGAGGTCGGCCCGGGAGTCGGCGGAGGCGTCGAAGGCGGGAGGCGCGGACGGCAGACCACTCATGCCGCCATACTCACCACGGCGGCGTCACGCCACCTGAGTACGCCTACTCATTCGCCCGCAGCACCCCGGCGGGCCGCCGGACCCCGGTGAACCGTCGGACTACTTCGGGTCGTTGGGCCGCAGGGTCCACACGACGGTCATCTCACCGGTCACGGCGCCGTCCTCACGCGTGATGGCGATGGCGACGGGGAACTCCGGACGCTGCCCCGCGTCGAGCTCGGCGACGACATCGGCGACGGGCCGGCCGATCGTGGCGGTGGCCTTCACCGTCCCCATCGCGAGCTTCTTGTACGCGATGTCGGCACGCACCGCGAGCGGCACGGCCCGCGAGAGCTCCGCCCCGAAGGCCGCGAGCACGATGGCGCCACTCGCGGACTCCCCCAACGTGAACATGGCTCCGGCATGCGGCCCGCCCACGTGATTGTGGTAGTCCCCCTGATCGGGCAGCACGACCACGGCCCGCTCGGGCGTGGTCTCCACGAACTCAAGATTCAGGGTCCGGGCCATCGGAACGGTGGCGGCGAGCATCTCGCCGATCGACATCTGGTCTGCGCTCATAGCAGGAGGTTACCCGCGAGTAGCCTCCGCTGCCAGCCCCGGCCCGGGGCACTTTCGAATGCCCGTACACCCCAGCCGTACTGTGGTCCGCCATGAACCCGCAGGATCGGAATCCTTACCAGCAGCCGGGATACCAGCAGCCCAACCCCTATCAGCAGCCGGGATACCAGCAGCAGCCGGTGGCCGGCCAGCAGGGGCAGTGGGCAGCCGGGACGGCACCCGCGGGCGCACCGCAGCCGCCCGACGGGGATGGAAGCGGTGGCAACAGGACCGCGCTCATCGCCGTGATCACGGCGGCCGCGGTCGTCGTGGCCGCGGGCGTCACCGGCTTCCTGCTGCTGGGCGGCGACAAGGACGACTCCGCGAAGCCCGATCCGGCGCGGTCGAGCTCGTCACCGGCCCCGACCGACGCGGACCGGCGCGGCAAGGACGGCGGTCCGAAGCCCACGGTCCCGGGTTGGAAGACCGTGGTGAATCCCAAGAGAGGCATCGCTTTCGACGTCCCCGCACAGTGGTCGCTGAAGTCCGTCGACTGGATCTCCTGGGTCTCGGACGACGCCGGTCCCGAGGACAACCGACTCGCCGCGATGGCCGCGCCCGCCTATCTCAAGGAGCAGTGGTGCGCCTTCGACGAGAACAAGGACGGCACCAACGAATACATGGCCCTCGCGGGCGCGGGCACCAGGATCAACAGGGGCTCCAAAACCACCGAGGACGTCGCGCGGGACAATTCGACCGCGTGGGTGTACGGCGCGTATGCACAACCGGAAAGAAGAAAGATCAAGGCCGGCGCGGTGGAGTCCTACACCACCAAGTCCGGCATCAAGGGCAGCCTCGCGACGGCCGAGTCGTCCGGTGTCACCAAGCGGGAGAAGTGCGACACGGACGGCAAAGCGACGGTCTTCGCATTCAAGGACGCCGGGGGCGAATTCGTCTCGTGGGCCTTTCACGGCGCCAAGGACGTGAAGGAGGAAATCCCGGACACAACGGTCCGGAAAATCCTCAGCACAGTGCGCGCGTACAAGGCGTCGGACGAGAACTGAGCGCCCCCAGAGGGGCGTTGCGATCACCCAAAGGCAACACCCGTATGGTTGTCCGCCATGTGGCCAGGACAGCAGCAGCCCGGGGGCGAGCAGAACCCGCAGGACCAGGGCGCCAACCCGTACCAGCAGCCCGGCTATCAGCAGCCGAATCCGTATCAGCAGCCGGGGTATCAGCAGGCCGGGCACCCGCAGCAGCCCGGGCACCCGCAGCCCGGTCCCTACCAGCAGCCCGTCGGGCAGCACGGGCAGTGGAGTGGCGCCCCGACGCCCTTGGGCGCGCCGCAGCCGCCGACGGGTAGCGGCGGTGGCGGAGGGAACAGGACCAAGGTCATAGCCATCGTCGCCGCGGCCGCCGTGGTCGTGGCCGCGGGCGTCACCGGCTTCCTGCTGCTCGGCGGCGACAAGGACGACGAGGCGGGCAAGGCGGGCAACGGCGACAAGCAGGGTTCCTCGGAGCAGGCGTCCGAGAAGCCCTCGGCCCCGGCGGACGGTGACGACGACGAGCGGGGCACGGACGGCGGGCCGAAGGCGACCGTCCCGGGCTGGCAGGCCGTCGTGAACCCCAAGTGGGGCACCGCCTTCGACGTACCGCCCGACTGGCAGGTGGAGGGGCCGAACAGGGCCATCAACTTCGAGGAACACAAGACGGGCAAGCCGATCGCGACGATGGGCTCCCCCGCGGTCCTCAAGCCGAAGTGGTGCACCTCCGACGAGGACAAGGACGGCCGGTCCGAGGACGTCGAGCTGAGCGCGGCGGGCACCAAGGGCGGCCGGGGCGGCAAGAACACCGACGAGGTCGCGGTGAACACCGTCGGCTGGTGGATCTACGGCGCCTACACACAGCCGGACAAGAAGACGATGACGTACGACGAGAAGGCGAAGCCCTACACCACCAAGTCGGGCATCAAGGGCAGCATCGCCTGGGGCCGTTCGACGAACACGCCGCAGAAGGGCAAGTGCGCCTCGGACGGCAAGGCCATCTCCTTCGGCTTCAAGAACTCCGAGGGCGACTTCGTGTCCTGGAGCCTGTACGGCGCGAGGGGCGTCAAGGAAGAGGTCCCGGACGCGACGATCATGAAGATCCTCGCCACGGTGCGGCTGTACGGCGAGCCCACGGGCTGACGGAGGCGGCGCTCCCCGGCCGACGGGGGTGGCGCCGCCGGGCTGCGAGGTCGGCACCCCTCACCAAAACGGGCATCCCACCCACCACCCACCCCACTTCTTCACCACTTCGTCACCGCTGCGTCCGCCCCCTGCCCCGGACCCGGTCCGGCAGGTGGCCGGGCGTGGCACCGGGGCCCCCGCCCATCTATGGTTACTGGCCATGTGGCCAGAACAGCAGCCGCCCGGGGGCGAGCAGAACCCGCAGGACCAGGGTGCGAACCCGTACCAGCAGCCCGGGTACCAGCAGCCGAATCCGTATCAGCAGCCCGGGTACCAGCAGCAGCCGGGATACCAGCAGCCCAACCCCTACCAGCAGCCGCCCGCCGGGCAGCCCCCCGTGGGCCAGCCGGGGCAGCCGACGGGCGGGCAGCCGCAGTGGGGCGCGCCCACGTTCCCGATGGGTACGCCCCAGGCCGCCGGGCCCGGCCCGAGCGGCGGCGGCGACGGCGGCGGCAACAGGACGAAGCTCACGGCCATCATCGCGGCGGCCGCGGTCGTCGTGGCCGCGGGCGTCACCGGCTTCCTGGTCCTCGGCGGTGACGGCGACGACAAGGACGGCAAGTCCGACCAGGCCGGCTCCAAGCCGTCCAAGTCCGTCTCCAAGAAGCCGAGCCCCACGGCGAAGCCCGACGACGACAACCCGCGCGGCACCGGCGGCGACCCCAAGCCGACCGTCCCCGGCTGGCAGGTCGTCGTGAACCCCAAGTGGGGCACGGCCTTCGACGTACCGGCGGACTGGGTCGTGAAGTCCCCGGACACGATCATGGGCTTCGAGGACAACAAGGGCGACGGCACCAAACCGCTCATCGTCATGTCCGCGCCCGCCATCCTCAAAGAGAAGTGGTGCACGTCCGACGACGACAAGGACGGGCGGATGGACGACACCTCGCTCGCCGCCGTCGGCACCAAGGGCCAGAACGGCGCCAAGAACACCAAGGACGTCTCCCGCAACGACTCGGCGTGGTGGGTCTTCGGCGGCTACACCGGCCAGAAGAAGGCCGACAAGAAGAAGATCAAGATCGGCAAGACCGAGTCGTACACCACCAAGTCCGGCATCAAGGGCAGCGTCACGACGTCCACGACGTCCGGTGCCGCCGGTTCGGACAAGTGCGACTCCGAGGGCAAGGCGACGACGTTCGCGTTCAAGAACGCGGCGGGCGACTACGTGGCGTGGACGCTGTACGGCGCCAAGGGCGTGAAGGAAGAGGTCTCCGACGCCCAGATGAAGAAGATCCTCGCGACGGTGCGGCTCAACGGGGACCCCGAGGAGTCCTGAGCCGCCACCCGGGCGCCCCCTGGTCCCCGGTCTCTCCAGTCCCCCCGGTCGCCCCGCGGCGGCCGGGGAAACCATTTGGCAAGGTCGTTCTCCCACGGGGATAGTCCCGTGGTGACCTCTCCCGCCGCCTCCCGCCGCTCCTCCTGGGCCGGCCGCAACTACACGCTGCTCACCGCCGCCGCGATCATCACGAACCTGGGCGGCCACGGTGCGCTGATCGCGGCGGCGTTCGCGGTGCTCGACGCGGGCGGGGACGGCGGTGACGTGGGGCTCGTCGCGGCGGCCCGCACGCTGCCGCTCGTACTGTTCCTGCTCATCGGCGGCGCGGTGGCCGACCGGCTGCCGCGCCACCGCGTCATGGTCGCCGCCAACTCCCTGAACTGCGTGTCCCAGGCCGCTTTCGCGGTCGTCGTCCTCGCCGGGGATCCGCAGCTGTGGCAGATGCTGCTGCTCGCCGCGCTCGGCGGCACCGGCCAGGCGTTCTTCGGTCCCGCCTCCGAAGGCATGCTGCTCTCGTCCGTCAGCGGCGAGCAGGCGGGCCGCGCCTTCGCGCTGTACCGCATGGCCATGCAGGGCGCGGGCCTCGGCGGCGCTGCGCTCGGCGGCCTGATGGTCGCGATGATCGGGCCCGGCTGGGTCCTCGCCGTGGACGCGGTCGCGTTCGCCGCCGCGGGCGCGCTGCGCGCCTTCCTCGACGTCAGCCACATACCGCCGCGCGCGCCCGGCGGGGGCCTCCTCGCCGATCTGCGGGACGGCTGGCGGGAGTTCACCGGACGGCCCTGGCTGTGGTCGATCGTGGCGCAGTTCTCGGTGGTGGTGGCGGTCGTCGGCGCGGCCGAGTCCGTGTTCGGGCCGCTGGTCGCCGAGGACGAGCTGGGCGGCGCGGGGCCGTGGGGCCTCGCGCTCGGGGCGTTCGGCGCGGGCACGGTCTGCGGGGCGCTGCTGATGACGCGCTGGAAGCCGCGGCGGCTCCTGTTCGCCGGTACGTTGTGCGTCTTCCCGCTCGCCGCGCCGTCCGCGGCCCTGGCGGTGCCGCTGCCGGTGGCCGGGCTCGCCGCGGTGATGTTCGTCAGCGGCGTCGCGATCGAGGTGTTCGGCGTCTCCTGGATGACGGCGATGCATCAGGAGATCCCGGAGGAGAAGCTGTCGCGCGTCGCGGCGTACGACTGGTTCGGGTCCATCGCGATGGTGCCGCTCGCGACGGCGCTCGCGGGCCCCGCCGAGCAGGCCTTCGGCCGGTCGCCCTCGCTGTGGGGCTGCGCCGTGCTGGTGGTCGTGGTGACGGCGGCGGTGCTGTTCGTTCCGGACGTACGGAATCTCACTCGGCGTACGAAGGAGGTCGCGGCGTCGCAAGGGCCGACCGCCCAGGGGCCGACCTCGCCGGGGCCGCAAGCTGCGAGTGTCCAGGAGACGGTGTCCCTGGAGAAGCCCTCCGCCTGAGGCGGTGGCCGCTCAGCCGACGCTGAACGCCCCGTCCGGCCGCTCAGCCGACGCTGAACGCCCCGTCCGGCCGCTCAGCCGACGCTGAACGCCCCGTCCGGCCGCTCAGCCGACGCTGAACGCCCCGTCCGGCGGCTCCGGCGACGCCACCGCGTCCGCGTCCCGTACGGCACGGGCGTCACCGATGAAGCTCCGCAGCGCGTCCCCGTGCACCACTCGCGCGGGAAACGCGTCCGCGGCCGTGCGGCGGGCGAGCGCGGCCACGTCGAGCGGGGCGTGCGAGGCGAGCAGCACGGCGTTGCCGAAGCGGCGGCCGCGCAGGACGGCGGGCTCGGCGATGAGCGCCAGCTCGTCGAAGACCTCGGCGAAGGTGGCCAGTTGGGAGCGGAGGAAGGCGAAGCGCGCGCCGGACCCGCTGCCGGCGCCGTCGGCGAGGTTCGCGGCGTAGCAGCCGTCTGCGCGCAGTACGCGGCGCACCGCGCGGGCGTACGCGTCCGACGTCAGGTGCGCGGGCACCCGCGAGCCGCCGAACACATCGCCCACGAGCACGTCGGCGCTCGCCTCGGGCGCCGCCTCCACCCAGGTCCGGGCGTCGGCGCCGTGCGTGGTGATCCCGGAGCCGGAGGGCAGCGGCAGGTGCTCCAGGACGAGTTCGAGCAGGCCCCGGTCGGCCTCCACCACGTCCTGCCGGGAGCCGGGCCGCGTCGCGGTGACATAGCGGGGCAGCGTGAGCGCGCCGCCGCCGAGGTGGACGATGTCCAGCGGCCGGTCCGGTGCGGCGGCGGTGTCCAGTACGTGCGCGAGCCTGCGGGCGTACTCGAACTCCAGGTGCGTGGGCGCGTCCAGATCGACGTACGACTGCGGCGCCCCGTCGACCGTGAGCAGCCAGGCCCGCGGCCGGTCCACGTCGGGGAGCAGCTTGGCGGTGCCGTGGTCGACGGTCCGGGTGACGGGTATCGGCTCGGCGTCGGGGGTGGCTCGGTCGGCGGGCTCGTCGTTCACCGGTCCATTGTGCCCGCCGAG
>NZ_BMNG01000023.1:40965-108956 GCF_014646335.1 Streptomyces lasiicapitis
CCTGGCGGAGGCACGCCGAGCGGAAGGCTCAGCCGACCGCCGTCACCGTCCCCGCCCCCACCGTCCGCCCGCCCTCGCGGATCGCGAAGCCGAGCCCCGGCTCCAGGGGGATCTCGCGGCCGAGCTCGACGGTCATGGTGACCGTGTCGCCGGGCCGGGCGACGGCCGTCTCGCCCAGGTCGATGTCGCCGACCACGTCCGCGGTACGGATGTAGAACTGCGGCCGGTAACCGGTCGAGACCGGGGTGGCGCGGCCGCCTTCGCGGGTGGACAGGACGTACACCTGCGCGGTGAAGCGACTGCTCGGACTGACGCTGCCGGGCGCGGCGACGACGTGGCCGCGGCGGACGGCATCGCGTGGCAGGCCGCGAAGGAGCAGCGCCACGTTGTCGCCGGCCTGCGCGGAGTCCATCGGCTTGCCGAAGGTCTCCAGGCCGGTGACGACCGTCTCGGTGTTGTCGTCGGCATCGCCGCCCAGGACCTGCACGCGGTCGCCGACGCGGACGGTGCCGCGCTCGACGGCGCCGGTGACGACCGTGCCCCGGCCGGTGATCGTGAAGACGTTCTCCACCGGGAGCAGGAAGGGCGCGTCGACATAGCGCTCCGGCATCGGGACGTACGTGTCCACAGCGTCCAGGAGCGCCTCGACCGCCGCCGTCCAACGCGGGTCCCCCTCAAGGGCCTTGAGGCCGGAGACCCGTACGACGGGCACCGCGTCGCCGCCGTACCCGTGCGCGGACAAAAGCTCGCGGACCTCCAGCTCGACCAGGTCGGTGAGCTCGGGGTCGCCGGTGTCCGCCTTGTTGAGGGCGACGACGATGTGGTCGACGCCGACCTGGCGGGCGAGCAGGACGTGCTCGGCGGTCTGCGGCATGATCCCGTCGGCGGCGGACACGACGAGGATCGCGCCGTCGAGTTGGGCGGCGCCCGTGACCATGTTCTTCACGTAGTCGGCGTGGCCGGGCATGTCGACGTGGGCGTAGTGCCGGGTGTCGGTCTCGTACTCGACGTGCGCGATGTTGATGGTGATGCCGCGCTGCGCCTCCTCCGGCGCGCGGTCGATGCGGTCGAAGGGCACGAACGTGCCGGTGCCGCGCTCGCTGAGGACCTTGGTGATGGCGGCGGTCAGGGTGGTCTTGCCGTGGTCGACGTGGCCCATCGTGCCGATGTTGAGGTGGGGCTTGGTGCGTACGTAAGCGGTCTTGGACATGGTGGTTCCTGCTCCGGAACTCGAAAGGTGTGGCCCGCGGCTCGGACGGCCTGCGGACGGGGACCCCCGGGGCCTGGCCGACCCTCCCCCTGCGGGGTCCGCCGGAATGTCCGGGGAGGGTCAGCTTCGGGCGCCGTCAAGGGGAAGGGCGGCTGCGAGCCGCGCTGCGAGCGGAACGACGGCAGCCCGAACAGCGCCCGCGACTGCGGACAAAACTGTGTGAAAGGCGTGCCGGAACATGTCGACGATCATTGCCGACGCCCTGGTCGGCGTCGAATCATTTTCCCTGACACACCGGTCACACAGGGCAGTTGCGGCGCGTCAGCCTCCGATGCCCCCGATGCCCCCGATGTTCTTCAGCGCCTCACGCACGGACAGGGGCGCGAGGACCTCACGGTGCGTCGCGACGAAGTCCCGTACGGCGTCGGGGTCCGTCTTCGCGTACTCCCGCAGGCACCACCCGATGGCCTTGCGGATGAAGAAGTCCGGGTGCCGTGCCTGCCGTTCGCAGTACGCGAAGAGGCGGCCGGTGTCCGTGGCGTGCTTGTGGCGCAGCTGGTGCAGGAGCGCGGTCCTGACCGCCCACATGTCCTCGTCCTGGATCCAGGCGTCCATGTCGGCCCTCAGCGCGGGGTCGGCGGCGACGAGGCCGCCCACGACGTGCGCGGCGAGCGCGTCGACGGTGTCCCACCAGGGACGGGTCGTCACCAGCTGCCGGGCGACGGGCAGGAAGCCGGACGAGCACCGCTTCACGTGCCGCCGCAGATAGTCCACGGCGAAGTACTGGTACTCCCGCTCGGGCAGTTCCCAGCAGCGCAGCGCGAGCGCGGCGCAGTCGGCCTCTTCGGGGCGGGGCGTGCCCGCGAGGACGGCGCGGTTGAGGTCCCGGCGGACCGGCGCGGTGAGGCCGAGGAAGGGCGCGATGTCCTTCATGTACGCGCGCATGTCCGCGGCCCGCGCCGGATCGGCCGCTTCGGCGTACGTCGTCGTGAGCCGCCCGACGACATCGTCGGCGAGAGCACTTCTCGGCACGGTGACTGGCCCTGGGACTGGCACTGTGACGCCCATGAGACGCACCATACGGCGATCAGACACATGAGCCGGTTAGTCTCTCCGGATGCTCGACACCGCCGCCGCCCCGACGCCGGGCCTCGCCGTGCGTTGCACACGGGTGCTCCTCTCGCCGTGGGCGCGGCTGTCCCTGCTCGTGCTGCTGCTCGCCGCGGCCGCCGCGGGCGTGCTGCTCTTCGAGCCGCAGCGGCTGATCGCGGACGGCTGGCCGCCGCAGTTCGGCGGCGCCGCCGCGGTGTGCGTGTTCGCGGTGGCGTACGGCACGTGCACGGTCGCGTTCGTGCCGCGGCCGCTGCTCAATCTGGCGGCGGGCGCGCTGTTCGGTTCGCAGGCCGGGCTGCCCGCGGCGATCGTGGGCACGGTCATGGGGGCCGGGGTGTCGTTCGGCCTCGGCCGGATCCTGGGGCAGGACGCGCTGCGGCCGCTGCTGCGGGGCCGCTGGCTGAAGGCGGCCGACGGCCAGCTCAGCCGGCACGGGTTCCGCTCGATGCTGGCCGTCCGCCTCTTCCCGGGCGTGCCGTTCGCGGCCGCCAACTACTGCGCGGCGGTCTCCCGCATGGGCTGGCTGCCGTTCCTGCTCGCCACGGCCATCGGCTCGATCCCGAACACGGCGGCGTACGTCATAGCGGGAGCCCGCGCGTCGACCCCCACGTCCCCGGTGTTCCTGATCGCGATGGGCTTCATCGCGGTGACGGGCGTAGCAGGCGCGCTGGTGGCATGGCGCAAGCGCCACGGCCTGGGCGGCCACTGACAGCGGCGGCAAGAAATAGCCCGTCCGGCGCTTGAGGACGAGGCGCGGAGCGCCGAAAGGCAGGGGGAGAGGGGGCGCAGCCCCCATGAGGTCACACCGCTTCAAGAATCGTGGCGTTGGCGAGCCCCCCGGCCTCGCACATGGTCTGCAAGGCGTACCGCGCCCCACGGACCCGCATCGCATGCACAAGCGTGGTCATCAGCCGAGTGCCGCTCGCGCCCAGCGGGTGTCCAAGGGAGATCGCACCACCGTGGACGTTCAGCCGCCGCTCATCCGCGCCGGTCTCCCGCAACCAGCACAGGACCACGCTCGCGAACGCCTCGTTGACCTCGAACAGATCGATGTCGTCGAGCGTCAGTGAGGCCCGGCGCAGCACCTTCTCGGTCGCGGGCAGGACACCGGTGAGCATCATGAGCGGGTCGGAGCCGGTGACGGCGAAGCTGTGCAGCCGGGCCAGCGGGCGCAGGCCGAGGCGGGCCGCGTTCTCGCTGGTGGTGATGAGGACGGCGGAAGCGCCGTCGTTGATGGGGCTGGTGTTGCCCGCGGTGACGGACCAGTCGATCTGCGGGAAGCGCTCGGCGAAGGCGGGGTCCTCGTAGGCGGGCCTGAGCCCGGCGAGGATCTCGGGCGTCGTGCCGGGACGTACGGACTCGTCGCGGGTGACGCCGTCCAGCGGCGCGACCTCCGCGTCGAAGAGGCCGCTCTCCCAGGCGCGGGCGGCCTTCTGGTGCGAGCCGGTCGCGAAGACGTCCATCTCCTCACGGCTGATGGACCACTTGGCGGCGATGAGCTCGGCGCTGATGCCCTGCGGGACGAGCCCTTCCGGGTAGCGCTCGGCGATGCCGGGCCCGAAGGGGTCCGCGCCCGCGGGCACGTTCGACCACATCGGTACGCGGCTCATGGACTCCACTCCGCAGGCGACCGCCATGTCGTACGCGCCCGACAGGACGCCCTGCGCCGCGAAGTGCACGGCCTGCTGCGAGGAGCCACACTGGCGGTCCACGGTGGTGGCGGGGACGGACTCCGGGAAGCCCGCGGACAGGGCGGCGTACCGCGTGGTGTTCATGGCCTGTTCGGCGACCTGGTCGACACAGCCGCCGATCACGTCGTCGATGTGCGCCGGGTCGACACCGGAGCGCTCGATGAGGCTGCGGAGCGTGTGGGAGAGGAGCTCGACCGGGTGGACGTGGGCGAGGGAGCCGTTGGGCTTGCCCTTGCCGACGGGGGTGCGTACGGCTTCGACGATGACGGCGTCACGCATGGCGGTGTCTCCCGGATGGGTCGAGTTGGAAAACTGGACTCACTAGCAATCCCCACGATAACCAGGTGGGTTTGATTTTCCAACCCACCTTTAGACTGTCCTCCATGAAAGATCCACGCCCGTGCTCCATCGCCGACACCCTCGCCCTGGTCGGCGAGAAGTACTCGCTGCTCGTCCTGCGCGAGGTCTTCCTCGGCGCACGGCGCTTCGATCAGCTGGCCCGCAACACCGGCGCCCCGCGCGACATCCTCACGACGCGCCTGCGCCGCCTCGTGGACGCGGGCGTACTGGAGAAGGCCGCGTACAGCGAACGGCCGACGCGCCACGAGTACCGGCCGACGCCGGCGGGCCTCGAACTGGAGGCCGTCCTGATGACGCTGATGGCCTGGGGCGACCGCCATCTGCGTACGGACGACGACCGCCCCATGGTCATCGAGCACATCTGCGGCCACGAACTGCTTCCCGCGGTCACGTGTTCCGCGTGCGGCGGCGAAGTGCGCCACGAGGACCTGACGGCCCATCCGCAGGCGCCCGGCTGGACGGTCACGGGGCCCACTGCCGCCTGACCGAGGCTCCTGACCGAGCCCGCATTTTGCCGCACCGGCAAAGAATGTCGCCGGGTTCGCCTCCGTGCGCGCACCCTCTCCCTCAAGTACCGGCGCCCGCCTGAGGGAGAGACGATGACCAGCACCCCGCCGAAGAACACGGCTCAGCAGTACTGGGACGACTTCTACCGAGACCCGGGCACCGGCGGCTCCGGTGAGCCCAACGTCCTCCTCGTCCGGGAAGTCGCCTCGTTGACACCCGGCACGGCCCTGGACCTCGGGTGCGCCGGGGGCTCCGACGCGCTGTGGCTCGCCGGCCTCGGCTGGCGGGTCACGGCCGCCGACGTGTCCGCCACGGCGCTGCGCCGGGCCGCGGAACGCGCGGCCGATGCCGGTCTCACGGACCGGATCGACTGGCAGCGGCACGACCTGTCGGAGTCGTCCCCGGAGGGTTCGTACGACCTGGTGTCGGCGCAGTTCCTGCACTCACCGGTGGCGCGCGACGGCGAGCGCGAGGACATCCTCGACCGGGCGGCCGACGCGGTCGCGCCCGGCGGGGTCCTGGTCATCGGGAGCCACGCGGGCTGGCCGTCGTGGCAGGACGAGCCGCCGTTCGCCCACCACTTCCCGACGAACGCCGAGATGCTCGCCCGGCTCGACCCGGCGCGCCGGGGGTGGACCGTCGAGACCGACGAACTCCTCACGCGCGAGCTGGCGGGTCCTGACGGCCGGCCCGGCACCCGCGCCGACTCCGTACTCAAGCTCCGCCGCGCGAGGTAGCGCGCCAGAGGTCACCGCCCGCCGCCGCCCGCCCCGGGGCCATCGGCGGGCGCGGCCCGGAGCCCGCCCGGGGCCCGCAACCGACGGCCCTCGCGCGGTCCCTTCATCTTGTGCCGCTACGCTGCCCCCGGCGAGGCACGTGATCACCCCTCCCGGCCCACCGCTCGACCCCGCGCACGCCCGCACCACGCCTCGCCGCTCCCGGTTCCCCTCCCACGCCTCTGACCGCCACCTCACGGGTCAGCGCACGATCAGTTACTGGACGGCGCAGTTTTCATGTCTTGGCTCGAATCGTTCATTCTCGGACTCGTCCAGGGACTGACCGAGTTCCTTCCGATCTCATCCAGCGCGCATCTGCGGCTGACCGCGGCGTTCGCGGGCTGGCACGACCCGGGTGCCGCCTTCACCGCGATCACTCAGATCGGCACCGAGGCCGCCGTCCTGATCTACTTCCGCAAGGACATCGGCCGGATCATCAAGGCGTGGTCCGGCTCGCTGGTCGGCAAGGTGCCGCGGTCCGACCACGACGCGAAGATGGGCTGGCTCGTCATCGTCGGCTCGATCCCGATCGGTGTCCTCGGCGTCACGTTCAAGGACCAGATCGAGGGGCCGTTCCGTGATCTGCGCCTGATCGCCACGACGCTGATCGTCATGGGCATCGTCCTCGGCATCGCCGACCGCCTCGCGGCCCGCGACGAGACCGGCGGCAAGCACCGTGCCGTACGCCACCGCAAGGGCCTCAAGGAACTGGGCGTCAGGGACGGTCTGATCTACGGCGTCTGCCAGGCCATGGCGCTCATCCCCGGCGTCTCCCGCTCCGGCGCCACGATCAGCGGCGGCCTGCTCATGGGCTACACCCGCGAGGCCGCGGCCCGCTATTCCTTCCTGCTCGCCATCCCGGCCGTGCTCGCCTCGGGTGTCTTCGAGCTGAAGGACGCGAGCGAGGGCGGCCATGTCTCCTGGGGCCCCACGATCTTCGCCACAATTGTCGCTTTTGTTGTGGGATATGCCGTAATCGCATGGTTCATGAAGTTCATTACCACCAAGAGCTTCATGCCGTTCGTCTACTACCGCATCCTGCTCGGCATCGCGCTGTTCATCCTCGTCGGCGCGGGCACGCTGAGCCCGCACGCGGGCGAGTCGGCGGGCTAGCGACGCACCGGCGCCCGGCCGGGGGCCCTGCGCGCCCCTCAAGGCCCGGCACGCGCCCCGAACTGGTAACTCTGCGTGGTCACTTACGTCCCATCCGCCCCTGTGTTACCTAAATAGGCCTTCTCGGCACGTTGTGTAGGCAAGGGTGGCGCTTTTTGCGTCGGATGGGTGCACGCTGGAGGTACGGGCCCATCCCCGGGTGGCCGCCGCCGGGTTGTCGGCGGGGGCGGCGGCCGAAGGTGCGAGGACGTGGCGGCTCCCCCTCCGCCGGGCGTCCTCGCACCGCCGCCCTCTCCTCGGGGGCGGGCGGGAGCCACCCCCGAGGAGAGGTGGAGCCGGGATCGCGTGTCCGCTGCCTTGGAGCGCGCCCCGGCCGCCTGTTGCCCCCTCCTACGGCTTCGTCAGGCACCGCAGCAGATGGTGCTCCCCGCTCAGGACCGGGCTCGTCAGCGTGAGGAACCCGATGCCCGGCGCGACGTCCAGACCCCGCGCGCTCGCGGCACGGCGGCAGGCGCCCACCTCGTCGACCGCCACGACCCAGCGCGGTCGGCCGAGCGCGATGACCGCCCGCACCGCGCGGTGCTCGCCGTCCCTGTCCTCGGCATACTCGGCGTCTTCGGCGTACTCGGCATCGTCGGCCTCCAGGACCACCAACTGCCGCGGGGCCACCACGGGAGGCAGCGCCCGCGCGACCGGACCGACGTCCGAGACCAGCGCCACCGGCGCCCCGTCACGGACCACCAGACCGACCAGCTCCACATACGGACGCCCGCGCCGCGCCACCGCGAGCCGCCCCGTCCAGGCCCGGGCAAGCACCTCACGGCACTCCGCCTCCGACATGCGGCGCACATTCCCCACAGCCGACCTCCTCTTGCCGCCACGCCCGGGGAGGGCCGCGGACGGACAGGCATGACGCCCCCACGAGGGGGGCGCGCCGGGGTCCGGGGCACTGTGCGCCGTCGGCCGCTTGAGGGGCCACGACGCCCTACTTCTCTTATGCGCGGTACGACTCCGCTTATGCGCCGTCCGGCTCCGCTTGTGAGCCGCCCCCTGTGCGCCGGCCGGCCTGTGTCAGGCCCGGAACCACGTGCGGGTGCCGCCGCGCCATTCGGCACGGATCCGCCGCTTGATCAGCGCCCGCAGTTCCACGGCCGCGTCCAGGTGGTCGGGGGCGACCCCCACCTTGTTGCGCAGCAGTTCGATCAGGGATTTCCGGAGCGCCAACGCACGCTCGGGGTCGCCGGACTCGACGGGAGCAGGCCTTCGAAAAGGGGCATGGCGACGGCATGGTCACCGAGGCGGTAGCAGTCGAGGGCGAGGCGCAGCGTCACCTCGGTCACGCGGAAGTCGGCCTCCCCCAGCCCCTCGACGAGGTCCGGCAACAGGGGTTCCAGCAGTCCGCGGCGGCGGGCGGCCTGTTCGGGGGTGCGCGGCCCGGTGGTGCGGGCGGGCACCCCATCGACGTACGAACGAAGCCTCACACGTCGAGGCCACCCCGCTCCACGAGCCGGCTCACGATCACATTGCGCTGGATCTCGTTGGTGCCCTCGCCGACGATCATCAGCGGGGCGTCGCGGAAGTAGCGCTCCACGTCGAACTCGGTGGAGTAGCCGTGGCCGCCGTGGATGCGCAGGGCGTTGAGGGCGATCTGCATGGCGGTCTCGGAGGCGAAGAGCTTGGCCATGCCCGCTTCCATGTCGACGCGGTGTCCCGCGTCGGCCTCGCGGGCGGCGTGCAGGGTGAGTTGGCGGGCGGCGGTGAGGGAGGTGGCCATGTCGGCGAGGTAGTTGCCGATCGACTGGTGCTGCCAGATCGGCTTGCCGAACGACTCGCGCTCGCGCGCGTAGGCCAGCGCGTCCTCCAGGGCCGCCCGGCCGACTCCGAGGGCGCGGGCGGCGACCTGGAGCCGCCCCGTCTCCAGGCCCCGCATGATCTGGGCGAAGCCGCGGCCCTCGACGCCGCCGAGCAGGGCGTCGGCCGGGGCGCGATGGTCCTCGAAGGCCAACTCGCAGCTCTCGACGCCCTTGTAGCCGAGTTTGGGCAGGTCGCGAGAGACCGTCAGGCCGGGGCCGTGCTCGACCAGGAGGACGGAGATGCCGCGGTGCGCCGGGGTGGCGTCGGGGTCGGTCCTGCACAGCAGGGCGATCAGACCCGAGCGGCGGGAGTTCGTGATCCACGTCTTCGTACCGTTGACGACATAGCCGTCGGCGTCCCTGCGGGCGACGGTGCGCAGGGCCTGGAGGTCGGAGCCGCCGCCCGGTTCGGTGAGGGCCATGGTCGCGCGGATCTCGCCGGTGGCCATCCGGGGGAGGTAGTGGCGGCGCTGGTCCTCGGTGCCGTAGTGCCGCAGCAGCTTGGCGACCACGGTGTGGCCGCCCATCGCACCGGCCAGGCTCATCCAGCCGCGGGAGAGTTCCTCGGTGAACAGGACGTAGCAGGAGGTGGAGACGGGAGTGCCGCCGTACGCCTCCGGGACGGCGAGGCCGAAGACCCCGAGCTGTTTCATCCGCTCGATCAGGGCCTCGGGATAGGTGTCCGTGTGCTCCAACTCCCGTACGACCGGCTTCACTTCCTTGTCCACGAAGTCACGCACCGTGGTGACGACGAGCTGCTCGTCCGGGGGCAGGATGCCGAGAGTGCTCACGTGGGGACGCTCCTTCTCGCGACGGCTTCAGACGGCTTCAGGAGGACGGACCTGTGCCGGGGCAAACGTACGGGCCTGCCACCCAAAGGCGGCAGGCCCGTACGGGACGCGTTCGTTCAGCAGCTCATGGCCCACGTGTGGGAGTCGCCGTTGTCGTTGGCCGCGCCGTTGTACCCGACCTCCTGGCCCGGCGTGACGCAGATGGTCATGTGGCCGCCCTGGTGGGCCCGCGAGTACACCTTGACGGTGTCCTTGATGCCGGGACCCGAGATGCCGTGGTTCGCCCACGAGGAGTCCTCGTCCGCGATGTAGCTCTCCCACCAGCCGTCGTCGCCGGACCAGTTGGCGCGCTGTCCGTCGAAGTTGGCGTGTTCCCAGGCGCAGAAGTGGCCGCTGGGACAGTCGGCGGCGCCGGCCGGGGCGGCCACGGCGAGGCTGCCGGTCATGAGCAGCGCCGCCGCCACGCCCAGGAAGGCGCGCTTGGCGGTCCTCCGCCTCGGGGCGGATTCGGGGGCGGAGTCGGTGGTGGCGGAGGAGTGCTTCAGCGTCATGTCGGGCTTGTGCCTTTCTGTTCGGACGGTTCGTCAGGCGGCTTGGCAGCCTTCGGTCTTGTCGGAGATGCCGTCGATCCGGGAGCCCCAGGACCAGTTGTCGCTGAATTCGTACGCGCGGATGAGGCGGGAGTAGCAGGTGTCCCGCGTCCAGTCGATCGCGTACAGGTTCTTGTTCACGTCCGAGCGGAACGACGCGGTCTTGTCGTGGTGGGATTCGGGAAGATCGGCGTAACCCGGGGGCTTGTAGCACCAGCCCGTGCCGTGCTGGCCCGGCTGGGTCCAGAAGCACACTTCGCCGGGGCCGCGTTCGACGCCGGGGCCGAGCGCGGACGCGGGCGCTGTCGAGACGAGCGCGGGGGCGAGAGCCGCGAGCAGGGCGGTGGACAGGGCGAGTCTGCGGAGCATGACCACCTTCGTGTCGCTGGGTCGGGAACGGCCCGCCCCGTCGACTGCGGGCGGGCCATCGCCAGACTGCCCCCATGCGGAGCCACGCATTCGGCCATTCACCCAAAGGGGTAGGACCGGGGCGGAAGAAGCCTTTCTCCGCATACGAGGTGGTGAAGGACCCGCGGCAGGCTCACGCCGGGCGCACCGAACGGTTCAGCCCCGGCCCCCGTGTCCGTCCCGCGCCACCCACTCGCCCTCCCACAGAATCACCCGCCCCCGCAACTCCGCCTCCCCGCGCCACGCGAGCACCGACCTCGGCGCCACGCGGATGTACAGGAACGGCGCCTCCTCCGTCCGTGGATCCCACCCGAACTTCGCGGTGAACGCGTCGGCCGCCTCCCCCGGCACCTCCCGCGCCGGAAAGCACTCCGCATCCCCGCGCAGCAGCACCACGTCGAAGGTGTCCGGCAGCGAGAGCCGCACCCTCGGCTCGGCGAGCGCGTTGCGTGCCGTCGCGGACTTCTCGCCGGTGCACATCCACACCGCGTCGCCGTCCCACCAGAACCACAGCGGCACTTGGTGGGGGCCGTGCTCGGGGTGGGAGGTCGCCAGCCAGATGTCCCGTTCACCGGTGAGTCGCCGAAGGGTGTCGCGGGTACGTTCCCGCAGGTCGCGCCGTGTGCTTCCGGTGGTCTGCATGGACGCCGACCGTAGTCGGCGCCCCGGCGCCGCACATGGGGCTGCGGCCGTACGCGACCTACGTCTCCCGGCCTACGCGAGACCTACGCCACCCGGGGCGAGCGCCCGTTGACCTGGCTGCCGCGCCGCCTGCCCCGCGCCGGGTGGCGGCTTCTGCGGCCCCCCGCGGTCTGGGCGAGCGCGTCGAGGTGGGCCTGGATGTAGGGGACGGCCACCGTCTCCAACTCGCCCTCGATGAAGGCCGGCTGGACGTTGACCTCGAAGACGACGCCGCCGTTCTCGATGGCCAGGTCGACCCCGGCGAAGGGCAGTCCCATCGACGCGGTGGCGGCCACGGCCAGTTCGGTGAGGCGCCGCGGCAGGTCGGGCGGGGCGATGGGGATGGCCGTCGCGCCCTGGCAGGTGTTGCAGGGGGTGTCCGTCGCGGGCTGGATGTGCTCGCGGGCGTGGATGACGCGGCCGCCGAGCACGAACACGCGGAACTGGTGCCGGTCGCCGTCGGCGGTGACGTTGCCCGCGTCGCGCGAGAGCAGCCAGGCGCTGCGCCGACGCGCGTAGTACTCGGCGGCTTCGGCCAGTTGGGCGTCGGTGGTCACGTGGAAGGTGTCACTGCCGCCGGTGCCGACGACCGGCCGGGCCCAGGTGTCACGGCCGAGCCGCTCGAACGCGGCGGCCGTCTCCCGCGTGCCCGGCCGCGACAGGACGACGGTGTCCATCTGGGCGACGCCGTCCCGCTCGAAGCGGGCGACCGTGCGGTCCTTCTCGGTGGCCGACCGCCATGCCGCGACGCCGGAGCCCAGCGTCACCGCGTGGTGGTGGGCGAGCAGGCGCTGGAAGGCGGCGAGGGCGCGGCGCCGGTGCGGTGGTATCTCGTACAGCACGACCACGTCAGGCACCACCTCCAGCCCCTGGTCGGGGACGTGGAGGCGTAAGCGCACGCCGTCGCGGTCCCGGACGCGGCCGGTGCCGCAGGGGGCGAAGTGGCGGGCGTCGATGCGGTGCGGCGGTGTGCCCGTGAGCAGTTCGACGGCTTGGGCGAGGTAGTCCCGGCAGCCCTCGGGCGACGTGGGGTCGGCGATCAGGGCGACGCACGGTCCGGACATGGGTGCCTCCAGCGGCTCTCGGCGCGCACTCGGCCCGCGCGCACGTCGCGGCGCGGATCCGGGTGGAGATCATGGCGGGATGGTGTCTGTCCCGCGGCAGGAGGCCACCGCACCCCTTACGGCGCCGCGTCGGCCGCGCCCGCTGGTCGTCCCGGCGGTGGCGGGCCGGGGCGACGCCCGGCCGGGATGCTGGTGACCACGGGACGGGGCTGCGCCCTTTCCGCGATCCGTGCCGCAGGGCCGAGGCCCTGCCTTTCCGTGCCGCAGAGCCTTGGGCCCACACTGTAGGCGCGCGCCGGGGAGCCTGCCAGGGCGCAGGCGCGCCCTGCTCCTGCTCCGAGTATGCGCTGCCTGCACCGGTCGTGCGCCCTGTACGTCGAGCAGTTCCTCGCCCCGGCCGGGCACGGGCTCACATCGGGAACGACAGCAGCCGCACGTCCCCGTCCGGCCACGCTGCCCCCTCTTGCCCCTCCTTCAGCGGCGTCCACATCGTGCGCAGCGGCATGACCGCCGGGCCCGCGGACTGCTCGACGTACACCTTGCCCTCCAGCGTCCGCCAGCCGAGCCGTTCGTAGAGGGCGACGAGGGGCGGGCGGCAGAACAGGAGCGCGTGCCGGGGGCCCATCGTGCGGGCGTGGTCGAGTGCCGCCGACAGAACGGTCCGGGCGAGGCCGCGGCCCCGAACGTCGGCCGCGACGGCCACGCCGCCGACGCCGATCACCTCGGCCTCGGTGCCGCCGATCGACACCGGCACCCTCAACAGGCCCGCGTGGGCCACGAGTCGGCCCTCCGCCCGCACACCGAAGTGCACGTCCTTGGGCAGCCACGTCAGTCCGGTGTCCGCGACACCGAAGGGGTCGGGAGCGTCGCCGAGTATCTCGGTCAGGTCGGCACGTGTGTACGCGGCGAGCGGGACCGCTGCCAAAGGCAGGGAAACGGGCGCAGGCGCGGGCGTAGGAAGATCATCAGCCATACCGGCATCATGCGCGGCGCCCACCCTCGCCCACAAGGGCAACCCTAACCCCCAACTTGCCCCATTTGCCCGGCATTCCCCACCTCGTACGCCCCTTGAGACGACGTACGAAACCCCACGAAGCAACCCCCGCGCTCCCACCGTCATCCTCCAGGACCGGGGGATCCTACGCAGTGGATCAACTGGACGCACTGCTGGATGCACTGGAGGAACTTGATGAACGGGAGAACGTCTTGATCCATGTCCCGCGCTCGGTGACCGCCGCCACGGCGGTCCTCGCGCTGGCGGTGGGGGTGCCGGGCCTGGCGCACGCGCAGCCGTCCGGCGACCGAATACCGTCCGCGTCACCGAGAGACGCCCTGCCGTCGGGCCTCCCCGCGGCCTTCGGGGACCCCACACCGCCGGGAGACGGCGAAGGCCAACTCCCCAAGGGCTGGCGGGTCGACGGCTCCGGCGCCGAGAAGCACCTGGTCTGGCGCGCCGCCGAACCGGTGCCCATGGGCGACGCCCGCGTCGAGTTCTACGCCGGCGACCGGCTCCTCGGCGTCCCCCAGCCCACGGACGACCAGCGGACGTTCCGGCTGCGCCTCGACGGCGCGAACATCGGGCAGGCCGCGGACCTTCAGGCGCAGGCCGGGGGCCGCCGTCTGGACGAGGGCGCGAAGGACACGCCCGCGCCGTCGCGCGTCTCGCCGCCCGCCGAGTCCGCGGCTCCCCAGCCCGCGAACCGCGTCGACCCCGGCGTCCCGGGCAAGTACCGCACCGTCAGCGGTGAGTACACCCAGAAGTCGGTGCGCCTGCCCGGATTCCCCAATCCCGTCGAGATGAAGGCCACCGTCGTGGGCCCGACGGACGCCCCGGGGAAGCGGCCGCTCGCGCTGTTCCTGCACGGCCGCCACTACACGTGCTACAAGTCCGGCGGCGCCCAGGACGGCGGCTGGCCCTGCAAGTCCGGCATGAAGCCGGTGCCCAGCTACCGCGGCTACCTGCACGACCAGAAGCTCCTCGCCTCGCAGGGCTATGTGACGGTGTCGATCTCCGCCAACGGCATCAACGGCCAGGACGACGTCGCCGCGGACGGCGGCGCGCAGGCCCGTTCGTCGCTGGTGCGTCAGCACCTCGCCCGCTGGGCGGACTGGTCCGCCGGCCGCGGCGACGTGCCGAAGGCCGTGCGCGACACCGCGCCCGCCGACCTGACCAAGGTCATGCTCGTGGGCCACTCCCGGGGCGGCGAAGGCGTCAACCGCGCCGCGCTCGACAGCCTGACCCCGCCGCCCGCCGCCGAGGACGGCGCCCCCGGCCCGGCCCGCTGGAACATCCGCGGCACCGTCCTCATCGGCCCCACGATCTTCGGCCAGAACCCGGTCCCGGACGTGCCGTCGATGACGATCCTGCCGGGCTGCGACGGCGACGTCTCCGACCTCCAGGGCCAGATCTACGCCGACGGGACGCGCGGCGTCGGCCGCGGCACCGCCCTGCACAGCGCGGTCTACGTGGTCGGCGCGAACCACAACTTCTTCAACAGCGAGTGGACTCCCGGACAGGCGGCGGCCCCGGCCGACGACGACTTCCAGTCCGGCGAGCGGCCCGACCCGGTGTGCGCGAAGGGCAAGGACACCCGCCTGACCGCCAAGCAGCAGCAGACGGCGGGCTCCACCTACATCGCGGCGGCGGCCCGGCTGTTCGTCGACGGTGACGACCGGGTGCGCCCGCTCCTCGACGGCTCCAGCCGCCGCGCCCCCTCGGCGAAGCCCGCGCACGTGCTGACCCACGCCGTCGGCGGCAACCGCACGCCCGCGTTCGTGCCGAGTTCCTCGCTCGCCGTGTCCGGCGGCGGCCGGCTGTGCGCGCAGGTGGACGAAAGGGCGTCCCGCGCCTGCCTCCCCTCCGGGACGAAGGGCGCTTCGCCCCACTTCGCCGCCTGGGACCCCTCGCCGGAACCGGGCCGCCACGCGGTCGCGATGCGCTGGTCGCAACCAGGCGCCGTGACGAAGGTGCGTCCCAGCAAGGCCATCTCCCTCGACGGATCCGACGCGTTGGCGCTGCGCGTGATCGTGCCGCCGAACAGCACCGGCACCCGGCTCGACGTCGCGGTCACCGACGCGTCGGGCCGCCGTGCGACGCTCGGCAAGGTCCGCGTGGACGGCCTGCCCGGCACCGACGCGACCGCGTCCTACTGGGGTCGCGAGGTGCGCGTGCCGCTCTCCGCGGCCGCCCGCGCGGGGCTCGACCTCAAGCAGGTGACCTCCCTGGAGCTGACCCCGCGCAACCGGTCGGGCCGCGCCTGGCTGATGGACGCGTGGGGCTGGCGCCCGGGCACCCCGGACGCCGGGACGGCCGAGCTGACGCGCGTCGACATCGGTCAGCTCAAGGTCAAGGAAGGTGACTCGGGCGTCCGCGACTACCGCGTGCCCGTACGGGTCACCGGCCAGGGCAGCGGCAAGGTCCGCCTGTTCGTGACCGACCCGCGCACGCACAAGACGACGTACAAGACGGTGACCGTGCGTCCCGGCGGCGAGCCCGTCGACCTCCCGGTCACGGTGCGGGGCAACAAGCGCTACGGCGCCGACCTCTCGTACGACGTCCTGGCCAAGGCGGTCCGCGGCACGGTCGTCGGTTCGTACCACGGCGGTGTGCAGGTGGCCGAGGACGACCCGATGCCCAAGGTCACCGTGAAGCCGGTGGCGAACCGCGTCACCGAGGGGAAGTCCCTCAAGTGGCGCGTCTCGCTGTCCGCCGCGGCCGACACGGACATCGAGGCCGGCTTCGACATCCGGCGCGTCAGCGGCGGCAAGGAGCTGTCCACCAAGGACGTCGGCAAGCGCTGGCTGAAGGACGTCTTCGGGAGCTCCCCGAACCCGGCCCGCCCGCTGTCCAAGGTCTCCGAGATGCCGTACATCCCGGCGCGGATCGCCGCGGGCAAGCGGAGCGTGGACGTGAGCGTGCCCACGGTCAAGGACCGGGTGCGGGAGCCGAAGGAGACCCTGCGGCTGCGCCTTGTCACCTACGACCAGGAGTGGGAGCCGCACCGGGGCCCGGAGGTCACCGGGACGGTGCGCGACCCTTCGTAGCCCGAGCGCGCGCGGTCGCCCAGTCCGCGGCGACCGCGCCGCCCAGGAAGTGCACGTCGTACCGGTCCTGTTCGGGCAGGAGGCTCTCGAACGTGTCCAGGCCGTGCTGGATGCGGCCCAGGGCACGGAAGTAGCCGAACCGGTCGACACCCGGTGTCAGGACCGCGAGCAGGTCGGCGGTCGCACCGGGCGCCGCGCCGAACGCGTGCGGCATCCCGGGCGGGACGACGACGAGTCCGCCTCGCGCCACCGTCGTCGTCCCGCCGTCCAGGAAGAACTCCACGACCCCGTCGAGTACGTGGAACAGCTCCGTCGACCTGGCGTGGTGGTGGGGTCTGGCCCCGTCGGCGCCCTCGCCGAGCGTGAGGCGGTTGGCGCCCAGGGCGCCGCCGGTGTCCGCGCCGTCGGCCAGCAGGTCGAAGCCGCCGCCGTGCGGCAGGGCGACGTGTTCAGCGGTGCCGGGCGGCACGATCAGGGCTCTGGTCGTCTGCTGTCTGTCCATGTCTTTCATGTCTTCGTCTTCCATGTCTTCCATGTCTTCCATTCGAGCCCGGGAAGAAGACGCGAACCAGAAGCAGTTGTTCCCTGCAGAAATCACCGATCGTGATGAATCGCGAATGACGCGTCGCGCATCACGCATCGCGCATCACGCATTCGTGTGGCAGGGGGAACCTCGTGGAACTGCGTCAGCTTCAATACTTCGCCGCCGTCGCCGAAGAGGGCGGCTTCAGCCGCGCCGCCGAGCGCCTCGGCATCGTGCAGTCGGCGGTCAGCCAGCAGATCCGCCGCCTGGAGCGGGAACTCGGCGTCTCCTTGTTCGACCGGTCCACACGGCACGTCCGGCTCTCCGGCGCCGGTGAGCGGCTGCTGCCCGAGGCGCACGCCGTGCTCGCGGCGGCGCGCCGCACCCGGGACGTCGCGTCCGCCCTCGCCTCGGGCACCGAGGGCCTGCTGCGCCTGGGCACCGTCCAGGGACCGGGCGACCGCACGTACCGCCTTCTGGAGGCACTGCGGCGTGCGGCTCCTCAACTCCGCGTACGGCTGCGGAGGTTGCCCCTCACCGAGCGGCTCGCCGCGGTGCGTTCCGGCGAACTGGACGCGGCGCTGGTGCGGGCGGCGCGGAAGGCGCCAGGGCTAGAGCTGCTGCCGGTGTGGAGCGATCCTTTGTACGTGGCGCTCCCCGCGGAGCATCCGGTGGCGGCCACAGCCGACGACGGGCTCCCACTGGGCCTCGACCAGCTCGCCCACCTGCCGCTGCGCCTCGCCCCGCGCGAGCACAACCCGCCCTTCCACGACCTGGTGACCGGCGCGGTGCGGGCGGCGACCGGAGCCGAACCGCTGCTCGGCCCGCCGTTCACCACCCTCCAGGAAACCCTCACCGGCCTCGCCGAGCAGAGCGCCGACGCCCCGTCCTGGACGGTGTTCTACGAGGTCACGGGGTTGCCGCCGATCCCCCACGTGACCGTACGCCGCCTCGCCGCCCCGACCGTCATCACATCGCTCGCCGTGCCGTCGGGGCCGCCGAGCCCACCGCTCCGGCAACTCCTGAGCGCGCTCGACGACATGGCACACCCAGCCCAACACACCTTGGAGGACGGGGTGTTGCCGCAGGCGTATGCGAAACAGGAGTGCACCACTGTGCCGCGAGTGAACCCCTGAGACCATGGGTCGACCGCGCGACCGCCCCGAGCACTCGCGCGGCCCGATCAGCAGCCGCACCAACCGTCCCCAGAGGGAGCCCCGGCATGACCGCCACGCCAACCACCAGCAAGAAGCGAGACGACCGGGGCCCCGCCCTGGGCGCGCCGACCGTGGCGGCGGCCGTGCTGACCGGAGTCGTCGCCCTCTACATCGCCCTCGTCGCGTTCGGCAACATCACCGACTTCGACAACAACCAGCAGTTCGTACGGCACGTCCTGGCGATGGACACGACCTTCAAGGACGACGACGTCATGTGGCGCGCCATCGAGTCACGCGCCCTCCAGGACACCGCGTACGTCGCCATCATCGCCTGGGAGACCCTGGCGGCACTCGTCCTCATCGCCGCGACGGCCCTGTGGGGCAGGGCGCTGCGCGGCCGGGGCGACGGCCACGGCCGCGCGCGGCGGCTCAGCACCGTGGGTCTGCTGATGCTCATGCTGCTGTTCGGCGGCGGTTTCATAGGGATCGGCGGCGAGTGGTTCGCCATGTGGCAGTCGGAGGACTGGAACGGCCTCGACGCCGCCACCCGCGTCTTCACCCTCTGCGGAATCGTGCTCCTCTTCATCCACCTGCCCTTCACGGGACGCGGCTCGGCCGACCCGGCACCCGACGCCGTACACGACTCGGCACCCCACTCGGCACCGAACCATCAGTAGACGTGCCATCCGTCACTGACAACCATCCTCCGGCCGGCTCCCGTTGGGCCCCAGTGACCCCCACCCGCCCCGCTGACCAGCGCGCACGCGCCAACTCGCGCCGGGCTCGCGCGCCTTGCGGCGCCTTGGCGCGATCACGTGCCGCAGGTGTGCGGTAGCTGACAGTTCCGATTGTCAGAGCTATCCCCTAGGCTTGACCGCATGCCCTTAACCCCTCAACCCCATGGTTCCGTGCGGTCGTCAGCCGAGTTGAACGAGCGGATACGAGGCCTCTGGCTCCGCGCCGGTGGCCGTCTCTCCATCGAGCAGCGCCGGGAGTACGAGCAGCTCGTGACCGAGTGGGCCGAGGCGGTGCGCGCGGAGATCGTGCAGGCCGCGTAAGCGGCGGGCGGGGGAACAGCCACATCTTCCTTGTGCAGGCCGCCAGTCGACCCCGAGGTCGATCGCTCCTCGTCAAGTAGTCCAGTAAGTCCAGTCATCAGGTCCCGAGTCGTCGAGTCATCTCCATACGCGTCGAGTCAACAAGCATCGAGTCATCGAGAAGCTCGTCCACGCACGCGAGCGTGCCCCACACGCTCGCGTGCGCATGCCCCTCAGCCTTCGGCCGCGCACCCGCGCCTCCCCGCAGAACGACGACTGTCGTACTGCCTCTTGGCTCCGCACCCCCGGTACCCAAGACTGACCCGATGACGCAGCGCGTGGAACTCGCCGCAGTCCTTGACCGTTTGGCCATCGACAGCCTCATCACCGACTACGCCATCGCTGTCGACGACGGCGACTGGGACGGCTACCGCCAGTTGTTCGCACCGGGCGGCAGGGCCGACTACAGGTCGGCGGGCGGCATCGAAGGAACCGGTCCGGAGGTCGGCGACTGGCTGGCGGAGACATTGCGGATGTTCGCGATGCGCCAGCACCTCATCGTCAATCGCAGGATCCGCTTCGACGTCCGCGAGCAGGACGTGGGCGACACCGCGCGCGTACAGGCGGACTACTCCAACCCCATGCGCCTCGCGACCGAGCACCGGCCCGACGCCGACGGTGCCCACGAACCGGCCGAAGGGACCACCGAGCCCGCCACCGCCCCCGACTTCGAATGCGGCGGCCGCTACGAATTCACCGCCGTGCGCACCCACACCGGCTGGCTCCTGCGCCATGTCCTCGTACAGGAGAAGTGGCGCAGACAGCACTGGTCCGCCCCGGCAACGCGAACCGGGCGCCCCCTGTCCTAGATCGTCGAGGGCGCGCACACTGGACGTACGACGGCGACGATCGCGACGACGGCGGACGACGGTGACGGCGGTGTCGGAGCCGAGTCGGGGCAGGGAGGCGCGCTGGCATGGAGGTACTGGGCGGCAGCCGGCGGCACCAGTGGGTGCCGTCCCGGACGCAGGCTCTGCGCCGGCGTCTGGGATCGGCCTTCGAGGCGCGCCAGTGGCACGCGGCGCTGGCCTCCCCGTGGCGGCGCGGAATCCTCGCCGCCCTGTGCGGGGCGCTACCCGCCCTGGCATTCCCCGCCCCCTCGTGGTGGTGGTTCGCGTACGTCGCGCTCGTGCCGTGGCTGCTGCTCGCCCGCTCGGCGCCGACGGGCCGCCGCGCCGCGCTCGACGGCTGGCTCGGCGGGCTCGGCTTCATGGTGGCGGTGCACCACTGGCTGCTGCCGAGCCTGCACGTCTTCACGCTCGTCATCGCCGCGCTGCTCGGACTGCTGTGGGCGCCGTGGGGCTGGCTCGTACGCCATCTCCTGGGCGGCGTCGCCTCACCCGGGCGGGCCGCCGCCGCGCTGCTCGTGCTGCCGTCCGGCTGGCTGATGGTGGAACTGGTGCGGTCCTGGGAGGGGCTCGGCGGGCCCTGGGGACTCCTTGGCTCCAGCCAGTGGCAGGTCGAGCCCGCGCTGCGGCTCGCGTCGGTCGGCGGTGTCTGGCTGGTCAGCGCCCTGGTGGTGGCCGTGAACACGGCCGTCGCCGCCCTCGTCGCCCACCGCGCCGCCCGCGTCCCCGCGCTCGCGGGCCTCGTCGCCGTGGCCGCCGCCACCTCCGCGGCCTGGACCTGGTCCCCCCGCCCCGACCCCGCCGGGCACGTCCGCGTCGCCGTCGTCCAGCCCGGCGTCATGAACGGCCTGGGCGGCGCCGACGAGCGCTTCGCCCGCGAGGAGCAGCTGACCCGCTCTCTGACGGGACACGACGTGGACCTGGTGGTGTGGGGCGAGAGCAGCGTCGCCCACGACCTGGCCGACCGGCCCGACCTCGCCGAGCGCATCACCGCGCTGTCCCGGGAGGTCGGCGCCGACATCCTGGTGAACGTCGACGCCCGCCGCTCGGACCGGCCCGGCATCTTCAAGAGCACGGTGCTCGTGGGCCCGGAAGGACCGACGGGCGATCGCTACGACAAGATGCGCCTGGTCCCCTTCGGCGAGTACGTCCCGGCCCGCTCCCTGCTGGGTTGGGCGACCTCTGTCGGCAAGGCGGCGGGCGAGGACCGCAGGCGGGGCGATCGGCCGGTCGTGATGGAGTTGGGGCAGGGGCTGCGGGTGGGCCCGCTGGTGTGCTTCGAGTCGGCGTTCCCCGACATGAGCCGCCACCTCACGCGCGAGGGCGCGCAGGTGCTGCTCGCGCAGTCCGCCACTTCGTCGTTCCAGCACAGTTGGGCGCCGCAGCAGCACGCGTCGCTCGCCGCGGTGCGTGCCGCCGAGACCGGCCGCCCCATGGTGCACGCCACGCTCACGGGCGTCTCGGCGGTCTACGGCCCGAGCGGCGAGCGCGTCGGGAAGCCGCTCGGCACCTCCGCGTCGAGCACGGCGGAGTACGAGGTTCCGCTGGCCACGGGCACCACCCCGTACGTGCGGTACGGGGACTGGCCGGTCCACACGGCGCTCGGCGTCCTCGCGCTGCTGTGCGTCGCCGAGGGCGTGCGGGCGTACCGGTTCAGGAGGCCTGCTCCTGAACCGCAAGGACCACCCGCTCGCACAGCTCATGGGTCTCCAGCGCGTCCCGGGCGCTGATCACCTTGCCCGCGCGCACGGAGTCGAGGAAGGCGAGCACGATCTGCTCGATGCCGCGCTGCCGCGCCACCGGCACCCAGTCGCCGCGCCGCCGCACGGTCGGCTGCCCCTTGTGGTCGACGACCTCGGCGAGGTTGAGCACCTGCCGCTTGGTGTCCTGACCGGAGACTTCGAGGATCTCCTCGGTGGACCCGCTCAGCCGGTTCATCACGCCGAGCGCGGTGAACCCGTCGCCCGCGAGCTGCAGCACGACATGTTCGAGCAGACCGCCGTCGAGGCGGCCGCGCACGGACACGTGGTCGACCGGTCCCGGCACGAGGAACCGCAGCGTGTCCACGACGTGGATGAAGTCGTCGAGGATCATGGTGCGCGGGTCCTCGGGCAGGCCCACGCGGTTCTTCTGCATCAGGATCAGCTCGCGCGGGTGCTCCGCGCACTGGGCGTAGCCGGGCGCGTGCCTGCGGTTGAAGCCGACGGCGAGGCTGACGCCGCGCTCCTCGGCCAGGGCCACGAGCCGCTCGGAGTCCGCGAGTTCGTACGCGATCGGCTTGTCGACATACGTCGCCACACCCGCCTCGATGAGCCGTGTGACGATCTCGGGGTGGACGGCGGTGGGCGCGTGCACGAACGCGGCGTCGAGGCCCTGGGCGAGCAGCGAGTCCAGGTCGGTGTGGCGCTGCGGTTCGGGGATGTGGTGGGTCGCCGCGACCCGCTCCAGGGTCGCGGGCGTGCGCGTCTGCAGGTGCAGTTCGACGCCGGGCTGCGTGGCGAGCACCGGGAGGTACGCCTTCCGCGCGATGTCTCCGAGTCCGATGCAGCCGACCTTCACCAGTGTCTCCCTACCGTCGTGCGACGGGACGCCCCTGCGCCCCCGCGTCCGTTCCCGCAGCATACGGGTCCCGGAATTCGCTGCTTCGGCCACGCTCTCACCTTGTCGCGCGCATAATTGGCGCAGGCGCAACCGCCGTCAGTACAGGCGCAGCGCCCGCACCGCACGGCTACTACATCTGTAGTTTCAGCGGTAGGCTGCACCCCATGTCTGTACGTGCCACGGGGGCAGCCCGCACCGAACTCATCGCCGACACCGCCCTGGCTCTGCTCGCCGAGCGCGGGATGCGCGGCCTCACCCACCGCGCGGTCGACGAGGCGGCGGGGCTGCCTCCGGGGTCGACGTCGAACCAGGCAAGGACGCGGCAGGCCCTCCTGGAAGCCGCCGTCCGCCGGCAGGCCGAGCGTGAGAACGACATCCTCACGCCGAGCGAGCTCCCCGGCCCGGCCGGCGACCGCGACTCCCTGGTCACCGGACTCGCCCTGGCCCTGCACCGCTTCCTTGCCGGCGACGACCACCGCGACCTGCTGCTGTCCCGCTACGAACTGGCCCTGGAGGCGACCCGTCGCCCCGAGCTGCGGTCGTACTACGACTCCTCCGGCGCCCAGTTCCGTGAACCGCTGTCCGCGCTGATGGTCGCGGCGGGCTCGAAGGAGCCGGAGCGGCACACGCTGTCGCTGGTGGCGTGGTGCGACGGCATGATGTTCTCGTGCGTCGCGGGCTCTTACCACGCGATCGCCCCGACGCTGGACGAACTGCGGGCCGGGTTCCGGGAGTTGCTGCGGGGGATGCTCGACGGGGACGACTCGGCCACTGGGGCCTGAGCGTCGGCCGGTGCCGCTGAAGGCGCTGGGGACGACGGTGTTCGTGGGGGCCGCGCGGGCGGCCGGCTCGGGGGCGGTCGGGGCTTCTGGGGGGCGTGCGTGACGTGGTGTCGCGCGCGCCGGTGTCACCCGTGCGGAGGATGCGGGTTGGTTCGTCGCTCCGCGGTGCGCCGGGGGCAGCAGAGTGGCGCGGGTGCAGCGATCGAAGAACAACCGAGTGCAGCGATCGACGAACACCGCAGTGCTTCTCGCGTCCGTGGCGGTCCTTGCGCTCTCCGGATGCGCGGGGGTGGATCGGACGGCTTGGCACGGCAAGGCGTCCGGCGGCCGGGCGGCCACGTATGCGGAGACTCCCACTCAGGCGCTGCCGCCGTGGCCTTCGAGCGCCGTGGAGGCTCCCGGCCATGACTCACTGGTGCGCGTGGGCCCGACGACGGCCCCGTCCCGCACCGAGTCCCCGCGGGCGACGGCCGGCCCGGACGCCGGCCCCTCGAACACGTCCGCCTCGTCCAGCGCCGACGCGACACCGACGCGCTCACGCCCCGCGGAGCGCGAGCGTGGGGACCGGCCCCGGCATGGGCACGGAAAGGGGAACGGGCGCGGGAACGGGCACGACGGCCGCCACCAGGACCCCCACGACCGTCACGACCACGACCGCCGTGACCACCACGACGACAAGGCCGCATCCCAGCAGGACGCCTCTCCCCGCGCCCACCCGGACCTGCGTCTGTGCGCCCTCGGCAAGGCGCACGGGGGCTGGGAGCCGGGCAGCAAGGAGGCGGTCATCTGCGTGGAGGCGTACGGCCGTTGAGCCGCGTACGCAGTCGGGTTCCCCCACCCCGCCGCAGCCCTCGCCCCCGCCTACTCCTCCACATCCCCCTCCCCCACCTGCGCCTCGAGCCGCTCCAGGGCCGCCCGGATGCCGTCCCCATAGCCGTCGTCCCCCAGCGCGCCCACCGCGCCGCGCGCCAGCCTCAGATGGCTGCGGGCGGCCGCCGGGCGGGCGAGCTTCACATAGTCCGCCGCCAGGTTCAGATGCAGTGAGGGGTAGAACCCGCGCACCGCGAGGGACTGGTGGTGAGCGCCGACGCGCTCGTCCGTCAGCTCGTGTGCCGCCGACAACGCCCTGAGGTCCCAGGCCAGTTCATCGGCCGGGTCCTGCTGGGTGTCCGCCATGTAGTGCGCGAGCGTGCAGCGGTGCAGGGGGTCGCCCTCCTCGCCGATCTCCGACCAGAGCGCGAGGAAGCGCGCCTGTGCCTCCTCGCGGTCGCCGGCGTGCTGCAGCATGACCGCCTGCCCGATCCGGGTCATCGTGGCGTCTTCGTCTTCCGCCGTCTGTTCCTGCTGCTCCGCCACCGCGTGGCCCTCCGCGTCCGCCATCGGATGTCAGTCGTCCGTCGGCCGCGGGGCCGCCGGCAGGCAGTCCCACGAACCGATGTCGACGCTAGCGGGCACCACTGACAATCACGGTCAGGCGCGGTGCGCGGCCGGGCGCTCCCGCCTGCTCAGCCCAGGTCGGGGATGCGCCAGTCGATGGCCTTGTGCCCCTGGGCCGCCACCGCCTCGTCGATCTGCGTGAAGGGGCGGGAGCCGAAGAACTTCTTCGCGGACAGCGGCGAGGGGTGCGCGCCCTTGACCACGACGTGCCGCTCGGCGTCGATGAGGGGCAGCTTCTTCTGCGCGTAGTTCCCCCAGAGGACGAAGACCGCCGGGTCGGGGCGCTCGGCCACCGCGCGGATGACGGCGTCCGTGAACTTCTCCCAGCCCTTGCCCTTGTGGGAGTTGGCCTCGCCGGAGCGGACCGTCAGGACCGCGTTCAGGAGCAGTACGCCCTGCTGGGCCCACGGCATCAGATAGCCGTTGTCCGGCACCGGGTGGCCGAGCTCCTCCTTCATCTCCTTGTAGATGTTCCGCAGCGAGGGCGGGGTCTTCACTCCGGGGCGGACCGAGAAGCACAGGCCGTGGCCCTGGCCCTCGCCGTGATACGGGTCCTGGCCGAGGACGAGGACCTTGACCTCGTCGAACGGCGTGGCGTCCAGCGCCGCGAACACCTCGTCGCGCGGCGGGAAGACCGGCCCCCTCGCCCGCTCCTCCTCGACGAACTCGGTGAGCTCCTTGAAGTAGGGCTTCTGCAGTTCCTCGCCGAGGACTCCGCGCCAGGACGCGGGCAGCATGGTGATGTCGGTCACGTCAACAACCTCCGGGGTGCGTTCAGTTCTGCACCACAGAACCTACCGGCGACCACTGACAATCGGCCGGGACCACCGGCCCACGCGCGCGGGGCCCGTCCATCACCACACCCACGCGCGCGGGGGCCCGCCCGTCACCGCACCCCTACCAGCTCGTCTTGCGCCCCAGCTCCCACATCATCATGATCGCCGAGGGGTCGAGGGCCCGCTCCCCGCCGGAGATCTCCTCGCTCGCCATCACGTACTGCTTGCCCTGCCACAGCGGCAGCAGCCGCACGTCGTCGACGAGGATCCGCTGCGCCTGCTCGAACTGGTCCACGACATTGCTGCGGTCGGCCTCCCGGCGCGAGCGCGGCAGCACCTCGTCGGTGAGTTCCCGGGACAGGTAGGGCATGTTGTGGACGTTGCGCTCGCCCACGAAGGGCGCGATGAAGTTGTCCGCGTCCGGGAAGTCGGGGAACCAGCCGCGTCCGAAGACGGGGTACTCGCCGTTCTTGTACGCCTTGTCGAACTTCTGCCACGGCGCGCCCTTGATCGTGATGCGGAACAGGCCCGAGCTCTCCAGCTGCCGCTTGATCTCGGCGAATTCCGGCGCGGTCGCCGAGCCGTAGCGGTCGGTGGTGTACCAAAGGGTGAGCGGGACGCGTTCGGTGATGCCTGCCGCGGTGAGGATTCGTTTCGCCTTGGCCGCGCTCGGGTCTCCGTACTCGTCGAAGAAGCCCGTGCCGTGTCCCGTGACCCCGCGCGGGACCATGGAGTACAGCGGCTCGACGGTGTCCTTGTAGATCTTGTGGGCGATGGCGCCGCGGTCGATGACCTGGGCGAACGCCTTGCGCACCGCGGGCTTGCGCGCCCACGGGTCCTTGGGGTTGAACACCAGGTAGCGGATCTCGGTGCCGGCGCCCTCGACGAGCCGGATCTCGCTCTTCTTGTCCGGGCCCTGCTGCTTCACGATGTCCTGGGCGCCGAGGCCGCGGAAGGTGACGTCCAGTTCCTTGGCGCGCAGCTCGTCCACCATGGCGTCGGAGTCGCGGAAGTAGCGGATGGTCACGGCGTCGTTCTTGCGGTCGGCCGCGCCTTCGTAGTGGCTGTTCCTGACGAGCTCGGCCCTGTCGCCCGCCCGGTAGTCCTTGAGCGCGTACGGCCCGGAGCCGCTGATCTCGTTGCCCTCGCGCACCTTGTCGGCCGGGTACTCGCTGGGGTCGACGATGGACATCGCGGGCGTGGCGAGCACGAACGGGAACGTGGCGTCGGGCTTGCGCAGCCGGAATATCACGGTCCGGTCGCCCTTGGTCTCGACCGTGCGCAGCGCGCCGAGCAGCCCGGCGGGGCCGCCCTCGACGTCGATGCGGCGCATCCGGTCGATGGAGAACTTCACGGCCCGCGCGTCCAGCGTGTCCCCGTCGGAGAACTTCAGGCCGTCGCGCAACGTACACGTGTAGACCATGCTGGAGGTGTCCGTGAACTTGCAGCGCTCCGCCGCGTCGGGCTGGGGCTGGGAGGCGCCCGAGGGGAAGCTCAGGAGCGTCTGGAAGACGTTCCTGTAGAGCTCCCAGGAGCCGTCGTAGGCCGCGGCGGGGTCGAGGGTGCTCGGCGCGCTCGTCGTGCCGACGGTGATCGCGTCCTCACCGTCGGAGCCACCGGAGGACAGCACACCGCATCCCGCGACCAGGGACATGGACGCCAGCAGCGTGAACGGCCGCAGACACCGCAGGTGAACTCTTCTGAACACGTGCACGCTCCTCGGTCTGCCGTGCCATGGGTCGGCAGACCATACCGCAGTGCCCCGCCATGCCAACTCGGCTCACCGGCGGGGCACTTCATGGGCGGAAACGTCACGTACGTACGACACCTCGCCCTATGCGAGGCTTCGACCGCATCTGTCCTGGGGCCGTCAGCCGACGCCCGCGTTGAGGAACATGCCGCCGTCGACCTGGAGCGTCTGGCCGGTGATCCAGTCGGACTGCGCCGAGGTCAGGAACGCGGCCGCGCCCCCGATGTCGGAGGGCACGCCGAGCCGGCCGAGGGGGTAGGCCGCCGCGGCCTCCTCCTCGCGGCCCTCGTACAGCGCCTGCGCGAACTTGGTCTTGACCACGGCCGGGGCGATCGCGTTGACCCGCACCTTGGGCGCGAACTCGTGCGCGAGCTGGAGGGTCAGGTTGACCATGGCGGCCTTGCTCATGCCGTACGCGCCGATGAACGGGGACGGCGCGACCCCGGCGATCGAGGCGATGTTGACGATCGCGCCGCCGTGCTCGCTCTGCCAGGCCTTCCAGGTGAGCTGGGCGAAGCCGAGCGCGGAGATCACGTTCGTCTCGAAGACCTTGCGGGCCACGTTCAGGTCGAGGTCGGCCATCGGCCCGAACACCGGGTTCGTACCGGCGTTGTTGACGAGGAAGTCGACGCGGCCGAACGCCTCCATGGCGCGCTCCACGGCGACGACCTGGTGCGCCTCGTCGTGGGCCTTGCCCGCGACGCCGATGACGCGGTCGGCGCCGAGCTTCTCCACGGCCTCCTTGAGCGCGTCCTCGTTGCGTCCGGTGATGCACACGCGGTCGCCGCGGGCGACCAGGGCCTCCGCGATGCCGTAGCCGATCCCGCGGCTCGCGCCGGTGACGAGCGCCGCCTTCCCGCTGTCCTGCACTGCCATCTGTGCCGTCCTTTGCGCTGGTGCTGGGCTGGTGCTTGTGGAAGCGGGGCGCTAGTTGAGCGGGCCGCCGGCGACGTACATGACCTGGCCGGACACGAAGCCCGCCGCGTCGCCGGTGAAGAAGGCGATGGCGTTGGCGATGTCCTCCGGCCGGCCGACGCGCTGCACCGGGATCTGGGTGGCGGCCGCGGCCTGGAAGTCCTCGAAGCCCATGCCGACGCGCTCGGCGGTGGCCTTGGTCATCTCGGTGACGATGAAGCCGGGCGCCACGGAGTTGGCGGTGATGCCGAACTTGCCGAGCTCCTTGGCGAGCGTCTTGGTGAAGCCCTGCATGCCGGCCTTGGCGGCCGCGTAGTTCACCTGGCCGCGGTTGCCGAGCGCGGAGGAGCTGGAGAGGTTGACGACGCGGCCGAAGCCCGCGTCCACCATGTGCGCCTGACAGGCGCGGGACATCAGGAAGGCGCCGCGCAGGTGCACGTTCATGACCGTGTCCCAGTCGGTGGCGCTCATCTTGAACAGCAGGTTGTCACGGAGCACGCCCGCGTTGTTCACCAGGATCGTGGGCGCGCCGAGCTCGGTCGCGATCCGCGTGACGGCGGCCTCGACCTGGGCCTCGTCGGACACGTCGCAGCCGATGGCGACGGCCTTGCCGCCGGCGGCGGTGATCTGCTCGACGGTGTCCTTGCAGGCGGCCTCGTCGAGGTCGAGCACGGCGACGGCGCGGCCCTCGGCGGCGAGCCGGACGGCGGTCGCCGCGCCGATGCCTCGCGCTCCTCCGGTCACGACCGCGACGCGCTGCTCAGTGGTGGACATGCTGGCTCTCCTCGCCCTTGGGATGCGGCTCTTGTGCGGCTCTTGCGGTGCAGTTCTTCTGGAGGTGCATGACCCCTGGTGAGCGACCGCTTAGTACCTTCAGCAGACGAGACGCTAGAAGCCCTGGCACGCGGTGTCAACGGCAGCCCGGCGCACTGTGACTCATTACGTCGCCCGGAGGCCGGGAACCGCCGCCCGGCGGCGCCTCACGGACCCGCGGACACGCCTCAGCGCACCAGCAGCTCGACGAGGCGCTCGACCTCCGCCGCCGGGTCCGCGGTCAGGCCCGTGTGCACCGGTCCCGGCTGGACGACGGTGGAGCGCGGCGCGATCAGCCACCGGAAGCGCCGGCCCGGGTCGTCCCCCGCCGCCTGCCCCGCCGCGTCCCCGCCCGCGCACACGCCCTCGACGGCCCGCAGCGCCGCCCGCACACCGGCCGCGTCGGCCGCCGGGTCCAGGGCCCGCAGTTTCGCCTCGTCCAGGTGCGTGCGGGCGGCCACGAAGGACTTGGCGCGGCAGTAGAGCACGACGCCCGCGTTGAACTGCTCACCGCGTTCCACGCGCGGGACGACGCGCAGGAGGGCGTACTCGAAGACGTCCCGCGCGGGGGCCTTGCTCTGGGGGACGTCCCGCGTGGGGGCCTTGCTCCGGGGGACGTCCCGCGCGGGGGCCTCGTTCGCCTTGGCGTCGCTCGCCTCGTTCATGTCGCTCACTTCGCGGCGCCTTCCAGGGTGATGCGTTCGTGGATGCTCTCCGCGCGCGGGAGCAGCGCGTCGGCGTACGCGTGCCGCACGGCGTCGGCGCTGTCGAAGCCGGGCTCGCCGGTCAGCCACTCGTCGGGGACGTCGGCCGTCACCTCGGCGAGCAGTTCCTTGGTGACCTGGGGGGCCAGCTCGGCGGCAGCGGCGGCGATGTCGGGGCCGTACGGCGCGAGGACGTGGTCGGACGCGTCGTAGGGCCTGGCGGACGCGGCCGGGGCCGTGGGCCAGTTGTGGTGCCAGATCATGCTCGCGCCGTGGTCGATGAGCCAGACGTCGCCGTGCCACACCAGGAGGTTGGGGTTGCGCCAGGAGCGGTCCACGTTGTTGATCAGCGCGTCGAACCAGACGACGCGTCCGGCCTCCAGCGGGTCCACCACGAACGCCAGCGGATCGAAGCCGAGGGCGCCCGGCAGATAGTCCATGCCCAGGTTCAGCCCGCCGCTGGACTTCAGGAGCTGCTGCACCTCCTGGTCCGGCTCGCCGAGGCCGAGCACCGGGTCGAGCCTGATGCCCGCGAGATCCGGCACGCGCAGGCCGAGGCGGCGCGCGAGCCGCCCGCAGATCACCTCGGCGACGAGCGTCTTGCGGCCCTGGCCCGCGCCGGTGAACTTCATGACGTACGTCGCGTACGTCCCCTGGCCGTCGTCCGTCTCTACGAGTCCGGGCAGTGATCCGCCCTCACGCAGCGGCGTGACATAGCGGACGGCGGTGACTTCGGTGAGCATTGCCCCAGGTTACTGCCGGGGTCCGACAGCCCGGACCGCTCCCCCGCGGCGCCGCCCGCGCCCCGCCGGACCGCCGCGCGGAGGCCGCCCGCCCCTGCCGCGCGGCCTCCGTGGTGCCTACAGTCACCCCATGAACTCCCCTGATCTCCCGGCCCAGTTCGCCCGCACGCACCGCTTCGCGTTCGGCGTCCCGCGCGGCTTCACGGTGTCGCGGGACGGCGACCGCGTGCTGTTCCTGCGCTCGACGGCGGGCGACGACCCGGTCAGCAGACTCTGGCTGTACGAGGTCGGCGCGGACGGCGCGCACGGCGCCGAGCGGATGCTCGCGGACCCGCTGACGCTCGGCGGCGGCGCCGACCCGGTGCCCGAGGCCGAACTCGTGCGCAGGGAACGCGCGCGGGAGGCCTCCCAAGGAGTGGTGGCCTTCGCCGCCGACGCCCACGCGCGCGTGGTCGCCTTCGCGCTGTCGGGGGTCCTGTGGACGGTGCGTACGGACAGCGGCGCGCCGCGCAGGATCGACACCGCGGGTCCCGTGGTCGACCCGCGCCCGTCGCCCGACGGCTCGCTCATCGCGTACGTCACCGGGGGCGCCCTGCGCGTGGTGGGCGCCGACGGCACGGCCGACCGGGCGCTCGGCGAGCCCGAGGGCGACGACGTCACGTACGGACTCGCGGATCATGTGGCCGCCGAATCCATGGGCAGGCACCGGGCGTTCTGGTGGTCGCCGGACGGCGACGCCCTGCTCGTCGCACGCGTGGACACCGCGCGCGTGCGGCGCTGGTGGCTGTCGGATCCCGCCCACCCGGAACGGCCGCCGCGCTCCGTGCCGTACCCGGCGGCGGGCACCGCCAACGCCGGGACGACGCTGCACATCCTGCGGACGGACGGCTCGCGCGCGGCGGTCCGGACGCCGGAGAAGGTGGCGGAGCACCACCTGGCGGGCGCGTGGACGGACGCCACGCTGGAGTACGTCCTGCGGGCGTCGTGGGACGCGCACGGGCCGCAGGTCACGCTGCAGACCCGCGACCAGCGCTCCGCGTACGTCCTGGAAGTCGACCCGGAGAGCGGCGAGTCCGAGGTGGTCTGCCACCAGCGCGAGCGCCCGTGGCTGGACCTCGTGCCAGGCACCCCGGCGCGCCTTGCGAGCAGCGCGCCGGTCCGGCACCGGCAGGTCGACAGCGATACCGCGGGCCTGCGCGTGGGAGAGGTGCTGACGCCGCCCGGACTGCACGTGCGCGAAGTGCTGGCCACCGTGGGCGAGCGCGTGTGGTTCACGGCTTCGGAGGAGCCCACGGATGTCCACGTGTGGTCGCTGTCGGCGCTCGACGAGACGGGCGAACCGGAGCGTGTCAGCGACGGCCCCGGCGTGCACACCGCCGCGGTCGGCGGCGACACCGTGGTCCTGGACAGCAGGACGCCGGACGGGCACACGGTGACCGTCCTGCGCGCGGGGAAGCCGGACGGGCACATGGCGGTGCTCTCCGAAGAGCCCGTCGTCGTGCCCGCGCCGCGTCATCTCACGCTCGGGGAGCGCGCGGTGCGCGGCGCGCTGTTCCTGCCGTCCTGGCACACACCGGGGTCCGGGAAGCTGCCTGTCCTGCTGTGCCCCTACTCGGGCCCTGGCATCCAGCTCGTGGTGCACGCGCGCGCGTGGTGGACGGTTGTCGCGCAGTGGTTCGCCGAGCAGGGCTTCGCGGTGCTCATCGCGGACGGACGGGGCACTCCGGGGCGCGGGCGTACCTGGGAACACGCGGTGTACGGCGATCAGTTGACGCCCGTGCTCGACGACCAGGTGGACGCGCTGCGCGCCGCGGCCGAGCTGCACCCGGAGCTCGATCTGGGGCGGGTCGGCATCCGCGGCTGGTCGTTCGGCGGCTATCTCGCGGCGGGCGCGGTGCTGCGCCGACCGGACGTCTTCCACGCGGCGGTGGCCGGGGCCGCGCCCTCGGACCTGCGGCTCTACGACACCCACTGGAAGGAGCGCTTCCTCGGCCACCCCGACGTCCAGACGGAGCACTACGAACGCTGCTCCCTGCTCGCCCACGCGCACCAGCTCTCGCGGCCGTTGATGCTGGTGCACGGCCTGTCGGACGACAACGTCCTGCCGGTGCACACCCTGCGGCTCTCGGCGGCGCTGCTCGCCGCGGGCCGTCCGCACACCGTGCTGCCGCTGCCCGGAGCGAGCCACATGGTCGCGCGGGAGGACGTTGCCGCCAATCTGCTGAATCTGGAGCTCGACTTCCTGAAAAAGTCGTTGAACGCCTGAACGACACGGCACCGCCGTCCGTACCATCCGGCATGACTGCTTCCAGGGAAGACAGGGCGGACACCGCCGAGCCGCTCCTGCCCACCGCGGACCGCCCCACCACAACCCCCTCCGCACGCCCCTCGGGCCTCTGCCTGAGCACCTCCCCGAGCCCCACCCGCTCGCCCAGTCCCACCCGTCGCACCGTCGTCACCGCGGTGGGCGCCGCGGGCCTGGCCGCCGCGCTCGTCGCCTGCGGCTCGGGCGACGACAAGGACTCGGAGCCGGCGGGCGAGGCGTCGGAGAAGGAGGAGGGCGGCGGGGGTGCAGGCGGTGCCGTGCTCGCCAAGACGGCGGACATCCCCGTGGGCGGCGGCAAGATCTTCAAGGACGAGGGCGTGGTCGTCACACAGCCGACGGAGGGCCAGTTCAAGGCCTTCTCCAACCGCTGCACGCACAAGCAGTGCCCGGTGACGAGCGTCGAGGGCGGCACCATCAACTGCCCCTGTCACGGCAGCAAGTTCGACATCACCGACGGCAGCGTGAAGCAGAACCCGGCACCGAAGCCGCTGCCTACGAAGACCATCACCGTCGAGGGCGACTCCATCAAGCTGGCCTGACGCGCCGCGCGCGCCGACCCGCCGTTCTCCAGGCGCGCCGGGCCATGGGCCGCGTCGCTCCGGGGCGTCACCCGGAGCGGCGCGGCCTCTTCCACGCGCCCAGGACGTCCTCCGTCGAGGCGACGGTGGCGACCAGGGCGAGCGTGTGGCGGATCATCGCGGGGGTGTAGTCGGCGGGGACTCCCGCGATGGCGTCGGCGGGCACGACGGCGGTGTAGCCGCGGTTCACCGCGTCGAAGACCGCGTTCGGTATCGCCACGTTCGCCGAGACACCCGAGACGATCAGGGTGCGGCAGCCCAGGTTGCGCAGCAGCGCGTCCACCTCGGTGCCCGCGATCGGCGACAGGCCGTGCAGGCGGCGTACGACGAAGTCCTCCTCCGCGACCTCGATCGGCGGCGCGATCCGCACGGCCGTCGTGCCGGAGAGCTGCTGCACGGGGAGCCGTTCGGCGGCGCGGAAGAGCCGTGCGTTGCGGTTGGCGCCGCGGCCGTCGGGGCGCCGCTCGGCGACCGCGTGCAGGACCTGTACGCCGCCGAGGTGGGCCGCCGCGACCAGGCGGGCGACGTTGACCAGCGCACCCGACGAGCGCGCCTCCTTGGCGAGTTCGGGCAGCGCGCTCTCCGTCCCGACGACGCCCTGCTGGCACTCGACCGTCATCAGGACGGTGGTGGCGGGGTCGAGGATCTCCCTGAGCTGTTCGTGCGACGGCATGGCTCTCCCTGTCGACGGCGTGGCTCCCGTGATGCGGGCGTTCGCGGTGCGGACGATCGCGGTGCGCGGGAGGCTAACCGGCATTGCGTCATGACGGAAGACAGCCCATGATTTCCTGACGCACAGTCAGTTCCGCTGGCATTCGCAGTTGTTCGCGGGCATTCACAGTTGTTCGCAGTCACACGACGGCAAGGGGAGGACGACGCATGGCCACCACACAGCGCCGCGGTCGCAGGATCATGATGACTCCGGGCGAGCTGGACGCCTTCCTGACCACCGAGCGCACCTGCCGGGTCGCGACCGTGTCCGCCGATGGCGCCCCGCACGTCAGCGCGCTGTGGTTCGTGTGGGACGGCACGTCCCTGTGGCTGTACTCGCTCACGCGCAGCAGGCGCTGGGCCGAGCTGCGGCGCGATCCGCGGATCGCCGTGGTCGTGGACGCCGGTGAGCAGTACGGGGAGTTGCGCGGCGTGGAGCTGACCGGCACCGCGCAGTTCGTCGGCGAGTCCCCGCGCACCGGGGAGCCGTGCCCTGAACTCGACGTGCCGGAGCGGCTGTTCATCCGCAAGAACTTCGGCCTGGAGGAGATGGTGCACGACGGCCGCCACGCGTGGCTGCGGCTCACTCCGGACGCGATCGCCTCCTGGGACTTCCGCAAGCTGACACAGTCGTAGCCCTTACGGTCACCCCAGCCCCGCCCCCGCCACCCGCAGCGCCTCCACCGCCGCCCGGATCGACGGGCGGCGGTCGGCGTCCGCCCGCCACAGCACGTACACATGCCGCCGCACCCGGTGCCGCACCGGCACCGTGCGCACGCCCGTCGGCATCGGGTCACGGCCGAGGCGCGGCGCCACGCAGACGCCGAGGCCCGCCGCGACCAGCGCGAGCTGGGTGTGGTGCTCCTCCGCGCGGTGGGCGATGCGCGGCTCGAAGCCCTTGGCGCGCAGCGTGAACATCAGCCACTCGTGGCAGAACTCGCCCTCCGCCCACGTGATCCACTCGTCCTCCGCGAAGTCCTCCAGGTCCACCTCCGCGCGGTCGGCCATCGGGTGGGCGGCGGGCATCGCGACATCCGCCGGGTCGTCGAGGAGGGGTGCCTTCATGAGGCCGTCGGGCACGGGCAGCGGCTTGTTGTACCAGTCGAGGACCACCGCCAGGTCCAGGTCGCCGCGCACCACGCCGTTGACGGCCTGCTGCGGCTCCAGCTCCGCCGCGCTCACGGAAAGCCCAGGGTGCTGCACGCGCAGGGACGAGAGCGCGGCGGGCAGCAGGCCGCGCATCGCCGTCGGGAATGCGGAGATCCGCAGCTCACCGACCGCCTTGCCGCGCTGCTGCTCCAGGTCGGACTGGGCGAGCTCGACCTGGGAGAGGATGCGCGCCGCGTGGTCGGCGAGCAGCCGCCCCGCATCGGTGAGGCGCACACCCCTGCCGTTCTTCGCGAGCAGTTGCTGGCCCACCTCCCGCTCCAGCTTGGTCATCTGCTGGGAGACGGCCGACGTCGTCACGTGCAGCCCCGCCGCGGCACCGCTCACCGATCCGTGCCGGGCGAGGGCGTCGAGGGTGCGCAGGCGCTCCAAATTCAACATGTAAGCAATGCTACGCGCTACCGCACACAAAAACTCGCTTGTGCTACGACATTGGCTTGATCCATGGTGGCCTCATGAGCACCTCCGCCACCCCACAGGCACTCCCCGAGGCACCGGCTTCCGCCCCCGCGCAGGCGCGGACCGCCGCCACGCCCGCAGCACATCAGGAGCGGCCCGGCGGAGGGCGCCGCAAGCTGGACTGGCGCGTTCGGTTCGCTTTCCTCTCCCTCGTCTGGGGCTTCAGCTTCCTGTTCATCAAGGTCGGCACGGAGGGGTTCGCTCCGTTCCAGGTCACCCTGGGGCGCCTGCTGTTCGGCACGGCGGTGGTCGCGGCCGTGATCGTCGTCAAGCGCGAGCGACTGCCCCGCTCTCCACGCACCTGGGCGCATCTTTCGGTGGCGGCCCTGCTGCTCAACGCGGCACCGTTCTCGCTCTTCGCGTATTCGGAGCTGACGATTCCGTCGACGCTGGCGGGGATCTGCAACGCGACGTCGCCGCTGTGGGGCATGGCCCTGTCGCTCGTGGCCCTCTCCGAGGACCGGCCGACGCGGCGCCGGGTCGCCGGGCTCGGCCTCGGCTTCCTCGGCGTGCTGACCGTCCTCGGCGCCTGGAACGGCTTCAGCGGCCTGGACGCCCGGGGCACGGCGATGGCCCTGCTCGCCTCGCTCTGCTACCCCATCGGCTGGATCTACGTACGTCGCACGCTGGCGGGCTCCGGCCACTCCAACGTCGCCCTGACCGGCGCCCAGCTCTTCGTCGCCACCCTCGAACTGGCCCTGGTGACCCCGCTGTTCACCTCGATGCCCAGCCACTTCCCGGTCGTGCCGCTGCTGGCGATCGTCGCCCTCGGCGCGCTCGGCACGGGCCTCGCCTTCCTCGTGCAGTACGACATCGTCTCCGAAGTCGGCCCGACGACCGCGCAGATGGTCACGTACTTCACCCCGGTCATCGCGACCGCGGCGGGCGTCGCCGTGCTCGGCGAGTCGCTGACCTGGACGACTCCCGTGGGCGCCGTGATCATCCTCGCGGGGGCCGCGCTCACCCAGTCCAGACCGCGGGCCGCCCGCCGTCAGCCGTAGCGCCGCGCGGGCGCAGGACCCACGGCCGCCGCGACGGCGTAAGCCACCGCCTCGATGTCGTCACCGGACAGCGTGGAGACGGTGATCCGCACCCCTGGAGGCGCGCCGAGGCGGTATCGGGCCCCCGGAGAGACCGCCCAGCCCGCGTGCAGCAGCCGCGCGACCGCGCCGGTCTCGTCCGGCACCGGCACCCATACGTTCATGCCGCTGCGGCCGCAGGCGGTGACGCCCCGATCGGCGAGCGCCGCAATCAGCGCGTCACGTCTGCGGCCGTACGCCGCCGACACCTCCCGCGCGTCCACGGCGCCGCTCTCCCACAAGTGCAGGACGGCCCGCTGGAGCACCTTGCTGACCCAGCCGGGCCCGAACCTGATCCGGCCCTGCACCCGGTCGACGGTCTCCGCGTCCCCGGTGAGCACGGCGAGCCGCAGGTCGGGACCGTACGCCTTGGCGGTGGAGCGGACGAAGGCCCAGGCGTGCGTGACCCCCGACAGCGTGTGCAGCGGCAGGTCGACGATGCCGTGCCCGTGGTCGTCCTCGACGACCAGCACCTCCTTGTGCGCGGCCAGGACCTTTCGTACGGCACGCGCGCGTGCCTCGCCGACGGCGGCGCCGGTCGGGTTCTGGGCGCGGCTGGTGACGATGAGGGCGCGCGCGCCGGACTTCAGGGCCCGCTCCACGCCGTCGGGCAGCGGCCCTTCGTCGTCCACGGGGACCGGGACCGACCGCAGCCCGAGTCCGGACACGAGGTCGAGCAGGCTGCCCCAGCCCGGGTCCTCGACGGCCACCGCGTCACCGACCTTGAGGCGCACGGCGAGCACCCGCTCGATGGCGTCCAGCGCCCCGGACGTGACGGCGACGGGTCCTTCCGGCACCCCGTCCGCGTCCAGCGCGGCACGCGCGGCACGCGCGAGTTCGGGGACCACGGGGGCCTCGCCGTACAGAGCGGGCGTCTTGTCCGCCTGCTCCGCGGCCGTCGTGAAGGCCGCGGCGAGGGGCGGCAGCAGGGCCGTGTCCGGGTTGCCGCTCGCCACGTCCCGCACGCCGGACGGCACGTCGAGGCGGCTGTACTCACGGGCCGTGGTGGCCGGTTTGCTGCGCACGCGGCTGCCGCGCCGCCCGGCCGTCTCGATGACTCCGCGCTCGCGCAGGGTGCGGTAGGCGGCCGCGACGGTATTCGGATTGACGCCCAGGTGAACCGCCAACTCCCGCATGGGGGGCAGTGGTTGACCTGGTTCCAGGGCGCCGCGGCCCACCGCGCGCTCGACGCTCGCCGCGATCTCGGCTGCGCGCCGCCCTTCGATCGGATAGTCTCCTAGCACAAAGCACATTATGCACTAGTGCAATATCAAAGCAAGTCGTAAACCGTAAGTCCAAGTCGTAAGCCGTAAGTCACTGACGCGAGCCGCAGTCGAGACCCCCGGGGAACCATGTGCGGTCCACGGGGACCTCGTGCGGCGATGGAGAGGGAGAAGGCCATGGAGACGACGACGCAGCCGGCGGCCACGCCGGACAGCGCCCCTTACGAATCGACCGACCGCACCGTCCCCACCCGGGCCCGCGAACGCGCCGCGTACGACCGCGCGCTGGTGCACGCGATCCTCGACGAGTCGTACGTCTGCCACCTCGGCTTCGTGCGCGACGGCACCCCCGTCGTGCTGCCGACGCTGTTCGGCCGGGTCGGCGAGCGGTTGTACGTGCACGGCTCGACGGGGTCGCGGCCGCTGCGGATGGCGGGCGCGGTGCCGGCCGAAGAGACGGACCCGGGCCTTCCGGTGTGCCTGACGGTCACGCACGTCGACGGCCTGGTCCTTGCCCGGTCGGCCTTCCACCACTCCATCAACTACCGCTCCGTGGTGGTGCACGGCGTCGCGCGCCCGGTCACCGACCCCGAGGAGAAGCGCACCGCCCTCGACGCGCTGGTCGACCACGTCGTGCCGGGCCGCGCCGCCGACTCCCGCCCCGCCAACCCCAAGGAGCTCGCCGCGACCGCCGTGCTCTACCTCGACCTCGCCGAGGTGTCGGCGAAGATGCGCACGGGCGGCCCGAACGACGAGCCGGAGGACATGGACCTCCCCTTCTGGTCCGGAGTCGTCCCGCTCCGCAAGGGCTACGACCCCGTCGTACCGTCGGAGGACCTCGCCCCGGGCATCGAGGTCCCCGACTACCTGATCGAGCTGTGACGTGGTGATGCTCGTCCACCCCTGGGACGCGCCGACGGACGACGCCGAGTGGCAGGGGTGGCTCGCCGACCACGACTTCGGCCAGCTCGCCGTGAACGGCCTGCCGGGCGAGCCGCCCCACATACAGCCGACGCATTTCGTGTACGACGCCGACTCCGGCCCGCGCGGCCGCGTCCTGCTCCACCTGGCGCGCCCCAACCCGCTGTGGGCCGCGATCGAGGCGAACCCTGACGTGGTCCTCAGTGTCGTGGACGACTACGTCTTCGTGCCGGGCCCCTGGGGCGCCGCCCCGGACACCCCGCCCGAACACGGCGTGCCGACCAGCTTCTACGCCGCCGTCCAGCTCCGCTGCACCGCGCACGTCGTGGACGACCCCGCCGAGAAGGCCGCGCTCCTGAACCGCCAGGTCGGCCACTTCCAGCCGGACGGCGGCTCGGCGACGACCACCGCGGGAGAGGCCCCGTTCGGCCGACTGCTGCCCGGCATCCGGGGCCTCTCCCTCGAAGTCGTGGACGTACAAGCGAAGTTCAAGTACGCCCACCACAAGCCGCTGGAGGTGCAGGACCGCATCGCCGCGCACCTCAAGGAGCGCGGCGGTCCGCGCGACGAGGCGGCGCTGGCGCACCAGGTGCAAGGGCGGGTGCGGGGGTAGCGGGGGCCGTTGGGTGCACGCCCCCGGCCCCACGCCCACGGGACGGACACCCGCCCACCGCCCGCCCGGGGCGGAGGCGCCGCACTCCGCTCAGCGGCACGGAACCATGGTTCCGACGTGTCAGAGCGGAGCGCCGCATGCCGCTCGGCAGGGCGAAGCCCCTGCACGACGCTCGGCGGGAGCGGGACGGGCAGGTGGAGCGGGGCCCTGGCCGCCGCCCCGGCCGGGGCGAACCCCCGGCCGCCACACGGCAGTCCGGGCCCTGCCCCGACCCAGCGGGGCGCGCCACCCGAAGGCGCCCCGCCCCGCGGCCTCAGCCGGCCCCCACCCCTCCCCGCCGCCCCCGCGCGGCCCGCGCCTCCGCCCCCGCGAGCCCCGTCACCGCCGCCAGCATCAGCAGCGTCCCCGCGACGGTCGCCGTGTTCAGCTCCTCGCCGAGCAGGGTGACGGCGATGATGGCCGCGCTCACCGGCTCCAGGAGCATGATCACGGAGACGGTCGCGGAGCGGACGGCGGCGGCCCCGGCGAAGTACAGCGCGTACGCGAGGGCCGTCGGCACGGCGGCGATGTAGACCAAGCAGCCCAGGACGCGGGCGGGTTCGGCGGTGTGCGGTACGAGCCCCTCGACGGCGGCGAGCGGCAGCAGGCACAGCGACACGACCGCGAAGGCCCACACCGTCGTGTCGGAGGCGTCCGTTCCGCCGTCGCGCCCCCACCAGCGCGTCAGCAGCGTCATGAGGGCGTACCCGGCGGCCGAGACCAGCGCGAAGGCGACGCCCCACGGGCGGACCGCCGCGTCCCCGCCGCCCACGAACAGCACGGCGAGGCCGGCAAGGGCGCCGCCCACCGCGCAGATCCCGCCGAGCCCGAGCCGCTCCCCCAGCGCGAATCGGGCGCCGAGCGCGATGAGGACGGGCCCCGCGCCGAGCGTGACGACGGTGCCGACGGCGAGCCCGGTGGCCTCGACGGCGGCGAAGTAGGCGGTCTGGAAGACGGCGAGGGCGACACCCGTGACGGTGATCCGCAGCACCCGGCTGCGGCGCGGCAGGCTCACCGCGACGCGCTCGGTGCGTTCGGTACGTACGGAAGCCGCGGCTCGGTGCGCCCGCAGCAGCCGTACGACGAGCAGCAGCAGGAACCCTCCGGCGCAGCGCCAGAAGGACAGGGCGACAGGGCCCATGTCGCTGTCCGAGAAGACCAGCGACGCGGCGGCGCCTGCGGTGCCCCAGGCGGCACCGGCGATCCCCAGATACGCCAGGCCGCGCCCGACGGACAGACCGGACACGGCAGTTGACTCGGTGGGCGCGGAAGCCGCGCTCGACATGCTTGACACGCTGGACACGTGGAAATCTCCGCAGAAGTTCAGGAAGAAGACCGCGTCACGGGCGAGCGGGCGTGTGGGCGCACAATCTCGGATTCACGAGTGCCGTGAGGGTCACGAGTGCCGTGAGTTGTCACGAGCGCCATGAGTTTCACGAGTGTGCGGACACGCACCGGGGAAAGGCCGGTGACGCCGGTCCTGGACTGGCGTCTGCGGGCAGCACCGTTCCGCCCGGCCGATGGCCGGACATGATCCGTGAAGGCCCGCGCTAGGCGGCCGGAGGCGGAAGAACGAGTGCTCGTGCGTGCATGATCACCACCCTAGGCGGCTGTGCCGCTGGGCGACAACTCCTCTCCGGAGTCTGAGACGCGGGCCACCACGGGCTCCGGCTTCGCGGGCGTCGCCGACTGCGCGATGAACGCGCCGACGAGCACGATCGCGCCCCCGGCGAGCTGCGGCGGCGACAGGCGCTCACCGAGCATGACCCAGGCGAGCACGGTCGCTATGACCGCCTCCAGGCAGGCCACGACGCCCGCGACCTGCGGCGAGAGCCGCCGCACCGACACCACACCGGTGACGTACGCGACGACGGTCGCCACCAGCACGATCCAGCCGAGCAGCGCCCAGGCGGGCACCGCCGAGCCGTTCATGTCGGCACTGGAGGCGAGGATCTGCCAGTCCATGCCCCAGGGGCGCGCGATCACCGTGAGCACGAGCGTGCCGACGAGCAGTCCGTACGCGATCACGCCGAGCGGGTCCGGCGCGTCGTCGCCCGCGTCGCTGCCCTGGTCGGACAGCACGAAGTAGCCGACCTGGCAGCAGGCGGCGCCGAGCGCGAGCAGCAGGCCGACGGCGTCGAAGCTCAGCCCGGACCACACCTCGACGACGCAGGCGAGCCCGCCCACGGCGAGGACCACACCGAACGCGGCGGCCCTGGTGACGGGCTTGCGCTGCACGAACCGCACCCAGCCGAGGACCAGCGCGGGCGCGAGATATTCGATGAGCAGGGCGACGCCCACGGGGATGCGGGAGATCGAGGCGAAGTAACAGGCCTGTACGCCGGCGACGGCGAGGAGGCCGAAGCCCGCGAGCAGCGCGGGCCTGCGCCGCACCAGCGCGCGGTGGCGCCAGGCGACCGGCAGCATCACCAGGGCCGCGCCCGCCACCCGCAGCCACACCACGTGCAGCGGGTCGAGGCCCGCCTCGATCAGCGGCTTGGCCGCGACCCCGGAGCCGCCGAACGCGAACGCCGAGAGCAGCGCGAGACCCAGGCCGAACCCACGGCCGCGCTCCGCGCGCTCCGGCAGGCCGGCCTGCGATTTCCCCTGAGACGACTCCTGAGACCCAAGCACCGGCACATGATGACAGCCGAAGTCATGACCGTCACCCTTGATGACCACTGTCTCAACGTGCGGACGCAGTCAGAGAGGTGAGCGGCCAAGGACCAGCGCCGTCAACGAGCAGACGCCGACAGCGGGCCGACGCGGGTCACCGGGCCGACGTCCAGCCCGACTCACACCCGGTCTCACGCCCACCCTCGATCCGCAGCAACAGCTCCCCCACGTCCACGCCCGCGCTGCGCAGCACCTCCACGGCCCGGCACTCCGGGTCGGCGGCCAGCGCGGCGAGCAGGTCGACGCCGTCGGCCTGCGGCTCGCCGCGCAGGACGGCGCGGTCGAGCGCGGCCTCCATCGCTCCGGCGGCCGCGGGAGAGAGAACCGTTTCCTTGGCCGCTGCCACCAGCGGCACGGCTCCAGAGTCCTCGACCGTGCCCTGCCACTGCAGCCCGTATCCGATGCTGCGCTGGACGAGATAGCCGAGCAGCCGGGCGACCTGCGGCCCGCCGTCGAAGACGGCCCGCACCTGCGGCTCGTACTCGAGCAGCGAGTGCAGCAGATGCGCCGTGTCGACCTGCCGGTCCCCGTCGCGGCCGGCGCGCCGGCGCGCGCCGGACATCACCGAGGCCAGCGCGGCGCTCAGGCCTGCCTCGATGTCTGCTGGGGTCGGGCCGGGTTCGGCGCCCTGGGGGATACGGCTTTGCACAACCCCCACCCCATCAACCTCTGGGGGCATCGTCATCGGCGGCGGGAAGCATTTCCGCGTCCGACACAGGTTGGGCATGCGTGAGCGGGTTGTCCTCCTTACGGATGACATCTCGCCGTTCTTCCAGGTGGGGCGCGCGCCGTCTTGCTTCGCGCCGGGTGCGCAACCGCTCCGCACCGGCGCTCGTCTGCGCTGGCATGGAGCGCAGGTGCTGGATGGTCGCCCTGCCGGCCATCGACGGCAGACAGTACGTGTACCGCGTGTACGCCCCCGCGGACGCACTGCTGGCCGACCTGTTCTGGGAAGCCTGGCACTGCCACGACGAGGGGCCGTTCCCGCGGGCCCTGGACCTCTTCGACGCGGCCGTCATACAGCGCGTGGGCTGAGGCGGGACGCGACGACGGCCCATCGCGGGCCGTGCACCCACCACGTACGCCCCACGGCGCGTACCGAACCCGCCTACGCCCCGCGCCGCGCCCCCACCACCACGGTCGCGTACAGCTCCTCGTCCGTCACGACCCGCGGCACGAGCCCCGCGGCCGTCACAGCCGCGACCGCCGCGGGCACCTGACGCTCGCTCGTCTCGAAAAGCAGCCGTCCCCCCGGCGCGAGCCACCGCGGCGCGTCCGCGGTCACCCGCCGCAGCACGTCGAGCCCGTCCGACCCCCCGTCGAGCGCCACCCGCGCCTCGTGCTCGCGGGCCTCGGCGGGCAGCAGCGCGACCTCGTCCGACGGAACGTACGGAACGTTCGCGAGGAGCACGTCGACGCGGCCCAGAAGTCCCTCGGGCAGGGCCGCGTACAGATCGCCTTCGTAGGCATGACCCTCCGCGGCGCGGACATTGCGGCGCGCGCAGGCCACCGCCGCCGGGTCGATGTCGGCCGCGTGCAGCTCGACCCGGCCGAGCGAGGCGGCGAGGGCGGCGCCAAGGGCGCCCGACCCGCAGCACAGGTCGACGACCACGGCGCCGGGTCCGGCGAGCGAGGCGGCCTCGCGGACCAGGAACTCGGTGCGGCGGCGCGGCACGAACACACCCGGGTCCACGGCGATCCGCAGCCCTCCGAACTCCGCCCACCCGACGACGTGTTCCAGCGGCAGCCCGCTCGCGCGCCGCACCACCATGGCGTCCAGCTCGTCCGTTCCCGTCGCCGCGGCGAGCAGCAGGTCCGCCTCCTCCTCGGCGAACACACAGCCCGCCGCACGCAGCCGTTCCACGACGGCGGAGTGCACTGGCAGGGGCATCGAGGGCCTTTCTGAGCTCCGGACAAAGAAGCCAACCCTACCCGCCCGGCCAGATCTGACGGTCCATCAGTATTGAATGTTCCCGGGCCCGGGGATACGTTCCGCGACACCGTGGCTGCGCCCGCCGCAGCACCCGACGAGAAGGGGTGGTCGCATTGGCCGAAGTCAGCGCGGAGGCACGCATCGAGGCACCGGCGGAGAAGGTGTGGGCGCAACTCACGGACTTCTCCTCCTACGCGCAGTGGAGCTCCACCCACACCAGCTTCCCTAAGGGCGGCCCCGCGACGCTCGAAGTGGGCGGCACCTTCACGGAGAACATGAAGCTGATGGGCTTCCCGGCCGAGGTCGCCTGGACGATCGTGGAGCTGGAGACCGCCCGCACGTTCGCGATCAAGGGCAAGGGCCCGATGGGCGTCGACGTCAGCACCCGCTACACGCTCGAACCCGACGGCGGGGCGACGACGATCCGCACGAACGGCGAGTTCACCGGCGCCGCGGTGTCGCTCATGGCGGGCAAGCTCAAGGACTCGGCGACGGCGGCCATGAACGAGTCGCTGCGCAAGCTGGGGGCGCTGGTGACCTGAGTTTCGTACGCGACAAAGCGGCCCCGCATACGCCAGCAAGGCGCCCCGCGCATCTCACGCGGGGCGCCTCACCGGCGGCGCGGGCGGCGGGCCCGCACCACCTCAGTCCTCATCGGCGAGGATCAGGTACAGCTTCTTGCGGGCGTCGTTGATGACCGTGAGCGCCTTCTCGCGCTGCTCCTTGGAGCCGGTCTTCCAGACCTGGCCGAACGCCTCCATCAGGCCGAAGCCGGCCTGCCGGATCTCGGTCAGCGCCTCCCAGTCGACCCCGCGCCCGGCCTCTTCCCAGGGCGCGTCCGGACCCTCCTCCGCCGCCTCGCGGCCGGACTCGGTGAGCGAGAAGAGCTTCTTGCCGCCCTCGCTCTCGCTGGTGATCAGCCCCTCGTCCTCCAGGAGCTGGAGGGTCGGGTAGACCGAGCCGGGGCTGGGCTTCCACGCCCCGCCGCTGCGCTCGGCGATCTCCTGGATCATCTCGTAGCCGTGCATCGGCCGGTCCTTCAGGAGGGCCAGGATCGATGCGCGTACGTCACCGCGCCGCGCCCTGCCCCGGGGACCGCCCCGGCCACCGCGACCGCCGCCCCAAGGACCGCCGCCGCCGAAGCCGGGCCCGAAGGGTCCGAACGCCGCGCGCCGCCCCTCGAAACCGCCCCGCTCCTCGCGACCGGGCCCGTACGGGCCGCGCCCGCGTCCGTGACCGTGCCTGTGCTCGTGTTCAAAACCGTGGGAACGCATGTCAATCATCCCTTTCGTCGTTTCCCGTGCTCCTCGTTCCGCCGAGGATCGCCCGCGACATCATTGATCAGTCGCGATGCGTCAACGATATATCGGCACTGTTCGGATGGCAACCCCACGGCCGGAAACGTCGCCATGGCCGCCGCCCGGTACGGCAGCGCGCCCTGGCACGAGGCCAGGGCGCGCAGGGGATTTCCGGAGTGGTTCCGGAGTGGTTCCGGAGTGGCGTCAGTTCGCGAGGTGGAAGCCGGCGCCGACTCCGCCGTTGGCGTTCATCTCGTCGATGATGCTCAGGATCGACGAACCGTGCTGGGCGCCCCACGCGTTGCCGACCAGGGTCTGGCCGTGCACGACGGGGGAACCGGAGTCACCGCCGTTGGTCCAGATGAGGTGGGTGAACCAGATCCCGTTGGTGCCCAGTCTGATACCGCAGGTGAGGCCGGTCCGGTGACCCTGCTTGCACATCCGGGTCCCGGTGGCGGGCGGCGCCCCGATCGACGTGATGGTCACCGAACCGACGGTGCTGGTGGGGGCGACCCGACTCTCGTCCAGCTTGATCACCGCGTAGTCCAGACCCTTGGGCCCGGTGTTGAGCAGGTTGTTGGGCGTACTGACGTACGTGACCTTGCCGATGGAACCCGTCTCCAGGTCGGGGCGGCTGGCGTTGAGGTCGGCCGGGGCGGCGGCCGTGCCCGCCGGTGAGATGTCCCGGTAGACCTCCTCGCCGACCAACTTGTTGCCCTGCTCGTCGATGAAGCAGTGGGCGTTGGTGAGGCCGACCAGGTTGCCCGCCGCGTCGCGGCCGACCGCGGTGAGAGTGCAGACGTTGTAGCTCGTGGGCTCCTCGGGCGTCGGCTTCAGCCGGAAGATGATCCCTGTGCCGCCGCCGATCGGCGTGAGCGACTGCTCGCTCTTGGCGGGGGCCGGCGCCGGGGCGGCGCCTGCGGACGGGGCCGCGGTGAGGGTCATGCCCGCGAGGAGGACAACCAAGCCGAGAGCGCGTAACGGACGTATCATGCCATCACTTTCCTTATGGGACCGGGCAGTTGACCGAAGCCCAGGGCTGCGGCTCGGGTCAACCACCACGCCGATCAGAACCACCTTCTTGTATCACTCACGGATGCCAGAAACACAGACCGCACACCGGTCGGCCCCGGCAGGCAGGCCACCGGGGCGCGAGGGCTTGCGTACAGCCACTGATGCGGCGGGGCAGACCATGGCCAAAATCAGCCTGTTGCTCATCGAGAAAGTCCAGTCACGCGGAATTGGCCTTGGCGAGATGACCCAGTGGCTACCTACCGTCGCCCCATGACCACCCACCCGCGCACACGCCTCCGCATCGTCGACGCCTTCGCCGAGCGCCCCTTCACCGGTAACCCGGCCGGTGTCGTACTCCTCGACGCCTTCCCGGACGACACCTGGCTCCAGCACGTGGCCACGGAGGTGAATCACGCCGAGACCGCCTTCGCGCACCCGCTGCCCGAAGGCGGCGCCGCGGACTGGGCGCTGCGCTGGTTCACGCCCGCCACCGAGGTCGATCTGTGCGGCCACGCCACGCTGGCCACCGCGCACGTCCTGCACACCACCGGCGCGGCCACCGGCCCGGTGCGCTTCGCCACCCGCGCGGGCGTGCTCGTCGCCACGGCCCACGACAACGGCGACCTCACGCTCGACTTCCCGACCGCCCCGCTCACCCCGGCCGAGCTCCCGGCCGCGGCGGTCGAGGCCCTCGGCGCCCAGCCGCTCGCCGCCTACGACACGGGCCCGCACCTGGGCGACCTGCTGGTCGAGCTGCCCGACGAGAAGACGGTGCGCGCGCTCACCCCGGACCACCGGGCACTCGCCCAGTACTCCGAGCGCGGCGTGATCGCGACCGCGCCCGCCGAAGACCCCGCCCGGGGCTACGACTTCGTCTCGCGCGGCTTCTTCCCGCGCGTCGGCATCGACGAGGACCCGGTGACGGGCAGCGCGCACACCGCGCTCGCCCCGTTCTGGAGCGGGCGCCTCGGCCGCACCGAACTGACAGGACTGCAGGCCTCGGCGCGCTCGGGCCTCGTACGTACGGATCTCCGCGGCGACCGCACGCTGCTGACCGGCCGCGCCGTCACGGTCATCGAGGGCGACCTGCTGGCGTAAATCCAGGTGGCGCGCCCTGTCGGCGTGGCGCCCGGTCGGGCGTCACGCCGTAGGCAGCCACCCCACCTTCCCCGCGAGCAGCGCGTAACCCACGAACGCCCCGATGTCCAAGAGGGAGTGGGCGACCACGAGCGGCCCGACCCGCCCCCACCGCCGGTACAGAAGCACGAACACCACGCCCATCGCCATGTTGCCGACGAACCCGCCGATGCCCTGATACAGGTGGTACGACCCGCGCAGCACCGAACTCCCGACGAGCCCCGCCATCGGCGACCACCCCAACTGGTCCAGCCTGCGCAGCAGATAGCCGACGACGATCACCTCCTCGAGGACGGAGTTCTGCAGCGCGGAGAGCACCAGGACCGGGTACTTCCACCACACGTCGGGCAGGTCCTCCGGCACCACCGTGAGGTTGAAGCCGAGCCCGCGCGCCGCCAGGTAGAAGGCGATGCCGGTCGAACCGATGACCGCGGCGATCGCCGTGCCCCGGCCCAGGTCCGGCCACGGCCGGCTCCGGTCGAAGCCGATGGCCCGCAGCCCCGAGCCCTCGCGCAGCAGGAAGTGCGCGACCAGCGCCACCGGCACCAGGGCGGTCGTGATGCCGAACAGCTGCCACGCGAGATCGAGCCATGGACGCCCCGGCGCGGCGGACGAGTTGAGGGTCGCCGCCTGATCCTTCAGACCGCCCGGCCTGGTGACCGAGCCGATGAAGCTGATCAGCGCGGACACTCCGCTCGCGCCCAGCGAGAGCGCCAGGACGAGCACCGTCTCGTCCCGCAGGAACCGTCGCGAGAGCCCCGCCTCAGGAAAAGAACCGGCCATTGGCCCCGGCTCCGCTTGCACTCCTGCCTCCAGTTGAGTAATCCCGCCTCATCCCCGTCCCCGTGCCGCTAGGGTCTCGAAAGAACTTACGAACCACGTGCGCGACAGGCCGAGGGGGACGGACGCCGACCGTGGCGTGCCGCCCCCCTTGTCCGTGTTCATCCTTGTTCGTTCCTTGTTCACACGGGGAGGGCAGCACCGCCATGGGACGTCACAGCTTGCCTGATGGGCGCAGGACGGGAGCAGCCGACCCGCGACCACGCGGGCGCGGGCGCACCGTCGCCCTCGCCACGGCGCTCGTCCTGTGCGTCGCGGCGGGCACGGCGGTCGCGGTCCGCGCCGGATTCCTGCCCTTCGGTGACGACTGCCGCGACGACGCGGTGCGCCTGGACGTCGTCGCCGCGCCCGCCGTGGCCCCGGCCCTGCGCGACGCCGCCGCCCACGTACGCGAGAAGGACGTCACCTCGGACGGCCACTGCATGGACATCCGCGTCGCCGCGCGGGAGCCGTACAAGGTCGCCGACGAGCTCCGCCGGGACGGCGAGAAGCCGGAGTACGACGTGTGGGTGCCCGACTCGGGCCTGTGGGTGCAGCGCGCCGGGCTCGGCGGCGGGCGGTCGCAGGTGTCGCCCGCGGGCAACATCGCGTCGTCGCCGATCGGCGTGGGCATGGTGGGGTCCGCCGCCGAAAAGCTCGGCTGGCCCCGGAAGACGTACACCTGGGCCGAGTTGGCGGGCGCGGCGGCCGACGGCGACAAGCTGCGCCTGGGCGCGGCCGACCCGGCGCGCAGCGCGAGCGGCCTGCTCGCCCTGACCAAACTCGGCGCCTCGGCGCGCAAGTCAGGATCCAAGGACGCCGACACCCGGGCCGCCGCGACGGCCAAGGCACTGGCGTCGCGCACGTCCGACAACGACAGCAGGCTCCTGGACACCCTGGCCCGCGACGCCTCCGGCGCCGAGAGCGGCAACCCGCGCCGCAACCAGGCGCTGATCCTCTCCGAGCAGGCGTCGTTCGCGCACAACGCGGCGGAGGACGAGGAGCACGCGCTCGACCTCTTCTACCCCGAGGACGGCTCACCGGCCCTCGACTACCCCTACACGCTGATCCGCGAGAACGACCTCTCCACCGACCAGAGCCGGGCCGCGCTGCGCTTCATGACGCTGTTCAGCGACGACACGGGCCGGCGCATCCTGCAGAAGCACGGGTTCCGCACGGACGGTTCGAAGCCGTCGGCCGCACTCGTCACGACGGCGGGCGGCCGCACACCGCAGCCGTACGCGCAGGAGCCCGGCGACACACCCTCCGACAAGGAGGTGCAGGAGACCCTCGGCCTGTGGACCATCACCGTGCAGAGCGCGCGGTTCATCACGGTCGTCGACGCGTCCGACTCCATGCGACAGATCGTGCCGGGGCGCGGCGAGTCCCGCATGGACGTCACCAAGGCCGCGCTGCTGCAAGCCCTCTCGGGCTTCACGGACGAGGACGAGATCGGCCTGTGGGAGTTCGCCACCCGCCTGGACGGCGCGCGCGACTACCGCGAGCTGGTGCCCACCGGCCGCCTGGGCGACCGCCGGGGCGACGGCACCCAGCGCGACCGCCTCACCAAGGCCTTCGGTGCGCTGCGGCCGGTGCCGGGAGGGGCCACGGGTCTGTACGACACGACGCTGGCCGCGTACGAGAAGGCACGCAAGGGCTACGTGAAGGGCAGGTTCAACACCCTCGTCCTGCTCACCGACGGCGTCAACCAGGACCCCGGCAGCATCACGCGCACCGAACTCGTCTCCCGCCTGCGCGCCCTGGCCGACCCCGAGAAGCCGCTGCCGATCATCGCGATCGCGGTCGGCCCGGACGCCGACGAGCGGGAGGTCGACCAGATCGCCCGCGCCACGGGCGGCTCCGGCCACGAGGTCGACGACCCGGCCCAGATCCACTCGGTGATCCTGAAGGCGATCATGCAGGCGGGCACACAGCAGTAGGAACAGCGTCTACCCCAGCGGCAGAGCCGGTTCCGGCAGCCCCACCGGCCACGTGTGCACCGGCTCCCCCTCGTGCATCAGCTCGCAGTAGCGCCGCGTGGTCGCCGCGAGCGCCGCATCGCGCTCCATACCCCGCTCAAGGGCACGGTGATAGGTGGCCGCCTGCCAGGAGGCCCCGTTGACCCGCCTGCGGCACCGCTCCTCGATCACGCCGAGATACAGGTCCCGGTCGGCCGGCTCCACGCCCCACGCGTCGAGCCCGGCCGCGGCCAGCGGCAGCAGTTCGTCCCGTACGAGGTCGACGACCGCGATCTGCGTCATGCCGCCGTAGCGCCCGTGCCGCGGCCACTCCAGGCGCGCGTCGATGCCGTAGCGGCAGGCGGTGTCGAAGTTGCGGGCCGCCGCCTCGAACGGCAGCCGCGACCACACCGGCCGCGCCTCCTCGGCCAGCGCCCGCACCACGCCGTAGTAGAAGGCCACGTTGGCGATCACATCGGTCACCGTGGGCCCGGCGGGCAGCACCCGGTTCTCCACGCGCAGATGCGGTACGCCGTCGGCGATGCCGTACACCGGACGGTTCCAGCGGTACACCGTGCCGTTGTGCAGGGCGAGTTCGGCGAGCTGCGGCACACCGCCCGCGTCGAGCACGCGCAGCGGGTCCTCGTCCTCGCACAGCGGGATCAGGGCCGGGAAGTACCGCAGGTTCTCCTCGAAGAGCTCGTACGCGTTGGAGATCCACCGCTCCCCGAACCAGGTGCGCGGCCGCACCCCCTGCGCCTGCAGCTCGGGCGGCCGGGTGTCCGTGGACTGCAGGAACAGCGGCGGACGGGACTCGCGCCACAGCTCGCGACCGAACAGGAACGGCGCGTTGGCGCCCACCGCGACCTGCGCGGCGGCGACGGACTGCGCCGCGTTCCACACGTCGGCGAACTTCCCCGGCGTGACCTGGAGGTGCAGTTGCACGGACGTGCACGCCGCCTCGGGCGCGATCGACCCGAACGTGCAGGTCAGGCGTTCCACGCCCTCGATGTCGAGCGCGAAGCTCTCGCCGCGGGCCGCCACGATCTGGTCGTTGAGCAGCACGTAGCGGTCGACGTCGGAGAGGTTCGCGGAGACCAGGTCCTGGCGCGAGAGCGTCGGCAGAATGCCGATCATCACGATGCCCGCGTCCACCTCGTTCGCTTTCCGGTGGGCATAGGCGAGGCCCGTGCGCAGCTCTTCGGCAAGCCGGTCGAGAACGCGTCCGCCCAAGCGGTGCGGAGCAATGTTCACTTCCAGATTGAACATTCCGAGCTCGGTCTGGAAATCACGGCTCGCGATACGCTCGAGAACTTCCGCATTCATCATTCTCGGCATGCCGTCGGGCCCCGCCAGATTCAGCTCTATCTCCAGTCCCATCAGATTCTTGGGCCGGTCGAAGCGCTGCTCCTCGAGGAGCCGGCCGAGCCCGTCCAGGCACTGCCGGAGCTTGATCCGGTACTGGTGGCGATCGGACAGGTCGAACGTTCCTGCCACGACCTTCTCCCCCATCGAAGCTTCCCTCCTCAGATGGGCTGCCGGTGACCCGGCCGCTGTGTACGGGGGATGATGCCCAGCCGATGTGATCCATAACGCCCCGCCGCGGACCATGGCGCAGTACCCTTGGCGGAGTTGCCGCGCGGCACATTCACCGGGCATGAGGGAAGGCGCAGTTTCCGGTCCCGGGGTTGTGGTGAAAAAAACCGACGAGAATCAGCCGACCGCGGCCGCGGGAAATACCGAGGCCACCGCCCGGAAGGCGATCCGGAATCGGGAGAAACCTCCCAGGACGGCGACCGAATAGCGACTTGCCCGTCATATGGGAAGCGGCTAGCTGAAACACCCCCTGAACACGGGTCGTATAAACTCCGCGGTTGAGGCAGAGAGTTGGCGCTCGCGGTCCCCCTGCCCCCGCCCCTCTGGCCCAGAGCTGACAGCGCCGTCCGCACCTGCCCCCGCTCCACTGTGCCTGTCGAATGAGAGAGGCGACCCACCATGCCCCTGCATGTCCCCCCGGCTCCAGCGCCCGCCCTGCGCAGCGTCCTCGCGGCCCTCGGTTCCCCGACCGCCGTCCGTGAGTCCCGCACCCCGTCCCTGCGCGCCGCCCAGGGACCCATGAGCCCGGAGCTGCCGCTGCCCGTCCATGAGTTGGACCACGTCACGGCGGCGGGCACGTCCCCGACCAGGCTCACCGGCTGGCGCTTCCTGATCCGCTGCGACGAGGGCGCCGTGGCGGCCGCGGACACCATGCTCACCCCGGACGGCTGGGCCTTCTCGCACTTCTGCGAGGGCCCGTACATCACCTCCTCCGAGCTGGCCCTGCGCCACGCCGAGGCCATGCCCAAGGCCTATCAGCCCCGGCTCCTCTCGGTGCCGGAGCTCTACATGCTCACGCTGTGGCTGCACGCCGACTGCGCCGACGACGGCGCGAGCGGCGCGCTCGCCCCCGCCGACCTCCTGGTGCCGCTCGCCCCCGCACCCCCCGGCATCGCGGCCCACCGCCCGCACCGCGCCGCCGACCTGCTGCCCGTGCTCACCCACCGCCTGAGCCCGGCACCGCTCCTGGGCTCGCCCGCCTGACCCGGCCCCTCGGCCACCCCGGCCTTCTCGTGCCCCGCCGCCCCGCCCGGGCCGCGGGGCACGACCGTGTCCGACGCGCGGGGCCCATCCGGACTAGTCCACTTCGGCCATCACGAACCACCCGAAGGGACAGGGAAGTTGGGCTGAACCGTCCGGGCGGGTGATACGTCATTAAGCAGTAGGAACCGCTGCAGCAAAATCCCTGCGGAATCGAGCTCGTGGGGCAACACTGGACCGGACCGACGAAAACGGGGGAGCGGCCATGACCAACGCATCGAGCCGCGGAACAGACTTCACCACGATCACGACCCAGCGAAAGAACCCATCCATGTGCCAGCACCAGCCACCGTGTCCGACAGCCGAATCCGCCGACCGGGAAGCCGCGTTCCTCGTGGCACACCACCCGGAACAGGGCTGGAGCCTGCTGTGCAACGGCGTCCTGCTCTTCGAGGACACCGGTGAGCTGCTGCCGAACGGGGAGATCATCGCCCCGCACCGACCGCTTGGCGCCACCCAGGTGATGACGGCCGCCTGAGCCGTCCACCACGAATCCAAGGGCCGGCCCGGACGCACTGTCCGAACCGGCCCTGACTCATGTCCGCCGGCACCCCACGATCGGTGCCGGCTTCACGCATGCTGCCGCGATATCAGTCCTCGTACGCATCCAGCGGCGGGCAGGAGCAGACCAGGTTCCGGTCCCCGTACGCCTGGTCGATGCGGCGCACCGGCGGCCAGTACTTGTCCGCCGCCACCACACCGGCCGGGAAGACGGCCTCCTCGCGGCTGTAGCCGTGCTCCCAGTCGCCGCCGAGCGCGGCGGCGGTGTGCGGGGCGTTCCGCAGCGGGTTGTCGTCGGCGGACCAGGCGCCGCTCGCGACCTTCTCGATCTCGCCGCGAATGGCGATCATCGCCTCGCAGAAACGGTCCAGCTCGTCCAGGTTCTCGCTCTCCGTCGGCTCGATCATCAGCGTGCCGGCGACCGGGAAGGACATGGTCGGCGCGTGGAAGCCGTAGTCGATGAGCCGCTTGGCGATGTCATCGACACTGACGCCTGTGGACTTGCTCAGCGGGCGCAGATCGATGATGCACTCGTGCGCCACGAGCCCGCCGGGGCCGGTGTAGAGCACCGGGAAGTGCGGCTCAAGGCGCTTGGCGATGTAGTTCGCCGAGAGCACGGCGACCTGCGTGGCCCGCTTGAGGCCCTCGCCGCCCATGAGGCGGACGTACGCCCAGGAGATCGGCAGGATGCCGGCCGAGCCCCACGGCGCCGCGGAGATGGGCCCGACGCCCGTCTCGGGTCCCGCGGCGGGCTGCAGCGGGTGGTTGGGCAGGTACGGCGCGAGGTGCCCGCGCACGGCCACCGGGCCGACGCCGGGTCCGCCGCCGCCGTGCGGGATGCAGAAGGTCTTGTGCAGGTTCAGGTGCGAGACGTCGCCGCCGAAGTGGCCCGGCTTGGCGAGGCCCACCAGGGCGTTGAGGTTGGCGCCGTCCACGTAGACCTGGCCGCCGGCCTCGTGCACCTGCGCGCAGATGTCGGCGACGTGCTCCTCGAAGACGCCGTGCGTCGACGGGTACGTGATCATCAGGACGGCGAGCTGCTCGCGGTACTGCTCGATCTTGGCGCGCAGGTCCTCGACGTCGATCTCGCCGTCGTCCGCGGTCTTCACGACGACGACCTTCATCCCGGCCATCACGGCGCTGGCGGCGTTGGTGCCGTGCGCGGAGGACGGGATCAGGCACACGGTGCGCTGGTCGTCGCCGTTGGCGCGGTGGTAGCCGCGCACCGCGAGCAGCCCGGCGAGCTCGCCCTGCGAACCGGCGTTGGGCTGCAGCGACACCTTGTCGTAGCCGGTGACCTCGGCGAGCCGCTCCTCCAGCTCACGGATCAGCGTCAGATAGCCCTGCGCCTGCTGGGCGGGCGCGAAGGGGTGCAGCTGGCCGAACTCGGGCCAGGTGACCGGCTCCATCTCCGTGGTCGCGTTGAGCTTCATGGTGCAGGAGCCCAGCGGGATCATGCCGCGGTCGAGCGCGTAGTCACGGTCGGAGAGGCGGCGCAGGTAGCGCAGCATCGCGGTCTCGGAGCGGTACTGGTGGAAGACGGGGTGCGCCAGGAACTCGTCGGTACGCAGCAGCCCGGCGGGCAGGGTGTCCGCGACGGACGCGTCGAGCGCCTCCACGTCGGCCTCGATGCCGAACGCCGTCCACACGGCGGCCAGTTGCGCCCGCGTGGTGGTCTCGTCGCACGCGAACGACACCTGGTCGGCGTCGACGAGGTGGAGGTTGACGCCGCCCTCGCGGGCCGCGGTCACGACGTCGGCGGCCTTGCCGGGCACGCGCACGGTCAGCGTGTCGAAGTACCCCTCGTGCACGACCTCGACGCCCCCGGCCTTGAGGCCCGCGGCGAGGATCGTCGCGTACCGGTGGGTGCGCCGGGCGATCGCCTTGAGGCCCTCGGGCCCGTGGTAGACGGCGTACATCCCGGCCATGACGGCGAGCAGCACCTGCGCGGTACAGATGTTGCTGGTCGCCTTCTCGCGGCGGATGTGCTGCTCACGGGTCTGCAGCGCGAGCCGGTAGGCCTTGTTGCCGTCGGCGTCGACGGACACGCCGACGAGGCGGCCGGGAAGGCTGCGGGCGAACTTCTCGCGCACCGCCATGTAGCCGGCGTGCGGGCCGCCGAAGCCCATGGGCACGCCGAAGCGCTGCGTGGTGCCGACGGCGATGTCCGCGCCGAGCTCACCGGGCGAGGTGAGCAGCGTGAGCGCCAGCAGGTCGGCGGCCACAGAAACGATTGCTCCGAGCTCGTGCGCCCGGTCGATCAGCGGCTTGATGTCGCGTACGGCTCCGGAGGCGCCCGGGTACTGGAGCAGCACGCCGACCACACCGCGCTCGGCGATGTCGGCCGGGATGCCGTCGCTCAGGTCCGCGACGACGATCTCGACGCCGGTCGGCTCGGCGCGGGTCTGGATCACGGCGATGGTCTGCGGCAGTACGTCGGCGTCGATCAGGTAGACACCGTCCTTGACCTTGCCCATGCGCCGGGAGAGCGCCATGGCCTCGGCGGCGGCGGTGCCCTCGTCGAGCAGCGAGGCGCCGGAGGTCGGCAGTCCGGTGAGGTCGGCGACGACGGTCTGGAAGTTCAGGAGCGCTTCGAGGCGGCCCTGCGAGATCTCCGGCTGGTAGGGCGTGTACGCCGTGTACCAGGCCGGGTTCTCCATCACGTTCCGCAGGATCACGGGCGGCGTGAACGTGCCGTAGTACCCGAGGCCGATCATCGAGTCGAGGACCTGGTTGCGGTCGGCGAGGGAACGCAGCTCGGCGAGCACCTCGGCCTCCGTGCGCGCACCGGGCAGCTCGAGGGCGTCGGCGTTCTTGATCACATCCGGCACCGCGGCGGCCGTGAGCTCGTCCAAGGAGCCGTACCCGACCTGGGCGAGCATCTTGGCGCGGGCTTCTGCATCGGGTCCGATGTGCCGCTGTTCGAAGGGGATGCCCTGCTCTAGCTGCGAGAGCGGAGTACGAGGGGTGGCGGTCATTGCGGAGGCCTCCTGGTCTTACACGACCTGCGAGGGGCACCACGGCGCGGGTACCCGGACGGCCTCCCCCTCTGTCATCTCAACCTGAGAGCTTCACAGCGCCGCCCGGGGGCAGCACTGCTTTCACCGTCGGTGAGGAAGGGTTCCGAACGTGCCCGCCCGACGCCCGCCCTGCTTTCCAGAGTGACCTCGTCCGTGCGGTACATGAGCCTGAGAGATTCCGGGGAGGAGTTGCTCCTTCGGCGCCTCCGGCGTTTCCACCGAAGAGCTCTCCCGCACGGGGTCAACAGCCGTCTGCCAGCCTACCAGCGAGGACCGCGCCCGATCCCTCGAGTGGCCGCCTGCCCCGATGTGCTCTTTCGTAGTGATTACGAGTGAAATCTGGATGAGCTGGACGAGTACGAACGGCTTCCGACCAGTTGGAGGGCCCGTGCAGACCGACATCGATCCGCGCAACCTGATCGGCCGCAAGGCGTTCGACCGCAACGGAGCCAAGATCGGCACGGTCGACGAGGTCTATCTCGACGACGCCACCGGCGCCCCGGAGTGGGCCGCGATACGGACGGGCCTGTTCAGCAGGGATGCCTTCGTACCCCTGGAGCCCACCGAACTGGTCAAGGACGGCACCCTGCGCGTCCCCTTCGAACGCTCCTTGATCAAGGACGCCCCCGACTTCGGCGTGGGCCGCCACCTGTCCCCGGAACAGGAACTCCAGCTCTACCGCCACTACGGCCTGGACCTGGCCCCACCACCCCCGCCCCCGGACGTGGACTTCGGCCACACGGCAAATTCCTCGGATACGTGAGCGGGGCTCGAGACAGCCTCTCCTGATGCGCGAGTCGGGCTGCACGGCGCCCATGTGTTCCGGGAACCGCTGCCCGCCGCCCGGCCCGACTTGGGGGGCCCTTTTCTGATGCGTGAGCCGACTGCACGGCCCGCCCACGTGCCCCTGGAACCGCTGCCCGCCGCACGCCCGACGGCACGCCCGGCCGCCCGCCCGTCCAAGCCCTCAGCCGTGCCCGCCCGCCCCCTCCGCCTACCCGCCGGACGGCCCCTTGCCCTGCCCGCCGGACGCCCCCGCAGAAGGCAGAGGCACGACAGCCTCCCCACCAGCCACGACCACCGCCTCCGCGCCTCTCACGCCACCCTCCACCCCAGGTGAGACGCCCTCCACAACCCCCTCCGCCGCTGCCGTGGCAACCGCCGCCACCGTGGCCACGGCCTCCACCAGCGGCACCGGCTCCGCCGCCTCCAGCTCCGGATCGTCCGTACGGAACGTCCGCACCCGCCCCGGCGCCGACCCCGGCGTCTCGAACCGCACGGTCACCCGCCCCACGCCGCTCCCCTGCACCCACCCCGCCCCGAACACCGCGTGCCGCACGTCGTGCCCCGCATGCCACCGGCGCTCGGCCGACGCAACGGGCTCCCCGCTCCCGGTCTCGCCCTCGCGCGCACCCTCGTCCACAGCCCCCTCGGGCGCCACCCCATCGCCGTCCCCCGCGACACCGCCATCCCCCGCGACTCCAGACGCCACCTCCGCCCGAGCATCGGCGTCAGCCTGCGCCTGCGCCTGCGCGAACAAGTCCTCCTGCGTGTAGTCCGCAAGCCCGCTGACCCCCACGCCCAGCAGCCGCACCCCACCCGTCGTGTCCACGGACTCGAGCAGCCGCGCGGCCGCCTCCCGCACCACCCCGGGGTCGTCCGTGGGCCCCCGCAGCGTCTCGGACCGCGTCAGCGTGGAGAAGTCGAACCGCCGCACCTTCAGCACGATCGTCCGCCCCGAGTGCCCCGCGGCCCGCAACCGCTGCACGCACCGGTCGGCCAGCCGCGCCACCTCCATCCGGACCCGCACCCGGTCGTGGATGTCCACGTCGTACGTGTCCTCGACGCTCACCGACTTGGTGTCCCGCTCGGCCACCACGGGCCGCTCGTCCCGCGCCAGCGCCATCGCGTACAGCGCCCCTCCGTGGGCCTTTCCCAGGAGACGCACCAGCTCGTCCTCGCCGGCCTCGGCGAGCTCCTCGACGGTGGTGATCCCGGCCCGCCGCAGGTGGTCCCCGGTCGCGGGCCCCACGCCGGGCAGCGTCCGCACGGACATGGGCCCGAGCAGCTCCCGCTCCGTGCCGGGTCTTATGAGCAGCAGGCCGTCCGGTTTGGCCTGCTCGGAGGCGATCTTCGCCAGCATCTTGGACGCGGCGAGCCCCACCGACCCGCTCAGCCCCGTGCCCCGCAGGATGTCCGCCCGCAGCCGCTCCCCCACGGCCCGCGCCGACGCCTCGTCGTCCGCGACGCCGCCCGCCTCCAGGTCCACGAAGGCCTCGTCCAGGCTCAGCGGCTCCACCAGCGGCGAAAGCTCCCGCAACAGCCGCATCACCTGCTCGCTGATCTCCCGGTAGAACGAGAATCGCGGCACCAGATACGCGGCGTTCGGTGCGAGGCGTCGCGCCTGCCCCATGGGCATCGCCGAATGCACCCCGAATCGACGCGCCTCGTACGAGGCCGTGGCCACCACTCCACGCGGCCCGAGCCCGCCGACGATCACGGCTTTTCCGCGCAGGCTCGGCTTCGCCGCCTGCTCGGCGGACGCGTAAAAGGCATCCATGTCGAGATGCAGAATCGTCGGCGCGGTTCTCACATCTCCGATGCTGCCCTAAGCCACTGACAATCCCCTGCCGCCACCGGTAGACCCGCAGGTCACACCACCGGCCTCAGCGCGGCCGTCCGCCGCGCCGTCGCGCGGCTCAGACAGCCCGGTTGCGCCGTCTCGCCAGCTCGTCGCCGGGATGGTTCCCCACCAAGGTCTCCCCCGTGTCGATCCGCTCCCCGTGGAGCTGCGACAACGCGGCCTCCACGTCACGCCAGACGACGCCCACGGCGATCCCGAAGACCCCCTGCCCGCCCTGGAGCAGATCGTGCACCTCGTTGGGCGAGGTGCATTCGTAGACCGTCGCTCCGTCGCTCATCAGCGTCGTGCGCTCAAGATCCCGGAAACCGCTGTCCCGCAGGTGCTGCACCGTGGTGCGGATGTTCTGCAGCGAGACCCCGGTGTCGAGGAACCGCTTCACGATCTTCAGAACGACCACGTCACGGAAGCTGTAGAGCCGCTGTGTCCCGGACCCACCGGCCGCGCGCACGCTGGGCTCGACGAGCCCGGTCCGCGCCCAGTAGTCCAATTGGCGGTACGTAATGCCCGCGGCCGCGCACGCCGTGGGCCCCCGATATCCGACCCGGTCCTGCTCGGGACCCTCCGCCTGACCTTCCGGTCCGGAGGTGTCGCCGGGCACTGCCACCGGGCGCTTCGGAGAGTGATCGGCCGAGCTGCTGTGAAGCGGGTACGGACCGCCCACCGCTGTGCCGTCGCCGCTGCTTCTCACGCCGACCTCCGTCCTTGACCTGCCTCCTCGACGGTAGGCAGTCACCAGGGGCTCGTCAACGAACGCCACACTCGGCACGCCGAGTGATAATCACCCTGCGAGTGGTTTCCCCTCCCACGCTGCGGGGAAAGGCTAGCCGAATGATCCGGGGACGGCCTCCCGGAAGGGGCTCACCGGCTGAACGACGGCGAACACTGACTGCCGGCGGACGGCCGACGGCGACTCACTGGCCACTAGCTCACTGCGGGCCTCGAGCCCGGCACGCAGCGGCTCACGGGCTGCGGCTCACTGGCTGTTGGTGCCGAAGTCCTCGGGCGAGATCTGGTCGAGGAACTCGCGGAACTTCTCCACCTCGTCCTCCTGCTCGTCCGGAATGGCGATCCCGGCGTCGTCGAGCACCCCGTCGCTGCCGAAGATCGGCGTTCCGGTGCGCAGCGCCAGCGCTATGGCGTCGGACGGGCGCGCGCTCACCTCGACCCCGCTGGCGAAGACCAGCTCGGCGTAGAACACGCCTTCCCTCAGGTCGGTGATGCGTACTTCGGTGAGCTCCTGGCCCACGGCCTCCAGCACGTCCTTGAACAGGTCGTGCGTCAGCGGCCGTGCGGGCGCCATGCCCTGCTGTGCGAAGGCGATGGCGGTCGCCTCCCCTGGTCCGATCCAGATGGGGAGGTACCGGTCGCCTCCCACTTCACGCAGGAGCACGATCGGCTGGTTGGAGGGCATTTCGACCCGGACACCTACGACGTCGAGCTCGTTCACACAGCAACCCTAGGACGTGCCCGGCCGGTTTGGGTAGTCGGGCACCCATCGAGTCAGCGCACCCGGACGCCCAGCGCACTGTGCACGAGCGCCGCGTGCAGCCTGCCCGTGAGCCCCGCGAGCTCCCTCGTGCGGGCCTCCGCATGGGTCCTGGTCTGCGGATTGCGGTGCCTGCGCAGCGGCGCGACGACCTGGTCGACGAGCCCCGCCTCGCGGTCGGCGGCCGCTTTCATGGCCCGCAGATGGCGGGGTTCGATACCGAATCGTCCGAGTTCGACCACGAGGGCGGCGACCGTCACCGCGTCCGCGTCGTAGCTGCCGTCCGCCTGGGGTGTGACCAGGCCGTACGTCTCCCACTCGGCGAGCTGGCGCTCGTCGGCCTCGGCGGCGGCCAGCAGGGCGTCCCGCCCCAGACGTGCCGCCGTGCGTTCCTCGTCGGCGTCGACGGGCTCGCCGTCGGCCGGCGACTCGGTCTGCTGTCCGGGCAGGGGCAGGGCGGGAGCCTCCCCGCCCTGCGAGGCGTCCAGCTGCTCGCGGATCACCTTGAGCGGCAGGTAGTGGTCGCGCTGCATCCGCAGGACCTGGGCTAGCCGCTCGACGTCCTCCGGGCTGAACTTGCGATAGCCGGACGGCGTGCGCTGCGGCTCGATGAGCCCCTCGGACTCCAAGAACCTGATCTTGGAGATCGTGACCTCGGGAAACTCGTCACGCAGCACGTTCAGCACGGTGCCGATGCTCATCAGCCGATGGTCCGCGGCGGCGGTGCCGCTTCCGGCACCGCCCCTCTGTGTGTGCAGCATGGACCTTCCTGACGGGTCAGATGCCCCGCTGGCTCGCGTAGAAGACCAGCCGGTACTTGCCGATCTGCACCTCGTCACCGTTGGACAGGGCGACGGAGTCGATCCGCTCCCGGTTCACATACGTGCCGTTGAGGCTGCCCACGTCGGCGACGGTGAAGGAGCCGTCCCCGAGGCGACGGAACTCCACGTGGCGGCGCGACACGGTCACGTCGTCCAGGAAGATGTCGCTCTGCGGGTGGCGCCCCGCCGTCGTCAGTTCGCCGTCCAGGAGGAAGCGGCTGCCCGAGTTCGGACCGCGCCGCACCACGAGGAGCGCCGAGCCGAGCGGCAGCGCGTCGACGGCCGCCTGGGCCTCGGGCGAGAGCGCCGGAGACGGCGTCTGCCCCGTGACCTCGGCGTCGTAGGCCTCAAGACCGGAGATGGAGATCGTCGAAGTGGTTTCGGACGGACGCTCAGGGACCGCTCCGGCCCGCAGCGGCGCACCGCAGTTGGAACAGAACCGGCTCGCCTGCGCGTTGCGGTTCCCGCACCTCGTACACACCAGGGCCGACATGGACGGATCCTCCTGCCGCGGCTGCCCCCCAGGGGCATTGGACGCGTACGGATCGGGCGTAAACCCTCCACCCGTACTTGAGGTTGACGGTTCCCCGAAACCTATGCGTCCGGAAGTGGCAGGGTCAACAGACGACGCGCCCTGTCCGCCCGAAATGTCTCCACCGACCTGGTCCCGGAACAGCGGGCGCTCGCCCACCTGTGTCTCGGGCACGTCTCCAGCGCGCGGCGCACGATGACGGGCGTCTTCACGTGCGCTCTTGCCGAACAACTTCGCAAACAACTTCACGGGCGATTCCCCTTGACCGAAACAGACCCGCCCGTGGGGCAGGACGAACCCTGATTGCACACACCGTCGTACAGCGAAACCACGGACATCCTCACAACGTCTGTGGCCGCCAAACAGTTTCCACCACGCACCCCGTCTGCGGTGCGCCGACCCCCCGCAACCTCATGCCCTGGACCGGCGACCCCCATGCGCCCCCGCCTCACTGGGAGGACGACTGAGCGTAGTCAGGCTGCTTCGCCGGTCGCAAGGCATCCACGACGATCTTCTCCGTACGTGCGACAGTGACCGTGGCCTGCTCCTTCTCCAGAGTCTGCACCACTCCGCCAGGGATGTTCAGCGCCGGTTCCAGGTCCTGCGGCTTGCCGATCACCTTGAAGCGGTAGGGCGCCGCGACCTTCCGGCCGTCCACGCGCACACCACCCCCCGTCGCATCCGACAGGTGGGTACTGGCCACCACCCTGACGTCATTCACCTGGATGGCCTCCGCGCCGGCGGCGCGCAGTTCCTGGATGGCGTCGAGCAGCATGTCAGCTTCCACCGTCCCCTTCTTGTCGTCGATCGTCAGCGTGATGCCAGGACCCTGCGCCGCCACGGTGCCCGCGAGAATGCCGAGTTGCCGTTCCCTCTCGGCGGTCTGCTTGCGGGCCTCCTCGGCCTGGTCCGAGCTGCTCTCGAGACCGGTGCGCTGGTCCTCCAGACGCCGCTTCTCATCTTCCAGACGCTGAGTACGGTCATCCAGTTCATCGAGGATGCGTACGAGATCTTCTTGACGTGCGCCGCGCAGCGCGCTGCTGTCGTTGGTGGACCGCACCTGGATGGCGAGTCCGAGGCCGAGGACGAACAGGAGCAGGGCGACGATGAGTTGAGCGCGGGTCAGCCGCGGCGGCCACAGCCCCTTGACGAGCCGTTGACGGCCGGTCAGGGACTTGCCCTTGCCGAGCCCGGCCTTTTCCTCGCTCCGCTCGGCCTTCGCCCCGTCGTCGGGCGTCCGGGGCGTCGCCGGGACCTCGGCGGGCAGTTCCCTGCGCCGACCGTCCTCCGGCGTACCGCCCCCGTCACCGGGGTTCATGGGATTCATCGGTGTCACGCCCGGAAGACATGGCGGCGGATCGCCGCGGCGTTGGAGAAGATCCGGATGCCGAGGACCACGACGACGCCCGTGGAGAGCTGGGCGCCCACGCCCAGCTTGTCGCCGAGGAAGACGATGAGTGCGGCCACCACCACGTTCGACAGGAACGACACCACGAAGACCTTGTCGTCGAAGATGCCGTCGAGCATCGCGCGCAGACCGCCGAACACCGCGTCGAGCGCGGCCACCACGGCGATCGGGAGATACGGCTCGACCACCGCCGGGACTTCGGGCCGAACCAGCAATCCGGCCACGACTCCCACGACGAGGCCCAGTACGGCGATCACGTTGTGCCCTTTCCTGCCTTCGGCTCTGCTGTACGTACGGTCACACTGGGCGCGGCCGGCAGCCGGACGTCGTCCACCGGGGAAATGCTGGTCCGGATGCCGAAGTTCTCGTGCAGGGCATGCAGATACTGGCCGTCGCGGCTGTTCTGGAACCTGGTGCTCAGCTTCTGGCCGTCGCCCACCGCGAGCACCGTATACGGCGGCACCAGCGGCTTGTTGTCGACCAGTATCGCGTCACCGGCCGCCCTGATCGCCGACAGCGCGGTGAGCCGCTGATCGTTGATCGCGATGGCTTCGGCGCCCGACTCCCACAGGCCGTTCACGACGCGCTGCATGTCGCGGTCGCGCACCCGGCCGGTGTCGGAGAACCCCGAGCTCTCCCGGGGACCGCCGCCGCCCTGGTCGGCTTCTTTCTTGTCGTCGACCACGAGCTTCACGCCCGGCCCGTGCACCTCGGTGGCGCCGGACAGCAGCGACACCAACTCGGCCTGGCCGCCGCCGTGCTTCTTGAGCGCGGCCCGCTGGCGCGCGCTCACATCACCGCGAAGGTCGTCGACCTCGTCCTCGAGCTTGTCCGCGTCCGCCGTCGCCGACTCGACCCGGTCGATCAGCTCGGAGCGCTCCTTGGCCAGCTCCGGCGCCGCTATCCGCGCCTGCGCAGCGCCCACGGTCACCACGAGCGCGGCGAGCACCAGACCGACCGCGAGCCCCAGTTTGGCCCGCAGCGTCTTGGGGACTCCACCTGTGCCGGTTTCCCTCTTGCGCGCGGCGGCTTCCGCATACCCCTCGTCGAGGCTGTGGTCCATGACCGTGGTGAGCAGCGACATGGAGGCGTCCGGGCGCCGGGGGCGCGTGACGGTGCTCCGATCGGGGGGCTGCTGCGGCATGCCGCACATCGTCGCACGTCGCGGGCGCTACCTCCGAATGGCCCCACCGACGTGCCGGACAGCGCCACTTACGGGTGCTGTCCGGCACATTTGCGCCATCAGTGCCCGGCGCTGTCCACCACGGCCGCCCACTCGTCGAGCAGCGCCTGGGCCGACGCGTCGTCGGGCCCTTCCGCCCACAGATGCGTCACGGCCTCAGCCGGGTCGGGCAGCACGAGCACCCACCGCCCGTCGGCCTCCACGACCCGCACGCCGTCCGTCGTGTCCACGGACCGGTCGCCCGCGGCCTCCACGACATGCCGCATCACGAGCCCCTTCACGGCCCACGGAGTGGCCAGGTCACGCCGCTGCACGTGCGCACGCGGAATCCGCGCGTCGATCTGGCTCAGCGTGAGCTGCGTACGCGCCACGAGCCCGATGAGCCGTACGAAGGCAGCCGTACCGTCGAAGACGCTGCTGAACTCCGGCACGATGAACCCGCCGCGCCCGTCCCCGCCGAAGATCGTCGAATCGCCGCGCCCCACCCGCGTCAGATCGTCCGGCGACGTGGTCGTCCAGTCCACCTGAGTGCCGTGATACGCGGCGACCTGCTCGGCGATGCGTGTCGTCGTCACCGGCAGCGCCACCCGCCCGCTGCGCCGCTCCGCGGCCACCAAATCGAGCATGACCAGCAGGGCCCGATCGTCCTCGACGATCCGCCCCTTCTCGTCGACGAGCGAAAGACGCTCGCCCACAGGGTCGAAGCGCACCCCGAAGGCCGCCCGCGCCGACGCCACGATCTCTCCGAGGCGCATCAGCCCGGACCGGCGCGCGTCGGCCGACTCGGTGGGCCGCGACTCGTCGAGCCCGGGGTTGATCGTCAGCGCGTCGACCCCGAGCTTCCCGAGAAGGCTGGGCAGTACGAGCCCGGCGCTGCCGTTGGACGCGTCGACGACGACCTTGAGCTCCGACTCGGCGATCCCGGTCGTGTCGACGTTCCGCAGCAACGACCCGGTGTAGGAGTCGAAGACGCTGGAGGGGAAGTGCAGGTCACCGATCTCCCCCGGAAAGGCTCGCCGGTACTCCTGCCGCGCGTAGACCCGGTCGAGCTTGCGCTGGCTCGCCTGCGAGAGATCCGCTCCGTTCCCGTCGAAGAACATGATGTCGACCGAGTCCGGCACCCCCGTCGTCGTACGGATCATGATGCCGCCGGCGCTGCCCCGCGCCGTCTGCTGTCGGGCGACGGGCAGCGGCACGTTCTCCAGATCGCGTACGTCGATGGCGCTGGCCTGGAGCGCGGAGATCACCGCGCGCTTCAGTGCCCGGGCGCCACGGGAGTGGTCTCGCGCCGTGGTGACGGTCGAGCCCTTCTTGAGCGTGGTGGCGTACGCCCCGGCGAGGCGCACGGCGAGTTCCGGTGTGATCTCCACGTTCAGGATGCCGGACACACCGCGCGCTCCGAAGAGGTGCGCCTGCCCGCGAGACTCCCAGATGACCGAGGTGTTGACGAACGCGCCGGCCTCGATCGTCTTGAACGGATAGACCCGCACATTGCCCTGAATGATCGATTCTTCGCCGACGAGGCACTCGTCGCCGATGACAGCACCGTCCTCGATCCGGGCGGCCCGCATGATGTCGGTGTTCTTGCCGACGACGCAGCCCCGCAAATTGCTGTGCTGCCCGATGTAGACGTTGTCGTGGACAACCGCCTTGTGCAGGAAGGCCCCGCTCTTCACGACCACGTTCGAGCCGATGACGGTGTGCTCACGGATCTCGACATCCGCTTCGATCTTGGCGTAGTCACCGACGTACAGCGGTCCGCGGAGCACGGCGTCGGGATGCACTTCGGCGCCTTCGGCGACCCACACTCCGGGCGAGATTTCAAAGCCGTCGAGTTCGACCTCGACCTTGCCTTCCAGCACGTCTGCCTGGGCCTTCACATAGCTCTCGTGCGTGCCGACGTCTTCCCAGTAGCCCTCGGCGACGTACCCGTAGATGGGCTTGCCTTCCTTCATGAGCTGGGGGAAGACATCGCCTGACCAGTCGACGGGCACATCGGCTTCGACATAGTCGAAGACCTCGGGCTCCATGACGTAGATGCCCGTGTTCACCGTGTCGGAAAAGACCTGGCCCCAGGTCGGCTTCTCCAGGAAGCGCTCGACCTTGCCTTCTTCGTCGACGATGGTGATGCCGAATTCCAGCGGATTGGGGACGCGTGTCAGACAGACGGTGACAAGCGCGCCCTTCTCCTTGTGAAAGCGGATCAGGTCGGTGAGGTCGAAGTCGGTCAGGGCGTCACCGGAGATGACGACAAAGGCATCGTCCTTCAGGGCCTCTTCGGCGTTCTTCACGCTACCGGCGGTGCCGAGTGGCTTCTCCTCATTGGCATACGTGAGCTCCATTCCGAGCTCTTCACCGTCGCCGAAATAGTTCTTGACGAGTGACGCCAGGAACTGGACTGTCACTACGGTCTCGGTGAGCCCATGCCTCTTCAGCAGACGCAGCACATGCTCCATGATCGGCCGATTGGCCACCGGTAGGAGCGGCTTGGGCATGCTGGAGGTCATGGGGCGCAGGCGTGTGCCTTCGCCCCCGGCCATCACGACGGCCTTCATGTCGGAAACGTCCTCCTTGATAGACGACGATCTTGCCGACTCAGCCCGCCAGGATTGGCCCGTTCAGTCAGTTACGGGCCTTCGAGCCTCAACAGCTGCCATATCGGCACGCTCAATCGGCCTTGGCATCCGCCTTGACAAGTCGGCGGACCTGAACCACATAGAGGATCCCTGCCCACCAGTACAGCGTTGTACCCCATCCGGCGAACGCCCATCCGAAAATAGCAGCGAGTGTATGGATCCAGCCAGTTCCGTCACTGAGCAGTAGCAGTGGAAATGCGTACATCAGGTTGAAGGTGGCGGCCTTGCCGAGGAAGTTCACCTGCGGCGGCGGATAGCCGTGGCGTCGGAGGATCCAGACCATCACCAGCAGAACCAGCTCGCGCAGCAGTAGCGCCGCGGTCAGCCAGAGCGGCAGAATCTCGCGCCAGGTCAGGCCGACCAGCGTGGAGAGAATATAGAGCCGGTCGGCCGCCGGGTCGAGGAGCCGGCCGAGGCTGCTGATCTGATTCCACCGGCGCGCGAGCTTGCCGTCGAGGTAGTCGCTGACTCCGCTCAGCGCGAGCACGAGCAGCGCCCAGCCGTCGCTCTTCGGCCCGCCGAACTCCGGTCGGAGGATGAGCCACAGGAAGAGGGGCACGCCGACGAGACGCGCCATGCTGAGGATGTTCGGGATGGTGAGGACCCGGTCCGTCTGGACGCGGGTCTCCTGGACCTCCACCCGGGGGCCTCCTGTGTGGAAACGAGCCAATGATGCCCCCTGACCTTACCGTCAGTTGTCAGACGGCTGTGCAGAGGGGTGGCGAGCCACCATAAAAACAAAAAAGCCGTATCCCCCGAGTAGAAACTCGGGGGATACGGCTTTATCAAGTTAAGTTCGGCGGCGTCCTACTCTCCCACAGGGTC
>NZ_BMNG01000024.1 GCF_014646335.1 Streptomyces lasiicapitis
GGGACCGTCGGTGCGGGGGCGGGCGGGCGCGCCGCGGACTGGCGGACGGTGAAGCTGCCGGGGGCGGCGCCGGGGACGCCGCGGACGGTGCCGTCGGGGTTGAGGAAGGCGGGGTCGCCGCCGGGGACCATGCCGAGTTCGCGGGCGCGGCGCTGCAGGGCGTCCGGGGCGGCGTACTCGTCGACGTCCTTCTGGAGCTGCTGCTCCTCGTCGGTCAGCTCCTGTGTCTCCTTCTTCAGCTTGCTGAGCTGGAAGGAGCCCTCGTTGAGCGAGGAGTTGAGGATCAGGAGCGTGATCAGGCCACCGCCCAGGAGCAGGACGACCAGGAGCACGAAGGGGGTGCGTGCGGCTTGGCTCGGGCCCGCGGGCAGCAGCCGCGCGAGGCGCGCGGCCCTCCCCCGCAGCTCGGGCTTCTTGCTCATGCGGCCTCCTCGCGGACGCGGCTCATGGGGCCTCTCCGGGGAGACCGCTCACGTGGCTTCCTGCCGGACGACGCCCCTCACAGGGCTTCCTCGCGAATGCGCTGCGCACCTCGCAGCCGTGCCGGGGCGGCCCGGCGGTTCTCGGCGATCTCTTCCTCGGTGGGCAGCTCGGCGCCGCGCGTGAGGAGCTTGAGGCGCGGCTGGTACTGCTCGGGCACGACGGGCAGGCCGGGGGGCGCAGTGGTGGCGGCGCCCGCCGCGAGGACCTGCTTGACCAGGCGGTCCTCCAGCGAGTGGTACGACAGGACGGCGATGCGGCCGCCCACGGCAAGCGTCTTCACTGCGGCCGGGACGGCCCGCTCCAGGACGCTCAGCTCGCCGTTGACCTCGATGCGCAGGGCCTGGAAGGTGCGCTTGGCCGGGTTGCCGCCGGTGCGCTTGGCGGCCTGCGGGAGGGCGTCGCGGATCAGCTCGACGAGCCGGGCGCTGTTGCTGAACGGCTCCTTGTCGCGCTCGCGCACGACGGCGGACACGATCCGCTTGGCCTGCTTCTCCTCGCCGTACTGCCGCAGGATCCGCACCAGTTCGCCGGCCGGGTAGGTGTTGAGGACCTCGGCGGCGCTCATCCCGGTCGTCTGGTCCATGCGCATGTCCAGAGGGGCGTCCTGGGCGTAGGCGAAGCCGCGGTCGGCCTCGTCGAGCTGCATGGAGGAGACGCCGAGGTCGAACAGGACGCCCTGCACGCGCGGGACGCCGAGCCGCTCCAGTACGTCGGGCAGCTCGTCGTAGACCGCGTGCACCAGGGTGGCGCGGTCGCCGTAGGGGGCGAGCCGCTCGCCGGACAGGCGCAGCGCTTCCTTGTCGCGGTCGAGGGCGATCAGGCGGGCCGAGGGGAAGGCGGCGAGCAGTGCCTCGCTGTGGCCGCCGAGCCCGAGGGTGCAGTCGACGACCACCGCCCCCGGCTCCGCGAGCGCCGGGGCCAACAGGTCCAGGCACCGCTGGAGCATCACCGGGACATGTCGGGCAGAGCTCACTGCACCCTCTCAGGGTCCGGCGCGGCCCACGTACACACAGCCGGGTCCCCGCCCGCTCAAGAAGGGGAATCCGACCCGCCGGCGCCGGGGAAGGGGCGTCGGCCGACCGGGAGCGGGAGGAGGCCGAGCCGTACGTACGCGTCGCGCACGTGGGGGGACTTAGGGAAAATCCCAAATCTCCGGAACGGTCCAGCGGGAAGCGGACTCCTCTCCCGCTTCGCGTCACTTTAGTCCACGCTGTCTCGCGGTCAATCAACCGGCCTGCGCGGCGCGGCCCGGCCCTTCAGGCATGCGTCGTCCGCGCGTCATCACCTGTTCGGACGCGCCTCGGCCACTCCTGTGGGTTAGCTCACAACAACACCCAATGACGTTCTTTGTCCGCTCTCACAGCAGGCCCGTACAGCCCGTGACCACTACCTTCATAGTCATGACGACTTCCGCATCACTCCCCACAGGTCCCGAAGGCGCCATACGCACCGGCGGCGCGCGCGAGGGCGGTACGGTCACCGACCGTCTCGTCGACGCCAATGAGCGTTACGCCGCCGACTTCACCGATCCGGGCATGGACGCCCGCCCCGTCTTGCGCGTCGCCGTGGTGGCATGCATGGACGCCCGTCTCGACCTGCACGACGCCCTCGGCCTCGAGCTGGGCGACTGCCACACGATCCGCAACGCGGGCGGCGTGGTCACCGACGACGTGATCCGCTCCCTGACCATCAGCCAGCGGGCGCTCGGCACCCGCAGCGTCGTCCTCATCCACCACACCGGCTGCGGCCTGGAGTCCCTCACCGAGGAGTTCCGGCAGGACCTGGAGGACGAGGTCGGGCAGCGGCCGACGTGGGCGGTGGAGTCGTTCCGCGACGTCGACCAGGACGTGCGCCAGTCCATGCAGCGCGTGCGGACCTCCCCCTTCCTGGTGGAGACCGGTGACGTCCGCGGTTTCGTCTTCGACGTGAAGACGGGACTCCTGCGGGAGATCGACCCTGCGTGACCGCCGGATACGGGGCACCGGACAATCTCCGGTACCCAAAAGGCGGCAAGACCTGACATAGCGCCGCCAGTTATCCACAGGCGAGTGACACGAACCGGTAAGCCCAACAAGAATGCGTGTGTGGCGTCGCGCTGAACCATTCACGCGTGGTGTCCGTGTTTCGGGGTGGGCCGGTCCGCACGCGAGCGTCGGCCCGGGAAATGAAAGAACCTGTGCTCCTTGCCGAGCGTGGGGAAGGGCCGAGGAGGGCCGGGTGACGACCTATGACGATCGAGCGAGCCTCACAGATCTGACCACGACCGCGGAGCGTGTCCGCAGGTCGATCGAGGGTGTGATCGAGGGCAAGCCGGAGGTCGTACGGCTTTCGCTGACCGTGCTCCTGGCGGAGGGGCACCTGCTCATCGAGGATGTGCCGGGCGTGGGCAAGACCATGCTCGCCAAGGCGCTGGCGCGGTCCATCGACTGCTCGGTGCGGCGTATCCAGTTCACGCCGGACCTGCTGCCGTCGGACATCACCGGTGTGTCCATCTGGGACCAGCAGCGCCGTGACTTCGAGTTCAAGCCGGGAGCGATCTTCGCGCAGATCGTGATCGGCGACGAGATCAACCGCGCGTCTCCGAAGACGCAGTCCGCGCTCCTGGAGTCCATGGAGGAGCGCCAGGTCACCATCGACGGGCAGACGTACGAACTGCCCAGCCCCTTCATGGTGGTGGCCACGCAGAACCCGGTGGAGATGGAGGGCACGTATCCGCTGCCCGAGGCACAGCGCGACCGCTTCATGGCCCGCGTCTCGATCGGCTATCCGGGCCCGGAGGCCGAGCTGCAGATGCTGGACGTGCACGGTGGCGCCTCGCCGCTCGACGACCTCCAGCCGGTGGCGCACGCGCACGACATGGTGAAGCTCATAGACGCGGTCCGTACGGTCCACGTCGCCGAGGCAGTGCGTAGATACGCGGTCGATCTGGTGGGGGCGACCCGCAGCCACCCGGACCTGAGACTGGGCGCCTCCCCGCGCGCGACGCTGCACCTGCTGCGCGCCGCCAAGGCCTCCGCCGCCCTGAGCGGCCGTGACTTCGCCCTGCCCGACGACGTGCAGGCCTTGGCCGTCGCGGTCCTCGCGCACCGCCTGCTGCCCACGGCCCAGGCCCAGCTGAACCGGCGTACGGCGGAGTCGGTCGTCCTGGAGATCCTCCAGCGCACCCCCGTCCCGGCGGCCCAGCAGCCCGGCGGCGGCTTCTTCGGCCAGCAGCCGCCCGGCGCCCGGAGGCTGTGATGGCGGCCGGGGGCGGGCCGCCGGCGGACGGCGAGGACGACAGGGGCGGCCTGCGCACGGCACTCGCCGGCCTCACCACCCGGGGGCGGTCCTTCTTCGCGGCGGGCATCGCCGCCGCCGTCTGCGCCTACGTCCTCGGGCAGGGCGACCTGCTCCGGGTCGGCCTGCTCCTGGCGGTGCTCCCGCTGGTGTGCGCGGCCGTGCTCTACCGCACGCGCTATCGCGTCGCGGGCAGCCGCCGGCTCTCCCCCGCGCGCGTGCCCGCCGGTTCGGAGGCCCGCGTGCACCTGCGGATGGACAACGTCTCGCGGCTGCCCACGGGCCTGCTGATGCTCCAGGACCGGGTGCCGTACGTGCTCGGTCCGCGCCCCCGCTTCGTGCTCGACCGGGTCGAGGCGGGCGGCCGCCGCGAGGTGTCGTACCGCGTGCGCTCGGACCTGCGCGGCCGCTACCCGCTGGGACCGCTCCAGCTCCGTCTGACCGACCCGTTCGGCATGTGCGAGCTGACCCGCTCCTTCTCGACGTACGACACCCTGACCGTCATCCCGCGCGTGGAGGCGCTGCCGCCGGTGCGGCTGACGGGCGAGGCCAAGGGGTACGGCGACGGACGGCACCGCTCGCTGGCCCTGGCCGGCGAGGACGACGTGATCCCGCGCGGCTACCGCTACGGCGACGACCTGCGCCGCGTCCACTGGCGCTCCACCGCGCGCTACGGCGAGCTGATGGTGCGCCGCGAGGAGCAGCCCCAGCGCTCGCGCTGCACGGTGCTCCTGGACACCAGGGCCGTGGCCTTCCAGGGCGCGGGCCCGGACTCGGCCTTCGAGTGGGCCGTGTCGGGCACGGCGTCCGCGCTGGTGCACATGCTCGAACGGGGCTTCTCGGTACGGCTGTTGACGGACACCGGCAACTCGCTGCCCGGTGAGGGCGGCGACGGATTCGCGGGCGCCGGCCAGGAGTCGGCGGACGCCGCCGGGCTCATGATGGACACGCTCGCCGTGATCGACCACTCGGACAGCGCGGGGCTCTCACGCGCGTACGACGTCCTGCGCGGCGGGAACGAAGGCCTCCTGGTGGCCTTCCTCGGCGACCTGGACGACGAGCAGGCCACAGTCATCGCCAAGATGCGCCAGCGCAGCGGTGCCGCGGTCGCCTTCGTCCTGGACAGCGCGGCCTGGGCACAAGGGCCGGGCACTCCTACGTCCCCGGCCGCGGAGCACCATCTGCGACTGTTGAACGAGGCGGGCTGGACGGCGGTCGGGGTCCCTCCGGGGGTCGCGCTCGTCGACCTGTGGCGGCAGGCGGACCACCTGCGCACCAGCGCGGGGCCGGCGCCGACGGCGGGGACGACGACCGGGGGCTGGTCATGAGGGGCATGAAGGGCTTGAGGGGCTTGAGGGGACGTTTCGCGGTGAGCCCGGGGGGTTCTTCATGAGTGGGCGTACGCGGCTTGCGCTGTGTGCCGCCGGTGCCACGCTGATGGCGTCGGGCGCGCTGCTGCCGCTCGTCGAGACGTCGGGCTGGATCGTCCAGGCGGCGATCCTGCTCGCGCTGCAGAGCGGGGTGGGCGGGCTCGCGCGGCGGGTGCCGCTGGCGCGGCCGGTGACGGTGGCCGCGCAGGCCCTGGTGTCGCTGCTGCTCCTGACGCTGGTGTTCGCGCGCGAGCAGGCGCTCGCCGGTGTGCTTCCGGGGCCGGAGGTCTTCCGGCACTTCAGCGTGCTGCTGGAGGCGGGCGGCGACGACGTCGGGCGGTACGCGATTCCGGCGCCGCTCACCGACGGCATCCGCCTGATGGTGGTCGGCGGCGTGCTCGTGGTGGGCCTCGTCGTGGACGCGCTCGCGGTGACGTTCCGTACGGCGGCCCCGGCCGGGCTTCCGCTGCTCGCGCTGTACTCGGTCGCGGCGGGCCTGTCGGGGGACGGCGCCGGGTGGCTGTGGTTCCTGCTGGCCGCGGCGGGCTATCTGCTGCTGCTCCTCGCGGAGGGCAGGGACCGGCTCTCGCAGTGGGGCCGGGTGTTCGGCGGCGCGGCGCGCGCTCCCGGCCCTGTGTCGGGCGGCCTGGAGACGGACGGCGGCGCCATCGCCCCGGTCCGTACGGGCCGCCGCATCGGCGCCGTCGCCCTGGGCATCGCCCTGGTGGTGCCGCTCGCGCTGCCCGCGCTCGACGGCGGTCTGCTCGACGGCTCGGGCGGGCCCGGGGGCGGCGACGGCGACGGGGGCGGCACGATCTCCGCGGTGAACCCGCTGGTCGCGCTCCAGGACAGCCTGAACCAGCCGGAGGACCGCGAGGTCATCTCGTACCGCACGAACGCCAAGAACACCCAGGACATGTACCTGCGGATCGTCTCGCTCGACCAGTTCGACGGCACCACCTGGAAGACCACGGTCCGGGACATCACCGACGTCCCCGCGCGCCTGCCGGACCCGCCGGGCCTGTCCCCGACCGTCCGCAGGACGGAGATCCAGACGAACATCTCGGCGGACGACCGCTACGCGCAGAACTGGCTGCCGATGCCGTATCCGGCCAGCCAGGTCCGCATCGACGGCCGCTGGCGGTACGAGCCGGTGGGCCGCGCGGTCGTCGGTGACCGCGGCCAGACCACGCGCGGCGCGCAGTACAGCGTGAACAGCCTGGTGGTGGAGCCGACCGCGGAGCAGCTCGCGGCCGCGCCCGCCGCGCCGTCGGGGCTGGCCCGTGAGTTCACCAAGGTGCCGGACTCGCTGCCGTCGGTGGTGTCGTCCACGGCGCGCGAGGTAACCGAGGGCGCGGCGAACGACTACGAACGCGCGGTGAAGCTCCAGGACTGGTTCGCCTCCGACGGCGGCTTCACGTACAACACGCAGGTCCGCGCGGGCAGCGGTCCGTCGGCGATCGCCCGCTTCCTGGAGCAGAAGGAGGGCTTCTGCGTCCACTTCTCCTTCGCGATGGCGTCGATGGCCCGCACGCTGGGGATTCCGGCGCGCGTGGCGGTGGGCTTCACGCCGGGTTCCGCGCAGTCCAACGGCACGATGTCGGTGGGGCTGCGGGACGCCCACGCGTGGCCCGAGCTGTACTTCGAGGGTGTGGGCTGGACCCGTTTCGAGCCGACGCCGAACCGTGGCTCGGTGCCCGACTACACCCGTGAGGAGTCCCCGTCCGAGGACTCCGAAGAGTCGGCCGTGCCCGAGCCGTCCTCGTCGTCGGCGCCGTCGCCGACACCCTCGCAGTCCTCGGACTGCCCGCGCGACCTGCAGCAGCAGGGTGGCTGCGCGAGTGCGATGCCGCAGCTCGCGGGCGGTTCCGGCGACGACGGTCCGCCGATCGGCTGGATCGTCGGCGGGGCGCTGCTCGCGCTCGTGGTCCTGCTGGTGCCGTCGTTGCCGATGCTGTGGCGGGCGCGGGTGCGCGCGGTGCGGCTCGGGAGCGGCGGGCGCACGCAGGCGGACGCGGCGGCGCGGACCCTGGCGGCGTGGCTGGAAGTCACCGATACCGCCTGGGACCACGGCATCGAGCCGGACGAGTCGCAGACACCGCGCAAGGCGGCCGCCAGGATCGTCCGGGTCGGGCAGCTCGGTCCCGGCCCCGCGGAGTCGGTCCACCGGGTGGCGGCGGCGGTGGAGCAGGTCCTTTACGCGCCACGGCCGCAGCCCACGCAGGGCCTGGGGGACGATGTGCGTCGGCTGCGGGACGGGCTGCGCGCCTCCGCCGGCCGTTCGGCGCGGCTGCGGGCGACCGTCGCGCCGCGTTCGGCCGCCCGGGTGGTGTGGGCGGTGTCGGACCGCTGGTCGGCGTTGAGCACGCGCTGGTCGCAGTGGGCGGCCAAGCGGTGGGCGGCACTGCGGAGGCCGGCTCGGCAGGAGAGCTGAGGGCCGGGCCCGCCCTGGGGCGGGCCCGGATATTCGGGTCCCCCGGAAACCCGGATATTCGGGTCCCCGGAGATGCGGGTCTCCCGAGATGTGGGTCCCGGACACAGGCGTCCCGGACATGCGAGCCGGAGCCGGACATGCGAGTGGGGGGTGACCGCTGAGGCGGTCACCCCCCACTCGCATGGGTACGTGTGCGTGGGCGTGCGTGGGCGTCACATCCCGGGCTCCCCGGACGTCCGGCGTCGGGCGCGGAGGCACCAGGCGTCGGGCACGGGGCGCGGCGGCCGAACGGGCTACTGGCCGCCCTGCTGCTCGTCCCTGCGGCGCTGCCAGCGCTCTTCGATGCGGTCCATCATGGAGCGCCGCTGCCGGGCCTGATGCCGACGGCCGGGTGGCGCGCCGGGAGCCGTGGCCGCGGCGGTGCCGGGGGCCTGCTCACCCGGCTTGGGCGCTTTGCGCCAACCAGTGACTGCGAGCACCGCACACCCCAGCATGACGAGGAAGCCCACCACGCTCACCCAGATCAGCTGGGCGACCATTCCGGCCATGAGAAGGGCAATGCCCACCAGGAAGCCCGCGACCGCTTGGTAGACCCGCTTCCGGGTGTACGTACGCAGCCCGCTTCCCTCAAGCGCTGTCGCGAACTTGGGATCTTCGGCGTACAGCGCTCGCTCCATCTGCTCGAGCATGCGCTGCTCGTGCTCCGAGAGCGGCACGGAGTCCTCCTCATCGTGCAGTCGCCGGGGCGACCGGGGGGTCCCCTTCAGGATAGGCAGGGAATCGCCCCCGTGAAACCCGCCCCTCTGCGCCAACTTCGCCAAACCGGACCGCCAGGTCGCTCCGGCTCGCTGAAGCCTGCATTCCCCAGCGGCCGGTCCGTCATGCCGGACGGTGTCCCTCGATCATACGGCGCCGGTAGCCCGTTCGGGGGGCCTGTGGCGTACTCCATGTGCGGCTGCGTCCCTGATCAGCGAGCCGGTCCCACCTGCCACACGCGTCCCACGGGTCCGCCGGCGCTCAGGCCTCGGCGGTCGCGGTGCCCTCTGCCGTCCCGGACGTCTCACCGAGCACGTGCAGCTGTGTGGCCACGGAGTGGAAGGCGGACAGCTCGGCGGCGGCGGCCTCCAGCTTGAGCAGCGCCTCCAGAGCGCCCGGCTCGGTGTCCACGAGGACGCCGGGGACCAGGTCGGCGAAGACCCGCACGCCGTGCACGGCGCCGACGCGCAGGCCCGCGTCCTGGGCCAGCTCGGTGAGCTGCTCGGCCGTGAAGCGGCGCGGCACGGGGTCGCCCTCGCCCCAGCGCCCGGCCGGGTCGTCGAGGGCCCGGTGGGCCTCGCTGAAGTGCCCGGCGAGGGCGCGGGCCAGGACGGCGCCGCCGAGGCCCGCGGCGAGCAGGCTCACGACTCCGCCGGGACGCAGCGCGCTGACGACGTTCCGCATGCCTTCGGCCGGGTCGTCCACGTACTCCAGGACGCCGTGGCACAGCACCGCGTCGTACCCACCGCGCTCGACGACGTCGAAGAGGCCGTGCACGTCGCCCTGCACGCCGCGCACGCGGTCGGCGACGCCGGCCTCGGCGGCGCGGCGCTCCAGCGCGAACAGCGCGTTCGGGCTGGGGTCGACGACGGTGACGCGGTGGCCGAGGCGGGCGACGGGCACGGCGAAGTTGCCGCTGCCGCCGCCGGTGTCGAGCACGTCGAGACCGCCGCCGTCGGGTGCGGCCTCGGGCTCCTGTCCCGTGGCCTTGACTCGACGATCCAGGGCGTCTTTCAGGACATCCCAGACCACGGCGGTACGGAGAGAAGCGCGTGGGCGCATCGGGTCCGACACGGCAGTTGACTCCTCGGCGCGGCTCCGCCTGATCTGCGGCGGGCTGTTCGGGTGCGGGCGCTCCCACCTTATTGCCTTCACGGCCGTGCCCCGTCATCCCTCCGCCCCGGCCGAGGGCGCCGGCCGGGGGCCCCGGCCGGGCGCGCGTCGGCCCTCGGGTGTCAGCCCGCGTCCGGCGGCTCCCTTCTCGGCTGGGGCAGCACGGGTTGGAGGACGAGCATGCGCTCGACCAGGCGCAGGAACATCGCCACGTCGCGCAGCAGGTCGTCGGCGTCACGGAGGCTGGCGGCGCCCTCGATGCCCGCTTCGGCGCGGGCCCTGCGGGCGGCGCCGGAGGCGAACAGGGCGCTCCACTCGGTCAGTTCGGGGGCTATCTCGGGGAGCACTTCCCAGGCGCTCCGGATGCGCTGCCTGCGGCGTGGGCTGAGCTCGGGGCGGCCGCGGGCGGCGAGGACCGCGGCGGCGGTGCGCAGGGCGGCCAGGTGGGCGGTGGCGTAGCGCTCGTTCGGAGTGTCCAGGTGCGCCGCCTCGTCGAGTCCGGCGCGGGCCTGGGCGAGCAGTTCGAGGGCGGCGGGAGGGGCCGAGGCCCGGCGGATGACCGGGTGGACGTCGCTCGCGGGGCCGGTCGGTGAGGGGGCAGGGCCGGGGGCGCGGCGCCGGCGAGCGGCTGCGGCGTGAGTACTGGCCATGACGAACCTCCTGTCGTCTGTGTGACGGCGCAGTGGCCGTATGTGCCCATCGTGGAGTACGCCACTGACAATCGGCCCTGACCTGCTCCTTTGCCTCGATCGAAGGTTCGAGATAGTTTTTGCACTGACCAGTCAGTTCAAAAACCGTCGCGACACGACGCGCCGCGACGCCACACGAGGGGGGACCGTGGACGGTCCGCACGGCGCCGCCGTCAGCGCGGCGGGCTTCGGCCTCAAGGGACCGCGGGGCTGGGCGTTCCGCGGGGTCGGGATCACGGCGGAGCCGGGCGCGCTCGTCGCGCTCGAAGGCCCGTCGGGCTCCGGCCGCACCTGTCTGCTGCTCGCGCTCACGGGACGCATGCGCGCCACCGAGGGCACGGCGTCCGTGGGCCGCTTCCGGCTGCCCAAGCAGCTCGCGGCGGTGCGCGGCATCAGCGCGCTCGGGCCCGTGCCCGGCGTCACCGACCTGGACCCCGCGCTGACCGTCGCCGAGCACCTGCGCGAACGCGCGCTCCTGGAGCGGCGGTTCGAGGGCGCGCTGCGCGCGCTGCTGCGGCCGCGGTCCGAGCGGGCCGCCGAGTCCCGGCTGCGCGTCGACACCGCGGTGCGGGCCGCCGGGCTCGACATCGAGGCGCTGCCCAAGGGCTCCCGGACCTCGGTGCGCGACCTGGACCGGCTCGAGGCGCTGCGGCTGTCCGTGGCGCTCGCACTGATCGGCCGGCCACGCCTCCTCGGCGTCGACGACACCGACCTGAAGCTCTCGGACGCCGAACGGGACGAGGCCTGGGCCCTGTTGCGGTCCGTCGCCGAGCGCGGGACCACCGTGGTGGCCGTGTGCAGCGAGGCCCCTGAGGGGGCGGTCGTCGTACGCACCGGAGGAGTCTCCGAGAGCCGCGAACCCGCCGAGCCCTCTGAGCCTGCCGAACCCACCGAGCCAGCCGGGCTCGCCGAAGAAGACGAAAACAAAGAAGACGAAAACGACGACAAGGAGACGCCGGATGCGGTCGCCGAAGCTCGCCGCGCTTGAGCTCAAGCGTTTCGGCAGGGGCAGGCTGCCCCGCGCGGCCCTGGTGGCGCTCCTGCTGCTGCCCCTGCTGTACGGCGCCCTGTACCTGTGGTCCTTCTGGGATCCGTACGGCCGCCTGGACAAGATCCCCGTGGCCCTCGTGAACGACGACAAGGGCGCGACCGTCGACGGCAAGAAGCTCACGGCGGGCGACGGCATCGCCGAGCGGCTGCTCGACAGCAAGACCTTCGACTGGCACGAGGTGAGCTCCGCCGAGGCCCGCGAGGGCGTCGAGGACGGCACGTACTACCTGTCGCTGACGATGCCGTCCGACTTCAGCCAGCGGGTGGGCTCCAGTTCGGGCGACGCTCCGGAGACGGGCGCCCTGCGGGTGCGCACGAACGACGCCAACAACTACATCGTCGGGCAGATCTCGCGGACGGTCTTCTCCGAGGTGCGCACGGCCGCCTCCACGAAGGCGTCGCGGAACATGCTCGACAAGATCTTCATCTCGTTCTCCGACATCCACGGCAAGACCCAGAAGGCCGCCAAGGGCGCGGACCGGCTCGAAGGCGGCATCGGGAAGGCGAAGAAGGGCTCCAAGCAGCTCGTCGACGGCCTGAAGGACGCCAAGGACGGCAGCGGGGACCTCGCCTCCGGCGTCAAGAAGCTGCACACCGGCGCCGGTGACCTGGAGGACGGCTCGCGCCGCGTCGCGGACGGCACCCAGAAGCTGGCCGACCGCGTGAACGGCGACGCGGCCAAGGTACGGCCGTACCTGAAGGACAACGGCAAGGTGCTCGGCGACACCGCCCGGCTCGTCGCCGACTCCTCCCGGGCGGTACGGCACAACCTGGCCACCCTCGTGAAGAGGGCCCCCAAGGCGGCCACAGAGGCCAAGGAGGCATCGGCCGCCCTGAACGCGTTCTACGAAGAGCAGTGCCAAGGGACCCCCGACCCCGCCGCCCCCGCCGCCTTGTGCCCGAAGCTGAAGAAGGCCAAGGAGGTCGCGGCCGACGTCTCGGCCATCTCCACGGACGTCGACACCCTCGTCAAGGACCAGAACGGCGACCTGAAGAGCCTCGACACGCACCTCGCCACCCTTCAGAAGAAGGCCGACGGCCTCGCCGACCGCGCCCCGCACCTGGACGAGAACCTGGAGAAGACCGTCAGGGACGTCAACGCGCTCAACAAGGGCGCGGGGAAAGTCGCCACGGGCGCCAAGAAGCTGCACACGGGCCTCGGCACGGCCCAGACCGGCGCCACGGACCTGGACAGCGGCGTCGGCAAGCTGAAGACGGGCGCCGACGACCTCGACGGCGGCATGTTCAAACTGGCCGACGGCTCCCAGGAGTTGGCGGGCGGACTGCACGACGGCGTCAAGAAGATCCCCGACTACGACAAGCAGGACCGAGACCGCCGCACCGACGTCATGGCCGACCCCGTACAGCTCGCCTCCCAGTCGCTGCACAAGGCGCCCAACTACGGCACCGGTTTCGCCCCGTACTTCATCCCGCTGTCCCTGTGGGTCGGCGCGATGGTGGCGTACATGCTGATCCAGCCGCTCAACCGGCGCGCGCTCGCCGCGGGCGCCCCCGCCTGGCGGATCGCGCTCGCGGGCTGGCTTCCGGTGGCCGCGCTCGGCGCGCTGCAGGTGGGGGCGCTCATGTCGGTCCTGCACTGGCGTCTGGGGCTGCAGATGGAGCGGGCGGCCGGGACGATCGGCTTCCTCGTCCTGGTGACCGGATGCTTCGCGGCGATCGTGCAGTGGCTCAACGCGCGCTTCGGGGCGGCCGGACGGATCCTGGTACTCGCCGTCCTGATGCTCCAGCTCACGTCGGCGGGCGGCACGTATCCGGTGCAGACGAGCCCGAAGTTCTTCGAGGCGATCCACCCCTACCTGCCGATGAGTTACGTCGTCGACGCCCTCCGCAGGCTCATCACGGGCGGCGGTCTCGGCCCGGTGTGGACGGCGTGCGCGGTCCTGCTCGCGTTCACCGCGGGCGCGCTGGCGCTCACCGCCGTCTCCGCGCGCCGCAAGCAGGTGTGGACTCTGGACCGGCTGCACCCGGAGCTGAGCCTGTGAACGGATCGGAACCTGTGAAAATCAAGAGCATGGAAAGCAGCTCGAGCAGCACGCGGCGCGAGGCCACCCGGCAGAAGCTCTACGAAGCCGCCGTCACCCTCATCGCGGAACAGGGGTTCTCCGCCACGACAGTTGACGAGATCGCCGAGCGGGCGGGGGTCGCGAAAGGCACGGTCTACTACAACTTCGCCAGCAAATCAGTCCTCTTCGAAGAGCTGTTGCGGCACGGCGTGGGACTGCTCACCGCCTCCCTCAAGGAGGCCGCGGACAAGGCCGCCCTGGAGGGCGGCCGCCAGGTAGACGCGCTGGACGCGATGATCCGCGCGGGCCTCGTCTTCATCGACCGCTACCCGGCCTTCACCCAGCTGTACGTGGCCGAGCTGTGGCGCACGAACCGTGCCTGGCAGTCCACGCTCATGGTCGTGCGCCAGCAGGCCGTCGCGGTCGTCGAGGACGTCCTGCGCGCGGGCGTGACGAACGGCGAGCTGAGCGAGGACATCGACATTCCGCTGACGGCGGCCGCGCTCGTCGGGATGGTCCTGGTGGCGGCGCTCGACTGGCAGGCTTTCCAGCCGGAGCGCTCGCTGGACGACGTGCACGCGGCACTGTCGCGGCTGCTCCAGGGGAGGGTGAGCGGCGAGAGGCAGTGATCCGGCCACCCGGCCGGACCCGTTCACCCGTTCGCAGTCACCGCGCGGCCGCATGTTCGCGGTCATCGCACGGCACCCGATTCACGGTCACCGCGCGGCGCCGGTCCGGCGGCCTGGGATTCCAGGCCGCCGGACCGGCGCTTGTTGCATTCCCCCGCGCGACCCCGTGGTCTTCCCCCGGTCGCCCCCGTTCCTCGCTCCCGCCACGGGCAGGCGGGAGGAGCGGCCAAGGGCGCCGCCCCGCTCCGCCGCCCCGTGTCGGCGGTGCCGGTGCCGCGCCCTTCTCCGTGCCCCCAACTCTGTCGTCCCCGCACGTCGTGGCCCATCCGCGCGCGTACTCATCTCCGTCTCTAGGTACGGATACTCAGACCTGAGTGCTCACCCCCGGGCCGACCGATCTGGACGCTGGTGCCCAGGCCGCGATGGTCCCCGCTGGTTACGCTCACTTCCGTGTCCGTACTCCCCCTGGTGTTCACCAGTGGCTGGGCCAGCGGGATCAACGCCTACGCGGTGATCCTGCTGCTCGGTGTCTTCGGGGCCACGGGACTGTCCGACGAGGTCCCCGAGTCGCTGCAGAGCCCCGGCGTGCTGATCGCCGCGGGCGTGCTCTTCGCCTGTGAGGCGGTCGCCGACAAGATCCCTTACGTCGATTCGGTGTGGGACGCCGTGCACACCGTCATCCGGCCGGTGTCGGGGGCCGTGGTGGGCGCGCTGCTCGCCGGGCAGAGCGGTTCGCTGTCGGACGTGGCGGCGGGCGCGGTCGGCGGGTCGACGGCCCTCGCGAGCCACGCCGTGAAGGCCGGGACGCGGATGGCGGTCAACACCTCCCCCGAGCCGTTCAGCAACCTCGTCCTGAGCACCGCCGAGGACCTCGGGGTCGGCGGGATCGTCAGCTTCGCGATGTTCAACCCCGAGGCCGCGGCGATCATCGCGGCGGTGCTGCTGGTCGGCGGCCTTGTCCTGCTGCTGTTCCTCGCGCACCGGATCCGGCGGTTCCTGCGGCGCAGGGCACAGCGCAGGGAGGAACGACGGCTCGCGGCGGCAACCGGACCGAGAAGCGGACGACCACCGGACTGAGAGCCGGGCGGCAACCGGACCGAGAACCGGCCGTCCACCGCTCTGACCTGGGCACCCACGGCGTTGTCAGTGGCGGCCGATAAAGTCCCTGGCATGGCACGGATTGTGGTGATCGGCGCCGGGATGGGCGCCATGACGGCCGCCGCCCGGCTGGCCGTCGCGGGCCACCGGGTGGTGGTGCACGAGCGCGCGGCGACGTACGGCGGCGTGCTCGGCCGCGTGGAGCGCGACGGCTTCGGCTTCGACACGGGCCCGTCCGTGCTGCACCTGCCCGCGGTGTACCGCGATCTGTTCGTGAAGACGGGCAAGCAGCCCCTGGAGGACTGCGTCGAGCTGTCCCAGATCGAGCCTGCCGTGCGCCACGTCTTCGCGGACGGCACGACGACGGACCTGCCGAACGCCTCGCGCGGGGGCGTAGGCGAGGCCCTGGACGCCACGCTCGGCGCCGGCGCGGGCGCCCGCTGGTCGGCGTTCATGAACCGCGCGCGGGAGGCCTGGGACCGCACCCGCCGCCCCCTCCTGGAAGAGCCCCTGTGGCCGAACTGGCGGGTGCTCGCCGAGCGCGAGCCCTACCCCTCGGTCGCCGAGAAGCGCCTGCTGCGCCGCGAGCGCCGCGCGACCACGCTCGCCGAGATCGCCGCCTTCGAGCTGGGCGGCGAGCCCCGGCTGACCGCACTCCTGGAGCACTTCGCGCTGGCCCGCGGCCTGGACCCGCGCACGGCCCCGGCAAGCGCCGCCGTCCTGCCGTACATGGAGCAGACGTTCGGCACCTGGGCGGCGCACGGCGGCATGCGGGCCCTCGCGACGGCGGTGTACGAGCGGTGCCTGGCGCGCAAGGTCGAGTTCGCGTTCGCGTCGGCGGTCGTACGGATCGTGGAGAAGGACGGCCGCGCGGCGGGCGTCGAGCTCGCGGACGGGACCGTCGTGGACGCCGACTTCGTGGTGGCGGGTGTCGCGCCGGACGTACTGGCCCGCCTGCTGCCCGGAGCGGGCACACGCGGCGCGGACGAGGTCCCCCCGCAGTCCGGCCTGCCAAGCCGCCTCACCGTCCTGCTCGCCCTGCGCGGTGCGCGACCCAAGGAAGCGCCGCACAGGACGGTGGTGCACGCGACGGACCGCGCGAGGGAGTTGGACAGCCTGTTCGGCGACCGCCCCGCCACGCCGACGCGGCCCACCTCGGCGGCCACGGTGACGGTGACACGGCCCGACGACAGCACGTCGAGGCCGGACGCCGACCACGAAGCGGTCACGCTGACCGCCACCGTGCCCGCGGCTCCCGACAGCCCGGACGAGGCATCACGCGAGGCCTTGGCCGTACAGGCCGAAAGCCTGATCACCCACGCCGAGCGCGCGATACCCGACCTCCGTGACCGCCTCCTGTGGCACGAGGTCCGCGCTCCCGCCGACATCGCGGAGGCCACCGGCGCCGACGGCGGCAGCGTGCCCGCGCCGTCCCTCGCGGCGGCCGACGGCCGACGGCTGCACCCGGGCAACAGCGCGCGCGTGGAGGGCCTGTTCACGGTCGGCGGCTGGTCGCACCCCGGCGGCGGGCTGCCGCACGCGGGCATGTCCGGCGCGCTGGTCGCGGGGCTCATCGTGGAGGGACCGGAGTTCCAGGGCTCGCAATGAGCCGGAGGGCTCCCGCCCACCCGATGACGACGTGCCCCTACCGCCGACTCAATACCGGTACTGCTGCTCCCCGTTGAACCCGGGCTCATAGCCGAACGAGTCCCCCGGCTGCTGCGGCACCTCGCCGGTCGGGAACGGCGGATAGCCGGGCTGCTCGGGCGGGAGTTCCCCCGGCAGATCGCCGCCGTACGGAGGCGCCGCGTCCGTCGTGCGCTGCTGCGGGACCCAGACGCCGCCGGGCGGGGTGTCCTGGTAGCCGCCGCCGTACGTGTCGCCCCCGTAGGGCGCGTACGGCGACGGATCGGCGTAGGTGTCGTAGCCGGGCTGCGCGCCATAGGTCTGCGTGCCGATGTACGGGTCGGAGTAGGCGGCGTACCGCTGCTCGCCGGTCTCGCCGTAGGCGAAGTGCAGCGGGTCCTGCTGCTCCTGCCGGGCCTGCCCGTCCTGCGGGTCGTACGCGGCGTAGCTGTCGAAGCCGTAGCCGTCACCGGCGGGGGGCGCGGCGTGCGCGGCGTCGCTGTAGACGCCGTACTGCCCGGTGTCGTCGGGCATGGGCTCGGGCGCGTACACACCGGGACCGGTGTGGTGCTGGTCGAGGATGTCCGGGACGGGCGGCGCTCCCGGCTCGGGCGCCGCGTCGTACTCGAGGTCGGAGACCTGGAGCGTCGGGTCAGGGGCCGCGCCGCGGGCGCCCTTGCGGCGCCTGCTCTCGCCCGGCTGACCGCCGAGCGCCCAGCCCGTGGAGAAGCCGCGCCGGAACGAGAGCGTCACATACGTCTGTCCCGTCGCGAACGCGATCGCGCCGACGGCGATGACCACCACCGACGGCATCAGGACACCGACGACGACCACGAGGAAGCCGACGAAGGCGAGCAGCCGCCAGCGCAGCCGCGCCTTGTACTGCAGCAGCACCTCGCCGAGCAGCCACAGCGCGACGATGCCGAACGCGATGTAGAGGACCGTCCAGCCCATGTACGCCCCTCTCCCCTGCGGCCGCGGCCCCAGGGGTACGACCGGTCAGGCCTGCTGGTGGTGCAGGCCCAGATTTTCGTAGATCTCCAGCGTCGCCGTGGAGTTGTTCAAGGTGATGAAGTGCAGCCCCGGCACTCCCTCGGCGAGCAGTCGCGCGCAGAACTCCGTCGCGAACTCGATGCCAATGGAGCGTACAGCGGCGGGATCGTCTTTGACCGAGAGGATCCGCTCTTTCAGTTCGGGCGGGAAGTCCGCGTTGCTGAGCTGCGGCAATCGCTCCAACTGGCGCACATTTGTCACCGGCATGATCTCCGGGATGATCGGCGTCTCGCAGCCGGCCGCCTCGACGCGGTCGCGAAGGCGCAGGTACTCCTCCGCGTGGAAGAACATCTGGGTGATCGCGTAGTCGGCGCCCGCGCGGCACTTGTCGACGAAGTGCTGGACGTCGGACTCCCAGTCCGACGAGCGCGGATGCATCGCCGGGAACGCGGCCACGCCCACGCAGAAGTCGCCCGATTCCTTGATGAGCCGCACCAATTCGGCGGCGTAGGTCAGCCCCTCGGGGTGTTTGACCCACTCGCCCATCGGGTCGCCGGGCGGGTCGCCGCGCAGCGCGAGCATGTTGCGGATCCCGGCGTCGGCGTACTGCCCGATGATGTTGCGCAGTTCGGCGACGGAGTGGTCGACGGCGGTGAGGTGGGCGACCGGCGTGAGCGTCGAGTCGGCGACGATCTGCTCGGTCTCGCGCACCGTGCCCGCGCGCGTGGAGCCGCCGGCACCGTACGTCACGGAGACGAAGCTGGGTGCGACGGCCTCGACCCTGCGCAGCGAGTTCCACAGGATCCGCTCGCCCTTGGGGGTCTTCGGCGCCGAGAACTCGAAGGAGTACGTGGTCTTGCCGCTCGCGAGCATGTCGCGCACGGTCCGTGCGCGGTCAGTCCTGGTGGAAGCAGTGCCTAGGGCCATACCGGCAGGTTAGCCAGGCTGGCGCGGTCCCCCAACCGCACGTTGGTCATTTGTCCCGTTAGTCGGTTTGTTGTCCACGCATCGGACACCATGGGGGTGTTGCTCAAACGGGTGTACGTATCCGACTGCGGGCCCGTCAGGCCGTACGCAGCCGCTTGGCGAGGTCCTCGGCGGCGGCGCCCGGGTCGTCCGCCTCGGTGAGTGCGCGGACCACGACCACCCGGCGTGCGCCGGCTTCCAGGACCTCGTCCAGGTTGCCCGCGTCGATGCCGCCGATGGCGAACCAGGGGCGGTCGGTGCCGAGGGAGGCCGTGTAACGCACCAGGTCGAGGCCCGGGGCGTGCCGGCCGGGCTTGGTGGGCGTCGGCCAGCAGGGGCCGGTGCAGAAGTAGTCCACGCCGTCCTGGACGGCGGCCGCCGCGACCTCGTGCTCGGCGTGCGTGGAGCGGCCGACCAGGACGTCTTCGCTGGTGGCGCCGAGGATGGCGCGGGCCGCGGGCACGGGCAGGTCGCCCTGGCCCAGGTGCAGCACGTCGGCGCCGACGGCGTGGGCCACGTCGGCGCGGTCGTTCACCGCGAGGAGCTTGCCGTGCCGGCGTGCGGCCTCGGCGAAGACCTCCAGGTGCGCCAGCTCCTCGGCGGCCTCCATGCCCTTGTCACGGAGCTGCACGATGTCGACGCCGCCCGCGAGGACGGCGTCCAGGAACTGCGGGAGGTCCCCCTGGCGCTTGCGGGCGTCCACGCACAGGTAGAGGCGGGCGTCGGCGAGCCGGGCGCGCGCGGACGCGCCCGCCGTGTCGGTGGCCATGGAGAGGTCCCCCCGTGTCGGTGGCGTACGGGCCGCGGGTGCGGCCCGTACGCCGGACGGTTGTTTCAGGTCAGACGGCGAGCGCCTGCGCGCGGCGCTTCACCTCCGTCCCGCGATTCTCGCTCAGGGCCTGCGCGGGGGTGCCGGGCAGGGTCGGGTCAGGGGTGAAGAGCCACTCGAGCGCTTCTTCATCGGTGAAACCATCGTCCCTGAGGAGCGTCAGGGTGCCTGCGAGGCCCTTGACCACCTTGTCGCCGTCGATGAAGGCGGCGGGCACCTGGAGCGTGCGGTTCTCACCGCGGCGCACGGCGATGAGCTGGCCCTCCTTGACCAGCTGGCGCACGCGCGTCACCTCCACGTCGAGCATCTCTGCGATGTCGGGGAGGTGCAGCCAGGCGGGGACGAGAGCATCGGTCTTTGCGTCAATCTCGGTCACGGATCAAGCGTGCCATTTCTGGCCGGGGGCCGGAAGCCGGGGTGGGGGGCCGGTGCGCCCCTCTGTGCCCCCGGGGGGTACGTGGGCCCCTGTGGTCCTTGGGGTGGCCGGAACCGGGGTGTGAGCCGGAACATCCGCCGCCACGCGGTGGAGGGTCAGCCGGCGACCGCGCGCTTCAGGGGGATCGCCGGGTCCGCCGTCAGCGTCGGGTCCAGGCGCGTCGCGGACTCGATGAGTTTGCGGGACTGGGCCAGGTCGCGGGGGCGGCCCACCGCCAGGAGGGCGGTGAGGGCGCCGTCACGGAGCCAGCAGACCGTCCAGGCGGGGGTCGTGGGGTCGCCGCGCCAGATCAGTTCGTCGCCGGGTGCGTGGTGGCCCGCGTACTGGACGAAGCGGCCGAACTGCTCGGACCAGAAGTACGGGACGGGGTCGTACACCGCCGGGCTCTCGCCGATGATGTTCGCCGCCACCGTGCGCGGACCCTGGACCGCGTTGTCCCAGTGGTGCACGAGCAGCCGCTCCGCGTACCGCCCCGAAGGGAAGGACGCGCAGTCGCCGACCGCGTACACATCCGGCGCGGACGTGCGCAGCCGCTCGTCGGCGAGGACCTCGCGGTGGGCGCCGAGCGCGATGCCGGAGCCCGCGAGCCACGCCGTCGCGGGCCGCGCGCCGATGCCGACGACGACGGCGCCCGCGGGCAGCCGCGTGCCGTCGTCGAGGAACACCGCGCCCGGCTCGACGCGCTCCACGCGCGCGTGGGTGCGCAGTTCGGCCCCGGCGTCCGCGTACCAGGCCGCCATCGGGGCCGCGACCTCGGCGGGCAGCGCGCCCGCGAGCGGGCGGTCGGCGGCCTCCACCACGGTCACGGAGCAGCCCGCGTCCCGGGCCGCCGTGGCGAACTCCGCGCCGATCCAGCCCGCGCCGACGACCACCACGTCGTGCCGCTCGGCGAGGACGGGGCGCAGCCGCTCGGCGTCGTCGAGGGTGCGCAGCAGGTGCACGCCGGGGACGCCGTCGGAGCCGGGCAGCCGAATCGGTTCGGCACCGGTCGCGAGGACCAGGCTTTCGTACCCGACCGGGCCCGCCTCGGTGTCCAGTTCGTGGTCGGCGGGGCGGACGCCGGTGACGTCCAGACCCAGTCGCAGTTCGATGCCGAGCGCCTCGAAGTCGATGTCGAAGGCCGAGCCCTCCGCCTTGCCGAGCAGCACCGCCTTGGACAGCGGCGGCCTGTCGTACGGCTGATGGGGCTCCGCGCCGATCAGCGTGACCGTGCCCATGAACCCCTGCTCGCGCAGCGCCACGGCGGACTGCACCCCGGCCATCCCGGCGCCGACGATCACCACGCGCCGCCCCGCCGCCACCCTCTTCTGCTCGTCGCTCACCCGATCAACTCTAGGGCGGCGCCCCCGACAGCGGGCACGACGGGCTTAACTCGCCACCGGGCGACGGGCTAGGCTGACGGTGCAGAGCACTCGCGGGAGCCCGGACGCACCGGGCTGAGAGGGAGGCTGGACGGCCTCCGACCGTACGAACCTGATCCGGGTCATGCCGGCGAAGGGAGGGGCTGGACGCCCATGCGTTCCCGTACGAATGGCAAGACAGAAGCGGCACCGTCGTCCCTGGAAGGGTCCCCAGCAGGGTCCCCAGAAGGTCCGCCTTGTGACGTTCTCGTCGTCGGTGGCGGCGTCATCGGGCTCGTCACCGCGTGGCGGGCGGCGCAGCGGGGGCTCGCCGTCACCGTCGTGGACCCCGAGCCGGGGGGCGGCGCCGCGCAGGTCGCGGCGGGCATGCTGGCCGCCGTCACCGAGCTGCACTACGGCGAGCAGACCCTGCTCGGCCTGAACCTGGCCTCCGCGCGCCGCTATCCCGACTTCGCCGCCGAGCTGACGGAGGCGAGCGGCCAGGACATCGGCTACCGCGCGTGCGGCACGCTCGCCGTCGCCCTCGACGCCGACGACCGCGCGCATCTGCGCGATCTGCACGCCCTCCAGGTGCGTTCGGGGCTCACTTCGGAGTGGCTGAACGGCCGCGAGTGCCGGCGTCTCGAGCCGATGCTCGCTCCGGGGGTACGTGGCGGACTGCGCGTCGACGGCGACCACCAGGTCGACCCGCGCAGGCTCGCGGCCGCCCTCGTCGTGGCCTGCGAGCGGGCCGGGGTGCGGTTCACGCGCGCGTGGGCGCAGGCTCTTTCGGTCGTACGTGACCGGGCCACCGGTGTCGTCCTCGCCGACGGCACCGCGCTGGCCGCCGGGCAGACCGTGCTCGCCGGGGGCAGCCTCAGCGGGCGGCTGGCGGGGGTTCCCGAGGAGGTGACCGCGCCGGTCAGGCCCGTGAAGGGGCAGGTGCTGCGGCTGACGGTGCCGCGACGGTACGCGCCGTTCCTGAGCCGCACCGTGCGGGCCGTCGTGCGCGGCAGCCACGTCTATCTGGTGCCGCGGGTCAGCGGTGAGCTCGTCGTCGGCGCGACCAGCGAGGAGCTGGGCTGGGACACGACGGTCACCGCGGGCGGCGTGTACGAGCTGCTTCGCGACGCCCACGAACTCGTACCCGGCATCACGGAGCTGCCCCTCACGGAGACGCGCGCCGGGCTGCGGCCCGGGTCCCCCGACAACGCGCCGCTGCTCGGGCCGACCGCCCTTGCCGGACTGCACCTCGCCACCGGGCACCACCGCAACGGCATCCTCCTGACCCCCGTCACCGGGGACGTCATGGCGCACGCCCTGACCACCGGCGAACTGCCGGACGAGGCGGCCGCGTTCACCCCACGCCGCTTCACGTCAGCCCACTTGAACTCCTCGAAGCACCTCACGGAGCTGTCCGCATGACCACGCCCTTCGCCGTATTCGCCGTCTCCGTCAACGGAGAGGTACGAGACGTGGCCGCCGGGACCACGCTCGACACCGTCGTCGCCCAACTGACCGCCGCGCCCTCCGGAGTCGCCGCCGCGCTGAACGAAACCGTCGTCCCGCGCGCGCAGTGGGCCACCACCGCGCTCGGCGACGGCGACCGCGTCGAGATCCTCACCGCCGTCCAGGGAGGCTGACGCACATGGCGGACGATCCTTTCGTCATCGGCGGCCTCACGCTGTCGTCGCGACTGATCATGGGTACGGGGGGTGCGCCGAGCCTGGACATCCTGGAACGGTCCCTCGTCGCCTCCGGTACGGAGCTGACCACCGTCGCCATGCGGCGGCTCGACCCCGGTGTGCGGGGGTCCGTGCTGTCCGTCCTGGAGCGGCTCGGCATCCGGGTGCTGCCGAACACGGCCGGGTGCTTCACGGCGGGCGAGGCCGTGCTGACCGCGCGGCTGGCCCGCGAGGCGCTGGGCACGGACCTGGTGAAGCTGGAGGTCATCGCGGACGAGCGCACGCTGCTGCCCGATCCCGTGGAGCTCCTCGACGCCGCGGAGACCCTCGTCGACGACGGCTTCACCGTGCTGCCGTACACCAACGACGATCCCGTGCTCGCCCGGAAGCTGGAGGACGTGGGCTGCGCGGCCGTCATGCCGCTCGGCTCCCCCATCGGCTCCGGGCTCGGCATCCGCAACCCGCACAACTTCCAGCTCATCGTGGAGCACGCGCGCGTGCCGGTGATCCTGGACGCCGGCGCCGGCACCGCGTCGGACGCCGCGCAGGCCATGGAACTGGGCTGCGCCGGCGTGATGCTCGCGTCGGCCGTGACGCGCGCCCAGGAGCCGGTCCTCATGGCCGAGGCCATGCGCCACGGCGTCCTGGCGGGGCGCCTCGCCCACTTGGGCGGCCGCATCCCCCGCCGCCACTTCGCCGAGGCGTCGTCTCCCGCGGAGGGACGGGCGGCCCTGGACCCGGAACGACCGGCGTTCTGACGTTCCGCGGTCGCGGCAACCGTCCCCGCGGCCGCCCCGCCCGGCATAGGGCACCGGACGGTCACAGCTGCGCTGCAGTCTCGTAGGGCCGGCGGGCGAGGGGGCCGGGGTGTCGGTGCGGCCTCGTAGACTCCCTCCGTGGACACGACCCTCAAGGACCCCCTCGTCGGGCAGGTGCTCGACGGCCGTTATCGCGTGGACGGGCGGATCGCGGTCGGCGGGATGGCCACGGTCTACCGGGCCGTGGACACCCGCCTCGACCGCGTGCTCGCGCTGAAGGTGATGCACCCCACGCTCGCGGCCGACACCTCGTTCGTCGAGCGTTTCATCCGCGAGGCCAAGTCGGTGGCCCGCCTGGCGCATCCGAACGTGGTCGGGGTCTTCGACCAGGGCACGGACGGCGCGTACGTCTATCTCGCGATGGAGTACATCGCGGGCTGCACCCTCCGCGACGTCCTGCGCGAGCGCGGCGCCCTGCGCCCCCGCGCGGCCCTGGACATCCTGGAGCCCGTGCTCGCCGCCCTCGGCGCCGCGCACCGCGCCGGGTTCGTGCACCGCGACATGAAGCCGGAGAACGTCCTGATAGGGGACGACGGCCGCGTGAAGGTCGCCGACTTCGGCCTCGTACGAGCAGTGGATTCCGTGACGAACACGACCGGCACGGTCCTCGGCACGGTGTCCTATCTCGCGCCGGAGCAGATCGAGCACGGCACGGCGGACACCCGCGTGGATGTGTACGCCTCCGGGGTCGTGCTGTACGAGATGCTGACCGGCGCCAAGCCGCACGGCGGCGAATCCCCCGCCCAGGTGCTGTTCCAGCACCTCAACGAGGACGTGCCGCCGCCCTCAGCGGCCGTGCCCGGCCTCGCCTACGAGCTCGACGAGCTGGTCGCGTCGGCCACCGCCCGCAACCCGGACCTGCGTCCGTACGACGCCGTGGCCCTGCTCGCGCAGCTCCGCGAGGCCCGGTTCGCGCTCACGGACGGGCAGTTGGACGCCGTCCCGCCGCAGGCGCGCGGCACGGAGCGGGATGCCGCAGACAGTTCCACCGGCTCCGACGAGCGCACGAGCGTCATCCCGCGCGCGACCCGAGGCGTACAACTCCCCCTGCCCACCACCGCGCAGGACTCCCAGCACGCGCAGGAGCCCCAGGAGCTGCGGGCCCTGCGGGAGCTTCGCGAGAGCCGGCAGGACGGGCTCAACCACACCAGCGTCCTGCGCACGCCGCCGCCCGCGACCGCGCCCGCGTCGGCTCCGAAGTCGACCGCGGCCCGCCTGCGCCAGCGGCTCAACACCCGTCGCGGGATATCCGCGACGATAGCCGCGGTGCTGCTGGTCCTCGGCCTGGGCGCGGGCGTCTGGTACATCAACTCGGGCCAGTTCACGAAGGTCCCGGCGCTCCTCGCGAAGACGGAGGCCCAGGCCCGCGAGCGACTCGACGGCGCCGGTCTCGACGTACGCAAGGTCAAGCGCGCCTACAGCGACACCGACAAGCGGGGCACGGTCATCGCGACCGACCCCGGCGTCGGCGAGCGCATCCGGCACAACGGCAAGGTGACGCTGACCGTCTCCCTCGGCCCGGAGACCGTGAAGGTGCCGGACCTGGAGGGCACGCCGCTGCCGGAGGCGAAGGACAAGCTCGACGACGTGGGGCTCGGGGCGGGCATGGTCACCAGGGCCTTCAGTGAGGACGTCCCGAAGAACGCCGTGATCAGCACCGACCCGCAGGCGGGCAAGGTCCGCAGGGCAGGCTCGGCCGTCGCGCTCGTCGTCAGCAAGGGCCGCGCGGTGGAGCTGCCCGACGTGACCGGCGAGTCCGAGGAAGACGCCCGCGCCGAGTTGGAGGAAGCCGGCCTGAAGGTGAAGATCGCACCGGGCCGGGTCACCTCCGACGAGGACAAGGGCGACGTCGTCAAGCAGTCCCCCGACGAGGAGGGCAAGGACGTTCCCGAGGGGACCGTGGTCACGCTGACGATCTCCAAGGGGCCGCCGATGGTCGAGGTCCCGGACGTGGAGGGGATGAAGGTCGGCGAGGCCAAGGACGCGTTGGAGGGGGCCGGGTTCGACGTCAAGGAGGACCGGGGGCTGCTCGGGATCTTCGGGGACACCGTCAAGGACCAGTCCGTGGATCCCGGGGACGAAGCCCCCAAGGGGTCGACGATCACCATCGAGATTCGCTGAGGTCGGGGGCCCTCGCGGGAGGCGCCCCGGACCCGCCCCTTTCCCGGCTGTATCGATTTGCGGCTCCGCCGCGTGGGGGGCTCTGCCCCCAGACCCCCGCTCCTCAAACGCCGGAGGGGCTATACCCAGCCGGCAGGGGCCATATCCTGGGCCGAATGAGCACCAAGAAGTCCCCCATCGGCAGCCACGTCCCCGTCGCCGGCGGGCTCGCCTCCGTCGGGCTCGCGTACGCACGCGACATCGGCGCCGAGACCGTGCAGGTCTTCGCCGCCAACCCGCGCGGCTGGGCGACACCGCCCGGCAACCCGAAGCAGGACGAGGCCTTCCGCGCCGCCTGCGCGGACGAGGGCATCCCGGCGTACGTCCACGCGCCCTACCTGATCAACTTCGGCTCGCACACCGAGGCGACCGTGGAGAAGTCCGTGGAGTCGCTGCGGCACTCGCTGCGCCGGGGCCGTGAGATCGGCGCGCTCGGGGTCGTCGTGCACACAGGTTCCGCGACGGGCGGCCGGGAGCGCGGGGTGGCGCTGCACCAGGTGCGCGAGCGGATGCTGCCGCTCCTGGACGAGCTGACGCACGACGACGACCCGTTCCTGCTGCTCGAGTCCACGGCCGGGCAGGGCGCGTCGCTGTGCTCGCGCACCTGGGACTTCGGGCCGTACTTCGAGGCCCTGGACGCCCACCCGAAGCTCGGCGTCTGCCTGGACACCTGCCACATCTTCGCGGCCGGGCACGACCTGGCCGGGCCGGGCGGCATGAAGCAGACCCTCGACCTGCTCGTCGACACGGTCGGCGAGGGCCGCCTCAAGCTGGTGCACGCCAACGACTCCAAGGACGTCGTCGACGCCCACAAGGACCGCCACGAGAACATCGGCTCCGGGCACATCGGCGCCGAACCCTTCCGCGAGCTCCTGACCCACCCGGCGGCCGACGGCGTACCGCTGATCATCGAGACGCCCGGCGGCAAGGAGGGCCACGCGGCCGACATCGCCCTCCTGAAGGAGCTCAGGGACGCCTGATCCCTTTTCCCGGGGCCGCTACAGCTCCGGGCCGTCCCCCGGCTCCTCCTGGTACGAGTAGCGCTGCTCCCGCCACGGGTCGCCCACGTTGTGGTAGCCGCGCTCCTCCCAGAAGCCGCGGCGGTCCGCCGTCATGTACTCGACGCCGCGGACCCACTTCGGGCCCTTCCAGGCGTACAGGTGCGGCACCACGAGACGGAGCGGGAAACCGTGCTCCGCGGTGAGCAGTTCACCGCCCTTGTGCGTGGCGAAAATCGTGCGGTCGGAGGCGAAGTCGTCCATCCGCAGGTTCGAGCTGAAGCCGTACTCGGCCCACACCATGACGTGGGTGGCCTGCGGGGCGGGCGGGGCGAGCGCGAGCAGGTCGCGCGCGAGCACGCCGCCCCATTCGGCGCCCAGCATGCTGAACTTCGTGACGCAGTGCAGATCGGCCACCACCGAGGCGTACGGCAGGGCCGAGAACTCCTCGTGGGTCCAGCAGTGCTTCTCGCCGTCGGCGGTGGCGCCGAAGACCCTGAACTCCCAGCGCTCGGGGCGGAACTTGGGCACCGGGCCGTAGTGCGTGACCGGCCAGCCGCGCTGCAGTCGCTGCCCCGGCGGAAGCTCCGGTTCCGCCACGTCTCGAGATGTGCGACCCACCGGCTGACCCATGTCTCCATCCTGACAGACCGCGGGAGGTGGACGTGACCAGGTATACGTGGATTCGGGCAACTCCTACTAAGCGTGCACTTACTGGACGCCCCAGGATGCCGGTGCAAAGATGCGCGGACCTGCCCAGTCACCCGCTTGGAAGGAGCCTCTGCGATGCAGGGCGACCCCGAGGTCATCGAATTTCTCAACGAGCAGCTGACCGCCGAGCTGACCGCGATCAACCAGTACTTCCTGCACGCGAAGATGCAGGAGAACTTCGGCTGGACGAAGCTCGCCAAGTTCACCCGGTCCGAGTCGATCGACGAGATGAAGCACGCGGAGGTGCTGACCGACCGGATCCTGTTCCTCGACGGTCTGCCCAACTACCAGCGGCTGTTCCACGTACGCGTGGGCCAGACCGTGACGGAGATGTTCAAGGCGGACCGCCAGATCGAGGTGGAGGCGATCGACCGCCTCAAGCGCGGGATCGAGGTGATGCGCGCCAAGGGCGACATCACGTCCGCGAACATCTTCGAGTCGATCCTCGAGGACGAGGAGCACCACATCGACTATCTCGACACCCAGCTGGAGCTGGTCGAGAAGCTCGGCGAGCCGCTGTACATCTCGCAGCTCATCGAGCAGCCGGAGAGCTAGGCGGCCTCCGGGAGCTCTTCCCGTTCGGGAATCCCGGGAATCTTGGGCAGCTCCGCCTCGGGGACCAGCGCCATGGTCGGCTCACCCTGGTCCACCAGCTCACGCCGCGGGCAGGCCCCCCGGCCGAGCAGCGACTGGATGCGGCGCACGCAGGACCCGCAGTCCGTGCCCGCCTTGGAGGCGGAGGCGATCTGGCGGGGGGTGCAGGCACCGGCCTCCGCGTGCTTCTTCACCTGGTCTTCGGTGATCCCGAAGCAGTTGCAGACGTACACGCGGTTCACCTCCCGAGGACAGGCTGACAAGTGGCGCCCGTCCCGATTAATCGGTGAGGCTAACCTAACCTTACCCGCGCCTCCGGCTGCGCAAAAGCCCGGGATACGCACGTGGGGCGCGGATCACATGGATCCGCGCCCCACAGCTGCGCAACCGGGGAATACCCAGGTCAGGTGATCACTGGTCCCGGTACATCTCCGCCACCAGGAACGCCAGGTCGAGCGACTGGCTGCGGTTGAGCCGGGGGTCGCACGCCGTCTCGTAGCGCTGGTGCAGGTCGTCGACGAAGATCTCGTCGCCGCCGCCCACGCACTCCGTGACGTCGTCGCCGGTCAGCTCGACGTGGATGCCGCCCGGGTGCGTACCGAGCGCCTTGTGCACCTCGAAGAAGCCCTTGACCTCGTCGAGCACGTCGTCGAAGCGGCGGGTCTTGTGGCCGGAGGCCGCCTCGTAGGTGTTGCCGTGCATCGGGTCGGTGATCCAGGCCACGGTCGCGCCGGACGCGGTGACCTTCTCGACCAGCTCGGGGAGCTTGTCGCGGACCTTGTCCGCGCCCATCCGGGCGATGAAGGTCAGGCGGCCGGGCTCGCGGTCCGGGTCGAGGCGGTCGATGTACTGCAGCGCCTCCTCGGCCGTCGTCGTCGGGCCGAGCTTGATGCCGATCGGGTTGCGGATGCGCGAGGCGAACTCGATGTGCGCGCCGTCCAGTTGACGGGTGCGCTCGCCGATCCAGACCATGTGTCCTGAGACGTCGTACAGATCGCCCGTGCGCGAGTCCACGCGGGTCAGCGCCGACTCGTAGTCGAGGAGCAGCGCCTCGTGCGAGGCGTAGAACTCGACGGTCTTGAACTCCTCGGGGTCCGTGCCGCAGGCCCGCATGAAGTTGAGCGCGTTGTCGATCTCGCGGGCGAGCTGCTCGTAGCGCTGGCCGGACGGGGAGGACTTCACGAAGTCCTGGTTCCAGGCGTGCACCTGGCGCAGGTCCGCGTAGCCGCCGGTGGTGAAGGCGCGCACGAGGTTGAGCGTCGAGGCGGAGGCGTTGTACATCCGCTTCAGGCGCTCGGGGTCCGGGATGCGGGCCGCCTCGGTGAAGTCGAAGCCGTTCACCGAGTCGCCTCGGTACGTCGGCAGCGTCACGCCGTCGCGGGTCTCGGTCGGCTTGGAGCGCGGCTTCGAGTACTGGCCGGCGATCCGGCCGATCTTCACGACCGGCACGGAGGCGGCGTACGTGAGGACGGCGCCCATCTGGAGCAGGGTCTTGAGCTTGTTCCGGATGTGATCGGCCGACACCGCGTCGAAGGCCTCGGCGCAGTCGCCGCCCTGGAGCAGGAACGCCTCTCCCTTGGCGACGGACGCAAGGCGGGCGCGCAGCTGGTCGCACTCGCCCGCGAAGACGAGCGGCGGATACGACTCGAGGTCCGCGATCACATCGCGCAGAGCCTCGGCATCGGGGTACTCGGGCTGCTGCGCCGCGGGCAGGTCTCGCCAGGTGTTGCCAGCGCTCGCGCTGGTCTTAGCGTTCACGGTCACGCGTCAACCCTACGGGGTCACCGCCGCCGTCCATTCACCCGCTCACAAAGTGAGACGGGTGAGACACCGGCCCCCCGGCTCGCCGCTCCGCCTCCCGCTCGCCGGCGTTCGGCGCCGAGAGGGCCAGGGCGCGGTGGGTGCGGCGGAGCATCAGGCGGGCCATGAAGGGGTGGCCGAGGCGGACCACGGCCCAGTAGGCGCGGCCGCGCGGGGTGTCGGGGCGGGCGAAGGTGCTGAGGGTGACGTGCTGGTCGTCGACCAGGATGGACGCGCGCGCGGTCAGCCCCGCGATGTCGACCTGGAGCAGCAGCTCGCCGTCCTCACAGCCGAGTACGGGGAAGTCCTCGCGCAGCATGTGGGACCAGGCGCGCGGATCGCGGGGCAGGCCGGGGAGCATCGGCATGCGGTACGCGTCCTCGTACGCGGGCCGGTCGAGGGCGGCGCGGAGCAGTCGGGCGCCTTCGGGCACGGGGACCGTCTCGGTCCGGTCCCAGTAGAGGCCGTTCAGCAGGCGCACCCGGCGTGACCAGCGCACGGGGTGCGCGCAGCCGCCCGTCGCGACCCGCTCGGCGTTGTCGAAGACCTCCTCGATGATCGTGTCGTGCAGCGGCCGGACGACGGTCGGCCACACGATCCGGTCCATGCCCCGCGGCTCGGTCTCCAGGACGTGCCGCAGGCGGCAGCGCCGCTCCCCCAGGGGCTCGACGGAGATCTCGTGGAAGCCGTTGTCCGGTGCGGTGAAGTCGAAGCGGACGCGGCGGCCCGGTTCGTACTCCGTCACCGAGTACCGCACCGGGCCGTGGCCGCCGACGGCGCCGACCGCGAGCGGCCGGTCGAAGATCATGGCGTCCCAGGCCGGGGTCGGGAAGAGCGGGTCGTCCGGGGCGGAGAGCCGGTCGAGCAGCGCCCCGACGGCCGCCGCCGGGGCCTCGATCACTCGCTCGTGTTCATTGCGTACGACACTCACGACACACCTCCATACGCTGGCGTATGGTCAACCGTACGGTACCGTACGGTCATGGCGCAACGGCAGACGAAGACGGCGGCCGCGGGCGGGCGGAAGACCTCGGCGAAGCCCCGGCTCTCCGCCCAGGACTGGGCCGACGCCGCGCTCGCGGCCATCGGCGAGGGCGGGCTCGCGGCCGTCGCCGTGGAGCCGCTCGCGGTCCGGCTCGGCACCACCAAGGGCAGCTTCTACTGGCACTTCGCGAACCGTGACGCCCTGATCGAGGCCGCCCTCGCGCGCTGGGCGGAGATCAACACCGAGGGGATCATCAGCGAGGTCGAGGCGGAGCCGGACATCCGCAAGCGCGTCCGGCTGCTGTTCGCCGAGGCCATCAGCTCCGCGTCCTCGGACCCCCTGGAGGTCACGCTGCTCGCGACGGCCTCGCACCCCAAGGTCGAGGCGGCGATGCGGCAGGTCACCGAGCGCCGGGTGGCGTACGTCGCCGGGCTCTTCGCCGACCTCGGCTTCCCGGCGGCCGAGGCGCGCCGCCGCGGCCTTCTCGCGTACACGGTCTATCTGGGCCACGCCCAGCTCGGGCACGCGGCGCCGTCGGTGCTGCCGGGCGAGGACGAGTTCGGCGCGTATCTGGACGAGGCGCTGGACGTACTCATGCGGCGCTGACGTCCGCATGCGTTAGGGTGCGGGGCATGTTCGCGCATTCGACCCGTACCTGGTGGTGGCCCGCTCTTCCGGCGGCCCACTGACTGCGCGTACCCACGTACCGCGAAGGCCGCCCGAGGGGCGGCCTTCAGTGTTTTCCGGTTTCCGGGCACTTGCCGGAAGCGCACAGGCCGGGCCGTTCCTCTCACATCCGCTCACGGAGAAGGAACAGCCCCATGGACCTGCGAGATCTGCTGACCGACGACCGCCCCTTCGCCCTGCTGCGCCGCCGCACCCCCGGCCGCGACCACGACACGGTGGAGGTCCTGATCGGACCGGTGGCGACGTACGACCGCCTCGCCGACCTCCCCGAGGGGCTCGCGCTCGTGCCCTTCCGGCAGATCAGGGAGCGCGGCTTCGAGGTGACGGACGACGGCACGCCGCTCAGCGTCCTCACCCCCGAGGAGTCGTACGAACTGCCGCTCGCCGAGGCCCTGTCGGCGCTGCCCGGCCACGACGTGCGGGTGGCGGACGGCGGCTTCGACGTGAGCGACGAGGAGTACGCGCGGACCGTCGGCCGGGTGCTGCGGGAGGAGATCGGCAGCGGCGAGGGCGCGAACTTCGTGATCCGGCGGACGTACGAGGGCCGGATCCCCGGATTCGGCAGGGCGGACGCGCTCGCGCTGTTCCGGCGGCTGCTCGTCGGTGAGCGGGGGGCGTACTGGACGTTCGTCGTGCACACCGGGGACCGGACGCTGGTAGGCGCGAGTCCCGAGGTGCATGTGCGGATGTCCGGCGGGACGGTCGTGATGAACCCGATCAGCGGGACGTACCGCTATCCGCCCGAGGGCCCCACGGCCGACGGTCTGCTGTCCTTCCTGGCCGACGGCAAGGAGACAGAGGAGCTGTCGATGGTCGTCGACGAGGAACTGAAGATGATGTGCACCGTCGGCGACCGGGGTGGGGTGGTCGTCGGGCCCCGGCTGAAGGAGATGGCCCATCTCGCGCACACCGAGTACGAGTTGCGGGGCCGTTCGACCCTGGATGTGCGGGAGGTCCTGAAGGAGACGATGTTCGCGGCGACCGTGACCGGCTCGCCGGTGCAGAACGCGTGCCGGGTCATCCGGCGCCACGAGTCGGGTGGGCGTGGCTACTACGCGGGCGCGCTGGCACTGATCGGCCGGGACGCGGCAGGTGTACAGACCCTCGACTCGCCCATCCTGATCCGCACCGCCGACATCGACGCGCACGGCGGACTGCGGGTGCCGGTCGGGGCGACGCTGGTGCGCGGCTCGGACCCGGCCGGCGAGGTGGCGGAGACGCACGCGAAGGCGGCGGGCGTCCTCGCCGCGCTCGGTGCCCGGCCCGGCCGCCCGCGGCACGAGAGCGCGCGGCCGGCGCTCGCCGACGATCCGCGGGTGCGGGCGGCCCTGGACGGGCGGCGGGCCGGGCTCGCGCCGTTCTGGCTGCGGATGCAGGAGCAGGCGGACGAGCTGTCCGGGCACGCGCTCGTGATCGACGGGGAGGACACGTTCACGGCGATGCTCGCGCATGTGCTGCGCTCGTCGGGTCTGACCGTGAGCGTGCGGCGGTACGACGAAGTGGGGCTCGCGGACGCGGCGTTGGGGCACGAGGGCCCGATCGTGCTCGGCCCCGGCCCCGGCGACCCCTCGGACACCGGCGACGCGAAGATGCGGTTCCTGCGGGCGCTCGCGGCGGAGCTGATCCGCGGGCATCGGCACCCGGTGCTCGGGGTGTGCCTGGGCCACGAGCTGATCGCGGCCGAGCTGGGCCTGGAGATCGTACGCAAGGAGGTCCCGTACCAAGGCGCGCAGACGGACGTCGATCTCTTCGGGCGGACGGAGACCGTCGGCTTCTACAACAGTTTCGTGGCGCGCTGCGACGACGAGGCGGAGCGGGAGCTGGCGGCGCACGGGATCGAGGTGAGCCGGGACCGGGTGACGGGTGAGGTGCACGCGTTGCGGGGGCCTGGCTTCTCCGGAGTGCAGTTCCACCCGGAGTCGGTGCTCTCGCTGCGCGGGGCGGGGATCGTGCGCGAGCTGCTCGGTCAGCTGGCGGGGGCGGCGGGGACCAGGACGTTCTCGGAGCGGCGGCCCGCCTGATAGTCGAGGACGTTCTGGACGGTGGTCTCGATGATCTGGCTGACGGCGTCGACGGTGTAGTACGCCTGGTGGGAGGTGACCACGACGTTCGGGAAGGTGACGAGCCGGGCCAGGGTGTCGTCCTCGACGACCTCCAGGGACTTGTCGAGGAAGAACAGCCCGGCCTCGGCCTCGTACACGTCGAGGCCGACGCCCGTGAAGCGGCCCGCGCGCAGTTCGCGGACGAGCGCGTCGGTGTCGATCAGGCCGCCGCGGCTGGAGTTCACCAGGATCGCGTCGTCCTTCATGGCGCGCAGGGCGCTCTCGTCGATGATGTGCTGGGTCGCGGGGAGCAGCGGTACGTGCAGGCTGATCAGGTCGGACTCGGCGAACAGCCGGTCCTTGTCCACGTACTTCATGCCGAGCGCGACGCACTCGGGGTTCTCGGCGACGTCCCAGCCGAGGAGGTTCATCCCGAAGCCGTGCGCGATGCGGGTGAAGGCCTCGCCGATCTTGCCGGTGCCGAGGACGCCGGCGGTGCGGCCGCGCAGGTCGCGGCCCATCAGGCCGTCGAGGCGGAAGTCGAAGTCGCGGGTGCGGTTGCTGGCGCGGACGATGCGGCGGTTGACGGCCATCGCCAGGGTCCAGGCGAACTCGGCGACGGAGTACGGCGAGTAGTAGGAGACCCGGGCGACCGTCAGGCCCAGGCGCTCGGCCACCTGGAGGTCGATGTTGTTGAAGCCGGTGGAGCGCTGGGCGATCATCTGGGTGCCGCCGGCGGCGAGGGTCTGCAGGACGCGGTTGTTCAGGCTGGCGTTGACGCTGGTCGAGATGATCTCGTAGCCGGCGGCGATGGGGGCGGTGTCCTCGCTCAGGAAGACGTCCAGGCAGCGGACGTCGTGGTGCGGGGCGAAGGCCTTCTCCACGAGGGGGCGCTCGTCCGCCTGGACGCCGAAGGCGAGGATCTCCACGGTCTGCTCCCGGTCTCGCGTACGTTGCCCCCGCGCCGCCGAATATACGGTCCCGCCGCCGTACCCGCCGCCCGACGGCGCGGGACGGCAAGTGACCGGCGAAGGCGCCGGCCGCGCGGGTCGGCCGAAGAGCGCGGGTCAGCCGAAGAAGACGCCCACCTCCTTGTAGAGCGCGGGGTCGACCGTCTTGAGCCTCGCGGTGGCGTCGGCGATGGGGACGCGGACGATGTCCGTGCCACGCAGGGCGACCATCTTGCCGAAGTCGCCGTCCCGGACGGCCTCGATCGCGTGCAGGCCGAAGCGCGTGGCGAGCCAGCGGTCGAAGGCGCTGGGGGTGCCACCGCGCTGGACGTGACCGAGGACGGTCGTACGCGCCTCCTTGCCGGTGCGCCGCTCGACCTCCTTGGCCAGCCACTCCCCCACCCCGGAAAGCCGCACATGCCCGAAGGAGTCGAGCGTGCCGTCCTTGAGGACCATCTCGCCGTCCTTGGGCATCGCCCCTTCGGCGACGACGACGATGGGCGCGTACGAGGCCTTGAAGCGCGAGGTGACCCAGGCGCACACCTGCTCGACGTCGAAGCGCTGCTCCGGGATGAGGATGACGTTGGCGCCGCCGGCGAGCCCGGAGTGCAGCGCGATCCACCCGGCGTGGCGGCCCATGACCTCGACGACGAGGACGCGCATGTGCGACTCGGCGGTGGTGTGGAGGCGGTCGATGGCCTCCGTGGCGATGCCGACGGCGGTGTCGAAGCCGAAGGTGTAGTCCGTGGCGGACAGGTCGTTGTCGATGGTCTTCGGTACGCCGACGACGGGCACGCCGTACTCGTCGGTAAGGCGCGCGGCGACGCCGAGGGTGTCCTCGCCACCGATGGCGATGAGCGCCTCGACCTCCAGTTTGGCGAGGTTCTCCTTGATGCGCCGGATGCCGTTCTCAACCTTGAGGGGGTTGGTGCGCGAGGAGCCGAGGATGGTGCCGCCGCGGGGCAGGATGCCGCGGACGGCCGGAATGTCGAGCTGGACGGTGTCACCTTCGAGCGGTCCGCGCCAGCCGTCGCGGAAGCCCACGAAGTCGTACGCGTACTCCTGTACGCCCTTGCGGACGACGCCCCGGATGACGGCGTTGAGCCCGGGGCAGTCGCCGCCTCCGGTCAGTACTCCGACCCGCATGGAAAAGTCCCTTCGCCACAGTTGCCTGACGCGGGCCACGCTAATGGTGATCCGCGTCACTCCGGCATGGGACGAACCGTGAATTCCGGGACGCGGTGAGGGAGTTGTAGTGGAGAGGGCGGGTCCGGTTCACCCGAAGGAGGTCACGCCCCGGGCCGCGCGAAGGCCCGCAGGATCACGCCCCGGCGGTCTCGTCGGTGTCGAGGCCGCGCTCGATCGCGTACCGCACGAGCTCGACGCGGTTGTGCAACTGGAGCTTGCCGAGGGTGTTCTGGACGTGGTTCTGCACCGTGCGGTGCGAGATGACCAGGCGCTCGGCGATCTGCTTGTAGCTGAGGCCCTTCGCGACCAGGCGGAGCACCTCGGTCTCGCGGTCGGTCAGGCGCGGGGCGCCCGGCTCGTCGGGGGTCGCGGGCGCGGGCTCGGAGGCCAGGCGCCGGAACTCGCCGAGGACCAGGCCCGCGAGTCCGGGCGTGAAGACGGCGTCGCCGACGGCCGTGCGGCCCACGGCGTCGATCAGCTCGGCGGTGGACGCGGACTTCAGGAGGTACCCGGTGGCGCCGGACTTGACCGCCTCCAGGACGTCCGCGTGCTCGCCGCTGGCCGACAGGACGAGGACGCGCAGCGCGGGGTTGGCGCCGACGAGTTCCTTGCAGACCTGCACGCCGGGCTTCAGCGGCAGGTTGAGGTCCAGGACGAGGACGTCCGGGGCGGCGGCCTGCGCGCGGCGCACCGCCTGCTCGCCGTCGCCCGCGGTCGCCACCACGTCGAAGCCGGACTCGGCCAGGTCCCGGGCGACGGCGTCGCGCCACATCGGGTGGTCGTCGACGACCATCACCTTGAGGGGCGCGGCGGCGGCATCGCCTGTCGACCCGTCCGGTCCCGCCGCGCTCTGTTCGTTGCGTTCGCTGCGCTGGCTGCGCTCGCTACTCATCGGTCCGCTTCCGCCTTCCCCCGTACGTCCCGCGCGGCGCGCGGCACTCTCAGTTCCACTTCCGTGCCCTGGCCCGGCACCGAGATCAGCTCGGCCGTGCCCCCGATGTCCCGGAGCCGGCCCCGGATGGACAGCGCGACACCGAGCCGCCCCTCGCCCTCGGCCTGCGCGAGCCGCCCCTCCGGAATGCCGGGGCCGTCGTCACGCACCGTCACGATGACGGCGTCCGGCTCGTCCTCGACCAGGATCCACGCCCGCGCCTCCGCCCCGGCGTGCCTGCGGACATTGTCCAGGGCGGCGCCGACGGCGGCCGTGAGCTCCCTGGCCGCGCGCGGCGCGACCGACACCACGGCGCCGGGCTCCGACAGGGTGACGAGCGCCCCGGCGTACGGCGCGAGCAGGGCGCGCAGGTCGCACGTCGCGCTCCCGGTCAGGTCGGGGTCGTCGGCTTCCTCGACGGCGCGGACGACGGCGCCCTGGGAGACGTCCTCGGACGCGTACGAGGTGCGGACCAGGCCGCCGGCGACCAGGGTGCGCAGGGCGACCTCCTGCTCGCCCGCCATCCGGCCGAGCTCGGCCGCCTCGCCGCCGATGGCGGTGCCGCGCCGCTGCACCATGGCGAGGACCTGGAGGACGCTGTCGTGGATGTCGCGGGCCAGGCGCTCCCGCTCGCGGGTCGCGGCCTCGATCTCCAGGGCGCGGGCGAGGGTGCGCTCCGAGGCGCGGGCGACCTCCACGACGTATCCGATGGCGATGGAGGCGATGCACACGAGCAGGACGTTGTGGACGGTGTCGCGGCTGAACGCGCCGCGCTGCACCACGTTCGCGACGCCCACGAGCAGCGAGGCGAAGGCCGCCCAGCGCCAGCCGCCCTTGATCGCGAAGGCGAGCACCGAACCGGCCGTCCATATGGACGGCAGCGTCGGCCCGCCGTCGACGACCCGCCAGTGCTCGACCGCGACCGGCGTCAGGAGGATGCCGGTGAGCGCGACCCCGAGGTCGACCGCGAGGAACCGCTTGGTGCAGCTCACGGCGCCCGCGACCTTGGGCAGGGTGGCGAGGGTCCAGGCGGCGAGCACCGCGTAGTAGCCGATGGCGAGCCAGGGACGGGCGAAGGTTTCGTACGCGGCCACGAAGAGGCCGATGGCGTACAGCATGGTCAGGAGGCGATACGCGGTGAGGGCACGCCAGAGCGGCTGCTCGACCGACATCCGCATGACTCTCTCGCGCTTAGCCACGAACCCCACCCCACAGGGCGCGCTCGTGCGCCCCTCTCACACCGACGCGGCTAGGAGCCGGACCGTTCCTTGCCGGGGCGGTCGGCGTCCGCCGCGTCGTCCCGCTCGTCGTCGTCCAGCTTGCCGTCCGGGACGGTGCCGCCCTCGACCATCCCCCTGGCGGCCGCGGCGGCCTGCTTGGCGGCCGCTTCCTTCTTGGCCGCCTCTTCCTTCTTCGCCGCCTCCTTCGCGGCTTCCTTCTCCGCCTTGGCCGCCTCGGTGAGCTGGCGCTTCGCGGCGGTCGCGTAGATGTCGACGTACTCCTGGCCGGAGAGCTTCATGATTTCGTACATGACCTCGTCGGTCACCGCCCGCAGCACGAAACGGTCGTGCTCCATGCCCTGGTAGCGGGAGAAGTCCAGGGGCTTGCCGATGCGGATGCCGGGACGCATCAGCTTCGGCATCACCTTGCCGGGCGGCTGGATCTTCTCGGTGTCGATCATCGCGACGGGGATGACGGGCGCGCCGGTGGCGAGCGCCACGCGCGCGAGGCCGCCGGGCTTGCCCCGGTAGAGCCGCCCGTCGGGAGAGCGCGTGCCCTCGGGATAGATGCCGAACAGCTCGCCGCGCTCCAGGACGTCGATGCCGCTCTTGACGGCGGCCTCACCCGCGCCGCGCGCGCCCGAACGGTCCACCGGGAGCTGGCCGACGCCCTTGAAGAAGGCGGCCGTCATGCGGCCCTTCACGCCGGGCGTCGTGAAGTACTCGGCCTTGGCGATGAAGGTGACCTTGCGGTCGAGGACCGCGGGCAGGAAGAAGGAGTCCGAGAAGGACAGGTGGTTGCTGGCCAGGATGGCGGGGCCCTCGGCGGGAATGTTCTCGAGGCCTTCCACCCAGGGCCTGAAGGCGAGCTTCAGGGGCCCTCCGATGGAAAGCTTCATTGCGCCGTAGATCAAACCGAGTGCCTCCTGTGTCTGTGGATCAGACCATAACCCGAGCGGGGCCCGCGCTCCTTCCGGAGCTGGGCCGGCGGCCCCCGCCCGCGGCCGTCGCGGGCCCCGTCCGGTATGGGTGACGGCCCTGGTCGGTGTCAGTCCGGTCGCGTACGGTGAAGTACCCCCCGTACCCGAAGTACTCGTCCCACCCGAAGTACTCATCCCACGAAGGAGACCGAAGGTGCCGGTCCTCTCCGGAGCCGAGCCGTACCGCCACGAGGGCGGCGAGGTCGGCGTCCTGCTCTGTCACGGCTTCACCGGATCCCCGCAGTCGCTGCGCCCCTGGGCCGAGCGCCTGGCGGAGCACGGCCTGACGGTCTCGCTGCCGCTGCTGCCCGGCCACGGCACACGCTGGCAGGACATGCAGGTCACGGGCTGGCAGGACTGGTACGCGGAGGTGGACCGCGAGCTGCGCGCCCTCACCGAGCGCTGCACGGAGGTGTTCGTCTTCGGCCTGTCCATGGGCGGCGCCCTCGCGCTGCGGCTCGCGGCGCGGTACGGCGACGCGGTGCGCGGCGTGGTCGTGGTCAACCCCGCGAACAAGATGCACGACCGGGCGGCGTTCGCCCTGCCCGTGGCCCGCTTCCTGGTGCCCTCCACCAAGGGCATCGCCAGCGACATCGCCAAGCCGGGCTCCGCCGAGCTCGGGTACGACAGGGTGCCGCTGCACGCGGCGCACTCGCTGCGCCAGTTCTTCCGTCTCGTCGACGCCGAGCTGCCGCAGGTCACGCAGCCGCTCCTGGTCCTGCACAGCCCGCAGGACCACGTGGTGCCGCCCGTCGACTCCGCCCGTGTGCTCGGCCGGGTGTCGTCCACGGACGTCACGGAGATCCTCCTGGAACAGAGCTACCACGTCGCGACGTTGGACCACGACGCGGACCGGATCTTCGACGAGAGCCTCGCGTTCATCGGCCGGCTCGCCCCCAGCGCAGGCAAGGAAGGGACGACCACCGGTGGCTGAGCAGCAGGACAAGTCGGAGCCCGACCGCGAGGAGTCTCGCGACGACGGCGGTCCCGAGTCGGCGGAGCAGGCCGTTCCGATCGACGAGGACGCCGCGTGGCGCGCCATCGTCGCCGGGTACGGCGAGGAGCCCGCGGACCCGCCGGGCGCCAAGCCGTTCAAGTCCGTCGAGGATCTGGCGCTGCTCGAGACGGAGACCAACGGCCCGGCCGACGGCGACGCGGGCGACACCCTGACGGACAAGGGCGCCAAGGCCGACCGCGACGGCAAGCCGTCCGACGGCGACGCCCCGGCGAAGCCGCTCGGCAGCTCCGTGTCCTTCGCGCCGGGCGTGGGCGGCGCGGGCCCGCGTGACTACGGCGCGGCCGAGGCCTCCGAGGACGACTTCGACGAGGGCGACGAGGGCCACTTCGTGCCGCCCGAGCCGCCGCCCCTGCCGGACGGCGACGTCACCGCCAGGTTCGCCTGGCTCGCCGTCATCGGCGGCCCCGTGCTGCTGCTGCTCGCGGTGCTGCTCGGCTGGCAGATGACGTGGTGGCTGACGACGCTCGGCATCGGCGGCTTCCTGGGCGGGTTCGCGACGCTGGTCGTCCGCATGAAGGGGGACGACGAGGAGGACGACGACCCCGGGCGCGGGGCCGTCGTCTGACCTTCGCCTTACGCGGGTACGCGGACCGCCGCCAGCACCGGCAGGTGGTCCGTGGCCGCCCGCAGGTCGCTGTCCGTCACGCCCGGACAGTCCAACGGGACGCCGCAGCCGAGGACTTCGACGCCCTCGGTGGCGAAGATGCCGTCGATGCGCTGGTGCGGGTTCGCGGGGGTCGACGTGTACTCGCCGCCCCAGGGCTCGGTGGCCCAGCAGTCCTGGAGTCCGCCCGCGACGCGGCGGAACGTACGCCCGTCGGGGCGGTCGTTGAGGTCGCCGCCCGCGACCGCGTGCGGCACGTCCATCGCGGCGAGCCGGTCGAGCAGCATCCCGCCCTGCTCGTACCGCTCCCGGTTCTGCAGGCTCAAGTGGCAGCTCAGTACGCCGAGCCGGGCGCCGCCGAAGCGCACCACGGCCGTAGCGAAGCCGCGCCGGTGCTGTCCGGGCGTCAGCGGGAGCAGCACGTCCTCGGTGCGCTCCACGGTCGCCCTGAGCGAGCAGAGCAGCGCGGGCCCGGCCGCCGTACCGCCGCCGGAGAGCATCACCAGATCGGCCGCGCGGGCGAGGCGCGCCAGCTTCTTGCGCCAGCGGAAGAACCGCGGCGCCTCCTGCACGAGGACGAGATCGGGCGCACACGCGGCGATGACGCGGGCGAGCGCGTCGTTGTCGTCGCGCATCGAGCGGATGTTGTAGCTGAGCACCCGGACGACGGCCGAACCGTCGGGTTCGGTGCGGGAGTTGGGCAGCGTACGCGTCGGGTCGGTCGACATGGCGATCAAGATACGGGAAACCCCGGGCGGGCTGGAGAATTCCAGCCCGCCCGGGGTTTCCCCCCTGCGCCGGGGGTCACGTGTGCACCTGGCTCACATGATGGGGTCGGGCTCCCGGGCCAGGTCGGCCGCGCCGACCATGCCCGCCTTGTTGCCCAGCTGCGCGGCGATCACTTCCGCCTGGGGCCGCCACTGCGCCCCGACGAGCCACCGTTTGAAGGACTTGCGGATCGGGTCGAGCACGAGCTCGCCCTCGTCCGAAAGGCCGCCGCCGACGATGAACGCCGACGGGTCGAACAGCGAGGCCAGGTCGGCGAGTCCGGCGCCGACCCAGCGGGCCAGCTCGCGGTAGGAGTCCACGGCCACGAGGTCGCCCTGGCGGGCGGCCATGGAGATGTGCTTGCCCTCGATGCCGTCGGGGGTGCCGTCGCCCAGCGAGAGCAGGTAATCGGCGTTCTCCGGCGTGGCGTTGGCGCGCTGCTTGGCGTACCGCACGAGGGCGCGCCCCGACGCGTACTGCTCCCAGCAGCCCTGGCTGCCGCAGCCGCACAGCAGGCCGTCCGGGACCATCCGGATGTGGCCGAACTCGGCGGCGACGCCGAAGTGGCCGCGGCGCAGCTTGTTGCCGATGATGATGCCGCCGCCGAGGCCGGTGCCGAGCGTGATGCAGATGGCGTTGCGGTGGCCCTTGCCGCCGCCGAACTTGTACTCGCCCCAGGCGGCCGCGTTGGCGTCGTTCTCGACGACGACCGGCAGGCCCACGCGCCGCTCGACCTCGTCCTTCAGCGGCTCCTGGCGCCAGTCGATGTTCGGTGCGAAGTACACCGTGGAGCGCTGCCGGTTGACGTACCCGGCGGCGCCGATGCCGACGCCGACGATCTCGTGCCCGGCCCGTGCCCCCTCCACCGCGGAGGCGATCGCGTCGACGATGGCCTCGGAGGTGCCGGGGGTGGGCACCTTGAACGTCGACAGGATGTGACCGTCCTCGTCGACCACTCCGGCCGCGATCTTCGTGCCGCCGATGTCGACGCCGATGGTGAGTCCCATGAATCCCTCAGTTCGATCGAGCCCCGCTACGGCCCACCGTACCCGAGGGGGGTCAGTCCAGATCGATGCGTTCCCCCGGTTCGGGGCCCTCGTCGCGGGGATCGGAGCCGCTCGCAGGGGTGGGTCCGGCGTCGTCGCGCGTCCAGCGGCCCTCCTGCCGGGTGACCGCGCTGCGGTAGGCGGCGAGCAGTTCGGAGCCGGCCGCCGCGAGGTGGTCGAAGACGTCCGGGTTGCGCTCGATGACGGGCTCGACGGCGGCCTTCGCCTGCCGGACGACCTGCTGCACCGTCTCCTGCACAGCGCCCTGGGCGACCGCGCCGAGCAGCGGCGACTGCAGTCCCGCGAGCTTGTCCGAGACCGCGTCGACGAGTTTGCGCAGCTCCTCGGCCGCGGAGCCGGGCGGCGGCCCGTACTCGGCACGGCGGCGGGCCTTCTCCGCCGCGAGGTCCTCGGCGCAGGCCGTGGCCCACGCGTCGGCGTCCGTCGCTGCGGGTTCGGGGCGGGCGGCGGGCTCCGGCTCGGACCTGTCGCGATCCGGCTCGGACGCGTCGCGCTCGATGGCATCGCTCATGAGGGCTGACTCCTGCGCAGGGCCGATGAATTCGTACTCTCGACGTTACCCGAATGGCGGCAGACCGTTCACCGGGTCTCCGGGCCCCGTGGGAGGCGCGGCCTCCGGTCCGGCGGCTCTGTGGCCGGACCTGAGCGGTCCTGTGGCCGGGCCTCAGCGGTTCTGCGGCCAGAGGTCGGGGTCCGGCGCGAAGCGGATCCGCAGGGTGCCCTCGCGCAGGCCCGCACCCGTGACGGCGCAGCGGCGCAGCGCGGAGGGCAGCGTGACGATCCGCCGGAACGGGCCCGCGGTGACGACCAGTTCGTCGCCGCGCCGGATCAGGTCCAGGTCCTCGCGTACGACGCCGGGCAGCGGGACGGACCAGATCAGCAGGGAGTCCGTGGCGAGGGTGTCGGTGACGGGCCAGTCGACGGGGTCCGGCGCCCGTCCCGGCGCCGGTGCGCGGAGGGCGGCGAGGTCGTCGGTGCCGCGGGGGTCCTGGCCGCGGTGGGTGACCTCGTGGGTGGGGTACGTCTGCGTCCACTCGGCGAGGGTCTTGTGCTGCTGGGCGCGGAGCGCGGCGAGCCAGGGGGTGTCGTCGTGGGGCGTCGGCAGGACGCGGTTGGCGACGACGGCGTCGAGGGCGAGGGCGCCCAGGGCGAGGCCGGTGGCGGTGCGGGCGACGGCGTCGGCGCCCGCCGGTCCCGGCTCGGCGACCAGGCGGACGCTGGTGCCCGGGGCCTCGATCACGGCCTGCGCGGCGGCGAGCCGCTCCTCCCAGCGGGCGGCGGCCTCGTACAGCGAACCGGCCGGGACGGGGACGCCCGCGAGGCGGCCGAGGACGGGGCGCAGGGCGCGGGCCGCCTGGCGTTCCGGGGGCAGCAGGCGGCGCAGGTAGCGGCGGAGTTGTCCGGGCAGGGCGAGGAGGGCGAGGGCGCCGGGGGCGGCGGGGAGGTCGACGACGACGGTGTCGTACGTCTGCGTGTGCGCGGCCGCGCCGATGGCGCCCAGGAGGGCGAGGTCGTCGGCTCCCGGGAGAGGGGTGAGTTCCTCGTCGTCGAGGCGGCCCGCGCCCAGCAGGTCCAGGGCCGGGCGGGCGTGCTCCTGGAGGGCGAGCAGGCCGGTGCGGAAGCCGGTGTCCGGGTCGGGGCGCACGGCCGTCAGGCCCGGCTCCACCTCTTTCGGGCGGGGGCCCGTGGGGGTGCCGAGGGCGGCGCCGAGGGTGTCCTGGCGGTCGGCCGAGATCAGCAGGGTGCGGGTGCCCTCGCGGGCGGCGGTGAGGGCGGTGGCCGCCGCGAGGGTGGTGCGGCCGGCTCCGCCGGGGCCGGTGACGAGGAGGGTGCGCATGCGGGTGGACTCTACGTTGGGGGCGGATGCGGGGCCCTCGCCGGACTGGGCTGCCTTGAGGGGCGAGCTCAGGCCTTCCTGGGGCGGGCTCAGGCCTTGGGGTCGGTCTCGACTCGCTTCTTGAGGCCTGCCAGGGCGCGGTCGATGATGACCTTCTCCGCCTTGCGCTTGATCATGCCGAGCATGGGGATCTTGACGTCGACCGTGAGCTGGTAGGTGACCTCGGTGCCGGTGCCGGACGGCTTCAGGAGGTAGGAGCCGTCCAGGGAGCGCAGCATCTGGGACTTGACGAGGGTCCAGGACACCTCGTGCTCGCCGCTCCAGGTGTACGCGAGGGTCTGGTCGTCCTTGATCGCCCCGGCGTCCATGACGAGCCGGACCTGTTCGGCGCGGCCGGCGTCGTCGGTCGCGAGGACCTCGGCCTCCTTGACCTCGCCGGTCCACTGCGGATAGCGGGCGAAGTCGGCGATCACGTCCATGACGTCGGCCGGTGCCGCCTCGATCGTGATGCTCGAGCTGGTGTATTCCGCCATCGCGGTGGCTCCTCCAGATGCGGTCCGGTGCGGGCGCTTGTGCGTGCCCGCTGAAGGCTACCGCGCACGCGACCTGCGCCACTCACCCCGTCCTCACCCCCGCGCTCTCCCCAGGCGCCGCGCTCGTCCACTCCAGCGCGAAGGGCCGCCCCGACCCCGCGAAGTGCCCGACGTTCACGCACTCGGTCGACCCGATCCGCATCCGGCTCACAAGGGGCTGGTGCACATGCCCGAAGAGGGCGTACCGCGGCCGGGTGCGCCGGATCGCGTCGAGCAGCGCGCGGCTGCCCCGCTCGAAGCGGCGCGCCACGGTGTCGTACACGAGGTCCGGCACCTCCGGCGGGATGTGCGTGCACAGCACGTCGACCTCGCCGACGGCCTCGATCTTGGCGGCGTACTCCTCGTCGCTGATCTCGTACGGCGTACGCATCGGGGTCCTGAGGCCGCCGCCGACGAAGCCGAAGACGCGGCCGCCGATCTCGACGCGCTCGCCGTCGAGGACGGTCGTGCCCGCACCGGCGTATTCACGCCAGAGGTCCGGCATGTCGACATTGCCGTACGTGGCGTACGTAGGGGTGGGGAAGGCGGCGAACAGCTCGGCGTACTGCTTGCGGACCGCGCTCTCCACCGCGGGGCCGCGGTCCAGGCCGGCCCAGAGCGAGGCGCCGAAGGCGCGGGCCTCCTCGAAGCGGCGGGCGGTGCGCAGTTCGACGAGCCGGGTGGCGTTCTCCTTGCCGAACAGATCGGGGAAGATGCCGCGCGCGTGATCCGCGTAGTCGAGGAAGAGCACCAGGTCACCCAGGCAGATCAAGGCGTCGGCGCCGTCGCCCGCGCGGGCCAGGTCCTTGGCGTTGCCGTGCACGTCACTGACCACATGGACCCGGAAACCTCGCATGCCGGTCACCTTAAGACGGCGGGCCCCGGGCCGACCAGGGCGGGGTGATCGGGCGGGCCCGGTCGGGTGCGGGACGTGGACCTGCACAGACGTCCGCGGTTACTTCCGAGTCAGGAAGGGCGTGGCGTACTGTGCGGTTCAGACCACAACGTCGTGTGACGCACAGAACATCTGGCCCGGCCCCCCTACCGAACCAGCCATACCGATGGGTAACGTCCGGGCAGTCCAGTAGTGCTCAGCCCCTCAACGAAACCCTGAGGATCCCCCGAACCCCCCGACTGAGCACCTGCCCGACCTTGGACCGCACCGTCGCATCGCACAACGTCGTGGCGTCGGCGCCCTATGTAGGAGCAGCAGTCTTGCGCGAGTTCAGCCTTCCGGCCCTGTACGAGGTCCCCGCGGACGGCAATCTGACCGACATCGTCCGCAGAAACGCCGCGCAGCATCCGGATGTGGCGGTCATCGGCCGCAAGGTGAACGGCAGTTGGCAGGACGTCACGGCGACGGCGTTCCTCGCCGAGGTGCGCGCCGCCGCGAAGGGCCTGATCGCGGCGGGCGTCCAGCCGGGCGACCGGGTGGGTCTGATGTCGCGTACGCGCTACGAGTGGACGCTGTTCGACTTCGCGATCTGGAGCGCGGGCGCGGTGAGCGTGCCCGTGTACGAGACCAGCTCGGCCGAGCAGATCCAGTGGATCCTGGGCGACTCCGGCGCGGTGGCCTGCGTCGTGGAGTCCGACGCGCACGCCGCGGCCGTCGAGTCGGTGCGCGACCGCCTGCCGGCCCTCACCCATGTGTGGCAGATCGACAAGGGCGGCGTCGAGGAGCTGAACCTGGCGGGCGCCGAGGTCTCCGACGCGACCGTGGACGAGCGCGGCGGGGTCGCGGGCGCCGACGACCCGGCGACGATCGTCTACACCTCGGGCACCACGGGCCGCCCCAAGGGCTGTGTCCTCACCCACCGCAGCTTCTTCGCGGAGTGCGGCAACGTGGTGGAGCGCCTGAAGCCGCTGTTCCGCACCGGCGAGTGCTCGGTCCTGCTCTTCCTGCCCGTCGCGCACGTCTTCGGCCGCCTGGTGGAGGTGGCCGCCCTGATGGCCCCCATCAAGCTCGGCCACGCGCCCGACATCAAGCACCTGACGGACGAACTGGCCGCGTTCCGGCCGACGTTGATCCTCGGTGTGCCGCGCGTCTTCGAGAAGGTCTACAACGGGGCGCGCGCCAAGGCGCAGGCCGACGGCAAGGGCAAGATCTTCGACAAGGCCGCGGACACGGCGATCGCGTACAGCCGCGCCCTCGACTCCCCGGGCGGTCCCTCGATCGGCCTGCGCGTCAAGCACAAGGTCTTCGACAAGCTGGTCTTCAGCAAGCTGCGCGCCGTCCTCGGCGGGCGCGGCGAGTACGCCATCTCCGGCGGCGCGCCGCTCGGCGAGCGCCTCGGCCACTTCTTCCGCGGCATCGGCTTCACCGTCCTCGAGGGCTACGGCCTGACCGAGTCCTGCGCCGCCACCGCCTTCAACCCCTGGGACCGGCAGAAGATCGGCACCGTCGGACAGCCGCTGCCCGGCTCCGTCGTCCGCATCGCCGACGACGGCGAGGTGCTGCTGCACGGCGAGCACCTGTTCAAGGAGTACTGGAACAACGAGGGCGCCACCGAGGAGGCCCTCGCCGACGGGTGGTTCCACACCGGGGACATCGGCACCCTCGACGAGGACGGGTATCTGCGGATCACCGGCCGCAAGAAGGAGATCATCGTGACGGCGGGCGGCAAGAACGTCGCTCCCGCCGTCATCGAGGACCGCATCCGCGCGCACGCGCTCGTCGCCGAGTGCATGGTCGTCGGGGACGGGCGGCCGTTCGTCGGGGCGCTCGTCACCATCGACGAGGAGTTCCTCGTGCGGTGGGCCGCCGAGCACGGGAAGCCGGCCGGGGCCTCCGCCGCCTCCCTGCGGGAGGACGCCGACCTTCTCGCCGCCGTGCAGCAGGCTGTCGACGACGGGAACGCGGCGGTCTCCAAGGCCGAGTCCGTCCGCAAGTTCCGTGTGCTGCCCGCCCAGTTCACCGAGGAGTCGGGGCACCTTACGCCTTCGCTGAAGCTGAAGCGGAACGTGGTCGCCAAGGACTATGCGGACGAGATCGAGGCGCTTTACCGGGGCTGAGGTCGGTTCCCTGCCGGGGGCTCCCCGCTGCGTCCAATAGCGCGCTCCGCGCGCGGGCACCCCTTCCCGAAACTGGGGGCCCTGCCCCCAGACCCCCGCTCCTCAAACGCCGGAGGGGCTGTACCCAGCCAGATCCAGCCCGTCCGGCGTTTGAGGACGAGGCGCGAAGCGCCGATAGCGGGGTCCAGGGGCGGCAGCCCCTGGTTACGGGAAGGGGCGGGACCGGGGCGTACCCACGCGGCCTACAACAGCTCCCGCAGCCTCTCCGCCAGCAAGTCCCACCGCCACCGCTCCTCCACCCACAACCGCCCCCGCTCCCCCATCCGCTCCCGCAACTCGGCATCACCGAGCAGAGCGAGAATCCGGTCGGCGGAATCCTCCGCGGAGCCACCCCGCACGACCCACCCGGTCTCCCCGTCGAGGACGGCATCCGGGGCGCCGCCGGAGTCCCCGGCGACGACGGGCAACCCGGTGGCGGAAGCCTCCAGGTAGACGATGCCGAGCCCCTCGACGTCGAGCCCGCCACGCCGCGTACGGCAAGGCATGGCGAAGACGTCCCCGGCCCCGTAATGGGCGGGCAACTCGGCCCACGGCACGGCCCCGGTGAACACCACGGAGTCAGCGACACGCGTCTCCGCGGCGAGCCTGCGCAGCTCCTTCTCGTAGGGCCCGCCCCCCACGACGAGCAGCACCGCGTCAGGCTCCCGAGCCAGAATCCGCGGCATGGCGAGGATGAGCGTGTCCTGCCCCTTGCGCGGCACGAGCCGCGAGACGCACACGATCACCGGCCGGTCGGTGAGCCCGAGCCTGGCCCGTACGGCGTCGCCGCCGGAGCCGGGGTGGAAGGTCTTCTCGTCGACCCCGGGCGGAAGTTGGACCATGCGCCCGGCCGCGGCGGGCGTGAGCGCGGCGGCGATGCGGGACCGCGTGTACTCACCGAGATAGGTGATCGTGTCGGTCGACTCGCCGATCCTGCGCAGGAGTTGGCGGGACGCGGGCAACTGGGCCCACCCGGCCTCGTGCCCGTGCGTGGTCGCCACGAGCCGCCGTGCCCCGGCCCTGCGCAGCGCGGGCGCCATGAGGCCGAGCGGCGCGGCCGCCCCGAACCACACGGACGTACAGCCGTGTTCGCGAAGGAGTGAGACGGCGCGGCGGGTGACGCGGGGCGTGGGGAGCAGCATCGTGGTGGGGTCGCGGACGACCGGATAAGGCTGCTCGGCGTCGAAGGCGGCGGTGGCCTCGGCGCCTTCGGCGCCGCGCTTCCAGGTCGAGGCGTAGACGACGATCTCGGACGGGTCCAGGCGCAGCGCCATGTTGTGCAGGAACGCCTGGATGCCTCCGGGCCTGGGCGGAAAGTCGTTCGTGACGACCAGGGTCTTGTGCATCGCCGCAGACAGTACCGGCCCCGCCTCGTCCCCTCACGCAGCCCCTCCCGGCATCATGACTTTCCGAACTCCACTCAAATACGTACATAACAGGCGAGGTGCACATGACGGACACGGCCGCGGAGGCAGAAGCGGGCACCGGCACGCGCACGCCACCCGCCAGGACCTCCACCCCGCCCGAGCTCCGCCTCCTCGCCCTCTGGGCCCCCACCCGCGCCCTGCTCCTCCTCTGCGTCTTCCACGTCGTCGTCATCCCCGGCCCGGACGTCACCAACGACGTCTCGGACATCTACCAGGGCTGGTACGAGGTCCTGCGCACCGGCACGTTCCCGCTCGACGACGTCACCTGGCAGTACCCGCCCGCCGCCGCGCTCGCCGTCCTCGGCCCGGCCGCGCTGCCGTTCCTGAGCTACCCCGCCGCGTTCTTCCTGCTGTCGTTCCTGGCCGACGCGGTGGTGACGGGGCTGCTGCTGTACGCGGGCGGGCGGCCGGGCCGGACCGTGCGGGGGGCCTGGGTGTGGACGGCGGGGGTGGCGCTGCTCGGGCCGACCGCGTACGCCCGCTACGACCTGATGGTGACGGCGCTCGCCGTCGCCGCGCTGCTGGCCGGGGCGGGGCGCGCGCGTGCGATGGGGGTGCTCGCGGGGTTCGGCGCGGTGGTGAAGGTGTGGCCGGTGCTGCTGCTCGTGGGCACGCCGCGGGCGCGGGCGACGCGGCGTTCGTGGGGCGCGGCGGCGGTGACGGCGGGCGCCGTGACACTGCTGTTCGTGGCGGCGATGCCGGGGGCGCTCGCGTTCCTCACCTTCCAGCGGGACCGGGGCACGGAGGTCGAGTCGCTGGGCGCGCTCGTCTTCCATGCGGCACGCCATCTCGGCTGGTCGGGGACGGTGCGGCTCAACTACGGCTCGGTGGAGTTCCTCGGGCCGTACGTCCCGCTGGTGAGCGCGGTGGCGCAGGCGCTTTCGGTGGCCGCCTTCGGGTGGCTCGTGCTGTGGCGGGTGCGGGCCCGCGCCTGGGCGGCGACGACGCCCGCGGACGCGGCGTTCGCGGCGGTGCTCCTGTTCACCACGACGAGCCGGGTGATCAGCCCGCAGTACATGGTGTGGCTGGTCGGGGTGGCCGCGGTGTGCGTTGCCTATCGCGGCAGCCTGATGGTGTGGCCGGCCTGGCTCGTCCTCGCGGCCACATTCGTCACGTTCCTCGAGTTCCCGGTGTGGTTCGCGCAGGTGGTGGCGAGTGACCCGCTGGGGGTGGCGCTCCTCGTCGTACGCAACGGCCTGCTCGTCGCCGCCACCGTGCTCGCGTGCCGTGTGCTGTGGCGGCAGACGGTCACCGAGACCGTGGCGAAGGCCGCGACGGGCCCGGACTCGCCCGCGCCGCTCACATCAGCTCGTCCCGCAGATACTGCCGCCACCGCGCCGTGAACTCCTCCTCCGTCGTGCCGAGTACGTCCCGCAGCGCGCCCTCGACCGCGCCCGCCCGGCGCCCGTGCCGCCCCACGGACTCGTAGAACTCCCTGAGCTTCCCCTCGCCCCGGTCCTCCGCGATCATCCGGCAGGCCAGCCACGCGCCCTCGTACGCCCGCGCCAGGCCCCCGGCGTCGCCGCTGAAGCCGAAGTCGTCGTCCTCGGGCAGCGTCGCGGGCAGGCGGCCCTCCAGGACCGCGCGGCGCAGCTCCGGGGCGGCCTGCTCGGGGGCACGGTCCGTGCCGCGGTAGCCGACCCAGTCCGCGAAGCCCTCGGAGAGCCACAGCGGGGTCGCCCGTGAGGTGACGGCGCGGGTGGCGACGTGGGTCGTCTCGTGGGTGAGGACGACCTGCTTGCCCAGCTCGCCGAGGACGCCGTACGCCTCGGGGTTGATGACGATGCGGTCCGCGGGCGCCTTGCCGGAGCCGCCCGCCTCGCCCGTGGTCACCGCGGCGATGCCCTGGTAGCCGGACGCGGGCGCGCCGAGCAGATCCGCCATGCCGTCCAGGGACTTCGGGACCAGGACGACGACCTTGCCCGGCCACGGGGCGCGCCAGGCGTCCCGCACGGCGGGCACCGCGCGGTCGGCGAGTTCGGCGTACCGGCGCAGGTCCGCGCGTTCACGGCCGACGCCGAGCACCAGGCTGTGGGTGCCGCGCACGGCGTCGACGCGGCCCTGGTCCCAGAGCTGTTCGGCGGCCTTCTCCGCGGGGCCCTCGGCGGTGACGTACCAGCGCCCGTCGCGCCGTTGCAGCGACAGCGACCGCTCGGCGGTCAGGGGCGCGCGGTCGTAGCCCGCGACGCGGTAGTCGAGGTCGGCGGTCGCGGTGGCCCGCGTGCCGTCGCGGTCGAAGTCCTTGAGGCGGTACGTCCAGGACTTCAGGGGGACGTCGCGCAGGTTGTCGTAGCCCGCGCGGGGTCCGCCGGTCGCCCGGTACGCCCGCGCGTCGCGCTCCAGGACGGCCTCCGCGCGCCGTTCGAGCAGCCGTCGTACGTCGCCGGGCGCGGCGTCCGCCCGGTCCCCGTCGACGCAGCCGGCGAGCGCCACGGGCGCGAGCACCGCGAGGCACACCGCCGCGCCCACCGCCGCCACCCGTCCGTCACGCCCGCGCCCCTGCCCTCGACCAGCCACATCGACGATCGTACGGGGGCAGGACGGCGCGGGCGTCCGTCAGACCCGCGTCACCGACGACACCGGCATCATCCCCACCGGGTCGTAGCGCACGGCGGCGCCGGGGTAGGGCGCGTGCACCACCTGGCCGTTGCCGACGTACATCCCGATGTGGCTGGCGTCGTCGCGGTAGGCGACGAGGTCGCCGGGCTGGGCCTGGGAGAGCGGCACCTGCCGGCCCGCGCCCGCCTGCGCCTGGGAGGTGCGCGGCAGACCGACGCCCGCGCGGGAGTACGACCACTGGGTCAGGCCCGAACAGTCGAACCCGGAGGGCCCGTTGGCGCCCCACACGTACGGCTTGCCGACCGCCGAGCGGGCCGCGGCGATCGCGGCCGCCGCGCGGGACGACGCCGGGGCGCCCGCGCCCGCGAGGTCGGGCAGCTCGCCCCGGCCGGAGCGCGAGGACCTGCCGTCCGCGTCGCGCTCCTCCTCCGGCAGCGAGTTGAGCAGTTGCCGGGCCTTGGCGAGCTTGCTCTCGACGGTGCGCTTGTGCCGGGCGACGGTCTTGCGGCTCTTCTCCAGCTCGGTGAGCTTGCGGGTGGCCTCCGCGCGTTCCTGGGCGAGGGCGCGCTGGGCCTGCTGCAGCTTGGTGAGTTCGCCGCTCTGCCGGGCGCTGAGGCGGCTCAGGGCCGAGGCCTTGTCGAGGTAGCCGTCCGGGTCGGAGGACAGCATCAGGGCGAGCGCGGGGTCGATGCCGCCCGCGCGGTACTGGGCTCCGGCCAGCGAACCGAGGGCGCCGCGCATGGTGTTGATGCGCTCCTGGCCGCGGGCGACCCTGTCCTTGGCCCGGTCGACCTGGCCGCGCAGGGTGTCCGCGCGTTCATCCGCCTTGTTGTACGCCTCCGTTGCCTGCTCGGCCTGCTCGTACAGGCGGTCCACCTTGGCCTTGGTGTCGGCCCGCGGTTCCTGCGGGGCGGCGCCCGCGGGCGCCGCGGCCAGGGCGGCCGCGGTGGCCGCGGCGGACAGGACGGTGATGGTGGCGGTGCGTACGCACCGGTCGGGACCGGTGGGTGCTGCGGGACGGCGATGGGATCCCACGGGAAGCCGCTCTCCCTTCCGCTGGAACGTGACCCCCGCGCGAGGCGGAGGACTGCCGGTCCCCCGCGAACGGGCGGGGGCCGCTCCCCGGATGTCGGGGAACGCGCGCGACAGTAGCGGCGTGATCACGTCGCGGCCAAAGACCCTCGGCGCCTACGCACGGTGACGCCCCGCCTCTGACGCAGGTCATCGGCGGGGCGCGGGGTCAGCGGAAGTTACTGGAATTCGCCCGATCGGACGGTGCGGCGGACGCCACTCGGGTCAGATGCGGACGCCGAACTGGAACGGCATGTTGTTGATCGACTCGTAGCGGACGACGGTGCCGCTGCGCGGGGCGTGCAGGACCTGGCCGTTGCCCGCGTAGAAGCCGACGTGGTGCAGGTCGCCGTAGAAGATGACGAGGTCGCCGACGCGCAGGTCGCTCTGCGAGGAGATCCGCGTGCCCGCGTTGGCCTGGGCCTGCGAGGTGCGCGGGATGGTCATGCCGGCCTGGGCGTAGGCCCAGGAGGTGAGGCCGGAGCAGTCGAAGGAGCTCGGGCCCGTGGCGCCGTAGACGTACGGCGAGCCGATCTTGCTCTGCGCGGCGGCGTACGCGGACGTGGAGCGGCCCGAACCCTTGGGGGCGGTGCCCGTCGAGGTGTCGGGCTTGTCCGACTTGTCGAGGGCCTGGCGCTCGGAGGCGCGCGAGGCGCGGTCCTCCTTGGCCTTCAGGGCGGCGCGCTCCTTGGCGGAGAGGGAGTTCAGGAGGCGCTGCGCCTCACCGAGCTTGCCCTGCACCTCGCGCTTCTTCTTGCCGAGCTCCGTGCGCGTGGTGGCCAGGTCGTCGAGCTTGTCCGCGGCCTCCTTGCGCTGCTGGGCGAGCGTGCGCTGCTTGGCCTGGATCTTCTTCAGGGACTCGGCCTGCTTAGTGCTCAACTGGTCGAGCGCGGAGGCCTTGTCGAGGTAGTTGTCCGGGTCGGAGGAGAGGAAGAGCTGCAGCGAGGGGTCGATGCCGCCGGAGCGGTACTGCGCGCTGGCGAGCGAACCGACGCCGCTGCGCAGCTCGTTGAGGTCGTCCTGGCCGCGGGCGACCTTGTCCTGCAGGGTGTCGACCTGCTTCTCCAGCTTCTGCTGCTTCTCCTTGGCGCCGTTGTACTTCTCGGTCGCCTTCTCGGCCTCTTCGTAGAGCTTGTCGACCTTGGACTTGACCTCGTCCTTGCTCGGCTTCTCGCTCGGCGCGGCGTTCGCGGCCTGTGAGGTGAGCGCGACGGCCGCGGCGGCGGTCGCGGTCAGCACGGTCACACGGGCACGGCCCGGCTGCTTGGGTCGACGGTGTGACGCCACGAAGGCGGCTCCTTCGATGAGTGATCAACAGAGCGGAGGTCTGGGCGTGACCCTAGTGACCTGCCGATGATCAGATCAAATCCTGACCATGAAAAAGTCGGCCGCCAAGCGTTTTCTTTACGAAGAATCGACGCGCGGTAGCGGTCAATTGACGCTCCGTCCCGCGCACGCATGACCTAATTCGGGCATACGGTACGGGAGTTACGGATGGGGTCGGAGCGGCGCTCAGCCCCGCGAAAGCCGCTTCAGGAGCACCGCGGACGCCACCGGACGCGCCCCCGCCTTCGCGATCCCGTCGGCCACCTCGCGGTCGGTCGACACGACGATGACGGGGCGGCCCGGCGGCTCGGCGCGCACCAGCTGACGGATCAGTTCGTCCGCCGTCACACCGGCCTTGGAGAACAGCACCCGGACCCCGCGCGGCGGCGCGAGCAGCACCGGCGCGGCCAGCTCGGCGCCGTCGAAGACACACGTCACCTCGGCCCCGGTCTGCAGCGCGAGCTGCGAGAGCGAGCCGAGGAGCCGCAGCCGCTGCTTCTCCAGGGGCATCGTGGGATAGCCGGTCTTGGTGACGTTGTAGCCGTCCACGACCAGATGGGCCTGCGGCAGCGCGAGCAACTGGTCGAGAATGGCCGGATCGTTCTCCGACAGCGCGCGGGCGGCGATGTCCTTCGGCGTCATCCGCCCCGGCTCGACCGCGTCGACGGTCTCGGCGGGCCGCACCGACACCGGCGGCAGGGCGAGTTCGCGGCGCAGCCCCTGGGCGGCCTCGAGCACCGTGTCGAGCAGCAGGCGCACCCGCATGTCCTCGACGCTGCGGCCCTCGCGGGCGGCCCTGCGGGTGGCCTCCAGGGCGGCCTCGGCCTCCCCGAGCCGGGCCTTGAGGCGGCGTGCCTCGCTGTCGGCGGCGGAGAGCTGGGCCTGGCTCTCGGCGCGCGCGGCCTCGCTCTCGGCGGCGGCCTTGCGCAGCGCCGCCTCGCCGCGCTTGATGTCGCTGAGGGCGCCGCGCAGCTTGCGGTGCGCCGACTCGGCCTCCTTCTTCGCCGTTTCCAGCTCGGCGCGCAGGCGCTCGGTCTCGGCCTTGGTGTGGCCGCGGGCCGCGGTCAGTTCGGCGCGCAGGCGCTCCAGTTCGGCCCGGGTCTCCTCGTCGGCCCGCTCGGCGTCCGCGCGCTGGGCCTCCTCGCCGGCCGCGGTGACCAGCTTCACCCAGCCGAGCGGGCGCAGCACATAGGCGGCTGCCGCCACGTCGAGGGGGTCGGCGGCGGGCGGCGGGGTGCCGGCGTCGAGGGCCCCGGCCAGCTCGGGCTGAGCCTCGCGGAGGCGTTCGCCGATGCGCTGGCGGAAGAGGGGGTCGCTCTCCAGGGCGGCGGCCATGGCGTTGGCCGCGAACTTCACCCGCCTGCTGGGGGTGAAGCGCGCGTACTGGCGCAACTGCGGCGGCAGTTCCGCGACCGTGAGGCCGCCGAAGCCGTCCGACACGATCTGCACGACCGCCCGCCGCACGCCGTCGGGCAGCGGACGGTCGAGCACCTCAGCGGCGCCGTCCTCCGGCGCTCCGCCCGCGCTCTCCACCATCGGTCACCCCACTAGCTGTGCGGGGCCGCTCCCCTTCAGGAGTCGGCCCCGGGCCTGTCCACGAGTTCCACCTGGTCCACCGCGTTGCACCAGCGGCAGCGGACCGACTCGATGGTCTCACTCACCACCTCGCGTTCCTCGACCTTGGGCGCTCCGGCCAGGTCGAGATGCACGTACTCCACGACCTTCGACGAACGGGTCACGTCGAAGCGCGTGAGGTTGCCACAGAGGGCGCAGCGCCATCGGGTGGTGTCGGTCGGCAGGGGAACCGGCATCGTGACGTTCGCTTTCCTTCGGGAACCGTGGTGCGTATTGCCCGTAACCCTAAGGCCTGGGTAAGGGGCTCCGTACGCACACCAGCGGGCGAGGCGGTCCGGGCCGACCGCCGTCGTTACGTCATGCTCTGTCCATGATCACTGCGTGGGTCCCGGCGGCGGCCCGGAAGGTCAGGCAACAGGCGGCTCCGGTGACGTACGCGCTGATCGTCGCGTGCTGCGTGGTCTTCCTGATCTCCCCCGGCTCGGGGCTCAACCCGGCCTACGGCACCGGCGACGCGCTCATCGCCGCGCAGCGGGCCTACTTCGAGCGCTGGGGGGTGGTACCCGTCGAACTCCTCAGCGACAAGCCGCGGGTCGCGCTCACTCCCGTGACGGCTCTGTTCGTGCACGGGAGCTGGCTGCATCTGCTCGGCAACATGTTGTTCCTGTACGTGTTCGGAATGATGGTCGAGGAACGCATGGGCCACCTCCAGTACGGGCTCTTCTACCTCGGCTGCGGATGCCTCGCCCTGCTCGCCTACGCGATCGCGCACGCGGACTCCGGCCAGACCCTCGTGGGCGCCTCGGGCGCGATCTCAGCCGTGCTCGGCGCCTTTCTCTATCTCTTCCCGAAGGCACGGGTCACCAGCCTCTTCCCGTTCCTGTTCTTCCTGCCGCTGCGGTTTCCGGCATGGGTGGTGCTGCCGTTCTGGGTGGCGCTGCAGTGGGCCGCGGCGGGGCAGGAGGGCGACGGTCCCGGGGTGGCGTATCTGGCGCACCTGGTGGGGTTCTCCCTGGGGTTCGTCTACGCCTGGGGGCGTGGTCGCAGGCCAAGTAGAGTGAAAGCCTCTGGAACGGCCACCGAGGGAGACAGTCAGCCGTGATCACCGCGATCGTGCTCATCAAGACCAGCGTGGACCGGATCCCCGAGATCGCCGAGTCGATCGCCGCCCTCGACTGCGTCAGCGAGGTCTTCTCCGTGACCGGTACGTACGACCTGATCGCGATGGTCCGGGTGGCCCGCCACGACGACCTCGCGGACGTCATCCCCGGCAAGATCAGCAAGATCCCGGGCGTGGAGGGGACGGACACGCACGTGGCGTTCCGTACGTACTCGCAGCACGACCTGGAGGCGGCGTTCGCGATCGGCCTGGACTCGTAATCCCCGGAATCCCTGGGACTCCCTCGGAATCCGGACCCGCCGCCCCGGATGAGCGTTCCTTCATCCGCGGCTCATCCTGATGAATCGGTACGCCGCCCACCATCGCTGCCATGGTCTTCTCCCATCGCATCGCGGCCCTGGCGGCCGTCGTGGCGATTCCGCTGGGCATCGCCGTGACCAGCTACGCCCTCACCGACAGCCCCTCGTCCCCCAAGGTGCCTCCCAAGGTCGAGCTGGACAGCGGCTCGCCGTCGACCGCGCCGACGAAACCGCAGCCCACACCGAGCGACCAGGTGATCTCCCCGCCCCCGGTCGGCGACGACAGCACGGACGACACGGGCGACTCGGGTGACGATGACGACGACGGCAGCACAACCCCCTCCCCCGGATCGATCGGGAAGCCCGGCTCCGCGGGCGACGACGACGCCGACGACGGGCCGGGCGACGACGGCTGAGCCGCCCGGTGCCGCGCACCGCCGCGTCTCCGCGCGCGTACGCATCCTGCTGTGGCTGCTCCTGGTGATGGCCGTCGCCCTCGCCGCGGTCGCCGCGACCACCCGCTCGATCCTGCTGCGCGACGTCGACCACCGCGTCGACCGCCTCCTCACGCAGGAGACCGGCGAGTTCACCAACTTCGTGGACCGGGGCGTCGACCCGGACACCGGCGAGCGCTTCTCCGATCCGCGCCGGCTGCTCCAGGTCTTCCTGGAGCGGCAGTACGCGGACCCGGGCGAGGAGCTGATCGGCCTGGTGCGCCGCGAGGGCGCGGGCCCGGCCCAGTACACCCAGCCCCGCGAACTGTCGGTGCGCCACCCGCTGCACCGCGACCCCGGCGCCCGCCGCGCGATCTTCGCCGCGAGCGGCTCCACCGGCACCCTGGACCGCCCGTCCGGCGGCGAGCTGCGCTGGGCCAAGGTCGAGGTGGCCCGGCACGGCGACGAGCCGGAGGCCGCGTTCGTCGTCGCCTTCCACCCGGCCGCCGAACAGGCCAAGGCGGACGACGTGTTCCGCATCCTGCTCGCCATCTCCGGCGTCGCGCTCGTGCTGACGACGGGCATCGCGTGGGCCGTGGCCGGGCGCATCCTCAAACCCGTACGGGTGGTGCGCACCGCCGCCGCCCAGCTCACCGAGCAGGACCTGACCCGGCGCATCCCCGTGCACGGCAAGGACGACATCGCCGCGCTCGCGGACACCTTCAACGGCATGCTGGACCGCCTGGAGCGGGCCTTCGCCGCGCAGCGCGAGTTCGTCGACGACGCCGGGCACGAGCTGCGCACCCCCATCACCATCGTCCGCGGCCACCTGGAGCTGATGGGCGACGACCCGTCCGAGCGCGAGGAGACCGTCCGGCTCGTCACCGACGAACTGGACCGCATGAGCCGCATCGTCGAGGACCTGCTGCTCCTCGCCAAGGCCGAGCGCCCGGACTTCATCAGGCCGGAGCCGGTGCAGCTCGCCGAGCTGACCGCCGACGTCTTCGTGAAGGCCCGCACCCTCGGCGAGCGCCGCTGGGAACTGGCCGAGACCGCCGACAGCGAGGCCCGCCTCGACCCCCAGCGCATCACGCAGGCGATGGTCCAGCTCGCCCAGAACGCCGTCCAGCACACCGTGCCGGGCCAGCGCATCCGCGTCGGCTCGCGCGTCACGGACGGACGGATCGAGCTGTACGTCGCCGACAGCGGCCCCGGCGTCCAGGCACAGGACGCCGAGGTCATCTTCGAACGCTTCCGGCGCGGCACGTCCCGGCGCGGGGCGCGCACCAGCGGCGCGGGACTCGGCCTTTCGATCGTCCGCGCGATCGCCCACGGCCACCGCGGCGAGGTCCGCCTGCGCGCCACCGAGGGCGGCGGCGCCACTTTCGTACTCGTACTGGAGGACCAGACGTGAGCCCTGCACCGACCACCGGGGAGCGGACATGAATCGCGTCCTGATCGTGGAGGACGAGGAGCGCATCGCCTCCTTCGTCGACAAGGGACTGCGCGCCAACGGCTTCACCACGACCATCGTGGGCGACGGCGACTCGGCGTACGACTACGCCCTGACCGGCGGCTTCGACCTGATCCTGCTCGACATCGGGCTGCCGGGGCGGGACGGCTTCACCGTCCTGCGGGAGCTGCGCGAGGCGCGGGTGTCGGCGCCGGTGATCGTGCTGACCGCGCGCGACTCCGTGGGCGACACCGTCGCGGGCCTGGAGGGCGGCGCGGACGACTGGATGACCAAGCCGTTCCGCTTCGAGGAACTGCTCGCGCGGGTGCGGCTGCGGCTGCGCACGGCGGCCCGCGCGCCGGAGGTGACGGTGCTCCGCAGTGGCGAGGTGACGCTCGACCTGCGTACGCGCAGGGCCCGTTCGGGCGAGCGGACGGTGGATCTGACGGCGCGTGAGTTCGTGCTCCTGGAGCTGTTCCTGCGCCATCCCGGGCAGGTCCTCTCGCGCGAGCAGATCCTGTCGCACGTGTGGGGCTACGACTTCGACCCGGGCTCGAACATCGTGGACGTGTACGTGCGGGCGCTGCGCAAGAAGCTGGGGGCGGAGCGGGTGGAGACGGTGCGGGGGATGGGGTACCGGTTGCCGGCGTGAACCGTGGGGCCGGGGGCGCCTCCTGGCCCGGCCCCACGACCGGCCCGGCCTCACAACCGGCCCGGTGAAGTTCCCTTCATCTTCGGCTCATTGAGGGCTCACGGCGCACCTGAACTCTGGATGCCGTGACACTGACCCTGCGGCAAACGATTCTGCTCTGCCTGGCGCTGAGCCTGTGCGCGCTCCTCGTGGTGCCGGGCAACTTCCCCGGCCTGAGCGGTGACGCCCGCCTCACGCTCGCCGTCTTCGCGCTCGCCACCTGCGCCTGGATCGGCACGCCGATCGACGACACGTACATCGCGCTCGGCGCGGGCCTCGCCCTCACCGCGACCGGTGTGATCAGCAGCGACACCCTCTTCGGGACCCTCGGCGACGAGACGGTGTGGCTGCTGATCTGCGCGTTCGTGCTCGCGGCCGCCGTGGCGCGCAGCGGGCTCGCGGGGCGGGCGGCGGCGTTCCTGGTCAGCGGGGCGCGCAGCGTACGGCAGTTGACGCATCTGACGACCGCCGCGCTCGTCGTCACGGCCTTCGCGGTGCCGGCCACCTCCGGCCGGGCCGCGCTCGCGCTGCCCGTCTTCCTCGCGCTCGCGAAGGTCCTGGCCGACCGCAAACGGCTTGTGGTGATGCTGGCGCTGCTCTTCCCGACCGTGATCCTGCTGTCGGCGGTCGCGACCCTGATCGGCGCGGGCGCGCATCTGATCACCGTGTCCGTGCTGTGGGAGAGCACGGGCGAGCGGATCGGCTTCACGCAGTGGCTGCTGCTCGGCCTGCCGCTGGCCATAGCGTCGTCCCATCTGGCGGCCGAGGCCGTGCTGTGGACGACGACCCGGCGGGCCGACCGGAAGGGCCCGATCCACATCACCGCCGACGACATACAGGCGCACGTAGAAGACACCGAACAGCCCGTCACCGGCCCCTGGGAGCCCGCCGAGACCCGCTGCGCCCTGCTCCTGGCCACCGTCGTCGCACTGTGGTGCAGCGAGCCCTTGCACCAAGTGCCGCCCGCCGTCGTCGCGTTGATCGGCGCGGTCGTCGCGTCCTCACCCGCGCTCGGCACCGTACGCCTGAAGGACGCGCTGAGGACCGTGCCGTGGTCGCTGCTGCTCTTCATGGCGGCGACGATGGCGATGGGCGTGGCGCTCGCCGACTCGGGGGCGGCGAAGTGGCTGGTGTCGGGGCTTCCCGTCGACCTGTCGCCCTGGCTGTTCCTGGCCTCCGTCATCGCCGTCAGCACGGCGGCGCATCTGGTCCTGCAGTCCCGCTCGGCCCGCTCCTCCGTCCTGGTGCCGCTGGTGGTCGCGGCCGCGGTGGGCGCCGGCGTGAACCCGGTCGCGGCGGCGCTCGCGTCGACGGCGGCCGCCGGTTTCTGCCACACCCTGCCCGCGTCAGCGAAGCCGGTCACGCTCTTCGCCGAGATACCGGGGACGCCCACCTACACGCCGCGCGACCTGCTGCGCCTGTCCGCCGTGCTGGCTCCCCTGACGGCCGCCCTGGTGCTGCTGTTCGCGCTCGCGGTGTGGCCGCTGCTCGGCGTGCCGGTCGTCCGCTGAGCCGCCTTCGCCTTCCTGCTCGCCGCCCTCCGTCGCCGTCCCACTCGATGCCCGCTACGCCTTGCCGTTCGCGGCTCCCCTCGACCTCCCACTCGACACCCACTTCACCTCCCGCTCGACACCCACTTCCCCTTCCCCTCGACGCCCGCCTCGCCCTCCCCCTCGTTCACGCCTCCCAAGGAGTACGTCCATGCCCCTCACCCGTTTCGCCGTCGCGCCCAGCGGCTTCAAGGAGTCCCTGTCCGCCCAGTCCGCGGCCGAGGCCATCGCCGACGGCGTGCGGCGCGTCGTGCCCGACGCGGAGGTCGACCTGATCCCGCTGGTCGACGGCGGCGAGGGCACCGCGCAGGCACTGGCCGCAGCCACCGGCGGACGCCTGGTGGCGCTGCCCGCGACGGGCCCGGTGGGCGAGCGCATCGGCACCCACTTCGCGCTGCTCGGCTCCGGCACCGCCGTCGTGGAGATGGCCGCGGCGGCGGGCCTCAGCCTGGTCCCACGGGACCTGCGCGACCCGGGCGCCACCACGACGTACGGCGTGGGCGAGCTGATCCGCGCCGCCCTGGACACGGGCGCGCGCCGCATCCTGGTGGGCTGCGGCGACTCCGGCACCTCGGACGGGGGCGCGGGCGCACTGCAGGCCCTCGGCGCCCGGCTCCTGGACGCGGACGGCTGGGAACTTCCGTACGGAGGACGGGAGTTGATGCGGCTGCACCACATCGACGTCACCGGCCTCGACCCGCGCCTCGCCGAGACCGAGCTGCTCGTGGCCTGCAACCCGCACAACGTGCTGTGCGGCGAGCGCGGCGTGGCCCGCGTCTTCGGCCCGCAGAAGGGCGCGACGCCGACACAGGTGGAGGAGCTCGCGGCGGGCCTGGAGCACTGGGCGTACGTCCTGACCCGCGACCTGAACGTCACCACCGACCTCTACGGCGGCGTCGGAACCGGCGCCTCCGGAGGCCTCGGCGCGGGGCTCGCCGCGCTCGGCGCCCAGCTCCTGCCCCGCTTCGACGTGCTGCTCGACCACCTCGACCTGGACGCCAGGCTCGCCCGCGCCGACCTGGTCGTCACCGCCGAGGGCGCCCTGGACCACCAGACGCCGCACGGCAAGGTGCCGGCCGAGGTGGCCCGCCGCGCCAAGCTGTTCGGCCGCCCGGTCCTGGTGCTCGCGGGCACCATCGGGGACGGCGCGCACCAGGTGCGGGACCTGGGCGTGGACGCCTACAGCGCGATCCTGCCCGCCCCGGTGTCGCTCGCGGAGGCGCTGAACCGGGGCGGCGAGTTCCTCACGGACGCGACGGAACGCGCCCTGCGCATGATCGTCCTGGGGTCCCGGCTACGGCGTCAGGCAGCGACGGCGTCCGCGCCGCCCGCCGCCTCGTTGTCCGCCGCACCCGTCTCCGCGACACCCGTCTCCGCCACGCCGGTGTCCGGCACGCAACGCCCGTCCTCGGTGCGGTAATTCCACCGCGCGCCGTCGCTCACCAGTTCCTTGACGGCGCGTACGAAGCGCTCCACGTGCTCGTCGGGGGTGCCCGCGCCGAAGCTCACCCGGATCGCGTTCAGCGAGCGCTCGCCGGGCGCGGCCTCCGGGGCGCCGCACTCACCGGGCTCGTCGGACTCGCCGCCGAGCAGGGTGCGTACGAGCGGGTGCGCGCAGAACAGGCCGTCGCGCACCCCGATGCCGTACTCGGCCGACAGCGCGGCGGCGAAGTGCGAGCTGTTCCAGCCGTCCACCACGAACGAGATGACGCCCACGCGCGGCGCGTCGTCCCCGAACAGCGAGAGCACCCGCACCTGCGGCACCGCCGCGAGCCCCGCGCGGACCGTGCCGATCAGCTGCCGCTCCCGCGCCACCAGCGCGTCGAACCCGGCCTCGTCGAGGGCCTTGCAGGCGGAGGCGATGGAGTACGCCCCGATGACGTTGGGCGATCCCGCCTCGTGCCGGGCGGCAGTGTCGTGCCACTCGACGTCCACTCCCCCGTCGGCGCGCCGCGCGACCTTCCGCGAGGCACCGCCGCCCGCGAGGTACGGCTCGGCGCCCTGCAGCCAGTCGGCCCGCCCGGCGAGCACGCCGGAGCCGAAGGGCGCGTACAGCTTGTGGCCGGAGAAGGCGATCCAGTCGACGTCCAACTCCCGTACGTCCACGGGGTGGTGGGGCGCGAGCTGCGCGGCGTCGAGCACGATGCGGGCGCCGTGCGCGTGCGCGGCGGCGGCCAGCTCGCGCACCGGCCACAGCTCGCCGGTGACGTTCGAGGCACCGGTGACACAGACCAGGGCGGGCCCAGTGGGGCCTCCCCTGCTCGAACGAAGTTGAGAGCTTGGGGAAGGGTCGCGGTCGGCGAGGGCGCGCTCCAGGGTGTGGACGGCCTCGTCGTGGGTGCGCGGGGCGTCGAGGTAGGTGACGCGGGCGTCGCGCCAGGGCAGCAGCGAGGCGTGGTGCTCGGTCTCGAACACGAAGACCTGGCAGTCGGCGGGGAGCGCGGCGGCGAGCAGGTTCAGCGAGTCGGTGGTCGACCGCGTGAACACCACCTGGTCGCCCTCGCGGCAGCCCAGGAACTCGGCGACGGTCTTCCGCGCGTTCTCGAACAGGTCGGTCGACAGCTGCGACAGGTAGCCCGCGCCGCGGTGCACGCTGCCGTAGTACGGCGCGTACGCGGCCACGTCGTCCCACACCCGCTGCAGGGCCGGCGCGCTGGCGGCGTAGTCGAGCGCGGCGTACGTGACCTCGCCGCCGGTGACGAGGGGGACGGTGACGTCGCGGCCGAGGACGGGCAGCGGGGCACAGACGGCGGGGTCGGCGGCGACAGTGGTGGCAGACATGGCGAACTCCCGTGAGAGGCAAGCGAATTCGCTGCGCGACGCGCGTACGACGTACGACGGCGATCGGCTCAGCGATGAAGGAGAAGGAGGTGCGAAAAGGTGCGCGGAAAAGGGGCGTCGACGCCCTATCGCATTCGCTTGCTCACGAGACTGCTCCCTTGAGGACCAGGACCCCAGGGTTCAAAAGGGGTCCGCGCTTGCGGCGAACCTTGCTGTCCACCGCCTGGTCTTCACCCAGGGCACCCCGCCACGGACGGAGGGTTGCCGGACAGCGGGCTGGGGCCTAGTCGCTGTCGCTCATGACCTGCCGAGAAGTATGCCAAATGATCGCGCAGACGCAACTGACCGTCCGAATCCCGGACGTACGGGCTGCGCCTGCGCGGCACCGCCGTTCAGCCCGGTGGGGGCTGAACGCCGCCGCGGCGGAGGAAGGAGGCCGCAGGCCTCCTTCCAACCACCGCACGCGCTACTTGTTGCTGGCCGCCACCCACCGCGCGAGCGCGGCCTTGGCCGCGCCCGAGTCGATGGCCTGAGCGGCCCGGGCCATCCCCCGGCGGATCCGCTCCGCCAGAGGGCCCTCGCCCTGCTCCAGGGCGACCAGCGCCGCCGCCGCGTTCAGGAGCACCGCGTCCCGTACGGGCCCCGTCTCGCCGTCCAGGAGGCGCCGTGCGACCTCCGCGTTGTACGAGGCGTCGGCGCCGCGCAGGGCCTCGACGGGGACGAGGTCGATGCCGACGTCCCGGGGGTCGAAGGCCTCCTCGCGGACGCTCCCGTCCCGTACCACCCACACCCGCGAGGTGGCCGTGGTCGTCAGCTCGTCCAGGCCGTCGTCCCCGCGGAACACCAGCGCCGACGAGCCGCGCTCGGCGAGGACGCCGGCGAGGATCGGCGCCATCCGGGCGTCGGCGACGCCGGTGGCCTGGGCCCGCACCTTGGCCGGGTTGGTCAGCGGACCGAGAAAGTTGAAGGTGGTCCGGATGCCGAGCTCGCGCCGCGCGGGCGCCACGTGCCGCAGCGCGGGGTGGAACTTCACGGCGAAGCAGAAGGTGATCCCGGCCTCCTCGGCGACCTCCCGGACCCGCTGCGGGGTGAGCTCCAGGTTGACGCCGAGCTTCTCCAGGACGTCGGAGGCACCGCTCGCGGAGGACGCCGCGCGGTTGCCGTGCTTGACGACCTTCGCGCCGGTCCCGGCGACGACGATCGCCGACATGGTGGAGATGTTCACGGTCTTGGCGCCGTCGCCGCCGGTGCCGACGATGTCGACGCTCGGTCCTGGCACCTCGATGGTGTGCGCGTGCTCGTACATGGCGCGGACGAGTCCTGAGATCTCCTCGACCGTCTCGCCCTTGGCCCGCAGCGCCACCGCGAAGCCCGCGATCTGCGCGTCGGTGGCCTCGCCGCGCATGATGCGGTCCATCGCCCAGGCCGTGTCGTCCGCGCTCTGGTCGCGCCCGTCGAGCAGCCCGTTCAGCACGTCGGGCCAGGAACGGGCCGCCGCGGTGTCGCCTCCTGCGGGGGTCACAGCGCTCATGGCCGCTCCTGGGTTCGTAGACGAAGACATCCCAAGCTTGTTGGGGTGGGTCCACCCTATCCAGCCCTCAGCACGGCAAAGAGCCCCGTCCATGCCCTGGACGGGGCTCCTGCCGTGGCGACCTTCAGGTCAGCGCGTCACCGCGCTCCGGTGATCAGTGGTGGCCGTGGCCGCTCGTGATCTCCTTGTACTCCTCGGCGGTCGGCTTGGGGATCTGGGTGTCCTCGCCGTACATGCCCTTGGAGAGCTTCGCCCGCAGCTTCTGCGAGCCCTTCACCTTGCGCTCGACGCCGTTCTCGTCGACCGTCGGGCCGATCTCGAGCGGCTCGTACTGCTCGTGCGCGGTGAGGGTGTGCAGCTGCTCCTTGTTGAGCGGCTCGTGCACCTCGATGAACTCACCGTGCGGCAGGCGCTTGATGAGGCCGGACTCGCGTCCGTGCAGCACCTTGTCCTTGTCGCGGCGCTGGAGGCCGAGGCAGATCCGCTTGGTGACGATGAACGCGATGACCGGTCCGGCGAAGAAGAAGATCCGGACGAACCAGGTGATGGCGTTGATCGACAGGTGGAAGTGCGTGGCCCACAGGTCGTTTCCACCACCGACCAGCAGTACGAAGTACCAGGTCATCCAGGCCACACCGAAGGCGGTGCGGGTCGGGGCGTTGCGCGGGCGGTCCAGGATGTGGTGCTCGCGCTTGTCCCCGGTGACCCAGGCCTCGATGAACGGGTAGACCGCGATGGCCACCAGGACCAGCGGGAAGATGATCAACGGGATGAACACACCCAGGACGAGCGTGTGACCCCAGGCGTTGATCTCCCAGCCGGGCATGACACGGATCAGGCCTTCGGAGAAGCCCATGTACCAGTCGGGCTGGGCGCCGGTGGACACCTGGTCCGGACGGTAGGGCCCGAGAGCCCAGATCGGGTTGATCGTCGCGATCGCCGAGACGGCCGCGATGATGCCGAAGACCAGGAAGAAGAAGCCTCCGGCCTTGGCCATGTAGACCGGCAGCAGCGGCATGCCGACGACGTTCTTGTTGGTCTTGCCGGGGCCCGCGAACTGCGTGTGCTTGTGGTAGAAGACCAGGATCAGGTGCGCCACCACGAGCCCGAGCATGATGCCCGGCAGCAGCAGGATGTGCACCGAGTAGAACCGCGCCACGAAGTCGCCGCCGGGGAACTCCCCGCCGAACAGGAACATCGAGAGGTACGTTCCGACGATCGGCACCGACAGGACGGCGCCCTGCATGAAGCGGACACCTGTTCCTGACAACAGGTCGTCCGGCAGCGAGTAACCGGTGAATCCGGTGAACATGCCGAGGACGAACAACAGGAAGCCGAACAGCCAGTTGACCTCGCGCGGCTTGCGGAAGGCGCCCGTGAAGAAGACGCGCATCATGTGCACGAACATGGCCGCGAGGAAGATCAGCGCCGCCCAGTGGTGGATCTGCCGGATCAGCAGACCACCGCGCACATCGAAGGAGATGTGCATGGTCGAGTTGAACGCCTCGGACATCAGCTGGCCCTGCAGGGGCACGTAGCTGCCGTGGTACTCCACCTCGTTCATCGACGGGTGGAAGAACAGCGTCAGATACACACCCGTGAGGATGATGATGATGAAGCTGTAGAGGCAGATCTCACCGAGCATGAAGGACCAGTGGTCCGGGAAGATCTTGCGCATGTTGGCCTTGGCCAGGGAGTAGATCCCAAGTCGGCCGTCGGCCCAGTCGGCGACCCGCTCACCGGCGGGCGCCTTCTTGCGTGAGTCGGCGGCAGGGGCCGCCGTCGCCGTGGTGTTCTCGGTGCTCATCCGCGCTCCCAGAAGGCAGGACCGACGGGCTCGTCGAAGTCGCCGTGCGCCTCGAGGTAGCCCTCCTCGTTCACGCCGATCTTCAACTGCGGAAGGGCGTGACCGGCGGGGCCGAAGATGACTCGGGCGCCGTCGGAGAGGTCGAAGGTGGACTGGTGGCACGGGCAGAGCGCGTGGTGCGTCTGCTGCTCGTACAGGGAGATCGGGCAGCCCACGTGGGTGCAGATCTTGGAGTACGCGACGACGCCCTCGTGCGACCACGCCAGCTCGCGCTTGTCCTTGATGTTGTCCGGCTGGATCCGGACGATCATCAGGGCGGCCTTGGCGATCTGGGTCTGGAAGTCGTGGTCGTGCTCCTCCAGGCCCTCGGGCTTGGCGAAGGTGAGCGAGCCGACCGGGATGTCCGAGGGGCGCAGCGGCTCGTTCGTGTTCATGTTCACGAGCAGCTTGCCCTTGGACCACAGGGTGTGCCGCAGTTTGTCCTCCGGCAGCGGACCGAGGTCACGCAGCAGGACGACACCGGACAGCGGGACCATCGCGAGCGCGCCGAACATGGTGTTGCGGATCAGCTTGCGCCGGCCGAGCTGGGACTCCTTCGCGCCTTCCGCGAAGTCGGCCAGGACCTTGGCCTTGACCTCGGGCTCGGCCTCGATGGGGTGCCGGTCGTCGGCGACCTCCACGTCGGACATCAGGGTGCGGGCCCAGTGGACCGCGCCCGCGCCGATGCAGAAGAGGGCCACGCCGAGGGTCATGCCCAGGGAGAAGTTGAGCGCGCTGATGTGGCCGATGGGCCAGATGTAGACGCTCTTGTCGACCGGGAAGGCCACGAACGAGGCGATGAAGGCCACGGTGGCCAGCATCGAGATCGTGAACAGGAGCGCGACCGTGCGCTCGGAGCGCCGGGCGGCCTGCTCGTCGATGTCCTGGACGCGGTGCTCGTGGGGCGGCAGCCCCGGGTCCGCGAACGGGTGGGCCTCGTCGGCCACGGCTACCGCGCCGTGCGCGGATTCCTGCTCGCTGGGCAGGTTCTCTGCTGGATTCTCTTGGCTACTCATGACTTCTTGGCCTTTGCGGTCCGGGCGGCGACCCACACGGCGACCGCGATCAGCGCGCCGAGGCCGAAGATCCAGGCGAAGAGGCCTTCACTGACCGGTCCGAGACCGCCCAGCTTGAGACCGCCGGGGCTCTCGGTCTTCTCGCTGTTGACCGCGTCGAGGTACGCGATGATGTCCTTCTTGCTCTTCTCCGGCATCGTCGTGTCGGGGAAGGACGGCATGTTCTGCGGGCCGGTCTCCATGGCCTCGTAGAGATGCTTGGGGCTGACGCCCTCGAGGCTGGGAGCGAACTTGCCGTGCGTCAGCGCGCCGCCTTCACCGGTGAAGTTGTGGCACTGCGCGCAGTTCGTACGGAACAGCTCGCCACCCTTGGCGATGTCGGCGCCCTCGGGGCTGACCTGCTTCTTCGTCGGGATGTCGGGTCCCGCGCCGAGCGAGGCGACGTACGCGGCGAGCTGGTCGATCTGCGCCTGGTTGTAGATGACCTTCTTCTTGGGCGCCTGGGCGCCCGGCTGCTGGAGCGGCATACGGCCGGTGCCGACCTGGAAGTCGACAGCGGCGGCGCCCACGCCCACCAGGCTGGGACCGTCGGAACTGCCCTGACCGCCGGTTCCGTGGCAGCTGGAGCAGCCAACGGCATAGAGCTTCTTGCCCTCGTCGATGGCGAGGGACTGAGCGGTTTCGTCGGCCTGCGCCTTGTCCGCCGGAGCGAACACGGCGTACAGCCCCCCGGTGGCCGCCAGCGCGAGGAGTAGGACGACGACCGCCGCCAGCGGATGGCGTCGTCGTGCGGAGAGCTTTTTCACGGATTACCCCGGTGTCAGGATCTTCTGCGTCGATGCTTCTGGAATGTGTCGGTACGTCGGGTGCGTCGGGGCGGCCGGGCCGCCACGGTCCCCGGTACCGATTACTTGATCATGTAGATCGTGGCGAAGAGGCCGATCCAGACGACATCGACGAAGTGCCAGTAGTAGGACACGACGATGGCAGCGGTCGCCTGCTCGTGAGTGAACCTCCGAGCCGCGTAGGTACGGCCGAGGACCAGCAGGAAGGCGATGAGTCCGCCTGTCACATGCAGTCCGTGGAAACCGGTGGTCAGGTAGAACACTGAGCCGTACGGGTCCGACGAGAGCGAGAGGCCCTCGTGCTTGACCAGCTCCGTGTACTCGAAGACCTGACCGCCGATGAAGACCGCACCCATGATGAAGGTGACGATGAACCACATCCGGAGCTTCTTCACGTCCCCGCGCTCGGCGGCGAACACGCCGAGCTGGCAGGTGAGGGAGGAGAGCACCAGGATCGTGGTGTTCGTCGCAGAGAACGGGAAGTTCAGGCTTGACGCCATTTCCTTCCAGTGATCTGGACCGGTCACCGATCGCAGGGTGAAGTACATCGCGAAGAGGGCCGCGAAGAACATCAGCTCGGAACTCAGCCAGATGATGGTTCCGACGCTGGTGAGGTTCGGTCGATTGACCGGCGGGTGCGCGTGCCCGGTATCTACTGTCGTTGCTGTCGCCACGACCGACATTATGTCGGTCGCTTATCCCGCCCTCACCCCGGGGGGTGCCGTTCGGAGTGTCTGCGGGGTGTGTCCTGCCCGTATGGCCCATCGGAGCGGTGTCCGAACCGGTGTTGACGAGGTGTCGGGAGGAGTAGCATCCGCGCGAGATCACCTCGACGAAGCGGAGGAACCATGCAGCCAACCGCCACGGTCCTTGTCTACAGCGACAACGCGAACACCCGTGAGCAGGTCCGCCTGGCCACCGGGCGCAGGCCGGCCTCCGACGTCCCGGAGGTGCGCTTCCTGGAGTGCGCGACGCTCCCGGCGGTCCTGACGGAGCTGGACCGGGGCGGCGTCGACGTGTGCGTGCTCGACGGGGAGGCCACCCCTGCGGGGGGCATGGGGGTGTGCCGGCAGATCAAGGACGAGATCTTCCAGGCCCCGCCCGTGCTGGTGCTCATCGGGCGGCCGCAGGACGCCTGGCTGGCCACGTGGAGCCGGGCCGAGGCCGCGGTGACCTTGCCGGTCGATCCGGTGGAGTTCGCGGCGGCGCTGGCCGACCTGCTGCGCAGCAAGTCGGCCCTCACCGCGGGCTAGCTCGGGGCCCTGCGGGGCTCAGACGGACTCGGGGCGCAGGCGGGCCGCGTCCACGGCCGTGCGGCCCTCCTTCGTGCCCTTGAGCAGTGCGCTGCCCTCGCGCCACTTCTTCCAGGGGACGTTCCAGTCTCCGAAGCCGTTCCCGAACGGGTCCATGTCGGCGCCGTAACTGTTGACGACCTTCACGATGTCGCCCTGGCGGACGGTCTCGTAGAACCAGGCGGCGTTGCCGGTGCTCATGCCGGTGCAGCCGTGGCTGGTGTTCGCGGCGCCCTGGGAGCCCACGGACCAGGGGGCCGCGTGGACGTATTCACCGCTGTCGGTGACCCTCGTCGCGTAGTAGACCATTTTGTCGTAGAAGTCCGAGGCGCCGATGCTGGCGCTGGTCATGCGGACGACGTACTCCTTGCCGAGCACCACCTTGATGCCGTTGCGCGTGGAGTAGCCGGGCTTGCCGGTGGTCACGGGGATGGAGTTGATCTCCTCGCCGTTGCGGTAGACCGTCATCCAGTGCGAGCCGGCGTCCGTCACGGCCACGATCTTGTCGCCGGTGGTGAACTGCAGGGGCTTGGCCGCGGCGCCCCAGAGCCTGTCGCTGACCTTGATGCCGTCCAGGTTGCTGTGGACGTCCACGGTGGCGTTGGTGGGCCAGTAGTCCTTGGGGCGGTAGTGCAGCGTCTGGCTGTCCACCCAGTGCCAGGAGCCCTCCGTGGCGGGCTTGGAGCGCACCGTCAGGGCCCGTTCCACGGTGGCCCGGGCCTCCTTGCCCTTGACCTTGGCGCTGAGCTTCGCGGTGACGGGCTGGCCGACGCCGTACTTGCCCGCCTCCGGGCCGAAGGTGACCTTCAGCTGCCTCTTCTTGGCGGCCTCGTTGGTGGCGAAGTTGAGGACCTTGCGGCCGGGTGAGCCCTCGTCGTCCTCGGTGCTCACGCGCACCGTGTAGTGGGCGCCTGCGGCCAGCGGGGCGGTGCTGTGCCACCGGGAGCCGTCGGCGGAGAGTTCGCCCGCCACGTAGCGGCCCATGGCGTCGGTGGCGGTCACATCGGTGATGCGTCCGTCGTCGCCCTGGGCGGTGACTTCGAGCGGCTTGTCGGGGTCGGCCTTCTGGCTGCCCGCGGGCCCGTTGAACGCGATCTGGCTCGCCGCGTCGTACGGCTTGGCCGAGAGCGGATGGCCGTCGCTGCCGCAGGCCGTGGCCCCCGCACCGAGGGCGACCACCAGCGACGTGCAGCTCAGTACCGTGCGGATACGCGGTGAATTGCTCATGAGCACACGGTATGAAGGTTCATCAAGTACGGCGCGCCGAGTGACCCGTACGAGTTCCCCCGGACGGCGCAACGAAAAGGCCCCGGGGCCCGGACTCTCCGTCAGGAGCGTCCGGGCCCCGGGGCCCTGCGGTGCGGCCGAACCAGACCAGCCCTACTGGGTCTGGTTCTCACCGCGGTAGTACTCGAAGACCCAGCCCCACAGGCCGATCAGGATGATCGGGGCCGAGAAGTACAGCAGCCACCAGCCGAAGACGACGCCCATGAAGGCGAGCGCGCCACCGATGGCCAGGGACAGCGGCTGCCAGCTGTGCGGGCTGAAGAAGCCCACCTCGCCGGCCTCGTCCGCGACGTCGGCCTCGGTGTTGTCCTGTGCGGAGGCGTCGACCCGCCGGGCCGTGAAGGCCAGGTAGTAGCCGATCATGATGCACAGGCCGAAGGCCAGGAAGAGCGCGGTGGTACCGGCGGGCTCCTTCGACCACCAGCCATAGACGATCGCCATGGCCAGCACGAAGACGCTCAGCCAGATGAACATCTTGCCTTGGACCTTCACTTGCCGGCCTCCTTGCCGCCAGCGAGAGCCTTCTCGCCGTGACCGGCGTTCTCCAGCTGGTCGATCGCGGCGATCTCCGGGTGGTGCAGGTCGAACGCCGGGGATTCACTACGGATGCGCGGCAGCGTGAGGAAGTTGTGCCGCGGCGGCGGGCACGAGGTCGCCCACTCCAGCGAACGGCCGTAGCCCCAGGGGTCGTCGACCTCGACCTTCTTGCCGTACTTGGCGGTCTTCCAGATGTTGTAGAAGAACGGCAGTATCGACAGGCCGAGCAGGAACGAACAGATCGTCGAGATCGTGTTCAGGGCGGTGAAGCCGTCCGCGTCCAGGTAGTCCGCGTACCGGCGGGGCATGCCCTCGGCGCCGAGCCAGTGCTGGACCAGGAACGTGCCGTGGAAGCCCACGAACAGCGTCCAGAACGTGATCTTGCCGAGCCGCTCGTCGAGCATCTTGCCCGTGAACTTCGGCCACCAGAAGTGGAATCCGGAGAACATCGCGAACACCACGGTGCCGAAGACGACGTAGTGGAAGTGCGCGACCACGAAGTACGAGTCCGACACGTGGAAGTCCATCGGCGGCGAGGCCAGGATGACACCCGTCAGACCACCGAAGGTGAAGGTGATCAGGAAGCCGACCGCCCAGAGCATCGGGGTCTCGAAGGACAAGGACCCCTTCCACATCGTTCCGATCCAGTTGAAGAACTTCACGCCTGTTGGCACGGCGATCAGGAACGTCATGAAGGAGAAGAACGGTAGGAGTACGCCGCCTGTGACGTACATGTGGTGCGCCCACACCGTCACCGAAAGACCGGCGATGGCGATGGTCGCGCCGATCAGGCCCATGTAGCCGAACATCGGCTTGCGGGAGAAGACCGGGATGACTTCGGAAATGATTCCGAAGAATGGTAGGGCGATGATGTACACCTCTGGATGGCCGAAGAACCAGAAGAGGTGTTGCCATAGCAAGGCCCCGCCATTGGCGGCGTCGAAGATATGGGCGCCGAATTTGCGGTCCGCCTCCAGGGCGAAGAGCGCGGCGGCCAGAACCGGGAAGGCGAGCAGCACGAGCACGGCCGTGAGCAGCACGTTCCACACGAAGATCGGCATGCGGAACATCGTCATGCCGGGTGCGCGCATGCAGATGATGGTCGTGATGAAGTTGACCGAGCCGAGGATCGTGCCGAAGCCGGAGAAGGCCAGACCCATGATCCACATGTCGGCGCCGATGCCGGGCGACCGGACCGCGTCCGAGAGCGGCGAGTAGGCGAACCAGCCGAAGTCCGCCGCACCCTGCGGGGTGAGGAAGCCACCGACCGCGATCAGCGAGCCGAACAGGTACAGCCAGTAGGCGAACATGTTCAGCCGCGGGAACGCGACGTCGGGCGCGCCGATCTGCAGCGGCATGATCCAGTTCGCGAAGCCCGCGAACAGCGGCGTCGCGAACATCAGCAGCATGATCGTGCCGTGCATCGTGAACGCCTGGTTGAACTGCTCGTTCGACATGATCTGCGTACCCGGGCGGGCGAGCTCGGCGCGCATGAAGAGCGCCATGACGCCGCCGATGCAGAAGAACGCGAACGACGTGACCAGATAGAGCGTGCCGATCGTCTTGTGGTCAGTGGTGGTCAGCCACTTGATGACGACGTTTCCCGGCTGCTTGCGCCTGACCGGCAGTTCGTCCTCGTACGAGTCGTCTGCTGCCGCGGCACCCTGGGGTTCGTTGAGGATGCTCACAGGTTGTTCGTCTCCCGGTTCTTCTCGTGGCGCGTCTGCTCGATGCCGGCCGGGATGTATCCGGTCTGGTTCTTCTTCGCGAGGTCCTCGAGGTGCTGCTTGTAGCGCTCGGGAGAGACGACCTTGACGTTGAAGAGCATCCGGGAGTGGTCGACGCCGCAGAGCTCGGCGCACTTGCCCATGAAGGTGCCCTCCTTGTTGGGAGTCACCTCGAAGGCGTTGGTGTGGCCCGGGATGACGTCCTGCTTCATGAGGAACGGAACCACCCAGAAGGAGTGGATGACGTCACGCGAAGTCAGGACGAAGCGAACCTTCTCGCCCTTGGGGAGCCAGAGGGTCGGGCCCGGGTTGCCGTTCTGCGGGTTCCGCTCGCCGGGCGTACCGACCTGGTAGACGCCGTTGGCGTTGGCCGGGAAGTCCTTGCGGAACCGCTCCGGAATGGCGTCCAGGTCCTTGGACGTCTTGGCGTTGTCCTTGCCTGCGCCCGGCACGTTCTCGATGTAGTTGAAGCCCCAGCTCCACTGGAAGCCGACCACGTTGATGGTGTGGGCGGGCTTGTCGTCGAGCTTGAGGAGCTTGGACTCGTCACGTGCCGTGAAGTAGAAGAGCACCGAGACGATGATGAGCGGGACCACCGTGTACAGCGCCTCGATGGGCATGTTGTAACGCGTCTGCGGAGGAACCTCCACCTTGGTGCGGCTGCGCCGGTGGAAGATGACGCTCCACAGGATCAGGCCCCAGACCAGCACGCCCGTGGCGAGCGCAGCCGCCCACGAGCCCTGCCAGAGGGAGAGGATCCGCGGAGCCTCCTCCGTGACCGGGGTCGGCATACCAAGGCGGGGAAAGTCCTTGTATGTGCAACCGGTGGCGGTTACCAGGACCAGGCCCGCAGTCAATGCCTGCAGCAGCTTCCGCCGCATCGGGCGCCGCGGCGAGCGGTCGGAGCCGTTGGGACTCACGTAGCGCCTTCCCGAGAGTCTCGCCCGCGCTGTTGGCTGCGGCCTTCTCGGTGGTCGGGTCGCCGCCCTGCGTCGGGCAGGGGTTTGGATGTTTATGCGGACCAAACCCTACTGGACGCTATTTGGGGTCGCGCGGGGAGGGTGCCTAACGCGCCGCGGGTCACTCTGAAGGGGTGGGATGCCCGTCCGTCGGCCGGTATCTGACGGTGGCTCGGGCGCCCTCCGGCTCGGCGGGATCTCTTGTTCGGCGGGTGCCGGTGCTCTGTGGTTGCTCGCGCCCACGCGGCGGAGCCGCACAATGTCACAGCCTCGCGCCCCTTACGTACGCACTCCTGACCCGAACGTTAGTTTTGCCGTGTGTCCTACTTCGACGTTGCCTCCGCCGCTCCCCTTCATCCCGTTGCCCGGCAGGCGCTGATGGCCTCTCTTGATGAAGGGTGGGCCGATCCCGCGCGGCTGTATCGGGAGGGGCGGCGGGCCCGGTTGCTGCTCGATGCCGCTCGGGAGGCGGCCGCGGAGGCGGTGGGGTGTCGGCCGGACGAGTTGGTGTTCACTCCATCGGGGACGCGGGCGCTGCACGACGGGGTCGCGGGGGCGCTGGCCGGGCGGCGGCGGGTCGGTGGGCATCTGGTGGTGTCGGCCGTCGAGCACTCGGCGGTGCTGCACGCGGCGGCCGCGCACGAGTCGGCGGGCGGCACGGTGACGGAGATCGCCGTGGACCGGACGGGGGCGGTGCGCCCGGAGGCGTACGAAGCCGTGCTGCGCGAGGACACCGCGCTCGCGTGTCTGCAGTCCGCCAACCACGAGGTGGGCACCGAGCAGCCGGTCGCCGAGGTGGCGGAGGTGTGCCGGGCGGACGGGGTGCCGCTCCTGGTGGACGCGGCGCAGTCGCTGCCGTGGGGGCGGGTGGACGGCGGCTGGTCGCTGCTGGCCGCGAGCGCCCACAAGTGGGGCGGGCCGGCGGGGGTGGGGCTGCTCGTCGTACGCAAGGGGGTGCGGTTCGCGCCGCGCGGGCCGGTGGACGAGCGGGAGTCGGGGCGCGCGCCCGGGTTCGAGAACATTCCGGCGGTCGTGGCGGCCGCCGCGTCTCTGCGGGCGGTGCGGGCCGAGGCGGCGGCGGAGGCCGGGCGGCTGCGCGAGCTGACGGAGCGGATCCGGGCGCGGGTGCCGGGCCTGGTGGCGGACGTGGAGGTCGTCGGCGATCCGGTGCGGCGGCTGCCGCACCTGGTCACGTTCTCCTGTCTCTATGTCGACGGGGAGACGTTGCTGCACGAGCTGGACCGGGCGGGCTTCTCGGTGTCGTCCGGGTCGTCCTGCACCAGCAGCACGCTGACGCCGAGCCATGTGCTCAAGGCGATGGGCGTGGTCAGTGAGGGCAACGTACGCGTTTCGCTGCCGTTCGGCGCCGACGCCGCCGAGGTCGAGCGCTTCCTCGACGTGCTGCCGGGCGCGGTCGCCGGGGTGCGCGAGAAGCTGGGCGCGCCCGTCGCCTCCGCCGCCACCGGCACGCTGGACGAGCTGACCGTCGACGCCCTGGGCGAGCGCTGCCCGCTGCCCGTGATCGAGCTGGCGAAGGCGCTCCCCCGGGTCCGGGTGGGCGGCACGGTCACCGTCCTGTCGGACGACGAGGTCGCGGCCGTGGACATCCCGGCGTGGTGCTGGACGCAGAAGCAGGAGTACGTGGGGCCGCGGGAGCGGGAGCACGGGGTGGCGTACGTGGTGCGGCGGCTGGTGTAGCCGGACGGTCCCCCGGTCGGGGCGCAGGACCCAGCGGCGGGGTGCGGGAGTGGATCATCCCCGCACCCCGCCGCGTCGCGCTACGGCAGGTGGGACTTGACCTCGGCCGCGGCCTCGTCGCCGTACTGCTTGGTGAAGCGCTCCATGAACTGGGCGCGGTGCAGCTCGTACTCCTGGGTGCCCGTGGTCTCGATGACCAGGGTGGCGAGCATGCAGCCGACCTGGGCGGCACGCTCGTGCGAGACGCCCCAGGACAGGCCGGAGAGGAAGCCGGCGCGGAACGCGTCGCCCACGCCCGTCGGCTCGACCTTGGCCTTCTCCTCGGGCACGCCGACCTCGACCGGGTCCTTGCCGACGGCCTCGATGCGGACGCCGTTCGGGCCGAGGGTGGTCACGCGGTGGCCGACCTTGGCGAGGATCTCGGCGTCGCTCCAGCCGGTCTTGGACTCGATGAGCCCCTTCTCGTACTCATTGGAGAACAGGTACGTCGCGCCCTCCAGGAGATTACGGATCTCGTCGCCGCCCATGCGGGCGATCTGCTGGGAGAAGTCCGCGGCGAAGGGGATCTTCCGGGAGCGGCACTCCTCCGTGTGGCGGAGCATCGCCTCCGGGTCGTCGGCGCCGATCAGGACGAGGTCCAGGCCGCCGACGCGGTCGGCGACGGTCTTGAGCTCGATGAGGCGGGCCTCGCTCATCGCGCCGGTGTAGAAGGAGCCGATCTGGTTGTGATCGGCGTCCGTGGTGCACACGAAGCGGGCCGTGTGCAGCGTCTCCGAGATGCGGACCGAGGCGGTGTCCACCCCGTGCCGGTCGAGCCAGGCGCGGTATTCGTCGAAGTCGGCGCCTGCCGCGCCGACGAGGATCGGGCCGGTGCCGAGCTGGCCCATGCCGAAGCAGATGTTGGCGGCGACGCCGCCGCGGCGGACGTCGAGGGCATCGACCAGGAAGGAGAGGGAGACCGTGTGGAGCTGGTCGGCGACCAATTGGTCGGCGAAGCGACCAGGGAAGGTCATGAGGTGGTCGGTGGCGATGGAGCCGGTGACTGCGATTCGCACGGCTGGAAGCTCCTGCAGCGAGGCGAGGGGTTGACGGTTAACGCTATCCGGTCGAACACCCAACATTGAACTGGCCAAAAATACCCAATAGTAGGTCTTTCTTCATCGGCTTAGCGGTGCATACGGTTCCGTTATGGCCGTCATCCCGAAACACAGCTCTCAGCGCAGCCCTCTGCGGCACCCCGCCGAGCACGCCACGGAACCCCTGGAGGGCGTCGAGAGCCTCGAGAACCCGGAGAACCTGGAATCGCTGCGCGGCGACTGCGCCCGCATGGTCCCGCACTGGGTGGTGCCCGTCGTTCCGGCGGCGCCCGTGCCGCCGTCGCTGATCCACGGGGTCACGGTCCCTGCCGCCTCCGCGCGTGTCATCGACGGCATGTCGGAGTACGGGGACTGAGCTCCGGCGTGCGCTGAGGGAACCGTGCGCTCCCCCGTCGCGTCCCACCGCTGTCCCCTACAGAGGGGACGGGGTGTACGCCGAAACCTCATGGGTGGGGTTTCCGGGACGGCTGGGCGTTCTAAGGAGCGATGCGGTGAGCGGCGAGCAGACGCAGGACGGACAGCGGGACGGACACCGGCGGCGGTCGGCGCTGATGGTCGCCTCGGTCGCGGCCTCGGTGCTGCTCGTGGGCGGCGGCGTGGCGTATCTGTCGGCGTCGTCCGACGAAGGGGGCCGCAAGGCGTCGGCGGGTGACGGCGGCGATCCGCCTCCGCTCACCCTCGACGGGTACGCGGGCGACCGCGACGGCCGCTCGAGCCAGGGCCCCGACGGCAGCACCGAAGGCATCGCGCCGGGCGAGCCCGACCCGAGCGGCGCGACGTACAAGGCCGTGGGCGAGTTGCCCGACGGACCCGGCTCGGCGGCCGTGCACCACGTGCGCGACGAGGTCGGCCGGGACCGGGTGAGCCGCCTCGCGAAGGCTCTCGGCCTGACCGGCACCCCGGTCGCACAGGACGGCGCCTGGCGGGTCGGGCCGGCGAACGACGGCGCGGGCCCCTCGCTCAAGGTCAGCCAGGAGGCGCCCGGCACCTGGACCTACACCCGGCACGCGGCCCCCGGCAGCGACAACTGCCTGAAGGGCAAGCGCTGTCCGGCCCCGGGACCGGACGGCTCGTCCGGCTCCGGCGCGGCCGACCGCCCCTCCCCCGACGACTCCGGCGGCGCCGTGAGCGAGGCCGCCGCGAAGAAGGCGGCCGCCCCCGTCCTGAAGGCCGCGGGCCTTGACGACGCGAAGCTCGACGCACGCCAACTCATGGGTTCCGTACGGGTGGTGAACGCCGACCCCGAGGTGGGCGGCCTGCCGACGTACGGCTGGTCGACCGGGGTCCAGGTGGGTGCCGACGGCCAAGTGGTGGGCGGCAGCGGCCACTTGACCGAGCCGGACAAGGGCGCGACGTACCCCGTCGTCGGCGCGGAGAAGGCGCTCGATCTGCTGAACAAGTCGGGCAGGGGCGACGGGCGCGGGGGCATCGCCGGCTGCGCGAGCCCGGTGCCGCACACGGACGACAAGCAAGAGGGCCGGGGCACGGGCGGCGGCGCGCCGGGCGGCGGGGGCGCGGGCGACGGCAAGAGCGCCCCGTGCGAGCCCGCGTCCACGCCGCCGAAGCCGCAGCCGATCGCGGTCGAGGACGCCGAATTCGGCCTCGCGGCACAGTTCGTGGACGGCCGCACCGCGCTCGTGCCGTCCTGGCTGTTCCAGGTGAAGCCGCAGGGCGCGCCGGAGGCCTACACGGTGACGCACCCGGCGGTGGACCCGAAGTATCTGCGGGCGCCGAGCGCGCCCGGGACCGTCGCCCCCTCGCAGGGCCCGACCTCCAGGCCCGGCGATCCGGACACCCGGACCAAGGAAGTGAAGGTCGACGGTTACGGCACGGCGGGCCGGACGCTGACCGCGTACTTCACAAGCGGGGTGTGCAGCACGTTCGCGCTGTCGGCGGACGAAAGCGGCGGGCAGGTCACCGTGAAGGTCACCGAGACCGCGAAGAAGGGCACCGTGTGCGTCGCGATGGCCCAGTTCTACGAGCTGTCGGTGAAGTTGGACAAGCCGCTCGGCGACCGGAAGGTCGTGACCGGGGACGGCACGGCGGTGCCGCGCGACGACGGCGGGCACAAGGCGAGTCCCGCGCCCCGCACCTAGCAGCCGGCGGCGGAAGTGCCAGGGGCGCAGGGGCCCCCGGGCACGACGAAGGCGGCGGCGCCCACAAGGGGTGCCGCCGCCTTCGTACGTACCACTCGGCTCAGGGCGTGGACCGCTCTGCTGAAGGGTTCGCCTTAGCTGAAGGAGTCGCCGCAGGCGCACGAGCCCGAGGCGTTCGGGTTGTCGATCGTGAAGCCCTGCTTCTCGATGGTGTCGACGAAGTCGATGGAGGCACCGCCCAGGTACGGCGCGCTCATGCGGTCGGTGACGACCTTCACACCGCCGAACTCCTTGACCACGTCGCCGTCAAGCGAGCGCTCGTCGAAGAAGAGCTGGTACCGCAGGCCCGAGCAGCCGCCCGGCTGAACGGCCACGCGCAGCGCCAGGTCGTCCCGGCCTTCCTGGTCAAGGAGGGCCTTGACCTTGCCCGCGGCGGCGTCGGACAGGAGGATGCCGTCGCTCACGGTGGTGGTCTCGTCCGATACGGACATCTGCTTCTCTCCCGGGTTGTACGGAGACTGCTTGCCGACGGTTGCAACCGGCGGGGACGCGTGTTCATTCCCATGCTCGCACACAGGCCCGCACGGGGGATGCGTCACATCGACACTATGGCCATCGTCAAACTGACGTGAAGCAGTTATGATAGATAGCGTCAATTCGACGAAAAGGATTCGTGGTGCCGGACCCCGGCCCACTCGAACGCGGCCCCCGGCCGCGTTCGTCACAGAAGAAAGGGTGTGTGTCGTGACCACCGCCCAGACCGCCGTGGACCGCACCGAGCTCGACGTACAGCCGACCCCGCTCGCCCTGCTGCTGCTCGGCCGCGAGGCCGACCCCAGGAGCGAGCGCGGCGTGGAGTGCCCCGGCGACCTGCCCTCGCCCTCGGACCCCGGCCTGGTGGAGCGCGCCCGCGCCGCCAAGGAGCGGCTCGGCGACAAGGTCTTCGTGCTCGGCCACCACTACCAGCGCGACGAGGTCATCCAGTTCGCCGACGTCACCGGTGACTCCTTCAAGCTGGCCAAGGACGCGGCCGCACGGCCGGAGGCGGAGTACATCGTCTTCTGCGGCGTGCACTTCATGGCCGAGTCCGCGGACATCCTGACCGGCGACGACCAGAAGGTCGTGCTCCCCGACCTGGCCGCGGGCTGCTCGATGGCCGACATGGCGACGGCCGAGCAGGTCGCCGAGTGCTGGGACGCGCTGACCGAGGCCGGGATCGCCGAGCGGGTCGTGCCCGTCTCGTACATGAACTCCTCCGCCGACATCAAGGCGTTCACGGGCAAGCACGGCGGCACGATCTGTACGTCGTCGAACGCGAAGCGCGCCCTGGAGTGGGCCTTCGAGCAGGGCGAGCAGGTCCTTTTCCTGCCCGACCAGCACCTCGGCCGGAACACCGCCGTGCGCGACATGGGCATGTCCCTGGAGGACTGCGTCGTCTACAACCCGCACAAGCCGAACGGCGGCCTGACCGCCGAGCAGCTGCGGAACGCGAAGATGATCCTCTGGCGCGGGCACTGCTCGGTGCACGGTCGCTTCTCGCTGGAGTCGGTCGAGGACGTGCGGGCCCGCATCCCCGGCGTGAACGTCCTCGTGCACCCGGAGTGCAAGAACGAGGTGGTGGCCGCGGCCGACCACGTCGGTTCGACCGAGCACATCATCCGGACCCTGGAGGCGGCCCCGGCCGGCTCGAAGTGGGCGATAGGCACCGAGCTGAACCTGGTCCGCCGCCTTGCGAACCGGTTCGCCGCCGAGGACAAGGAGATCGTCTTCCTCGACAAGACGGTCTGCTTCTGCTCGACCATGAACCGCATCGACCTGCCGCACCTGGTCTGGGCCCTGGAGTCGCTGGCCGACGGCAAGCTCGTCAACCGCATCGAGGTCGACCGCGAGACCGAGCAGTTCGCGAAGCTGGCCCTGGAGCGGATGCTGGCGCTGCCGTAACCCTCTCCCCACCCACCCGGTAAGGGGCGTCCGCCATTGCGGACGCCCCTTACGGCGTTCTACGGTGCCTACGGGGCCAACGTGGGCTTGCGGCCGCGTCGGCCAGCGCTCGCCTACGGTGCCTTGCGGCGCTCCTTCAGCGCCGCGCCCAGCGCCTCCAGCGCCGGAACGGACGCCAGCAGCGCTTCGCGCTGCGCCTCGCTCAGTTCCGCCAGCGCGTCGGCGAAGATCTCCGCCCAGGCGTTCTCGATCAGGGCCATGCCCTGCTCCGCCTTGAGGGTCGGCCTCAACCGCGAGACCCGGCCGTCGTCCGGGTCCTTCTCGCGCTCCAGCAGACCGCCGTTGACCAGGCCGCGCACGGTCGCGCTCACATTGCTGACCTGCATGCCCAACTCGCGGGCGAGCACCCCGACCGTGACGCCCGGCTCGGCGTGGACGTAGCGCATCAACTCCAGCTCGGAGGGCGGAAGCCGCCACAGTCCCGCCTCGTCCATCCCCTGGAAGCGCAGCACCCGCGAGAGCGTGTAGAGCGCCGGGGTCAGCTCCCTGGCCTGCCCGAAGAGGCCCTTGTCGCCCTCACGGCACCCGCTCCCGCCCCGCGCGCCCGCCGCCGCACGCCCCGGCTTCCCCTGCTGCTTCTCGTCGCTCACCCTCCCATGATACCTATAGCTATAGTTATATAACTATCTCCACTCCTGCTCCCACTCCTCCTCGAAGGGTTCTTTCGCCATGCCCTTGCTCACCGCGGCGCTCGCGCTGCTGTCCTTCATCGGTCCGCTGTCGACCGACATGTATCTGCCCGCGTTCCCGCGCATGGCCGAGGAGTTCGGCACGGACGCGTCCGGGGTGCAGCTCACGCTCACCGCGTTCCTGGTCGGCATGACGGTCGGGCATCTGGTGTTCGGAGCGCTCTCCGACCGGTACGGGCGGCGGGGGCCGCTGCTCGTGGGCGCCTTCGTGTGCGCGGCGGGCACGGCCATGTGCGCCGTGGCGCCGTCCCTGGGGTGGCTGGTCGCGCTGCGGTTCGTGACCGGGTTCAGCGGGGCCGCGGGCGTGGTGATCAGCCGGGCCGTGGTGACCGACGTCGTCCAAGGGGCCGCGGCGGCCCGCATGTTCGGGATCCTGATGACGCTCGCCGGGACAGCCCCGATCCTCGCGCCGCTCGCGGGCGGGGCCGTGATCGGGGCCGCCGGGTGGCGCGGGGTCTTCTGGGTGCTCGCCGGGGTCTCGCTGGTGGTGGCCGTCGGCGTCCTCGTGGCGGTGCCGGAGAGCCTGCCGAAGGAGCGGCGGCGGGCGGGCGGCGCGGGGCGGCTCATGGCCTCGGTGCGGGAGGTCGCGGGCGACCGGGCGTACGTCGGGTACACCCTGGCCTTCACCTTCGGCTTCGGGATGCTCTTCTGCTACATCGCCGGGTCGCCGTTCCTGCTCCAGAACGTCCTCGGGCTGAGCGTCGGCGTCTCGTCGGTGGCGTTCTCCGGCGGGGCCGTGGTCGCGACGCTGTCCAGTGCGGCGGGGGCCCGGCTCGTGGGGCGGATCGCCCCCGAAGTGCTGCTGCGCGGCGGCCTGCTGACCATGTTCGCCGGTACGTCGGCGCTGCTCGCCGTGAGCGTGGCCGGGTTCCTCGGCGTGGTCGTCTGCCTGACGCTGATGGCGCTGGTGTGCGGCGGCCTCGGCCTCGTGGTCGCGAACGCGGCGGCGCTGGCCATCGCCCGGGTGCCGGCCGCCTCCGGCACCGGCTCCGCGCTCCTCGGCACGGCCCAGAGCGCACTCGGCGCGGTGGTCGCACCACTGGTCGGCCTCGGCGGCGAGGACACGGCGGTGCCGCTGTTCGTGGGGATGACGGTGTGCGGCGGGCTCGCGGTGGCTTCGCTGCGGCTTACGCGGGGAGCGTCGGACGTGACGCCGGTGCGGGCGGAAGCGGAAGTCCGAGGCGACCGGAGGACCGGAGCCCGGGGCTACTCGCCCCGCGGCCGCACCAGGCCCGACTCGTAGGCGATGACGACGAGTTGGGCCCGGTCGCGGGCGCCGAGCTTGGCCATCGCACGGTTCACATGGGTCTTCACCGTGAGCGGGCTGACCTCCAGGCGTTCGGCGATCTCGTCGTTCGAGAGGCCGCCCGCGACCTGCACGAGGACCTCGCGCTCGCGGCCGGTGAGCGCGTCCAGGCGCTCGCTGCGGGCGGGCACGTCGCTGTCGGAACCGTCGCCCTGCGCGAGGAACTTGGCGATGAGCCCCTTCGTCGCCGCGGGTGAGAGCAGCGCCTCGCCCGCGGCCGCGATCCGGATGGCCCCGAGCAGCTCGTCCGGCTCGGCGCCCTTGCCGAGGAAGCCCGAGGCGCCCGCCCGCAGCGACTGCACGACGTACTCGTCGACCTCGAAGGTGGTCAGCATGACCACGCGTACGTGGGACATCGCCGGGTCGTCGCTGATCATCCGGGTGGCGGCGAGACCGTCGGTGCCGGGCATGCGGATGTCCATCAGGACGACGTCGGCGGACTCGGTCTTGGCGAGCCGCACCGCCTGCGCCCCGTCGGACGCCTCGCCGACGACCTCCATGTCGGGTTCGGAGTCGACGAGGACCTTGAACGCACTGCGCAGCAGCGCCTGGTCGTCGGCGAGCAGCACCCGGATCGTCACGCGGTCGTCCCTCCCTTGACCGGGGAGTGCCCCCGGTCGGCCTGTTTCGCGGTCGTGACCGGCAGGATCGCATGGACGCGGAAGCCGCCTCCGTAGCGGGGCCCCGCGCTGCACCGGCCGCCGAGGGCGCTGACGCGCTCGCGCATGCCGAGGAGTCCGTGCCCGCCGCCGCGGTCGGGGTCGTCGGGGGCCTGGGCGTCCGTCCCCGCTCCGTCGTCCAGGACGGTGACCTCCAGGTTCGGCCCCACGCGTACGACGCTGACCTCCGCCTTGGCGTGCTCCCCCGCGTGCTTCTGCACGTTGGTGAGGGCCTCCTGGATGATCCGGTACGCGGCCAGGTCGACGGCGGCCGGGAGTGACAGGTCGGCGTCTCCTCGGGCCACGTCGACGGGCAGGCCCGCGTGCCGGAAGGTGTCGACGAGGTCGTCGAGGCGGCCGAGGCCGGGCGCGGGCTCGGTGGGGGCCTCGGGGTCGCCGGTCTGGCGCAGCAGGCCGACGGTGGCGCGGAGCTCGCCGAGCGCGGAGCGGCTGGCGTCGCGGACGTGGGCGAGGGCCTCCTTGGCCTGGTCGGGCCGCTTGTCCATGACGTGCGCGGCGACTCCGGCCTGCACGTTGACCAGGGCGATGTGGTGGGCGACGACGTCGTGCAGATCGCGGGCGATGCGCAGCCGCTCCTCCGCGACGCGGCGCCGCGCCTCCTCCTCGCGGGTGCGCTCCGCGCGCTCGGCCCGCTCCCTCATGGCGTCGACGAAGGCGCGGCGGCTGCGGACTGCGTCGCCCGCGGCGGCGGCCATGCCGGACCAGGCGAAGATGCCGAGGTTCTCCTGCGCGTACCAGGGCAGGGGTCCGGCCAGCATCGCGACGCCGGTCAGGCCGGTCATGGTGACCAGGCCGACGCGCCAGGTGGTGGGGCGGTTGGTGCTGGCGGCGACCGTATAGAGGGCGATGACGGCGCCCATCACGACCGGGGCGCGCGGGCCGCTCGTCACCAGCTCCACGATGGAGAGGCCGGAGGTGGCCGCGAGCACGATCCACGGGGCGCGGCGGCGGAAGACGAGGGCGAGGGCCGCGAGGGCCATGAGGGTGAGGCTCAGGCCGCCCGGGGAGTGCACGTTCCAGGTGGAACCGCGCTCCCCATAGGGCTCCGCGAAGGAGCCGATGACCATGCAGACGAGGGCGACGGCCGCGAGGATCGCGTCGACGGCCAACGGGTGCGTTCTGGCCCAGCCGCGGCACCGTTCAAAGTTGGTCACGTGCTAAACGGTACGGCGCCGTTCCGGCAGGGGGAACGGAAAGGGGGTTCCCTGGAGCGGGGTTGACGCGCGGGCTTGACGTGCCTGCCGCCGGACCCGGGTGACCCGACGGCGTCCTGACGGGCTAGCCGGGGATGAGGCCGTCGTCGGAGAGCATGGCGCGCACCTCGTCGAGGGTCGCGTCGGGTGCGGGGAGGATCAGCTCTGAGGGTTCGAGCGCGTCGTCGGGCAACGCGTCGCCGAGCTCCCGCACCTTGTCGAGGAGAGCGTGCAGGGTCCGGCGGAAGCCTTCCTGGTCCCCGCTCTCCATCTCCTCCAGAAGCTCGTCGTCCAACTTGTTCAGTTCGGCGAAGTGGCTGTCCGCCAGCTTCACCTGCCCCTCCCCCATGATCCGTACGATCATGACGCCCTCCTCGGACGTGAGCGGTTCGGTCACAGCGCTACTGAATGCTGCTGCCTACTGCCTGGAGAACACGCGATCTACTGCTTGTCGAAGCGGGGGGTGTCCTGCGGCTGTCCCTGCTGGGTCTGACCGCCCTTGCCGCCCTCGATGGCCTGCTGCGACGCGCTGGAACCGCCGGCCAGCTCGGCCTTCATGCGCTGCAGCTCCAGCTCTACATCTGTACCACCGGAGAGGCGGTCCAGCTCGGACTGGATGTCGTCCTTGGCGAGACCGGAGGAGTCGTCGAGGGCGCCGGAGGCGAGCAGCTCGTCGATCGCGCCGGCCCGCGCCTGGAGCGTCGCGGTCTTGTCCTCGGCGCGCTGGATGGCCATGCCGACGTCGCCCATCTCCTCGGAGATGCCGGAGAAGGCCTCGCCGATGCGGGTCTGGGCCTCGGCGGCGGTGTACGTCGCCTTGATGGTCTCCTTCTTCGTACGGAAGGCGTCCACCTTGGCCTGGAGGCGCTGGGCCGCGAGGGTGAGCTTCTCCTCCTCGCCCTGGAGCGTCTGGTGCTGCACCTCCAGGTCGCTGACCTGCTGCTGGAGGGCGGCGCGGCGGGACAGGGCCTCACGGGCCAGGTCCTCGCGGCCGAGGGCGAGGGCCTTGCGGCCCTGGTCCTCCAGGGTGGAGGACTGCTTCTGGAGCTGGTTGAGCTGCAGCTCGAGACGCTTGCGGGAGGTCGCCACGTCGGCGACGCCGCGGCGCACCTTCTGCAGCAGTTCCAGCTGCTTCTGGTACGAGTAATCGAGGGTTTCGCGCGGGTCCTCGGCCCGGTCAAGGGCCTTGTTCGCCTTCGCGCGGAAGATCATCCCCATACGCTTCATGACACCGCTCATGGGCTTCGCGCGCCCCCTTCTGACGGACTTCCAGCTCCAGCTACTGCAACAGAACCCACGGTACGGGGTCTGTATCCATTACCGCACTGTTCGCGGGCGGATGCGCTCATCCCCAAGGACGACTGCTCTGCCCGACTCTCCGGCGCAAGGAGTAGGTGCACCCCTGGGAAACTGCCCGCAAGGCCCCTTTAGCCACATAATCAAGACGCTCGGTGTTGCGGGATCGTTCCCCATGTGGCTGGGGTCCATGCCCCGCACCACGTACCCTTGGATTTTGTGTTCCGTAGCCGATCCAAGGACGAGAAGGCCCCGGCAGCCAAGGCCCCGGTGACCGACGATTCGTCCGCGCAGACCCGTGACCCGCAGGCCCCCAAGGGCCGCCCCACCCCCAAGCGCGCCTTGGCACAGTCCCAGCGCCGCAGCGTGATGAACGCGCCGACGACGCGCAAGGAGGCCGCCAAGCGTTCGCGCGAGGAGCGACGCACCCAGATGGCCAAGCAGCGCGAGGCGCTGGCCAGCGGTGACGAGCGGTTCCTGCCCGCGCGGGACAAGGGTCCGGTGCGCAAGTTCGCCCGTGAGTTCATCGACTCGCGGTTCAACGTCGCCGAGTTCTTCCTGCCCATGGCCGTGGTCATCCTCGTCCTGAGCATGGTCCGCATCCCGCAGCTGCAGAACATCGCGCTGCTGCTGTGGCTCGTCGTGATCGTCCTGATCGTGCTCGACTCCGTGGCCAACGTCTTCCGGCTGAAGAAGAAGCTCGCCGAGCGCTTCCCCGACGAGAACAGGAAGGGCGCCGTCGCGTACGCCCTCATGCGCAGCCTCCAGATGCGCCGCCTGCGGCTGCCCAAGCCCAAGGGCAAGCGCGGAGCGCGGCCCTGAGCCAGGACCAGGGCGCGAGCCCTGAGGACCTGATCACGGGCCCCGGTGCCCGTGCAGCCGTCCGGCTCGAACTGGTCGGACGGCAGCTCGACGAGCGGATCGCGGCGCGGTTCCCGGTGGGACGGCGGCTGCGCGTGCTCGACGTCGGCATGGGCCGCGGGACGCAGGCGCTGCGCCTGGCCCGTGGCGGGCACGAGGTCACGGGCGTCGAGCGGGACCCGGACCACCTCGCCGCGGTGCGGGCGGCCGTGGCCGCCGAGCCCGAGGGCATCCGGTCACGGATGCGGGTCGTCGAGGGCGACGGTCGGGACACCGGGGTGCACTTCCGGCCCGGCAGCTTCGATGTCGTGCTGTGCCACGGCGGTCTCATGCACGTCGAGGAGCCCGACGCGCTGCTCGCCGGCCTCGGCCGGATGCTGGCGCCCGGCGGGCTGCTTTCCCTGGTCGTACGCAACGCCGACGCCCTGGCCATGCGGCCCGGGCTGCGCGCGGACTGGGGCGGGGCGCTCGCCGCCTTCGGCGCGGACACGTACCGCGACGAGTCCGGCGCCGAGGTGCGTGCGCATCGGCTCGACGCGGTGGGCCAGGCGCTGGCGGGGATCGCGGCGCCGCTGGTCGCCTGGTACGGCGTGCGCGTCTTCTCCGAGGCCACCGAGATCCCGGAGGCGGGGCCCGAGCTCGACGCGCTGCTTGCCGCCGAGGCGCGGGCCGGGCGGGTCGAGCCGTACCGGCGGGTGGCGAGCATGCTGCACCTGTGCGGAGGGCGGGACTGAGCGTCCCGCCGCCGCCCGAAGGGCCCCGCCCACCGTTTGGGCGCTCTGCGCAGGACTGGCGTGGCGTCGGCGCATGAGACTCGGCGTATGAGAGTGCTGCGTACGCGAGTGATGGTGACGTCGGCCGCCGCGGCCCTGGTCGCGCTGGTCGCGGGATGTTCCGGCGGCGGCAACGGGGACGACGGTGAAAGGGCGGGGCGTTCGACCACGCAGGCCGCGCCCGCCGCGGCGAGCGACCTTCAGGACGACTACCAGAAGGTCATCAAGGACGTGCTGCCGTCCGTCGTACAGATCGAGGCGGGCGACAGTCTCGGCTCCGGTGTGACGTACGACGACGAGGGCCACATCGTCACCAACGCCCATGTCGTGGGGAACGAGAAGTCGTTCCGGGTGACCACGGCCACCGGTGAGCAGCCGCTCACCGCGAAGCTCGTGTCGGCGTACCCCGAACAGGACCTCGCCGTCATCAAGCTGGACACCGTGCCGAAGGGCCTGAAAGCAGCCGACTTCGGGGACTCCTCGAAGGTCGAGGTCGGCCAGATCGTGCTCGCGATGGGGTCGCCGCTCGGCCTGTCGTCGAGCGTCACCCAGGGCATCGTCTCGGCGACCGGACGCACCGTCAGCGAGGGCCGCGACGGCGGCGGGACCGGCGCGACGATCGCGAACATGGTGCAGACGTCCGCCGCGATCAACCCGGGCAACAGCGGTGGCGCCCTCGTCGACCTCGACGGCCGGGTCATCGGCATCCCGACGCTCGCCGCGACCGACCCCGACATGGGCGACGGCGCCGCGCCCGGCATCGGCTTCGCGATCCCCGCGTCCATGGTGAAGACGGTGGCCGACCAGATCGTGAAGAGCGGCCGGGTCACCGACTCGGGCCGCGCCGCCCTCGGCATCACCGCCCGCACCGTGCTCGGCGACGACTACCGCCCCGCGGGCGTGGCGATCGTCGACGTACGCGACGGCGGCGCCGCGGACAAGGCGGGCCTGCGCCCCGGCGACATCCTCACCGTGCTCGGCGACACCCCGATCACCACCCTCACCTCCCTCTCCGAGGCCCTCGCGGCGGACAAGCCGGGCGACAAGGAGCGGGTGACGTACGTACGCGACGGCGACGAGGAGACGGCCGAGGTCACGCTCGGCGAGATGTAGGCCGAGGGCCTCAAGCGGGTTGGCGGCCCTCCGTGCGGCACAGGGTGGTCGGCCTGTGCCGCACAGGGGCTGTCGGGCGCGGGGGCCCGGCCGGGCGCAGGTGCGGCGGGCACAGGCACGGCGGATCGGGCCGCGTGCACTGCACACCCACCGGGCACAGGCACGACCGGCGGAACGGGCCACCCACCGCCGTGCACGGCGGACAGCACGCCTGACGGCACGGGGCATACGGGGCGGAAAGGGGACGCCCGACACGCAGCCACACGCGGCCGGCGGGGGCGACGGCCCAGGCACGGCCCGCACACAGCCACGCGCGGTCGCGGGGGCTACAGCCCAGGCACGGGCCGCACGCGGCCGGCGGGGGCGAGGGCGGGTGCGGCTTGCGCCCGCCGCCGCCGGGACCCGCAGGTCACGGCACCCCGGGCCCCGCCCAAGGCGCCCCCGCCAGGCTTACGCGTCCTGGGCGTGCAGGCTCATCTGTCCGTAGATCTCCGTGGTGTCCTCGAAGAGGGACACCTGGTCCGCGCCGCCCTCGAGGAGGTCCTTCCAGTGTTCGCCGATCCAGGATTCCGCGTCTCCCTGGGTGGTGAACTCCTCGGGCTGCACGGCAGGCTGGACCTCCGTCCCGTCCGCCTTCTCGAACCGCCACGTCCATGCCGCCATGTCAGCCTCCCGAGGTCCAGTGGGTGTCCCGGCAGCCGCACGGAGCGGCGACCGGAGCCGCTTGAAGCCTAGCCGGGCGCGCGGCACCGGGGGCGACGCGGGAGGATCTTCCTGTGGAACTGACTCTGCTCGGCACCGGAGCCCCCGAAGGACTGCCGCGCCCCGGCTGCCCCTGCGCCGTGTGCGCGACCGCGCTCGGGGACGCCGCGCGCGCCGCGACCGCGCTCCTGGTCGACGGCGTGCTGCTGCTCGACCTCACGCCCGGCGCCGCCTTCGCCGCCGCCCGCGCCGGGCACTCCCTCGGCGGGGTGCGCCAAGTACTGCTCTCGCACCCGCACGACGGCCCCGCCGTGGAGGTGCCCGCCGGGCTACCGCAGCCCGGACGCGTGCCCGACGGCCGTGAGCTGGCGCTCCTGACCGGCCACCGGGTGCGCGCGATCGCGACGGACGCGCCCGGCACCGGCTACGAGGTGACCGGGCCCGACGGCGACCGCCTGCTGTACCTGCCCCCGGGTGCCGCGCCCGCCGGCTTCCCCGAGGAGCAGGCCCCGTACGAGATGGTCGTCGCCGACGTCCTCGGGCGCCCCGACGGCCTGGCCCGGCTGCGGGCGGCCGGCGGCGTGACCCCGACGACCGACGTCCTCGCCGTCCACATCGGCCACGAGGTGCCCGCCGGGCCCGAGCTGACGCGGCGGCTCGCGGCGGCCGGCGCGCGGGCGGTCCCCGACGGCACGACGCTGACCGTCGGCGCGTACGAGGACGTACCGGACCTGCCGCGCCGCACCCTCGTCCTGGGCGGCGCCCGCTCCGGCAAGTCGGTGGAGGCGGAGCGGCGTCTGGAGGCCTTCCCCGATGTGCTGTACGTGGCCACGGGCGGGAGCCGGGGCGGCGACTCCGAGTGGACGGAGCGGGTGCGCGTGCACCGCGAGCGGCGTCCCGGTTCCTGGCGGACCACGGAGACCTGCGACCTCGTACCGCTGCTCACGGAGCCCGGACCGCCGCTGCTCGTGGACTGTCTGTCGCTGTGGCTGACGCATGTGATGGACGACGTGAATGCGTGGGACGACGCCGAGTGGGCGGGCGGCGGGGAGCGGTCGCTGCGCAAGCGGGTCACGGAGCTGACGGACGCGGTGCGCGCCACCCGGCGCGGTGTCGTCGCTGTCTCCAACGAGGTCGGCTCGGGCATCGTGCCCGCTACCGCGTCGGGCCGCCGCTACCGCGACGAACTCGGCCGCCTCAACGCCGCGTTCGCCTCCGAGTGCGAGCACGTGCTGCTCGTGGTGGCGGGGCAGGCCCTGACGCTGCGGGGCTGAAATCCCCCGGGGGCAGCGGGAGTTCAGGCGTCCCGCTCCCTGCGGGCGATCACGCGGTACGCGTTGGCGAAGCCGGTGCGGGTGAGCAGGGGCGCGAGCAGCACGTCGGCGGCGTACGCGAGGGCGAGGAGCGGGGTGGCCGCCCACCAGGCCGCCCACCAGGCCGTCCGGCGCAGCGTGAGCCGCGACCGGCTCGGCGGCTCGGCCCGCCAAGGCGCGTCCGCCTCGGGGAGCAGCCGGTTGAGGAGCAGCGCGCAGGCCGCGCCCAGGTCGGACGGCACGTGCGGGGCGCGGCGGTCGACGTCGACGACGGTGAAGCCGAGCTCGTCCAGCTCGCGGCAGAGGTTGACGAGCGGCACGAAGTGCGCGTGGCGCGGCTGGCGGTAGGACGCCCACCACTTGCCGAGCAGGCGGGCCGAGCGGCTCTCCGGGTCCGGGGCCTCGATCAGGAGGTGCCCGCCGGGGCGCAGCGCGGTCGCGGCGGCCCGCAGTTCCGCGCGCGGGTCGGGTCGGCGCTGCAGGTAGTGGATCATGCTGAGCGCGTCGTAGCGGCCCGCGAGGTTCCCGGCGAGGTCGGTGAGGCGGCCGCGGTGGGCCTCCTCGATGCGGCCGCGCCGGGCGCCTTCCGCGAGCGCGGGGTCGCTGTCGAGGCCGTCGAAGGCGGTGTACGGCAGGACGTCCTTGGCGGCCGCCGGGAAGCGGGCGCGGCCGGTGCCCACGTCGAGCCAGCTCTCGGGCTCGTCGAACCGGCTCAGGGCGCGCACGCCCGCGAGGCTCCGGGCGCGGCCCGCCCCGGCGCGGGTGAGCAGCGCGGTCGCGCCGCCGCCGAGCCCGCGGCACAGGTCCTGCCGCCAGAAGTCCCGGTGGCCGAGGTCCTGGCGTCCCGAGCCCTGGCGGTAGAAGTCCAGGCCCTCGGCGCTGAGCCGGGGGTTCTGGAAGGTGTGGGCGCAGTCCGCGCACCGCTCAAGGGTGAAGCTGCCGGGCTTGCGCTGGATCAGGTCGGCGGTGCGCAGCCGCACCCGCAGGCGGGGCGAGCCGCACCAGGGGCAGTCGTCGCGGCGCGGCTCGTGGAGGGCGCCGGTGCCGGGAGCGGGCCGGGCGAGGTCCATGACGTACTCCTGGATGCTTGACGTACTCCTGGATGCCTGCGGTCGGCGATCGGCGATCGGACGGGGCGGTACGTAAAAGCGATACCGGCAATTCGGTAAAAACAGACTTTATGGACCGTAAGGGATGCCCCGCGTCGATTCAATGACGTCGCGGCGCGCCCGCGGCGCATGGCCGGAGCGCGCGGGGCCGTTCGCACGAACGTCGGGCCCCGCCGGTACTGTTCGCCGAATGAGCTCGCTGATTCTCGACGACTTCACCGACCTGATCGAGCGGCCCGACGGCGGGGTGCGCCGTGACGCCGAAGAGCGCAGGGAGCGCCAGGCCGTGCCGCCCGGGTCCCTCGGCCGCCTCGACGATCTCGCCGAATGGCTCTCGGCGGCGCAGGCCACCGTCCCGGTCAAGCCGATCGAGCGGCCCAAGGCCGTGCTGTTCGCGGGCGATCACGGGGTGGCGGAGCTCGGTGTCTCCGCGCGGACGGCGGGCGGCGCGGCCGCTCTCGTACGTTCCGTGCTGAGCGGCGCGAGCCCCGCGGCCGTGCTCGCGCGGCGGCTCGACGTGCCCGTGCGGGTCGTCGACATGGCGCTGGACTGCGACGCGGACGAGTTGCCCGCCGAGGTCGCCGGGCACCGGGTACGGCGTGGCTCCGGGCGCATCGACATCGAGGACGCGATGTCTCAGGAGGAGGCCGAGCGCGCGATCCAGGCGGGCATCGCGCTCGCCGACGAGGAGGCCGACTCCGGCACGGACCTGATCGTGCTCGGCGACGTCAGTGTCGGCGGTACGACACCGGCGGCGACGCTGATCGCGGCGCTGTGCGGGACGGACGCCTCCGTCGTCACCGGGCGGGGCGGGGCGCCGATCGACGACCTGGCGTGGATGCGCAAGTGCGCGGCCGTGCGGGATTCGCTGCGGCGGGCGCGGCCGGTGCTCGGCGACCAGACGCAGTTGCTCGCGGCGGTCGGCGGGGCCGATCTGGCCGCCATGACCGGGTTCCTGCTGCAGTGCGCGGTGCGGCGCACGCCGGTGATCCTCGACGGGGTCGTGTCGGCGGCCGCGGCGCTGGTGGCCCAGCGGGTCGCGTTCCGGGCGCCGGACTGGTGGCTCGCGGGGCACGACAGCGGGGAGCCGGCGCAGGCGAAGGCCCTTGACCGGATGGCTCTGGAGCCGCTGATCACCCATGGGGTGAAGGTCGGGGAGGGCGCGGGCGCCCTGCTGGCGGTGCCGCTGGTACGGGCGGCTGCCGCGCTGTCCGCCGAACTGCCTGCCGAGTAGCGCTTGGGGCGCCGCACGCGTGCGCCAGCGTCGCTAGGCCAATATCACACCAGACCGCCCCATAAGATCCCGTTTCATGGGAGATGCACGGGTAGGGGAAGAGCAGGTTCGGGCGTCCACGGTGGCCTCGCGGCGGGGGGCGGCCGTGGCCGTCTGGTATCTGCGCGCCGTCACGTTCGTGAACTTCCTCAGTGCCGTGTGGGTGTCCCTCGGCCAGGACCTGCGGCGCCACAACACGGAGAACTTCTTCACCCCGTACCTGCTCACCGCGGGCTTCGCCTCCGGCGTCTTCACGATGTTCCTGGCGATCACCATGCGGCGCCGGAAACGGGCCGCCTGGATCCTCAACTCCGTGCTCAGCGGCCTCTTCCTGCTGCTCTTCGCCTTCGCGATGTGCTTCGCGGAGATCAGGCAGTACGCGCAGAACTGGGTCTCGCTCGGCCTCACCGCGCTCTTCGTGGCCGCGCTCCTGGTGGGCCGCCGCGAGTTCTACGCGAAGGGCGACCGCTCGAACCCCAAGCTGGCGGCGGCCGTGGCGGTCGGCGGGCTGCTCGCGACGTCCCTGCTCGCCGCGTTCCTGGTGACCGTCACCAACCACGCCCACGACGACTACCGCTCGACGTTCCTCGACCGCTGGCGCTACGGCACGATGCGGCTCGTGTCGCTGGCCGCCGACGACACCCGGTTCGCCGGGATCTCCACGCCGGGCTGGGTCAACGTCACCATCAACGTGCTGAGCACGGTGCTCCTCTGCGCCGTCCTGTACGCCGCGTTCCGCTCCCGCAGGGCCGTCGACCCGCTGTCGGAGGACGACGAGGCCCGCCTGCGCGCGCTGCTCGACCGGCACGGCGAGCGCGACTCGCTCGGGTACTTCGCGCTGCGCCGCGAGAAGAGCGTGGTGTGGTCGCCGACGGGCAAGGCGGCCGTCGCGTACCGCGTCGTCAGCGGCGTCTCGCTGGCCTCCGGCGATCCCATCGGTGACCCGGAAGCCTGGCCCGGCGCCATCGAGCCCTGGCTCGCCGAGGCCCGCGAGCACGGCTGGACCCCGGCCGTGATGGGCGCGAGCGAGGAGGCGGGCACCATCTACGCCCGGCACGGCCTGGACGCCCTGGAGCTCGGTGACGAAGCGATCGTGGAAATCGCCGAGTTCACGATGGAAGGGCGGGCCATGCGCACCGTCCGGCAGGCCTACAACCGCGTGAAGCGCGCCGGTTACGAGGTCCGCATCCGCCGCCACCACGACATCCCCGCCGACGAGATGGCCTACCTCCTGGAGCGTGCCGACGACTGGCGCGACGGCGCCACCGAGCGCGGCTTCTCCATGGCGCTCGGCCGGCTCGGCGACCCCGCCGACGGGGAGTGCGTGATGCTGGAGTGCCGGGACGGCGAAGGTGAGCTGCGGGCGGTGCTGTCCTTCGTGCCGTGGGGGCCGCAGGGCCTCTCGCTCGACCTGATGCGGCGCGACCGCGACTCCGAGAACGGCCTGATGGAGTTCATGGTCATCGAGCTGCTCCAGCGCGCCGCAGAGATCCAGATCACCCAGGTGTCACTGAACTTCGCGATGTTCAGGTCGGTCTTCGAGCGTGGCTCACGGCTCGGCGCGGGCCCGGTGCTCAGGCTGTGGCGCTCGCTGCTCAGCTTCTTCTCCCGGTGGTGGCAGATCGAGTCGCTGTACCGCGCCAACGCCAAGTACCGGCCCATCTGGGAACCCCGCTTCCTTCTCTTCGAGAAGAGCGGGGACCTGCTGCGCATCGGCGTCGCCGCCGCCCGCGCCGAAGGCTTCCTTGAGGCGCCGGGCCTGCCGAAATGGCTGCACCGCACACATCTGGAGTCCCGACGATGAGCACCCTGTCCCGGCTGGCCCGTGCCGAGTGGGGGCCGCTGTACTCCGCCGTGCGCGGCGGGCTCGTCGCCCGGCGATGGCGCGCGGCCCCGATGACGCTGGCGGCCGTCTGCCTGACGGCGGCGTTCCAGTTCGTGCAGAACCAGTCCTGGGGCTACCAGTTCGTCCAGAACATCGGCTGCGTACGCGCGGAGGACCCGCTGTGGCTCGCCCTGCTGCGCACGCCGCTCTCGCTCTTCGTGCCCGCGCTCGACCTGCCGGTGTGGGGCGCGCTCGCGCAGATCCTGCTGGTCTTCGGCATCGCGGAGATCTGTCTGGGCTGGTGGCGCACGCTCGTCATCGGGTACGTGGCGACGCTCGCGGGCACGCTGTACGCGCGCGTGGGCATCGAGTTGGGCTACGACAACTGGTTCGGGCTTCCCGCGTCCGACGCGCAGGTCGCCGACACCGGCCCGTCGGCGGCGGTCGTCGGGCTCGCGGTGTTCGTGTGCTGGCGCTACCGGGCGTACTTCACGGCGGCGCTGGTGGTCGTACTGATGGTCGTGGAGGTGCTTTTCAAGAACAACCTCGCGGGCAAGGAGCACCTGGCGGCCATCGGGGCGGTTCTCGTGCTGTGCCTGCTGTCCTCGGTACGTCACCGGGGGCGCGGCGGACGTTCCGGTTCCGGACGCTCGGGCACCGCCGGGTCCGGTTTGCCGCCGATCAGGTCCTGAAACGTGCGCCGGGGGCCCGCCCAGCGCCGGTCGTGGCGGAACGCGCGCAGTCCGGCACGGGCCCGCGCGCGCGGGCGGTTGCGGTAGAACCTCCGCGCCCACGCCGATCCGGGCCGGGCAAGACGGACCGCCCCGACGAGCGCGACGAACGGCACCACCATCCCGATCAGGGCCACGCGCAGCTTCCCCTTGGCCAGCGCGATCACGGCGAAGCCGCAGTTCAGGGTGATGTTGAGGGCGAACGCGACGCGGTCGTGGCGCTCGTCCGGGGAGAGCTCGTTCACGCCGAACGGGCTGAAGCCGGTGAGGATGAGCACGACCAGGGCCGTCGTGAGGACCACGACCTCCACGCTCTTGCGGCCCTGCTCGCTCCAGTACACGTCGTCCAGGTGCAGGATCAGCGCGAACTCGTCCAGGACCAGGCCGGCGCCCAGGCCGAAGATGACGGCCGCGCACATCGACCCGAAGCTGTGCCGGCCCGCGGCGACCGCCCAGAAGCCGCCGACCAGCATCAGGAAGATGCCCGGCACCACGTGGTGGATGTGGACGTCGCCCGTCGAGATGTTGCGGAACGGGCCCTTTCCGGCGCGGATGAGGCGCGTGATGGTCCTGGTGACCAGGAAGGAGCCCACGAAGGCGACGAGGGCGAGGAGCAGGGGCAGCTTCCCCGGCTCCACGATGTTCCGGTACCACCAGTCGCTCATGGGCCCATCTTCCGTTTCGTCCCGGGCTTTCGCAGGTGGACGCGGTGCACGGAGGTAACCTCACCGGATGCCCAGACCCACCCCCGCCGACGGCCTCCGGTTCGCCTTCGGGACGCTGACCGTGGTCCCGGTGCGGGTCCGGCGGTGGGACCGGGAGGCCGCCCGCGCGGGCATGCTGTGCGCCCCGCTCGTGGGCCTCGCCGTGGGCCTGGCCGCCGCCGCGACGGGCGCGGCGCTCCTCGCCCTCGGCGCGAGCCCGCTGCTCGCCGCCGTGGCCACGGTCGCCGTGCCGGCCGCGGGCACCCGCGGCCTCCACCTGGACGGCCTCGCCGACATCGCCGACGGCCTCGGCAGCGGCAAGCCCGCCGAGGGCGCGCTGCGCGTCATGAAGCAGTCCGACATCGGCCCGTTCGGCGTGATCACCCTCGTGCTCGTGCTGTTCGCGCAGGTCGCGGCCCTCTCCGAGCTGTACGACGAGAGCTGGGCGCACGGCGCGACGGCCGCCCTGATCGCCGCCACCACGGCCCGCCTCGCCCTCACCCTCGCCGCCCGCACGGGCGTACCCCCGGCCCGCCCGGAGGGCCTGGGCGCCGCCGTCGCGGGCACGGTGCCGACCCGGGGCGCGGTCGCCGCCCTCGTCGCCGTCACCGTCGCGGCGGCAGCGGCGGGCCTGCCCGGCGGAGCGCCCCGCGTGGTCCACCACACCGCCGCCGTCCTGCTCGGCTGCGCCGCCGCCGGGCTCCTGCTGCGCCACTGCGTGCGCCGCTTCGGCGGCATCACCGGCGATGTCTTCGGCGGCCTCGCCGAGACCACCGCCACCACCGTCCTCCTTGTGCTCGCCCTCGGCCACCACGCACAGTGAGGCGCACCGCAACACTTACGGGCGTAGGCTCGCGACGGGCTTACCACCCAAAAGCCCGCAAGAACTCAAGAAAACCTCCAAAGAAAGAGGGACTTCAGCACCGTGACTGCTCTGACTCTCAGCACCGCCGCGGCGTCCGGCCTGCGCGCCGACGCGATCGTCGTCGGTGTCGCGAAAGGCGCCAAGGGCCCGGTCGTGGCCCCCGGCGCCGAGTCCGTGGACAAGGCGTACGACGGAAAGCTCGCTTCCGTCCTGGAGACCCTCGGCGCCTCGGGCGGCGAGGGCGAGGTGACGAAGCTGCCCGCCCCGTCCGGTTTCAAGGCGCCCGTCGTCCTGGCAGTCGGCCTCGGCGCGGTCCCCGAGAAGGACGCGACGTACGACCCCGAGGTGCTGCGCCGCGCCGCCGGTGCCGCAGCCCGGGCCCTCACGGGCACCAAGAAGGCCGGCTTCGCGCTGCCCGTCGAGGACGCCGGACACGCGGGCGCGATCGCGGAGGGCGCGCTCCTCGGGGCGTACTCCTTCGACGCCTACAAGGGCAACGGCGAGACCGCCACCACCGACGGCAACGCCAAGGCCGCGAAGACCGCCAAGGGCAAGGGCAAGGACGAGAAGGCCGCCAAGGCGCCGCTCGCCGATGTCGCCCTGCTCGGCGGCAAGCCGCGCGACAAGGCCTACAAGGCCGCCGTCGAGCGCGCGATCGCCGTCTCCGAAGAGCTCAACCGCGCCCGTGACCTGATCAACACCCCGCCGAACGACCTCGACCCCGAGGCCTTCGCGGCGGTGGCGACCGCCGCCGCCAAGGAACACGGCGTCAAGATCCAGGTCCTGGACGAGAAGGCGCTCGCCAAGGGCGGCTTCGGCGGCATCCTCGGCGTCGGCGTGGGCTCCGACGCCCCGCCGCGCCTGGTCAAGCTGTCGTACACGTCGACCAAGGCCAAGAAGCACCTCGCGTACATCGGCAAGGGCATCACGTACGACTCGGGCGGCATCTCGCTGAAGCCGGCCGGTCACAACGAGACCATGAAGTGCGACATGAGCGGCGCCGCCGCCGTGTTCGCGGCCGTGATCTCCGCCGCCCGGCTCGGCCTGGAGGTCAATGTCACCGGCTGGCTGGCGCTCGCCGAGAACATGCCGTCCGGCTCCGCCACCCGCCCCGGCGACGTCCTGCGGATGTACAGCGGCAAGACGGTGGAGGTCCTGAACACCGACGCCGAAGGCCGTCTGGTGCTCGCCGACGCCCTCGCGAAGGCCTCCGAGGACAAGCCCGACGCGATCGTCGACGTGGCCACGCTGACCGGCGCCATGATGATGGCCCTGGGCGGCCGCACCTTCGGCATCCTGGCCAACGACGACGCCTTCCGCACCTCGATCCACGAGATCGCGGAGGAGGTCGGCGAGCCGTCCTGGCCGATGCCGATGCCGGAGCACCTGCGCAAGGGCATGGACTCCCCCACCGCCGACATCGCCAACATGGGCGAGCGGATGGGCGGCGGCCTGGTCGCGGGCCTGTTCCTGAAGGAGTTCGTGGGCGAGGGCATCACCTGGGCCCACCTGGACATCGCGGGCCCCGCCTACAACGAGGCCGCCCCCTTCGGCTACACCCCCAAGGGCGGCACCGGTTCCGCGGTCCGCACCCTGGTACGCCTCGCGGAGCGCACGGCCGCGGGCGACCTCGGCTGATTCCGTACGCCGGGTACGGCCCCGGAAGCCTCGGCTCCGGGGCCGTACCCATGGGTGTACGCGGGCGGCAGCGCGGTGCGCGTACGCAAGGACGTGCGGATTTCGCTGTGAATGAAATCCGCATGTCCACACGTGGTCCTGACCCTGTCGACGGGCTATCGGCCCTCTCATCGCCCGGCCCGGCGTCCCGCCTGTCGCCGACAAGTGCGAAGATGGGTTCTCGGCAGGACAGGGCCCCCACCAAAGGGCCGAAGAAGAGCGGCCGAATACCAGCCGACCGACCGGTCGTCCCCGGTAAGAGGGGTCCGGCGCACGGCGCACATGCATGGAGGACGTGACGTGGCGAACGACGCCAGCACCGTTTTCGACCTAGTGATCCTCGGCGGTGGTAGCGGCGGGTACGCCGCGGCCCTGCGCGCCTCGCAGCTGGGTCTGGACGTCGCACTGATCGAGAAGAACAAGCTCGGCGGCACCTGCCTGCACAACGGCTGCATCCCCACGAAGGCCCTGCTGCACGCCGGCGAGATCGCCGACCAGGCGCGCGAGGCCGACCAGTTCGGCGTCAAGGCCACCTTCGAGGGCATCGACATCAAGGGCGTCCACAAGTACAAGGACGACGTGATCGCCGGCCTGTACAAGGGCCTGCAGGGCCTGGTCGCATCCCGCAAGGTCACCTACATCGAGGGCGAGGGCCGCCTGTCGTCCCCGACCTCCGTGGACGTGAACGGCCAGCGCGTCCAGGGCCGCCACATCCTCCTCGCGACCGGCTCCGTGCCGAAGTCGCTCCCGGGCCTGGAGATCGACGGCAACCGGATCATCTCCTCCGACCACGCGCTGGTCCTGGACCGCGTGCCGGAGTCGGCGATCATCCTCGGCGGCGGCGTCATCGGCGTCGAGTTCGCCTCCGCCTGGAAGTCCTTCGGGACCGACGTGACGGTCGTCGAGGGCCTCAAGCACCTCGTGCCCGTCGAGGACGAGAACAGCTCCAAGCTCCTTGAGCGCGCCTTCCGCAAGCGCGGCATCAAGTTCAACCTCGGCACCTTCTTCGACAAGGCCGAGTACACCGAGAACGGTGTGCGCGTGACCCTCGCCGACGGCAAGACCTTCGACGCCGAGGTGCTGCTCGTCGCCATCGGCCGCGGCCCCGTCTCGCAGGGCCTCGGGTACGAGGAGCAGGGCGTCGCGATGGACCGCGGCTATGTCCTGGTCGACGAGTACATGCAGACGAACGTGCCCACGATCTCGGCCGTCGGCGACCTGGTCCCGACGCTCCAGCTCGCGCACGTCGGCTTCGCCGAGGGCATCCTGGTGGCGGAGCGTCTCGCCGGTCTGAAGACCGTGCCGATCGACTACGACGGCGTGCCCCGGGTGACGTACTGCCACCCCGAGGTCGCCTCCGTGGGCATCACCGAGGCCAAGGCCAAGGAGATCTACGGCGCGGACAAGGTCGTCGCCCTCAAGTACAACCTCGCGGGCAACGGCAAGAGCAAGATCCTGAAGACCGCGGGCGAGATCAAGCTCGTCCAGGTAAAGGACGGTGCCGTGGTCGGCGTCCACATGGTCGGCGACCGCATGGGTGAGCAGGTGGGCGAGGCCCAGCTGATCTACAACTGGGAAGCGCTGCCGGCCGAGGTCGCCCAGCTCATCCACGCCCACCCGACGCAGAACGAGGCGCTCGGCGAGGCCCATCTCGCCCTCGCCGGCAAGCCGCTGCACTCCCACGACTGACCTTCAGTCCACGGACGCGACGACCACAGACTTCGTAATTCGTAAGGAGCAACCGAAACCATGGCGGTTTCCGTATCCCTTCCGGCGCTCGGCGAGAGCGTCACCGAGGGCACTGTCACCCGTTGGCTGAAGGCCGAGGGCGAGCGCGTCGAGGCCGACGAGCCGCTGCTCGAGGTGTCGACCGACAAGGTCGACACCGAGATCCCCTCCCCCGCCTCCGGCATCCTGGCCTCCATCAAGGTCGCCGAGGACGAGACCGTCGAGGTCG
>NZ_BMNG01000025.1:0-4585 GCF_014646335.1 Streptomyces lasiicapitis
GCCTCGGGGCTGTGACGGAAGAGCCCTCTCAACAGGCCCACCAGTTCGAACGCGGCACCGACGGGCCGAAGGTCATCGTCGTCGGGGTCGACGGCTCGGACTCCTCGCTGCGCGCGGCGGCATATGCCGGAGGCCTGGCCAGACGGCAGCGCGCGCTGCTCGCCGTCGTCTATGTCCAGCCGGTGCTCGCCGCGGGCGCCGCGCTCGGCGCGCCGGTCGCGGACACCACCGAGCAGATCGCGGAGAACCTGATCACCGAGATCCGCGACGCGACGGAGCGCGTGAAGGGCATATTCGATGTGCGCTGGGAGTTCCACACCTTCCGCGGGGATCCGTACAACGGCCTGGTCACCGCAGCGGACGAGCTGAAGGCGGACGCCGTCGTGGTCGGCGCATCGGAACAGGCGGGCCACCGCATCATCGGCTCGGTCGCGGTACGCCTGGTGAAGGCGGGCCGCTGGCCGGTCACCGTGGTGCCGTAGGCGCACGGGCAGGGCGCGGCCCTTCGTACGGCCGTCCGGGCGAACCTCACCTCCGCCGCACCCCCGCACCCGCGGGCGGTGCGTGGCGTCTTCCGCCCCCCGGGCCGCTGGGCCATCATGATCGGCCATCAGCCGACCGCCGCCAGCGAAGAGGTGAGGCTCATGGCCGGACTACGAGCGGGGCAGGGAGTACTGCGCCGCAAGCCCATCGAAGCGATCGAGGACACCGAGGCGGGCGGTGCGGGCTCGCAGCTCACCCGCACCCTCGGCCTGTGGCAGCTCACCGCGATCGGCGTGGGCGGCATCATCGGCGCGGGGATCTTCACCCTCGCGGGCACCGTCGCCAACGAGAAGGCGGGCCCCGCGGTCCTCATCTCGTTCCTGATCGCCGGCGTGGCGAGCGCCGCGGCCGCGTTCTCCTACGCCGAGTTCGCGGGCCTGATCCCGAAGGCGGGCTCGGCCTACACCTACGGCTACGCGGTGCTCGGCGAGCTCGTGGGCTGGTTCATCGGCTGGGACCTGATCCTGGAGTACACCGCGATCGTGGCGGTGGTCGCGATCGGCATCTCCGGCTACTTCAACTTCCTGCTCAACGACATGGGTGCGGAGCTGCCGACGTGGATGCTGGGGGCGCCGGGCACGGGTGACGGACACAAGGTCGACCTGTTCGCGGCCGTCCTGTGCCTGTTCATCGCGTACCTGCTGACCCTCGGCATCAAGAACGCGGCGCGCTTCGAGATGGTGGTCGTCGTCCTGAAGGTCCTGGTGGTCCTTCTCGTCATCGGCGTCGGCTTCTTCCACGTCGAGACCGGCAACTACTCGCCGTTCTTCCCCTTCGGGGTGAGCGGCGCGTTCACGGGCGCGGCGACGGTCTTCTTCGCGGTCTTCGGCTACGACGCGATGAGCACGGCCGCCGAGGAGTCCAAGGACGCCCAGCGCCACATGCCGAAGGCGATCCTGTACTCGCTGGCGATCTCGATGGTGCTTTACGTCCTGGCCTGCCTGGTCCTCACCGGCATGCAGGACTACAAGTCCATCGACCCCGAGAGCGGCTTCTCCTCGGCGTTCAAGTCGGTCGGCCTCGGCGGTCTCGCGGACGTCATCGCGGTCGGCGCGATCATCGGCATCCTCACGGTGATGTTCACGTTCATGCTGGGCTGCACGCGCGTGTGGTTCTCCATGAGCCGCGACGGGCTGCTGCCGAAGTGGTTCGCGAAGACCCATGAGACCAAGCACGTGCCGACGCGCGTCACCTGGATCGTCGGTGTCGCGTCCGCCGCCATCGCCGGGTTCCTGCCGATCGGCGAGGCCGCCGAGCTCACCAACATCGGCATCCTGCTCGCGTTCGTCGTGGTCTGCGTCGCGGTGATCGTGCTGCGCTACAAGCAGCCCGAGCTGCCGCGTACGTTCCGCTGCCCGGGGATGCCGGTGGTGCCCGCGGTCGGGGTCGTCTTCTCGATCTGGCTCATCACGTTCCTGGAGTGGCAGACCTGGGTGCGGTTCGCCGTGTGGTTCGCGCTGGGCCTGGTCGTGTACTTCGCGTACTCCTACCGCAAGTCGGAGCTGGCGAAGACGGATCCGACGGAGAAGACGACCCCCTAGGGCGTGGCCGACGGGTCGGCGCGGCGCCGCGCCGGTCGGCGGCGGCTACTGGCCCATCACCAGGCCGTCCTTGCCCGCGCCGCGGCTGAGGCTGACGCGGCGGATGCGGTCGCGAACGTCGCCGACGTCCGCGCCGCGGTCGAGGGCGGCGTTGAGGTTGACGACACGGCCCGCGTTCGTGTCGAACCAGAACGGCACGAACTCCGCCTTCGTCACCTGCCAGCGGCCGCCGGTCTTCTCGGGGGCGGCGAAGGTGAAGCGGCCCGCGGTGCCCTGGTTGCCGCGGGGGTCCTGGGCGCCCTCGTGGTTGATCATGGCGCCGGCGATCTGGTCGCCCATGCCGTAGACGATCCACGTCCCGTTGACCTTCTCGTAGGCCTGCGGGACGTGCGCGTGCGTGCCGAGGATCAGGTCGACGTCCGGCCGCCCGCCAGTGCGTGCGGCCGTCAACTGCCGCCCGAGGGACAGCTGTTGGCGGTTCGGGGCGTCCTGCCACTCGTTGCCCCAGTGCAGCGAGACCACCACCACGTCGGCGCCCGCCTTCCGGGCGGCGCGGGCGTCGGCGAGGATGCGGTCCTTGTCGATGAGGTTGACCGACCAGGGCCTGCCCTTGGGCAGCGGGATGCCGTTGGTGCCGTACGTGTACGCGAGCTGGGCGACCTTCGCGCCGCCCGCGCGCAGCCAGGCCGGGGAGCGGCCCTCGGTGGCCGTGCGGCCGGAGCCCGCGTGCTTGACGCGGGCCCTGTCGAGGGCGGCCAGGGTGCGGTGGATGCCGTCCGCGCCGTCGTCGAGGGTGTGGTTGGACGCCGTGGAGCACGCGTCGTAGCCGGTGGCCTTGAGCGCGCGGGCCACCTGTGGGGGCGACTTGAAGGTCGGGTAGCCCGTGTAGTCGCCGTTCGCGCCGTAGACCGTCTCCATGTGACAGATCGCCAGATCCGCCTTGGCGACCACTGACTTGGCGCCCGCGAGCATGGGCGCGAAGTCGTAGCCCTCGCCGCCCGCGTCGGCTTTCGCCTGCCGGATGATCGACGCGTGCGGCAGCACGTCGCCGGACGCGACGAGCGTGAAGGCCCGGGCGTCGCCCGCGCCGCCGCCCGCCGCGGACGGCGCGGGCGCCGGGTGCCGGGGCGCGGGCGCCTTCCTCTGCTCCCCCTCCCGCCCGGAGGGCTCCTGCGCGGCACAGGCCGCGGTGGCTCCGACGAGAACGGCCGCGAGGACGGCAAGGCCCTGACGGGTGCGTCTGGTGCGCCGGACGGGCCGGGCGGGGCGTGTGCGCTGTGTCATCGACCGGACTTCCGCATGAGGAGATAATGGGTTAAACCAATCCACATACGAATACAAGGGTGAGTCAAGGAGCAATGCCGCGCCAGTCACTGAAACAGCCCTAATCCCGGCGTGCTGTGACGAGAAGAACACGACCACCCCCACCTGCGGTGAAACCGTCGCCCGGGTCAAGGCTCCGTAAAGCGCCTTGCTCAGCACCCCTGTTGGGCATTCGGCTGTCCTCTATCCGTGTTCCGGGTTGGGGGGCCAGAAGCCGGTGACGCGTACACGGAGCACAGGAAGGCGGAGCGTGATGCTGCACGAGAGCACGGACGGCACCCAGGGCCCCGGCGGAGACGAGCTGACGGTCCCGATGGCCTGGCTGTACGCCGAGTACATCGCGGACGAGTTGCTGCGCACCGGCGACCTGATGCCGCCGACGTCGTTCGAGTACCGAGCCGGGCGTGACGCGCTCGCGCTGACCATCTTCCTGTCGGACACACGCGGGGAGCTGTCCTGCATCCGCGTGGTCTCGCAGCTCGAGACCTGGCTCTGTCTGACGGCGCACGACCAGCCCTGGCAGGAGTGGGTGCGCGAGCGCATGGACGGCCTCGCCGCCGACGCCATGGCCGCGCGCGGTCCCGCGCCCGACCTGGTGCTCGCCGAGGCGGCGTGGCGCTGGCTTGAGGAGACGGAGCTGCTCGCGCCCGACCTGGACGCGGTGCCCGGCGGAGGCGGGGCCTGGCCCGGGGACGACGACGTACCGAAGGTGTGGACCCCGGCATGGCAGCTCGGGCTGCCGCTCGGCCACCTGGCCATCCAGCTCTTCTGAGCCCGCCGCACGCGAGCCCCGCCTGTTCGGAAGCGGCCTCTTCTGAGGCCGCTTCTTTCTGGGCCCGCTTGAGTGATTCAGTGGCCGATTGCGTACGGGAGGGCAAGAAGCACCCTCACCGACAAGGAACGCCATGAGGTCCCTGGAGCGACATCGCGACGCCGGCGCCTACGCGCTCGGCGTCCTCGACGAGGCGGACACGTTCCGCTTCGAGGATCACCTCATGGAGTGCGCGCACTGCCGTGCGCGGGTGTCCGAACTCTCGCTGCCCGCACGGCTGTTGAAGACGTACGGGGCGTCCGTGCCGTACGCCCTCGACCCGGCCGCCGCCCTGCCCGGGCCCCGGCTGCTCGACCGGCTCCTGCACGAGACCGGCCGGGCCCGCCGGGTGCGGCGCCGGCGGTGG
>NZ_BMNG01000025.1:4597-89397 GCF_014646335.1 Streptomyces lasiicapitis
CCGCGGCGGTGGCCGCGGGGGTGGTGCTCGCCGTCGTCGGCCCCGCGGCGGCCGTCATGAGCGCGGGCGGGGGCGACGGCGCGCTGCGGGTCGCCGCGCACGACGGGCGCAGCGGGATGGCTGCCGTCCTGACGGCCCGGGAGCGGGCGTGGGGGACGGAGGTCGACCTCCAGGTCCGGGACGCGGGCCGGGGGCAGGCCTGCGAGCTGGTCGCCGTCGGGACGGACGGTTCCCGGGACGTCGTGACGACGTGGCGGGGCCCCGGCCGGGAGATGGAGACCACCGGCGGCACCGGGCTGCGGCCGGACCGCATCGACCGCTTCGAGGTCCGGTCCACCGCCGGGGGCGAACGCCTGCTCACCCTGCGCCCGCGTTAGGCGCCGAGCCGCGCCGCGCCGAGGGTCGGCCGGGTCAGGGAGCGGTCGAGTCCGGGCTGATCGTGTCCAGGAGGCGGAGCCTGTCCGCCGAGTCGGTTCCGGGTTCGGCGCCCTGGAAGATGATCCGCTGGCCGGGGTCGCCGGACACCCTCATGCTCTCCTCCTGGAGTTCCAGGGGCCCGACAAGGGGGTGGTGGTAGCGGCGCGTGGAGTGGCCGCACTCGGCGACGGGCTGGATGGCCCAGATGCGGGCGAACTCAGGGCTCTTGATGCTGAGTTCGCCGATGAGGTCGGCGAGCGCGGGATCGTCGGGCATGTCGCCGGTCGCCATCCGCAGGAAGGCCGCGGTGCGGACCGCGTCGGCCTGCCAGTCCGGGAACAGCTCGCGCATGGCCGGGTCGAGGAACATCAGCCGTGCCAGGTTGACGGGTTGGCCGGGGGCCACGCCGAAGAGCGCGTACCCGAGCCGGTTCGCGCCGAGCAGGTCGAAGTAGCGGCCCACGACCATCGCCGCCTGGTCGACACTGCTCTCCACCAGGGCGCGGACGGACGGGCGCAGTCGCTCGGTGCCGTAGGGGCGGCGGGTCTGGCGTGCCTGGGCGGGCCGGGCGAGGCGCAGCAGGTGGGCCCGCTCGTCCACGGTCAACTGGAGTGCGGTGCCCAGGGCTTGGAGCACGGAGTCCGACATCTGGTGGCTCTCGCCCTGTTCCAGGCGCGTGTAGTAGTTCACGCTGATCCCAGCCAGGTGGGCCACCTCGTCGCGGCGCAGGCCCGGCACCCGGCGCGGGGTGGCGTACACCGGCACGCCGCTCTCCGCGGGGGTCAGCGCGGCGCGGTGGGCCCGCAGGAACTCGCCCAACTCCTCAGCAGCAGCCATGGATTCATTGTCGTGCCGTACACCGGGGCGCTGCCACCCCACGCCGTGGGTACCCACCGCAGGGGCACGCGCGCGGGAGACGGCGGTGGCAGCGTGGAGGCATGACCGAACACAAGACGATTGCAGTGGTCGGCGCGACCGGATCGCAGGGCGGTGGCCTGGTGCGGGCGATCCTCGACGCCCCCGACAGCGGGTTCACGGCCCGGGTCCTCACGCGGGACGCCGAGTCCCCGCGGGCGCTCGCGCTGGCCGGGCGCGGCGCGGAGGTGGTCGAGGCCGACCTCGACGACGAGGCCTCGGTGCACCGCGGCTTCGCGGGCGCGTACGGCGCGTTCGTGGTGACCAACTTCTGGGCGCCGCTCACACCGGAGCAGGAAGCGGCCAGGGACCGTGCCCGGATGGAGATCGACCAGGCCCACATCGCCGCACGCGCCGCGCACGCGAACGGCCTGCGGCACGTGGTGTGGTCCACCCTGGAGGACACCCGGCCGTACTTCGCCCACCTCGGCCGCACGGTCCCGACGCCGCTCGGCACGTACGCGGTGCCGCACTTCGACGCCAAGGCGGAGGCCAACGCGGCCTTCACGAGCCTCGGCGTGCCGACGACCTTCCTGCAGACCACCTTCTTCTACGAGGCGTTCACCCAGGGACAGGGCCCGCACCGCGACGCCGACGGCAAGCTCGTCCTGAGCCTCCCCATGGCGGACCGCCCGCTGGCCATGATCGCCGCCGAGGACATCGGCCGCACCGCACTGGGCGTGCTGAGCCGGGGTGTGGAGTACGTCGGCCGCACCGTCTCCATCGCGGGCGAGCACGCCACGGGCGAGGAACTCGCGGCCAGGTTCACCGCGCTCCTCGGCGAGCAGGTGACGTACCGGCCGCAGAGCTACGAGCAGGCGCGCGCCGCCGGTTACCCGAGCGCGGTGGAGGTGGGGAACATGTACGAGTTCTACGCCGAGGCGGCCGCCTACTTCACGGGCGCGCGCGACCTGGACCTGGTGCGCCGCCTCAACCCGCGTCTGGAGTCCCTGGACGGCTGGCTTGCGCGCCACCGCGCCGAGATCGGGGCGACGGTCTGAGGCACCGCCCGTCCGGCTCCCGGAAGAGCTTCCCTGGAGAGCGGGCTACTTCAGGAGCCGGGACATGCGGCGGTCGGCCAGTGGCTTGCCGCCCGTCTGGCAGGTGGGGCAGTACTGCAGGGACGAGTCCGCGAAGGACACCTCGCGGACGGTGTCGCCGCAGACGGGGCAGGGAAGTCCGGCGCGTCCGTGCACGCGGAGCCCGGACTTCTTCTCGGACTTGAGCCGCGCGGCGGCAAGCCCGTGCGAGCGCTCCACGGCCTGCGTGAGCGTCGCGCGCAGCGCCTCGTACAAATGCTGCGTCTCCGCGGCGGACAGGCTCCCGGCGAGCTTGTAGGGCGACATGCGCGCGGCGTGCAGGATCTCGTCGCTGTAGGCGTTGCCGATGCCGGCGATGAGGCTCTGGTCGCGCAACGCGCCCTTGAGGCGCCGCCGTTCACCGTCCAGGAGCTCCGCGAACCGCTCCGGGGTGAAGTCCGCGGCCAGCGGGTCGGGGCCGAGGCGGGCGATGCCGGGGAGCGCGGCGGGGTCGTCGGTGACGTACACGGCGAGGCGCTTCTGTGTACCGGCCTCGGTGAGGTCGAAGCCCGCACCGGTCTCCAGCGCCACGCGCAGCGCGAGGGGGCCCTTGCCGGGCCGTGGGGCGCCGCTCGGGAGCGGGTCCTTCCACTGGAGCCAGCCCGCGCGGGCGAGGTGCGTGACGAGGTGCAGGCCGCCCGCGTCGACGGCGAGGAACTTGCCGTGGCGGGCGACCCCGGTGACCTCGCGGCCTTCGAGCGCGGTCACCGGCGGGTCGTACGTCTTGAGGACGCTGATCGCCACCGGCAGCACCCGGACGATCTCGTGCCCGGTCAGCGCGTCGGCGAGGAACTCCCGCAGCGCCTCGACTTCCGGCAGTTCCGGCATGGCCGCCTCACCCTTCGTCCACCGCGTCGCGCGCGGGCACGATGAACTCGCACCACGTGCATTTACCACCGCCCCGCGAGTCCACACCCCACACGTCCGCGAGCCGGTCCACGAGCAGCAGGCCGCGCCCGGACACCCCGTCGTCGGAGGCCTCGCGCAGCCGGGGCAGCGCGCTGGAGGAGTCCTCGACGTCGACGCGAAGGCGCCGGTCGGCGCCGGACACGACGCGCAGCGTGACGATGGCGGGCCCGTCGGTGTGCATCAGCGCGTTGGTGATCAGCTCGTCGGCGGCCAGCTCGATCTCGTCGGCGCGGTCGCGCGCGCCCCACGCGCGCACGGCGGCCCGGATCATGTGCCGGGCCTCGGCGAGTGCCTCCGGGTCGCCCGGCGCGACGTGCTGCTGGAGGCGGCCGCCGGAGCGGGGCGCGTCGACCATGCGGCGGCGCATCAGGAGCAGCGCGGCGTCGTCGTCGCCCCGGCCGTCGTCGACCCGGCCGCACAGCAGGTCGGCCAGCTCCTCCAGGTCCTGCGGGCCGACGGTGACGAGCTCGGCGAGCGCCTGGGTGCCGTCGTCGAGGTCGGCGCCGGGCTCCTCGACGAGGCCGTCGGTGTAGAGCAACAGGGTCTGGCCGGGGTCGAGTTCGACGGTGGTCACGGGGTAGTCGAGATTCCCGAACTCGGCGGAGAGGCCGAGCGGAAGGCCGCCGTCGACGGGCACGCGGCGGCAGGTGCCGTCGGTGAGCCGAAGGAGCGGGTCGATGTGCCCGGCGCGCACGAGTTGCACCACGCCGGTGCTGAGGTCGGTCTCCGCGTACAGGCAGGTCGCGAAGCGCTCGGTGTCGAGTTCGTGCAGGAAGCCGGAGGCGCGGGCCATGACGGTGGCGGGCGTGTGGCCCTCGGCGGCGTACGCGCGCAGCACGATGCGCAGTTGGCCCATGACGGCGGCGGCGTGGGTGTCGTGGCCCTGTACGTCGCCGATGACGGCGCCGACGCGGCCGCCGGGCAGCGGGATCACGTCGTACCAGTCGCCGCCGATGTCGCGGCCGAGCGCCGCGCTGCGGTAGCGCACGGCGATGTCGGCGCCGAGGACGCCGGGGATGTGGCGGGGCAGCATCGCCTGCTGCAGGCCCTCCGCGAGGTCCTTCTCCTGTTCGTAGAACATGGCGCGCTGCAGGCTCTGCGCGATGCTGCTGCTGAGCGCCACCAGGACGGTGCGTTCCTCCTGCGTGAACCCGGTGCGGTCCTGGTAGAGCAGGCCGAGCACGGCGATCGGCTTGGCCTGGGCGATCAGCGGCAGATAGGCGGCCGAGGTGATGCCGAGGTGCTCGATGTGCGGCCACAGCTTGGGGTAGGAGGCGGCGAACTCCTCGGGCGTCTCGATGTAGCGCGGCGAGAGCGTGCGCACGACCTCGCCCATGGGGTAGGGCTCGTCGACGCGGGTGAGGCGGGTGCCGGGGACGTAGCCCTCCGGCGGCCCTTCCGCGACGAGCCGGATCCGGCCGGCCTCGACGAGGCCCATGACCAGGTGCGAGGCGCCGAGGTGGGCGAGGCCCTGGGCGTCGCTGAGGACGTCGATGACGTCGGCGACGGTACGGGCGTGGGCCAGGGCCGCCGTGGTGCCCTGGACGACGCTGGTGCGGCGGCGCCGGTCCGCCTCCTCCTCCACGCGCTCGCGGTGCGCGGTGCTGTCGCTGAGCTCGCGGGTCGCGTCGCGCACGATGCCCACGATGCGCTGCGGGCGCCGGGATCCGTCGCGCAGGACGTGGCCCTGGGTGTGCCGCCAGCGCAGGCCGCCGTCGCGCAGGCGCACCCGGAAGTACGCGCCGTAGCCGGCGTCGCCGTTCTTCAGGGCCTGTGAGACCTGGGTGTCGAGGCGGTGGGCCTCGCCGGGCGGCACCCGGACGGCGAGGCTCTGCGGCCGGTTGTCGAACTCGTCGGGCCGCAGGTCGAAGAGGGCGAGGACCGCGTCGTCCAGGAGCAGCTCCCCGCTCCGCAGGTCCCACTCGAAGCCGCCCATCTCCAGACCGGGACCGTAGGCGTCGAGAAAACAGCAGGCCGGAGGGGATGCGGAGCTGCCGCTGCAGCGCCGCATCGCTGCCTCGACACCTCCCGTGCCCGCGTCCATGGGCCAACGCTAGGCGCACCCTCGGACGGCCGCATGTGGACGGCGGCCGCCCTTGGCGCGCCGGGGCGCTCAGCTGTCGAAGGAGCCGGGGTCGGGGCCGAAGACCGTGGAGGTGACGCCGTCGGGCGTGCGGTCCTGGGGGCCGGGCGGCTGCACTCCGGGGTCCTGCGGCGGGGTGGGGCAGCCGGGCGGGAGCGGGGCCGGGGTGGCGTCCAGGGGGTCGTCCGTGCCGGTTCCCGGGGTGGGGCAGTCGGTCGGGGTGCCGTCCTCGTCGGGGGTGCCGGGGACAAGGTCACGGTCGGAGGGGTCCGAGGGGTCCGAGGGATCCGCCGGGTCCGACGGGTCGGAGGAGTCGAACGGGTCCGCGGAGTCGCTGGGGTCGGTCGGGTCCGTGGAGTCGCTCGGGTCGCCGCTCTCGTCCGGGTCTGCGGAGTCGGTGGGCGGGGTGGACGTCGGGTCCGGGGGCGGCACGGTGTGGTCGTCCTCGCCGTGATGGTCGCCGGTCTTCCGCTCGATCCAGGTGTTGTTGACGATGTTCACGATGATGATGACGTTGATCGGCCGTGGCGCGGGCGTCACGACGATCACCTTCGTGGGCCGGTAGCCGCTCCACGGCTGTCCGCTGTGGCTCGGGGTGTCCCGGAAGGCGACCGGGGGCTTCAGCGGGTTGCCGCACGCGCAGCGCACCCGGGGCAGGCCGCGGTCGTCGACGAGGACGGCGGTGCCCGCCTGGAGCACGGACTGGTAGGCGGTGGCCCGCCCGTCGCGGTAGCCGTGGTTGGTGACGCGGGTGTCGGCGCGCAGGACGACGGGGGTGAGGCCGCGCAGGTAGGCGGGGATGCCGTCCTGGGCGATGCCAGCCGCGCCGGCGAAGGCGCGGGCGCGGGCGGGTTCGGCGGTCAGGAAGCGGATCTGGAGGCCCACGTCGCAGCTGCCGACGCGCTGCGTGCCGCCGTAGAGGCCGGGTGTGCCGCCCGCCAGGGAGCGCAGGCCCTGGTCGGCGGGCGGGGACGAGTCGCTGGGCGACGGTTGCTGCGAACGGGTGACGGGTGGCGGGCTCCCGGTGTCCCTGGCGGTGGAGTCCGTGAAGGGGTCCGGGCCCTGCGCGGCGACGGGTTGCAGGAACAGCTCGCGTCCGCTGTCCGCGTTCTGCTTCTTCTCCTGGCCGTCGCTGTCGGAGCCTGAGCATCCCGCGACGGTCAGCGCCGCGGATATCCCGAGGGCCGTCGCCCACGTCCTGGTGGAGGTGCGCACGGGGGGTCTCCCGCCTGTTGCCGGGGCATTCGTCCCTCATTGTCTGGCGGGCGGAGCGGGGCCCCGCAAACGGAGGCGGGGCTCAGCCGTCGTCCGGCCACTGCCAGCTCATGCCGTAGATGCCTTGCCGGCACTGCGCGGCGTACAGATGAGCCGTGCCGGAGGTGTCCACGGGCAGGGGTCGTACCTTCCGCTGCTGCGCTGAGGAGTTCTCGCGGTAGTACGAGTGGCAGATCGCCGGGAGGCGGTCGTGGGGGAAGTACACGTGCAGGAGGTAGGCGTCCTGGTTGCCGCGGATGCCGCGCTCGTGGAATCCCGTCGGGTTCTCGTAGGGGGCGGTACGGATCTCGTAGTCGACGGACATGGTCTCGCCCACCGTCAGCGGACGGCCGAAGCCGATCTGGAGCATGACCCCGCCCGAGGCCGCGTCCTGCCGCAGCGACTCCAATTGTCCGCAGCGCACGGTCGCTTCGGGCAGCGCGCCGTCGGGATCGTCCAGAAAGTGCAGGTTCATCATCTGTTCCGGTCCGTCGGCTACGGCGCGGACCAGGTGATTCACGATCAGACGGCGTACGCAGCCGCGCCGGTCCAGGTGCAGGACCTCGCGGGTCAGGAGCACGACGATGTCCCGGTTGAAGTCCGCGAAGGAGTCCCCGAGCGCCTGCTCCTGCCAGGACGACTGGCCGTAGAGACGGCGGGTCGCGTGCTCGTCGGTGCGCGCGACGCGTCGCCCGCGCGGGCGTTGGGGCGGAAGGAGTGCGGAGAGACCGCCGGGCGGCAGGTCGAGGATGCTTTCCAGGGCGACCACGGCGCGCAGTGAGTCGGAGCGCTCGGGCCGGGTGCGGTCGCGCTGCCAGTAGCTGAGGGTCGCGGGGGTGAGCCGGATGCCGCGGGCGGTCAGCCGCTCGCAGATGCGGTCCAGGGGGAGCCCGCGCCGGCGTACCGCCTCGCGCAGGGCGACGGCGAACGGAGCGGGGCGTTCCGCCGAAAGGGCCGACGCGAGGTCCGACGCAGGGTCCGGCGCAAGAGCCGGTGAAAGACCCGACGAAAGGACCGATTCAGTATCGGTTTCCCGGGTGTTCGGCTCGTTCGGCGTCAGCCCGGATGTATCCGTCACGAATTTCCGCCTCCCGGCATGACAGATGACGACCCACGGCTCCGCTACCAAACCCCGTCGGGGCCTTGTACGTCAATATCCGGAACGCCGCTTGCGCCTCACTCTTTGCCCGCGTCAACCCCTGGACGAGCACTGATCGTTGCGTCGGCGTCGCTCTCCGACACCATCGCATTCCCCGAGTTCGCGCATTAAGTGTTTACGTCTTTCGCCTTAAAACCCCGCGCTCCGCCATGCCTTGTGTGACCGCCCGGACCGACGGGAGGGTTTCGCCCACGGCACGGTCCGGGAAATCCCGCGCACCACGCCGATGGACGTTCGGTGCACCGAATGACCCCACCCCGGTGCACCGAACTTCCATGAGCCCCCACACAGTTGAAAGGCATTCAGATGGCGCATGCCCGTCATTACATCCTCGCCGCCGCGGCGGCGGGAGCCCTGGTGGCCTCGACCGGTGCCACCGTCGCACAGGCCGACGCCCCCCCGGCACCGCGCTACGAGCCGCGGATGATCGAGGCCCTGGCGGACACCCTCGGCGTCAGCGACTCCGCCGCCGTGAGACACCTCGACGAACAGGCCGACCAGCAGCGGAGACTGGACCGGCTGCGCCAGGACGGCGTCCGTACGGACGGCGCGTTCTTCGACGCGAAGGGCACGCTGACGGTGAACGTCGGCGCCGCCCGCGAGGCGAAGAAGGTGAAGGCCACCGGCCTCACCGCCCGCATACCGAGCCGGGGCGAGGCCGAACTGACCCGCGTCACCACCGCACTCGACACGGCCGCGGCGAAGCGGGTCCCGAGCGGCATCGCGTCCTGGGAGGCCGACCTGGCCTCCGACACCGTCAAGGTCACCGTGACCGACTCCGCCACCCCGGCCGCGCGCGCCTTCCTCAAGGAGGCCCGCAGGCACGGCGACGCCGTGCGAATAGTCAAGAGCGACCGCGAGCTCCAGGCGAAGGCGGCGGTCGCTCCGGGCAGCCGGATGAACATCAACAACAATGCCGGTTCGTGGTGTTCGGTCGGCTTCGGGGCGAAGAACTCCGCGGGCCGGCAGTACCTCGTCACCGCGGGCCACTGCGTGACCGGCAATCCGGGCCTCTACTTCAACGGCTCGAAGTTCGCGTCCGGCTCGACGACCCGCTTCGCGCTCGGCCGCAACAGCGTGGACATGGGCCTGGCGACGGTCGACGCGGGCTCCTCGATCACGACGTCGGTCGGCACCTGGGGCAACGGCGCCTCGGTCGCGGTGCGCGGCAGCCAGCGCGCGGCGGTCGGCGCGACCCTGTGCAAGTCCGGCTCGACGACCGGCTGGACGTGCGGCAAGGTCAACGCGTACGGCGTCACCGTCACGTACACCGACCGCAACGGCGGCCCGGACACCGTGGTCACCGGCCTGGGCCGGTCCACGGTCTGCGTCGAGGGCGGCGACAGCGGCGGGGCGTACATCTCGGGCAACCAGGCCCAGGGAATGACCTCGGGCGGCCCGACGGACCAGTCCTGCGGCGGCGTGAACGACCAGGGCTCGTCCTACTTCCAGCCGCTGGACGACACGCTGCGGCACTACGGCCTGACGCTCAACACGAACTGACGGCGCCTCGCGGGTGCCCACCCGCACCCGCGAGACGTCCCCTCACTGGTCCCGTCGGTGCACGCTGCACACGGTGACCGCAGCGGCGGCCAGCGCCCACACCGCGTACACGGTCCAGGCCCCGCCCTCTGACCACGGGTAGGCCGCGAGGTGTCCGCCGGGCTCGGTCAGCCGCCGCCACGCGGGGAACGGCAGGGCGTGGGCGATGAGCGCCGACCAGTGGCGGTCGGGGCTGACGACCATGGGCAGCACCAGGAGCGTCGCGACAGTGACGATCATGGTGCTGCCCATGTGGCGCAGGAGCGTGCCGATCGCCATGCCCACCAGCGCGGCGACGGGCGTGATCAGCGCGGACGCGACGACCACGCGCAGGGCACCGGGGTGGTCGAGGGAGACCCCGATGTCCCGGCCGTTCAGGATGGCCTGCGTCGAGAAGAAGGACACCAGGGCGACCAGCGCGCCGAACACCGTGGTCACCGCGGCGACGACGACCACCTTGGCCGCCATCACCGAACGGCGGGCGGGCACGGCCGCGAACGTCGTCCGGATGAGCCCGCTGCCGTACTCCCCCACGACCGTCACCGCGCCGATCGCCCCGGCCGCGAGGACGTGGATCAGCACGGCGTTGGACGTGAAGGCCTCGGCGAGGGGGATGCCGTCGCGGATGAACTTGTCCCGGTCGCCCGCCGCCTCCGTCGACCAGTAGCGGTAGGTGTCGTACGCCTGGCCCACGTTGAAGCCGATCACGGCGAGCGCGGTGACCAGGTACGCCCACGGCGTGGACCGCAGCGACCAGAGCTTCAGCCACTCCGCGGCGAGGAGGTCGCGGAAGCGGGCGGCGGGCTCGGACCCGGCCGCGTACAGGGGGGCGTGTGTGGCAGTCCCTGTGGTCATCGTGCTTCTCCCGCGAGGTATTCGACGCTGTCGGCCGTGAGTTCCATGAAGGCCTCCTCCAAGGACGCCGCGCGCGGGGCCAGTTCGTGCAGCGGCAGGGCGTGGCGGCAGGCGAGGTCGCCGATGCGGGCGGCGTCCAGGCCGGTGACGGTGAGCAGCGGCCCGTCCTGGTTCACCGCGGCGCCCTCGGCGGTCAGCAGGTCCGCCAGGTCGGCGGCGCGCGGGGTGCGCACGGTGACGCCCGCCCCGGTGCCCCGGGCCGCGAACCGGGTCAGGCTCTCGGCAGCGATCAGCTCGCCGCGTCCGATGACGACCAGTTCGTCGGCCGTGTTCTCCATCTCCGACATCAGATGGCTGGACACGAAGACGGTGCGGCCCTCCGCGGCAAGGCGCCGGAACAGGCCGCGCACCCACAGCACGCCTTCCGGGTCGAGGCCGTTGAGCGGCTCGTCGAAGAGGAGTACCGGCGGGTCGCCGAGCAGCGCGGCGGCGATGCCGAGGCGCTGGCGCATGCCGAGCGAGAACCCCGCGATGCGGCGCCGTCCCGCCGCTCCGGCGAGCCCGACCTCCGCGAGGACCTCGTCCACCCGGCGGCGCGGGATGCGGTTGCTGCGGGCGAGCACGGCCAGGTGCGCGACGGCGCTGCGGCCGCCGTGCACGTCGCCCGCGTCGAGCAGCCCGCCCACGTGGCGCAGGCCGCGCGGCCGGTCGCGGAAGCGGTGGCCGCCGACGGTGACGGTGCCGCCCGTGGGCTCGTTCAGGCCGAGGATCATGCGCAGGGTGGTGGACTTGCCCGCGCCGTTCGGCCCGAGGAATCCCGTGACGTATCCGGGTCGCACCGTGAAGGTGAGGTCCTTCACGGCCGTCGTCGCGCCGTAGCGCTTCGTCAGGTCCTTGACTTCGATCATGTGTCAACGGTGGCGGGGGCGGGGTCCCTTCGGCATCGGACCGCCGCCGACAATCCGGGCCGCCGGGTGTCGACCCCGGTTGTACACCCGTGGGCCGATTCCCGCCGCTGAGCACGCGCTTACGATGTCGACATGTCCGTGACACCACCACCGCAGCCCTCGTTCAAGCGCGTGCCGCCGCATACGTGGACGGCGCTGGCCTGGTTGGTGGGGTCGGCGCTGACGTTCCTCTTCCGGTTCCGGCTGCCGGGTGAGGCCCAACCCGCGCAGCAGGGGGTCCTCTTCTTCCGGTGGGACGGTCTGGCGATGCTGGCCCTGGCCACCGCGGTGGCCTTCGCGGGCGGCCAGCGCCTGCGCCGCAGCCCTCTCGCCGGGCTCTGTCTGATCCTGCTGGCCTCGGCGGGCGCGTCGACGGCGCTGAGCGTGGGCGAGATCCCGCTCCTTCAGTTCGTCGCGGCCGATGTCGCGGTGTACGTCATCGCCGCGGCCCGGCCGCGCAGGACCGGCCTCGCCGCGCTCGCCATGGCGCTCGGCACACTCACCGGATATCTGCTGACGCGCCTGGCCTTCGGCTGGGTCGTCGGGACCTCCGCGGAGCTGACCGTCGCGCTGACGGCCGTCGTCGCCTGGCTCCTCGGTGACGCGGCGCACCAGTCACGGCGCCACGCCGAGCAGCTCCGCGAGCAGGCCGCCGCCCAGGCCGTGACGGCCGAACGGCTGCGCATCGCCCGCGAGTTGCACGACATGGTCGCGCACAGCATCGGCATCATCGCCCTGCAGTCCGGCGCCGCGCGCCGCGTCATCGGCACCCAGCCCGAGCGGGCCCGCGGCGCCCTCGGCGAGATCGAGACGGCGAGCCGCGAGACGCTCTCCGGCCTGCGCCGCATGCTCGGCGCGCTGCGCACCGCGGAACCGGGCAAGGCCCAGGAGACGGCCCCGCTCGACCCGGGCCTCGGCCTCGCCGACGTGGACCGGCTCGCGAAGACCACCACGGCCGCGGGCGTCCGCGTCGACGTGCGCTGGCTCGGCGAGCTCAGGCCGGTGCCGCCGGAGATCGACGTGTCGGCGTACCGCATCATCCAGGAGGCGGTCACCAACGTGGTCCGGCACGCGGGCACCCGCTCCTGCCGGGTGACCGTCGACAGCCGCGACGACGAGCTGGCGATCGAGGTGCTCGACGACGGGACCGGCCGGAGCGCGGCCGTCGACGGCACCGGATACGGACTGCTCGGCATGCGCGAGCGGGTCGGCCTGCTGCACGGCGAGTTCAGCGCGCAACCGCGGCCCGAGGGCGGCTTCCGCGTGGCGGCGCGCCTGCCCGTTCCTGCGGGTGTGCGATGACCGCGCCCGCCGCCCCGGCCGACGACCGGCGGCCCGTGCGCGTCGTCCTGGCCGACGACCAGCCCCTCGTGCGCGCCGCCCTCCAGATGGTCATCACCGAGGCCGACGACCTGGAAGTCGTCGGCGAGGCCGGGAACGGCGAGGAGGCCGTCCGCCTCGCCGCCGACCTGAAGCCCGATGTCGTGGTCATGGACATCCGCATGCCCGGCACGGACGGCATCGAGGCCACCCGCCTGATCACGCGGGCCACGGACGCCACCCGCATCGTCGTCCTGACGACGTTCGACGACGACGACTACGTGTACGGGGCGTTGCGCGCCGGCGCGTCCGGGTTCCTGGTCAAGGACATGGCGCTCGACGAGATCCTCGCCGCGGTGCGTGTCGTCGCGGCCGGGGACGGCCTGATCGCGCCGAGCGTGACCGGCCGCCTGATCAAGGAGTTCGCGGACCGTCCCGCGGCCGCCCCGCCGCCCAGGGACGTCTCGGGCATCACGGAGCGCGAGCGCGAGGTCCTCACGCTGGTCGGCGGCGGCCTGTCCAACTCCGAGATCGCCGAGCGGCTGACCATCAGCGTCGCCACCGCGAAGACGTACGTCACGCGCCTGCTTTCGAAGCTGGACGCGCGGGACCGGGTGCAGCTCGTGATCATCGCGTACGAGACGGGCCTGGTGGCGCCGCCCCGCTGAGCCCCGCCCGGAGCTCCGGGGCCCCGGGGGCGCGTCCGGGCAGCACCACGCTGTTCCTCGCCCGCCCACAGGACCCAGCGCTCACTCTCCGTCACAATGGAGGAGTGGAGTGGTTCACGGCGGACTCCTACTGGGTCGGCCGACTCGTCTTCCAGCGCGTGCTTGCCGCGATCTATCTCGTCGCCTTCCTCGGCGCCGCGCTGCAGTTCCGCGCGCTCATCGGGGAGCGCGGCATGCAGCCCGTGCCCCGGTACGTGGCGCGGGTGCCGTTCCGGCGCTCCCCCAGCGTCTTCCACTTCCACTACTCGGACCGCTTCTTCGCGCTGTGGGCGTGGAGCGGCTGCGCGGTGGCCGTGGCGCTGCTCGCGGGCGTGGACGGGCTGCTTCCGCTGTGGGGCGCGATGCTGCTGTGGCTGGTGCCGTGGGCGCTGTATCTGTCGATCGTGAACGTGGGGCAGACCTGGTACGGCTTCGGCTGGGAGTCACTCCTTCTCGAAGTCGGCTTCCTGGCGGTGCTGCTCGCGGGCGACGACGTCGGGCCGCCGGTGCTCGTGCTGTTCCTGCTGCGCTGGGTGCTGTTCCGGGTCGAGTTCGGCGCCGGGCTGATCAAGATGCGCGGCGACGCGTGCTGGCGCAAGCTGACGTGCCTGTACTTCCACCATGAGACGCAGCCGATGCCGGGCCCGCTGAGCTGGTTCTTCCACCGGCTGCCGCGGCCGCTGCACCGCGCCGAGGCGGCGGCCAACCACGTCACCCAACTCGCCGTCCCCTTCCTCCTGTTCACCCCGCAGCCCGTCGCCACGGGCGCGGCCCTGCTGATGGCCGCCACCCAGCTGTGGCTCGTCCTCTCCGGCAACTTCTCCTGGCTGAACTGGCTGACGATCGCACTCGCGCTCAGCGCCGTCGACTTCCGGCGGCTGTTCGGCGACGCGGCGGCCCCGCCCGCGGATCTCGCCGCTCCCCCGCTCTGGTACGAGATCCTCGTCATCGCCGTCGCCGCGGGTCTGCTCGCCCTGAGCTACCGTCCGGCGCGCAACCTGGTCTCACGGCGGCAGGTCATGAACTGCTCCTTCGACCCGCTGCACCTGGTCAACGCCTACGGCGCGTTCGGCAGCGTCAGCAGGGTGCGGCAGGAGGTCGTGATCGAGGGCACGGCGGACGCGGTGCCCCGGACGGACTCCGCGTGGCTGGAGTACGAGTTCAAGGGCAAGCCCGGCGACGTACGGAGGTGGCCGCGGCAGTTCGCGCCGTACCATCTGCGGCTCGACTGGATGATGTGGTTCGCCGGGCTTTCGCCCGCGTACGCGAACCCGTGGTTCGGGCCGCTCGTGGAACGGCTCCTCGAAGGCGACCGGGACACGCTGCGGCTGCTGCGCCACTGCCCGTTCCCCGACCGGCCGCCGCGATACGTCCGCGCCCGCCTCTACCGCTATCGCTGCACGACGTGGCGTGAGCTGCGGGAGACGGGCGCGTGCTGGGAGCGCACGTACGTACGCGAGTTCCTGCCGCCGACCCGGTTGGACCAGGCGCCGGAACCGTGACTCACCAAGCCGGTGTCGGCGCGGCCTCCTTGGGGTTCGGGCCGTACTGGTTCGCCGGCTTGCTGTCGGTGCAGAGCATCACGATGAGGATGATCAGGCCGATCACCGGGAGCAGGAAGAGCAGCTGCCACCAGCCGGTGCGGCCGGTGTCGTGCAGGCGGCGCGCGCCGACGGCGAGGCCGGGCAGCAGGACCGCCAGGGTGTAGATCACTTCGAGGATCGGCGTGAGGCCGGTCGCCATGTCGATCAGCGCGAGCACGAGGCTGATGACGAGGTTGAACAGTGTGAACATCCAGTATTCGGCGCGTCGCGCCCGCCCGTTGAACACGGTGTATTTCTTGAGTACGTCCACGTACCAGTGCATCGCGTCCCCCTGTGTATCCGCGATGGAGCGCGTCCCCCGTAGACCGCGCAGATGACCAGAAGGTACGGCTTCGGGTGAAGCTGGGTCAACGGATCCCGGTTCGCACACTTCATGCCGCTTTGGATCACGGGACGTGCGGCGGAGGGGGCCTACGTCAAAGCAGGTCCGGCCGGGCCGGTGGGGTCGTAGGGATTCCGCCCGGGTCCGCGAGCCCGTACACGCGCCCCGCCGTCCCCGCGAACACCTGCGCGCGCTCGGTGTCGCTCAGCGCCGACGTCAACGCCCTTGCCGCGTCCACGACTTCACGGTACGTGGCGGCGAGGCCGGACACCGGCCAGTCCGAGCCGAACATCAGCCGAGCGGGACCGAACGCCTCCAGCGCGGTGTCCGCGTAAGGCCGCAGCCCAGCCACGGTCCAGGACGCCCAGTCGGCCTCGGTGACCAGACCCGACTGCTTGGCCACGGTGTTCGGCAGCGACGCGAACGCGCGCAGGGACGAAGCCCAGGGTTCCAGGTCCCCGGACGCGATGGGCGGCTTACCCAAGTGGTCGAGCACGAAGGTGAGTTGGGGCAGCCGTGCGGCCGCCTCGGCGCACATGGGGAGCTGGTCGGGCCGCACCACGAGGTCGTACGCGAGCCCCGCGTCCGCCACGGCGGCGAGGCCGCGGCATACGTCCGGGCGCAGCAACCACTGAGGGTCGGGCTCGGCCTGCACCTGGTGGCGGATGCCCACCAGGTGCTTCCCGCCCGGCAGTTCGGTGAGTGCGGCCAGGGTGTCGGCGATGCCGGGGCGGGTGAGGTCGGTCCAGCCGACGACTCCGGCGATCAGGTCGCTGTCCGCCGCGAGGGCGAGGAACTCCGGGGTCTCCTCCGCGACGGTGACGGTCTGGACGAGGACGGTGGCGACGACTCCGGCGGCGCGGGCGTGCGGGGCGAGGTCGTCGGCCGTGAAGGTCCGGCGGATCGGGGCCATCTCGGGGCCGGTGATCCACTCCTGGTCGCGCACGCCGAGGTCCCACACGTGGTGGTGGGCGTCGATGATCACGGCAGCTCCCAGACCACGGGCAGGCCCGCGTCCGCCCCGTCGCCCGAGTAGTCGTGCACCACGTCGAGCAGCTCCGCCATGCGCGCCTGCCACGCGACGTTCACGGGCAGCTTCTCCAGCTCGGCGAGGAGGCGGGCGTAGTCGTCGCACTCCAGGACGTGAAAAAGGTCGGTGCCGCTGCGCCAGATCGTCCACGACGTGGCGCCCGCCGCGCGGATCGCGGCGGTCAGCTCGGCGGGGACTTCGCGGTGCGCGGCCTCGTACTCCTCGACGCGGTCGGCACGGACCTTGGTGTGCAGGGCGACTCTCACGGCCCGGCCACCACCCCGGGGTCGTTCTCTCCCGGTACGGGCACCTCCGGCGGCAGCAGGCCCTCCGCCCGCGCCTCCTTCCAGAAGTCGCCGGGCACCTCGGTCGCGAACTGCTCTGCCGCGTCGGCGACTTGACCCGGAGCGTGGATGCCGACGAGGACGCTCGCCACGGCCCGGTGGCCGAAGGGGAAGGCGAGCGCGGCGGCTCGCAGCGTCGTACCGTGCCGGGCGGCGAGACCCTGCAACGACCGCGCCCGGTCGAGGAGTTCGTCGGGGGCCTCCGTGTAGTCGAAGCGCGCTCCGTCCTTCGGGTCGGCGAGGAGGCCGGAGTTGAAGACGCCGCCGATGACGATCGAGGCTCCGCGCGCGCTCGCGGCGGGCAGCAGCTCGGTGAGGGCCTGGTGGTCGAGGAGTGTGTAGCGGCCCGCGCACAGCACGGCGTCGACGTCGGTGTCGCGGACGAAGCGGGTCAGCATCTCGGCCTGGTTCATGCCCGCGCCGATGGCGCCCACGACGCCTTCGGAGCGCAGCCGTTCCAGGGCGGGATAGCCCTCGCGGAAGGCCTCTTCGCCGTGGTCGTCCGGGTCGTGGAGGTAGACGATGTCGACGCGGTCGATGCCGAGGCGTTCCAGGCTGGACTCGATCGAGCGGCGCACGCCGTCCGCGCTGAAGTCCCACCGGCGCCGGTGGTCGGCGGGCACGGCGAAGCCGCCGTCGGCCAGGTCGTCGCCGCTGACGGGCCCGGTGACCGGTTCCAGGATCCGCCCCACCTTCGTGGAGACGGTGTACGCGTCCCGGGGGCGTCCGCGCAGTGCCGCGCCGATCCTGCGCTCGGACAGGCCGAGGCCGTAGTGCGGCGCGGTGTCGAAGTAGCGCATGCCCGCGTCCCAGGCGGAGTTGAGCGCGACGGTGGCGTCCTCGTCGGTGACGGGCGAGTAGAGGTTGCCGATGCCGGCGCCGCCGTACGACAGCTCGCTGACCCGGACGGCGCCGCGGCCGAGTTGCCGCGTCCGTATGCCGCTCACCGGGTCACCGGCCGCAGCCGCAGGCCCTGCATGCCGCCGTCGACGGCGAGCGCGGTGCCGGTGGTGGCGCCGGACAGCGGGCTCGCCAGGTAGGCGATGGCGCCCGCGACCTCGTCGGCGGTGACCAGGCGGCCGGTGGGCTGGCGGGCCGCGAGGGCGGCGCGCTCGGCGGCCGGGTCGGGGGCGGCGTCCAGGAGGCGGCCGACCCAGGGGGTGTCCACGGTGCCGGGGTTGACGCAGTTCACGCGCACGCCATCGCGTACGTGGTCGGCGGCCATCGCGAGGGTCAGCGAGAGGACCGCGCCCTTGGAGGCCGAGTACAGGGCGCGCTGCGGCAGGCCCGCGGTCGCCGCGATGGAACAGGTGTTGACGATCGCCGCGTGCGCGGAGGCCCGCAGGTGCGGGAGCGCGGCGCGGGTGGTGCGGACGACGCCGAGGACGTTGACGTCGAGGACGGCGTGCCACCGGTCGTCGTCGTTGTCCTCGACGGTGCCCTGCGCGCCGATGCCCGCGTTGTTGACCAGGATGTCGAGCCCGCCGAGGTCGGCCACCGCCGCCGCGACGGCTGCCCGCACCGCCGTGTCGTCGGTGACGTCGGCGACGTATCCGCGCAGCGGCTTCTCCACTCCGCTCGGGTCGAGGTCGAGCACCGCCACCTGGGCTCCCCGGGCGGCCAGGAGTTCCGCCGTGGCCCGGCCGATGCCCGAAGCGCCGCCGGTCACCAGGGCCGTGAGGCCGGTGAAGTCCGTCATGCCGCTGCCCCCTTCTTTGCCTTCTTGGCTGTGGTTGCCGTGGTTCCGGTGGTTCCCGCGTTACCTGTGTTCGCCGTCCTGGCCGCGAGTTCCGCCTGGTGCGCGAGGTCGGCCGCCCAGAAGGCGCCGCCGGGGAACGTGAACTCCGCGAGGGATTCGGGGCGCATGGTCGCCGAGAAACCGGGCGCGGAGGGTGCGAGATAGTGGCCGTCGCGGATCGCGACGGGGTCCACGAAGTGTTCGTGCAGATGGTCGACGTACTCGATGACGCGGTTCTCGGTGGTGCCGGACAGCGCGACGTAGTCGAACATCGACAGGTGCTGGACGAGTTCGCACAGCCCGACGCCGCCCGCGTGCGGGCAGACCGGCACGCCGAAGCGGGCGGCGAGCAGCAGGATCGCCAGGTTCTCGTTGACGCCGCCGACGCGGGCCGCGTCGATCTGCAGGACGTCGATGGCGCCGGCCTGGAGGAGCTGCTTGAACACGATGCGGTTCTGCACGTGTTCGCCGGTGGCGACCTTCACGGGGGCGACGGCGTCGCGGATGGTGGCGTGCGCGAGGACGTCGTCGGGGCTGGTGGGCTCCTCCACCCAGTACGGGTCGAACTCGGCGAGCGCGCGCGTCCAGCGCACGGCCTCGTCGACGTTCCAGCGCTGGTTGGCGTCGATCGCCATGCGGATGTGCGGGCCGATGGCCTCGCGGGCGGTGCGGCAGCGGCGTACGTCGTCGGCGAGGTCCGCGCCGACCTTCAGCTTGATCTGGGTGAAGCCGTCGGCGACGGCCTGGCGGGCGAGGCGGGTGAGCTTCTCGTCGCTGTAGCCGAGCCAGCCGGGTGAGGTGGTGTAGCCGGGGAAGCCGCGCTCGCGCAGGTGTGCCTCGCGGCCGTCCGCGCCCGCGCGGCCCGACCGCAGCAGCGCGAGCGCCTGCTCGGGCGTGAGCGCGTCGGCTATGTAGCGGAAGTCGACCTGGGAGACCAGCCATTCGGGCTCCGCGTCGGCGAGGAGCTTCCACAGCGGGGTGCGGGCGCGCTTGGCGGCCAGGTCCCAGACGGCGTTGACGACGGCGCCGATCGCCATGTGCATCACGCCCTTCTCGGGTCCGAGCCAGCGCAGCTGGCTGTCGCCGATCAGGTCGCGGTTGAGCGTGCCCGGGTCCCCGCACAGCTCGTCGACGGAGCGGCCGACGACATGGTGCCTGAGCGAGTCGATCGCGGCGACCTGCACCTCGTTGCCGCGCCCGATGGTGAAGGTGAAGCCGTGCCCTTCGAGTCCGTCCTCGGCGTCGGTGCGCAGCACCACATAGGCCGCCGAGTAGTCCGGGTCCGGGTTCATCGCGTCGGACCCGTCGAGCTCCCGCGAGGTCGGGAACCGGATGTCGTAGGTGTCGACCGCCGTGACGCGGCCGGGAGTTGGGGACACAGGAGGCCTTTCCGGAAAGGAACAGGGAGCCGTGGGCGGGCAGGGGGGGTCAGTCCTGGGCACGGCCCGTGGTGACGCGCGCGATCATCAGGGCGACCAGGATGATGCCGCCGTAGATGGCCTGGATCCAGAAGGACGGCACCTGCGCGAGCGTGAGCAGGTTCTGTACGACGCCGAGCAGCAGGACGCCGGTGAGCGCGCCGAACATGGTGCCCTTGCCGCCGTCGAGGCTGATGCCTCCGATGACCGCGGCCGCGAACACCGTGAAGATCATGTTCGTGCCCTGGTTGGCGTTGATGGCGCCGACGTAGCCGGTCTGCATCAGTCCACCGACGGCGGCGAGCGTCCCGGCGACGACGAACACGCAGAGCAAGACCCGCTCCACCCGGATGCCCGCGGCCCGCGCGGCGTCCGCGTTGCCGCCGATCGCGTACAGGGCGCGGCCCACCCGGTGGTACTTCAGGACGAGCCCGGTGAGGCCGAAGGCCGCCGCCGCGATCCACACCGACAGCGGCACGGTCAGGAATGTGGAGGTAGCGAGCGTGAAGAACGACTCGGGCATGCCGAACAGCGTCTTGCCCTTGGTCGCGCCGACGAGGACGCCGCGCAGCACGATCAGCATGGCGAGCGTGACGATGAAGGCGTTGAGCTTCAGCTTCACCACGAGGATGCCGTTGAAGCCGCCGATCACCGCGCCGACCAGCACGATCGCGAGCATGCCCACGGCCGCGGGCATGTCGGTGCCGAATCCCGCCTGGGCGGCGGGCAGCACGAGCAGCGCGCCGATGGCGGGCGCGATGCCGACCACCGACTCCAGCGAGAGGTCGAACTTGCCGGTGATCAGCACGAGCGACTCGGCGAGGACGACCATCGCCAGGGCGGCGGAGGCGCCGAGGATGGAGATGAGGTTGCGTTCCGTCAGGAACGAGTCGTTGACGAAGGTGCCGAGGACCATGAGGAGCAACAGGGCGGGGACGAGGGCGAGTTCGCGTGCGCGCCGCAGCAGCACGGCCCGGGTCTGCGAACGCGCGGGTGCGGTGCTCTTGCCGATGTCCGCCGCGGTGGGCGAGGCCGACGGGGCCTTGGTGTCAGCCACGCTGTTCCACTCCTTCAGCTTCTGCTGGTCCCGCTGCTTGCGCTGTTTCCGTGACGCCCTCGATGGACGCGATCAGCTCGTGGTCGTGCCACCCCGCCGCGTGTTCCGCGACGACGCGGCCGTGGAAGAGGACGAGTACGCGGTCGCAGCGGCGCAGATCGTCGAGTTCGTCGGACACGACGAGCACGGCGGTGCCGTCCTCGCGGGCGTGGTCGACGCGGGCGAGCAGCGACTCCTTGGACTTCACGTCGACGCCCGCGGTGGGGTTGATGAGGACGAGCAGGCGCGGCTCGGAGGCGAGGGCGCGCGCCATCACGACCTTCTGCGCGTTGCCTCCGGAGAGGTCGGACACGGGCTGGTCCGGTCCTTCGGCGTGGATGTCGAGCCGCTCGATGAGCTCGCCCGCGAAGGCGCGCTTGCGGTCGGAGCCGACGAAGCCGTACCGGCCGAGCCGGCCGAGGACGCTCATGGTCGCGTTGTCCCCGATGGACATGGAGAACACCAGGCCCTCGCCGTGCCGGTCGCGCGGTACGCAGCCGACTCCGGCCCGCAGCGCGGCGGGCACGTCGCCGAACTTCAAGGGCTCGCCGTCGAGGAGGGCGGTGCCCGAGGTCGGCGTGTGCAGCCCGGTGAACGACTCCGCGAGGTTGATCTTCCCGCTGCCGCTGGACCCGGCGAGCCCGACGACCTCGCCCCGGCGCACGGTGAGGTCGACGTCGGCGTACGAGGGACTGCTCAGACCGCGCACGTCGAGCAGCACGGGCGCGGCGGCGGGCACCTCGGCCCTGGCGCGGGCCTTGCTCTCGGTGAGCGCCTCGCCCGCCATGGCCTCCACGAGGGCGGCGCGGGGCAGGTCCGCGACGGGGGCCGTGGTGATCCAGCGGGCGTCGCGCAGGACCGTGACGGTCTGGCAGACCTCGTACACCTCTTGCAGGTGGTGCGAGATGAACAGGAACGTGACGCCGGAGTCCTGCAGCGTCCGCATGCGCGTGAAGAGGCGCTCGATCTCGCGGTTGTCGAGCTGCGCGGTGGGCTCGTCGAGGACGATGAAGCGCGCACCGAAGCTCAACGCCCGTGCGATCTCCACCATTTGGCGGTCCTCGACCTTGAGGTCGGCGGTGCGCGCCTCGGGGTCGACGCGCACGTCCCAGGTGCGCAGGACCTCGGCGGCCTCCGCCTTGAGGCGGCGCCAGCTGATGAATCCGCCGCGGCCCCGCGGCTGACGGTTGATGAAGAGGTTCTCGGCGACGGTCAGTTCGGGCACGACCGTGGGCCGCTGGTACACGCAGGCGACCTTGCGGCGCCAGGCGTCGCGGTCGGCGAGCGGCGGCGCGCCCTCGCCGTCGAACAGGACGGTGCCCGCGTCCGGGGCCTGCAGGCCGGTGAGGATGGTGACGAGGGTGGACTTGCCCGCGCCGTTGCGGCCGACGAGCGCGTGGGACTCGCCGGGCCTGACGGTGAGGCGGCCGTCCTGGAGGGCCACGGTGGGTCCGTACCGCTTGACGATGCCGGACGCCTCGACGAGGGGCGGGGGCGCCGCGGGGCTCGGTGGGGTCGCGGAGTTCGGTGGGGTCGGCGACTTCATTTGACCGAGTTGCCCCACAGCTCGGCGTCGTCCACGTTCCCCTTCGTGACGAGCGGCGCAGGCAACTGGTCCTCGAGGATGCCGCTCGGCAGCTTCACGATGGTGGAGTCGTGGTCGGTCGGCCCCGGCTTGAACTTCTTCCCGTTCATCGCGGCCTTGATGTAGTACATGCCGTACTTCGCGTACGAGTCGGCGGGCTGCGAGACGGTCGCGTCGATCTGGCCCTTGCGGATGGCGTCGAACTCCTGCGGGATGCCGTCGTTGGACACGATCGTGATGTGCCCCTTCTCGCCCGCCTTCTTGAGCATGCCCTTGGACTTGAGGGTCTGCAGGGTGGGCGCGAGGTAGACGCCGCCCGCCTGCATGTAGATGCCCTTGAGGTCGGAGTGGGAGTTGAGCAGGGTGTCGAGCTTGGACGCGGCCGTGTCCGACTCCCACTTCGCGGGGATCTCCAGGACCTTCAGCTTCGGGTACTTGTCCTTGACGCAGTCGCGGAAGGCCTCGGAGCGCTCCCGCCCGTTGACCGACGCGAGGTCCCCCATGATCTGGACGACCTTTCCGCTCTTGACCTGCTTGCCCAGGTAGTCACAGGCCTTCTGTCCGTACGCGACGTTGTTCGCGCGGACCACCATCGCGACCTTGCCCTTCTCGGGCGCGACGTCGACGGCGACCACGGGCACGCCCTTGCGCTCGGCCTGGTCGAGCCCGGCGGAGATGGCGGCGCTGTCGAGCGGGGCCACCACCAGGCCCTTGACGCCCTGGTTGAGCTGGTTGTTGATGTCGGTGATCTGCTGCGTGGGGTCGCTGTTGGAGTTGACGGTCTTGAGCGCGTCGACGTCCTCGGACTTCGCCATCTTCGGTACGTAGTCGTTGTACGACTGCCAGAACGGCGAGGTGAGCAGCGGCAGGACCACGCCGACCTTGCCCTCGCCGCCGGCCTTGCCACCGGATCCCCCGGTGTCCTTCGTGCTGCCGCAGGCGGTGAGCGCGAGGGCGGCGCAGGCCGCCATGGCGACGGCTCGGACCGGCTGCGAACTCCGCATCCTCCGGGGGCTGTTCCGCACACTACTGCCGACCATCTGACGGCTCCTCATCGAGCGTGATCAAGGGGGACTCAGGGGGATTCAGGGGGGAAACAGGGGCGACTCAGGTAGGGGTCGAGCGACCGATGGGCGAATATTTATCAGACCACTTGGCGCCCACAACACCCCTCGTCGCCAACTTTTCCCGCTTTCCGGCCGTAGTGGTCGGACCACATCTCTGGCTACACTGCGCGACACCGGCAAGTGAAGGAGCGTTCCCCGTGGACCAGAGCGAGCAGAGCGCCCCGCCCGCGCAGACCGTGCCCGTACAGGCCACCCCCGTACCGAAAGGCGCCGTGCCCGCGCAGAAGGGCACCGTGACCCAGCGGGCCATCGAGCAGATCAAGGCGATGATCGGCGAGGGACTCCTGGAGCCGGGCCAACGCCTGCCCACCGAACGGGACCTGGCGACCCAGCTCGGCATCTCGCGCAGCTCCATGCGGGAGGCGATCCGCGCCCTGACGGTCCTCGGCGTCCTGGAGGCGCGGCACGGCTCGGGCATCTACGTGACGCAACTGGAGGCCGGGGACCTCCTGGAGACGTTCGGCGTCGTCGCCGACCTGTCGCGCGGCCCGCGCCTGGTGGAACTCCTGGAGGTGCGCCGGGTCCTGGAGTCCACCGCGACCGCGCTCGCCGCGGCCCGCATCACGCCGGACCAACTGGCCGACGTGGAGAAGCACTTGGCGGCCATGAACGCCACCGACGACCCCGAGGAGATCCTCTCCCACGACCTCGCCTTCCACCGCGCGATCGCGCTCGCGGCGGGCAACGACACGATGGCGGCGATCCTGGAGGGCCTGTCCTCGCGCACCTTCCGCGCCCGCGTGTGGCGCGGCTACCAGGAGGAGGGCGCCTTCGAGCGCACCCGGCGCGAGCACGCCCGCATCCACCGCGCGCTGGTCGCACGGGACCCGGAGGCGGCGCGGGCGGCGGCGGCCGCGCATGTGGGCGAAGTGGAGGACTGGCTGCGGGGACAATTGGAGGGGTAGCGGGGTAGCGGGGACCCCGACTTCCGTAAAACGTCACGAAAGCTTGACTGCGCCTTGAACGCCCTGGTCGGCACCGGAGATGGTGGCGAGGGCCAAGAGGGGGGATGGCCGTGTCGTTCGGAGTTCTGGGTCCCATCGAGGTGTGGCGTGACGGAGTCCCGGTGAACGCCGGGCCCGCGCTGCAGCGGCGGGTGCTCGCGGCGCTGCTCGTGGACGCCAACCAACTGGTGTCGGCCGACGCGCTGGTGGACCGGGCCTGGGGGACGGCCGGGCCGCGCAGTGGCGTACGGGCCCTGTACGGGTACATCTCCCGGCTGCGCCGGGCGTTGGAGGGGCACGACGTGTCCCTCACGCGGGAGGAGGGCAGCGGCTACCGGCTGCGGGTCAGCCCCCAGGCCGTCGACCTGCACCGGTTTCACCACCTGCTGGAACAGGGCCGCGCGGCGCCCGCCGACGAGGAGGCCGAGGCCCTGTTGGAGGCGGCTCTCGGCTCGTGGCGCGGGGAGGCGTTCGCCGGGGCGGACACCCCGTGGTTCAACGCGCAACGCGACGTGCTCGACGGCGAGCGGTTCGCCGCCCAGTTGGATCTGACCGAGGTGCGGCTGCGCCTCGCGAAGCACGCCCTGGTGCTGACCGAGCTGTCGGGCCGGGCCGAGGCGCATCCGCTGGACGAGCGGGTGGCGGGGCATCTGATGCTGGCGCTGTACCGGTGCGGGCGGCAGGCCGAGGCACTGGCGTGTCACGAACGCCTCCGGCGGGACCTGGCCACGGAGCTGGGCATCGACCCCGGCGCGCCGCTACGACGCCTGCATCAGCAGATCCTCGCCGCCGACCCGGCGCTCCACCCCGCCCCGATCACACCCGCCACCTCACGCCCACCCCGTGCCTCCCGGCCGGTGCCGCGGCAACTTCCCCCGTGGCCTGCGACGTTCGTCGGCCGGGACCGTGAACTGGCCGCCCTCGACGGCCTGTTCAAGGAGCCCGCCGAAGGCGGCGGCAGACCGACGATCTTCACGATCGGCGGTACGGGCGGCGTCGGAAAGTCCTGGCTGGCACTGCACTGGGCCCATCAGCACCTCGACCGGTTCCCCGACGGGCAGTTGTACGCCGCTCTGTACGGTTTCGACCCGGCCGGCGAACCGGAGCCGCCGGACAGGGTGTTGCGCGGCTTCCTCGACGCCCTGGGCACCCCTCCCCAGGAGGTACCCGCCGACGCGGAGGCCAGGGCGGGCCTCTACCGGTCCCTGGTCGCCGACCGCCGCATGCTGATCCTGCTGGACAACGCCCGCGACGCCGACCAGATCCGTCCGCTGCTGCCCGGCGGCGCCACCTGCCTGGTCCTGGTCACCAGCCGCAGCCACCTCGCCGGCCTCACCACCACACACGGCTCCCCGCACCTCACGCTCGACACGCTCCCCGACCCCGAGGCCCGCGAGGTCCTCACGCGCGCCCTGGGACACGACCGGCTGGCGGCCGAACCCGACGCGGTGGGCGCCCTGCTGCGGCGGTGTGCGGGACTGCCGCTGGCCCTCGGCATCGTGGCCGCCCGCGCGGCGGCGCAGCCCCACTTCCCGCTCGCCGAACTGGCCGAGGAGCTCGACGACGCCACCGGCAGGCTCGACGCCCTGACGGTCGGCGACCTGGCCACTGACCTGAGAGCTGTCTTCGAGACCTCCTGCCGGGCCCTCGACGCCCCCACCGCCCAGGCCTTCGCGTTCCTCGGCCCGGCCCCCGGACCGGACATCGGCCTGCACTCCGCCGCCGCTCTCCTCGGGACACCCCTCGCGCGCACCCGCGCCGTACTCCGCGCCCTGGAGGCCGCCCACCTGGTCCAGCAGCACACCCCGGGCCGCTACCGCATGCACAACCTGGTCCGCCTCTACGCCACCGAACGCGGCCAGGACCGACCCGGCGACATCGGGGACGCGGCCTCGCTCCGCCTGGCCGACTTCTACGCCCACACCGCGTACGACGGCGACCGGCTGCTCTCCCCACAGCTCACACCGATCGAACCGAGCCCGTCCGAGGCCGCGGGTGCCCGCTCCTTGCTCGGGGACGCGACGGCGGCCATGGCGTGGTTCGAGGCCGAGCACCACTGTCTGCTCGCCGCGCACCACTTCGCGCTGGAACGCGGCCTGCCCGGCCAGGCGTGGCGGTTGGCCTGGGCACTGGACACCTTTCACTGGCGCCGCGGTCTCCTGCCGGACCGCATGACGATGCTGGGAGCGACACTCGCCGCCCTCGACGCGGCCGGCGAGGAGCCGGCCACGCGCGCACTGGCGCGGCGGCTCCTCGGCCGCACCCACGTGGCCCTCGGCCGGCACGACGAGGCCTTGGCGCGACTGCGGCAGGCCCTCACCCTGTTCGAGGAGGCCGAGGACGCCGCGGGGACGGCACAGACCCATCTCAACCTCGCACTGGCCTGGGAGCAACAGCGCGACGACGCACAGGCGTTGATGCACGCCCTCCAGAACCTGCGCATCCGCGAAACGCTCGACAGTCCTCCGAGGGAAGCCGAGGCACTCAACGCGGTGGGCTGGTACCACGCCCGCCTGGGGCACCATCAGGAGGGCCGCGCGTTCTGCGAGCGGGCCCTGACGCTGTGCCGCCGGGACCACTTCCTGGAGGGTGAGGCCTTCACCCTGGACAGCCTCGGCTACATCGCCCACCACAGCGGGCGGTACGCGGCGGCTCTGGACCACTACCGCCAGGCACTCGCCCTGCGCCGTGAGCTGGGCGACGCCTACGAGGAAGCCGATGCCCTGGCCTGCCTCGGCGACGTCTACCAGTCTCTCGGCCGCCCTGCCGAGGCGCGCCGCGCCCGGAGCCAGGCCTTGGCCCTCTACCGCGACCAGCGCCGCGACGCGGAGGCGGAGCGCACGCGGGCGCTCCTGGCCTCGCTCGGCCGTACGCCGACACGATGAGCCCGCGAGCGCGGCCGGCGTCCCACGGTCACCCGCGCGACGCCGGCCCACACCCTCCCGATCCGGTCAGATCCTGCCCGCCCGCAACGTCACCAGCTCGAACGGCCGCAGCGTCACGGACACCTCCGCGCCGTCCCGCTGCGGAGCCGACACTCCGTCGAGCGGCCGCTCCAGCAGGTCGGTCACGGCGAGGGAACCCACGTCGAAGCCGAAGGTGAGCCGGGTGCGGGCGCGTCCGCCGCGGGCCTCGTGGAAGCGGACGATCACGTCGCCGCTCCCGTCGTCCGCGAGCTTCACCGCCGTCACGACCACCGCGTCGTCGTCGACGGCCACCAGCGGCGCGACCTCCGCGCCACTGCCGGTGACCCGCCGCTCGGGCAGGTTGATCCGGTAGCCCTCGCGCACGGCGTCCAGCACGTCGGCGCCGGGCGCCAGCGCGTGCCGGAAGCGGTGCAGGCCCTGGTCGGTCTCCGGGTCGGGGAACCGCGGGGCCCGCAGCAGCGACACCCGCACCGTCGTGGTGGTACCGGCGTCGGTGTCCCGCACGGCGCGGGTGACGTCGTGGCCGTACGTCGAGTCGTTGACGAGGGCGACGCCCCAGCCGGGCTCCTCGACGTGCACGAAGCGGTGGTTGCACGCCTCGAACTTGGCGGCCTCCCAGCTCGTGTTGGTGTGCGTGGGCCGGTGGAAGTGGCCGAACTGGGTCTCCGACGCGTACCGCTCGGCGTGCACGTCGAGCGGGAACGCCAGCTTGAGGAACTTCTCCGTCTCGTGCCAGTCGACCTCGGTGTCGATGTCGAGCCGCCGCTCGCCCGCCGCGAGGGTCAGGACCTGGGTCATGCGCGAGGCGCCGAAGCGGCGCACGACCCGCACCGAGGCGCCGTCACCCGGCACGACCTCCTCCGCCTCGGTCAGGTCGGTGACGGAGTTGCGGTAGAACTCGTCGACGTCCCACGCGTCCCACATGTTCGGGAAGTCGGCGTGCAGTTGGGGCAGGTTCGCGGCGTGGCCGGGGGCGACGGTCTCGCGTCCGGCGTCAATGTCGTACGCCGACACGACGAGGCCGCGGGCGTCGATCTCGACGCGCAGCAGACCGTTGTCGAGCACGAAGCCGCCGTCGGCGCGCGCGGCGATCGCCGACTGGCCCGCGGCGACGGGCATCGCCGCGCCGCCCGCCGCGACGCCGTCACGGGTGTGCGGCGCGGAGTTGAAGACGAGGCCCCGGCTGCCGTCGCCCGCGAGGGCCTTCTGCGCGGCGTCGATGATGCCGTTCAGGTCGGCCGCCACCGCCGCGTACGTCGCGCGGGCCTCGCGGTGCACCCAGGCGATCGACGAGCCGGGCAGGATGTCGTGGAACTGGTGCAGCAGCACCGTCTTCCAGATCCGGTCCAACTCCTTGTACGGGTACGGGAATCCGGCCCTGACCGTGGCCGTCGCCGCCCACAGCTCGGCCTCCCGCAGGAGGTGCTCGCTGCGGCGGTTGCCCTGCTTGGTGCCGGCCTGGCTGGTGAGGGTGGCGCGGTGCAGCTCCAGGTACAGCTCGCCGACCCACACCGGCGCGTTCGGGTACTCGGCCTCGGCCTTCTCGAAGAACGCGGCCGGGGTCTCCCACTGGACGGTCGCCGAACCCTCCAGGTCCCGCAGCCGTCCCGCCTTCGCGATCATCTCGCGGGTCGTGCCACCGCCGCCGTCGCCCCAGCCGGTGGGCGCGAGCGAGTGCCGGGCGACACCCTTGTCCTTGAAGTTCCGTGCCGCGTGGGCGATCTCGCTGCCCTTCATGGCGCAGTTGTACGTGTCGACGGGCGGGAAGTGCGTGAAGATCCGGGTGCCGTCGATGCCCTCCCAGTTGAAGGTGTGGTGCGGGAACTTGTTGGTCTGCGACCACGAGATCTTCTGCGTGAGCAGCCACTTGGCGCCCGCCGCCTTGATGATCTGCGGCAGCCCGGCCGCGAAGCCGAAGGTGTCCGGCAGCCACGCCTCGTCGTTCTCGACACCGAACTCGTCGAGGAAGAACCGCTTGCCGTGCACGAACTGACGGGCCATCGCCTCCGAGCCCGGCATGTTCGTGTCCGACTCGACCCACATGCCGCCCGTCGGCACGAAGCGGCCGTCCGCGACGGCCTTCTTCACCTTCGCCCACACCTCGGGCCGGTGCTCCTTGATCCACGCCCACTGCTGCGCCTGCGACATCGCGAACACGAAGTCCGGCTCGTCCTCGAGCAGCGCCGTCATGTTGGACGTCGTACGCGCCACCTTGCGGACCGTCTCACGCAGCGGCCAGAGCCAGGCGGAGTCGATGTGGGCGTGGCCGACGGCGCTGACGCGGTGCGCGGAGTCGTGCGCGGGGGCCGCGAGCACGCCTTCCAGCTCGGCCCGTGCCGCGGCCGCCGTGCCGTTCACGTCCTGGAGGTCGACGGCGTCCAGGGCGCGGTCGACGGCCCGCAGGATCTCGTGGCGGCGGCCCGAGTCCTCGGGAAGTTCCTGCATCAGCTCACCGAGCACCTCCAGGTCTATGGCGAGCTGCCACACCGCCTCGTCGAAGACGGCGAGGTCCATGCGTTCCAGGCGGTACTGGGGTTCCGTGCCCGCCGTCTCCTTGTCGCCCAGTTGGGTGGGCAGGAAGGGGTGGTAGTCCAGGATGACCGGGTTGGAGGCGGCCTCGATGTGCAGGTGGACGCTCTCGCCGCCCTCGGCGGGCGTCGCGATGCGCACCCACTGATTGCGAGGGTTGAGGCCCTTGACCGGAGTGCCGTCCGGGCGGTATACGAGGCCCTCGCACTGGAAGCCCGGCATGTTCTCGTCGAAGCCGAGGTCCAGGATGGCCTCGACCGTCTTGCCCGCCCACTCGGGCGGGACGGTGCCCGTGACCCGGAACCAGCTCGTGCCCCAGGGGGCGCCCCAGCGGGTGCCCGCCGCTATGGGCTCGGTCTCGGCCGCCAGGCCTTCGGCCACGGGGACCGGTTCGCCCGGGGCGTTCCAGACGGCGATGTCCAGGGGGACGGAGTGGGGGTAGACGGCGGGGCGGATGCGCTCGTCGAGGACGCGCTTGAGGCGCCCCTCGACGAGGCGACGGTCGTCGTGCATGTGGCGTTCTCCGGTTTCGCTACGTTCGGTGGGTGGGGTTCGGTGGCCTCGCGGGGTGCGCCCCAGTCCCGCCCCGTTCCGCTGCATCGATCGGCGGCTCCGCCGCGGGCAGGGGGCTCCGCCCCCTGGACCCCCGTATCGGCTTGGACGGCCTCGTCCTCAAACGCCGGACGGGCTGGAATGTGCCCAGGTCGTGCCGACTGCGTCCGGTAGGACAGGTAAAGGCGGGTGGGTGGGAAATGGGGGTCTGGGGGCGGAGCCCCCAGGGACCTCAGCCCAGGACTTCGGGCGGGCGCACCACCTCCCGGATGCCCCGCGCAGCGAGGTGCGCACCGTCGTCCGCCCGCTCCGAGAGGACAAGGGCGGGCCGCACCCCGTCGGCCACCAGCCGGGCGAACGCCTCGAACACCGCCCCACCGGGCGCACACACGGACCGCCGCCCGAGATCGGCACCCACGTCGACGACGAGCCCCGTCGTCCGGGGCGCGGGCGCGTACGCCCCGCCCCGCCACTCCTTCGCCAGCCGGGCCAGCGCGGCACCCGCGGGCTTCACCCGCCCGTCGTTCGTCAACAGCCCGAGGCTGTACTCGAGTTCGGGGAAATCGGAGAGGGAGCGCGACACGTCGTGGGAGCACCACCACGTCACCCCCCACACATCCGCGCAGTCGAGCGCAGCGGAAACCGTGGCCTCGGTGAAGGCGGCGGCGTCCGCGGCCGGGATGAGGGGGGCGGGCGCCCCGACCTCCTGGAGCCACACGGGCCGCCCCGGCTCAAGGGCCCACGCCTTGGACAGCTCGATCATGTACGCGGCATGCTGCCCGGTGGCCACGCCGTCCCGCCCGTGCCGCTGCGCGGTCCCGTTGAACACCCAGGAGTGCACGGCCGTGGCACCCCCGAGCCGCGCGGCCTGCGCGGGTGTGAACGGCTGGTCGTCCTGGTACCAGGCGGCGTCGTACTCGGCGTGCAGATGCAGCCGCCCCGGCGCGCCCTCCTCGCAGGCGGACAGGACCTCGCGCAGCCACGCCTCGGCCTGCTCCTGCGTGATGCGGTCGGGGTCGGGGTGCGGCCCGGCCGCGAACTGGTTGATCTCGTTGCCGATGGTCATGCCGATGAAGTTCGGCCGGTCGGCGAGCGCGGCGGCGAGCGTACGCAGGTACGCGCGCTGCCCGGAGATCACGTCGGGGTCGGTGAAGAGGTTGCGCCGGTGCCAGGTCTGCGTCCACGCGGGCAGGAAGTCGAAGCTCGACAGATGCCCCTGGAGCCCGTCGACGTTCACGTCGAGCCCGCGCTCGGCGGCGGCGTCGGCGAGCGCGACGAGCTGCTCGACGGCGCGCGGCCGGATCAGGGTGCGGTTGGGCTGGAAGTACGGCCAGATGGGGAAGACCCGGACGTGGTCGAGCCCGAGCGCGGCGACGGCGTCGAGGTCGCGGCGTACGGCGTCGAGGTCGAAGTCGAGCCAGTGGTGGAACCACCCCTGGCTGGGGGTGTAGTTGGCGCCGAAGCGGGGCGCGGCGGCGGGCGCCGCGCCGGGCAGGTCGTCAGAGGTCAATGCGGATCCTGGTTCTGGGAGCTGGGGGGTACGGGGGTCAGCCCTTGACCGCGCCCTCGCCGACGCCTCGGAAGAAGTACCGCTGCAGGCAGGCGAAGAGCACGATCAGTGGCAGCACCGCGATCACGGTGCCCGCGGCGACAAGGCGTTCGTCGTTGGCGAAGGTGCCGTGCAGGTAGTTGAGGCCGATGGTGAGGGTGAACTTGTCGGGGTCGCTGAGCACGATGAGCGGCCACAGGAAGTCGTCCCAGGCGCCCATGAAGGCGAAGATCGCCACGACGGCGAGGGTCCCCTTCACGGCGGGCAGGGCGATGCGGAAGAACCGCTGCCACACGTTGGCCCCGTCGACGAACGCGGCCTCCTCCACCTCGTAGGGCAGATTGAGGAAGGCGTTGCGCATCAGGAGCACGTTGAGGGCGGAGATGCAGCCGGGCAGCAGCACGCCGATGAGGGTGTTGTTCAGGTCGAGGTCCCGCATCGTCGTGAACTGGGCGATGATGATGCCCTCGACGGGCACCAGCATGGCCAGGATGAACACGAGCGTGGCAGCCTTGCGGCCGCGGTAGCGAAGCCGGGCCAGGGCGTAGCCGGCGAGGGCGGCGCCCACGCAGTTGGTGAAGACGTTCGCGGCGGCGACCTTCAGGGAGTTGAGGGCGTAGTCCCAGACGGGGATCGTGTCGGCGACGCGCTCGTAGTTGTGCAGGGTCGGGTCGGAGGGCAGGAAGCTCGGCGGGGAGCTGAAGATGTTCTCGTGCGGGCCCTTCAGCGAGGTCGAGAGCTGCCACAGGAACGGGCCGATCATCACGGCGAGGACGACGAGCAGCAGGGCGTACCGCAGCAGCAGTTCCCACATGGGCATGCGCCGCCCGTTCTCGTCCGTGACCCGCCGGCGCCGCCTGCGCGCACGCGGCGTGGACTCGGCCGCGTCCGCCCCGGGTTCGGGGGCGTCCTTGGTGGTGGTCGTCGGCGCGGGCATCACTTGTCCTCCTTCCGGTCCGCGCGCAGCACGAGCAGCATCAGCGCGACGGTGACGACGAAGATGACCACGGAGATCGCGGAGGCGTAGCCGACGCGGCCGGTCAGGCCGGTGCCGGTGCGCTGCACGAGCATCACGAGGGTGGTGTCCTCGCCCGCGGGACCGCCCGCGGGACCCGCCATCAGATACACCTCGGAGAAGACCTTGAACGCGGCCACCGAGGACAGCGCGGCGACGAGCACCATGGTGGAGCGCACGGCCGGGACGGTGACGGAGATGAAGCGGCGCACCGGCCCGGCGCCGTCCACGGCGGCGGCCTCGTGCAGCTCACGGGGCACGTTCGCAAGCGCCGCGAGATAAATGATCATGTAGTAGCCGAGGCCCTTCCAGACCGTGACGCCCATGGCGGAGAACAGCAGCAGCCACTGGTCGCTGAGGAAGCCGACCTTGCCCGCGCCCACCGCCTCCAGGACGGCGTTCACCAGGCCGCGTTCGTCGAGCATCCACACCCAGATCAGGCCGACCACGACGATGGAGGCGACCACCGGCGTGTAGAACGCCGACCGGAAGAACGTGATGCCGGGGATCTGCTTCTGCACCAGCAGCGCGAGCAGCAGCGGCAGCACGACGAGCGCGGGCACCACCACGAGGACGTACAGCGTGCTGTTGCGCAGGCCGATCCAGAACATGTCGTCGTGCAGCAGCTCGCGGAAGTTGGCGAGCCCGACGTACTTGCCCTCGATCAACTGCCGTTTGTCCGTGAAGGAGTTGATGACCGTGCTGACGAACGGATAGAGGATGAAGATGCCGACGATCGCGAGGCCCGGGGCGGCGAACAGCCAGGGGCTCGTGACCAGTTGACGGCGGATGCGGCGCCCCTGCGGGGCGGCGGCTTTCGGTGTCCCGGAGGGGCGGGCCTTGACCGGTGGCCCCGGAGGGCCCGCGGTGGCCGATGCGGATGCTGCTGCTGTGCTCTTCATGTGCGCGGGGCTCAGCTCTGCTTCAGCAGCCGGTCGCAGGCCTTGACAGCGTTGTCAAGCGCTTCCTCGGGGCTCTGCTTGCCCTGCAGCGCGCGGGCGACGGCGTTGCGCAGCTCCACCTTCATCTGCTCGCTGAACAGCACGGGCGTGTAATTCACCGCCGTCTTCAGGGACTTGGCCGCGGCGATCCGCACCCGGGTCTCGTCCGTGCCGTCCGCCTTGGTGAAGTACGGGTCGTCCAGGGAGCCCTTGGTGCTCGGGAAGATGGCGACCTTCTTGGCGAAGGACATCTGGCGCTGCGCGTCGGTGACGAAGTGCGCGAAGGCGACGGCGGCGGGCGTGCGCTTGGTGCGCGTGTTCACCATCACGCCCATCACGTACATGTTGTCCTTGCCGGTGTTGCTGATCTGCGGCGTGATGCCGATGTTCTCGTAGAGCCGCGGCGCGTCCTTCTTGAACTTCTCCAGGTCGAGGGCGCTGCCCGGGTTCATGGCGACGGCCTCGGTGAGGAACTTCTTGCCGGTCGACTCGGGCGTCGCCGTGAGCGCCTGGCCGTCCAGCGCCTTGGCGTCGTACAACTCCTTGTACTTGGTGAGGAGTTCGACGCCCTTGGCGCCGTTGAAGGTGAAGCCGGTGCCTTCCTTGTTCATCAGGGGCACGCCGTAGCGCCCGAAGTCCTCGATCGTCGGGACGTTGGCGAGGGTGGCGACGTCGCCCTTGCTCTTCTTCGCCAGCGCCTCGGCGTCGGTGAACAGCTCGTCGTACGTCTTCGGCGGCTTGTTCGCGTCCAGGCCCGCGTCCTTGAACAGGCGCTTGTTGTAGAACAGCGGCCCGGTGTTCAGGTACCAGGGGAAGGCGTACGTCCCCTCCATGCCCGGCACCTGGTGGCTCTTCCAGGCGCCCGGCAGGTACTCCTTCTCGTACTTCCCGGCCGACTTGTCCAGGTCGAGCGCGAGTCCGGCCTTGGCGAGCGGGGCCACCAGGTCGGGCGAGACGTTCACGACGTCGGGCAGTGTGCCGCCCGCGGCGTCGGCGCTGATCTTGTCGGCGTAGCCCTCGCCGGGCTGGTCGACCCACTTCACCTTCGCGTCGGGGTACTTCTTCTCGAAGTCGTCGACCAGGCCCTCGAAGTACGACTTGAAGTTGGCCTTCAGGTTCCAGGTCTGGAAGGTGATCTCGCCCTCGACCTTGCCGGAGGCGTCCGCCGAGCCGCTGTCGTCACCGCCGCCGCAGGCGCTCAGGCCGAGCAGGGCGGCGGCGAGGGCGGCGGCGGTGACCGCCCTGCGGGGACTGCGGGAACTGCGGGATATCCGCGAACTCCGGGAAATCCGGGAACTCTGGTAAACACGCACGGTGAACGGCTCCTTTGCTCGGCCCGGCGGGGGCGGCTGCGAGGGGACGGCGGCGGCATCGGCCGCGTCGCATCGCACCGAGGCAGACCCTGCATGGAGCGGAAGTAAAAAGTCAATGGATTGGTGACAATTTGCTGGGATCGCTGGCGTTCGCGGGTACGAACTCCCTGGTCAGAGAGGTTTGTTGAATACCTTGCCAGAGATGACTAATGCGCTTTAGGCTGATCCGGCTCAAGCGCATTAGTACGTACGTCGCCGAGGAGGCAACGCGTGCAAGGCAAACGGTCACCGGCTCGCCGGCCGACCATGAAGGACATCGCGCGCCGCGCCGGGGTGTCCGAGAGCGCCGTGTCCTTCGCGCTCAACGACCGCCCCGGGGTCTCCGACATCACCCGTGACCGGGTGCGCAGGGTCGCCGAGCAGTTGGGCTGGCGGCCCAGCACGGCGGCGCGCGCTCTGTCGGGCGAGGGCGCGGCGACGGTCGGCCTGGTGGTGGCCCGGCCGGCCGCCACGCTCGGCGTCGACTCGTTCTTCCTTCAGCTCATCTCGGGCGTCCAGGAGGTCCTGGCCGAGCGCCAACTGGGCCTGCTGTTCCAGGTGGTGGAGGACGTCGCCGCGGAGTGCGCGGTGTACCGGCGGTGGTGGGCCGAGCACCGCGTCGACGGCGTCCTCGTCGTGGACCCGCGCACGGACGACCCGCGGCCCGCGCTCCTGGAGGAGCTCGGCCTGCCCGCGGTCGTCACCGGCGGCGTGCCCGATCCCGAACGGCCCTTGCGCCCCGGCCAGTCCACCGTCTGGGCCGACGACGCGGGCGCGATGGAGTCCGTCGTGGGCCACCTGCACACGCTCGGCCACCGCCGTGTCGTACACATCGCCGGGCTGCCCGGTCTCGCGCACACCGAGCGCCGCATCCGCACCCTGCGCGCGGAGGCCGACCGGCGCGGGCTCACCGAGGTGCGGTCGGTCACCACGGACTACTCGGACGCGGAGGGCGCGGCGGTCACGCGCCGCGTGCTGAGCGCCGAGTCGCCGCCGACGGCTCTCGTGTACGACAACGACGTGATGGCCGTGGCCGGGGTGGCCGCGGCGGCGTCCCTCGGCTTCGCGGTGCCGGACGAGGTGTCCGTGGTGGCCTGGGAGGACTCGGCGCTGTGCCGGATGGTGCACCCGTGGCTCACGGCGCTGTCCCGCGACACGGTGTCCTTCGGGCGGACGGCGGCGCGGGAGCTGCTCGGGCTCCTCGACGACGGGCCGTCGGGGACGGTACAGGTGCCGTTGCCCCGGCTGATCGAGCGGGAGAGCACGGGGACGGTGCGGGGCCCGACGCCCGGGTGAGGTCGGGGCCCGGCGGCCCGGCGGCCCGGTGCGTCCGTCGCGTCGGGGACACTGGGGCGATGGAGCTGACGGAGACGCTGCGGATCGGCGAGGCGCTGGGCCGCGCGGTGGTCGGGGCGCGGCCGCTGGCGGGAGGGTTCTCCCACGAGACGTCGCTGCTGAGCCTCGCCGGCGGCGGGCGTGCGGTCGCGCGGCTCGGCGGTGCCGCTCCCGCCGTGGAGGCCGCGGTGATGGCGGCGGGCCGGACGCGTGTGCCCGTGCCCGAGGTGCTGCGTGTGCTGCCCGCCGTGGTCGAACCGGACGAGGCCCGCGCCGCGATGGTCCTGGAGTACGTGCCGGGGACACCGCTCAGTCACGTACTCGACGGAGGTGGCGTGGACCGCCGCTCCCTCGCCGCGCTCGGCGCCGAAGTCGGCCGTGTCGTCGCCCGGATCGGGACCGTGACCTTCGACCGGCCCGGCTTCTTCACCGACGCACGGCTCACCGTGGGGCGGGACGAACAACCGTGGTCACGGCAGTTGCCGGAGGTCGCCGAGGCGTGCGTGGCCGCGGTGCCCGCCTCGCGGCTCGACCTCGCCACGCGGCGGGCCTGGGTGAAGCTGTGCGAGGCCCACGCGCCCGCGCTGGCCGCCATCGACGACCAGGCCCGCCTGGTGCACGCCGACATCAACCCCAAGAACATCCTCGTCTCCCGCGCCGACGACGCCGACTGGCGCGTGGACGCCGTCCTCGACTGGGAGTTCAGCTACTCCGGCTGCCCGTACGGCGACGCGGCGAACATGCTGCGGTTCGGCGACACGTACCCCGACGGTTTCCTCGACGGCTTCCGCCACGGGTTCCGTGACGGACGGGCACTCCCCGACGAGGACTGGGAGTACCTGGGCCGCGTCCTCGACATGTTCGCCCTCAGCGACCTGGTGACCCGGCCGACGGGGCACGAGGTCGCGGACGCGGCAGCGGGGGTGATCCGGCGGTGGGTGGAGCGGCCCTTTACGTGAGCGATGGGCCCCCGCGCAACGGGGGTCCCAGGACATCGTCGAGTTCGGCGGCCACCGCATCCAGCAGCTTCTGCCCGAACAGGCACACCGACGACTCCCAGGGGTGCCCGAAGCTGCCGAGCCGGAAGTCCTGCGAGAGGTAGATGTAGTAGTCGCCGTTGGGGTAAGGACTCAGCGGCCACGAATTCTCTCCACGGCCGCTGACGCGATGGGGCGCGAAGGAGTAGGACGTGTGCTGCCAGTCGAGCGCGTACAGCCTGTCCTCCGGCTCGACGCACGCGGTCAGCCCCTGCTTGACCACCGCGACGAAGCGGTCCAGGCGCACATCGCCCGGATCTTCGTCCAGCGCCGCCAGGCTCCATGTGACGGAATCGGCCGGCTCCTTGATGGCAGGCCACTCGGCCGGGTTCATGCTCGGCTGGAATGCGAACTCCGCGTCGAAGCGGTTCCAGACGCTTCGGTACTCGGCCTGCGGCAGCTCGGTCACTGACTCACTCTTCATCCACACAGACTATCGAGCCGGCCGAGCATGATCCCTTCTCAGTCCGGGAGGGAGAAGCCCTCGGGCGGTGCGCCCTCGACGAACAGCATCCCGACCCGGACCTTGCCCTCCCGGATCTCCCGGGCCCGCCGGTAGTCGGGGGAGTCGTACCACTCGCGGATCCGGTCCATGTCGGGAAACTCGATGACTATGAACCGGGAGGAGTCCCAGGTGCCTTCGACGGGCTTGGGCGTGGGGCCCGCGACCAGGTAACGGCCGCCGTGGCTGAGGATGGACCTCTGGGCCACGCGTGCGTAGGCCAAGCCGGCCTCCTCGTCGAGCACATCGACGTTGACGACGGCGTAAGCGGGCATGCGGTTCCCCGTTCGTTCGGACACAGCGTGTACTGGTGTCACAGCAGAGCCTATTGGCCACCGCCGCCCCGCTCGGCGGCGCCGGTGCCACCCCGGCTCACCCCTCCGGCCGCCGCGCCACGAACACCAGCTCCCGGCCCGGCCGGTCCGGCGCGTCCCGCACGTCGTCCACGACGAACCCCTGAGCGAGCAGGTCCCCCTCGACCTCCTGCCGCTCCCGGAACCGCAGCGTCGACTCCGAGGTGAGCACCTGCCCGTCCGCGGCGAACACATAGCTCCAGCGGAACCTCACCAACGGCCCGTCCACCTCGACCAGGTCCACCCAGCTCTCGACGGCCCCCACGCCCGCGACCTCGGTCACCCCATGGGAAGCCTCCCGGTTCCACGTCTCCCAGGCCCGCCGGGACGGATCCCGCGTCTCGAACACGAGATGCCCGCCCGGACGCAGCGCTTCGTGGGCGCCCTTCAGCGTCGCCCGCCACGCCCCGGGGTCGGTGATCGCCTGGGCGACGTTCGCCGTCATCGTCGCGAGGTCCACCCGCAGCGGCGGCAGCTCCGTCGCATCGCCGTGGATCCACCGCACCCGCTCACCGCCCGGCTTGCCCCGGGCCACGTCGAGGGAGGCAAGGGCGGGATCGACTCCGACGACGTCGATCCCGCGCTCGGCGAGCAGCAGCGCGAACACCCCGGTGCCGCAGCCGATGTCCAGGACCCGGCGCGCGCCGAACTCCTCCGCGAGACGCAGATACGGGTCGAGGTCGCCGCGGTCGGGATCCAGCGGGTCGTAGAGCGCGGCGAGGCGCGGGTCCTGGAAGTGTTCATCAGCCATGCGGGCGAAGCTATCCGGAGCGGGCGGACCACCGCCGCCCTTTACTGTCCGCTCTAAATCGATCGTTCTATTTAGCCGGCCTCGGACCGGTACAGCCCCACCTCCCCGAACCGCACCCTCCCCCGCGCCCCGGTCACCCGCACCCGCCAGTGCCGCGCCCGCACCGGGGCCGCGAGGACAAGGACCCGGCTCGCGCCGACCGTGCCCGCCCCGGCGACCTTCGTCCACGTGCCGTCGCCGGACCGGGCCTCGACCACGAACGACTCGATCTGCTGCCCGGCCCGCGGCACGTCCTCCGCGAGGCGTACGCGGTCGGCCTCCCGTTCGCGGCCGAGGTCGACGGTGACCACGCCGCCGCGCCGCACCACCCGCGCGCCCGGGGCGGCGGCGAGGTCGGCGGGCAGTTCCGCGTCGATCCGCTGCCGGAACTCCCGCAGCCGCGCCACGTCGGCGTCGGGCAGCAGGCCACGCTTGTCCGGCGGGATGTTCAGGAGCAGTACGGCGTTGCGGCCCACCGACCGGAACCAGATGTCCGTCAACTGCTCCACGGACTTGGGCCGTTCGTCCTCGTGGAAGAACCAGCCGGGCCGGATCGACACGTCGCACTCGGCCGGCCACCACTGCACGTACTGGGCCACGGCGCGCGCCTCGGCGAGTGCCGCGCGGCTGCCCTGGTCGGGGGCGTCGTAGGGCAGCGCGTAGTCGACGCTGCCGTTGCCGGAGTCCTTGACCGGCACCACGCTCCACTCGTCCTCGCGGGCGAGCCCGCCCTCGTTGCCGACCCAGCGCACATCGGGCCCGCGCACGGCGATCACGGCGTCCGGCGCGAGGGCGCGGATCAGGGCGTACCAGCTGTCCCAGTCGTAGCGTTCGACCTTCTCCGGCGGGATGCGGCCCTGCGCGCCGTCGAACCACACCTCGTCGACGGGTCCGTACTCGGTGAGGACCTCGTGGAGCTGGTTGAGCATGTACGCGCCGTAGTCCGTCGCGTCCAGCGTGAAGGTGTCGGCGGCGGGCCGGTCGTCGCCGGGCACCGGTGTCGGGACGGTGCGGGGCGAGCGCGCGCTGCCGTTGGCGTACACGCCGTGCAGGTACTGGTTCTCGTCGGCGGGCGAGACGTACACGCCCACCTTGAGCCCGTATTTGCGCAGGGAGGCGGTGAAGTCACGCAGGACGTCACCCTTGCCGCCGCGCCAACTGCTGCTCGCCACCGAGTGCTTGGTGTGGCGCGAGGGGTAGAGCACGAAGCCGTCGTGGTGTTTCACCGTGAGGATCGCCAGTTCGAAGCCGCCGTCGCGCAGGGCGCGCGCCCACTGGTCGGTGTCGAGGCCCGCGGGCTGGAAGACGTCCGGGTCCTCGTCGCCCGTGCCCCACTCCAGGCCGGTGAAGGTGTTCACGCCGAAGTGCAGGAACGCGGTCCGCTCCAGGCGCTGCCAGGCCACCTGCCGCCGCGTCGGCCGGACCCGGGCCGCCTTGGCGACCACCTCGTCGGGGGTGTCGGTGGCGCTGATGGCGATGCGGTACGGGGGCTGGGGTCCGGCCGATACGGCGCGCCCGGCCTCCGGGGTGCGGGACGCCGCGGCGGCGAGCGAGGCGCTCGACGCCGCCACCGCCGTACCGACGGACGCGGCCATGAAGAGTCGTCTGCTGACGGTCATGTGCGGGTGTTCCCTTCAGCTCGAGGGCGTCAACTGCCAGGTGGATGGTGGCTGTTGGTCCGTGGGGTACTGCACGAGGCGCCCGTCGTCCGTCACGTGCGCGGCCATGCGCGTGATCGCGTTCGTGAGGCGGTGGCCGCCACGGACGGGCGTGAGCTGCCAGCGCTGGAGCGTGTTCCTCGCGTCGCACGTCTCCTGGGTGACCGAACTGCCGGGATCCAGCGGCACGTTGAGCGTGAGCTTGCCGCTGCGTGTCTCCAGGCAGGCGCCGGTGCGGGCGGATTTCAGGGTGACGTAGCCGTCCGGGGTGCGGCGGATCTCGTAGTCGGCGGGCGGCACACCGCCCTCGGTGTCGCGGAGGGTGTACGTGCCGTCGGGCACCGGCGGCTTCGTCAGGTCGCGCCGGCCGGGGGCGTGCCCCACGGCCGTGTCGCGCGCCGTGAAGTCGGCGTACGTCGCGTCCGGGTGCGGGCTGCCCCACGTCACCTGCGCCACATGGCTCAGGGGCAGTCGCATGGACGCCGCGACCTCGTTCTCCGTCTCGCCGCGCCCGTTGTCGGGCCACAGGCTGATCTTCGCGCCGGTGACACCCTCGCGCGAGGTGAGCGTCTCGCCCTCGAAGACACGCGGGTCCCAGCGCTGCTCGTACAGCTTGCGGGTGTCGCTGTGGAAGCCGCCGCGCACCAGGTACAGCGAGTAGGCGGCGTTCATCAACGGGTGTCCCTGCGCGATGAGTTCGCTGGGCTTTGTCCGCACGGCGAGCCAGTGCTCGACCGTCGTCCCGGCCGCCACGGGCACGGTGTTGTCGCCCGTCAGGCCGTCGTTCCAGATGCGCAGCCGCTTGCCCTTGCCCGCCGCGTACGCCTCCACTCGGTTCACGAAGTCGACGAACGCGTCCTGGGGCGTGGCCCGTTCGCCGTACTTCCGGCGGGCGTAGTCCAGGATGTGCGGGTACTTCGCGAAGTCGGAGCCGAGCATGTACTCGTCGGCGCCCATGTGCCAGGACTTCGCGGGGAAGACGTCCGCGTACTCGTCGACAAGGCTGGTGTAGTAGGTGAAGGCCTCGTCCTTGGTGACGTCCAGGCGCGAGGGCTGCTTCCTGCCGTCGGTGTCGGTGAGTTGCAGGTCGGGGCGGTGCTCCAGCCAAGGGTCCATATGGCCGGGCGAGTTGATCTCCGGGATGACGGTGATGTGGTACTTGGCGGCGAGCGCGACCAGGCGGCGGATGTCGCTCTTGGTGTAGTAGCCCCAGGAGTTGGCGTCGGGGTGGCGTTCGCTCTTCACCTTCAGTTCGAGCAGGAGCTGGTTCTGTTTGCGGTACGCCATGTCGCGGATCAGATTCTCCAGCCAGGGCATGGAGATGTTGATGTAGCAGGCGCAGACGCCGACGCCGCGCTCCTTGTACTGGGGCACGTCGACAGTGCGTCCGGCCGGGATGCGGTCGCCCTGCGCGAGGAGCTGGAGGAAGGTGCGCGTGCCGTAGAAGGCGCCCGCCTCGGTGCCACCGGTGATCTCCAGGCGCTCACCCGCCCGCAGTTCGTACCCCTCGGCGCCCAGGGACTTCCGCTGCTTCTCGACGTCGATCAGTACGTCGCCGGGGCGCGCCGCACCGGACGTGACCGGCACCCTCCCGCGCCCCGACGCCCGCAGATCGTCCGCGAGGGTGGAGGCGACGCGCCGGGCGGCGGCATCCCGCGCGACGAGCCGCACCCCGTCCTCGTACACGTAACTACCGCTCTCCGCCGTCCAGTTGGTGAGAGCCGGAAGCGTGCGAGGCGGACCTGGATCCGCGCCCTGCTCCGACGCGGCGGACGGAACGACCGGCGTGGCGAGCAGCAGCAGAGCCGCCGCGACACCGGTAAGACCGCGCCACCGCTGACGGGCCGTCACCGGCTCCACTCCACCTTGAACACCCACACGTGCCGCCCGGCCGCGCGCGCCGCCCGGGGCACGTCGATCACCAGGGAGCCGCCCGTCGTCCGCCAGGTGAGCGGCCGGCCGTGGCCGAGCATCGTCACCTTGTCGCCGGGCCGGATCGGCACCGGCGCCTCGACCGTGAGCCTGGCGCCCGGCTCGGCCAGGGAGTGGATGTAGAACGCCTTGTTCTGGCGGACGGTGAAGCGCAGGTCCTCGCCGAGCTGCGCCATCCGTGACCAGTACGTGGTGTCGTAGATCGCCTCGCCGTTGACCTTCAGCCAGCGGCCGGTCTCGCGAAGCCGGGTCTGCATGATCTCCGGGATGGTGCCGTCGGCGCGCGGGCCGATGTCGAGGAGGAAGTTGCCGTTCTTGGAGACGATGTCGACGAGGCTGTGCACGACCTCCTCGGTGGTCATGTAACGGTCGTCGGGGGTCGCCTTGTTGTAGCCGTACGAGAACGGGTCGAGGCCCCGGCTGGACTCCCACTTGGCGACGACCGTGTTCTCGTACGTCTCGTACTCGGGCGTCGTGAAGTCGTGGAAGGAGATCCCGGAGCGGTTGTTGACGGCGACCTCGCGGGGCCGCGGGCGGTTCTTGCCGTGGTTGAAGTACTCGGCGACGACGTTGAGGCTGTCGTTGGGGCCGCCGATGTCGCACCACAGCATCTCGGGGTCGTAGCCCTGGATCAACTCCCGTATCTGCGCTGCCTGGTATCCCTTCACGTAGTCCTTGCCGGAGACGTATCCCGTGTACGGGACGGGTTCGAGGGTGTACGGATTGCGCGGCGGCCACAGCTCGCCCATCCACGGCTGGTCCGGGTTGAACCACTCCGGCATGGAGAAGTACAGGGCGCGGTGGAGTTCGGGAGTGTGGCGGCGCGACGCGTCGAAGAGTTCCTTGACGAGGTCCCGCTCGGGGCCCATCTTCACCGAGTTGCGGTCGCTGACCTTGGTGTCCCACAGCGCGAAGCCCTCGTGGTGCTTGGAGGTCAGCACGTGGTAGCGGGCGCCCGAGTCCCGGAACAGCTCCACCCAGGCGCGCGGGTCGAACTTCTCCGCCTTGAACATCGGGATGAAGTCGTCGTACGCGAAGTCCTCGCCGTAGGTGTCGCGGTGGTGGGCGTGGGTGGCGTTGTTCTTGTCCTGCATGTGACGCCAGTACCACTCGGCGTACTGCTTGCCGACGGGCGCCCAGGCCGGGACCGAATAGACGCCCCAGTGGATGAAGATGCCGAACTTGGCGGTGTGGAACCAGTACGGGGCCTGGTGCGTGGCCAGCGAGTCGGCCGTCGGGCGGTAGTCGGGCACGCCGAGGGTGAGCGGTCTGCGGGCGCCGGCGGCCTGGCCGCCGCGTCCGGCGGCGACGATCTCGCCGTCGCGCCGGGTGCCCGGCTGCACGCCCGTGCGGTTGCGGATGCCGACGCGTACGCGGGCCTGCTCGCCCGGGTCGAGCCGGGTCACGGGCGCGGGCGCGACCGTGCGGGCGCCGTCCACGTCGACGCGGACGGCGAGCCGGTCGGCGGCGAGCACGGGGACCGTGCCCGCGTTGACGACGGTCGCCTCGACGCTCTGCGCGCCGTTCGACTCCAGGAGCGACACGGTGGAGTGCGCGTCGCGCAGCACCAACGCCCGCCCCTCGGCGACCGGTTGCAGCGACAGCGCGAAGACGTGCAGGGACGGCTTGTTCGCCTCGGCGGGGTTCGTGGTGGGCAGGGTGAGCGCGACGGCCTCGCGGCGCGGGTCCAGCCACACCTCGGAGGTGCCGATCGACACGGTGTGCTCGTCCTTCGTGCCGTCGGGCTTGATGCGGTACGTCGCCGACAGCGCGCCGCTGCCCGCGTACCAGTCGGAACCGCCGAGCGTCGCCTTCGACGTGGAGCCGTCCGCGTAGTGCGCGGTGACCGGGCCCGCGGCGTTGCCGTAGCTGGCCGCCGTCAGGAACAGGGCCGAGAGGTAGCGGCCCTTGGGCAGGTCGACGCGCTGCCCTAGGGCGACGACGTTGTTCTTGGCTCCGGCGCCGGAGGACGGGAACCGGTACGGCACGCCGTCGACCTCGACGTGCCCCGCGGGCAGTTCCTCGCCGGGGAAGGTGTGGCCCGAGCCGTCGAAGTCACCGCCGCGCGCCGACGCCGTGTCGATGCCGTCGTTGTCGAACCACCGCTCCAGGGCGACGGGGACGGGAGCGGGGACCGTGCCCCAGCCGTCGTCGTCCGCGCGGTCGGGGGCGCGCTGTTCCGAGGGGCCGGACGGCGGGGCGGCGGGGGCCGCGGCCGCCGGGGAGGACGGGACGAGGGCGGCGACGGCGGCCGCGCCGGCCGCGGCTCCTATGACTCCGAGTGCATGACGCCGGGCAGGTTCAGAAGACTCAGGAAGCTCAGGTTGCTCGGGAAACACAGTCATGAGGTCCGATGATTGAAGCGCGACGGGGCCATGTCAATGCCCCTGACGCGACGGAGGAGAACCAACTCCCCTTACCCATCGGATGAATTACGGACGGGTGAGGTGGCGGGCGTCCCCCACGGCGACGACCTGGCGGTTGTGGAAGAAGTCGTCCTCGCGCAGCAAGGTGATGCTGCCGGAGGGCGCGGGGAAGCTGACGGAGCCCACCGACTCCAAGGGCATCTTGATCCAGGCCGCCACCACGAACGTGAGGGCGAACCCGTGCGTCACGACGATCTGGTGCTCGCGGGGGCGGCGCAGCAGCTCGTCCATGGCTGCGTAGACGCGGCGCGCGCACTCCCCGCAGGTCTCGGCGCCCGGCACTCCCTCGTGGTGCCCCATGCGGTCCCCGTCCGCCGGCGGCGGCACGAAGCGCCGGTCCAGCCACTCCTGCGGGCCGCCCTCCGCCTCGCCGTAGGACTTCTCCCGCAGCCGCCGGTCCAGGATCGGCTGCACGCCGAGGAGTTCGCCCACCGCTTCGGCCGTCCGCACGGTGCGGCGCAGGTCCGACGAGATCAGCTCGACGTCGGCGCCGGCGGGGATGTCGGCCCGCAGCGCCCGCGCGATGGCGCCCGCCGCGTCCTTCCCGGCCGGTGTGAGGTCCGAGTCGTGCCAGCCGCCGACCACCTTCTCGACGTGGTGGGTCGCCTCCGGGTGGGTGATGACGTGGATGGTGCGCATCAGGGGGTGCCTTCCCTCGGCGTACTCGCTTCGGTACGCGATCCGGTGCTCAAGAGGGAGGACGCCTGCTGTGGCACTTCCGCCTCCTTCGCCACACCGGGGCGGCGCGTCCACAACAGGGCGCCCGCGAGCAGGATCGCGCCGCCGAGCAGCCAGCGCGGCGGGCCCGCCGGGAGGTGGCCGAGGACCAACCCCGTGGTGGCGCCGACCAGTTGGAGGGAGAGGGACTGCACGGACAGGGCGGTGGCGCGGCCCGCGCTGCCGACGCGCCGGTGCAGGAGGTCGTTCTCGCTGGGGCCCGCGGCGCCGAGCCCGACGTACACGAGCGCGTAGCCGAGGACGGCGAGGGCGACCGGGACCGGCTTGGCCGACAGGCTCGTCAGCGCCGTGGCGCCGAGCAGCAGCAGTCCGGCGGCCGAGGCGCCCAGGCCGACGAGGACGGCCCGTTCGCTGCCGCCCGCACGCCGGGCAAGCAGCGGCGCGAAGTTGCTGCCCGCCATCGAGCAGAGGAATCCGGCGCAGGCGAGGCCCGCGAAGAGCACCGCCCCGGACTCCGGGGAGCCCATCAGGTCGGCGGCCCGGCCCGGCGTCAGGATCTCCACGGTGACCAGCGCGCTGCCCGCGGCCGCCGCGCTGAGGATGATCCGCCGCACCATCGCGTCCTGCCCGCCGAGGCGCACCCCGGCGACGACGGTGGCCGGGACGCCGCGCAGCACTCCGCGCAAGGTGGCGCGCGGCCGGGGCGGCTCGGGCAGCGCGGTCAGGACGTACACGAGGAAGACGACCTCGATCGCCGCGCCGAGCAGCGCGGGCGCGGAGAGCGGGATGACGAGACCGGACGTGGCCTCGCGCAGGCGGCCGCCGAGGTCCGGGCCGAGGCCGAGGAGCCAGGGCAGGGCGCCGCCGATGAGGACCCCGGCCGCGAGCGCCGCGGACGTCGCGGCGCTGCCCCGGGCCAGGCCTGTGCGCAGCTCGGCGTCGGGGCCCGCGCTCGCGTGCACCGTGTCGACGTACCAGGCCTCGGCAGGGCCGCTGGACAGGGCGCGCCCGGCGCCCTTGAGGGCCATGCCGAGGGCCAGGACCCACGCCGTGGTGCCGAGCGCGTGCAGGATCAGCGCGACAAGGTCGAAGGCCCCGGCGGCGGCGAGGACCGCGCGGCGCCCGAGCACGTCGGACAGTCCCCCGGTGGGCAGTTCGAGGGCGGCGGCGGTGAGGGAGTGCGCGGCGACGCAGCCCGCGACGGCCGCGAGCGCGAGCCCGCGCTCGGTCATGAGCGCCACCATCGGGGCGATGGCCAGGCCCAGGGGCAGCCAGAACAGGGCGCTGACGACGACGTAGCGGCGGCGGGCGGTGCGGGGGTCCAGGGGGTCAGTCATGGGTGTAGCCCGTCAGGCGTCTGGGGGCGGCGTTCGCGTTCACGGGGTCGTGGGCTTTCGCGGGCTCGGCTTCCGCGGCGGCGTGAGCGCTCGGAGGGCTGTCGGGCCTCGGGGAACTGTCCGCCGCCGCAGAGGCATCCGCCCGCCCCGCGACCGGCAGCATCCCGTAGAACACCATCACCTGCTCGGACCGCGCGTCCCCCGCGTCGCGGGCCGCGAGCTCCTCCAGCTTGTCCTCGTACGCCTGCTTCAGCTCGCCCAGGGACTCGGGCGTCAGGCGCGGCATCAGGTCCGTGATCCCGGCGTGGTCGAGCCATTCGCGCCCGAGCCGCCCGTCGGCGATGTCCGACTCGTGCCGTGCCAGGGTCGCCCCGAAATTCTCGATCTGGCGCCGGGCCATGATGCCCTCGAAGTCGCGGCCGACCGGCGAGGCGTCCATCGCCGAGTGGTCCCAGGTGGTCACCGCGTGCACGGCGCGCCAGCGGCGCTCGCGGCCGTCGCGGTGCTCCGCCTCGGCGACGAAGGCGTACTTCGCGAGGACCCGCAGGTGGTAGCTGGTGGAGGCGGACGACTCCCCCGTGCTCACCGCGAGCTCGCTCGCGGTGGCGGGCCCGTCCATGCGCAGCAGGCCCAGCAGCCGGATCCGCAGCGGGTGCGTGAGCGCCTTGATGGCGGCGGGCTCCCGCTCGGGGTCGAGCCGCCGCAGCCGCGACTCCCCGAGGAGGATCCGCTCTTCTCCGGTCCCGGCTACGTCTTCTCCGGTCCCGTTCTGGGGGCGTTCTTCGTCTGCCATACCGCGAGCGTAGGACGGTCGGCACACTTAGCAAAAGTACTTTTGCAGAATTTCTTTGGGAAACTGGGCTCAGCGCAGCACCGCCGCCACCAGATCGCTCCCCAGCGCCGTCAGCTCGGGCACATTGAGGGTGTGGCGTACGTAGCGCCCGTGCCGCCGGGCCGTGAGCAGGCCCGCGCGGCGCAGCACCGCGAGGTGGCGGGACACCTCCGGGAGCGAGAGTTCCCAGGCGTGGGCCAGCTCGCCGGTGGTGTGCGGGCCGCGGGCCAGGGTGCGAAGGAGGCGTAGCCGCACGGGATGCGCGAGTGCCTCGAGGCGCAGCGTGACCGTCTCCAGGGAGACCGGCTCCGCCGGGCCCGGCTCGGCCACGGGGTACTGCACCACCGGCTGCCATCCGGGCGCGTGGACCACGACGAGATGCGGGCTGCCGTAGACGCTGGGGATGAAGGTGACCCCCGTGCCGTGGGCGGCGGTGGCCTTGTCCTGGAGCTTGTCCACGACGATGCAGTCGCCGTCCGGTGCCAGGGCGACGGCGCCGGAGACCGAGGCGAGTGCCGCCCCGACGCCCTGGCGCTTGAGCAGGTCGTTCTTCAGGCGCAGGTCGGCGGCGAGCCGTGCGGCGACGCCGGTCCAGGCGGCGTCGAAGAAGGCCTCGGCGCACTGTTCGAGGGTGTGGCGCACCCGTGCCCGCACGGCGGCCGGGTCGGCGAGCAGCCGTTCCGCGAAGGCCTCTTGACGCGCGCCGCGTGCCTGGGCCAGGTCCAGGGCCCGCTCGCGCGCGGTCGCGTCGGTGAGCGGCGACGGCGCGGCGAGCCGGGTCCGGCCGCCGCCGCACGTGGTGACGAGCGCGGCGGTCACGTACGTCTCGTCGTCGATCCGGTCCACGTCGTCCAGCTCCTCGGCGAGGGTGGGCCGGGGCCGGGCGGGGAACAGGAAGTCGGCCTGCGAGGAGCGCCAGAGGAACTCCGCCTCCCGCAGCCGCTCGGCCGGCTCCGGCGGCAGCGCGGCCCAGACGTCGGCGGCCCAGTCGTCGAACTGCGGATGGTGCCCGGGTTCGGCGAGTACGTGCAGCATCGCGGTCAGTTCGGCCAGCGGGGATGCGGCGAACCGCAGTCGCTCGGACGGCAGTCCGCTGATGTCGATGCGCAGCGTCATCCGCACATCATCGCTGGCCGGACGGCCTGCGACGGCGTCGCTTGACGGTGTCCGTCAAGCGACGCGGCCGTCCCGGCGGCCGACCGCACCGTTGTCGCCATGGCAACCACCACCAAGATCCGGCCCCGCGCCCTCGTGCGCGCCTCCGGAGGCCCCCGCTATGCCGTCGCCCTGGCCGTGGACGCGCTCGGCACGGGCCTGCTGCGGCCCTTTCTGCTGCTGTACGGAGTGACGGTGCTGCGGCTTTCGGCGCCGGCCACCGGTGTCGCCATGACGGTCGGCATCGTCGTGGGTCTGGTGTGCATGCCCGCGGTGGGGCGATGGCTGGACCGGGGCGCGCGCAGCACGGTCGTGGCGGCGTCGATGCTGGTGCGGGTGTTCGGCGTGGCGCTGCTTCTCGCCACCCCCGCGGGGCACGTCTGGCTGTTCGGGGCGGCGGCGCTGTTCCTCGGCATCGGCAATCAGGCCTGGCCGGCCGCCCACGCGGCTCTCGTGGCCACGGTCGCCCACGGCCGGGAACGCGACGCCGCTCTCGCTGCGAGCCGCGCCCTGCGCAACGCGGGCCTGGGCGTGGGCGCGCTCATCGCCACCGTGTGCCTGGCGGGCGGCACCACGGCGTTGCAGGCGCTGGCGGCCGTCACCGGGCTCGCCTATCTCGCCGCGGCGGCGTTGGCGTGGTCGGTGCGGCTGCACGCGCGTCCGGCCGCCGCCCCGACCGGGGACGGCGCCGAGGAGAGCGGCAAGGACGGCGGCGCCGAGGACAAGGCCGAGGAGAGCGGCAAGGACAGCGCCAAGGGCAAGGCCGACGAGCCCGCACCCCGGATGCCCGCCCTGCTCGCCGCCAACGTGATCTACGTCTTCTGCCTCAACGTCCCCGAAATCGCGCTCCCCCTGGTCCTGGTGACCCAGTTGCACGCGTCCCCGGTGTGGTCGGCGGCCATCTTCGTGGCCAACACGGTGCTGGTGGTCACGCTGCAGGTTCCGGTCACCGTCGCGCTGTCCCGCTTCCCCCGGCGGACCGTCCTCGCCTTCTCCGGCGTCGTACTCGCCGTGTCCTACCTCGGCTTCCTCGCGGCCACCTCGCTGGGCCACGCCTTGGGCGCCCCGGCCGTCGCCGCGGTGTCCGTCGTCTGCACGATCGGCGAGATCATCTACGCGGGCAGCGCCACCGCGCTCGTCACCGCCCTGGCCCCGCCCGGGGTCCTGGGGCGCACCCTCGCCCGCTTCGAGCTCTCCACCGGCTTCGGCCTGGCCGTCTCCCCGGCGGTGATCACCGCGCTCGCGCCCCACGGCCCGGCCGCGCTCTGGGGCAGCCTCACCGCCGCGACGCTCCTCTCGGCCTTCGCCGTCACCGCATGATCCGCACCACCCGGACATGCCGCGCCCCCCGCCGCGAGATCGCGACGAGGGGCGCAGGGCGCACGCGTGCAGGGAGTCAGTCGATGCCGGGGAGGATGTGCGGCTCCGCGAGGTCGTCCTCGTATCCGGCGAGCCGGATCGGTGCCGCGTGGGCCCACGCCTCCAGGTTGCGGAGCTTCTGGGGCCGTCCGGCCCGCTCACCGCCACGCTCGGCCGACCGCTTCTCCTGCTTGGTCAGATCTGGTGTCACCGCGCACTCCTTCGTGTCGCGAAACGAAAGAACAAGGGTCGCGCTTGCAATGCGCTGCTCGGTCGCGGTGGCGCCGTCTGCTGGCGGGATCGCGGCCGTGGGTCTCAGCCTGTCCCGGGACGGTGGAGGGGCGCCGGTGTGCGCCTTGTGGCCGTCCGTTCGCACTAGGTTAACCAAATGAGCGCGGGTCTGCTCGATGGCGCTCCCCCAAAGGGAGGAATCCGGACATGCCCGCACTCACTGGGTGCGAGTCACCACTTGCCGGGCTTGTAGTCCTTCAGGAACACCCCGTACAGGTCCTCGCCCGCCTCGCCGCGCACGACCGGGTCGTACACGCGGGCCGCTCCGTCGACGAGGTCGAGCGGGGCGTGGAAGCCCTCCTCGGCCAGGCGCAGCTTGTCGAAGTGGGGGCGCTCGTCGGTGATCCAGCCGGTGTCGACCGAGGTCATGAGGATGCCGTCGGTCTGGAACATCTCCTGGGCGCTGGTCCGCGTCACCATGTTCATCGCGGCCTTCGCGGCGTTGGTGTTCGGGTGCCCGGCGCCCTTGTAGCCACGGCCGAAGACGCCTTCCATCGCGGAGACGTTGACGACGTAGGCGCGCCCGCTCTCCGCCTTCTTCGCGGCCTCGGCCATCATCGGCCGCAAATGGCTGATCAGCATGAACGGCGCGGTGTAGTTGCACAGTTGGGTCTCGAGCAGCTCCACCGGGGAGATCTGCTCGATGGTCTGCACCCAGGTGTTGCTGTCCACCACGTCGGGCATCAGGCCGCCCGCGTCGATGGCGCTGCCGTCGCGGTGCCGCTCGACGCTGGCGTGGCCCGCGACCAGGGCGAGCTCGGCGACCTGCTGCGCGTCCAGGCCGCTGACGCCGACGGGCAGCGCGGCGAGGCGGTCCACCGCGCCGGAGTTGAAGGCGCCGATCACGTGGTGGGCGGGCAGTTCCCCGGCGGGCAGCGGGGCGCTCTCGCCCTCGACGAGCGCGGCGTAGGCGGCGGGCAGCCGGCGCACGGTCTGCGTCGCGTTGTTGATGAGGATGTCCAGCGGACCCTGCTCGGCGACCTGCTCGGCGAGGCCGACGACCTGGCCGGGGTCGCGCAGGTCGATGCCGACGACCTCAAGGCGGTGCAGCCAGTCCGCCGAGTCGTCCATGGCCTTGAAGCGGCGGATGGCGTCCTTGGGGAAGCGCGTGGTGATGGTGGTGTGCGCGCCGTCGCGGAGCAGCCGCAGCGCGATGTACATGCCGATCTTGGCGCGGCCGCCGGTGAGCAGCGCGCGCTTGCCGGTGAGGTCGGCGCTCGCGTCACGCCGGGACCGGTTCTCGGCGGCGCACTCCTGGCAGAGCTGGTGGTAGAAGTAGTCGACCTCGACGTACCGCGCCTTGCAGGTGTAGCAGGAGCGGGGGCGCTGGAGTATCCCCGCGATCTCGCCCTTGGCCGTCGCCGACGAGGGCAGGATGCCCTCGGTCTCGTCGTCGATGCGCTGCGCGGAGCCGGTGGCCGTGGCTTCGGTGACCGCCTTGTCGTGGGCGGTCTTGGCGGCCCTGCGGTCCTGGCGGCGGCGCTGCTTCACGGTCCGGTAGATCCCGGCGGTGGCGCGGCGCACGGTGATCGCGTCGGGGTGGTCGACGTCGAGTTCGTCCAGCTCGTCGAGCACGCTGAGGCAGACGGCGAGCCGCTCGGGGTCGATGCCCGGTCCGTACGAGACGGCGTCGGCGTCGGCGTTGACGTCCGATCCGTACGAGACTGCTTCGGCGTCAGTGCCCGGACCGTACGAAACGGCGCCTTCCTGGCTGTCCTCTGTCACGGTCATCGCCGCTGTCGTCCCTCACCGCGCTAGTGCCGCGGCTCGTCTGGGGTGACCGCGGATGCTCCAAAAGCGCAACTTTACGTAGCCCGGGCGCCCGGTACCAAACCCGAACGGTCGACCGCCACCCGTCGCGCGTCCTCGCACGCCGCCACCAGAGCGGCCAGCTCCACCCGTACGCAGCGCGCGAGAAGGTCCAGGTCCGGCACCGCGGCGGCGTCCGCGACCAGGCCGTAGTGGACGCGGCCGCGGTACGTGGAGACGGCGACCGCGAGCGCCTGCCCGCGGGCCAGCGGGGCGAAGGGGTAGACCTCCGTGAGCGGGTGTCCTGCCAGGCGCAGGCCGAGGCTGGGCAGCGGCACGCTGGTCACGAGGATGTCGAAGAGCAGCCGGGCCGCGTGTGCGACGGCGGGGCCGCCGAAGCGGTGGCCGAGCGGGGGCACGTGGTCGGCGAGCAGTGCGACGGCGCCGGCGCCGCGCGTGGGGCCCGCGTCCTTGTTGCGGTCCATGGCGCCGCGCACGGCGCGCAGCCGGGCGAGCGGGTCGGCGTCGTCGACGGGCAGCCGGACCAGATAGCCGGAGAGGCTGTTGCCCTGCGGGTGGGCGGTGCGCGGGCGGCGCCGCGAGACGGGGACGAGGGCGCGCGGGGCGACGCCGTCGCTGCTGTCGCCGCGTTCGTCGAGCCAGCGCCGCAGCGCCCCGGCGACCACGGCGATCAGTACGTCGTTGACGGTGCCGCCGGCCGTCTTGCGCACGCGGTGCACGTCGTCCAGGTCAAGGGCGATGCCCGCGGTGCGGCGGCTGCCGGTGGGCCGGGAGGTGAGGGCGTCGCAGGACCGCACGCCCCAGGTCGCCCGCGCCACGGACGCGCCGATGTCGAGCGCACGGCCGACGTCGGTGGCGGCGGAGCGGGCCCCGGAGAGGGCGGAGCCGACGGTGCCGGGCAGCCGCCTCGGGTCGAGGGCGTGCCACCACGGCGCCTCGGGGGCGGGGCGGGGTTCGCGCGCGGGCGGGAGTTCCACCGGGTCCATGACCCCGGCGGCCAGGGTGAGGGCGCGCAGCCCGTCGGCGAGGGCGTGGTGGAACTTGAACAGGACGGCGAACGAATCCCCGTCGGCGGCGGGCAGCACGTGCGCCTCCCACGGCGGCCGGTCCCGGTCGAGGGGCCGCTCCATGAGCGCGCCCGCCGCCGCGTGGAAGTCGGCCGCGGGCGGGGCGAGGTGCACGTGGTCCAGCGGGTCGAAGCCGGGCGCGGGCTGCCGCTCGGCGCCGCCGGGAGGCAGCAGCACGTGCCGTATCCGCATGCGCAGGCCCGGGACGGCGGGGGCGCGGGCGGCGAGCAGGTCGGCGGCGTGCCCGGCGGCGGACGGCGAGTCCGCGGCGAAGACGCCCAGGGCCCCCAGGTGCATGGGGTGTGCGGCGGACTCGATGCTCCAGAAGGCGAGATCGAGCGGGGCGAGCAGGTCCGAGCTCTCAGAGGTCATGACTCGCTCTCGTGTCGGCAGTCGGCGATCGGCAGTCGTGCGCTGGGCAGTTGCGTGCTGGGCAGTCGTGCGCTCGGCAACGGGAGCCAGCAGCCAATCACTCGCCGATAATTACGGTCAAGTACGATCTAGCTACGTACAGTTAACAACAGATTAAGGCCCGCCCTCCCCCGAAATCGCCGGGAAGGGCGGGCCTCACGGGACGCCTGAGGTCACCTCACGACCGCTGCCCCGTCACCTGACCACGGGCGGCGCCGCTTCGGGTGACGTTCCCCACTCCGACGGCTCGTCCCCCACGGCGAACGACAGCTCCCGCATCCCACGGATGTCGTCCGTACGCAGATACGTCCGCCCGTAGTCCGCCCCGTCGGCGCTCACAGACTGCACGTACCGCCGCTCCGGCGACGTACCCGGCGCCTTCACCGTGAGCCGTCCGCGCGGGTAGTAGCGGCGGTCCAGGCTGAGGTCGACGCGCTCGAAGACGGGCGTCGACAGGCCCCAGGTGTCCGTGCCCGGCTGCACCGGGAAGATCCCGATGGACGACAGGACGTTCCAGGCGGACATGGTGCCGAGGTCGTCGTTGCCGGTCATGCCGGTCGGGGTGTCCGTGAAGAGCGTGAGCGCGGCGTGCACCACGTCGGTCGTCTTCCACGGCTGGCCGGTGGAGAGGTACGTGTACGGGGCGATCAGGTCGGGCTCGTTCTGCGGGTTGTACTTGTCCGCGTTGTAGTAGTCGTACGGGCCGTTGACCCACACCTCGCGGGCCGTCTTCGCCGGGTCCTTCAGGAGCTGCTCGTACGCGAAGAAGGAGTCGAGGCGGGCGTTCGTGGCCTGCTTGCCGCCGATGAGGTCCACCATGCCCGGCAGGTCCTGCGGCACCAGCCACTGGTACTGCCAGGACGTGCCCTCGTGGAAGCCCTCGCTCTTGGCCGGATCGGCCGGTCCTGTGAAGGCGCCCACCTTGTCCCTGGCGCGGAAGAACCCGGTCGAACTGTCGAAGATCTTCCGGTAGTTCTGGGCGCGCGCCGCATAGCGGGCCGCGTCCCTCTCATGCCCCAGCTCGCGCGCCATCTGCCCGAGCATCGCGTCCGACAGGGCGTACTCCAGCGTGGCCGAGGCGCCGTGGTCGTAGTCGGAGTCGCCCGGCTTGGCGTGCGGGCGGCCCTTGATGTAGGGCGCGAAACCTTCGGCGATGTACTCCTTGTTGGCCTCGCGGCCCACCGGCGCGGAGTCGGCCGGCGGCACGCCGTCGGCGTTCTTCTTCAGCGCGCGGTACGCCTTCTCCTCAAGGCCGGGAGTCCCCTTCAACAGGCCCTGCTGGTAGGCGTTGGTGAGGAACGGCGTGACCGGGTCGCCGGTCATGATGTTCGTCTCGACGGTGCCGTAGCCCCACTTGGGCAGCCAGCCGCTCTCGGCGTCGATTCTGAGGACGGACAGCGCCATGTCGCGGGACTCGCGCGGCGCGAGCAGGGCGAGAAGCTGGGCCTGGGTGCGGTAGGTGTCCCACAACGACCAGTTCTGGTAGTAGGTGAATCCCCCGTGATCAGCAGTGCGGTGGGTCTTCTGGTCCCAGCCGGTGTAGCGGCCGTCCACGTCGCTGCCGATGTTCGGCGCGAGGAACGAGCGGTAGAGGGACGAGTAGAAGGTGCGCCGCAGCGTCTCCCCGCCGCCCTGCGCCCGTACGTCGTCGAGCCGGTCCTCCCACTTCGCGCGCGCCGCGTGCTCGACGCGGCCGAAGGAACGCCCGCCCTCCGCACGGAGGTTGAGCGCCGCGCCCCTGGCGTCGACGTACGAGAGCGCGGTCGTCGCCTCGACGGTGCGGTCCTTCGCCGTGTCGAAGCGGACGTACGCGCCATTGCGCTCGCCGTCCGCCGAGGACTTCGCGGAGCCCGCGGTGACGGTCCCGCCCTTCCAGGTCCCGGAGGAGCTGAACGGCCGGTCGAAGCGGGTGACGGTGTAGAGGGTGTACGGCTTGGTGTCCTGGCAGAAGCCGCTACCGGTGATCTTCGTGCGGACGGTGCGGCGGTCGAGGATCTCGACCTCGGTGCGGACCGACTTGTGCAGCGACTGGCCCGCGTTGATCAGGACGTTGGCCTTGTCCGTGGCCGGAAAGGTGTAGCGCTGTACGCCGGTGCGCTCGGTCGCGGTCAGCTCGGCGTCGACGCCGGACTTCAGGCCCACCTTGTAATAGCCGGGGCGCGCCTTCTCCGTGTCGTGGCTGAACTCCGCCGCGTACTTCGCGTAGTCCGTCTCCGCCACGTCCCCGGTCGTCGGCAGGACCGGCAGGTCCCCGCCAAGGCCGCAGCCCACACCGGACAGATGCACGGCGGAGAAGCCGCGGATGTGCGTGTCGGAGTGGTCGTAGCCGGTGTTGTGGCCGGTGTCGGGCGAGAGCTGCACCATGCCGAAGGGCACCGCGGCGCCCGGATAGGTGTTGCCCTCGTTCTCGGTGCCGATGAACGGGTTGACCAGGTCGGTCAGGCGCTCGCCGCGCGGGGCGGCGTCGGCCGACGGGACGGCGAGGGCCCCGCCGAGGAGCGCGGCCGCCACGGCAGCCGTCCCCGCGCCGCGCAGCCGTCGGTTCCATCTCATGGGTGGGTACGCCTCCTTGGACAACGTTGTCACTGCATCGGGCGCGCCCATTCTTCGGGCGGCCGCGTGTACTCGTCAAGGGTCGTATCAAGGGTTGCGCCTCCCCGGCCCGCGCCGGACACGGCCACGACGACGCGCCCCGGCCCGCCCGTCAGGGAGCGAACCGGAGCGCATCAATCCGTCAGGCCACCGGGCCGCAGGAGGTCACACCATCAGGGACAACCCTGCACAGGCGCCTGCGAAGCGTCCTTGATCAGGGACTCGTGCGCGGCGCGCAGCCGCGGCACATCGGGCTTGACGACCGCGCGGTCATAGGTGAGCAGTCCGTTCAACTCCCCTTCCACATCGGAGATCTGGGTGTACACGGCGCCGTTGCCGCCCTTGCAGGCGAGGGCGCGCACCTCGCGCAGCTTGGTGAGGTACTCCTCGGTGTACTTGGCCGGGTCCACGTCGACGTAGCTCTGCTGGACGGACCAGGCGTGGCCGGGCACGGCGAGCCCGAGGCCGCCGTACTCGCCGTTGATCAGCGCCCGTCTGCCGTCCGGTGACGGCGGCAGCGCGGGGCTCGGATAGCCGTGTTCGTCCATGAGGTCGCCCTTGCCGCCGTCGGCCCCGAGGTTGAGCCCGGACATGCCGTTGACCAGGCGTGTCGGGTCCCAGGCCTTGGCCTGCTCGGCGATGCGGCCCATGTCGTACTGGCCCCAGCCCTCGTTGAAGGTGACCCACATGACGATGGACGGGCTGTTGGAGTGCTCGTCGATCATCTGCTTCATCTCGCGCTCGAACTGGGCTCGCGCGGCGGTGTCCGGTGTGCGTCCCGCGCTCGTCGACGGCATGTCCTGCCACACCATCAAGCCCAGCTTGTCCGCCCAGTAGAACCACCGGTCGGGTTCCACCTTGATGTGTTTGCGGACCGAGTTGAAGCCCATCTCCTTGTGCATCTTCAGGTCGTACGCGAGGGCTTCGTCGGTGGGTGCGGTGTGCAGGCCGTCGGGCCAGAAGCCCTGGTCGAGGGTGGCCATCAGGAAGGTGGGCTTGCCGTTGAGGACGGTGCGCGGGGTGCCGTCGATCTTCTCGACGGTGATGGAGCGCATGCCGAAGTAGCTCTGCAGCCGATCCGCGCGCTTGCCGCCGCCGACGGTGACCTTGAGGTCGTACAGGAAGGGGTCGTCGGGCGACCACAGGCGCGGCTTCTTCAGGGTGAGCTTCAGCGGCTTGCCGGCGCTGCCGCTCGCCTCGGCGACCTTCTTCTTGCCCTCGTACGCCGCCGCGTGCACGGGTACTCCGGCGCGGACTCCCGTGGTCTCCACGGTGACCTGCTTGGTCTTGACGTCGGGGGTGATCTTCAGGGATTCGGCGTGGTCGCGGGCGACCGGCTCCATCCACACCGTCTGCCAGATGCCGGAGGACGGCGTGTACCAGATGCCGGACGGGTCCAGGCGCTGCTTGCCGACCGGCGGGTTCTCGCCGCCCGGTGAGTCCGTCGGGTCGTACACGCCGACGATCAGTTCCTGGGTCTTGCCGGGCTTGAGCGCGTCGGTGACGTCGGCGCTGAACTTGTCGTAGCCGCCCTTGTGTTCGGCGACCTCGGTGCCGTTGACGTACACCTTCGCGTGCCAGTCGACGGCGCCGAAGTTCAGCTTGAGCCGCTTGCCGTTCCTGCCGTCGTCGACCTTCCAGTCCGCGGGGACGGTGAAGGTGCGGCGGTACCACATGCGGTCCTCGTGCCGCTGCAGCCCGGAGAGCTGGGACTCCACCGGGTAGGGGACGAGGATCTTCTCCTTGAGCTGCTTGCCGACCGGCGGCTGCTCCCCCGCCTTCGCGGCGGCGAACTGCCAACTGCCGTTCAGGTTGCGCCAGTCGGCGCGCTTGAGCTGCGGGCGCGGGTACTCGGGCAGCGCGTTGCCGGGGCCGACGTCGTCCGCCCACTTGGTGCGCAGTTCGTACGTGGACTTGTTGGGGCCGCTGCTCCAGAACGCGCCGACCTCCTTGCCGTCGGCTCCGGTCAGACCGCCCTTGCCGTCGTAGCGCAGGTCGGCGGTGCCGCGGGCGGTGCCCGTCTTGTTGCCGACGACGGGCTGCTTGAGGGTGACGAGTACGGCGCGCGGATCGGCCGGGTCCAACTTGGCCGAATCCAGCGGCCACTTGGCGCCGCCGATGACGGCTTCGACATGGTCGGTGAGTCCGGCCGGGGGCGCCTTGAGTTCCTGGGCGAACTCCAGCTTCAGGGCGCGGCCGTCCTTCTGCACGGTGGCGGCGGTGGCGCCTTCGTAGTCCCAGCCGTCGGGGAGGCGGAAGGCGGACTGCGGGACGGCTTCCTTGGTGCCGCCGGGCTCGGTCCAGCGCAGGTGGAGGTTGGAGCCGCCGTAGTGTTCGAAGTACTCGACCTTGATGTCGTAGGCCCTCCCGGCGGTCAACTCGACGGGCCGCGCGGTCTGTTCGCGGTCCCAGTCGTCGACCCAGTGGTCGATGGCGAGCTTGCCGTCGACCCACAGCCGGAAGCCGTTGTCGCCGATCATGGAGAAGGTGTGGGCGCCGGACTTCTCCGGGACGACCTTGCCGGTCCAGCGGACCGTGGCGTCGTCGGACCTGCCGGTGGCGAAGTTCAGTCGGGGTTCGAGGTTGTCGAAGTCGATGCTCCGGTCGAAGCCGGTGGCCTTGAGCTCGTGGAAGTCGAAGGCGCCCGGGGCGGACTGGGTGTAGTACTCGCCCTTCAGGCCGTGGACTTCGGGGGCCTGAACGCCGGGGTCGGACGCCTCGTCCCCCGCCGCCGTCGCGGTGGACGCGGCGGCGAGCCCGGTGAACACGAGGGCGGCGCTGAGCAGCAGGGCCAGTTGGTGCCGGAGCTTTCCGGATCGTCTAGGGCGCACGGATCCTCCTTGTCGAGGAAGGGTGGCGGCTCGTCGCTCCAGTCGGTACAACGAGTCTGTACAACGTTGGAAGGAACGGCAGTTGGCATGACAGCACGGCTCCGGCGCGCTGTCCAGGGTCCGTGCCGACCGAGCCGGAAGGCCCCGTTCACCGGGGCGCACATCGACGCGAGGAGTGGCACGTGCGGGTGAGCCTCAAGGATGTCGCGGAGCACGCGGGCGTTTCCATCAAGACCGTCTCGAACGTGGTGAACAAGTATCAGCACGTCACCCCGGCGATGCGGGCCCGGGTGCAGCAGGCCATCGACGAGCTGGGCTACCGCCCGAACCTGACGGCGCGCCATCTGCGCAAGGGCCGCACCGGCATCATCGCGCTCGCCGTCCCGGAACTGGGAAACCCGTATTTCGCGGAGCTGGCCGGAGCCGTCATCGACGCCGCCGCCGCGCACGACTTCACCGTCCTGCTCGACCACACCCGGGGCGACCGCGAGCAGGAGGTCCTGGTCAGCCAGGGCTTCCGGGCGGGTGTCATCGACGGCTTGATCCTCAGCCCGCTGGAGCTGGAGGCGGAGGACCTCCAGGGCCGCGACGGCCGGGACGGCCGCAACGGCCGCAACGACGACGTGCCGCTCGTCCTGCTCGGCGAGCGCGAGTACGACCTCCCCTACGACCACATCGCCATCGACAACGTCGCCGCCGCACGTGTCGCGGTACGCCACCTCATCGGCCGCGGCCGCTCCTCCATCGCCTACCTCGGCGCCCGCACGGACTCCGCCAACCGCCCCGCCCACCTGCGCCTTCAGGGCTGGCGGGCCGAGCTGGCCGAGGCCGGCATCCCCGCGCCGGACTCCCTGGTCGGGGGGGTCGGCGGCTGGAACCGGGACGACGGCGCGAAGGCGATGGCGCGGATGCTGGACTCCGGGGTGCGGCCGGACGCGGTGTTCGCGTACAACGACCTGGTCGCGATCGGCGCGATGCGGGTCCTGCACGAGCGGGGCCTGAGGGTGCCGTGGGACGTGGCGGTGGTCGGCTTCGACGACATCGCGGAGGGGCAGTTCGGCGCGGTGACGCTGACCACGATCTCCCCGGACAAGCAGGCGATCGCGCGCCTCGCGGTGGCCTCGCTGCTGCGCAGCCTGGAGGGGGCGCAGACACCCGGCGGACATGAACTCACCGCGGAATTCCGCCTGGTGGAGCGGGAGAGCACGCTCGGGCGGAGGTGAGTCGCGGGGCGGCCAGGACAGCGGATTTCGGGGAGCCGCACGGTCCGCTCCGCCGACCGGCGGCGTGCGCGGAGGGTTTACAGCACCCTTTCAACGATGTAAAAAGCTCCCCGTACCGCTGAGTTGACCGCAAACCCGTTCTTCCCGTGAGCGCTCTCAGTGTGCGCCGGGGCCGTGCCGTTTGGGGACTCCCATGAAGCCGAACATCTTCCTTCGCCGTACCTCGGGCCGTACTCAGGGCCGCGCGTCGGCCAGTACCCTCCTCGCCGTCGGCCTCGCCGCGGGCCTCGCGCTCGCCGCCACGGGATGCGCCAAGTCGGAGGACGACAAGTCCGGCGACTCCGACGGCTCCAAGTCCTCGGCCGCCGAGGGCGACGCGGGCCAGGTCGTCTCCTCGCCCGGCGCCGGCGGCGGCAAGAGCTGCGTCATCGGCGACTACGGCGCCAAGAAGCTGGACCTGAAGTCCGCGACCGTGGGCTTCTCGCAGTCCGAGAAGGAGGCCAACCCCTTCCGGATCGCCGAGACGGCCTCCATGAAGGCCGAGGCCGGCAAGCGCGGCGTCAAACTCCTCACCGCCAACGCCCAGTCGCAGTTCTCCAAGCAGATCAGCGACGTCCAGGACCTCATCGCCAAGGGCGCCGACCTGCTCGTCATCGCCCCGCTGAACTCCGACGGCTGGGAGCCGGTGCTGCGCCAGGCCAAGGCCAAGCACATCCCGATCGTCACCATCGACCGCAAGATCAACGCGGCCGCCTGCAAGGACTATGTGAGCTTCATCGGCTCGGACTTCGTCGAGCAGGGCCGCCGCGCCGCCGACCGCATGATCGCGGCGACGGGCGGCAAGGGCGAGGTCGCGATCCTCCTCGGCGCGGCGGGCAACAACGTCACCACCGACCGCACCAAGGGCTTCGAGGAGCAGATCGAGAAGAAGGCCCCGGATCTGAAGGTCGTCTTCAAGCAGACGGGCGAGTTCGCGCGGGAGAAGGGCCAGCAGGTCACCGAGCAGCTCATCCAGTCCAAGCCGGGCATCGACGGGATCTACGCCGAGAACGACGAGATGGGCCTCGGCGCGGTCGGCGCACTCAAGGGCGCGGGCAAGAAGGCCGGTGACGTGAAGATCGTGACGATCGACGGCACGAAGAACGCCGTGCGCGGCATCGTCGACGGCTGGATCGACGGCGTCATCGAGTCCAACCCGCGCTTCGGACCGCTCGCCTTCCAGACCCTGGACACCTTCACCAAGGGCGGCAAGGTCGCCCAGGACATCGTCATCAAGGACAGCGCCTACACCAAGGACAACGCGGAGTCGGACCTCGGCAAGGCGTACTGACGTGCTGCCGGTGACGGGATCCGGCGCCCCGCCGGTGGCAGGGCCCGCCATGCTCTCGGTGTCGGGGCTCGGCAAGTCCTTCCCGGGCGTACGCGCCCTGGACGGCGTCGACTTCACGGCCCGCGCGGGCGAGGTGCACGCGCTGATCGGGGAGAACGGCGCGGGCAAGTCCACGCTCATCAAGGTCCTCACCGGCGTGTACAAGGCGGGCGAGGGCGAGGTGCGGTACGACGGCTCGGCCGTCCGCTTCGCCACGCCCCTCCAGGCCCAGCACGCGGGCATCTCCACCATCTACCAGGAAGTGAACCTGGTCCCGCTGATGAGCGTGGCCCGCAACCTCTTCCTCGGCCGGGAGCCGCGCGGCCGCCTCGGCCTGATCGACTTCCGCCGGATGCACCGCGAGGCACAGGAGGCCCTGCGCGGCCTCGGCGTGCGGGTCGACGTACGCCGCCCCTTGCGCGAACTCGGCGTCGGCGCCCAGCAGATGGTCGCGCTCGCCCGCGCGGTGTCGGTCGACGCGCGCGTCGTCATCATGGACGAGCCGACGTCGTCCCTCGAACCGCGCGAGGTGGCCACGCTGTTCGGCGTGATCCGGATGCTGCGCGGGCGCGGCATCGCGGTGATCTACGTGAGTCACCGCCTCGACGAGCTGTACGAGGTGTGCGACACCGTCACCGTGCTGCGGGACGGCAAGGCCGTGCACACCGGCCCGATCGCCGAGCTCGACCGGCTGCGTCTGGTCGCGCTGATGCTCGGCCGTGAGATCGGCGACGTACGCGAGGAAGGTCTGACGAAGTTCAGCGGGAACCACGACACCGAGGCCCAACCCGTCTTGGAGGCAACGGGGTTGACGGTCCGGCACCAGCTCGACGGGGTGTCCCTGACGATCCGGCCCGGGGAGGTCGTCGGGCTCGGCGGGCTGCTCGGCTCGGGCCGCAGCGAGACCGCGAAGGCCATCGCCGGGGCGCTGCCGCCGGACTCGGGCCGGGTGGTGATCGCCGGGGTGCCGGTGCGCACCGGCTCCACGCCCGCCGCCATCCGCGCGGGCGTGAGCCTGCTGCCCGAGGACCGCAAGGCCGAGGGCATCGTGCCGGGCCTCTCGGTGCGCGAGAACATCGCGCTCGCCGCGCTGCCGGGCCTGTCCCGCTTCGGCCTGGTCGACGAGGCGCGCATCGACCGCGTCGTCGACACCTTCATGAAGCGCCTGCGCATCAAGGCGTCCGGGCCGCACCAGAAGGTCGGCGAGCTCTCCGGCGGCAACCAGCAGAAGGTGCTCCTCGCCCGCTGGCTCGCCATGAACCCGAAGGTGCTGCTCCTGGACGAGCCGACGCGCGGCATCGACGTCGGCGCGAAGGCCGAAGTGCAGAAGCTCATCGACGAGTTGGCCGACGACGGCCTCGGCGTGCTCCTGATCTCCTCCGACATGGAGGAGCTGATCGAGGGCAGCGACCGCGTGGTGGTCCTCAAGGACGGCGCGGTCGTCGAGGAACTCACCGGCGACGCCGTCACGGAGGACCGACTGATGCGCGCGATCGCGGCCGCGCCCGCCGCACAGGCCACGACCCCCGCCACCTCTGGAGGTGACGATGACTGACATCGGCCTCGGCGGCCGCACCCGCCTCGACCGCGACCGCCTCCTGCGGCTGCTCCAGGACTACGGCGTCCATCTGGGCGTCGCCGTCCTGCTCCTGGTGAACATCGCCATCACCCCGCACTTCCTGTCCGCCGAGAACTTCCGCACGCAGGCCGTCCAGGTGGCGCCCGTCCTCATCGTGGCGCTCGGCATGGCCCTCGCGATCGGCAGCGAGGGCGTGGACCTGTCGGTCGGCTCGGTGATGGCGCTCTCCACGTCCCTGCTCTCCCTGTATCTCGGCTACGGCATGTGGATCGCGCTGCTCGTCGCCGTGCTCGGCGGCGCCGCCGTCGGCGTCGCGAACGGGGCGCTGATCGCCTACATCGGCGTCCAGCCCATCGTCGCCACGCTCGCCTTGATGGTGGCGGGCCGCGGCCTCGCCCAGGTCCTGCTCCCCCAGCTCAAGGACGTCCACGACCCCACCATGGCCTCGCTCGGCTCCGGGGACCTGCTCGGCATCCCCTACCTGGTGCTGATCGCGGTGGCGCTCGCGCTGCTCGTCGCGTTCGTCGTACGCCGCACGACCTTCGGCCGCCAGCTCCTCGCGATCGGCGACAGCCGCCCGGCGGCCAAGCTCGCCGGTCTGCCGGTGCGGCGTGTCCTCATTCTTGTGTACGTCTGTTCCGGCGCCCTGGCCGCGATCGCGGGCGTCCTCGCGACCGCGCGCCTGACCGCGAGCGACCCGACGTCGCTCGGCAACCTGATGGAGCTGTCCGCGATCACCGCGGTCGTCGTCGGCGGCACCCCGCTCAGCGGCGGGCGCGTGCGTATCGGCGGCACGGTGGCGGGCGCCGTCCTCATCCAGTTGCTCACGGCCACGCTCATCAAGCACGACCTGCCGCCGTCGTGGACGCAGATCGCGCAGGCCGTGGTGATCATCCTGGCCGTGTACGCGGCACGCGAGAGGGGGAGGCGATGACGGTCGACACGGAGAGCCCGGTGCGCCCCATGAACACGGTCACCGAGGACGAACCGCTCGGCGCGACGCGTTCGGAGCGCCTCAGCGCGCTGGCCCAGCAGCACGGCGCCCTGGTCACCCTGGTGATCGCCGTCCTCGCCGCCTGGCTGTCCTTCGACACGTTCATGACGACCGACAACATGCAGAACATGGCGGTGTCCTCGGCGTTCCTCGCCGTCGTCGCCCTCGGCATGACGTTCGTGATCGTCACGGGCGGCATCGATCTGTCGGTGGGCTCGCTGTTCGCGCTCGGCGGCGTGCTCGCGGCGTGGGGCTCGCAGTACGGCACGGCGGTGGCGCTGCTGCTTCCGCTGGGGGTGTGCGCGCTCATCGGCTTCGTGAACGGCCTGCTCATCGCCCGCTCCCGGCTCGCCCCTTTCATCGTGACGCTGGCGGCGCTGCTCGGCGCGCGCGGCATCCTGCTCGCCGTCACCGACGAGGGCTCCAAGACGTATCTCGTCGACAAGGGCTCGTTCTTCGCGACGCTCGGGCAGGGCAAGCTGCTCGGCATCGGCGCGCCGGTGTGGATCACGGTCGGTCTGTTCGTGGCCGGTGCCGTCGTGCTGCGGCGCAGCCGTTTCGGGCAGTACGTGTACGCGGTCGGCGGCAACGAGGACGCGGCGGCCCTGATGGGCGTGCCCGTGGCCCGCACGAAGACGGCCGTCTACACCCTGTCCGGCCTGTGCGCGGGCCTCGCGGGCGCGCTGAACGCGGCCTGGCTGGCGTCCGGCGTGACCATCCTCGGCTCCGGCATGGAGCTGGAGGCGATCTCCGCCGTCGTCATCGGCGGCACGCTCCTGTCCGGCGGCTTCGGCTTCCTCAGCGGCTCCCTCGTCGGCGTACTCCTGTTGAAGGTCATCCAGAACGTCATCAACCAGATCGGCTCCCTGGACTCCGCCTACCAACAGGTCGTCAGCGGCGGGTTCCTGGCGGTGGTCGTGGTGGCGCAGACGTGGCTGGGGCGCAGGAGGCGGGTGCTCTAGAAGTACGAAGGGAAGCGGGTGCTCTAGAAGTACGTGACGGATTCCCTAGGGGTACGTGGGCGACGTGCCGTCGAGCGCCACCCGCTGCCCCTTGCCCAGCGCGATCACCCCGCCCTTCGACACCGTGTACAGCTCCTCGTCCCGCTCCGGGTTCACGCCGATCGTGGCGCCGGGCGGGACGTCGACGTTCTTGTCGAGGACGGCGCCGCGCACCACGGCGCCGCGGCCGACGCGCACGTTGTCGTGCAGCACCGAGCCCTGGACGACGGCGCCCTCGCCGATGCTCACCCCGGGTGACAGGACGGACCGGGTGACCTGGCCGCGGATGACGCAGCCGGGGCTGACGACGGACTCGCTCGCGATGCCGCCCGCGCAGAACTTGGCGGGCGGGAGCTGGCCCGCGTGGGTGTAGATGGGCCAGCGGCGGTTGTCGAGGTTGAAGACGGGGTTGTCGGAGATCAGGTCCATGTGCGCTTCGTAGTACGCGTCCAGGGTGCCGACGTCGCGCCAGTAGCCGTGGTCGCGGGTGGTCTCGCCGGGGACGTGGTTGTCGGCGAAGTCGTAGACCTGCGCGACACCGCGCTCGGTGAGGGACGGCAGGATCGAGCCGCCCATGTCGTGCACGGAGTCCGGGTCCTCGGCGTCCCGTTGCAGCGCGTCGACCAGCGCCTTGGTCGTGAAGACGTAGTTGCCCATGGAGGCGAACACCTGGTTCGGCGAGCCCGGCAGACCGGGCGGGCTTGACGGTTTCTCCAGGAAGCTCTCCACGCGGGTGCCGTCCCCGGCCGGGGTGATGATGCCGAACTGCGAGGCGTCCGCGCGCGGCACCCGGATCCCGGCGACCGTGACGCCCGCGCCGGACTCGATGTGCTGCGCCAGCATGTGCCGCGGATCCATGCGGTAGACGTGGTCGGCGCCGAACACCGCGATGTAGTCGGGCTGTTCGTCGTGCACGAGGTTCAGGGACTGCAGGATCGCGTCGGCGCTGCCCAGGTACCAGCGCGGGCCGAGGCGCTGCTGGGCGGGGACGGGAGTGACGTAGTTGCCGAGCAGGCTGGACATCCGCCAGGTGGTGGAGACGTGCCGGTCGAGGGAGTGCGACTTGTACTGCGTGAGCACGCAGATGCGCAGGATGTCGCCGTTGACGAGGTTGGAGAGCACGAAGTCGACGAGGCGGTACGTCCCGCCGAAGGTCACCGCCGGTTTCGCCCGGTCGGCCGTGAGCGGCATCAGCCGTTTGCCCTCACCGCCGGCCAGAACGATCCCGAGCACCGAAGGTCCACCGCGCATGGCCGCCCCCTGCCGCTGTCCGTCAGTTCTTGCGTAACTCCATGACCGACTCGTACACATCGAGCGTGCGCCGGGCCACCGCGCCCCAGCCGAACTCGCGCACCGCGCGGTGCCGCCCGGCCGTGCCCATGGCGCCCGCCCGGCGCGGGTCGGCGGCCAGGTGGTTCAGGAGCACGGCGAGATCGTGCTCGAAGCGCTCCGGCTGCCCCGCGTCGTACGGCACGAGCAGGCCCGTCGTGCCGTCCGACACCACTTCCGGGATGCCGCCGACGCGGGAGGCGACGACGGCGGTGCCGCACGCCATGGCCTCCAGGTTCACGATGCCGAGCGGCTCGTACACCGAAGGGCAGACGAACACCGCGGCGTGCGTGAGGAGTTGGATGACCTCGGGGCGCGGCAGCATGCGCGGGATCCAGGTGACCCCGTCACGCGTGTGGCCGAGCTCCTCGAAGAGGGTGCGGAACTCCCGGTCGATCTCGGCGGTGTCGGGGGCTCCCGCGCACAGTACGAGCTGGATGCCCGGGTCCAACTGGCGTGCGGCGCGCAGCAGATGGGGCACGCCCTTCTGGCGGGTGATGCGGCCGACGAAGAGGACGTAGGGGCGGCTGGTGTCGATGCCGTGGCGGTGCAGGGCGCTGGTGCCGGGGTCGGGCCGGTACAGGTCGGTGTCGATGCCGTTGTGGACGACGTGCACGCGTGCCGGGTCGACGGCCGGGTAGCAGGCGAGGATGTCCTCGCGCATGCCGCGGGAGACGGCGATGACGGCGTCGGCGGCCTCGATGGCGGTGCGTTCGGCCCAGCTGGAGAGGGCGTATCCGCCGCCGAGCTGCTCGGACTTCCAGGGGCGCAGCGGCTCGAGGGAGTGCGAGGTCATGACGTGCGGGATGCCGTGCAGGAGCTTGCCGACGTGGCCTGCGAGGTTGGCGTACCAGGTGTGGGAGTGGACCAGGTCGCGGCCTTCGAGGGCGGCCGCCATGGACAGGTCCACGGACAGGGTGCGCAGCGCGTCGTTGGCGGTGTCGAGGTCGGCCCAGGCGCGGTGGCGGACGACGCCGTCCGCCTCGCCCTCGCCCCAGCAGTGCACGGCGAGCTCGGTCAGCGAGCCCAACTCCCGTGCCAGGAACTCGACATGGACACCCGCGCCGCCGTAGACGTCCGGCGGATACTCGCGGGTGAGCAGTCCCACTTTCACGAGCGGAGCCCCCCTCGTCGGCCGGCTCCCTCATGGTCACCCAGACGCCGCCCGGTGGGAAGACCGCTGCGGCGGCCGGTCGAAACAGCAGTCGCCGCACAGGCCGCCGTTCGGGCAGCGGTAGTAGAGGCAGCAGCTGCGGCGCCGGAACGCGGCCTTGTCGAGGGTGCCGGTGGACTGCAGCGCGGGGTGGGCGAAGAGTTCGGCGGCGAGGCCCAGGGCCCGCTCCCCCACGTCGGGCCGGCCGGTGCGCGCGGCCCAGGCGTGCAGTTCACGGGCCGCACCCGCGAGGGCCGATCCCGCGTTGCCGCGCAGCAGCGCCGGGGAGATCGGGAAGCGGGCGCGCAGGGCGCGGGCGAGCGGCGCGAGGTGGCCGTCCTGCACGATGTCGTGGATGCGGGCGGCGTCGGCGGGGTACGTACGCCCGCCGGTGAGCCACAGGTCGTCCGGCGAGGTGCCGTCGGCGTCCCACAGCAGCCGCGCCGGGTCAAGGTCCGGCACCCGCCCGAACAGCGCGGCCGGGCCGAGCGCGAGGGACCACAGCCGGGCGGCGAGACCGAGCTGCGCGACGGACGCGGCGACGCGCACCTCGGGGGCGCCGAGGCGGGCACCGACCTTGGCGACGCGGAAGCCCAGCGGGTCCCGATCGACGTCACGTTGAGTACTTCGACGGACACCCTCGGCGACCGTGTCATCGCCTTCGTAGACACGAGCCAACGGCACACGTCCCTCACCAGGCGTTTCTCCCGTCTCCCCCGTCCTCAGGGCGAAGAATCCCCCGACGGACGCGACGGTCTCCCAGTCGATGCCCCGCGCTTCAGTGGTCACTTGAGCAGTACAGCAGGACACTGGAGCTCAGGGGTAACCAGACCTGGGGAGGACACGGAGGTGGTCGTACTCCATCGGTAGTAGGACGGATTGACTGCTCAGGGACGACGACTTGGAGCGCTCCGCGCGACATTGTGGTGAACATGGAAGCCGACCGCTCGCCGCACCGGACTGACCGGATGCACAGGGACCCCGACGACCGCACCCACCGGTCGTGCCACGCGCCGGGGAGCACCTCATGAGTGCCCTCGCGCTGTCCATCGTCCTCTCCCTCGTCTCCGCCGTGGCCTACGCCGGCGGCGCGATCATCCAGGAGCAGGTGGCGGCGAAGACCGCGGCACAGCAGTACGCGCCGCTGCGCAACGGCGCCTGGTGGGTCGCGGTCGTCCTCAACGGCCTCGGCGGCCTGCTGCACGTGGTGGCGCTGGCCTTCGGCCCGCTGAGCGTGGTGCAGCCCCTCGGTGCCCTGACGATCGTGTTCGCGCTGCCGATGGCCGCGATGTTCGTACGGCGCCGGGCGGGCGCCACCGCGTGGCGCGGCGCCATCATGGCGACGGTCGGCCTCGTGGGACTCCTGTCCCTGACGCAGGCCACCACCTCGCGGTCGCTCGCCGACACCGAGCGCGTCGCACTCGGACTCGCCACGGGCAGCGCGGTCGTCGTACTGATGCTCCTCGCGCACGCCGTCCACCGGCACCCCGCGGTGCGCAGCATGCTGCTCGCCACGGCGGCGGGCATCGCCTTCGGTATCTCCTCGGTGTTCACCAAGACGGTCGCGGTGGACTGGGACGCGAACGAGCCGCTCACGCGGCAGGTCCCGAGCCTCGCGGTCATCGCGGTGCTCGCCGTGACCGGGCTGCTCCTTTCGCAGGCCTCCTACCGGGGCGCGGGTCTCGCGGCGCCGCTGTCCGCGGTGACCGTCGTGAACCCGGTGATCGCGGCCGCGGTCGGGCTCACCCTGTTCGGAGAATCCTTCCGCTACGGCACCGCGGGCACGGCGGTCGCGCTGGCCTGCGGTGTCGTCGCGGCGGGCGGGCTGATCCTGCTGACGACGGAACGTATCGGCGCGGCGCACGCGACCGACGCGCCCGCGGTGGCCGCCGAACAGCCCGCAGCGACCGGCACCCCGGCCCTGACCCTCGAAGGCGTCGACGCCTTCGAAGGCCGTGACGGCCTCGACGCCCGCGATGTCGCGGCCGCGTCGTCCGCCACCCGCGCGGCCGAGGACACCCCGGTCACCGAGCAGCGCAGGCCCGCCCACGACGAGCGTGACCTGGCCGGGCCCGGCGGGCGCCCGCTGCCCGGCGAACCGGGCGCGCCGGAGCAGCACCTGGTCACCGACGGCCTCACCGGGCTTCCGCTGCAGCCCTTGGTGAAGAAGGCGTTCCCGCAACACAGCGTGTCCTGACCTCAGATACGGACCCCGCGCCCCCGCAGATAGGCCAGCGGGTCGACGTCCGAGCCGAAGCCCGGACCTGTGCGGATCTCGAAGTGCAGGTGCGGGCCCGAGCTGTTGCCCGTCGAACCGGAGCGGGCGATGCGCTGGCCCGCGCCGACCTTCTGCCCGGCCTTCACCGTGAGCGCCGACAGATGGCCGTACTGCGAGTACTTGCCGTCGGTGTGCCGGATGACGATCTCGTAGCCGTAACTGCCACCCCAGCCCGACGAGACGACGGTGCCCGCGGCGACCGCCTTCACGGAGGTGCCGGTGGGCACCGGGAAGTCGACGCCCGTGTGGTAGCCCTTCGACCAGGAGCTGCCCGTCGCGTGGTACGGCGTGCCGATGCCGGCCGTGACCGGCGCGGTCGCCCCGGACGACGATCCCGCTGCCTCGGCGCGCTGCCGTCCCGCGGGCGCGGTGTCGCGCTTCGGCTGGGGCTTCGGCGCGGGCTTGGACTCCTTGGCCGGGGGCTTCGTCCGCTCGGGCTTGTGCTCCGGCTTCCGCTCGGGCTTCTTCTCGTCGTGCTGCACGGGCCGCTTCTCCGGGCGCTTCTCGCGCTCGGGCGGGGTGCGGCGCTCCGGCGGGCGGACGGGCTCCTTGCCCTTCTCCGCGCCGCGCAGCGAGAGCCGCTGTCCCGGTGAGATGAAGTCCGGGTCGCCGCCGATGGTGCGGCGGTTGTTCTCGTAGAGCCGCGGCCAGCCGCCGTTGACACGGCGCTCCTCGGCGATGCCGGAGAGGGTGTCGCCGCGGACGACCGTGTACATCCGGGCGGTGCCCGCGGTGGACTGCGGCGTCACTTCGGGCTTGACGTCGCGCACCGTGCGCTTGGGCGCCTTCGGCGCGCCGTCGGTCTTCGCCTCGCCGGTCGACTTCTTGGTCTGCGGCGCGGTGGCGGGCCTGATGTCGGGGCTGTCGCCGCCGCGGGTGAGGCCCGCGCGCTGGGAGCACACCGGCCAGGCGCCGGGGCCCTGCCCGTCGAGCACCTTCTCGGCGACGGCGATCTGCTGGTCCTTGGTGGCCAGGTCGGCGCGCGACGCGTAGGCCGTGCCGCCGTAGGCCTCCCAGGTGGACTGGGTGAACTGGAGGCCGCCGTAGAAGCCGTTGCCGGTGTTGATGCTCCAGTTGTTGGTGGACTCGCAGGCCGCGACCTTGTTCCAGGTGTCCACGTCCGCGGCGTGGCCCGTGCCCGCCGAGATCAGCGGGAGGGCGAGTCCGGCGCCGCCCGCGGTGACCGTGAGCGAGGCACGGTTGATGCGGCTCGGCTGGTACCGGCGATGCCGGCCTCGTAAGGCCATGAAAGCCCCCTCAGACACACGTCGACACATGGAAACAATCGGCCACACGTCAGCCACAGGACAGCCCGCAAGTTATCCGGTCGGCCATGGATGTGACAAGAGCGGGGCGCCGAGGGGGAGTTGAACAGGTCACCGCGGAGCCGCTTGCGCGCCGGTCGCGCGCCGGAGACAGGCCCGTTCGCCCGTCAGTTCTTCATCGGTTTCCCAAATGCCCCGGAAGCCACCGCAGTTGCACATCCTTCTGATAAGCGCCGCCGCCCTCATGGTCGTTGAAGGAGTACACCTCCATGGACCTTTCCGAACCCGCATAGGCATTGAAGGCGGCGAAAACGGTCGACGGCGGGCAGGTCTCGTCCTGGAGCGCCGCCGAGAACAGCGCGGGCGCACGCCCGCGGGCGGCGAAGTGCACGCCGTCGAAGTACGAAAGGGTGCGGAACACCCGCTCCTCCAGGCCGCGCCGGGTCCGCAGGTACTGGCCGATCTCCAGGTACGGCAGCCGTCCGGAGAGCGTGGCGGCGCGCGGGAAGTCACACAGGAACGGCACGTCGGGGGCGATCGCCGCGAGGTCGGGCACCAGACCGCCGACGGCCAGCGTGATGCCGCCGCCCTGGCTGCCGCCGACCGCGGCGACGCGCGCGGAATCCACCAGCGGGTGGGCGCGGGCGGCCTCGACGGCGCGCACGGCGTCGGTGAACACGCGCCGGTAGTAGTAGTCGTGCGGGTCCTCGATGCCGCGCGTCATGTAGCCCGGGTGCGCCGGGCCGCTGCCCACCGGGTCCGGGGTGTCCCCCGCGCCCGTGCCGCCGGCGCCCTGCCCCCGCGTGTCCATCACGAAGTGCGCGAACCCGGCCGCCGACCACAGCAGCCGCTCGTGCGGAAGCCCGCGCCCGCCCCCGTACCCGATGTACTCGACGACGGCGGGCAGCGGCCCCTCCGCGCCCGCCGGGACGATCAGCCACCCCTTGACCGGTTGCCCCTCGAATCCCGCGTACGTCACGTCGAAGACCTCGACGGTCGCGAGCGCCGTCTCGACACGCGCGAACCGGGCGTCCAGGTCGTGCGCGCGGGCCGCCGAAAGAGTCTTCTCCCAGAACCCGTCGAAATCCTCCGGCTCCGGCAATTCCGGTCGGTATCGGCGGAGTTCCTCAAGAGGCAGGTCGAAGTGGGGCACGCGCTGCTCCTTCTTCGGACAGGGTGTCGGGAAGTCACGGTACGCCGCGGGGTGATACTGGCGCCTTGATGCGGTACTTCGGATTTCCCAGGAACTCAGGAGCCAGAGCATGAGTGCTTCAGCGCAGATCGGTGTCACGGGCCTCGCCGTGATGGGGCGCAACCTCGCCCGGAATTTCGCCCGCAACGGCTATACGGTCGCGGTGCACAACCGCACGGCGGCGAAGGCCCGCGCCCTCGTGGACGAGTTCGGCGACGAGGGCGAGTTCGTCCTCGCCGAGACCGCCGAGGACTTCGTCGCCGCCCTGGAGCGCCCGCGCCGCCTGGTCGTCATGGTCAAGGCGGGTGAGCCGACGGACGCCGTCATCAAGGAGTTCGCGCCGCTCCTTGAGCCGGGCGACATGATCGTGGACGGCGGCAACGCGCACTTCGCGGACACCCGGCGGCGCGAGCGCGAGCTGCGCGAGCAGGGCATCCACTTCGTCGGCACCGGCGTGTCCGGCGGCGAGGAGGGCGCCCTGAACGGCCCGAGCATCATGCCGGGCGGCTCCAAGGAGTCGTACGACGCGCTCGGCCCGATGCTGGAGAAGATCTCCGCGAAGGCCGCGGACGGCAGCCCCTGCACGGCGCACATCGGCCCGGACGGCGCCGGTCACTTCGTGAAGATGGTGCACAACGGCATCGAGTACGCGGACATGCAGCTCATCGCCGAGGCGTACCAGTTGCTCCGCGAGGTGGCCGGATACAGCCCCGCCGAGATCGCGGACATCTTCCGCACCTGGAACACCGGCCGCCTCGACTCCTACCTCATCGAGATCACCGCCGAGGTCCTCGCGCACGTCGACGCCGCGACCGGCGAGCCGTTCGTGGACGTCGTCCAGGACCAGGCGGAGCAGAAGGGCACCGGCCGCTGGACCGTGCAGATCGCCCTCGACCTGGGCGTGCCGGTGTCGGGCATCGCGGAGGCGGTGTTCGCCCGCTCGCTGTCCGGTCACAAGGACCTGCGCGACGCCTCCCGCGGGCTCGCGGGCCCGAAGGCGGAGCCGCTCGCGAAGGAGGAGGCCGCCGCGTTCGCCGACCAGGTCGAGCAGGCGCTGTACGCCTCCAAGATCGTGTCGTACACGCAGGGCTTCCACGAGATCGCGGCGGGCAGCGACGAGTACGGGTGGGACATCGACCTGGGCCAGGTCTCGGCGATCTGGCGCGGCGGCTGCATCATCCGGGCCGCGTTCCTCGACCGCATCCGGGCCGCCTACGACGCCCGCGCGGACCTGCCGAGCCTGCTCGCCGACGACGGTTTCGCGCGGGAGATCGGCGAGGCGCAGGACGACTGGCGTGCCGTGCTCGTCGCCGCGACCCGCCAGGGCGTGCCCGCTCCGGGCTTCGCCGCGGCCCTCGCGTACTACGACGCGCTGCGCGCCGACCGGCTGCCGGCCGCGCTCACCCAGGGCCAGCGGGACTACTTCGGGGCGCACACCTACCGGCGCACGGACCGGGAGGGTTCGTTCCACACGCTGTGGGGCGGGGACCGGTCCGAGGTCTCCGCGTAACGGGCGTTCCCCCACTCGGGGGCGGTCCCGCTAGCCGCGCAGCGGCCTGGGCCGCCCCATGGGTGACGGCTCGGGCTCCGGCGACGGCACGGGGTCCGGGCCCGGCGGCTTCGGCACCGGGGACGGCGAGGGTTCGGGCAGCGGCACCGGGTCCGGGATCGGGCGCGGGGGCCCTCCGGGGTCGGGGGCCGGGCCGGGTCCTGGCGTGGGGCCCGGGGTGGGGCCGGGCGGTACGGGGTCGGGGAACGGGTTGGTCATGGTTCCTCCAGCGGGTCGGAGGTGGGGAGGCGCCTGGGACGGCGTGGGCCGGGGCGACATGCGCCCGTGTTCGCCGGGCGGCCGTGCAAGCCGGGCGGCCGTTTCCACTCTCTCCCGTCTCGCGTGCCCACGCCCGGCGAGTCCACGCGTCCGCTGATCGCGACAGGTGGACCCGCCGTTCGTCCGTGGCCGCGCGATCAGCCCTTGGTACGGCTGAGGCGTACGACGGGGATGTCGCGTTCGGTCTTGCGCTGGTAGTCGGCGTACCGGCCGAAGACGTCGACGAGATGCGGCCAGACGCGTTCCTTGTCCTCGGCCGAAAGGGTCTCGGCGCGGGCCTCGAACCGCTCGGTGCCCACGCGCAGCCGGACGTCCGGCTCGTCGCGCAGGTTGACGTACCACAGCGGGTGCTCGTCGGCGCCGCCGTTGGACGCCACGATCAGGTAGTCGTCGCCGTCGCGGCCGTAGATGAGGACGGTGCGCCGCAACTGCCCCGTGCGGCGCCCGCGGTAGTCGAGCAGGAGGCAGGGGGCGCCCTGGATGGTGGTGCCCTTGGTGCCGCCCGACTCCTCGTAGAGACGGGCCTGTTCGGCCACCCATCCCGTCGGACTGATCACGGCTTCTTCGGGTGAGGTCATGGTCGAACCCTAGGCCGGACGATCGGCGGGGCGCCTCATGCCCGGGGTTGATCCACCACGGGTTCCGGCCGCGGTTGATCCACCACCGGTCCCGGCTGCGACGGCTCGCACAGGCGGGCGGCCTCGCGCAGGCCCGTGCGGGGGCTGGCGAGCACGGGCACGGCGGCGGACACGCGGTCGGCGGCGTCGGCCATGGACGCCTGCGCGAGGACGACGGCGTCGACCGAACCGGCGACTGCCTCCACGGCATCCACGACGAGCCGCAGGAACTCCTCCCGGTCCCCTGCCTCGAACCGCTCCCAGGCGCCGTCCACCAGGACGGTGCGCACGTCGACGGGGCGGCCGGCGCGGGCTGCCTCCTCCGCCACCAGGGCGCGGGTCGGCTCCAGCGTCGAGGCGACCGTGGCGACGACGGCGACGGACGAGCCCGCCCGCACCGCCGCGGCCGCCATCGGGCGGTCGACCCGGAGCACGGGCACGCACACGGCGGCGGCGTGGGACTCGGCGACACCGCCGATGGTCGAGCAGGTGCACAGGACGGCGTCCGCGCCCCCGCCCTCGGCCCCGTCCCCGGCCGCGGCTTCGGCGAGCGCGGCCCGGACGTCGTCCGCGACGGCGTCGGGGCCCTCGGCGCGGGCGCGGGCGAGCAGGTCCTCGTGGACGACGTGCCGCAGCGCGAGCCCCGGGTGGTCCGCGTCGCGCAGCGCGTCGAAGACGGGCACGTGCACGGGCGAGGTGTGCAGCAGCGCCAGCGTCACCATGCCGAGGGGTCCTCCTTGGCCTTGGCGAGGGCGGCCTCGACGAGCGGGCCGGGCGGGACCGGCGCTTCGTCCGGGTGGCGTTCGGCCCACTTGGCGACGTACGGACACAGCGGCACGACGGCGAGGCCCTCGCGGGCTGCCGTCGCGTACAGCTCCCGCGCGAGGGCGCCCGCGATGCCACGGCCCGCGTGTGCCGAGGGCACCTCGGTGTGCACGGGCACGAGCGCGGGCTCGGGGGCGCCGAGCGTGAAGTACGCGATCTGGCCGACGACTTCGCCGTCCTGCTCCGCGTTCAGGACGCCTTCGCCGCGGTGGTCGCGGATGTCGAAGTCCCTGCCGGTTCCAGTCATCGTCACCGCTCCTCTTACAAGGTGCCCCGCTGCTTACCAGGTGCCCGCTGCTCCATGGGGGGTCGGCTCCGTTACGAGGTGACCCAGCCCCGCGCCCGTGCCAGGTCGACCACGCACGCCCGCACCTGCTTGATCTGATCACCCGTCAGCGAACCCACGGAGTCGAGCAGGGCCTCCGTCAGGTCCCGGGTGAAGTCGTCGGTCGCCGGGGCGGGCCGCTCCGTGTCCGGGGCGGACGGGGCAGACACAGTCCGCGCCGCCAGGCCGCCGCGCGGCAGTTGGTGCGAGGTCGACTGATGGACCAGGCGGATGTGGGAGGCCTTGGGCCCCTTCTCCCCCATCTCCATGAAGAACTCGACCTCGCTGCCCTCCTGGTAGAGGTACTTCTCGTCCACCAGGTCGTTCGCGTGCATGAACACGTCCTCGTCGCCCACCTCGGGGGCGATGAATCCGTACCCACGGACCTCGTCGAACCGCAGAATCTTCCCCGCCGTCAAGCCGGCCATGCCACCACACCTCACACACACCACGTTGAATCCTGTAAACCGAATCTACCTTGTGGTAGGCGCCCGCGGCGACGGCGGCCGCCCGCACCCCAGGTGCTCCCCGAGCACCGCTTCCGCGTCGGCGACGACCCCTTCGACCGAGCCGGGGTCGGCCGTCCAGCAGTCGCTGACGATGTGCACGGCCTCGCCGGGCAGCGGGGTGCGGACGCGGGGCCCGACGACGTCAGGGTCGTACCCCGGGCGCCACACGTGCCACGCACCGTCGTGCGGCGCCGTGTTCCAGTCCTGTACGAGGGCGGACAGCGGGGCCTCCAGGTGCGGCAGGCCGTGCATCCGCGCGAGGAGGCGGTGGGCGTACTCCGCCATGGCGCCGGGCCGCCCGCGCACGGCGTCCCACGTCCTGGTGGCGGGACCGCTCGGGTAGGCGGCGAGCAGCAGCGCGGGGCCGTCGCGGCGGGCGGGGCCCGGGGGCGTGCAGGTGCCGCCGTACCAGAGCTGCCGCAGCGGCAGGTCCGTGGTGGCGCGCCCGCGCGTCATGCCGAGCCGCTCCCACCAGGCCGTCCGGTACAGCAGGAAGAGCTTGTGCGCGGGCACGGCCTCGACGGCGGCCAGGTCGGCGCGCAGCCGGGGGGTGAAGGGCAGCCCGTCCTGGTCGAGCCGGAGCAGCGGGCCCTGCGGCAGTGCGAGGACGACGGTGCGCGCGTGGATGTGGACGTGTTGCCCGGTGGCGCGGCCTTCGGGGTCCTCCAGGGCGAAGGTGAGCCGGTAGCGGGTGGGGCTTGGGGGCGCGGTGCCGTCCGGCGCCGCCTGCCCCGGGTCCCCCGGCGTCGCGCGGTCGACGCGCAGCAGCCGGTGCCCGAGGTGGAGGGTGCCGCCCGCCGCCGTGAACCGGTCGCACAGGGCCAGCGGCAGGCTCTGCATGCCGTGGCGCAGCGTGACGTACTCGGCGTGCGGCGGGGTGCGGAAGAGGATGCCGAGTTGTTCGGCGGCGCTCTCGCCGCCGGCGACGATGTCGTACCCACCCGTGCCGTGGAGGAGCGCGACGGCCTCGGCGCCGAGTGCCGTCCGCAGGACTTCGGGGTACGTCATCTCCCTCAACGGGACGCCCTTCAGGGCCACTTGGGCGCTCCGGCTCCGGAATTCCGCAGCGGACCGCGCGGCCCGGCGCGCGTCGCCCTGCTCCAGCGCCTCGTGGTGGGACCGGCGCAGCTCGCCGAAGCCGGGCACGAGTGTGTCCGCCGCGCGCAGGACGAGGTCGCCGGGGCCGAGGCCGCGCTCGCCGTCCGCCAGGTCGTACGGAAGTCGCGCGGCGTCGGTCAAGTGGCGTTGGCGCAGGCTCGTTCCGCGTACGTGGACGGGGTTCTCGGGCCGTCCGAAGTCGAAGGGCACGAGGTCGGAGGTGAGGCCCGCCTCCTGGACGACGCCGAGGACCTGGCGGAGGCCGCGGTGCAGGCGCATCGCCCCGAGGTCGGCGTGGAGCCCGTCCCCCATCGGCACCGACCACAATCGGCCGCCCACGCGGTGCGTGCGCTCGAAGAGGCCCACCTGCTCGGGGCGGAATTCCCCCGCGCGTTCCCTGTGACGTGCCAGGCGATATGCCAGGAGGCAGCCGCCGATTCCGGCTCCGACTATCGCGGTATCGAGCCATGGAACGGCCGGAAACGGCCGGTGAGTTCGCGCGCTCGCAGGCGTATCCGTGTTTGCCACTGCATGGTTTACCGCGCTCTTTTGGTGATCTACAGTCGCGTTCACGTACATGTCTTAGCACGCCGGAGAGAAACTCATGATCTTCCGCAAAGATGTCGTCGCCGAAACCGCGGACGCATATAGCACGTTGTCCGCCTACTTCCAGGACGTACGGTCGTTCTTCGAAGTCCTCAGCGTGCGTTTCAGCCTGCCGGAGTACGGGGTGCGGCTGCGCCCCATAGCCGGGAACGAACTGTTCTCGAATGCCAACAGCTACCTGCTGTCCGACGACAGCTCCTACCCGTACTACCTGTGGCTGCCGAGCTGGCTCGGCCGTTTCTACATCGACGCCGACCGGATCCCCGAGGGGCGGCGGGCCGACGACGTGAGCACCGCGCACGCCCGCCACATCGCCTTCGTCTGGCCGTGGCTCGGCTTCAACGACGCCTACGTCAAGGACGCCGGAGAGCCCGAGTGCTGGTTCGGCGTGGCCGACCCGCAGCCGCAGGACCCGGGCGAGACGGTGCGCACCACCGCGCAGAGCCTGTTCAACCACTTCCGCCTGGAGCACACCCTCGACGGCGCGCACCACGGCTGGCTGACCGGCCACTTCACCCCCAACTCGGCGATCGGCTGCAACCTTTCGGGGCGCTGGCACCTGCGCCGGGTGCCGCTGTCGGCGCTCACCAGTTACTACGAGGTGGAGAAGAACGTCATCCAGCCCCTCGGGGAGAAGTTCAGCGAGCTGGCGTCGGGCCCCCGCGCCATCAACGGTGCGATCGTGAATCACGTCGGGGTGTAACCACTCGGGAACGCCAGGGCGATAGGGGTTATTGAGGGGTGCCGCGGGGCTATCCGAACCCCGCGCGGCCGCAGAACAATCTCACACGTCCGAGGCGCCGAGCCGAGAGGTGACCCATGCGAGGAATCGACAACAGCATCTCCGCCATCACTGTGAACTCCGTCCACCTCGAAGGCGGTCCGAGCACGCTTTCCGGGACTGTCGTCCTCGCCGAGCTCAACGAAGTGATCTGCTCCGCGGAGAAGATCAAGATTCGGCTCGGAAACGGCTATGAGCACTACGAGTTCATCGACACTCCGGTCCGCTTCCCTTCGCCCGCGCGCGACGCGGAATCCGGCGCGTCCGACCCGCTGAAGCTGCGCTGGGTCGGCCGTACGAAAATCGCCGAGTAGGCGGAGCGGGCGAGAGTCCGGCTTCGGACATCGTCCGGCTTCGAGAATCTCCGGCTCCGGAAATCCCCCCACAGGAATTCCCCCCACAAGGTTCGTGCCCCACCGCGAGAGGCGGTGGGGCACGAACCTTGTGGGGGGTCGGGGCGGTTGGTCAGTCCCGCCGGCCACCCCGGGCGTACGAGCCGCCGCCCTGCGCCGGAACCGGCTGCTGGTGGGCTCCGCCGTGCGGCGGTACACCCTGCTGCGGCCGCTCGGGCGTGATGCGGCGCGGCCACCACGCGGCCCGCCCGAGCAGGGCGGTGAGCGCGGGCGTGAAGAACATCGCCATCACGAACGCGCCGATCACGATGCCGAAGGCGACCGCGAACCCGATCTGGGCGAGCGAGACATCGCTGGCAAGCATCATCGACGCGAACGAACCCGCGAGGATCACACCGGCCGCGGCCACCGTCGGGCCCGCGTGCTGGATGCTCTTGGCGGTGGCCGCGCGTGGTCCGAGCCCTTCCTTCGCCTCTTCCCGCAGGCGCGCCACCATCAGGATGTTGTAGTCGGTACCGATGGCGACCACGAACAAATACATGATGACGGGCAGGAAGAACGTCAGACCCGACTGGCCCTGGACCTGCTGGAAGAGGAGCACGCTCGCGCCGAGCGTGGCACCGAAGCCGAGCGCGACCGACACCATCAGATAGATCGGCGCGACGATGCTGCGCAGCAGCAGGCCGAGGATGAGCATGATGAGCGCGGCCGCCGTCGGGAAGACCACCGAGAAGTCCCGGTTGACGGCCTTGTTGATGTCGACGAACACCGACGTGACGCCGCCCACCTTCGTCTCGGTGCCCGGCGGTGCCGCCTCGTGGGCCGCGGTGCGCAGCGGTCCTCGTACGACATCCATGGCTTCGCGGCCGTTGGGGTCCATCGTCAGGACGGCGTTGAACTCGGCGGTCGTGCCGTCCTTGCTGAGCTGGGTGCGCGAGGCGCTGCCGACGCCCTTGACCTGCTTGAGGTCGGTGACGAAGGACTTCATGTCCGCGGCGCGGAGCTTCTCGCCGTTGGTGGAGCGCATCAGGACGGTGCTCGGGTTGGTGCTGCCCGCCGGCAGGTCCTTGCTCATGGCGTGCAGCGCGACCTGGGACTCCTTCTTGGAGTTCTCGTCCTCCTGGCTCGCGAACGTCGGCTTGTAGCCGAACGAGCCGAGCGCGAGCAGGATCATGAGCAGCCCGGAGCCGATCACGAACAGGCCGGGGCGGCGCGCCACGGACTTGCCCACGGCCTCGAAGCGGGCCGCGCGCGGCTCGCGCTGCCACGACTTGGACGGCCAGAAGACCTTGGTGCCCATCAGCGAGATGATCGCCGGGATCAGGGTGAGGCTGGCGAGCAGGGTCACGCCGATGGCGATGGCCAGGGCCGGGCCCATGGAGACGAGGAAGCTGAGCGAGGAGAGCAGCAGCGCCAGGAAGCAGACGATGACGGCTCCGGCGGCCGAGGCGATGGCCTCGCCGACCCGGCCGACGGCGGAGATCATCGCGGTCTTCGGGTCCTCACCGAGCCGCAGTCGCTCCCGGTAGCGGAACATCAGGAACAGGATGTAGTCGGTGCCGACGCCGAAGAGCACCACGATCAGCAGGGACGACACCGAACTGTCGGCCTTGAGGTGGAACTCCTTGGCGGCGATCGCGATCAGGCCGTTGGCGATCTGGGAGACCAGCGTGATACCGACGATGGTGAGGACGGTGATCGTGGGACTGCGGAAGATGATCGTCATCAGGACGATGATCAGGACGATGGTGCCGATGAAGATCAGCCCGTCGGCCTTCTTGGAGGCCTCCTCGTTGTCGAGCTGAGTGGCCGCGTCACCCGTGACGCCCACCTTCAGTCCCGAGTCGGCGACCAGCGGCTTGAGGTCGTCCCGCATGTCCTCGACCGCGTGTTGCTGGCCCTTGTCGCCCGCCTTCACGTCGGCCATCGACACCATCACCGTCTGCACCTTCTTGTGCGGTGACGGCGGCGCGGTGATGACCTGCTCTACCTTCTCGTACTTCTTGGCCTGAAGGGCCTTGCCGACCTTGGTGACCTCGGCCGAGTCGGCCTTGTCCAGGGCCTTGCCGTCCTCGCGCGTGAACACCACGATCGCCGAGGGGCTGAAGCCCTTCGGGAACGCCTTCTCCTGGATCTTCTGCGCCTGGATCGACTCGTAGTGCTTGGGAAGGAACTCGGCCTGATCGGTGGTGGTGGTCAGGGACGGGGCGTAGCCGATCACGGCCGCCCCGGCGATGAGCCAGCCGATGATCACCAGCCATCGGTGTCCGACGACGAAACGTCCTAGTGCTTTGAACACGGTTCCTTCCTCCACTCCGGAACGCACCGGAGTACTTGGTCTTCCAGGGGGTTTGTGGTTCCGGCCGGCGTCTCGCAGAACGGGGCGAGGAGGCCCGGCAGTGTCGCCTCCGCGAAGGCGATGCCCTCGGCGACGCCGATGTCGCGGATCCGGACGGCGCCCTTGCCCGCGGCGGTGGTGGCGGTCAGCGTGCACAGCCCGGCGCGGCGCTGCGTGTACGACTGCCTGCCGGTCCAGCCGACGATCCGCTCGCGCCTGAGCGCCACCGTGCGGCGGACGAACGTGCCTTGTCGTACGACGAGGTAGTCGCCGTGCAGCGCGTGCCCGAGGCCGCGATAGGCGTCCCGGGCCAGAGGGGCGCCGCAGGCCGCGGTGAGCAGGGCGGCCGCGGCGACGGTCCACCAGGGCAGCAGACCGCTGCCCGCGCCGGCCCCGGCGAGGGCGGCCGCCCCTGCCGGGGCCAGCAGGCATCCGCGCACCAGACGGCGGCGCAGGGCGGGCCGGGGGTGACCGCGCAGCGCTGCCTGGGTGATCGGCGAGGACGTCAGGTCGAGGACGTCCGCCGTGATCTGGTGCGCGGAGTCGAGGGGCGCGGCAGGCATCAGCTGCGCCGGGTTGGAGAAGCGGGCGCTGTGCCCGCCGAGCCCCGTGGCGAGGAGGTTGAGGCGGGCCGCGGACAGCAGGCGCAGGGGCAGCGGCCGGGTCAGCTCCACCCCGCAGATCCGCCGCTCGGCCACCGACACCGACCGGGACGTGAGCAGCCCGCGGACCAGGTGCAGGGAGCCCTCCGGTTCGCGTTCGAGCCGGAAGCCGTACCAGGCCTCGGCGAACGCCACCAGGGAGCCCGCGACGCCGACGGCGAGCAGCACCACCGCCACGACGGCGACGGCCAGGGCGAGCGGCACGGAGGACAGCCAGTCCCAGACGTTCCGCGCGGTGCCGCTGTCGGTGAGGTCGAGGCCGAGGGTGTCGAGGAGCTTGGAGCCACCGGTGACCACGGCCAGGACCCCGGCCACGGTGGTGACGGTCAGCGGCGCGTACCGGGCCCAGGACCAGCGCATCCGCGCGAGCGGAACGGGCAGCTCCGGGCTCGCGGCGGTGCCGTCGGGGTGCGTGGCGCCGCCGCGGTTCAGGAGCAGCGCCCGGAACTGGAGCGCCTGGTCGCGCGAGATCCCGTCGAGCACCAGCTCGTCGTCCTCGCTGCGGGCGGTGTGCTGACCGGTGCCGACCTTGACGGCCGCGAGCCCGAAAAGCCGGTGCACGGGGTTCGCGGTCAGGTCGGCGCTGCGGACGCGGTCGCGGGGAATCGACTTGTCGGTACGGAAGAAGAGCCCGGAGTGCAGCTCGACCTTGCTGTCGGTGATCCGGAAGCGGGTGGTGCGGTAGCGCACCCACTCGTGTCCGGCCTGGACGCCGGCCACCACGACGTAGGAGCCGAGCACGATCAGACCGTGGGAGTTGAGCAGGTCACGGGCCACGAGGATGGCGCCGAGCAGCGGGACCGCCGGGCCCACGAGCCAGCTCACGCTGACCACGATCATGCGGGGGTGGAGCCGCTGCCACTGTTGTCCGGCGGGCGGCTGCGGGGCGTCGGGCGTCTCGGCCGCGTCGAGGACCGGCGTACGCGTGCTCACGTGCCGTCCTCGTGCAGGGCGCGGACGCGCTCGGTGAGGTCCTGCACCAGGGCGGTCGCGAGGTCCTTGTCCAGGCCGACGATGGTGACCGGGCCCGCCGCCGAAGCGGTCGTCACGGTCACCGCGGACAGGCCGAAGAGCTGCATCAGCGGGCCGCGCTCGGTGTCCAGGGTCTGGATGCGCGTGAACGGCACGACGCGCCATTCACGGGTGAGCCAGCCCGACGTGGCGCACACCGCCTCGGTGCTCGCCTCCCACCGGTGCACGCGGTAGCGGTACCAGGGGGTGAGCAGCGCGTATCCCACGCCCAGCGGGCACAGGACCGCGAACACGAGCCACAGCCAGGCGGGGGCGTCCGGCAGCAGTGCGAGGGCCGCGAGAGCGGCGAGGACCGGCACGACGACCAGGAGGTTCTGCGTCAGCCACCAGTGGACGGCACGGCGGTCCGGGCGGCGGCCGGGCTGCGGCGCGGAGAGCGGGCGCGGGGCGACGGCGCCGGGCACCGCCCGCTCCGACCCGTCCCGTGCTGACTGCCGCGTGTGCTGTGGCACTGCTCCTCCGGCCCCTTGGCTGTTCGTTCCTGAACAGCCAAACAAGCCGGGCGGTGAAGCAGGCAGAGCGGTTCGTGTGCAGTGGAAGCGACCAAGGTTGCAACTTCGGCGGCGCGCTACCCACTTTCGTACGCACCACTGTTTCGTACGGACCAGGTCTGCTTCCGGAGCGCGTGGGCGACAGTAGGGTGACCGCGTGATAGGGCCGATTCGATGGTTGGGCCGCAGCGCCGTTCAGGACACCATCCTCGTCGCCACACTCGTCGCACTCAACGTCTTCGTCGCCTTCTGGAGCGGCTTTCCCCGGGAAGAGGATCCGCGGTTTGGGCCGTGGGCGGGGTTGGGGTTGCAGGTGGTTGTGGTGGTGGTGTTGGT
>NZ_BMNG01000026.1:0-4477 GCF_014646335.1 Streptomyces lasiicapitis
TTGTGCGGGGCTCGAATTGCTCCGCAATTCGGCCTGACGGAATTCGCTCCGCGAATTCCTCTGGCTGACTACGGGGTGAGGGTCCCTGGAGACAGACCGGGCTTCAGGAGCTATACCGAGCCCAAAATTGACATCTGGTCAGACTCTAGATTCAGAACCCATCTGCCCAGACTGGCCCGTTCACGTTGGTTCGACTATACCCCAAGGATCGGGGCGGTATTCCTTCCTTTCCGCCCCGATCCTTTTCTACAAGGTTAGTGCACCCGGAATCCGCCACGTTCGGCGTTGTACTTCAGGAAGTCCAGCCATTCGCCCCACCAGGGGAATTCAGCCTGGGTTTCGTTCTGGTCCTTCAGGTCGGCTTTCTCCCAGACGTCGAGTGCGGCCTTGACCTCCCGCTCAGTGACGAGCCACCCGTCGTTGCTGGTGAGCTTGTAGGCGGGGATCCCCGGCGTCTCCGCGTCCCGGTCCCTGACGGCGCGCACAGCGTCCAGGTAGGCGCGCTCCTGGTCCGTCAGGCGGGCTTGTGCAGCGTCGCGTTCGGGGCCCTCGGTGTAGTAGTCGGGCTCGTCCGGGTGGTCAGTGAGGCCGTACGCCTCCAGGGTCGGCCAGTCGGGGAAGGGGACGTCGGTGAGCATGTCGAGGGCGCCCATGATCTGACGGGCGGTGCCCATGCCCCAGATGTTGAGGCGGAAGTACAGGCCGGTGCGGGACTTCTCGAACTCTTCCCAGGCGGCGTCCAGTTCGCCTTCCATGGCCTTGGCGGCGTCGGCGCTGCGGGCATTCATGTATTGGCAGCGCAGTTCTTCGACGCGGGTGGAGGCTTCACGGATGGCGGCGGACTGCTGCTCGTCGGGGCCGGTCTCGCTGTACATGTCGTATCCCATGGTTCTCCTTCGGGGTGGGGTCTTCGGCCAGGGGCGGGGGTGCCACTCCCCCGCCCCTAGTGGGTAGTTTGGGTCAGGCGTGGATGTGGTCGTAGGTGTCGCGGTCGACGAGGTTGCCGGACTGGTTTCCGTAGAATTCTGCGAGTCGGATTACGCCTCGTTCGTGATCCCACAGGGTTTTCGGGCTGGCGTATTCGGCGACGTTGGGGAAGAAGTCGAGAATGGCCTTTGCCGCGTTCTCGACGGCCTTTTCGTAGGTGGTGCCGCTGGCGACTACCACGAACTTGTTGTCGGTGATCTGGGTCATGTAGTTGAGCCAGTCACAGATGAACGTGTAGGTCTGCTCGGTGGGCTTCATGGCGCTCAGTCCTCCGTCGGCAGCATGATCGTGACTACCGGCTCGCCCTTGTCGCCGAGCCCCAAATCTGCGATGAGGCAGACGAGTTGGGGCTCTTGGGAGCGGCCATCGCGCGGAACGCGGTGGAGGGTGACGTGGGCGCGGGTTGAGCGCGAGCGGGCGATGGCGAGGCGAGACATGATCAGGACGTCCCACAGGCGGCCGGTCTCGTCCTGCACAGTGTTCTGCTTCTGGTCGTCGGTGTCGCTCCAGGCCACGCAGTCCTCCCAGGCGGCCCGGGTGAGCGCGACCGGCACGCGGAACCCGGCCTCGCGGCTGAGGGACTGTGAGGGCTCGACCCAGAGGCCGTGCTGGACGGCCTGGTTTCGGGTCATGGGCTGGACGACGAAGAAGCCGTCCGCAAGGGCCTGTTCGGGGGTGTACTCGGCGTCGGTCATGGTGGTGCCCTTCAGGTTGGTCTTCGGTGACCGGGGCGGCGCTGCCACGGCGTCGCCCCGGTCGGTGTGAGGGTTGGTCAGCGGCGGGTGCGCTGGGCGGGGATGCGTCCGCCGGTGAGGTACTGCTCGACGAGGTGCCCGGCCTCGTCCTGGGTGAGGCCCAAGGTGTTGCCCTCGGCGTCGGCGCCGCCGGTGAACAGGGCGTGGCCGTAGTACGCCTGGTGGGGCGGGCGGTGGAGGGCGTAGAGGCGGGTGGCCCCGAGGTTGGGGGGCGCGTTGTTGAGCATGCCTTCGTCGTCGACCCACATGGTGAGGCGCTCGGTGATCTGGACGGCGTCGATGTGGTCGGCGTCGCAGGCCGCGTAGAGGATCTTCAGGTGGTCGTTGTCGTCGGCGGGCCAGTCGAGGAGCCGGAACTGGCCGTCTGTGCGGATGAGCAGCGCGAAGCTGGTGGTCGTGCGCGTGTTGGGCATGGTTCTCCCTGAACTCAGGTTTGGGTCTTCGGTGTTGGGGGCTTTGCCACGAGCCCCGCGAACAAGACAAATATATCGCACTTCAGTGACTCGGGGAGGGGTTTCGAGGATCTCCCCCGGCGTGTTTTGCGAGGCCAGGGGCTAGATCGCAAGGGCCGGTGGGGGCGCAGCGCGGGGCGTGTCGGGGCTCCACGGCGCATCGCGCCGTGGGCAAGGAGTCCGGCAGCGCGGAGCGAGTGAGCGGGGCGCGGAGCGGCCCGGGAACGTCTGACGGTCTCCGCAGCGCGTGAGAGCGCGGAGCGCTCGGTCCGGTCGGGCGCGGAGCGGCCGTCCGGCACGCGGCCAGGCCAGTGCAGCGCGGAGCGCTGGACTGGCCGTCCGACACGGCCCGTGCTGCGCCCCCACCGGCCCTGTGAAGGGAGCGTGGTGCGCCGGGTGCGGCCCGCAGGGGGGCGGCGGCGGTGCGTCCGGGGCTGCGCCCTGGCGTGCGTCGGCCCGCTGGTACGGGGGGCCAGCGGGCCGACGGACTCATGCTCGCGCGCCGCGCCTTCGGCGGCGGGGACTTCGGGCGATGGCCCGGCCGCGCGCGGGGGTCGGCCGTCAGGTGGCCGGCGCCTGCGGGGCGTGGTCGGCCAGGAGCCCGGTTGCGCCTCGTGAGCGCGGGCGTGTGGTGCAGGCCGGTGTGGCGTGGTCGATGCCGACGCCTTCGGGGTCCAGGTCGACGAGGTGCTCGTGCCGGTCGTCGGTGGCGGTGACGACCGTCGCCCACGACTCGGTGTTGCGGCGGGGGTGGGCGGCCAGTGCTCTGCGGGCGGCGTCGATCGGGTCGTCGGCGTCCACGTCGATCGTCCAGGTGACTTCGTACTGCGGCATGACGGGGGCCTTTCTCGTACGGGTCGGGGCGGGCGGGGTGCCCGCCTGCCCCGGCCGGATGGGGTTGGGTCAATTCTTGGCGGACGCAGGCTTGGCCGGGGCCTGAAGGGCGGTGGCCCGAACGGCAGGGGAGGCCGGGCAAGCCCGATCGGGCGCGTCAGGAGCTCCAGGAGGGCGCCTTGGCGCGGCGGTGCCAGGCAGTGCCTGTGGCGTCCAGGGGCGGCTTCGCGGCCGCGGGAGTGGTCGGGTGGGACTCGGGGCAGAGGCAGGCCAGTGTGGGCGCCTGGGCCAGGCTCTTGATCTGGTCGGCGTGCTCGTGGCCGGGCAAGCATCCGTCGTGACGGCACAGGGGATGCCACTCCCCCGTGCCCCCGGCAGGCGGGCGGTCCGGTGGCGGTCTGAGTGAGCGCCGCCGGGCCGTCAGCGAAGGCGGGTTACTGGTCGGTGTCCTGGCAGTTGGGGCAGGCCTCGTGATGGAGGTCGCCGCATTCGTCGTGCTCGGCGTGATCGCTCCGCACTGCCTCTGCGACCTTCCCGTGGCCGAAGGCGTGAAGGAGGTTGGCCAGGGCCTCGGCCTCGGCGCAGGTGAGCGTGCACGCGTACGCGGGGACCAGCTCGTACGTCAGGCCCGAGCCGATCCAGGTGTCGACGAACTCGTCGACGGCCACGGCCGCCTCGGCCAGCTGGTCCAGGGCGTCCTGCGTGCTGGCGACCAGGGCGGTGGCGCGGCGCGCGGTCGGCGCGGTGATGGAGAAGGTGTTCTCGTGCTCGCTCATGCCGTCGCCTCCCGCTCTTCGATGCGGACGCGGTCGAGGCTCTGCTCGTTGGCGGCGGCGTTGCCGTGGGCGACCTCGTCGTCCATGGCCTCGATGAACGCGCCCCAGTTGTCGTCGAGATGGCTGTGCAGGGCTTCCTCACTGGCGGCGGCGCTGACCGGGACCGTCACCGTGGTGGTGAAGTCGTAGGCGCACTCCTCTGTGATCTCCAGACGTACCTGCACCTCCACCTCCGGCTCGGGCTCCGGGAGTTCGTCGTGCGTCAGGCCTTCGAGGGGGCGTACCGGCAGGATCGTGTCGGCGGCGATCAGGGCGGGGCCGTCCCAGGAGACGTCGAGCAGCACCGACGTGTAGCCGTCGTGGTCAGCGGCCGGGTGGGCATCACGGACGGTCGCCTGCGCGCCGGACAGGACACCCACCTTGTCGCCGGGCTTCAAGTCCCGTGCGTAGCGGCAGGTCTCGCCCTCGGAGTGGTGGTCGGGGCGGCGGTGATTGCAGAGAGTGGACACACTTCTGCCCTTCAGGATCGGGGTCTTCGGTGAGTGCCGGGAGGCTTGCCACAGACCATCCCGACAAGAGAAATATATCGCACTTCAATGTCGCATGAGGTGCGAAGCGCGAGTTTCACGTGGTCAATTTCCGCAGGCCACAGGCCATTCGGGGTGGGGTGAGG
>NZ_BMNG01000026.1:4531-89112 GCF_014646335.1 Streptomyces lasiicapitis
AGGGGGTCGGCGGCGCGGAGCGTGGGCACGGGCGCGGAGCGCACGGGACCATCCGCCGACTCCCGCAGCGCGTGAGGGCGCGGAGCGCCCGGCTTGCCCGGCACGGAGTGGCGGGCAGGCACGCGGCCAGGCGAGGGGCGGCGCGGAGCGGCGCCCCTCGCCGTCCGGCGGCGCGGTCGCCGCGCGCCCTCACCCCACCCCGCTGCGCCCCACCGCGCACCAGTGCCGGTCGGCCCCCCGCACAACGGCCACGACAACAACAGCCCTCGCGAGCGGGCCGGGCGCAGGAGCGATGGCCGACTTCACCGGCTGACGGTTCAGTCGTCCGTGGCAGGCAGGCGGGCGAGCCCGGTCTCGTTCATGATGCGCTCGACTGTGGCCTCCAGCGGGGCGTCGGCGCCGATCACCGTCTCCAGTCGGCCGGGGAGCAGGTCGCGCTCCCGGTACCACTCCTGCAGGTGGCGCTCGTTCACCTGCGCCAGGTACTGCGGGTCGGCCTTCGAGGCGTGTCGGACCAGCGTCTCCTCGAGCGGGATGTCGAGGTAGTAGCAGCGGGAGGTGCCGCGGTGGTCGGCGACCAGGCGCGCGAGCATGTCGCCGTAGCGGTCGGCGTACAGGATCCCTTCGACCACGACGTGGTAGCCGGCGTCGAGCGCGTAGCGGGCGGTCAGGTCGATCAGCCCGATGTTCTTGCCGCCCGGCACGTCCCGTTCACGCAGCACGATGCGCCGGAGGTTGTCCTGACCGACCAGGGCCAGGCCGCGGCCAAACCGGTCCCGGATCCCTGCTGCCACTGACGACTTGCCTGATGCCGAGTTCCCGCGCACGACCACGAGCCGGGTCTTGTTACTTCCCACGATCACCCGCAGCACCGTAGCCGCCGCCACCGACACGCGACGCCGACCGTGCCTCGTCGTCCGGTCCTATCGGCGTGTGGCCTGCGTGTTCTGCCGCGGGCGGGCTACCGTCTTGGTACGGCCAGTCGCGTACCGCCGTTCGCCACCGCCCTCGGGCCCACGCCGCCTCAAGGCACTCACGTGGTCAAGGTCTTTCGAGTCCCGCGCAGCAGCTCCTGAAACTTCGGCCCGTCGTTGCATGGGCAGAGGGCGTGGCTCTGCCCGTGAGGAGAACGTCGTGCCCAAGGGACAGTCCACGGCAGCGCAGCACGCCCGGCGAGAAGCCCGGCAAGGATCCAAGTACACGATCGCCCTCCGGCGGCAGCAGGCCGGCGGGGGCGAAGGCCAGGTGGTGCAGTTCCTGGCACCCGTGTTGTGCGAGCACGTCCATGTTGTCAGCGGTATCGGGGCAGCGTGGGCTCGGCAGGGTCTGCGAGTCCTGCTCCTGCGGGAGCGCAGGTGGGAGTCGCCTCGCCCGCGCATGCGGATGGTTCCCCGAAAGGGGCGCCGCCTTCCGTCCTGGGTCGTGGAGGATCCGGCTCCGCGGTCAGGTCCGAAGACCGAAGTCCTGTGGAGTGCCCAGGAGGGAACCGGACAGCTCTCCGACATGCTGATGCACTGGGACGCCGAGGAGGAAGGCTCGAACGGCTGGGATGTTCACCTTCGGGAGGCCCTCGTCACCGCCCGCAGGGACTTTGATCTCGTCGTGCTCGTCCCGTGCTTCGAGTCATACCTCTGGCGGCCCTTCGCCGAAGCCGACCATCTGTTCGCGCTCACGGATGTTGGTGATCTGCCCCGCTCGGAGCGCCGACTGGCGCTGAACGGCAGTGAGCAGTTGCCACTCGAACGACAGCTCACTCCCAGACAGAGCGCGGCGATCCTGCGCGATCGCCATCTGTCGTTCCTACACGATCAGGATCACCGTCACCAGGTTGCGGTGCGAGGTGTGATCTGCCATGGCGCCACGGCTGTTCGCGACGTCGCCCCCGCCTTCTACGACAGCGTGAGCCTCGACATGACCGAGAGCGGATTGCCCTTGCTGGGCTGGGTGACCCTGCCGCGGAAGTTCAGGCCGCATGTTCCGTCTGCCGAACTGGCCGGAGACGACCCGTTCGTGACGGCGCACGCCGTGGCCGCCGACGCCGCGCTTCGGACGCTGCCCCTGGTGTGCCCATCACGCTGAAGAGCGCGGAATCCGGCCCCGCCCTCTGACCGGCTGCGGGGCCGGCTCACCCGACTAGGCCGGGCGCCATTCACCCGGCTTGGCAACAGCGGCTGCTACACGCTCGCGTACGACAGCGGCGTGCGGGCCGCGCCTGAGTGACGAGGGCGCGAGGTGCGTGAAGCGCAGATCGACGAAAGCGGTCTGCTCCACGTCGCCCAGGCGCAGCATGTGCGGGGCGGTGTCGTAGAAGTCGATGCCGAACGGGGTGCGCCGCAGCGGAAGGCCGAAGTCGGGATCGGAGAGGGCGTCGGCCAGGCGATCATCCTGCCAGGCGATGCCCGGCCGATGGTCGAGGTCGAAGCACCAGCGCATCGCCTTCGAGCGGCAGGTGCCGGCGCCGAAGGGGTGTCCGATGTAGGCGCTGACGTCGTCGGCGCATGCGACCTGGTGGAAGACCGGCAGGCGGCGCAGCAGGGCGCTGGCGCACCATGCTCCGCGCAGGAAGCGGCGCGACCACTCATCGGTGTAGTACTCCTGATGGAAGAGGAGTTCAGCATCGGTCCAGGCAGCGCGGTTGCGCCAGGTCGGTTCCCATCCGCGGTCAAGCGTCTCGGTGAGCTTGTCGTGCTCGATCCGCTTCCACACCGATACCGCGGGCCCGGTCAGCACGAGCGACGTGTGCTGGCCGAGGCGGTGCAGCTCGATCGCCCGGTCGGTGTACTGGCGGATCCGTACGCCGGTGATACCGAAGACCTCGCTGGTCGGATCGTGGGAGGGCAGGAGGGCGCGCAGGACCCGCTCGGCGTGTGCCTCGCTCTCGACGTGCAGGGTGAGCGACTCGCTGCGTGGGATGACGCGGCGGATACCGAAGGTGTAGGCAGTGAACTCGTAGCGGCACCTGATGAGCTCACGCAGCGCATACGTCTCGAAGACCTGCTGGTCTCCCACTGCTTCGGGGATGAGCGCACGCGTCTGCTGCAGCGCCGCGCGGGCTTGGTCGTAGGACTCGCCGGTGAACAGGCCGCGGCGGGTGGCAAGGCGGCTCAGGCGGTCAGTGCGCATGTCAGGGTCCCGTCCCCGTGCTGCTCGGCCCGTGCAGCACGGTGGGCATGACGAAGACCGTGCGTGTGACGTATTGCGGTGACGCGGTGAAGCCGAGCTCCTTCGCTTCAGCCCCTGGATGCCGAATGGGCCGAGACGTCCAGGAGAAGCGCGGCCCCATCGTGGCCACGCTCCCGACGGTAGGTCATACCGTGCGTGCCGGCGGGCATCCAGCGAGGACGGCGTGTCCAGAACTCACCTTGGGGTCGGCCGATCGCCGAGGTCGGCGTCTGCGGCCCAGGCCTGCCACACGTACGCGGCTGCCCGCGCGTAGCGGGCGGCTGGTGATCTTTCGTCGTCGAGGGTGTCCTCGTCGCTCGTGCACTCCCACCACATCTGGGCGGCCAGCGTGGCCAAGGCCAAGGCGCCTTCCGGCGGGAGTCGGTCGGCGGGCGTGTGTTGCAGGAGCTCGTCCATGGCCTTCCACTGCTCCGGGGCAAGGAGGCGGGCGGCTTCGATGAAGGTCAAGGGGAGGGTTCGTGCGGCGTGCCGCGCGGGCGAGTAGACGATGTGGCCGTCGTCCTCGTCGGTGACGGTGAACTGGCCGATGGGGCGCAGCAATCGTGTGCTGCCGTCGTACCGGGTCAAGGTCAGTTCGACCGTGCCGCTGACCCCGTCCTCCCGGACATCGGTGACGACGCCCTGGTGCACTGAGTCGCGGCTGGGCCGCTCGTCCTCGCTGCTTGCCCATCGGTCGTCAAGGACGACCCGGCGTCCCCGCAGAGCAGGCCAGCCAACGGCGGCTGTGTCACGCAGTTTCGAGTTCACAGATCCCCATCGATTGATCGGCAGCGGACAGTGCACGGCCCCACTTCTACCGAGCGCACAACGCGTCGGGCTATACGGGCGGCGAGTGGATCTGAGCCGGGCGGCGCGTGCCGCGTCGGCCGTCGTGGACCGCGGCGAGCACTTCCTGGGGCGAGGGCTGCTGCTCCGCGCTGAGGTAACGGGTGCCCTCCCCCTCCGGCGGCCGCCCGGACTCCCGGCCGATCGGGTGCCGGCGGCTCGTCGCTGTCCGCCACCCGAAGCGCTCGTCCCACACCAACGCCGGCACCGGCGCGTTGAAGGCGAGCACCACGGCTGCGGCCAGCACGTCATCGGCCACGTGCACCACGGCGACGTCCTGGTGCTGGGCCAGGCCGTCGGAAGCGAGCGCGTCGGCCACGTCCTGGACGTAGGGCCGCACTGCCCGAGCCCGCAGTTCGGTGCGTGCGTAGGCGATCGCCGTGCGGTGCACGGCCGTCGGGTAGCCGAGCTGGCTCGCGGCCGCTGCCGGCGTCAGGGTCGGATCGGTGGCGAGCAGGTCGGCGACGCGCTCGCCGCGCAGGCGGGACAGGGATCGGGTGGCCGTCACGTACGACAGGCCGAGTTCGGCCATGACGGTCTTCGAGGTGACCGCGGCATCGACATCGAGCAGCGCGCTGACCCTCTGGGGGATTTCGTCGCGGGGCACCATGTCGCCGCTGCCGCGCGGCCGGCCCGGATTGCCTGCGCGGCCCGGTCCGGCCTGCCGTGCCGCCTGGTACGCGGCCGCGATGTGCCGCGGGCAGTGCTCCACGCCTTTGATCTTGACCAGGTGCGGCTTGATCTGGGGGTCCGTCTTATAGGTGTCCCAGGACCTCGGCGACACCTGCAGCAGGGCGGCCGCCTCGTTGCGGTCGAGCAGGTCCTGGTCGTCGTCCGTGTCCGGGAGCGCGGGAACGGGCTCGTCGGCGTAGTGGGCCGCGGTCTGCTCGCTGTCCCAGAGCAGCACTCTCGCGTCGTCCGAGCTGATCGGTGCGGGGAAGTCCTCGGCGGTGTACGGCTTGTGCTTGGCGAACGTGCTCGGCTTCATGCCCGTGACCGGGTACGCGGCATGGGCCAGCTCGTCCCGTGTCTGCACGAACTCGGTGCGTCCGGCCCGGATCACACCGGCCACCCCGGCCGCAGCACTGCGCACGGCGAATCAGCACTGTGCGGGACGCGGCGCACCTCTACGTGCGGCATGGGTGGACTCCTTGGCGAGGCACGGGATTCGGGGCCGCCGGCCACCAGGCCGACGAAAGAAAACTATCGGGCTTTCGAGAATGAGGGCAAGGAACGGCCCCGTTCTCCGCGGCGCCTCGCTACACTCGACACCGTCCACGTCCTTCAGGTTCGCCTTCAGGTAGTGGTCTTCGAGGCCGGCGCTCTTGCCACCCGCTTCGGCGGATTGGGCGCCGGCCGACTCATCCCCCACCTCGACCAACTACACCGCCATGTCGGCGAGCGGGAAGACGCCCCAGCTCCACTCGTCGTGGTCGTCGGTTTCGGCCATGAGGACCTGGTCCTCGCCCGTGGTGTCTGCCTGCTTCCGCGCCTGGCCTATCGCCGCCAGAAGCGCGGTGTGGAAGTTCTCGGGCAGCGGTGGGGTGCGCTTCCCCATGTACGTGCCCTCCTGGGCCAGCGCGACGGTCTCCTCCGACTCCAGCCGGGACGCGATGAGCTTGTGCCGATCGCAACTCAGATAGGTGATGGCGTCGGCCCGCACCAGGATGGATGTTCTGCGCTCCTGCAGGGGCGTGTCGAGCACCCAGACGTCCGCCATGGAGATCCCCCTCCTCAAATGACCAAGGGGTTCATCATGCCCCTTCATATGAGCGGGGAGTTGAGCTCTGGCGGGATCCGGTTGTCCGTAACCCGGTCGCCCGGTCTGCGTTGTCCGATGCGATGAACGACACAGTGATCGACTTCAGCAGGGTGTGGGACTTCCTCGAGGACCAGGAGGAACGGGTGGCGCTCATGAGCCAGGGCGAAGTGAGAGTGGCGTTCACACTGGCGCAGTGGATCAGGACTCACGATGACGGCGAGGCCGGCGAGCTCGCGGCCGCCTTCGTCGTCCAGCTCGCCGGACGCATGCCGACTCTGGACTGAGCTACCGGCCTGGACCGCGCGGCAACCCACCCGCCCATCCCCTCGCTCCTGCCGGATGATGAGCAGGTCTGTCACTTGCGTCGGCGGAACCAACGGCCCAGACCTCGGCGGCGCGGGTGCGGTGGAGGAAGCCGAGTCTCAGGCTGCGGGGGCCTGGACGGCCGCGGCGGATTCGCAGGCGGTGCAAGGGCGGCGGAGGCGGGGCCCTCCTCAGGTTTTGCCGGTGAGGGCTCATGGGGCGCGACAGGCCCGCCGGGCGGTGGTGATGCGAGAGCGTTGCCGGGCGGTGGACTGCTCAGCGGAGGCGGCGGCGCTACTGCTGGGGAAGGGAATGGCTCGACTCCTGCGGGCGGATTGCCAAGCGGCCGAGGAGCGGGTTGTCGGCGCGGGACAGCAGGGCGCTTGGGCGGCTTGGGGCGGCGTGCGCGCTCCTCGGTCTGGGCGATGACGCGTTGGCGGGCCGTGACGGAGGGTGGGCAGGTCGGCTCGGAGACCTGCCCGGTCTCCTCATCGAGACTCCAGTACGCGACCTGCCAGTGCTCTGTGGCGAACAGGCGCAATTGTGGGGTCCGGCCCTTGGCGAAGATGTCCCAGTCGCCGACGGCCAGGACGTGCATCCCGATCCCGAGGGGCTTGATGAGGGTGTCGAAGGCGGAGCGCAGCAGCACATCGAAGCGCCCGGCGCCGGCGGGTACGTCGGCGCCGAGGACGGCGTAGGGGCGGCCGCTCTTGGCTTCGTGCCCGATGCGCTGGACGGTTCCGTACAAGGCGATCGGGTGGGTGATCGGTGTCTTCGCGCGGCGCAGCTCGTACAGCCGGGCGTATGAGGTGGGTGCGGGGCCGTAGCAGAACTCTCCCCAGGGGATGGGGCGTTTGCGGCCGTGGGGTTGGACACGGAAGCGGTTGACGATCTCTTCGTCGAAATCGTGCAGCTGCAGGAAGCGGGCGACCTTCGCGGCGCTGTTGATGAGCGGGGGCAGCAGCGGCCGCACCGTGGTGATGTTCTGCCCGGCGGTCTCTCCGGGTACCGTGCCGTCACCTGGCGGTGGGGCTTCGGGGAGGCCGGTCAGGTCCTTGGGGAGGGTCAGGCGCAGGACGCCGGAGTCGTCGACGTGGGCCAGGTCGTGGGCGCCGTGGGCGATCGCGGTGATGACCGTGGTCGGGTTCAGCGGGCAGGTTCCTTCGTGCTCGGTGCTCGGAGCGAGCCGGAACTGTGCCCGGTAGGTGCTGCCGTTGCGCTTGGTGTAGCCGACCACCGATACGACGGCGCTCGCGCACTTCCAGCAGATGAGCGGGGTCCGCTTCAGCGCCTCTGCGTACTCGCCGGCGATCTGGTACGCGAAGACGTGACGCTTGGTCTTCTCCACGCGGGCCCGGTGCATCTCCTCCCCCTCCGCAGCCACCGATACTCAGAGAACTCACCTGATCACGCCCCCGTGTTGGAAAGGAAGAGGGGGGTCAGTGAGCGTGGGCCGGGAGAAAGATCATTTCCATGGCGCAGTGGCTTAAAATGCACCCGTGCCCGATCCGCAGCGCTACCGCGTCACCCTCACCCGCTCCGGTACCCGCATCGCGCAGGGCTGGTGGGGCGACCACGGCGGCCGCCCCGGCACCCGCATCGAGCTCGCCGAACGCGACGGCGACGAATGGCGTGTACTGAAGAGCTGGCCGTAGCCGTCTACTCGGCCGGGTCCTCCTCCGCGTGCCGGACGGCGGCCTTCACCGCCTGCTCCAGGTCGTTTCGGGCCATGGTCACGTCATTGCGCGCGGCGTACTCGGTAACCGCGGCCTGGAAGTCCTCGGCGGCCGTGCGCCAGGTGCGCCACTGCTTCTCGTAGGCCTCGCCTTCGAGGCCCGCGAGCCTGGCTCGCGCCTCCTCGGCGGAACGTTCCTTCTTGATCAGCTCGACTGGGGGCTTGAAATCGCTCACATGGCCAGATCTTAAGCCTCACCGCAGGTCACGCCGACCATCCGACTTACCGCCCACACGGGTGGCGCACCCCCGGAATCCGGCGCGGCGCACCTCCGGCTCCCGCTACGAAGATCACGACCCTGTTGTCGTGCTCTTCGGAGGAGATCGTGCGCATCCGCGCCGCAGTCACCCTTGCCGCCCTCGCTGCCCTGCTCGGCCCCACCACCACGGCGCACGCTGCCGACCCCGGTGACACCGTCAACCTGCCTGTTCGTGAGGCCCTCAGCGCCCTGGCCGTCGCGGACGAGGACCGCACCGGCTACACCCGCGACAAGTTCCGCCACTGGATCGATGCCGACCGCGACGGCTGCAACACGCGCGCCGAGGTTCTCCTCGAAGAAGCCGTCACCGCACCTGAGCAGGGCGCCCGCTGCACCCTGACCGGGGGCCTCTGGTATTCGCCGTACGACGACCGGTGGGTCGACGGGCCCCGCACCATCGACATTGACCACCGCGTCCCTCTCGCTGAAGGCTGGGATTCTGGGGCGAAGTGGTGGACTGCCGCCGAGCGCCAGGCCTACGCCAACGACCTCAACGACCCCCGCGCGCTGATCGCGGTCACCGCCGCCAGCAACCGCTCCAAGGCCGATCAGGACCCGGCCACCTGGATGCCCCCGGCCGCCGGCAACCACTGCGAGTACGCGACCCAGTGGGTCGCGATCAAGACCCGCTGGAGGCTCGCCGTCGACCCCAACGAAGCAGCAGCCCTCAACAACTCCCTGGCCGCATGCCCGAACACCCCCATCGAGGTGGAGCTCGCCCGCTAAGCCCTGGGCCCGCGCACGCCTCCCCAGCCGACGAGCACGGCGCCGGCTGCACCCTCTCCATGGCGGGTGCAGCCAGCGCCGTTCCGGGTGAGAGGGCGCGGCTACTGACCGTGGGCCAAGCGGAGCTGACCGGGTGCCTTCGCCAGGGCCGCGGGTTGGATGACGTCGCTGCCGTAGCGCTGTCGCGCCCGGTCGGCCACGGCTTCCAGGAGCAGCGCCTTGTCCAGGGAGGCGTCGAAGGTCAGTTGCCGGGTGGTGTGTTCGGCTGGGCGGAGGTTCTCCCCTCGCAGGCTCATCGCCCGGACGCGGGCCCGTTGGAGGGCGAGGCTGTCGTAGAGGGTGTATGTGGCGTCGGCGAGTATGCGGGTGTGGCCGGTGGGCTCGGGCAGGGTGCGGCTGCGCGTGGTCGTGGTGTTGTCGGCGTAGCGGACGGTCAGGGCGAGGCCGGCGGCGGCCTGGCGGTCTTCGCGCAGCCGGGCCCCGAGTTGTCCGGCCAGGTCCAGCAGCACCCGGCGGTGCTCGGTGGCGTCGAGTTCGTCGCGGGGGAAGCGGTGTTCGGCGCTGGTGGAGCGCAGGATTGCTTCTGGGGTGACGGGCCGGAGGTCGTGTCCGTGGGCCCGTTCGTGCAGGGCGCGTCCGGTGGCGGTGCCGAGCAGGCGCTGGAGGGTGAGCAGCGGGGTGTCGGCGATGTCGCCGATGGTGTGCAGGCCGTGGAGGGTCAGGGTGCGTGCGGTGGCGGGCCCCACTCCCCACAGGGCGGCCGCGGGGCGGGGCCGCAGGAAGGCGTCGATGCCGGCAGGGTCGGCGGGCACGGCGGTCGTTCTGCCGGGCGGGGTGGCGGCGGCGGCCATGGTGGCGAGCATGCGGTTGGGGGCGGCCGCGAGGGTGGTGTGGAGGCCGTACAGGGCGAGCACGCGCAGCCTGACCACGGCGGCCAGGCCTGTGGTGTCGCGGTCGAAGTAGCGCAGTGCGCCGGTGACATCGAGGTCGGCGGCGTTCGGCGGCACGGGCTGGACGAACGGGGTGATGCCGCGGAGCAGGGCGAGGACCTCCTCGTACAGGTCCGTGTCCGCGGGACCAAGGCCGTGGAGGTGAACGTGGAGGATGCTGCGCGCGGGCGCGTTCATGGCCATCACCCCGCGGATCCGGGACTGCGGTGGCCCAGGCGGCGTACGTCGGCCGCGCGGCTGCCGGCGGGCTGCAGGTCGGCGTAGGGGTGGAGCTCGGCGCCGGCCGTCCCGTCCTTCAAGGTCCGGTCGCTCTCCGGGCGTTCACCGGCGGTCTGGGCCGGAGTGGGTGCGAGGGTGGTGCGGCCGAGGAGTTCGAGGGCGGCCGCGGGGCCGTGGTCGCGGCGGGCGGCAGCGACCTCTTCCAGGTCCCAGACCATGTCGCCGACGACCGTGCGCCGTCGGCCGCGGCGCTCCACGGTGCCGCGGACCAGGAGCAGCCCGCAGTGGAAGACGGTGTGGGCGCAGGCGTCGTGGGAGTCCTCGAAGAACGCGATGTCGACCAGGCCGGTGCCGTCCTCGAGGGTGGTGAAGATGACGCGTTTCCCGGAGGGGATGGGCGGGGTCTGGGTGGAGGCCCGTACACCGGCGACCAGGACGCGCTGGCCGGGGTGCAGGAACTGGAGCTGGGTGGCGGTGGTGGCGCCGAGCTCGCGCAGCAGGCGGTGGTGGTGCTCCATCAGGTGGTGGGTGACGTCGATGGACAGCACGTCGAGCTCGGCGGCCAGCCGTTCGCGGCCGCTCATCTCCGGCAGCCCGCTGGACCCGGCGGTGACGAGGTCGCCGCCAAGCGGCAACTGCCCGTCCGCGGCCGCCCGCTGAGCCGTGTGCCGGTGCAGTTCGGTGGCCTGCAGTAGCAGGTCGCGGCGGCTCGCCCGGCCCTGCAGCGCGCCGAGGGCGCCGATCTGGATCAGGCGCTGGATCACGGGCAGCGACGGGCGGGCCCGCTGGTGGAGGTCCTGGAGGCTGGTGTAGGGGTGGCCGGCCTCGATCCGGGCGGTCTCGGCCTCCCTGATGCCGCGGACCGTGGACAGCGCCAGACGGACCCCCCACCCGGCGGCGGTCCGCTCGACGCTGTGGGCGATGCGGGAGGCGTTGACGTCTACGGGCAGGATCGGGACGTGGTTGCGGCGGGCGTCGGAGACGATCACCCGCATCGGCCACATCCCCGGATCGTGCTCCAGCAGCCCGGCGTAGAACGCCGCGGGGTGATGGGCCTTCAGCCACGCGGACTGCACCGCCGGCACGGCGAACGCCACCGCGTGCGCCCTGCAGAACCCGTACGCGCCGAACTCCTTGATGACCGACCACACCTCGTCGACGACCGTGGTGCTGTAGCCGCGCTCGCCCGCGGTGGTCTTGAACCAGACCTCGACGCGCGGCAGGCGGTCGGGATCGGCGAGGGCGCGACGGGCGACGTCGCCGGCGGCGCGGTCGCAGCCAGTCATCTTCGCCAGGATGGCGATGATCTGCTCGTGCCAGATCACCACGCCGTAGGTGTCGTTGAGGATCGGCTCCAGGTCAGGGTGGGGATAGTGCGGCGCCGCGGCGCCGTGCCGGGCGGCGATGAACCTCGCGGGCATACCGCCGGCCACCGGGCCCGGCCGGAACAGCGAGATGTCCGCGATCACGTCCTGCATGTCGGCCGGCTGCAGGCGGCCAATCAGGTCCTGCTGGCCCGGACTCTCGATCTGGAAGCACCCGAGCACGTTGCCCCGCTTGATCAACGCGAACGTGTCCGGGTCGTCGAGGGGGACGTGGTCGGGGCTGTCGAGGTCGAGCTGGCGGCCGGTGGTGCGGCGGATCTCTGTGACAGCGTGGGCCATCGCCGACTGCATCCGCACGCCCAGCACATCGAGCTTGACCAGGCCCAGGTCCTCGACGTCCTCCTTGTCGGCCTGCACCATCGGGTAGCCGCCAGGGGTGGGCTGCACCGGGAGCCGGTCCAGCAGGGACGCGTTGGAGAGGATCACGCCGCAGGGGTGCATGGCGTAGCCGCGGGGCAGCCCGTCCAGGCCCGCGGCGAGCTCCCACAGCGGCCCGAACTCGTCCGCCTCGGCAGCCAGTTGTCGTAGTTCAGGCAGTTCCTTGAGGGCGTGCGGGATGTCGCAGGCGCGGATGTGCGGAAACGATTTGGCAATCCGGTCCACCACCTGGGGCGCCAGCCCGAGGGCAAGGCCGGTGTCGCGCAAGGCGTGCCGGGCGCGGTAGGTCTCGGGCATGCCGGTGACCGCGACCCGCTCGGCCCCGAATCTCTCGATGATCGCGTCGTAGACGTCCAGGCGGCGCGCGGACTCCACGTCCAGGTCGATGTCCGGCAGCGACGTCCTGCGCTCGCTCAGGAACCGCTCGAAGAGCAACCGGAAGTCGAGCGGGTTGGCCGTGGCAACGAACAGGGTGTGATTGACCATGCTCCCGGCGCCGGAGCCGCGGGCGGCGACCCGCACGCCCATCGCCCGTACATCCGCCACCACCTGGGCGACCGCGAGGAAGTACGCCTCGTAGCCCAGGCGCCCGATCACGCCGAGCTCGTACTCCAGCTGTGTGCGGGCCCGCACATCGCGGTCCAGGCCACGGGCGAGCATGCCCGCCTCGCAGCGCTGGCGCAGCAGTCGCATCCCCTCCCCCGCTCCGCGCCCGGCACCGACCACCTCCGGCTCGGGGAAGTGGGGCCTGCCGATGCCCAGGTCGGCGACGGGGTCCACGACGCACGCCTCCGCCGTGCCCGCGGTCTCGGCGAGCAGGCGCGCGGCGCGATCGGCACCGGTACCGGCGGCTGCGGCGATCTGATCGGCGACCTGCGCCATCGCGACGCTGTCCTTCAGGTGGCGCTCGCCGGGATCCAGCGGCCCGCGGTGCGGGATGGGGCGCAGCAGGCGGGCGGCGTCCAGGACATCGGCGAGGCGGTGCTGCGCGGGGTGGGCGTAGCGGACGGCGTTGGCGAGCACCACGCGGATGCCGAGGCGGTCGCCGAGGGTGAGGGTGTGGGCGGCCAGCCGAGTGGTGCCCGCACCGAGCCCGGCCTGTCCGTAGGAGACGGCCTCCAGGCGAAGGTTGTCGCCGGCCAGCTCCCGCCACGGCGCCAACAGCCGCTCGGCGACGTCGGGGCGGCCCGCGGACAGCGCGCGCACCGGCTCGCTGGCCGGACCGAGCAACACGACCAGGTCCTCGGCAGCGTGCTCGCACAGGGCATCCCAGGAGGCGACGGGCTGACCGTTCAGGGGGTGCGCGTGCGCGGCCGACACCAGGCGGCACAGCCGCGCCCACCCGGCCGCCGACCGGGCCAGGAGCACGATGCGCAGCGGCGCCTGGGGCACGTGCGCGCCACCGCGTACCGGGGTCCGCGGCCTCCGGGACAGCTGCGCGGGAGCGTGGGCGGCGACGGCCAGGTCGACGCCGAACACGGGCCGGACATTTTCCTTCGCGCAGGCCTTGGCGAAGCGCGCGGTACCGGCGACGGTGTCGCGGTCGGTCAGTGCCAGCGTGGTCATCCCGCGCTCGGCGGCCGCGCGTACGAGGGCGTCGGGGAGCGAGGCGCCGTAGCGGGCCGAGTACCCGGAAGCGACATGGAGGTGGCTAAAACTGGGCACACCATGCCTCCCATCTCCACCCCTTTCACCCGCTATCTCACGAGACGCCCCACTGGTATCGAATCTCTGTTCGAACAATAGTAGCGCGCAGATACGCAGGTCACGAAGCGATGCTGTCGGCAGGAGACCGTGGCGGCCGCCCCTCCCGGCCAGCAGAGCAGGACGGAACCCGGCCGAGACCGCAGGATGCGTAGGCGCCCACCCCCGTGACATCACGCCCCGCAGTGCCGTTGAACCGTGCGACACCCGGTTCACCGCCCTGCCCTGGGCAAGGTGCCCGGCGACGGAAGACCGCCACGGGGCGACCACGTCCTCGCTACCCCCGGCGGTCCCCAACCACCGAGGGGGCCCAGTGGAGCCGTCGGACACCTCCGCCGCATTCGAGGCGATCGTGCGGGCCGAGCGCTGGCGGGAGCGGCAGGAACAGCTACGCGGCGAACCGGGGCAGCTGCGCGCCCGCCGTCATGGGCCCGCCAGCCGGGCCCTCCCGACGTACATCAGCGGGGCCATGCTCGGCGTCATGGCCGGGCTCGGCGCCGGAGCAACGCTCGGCACCAGCTTGATCGTCAATGCGGTGCCCGCTGCCGTGGGGGGACTACTCGGCGTGCTGGGCGCCCGCCGGTATCTGCGCTGGCCGCAGGCATAGGGCGGCGGGCCCCGAGCACCCCGTCGCGGATGGTCTCGCAGCTGCTCGCCAACGCCTCTCAACTGCCTGAGTTGGACACCTGAAACGCTCATTCATGACGTGCGGCCTCGTCCGGCAGCGGGCCGTCGAGTTCGATGGCCGCGCCGTTGAGCCGCAGCAGAGCCCGGTCCCGGCCGCAGGTGCTGGAGGGGGTGTAGACGGCGCCGGGGATAGCCACAGGTGAGTGGGTGAGGAGCCGGGCGATGTCGTCGGTGGCCCGTCCGTACCTCCAGGTCAGGCAGTGGCGGGCGTTAGCGCGCCGGGCGGGCGCGGTGCTGGCGCGGCGGTTGTACCCGCCGGGCCAGAGGTGGAGGCGGGTCATCAGAGCGCTGTGCAGAGAGGTGTGGGCGGTGGTGGCCCAGTGCGGGGCCGCGGTGGCTTCGCTGGGGGTGAGGCCGCGCTCGCGCCACACCAGCCGGTGGATCCAGATGGCCGGTTGGTGGTCGTCAGTGTCGATCGCGCGATCGCCCATCAGCAGGTCCACGTCGTTGACGTCCAGTCCGCTGCGGGTGTCGAGGAGTTCGACCTGACCGCCGGTGGGCAGGTGGTGCAGGAGCAGGCGGCGCTTGCCCAGATCGGCGAGGCGTACGCCGGGCAGGCCGGCGAGTTCGATGGTGCCGTCGGCGAATTCGCGGACGGTGGGCAAGAGGTACAGGGCGACGCGCGCCGCGGTGTTGGTGCGGATGACGAGTCGGTCGGTCCGAGGGCTCACGGAGTTGAAGTACGTCTCCAGATCGGCGAAGGAACGGCCGCGGCTGCGGTCGAAGGGGTGCTCGCGGACGGGACTGAAGAAGCAGTCGAACAGCATCGCCTGGAAGGCCTGCTGCCCTGCGTGCGCGATGTCGAGCACGATGCGGCCGCTGGGGCGGCGGATGACCCGCAGGTCGCGATCCGGGAGGTTCAGGAGTTCGCGGCAGGTCGCCAGGCGCATCTTGTCCTGGGAGAAGGGCATAGCGGTTCCCTCGTCAGCTGCGCCCGGATCAGCAGCGGTATGGGGAGTTCCGCGGTACGGCGGGTGATCGGTGGAGTGGCGACTGGGTATCGCACCCTTGGGCCTGTGAGTTCGTCCGGGGCGAACTGCGCGGCAGCCAGCCGGTCTGCCACGGCTGTGCGGAACACCGTAGCCCGGCATGTACCCGCGACACGCAGCAGCCCGGTACGCACGGCACCGGATCACCCGTTCGCCTGGTGGAGGGCCATCGTCGTCCAACGGCCGGACTGTGCTGTGGCGGTGGCTGGTCAGGCACTCCTGCTGGGCTTGGACGACGTCTTCTTCGCCTTCGCCGTCGTCGTCTTGACCGTCTTCGCCGAGACCTTCTTCGCGCTGGTCTTCTTCGCCGCCGTCGCCTTCTTCTTCGGCTTCAGTTCATGCACGTCCGCGTCGGACTCGCCGCGGTTCTCGCGGGCCCGCTGCACGGATTCCTCCAGCGCGGCCAAAATGTCGACAACCTTCCCGCCCGGAGCTTCTTCCGCCTCCACCACAGGCGGCTTCCTACCCTCGGCCTTGGCGTGGATGACCTCCTCCAAGGCCTGTGTGTACCGGTCGGTGGCCCACTCCGCGCCCTCGATGCGCTTCTCGCGTGTCATCGATTCGATGAGCAGCACCGCCTCGTCGACCTCCTCGTCGGTGAGGTCGATCTCCTTCGGGGCCAGTGTTGTTGGGGAGCGGATCTCGTCGGGCCAGCGCATCGCGTGCAGGACGATCGCATCGCCGCGGACGCGGAGCAGCCCGAGGCGTTCGCGTCCGTGCCACGCGAACTTCGCAATCGCCGCCTTTGCATTGCGCTCCAGAGCCTTGCGCAGCAGCGTGTACGGCTTCGCGGCGACCTTCCCGTCGGGCTCAAGGTAGTAGCCCTCGCCGATACGGATGGGTTCGATGCTGTCGTAGGGCACGAAGGCGGCGACTTCGATGGCCTTCGCCGTCGGCAGCGGGATCTCGCGCAGCTCGGCGTCGGACACGGCCACGAGTGTGTCCTTGCTGATCTCGTACCCCTTGCCGATCTCGCCCTGGCTGACCTCACGGTTCTCGATCTCGCACACCTTTCGGGTGCGGATCCGGCCGCCGTCACTCTGGTGGTATTGGTGGAACCTGATGCTGTGGTCCTCCGTGGCAGCGACCACCTTGATCGGGATCGTGACCAGGCCAAACGAGATGGCGCCGGTCCACACAGGGCGGGGCATGACGAACCTCCGAGACAGCCCCGAGCGGTTCCAGACTACGGCGAGGTTGCGTCCCCGGCATCCGAACCAGAGGGGTCGTGGCGACGGCGCGCCTTGGCGCGCGAGCCTGCTTCAAATGCTGATCTGGTCCGTGACACGACGGAGGCGCGATGCGAAGTCAGCGGGGCGACGGGCCAGCACAAGACCGAGACAAGCGGTTCCTGGAGAAGCCACAGGCGGTGATCTCCGTGGCAGGAGGAGCCGTTGCGATCCTGGTCGCGAGTCTGGGCCTGGTGTTCGGCTTCTTCCTGGGGTGCAAGCGGCAGCCGCCTCCTCCCAAGCTTGAACTGTCCGACGTGGATGTCGCCCGGGAGAAGGACATTGCGGCCGACTGGACCTCGGGGGACGAACCGCGACCGGCCATGAACGACTGGACGTCCTCGCTTCTTTCGATCGCCCTGCGCAACCGCTCCGAGGACAAGGTGCTTGTCACGGAGGCGGAATTCGCGATCAACGCGGTCACTCAGCTGGGATGCCCGTACGGTGCGGGTGGATCGGTGGTCAAGGCCCGGTACGACATCAAGATCCCCGATTTGCGCACACCACCGTTCACGGTGACTCGGCCGCTGAAGTTCGAGGTGCCGCCGCACGACAACGAGCGCATCGGGTTCACCGTGGGCCCTGAGACCGTCCCGGATGGCTCCTTGCCGAGGGTATACAGCTTCACCGTCACCCTCTCCGCAGACGACAAGAGCCGCCTGACGACCGCCCCTGTGGTCCTCATGAACCCTCAGGGCACGGCGTCGGTGCTCGATGCGGCAGAAGAGGTCATGAGTGATGGCACCGGCTTCGTGAAACCAGCCTGTGTGAGGGAGCAGGCGCGCAAGGCGCGCGAGATCGTCGAGGGCGCCACCCTGGTCTCCCCCGAGCTGACGAAGTACAGCGACGAACTGAACAGGCTGGCGGCCCTGCCCACTTCAGGCTGAACCCACGCGAACGTTCGCTCCGTCACCTACCCGCCAACCGCAATGGCCTGCCCGCGTTATGCGATCGCCCGTCGCAATCGGCCTCGCAGTTGCTCGCCGACGCCCCTCAACTGTCTTGTTCCGCGCCGAAAACGGGGCGATCTCACGGCAGGAGCACAGGGAAAGGCGGAACACCCTAACCCTGTTCCTTCACCTGCAGGGGCGCTACGAGGGCTTGCTGGATCTCCTCGAATGGGCGCCATGGGCCGTGTTGGACGTTGCTGGGGCCGTTGTTGGCGTAGGGGCGTATCTGCTGCGGGGTGCGCCCGGTGCGTTCCATCAGGATCTGAACGCCAACGGCGATGGCCGAGGCCGGCGCGAACCATACGCCGTGGGATTGCGGAGCGAGCTTTGCCGAGGGCTGCCGCCAGATGCCCTCCCCGACCGGTAGGGCGTAAGGGAAGTTATAGGAGGCGTACTGCGTCTCCTTCGAGCCGAGCTTGAAGTCGACCCCCACGCCGGCGACCGTCATCGCCTGCCGTCCGTGATTCGACACGCGCACACCCAGGTACACCTCCGGGTCGGAGTCTGCGGGTGCTGCTGTGGCCAACTGGGCGAGTGCGTGAGCAGCGATGCCGTGGTTGCCCGTTTCCTGCCCGCCGATCAGCTCGACCGTGATGTCGAGTTCGGTGAAGATTCGCAGGGTCTGGCTCACCTGATGGGCGATGTCGTCGGAAGGGTCGGTGAGGGCCTGTCCCGACTGGGCGACCTGCGCGGTCTTCCACTGCTTGAGATCCGCAATGGTGTAAGGACTGCCGGGGCTGCTGACCAGCCGGCGATGGTTGGGGCACAACAGCAGAAGGTTCTCGAATCGGTCGCTGATCTCAAGCCTGGAGTCAGCGCTGATGTGAACGATGTCGGCGGCCACGATCGGCCGACCCTCGCTCCAGCGCATCAGTGGCTCGGCGCAGTCGGGAGCGGCGCAGGAGGTGGCGCTGGCGAACAGCAGCTTGATGGTCTCGGTGCGCAGCGCACTCGGAGCTCGACGTGCCTGTTCCTCCCGGGCTCTGCCCCAAGCGGTGCGCCACGGGGCAAGGTCCTGTGGCGCCCCCAGGGCCCTGAGCATCGCCTGCATCGATTCCCAGGTGGGCACAGTGATGCCGGAGAAAGCCCGGCTGACCGAGGCGGTGTCCAGTCCTGCCGTCGCACTGAGTGCACGCAGCGATCGGCCGCTCTTCTCGTGCAGTTCCTGCAGCCGGAAGGCGAGGTCCGCTCGTGCGTCCAGATCCCGGAGTGCTCCTCCGGGCTGGCCCGGTTCGCTCTGGCGCACCAGAGCAGACGGTGGCTTCGGGTCGGTAGCGTTCCGGCCTTCCCGGCGGGCCGCCGCCTGTTCTCGCTGACGGAGCCAGCGGGCCGGCTCGTCTCCCCAGGCCTGTGCGAGTGCTGACACCACGTCGGCTGTGGGCAGTCGGGTTCCGCTGGTGGCGGCGTAGATGGTGGAGACCGGGATGCCCGTGGCAGCGTGGGTGTCGCGCGCGCTGATCCCCGAGCGCTGCTGCAGCTCGCGGAGTTCGCGCGCGAACTCGGCCACGGGGCCGGAGAGGTCACGCGGTTTCCGTGGGCGTCCCAACATTCCTCCATCAGCGTCAGCGGGCTGCCACCCAACGCACTTTCTCGCATTGTCTCGCACATCTGCAACGGCTGGTAGTGTGCGACCGTGCCGAAGCGCATACCTGAACGGTGAGTGCGCATCTCGGCCTATCGTGCCAGGAGGGGCAGTGCGAGAAAGGGACGTCGTGCCGGTCGTACTGCCTGACGACCAGCACCAGGACATCCTCACCACCCTCATCCTGCCCGCCGCGTTCAAAGGCGCCGTAGCCCAGCAGCGGCCCGTCACGGTGTTCGTCGCCGGCCAGCCCGGAGCCGGAAAGTCCCATCTTGCTGATCTGCTGCACGAGGTCCTGCACCTTCGCGGCGGCGCGGTCCGCATCGGCGCCGACCTCTACAAGACGTCGCACCCGGGCTATCCGGGGCTCCTGGCCCGAGATGACCGGACGGCCGGGGCGCGGGTGCGGCCCGACACCCGCCGCTGGCAGGAAGATCTGGAGGAGCGCGCCCGCCACGCAGGCTTCGACGCCGTCATCGAGACGGCGCTGGCCGACACCTCCGTTTTCCGCGCGCTGTCGGCGGCATACCGCCGAGCCCGCCACCGCATCGAGGTAGCGGTCGTGGCCACGCCGCAGGCGCTGAGTCAACTGAGTGTGCTGGGGCGCTACATGAAGCGCATCGGCGCCGCAGGGACCGGGCGCTATGTGTCGCTCGACAACCACGACGCGTGCTGCCGCGGACTGCTGGAGACCCTCACGGCCATCGAGGCCGAGCAGCTCGCCGACCGGGTCACCGTGTTCAGGCGCGGCTTGGAGATGCTCTACAGCAACGAGCTGACGGGCACCGGGTGGCTGCGGCCGCCGCGCGCCGTCGACGTGGTGGCCGACGAGCAGGCCCGCCCCTGGTCAGCCATGGAGACCGCGCGGTTCCGCAGGGAACTGTCCGAGGCCGAGCGGTCCACCCGGCATGAGCGGATGTCCTACGAACAGCGCCTGGCCGTGACCGGATGCCTGGAGCGGGCCTTCGCGTGGGCGGAGCCGGTGCGCCGCATGGCCCAGGCGCGGCCGATGCGCATCGGTGTGGACTACCACCGGCTGTCCCGCGAGGAGCACCAGGCCATCTTCGACGAGCAGGTCGTGCCGCTGTTCCTGAGCGACATCGTCGCCCGGCAGCAGCCGGTGGCCGTGTATGTGATCGCCCAGCCTGGGGCGGGCAAGACGTACGCCGCCGACCTCATCCAGCACACCATGCCCCACGCGAAGCGGCTCACCGGGGACGACTTCAAGGCGCTGCACCCCGACTACTTGCGGCGGCTGCAGAATGATCCGCGCGGGGCCGGGGCCGCCATCCGGGCCGACTACCGCTCGTGGATGGCTCAGGCCGAGGACTGGGTGCGGGCGCGCCGCGGGGACCTGATCATCGAGCTCGCCCCGGGCAGCGCGGCGGACTTCCTGGACAGCGCGATCGCCTCCCGCCGGGCCGGATACCGCGTCGAGGTGGTCCTGCTCAGCGTGCGCGCGGCCGACAGCCGCCAGAGCACCGCTCACCGCTACGCCCTGGTCGAAAGCGAAGGGCTTCCCGGCCGCTTCACCTCCCGCAGCGGGCACGACCAGTGCTTCGCCGCCACCGCCGAGGTCGCCCGGATCGCCGAGGGACACAGGGCCGTCGACTCTGTGTCGGTCATGCGGCGCAGCGGGGAGGCGCGCTACCGCAACGAGCGCTTGCCCGACGGGACCTGGCGGTCGTCGTCAGCGTCCGCGGCGATGGTGCTGGACGAGGAGCGGCGCCTTGCCTACACCGAGCAGGAAGCCGTCCGCTTCCTCAACCTGCACCGCTTCCTGTGGGCCGTGCTGCCGCAGTACCGCGGTGAACTGGCCGACATGCTGAGCCTGGCGCGGCCGCTGATGCCCGCCGCGATGCAGCCCCGGCGACTCAGCCGCCCCTCCCTCGCTGCTCCGCTGCCCGTGCCGCTGCCCCCGCCCGGGTCGTGATTCAGGATCTGGTGAGTTCCCGGTAGCGGGCCGCGTACGCGGCCGCGATGCGCGCCGCCTCATCCGCCTCCGCCGCGCTCAGTCGCTTGAGGTCCGCCACGCAGGCGCGCTGCTGGTCGGTCAGCTCCTGCAGGTGCGCCGGTTCCGGGCCTTGGGGCGCTCGGCGTTCCTGCGCGAGCTGCTCGCTGTAGAGGGCCATCACCCGCCGCACCATGTCCTTGGCCGCTTCGAGTTCCGTACCGACCAGCCGACCGGAGCCGGGCGACGACCCGTTGCTGCCGGCCGGGGGCTGTCGCGGGTTCGGGTCGGACACGGTGCTCACCTTGCTGTTCAGGACGGGTGCGGACATTGTCGGCCGCTCGCACCGGACCGGCAAGGCAGGTGGCGTGCTCGCCCACCTTCTGGCCTATCGGCGGCTGCATGGCCAAAGCGATGCTGGCGGCTTAGCCCCGGGGGCACCTAGATTGACCGCAGGTGATCAACTCGGGGGGTGTCGTGGCAGGGCGGGATCTGCGCGCGCTGTTCAGCTCGAACGACCGCGGGCTGGACGCGGATGAGGCGTTCACGAACCGCCAGCTCCAGTGGCAGGCCGTGACCGACGCACTCACCGCCCACCAGCAGCACACCTCTGGGCCGGACTTCGACGTCGAGGACCTGGAGAGCGGTCGCCGCAACGTGCTGGTCTTCCACGGCGTGGGCGGCATCGGCAAGTCCACGCTCTCCCGCAAGATCGAGGCCGCGCTCGCCCACGCCGAGCACCGGCCGCCGCAGTGGGGCGCGCCCGCCTGGCCGGCGGAGCGGCTGCTGCCCGTACGGATCGACCTCGCCCGGTCAGCAGGCGCTGATTTCGAGCAGATCGTGCTCTGCCTGCGGCTCGCCGTCGCCTCGCTGGGACGCCCTATGCCGGCCTTCGATCTCGTTTTGCGCCGCTACTGGGAGCACAACCATCCCGGCGAACCACTCGATGAGTACGTGCGCCGCGGCGGACTGCTCTCCCGCTTCACCAATGCGGTGGCCCTGCCGCAGCAGATACAGTCCGCGCTCGCCGATGCCGCCCAGGCCCTGGCGCTGCCGGGCACCGTGGGCGGCGCGCTCAGCCAGCTCACCGGCTCGCTCGTCACCGCGCTGCGCGAGCGGCGCCAGGCGGTGCGCGCGCTGGCCGGCTGCTCCCGCCTGGCCGACCTCCTCGAAGCCGACCCCGACCTGGACACCCTGTCCTTCGCCGCTCATCTGCTGGCCTGGGATCTGGCCCAACTCCCTGCGGACAAGGCCGTGTTGCCCGTCATCCTGTTCGACACCTGGGAGGACACCGGGGATCGCACCCACCGCGACCTGGAGCGGCTGCTGCAGCGCATCGTGTGGCTGATGCCGAACGCGCTCTTCATCATCAGCGGCCGCAACCGGCTGCAGTGGGCCGACCCCGCCCTTGGCGGGCAGCTCGACTGGACCGGCCCTAACGCCTGGCCCGACCTCGCCGCCCCGGCCCCGGCCGCGGCGATGGCGCACCGCCGGGGCGCGCGGCAGATCCTGATCGGTGACTTCTCCGCCCAGGACTGCGAGGACCATCTCGCCCGCCGGCTGAGCCGCGGCGGACAGCCCCTGATCGGCGCGGACCTGAGGGCCGTCATCACGGCCCGCTCCCACGGCCTGCCGCTGGCCCTGGACCTCGCCGTCATGCGGTTTCTGGAGATCCGGCGCTCCGGCCGCCGCCCCGAACCGGACGACTTCGGGGACTTCCCCGCCCTCATTGCCCGCACCCTGGCCGACCTCACCCCCGATGAGCGGCACGTGCTGCGCTCGGTGAGCCTGCTGGACGCCTTCTCCGTGCCCCTGGCCACCCAGGCCGCCGGCCTCGCGCACGAAGCGGCCGCGCTGCGTCTGTCCGAGCGGCCCTTCATCCGCGAGATACCGACCGCCCTGTGGCCCTTCCACCTGCACCAAGTGGTCCGCTCCGCCATCCGTCACGCCGCCGACCACACCGACGACCGCTGGTCCGAACAGGACTGGCGGCGCGCCGCCGAGCGCGCCCTCGCCGCCCTGGGCCAGGAGTGGAGCACCGGAGCGCGGCGCGACCGCGCCCTGCTGATCGGCTGCCTGCGCCAAGGCCTCGCCCTGGCCGCCGACTTCCGCCTCGAGCTGGACTGGCTCACCGAGGCGGCCTTCACGTATGTGGGCGACTCGGTGTGGGAGCCGCTGGCCCCGCCCGAGCGTCCCGGGTCCGCGGGCGGCCTGGTCTCGGCGTCCGATGCGCTGGTGGAGCTACTCAGCGCGCTCACCCGCCGCCAGCACGAACACCGCTCCCGCACCGCCGACCGTCTCACCGCGGTCATCGACTCCGGCCTGCTGCCTCAAGAACTGCACCAGATGGCTCTCTACTACCGGGCCAAAGCACTGCGCGACATCGGGCAAAGCACCGAATCGCGCCGCGGCTACCAGCAGGTCGCCGACGGCGGCGGCCGCCTGGCCCCCGCCGCCCGGCGCGGACTGGCCCAAGCCGCCCGACTGGCCGGGGACTTCCCCACCGCCTTCGCCGCCGCCCAGACGCTGGGCTGGGAAGGCCGCCACCAGCGGGTCCTGGGCGACCTGTGGTGGGTCCAGGGAGAACCGGCCCGCGCGGCCGCCGCCTACCTCGCCGGACGGACCGAAGCCGAACAGCACGCCACATCCGGCGAAGCCGCCCACAACCAGGCCCTGCGCGCCCTGGCCGTCGCCTTCCTCGACCCTGGCCAGGCCGACGACGAACTCGACCTGGCCCAGCAGCTCCTCGCGGGCCTCGACCTGCGGGCCACCGGGATCAACGCGGCCATCGGCGCCCTCATCCGTGACGCCGGCAACCCCGCGCTCGGCGACCGCGTCCGCACCCTGCGCACCGAGATCGACATCGCGGGCCTCACCTCCTCCGCCCCCACCCTGGAGCTGGCCCTCGCCTTCCATCAGGCCGTCCTGGACGACCAGGACGGGCTCGCCGCCACCATCGACCGGCTCCGCGAGCAGACCCGCGGCGGGGACTACACCTACTACACCGACATCGCATCCTTCATGGCCGGCCTGCCCCTGCCCGCCGACCACACGCCGCCCCGGTGGCTCGACGGCGACCAGGCCACCCGCGCCCGGTGGCGCGCGCTCGTCACCGCCCGGCGCGACCTCCTGCACACCGGCCGGTAGGCACTGCCGTCGAGCCCGGGCGCCCGGATCCACCATCGGGGCGCTGTCCCCACACGACGAGCGCCGCGCAGCCACCGGGCCCGTACGCGAGGCCCGCGCCGCGGCTCGACATCAGCAGTCGCCACCCGGCTGCGGTGACGCCCCCTGGCCGCCGCCCGGCAGAGCCGTCTGCAGCCACACGGCCCGCCCGACGGGGCGATGGGGGATAATCGGCGCCATGGCCCCGACGTCCACGACCGCTCCGGTCCCCAACGCCGCCGAGATCCTGCGCGCGCGGTACACCAGGCGGCTGCCCGGACGCCTTGCGGACCTGACGGGCCCCGCGCACGGCACCGTCGACCTACCGCTGCACGTGGTCTGGTCCGGCCGGCGCTCCTTCGATGTCGACCGCCCCCGGGCCCGCATGGGCCTGTACCGAACGGTGCTGGCCGAGGGGCAGCGCGAGGACCTGACCGGCTTCCTCAACCGGGACCTGCTGATCGGCCAGTGGCCGGTGCTGCGGACACTGATCAGCAGCGTGATCCGCGACGTGTGGGAAGACGCCTTCCCCGAGCTGGGCACCGCCAGAGCGACCGCTGCATGAACCTGAACGACCTGCACCGTCGACTCCTGGCCGACGTCCTGGCCATCGGCACGCCCTATCCCCTGGTCATCACCGGCGGCTACGCCGTGAAGGCCCACGGCCTGGTCGACCGCCTGAGCCAGGACCTCGACGTCGCCACCGAAAACCCCGCCCCCATGGACGACATCATCCGCACGCTCAGCGAAGGCCTCACCGAGCGGGGCTGGGGCGTGCGGCAGATCGAGACCGACCCACTCTCCGGCCGGCTCATCGTCACCGAACCGGACACCGGCGAGGAATGCGAGGTCGACGTCCTCAAAGAAGCGTTCTGGTCTCCGCCCGCCGACACCGAGCACGGCCCGGTCCTCGCCCTCGACGACGTCATCGGCACCAAGGTCCGCGCCCTGGCCGACCGCGGCGCCGTCCGCGACCTCATCGACGTCCACGCCGCCTCCGAACACCGCACCACCGCCGACCTGGAAACCCTCGGCCGCCGCCACGCCCGCACCGAGTTCAGCCTCCGCAACCTCCGCGACCGCCTCACCGGCGCCGAGTGGTGGGACGACGAGGACTTCACCGACTACGGACTGACCGGCGACCAGATTCACAACCTGCGCGCCTGGGCGCTGGAGTGGGCCACCGACCTCGGCACCCGCCTGCACACCGAGCAGAACGAGGGCGAAGAAGACCCGTACGACGGCTAGATCGGACGGGACGGGCGGAGGGACCGCGTAGCACGCGCAGTCAGGGCTGCAGCGCCTACCAACCGCGCCGTCGTCCGGGTCTGCCCGTCCTCCTCGTCACCGGCGCGCGTTCCTCGCGAGCAGCTCCATGCTGGCTGCCTGGTGTGGACACCTGCTCATGTGGGCCCGGCTGCGCTGCGGCCCGGGCGCGCGGGCCCGGATCAGGCGTCCGGGACCGATACCGGGTTCTCGCCGACGTAGCCCAGCCGTGCGTCCACGATGGTCTCTGCTTCCCGCAGACGGCCGACGTGGGGCCTGTCGGCTGCCCAGCCCTTCGCGGTACGGCAATACTCGGCGACCCCGGCGCCGCACTTCTCGCACTCGAGCCGCAGGACTTCCACGTCGACCGCTGCGTCCCGCTCTCGCCGGCGGCGGGCGGAAGCGGCCTTGGACTCCCAGCCCCGGCCAACGTCCTCCATGGCCTGCGGGTACGTCGTGGTCTCCCGCCCGTCCGCGTCCGCACGCTTGGCGTCTTGCGCGAGCCGGAGCAACTGCCAGACGGTCGGGATGATCGCCGGGCCGCCGTAGCCCTGCCGGTTGGTGCCGCGTGCGGCTGCGCCCCACGGGTCGCCGGAGTCCTTGAAGACTTTGACGAGCGGCACGTCGCCGTCGATGACTCGGCCGAGGAAGCCCATCCGCTCGCTGGCCTCGCGCACGGTCGCCGCGGTGGAGCGCAGCGAGTCGATGACGTCCGCGAGCTCCACCGGGGTGGCCGGTGTCTCCGCGGCTCGGGCGAGCTGGCGCAGCCGCAGTTCGATCGCGGCGAGTTCCACGGCCATCTCGTCGAGCGTGATGGCGTTTCCTGCCCTGAGGCTGGCGGTGTCGGTCTCGGCGGCGGACTCGTGTGCGGTGGTGTCCTTCACGTTCGTTCCCTTCGGGCGTGCGAGTGGTGGTCGAGTCGGCGGGCCGGCACGCAGGAGATCCGCTCGTTGCGGTAACGGCTGCAGGCCGCTCGAGGGCGGGGTGGTGTGTCAGGCAGGGGTGCAGCCGACGCTGAGGTGCCAGTAGTCGCCGCCGCGCGGCGCGAGGCGTCGGCCGATCGACTGCAGGTCATGTCCCGGCAGCCCGGGGAGCAGCATCACGGAGATGGTGCCGCCGCTCAGCCGGGCGATGGCCGTCCACTGCGTCAGGCGATCGTCGGCCGGCAGCACGATCCGCGCGGCTCCCTCGTCGGACAGGAAGGTCACGGTCACGCGGCCATCGGGCTCCAGCGTCCATCGGGCCTGGGAGTCGGCGGCGCGGGCGGTCTCCTGGCGGGGCACGAAGCAGTGCCGGGCGGCGAAGTCGCGCACCTCGGTGCCGGGGATGGAGGGGTCCGGGATCAGGACCAGCGCGGGCAGGAGTCCGTTGTCCGTCGTCGGCAGTGCGGTAGGGACGGCTGCGCAGTCGGGGACGCCCTCGTAGAGCGACCCGTACAGCTCCCGCGCGGTCACCGGTCGCCCTCGCCGGTGGCTGTGGCCGGGGTGGTGAAGGTGACGGGCATGCGCGCGCCGAACAGCAGTTCCTCGCGGCCTGCGGCGAGCAGGGCGGTCAGGTTGCCGGTGCCCGCGTCCATCTGCGCGGTGGGGATCGAACCGGCCGGGGCGGTCAGGAGGACGACGGCCCGGTGGTGGTGCGCGGCGGCCAGCCAGTCGGCGGGCGGGGTCCACGGGCGGGGCGGCTGGTACCAGCGGCCGTTGCCCTGCCGGGCGATGTGCAGCAGGCCGGTGCGGTCGGCGGCGATCGACCACTCCGGCAGCGTGCGGGCTTCCTCTCGGGCGAGGTCCAGCGGGGGCAGGCCGTCGCTGAGTCGGTCGGCGCGGAACCCGGCCGGGCCGTGCCGGTGGGCGTTGCCGGGCTGGAGGTACAAGAGGGGCGGGCTGTTCTCCGGCATGGTGAACACGTAGTAGTCCTCCACCGTGCGGGCGCCCCGGCGGCGCTGCTTGGGCGGGAGGGACGCCGTGTCCACGGGCAGGCCGCGCCGACGGCGCTCGAGGGACAGCTGGGACCAGGCCCAAACGCGAGTGCGGCCGCACTCCTCGTGCGTCCACACCGGCACCATCGTCTCCTTCGGCCGCGGCTGGCCGGGGTCCGGGGTCTCGATCAGCGCCAGGCCCAGGTGGACCTCCCGCTCCCGGGTGACGTCGATGGGCCCGTCGCACAGGTGGCACACGATCGGGTCGTCGGCGCCGGGCTGGCCGCACTTCGCGCCGTGCTCGACGACCTCGCGGACCTGTTCGGTACCGAGTAGCTCTTGCACCCCCCAGGCGACGACGTAGCCGGTCGCCCCGGTCCTCGGTCGGTACTCGCCGACGTCGGCCGCTTCCTCGAAGCCCATCGGCTCCTGGTGGTCGTCCTCGCCGAGGCCGCCGCTCTCGTACTCGCGACGCACGTCCTTCAGCGCGGCCTCGTACGACTGGCCGGTCTCCGCCGCGCGTCGGCGGGCGGCGTTCTTCACGGCCTGGTTCTTGGCTCCCACTTCGTCCCCTCGCTGCGCGCACGGCCCCGTGACCCGGGCACGCCTGGCGTACAGGGCGAACCTGGAAGCAGACAGACACTCTGCTGCGGTTCCCGCTGGGCGGGTTCGGGCTGTCGTCGCCGTCCGGTCACGGGCCGGACTACTCGGGCCAGGGACGACCGCAGCGGGTCGACCCACCCACCAGGATAGTGGAGGCGGCGTCCTGCCGTGCCGGATCACGTACCCCAACTCGGCCATCCTGCCGGGCGATCGCCCGTCCAGCAGGCCGGGCAGGGCGGACAGAAGGAGTTCAGCAGGTCGCCCTACGTCAGCGGGAAGGTGCCGTGGATGCCGCCACGTGACGCAGGGATCACAGCGTCGTTGAACCGGGCGACTCCAGGTTCACCGGCCCCTCACACGTGCTCGTACTCCCCACCCTCCCCACTCGTTTGAGAACTGGAGCAAGTGGGGCGCAGGTGAGTTCCTCCGACCGAAGATCAGGGAGCCTCATCACAGTGGAGCCGTCGGAGACGTCCGCAGCATTCGAGGCGATCGTGCAGGCCGAGCGCCGGCGGGAACGGCTGGAACAGCCGCGCAGCCAACCCGCGCAGCCTCTTGCCCGTCGGGACCCGCCTGCCCGTTGGCCCCTCCAGACGTACATCAGCGGGGCGATGCTCGGCGTCATGGCGGGACTCGGCGCGGGAGCACTGCTCGGCGCCACCTTGATCATCAGGGCCCTGCCTGCCGCCGCAGGAGGACTGCTCGGCGTGCTGGCCGCCCGGCGGTACCTGCGCTGGCCGGGGGCGTAAACGACGGGCCGTGACCACTCGTGGTTGATGGCCTCGCGTACGTGAATCGCCATCGGCCTTCTGGCGCTCGCCGGATGGAGCGGGACGATGCGCAAGCCGCTGGCCGCCACGGGCTTGGTCCGCGGCCGCGCGCACTACTCCAACGGATTGAGCGGGCTCACCCCGGTGCCCGCGTAGAGCAAGGGGTCCAGGGACAGCAGGCTGGTGGCCTCTCCGGCCCGCTCGGACAGAACCACGGAGGCAGCCGGGTGCAGGACCCGCCAGTCCACGTTCCGCCACGCCCCGGCCACCAGTGCGTGATCACCGGTGAAGTCGGTGACCGTCGTGAAGCGCCGGTTCAGGACATGCCGGCCGACACCCGGCTTTTCCCGCTCGGCGACCGCGGCTGACACGGCAGGCACCACGATCTCGGCGTAGCCGTAACTGGCCTCGACGTACAGGCCGTTGAGGAACTCATCGCCCCCGGCGAGGGCCCGCAGACAGGTGTGGTCAAGCAGTACGCGGATCACGCGGCGCTGTTCTCCTGCCCAAGCCCCTGCAGGAAGGCCCGCGCCTTCGCGCGTGCCTCGTCGCTGACCGTCACGCCGGTCGCCTGCCGGATCTCTTCCATGGCGTACTGCGCGCGCTCTTCCTTCTCTTCTTCGGTGAGCTCACGGCTCACCAGTTCTTCGAGGAGATCGTTCATGGTGGTGCCGCGCTCACTGGCCAGGACTTTCAGGCGGTCACGGACGTCCTTGGTCGTCTTGATGCTCGTGTCCTTGTCTCCCATCCCTTCACTCTACCGCCAGTAGAGTCCGTGCGCAGTCTGGACGGGCTCCGCGACCGCCTGGTCGGCGCGCCGACTGCTACGAAGACGACGAGTTCGCCGCCTGCGGCCTCACTGGCCACCAGATCACCGACCTGCGCCTGGGCGCTGGAGTGGGCCATCGACGTGAGCGACCGGCGCCGTGCCGAGCAGCGCGAAGAGGGATGTGGCGTATCGGGCTCGCGGGCGGCCAGATCCTCTTAGGGTGGCCGAATGGCACGCTCTTGGACCCGCCTGCACGAACACCTCGGCCATCGCCCCGGTCCGCTCACTTACGACATGATCGTCAGCGCCGTGGCCAGCGGCCTCCAGGAGAGCGACGACCTCGACTGGAAGCAGGACCTGCCCAGCTTCGTCCGAACGCCAGGCAGGTGGAACGAGCTCTGCAAAGACGTCGCCGCCATGGCCAATACTCGCGGCGGCCTCCTCGTTTACGGCGTCAGTGACCAGGTCGAACTGGTTGGTATCGACCTGGCCAAGGCCAACACGGAGCAGATCCTCGCCACCGTGCACAGCGGGATCCAGCCCTACATCTCCGGCGTCGACGTCATCCGCCTGCCTGCTCCGGGCGGTGAGGGCCCTGACGTTCTGGTCATTGATGTGCCGCCCAGTGAGATGGCGCCGCACTTCCAGTACGGGTGGGAGCAGAAGGACAAGGGCCGGGTCACCTTCAATGCGCCCTACCGCATCGGCGACACGTCCGCCTACATGAGCGAGCACCACGTCGCCCGCGCGTATCAGGAGCGGTTCGCCCGCCAGTCGGCCGCCGACGCCCTGCTCAAGGAGCGGCTGGCCGAGGCGACCGAGACGGTGCTGAGCGAATCCGAGGACCGCCACGCCTGGCTGGTCATCGCCGCCCGGCTGACCCGCCCGGTCCCCCGCCTCGTTCCCGCCCCGACACGCAGCGAGGCAACGGCCGTCCTCCGACGGGTGATCGCCACCGCTGCCCGGATCAGAGATGGCTTCGACGGGTCTGCCGTGCTGCGCGAGTATCTGGCGCAGGACGTGCGTGTCGGGCTGCGGCGGTGGACCGAAAGCACCTTCCTCATCCCGGAGTACCGCACCAGCAGCCGCGCTGTCATGGTCGAACTCCACCACGACGGATCGGTCGTCGTGGCTGCAGATCTGAGCACGCGCCTGGAGATCGACTCCGGCATTCCGGTGGACACCTCGGTGGTGCGGACCCTCGCCCGCGAAGCGGTCTGCGCGGCCGACGCCCACCGCCTCGACCGCGCTGCCGACACCACGGTGGAGATCACCGCCACGGTTGCCACCGCCGGTACCGAACAACGCCTCGTACCGTACGGAGACGGCTACGGCAGTCCGCAGCCGGTCGAAACGACGCGGCGACCCAAGCGGCTGATGCCCGCCTCCACCGAACTCGCTCCCAACGCCGACGATCAGGCCCTGCGAGACTGCGCCAAGGAGCTTGCTGAGGGGCTCCTCCACCAATTCGGCATCAACCGCTAACAGCCGTCCCACCCGACCTGGCGAAACGGTCATCACCGCACGCGGCTGACGGTGACCACCGCGTGTCGGGTCGTCCCCGCCTCGACTTCAACGACGAGGCCGGCCGCGGTCGTTGTGTACCGCTCCCCCGTATCAGTGCGGGCGTGCCGCCCGGGCCCGCTCTGCTTCAGATGAGCTCGCGCCTGCGCGGACAGCACGGGGGTGAGCCGCTGGGACATCACGCGGCGGCCGTCTGGGAGCCGCACGGCCAGGACGCGGGGGTTCTGGGGTGTGCCGGTGTATCCGACGACGTCCGCGTCGACGGTCTCGGAGTGGCACTGGAAGAGGCAGTAATCCAACTCTGCGCTATTCCCCTCTCCCCTCAGCGAACCCGGCGCCGCGGCTGAGTCAGGACGAGGGCGCCGATGCCAACCACTCCGCTCGTATTCGTCGCCGAGTCGCCGCCGCTTCGACGGAAGCGCATCCTGAGAACAGCGCTGAAAAGGGATGACGTCATGGGGACCTGCGGCTTTCTCGCGACACAGATCGATTTGTTCATGCTCGACGACCGGGTCTTCCCCGAGTGGGAGCGCTTGGATGCACACTCCAAGGCGGACGCGAGCTGTCTCAACGGTCGGCTCCTGGTCCACTACCTCGTGCCTGGGACACCGCATGACTTCCGCGAGGGATTCGCTGGAGGCGACGGCGGGCTCTGGGCGACGCCCACCCCCTACAGCTCGGTCGACGCTGCGCGCTACCTGCGGTTCCCGTGCCCGCGGGTAGTGCGCACCCACGCCATCCTGATCGACCCTACGAAGGTGCCAGAACTCAGAGGGCCGAAACGTGTGCAGCGAGGTGGAGGGCTTGAGTTCCTTCTGCCGCAGGGCGTGCCGGCTGACGCCATCCTCGACCAGATGGAAATGGAAGTCCGATGACCAGTTATCCGTTGCGCACGGCGCTGGAACACGGCATGAAGAACGTCCAGACCGCCAACTACGACTGGATGTATGACGGCGTCGCACGGCACGGCGCCATGGAATGGACGCTGAAATCCGATGACGACGCCGCCGGACTCATCCGCATCGTGTCAGCGTTCGAAGTGCCGTCGCCCGAGAATGACGGTCTCGTGCTGTTCGAGCTGCGAGGCTACGCCTGTAACCGCGAAGACCGCTGCTCGGAGGACGTCACCTTCAATGGCAGCATGCCGGAGTCAGACGTGCTGGACAAACTCGTAGATCGATTCTTCGCAACCGTCGAGGCGCTGAGCGTGGACGAGCTTCGCCCCTTGCGGGCGCGCTGATCCGTTCGGCCGGGTCCGGCGGCGCCCGTGTCGCGTCGCCTTGGTGATCGGCCTCGCTTTGCGGGTGGCGCAGCGGTCGATACTACGGCGGGGGCTGGCGGGCTGCCAGGTAGTCCGACCAGTTCGCGCCAGCGAAGGCTGCCCAGCGTTCCGCCGTTCTGGGCTGGATGCCGAACAGGTCGGAGACGACCAGGCGGTGCCCGCTGTTCTCCAGACTTTGGCGTGTCTCATGAGACAGGTAGAGGCCCTGCCAGTGACCGCGCGCATGCGGGTGCGGCCACTGGCAGGTCGTGCCGATGTTCAGTTGATGCGTCGAGCGTTCCAAGCCTTGTAGGCCGCCGTGGCCATCAAGCCGACGGCTGCCACGCCTGCGACAGGCGTGTGGCCGACAAGAACCAAGATCACTCCAGTGGCCAGAACCGCGATGAACGCAGAGATGTTCATCGAATCACTGACGCGAACGGGTGCACGAACGGGGTGGAGTCGGAGATACTGCTCCATAGGACTTTCCTTCCTGCGTGGGAGGGGTTCTGCATGCGAGTGCCGCTGTCTCTTGGCCGAGGGGCGGCATCTTGCGTTTGAGGGGCTGCGTCGCAGGCCTGCGGCGAGGCCCCTCATTCCTGCTGAGGCGTCAGTCGTTCCAGCAGGAGGTTCACTGTGTTTTCCAGCCGGTCCATCCTGCTCGCGAGCTCGTCTTGAGCGGTGGGCCCTTCGGCGGTTCCGGGGGGCGGATGGAGGTTCGGACTGGTGTCGGAGGTGCGTTGGTGGCGGCCATCGGCTGTTTTAAGGTCCCCGGCATGGCGGCCGATCTGAGCGAGCCCGGAGAGTCCCGCGGCAGCTTCAGCGCCGGCCGTATCTCGGTAGAGGGCTTCTGCCGCCTGCAGGTCGTGCGGAAGTTGTGGGTTCTGGGTGACGAGTTCGGCCGCAGCCCGGGTCTGTTCCTGCACGGCGAGTTCTTCGATCTCGGACCAGATGAACTTGAGGCGCGTCACTGCGCTTGAGGGGGAGGCCTGGTCCGACTCGTCCTGCATCGCCTGCTTGTTGAGTTTCTCCACTGGCTCGACGAATCGTGCGTGAGCCGCCGAGCGGGTGATGCCGAGAGTGGTGCCGATGTCGGCCCAGGAAGCTCCTTGAGCGCGGTCGGCGGCGACAGCGGCCACCAGCACTCTGTCGCTCAGATCGCTCAACATTGCAGCGACTGCCACCTGCGAGGAGAGGGGTGCCTGGGCGCGTTTCGCCTTCTCTTCCGCGCGTTGGATGTAGAGGCGCCCGGCTGTGGTCAGAGTCGCCAGGGTTGCCGGGCTCACGAGAGTGCCAAGGGCGACACCAAGTGCCTTGGAAGCATCCATCTCCGCCTCCTTCCCATGACGTTATGTCAAGGCTAGCACGACGCTTCGGAATGCTGGCCGGACATGCCGCCTCAATTCGGTGTCTGCATAGGCGAGTTGGGGCCCTTTGATCCGGCCTCTCATTCGCGGGTGCCGTGGACTCGACTCTCCCGCTCGGGCAGGCGGCGGCGCTGCTCGGCGGGGCCGGGCTGCTGGCCGCGGTGCTCGTCCGCCTGGCCGCCGCGGGCCCGGGGCCGTCGGCCGTCCGGCGGTGGGCGGCCGAGGCCCTAGGGGCGCCCGGCTCGGTCGAGCAGTTGCGGGCGTTCCTGATCGCCTGCAAGGTGCCCCGTACGGCGTTTGGCCAGTGGATCGAGCACACGGACGCCGCCCAGGCGTAGGAAGGCCAGGTCGTGTTCGCGGGCCATGACCGCGAAGGCCGGGGGTTATCCGGGAGGAAGCGTCCGTCAGCCCCGCACTGACGCCTTTCGGCCGTCAGCTTTTCGCTGACGGGTGTTTTTCCGTCACTTCCTGCCTGACGAACATTAGTCGTCAGCTTAGGGCTGACGCGTGGAGGCTGTCAGCCCTAAGCTGACGCCATGACCGACACCGAGCTGCCCGCCCACCGGACCGCCGTCGCCGACCGCTTCCTCTCCCCACGCGACGAGGCCCGCGTCCAACTCGCCGTCCAGGCCCAGCGGCTGGCCGCCGCGGCCACCGAGCTGATGCCGGTCGACCCCGACGCGGCCCCTGGCGCCCTGCTGCGCGCCGCCCTCGCCCTGGAGAAGGCAGTCCACCGCATGCAGGACGCGGCCGTGGTCGCCGAGCGCGAGCGCGGCACCAACTGGACCCAGCTGGGCGAGACCGCGGGCATGACCAAGCAGTCCGCGCACCGCAAGTGGGCGCAGGCCGTCCAGGTCTGGGCCCAGCTGGGCCGGGCCACCACCGCGGGACACATCATGTCCACCCCGGAGCGGGCCGCCTGGCTGGACGCGTACTACGCCCAGACCCACCCGGAGCGCGCCGACGCCGTCTCGGCCGGACTGGACGCGGTGCGCCACCCGCAGGCACTGGACAGCGAGCACGCCCGCCGCGGCCGGGCCGCCGTGCTGCACGCCCGCCGCGAAGCCCTGGCGCAGCGCTCCAGCATCCTGCACGAGGAGTTCATGGGGCCTGCGGACACCCCGGCGGACCGGGCCGCGCGCGCGTCCAGCGCCCGCGCCTTCGCCGCCCTCAACGACGAACAGGCCGAGCTGTACACCGAACTCGCCGCCGCCGAGCCCGCGCTCGCCGAGGAGCACCTGGCCGACGCCGCACGCGCGGCCAACGAGGCCGACCGCAACCGCGAGCACGCCGCGCTGCTCGATGAGCGGGCCGGGGCGTAGGCGGCGCACCCGGCGCCGGTGGACGGCCCGCGCCGGGACCGTCCGCACAAAGCCTCACGGACCGCGTCTTTGGGGCCGCTCCGTCGCCTCTCGGCCCGGACAGCCGTGCGCAGGCGGCCGCCCCTAGGCTTCTCCCGGTGAGGCTCGGCCTGGCCGGCACCAGGCCGGGCCTCCGAAAGGCGTCACCGCCCGCAGGTCAGCCCGCGCCGTACGACCATCCCCCGGCTCACATCCTGGCGCGCACCGACGCGGTGAATTCGTCGCGGAGGCGATCAGAACGCTCCCGGGCCTGCTCCCACGCGAAGATGTGTGTCTCCCGGTACCCGGCGTCCGTGCCTGCCCTCTTGATCGCGTCCACTTCCGCCATCAGTGACCGGTGGACGGATCGGGCTCTGTCAAAGAGGACAGCATCCAAGTTCCCGATCATCCGGGCCGATCGCTCGACCTCGTTCAGCGCTGTGCCGACGGCATGCCAGGACCGGCCGGTCGCCGTGTCCACACTCAGGTCGGTGCTGTACCCGGCGTTGTGCCGGACGATGGCGGTGATCTGCTTGCCGAAGTCGTCCTGGGGGCGTTGCACTGCTTCTCGAAGGCCCGGCAGTCGTTGAGGAGCTTCTCCCTGCGCCAGCCCCGGTTCTCCCTGCGCTTGGTGTAAACGACAGCGAAAACGGCGCCAGCGCAGGTGATGAGGGCTGCGGCGACCCCGGGAATCCAGATGGCGGAAGACATGGCAGTAGCGTGCCGTTCGCGCAGCGGCTCAGCGGTCGGTGGGCTCCACGCCCACCGTGCGCAGCATCTCGTCTCGCTGCTCAGGGGAGAGCTTCATCGACGGTGGGAGCGGCTTATCTATCCCCATGTTGCCGATGAGGAACAACGACTGACCGATGGCCACCGTTGACGTCGGCTGCGAGGGACGGCCTGACCACGTAGCCCTCGACGGCGGAGTCGGATTCTCTGTCATGGGGCCACCATCGCAGCTACGGCTGACCGCGCGCGAGATGCCGGTGTGAATTCCGCCGCCGTACCACGCGCCGAGTCAGCGGCCGTGCCCGGATGTCCTGGCCGACGGGGGCGGTGAACCACGGGGGCTCAGTTCGGTACCCGAAGCCACGAATTCGACGCAGCTCAGAGGCGGTCCGGGAGATCATTACGGGTGCAACAAGTGTGGTGCACGGCTTCGGCGAACCGTCACTCCTGCATCCGGATCGCGCGGATCTGGAGGCGGAGGAGGTGCAGGGTGAGCAGGGCCTGAGCGAGGGAGCCTTCGGCGCCGTCCAGAGCGATAAGAGCGTGCTCCAGCCGGTCTTGGTCGACATGATCCTGGGCGTCGAGGAACTCTGCGGCGGCCATGGTGGTCGCTGCGGCCGCGGCGATGCCGAGTGGTTCGGCGGCGTCCTCGTCGTCAGGGTCAACGTCGGCGAGGAGTATGGGGATGTCGAATGTCGTGCGGCGGAGCCGGTGGGTAAGGACAGCGCGGTGGACGACCCTGTCGGCGCTCGTGTGTTGCCACCCTTGCTGGAGCCCGTGGAGGGATTGGGGTGGTTCCTCTGTCGGGTCGACCACGGTGGTGGCCTCGGTCTCAATGAGGCCGAGCAGGGCCCCGAGAAGCTCGGGGACGTCCTGTTTGATCAGACCGTTGGGACGTACTTCGGGGTCGACAACGTGTTCTTGTCCCAGCGCGGCGAGTGCCCTGAGCATCTGGTCGATCGAGATCGGGGTGACGTTCTCCAGGCCCATGGTGTGCTCCCCTGCCCGTCGTGTGTCCAGGGTCCCACCGGAGTCCGCTCGTTGGGGCGGACTCCGGTGGGAACTGCGTACTCCGGCGCAGGGCTAGTCGGTTTCGGCGGCTGCCGCGCGGTTGATCTGGGCCATGAGTTCGCGGTTGGCGCCGCGGGCGGCGGCGAGGTCGTCGTCCCGTTCCTGGAGCTTCAACTCCAGGTCGATCACCTGCTGGCCCTCGTCGTGTCCACCAGCTCCGGACCCTGCCCCGCGCGGCGTGGCGCGGCCAGGTGTGACGACAGCTTCCGGTAGGCCCACGCCCGGTGCGCACCACGCCCTCCGTGACGTGACCAGCCGGTAGCAGAGCTGGCGCAGCGTCACCGCCGTGCCGTACTCCGCCGCCACCACCCGCGCCCGCTCCACCACCCGACCCCACACCAACGCCACACAGATACAAGTACCCGCCCCACGGTGAACGTGGGCTCTCTGCTGGGACGGGGAGGACGAACAGCCCGGCGACGAAGGGGTGTTGGGCGCATCGTCCGGGTGATCGAACCGGCCCGCTCGTGCCCGCCGGCCTCCGATGTGCGATAGACGCAGTGACTCACTGTTGATCACCCCCTGGAGGCCCTTTTGACTCCCTCGCCCTGTGGCGCACGGCGCCGGTGGACGCCCGCGCGCTGCTGACCGCCTGCGCCCTGCTCCTCACCGCCCTGGCCCTGCCCGCCGCCGACGCCCCCCATCCTCTGAGCCCTCTTGCCCTCCTGTACGCAGTTGCGTACAGAGGTGAATCGGAGGGCTGCATGACCCTGCACACCGCGACCTGGGGACCGGGCGGGGGCGTCGACCTGACCATCCGTCTGACCGGCGCTGAGGTAGACGCGATCGGCCTGACCGAGGCTGAGGGCCTCGTAGAGCACATGGACACGGCCCTGTGGGCGCTGGCGATCCTGCGCACCGGCCACAGCGTACGCACCGAGGCGCAGACGGAGATCACGGCCGACGATCTGCACATCGCGATCCGGGAGCTGCACACCCACCTGGTGCCGATGGTGGGCGGCATCCGTGACGCCGCGATCCGCCGCCACCGCGAGCTCGGCGGCACCACCGGCCAGCTCGCTGCGGCGATGGACTCCCAACGGTCAAGCGCACAACGGCGACGCGAGGCGCTGGATGAGACCGGCCCTCGCCGCATCGCGGCCGCCCGCTGGGAAGCGTGGGCCTCCGCCAAGAGAAGTGACGACACCACCGACCAGGACTAGGAGATCAGCATGGCCCGCAAGATCTTTGGGTTCGTGGGTGACGACTTCGCCCCCGCCCCGGACGGCTCGGAGCCCATCATCCTCTCCGACGGGCAGAGCATGGTGGACGAGAACGGCGACATCTACCAGACCCACCCGTCCCACCAGACGGACACCGACGAAGACTGACGTCCGAAACGCGTACGGGGTCAGCCCAGATGGGCTGACCCCGTACGGCGTTCCAGACGAGCTGAGCGAGCCTCACCCTGCCCGCCGCATCTGCGTACGGCACGCCGCCACGACGGCCGGGTCCAGACCACTGCTGCTCGCCCACGAGCACACCACCCCCGGCGCCACGTCAACACCCGGACGTGGCGCCGGGCGAGGGCGCCCCGCTCCCTCGCGCGGCACCGCCCTCTGCGGCGCCCGCCGACGAGGAACCGTCCGGCGCGGTACCGCTCGACGAGGCGCAGCGTCAACCGCCCCCGCCCCGGCTGTAGGACGAGCCCGGGGCCGGGGCAGTACACGCACCGGCCGCTGCTCGGCCGCTTCTGCCTTCTCGCGGCGGCGCGGCGCCGGGCGAGGTTCGGGCCCGGTGCGCACCAGCTGGTCCGTGCCGCGCGGCGGCACTGGCCGAGGCGTGGACTGCTGCGGTGAGACGAGCGGCGAGGGGGCACGGTCGCCGGCAGGCGACGCGTGCCGCTCGGCGGCCTGCCGCTGTGCCGGTCCGACCGCCGTACACCCTGTGGTGAGCAGCACGGCGGCGGCCAGGAGGAGCGGGAGGGTGCGGCGCATCGGGCCACCCTGGCGCACTCGTCCCACGACGAGGTGGAGCGCACGCCGTGATCCACCAGGACGGGTGAGCCCTGGCTGCGGGGCGCGGCCCCGGGCGCATCAACCTCGGGGTGAACGGCGCGCTCAGCCGTCGGTGTCGGGCGTAACCGGCGCGTTGTCAGAGGCGTCTGGCAGGCTCTTGCTTGATCGACTGGCATAGGAGGCCCAGGTGAAGAACTTCAAGGTGGTATCGCGGACGGACGGCCGCGTCCACGTGAGCGTGGTCTCGTACAGCGAAGTCGCCGCCGAGACGGAGTTGAAGAGACTGCAGAAGCTAGGTGCCGTGGCGCGCGTGGTCCCGGTCGCGGTGGGCGGCGACGTGCCGGACAGCGTCCTTGAGGAGATGAGACGGGCCGGCTGACCGCCCGACGGCGCAGCTGGCGTTCTGCTTACGCGCCCTTACGAAGCGGGGGGAGCGCTGCGACGGCGGACCGCTTGGCGGTCTCCAGCGCCCTGGCGAAGGTCTTCGCCACGACCGCGGCTTCTCCGGTGAGACTGTCCAGCTCGGCGGCTGCAAGGTCATCACGGGCGGTGCGGGCGAGCAGATCGAGCACGTCGGAACTCCCGTCGCTCAACTGCTGGATCTGCTGGAGCTCCTCGTACGTGGCATCGGCCTCGGTGACCTGGTCGGCGTAAGCCTCCAACGCGGTCACGCGCCGCTCGATGCTGTCCCGGCTGACGTCCAGGGCCTTGCGCCGTACGCCGAGCAGCTCGGTGACCTTCTCGCTCCTGGGCGTGGCTGGCTCCTGCTCCACCAGGCGGCTGTAGTCGCGCAGGCCGGTCGCGATCTCCCATTCGTGCTCCGGGAGCATGACCTCGTTGCGCGGCCGGTCCAGGAGGGAGAGGCGGTGCACGGAGGACCCTAGGATCGTGTCGGCGGCCCGCTGCGCCCGGACGAGGAGCGCCTGGGCGTCGTCGGTCAGCTGCTTGGGGCGGACCCATCGCTCTTCTGACTCTGCGACGATGCGCAGCTTGTCGTTGTCGCCTCCGGCGATCAGGACCGTGAACACGACGTAGGTCGCGAGCAGGCCGCCCGCCATCATGACCACAGGGAGCGCGGACTCAATCATGTCTGCGATCCAGATGTGGAAGGCCTGGTTGGGGGACGGGTCGTCGGGCCGGTCGACGGTCGAGGCGAACCACCAGGCAAGGCCTGTCACCGTCGCGCCGGCCGCGCCCCAGCCGATGGCCGGTTGAGCATCCCACCAGGGGCTGATCGGCTTGCCGGCAGCCCAGATCGGATGACGCTCGGCATGCCGAAGTAGCGCCTTGGTGTCCTCGGGCAGTTCGGGATCCAGGACGGCGCGCGGGACCTCGGGACGTGTCGGTTGGTCGTTGTCGTTGTTCACTCGCCCTCCCGCATTTCCGTTGTGCAGTTCAGAGCGACTTCGGCTCACCGGCATAGCCAAACCCCGCTCGGGCGAGTACGGCGTGGATCCCGGGTGGATGGCGGGCATCGGGCAGGCTCTCCTTCGCACAGGGGGGACCGGTCTGGTCAGGGGCGAACGATGTACACCGTCGCCTTGGGCTCGGTCAGGGACCGCACCGAGGCTGGTGAGCCGCTGGCCGGGTCCCGGACAGCCAGCCCGGACTGGTCCAGCGCATGCTGTACGGCGTCGAGAGCCCGAGTCCGTTCGGCCTCGGGCTCGTCGAGCCACAGGGCTTGCAGTCCCACCGCGCGCTCCGATTCCTTGACGTCGTACCTGAGCGGCACTTCCTCGTGCAGGTCGCCCAGGGCGTCGGCCACGTCGAGGCGCAGCAGCTCACCGGCGAGGTCCTTGAGCGTGGTGGGTCGGCTCTGCGCCGGAGCCGCCCTGGACGCGATGGTGTTGGCGGTGGCTCCTTGGCCGCGGCTGTCCGCGGCCATCGCTGCGATCAGACGGTTGCGTGCGTCGCGGAGCGCCCAGGCGGCAGGTGTCGTGTGGTCCCGGCCACCGTCCGGCATGGGAAGCGGCCAGCCCGTGGCAGCACACAGCCCCAGCAGATCCAATCTCGTGTCGCCAGCGTCCCTCTCACGGACGGTGGTGGTGCCCTCGGGGATCGAGACCACCTCGCGCGGGGTGATCCGCATGGTGCGCCAGTCACCGATCGCACCCAGATTTTCGATCACGTCGTCGACCGTGAGCCAGGTCAGTCCTTCAGCATGCAGCAGGTCCAGTAGGCGCTGAAAGTGACGGGCGACGCGCCCCTTGAACACGATCGGACCAGGGTCTTCGGCTGCACTCACTGTTCTCCCCTGTTTGTTCGCCTTCGGTCCTGCTCAGCCGCCACCCTAGCGGTAAAAACCTTGACTGGTAAGAAGTTTGACCAGTCGAGGGAAAAGGGGCCGCCAGCATCCCGCCAATCCGGACACCGACGACATACGCAACTCGCCAACCCTGGCCATCGCCCAGAAACTCCACAAAGTGGGTGCCACCGGCACCGACCCGCAGGCCCCGACAACGCCCGCCTGGGGTGCCAGGAACCGCCCGGGGTTCAGGAGCTGTAACGCTCGGGCTTGGGCGCCCGGGACATGAGAAGGTCGGCCGCTTCGCGGGCCGTGACCTTCCCTTCGATGACGCCGACGACGACTTCGGTGATGGGCATCTCCACCCCGTGTCGGTGGGCGAGCGCGAGGAGGGCTGTGGACGTCTCGACGCCTTCGGCGGTCTGCCGGGTCTGCGCCGTGGCCTCCTCTACGCTCAGTCCCTTGCCCAGGTGGGTGCCGAAGGTGCGGTTGCGGGACAGCGGCGAGGAGCAGGTGGCCACCAGGTCGCCGACGCCGGCCAGGCCGGAGAAGGTGAGCGGGTCAGCGCCGAGCACTTGGCCCAGGCGGGCGGTTTCCGCCAGCCCGCGCGTCATGAGGACGGCGGTGGCGTTGTCGCCCAGTCCCAGCCCGCTGGCTAGTCCGACCGCGAGCGCGATGACGTTCTTGACGGCGCCGCCGAGTTCGCAGCCCACGACATCGGTGTTGGTGTAGGGGCGGAAGTACGGCGTCGCCGCAGCCTCCTGGAGCTGCTGGGCAACCTTCTCGTCAACGCACGCAATGACGGAGGCCGCGGGCTGGCGGGCGGCAACCTCGCGGGCCAGGTTGGGTCCGGAGAGCACCGCGACGCGCTCCGGGGACAGGCCGACTTCCTGCGTGATGACCTCGCTCATGCGCGATCCGGTGGTTGTCTCGACGCCCTTCATGAGACTGACCACGATCGTGTCGCCCCCGAAGTGCGGGGCCCAGGCAGCGAGGTTGGGGCGGAGGGACTGCGCCGGGATTGACACCACGACCACCTCGGCGCCGTCGAGGGCGGCCGCCGGGTCGGTGGTTGCCCGCAAGCCGGTCGGCAAGGTGATGCCGGGCAGGTAGTCGGGGTTCTCGTGTCGGGTGTTGATCGCATCCGCGATCTCCGGTCGGCGGGCGTGGACTACGACGTCGTTGCCAGCGTCCGCGAGCACCATGGCGTAGGTAGTGCCCCATGATCCGGCCGACAGGACTGCAGTCCTCACCCTGATTCCTCCCGCCATCCATCCACTCCGCCCTGAGCTATCGGGACAGGAGCAAGTTCCAGCCGCTGATGTCCTGGTCGTCGTGGGGGACGAGGATCGACGTGTAGGTCTCGGGGGCGGGGCGCTGGGCCTTCTCCCAGTCGTCCAGCCAGCCGCGCAGGATGGCGAGGGACGGGGAGGTGGGGGCGTCGGCCAGAATGGTGCCGTCCTGCTGGAGGACGGCGGCCGTGGTCGGGGTTGAGTGCCCGACCGATGACAGGTCTGGCCTCAGCCCGGCCGTGGTCAGCTGCGGGTTGCCGGTTGCGGCCGCGAAGGTCCGCCAGGACCGCCAGTCGACCGCCTCGCCCGCGTACCGCTCGGAGTGGGTGCCCTTCAGCAGCAGGTTGAGCGCGGTGCGAGCGCCGGTGTGCCGCCAGTCGTCGCGCTCGCGCCAGGCGATGGAGATCCAGGAGGGGGCGGGGACGCGGTTCTCCCAGTCCACCCAGCGGCCGGGCAGGTCGAGGTCGCCCTTGGGTGAGGCGGTGGCCTCGATGTAGCCGCCGGTGAACACCGCCTCCACGGTCGGTTGCCCGCCGGTGACGCGGATCTGGGCGACCACGGTCATGTTGGGCACGGCCGCGATGGGCAGCGGGGCGACGATCAGGGCGCCGTCGGCCGCCTGGTCCACCCAGGCCTTGGGCAGGAGCGGCGGGGTGCACCAGGCCACCATCCGTTGGTAGGGGGCGCGTTCGGCGAAACCGGCGGTGCCGTCAGCGGTGAAGCAGCGGATGGTGTCCAGGCCGCGCTCGTGGTGGATGAGGTTGGCCCACGCGGTCAGGTACTGGTCGATGTCGAGGCTGGTCACCGTGCCGGTGGGACCGACGAGCTCGGCGAGCAGCCCGCCGGAGTAGCCCGAGCCGGTGCCGAACTCCACGACGTTCATCCCTGGTTGGACATCCAGCGTGGTCAGCTCACGGTGGATCGCCCTGGGGCTGGAGCGGTGCGGGGTGGTGCCGCGGCCTTCGTGGTGGGTGTAGTGGCGTTCGGGGACGGTCTCGGCGGCCAGCGGGACGGCGGTCACGGCTTCACTCCTTGGGGTGCGGGCGGCACTCGTGTTCTTCAACTGCTCCGGGCGGGTGAGGGACACGCGCCCGGCGGCGTGGCGGGTCGTTCAGATCGTCAAGGCGGTGTGGTGGTGCCAGCCTGCGGCGGTGTACTCGGCGACCGGGCCGTGCTCGGGCAGTTCGGCCCATGCGTGGTACTCGGTCGGCGGGGGCGAGAACCGGGCGCCCAGACACCAGGTGAGACGCCGTCCGAGGAGGGCGGCGGCGAGCACGCTGCCGAGCGAGGTCTCCATGCAGGCAGCTCGTCCGGGCCACAGGCGGGCGGTGTGCCGGACGGCGCTGACCAGTGTCTCGGCCCGCGCCGGGTCGAGGTTGCGCTGGCCGATCCTGCGGGCGAGGCGGGCGGCGCGGACCGTGTGCCGGAACGGCAGACGCAGCAGTACCAGGGCGAGCGCGAGTCCGGCTGCGGCGGCCAGGCGCTCGCCGAGGGGGCCGGTGGGGGTGGTGGAGTAGGCTTCCACGCTCGTCATGGCCGCCACCTCCGCCATCTGCGGCGGCGTGGGGCCGGTTCGGGTGCGTCGTGGGTGAGGCCCTGGCCGGTCAGTGTCTGGGCGACCGCGCGGACGTCGGTGGTGGCCTGCCCGGAGGGGATGCCGTAGCGCTCGGCGAAGCGGCTGGCTGCTTCCTCCTCGGTGGTGGAGTCCAGCAGGAGCATCACCGCGGCCGCGGCGGTCGGTGTCAGGTAGGACCAGCGGCCGGTGTGTTCGCTCAGGATGGCGCCGCCTTCGTCGGTGAGGACCGGGTGGGTGTGCTCACGCAGCCGCAGCACGGGGCGCCACCTCCTGCCACCAGGTCGTGGGTACGGCCGCGAGCTGCCGTAGCCACACCTCGGCGGTCACCACCAGGTGCAGGGCGCCCTGGGCGGTGGGCAGTCCCGCGGCGGCGCGGGCGAGCGCGTCGGCGACGGGCTACTCGGTGACCAGCCCGAGCGCGGCCAGGTGCGACGAGGGGCCGAGCAGGTCGCGCAGGACGGGGGCGTTGTCGCGCAGCCCCGCGTAGGCGAGGGCGTTGAAGCCGCCTTTGGTGGTGCGGTCCAGGACGAAGCCGGGCACCACCCCCGTGCTCGTGAACGCCGCTTTGAGCAGGGGCTTGTACTGGCCGGGGGCACCGCGCTGGTCGCCGCTGACGGCGAGGCAGGCCCGGATCACCTCGTTGTCGAGGAACGGGGCGGCCAGTTCGATGCCGTGCCCGGCGAGCGCGAGGGCGCGCCACCCGCTGGTGTTCGCGCCGACCCGTGCCAGGTCCTGCCGGTCAGACCACTGCGCCAACCGGACCGGCGCCTCGCTGAGCGCCCCTGCGGCCTCGTCCAGCGCGGTGGAAAGCACCTGTCGCGCGTCGTGGGTCATCCAGTCCGCCGAGGCCAGCAGCGGGGTCCAGGCCAGGGGCCGTTGGGCCTGGGGAATCCAGTCCCGTGCGGGCCGGCGCAGCTCGGCGGCGGTCTGCCGCCAGGCGCCTGCCAGGTCGACGCGCGAGGCCGGGCGGGCGCGGGCGAGGACCGCGAGGCTCGAGGTCTGGCGGAGCCGGGCGTGGCCGCGGGCGTGCCGCCACGTCTGGCGGTGGCGCCGTGCGCGCAGCAGGTCGGCGATGTAGGAGGCGGGGGCGGAGAGCACGGCGTCTCCGGCGGCTCCGGTGAAGTGCACGCCCGGGCCCGGGGTGTTGGCGGTGACCGTGTCGAGGACGGCCTGCTTGATGGAGGCGGTGACCACGTAGGCGTTCGGCGCGTCGGTCACCGGCAGCGCCGACAGGTCATCGAGGCCCGCGTAGTACACGGTGCCGGCGGAGCCGGGGACCGCGTGGTGGCCCAGGTGGGGCACGGCGGCCGCAGTGCGGGCGGCGAACGCGTGGTCGTCGTCGCGCAGGCGTTCGTCGGCAAACGTCACCGCGGTCACCGGGCCGCGCTGGGCGGCCAGGCAGGCAAGCGTGGTGGAGTCCAGCCCCGCCAGGTCAGCGCTGACCGGCCGGTCGTCGATGCGGGCGGCTACCGCCTGGGCGAGCGCGGCCCGCACCACCGGCGCCTGCCTGCGCAGATCGACGGCCGGGTAAGTCACCGGCTCGTACCGCTCAACCGCTGCCCCGTCCGGGCCGACCAGCAGCAGGTGACCGCCCGGCACCCGCTTCACGTCGCGGAACAGGCTCCGGGCGGCCAGCACGTCGGGCTGCCCGAGGGCCAGATGGGCGGCGAGCGCCGTCACGTCGACGGGCGCCCCGTCCAGGGCGGCGAGCGCGGACGCAGCGGTCGACCACCACATGCCGCCCGCGTCCGTGCGGTAGTACAGGGGGTGCTGCCCGGCGAGGTCGCCGATGACGGCGAGCGTGTCGCCGCTGCGGGCGAGGACGAGGTACGAGCCAGGCCAGCGGGTCAGCGCCCGCCAGCCCTTCGCCCTGACAACCGGCAGCGCTGCCCGGAGCCGGTCGTCGCCCGCGCCGCACTCGCCGATCACCGCCAGCACCACCGGACCGCCGCCGACAGCCCGGACCTGCCCCGCCGGCCACCCGCACGTCCACGCGCCTTGCAGGCCGCGCACCGCCCGCCCGCCAGCAGGCCGCCGGTCACTGCCGGCATTGCCGTACCACCCCGCACTCCACCTCATCGTCCCTCAACTCCCGTACGCACTCGACGTCGTGGGTCGTGCCCAACGGTGAAGGCGCCAGCCCCGCGGCCCCGCGCACGAGCACGGAGTCGTGCAGACCGGCGCCTCCCGGAGCCGGGGCCGGGCACGTCGCTTGGTGCCCGGCCCTCAGCGGTGGGTGGATCAGTGCTTGTACTCGGTGTCGTCGGCGGTGTCGAAGGGCTGGGTGCCCAGCGTGACCTCGACGACCTCGCCCGCGTCCAGCACGACAGGCGCCTGGTAGACCGGGATGGTGGGGGTGGTGGGGTGCTTCATGAGCGTGGCCTCCTGATCTCGCGTCCCTGTCCGCCCCGGGTGGGCGTGCAGTGGACGGTGGTGTCGTATGCAGCCGGGCCGAGGACGTGAACCGGCCCCGGCTGAGGCGGCGCCGCCGGGTCGAGGGCGACGTCTGCCCCCACATCACAGCGCGGGCCCCCGTTGCCGGGAAGACCGGTCAAGTTGCCTTTGGTTGCCGTGAGTTGCCCCGGTTGCCTCTTCCCCGGAAGGCACTGCCCGCCTGCGGCCGAGTCCCCCACACTGGGTCCTGCGTCTCGGGGAGGTCGGTATGGGCGTGATCCTGGAGGAACGGCACCCGCTCAACCAGGTGCTGACCGTGCGCGGCTGGACCGCCGAATACTGCCTGCGGCGGGTGGCGGACCGACATAAGGCACTCGGCTACGGCGGCATGGCCATCCGGAAAGAGAAGGTCAGCCGCTGGACCCGCCCGGGCAACCCGCAGACCCCGAACATGCCCACGCAGGTGGCCATGGCCGAGGTCCTGGGCATCGACGCTCGCGAGATCCGTGCCCAGCCCTGGCCGCACTGGCTCCTGCTCGCCCTGCGAGACGACACGGCCATCTGGGAATCGCCCTGGAACCCGGCGGGAACCATCCAAGCACTCGACCACGCCGGAGGACTCGTGGATCTGGACCGCCGCGGATTCCTGATCGCCACGACCGCCACGCTCGCGGCGACCCTTGCCCAGTGGGCGACCGCCGACCCCGTACCCGCCACCGCATCGGGCGGACGTCAGATAGGGGCCGCCGTCGCCGACCGCTTCGACAGCCGTCTCGACGACCTTCGCCACCTCGACGACGACCTCGGCAGCGATCACGTCTATGACGCCGCCTGCGCGGAGAAACGACTCATCACACGCCTGCTGCGTGACAACTCCTACAGCGAGAACACCGGACGACGCCTCCATGCCTCAGCCGCCGAAGCATCCCGGCTGGCCGGATGGTGCGCCTTCGACAGCGGCCAGACCGCGGCCGCCGAAAGGCACTTCGTGACGTCACTGCGGGCCGCCGCCGGGGCCGGCGACCGCACGGCGGGAGCCACCGCACTCGCCTTCTGGGCAAATCTCCGATACGCCAACAGCACACCCGACCCCCGCGGGGCACTCGACCTCCTCGACGGCGCCCTCACCCACCGCGCCGACATCACATCGCCCCGCGTCTTGACGATGCTCTACATCAGGCAGGCCCGCGCCCACTCGATCGCGGGTGAACCCACAGCCGCCTACAGGGCGATCGGCAACGCACTCGCCGCGTACGACCGGGGAACCCCGCCGGACGAAGACCTGCAGTCGATGTACTGGATCACCACCGGTGAAGTCCTCCAGGCCGCCGCCTCCGCCGCGCTCAGCCTCGGCGACCCGAGACGGGCACTGACCTATTTCTCGTCCGCCGTCACACACCACGACCCGTACGACTCCGACAAGGAGCCTCGCGGCACCGCCATATACCTCGCCCGACAGGCCGAAGCCCACCTCGCGCTCGGCGACCTGGACGGCGCCGTCGAGACCGGCCAGCAGGCCGTCGGCCTCATGGGCGGCGTCACTTCCGCACGCGGCAGCGAAACTCTCAACCGCCTGCGCACCGAGTTCAGCCGACACCGCTCCACCCCTGTCGTGAGGACCTTCCTCGACGAAACCGGCTGACGGCTTTGCGCCGCGTCGCCGAGCCTTCGTCCCGACACCGCCGGGGGCGCGCAGCGGGCGGACATGACCGGGGTACCGCTGCTCGGCCGCGCCGCCTCCCACGCTCCGGCCGGAGCCGGGCCGCCGGACGTCGAGGCTGTGCTGCCGCTGAAGTACCCGATCACACGCCCGGCGACCCGGATCACCGCGGCCGGTGGTGCTGCTGGCGCTCGTACTCCGCCCAGTCCTGCGGCGGGTACGTCGCCTGCGAGCCGCGAGGGCGACGTCGGCCGTGAGCCCGAGCTCCCCGCCGAAGAAGCCGTCGAGGTCGCGGATCATCTCCAGCGCCCGCATCGTGGCCTCCCTGAGCGGACGTGCCATGCGGTCGAGGGGCGGGCCGGCAAGACGACACGAGCCCCCAACATCACTGCGCCCGGCCGCTCTCCGGTTGAAAGGAGCCGGGCACTTCGCCGTAGGACCGCGTCTGTGAGGGGGTGCGGCTCAGTCGTTCGGCGCGGATACGGCCCGGCCCCAGGACCCGAGCAGTCCAAGACTGACGATGAGCCCTACCGCGAGTCCCACCGCCCCGCCGCCGAAGAGACCGAAGATGGCGGCTGCCGAGGGCAGACTTCCCTCATCAGCGAAGGAGCCGATGGCGGGCAGGACGAAACCCAGGATCACCCCGAGGAAGATCACCAATGAACCCGCACCGAAGCCCGTCCCTCGGTGTCCGCCGTACGCCATCGCAACCAGGCCTGCCGATACCGCGATGACCATGACCATGGCGGGGAACTGCCAACCGGTCACCGAATCTAGGAGTTCCACAGGCTTTCCCCTTCTCGTTCTCGGCTCAATGGAAGCTACCGCAGGCCGCTGACAGTGCCGCCGAGCCAGGGTTCGGAAACAAGCTCAGAGTGTGTACAGACCTCATGCGCTGCGGCTCATGATCGTGTCGTAGATGCGTTCCGTTTCCGGTTCCATCCCGACGTCGAGGCGCTTGTTGATGTCCCGGAGGGTCTCGTAGGCGGTGCGGACTCCCGCGCGGTTGGCCGCGTGGTCCTCGATGAGCATCCAGTCCTGGTAGAGGAGTTCGGCGCTGTCGTCGACGTCCAGGCCGATGCGGATGGCGCGGCGAGCGGCGTCCAGGTCGGGGCGGGGCGCGCTCCGGTGCCAGGTGGCCAGGGTGTGGGCGACGTCGGTGATGCGAACGAGCATCTCCTGTATGCGGGCGGCGGCCCAGGTGAGGTCGGCGCCGCCGAAGGGGGCGCCGCGGACGAGTCCGAGCGCGGCTTCCAGGTCGGCGATGCCTGCCACGGAGTCCTTGGCGAGGCCGCGTTCCGCGAGCTGCTGGAAGCGGTCCCAGTCGCAGCGGACCTTGGGCGACAACCGGTACGTTCCGGCGCGGTTCTTGGGCAGGTAGAGGGTGCCGTCCGCGTCGGCGCCCAGGCGGTTGCGCAGCTCGGAGATGCGGACCTGCAGGGTCTGTTTGGACCAGGGGCTGCGTGGGTCCATGGCTTCGCGGGCGGTGTCGATGGTGCAGCCGTCCTTGAAGTGGAGGAGGGCGGCGAGCAGAGCGAGCTTGAAGCCGTGGCCGGAGGCTTGGATGCCGGTGACGGTGACCGGCCCGAGCACCTGGATCTCCGGAGCGTGCAGATCCACCGGCTCGGGGGACTCCCCCGCCGGGGTGGCGGGTTCAGCAGCCTCGCCTGCGGGCTCAACGACGTCCCAGGCATTGCCGCGGGAGTCATCGTGGTCCGCGTCGCGGCTCTTGTTTGGGGCGATCGAGGTGAAGGCGGGCACCGAGCCGGGCGAAGTGCTGGTCGAGGTCGTTGATGCGGTCAGCGCCGTGAACGGTGGTGTCTCGGGGACGGCCGCCAGGCCGGTGAAGTGGGGTTCTGGCGAGGGGCGGTTCGGCTCGCTCGGCGTATCGAGAGGTACGGGCGGCACGAACTGCCAGGGACCCTCGGCTGGGTGCGCCGGCTCCTCCGCGGTCTGCAGCACGTCGAGGAACGCCCTGTAGTCCTCCTCCGTCAGCGACTGCACGACGAGGTCGCTGTCCAGGAGGTCGACGCGCTGTGGTGTGTCCGCGCCGGCCGTCAGGCACACGGCGTCGGGGAAGGCGGCGCGGGCGCCCTTGGCCGGGAGCACCAGGGCGACGGGAAGGTCCCGGGAGGCGGCGAGAGCATCGGCGAGTTGCCGGGCGCCTTCGACGGTGGCCTCGGCGGAGCAGATCAGCAACCACGGCAGAGGCGCCGGTGCCTCCTCACCGTCGTACCCGCCCTGGTGGTGCTCCAGGAGGAGTTCTCCCAGCTCACTCTGGGCCGCGCGCAGGTGCGGTACCACGCGCAGGCGGCCCTGGGGCAGCAGGGCGGGCAGCTCGGTGCCCAGGCCGATGGTGAGGATCTCGGCGTGATCGCTCCAGGTGCTGGTGGCCGCCTCCAGGGCGATGGCGCGGGCGGTGTCGCGGACGGCGTCGTCGTCGCCGTCGAGCAGCAGGACGCGGGCAGCGGTCAGGTTGAGGAGCAGATGGCTGCCGTCCGGCTCGGCGCCCAGGGTGACCAGCCCCGGGTAGGGGGCGGGCGCCTCGCGGGCCTGGTCGTCGGTCAGGAGGGTGTGCCCCTCGTCCAGCGTCCACCGGCCCTCGGCCGCCGTGGTGAACGGGGCCAAAGGCTCGGTCACCGGGTCGGTGTCGACGAGGAGTTCGACCGTGCGGGAAGTGACCCGCGCACCCCGCACGCTGGGCAGTGATGCCGTGTTCTGCGGGCCGGCGTGGTGGGCCAGAGTGCGCAGCGCACGGTCCAGCAGTTCGACGCTGCCCGGTTCGCTGCTCGCCTCGAGGACCTGCTCCAGGCGGGCGGGTTCTGCGGGCATGGCGATCGTCTCGCCCGGGCGCCGACGGCGGCGCTGCAGCAGGCGTTTGACGCCCACGGCGGCGATCAGGCAGCCCGCCAGCAGCATCCCGACCCCGGCTACCTCGCGTACCCCGACCGCCGCGTCGTCCGACTCATCGGAGGGGTTTTGCTCCGGTCGCGGCTTCGTCTCCGCCGGAGCGGTGGGTGCGGGGCTGGCGGGTTTCGAGGGGGCCGTGGTGGCGGGCGGCGAAGCGGCCGGCTTCTTGGGCCCGGCCGTGTCCGGCTTCGCGGGCGGCGGCGGCTGCTGTCCGCGGTCGTGCTCCTCGTGCTCTTCCTTCGGAGCCTTGGAGGCTTCTCCCGTGCCGCCCGATGCGGAGCCGCGTTCAGTGTCGTCCCGGTCGCCGCTGCGGGGCGGGGCGGCGTCTGGCTTGGCCTTGTCGGACGGGGTCTTTGGGGCAGCGGGGGCAGCGGGGTGGGGGATATCCAGTTTCAGGCCCGCACGGATGTCGTCCGGGTCGGTCAGCGTGGTGCCGCCGGGCTGGGGTGCGCCCCGGTTTTCCTCGAAGATCTGCCCGTACTTCGTGCCGTCGCCGAGTTCGTCCTCGGCGATCTTCCACAGGGTGTCCCCGGGGCGGACGGTGACGCTTTGTGTGCGTTCGCCCTGCGGTGCGGGGGCGTTGTTCTGGCTTGCCGGGGTGTCGGGCATGCGGAGTTGCCAGCCCGGCTGCAGGAAGGTGCTGGCGTGGAAGGTGCTTCCGTCGGCCATGGTGCGGCCGTCGTTCAGTTGGGCGATGTCGCGCCAGCGTTCGCCGTCGCCGAGCTGGCTCTCGGCGATGCTCCACAGGCTTTCCGCCGGGCGGATGTCGCGGACGGTGTAGGTGGATGCGGTGTCGTCAGCCGTGGTTGGTGCGGTGTGCTCCGTGGGGCCCGGCTGGGGTGTCTGCGGGGCCTGTTGGGGGTGGAGGGAGGCGGTGGCGGCCGGGGCTGCGGTGGCGGGGTTGGCCAGGGCGGTGCCGGTGGGCAGGAGGACGATGATGCTGCCGATCAGGACCGAGGCGAGGCGTTGGGAGGAGCCCAGTCCGCGCGGTGCCTTCCAGGTCCGGCCGCGGAGTTGGGCGGGGATCTCCCGCAGGGTGCAGAGAGTGAACTGCGCCCAGCCGATCCAGGCGATGGCGATGAGCAGGAGCAGGAAGGCGCCGCCGGTGTCCTGCCGGTCCAGGAGGTGGGTCAGGTCGTCGTGACTGGTGTCCCACACCACGGGGGTGACCCTGATGAGCAGCAGCGGCAGGCCTGCGACAGCGGCCGCCAGGACGGCGAGGCTGGCGAGTGCCCGCAGTACTGCGACGGGGGTGCGGCCTGGGCCGGTGGGGGCTGGGGTGCGCATCTCAGGGTCCTTCGGGTGCGGTGACGCCGTGCAGGAGGCTGGCCTTTCCGCGGCCGGTCACGTTCAGGGAGCCGATGCCCACTGCGGACAGGAACGATGTGTCGTAGGTGCCGTGTGTGGTGACGGTCAGCGTCTTGCCGTCGGCGGACACGGTGGCGGTCCCGGTGGTGTCGGCGGCGTTGAGGTAGGCCTGGGCGGCTGCTTGGGCGGCCTGCGGGTCGACGGTGATGGTCTTGCCGGGCACGGCCTGGGCCGGGTCGATGGCCTGCCCTCCTGCGCGCGCGGCTTCGGTGGCGATGTAGTCGGCGCGTTCGGTGGCGCGCATCTTGCCGCCGCCATCGACGGCCAGGCCGATGATGCTGAGCAGCGCGAGGACGCAGATCGCCACGAAGACGGTGATGCCGCCGCGGTCGTCGAGGCGGCGGGTGCGGGGTGTTGCGCGCGTCATTGTCCGCCCCTCTGCCTGTACTGATCAACGACTGAGGTGGCGGTCGCTTCCTGCGTGCGGGCTCCGGGGACTCCGGGAAGCAGAAGGTCGGAGAGGTTGACGGTGCAGCGCACGGTCGCGGAGACGGTGGCCACCTGGCCGATGGGCACGTTCAGGCCGCTGGTGTCGACGGACACGCTGGTGTTGGCGCATGTGACGCCCTGATCGGACAGCGATTCGGTCGCAGCGCTGCGCGCGGCTGCCTGGGCGGCTTCCACGGTGCGGTGGATGGAGGCCTCGCGGGCGGCGTCCTGCGCGGCCGCGTCGACTTTGGAGCCGGACATGACGAGGCGGCCGCCGGCGATCGCCATGCACACAAAGACGAGCAGCGCCGGGAGGACGATCGCCGCCTCGATCGCGGCGCTCCCGGCATCGCGGGGCGCGCAACGGGCTTGGTGGAACACCGACTTCACTCCCCTGGGACTGTCCAGCGCTCCACCGTTCCCGACGCCGACTGTGTGATGCGCAGTCCGGGCACGCCCGGCAGCATCGACTGAGCCGTTCCCGAGACCTGGATCCGGATGCGCTGGCCGGTGCTGCCTGCCGTGGAGACACTGGAGTTGAGCAGGCTGTCGCCCGCTGTGCGGTCGAGGACCTCGCGGGCTCGCTGGATTCCGTCGCCGGGCCCGGCCTTGTAGGTACGGGCCTCGCTGAGTCCTTCGCGCGCTGCGGTGAGCGCGATCTCGCGGGCGTAGTACCACATCGAGGCCTGGATGACGGCGACGGCGAGGAGCAGGACGAACGGGTAGATGATCGCCATCTGGATGGACGCATCCCCCCGGTCCTCCCGCCACGGCCGGCTGCGCACCCAGGCGGCGAGCTGCGGTATACGCCGGGGCATCAGATGCCGTTCAGCTTGCCGTTGTACTTGGCGACGATGACCGCGATGGTCCCGGCGATGACCAGGGCGCCGGTGATGGAGGCCACCCAGATGATGACGGTGGTGATGCTGATGTCGCCCTGGTCCGGGCGCTTCCTCATCTCCTGCAGGCGGGACTCCAGATGGGCGGTGCAGGCCCGCAGGAGGCGGTAGGTGTGGTGGGCGGTGTACTTCATGACGTGCTCCAAAATGGGGTGATCAGGTGGTGAGCATGCGGATCACTGCGGGGAAGGCCATCAGCAGCATCACCTGTACCGCGAGGAGCGCGCCGGGGGCGGTCATCTTCTCGCTGGCGGCGTTCGCCTCGGCGGCCTGGGCGGCGAGCAGTTCGGGGTTGAGGGCGGCGCTGCGCGAGCGGAGTTGTTTGTAGACGGCGGCGCCGTCGGTGGACGAGCCGCGCATGATCTCGGCGATGTCGCCCAGGACGGGCAGGTCGTACTCGTCGCGCAGGTCGGTCAGGGCCTGCCAGGGCGGGATCTTCTCCAGGCGGGCCCGCAGCAGGGCGCCCTGGACGTAGACGAAGGGCCAGCCGCGGCCGACCTCGGCCGCCTTCTCCAGGGCGGTGGTGGGGCCGGCGTCCGAGGCCCGCTTGAGGGCCACCAGTTCCAGGTAGGCGGACATGGCGTGGGCGAACTCCTCGCGGGCGCGCTTGGCCTGGTCGCGTACGGACAGGTCCGGGGTGATCCACAGCAGTCCGGCCACGAGCAGTCCGAAGAGGGCGGGCACGTAGAAGGGCAGGGAGATGCCGGCCAGGATCCAGGGAATCGAGACCAGGACCGGGCACAGCAGGCCGAGCGCGGCGAGCGCGGTCTTCAGCAGCATGAAGCGGCCCGGGCCCTGCCCGAGCAGGGCGAGGTTCTGGGCCGGGATGCGTACGCCCGGCAGGCGCCCCAGGCGGGCCAGCAGCCAGCGTCCCCACACCTCGTCGCGGTCCAGGTCCGGCTCGGGCAGCGCGGTGAGGCTGCTCTGTTCGGTGCGCTGCAGGGCGGCGGCCAGGGCGGGCTGGGGGCGCAGGAGTTCGCGGGTGAGCAGGGCGATGCCGCCGCCGACGGCGGCGCCGGTGAGGACCATGGGCATCAGGTTCATCGGGCACCCGCCGTCTCGTGCTCGAGCTCCCCGGCCACAGTCGCGGCCGCGACCGGGAGGCGGACGGTGCTGCGCGGGTCGCGGCTGAGGAAGCGCGGGATGCGCCGGTAGTGGGCGAGGTGGCGCATCAGCGCGAGGGTGCCGATGAACCCGGTCGTGAGCATCGCGAGCACCAACTGGCCCAGCAGGGTGGAGTAGGGGGCGGTGTAGGAGGGGACGAAGAACCCGGCCACGACGACGCCGAGGGTGATCAGGGTCATCCAGCGCATGGTGGTGCGGGGCTTCTCCCGGTCGGCTTCGGTGTCACGCTTTTTGGCGACTTCGGCGCGGACGGTGGCGGCCAGGTCTTCCAGGGCCTGGGCCAGGCCGGGGCCGCGGTCGGCGACGGACAGGATGAGCGCGGCCACGATCTTGTCTGCGGTGATGTCGTCGAGTTCGTCGCCGAACGCCCGCAGGGCCTCCTCGGGGCGCCAGCCCATGTTCAACCGGTCCGCGAGCGTGGTGATCTGCTCGGCGAGCGCCTCGGGGGCGCCCTTCCGGCTGGTGATCATCGCCTGTTCCAGGCCCATGCCGAGGCGCAGCAGTCCGGCCAGCCGCTGCGTCCATTCGCTCAGGGCCTCGAGCTGCTGGATGCGGACCTTGGTGGCCTGTACCGGGGCGAGCAGCCACGGCACTCCCAGGACGGCCACGCCAATCAGGAGGCCCGCGACGAAGTTTCCGGTCACGAGCCAGATGCCCACCCACAGGACGGCGGCCGCACCTGCCTGCGTGCGGCGCCGCATCCGCCTCTCGTGCGAGCCGGCGAACCAGTCCCGGAGGCCCTGGCCGCGCCAAGTGGTGCGGCGGTCCTTCTTCGGCTCGGTGGTGCCCACCACGCCCCAGACCAGGGCGGTCAGTCCGGCCATCGCCGTCATCCCGCTGAGCAGGGCCCACAGCATCGTCACGTGCCGCTCACCACCTTCAGCGGCAGCGGCTGCGCCCACGCCCCGTACGGGTGCTGCAGGAGCTCGGAGTTGAAGCCGACGCGGCGCAGCTCGTCGATGCATTCGGGGTGCGTGCCGGTGGGCACGGCCCGCTCCTCCCCCACCTCCCGGTTGGGGGCGAAGATGTCGTTGGTGGCCGGACGGCCGGACTCCCCGACCCCGGTGATCTCCACGATGTGGGAGACGAACCGGTGCCGCCTCCCGCCGATCTTCGTCTCGTCGATCATCGAGACGAAGACGATGAAATCGAGGCCGTTGGCGATCTGCCGGTAGGCGAGCTGCTCGGACAGGTTGTTCTGGGCGAGCGCGTACAGCTCGGCGATCCGGTCGAAGACGATGTCGGGGCGGCGTGCGTGGATGGTGCACAGGTTGCCGCCCGCGCCGTTCGTCAGCGCCTGCATCATGGCGACGACTTCGGGTCCGCGGACCTCTCCGACGACCATGCGCTCCAGCGACATGCGCAGCGCCGGGTGCATCAGGTCCAGGAGGCTGACCTCGCCGGCGCTGCGCCCGCCGGCTCCGACTTCGCCGTTGCCCTCGCGGGCCACCAGGGAGATGGCCTGGCGGTGGTAGCCGTTGCTGTGGGCGAAAAGTTCGTCCTCGGTCTGGATGGTGGCGAACCGCTCGTCGGGGTCGAGCTCCTTGAGCAGGGAGCGCATCAGCGAGGTCTTGCCGGCCTTCTGCTTCCCCGCGATGATCACGTTCTTCTCGGCCCGCACGCAGGCCCGCAGGAACTCCGCCAGGATCGGATCGATGGCACCGAGCGCGATCATGCCGTCGAGGTCCGCGCTCTGGACCCGGTGGCGGCGGATCACCGCGTACGTGGTCGGGCCGACGTCCGTGATGGCCTGCAGCCGGGAGCCGTCTTTCAGGGAGAGCGCGAGCAGCGGGTTCGCGGTGGAGATGGTCCGCTCGCCGTGTCCGGAGTCGCGGGCGAGCTCGCGCAGCATCTCCAGGAGCTCCTCCTCGGAGTCCGCGATCGCTCCGACCTTGCGGCGCTCGCCGTCGCCGTAGTCGAGCCACACGTCCTTCGGTCCGTTGATGAAGATGTCCTCGACCCGCGGGTCATCAAGGTAGGGCTGCAGGCGTCCCGCGCGGAAGAGGAGGTCGTAGACCGCGCGCCGCAGCGCATGGTCCTCGGCCGCGGTCGGGCTCACGCCGCGCTCGGCGGCCGCGGCGTTCGACCACAGCGCCACCGCCTCGTTGATCCAGCCCAGGCAGCGCTGCTCCTCGCTGGCCCGATCCAGCGTCGGGTCGGTCTTCAGCAGTTCCTCGCGCTGCTTGGCGACCTGGGACTTGATGTGCTGGGCCACCCGGTAGTCGACGGTGGCCTGCGGCACCGCGCCGTCGGGGGCGGGCGTGCTCGTCGCCGACCCGTGCCCGGAGTGCGGGCGGCCCTGGGCGTGCGCCTGGAGGCGTTCGCTGAGCGGGTGCCCGCCGGCCGGCGGGCGCACCGTCGGGTCGGCGTGGACCGGCCTACCCTGCATGGGACATCTCCCCTCCGGGCGGCCCGGCGTAGCGGGGCGCCAGGCGGGCGCGGCGCAGCGCGGCCCGCTGCTCCAGCACCGTGCTCGCCGAGCGGGCCGCCTTCATCAGCGCCGACCTGGTGAAGTTGCGGGGCTGCTCGGCGCCGTCCGACAACACCCGGGCCTCACGCGGCGCATAGGGCAGGGTGGCCACCACCGGGACTCTCAGCAGGCGCTGCACCTCGCCCGCGGGATACGGGCCTTCGTCGATCATCAGCACGCCGATGTTGCCGACCTTCTCCTCCAGGGCCTCCACGCGCATCTGCGCCGCCTGTACCGAACGCATCGTGTTGCGGACCACGACGACGAGGGCGTCCGCGCGCTGTGCCAGCGCTGCCGAGGGGCCGAAGGCGCCGCTGCGGCCGAGGTCGACCAACACGTCGTGAGCCTGCGCGCCTTGATTCCCGATCCCGGTGAACAGCTTGGACAGGTCCTCCCAGGCCGGGCCGAGTCCGGCCCACTGCGCGGGGTCGGTCACCCCGGGCAGGACCAGCCGATCGCGCGGTGATGCCTGTCGGCCGTCTTCGGCACTCACGTCGATCAGTTGCCGCCAGAACGCCTCGACCAGCTCGCCCTTGCGGGAGGCCACCGAGAGATTCCGCAGCCCGTACCGGTCGCCGACGCTGCCCTGCAGCAGTCCGTAGAGCACGCCGCTTCCGTCGGGGTCGCACTCGGCCAGGACCAGCTTGCGGCCCGGCTGCAGCGGCCAGGACAGCAGCAGCGCGAGCGCGCTCGTGGTCACCCCCGGCGCGCCGCTGCACCCGGCCAGCGCGATCACGCTCACTTGCGGCCGCCCGGCGCATCGAGCACGAGGCGCACCGTCTCCGAGGAGACCCAGGCGGCCAGGCGCGGTCCATCGTCGGCCTGCGCGGCGACGTCGACGACGACCACGCCGGTGCCCGGTGCGGCCTTGCCCGCCTTGACGACCCGGGCGGTCACCGATTCCGGCGTCGAGTCCTGCTTCGACGGGGTGTCCTCGCCCTGGGCCGGTACGTGCACCAGGCTCACTTTCTGGCCCGGCGTCAGCGCGGTGGCGGGCACCTGCTCGGGCTTCAGCCCGATCGGCACCACCTGCTCACCGGCGTTGACCAGGGAGCGGGAGGTCACCTGCGAACGGGCAAGCAGCGATCCGGGGCGCAACTGCACCGCGGCCCGCTTGCCGACCACGGAACCGAGGTCATCGGCGTTCACCGCCTTGACCGCCGGGTCCAGGGCCATGGACGCGCGTCCCAAGTCGGCCTCCGTGATCACCTCTCCGACCTGAACGTCCCGGGTCACGGTGACCACCTCGGTCCTATCGCCGCTCTGCATGACCAGGACCACCACGCCCGCACCGCCCGCAGCGATCAGCGCCAGCGACAAGGCGATGAGCCCCGGCCTGCGCCGACGGGCGGACACCCGCGGCGGTGCGACCGGCCCGGCCGGGCCCTGTGCCGGAATGCCGTTCATGGCGGGCCCGGCGGCGCGGTCTTTCGTCTTGCTCACGTTCGTTCCCCTTCGGAAGGGCTATCCGACGACCTGCACTTCGCCGACCGCCACCTGAGCCTGGCTCTGGCGGACCTCGGTCAGCTCCCCTGCTTCACCGCCACCACCGGTGACCTGCCAGTCGATCGACCAGGTCGAGGTGGCCGTCAGCGCGAACTTCCCGCCCGCAGCCTTCGCCGACGTCTTGGTGTAGCGGTGGCCGCAGGTCGGTGACTCCTTCATGCCGTACGACTCCTTGTAGGGCGTGCCCGGACCGGCACACGTCTGCGTGCCGCCGTCCCCCATCCGCCATACGATCTTCTTCACCTTCGCGGTCGCCGTCACTGTCACCCCGCCCGCCGTGGCCGTCGCCGTGTTCGGCCCGAAGGTGGTCGGCGTCTTGCGCACCCACAGCCACATCGGCACCCCGACCACGTACTTCCCGGCAGCACGCGGACTCGCGATGTCGGGTCCGGCCAGCTTCATCTGGTCGACGGCGCGCTGCGCCACGACTTCCGGGTCGATGGCCGGTACGTCCGGAGCGCCGGCGGCGTCCGGGATCCACACGACTCCCACGCGGCCGGTGGAGGGGCACGTCACGCGGTAGACCGCGCCCTTGCCGCCCCGGCGCTTGCCGTCTTTCATCGCCAGGTTGTTCGCCGGAGGCTGCGGCTTGGCCTTCGTGTACGTGCACTTCGGTCCCGACTTCCCGCCCTTCGCCGAGCTCTGTGCACCCCCACCACCTCCGCCGCCGCCCGTGCCGGGCTCGCGACCGGGCTCCTCGGCGCAGACCTTGACCCACATCACGGCACCGTCACACAGGCCGCTGCTCTTCTTGCCGTCGGCGTACGCGACGGGTGCGACGCCTGCCACGAGGATGGCCGCGGCCAGGGCGGCGCGCCTTAGCATTCCGCCCCGCCTTGCGGGTTGATGTCGGTCACCATCCAGCGGCCGCCGTCCCAGCGCTCGACTTTCGCCGTCGTGATGTACTTCAACGGCTGCTCGGGCGGAAGCGGCTTCACCTTCTTCGCTTTGGTGTCGTACATCCGGTACTTCGACAGGTCGACGCAGTCCTTGATGGTGGCCGTCGGTGTTTCCGCTTTGCTGTCCAGCTTCGCGTCTGGTTCGTGGCCGAGTTCGCCGCGGACGACCGTCCCGGCCTTCTTCATGTTGGCAAGGTCGACCTCGACCTTGCTCAACGCGTCCAGGCTCGCGTACTTCTCCAAGTCGGTCCCCTTGGCGGAGGCCTTCCTGTACGCCTTTGCTTGCTCGGTCAGGAACGAGTCGTACACGGCGAGCGCGGCCTTCTTGTCGGCCTCTTGGGGATCCTTGGTGGGCGTGCTCGACGTCGACGGAGCAGCCGTCACGGACGGCTTCGCGGACGTGGCCCCGTCGTCGGAGTCGCTGCAGGCGGTCAGCAGACCGAGCGAAACCAGGACCCCGGCAGCAGCCAGGAGATTACGGTGGCGAACAGCCGTGCTGTGGTGGCGTGTCACATTTCTCCCGTTCGGCGCGTGGGGTCAGACGGCCGGCGCGGGCACGCCCTGTCAATACCCTCGCCTAGGCCTGGCCGAGCTGCACTGATGCGCATTTAGTAGCCATGAGGTTACGCATATGCCAGCCATGTTCCCAGCTCCCATCAGAAGTAATCGATCGCAACTAGGGTCGAACCGGGTCACATTGGGGTACAGGAGTCGACAAGTTGCTCTGTGCATAGGTGACTTCCTGCCACGAACGACCGGAGAGACGCCGCTCCTCCTCGTCAGCGTGCCGACCCCTTCGTCCGCTGATCTGCCCTCAGCGCACGACGTACGCCCCGCTCGCCGCTCCCGAGCGTTGGCAAGCTGACGGGCTCGCACTGTCGAGGGGACCCCGACGAGACGTTGCCGAGCTGAGGCGCTGTGTGATTTGCGGCTACCGCGCGTACCGTTCCGGTTGTGTCGAGCTCAGAACGGAGTGCCCCATGCAGGACCGGCAGGAGCAGCACATCGGGCGGCGGGTCCGCGTGGCGCGGATTGCCGCAGGTCTCTCTCAGGGGGAGCTGTCCGGCCTGGTCGGCCGCTCCGCCCACTGGATCGAGGACATCGAGGCGGGCCGTCTGGGCCTGGACCGCTACTCGATGATCTGCGCGCTCGCGGACGTATGCGACGTCGATGTGGTGTGGCTGCTGGGCCAGCCCTACTGCCTGAACAGCACGGGCGCGGCGGCCGCCCACTCCTTCGTACCGGCACTGCGCGCGGTGCTGCGGCGCTCAGGCCTGATCCTCTCCGGGCACCCCGGACTGGTCCCCTCCTGCCCCCCGGCCGACATGGAGCGTATGAGGGAGAAGGCGACCGCGGTCAACCGGGCCCGCCAGGGCGCTGCCCTTCCGGCGGCCGCCGAGGCGCTGCCTGCCTTGCTGGAGGAGCTCAACACCACACTGCTGGCCCACAGCAGCGGCCGGGAACGCGCCCATGCGCTGCAGCTGCTCGTCGACGGTGCCCGCAACGCGCGCCAGACCCTCAACGTGCTCGGCTACCCCGACCTCGCGTGGGTGGCCGCGGAAGTGGCCGCGGGGGCTGCGACCGAGCTCGACGACCCGATCTGCAAGGCCGCCGTGGCCTGGGATCGCTGCGGGGCCATGCTGCACCAGGGCTCCATGCGCGAGACCGAGGCGATCGTCACCGCGGCCCTGACGGACCTGCAGCCCGCGGTCGCAGAGGGCGGGGCGACGGCGCTGTCGCTGCACGGGGCGCTCATCCTGCGCAACGCCGTGGCCGCCGCCCGCGGCGGGCAGAAGGAAGAGGCCTGGGCACACCTGCGCGACGCCCTGGAGGTGGCGGAGCGCCTGCCGGAGGGCTTCAACGACCTGGAGCACCAGACCGTTTTTGGCCGCGCGAACGTGGCGGTGCACGCCACGGAGGCCGGGGTGGAGGTGGACGAGCCCGACAAGGGGCTCGGCTTCGTCCCCGACGTGAACGTGGCGGCCACGCCCTCGCGTGAGCGCGTCACCCACTACCGGATCGACGAGGCCCGCTCGCTCTGGCGCCTGGGCCGCCAGGCCGCGGCCGTCACCACGCTGCGTCAGGCGGCCGTGCACGCCCCGCACTACGTGTACGCCAACCCCATGGCCCGGGCCCTGGTCGGAGACATGGTGCGCATCGGCATCCCGTCCCGGGCAGCCGCCCTGTCCGGCCTGGTCAAGGGCATGACCCTCGCGGGGTAGGCCCTGCCAACACCGTTTGCGCATATGCCATTTCGGCGGCTCCCAGGATTCCTGGGGGTCGCCGTCGCGCTGTGGGGCCAGCCTCCCTCGTACATCACAGACCGTGAGAGTACGACTACATCGGGAGGTGAGAGCGTGCGCGCCCTCCACAGCCGCGATCTCACTGGATGCGCCATGACCTACGCCAGCGTTCTGGACTGGCCCATCGCCGTCGGCCACCGCTACCGCCGCACCGGCGGCTGCACCTGCCAGGACACCGACCCCGGCGGCCTCTGCCCGGCCCCCGGGGCACATCCCCGGGCCATTCCCGTCGAGCCTCTCGCGGCCGACGCTGTGGCCACCGCCTTCGACCAGGCGCCCGGCGCAAGCATCATCGCCGCCTGCGGCCTCTTCGACGTCATCACCCTGCCCTACCTCCTGGGAGCTGGCCTGATGGTCCGCCTGGATCGTCTGCCCGTCCATACGCCCTGCCTGATGACCGGCCAAGCCCGCGCCTCCCTGCTCGTCTCCCCGGGCACCGCCCGGGAGCTGAGCGGGTATGCGGGCGTGACGGTGCGCAGCGGGACACACGGGTGGGTCGCCCTGCCGCCCAGCCACCAAACGCGCTGGGACACCGCACCCGAACCAGGTCAGCCACTCCCCCGCGCCGGCGACCTGGACCCGCACCTGCAGCGAGTCGCTGAGATCGCCAGCCGCGAGGCAAAGAGGCCCACGTCATGACGCACCCCACCGGCGAAGTACGGGAAGCCGGGGGCACCGTGGCGGTGCTCTACGTGAACCTGTATGGCCTGGACGCCACCGAGCGCCGCACCCGCATCAGGGATGTATACGCCGTCGCCGAGGACCAGGGCCTGACCGTCGGCCGGTGCCACCTGGATGACTGCGCGGCACACGTCCCCCTCACGGCACGGCCGCGGTCGGGATGGCGCAGTCTCACCAAACTCGTCGAAGCACCGCAGTCGCCGGTGGACACCGTGATCTACGCGGACGCGGAGGACCTCGGGCCGCCAGAGCACCGCCAAGACCTGGAAGCCTGGGCCGCCCGTCACCGCTGCGCCCTCGTGGACTGTGGCCTGCCTCCCCGGATACCAGAAGAGGACCTCGAGGAACCCGAAACCGTGGACCTGGACAAACGCGCCGAGCCGGTCACTCACAGCCTCGACGTGCAAGAGACGTTCCTGAGCGTCAAAGAAGCCTTGGACCTGCCCGACCCGTGCGACCCGGAGAGGTTCGTGGAGCTCCGTGACAGGCTGCGGGCCGACCTGTCCGGACTCCTCGGTTCACAGACCCTGCGGGACAGCCAGAACGACCTGGTTCGCAGCGAACTGCGGCGCGCCCGAGCGGTCCTGCAGCGCGACACCCCGCACATCGGCGAGACAGCGGCGTGGGACCACCTGCGGGAGCTGGCCTGGGTGACACGCTGCCTGGCCTGCCTCCACAACTGCGCTCCAGCGCGCCAAGAGCGAGACGGCCACGGTCGCCTCAACAGCCCCGAAGGAGCGGACACATGCCCTTGAGCGACATGCATGCGGGCCCGGAATGGTTGCGCGCGGCCCGCTCGGTCCACGGGAACCCGCGGCCGCCGGCCGTCGAGACACCGCCCACAGACCCTCAGCGCACCGAATCACCTCACCACGATCGTGCCCCTGCCGTGTATCTCCCTGCGATCAGCCACCCGCACGAAGGGAGCCACTGAACAACTGGTGGGGCCTACTGTGAGGCACTGTCCCACCTGCTACCACCCTGCTACCTTGAAGGCATGAGCAGCAGGAAGCAGACCCAGGTGCGCTTGGAAGCCGACATACTGGCCGCTGGCAAGGACGCCGCTGCCGCGCGCGGCCTGGACTTCAACCGGTACGTCGAGCGCCTCATTGCTGAGGACACCACTGGCGCCCGCGCGGCGGGCATGGCCGCCGCCCAGCGCCTCATCGACACCCACGGAGATTTCCTCGTCGGCCTGGAGGCCGATCTCGACGCGCAGCACGCCCCGGCACTTCCGAGCCGGGGCGCCGCTGCGTGAGCATGTCCCTGCACGTCGATCTCTCCTGGATCCTCGAAGTCGCCCAGCGTGCCGGCCATCGCGACCCCGCCCCCGACGACCTCGGCGTCCCGATCGCCGCCGTCGCACGCCACCGAGCTGAACTCCTTGACCAGCCCGTATACGGCGGCCCTTACGCCCGCGCCGCCGCCCTCGTGCACACCCTCGGCCGCTGCCGGTGGCTGGAGCGCTCCAACCTCACCGTGGCCTGCGCCGTCGCAGTCATGTACCTCAACGCCAGCGGTATCGCCGCCGACCCGACACGGGATCAACTCACCGCCCTGGCACATGAGCTGTACGACCCGCGGTGCACCGCCGCGCGCATCGCCGAACACCTGCGCAGCTGGCGGCCCTAACTCTGCCGGTCACAGGAGGCCAGCGCCACAGACGCCATCCTCACGGCCGGATCAGGAGTTCTCCTTGGCAACCTCGAGCGCACACGTTCCCTTTACCGCCAGAGTTTCGGCGGCTCTCAGCCCTCGGCAGGTGGAGGGCACAGTGGCCGACGGCCGTAGCCCAGATGCGGGCCGGCCTCCCCACCACGCGGTGAGAGGAACGGGTAGATGCATGGACCCACGTGCAGGTGCGTCCGTTTTCGGTTGACGAGATCCCGTCGATCTTCATGATCGAGCGGGATCTTCGTCGTTTCCGGGGTCTGTTCGAGGCTGTTCGGGGTGAGCGATGGCGGCGATCGGTGGCCGGGCGTCCTGGCGTTGGTCGTTCGCCCCCTATGAGGTCTTGCTCCGCGCTCGTCGGCGCCAGCCTGGCGGCGGGCGACGTCACGCAGGGACGCCGAGCGGCGGGTGTTCGAGCACGCGGGGCTTGTACTCGACCAGCTGGGTGCGGCCGTCGAAGGTGCGGTGCTCGATCATCTCGAGGGCAACGTCCGGATAGCCGTCGTAGATGCGTTCTTCGCCCGTGGCCCCGGTGATCACCGGGAACATCACGACACGGAAGCGGTCGACGAGTCCGGCACGTAGCAGGGACCGGCACAGGCTGAGGCTGCCGATCGTGCTGAGGAGCCCCGAGCCGCTCGACTTCATGGCGCGGACCGCCTCGACGGCGTCGTCGCGGACGAGCGTGGAGTTGGCCCACGTCAGTGGCTCCTCGAGTGAGGAGGAGAACACCACCTTGGACGCTTGCGTGAGTTCGTCGACGGACGCCTCTTCTTCGGGCCTGAACTCGTCTTGGCCCTTTGGGACCTGGCCTGCGGCGAAGCCCGACATCAGGCGGTAGGTGTTCGCTCCCATCAGGTAGGTGGCCTCGGGCTGCTCGCCGAGCCATGCGAGGTACTCCGGTCCCTCGAGGCCCCAGAACCCGGGCCATCCCTCTCCCGATGCGTGGCCGTCGAGGGAGGTGATGAAGTCGACGAGAAGCTCCGACATGGCGGTGTCCTTTCCTGGGGTGTCACGAGCTTGGACCGTCCGGGAGCCGCAAATTCATCGGCCGCGCTGTGGAGCAACGGGAAAACCCATGACGCTGCAGCCGATCAGATCGGCGGAGCGGCACTGCTACGGAGGGCCCGGAGGCCTACCAGCCGCGACCGCCGGCGGGCTGTGATGGGGCGGTCCCGGTTCGGCGGCCTGGCCATGCTGTTCGTCGAGGCGGTCGGCGAGGCACGCACCATGATCCGCGACCTACTGTCGAGCTGAGGGAGAGATGTGACCACCATCGCCGTGACCGGGCATATGGACCTGACCGAAGCCGGCGTTGCGCTGGTACGAGAAGCCCTGCGCTCGGCTCTGAAGCCCTGGACGGACGGCAGCTTGGTCGGAGTCTCGTGCCTTGCTCAGGTTCCGACTCTCTGTTCGCGGAAGCCGTGCTCGGCGGCCGCCTGGTGGCGGGGCCGTTGTGATCCCCTCACAGGACTACCGCGAGAACAAGGTCAAGCCTGATCACGCGCACACCTTCGACCGGCTCAGGAGGCTGCCGAGGAGGTGCTGGTGCTCCCCAACGAGACCGCAAGCCGGACGGAATACGAGGACGCAACCGCACACTGCTGCAGCGCGCAGACCGGCTGATGGCGGTCTGGAACGGCGAGCCGCCCACGGGCAAGGGCGGCGGCACCGCTGACACGGTCCTCGAAGCGCGTGAGGCGGGCCTCCCGTAGATGTCGTGTGGCCAGAGGGCGCGGCACGCCTCGGCTGACAACCCACAGCGCCCCCTCCAGGAGGCTTTGGGCTGCGCGAGTCGACACGGTGGTCACCGTACGGGCTCCCATCTGGAGTTGCGGCGGGCCAGGAGGACTTGGGCGGGCCGACCGTCCTGGGCCTCTCCGGCGGGATCGGCCCCGCCCTGGCCAGGTTCGATGACATCGGCGACCGCTCCGGCGCACAGAGACGTCCTCACGCCGTCGAGGGCGGGGAGCTGACATCGCGTTGTCCATCTACGGACCAGCGATCAGCCACAAGATCAGGCACGCGTCCATGTCCTGGTTGTGGCGGTAGACCACTGAGATGCCGCGGCCGCCGGTCCGCTCGGGAAGCAGCTCGATCGCGTAGGACTCGCTGTTCGGGTCGGCGTCGGGCAGTCCGCGAGCGTGCTCGGGCGTCGGGTCGTCCTCGAGCGAGCGGCGGACAGTTTCGACGGCGGCCCGCTCACCGAGCGTCAGTTCGGTGCGGATCTTCTCGGCGGTGTCGGAGTAGAAGGCATGGGTCACCGGTCGGCCAGCTTGCGGCGGAGTTCGTCGGTGACGTCCTCGGTGCTCCGAGCGAGCGCAGCCATGCCCTGGGGGTCGTACCGGAGCAGGACGCGGTGCCGGTACGCCTGGGTCAGCTCGCGCACGGCGGCCAGGTCGTCGAGGTCGATGGCATCCAGCTCCTCCTCGAACCGGCGAAGGTCGCCGGGGAACCCCCAATTGCCGAGGGCTTCCCTCAGATCGGAGAGCGTGCCCATAGGCGGAGTGAAGCCGGGCCGGCTGGCCGAGTGGTCGGGCTGTGCGGTCACGGTGACCTCCTCGTCGCTGAGGTCGACGCTACTCGACTGGCGCCTGGCTGCGGTATGGCTCCGGGGAATCCGTACGGCAGTGCGGAGCCATGCCCTGCCGGTTGGGCGGGGCCAGCTGGTGTGGCGTCCCTGCCTGTGGAAAGACGCAGTCGCCCTCCCGTCCGCCGCACCGGACGCACCGGATGTAGTCGCCCGGGCCGCTCGCCACGGGCACGTCCGGCACCGCGTCACGCACTGCCGCCGGCCGCTCGTGGACGGCACGCGCCGCTGCCAACCACTCGGAATCGGAATGAACGTGTCGCATCGTCATGTCGGCAGCGTCTTTCTTGATCGGTAAACGGGAGCTGATCCCGCGCAGTTCCTGTGACTGTGACGTCCGCGCGCAGGTGTGACGGGAGTTGATGCCCCGATGTGGGGGCGTCGTGCCAACCGCCGGTGGTGCCTTGGGCGGGCCGAGGGCCTGTGCCCGCCCTCGCCTCAGGCGTCGGCGGGCAGGGAGCAGTCCGGGACGTGCGCGTAGCTGAGCATCGGCCTCGAGTTGCCTCGCCACACGTAGGGGATGAACAGCCGGTCCTGGCTCACGGTGTGACGGCACCAGCCGCAGTACGGGGCGGGCCGCCTGGCCTTCTCCCGCGCTTCAAGGTGTACTCGGAGGTGGCTGCGGGAGGTGTCGCACAGGGCGGCTCGGCAGGGCACGCAGCCGTGCAGGTGGTCTACCCAGTCGAAGTAGGTGACCAGCGCGCGCGTCTGGAGGCGGTAGCAGGTCCGGTAAGCGTGAGGCGCCCAGCCGCGGGCGCCGCCGAGGTCGACGCCTTCACTGGGGAAGATCGGGCGGGGGCACCACACGCACACGTTGCCGGCGTTCTGCTGGATGGTGAGGGCGGTGGCGGTCGGCACGACGAGGATGCGCATGGTGTCCTTCATGGAGTGCATCGCGGCGTCCTCTCCTGGGCTGTGCGCCGGGCGCGGCGCGGGAGGGTGCCTGTCTCGCTGTCCTTCATGGCGTTGTGAGCCTGGCAGTCGTCGATGTGGCGGAGGATGGGCCGGTGCAGCTCTTCGCTGCGCGACAGGGCGTGGTCGGTGGTGGTCATGGCTCGATCGCCTTCAGTGCCTCGGCCGTGGACAGCAGCGCGGCGAGGTGCGCGGGGTCGCACAACTGCCCGCGGCGGGGCGGCGGCACTGCCCAGTACGTGACCGGTGAGACCTTCTTGCCGATGCGCGGCACGGCGAGGTACGTGCCAGTCCTGAGCCGGTCACCGGGCCCTTCCCACACGGCGTCCGGTGCCACGAGTACGTAGTAACAGCCGCTGCCCGTGCGCGTGTCGCACACGACGGGGCCGTGCAGCCAGTCGTCCAGCGCCTGCTCCACCACGTCCGCCCGGTTGCTGCCCACCGCGGCGTGGATGAGGCGGCCGGGGACGCGGATGGCGTCGAAGCGCTCGCCGAGCGGCAGGAGCGTGATGCCGTGGTTGGACCACTCCGATACGGCCTGACGCGGTACGGGGTGTGTTCTGGCGAACCAGTCGGCGATGGCGCCTCTGTCCGGTGTCGGCTCCCGTGCGTTGCTTTCTGGGTCCGGCCGTGGGCCCTTGGTCGCGGCCATGTCGCTCCTCACGTGCGTGACCTCCTACGCGAAGGGAGGCCTCGCAACAGCTCGTTGCTCGTTCACCCGGGTGCGCCCGCTCGGCTCTCCGGGAGAGCGGAGCGGGCGCAGTCACGGGTCCACGACCGCGTCCACGACGCGGTCCGGGATGCTGACCGACGGCAACGCCGTCGCCGTCGGAGACCTCGTCGTCCACGACCACGCACAGCAGGACGACGGCACCGAGACCCATCAGCGTGGACACCCCGTACAGCAGTCGTTCCAGGGGGTCGCCGCGCTGCGCCCGGTGCCGGCCTGCCGTGCTCACGACGGCTCTTCCCGCCCGGCGCGCGGCTTGTCCGTCTCGGTCCGGTGCATGTATGCCAGGCAGCGCACCTGCCAGGCCAGTTCTCGCAGGTGGTCATGTGCGGACTGCGTCAGGCGCGGGCTGGAATTGTCGAGGAGGAATCGGCCCCCGCGCCGCATCTGGTCCTGCACGTCCGGGTGCGTGGACCGCTGCAGCACATCAGAGGTGTACAGCGTGCTGAGGTCCACCAACAGGGCGTCGGCCATGGCCTGTACCTGCGTCGGATCGTTCGGGTTGACCAGGTCCAAGGCCTTGCCGCACCGCCGGATCGTGGCGCCCACGTTCACCTCGAACGCGGTCTCGTCCGTCACGACGACTCACCCCCGTCGTCGCCGACTGCCGCGGCGTCGGACTCGGTGGCGAGGAGGGACCTGATGAAGCACCCGTGGCGGGCCGCCCAGGCCCGCACCTCGTCCTGCTGTGCGGGGTCCTGGACCAGGTCGTCGAGGCTGTGGAAGACGATTCCGTCGACGGCCGTCGCGGGGTTCTCGACGTGCTGCACGATGGCCCGCCAGCCCGGGCGGTCGCCGTGAGGAGCATCGGTCGCGGCGTTGTCGTTGACGGCGTCGATGATGTGCCAGTCCAGGGCCTGGGCGTACTCGTAGCTCGCGTGCATGTACGTGTGACGGTCAGCTATGTCCTCGATGCCGTACACGTTCAGGTAGAGGAGGACGCCGGCGGGCTGCACGCCGGACACGGTGCTGGTCGGCCGTGTGCTCGCTTGATCTCCCGTGCTGCTCTGCATGGCCAACACCCTTCCGCTCGCGGAGGGTGGGTGGAAGGCAGCAGGCGTATCACTACTGACACTTGGTCAGTACGTAGTGATACGCCGCGTATCACTACTGCTGATCAGGCGCGGGGGATTGCCTGCACACCGACCACGGATGCGATGCGCCGGATACGGGACGTTGAGGCCGCACCGATGGACTGGATGATCAACGCGGGAACGGCCTGGTGCGTGGCCCACTGCGGTGATCGCAGGCACACCTCCTCCAGGGTGTCGAGCGATGCGTCCCACATCCGGGCCCGGCACTGAGCCAGCGCCACGTCCAGGAAGTACCGGTCCCGCACGGTCGGCGGCAGTCCCGACAGATCCGGATGGGACTTGATGAGCTTCAGCGCCCCGGCGACGTCGTTGGTGTAGAGCTTCACGTCGACGGCCTTCACGGTCGCGGTGGCCGGGCCGAACGTTCCCCCGTGAATGCGGTGTTCCTGCCCCAGCCGCGCGCCGACCGCGTGCGCCTGCGACAGGTAGTCCCGGGCGGTCGAGGCGTGGTGCTGGCCGAGCCGCGATGCGGCAACAGCACAGTGGTTGACCAGGTTTCCGTACGCCGTCAGATGCTCCGTCGTCGTATTCGAGTACGACGGCTCGATCTCCGCTGCCGCCCTTGTCACGAGTTCGAATGACTCCCTTGCCCGGTTGTCCCTGCGGAACACCCAGGAGCGGGCCGCCTCCACTCGCGCAAGGCGCAAGGGGTCCGCCGAGCGTTTCGCCAGAGCCCGCGCCTGGGAGACAGCGGCATAGGCAACGTCCCGGGCCTCGAGCTGATTCGACAGATACGTGGAGAGAAGGAAGACGTCGGACAGTGCACCCGTCGCCAGCTCGAGCTGCGTCACGTTCGCGACGTCGACGGCGGCCTGCACGCTGTGGAGGAGCGGGGGCAGGATCGCACCGAGCTCACCGTAGTTGCTCGCCCCGTACAGATCCCAGGCGTCGTCTATCACCCGGCCCATGGTGCTGAGATCCGCCGGCTCCACCGTGAGCGGATGATCTCCCGCCGCAGCATCATGCACCGCGTGCGACAGGCGGCGGATGAGCTGCCGCTCCTGGAATGTTGCTCCGCGGTGTGGTGTCGTCTGCCCGAGCACCGTCGACACGCTGACGCCGAGCGCGGCCGCGACCTTCGACACGGTGGGCAGGGTCATGGCCTGGTCCTGCTCGGCCTTGCGGATCGTGACGATGGACAGGCCAGTCATTTCCGCGAGCTGAGCTTGAGTGATGGCCTTACCGCGAAGGAGCTTGATCCGCTGCCCGTTCGTGTAGCCGGACCACTCCTGCCAATCACGCACCCCGCCCCTCCGGCACGTCGCCTCCGGACATGAGCCGGTACATGTGCAGGCGCCCCTCCCGCACCTGAGAGGGATTGGGCCGTGTTCGCGCCGGCCGCTCCGCATGTGTAGGGGTGGGCTCGTGACCGCACATCAGTCGGTGCATGTACAGCCTGGCCTGAGGATCACGATCCTGCGGCATACGCGCTTCAACTCCGCTCTGTATCTGACCTGTTAGAACGGTACGCGCGTGGCCGAGCAGCCGTCACGTCATCGAAGTACCCTCACGCACCCCGTCCCTCCGGCCTCGTCTCCCCCAAACCGGCCGCCTGTCAAGGTTTCCCTGACAACCCCATGCTGTCAGGTCTAGCCTGACAGCATGCCTGAGAGTGATCACAAGATCATCGACGCGGAGCGGGCACTGCCGCTCGCCCCGCTCGCCCCGCTCGACGAAGCCCACCTCGCCCGCGCCGAAACCCTCGCCGAGATCGCCGAGGCCGCCCTCAAAGACCTCACCCAGCCCGCCGCGGGCAGCGCCGACCTGATCGGCGGCGCGCAGTACCTCCTCGACCTCGCCCAGAGGCTGCTGCGCGAGGCGGTCGTCGTCGAACGCGAACGCGGGGCGAGCTGGGCCACCATCGGCGAGCACGCGGGCAGTTCCCGGCAGTCCGCCCACGACCGGTGGGGCGCGGCCGTCGGCGCCTGGGCCCTGACCGGCCGCCACCGCACCGGGATCACCACCGGCGGCTCCTCCGGCGACGTCGCTGCGAACCTCGACGACTGGTACGCCGAACTCCACCCCGACCGGCCGCACGCCATCAGCACCACCCTCGCCTCCTTCACCGACCCCGGCGCGCGCCGCACCGCCCAGGAACGACGCGAGGAGGCCGACCGGCTCCGCGCCGAGATCCAGGCCCTGAAGACCGCCAACACCGCGGTGTACAACGCCTCCTGCGAGGCAATCGGCACCGCGGGCGCCACCGAGAAACGCGCCGCCTGGGCCGCCAATCACCTCGACCAGGCCAGTGCGTACGACCGGCTCGCCGCCGCCGAGGCCCCCCTGGGCACCGAACACCGCCGCAGCGCGGCCACCCAGCGCGGCATCGCCCACGACATCCTCAGCAGCAAGCCCGTCACACACGGCGGCAGCGACACCGCAGACGCCCGATGAGCACCCCCGAATACGAGCGCCAGCAGACTCAGAATCGAGTCACCGCCTGACGGCCTCGCATCACGCCTTCACCGAGACGGCGTGACCACTCCCGACGCGAGGGCAAGTGCGGCAACCAGAGCGACCGGCACAAGCAGGGCGAGCGGCAGGCTGGTGGCAGTGGCGATCCCGCCCACCGCCACCGGCCCCGCCAACAGGCCCACATTGCCGATCAGACTCACGGAAGCGACAGCGCGGGGCCCATACGAACCTGCAGTGGCCGAGTAGAGCAGCGGGACGATCGGGGACAGTCCAAACCCCAGGAGGGCCCAGCCCGTCAGCGCGGCGGGAGTCGCCGCGGGGGTGTTGGTGGCGGCGAGCCCGACACCGAACCCGACGGCGGCGACCACGGCTCCGGTGCGCAGCAGCGTCTGCGGGCCGAGCCGTGAGGTGAGGATGTCACCCATGAGCCGGCCTGCGGCCATGCCTGCGCCGTATAGCCAGTAGGCGGCGGCAGCGGTGGTGGCGGAGGCGCCGAGCGAGCGGACATGGACCGCGGACCAGTCCAGGGCTGTGCCCTCGGCGATGAGTCCTCCGGCGATCATGCCGCCCAACAGCCACACCACCCATGTGGTGCGAACCTTCGGATCTTCAGTGGCAGTTGGCGCTTGCGCCGGGGCAAGCGACACGGTGACGGGCGCGGCCAGGAGCGCGGCGACGATGACGGTGCCGCCCACGATCGCGAGCACGATCCCGTGCGGAACGGTGGCGGTGGCCGTGGCGACACCGGCAGCACAGACCGCACCAATGCTGTACGCCCCATGCAGGCTCGACATGACGGGCCGCCCGTACCGGGCTTCGCATTCGACGCCGGCCGCGTTCATCGGCACCAGCAACAGCCCCTGCCCCGCGCCGAAGAACGCCGCGGCCACCACGAGCGCGATGAAGGAACGAACTTGGCCCAACACCACCAGCGCCGCGCCGAGGACGAGCGCCGCGCCGACCAGCAGCAGACCCGTGCCGTGAGGTCGCTCGGCGAGACGTCCGCTGACCAGCAGCATGGAGATCATCCCGGCTGATGCCGCCAGGAGCGCGAAGGACAGCCGACCGGGGGTGAGATCGGCGGTCTCCTTCACGGCTGGCAGGCGCGTCGCCCACGTCGCCATCATCACGCCCTGGCCCGCGAAGTACCCCGTCAGGAGGCGGCGTGCCCGCCGCGCGCTTGATGAGGGCACCAGCACCGCGCCGACCGAGGTCGCGTCAGCGGTGTCGCTCACCCTTCACCCCGGATCCGGCAGAGCGGCACCTCCTGCACCCGCTGCTCCGGATCGATCAACTGCCCCATCCGGCCGCGGTCGGTGCACTCCTGCGCCGGGTGCCCGCAGCGGCAGACCTGCGGGATGGGCGCTGCAGCCTGCGCCAGGACCATGGCGTTCCAGTCGAGGGCTTCCCTGTCGCATCCCTCCTCCAGGTCGACGCGCGCGCCGGAGAGGGCGACCTCCAGTCGCTCGAGGCGCGTCCCCACCGCAAGGAAGGGGTCCTCGACCATGGACCGGGAGATGCCGGTGTCGGCGAGCAGCCGCGCGACGAGCTGTTGGCCGGGAACGTCGCTGGGGGTGAGCGTGCGCAGATGGGCGGCGGTCTCGGAGGCCAGCAGCTCTCGGCTTGCCTCTTCCGGGAGGTCTTGGGCTGTGCGAGTCGGCGTGGTGGTCACCGTATGGGCTCCCATCGGGAGTTGTGGCGGGCCAGGAGAACGTGGGCGGGCCGGCCGTCCTGGGCCTGTCCGGCGGGGTCGGTCCCCGCCCAGACCAGACGGACGCGGGCGCGGTCGGGGCGGCCGCCGGCCGATCGGGCGATCCCGGCCTGGATCCGTACGTCGCGGTAGGGGGCCCGCAGCGGCTGTTCGGCGAAGTAGGCGGGCCACTGGGAGCGTTCGGCGCCGGTGATCTCGGCGGTCCAGACGCGTGAGGCCAGGGCGACGAGTTGCTTCTCGGTTCGTCGGGGCAAGTCGGTGGGTGAGGAGCGGTCCAGCAGATGCTGGACCGCGTGGTCTCCCCCAGGGCCGTCCCCCGGGACCGGGATGTCATCTGTGGCCGGTGCTTTGCTGCCGGTGTCCGGCTCGGGCGCGGGCGTGGTCTTCTCCGATGTCCCGTCGGCGGCAATGGGTGCCGGGCGCGTGGGGGCAGCCGCATTGCGCGGGGAGGTGTTCGGGCCGTCGGCGGGGAGCAGCAGAACGAGGCCGATCAGGGCGCAGACGGCGGCCGCCAGGAGCGGCCACCTCGCGGAAGAGCTCTTCGGGGTGTCGGGGTTGGCGTTCACAGCAGGCGGGCTCCCCCCGCGAATCCGTGGTCCCAGATCGCTTCGGTGCGGACCTTGGTTCCTGGTCGGGCTGCGTTGATCATCTGTCCGTCGCCGAGGTAGATGCCGACGTGGTAGATCGTGCTGTCACTGCCGTAGCCGAAAAAGACCAGGTCGCCGGGCCGTAGCGCGCCGATGCCGCGGCTGGCGGGGATGCGCTTGCCGCGCTGGGCTTGGGCGGCGGCGGTGCGCGGGAGGCTGATGCCGACCTGGGCGTAGGCGTAGGTGGTCAGGCCCGAGCAGTCATAGCCGGTGACGCCGGCCCCGGATTTGCCGCTCGGCGAGCAACAGTGGCCGCGGCTCGGGCCCTTGGCGGTCCCACCGCCCCAGGAGTAGGGGGTGCCCTTCTCACTGAGGGCGGTGTTGATGACGGTGCGGGCGTCGCCTTTGACGTTCTGGCCGATGCGGATGGTGCCGTTGCCGAGCTGGCTGTAGCGGTCGATCCAGGACAGCACGTCGCCGACGTAGGCTCCGGAGCGGTTGTACTGGAAGATCGCGTTCTTGAGCTGGGAGCGGTCGGCGAGGTTGCGGCCCTTGCCGCACAGATAGACGGCGGCGCCGAGCGCGGCGTCGTCGGCGTTGTGCGGATTCTTCTCGCCGTCGCCGTTGGCGTCGCGGCCCGATCCGTTCCAGGTGGAGGGCAGGAACTGGAAAGGACCCACCGCTCGCTCCCCTGAACTGGTCCCGTCCCACCGACCGTTGTCGGTGTCGCTGAAGATCGACGTGTTGCCGCCAGCCCCGGAGCCGTTGAGGAGGACGCCGAGGATGCGGGGGCTGATGTCGCCGCCCGCGCTGATCTTGCGGCCCCCGGCGTGGTTGGACTCGATCTTGGCGATGCCCGCCAGGATCGGCCAGCGCATGCCCGTGCACTTGGGGACTTCGTCGGGCAGGCGGCTGGCGGCGGTCTGGTAGGCGGCCAGCATCCGCGTCGGGATGCCGGAGACCTCGCCGACGGTCTCCATCGGCGGTGCGGCGGGCTCGCGGGCCGCGACGACCAGGACGAGCAGGACCGGGGCCGCGAGCAGGCCCAGGAGCAGGGTGGCGCAGCCGAACCTCTTCTTCACCGGCCCTCTCCCCCGTCCTCGTCGGGCCGGGGACGGAAGTTGAGGGGCGGCTGCGCGCTGTCCGCCCCGGAGGCGTCGGTGCCCGCAGCGTCCCTGCGGCGTCGGTCCTCTTCGTCCCTCGCGTCCAACCATGCGAAGGCGGCGTCGGTGTCTTCGAACCGGTCGCGGTAGCGGCTGACCGGATCGGTGCGGGGCTCGCTGACAACCGGCGGCTCGGAGTAGCCGCGTTCCCCGTAGGGGGACTCGCCGTGGGCGCGCTCCCCGTACGGCTCGGAGCGGGCGTCGAACAGCGGGACGTGGGCGGTGGCTTCGTCGGGGCGGCGCCTCGTCGTGGGGCCGCGCAGTCCGTCGTAGGTGTCGAAGGTCCACTGGGTGGCGGTGTCGGCGTAGTGGGCGCGCTGGCGGCCGAGTTCCTGGTGCAGGTCGCCGGTCAGGGTGCTCGTGGCGCGGCGGGCCCGGGTCCAGGTGGCGGGCAGGCCGACGGTGGAGTAGTAGGCGGCCTTGGTCGTGCCGACCAGGACGCGGCCGCCGCGGGTGCGCTTGAGGCCGGCTTCCAGGCGGGTGCCGAAGGGTGTGAAGTCGGGTGGCGGGGTGCCGCGGCTGATGATGCGTCCGGTACGGCCGTCGATCACCGTCGGGGTCGCCGGACCTTCTCTGCCGGGCCAGGTGTTGGGTGCGGGCGGCTTGGCTCCGGGCCGGGTGGGCTGCTGCGCTGTGCGGGGCGGGCCGATCAGGGCGGCGTGTGCGGCACGCGCGCCAACTGCCAGTGGGGCCAGGGCGCGGCGGCCTTCGGCGCGGGCTTCGGCGAGGAGAGCGCCGGGGTGGCCGGGCAGGCCGGTGGGATCGCCCAGGGCGCGCAGGCCGAGCGAGAGTCCGGCGTGGCGGCTCAGGAAGGACTGGTGCGCGGGTGAACTGCCGCCGATGCCGCCGCTGTAGCCGAGGGAGGACATCGCGGCTGCGGTGGCGGCGGCGTTGTCGCCCATGGTGTGGCTGCCGCCGATGCGGGCGTAGCGCATCCGCTCGGCGAAGCGGCGCCCGATCCCGTTGCCCTTGCGGAGCATGATGCGGTGCGCGGCGAGCGCGGTGACGGCGAGCCCGACGAGGATGAGCAGCCGCTCCATCATCGGGGTGGAGTTGTCGGCCAGCAGAGCGCGGGCGGCAACGCCGAACAGGGGAATGAAGACCGCGACGCCGAACAGGACGACGCACGCCGAGGCGTAGTAGCCGACCCACTTCCACAGCGCGGCCCGGTTGGGGCCGGGCAGCATGGCCCAGGCGAAGACAACGCCGGCGCACGCGGCGGCGATCACGCAGCCGAACTGGGCGACGATCAGGGCCAGGACCATGGCCATGATGACGATGGTGATGATGACGGCGACGACCAGGATCAGGAGGGCGCCCAGGAGGCGCTCCCAGGTGACCGTCTCCATATAGTCGGCGGCCGCCTTGCCTTCCTTGCCGAATTTGTCCAGCTCGCGTTGGGCGCCGTGCTCGGACTCGCCCTTCTTGCAGTGCTCCTCGGCAGGCCCGATGATCAGGCCGCAGGGGTCATCCTCGCCCTCGCCCTTGGGCGGCTTGATCAGCTTCTTGTGGGCCTTGTAGAGGGGGCTGTTCTTGTCGATGCTCCGGCCGTACTGCAGCAGCATGTAGGGCTGTACGACGAGGGTGTCGGTGAGCGTGCGGGTGATGGGCTTGGACACATCCGCGGCGGCCAGCGGCCGTTCGCCGCGCAGGCAGGTGTCGTGGGCCGGGCCGGCGACGGCGTCGCAGGCCTGCTTGCGCTGCTTGTTCTTCTCGGCCGCCGAGGCACCGGAGTCGGAATCCGTCTGCCGGCAGGTGTTCTGTGCGGGCCCGGCGAGCAGGTCGCACGGATCGGCGCCCTTGCGCTTGTCGCCGCCGTTGGCGGTGATGGAGGCCGCTTCCAGGGCGGCGCGCTGGGTCTGCTGGATCGGCCCGTTGTGCCCGAGCAGCATGGCGGGGCGGAGAAGGGTGCTCGCGGCGAGCGCGGCGATCAGCAGGGTCAACAGGATCTCACCCGCTCCCCGCGCGACTCTCCCCCGCATGATCAGGATGAGGCCGAAGACGAACGTCCATGCCAGGAAGGTGCCGGCCATGCCCAGCGGGCCGAGCACGTTGGTCTCGTACGCGTCGGAGATCTTCTGCGCCGGTCCGGCCATCTTCTCCAGTACCGGGAACCGGTACGCCCAGTCGACCAGCCAACTGGCAAAGCCGACGACAGTGCGGGAGCCCGCGAACGTACCGCTCAAGATGAACTTCATGACGGTATCGATCGGGCCGTCCTCGGTGGCCGTCAGCTCATAGCGTGAGATCGGCACGCCCTCGCTCGTGGTGACGTCGAGCGGGCTGAGCAGATCGCCCGAGGAGCCGCCGCCGTCGGCAGCAAAGGACGGCGTACTGCTGACGGCGAGCAGCAGCACGGTCAGGGCGGCGACGGTCCCGGCCGTCGTCCAGCGGCGGCGGGCGGCCGTCATGACGTGCTCCGGCGGCCCGCCAGCACGACGGCGATACCAAGCAGCGCAGGCACCAACAGGACCGCGCTCGCGACACCGAACCCGTCCCCCGCGGGCGGGGCAGCGTCGGTGTTGTCCCGGCTGTGGCTGCGGCAGTGGTCCTTCGCGGGTCCGACGATCAAGTCGCAGGCGTCGCTGTCCCTGGCGGGCTGCTGCGTGGCGGCGGGCCGTGCGGGAGCGGCCGTGAAGGCCTGGATCTGGTGCATCAGCAGCATCGGGAGCAGCATCACGCCGCTCACCATGGCGGCCAGCGCCAGGGCCACGATCAGGTTCCCGGCCCAGTGGCGCAGTGGGCGGGTGGCGAAGGTGTCGCTCATCGCGGGCTCCCGACGGTCGTCAGGGCGGACAGGTCAGAGAAGGGGGAGTCCGGCCGCGCCTGGTCCGGCGGGCTGGCGTCCTCGGGGGTGGTGAAGATCGCCTCGAGGAGGCGGTCCACGCTCGGGACGAGGGCCTTGAAGCGGCCGATCTGCATGCGCGGGTCGCGGCCGAGGAATTCGCCGGCGCGCTCGGTCTTGCCGAACGGGGACAGGTTGGTGGTGACCATGCTCAGGAGGTCCTCGTCGTCGCCGGGCAGGCCGAGCCACTCCAGGCCGCGCGCGGCGAGCTCCGGGTCGGCGGTGCGGGACAGGAACCGGTAGGCGAGCAGTCCGCGGCCCGTACTCGTGCCGAGCTCGCGCACGTCATGGCAGCCCAGGCCCACCCCTGCGCCGTGCTTGCGGCCGTCGAAGACCACCTCGTCGACCAGGGCTTGGCCCTCGGCGGAGGAGGTGAGCCAGTACGCCTCATCCAGCGGGATCAGCGTGAACCGGGGGTCGGTGAACGCGGTTTCGCGGGCGATGGCGGCGATCAGGTAGAGCACGGCGCGGCCGATGAGAGCCTCCAGTGGCTGGTTGCGCATCAGCTCCGGGTTGGTCACCGCTTCCCGGGGCGGCAGGGTCAGCCCGGTCGTGGTGATGACCACGAAGTCGCTGGAGACATCAGAGGACAGATCGAGCGGGGGCAGTTCGGGGTCGAAGATGCTGGCGGCGAGCGGCTCGTCGGCGGCGACCTGCAGCCACTCGACGAGCGAGGCGGCCCGCAGAGCGCGCGGCCCCTCCCCCACCGCGATCTCCTCCAGGGCGACGACCACCTCGGCCATGCACGGCACGGCAGCCGCAGCGGCCTGCTTGACGGCAGCCTTCAGCAGCGCGCCGTGCTCGGTCATCGGCCCCACCCCGAGCTGCACCGTGAGATAGCTGAGCGCGTACCGCGCCCCGACGTCCGGGTCGGCGAAAACCCGCAGCGGGTCGATGGACAACTCCGCCTTCGCCGCATCCACCACCTGACTGCGCCCGGCGGCCGCGGCGGCCGCGAAGGTCGCCCACTCACGGCGCTTGGTGCGGTCGATAGCGATAGCGCGGCCGCCGCGGTCGACGATGGCGGACGCGATCAGCTTGAGCAGGACGCTCTTGCCGCCGCCCAGGTCCCCCGCGACCCCGAAGGACGCGGACGCGTTCGCGCGGGGGGCGTTGGCGATGTCCAGGAGGGTGGGGGTGACGGTGCCGACGTCCTGGCTGAAGCCGACCATCACGCCGGTGGGATCGCCGAACGCATGGCCAGTGATCGCGCCGTGCATCGCCCAGTCCTCGCCGAGCTGGTGCTGGACGTACTGGCGGGTGGCAGGAGGCGTCGCGGTGGCAGGCAGGGTGAGCGTGAAAAGCTCCTCCTGGCCGCCGACCGGGCGCACCAAGCGGTAGTTGGCACCCTTCAGGCGGGCTTGCAAGGCGCCAGCCCGGCGGTCGCATTCGGCGGGGGTGTCCGCCCACACCGTCATGACGGTGACGGACTGGACCTCGACTTCCACGCTGGTGCGGGAGGCGCGCGCCCCGAGGTCGCCGAGATCCTCGGCGGCATCGTGGATGTCCTCCGGCAGGCCAGTGGCGCGTTGCGCGGAGTACTGCTCGGCCTGGTCGACCAAGTCCCTTTTCTTTTTCCGCACCTCCTCGACGACCTTCTCAGTCGGCACCAACTTGAGGTCGACCACCCAGTCGACGCCGAACGGCATCCGGTCCATCTGTGCGAGGAAGTCGCCGCTCGCGGCGGAGAATCGTCGCGGCATCTCCGCCAGCGCCAGGAGCGCCTGATAGGAGGTGCCTGCCTCGGACTCGACCTGCAGCCACCGGCGCCCCACCTGATGTCCAGCACGCCCCTTGCCGCGCCTGCCGCGCGGGCGGGCGGGCTTCTTCGCGGCCCCGGAGCCCAGGGCCGATTCGTCCTGGCCCCCTTCCAGCAGCCGCACCTGGCCCAGGTCGGCGTGCGAGGGGGCCCGCAGGACACCACTCACCAGACGGCTGCCGCGCAAGGAGGAGCGTTCCGACTCCGCCAGGAGCGGCTCGTCCAGTCCTCGCGCGAGCGCGTGCTGGTGCATCCACACAATCTCGGCTGGGCGGGCCGGGACCAGCTCCAAGCCGCCGCCGAGCTCGGCCGTCACCTGACGGGCGCGCTGCTGGTGCTCGTCAACCTCGTGGGCGGGCACCGGGGCCGGCGGCAGCCCGAGCATCGTCGACAGCTCGCCCCAGGCCGAGGCGACGGCCGCGGACAGCTCCGCCCGCGCCCCGCCAACTTCCAGCGGCACGGCCAGCCACAGGGTGCGCCGGTGCATCTCCACCGGATGGGCCAGGTCTTCCCCGGCCAGCAGGCGCAACTGTGCGCCTGCGATCTCGGCCCAGTGCGGCCGGCTGTGGTGGTTGATTCCGGCGATCGTGTGCCGTACGACCTCGCCCGGATCGGTGCGGGCGCACAGCCCGTACAGGCGGGCCGCTCCCGGCAGCGAGCGCACCAGCGAGGTGATGCGGTGCTGCAGCTCCTCGCGGGAGCGCTCGGCCATGTAGCGCGAGCCCTGCGTAGGCACGGCCCAGATCGCCCAGACCGTGCCTGCGTTGGTCCACACGATGTTGTCGACGATGTGCCGGATCGCGAGCTTCATCGCCCCGCCTCCTGCCGCTCACGCAGCAACTGCTGCAGTGCCGTCGGCGCCGGACGCGCGACGGGTGCCGCGGGCCGGGCCGTCCGTCCCCGTCCCCACCGGCGGCGGCCGCGCGTCGTGCTCTTGCTCGCCGGAGCGCCCGCCGCACCGCGCACCTGGCGGCTGCGGGACGCCGCAGTGGCGGGCTCGGCGGCCGCGGGCGCGGTGGTGTTCTCGATGAGGAAGGTGCCGTGCAGGGCACGCTGGCCGCTCGGACGCACGGTCCGCCCGTTGATCCGACCGCTCGCAGGCTGCAGCGCACGCTGGGCCCAGCCGTAGGCCACCCACAGCGGGGCCCGGCCCCCCACGCGCGAGGCGCGCGCCAGCCAGACCGCGACCCCAAGTCCGACCACCGGCACGGGCCCCAGGCTCGCCGCCCACCATGAGAAGGTTTTGATCAGAGCGAAGATTCCGACGGCGGCAATGGTCAACTGGGCCGGCGTGTAGGGGCCCAGCGGCAGCGTCCAGTCCCCGACTTTGCCCAGCACCCAGGGGTGACGTCGGGCGCGGGTATAGGTGCGGCCGATACGCACCATGGCGGTGGGGCTGCTCATGCGCGCCCACCACCCGCAGAGGAGGCCGCTCCCGGGTCGGTGCCGGGGTACTGCGGTGCGTGCACGGCCGGTGCGCCGACGCTGAGGAGCTCGTTCGTGAACGCCTCGCTCAAGTCGTTGCGGCCGTTGTAGATGCCGGTGGCGACGACCAGCCCGATCAAGGCGCCGATGCCGGCCTTCAGACTGAACTTCCGGATGATCGTGATCACGACGATCGCCAGCAGCCCCAGCTTCAGGCCCTGGGTCGCCCAGCTGGTGCCGACGTCAAAGAGGTTGTCGCCGATGTCGGAGAACTCGGCGGCCAGGGTGGTCGTGTTCATCGCTGCGCCTCCTGAGCGGCCGCGTTCACGGTGCGGGTTCGTACGCCGGACTCCCGGACGGGACGGACGGCCGTGGTCGAGACAGAGCCGGTGGGCTTGGCGTGGTGCTTGCTCTCCTCGGTGGCGTCCTCAAGCCCGGACTGCAGGGCGAGGACCTCCCACCGGCCGTCGCGAGCCTTGAGCTGGAGCGCGTACGACAGCGGCCACTGCCCGCCGTCCACATCGCTCGCGGTGATCTGCACCAGCAGCCGGGCCCTGGCCCCGTCAGTGCCGGCCTGGCCATCCGTCTGCTGCTGCGCCCGGACCTCCTCGACCCGGACCTCCTCGAACGGCGCCGAGCCGCGCAGGGCGGGCAGCGAGATGCCGGGGGCGACGTAGCGGTCGGCGCCCTCCGCCGCCCCCAGATAGGCGGTCAGGAACTCCCCGGCCGTCACCGCCAGGGGCGATTCGGCGGGCACCTCGGTGCCATACGGGGAGTCCGGCTCCTCGAGCGTGCTCGGCGCACCCACCTCCATCGGCGCGGCAGGAACGACGAAGCCCCGGGCGGCGCCGGGCGCGGAGGCGGTGCCCAGGTCCTTCACGATCAGCGGCACCGCGAAGTACCGCAGGCCGTCCGTCCCTTCGGCCGCAGTGCTCTTTCCGCTGTGACCGGCCGACGCTTTGAACCGGGCGGCGACCGTGACCGACCATGCGGCAGTGCCCTGACGCACGCTGCGCACCACGGTCAGACGCTCGGCGGCCGGGGCGTGCTCGCCCCACGACGGCGGCTGGACGGACGGCGCCATCGCACGAAGTTGCCGCGCGGCAGCGCTCTCCTCGCCGTGACCGGCACGCAGCCACACGTCGAGAACCAGCTCGGCGTAGCCGCCCGGATCGGTCATGGGCTCCGTCGCGGTGTCGGCCTGCGTGACCGGTGCCGGCCGGGTGCGCACCACCGCATCGGGGCGGGCGCAGCTGGCGACGAGAGCGAGCGGTCCGGCGGCCACCGCCACCCATACCGCCAGGCGCACCAGTTGGGTACGGCGCACGGGCAGCGATCGTGGGCCCGGGGCACCGGGCGATTCGTCTGGCTGGGGTTCGCGCCGTGATCGGCGCGGGACAGGGACGGGCATGGACGGCTCCTCGAAGTACCGATGAGAGGTGGTGCCGTCACTCTTCGACGCGTCCCTTACCGCCTCGCTTGCCACCAGGGCCCGGTGACCGTCACAGGGCCATAACTCCTGGCGCCACCAGGCGTGGTAAGTGCCCATGGCCTGGTGGTAAGTGGAGCGGAAGGAAGGTCTCGCGGTGGTAAGTGCGGCCATCCGCCTGTTCACCACCGCAGGTCAGCGCCGGTGCCGGGCTCGCCTACTGCCCGCGCGGCAGCGGGCTCTCTCTTTTTCCCCCCGGGCTGATGGCGGTGACGGTCACGCCGCCGAGGAGGCCCCCGAGGGCACAAGCGCGAGGCAGCGCACAGCGTGGATCGGGGAACACGGAAGCTCGGCCAGTGGGCTCGCGAACGTCAGGCGCGAGCACCGGAATATGGCCGCCCGGTCAGCACCTGAGAGGAGCGGTGCTCGGCCGGTGCAGGTCGATCACAGGCGGCGGCTTCGCCCCGGCGGCCTTCGGGCACGGCCGGTGACCGGTGCCGTGGGCGTGTCACCGGCCGTGGAATTCCAACCCGGGGCCCGGTCGCGTTCCAACGACGATCGACCTCATGCCCATGGTCGCCCGGCCACAGCCCCAACGGTCGGCGTTCCGCTGCCGTGTGACGGCTTGGATCAACCCGTCCGCGTGGCTGCAGGGGCTGCGAGCGGCCAGGCCGCTCCTCATCTACAAGGTCCCTCTCTAGTTGGAAAATCGCAGGTCAGCGCTTCCAACTCCAGGTGGGCCGACGATTCCAACGCCTCGGGTCCTGCTGTGCGTACCGTGTCGGGCGGTCTTGGAATGAGCGTGCCGGAGTGAGGCTCACGCCCGGACGGAGGCCTGTGCGCGGATCTGCCCGATGTACTTGCGGACGGTGCCTACCTTGTAACCGGTCAGCTTGGCGAGCTCAGGGGCCAGCTCGTTCGCTGACATCTGCTCGACCTCCTGCGGCATCGCGCGGTAGTGATGCGCCACCAGCTCCACCCCCTTGAGCGAGCTCGGCGGCACCGTCGGTTCGGCCTCGTCAGGTTCGCCGTCCTGCGGCTCTGTGGCACCGCTCGGCGTCTCCCCCGGTCGCTCCTTGTGGGGTGCCTCGGCCTCGGAGTCGCCGGAGATCCTCATCTGCACGACGGTGCGGCCACTGCCTCCGGTGCGGTCGGCGGACGCCCCGGCCCGCTCGGAGTCGGGCTGTTGGAACGAGGGGCCATGTTCCACCTGCAGCTCTGCAGTGCCCCGAGCATCGTTCCAATTCCAGTGCGGGTTGGAATGCGGCACGTCGCGCTGCAGCGCTCCCCCGTCCGCGGCCGCTTCCGCACGGTCCTGTCCGCGCTGCTGCGGGTCGTCACCCTGTTGGTCGGCGTACCGCTGCGGGCCGTGCAGCTGCTGTCCGTACTGCTCTTCCGCGAACTGCTCCTCGGGGTGCTCGTAGCCGCGCTGCCGCGCGTACTGCTCCTGCTCGGCGGACGGGCGCCGCTGCGCGTCCGTGTTCGCCTGCTGCTCGGCGGGCTCAGGGACGTGCTGCTCCTCATACGCCCGCTGATCCTCGTACCACTCGTCGTACGGGGCCTCCGGGTCGTACAGGACCGGGCCCTCGCCGGTGTGGGGCTGAGGTGGGTGCTGGGCGGCGAACCAGGGGCTGGCGTGGTTGGCCGGGGGCTCTTGGGCGGCTTCCGGGATGACCCCGGGCTCGGCGGCCGGATCCTTGACGAGGGCGGCAGGCGTGGCCGCGGTGGCGGGCTGGTCCTGGGGCAACTCCCGCTGCGCCGCCTCCGGCTGGCGCAGCTCGGCCTTGGCCGACTCGGCCTTCGTCATCTCCGGCTGGTGGGCAGCGGCTTGGACGGGCGATTCGATGCCGGCCGCCGCGAGGCCCGCGGGGGCGGTTTCCGCGAGGGGGACGCCGTAGCGCGCCAGGCGCAGCGGCATCAGCGACTCCACCGGGGCCT
>NZ_BMNG01000027.1 GCF_014646335.1 Streptomyces lasiicapitis
TACTGATCGAACAGGCCAAGGGCAAACTCGCCGAACGCCACAACATCGACATGGAACAGGCATTCACCGCTTTACGCCGCTACGCCCGCGCCCACAACCGTCGCCTGGTCGACGTGGCCCGCGCCCTCATAGACGACTCCGAACCCCTGGCCGGTCTGGCGTCCTGACCCACGCCACGAAGAGCTTCGGCAGCCGCTGGGGCATCACCAGAGTTCTCGGACGACCGTTCTGGTTGACGCATCTTTGGCCGAACAGCCCCGCATGGACACTCCGGGCGCGGGCAGAGTCCCTGCGCCGGGAGCGCGGGATCCGGGTCCGGCCCTCCCGAAGGAGCCACGACGGGCTGATCCTGGCCGCCGGCTCCGGGCGTGGATGGATCTGTCTCCCGGCCCGGTGCGGCCTTCTGCAGCGAACGCCGCACCGGCACATCTAGGGAGAGAGGGCTCCCTTGGGTACCGATGTGCTCCCGCTTCACCGGCGTCCATGGTCGAGGTGAGCCCGACCGCGAGTGCCGGAAGAGGGATCGGCCGTGGTCGGGCACGCTCATATCCAGCATCCACCCCGCGCAGGAGAATGGCGCCTGGCGTGATGAGACCAAGCAGTCGCATCAGTTGTTGTCCCGAGCCGCGCCCTAGTGCGACGGCCAGGTCCAGCTTCGCTCGACGCAGACCTGGCGGCCGTGGTGGTCCCTGTTCACAGGCGGCGCCAGCGGGCCGAGGCGAAGGAGAAGACGCCGAAGAGGATCAGTCCGATCGCGACAGCGACCAGGAGCCAGGGGCCCGCCGGGGTCTGCGTGAAACTGCGGAGCGTGGCATCCACCCCCTTGGCCTCGTCCGCGTCGAACTGGACGGCCGCGATCAGGATGAAGATGCCGGCCGCCGCGAACACCGTGCCGCGCGCCACGCCCCCGCCCACCCCCAGGCCGGTCACGATCTGCCGCGTGCGGTGGCTCATCGCTGCCACGTCCAACTGTTTCAGGAACTTGCGCATCGCCGCTCGTATCGCGAGCACGACACCGATGCCGATCAGGAGGCAGCCCCCGGCCCCCACAAGGAATTGGCCGTACGACAGCTTCAGCACCGACGCGGTCCAGTCCTTCGACTTCGCGTTGCCGCTGGAGCCCTGGCCGCCACCGGCGGCGAACCGGGCGGTGATCCAGCAGACCGACGCGTAGAAGATCGCCCGCCCGCCGTCCAGAAGCCGTGAGGCGGCCTTCCGCTCGGGCCCCCTGCTGAGCACCGCACGGGAGCCCCTCCACAGCGCCATGCAGCCGAAGCCGACGGCCAGCGCCCACAGCATCACCTTCCCGAAGGGCTGCTCCGCGACCTGGTCCAACGCACCCTGGCGATCTGCCGACTCCCCGCCGCTCCCGAGGGCCATCTGGATCGCCAGGGCGCCGATGAGGACGTACACAACACCACGTGCCATGAAACCCGCCCGACCCGCGGCGGTCAGCGTCTCTTCCTTGGCGGTGTGGGCGGCAGAGCCTGCGCTCCGGCCCTTTCCTTGTGCCTGAGGTGCTTGAGACGACGTCACGAGGTCCTCCCCACGGCCATGGGGCGCGCGATGGCGCGTCCTGGACACCGAGTGCCCCCGTAAGGAGGCGTGATGCGTCGTACGCGCAGCAGCCTGTTCACCCGCGCCAGGGGTACTCGGCCAGCATGCGAACCCACGAACCGCGTGCCGGCGAACGCACGAAGCTCGCCTCCTCGGCCGCGAAGGTCCTGATCGGCAACCGGAGCGCGCGCCGGGCCGCGTTGCGCGGCACCGGCTCGCTGGTCCTGGCCTCCGCCGCCATCCAGGCCGCCACCAAGGTGCTCGACAGGCGCCGGCCGCTGCGGCATCCGCCGAGCGGGGCGGTGTCTTCCCACCGCACAGCCGGTGCAGCCGCCTTTGCGACCGGCGCCACCTTGGAGGCACCCCGACTGGGAGCCGTCCTCCTTCCCGTCGCGGTGGGCGTCGCCGCCTCCCGTCTGCGTGCCGGGGCGCACGCTCCCGGCCGCGTTCTGGTGGATGCCGCGTTCGGCATGGGCATCGCCGTGGCGACCTGTCGCTGGTGGCCGCTGCACCGCGACAAGCCCGCCGACAGCGCCCGCCCGCAGCTCCCCGTCCCCGCGCTTCCCTCAGGCGAGGGCCTGGTCGTGGTCGTCAACAGCGACGCCGGCGGCGAGGCCCCGGCCGAAGTCGAGCTGAGGGCCCTGCTGCCGAAGGCGGACGTACGACTCTGTGATGCCGGCGAGAACCTGGACACCGTGCTCCGGCAGGCCGCCGCACAGGTACAGGCACGCGGCGGCGCGCTCGGCGTGGTCGGGGGCGACGGCACGGTCAACGCGGCGGCCGTGCTGGCCCTCGACAACCGGCTGCCGCTCGCGGTGTTCCCCGGCGGCACCCTCAACCACTTCGCCGCCGACCTCGGACTGCTGACCCTGCAAGAGGCCGCCGACGCCGTGGAGGCGGGCCGCGGCGGCACCGTCGACCTCGGCCGGATCACCGGCGACGGCACCTGCACCTACTTCCTCAACACCTTCAGCATCGGCGTCTACCCCGAACTCGTCCGGGCCCGCGAAGCCCGCGAGACGTCCCTCGGGAAATGGCCCGCCCTCGCTCTCGGCCTGCTCCACGTCCTGGCCGACGGCGCCCCCGTCGACGTCACCCTCGACGGACAGCCCCGGCAGCTGTGGCTGCTCTTCGCCGGCAACAGCCGCTACGACCCTCCCGGCTTCGCCCCCTCCTACCGCCCCACCCTGGACGACGGACTCCTCGACCTCCGCGTCGTCGACGGAAAACACCCCTTCGCCCGCACCCGCCTCGTCGCGGCCTTCCTCACCGGGACCCTCTCCCGCTCCCGCGTCTACCAGGAAACCACCGTGACCCGCCTGCGCATCGACGGTATGGGCAAGGCAGGTGACTACACCCGGGACGGCGAAGTGAGCCCCGCCGCCGACACTCTCGTCCTCGACAAGAGGAGCCGCGCCCTCACCGTCTACCTGCCCGCTCCCCAGTGATCCCGTGCCATCGGCGGACGGCAACGCAGTGCCCATCCGGGGCTATGCTGCGAAGCAGGCGCCCCAGACCCCGGCCACGCACTGCCAGTTGGGCACGATGCCTGTCCCGCACGTCTTCCGGTCTCCTGAACCGAGGCGCCCCATGCACACGCCGCAGCACCCACACGAACCCGACAGCTCACAGCCGTCCGCCATGGACGCCGTGCGTCTGCGCCGACTGAACCGCTGGCAGGCCGAGGACCTGCGAGAGGACCTCGCGGACCTGTACGTGGAATCCTCCACGACTCCATCCGGTGAGGAGTTCCGCGGCCGACAGGAGTTCCTGCGCCGCCTGGCGCACGACGTCCAACGGCCCGGCTTCGACATGCTGGTCGCCGAGGCGGAAGCACTGGCGGGCTGCGCGTACGGAGTTCCCGTGGAGCGCGACGGATCCTGGTGGCAGGGGTTCGAGGGCCCGATGCCCCAGAACCTCGAGCAACTCACGGCCTCCGGACACGTCTTCGCGATCACCGAAACCCTCATCCATCCGCACGAGGACGCCCGCGGGCTCGCCCGCCGTCTGCAGGAGCGCCTGCTCGCCGACCACCAGGCATCCCTCGGCGTCACCTTGCTCGATCAGTCCGATCACTTGGCGTTCGCCGCCTTCGAAGCCTGGGGCTGGCAGGAGATCGGGCAGATCCACCGGCAGCCACCGTCCCCGGCAGCGTTACGCGTACTCGTCCTCCGGCTCGGAGAGCGCACGACAGACCATCCCGACGGCCTGGCTCACAATGCCGGGACCCAGCGACCCGAATAGCCGCGTTCGGTTGGCAGACGCGGAGCGTGCGGAGATGCTGCCGGGCCCTCGTTTGGAATCCGTATCGCGGGCTACCCGAGCAGGGCGCCCGACGGTCGACCCGGACGAAGGCACCGGAGAGTTGAGAACACAGCTCCCGGTGTCGCCCGTAGCGGTAGCGCACGAGCCGTCACCGCTGATCACGGAGGCGCCTCAGCGCGCGATGCAGTTCGCGTTGGATCCGCTCGGGGAGCAGCTCGCCCTGGGCCGTGGCGATCAGGGCCGCCGCCACGTCACGGAGTTTGATGTTGCAGTGCTGCGAGACGTCCACCAGCAGTCCCCAGGCGCGTTCACTGGAACAGGGCGCCAGGGCCATCAGCATGCCGCGCGCCTGGTCGATCACCGCACGGCTCGACAACGCCCTGACCAACTGATCGTTCTCCGCGCGCAGTTTGATGACCTCGGCCACAAGAGCCGCATCCCCTGCCGAAGAAGCTGTCGTCACCCGCAGTTCGTCATAGGGCGTGGTCGCCTGATGCATGGTGCCTACCTCACAACGCAGTGACGAGAGCCATAGCCCGCGCATGCCCCCACGGGCACCACAGGCGGTCAGCGGCGGGCGAGTTGCCGCTCACCGGCCGTCCCGGGCTCGTAGGGCAGCCCGTAGTGCTTGAAGATCGCTGCCTCGTCCTCGGCGGGCAGGACGTCGTCGGTGCCGATCGAGGGGGCTGTCTTCACCAGTGCTTTGGCATAGGCGACCTTGAGGTAATCCGGGCCGACCATCGCGTTGTCGAGGGGGACGAACATCAGCCGGCGCCGGGTGGGCAGTCCGGTCCGCACGGTGGCCATGGCCGGTTCGTCAGTGGTGGTGTCCACATAGACCGCTTCGAGGACACCGATCTTGTGTGACTCGGTGTCGACGACTGCGAGGTCGCGCCACTCCCGGACATCGGCTGCGTGAATCATGACGTCTCCCTCCCGGAGCGCTGTTCTGGTTGGCGTGCCGCTCATCGCCGGTCGGCTGCATGGAGTCGCCGCAGCGCACGGCGTAGCGCCCGATGCATCTGCTCGGGAAGAGACTTGTCCTCCGTGGTGGCGACCAGGGCCGCAGCAACCTCTCGCAGCCTGAGATCGCACTGCCGCGCAACATCCACCAGCAGCTCCCGGGCTGCCGACCGGCGGCACGGAGTCAGGACCATCACCATGCCGCACGCCTGATCGATGACCGCGCGGCCGGCCATCGTCCGGCGCAGCTGATCGTTCTCGGTGCGCAGGGCGGCGACATCTTGCCCCGGGGACACGCTTCCCCAGGTGGCCTCGGCAGCCAAGTTCACCTGCTCCGCTTGGATCGTGGCCGTCCGCTGCATGACAGGTACCTCTCGCCGAGTTCCTCGCACCTGGCCTGACTCCCCGGAGTGTCTGGGCGATCTCCAGGTCACCTGTGGTGCTCACGGTCCCGGCGATCCTGGCGGTCCTCGCGCATCCAGCGCCCTCGGCGCTGGCGCCGGTATCGGCGGTCCCAGCGCTCCTGACGATCCCGGTAGTCCCGGTACTCCCCGTAGTCGGAATGACTTCCACGGCCTCGGCCCCCGGTACCGCCCCGGCCATGGTGGACAAGGCCGAAGATCAGCACGGCCGCGGCCACCCACCACAGGGCATGGAGGAAGCCGAGCCCGAACAGGACCGCGAGGAGGATCAACAGGAGCACGAACACGGTGGGCCTCCCCGGAGCGGAATGGACATCGCTGCCGGGGACTGGGGCCTCATCCCACAGCGTAGTCCTGCCCAGAGCCCGCGGATACCTTCCCACGTCACCGCGTACTGCCCGACGTAGACGGACACTTGACATCTGGCCGTCGAATGCGGCAGCGGCTACCGTGCGCCAAGCCGCCCCGGTCCCCGGCAGCGCCGAACAGCCCTCGCGCTCCCCAGGGGGCGCACCGTGCGCATCGCTGCCGGAACCCGCCGCGTCACGAGCGCGGCCGCACCCGCCCCTCGCCGGGTGACCCCGGCGCGGCCTCGATGCGCTCCATGCGGGCACCGATCCGCTGCCCGCCACGTCGCACACTTCTGCCCCCAGGCGGTACGCATGTACGCGCTGATCGTCCCGGCCTCGGCCCCCTTCGTCCTGCTCGCCACCGTCATGGGCCTGTCCTGGTGGGAGGACCACGTCCTGCCGCCGGCCGAGCCCGTCGCAACCCCTGTCGAGCATCCGATTCCCCCGGCGGCCCCGGCCGTGCACCCGAAACCCCCCAGCGCCCAAGGGGCGTTGACAAGGGAGGTCGTCGGGCGTTGACTGACAACACGGCGTAGGGCTATGCCAATCCGAATCATTCGGGCGAAGCATTCCGCCCTCCCACTTCGCCCGGACCCCGCGGAAAACCAGGAACCATTCCCGCGATCTGGAGGCCCGGCGATGCTCGTCTGGATTCTTCTCCTTCTGCTGATCCTGGTGATCTTCGGGTTCGGCTTCACCATGCAGATCCTGTGGTACGTCGCGGCTGCACTTCTGGTCCTCTGGCTTGTCGGCTTCGTGATGCGCGGCCGCGGCGGCGGTGGCAGGCGCCGGTTCGGCCGCAGCCACGGCTGATCCACCCAGCCTTCTGCCCTGTCCACGGACAGGGCGGCTTGCACGGCCATCAGACGCGGGAGCCCACCCAGCGGACGAGCAGAGGACAGCCATGAGCGTGGGACGAACCATCAGGCACAAGACACAGGCTTTCACGGGCCGGATCACGGAACGCTTCGGCAGGACCACCGGAAACAGGCGGCTGCGTAGGCAGGGCAGGACCGACCGGATCTCCGGAGATCTCAAGCAATCCGGCGACAAGGCCAAGGGCGCTTTCAAGCGCTGACCACGAGCACCCTGGTTGGTGCCCACGTCACGTGGGCACCAACCGGCCGGCCTCAACACTGAGTGAGCCGACAGGGATTGATGGAAATGCAGCAGAGCGGCCAACGGATCAAGAACCAAAGAGGACAGCCATGATCACCGTCGTCATCATCGCCGTGCTCGTCGTCGCGGCGGCCACCCTCGTCTACGTCGTGCGTGGACGAACCCGGGGCGGTGGCGGTCGCGGGCTGAAGCGGCGCTTCGGGCCCGAGTACGACCGTGCCGTCACCCGCCACGACGGCAACACCAAGGGCGCCGACCGGGAGCTCAGTGAGCGCGTGAAGCGGTACGGCTCCCTCAAGGAGCAGCCGCTGTCACCTGCGGCCCGCGAGCAATACGCGTCTCAATGGGCCGCCGTTCAAGAGCAGTTCGTTGAATCCCCGCAGACGGCCATCATCGAGGCCGATGCGCTGCTGGCGCACCTGGCCAGGGACCGGGGCTATCCCGACGGCGAGCACTTCGAGGAGCAGCTGGCCGCGCTCTCCGTCCACCACGCCCACTACGTCCAGGGCTACCGCAGCCTGCACACAGCCGCCCGCGGCCAGAGCGGCACCGAGGAAATGCGGGAGGCCATGATCGAAGCCCGCAGCCTCTTCGAGGCCCTGGTCACCGAGCAACCAGCCGACTCGGACCAGCGCCATCCGCAGTCCCCCGACGACCGCGGTCACGCGCCGTGGGCACTGAACCGGCGCCATGCGAAGGGAAGTGGCACGCGATGACGTACGACCAGGAACGCGCCCAACAGCCCCAGGGCGGGAGGCCGGATCTCGTCGAACAGCACGCCTCGCAGACGCCTCGTACCGAGGCCGCTCGCGCACCGCGTGAGCCGGTCGCCAGTACTGATGCATCCGTCCGCACCCCGGGGTCCACGCTGCTGGCGCAGGGCGAACGGGACAAGCTCACCATACGACTCCAGCAGGCCCTCAACGCCTTCGTCGAGAGCCCTCGCCAGGCCGTGGAAGAGGCCGACGGCGTCTTCGACGAAGTCGTCACCCAGCTGACCGAAAACCTCGCGGAGCGGCGCCGTGCCCTGCGTGCAGGCTGGCAGGGCCAGGACACCGAGGCGCAGACAGAGGAACTACGGCTCGCGCTACGGCAGTACAAGGAGACCACAGAGCTGCTGCTGCGCATGTAGCGCCCGCCGAGCAGTGAAGCAGCCTCCCCGCAGAAAACACAGCCGCCGCAGAAGATCGGTGCTCAGGTCCACACCGGTCGAGAATGCGGCGGCTGTGTCCTGGAATCGGCCCGATCCACTTGATGCCCAGCGGACGGACGGCACCGAGCATGACATGGTGGACACGGCTCGGAGGATCTCCCACCGGCCCGGCATGTCACACGCACAGCGCCACCGGCTGCACGCTCCAGCAGGTACCGCGGGAGACTCCTTTCTTGGACCGTGGTCGCGATGAGCAACTGCGGGGGATTCATCAAGGGGTCCTCCACCTCGATCGTCAGATCGTGACCCGCCAGCTGCAACATCACACCGTCGCCGCTCGGGACGGCGGTCCAGATCGTTTTGCCCGTACCGCTCGGCATCGTCATCACCACCGCGCCGAACCGTGCCGCCGGCACTCCCAGGAGCTTGCCGGTGGACTCCGGCCCCGCAGGCATTCACGGTCCAGTGCTCACGCGCCCGCGCCCACATCACAACCCCGCAATCCAGCCACCCCGCCCGGGCTGGCAACAACTCGCTGTCGTGAACGCATTGTTGAAGCAATCGCCTCAACGATCAGCCACGGGACCTCCACCAGCGGCATCTGGGCCGGATCCGGTATCCACCTCCAGGGCCGCTCGGGCCTCGATCCGAGCGGCGTGCCACCCGACGAGTTGTGGCAACAGCCCCCACAGTGCGCCGCACACCAGCAGCGTCGCACTGCCCGCGATCACACCCTCGACCCGGCCGAGCACCACGTCGACGACGAGCAGCACAGACCCCGTCAGGGCCAGCATCAGCACGCTCATGCCCGCCCCCGCCAGCCGTGAGGAGACCCGCACGATCTCGGGTTTGGCCCCCCGCTGGAACAGCGTGCGGTGCAGCGCGGCCGGCGCGGTGAACAGGGCCGCCGCCAGCACAGCGAGCAGCAACGTCGTGATGTACATCGCACGCTGCGCCGTGTCGAGCGTGGGGAAGCGGGCGGTGAAGGCCAGCGTCAGCAAGAACGCGAACAGGATCTGGACGCCGGTCTGGATGATCCGCAACTCCTGGAGCAGCTCGCCGAAATTCCGGTCGGCCCGCTCCAACGTCGTCTCCTCGCGCGGCGTACGGTGACTCTCCTCGGCCATGTCCCTGCAAGCTAGCCGACACACGCCGAACCGTCGCCAGGCCGGGCAGAGCATTCCGGGCCCACGAGGCCTGCGGGCAGACAGGCCCAGGACTCACCCTCCGAGCGAACACCTGTCTTCCGCCTGTGCAGTTCAATGCCCCGGCACGGCGAAGCGCAGGATGCGTCCCCACGTCGAGCCGTACTGCCGCCACAACGGGCCGGTGACGTACGGGATGCCGTACTTCTCGCAGAGTTCCCGCACGCGCGGGGCGATCTCGGCGTAGCGGTTGCTGGGCAGGTCGGGGAAGGCGTGGTGCTCGATCTGGTGGCTCAGGTTTCCGCTGAGGATGTGGAAGAGCGGGCTTCCCTCGATGTTGGCGGAGCCCTGGATCTGCCGGAGGTACCACTGCCCGCGCGTCTCGCCGTCGATGTGGTCCTCGGTGAAGGTCTGGACGTCGCCGGGGAAGTGGCCGCAGAAGATGATGGTGTGCGACCACAGGTTGCGTACGGTGTTGGCGGTGAGGTTGCCCAGCAGGCAGGGCAGGGCGGAGGGCCCGGCGAGGAGCGGGAAGAGCACGTAGTCCTTGGCGAGCTGGCGGGTGGCCTTGGAGAGGAACCCGGTCAGATCGGCTGCGAAGGACCGCCATGGTTTGCGCCCTGCGGCGACGGCATCGGGCTCCAGGTCGTACAGCGCGATGCCCCATTCGAAGAGCGGGGCGAGCACGAAGTTGTAGAACGGCTGAGCAAGATGGCGCGGACGCCAGCGCTGGTCACCGCTCATCCGGAAGACGACGTATCCGAGGTCCCGGTCGCGGTCGACGACATTGGTCCAGGTGTGATGCAGGTGATTGTGGGTGTGCTTCCAGGCTTCAGCCGGGGTGAGGAAGTCCCACTCCCACATGGTCGAGTGGATCGCCGGGTCGCCCATCCAGTCCCACTGGCCGTGCAGGATGTTATGACCCAGCTCCATGTTCTCCAGGATCTTGGCGACGGAGAGCATGGCGGTGCCCGCGACCCAGGCGGGCGGGAACAGCGAGACGGCCAGAGCGGCCCGCCCTCCCGCCTCCAGGCCACGCTGGGTGGCGATCACCGTACGGATGTAGCGGGCGTCGTCGGCACCGCGCGCGGCGATGATCTCCGAGCGGATCCGGTCGAGCTCCGCACCGAGCTCGTCGCCGACATCCGTACTGGGGGCCGCTTCGTTGGAAGCGGGAGGGATCACGGTCACGGGGACTCCTTGGTGGCTAGGCGTCGAGGGCCAGCGGTCCGGCCGCCGCCGAGACGCAGGTCTGGATCATCTGGCCGGCCCGGTCGTGGACTTCGCCGGTGCGCAGGTCGCGCACGCGGCCGTACCTCAGCGGGGTGAGGCAGCCGAAGCAGATCCCGCGCCGGCACCCGTAGGGCATCACCACCCCCGCCGACTCGCCGACGACGAGAAGCGGGGTGACCGCGTCCACGGTGACCTCAGTACCGGTACGGGTGAACAGCACCCGGCCACCGGAGATGGCATCGCGATCCAGCGGCAGGACCGGATCCAGCTGGAAACGCTCCACATGGAGCCGCTCGCCGAGCCCCGCCCGGCCCCAGTGGCACTCCACTGCGTCGAGCAGGGCGGCCGGGCCGCAGGCCCAGGTCTCCCGCTCCGGCCAGTCGGGGCAGAGCCGGGCCAGATCGTCCGGGGCGAGCCTGCCGTGCGGCCGAGTGTGGTGCTCGACACAGTCCAACCAGTCCAACTGCCGTCGAGCTGCGCGCAGTTCGGAGCCGAAGATGCTGTCCCGGGCACTGGGTGCACTGTGCACCAACAGGACAACAGGGTGCGGGGGCCTACGGCTCATGAGCGTACGGAGCATGCCCATGACCGGGGTGATGCCGCTGCCGGCGGTCACCAGCAGGATGCGGGAGGGAAGGCGGTCCGGAAGAACGAACTCGCCTTGCGCCGTACCGAGTCGAAGCACCGTGCCCGGAGAAGTCCGGCGGGCCAGCTGCGGGGAAACCCTGCCGTCCGGCGCAACCTTGACGGTGATCGTCAGGAGCCCGTCCTCCCGGCCCGGCACCGAGGTGAGGGAGTACGTGCGCCACTGCCATACGCCGTCCATCTCGACGCCGACCGGAAGGTACTGCCCAGGACGGTGCCCCGCCCAGCCCCGGCCGGGCCGCAGAGCGAGCGTGACGGCATCCGGAGTCTCTGGCCACACCCCTGTCACCCGCCCCACCGGAAAGCGGGTGCCGAAGAGGGGGTCGATCAGCCCGAGATAGTCGTCCGGGGTGAGCGGGCTGGTCAGCCAGGAGGCCACGTTCAGCAGCCTGCTCGCGAGGGCCGACAACTCAGGCATACGCGGATTCCTCTCGTCGCGCAGCACGACGGGTGCTGCGTACGTCGAGTCGTCCCGGGCCCGGCGGAGGCAACGTAACCACGACTGTGTGAACGGACGCGCGCCCAGGAGGCACATCCCGCCACCCGCCGTCTGCGGTATCCGGCGAGCGCGCATCCGCACAGTGCGGTGGCCTGCGTGGGCAAGCCGGGGCGCGCCAAAGGTAATTGGCCGGATGACCGTGCCGATTCCACGACACCCGACCGCCGCCATGAGAAGAGACCGCCTCGGGAGCCTACTCACCAGGCCGCTGGACCCTCGCGGGGAGGCAGCCGATTGCTGCGTGCCCCGTGCGTGCGGGGTCGCGTTCGCCGGCCAGGTGAAAGATCATCACGTGTGGCCGCTGGATGTGGTGTGCTCCGGGGATCGGCATTCTCGGTAGCGTGACCATCTGCTGCATGGTGTCCATGTGTCCGGCTGGTCCGTGCGGGCCGACGGAGAGTGATGAGGCTGCAATGAGTGAACCGACGAAGCCCGCGGTCGAGGTTCCGGAGGGTGACGCTCCTACCGAGCTGACCATCCGGGACCTGGTCGTCGGGGACGGGGCCGAGGTAAAGCCGGGCATGGTGGTCAGGGTCCACTATGTCGGGGTGACCTTCGAGTCCGGGAAGGAGTTCGATGCCTCCTGGGACCGGGGGCAGCCGTTCAAGTTCGCCCTGGGCAGTGGCAAGGTCATCAAGGGCTGGGACCGGGGGGTGAGGGGGATGAAGGTCGGCGGTCGGCGCGAGATCATCGTTCCCCCGCGTCTCGGCTACGGCAAGCAGTCGCCCTCGCCGTTGATCCCGGCGGGCTCGACCCTGGTCTTCGTGGTGGACCTGCTTGACTCGTATTCCAGCACAGCCGGGTGGAGCAACGCCTAGAGACCCTGACCGCACCTCCGCTGCGACGCGCTGCATCGTCTCCCGGGTTCGGTGCCGCCGTGCTGCTCGCTGCCGCTCCTGCTTCCGCCTCCGCAGCGTCCGAACAGTTCCGCTGCGACCCGTTGACCGCCGAAGGCTACAAGGCGACCAACTTCCTCAACGGCCTGCCCGACGCCGCCGCCCGGACGCCCGAGCCCGGCGGCCGCGCTCGGCGGACGGGCGAGGTCCTCGACGGAATCCAGCTCGTCGGCGCCAGTCCGCATTCCGTAGGAAGCGACGGCATCGCCGGGGTCACCATCCCGTTGCGCACCAGCACCCGGTGGACCGTGGCGCGGGACGGCACCGGCGCGGCACCCCCCTTGGTCATCTCGAAGCGGATCCTGCGAGCGCCCCAGCGCGGATGCTGCCGCCGGAGCCGGCACACCAGCGCCTCGATTCTGCCGAAATCCGGCTCGGGCTGGTCCGCGGCCGGCGCGAGCGGTCCCGCGGCCCGGCCATTCCCTCCTGCTCGAACCGCCGACGTCGGCTGTGCAGCGACTGACGCGAAGTCCCGTACCGGGCGGCCACTTCCCCGATCGGCAAGACCTCCAGCACCTCACGCACGGCCCGGTACCGGTACTCCTGCGGCTCCTGCGGCTCCATGTCCCCCGCCCAGCCCCGTATCGCCGGCCGCACCCAACCAGACGGAGGACGACAAGGATGTGATGAGACCGGTTCTCATCGAAGCCCGAGAGCCGTCGAGCAACTCCCGGGCACAGAGCGTCGAAGAAGTCCTGAGCCGTTACAGCCAGGCCTCGGCGTTCATGCCTGGACCATCGGCTTGAGCACCTCCTCGCACCACTGGCGGAAGCTCGTCGGGCTCGCGGTCTGAGCGGTGCGCCGTACGCCGTCGTCGAGACCCTGGTCCTTGGAGCGCATCATGTCGACGTAGCCCTCTACGAGTGCGTCCCCGGTGCCGCGTCCGGCCAGCGCTGCGCGGAAGTCGTCGAGCGACTGCCACGCGTAGCGGACCGGGCGGCCCAGCACCTCGGACATGATGCGCGCCATGTCGTTCGCCGAGAGGTCTTCGGGGCCCAGGACCGGGACCTCGCCCGTCCCCGTCCACGATCGGTCGAGCAGCAGGCCGGCGGCGGCCGCGGCGATGTCACGGGGCGCGGCCACCGGTGCTTTGCGGTCGGCGGTGACGGTGCCGGTGAACACGCCGTGGTCGCGGATCGACGCCGCCTGCCACAGCAGGTTGTCCATGAAGGTCGGGTTCGCGAGCGCCCGGTAGGCCACGCCCGTACTGGCGATGAGATCGTCCATGGCCAGCGACGCCGTCACATGCCCGGCGCGGCCGGCGACGGGAGTGCCGCGGCCGAGCGCCGAGACGCCGACGACGTGTCCGACGCCGTGGGCCGTGAACGACTTCGCCGCCGCACGCGTGAATCCGGTGTACACGGCGTCCAGGCTCAGCGGTGCCTTCGGGGCCGACGGAACCAGCCAGAAGACGGCGTCCGCGCCGGCGAAGGCCCGGTCGACGACCGCTGCGTCACCGTGCGAGCCAGTGACCACGTCGACGCGGGCGCGGACGGCGTCGGGGAGCTTCGCGGGGGCGCGCACGATGACGCGCAGCTCTTCACCACGAGTGGGAGCCTCGTTGAGCAGGATGTCCAGGAGCCGGCCACCGATCTGGCCGGTGGGAGAAGTGATGACGATCATGTTGAGAGTCTCGGGGCCGTCCACTGGCACCGTCCAATACCCTTCCTGGCGATTGATACCTTGAAGGCATGGATCTCGACCTCCGCAAGCTCCGCTACTTCGTCGCGGTGGCCGAACACCGGCACTTCGGGCGTGCGGCGGCGCAGCTGTACATCGCCCAGCCGGTTCTCAGCCGTCAGATCAGGGCTTTCGAGCAGGAGCTGCAGTGCGCTCTGCTCGTGCGGACCACCCGCAGCGTGGAGTTGACCGCTGCCGGGAAGCAGCTCTACGAGGAGGCCCAGGGGATCCTCGCGGCGGTCGCCGCGGCGGTGCGGCGCGTGCACGACGTCGAGCGGAGCGTCCAACGGCTCGTTGTCGCCTTCTCCCCCGGGCTGCATGTGGCGGATGCGCTCCGGGCGTTCTCCTCGCGCCACCCGGACGTCGAGACCGACGTCGTCCCGGCGCGCTGGTGGGAGCAGGCCGCGCCGCTCCGGGACGGCCGGGCCCAAGTCGGCTACCTGCGGCGTCCGTTCGACGATTCGGGGTTGCACACCATCCCCATCGGCCGCGAGCCCAGGGTCGCCTGCATGCCCGCCGCACACCCGCTGGTGTGCCGTCAGGAGCTCACCTCCGCCGACCTCGACGGCGAGCGGATGCTCGACGCGCCGACGCGCCGAACGTCCTCACTCGAGGAGAAGTTCGAGCTCATCGCCTCCGGACACGGCATCGCACTCGTCCCGCTGAGCGTCGCGCGGTCCTACCCCCGCCCCGATCTCGCCCTCCTCCCCGTCACGGACGCCCCGGACGTCCAGAGGTGCCTGGCGGTCCTCGCGGACCGGCGGGAGAAGCTGCTGCGCGACTTCCTGGAGATCGCCACCGCGACGCTGCGGACCAGCTGAGCGATCAGCGCGTACATTCACCACCTGCGCCCCGAGGACGCCTCGGTGAACTTCACCCGCGGCAACCTGGACTTCGACAACGGCGGTAGCCCATCGACGAAGCACCCGACAGCTCCGTGGACAGCGACTCCTTCGAGCCGCGCCATGCCGTCAAGGGCGATGTTGCCCGCATGATCCTCTACATGGCCGTCCGCTACGACGGCACCGACGCCTTCCCCGACCTCGAACCCAACGATCGGGTCGACAACGGCAACGCGCCGGCCATGGGCCGCCTGTCCGTCCTCAAGCAGCGGAACGAAACCGACCCACCCGACACCCTCGAAAAGACCCGCAACGACCGGATCTTCCCCACAGGCACGTCAGCGTCTTGTTCCGCTCCCGCGGAGGCAGCAGCCCGGTGAGGTACTCGCGAAAACCACGTCGCTGCGCCAGTGAGCCGAAGAGATCGTCAAAACCAACGGCCTGGCCTTCCAGCGGTCCCGGAGCCGGCGGGCACGGACGACGAGCAGTCATCGCACTCATCAAGCTACAGAGACCACACAAGCTCTGGCCTCCGTACGGCAGTTCAGCGTGCCGCTGCCGTCCAGCCCGCGCGGTGCGCAGCTCGCCCGGCACACTGTCGTACACCAACTCGCCATCCGGGGCCGACCGTTCGAAGCCGCGAAGCCCGTCGCCGCCGAGCTGGCGGGCAACGCCGTGCGGCACGGGCACGTGCCGGGGCGGAACTTCCGGCTGACGCTGCGGCTCGCGCCGGGCGGGCTGCTGCGGGTGGAGGTGAGCGGCGCGTGCGCCGAGCGGCTGCCACGGGCGCCGGGGGCGGCAGCGGAGCCGGAGGACGAGTCGGGCCGGGGGCTCGCCCTGGTCGCGGCGTTCGCGGACCGGTGGGGCACGGAGGTCGGGCCGGAGCCGCGCAAGACGGTCTGGGCGGAGCTCGACCGCGTCAGTTAACTGTCGATCAGGTGATGACCAGCGCCGATTGCATTCCGGCACCATGAGACATCCACATCGCCCACGCCGGGCTCCCGCCCGGCAGGGTTTGGCGGGACGGAAACACCAGCCCCGCCCTCGGCGGAAACCTGGAGGCCACCTCCTGCTCCAGCCCTGGGCACCCGGCGGAGCCGTTCGCGGAGCCGTTCAACAGCCATTGATCACCCGTTGACTCCCGCCCCTTACCTTCTCAGCTGCCAAGATCCCCACCCCCATGCTCTGAGAAGGAATCATGCTGCCCTCAAGACCACCCCGGCGGTTCCGGGCCGCCGGGGCGAGAACGCGTCGCTTGCCCCTCGTCGGCGCGCTGGCCCTCGCTTTGATAGCCGGGCTGCTCCAGGTCCTGTGGCTGCCCGCGCAGCCCGCCGCCGCCGCGGTTTCGGACCACAGGGCGGCCACGTGGAACCTTCAGGCGAATTCGAAGAACATCTCGAACGTTTCGGGTCTGATGGAGAAGCACAACCTCGACGTCCTCGCCCTCCAGGAAATGCCGAACCAGGACAAGCTGCCTGACGCGGACGGGCAGGAGATGACGCCGATCGAACACGACATCCCGAACTACAAGCCGGACGGCACCAAGGGCTCTTTCGAGGCATGGCGTGTGCATGAGTACAGACTCAAGAAGGGCTTCCACCTCTTTCGCATCTTCACGCACAGAAACAATCGCGGCATCGGCTTCGTGACCAGGGAGGCCGTTGAGGACTTCGGTACGGAGATGCTCACGCTCGAACTCCGGGGCGCAGAGAAGAAGAAGGGGTTCCGCACCCTCGGCGTCAAGATCGATGACGACTGGTTTTACTCCTTCCACGCCACGAGTGAGTCACCGCGGGGCAAGAACAACGTCGAGAGCGCGCTCCAGGACTTCAACAAGTTCCAGAACTCGCCCGTGGGGTCGCAGAGCTGGGCCGTCATGGGGGACTTCAATCGGTTCCCCTCCGAGAACTCCGATGCCTTCAAGGAGGAGCTCAGCGAGCTGGCGGACACGCAGCAGGGCGGCTTCCGCACCAGTCAGCGCGCTGTGGAGCAGTCCGTGGATCTGGGCGCCATGAGCGCTCGTGCGATCTACTCGGGCAACAGCACGCAAACGCATGGCGCCGAACTCGACTTCATGGTCGCCAGGGGCGCCGCCAACGACTTCAAGGCGACTCGGCTGAACAGCATGTACGGGTCCGACCACAACCCCGTCGTCTTCACCAGCGGTCCCGCCCCGGATCCCTGCGACACGGCCCAGACGGCGAGGAAGAGCAACGCCGCAACGGCACGCCGCGCGACCGCCGCCGACGACTCCTGTTCCCTCCCCCCCGACCTCCCCCGGGCCACCGTCTCCATGGGCGACAGCTTCATCTCCGGTGAGGGCGGGCGCTGGCAGGGCAACGCCAACACGTCCGCCAAGGGCAGCTGGGGCACCGACCGGGCCTCCGGCGGAACCGAGGTGTACGAGAAGAACGGGAACGGCAGCGACTTCTGTCACCGCTCCGACGTCGCCGAGATCAAGGGCGCCGACATCGACGGCGTACCGAAGGAGCGGCGGTTCAACATCGCGTGCTCGGGCGCACGGACTGAGCACGTCATCGACCAGGCGCAAGGGGACGGGAGCGCGCAGGGCAACACGCCGCAGATCGAGCAGCTCGCGGAGATCGCGGAGGAGCACGAGGTCAGCACCATCGCGCTCTCCATCGGCGGCAACGACCTTAAGTTCTCCAAGCTCGTCACCGACTGCGGGTGGGACTTCATCAAGGGCAACGGCCCCTGCAACGAAACCGCGTCGGGGAAGGTGGACCGGGATCTGGGGCAGGTGCGCGAGAAAGTCCTGAGCACGATCGAGGCCATCCGCGACACCATGGCCGAGTCGGGCCAGGACCAGAGCAGTTACCAGCTGGTGGTCCAGTCCTACCCCGCCCCGCTGCCCGCCTCCAGCGAGATGAAGTACAGCAGCACGGTCGTGGACTACAGGCGGTACACGGAAGGCGGCTGCCCCTTCTACGACGCCGACGCGGACTGGACCCGCAAGGGTGCCGTCGACAGCATCGGCACGATGCTGCGCGGCGCCGCCGAGGAGTCGGAGGCCTCCTTCCTCGATCTGCGCGACGCCTTCGACGGGCACGAGCTGTGCGCCAAGTCGACCCAGCAGGCGTCGTCCGAGAACACCCTGGACAAGCCCGTGCCCGCCGAGGACGCGGAGTGGGTGCGCTTCCACCAGGGCTTGACCACACCGGGCGAAACGCAGGAGGTACTCCACCCCAACGCTTACGGGCAGAAGGCCCTGAGCGCCTGCCTGACCAAGTTCGCGGTGGCGACGGGCGGCGACACCAGCCCGTGGACGTACGCCTGCCGGGGCGAGAAGGGCAGGAAGCCCGGTGACGTCGACCTGTCCGGCGACCAGGTGATCGACGCCGCCGTCCGCACCGCCGACAGCGGTCCTCCGAACCAGTACATCTTCCAAGGCAACCGGTACGCCCGCTTCGAAGAGGCCGCCGACGAACCGCTCGGCAAGGTGAAGGACATCTCCTCGGAGTGGCCCAGCCTGCACGGCACCCCGTTCGTCAACGGCTTCGACGCGGCGTTCGAGGCGAAGAAGTACAACAAGCGCCAGCTGATCCTCTTCCGCGGCGACCAGTACGTCCGCGTCGAGATCCCCATGAACGGCACCGACGACTCCCTCGCCAAGGGACCGATGTCCATCACCAGCGGCTTCAAGCTCTTCGAGGGCACGCGCTTCGCCAACGGCGTGGACGCCGCCGTGGAGATCGGCGACAGCCGGATCATGCTGTTCAAGGGTGACCAGATGGCCATCTTCAAGCTGGACATCGACGGCACCGACGACAAGTGGGTGATGGAGCCCCGAGCCATCTCCGAAGGCCTGCCCGTCCTCAAGGGCACCGGCTTCGAGAACGGCATCGGCACCGCCATGCAGCGGACCGTGTACGACCCGGAGCCGAACGGCTCCGACGTCTACCTGATCAACGGCACCCGGGCCCTGCGCCTGTACCTCGACGAGGACCTGGCGAAGAGCAAGATCGAGTTGGGCCCGATGTCCCTTACGGAGCTGTGGCCGTCCCTGAAGGGCTCGATCTTCGGCGAGACCCCGCAGTCTCCCCGCAGCGTGCGCATCTTCTCCTGGCTTCACAATCAGGGGGTGGGCGACAGCGTCGGGCGCCAAGCCGTGCTGCAGCGCCACGGACCCAACTCCGAGTATGTGTCCACGGGCTCGGACGATGCCGACACAGGACGGTGGTACATCACCGGTGACCTGAAGCCGGGCCAGACGCTGGAGACGACCATCAGGAACCGGACGGGGAAATACCTGCAGGCAGACGGCGGGCGATCGTGGCAGTGGGCGTCCGTCACCGACACCCCCCGCGTCTGGAAGATCGAGCAGGCCTCGGACGGCTTGAGTTCTCGTATCACCACGGATGACGGGAAATGGTGCCTGGCCTACGAACCCGGCTCCACCACCTGGGGCTCGCTGCGGCCGTGCAACACCTCCGCTTTCGAGATGTGGAAAATCGAGTACGCGGCGGTGAAGATCACCCCCCGCCCCCAGCCCATCGACCGCACCGGCCCTCTCCGCTCCGCCAAGGACGACCTCGTCGCCGACGTCGACAACGCGAACGCCGAACCGGGCACCCGCGTGCAGGCGCTCGCGCCAAAGGACGGCCCCGCCCAGAAGTGGCGGGCGCGGGCCACGCCGAAGGGGTGGCAGATCATCAGCGCCCTGGACGGCGCACCCGTACTGGCCCATGACACCGACAAGCACGAGGCGCGCCTGGCCAACGACAACGACGGGGACAAGAACCAGTTGTGGCAGGCCGAGGACGCGGGCGACGGCTGGACGCGGCTGCGCAACGGCGGGCTGTGTCTGACGGCTGCGGGCGCGGACGAGACGCTGGCCGTCAAGGACTGCGCGTCCGGCGACGCCGGGCAGCGCTGGAAGGCTCTCGGCGTCGCTCCGGAGAAGCCGAAGGAGCGCACCGGCGAGATCGTCGGGCTCAGCGGCAAGTGCCTGGACGTGAGGTCCGGGTCGGACGAGAACGGCACGCCGGTGCAGATCCACGACTGCAACGGCTCGGACGCCCAGAAGTGGACGCTCCCCGGGGACGGGACGGCGCGGGCGCTCGGCAAGTGCCTGGACGTCGCGTCGTCCGGGACGGCGAACGGGACGCTGACGCAGTTGTGGAACTGCAACGGCTCGGGCGCACAGCAGTGGCGGCCGGGCGGCAACAAGGAGCTGCGCAACCCCGGCTCCGACCGGTGCCTGGACATACCGTCCAGCGTCGCGGAGAACGGCCGGCAGACCCAGATCTGGGACTGCAACGGCAGCGACGCCCAGAAGTGGACGCTGCCCGACGCCACGCCCGACGACGACAACGGGAAGGACGGCGACGCCGGTGACCCGTACGACGACGGCGAGCCCGTGCGCGACGACAAGCCCGCCGCGTCCGGCGACTGCCGTCCCGACGGGATGGCGAAGACGGCCGGGGTGAACACGCCGTACTGCGACGTGTACGACGAGCAGGGCCGCGAGTGGCTCGGCAACGGCCGCTCGCGGCGCGTGGTCGGCTACTTCACCGGCTGGCGCACCGGCGCGAAGGGCGACCCGAAGTACCTGGTCGGCAACATCCCGTGGACCAAGGTCACACACATCAACTACGCGTTCGCGCACATCGGCAAGGACAACAAGATCTCGGTCGGGGACACCTCCGACCCGAAGAACCCGGCCACCGGCATGACCTGGCCGGGCAACCCGCGCGCCGAGATGGACGCGTCACTTCCGTACAAGGGGCACTTCAACCTGCTGAACAAGTACAAGAAGCGGCACCCGTCGGTGAAGACGCTGATCTCGGTCGGCGGCTGGGCGGAGACCCGCGAGTTCTACTCGATGGCCACCAACGCGGACGGATCGGTCAACCAGAACGGCATCGACACCTTCGCGGACTCGGTGGTCACGTTCCTCCAGACCTACGGGTTCGACGGCGTGGACATCGACTACGAGTACCCCACCGCGCTGCCGAAGACCGGCAACCCCAAGGACTGGGACGTCGCCGACCCGCGCCGCAAGGGCCTGACCAAGGGCTACAACGCGCTGATGAAGACGCTGCGGCAGAAGCTGGACAGGGCCGGGGCCGACAAGGGCCGGTACTTCCAGCTGACCTCCGCGGGCTCCTCGTCCGGCTATCTGGTGCGCGGCCTCGATTCCGGACAGGCCCTGCAGTACCAGGACTTCGTCAACGTCATGTCGTACGACCTGCACGGCTCCTGGAACAAGTACGTCGGCCCGCAGGCGCCGCTGTACGACGACGGCAAGGACAACGAGCTCGCGGCCGCGGGCATCTATGACGACCAGAAGGCGGACACCAAGGACTTCCAGAAGCACGGCTACTTCAACACCGACTGGGCCTACCACTACTACCGCGGCGCACTGCCCGCCGGCCGCATCAACCTCGGACTGCCCTACTACACGCGCGGCTGGCGCGACGTGCAGGGCGGCCAGGACGGCCTGTGGGGCACCGCCTCCCTGCCCCAGCAGGGCGACTGCCCGTTGGGCACCGGCGGGCGCGGCGGCGACTCGGACTGCGGCGCGGGCGCCGTGGGCATCGACAACGTCTGGCACGACATCGAGGACGGCAAGGAGGTCGCCGCGGGCTCCAACCCGCTGTGGCACGCGAAGAACCTCCAACGCGGCACCACACCCGGCTACTTGAAGTCGTACGGCCTCGACACGGGGCGCGAGCAGAACAAGCTGCGCGGGCGCTACGAGGAGAAGTACAGCTCCCAGCTGGAAGCCCCGTGGCTGTGGAACGCCGACAAGCGGGTGTTCCTGTCCACCGAGAACGAGCGGTCGATCGACGCCAAGGCCCAGTACGTGAAGGACAACGACATCGGCGGCGTCATGCTGTGGGAGCTGGCGGGCGACTACGCCGAGCGTCCCGGCGGCGAGTACGGCATGGGCTACGACCTGACGACGCGCCTGGACAAGTCCCTGCGCGCCGCCGACCCCTACGGGGCGACCAAGGCGGGCCAGGGGCGCACCCTGCCCCGGCAGGTCATCGACGCCGACGTCGAACTGGTCGACTTCCCCACCGCGGAGAAGGACTTCTACCCCATCCAGCCCAAGCTGCGCATCACCAACAACAGCAAGCAGACCCTCGGCCAGGACACCGAGATCTCCTTCGACATCCCCACCTCCGCCCCGCCCGTCATCAAGGACACCGGCTACAAGGAGATGCCGATCGTCAAACCCGGCCGCAGCGGCCCCAACCAGGGCGGCCTGAAGGCCGACTTCCACCGCGTGACCATCCCACTCGGCTACTGCGAGGACATACCGCCGGGCAAATCCATGGACATCGACGTCAAGTACTACCTGCCGATCACCGGCCCCGCGAACACCACGGTCAAGATCGGCGACAAGGAGTACGGAGTCACCGGCGACCAGCGCCGCGGCACCGACACCGTGGAGCCCCCGGCCCCGTCCTCGGGCACCTGCCCCGCCACGGACTGGAAGCCGGGCAAGACCTACACCCCCGCGGCGGGACGCCTCTGGGGCGCGTTCGACAAGGGCGACAAGGGCTGGCAGTTCGAGTACCAGCAGATGAACATGGACCACTTCCCCGACCAGTCCCGGGTCCACCTCGTCTCCCCCTCCACCACCAACCCCAACCAGTTCTGGCAGGTCAAGGACGCGGGCGACGGCTGGTACACCATCGGCAACAGCGGCAGGTGCCTCACCGCCACCGACTCCGGCAAGGACCTCGCCACGAGGGACTGCGGCGACGGCGAACGCCAGCGCTGGCGCTTCGTCCCCGTCAACGACGACGGCACCGAGGGCCAGCCCGGCGGACCGAAGCACGGCAAGCTCTTCAAGCTGCGCGCCGCCACCGGACAGGAGGCCGAAACCGCCAACGGCGACAACGACCACGAAACCCACATCCTGACCGGCGACCCCAAGCGGGCCACCGGCGCCTACGTCAAGCACGACGGCTTCTACTGGTACGCCCAGTGGTACACCACGATCGAACCGGGCAAGACCGAGTCCGACGGAAGCCGCCCGTGGAAGAAGCTCGGCCCCACGCCGTAGCTCCTCGCCCCACGCGGTAACGGACCCCCAGGGCCCCGGCAGCAGGCAACACGCCCCTGCCGGGGCCCGCCGCGTTTCCGCCTCAGCGCCGAAAACCGGGCTCACCTGCCTGCCACGACGATCGCGCGCCGCCGAGCGGCAGCGCGGCGACGACTCGCTCCACCCTGTCCGCCGTCGCCGACATCGATGTCGGGTTGTACGCCAGGACGAAGCGCAAGGGCGAGTCCCGGGCGAGCACCCGCGTGCGGTAGCCACCGGGCTCTCCAGCCTCCGGGCCGCTTAAGAAGCGCTCCGCCGACGGCTCGTCCACCGAGTGCAGCATCCTACGGGGCGAGTCGGCGGCTGGACCCGCTCACGATCTCCTGACGACTGGAGGCGATCAGCCGGTAGATCGCGCGCGAGACGTACCGCTTCAAACAGCGGATGATCTCGCGCCGGGTCTTTCCTTCGGCCGTCCTCCGCTCGTAGTACGCCTGCGTACGCGGATCCCAGCGCAATCGGGACAGCACAATGCGATGGAGCGCCGCGTTCGCCTGCCGGTGGCCGCCGCGGTTGAGGCGGCGGTGTTGCCGGCTGCCCGAGGAGTATTCAACCGGGCTTGCCCCGCACAACGCGGCGAACGGCGCCTCACCGCGCATGCGATCGCTGTTGTCGCCCAAGGCCGTCAACAGCGCTGCCGCGCTGTGGGGCCCGATTCCGACAGCCTCGACCAGGCGGGGGTAGTGCGTGCTGATCAACTCCGCCAGACGCTGCTCGGGTTTGGATGTGGCGGAGTCCTCGGCGGAGGGTGCGTTCGAGGTGGTCGTCGCCGGTGAAGGCGGTGTTGGCCAGTGGGCCGCGCCGCGGCAGTGACCACACGCCTTCAGCGCGCACCTTCGCCTAGCTCGCGGTACTGGCGCTGAGCACCGGGCATTTTTCGCGTTTCCCCTCAAGGTCGCCTAGAGATTTGAGTTGCACCTGTGCACCACATGCCGGCCAGCTGAAGCTGAGGGTGTTCTTTCGGACACTGGACGTAATCACCATTGTCCGGTTCGCGTCCTTCTTCTCGGTTCAGTGGTTGCCTAGGCTCACGTCGCGGCTGCCGGGGCTCTCCCCGGCTCGGGGATCCGTGATCTGGCTCATCGGCCACGTGCGAGGAGATCCGTCATCATGCATGAAAGTGATCTGCGCAAGGCGCTGGAAAGCGCCGACGCCGATTCAATCGCCCTCCCACTTGCCGAGTCGGCGCCCACCAGCGGCGCGGTCCCGCTCTTCCCTGACGGCACGCTGCGGTTGCTGCGCGATGACGCGGGTGCCGCGGATCTGCGACTGCGAGGGAGGGCGCCGATCGCCTTCGGCGCCGAACCCGCGTCGCTGGACGCCGAGTTCACTTGCGAGGAGGGAAAGGTCGCCGGGGCAGCCCTGACGCTGTCGCTGCCCGGCGCCGGTGTCCACGTCGACGAGATTGCCCGGCTGTACGGGTACGAACTGCCCACGTTGCCCACGCCGCCGGTGACGGGGTTGACCTTCCAGGGGCGCGGCGACAGGTTCGCGCTCTCGTTGGGCGGTCTTGCCGGGGACGGCGGCATCCTGGAGCGGGACGGCACGCGAGTGCTCGTGGTACCTGCCTCCGGGGGGCATGTTCTGGCAACCCGCGATGAGTTGACCGCGCAGCAAGTGGCCTCCCTGGGCCTTCCGTTGACGGGAGTGCTGCCTGTCGGCGTGTGGCTCGTGCTGCCCGGCGGGATCGTGGTCCCGGTCAGCGCTCCGCAGCTCGTGGCCCCTGACGGCTCCGGCCGCACGGACGGTCTTGGCCGCCCGAAGACGGCCGCCGCCCAAGTCCCGTACGCGCAGCACGCCTATCCGGGGCTGTCGCGGCGAACCCGTGCCGTGCCCACCAAGGACGGCTTCGTGGTGCTCAACGCGCCGAAGCTTGGCGGCCCGGGCGTCAGTTTCATCCCGGGCGGGCCGCTGGACGGTCATCACGGCATCGAAGTCGTCTACGACAAAAGCCCGTTGTCGGTGAAGGGGGCGCTGCAGGTACAGCCCGCCCAGTCCCCGTACCGCGCAGTGGTAGGCGGCCTGCTGACCTTCGCTCTCGGGGGCGGAACCCCGGGCAGTCGCGGCCTGTACGGCATGGGCACAGGGGCGGTGGTCTTCCCGCAGGACGCCGGCACCCAGCCCTCCTTCTTCGCCTTCGCCTCGCTCGGCGCCGAACCGGGGCTGGGGATCCCGGCGTTCCGGCTCACCGGCGTCGCGGCCGGCTTCGGCTGGAACAGCCACCTGCGCACACCGGGACTCGGCGACCTGGCGACCTTCCCGTTCCTCCAGGCGCTCCACGACCCCTCCGCCATCGGCGGGGACGACACCAACCCGGTAGAGATCCTCAACACCCTGACCGGCGGCGCCAACCCGTGGATCACGCCCCAGCAGGGCGCGCTGTGGATGACCGCGGGCCTGGCCTTCACCATCGGCGAGCTGATCGACGGCACCGCGATGGCGCTGCTCCAGACCGGAGCGGACCTCACCATCGGGCTGCTGGGCACGGCCGGGACGTCGTTCCCCAAGAGCGGCGACAAGAAGTACGCCCGGATCGAGGCCGGGCTGCAACTCGTCGTCAAGCCGAACGCCGGTGAGCTGACCGTCGGCACCTCCCTCAACCCCAGTTCGTTCCTCATCGACGAGGACTGCAAGCTGCGCGGCGGCGTCGGTCTGATGGTCTGGTACGGAAACCACCCCAACCGCGGGGACTTCGTCTTCAGTGCGGGCGGCTACCACGACAGCTACCAGGCCCCCGCGCACTATCCGCGGCTGCCCAGGATCGGCTTCGACTGGTCGCTCGGCGGCAAGGTCACCGTTTCCGGCAACGCCTACTTCGCGCTCACCCCGCGCGCCGCGATGGCGGGCGGCAGCCTCGATGTGCGCTACAAGGCGGGGATCATCAAGGCGTGGTGCACCGCCAAGGTCGACGCCCTCATCGAATGGAAGCCGTTCTACTTCGATGTCGGCCTGTCGCTGTCGATCGGCGTCGAGGGCTCGGTCAAGGTGCTCTTCGTCCGGATCACCGTACGCATCGAGGTCGGCGTGTCGCTGCGGATCTGGGGTCCGCCGACCGGGGGCGAGGCCCGGGTGAAGGTGTGGTTCATCTCCTTCACCATCAACTTCGGCCATTCCGCGCGCGGCCAGGGGGACAAGACCCTGGACTGGCCCGCCACCCGCACGATGCTGCCCCAGGCAGGAGCCCGCGCCCGGCTGCGGCCTGGCGACGGCCTGATCAGCGAGGGCAGCCCGGACAACCCGCACGAGGGCGACTGGCTGGTGAAGGCGACCGGGTTCACCTTCGGCACCGACACGCAGGTGCCGCTCAGCCGGATCGAACTCGACGCCACGGCCGAGGACGTGGTCTTCACAGGGCCGGGCTTCGGCATCCACCCGATGCGGGTGACCGGCCTCACCACCGTCCAGCGCGTCCGGGTGACCCTGGAGGGCGAGACGGTCGATCTGGCCCGCTGGAAAGCGGCGCCGCAGTACACCGCCCTGCCGCCGCAGCTGTGGGACGAGCACGGCGACCCCGAGCACGGCAGCGGGCAGGAGAAGCATCTCACCGGCGTCACCCTTACCTCGCCCGACGTCGAGTACGGACACTCCACCGGCTACATCGGCGAGGACACCTTCAAGTTCGACCCCGTCTACCCGCAGGGCAAGGCGCCGCTCAGTAGCGCCGATGCGCCCCTGGTGCCGGAGCCGACCCGCCCCGGCGGGGTCATCGGGCGGATCGCCGACACCATGGACACCGCCACCGCGCGCGCCGCCCGCACCAAGGTGCACGCGCTGATGGGTGCGCTGAAGCTGGACACCGGGGGTGCCAAGAGTGAACTTCCCGGCTATGCCCAGGACGTGACCGGCTACTTCACCGCCGAACCACTGCTCGTGCCCGCAGGCGCCGCCCGCTCCACCAGCACCCCGAACGCCCTTGAGGGAGACAACTGATGGCCGGCCCCGGACACCGCACCCGGTTCTTCGACCACCGGCTGCCTTCGCTGTACTCGGGACGGCACACCGTCACCGTCGACCACACCGTCACCGGCTCCGACAAGGTCGGCGACGAACTCCTGCCGGACCTCGAGCAGGTCTTCGAGGTGCGTCAGCCGCGCTTCCAGCTGCTGCCGGGAGACGTCGCCGCCTGCTACCCGCTGCCCGGAGCGGAGGGAGAGTACGACACCCTGCTGCCGCACATCACCCTCAAGCGGCCGGGGTTCCCCTGGATGCACATGCTGCGCGGTACCAGGGAGGGCACCCCCTGGCTGGCGCTGCTGGTCTTCCGCCCGGGTGAGCTGCCCGAGGACCCACAGGCCGTGGGCCAGGTGACGGTCTCCACGGCCGCCGACTTCGCGGCGGGCCGGGCCGGGGAGGGCCGCCCACCGACATTCGATCCGCCCCTGTACGACGACGAGCAAGAGCTGACGGTCGCCAGTATCCGGGTGCCGGGGCCGCTCTTCACTGCCCTGTGCCCCACCACGTACGAACTGGGCATGCTCGCGCACATCCGTGAAGGCGGCCCGCCGGACGCCGCACGCCGGGTCGGGGAGGACCCGCCGCCCAACGAGTGGGACCTCAAGGCGGTCGTGGTGTCCAACCGCTTCCCGGACGCCTCGGGCCTGCACGTCGCCCACCTCGTCTCCCTCGACGGCTTCGAGGACTACCTCGACGGCACGACCCCGCCACCCGCCGACGGACTGCGGCTGGTGTCGCTGCACTCCTGGGCGTTCACCTCAATCGACGACAAGAAGCTCGGCTTCGGCGAGCTCGCCCAGAACCTCGCCAAAGACCCGGAACCGGTGCTCCGCCACCCCGGGCTGCCCGCCACCTCCGACGTGCCGCTCGCGCTGGACCTGCTGCGCCAGGGCGGCACCGTACTGCCGCAGGACCTGGAGTCGGGAGAGCCGACCGTCGGCTTCTACCGGGGTCCGCTGACCGCCGCCCCCGCCCATCCGCTGCCGCAGGGCACGGGCGTCCGCCTGGAGTCGGCGGGCGAGGCCCTGGTGTACGTGGAGGATCTCGGCGCCTACGACACCGGCTACGCCGTCGCGTTCAGCCTGGGCCGCGGACTCGCCCTGGCCGACGCCGGATTCCGCAGCGCGCTCCTGGCGTTCCGCAAGTCGGCGCGACGGGCGGCCCGCAGGCTGGTGGCCTTCCCGCAGCTGGCCGCGCTCGGTGAACGGGATGCCGCCACAGGGATCAACACCCCCGTCGCACGAAGCGCCTTCGACCGGCTGCTGGGCGACGACGGACCGCTGGCCGCCGCGCTCGCCCGGCCGGGTGCCGAGGTCAGGGCCGGGGGCAGGCGGCCCGTGCCGCGCACACCGGCGCCCGCCCCCGTCGACGTGAACCAGTTGCGTACCGTCATCACCGACACCTCGACCCGGTCGGTGCTCTCGGCGGCGATCCGGTCCGAGCTGGAACCGGTCCACGCGTGGCTGACCCGGCTGGCCCGCCTGGAGATGGTGCCGCTCGGGTACCTCATCCCGGACGAGCAGCAACTGCCGCCGGAGTCGCTGCGGTTCTTCCACGTCGACGCCGGCTGGATCCGGGCGGCAATCGACGGGGCACTGAGCGTCGGCGAGGGGCACGCCCTGGACGCCGACCTCAACGACCTGGCAGGTGATCTGCGGTCGATGCCGCAGTTCTCCTCCGGAGTGGTGCTCCGCTCCGAGCTCCTGACCAACTGGCCCGACCTCCAGCTCACCGCATTCGCCCAGAACGGCGCGATCGCGCCCCTCCAGGTGCGCGACCTCGGCGAGGACCTGCGCATGCTGCTGTACGAGCAGGTGATCGACCGATTCGCGATCGGCGAGCCTCCCCAGGGCCTGCACTTCGGACTGAGCTTCAACCACACCACCGAACTGCGGTCCATCGTCCGGCCGGTGGGGAAGGCGCTCGGCGACTTTCCCGCGGACGGCAGCGGGTACGGGCAGTTCCTGCGGCCCGACGAACACGACGTCGGATACGACGTCCTCGACATCGAGCACCGGCTCGCCCCGGCCCTGGCCGCCGCCCTGTCCGTAGGAGAACTCTCCTCGGCACAGTTCGCCCTCCAGCTGGTGAAAGCGCCCCTGCTCCAGGAGTTCACCCCGGATCCGCAGGAATCGGCCGAGTCCACCGAAGGGACGCTGTAACCCATGGCCCTGAACGACACCCTGGTGGTGCCCGTCGAGGTCGCCGCGTTCGCGGTGAACCGCCAAGTCCGCGACACCGACGGCTCGTATGTCATGCACCGTTGGCAGGCCACATTCGCCACCTTCGGCTCACACAACGACCCCCCGGAACCCAAGCCGTTCGACAGCCTGGAGAACTGGCGGGACCACCCGGAGCGACTCGGCGTCTACGTGATGTGGCAGCTCCCATCCGCTCTGACGAACGGGCGGGAGACGGATGACGGGATCGGTGACTTCCCGCTCGTCCCCAACCGCTGGCTGGTGACCCGCCGCTGGGACGGCGGCATCCGCAGCTGGCTGGTCGAGAGCGACCACATCGGTGCCACCGGTACCGTCTCCTGCCTCGACCCGCACGCCGACACGGCCACCCCCACCAAGCTCGGCCGCAAGCACGAACTCACGGCCTCCTCGCCCTGGCAGGAGCCCACGGAGCGGCGCGAGCCCTTCCTCACCGCGCTCGGCCCCGGCCTGCTGAGCTTCTCCGCCTACCAGCCCTACAACACCAATGTGTTCTCCATCCACGACCCGTTGGAGGACGTCGCTGAAGACGCCCGGGTCAGCTACCGGGTGATCGGCTGGTACGCGCAGGAGGGCTCCGACGCCCTGCACGGCAAGGGCAGGTTCCAGGACCTCATGGACGAGCTGGAGTGGATGCTGCCGCCCGGCTACGGCGCCCCCCGACGCTCGCTGTACGCGGGCAGCGTGCTCGGTGTCGACTGGCAGCCGAACGGGCCCGTGCCCGCCTCGGCCAACCCCCGCCCCGACGAGGTGGTCGTCGGTATCGGCAACTCCACCGCCGAAGCGTCCGCCGCCGTGGAGGAACAATACGGCGGCACCGGCGCGCTGCACGCCGACGAAGCGCGGCTGTTCGAGGCGTTCGCCCTGGGCTGCCTGGAGCAGCTCGACCGCACCGACGGAGCCCTGTTCCCGGCGCGGGCCGCGCACCGCTCCGGCTTCGGCCCGGTGCCGGGCGGTTTCGCCTGGCGCGTGGTGGACCGCGGCGACCCCGATGCCCTGCCCGCTCTCTCCGCCGCCGAGGCGGCTCGCGAACGCAGCGCCGAAGCCGAGGTCCTCGCCGGACTCAACGCCAGGCAGCGGGACCTGGACACCCTCGAACGGACGTTGCGGAGTGCGCAGGAGTACCTCTTCCACCTCTGGGCGCTGAACAAGCGGCACGAGAAGCCGGGCTTCTTCATCGACGAGATCGACAGCAAACTGGACCTCGAGGTGGCGCGATCGCCGGCCCAACGGGTCGCTGAGCTGACGTCCCAGGTCACCGCCCTGCGCGCCGAACTGCCCTGGTCGATGGACCAGGAAGAACTGCGCACGCAGGCATCGCGCTACGCCGCCGACCACGGCATGCGAGCGGCCCGCGTCCTGCAGCGCGTCCCCCTGGCCCCGTACGAGGAGTCCAGTGACCCGGTCGTCCTGCTGCGCGGCGCCAACCTCCACGCGCCCCTGACACGGCACTCCGCCCTGCCCTGCCGCACCGAGGAACGCCTGGTCACAGCGGTCGGGCCGGTGACCGACCTGACGGTGGCCGGGGACGTCGCCCAGGTCAACACGGCGGGACTGCCTGCTCTTGTGCCGCGGTTGCTGGCGGAGTTCTTCATCCTGGACCGGGCCCACGCCCAGGGCCTGGATCTGGCGCAGGCCCAGGGCGCGCTGCCCGAGTACGGCGCCGACGGATGGGTCCAGCCCTGGCAGCCGCTGTACCTGACGTGGTCCGCCAATTACGTGGCCATCCCGTTCCAGGAACCGGACGGCACCGAGAACTGGCGCTTCGACGGCGACCGCTACCGGTGGACGGGCAACGGGACTCTCACCCACCGCATCCCCGCATCCGGCCGGCAGATCCTCACCCCCACCAGCGGGCACCAGCTGAAGGGCCGCCTCGACGCATACGCGGACAGCCGCACGGACCTGGATCAGGACATGATCCGCTCTCTGGGTTCCCTGCTCCGTTACACCGACGAGCTCTCGCAGCGCCTCGACGGGCTCTCCGCACAGATCAGCCAGCGGATCATCGGGGCGGGGCTGCGGCCCGACGGGCCTCTCGGCGCGCTGATCGCAGACGGCGACCAGGGCATCCCGCGGCCGGGCAACTTTCCGGAAGAGGATTGGGAGGACTGGGAGGACAGCGACTTCCAGGAGCTGCGCTCCGGGCAGCTGGAGTTCACCCGCCTCGCGGTCGTCGACCGGTTCGGCAGGGCGGTCAACCTCATCGACAACTCCCGCCACTTCGACTACGCCCGGCCGACGACGTTCGTGCCGGACGAGGAGGTCGGAGACATCGAGCAGGACCGGTTCGCGCAACTGGGCCCGAGGCTGCTCCAGCCGGGTCGGCTCGCCTTCCACTTCGTGGACGGCAGGACCGGCCAGGAGGTCGACGTCACCGCCGGGGCCAACCCGGTGTGCGCCTGGCTGATCCACAACCGGCTCGACCGGTCCATCGCCTGCTACGGGCCCGAAGGCGCGGCGCTCGGTGACATCCGGGTCGTCGTCGGCGCGAGCGGACAGCAGGAGGTCGACTGGAATCCGCTGCCGGGCTCCCCCGTCCCGAACTTCGCCGCACTCGCGGACCTCTCCCCGCACGCCCACGGCTTCCTCGCCGGGGTGATCCGGCAGGGACCGTTCGGTTTCGACGCGCTGCGCCGGCACCTGGACACCGCGCTCGCCGGAATCGATCCGGACGGCCCGGACGACGCGGGCCTTGCCTACTTCTTCGGACGCCCCCTGGCCCTGGTACGGGCCGAACTGGGCCTGGAGATGTGCGGGCCCGCCCGCAGGGACGTGCACTGGAAGACCATCTTCGAGCAGCCGGAACCGGAACTGGGCCGCTACCGGTGGCGCGTTCGTCTCGGCGAGGCGGCCCAGCTGGACGACGGTCTCATCGGATATGTGCTCGGCAACGACTACGACCACCTGGAGACCGTCCTGAAGACCGGCAGGGACGACTATCTGCGATGGATCGGCCCGGGCGAGCGGCTGAAGCTGTCCTTCGACGGACCCCGGGCACAGGTGACGCTGCTCCTTGACGCGCGGGCCGCGGTGCACGCCACGACCGAGATCCTGCCGGTGGGTGAGGTGTTCATACCGCAGCAGTTCACGGACGCAGCCGTCGAGGCCATGGCGGTGGCCTTCCGCGCGGGCCCGCTGCTCGCCCCCGTCGAGCCGGGGACCTCCGGGCCGGACACCGTGCTGGCCCCGCATCCGGCGTCGGCCACCGGCATCTGGTCGTGGGCCCAGCGCCACGGCGACACGTGGTCCCGTTCGCCGATGTCGGCGCAGGATCCGGCGGTGTGGCCCCAGGGGGTCGGGCCCCGGATCCGCAGCGGATTCGTCGTACTGGACGACGCGGCGGGGGCGAGCCGCGACGCCGAGGGCTGACGCACGTCGCCGGTTCCCTCCCGTACGCCGTCCCCTGTCGAGGAGCGTCATCATGACCGAGTACATCCCGGCGGGCGCGCCACGCGCCGCCGAGAGCCGCGTGGCCTTCACGTTGCGTACGACCCCCGAAGTGGTACGGGTATCGCCCGGCACGGGCGATGCCGAGTACGCCGGGGTCACCGTCGTCGGCTCGGTGACCGGCGAGGAGAAGATCACCCTCAACAAGGTCACCGTGAAAATCCTGAAGGGCGCCGACTCACCGCACTTCGCGTCCTCGCTCGACGGTGTGGAGGTGTCCGTCGACCGCTCCGGCTGGACCTATGTCGGGGTGCAGCAGTCCACCTTCTCCTTCCTCCACTCCTCCGGCGGCGAGATGGTGGACCCCGGCGCGAGCCTGACCGTCAGGCTCGACCGCATCCCCGTCAACCAGGCAATCGGCTCCTCCCAGGTGACCGTCACCGCGCACTGGAACAACGAATCCGGCACCGGCCGGACCATCTTCGAGATCGGCAAGTTCCCGCCCGGCTTCTACCTCCGGGACTTCACCTCCTCGCACGCCGAGGTGAACAACGGCGAGGACGTCGAACTGCGCTGGCAGGCGTCCGCCGACGCGACACTCCATCTGATGTACGAGGACGCGCAGTACGACGTCACCGGCCGCAGCGAGTTCACGGTGTCCGACATGCGCCGCACCACCGTGTTCTATCTGCGCGGGAGCCACGGGTCGGCCGAGCAGACCCTGGGCACGATCGTCGGCGTCGGCGACCCGGACATCGAGGTGAACAACCTGGTGGTCACGGGAGCCGTCCGGGCCGACCGGCTGGAGAGCCGCACCCTGGAGCGGATCCGGATCGTGCCGCCGTCCACGGAGGCCACCGCGACCCAGCCGGGACAGCTGCCGCCGGAGACCGTCGCACAGCTCCCCGTCGCCGAGGAGGCGTAATGTCACTCGTACGACAGATGCTGGCCCCGCCTGCGGGCAGGACCACCGCCGACACCGATCCGCTCGCCTTCGACCTCGCCGTCACGCCGGACCCGCTCCGCGTCTCCCCGTCGGAAGGTGACCCCGCCACGGGGGACCTGATCGTGGTGGCCTCCCTGGCCTCCCCGGCGCCCGTCGAGTGCCGGTCGTTCACGGTCACGCTGAAAGTCGGGCCCGGCGGGGGCGACCTGTGCTCGAGCATGACCGGAGTCACCGGGACGATCAGCCTGGCGGGCTGGACGGGCACGGTGAACGCGGCGGCCGGGACCGTCACCTTCGCCCCCGGGTCCGGAGCGCCCGCGCAGGCCGAGTTCAGATCCGAAACCGGCGTGACCTTCCAAGTGATGGGCCTCCCGGTCAATCAGCGCGTCGGCGTCAGCCAGGTGGACATCAGCGCCTCGTGGCGCCCGCTCGGCACCACCAGCTGGCAGGAGCAGGTCACCCGCCTGGAGACCGGCAAGTTCCCGCTCGGGTTTCACCTGCGGTCGCTCGCCGCCGAGCCCTTGAGCGTTCCGCGCGGTGGCTCGGTCACCCTGAGCTGGGACGCGAGCGCCGCCACCGCGCTGTCGCTGTACTACGACGGTGAGCCCCACCCGGTGACCGGGCAGACCTCCGTCACCGTCCCCGACCTGAAGCAGACGACCTACTTCCATCTGCGGGCGGTCGCCCAGGACGGCGCGGGCAGCGTGGAGCGCACCCTCAGCGTGATGGTGCACGTGCCCGACCCCGAATTGTCGGTGGGCCGGGTGATCGTCCACGGAACCTTGCAGGCACAGGGGATCGGGTCGGCCTCCACCGGCGCCCCGCTCGTCGTCCCGCAACGGCTGCCCGCCCTTGTGGACATGGTCAGTGATGCCTCCGGGAACACGTGGGAACCCCTCCTCTTCTCCCGCTCCGCACTGCCGGCCGGCAATCCCGCGGCGGCGGTGGCACCCGTGTTCGGCCAGCGCGTCGAACTGGTCCACCAGCCGCTGGGCAGCGCCGAGTTGGTGTGGTCCACCTTCGACGCCTACGCCTGGGTACGTGTAGAGGCCCCCTTCGGCCCGGGCGCCGATCCGTGCCTCGCGTACGAGAGGGACTCCCTCTGGTGCGCATACCGCGACGGTGGCGGAACGGTGCAGATCCGCAAGGCCGGTTACCACGCGTGGGGTGTTCCCGAACCGGTTCCGGGCAGTGGGACGACCCAGTTCCGCCCCGCCCTGGTCCACAACGGTGACCGGAGGTTCCTCGCCGTCACCGACAGCACGGCCAAGGCCCCGCTGTACTGGCTCCACCGTTTCACCACATGGACCACGCCACAGCGGTTGCCGGGCGCGGCGGCCAACGGGGCCCCGGCGCTCGGGGTGCTCGGCAGCGTCACCGTCTGCGTGTACCGATCCGGCGGGGGCCACCAAGTCGTCTACGACGACTCCGACCCGACGCTGCTCGCCGCGCGGTGGGTGGCGGGCCCGACACTGTCCGGGCCGACGCCCGCCGGGCCGCCCTCACTGGTGACCCTGGGCAGCACGCTGTACTGCGCCTACCGCGACACCTCCGGCCACATCCAACTGCACGGTTACGACGGCACGACATGGACCAGCCGCCCGCCACTCACCAGCCGGACGTACACCCACGACCCGGCACTGATGGCGTTCCGGGGTGCCCTGTGGCTGGTGTGAACCATGCCCGCCCCCGATCCGGGGCCCGCCGAGAAGGAGACCCGTCGTGACCAGCGACACCGCAACTCCCGCCACCGTACCGGGCGAACGGGTCCCGGACGGCGCCGCGCCGAACGTCGGCGTGGAACTGCAATACACCCACTCGACCACGCCCTTCCCGCTCCCGGTGTCCCCGGACTCCGGCCCCTACCGCCCGGCGGACCTGGCCATCGTCCTCACCCGCCGCGCCTCCCGCCCGATCGAGTGCGGCCCCGTCACCGTCTCCGTTCCCGTCGGCGACGGGGCCACCGCGCTGGCCTCCGGGACGGCCGGGATGACGGCGTCCACCGACCGGCCCGGCTGGAACACCGCCATCGCCGAGTCGGGCCGGGTGACGTTCACCCCGCCCGGCGGAGCGGTGCAGATCGGCAAGGAGAACGGCCTCGCGCTGTCGCTGTCCAAGGTCCCCGTCAACCGCACCGTGGGACGCGCGCTGCTGACGGTGAGCGTGCGCTGGCGGTCCCCTGGAGAGACCGGCGAGGACTCCTGGAACGAGGAGACCGTCGACCTGCCGGTTCCGAAGTTCCCGCCCTCCTTCAGCCTGGGCGTGCTGCGCGCGGCCCCTGCCCGCATCGGGTACGGCGGCAGCGTCACGCTCACCTGGCAGGCGGCGGGCGGCAGCTTCCGGCTGCGCTACGGCAAGGCGGACATCCTGGTCACCGGTCAGGACAGCTACACCGCCCACAACATCACCCGCGACACCGTCTTCCACCTGAGCGGCACGTCCACGTCCGCCTCCGGAGAAGTGGAGGCGGTGCGTTCGGTGTGGGTGACCGTCGACGTGCCGGACGTCGTCACCACGTCCCTGACCGTGACGCGGAGCATCGTGACCGACCGGCTGGCGGCCCCCACCTTCACCGCGCCGGCCTTCACCGCCACTACGGTCACGCACCGGCCGGAGCTGTCCATGCGGCGCTTCGACCCGCGGCAGCGCCGCTGGAGCGAGCCGGTCCGGCTACCGTTCGGACCCGCCGCCTCGCCGCCCGCGCTCTTGGTGCACGGCGGCAAGCTCCACCTGGTCTTCCGGCCGTACGCCGACGAGCAGTTGACGTGGGCGCAGTACGACGGCAGCACCTGGCGGACCATGCCCCAGTCCCCCGGCCGGGCGGCCCCGGCACCGGTCGCCCTGGCCAGCGCCAGCACCGGGCTGGTCTGCGCGTTCCAGACGCCGGACGGCGAGCAGCAGACCGTGACCAGCGGCAACGGCACCTCGTGGGGCACGCCTTCGGCGATGCCCGCCCCCTCCGGCGGGGCGGTCTCCTTCTGCTGGGACGGCACCGCCCTGTACGCGGCGATGCGCATCGTGGTCTCCACTGTGCCGGGCGTTGCCATCTACCGGCAGGAAGCCCAGCAGTGGCGGGAGTTCCACATGAACCCCTTCATCCCCGTGGTCGGCTCCCCCGAACTCGTCCTCCAGGGCGAGAACCATCTGTATTACTTCCGCAGCCTTGGCGGCGCGGTATGGACACGGTGGCGCCACAAGGCCGATACGGGTCAACTCAATTGGAACACGCAGAAAGTGAACATGAAGGCCGCGCACGACGTACGGCTCGCGACCGCGGGACCGACGCTGTACGCGCTGTACCCCGACTCCGAGGGCGTATTGCACCTACGGACCTCAGGCGGCCCATCCGGACTGTCGACCGCCCTCGTGGACGAGTACCGCACTCTGGAGACCCCGGCACTGACCTGGTACGGCGACCGTCTGATCGCGGTCGGCAGGGCAGGCGCATGTCCACCCTGACCGCACCGGTGCCGTCACACGAGCCCGCTGCTGCACTCTCCCCTGCCTGCGGCACGAGGTGACCACCACGTCCTCGGTGAGCGTCGTAGAGCCAGTGACCGTATCGGTTACCGGGTCGGGCTCAGACACCTCAAGTTCGAGTTCGGCGCCGTACATGCTCAGGTCCGCGAAGAATCCCTGTTCAACGCCCGGGTCGCCGAGATCGGCGACGTGCACGCACCGAACCCTCCCGTCGGTCGGAACGTCCCATCAGCGGTGACCACCGACGGACCGCCGGTGTGCCGTCAACCGCCGGGGCGGGGAGCGACGCGGTAGAGAACCCCACTTGACTCCCAGCTTCTGAGCTGGCGGTACTCGCGCATGATCTGCTGCTGGGAGTCATGCAGAAGATACACATGCCCAGGAGAGGAAGGATGTCGACGGTACGGCGCACTTCAGCTCCGTCGCTGATCTTGCTCAGGATGCGGAGGGCTGACTGTAGCCATCTGCAGCTCGGGCGTGGAGTGCGGGACCGGCCGCGCCCGGTACGACAGCAGGACCCGGACTGCGCGTCGCGGTCCGGGCCCTGCCTCATGCGATGCCGCCCTACAGCAGCGGTGCGTCAGCTCTGTGCGGTGTCGTCGCTCGTCTGCCCGGCGCCCTCGGCCGCGCCTACCTTCTCGCGCATCTTGCGCACCAGCTCCGCCTTCTGGTCGGCGGCACCCTGGCGGTCGAGGTTGCGGTGCGGACCGTTGTTCTGCCGCTCGGCGCGGGACAGCTTCTTGCGCTGGCCGCCGCCCATGCCCACGGGGTTGTTGATGTTCTTGCTCACGGGTTCTCCCGGGAAGATGTGAAGTGATCTACGGATTCATCGGTGGAGGGAAGGGCGCGGTGACGTCTCAGGACGTCAGCAGGAGCCCATTACGCCCTCACTCGTAAATCGGTGTCTGGGAGAACATGACCAAGACGTTACCCGATTCCGTCGGCCCCGCACACCAGGGCGGCACGCCGTCGCCGCCGCGGCCGGCCGGCCGGCCGGCCGGCCGAGCCAGGGTGCCGCCGACCATGGACTGCACGCCGGGCACTGGTACTCAACCACAGGCGTGCCCGTTGTGGTTCGCGCGGATCGTGGCCACCAACTGCCGCGAGCGGCCCGCCCCGATGTGCAGTTCCTTGCGCAGCGACTCAGCAGACACGGGCCGCTGGTACACCTGCCAGTGCTGGGCGTCCACTTGCCGGGCTCGTGCCAGCAGCGGGTCATCAACATCCGCCCCGTCATGCATAGATGACTCTGCGGCAGTACCCGCCGCGGGCTCACCGGGACGGTCAGCAAGCAATTCCACCGCGAGCAGGAGAGCCACCGGCGGCCAGCCGGCCACCAGCACCGGCTGCCACGCCAGGGAAGGCGCCGCCGCCACGTTGGCCGCCAACGACACGGCGATCCCCAGAAAGAACGCCAGCCGTACGACATGCCGCGAGCGCCGGTCATGCGCCGGCGGCCGTTTCAGAAATCCCACCGTGGCCAGCAGCAGCAAGCCGTCCACCGACAACGGCCACAGCATGGCACTGGTCCGGTCCGCCCCGCCTTGCCCGGCGAACTCTCGCTGGTGCACATACGAGGCGTACGCGGCCACCCCTGACACGGCCAAGGCTCCGGTGCGTCGAATCCACCCCTCCAGGTCGACCCGACGCCGCGCTTCGGACCGCCTCACCACCCCGCCCTCCCCCACGCCAAAGAGCACACGTCCGCTTCGATGACGGGCTGCTGCGCCATGCCCTCCGGCTCAACTCGCAGTCGTTGCCGTCTTCGGCTCGCGACTGCCTTCGTCGCGACCGTGCCTTCGATGCCGTCGATCGGGGTCTCGTCGGACTCCGGATAGTTCTGGGAAGTCCGTTGTGAGACCGCCTGCCCGTCGGTTCCGGGATACCGCAGTCCGCGAGCGGACCCCACGGCAGCCCTACGCATCACGTCAGGCACCTCGGACAAGCCGGTGACTCGGACCCCTGCCTGCCCCACGATGAACCTCGTGCAGGTGCGCCGTGCACATGGGCGTCGTCCCAGAAGGATGCGAGCGGCGCACGATGACCGCATCAACGGCTCGCACCTGCCGCAGGGTGGGCCACCGGCCGTTCGCGGCGAGATGGGAACGCAGCATGTGTGGTCCTTCTCGTCGTCCTGCCGAAGTACCTCTCACTACAAAAGGCCGGAATCTCGCCGATTTTTCGACAGGCCGGTGGCAAGGCGTGGCACCGGCCTCGCCCCACACATCGCCCACGGGGCCATCCGTGACGCCTTAGCGTCCTACTAATGACGCTGGTCAAGGCCTACTACGCGCTCGTCCCGACACCGTGACCCGCGTAGCCGAAACCGGCCGACGTCGGTCCGCTGCCGGCCCCGCCTTTAGGTGCCACGGCAGCCGGTCGACGGTCCCCCTTCACTGCCGGCTGGTCTTTCCTTGGCGACCCGCGTGTCTCCTGGCGGCCTCACGACGTCCGCAGGCTTATGGAGGAGGCGCTGCCATGTCTCGCGTCGACAGGAGCGAAAACCGCGCCGGTGTGGCCACGGTGCCGGGCCAGAGATCGCCGTTGGGTATCGCACGCGAGTGCCGGGCCCGTACGTGCGGACCACCACATCGGTATGCGTGCTGGGTGTGGTCACCGCTTCCTCCTCCGCCGGCACCGGTCGTGGTGCGGTGCTCCTCGTTGTGTAGTTGCTTCAGCAGTCGGTCGGAGCGCATTTCGGGGAACGTCAGGACACGACCGGCGGCTTCGGCTTTGGCTGGTCTTCCACCGCATGCTGGCTGGCAATGGCAGCGGTGTACAGGGCGCGATGCCGCTGCCGCGGCGAACGCGCCGTCGCCGCCCTCAAGATCTGGAAAATCCTGACCACGCTGCGTTGCAACCCGTCCCGGACGACCGCAATGGTGCGAGCCATCCTCGTCCTCCAGCACGTCGAAACCCGACCCACCAAGGATGAGAGAGCTCAGCCATGCCGACCGGCCCTGGTGATGAGTTTTCGCGCCCCCATCCGTCACACCTACGACGGGACACCACGAGACGGAAGGATGACGTGATGAGTGCGGAGACGTGGCTGGAGGAGCTGGGCGTGAGCGGTCTTGGCGAGGTCGACGAGCCGGCGTTCGCGGGGCTGGCGGAGCGGCACCGGCGGGAGCTGCATGTGCACTGTTACCGGATGCTCGGGTCGTTCGAGGACGCCGAGGACACCGTGCAGGAGACGTTCCTGCGTGCCTGGCGGCGGCGGGAGACCTTCGAGGGGCGGTCGACGTTCCGGGCCTGGCTGTACCGGATCGCCACCAACGCCTGCCTGGACCTGCTCGCCAGACGCCGCCCGGAGCCCGCGACCGGCGGCGAGGTGCTGTGGCTGCAGCCCTATCCGGACCGGCTGCTCGACGAGCTGCCCGCGGGCGACGCGGACGAGCCGGAGGCCGTCGCCGTCGCGCGGGAGACGATCGAGCTGGCGTACCTGGTCGCGGTCCAGCACCTCGCGCCGCGCCCGCGGGCCGTGCTGATCCTGCGGGACGTGCTCGGCTGGCCTGCGAAGGACGTCGCGCAGCTCCTCGGGGACTCCGTCAACTCCGTGAACAGCGCGCTGCAGCGGGCGCGCGCCGGCATGCGGGAGCATCTGCCCGCCGAGCGGCAGGACTGGACCGGCGGCGAGGAGGACGCCGGGACGCGCGAGCTGGTGCGCCGCTATACCGAAGCCAGCGTGGCCACGGACATCCCTGCGCTCACTGCGATGCTGCGGGACGACGTCCGCTGCTCGATGCCGCCCACGCTGGGGCTGTACGTCGGCCGCGACGCCGTGGTGAACGACTGGGTCGAGAGCGGCTTCGAGGGCATGAAGGGCCTGCGCCCCGTCCTCACCTCCGTCAACCGGCAGCCCGCCGTCGCCTTCTACCTCTGGCAGCAGCGGGAGGGCGCGTACCTGCCGCTGACGATCGACGTCCTGCGCGTCACCGGCGGGGCGATCACCGAGATCATCACGTTCCACGACGACCAGTTCCCGCGGCTCGGGCTGCCGGAACGCCTGCCGGCCGACGGCACGGAGTAGTCCGGTGTGGACGCTCGCGCTGCGCGGTGGCGCGCGTGTCGCAGTGGTCGCGGCGGAATGGCGCGACGCGTTCGGCGTCGTCACCCGCGGACGGGTGCAGTTGGAGCTACGCGACGGCGAGCCCGGGCCGGTCCTCGGACGCGGCGCCGGGTTCTGGCTCCGCGGCACCGGTGTCCGCGCTCTGCGGAACCCGGGCCGTGGCACGGCGAGGGTGCGCGTCGTCACCCCTCAGGGCCAGGACCGTCGCATGCCATTCGACGCACCCGTACGCGAGTTGCCGAGTGAGGGAGGAACGACATGAACAGATCCCCACCCTGACGCGGAGCCTCCGCACCCGGACCGACTGACGATCCCGCAACGGGACAAACGCACGGCGCAAGGGCGTGCGCGAGCGCTCCGGGTACCCCGCTCGCGTTCACCCTGGCCGAGCCCTGGCACGTCCCGGATTCGCGGTGCACACCCGCACTGGGCCGTGACGAAGCAACGGCTGGAGCACGGGTGGATTGGCTGTCTCGCCCCTACCCTGAAGGGCCAGCTACCGGTCCTGCGAAAGCGCCAGAAGTTCCGCGAAGGTGCCGCCTGCGTGGACCAGGTCGTCGTACCGGCCCTGTTCGCTGATGCGGCCCTCGTCCATGACCACGACGTGGTCGGCGACCTTGGTGTTCTCCAGCCGGTGCGTGACCACGATCGTGATGCGGTCGGCCGCGATCCCCTTGATCTGCTCGAAGATTCCGTGCTCGCCTCGCGGGTCCATCTGGGATGTGGGCTCGTCCAGGATCAGCAGGGAAGGACGGCGGTACAGGGCCCTGGAGCAAGCCAGTCGCTGCCATTGGCCACCCGACAGTTCGGCCCCGCCGAACACCTCTCGGGCGAGGAGGGTGTCGAGGCCGCTCGGTAGTTCCTCGATCGCCTCCCGCATCCCGACCGCGTCGACCGCCTCCCACACCGGCTGGTCGTCGAAGCTGCGCGGTTGGCCCAGGGTGACGTTCTCGCGGACCCGCAACGGCCACTGCGCGAAGATCTGTGGAACCAGTCCCGTGTGCTTCCAGACGGTGGCGGGGGCGACTTGGGCGAGGTCTGTTCCGTTCCAGGTCACGCGCCCTTTGTCGGCGAGGTAGATGCCGGTGATCAGACGGGTGAGCGTCGACTTGCCGGAGCCGTTGACTCCGACGATGGCGAGGATCTCCCCGCGGCGCAGGGTCAGCGAGACGCCGTCAACGGCGGGTTTGCCCTTGCCGGGGTACTGGTAGACGACCTCGTCCAAACGGATCTCGTCCACGGGGGCGTGCAGGGCAACGTCACCTCGTTTGGGTGCGCGGGCAGCGGCGTCGTCGAAGAAGGCCTGCATGTCGCTGAGGTAGAGGCTGGTGTGGAACACGGCGGCGCCGTTCATGACGACCCCGGACAGGGCGGCCAGCGTCGTTTGGACGGCGACCACAGCGGTGGCGGCGACGGCGAGTGCGATCCGTCCCGTCACCGCCAGCCAGGCGAGGGCGGCCCAGGTCGCAACGAGGAACAGGCCGCTCACGAGAGAGGAGAGGAGGGCGATGCGGAGGGTCTGTGGTGCGGCGGACAGAGTGCGTTTGTCGCAGCGGTCCGACAGCGAGCGGTACCAGAACAGGAGGTAGTCGGTCATGCCGTTGGCGCGGACCTCGTCCCCGTACTTCGGGGTCGTCGACCACCACCGCATCATGCCGCGCACGTTGCGATCGGCGATGTTCGCGTAGTGGATCTGGTAGTCCACGCGGGCACTGAGCACCGCACCCACACCGGCGGGGAGCACCGCAAGCAGCAACAAGGGCAGCATCAGCGGGCTCAGTACCGACAGCACGCCGCTGGCCGTCACCATGCGGACCAGGGCGGACATGAAGCGCTGGGCATCGGTGACCATCACGTGCGTGCGGATCACCCCCATCTCAGCGGCCTCTTGGCGGTCGGCGAAGCCGTCGACGGCGTACGCCGCAGCCTCGACGCGACAGACAGCTTCCACCAGAGCGGTGTCCGTTTCCGTCGTCAGCCTGGGCGTGATCCGACGTTCGGCGTACGTCGCCAAAGCACCTGCGATGCGGGCGACGGAGCTCGCGCCGGCCACGACGAGGAGCGAGCGCGGGCAGAGCCTGATGCAGCCGATCTGAGACGGAGCCGCCGCTCAGGATCGGGCCCATGGCGCGGGCGGTCGCGGTGAGCAGGACCGCGGCGGCCAGGCCGGTGAGCAACTGGCAGGTCAGGATCAGCAGTACGGCATGGCGATCGATGCGCCACGACATCCTGGCGATACGACGCAAGACCCTGGGGAGCTGAGCACACAGCCTGCCGAAGGAAACCTCACCGAGCGGGTTCACGGAGTACTGCCCCGAGTAGGTGATCTCAGCGGGGGGCGGCAGCGGAGGGGTGGCGGCCTGTCGGTCGTGAGTATCTGCTGAGGTCAACTGATCTCCCCTTGCACGGTCGTTGTGGGCTTGGTGGCGTCAGCCCGGTCAACGACGTGAGCGGCGAGTTCGAACACACGTCTTTCGGACGGGGGTGAATCCGCAAGGTGGAGCGAAAAACAACGAGTGCGTGCCCCACCGACCCTTGAGTCGCGGGGAATACGCGTCGGCCGAGATTGGCCGAATCGCCGAAGCCTGAGACGCGTGCGACGAATGAGGTTGAGAGTCAGATCACTTCACTGGCCACCAGTGACTGTTCAGCCGTCGCGGACCTCTCTCCCGATCCTCGGATGCTCGAACTCCTGGAGGTCCGACGGGAGTCCCACGTGACGGGCCTGGCCTCGGCTCGCATCGAACCCGAGCGTTACGCACGCCGGTGGGGCGCGGCTACGAGGAGGACGGCGCCTCCGAGCGCGAGCGGGGTCGTGCGGTTGGAGTCGGCGCCGGTCGCGGGCAAGGTCGAAGTCGGCGGCGGCGTCCACGTCGGCTCATGTCGACCATGGTCGCCCCCTCGTAGTTGTTCCCCGGGATGCGATAGGTGTGGACGCCCTGGAGGCGCTTGTCGAGGGTGCCGGACGTGTGGCGGTACTCCACGACCAGGCGGTCCTCACCGATGGGGATGTCCAGCGCGCGTACGCCGTCCTGCCCTCCGTAGAGGGAATTCAGTGTGTAGGTGGCGGACTTCTCGACCGTCACCGCCTCCTCGTCCGACAGCCATTTGGAGTGGAGCAGTTCGGGCGCCGTGAGGCCCACCGATACGGTGCCACCTCCCATCGGCGTCTGGCGGCTGTTGGCGCCCTTGGACTCTTCGCAGTCGGCGAGGTCGGTGCCGGGGCAAGGGATCCGTGTCTGGTGCGGATAGCCGAAGTTGTGCCCGAACTCATGGGACAGGAGCGTCTGGTCGGCACCGCCGCCGTCGCTGCCGACCGGAAGCCAGGTGATGCCGCCGCTGTGCGATGCCCCGGGCGGCGCAAAATCAGAGGCCGGGCGCCCTCTGCGCCCGGCCTCCACCGTTCCAGGATCCGCTCCGCCACCGTTCCTGGTGCCGGCTCCGCGGAAAAGTGCCGGGCGTCAGACGGCCGACCTAGCGACGGGCCGACGCGGCGCTGGAGACGAAGCCGCGGGTCACGTGTGTGCCCGCCCCGTCGTCCTCGGCGCGGTAGTTGGACTGGCCGACGCAGTCGCTGTACTCGTAGTTCGCCCTGGACGTGCCCTTCAGGCCGCCGGCGTCGGTGCTCGTCGGCCCTCCGAAGACCGCGTCGGACCTGGGCATTTCCGCGCAGCTGGGAATCCCGGCGTAGTACTCGACGAACCCTCCCTGGGAGCCCCGGAGATTGCCGCTCCCGCTCGGCAGCGTGTACCTGCCCAGATGGGTCTCGGCACCGGTGACCGTGTCCCTCGCCGTGCCGGTCCAGGTGTCGGCCCCGGTCCGCTCGACCTTGATGTCGTAGCGGTGGCCGTAGACCGCGTCGAAGTCGACGGCGCAGGTGACCCCGGGTCCGCCGTCGGCCCCCACATGGCAGTTCGCGTCGTTCGTGGACGCACCCGCGACGAAGGTGGAGAAACGGGCCGAAAGGCGCTCCTTGCCACCACTGTTCGCCCTCGGCTGCAGGCCGGTGTAGCCGACATCCTTGGCGTTGGTGAAGCCGAACTGCTGGGCGAAGTAGATTCCACTCTTGTGGGCCGTCGCCTGATTCACGGTGATGGGGAAGGTGATGTTTGACAGCCCCGATGACGGGGTGTTCGGGATCGACCAGCCGATCGATACGTTTCCGCCGCCGACTGCCGCGGACGCCGAGTGGGGTGTCGCCATCACCAGCCCGGCTACCGCCGCGACCAGGGCGAAGTTCCCGAGGTTTCGCACCGCTCCCATGCTTGTGCCTCTTCTCTGTGGGGGGAGTACTTCTCTGTGGGGGGATCTCTGCGTGCGGGTTTCGTTGGCGTACACCCGCACTGCTCAAAGCGGGAATCACACAGGAGAATTATGGTGAGCTGACTCCCGCACGCGCTGGTGGACCAATATGCCAACTCGGGCGAACAGTTGAACCGGCTTGCTGGGATAGTCGGGGAATAGAAGGCCGCTGTCAACGCCCTTCGAGGAAATTGTGGTCGCGATAAAAGTCCAAGCGCGTATCGCGTTTTTCTCTTGCACTCCCGCACAGATCACGAATTGACAACGCGACGGGACGGACAGCGTCCTCTGCACTCTTTGTAAGTGCCAGCACTCGGGGCGCCTGCGCAGACACTGGGTCGCGCGGGCGCTCCGTCCAACCATGGAGTTTCCACAGCGGCCCGCCCGGAGCGGGAGGTGCCATGGCAGTTCCTTCAGGCTGAGGTCCGTCAACAGAACCTGAACGACAGCGAGTTCGGCCGCGATGCCGTTGATGAGGCCGGCATCGTCGAAGGGTTGCAGGTCGGGCGGGAGCGCCTGCCACGTATAGGTCTCAACCTCCAGGCGGTGTGTCAGCGTTCGTCGGCAGCCTCCACCCCGGGGTTGTCGCGTCCTTGGTCCCGGCTTGCGGCCGTACCTGCCACGCCCGCTATGCAAGTGGTGGCGACGGCCAGTGCCATCCACGCCGTTCTGGCTTCGAGGTAGCGACTGATCTTCGAGTCACGTCCGCCGGACGGTACGGGCCGGCCCGTGTACGGGACGCCGCTTTCACAGGTTCTGCTGCCGGGCGAAGGGACCGTTCAGGGCCGCCCATTGCAGGAGCAGGATGGTCTTGGCGTCGGTGATGCGGCCGTTGCGGGTCATGGCGAGGGCCTCGGTGTAAGGGAGTTCGAGGACCTCGATGTCCTCGCCGTCTTCCTCGAGTCCGCCGCCAGGGCCGGTCCGGTCGGCCGGGGTGTAGGGGGCGGCGAAGAAGTGGAGGCGCTCGGTGACGGAGCCGGGGCTCATGTAGGCGTCAAGGATGTGGGTGAGGGGGCCGAGGGTGACGCCGAGTTCCTCGGCGCTCTCGCGGCGGATCGCGGTGTACGGGTCGTCCGCGTCGAGCAGTCCTGCCGCGGCCTCGATGAGCATGCCGTCGGGGTGGTCGTTCGCGTAGGCGGGGTAGCGGAACTGGCGGGTGAGCAGGACGCGTCCGCGTGCGGTGTCGTAGGGCAGGACGACGGCGCCGTTGCCGCGGTCGTAGGTCTCGCGCTGCTGGGTTTCCCACCGTCCGTCGCGGCGGCGGTAGTCGAAGGTGGTGCGGCGCAGGACGTGCCAGCCCTGGGAGGTGAGTGCGACGTCGCGCACCCGGACGTCGGGGTTGCGGTCGAGGTCGCGTCCGGCCTGGTCGAGGCCGGTGCGTCCGCGATGGTCGGGGGTGTCGATGCCCGGGCGGCCGGTCACGCGGTCTCCTGCGGGGTGCGGCGGGGGATCTCGGCCACGTCGTGGTAGACGGGCAGGCCGCGGCGGCGGGCGGTGGCGACGTCCTGGTCGGCGCCGACGGAGTCGCCGGGCAGGCGCAGCACGGCGTCGCAGTGGGCGAGCAGGCGGTCGGCGGTCGGGTAGAGCACCTGGTCGGCGAGGGGGTCGGTGGGACCCGCGCCGGCCGAGCGCAGGACGGGCAGGGCGATCCACTCCCCGATCACGGGGAGATGGCCGGCCGCGAAGACGGGCCAGGCGGCGGTTTCCAGGCGGGCGAGATTGGCGGCCAGCGCCCGCGGATCGCCGTCGGTGCCGGAGCGGTAGGGGCCCGCGATCAGGATGAGCATGGGTTTGTCGGTCACGACTGTTAAGATACATGCAGAAACGTGCAGCACCAGGAAGGAACGTGAATGCTGGCCGCTGAACGACGTGAGTACCTGCTAGATCTACTCACCCGCACGGGAAAGGTCGTGGCCAAGGACGTCGCCGCCGAGCTGGGGATCTCCGAGGACAGCGTGCGGCGCGATCTGCGTGATCTCGCCGCCGAGGGGCTGTGTCAGCGGGTCTACGGCGGCGCGCTGCCCGTGTCCCCGGCGGTGGTGGACTACGACGCCCGGCAGGCGGTGGCTCCGGACGGCAAGCGGAAGGTTGCCTCGGCAGCCGTCGGGCTGGTGCAGCCGGGAGGCTCGCTGATTCTCGACGGTGGCACCACCGCCCTCGCCGTCGCCCGCGCGCTCCCGAAGGGTCTTGTCTGCACCGTGATCACCCACAGTCCGACGATCGCCGCAGCGCTGCTCGACCATCCGCAGGCGGAGCTCTTCCTGCTCGGGGGCCGCGTCTTCAAGCACTCGGCGGTCACGTGCGGTGCCGCCGCGGTCGAAGCCGCGCAGAACGTCTCCGCCGACCTCTGCCTGCTCGGTGTCACCGGCGTGCACCCCGAGGCCGGACTGACCACGGGGGACGCCGAGGAAGCGGCGATGAAGCGCGCCCTGTCCGCGCGGGCCGCGGACACCTACATCCTTGCCTCGTCCGAGAAGATCGGCACGGCCTCGCAGTTCCGCGTCCTGCCGTGGGAGAAGGTCAGCGGACTGATCACCGATGCCGATCCCGACGACACGGTCGTCGAGGAGCTCAAGGCGCTCGGCGTAACGGTCGTGGTAGCCGGCTGAGTTGTGAGCCGAAGACGGGATCGCGGCAGCGTCGCTGGGCGGAGGTAGGCGTTCCTCGACAGTTGTGGACCCTTTGTCGGCGGAACTGGCGAGTGGCTCCGCCCCGGCCGAGCCGCCGCACCCCCCGTTGCGGCGGCCCGGTCCCGGCTCAGCGCAGCCGAGTTGCGGCGTACGCCTCGATGGCGGCCTGCTGGTACGCGGCCAGACCCGGCGCGATCGACTCGTACACCGCGCGCCAGTGTTCGTTCTCCACGCAGCAACGCCCGATCGCGCGGTACTCCTCGGCGGTGGCTGCCCGGCTCTGGGCCAACGTCCGGTACTGGGCGTCGATCTCGACCTGCACCACGTCGGCGTCGGCGGGCAGGCCGGTGGCCAACAGCTCCCCCAGCCGGACCATCTGCGTCGTGCGCTCGCGCTCGTCGGCCTCGATCTCGGCCTTGCTCAACGCCGCGGTACGCCGCTCGACGGCCCCGACCAGCTCCGGGAAACCGCGCAGGACCTTCATGCACTGGACAGGCCGGATGCCCTCGAACAGGTTCTCCGGCCGGCTGATACTGATCATGTCTGTGCCGTCCTTCCTGGACTGTTCCAGTTCGGTGATCGTGCGGGCGACGATGCAGGCCAGGGCATCCAGCCGGTCGCGCTCGGCGAGCAGCCGACGGTGATGGCCCCGCAGGGCCTCCAGTTCGTCGACCTGCGCGGCCAGGATCCGGCCTATCTCAGGCAGTCCCAGGCCCAGCGCCCGCAGCACGAGAACCTGCTGCAGCCGCAGCAGTTGGCGCTCCTCGTAGTAACGGTGGCCGTTGGCCCCGCTCCAGGCCGGCGGCAGCAGGCCGATGTCGTCGTAGTGCCGTAGTGTCCGGGCGGTCACACCCGACATCCGGGCGACCTCCGCGATCGGCCAGGCCATCGCCGCCTCCCTCACACGCACTTCACCGGGCCGGAATCTCCGGCCCTGCTCAGGACGGTAGAGGCTTCCGCTGCGGCAGCCTCAAGCCCGGCGCTGTCGAAACTTCACGGGTTCGACGGTGTCGAAGAGGCCGCCCAGTCGCTTCGATGTTCGCGCCACGCGGTCCTGAGGGCTTCGAGCTCGGTACGAGGGAAGTGCTCACCCCACTTGCCACGGTATGCGCTCTCGCCATACTCCTTCGCGACCTCGTCGAAGCAACGGATCACGGCTCGGGCAACGACGTCGATGTTCTGCTGGGTGGACCAGATCTCGGTCCCAGTGTTGTCGTGGTCACTGCCGTGGGCCAGCTCCAGTAGGCGGATCCACACGTTGGTGCCTTCCCGGTAGAAGATCCATCGGAAGGCGGTGGGCTCGGCCTCGAACTGTGCTCGACACTCGGTCTCGCCGACGATCAGGCGTGTTACTGCCGTCAAGAGATCTTCGGGGGCAGCGGTGATATAGGAGGCCGTGACTTCGGCTTCTGCCTGGTGGTCGCTGACGACGCAGTCGGCCCAGCCATGTCCGGACAGGACCCAGGAGAGTCGCAGGTGGGCCATCATCGTTCCTCTTCTCCGGTCACGGGTTCCCTGCGCTGATCACCGAAAGCCCTTCGCACACATCCGAGTTTGAGGGATGGCGAGGCTGCTGACCAGCGGATTCTCTGACGCCGGACGCATGCGGGACACCGCCCGGCCTGCCACGGGCCGAAGGTCGCTCTGCAGTCGCGGCGTTGCCATCGGTGGAGGCTGATCGAGATCTCCCGCATCGGATCCGATCGTCGGCGAGCGCGATACGCGCCCGATCCTGTCCGGTGAAATGGATTCTCAGCAAATGCATCCTCCTTGAGAACAGGGATATTGCGCCCAGACGCACACACGTTTCAGCCGGAAGGTGCGGTGCGCCAGACTCGTTTCGGCAGTATCAGCCAGTGATCGGAGAAACATGAGCACTCGTCTCGGCATCAAAGTGGCGACATTGATCGGAGTTGTCGGAATGCTCGGCTCCGTGGGTGTCATGACGGCGGGCCCGGCCTCGGCCTCGGCCCCGGCACACCGGACCTGCCCATCCGGCTACCACTGTGTGTTCAAGGACGTCCTGGGCGACAACCAGCGCCACAACTACTTCAACTCGGACAACGACTTCGGGAACGACCGCTTCACCAACAACGGCGGTGTCGTGGACTTCAACGTGACCGCCGCGAGCAATTCCACCACCGGGGGCTACGAGAGCCACTACTACCTGCTCCCCGGCTACCGGGACTTCCTGTTCTGCGTGAACCCCGGGCACGCCACGCCGAACCACCTCCCGCGAGATCTGAACGACCTGCCCGGCTCGCTTCAGCTCAGGGGAGAGACGTCGATCCGATGCTATTGACCCGTAACGGGCAGGTGGTGCCTGGCAGCCAACGGCTGTCAGGCACCAACCTCGTGCCCGCCTTCCTCTCCGTGCTGGTCATCGCAGCAGGTGCGGCATGCGCCGGCGGGACGCCCCGACCTGATCGCACCACACCTGCCCATCTGCTTCCGCCCATCCATGCCCAGGTGTACGGACCGGCGGCGCAGGCAGCGGACCGGCCCATCTCGGCGGCCAAGGACAAGCTGATCGCCACCTGCATGGCCCGGAAGGGCTTCTCCTACGACACCAAGCGCCCCAAGCAGACCGCAGAGCCGGACCGGCCCACGCCCTTCAGTTTCGAAACACGGAAACGCTCCACCGGCGCGAAGGCGAACCCACCGCTGGAAAAGCCCGGGGCCGTCGGAAAAAACTATGTGCTTGCTCTCCACGGCCGGCAGGACGATCGAATCCTGGTGCAAGGGAGGGGCATGCAGGTGTCCTTGCCCGCGCGCGGCTGCGTGGCTTACGCGGAGACCCGGATACTGGGAGACAAAAGGATCAGGTGGAGCGAGATCCGTATGAAGCTCGGCGAAGCCGAGACGCAGGCTCAGCAGCTTCTCGAATCACTCCCGTCATTCCGGAATCTCAACTCCCGGTGGGCCCGCTGCATGAAAGACGCCGGCCACTCGTTCAGCACGCCGATCCAGTTGCGTGATGCTCTGCCACGGAAAGCCGACATCATCAACGATCCGCGTGTCGTGTCGGATGTCTCGTGCAAACGGAAGACGGGCTATCTGAGATTTGCGTACGAAGGCCTTGCGCAAGCGCAGCGCAAAGTCCTGGGAGACGACGGTCGACTGCTTGCCGAGTGGACTTCTCTTGTCAGGCAGCAGAAGCGGACTGCCCAGCGAGTACTGAGCACCGAAGAGCATCGAGTGAGCAACTGACGGCACCTGCGGCCCGGTCAGGGCGTGGGTGTCCGCCGGCACTCGGTAGGGTCCAGGACCGCCGCTGCCCGAGCAGCCGTCACCCGGGCCACTTGCTGTGCGTCCCCGGGGCCTCGATGTTCATGAAGGAACCCTACGTACGGTGATCAGTTGGTGCCAGGCCCCTGTCGCGCATCACTTCCATGACCGCCCCCGCGACCGCCCGCATCCGGTGCGCGCGGAGGTCCAGGACGGGGGTCGGGTTCGAGACGGCGTGGGATGCCAGCAGGTTCATCAGGGGCCAGAGAGCGTCGGAGCGGCGCGGCACCAGGATCTCGCGGCCGTCGGGGGCGATGACCTTGGCCGTGCCGACGCCCGCGAGGAGGTTGGTGCGGTCCCAGTCGACCACGAAGGACCTGCCGTTCGGGCTGACGCTCAGGACCGCCTCCCTGGTGTGGTGCAGGACCGCCAGATAGTTCATCGGCACCGTCAGCCGCCGGGCGGCGTCGAACGGGGGTGTGCCGTCCGCCGGTTGGGCGCGCAGTACCGTGTCCAGCACCGGACCGTCGTATTGGAAGGTGGTCCTGGCGCGCATCTCCAGGAACCGGGCGCGCACCAGATGCCCACCGCGCCGCGACCACCGTCGGCCGACCGAGCCGACCCCTCCCTCGTCACCCGGGAGTTGAGCCTGCATCAGGCGGGCCTCCTCGCCCGGCTCGGTCACCGGGGCCCGGTCCTCGGGGAAGGCGCGCACCCGGTCGGCCAGCATGCGGAATCGTGCTGCCGTCTCCGTGTCCAGGTGCCGGAGGTCGATCGTGTCCCCCGCCATCTCGATGCCGCCGACCGTGCGCGAGAGCCGCATCTGTGCCAGCAGATGCCTGGTTCGTCGCGTCACGTCGATCAGCCGACCATCGTGGTCGATCAGACGGCAGGTTCTCGTGCCTGCGAGCAGGGCGCTGCCCGGCCAGTGGACGGTGACGTTGCCAAGGCCGTCGGTGAGGACGGCCAGTCGGCCCGCCGTGATCGCCGACAGGCACAGGGCCGGGACCCGCCACTCGTCCGTGATCTCGAACCCGGGGAGCGTCACAGCCCCTTCCGCTTCCTCCGCGGCGTGCACCCGGAGCCTCAGCCTGACCAGCGGCGTGAACTCGGCGGGCGCGTAGTCGCCCACGTACGTCGTGAACGTCGCCTCCCTGTCCGGGTCGTACCGCACCGACGACGCCTCCAGGACGTCCGCCCGCACCAACCGCGCGCCCGCCGGCCCCGGTTCGGACCGTGGCGCCCACATCACGAAGGTGTCGTCCCCGTACGAGCCGCTCCCGTCCCGCACGCGGTTCCCGCCCGTGATCCGAGGGAACTCGGCGCGCGTCGAGCGGAGAGCCAGGACAGGGATCATGACGGTGACGGCCGCGCCGCATGCGGACACCGCCCAGCCCCAGCTCGCGCCGTCATGCCAGGCGGCGCCCCCGAGGACGAGGAAGACCGGGCCCGTCGACAAGCAGAGCGCCGTGAACACGAGATTCTCGACGAACACACCTATGTGGCTGCGCATTGCTCCTCTTCCGCTCTCTATCCCCTTCCGGGGTGCCACAACATGACCGCGCCGACCACTGCCGCCGCCGTCCCGGCCAGCAGGAGGGCGACGACGAAGGCGATGTTCAGCGCTCCCGAACGGCGGTCGGCCGCGAGGTCGGGGGTGTGGACGGCAGGGTCGGCAGGGGCGTAGTGGATGGTCAGGGCGCGGTGGAGGGACCGGCCCGGATCGGGGATGCCCCCGCCGGACAGGACGGTGACGTGGGCGCCCTCGTGGGTGGTGAAGGCGATGACTGGGGCGTGGACGACGATGTCGCGGCCGGACTCGTCGTCGGTGTGGACGTCCCGGGTGACGGCCACCACCCGGGCCGGGACGGCTACGGCCGAGGCCAGCAGGGCGTTGCGGGCGCGCACGATGCGGATGTCGGGGCTCAGCACCGCGGCAGCCGTCAGCAGCGTGCCGAAGCCGAGCAGCGCCCATGGCCAGCCCCAGCGAACGGTCGCGTGGATTACCAGCCCGATGAGGAGCAGCATGACCGCGCAGTCGGGGCCCTCGCGCCCGGTCCGGTCCCCCGGGCCGCCCCGCACGACGGCGAACCGGAGAGGCTGCCCGGGCGGGTAGCACACGTCGATCTCCCGGCCCACCCAGGCCTCCTCGATCGCGTCGCCGTGCTTACCCGCGTTCGACAAGGTGAACTCCTGGCCCGTACCCGGGTCCTGGAACGTGAGCGTCACCGGTATCCCGGGCTTCCTGGAGTCGCCGTGAGCCGGCTGCTGCACTGCCACGATCCGCGCCTTCGCCCACACCGCTCGCTGGGCCCGGGTCACCCCGGCGAGCGAGCGTGCGTAGCCGAGCAGCGCCAGCCCGGCGGGTATCGCCCACCAGAACTCAAGCACCTCGTGACCCCTCACAGGCACATCGACGCCGCGCTGCCGTACGCTTGTGCGTCGTACGGGATGCTGTGGCGTCTGCCGTGTCTGGTGATGACCGACAGTCCGCGAGACCGGCCAGTGCTGAACTCCAGCCGGGCGTCACGGGGCGACGCCGTCCCCGGCGTAGAGGTAGCCGCCCGGCCGCGCGGGGTCGGCGATCAGCAGGACCTGGTCGCCGGTGCGGGGGATGCGCAGTTTGGAGACGACGGTCTGGAGGGTGATCGGGTCGGTCGTCCCGGACGGCTGGAGGACCAGGTCGACGACCGGGTCGAAGTTGACAAGGCGGCCGGTGTCGCCGATCGACACGACGACGGCCGCTACGGTCGGCGCTCCCATGGCGAGCAGTTGCCGGACGTCCTGGCCGGACTGGTACGCGCCGATCGTCTGCTGGACCTTGGCGAAGTCCTCCTTGCCGAGGAACGCGCGCGTGGCACGGCCGTAGAAGCCCTTGCCGTCGGCCACCTGGTCGGCGATCTCGGCGGCCCGCGCCTCGCGGTTCTTGCCCTGCTTTCTGAAGATTCCCATGACCGCTTCTCCTTGTGGTGATGTCACGTGGTGATGTCATGTGCGGTGCGCGGTGTGGACGTTAGGCGGCCCGAACTCCCTACCGATCCCAGGTTCGCCCGCCCGTTCCCGTACGACGTACGCTCGCCGCATGCCGCCGCCGAGCCAGCCGACCGACGCATGCCGATCTCGCGCCCTGGTCATCGACCGTGCCTGGCGTGGCCTCGGGCCGGGCCTTGAGTCGCTGAGCGGGCCCGGCGGGGCGCCGTTGACGCGGACGGTCAAGCTGATCGTGCTGCCGTTGATCGTCAGGCCGTCGCTGTGTCCCGAGCTCGCGGCGGATTTCCTCGAACCGGCGCAGGCCGCGCGCCTCGACGCGCTGGTCCAGGAGTCCGGTGCGCGTCTTCGGGCGACGGCTCAGTGGTTCACGCTGCTCAAGAAGACCCGCCGGGCTCTGGGGATCGTTGCGGGGCACCCCCAGGATCTGTACTTCCAGCGTTGTTTCGAGCTGGCGACCGAGTACGGGGCGCCGTCCGCCGGTGCGGACGCCGTGGCGAGGGGCGTGGTGGAGGACGTGGCGGACGCGGGCGGCGGACGTACCGTCGAAGCGTTGAAGGGTCATCTGGCGGACGGCGCGCGGCGGGCGCGGCTCGACGAGGAACTGGCCGCCGAGTGGGCGGACCGGCATCCTGTGGCCGCCGACGTCGGTGTGGCGGTCGCGCTGACGGGCGAGGTGCTCGAAGCGTGCGGTGCGGCGCGGCCGGTGGGGAACTCGCCGCAGTACACGGCCATGGTCGAGGCGGGGCATGGCGGGCTGTTCGGCCGGGCGTTGTGGGCGCATGCCGACGAGGTCTGGGGCGTCGAGGAACTGCCGGCGCATCTGGGGCTGACCGCGCGCCAGGCGCCGCCGCGTCCGGAGGTGGGGCGCGCCGCCTCCACCGCCCTGGTAAGCGCCTTGCGATCGACTGGATACAACGAGAAGGGTCAGCTGACCCTCCACAGCCACCAGCGACGCTGCCGCCTGGAGCGGTACGGTGCGGGCGTAACCAGGGTGCCCCGGGCAGCCGTTGGACCTGTGTGACAAGAACCAGAGAGCACGCCGAGGACACCCGCCCGCTGGTCTACCAGTGCCGTCTGCCGCTGTCCACGAGCACCGTTAACTACCTCGCTGACCTGCTGCGACGCCACCTGAAGGCGATACGGTCCAGGTGGCGGATCCTGTCGCCCGGACGGATCGCGGTGATCGCCCTGGCCGTACTGCGCCATGACCAGCGCCTGGCCGACATGGCCGGCGGCAACAACGTGTCCGAGTCCACCGTCCGCCGCTGGCGCGACGAGCTGATCGCCCTGCTCGCCGCCCAGGCCCCGCGCCTGGACCGCGCCCTCATGAAGATCGCCAAGCGGGGCGGGAAGGTGGTCCTGATCGACGGCACCCTCATCCCCACCCAGCACCGCACCGGAAAGGCCGACCGGAAAAACTACTCCGGCAAACACCAAAGCCACGGCCTGCACTTCCTGTTCGACTGGTGACCGTCCGGCAGCGAGGCCCTGGTTGGCGGTCTTCTGGCCGGGGGTGCGCTTGTGGGTGCGGGTGGCGGTGTAGCCGGTAATGATCACGGGGTCGCGTACGTCGTTGTCCAGGCCGCGGAAGGCGAGGTCCGCGAGGGCGCCGAGGCCAGCGGCGCGCAGGTGGGCCAGGACGTGGTCGTGGCGGGCGGCGGTGATGTCGTGGGTGCGGCCGGGCCGGGCAGCAGATATCCAGATCAGGCGGCCTTTTCCATCGGTCAAGGCGGTTCCTGTCGGCCAGGCCCTGCTCGGTGAGGGAGTGGGCCAGGTGGCCCGCAGGGCGGGCCGCACCGGTCTCCAGGTCTCCGCTCGTTCGCCCGGGGGCGGAGGCTGACTGGGCTGCTGTTGCGGTGCGTCGGGCGGGGGTCAGGGGGGTGTGAGGGTGTCGAGCCGGGCGGCGAGGTCGGGGTGGGCGGCGGCCAGGTGGGGGCGGGTGGCGGTCAGGGGGGTGATGAGGTCGGTGGGGTCGTCGTGGGCGAGGGCGGCGTTGAGCTCGCTGACAGGGCGACGTGCGGCGGGGGGAAGGTCGGTGAGGGCGGTGATCTGGCCGGCCAGACGGCGCAGGTCGGCCGCGTTGCGGCGGGCCCAGGTGGCGGTGGTGCGGTCGGCGGCCCGGGCTTGGCGGGTGGCCGTCACGCGCTGTTCGCCGGTGGTTCCGGCCGGGCCGGGGCGGCCGCGCAGGTAGCGGCGTTCGGCGGCCTGGCGGCTGGCGACGCCGAGAGGGTGGGCGAGGTCGGCCCAGCTGGCTCCCGCGTCGCGGGCCGTTTCGATCAGGCCGGTCTCCCATCCGGCGAGCTGCTCGCGGACCTGCCGCAGCAGCATCAGGGAGGCCAGGGCCTGCTCCGGGCCCGGCCCGGTATCGGGGGCGTTCGGGGTCTCGTGCTGGGCGGCGCGCAGGGCATCGTCTATGGCATTGAGGGCCGCCGCAGCGGCAAGGAACGACGCCGGGCTGTGGGCGTCGGTGCTGGTCGTGGACGGCTGGCCGGCCGGGGTCACGGGCACCTCCCTCGGGTTGTCATCACGTAGACGACATCATGTTTGTCATCCATTGGATGACATGTTACAACGGTCTCAGTGAAGCGCATTGGCAGCAACTGCCCGAACCTGCTGGAGGTGTTTTCACGATGTTGATGCGCACTGACCCCTTCCGTGAGCTGGACCGGCTGGCACAGCAGCTGATGGGCCCGGGGACGTGGTCGAAGCCGTCGGCGATGCCGATGGACGCCTACCGCGAGGGCGACGAGTACGTGGTGGCATTCGACCTGCCCGGCGTCACCGCCGACGCGATCGACATCGACGTCGAGCGGAACATGCTCACCGTCAAGGCCGAGCGCCGACCGGTGGCGAAGGCTGACGACGTGCAGGCGGAGCTGTCCGAGCGGCCGATGGGTGTGTTCTCCCGCCAGATCGTGCTCGCCGACACCCTCGACACCGAGCGCATCAAGGCCGACTACGACGCGGGCGTGCTCATCCTGCGTATCCCGATCGCCGAGCGGGCCAAGCCCCGCAAGATCTCCATCGGCGTCGCGACCGACCACAAGGAAATCTCCGGCTGACACCGGCCGGACAGGTGCAGAGGACGGGCACCTGATCTCCCCCTCACCCCGTCCCCCGCACCCCGTGGGCAGTCCGCAGAACTAGAAGGGGTGGCGGCCGAGATGGCTCTGCGACGCGAAGCGTTCCTCGACCACGTGAAGGAACGAGGCGAGTACGGCACGGTGGAGGAAGCCGAGCGTGCGGCACGTGTGGTGCTCGCTCTGCTCGGCGCGCATCTGGTCGGCGAGGTCCGTGCCCAGCTCGCGGCACGCCTGCCGGAGGGCTTCGCCCTGATCCTCCTCAACCCGCTGCAGAGCGCCGAACCGCTGCCGCCGGAGCGGTTCGTCCGGGCGACTGCGGCCTGGATCGAGGGCGCCACCGAGCAGACCGCGACCTGGGACGTCAGCGCCGTCCTGTCGACGGTCGCCGACAGCGCGGGCGATGACCTGCTGGGGCAGATCCTGCTCCAGCTCCCCGCCGGCTACGACCTCCTCTTCGGCCGCCCCCAGCCCACCTGACCGATACGGCGGTGCCACACACCGGCACCACCCCACCCCGGCTCGACGAAAGGCATGCACCGCAGTGATCACCGACATGCGCGTACCACTTGAGCACCAGCAGCCGTACTCGACGGCATACGAGCAGATGCTGGAGAAGGTCCGCTACGAAGGCGCCTACCCCACCCGCGAGAAAGCCGACGAAGCCGTCCGCCTGGTCCTTTCGGGCCTGGGACGCCAGCTGACCGGCGACGAACGCGTCGACCTGGCCGCCCGCCTACCCTGGGAGGCCGCACGGGGCCTGACCGCGCAGATCCCCGACACCCGGCAGCTGACCGGGTGGGCCTTCGTCAAGGACCTCGCCGCCCGCACCAACGCCTCCCTGGCCACGACCCGGTGGGACACCGGCTCCGTCTTCGCGGCCGTCGCCGCCCACGCCGGCCCCGACCTTCTCACCCGCATCCTGCACCAGCTCCCCACCGGCTACGCGCTGCTGTTCGGCCGCGCCGAACTCACCCAGGCCGCGTAAACAGTCCGTGCCCTGCCGACGCCAGGGAGGATTGGACGACGGCGCACGGCCCGCGCACCCCGCAGGGAGAGGCCGCCACGGCCCCGGCGTAACAGCCGGGCTGCGGACGGAGCCGGAGCCAAGGTGAAGACGACGTTGCCCGGGACGCCGGAGTGTCCCGGGCAGTACGTGCGGGCGCCAGCTGCGAGGCCACTCGGGTAGTTGCAGGTCTTCGCTGCCTCAGGCCGAGGCCGACGGAGCGGTTGACTCGGCGGCGCGGCGGTATTCGGCGTTGATGCGGCGGGCTTCTTCGAGCTGGTCTTCGAGGATGACGATGCGGCAGGCGGCCTCGATGGGGGTGCCCTGGTCGACGAGCTCACGGGCGCGGGCGGCGATGCGCAGCTGGTAGCGGGAGTAGCGCCGGTGGCCGCCCTCGGAGCGGAGCGGGGTGATCAGGCGGGCTTCGCCGATCGCGCGGAGGAAGCCCTGGGTGGTGCCGAGCATCTCGGCGGCCCGGCCCATGGTGTAGGCGGGGTAGTCGTCATCGTCGAGACGGCCGAAGGTGTCGTCTGCTGTCATTGCACCTCTCTGTGGAACACGCTTGAGGGGCCCTGGTGTCGTACGACACCAGGGCCCCGAAGGAACTACACCATCTGCCAGCCCTGGTACTGCGCCGGCTTTCTGTTTCCGCTGACCCGACGGGAATGCTGTCGGGGGTGCGGGGATCGCGGTTGCTTGACCGGAGACCACCTCACTATCGATGTCCTGCGGTACCCGGGCTCAACACTCCACCCGGGCGATCCTGATGGCGCTCGGCTCCTCCGTTCTTCCTCGGTGATCAACTACGTACTTCCGGTACTGCGAACTGCTCGGTGGCCTGTGACAGCGCCACCCTTCGGCAGCCAGCCCCGTCGCCCGTCTTGCATCTGCTCTGGCTTAGAACCCCACTGCCGAACTTCCCGGTGCGCGCGCCCGCAGCCGACGCCTTCACCGAGGCACTGCTCACTGACTTCACTGCTGGGTACTGCGAACTGCACCTACCGGTACTGCCACTGCGGTACTGCTCACGGCGGCCCCTGATCACTGCGGGCCACCCGGTCCGGTCGCCAGTCCCGTCGCCGCCCTGCCACAACCCTGGCTTCGAAACTCCGCCACCGCACCGTCCTGCCAACTGCAACTGCGGGTACCGCTGCCCGGCAGTTCGTCTCTGCCAGGCCCTGCTGACTTCCTGGGCTACGAGAGAAACATAACCAGGCCACCACCCAATGTCTACTCCAGCCACGATAGATTTTCGCGTGTTCGACAATGAGGTAATCGAACTCGAACAGTGCCGACACAGGGGTTGGCGGACCGCAGGCCGGGCACAAGCACCGCGCGGACAATCGGGCACGAAGGCGCAGAGGCCAGGGTGACCTGATGGACACGAAGAGCGTCACTGTCGTACCTGCGCGATCCGTGACGACCGTCGCCGTCGCACGCGACAGCGCCCGGGACTTCCTCGCGGGTCTTGTAAATCCGATCCCGGCCGAGGCCGCCGACACCGTGGCCTTGGTCGTCTCGGAGCTCGTCACCAACGCCCTGCGCCACGGCGGCGGCGACTGCACCCTGGACCTGACCGCGCACTCGGACAGCATCGAGGTGGCCGTGCACGACCGCAGCCCGCAGGCGCCGCGCATGCGCATCCCTGACCTGGACGGCGGCACCGGAGGCTTCGGCTGGCCCATGGTCAACCGCCTCGCCCACACCACCTCGGTCACCCGCCGGCCGTCCGGCGGCAAGACGGTCAGCGCAATTCTCGCCCGGCAGCACCAAGGCGCCTCGGTGCCGTGGACCGCCCCGACCGAACCTTGAAGGCCCTGCGGTCACCCCTCACCTGACGGTCGGATCGCTTCGCAGAAAGGGCCCTTTGCCGGAGCATGATCGAGAAGGGCCGCAGAACCCTCGCCAATCCCGGATCGGTTCTCAGGACCCGTTCTCGCCCAAAAGCGGGTTGGGTGTGGCTCGTCTCCAGTGAGCCTCTTTCGGGCTCGGTCGTTGCTGATCGCGGTGGTTTGCCGGATCGTCGTGTCCAGGGCTCGGGTTTGTGGGGGCGTCGATGGTCTCGTGGCTGGAGGAGTTGGAGAGGCGGGAGGCCCGCGCGAGAGCGGATCTTTGAACTGCGGGGGCAGACCGAGGAGTTGGCGGAGCAGCTGACCGAGAAGGAAGACGTGGTCTCCCGGTTGGAGATCACCCGGGAAACGATGGAACACGCACGCCTCTATCCCCGCCCCGACCAGGCCAGTTACTGCCTGACAGCCTGAACGACCTCACACAACGAGACTTGGGGAGGGAGCCTGGCCTGGTATGTCAGCTCAACATCTGGGTGAGTTCGCTGCGGGCCGATGTGTGGACGAGCCGACCGCGTGCCCCGTTCACGATCGGCATGTACGGCGGTACGTGTCCGCATTCCACATCGGCGATGATCGGCACGTTCAACGAGCCGAGCGCGTCCAGCACAGCCTCATGCTGGGACAGTGAAGAGGCGCCCGGAGCCGAGGTGCGTCCGACGAGCACCGCATTTGCCTCGTCGAAGAAGCCGGCCAGCCGCAAACCATACAGGTTCCTGCAGATGGTGAAGGCATCGTCGCCAGCTGCCTCCACATACACCAGCAGCCCGTCCGCGGCCTCGGCCCGCGCGAAGGCAGACGTATCGAGGTAGCCCGTCCCCGTCAGATTGCACAGCGTCTCGATGCACCCCCCGATCAGCCGCCCCTCGACCTCCACGTCACCGTTTCCGTCCAACCTGGTCCATTGACCAGGGGTATCGAGTCAGTGATCGCGTACCTCGGGCACAGCGGCGTAGTCGTCCCAGCCCGTGGACCTGTGGTGGCTGGACGAGCTCTGCGTGAACCGGTGCCCCTGCGGTGCCTCGACGATGTCGAGCCACGACAGCAGCCGCTCAAGAACCCGGTAGGGCGTGTCCATGAGGTTGGTGCCGTGGAGGGTCGCCGCCCCGGTGAGGAGGGTGAGCGGGGTGATGATGGTCGACAGGTCGGAGAACCCGACGAGCCAGGTCGGCTCGGCGGCGCGCAGTCGTTCCCAGTCGAACAGCGGCAGCAGGTCGATCGCCGTCTCCCCGCCCCACGGAGGCACCACTGCCCTGATGCCGGGATCCGTCAGCATCGCCACCAACTCGTCGGCGCGCTCGACTGCAGGAGCACTGACGTGTCCCGAGCCGTCCATGCACTGGCCAAGAACCACCTCAAATCCCCGCGCCTCCACATCACGGATGGCCACGTGGAGCCGCTCAAGGTGCTTCTCGCCGACTCCGCTCGAGGGAGAGGTGATGCCGACGCGGTCACCGGGACGCAAGGGGCGCGGGTATCGAACTGCCATGCGCCGGATTCTGGCACGGTGCGCCACCAATCGGACTACGAGTTTGGCTCGCCTCCCCGCTTAACGATCTCACTCCGGAAGAGCCACACCCAAGCGGGTTGGGCCCCTTCTGAGACTTGCATGGTGGGAAGATCCGGGCCCATGACGGGCCCTCAGCGGCCCTCCCCGGCCGACCGGTCGGACGCGGACGACGTCGAACAGCACGCCTGGTGCGTGGCGAAGTGACTGCGTGGAAGAGCGCGGGCACGGGAGCTCGAACCGCTCGTGTACGAGCTTGCCGACCAAGCGCATCCAGAGCACACCCAGGAGGCACCTGGATGCTGCTGCTGTGGCGAAGTGCTTAAGGAGATCCGGGCTCGATACCCGGCACCGTGACGCGCGGAGGACGCAGTCCCTGAGCATGTCCGTCCAGGCCCACGGCTGTCCGCGCCGAGGGAACTGCAACCACACACGTCGAAGGGCCCCACCGCAAGCGGTGGGGCCCTTCGACATCGTGCCCGGTGAGGCACTGGCGGAGGATACGAGATTCGAACTCGTGAGGGGTTGCCCCCAACACGCTTTCCAAATGTTCGTCCGGCGGTTCGGTGATGCTCGGGGGCGTTCTGACCTGTGGTGGAGCGGGACGCTGGGTGCGTGGCGGACTGCGTTGGACGGCGATGAATGCAACCAGAACTGCAACCATGGGGCAGCAGGTTCCTGCTGGTCAGATCCATCTGACGATCAAGACCGTGAGCAGGCCCAAGGACGCGAAGGGCTTCGTGATCCTGCCGAGACGTTGGGTGGTTGAGAGGTCGCTGGCGTGGCTGTTGCACGCGCGTCGGAACGTCCGCGACTGCGAGACCCGACCCGAGCACTCCGAGGCGATGCTCAGCTTCGCCGCGATCACGCTCATGACGCACCGCCTCACCCGACGCCCCGTCCACCCGAGCGCGGCCAAGCCTCGCGTCACAGAGGCCGTCGCAACGGCCTGAGAATCACAAAGACCCGCTCGCGAACTTCCGAGATGGGTTCTGCAGATATCCGAGGGCTCTTCAGGCCCGGCCGGATGCCTCGGTCACGCCGAGGCGGAAGCTCAGCTCACGCCGTTCAGCGACGGCCACCAGTCAGCGACGGGTCGGTCCTCCGTTACGAGGATGTCGGTGTGGGCGGCGTCATGTGTGATGGAGATCTTCCTGTACAGCAGGCGGCCGTCGGTGTCGCGGTGGAAGACGTAGTACTCGCTCTTGCCGTCGATGCCCTGCCGACCGGGCACCGGCACGATGGTGACCAGGTAGTCGATGCCGTTCAGCGCCTTCCACCAGCCGTCGATGGGGCGGTCCTCGGTCACGAGCACATCGGCGTGGGCGGCGTCATGCCCGACCGAGATCTTTCGGTACAACAGCTGAGCCTCAGAGGTGTAGTGGAAGACCCAGCTCTCGCTCTTGCCGTCGAAGCCCTGCCGACCGGGCACCGACAGGATCTCGGCTAGGTGGCCGATGGCTTTCAGCGACGGCCACCAGTCCACGACGGGGCGGTCCTTGACCACGATGCGATCGCCATGTGCCGGGTCATGCTCGATTGAGATGGTCCGGTACATCAGCCGGCCCTGAGCGTCGCGGTGGAACAGGTAGCTCTCGCTCTTGCCGTCGATGTTCTGTCGGCCGGGCACCGGTGTGATCGTGACCGGCTGGACAACGGACTCGAATGCCGCCCACCTGATCGCGACAGGGGTGTCCGCCCTCAGGAGGGTGTCCGTGTGCTTCGCGTCGTGCGTGATGGCGATCTTCCGGTCCACCAGTTTCTGACTCTCGGGGTCGAGGCGGATCACCCAGCCCTCGCTCTTGCCATCGACACCCTCCTGATCGGGCGACATGATGATGTGAAGCCTGTTGGTAGGTTCCCCGTGCCGCAGCTGTCGACTCATTGCCTCCCGACGGGCCTTCGCCTGCGCGGGCGTGTCCCTCGACACCGCCATGCGTGTCCTCCTCCAGCTCACGGCAACCCCGAAACGGGTGCTCAGGCCGTAAGGTCCCCACGGTTCAGGTCATGGACACTGGCGCGTATCCGTTGTCACCTGACCGGGTACGCCAACCCCTCATTCGCTTACGGAATCGCTGTCTCCGGGGTCCGACTGGCCAACCATCGTCGAGCAGAGTGGCCGCCTGTGGTTGGGCATGTGGCTCCCGCCCTGCGGTTCCGTCGGGAGGGCTGGCCACGTATTGCTGGACGTCAAGTGGCCTGACCGTCGCGCCTCGCCCGCACGGCAGAGCAGATAGCTGCACAGCGGCGCCGAACACGTTCTGGGCCCGGCGGAACCTCCGCAGGAACGCCTCATCCGCAGGGGTGAGGGCGAAGTACCGGACCAACTCGTCCTTGCCGAAGGTCGGGAACGGCCGCAGGTTTGCAGCTGCTGTCTGGGCTAGGACTCCGGGCCGACGAGTGGTTCAAGGACAGGTTCTGAGCTTGTTCTTTATGGTCCGAGTCGGTTTCGTTCGGTGATGCTCTCGGGTCGTTTCACGGTCTTGCCGACGTCGTAGCGGGTGGCGGGCCGTCGGTTCTTCGAGCCACGTGGCCTTCCAGGGCCTGGAGTTGAGGGTTTCGGCGCACGGGCCGGACAGTGCAGGTGAGGGCGGAGGTTCCGAAACCCCCGGCGGACTCGGGCCGGGGTGAGCCGACCGGGCTCGACGGGCTTCTCCCATGGCCGCCGCAAGTCGGCGGCGGCCTCGCGCAGAAAGTGGATGTGGGTGTGCGCGGCGATGACCAGCCAGACGCCTCACGTCGCTAGAAGTCAAGCCGCAGCGGCGAGTGGTGTGGGGAAGGCCGTCTGCTCGTCGAACAGCTGATGGTGCTGGATGCAGTGGTAGAGCTGGCCGAGGAGGCGGTTGAAGAGGTTGCGGAGGGCGGCTGCGTGCCAGTCGCCGTGTGCGTCGCGGCGTCGGCGGTAGTGCGCTTTGGCGCCCGGGGAGCCGTTGGGGGCGGCGAAGGCCCACAGGTAGCCGGCGTGGTTGAGCCGGTCGTTCTTGATCCGCCGTCGGGTGATGCTGGACTTCTTGCCGGAGGCCCGGGTGATGGGCGAGGAGCCCGCGTACGCCTTCAGGCCGCGGGCGTCGGCGAAGCGGGAGTGGTCGTCTCCGAGCTCGGCCAGCACCCGGGCGCCGAGCTGGACGCCGAGACCCGGGAAGCTCAAGATCACGTCAGCGTCCGGGTGCTGAGGGAAAGCCTCTTCCACCGCCTTGGCGAGATCGTCGGCCGCGGTGCAGGCGGCTTCCAGCTGGACGAGCAGGGCGAGCATCTGCTGGCCGAGCGCGCCCTCGACGAGCGGCGGCTGGTGGGCGTACTCGGCGCGGAAGACCTCGCGGATCCTCCCGGCCTCGGTCTCGATGCCGCGCTTGCGGCCTGCCCGTTTGAGGGCTGCGCTGATCTGCGTGCGGCTCAGCCGGGCAGCCCGGGCCGGGGTCGGGGCCGTGCGGAGGAGCTCGCGGGCCTCGGGGCGGCACAGGCCATTGGTCCAGGTGGCGACGGCGTCCAAGGCGGCGGGGTAGTACTCGCGCAGGAGTGAACGCAGCTGGTTGGCGCCCTGCTGGCGGTTCCAGGTGGCGTCCTGTTGGGCGCGGGCGAGGACGGCGATGGCGCGGGCCAGGTCGCTGTCGCCTGGCAGGGGTCGATGGGCGTGCATGTCGGTGCGGAGGATGTTCGCCAGCACGAGGGCGTCGCCGGGGTCGGACTTCTTGCGCGAGACGCTGTGCCGGTCGCGGTAGCGGGCGGCGGCCATCGGGTTGATCGCGAACACCTTTCGCTTGCCCTGCCTCAGCACTGCGACCAGCAGGCCCCGGGAGGTCTCGATCGCCACCGGGATCGGGTGTTCTGCGGTGTCGCCGTACTCGGCGAGCAGGTCGAGCAGGATCTTGTATCCGGCCGCGTCGTCGGTGATGTGCCGTTTGGCCAGTAACTGGCCTGTGTCGTCGACCAGGGCGACGTCGTGCGTCCTTTCCGCCCAGTCGATGCCGCAGTAGATCACGGTGTCTTCTCTTTCCATGGTGCGGGTGTCTGTGCTGGTCACGAGCGCATGCGGGCCACGCGGCGACCTAATTCCAGGTCTCAGCCGCAAGAGCTGGACCGACGCCTCACTAGCCGTGTTCGTGGCACCAGCGCACCGCACGGGCCTCGGTCTCTGCGGGAGCTCACGCGGCTCGGGCGCCGAACGCCGCCCCTCTTCGCTGAGGCGTTCACGCCTGGTTGAGCGAACGCATCCGTCCGGCACCCACGCAGCCGCCACCATGAAGGCCCGCCCGCACGCTCTAACCAGAGGCTTCACCAGCCCAGCTCGAAGAAGGCGTAACGGACCTCACCACTCGAACACCCCACTGATCCCCACCCGGGGCCACCGGAGTGCTTAGCAAGGAATTAGGTCCAGCGCTCGCTGGCCTCGGGGGTTCGCAGCTTCGGGCGGGTCCACCCGAGGGTCTGTTTCATCAGCCGGAAGGTGTGCTCCAGGTCGAAGCGCCTCAGGAACGCCTGCCAGCGCACGTCGACGTCCTCGCTGTTCAGTCCGATGGCGGACGACCAGAGCCAGAGCGGGAGCGGGTCGCCTCCGCCAGGCAGGCGGTCGACCTGGAGGCGGATCAGGGTGCCCTCGATGACGGGAAGTTCGCCGGCGTGGTCAATCCACGCGGAGCGGGTGGTCAGGCGGGGGTGGATGCGGTCCCAGGCCATCGCGTTGGCGGTGCCGTACCGGTCGGTGACCTGCATAGTTGCCGCGTCCGGCTCGCCCCAGGTCTCCGGCTTGGCGAAGCGGAACTCCTTGCCGTGCTTCGGCGGGCGCCCGCCCTGGGGATAAGCCAGGGCGTACTCCTTGAGCGAGGGTGTCGGCCGTCGCATCACCCGGTCCGAGCGCATGCGTCCAAGGATCTCGACGGGGAGGCCGTCGAGGAGGTGGGCCATGCGCGGGGCGTCGTAGCCGGCGTCGAGGACGATGAGGATGTCGCGGTCGCCGAAGTGCCAGCGGCCCATCTCGATGAGGTCGGTGACCATCCGGCGGAGCTGGGCGGCGGTGACCTCGGCGACGTCGTCCTCGGGTCCGAGACGGACGGCGTCCAGGAGCTGGTACCAGGACGTCCGGCCCGATTCCAGAGCGGCGACGAACGAGTACGGCCAGCCAGGAATGAACTGGTCTGAGGACCGTCCGCTGCGGCCGTAGACATGGCAGAACAGGCGGTCCGCGCTGGTCGGCGCGTCGGGACGGAGCCAGTTGCTGACGTCGACCGCAAGGACCAGGCGCCCGTCGGCGGCCTGCGGCATCGGCAGACCGGCCAGCACCTGCCGCAGTCGGGGCACGTCCACGTTCCCGCTGTTCAACGCCTCGTACATCGCGCCGTGCCCACGCCGGTGCTCGGCCACCAGCGTCAGGTCCACCGGCGACGTCACCGGACCGTCCGCGCACAGCAACGCGTCCACGAGCTCGAACAACTCGTCCCCACGCGTGGTGAGGCAGTCGAATAGGTCCTCCCGGAAGCGTGACGCTTGCGCGAACGCTTCCCTGGGACCGGCGTCAGGCAGCAGACTCACCTTCACGGCCTTCGTCTTGATCGGTGCACCTTGGTCGGAGCACATGATCAGACGAAGGCCGCCTCAGCGTCCGGCGAACGCCCAGGTGAGCGGCCTAGTTCGAGGCCCAATTCGACCTCGGACCATAAAGAACAAGCTGAGACTGTCTGCGGTCCATGGGCGCTGCGGGACTCGAGCCCACAACCAGTTGATCAAAAGTCCTGGAGAGGGCCGTCCGGGTGGGTACGGACGGTCTGCTCCTGTCCGGAAGTAGCTGGTCAGAGCAAGTGCTGGCTACCGGGTGATCCGGGCTCGGGTGGGCTGTGGTGGGACGTCCGCTCACGCATCGCTCACGCATCGACCATGGCTGACGAGCCGAATTCCTCCGCTCACTGCGCTATTTCCGTGGGCTTCTTGGCGTTGACGGACCAGCTATCTGGGACTCTCTGGATCAGTGAACGGCCGGAGGAGTTCGTTGAGGGCCAGGGCTCGCTCCTTGAGCGGAGTGCAGGTTATCGAAGGCTTCTTCGTCGTCCGGATAGTTGGCGTACAGGGCGGCGAGTGCAGCTTCGAGGGCTTCCTCGCGTTCTGGGCATGACCAGCCGGTGCCCTCGGCGATGGATTCGCCGACGTCGTGCCAGAGACCGGCATTCGGGCTGGACGGCAGAGGCTCCGCCGCACACCGGGCACGGGCATCCGCGAAGCAGCCCGGCTGGGCGTGCGGGCCTGTTAAGGGCGCCTGGGGCCGGGCCCCGATAGGGTGTAAAGAACGCGTCAAGATGAGCGGGGTGTGCCGGGAAGTCTGGTCGGCAGCAGGGACATCTGTGTCCCCGACCGCCCGGAGGCTTGTCGTGTGTGCCGCCCCCCGTGACCGTTCCGTCTTCCTGGGCCTGCTGCCCTGGCCCGAACGCAGCGCGGTCTCCCGGGCCCTGCGCACCGAAACCGTCGGAGGGCTGGTCCTGCTGGCCGCCGCCGTCCTGGCGCTGGTCTGGGTGAACTCCCCCTGGTCCGCCGCCTACGACGCCGTGCGGGACTTCCACTTCGGGATGCCCGCGCTGGGGCTGGACCTGTCGGTGGGGCACTGGACCTCCGACGGTCTGCTCACCGTCTTCTTCCTGGTCGCCGGGATCGAGCTGAAACGCGAACTGGTGGTCGGCGAGCTGCGCACCCCGGCTGCCGCCGCGCTGCCGGTGGTCGCCGCGATGTGCGGGATGGCGGTACCTGCCGCGCTCTACGCGGCCACCGCCGCGGCCGGCGGCGGTTCCCTGAAAGGGTGGGCGGTGCCGATGGCCACCGACATCGCCTTCGCCCTGGCCGTCCTGGCAGTCCTGAGCACCCACCTCCCCTCGGCCCTGCGGGCCTTCCTGCTGACCCTGGCCGTCGTCGACGACCTCGGCGCGATCCTGGTCACCGCGGTCTTCTTCACCGCCGACCTGAACCTCCTCGCCCTCGGCGGGGCGGTTGCCGGGCTCGTCGTGTTCTACCTGCTCCAGCGGTTGAGGGTGCGCGGCTGGTGGTGGTACGTGCCGCTGGGCACCGTGATCTGGGCGCTGATGTACAACGGCGGCGTCCACGCCACCGTCGCCGGCGTCGCGATGGGCCTGATCCTTCGCACCACCCGCGACCCCGCCACCGCAAGCCGGACCGCCGAGACCGCCTCACCCGGCGAGCGCGCCGAAAACCTGATGCGGCCCGTATCCGCCGGAATCGCCGTCCCACTGTTCGCCCTGTTCTCCGCCGGAGTCAGCATCTCCCTGCCCATACTCGGCGAGGTCTTCACTCGGCCCGAACCGCTCGGCGTGGCGCTCGGCCTGGTCCTGGGCAAAACGATCGGCATCTTCGCCGGGACGTATCTGGCCGCGCGGTTCACCCGCGCCCAGCTCAACCCGAACCTGGCCTGGGCCGACGTCTTCGCCCTCGCCGTCCTGGCCGGCATCGGGTTCACCGTCTCCCTCCTGATCGGGGAACTGGCCTTCCCCGCACCTGCCGACGCCGAGCACGTCAAGGCCGCGGTGCTGGCCGGCTCTCTGACTGCCGCTGCCCTGGCCGCAGTGCTCCTGAAACGGCGTGACCGGATCTACCGCAGACTGTATGAGGCCGAAAACCTCGACCAGGACGGCGACGGCATCCCCGACATCTACCAGCGCACCCCCGGCAGCGCGGCATGAGCGCCCGAGGCCGAAACCTGCTGGTGGCAGGAGTGTGGCTCCTGGCCGCCGGAGCGGCACTTGGCGCCGGAGCGTATGTCGAGCCGTCCTGGGGCAGGCTGCTGTGCCTGATCGCCGCCGCCACCGCCCTGCGGATCGCCCTGCGCACCGTCTGGCACAGTGCCCGCTCCGCCCGCCTGGAGGGCCGGCCCGCCGAGCACAGCCAGGGGCGGCAAGCCGTGGTGCGCCTGCGCGGAGAGATCACCGCCGTCACCGTCGACCGGACCGGGCGCCGGCTCAGCGCCGTACTCGCCGCCCACCCGCCGGTCCTGGAAATCGACCTCGCCCGCGTCACCCTCCTCACCCGCGACGGCACCCAGGTCTTCTTCGACGCCGTACGCACCGCCCACGCCACCGGCATCCCCATCGTGATCAGCAACGCCCGCCCGCAGCCGCGAGCCACGCTGCACACCCTCGGCCTGGACCGGGTCCTGCACTACAGCCACGACACCTGACTCCGTACCCCCTCAGCGGCGGCGGGCGCCGGGTCACGTTCGGCGACATGGCGGGTGACCGCGTCGGCGCCTGGGCAGGCGTACCGCTCCACAGAGTGGACGGAGGCGATGCGGGGAGCGGGCCAGCAGCATCAGGGGGAGGTGCCGTCCTCGGCGTCGTGGGGCAGGGCTCTGTGGCGGAACCGGTGCAGGGTCCACCCGCCCAGGTCCTTGATGTCGTCCGGTGAGGCGAGGGGGTTGGCCAGCGGGCGGGTGTTCTCCTCGAAGATCTCCTCGGCACGGTAGGAGAGCCTCGCCCGGCCGGTCTCCGGGCACAGCCCAACGACGGCGTCCCGGTCAGGGCCTTGTGGGCAGTGAGGAAGCGGGCCGCGGCTGCGCCGGGCGATCAGGCGGGGCAGCAGCTGGGCGGTGCCGGACTGCCAGTGAATCCACTCGGTCGCCCGCCCTTGGCGGTGATCCTGCCGCGCTTGTCCTGCGGGTACAGATCTTCCACGTTGAGGCACAGCACCTCATCAGCCCGTGCAGCCGACGACTCGTAGAGCTTCTTCCACTGCGTCTTCTCCCGCAGGGCGACGTCCAGGCGCACAGGGCGGCGATCTGGTTCTCCGCGAGGGCCCTGATGCGGTCGGGCGGTGCCGACCGCCGCTCGATGCCGATCGTCGGATCGCGTCCGATCCAGCCGTGGCGCTGCCACCAGCCGATCGCCTTCCGTGCGAGGGGCGGGGTTCCTGCGCAAGGAGGGGGAGTCGGAGGAGCGGATCACGTCGGTGGCGACTTGGCAGGACTCGCCGTACTTCACCGGTGCGGAGCGGGCCGCGCTGGCGCTGGTGGAGGCGGTGTTGCAGCCGGCGGCGCACGGCGAGCGGGTCTCCGACGAGCTGTACGCGGAGGCGGCCGAGCACTTCGAGGACAAGGCGCTCGCCACCTTGATGTTCGCGATCGGTCAGGTCAACTTCTTCATCGCCGTGGCGCTCATAGCCAAGCCGGTGCCCGGCCGGTCGTTCAACGACCCGTGGAAGTGAGAGCAGTCGGGTCTGTCGTCCCATCACGTTCCGGGTGCGGCTATGGGGTGTGTATGTGGGGGCACTTCGTGGCGTTCGCGGGGAAGGCCACGTCGGTTTCCTCTTGCATGGCGGTGAAGAAGCGGCGGCCGTCGGCGGTCTGTCGGGTCTTGGTCCAGGCGTAGTGCGGGCACAGTTCCTGGGCCAGCGCGTGGTGCAGTGCCTCGCGGGCAACGCCCTGGTCCTGCCAGTGGGCGGCGACGGCGATGTTGCGGATAAAGCCCCGTCGGCAGGTATGGCAGATCTGGAAGTCGAGTCGGCCGACGGGGCGGTCGTGGGGGTCCAGAGCGGTGAGGGTCTGGCGTCCCGCGCCGCACTCCATGTCCGGTGCGGTGCGGGCGAAATGGATCGCGGGGAGCCGCGCCGGGCCGCTCATGTCGTACTCCGCGTCCTTCTCGTGCTGCCCGCATGCCTCCCGCCTCTGGACCTCCGACTGTCTTTGAAGGCCCATTCCATCTTCGGTTCCATCGCGAAGCGGAAGAGGCGTTGGACGGGCGGGGTGCACAAGAGGGTGATGACCGTGGCGGCGGTGAGCGTCACGGTGATCTCGCCGAGGGGCTGGTGGATCCAGTCGTGTTCGTACCAGTCCCAGAAGCGGGAGCCCTTGGCGAGGAAGCCGTGCAGGAGGTAGCCGTACAGGGTGCCCGCGCCGAGCGCGGTGAACCACAGCCTGCGGCCGGGGACCCAGGCGAAGAAGCAGGCCACCAGGACCAGGGAGCAGCCGAACATCGCCAGTGTCATCAGCGGGCCGGTCCAGCCGGGGGCGGCCAGTTCCTGTGCGCTGTCGCGGCGGTAGAACCAGGCCGCGTTCATGCGTGGGGCTGCCCAGTAGGCGAAGAGGAGGGCCATGGCCGCGGTGGGCAGGGCCAGCACGCGGGCCTCGCGTCGGCGCACGATGCGGAAGTGCTCGGGCTTCATGCACAGGCCGAGGACGAAGAAGGGCAGGAACTGCAGGACGCGTTGGAGGTCGAGGTCGTCGCCGATGTCGGGGGATATGGAGGCCAGGGCGGCGATGGCGAGCGCGATCGGCAGCGGCCAGCGCAGGACTTTCCACAGGGGGGTGGTCAGGCGCCAGATGAACAGGGCCCCCAGGAACCAGGTGAGGTACCAGGGGTCGAGGAGGCTGACGGGGTACGTCGGGTCGTCGTCGGCCCACCGTTTGAACAGGGTGTAGGCGACTTCGAAGAGGACGTAGGGCACGGCGATGCCGGTGACAAGCCGTCGTAGTCTGCCGGGGCCGGCGTCGAAGCTCTTGGAGAAGTAGCCGGAGATGACGATGAAGGCCGGCATGTGGAAGGTGTACACGGCGACGTAGAGGGCGGCCGCGGCCCGGCTGTCGTCGCGCAGCGGTTCCCAGGCGTGGCCCATCGCCACCAGCACGATCGCCAGGTACTTGGCGTTGTCGAAGAAGGAGTCCCGCTTCGGCGCGGCCGGTCGTACCGGTTGAGGCTGGGGTGTGTGCCGGTCCGGCGCGGGTGCTTGGACGCGGGGCAGACGCAGTGTGTCAGCCACCGGCCCTCCTGAAGGAACCCGGGACCCAGATTTCGCGTCTTACCTGGTTTGTGGGTGTGGGGAGGATGCTGGACATTCCCAGCACCCTCCCACTCCCCTTACGGCGCGTTCAACCCTCGTGCGTGTGACCCGCCGCTCACGTGTTGGCCAGGGCGGGGCCCGGGCCGACGAGTTCGGACAGGACGTCCTCCATGGTGACGAAGCCGATGACGGTGCCCTTGTCGCCGGTGACGGCGGCCAGGTGGCTGTCCATGGCGCGCAGCGCGGTGAGGGTGTCGTCGAGCGGGGTGTCGATGCTCACCCGGGTGAGCGGATGCAGCGCCGTGCGCGGGAAGGGCTTGTCCCGCTCGGTGACGCCGAGGGTGTCCTTGATGTGCAGGTAGCCGAGCAGGGCCCCGCCCGTGCCGGTGACCGGGAAGCGGGAGAAGCCGGCCTGCGCGGCGACCTGCTGGAGGAGGGCCGCGGTGATGGTGTCGTCGACGGTGCGCATACGCGCGGCCGGGACGAGGATCTCGCCGACCGGGCGGGTGCCCAGTTCCAGGGCGTCGCGCAGCCGTTCACCGTCGGCTGCCGACAGCAGTCCGGCCTGACTGGAGTCCATGACCATGCGGGCGAGTTGGTCGTCGGTGAAGACGGCCTCGACCTCGTCCTTCGGCTCGAGCTTCAGCAGCTTCAGCAGGGTGTTGGCGAAGGCATTGATGCCGAAGACGACGGGCTTGAGCGCCCGGGTGAGGGCGACGAGGGGTGGTCCGAGGAACAGCGCGGTCGGCACGGGCGCGGCCAGCGCGATGTTCTTGGGGACCATCTCGCCGATCAGCATGTGCAGATATGTGGCCACCGTGAGCGCGATGGCGAAGGCGATCGGGTGCACCAGGGCGGTCGGGACGTGGGTGGCCTCGAAGGCGGGCTCCAGCAGGTGGGCGATGGCCGGTTCCGCGACCGCGCCGAGGACCAGCGAGGAGACGGTGATGCCGAGTTGGGCGGTGGCCATCACCGCGGAGATGTGCTTGATGCCCCACAGAGTGCTCCGGGCACGGCGGTTGCCCGCCTGGGCCCTGGGCTCGACCTGGCTGCGTCGTACCGAGATCAGGGCGAATTCGGCGCCGACGAAGAAGGCGTTGGTCAGCAGTGTCAGAGCGCCGATGAGGAGCTGGATCGTGGTCATCGGGCCTGCTCCAGGGCTGTATCGGCGTGGTGGGCCGGTGCGGTGATGCGGACGCGGTCGGCACGGTGGTGCTCGACCGCCTCGACGGCCAGGCGCCAGCTGTTGAGGTCGACGGTGTCGCCGACGGCCGGGATGCGGGCCAGGCGTGTGGCGATGAGCCCGGCCACCGTCTCGTAGGGGCCCTCCGGCGCGGCCAGTCCTATCGCTCCGAGTTGGTCGACGCGGACGCCGCCGTCTGCCTGCCACACCGCGCGGCCGTCTTCGCCGGGGGTGGCGGGCACCAGGTCAGGTGCCTCTACGGGGTCGTGCTCGTCGCGGACTTCGCCGACGACTTCTTCCACGATGTCCTCGACCGTGGCCACGCCCGCCGTGCCGCCGTACTCGTCGATGACGACCGCCATCGTGCGGGTGGCGCGCAGCCGCTCCAGGAGCCGGTCGGCGGGCAGGCTGTCGGGCACCAGCAGTGGCTCGCTGGCCAGGTCGGTGACCGGGGTGAGCTGCCGTTTGTCCGGGTCCAGGGCGAGGATGTCGCGGATGTGGACGGTGCCGATGACCTCGTCCAGGCTGTCGCGGTAGATCGGGAAGCGGGAAAGGCCGGTGGCGTGGGTGAGGTTCGCCGCGTCGGCGGCGGTGGCGTGTGCCTCCAGGGCGCGCACGTCCACGCGCGGGGTCATGACGTTCTCGGCGGTCAGCTCGCTCAAGTGCAGGGTGCGCACGAACAGTTCCGCGGAGTCGGCCTCCAGGACCCCCTCGGCCGCCGAGTGCCGGGCCAGCGCGACCAGTTCCTCCGGGGTGCGCGCGAAGGCCAGCTCCTCGGCGGGCTCCAGGCCGAAGCGGCGCACGAAGCGATTGGCGGTGTTGTTCAGATGGTGGATGAACGGGCCGAAGGCGGCGGTGAAGCCGCGCTGCGGAGTGGCCACCACCTTGGCGACGGCCAGCGGGCGCGAGATCGCCCAGTTCTTCGGCACCAGCTCGCCGACGACCATCAGGATCACGGTGGAGGCCGTGACACCCAGGACGGTGGCCACAGGTGAGGCCGCGACACCGAGGCCGGCCGCCTGGAGCGGCCCGCGCAGCAACGCCGCCAGCGACGGCTCGGCGAGCATGCCGATCACCAGCGAGGTGACCGTGATGCCGAGTTGGGCGCCGGAAAGCTGGAAGGTCAGCTGTCGCACGGCTTTCAGCGCACTGTGCGCGCCTCGCTCACCAGTTTCGGCGGCCCGCTCCAGGTCACCGCGCTCGATGGTGGTCAGCGAGAACTCGGCGGCGACGAAGACGGCGCAGGCCAGTGTGAGCAGCAGGGCCAGGAGCAACAGGAGGACCTCGGTCACCGTGCCACCCCCGTTCCCTCAACCTCTGGCTGCGGGCAGGCAATGGCACGGCTGGTACTGGGAGGCTCACCCATCGCGGGTCTGTGGCTCCTTCTGGTGTCTCGTACGTCATTCAAGATCAGTGGGCACCGGCGCGGCACCCGCTTCTACACCCACTGTAAAGGAATGGCAAACCCGCGCGACAGGGGCTATGCCTTCCGTCACGCGTCGCATCGAGCTGGCCACTGGTGGTGAAGGCTGACGGCGTCACGATGCGCGCCGCCATCAGTGCGAGCGGGGGCCAGGCGCCGAGGGAGCCGACTGCCTCCGGGCTCGCGTCGGAGGTCTGCGTCAGCTTTTCCAAGGCGGCGGTCGGGGGCCGCGCCCGCGATCCAGCGCTGGACGTCGCCGAAGAGCGGGCCGAACAGCGAGGACAGCGGCATCACGGCGATCACCGCGGTCACGGCCCCGGCCGGGTGCCGCACCCGCCCCCCAAGGCCAGGCTCAGGACGTCCACAACTGCGAAAAGTCCGGCATCCCGAGCAGCGCGGGCATCGGCTCGCCTCGCGCGTACTTTCCGTCCTCCAGGATCGCGCCGCCCAGCAGATGGGCGACTGCGCAGGAGACCAGTGCGAGCTCGGACAGCGGCCGGCGAGCGGGACGGCCGTGGCGAGGAGTACCCGGCCTCGGCGGGGCACGGCGGCGAGTGTGGAGGGGAGGAGAAGAGCGGGGTCAACTCGTGGACAGCCACGCGGTGTTCGCGGGCCGGCTCTCCGACCGTGGCGGGCGCAAGTCCCGCGACCCGCCAGCCGCCGCGCACGTCGAGCCGTACCGCCGCACCCGCCCGCTCCAGCAGATGGCGCATGCGTTCGGCCTCGCCTTCGGCGGTTCGACAGCACGTGCTGGGCGTGGAGATTCGAACGCGTCATGGGAAGGAATGCCATCTCGACGAGGATTGAGGACCGTACCTGACCGATATCCGACCTACGGTCGTTGCCGGGTCGCCGATCAGGCGGCTCGAAGGAAGGATGACAGCTGGTGGCCCCGCTCACCTCGGGGCTGTCGGCCACTGTGCAAGGAGTACGACATGGGCATGTCCGAGGCCGCCGACCGCGCGGACAGCTTCGTCCCGCACCGCTTCACCGAGCAGCTGGTGGACCTGGGCGAGATCCGCATGAACTACATCGCCGAGGGCGACCCGAGCGCCCCCGCGCTGCTGCTGATCCCCGCGCAGGGTGAGTCCTGGTGGGGCTACGAGGAAGCGATCGGGCTGCTCTGCTCCGAGTTCCAGGTGTTCGCCGTCGACCTGCGCGGTCAGGGGCGCTCCACCTGGACCCCCGGCCGCTACAACCTCAACATCTGGGGAGCCGACGTCGAGCGGTTCATCGACTTGGTGATCCAGCGCCCCACGATCGTGGCGGGGAATTCCTCTGGCGGAGTGATCACCGCCTGGGTGGCCGCCTACGGCAAGCCCGGCCTGGTCCGCGGCGTGATCCTGGAGGACCCGCCGCTGCTCTCCTCCCAGGCCGCCCCGCCGTACGGGCCCGGCATGATGCAGACCCTCGGACCGATCTTCGCGCTGTGGGCCAAGTGGCTCGGCCCCCAGTGGTCCATCGGAGACTGGGCCGGCATGGTCAAGGCCGCCCCGCACGAGCTGCCCGCATTCCTGCACCCTGGCATCGGCTTCATGATGGGCGAAGGCAACCCCGAAGCCGGCGCGTCCCCCACCCCGGTGCAGCACTTGAAGGAGTACGACCCGGAATGGGCCCAGTCGTGGGCCGACGACACCGCGAACGCCGGTTGCGATCACGCCACGATGCTCGCCCAGGTGAAGGCCCCGGTGCTGCTCACGCACCACTTCCACATGACCGACCCGGACACGGGCCAGCTCATGGGCGCGATGACCGACATCCAGGCCGCCCAGGCCCGCCGCCTGCTCGAATCCACCGGCCAGCCTGTCACCTTCACCCCGCTCGACGCGCCGCACACCATGCACGAACCGATGGCGCAGCAGTACGCCGACACCATCACCGAGTGGATCAAGGCCCTGGCCTGACTCCTGCACAGCACTTGCCCCGGGCCCGCCGGACTCCACCACGAGCCTGGCGGGCCAGACGCCGAGCGCCAGTGATCCGCGCGTGGGAAACCTCCGACGGCACAACCGAACAGCAACAGGTGGCGGTGCGGGACAGGGGCCACACGATGCGATGCGGGCGCGGGAGAACGGGGCTGGGAGGGGGTGCGTGCCGAACGACAGGGGGGCCGATCCGCACCCCGCGTACGTCATCAGGAGTACGTGTTCACGCCGCGTGCCCACGGCCGGGCCAGTCCGCCCTATCCTCTTTCTACAGCCCTGTAGATGAGGGTTCCTGACGACTCGTCGATCAACTGTAAGGAGTGAACGCCGCGATGGTGTTCAAGCGACTGCTCGGATCACTCGGGGTGGGTGGCCCCTCGGTGGACACGGTCCTCAAGCCCGGTGCCGTCCGGCCCGGCGGGACGCTGCGCGGGCAGGTGAACCTCCAGGGCGGCAGCACCGACGTCAACGTCGAGCACATCACCCTGGAACTGGTGGCGCGCGTGGAGGCCGAGCACGACGGCGGCGAGCGCGAGGGGTATGTGGCCTTCGACCGGTTCATCGTCGGCGGCGGCTTCCGGCTCGGCGAGGGCCAGCAGCACAGCGAGCCGTTCGCGATCACCCTGCCCTGGGAGACGCCGATCACCGAGCTGTACGGACAGCACCTGGGCATCGTCCTGGGCGTGCGCACCGAACTGGCGGTGGCGGGCGCCAAGGACAAGGGCGACCTGGACGCGCTGTCCATCGCACCACTGCCCGTCCAGGAAGCGATCCTGGAAGCCTTCGGCCAGCTCGGCTTCGGCTTCAAAACCGCCGACCTGGAGCTGGGCCACATCGGCGGCACCGGCCAGCAACTCCCCTTCTACCAGGAGGTCGAACTGGCCGTCTCCCCCGAATACGCGCACGCGCTCAGCGAGATCGAGGTGACCTTCCTCGCCCACCGCGACGAAATGGAGGTCGTCCTGGAAGCCGACAAGCGCGGCGGCCACTTCTCCTCCGGCCACGACGCGGTCACCCGCTTCAGGGTCGCCTGCGACGGAGCCGAGGACCAGGACTGGAACACGATCGTCGACGGCTGGGTGCGCCAGATGGTCGAGCACCGGGCGTCGTACGGGCACGGCGACGCTTACGGGCACGACTTCCACGGGCATAGCCATGGGCATGGGTCCGGCAGCCACGGACACGGTGGCCATCACCGCTCGGGCCCCGGTGTGGGCACTGCCGTCGCCGCGGGTGCGGCCGGGCTCGCCGTGGGTGTCGTCGGCGGCATGGTCGCGGCCGAAGTCGTCGACGAGGTCGGAGACTTCTTCGAGGGCGAGGAGGAAGCGGAGGAAGAGTGAACAGTGAGCGCGCCAGGGGGATGCCGGGCACACTCCTGCTAGCTTCTACATTGCTGTAGAAGCTAGGTGTTGTCCGGACCGCGCTCCCAGCGGCCCGGACGACGCTCCTCACCACGTATGGAGTTGAGCAGGCATGGCCCTGTGGGACCGGCTCAAGGAATCCGCGTCGCAGATGCAGACGCAGCTCATGACGAAGAAGAACGACCTGAAGAGCGGCGCCTTCCGGGACGCCAGCATGGCGATGTGCGCCCTGGTCGCGGCCGCCGACGGCTCGGTGGACCCCTCTGAGCGCCAACGCGTCACCGAACTCATCCTCACCAACGAGGTGCTGCGCAACTTCCCCTCCGAGGACCTCCAGCGTCGGTTCGAGATGAACCTCGACCAGCTGGCCGCCGACTTCCAGCTCGGCAAGGTCAGCGTGCTCCAGGAGATCGCCAAGGCGAAGAAGAAGCCCGCCGAGGCCCGTGCCGTGATCCAGATCGGCATCGTCATCGGCGGCGCCGACGGCGACTTCGACAAGGACGAGCAGGCCGTCGTGCGGGAGGCGTGCTACACGCTCGACCTGCCGCCGCACGAGTTCGACCTCTGAGGGGCGCCCCACATCTGCCGTGGCCGTGAGGCTGCGGCACGCCCCTACCCGTCCCGGACGTGCCGGGGCGGGAACAGGGCGGGGGTCAGCGCACGCCGTCAAAGTCTTCGCCCACCGTCACCGTCACCAGGCCGCGCGGTGCGTCCTCCTCCTGCGCAGCACGGGTACCGGGGAGGCGGGAGGCGACTTGCTCGGCGCGCTCCTCCATGCCCTCCGGGTAGCTCACCCGCGTGATCCGGGTACCGGCTGGGGAGTTGCCGGTTTTGGTGACGGTGAAGCCCGCATCACGCAGCCGCTCCGCAACATCCGCGGCGCGCCCAGGGCTGTCCGTCCCGTTGAGGACACGCACCCGAACGGACGAGGCATACACCGGGTGCCTGGACGCGCTCTCCAGTCTTTTCTTCTCGGCCCGGCCGACTTCCTCGTCCCTGGCCAGAGCGGTGAACAGCTCGGCAGCTTGCGGGAATTGCCACACTACGTTCGCCTTGTCGGCAGGGAAGTCGGCCTGGCGCGGGTAGTTCGGAACGGTCAGGAAGGTGAGCCGGTCGCCGGGGATCTCCTTCAGCTCGGAGGCGAGCCCGTACAGGGGCTTTATCCCGGCCAGGGACCTGTCCGTGGTCAGCGACTCGGTGACCGACCGCAGGAAGCCGTACAGCGCCTTGGGGTTGGCCAGCTTGGACTGCGCCTTCTCGGCAAGGGCCTCCATGAACTCCTGCTGACGGCCGATGCGCCCGATGTCCGAGCCGTCGCCGACGCTGTAGCGGGTGCGGACGTAGCCGAGCGCCTTCTCGCCCCGTAGGTTCTGGCAGCCCGCCTCCAGGTCTAGATGGGCCTTCTTGTCGTGGATCGACTGCTTCGGACAGACCTCGATGCCGCCCAGGGCGTCGACCATGCCCTTGAAGCCCTGGAAGTCCACGGAGACGAAGTGATCGACACGCAGGCCCGTGTTCGCCTCCACGGTCTTGATCGTGCAGGCCGCCGCGCCGCCTACGTCGCCTGTGCTCCCGCCGAGCGAGAAGGCCGCGTTGATCTTGAAGTGGTGAGCGGCGGAATGGGTGCCGTCGCCTTGGTCGCAGGAGGGGATCTTCACCCATGAGTCGCGCGGGAAGGACACGGCGGTTGCCCACTCCCGGCTGGCCGGGAGATGCACCAGCATCAGCGTGTCCGACTGCATGCTCTGAAGGCCCCTGCCGTACTCGGCGCTGTCGCCGTCACGACTGTCCGAGCCGACGACCAGGACGTTCTTCGAACCCGGGCTCAGATTGGCGGGGCGGTCGCCGCCCAACTTGGCGTCGACATCGGCGCCGTGGATGTTGCTGTTCAGATCCTGATAGGCCCACACGCCGGCCCCCAGGGCCGCAAGCAGGACCACGGCGGACGTACATCCGCCCCAGTGCAGGCCACGACGCCAGCCGGCTGCGGATCTCCGGGCATGCGAGCCACGTCGGTGCCGTCCCATCCCGCCTCCAGAATCAGCTCGGGGGGCCGTCGGGCGCCGAACTCTACACCCGTGTAGAAACTAAGGCGGAGAGAAAGTGGTACCTGCTCAACGCTCCACCTCGGGCGAGGTGTCGCACACGCCGCAGATCAAGTGAACTTAATGGGCGGCGAGTTGACGATACCCGGCGTAGCGTGGCCCCTTGCCGCGAACTTCTACACTCGCGTAGAAGCCAGAGGAGCGCCTCTGTTCCGTGCCGACTTCGCCTTCCAGGAGGTCCGTCATGGCTACGATCAATCTGGGCAAAGTGGTGGATAAGGCATGGGTAGGCAAGGGGCTCACGGAGGTCCTCGCCGCGCCGGTATCCGCCTTGAAGGGCGTGTCAGACCGTGACGGTGAGTTGCTCCAAGAGGCGTTCGGCATCGAGACGGTGGCAGCCCTGGCGGAGCTGGAGTACGTGCGCTGGGCGCGCTGAACGCCGCGACGAAGTAACGCCCCACCTACTGCGGGCCGGTGGGTCACACGACGAGTGGGCACACTGGCCCGCCGCTCTAGGCACGTGGGGCAGGCCCTTAGTGACGGTCCCGCGTGACAGGGCGAATCATCTATGAGAGGGACGATGAGATGGGTATCTCGGGTGTCATCAGCGCGATCCTGATCGGCCTGATCATCGGAGCTCTGGGACGCCTGGTCCTGCCCGGGCGCCAGCGGATCGGCAAGCTGTTGGCTATGTATGTGAGTCGGGGAGGGGTTGTCGTTGGGTTCGGGAGGCGGCTTCGTACCGTGAAGGGTGATGTCACCCAGTTTTGAAGGCACTTGGAGCCTTGCGGTGGGACGATCGGGGTGCTTCTTCCGCTGGGGGCCGGAATGCGCATATTGACGTCCAAGGTCGAGCTGTACGCGGCGATCCGCCGTGCCCACCGTGCCGGTCTGTCGTGGGGGCTCTGGAGCACAGGTACGGGTCGACTTGGCGGACGATCCGGAAGGCGTTGGACTCCAGCTGGCCCGAGCCCCGTAAGAAGCAGGCGCCGCGTCTGTCGCGGCTGAATCCCTATAAGCCGCTGATCGACGGCATGTTGCGGGCGGATCGGGACGCGCCGCCGAAGCAGAAGCACACGATCAAGAGGATCTTCGACCGGCTGCTGGACGAGCACGCGGCGACGGCGATCTCGTATGCGATGGTCCGGGTCTATGTGGTGGGGCGGCGCAAGGTGATCCGGTGGGAGGCCGGCCGCGGGCCGGAGGAGATGTTCGTCCCGCAGGCCCATGCGTCGGGGGACGAGGCGGAAGTCGACTTCGGGGCCGTCCGCATCGTGCTCGCCGGGGAGCCGACCCGTTGCTATCTGTTCTCGCTGAGGCTGTGGTATTCCGGCAAGGCGGTTCACCGGGTGTTCGCGTCCTGCGGGCAGGAGGTGTTCTTCGAAGGGCACGTGCACGCGCTCAACGTGCTGGGCGGGGCGCCGCGCGGCAAGGTCCGCTACGACAACTTGAAGGCGGCGGTCGCCCAGGTGCTGGGCTTTTCCCGGCAGCGCACGGAGCCCGAGCGGCGGATCGCGTTCCGCTCGCACTGGGGCATCGAGAGTTTCTACTGCCGGCCCGGTAGCGAAGGGGCTCATGAGAAGGGCGGAGTGGAGGGCCAGATCGGCTACTTCCGCCGCAACCGCTTCGTCCCCGTTCCCAAGGTCGCCACGCTCGCGGAGCTCAACGAACTCGTCGATCAGTGGGACCTGCAGGACGAGCGCAGGCGCATCCGCTCCAGGCCGAAGACGATCGGCGAGTACTTCGCCCTGGAACAACCACGGCTGAAGCCGCTGCCGGTCTTGCCGTTCGAGACGAGCCGCTGGTTCACCCCCAGAGTCGAACGCTACGGACAGGCCACGGTCCGCAACAACCGCTACTCGGTGCCGGTCCGGCTGATCGGCAGAACCGTCCGGGTGCTGCTGCACGCCTCCGAGCTGGTCGTCTTCGACGACGGCCGGGAAGTGGCCCGGCACGAAAGGTTGAGCGCCCAGGGCGGCTCCCGCCTGGTCCTGGACCACTACCTGGAGGCGCTGATCCGCAAGCCCGGCGCGTTCCCCGGCTCCGCCGCGCTGGAACAGGCCCGCTCAGCGGGCCGTTTCACCCCGGTCCACGACGACTGGTGGGATGCGGCCAGAGCGGCACACGGCGACAAGGACGGCACCAAGGCACTGATCGAAGTGTTGCTGCTGGCCCGCCACATGAGCCATGAGCAGCTGGTCGCCGGGCTGGCTGTTGCCCTGCGCGTTGGCGCGTTGACTGCGATGAAGGGTTTTCGGGTGAAATACGTGCTGGCCACCAAGCTCGTCATCGAGCTGGTCGAGGCCGCCGACGAGAAGCAGCTCACCAAGACCATCGCCCGCTACGGGCGCGTCGGTCTCTTGGGGATCGACGAACTCGGCTACATGGAACTCGACAAACGCGGCGCCGAACTCCTCTTCCAGGTCCTGACCGAACGCGAGGAGAAGAACAGCGTCGCGATCGCCTCCAGCGAATCGTTCGGCGGATGGACGAAAACGTTCACCGATCCGCGGCTCAGCGCGGCCATCGTCGACCGGCGCACCTTCGGCGGAAACATCATCGAGACGGGCACCGACTCCTTCCGCCTCGCCCACGCCAAAGCCCAGGCCGAACGCACCACCGCGAGCTGACACGTGGACACCCTCACCGAACTCGCCTCGTTCCTGCACAAGAGGCTGGACGAACAAGGACGGGACGCCGAGCTCTTCCACGAACTGACCTGCAATCGCCAGCGCGGTTGCGGCTGCCCCTGCCGAGCCCAGCTCCTGCACGACCTCTTCATCCTGCGGGACATCGTCACGCACTGCGAAGAGCGCATCGCGAACGAGCGCCGGAACGGAATCGCATGGCCCCTCCAATCCACACTCGCCTTCCAGACCTTGAAGGCACTGGCAGCACCCTTCGAACTCCACCCGGACTGGCAGGACAACTGGTACCCGTGAAACGGCCCGATTGTGGCAACGAGCGTCATTGCGCGGGCAAGTACGGGCGTTGCGTGAGGTTTTGGGGCCAGGTCAGGTTGGCCCGCCCGCTCGTCATGGAATCGCTTCTAGGCTGGGGCTGCGGCTTCTATGCCCCGGGCTTTCTCCGCACGGCCTTGCTCATGCGGTAGTGCCCTGAGGAGATAGATCAGCGTGGAAGACCAATGGCCCACACAACTGGACAACTGTCGGGTGGTCTGCCCGGCCGGGGAACTCGACCTGGCCACGACGCTGGACTTCGCCACTCTGCTGCGCGGGACGGCCGCCACGACTGGCGCCGACTGGCTGATCGTCGACCTCAGCCGGGTGACCTTCATGGACTGCAGCCCCCTGCGCGACCTGTGCGTTGCCTGGACCCGAAGCCGGGCCACGGGCCGATGGACACGGGTGGTCTATGACCAGGCTCCGATCAGCCGCCTGCTGCGCCTGATGGCGCTGCAGGAGCAGTTCCCTCGATACGCCAGCATCGACGCTGCCTGGCGTGAGCCCGGCGCGGGCGCCCGCGCCTGACCCAAGCACGGCAGTGTCGGCTGGCCCTCATGATCCACGGCCGAGATCGCCAGCGACCCAGTCCGCATCGCGCTCACCCACACCGGCCTGACCGCACTGCCGCTCCCGCACGCATGAGCGACTTCAACTCTCACCGATATCCAGCACAGCTCAGCCCCACCACTGCCATCAGAAGTCACCGATAGACGCCTCCTGACACCTACACAGCCATGCTGTGGACCATCGCCGTCGGTATCGCCGCGGCACTGGTCGGCACCGGTGTCGCCGCTGGTCTTGGCGTGTCGGACACCAAGGGCATCGGCTGGATCGAATGAGCGGTCCAGGTCGCCCTGGCCGCTGCGGGTGTGGCTGCGCTCCAACGGTTCAAGGGCCGCGACTGACCGGGCGCCGCACTGGCTCGCTTGGAGGACCTGGGGCTGTGTGCTGACGACCACGACGACTGGGGGATGCCTTACAAGGGTGTCGCCGCGTGCAGGATGAGGATCATCGTCACCGCCGAGTTGGCCGAGGACATGGCCGAGGCGACCGTTCCCACCGCCGCGGCCCAGGCCGCGAGCCCCACCGAAGTGAACAGGGAGGGCCAGTTGCGCGCGGCGGGCGCCGGGCCCAGCAGCGCCGCGACGCGACGCGGGACCGGGCCCACCCCGGCGAGGCCGGCGAGCGTTGGGGTCGGGGCGCCCTTGGAGACCAGGGCGGCCTTGCCGATCGCGACCGCGACTGTCCTGCGGTCGCCCACGGTCTGGGCGGCCTCCTCGTCGGCCCACCGCTCGGTGGTGTACGACACGGCCGTGCACAGCGGGCGCAGGAAGGGGTTGGCGCGGGCGGCCAGCTGCACCGCCAGCAGGTGCCGGTGATGCCCGGCGGCAAGATGAGCCCGCTCATGGGCGAACAGGGCCCGGCGCTGCGACGCCTGGAGACAGGACAGCAGGCCCGCGGACACCACGATCCGGTCGCGCGTCCTGCCGCCCGGCAGCGCGTATGCGTACGGCACACCGTCACTCAGCACGACGACCGTCGTAGCCCGCATCCCGTCCAGCGCCTGGTGGGCCTGTCGGTGAACACGGCGGTGCCGCCACAGTGCGCGTCCGCACCCCATGGCCACGACGAGGAGTACGGGGATGGCCACCTTGCCGACGACTTCCTCGCCCGGGACGGCCTCGCGCACCTCCGGGTCCGACCAGCCGTCCGGCAGCGGGTTGCCGGGAAGCTGCGCCGTGCCCACGACCATCAGCAGGCCCAGGCTGACGGTGCTGCAGGTCGCCATCACCACGGCGACCCCCGTCAACAGCCGTGTCGCCAGGCGAGGGTGAAGCCGCTGCTCGGCCAGACGTGCCACCGGCCAGGCCGTCAGCGGCAGCACCAGCGGCAGAAAGATGAAGACCCCCATGAGGCGTCAGTCTTCCCGCCCTGCATGGGTGTCGCGCAACAGGTCCCGCAGCACCCGCTCGTCGTCCGACGACAGGGCCGTGACGAAGCTGGCGAGGACCGCTTCTCGGTCATGCTCGCCGTCGAGCACCTTGCGCATCTTGTGCGCCGCGAGCCCTGCCTCGTCGGAGGCCGATGTCCACACGAACGACCGGCCCACACGCTCCCTGGTCACCGCGCCCTTGGCAAGCAGCCGGGTGAGGATCGTGATCACGGTTGTGTACGCGAGGTCACCGCCAAGACGGTCCTTGACCCAGGCCGCGCTCACCGCCTCGTCGGCCTGGCGCAGCGAGAACAGGACGAGCGCCTCCAGCTCACCCTGCCCGCGCCGCCGATGCCGTGGCCCAGGTTGCCCGCGTCCGCCGTCCATCATGCTCAGCTCCCTTCAGCCGCGGCACCTCCGTGCTTCCGGAGCGCGCGCCACATCGTACTGATCCGTTGACGGGCAACCGGTGGTCAACAAGGCTGAATTCAGCCGTAGGGGGCCGCACGTCGCACACCCCAAGTCTTCTACATTGCTGTAGATTCTAGCGCTCGAGGGCTGTGGCACCGGGCCCTTGTCCACTCAACTGGGGAGAAGAGCATGGGAGTTTCACTGTCCAAGGGCGGCAACGTGTCGCTCAACAAGGAGGCCCCCGGGCTGACCGCCGTTCTGGTGGGTCTGGGCTGGGACGTGCGTACCACCACCGGCACGGACTTCGACCTGGACGCGTCGGCACTGGTGTGCGACGACTCCGGCAAGGTCGCTTCCGACGGGCACTTCGTCTTCTACAACAACCTCAAGAGCCCGGACGGCTCCGTGGAGCACACCGGGGACAACCTCACCGGTGAGGGAGAGGGCGACGACGAGGTCGTCAAGGTCAACCTCGCAGCCGTACCCGCCGAGATCGACAAGATCACGTTCCCGGTGTCGATCCACGACGCCGAGAGTCGCCAGCAGTCCTTCGGCCAGGTCCGCAACGCCTTCATCCGCGTGGTCAACCAGGCCGACAACCAGGAGATCGCCCGCTACGACCTTTCCGAGGACGCCTCCACGGAGACAGCCATGGTCTTCGGCGAGCTCTACCGCAACGGCGACGAGTGGAAGTTCCGCGCCGTCGGCCAGGGCTACGCCAGTGGCCTCGCGGGCATCGCCCAGGACTTCGGCGTCACCCTCTGAGCCACACTCGGCAAGTTTCCGCCGGGCCCGTGGATCCGGGAGGCGGGCCCGGCGGAGACAAACCCGCAGGCCGCGAGGCGGTACCTCACCGCCATCACCAGCATCGCCGGGAAGAGATGTGACACACCCGCCGCACCTGCGCCCGGAGGACCGGGCGGACTTCGCGTGGGTCCTGAACCTGGCCCTGGATGTCACCGACGTCCGCTCCGCCCTGGAACAGGCACCGACCGCGCACGGCAGGCGTCGGCTTCGGGCCCAGGCATGGGCGGCGGCCGACGAGATCACCGCGGCCGCCGCCGATGAATACCAGACCTACCTGCGAGCCCGCGTCGCGGTGATCCCCGCCTCTCAGCGTCACGACGAACCGCCCAAAGCAGCAACGAGTCTGGGAGCCGGAGCACTCCTGCCTGCCCTCGCCGTGCTCGCCCCCCTCATCTCCGCCGGTGCGGCCGTCGGGTTCCTGTTCCTCGGGTACGTCCTCCATCTGGTCACACCTCAAGGCCAGCTGGCCGTCTCGCTCGTCACCGCAGGAGGGATCAGCGCCGTGGCCTCAGCGGTCAGCGCAGGCGTAGGTCTGAGTTGCCTCCTGGCCACAGCGGTACGCCGACGGGTCACATCAACTCCGTACCTGACCGTCCGCAATCCAGCAGCAGAGCAGGCCCGCAACGCCTGGCAGAAAGGGCTCCTGGAACGCGGCATGCTCCCCTACCTGCGCAAACAGCTCTCCGCGAGCCCACCCCACCCGCAGTGACTCCACACTTAGCCGGCCTCAACCCACGACAGAAGGCAGCCTCAATGACATCCGTGAACCTCACCAAGGGCCAGCAGATCAACCTCAGCAAGTCCGACGGCAGTGCGCTGACCGCCGTACGCATGGGCCTTGGCTGGCAATCCGCCCCGCGCAAGGGCTTCATGGCGAAGTTCACCGGCCGTGGCGAGATCGACCTCGACGCCTCCGCCGTGCTCTTCGCCGACGGACAGCCCATCGACGTCGTCTTCTTCCAGCACCTCACGAGCGACGACGGATCGGTCCGTCACACCGGCGACAACCTGGTAGGCGGCGCGGGACAGGGCGGCGACGACGAAGCCATCCTCGTCGACCTCGCCCGCGTCCCCGTGCACGTCGACCAGATCGTCTTCACCGTCAACTCCTTCACCGGCCAGACCTTCACCGAGGTCCAGAACGCCTTCTGCCGCCTGATCGACGAGACGACTGGACAAGAACTGGCCCGCTACACCCTCACCAGCGGCGGCACCCACACCGCCCAGATCATGGCCAAGGTCCACCGCACCGCGTCCGGCTGGGACATGAAGGCCATCGGCGAACCGGCCGCAGGCCGCACCTTCCAGGACCTCATGCCCGCCATCGCCCAACACCTGTAGTTCCGGGGCATACACGCCACGCAGCGATGGTCAGATCCCGTCAGGAGCACGCCGGGGTTCTTCGCGCTCCACCACGTTGCCCGGGACAACATTCCCCAGGCCGGAGGGTGATCCAGAGGCCGAGTCCTTCTCCTTGAGCGCCTTGGTCTCGCTTTTGAAGATGCGGGCCGCCCTACCCGCTGAACGGGTCAGCCCTGGCAGCTTCTTGACGCCTACGACTACTGCGACGATCACGAGGATCAAGGCGAGTTCACTCAAGCCGAACATCAGGTCTGCGCTCCCAGGACGGAGTAGGGACGAAGTGCCGGTGCGGATGCGAGACGGCACGAAACTTCGCCACCGCACTATCTACAGTTCTGTAGAAGTGTCTCTGCCGGTGCACCCTCCCATCAAGACCGTCTTCCAGCCTCACCGCAGCGGACGGCTCTGGGCCAGAGCGGAGATGGCTCAGGCCGTGGCGAGGAGTTCGGTGAGGAAGGTCGTGTTGTCCTTCACCTCATGGGACAGGCTGACGCTGTGGCGGGGCAGGCGGCGCAGCAGATTGAGGGAGTGCTCGGGGGTGGGCTGTTCCTCGGGCAGGAGGCCGAAGACGTCGGGGTAGCGGTCTTCGGTGGCGCCGGTGAACAGATCCTCCGCGTTCACATGCCTGGCTTCGTCGGTCCTGGCCGGGGTGGTGGCGGGTGTGATTCGGGAAAAGAGGAGGCGGGCGGCGCGGCCTTCTGTGGCCAGCGTGATGCCGAGCCATTCGGAGAGCTGGTGGGGAAAGAGCTGGGGCTTGAGTTCCTTGCCGTTCTCGTTCCAGAGGGGTTTGCGGCGGTCGGTGGCGAAGGCGTCGGTGACGCGCTGGTGCTGGGTGGGATGAAGGCGTTCGCCGCGCTGGGTGCGTTCCCGTACGGGGTCGTAGAGGTCGAGGGCGTCCAGGAGGCCCAGGCCGATGGCGGCGGCGGAGGGCCAGGGAAGGATGCGGAT
>NZ_BMNG01000028.1 GCF_014646335.1 Streptomyces lasiicapitis
CGTGGAGCCGGGCCTGCGCGGCGAAGCGGGGCCAGCGGGCGGTCTCCGTGAGCAGGTCGGGGACGGTCACCGGAAGACCCGTGCGGTAGCAGTCCAGGCAGGGGCCTTCATCGTTCTGGAGCTGGAAGAGTTCCAGCAGGCGTACTTGTTCGTCGGAGGCGGCCATCACGCGGAGTTCGCCGTCCCGGTCCGCGAGCAGCACTCCGGCGGCGCTCGCCCCGAGCATCCCCACGCAGCGGTCGGTCAGCAGGCGCAGGAAGTCGATCAGGTCGAAGTCGGCGACCAACGTGTCCGCCAGCTCGACGAAGGTCTTGGCCAGGAGTCGCTCATTCATCGTCAACACCCTTTATAGAAACTAGTCCTGCCGTAACAGGGCGGGAAGTACGGCGCAGTGTGCGTTCATCGGATCGAGCGGGAGAGTCAGACATCCTCGTCGGTCTGGGTTGGCTCTGCGTCGGGGGAGAAGCGGAGCCGGCGGGCCACCACGTCGGCGGCCACAAGGGTGAGCCGGCGCCCGTGGGCGTAGGCGTAGGCGCGCAGACGGACGAAGGCTTCGTCGATACCGACGCCGAGCTGGATGGTGAGTATGCCGGTGGCCTGGGAGATCTCCGCCCGGTACCCGCCCAAGTCCTCCGTGTGCTCTTTAGGCGCCCCGTCATCGGCCGGCCCACCTGTCTCGTCGATCCGTGCGTCGAGCAGGACCAGCGTCGCGAGATCAGCGAAAGCCAGTGCGTCGGCCAGCTCCTCCGCGCCCAATCGAACCGGGACCGGGGCGTACAGGTCCAGAACCCCGGGGCTGATCGCCCCATTCTGCAGGGGGAGCGCGAAGACCGCGCGTGCTCCGGCCTCCAGAGCCGCATCGGCGAACACCGGCCAGCAGTGCTGCAGTTCACCGGTCCGCAGGTCGGGCGTCAGGATGGCCGTGCCGTGCGTGAAGGCGTCCACGCACGGCCCCTCGCCCAGGGCGAGCTGCAGCTCCTCCAGCCGTTCGCTGATGTCGTCGGTACTGCACAGCGGATGGCTCGCCGCAGTCCGGGACATGGCCGAGATCCCGGCCCCGCCGACCGGCAGCGAGGTCACCGCTGCGGTGCACACATCCAGCACGCCGACCCGGGCACCCCGTCGGGCGGCCTGCTCGGCAACCAGTACGCGGATCCGGGACGACCGGCCGTTGGGTGTCACCCGGGCCACCGGGTCCAGGCGTGATGGCCCAGTCCCTCCAGCCGCTCCACGGTTCGCTCTCCGAGGGGAAGCACCAGCACGCGGAACATCGTGGGCAGGCCCGGCCGCCAGATCTCTCCGATGTCCTGCCATCCCCAGGACCGGAAGGCATTCAGGGCCGGGTGATCGGCCGGATCCACCAAGGTGGTGCCGAGCGACGCCTGGTGGTCGGCGAGCAGTCGTTCCTGCAGACGTCGGGCCAGGTCCTGGTCCTGCGGATGCGGGCGGACCAGGACGTTGGTGACCGCGAAAACACCATCGGACTCAGTGAGTTGCTCGATACTGCGCGGCAGCGCACCGTCGAAGCCGTGCCACCAGGAGCCGTCGCCGTGGACCGGGAATCCGAAGGCGCAGCCCACCAAGCCGTCCGTCTCCGCGATCACCATGGCGAACCCCGGCCGGCGGATGTCACCGGTGAGACGGCTCAGGAACTCCTCCCGGCTGCGACTGCGGTGCTCCTCCTCGGGCCCGGTCTCACAGGAAGCCATGTACAGATCCGCCAGATCCTGGCGCATGTCCTCCGCCAGCCAGCGGTTCACCCGCCGCAGCCGCACCCCGGCCATGTCGGACGACTCGTCGCCAACGGGCGCCCGTGACGGCTCCCGCCGGGGCCAGGCCATCACAGCACACCGCCCGAAACAGCGGGGACGGCCGGAGCGAGGCGGTGCAACGTCTCGAAGCCCGCCATGGGAAGCGGGACCGGGACGGTGGTGGGGAGGACGGCAGGGAGGGAAGCCGGCCCGGGAACGGCCGGAAGCCCCATGAGCAGGAAGCCGCAACCGGCGAGCTCGACCATCCAGGCCAGCACAGGAGGCGGGTAATGCAGGCGCAGCGTCCCGCCGGCAGCGGCGGTGCGCAGGAACGCCTGGGTGAAGGCGTTGAGGCCGCTGCAGTCGCAGAAGGTGACAGGGGTGAGGTCGACGTCGATGGTGCGCACGCCATCGTGCAGGCATCGTCCGAGGGTTGTGCGTATGAGCGGCACGGTCTCCAGGTCGATCTCGCCGGCGAGGGTGATCAGAGCCCGGGTCCTTCGGCCGTGCCGGTAGACGTTCAACTGCGGTAGGGACATGACACCTCGTTCCAGAGACCTGCCGGGCAGAGCCATGCGTTGTGGCCGGACTCCCGGCTCCTCTGGGGGTGCTCCCGGCAAGGGCATACATGCGGTGGAGGCAGGCGAACGGACGGTCCGGCACTCTGTCCACCGGGACAAGGAGGCCGTTCCGTTCCTCCAGGGGATGCACCGGGTGATCGGACGAAGAGGGCCCGTTCCCCGCGGTCATCTGTGCTGAGTAACAACAGGTCCGCCGGGGTCCAGGACGTCCGTACCTCAGGGTAGCCCTCATTCCGCCCCAGCAGGCGGCCGGAAGCCGCCCGGTCTCAAGGGCTGGACGGCGGCCAGGTTCAGCGGTACCTGGACTGCATATCCGTTGCGCCACAAGGTACTTGGAGGCTGGTACGACATGCGGCGGCCGATGGTCGTCTGCGTAGGGAAGTCCGTGAACCCCCAGGGAGGTGGCTTCGCGTGACGGAGCCGATCAGCCAGACCCAGCCCAAGTCCCAACCCGGCGAGCCCGACGCTGCCGTCGGTGCGAGGCTGCAGACCGAAGCGAGGGCGCTGGCGGCGACCCGCGGCAAGACGACCATCGCGGACGGAGTGGTGGAGAAGATCGCCGGGATCGCCGCACGTGAGGTGTCCGGAATCTACGCCCTGGGAGGCGGGTTCAGCCGCGCCATGGGTGCGATGCGCGACCGTGTCCCCGGCGCACGCGCCAGCGCGGGACGCGGTGTCAAGGTCGAGGTCGGCGAGAAGCAGACCGCCGTCGACCTGGAAGTGGTTGTGGAGTACGGCGTGAGCATCACCGAGGTCGCCGCGGACGTGCGCGAGAGCGTGATCGTGGCGTTGGAACGGATGACAGGTCTCGAAGTCGTCGAAGTGAACATCGCTGTCAACGACGTGCACCTGCCCGAAGAGGACACAGCAGAGACCAGCGAGGGCCGGGTGCAGTAGCGCCACGCTCAAGCAGGCGCGTGCGGCGGTTCGGATTCAGCGGGCGCTTCGCGCGCGGCATGGCGACAACGGTGTCCGGGTCCTCGGCCACAGGTCTGACAGACCGGTCGGAGCCCGAAGACCTGGCTCAGCGCCGGCGTCCGCGACCTCGAGGGGACCATCCGGCCCCCACGCCGCCAGAGTGCACGGCGAGGAGGGCAAGCCCGACGAGCATGAGACTCGTTGGGCTGAAGACCGCCTCGGTCGACGTCTCGGTTGCGTGGATGACGAAGGCGATGACGAAGAGCACGGCCGCCACGAATGCCAGCATCTGTCTTCTCCTGCCGGTGAACGGCGAGCCACAGGCGACTCCGGTGGCTACGCCGACAGACGAGTTCCCCACTCAACCCTGATCACGCGTGCGCAGCGCCAACTTACGGATGACGCGGGAAGATTACGCGCGGCTCCGGTTTCCCGTGCCGGGACTTCGCCACCAAGAACATCAGGGGTGTCGGAGAAGCGGGCCCGGCCTCGCTGCTGCTGTTCGGCGGAGCCCTTCAGCCAATTCCGATCACCGCCTCTCGGGCGGCGCGTGACCAGATGGCTTGCTGGCGGGCGGTGAACCCCATGCGGTTCCAGTGGCAGGGGATGTGCCGTGCGAGAACCCCGCGTTTTCCGAGGCTGAATTTGCTGCTCTCCGGCGCCTCACCGCCGAATTCCTCAGATTGGGACGGGTCCGCTTCGATGCTGTGTGAGTCCGAAAGCGCGGCACGCGAACAGGGGACGTTGACACAGTGCCCTGCCTACGTGCCCAGGACAGCACGCTTGCCCTCGGTGCCCATCCCGCGTTGCCTCAAACGCTACGCGGCCCGTGAGGTCTTCCACCTGGTCAGACAATTACAGTCAGGACCCCGCTCATAGGGGCTGTGACACGTGATGGTCACTGAGGCTCCTGCCGGGCAAGTGCTCGCAGGGGCTTCGGCGTTCCTCGGCGGGCGAGGTCGGGTCTCCGATCTGGCTGCGGCTCCACGAACGAGTCGAGTGCCCACAACGGGGGGAGCCTGCGCGGGGCCACCCGCAGGGGGTCGGTTCGATCTCCGGCACGTTGGCGCCCTGCCCTCGTGGCGCACGCAGCCGTGAGGTCTCACACCGGTCATGAAGCGACCTGAACGAAGTGCCAGCCAGCGTGCCGCGTATCGATCGGCCGGAGTCACATTCAGGGTGTCCCAGGGGCTGGGACTGAGCATGCTCTGTGTTTCTGGGTGGGGTTGCTGTGGCGGGCGGGAGGATGGATGGGTGCTGTACCGGGCTCGGGGCCTGACTCCTGACATCTCTGATCAATGTGTCCCGTTGTCACAGTGCCGGCCGTGGGCTGGGGATGGTGCGTTGTCGGTGCCGGGCGGGCGGGGCGTGTCCCGACAGGGGCCTGCCGTTCGTTGTGGCGTCCTCACGATTCTGACCGCCCGACGCGGCCCAGTGCCGGCAACGCGACGCGCCGTCGGACCACAGAGGGAATGGGTAATCCAGTTCGACCCTGTCCAGTACGCCCCCTGCTCCGCAGACCCGTCGTCGTCGCCCTGCGGGGGAGGTGGTGCTGGGAGTGGATACGCAATTGGGTCAGGAAGTGGGAAGCCGTGAGGCGGCCCGGGAGGTCTTCCACCTGGTCATACAGTTACAGCCAGGACCCCGCTCGTAGGGGCTGTGATCTGACCCCAGGGTTCATGGTGGGCATGAGTGAGGAGGTTCCGGCGATCCGAGGCCCGGCGTTCGAACGGAAGATCGAGGTCCTGGGCTTGGTAAAGGTCGGCACCCCTCCCAGCAGGAAGAGGTGCCGCCCCTCGGGCTTGCTGCGCAGCAGGTTCAGGTGCCCAGTCCGCCGGTGGTTTCAGTGGTGGGTGTTGTACCAGATTGCCAGGGCGATGAGGCTGCTGCCGAGAGCAGTGGCGGCACCACGAGCGGCAGCGAAGACGATGGTGGTGCCGAGGCGGCGAGTGATACTTCGAGTTCGCGTCATGAGGGCTGGTTCCTCGTCAGATAGGCCCCGGCCGGGTGCCGGTGTTCGAGTCCCATCACAGTTCGCGGCCGCGGCGAATTGAACGGTTTGCGGATCCGGGATGGGTGTGAGCGGTTACGCTCCTGTTCGAACCGGGTTCCGGGATTATCCGGGTCGGATCCGGGAGGGAGACAGTGCGATGGTCGGCACTCCGTTTCGACCGGTGGGTACGCAGTCCAGGGTGCTGGCCGAGCTAGCGCGGTTGTGGGACCAGGCGGCGCATCGGGCCTCGGTGACGAAAGTCAGGGTCACCCAGACTGAGTTGGCCAAGCAGTCCAGGGTGCCGATCCAGACGGTGAACTCCTGGGCGAAGGGCGCGTCCACGCCCCGCGACCTCGACCAGCTCACCGCCGTGGGACGAGTTCTTGCCGGATGGGCTGGGGAATCGGCACCCGTGGCGGCCGCGTGGGACGAGCTGAAACGCGCGGACCAGGCCGCACCCCTGGCTGGCCGTGGAGCGGGGGCGGGTGGCGGCCGTCCGCTGGTCGAGGTGACCGATACCGGTCCCGAGCGAGCCTCGGTCGTTCCAACTGGTCAGTCTTCACCACGAAGTTCGGCCGCACCCACTTTCGGCAAGGCGGGTCAGGAAGTTGCAGCCCAGGTTCCGCTGGTCGAATTTGTCGGGCGCCGCGAGATCTTGGCCACGCTTCTGGCCACCCTGAAAAATCCGCAGATTCCGCTCATCACTATTAAGGGCATGGGGGGTATCGGGAAGACAGCGCTTGCGCAGGAAGCCGTACGCACTCTGGCGGCTGAAAACCTCTTCAGCACCATCTTCTGGCGCAGTACCCAGACCGAGAGGTTCATTGGAGAGGGAGTAGTGCGCACCGAAGTTTCGGACTATTCGTTCGACGCACTCATCGACGATCTGCTTCGGCACTCGCAGTTGGCCTGGAGCGCTGACGAATCCACGGCGACGAAAGAGCAGATTGTCAGGAATTGGCTGGCCGATATCGATAACCAAGTGCTTATCGTGCTCGACAACCTGGAAACCGTGCCAGATCGTGACGCGTTGGTCGCCTCGCTGATCGAAATTCTTGGGCGAGGCAAGATTCTTATCACGAGTCGCTACTCCATCCTTCGCGAGTGCGCGTTCTCCGTGGATATTGGAGGATTGTCGCGGCAGGACGGAATCGCCTTTCTTACGAGGACTGCTGAGCACCAGAACAACGCGAACTTGATGAGCGCCGCCCCTGACACGCTGGCCCGCATCCGAGACGTGGCCGGCGGGGCGCCATTGGCAATGCAGCTGATCAGTGGACAGATGGACTACCAGCCGGTGGAACAAGTCCTTCGAGTGATCGAGGAAGCCGGATTCAATGATCTGAGTTACGCGTTCTACAGCTTCCTGTTCCGGCGGATTTGGGATGAGCTGGATGGCCCGGCCCGCAAGGTGCTGGTCGCCATGCGACATTTCGAAGGAAACCCGACTGCATCCGCGATTCAGCACACGGCAAACGTGATCGATGACGAGTTCTATCCAGCGACCGCGAGACTGGGGCAGCGATCCATGCTCGTCATGACAAGAGGCCGCGAAGCGCGGTACTCGCTGCACCCACTGACGAGGTACTTCATCAACACCGACATCGTCGCGCGGTGGGAGTGAGTGGTGTCCCGCGCGGTCTTAGATGGACCTGATCGCACGTTCGATAGGGAGTGCCGCATGCGGCGTATGCAGTACCTCATGCGGGAGGTGATAGCCAACGCGGGCGATAACGCCACGCTGGAAGCAGACCGAGTCGACATTATGTCGGCGTTGGCAGTTGCGCGGGAATGCTGTCAAGGCGACGACCTCGAGCAATGCTGGCTCTATGTGCGAGCGGTGGGAGCCCTGGCCAGATTTCTGGGCTTCCGTAATGCGCTGAGCGAGCGCGTCGCTTGGGGGAAGTCCGCACTAGAGGTAGCCGAACTCGTCGGGGGCGACTCGGCGATCGCCGAACTTTGCGCGTCAACGATAGCGTGGCCTCTGCTCCAGCTTGGTGATTACCCTGAGGCGGAGCGTTACTGTCTGGAAGGACTCAAGGCGGCCCAGCGATGCGGCGATTCACGTGTTGCGGCCCGCTGGGCTGGCAATGCCTCACGATCGCTCTCCGGCATCGCCCGGGATGCCAATGATGGTCCCAAAGCACAGCATTGGGCTGAGCAGGCAGCGATATACGGCCGCCGATGTGAGGACGAGTCGCTGACACGAGGGGCAAAGCTGGATTTCGGGTACGCGGCCCTACTGTTGGAGAATTTCGAAGAAGCGGAGTGTCTGTTTGCCGCCTTGTTGGAAGAGGAGGAACGCGGCGGCGACGAGGAGCGGATCGGGAATCGTTCGGGCGATGCTGCACTGGCGATCATGAACCGGGCGTTGAGGTCCGATGTTGCCGCTGAGCGAACCCGACTATGCGATTTGGCCAGCGCGAATGTGGAGCGCAGTCTGCGGCTTGGTGAGGAGATCAAGCATGCTGTCCTTGTCGGCGAATGCGAGATCGCTCTGGCGACTCTGGCGCGGATCCGAGGGGATGAGGGCGAGCACCGGCGATTGATGGTCAATGGCCGACGCCGCTTCGAGGAGCTCGGGATCCGCCGCAAGGGCCGCGCCGAGCAATTCGTCATATTTCCTAGGGGTTAGCAGGGTTGATGGGGTCACGGCTCAATGGATCACCGGCCAGCTACGCGGCGGGTACACGGACTGGGTACAGCCCCCGGACCTGAGCGGCCTGGAAACCAACCGCGACCTGCTGCTGGTGGTCGACTACGCCGAAACCCGGCCGCACCTCATCCGCCACGTCATCGAGCACCTGTACTCCGCCCGGCACTGCACCCGGGGCCTGCTGATCGCCCGTGCTGTCGGCCCCCCCCCGGCGCGAACACAGCCCGGGCGCCGGCTGTCCCACCCGCGACATTCTGACCAACGCCCCCTCATCGAACTCGGCCCTCTCCACCCTGGTTGGACCAGCCATGGATTTTGGGTGCTGGGAACATTTGTGCGCGACGGGAAAGGATTGACTGGAACTAGGCGTGCCGAGACGCTGTTGTCGAGGCTCGGCCGATCGATGCTGCAGAGCCGGGCACTTTGGGGGGTGTGTATGGCCGAGAAGGACTACGACGACATCGTGGCCACTGCGGTGATCGCCGCTGCGGCCACCGGCCCATTAGTCGTCGCGCCCGTTGCCGACCTGACAGTACTCAGTGGCGTATGGACCGCCATGCTGGCAGCGATAAACAAGAGGTCCGGGCATGGACTGGAACGGGATTTCTTCCTAAAGGTCCCCGCCGCCGTCCTCGTGGGAGGCGGTCTCTATCGAGTCGGTTCGAAGCTGCTGCAGCGATTTATCATGGCAGCGATAGCCGCCACAGGCGTCGGGGCAGCCCCCGTTATGAGCGTCAACGGGATACTCAACGCGCTTGCCACATGGCGGGCCAGTCAAGCTTATATCGAGCTGTGCGAGACGGAAGACTTCGATCCGCTCGACTGGGACCGGACCGTCAAGATCCTCAAAGAGGCAGTTAAACCGTGGCCGACTCGAGAGGAAATCCGCTTCATCATCAATTTCCTCCGCTGGAAGCGACTGTAGGTGTGCGGCCCGCCCATCATTGGCCCATTCGATGGTGTTGCGGTCGCTCACTGCCGCCGCCGCGAACGCGCACCAATCATCTGAAGGGCGCCAGTACGGGGCAGTCGGGAGTGGGCTCCGCCCTTGGCGGGCTGGCTGTTGATGGCTGCGGTGTACTGGCGTACCAACCTGACGATGCGGCAGCTTGGCCTGTTGCTCGGGGTGTTGAAGTGACCGCGGGCCGCGTCATCGATGACATCGCGCCGTTCCACGCGCTGGCACCTCGCTGGGGCCGTGCTCATCGCGGACAGCACTCTCGTGCCCACCCATGGCCGTATTGCTTCCGCCTGGGAAGCGCTACCGGTGTTCCATCGGCGCCAGTACTCGCCTCAGGCGCTGGGCTCACACAAGGACACAGCATGACAAGAGGGTGGAAATCGATGATTCCCTCGCCGTGAACGTCGCCAACGACCTTTATGCCGCCCTGTGCAACGAGGACGGCATCCTGGATGTCAGCCGATCCGCCCTTTCCCTAACAGGGCCGTACGAGCCGTGCGTGACGCCCTGCTCCGGACCCCATCGTTGTGGGCCGCCTATCTTCACCTCGGCGCATAAACGAACCGACTCGCAGATTACTGATCAAGAGGTGCTCCGCAGGGTTCCGGAACCGGTCCGGCCGCAGCTGTGCGGCGAACTCCCGTCAGGGCAAGACCCGACGCGAAATCGTTCGTTGCCTCAAACGCTACGCTGCCCGGGAGGTCTTCCATCTGGTCAAACAGCTACAGCCAGACCCCCGCTCATGGGGGCTTTCGTGACTGATGAGACGGTCGGACGGGTGAGCGAGACACCGATGAACACCCTGCAATACCGCTCTGACGGGCCAGAAGACGCCCCGGTCCTGGTCCTGGGTCCCTCACTGGGTACCACATGGCACAGGTAGGCGAAGCAGCTCCAGGCACCGGTCGGCAGTCACGAGGAACTGCCGTACGCCGTTGGGGAGATCGAAGGCAGGGTTGATCCCGTCGACGGCCTGTGGTGCCCGGCGCGGCAGGATCTGGGTCCAGGCGTTGGCCACCACGGCCCATCGGGCCGGTGGACTGGGGGGCTCACAGTGTCAGCGTCGCCGCCACCGGAAGGTGGTCGCTGTCGGTGGCGGGCAGGGTCCAGGACGAGCGCGGATCCACGCCGCGTACCAGGATCTGGTCGATCCTCGCCACCGGGAACGAAGCGGGCCAGGTGAAGCCGAACCCGGCGCCCGCCTCGGCCTGGGCCGAGCGCAGCCGTGAGGTGACGGCGGACAGGGCCATGTCCTCGAAGGTGCCGTTGAAGTCACCCATGAGCACCGTGCGGGGGAGTGTCTCGGCACCCAGGGCGGCGCCGAGGCGACGCGCCGCGGCGTCACGGTCGTCGGTGGTGAAACCGGACGAGGCGGTGAAGCGGACCGACATCAAGTGGGCGACGAAGACTGCGACCGGCCCCTTCGGGGTCCGGACAGTGGTGCGCATGGCGCGTACCCAGGGCGATATGTCGACCGGCCGGGCATCGGCAATCGGGTATTTGCTCCACAGGCCGACGGTGCCTTGCACCGAGTGGTACGGGTAGGCGTGGGCGAGTGTCCTGACGTACTCCGGTATCGCCGTGCCGCCCAGCTCTTCGAGGGCCACCACGTCGGCGCCGGAGGCGGCGAGGGCGCGCGCCGTGCGCGCCGGGCGCGGGTTGTGCTCGTTGACGTTGTGCGTCACGACGGTCAGGTCTCCGCCGCCGGCCCGCTTGTCGACGAGCATCCCGCCGAACAGCGAGCACCAGATGACCGCGGGCAACAGGACGGCCACGGCGGCCGTCGCCGATCGGCGGACCAGCGCGCACAGCAGCAGGAGCGGCACGGCCAGGCCCGTCCAGGGCAGGAAGGTCTCGACGAGGCTGCCGAGGTGGCCGACCCGGTTGGGGAGGTGGGCGTGGGCCGTCATCACCAGTGTGGTGGGCACTGCGAGGGCGGCGACGATCCGGCCGCGTCGCCAGACGCCAGTGCCGGTGCCGGTGCCGGTGTCCGTGCCGGTGTCTGTGCCGGGCTCGGGTACGGATTCGGGCCCGGGTTCGGGTTCGGGCGAGTGCGGCGGCGGTACGGGAGGGTTGTCGAGCGTCGTTGCCACCGCGACCTCACCGCGTCCCGGATTCGGTGGTCTTCAGCCACTGCCGTACACCCTTGATCAGCGCGCTGCTGTGGGCGAAGGCGGCCTGGAGGCCCTGCTGGGGGCTGGTGCCCGCCTGTTGACGGAGCACGACTCCGAGGACCAGACGGTCACGTCCGCCGCCGTCGGGCGCGGTGGCCGCCCACATCAGGTTGCCGCCCGCGGGGGTGCTGGAGCCGGTCTTGACGCCGATCACACCGGCCGTGCCGAGGAGCGCGTTGGAATTGGAGATCCGGCCCGGCCGGTCGGGAGCGGTGGTGCTGGGCATCGCGACGATGGACCGGAACACCTCGTCCCGCATGACCTGCTGTGCCAGCTTCAGCTGGTCGGCGGATGTGCTGGTGGTCGTGCGCTCGAGGCCGCTGGCGCCGGTGTAGGTGGTGTGGCGCATGCCCAGGGCGTGGGCGGCCCGGTTCATCTTCTTGGCGAACGCCTTCTGCGAGCCCGCGTCCCAGCGGGCCAGCAGGCGCGCGATGTTGTTCCCGGAGGGGATCAACAGGAGTTCGAGCAACTGCCGTTCGCTCAGCCGTTGCCCCTCCCTGACGGGCACGCTCGACTCCACACGCGACACGGACTCGTCGGCTGCCTGCTGGTCGACGGTGATGTCGGGGCCGCTCTCGCCCGCCCGCAGGGGGTGGGCGCGGAGGATGACGTACGCCGTCATGACCTTCGTGACACTGGCGATGGGCACCGGTGTCTGCGTGCCCTTCGTGCCCAGCTCACCACGGGCGCCGAGGCCCTCGACCAGGACGCTCGTCTGCCCCTCCCGCGGCCAGGGCAGTGACCGGGCGGACGAGTTCACCGACCCCGCGGCGGTCGATCCGGGGCCGGAGTCGTCGGCGCCGGAAGGGGGCAGGAGGGCGGCGCCGAGAACGGCCACGATGATCAGGACCATGGCGCCGGCGGCGAGGAGGGCTGGATTCACCTGGCGGGGACCACGCAGGCCAGGAACACGGACAAGGCGCATGGGGCGGCACTTCCCAAGTGATTGACGTGCGGCGTTCGCACGTCGACCACCGTGGCCGGGGGAGATCTCCGCAAGCTTGTCGCCGTGGATCCGGTACCGCGCGGCCGGTCATCCGTCATGTATCAGCTCGGTAGCGTGTCCTGGCGCATGTTCCTGTCACGCATTCCGGTCACGCGTACCCGTCACGCGTTCCGCCGCATGTCCGCCGCGTCCCCTCGCGTATGCGTCGCGTCGGTCGAAGGCAGCCGGAGCGTGGCGACGGCTCCGCCCTCGGCGGCGTTGGAGAAGCCCAGTGACGCGCCGATCACATGCGCCTGGCCCGTGGCCACGGTCAGCCCCAGACCGTGGCCACGGCCACGTTCCGCCGTGCCGGTGCGGAAGCGCTGCGGCCCTTCCGTCAGAAGGCTGTCGGGGAAGCCGGGGCCGTGGTCGCGGACGACGATCGTCGTCCCCTCGATGGTGACCTCCACCGGCGCACTGCCGTGCCGGTGGGCATTGATGACCAGGTTGGCGAGGATCCGGTCGAGTCGGCGCGGGTCGGTCTCGGCCACGACGGGCGCGTTGTCGACGGTGAGCCGCGCTTCCAGGCCGGTGCGGGCGAGTGATTCCCGGACCGCCTCGGCGAGGTCGACGGGGCGCAGCTCGGCGTGTTCCACGCCCGCGTCCAGCCTGGAGATCTCCAGCAGGTCCTCGACGAGGGTACGAAGGACTCGCACCCGGTCCCTGACCAGGTCGGTGGCCTCGCTCTCCGGGAGCAGTTCGGCGGAGGTGACCAGACCCATGAGCGGGGTACGCAACTCGTGGGCGACATCGGCGGTGAAACGCTGTTCGCTCAGCACCCGGTCCCGCAGGCTGTCGGCCATGGAGTCGACGGTGCCCGAGATCTCGGCGATCTCGTCGCCGGTCCGGCCGCGCATCCTCGTCCTGGCGTCCAGGTCGCCCGTCTCGATCCGCCGGGCGGTCCGTGCCACCTGCCGCAGCCTCCGGTTGGGCAGTTCGGCGGCGAGGGCCGAGAGGGACACGACGACGGCCAGGACGAGCAGGGAGTACTTCCACATGTGCCGGTCCAGCGCGGCGCGGCTGAGCTGGTCGGGAGTCATGTCGACGGAGACCGCCACCAGTTGGCCGTCGGGCAGCCTCCGCGAGGCCCACATCTCCGGCCGGTACTGGTTGCTCTCGTCGAAGACGTGGGCCTGCCCGTGGGCCCGTGCCTCCCGCACCAGCTCCGGCGGCATCTGCGCGGGGTCGTGGACGAGACCGCTCGCGTCGTCGGGGTCGGTCGAGCCGAGAGCGGTGTCCAGGACGGAGTACGCCTTGGCGGCGCCGTCGTTCACGGACCGTTCGTAGGTGCTGCGGTGCACCAGCAGGCCGACGGTCAGTGCGATGGCGCCGCACGCGACGGCCACGAGGAGGGCGATCTTCCAGCGCAGTGAGCGCCAGTGCAGCAGGGATCGTACGTTGCCCATGTCAGCGCCGCAGTTTGTAGCCGAAGCCGCGGACCGTCTCGATCCGCTCGGCTCCGATCTTCTTCCGCAGCCGCTGCACGCACAGGTCGACGACGCGGGTGTCGCCGTCCCAGCCGTAGTCCCACACGTTGCGCAGCAGGGTCTGCCGGTCCAGGACGATGCCGGGGTTCGCGGCGAACTCAAGGAGCAGCCGCAGCTCGGTGGGAGCCAGCGCGACCGGCACTCCGGACAGGGACACCTCCAGACCGCCGGTGTCGATGGCCAGCTCCCCGAAGACGAGCCGGGCATGCTGATGGGCTTGACCGGACTGACCGGACTGACCGGACTGACCGGACTGACCGGACTGACCGGACTGACCTGATTGGTCGAGGCGGCCCGGGGAGCCCGCCTGGTCCGCTCGGCCGCCCGTGGCCGCGGCGGCCGGCGTGAAAGTGGTCCGCCGCAGCAGTGAACGGATCCGGGCCACGAGCACGGCCGTGTCGACCGGCTTGACCACGTAGTCGTCGGCGCCCGCCTCCAGACCGGAGACGACGTCCAGCGCGTCGCCGCGTGCCGACATCATCAGGATCGGGTCCGTGCCGGTCTCCCGGATCCGGCGGCACAGGCCGATGCCGTCGAGCCCCGGCAGCATCACATCGAGGAGCAGCAGGTCGTGCCGCCCCTCCCGGAACAGTTCCAGTCCGGTCAGACCGTCACCGGCCGCGATGACGTGGTAGCCGTAGCGCTCCAGAGCCATCGCGACCGACCTGCGGATCACCTCGTCGTCCTCGACGAGGAGAATCGTGACGGACGCGGGAGCGGGAGCGGAAGCGCCGGCACCGACGGCTGAGGCTGCGTGGGACATCGTCTCCGGCCTGTTCGAGGGGGTGGCGGGGACTCCATGATGCCGTCACGAGTCCTTCGGGGGCTCCGGCGCCACCCAGTCGGGGTGTCCCGGCATGGGCGGGGTCTTCTCGTCGTACAGCCAGCTGGTGATGTACGAGGTGAAGTCGCGACCGCTGACCTCGTTCGCCACGTCGATGTAGTCCTGGGTGTCGGCGGCCTTGCCCCGGTACCGGTCGAAGAAGGTCCGCTCGATCTTCTTGAAGGTGGCGTCGCCGACCTGGTGGCGCAGCCCGGCGAGCATCAGCACGCCGGCGTTGTTGCCGCCGACCAGCGCGTCGATCGCCTCCTTGGGCCGGTTCGGGGGCCCGGACGCGGCGCGTCCCTCGGGGTCGAACTCGTAGCGCAGCTTCAGCACGGTGTCCCAGTCGCGCCAGCCTTTGTGCACGTTGTAGCGCAGCTGGTAGTACTCGGCGTGCCCCTCGCTGATCCAGTTGGTGTCCCAGTTCGCCACGCTGAGCTCGTCGCCGAAGTACTGGTGCACCATCTCGTGGACCATGGTCGGCTCGCGCAGGTCCGGCTCCCCCTGGAGGCCCTCGACGGCGAAGGTGGACAAGGTCGCCGTCTCCAGGGCCACGCCCAGGTAGCCGTCGGCCACTCCCAGCACACCATAGGTCTCCAGCGGGAACTCCCGGCCGAACTCCTCCTCCATCCATGCCATTTGGCCGGGTATGGCGTTCACCAGGGGCTTGGCGGCTTCGTACGCGTCGGCGGTGATGTAGCTGCGCAGCGGCAGCCCGCGCGGGCCGCGGTCCCGGATCTCCTTGTAGTGGCCGACGCCGGCCTGGACGACATGGGTGGGGACCTCGTCGCGGGTGCTGAAGACGGTGGTGGCGTCGTCGCCCTTCGTGGTGCGTGAGCGCTGCGTACCGATGCCCACGGCCTGCAGGTCCTTGGGTGCGGTGATGCGGAAGGTGAACCGGGCCCTGTCGACGGGGTAGTCGTTGGCGGGGAAGAACATGTGTGACCGGTCCGGCTGGCCGAAGAGCACGAAGCCGTCCTTCTTGTTCACCCACGGAGTCAAGCGCGGTGCCGGGCTCGTCGGGTCGCCCGGGCGGGCCCGGTTGTCGCTCCTGTCGACGCGGTAGGCGATGTCCACGTCGAACGGGCGGCCCTTGTCGAGTGCCTGCTGCGGCGTGATGTCCAGCTTCTCGCCCTTCTCGTCGACGGTGAAGCGGGCGGGCCGGCCCTGGACGGTCACCGTCCTGATCTCGTCCACGGCCGCGTCGAGGCTGAACCGGGACAGGGCCTGGGTGGCGGTGGCCTGGATCCGTACGGAGGAGTCCATCTTCGTGGTCCCGGGCCGGTAGGTGTAGCCGACGTCGTACGAGCGCACGTCGTACCCGCCGTTGCCCAGGTACGGCAACAGCCGGTCCCCGGCGCTCCTGGCACCGGCGGAGGGCTGGTCGTTGCGGGGAGTGATGCCGTGGGGAGTGACGTCGTCGGGAGCGCCGCCGTCCTGCGTGCCGGCCCAGCCGAGAGGGCCGGCCGCCATGTTCGCCATGGCCGCGGTCGAGGCCGCGAGCGCGATGAGCACGGTACGGCGGCGCCGCTTTGGGTGTGCGGGGGCAGGGAGCATCGTGACCACCTTCGGTGGGACCGGCGAGAGACCGGTGAGACAGGCGGGACCGGTGCGCCGCGCCGACGCACCGGGGCCACCTTGCGCGATGCCGGTTTCCGCTTCGGCGAAGTGGGGCGTCCGTAGGCGCTCAGCTGTGTATCAGCCGCGTATCGGCCAGGCCCGGGGCGTGTGCCCTGCCGTTGGAGTGTTCCTTCAGATCCGCAGCGTTTGTCGGCGTGGGTGGGCCCGGAAGCCAGGCTCTGGCTTCCGGGCCGCATGGTGTGGGGCGCTCAGTACCAGTACCAGCGCCTGCTGGGCCTGTTCTTGCTGCTGAAGATACGTCGCATCTTTGCGGTCATGAGCAATCACCTCCTTCCGGTGTTGTGTCCGGTCCTCGACGGCATGGGCGTCCGACACAGAGTGAACGGTCGAGGGACGTTGCCCTCGGCCATGGCCGCGCGGGTATCACCGCCGGTGACGCTCAGGCGGGTGTCGCGGGTGAGGGCGGTCAGCGACTCGGTGAGCAGCGTCTGCGCCACCGCTGCGCCGGCGCAGGTGAAGGGGCCCGCGCCGAACGTGATGAAGCATCCGTGGTCGCCGGGCTCCTGCCAGCGTTCGGGCCGGAACGCGTCGGGGTCGCTCCACTGCTGCTCGTCGTGGTGTGTCAGATACGGGCTGACGGAGAGAAGGTCCCCGGCCTGGAAGGCCACCCCGCCGACCTCGACGGGGCACGGGACGCCACGGGCGAGCATCCACGGCATCGGACGGTGTCGCAGCGCCTCACGTACCACCTGGTCAGCAGGCCAGGGCCACGGCGAGTCCGCCGTGTGGTGCAGGCAGGCCAGCAGCACCGACCAGGCCAGCGAGGCACTGAGAGGCACCACGATCGCCCGGTGCATCATCACATGCAGCTCGGCCACCGCCCGGTCGCTCACCTCCGCGGGCGGGCAGGCGCCGAGCACAGCGTCCAGCACATCGCGCGCCTGGCCCACCGGATGTTCCCGGCGTTGGCGCACCTCCTCGGTCAGGGCGGCTACCAACCTGGCGCGCCAGACCTCTGCCCGGACGCGCTGCCACATCCGCGGCGCGTGGAACACCACGCCTCTACGCGCGGCCTGGTCCGCCAGCCGGCGGGTCGCAGCGGGAGTGGAGACGGGGTGCAGCAGCAGGCCCGCCACACACCGATGCACCAGCCTGTTCCCGCTCTCCGGCCACCGGCTGGTCGAGGACATCTCGGTCACGGCTCGCGCCAACTCGGCCTGGTACTGCGGCACGCCCGCCCGCAGAACGTCCCTCACCGCGTGACCGACTGCGACCTGAGCTTCTCGCGTGGGCAGCAGTTCACCAAAGAAGTCCGACTTCCCGGCATGGAATTCCGGGTCGCGCAGCAGCCTGTGCGCCAGGTCCGCGTCGCTGACGCAGTACTCACCCCAGGGCAGTTGGATGATTCCCGTCGTGCTGCGGCGACGGAGGCCGTCGATGTACTCAAGCGGGTCCCGCCGGAACCGGCGCTTGTCTCCCATTCTCATCGGAGCATCTCCTCGGCGAGCATCTCGATGAAGGTGCCGAACAGCGTGTACGGGGTGGGGCTGCCGTTACGGGCGGAGGCAGCGCAACCGGGCTCGTCCAGGGTGATGCCACCCTGTGCACCGTGTACACCCTGATTAGCTCAAAGGTGTAAGCGCACGCCGGAGGTTACAACGGGTATCGGCCAGAGCATGCGGCATGCACGGCGGCCGCCCTCGCGTCGGCGCACGCCCATCACCCCCGTAGGGGCGGCTGAGGTGCCCCGAGCAGGCCCCAGTTGGTGAAGCCCGAACCAGGGAGGCCCCGCACCATGTGATCAGAGTCGGTGCAGTAGAGCTGCGCCATCGACCCAGTGCCAGTTGACCGGCTGCCACTGCTTTTTGAGGGCGGCGCGCTCCTTGGCGTAGGAACGCAGTGCGTCCTCCTCCACCTGGCCGAGGTCGCCGAGCATGGCAGGGCACGGGATGCGGTAGATCCGCTCGCGCGCGGGGTCCGCGGCGATTTCGAAGCAGAAGCCGGTGAAGGGGCTGTCGCGGTGCAGGTGCATGCCGCCGAGCTGGCCGACGAACTCGCCCTCGTCGCTTACCAGGATGAAGGCGAACCGCTGGCCCCGACTGCCGCCCCGGTAAATGTGGCCGAAGACGGGGACGACGAACAGGTCTTCACGGACCACCGCGGGCCGGCCGAGGCGGGCGTCGTGCCAGTCGTACTGCGTCGCGGTCAGTTCGAGTGCGGTGAGGTGCTCGGTCAGCGAGGGCCGCGGCCGGTGGTCCATGCCGACCGGCCTGCCGTGGAACAGGACGCCTGGCCGCAGGTCGGCCTCGGTGTGCTTGACGGGTTCTGCCTCCATGGATGCCAGGGCCCGCAGCGACGGTTTCGTGGAGGGGGCGAGGGGCTGGTCGGCGAGCGACACGATGTTGCCGATCAGGCTGCCGTAGTTGTAGACCCCGTACTCACCGGTCGTGCACAGCAGGCGGCCGCTCGGAGTCGTGCTGATCCAGGTGGCGAACGGGTCGCTCGGGCCGTCCTCGTGCCGACAGCGAGACGCGCCGTAGTGCGTGGTCACCGCCGTGAGGTCGGCGGTGACCAGATGGGTCTGGTCATTCGGTGCGGTGACGGCGAGTGTCCCGTCGGGCAGAACGCAGAGGCCCTTGGCCCACCACAGCTCCTCGCCCAGCCCCGTCGTGGGCCCGCCCAGAGTCGTGTCCTGGCGCATGTACTCGCTCTGCCCGGAGACCGCGGTGGCGAGCACCGCGCCATCCGGGGCGTACCGGGTCAGTAGCGAGTAGCCGAAGTTCACCGTCTTCGCCGCATCGGCTCCGTTGTCGTCCACGCGATGCGCGCGGTAGACGCCGTGCAGGACGTACATCTCTCCGGAGGGTGCGGTGGCGACGTCGTCGACTCTCACACCCCAGCCGTCACTGTAGTTGCGTTCCAGATCGACCGCGTGGTGATCGACGAGCGCGGACGGCAGTGGCACGGGTATGGCGTAGGTCATCGCCCCATTCTCACCGGCACCACTGACAACACCGGTCCGCTCCTCGCCTGCATCCAATTCGGGCCTGCCAAAGCGCCTGGGTGCCTCGTAGCGGTGCGGATGCTGTGCGGGCCCCACGTGCCTGGTGCGGCGCTTCTGAGGTCTTCGCTTCGGGGTGACGGTAGATCGGTCTGTGGGTGTATGTCGGTGGTGTGCGGTATGCCGATGGGGGTGGCCTGACCCCGAAACAGCGAGCTGTGAGAGAGCAAGTTCGGTTTGAGGCTGCTGAGTTGTTCGCGCAGCACGTCCCGCCGCCGAGGGTGGCCCGTCGGCTGCGGGTGTCACGGAAGTCGGCCTATGCCTGGTATGCGTCATGGCGGGAGGGCGGCGTGGAGTCGTTGCGTTCGAAGGGGCCGTCCGGCCAGCGGTCGCGGATGAAACCGTCGTGGCGGGCATAGCTGGGCGAGGCTCTGGAGCAGGGCCCTGCGGCGCACGGGTGGGTGGAGGACCAGAGGTGGACGACGGCCCGGGTGGCGGTCCTGGTCGCGCGGCGTTTCCATGTCCGCTTCAGCGACGCGCAGATCTGGCGGATCCTGCATCAGATGGGGTTCACGGTGCAGGTTCCGGTGCACCGGGCTGCTGAGCGTGACGAGAACGCAGCGGCGACGTGGGTCAAGGAGGTCTGGCCTCGCGTGGAAAGGCGGTGAGGGGCCAGGGAGCGTGGCTGTGCTTCGAGGACGAGTCGGGGCAGAGTCTTCGCCCGCCGAAAGCGCGGACCTGGTCCCGGCGTGGGCACTCCCCGGTGGTGAGAGTCAGCGGGAAGGGATCCGGGCGGGTCTCGCTCGCCGGGATGGTGTGTGCCAGGCCCGGTGGGCGGACCCGGTTGGTCTTCCGGGTACTCGTTCACCACGGCCGCAAGACCGAGAAGAAGGGGTTCAGGGAGTCGGACTTCGCCGCTCTGCTGGACGCAACCCACCAGCAGCTCGGCTCGAAGATCGTCTTGGTGTGGGACAACTCCACCCAGCACAAGGACGCCCGCGATGCGCGAACTTCTGGCAGCGCGCGAGCAGTGGCTGACCGTCTTCCGCCTCCCCGCGTATGCGCCGGACCTCAACCCCGCGGAAGGAGTCTGGGCCCATCTGAAGAAGACGCTGGCCAACCTGGCCGCAGGCACCACCGACCAGCTCGCCGCACACACCCGGACCCGGCTGAAGAAAATGCAGTACCGCCCCGCCCTCCTCGACGGCTTCATCGCCGAAACCGGACCTATCCTCACCCACCATGACAGGTCACCCCGAAGCAAAGACCTCAGTACCGGGAAGAAGCCGAGCTAGGTACAGGCTCCGTGGCCGCACGGGCGGGTGCACGGGCAGGCCGCGTACGACGGGAAGCGCCCGGCTGAGAAATCTCAGTCGGGCGCTTGTCCAGGTCTCGGACTCCACTGGCTGGCCGTCATCACCCATTAGTCACGGGGCGGCGCGATGTCCCGGGGGTGTCGCTTCCTGTCCTGCCGCGGTGACTCGCTCACCGGAGATGTTCAGCAGGGGAGAGTGGTCTTGCCGGCAGCGCCGGTGGCACCGGTGGTGCCGTCCGCGAGCAGCGTGGCGGCGGTGCCGTTGCCGCCGGGCTTGCCCGGGCACACCGGACTGGCCGCGCCGCCGGCGCCGCCCGTGCCGCCTGTGTGGCCGCCGCCGACGATGGCCGCTCCGCCGTTGCCGCCCTTGCCGCCGGGGATTCCGGCACCGGCATCGCCGACGCCGCCCACGCCGCCCTTACCGCCGGTGCCGCCGAGCATGGCCGCTCCGCCGGAGCCGCCGCTGCCGCCGTTGCCGTTGGCGCCGCCGGCCCCGCCCGTCCCTCCGAGCCCGCCGACGCTCGCGATGCCGGTGGCGTTGCCCCCTGCGCCTCCATTGCCTCCGTTGCCGTTGGCACCCGCAGCGCCACCGGTGCCGCCGAGGCCGCCGATACCGCCGAGGGTCCCGACGCCGTTGGCGCCGTTACTGCCGGGGGCCCCGGCGGCGATGTGAGCCTGGGCGCTACCCGTAGCGGGCTGGGCGGAGGCGAGGGCGGGAGCGACGGTGAAACCGGCTGCAGCAATCGTGGCGATCAGGAAGGTCCTGGCAGTGGCCGTTGTGCGCATGGTGCGCATGGGGTACTTCCTTCGATTTGTGCAGGCGGAGAGATTCTCTGCCTGACAGCTCTCAACGTAGGGAAGTGCGACGCACTGCGCACTCTGAAGGATGATCAAATGTCTTTAAATAGACTGAATCATCAAACTTTGGCTGTAAATTCCCAATTCCGGATCCGTCATCAACGCTGTGACCCGTCTCGGTGGATGGTCTCGACTAGCAACACACACCCGTCACAGCGGGTCGTTGCCCACTGGCTCCTCGACGCGACGTGCGGGCGCGCGACTGGGGCCGGAGGCCCTGAAGGGCGCCTCCGGCCTGAGTAGGGCAACGAGCCCAACGGCCCTCCTCCTCGCAGCCCAGAGGTATTCCACCGCTCGCGATCGCTCTGTCGGCGAACCGTTCCCAGGGACGCCCGAGGTTAGACTGAAGCATGGCGTGGGGCCACGATGGAGGGCTCACGTGACCGCGCCGAACCAAGATCCCACCCTGTGGGAGCTGCTGCGCGCTATGCAGCAGATGCGCGACGACCTGCGCGCAGACTTCGCCGAACTCGGCACGCGGCTTGCAGAGATGGTCACAAAGATCCAGTACGACGCCGACCGTCGTACGGACGAAATCCGGATCAAGAGCCTCGAAGGTGACGTCGCAGACCTGGGCCGCGCCGCGGAGGCGGAGCGGGAAGCAGCCCGCGGGGCCCGCCGCCTGGCGCTCATCGCCCTCGTCGCCCCGGTCGTCGTCGCGATCCTCGTCAGCGTGCTCGAACTGTAGGTCCACCCACCAAGGCGTGGGGAAGAAGCAGGACGCGCCATGCCGGAGCTCTGGCTCCCCGGCGCCGAGCGACACCCGCTCGGCGACACCGCACCCACCGACGCTCAGTACGAATCCCGAGTGATCTGGCACATCACCTGGGACAAGAACGGCACCCCCTCCAAGCCGCTGGAGCGCGTGCCGTTCGACAACCTCGTCCGGTACTTCACCGGCGCGGGCAGCAGCGCCGCCCCGCACCTGCTGTGGGACCCCTTCACCGGACGCACCGCCCAGTTCTATCCCGCCAACAGCCGCTCGAAGTCCGTCGTCGACGCCGCCGGCGGCACCCGCACCAACCGAACCGGGCGCGTCTGTCTCCAGGTTGAGACCCTGTTCTTCCCCTACTGCAAGGTGGGAGGCAAGGCCTACCGGACGGTCAAGGACACCCCAGCGAAGGGCCTCGACAAGATCCTGGCCTGGGCGCGGAGCTGGGGTGTGCCAGACACCTGGCCCATGGGCATCCCCACCTGGAGCGCCAACCGCAGCGAGCGCACCTGGCGCAGCAAAGGCGGCCACTACACCCACGCGCACGTTCCCGAGAACAGCCACACCGACCCCGGCCCGATGCCGAAGTGGCCCAAGCCGAAGCCTGGGGCGCCACCGTTCGAACGCAACGACTCCACGCCGCCCTCCCGCCATGACGCATACCAGGCATAGGTCGACTTCCGTGACACCCGCAGCCGACGGGCCACCCTCGGCGGCGGGACGTGCTGCGCGAACAACTCAGCAGCCTCAAACCGAACTTGCTCTCTCACAGCTCGCTGTTTCGGGGTCAGGCCACCCCCATCGGCATACCGCACACCACCGGCATACACCCACAGACCGATCCACCGTCACCCCGAAGCGAAGACCTCAGTTGCGGCCGGATCAGCAGGTGGAGCTGCGGACCTTGGCGAAGGCGTTGTTGGCGACCTTGACGTAGATGGTCTTCTTGTCCTTGCGGTTGTACTTCTTCGAGAAGTCGCGGCCCGGGGTGAGCTGGAAGTCGACCTTGAAGCAGCGTCCCTTCTTCACCTGGAAGACGTCCCAGTCCTGAGTGCCCTTGGTCCGCTCCCCGGGGCGGAGCCAGTTCCTCTTCTGGTTGTTGCAGGTCGGCTTCTTGGTGGTGTAACTGCCGGTGCTCCCAGTGCTCTTGCACCAGTTCTTCAGGGCGTAGAAGCCCTTCCCGCTGTCGTTCCAGGTCTGAGAGCACAGGGGCGGATGGCACGAACCGCCCGCGCTCGCGGTGGGCGCCGGGCCCGCCAGGGTGGCGGCGGTCGCGATCGCCACCACGGTGGCTGCGGTGCTGACGTGCTTGAGTACGGGTTTTGTGGACACGGTCACGTTCTTCTCCCTTGTACGGTGGCCGGCCCTCATGGACCGGCAGAGCCCCGACGCTAGGGCGGTCGCGGGGGCCGTCACCAGGACTTTCGGGCAGGGCCGAAACTCGGTCGGCCGCCAGGCCGAGCTCCCGGTTCGGCCGCAGACCGCAGTTGCTGTTCTTTCGGGTCTCGCCCCTGTGACCGAAATGACGCCTCTCACATGTCATGTGACGCATTGACCCCTCAGCGCCGTCGCGGTTGCATGCTTGGGGCCCTCCGGTAGGGGACCGGGGGCGAGACCTCTTTCTGACTGGGGGAAAAAATGAGGGGAAGCACAAACCGGAGCACCACCAGACGTGTGCGGAATGCCTTAGGTGCGGCGGTCGTGGTGTGTGCGGTCACCACGCTGCTGCCCGGAGCCGCCGCCTCGGCCGAGCCCGCGGGCGTGACGGGCGTCGCGGGTGACCGCGGAGCCGGTGTCGAGAGGATCAGCGTCGCGGCCGACGGCACTCAGTCCGACGGCGATTCCACCGGTGGTGCGATCACGACCGACGGACGCCGCATCGCCTTCTCGTCGTCGGCGACGAACTTCACGCCCGGCAATGCGGCGGGAAGCGAAAGGGTGTACCTGCGTGACGAGCCGTCGGGGCAGCTCAAGCAGGTGGGCAGCCACCCGATCGCCGCTCCGGTGATCAGCGGTGACGGGGAGTATGCTGCCTATTGGGTGCTGTTGTTCAGGGATACCAAGGTCAAGCTGGCTCAGTGGACCGCGGGCAGCTCGATCGGCGTCAACTGCGATGCTCTCAACTGCAGTCAGCCGTCGCTGAGCGGGGACGGCCGCTATGTCGCCAACGTGGCCACCATCGGTCGGCCGTCGTCCAGCCAGCGCATCGACGTATGGGACTGGCAGGCCAACACCAAGCAGGAACTCGCCTGGTTCGACCACACCGCTCCGTCCCGGCCGTCCATCAGTGGTGACGGCCGCTTTGTCGCTTACCAGGACGGCAAGGCCAAGGACGTCTTCGTGTGGGACCGGGACCACGGCTCCACCTCCGACCCGATCGAGGGCCCGTCCAAGGAGGCGACGATCGTCCAGGTCAGCGAGGACGGCAGCAAGGTCGTCTACCTCTCGGGCTCCGACACCTACGTCTACGACGTGAGCTCGGGCACTGCCCAACGAGTGCCGAACGTCAAGGGCCTGGCCATCGATCCCACCGGCGACCATCTGCTGTACGCCCCGAACGACACGACCGGACCGTCGCTCATCCTGCGCGACCTGCGGACGGGCACCGACGAGGTCGTCTCGAACCAGCCCGCCTCGGCCGGGGTCGACGCGGTCAGCGCTGGTGGGCGCGACGTCGTCTTCCAGTCCAGGGCCGACGACATCGTGCCCGGTGACACCAACGGCAAGTCGGACGTGTTCGTCCGTCGCTTCTCCTGATCGCCCCTGCTGCCGCGCTCTGCGGATGCCGCACCGCTCTCGCACCCATGTGGGAGCGGTGCGGCAGTCTCTTGCGCGAGTGGGCGCCGGACCGGACAGCACCGCCAGGCTGCTGATGAGGGTGAGACCCGGTGCGCAACAAGGGGCCCCCGGCAGGACGATGTGGACGACTGTGCCCGCAAAACGGCTCGCCCCCTAGGCAGAGGCAAGAGAGTCTGGCTCGGCGGCATCGCGCTCTTTGCCCTCGGCGGAACCAGCACCGGCGAGGATGCTGCCGTCGGCATGCCCTCGTCCTCGCCCAAGGTCACCGCGACCGCGAAGGTGACCGAGACCGCGTCTCCCGATCCCGGTCCTACGGTCACCAAGACCGTCAAGGCGCAAGCTCCCGCCCCCACGCCGTCCCGGCGGACCACCGCGCCTGCTGCGCCCGCACCGACTGCGAAGGCCCCGGTCGGGAAGTGCTCGATCGTCTCCAACTCCGGTAGCTGCTACCGGGCCGGACAGTGCTGCCGGAACAGCGACCATGGAGCCGCGACGACGACTGCGAGCGGTCAGCGGATCACGTGCAGGCCCCTGTGGCTCTGAGGGCACCCTCCGCGGCCGCTCCCCAAGATCTGGGTCACATCCCGGAACTCGGCGACAGAACCACAGTGGTGCGGGATGAGCATGGAGGCAGACCCGTGGATGTCGACTTACGTCCGTCCTCGGCGCGGGTGCGTCGTGCGTTCAGGCCGCGGCGCGGAAGACGTACGCCGTCATCGGGGCGGTGACCGGCCCCGGGCCCAGTCGGGACGTCATCTCGTCGATGACGGTGGCCCGGACAGCTGGTCCGTCGCCGCGCTCTTCGACGGCCGCGCGCACCGGTGTCCCGGTGAGGTATCCGGTGGCAAGGTCGGCGGTCGAGGCGGCCCGGCCCTGAAGCGTCAGCTCCTGCTCCTCCTCGACGGCGAACCCGGCGGCCGTCAGATCCGCGGTCACGACAGCGGGGTCGGCGTAGCCGTGCGGAACCGTCGGGAAGAACCGGGGTGGGGCGACCGGAAAGGCCCGCTCCAGCCCTGCCTGCAGCGCGACTTCGAAACCGTGCGTGCTGAGCGGGCCCCAGGTGTTGAACAAGAACCGGCCGCCCGGGGCCAGCACCCGCCGGACCTCGGTGAAGGCCGCGACCCGGTCGGGAAAGAACATCACGCCGAACTGGCAGACCACCAGGTCGAAGCCTCTGTCCGGGAACGGCAGCCGCTGCGCAGCCGCCTTCCGCCACACCGCGCCCGGGACCCGGGACGCCCCGAAAGCGACCATGGCCTCGTTGAGGTCGGTAGCCGTCACTGCGGCCGACGGTGCCGCCGCGAGCAGACGTGATGTCAACACACCCGTACCCGCGGCAAGTTCGAGAATCCGCCGAGGTTGCAGTACCGCTGCCCTCGCGGTCAGGTCCTCGGCGAAGGGCCGGAAGACCACCGGCACAAGGTACTGCTCGTAGGCAGCCGACATGGACTCGGACCACCGCTGGTCGGCATTGGTTTCCGTCACCCTCATGACGGTAGCGCCGCCCCCGGGGACCGCAGCCCCGCCGCGCGCCCTGAAGCTAGGCCGTCGGCCTCGCCGGTCAGCGTCCCGCTGGAGGAGAGCGTCCATGTCAGCGGGGGCAGGTCGTACTTGGCGCCCCACTGCAGGAAGACGGCGAGCTGCCGCTGCGCGTTGTTCTGCCACCGGTAGCGACCTTGACGAGGGCCGCGGTGTACGCCTCGGTGAGGGAGCTCTCTCCGCCGGGACGTTAGAAAAGGAGCCTCACCGTACTACCGTGCATCCGCTGCGCGTTGGGGAGTTACTCTTCCGGCCGGCCCCATCTATGCCTGGTAGACGACGCCGGGATGCCGGGGTGCGCCGTCCACCTCCGGGCGTTCGAGCTCGATCGCGTTCATCGCCATGTGGGAGGGGACACCGTAGAAGTACTCCCGGTGTACCCGCCGTACCCGATTCCCTTTGACCAGAGTGTTCAGCCGTTGAAGGACGCGGACCTCCCACTGCCCGGCCGCCTCGTCTGTAGTGCAGGACTGCGAGGCCCAGGCATCGAAAAGGAAGCACTGGTGGATCTCGGCGGCGTGCTCGTGACGGCGGACCCTGTCGCGCAACGCGGCCAGCTTGCGCCCCTCGACCATGCCGACCTCGATGTAGCGGACGAGTCCCTCGAAGGCCAGCAAGTACAGCCGCCCCCCGGGCCTTTCGGGCTGCTCGTCGCCGAGCTCGTCGCAGCGCAGGAGGCGCCAGGAGCCCGAGCGGGCGTCGGCGATGCCGTCAGGGTGGTACTCGGGCAGTGTGTTTTGGGTGCGGGCGGAGATGCGGGCGCGGTCGAGGCGTATCTGGGCTTGTTCGTGGGCGTCAGCCGCGGCCAGCAGGTGCAGGTCGAGGTGGGCGAAGTCCTCGAAGTCGCCGAATAATACGGTCATCAGGCCAGCACGCCCGTTCCCGGGGCAGGACAGGAGCCGCTCCGCTTCTCGCATCGACTTCGAGAAGTTCGCGTTGGATCCGAGGCACATCGGGGCATGCGCCCGGCGATTCGCAGATTCGCCGGACTACGGCCGTTCCCGACCGTCGGCCTACGGCACGTTTCCGATGATTTCCGGCTGCCCTCCTACGGGAGGGCGCCGGCGCGCGCAGCGAGGGCGCGGAGTTCGGGTGTGGCCCGGCCGGACATCAGCAGTCCGGAGATGAGGGACCTCACCGCAGGGCGTGAGTGCGTCTCCTGCGGTGCCTGGTGTTCGGCGGCCAGCAGCGCAGCCACGCATTCGTCCCGACGCCCACGTTGAGCCAGCGCGGCCGCCACGTCGGCGTAATACCGCGCCCGGCGTTCCACGCTGGGCAGGCTCTGCGGCGGCAGCGCACGGGCCGCGTCCAGGGCGGCGGACGGGTCGCCGGTGGAGAACTCGGCGGAGATGCGGTGGAGCTGGACGGTAGCCAGGCTGAAGCCGCCGTGATCACGCAGCGCGGTGGTACCGCCGAGACCGGCGGCGATGGCGGCCGCCTCGTCCGTCAGCTCCCGCATCCCCTCCCGGTCCCCGCCCCTTGCGGCACTGTAGGCAGCTGACTGGATCAGCAGGCCACGTTCGGCGGCGCCGCTGCGGGACGCGCGAAGGGCTGGGGCGTCGGCGGCGTTGAGCGCGATCGACAGCGCTTGCTCCTCCCAGCCGGCGCGGCGGGCGAGCACGGCCAGGTTCCGGGCGGCCTCCGCCACCGCGAGGGGGTGCCCGCCGGCTTCAGCCACCTGGCGTGCGCGGTCAGCTGCCATCCAGCCGAGCTGCTGCTCGTCGAGCTTGACGAGCATGCGGGTCGCGAGGAGGTAGCTCTGCCCGAGTAGATCGAGGCGATCGCCCTCGGCATCGGAGCCGAGCAAGTGTCCCGCACGGATCAGGCGGGGCAGGCGGACGGCGAGGCTGGCGTAGTTACAGGTGTGGAAGTCGACGTGCACGCGGGCGAGTTCGACAGGCAACTGCTCGTGGGCCCGCAGATCGTGGTCCTGGCCGATTCCGAGCATCGCGTCCCGCAGACGGCCAATGAGGAGCTGTCCCACCGGTACTTCCTGGGCCCCTGCTGCTGCCGTTGCCGGGAGCGAGACACCGGCGGTTGCCGCGGCCGAGAGAGCAAGGAACTTCCGTCGCCGCACTGGGTCGTCGCCCTCCTCCCGCCGATTTCGTCCCAGCCTAGAGGCGGGAAGGCGTGGGTACGCGAGACCAGGGGCGACAAGGTATCCGTGTCGGGTCTGCACAGGGGGCGAAATCGCAGTGAGCCCGAACTCCTTGGGCGGAATATCGAGTACATCCGCGAAGCGTCTGAGGACGTCGACGTCGGACAGCGAAGACAGGCCCCGCTCGTACCGGGAGACCTGGGAGGCAGAGTAACCGGTCCGGACACCGAGATCAGCGAGCGTCCAACCCCGGGCCTGGCGCCTGCTGCGAATCAACTCGCCGTGTGTTCTGGGCCGTTCGGATCGGTCTCGCGCCGTGCTGACTGGCATCCACGCCCCCGTCGATAGCCGAGGTGGCCCCCGCCCACCGTAGACCGGGCCGCCGGGCAGCAACAGCAGTTTTGCACCGGATGCAAACGGCCTTGCAGCCCACGGCAGCGGCCCTGCCGCAGCCGGACCGGGCGCGGTGTTCTGGAGCATGCCAAGGCCCGCAGCAGGCGGGCCGACGCGCTTTCACCGAGGGGCGTGAACGCGAATGAGCGTACGCAAGAAAGCAGTCGTCATCGGGCTCGGCCACCAGGCCCTGGAGGACCACCTGCCGGGGCTGGCCGACTCCCAGTTCACCCAACTCGCCGCGGTCTGCGACACCGACCCCAGCAAAGTCGCCGCCCAGGCCCAGCAGCACAACGTGCCCGGCTTCACCGACATCCACACCCTGCTGGAGGACGTGCACCCGGACTTCGCCATCGTCGCGGTCCCTCATCACGCCGGCCGCGAGGTCATCGCGACCTGCGCGGCGGCCGGGGTGCACGTGATGAAGGAGAAGCCGTTCGCCACCTGCCCGGCCGAGGCCGCCGAACTGGTGGCGCTGTGTGACAAGGCCGGCATCGAGCTGATGGTCACCGTCCAGCGCCGCTTCCACCCCGTGTACACCGCGGCGGTGCAGCTGCTGGAGCAGATCGGCCAGCCCTACCTGGTCGAGGGCCGCTACACCTTCCACTGTCCCGACCCGGCCGCCGGCTGGCGCGGCAGGGCCTCCCTGGCCGGCGGCGGTGCCCTGATGGATATGGGCTACCACCTCATCGACCTGCTCATCTGGTACCTCGGCCTGCCCGACCGCATCCTGGCCGACACCTCCACCGCCGCCCATCCCGACGCGGACTACGACGCCGAGGACACCGCACTGGTCCACCTCGCCTACGACTCCGGTCTTTACGGCTCCCTGCTCATCTCCCGCTCCGCCGGCCCGAAGACCGAACAGCTGACGATGACCGGCCCCCGCGGCGCGGTCGTGATCGAGCGAGGCCGGGTGCGGCGCCTCGCCCCGGACGGGCAGCTGATCGAGTCTCTGACCCGCGAACCGGCCTGGCCCTCCGCCGCGACCCCGCAGATCGACTGCTTCTGCCGCGTACTCGACGGCGAGCGGACCAATCCCTGCGGCCCCAGCACCCACATGGCGCACGCCGCGTTCCTGGCAGCCGCCTACACCTCCCAGAACTCCCGCACGCCCGCCGACCCGAAGGAGTACCTGCTGTGAACGCGACCTCGCCCCTCGCCCTCCTCGGCGGCCCGCCCGTCATCGACATCCCCAGCCCCCGCTTCTCCTGGCCACCGATCGAGGACCGCGACGTATCGGCGGTCACCAGTCAGCTGACTGCCGCGGTGTCCATCGCGGACCGCTCCGGCGTCGTCGCCGATCTGGAGGACGCCTTGGCATCCTTCCTCGGGGTCCGGCACGTCGTCACCTCGTGTACGGGGACGGCCGCCCTGCACTCGATGTACGCCGCGGTCGGTATCGGCCCGGGTGATGAGGTGATCGTGCCGGCGCTGACGTTCCACGCCACGGCCACCCCGCTCTTCCACCTCGGCGCCCGTCCCGTGCTCGCCGACGTCAACGAGCACGGGCAGCTCGACCTCGACGACGCCGCCCGCCGCATCACGGCGCGGACGAAGGCCATCGTCGCCGTCCACCTGTGGGGCCTGCCCGAGAAAATGGACGCTCTCGCCGCCTTCAGCACCCGGCACGACCTGATACTGCTGGAGGACGGCTCCCACGCCCACGGCGCCACTTGGCGCGGTCAGCCGGTCGGCTCCTTTGGCCACGGCGCGGCCTTCAGCATGAACGGACCCAAGCCGCTGTCCGCCGGGGAGGGCGGATTCGTCGCCACCGACGACACCGAGCTGTACTACCGCGTGCTGCTGCACGGCCAGTACAACAAGCGGTGCCGCCGCGAGATCCCCGCCGACCACACCCTCGCCCCGTACGCAGTCACCGGCATGGGACTCAAGCTGCGCATCCACCCCCTGGCCGCCGCACTGGCGCACGCCCAACTTCCGCGCCTGAAGGACTACCTGGCCGGACGAGAAGCTATCGCCGCCCGGATGCGGAGGGCTCTGCGAGGCGTGCCAGGCATCGACGTACCGCACCCGCCGTCCCCTGCGGGTCCAGCCTGGTACGCACTACCCCTGCGCTATCACCCGGACCAGCTCGCCGACCTGCCCATCGAACGCTTCCTCGAAGCCGTCCACGCCGAGGGCGCCGACGAGGTCGACCTTCCCGGCTCGACCCGCGCCCTCGGCGATCACCCGCTGTTCCACACCCCCGGAGCACTCCTGCCCGGCTACCCTGACCACCAGGGCCCCGCCACCGACAGCTTCGCCAACGCCCGACGTGTGCACGGCAGCACGGTCAAACTTCCGGTGTGGCACCGCGACCAGGACCTCCAACTCGCCGACGCATACACCGCGGCCGTCATCAAGGTCGTCGAACACCACAAGGAACTCGTGAAGTGAACGCACCCGTCGACGCCGCCCTTTTGTGCGACCTCTCCCACGCCGCCGACGCCGACGGCATCACCAAGCACGTCGTCGGCGCAGTCATCTCCAACGCGGAAGGCAAGGTATTGCTGCTGCACCGCGCCGCCGACGACTACCTCGGCGGCCTGTGGGAGCTCCCTTCCGGCGGCGTCGACGCCAGCGAGACCCTGACCGAGGCCCTGCACCGGGAAGTCGCCGAGGAGACCGGCCTCACAGTCACCGTGATCGGGGCCTACCTCGGACACTTCGACTACCTCTCCAAGAGCGGCAAGAAGACCCGACAGTTCAACTTCACCGCCCTTGTCACCCACGAGAGCGACACGGTCAAGCTCACAGAACACGATGCACATCTATGGGCCGACCGTACGGAACAAGAGCGGGTCTCCAGCGCCGTACGGTCCGTCCTGGCAACCTGGCGAGAGGAAGCCGCGTGATGGATCCAGCCACCCGACACGGCACCCCTTCCCCCCTTCCCGAAGCGAGGGGACTGCCATCGAATATCTGCTGTCCGTACGGGCCCGCGTCGCCGGTCCGGGCAGCGGCATCGACGCCCTCCCCCTGTGACCCCTACAGCTGCAGCAGGGTGTCTTTCGCCGCGGGGATGTGCAGCGCGGCGGCGAGTCGGGCGCCGGGGCGGCCCGCCAGGGCCACCGCGACGGAGGTGAGTGCCGCCCGTAGGAGTGGGGTGTAGCGGGCATGAGGACTGGTCAGCCCCTTGATCTGCTCGACGAACGTCGCTGCGGGGCACCGGAGGTTGAGGCACTTGAACCGCCGCACCACGAGTTCGATGACGACCCCGTCGCCCCCGACCGGGGTATCGACGAGGCGGCGCGCGTAACGACCATGCACTCGCCATGACGGCATCTCGCAGGACGAACATCTCACGGGCAGCACCTCGCACCGGCCGCGAAGCGTGACTGTTCCTGCCACCCGCTTGACCGACTCGACCACCACACCGGCCAAATGTGGCAGCAAACGCCTCAAATCACCTGAACCGCACACCCGTTAGATGCCCAGCTCAACGGCCCGGCATCACGAGATCTCCGACAGAGCCCGCAATTCCCCACCGACAACGCCCGGCTTCCTCGCCCAAGTGTGGGATTGGGGCGAGCTCACGCGCGTTCATCGATCGGCGGAGGCAGCCTCCACGTCGCCTCGCGGGGCCCGTTCCTCTGCTTCCTCTGCGTCGGCCAGCCAGAAGAAGACCGGCGGCAGGCCGAGCTCGATCACCGCCAGCGCGATCTGGAACCACTGCGGCCAGCCGTGCACGGCGAGCGAGAGCACCCGGCCCACGCCACCCAGCAGGAAAATGCCGGCCAGCAACCGCACCGCCTGAGACGGGATCGGGCGCTGCCGTGCGGCCCAGAGCCAGGCCAGGCCGTAGCCGACGAAGATGGCCCCCATGAACCGGCCCCAGCTGTCGACCGTCGCCCCGGCGGAACCGGCCCCGGGGATCGCCGCGTTGCCGAGTGCCACGTGGAACAGGCCGATCGCCACACAGGCCCAGCCCATCAGCTGTGTGAGTGTGCGCAGAGCCCTGGTCATAGTCCCTCCAAGCCGTTCCTGGCGGAGCTTAGTTGACATGCGTCTACTACACTGACGTGCTAGTAGATGCATGTCAACTAAGCTTCATTCATGCCTCCCCGCCAGCGACTCACCCCTGCCGGCCGCCGCGCCCAACTCCTCGCCGTCGGCTCACGGCTCTTCGCCGCACACCCGTACGCCGACGTGCTGATGGAGGAGGTGGCCGAAGAGGCCGGCGTCTCCCGGGCCCTGCTCTACCGCCACTTCCCCAGCAAGCACGCCCTGTTCGCGGCCGTCTACCAGCAGGCGGCGGACCAGCTGCTCGCCGAGACGCGCTTCGACCCCACCGACTCCCTGGTGGAACAGCTCGTCCAGGGCATGGATGTCCATCTCGACTACTTCGTGGCGAACCGCAACGCCGTCCTCGCCGCGAACCGGGTCCTCGCGGGGGACCCGGTGATCCAGACGATCATGACGAACGAGCTGGACGCGCTCCGTGGGCGGCTGCTGACCGTACTCCCACTCGCGGACGAGAGTGCCCGCGAGGCCGTGTCCGGCGTCCTGAAGAGCTGGCTGGTCTTCGTCCGGGTCCTGTGCGTCGACTGGCTCACCCACGAGACCTGTACCCGCACCCAGTTGCGCGACGTCTGTATCGGCGCAGCTCTCGGCGCCCTGCGGCCGCTCCTTGCCGAGGACCCGGCCCCCGACTGGCTGCGGGAAGGGCCCGGCACAGGCGCCTAAGGCCTGCCTTGCCGACACGTGCAGCGAGCCCGACGCGCTGCCAGCGGGTTGGGCTCGAACGGTCTGGATGCGGAAGAGGACGCTGTCGGCGGGGAATTACGTGACGTTCCACAAGCCAGATCATCGAGGCGCGATGGTAGAGGCCGGAGAGGTAGCTCGCGTGTGTCTTGTCGTTCGGCGCCTACGAGAGCGCTCATGCCTGCGCGTATCCACCGTCGGCGAAGAACTCGGCACCGTTGACGTAGCTCGACGCGTCCGAGGCGAGGAACGTCGTCACGGCGGCGATCTCCTCGGGCTCGGCAAGCCGGCCGAGAGGAACAGCGCCTTCGGCCTGCTTGAGCATCTCGGGTGTGACCAGCTCAAGCAGACCAGAGGTGCGCGTACCGCCCGGGGATACGATGTTGACCCGGAAGCCGTGGGTGCGCGCGCTGAGAGCCCAGCCGCGGGCGAGCGTGCGGACTGCGGCCTTCGACGCTGCGTAGACCTCAAGTCCCAGGTTGGGCCGTGTCGCAGCGGTCGAACCCGTCAGGATTACCGAAGCGTTTGTGCTCAGCAGCGGCAGCGCCTGCTGGAGAGTGAAGATCGTTCCCTTGACGTTGGTGGCGAACACCGAGTCGATCAGCTCTTCCGTCACCTCGCCGAACGGCGCCGCGGTGCCGACGCCGGCATTGGCGACCAACACGTCGATGCGTCCGGCCTGGTCGCGCACGGTGCTGTAGAACGCATCGAGCTCTGAGGGCACCGAAGCATCGCAGACCACGCCGGTCACGCCAGGTCCGAGCTCGGCAACCGCGGCGTCGAGCGCGTCTTTGCGGCGACCGGTGATGAACACCGTGGCGCCCTCGTCGCGGAATGCGCGCGCGGTCGCGAACCCGATGCCGGTGCTGGCCCCGGTGACCACGGCGACCTTGTCTTCCAAGACGGCCATGCCGCCTCCTTCAAGTTATGGACTGTCGCGTCCACAACCTTCCCCGATATGGACCAAGCAGTCAAGAATGCTTCGGTATCGGGGCTACCCGGCTGCCGGGGCGCGATTCGAGTCGCCTGACGACTGGCAGCGCGCAGGAGTCCGGCCTGCGGAGCGCGGCCCTCCGATGGGAGCCGCAGCGCACAGCTTCAGGGCGCGCCCCAGGGTTGGGAGCCGGTTGCAGGCCGTGGCGGTACAGGTCGGCCGGTGCGTTGCTGCTACTACGCCGGAGTGGGCAGCAACCGTGCCAGGGTGGACTGGGCTGTCACGGTGAGTGCTCCGATGTCCATGCCGGTGCGCCCGAGAGCGACGAGGCCGAGTTGCGCGACGAGGGCCGCGCGAGCCGTCCCGGAAGGGTCGATGTCGGGGTCGAGGTCGCCTTCGTCCTGGGCGCGCTCCAGCGCCGCGGTGAGGACGGTGGCGATCGCGTCGTAGCTGCGGCGAGCCTCGGCTGCGACGTCCGGAGTGCTGGCGGCAAGCTCGGCGTTGCTGTTGGCCAGCAGGCAACCCCGACGCGCAACTGCCCCCGTCGGATCGCCGGTCAGGCCGAGTACGAACTCGCGCACCACGTCGATCCCCCGCGCCGCGGAAACCAGACGCTCGCGCAGCATCAGCAGGTTCGCGTCGTCGTAGTCGCGCAGCACCCGCAGGAACAGGCTGTACTTATCCCCGAACGCCCCGTAGAGGCTGCCTTTGCCCAGCCCGCTCACGCGCAGCAGGTCGTCCATCGATGTCGCCGCGTAGCCCTTGTCCCAGAACTCGTCACGGATAGCGAGAAGCACACGATTCTCATCGAACTCACGAGGTCTGGGCATACCCGCACAATACAAGTTCTGGACCGCATGGGCCACAATGGACTCCGGGCCGCAATATGCCCGGCTCAGCTCGGGAAAAGTCCAGCAGGAAACCGGTGCTGGAGTGCCAGGGCGCGCATCACGTCGTGGTCAATCTGCGAGATTTGCCTTCGCGGCGGCAGGCCCCGGACCGGTAGACGTTCCTCGATGACGCGAGTACAACTGACGGATTCGGAACGGGAGTTCATCAAGCAGCACCTGCCGGTCGGTGAGTACGGCCCGTACCCCGAGCGGCTGCGGCAACAGTTCGAGGGTGTGATCTGGCGGTTCAGGACGGGCGGGCAGTGGCGGGAGATGCCGGTGCAGTTCGGCGCCTGGTCGACCGTCCACAACCGCTTCCACGGCTGCTACTCCGTCGGCGACGACCAGATGTGGGGTGTCAACCGGCGCTGCAAGGGCATTGACCACACCTGGGCGGCCATACGGGCGATCCGGGCCGCTCGTCCGGACGGCGCTCCGATCTACGTGATCCTCGACAACCTCTCCGCCCATACGAACTGGCGGATGAAGCGGTGGGCGGCCAAGAACAAGGTCGAGCTCTGCTTCACCCCGACCTACGCGTCCTGGGCCAACCCCATTGAGGCTCACAAGGAGCGGCATGCGCAAGGCCGATCGCCTCGCTCGCTCGATGGCGGATGCAGTCAACGCGTCAGACGGAAGTGAACGATGGTGGCGTCATCGGTCGACTTGATGTCGGGGTAGTGGAACCGCAGCCTGTCTTGCAGCTCGGCGAGATCACGAAACCCGTCGGCGACAGCGTCCGCCTCCGTCAACTCGGCAACGCTCTTGGAAGTGATCTGAGTGACCACACCGGACAGCACTACCTCGTCATCCAACTCGAACACCATGTTCACCGGGCCCGTCTCCACTGGGTCGCGGAACCGTACCGTGGTCGTCTTCCGCCCAGTGCGTACAGCATCGAGATAGCTGCGATGGAAATGCAGGGCCTGCATCGCGGCCGAGCACAGCGCTCCGTCGGACGCTGCGGACTGCTCCCCCCAGACATAAGCATGAGGCAGGAGATCGGTGATCGAGACACTGCGAATGCCGTCGGCTGCCGGCACGAGGACGCGGATACCCGGGTGGTAGTCCAGCAGGACCTGCCGGTCCCGGCCACACGGCGCGAGCACGCCGCGCCCCGTGTCACCGACGGCAACGATCGCTGTTAGGTCACGTGCTCCCGCAGCGCGCGCATGCCCGAGCGCCACCAACTCCGCGCAAGGTCCGCCCGTGAAGTGATAAAGGTTGATACCACCGAACATCCGGCCCTGTGCGTCTCGCACGGCTGCCCCGACGGTGTGCACCTCACCGTCACCGTTGGCCTCAACAACGCGCTGGGCGAACTCGACCAGCTCCATATCTTCTTCCGTCGGCAGATGCATCGTGCTGTCCATCCAACAGACACTACTCATACACGTCCCCAAGCCGTGCAACCCGGTGAACGTTCGCATCACAGCACTTGGTAGAGCCGCAGCCGGTCCTGTCCGAGGAAGAGGAAGCCGAGCAGAAGCGCGCTGATCCAGTCGTCCTGGGCGCGCAGGGGGCCCTCATAGGCGGTCAACCGGTCGGGGCTGGAGGTTCCCTGGGCGCCGGTGACGATGCGGATGGCCTCGGCGGGGGTTGGGGTGGGCAGGACGCCGTGGAGCCAGGGCGGTGCGGCCTGTGCGGACATGGTGGGGCCCACAAGAAGGGCCTGTCGGGGGTCTCCTGACGGGTCCTGGCTGTCAGGAATACCTTGACGGCATGTCCCAGAGCGACGACAAGATCTCCGACGCGGAGCGGCGCCTGCCGCTCACCCCGCTCGACGAGGCCCTCCTGGCCCGCGTGCAGAGCCTCGCCGAGATCGCCGAAGCCGTGCTGCGCAACGTCGGCCGGCCCTACCCGGCCACCGACCACGGCGCCGTGCTGCGCGATGCCCTGTACGTGGCCCGCCTCGCCGAGCAACTGGTGGACAGCGCCGCCCTCGCCTCGCTCGCCGACCCCGAAGCCCGCCGCGCCGCCCAGGACCAGCGCGTCACGGCCGACCGGCTCCGCAGGAAGATCCAGGCTCTGAAGAACGCCAACACCGCGGCGCGCAACGCCTGTTACGAGGCCCTCGGCACCGAGGCGGCCGACGAGAAGCGGGCCGCATGGGCTGGAAACCACCTCACCCAGGCCCGCGCCTACGACCGGCTCGCGGACGCCGAGGCCCCACTCGGCACCGAGCACAAGCGCGCCGCCGCCACCCAGCGCTCCCTCGCCCACGACATCCTCGACAACAAGACCACGCCCGCCCCCACCACCGACACGCAGGAGCACCCGGCATGACCGAGCCCACCCGGACAAGCAGCGCGCTGACCGGGACTCCGCCCGTGCGCGCCCGGCAGGTGCGGCTGCTCGGCGCCTCCGACCTGATCTCCGAGCTCGCCCCGCGGTGGCCGGCCAACCGCCAACAGGGCAGGAGCCGTTGAGGAGGCCGCAGATCCGCGTGCCGTCCTCCAGGGCTTCTGCCTGCGCCCGCCCGCTCAGCTCAACGTGAACCGCGTCTGCCATGAACTGGGGCGGCCCGGCCCGCACACGCCCGGAGGGGCGGACGGACCGGGTTCGGTCCGTCCGCCCCTCCGGGTCGTTCGTTCCCTACGGAAGGCCGTGCACCTTCGGGCCGACGGCGTTCGACCACGCGTGGCCCGCCGTCGCGTCCCAGTTCGTCGACCACGTCATGGCGCCGCGCAGCGACGGGTACGTCTTCGACGGTTTGAAGGAGCCGCAGCCGGTGCCGCGGGTCAGGCAGTCGAGGGCGTTGTTCACGACTGACGGGGCCACGTAACCGCTGCCCGCGCCGCGCGTCGACGCCGGGACGCCGATCCCGACCTGGGACGGGTCGAGGCCGCCCTCCAGCTGGATGCAGGCGAGCGCGGTCAGGAAGTCCACGCTGCCCTGGCTGTAGACCTTGCCGTCACAGCCGAGCATCGAACCGCTGTTGTAGTACTGCATGTTGACGACCGTGAGGATGTCCTTCACGTTCAGCGCCGTCTGGAAGTACCCACCGGACGTGGACTGCATGTCGATGGTCTGCGGTGCCATCGTGAGCACCATCTTCGGGCCCGCCTTCGCCGAGAGCTGGCGCAGCGCCTTCGACATGTAGGTGGGGTTGATGCCGTTCTCCAGGTCGATGTCGACGCCGTTGAACCCGTACTCCTGCATCAGCGCGTAGGCGCTGTTGGCGAATGCCGTCGCGGAGGCGTCGCTGTTGACGGAGATGGTGCCCTTCTCGCCGCCGACCGAGAGGATCACGGACTTGCCCGCGGCCTTCTTCGCGGCGATGTCCGCCTTGAAGTCGGCGGTGGAGGCGTAGCCGACGGCCGGGTCCAGGTTGAAGGTGATCTGCCCCTGAGTGGGGGTGGCGTCGGCGAACGACACGGCGATGATGTCGTACTGCGAGGACACGTCCCGCAGCTTCTGCACGGTCGCGCCGTTGTTGAAGTTCTGCCAGTAGCCGGTCACCGCGTGCCGGGGCACGGTGCCGTCGCCGCCACCGTCGCCCTTGGGGGTCCGTACGGACACCGCCGTCGACTTCGCCGACTCGCCCGCCGCGTTCGAGGCGCTCACCTGGAAGCTGTACGTGGTCTCCGGCGTGAGGCCGGTGACGGTCGTGGAGGCGCCACTGGCCGAGGCGACCTTTGTGCCGTCGCGGTAGACGGTGTACCCCGTCGCCGTGGACGACGGCGTCCAGGACAGGTCCACCGACGTGGGCGTCGCCGTGCCCGCCGCGAGGCCGGCCGGGACGGGCGGTATCTCGACCGGGTCGGGGCCGCCGCCCCCGTCGGGTCCGAAGACGCTCACGTCGTCCACGTAGTACGCGCTCTGCCCGTACCAGCCGTGTGTGTACACGGTGACCGAGGTGGTGTTCGCGCCGGTGGTGAAGCTCGTGGAGAGCTGCTGCCAGGACGAGGTGCCCGGCGTCCAGGTCGACACGTCGGTGGTGCCGGTGCCGCGGGCGCCGAGGTAGGCGTAGCTGCCCTGCACCCAACTGCTCAGCTTGTACGTCGAGTTCGGCTTCACCGCGACGATCTGGGAACACTCGGCGGTGTTCTGGCCGGACGGGGTGGCCTTGAGCGCCTTCGCGCCGCCGTGCACGGGGGACGTGACGGCGGCACCGCTGTTCGCGGCGCAGGTCCAGTTGCTCAGGTCCGCCTCGAACCCGGCGTTCTTGGCGACGTTGACGTCCGCCGCCTTGGTGCTCGCAGCCTTGGTGTCGGCCGCGTTGGTGTCCGCCGACTGCGCGGGCGCGGGCGCGGCGAGCGCGGTGACGGCGAGCGCGGCGGCCGCGCCGACGGCCATTGCCGCGCTGATTCTCCGGCGGACGCCGGGTCTGTCCTGGCGCACACGGTCCACGGGGTGCCTCCTGGAGGGAGAGGTGAAGCACGTAAGCGACGACGGTGGCCACCGCTGTTGCGCGCATAGTTGGTCCAGACCAATCGAGTTGTCAAGACCTCCGGAGAGGAGAACCTGCGGCGGACCACTCGGCCACTCGGCGGACCTGGGCGGCGGTGACCTCGGCGACGTCGTCGGCCGGACCGAGGCACTTTGACTCTCCGCTGTCGAGCACGCGGAGCAGGGGGGCGCGGCGTCCGCCTGTATGTGAGGCATGCCTCCGATGGCGGCCCGGTGGCGTTAAGTGATGGTTTGCCGCAGGTAGGATCCAAGGCAGCGCACGCCGGGGGGACGACGTGCCGAGCGCCCGGCGGGAAGACGGGGCCCGGCCCGCCGTACGGCATGTGCGCCTGAAAGCATCAACGGGGTGGGGCGGGAGATGTTCACCGGGGACACCGGGCTGCGGTTCGCGCTGCTCGGTCGGCTGCGTGCGTGGCGCGGCGGCAGGGAGCTGGAGCTCGGCTCCCCGCAGCAGCAGGCGTTCCTCGCGGTGCTGCTGCTGCGTCAGGAGCAGGCCGCCTCGGTGGCCGACTTCGTGGAGGCGCTGTGGGGCGGGAACCCGCCACCCCGCGCGGTGGGGACCCTGCGGACGTACGCCTCGCGGTTGCGCAAGCTCCTTGAGCCGGAGCGGGGCGCGGGCGAGTCCCCCCGGGTCCTGGTGTCCGTCGCCGACGGCTACGCGCTGCACGTGCCGCGGGAGGCCGTGGACCTCGCCCGGTTCGAGGATCACGTCGCCTCGGCGGGCCGGGCCCGGGCGGCCGGACAGCTCGCGGAGGCCCGCGCCCGGCTGCGCCTCGCGCTGGAGCCCTGGCAGGGCGACCCCCTGCCGGGCATCCCCGGCGCGGCCATGGACGCGCACCGCGCCCGGCTCGCCGACCAGCGCCTGACGGCCCTCGAAGCCCGCCTGGAGCTCGATCTGGAACTGGACGGCCCGCAGTTGGTCCTCGCGGAGCTCACCGGCCTGGCCGCACACCATCCCCTGCGCGAACGGCTGTGCGCCCTCCAGATGCAGGCGCTGCACCGTGACGGCCGGTCCGCCGAAGCGCTCGCCGTCTACGACAACGCCCGCCTGCTGCTGAGCGAGGAGCTCGGGCTCGATCCCGGCCGCGACCTCGCCGAGGCGCGGGATCTGCTCACGGTGCCTGACGCCACAGGCAGCACCGGGCTCCCGGACCTGGCCGCGCCGCCGCTGCCCGCCCAACTCCCGGGCGACCTCGCCGACTTCACCGGCCGTGCCGCGCTCGTGGCGGACCTGTGCACGCTGCTGTCGTCCGAACGCCCCGGGGCCGCCGCCGTGGTGGCGGTGTCCGGAGCCGGCGGGGTGGGCAAGAGCGCCCTCGCCGTGCACGTCGCGCACCGGGTGCGGGAGTTCTTCCCGCACGGACAGCTCTACATGGACCTCCAGGGCGTCGGCGGCCACCCGGCCGACCCGGCCACCGTCCTTGGGTCGTTTCTGCGAGCCCTTGGCGTGGACGACGCCGCGATACCCGAGGGCCTGGCGGAACGCTCCGCGCTGTTCCGCGCCCGGCTGACTGGGCGCCGCGTGCTCATCCTCCTCGACAACGCCCACGGCCCCGAGCAGGTGCGGCCCTTCCTGTCCGGGCCGCCCTCGTGCGCCGTCCTGGTCACCAGCCGTGCCAAGCCGGTGGGTCCTGCGTCCGCGCGCCTGGTCGACCTCGACGTCATGACCCCGGGTGAGGCACTCGAACTCCTGGGCAAGGTCATGGGCCGGGCCCGCGTCGCAGCTGAGGCGGACGACGCCGCCCGCCTTGTGTCGGCCTGCGGCCACCTGCCGCTGGCCGTACGGATCGTGGCGGCCCGCCTTGCCACACGCCCCGCGTGGCCGCTCGGCGCGCTGCACGGCCGGCTCGCCGACGAGCGGCACCGCCTGGCGGAACTGCGCGTCGCCGACCTGACCGTCGAGGCCGCCTTCGCGCTCGGCCACGCCCAGCTCCGGCCGGACCAGCGGCGCGCCTTCCGGCTGCTCGCCCTGCCCGATGGCCCGCACGTCTCGTCCGCCGCCGCGGCCGCCGTCCTCGGCCTGCCGGAGCCGGAGGCCGAGGCGCTGTGCGAGTCGCTTGTCGATCTGAGCCTGCTGGAGTCGGTTGCCCCCGGCCGCTACCGCTACCACGACCTGCTGCGTCTCTACGCGCGTGGACGCGCGAGCGCGGAGGAGTCCCCGGAGGGACGGGCTGCCGCCCTGCGCCGCCTGCTGGAGTTCCTGGTGTCCACGGTGCGGACCTCGTACCCCGGCGCCCTCGACAGGGCCGAACGCCTGGGGATGACCGCGACGGTCCCCGGCCTTTCGTTCGCCACGGCCGAGGAAGCCGGCGCCTGGCTGGCCCAGGAGGCGCCATGCCTGGTCGCGGCGGTGCGCCAGGCAGCCAAGGCCCCCGACGGCGCCCTCGCCCCGGCCGCCGACCTGCTGCTCATGACGGAGGGGCTGCTGGAACGCGGGCGCCCCGGGCCGGAGTTCGAGCAGGCGGCCGAGGAAGTGGTCGCCGCGGCGCTCCGCCTGGGCGACCGGCGCAGCGCGGGCCGTGCCTACCTGGCCCTCGGCCACGGCCACTACTACGCGGCCCGCCTCCGCGAACTGGTCGTGGTCTACCGCCAGGCGGTGGCTGAGAGCCGCGCGGCCGGTGACGCGCTCGTCATGGCCGATGCCCTGGTGCTGCTGGCCCGCTGCTTGTATCACCTGCGCCACCACGACGAGACCCGCGCCCTCCTCACCGAGGCCTTGGCGGTCTTCCGGGCACACGCCGACCGGCTCGGCGAGGCGAACGCCCTCGGCGCGCGCTGCCGGGTGCGCCAGACGGCGGGTGAGACGGCCCCGGCGGTCGCGGACGCAGAGGAGGCCCTGGTGCTCCATCAAGGTCTGGGCAACGGTCGTCGGGTGGGGTTCGCACTGTACGAACTGGGCGTCGTGCTCGGCGCCGCCGGGCGGACCGCCGAGTCCGCCGCACGCCTCACCGAGGCGCTGGCCTTCTTCGGCGCTCGTTGCAACCGGCTGTGGGAAGGGCTCACCCTCTCCCGGCTCGCGGAGAACCGGCTCGCCACCGGCCGCGCCGAGGAGGCCGCCCAGCTGGCCCGGACCGCGGTCGCGACGCTGGAGGAGGTCAGGAACGACCGCGGCCGCGCCCACGCCCTGGCCGTGCTCGGCTCCGCCCTCGTCGGACTCGGGGACCATGACGGTGCCCGGGCGCACCGGCGTACCGCGCACGAGATCTGCGCCCGCCTGGGCATGCCGGAGGCCGACGACCTCCTCGCTCTCCTCGGCGCCGGGCCCGGGCGCCAGGACGGGGCCGAACCGGCACTGGGCCCCTGAACGAGAGCGGCCTGCTCCCCTCGCGTGCCGAACACGTCACGGCGGCACGGGTGTCACGGGTGGTCCTCCCTCCCGTGACCGCTCGTCAAAAGGCTCCCTCGTCAAAATGTCCGCACGCCACCTGGCCCTCACGTCACCCGGCCCTCACGCCACCTGGCCCTCACGTCATTCGGAGACATCCCATGCCCCCCACTGCCTCGCCCGGCCACTCCTCCGGCGGCGATTCCGGGCGAACCGCCGCCCACCGCTTCACCGTTCTCGGTCCCCTTCGCATGCACGACGGGTCGGCCGAGGTGTCCGTCGGCGCGCCTCAGCTGCAGGCGGTGCTCGCAGTCCTGCTGCTACGGGCGCGTACTCACGTGTCCACCCGGGAACTGATCGCCGCGGTCTGGGGCGACGACGCCCCGCTCGGCGTGCTGGGGTCGTTGCGCACCCACGTCTTCACCCTGCGTCGACTCCTTGAGCCCGGCCGGGCACCCCGCGCCGCCGCACGCACACTGCTGACGACGGGCGACGGCTACACCCTGCGCGCCGCCCCGGAGGACGTCGACCTGACGGTCTTCGAGCTCCGTACGGCCGAGGCACGGCGGGCCTGGGCCGACGGCCGGCCCGAACGGGCGCGGTCACTGTTCGTCTCCGCCCTTGACCTGTGGCGCGGCATGCCGCTCGCCGGCGTGCCAGGACCGTACGCCGAGGCCCAGCGCGCCCGCCTTGAGGAGCTGCGCCTGTCGGCGGTCGAGGCCCGCTGGGAGGCCGAGATCGCGCTCGGTGGGCACGATGACGCAATCGGTCCGCTGCGCGTGCTGGCCGCCGAACACCCGTGGCGCGAGCGGGTCCACGAGCTGCTGATGACAGCGCTGCACCATGCCGGACGGCAGGCGGACGCGCTCGACGTCCACGCGCACGTCCGCCGCGCGCTCGCCGAGGAGCTGGGCACCCGCCCGGGTCCCGGCCTGGAACGGCTCCAGCAGAAGATCCTCACCGCCGGACGCGGGCGGCAGGCGGGCGACGCGGCCGGGCTGAGGCCGCCGGACCGGCCCTACGGGTCGGCTCAACTGCCCCAGGACACCGCCGACTTCACGGGCCGCGACGACGAGGCCGACCGGCTGTGCACCGCACTGGAGAAAGACCGGATCGTCGCCATCAGTTCCATCAGCGGGATGGGCGGCATCGGCAAGACCGCCCTGGCCGTCCACGTGGCCCAACGGATGCGCCACCGCTTCCCGGACGGGCAGCTCTACGCGGACCTGAGGGGAACCGACACCCGGCCCGCGGAGCCCATGGAGGTCCTTGGCCGCTTCCTGCGCGTCCTCGGCGTCCGCGCCGGTCACCTCCCGACGCTGCCCGGGGAGCGGGCCGCCCTCTACCGCTCCATGCTCGCCACCCGGCAGGTGCTCATCGTCCTTGACAACGCCCGCGACCCGGCCCAGGTGCGCGACCTGCTGCCCGGCACACCCGGCAGCGCGGTGCTGATCACCAGCCGCTCCCGGCTCGCCGGCCTGACCGGGGCCACCCTGGTGGCCCTGCGGCCCATGGCGCGGACAGAGTCCCTGGAGCTGCTGACCCGGATCGCCGGCGAACAGAGCGTGTCCGCCGAGCCGGAAGCCGCCGCCGAGGTGCTCGACGCCTGCGGCCATCTGCCGCTCGCCATCCGCATCGTGGCCTCCCGGCTGCTCGCCCGTCCGGACCACACGCTCGCGGAGACCGCCGCGCTCCTCGCGGACGAGCGGCGCCGCCTCGACGCGTTCACGACGGAGGACACCGCCGTGGAGACGACCTTCCGGCTCGGCATGGAACTCCTTGACGCCGAACACGTCCGAGCCTTCCGACTCCTCGCCCTGCCCGAGACACCCGAACTGAGCGTGCCCGTCGCCGCGGCGCTGCTCGCCCGACCGGAGCGGGAGGCGGAGGAGCTGTGCGAGTCACTGGTCGACCTGAGCCTGCTGGAGTCGGTCGCCCCCGGCCGTTACCGCTACCACGACCTGCTCCGGCTCTTCGCCCGTCAGACCGCATGCGCCGAAGTGCCGGACCACGAGCGAACCGCCGCACTCACCCGCCTGCTTGAGTTCTGCCTCGCCACCGCCCTCGGCGCCCACCGGGCATCGCTGCCCGACGACGCGTTCCCCGGGCACGTGGCTCCGCTGCGCTCCGAGGGCCTGGACTTCACAGGACCGCAGGAGGCCGCCGCCTGGCTGCTCGACGAGCAGACGTCGCTCCTGGGGCTCATCGAGCAGGCGGCGGGCGACGCCTCTCTGTCGCTGGCCGCCTGCGCGGACCTGCTGCTTGCTGCGGACCCGCTCGGCCGCCTCGGCGCGCAGCCCTACGGCATCGAACGCGCCGCCCGGACCCTGGCCGAGGCCGCGCGCGCCGCCGGCCACCGCACCGCGGAAGCACGCGCCCTGTACATGCTGGGCGGCTCCGTGCAGCAGCGTTTCGCCATGCGGCTCGGCGCCCCTTCCCTGGACCGGGCCATCGAGCTGTGCCGGGAGGCCGGGGACCGGACGCTGCTCGCCCGCGTCCTGATATCACGCGGCGGAGGCGCGCTTGCCGTGCGCGACTTCACCGCAGCGCACGCCATGCTGACCGAGGCACTGGCCCACTGCAGGGCCCTGGCCAGCCGCAGCATGGAGGCGAACGCGCTCGGCTTCCTCGGCCTGGCCCTGCTGGCCACCGGCCGGGCCGATGAGGGCCTTGCGCACTGCCGCGAGGCCGTCGCCGTCACCCGGGCGACCGGGGACGTCGCGGGTCAGGCCAACGCGCTGCACAACCTCGGCCAGGTCTGCCTGCGGACGGGGCGGACGCCCGAGGCCTTCGACAGCCTGCACGAGAGCCTGGGCCTGTGGCGTGAGACGGGCTCCCGCTTCCGCGAGGGCCTCCTGCTCGGCGCGATCGCCGAGGCCCACAACCTCTCGGGACGGCCCGTGGAGGCCGCCGAACACGCCGCGCGGGCACGGGACATCGCCGAGGCGCGCGGCGACGCGGGCATCCTCGCCCGCGCCCTCGCACAGCTCGGCCACGCCCACCGGGCCCAGGGCGACGCCGACCGGGCCCAGGAGCACTACCGCCGCGCGGAGAGCGTCTTCCGCGAGCTCGGCCTGCCCGACGCGGACGACATCGCGCGGCGCGGCAGGGGGATCTCGCCGTAGAGGACGTGCGGCTCTGTGCCGGACCGGGCCCTGCCGGCCGCACCTCAGCTGACGAAGTCCTGTGCCCACCAGTGGGTGCCGTTGGAGTCGACCGTGACGCCGACGCCGGTGTACTTGATGTCGTCGTCCAGGATGTTCTGCTCGTGCAGCGGCTCCTTGATCCACGCGTCGACCACCGAAGGGGCGTCCTTCCAGAAGCCCCGGGCACCGGCGGCGTTCTCGCTGATCTTGCCGATCGGGCGGGGGTAGCCGTACTTCTTCAGCGAGTCCCTCATGTTGGCGAAGGTCCAGTGGCCCTGCTGGCCGCGACGGGCCTGCTCGTCGGCCTCGTCCTGCGCGGTACGCGCGACGGCGTCGTCGTACTGGAGCGGCGCCTTGCCGTGCTGCACACGGTAGTTGTTGACCAGGTCGAACACCTGCCGCTCCAGTCCGGCGGGCGGCTTCTGGCCCTGGTCGGAGCCCCACTTCCAGACCTGGGACGCCGTGAAGTTGCAGGTGAAGAGCTGCACCGGGGTGCCGTCTCCCGGGTTCCCGCCGGTGACGTCCAGGCACTTGCTCGACTGCGGGTTGATGAGGACGTCGCCCTGGTAGCGGACCCACTTCTGGGCAGCCGAGCCATTGCAGTCCCACAGCTGTACGGGGGTACGGTCGGCGGTGCCACTGGACGCGACGTCCAGGCACTTGCCGAACGCGGTCATCGTGGCACCGACCTCACCGGGCTTTTCGTTGTACGTCCATCTCTGGGACTCGGTGTTGTTGCAGGTGTGAATCTGTACGGGGGTGCCGTTGCCGGTGCTGCCGCCGCGGACATCGAGACACTTGCCCCCGAGCCCGACGACCTGCCCCTGCAGCTGAGCCGCCTGCGCCGTGGACGGCATGGCGGTGACGCCTATGACGGCAAGGGTCAACGTGCCCCAAACGTGCGGCTTCCTCAGCGACTTCCTCATGGTGGCCCGTCCTCTGCCTCGCATCGCGACCCCGGTGCTGTCACCCGGGTCTCTGTCTCGAGGAGGCTAGGAACAGGCGATCAAGGGCTGATCAACGCCCCATAAATGCCACTCGTGCCGCTCGTGCGCTCGTCCTCGCCCGCAGGTACCGCGACGCGCCGGACCGTGGCGTCCGCGGAGCAAGCGCGGGCGCCACGGTCCGGCCAGGACCTCAGGGAAGCGTCAGCTCACCCGCCCCAACTTCCGCCAAGGGAACACCTCCTTCCCCTGGCTGTCCCGCTCCGAAGTGCCCGGTTCGACGGTCGTGTACCAGGACGCCGCCCAGTACGACCCCTTCCAGGAGACGTAGGCGCCGGTCGCGGGGTCGGCGGTGTTGCCGCTCCACAGGTGGGTGTTGGGAGTCGTGGCGCCGAAGGCGGCCTCGACGTCCTTGCCGCCGGCCGAGCGGAGAGTGAAGAGCTTGCCGTGGGCGGGGGTGGAGGGGGAGCCCTCCGACCCCGTCGCCGGGTCGATGGGGATGAAGTGCCAGCGCTGGGCTTCCGAGGAGGAGCAGCCGGACACCTTGATGTCCTCGCGGGCTCCGTTCGCGGTCAGGCACTTGCCCGCGTTCTGGATGGTGTACCAGCCGTTCCCGGCGCTGCGGGGGGTCCAGAGCTGGTTGGGGTTGCCGTCCTGCGGCTCCACCAGGTGGGCGCGGTTCTCGCCGGGGTGGTGGTCCATCAGGTTGCCCTGGTACTCGAACTGCCAGCCCTTGTCGCCCTTGTCCCAGGCGGCGAAGGTCCGGCCGACCGTCTTGCCGTGCGGGGTGCCCCGCTGCCACTCCGGTGCCTTGCACTCCCCGGCGCCGCCGGTGTCCGGCTCGACCGTCCGTACGCCCTTGCGGTCGTCCTGGACGGAGCCGTACGTGTGGTCGCCGGTCGACACGGTGATGTTCGCGGGGCCGGTCACCGGCAGGTAGTACTTGAGGCCGATCTCGTGGGACTTGCCGGGCGCGATGGCCTCGCAGAAGCCGAGTTTCAGGGTCACGCGGTGGAAGTCGGCCTTCAGGCCGCCCACGTTGGGGCCGGAACGGCCGGGCTTCACCGCGTCCTTCAGCTCCGTGCCCGCTTCATCCTTCAGCAGGGGCGAGGTGGACGTGGGCAGGTCGAAGGAGATCTCGGTGCCGGTGCCGAGGGTCCGCTCCGTGTTGTTGGTGATGCGCAGCTTCGGCTGGATCGGCCACAGGTCGCCCTCGGCCGTCGGGTAGTCGACGAACTCGGCGGAGACGTCCACGACTTCGTCGGGGAGGGGAGTGTCACCGGCACGTTCCGTCTTGTAGCCCCCGGAGCCGTGCAGCGCCCCGTCGAGGCGGCTGGTGACGTCGTACCCCATGCCGTACTCGCCGTTGGCGCGCTTGGTGTAGTCGCCCGCCAGCTCCCACAGCATGACGCCGCCGATGCCGTTGTCCTTGACGTACTGCGCCTTGGCGTCGATCGAGGCGTCGTTCTCCGTGGAGAGGAACACCTTCTTCTCGGCGTTCCACAGCCACGACGCCTTGAGCGTGTCGTCGTACTTCTCCGTGTACGTGCCCTTGAGTTTGCCGGACTCCTTGTCGGTGTCGACGTAGGAGGGGAGGTAGCCGGGGGTGATGCCGTCCTGGAGGTTCCGCGTGTGCCACAGGGGGTTGGAGCCGGAGGCGACCTCCTCGCCCCGGGTGCCGAGGTCGTGCCAGACGTTGTCGATGCCCTCGGCGCCGTGGCCGCAGTCACCCTTCTCACCGGTGCCGGGCTGGCAGGCGCCCTGGTCGGGAAGGGACGAGGTGCCCCACAGACCGTCCCTGCCGCCGCTCACGTTCTGCCAGCCGCGCGTATAGTAGGGGACGCCGAGGTTGATGCGGCCGGGCGGCAGCGCGCCCCGGTAGTAGCGGTACGACCAGTCGACGTTGAAGTAGCCAGTCTTGTCGAACTCCTTCTCGCCGTAGACGTTCGCGGCAGCAAGCTCGGCGTCCTTGCCGTCGTCGTACAGCGGCGCCTGCGGGCCGACGTACTTGTTCCAGGAGCCGTGCAGGTCGTACGACATGACGTTCACGAAGTCCTGGTACTGGAGGGCCTGGCCCGCGTCGTAGCCGCGTACGAGATAGCCGGAGGCGGAGCCCGCCGAGGTGAGGAGGTAGTAGCGGTCCTTGTCGGCGCCCGCGCGGTCCAGCTTCTCGCGCAGGGTCTTCATCAGCGCGTTGTAACCGGCCTGGAGGCCCTTGCGGCGGCTATTGGACAGCTCCCAGTCGGCTGGGTTGCCGCTGTCGGGCAGCGCGGACGGGTACTCGTAGTCGATGTCGACGCCGTCGAATCCGTACCGGTCGAGGAAGCCCGTCACCGAGTCGGCGAAGGTGTCGATGCCCGCCTGATTGACGGAGCCGTCGGCGTTGGTGGCCATGGTGTAGAAGTTCTTCGTCTCGGCCCAGCCGCCGACCGAGATCAACGTCTTCACCTGCGGGTGCTTCTTCTTGTAGCGGTTGAGGAGGTTGAAGTGGCCCTTGTACGGGAGTGAGTCGTCCATCTCGGCCCCGCGCACGCCCGGCCAGGTCATTCCGGTCGCCGGGTTCTTCGGGTCGTCCGTGTCACCAACAGAGATCCGGTCGCCGCCGTCGACGCTCGCGAAGGCGTAGTTGACGTGCGACACCTTCGACCAGGGGATGTTCTTCGCCAGATAGCGCGGATCGCCCTTGGCGCCGGTGCGCCAGCCGGTGAAGTAGCCGACGACCCGCTTGTCGTGCCCGTTGCCGCCGAGCCACTCGCGTCCGTCGTCGCCGTACACCTTGCAGTACGGGGTGCCGACGCCCTTCGTCGCGGCGAGCCCTTCGGGGCGGCACCGGTCGTGCGGGCCGGAGGTGGAGGGCTTGGCGGAGCGGTCGTCGGTGGCGTTGTCGACGGGGTCACCGGCGCTGCCCGTGGACGGCGGGGTCTCTGGCGTGCCGCCCATGCCGGGGGTGTCGCCGTGGTACGTGTACTTGTTCAGAGCGTTGACGGCGGCCATCGGGTCGCCGTCCTTGTATCCGTCGATGGCGAGGAAGTTCGGCTTCTTACGGGCCGCCGGCGCACAGAAGTTCTCGGCGCGGTTCTGGAGCTTCGCGTTGTCCGTCATGTACGTCTGCTTCAGCGGGTCGCTCCGGAAGTGGTTCATCACGTACAGGCGCCGGAAGTTCTTGTCCTCCTGGAGGAGCGGAGCCCCCCACCTGCTGTAGCAGCTCCAGTCGGCGGTGCCGAGGCCCCGCCCCATCGACCAGTGGTTCTGCACGATCCAGGGCTGCTCGTACATGAACCCCAGCTTGTTCTTGCCGTTCCTCTTGTCCTCGGCTTTCCCGTCGCCGGTGAAGAGCAGCAGGCGCTTGCCCGAGTCGACCATGGACTTGACGGTCGGCCAGCCCTTCTCCTTCACGTTCTCGGCGTCGGGCCGGAAGACCATCTTGGCCGCGTCGGTGCCGGGGGCGAGGTCGTCACCGAGTTCCTCCTCCAACTGCTCCGCGGTCGTGTAGTCCTCAAGGAAGACGGTGACGACCGCCTCCTTGTCCTCCTTCATATAGGCGACGATGTCCTCGAAGATCTTGGAGAACGTCACGGTGGAGCTCAACTCGCCGCCCAGGCAGCCGCCGTGACACATCCGCACGCGCCCGTTGGCGTAGTACCCGTCGAGCATCACCGACCGCACGCCGTCCCGGAGTTGGCGCGATACCGAGTGCGGCTGGTTGGGCATCGCGATCGGCGGCGAGTCCTCCGAGTTGAAGAACGCGTTGTGCGTCGTCAGGAACGTCACGTCGTCGAGCTTCGGATCCGACGGCATCGGTGACTTCGGTGGGTTGATCGGCGTGATGTACCAGTCCTGCTTCTGCTCGTGCTTCTGCTCCTCGGGGTTCGGATCGCTGGAGTCCACCCAGAGCGGAGAGTCGTGGTCCTCCCCGCCCCACAATCTGCGCTCCGAACCCGGCTCGTGGATGCGGTACTGGTCACCCTTCTGGTGCCGGAATTCCCAGTCCGTCTGCGTGTTGTCGCAGGGTTCGACTCCGAGCCGGTCGCCGCTCTGCTGGGCGAGGCACTGCCCGTCCCGGTCCGGGTTCTTGATCTTGTACGTGCCGTCGGCGTTCCGGGCGAACTCCCACTGCTGTTCGTCCTCGTTGCCCTTGGGGTGATGGGTGGCGACCGGGTTGTTGGTCGCCGACATGTGATAACCGCTGCGGGCGTTCTGGATGTAGAACTTCCCGTCCGTCGGCGGCCCCTCGTCCTCGCTCGCAGCGGCCTCCGTGCCCGCCGTCGCCGAGGCGGCCCCCGCCCCGCCGGTCGCCTTCGCCGCCGCCGGTGGCCGCGGCTTCTCGGGGCGGTCGGGTCTGGTGGGCCCCTCCGGGCCGTCCGCCGCGACCGCGGGGGTCGCGAGCAGGGCTAAGGCCAGTGCGGCGCACCAGGCAGCCGCCGTGCGTCTCTTACGCACAGGGACGCTCCCTTCTTCTTGCCGGTCTTCTTGCCGATTCCGGGCGCGGACGCGCCCGCGGTGAAGACTGCTGGAGAGCGATCCTTGATAGATCAACGTCTTATGAACGTCGCGGGCCAACGCCCGTCGGGGGGACGCCGGCTTCGACGGCCAGGGCCACGATGGTCAGCGCGCCGTTGGAGCGTTCGGGGCGGCCCGCCAGGATGCGGTCCCTGGCCGCTCGGATCCGGGCATGGTTCGTCTGCTGCTCGAGTATCGCCTTTGAGGAGCGCAGCACTAGGAGGACTCCGTTAGGTCTTCCCGTAAGTGCTGATCAAGAGCATGTTGGTGGTGTGGACGCGCATGAAGTGAGCCGTATGCGGGCGGCGTTGGGGTTCTTTGTGGCCGATGTGTTCGCCTCGGTGCCGCTCAGGCGATGGCTTCTCGGCTGGCGGATGGCAACGAGCAGAACCTGCAGCGGTTTGTGAACCAGTCAACGTGGGATCCGGTGCCGGTGCGGCGGCGTGTTGCCGAGCGCCTGACACCGCTGGTCAACCCGGACGCCCTCGTGATCGATGATGTGTCCTTTCCCAAGGACGGCCGCATGTCGCCAGGGGTCGCTCCGCAGTACTGCGGAGCGCTGGGCAAGCAAGCGAACTGCCAGGTCGCCGTGAGTGTGCACGCCGTCAGCGACACCGCCTCGGTTCCGTTGCAGTGGCGGCTGTTCCTGCCTAAGGAGTGGGACCAGGATGTCCGGCGGCGCCGAGCCGCCGGGGTGCCGGACGAAGCAAGGCACCGGGAGAAGTGGCGGCTGGCGCTGGACATTCTGGACGAGCTGGCTGAGTGGGGCCTGGCGGACCGGCCCGTGGTAGCGGATGCCGGTTACGGCCAGAACCACATGCTGCGGGCCGAGTTACGCGCCCGTGGCCTTCACTACGTGACTGCCGTGCGCGGGGACATCAGCGCGCACGGCGCCGCGGCCGTGCCCCACACACCGCAGCGGGCCGGGCTCAGGGGAGCGCCGGGCCTGCCCCGCTACCGCGAACCGGCCCGCTCCGTGAAAGAGCTGGTCATGGCCGCGGGACGGCGCTCGCTGCGGCGGTGCACCTGGCGCCAGGGCAGCCGTGGCGACATGACCAGACGTTTCATCGTCATGCGCGTCCGGCCGGCCGGCGTCGCCGCTCGTAGAGCGGCCCGTGAACGGGCCGGCGGGCGCACCGCCTGGGACGGAACAGTGCCGGCCGAAACCCTCCTCGCCGAATGGCCGCCCCACCAGCCACAACCCACCAACTACTGGTTCACCAACCTGCCCGCTGACACGGGCCTGCGCCGCCTGGTGAGCCTTGCCAAGATCCGCTGGCGCATCGAGCACGACTACCGCGAACTCAAACACGGCCTGGGCCTGGACCACTTCGAAGGCCGTTCCTGGAACGGCTGGCACCACCACGTCACCCTGGTGAGCGCCGCCCACGCCTTCCTCACCGAACAGCGCCTGTCCCCAAAAGCCCCGGGCCCAGCCTCACCCTCTACCAGATCCTCGACGCCCTCCAGGACACCCTGAGGTGCTGGACCGGCACCTGCACCACCTGCCAACAGCCACTACCCAGAACACTCAGATCAAGACCGGCCTAACGGAGTCCTACTAGGGCCCCAAGCCCGGCTCAAGAACCCTGCCCCAGGGGCCACTCGCCGGGCGGTCCGCGGTGTGTTGTTCACGGGTTTGGCCGGATGCTCAGGTGCGTGAAAGCGATGGTCCGCCGGATGCCGCCGGCGAGCACACAGTCGGTCGGGAGGCTCGCGGGCACCGTCTGGATGACCTTCTCGGCAACCGATCCCTTGCCGCGTCCGCTGACCACCACACCCTGGAGTTTGGCGGTATTGAGACCCAAGATCCGTAGAGAGGTGCCGGATTCGTAGGCGATGACCGCCTTGCTGCCGTCCGCGTAATGCAGGGTTTCCCTTGCTTTGTTTGACGCAAAGAGCAGGCATGTGGCCTGGGTGGTGCCCTTGGTGCGGTACTTGGCCGTGATGCTGCGGCCTGAAGCATCTGTGCAGCGGTAGACGCCGTCGACGGTGACGGTCGTGGTCTCGGAGGAGAGACCGAGCCCTGATCCGTAGGTAATGTCCTCCTGCCCGGTGCAGTTCTGAGCGGTGTGGGCCTGTGCTGTCGGCGCCCATCCGACACTCGCCGTGGTCAGGGCGAGGGAGAACAGAGCGATCCCGATGCCACGCTTACCGATCATTGGTTCTCCTTGGCTGCCCGTGCGTGCGCCGGCCATCGGCGCGGTTGCCCGGCGACTTGGCTACCCCCGGCATCTGCGGTTCTACCTTCTTCCCCAGGCGGACCGAAGCACCGCCGCGCCTTCGCGCCGCACCATGCGCCCTCTTACGCCCGCCTGCACGCCCTGCCGGACCGCGACGTGCCCATGTCACCGTGGGCTGCCCGGTGCCGAGCGGACACGCCCGCGAGGAGGGGCCGGCAGAGGGAGGGACCGTGAGCGACACGAGCCCGGCAGTTCCCCGCGTGGCCTCCGTCGCGGTGTCCGCACCGCCGTACCGGCACCGTCAGCGAGACATCGCCGCCGTGTTCGCCGGGGCGTTCCTCGCCGCCGATGCGGTCTCACGCCGCCGTTTCACCGCCATCGCCGCGCATACGGGCATCGAGTACCGCAACCTTTCCCTGCCCCTGACCGAGTACCCTCAGCCGCGCACCTTCACCGAGTACAACGAGATCTGGGTCCGTACCGCACGTCAGGTCGGGCGGGAGGCGCTCACCCGGGCCCTCGAAGCGGCGAACGTACGGCCAGACGAAGTCGGGGCCATCGTCACGACGACCACCACTGGAGTCTCCGTCCCGTCGTTCGACGCCGAACTCATCCAGGGGGTCGGCCTGCCACGTCATGTGGCCCGCATGCCGATGCTCGGCCTGGGCTGCGCGGGAGGCGCCGCCGGCCTGTCGAGGGTGTACGACTATTTGAGGGGCCGTCCGGACCAGGTCGCCGTCCTGGTCTCCGTCGAACTGTGCTCGCTGAATTTCCAGTGCGCGGACACATCAGTCGCCAACCTCGTCGCGACCAGCCTGTTCGGCGATGCCGGGGCCGCCGCCGTGGTCCTCGGCGCCCACCGGGCCCAGGAGGCCTCCGGCCCCGCGCTGGTGGCCACCCGTAGTCGCCTGCACCCGGAGACCGAGCACCTCATGGGCATGCGCGTGGGTACCAACGGTTTCGTCGTGTTCCTCTCCCCGGACGTCCCCGACTTCGTCGGGAAGCACCTGACCGGCGAGATCGACGGTTTCCTCGCCGGCCATGGCCTGACCACGAAGGACATCACCGCCTGGATCTGCCACCCCGGCGGCCCGAAGGTCATCCAGGTCCTCGACCGCTGCCTCGGTCTGCCACCCGGCGCACTCGCCCATACCCGGGCCTCCCTGGCCGAGCACGGCAACATCTCCTCCGCATCCGTGCTCGACGTCCTCCACAAGACCATGGCGGCCCCACCGGCCCCGGGGTCCCACGGCCTGCTCCTCGCCCTCGGCCCAGGCTTCACCAGTGAACTGATACTTCTCAACTGGTGAACGCGGCCTCTGCGGTACTGCACACCCAGAGCATGCAACAAGCCCCTGCCATCATGATGTGGTGGGCGCCAACTGGCGCATGACCTCGCTGTAACCATCGGCCGGGTGCAGCACCCATCAATGCCCGCTCGCCAACCGCGAACGGCAGGGGTGAACCGCTCCGAGCCCGCTTCGTGTCGCTGTGACCTTTGCCAACGAAGTTTGTCGCCCCAGGTCAGCCACACCTCAACGACTCTCTTCGTTGTGTGCCGAGCCACGATAGTTGGCACCTGGCCACGCTGGTTGGCACCGCCCTCGCTCATCTGTGCCAAGATTCGAGGGTGGAGATGACCGACGTCAGGCGTGCGATCGCGGCTGCGACTTCGGTCGCCGCATCGCTCGACCTGCCGGCCGTACACGCGCGATGGCTTCGCAGTGACGCTGTGGACCTACTACGAGCCCGTGGTACCTCACACCTCGCCAGTCGACTACGCCAAGGCGCTGGAGCAGTTGCATACGGGCATGCGCAAGGTCGATGTGCCGAGCCCGAGGTTCACGGACCGGATCACGGAGGCGGAAGAAGTTGTCGCCGACCCGGATCGCTCGCCGGAGCTCGCCGACGCAGACCGCGTTTTCCTCAGCAGCAGGCTGGCAAGCCTGCGACGGGCGATCGACGACCGCGGCGCCGTGGAGCAGCTGCTCCACGGCGAGCCGCATCCAGGCAATGTGCTCAGCACGAAGAACGGCCTGTTGTTCATCGACCTTGAGACGTGCTGTCGCGGCCCCGTCGAGTTCGATCTCGCCCATGTTCCCGAGGCGGTCTGCGAGCACTACCCGAACGTCGACCAAGGGCTGCTGGACGAGTGCCGACAGCTCGTCCTCGCGATGGTCGCCGCGTGGCGTTGGGGGCTTGGCGACCAGTTTCCGAACGCGAGGCGATTCGGGGAAGAATTCCTGCGCGCACTGCACGACGGTCCGCCTTGGCCGACACTCGACACGATGAACAAGCGACTGGGCGGCCTGTAGAAATCGCCGAAGGTCACGTGAAAGCGGCAGGAACCAAGCGACGAGACTGTCGCCGTTGCAACCCCATGCGCGCCGGCCTCGCTGCCGCGCTGAACCAGGGCGCCGGTGCCAACAATCGTGGCCCGGCACACGTTGTCAAACAACAGGGCCTGACAACTCGGCGAATCCGGCGGGCTGCGCCAGACGTGGGCGTGCTCCATGCGCAGCCCAGCGACGCAGCCACGCGCAGGTACTGCCAATACATGGGATCGTCATGCTGCCGCAGCGAATACGGCACCCCAGCCCCGCGCGCCTCCCTGAGAGGTAACAGTCCACCAGGACATCAGGCTCCAGGAGCCTTGAGGGATAAACGTCGCACCACCTCCTCACCTGCGGGGACAACGTGAGCCCCTCCGAAGGGGTTCGACAGCAACGGTCGCTGTTCCGTGGAATCCAGTCACGCGACCCATCGGACAGCACTTACGGGAAGACCTAACGGAGTCCTACTAGTCGAGCTCGCTGACGCTGGAGGCGGTGGCGGTTAGTGCACCGGGCGGTTTCTGGCCTGCTGTGTTGCGGATTTGTTGAGAGGTCGGGGGAGCGGTTCCAGCGGGGAGGTTGGAGTGTGTGAGCTGGGGTCATGTGTTGCGTGCTGAGCGTGGCCGGGGGCGGTGCAGGCAGTTCCAGCGAGTGAAGGCCCACGGGAGTCCGGCGCCCCGGCCGGCGGTCAGAACTCCACGGTGACAAAGCCGTCCTCGTCGGCCGGTGCGGGGGCCAGCACGCGGTAGTCGAACTCCTGCTTCAGGTCGGCGAGGTCCCAGTTCGCCGCCCGATCCCGGTAGTTGAAGACGAGGTCCTTGCTCGCCCCGCCGTTCTTGAGGATCCGGGCGATGGCGATGTCGTCCGGATGGCCGTGGATCTTTCCGTTGGTGGAGATCAGGTAGCGCCCGCAGTCGAGGAGGCCGAGGAGCTCGTTCGAGACGTTCTTGGAGCTGCCGTGGTGGGCGACCTTCAGGGCGTCGATCCGCAGGCGCCCGCCCTCGTCCTCGGCGCGCGGCCGGATCGAGGCCACCAGGCGCGGGTCGTCCGCGTCGCCGGTGAAGACGATCCGGGTGCCCTCGAACTCGAACAGCAGGGCGATGCTGGTCGGGTTCGTCGGGGACCTGTCCCGCTTGAACGGTGCGGCGGCCAGCTCGTCGACGTCGATCGCGCCGAAGTGCTCGATGCCGGGCGCCGCCTCCCTCTCCACGGGGTCCACGCCCGGGATCAGCCCTGCCTCCTGACACTTCGTCTTCCACGTGGGAATCAGCGACTCAAGGAGTCGGCGGTCCGGGGCGAGCACTTCCATCGTGGATCCGTCGTCGAACCAGGTCAGGGGATGGCCGACTTCGATGCTGCGGCCCTCGAAGGCCTTGTTCCAGGGGAGCTGCTGGGCGATGAGTTCGGTGGTGACCTTCTCTCCGTCCACCGCGCCGAAGATCTCGCGGTCGTGGAGGTGGTCGAAGCCGTTGAACCACACGTCGCCGAACTCGACCGTCCGGTCGGGGTCTTCGAGCAGCGCCAGTACGCCGAGGATGTGGTCCTGGTCGACGTGGGTCACCACGAGCACGTCGATCAGGCCGTCCAGCTCGGCGAGCAGGGGCTTGATCCGTCCGTACGTCCCGTGCCGTCCACCGTCGAAGAGGATCCTTCGGACGAAATCGTCGTCGCCGTACTCGAGGAGCAGGCAGTCGCCGTCCTCCGCGGGCAGCATCCTGAGCCGGATCATCACGCACTCCCTTGCCTCAGGTCGAGAATCAGGAACGGCTGGCGCATGTCGGTCAGCCACGACAGGCGGCGTACCTCGTCGAGGCGGCGTACGCACTCGGGGTCGTCGGGGAAGGCGGAGAGCCCGTCGACGAGCCAGACGAGCCCGAGCGTGTAGAACGGGATGCCGCGGTCGCATGCCTCGATCAGCCCGTCCCGCGCCCGCCGCAGGTCCGGCGAGGCGCGGCGCAGCGCCCGTATCGCCCGCAGGATCGCCCCGTCGCTGATCCAGGGGAAGGAGTCGGCCAGCCGCTCCAGCCAGGGATCCCAGTAGGTCTCGCCCCTCGTGTGGTCGGTGCCGATGAGGACGTAGGCCCCGGCCGCCGCCGCGAGCGGGTTCTGGAACTTGGAGTAGAGCATCGCCTCGACATCGGTGAAGAGTTGGGCCGCCATGTCGAGGGCGCCCTGTGACATGTAGGCAAGACCCGCTCCGATCGCCGGATCGCGGACGGCGATGGCGACGGCGCTGCCGGTCGGGCTCTGCCGCAGATTGACCAGGACCTCGACCTCGCTGCTGCCCCAGGGCAGGGGGAGGGTGACCAGGCGTACGGATCCCTCGGCCTCCACGACCAAGAACTGCCGATGACCGGGCGGATCGCCGACGACTCCGACGGGCCCGATCGGGCCGAAGCGGTAGAGCGGCGAGACCGCCTCCCCGCGCACGTCGGGCTCCGGGAGGACGAGAGGTTCGCCGCGGGCGATGTGCCGGGCGACCGGCTCGTCCGGCGGGTTGTCCCCGAGAGCCAGGATCGATGCGAAGGTGCAGCTCTCGGGCGAGGCGTCGCCGATCCAGCTTGCGAGCCCGGTCAGGTCCACATCGGTCTGGGGGGCGGCCCCGCGCGGCGTGGATGCGGGGGCGACCATGGACCGCGAGGCGACCGACGTGGCGAGCGGGACCTCGGCGGGGCTGTGGTAGACCCTGCCCGACTCGATGTTGCCCATGAGGTACTGCCAGGAGTGCGTCTCGTACGGCGAATCCGTCATGGCGAAGTCCACCGGAGTCTCCTCGCCCTCCACCGCCACGGCGTCTTCCGTCAGCACCAGCCCCGACGGCAGGGTCGCCGACACGAGGTAGCGGCCGGGCGTCACGGCGTACGCCGTGGGGCGGGGATCGATCCCGCAGGGGATCAGGATGTTGCGCCGGCTCTCGCCCCTGAGGTCGGCCGAGAGGATGTCACCGACGATCACCGCTTCGTTGGACTCACCTGTGGGGGAGCGGGAGAGGTGGAGCCTGATGGCGAGTGCGGTGCTCATGGCCGAGCCAATCGGACGCGGAAGAACGGCGGGCGGGCGTCGAGACTCTTGCTGCGCTGGTCTTCGGGGCCCAGGACTGCCTCGACCGTGTACTCGCCGAACGGCAGGAACGGTGCCCACTCACGGAGGTCGGGTTCCCCGTCGGGGTCGGGTGGCGGGCGGTGCAGCGGTTCCGGAATGTTGCCCTTGCAGATGAATTCGGCGCGTGCGTTGTCCTCGGGGTCCGTGCAGCCGATGTACACCGGGACTACCGGGTCGCCCCTCAGCTCGTGGAAGTCGAACTCGAACGACTCGTTGCTTGTCGGTGTCGAAGCGTTCACCAGGGTGCCCGCGAACGACGGTTCCTGCATGAAGCGGACGGTCGAGCGCAGCAGGTTGAGGGTCGTCACCCGCCACACGTCGTCCTCGGTGTTCTCGCTCCCCGAGCCGTCGAAGCTCCGCAGCAGAGCGTCGGTGAACAGACTGACGCCACCGGCACGTCCGACGGCCGTCGCGCGGAGCATGGTCGAGTAGAGGACGGCGTGCATGCGCGGATCGAACCCGGCGGGGCGCAGGTTCCCGCCGACGACGACCCGTCCGAGAGTGTCCCTGCCCACCGTGTTGACGAGTGCGTCGGAGCCTTCCCGGCAGGCGTCGACGAAGAAGACCTGCTGGGCGGCCCTGCAGTTGTTGAGTCCCCGGACCAGCGCCTCGAAGTGCAGTGCGCCGTTCAGCGGGCTGTTCCGGTCGGCGAACATGTCCGCCGCCAGGAGGGAGGAGTCGGTTCCCAGTGAGACGCCGTGGCCGCAGAAGTAGAAGACCAGCCGGGCCTCGTCGTGGTCGCCCCGGTCCTTCCACTCCTCGATGGCATCCACGATGTTGTCGATGGTTGCCGATTCCACCACATGGTTCACCTGTGTCTTCGGGTGGACGAAGGGAGTGGGCGCCGCTTCACTCAGCAGGAGCGCGAGAGACGCCAGCGGCCTGCCCTCGTCGTGATACTGATCGATCATCCAAGTGGCGAACGCGCGAGCCGAGAGAGGCGGTGAGGACAGCTGCCTCAACCCCACGGCGCCCGGGTGGTCCGTCGGCGAGGGACCACCGTTCAGATGCGTGTACGCCCCGACGCCGATGACGACCGCGTGCGTGGACGCGGGCCCCGCGTTCTCGTCCAGGTGCACCGTGAAAGCGGCCATGGGACCTCCGCATGACGCACCGGCAAGCCGGTGGGAGGTATTGCTCCTATTATAGAAATAAATGGGGGCAGTTGTCCCTCGGAGACCGTGATGGGTAAGAACATCGTGGTGTGCCTGGACGGTACGGGCAATCAGCTCAAGGCGCGCGGCAATACCAATGTCGTCAAGCTCTACGAGATGCTCGACCTCCGCGACCCCACCGCGCAGATCGCCTACTACGACCCCGGCGTCGGTACCTTCTCCGCCGCCGGTGCCTGGTCGCTCCCGGCCCGCAAGCTCTCCAAGCTTTTCGGGCTCGCCTTCGGCTCCGGACTCAAGGCCAATCTCGCCGAGGCCTATACGTATCTGATGCACCATTACGAACCCGGCGACCGGATCCACCTCTTCGGCTTCAGCCGGGGCGCATACACCGCCCGCGCCCTGGCGGGGCTGCTCAAGTCCGTCGGGCTGCTCCGTCCCGGCTCGGAGAACCTCGTCCCGTACGCCATCGCCGTCTATGCCAAGAACCGCACTTTCAGCAAGGACGACTGGAAGCAACTGCACCAATTCGCCGCCGCGTTCAGCCGGAAAGTGGACGAACGGACGGGCATCCCTGTCCATTTCATGGGGCTGTGGGACTCGGTGAAGGCCGCCGGACTGCTGCGCTGGAACCTGCGCTGGCTCTACACCCGGCGGATCCCCAACGTCGGCCGGGTCCGCCACGCCGTCTCCATCGACGAGAAGCGCCGACCGTACGAGGAGTACCTCGTCCTGCCCCCGGAGGAACCGGGGGCACCGGGCCCGCTGATCGAGGAGGTCTGGTTCGCCGGAGTCCACTCCGACGTGGGCGGCACCTTCGAGGACGACGACCCGAAGCAGCCAGAAGACGAGGCGAAGCTGTCCACGGTCGCCCTCAAGTGGATCGTGGACGGTGCCCTCGACTCCGGCCTGCTGCTCAAGGACAGGGCGTACGCGAAGCACGTCACGCTCGGCCCCGCTCATGCGCGCGGCACTGTGCACCGCATGGGCCGCGTCTGGGCCCTGCTCACCTACCGGCACCGCCGCGTCCCCGACGGCGCCCGGGTACACGAGAGCGTACGGCTGCGCATCGAATCCGATGTCGCATACGGGAAGCGGATCCCGGCCGGTGTCGGCTGGGCGGACAAGGAGTGGCTGTCCCCGCACCCGGGCGCCGGCTGACGGGATCAAACCGTGCAGAGGGCAAGGAAGTTCGAGTTGCAACCATCCCCGCGCGGAGGGACGATGGTAAGGAGTTGCGGCCCACGGCCGGGCCCCGGTTCTGCTCGGTTCCGTAGGGCGGCCCGCACGCGGCAGGGCCCCGAACTCGTGATTCCGCATTCCGCACTCCTGCGATGTCGCACCTGGGGGCCGGATGGCGAGAGTCCCGCGCGGCGTGGCCGATGCGCGTGGTCGACAAGCCGTCGTACACGATCACGAAGGCGCTCTGATGGCATTGGACCTCGAAAGCGGCGTGCCGCTGTGGCGCCACGGGCCAAGCCTGCGGCCGTGCGCCCTGCTCGCCGGGTCGGTCGTGGCTCTGCGGATCCTTCCGTCGCCGACACTGGTGGTCGTGGTGCTCGACGCAGCGACCGGTGCGGACCACTGGACGTCGGAGCCGGTCGACCTGCCGCCATGGGCCCGTTGCACCCTCGACGACACCCGCGCATTCACCCTGCGTACCCAGACGGACGAAGACGCCGTGACGATCCACTGGGTGGCCCGCACCTGGTACGGCGGTGGTGCCGCACCGAGCGAACGGGTCCTGAAGGAATCGACGCGCGAGGTACACGGCGCCCTACGGGTCGATCCGGCGGGCCCTTCGGTGGAGGTGCTGCCGGCGGCGGAACTGCCGGAGTCCGCCGACGCGGATGTGGCCCCCCGCGTACCACAGGCGGCTCGCCCACCACAGCCGGCCGCCGATGTGCTGGACCAGAGCCAAGTCGGCGATATACGCGTGGAACTCGCCCTTCACGCCCACTCCGGCGCCATCGTCCTGAGGGCAGTGAATCCCCCCACCGCCGCGGTCAAGTGGGAGGTGGAACTGGACCACGCGACCACGAGGCGGGCGCCCAGGCTTCCGCCCTAGCCACATCCCCACACGTCGTTCTCATCTCAGACAGGGGCGCATCATGTCCATCTCGGACGAACAGCTGGCCCAGTCGAAGCACATCAGCGTCGAGCAGGTGCAGTTGCTGTGTGAGGCCCGCGGTACGACGAACGAGACCCTTGAGGCCCTGCCCGAATCCGCCGTTCGGCGGGCACTTCTCCGTCTCGACTATCCCGACCTGCCCACGGCTCGTGGGCTCTTCCGCCTCAAGCAGGAGCAGAGCGACGACGGCAGTGTCCAACCGAACGCCCTGGGCACGGCCTACGAGCAGGGGCAGGCTCTGCTGACTGGCGAGGCCCCACCGTCGACCGCGGGCATACCCACCGGTTCGAATGGTCAAAGGACCGGGGGAGGGCCGGCCCCGACGGCCGGGGTGCGGCCGGCCCACTGGGTGTGGCTTGGCCCCGGAAACATTGGCGGGCGTACGCGCGGCATCGTGATCCACCCGGTGCAGCCGGACCGGATGTGGGCCGTGAGCGCCGGGGGCGGCGTGTGGCACACCGAGGACGGCGGAGCCCAGTGGGATCCGGTCGACGACTTCCTGGAGAATCTCGCTTGCGCCTGCATCGCGATGGACCCCTCCGACATGTCCACGATGTACGTGGGGACCGGTGAGGCGTTCCAGAATCTCGACGCCATCCGGGGCAACGGCATCTTCAGCACGACGGACGCGGTCAGCTGGAATCCGATCGCGGCCACCCAGACCCCGGACTTCCAGTTCGTGAGCCGGATCGCGGTGTCGCAGTCCGGGAAGGTCGTCCTCGCGGCCACCTCCACCGGCCTCTTCCGCAGTGCCGATCCCGCGCGGGCGACCTGGACCAGGGTCCTGAACGACCCTCTCGGCGACGTCAGGTTCGATCCGCAGGACAGCAGCAAGGCGGTCGCCGGGGCGCTGCGGGACGGTGCGGCCTGGTTCAGCCGGGACGGCGGTCTCACCTGGGCGCTGGCGGTCAACGGCCAGTGGAGCGGGCGGGTCGAGCTCGCCTACGCGGAGATGGACCCGGACATCGTCTACGCGTCGGTTCAGATGACCACCGGCCAGATCTGGAGGTCGCAGGACGGCGGCGCGACCTACCGGAGCAGGACGATACTGACCCCGGGCGGCCTCCCGGCGGACTACCTGGGCAGGCAGGGCTGGTACGACAACACGATCTGGGCCGGGGACCCGACCGACGCGGACCTGGTGCTGGTCGGCGGCGTCAACCTGTGGCGCAGCACGGACGGCGGTGACCACCTCTCCGAGATCAGCACCTGGTGGGATCCTGGCTCGGTCCACGCCGACCAGCACGCCATCGTCTCGCACCCCTCCTACGACGGGGTCAGCAACCGAACGGTGTTCTTCGGCAACGACGGCGGGGTGTTCAAGGCGGAGGATCTGGCGGATGTCGGAAGTGAGCCGCAGCCTCCGTTCGTGAACGGCTGGACCGAGCTGGTGAACAACTACGGTGTCACCCAGTTCTACGGCGGCGCCGGCCACGTCGGCAGCGGGAGGATCATCGGGGGAGCGCAGGACAACGGTTCGCTCATCTTCGACCCGGCGCTCGGCACCGAGGACTGGCGGGAGTTCTTCGGCGGTGACGGCGGCTGGTGCGCCTCCGACCCGACCGACCCCGACGTCTTCTACGGCGAATACGTCTTCTTGAACATTCACCGCAACACCGATGGCGCCACCACCGAGGACACACAGGGTGATCGCTACATCAGCGGCCAGTTCTTCAACTTCGCGACAGGCGACTGGGACTGGAAGCAGGTGCCGTTCCGCATCACGGACGCGAAGAACGAGAACGCGCTCTTCATCGCACCGTTCGTCCTCGATCCGAACAACGAGAACCGAATCCTCGCGGGCGGGGTGTCACTGTGGCAGACGAACAATGCCAAGCAGCCCAACACCTTCACCACCGGCCCGACCTGGAAGGCGATCAAGCCCAACGCGGGCACGATGATCAGCGCGATCGCGGTGGCGCGCGGTGACTCGGGTGTGGTGTGGGTGGGCCACGAGGACGGCATGGTCTTCCGTACCGCCAACGGCACCGCGACGACGCCCACTTGGGCACGGGTCGGCGTGACGGGCCCGAAACCGCTCACGCCACGGCGCTTCTGTACCTGCATCACCGTCCACCCGACGGACCCCGACACCGTCTACGTCGCGTTCGGCGGATACGAGAGCGGCAACCTGTGGGTGACCACGGACGGCGGCGCGCAGTGGACCAACCTCGCCACCGCGCTGCCGCCCGCCCCGATACGGGCCGTGGCGGTGCATCCGAGGCGGACGAAGCTGCTCTACTGCGGCACCGAGGTCGGGCTGTTCGCCAGCGAGAACGCCGGCGCGAGCTGGTCGCCCACGAACGAAGGCCCGGCCAACTGCTCGGTCGACGACCTGTTCTGGATGGACGAGACACTGATCTGCGTGACTCACGGTCGCGGGATGTTCCGGATCGACCTGTCGGCGGTCCCGTAGAGCGTCCGGTCATGGCGATGCGGAGCTCAAGCCCTGGATCCACCAGGTGTCCACTACGAGTAACTACCGCGTCTCCAGGGAGAGGAAGATCTCGCGCACCCGTTCACAGGAGCCGGGTGGCGGAGCCCAGCGCACTACCTCATGGTGGAAGAGGCGGGCATCGCTGCTGACTTCACGGTCTGACCGACTGAGGAGCACTGATGGAGCCATTTCTGCTTCCAGTTGTCTTCTTGGCTGTGGCCGCCGCATTCACCTTGTCCGCTTCGGCCGGGTTCGGCGGCAGCCTGATTCTTGTTCCCACGCTGGCGCTCGTACTTGGTACCAAGTCCGGAGTGGCGTTGGCGGCGCTTCTTCTTGCTGCCAACAACCTGGTCAAGGTTTTCGCCTACCGAAAGACGCTCCCATTCCGCAAGGCGGCCGTCGTCATCGCCCTGGTCGCCGCAGGGTCATTCCTGGGAGCCAAGTTGCTGGATTCCGCGCCCGAACGGGTTGTGACCCTCGCGGTCATCGCGAGCTTCGCTGCCGCGTTTCTGGTCGAAACGCTCGACCTCACCCGCTGGCGGCGATTCGGATCCCCAGTGATGGCGTTCGCCGCGGGTGCGACGTCCGGATTCAGCGGCACGTCCGGACCCCTCAAGGGGCTCGCGGTCCGCGAGCTGGCCCTGGATCGCCTCCACCTCGTCGGCGCGCTTTCCATGGCCTCACTCGTCGGGGATGCCACGAAGGCCGCAGTCTGGACGGATGCCGAGCTACTTACGGGCGGGGATTATCTCGTCGCCTTGGTGTGTCTGCCGCTGATGTTCGTCGCGACGTTTCTCGGTAAGCGCTTCAACACCAGAATCGGCGAGCGTGGATATACAGGTCTGTTCTGGACCGTTATGGCGGGCTACACCGGGCGCCTACTGACCGGCCTGTAAGGACCTGGGCGGATGATCACGTGAGGTGGGCTTCCATTTTGACATTCCGTCGGCTCTGTCGCCCCTGATCACCGAGAACCCCAGGACCGCGGGACGGCCACGTAATGCCTCCACAGCGGCAGGACGCGTACCTCTCCTCCATGGCGGCCCACTGGGGCTCGCCCACGGCGCGCGGGGCGTGGAGGTAGCGCATCGGCTCCGCCAAGAGCAGAGAGTTCGTCGCGGCTGGCGGCGAGAGGGTGCTCGCAGTTGTCGCGCCCGGCGGCGAGGTCCTCGACCACCTGGCGCAAGGACGACCCGGGAACTCCTGACTCCCTCACCATGCGGACTGGTTCGGCCCGTTCGGTACGGCCGTCCAGGACCCGCAGTTGCGGAGATTTCGGTGCTGCGGCGACAGAGGGCCTCCGCGCCTCTGACCTGATGTCGACGCGACGGTTCACCGAGAGGCGGTCGAGGGCGGATCCTGCGGCTCTGGGGATGGCGGCGCGGGTCGCCTCGGCGCTGATCAAGCCGCTCGTGGCGAAGCTGTTCGTGCGGGAGGAGAGCGGCGCCGACCTCGTCAGCAAGCCGATCCGTGTCTCCCAACTGGTCAGCTGGCGTGGCCAGAAGCGCACCCTGGACGAGCGAGACGTGCGCAAGATCAGCGAGAAGCTGATCAGCCGGACCCTCGCCGCGAACCCGTACGAGCCGGCGGTGCGCGACGGCGACCGGATAGCCGTGGTCGACGCGCTGACCAAGACCCTGCTCTCGCTCGGCGACCTGGAGATGGAGGACGTCCAGGCGGTCCACCTCGGGCACGTCGAGCTGGCGCGCAAGCTGTCGGCCGCGGCGGACGGCTCGACGCGGAACATCAGCGCCGACGCGACGAACCTCTACCATTCCCTGCTTGACGTCTGCTGCCTGCACATCCTGCAGTTCTTCACGCAGCGCTCGGCGTTCATCCCGGCCACGCTGATGACGCAGACCCGCATGATCGACGAGACCATGCGCCGCATGGAGGTGCTGACGGCACGGCTTCCCCCGCCCCGCAGCCAGGACGCCGATTTTGAGCAGCGCTACCTGGAGCACCTCGGGCTCAAGTACGGCAAGCTTGCCGTCTTCGGGCTCGACTTCAGTGCTCCCGGGCAGGCGCGATGGCCGCTCGACACGGCCTATTTGAGCTTGGAACTCTCGGCGCAGAGCCGCGACGGAGGCGTCTCGGCCACTCACCGGCTCCGGGTCGAAGGGGCTCTGACCGGGAAGTACTGTGTGGTGCTGCGGGGCCCTGCCGGTTCGGGCAAGACGACACTGGCCCAGTGGCTCGCCGTCAGCGCCGCGCAGAACGACTTCGACGACGAGCTCGCCTTCCTCCGCGGCCGCGTCCCGTTCTTCCTTCCGCTCCGCAGCCTGGTGCAGGAGTCCACGCTTCCCACCGCTCACAAGTTCCTCGCCATGGCCGGCAGCATGTTGGACGGCGCGCAACCGAAGGGCTGGGCCGACCGGGTCCTGCACAGCGGGCGCGGCATGGTCCTCGTCGACGGCGTCGACGAGATCTCGGAGTCGAAGAGGCTGCTGACCAAGCGGTGGCTCACGGAACTGACCGAGCTCTACCCGCGCACGTTCTTCCTCGTGACCACGCGCCCCTCCGCGGTCCCGATCGGCTGGGCGGCGGATCTCGGGTTCGTCGAGTTCGACCTGCTGCCCCTCAATCAGCGTGACATTGACAAGTTCATCAACCGCTGGCACGACGCGGCCTTGTCGACCCTCGGGGACGCCGAGGAGCGCACCGAGGTGGAGCAGTACCGGGCCGCCCTGCACGTCACCCTGCGCCGCAAGCCCGACCTGTACCAGCTCGCCACCAATCCCCTGATGTGCTCAGTGATCTGCGCATTGCACCGCGACCGGCACTCGCAGCTGCCCGAGGGGCGCATGGACCTGTACGCGGCCGCGTTGCGGATGCTCCTGGTCCGCCGCGACAAGGAGCGGGAGGTCATCGCGCCGGAGGGCTTGCAGCTGACCGAGGAGCAGCAGGTCCAGCTCCTCCAGCGGCTCGCGTACTGGCTCATCCGCAACGGGCGCTCCGAGGCTACCCAGGCACTGGCCGTGCGCATCATCCGGGAACGGCTGCCCTCCATGCCGCACGTCGTCGCGCTGGACGGCGCGCACCAAGTGTTCCGTCATCTGTTGCTGCGCAGCGGGCTGTTACGGGAACCCACGCCGGACACAGTCGACTTCATCCACCGGACGTTTCAGGACTACCTTGGCGCGAAGGCGGCCGTCGAGGCTTCGGACCTGGATCTGCTCGCCAAGAACGCCGGCGACGACCAGTGGGAGGACGTCATCCGCATGGCCGTCGGCCACGCCCGCGAACGCGAGCGCGCCGAACTGCTCCGCAAACTGGTGGCCATCGGCGACCAGCGTCCCTCCCAGCGGCGCCGCTATCACCTCCTGGCCGCGGCGAGCCTGGAGAACGCCACGACGCTCGACCCGGCGGTCAGGGCGGAGGTGATCAGCCGTGCCGCCTCCCTCATCCCTCCGGCCACCCGTGAGGAGGCGGAGAACCTGGCGCAGGCGGGTGCGGTGGTCCTCGACGTGCTATCGGGGCCGGCCGACATGACGGAGGAGCAAGCCGTCGCGAGCGTACGCACGATAGGGCTGATCGGAGGGCCGGCTGCCCTGCAGCGGATGCGGGCGTACAAGGACGCGCCCCAGCGCGGTGTCCGGCAGGAGGTGGTCAACGCGTGGCCGCGGTTCGACACGGTCGAGTTCACCGAGTCCATCCTGGCAGACTGCCGCTGCGACGACATCGAGATCCCGGTGACGAACGCGGAGCAGGTGGCGTGTCTGCGCCAGCTCCCCGAGGCGTCGAACCTGTCGCTCCCCAGGCCGTCGCTGATCCACGAGCTCTCCGCCGTCCTCGACCGGGACTCCACGGTGTCCCTCGCGCTGGGCACGGCCGACCACCGCACATCGGAGCTTCCCGCCCTCAGCGGTCTGACCGGGCTGCGGCGCCTGCACGTACGCAATCCGACGTCCACGCTGTCCCTGTTACCGCTCGCCGACAGCGGTATCCGGGGACTCGTGCTCGACTGCGTGCCGGTCGGCCTGGACCTCTCCGCGCTCCAGGCCGTTCCGCTGCTGACCACGCTGAGCCTCAGCTTCGCCGACCGCGTCGCCCTCCCGGAGGTCGCGCTGCCCTCGATCACGTCTCTGCGGCTCAAGGGGGTGGCGGACACAGCAAGGTTGCCTGACTTCGCCGCCCTCTTCCCCAGCCTTGTCCGGCTGCACCTGAATCTGCACCGCAGGCCGCGTCGGGCGCCTCTCGACCTGTCCCGGGTGCGGGGCATCGACTCCGTCACCGTCCGCGTCCGGAACACGACGAAGGTCATCGGCCTCGACGGGCTCGACCCGGGGCGAGTGTCGGTCACCGTGGAGGGCCGCCGCACGGGCGGTCTCCTCACATCGTTCCGCGACCAGCGCCCCTGATCCGGGCGGCCGTCGGGAAAGAACGCACCGCGCACACTGCGGCCGATCCTTCCACCAGACTGCAGGTGTGAAGGGCCCGGGAAACCCTGTGCGCGCGGCGCGGTCGTGCCGGATCATGGCGGCACGTCCGCGAATCCGTACGATTCCAGCCCGTCGAGGCCTTGGACGACCGCCCCACCGCGCTGCCCGCGCCCGGGCCGGTCACCACCGTGTTGCGCGAGGCGTACAGGGACGTGGTGGCGGTGCCGGCCGAAGGCGCCAAGGCGCGGGCCAGCCGTGGAGCCGGTCGTCACGCCTCGACGTGCTGCGCCAGGCCGTCCAGGATGAGGGCCAGTCCCGCCTCGAACGCCGACTCCTGGTCGATCGTCGGGACGACCGGGTGTTCCGTGCCGACGCCGAGGTCGGCATCCGCCTGCTCCTCCAGGACGCATCCGACCGTGTAGCGGCCGGCGGCGAGCATTGCCATCTGGGCCTCCCGCTCCGGCAGCCCGGAGGCGAGCAGGAAGTCCATCTTGCGGGTGATCCGGTCGAGGTCTGCCCCGCCCGGCATGCTTCCGGCGTGGAGCCGCGCGCCGTCGCGGCGCATCAGCAGGGTCCTGCGGAAGCTGCGCGTGTTCTCAAGGAGCCAGTCCCGCCAGTGATCGGCGGGCTGCGGTAGCGGCGCCGTCGCATGGGGTGCCATGGCGGCCTCCGCCATGGCGCTGAGCAGCTCGTTCTTGTTCCGAAAGTGGTAGTAGAGCGACGGCTGCTCGACGCCCAGTCGCTTGGCCAGCTGCCGGGTGCTGACAGCGTCCAGGCCGACCTCGTCGAGCAGGTCCAGCGCTGCGGCGACGACGGTCTCGCGGTTCATCTTCACCTTTGACAATCTATCGGTGATAGGCAACGCTGTAAAGGTGCCTATCACCGATAGAGAGAGTGCGGATCATGGCGCATGCAACAGAAGCCGGCTCCCTGAAGGTCCTCATCTGCGGCGGCGGAGTCACCGGCCAGGCACTGGCGTACTGGCTGGCCAAGGGCGGCCATAAGGTGACAGTCGTCGAGCGCTTCCCGGCCCTGCGGGCCACGGGCGCCCAGGTCGATCTGCGCGGTCAGGGCATCGAAGCCGTCAAGCGCATGGGGCTCCTCGACACCGTCAGGAGCAAGCGCGTGGACGAGGCAGGGGTCGCCTTCGTGAACGCGAAGGGCAAGGCGCGGGCGACGATCATGGTCAACACCTCCGGGCGGGGCCGGCAGACCCTGACGTCCGAGTACGAAATCATGCGCGGAGACCTGGTGCGCATCCTCCATGACGCGACGCAGGAAGACGTGGACTACGTCTTCGGCGTCAGCGTGGAGCGCTTCGAGCAGGACGAGAAGCGCGTCGTCGCCCACTTCTCCGACGGCACGTCCGGCGAGTTCGACCTTCTCGTCGGCGCGGACGGGCAAGGGTCACGCATCCGTCGGGCCATCCTGCCGGCCGGTTCCCCCGAGCCGTACTGGCGGGTGGGCATCCATATGGCTTACTGGTTCGTTCCGCGCATCGCGTCGGACAGCAACATCCGGGACACCTACCACGCCCCCGGCGGCCGGATGATCATGCGCAGGAGCCACAACCCGGCCGAGACGCAGGTCTATTTCGTGCTGCGGGAGGAGTCCACGGAAGCCTCAGCCGTCCACCGGGAGCCGGTCGAGCGTCAGAAGCGGTTCTGGACCGACAGGTTCCGTGACGCGGGTTGGCAGACCGAGCGGTTCCTCGACGGCATGCGGACCACGCAGAGCTTCTACTCCCAGGAGGTCGCGCAGGTACGCACCGGCATCTGGTCGAAGGGGCGGGTGGTCCTGGCCGGGGATGCCGCACACTGCGCCTCCCCCTACAGCGGCATGGGAGTCTCCGGCGGTCTGGTCGGCGCGTACGTCCTGGCCGGCGAGATCAACCGGCATGCGCACGACCTGTCCACGGCTCTGGCGGCCTACGACACCACGCTGCGGCCGTTCGTCGACGAGATCCAGGCCGAGGTGAAACCGCGCCTCCTGCGTCTGGGCATGCCCAAGAGCCGACTGGCCATCGACGCCTTCCACTCCGTCACGGCACTGGCCTGCCTGCTGCACATCCCCGATCTCGCCGCGCGGTTCTCGAAGGAGGACCGGGGCGGCGATCGGCAGCTGCCGGAGTACCCGGAACTCAAGGCCGCCTAGGTGCCGCCCTGGGGGGCCTCGTACAGCCGGACGGCATCATCCGGGCGCGGGTCAGCACGGCGAGCTCCGGCGCGCCCGTATCCCGGGTCATCCGCGAGGCGCAGCTCCCGCGACGCTCGTACTGCCGTTTCAGTACGCCGCGGTGTCAGCAGGTGCGGGACGACGATGACGCCCCCGGTCGCGAACGATGGAGCGACGGCTCCGGCCCGGGTGTTCGTGCCCACACACGGCCGGAGAACAGCCCTTGCCGCTGCACATTCCTCCCCTCCTGACTGGAGCACCTCGTCATGGCCTCGTTGCTCTACCGACTCGGTCGACTGTCCTTCCGCAGGCGCCGCTACTTCGCTCTGCTGTGGGTGGTGCTCCTGGGAGCGTGCGCCTTCGCCGCGGTGAATGCGCCGGAAGCCGAGGACAAAGGTTTCACGGTGCCGGGCACCGAGTCGCAGAAGGCGTTCGACCTGCTCGATGAGCGCTTCCCCGGCGGAAACTCCGAGGGCGCCGACGCGCGGATCGTCTTCGCGGCCCCTGACGGGCAGAAGGTGACCGCCGGCGACACGAAGGCCGCGGTGGAGAGGGTCGTCGACGAAGTCGCCGGCGGTTCTCAGGTGAAAGAGGCCCTGAGCCCCTTCAAGGACGACGCTGTCAGCAAGAACGGCAGCACCGCGTACTCGAGCATCACCTACGACGTGCCGAGTGAGAAGCTGACCGAAGGCACGAAGAAGGCCCTCATGGACGCCGTCGAGGACGGCCGGGATGCGGGCATGACCGTGGAGGTCGGCGGGTCGGCCGTGGACGCGGGCCCCGAGTTCGGTGGTGTCACCGAGCTGATCGGCATCGGCGTCGCGGCGCTGGTGCTGCTCATCACCTTCCGTGCGCTGGTCGCCGCCGGTCTGCCGCTGGTCACCGCTCTTGTCGGGCTCGGCGCAGGTATCTGCGCGATCATGGCCCTCGGCCTGCCCACCACGACGATCACCCTGGCACTCATGCTGGGGCTGGCCGTGGGCATCGACTATGCCCTGTTCATCGTCTCGCGCTACCGGGCGGAACGAGCCGAAGGACGCCCGGCTGAAGAGGCCGTCGGCAGGGCGGTGGGCACGGCGGGATCCGCCGTCGTCTTCGCCGGAGCCACGGTCGTGATCGCTCTGGCCGGACTGTCGGTGGCCGGTGTGCCCATGCTGACCGAAATGGGGCTGGCCGCCGCCGGGACCGTCGTGATCGGCGTGCTGGTCGCGCTGACGCTGCTGCCCGCGCTGCTGGGCTTCTTCCCCAAGGCCGTCCTGCCCCGCGCACACCGCGCAGCACGGCAGCCGGCCGCCGCGGCGAAGGCCAAGGAGGCCGCGGGCAGCCGGTGGGCCCGCTTCGTCATCCGCCGACCGGTGGCATCACTGCTGCTGAGAAGCTGTGTTACATCCTCTTTTCGCAGGTCACGGAGGTGTGAAGGATGGTGGTGATCCCGCTTGCCGTTCGGTTGGGCGTCGATGGTCGCCGTTCCGAACGGCAAGCGGCAGCGTGCTGGTCTTCAGGCGGCTGCGAGGGTGGCTGGCAACGCCTTGGTCTGGCGGCGGGGGCGGGCCAGGCGGCGGGACATGAGGGTGATGAACGCCCACTGGATGTGGGCTTCGGCGTGGGCCGTCAGGCGTTCGTAGTCTCTCGCGTTGCGCCGGGCCCGCATCGTCCACGAGTTGCTTCGTTCCACCACCCACCTCTTGGGCAGCAGGACGAAGCCCTTGGTGTCCTTGGGGCGGGGGACGACTTTGATAGTGATGCCCAGTGTGTCCTGGGCCCAGGTGCTGAACTCCTCGCCTCCGTAGCCGTTGTCTGCCCAGACCAGGACGATTTCGGGGTGTTCGGTGTGGAGGCGGGTGAGCAGGATGCGGGCTGCGTCGCGGTCCTGGACGTCGGCGGGGGTGACGAGCAGGTCGACGAGCAGGCCGTCCTGGTCAACTAGGAGATGTCGCTTCCGCCCGTTGATGTGCTTGTTCGCGTCGTATCCGCGTGTCGCGTTCGACACGGTTTCCGCGCCTTTGACGGACTGGGAGTCCACGATCACCCGGACCGGCCAGGGACAGCGTCGGCGGCGCAGCCGCAGCCGTCGGCGGAGCTGGTCGAGGATCCGCTTGAGTGCGCCGGCCTTTGCCCAGCGGGCGAAGTAGCCGAACACGGTGCGCCACGGGATGCCGAAATCTGCGGGCAGCGCCCTCTACTTCGCACCGTTATCGGTGATGTAGCGGATGGCGTCGACCACGCGGCGCCGGGGCCATTTCTCCGGGGCCCCGCCTTTGGGGGTCTGGCAGGCGGGAGTCGGGAGGAGTGCCTTGAGCAGGGCCCATTCGAGGTCGCTGGTGTCGGAGGGGTAGCGGTAGCGGGGCAGCGGCATGACGGTGCCGGGCCGCGACCGGTGGATGGGGGCCAACTGCGGGGCGGTCGCGGCCCGTTGCCTCTCGTGCTTCGGTTCACTCCAGGCTGGCCAGCAGTTGGAGGGTGGACTCGATCGCACCCATCTGCGCCATGACCGTGCGGATGTAGGGGTCGTTCGGGGTCTTCTTCTGGTGCGGGAGGAGGGTCCCGGCGATGAAGTTCTCCACCCGGTGGTGGACGGTCTCGAAGAACGCCCGTTCGTAGCCGATGCACACCTCCGGCGCGTCGTCCAGCATGCGGTATCCCCATCGTCTGTCCCAGGTCACGGGCGGCAGGCCCTTCGCGGCCGCGACCTTGCGCAGATGCCGCAGCCCTGTGTGGACCTGGGCGCAGGTGCGTTCGGTGGCGGACATCAGCTGGGCGATGGTCAGGCCGGCGGGACGGGCCTCCAGCAGGGCGCTCAGGATCGCTTCGGCGTGGACGTGAGCGGGGACACCCCGCCCCATCGCCTACTCACCCGAGCCCTAATTCCTTCTTAAGCGCTCCGGGGAGGCCGGGTCGGGATCACCGGAGTGTTCGAGTGG
>NZ_BMNG01000029.1 GCF_014646335.1 Streptomyces lasiicapitis
TTCTTTTGTTCTTGCGTTTCCGACTCTATCAGACTCTTTCCGGCTTCCCGGTCCGTTCCGATTTCCTCGGTGCTTTCCGGCCTTTCGGCCTTCCGGCGGTGTTGACTCTACCAGATCCTTTCGGGCCTGATTCCCAGTCAACCGGGGTGTCTTCCGGGCTGTTGGGCCCTTCCGACGTCTCAAACTTTAGCGGATTCTCCCGGCAGTTCCTAATCGGCCGTTTCCGGTCGCGACAAGATCACGGAAATGAATTCGGGCGTGCCGAAATCAATCCCAGTGGGAGTTCGTGCAGGTGGTTTGAGTGGCCGCCTGAGCGGCGGGAGTTGTTGTCGCAGAACCGTTACGGCTCGGCGGCAACCCGGAGAACCTTACGGATCGGGCAGGTGACTGTCAACCCCCGCCTGTCGGCGGAGGTGAGGCGGCCGGCGGCCCCGTCAGTCGAGGTCGGTGAGGCGGCCGCCCGCGTCCGGCTGGGCGTGCTCCACACGGCGTAGAAGACGAGTGAGCACCTCGCCGAGGACACCGCGCTCCGCCGGAGTGAGGTCCTGGAGCAGATCGTCCTCGAAGACCGTGGCGAGGCGCATCGCCTCCAGCCACTTCTCGCGGCCCTCCGCCGTGAGCTCGACGATGACGCGGACGCGGTTGGACTCGTCGCGGTCACGGGTGACGAGGCCCTCGCTGACCATGCGGTCGATGCGGTGCGTCATCGCGGCGGGCGTGAGGCCGAGGCGCTTGGCCAGGTCGCCGGGGCCCATTTGGTACGGAGGGCCGGACAGCACGAGGGCCTTGAGGACCTCCCACTCCGCGTTGCTGATGCCGAGCGTCGCGGTCTGGCGGCCGTAGGCGACGTGCATCCGGCGGTTGAGCCGGCCCAGGGCCGAGACGATCTTCTCGACCTGGGGGTCGAGGTCCTGGAACTCCCGCTGGTAGGCGGCGATCTGCTCTTCGAGGGTCGGCTCCGAGGGGCCGGGGGTATCGCCCATGGCCGCAGTATGGCACGGGTGGGGTTGCCCTTGAAGTCCTTCGATGTGTATTGTTTAGATCCTAACTTTAGCTTCGAAGTCTTCACTCCTAAGGCAGGTGAAAGTGACCAAGGCGATGGGCGCTGCGACGATGCGCCGGATCCACGTGGGCAACGCGCTGAGTGCGTTCGGTCTGGGCTTCACCGTCCCCTTCTTGTACGTGTACGTGGCGCAGGTGCGAGACCTGGGCGCCGTGACGGCGGGCCTCGTGCTCGCCGCGTTCGCCGTGGCCGCGCTCATCGTGCTGCCGTTCTCGGGCCGGGCCATCGACCGGCGCGGGCCCCTTCCCGTACTCATGGCCGCGCTGCTCACCGCCGCCGTCGGCGCGCTGAGCCTGGGCTTCTCGTCGAGCGCGCCGTTCGTGCTGCTCTCCGCCGGGGCGCTCGGCGCCGGTCAGGCCGTGATGCAGCCCGCGCTCGCCACGATGATCGTGGAGTGCTCCACGCCGGGCACCCGCTCGCGCGCCTTCGCCACCCAGTTCTTCCTGCAGAACCTGGGCCTCGGCGTCGGCGGGCTCATCGGCGGCCAGATCGTGAAGCACGAGCGGCCGAGCGACTTCACGCTGCTCTTCGCCATCGAGACCGTGATCTTCCTGGTGCTCATCGGGGTCATGCTGACGGCACGGATACCCCGCTCGCCGCGCATCACCGACGCCACCCCGCAGTCCGGCGGCACCATCAGGGACGTATTCCGCAACCGCGTGATGCTGCAGCTCTGTGTCCTCGGGTTCGTGCTGTTCTTCGCCTGCTACGGCCAGTTCGAGTCGGGCCTTTCGGCGTACGGCGTCGAGGCCGCCGGGATCTCCCCGTCGACGCTCGGCATCGCCCTGGCCGCCAACACCGGCGCCATCGTGATCGCGCAGTTCGCGGTCCTGCGGTTCGTCGAGCGCCGCAAGCGCTCGCAGGTCATCGCCGCCGTCGGCCTCATCTGGGCCGTGGCGTGGATAGCCGCCGGGTACGCGGGCCTCGGGCACGGCAGCCAGGCCATGGCGACCGCCGCGTTCATCTCGACGTACGCGCTCTTCGGGCTCGGCGAGACGATGCTCGCGCCGACCGTCGCGCCGCTGGTCGCCGATCTGGCCCCGGAGTCCATGGTCGGGCGCTACAACTCGGCCTTCGCGCTGGTCAAGCAGCTCGCCCTCGCGGTCGGCCCGGCCGTGGGCGGGCCGATGGGCGCCACGCTGCACGCTCCGTACATCGTGACGTTCCTGCTCTTCTCGCTCGGCATCACGGTGCTCGCGCTGCGTCTCGGCAAGCACCTCAGCCCGGCGCAGAACCACCCGCACCTGCAGAAGAGCCGCGTGGTGGCCCAGGGGACACCGGACTCCACGGAGCCCGTGACCGCACACTCCTGAGCGCGCGTAGTCGTTGACGCACTACGCGCGCGGGAGCGCGAACTCGCACCAGACCGCCTTGCCGCCCCCGGGCGTGCGCCGGGAGCCCCAGTTCGAGGCGATCGTGGCGACGATGGCGATGCCCCGGCCCGCCTCGTCGGCGGGCTCGGCGCGGCGGCGCCGGGGCAGGTGGTCGTCGCCGTCGGTGACCTCGATGATCAGGCGGCGGTCGGTGCGGCGCAGTCGCAGCCGCATCGGCGGGGTGCCGTGCTGCAGGGAGTTGGCGACCAGCTCGCTGGCGGCGAGGACGCCCAGGTCGTGCAGCTCGGGCGGAAAGCGCCAGCTCGCGAGGACGCCGGTGGCGAAGGCACGCGCGCGCGGCGCGGCCTCCACGCCGCCGAGCAGCTCCAGGGCCGCGTTGCGGAACAGGTCCGCGTGCACGCCCGTGCGGGACGGCTGCTGGAGGACAAGGACGGCGACGTCGTCGTCGTGGTCGGCGGTGACGCCCAGGGCCCGGATGAGGCGGTCGCAGACCACTTGGGGCGTGCCGGTGGCCCCGGCGAGGGCACGCTCCAGGGCGGCGACGCCTTCGTCGATGTCCTCGCTGCGGCGCTCGACCAGGCCGTCGGTGTAGAGCACGGCGGTGGAGCCGGGGCCGAGCGGGACGGAGCCGGAGGCGTGCAGCCAGCCGCCGGTGCCGAGCGGCGGGCCCGTGGGCTCCTCCGCGCGGTGGATGGTGCCGTTCTCGTCGCGTACGAGGATCGGCAGGTGGCCCGCCGACGCGTACACGAGGCTGCCCTCGTTCGGGTCGTGCACCGCGTACGCACAAGTGGCGATCTGGCTGGCGTCGATCTCCGCGGCGAGGCCGTCGAGGAGCTGCAGGACCTCGTGCGGCGGCAGGTCGAGGCGGGCGTACGCGCGCACGGCCGTGCGCAGCTGGCCCATGACCGCGGCCGCGCGGACGCCCCGCCCCATGACGTCGCCGATGACCAGGGCGGTGCGGCCGCCGCCGAGGGTGATCACGTCGTACCAGTCGCCGCCGACCGCGGCGTCCGTGCCGCCCGGTTGGTACGTGGCGGCGATGCGCAGGTCGTCGGGCTGCTCCAACTCCTGGGGCAGGAGTGAGCGTTGGAGGGTGACGGCCGTCTCGCGCAGGGTGCGCTCGCTGGCGCGCAGGCGCTCGGCGGCTTCGGCGTGGTCGGTGACGTCGGCGGCGAAGACGAGCACGCCGCCGCCGGGAGTGTCCCCCACAGGGCCGCCGAGGGGCAGCGAGACGGGCGTGCACGTGAAGGTGTACGAGCGGCCGCCGGGCGCCTTGCGGGACTTGACCGTGCGCGGCTTGGAGCTGCGCAGGACCTGGTCCAGGAGCGGCAGCAGGCCGACCTCGCCCAGCTCGGGCAGCGCCTCGCGCGCGGGGGCGCCGAGGGGGCGGGTGCCGAACGCGGTGGTGTACGCGTCGTTGACGTACGCGATGCGGTGGTCGGGGCCGTGCACGAGCGCGACGAGGGCCGGGATGCGGTCGAGCACCTCGCGGGCCGGCAGTTCGTCGACGCCGGCGGCAGGCGTGTCCGCGAGGCGCTCGGCGCGGGCCGCGGGGACGGAGCTCTCGCCCCGCTGTGCCGGGGATCCGCCGGTCTCGGTGCGCGCCGCTGCGCGGCGCTGTGTTCCGGGGAGCCGGGCGCTCCAGCGCGTGAAGTTCACTGCGGTAGGCCTCGTGGTGTCGCTTCTGGATCGGGCGGGGGTGTGCGGCCGGGGGTCCGGCCGGTGGCGCGGCGGCTGTGGCGCCGCCTCCCGGGAAGACACAGCATGGCGTGGAGCGGACTTCTCTCTTGGGTGTGCCCGTCTTGGGTGTGCCCGCCCATCATGGTCACACGACCAGTCTGGCCGACAGGACTGACATCCGTCAGACGCCGGACCCGCCCGGGGAGTTCCGGCCGGAGGTCATCAGGACTCCTTCGGGCGCTCGCCTCCGGCTGCGAGTTCGAACTCCGCGCGGGGGTGTTCGAGCGACCCCAGGGAGACGATCTCGCGTTTGAACAGGCCGGACAGGATCCATTCGGCGAGCACACGGGACTTGCGGTTGACGGTGGGCACCCGGCTGAGGTGGTAGACGCGGTGCATGAACCAGGCAGGGTAGCCCTTCAGCTTGCGTCCGTAGACGTGCGCGACACCTTTGTGCAGTCCCAGGGACGCCACGGAGCCGACGTATTTGTGCGCGTACTTCTGGAGGGGCTGTTTCCGGACGGTCGCGGCGATGTTGTCCCCGAGAACCTTGGCCTGGCGCACGGCGTGCTGGGCGTTGGGCGCGCACTCCTTGCCGGGTTCTTCGGCGGTGACGTCGGGGACGGCGGCCGCGTCGCCCGCTCCCCACGCGTGCGGGGCGCCGTAGACGGAGAGTTCGGCGGTGCACTTCAGGCGGCCGCGTTCGTTCAGGGGCAGGCCGGTGGCGGCGAGCAGGGGGTGCGGCTTGACGCCGGCGGTCCAGACGACCGTGCGGGTGGGGAAGCGGGCGCCGTCGCTGAGGACCGCCACCCGGTCCTCGCAGGAGTCGAGGCGGGTCTCCAGGCGTACGTCGATGTTGCGTTTGCGGAGCTGGCTGACGGTGTACTTGCCCATCTCCTCGCCGACCTCGGGCAGGATCCGCCCGGAGGCCTCGACGAGGATCCACTTCATGTCGTCGGCCTTGACGTTGTGGTAGTACCGCGAGGCGTAGCGGGCCATGTCCTCCAACTCGCCGAGTGCCTCCACGCCCGCGTAACCGCCGCCTACGAAGACGAAGGTCAGGGCGGCGTCGCGGACGGCCGGGTCGCGGGTGGAGGAGGCGATGTCCATCTGCTCGATGACGTGGTTGCGCAGCCCGATGGCTTCCTCGACGGTCTTGAAGCCGATGCCGTGGTCGGCGAGACCGGGGACGGGCAGGGTGCGGGAGATGGAGCCGGGTGCCAGGACCAGTTCGTCGTACGTGATGTCGAGGGCGCCGGTGTTCTCCTCCACGGTGGCGAGGGTGGTGAACTTCGCGGTGCGCTTGGCGTGGTCGACCGACCGGACCTCGCCGACGATCACCCGGCAGTGCTCGAGCACGCGGCGCAGCGGTACGACGACGTGGCGCGGGGAGATCGAGCCGGCCGCGGCTTCGGGCAGGAACGGCTGATAGGTCATATACGGATCGGGTGAGATCACCACGATCTCCACCTCGCCCCGCTTCAGCTCCGGCTTGAGTTTCCGCTGGAGGCGCAGCGCGGTGTACATCCCGACGTAGCCACCACCGACAACGAGAATGCGCACAGGTTCCGTCACCATCCCATGACGCACCCGCACTTCGTGTTTGTCCACAGGCTCGACAATTTGTATGACAGGAAGTGAGTGGTGCCGCCGTGCCGTGCCGAAAACAGGCAGGGCAGAATGTACGCAGGTCAGAGGGGGGTGGCGGGGTGCTGCCGTGGGGTGCAATCGGGTGGGAACCGGTGCGTACTCCGATCGGGGGGCGCTCCGTGCGGAACCCACCTCTTCTGAATTGACTCTGGCTCAACTATGTTCGTGTGACGTCGGGGTGTCGGGGGATGCGCTCGTCGAGTCCGGTTTGCCGGACTCGTGCAGGGGCTCGCTCTCGCACGCCGGTCATCGATGGCGGGGAGTGTCTCCGGGGGGAGACGTCATTACCGGGGGAACGTATATGCACATTCAGGACTCTCACTGGACATCCGCGACCGCGTCGGCATCCGCCGTCGCAACGGGCGGAAACGGCCGCGAGATGGTGGACGGACCGCGTTCGGCACCGCTGCGCGTGGACGCGCAGCGCAATCTCGAACACGTCCTTCGCGCGGCCCGTGAGGTATTCGGAGAGCTGGGGTACGGCGCGCCGATGGAGGACGTGGCACGGCGCGCCCGCGTCGGGGTCGGCACGGTCTACCGCCGCTTCCCCAGCAAGGACGTACTGGTGCGGCGGATAGCCGAGGAGGAGACCTCCCGGCTGACGGAACAGGCACGTGCGGCGCTCGGCCAGGAGGACGAGCCGTGGTCGGCGCTCTCGCGCTTCCTGCGGACGTCCGTGGCCTCGGGCGCGGGGCGGCTGCTGCCGCCGCAGGTACTGCGCGTGCGGGCCGAAGGGGCCGACGAGGACGGGCCGGCGGGCGCGGAGGAGGCACGGGTGCCGCAGCAGCGGCAGGTGTCTCCGGTGGCCGCCGTGGCCTCCGTGCACGCGGTGTCTCCGCTGTCCTCGCCCGAGCTGCGGCTCGTCGAGCAGCGGACGGCGCCGGCGGAGGAGAGCGACGACGCGGGTGCCGCGGCGCTGCTCGAAGTCGTGGGGCGGCTCGTGGAGCGGGCGCGGGCGGCCGGTGAGCTGCGCGCGGACGTGACGGTGTCGGACGTGCTGCTCGTGATAGCCACGGCGGCTCCCTCGCTGCCGGACGCCGCGCAGCAGGCGGCGGCCTCGTCGCGGCTGCTCGACATCCTCCTCGAGGGGCTCCGCTCGCGGCCCGCGTAACCACGCACACCGCTCACCTGGGTCTTTCGGGATCTTCATGCTCAACTCCCGTGGAATCCACGGGAGTTGAGCATTCCCCGAATGAGTGAACGGTAGTGCTCGATTACGGGAACTCGCCCCGGACGAGTGGTTGCCTGTCGTGACTATTCGGCGGAGCGCGGCTGTGTGGCACTCTTGCCCGGTGTTCGGGTCCGAGTGTGCGTGCGGAGGCTTCCCGCGATGAGTGTTGACGGGCGGGACGAGCCCACCCCCACCGGGGGTGAGTCGAGCGGGCATCCTCCCCGGCAGGTGCCGAACCAAGGCGGTCCGGGGGGCAGCAGCGGGGCCGCGGGGTCCGGTGCCTCGGGAAGTCCCGCGAGCGGCGGGGCCGGTGCGACCGGTCCCGATCCCAGCGTGCCGACGCAGCGCGAGCGCGGCGCTGCCGGTGGCTCCCTCTCGGGTGCGGCCGGCGTGGAAGCCGGGGTGCCCGGTGCCCGGACCGGTTCCGGTGACGGCCCGCCGTCCGACGCCGACCTGATCGAGCGCATGCGCGCGGGCGACGACACCGCGTACGAAGAGCTCTACCGCAGACATGCCGAATCGGTACGCCGCTACGCCCGCACCTGCTGCCGCGACGCCCACACCGCCGACGACCTCACCGCAGAGGTCTTCGCCCGGATGCTCGGAGCCGTACGGTCCGGGCACGGGCCCGAGCACGCGGTGCGCGCCTATCTGCTGACCACGGTGCGGCGCGTCGCCGCCGGCTGGACGAAGTCGGCGAAGCGGGAGCAACTGGTCGACGACTTCGCGGTGTTCGCCGCGCAGGCCGCCCGCGGCTCCGAGGTCTCCGACGACGACACGTTGGACCTGGGCGCGGACGTACGCGCCATGCACGAGGCCGAGCAGTCCCTCGCCATGCAGGCCTTCCGCAGCCTGCCCGAGCGCTGGCAGGCCGTGCTGTGGCACACGGAGGTCGAGGACGAGTCCCCGAGCGACGTCGCCACGCTGTTCGGCCTGGACGCCAACGGCACCCGGGTGCTCGCGAGCCGCGCCCGCGAAGGCCTCAAGCAGGCCTACCTCCAGGCGCATGTGAGCACCACGCTCACCGAGAGCGAGGAGTGCGCGCGCTACGCCGACCGGCTCGGCGCCTACGCCCGCGGCGGCCTGCGCACCCGCGCCGAGCGCGGACTGCGCAAGCACCTGGAGGAGTGCGCCAACTGCCGCCTCGCAGCAGGTCAGATCAAGGAAGTCGCGAGCGGCATCCCCGCGGTCGTGCCGGTGGCCGTCATCGGCTGGTTCGGTGCCGCCGGGTACGCGAAGGTGGCCGCGCTCCTCGGCGGCGGCGTCGCGGGCGCGGGTGCGGCAGGGGCCGCCGGGGCCGCTGCGGGCAGCGGTGGCGCCGCGGGTGCCGGGGCCGGGGGCGCTGCCGCGTCCGAGGGGCTCGGCGCGCCCGCGAAGGCCGGTATCGCGGCGGGCATCGTCGCCGCGGGTGTGGTCGCCGCGGCGATCGCCCTCACCGGGGGCGGCGACAAGAAGGACGAGCCGCCGAAGGCCCAGCCGCCGGTCGCCGAGTCCTTCGTACCGCGCAAGCCGCCGCCCTCCAAGCCCGAGCCGAAACCGGAGCCGCCGGCTCCAAGACCCGAGCCCACCCCCACCCCCACGCCGAAACCGACGCCGAAGCCCACCCCCAAGCCGACGCCGAAGCCCAAGCCGCCACCGGCGAAGCCGCCGGAGAAGCCCAAGCCCAAACCGCCGTCCCCGCCGCCGCCGAAGCCGACACCCACCCCGCCCAAGCCGACGCCGAAGCCGCCGCCCCCGCCGCCGCCCGCGCCCAAGGTCTTCCAGTGGAACCAGCTGGAGTACGGCCTCACCGGCGACGGCACCAAGCCCGAGATGCGGCTCGGCGAGAGCAGTTGGGTGTGGCAGCGCTGGGGCATGTCCATCGACGACAAGCGCTACGGCCACGGCGTGACCGTGCACGGCAGGTCCTCGGTCACCATCGACCTCAACCGCGAGTGCTCCTCCTACGAAGCGCTCGTCGGCGTCGACGACATGACGATGGGGCTCGGCAAGGTGCGGTTCTCCGTGTACGCCGACGGGGCGCGGCTGTGGCGGTCCCCGCTGATCAAGGGCGGCGACTCGGTGGTTCCCGTACGCGTCGGTCTTACCGGCCGCAAGACGATCCGCCTTGTCGTCGAGCCGCACACGCCGTTCGCCTCGACGGCTCTCGCGGACTGGGCGCAGTCGCGGCTTTCCTGCATCTGAGCGCTGCATCTGAGCGGGTGCGGGGGCTCCGCTGAGCGGGTGCGGGGGCTCCGCGTGGGGCCGGGCGGGTCTGCGTGGGGCCGTGTGGGGTCGCCACTCGCCCGGGGCCGGTCGGGCTGACGCGGCCGGTCAGCGGGCCGCGTCCGCCAGTTCCTCCAGGACCTCGTCCATGGTCAGCCCGTCGCCCGCCGCGCGCTGCCGCTCGTACTCACCCTCGCCGAGCGCCGCGCGTGCCTCCTTCACCACGTCTTCGGCCTCGGCCCGCCCCGGCATGGGGCGTTCGTGGCCGGCGCGCCAGCGGGTGGCGAAGGCGAGCAGGCGGCTCGCGCGGGCGTGGTCGCCGGTCTCGCCCATGAGCGTGGCGGCCGCGTCCACCAGGCCCGCGACGACCGTCTCCGAACAGTGGGTGCGCAGCGCCTCCGGCAGCACCTCGGTCAGAACGGCGAGCCCGGCCAGGGGACCGGACTCGGCGGCCGTGACGCGCGCCTCCACATTGCCGAGGCCGGCGGCGAACTGCGGCGGCGGCGTCCCGCGCTCGGCTTCCGCGCGGGCCGCGTCGCACAGGACCCTGGCCCCCACCACGTCACCGTCGTCAAGGACCAGGACGGCGCTCATGAGGTGGACGAAGGCACGGGAGTCCGTGACGCCGTAGCGCTCGGCCTTGGCTCCGGCCTCCTCCAGGCCCTTCGCGGCGAGCTCGCGGTCGCCCTCGCGGAAGGAGATCTCGGCGAGGCGGGCGATGAGGAAGGGGGCTTCGGCGTGCGCGCCCACTTCGTAGGCGAGGCGCAGCGCCTCCTCGTACTCCCGCCGGGCCTCGTCGTGTTGGCTGCGGGCCATCGCCGCCTCGCCCGCCGCGCTGCACACCTGCGCGCGCAGCCACCGGTCGCCCACCCGTCTGCTCAGCACGCGCAGCTCCGCCAGGTCGTCGTCGACCCCGGAGAGGTTGCCCGGCCGGTCGACCGCGGCGTGCACATGGAACATCAGCGTGATCGCGGTCTCCCAGTCGCCTCCGAAGCGGCGGCAGTTGCTGACGGCCAGGTCCAGGTGGGGCATCACGTCCTCGACCCAGTCGGCGAAGTACAGCGTGAACGGCCAGACCAGGCCCGGGAACCGGCCGCTCGCGGGCACAGGACGGGCGAACACGTCCCGCATCCGCACGATGTACTCCCGGTCCAGGCCGTCGCCCACCACTGCCGTGGGCCGGGCCTCCACCGTCAGGAACATGTGCACCATGCGCAGTTGCATGCGCGGCCAGAACGACGGGGCGTCCTCGTCGGCGAGATCCGCGTCCAGGCCCGCGCCCGCCAGGGAGAACACCGACGGACCCGCCTCGGCCGCGGCGGCCACGTCCGGCGGCACCGTGAGGGTCAGCGCCCGGTCGACCCAGTCCGTGCCCTCCCCGCGGTAGTTGCGCAGCCACCAGAACCAGCCCAGGGCCAGGACGAACGCCGTGGCGAGCGGTTCGTCGCGGGACTCCACGGCGCGGTGCAGGGCCGCGCGGAGGTTGTCGAGGTCGGCCTCCAGGCGGTGGATCCACGGCAGTTGCTCGGCCGAGCGGAGCAGGGGCTCGGCCGTCTGAGCGAGCGCGAGGAAGTACGCGGTGTGCCTGCGCTGTGCCTCGGCGCGCGGGCCGGGGGTCTCGGCGGCGCGCTCCGTGGCGTACTCGTGGATGGTCTCCAGCATGCGATAGCGCATCCCTGCGCTCGCGCCGCCGGAACCTGCCCCACCGGGGCTCCGCATGCCCTCCTCCGTGATCTCCATGTCGTACGGAGTGGCGACGACCAGGGACTTGTCGACGAGGGCGCCGACGAGGTCCGCCGCCGGGCCCGTGCAGACGGCCTCGGCGGCCTCCAGGTCCCAGCCGCCCGCGAAGACGGACACCTCGCGCAGGACCGCGCGCTCGGCGTCGTCGAGCAGGTCCCAGGACCAGTCGACCACCGCGCGCAGGGTCTGCTGGCGGGGCAGGACCGTGCGGGCACCGCTGGTGAGCAGGCGGAAGCGGTCGTCCAGGCGGTCGGCGATCTGCCGGGGCGAGAGCAGCCGCAGGCGGGCGGCGGCCAGCTCGATGGCCAGGGGCAGGCCGTCGAGGCGGCGGCAGATCTCCGCGACCGACTCCGCGTCCCGGTACGGGTCGAAGCCGGGGCGCACGGCCTCGGCCCGCTCGGCGAACAGGCGATGTGCCGGGTCCGGTGGGAGGGGCTCGACCGGGCGCACGGCCTCGCCCGGCACGCCCAGGGGTTCGCGGCTGGTCGCGACGATCGTGAGACCCGGGCAGCGGGTGAGGAGGGTCTCCGCCAGCTGGGCGGCGGCATCGATGACGTGTTCACAATTGTCAAGGACCAGGAGCAGGCTGCGCGGAGCGCAGTACTCGACGAGCAGGGCCAGCGGGTCGCTCTGCGGTGCCGTCAGCTCGCTCGTCATCAACACGGTCTCGCGCAGGCCGAGCGCGCTGACGACCGCGCCCGGGACCGCCTCCGGCCGGTCGAGCGGGGCGAGCTCGGCCAGCCATGCGCTCGGATGCCCGGCGGCGGCTTCCTCGGCGAGGCGGGTCTTGCCGGAGCCGCCCGGTCCGGTGAGGGTGACCAGGCGTGCTCTCTGTATGTCCGAACGGATGGCGGCGAGTTCGGGTTCCCGCCCGACGAAGGAAGTCAGCCGGGGACGGAGGTTGCCCTGGCGGGGGGCTGGGCGGGTTCTGGCCGGGGGCGGGGTGTGAGGGCTGGGCGCATTGTCTGTACGGGACTTCGTCGCCGGGGCGGGCTGAGGGTGGTGGGCCGGGGCCCTTCCTGCCGACTTCGGCCCGCTTGCCCGCGCCGGTCCGCCCGGCGTCGCCGAACCCGTAGACACCCCCGACTCCCCCGGCTCCCCCAGCAACTCCGCGTGCAGGGCGCGCAGTTCCGGACCCGGGTCGGTGCCGAGTCCCTCGGCGAGGGTGCGGCGGGCGTCCTCGTACGCGGCGAGGGCGTCCGCGCCGCGACCCGCGTCGCGCAGGGCGCGGATGAGGAGGGCGCGCAGGGCCTCGTCGTACGGCTGGTCGGCGGTGAGCTCCTTCAACTCCGGTACGACGTCGGGGGCCTGGCCGAGGATGAGTTCGGCCTCGACCCGCGCGCGGGTGGCTTCCTGGCGGCGGGCCTCCGGGCGGGTGGCGGCGGTGCGGTCGGGGAGGTCGGCGAGGGCGGGGCCGTGCCACAGGGAGAGGGCCTCGCGCAGGACGCGGGCGGCTGTCGCCGGGTCGTGGCGGTCCAGGGCGGCGGTGCCCTCGCGGGTGAGGTGCTCGAAGCGGTGGAGGTCGACTTCTTCGGGGGCGGCGTTGAGGCGGTAGCCGCCGGGCTCGGAGGCGATGGCGTGTCTGCCGAGTACGCGGCGGAGGCGGCCCACGAGGGCCTGCAGGGCAGCGGGGGCGTCGGCCGGCGGGTCGTCCGCCCAGATGTCGTCGATGAGGGTGTCCACCGCGGTCGTACGGTTCGCTCTCAGCGCCAGCGCCGCGAGGAGCGCCCGCAGGCGGGGGCCTCCTACGGGCAGGGGTGCCCCTTGGTCGTCGTGCGCCTGCGTGGCGCCCAGGATCTGGTACCGCACGGGGTCATTCTGGCCGGTGGGGGCGATTGCGTCGCGGGGTTTCCGCCCGGGGGCGCGGCACCCCCGCCGAACCGGCCCGCGTCCGCGCACGCCCACGCTTCACGTCACGGTGGGCCTGGGGTGTGCCCCTCCCCCCACATTCCGACGCCGTCGACTGGGCTGCCTTTAGGGTCGGGAGCCGCCTCTGGTGGCCCAGCTGCCAACAGCGGGTGGGGGGCCGTGGGCCGTGGCTAGGCAGACTCACGGGAACCGCAGTGGGTGGGGCAAGGGGACAGGCGCAGGGCTCGGACGGCCGCGGGATCCGCAGCGGGCGTACGCCGGACGGCCTTCCGTGGCACCGGAAGCGCAACCTGCCCACAGGGGCGGAGGGCCAAGGCGCCGACGACGCCGAGGCTGCCGTTCCGGCGAACGGGCGGGAGGCCGTGGGAGCCGCAGTCTGCGGGCGCCGGGCGGCCTTCCGTGGCAGCGGGAGCGTGGGCTGCCCGCAGGGGTGGGGGGCGTGGGGTCGGTGCCGGTGTGGAGGTGTTGTTCCGGTGGATGGGTGGGCGGGTGGGAGAGGACCGGCGCGGAGCGGTGGGGTGTTGAGGGTGCGGGGCCCGGCCCGCCGTGACCCCGTGGCGTACCAGCCCTGTGCCAGCGGCCCCGCGTCGTACCAGCCCCGCGCCAGCGGCCCCGCGCTAGCGGCCCGCCCCCAACGCCCCCCGCTGCGGCGCCACCGACCCCGTGGGTACCGCTCGTTGGCGGGCCGGGGTGCCGGTCCAGCAGGTGCCTCGGCGGGCGAGGAGGCGGCGGAGCCAGATCTCGGTGGAGACGAGGTCGGCGAGGCCGTCCAGGGGGAGGGGTTCGCCGTCGGCCGCCGCACGGAGTGCCTTGCGGACGACGCGGGCTTCCACGAGGCCCGCCTGGGCCAGCAGGGGCGTGTCGAAGAGGCCGATCAGCTCGTTCACGGCGACCCGCAGGCCGGTGCGGCTGGCCGCGGCGGCGGAGGCGTGCGAGGGGGCGCCCCAGCCGGGCGGGAGTTCGGTGACCCCGGCGCCTTCGAGGACCGTACGGAGGATGGCGGCCCGCGCCCCGGGCTGCACCCGCAGGGACTCCGGCAGCGCCCGGCAGGCGCGCACCACCTGGTTGTCGAGGAACGGCGCGTGCAGCCGCTGGAAGCGGACCTCGGCGGCCTGCTCCAGGACGCGGAGGTCGGCGGCGTGCCGGAAGAGCGCGGCCCGCGCGCGGAACTCCCCGGGCCGCTGTCCGGGGCCGGGGCCGGGGCGCGTCGTCGTCTCCTGGAGGCGAACCGATACTTCTGCGAGGGCCTCACCGGTCAGCCAGCGCGCGGCCGGCCCCGGTCTGGCCCAGGCCAGGGCGGCGAGGGAGGCCCCCACGGCCCCGCCGGGCTCCTCGAAGCTGCGGTGCAGCAGCCGGTCGGCGAGCGACTGGACGCCCGCGCGGTGCGCGGTACGGGCGAGCTTCCGCGCGGCGCCGTACACGCGCGCGGGCACCATGACGGAGCCCTCGGCCTTGGCGAGGGCGGTCACGGGCCGCACCATGTGCCGTCGCTTGCGGTCCATCAGGAGGTCGGCGAGGCGGGCGGGATGGGCGTCGAGGACCTGCCGCGCGCCGTAGCCGGTGAAGTGGTCGGCGCTGCCCGAGGCGAGCCGCGCGCGGTGGCGCTGGGCGGTGACGATGACGGCGCTCGGCTCGTCGGTCAGCGGCCCGTCGAGGTCGGCGTACGGAAGCGCCTCCTCGCCGGCCGCGACGACGACGTGGTGCAGCCGCGGGTTGGCGGCGATGGCGCCCGCGCGCTCCAGTTCGGCCTCGCGGCCGCCCGAGACCAGGTCGTTGAAGGTGACGGCGACAAGGCGCTCCCCCGCGCCGGTGCCGTGCCCGAGGACGGTACCGGGCATCCCCGGCAGACCGGCGGCAAGGAGAGCGAGGGTTCCCGAAGCGGGCCCTCCGGAGAGGTCGGCTCCGATGCCGGGCACCGGCATGCCCCGCGCGGCACGCCGTTCGGCCGGCCCCATGCCGGGCACGGGCCCGGGGTCGATGTCCGTCCCCGGTACGTGGCGTGGTGCGCGCAGCCGCGCGCGTACCGCTTCGACGAGGGCGTCCCTGACCCCGTCCAGCGCACCGGCCTCGTCGGCCGCGGGCGCCGCGACGGCGAGCGAGGCGACGGGTTCGTATCCGGCGATTTCCCGTGCGCCCGCGCGGAGGATGAGCGCATGCCCCGGGGGCACACGGCGCACGTCCTGGTACGGGGTCGAGTCGTGCAGCGCCTCCGGGACGTCGGGGGCCGCGAGCAGCGCCGCGAGGTGCCCGATGTCCAGGTGGGCCTCGATGAGGTCGGCCAGCGGCAGCGCGGCCGTCGCGTACGCCGTGCCGCCCGCCCAGGGGGTGTAGAACACGGGCCGCGCGCCCGCGAGATCGCCGGCGATCATCACGCGGCGCCCGACCTGGACGACCGCCGTGTAGCTCCCGGGCCAGGCCGTCAGGTGCCGCAGGGCGCCGCCGCGCGAGGCGAACAGGCTGACCCGCAGCTCCTCGTCGCTGGCCCCGCAGGTGCCGAGCACGGCGATGCGGGTCTGGTCGTCGGCCTTCACCGTGCGCACCTCGTCGGCACGCCAGTCGCCGACCGCCCACAGCGGATCCGGGTCGCCCCAAAGGAGTTGGGACCCCACAGGGGTCAGTGTCTCGCCGTCGTCACCGGTGGCACCCGCCGTGCCGACAGCGGCAGCGCCCACAGAGGGCCTCGTGGTGGTACTGCTCCACCCCACCAACCACCGCATCGCCGCCTCCACAGGCTGTGGACAGCCAGTGCACCATGACTGACTGAGGGATTCGGGTCCCATGCTGCCACGAAGGAGGCGCGCGAGAGGGCTCGCGAGGGCGCTCACACCGGCGCGAACGCGCCCTGGGTGATCGGTTGTTGATGCCGCAACGGCGTCAACAAGGGGACGTGGAACGGCTGAAGCACGCTTTCGTGGGGTCGATTTTCGGCCAATTCAGCCGTGGCCGAACACGCGCGACCGCCCCTTGACGCCCCGCGGCACCCACGCACAGCCCGGGAGGCGGCATACGCCTCCCGGACCGGTCCGCCGCCCGCGGGGATGGAGGCGGCGGTGTCCCCCAGCCCGCTGACTCCAGCGCAGCGGGCCGACCCACGCTCAACCATGGAAGCGCCCCCCACATGGCCGGAGAAGAGCGCACGCACAGGCGCACGGCCACACACCGGGAGCACGCCGCGGCACCGCCGTACTCCCGTACGGACAACAATCTCGCCATCCGGAACTGCGCCTCTTAACGCTTGGGATCCGTCGAACTACGCTGGGTGTGCTGATGTTTTCGCGGAGGCATATACCTGGGGGCTCGGCCAAGTGCTCTTGCGGCCGGGGATCGGGGCCGCGGCGCGCGACACGCCGACGGACCGAGCACCCAGCCGCTGTCCCCGGGGGAACACAGCACGAATGCCGCGCGGTCAAGCCACTGCCCGGCAGCCGTCTGTGTCCGAGGGGTGGCGCATGTCCAGGGAGCTACGCGGGCCGAACGAAAAACTCGGCACCGTTCTCGCCCTCGCGGGAATCAGCAACGCGGGACTCGCACGGCGGGTCAACGACCTCGGCGCTCAACGCGGGTTGACGCTTCGGTACGACAAGACCTCGGTGGCCCGGTGGGTCTCCAAGGGCATGGTGCCCCAGGGCGCCGCGCCGCACCTCATCGCGGCCGCCATCGGGCAGAAGCTCGGCCGCCCGGTGCCCCTGCACGAAATCGGCCTCGCCGACGCGGATCCGGCGCCCGAGGTGGGCCTCGCCTTCCCGCGCGACGTGGGGGCGGCCGTGAAGTCGGCCACCGAGCTGTACCGCCTGGATCTGGCGGGCCGCCGCACCGGCGGCGGCATCTGGCAGTCCCTGGCAGGCTCCTTCGCGGTCAGCGCGTACGCCACGCCTGCGTCCCGCTGGCTCATAACCCCGGCCGACAGCTCCGTCGCGCGCGACGCCTCGCACGACGGGCCGCGCGACGTGGCCCACCAGGACGACGGCGGACCGCCGATGAAGGTCGGCCACAGCGACGTGCTGAAACTGCGGGAGGCGGCCGAGGACGCGCGCCGCTGGGACTCCAAGTACGGCGGCGGGGACTGGCGTTCGTCCATGGTCCCCGAATGTCTGCGGGTCGAGGCGGCGCCGCTGCTCCTCGGTTCGTACTCCGACGAGGTCGGGCGCGCCCTCTTCGGAGCCAGCGCCGAACTGACCCGGCTCGCCGGGTGGATGGCCTTCGACACCGGCCAGCAGGAGGCCGCGCAGCGGTACTACATCCAGGCCCTGCGGCTCGCCCGCGCGGCCGCCGACGTGCCTCTGGGGGGGTACGTCCTCGCGTCGATGTCCCTCCAGGCCACCTACCGCGGCTTCGGGGACGAGGGCGTGGACCTGGCCCAGGCGGCGCTCGAACGCAACCGGGGCCTGGCCACGGCGCGCACGATGAGCTTCTTCCGGCTCGTCGAGGCACGCGCGCACGCGCGCGCCAACGACGCGCCCGCCGCCGGTGCGGCGCTGCGGGCCGCCGAGGGCTGGCTGGAGCGGGCCCGTGAGGGCGACCACGACCCGTCGTGGCTCGGCTTCTACGGCTACGACCGCTTCGCCGCGGACGCCGCCGAGTGCTACCGCGACCTGAAGGCGCCCCGCCAGGTGCGGCGCTTCACCGAGCAGGCGCTGTCCCGGCCCACCGAGGAGTTCGTGCGGTCCCACGGCTTACGGCTCGTGGTGTCGGCGGTCGCCGAGCTGGAGTCCGGGAACCTCGACGCGGCGTGCGAGCAGGGGGTGCGGGCCGTGGAGGTCGCCGGACGGATCTCGTCCGCGCGGACCACGGAGTACGTGAAGGACCTCCTGCACCGCCTCGAGCCCTACGGGGACGAGCCTCGGGTCGTCGAGCTGCGGGAGCGGGCGCGGCCGTTGCTGGTCGCCCCGGCGTAGCGGTGCCCGCGGCGGCGCCGCCGGACCGGCCTGTGCCCACGGCGGTGGCCGGCGGGCACCGGTCGCCCCGCGGGCTCCGCTCGAAGGCCGCTCGAAGGCCGCGTAAACCGGTGGGCGGGTGGGAAGCCTGCCGCGGAGCGGCACCGGCGGTTGCCCCGCGGGGAGCGGGCGCACCTCGCGTTGTCAGTGGTGCAGGGCAGTATCGGGGGTGGGAGGTGCGGACTGATGGGTCGGGGTGGAGTGGCGTACGACTGTGACGTGCTCGTGGTCGGCGGGGGGATCGTCGGGCTCGCGGCGGCGTATGCCCTGACCCGTGCCGCGCCCGGCACCCGCGTCACCGTCCTGGAGAAGGAGCCGGGCCCCGCCCGCCACCAGACGGGCCGCAACAGCGGCGTCATCCACAGCGGGATCTACTACCGCCCCGGTTCCCTGAAGGCGCGCTACGCCGTGCGCGGCGCCGCCGAGATGATCAAGTTCTGCGCGGAGTACGGCATCGCGCACGAGGTCACCGGCAAGCTCATCGTCGCCACCGACCGCTCCGAGCTGCCCCGCCTGCACGGCCTCGTCCAGCGCGGCCGGGAGAACGGCATTCCGGTCCGCGAGCTCGGCCCCGCCCAGATGGCGGAGTACGAGCCGTGCGTGCAGGGCCTCGCCGCCATCCACGTCGGCAGCACCGGCATCTGTGACTACGGCGCGGTGGCCGGTCAGCTCGCCCAGGCCTCGGGCGTCGAGGTGCGGTACGGGGCCGAGGTGGTGGCGGTCGACCGGCGGGCGGATCTCGGGGTCGCCGTACGTACGGCCGCCGGGGATGTCGTGCGCGGCAAGGTCCTGGTGAACTGTGCCGGGCTGCACTGTGACCGGGTCGCGCGGCTGACCGGGGACGACCCCGGCATGCGGATCGTGCCGTTCCGGGGGGAGTACTTCACGCTGGCGCGGCCCGGACTCGTGCGCGGCCTGGTGTATCCCGTGCCGGATCCCGCCTTCCCCTTCCTCGGTGTGCACCTCACCCGGGGGGTCGACGGGGGGGTGCACGTCGGGCCCAACGCCGTGCCCGCGCTGGCCCGCGAGGGGTACGACTGGTCGGTGGTCCGTCCACGCGAGCTCGCGGGGACGCTGGCGTGGCCCGGGTCCTGGCAGATAGCCCGGCGGCACTGGCGGTACGGGGCCGGGGAGCTGCGGCGTTCGCTGTCCAAGGGGGCGTTCACCGACGCGGTGCGGAGGCTGCTGCCGGCTGTGCGGGCGGAGGATCTGCTTCCTGCGGCTGCCGGGGTGCGGGCGCAGGCCGTTCTGCGGGACGGGACTCTTGTCGACGACTTCCTCATCCGGGAGGGGGCGCGGGCCGTCCACGTCCTGAACGCGCCCTCGCCTGCGGCGACGGCTTCGCTGCCCATTGGGCGGGAGGTGGCTCGGCGGGTTCTGGGGGTGCTGTGAGGGGCCCTCGCGGGTGGCGCCCCAGGCCCGCCCCTTCCCGTAACCAGGGGCTGCCGCCCCTGGACCCCGCTATCGGCGCTCCGCGCCTCGTCCTCAATCGCCGGACGGGCTGATAGTGCCGACTGCGTGCCGTCGTACAAGTTGGGGCGGGTGACTAAAATCGGGGGCACTGTGTCTGAGAACTCCCGCCCGAAGGGCACCCCCCGCTTCCCCGAAGGTCCCGCCCCCGACCCCGCCGGGTCGAGGTTCGAGCGGCGGATCCGCAGCTTCCAGCCCCGGCGCAGCCGGGTCACCACCGCCCAGGGCGACGCGCTGCGCAGGCTGTGGCCCCAGTGGGGCCTGGACATCGACGGCAAGGAGGTCCTCGACCTCGGCGAACTCTTCGGCCCCGAAGCAGCACCCGGCACCGAAGCCGCAGCCGCCCCCACCCGCGTAGTCCTGGAAATCGGCTTCGGCATGGGCGAAGCCACCGCCCAGATGGCCGCAGCCGACCCGGACACCGGCATCCTCGCCGTGGACGTGCACACCCCGGGCCAGGGCAACCTCCTCGGTCTCGCGGAGCGGAACGGACTGTCCAACATCCGGGTGGCCAACGGCGACGCCATCATCCTGCTGCGCGAAATGCTCACCCCGGAGTCCCTGGACGGCGTCCGCGTGTACTTCCCGGACCCGTGGCCCAAGGCCAGGCACCACAAGCGCCGCCTGATCCAGGCGGAGTTCCTGACCCTCCTCGCCCCCTGCCTCAGGCCGGGCGCGGTGCTGCACTGTGCCACGGACTGGGAGCCGTACGCCGAGCACATGCTGGAGGTCCTGAGCGCGCACCCGGACTTCGAGAACACCCAGGAGGACGGCGGATACGCGCCGCGTCCCGACTTCCGCCCGCTCACCCGCTTCGAGGGCCAGGGCCTCGACAAGGGCCACGTCGTCCACGACCTGCTCTTCCGCCGCGCCGCCACCCTGGCGGAGCGGCCCGAGGACCCGTCGCACCCCTGAGGCACCGTCGCGGTCCGTCCCAACCCTCGTTACTGTCAAAGCCGTGGCCACCAGTCCCGCGTACCCGAACTACCCGGCACCGCCCGCCGGGTCAGCCGGGGCACCCGGGTCCCGGCATCCGCACTGGTGGCAGCGGAAGGCCATCCGGGCGGCCGCGCTGGTCACCCTGCTTGCCCTGTCCGGCCTGGTGATCCTGGCCCTGGTGCGGCAGCAGACCGGCACCGAGGGGTTCCTGGTGGGCCTCGGGCTCGCGACGCTCCCCGTGCCGCTGCTCGTCTCGGCGTTCCGCTGGCTGGACCGGGTGGCGCCGGGCCCCTGGCGGAACCTGCTGTTCGCGTTCGCGTGGGGCGCCTGCGCGGCCGCGCTGATAGCGATCGTGGCGAACAGCTTCGCGACCCGCTGGATAGCCACCGCGACCGCCGACCCGACCAGCGCCGACACGCTCGGCGCGACCGTCATCGCCCCGATCGTCGAGGAGAGCGCGAAGGCGGCGGCCGTCCTGCTCGTCTTCCTCTTCCGCAGAGGCGACTTCACCGGTGTCGTCGACGGCTTCGTCATAGCGGGCGTCACCGCGACCGGCTTCGCCTTCACCGAGAACATCCTCTATCTCGGCAACGCCTTCGGCACCGACCAGCTCAGCGGCGAGAGCGGCCTCGCGTCGGTGACGGCGGCCACCTTCTTCGTACGCGTCGTCATGTCGCCGTTCGCGCATCCCCTGTTCACCGTGCTCACCGGCATCGGCTTCGGCATCGCCGCCCTCAGCGGCGAGCGGCACACGGTGCGGCGCGTGCTCCTGCCGGTCACCGGACTGCTGCTCGCGATGGGCCTGCACGCCTTCTGGAACGGCTCGGCGAGCTTCGGCGAGTACGGCTTCTTCGTCGTGTACGCGACCTTCATGCTGCCGGCGTTCGGACTGCTCACCTGGCTCGCCGTCTGGCTGCGCCAGCGCGAACTGCGCCTGGTCCGTGCCGAACTGCCCGCCTATGTGTCGACCGGCTGGCTCACGGCCGCCGAGCCGTTCGCGCTCGGCTCGATGCACGCGCGGACCCTCGCCCGCGACTACGCCGCCTACCACCTGGGCAAACCGGCGGGCCGGAGCGTGGTCGCGTACGAGACGTACGCGACCAGCCTCGCGCTGCTGCGGCACCGGGCCCGCCGGGGCCGGGCCCGCGCCGACTTCGCCGTCAGGGAGCGGGAGCTGCTCGACGCGCTGTGGGAGCGCCGCGAGGTGGCACGGCCGGCGCTCGCGTACGCGGCGCGGGCGACGGCGCCGGTCGTGGTGCCGCTGCCGTACGCGGCGTACGGCCCGTACACCCCGTACAGCGCGTATGTGCCGCCCTACGCCCACCCGGCGGCGTACGCGCCCCGGCCCACGACCGGCCCCGGCACTCCGGGAACCCCCGCCTACCCCTCGTACAACCCCTACCGCACGTAGAACACGGCCCGCGTCACGCCGAAGCGGCCGTCAGGCGCGCCACCTCGGCGTCCGTCAGCTCCAGGTCCGCCACCGCGAGCAGCGCCGGAAGCTGTTCCACCGTGCGCGCGGAGGCGAGCGGCGCGGCCACCGTCGGCTGGGCGGCGAGCCAGGCGAGGGCGACCGTCGCGACCTCGGCGTCGTGCGCGGCGGCGATCTCGTCGAGGGCGGCGAGGACGCGCTGCCCGCGCTCGGTGCCCAGGTGCGCGCTCGCGCCGCCCGCCCGCGCGCTGTCGACGTCGACACCCGGGCGGTACTTGCCCGTCAGGAAGCCGGTGGCGAGCGCGTAGTACGGGATGGCCGCGAGGCCGGAGCGGGAGGCGACCTGCTGGAGCGGGCCCTCGTAGGTGTCGCGGGAGACGAGGTTGTAGTGCGGCTGGAGCGCCACGTACCGCACGAGGCCCTCGCGGTCGGAGAAGTCCAGGGACTCCTGGAGGCGTTCGGCGGTGATGTTGGACGCGGCGATCGCGCGGACCTTGCCGGAGCGCACCAGCTCGTCGAGGGCGGTGACGAACTCCTCGACGGGCACGGACGGGTCGTCGTAGTGCGTGTAGTACAGGTCTATGTAGTCGGTGCCGAGGCGGCGCAGCGACTCCTCGACACCGGACTTGATGGTGTTCGCCGCGAGGCCCTTGTAGTCGGGGTGGGCGCCGACCTTCGTGGCGATGACGAGGTCGGAGCGGTTGCCGCGGGCGGCGAGCCAGCGGCCGAGGACGGTCTCGGACTCGCCGCCCTTGTTGCCGGGCGCCCACGCCGAGTAGACGTCCGCGGTGTCGACGAAGTTGCCGCCGGCGGCGGTGTACGCGTCGAGGACGGCGAAGGACTGCGCCTCGTCGGCGGTCCAGCCGAAGACATTGCCGCCGAGCGCGAGCGGGAAGACTTCGAGGTCGGAGGAGCCCAGCGGGCGAAGAATGGTCATAAGGGGCTCAACGCGCGCACGGAGGAAGGAATTCCGGCAGCCCTGACGTCGGGGGGTTGTCGCCAGGACCGCCGGAGCAAAAGGGGCGGCCCGTCCTGCGGGACAGCGCCCTGTGGACTACGGGTTGAGGCCCTTGCCCTGCAGCCAGGCCAGCGGGTCGACGTTCGCCCCGCCGCTGGTGTGCACCTCCATGTGGAGGTGCGCTCCCGTGACGTTGCCGGTCGCGCCGACGCGGCCGATGACCTCGCCCGTGGTGACCTTCTGGCCCGCGCTGACGCTGACCGAGGACTGGTGGGCGTACCAGATCTCCGTGCCGTCCTCGAGTTCGAGGATGGTGCGGTAGCCGTACGCGCCCGCCCAGCCGGACTCCTTGACGGTGCCGGAGTGCACGGCCTTCAGCGGCGTGCCGGAGGGGGCGGCGAAGTCCAGGCCGGTGTGCTGGCCGGAGGACCACATGGAGCCGGAGTCGCCGAAGTGCGAGGTGAGGGTGTACGAGGAGACGGGCAGCGAGAAGCTCTTGGCGAGCTTGGCGAGGCGCTCGGCCTCGGCCTTCTTGCGCGCGGCCTCCTCCTTCTTGCGCTTCTCCTCGGCGGCCTTGGCCTTCGCGGCAGCCGTGGCCTTGTCCTGCTGGGCCTTGGCCTGCGCGGCGGCCTTCTTCACGGCCGCGTCCTCGGCCGCCTTGCGGACGGCGTCGTCCGCCTGGTGCTGCTGGTTCTCGGCCTGCTGCATGATGCGGGCGCGCAGGGCCTCGCCGGCGCCGGTGGAGCCCTGCTCGGCGTCGGCCGTGGTGATGCCGGCGGAGCTGAGGGGGGCCGCGGCCGCGGCGGTCGTGGTGTCGTCGCCCGAGCCGCCTGAGCCGTCTGAGTCGTCGGCTATCAGCGAGCCCACGCCCGGCAGCGACTCGGCTTCCGGGAGCTTGTCCGTGACCGCCGACATGTCCGGCATGGAGATGGAGACCGGCGGCTTGCCGCCCTGCGCGGTGGCGATGCCGCCCGCGCCCACGGCCGCGATGACGCCGACGCCGAGGACGGTGGAGCTGCGCGCGAGCCCGCCGCCGCCCTTCTTGTGGACGCGGTGCCGGCCTCGCACCGGGCGCACGGACTCCGCGGTGGGGTTCCACTCCTCCCACGGCTCCTGGGTGGCGTACGCGGCGAACCCCGGGGAACCGTCAGGTCCTTCGGCGGAGTCGTTCGGTACGTAGAGCGCTTCGGGGGCAGGCCGGTTGGACGCCACGGGGGCGCACTCCTTTCCTTCCTTCTCGCCTACCGGGTTAGCTGACGGGTTCGGAGCAGGAAGGTCTCCTACGGGCGTGCTGCGTGCCCGATTCACCCCAATGTGGTGGTTCCCCGGCTCCCTTGCGGGATTAGGCGTGTGCGCACGGAGCCGACTCGAGTGCCGGCTGGGACGACCGCGCTGCGTTATCGAACGTTAATAGACAGCGGTGCCGTATTCCAAGCCGTTCCGGTTGATCGTTAACGCTTACGCTACGAACACAAGGGACATCGGGGGCTGGAACAGGGCGAGTTGAGCGGGCGCCATGACGCACTGCAGCGAAGTGGATCTTCACCATTGCCTGACGGTGTGTCAGTTGTTATGCGGAGGGGTGTGGTTCAGTCACGCGGTGTGAGGGGGCGGCGTACGGCGAGCAGCGCCATGTCGTCCGTGGCGCCGCCGCCGGTGTGCCGGCGGACCTCGTCCACGAGGGTGGCGAGGAGCGCGTCGGGGCCGCTGGGTCCGGGGAAGATCCGGCCGCCGAGCCGGGTGGCGGGGTCGTAGAACTCACCGTGTTCGTCGCGGGCCTCGGAGAGCCCGTCCGTGTGCAGCAGCAGGGTGGTGCCGGGCGGGAACGGGGTCTCGTCGGCGCGGTCCGGCCAGGTGCCGAGGTCGCCCATGCCGAGCGGCAGCGCGTGCTCGGACGGCGTGAGCACGCACAGCCGCCCGTCGCCGCGCAGGAGCAGCGGCTCGGGGTGCCCGCGATTGATGATCCGTACGATGCCGTCGGCGCCGCGCGGGATCTCCGCGAGGACCGCCGTGGTGAACCCCTCGAAGGCGTCGAGCCCGTCGCGCCGCATGCCCTCGCGCGCGAGCGCCCGCTCCAGGCGCTGCGCCACCGCCTCCAGCGAGGCCTCCTGCTCGGCGGCCTCCCGGAAGGCACCGATCACGACGGCGACGGCGGACACCGCGCCCATTCCCTTTCCGCGTACGTCACCGACGACGAGCCGCACGCCGTGCGGGGTGTCCTGCACCGCGTACAGATCCCCGCCGATGAAGGCGTCGGCCTGCGCGGCCTCGTACCGCGCGGCGATGTCGAGGCCGCCGATGCGGGGGTCGGGCTGGGGCAGCACGGCCCGCTGGGTGGCCTCGGCGATGGAGCGCGCGGAGGCGAGGCGGGCGTCGCCGCGGCGCACCACGCGGTTGATGACGACGGCCAGGACGCCGACGGTCAGCATGGTCAGGAGCTCGGTGACGACCTGCACGTCGGCGCCGCCCACGCGGTGGGTCATCCGCAGGGTGAGCACGGCGGCACAGGACGCGGCGGCGACCGCCACGGTCGTACGCAGCCGGAAGAACGGCGCCGCGATCAGCGGGGCGGCGGCGAACAGCGGCGCCGCGGTGAACTCGGGCGGCGTGAGCGCGTCGAAGCAGACGCCTCCGATGAGGAGGAGCGGGGGCAGGACGCGGATCAGGGCACGTTCTCGGGGGAGGGTGCGTTCTCTGGGTACGGGGGATTGCTCGCGCACGAGGGCCCGCGACTCACCGCCCGGATCCCCGTCCCCGTGCGCACCACCCGGCCCCCCACCACGCACAGCAACCACCACCGCTCCATTCGCCCCGCAGTCCCGTCGCACCGCGGTCCCGCCGCGGCCCGGCCGCGGTCCAGCCACGATCCGGCCGCGACCGGGCCGTAGCTCCGCCGCATCCGTGCCACGTCCGGCCGCGGTGCTCCCGCATCCGTGCCGCGTCGCCCACCCAGGCTTCCCGCAGCGGGGCCCCGGGGCGACCTGATGTGGGCCGAGTGGGTGAGCGATGGGCGCGCTGGGCCGCGCCCGGGTGCGTGGGGCCGCGCGGACCGGACGGCCGACGCCCCGGGCGCGAGCGGATTCACCGCACACGCGCCGGGGCGCCGACCGGGAGCGGTCAAGGAGCGGTCAGGCAGCCGCGTACAACACAGCGCCCCACCGCCCCCACTCACACCTCACACCTCACACCTCACCCAGCCCCACCCCCCACCACAGCCACCCGCCCCGCAAGCCGTCCCGACCTGCCCAGCGAGCGCAGCGCCACCGCGCAGCCCGCGCCGAGCACGGCGAGGACGAGCCACGGCACCGCGGGCAGCCCCCGGCTCTCCCCCACGTCGAGCAGCGCGCCCATCGCGAGGTTCCCCGCGGTGATGCCGATGCCGCAGACCGTGTTGTAGAGGCCGTAGTGCGTGGCCACCCACCGCTCGCCCGCGAGCGAGACGACGGTGTCCATCTCGAAGGGGTAGAGCACGGCGTTCGCAGCGGCCAGCGCCGCCGCGCACAGCAGCAGCGCCGTGACACCCGCGTACCCAGGACCGCCCAGCGCGGGCGGCAGGAACGCGGCGCCCATCAGACCGAGCCCGGCGACCAGGCACTGCTCCCGCGTCCACGTCCGCCTGCACCAGTCGGTGATCCGCAACTGCCCGACGAGCGCGACGAGCCCCGACACCACGAACAGCCCGCTGGTCGCGACGGTCGTCGCCGTCCCTTCCCCGAGCAGCCGCTCCACCTCAAGGGGCAGCGCGAGGTACACCTGGAACGACAGGACGTACGACCCGGTCATGGCGAGCGAGAACAGCCAGAACGGCCGGTTGCCGAACACGGCCCGCCACTGCCCGCGCCCCGCGCCCCCGGCGTCCCCGGCATCCGCGTCCTTGCTCCGCCGCACCGGCAGCCGCAGCACCTGCACCACCGAAAGGACCGCGAACAGGGCCGCCGCCACCGCGCAGGTGAGCTTGAAGTCCACGCCGGTCAGGGCGAGTCCGACGAGCGGGCCGACCAGGATGCCGGTCTGGTAGAAGACGTTGAACAGTGCGAACGCCTCCACCCGGCGCTCCGGCGTGCCCGCCTCCTCGGCGACGTACGCGCGTACCGCCGGATTGAACAGCGCCCCCGCGAGCCCGGTCGCCGCCGACGCCACGATCAGCACCGGCAGCGTCTGCGCGAAGGCGAGCGCCGCGAAGCCGCCGGTGCGCAGGGCGCAGCCGGCCACGATCATCGGCTTGTACCCGAGCCGGTCGGCGAGCGCGCCGCCGACCAGGAACATCCCCTGCTGGGAGAGGTTGCGTACGCCGAGCACCAGGCCCACCGCCCAGGCGGCGAGCCCGAGTTGGCCGGAGAGGTGTGCCGCGAGGTACGGCATCAGCATGTAGAAGCCGAGGTTGATGCTGAACTGGTTGACGAAGAGGAGCTGGACGGCGGGTTCGAAGGTGCGCGCGCGGGCCCAGACGCCGGTCACTGGACGGCGCCTTCGACGGGGGCGGCAACGGGGGCAACGACGGGAGCGGCGACGCCTGCGACAGGGGTGACCGTGTCTTCGACGGGAGCGGGGTGACCACCCGCGCCCACCGCGTCCCACCCCACCGAGAGCCCACGCCGCCCGGTCCGCCACCGGCTCCACTCCACGACCCCGTCGCCCGGCCCGGCCACCTCCCCAGGCTCGTCGGGAATCGCGCCGGCCCGCCCGAGCAGCCCGTGCGCACCGCAGTACTCGTCGTTGAACACCGTGTCGAAGTACCGCTGCGGCCCGTCCGGGAACACCGCCGCGATGCGCGTCCCGCGCGGCCGCGTGCGGGCCAGCCACTGCGAGACGAGCGCGACCGCGCCGACGCTCCAGCCGCCGGTGGCGAACTGCCGTTCCGCGAGCCGCCGCGCGGTGCGCACCGCCTCGGCGGGCCCCACCCAGTGGACCTCGTCGAACGCGGCGTGGTCGACGTTGCGCGGGTGGATCGACGAGCCGAGCCCGCGCATGAGCCGGGGCCCGGCGGCGAGCCCGAAGATGGTCGAGGCGACGCTGTCGACGCCGACGAGTTCGAGTCCGGGCAGGGCGGTCGCACGCAGCGTCCGCGCGATCCCGGCGGAGTGCCCGCCCGTTCCGACCGCGCACACGAGCACGTCGAACTGCCCGATCTGCCGGACGAGTTCGGCTGCCAGGGGTTCGTACGCGGTCACGTTGTCGGGGTTGTGGTACTGGTTCGGGCACCACGCGCCCGCGAATTCCGGGCGCCGCATCAGCGCGGCGACCCGGTCCACGCGGGCCTGCTGCCAGCCGCCCACGGTCCCGGGTTCGCGGACGCGGTGGACGCGGGCGCCGTGCGCGGTCAGCATCCGCTCCACGATGGGTTCGAGGCCGGGGTCGGTGACAATGTGCACGGGGTGGCCGTAGTGCACCCCGGCAAGCGCGAGGCCGAGGCCGAGGGTGCCGGAGGTCGACTCGACGATGGGCGCGCCGGGCCGCAACTCCCCGCGGGCGCGGGCGCGTTCGACCATGTGCAGGGCGGCACGGTCCTTGATGCCGCCGAAGTTGAAGCCTTCGAGCTTGGCCCAGTAGCCGCGGCCGCCCTCGGGCGAGGGAGCGTCGATCCAGAGCACGGGAGTGTTGCCCACGGCGGCCGCCGCGGGCTGAAGGTTGCCGATCATGCGGAGATGTCCTTCGGGTGCGTACGTGGATGGGGGGGTGGCATGGGAGTCCGCACCGGGACTCCGAGGCACCCTCAGTTCCGGTCCACCCCGATGGCGACGAGGAGTAGTTGGCCCGATGCTCCGCAACAGGGCCCGGCTCTCGGCGGCGCACACCCGCCGACCACGTCCGTCCCGGCGCCGGACGCCGGCCCGTCGGCCCATTCGCCGCCGCCCTTGCCGCCCGCCCCGTCGGGCCGCTCCCGGTCGACGGGCTGCGCGGCGAGCGCCGCGGGGTGCGCCGTTCCGGCGTGTTCGCCGTGGGCGGGGCCGGGGCAGCCGTGGTGGTGGACGGGCGGGGCGGCGGTGACGGAGTTCGCGGCGGCGAGCCCGTGCGGCCCGTGGCACACACCGGCGAACAACGCGCAGGTGGTGAGCAGCACCACCGACAGCACGTACCGCAGCCGACTCATAGTGATCACAAAGCTACGCAGGGCACGGGAGGCAGCGCAACAACATCTCAGACAGCCTCCGACGAACGTCCGAGAAACGTCCGAGAAACGCCTGAGGCCCGGAATCATCAAGTGATTCCGGGCCTCAGGGTTACTGCGACTACTTCTTCAGTAGCGGGGACAGGATTTGAACCTGCGACCTCTGGGTTATGAGCCCAGCGAGCTACCGAGCTGCTCCACCCCGCGTCGGTAAACTGAACAGTACGCCATGCGGGGCGCAGAAGGCGAATCGGTTAAACACTGTCCGCGTGGGTGAGCGTCTCCCAGGCGACGAACAGGTCGTCGGTGCCCTCGGGCCGCAGGTCGGCGGTGAGCCGCTGGGTCTCGGGCAACTGCATCCCGAGCCGCCCGCGCAGATGGTTGAAGGCGACTTCGGTGTCGGGCCCCAGGTCGCGCTGCACCTTGCCGCCGCAGAGCCAGCCGGGCACGGCGCTCCCCGACTGGTACCGGGAGTGGAACTCCAGGGCGGCCCGCAGCCGGTCCTTCTCCTCGCCGTACAGGTCGACGCCCTGATGCCAGGCGGTCTCCGCGATGTGCGCGGCGGCGGCGAGGGAGTAGCCGGCGTGCTTGAAGTTGCGGCAGGTCTCCTGGGAGAGCCCGTCGGCGAAGGTCTTCTGCCCGAACCAGTACTTCTGGAGCTGCGCGGCGGTGGTGATGTCGCTGCCCGCGGGCGACACCGGCAACTCCCCGTCCGACTCCATATAGAAATAGGCGGGCACGCGTGCACGGAAATGCCGCACGGCCCGCTCGAACGCCTCGTGATCGTCGAGAAACACCGCCATCGCGATCGTGGCGTCGGCCATCACCAGGTCCCAGTTGCCGTTGGAGTCGGTTGATCCGTCCCGGACTTGGGGCAGATAGGCGTTGCGCAGCATCCGCGAGAACCGCAGCAGCTCGCCGTCGCTCCACCCGTCGTACGTGTACCGCACGGCCTCCGCGGCGCGCGCCCAGGAAGAGGCGGCCCAGGCGGTCTGGAGCCCGGCGTTGGCCTCCGTGTGCCGGGTGAGGACGCGGGCCCAGGCGTCCATGATCTGCAGCGCCTTCACGGCGTGGGCGCGGTCGCCGGTGATGTTGTAGAGCAGTGCCTGCGTGTACGCGGCCAGCGCGTCCTCGCGCTCCTCCACGCAGCCCTTCCCGGCCGCCGTGCCGGCCGGACAGGCGACGACGGCGGAGGGCTTGGCGACGTAGTCGTACGAGGCGTACTTGCTGCCCTGCATCTGCCGGAACGCCGCGAACCACGGCTCCTCACGCGCGGCGACGTGCTTACGCGCCCGCACGAGCTGCTCCTTGCTGACGAGCACGCCGGGATGTGTGAACGGCAGATCGGACGCCCGCGCCCGCTTGGCCGCCCGGTCGTCCCCACCGCCCCCACCACACCCGACGGCGCCGAACCCCAGCGCGAGCACGAGCACCAGGGCGACCACTGGCGCGAACACCGGGCGGCCCACGCCACGTACGGAAACTCCCCCACGCCCACCGGCCCCAGCTGCCATGCCGCACCTCCACTGGCAGCGTGCGGGCACCCCGCCGCGGCCGCAGGCTCAACTGGTCCGATCGGGTGACCCCACCGACGTCGCCCGCCCCTCACACAGACCCTCGTACCCCGAACCCACTCCCCTTCGTTGAACCACCCATGAAGCCCACGAAGACCGTCGCGAAGATCGCAGCCACCCTGCTGGCCCTCGGCACGACCGCCGTCCTGACGGGCACCGCGCAGGCATCCGCCCCCACCACCCCGGAACAATCACGAGCCACTCCGGAACAAGCACGGGCCACCCCGGAACAAGCACGCGCGGCCGCGGGCCGCACCGACCTGCGCCTGACCCTGACCCACCCGGAGACCGACACCACCCCCGCCCGCACGACGACCCTCAAGTGCGGCCCCACAGGCGGCACCCACCCGTCCGCCCGCTCCGCGTGCGCGGAACTGGCCGCCCGCCGGGGCACCATCGAACAACCGCCCGCAGGCGGGGTCTGCACCATGGTCTACGCCCCGGTGCTCGCCGAGGCGACCGGCACGTACGACGGCCGCCGGGTCAGCTTCAAGAAGCAGTACGGCAACGACTGCGAACTGCACCAGCACACCGGGGTGGTCTTCGAGTTCTGACGCGCGAACGCCCGGACCCTGCGGCGGTGCTCAGTGAGGCAGGCGCATCGTGAGGGCGACGGTCGTGCCGTTGGTGTCCGCGGAGATGGTGAGGTGGTCGGTGATGAGGGTGGCGATCCACAGGCCGTGCCCTGCCGTGTGGTCGTCGATGCCGGGGGCCAGGGGCGGGATGGCGTCGGCGGTGAAGCCGGGTCCTGAGTCGTGGATGTGGCATTCCAGGTGGCCGTCGGCGCGCTGGAGGGTCAGGGTGCCGCCGCCGCCCGCGTGCTCGATGGCGTTGGTGGCGACCGCGTCGACGGCCACGACGAACTCGCCGCGGCGTGGTTCGGGCAGCCCCTCGCGGTGGGCGTACTGGTCGACGAGCATGCGCAGTCGGGGCAGGTCGCCCTGGGTGAAGGGGCATTCGAGGAGGGGGGCGGCGGGCTGGTCGCCGGAGGCGGAGGCGGGGGCCGGCATCAGCGGCTCACCTCGCTGACACGCAGGCCGGGCAGGGGGCCGACGTCGACCCGGCGCAGTATGCGCGCCACCGTCGGCTGGCAGCGCACCTCGATCCGGTCGTGCGTGGCGGACCCGGCGAGCCGGAGCAGGTCCATCGTGCAGGCGACGCTGAGGAAGCTGAGCCGGGACAGGTCCACCGTCAGCCGCCCGGCGTCCGCGCTGCGTGCGAGACCTTCGCGCAGGGCGGCGACGAACTGCTCCCGGGTGGAGATGTCCGCCTCGCCGGCCAGCCGCACGGCGTCGTCCGTGTGCTCCGTGTGCAGGGCTCCGAGGTGCGGCAGCAGCCGGCACGGGTGCGCCCGGTGCATGGCGGTGAGGACCTCGGGGGCGAACCAGCGGCTGTCGTACGCGCAGATCTCGGTGTACGGGCGGCCGCTGAACAGGTGCTCGGCGTGGGACTCCCGGTACATCATCGTCGCGACATCGGCGTCCAGGTCCGCGACCCAGTGCATGTCGATGTACGTGCGCAGCCCCCGGTAGCCATCTGCCAGGGCCCGGTCGGTCTCCTCCTCGATGCGCTGCCACTGCCGTTCGGGAGTGAAGGTGCGCGCGGGATGGATCAGCGCGCGCATGCTGCTGACCACCAGCTGCCCGCGATCACGGGCGGCGCCGAGGAGCGGCCCCGGCACGTCGAGCCGGTCCCACACCTCGTCCTCGGCCAGCTGCGGGGCGGCGAAGACCATCACCCGCTCGCGCTTGGCCAGCCCCGCCCACGCGAACCCGGCCACCACGTCGCGGCCCGCGTCGTCATCGTCGTACCCGACGAAGGCGTGGTCACCCGCCCGCAGTTGCTGCACCGGGATCGTCCCGGCGGATGCCGCGTCGTCAGCAGCGGCCATCACTCACCCCCATGGCACGTGGGCCGTCCACGGCCCCACACGCTAGCGATCCGCCCCGCGCGGCGAGGGCTCCTGCCGATAGCCGCACTCAGGCGCCCGGATCGCCACCGGTAATGACCGGCCGAGCCCGAAGATGCACGAACTCCGCCCACCGCCCGGCCCCGTGAACTCCCCGCTCGGGCTCGTCAACTCCCTGCTCGGGCTCGTGAACTTCCCTCACCCCTCACGCACTTCCACGATCACCAGAGTGCCCGCGCTGCCCGCCCTGACGGCATGCCGCGCCCCCGCCGGCACCACGGCCATCTCCCCCGCCCCCACCGACACCTCGGCACCGTCCACGGTCAGCTCCATCCGGCCGTCGAGGACGAGCAGCGCCTCAGCGGCCCCGTGCGCCTCCTCCTCGACCGGCATCTCGTCCATCCGGAGCACCTTGACGCAGGCCGTCCCCACCTCACCCAACACCCGCGAACTCCAAGCCTCCGGCAGCCCGGCCGCCGCCCGGAACAGGTCGACCACAGTCATGGCACGCCTCCCGACGGACCCCTCCAGACATGCCGAAGGAGGGCCCGTACATCGCGATCAATGGATGCCCGAAAGCTATCTGGCCTGGGGAAACAAGTGGTCGACCGTTGGGTAAAGCCTCACGGCGAGCGAGCGGCACTCAGACACCCGTCCGGCCCGCCAACGCGACAGCGCCCCACCCGGCCGAACCGAGTGGGGCGCTGAAGAGCAGGTCAGCGAGACTTTCCGCCAACCTGCCGGAGGTAGACCGTGTGGGACTCGAACCCACAACCAATGGATTAAAAGTCCACTGCTCTGCCAATTGAGCTAACGGTCCTCGCCGACACGGCGTCGGCGCACCCATGAGCATAGCCCGCCGGGCCCCGGCTTCCGATCGGGTATCGGATCCGGGTCCGTTCGCGGCCCGGCGGGCTGTGGAGTGGGCGGTGGAGCAGGTGGTGGAGCGGACGGTGGGAGCGGGGCTATCCCTCGTGCGCGTTGTGGCCCGGGTCGGGCAGTGGCCGGCCCGTTTCCAGGAGGGTCTTGAGGCTGGAGACGAGCAGGGGCCAGGCCTGGCTGCACATGCCGTGCAGTGCTCCTTCGGGGGTGAAGTCGTCGTGGACGACGGTCAGCCGGGTCAGCGGCCCCTGCGGGTCGATCGTGAAGGAGACCTTCGTACGCGGCTCGGCAGCGATCCGCGCGCGCACGTCTTCCGGTACGTCGACCGCCCGCGCCCACTCCGGGGTGAAGGTGTGCCAGGTGTAGGCGAGCCGGCGCTGCGGCACGCTCTCCAGGACGACCTGCTCCGGTTCCTCGATCCGCGCTTCGCCCTGCCGCCAGGTCATGGGCGAACCCGGCTTCCAGTCGGAGCCGAAGGTGACACCCCACCAGCGGTCGGTCTGGTCCGGGGCGGTCAGGGCCCGCCAGACCTGCTCGGGGTCGGCTGCCACGTACGTCGTGTAGGCGATGGCCGTGTGGGCTGTGGCTGTGCTGTTCATGGCTGACGGCTTTCCTTCGGTGGGGGCGGAGTCGGTACGGCTTCCGCGCGGCGCTTGAGGTTGTGCAGGCGGCGGTCCCACGTGGACGCCAGCTCGGCCAGATGCCGCGCGCAGGCGTCGAGCGGCCCGGGGCGGACCTCGAAGAGGACGGCCCGTCCGGCCCGCCCGGACGTCACCAGGCCCGCATCGCCCAGGACCTTGAGGTGTTTGAGTACGGCCTGGCGCGACACCGGCAGGCCCTCCGCCAGCTCGGTGGCGCTGGCCCGCCCCGCTGCGGCAAGGCGCTCCAGGAGCAGACGGCGCGTGGGGTCCGACAGGGCGGTGAGAACCGCACCGAGGTCGGTCTCGGGCTCGGGCTCCCCGGCCGCACCCGGGCTGGACTCCCCGCCCACGCTCACGCGCCCTCACGCTCCGCCCGCCGCCGAGCCAGCGACAACTGCTGCGTCCATCCCTCGACGTTGCCCTCGAAGGACCGCTTCCGCTCGTCGAACGGCGCCTTCAGGGAAGCGAATCCGCTCTCGACGACCCGCAGCACCACACCGCCCTCGCCCCGCGCGCTGAGCCGGAACTCCACCCGCGTCGAGTTCCCCTCCACCGGCGCCTGACCGGGATAGCCGCTGGCCCACTCGAAGGCGATGTACGCGGGCGGCTCGGCGGCCACGGTCCGCACCGGGAAGCGCCCGTACTTCGGGTCCACTACGACATCGAGGCCATTCTCCGTACGCACGTCCCGCGCACCGGCCGTGTCTTCGTCGTCTCCGTCGTTCACCCACCAGCCCGGCCTGCTGACCAGCTCCCACACCCGCTCCAGCGGCGCGTGAATGACGATCTCCTGCTCGATCCGATCCGCGAAGTCCGTCGCGTTCATGGTTTGCCTCTCCTTCGTCGCCTCATCCCTGAAGTGCTACCTCTAGGTTGCACCTCGAAGCCCTGTTGTGCAACCCCAGAGTTGCTCCTCATGCATCCGGAAACGACAAAGGCCCGTACGACGCGTGCGTGCGTCGTACGGGCCTTGTCTCAGCAGCTGCTAGCTACGCGAATACTCGCGTCAGCCGTTGCGCTTCCAGCGCGGCTTGTCGTCGCGGCGGCCGAAGGAGCCGCTGCCCGAGCCGGAGCCGGAGCCGCGGTTGTAGGACGGGCGGTCGTGGCCGCCGGCGCGGTGGCCACCGGCCGGGCGGTCGTCGCGGCGGTCACGGTTGAACGGGCGGTCGCTGCCCCGGTGGCCCCCGGTCGGACGGTCGTCACGGCGGAAGCCGCTGCCGCCACGGTCGTCACGGCGCTCGAAGGGACGGCCACCGCGGTCGTCGCGCGCCGGACGGTCGTCACGGCGGAACCCGCTGCCACCGCGGTCGTCACGGTTGAAGGGACGGCCACCGCGGTCGTCGCGACGGTCGTCACGGCGGAAGCCGCTGCCACCGCGGTCGTCACGGTTGAAGGGACGGCCGCCGCGGTCGTCACGGTTGAAGCCGCTGCCACCACGGTCGTCACGGTTGAAGGAACGGCCACCGCGGTCGTCACGGTTGAAGCCGCCACGGTCGTCACGGCGGTCACGGTTGAAGCCGCTGCCGCCACGGTCGTCACGGTTGAAGGGACGGCCACCGCGGTCGTCGCGACGGTCGTCACGGCGGAAGCCGCCACGGTCACCGCGGTCGTCACGGTTGAAGGAGCGGCGCTCCTTCTCGTAGTTGCCACGCTCGTCACGGGCCGGACGACGGTCGTACGACGGACGCTCCTCGCGGGCCGGACGGTCGTCGCGGGCGGGGCGGTCCTCACGGACCGGGCGCTCGGCGCGCTCGGGCGCCTGCTGCTCCGGCACCACGGCGATGGCCTCGGTGCCGGCGTCGGCAGCGGGGGCCTCCGCGGCGGCGGCGGTGGCCTCGGCGACCGCGACAGCCGGGTCCTCGCCACGCTCACGGGCGGCGCGGGCGGTGAGGCGGTCGGCCTCGTCGCGCAGCTCGGCGGCGCGACGCTGGGCGCGCTCCAGCTCCTTGGTGAGGTCGCGGACCTCACGCTCGGCCTGGGTGGCCGCGTTGCCCGCGGAGTCGGCCTGCACCTCGGTCATCGAACGGGCGCCGGTGATCTCGGCGACCTCCGGCTCGAAGGTGCCGCCGCCGTTGATGATGTGGCGCGAGGCGTCGACGCCCGCGTCCTCCATGAGGCGGAAGATCTGGCGGCGCTGGTGCGGCAGGGACAGCGAGACGACCGTGCCGGAGCGGCCCGCGCGAGCGGTACGGCCGGAGCGGTGCAGGTAGTCCTTGTGGTCGCCGGCCGGGTCCACGTTCAGGACCAGGTCGATGCCGTCGACGTGGATGCCGCGGGCGGCGACGTCGGTGGCGACGAGCGCGTTGACGTAGCCGTCCTTGAAGTCGGCGAGGGTCCGCGTACGCGCGCCCTGCGTCATGCCGCCGTGCAGCGCGTCGGCCTTCACACCGGCGTCGCGCAGCTGCTCCGCGATGCGGTCGGCGCCGAGCTGGGTGCGTACGAAGATGATGGTGCGGCCCTTGCGCGCGGCGATCGCGGCGGTGACCGGCGCCTTGTCGCGGGGCTTCACGATCAGGATGTGGTGCGTCATCGTCGTGACGTTGCCCTGGGCGCTGTCGACCTCGTGCGTCACCGGGTTGGTCAGGTAGCGCTTGACCAGCGTGGAGATCTCGTTCTCCATCGTGGCGGAGAACAGCATGCGCTGGCCGCCGGCCGGAACCTGGTCGAGCAGCTCGGTGACCTCGGGCAGGAAGCCCAGGTCGGACATCTGGTCGGCCTCGTCGAGGACGGCGACCTCGACGTTCTCCAGGGAGCAGGCGCCGCGGTTGATGATGTCGCGCAGGCGGCCCGGGGTGGCGACGAGGACGTCGACGCCGCGCTCGAGCGCGTAGATCTGGTTGCCCATCGACGTACCGCCGCAGACGACCTTCATCTTCAGGCCGAGGACGTCGCCGTAGGGCTGGAGGGCGTCGGCCACCTGCATCGCCAGCTCGCGGGTCGGGGTCAGGATGACCGCGCGGGGCTTCTTCTTCTCGGTGTACCCGTCGGCGAGGCGCGCCAGGGCCGGCAGACCGAAGGAGAGGGTCTTGCCGGAGCCGGTGCGGCCGCGGCCGAGGATGTCCTTGCCGGCCAGGGCGTCCGGGATGGTCGCGGCCTGGATCGGGAAGGGGGTGTGCACGCCGTTGCGGGCGAGCTTGCGGACGACGCCGTCGGGGAGGCCGAGGTCGGCGAAGGTGATGCCGCCCTCTTCCTCGGTGGCGTCGGTGACGTCGGCGTCGATGGTGTCGGTGGTGTCTTCGGAGGCGGAGGCCTGGGGGGCCTCGACGGCCTCGGGGGCCTGCTCGGTCGAGTCGACGGCCTCGGCGGCCGGGGTCTCGGCGACGGCGTCGGCCGCCTCGGTCACGGCAGCGGCCGTGGCCTCGACGATCTCGGTCTCGTCCTGGATCTGGGCAGGCTGAACATCAAAACTGGAAACGGACATGCGAAATGCGAAACCTTCCGGAGTCTCGGCACGCGCCCATAACTCCGTGATTTCGCAATGGACCGCCTCTATGCGGTCAGCCACGGCAAGGGAGAGTACGCGCCACGCGGCGCTCTCTTTGGCGGCGCCGGGCAAATGGGATCAAACGATCTACCACCATACGCACCCCCCACCCCAATTGGCAAACGCCCACCATATTGGGGCTGTGCACCCCGCCGGCCACCCCCGCCGACCAGCCCCGGAAGCAGCCCCGGAACAGGCCCCGGAGTCGGCTCCGGAACCAGCCGGACGCCTCCCCGCCCCCCTACGCGGGCCCAGCCTGAGGCGACGGCTCCCCCCGCCCCGCCGGCTCCCCCACCCCGCCGTGCGCGGACGACGACGGCTCGGGCGAGGACGGCTCCGGCGGCGTGGGCGTGGGGGTCGCGGTGGTCGGGTCCGGCGCGGGGGTGGTCCGGGTCGGCCGGGGCCCCGGCCGCGTACGGGTCGGCGTCGGCCGCCCGCCGTCGCTGGTGGGCGAGACGGTCGAGCCGCCGCCCCCGGACCCGCCCGCGGAGGGCTCGCCCCCCGGGGCGGCACCCTTCCCGCGCCCGGCGGCCGCCTGCTTGCCGCCGTCCTTCTTGCCGCCCTTGTGGCCCTTGCCGTCCTTGCCGTCCTCGTCGTCGGCGCCCCGGCGGCCGCCGTCCTGCCGTTCGCCGCGGGCACCGCCGGGCGTGACACTTCCCCCGTCCGGGGCGGCGGCCCCGCTCCGGTCGCCGGCGGACCGCGCGGGGGCGGGCGAGCCGCTCCCGTCGTCGCCGATGCTCATGCAGCCCGCGGTCGCCGCGACGGCCACTACAGCCGCGGCCCACCGGACGGAAACGTACAACTGGCGCACGGCCGAGCACCTCCGAAGGCGCTGGGGGAAGAGACGCCCTGCCCAACTCCCGCGCCCCGCAAGAGGACACGGACCGGCGGCACCCGCACCCGACCCGTGACCCGAGCGCCCCGGAACGCGCCGCCGCCGACCGCGCGGTCAGCAGCCGCCGCTCAGCCGTAGCCCAACGCGTGCAACCGCTCGTCGTCGATCCCGAAGTGATGCGCCACCTCGTGCACCACGGTGATCTCGGTCTCGGCGACGACGTCCTCACGCGACTCGCACATCCGCAGCGTGGGCCCCCGGTAGATGGTGATGCGATCGGGCAGCACCCCCGCGTACCACTCACCGCGATCGGTGAGCGGGGTCCCTTCGTAGAGCCCGAGCAGCTCGGGGTCATCGCTCGCCGGTTCGTCCTCGACGAACACCGCCACGTTGTCCATGAGCCGCGTCAGCTCGGGAGGAATCCGGTCGAGCGCCTCGGCCACCAGTTCCTCGAACTCCTCACGCGTCATCTCCAGCACAAGCCCATTGTCGACCACGTCCCGCCCCGAGGGACTGTCCGCACGGGCATAGCCACGGCCCCGCATGGGCATACGCGCCCAATGGGGCGCGACGTGACGGTCGTTCTGCGGAACCTGCGCGGTCTGCGCAGGACGCCCGCGGCTCTCGTACGCCGCTACCGCGCAGGCCACCCGCCCCCGACCACGGACCTCACAAGAACCCCGCACCCGTTCGGCCGTGCGGTGGGTCTGGTGGCGGTGGTGCTGCTCGGCGCCTGGCTGGGGCTGCTGGTCGTCGGCAGCGTACGTACGTCCGTCGGGCCCATGGACACGCGCATGCAGCTGCGCCCCTCCCTCACCGGCGGCACGAAGATCGACGTGTCGCCGCTCGGCGCCCTGGAGCTGAACTCGCACGTGGCGCCGATCCGCCTGGACGTGGAGGTGGACCGCCTGGACCCGGTGCGCTCGGAGGCGCTCGTCGACCGTCCGGAGCGGATCTCGGGCATGCAGGAGGAGGTGGCGCAGGACGTCGTCAACGGCACGTTCAATCTGGCGGTACGTTCCTGCGCCGCCGTGGTCGCGGGCGCCACGGCACTGGGCCTGGCCGTCTACCGCCGCCCGCGCCGGGCCCTGGCGGCGGGCGGCCTGGCGCTTGCCCTGCTCGCGGCGTCGGGCACGGCGGCGTACGCGACGTGGAACCCCAAATCGGTCCTGGAGCCGAAGTTCTCAGGGCTGCTCAGCAGCGCGCCCTCCGTCGTCGGCAACGCCCGCAACATCGTCAGCGAATTCGACGTCTACCAGCGGGAGTTGGCCCGCCTGGTCACCAATGTGACGAAGCTCTACGACGTGACGTCGACCCTCCCCGCGTACGAACCGGACCCCTCCACCATCCGCCTCCTGCACGTCTCGGACATCCACCTCAACCCGGCGAGCTGGAAGATCATCGCTTCGCTCGTCGAGCAGTACGAGATCGACGTCATCGTCGACTCCGGCGACACGATGGACCACGGCACCACCGCCGAGAACGCGTTCCTGGACCCGATCGAAGACCTGGGGGCGCCGTACGTGTGGGTGCGCGGCAACCACGACTCGTTCGCGACGCAGCGCTACCTGAAGAAGCTCAAGAACACCCACGTGCTCGACGGCGGAAAGCCGGCCGACATCGCTGGCCTGCGCTTCGCCGGCATCGGGGACCCCCAGTTCACACCGGACCGCTCGGTGAAGCAGGAGGGCAACCCGGTGGAGGAGATGGCGGGCATCGACCTCGCCACGTCCCTGCGCGAGCAGGCCGCCAGGGGCACACCGGTCGACATCGCCGTCACCCACAACCCCACGGCCGCACGGCAGACGGACGGAACGGTGCCACTGGTCCTCGCGGGCCACGTCCACCACCAGGAGATGGAGGTCATGGACAAGGGCACGCGGCTGCGCGTCGAGGGCTCCACGGGCGGCAGCGGGCTGCGCGCGGTCGAGGGCGAGCACCCCGACCCGGTGGAGACGTCCGTCCTCTACCTGGACCGCGCCACCAAACGCCTGCAGGCCTGGGACGAGATCAAACTGGGCGGGCTCGGCCTCACGAAGGCCGAGGTCAGCCGCCATCTGCCCAAGGAGAACCAGCCCGGCGCAGAGCCCTCCACACCCCCACCGGCCCCGTCCCGGTAAACCGTTTTGGCGATCCCTCCCCCCATCCCATATGCTTCTCACGTCCCCGACGCGCTGCAAAGCGCCCACGGCGGGCCTCTTAGCCCTCATCGTCTAGTGGCCCAGGACGCCGCCCTTTCAAGGCGGTAGCACGGGTTCGAATCCCGTTGGGGGCACGCAACACTTGTGCGAGACTTGTGCTCGCACAAAGCTTGGTCCTGTGGAGCAGTTTGGAGTGCTCGCCACCCTGTCAAGGTGGAGGCCGCGGGTTCAAATCCCGTCAGGACCGCTTGCGATCTCCGCTCGCGGAATCGCGTGGCTGGGTAGCTCAGTTGGTACGAGCGATCGCCTGAAAAGCGATAGGTCGCCGGTTCGATCCCGGCCCCAGCCACCTCACCGAAGGCCCCGTCCATGTGGACGGGGCCTTCGCCGTGTACCTAAGAGGCGTCGGCCTCGGGTTCCGACGGCGTCGTCGCGGTGCGGCGGCGGGCCAGGAACACCGCGCCCGCCACCACCACGACCCCCACCAGCAGCACCCAGTCCGGCACAGAGTCCGCGACCTGCCCGGCCCACTCCTGCACAGCGAACGAGTCGTCCTCGTTCAGGAGTCCAGGCAGCGCCGCAGCCCCGTCGTACGCCAGGAAAAGCGCCCCGAGCAGCACGAAGAACAACCCCGACAGCACCGACGTCGTATGCAGCTCAAAGCGCCCCACCCGGAACACCCGCCCCCGCAGCCACCGCCGCCGCCCCAGATCGAACCGCTCCCACAACACGGCGAGCACGAACAGCGGCACGGCCATCCCCAGGGCGTACACGGCAAGAAGAGCGCCCCCGTACACGGGGCTGCCGCTCACCGCGGCCACCGTCAGCACACTCCCGAGAATCGGCCCCGCGCAGAACCCCGCGAGCCCGTACACCGCCCCGAGCGCGTACACGGACACCGCCGTGGTCGGCCGGATCCGCCCGGACAGCTCGGCCATGCGCCGCGAGGCGAACCCGAGCCCCACCACCTGCGCGACGCCAAGCGCGATGATCACCCAGCCGGCCCAGAAGACGAGCTGCTCCCGGTGTCCGAAGAAGAACCGCCCGGCCACGGACCCGGCGGCCCCCAGCGGCACCAACGTCGTGGCGAGCCCGGCGTAGAAAATCCCGGTACGGGCGAGCAGCCGCGACTTCGAGTCGATCGAGTAGGCGAAGAAGGCGGGCAGCAGCAACGCGCTACAGGGACTGACGAGAGCGAGCAGTCCCGCCAGAAAGGCAGCGAAGTAACCGACGTCGGGGCTCACTTGCCACCACCCGAGCCACCCTTGCCACCCTTGCCACCGCCGGACCCGCCCTTGCCGCCAGCGGCAGCCGCGGCCTCGATGGCCTGCTCGAACACAGCATCAGGCTGCGCCCCCGCGATGGGCTGCCCATTGATCACGAACGACGGCGTGGACGTGGCCCCGAGCTTGTACCCCTCGTCCTGATCCTTCTTCACGGCGGCCTTCGCCGCGTCACTGCCCGCGTCGTCCATGAACCGCCCGACGTCCCCGACCCCGGCCTCGCGGGCAAGCTCCTTCAGGCGCCCGTCGCCGAACCCCTTCTCCTTGGCGCCGTCGGCGTACGCGGCCTCGTGGAACTGCCAGAACTTCCCCTGCTTCCCGGCGGCCCAGGCCCCGCGGGCGGCCCGCTCGGAGTCCTCGCCGAAGATGGGGAAGTTCCGCCACTCGATGCGCAGCGTCCCGTCGTCGACGTACTTCTTCACCAGCTTCGGCTCGGTGTCCCGGGCGAACTTCCCGCAGAACCCGCACTTGAAGTCGGCGTACTCGACCATGACGACGGGCGCGTCCGCCTTGCCCTGGGCGAGGGGATCCTTGGCGTCGCGCCGGGCGAGCGCCTCCAGCTCGGGGTAGACGCCCGCGCGCGGGGCGGCGGAGGAGGCCCCGTCCCCGGACCCCTTCTCGGCGCGGGCGACGGACGGCTCCTCGGGCTTGGTGGCGGTGTACGAGGCGACACCGAGCAGCGCGGCGACGACGGCCACTCCGGCGACGAGGGCGAGGTTCTTCTTCTTTTTGCTCGCGGACGCGTTCTTGCTCGCGGACGTGCTCTTGTTTGAGGACGTGTTCTTGCCTGCGGACATGCTGATGCACTTCTCCTGTTGCGTACGTATGTGAAGGGACCCCTGGGACAGGGGTCTCCTACACGCGCAGAACGGAGAGATCTATCGGCGAGGGCGGCACAAGCGCGGGCGGCGCGCGGCCGGGCGAGAGGGTGAGGACGGCCTGGTCGGCGATCCAGGAGCAGCCGGAGGCGGCGCGGGTGTCGTAGAGGGCGGGCAGCAGCTCGTACGAGGTGGGGGACCGCGGCGGCGCGGCGGGCCGCTGCCCGTCGCCGTCCTGGCCGCCCTTGCCGCAGCCGGGCACACCCGGCGCGTCGGCGGCCTGCACGAAGAACCCGCCCCCGTCGGCGGCAACCGACGCCTCGACCGACCCGACGGCCCGCGTCCCGGCGGCGTCAGCAACCTGAACCCCGGCCACCCGCGCCGCGGCGGACCCACACAGCACACCGACCCCGAGCACGACGACCAGCACCCCCACCAGGGAGCACCACGCAAGCCGGGCACGGGACCACATGCCCGGAATCGTACGTGCTTCCCCACGCCCCACGGGAAATCGGTTGGCCGTTCCCGAGCGGCGGGTGAGATCCTGGGCCGCGTATGTCTACGCAGCCCGCCCTCACCCTCGACGCCCTCGCCCCCCGCCTGACGGAGCTCTCGCTGCGCGATGAGCACCGCATCGGCAGGCGGCTCGAAGGCGCGCGCCGGATCCGCAAGCCCGAGGCCCGCGCCGCCGTCCTCGCGGAGATCGCGGAGGACGTGGAGAAGGCGGCGGCCAGGATGGCGGGCCGCGCTTCCGGCGTGCCCGCGATCACGTATCCCGAGCAGCTCCCGGTCAGCCAGAAGAAGGACGACATCCTGGAGGCGATCCGCGACCACCAGGTCGTGATCGTCGCGGGTGAGACCGGCTCCGGCAAGACCACCCAGATCCCGAAGATCTGTCTGGAACTGGGCCGGGGCGTGCGCGGCCTGATCGGCCACACCCAGCCCCGCCGCATCGCGGCCCGCACGGTCGCCGAGCGCGTGGCCGAGGAGATGAACACGCCGCTGGGCGAGGCCGTCGGCTGGAAGGTCCGCTTCACCGACCAGGTGAGCCAGAGCGGCACCTACGTGAAGCTGATGACGGACGGCATCCTGCTGGCCGAGATCCAGACGGACCGCGAGCTGCGCGCGTACGACACGATCATCATCGACGAGGCGCACGAGCGCTCCCTCAACATCGACTTCCTGCTGGGCTATCTCGCCCAGCTGCTTCCCAAGCGCCCGGACCTGAAGGTCGTGATCACCTCCGCGACCATCGACCCGGAGCGTTTCTCGCGCCACTTCGGGGACGCCCCGATCGTCGAGGTCAGCGGACGGACGTATCCCGTGGAGGTCCGCTACCGCCCCCTCCTCGAAGACGACACCGACGATCCGGACCGCGACCAGATCACCGCGATCACGGACGCCGTCGAGGAGCTCCAGGGCGAGGGCAAGGGCGACATCCTCGTCTTCCTCTCCGGCGAGCGCGAGATCCGGGACACGGCGGACGCGCTGAACAAGAAGAACTACAAGTTCACCGAGGTCCTGCCCCTGTACGCGCGCCTTTCGCACGCCGAGCAGCACCGCGTCTTCCAGCAGCACACGGGACGAAGAATCGTCCTGGCGACCAACGTCGCCGAGACGTCCCTGACGGTCCCGGGCATCAAGTACGTCATCGACCCGGGCACCGCCCGCATCTCCCGCTACAGCCACCGCACCAAGGTGCAGCGCCTGCCCATCGAGGCGGTCTCGCAGGCCAGCGCCAACCAGCGCAAGGGCCGCTGCGGCCGTACGTCGGACGGCATCTGCATCCGGCTGTACTCCGAGGACGACTTCCTCGCCCGCCCGGAGTTCACGGACGCCGAGATCCTGCGTACGAATCTTGCTTCCGTCATCCTCCAGATGACCGCGGCCGGCCTCGGCGACATCGAGAAGTTCCCGTTCATCGACCCACCGGACCACCGCAACATCCGGGACGGCGTCCAGCTCCTCCAGGAACTGGGCGCGCTCGACCCGGCGCAGAAGGACCCGAAGAAGCGCCTGACGCAGCAGGGCCGCAAGCTCGCCCAGCTCCCCGTGGACCCGCGCCTTGCCCGCATGGTCCTGGAGGCCGACAAGAACGGCTGTGTGCGCGAGGTCATGGTGATCGCCGCCGCGCTCTCCATCCAGGACCCGCGCGAGCGCCCCGCCGACAAGCAGACGCAGGCCGACCAGCAGCACGCCCGCTTCAAGGACGAGACGTCCGACTTCCTGGCGTATCTGAACCTGTGGCGGTACGTGCGCGAGCAGCAGAAGGAGCTCGGCTCCTCCGCGTTCCGCCGCATGTGCAAACGCGAGTATCTGAACTTCCTGCGCATCCGCGAGTGGCAGGACATCTACACGCAGCTGCGTACGGTCGCGAAGCAGATGGACATCCACCTCAACGAGGACGACGCGGCCGAGCAGCACGTGCACGTCTCACTGCTCGCGGGACTTCTCTCCCACGTGGGCATGAAGGACGTGAAGGACGGCGCGAAGAACGAGTATCTGGGCGCCCGCAGCGCCAAGTTCGCGGTCTTCCCGGGCTCCGCTCTCTTCAAGAAGCCCCCGCGCTTCATCATGTCGGCCGAGCTCGTCGAGACGTCCCGCCTGTGGGCCCGCGTCAACGCCAGAATCGAGCCGGAGTGGGTCGAGCCGCTGGCCCAGCACCTGCTGAAGCGCACGTACAGCGAGCCGCACTGGGAGAAGGACCAGGCGGCCGTGATGGCGTACGAGAAGGTGACGCTGTACGGCGTCCCGATCATCAGCGACCGCAAGGTGAACTACGGCCGCATCGACCCCGAGACGAGCCGCGACCTTTTCATTCGCAACGCACTCGTCGAGGGCGACTGGCGTACGCATCACAAGTTCTTCGCCGACAACCGCCGGCTCCTCACCGAGGTCGAGGAGCTGGAGCACCGCGCCCGGCGTCGCGACATCCTCGTCGACGACGAGACGCTGTTCGACTTCTACGACCAGCGGGTGCCCGAAGACGTCGTGTCGGGCGCGCACTTCGACTCGTGGTGGAAGAAGAAGCAGCGTGAGGAGCCCGAGCTGCTCGACTTCGAGCGGTCGATGCTCATCAACGAGCGCGCGGGCGACGTGTCGAAGGACGACTATCCCGACTCGTGGCGCCAGGGGCCGCTGAAGTTCAGGGTGACCTACCAGTTCGAGCCCGGCGCGGACGCGGACGGCGTGACCGTCCACATCCCGCTCCAGGTGCTCAACCAGGTGTCGGCCGACGGCTTCGACTGGCAGATCCCGGGCCTGCGCGAGGAGGTCGTGACCGAGCTGATCCGCTCCCTGCCGAAGCCGATCCGCCGCCACTACGTCCCTGCGCCCAACTACGCCAAGGAGTTCCTGAAGCGGGCCACGCCCCTCCAGGAGCCGCTGCACGTCACGCTGGGGCGCGAGCTGCAGAAGATGGTCGGCGTGCCGCTGGGCGCCGACGACTTCGACCTGAGCCGCGTCCCCGACCACCTGAAGATCACCTTCCGGGTCACCGACGAGCGGCGCCGCAAGCTGGCCGAGGACAAGGACCTGGAGGTCCTGAAGCTCCAGCTCAAGCCGAAGGCCCGCAAGGCCCTGTCGCAGGCCGCCGCCGCGACCGCCGAGCGCTCCGGCGGCGAGTCCGTGGAACGCGCGGGGCTCACCGACTGGACCATCGGCACGCTCTCCCGCGTCTTCGAGACCCGCCGGGCGGGCCAGCCCGTGAAGGCCTACCCCGCCCTCGTCGACGACGGCGACACTGTCTCCGTACGCCTCTTCGACACCGAGGCCGAGCAGACGCAGGCGATGTGGCGCGGCACCCGCCGCCTGATCCTGCGCAACATCCCGGTCAATCCGGCCAAGTTCGCCCAGGACAAGCTCACCAACGCCCAGAAGCTCGCCCTGTCCGCGAACCCGCACGGCTCCATGCAGGCCCTCTTCGACGACTGCGCGCGCGCCGCCGCGGACAAGCTCATCGCGGACTTCGGCGGGCCCGCGTGGGACGAGGAGTCGTACCGCAAGCTGTACGAGAAGGTGCGCGCCGAGATCGTCGACACGACCGTGCACGCCGTCGCGCAGGTCCAGCAGGTCCTCGCCGCCTGGCAGGCCTGTGAGCGGCGCCTGAAGTCCAGCAGGAGCCCCGCGCTCCTGGCGAACCTCACGGACGTCCGCGAGCAGCTCGACGCCCTCATCAAGCCCGGCTTCGTCACGGAGACGGGGCTGCGCCGGCTGCCCGACCTGATGCGCTACATGGTCGCCGCCGACCGCCGGCTCCAGCAGATGCCGACGAACGTCCAGCGGGACACCACGCGCATGGAGAAGGTCCGCGAGATGCGCGACGAGTACGCGTGGCTCCTCGAGCAGTTGCCCCAGGGGCGGCCCGTGCCGCGCGAGGTCCTGGACATCCGCTGGATGATCGAGGAGCTCCGTGTCAGCTACTTCGCGCACGCCCTCGGCACGGCGTACCCGGTCTCGGACAAGCGCATCGTGAAGGCCGTCGACGCCGCGGCTCCCTAGCCGGGAAGGCTGTAACTGTCCGCTCACGCAGCGCGAGTTCGACCAGGGAGCCGACCTCCTGTACAGTCTTTTCTCGCAGCCCAGAGCAACAATCGGAGCTGCGAAACCTGGTCCTGTGGAGCAGTTTGGAGTGCTCGCCACCCTGTCAAGGTGGAGGCCGCGGGTTCAAATCCCGTCAGGACCGCAGTGAAGAGAGCGGGCCGCATCCGATGAGGATGCGGCCCGCTTTCGCGTGCGCTCCGCCAGGAGGCGTGAGGCCCGCACCCGCGAGGGTGCGGGCCTCACTGCGTCGGCGGGCCACGTACCCGCCCCACGCTCCAGGGTTGACGCCGTCACATTCCGCCGGTACCCCAGAAAAGGGAGCGAGCCGCGCGCTCCCGAGGAGGTGGCGCATGCCCACGTACCCCGCATCCGCCCGGCACGAGACGCGCGCCCTGCTGCGCGCCCACCTCGCGGCGGCCACCAGCTACCGCCACCTGACCCGGCACTGCCCCATCTGCCACCAGCTCCTGCGTCTGGCCATGGAGCCCTCCGGCGACGCCCATGAGGCCACAGAGGGCCCGGAGGCGCCCGAGACGGCCCCAGAGCAATGCGAGGACGAAAGTCCCCCCAAGGCATGACCAAAGCCGAGGCGCGGGGCACCCACCCGGTGGGAAGCTGAAGGGTGAGCGGGGGTGTTCTCCCGGTACCGCAGCGCTTCGCCTCCTCTAGCGCACGGGCATCGAGGGCAACAAGCCGCGGCTCGTGTGACGGTAGTCACCGAACAAGTTTCAAGAACCTCGGAACTTACCCCTGCCCTACAACGGGTCAATCTAATATGTGCAATTGCACCACCTGACGCGCCGCCTTGACTCCGCGCGTCGGGGTCCCCGAACGGCTCACGCACAGTCCACCCGACAGGCCCCGACAGGCTCCCCCAGGGATCAACAAGACGGCTCACAGGGGACCCCAACAGCGCGCACCGGCGTGCGCGGGCACAAAAAAATCGCGCTGGACCCGGCGGAGTCCAGCGCGATCAACGACGCACCCAAGTGGCACAGGCGTGGGGCCCGTTGGGGCGGGTCCCGTGTCGTGTGTAGCTATATGTCGGACGTTACGGCCAGGTTGGGGGACCCGGCAGCGGTCGTGCTCATCGTCCGATGTGTACTGCTTACTGCTGCTTAATGCACAAACGCCGTGCTCAGGCCTCGCTGCGCTGCTGCGGGATACCCGCAAGCAGAGCGCGGACCTCAGCCTCGCGGTATCGGCGGTGTCCGCCGAGCGTGCGAATCGACGTGAGCTTGCCAGCCTTGGCCCAGCGCGTGACCGTCTTGGGGTCGACGCGGAACATCGTGGCGACCTCAGCCGGGGTCAGCAGCGGCTCGGCATCAGGGGTGCGAGCGGTCATGAGCGGCCTCCTCGGGAGAACCGAACCTTCTCGGTTCATTCCTCTAAATTCTGCACCTTGACCCGCGTTGCCCGAAATGGCGGACGCGAGTCGAGTCGGTTATAGGACGAACGGCTTGTCCTCGGCACTACAACTACACCATCCGTCCAGCCGCGTCGGCCAAACCGATGGAATTGCCCTCCCAGGTGTCCATCCGCGACGGAAGCCGATGGACCATGCCATAGCGGACAGTCACGCCACCGTGACGATCAGTCACAGAGCGATCAGGAGTCAACAGACCCCCCATAGCGTGCAATGCAGAGCATTCCGCCCATAGTTGGACGGAAGGAGCCCTGTCCGGACTCCTTGTCCTATTTTGGCATGAGGAAGGCCGATCGGCGCAAGGGTCAGTTAAGTGCGGTCCATCACGCTTGAGGCAAAGGCCCGGATCGGGACCTACGTCCCGGCACCGGGACAAGGACTCGGGGCAAGGACTCCGGACAAGGAAGAGAACAGGATGCCTCACCCGGTGGGGGGCCCGTTGCGCCGTCAGTTCGAGAACTGACGCTCCCGGACCGCGCGCCACCGCTCCACGAGCCTCGCATAGGCCTCGCCGGCCCCCGCCCCGTCGCCGTCCCGCAGCGCCGCGATGCCCGCCGCCACGTCCGCCGCCGAGTGGTCCTCGTCGAGCAGCTCCTCCGGCAGCGCGTGCACCAGGCCGCCGTAGTCCAGCTCCACGACCGAACGCGGGTGGAACTCCTCCAGCCACCGCCCGACGTCCGTGAGGCCGTCGATGAGCGCCCCCTCGTCCATCGCATCCCGCAGCGCCTTGAGGCCCCGCGCCACACGGCGCCTCGCCTGCACCATCGGCGTCCGGTACCGCAGCACCGGCGGGCCCACCCCGGACGGCTCCACGGCGGCCTCGGCGCCCGCGCCCGCCTCGACCGCGTCATCGGCGCCGTCGGCCTCGCTCTCGGCTCCGTCTCCGTACCCGCGCTCGAAGCACCGCTCCTCGTCCGACACCAGGACGAACCAGTTCAGCGGCACGTGCCAGGTCGCGGTACGGATCCACGGGCGGGCGTCGGGGTTGCGGGCCAGCCACTGCTCGTAGTCCGAGGCGGCCTGGCGGCGCACCACCGGCGGCAGGACCGCGTCCAGGACCGGCGTCGGCAACTGCCCGGCGAGATCGCCCAGCGCCTGCCAGCCGCGCAGCCGGGTGCGCCAGGGGCACACGCACACCACGCCGTCCGTCTCCAGGACGAACGCGTCGCTGCTCTCGTGCACCGGCACGGGAACGGGCGGCGTGGGCACCAAGTCGGCCAGGGAGCGGCGGAGTTCGTCCTGGTACGAGGGGCGGCCCGGGCGGCGGGCATAGCGCGCCCAGTGGCCCCGCTCGGGCTCGGGGAAGGCCGCGAGGGGCTCATACACACGCAAGTACGACGCGTACGGGACGATCACCGAGGACACCTTGGGCACGGCTCCTCCCCTCCCCCGCGTACCGGCTGGAAAACACTGCAAATCGTGCCATGGCCGAACAGTGCCGCACTCCGTCCTGCACCCCCGGTGCGTGACCCCCTCGTGACCCGGACAGAGTGATGCCGTTCGCCGTACGGCGAACGGGTCCCCTCAGGCTCTACTCTCAGGCTCTACTCTCATGGCAAACGGGGGCCCGCCACCCGCACGGGCACCCGCCCAACCGCCGCTACGTAACCGGGAGTCACCACCGTGACCGATGTAACCGACGGCGTCCTGCACACCCTCTTCCACTCGGATCAGGGGGGCCACGAGCAGGTCGTGCTCTGCCAGGACCGCGCCAGCGGACTCAAGGCCGTCATCGCCATCCACTCCACCGCCCTGGGCCCCGCCCTCGGCGGCACGCGCTTCTACCCCTACGCCACCGAGGAAGAGGCCGTCGCCGACGCGCTGAACCTCGCGCGCGGGATGTCGTACAAGAACGCCATGGCCGGCCTCGACCACGGCGGCGGCAAAGCGGTCATCATCGGTGACCCGGACAAGATCAAGAGCGACGAGCTGCTGCTCGCCTACGGCCGTTTCGTGGCCTCGCTCGGCGGCCGCTACGTGACGGCCTGTGACGTCGGTACGTACGTCGCCGACATGGACGTGGTCGCGCGCGAGTGCCGCTGGACCACCGGGCGTTCCCCGGAGCACGGCGGCGCCGGCGACTCCTCCGTGCTCACCGCCTTCGGCGTCTTCCAGGGCATGCGGGCCTCCGCCCAGCACCTGTGGGGCGACCCCTCGCTGCGCGGCCGCAAGGTCGGCGTCGCGGGCGTCGGCAAGGTCGGCCACATCCTCGTGGAGCACCTGCTGAAGGACGGCGCCGAGGTCGTCGTCACCGATGTGCGCGAGGACTCGATCCTTCGCATCACCAGCAAGCACCCCGAGGTCACCGCGGTCGCCGACACGGCGGCCCTGATCCGCACCGAGGGCCTGGACGTGTACGCGCCCTGCGCGCTCGGCGGCGCCCTCAGCGACGAGTCCGTGCCGGTGCTCACCGCCAGGGTGGTGTGCGGCGCGGCCAACAACCAGCTGGAGCACCCCGGCGTCGAGAAGGACCTCGCCGACCGCGGGATCCTCTACGCGCCGGACTACGTGGTCAACGCGGGCGGCGTCATCCAGGTCGCCGACGAGCTGCACGGCTTCGACTTCGACCGGTGCAAGGCGAAGGCCTCGAAGATCTTCGACACCACGTTGGCGATATTCGCACGTGCGAAGCGAGATGGGATTCCGCCCGCCGCGGCGGCCGACAGGATCGCCGAGCAGCGGATCGCGGAGGCCCGCCGCCACTGATCGTTCCGCCGCCGGACAGCCGCTGGCTGGAGGCCCGCCGACGCCCTCGGGAGACAAGACTCACCCCCGTCGGCGGGTCGTCCGCCAAGAAGAGGTTAAAATCGCGGTTGACCAGCGAGGAAAGGGCACCTTGCCAGTCGTGCGCCTAGGCGCGTCCTGCGGGCGACGTACCGTATGGCCGCAGGAGCAGGTACCGTGGAAGCCCTACGGACCGGTCTCTCCATGGAGAGTCCGTTCTAGATCATGAACGCGTGTCAAGACTCTGGGGCCATGAAGCCCCGATACCGAGGGGGTCGAGCCATGGGGCGCGGCCGGGCCAAGGCCAAGCAGACAAAGGTCGCCCGCCAGCTGAAGTACAACAGCGGCGGGACTGACCTGTCGCGTCTGGCCAACGAGCTGGGCGCTTCGACTTCGCAGCAGCCGCCGAATGGCGAGCCGTTCGAGGACGAGGACGAGGAAGACGACCCGTACGCGCAGTACGCGGATCTCTACAACGACGACGAGGACGAAGAGGACGACCAGTCCGGTCCTTCGTCGCAGCGCCGCGGCGCTTGACCTCGCGGTACTCGTACATCACAGAGGGTTCGCAGTTCGCGCCTTTCCTGTAGTGACCGCACTTCACCCGGTCCGGGGTGGTAACACCGCCGGACCGGGTTTTGTGCTGTCCACAGGCTGTGTTCAGGCTGCGGGCCGTGCCTACTTCGCGTAGTCGCCCGTGAGTTCGGCGCCGCTCGTGTGCGCGCCGCGGTCGGTGATCTCTCCCGCGATCCAGGCGTCCACGCCGCGGTCGGCGAGGACCGTCAGGGCCACGTCGGCGGACTCCTGCGGGACGACAGCGATCATGCCGACGCCCATGTTCAGGGTCTTCTCCAGCTCCAGGCGCTCGACCTGGCCCGCCTTGCCGACCAGGTCGAAGACCGCGCCCGGCGTCCACGTGGAGCGGTCGACGGTGGCGTGCAGGGTGTCGGGGATCACGCGGGCCAGGTTGGCCGCCAGGCCGCCGCCGGTGACGTGGCTGAAGGCGTGCACCTCGGCGGTGCGGATCAGCGCCAGGCAGTCCAGGGAGTAGATCTTCGTGGGCTCCAGGAGCTCCTCGCCGAGCGTCCGGCCGAACTCCTCGACCTGCGCGTCCAGGCTCATCCTGGCGCGGTCGAGGAGCACGTGCCGCACCAGCGAATACCCGTTGGAGTGAAGACCGGAGGACGCCATGGCGATGACCGCGTCACCCTTACGGATGCGATCGGCGCCGAGCACGAGGTCGGCCTCGACCACGCCGGTGCCCGCGCCCGCCACGTCGAAGTCGTCCGGGCCGAGCAGGCCCGGGTGCTCCGCGGTCTCGCCGCCGACGAGCGAGCAGCCCGCGAGGACACAGCCCTCGGCGATGCCCTTCACGATCGCGGCGACGCGCTCCGGGTGGACCTTGCCGACGCAGATGTAGTCGGTCATGAACAGCGGCTCGGCGCCGCACACGACGATGTCGTCGACGACCATGCCGACGAGGTCGTGGCCGATCGTGTCGTACACCCCGAGCTTGCGCGCGAGGTCGACCTTCGTGCCCACGCCGTCCGTGGCGGAGGCGAGCAGCGGGCGGTCGAAGCGCTTGAGGGCGGAGGCGTCGAAGAGGCCGGCGAAGCCACCGAGCCCGCCGAGGCCCGCGACCTCGGGGCGCTGCGTCTTCTTCACCCACTCCTTCATCAGCTCGACAGCGCGGTCGCCCGCTTCGATGTCGACGCCTGCCGAGGCGTAGGAGGCACCAGTTGTCTCAGACATTGCCTGGGATCTTTCGGGTTGATGAATGGGCTCAGGGACGACGGATCGCGTCGGCCGCGGCCGTGGCCGCCGGTCCCGCGGCGAGCTCCGTCTCCAGGAGCTGCTTGCCGAGGAGTTCCGGGTCGGGCAGGTCCATCGGGTACTCGCCGTCGAAGCAGGCGCGGCAGAGGTTCGGCTTGTCGATGGTGGTGGCCTCGATCATGCCGTCGATGGAGATGTACGAGAGCGAGTCGGCGCCGAGCGACGTGCCGATCTCCTCGATGCTCATGCCGTTGGCGATGAGCTCGGCGCGGGTGGCGAAGTCGATGCCGAAGAAGCATGGCCACTTCACGGGCGGCGAGGAGATCCGGATGTGGACCTCGGCTGCGCCCGCCTCGCGGAGCATCTTCACCAGGGCGCGCTGGGTGTTGCCGCGGACGATCGAGTCGTCGACGACCACCAGCTTCTTGCCCTTGATGACTTCCTTGAGGGGGTTCAGCTTCAGGCGGATGCCGAGCTGGCGGATGGTCTGCGAGGGCTGGATGAAGGTCCGGCCGACGTAGGCGTTCTTGACCAGTCCGGCGCCGAAGGGGATGCCGGACGCCTCCGCGTAGCCGATCGCGGCAGGGGTGCCCGACTCCGGGGTCGCTATGACCAGATCGGCCTCGACCGGGGCCTCGGTGGCCAGTTTCCGGCCCATTTCGACCCGCGAGAGGTATACGTTCCGGCCGGCGATGTCGGTGTCGGGGCGGGCCAGGTAGACGTACTCGAAGACACAGCCCTTGGGCTTCGCTTCAGCGAATCGAGACGTTCGCAGGCCGTTCTCGTCGATGGCGATGAACTCGCCCGGCTCGATCTCGCGGACGTAGGCGGCGCCGCAGATGTCGAGCGCCGCGCTCTCGGAGGCGACGACCCAGCCGCGCTCAAGGCGGCCGAGGACCAGCGGGCGGATGCCCTGGGGGTCACGGGCCGCGTACAGCGTGTGCTCGTCCATGTAGACGAGGCTGAAGGCGCCCTGGACCTTGGGAAGCACCACGCCGGCGGCTTCCTCTATGGTCAGCGGCTTGCCGTCGGCGTCCGTCTGGGCGGCGAGCAGGGCCGTGAGCAGGTCGGTGTCGTTGGTGGCCGCCACGCGCGTGGTGCGGCCCTCCTGCTTGGGCAGGTCGGCGACCATCTCGGCGAGCTGCGCCGTGTTGACCAGGTTGCCGTTGTGGCCGAGGGCGATGGAGCCGTGGGCCGTGGCGCGGAAAGTGGGCTGGGCGTTCTCCCAGACGGAGGCGCCCGTCGTGGAGTAGCGGGCGTGACCGACCGCGATGTGTCCTTGGAGCGAGCTGAGAGAGGTCTCGTCGAAGACCTGGGAAACGAGCCCCATGTCCTTGAAGACGAGGATCTGGGAGCCGTTGCTGACCGCGATTCCCGCGGATTCCTGGCCCCGATGCTGGAGGGCGTAGAGCCCGAAGTACGTGAGCTTTGCGACCTCTTCGCCCGGAGCCCAGACACCGAAGACGCCACAAGCGTCCTGGGGGCCTTTCTCGCCGGGAAGCAGATCGTGATTGAGTCGACCGTCACCACGTGGCACGCCACCGAGTGTAGGCGAGATCGACCACTGGTCCGAATTGAAGAAGATTCTGGCGGGGGCGCCCTGGGCGGTGGGGTGTTTTCGGCCCCATATCGCCCAGGCGCTGTCACCGTGGGGCACCGTTCTGTCGCGCTTCGCGCTCGTCCTCAATCGCCGGACGGGCTAAATCCGGCTACTTCGGGGGCTGCGCCGTCGCCGTCGCGACCGTCTTGCCGTCTGCCGCCGTCAGCGTCAGTGTGCGGTGGTCCAGCTCGTACGACACCTTGCCGCCGAAGAGCTTCAGGAGGGCGCGCTCGGTCGGCATGACGTTGCCGGGGCACATCCTGCGGGTGGCTCCGGGGGCGCCCAGCGCGATCTTGCCGTCGCGGGCGTCGGCGTCGGCGGTGACGTGGTTGCAGCCGAGGTTGCCGGTGACCTTGCCGTCCTTGCCGAAGGTGAGCTTGACCTTGTCGTCGAGGGCCTTGGGCAGGGAGGTCGCGGTCTTGCCGTCGCCGACGGAGGTCACGGTCCACTCAGTGCCCTTGAGCGGCGCGGGGGCCTCGGAGCTGAGGGCAACGCGGTCGCCCTTGTCGGTGGTGAGGGTCAGCCGGCCGCCGTCCACGTCGGCCTTGAGCTTGCCGTCCATGGCGCGGACCAGGCTCTTCTCGAAGTCGAGCGCGTCGCAGGCGATCTCGGTGTGGACGCCCGGTTCGAAGTGGACGGTGTCGCCCTCGACGGACACCTTGGCGCCGTATCCGTTGCAGCCGAAGTTGCCGCCGGTGCCGCCCTTGCCGCCGAGCTTCACGTAGGCGCCGTCGGGGGCCTGCTGTTTCTTGCCGTCGACGGTGAGGCTCTCGACGTTCCAGCGGACACCGGTCAGGGCGGACTCGGAGCCGCCACCCTTGCCGGGTCCCGCCTTGTCGGAACCGCCGTCGCCGGAGCCGGACTCGGAGCCGCAGGCAGCGAGCAGCCCGGCGGCGGCGATGACGGTGAGGGTCTGGGTCACACGCTGCTTGTACATGTCATTGTGACGGGGCGGGTCCGACAGCGGTTCCCTTCGCGGTCACGACATGATCGGCAGGAGCCCGCCCAGGTCGGCCCGTTCGCCGCTCGCGCTGACCTGTGCCACGTCCAGCGCCGCCGCCCATGTCGTACGTCCCGTGGCGAGCCGGATCCAGGTCAGCGGGTCGGTCTCGACGACGTTCGGCGGGGTGCCGCGGGTGTGCCGCGGGCCCTCGACGCACTGGACCACGGCGAACGGCGGGACGCGGACCTCGACCGAGCCGCCGGGCGCCTTCGTCGCGAGCGCGTCGGCGAGCAGCCGGGTGCAGGCGGCCAGGGCCTGGCGGTCGTACGGCACGTCCAGGCCGGGCAGCGCGTCGTTCAAGTCGTCGGTGTGGACGACGAGTTCGACGGTGCGGGTGACCATGAAGTCGGCGAGGGTCATGCCGCCGAAGCGCGAGGGCACGAGGCGGGTGTCGGCGGAGCCGGGGAGGGTTTCCGCGAGCCGGTCGACGGCGTGCGCGAAGAGCGCGTCGAGGTCGGTGCCCGCGTCGACGATGCCGTGCACGTCGTCGTCGACCTGTGCCGCCGCCGACGAGGTGCGGAACGGCCAGTCCTGGAGCGGCACTTCGTGCTTGTCCGGCTCGGGCGCGTCCAGATAGCGGGCGACGGAGCCGAGCACCATCGTGAGGTGGGCGGCCAGTTCGCGCACGGTCCAGTCCCCGAGCCGCGTGGGCGCGGCCAGTTGCTGCGGGGTCAGGCCCGCGACGGCCTCCCGCACGGTGCCGAACTGGGTGAGCACGGCGGTGCGGATCTTCGTCGGGTCGTAGCTGCGCATGCGCTTCTTGGCCGGTGGCATAGGGGGAGCCTAGGCCTTGACCGCGTATCCGCTGAGTCCTTTTTCCACCAGGTCGAAGGCGTCCCGGGCAAGGCGTGCGGCGTCGGCGGCGACATGGTCCAGGGGGTCGCCGGCGGCGCGGCGGCGGTGCACTTCGGCGAACACGGCGTTGCGTACGCCGATCAGTTGGGCCGCGGCGACCTCCGCGAGGACGGCGTCGCCGGTCTCCGCGGCGAGGACGGCGGCGAGGGACTGCTGGCGGCGCAGATGAAAGGAGTGCGCGCGGTGCAGCAGCACCGGCGTCTCCGTGATCAGGCGCAGGACCTGGATCGTGCGGGGGCTGTCGCTCAGGCCGACGGACGCGTCCCGCGCCTCGATCAGGTCGAGCAGCTGCCGGCGCAGCGCCTCGGCGGCGGACTCGCCGGGGGCGCGGTCGCGCACGGCGTCGGCGGCGTCCGCGACGTGCTCCTCCATGGGGCCGAGGAGCACGTCCTCCTTCGTACCGAAGTAGTTGAAGACGGTCATCTTGGAGACGTCCGCGGCGGCCGCGATCTCCGCCACGGACACCTTGTCGAAGCCGCGCTCGACGAACAGCTCCACCGCGGCCTGCCAGATCCGCGTCGCGGTCTGCCGCTTCTTGCGCTCCCGCAGGCCGGGCGCGCGACTGCCCTGCTCAGGGGCTGTGGGCTCGCCCGCCGGTGCGGCTTCTCGTGCTGCCATGGCCGGACTATACCAGGATGAATTTTACACTCAGGCTAAATTTAGTTCTGGATCAAATTCTTGGCAAGTGCCTGTTCCGGTGCCTGTTCCGGTGCCTGTTCCGCCGTGAACACCTCCCGGTTCGCGGGCACCCCGATGCCGCGCCAGCGGAAGGGCACGCCCTTGGCCGTGTTCAGGTCCGGGCCGTCCATCAGCTGGAAGTGCACATGCGGCTCGGTGGAGTTGCCGGAGTTCCCGCAGTTGCCAAGACGCTGCCCGGCGACGACCTTGTCCCCGGCGCGGACCGCGAGCGAGCCCCGCTGGACGTGCGCGTACATGGCGTACGTCCCCTCGCCGAGGTCGAGGACGACGTGGTTGCCGACGATGCGGCGGGTGCCGCCGAGGATCCGGCCGACGCCCTCGATCAGCATGAAGTACACCAGGGCGAGCAGGGAGTTGCGGCTGAGGTGGTCGCGCTGGTCGTCCTCGGCGTGCACGACGGTGGCGTCGGCGACCGCGTGCAGCGGCGCCCCGAAGGCGGGGAAGGCCCGGTTGCGGCGGGCGATCGGCCAGAGCCAGGCGAAGCCGGGGCGGGCGCGGGCCGGATCGTCGGGCTCGGCCGTGATGTCGATGGCGTAGGTCTGGCCGAGGCTGTGCGTGCCGTGGCTCGGCACCTTGTCGGCGGGGCTGTTGAGGGCGGACCAGCGGCCGGTGACCGGGGGCTCGACCTCGACGGGCGCGGGCGGGTCCGTCGCGATCTGCTGCCGGACCGAGCGGGCGGTCACGAGGCTGATGGCTATGGCGCCGAGCCCGGGCAGCCAGCCCAGCCAATAGTTGTACGGCATGTCCACGAAGGCCCCGGCGATCGCCTGGACGAAGAAGATCAGCCAGAGCAGGCGCTTGACCAGCGCGACGAGCTTGCGTTGACGTACGGACACGAGTCCCCCTCGTACGGAAAACGGTCAGGTCATGGGGCGTGCGGCGGTGAGCACCACCAGGAGCGGCACCACCCGGTCCGCGGGCACCGCGTAGCGCCCGCGGGCCGCGCTGTGCAGCCAGCCGGCGCCGGTCAGTTGGCGCAGGTGGTGGTAGATCTGGCCGGTCGTGCCGACCCCGTCGAGCGCGGTCAGGTCCGCAGCGGTGCGGCGGCCGCCGAGGATCTCCCGCAGCAGCCGCAGCCGCACGGGGTGGCCGAGCGCGGCGAAGGACTCGGCGGCCTCGGACCAGTCGCCGTCGAGGAGCGCCTCGGTGAACTGGCCGGTCTGCCAGTCGTACCGCTCCCCCGTCGGCAGCCGCACCGCGCCGGTGTAGAGCACCCCGCCGTCGGCCGCCTTGTACTGGGCGAGCTGCGCCTTCAGGCCCTCCAGGGCCCAGAAGTCGCTCTCGCCGACGACGGGCGCGGCCTCGTCACGGTCGCGGTCCGCACTCGCCGCACCTGCCGCGCCCGCCGCGCCCTCCAGGGCCGCCATGCGCCGCTCCAGCTCGGCGACGCGCTCTTCCAGCTCCATGATCGTAGATTACGTAATTACGTAACTCCAGACAAGTCCGGGTCGCAAACGCCAGAGCCCCCGCCCGGACCATGTCCGAACGGGGGCTCCCGCAGCTCTCGTTGTCGCGGCGTCAGGCGAACAACCCCGGAATCGTCTCCGCGTGCGCCGCCCGCAGCTCGTCAAGCGACAGAGCGAACTCGCCCTGCACCTCGACAGCGCCGCCGTCCACGACGCCGATCCGCGTGGCCGGCAGGCCCCGCGCCCCGCACATGTCGGTGAAGCGGAGCTCCTCGCTGCGCGGCACGGACACCACGGCACGCCCCGCGGACTCGCTGAGCAGGAACGTGAACGCGTCAAGGCCGTCCGGCACCACCAGGCGGGCGCCGGCGCCGCCGCGCAGGCAGGACTCCACGACCGCCTGGATCAGGCCGCCGTCGGACAGGTCGTGCGCGGCGTCGATCATGCCGTCGCGCGAGGCGGAGATCAGGATCTCGCCGAGCAGCCGCTCCCGCTCCAGGTCGACCTTGGGCGGAAGCCCGCCGAGGTGGTCGTGCACGACCTGCGACCAGGCCGAGCCGCCGAACTCCTCGTGGGTGTCGCCGAGCAGGTAGAGGAGCTGGCCCTCTTCCTTGAAGGCGATCGGCGTGCGGCGCGTGACGTCGTCGATGACGCCGAGCACGGCCACGACGGGCGTCGGGTGGATCGCCGTCTCGCCGGTCTGGTTGTACAGCGAGACGTTGCCGCCGGTCACCGGGGTGCCGAGCTGCAGGCAGCCGTCGGCGAGGCCGCGCGTGGCCTCCGCGAACTGCCACATCACGTCCGGGTCCTCGGGGGAGCCGAAGTTCAGGCAGTTGGAGATGGCGAGCGGCTTGGCGCCTGAGGCCGCGACGTTGCGGTACGACTCGGCGAGCGCGAGCTGGGCGCCCGCGTACGGGTCGAGCTTCGCGTACCGGCCGTTGCCGTCCGTCGCCATCGCGACGCCCAGGTTCGACTCCTCGTCGACGCGGACCATGCCCGCGTCCTCGGGCTGCGCGAGGATCGTGTTGCCCTGCACGAAACGGTCGTACTGGTCGGTGATCCACGCCTTGGAGGCCTGGTTCGGCGACGCGACCAGCTTGAGGATCTGCTCCTTCAGCTCGGCCGAATTCGCGGGCCGCGCCAGCTTGTTGGCGTCGTCGGCCTGGAGCACGTCCTGCCAGGACGGGCGCGCGAACGGCCGGTGGTAGACCGGGCCCTCGTGCGCGACCGTGCGCGGCGGTACGTCGACGATCTGCTCGCCGTGCCAGAAGATCTCCAGGCGCTCGCCCTCGGTCACCTCACCGATGACGGTCGCGATGACGTCCCACTTCTCGCAGATCTCCATGAAGCGGTCGACCTTGCCGGGCTCGACGACCGCGCACATGCGCTCCTGCGACTCGCTCATGAGGATTTCCTCGGGCGAGAGCGTCGCGTCGCGCAGCGGAACCGTGTCCAGTTCCACGCGCATGCCGCCCGAACCGGCCGACGCCAGCTCGCTGGTGGCGCAGGACAGGCCGGCGCCGCCGAGGTCCTGGATGCCCGCGACCAGCTTCTCGCCGAAGATCTCCAGGGTGCACTCGATGAGGAGCTTCTCCTGGAAGGGGTCGCCGACCTGGACGGCGGGACGCTTGGCCGGGCCCGTCGACTCGAAGGTCTCACTCGCCAGCACGGAGACGCCGCCGATGCCGTCGCCGCCCGTGCGGGCGCCGTACAGGATGACCTTGTTGCCGGTGCCGGACGCCTTCGCGAGGTGGATGTCCTCGTGCTTCATGACGCCGATGCAGCCCGCGTTGACCAGCGGGTTGCCCTGGTAGCAGGAGTCGAAGACGACCTCGCCGCCGATGTTGGGCAGCCCCAGGCAGTTGCCGTAGCCGCCGATGCCCGCGACGACGCCCGGCAGGACGCGCTTGGTGTCGGGGTGGTCGGCGGCGCCGAAGCGCAGCGGGTCCACGACGGCGACCGGGCGCGCGCCCATCGCGAGGATGTCGCGCACGATGCCGCCGACGCCGGTGGCCGCGCCCTGGTAGGGCTCGATGTACGACGGGTGGTTGTGCGACTCGACCTTGAAGGTGACCGCGTAGCCCTGGCCGACGTCGACGACGCCCGCGTTCTCGCCGATCCCGACGAGCATCGCGTCGTTCTCGGGGATCTTCTCGCCGAACTGCTTCAGGTGCACCTTGCTGCTCTTGTACGAGCAGTGCTCGGACCACATGACCGAGTACATGGCGAGCTCGGCGCCGGTCGGGCGGCGGCCGAGGATCTCCCTGATCCGGGTGTACTCGTCCTCCTTGAGGCCGAGCTCCTTCCAGGGCTGCGCGGCCTCGGGGGTCTCCGTCGCGTGCTTGACGGTGTCGAGGGTCATCGGGCGTCCACCAGCTTCTTCAGGATCGAGGTGAAGAATCCCAGGCCGTCCGTGCGGCCGGTCCCGATCAGCGGCTCGACCGCGTGCTCGGGGTGCGGCATGAGGCCGACGACGTTGCCGGCCTCGTTCGTGATGCCCGCGATGTCGCGCAGCGAGCCGTTCGGGTTCACGTCCAGGTAGCGGAAGGCGACGCGGCCCTCGGCCTCCAGCATGTCGAGGGTGCGCTCGTCGGCGACGTACCGCCCGTCGATGTTCTTCAGCGGGATCGAGATCTCCTGGCCGGTCTCGTAATCGGCCGTCCAGGCAGTCGAGTTGGTCTCCACGCGCAGCTTCTGGTCACGGCAGATGAAGTGCAGGTGGTTGTTCCGCAGCATCGCGCCGGGCAGCAGGTGCGTCTCGGTCAGGACCTGGAAGCCGTTGCAGATCCCGAGGACCGGCATTCCGGCCTTCGCCTGCTCGATGACCGACTCCATGACGGGCGAAAAGCGGGAGATGGCGCCCGCGCGCAGATAGTCGCCGTACGAGAAACCGCCCGGAAGGACCACGGCGTCGACCTGCTTCAGGTCCTTGTCGCGGTGCCACAGCGGCACGGCCTCGGCACCGGCGACGCGGACGGCGCGCTGGGTGTCGCGGTCGTCGAGCGTTCCCGGAAAAGTGACGACTCCGATTCGAGCAGTCACTTCGCCTCCGCCACGGACGCCGCGGGCTCTTCGGCCCCTTCGACCTTTACGACGAAGTCCTCGATCACGGTGTTGGCGAGGAAGGTTTCCGCCATCTCGTGGATACGGGCGAGCGCGGCCTCGTCGACCGGCCCGTCGACCTCGAGTTCGAAGCGCTTTCCCTGACGTACGTCGGAGATGCCCTGGAAACCGAGGCGCGGCAGTGCACGCTGCACCGCCTGTCCCTGGGGGTCGAGGATCTCCGGCTTGAGCATGACGTCGACTACGACGCGTGCCACTGGCACTCCCGGTGTGTGGTGCTTGCGTGTGCTGCTTACGGGGTACGGCTCGGCTGGACGATCAAGTTGCCGAGCAAGTTCCTTCAGACTACCCGTACAAAATTTCTACCCGCGTAGATTCGTAGCAACATACGTGACCGCAGTCACTTCACAGGGGTCGGCCCGGCGTCGAACAGGACACGTCCGCGAAAAATCCTGGAAAAGATCACAGTTCGCCATTGCGCCCGCCACCCCGGCGCACCCACCCTGCTGGAGAAGTGGCCGACCTGCCCGTATTCTCCCGGACACGGCACCGGAACACGCGGTCAGTTTTCGTCGGCTTCACCATTCAATGCCAGGCACTGTACAAAGGAATTGGCAATAGCCGATACTTTGTCCCATAACTGCCGGACAGTCGGCATCACCGCACGTCATTGCACGTCAATGCGGTGGCGTCGCACGAAAGGACCGATATTCGTGGCGCAGCGTGTCGTGGTCACTCTCTATGACGACATCGACGGCTCAGAAGCGGCGGAAACGGTCGCCTTCGGTCTTGACGGGAAGTCGTACGAGATCGATCTCAACCAAACCAATGCCGAGAAACTCCGCAAGGTGCTGACCCCGTACCTGGCGGCGGCCCGCAAGCAGTCGAAGTCGGGCAAGGTCTTCCGGCACACCGCGGTGACCCCGGACCCGGCCGCCGTCCGCGCCTGGGCCCGGTCGAACCAGCTCGACGTCCCGCCCCGCGGCCGCATCCCGAAGAAGGTGTACGAGGCGTTCGAGGCCGCGAACTGATCCGCCCCGCGATCCCGGCACGGCGGTGCCGGCGATCCCCGGACGATCTCTGTACGGGGGTGCTGTGCAGCCGACTTGCGCAGCACCCCCGCTGGTCAGCTAGAGTCTGGAGCACGCCGAGGGGCGAGGCCGAAAGGTCGAAACCCCGAGGAGTCGTGCGGGTGTAGTTCAGTAGTAGAACATCCCCCTTCCAGGGGGAAGGCGCAGTGTGCAATTCCTGTCACCCGCTCCGCACCGCTCACCGACCACCCATTCGGGTGGGGTAAGCTGGTGCCCGCACCGATCAGTGAGAGCTGGTCGGAGGCAATGCGAACGTAGCTCAGTTGGTAGAGCGCAACCTTGCCAAGGTTGAGGTCGCGAGTTCGAACCTCGTCGTTCGCTCCACATACGAAGGCCCGGTGTCCCAGACACCGGGCCTTCGTCGTGTTTCCGGTGGCCCCGTTGTGTGCCCCGCCCCGCTCCCGTGGATCTGACATTTGTCATGCGGGTCGATGACAACGCGCACTGCCCGTGGCCGATCCAGCGGGCGAGCCTTGGAACATGACTGAGCAAGTGATCGACGTGACCGGCCTGCGGCGCAGCTACGCGGGCGGTTTCGAGGCGGTCAGAGGGATCTCCTTCACCGTGGGCCGCGGCGAACTGTTCGCGCTCCTCGGCACCAACGGCGCCGGCAAGACGTCCACCCTCGAGCTCCTCGAAGGCCTCGCCGAACCGGCCGGGGGCGCGGTGCGGGTGCTCGGGCACGACCCGTACCAGGAGCGGGAGGCAGTGCGGCCCCGGATCGGGGTGATGCTCCAGGAAGGCGGCTTCCCCTCCGAACTGACCGTCACCGAGACCGCGCGGATGTGGGCCGGGTGCACCAGCGGGGCGCGACCCGTCGGCGAGGCCCTCGAAGCCGTCGGGCTCGCCGGGCGCGGCAGCGTACGCGTGAAGCAGCTCTCCGGCGGTGAGAAGCGGCGCCTCGACCTCGCGATGGCGCTCATCGGCGACCCCGAAGTGCTGTTCCTGGACGAGCCGACGACCGGGCTCGACGCCGAAGGGCGCCGCGAGACCTGGAACTTGGTGCGCGCGCTGCGCGAGCGGGGCACCACGGTGCTGCTCACCACCCACTACCTCGAAGAGGCCGAGCAGCTCGCCGACCGCCTCGCGATCCTGCACGAAGGACGCATCGCCGCCACCGGCACCGTCGCCGACGTCGTCGCGTCCCAGCCCTCCCACATCTCCTTCGAACTGCCCGAGGGCTACCTGCCCGGCGACCTGCCACCCCTTGCCCAACTCGGCGTGAGCGGCCACGACATGGCGGGCGACCGGATCCTGCTGCGCACCACCGAGCTCCAGCGGGCCGCGACCGGGCTGCTCGTGTGGGCCGAGCGGGCCGGGGTCGAGCTGCGCGGGCTCGACGTACGGGCCGCGTCGCTGGAGGAGGCGTTCCTGCGGATCGCGCAGGACGCGACGCGGGCGGCCGCCGACAGAGTTTCGGACGGCTCGGGCGCCGGGGACGGCTCCCACTCGACGGACAAGGAGACGGTGGCATGAGCTCGACGACCACGGCGGCGAAGGGCGTAGCCGCCCGGTCCGCCGCCCGGACCACCCCCGCCGGACGTCTGCGAGCGATGGCGCGGGCCGAGCTGACGCTGCTCGGGCGCAGCAAGGGCGTGCTGTTCACGGCCATGTTCGTGCCGCTCATGATGCCGTTCAGCGCGCGCCAGGCCGCCACGGGGATGGACCTGGACGGCACCGGACTTTCGATCGGCACGGTCGTGCTTCCGGCCTCGATCGGCTTCTCGCTGCTCTTCGCGGTGTACTCGGCGCTGGTCAGCGTCTACGCGTCGCGGCGCGAGGAACTCGTACTGAAGCGGCTGCGCACCGGTGAGGTGCGGGACCTGGAGATCCTCGCGGGCGCGGCGATCCCGTCCGTGGCCATCGGGCTCGCGCAGTGCGTGCTCCTGACGGTCGGCTGCATGGCGCTGCTCGACGTGGGGGCGCCCGAAGCGCCGCTCTACGCCGTCCTTGGCCTGCTCGTGGCCTTCGCGCTGTGGCCCGTGCTCGCGGCGGTCACGGCGAGCTTCAGCCGGAGCGTGGAGAGTGCCCAGGTCGCGGCCCTGCCGCTGGTGTTCGTCTCGTTCTTCGCCTCCGGCACGCTCATCCCCCTCGAAGTCCTGCCGGACAACGTCGCCGCCGTCTGCCGACTGATGCCGCTGACCCCGTCGATCGAGCTGATCCGCGGCGGCTGGACCGGCGACATGGCCGCGACCGACGCGCTCCGCGCCCTCGTGATCGCGGTGGCCTGGATCGTGGGCGGCGTGTTTGCTGTACGAAGGTGGTTCCGCTGGGAACCGCGGCGCTAGCGGCGCCTGACAAGGGGCTGCCGGGCGGGTGGAGGGACAGGGAGCGGTGGGCAGGATCCGGGGTTGGCAACGACGCTGGCGCGGCCTGAGGAAGATCGAACAGGTCGAGCTGCAGAGCATGGTCATGTGGCACACCGTGCCGTGGATCTTCCTCGTCAGCTGGTGCGCGGGGCCGGTGGGCCTGAACCTGCGGCACGAGACCACCGCGCAGCTCCTCGGCTGGTCGATGATCGTGGTGGCCGCGCTCCAGTGCGTGCAGTTCAACCGCACGCTGCGCCGGGCCCTCGACCACTACCTGGGCCGTGCCCCGTTCCCGCGCCGCGACCTGGCCGTCATGTTCGGCCTCACCGCCGCCGGCTTCGGCCTCGCCCTCGCGCTCCAGCACGTCGACGGCGTCAAGGGCGACGTGCTCGGCCTCGGCGTGCTGTTCCTGATCACCCCGTACGCGGAGGCGCTGGGCTTCGCCCTGTCGATCCGGAGCTTCTTCCGCCATCTCGCGGGCATCCTCGTCGTCCTGCTGGCCGCCTTCGCCGCCGTGGGGACGCGCGGCGGCATGTTGGCCGCCCTGGCCATGCTCATCGCCGTCGGCGGCCTGGTCTCGCTGCTGACCTCGCGCTGCGGGGCGTGGACGCTGTCCGTGATGTGGGAGGCGGAGCGGGCCCGCGAGACCGAGAGCCGCCTCGCCGTCGCCGAGGAACGCCTGCGCTTCGGCCGCGACCTGCACGACGTGATGGGGCGCAACCTCGCCGTCATCGCGCTCAAGAGCGAACTCGCCGTGCAGCTCGCGCGGCGCGGCAGGCCCGAGGCCGTGGAGCAGATGATCGAGGTCCAGCGGATCGCGCAGGAGTCCCAGCGGGAGATCCGGGAGGTCGTACGCGGCTACCGCGACATCGACCTCGGGGTGGAACTCGTGGGCGCCCGGGGCGTCCTGGAGGCGGCCGGGATCGCCTGCCGGGTCACCGGTTCACCGGCCGGGCTTCCGGACGCCGTGCAGTCGGCGCTCGCCTGGGTGGTGCGGGAGGGCACGACGAACGTGCTGCGGCACGGCGACGCACGACGCTGTGCCATCGAGCTTTCGGCCGGGGAAGGACGTACGACATTGACCATCGAGAACGACGGGGTGCCGGACGTCGCCGCGGCCCCCGCCGGATCCGGGCTCGCCGGGCTCGGCGAACGCCTCGCCGGAGTGGGCGGGACGCTGGAGCACGACAGCGCCGACGGCAGCTTCCGGCTGACCGCGCGGGTGCCGCTGCCGGAACCGGACACCGGGCCGGACGCCCGGTCGGCGCTCCCCGGGGCGAGGGCGCTGTGACCGTACGCGTGCTGCTCGCCGACGACGAGCATCTGATCCGCGGCGCCCTCGCGGCGCTCCTGGCCCTGGAGGACGACCTGGTCGTCGTCGCCGAGGCCGCGTCCGGGCCCGAGGCGCTCGCCATGGCGCGGGCCCACCGGCCCGATGTGGCCGTGCTCGATCTGCAGATGCCGGGGCTCGACGGTGTGAGTGTGGCCACATCCCTGCGCAAGGAACTCCCCGACTGCCAGGTCATGATCGTGACGAGTCACGGCAGACCGGGACACCTCAAGCGGGCGCTCGCGGTGGGTGTGCGGGGGTTCGTCCCGAAGACGATGAGCGCGCAGCGGCTCGCGGAGATCATCCGCACCGTGCACGCCGGAAACCGCTTCGTGGACCCGGAGTTGGCCGCCGACGCCATCTCCTCCGGCGACTCCCCGCTGACCGACCGGGAGGCCGAGGTGCTCGAACTCGCCGCCGACGGTGCGCCCGTCGCGGAGATCGCGGAGCGGGCCGCGCTGTCCCAGGGAACGGTCCGCAACTACCTCTCCTCGGCGGTCACGAAGATCGGTGCGGAGAACCGGCATGCGGCGGTGCGTCTCGCGCGGGAGCGAGGTTGGGTATAGTGGCTCTCGCGCTTCGGCGCACTGCGGACGTAGCTCAGTTGGTAGAGCGCAACCTTGCCAAGGTTGAGGTCGCCAGTTCGAACCTGGTCGTCCGCTCCATACAGAAGCCCCCGGTTCTTCGAACCGGGGGCTTCGTCGTGTGCCCGACTACCAGGCGGTGCCGGTGAGTCGCTCATACGCCTCGATGTACTTGGCGCGCGTCGCGTCCACCACGTCGGCGGGCAGCGGCGGGGGCGGCTGCTCGCTCGCGCGGTCCCAGCCGGACGCGGGCGAGGTGAGCCAGTCGCGTACGTACTGCTTGTCGAAGGAGGGCTGGGCGCGGCCCGGCTCCCACAGGTCCGCGGGCCAGAAGCGGGACGAGTCCGGGGTGAGCACCTCGTCCGCGAGCACGAGCTCGTCGCCGGCGAAGCCGAACTCGAACTTCGTGTCCGCGAGGATCAGGCCGCGCTCGCGCGCGATGTCCCGTGCCCTGCTGTAGACGGCGAGGGTCGTCTGCCGCAGCTGGGCCGCCGTGTCCGCGCCGACCTGGCGGGCGGCCTCCTCGTAGCTCACGTTCTCGTCGTGCTCGCCGACGGCGGCCTTCGTGGCCGGGGTGAAGATCGGCGCGGGCAGCTCCGAGCCGTCGACCAGGCCCTCGGGCAGGGCGAGACCACAGACCGTGCGGGACTCCTTGTACTCGGCGAGGCCCGAGCCCGTCAGATAGCCGCGCGCGACGCACTCGACGGGGACCATCCGCAGCGACTTGCAGATCAGCGTGCGGCCCGCCCAGTCGGCGGGGGCGCCCTGCGGCAGGTCCGTGGAGATGACGTGGTTCGGCACGAGGTCCGCGAGCTGGTCGAACCACCACAGCGAGAGCTGGGTCAGGACCCGCCCCTTGTCGGGGATCTCGCTCGGCAGCACCCAGTCGTACGCGGACAGGCGGTCACTGGCGACCATGACGAGCTCGCCCGCCTCGTTCCGGTACAGCTCGCGCACCTTGCCGGTGTGCAGATGCACCAGGCCCGGAACCTGGAGGGGTTCAGGCTTTTCGACGAATCCGGACACGGTTCCTCCCCGTGGTTCTGTCCAAGTGCTCCGATTCTCCCGTATGCGGGGGATGGTTTTGGCCATGGGTCTGGCCGGGTGCGCTCGGGTGGGTCCGCCGGGCGCGCTCAGTCCCGCTTGCAGATGCGGTCGAGCAGGTTGGCCGTGGCGCGCTGGACGCGGGCGTCGACGTGGCCGGGGCGGTCGAGCGCGGGGGTCCAGGCGAAGGTGCCGGAGGCGAAGACGAGGGCGCCGGACGGGGCGCGGTAGAGCGAGGTCTCCTGGTGGCGGCCCGAGCCCTCGCTGTCCTCGTACGGGGAGTGGGCGAGCAGGATGCGGTCCTGGTGCTCCGGGAGCGCGGTGCGCGGGAAGTAGCGGTCGGCCTCGCCCGCGACCAGGCCCTCGATCTCGTCGCTCTCGTGCGCGCCGGTCGCCTCCCACAGCCAGTGGTCGGCGTTGCGGACGATGAGGGGGTGCGGCTCCGGGACCCGGCCCGCGTACTGGATGCCCATCAACTGCTGCTCGGGGACGTCGGCTTCGCGCCACAGCGCGGACTTTCCGGGGGCGCGGCGTTTTCGGCAGGTGAGCAGGCGGTCCGGGACGCCGGAGGGCGAGGGGCCGAGCTCCACCTGCCAGTACATGGTGTTGGCGGAGAGGAACACCAGCGACGTGCCGTGCTCGCGGGCCAGCTCGGTGGTGCGGCGCATCGCCGCCGACCAGTACTCGTCGTGGCCGGGGAAGACCAGGCCGCGGTAGCGGGTGGGGTCGATGCGGCCCGCGTGCAGGTCGCGGCTGTCGGCGTACGCGAGGTCGTAGCCGTAGCGCTCGGCCCAGCGGATGAAGTCGTAGGCATGGCCCACGTGCAGGGGGAGGCCCGCGCCCGCGTACGGCCGGTCGAAGGAGACCGTGGTCGCGGCCTCGCTCTCGCCGAGGAGCCGGCCGTGGTCGTCCCACGCGTGGTAGAGGCTGGCGCCGGTGTGGCCGTCCTCGGGATAGAGGTTGTACGCCTGCCAGGTGATGTCGGGCAGCAGGACGAGGAGGTCGGCGGAGGGGGCGCCGAGGCCGCTCGTGCCGGCGCGGACGCTGTCGCCGGCGCCGGTGAAGTGGAGGCTGTCGCGGACCGTGAAGGGGACGTGCGAGCGGAAGCCGTCGGTGGTGGTGAGCACGGCCACGTACGCCCCCACGTTCCAGTACGACGGGATCTGCAGGCGCCAGGACAGCCACCAGTGGTGGCAGGAGACCGTGCGGTCGGCGGTGAGCGGGGGCGGCTGCACGATGCCTTCGAGGCGGGGGCTTGTGGTGATCTTGCGGGCGCCGTCGCCGCTGTAGTGCCCGATGCGGTAGATGTCCACGCTGAACTGCTGGGGCGGGTCCACGGTGATGTGGAAGTCGATGGCCTCGCCGGGGGCGGCGGCTCCGGTGCCGGTGAAGCCCTTGATCTGGCGGTGTACGTCGTCGGCGGTGCGGGGGCCGCCGCCGGGGCGGGGGGCGGGGATCCCGTTCGGGCCCGTGGCGCCCGGGGCGTGGTCCACGTACCAGGGCACCACGTGGCCCGTGTCGTCGAAGTAGTGCTCGGCGCCGCGGAGCCAGGGCAGCGGGCCCTGGCCGAACGGGTCGGTCACCGCGTGGGCGAGGGCACCCGACTCCCAGCGGCGGATCGGCTCCGGTCCCATGCGTTGTCCCCTCCCTTGCTCCTCGCTCCCCCGAGCCCGGGCTGGCGTGCCTGTCTCAGCTGCCGGACCCCAGCACATCACATTACGCATGTGAGCGGTCACCGTTCGTCGTGAATTGACGTGGATCCGCTTCGGGGGTGGGTGCGTCGGACACGCAGGGCGTGTCAGACCAGGCGTACCGGCTTTTCCGGGCGGATTCCTTGGGTGGTGAGCCAGCGGCGCAGGGGTTCGGGGTCGCCGTCCTCGACGAGGGTGAGGACGCGGGGGGTGAGGTCCGCCGCGCGTTCGCCGCGTATCAGGAGGGAGGGGCCGTCCAGCCAGTCGAGGCCGGGGGCGGCTCCCGCCGTGTCGACGGCCGCGCAGCACACCATCGCCGTGACGTGGTCGGCCAGCAACTCCCGGCCCGAGCGGGGTGGTTGCAGCGGGAAGAGGGGGAGCACGCCGTCGTCCCAGAGCGTGTCGTCCGGGCCCTGTCCTGCCGGGGCGGGCCTGGGCGGGGCGGCGGCCTCCTCGCGGGCCAGCTCCGCGCTGAGCCCTGCGGCGAGCGTGCCGCCTCGGCCTGCGGACGCGTCGGCCTCGTCGCCCTCGTCGTCGGCGAAGCCGATGTATTCGGCGTCGGCTGCTTCGTATTCGGGGACTGCTGCCGCGGTGACGGTTGCTTCCGGTGCTGTGGCCGTGTGGGCGTCGGCGGCCGGGCCCGCGGCCGCGTGCTCATCGGCACCGGCGTCCGGGCCCACGGCCAGGTGTGCCTCGGCCGCCGCGGCCGCCTGTGCCTCCGCCGCCATCCTGCGTGCCGTCGCCTCCGGGTCCGTCAGGTGGTCCATGACCCGGCCGAGGGTCGGGCCCTCGGGGTCGGGGGCCGTGGGGTCGGCGGACGGGCTGACGCCGAGGGAGTCGAGGACGCGGTGCAGGCGGGCGGCGTCGGTGCGCCATTTCCGGTCCACGACCTCGTCCGGATACTCCTGCCAGGCCACCGGCGCCCAACCCGGACCGGGCTCGGCGGGGCCGCCGTGGAACAGCCGGGCCGCGAGCAGCGACGCCGCCTCGTCCACCACGCCGGGCTCCTCCAGGAGGTCGCACGCGGGCCGCTCGCCGAGCCGGGACGCGAAGCCTTCGGCGAGGCGGTCCCTGCGGGACAGCTCGGTGAGGGCGGAGACCACGCCTGCGTCGAGCCGCGAGGGCCAGCGCCCCATGCGCCAGGCGGGCAGCGCGACCCGGGTCAGGAGCCGGTCCCACCCCGCGTACGCGAGGCCGACCTGCTCCTGGGCGACGATCCGCACGCCGTAGTCCACGGTCTGCGCGCGCTCGGCCGCGGCCGCCGCGACACCGCGCTCCATCTCCGCGGCGTGCACCCGGCAACTGCGCAGCAGCAACCGCGCCACCCAGCCGACGCCGCCGAGGACGGTGCCCGTGAGCGGCCCGCGCCCCGGTGCCGAGGCGACGGCGACGGCGGCGTCCAGGCCGCGTACGAAACGGCGGGCGGCCGCTATGTCGGGGTGCGCCGACGGGCCCGTGCCCGCGACGACCGGCGCGAGCACCGCGCGCAGCTCGCCGACCCGCATCCACCACAGGAAGGGCGAGCCGATGACGAGGACAGGGGCGGCGGGGGCGCGCCGCTGGGGTGCGCGGCCGCCATCGGCTCCCGGTCCCACGGCGTCCGGGCCGCCGTCGGCGCCCGCGCGGGGCGCGGCGCCGTCGGCCGGGGTGCCGTGCGCCCGGTGGGTGCGGTCCTCCAGCCAGCTGTCGCAGTCCGGGGTGAGCGCTATGGCCGAGGGGGCGGGGACTTCGAGGCGGTCGGCGAGGTCCCGCACCAGGCGGTACAGATCGGGGGCCGAGGCCTCCGGGATCGGGACCGTGGGGCTCATGGCGGGTCTGGCCCGCGCGACGACGAGGGCGACTGCTCCGGCGCCGAGCAGGACGAGCACCGCGAGCGCCGTCACGCTCCAGCGCACGGCGTCCCAACTCCCGCCGCCTATGTGCCCCATGGCCGCGGCGGCGAGCAGCACGACGGCGACGGCCGCGGGCAGCAGGGCGACGGCCAGCGCCCGGCTGCGGATCCGCAGCACGGCGAGAGCCCGCGAGCGCGCGGCCTGCGCGCCCGCCTCCACACCCATCCCTGACACGACCGAAGTCACCCCCTGCTGCCTACAGCTCGGCCGGCGGCCGGAGCCGACGGCGTATGTCGATGGCGTTGCACACTCCCCCACTGTGGCACCCGCCACCGACATCGCAATGCCGGTGGGCTGTTTGGCTCTGAGTGCCTGCAATGCCTGCGCCGAACCCTAGTTGGGGCGTCGGGCACCGTCAGCCGGATGGCCGAGCGGTCACTCGATGGAATGGCTTTGGGCAAAGCTGGCCCGCTCGTCGGAGGGCGCGGGCACGGGGTACGGGGCCGCCGTCCGCCGGGCCGACCACGCCCGCGCGTCCGGCAAGTCGGCGGCCGTCATACGGCGGGCTCAGTGCTCACGCTCCGTATCGCCGCGCGGGTCTACGGCCGGTCGTAGTCACGTACCGCGTACGACAGGGGGGCGTGTGAAAGCGCGGGAGCGGACGCCGTCGTACGCCCGCTCCCGAAAACGCATGACGCGCGCCTGGGGCTACGCCTCGTCCGCCGCCTTCTCCGCGATGTCCGTGCGGTGCTGGGAGCCGTCGAGGCGGATGCGGGCGACCGCGGCGTACGCGCGCTCGCGGGCCTGGGCGAGGTCGGCGCCGGTCGCCGTCACGGAGAGGACGCGGCCGCCCGCGCTGACGACTGTGCCGCTGTCGTCGCCGTCGTGCTTGGTCCCCGCGTGCAGGACGTACGCGTCGGGGGCGTCCTGGGACGCGACGTCGGCGAGGCCCTCGATGGGGTCGCCGGTGCGCGGCGTGCCGGGGTAGTTGTGCGAGGCGATGACGACGGTGACCGCCGCGTCGTCGCTCCAGCGCAGCGGCGGCAGGTCGGCGAGGGTGCCGTTGGCCGCGGCGAGCAGGAGGCCCGCGAGCGGGGTCCGCAGGCGGGCGAGGACGACCTGGGTCTCGGGGTCGCCGAAGCGGGCGTTGAACTCGATGACCCTGACCCCGCGGCTGGTGATGGCGAGTCCGGCGTACAGCAGCCCGGAGAAGGGGGTGCCGCGGCGGCTCAGTTCGTCGACGGTCGGCTGGAGCACCGTCTCCTGGACCTCGTCGACGAGCTTCGGGTCGGCCCACGGCAGCGGCGAATAGGCGCCCATGCCGCCGGTGTTGGGGCCTTCGTCGCCGTCGAGGGCGCGCTTGAAGTCCTGGGCGGGGCGCAGCGGGACGACGGTCCTGCCGTCGGTGACGGCGAAGAGGGAGACCTCGGGGCCGTCGAGGAACTCCTCGATGACGACGCGTCCGCAGGCGAGGGCGTGCTCGCGGGCCTGCTCGACGTCGTCGGTGACGACGACGCCCTTGCCCGCGGCGAGGCCGTCGTCCTTCACGACGTACGGAGCGCCGAAGGCGTCGAGGGCCTCGTCGACCTCTTCGGGCGTGGTGCAGACGTAGCTGCGCGCGGTGGGCACGCCCGCGCCCGCCATCACGTCCTTCGCGAAGGCCTTGGAGCCTTCGAGCCGGGCCGCTTCCTTGGACGGCCCGAAGCACGGAATGCCCGCTTCGCGCACGGCGTCGGCGACCCCGGCGACGAGGGGTGCCTCCGGGCCGACGATGACGAGCCCGGCGCCGAGCTCTGCCGCGAGGGCCGCCACCGCCTTGCCGTCGAGGGCGTCGACCTGGTGCAGCTCGGCCACGTCCGCGATGCCGGCGTTGCCGGGAGCGCAGTGCAGGGCGGTGACCGCGGGGTCGAGGGACAAGGAGCGGCACAGGGCGTGTTCGCGGGCACCGCCGCCGATGACAAGGACCTTCACGGGGGTCAGCCTAGCCCGCTCTGGCGGGGCGCCTTTGTCCGGGCATCCGAGGGGGCGGGGCGCCCTCGTCTGTACGTTCCTACAGGTGGGGTGGGGGTAGATGCGGCCGTGGGGGGCTGGTTGCCGTGCGGTGGGGGGGTAGTTGGGGCGACCCAGCCGTCCCGTCGAACTGTTGGGATGGCCTGTCGAGCGGGCGGGGCGCCTGTCCGGGGCGGCCCGGTCGTGCCTATTCGTTCTGGTACTCCTCCACCACCGTCGCGCCCAGCTCCCGGACGATCAGCTCGTGGCCGGAGAGGGCCGAGTCGACCAGGTCCGGGTCGTCGTCCTCCGGGATGTCGTCCTCGGGGGCGACGTGGCGCTCCGGTGCTCTGCTCGGGGGGGCCTGCGCGGGTGCCGGGGCGGACTGCGCACGGCTCTGGCCGGGGGCGGCGGACGGGGACGCCGTCCCGGAGGACGCCGACTGGGCCGGGCCCGGCTGGTGCGGCGCCGGGGACGGCGCGGGGGGCTGCGGCGGCGCGGGCTGCTGCGGCGCGGGGCGGGGAGCCGCCGGGGCACCACCGCCGAACCCGCTCGCCGCGGGCGGCGGCGCCGAGCCGCCGGACGGGTCGACGATCGCCTCGACCTTCCACTGCACCCCGAACTGCTCGGTGAGCGCCTGCCGCAGTACGTCCTCGCTGCCGCTGCTGGCGAAGTTGTCCCGGGCGCCCGCGTTCACGAAGCCGATCTGGAGCGTGGTGCCGTCGAACCCGGCCACCTGCGCGTTCTGGCTGAGCAGGATCCAGGTGAAGCGGCGGCGGTTCTTGACGGCTTCGAGGATGTTCGGCCAGAGGGAGCGGGGGTCGGGGCCGCCACCGGTGTACGCGGCGGCGGGAGGTGCCGCGTGGGCCGGGGGCGTCTGGGGCGTGTGCGGTGCCTGAGCCGCCGGGGGCGGGGTGTGGGCCGGGGGTGCGGCGGGCGGCTGGGCCGGGCCGCCGCCTGCGGGGGCCGCGGTGGGCCAGCCACCGGGGCGGGGGGCGGC
>NZ_BMNG01000030.1 GCF_014646335.1 Streptomyces lasiicapitis
CAACTCCGTTGCCCGGCGGCCGAATTCGCTCCGCGATTCGGCCTGATAGGAATTCGCTCCGCGAATTCCTAGGGCTGGCTAAGGGGTCGGCACCGTCTGGGCTCTCGCTTCTCCTAAAGGTTCTGACGGCTTGTCAGAACCTTTAAATATTGTCGATACGAGAAAACTTTTGACGCAGAGAATTTCAACTCATGAGATCCGATATACCGTCAGAACGGCCTCTCGTTTCAAGAGATGCCAAACTCGATAACCTCCTTCCCGTTACCCGCTCACCCATTTCACAACCTTTAACGTTTCATGATCGATATCCGTATACAAGCCCCCTGCCTGACTAGGGTGTTGAACGAATCCAGTCACCTAAATCGATGCTGCTGTCACAACACGTGGCTAGGAAACCCGAAGGGTCTCCACCCCTGAAGCACACCCGAATGCGGAGCAAAGCAGGCCACGATGCCGGGGGAACGTCTCGTGCGGATCACTCAGTTGAGCTGCCCGTGGATGAGATAAGGCGGCGTCCAAGCTGTGGCGCGGTGAGCGTGATGGCCACTCCGCTCCGAAGAAGCGGCGGGCGTCAGCCGCAAGGCGGAGGCCAACTGCTGGCCGGCCTCCAGCCTGGTGGCCACCTGAGGCAGTCCCAGGCAGCCGGTGACTCTCGGCCAGGGGCACAGCGTCCATGTCAGCCCAACGTAGCCGCCCGACCGGAAGACGGCTGACATCGAGAGGTCCCTGTCGTTGGTCTCCCCGGTCCGTTCGCTGTCCCACCCCTTGGTGGTTCGAAGCCAGAGCTTCCAGGAACTAGGTGAGACCGTTTCCCCGGGTCCAGGCCATATCTCGTTGGTGTCGGCAATCAAGTCAGGGGCGCGTAGATCGACGGTGTAGTGCGTGGAGCCTTCCTCGATGCTAAGCCGTCGCGGAACTTCACGCTCACAACGGACGCTGCCGCGGTTCCGCAAAGATGTGACGAGCGGACCTTCCGGAAGAATGGCCATCGACGATTGCGATTCTTGTGGTGTACGGCGCCCATCTGTGATGGGCTGAGTTGTCAGGCCGAATCGCTGATTTCGTGGAAGGTGCACGCAACTCGGGCACCGCCCGCCATGATGGCGGCGCCGGCATCGGGATCCATGCTTCCCCGCACCAGGCACCCGTTGTAGCCGTCCTCTCCTGTGACCTCGGGGTCGGCAAGGAAGACACCCCAGTTGAGGAAGAGTTCCTGGAAACCAGTCCCCTCATCGGCAGGAAACACTTCGGGCAACGGTCGGATCCGCTGTTGGACCACATAGGGTCCGTCCATCGCGGCCGCGAGGCTCTCCCTCCACTCCTCTGGGGTCGCCGTCCAGCCGGGAACGATGCCACTGCCGCCGTGCAGGAGCGTCGGTTTGAGTATCAACTCCTGCTGTTGGGCTACGGCGTATGTCATGAGGTCGGTTTCCTGACCACTTGCGTCGGTCGCAGTACGTCTGACTTGCCGCGTCCAGGGCAGGAATCGGTCGATGCATTCCAACTCCGCCGCGGAGAATGCGGACCGATGCCGATTGTCGGAGAGTATGGCCAACGTGCCCTTATTGCCATACAGTTCAGCGTCGAGTCGGCTAAACATTCCGACCTGGCCACTTTCGACTGCGCGCAGGATCGGTTCGACGAGTTCGCCGTCAACGGCAGAGACGATCTCTTGGACGAGGAAAAAGCGGTACACCACATCGATAGCTCGGCCGTCCACTTCAAGACGTCCATCATCTTCTTCGCGCACCTGACCGACGTGGCATGGAATCGCGTCTATCCCCAAGTCGTCGAGCAGTGCTGCCATGACCTTCAGTCGGGGCTCGTGCGACTCAAAGCTCTCGGGCCAGTCGACCAGGGCGACCACAGGCCGATGGTCACCGTTAAGGTGCGCCGCACACTCGGCGAACATGGTGTCCACGATGCCGCGCAGCGTGTCGATGTATCCGAGACGATGCTCCGCAGTGAATTCGGCCAGTGCTGGGTGCTGAAGCATGGCCCAGTTGATGTCTGCGTTCTCGAAGCCGCCGAGGGCACTGGTGATGTTGAGTTCGAGGAGCTTGAAGCCGTCGGTGTCGCGGTACAGATCAGCATGTGCGAGCGGGAGTAGGGGCGGCCCCGCCTTCGCTGCCCGCCTCACCACAGCAGCCTGGGTCTCGGTCATGCCGACACTCCGTGCCAGAGCAGTGGTGTCACCGCCGAAGAGTCGCTCGGGAAGCTGAGTCAGAAGCCCGTGGACCAATCTCAGGTCGGTTGCAAGGGCACGGCGCTCGACAGCCGAGATGAATACCGGCGAAGGGAGGAATCGGCCTTGATGGTCCACCGTGACCAGGTCATCGGCGAAGACATGCCGGGTCAGCTCCAAGGGATCGGCGCCATGCCGGGCCAAATGCCTCAAGTATTCCGCACCAAGGACGGACCGGGGGACGCATGAGGCGTTCGAGGGCTGCGTCATGGAAGGGTTCTCTTTTCAAGTACAGGGAACTGAACAGCCCGAACTCCGGGTGCGTTGCACCTGTCGACGACGGTCTCTCCCCCCCTTTTTCTGTCCCTGCGCACATACCACTGCCATGAGCGGCTCCTCCGAAAAGATCTCCGCGAGAATGCCCAAGGATTGCCGTTTCTCCGGAAAAGGCGTCACGAACAGGGGATGCCCGTTAACCTTCCATGTTTCGTCGCGATGTGTCAACGAGATCAACTTGGCCTGCCCGAAGGGCCGTCTCACTGTTGCGGATTGTTCGCAGGTCACATATGCGGAGCGGAAATGCCTCTTCCGGCAACCTCTGTCGGGCGGTTTGTGAGAGGAAGTCCTGGTTTCCGGCCGGTCCTCACGGCATGTTCAACTGCGGCACAGCTCTGGTTGAACACCGCAGGGTGTCGTCTGCACGGGCTCGGCCCTTGCGCGCAGCGGTGTAGGACTGCGCCGCCCGATCGCGTGCTCCTGGCAGCGGTTATGTCGGCACAGGGTGGTGCTACCCATCGTGGAGGCCGAGCTGGAGGCTGTAGTCGAGACCAGTCAGTCCGGAATTTCCCGTTTCTTGAACTTTGGCTCGGTGTGGAGGGCTTCGTCGGCGGCTCGTTCGCCTGAGCGGATTGCGCCTTCGATGTAGCCGGCCCATTGGGTGGCGGTTTCGCTGCCGGCCCAGTGGATTCGTCCTATGGGGGTGCGCAGTGCCGGGCCGATGCTGGTGAGGACTCCTGGTGGGTAGTAGGCGCTGTATCCGCCGCGGCAGTACGGGTCTTCGGTCCAGTTTTTCTCTCGCCAGTCGGTGGGGTGGGCTGCGTGTGGTCCGTATCCGCGTATGAGGGATCGGATTGTTTTTGCTTTGCGTTCTTCTGTTGTCAGTTCTGTCATTTGCTGGGCGGCACGGCCCGTGATGAGGGTGCACAGCAGGCCCGGTCCTTTTGGGCGGGTGACGTCGAAGGTGGTGGGACCGTCGAGGTCGAGGGTGAGGCCTGAGAGTCCGTCTGTTCGCCAGAAGGGGGTGTCGTACACGGCGAAGGTCTTGAGGGCTGAGCCCATGGGCATGCGTTGGGTCAGTTGGTCGCGGGCGGCGGGCATGGGTGGGTCGTAGTGGATGCGGCCGGCCAGGGGCGGTGGGATGGTGACGATCACGCGCTTGGCCCGTAAGCCGTCGACGAGGACGTCGTCTTTGGTGTGGTGGATGGATGTGACGGGTGTGTTCAGCCGGATGGCGTCGCCGAGTTCGGCGGCGATGGACTGGGCGGGGCCGTCTGCGCCGTGGGTGAAGAGGTGGCCGGTGGTTTCTGCTTCTATGCCGCCTCTGATTCCGCCGGTGCTGCGGATGGCGGTGATGAGGGCGAGCATGGACACGCTTGCCACGTCGACGGACAGTTCTCCGCCCAGGACTGTTTCGGCGATGCGGCGGGCGTGCGGTGTGGGCAGTCGGCGGCGCAGCCAGGTGGCGACGGTGGTTGAGTCGAGGTGTTGTGCCTGGGTGGTGGTGAGTGTGCGGGTGGTGAGGCGGTCCAGTTTCCAGAGTGCGGCGGCCAGTAGTGCGGTGATGTGTGGGGGCAGGGGCGGGAGTTGTCCGGTGTAGCGGTGGCGTGAGGTGTTGGTCAGGAGGAGGTTGTCGCCTTGTTCGTGGCTGGTGAAGGTTGTTGCGCCGTATGTGTTTGCGAGTGCGGTGAAGTGGGTGTGGGTGGGGGCGATCCATTGGCCGCCGAGGTCGATGGCCCAGTTTCCGGCTACGTGTGAGGTGTGGGTTCGGCCGCCGACTCGGTTGCTTGCTTCGAGTACGAGGATGTCGAGTCCGGCTGTGCGGAGTCGGCGCGCGGCGCAGAGTCCTGCGTAGCCGGCGCCGACCACGATGACGTCGTGCATGGTGGCTCCCCGTTTTGCATCGGGTGTTTTACAACGAGCGTTGCATGACGTGTGCGGGGCGTGCAAGAGTGGTCGGGTGCCCCGTCAGGTCGACCATGCTGCCCGTCGTCGCGACATCGGTGCCGCGGTCTTGAGGATCGCTGCCGAGCGCGGTTTCCGTGAGGCGACGATCCGTGCTGTGGCCGCGGCGGTGGGTGCTTCCACCTCGCAGGTCACGCACTACGTCAGTGGCCGGGACGAGTTGATCCGGATTGCCGTGCGCCATGAGGTCGAGGCCCGGCAGGCCCAGGTCACCGAGTTGCTCGCCGGCAGTGAGCGGCCGTTGCGCGCGCTGGTGGAGTGGGCGGTGCTGGGTGCTGGTGACGAGGCGCAGCGGGTCTGGCTGGCGATTGTGCTGGGGGCGCGGACCGAGCCGGTGGTGCGCGGTGAGCTCGAGGTGTTCAACGGGTGGTGGGATGCGGTGGTGCGGCGTCTGGTCGGCAGTCCCGGTGATGCGGATGTCGTGGATGTGCTGGTCGACGGGCTGGTGCTGGCCGGTTTGGAGGCGCCTGAGGAGTGGCCGTCCGGGCGGCGGTTGCGGGTGGTGGATGCGGTGCTGGCGCCGCTGGGTCTCTAGGGCTCTGCCCGGTGGGCTGGTGCGGGACGAAGTGGGTGATCTCGTTCCGCTCTCTGGGGCTGTTTCGGCTTTTATGATCACTGCGGGTCTCCAGGGGGGAGGCCCTGTGTCTTTGGGGAGGGCCAACATGTCCGGAGTTTCCAGGCGGTCGGTGCTGGGTTACTCGGGTTCGGCGGCGGCGGGTGCGGTGCTTGCCTCTGCGGGGCCGGCGCAGGCGGAGGACGGCAAGGGCGTGCAGGGTGCTCAGGCGGGCGAGGGCGGCCGGGCGGCGGCGGTGGCGTTCGAGCCGGGGACTCAGTTCAGCGGGCGGGTCCAGCACGGTTCGGGCTATGCGGAGGTGTCGCTGACGTTCAGTGTCCGGCACGAGGAGACTTCCGGGCAGCAGGAGATCTCGCCTGCGGATATCGCGGAGGCGCTCAATGACCTTGCTGCCAAGCGGGGGTGGCCGCGGATCACGTTCTATGGGACGCCGCCGAAGGCGCCGTTGAACTGACGCGAGGCGAGGTCCAGGACCCGGACCGGCCGCCCTTGCCGCTGCCGGGGAGTCGTGGTTGGCCACGATGGGGCGGTCGGGCGTGGGCTGGGCCTGCTGATGGCGGGACGTCGGCGTCCTGCTGGTGGATGGCGTCCCGCCTTCGAGCGCTGGAGAGCCGGCAGCAGCGCGTAGACGGCGTGTTCATCCGGGCCGTCGGTGTCCCGGGCCCAGGAAGCCTTGTGCGGTGCGGTGGTTCACCAGCGGACGGGGAGTTCTCGTATGCCTCTGATGAGCATGCCGGGTACCGGGGTGAGGGTGGTCAGGTCGGTGTCGGCGGTGAGGTGGGGGCAGCGCTCCAGGAGGGTGCGCAGGGCGGTGCGGGCCTCGAGGCGGGCCAGGGGTGCGCCCAGGCAGTAGTGCGGGCCGTGGCCGAAGGCGATGTGGGCGCGGGCGTCGCGGCGGATGTCGAAGCGGTCGGGGGCATCGAAGCGTGCGGCGTCGCGGCCGGCGTCGGCCAGGACGATGCGTACCGTGGATCCGGCCGGGATCAGTACGCCGCCCATCTCGATGTCGGTGACGGCCCGGCGTTCCAGGGAGGACTCCACCGGGCCGTCGTAGCGCAGCATCTCCTCGATGGCGCCGTCGATCAGGTCCATGTCGGCCTGGAGGAGGGCGAGTTGGTCGGGGTGGTTGAGCAGTGCGCGGATGCCGTTGGCTATCAGGTTGACCGTGGTCTCGTGGCCGGCGATCAGCAGCAGGCCGCACATGCCGATGAGTTCGTCGCCGGAGAGGCGGTCGCCGTCCTCGCCGGCGGTGTGGATCAGTGCGCTGAGCAGGTCCGGGCCGGGTTCGGCGCGTTTGGCGTCGATGAGGCGGGGCAGGTAGGCGGCCTGTTCGGCGTACGCGTCGGCCTGGGACTGCGGGCTGGTGGGGGACATCATCTCGTTGGAGAAGCGGCGGAAGGTGTCCCGGTCCAGTTCGGGTACGCCCAGGAGTTCGCAGATGACGGTCATCGCCAGCGGGAAGGCGAGGGCGCTCACCAGGTCGGCGCTGCGGTTGCCGGCTGCCGTCATGTTCTCGATGAGGGTGTCGGTGATCTGCTGGACGCGCGGGGCCAGGGCCTGGATGCGGCGTGGGGTGAACTCGGCTGCCACCAGGCGTCGCAGGCGGGTGTGGTCCGGCGGGTCGGACATCGACATGTGGGCCAGGCCCGGGTCGTCGGGGGCGGTGTTGATGATCTGGCGCATGTCGCCCGCGTGGCGCCAGTCGCGGCTCAGGCGCGTGTCGGTGAACGCGGCGCGGCAGGCTTCGTGTCCGAGCACGAGGTAGACGTGATCGCCCTGCGGGGTGCGTACGTGGTGGACCGGGCCGAGTGCGCGCAGTCGCGCGTAGGCGGGGTGGGGGTCGCGGGCGAAGTCGGGGCTGAGCTGCAGCAGATCGGTGGGGCCTGGGGCGGGCAAGGAGTCTCCCCTTTTTCGGTTTGCGTAGTTGTCTTCTGTGGTTGTCTCGGGCGCCGGCCGGGCGGGTGGGCTGGCTCGCGGCCGGATGCCGGAGCCGGTCCGGCCGGGGTGCCGGAGCCCGGTTCATGGGGCTGCGGCCGCGGGCGAAGGCCCCCACCCGGGGTGCCGGGGGCGGGGGCCTGTGTGTTGCCGCTACCAGGTGACCGGGAGGCGCTCCAGGCCGTACACCAGGCTCTTCTGGCGGAAGGTCAGGTCGTCGATCTTGCCGACCAGGCGGATGTCGGGGAGGCGGGACAACAGGGAGGTGATGGCTATTTCGACCTCGCGGCGGGCCAGGGAGGCGCCGGCGCACAGGTGGGTGCCGAAGCCGAAGGCGACGTGGCGGTTGTCGCCGCGCTCCAGGTCGAAGCGCTCGGGGTCGGGGAAGGCCTTGGCGTCGTGGTTGGCGGCGGGGACGGCCAGGATCACCAGTTCGCCGGCGGTCATGGCCGTGCCGGAGAAGGTCATGTCCTGATCGACGACGCGCAGGACGTTGTCCTGGGAGACCGACCAGAAGCGCAGGGACTCCTCGACGAAGGCGGTGATGCGCTCGGGGTCCTCAATGAGCTGGGCGCGGACCTCGGGGTTGGTCATCAGGGTCAGGGCGCTGAGCGCGATCTGGCTGGTGGTGGTCTCGTAGCCGGAGACGAGGATGAAGCGGACCATGGGCAGGAGGTCTTCGCGGGACAGTTCGCCGCTCTGGACGCGGTCGGTGATCAGGCGGCTGATCAGGTCGTCCTGGGGCTCGCGTTCGCGGCTGGCGATGAGGCGGTTGAGGTAGGCGTTCATCTCGTAGTAGGCGGCCCAGGACTCCTCGGGCTTGTCCAGGCTCAGGATGGTGCGGCTCTGCTCGGCGAAGGTGCGGTAGTCCTGCTGGGGCACGCCCAGGAGCTGGGCGATGACCTGGGTGGGCAGGGCCAGGGCGAATTCGGAGTACAGGTCCAGGGGGCGCGGGAGGGTTTCGAGGCGGTCCAGGAGTTCGTCGACGAGTTTCTGGATGCGCGGGCGCCATTCCTTGATGCGTTTGGCGGTGAACTCCGTCATCATCATGTGCCGCTGGCGGCCGTGCTCGGGCTCGTCCATGCGCCAGAAGGAGTTCAGGTTCTCGTTGGGGGGCAGTTCGGTGCGCGCGCGGCCCATCTTTTCGTCGTCGGAGCTGAAGCGCGGGTCGTTCATGGCCTGGCGGACGTCGTCGTAGCTGGTGAGCAGCCAGGCCCAGCCGCCGTCGGGCAGGTCCACCTTCGCCGGTCCCTGTTCGCGCAGTTCGGCGTAGGTGGGGGGTGGGGACATCGGGCACTGGCGGGTCATGGGGTAGGCGGGATTCGCCATGGTCACACGTCCTTGGATGCGTTGCCGGTCGGGGGTAGCCGGTCGACAGCCGACCGTAGGGCGCCGCGTTGACGTGCTGCTGACTGCTTCCTGACGGACCGTGAGGCGCGGTGTTGGCCTCAGGCTGCGGGCTGGGCGGGGGCGGGGGTGTGGAAGCCGCGCTGGTACCACAGCAGGGGCGGGGTGGCGTGGTCGCGGATGCGGATCTGGTGGGGGGTGGCGAGCAGCAGGTCGTGGTCGCCGGCGCGGATCACGTCCCGGGTGGTGCAGCGCAGGAGGACCTTGGCGTCGGGGAGATGAGGCAGGGCCGTGGTGTCTTCCCAGGCGGCGAAGTCGCCGGGGGCGAAGCGGTCGACGCCGCGGGTGGCGAAGCGCTGGGCGATGGGGCGGTGGTGTGCGCCCAGGAGGTTGATGACGAACTCGCCGGCCCCGGTCATGGCCCGGTGGCAGCTGGAGGTCAGGGCGATGCCGACCATCAGCAGCGGCGGGTCCAGGGAGACGGAGGTCACCGAGCTGGCGGTGAATCCCCAGCGCCGGCCTCCCTCGTCGAGGGCGGTCACCACCGATACGGGGGCGGCCAGCAGGGCCATCGCGTCCTTGAACGTCTGGGCGTCGGCCACCGCGGGCTGGGTCTGCTCCTGAACAGGGGTCATGGGTGCTCCTTCATCGGGCGGGCAGCGGGGCGGGGGCGGGGTTGCTGGAGACGATGCCAAGAACCACTCAAGACCCGCTCAAGCCCTCAAGGGGCCGGGCTGTCGGGGGCGCGCCCGGTCAAGTGGGGGTTGAGTGACCGGGGGCAGGATGGGGTGGCAGGCAATGGGCGTAGGCAGTTGCCTGCGGACCACGTCAGGACACGTAAGGAGTTGCTCATGGCAGACAGGGAGCCGGTCATGTCCGAGAGCGAGATTCTCGGCTGGCTCACGGAGAGGCTGGGCGCTCAGGTGTCCCTGCCCGTTTCGCAGATCAATCCCGACGTCCCCTACGTCGAGTACGGCCTCGACTCGGTGGCGGCCCTTGGCCTGTTCGGCGACATCGAGGAGGAGTTCGGTCTCGTCCTCGACCCGGGCGTCGCCCTGGAGTACTCGACGCTCTCTCTGATGGCCGCCTTCCTGGCCGCGGAGCAGAAAGAGGTCGTCCACAGCTGAGCCGGGACGTCCGGCCGGGCCTGATGGATGGCCGGCCGTGAGGGGGCGGGGCCGGATCCCTATTCGGGGGGATCCGGCCCCGCCGGCTGTGTGCTGCGGGGGCGGGCTGCCGCTGCGTGCGGGGGCGCGCCTGCCCGTGCCGGGGGCGGTGTCAGTCGTGGTCGACGGCGACGCCGGTGGTGCGCGGGCCCAGGAGCAGGACCACCGCCACCAGGGTGCCCATCGCGGCGGCGATGACGCCGAACATGGGGCCAGGACCGTAGGTGTCCAGGACCGGCAGCAGGGCGAAGGGCAGGGCCGCGGCGCTGAGTTTGGACAGGGAGTAGGCAAGGCCGGTGGCCTGGGCGCGGATCAGGGTGGGGTACTGCTCGGCCAGGTAGACGTGGCTGGCGGTGGAGAAGATGTTGCTCACCAACGTGTAGGCGATGCCCAGCGCCATGATGAGCGTCGGCGACGTCGCGTAGGCGAAGCCCAGGCCCGACAGGGCCATCGCCGCGGCCGACAGGGCGACCAGGCGTTTGCGTTCCATGCGGTCCATGACCGGTACGGAGAGCAGGGCGCCGATGGGGTAGCCGACGAAGGAGACCGCGGTGAAGCCGATGCTGGTCACCACGTCGTACCCCTTGGCGGCCAGGATCTGCGGGGCCAGCGCGCCGAAGCCGTAGTAGCCCACCACCGAGAGGGTGCAGAAAAGCCAGAGCATGGTGGTGCGGCGGCGGTAGCGGGCGCGGAACACCTCGCGCAGACGCGCCGCCGGGGCGGGAGCCTTCACGGACGTGGGGGCGGGTGCCTCTACGTGGGTGGGGGCGGGCTGCCCAGCCTCGGCCTGAAGCCGGGGCTGGGGGTGCTCGGCGGTGGGGACCTCGGCCTCCATCCGGGCGACCAGTTCGTGTGCCTGCTGTTCGTGGCCGTTGGCGGCCAGCCAGCGCGGGGATTCGATGAGGTTGCGGCGCAGCACCCATACGACGGCCGAGCCGAGCGCGCCGAGGACGAACAGCCAGCGCCAGCCGTCGATGCCCAGCGGGCTGAGCGGCACCAGCCACAGTGCGGCGAAGCCGACCGCGGGCACCCCGCAGAAGGCCAGGGTGTAGGCCCAGGCGGTGTAGCGGCCGCGCTGTTTGGCGGGCAGTACGTCGGCCAGGTAGCAGTCGGAGAGGGACTGTTCGGCTCCGATGCCCACGCCCGCGAAGAAACGGGTCACGATCAGCCACGCGGCGTTCGGGGAGAACGCGCCCAGCAGGGAGAAGCCCGAGTACAGGGCGAGGTTGATGAGGAAGGCGCGGCGCCTGCCGTAGCGGTCGGCGACGCGCCCGAGGATGACGGAGCCGAAGAACTGGCCGATGAAGGCCGAGGCGAGGACGAGTTTGAGGGTGGTGCCGTTGAAGGCGAAGTCCTCTTGCAGGACTTTGGAGATGGTGCCGGCGAGGTTGTTCTCGAAGGTGTCGAAGAGCAGGCCCACGCCGACCACGGCGGTGAGTCTGCGGTGGGTCGGGGTGATCGGCATCTTGTCGATGCGCTCGCCGATGGTGGGTGTGGGCGCCGCCGCGGGTTTTTCCCGCAGCGCCGTCGGCTGGGACATGGGGTTCAGAGCTCCTGGCAGGGGTGGGGTGCGAGCGGGATGAGGTGCGCCTCCGCCCCGGCGGTGGGCCGGGGCGGAGGCGAAGAAGCAGAGGATGCAGAAGATGGGGATGGGTGTGGGGGTGTGGGCCGGGGACAGCGAGGGGGGTGGCCTGCCCAGGGGGGAAGCGGGGACGTGGGGCGGTGCGGGGGGGGGTCAGGCGGGGGCGTGTTCCTTCTGGCGGGTGGGCTCGCTGACCTCGTGCAGGAACGTGGCGACCTGCCGGTAGGACTCCCAGAAGCCGACCTCGAGGTAGGGGATGTTGCGCTCGGCGCAGTAGTCGCGGGTCAGTTCGCGGGCACGGGCCAGGTGGCGCTGGGGCATCGCCGGGAACAGGTGGTGTTCCACCTGGTAGTTGAGGCCCCCGTACAGGAAGTCGATCCACCAGTTGGGGCGGATGTTGCGGGAGGTCAGGACCTGGCGCTCCAGCCAGTCCAGGGTCTCCTTCTCGCCGTCGCGGACCTCCATGCCCTTGTGGTTGGGGGCGAACATCAGGCCGAAGTAGACGCCGAGCGCGGCGTGCTGCACCGCGATGAAGGCGATGGCCTGCAAGGGGGTCAGGACGGTGAAGACGGCCGTCAGGTAGATCGCGGTGCGCAGGACGACCAGGCCGATCTCCAGATAGCGGTGCTTGGCGCCGGACTTGGCGAGCTCCTTGATGGTGGTCTTCTCCATCTTGTAGCCCTCGAGGACGAGCAGGACGAAGAAGAGCACCCGCTGGTGGCGCACGATGAAGCGCTGGACGGGGGTGCGGGCGGCGTACTGCTTGATGTCGAAGATCGCGGTACGGCGGCCGATGTCGGGGTCCAGGCTGATGTGGTTGGGATGGCTGTGGTGGCGGTTGTGGTGGTTGACCCACCAGGCGTAGCTGACACCGCTGAAGAAGTTGGCGTGGAAGTAGGCGGTGAGGGTGCCGATGCGCTTGTCACGGAACATCGCCTTGTGGCCGACCTCGTGCCACATGTAGGCGCTCTGCACCCCGCACAGGCCCATCCACACCGCGACCGGCATCTGCCACCAGGACTCGCCGATCAGGAAGAACGCGGCCAGGCCGCCCAGGATGAGGGTCATGTTCAGGGCCAGGCGGCGGTAGTCGTAGCGGGTGTCGAGGTCGAGGAGGCCCTCGGCCTTCACGCGCTTGAGCAGCTCGGCGAAGCTGGCGGAGGCACCCTTGCTGCTCTGCTCCCCCGTCGCGACCGCGAGGCCGGGATCGAGCTGCCGTACCGTGCCTGGCTTTGTCTCGGTGATGTTCGGAGACTGCATAGAAGGATCTCCTTGGGCAGGACGTATCCCGGCGCCGGGCGCCGGATGAGAAGCACGCTTCAGCGTTGTGCAGCGTGCTGATGAGGCGCTGATGGCGCCCTGGAAAACCGGCGGGGGCGGGCGGGAGCGGCCCGGTGGGGGCACTCCGCCCGCCCGTTCACGCCGCCCGCTCCCCCACCGGCTGGGGGGTGAGGCGGGTTTGAAGGGTGTGCAGGACGCCGTCGGCGGCGCGTGCGACATCGTGGTCGTCGGGGGCGCCGATGACGGCCATGAGGGATTCGACCAGCTGCTGCTGCAGGGCATCGGTTGCGGTGTCCGTGATGTCGGCGGCACCGTGCTCGGCGGGTTCGGTGGGCATGGGGGTCTGCTCCTTCTCCCTCCGCCCGCGGGGGCGGAAGGCGGCGGTATAGAAATGACGGAGGGTCAGAAGGCGTTGCAGGCGCGGAAGATGTGCGCGAAGGCGGCGACGGAGGCCGGGCCCTCGAAGGCCACGTACTCGGTGATGGGCTCCTCGGGCGCCCACTTCTCCTTGTAGGCGAGCTGACTCTGGGCGGGGTAGAGGGCCGCTCCCTGGTCCCACAGGAAGTGCATCAGCCACTGGAACGACGCGCTGTGGCCGGGCAGTTCGCGGGCCGCGTCAAGGCCCGTGAAGGGGGTGAAGCCGAAGTGCAGCCACTCGCTGCCCTCTTCGCGCATGACCTCGATGGCGTGGGAGTTGATGGCTTCCATCAGGCCCGGTGTGCCGTCGGGGATGCGCCGGCTCAGGTCGTGCATCCAGCCCGCCCGGCTGCCGTACACCGGGGAGTAGGAGATGTAGCCGACGGGCTTGGAGTCGATGGTGCCCACGAACAGGCGGCGGTGTTCCTGGGCTTGGCCGCCGAGCTCGCCGACCAGGAAGGTCAGCGGGCGGGCCTCTTCGCCCTTGGAGCCCAGCCAGGCGGCGTCGATGACGTCGATGGCCGCGCTCATCTCGTGTGCGGGCACCTCGCTGACGTGAAGGCCGCTGCGCAGGGCGCGGGAGATCTTGTTGCGCATGCGCATGAAGCGGGAGCCGCGCAGGGTGAAGTCGGGCAGGCGCACGGCCCAGGAGGAGCCGAACTGGTTGACGGTGAAGCCGCGTTCGGCGTAGGCGAGCGCGTCGTGGTGCTGCAGCTGGGCGCCGACCACGGTCAGGCCCTGGCCGTGGGCGTGGGCCACGAACGCGTCCAGCAGGGGGCGGTAGGCGTCGGGGGCGGCGAAGGGGCCGCCGAGCTGGATCAGGTAGCGGCCGGCCCTGCGGTAGGCGATGACGCCGTCGAGGCCGGGGGCGGTGAAGGCGCTGGTGTGGCGGCTCATCGCCAGGAAGGCGCTGGGGTTGTCGGCCTGGGTGTGGGTGCGGATGGCGTGCAGGACGGTGTCGTACGCGGCTGTCTTGCCCGGTGCGCCGTCCTCCACCGTCGCCACCGCGGGCGAAGACGCGGACGCCGGTGTGTCCGGCGCGGATGTGGTCAAGGTGGTCGTCGAAGACATCGAGTGTTTTCCTTCCCGCTCTGGATCGGAACTGGACTGGGGGCAGTAGAGCACTGGATATTTGAGTCTCGGAAGAGCGGGAATTCGATGTGCGAGGCCGGTGTCAGTCCCTTGTCAGGCGAATATCAGAGAGGGGTGCGAACGTAATTGCTGTGACCGGGAGGGAAATTGCTTCCGGGAACTGGGAGAGGTGCCCGGAGTGGCTTATCGGGGACCGGAGTTCCGCTTCAGTCGGGTGCAAGCCCACGCAGGTTCGAATCCTGCCCTCTCCGCCCGAGGCCCGTGACACGGAAATATGTGTCACCAAAAATTCGTGCCCTGCCCGCCGGTTCATCGCCGCAGCGTCTGGAGAATCGCCTCATGCCGATCGCGGCATCCCCTGCCCCCCGGCGGGCCCTCGTCGTCGTCAACCCCACCGCGGGCACGCTGCGTTCCGGTGTCCTGGAGCAGGTGCTGCGGCTGTGCCGCCAGCATCTTCAGGACGTCGCGGTGCACCGTACGACGCACCGCGGCAGCGCCGCCGAGGCGGTGCGTGCCGCACTCGCCCCAGCGACGGCGGCGGGGGCGGGGGCGGTGCCGGATCTGGTGGTGGCGGTCGGCGGGGACGGCACGGTGCACGAGGTCGTGCGGGCACTGGCCGCCGCGGACGCCAAAGGCGCCCCGGGAGCGGGGCGGTCCCGGGCGGGTGCCGCGCTGGCCATCGTGCCCGCGGGCACCGGCAATTCCGGCTACCGCATGCTGTGGGCCGAGCAGCCCTGGCACCAGTCCCTTCGCGCGACCGTGACGGGTGATCCGGCTCGGGCGCGGCTGCGCCGCGTCGATCTGGGGCGCCTGGAGGAGACCGGCGGGCCGGTGCTGCTCGGGGCCTGTTCGGGGCTGATCGCGCAGGGGCTGATCGCGGCCCGCTCGGTGGCCGCGGCGGGGCGGGAGAAGTACGCGCGGGCGCTGCCGGACGCGGCCGCCTCCTTCACCCCCTACCCCGGGCGCGTCACGGTCGACGGCCAACTGCTGCACGAGGGCGCCACCGTCCTGGCCAATGTGGGCGGCGGGCGCCACCGGGGCGGGCAGTACCTGGTTCTGCCCCGCTCCGAGCTGGACGACGGACTTCTTGACGTGTGCGTCGTCGGCGATGAGGTCGCTCCCGCCGAGGTGGCGGACCTGGCCCGGGCGGGCCTGCTGCACACCCGTGCCGGGGTGGTGCACGGCCGCGGCCGGCGCATCCGCGTGGAGCGCACCGACGGCCTGCCGCTGCTCTTCGAGCACGACGGTGAACTGCAGCCCCTCGGCTTCACCAGCATGACCGTCGGGGTGCTGCCGGGCGCGCTGGCCATCTGGGGCGCTCCCAGGGAGGAAGAGACGCGTGTCGATACTCAAGGAGCTGTGCCGCTGGGCGGCGTGGCTGCGCCCTGAGGACATCCCCGAGCGGGTGCGGGCGCTGGCCTCCAGCCAGCTGCTCTCCCAGCTCGCCTCGATCCGGGCGGGCGCCGCGCACCCTTTGGGCAGGCGTCTGATCGAGGGCTTCGGGCCGCCGCTGCAGGCCGATCCGCGGACCTCGGCGTGCGTGCTCTCGGGGCTCGGGTCCTGGCTGAACCTGGACGACACCGCGTACGCGGGACATCTGTCGAACTCCACGGTGTCGGTGCCGCTGGCCTACGCCTACGCGCGGCGCCTGGACGGGCCGGCGCTGCTGGCGGCGGTGGTGGCCGCCAACGAGTGCGCGGCCCGCATCACCGCCGCCGCAACGCTGGGTCCGCTGCGCGGGCACTCAGCCGTGCACACCCACCTGGCGGGCGCGGTGTGCGGGCGACTGCACTGCGAGGGCGCCGACGACGCGGTGTGGTCCAACGCGCTCGGCCTGGCCTTCGCCATGCCCAACTGGCCGCTCATGCGCGCCTTTCTGGCCAGTGACGCGCGGCTGTTCAACACCTTCACCCCGGTGCGTACGGCGATGGACTCCTGTGACGCGGCCCGTGCCGGGCTGACGGGTGCGATCGACATCCTGGAGCATCCCGACGGGTTTTTGGACCGGTTCGCCTCGGTGCCGCTGCCGGACGCGGTCAGCGCGGGGCTCGGCACGCGCTGGCACACCGAGACGCTGTCGTTCAAGATGCATCCGGGCGGGCCCGGCGTGGATGCGGCCGTGGACTGCGCAGCCGCCCTGCACCGCCAGCTCGGACCCTTCGCGGCCGAGGACGTCGAGGAGATCGTCGTCGAGGCGTCGCTGTACACGCTGTTCGCGGGCAAGAAGGCGGCCGCCTACATCGTGGGCCCGGGCTCGCCGCTGGGGGCGCTGGTGCTGCACACCCCCTACCCGGTGGCCACCGCCCTGCTGACGGGCGGGCTGACGGTCAATGATTTCGCGGCGCCGCTGCTGAGCGACCGGGACCGGTGGGCGCTGGCGGAGCGGGTGCGCCTGGTGCACGACCCGGAGCTGACCAAAGCCCTGTTCGCCTCGGAGGCGCCCTTCGGCGAGGCGGTGCGCCAGGCCGGTGAGGCGGCCGGGCCCTGGCTGCGCGCGTTTGCCGGGGAGGAGGCCGCCGAGCTCGCCCAGAGCGCCGCCGGAACCGTCACCCGCGAGGCCTTCACCTCCTCGGCCAAGGCCACCGGGGCCCGGGTGACGGTGCGTCTGAGCGACGGGCGTACCGCATCGCGCCAGCGCATGATCCCCGTCGCGGCCGCGGGCGCGCACACCCGCGCCCACCACGGCGAACTGATGCGGGAGAAATTCCTGGAATTCGGCGGCTCTGCGGATGTCGCCGATGCCGCGGCCGGACTGGATTCCATGGACGCCGACGCCCTGCAGGACTGGATCAAAACGGCGCTTCGGTAATTCACGAGGCGCATGTCAGCACCGGGTCAGGCGCCGCTGGAAACATCGGATCCGAAGTGAGCCGACGAACCCGGCGGGCCCATGAACCGCTGGAAGGCCGATGCGTCGCCCGCAGCGGGCGAACAAAAACCCGGCGAGCCCTGCGAAATCGAGTGGATCAGCGGGCCGGCGGACAGAGCGTGTGCCGGACCACAGACGTGAAAGGTCCCTTTGATGCCTGACAAGGAACTCCGCAGCTACAAGCTCTACATCGCGGGCAAGGACGTCGAAGGTGACGGCTGGGTCTATACGGTCAGTGCCCGGTCCCTCCTCGAAGACGTCTTCACCAGCGTCAGCCTGAAGCGGGAACTCGAACAGCACCCCGACTCCGACGCCGCCGGCCACCCCTACGTGGTGGGCCGCTGCGCCATCGCGGGCGATGCCTCCATCGACCTGGCCACCGAGGCCGCCGCGGCCGCCGCACCGGCCTGGGCCGAGGTCCCCCTGGAGCGGCGGATGCGCCTGGGCGCGATGTTCCGCGAGGAACTCATCCGCCGCGAGGAGGAGTTCCTGGACATCCTCACCTCCGAGGCGCACCCGCTGCGCCTGGCCCGCTGGGAACTGAGCTGCATGAAGCAGATCTACAGCGACGAGAGCCTGTACTGGTACCGCCAGCGCATGCACACCGAGTTCGAGCACGAGGGACGGCGCCTGATCGTGCGCCGCCAGCCCGACGGTGTGGTCGCCTTCAACCCGCCGCAGAACGCGCCCGCGCCCAGCGCCGCCCTGGCCGTCCTGGCGCTGATGGCCGGCAACGCCGTGGTCATGCGCGCCCCGCGCAGCATCGCGCTGAGCACCATGTGGCTGATGCGCGACGTCGTCGGCCCCCTGCTGGAGGAGATCGACGCGCCGGCGGGGATCCTCAACGCCGTCTGCTCCAACCCCAAGCAGACCCTGGACCGCTGGGTCACCTCCCCCATGGTCAACGACATCTTCTACATCGGCGGCAGCGAGGAGGGCCTGCGCTTCCAGGAACAGTGCGTGGCCAACGGCAAGAAGCCCATCCTGGAGCTGGCCGGCAACGACACCATCGTCATCTGGAAGGGCGCCGACCTGAAGAAGGCGGCCGAGGCGATCTGCGAGTCCTTCTACGGCTCCGGCCAGATCTGCATGGTGCCCAACTGCGTGCTGGTGCACCCCGAGGTCGCCGAGGACCTCATCGCCGAGGTCAAGGAGCGTATCAAGCTCGTGCGTCCCGGCTACCCCGAGGACGAGGACGTCCTGCTCTCCCCGGTGCGGCGCAGCGAGAAGTTCTTCGCGCTGCTCGCGCAGTCCCTCGAGCGCGGGGGCGAGATCATCACCGGCGGGCAGCGCACCGAGGTCGACGGCACCGTCTCGGAGACCGGTGTGTTCCTGCAGCCCACCGTGGTGCGCGTGGACGGCCTGGACGGCGCCCGCCAGCACGACATCGTGCGCAGCGAGACGTTCTTCCCGCTGCTGCCCATCGTGGTGCCCCAGCCCAGTGATGCGGCCGGGGACGACGAACTCCTCAACGCCTTCATCGAGTTCGTCAACTCCAACGAGTACGGGCTGCGCAACTCGCTGTGGGTCAAGTCGGCGCGGGTGATGAACGCCTTCGTGCAGCGCGTCGTCAACGGCGGCCTGCTGAAGATCAACGACTCGCACATCGGGTTCCTGCCCTATCTGCCCAGCCACGGCGGCACCGGCCTGACCGGCGGCGTCTACGGCGAGGCCAACTACCCGATCCTGAAGACCTCCCACATCCAGGGCGTCAGCATCGCCCACGACGTGAGCCCGCACGAGGCCGTGTTCGGCCCCTGAAAGCCCCGCTCGGAACGCGTCGCGCCCGCTCACCTCTGCTCCGCGGGCCGCCGCCCCCTCACATTCTGAAATCCCCATGGAGGTGTTTGCAGGTGCGCTCCCTCGACTTCGCCCGCGCGGTCTGCGACCGGTACCACCCCGGGCTGCTCACGGCGCTTCAAGCCATCCCCTTCGCCGAGCGCGAGGCGACGGGGAGCCCGGCGATCGGCGTGTTCCGGGGGCACGGCGGGGTGGCGCTGATGGTGCCCGCCGCGTTCGGCGGGCACGGCGCCGACCCCGTCGACGTGGTGCGGGTGCAGCGCGCGGTCGGCGCCGCCTCGCCGTCGGTGGCCGCCGGGGTGACCATGCACCACTTCACCGTGTCGATGCTCTACGCGCTGGCCGAGCCCGCCGGCCGGCTCGCCGACAGCCAGGTGAAGCTGCTGCACCGGATCGTGCCCGACCAGGTGTTGATGGCCTCGGGCTGGGCCGAGGGCAAGACCCAGCAGAACATCTTCACCCCCTCCGTGACCGCGAAGCCCGTCGAGGGCGGCTACCGCCTGTCCGGCGCCAAGAAGCCCTGCAGCCTGGCCCACTCGATGCAACTGCTCACCGCCTCCATCGCCGTGCCCGGCCCCGACGGCACCCCCGAGCTGGCACTGGCCCTGGTCCCGGCCGGCGCGCCCGGTTTGAGCGTGCACCCGTTCTGGGGCAGCGACGTCCTTGCCGCCTCCGAGAGCGAAGAGGTCCGCCTCACCGACGTGTTCGTCCCCGACGACATGGTCATCCGCACCACCGCCGAGGACCCCACCCGCATCGACGACCTGCAGGCCGCGGGCGTCATCTGGTTCGAGATGCTCGTCTCGGCCGGATACGCGGGCGCCGCCGCGGCCCTGGCGGAGGTGGTCCTTGAGCGCGGGCGGGGCACCGCCGCGGAGCGCGCCGGGGTCGTCATCGACGCCGAGAGCGCCTTCGCCCTCCTGGAGGGCGTGGCCCGCGCGGTGCGCGACGGCCTGGGCGGCGAGGAGGCCGTCGCCCAGGTCCTCATCGCCCGCTACGCCGCCCAGGACCTCCTCGCGCGCTGTGCGGAGCAGAGCCTGGAACTGCTGGGCGGCATGGACTTCATCCACAGCCCCGACCACGCCCGCCTGGCCGCCTCGGTGCGGCCGCTGATCTTCCACCCGCCGGGCCGCTCGGCGACCTGCGCCCCGCTGGCCGACTACTTCAACGGCGCCCCGCTCGACCTGTCCTGAGCACCCCCGGCCCCCGTCGTGAGCGCCCCCGGCCCTGTCGTGGGCTCCCCCGGGCCCGGCCCCACGGGGGCCGCCTGCCGATGCCAACAGCCCGTCCTTTCCCAGGGAGTTATCCGTGACCGTGACCCAGGACATCCGGGTCGACACCGAGGAAGAGATCCTCGGCCTCTACCGGGCCCACCTCAGCAAGGGCCGGGCCACCCTCGCCGAGCTGTTCGGCAGCCACATGGAGGTGGCCTCCAGCGGGAACTGGCTGACCACCAGCGACGGCGAGCGCTTCTTGAACGCCGGCGGCTACGGCGTGTTCATCATGGGCGCCCGCCACCCCATCGTCATGGAGGCCGTCCAGCGCCAGCTCAACACCCACCCGGTGGCCACCCGCATCCTGCTGGAGCCGACCGTGGCCCGCGCCGCCGAGGCCCTGGTCTCCGTCATGCCGCCCGGCCTGGACCGGGTGCACTTCGCGCTCTCGGGCGCCGAAGCCGTCGAGACCGGCCTCAAACTCGCCCGCGCCGGCGGCCGCAAGCGCACCGTGTCCATGGGCGGCGGCTACCACGGCAAAACCCTGGGCGCCCTGTCGGCCACCGCCAAAGAGGTCTACCAAAAGCCCTTCCGCCCCCTGATCCCCGACGTCAGCCACCTGCCCTTCGGCGACGCCGACGCCCTCGAGGCCGAACTGCGCGCCCACCCCGGCGAGATCTGCGTCATCCTGGAGCCCGTCCAGGGCGAGGGCGGCGTCATCATCCCGCCGCGCGGCTACCTCAAGCGCGTCGAGGAACTCGTGCGCGAGTACGACGGCTTCCTCATCCTGGACGAAGTACAAAGCGGCATGGGCCGGCTCGGCGAATGGTGGGGCGCCGACACCGAAGGCGTCGTCCCCGACGTCCTGCTCGCCGGCAAGGCCCTCGGCGGAGGCGTGGTGCCGGTCTCCGCCGCCATCGCCACCCGCACCGCCTTCCGCCCCTTCGACAAGGACCCCTACGTCCACACCGCCACCTTCTCCGGACAGCCCCTGCTCATGGCCGCCGTCCAGGGCGCCATCCGCGCCATGAAGGAAGAACGCCTGGTCACCAAGGCCATGGACCTCGGCGCCCAACTCCTGCCCCGCATCGGCGAGATCGCCCGGCGCAACATCGGCCACCTGGTGAAGGACGTACGCGGCCGCGGCCTGCTCATCGGCGTCGAACTGGCCGAACCCGGCCTGGCCGGGGAACTGCTCATCGAACTGTTCAACCACGGCGTCGTCGCCAACCACTCCATGAACGGCAGCTCCGTGGTGCGCTTCACCCCGCCCGCCACCCTCACCGAACTGGACGTGGAGTTCCTCCTCAACTCCTTCGACAAAGCAACCCTCGACCTGGTCGCCCGTTCGGCCAGGATGCCGGAAGGCGGTAGCAACTGATGCGCCACGTTCAACTGGACGCGGTGGTCCTGGGCGAGAACAGCCAGGCCGTCTACGAGTCCCTCGCGAAGTTCGACCGGTTCCCCGAACTCGCCCCCCACGTCAGCACCACCACCGTGCACCACGCCCCCGGCGCGGACGAGGGCAGTTCCAGCTGGGAACTGCACTTCCGCAGCGGCCTGCTGCGCTGGACCGAGACCGACGTCTTCGCCCGCGAGGACGGCCGGATCCGCTTCACCCAGAGCGACGGCGACTTCGACACCTTCACCGGCACCTGGGCCTTCACCCAGGACGGCGCCGACGTGCACGTGCACTTCGAGGTCGACTTCGACTTCGGCATCCCCAGCCTCGAAGGCATCCTCGACCCGATCGCCGAACGCGTCATCAAGGAGACCGTGGCCTGGGCCGTCACCGGCCTGTTCGAGAACACCCGGCTGCGCGGCGACGTCGCACTGGGCACCCCCGCCGACGCCGCCGCCTGAATCAAGGAGGCCAGCACGCCATGGACCAGGCCAACCCCTTCGAAACCCCCCGCACCTTCGCCCTGCACCGCGCCGAGTACCTCGTCGCCTTCGCGGCCTCCACCGCGGCGATCATCGTCAACTTCGGCGACATCCGCTGGCCGGTGTGGATCGCTCTGTTCCTCTACATCGACGTGATCGGCTACCTGCCGGGCGCGATCGCCTTCAAGCGCGCCGGCGGCCGCCCCATCCCCAAGGCCTACTACGTGCTCTACAACGTGATGCACAGCCTGATCACGCAAGGCGCGGTCGTGGCCCTGTGGTGCTGGACCATCGGCCCGGAGTGGGCGCTGCTCGCCATCCCGTGGCACCTCAGCGGGGACCGGGGGCTGTTCGGCAACTTCATGAAGTCCTTCGCGCTGCCCTATGAGCCCGTCGCGCAGAAGGGGTACCTGCGTCTGCTGGACGACCTGCGCCTTCCCCACCCCAAGCCGGTCTCGCACACCTTCGACCCGGAGCCGGTCGGGCACATCCCGCCCGCGCCCGCACGCCCCGCCGAGACCGCCGCAACCGGCGCCCACAGCCCCGCACCCGCACCGGCAGCGGCGGCCGGGCACGCCCCGTCCGCCCGGCACGCCGAATCCGCCGAACCGGCCGGGCAGCCGGTGTCCTAGGCCGCCCGCCGACCCCGCCCCTCACGCCGCCACCCACGAAGGAGCACCACCCGCCATGACCGGTTTCCCGCCCAGCACCGTGGCCCGGGAGGCAGACTGGGACGCCGCTCCTGGTCTGCTCGACGGCGCCAAGGAACTCACCCTGGGCCCCAAGGAGTGCAACCTCGCCTACTGGATCACCCAGGTCGCCCAGGGCACCCTGCGCGAGCGCGGCATCACCGGCCACCACGAGAAGGCACAAGTGCCGGACTTCCTCAAGGCGCCCGGCCCGCTGCGCGAGGCCCTCGTCCTGGAATTCGGCTTCCGCGGCCTGTCCGAAGAGGTCGCCACCCGCATCCTGGCCCCCTACGTCGCCATCGCCCCGGGCATCGACGAGCTCGAGTTCTACGCCACCCAGCTCATCGACGAGGCCCGCCACGCCCGGGTGTTCCGCAACCACCTGGTGGAACTCGGCATGCCCGAGGACACCCTGCTGCGCGACATCGAGGCGATGGCCGCCGACTACCACCGCGAAGTACTGCAGCCCGTCATCGACTTCACCCTCGACATCGTCCAGACCCAGCGCGACTTCCCCGGCGGCGTCGCCGTCTTCGCCATCGTCATCGAAGGCGTCCTGGCCCCCGCCGCCGAACTCAGCGAACGCAAGTGGACCCCGCTGTCCCCGGCCACCGGCGAGATCTCCCGCGGCACCGCCATCGACGAGATCCGCCACCTCACCGTCGCCAGCACCATCCTGCGCGACTATCTCCGGGCCCACCCCGAATACCGGCCGCGCCTGATGGAGATCCTCGCCGCCGGCGTACGGCTGTGGGACGAGATCGACGACCGCAAGTTCGTCATCCACCGCGAGGAACTCTTCCAGCAGGGCATGGCCCAGCACGCCGACAAGATCGGCGACTACGAGATCTGGCCCGGCACCCGCCTGCTGGACACCACCCCCGACGAGCGCTACGACATGGCCGAGCAGTGGACCGACGAGATGGCCGAGTCCCGCATGGCCTACATGGGCCTGCCCCTCGAAGCCCTCACCAGCCCCACCACCACCGGTGCGTCCGGGGCGCGCGCATGAAATCCGCCGTCATCGCGGGCCTCGGCGCCTACCTGCCGCCCACCCTGGTCACCAACGACGACCTGAGCGCGCGCCTGGACACCAGCGACGAATGGATCCGCACCCGCACCGGCATGTCGGTACGCCACGTCGTCGAGCCCGGCGACGCCACCTCCGACCTCGCCGTCCAAGCAGGCCGCCGGGCCCTTGAGTCCGCCGGGGGCGGGGACGTGGACGCGCTGATCCTGGCCACCACCACACCCGACAAGCAAGTGCCGCCCACCGCACCCGACGTCGCCACCCGCCTGGGCCTTGGCACCCTGCCCGCCTTCGACCTCTCCGCCGCCTGCGCCGGATTCCTCTACGGCCTGGCCAACGCCGCCGGGCTCATCGCCGCAGGCGCCGCCCGGCGCATCCTGCTGATCGGCGCCGACGCCTTCACCACCATGGTCGACCCCGACGACCGCGCCACCGTCGTCCTGTTCGGGGACGCCGCAGGAGCCATGGTGCTGCGCGCCGGCCACGCCGGCGAGCCCGGAGCCGTCGGCATGCCCGTCCTGGGCAGCGACGGCTCCCTGACCGACCTCATCCAGGTCCCCGCCGGCGGCTCCCGCTCCCGCTCCACCCAGCCCCCCAGCAAACAACCCGACCCCGACGACGTCTACTTCAAGATGAACGGCCGCGAGACCTTCCGCCACGCCGTCAAGCGGATGAGCGAGGCCTCCCGCGAAGCCGTGGCACGCGCCGGCTGGAACCTGGCCGACGTGCACCGGCTCTGCGCCCACCAGGCCAACCTGCGCATCCTGGCCGCGGTCGCCGGCGAACTCGGCTTCGAGAGCGAGCGCCAGCTCTCCAACATCGCCGAGGTCGGCAACACCGCCGTCGCCTCGCTGCCCACCCTGCTCGCCCACAGCGCCGCCGACGGCTCCCTCAAGTCCGGCCACCGGGTGCTGCTCACCGCCTTCGGCGGCGGGCTGTCCTGGGGGGCTGCCACCCTCACCTGGCCCGACATCCCCGTCGCCGCACCCGCGTCCTAGAAAGCCCCGGAAAGGAAAGCCCGCCATGTTCGAGACCCTCAAAGAGATCCTCGTCGCCATGCTCAAGGTGGCCCCCGAGAAGATCACCGAACAAGCCACCCGCGAAGAGGCCGAACTGGACTCCCTGGCCGTCGTCGAGCTGTCGATGCTCCTGGAGAAGGACTACGGCATCAAGATCAGCGACGACGAGCTGATGGAGGCCGAGACCGTCGGCGAGATGGCCGCGATGATGACCCAGCGCCGCGCGGCCGCCGCCTGACACCCCCGCCGCACCCCGCCCCCTGCCAACCACCGCCCGGCGCCCGGCACTTGCCGCCCGGCGCCCGGACCCGGCGACGGGCCCGCGCGGGCACGGGTGCGGGTGCGGGATGCCCGCTGCCGGCACGCATCCAAGGAGAGGCCCATGCACGACGTACGTGAGCTGCTGGAGAGCGAGCCCGAGGCGGTGCGGCGCCTGGCCCGGCGCCGGTACACGCTGCGCACGGACGTGCTGAAGGAGGCCCACCGGCGCCGGACGCAAGCCCTTGAGGCCGTGTCCGGGCTGCGCGCCGAACTGAAGGCCGCCGCGCGCTCGCACGGCGGCGGGCGGCCCTCGCCGCAGGCCCGCGAGGCCTCCCGGCAGCTGCGCGAACGGGTGCAGCAGGCCGAAGCCGCCGCCCACAGCGCCGAACAGACGCTGACCGCACTGCTCCTGGCCATCCCCAACCTGCCCCTGGACGCGGTGCCCGAGGGACACAGCGACAGCGAGGCCCTCGAGGTCCGCCGCGGCGGACCGCCTCCCGCCGAGGCCGCCGGGGCCCGCCACCACGCCGACCTCGGCGAGGCACTGGGCATCCTGGACTCCGCACGCGCCGCCCGCCTCTCCGGTGCCCGCTTCACCCTGACCCGCGGCCCCGGCGCCCGCCTGGAGCGCGCCCTCGCCGACTTCCTCCTGGACCTTCACACCCGCGAACACGGCTACACCGAGCACTCCGTGCCCTACCTGGTCAACCGCGCCACCATGACCGGAACCGGCCAACTGCCCAAGTTCGCCGACGACCTGTTCGCCACCGCCGTCGGCGACCGCGAGCTGTTCCTGGTCCCCACCGCCGAAGTCCCCCTCACCAACCTCGTGGCGGGCGAGGTCCTTGACGCCGCCGAACTGCCGCTGGCCTTCACCGCCCGCACCCCCTGCTTTCGCGCCGAGGCCGGCAGCTACGGCCGCGACACCCGCGGCATCCTGCGCCTGCACCAGTTCGAGAAGGTGGAACTCGTACGCATCTGCGCCGCCGGCGACGCACACAAGCAGCTGGAAGTGATGCTCGGCCACGCCGAGGAATGCCTGCGCCGCCTGGAACTGTCCCACCGCACCGTGCTGCTGCCCGCCGGCGACCTGGGATTCGCCGCCCGCATGACCTACGACATCGAAGTGTGGCTGCCCGGCAGCAACGCCTTCCGCGAGATCTCCTCCGTCTCCGACTGCGGCACCTTCCAGGCCCGCCGCGCAGGCATTCGCGTCCGCACACCCGCCGGCAAGGAACCGGCCGCGACCCTCAACGGCTCCGCCCTGCCGCTGGGCCGCACCCTGGCCGCGCTCCTGGAACAGGGCCAGCGCCCCGACGGATCCGTCACCCTGCCCCCGGCGCTGCACTCCTACGCGGGCTTCTCGCAGATCCGCGCGGACGGCACCACCGACTGAACACCCCGCCCCGGCCAGAGGCAGGGGCGGGGCGGGGTGTTGCGGGGTGCCGGGGGGGGTGTTCAGGCCGGCTGGGGTGCGGGCCGTGCGCCCTTGCCCGTGCCGGCGCAGGCCGGTGACTGGTTGAGTATGTCCAGGAAGAGCTCCCTGAGCTGCGGTGAGGGCTCGGTGCCCAGCTCGGCGACCATCCGGGCGCGGGCCGCGTTGTAGGTCTCGATGGCCTCCGCCTGCCGGCCGCAGCGGTACAGCGCCAGCATCAGCATCTCGGTGACCCGCTCCCGCCAGGGATGCACCACACTCATGCGCTTCAACTCCCCTATCGCCAAGGGCACTTCGCGCTCGAAGTCGAGCCAGAGCTTGTCCTCGGTGGCGGCCAGGTGCTCCTCGGCCAGCTGCACCGCCACCGACTGGCACAGCGGCCCGCCGGCGACGTCCTGCAGCGCGGTCCCCCGCCACAGGCCAAGGACCTGCGCCAGCAGGCCGGCCGCGGCCTCCCGGTCCCGGTCCATCACCGCGCGGGCCCGGCCCACCCCGCGCCGGAAGACGTTCAGGTCCAGGTCGCCCGCGGGGAATTCGAGGCTGTAGCCGGTGGAGCGGGTGAGCAGCACCGGCGCGCCGGGGCCCAGACTCTGCAGGGTGCGGCGCAGCCGGGAGACGTGGGCCTGCAGGGCGTTCTCCACCGTCACCGGCGGGTGTTCGCCCCACAGTTCGCCGTAGAGCTCTTCGGCGGGGATGAGGCGGCCGCCGTTGACCAGGAGCACGGCGAGCAGCACGCGCTGGTGTCCGCCGCGGATGGGGTGGAAGTGTCCGTCCACCTCGACTCCCAGTGAGCCGAGAACCTTGAACTTCACTGACTGCTCCTTCCCTTCGGCGTCGCCCGCCGGGCGGGTGTCGGCTCCGCCCGGGGGGCTTGCGGAGGGTGTGTCCGCGTTGGTTGAACGTGGCAGCGGCGCCTTGAACGCCGCTGGAGATACGGCATCGGCCCGCCCGGACACCGGTGGCCGCGGGCCGCTGGGCGGGGGCGGGGCGCGGCGGGCGCGGGGGGTGTGGGGCGGGGCCTTGAGTTGCCTTCAAGTGCCCCTTGAGCGGGCTCTGTCACAGTGATGTGAGGGAGGGCCGGGAGCCACGCGCGACCGGCCGGCATCCCTTCTTTTCGGGCCCTGGGCATCGAGCCCGACCGAGCCCCTGCCGGGCCCTTCGCCACCGTTAGCGATCAAGGAGTACGCGTGAGTGACCTGACCGAACTGGCCGGCCGTTACATCGCCGTGTGGAACGAGCCGGACCAGGCCAAGCGCGCCGCCGCGATCTCCGAGCTGTTCACCGCGGAGGCCACCTACACCGACCCGCTGGCCGACGTACAGGGACACGAGGGCATCGGTGCCGTGATCGCGGGCGCCCGCGACCAGTTCAAGGGCTTCGACTTCCGCGTCCTGGGCGACGTCGACGCCAACCACCACATCGTCCGCTTCCAGTGGGAGCTGGTGCCCGCCTCCGGCGGCGAGAACATCGTCATCGGCTTCGACGTCGCGGTCACCGACGGCGCCGGGAAGATCAGGGCCGTCTACGGGTTCCTCGACAAGGTCCCCGCCGGCGCCTGAGAAACGGCCCCCGCACACCCAACGGCACGGCACACGGGCGGATCCCCGCAAGGCACAGGGGGGTCTGCCCGTTGCTGTCCGTGCCCGCACACCACCGCACCATCCGCGCCGCCCGCACCGCCCGTGCCGCCCGCGCCACTGCGCGCACCGCAGCCGGCCGCCGACCCGCAGCCCTTGCCGCCCTGGCGAACCGCAGCCCTTGCCGCCCTTGCCTTTCCTTTCCTTTCCCCCAAGGAGCACCACGATGACTACCGACGCCGGAGCCAAGACCAGGCCCCAGGACGAGGTGAGGCCACCGCACGCGGCGGGCCCTCCCGGCTGGGGTGCGCTGGCCATCGTGATGGTCGGCACGTTCATCACCGTCCTGGACTACTTCATCACCAACGTCGCCGTGCCCTCCATCCAGGCCGATCTCGGCGCGAGCCACGCCCAGTCGCAGCTGGTCATCGTCGGCTACGGGGTCGCCTTCACCGCCGGCATGATCACCGGCGGGCGGCTCGGCGACCTCTACGGCAGGCGCCGGATGTTCGCGCTCGGCATGGCGGGCTTCACCGTGGCCTCCGGCCTGTGCGGGCTCGCCCAGAGCGCGGACGCGCTGACCGCCTTCCGGGTGCTGCAGGGCGCCGCGGCCGCCCTGATGGTCCCCCAGGTCCTGGGCATCCTCGGCGTCGTCTACACCGGGGCCGCACGCGCCCGCGCGTTCGTCATCTACGGCCTGGTCGTGGGCCTTGCCGGAGTGTTCGGCCAGGTCATCGGCGGCGCCCTGATCTCCATCGACATGGCGGGCCTTGACTGGCGGACCATCTTCCTGATCAACCTGCCCATCGGCGTCGTCGCCCTGGTCCTCACCCCGCGCCTGATCCCCGAGTCCCGCAGCGAGCAGGGCGGACGCCTGGACCTGACCGGAGCCGTGCTCTCCACCGCGGCCCTGGTGGCCCTGGTGTTCTCCCTCATCCAGGGCCAGGAACAGGACTGGCCGCTGTGGAGCTGGCTGCTGCTTGCCGCCTCCGTACCGCTGGGGGCCGCGTTCATCGCCCACCAGCGCCGGCGCACCCGCCAGGGACTCAGCCCGCTCATCGACCTGGCGCTGTTCAACTCGCGCACCTTCTCCGTCGGCCTGGCCGCGATGCTGACGTACTTCCTGGCCATGGGCTCCTTCTTCTTCCTGCTCGCGCTCTACCTCCAGCAGGGCCGGGGCCTGTCACCGGCCGAGGCCGGACTGGTCTTCCTCACCCTGGGCGGCGGCTACTTCGGCTCCTCCCTGCTCTCCACCCGCCTGGCCGCGACCCTGGGCAGCCGCCTGTACGCGGCGGGCCCGCTCACCCTGGCCGCCGGCTACGTGCTCACCGCGCTGACCGCCAACTGGCTGGGCACCGACGGCCACATCCTGTGGATCATCGCGCCGCTGGTCGTCGCCGGCGTCGGGATGGGCATGACCACCGGCCCGCTGACCGGCGCCGTCCTGGCCGGAGCCGACCCCCAGCACGCGGCCGCCGCCTCCGGCGCGGCCAACACCGTGCAGGAGGGCGGCGTGGCCATCGGCGTGGCCGTCGTCGGCGCCGTGTTCTTCCCCGCCCTCGGCGAGACGGCGGCCCCCGGGGACTACCCGCACGCCTTCGGCCTCGGCCTGATCCCCCTGGTGGCGTTCTGCCTGGCCGCCAGCCTCATCGTGCTGTACATGCGGCCGCGCGCCAAGCGGTGAACACCCGCCCCCGCCAAGGGAGTTGAGGGTCCCTCTTCAGGCCGGACCGGCAGCCGTCGCGCCGGTCCGGCCTGAAGGCATGCCCGGACACGGACACGGGGGGCGAGAGGGGGGCCTGGAGCAGGGGCGGGCCCCGGGCGGGGGCGGGGCTTGAGCTGGGGCAGGTCCGGGGGCCAGTGGCGGGTCAGCGGCGTGTCAGGTGCCGGTGTTTGGCTTGTTTCCCCTTCGCCGGCGCAGCACGCAAGCCGCCGGCGGTCCTGCTTTAGCGGATCGGTCACCTTCATGCCTGAGACGAACACGCTCGTGGGCCGGCTGCGTGAGCTGCCCGCCCACGAGGTCACCGAAGAGATCGAAGTCGTCGTCGAGGAGCTGTTCAAGGACGCCCTGCTGATGGACGCCGACGAGGAACTGCCCCTGACGTCCAGCTACTTCGACCTGGGCCTGACCTCGCTGCGGCTGACCCGGATCAAGCAGCAGCTCGAGGAGCTCCTGGATCTGTCCATCAACACCAACGTGCTGTTCAACGAGCCCACCGTCGAGCAGCTCGTCGGCTATCTGACCGGCCTGCTCACCGGCGGGTCCCGCGCGCAGACGCCCGCGAAGTAGAGCAGACGCCCGCGAAGTAGATCCGATCCACCGGACACGATCCACCGGAGAAGAAGGAGCCGCGGCCATGTCGCGCAGTAGCAGCCACGTCACCACCCCCCTCGCGTCCGGACAGGAGCAGGAGCAGGAGCCGGTCGCGATCGTCGGGGCCGGCCTGCGCTTTCCCGGCAACAGCAGCTGCCTGGACGAATTCGAGGAGTTCCTGGCCGCCGGCGCCTCCGGCATCGCCCCGCTGCCCACCGACCGCTGGGACGCCGCCGCCTTCACCCCGCAGGGCCCCGACGACAAGGGCAAGATACGGGCCGCGGCCGGCGGCTACCTGGACCGCATCGACCTGTTCGACGCGGGCTTCTTCAACATCTCCCCCAAGGAAGCCCAGTACATCGACCCCCAGCAGCGCATGCTCCTGGAGACCGCCTGGCAGGCCCTGGAAGACGCCAACATCGACCCCACCGGGCTCAGGCGCGGCAACGGCGGGGTGTTCATCGGCGCCAGCTCCGTCGACTACGCCCTGGAACTGGACGCCCTGCCCTACGCCGACCTCGACGGCCACCTCGCCTCCGGCATCACCCTCTTCCCGCTGGCCGGACGCCTGTCCTACTTCCTGGGCTGGCGCGGCCCCAGCCTCAGCGTCGACACCGCCTGCTCCTCCTCGCTTGCCGCCCTGCACCTGGCGGTGACCGCGCTGCGCCGCGGCGAGTGCGACATCGCCCTGGGCGGCGGCGTCAACGCCCTGCACAACCCGCGCATCCCGGTGATGTTCTCCAACGCCCAGATGCTCGCGGGCGACGGCCAGTGCAAGACCTTCGACGAGAGCGCGGACGGCTACGCGCGCGCCGAGGGCTGCGGCGTCCTGGTCCTCAAACGCCTCACCGACGCCCTGGCCGACGGCGACCGCGTGCACGCCGTCATCCGCGGCACCGCCGTCGGCCAGGACGGCGACAGCGCCGGCCTGACCGTGCCCAACGGCCCCGCCCAGGAACGCGTCCTGAACCTGGCCCTGGCCGACGCCGGCCTCGCTCCGGGCGACATCAGTTACGTGGAGGCGCACGGCACCGGCACCCCGCTGGGCGACCCCATCGAGATCGGCGCCATCAGCAACGTCTTCGCCGACAGCCACACCAAGGACGACCCCCTGATCGTGGGCTCGGTCAAGACCAACCTGGGCCACATGGAACCCGCCTCCGGACTCGTCGGCGTCATCAAGACGATGCTCCAGCTGCGCTCCGCGACGATCTTCCCCCACCTCAACTTCACCACCCCCTCCTCCCGCATCCCCTGGGAGGTGTATCCGGTACGGATCCCCACCCGCGGCGAGCCGTGGAAGGCGCCGGTGCGCCGGGCCGCGGTCAACAGCTTCGGCTTCGCCGGCACCATCAGCGCCGTCGTCCTCGAACAAGCCCCCACCCCCACCGACAGTGAGGGTGACGGGGACGGCGGGGCGGAGGCGGCGCCGGTGCTCACCCTGTCCGCCAAGAGCGCCGCCGCCCTGCGCGAACAGGCCGCCCGCTACCGCGAGTTCGCCGCCCAGGACCCCCACCTGGACGTGGCCGGCCTGTGCTACACCGCCAACACCTCCCGCGCCCACTTCCCCTACCGCACCGCCGCACCCGTCACCGGCCACGCCGACCTCCTGGCCGCCCTGGACGCCGCCCGCCTGCCCGAAACGGCCGCCGAGCCCTCCGGGATCCGCAAGGTCGCCTTCATGTTCACCGGACAGGGCGCCCAGTACGCGGGCATGGGCGCTGCCCCCTACGCCCGCTTCACCGTCTTCCGCGAGAGCGTCGACGAGTGCGACCGCCTCTTCGCCCCCCATCTGGGGCGCTCCGTACGGGACTTGCTGCTGAACACCGCCGCCGACCCCGAGGCCATCGACCAGACCCTGTTCACCCAGTCGGCGCTGTTCACCCTGGAGTACGCGCTCGCCCGCCAGTGGATGTCCTGGGGGGTCAGGCCCAACGTGCTCATCGGGCACAGCATCGGCGAGGTCGTCGCCGCCGCCGTGGCCGGCCTGTTCTCCCTGCCCGACGCCGTCACCCTGGTCGCCGCCCGCGCCACGCTGATGCAGTCGGTGCGCACACACGGCGGCATGGCCTCGGTCAGCGCCGCCGCCGAACGCGTCGAAGCATTCCTCGACGGCCACCCGGACCTGGCCGTGGCCGCCGTCAACGGCCCCGAGAGCTGTGTCATCTCCGGCGCCACCGAGGCTCTGACAACCGTGAGCGCGCAGCTGGCCGGTGAGGGCATCCGGGTGCAGCCGCTGCCGGTCTCGCACGCCTTCCACTCCCCCCTGATGGCCGAGGTCTCCGAACAGTTCCGCACCGCCCTTGGCGCCATCACCTTCCGCGAGCCGACCATCTCCCTGATCTCCAACCTCACCGGCAAGGTGGCCCGGATGCGCGAGATCGCCTCCGTGGACTACTGGGTCCGCCACATCGGCGAACCCGTACGGTTCTTGGCCGGCATGCGCGCGGTCGCCAAACGCGGCCGGCACGCCTTCGTGGAGATGGGCCCCTCGGCCATGCTGTGCGCGCTGGGCCGCAGTTGCGTGCCCGCCGACGAGCACCTGTGGCTGGCCAGCCTGCGCCGCAAGGACGACACCGGCGCCGCGACCCTGCGCGCGCTGGCCGACTTCTACGCCGCCGGCCTGGACGTCGACTGGAACGCCTACCACGCAGGCGCCCGCCGCCCGGCCAAGCAGCAGCTGCCCACCTACGCCTTCCAGCGCAAGCCCTACTGGCTGCCCATCCCCAAGTCCCGCACCCCGCACGGCCCCTCCGGCCCCGCCCACCACCCGCTGCTCGGCCGCCGCACCCCGGCCGACGAACTCCCCGCAGACGTATGGGAGTTCACCAGCGAGTTCACCCTCGCCGAGCTGGACGGACTCTCCGAGCACCAGATCGGCGGGCGGCCCTGCCTGCCCCCGGCCGCCTGGACGGATCTGCTCCTTGCCCTGCAGGACGCGGCCTTCGGCCACACCCGCGGCGCCCTCACCGAACTCCGCCTGCCCCAGCCGCTGGCCCCCGCCGACGGACAGACCGTACGCCTGCGGACACGCCTGCACCGCACCGCCGCCGGCCACGCCGACATCGACATCACCGGCACCCTCACCCACGACGACAGCAACGACGGCAGCGGCGGCGGGGACGGCCAGGGCGCGAGCAGCGCCGAGGACGCGAGTACGGGCGCGGGCGGTGAGGACGGCGGTGTGCTCACCTTCGTACGCGCCAGGATCACACCGGACACCGCCGCGGGCCCCGACCAGAGGCTGCGCCTTCTGGCCGGGCGGCCCGGGGCGGTGACGGCGCGGGCCGATGCCCAGGACATCGCCACCGACCTGTCCGCCGTCGGCCGCGGCTTCGGCGAGGGCCCGCCGCGCCTGCTGAGCGCCGCCCGGCACACCGGCGACACCGTCACCGCCACCCTGGCCGCGGGCACGGCGAGCCCGGTGGAGCAACTGCCCGCCGCCCTCCTGGAGAGCGCGCTGACAGGCGCCGTCGCCCTGGACGAGCAGGGGCCGGTGTTCACACTGCAGAGCGCGGAGCGCGTACGGATGTTCAAGAAGCCGCGCGGCGAGCAGCTGCGCCTGACCGCCCGGGTCCGCGCCGAGGGGCCGGAACGGCGGGTGGACCTGCTGCTCATGGAAGACAGCCCGGGAGGCATGGACGGCGCGGACGGTGAGGGGGGTGAGCCGGTCGCCGAGGTGCTCGGCGCCGTGCTGGCCAGGCCCGAAGGGCCCGCCGGGACACCGCACTTCGTCCACCGCGTGGAGTGGCTGCGCCGCTCCCTGCCCCAGCCCCAGGGCGGCCAGGGCGCGGCCCGGGGGCAGGAGCGTCATGTGCTGCTCGCGGGCACGGCCGCGGACACCGGCGCCGCCCCGCCCGCCGTCCTGACCGCGCTGGCCGGGCTGTGCGCCGCCACCGGGGAACAGGACGGGCAGAAGGGCGGGCAGGAGGTGCGCCTGAGTCTGGCGGCGGACACGGCGGCGCTGGGCGAGGCGCTCACCGATGCCTCGGTCACCGACGTCGCCTGGTTCTGGCAGCCGGGCGCCGGTGAGATGTCGTACGAGCGGCTGCGCGCCGAGCTGGAGCACAACTTCCGTACGCTGCTTGCCGCGCTGGCCGCGCCGGGCCTGGCCGATCCGCGGCGCACCCCGCGGGTGTGGCTGGTCACCGAGCGCGCCCAGTGGCTGCCCGGCGACAGTGCCGATGGCGGTGAGCAGATCGCGGCCGGTGCCCTGTGGGGTTTCGGGCACGTGCTGCTCAACGAGCACCCGAAGCTGAAGGCGACCCTCGTCGACGTCGACCGCGACGGCCAGGGCGGGGCGCGGGCGCTGCTCGCGGAGTGGCGCTCGCCGGAGGCGGACGAGTACCAGATCGCCTACCGTGCGGGCCGGCGTCATGTGCGCAGGCTGCTGGCCGGGGACGGGACACCGCCGTGGCCGGGCGCCTTCGAGGTGCACGCCCCGCCCGCCGGGCCGCCGCGCGCGGTCGCGGTCAAGGAGCGGGCGCCGCGGGGCGACGAGGTGCGGGTGGCGGTGTCCGCCTGGGCCCTGACCGGGCAGGACATCCCCGCGCACGGCGCGCTTGCCGACGCCCTTCAGGGCCCTGAGGCGGTGGAGGGCGAGCCGGTCGCGGTGACCGCGTCCGCCTGCGCGGGCAGCGTCGTCGCGGCGGGCCCCGACGCGCGGTTCGCCGTCGGTACGCGGGTGAGTGTCCGTCAGCACGGGCCTCTGGGCTCCTCGGTGACCGTGGCCTCGCAGGCGGTCACCGAGCTGGCGGCCGGTACGGCGCCGGCGGTGGCTGCGGCGCGCGCGGCGGGCGCCGCCAGCGCGGCCGGGCTTGAGGTGTTCGGGGCCGATGAGGTGGACGAGGCGCTGCGGGTGCTGGCCGCGCGGCCCGTCCCGGTCGTGGTCACCACCACCCCCCACACAGCCGCCAACACCGGCACCGGTCCGGGGGTTCGGGAGGCGGGCGCGGACGCCCCGGCGGGCTTCACCGTCCGGGCCGACCGCACCTATGTGATCACCGGTGGTCTCGGCGGTCTGGGTCTGGTCACCGCCCGCCGGCTGGTGGAGCTGGGCGCCCGGCACCTGGCCCTGGTCAGCCGCAGCGGACGCCCCGCCGAGGAGGCCGCAGACATCCTCGCCGAGCTCTCCGGGCGGGCCGAAGTGTCGCTGCTGCGGGCCGACATGGGCAGCCCGGCGGAGGTCGCGCAGCTCGTGGAGCAGTTGCGCGCGCGGGCGCATCCGGTGGGCGGCATCGTGCACGCGGCCGGTGCGATCGGCAGCGCGCTGATCTCCGCCCTTGACTGGCCGGCCATCGAGGAGCAGCTGGCGCCGAAGGTCTATGGCGGGTGGCTGCTGCACGAGGCCGCCGCGTCGCTGCCGGAGCTGGATTTCTTCACCGTGTACTCCTCCATCGCCTCGGTCGCCGGTGCCCGTGGCGGTGCGGGGCAGGCGCACTATGCGGCGGCCTTCTCCTTCCTGGACGGCCTGGCCAACTGGCGGGCCCGCCAGGAGCTGCCCGCGCTGAGCGTCAACTGGGGTTCCTGGGGGCGGGTGGGGGCCTCGGCCCGCCTGGACGCCTCCTACATCCAGGAGATCGAACGCAGCGGTGTGCGCCTGTTCTCGCCCTCCTGGGGGCTGCGTGCCCTGCAGGGGCTGTGGGGGCGGCCGGGTGCGCAGCGGGTGGTGAACGTCTTCGACTGGCCGCAGTTCACCGCCAGGCTGCCGCTGGCCAACGCACTGTTCGAGCACGTCGCCGGGCCCGGCCAGGAGGCCGGGGCGGATGCGGCGGGCGATCTGGCGGCGCTGCTTGAGCGGCCCCGCGCCGAGCGGCTGAAGCTGATCGGGCGCAGTGTCGGTGAACGGGTCGCCGCGGTGCTGCACTTCGCCTCGGCCGACGAGGTGGAGCCGGGGGCCGATTTCGTCACCCTGGGCCTGGATTCGGTGATGGGCATGGACGTGAAGTCGCATCTGGAGGCGGAGTTCGGCCTGAACCTGCCGGCGTCGCTGACCTTCGATCATCCCTCGGTGCGGGCCGTGACCGAGTTCGTCGAGGGCCAGCTGTGCGGGGAGGACCGATGACTGCCCCCACTCCCCCGGCCCCCTGGGCACCCGGCAGCGGCCGCGGTGCGCAAGGCGGCGTACCGCAGATGAGCCAGGAGAAGGAGGAGAAGACGGGCCCCGCCGGGGCCGGGTGGACGCTGATGGAGGTGTGTGCCCGTCATGCCGCCGAGCGGGGCGGGCACACGGCCGTCATCTGCGAGGACCGCCGCACCAGTTACGCGTCCCTGCACCGCGACAGCAGCCGGGCCGCGCACGCCCTGCTCGCGTCCGGCCTCGGGCGCGGCAGCCGGGTGGCCTACCTGGGCCGGGAGAGCGAGCACTACTACACCGCCGTCCTTGCGTGCGCGAAGGCGGGCGCGGTGATCGTGCCGGTGAACTGGCGACTGACCGCGGGCGAGGTGGCGCACATCCTGGCCGACTCCGGCGCCGAACTGCTTTTCGTGGACGAGGAGTTCGCCGCCACCGCCGAGCAGGTGCTCTCCGGCGAGGCGGCCGGCGCGCTGCACACCGTGGTGCGCCTGGACGGCAGGGCCGCGGACGGCGCCCGTGACCGGGGGGCGGGGCTGCGCGCCTGGTACGCCGGTTTTCCCGAGCAGGCTCCGGAGCCGGGCACCGGGGCGGACGACGCGGTGCTGCAGATCTACACCAGCGGCACCACCGGCCTGCCCAAGGGTGTGGTCATCGCCCACCGGACGTTCTTCACGCTGCCCGAGGCGATCCGCGCCGCCGGGGCCGGCGGCGGTGACTGGATCGACTGGCGGGCGACGGACGTCAGCCTGATCTCGCTGCCGGGTTTCGGGATCGCGGGCCTGGGCTGGTTCCTGCACGGGCTGTGCGCGGGGGCCACCCATGTGGTGATGCCGATGTATGCGGCGGGCGAGGCGGTGCGCCTGATCGGCCAATACGGGGTGACCATCACGTTTGTGGCGCCGGCGATGCTGCAGATGATGCTGGACGAACGCGGCGTCACCCCGGAGAGTTTCGCGTCCCTGCGCAAGATCGCCTACGGTGCGGCGCCGATCTCACCGTCCCTGCTTCAGCGCAGCCTTGCGGTGTTCGGCTGCCAGCTGGCCCAGATCTACGCCAGTACCGAGGCGGGCAGCGTCGCGGTGTGCCTGCCGCCGTCCGATCACCGGGTGGGCAGCGCGCTGCTCAAGGCGGCCGGGAAGGTCTGCCCCGGCAACGACATCAAAATCGTCGACAAGGACGGCAACACACTGGGGCCGGGTGAGATCGGGCAGGTCTGCATCCGCACCCCGGCCCGCATGCTCGGCTACTGGCGGCGGCCCGAGGCCACCGCGGCCGCGCTCGCGGGAGGCTGGCTGCACATGGGTGATGCCGGCTATCTCGATGCGGACGGCTATCTGTTCCTGTGCGACCGCATCAACGACACGATCATCGTGGCCGGGCAGAACATCTACCCCGCCGAGGTGGAGAAGCAGCTCGGCGAGCACCCGGCGGTCGCGGACGCGGCCGTGGTCGGCGTCCCCGACGAACGCTGGGGCGAGGCGGTGCACGCCGCCGTCGTCCTGCGCCCCGGCATGGCGGCGCGCCCGCGCGAGCTGCTGCTGTTCCTGCACGGCCGGCTGGCCGACTACAAGATCCCCATCCGCTACCACGTCCTGGACTCGCTGCCCCGCAACCCCTCGGGCAAGATCCTGCGCCGCGCGGTGCGCGAACAGCTGGGCCGGAGCCAGACGGCCACACCGGCCTGAACCCGGCCCCTCAAGGGCCCCCGTACCGGACCGCCCCGGCCCTGAACGCCGTACGAACCGTCCCGGCCCTGAACGCCCCGTACCGAACCGCCCCGGCCCCTCGAGGGCCCTCCTACCGACCTGACCCGCCCCATCAGTTGACTTCCGAACGGAGTCCGTCCCATGGACACCTCACCGGGCCCTGCACGGGTCGGCGTACTGCTGCCGACCCGGGAGCAGGCCATCAACGGCACCTTTGCCGCCGCCCCGCTGCTGGACTTCGCCCGGCAGGCCGAGCAGCTGGGCTTCGACTCGCTGTGGGCGGGCGACTCCCTGACCGCGCGGCCCCGCCTGGACCCCCTGGTGGTGCTGTCGGCCGCGGCCGCGGTCACCAGCCGCGTCACCCTGGGCACGGCCGCCCTGACCCCCGCCCTTCGCCATCCGCTGACCGGCGCGCACCAGGTGGCCAGCCTGGACCACGTGGCCGGCGCCCGTCTCGCGCTCGGCCTGGGCTCGGGTTTCCCGATGCCCGAGACGGAGGAGGAATTCGCCGCCGTGGGCGCCTCGTTCGCGGGACGTGCGGCACGCCTGGACGAGATCGTCACGCTGTGGCGCCAGGCCTGGAACGCCGGACAGGCGGGCGCGCAGAGCGATTTCGAGGGCCGGTTCTGGCAGGCCCGCGGTCTTGAGCGGCTGCCCGCGCCGCAGCGGACGGGCGGGCCGCCGCTGTGGCTGGCCGGCAGCGACACCCCCCGCGTCCTGGAGCGGGTGGCCCGCCACTACGACGGCTGGATGCCCTTTTTGCCCAGCGCCGTCGACTACGCCGCCGCCTGGCGGCGCATCACCGAACTGGCCGCGGCCGCCGGACGGCCCGCGGGCGCGATCACCCCGGCGCTGTATGCCACCCTCACCGTCAACGAAGACCCGGCAGCCGCCCGGGCCGAGCTCGAGCACTACATCGGGCACTACTACGGGCGCACCCTGGAGCAGATGGCCGCCGTGCAGGCCTATGCCTGGGGCAGCGCCGAGAGCTGCGCCGAGGCGCTGGCCGCCTATGTGCGCTCCGGCGCCCGGCACCTGATCATCCGCATCGGCTCGCTGGACTGCGCCCCGCAGCTGAAGCTGATCGCCGACGTGGTGCTGCCCCACCTGAAGGAGGCCTCCCGGTGAGCGGCTACGGCCAGGACATGTCGACGGCAGGCTCCTGGTTCCACCCCGTCCAGGCCGACCCCGCGGCGAGCGTCCGGCTGTTTCTGCTGCCGCACGCGGGCAGCGGCGCCATCATCTACCGGGACTGGCCCACCCTGCTGCCCGACGACATCACCGCGCAGGCCGTCACCCTGCCCGGCCGCCACAACCGGCGCGAGGAAGAGACCTTCGAGGACTTCGAGCCGCTGCTCGACGGTCTGTACGAGGCGGTCCTGGACGAGCTCGACGACGACCGCCCCTTCGCGATCTTCGGTCACTGCCTGGGCGCCCAGCTCGGCTTCCGGGTGGCGGTGCGGCTCAAGGAGGAGGGCGAGCGCCAGCCGCTGCTGCTCGGCATGTCCGGCTGGTCGCCGATCGGCTTCTTCAAGCCCACCGAGGAACAGAGCCGGATGCCCGACGACGAGATGCTGCAGTGGATAAAGAAGCTGGGCTCGTTTCCCGCCGAGGTCTACGACAACCCCGACATGCTCGCCCTCATCGTGCCCGCGCTCCGCGCCGACCTGCGCGTCTCGGCGCAGTACGAGGACGACGGCGCGGGCGTGTCCTGCCCGCTGGCCTCCTACGGCGGCGACAGCGACCCGCTGCAGGAGGCCCCCGACGCGATGACCCACTGGGCCGCCCGCAGCCCCCACTACCTGGGCCACCGCGGCTTTCCCGGCGGCCACTTCTACATCGACAACCACTCCCTGGCCCTGACCACGGACTTCTGCCGCCACCTGCGCCGCCTGGCCGCGCAACCGGCCAACTGAGCACCCGGCCAGGGCACTTGACCCCGCCACTCCCCTGCCCCCCCGCCCCGTCTGTCATCTGGTAGGTCACCATGCCCCTGTTCACCGTCAAGGACGGCACCCAGCTGCACTACGAGGACTGGGGGACGGGCCGGCCCGTCATCCTGCTGACCTCGGCCACCATGAACTCCCGCATGTGGGAGTTCCAGGCCCCCTACCTCGCCGGGCAGGGGCTGCGCTGCATCCTGCCCGACCGGCGCGGCTTCGGCCGCTCCGAACGGCCCTGGGACGGCTACGACTACGACACCCTGGCCGACGACCTCGCCGCCCTCATCGACCACCTCGCGCTGTCCGACGTCACCCTGGTCGGCTACGCCATGGGCGGCGGCGAGGCCGTGCGCTACCTGGCCCGCCACGGCTCGCAGCAGGTGGCCCGCCTGGCCCTGGTGTGCTCCACCACCCCCTACCTGCTGCGCGCGCCGGACAACCCCGACGGCATCGAGGCGGCCGTCCTGGAAGAGGCCGTTGCCGCGATCACCGCCGACCGGGCCGCCTACATGGCCCAGTGCGCCGTCCTGTTCTTCGGCGGCTCCCAGGCCACACCGGACTCGCTGCCCCTGTCGCCGCAGCTGGTGGACTTCATGACCCGTCAGGCCCTGGACGGCTCCCTGCGCGCCACCGTGGAGATCACCCGCACCCTGTTCACCGAGGACCTGCGCGCGGACCTGTGCGCCGTCGACGTACCCACCCTGATCGTCCACGGCGAAGCCGACCCCACCGCGCCCCTGGAACTGTGCGCGCACCGCAGCGCCTGCCTGATCCCCGGCAGCCGCACCGTGGTCTACGAGGGCGCCGCACACGGCCTGTTCGCCACCCACGCCGACCGCCTGAACACCGAACTCCTGCAATTCGCCACCCAATAGCCCCCACTGCCCCGGGCCGCCCCGGGCACACCAAGGACGCCGCGCCCGCACCACCCGGTCCCCGGGGTGGTGCGGGCGCGGCGCTGTCGCCCGCCCGATGATCCGGGCTCTAGCCGTGGGCCTTGCGCAGCGCGCCGAGCTGGAGAGCGGCGAAGGCGGCCACCACGAGCGCCTGCAGCGGAATCCACACCAGGCCCGCCGTGGAGGGCTCCAGCCAGCCCAGGACGAGGGCGGCGACGCCGGCCACCGCCCACAGCACGTTGACCTCGATGACCGCCTTGGTCGCCGCGGCCGAGGGCACCGGCCGGGCCGCCAGGACGGCCACCAGGACGCCGTAGACGGCCAGGAAGGCGCCGGTGGCGCGCAGGAAGGCGCTGTCGACGTCGAGCAGCCGGCCCACGGGGCCGGCGGCGAGCAGGTAGATCAGGCCGTTGGCCCCGGTCACCGCGGCGTCCAGCGCGAGGAACAGACGCAGCGGCCCGGCCGCGGCCGCCGTGCCCGCGGCCGGGCCGGTGGTGGTCCCCGTGGCCTGGTTCGTCGTCATGATTTCTCTCCCGGTCCTCTTTGGGGGTGGGTGTCGCTGTGGCGACGCTGCCACGGGTCTCTGACCAGCGCCTGACACTGCCCTCGCACGCACGGCACGCACCGCTCCACCGGCCCGCCAGGCGGGCGTCAGCCGCGTATCAGCAGGTGCTGGCATGCTCGTTGTTGTCGGAAGGGAAGAGGGAACGGAACACCGGGAAACCGGAACCGCCCCCCTACTGGACGGCAGGGAGAGGTGCCCGGAGTGGCTTATCGGGGACCGGAGTTTTGCTTCAGTCGGGTGCAAGCCCACGCAGGTTCGAATCCTGCCCTCTCCGCCCGAGGTGACCCTCGCAGGAAGACCGGCCCCGCAGCAGGGGGCCGGTCTTCGTGCTGTGCACGTGCTTGATGCGTAGGGCGGCGGTACGCGCGGGTGGCACACCTGCGAAACGGGCGGCCCCCGTAACGTGCCCTGGGGAGCCGCCCGTTGCCGCGCCGCGGCGCCGCTCACGCCAGCGGGCCCTCGGTGTCCCGGCGCGCCGTCCACCGGGTGTCCTGGGGGCGGCGCAGCAGCGCCTCGGCCATGCCCTCGTCCAGCATGGTGCGGGCGGCGACGTCGACCGCGTCGTCGAAGCCGAGGTCGACCAGCGCGACGCTGACCGTGTACTGGCCGGCCACCGACCAGGTGCAGAAACTCCACTCGTCGCCCGAGCCCGGCGTGCCGTCGGGGCGCAGCACCTGCACGCGCCGGGCGCCGGGGGCGAAGCCGAACTCGGTGAAACGGAAGCGCAAGCCCTGGCCGATCGCCTTGCTGTAGGCCTCTTTGAGGGTCCACAGCCGTACCAGGGCGGTGTTGCGTGCCTGTTCCCCGGCCTGGGCAAGCAGTTCGGTCTCGTGCGGGGTGCAGATCTGGCGCTCCACCGCCGAGCCGCGCAGGCGGCGGCTGGAGAGTTCGGCGTCCACGCCGATCCAGCCGCGCCGGGTGATGCCGACGACCAGCAGGTCGGCGGTGTGGCTGAGGCTGATGTCGACCTGGTCGCAGCCGCGCAGGTAGGGGCGCCCGCCGGGCTTGTAGGCCAGGTCGATGTCGGCGGGGCGGGCCTCCAGGACGGCTGCGGCGGCGTACTTCAGCAGCAGCCGCGAGGCCAGGAAGCGGCCGCGTACGTCTTCGTTGGTCATCTGCGCGAAGCGTTCCCAGTCCCGGCCCAGCAGCGCCGGCAGCGCGGAACCCGCGCCGGAGCCCGTGTCAGCACCTGTGCCGTCGGTGTCGGTGTCGGGCTGGAAGTCGCTGAGCCAGTCGTCCAGGCGGGCGAAGACCACCACGCTGCCCCGCTCGGCCAGTTCACGGCGCACCGTGTGCCAGGGGCCCTGGGGTGTCACCTGCAGCGGCTCGGCGATGGCGGTCGAGGCGGGCAGCACCGCGGACGCCCCACCCGTCGTCACGCCGCGTTCCCCTCAGCCCCCACAGCCTGCGCGGGCTGTACGGCCTCCGCGGGCTGTACGGCAGCCTGCGCGGGCTCCGTGGCGGTGCGCAGCAGGTCGGTCAGGGAGCCGATGTCGGCCATGCCGCCCACCATGTCGGGCAGCGGCAGCTCGCCCAGGGCCGGGCGGCGCTCCTGGAGGCGGTCCACCAGCTCGATGAGCATCAGGGAGTCGAAGCCCAGGTCCTCATAGAGGCGGCTGTGTTCACCGGCCGGCGCCATGCCCGTCTCCAGCGCCGTGACGACGTCGTCGGCGACCCGGTCCAGCAGCAGTTCACTCATGGTGTCCTCCAGGACGTGCGGTTCATGCGGTACGTGGTGGTGCTCACGCGGGGGTCAGGCGGCCAGCGGGGTGTCGTACAGGTCGAAGCTGGAGGCCTGGGTGAAGCGGCGGGTCAGTTCGGTGAAGACCTCGGCCTCGGGGCCGGGCGCGTGGGCGGGGGTGCCCAGGCCCAGGCGGGTGCAGATGCGCAGCAGGGCGGTGATCAGCCAGTGCGGGGCGGCCAGGAAGGTGTCGGCGCTGCCTTGCTGGTGGCGCCAGACGCCCAGGCAGGCGGCGGCGGCCAGCAGGAGGGTGTAGCGGTCGGCCAGTGCGTAGGTGTGCGGGTTGGCCAGGGAGTGCCGGCTCAAGGGGGCAAGGGCGGCGCAGGCTTCGCGCAGCCGGCGCAGTTCGCCGGTCAGCCGGCCGGCCAGGGTGTGCAGCAGGGCGGCGTGTTCGCCCGCGGCGGCGGTGTCCAGGCTCTGGGCGGCGGCGAGTTCGGCGCACAGCACGTCGGCGGCTGCCGGGTTGCCCAGGCGGGTGAAGTCCAGGGCGGGCAGGTCCTCGCGCAGGGTGAACAGGGCGGCATCGCCGGGGGCGCTGGTGAGCCAGGAGCGGCGGGCCAGGGCGGACAGTTCGGGGCTGATGGTGGACAGCGCGGCCGCCGCCCCGGCGTGGCCGAGGCTGGTGACGGGCAGGTCGCGTACGTGTTTTTGGAAGATGCCGAACTCGCCGTCGCGTACGTAGATGCGCGAGCCGAGCAGGACGGAGAGTTCGTGTACGGCGTCGTGGAGCAGGATGGGCAGCAGGTATTTGGTGGCGGCGGCGTAGACGCCGGTGATGCCCAGGGCCAGGCCGGCCGCGCGGGTGCTCGCCAGGGCGAGGCTGTCGCAGATCAGCAGGTCGGTGAAGGCGCCGGCCAGGGTGCGCCGGGCCTGCGGGTTGCGCCCCACGGGGCGGCCGCCGACGCCGTGCAGGTCGGCGAAGCGCAGGGCGGTGCGCAGGGCGGTGTCGGCGCCGCCCAGCACCATCGAGGGCAGTACGGAGCGGGTGAAGGCGAAGGAGCGCAGGGCCAGTTCGACGCCCTCGCCCTCCTCGCCCAGCAGGCTGTCCTCGGGGACGGGGCAGTCGGTGAACTCCAGGCCTGTCATGGGGCAGCCGCGCATGCCGACCATGGGGTAGCGCTCGAGGTCGCGGACATGGCGGGCGGGCAGGTGTTCGCGGTCGAGCAGGAGGGTGGAGTGGGCGCGGCCGGCGCCGTCTGCGTCGGCGGAGGTGCGGCAGACGATGACCAGGCCGCGGGCGCGGTCGGCGTTGATGATGACCCGCTTGGAGCCGCGCAGCACCCGCCCGCCCCCGCTGGTGCGGGGCGGGGTGAGGGTGAATTCGTCGCGCAGGAAGGCGTTGCCGTGCGCCAGTTCGCGAAAGGACACCGCCAGGCGGCCGCCGTCAAGGAGGAGGCGGGCGGCCCAGCGCTGCTGGGCGCGGCTGCCGGCGGCCCATACCGAGGCGCCGGCCAGGACGGAGAAGGCGCCGTATCCGGTGCCCAGGGCCTGGTCGCGGCGGAAGACCGTGCGCAGGACGCGGGCCAGGGTGTCGGCGCGTACCAGGCGTCCGCCCAGGGCGGCGGGCACGAACTCGGCGTTGAGGTCGAGGCCGTCCAGGAGCTGTTCGGCCTCGGCCTGGGGCACGGCGCGGGCGTCGGCGTCCAAGATCCCTGCGTGTCCCAGGGGGTTGGCCGGGTCCCAGGGGTCGCCGAAGCGGCGTTCCAGGTCGGCGACGCGGGCGGCGGCGGCCGCCTCGGAGGTCAGGGGGTCTGCCACCCGCGGCCGGCCGGCCGGCTGCTGATCGTGGGATACGGCGAGCGTCGTTACTGCCATGGGTGCGCCACCTTCCGCCGGGCAGGGCCCGCCGCGTGCGCGGCAGTCCTCACCAACCTTGTACGGCCGAGCCTCACCAACGCCTCTGGAGGATCACTTGAGATGCGCACGCGGACGGCCACACCCCCGGCCCTCCGCTTTCCCGGTATGCGGGATGCGGTGCACCGGAAATTGTTCACCGGGCGCCGGGGGCGGGGCTTTTCCGGAGAATGCGGGGCGGCTCATTCACCGGCGGTACGGGGAGCGTATGCGCGGGGAAAAGAGGGGGCTGCTGTGCTGTGCGTGGCGCGGGTGCAGGCGTGGCGGGACGGGCGGCCTGAAAGGCGCTCGAGAACGCTCACACGGCGAGCGGAATCCCTCTGGCGCCCGCGCCCGGTTCTCCGTACACCCACTATGGTCCGAAAGTACACCGGGAAACGAAATCCGCACCGCGCGCCCCGCAACACCGAAGTCCCCGGCCGCCACAGGCAATTGTGCGGCCCCGTCTCACATATTTTTCAGGGAGAGCGATGGACGCCACCCAGACGGCGCTGCGCCTGTTCGTCTTCCACCACGCGGGCGGCTCGCACGTGTCCTACCGCCAGTGGCCGGCCCTGCTGCCCGCACAGTGGGACGTGCGTCTGCTGGACGCCCCCGGACACGGCCGGCTCGGTGATCTGCCGCAGCTGGACAACGCCGGCCGCCTCGCCGACTTCTTCCTGCGCCGCCTGGAGCCCGAACTCCAGGTTCCTTACGCCTTCTTCGGGCACAGCATGGGCGCCCTGGTCGCCTACGAGATGAGTGTGCGCCTGGCCGCCCGGGGCAAACGGCTGCCGGTGTGGCTGGGGCTGTCCGCGCGCGCGGCCCCGCACCACCAGGGCCAGGACCGCGACCACCACCAGCTGCCCGACGCCGAACTGCAGACCCACCTGGAAGTCCTCGGCGGCACCCCCGAGGAGGTCTTCGACAACCCCGCCCTGTGGGCGCTGTACGACCCGCTGATCCGCGCCGACATGCGCCTGGTGGAGACCTGGCGGCCCCAGCCCGACGCCCCGGCGCTGCCGGTGGCGGTGTCGGTGTTCGGCGGCAGCCAGGACGTGTCCGTGCCCCCGCGCCGCCTGGCCGGCTGGGAGCGGCACACCGAACGCTTCCTGGGCCTGCGGGTCCTGGCCGGCGGCCACTTCTACTTCCAGGACGATCCCGCCCCGCTGCTGGGGCGGATCCGCCAGGACGTGGCCGCCGCCCTGGCCCCGGCCGCAGCGGCACGCGCCTGAACCCTCCCGGCCGCCCCGGCGGGGGCCGGCCCTGTGCCGGAAGGGTCCGGCTCTGCGTGCCGGACGGGGCCCTTCCCCCCTCTTTTTGACGGGGTGTCATCCACTGCCTGCTTGCGACATGAGGGGGAGAGATGCAGTTCCGCATCCTCGGTCCCGTGGAGATCCAGGACGAGGCGACCGGCCTGTGGATCCATCCCACGGGCGCCAAGCAGCGCGCCCTGCTCGGCGCGCTCGTGGTCAAGGCCGGACACGAGGTGTCGGTGCACCGGCTCATCGACGAACTGTGGGGCGAGCACCCGCCGGCGAACGCGGCCAACGCACTGCAGGCCCACGTCGCGCGGCTGCGCCGGCGCCTGCCCGAGCCCCCCGGCCACAGCGGCCCGCCGCACGAGTGGATCACCACCCGCTCCCTGGGCTACGTCCTGCACCTGGGCGAGGCCGGCACCGACGCCCGGCGCTTCGACGAACTGACCGCCCAGGCCCGCCACAGCGCACCGAAGGACCCCGCCCGGGCCGCCGGACTCTGGCGCCGGGCCCTGTCGCTGTGGCGCGGCCCGGCCCTGGAGGGCAGCACCCACGGCGGCATCTGCGCCGCGGAGGCCGCCCAGCTGGAGGAACACCGGGTGAGCGCCCTGGAGATGATGTACGAGGCGTCGCTGCGGGCGGGCCGGCACGGCGAGGTCACCGGCGAGCTGGAGGAGCTGACCTGCGACCACCCCATGCGCGAGCGGTTCTACGACCTGCTGATGGTCGCCCTCTACCGCTGCGGCCGCCAGGCCGAGGCGCTCGGCGTCTACGACCGCGCCCGCAAACGCCTCGTCCACGAACTCGGCGTCGAGCCGGGCCCGGCCCTGCGCGGGCGCATGGAGGCCATCCTCCGACAGGACCCGGTCCTGGCCCACGCCCCCCGCCCGCGGCAGGAAACCACCGGCGGAAGCGGGAGTGCGGGCGGGGGCCCGGGCGGGAGTGCGGGTGCGGGTGGGTTCCGGGGTGCGGCCGGGGACGACACCAGGACCGGGGCCGGGGCTCCGGGCGGGGCGGGGGGTGAGGCCTCCGTGCTGTCGCTGGGCAGCCAGATCGACCGCCTGCACCACCGCATCGAGGGCCTGCGCCTGCAGCAGGAACAACTGCTGCGCCAATTCGAGCAGTTGACCGCCGCGGGCGGCGGGGCCGCGCCCGGCCGCTGACCCCGCACCCCCTGCAACCCTCTTCGCAGCCCGCTTGTCGTGCACGAGTGCTGCTCCAGGGCGGCTCCGGCCCCGCGCGGCACGGTGGCCGGGGCCAGACACACCCCCCTCTTGGTCCGCGGCGGCCCGTCCGGGGCCCTCCCCCGGCTCCCGGGCCGGCCGCCGCCCTGTTGTGCTGTCATCCGCCGCGGCGGGCCGCGGCGGCCAGCGCACGCGCCAGGTCGCGCATCAGGGCCTCGCCCGCTGCGTACGGTGCGCCCAGGACCACCAGCGGGGCACGGCCGTGGGCGGCCGCGATGTGCCGGGCCACTTCCAGGGCCAGCGCGCCGGATCCGGAGAAGCCGCCCAGGACCAGGCGCTCCCCGGCGGCGAGCAGGGGCGCCAGCGCGGTGAGGCACTGCGGCATCCGGGCGGCGTCCGCGCGCAGCACGGTCACGGCCTGGGGGCCCTGGTAGCGGCGGGCGAGTTCGCTGTGGCAGTGCTCGGGGGCGCCGGGCGGGGCGATCAGGCAGATCGTCCCGGCGCCGGGGCGGGCCGGTGCGCGCAGGCGGCGCAGGCGCCGGTGCGCCGGGCGGGCGGGCGCCTCGTGCAGGCGGGGGGTGTCGGTGGGGGCCAGCTGCGACAGGGCCTGGGCGACGGTGGTCGACTCGTCCGCGCCGGCGGGCAGTTCGCGCAGCAGCCGGGCGCTGTGGGCGAGCATCTGGGCCGCCTGGTCGTCGTGCAGGCGGCCGCGGTCGTGCACCGCGCTCAGTACCAGGTCGCCGGTGCTGTCGTGGTGGGCGACCACGCCGATGGCAAAAGCGCTCTGCCCGGTGGCGGGGCCGGTGTCCTCCACGTGGATGCCCTGCGCGGCCAGTTCGGCCGCCAGGCCCCTGGGCGGGCGCGGGTGGTGCTCGAAGCAGAGCAGCGTCGCCGGACCGCCCCCGCCCCCGCCGGTGTGGGAGGCGGTGGGGGTGAGCCAGTGGCGGATCTGTCCGGCGGAGACCCATTCGTAGGCGGCCATGTCCAGGATCCGGTCGCGTACGGCGCGCAGCAGGGCGCCCACCGTGGCCTGCGGGTCCACGTCCAGGTGCACCGGCAGCGGGTTGTCGAAGGGGCCGGGGACGCGTTCGATGCCCTCCATCGCGATGCCGCGCCCGGACACCGTGACGCTGAAGGTGACCGGGGCCGGACCGCGACCGGAGCCCGGGCCCGGGCCGGGCGTGGGGGCGGGGGTGGGGGCGGAGGCGGGGGTGTCGGGGTGGGCGGCGGCGTACAGGATCATCGCCCAGACCGTCTGGAGCGCGCTGGAGGGCGTGGCGCCCCAGAGCGCGGCCCACTGGGCCAGGCGCACGGCCTCGGCGCGGGTCAGGCGGGCCAGGGTGCGGCCGGTGCCGCGGCGGCCGGTGACGGCGCCCGGGCGCGCCCGCGGCAGCCCCTGGCCCGCACCCGCGTGCGCGGCGGGGGTGGTGCCCGTCCAGAAGTCCCGGGCCGGGGCGGTGTCCTGGGCGGCCAGCCAGGTGCGGTAGTCGCGCAGGTCGGGGCGGCGCTCGCCGCCGTTGCCGAAGCCCGCGGCGAGGTAGGCGCGGTAGAACTCCTGCAGCAGCAGGCGCACGCTGCGCCCGTCCAGCAGGGCGCGGTGGTAGGTGAGGATGACGTCGGTGGGCGCGGCGCAGCCGCCGTGCGGCTCGGGCGGCGGGCCCTCCAGCAGGGCGGCGCGCAGCAGTCCCGGCCGGCCGGGCTCGAAGCCGCGCCGGCGCTCCTGTTCCATCAGGTCCTGGCGGGTGAGGCTGCCGTGGGTGTGGCGGCGGACCTCGGGGCGGGCGCGGGCGTGCAGCGCGATCCGGGGCCGGGGGTCGAAGACCAGGGCCGCGCGCAGCACGCTCTCGTGGTCGAAGACCTGCTGCCAGGCGGCGGTGAAGCGGCCGGTGTCCAGCGGCCCGTGCCAGCGCCGCAGCAGCTGGGCGATCTGGCGGCGGGGGAAGTCGGCGGTGTCGGCGAGCAGTTCGCGCTGCAGCGGGGTGAGCGCGAGCGGCTCGGGCAGGCGCACCGGGCCCCGGCGCCGGGCCAGGGCACGGTGGGGCACCCCAACGCCACCCCTGTCCGTGTCCGTGCCCAGGCCCCTGTCCGTGTCCGAGTTCGTGTCCCGGGCGCGGTCGTTGCCGCCGTGACCGTGACCGTGGCTGTCCCTGCCGTCGCCGTCGCCCCTGCCGCTGCCGGCGGCGGTGCCGGTGTCGGTGGTGCCGCCGTCGGCCTCGTGATCGGCCTCGTGGCCGGTGTGGGGGTGGGCGGGTGCTGCGGCGGTGAGCAGGTCGGCGAGGGCGCCCAGCGGGTAGGCGGCGTCGCAGGCCAGGATGTGGCGGCCCGGTCCGTGGCGCACGGCGGGGGGCCCGATGTCGCGCAGTGCGGGCCGGGCGGCGGCGAGGTGGGCGAGCGCGGCCTCCAGGAGCGGGGCATCCAGCGGGCCGCGCAGTTCGAGGGTGCAAGGGGCGTCGTGCGCCGGGCCGTTGAGGGCGAGCACGGCGGTCAGCGACACCTGCAGGTTGCGTTCGACGGTCATCGGCTCTGCGGGGCCCCCGCGCCCGCCTGCGGCGACGGTACGGGCCCCTGCCTCCTCTCCTTCGAGCGCGGGCACCGAGTATGGCCCGCGGCCCCACGGCGGACTGACGCGCCGCTGACGGCCCCCGGCTCCGGCGCGCCACCGTCTCCCGCCGCGCCCGGCACCATGCCCCCTGCCATGCACGGAGCCGTGCCCGGTGCCGTGCCCGGTGCCGTGCCCGGTGCTGTGCCTGGTGCCGTGTCCGCTGCCATGCCTGCCCCCGACCTGCCGGTGTGCCCTTGTGCCCGGGCGCGGCCGCGCCCGGGGCGGCTGTCCCCTTGCGATGGCCATGCAAGGGGCAGCCGCCGGAGCCATGCTTGAGCCCCGCGGGCCGCGGCCACGGGCGGGCGAGGCGAGGGGCGGAGGCTCGAGCGGTGCGCGGGACCGCCTGGCCGATTCGTCGAGCGGACCCCCGGTCCACGCCCCCGGTCCACACCCCCCAGTCGCAGCCCAGCCACAGCCCATCTGCAGCCCAACTGCAGCCCAACTGCCGCTGCGGCGGCGGCCCGGCAGCGGCAGCGGCTACAGCACGCGTACGGCCGACTCGGCGTGCTGGCGGGCCAGGCGCAGGGTCTGCTGGCTCTCGTAGCTGAGTTCGGCGTGTACGCGGCGGCGGGCGTCGGCCAGGGTGGCGCCCGCGCCCAGGACGGGTTCGATGTCCTTTTCGCGCAGGACGACGTGGTGCTGGGCCAGGACGGTCACGCCCCGTTCGTCGGGGACCAGGGACCATTCGCCGCAGTGCGCGGCGATGAGGCGGCGCGGGGCGATCTCCTTGTGGACGATGCGTCCGGCGTGGGGGAAGCACACCCGCATGCAGGTGACGGTGTGGGTGCCGCCGCCGGCGGAGGCGAGGTCGAGGGTGGCTTTCTGCACGCCGACCTGGGGTTCGGCGACCTCGGCGCGGCTCACGTGGGGGACGTGGCGGGGCCAGTCGGCGATGTCGTAGAGGAAGTGGTAGACGAGTTCGGCCGGTCCTTTGACGCGTACCGATTCCTCGAAGGACAGCACGAGTTCGTCCAGCTGCTGCCAGTGCCGGGCCAGGAAGCTGAGGCTCTTGAGGTCGGAGCGGGCGTTGGCGACGGTGGCCGCTTCCAGCCAGGCGGTGTCCTCGGGCCGGCCTCCGGCGGCGGTGAACTCGTGGTCCACGTGGAGCCGGCAGCGCCCGGGGCCCAGCTCGGTGACCGTCCAGGTGCCGCCCATGGATTCGGCCTGTTCCATGACCTGGTCCTGGCGGAAGGTGACCTGGCGGCGGGCGGAGTCCTGCAGGCGGGTGGAGGTCCAGGACCTGACCTGGCCATCGGCCAGCACCCACATCCGCAGCCGTTCGCGGACCCCGTCGAAGTCCAGGCGTTCGACATGGACGTTGGGCGGGAAGTACAGCGGCCACCGCTCCGCGTCGGCGATCAGTTGGTAGACGACTCCCGCGGGCGCGGCCACCTCGACCGCATGCGACAGACGGCGTACTCGCTCTCCCGGCACCCAGATCACCTTCTCTCCTCGAAAAGGGCCGCCGGCTGCCGTGGGCGGGGCGGGCGCGGCCGGCCACGCCTTGCGGACGGCGGCAGTCCGACAGAGTCTGTCCGCGCCCGCTCGAGGACCGCCGGAGCACCCCTGGAGCACCCTTGCCGTGCCGGGGCGCGGCCCCCCGGGCACGCCGGGGGTGGTGTCAGGCGGCGTAGAGGTCGAAGGTGGAGCTGCGCCGGGGGCCGGCGGTGACGTCGAGCTGGGGGTCGACGGCGAGCATGGCCTGGTGCAGGCGCTGCACCTGCGGGGAGGGCTCCACGCCCAGTTCCTCGATCAGTCGCACCCGCAGCTTGCGGTAGATGTCCAGGGCGGAGGCCTGCCGGCCCGAGCGGTAGAGGGCCACCATGGCCTGGGAGTGCAGTCCCTCGTGCTGGGGGTAGCGGGCGGTCAGCTCGGTGAGTTCGGCGATGAGTTCGGAGTGCCGGCCCAGGCGCAGGTCGGCGTCGATGCGCCGTTCGATGGTGCCCAGGCGGCTCTCCTCCAGGCGCATGACCTCGATCTCCAGGATCGGCCCCAGGCGTACGTCGACCAGGGCGGGTCCGCGCCACAGGTCAAGGGCATGGCGGAAGCAGCCGGCGGAGCTGTCGTCGTCGCCGGCCTCGAAGGCGGCGCGGCCCTCGGTGACCATGCGCTCGTACTCGTGCACGTCCACGCTCTGGGCCGGTATCTGCATCAGATAGCCGCCGTGGCGGGTGGCCAGGACCTCCTTGGCCGCTCCTGGCGCATCGGGGCCCATCGCGGTGCCAAGGCGCCGGCGCAGCTGCAGGATGTAGGTCTGCAGGGTGGTCAGCGCGCTCTGCGGCGGCTGGGTCCCCCAGATCTCCTCCATGAGCATGGGCACCGGCATCACCCGGCCCGGATACAGGGCGAGCAGGGACAGAATCTGCCGCGGCTTACCGGCCGTCGGGACGATGGATCCCCCGTTGACCTCGGCACTCAACGGACCCAGAACCTGAATCTTCACTGGTTTCCTCCGTACCTCGTCGAGTTCCTCTCAGTGACTGATTTCCGTCGCCGCGAGCACACTAGCCGTAATTGCCCGGCCCCCTCCTTTTGGTCGACCAGAACTCAAGGCAGCCCCAACTGGCCGTCACCGGAAGCGAATTCTCCGCTACCCCGGGCTGCTCGAGGAAACGTGAAAGTCCGCTGGAGCACAGCTCGCGCCCCGTATCGGCGGACACCGTTTCCCCGATACCGTTTTCAGGGAAATATCTCTTCCGCCCGCTTCACCGCTTCACTTTGATTTGCTGCTTCACTTCACTTCACTTCACTTCACTTCGCTTTGCTTTGCTTTGCCGCGCGTCACCCCTGCGCTTCGCCCCTGCGCTTCGTCCCTGCCGTTCACCTCACCGACTCCCCCGGCCGCCCGGGCCCGCCTTCCGGGCCGCCGGGGGCACCAGAGCCCGCCGGGGGCACCAGAGCCCGGGGCGCACGCGCGCCCGCCGCGTCGGACGCGGCGGGCGCAGGGCAGTTGAGACCGAGGAGCCGGGGGGTCAGCCGGCGGGGACGAGGCGTTCTTTGGCCTTCTCGGGCGCCTGCGCCGGGGCTGCGGGTTCGGGGCCGGTGGTGAGGATGGAGTGCTGCAGGCGCCGCAGCCCCGCCGACGGCTCCAGGCCCAGGTCCTTGACCAGCGTTGACCGCAGGCGCTGGTAGACCTCCAGTGCCTCACCGCGGCGTCCGGAGCGGTGCAGGGCCAGCATGAACTGCCCATGCAGACTCTCATGCGTACGGTAACGGCTCACCAACACCGTGAGCTCCGCCAGCAGTTCAC
>NZ_BMNG01000031.1 GCF_014646335.1 Streptomyces lasiicapitis
GGTCCCACCGGCCAAGGCGGCGCCCCGCCCGTCGGTCCCGCCGGCCAGAGCGGCGCCCCGCCCGTCGGTCCCGCCGTCCCCCGTGCCGGGCCCGCCCGGACGCGTGCCGCCGAGCGGCGCGTGCCCCGGCAACCGGCCGTACTCGTCGGACCCGTCGGCGGTGCGCTCGCGCGCCGGGCTGTGCTCGGCCGCGTCGGCGGGCGCGAGCCGGGGTGCCGTCGGGGTCTCGGCGGCGGGGGCGGAGGCCTGGGTGGGGACGGCTCCGACTCCGTGCGCGGCGGGCGCGCCCGCGTCGGCCGCCGGGGCGCGCTCGGGCTGCGGCTCCTGCGCGACGAGCTGCGGGGGCAGCAGGACGACGACACCCGTGCCACCGCGCGCAGACGGCCGGAAGCTGACGCTCATGCCGTACTTCCGCGCGAGGCCGCCGACCACGGCGAGGCCGAGGCGGGTGCCCTGGAGCAGCGCGAGGTCGGTCATCCGCCCGGACACCGACTCCTCGGCCCGGCGCAGGGCGGCCTCGGACATCCTGAGGCCGCTGTCCTCGATGGTGATGACGACGCCGGTGCGGGACTCCTCCACGTAGACGTGGACCTCGTCGGTGGGCGGCGAGAAGTTCGCGGCGTTGTCGGTGAGTTCGGCGAGCAGGTGCATCACGCCCTCGGCGGCGAAGCCGACGACGGCGACCCGGGTCGAGCAGTGCAGCCGCACCCGCTGGTAGGCGGCGATGCGGCCGACGGCGCCGCGCAGGATGGACTCCATCACGATGGGCTTGTTCCAGGCGCGGCTGGAGCGGCCGCCCATGAGGAGCGCGAGGCGGTCGGTCATGAGGCCGAGCTGCGAGGTGCTGTGGTCGAGCCGGAGCAGGTCGCCGAAGACCTCCTCGCCGTGCCGGTCCTGCATGTCGCGCAGGTCGGCCAGCATGCTCACGGACTTGGCCTGGACGCGGCTGAGGGCCTTGGCGCTCGCGGCCTGCGCGGCGGCGGCGCGCCGCTCGCTGAGGGCGAGTTCGCGCACGGCGGCCTCGGTCAGCTCGCGCAGCACTGGGTCCTCGGGCCAGCGTATGCCCGCGAGGACGCGGTCCACGGAGGCGCCGCCGCGCAGGGTGGCGACGACGTCCGGGAGCGTCTCGGTCGCAAGGAGTCGTACGTCTCCGGCGACGCGGGCCAGGTCGTCGGCGGCGCGCCGCTCGGCCGCGGTGGCGGCGGCGGCGCGCTGTTCGGCGTCGGCGAGCGCGGTCACACAGACGCGCAGCAGTTCGGCCTGGGACGGCAGCGCGGGCTGCCGGGTCTGGCGCAGCACGTCGTCGGGAGCGGCGCCCTCGCGCACCATGCGCGCCACCCCGGGCAGGGTCACCTGGGCCAGGCCCATGTCCTCGGCGGTGCGGTGGTCCAACTGGCCGCGCACGCCGAGCAGTTCACCCTCGGCGTCGGCGAGCCGCGTCCGCAGCCCGCCCGCCGTCCTGAGCCCGACGCACACCACGACGGCCAGCAGCACCCAGCCGCCGGCCCCGGCCGCGGCCACCCAGCCGCGCGCGTCGGCCGGCGCGAGCGCGGCGACGGCGGCGCCCGCCACGGCTGCGGCGGCGAGGAGACACACAGGCAGCGTGTATGCCGTTCGCCGGGTGTTCGGGGTGCGGTCCGGACGGCGATCGGCGGGCTGTGTCATTCCGGTCCCTCGGGGTCGGCACGGGTGCGCGGGCCCAAAAAGGAAACAGCCCGCCCTCAACTGGGTGCCGTCGCGAGGGGAGTCCGCCCTCTGGCGCTGTCTTCCGACGGCACTTGTGGTGGTCATGCTAGTCACAAGATCGCACAGCGGAAGCGGGCATTCAGCGACGTGGGTCACTGTCCGGAAGGTTCGTCGTGAAAGGGCTCCTGCGGGCCGGGCGCGTGTTACCGGAACGCACGCCCCCGATGATCCAGGCAGCACGGCGGCGCCCCGGCCGCCAAGGCCACCGGCACCCTCCTCGCGTCGGCCATCTCCCGCGGGAAGGAACCTTCCCGCGGCCGAAAACCTGTTCCCGCTACGACGATTTCCAGCCATCCTTCGACGGCGCACGGCGTGCCCTGTGGCGGTGGCGGACAGAGACCTACTGGCCGTCCGCTCCCCGGCGCGTGAACTTCTCCCAGGCCGTCGTCGCGATGCGCCCGGTGCTGCCGAGGTCGATGCCGCCGTGCGGCGTGACGGTCCTGGCGGGGGCGTCGGGGGCCGCGACGACCCGCAGGTGCGGGGCCCTGACGGGGGGCTCGCTCGTGTCGGTGTAGGTGTTGCGCCACACCACGGCCGCCGTCGCCGACTGGCGGGGCGCGAGCGTCACGGGGTGCGGCCCGGGGTCGCGCATGCCGGTGGTGATCGCGTCCGTGCCCTTGAGACTGCGTACGTCGACGGGTTCGCGATCCGAGTCGAGCACCCGCAGCTCCGGGTAACCGTCGAGGTGGAAGCTGCCGGTGCCGCAGTACGTCAGCGTCACCGTCATCGCACGCAGCCCCATCGCCGCGTCGACGGGCCCCGGCTCGACCAGAAGCCCCTTCTTCCCCCGGCAGTCCCGGCTCGCCTGGGCCGGCCGCTCCGCCAGCCGGGGCTCGGTCAGTTCGCCGTAGTACGGCCCGTCCGAGGCCTCGGTCGGCAGGGCGTCCGGCGTGACGCCGTGCGAGGGGACCGCCCCGCCCTGCCCCGCCACACGGGTCGAGGCCCCGCCCGCCCCGTCCCGCCCTGAGTCCGCCGACTGCCCGCAGCCGGCGGCGAGTATCGCGAGGACACAGAGGGCGGCGGCGCGTCGGTACGAGAGGTGAGTCACGCGCGGATCATGTCACGCGGATCCTCAGCGGGTAGCCGGGGAATGAGCCCGTCCGGCGCTTGAGGACGAGCCGCGAAGCGGCGATCATCGGCCCACCCCGGACAGGGAGTCCCCTACTGCTCCCCGCCACGGGCCCGCACAAGCCCCGACTCGTAGGCGAAGACGACGAGCTGGGCCCGGTCCCGCGCGCCCAGCTTGGTCATCGCACGGCTCACGTGCGTCTTCGCCGTGAACGGGCTGATGACCATGTGCGCCGCGATCTCCTCGTTGGTCAGGCCGCGGGCCGCGAGGGCCGTCACCTCGCGCTCCCGGCGCGTGAGGCCCTCCATGCCGGGCGGCGTCGCGCGGTCCGGCGGCCGGGCCACGAACTCGCCGATGAGGCGGCGGGTCACGGACGGCGAGAGCAACGCGTCCCCGCGCGCGACGACCTCGATGGCCTGGAGCAGGTCCGCGGGCTCGGTGTCCTTGAGCAGGAAGCCGCTGGCCCCGGCGCGCAGCGCCTCGAAGACGTAGCTGTCCAGGCCGTAGTTGGTGAGGATGACGACGCGTACGGCGGACAGGCTCGGGTCGGCGGCGATGCGGCGCGTGGCCTCGATGCCGGAGAGGACCGGCATCTGTACGTCGACGAGCGCGACGTCGGGCACGCACTCCCGGACCAGCGCCACCCCCTGCTCCCCGTCCGCGGCCTCCCCCACCACCTCGATGCCGTCCTCGGCGTCGAGCAGCGCCCGGAACCCGGCCCGCATCAGGGCCTGGTCGTCGACCAGCACGACCCGGATCACCCCTGCGTCTCCCATGCCCCCTGTGCCTCGACCGGTGCCCCCGGTGAATCCACCGGCAGTTCGGCCCGTACCGAGAACCCGCCCTCGTCCCGCGCCCCCGCCCGCAGCGCGCCGCCGAGCGCCTCGACGCGCTCGCGCATCCCGGTGAGACCGACGCCGTGCGCGAGGGCCCCGCCGGGGCGCGCGACCCCGTCGTCGTCCACCCGGACCACCACCTGCCGCTCCCCGTAGTCGAGATGGACGCCGACGGACTCGGCGCCGACCGCGTGCCGGGCGGCGTTGGTGAGGCTCTCCTGGACGATCCGGTAGACCCCGAGTTCCAGCTCCGGCGGCAGCGCCCGCTCGCGTCCGGTGACCGTCAGCTCGACGGGCAGCCCGGCCGACCGGGCGCGCTCGACGAGCAGGGCGGGGCTGCCGGCGGGCGCGTCGGTGCGCAACACCTCCAGGGTGGCGCGCAGTTCGCGCATGGCCTCGCCGCTGGCCTCCTGGATGGCGAGCAGCGCGGGCGGCACCTCCTCGCCGCGCTTGCGCGCCAGGTGCACGGCGACACCGGCCTGCAGCTTGACGATGGAGATGCTGTGCGTGAGGGAGTCGTGCAGTTCGCGGGCGATGCGCAGGCGCTCCTCCCCGGCCCGGCGCAGCGCGGCCTCCTCCCGGGTGCGCTCGGCCTCCAGGGCACGCTCCTCGGTCTGGTGCACGTACGCCTGCCAGGTCTTGGCCGCGACGCCCATGGCGGCGGCACACACGAACCACCCGGTGAGCAGCAGGGTCCGCTCGACGGCGCCGTCCCCGCCGGGGTCGGCGGCGAAGAACGCGCCGAGGAAGGCGAGTCCCGTGCCGGCGGCCAGGAGCCGGTGCCGGCCGTGGGCGGCGATGTGCACCGCGCCCAGCACGGGGAACGCCGCGGCCGTGGTCGGCTCGGCGTGCAGCACGAAGGCGACCATGCAGGCCGTGGTGACGGCGAGGACGATACGGGGCACGCGGCCGAACGCGGCGAGCGCGAGGGAACCCACGGCGACCAGGGCGTAGTCGAGGGCGTCGGCGCCGCCCTCGTACGCCGTCGCGAGCATGACGAAGACGGCGACGGTCACGGCCAGGCCGGCGACGGCGAGCCGCGCCTTCGGGTCGTCCAGGTGGTCGTGCCCGTCGAACACCGGCGGCCGCACGGCGGCGCCACGCTGCTTCCCGCCTCGCGACTTCACGTCTTCCGGCTTCACGCCTTGCGCCTTCACGCCTTGCGGCTCACCGCCTTGCGGCTTCCCGTCCTGCGGCTTCCCGCCCTGCCGGCCCACACGTAGTCGGCCCTCACGTCGCTGGTTCACACGTTCCCCCTGCATGCCCGCACCCTAAGCGCCGGTGCGGACGGCGGCGTCGGTCGTGCGGACCGTTCCCGCGCTACTCCCGCGGCAGTAGTTCCGCGGCGCTCCGGCCCCGGCGAGGTAGCCACGACTGCCTTCGCCGGTACGACGACCGCCGGGCCCGCGCACGGCCACCATCGGCACCACGTACACGGCGTCCCCGGCGACGCCCCACCGGTGAAGGAGCCGCCATGACCACGCACGCCCGCCCCAAGTCCCGGTACGACACCCGCCCCGCCTCCCTCCCCAACGCCCGCCAGGAAGCCATCTGGAACGGCCCCGTAGGCCGCCACTGGGCCGAGCAGCAGGACCGCTACGACGCCATGAGCGGCGACCTCAACGACCACCTGTTCGCGGCGGCGGCGATCGGGGACGGGGACCGCGTCCTGGACATCGGCTGCGGTGCGGGCACGGTCACGCGGATCGCGGCCCGGCTCGCGGGCGGCGGGCGCGCGGTCGGCGTCGACATCTCCGAGCCGCTGCTCGCGCGGGCCCGTGCCCGCACCGCGGCCGAGGGCGTCCCCAACGTCTCGTACGAAAGGGGCGACGCCCAGACGCACCCCTTCCCTGCGGGCGGGTACGACGTGGCGATCAGCAGGGGCGGCGTGATGTTCTTCGCCGACCACGCGGCGGCGTTCGGCAACATCGCCCGCGCGCTGCGGCCCGGCGGGCGCCTGGTGTTCGCCTGTCCGCAGCCCGCGAGCCCCGACATCGAGGAGTCCCGCGCGCTCGGCACGCTGGCGAGTCTCCTCGGCGCCCAGGGCGCCACCGCGTCCCCCGAGTCCGCCGACGCCCGCGCCGCGATGGCCTCCCTCAGCGACCCCCGCACGATCCGGGCCGCCCTCGCCGCCTACACGGACGTGGACGTGACGGCGCTGACCATCGAGACGTACTGGGGCAAGGACCCCTCGGACGCCGTCGGCTTCCTGCTCTCCCGCACCCCGGACGCCGCCGTGCCGAGGGTCACCCGCAAGGCCATGGAGGACGTGCTGTCGCCGTACGCGGGCGGGCGCGGGGTGCGGATGAAGGCGCGGGTGTGGCTGGTGACGGCCGCGCGCCCGAGCTGAGCCGCCACTTCCCTACGACCTGCCCGCACCCCTCACCGCTGCTCCCTGCGCGACCACATCAGCCCCAAGTACACGGCGAACGCGGCCCCCAGACCCACCGCCCACCCGTAGTCCGCGAGCGGCTTGAGGAAGGGGATCATTCCGTCCCGGGGGAACGGCCCCTTCCCCGGGTCCGAGTGGGAGCCGCCGACGGCGAGCACCCCGCCCACCGCGAAGGCGACGACGGCCCGCCAGTTCCAGCCGTCGGTGTACCAGTAGCGTCCCTCGGGCCGGTACAGGTCGGCCAGTTCGAGGGCGGTGCGCCGTACCACCCAGTAGTCGGCGATGAGGATTCCGGCGACGGTGCCGAGCAGCCCGCCGACCACACCGAGCCAGACGTAGATGTACAGCTCGGGCGTCTCGATGAGCTTCCAGGGGAAGATGAGGACGCCCACGACGCCCGTGATCAGCGCGCCCGTACGGAAGTTGATGAGGCGCGGCGCGAGGTTCGCGAGATCGTACGCGGGCGAGACGACGTTCGCCGCGATGTTAACGGACACCGTCGCGACGAGCACCGTCACCAGCGCGAAAAGGAGACCGAAGACGTTGTCCGCCTTCGCGGCGAGGTCCACCGGCTCCCAGATGGGCTCCCCGTACACCGCCTGCGAGCCGGAGGTGACGAGGACGGAGAGCAGCGCGAACGCCGTCATCGTGGTGGGCAGGCCGAGGGTCTGGCCCCACACCTGCGCCCGCTGTCCCTTGCCGAAGCGGGTGAAGTCCGGGATGTTCAGGGACAGCGTGGACCAGAAGCCGATCATGCCCATGAGGGCGGGGAAGAAGACCGGCCAGAAGTCGGCGCCCCAGCCGAGCTCGGACTTCTGGTCGAGCAGCGGGCCTAGTCCGCCCGCCTTGTCGGAGATCCAGACGAGGAGTACGACGGCGCCGACGAGCACGAAGGGCGCGGCCCAGTTCTCGAACCGCCGGAGCGTCTCCATGCCCCGGTGGATGATGGCCAGTTGCAGCGCCCAGAAGGCGACGAAGCACAGCCACAGCGTCCACGGGTAGCCGCCGATGTGCGAGGCGTCCGCCCACGCGCCGCCGAAGACCTCGTTGAGCAGGACGAAGATGCCCTGCCCGCCGATCCAGGTCTGGATGCCGAACCAGCCGCAGGCGACGGCGGCCCGGATCAGCGCGGGCAGGTTCGCGCCGCGCACACCGAAGGAGGCGCGCGCGAGCACCGGGAACGGGATGCCGTACTTGGGTCCCGCGTGCCCGGTGAGCAGCATCGGCAGCAGCACGACGACGTTGGCGAGCGCGATGGTGAAGACGGCCTGCTTCCAGTCCATGCCGAGCGCGACCAGGCCGGAGGCGAGCGTCCAGGACGGGATGTTGTGGGCCATGCCGACCCACAGGGCGGCGAAGTTGTAGGTGGTCCAGTGGCGTTCGGCGAGCGGGATCGGCTTGAGGTCGTCGTTGGCGAAGGGGCTGTCGTGGGGGTAGGCGCCGGGTATCAGCTCGACGCGGCCGTCGTCGGCCGCCCGCTGGGTGGGCGCGGTGTCGGTCATGGGCGGGCGGCCAGGGGATTTCAGGCCAGGGCCGGGATGATTTCCGCGCCGTACGCGTCGATGACGGCCTCCCGCGCGTCGTGCATGGCGTACAGCGCGAACTGGTCCACGCCCAGTTCCTTGAGTGCCCGCAGCTTCTCGATGTGCGCGGCGGCCGGGCCGAGCAGGCAGAAGCGGTCGACGATCTCGTCGGGCACGAAGGCGGTGTCGGGGTTGCCGGTGCGGCCGTGGTGGCTGTAGTCGTAGCCCTCGCGTTCCTTGATGTACGCGGTGAGCGCCTCCGGGACCATGGAGGAGTGCTCGCCGTACTTGGAGACGAGGTCGGCGACGTGGTTGCCGACCATGCCGCCGAACCACCGGCACTGCTCGCGCGCGTGGTCCAGGTCGGCGCTCACGTACGCGGGCGCGGCCACGCAGATCTTCACGGCCGACGGATCGCGTCCGGCCGCGGCGGCGGCGTCGCGCACGGCCTTGACCATCCACTCCGTCAGATACGGGTCGGCGAGCTGGAGGATGAACCCGTCGGCCTTCTGCCCGGCGAGCGCGAGCGCCTTGGGTCCGTACGCCGCCATCCACACGGGCAACTTGCCGTCCCGCACCCACGGGATGCGCAGGCGCTGACCTCCTATGTCGGCCTCCCGTCCCTCGGCGAGGTCGCGGATCACGTCGATCGAATAGCCCAGGCGGGCAAGGGTGTTGGGGCTGCGGCCCGCGACGCGCATCGCGGAGTCGCCGCGGCCGATGCCGCACACGGTGCGGTTGCCGAACATGTCGTTGAGCGTGGCGAAGGTGGAGGCAGTGACCTCCCAGGTGCGGGTGCCCGGGTTGGTCACCATCGGGCCCACGGTCAACCGGTCGGTGTGTTCCAGGATCTGACTGTAGATCACGAAGGGTTCCTGCCACAGGACCGACGAGTCGAAGGTCCAGCCGTAGCGGAAGCCGCTCCGCTCCGCGCGCCGCATCAGGCCGACGACCGCGGACGCGGGCGGGTCGGTCTGCAGGACGAGTCCGAAATCCACGTGTTGCCTCCTAGTCCAGGTACTGACAGGTCGCGCGCGGCGTGTAGACGCCGTGCCCGGCGCGACCGGTGAACTCCCGCCGGTCCACGACCGGTTCGCCGCGCGAGAGGACGGTCTCGACGCGGCCGGTGACCTGCTTTCCTTCGTACGCCGAGTAGTCGACGTTCATGTGGTGCGTCTCGGCGGAGAGCACCTGCGTCGCGGCGGGGTCGTAGATGACGACGTCCGCGTCGGCGCCGGGGGCGAGGGTGCCCTTCTTCGGGTAGAGGCCGAACATGCGGGCCGGGGTGGCGCAGGCGATCTCGATCCAGCGGCGGCGGCTGATGTGCCCGTCGACGACTGCCTGGTGGAGCAGGTCCATGCGGTTCTCGACGCCGGGAAGACCGTTGGGGATCTTCGAGAAGTCGCCGCGGCCGAGCTCCTTCTGGCCGGTGAAGCAGAACGGGCAGTGGTCGGTGGAGACCACCTGGAGGTCGTTGGTCCTGAGGCCCCGCCACAGCGCCGCCTGGTGCTCGCGGGGCCTGAGCGGCGTGGAGCAGACGTACTTGGCGCCCTCGAAGTCCGGCTCGGCGAGGTTGTCCGTGGACAGGAACAGATACTGCGGGCAGGTCTCGCCGAAGACGGGAAGTCCCTTGTCCCGCGCGGTGATCAGCTCGGCGACGGCCTCCTCCGCGGAGACGTGCACGACGTAGAGGGGCGCGCCGGCGACCTGCGCGAGGCGGATCGCGCGGTGCGTGGCCTCGGCTTCGAGCAGCGCCTTCCTGACCTCGCCGTGGTAGCGCGGATCGGTCTCGCCGCGTTTGAGCGCCTGCTCCACCAGGACGTCGATCGCGATGCCGTTCTCCGCGTGCATCATGATCAGGCCGCCGTTGACCGACGAGCGCTGCATGGCGCGCAGGATCTGCCCGTCGTCGCTGTAGAAGACGCCCGGGTAGGCCATGAAGAGCTTGAAGGAGGTGATGCCCTCCTCGACGAGCAGGTCCATCTCCTTGAGCGTGCGGTCGTTCACATCGGAGACGATCATGTGGAAGGCGTAGTCGATCGCGCACTTCCCGTCCGCCTTCGCGTAGTAGGCGTCCAGGCCCTCGCGCAGGGAGTGCCCCGGGGACTGGACGGCGAAGTCGACGATGGTGGTGGTGCCGCCCCAGGCCGCCGCCCGGGTGCCGGTCTCGAAGTCGTCGGAGGAGAAGGTCCCGCCGAACGGGAACTCCATGTGCGTGTGCGCGTCGACGCCGCCCGGGACGACGTACTTGTCACTCGCGTCGATGACGCGGTCCGCGGTCCAGGCCGCGGCGGCCTCGGTGCCGCGCGCGGCGAGCGCCGCGATCCGGCCGTCCTCGATCAGCACATCGGCGTGCAGCTCCTCGGCGGCGGTCACGACCAGACCGCCGCGGATCAGGGTGCGGGTACTCATGGTGATGCGCTCCCTAGGTGAAACGGGTGAACTAGACGTCCTGCAAGGCCTGTTCGAGGATCGCGGCGCCTTCCTCCGCCTCCGCTACCGTCAGCGAGAGCGGTGGCGCGATGCGCAGGACGCTGGTGTTGTGCCCGCCGCCCTTGCCGACGAGCAGACCGCCCTCGCGGGCCGCTTCGAGCACGGCCGCCGCCGCCTGCGGATTCGCCTCGTCGGTGCCGGGCTTGACCAGTTCGAGGCCGATCATCAGTCCGCGCCCGCGCACTTCGCGTACGACGGGCAGGTGCGCGCTGATCGCCCGCAGCCGCTCGATGAGCAGCCCGCCGACCCGGCGGGCGTTGCCCTGCAGATCGTGTTCCAGGAGGTACGTGAGGTTGGCGAGGCCCGCGGCCATCGTCACCGGCGAGCCGCCGAACGTCGAAATGGAGTTGGCGTCCAGGGAGTTCATGATCTCGGCGCGGCCGACGACACCGCCGATGGACATGCCGTTGCCGATGCCCTTGGCGAACGTGAGCAGGTCCGGTGGGCCGGACGCGGCGTGCGCCTGCCAGCCCCAGAAGTGGTCGCCGGTGCGGCCCCAGCCGGTCTGCACCTCGTCGGCGATCCACAGGATGCCGTGCTCGGCGAGGACGTCGCGGAAGGCCGCGTAGAGCCCGTCGGGCGGTGAGGTGAAGCCGCCGACGCCCTGGATCGGCTCGGCGATGAGCGCCGCGACACCGCGCGTCTGCCCCAGCATGTCCCGCAGGTCGGCGACGCACGCCTCGATGAACTCGGCGTCGCTCAGGGCGGCGTAGGGCCCGCGGCCGCGGACGCCCCCGTGGACGTACAGCGTCTGCAACGGCGACAGGCTCGTGGGTGACCAGCTCTGGTTGCCGGTGATGCCGACGGCGCTGAAGGAGCGGCCGTGGTAGCTGTTGCGCATCGCCAGGATCTGGTTCGAGCCGCGGTGGGCGGTGGCGAGGAGCAGCGCCGCGTCGTTCGCCTCCGTGCCCGACGTCGTGAAGAACACGCGCGCGTCCGGGATGCCGGACAGGGCGGCGACGCGCTCGGCGAGGTCGACCATGGGGCGGTTCAGGTAGAGCGTCGAGCTGTGGATGATCCGGCCTGCCTGCTCCGCGACGGCCTTGGTGACGTCGGGCAGCGCGTGCGCCGTCATGGTGGTGAGGATGCCGCCGAAGAAGTCGAGGTAGCGCCGGCCCGCGGCGTCCCAGACGTGGCGGCCCTCGCCGTGGGTGAGTTCGAGCGGCTCGTCGTAGTACAGCGCGAGCCAGTCCGGCAGGACGGCCCGGTGCCGGGAGTAGAGATCCTTCACGGGTTGACCAGCCCTTCGTACGCGTCCGGGCGGCGGTCCCGGTAGAACGCCCACTGTTCGCGGACCTCGTCGATCAGGTCGAAGTCCAGGTCGCGCACGACGAGTTCCTCCGCCTTGTCGCTCGCCGTCTCGCCGACGAACTGCCCGCGCGGGTCCACGAAGTAACTCGTGCCGTAGAAGTCGTTGTCGCCGTACTCCTCCTGGCCGACGCGGTTGATCGCCGCGACGAAGTACTCGTTGGCGACGGCCGCCGCGGGCTGCTCCAGCTGCCACAGGTAGGCGGACAGGCCGCGGGAGGTGGCCGACGGGTTGTAGACGAGCTGGGCGCCGTTCAGGCCGAGCTGGCGCCAGCCCTCGGGGAAGTGGCGGTCGTAGCAGATGTAGACGCCGACGCGGCCGACTGCGGTGTCGAAGACGGGCCAGCCCGCGTTGCCCGGGCGGAAGTAGAACTTCTCCCAGAATCCCTTGACTTGGGGGATGTGGTGCTTGCGGTACTTGCCCAGATAGCTGCCGTCGGCGTCGATGACGGCCGCGGTGTTGTAGTAGAAGCCGGACTGCTCGACCTCGAAGACAGGCACGACGATCACCATGCCGGTCTCGCGCGCGAGGTCCTGCATGCGGCGCACGGTCGGCCCGTCCGGGACCGGCTCCGCCCAGCGGTAGTGCTCCCGCTCCTGGACCTGGCAGAAGTAGGGGGCGTTGAAAACCTCTTGGAAACCGATGACCTTGGCGCCCTGCCGGGCGGCCTCGCGAGCGTGTTCCTCATGCTTGGCGATCATGGATTCGGTGTCGCCTGTCCAGGTCGCCTGGACCAGTGCGGCGCGTACGACATTGGCCATGAGCTGCTCCTTCGACGGGACGTCAGAGAGCCTCTACGCCCGTAGATTCATGCGTAGACAGACGAACGTAAGCCCCATCGACGGCCTTGCCAAGACCATCGTCGTAACGCGGCGGAGTCGATCATGTTTCGCACCCGGGCGGGTGAGAAGCGGCACGCCGGGCGCGGGGGCGGGCGGGGCCTCAGGTGGTGAAGCCCGCGACCCGCAGGGCGTGTACGAGGTCCCAGTGGCGCTCGTCCGACGCGGCCTTCGCCGCCTGCAGGAGCAGCGGGATGAGCCGGGGCGGGTCGGTGTGCGCGCAGGCCGCGACGTCCTCGGCGCTGCGCACGCGGACGTACGCGTCAAGGAGGGCCCCGGCCTCCCGGTCGCGCCCCGCGTCGGCGAGGGCGATCAGGGACTCGGCGATCTCCGGGGCGGGCCGGGCCACGCCCTGGCGCAGCAGCTTGCGGCAGTCGTCGGCGCGGCCCGCCCCGGCGAGCGCGTCGGCGACGGCGACGAGCCGGTCGGGCGGCAGCGAGGCGGCCTCCCACAGCAGGGTCGCCCAGTCCGCGGCGAGGCCCGCGTGGTGCAGTTCCTCGGCGAACAGCGGAAGCCGGGCCGCGGGCCAGCCCGCCGCCTCCACGAGCACTCCGTGCGCCTCGCCGCTGCGGCCCTCGCCGCGCAGCCGGATCAGCGCCTTGACGGCGTCGACGGTGGCGCGTTCGTCGGCGAGGCGGGCGTCGACAGCGGCGTGTTCGGCGGTGGCACGTGCTTCGGCGGCCTCGGCTGCCGTCGGGTCGGCCGTCCGGGACCGCTTCGGGGTGCGTGGGGCGGCGTCCATGGCCTGGGCGTAGCGGGCGCCTCGGGGGGTCCTGCCGTCGGCGGACGGCTCGTCGGACGGCGGGGCGGGGAGGGGGCCGAGCACGTCCGCCTCCCCGGCCTCGATCCCGGCGAAGCGGGCGCCTCGGGGGCGGCGGCGGGGGGCGGACTGGCGGGGGACGCGGGGGGTGGCGGGGGGTGGGGGGTCGGCGGGGGTGGGGCTTTCGGGGACGGGGCCTTCGGAAGTGCGGTGGTCGGGAGTGCGGTGGTCAGGGGCGTACGCGGAGACGTATCCGTCGGCGTCGGCGGGAGGGTGGTCCTGGCTCTGCGCCTGGTTCGGGAACACCCCGTCGTGCCCCGGGCCGCCGAAGTCCATCCACTGCGGTGCCCGCGTCCGGTCGAGGCGCTCCATGCGGGCGCGCAGCTCACCGCAGCGCGCGGCGGCGCGCTCGTGGTCGTCGCGCACCCATGCCAGGTCCAGGTGGATGCGGTCCACTTCGTCGGGCGTGGCCGCGACGGCGAGGGCCCGCGCGAGTTCCTGCTGGCGCTCCAGGGCGAACCGCTGCTCCTGGAGCATCAGGTCGAGCCGGTCGCTGAGGAGTTCACGGCCACCGGGCCGGTCGTCGTACGCGGCGACCGACGCGGCGTGCAGCGCCCGCGCCCGCCCCGTCTCGACGTGCGCGACGCCCACCCCGGAGTCGGCCGCGAGGTCGTGCAACAGCGCCTGGACGACGTCCCAGGGCGGCACCTCGGCGCCCTCCAGGCAGGCGCGCATGCCGTCCGGGTCACGGGACCAGAACACCCCGCACCACCCGTCGCCCTGGTCGATCCGGGCCATGAGCTCGTTCAGGTATTTCGCGAACTCCCGGACTTGGTCCGGGAGTTGTCCCACTGCCATCGTCGGGCACCGCCCCCTGGGAGACTGGAGTCTGCCGGTCCGGAAGATAACACCAGACGCGTTACGGGACGGCTACACGCGGTTTTCCGAAGGCTTCGTTAATTACTTGGACGTGCGACGTGAAGCGTGGCTAGTCTGCGCACATGTCCAGTCCCGAGGCGAACAGACTCTAGCCACCGGCGTTCCGGTGGCTGCCCGTCGAGTTCCTCGGTGCCCGCGCCGCCCTGACGGCGACGCGGAAGCTGTGCCGTTCGCGCACGCAGTGCCGCTCTTCGACGCCGCACGCCTTCACCCTCTCGGCCACGGGCACTCTCTCCGTCACGGGATCGCCGCAGTGCCGTAGTCACGGACTGCTTCCCCCCTTCTTGATCACCCCTTTCCCACTCACCCGCGCGGCAGTCGCGCGGCCCTGCGCGGTGGTCCGCCCCCGCGCCGCCGAGGGCTGCCCGTCGCCCGTGCGGGTCACGTCGATCCACGCTGTGGTTGCGGAGATTCGCTGTGCCATTCGTCCTGTATCTGCTCGCCCTCGCCGTGTTCGCACAGGGCACGTCCGAGTTCATGCTGTCCGGCCTGGTGTCGGACATCGCCGCCGACATGGAGGTGTCGGTCCCGGCCGCCGGGTCGCTGACCTCGGCGTTCGCCGTCGGAATGATTGTCGGGGCGCCCTCGATGGCGGTGCTGAGCCTGCGCTGGTCGCGCCGCCGCGCCCTCCTCGGCTTCCTGGTGACGTTCCTGCTCGCGCATGTGGTGGGCGCGCTGACCACCAGCTACGCCGTACTGCTCGGCACCCGCGTCGTCGGCGCCCTCGCCAACGCCGGTTTCCTCGCCGTGGCCCTCGCCACCGCGACCGGCCTGGTCGCGCCGGACGCCAAGGGCCGGGCCACCTCGATCCTGCTCGGCGGCACCACGCTCGCCTGCGTCGCGGGCGTACCGGGCGGCGCGCTGCTCGGCCAACTGTGGGGGTGGCGGGCCGCGTTCTGGGCGGTGGCCCTGCTCTCGGTGCCGGCCGTGATCGCCGTCGCACGGGCGGTACCGGCGGACGCGCGCACCGCCACCACCGGCACCAAGGCCGGGAGCGGAACCGCCCGCACAGAGCTGCGGGCACTGCGCTCACCCCAGCTCCTCCTGACCCTCCTGCTCGGCGCCCTGGTCAACGGCGCGACGTTCTGCGCCTTCACCTACCTCGAACCCCTGGCCACGCACGTCACCGGCATCGGCGACGCGTGGGTGCCCGCGCTCCTCGCCCTGTTCGGGCTCGGCTCCTCGGTGGGCGTCGCGCTCGGCGGACGCTTCGCCGACACCCGGCCGGTACCACTCCTGGTGGGCGGCGCGGTGGCGCTGCTCGCGGGCTGGACGGCGCTCGCGCTCACGGCGGGCAACCCGGTCGCGGTGGTCGCCCTGGCCTTCACCCAGGGGCTGCTGTCGTTCGCGGTCGGCTCCACCTTGATCTCGCAGGCGTTGTACGCGGCCACGGGAGCGCCGACGCTGGCGGGCGGGTTCGCTACGGCCGCCCTCAACATCGGCGCGGCGGTGGGCCCTTGGGCGGGCGGTCAGGCGATCGCGGCCGGCCTGGGCTACCGCTCGCCGCTGTGGGTCAGCGCCCTGCTGGTGACGCTGGCGCTCACTACGGCGGGCGTGGCACTGCTCGCCCGACGGCGCCGACAGGGCCGGAAGATCGCCTTGAACATTTAGTTGTGTCGCTGTAATGATTATAGAGACACAACTACTTTCCGGGGGCTCGCATGACCCACCTCACCCCTCGTCAACGCTGGTCGGTCCTCGCCGTGTGCTGCATGAGCCTGCTGATCGTCAGCCTCGACGTCACCGCTCTGAACGTCGCGCTGCCGTCCATCCAGGACGACCTGCACAGCTCCACGTCCGGGCTGCAATGGACGGTCGACGGCTACACCCTCACCCTGGCGAGCCTGCTGATGTTCTCCGGCTCACTCGCCGACAGGGTGGGCCGACGCCGCGTCTTCCAGGTCGGATTGACGGTCTTCACCGGGGCCTCGCTGCTGTGCAGCGCGGCCCCGGGGCTGAACTGGCTGATCGCGGCACGCGTGCTCCAGGCGGTCGGGGGCTCGATGCTCAACCCCGTCGCCCTGTCGATCCTCAGCAACACCTTCCCCGACTCCCGCGAGCGCGCCCGCGCGATCGGCGCGTGGAGCGGCGTCGTCGGCATCAGCATGGCCGCGGGACCGATCATCGGCGGCGCGCTCGTGGAGTCGGCCGGCTGGCGGGCCATCTTCTGGATCAACGTGCCCATCGGCCTGGCCGCGCTCGCCCTGACCCGGCGGTACATACCCGAGTCCCGCGCCGCACGTCCACGCCGCGCCGACCCGGTCGGCCAGGTCCTGGTCGTCGTCCTGCTCGCCACGGTGACGTACGCGATCATCGAGTCACCGGTCCGGGGCTGGACCTCGCCGCTCGTCGTCGCGTGCGCGATCGCGGCGCTGTGCGCGCTCCTCGGGCTGCTGCGGTACGAGCCCCGACGCACCGACCCCCTCATCGACCTGCGGTTCTTTGGTTCCGCGCCGTTCGCGGGGGCGACCGTCATCGCTGTCGCCTCGTTCTTCGCGCTGGGCGGCTTCCTCTTCGTCAGCTCCCTTTACCTGCAGAACGTACGAGGCCTGGACCCGCTGCACGCCGGTCTGTTCATGCTGCCCATGGCACTGATGGCCCTGATCGGCGCACCGCTTTCCGGGCGGATCCTCGCGGCCCGGGGACCCCGCGTACCTCTGGTGGCAGCCGGGGCCGCGCTGTCCGCGAGCGCCGTACTGCAGGCACTCACGTACTCCGCCCATCTCTCGGTGGCGCCGCTGTTCTGCGCCTACGCGCTGTTCGGCATCGGCTTCGGGATGGTCACAGCCCCGATCACCAACACCGCCGTGTCCGCGATGCCGCGCGCACAGGCGGGCGTCGCCGCCGCGGTGGCCTCGGCCTGTCGCCAGTTCGGCCAGTCGCTGGGCGTGGCGGTCATCGGCGCACTCATGGCGGCCGGTACGCACAGGGGCACGGCGGCCTTCATCGAGGCGAGCCGGACGGCCTGGTGGATCATCGCCGGGTGCGGCGGCGCGGTACTCCTGGTGGGTACGCTCACCTCTGGCCGCTGGGCCCGGTCCACGGCCCGGCTCACCGCGGAGCGGTTGGCCGCCGAGGAGACGAGAACGACGGTGAAGACTTGATGGAGCGCCCGGGCGACGACGCCACCCTGGAGACGGCCACGCGGGTCTGGCAGGGGCTGAACACCCTCGTGGCGGACCGCCACAACCGCCGCAAGGAAGTCGCCGACGCGCTCGGCATGAGCTTCAGCCGCATCCGTGCCCTGCGCCGGATCGCCCCCGGCCCGCTCACTCTGCGGGAGTTGGCGCAGCGGATGAGCGCCGACCCTCCGTACACGACTGTCATCGTCGACGACCTGGTGAAGCGCGGCCTCGCCGAACGCGTCGCCCACCCCGTCGACCGGCGCTCCAAGCTGGTCCGCCTCACCGCCGAGGGCAAGGCGGCCGCCGACCGCGCCATCGCGATCCTCACCGTCCCGCCGGACGACCTGCTCGCCCTCCCCCGCGAGGACATCGAGGCCCTCGACCGCGTGGTGTCGAAGCTGCTGGGCTGACCTCAGACGGGAACCAGCGCGCAGGTCCGGGCCACGTCGTCCATCGACAGCTCCAGCGCCACCGCCAGGGCAGCGACGGTGAAGAAGGCGGGCGTCGGGGCCCGCCCCGTCTCGATCTTGCGGAGGGTCTCCGCCGAGATCCCGGCGCTCGCGGCCACCTCCACCATGCTCCGCGCGCCGCGCGCCTCGCGCAGCAGACGGCCGAGTCTCTCGCCGCGTTCACGCTCTTCGGGGGTCAGTGGGGTGCGCACCATGTCGCCATCCTACCCCCGGACGCCATTTAAATACCGGTATAGTAATTGGCATGGTCGAACTCAAGACAGACACATCCATCGACGCGATGCGCGAGTCGGGCCGCGTGGTCGCGCGCGCCCTGGCCGCGGTGCGCCGGGCGGCGGCCGTCGGCGTCACGCTGCGGGACCTCGACGAGGTGGCGCACCAGGTCCTCAAGGACGCGGGCGCCACCTCGCCGTTCCTGCACTACCACCCGTCGTTCGCGCCGGTCCCCTTCCCCGCCACGCTCTGCACGTCGGTCAACGACGCGGTGGTGCACGGCGTCCCGGACGGCTATCGCCTGTGCGACGGAGACCTGCTGTCAGTGGACTTCGGCGCCGTCCTGGACGGCTGGGCGGGCGACTCGGCCATCAGCTTCATCGTCGGCACCCCGCGCCCCGAGGACGTCCGCCTGATCGAGACCGCCGAGCGCGCCCTGGCCGCGGGCATCGCCGCGGCCGTCGTGGGCAACCGCATCGGTGACATCGCGCACGCGATCGGCACGGTCTGCCGGACCGCGGGCTACGGCATCCTCGAGGGCTTCGGCGGGCACGGCATCGGCCGCACCATGCACGAGGACCCCGGGGTGCCGAACGAGGGCCGCCCCGGCAGCGGCATGCCACTGCGGCACGGCATGGTGCTCGCCATCGAGCCGATGCTGCTCGCGGGCGGCAAGGACTTCTTCCACACCGCGCCGGACGGCTGGACACTGCGCACGGACGACGGCAGCCGCGCCGCGCACGCGGAGCACACGGTGGCGATCACGCGCGCGGGACCGCGCGTCCTGACGGCCCTGTAGGGCGCCCGGAATCGGGCGGAGCGGTGTCCGGGTACGTGGCCGGCATGCCGCATCACGAAAGGGTCCGCGCCCCCTCGCGAGCAGGGCGGCGCGGACCCGGGGTCACCGTGCGCGGCCTACGACCGCGGCTTCACCACCATCGCCGACCCTCCGCCCCGCCGCTCCTTCTCCGCCGCCGCGAGCCACTGACCGCCCGCGAGCCGCTGCACACCGGTCGCGGCCCCGATCTCCGGGTTCTGCTTGAAGGAGTGCCCGATCGCCTCCAGATCGCGCCGCACCTGGCTGTTCCAAAGCCCCGGCTCCAGCTCGGTCTGCGCGGCGTTGCGCTGACTGGCGCGCGGCGCCGCGATGGCGTCGACCAGATGCATGTCCCGGTCCAGGAAGCCGGTCAGGGTCTGCAGCACGGTCGTGATGATGGTCGCGCCGCCCGGCGAGCCGAGCGCCACGACCGGCCGGTCGCGCCCGTCGAGCACGATGGTCGGCGAGAGCGACGAGCGCGGCCGCTTGCCGGGACCCGGCAGGTTCGGGTCGTGCACGGCCGGGTTGGCCGGCGCGAAGGAGAAGTCGGTCAGCTCGTTGTTCAGCAGGAACCCGCGCCCCGGCACGGTGATCCCGCTGCCGCCCGTCTGCTCGATGGTGAGGGTGTACGCGACGACGTTGCCCCACTTGTCGGCCACCGTCAGATGCGTGGTGTTCTCACCCTCGTACGTCGTCGGGGCCGCCTCGCCCGTGCTGGCGCAGGGCGCAGGATGCCTCGGGTTGCCGGGCGCGAGCGGGCTCTTGAGCACCGCGTCGTCCTTGATCAGGCACTCCCGGGAGTCCGCGAACCTCTGCGAGAGCAGCTGCTTCTTCGGTACGTCCTCGAAGGCGGGGTCGCCCACCCAGCGGCCCCGGTCGGCGAAGGCGATGCGGCTGGCCTCGATGTAGCGGTGCAGATAGCGCTTCTGCGAGGCCTTGGAGAGGTCGGTGCGCTCCAGGATGTTCAGGGCCTCGCCGACGGTGGTGCCGCCGGAGGACGAGGGCGCCATGGAGTAGACGCCGAACCCGCGGTAGGACGTCCTCGTCGCGGCGCGGCGCTTCACCTCGTAGTCGCGCAGGTCCTTCATGGACAGGTCGCCGGGGCGGGCCTCGCGGTCGGACTCGGGGTCCACGGGCGGCTTGTTGACGGTGCGGACCACGTCACGGCCGAGCTTGCCGTGGTAGAGCGCGTCGACGCCCTCGCGGCCCAACTCGTCATACGTCCGCGCGAGATCGGGGTTCTTGAACGTGGAGCCGACCACGGGCAGCTTCCCGCCCGGCAGGAACAGCTCCGCGGTGGCGGGGAAGTCCGCGAACCGCGCCTGGTTGGTCTCGGTCTGCGCGCGGAAGGTCTTGTCGACCTTGAAGCCGTGCCGCGCGATCCGCTCCGCGGGCTTCAGGACCGTGCCGAGGTCCTCGCTCCCCCACGAGTCGAGCGCCTCCTGCCAGGTGGCGGGCGTGCCGGGGGTGCCCACGCCGAGGCCGCTGGTGACGGCGTCCGCGAACGGCAGCGGCTTGCCGTTCTCCAGGAAGAGGCCGGAGTCCGCGGTGCGCGGCGCGGTCTCGCGGCCGTCGAGGGTGCGCACCGTGCGGGACTTCGCGTCGTAGTACACGAAGTAACCGCCGCCGCCGACGCCCGCCGAGTACGGCTCGGTCACGCCGAGCGCCGCCGCCGTGGCGACCGCCGCGTCCACGGCGTTGCCGCCCTTCCTCAGGACCTCGATGCCGGCGGCGGACGCGTCCTGGTCGACGCTCGCCACCGCGCCGCCGTGGCCGACGGCCACCGGCGTCTTCTCCGGGGCCGAAGCGGCCGATTCCGGTCTTGCGCCGGCTTCGGCCGCTGTGGCCGATTCGGCTCCTGTGCCCGGTTGCGCTGAGGGCGAAGGCGAAGGGGGCGCGGCCGCACCGACCGTCACCAATACCCCGCCGACCGTCCAAAGCGTCATTTTCCGTACGACACCGCGACGCATTCGTACCTCCAGTCAACAGCCGTCTGCGCAGCGTAACTTCGGGTCCCCCGCGTCGCCATGGGGTCTTCGAACGAGGCTCCGAATGGCCGCTAGCATGCGCCCTCATGACTGAAGACGTGCGCCATCTCGTCCTCGGCCTGCTCGCGGTCGTCGTGAGCGCCGCCCTGGGCTGGCTCCTCCGTACGCAGGTGTGGAAGCGCAAGCTCCGGCGCAAGCAGGCCTTCTTCGGGCTGCCCGCGAACTCCGAGTCGCTGCTCGTGGTCAACCGCGAGGCGACAGGGCCCGAGCTGACCGTGACGCGCCACGACGTGTTCTCACTCCTGGAGCTGGCCGCACTGATCAAGGACTGCGGCGCGCACTCCCAGGTCGTCGCGCACGACGCGGTGCAGCAGGGCTTCGGCGAGCGCACCGAGTTCTGCGTCGGCAACCCGGCGGTGCACCGCCGCATGGCCGCGCACATGCACTCCCTGCTGCCCGGCGTGCGCGTCAACACCGAGCCGGAGCCCGGCCCGGACCGGGGCGCCTTCCAGATCGGCAGCGAGCGCTACCGCATGGAGGGCGGCCGTACCGAGTACGTCATCCTGGCCCGCCTCACCGCCGGGCAGCCGCAGGAGGCGCGGCCCGTCTTCCTCTTCTGCGGGCAGCGCGCCATCACCAACCAGGCGGCGTCGCGCTATCTGGCCCGCCACCACGAACGCCTCGCCCGCAAGCACGGCAACAACTCCTTCGCGCTGCTCCTGAAGGTCGTGAACTCGCAGGCGTACGGACCGGACGTGGTCGAGCTCGTCGCGGACGTCACGCGCGCCGCCCAGGAGCCGCTCCCGGCGCCGACCGGGGCGCGCAACTCCCATCGCGCCAAGTGAGCGCGCGCCCACGGAACGTATGCCGCGAATAACGCCTCTATGACGTAGTCGGCGATTTCCGGTCGACAGGGAACCCAAAGGGACCTTCCGCACTCTCTCTCCGGGCAGGCAGTGAACATCCGCACGGAGGTACGTTTCCTTGAGGTCCCGCAGGTCTCTGAGCTCGTCGAACCGCCGACGCTCCATACGCCCCCGCCACGCCGCCGTCGCGGGCGTCGCGGCCCTCGCGGCCGCCCTGTCCGCCTGCTCGGGCGGCGGCTCCGGCTCCGGTTCCGGTGACGACGCCAAGGCGGAGAAGCCGAAGGTCTCCGTGAACCTCACCGGCAGCCAGGCCAAGGCGGGCGTCCCCGTCACCGTGAAGCTGGCCACCAAGGACGCGAAGCTGAAGGACGTCGCGGTCGCCGACGCCGAGGGCACGAAGCTGGCGGGCAAGGTCGCCGCCGACGGCCGCAGCTGGACCTCCGCGCGCAAGGCGGCCCCCGGCACCAGCTACACGGTGCGGGCCACCACCGACGAGGGCGGCGAGGCGAAGAAGGCCTTCAAGACGGCCGCGCCCGAGCAGGTCAACAAGGTCACGATCACGCCGGGCAGCAACCTCAAGACCGTCGGCGTGGCCCAGCCCTTGTCGATCGTGTTCGACAACCCGGTGAAGAACAAGGCCGAGGTCGAGAAGCACCTCAAGGTCAGCACGTCCAACGACACCGCCGGGTCCTGGGGCTGGATCAAGAACTACGACGGCAAGGACCGCGTCGACTGGCGCCCCGAGGAGTACTGGAAGTCCGGCACCAAGGTGGAGCTGGACGCCCAGCTCAACGGCGTCGACTCGGGCGCGCAGGGCGGCTGGTTCGTACGCGACTACGACACCGCCGTCACCGTGGGCAAGAACCAGGTCGTCAAGGTGAACCTGGACAGCAAGACGGCGACGCTGACGCGGGACGGCGAGTCCGTCAAGCGCGTGCCGATGTCGGCGGGCACCCCCGGCGGCGAGAAGGCCTCCTGGGGCGGCACGTCGGTCCTGATGGCCAAGGAGGGCACGATCAACATGCGCTCCGAGACCGTCGGCCTCGGCGACGCCTACGACAAGATGGTCGACTACTCGATGCGGCTCACCTGGTCGGGCATGTACGCGCACGCGGCGCCCTGGAACGCCTCGTACTTCGGCAACACCAACCACAGCTCCGGCTGCGTCGGCATGAGCACCTCCGACGCCTCCTGGCTGTACGGCCAGGTCCAGGTCGGCGACCCCTTCGAGGTCACGGGCTCCGGCTCCAAGGGCACGCCGGACCCGGGCAACGGCTACGGCTTGTGGAACCTGTCCTGGGCGGACTGGCAGGCCAAGAGCGCGCTGAAGCAGACCTCCTGACGCACCAACTGGCGCACCGAAACCGGAAGCCCCAGATGACACTCGCGTCAACAATCGTTACCGGGGCGTAACTTATCGACGGGTTACCCCCGGTAAAGAACCGCGGTTACCGTTCGGTCACTTTGCACTTTCAACAAGTGAGGAAGTGACCCGTGCGAGACCCCCACCAGTCCCTGCGGTCCACGACCGCGGGGGCCGTCTCCGCCGCCCTGATCGCGGGCGCCGCCTTCGGGCTTGCGCCCGCGGCCCAGGCCGCACCCGCCGAACGCCCCGCCGCGGCGGCAACCGCCAGCGTGCGCTTCGTCGACATCCCCGGCGACGGCGGCACCGTCCTCAAGGCCAACGTCGTCACACCCGCGGGCGCGAAGGCGGACAGTTCGTACCCCGTGATCGTGCTGCCCACGAGCTGGGCCATGCCGCAGATCGAATACATCGCGCAGGCCAAGAAGCTCGCCGCGGCCGGCTATGTCGTCGTCAGCTACAACTCCCGCGGCTTCTGGGAGTCCGGCGGCGAGATCGAGGTCGGCGGCCCCGAGGACATCGCCGACGCCTCCAAGGTCATCGGCTGGACCCTGAAGAACACGCCCGCCGACCCCGCGAAGGTCGGTATGGCGGGCGTCAGTTACGGCGCGGGCATCAGCCTGCTGGCCGCCGCGCACGACAAGCGCGTCAAGGCGGTCGGCGCGATGAGCGGCTGGGGCGACCTCGTCGACTCGATCTACAGCGGCCGCACCCAGCACGCCCAGGCGGGCGCCCTGCTCGGCGGCGCGGGCTACCTCACAGGACGCCCCAGCGCCGAACTCCAGCGCATCCTCAAGGACTTCCTCGGCTCGAACCTCGACAGCGAGGACGAGATGATCGCGTGGGGCAGCAAGCGCTCCCCCGCCACCTATGTGGACCGCCTCAACAAGAACGGCGCCGCGATCCTGCTCGCCAACGCCTGGGGCGACACCATCTTCCCGCCCAACCAGTACGCGAGCTTCTACGAGAAGCTGACCGGACCCAAGCGCCTGGAGTTCCGCCCCGGCGACCACGCGACCGCCGAGGCGACCGGCCTGCTCGGCCTGCCCAACGACACCTGGACGAACACCCGGCGCTGGTTCGACCGCTACCTCAAGGGCGAGAAGAACGGCATCGACCAGGAGCAGCCCGTCCAGCTCAAGTCCCGTTCCACGGGCGGCTACGAGGGCTATCCGGACTGGAAGTCGGTCGGCGCCACAAAGAAGAAGATCGACCTCGCGGGCTCCACCACCATCCGCGCGAACGTCGACTCCGGCGCAAACGGCGGCATCGTGATGCTGTCCAACACCCTCGACCAGTTCCTGAAGATCCCGCCGATGGCGTCGATGCCGCTGCTTCCGCGCAGGTACGCGGCGGTATGGCAGTCCGAGCGGGCCGAGCGGGACCGGCGCGTGCGCGGCACCGCGAAGCTGCACACCACGCTCACCAGCACCAAGGAGAGCGGAACCCTCGTCGCCTACCTCTACGACGTGGGCCCGCTCGGCCTCGGCAAGCTGGTCAGCAACGCGCCGTACACCTTCCACGGCAAGACCCCCGGCGAGCCGTTCGCCGTCGACCTGGAGCTGTTCTCCACGGCCTATGACGTCCCGGCAGGGCACCGGCTCGCCCTGGTCGTCGACACGGTCGACCCGCTCTATGTCGAGCACAACCCGTCCGGCGCGCAGCTGACCTTCTCCTCGCCGAGCGCCGACCCGTCGTACGTGTCGGTGCCCCTGCGCGAGCAGTGATCTCCGGCTGCTGCCGGGCGGGCCTGGCCCTCCTGCTGCTGCTCCCGTCAGGGGCCGGGGGCCCTGGGGGGACCCCCGCCCGGCAGCAGCGTCCCTGGTTCAGCCGGGGCGACTTCCACGGCCTCTGTCTTGGGACTGCGCTGCTGTCGCTTGGACACCCAGTAGGCGAACCACGAAAGCAGCATGCACATCCCGATGTAGATCGGTGAGATCACCATGACCACGGGGATGAAAGGCAAATCGTAGTCGAGATTCGACGCGATGAGCTTCCCGGCATGGAGGAACTCCTCATAGGTGATCAGATAGCCGAGCGAGGTGTCCTTCAGGGCCACGACCAACTGGCTGATGATGGCGGGCAACATGGCCCGCACCGCCTGCGGCACCAGGACGTACGACATGACCTGGGTCTTTCTCATGCCAAGGGCGTAAGCGGCCTCCCTCTGCCCGCGCTCGACCGAGTTGACGCCGGAGCGGAACACCTCGGCGAGCACGGAACCGTTGTAGAGCGTGAGCCCGGCGACCAGCGCCGGCAGCGGCTGGACCTTCAGCGCCACGAAGACGAAGAAGATCATCACGAGCACGGGCATCGCGCGGAAGAACTCCACGAGCAGCGTGGCCACCCAGCGCACCACGCGATGGTCCGAAAGCCGCCCGGTGGCGAGCAGCCCGCCGAGCGCGAGCGACAGCGCGGCGGCGATCGCGAAGGCCTTCAGCGTGTTGCCGAGCCCGCGAAGGAGCAGTTCCTGGATGCCCTTGTACTCGAACGGCGTCCACTTGGTCGCGGTGAACTGGTCGGTGTCGAACAGCAGATACAGGACCCAGCCGACGAGGCCGACGATGAGCGCGGTGGAGACGACGCCGTAGAGCAGGTGCCTGCGGCGGGTCCTGGGGCCCGGGATGTCGTAGAGGGCGGTGGCTTGGGGAGCGTGGGCGGTGGTGGTCATCGGGCGACTCCCCAGCGCTTCTCGAGGATGTTGAAGACGGCGCTGATGGCGAGGGTGATGATCAGGTAGCCGAGGGCGATCCAGACGAAGGTCCAGATGATGCTGTAGCCGAGTTCGCCGAGGGTCTTGTACGTGCCGAGGAGTTCGGTGACGCTGAACGCGCCCGCGATGGCGGAGTTCTTGGCGAGGGCGATGAGCGTGGAGCCGACGGGCGAGATCACCGACCGGAAGGCCTGCGGAAGCACCACTCCGGACAGGGTCTGACTGAAGGTCATGCCGAGGCTGCGGGCCGCCTCGCCCTGCCCCGTGGGCACGGTGTTGATGCCCGAGCGCAGGGCCTCGCAGATGAACGCCGAGGTGTAACAGCCGAGCGCGAGCACGGCGAACACCTCGAAGGGCAGCACGAGTCCGAACCGCGGCAGGCCGAGCAGCACCGCGAAGAACAGCAGCGTCAGCGGCGTGTTGCGGAGCACCGCCACCCACACCGCGCCGAACACCCGGAACGACCCGACGGGCGCGACCCGGAAGGACGCCATGACGAACCCGAGCGCGAGCGCGAGCAGCGAGGCGTACACGGTGAGTTCGACGGTGCCGAGGAAGCCGTCCCCGAACGTGGAGAAGTTGTCTGTCAGTACGTCCACGACGCCTCCTCAGCTCGCCGGGTAGCGGTCGATGGCGGGCGGCTTCGGCGCCGGGACGCCGGAGAGCCCGAGGGTGGCCTCGTACGCCTTCTTCCAGTCGCCGTCCTTCTCCCGGGCGGCGAGGGCGTCGTCGATGGCGAACCGCAGCGTGTTGTCGCCGCGCGGGACGCCGATGCCGTAGGGCTCCTCGGAGAAGGGCTTGCCGACCAGCTTGAGTTCGTCGGGCAGCTTGGCCGCGTACCCGATGAGGATCGCGTCGTCGGTGGTGACGGCGTCGACCTGATAGGTCAGCAGATTGTCGACACACACGGAGTACGTGTCGTACGCGACGAGCGTCGCCTTCGGGTAGTCCTGCTTGATGCGCTGGTACGGCGTGGAGCCCGCGGCGGAGCACACGCGCTTTCCGTTCAGGTCCCGCGGGCCCTTGATGTCGTCCTCGTCGTGCCGCACGAGCAGGCCCTGCCCTGCCATGTAGTACGGGCCCGCGAAGCCGACGAGCTTCTTGCGGAGGTCGTTGATGGTGTAGGTGCCGACGTAGTAGTCGATCTGCCCGTTCTGCAGGGCGGTCTCGCGGTTGGCGGACGCGATCGTCTTGAAGGAGATCTTCCCGGGGTCCATGCCCAGGGAGGCCGAGACCATCTTGGCGATCTCGATGTCGAAGCCGGTGTAGCGGCCGCTCGCCGGGTCCTTCTCGCCGAGGTAGGGCTGGTCCTCCTTGACGCCGACGACGAAGCGGCCGCGCCTCTCCGCCTTGCGCCAGGTGCCGGACTTCGGCAGCTCGAAGCCCTGCGCCACCTGGTACTTCGGCAGTTGCCCCGCCGCTGGGCCCTTCGTCGGCGGGCTGCCCTCCTTGCCGCACGCGGCAGTGGCGAGCGCGGCGAGGACGAGCGCGGCGAACAGACGTGTCGTACGGAGCATGCTCACTCAGCCCCCCGTCAGTGCTTGAGGATCTTGGAGAGGAAGTCCTTGGCGCGCTCGCTCTCCGGGTGGGTGAAGAAGTCCTCGGGGGCGCGGTCCTCCACGACGCGGCCGTCGGCCATGAAGACCACGCGGTTGGCGGCCGACCGGGCGAAGCCCATCTCGTGGGTGACGACGACCATGGTCATGCCGTCCCGGGCGAGCTGCTGCATGACCTCGAGGACCTCGTTGATCATCTCCGGGTCGAGGGCCGACGTCGGCTCGTCGAAGAGCATGACCTTGGGGTCCATGGCCAGCGCGCGGGCGATGGCCACGCGCTGCTGCTGGCCGCCGGAGAGCTGCGCCGGGTACTTGTCGGCCTGCGAGGCGAGACCGACGCGTTCGAGCAGCTCCCGGGAGCGCTGGTCCGCCTCGTCCTTCTTGCGGCCCCTGACCTTCACCTGGCCCATGGAGACGTTCTGCAGCACGGTCTTGTGCGCGAAGAGATTGAACGACTGGAAGACCATGCCCACTTCGGAGCGGAGCCGCGCGAGCTCCTTGCCCTCCTCGGGCAGCGGCTGCCCGTCCAGACGGATCAGGCCCGACTGGATGGTCTCAAGACGGTTGATCGTCCGGCAGAGCGTTGATTTTCCCGACCCCGAAGGGCCGATGACCACGACCACCTCCCCCTTGCCGACGGTGAGGTCGATGTCCTGGAGGACATGCAGCTCTCCGTAGTACTTGTTCACGTCACGCAGCTCGATCAACGGATCGACGGCCATGCCCAGACCTGCCCACTCATCGCGGTGTCGGTCAGCGCAAACTATCCACGCGAAAACGGGACTTATTGGACGACACGCACTTATGGGCATTAACCGTATTTGAGGCTACGTTGCCTGGCGGCTACGTCTCCGACGCCTCCGCGTAGACCTGAGACAACTCGGGGGTGCCCTGGACCGCCCAGTCGAGCCCCGCGGCGACCACCTGGATCTCCCGGCCCGAGGCGAGCCGCACCACCGGGGTGCCGCCGGGCAGCACCTGCCAGACCGCGCCGGGCACCGTCCGTACGATCACCGTGCCCAGGTAGAGCCCCGCGTCGTTGCCGAGCCAGGGCAGCGTCTCCGCGTCGTCGCGCCAGCGCGGCGGGAGCTGGTCGAGGGCCGCCAGGGAGGCCGGGGAGTCGTCGAGCGCGAGCCCCGCGGTGCCCGCCTGCGAGCGCAGCAGCTCGCACTCGGAAAGCAGCTCGGCCACCCCGTCCGGGTCCTCCTCGAAGACGGCGGCGAGCTTGAGGCCCGGCTCGCTCGGGTGCCGCTTGCGCCACTTGTCCAGGAACGGAATGTTCATGACCGGCCTCTCCGTGGGGTGCCCGGGCCGCGTCCCCGGGCGGGCCGGGGCGGCCGGACGGCGGATCCGCGTTCCAAGGAATGTATCTTGCGGCAGTTGCACACGGAATCAGGTGAATCGCGGCTTGCTCGTTCCCGCTGGTCAGCGGCGGGTGAAGGCCAGGATCGTGGCCAGGTTCATCGGGCGGCGGGTGGAGAGGTAGAGATAGGGGGCGCGGTGGTGCGGGCCGCGCAGCTCCACGCGCAGCGCGGTGGGGACGTAGCCGCGCAGCAGGAGCAGGGCGTACGCGTTCGCCTTGTACGTGCGCCACTCGAAGGCCTCGCCCGCGTCGAGGATCTCGGTGGTGCCGAGGTCGTCGATCGGGATGGCCCGGTCGCCCACGAGCAGCGTGCCGGGCGTCACGACGATGCGGGCCGAGCCGTAGCGGTGAACCAGCGGGCCGAACACGGCGCCCACGAGGACGACGCCGGCCGCGGCGGCGACGGGCCCGAAGGGCAGCAGCAGACCGCCGAAGAGACAGCCGCCCAACACGACGAGGAACCACCACACGGCCGGGACGGTCAGGCGCTCATCGTAAAGATGCATGGGGCCATCCTGGCACTGGCGTGCGGGTGGGGGTGCGGGGGCCTCGGTCCGCCGCCCCCGGAGCGACAATCCGCCGTCCATGTCGCGTTCATTGACGGGCATCTGACTGCTCTTTAGTTTCATCACGCACCGTCCGTCGCAACGCCCGCCGTGAGAAGGGTTCGTCGTGCGAAGACGTATCTGGGGAACCGCAGCCGTACTCGCCTTGCTCACCGGCCTCGCGCCGGTGGCCGCGGCGGAGGCCGCACCGAGGCCCTCGGCCGCCGAACCGCTCCCCCTGGAGCGGCTGTTCGACAACCGGGCCGTCAGCGACGACGCGCGCCCCGCCGACGCGGACTTCGACGGCTCGGGCGGCTCGCTGTCGGCGCGGGACCTGGCGGCGGCGGGCTGGACGCCGGGCCGCGCCCTGGGCGTCGACGGCGCCCGGCTGGCCTGGCCGGACCGGGCGGCGGGCGAGCCGGACAACGTGCGTGCGGACGGGCAGGCGGTGCGGGTGCGCGGGCGCGGGGACGCGCTGGCGTTCCTGGTGGCGGGCACCGGCGGGGAGGCGACCGGCACGGGCAGTGTGCGCTACCGGGACGGGTCGCGCGCCGCCTTCCGCCTCACCGCGCCGGACTGGCGCGGCGGCCCGCTCGCCACCAAGTCCGTGGCGCTGCCGCACATCAACACCCCCGGCGGCCAACTCGCCGAGAAGGCAAAGCTGTACGTGGTCACCGTGCCGCTCGCGCGCGGGCGTGAGGTGGCCTCGGTGGTGCTGCCCCCGGACCCGGGCGCGGGCGCCGACCTGCATGTGTTCGCCCTGTCGGTGCGGGGCGAGGCCAAGGGGTGGACGGGGAGCTGGTCGGCCTCGACGGCGGGGTACACCGCGGTGGGTCCCTGGGAGGACCGGACGGTACGGCTCGTCGTGCACACCCGCACCGGGGGGCCGCGGGTGCGGATCCGGCTCGACAACACCTTCGCGGGGACGCCGGTCAGGATCGGCAGTGCCACGGTCGCCGTGCAGGAGGCGGGCGCGGGGGCGCGGGGCGCGCCGGTGGCGCTGCGGTTCGGCGGAGCCTCGGGGACCGAGATCCCCGCCGGGGCGCAGGCGTTCAGCGACCCGCTGCGGTTCGCGGTGCCGCCGGACGCGAACCTGCTCGTCAGCTTCCATCTGCCGGGGAAGGTGGCCTCGACGCCCGTGCACAGCGCGGCCCTCCAGACGTCGTACGTCAGCGGGCCCGGGGACCACGCGGCGGACGGCTCCGGGGCCGCGTACACCTCCACGTTGAAGACGTGGCCGCTGCTCACCGGCGTCGACGTCGGGGGCGGCGCCGGGTCCGTGGTGCTGCTCGGCGACTCCATCACGGACGGCGTCGGCTCCACGCCCGACACCAACCGCCGCTGGCCGGACGAGTTGGCGCGGCGGCTGCTCGCCCAGGACCCCGACGATGGGGTGCCGCGCTACGGCGTCCTCAACCAGGGCATCTCCGCGAACCGGGTCGTGGCCGACCGCTATCCCGGGGACGGCGTCTCCACCGACACCGGCGGGGTGAGCGCGCTGCACCGGCTCGACCGGGACGTCTTCGCGCAGACGTCCGTGCGGACGGTGGTCGTCTTCGAGGGTGTCAACGATGTGCGGTGGGGGGCTTCGGCGGAGGAGGTCGTCGCCGGGTTGCGGGAGATCGCTCTGCGGGGGCGGGAGCGGGGGGTGCGGGTCGTCGCTGCGACTGTTGTGCCTTGTGAGGGGGAGGCTCGTTGCACTTCCGCGGTGGACGCGGAGCGGGTGAAGGTCAACTCCTACTTGCGTGGGAGCGGTGACTTCGACGCTGTGCTCGACTTCGACGCTGCCCTGCGGGATCCGGAGCGGCCGGCTCGGCTGTTGCCCGCGTATGACAGTGGGGATCATCTGCATCCGGGCGATGCGGGGTTGGCTGCGCTGGCTCGGTCGGTGGAGTTGGGGGAGCTGGTGGGGTAGGGGGCCCGGCTGGGAGCTCCCCAAGCCCGCCCCTTCCCGTAACCAGGGGGCTCCGCCCCCTGGACCCCCGTATCGCCGCTTCGCGGCTCGTCCTCAAACGCCGGACGGGCTAGATCTGGCTAGGTATGGCCCCTCCCGGGGGAAAGCTCACAGCCCCAGGTCCACCACGACCGGTGCGTGGTCGGAGGCACCCTTGCCCTTGCGTTCCTCGCGGTCGACGTACGAGTCGGACACCGCCTTGGCGAACGACTCGTTGCCGTACACAAGATCGATCCGCATGCCCTTGTTCTTGGGGAAGCCCAGCTCGCGGTAGTCCCAGTACGTGAAGGGGTGGTCGTACTTGAGGGGGCGCGGGACGACGTCCTGGAGGCCGGTGTCGCGGAGGGCGGCGAGGGCGGCGCGCTCGGCGGGGGTGACGTGGGTGGCGCCTTCGAAGAGGGAGGGGTCCCAGACGTCGTCGTCGGTCGGGGCGACGTTGTAGTCACCGAGGACGGCGAAGGGGAGGGAGCCGGCCGCGTCCTCGGTGACGGCGGCCTTGAGGGCCTCGAACCAGGCGAGCTTGTAGGCGTAGTGGTCGTGGTCGACCTCGCGGCCGTTGGGCACGTACACCGACCAGAGGCGGACGGGGCCGCAGGTCGCGGCGATCGCGCGGGGCTCCTGCGCGCCGTCGTAGTCGGGTCCGCCGGGCAGGCTCGGGGTCACGTCGGTGAGGCCCACCCGGGAGATCAGTGCCACGCCGTTCCACCGGCCGGTGGCGTTCACCGCCGACTCGTACCCGAGCTCACGCAGCGCCTCGGTGGGGAACTGCTCCGCGGTGCACTTGGTCTCCTGGACGCACAGCACGTCCGTGCCGGTCTTCTCCAGCCAGGCCAGGAGCCGGGGCAGACGGGCGGTGATCGAGTTCACGTTCCAGGTCGCAATCCGCATGGGAAACAACCTACCCGCCACCACTGACAGTCACGGACCCGCCGCCCGCCCCGCCCCCTGCGCCCTCAGAGGTCCGCCGACTCCCCCGGCGTCAGCCGCACGTGCTCCGTCCCGCCGAGCCGCCCGATGTGCCCGTCGTAGATCGGCCGCGCCAGGTCCGTGAGGAGCGCGTCGTGGATGTCGTAGGCGCGCCTCGGCTTGACCTCGCGTACGTACTCGATGACTTCGGCGATCTTGTTCCAGGGGGCCATCACCGGGACCATCAGGGTGTCGACGGGCTGCTCGGGGACCGTGAACGCGTCGCCGGGGTGGAAGACCGCGCCGTCGACGAGATAGCCGACGTTGGTGACGCGGGGCAGGTCCGGGTGGATCACCGCGTGCAGCTCGCCGTGGACCTGGACGTCGAACCCGGCGGCCGTGAACGTGTCGCCGTGGCCGACGGTGTGCACGCGCCCCGGGAAGGCCGCGGAGATCTGGTCGGCGACGGACGCGAGGGTCCAGATCTCGGCGGCCGGGTTGGCCTCCAGGGCGGCGCGCAGCCGGTCCTCGTCGAAGTGGTCGGGGTGCTCGTGGGTGACGAGGACCGCGTCCGCGCCGGCGGCCGCGTCGTCCTCGCTGAAGCCGCCCGGGTCGATGACGAGGAGCCTGCCGTCCTTCTCCAGGCGCACGCACGCGTGGGACTTCTTCGTGAGCTTGATACGAGACGTCGTCATGTCCCCATCCTGCTCCTCCCCCGCTCCGCGGCGCGGGTCCGGGCCACCCCCGCGCGGGTCCGGGCTACTCCTGCGCGGGTCCGGGCTACTCCTGCGGAGTCGTCTCCTCGCGGATCACCTTCTGCGCGACCCGGAACGCGCTGTTCGCCGCCGGGACCCCGCAGTACACCGCGGCCTGCAGCAGCACTTCCTTGATCTCGGCCGGGGTGAGGCCGTTGCGCAGCGCGGCCCGGGTGTGGAACGCCAGCTCCTCCAGGTGGCCGCCCGCGACGAGCGCGGTCAGGGTGACGCAGCTGCGGGTGCGGCGGTCCAGACCCGGGCGGTTCCACACCTCGCCCCAGGCGTAGCGGGTGACGAGCTCCTGGAAGTCCGAGGAGAACTCGTCGGCGGCGGCGAGCGCCCGGTCGACGTGCGCGTCGCCGAGGACCTCGCGGCGGACCTTCATGCCCGCCGCGTACGCGTCCGGGCGGACGTCCGTGGCCTCGGGCTGCTCCACGGCGGCGATCTCGGCGACCGGCACGGCGGGCGGCGGGGCGAGCACCGGCTTGACGGGCGGCGCCGTGATGGCGTGCTGGCCGGTGGCGTGGGCGTCCGGCGCGGCCTGCCAGGCACTGGAGAAGTGCCGTACGAGGAGGTCGGTGACCGCGGCGGGCTGCTCCACGGGGGCCAGATGGGAGGCGCCGGGCACGACGGCCAGGCGGGCGTCGGGGATTCCGGCGACGAGGGTGCGGGCCTCGCCCTGGCCCGTCACCTGGTCCTCGGAGCCGACCAGGACCAGCGTCGGCACTCCTATGCTGGCGAGTTCCGCGCGGATGTCGAAGCTGGCGAGCGCCTCGCAGGCGGCGATGTAGCAGCCGGGGTCGGTCGTGCGCACCATCTGTACGGCCCAGTCCGTGATGGCGGGCTGTGCGGCGGCGAAGCCAGGGGTGAACCAGCGCTCGGGCGAGCTGCGCGCGATCGGGTCGAGGCCGTTGGTGCGGACGATCACGCCGCGCTGCCGGAACTCGTCGGCGGTGCCGAACCGCGGTGACGTGGCGATGAGCGCCAGCGAGGCCACGCGGTGCGGGTGCCGCAGCGCCAGCTCGGCGCCGATGGCACCGCCGAGCGCGCAGCCCGCGTACCCGAAGCGCTGCACTCCGAGTTCGTCGAGCGTGCCGAGCAGCCGGGCGGCGACCTCGCCCACGGAGTCCACGGGGTAGGCGGGCGCGCCGCCGTGCCCCGGCATGTCGAAGCGGAACACCCGCCAGTGCTTGCTCAGTTCGGGCACCTGCCGGTCCCACATGTGCCACGTGGTCCCGATGGACGGGCCCAGGACCAGGACCGGGGCGTCGTCCGGCCCGTCAAAGCGGTATTGCAGCGCTGCAGTCTTCGTCTCGCTCACCCGCTCCACGCTGCCACATCTCACGGGCACCTCTGTGCCGGGGGTCTGCGGGTACGGGTCGGACGAGGTGAAGGTCTTCGGGGCGGAGAAGTGTCGAGGCGTGAGGATCTAGAGAGCTCTCTAAATTTTGAGTACTCTCTAATTTAAGGGTCACGGCGGACGAAGGGGTGTGCGCGGATGCAGACGGCCGACGGAGGGCTGCGTGAGCAGCGAAAAGCCCAGCGGCGTAAGCGGATTCTCGACGCGGCGCGCGAACTGCTGCGGGACAACCCGGAATCGGTGCTCAGCACCGAGCGGATCGCCGAGCGGGCGCAGGTCGCACCGGCCACCGTGTACAACCTGATCGGGCCGCGCGACAAGATCTGGGAGGCGCTCGCCGCCGGGTTCATGGACGAACTCGGGCGCCGGCTCGCGGTCCTTGGGGCCAGTGATCCGCGGGAGGTCGTCAGGTCGACCGTCCGGCTCTTCGTGGACGACCCCGTCGTATCGCGTCGCATGGTGCGCGAGTGGGAGGCGAGCGGCCTCGTGCTCGACCGCAGCCCGATCCACCAGATCCGCGAGGCGCTGGCGGACGCGCGGACGCAGGGTCTGCTGCGCGCCGACGTCGACACCGACGCGCTGGCCTCCGTGGTCGCCACCTCGTGCGTGGGCGCGCTGCATCAGTGGGTCGCCGCCCTGATCGACGACGACCGGTTCCTCGCGCGTGCCCTGTTCGCGATGGACGTCGCGCTCGCCGCGGCGGCCGCGGACGCCCACCGCGCGCGGTTGCTCGCGCCGCTGCGGACGCGAGGCACGGCATGACGGCCGGGGCGCCGTCGCAGCCCCGGCACTTCGTGGGCCGCGACGGGACACGGCTCACGGCGGACGTGTGGGGCGAGGCGTCCGCGCCCCCTCTCGTCCTGCTGCACGGCGGCGGCCAGACCCGGCACGCCTGGGACCGGACGGGCCCTCGCCTTGCCGCGCTGGGGTGGCGGGTCGTCGCCCCGGACCTGCGCGGGCACGGCTCCAGCGGATGGTCGGCCGACGGTGACTACGACGTCGACCTGTTCGCCGACGACGTACGGGCCCTCGTCGCCGAACTCGGCGGGCGGCCGACGCTCGTCGGTGCCTCGCTCGGCGGGCTGAGCGCGCTGCTCGCCGCCGGGGAGGCGCCCAGGGCGGCGATTCGCGCCCTGGTGCTCGTCGACGTCGCCCACCGCCCCGACCCGCGCGGGGTGCGCCGGATCATCGAGTTCATGCGGCGTCGTCCTGACGGATTCGCCGACGTCGGGGAGGCGGCCGCGGCGGTCTCCGCCTATCTGCCGCACCGCCCGGCTCCGGACGACCCCGAGCGGATCCGGCACAACCTGCGGCGCCACGGCGACCGCTGGGTCTGGCACTGGGATCCCCGGCTGCTGGACAGCTTCGAGGGCCGGGTGGACCCGCCCGGCATGGCCGAGCGTCTCCTCGGCGCCGCGCGCCACGCCGACGTACCGATCCTGCTCGTCCGCGGCGGGATCAGCGACGTCGTACGCGACGACATCGCCGAGGAGTTCCGCGACCGGGTTCCGCGCGCGCGGCGCGTCGACGTTGCCGACGCGGGCCACATGGTGGCGGGCGACCGCAACGATCACTTCATCGACGCGATCGTGCCGTTCCTGGAGGCCCACGCCACCGCACCCCGTCCCGGTGTTTCGGTGCGGCGTGTTCGGTGAGGATCACCGGATGACGATGACCCCGCCGCCCGCAGCCCCGCTCCCCCACCTCGACGCCGACGCCCTCGCCCGGCTCGTCCCCATGAGTGCCGCCGTCGACGCCGTCGAGGACGTGCTCGTCGGCGGCGGGCTCGACCCCGAGGCCGAACCCGCGCGTTCCGTCGTCGGCGTGACGGGCGGTCAGCTGCTGCTCATGCCCTCGTCGACCGCCACGTACGCGGGCGTGAAGGTGGCGTCCGTGACGCCGGGCAACCCCGCCCTCGGGCTCCCCCGCGTCCAGGGCCTCTACCTGCTGCTCGACGGCGTGACCCACCAGCCCCTCGCCCTGCTCGACGGCATCGCGCTCACCTCGCTGCGTACGCCCGCCGTGTCCGGTGCGGCGATCCGCCGGCTCGCCGTGCCGGAGGTGCGGCGGCTGCTCGTGTTCGGGACCGGGCCGCAGGCCTGGGGGCACGTGGAGGCGGTACGGGCGGTGCGGCCCGGTCTCGCGCACGTGGACGTCGTCGGGCGGGACCGGGGGCGCGTGGACGCCTTCGTGGCGCGGTGTCGGGAGGCGGGGCTCACGGCGGCGGCCGCGACCCCGGACGATGTCGCGCACGCCGACGTCGTGTGCTGCTGCACCACCGCACGCGAGCCGCTGTTCGACAGCGCGCTGCTCGCCCCGCACGCGACGGTCGCAGCCGTCGGCTCGCACGAGCCCGACGCGCGCGAGGTCGACGAGCGCCTTGTCGGCAGGGCCACGGTCGTCGCCGAGTCCCGGTCCGTGGCGATGCGCGAGTGCGGCGACATCGTGCAGGCCGTGGCCGCCGCGGCCTTCGACCTCGGCCGCCTGCACACGCTGCGCGAACTGGCCCGCGACGAGGTGCCCGTCGACGACGCCCGCCCGCGCCTGTTCAAGTCGGCGGGCATGGCCTGGGAGGACCTGGCGGTGGCGGTGACGGCGTACGAGAGGGGACAGAAGGCCGAGGGCTGAGTCTGCGGCCGGGCCCGCCCCCTCACTCCACCGTCACCGGATGCCGCACCACCGCGTCGAACAAGTACCCCTGCGTGTTGTGCGCCGTCGTGCCCGGCTGGACGCGGCCCGTGGTGTCGGTGGCGCGGGCCAGGAGTGTCGCCGGGCCGGGGGTGCGTGGGCGCCAGTCGGTGGACCAGCGGACCCAGGAGCCGTGTCGGGGTACGTCGTGGAGGCGGGCGCGGTGCCACGTGGTGCCGTGGTCGGTGCTGATGTCGACTCGGGTGACGGCGCCGCCGCCGGACCAGGAGCGGCCGGTCAGGCGGTGCCGTTCCCCGGCGCGGAGGGTCGCGTTCCAGGGGAGTTCGTAGACCGACTTGAGGGTCTGGCGGGTGAGCGGGGTCGAGCCCTCCGGCGGGTGTCCCGGGCCGAACAGGCGGTAGAAGTCCGTGTTCCAGGGTGAGTAGAGCGGCTTCGTCGACACCTCGATGTCGCCGACCCACTTCACCGACGCGATGCCGACCCAGGACGGGACGAGGACGCGCACGGGGTGGCCGTGGTCGGGCGGGAGCGGCTCGCCGTTCATCTCGTACGCGAGGAGCACGTCGTCGAGGGCCTTGGCGAGCGGCAGCGGGCGCCGCACCCGGCCGAGGTTGGTGCCGTCGGCCGTGACGTAGTCGTCGTCGAGGCCGCGCGGCATGACGTCGACGGCGCGGTGCGACAGGCCCGCGCGGCGCAGGACGTCGGCGAGCCGGACCCCGCGCCAGCGGGCGGTCCCGATAGCGCCGAACGTCCAGGGCGTGCCCGACACCGCCTGGCCCTGCTGCGTCGCGAAGAGGGTGCGGCCGTTGCCCGCGCACTCCACGAACGCCGTGCGCGTCGTCGACGGCAGCCGCTTGAGGTCGGCGAGCGTGAACTCCCGCGCGCCGCCGGTGAGTCCGTCGCCCCAGACCGTGAGCTTCCAGGCGGCGGCGTCCAGACGCGGGGTGGTGGTGTGGTTGCGTACGAAGAAGTGGGAGGCGGGGGTGAGTTGGCCGGTGCCCGCCAGGGACTCGAACTTCGTCTCGGCGTTCGTGCCGCGCACCGTGAACAGTTCGTCGGGCAGCGGTTTGACGATGCCCGGCGCCCTCGCGGCGCTCGCGCGCGACACGGCGAGCGCGGCCGGGACGGCGTCCGCGAGCCGGGACGGGT
>NZ_BMNG01000032.1 GCF_014646335.1 Streptomyces lasiicapitis
CGCCGCCGAACTAATTGTAGAGAAAACCCCCGTGCCATTCGGCACGGGGGTTTTCTGCGTTTAGGGTCTAGGCATGCGATACGAATTGATCATCTTTGACAATGATGGTGTCCTCGTCGACAGCGAGCCGATCTCCAACACGATCCTCGCCGCATACCTGACGGAACTCGGGCACCCCACCTCGTACGAAGAGTCCCTGCGGGACTACATGGGCGGCGCCATGCACCGCGTACACGACCTGGTTCTGGAACGGTCCGGGCAGCGGCTGCCCGACGACTTCGACGCGATCTTTCACGAGCGGGTCTTCGCTGCCTTCAAGCAGGAGCTGGAACCCATGGCCGGAGCCGTGGAGGTACTGGAGAAGCTGACCGCCGAAGGTGTGCCCTTCTGTCTCGCTTCCTCCGGCAGCCACGAGCGGATTCGCGTCGGGCACCGGAAGACCGGGCTCGACAAGTGGTTCGACGACGGACGGATCTTCAGCTCGCAGGACGTCGGGCGCGGGAAGCCGGCGCCCGACCTCTTTCTGCACGCGGCCGAGCGCATGGGCGTCCCGCCCGAGAAGTGTGTCGTCGTGGAGGACAGCCCGCTGGGCGTACAGGCCGCGGTGGCGGCGGGAATGGACGTGTGCGGGTTCACGGCCATGACGCCCGCCGAGCGGCTCCGGGACGCCGGCCGACTCTTCGGCGAGCTGCGGGAACTGCCCGACCTGCTGGTCTGACATCGCATCTGACATCCCACACGACGGCCGGGAAAGTTGGTCGGTGATCTATCTACCCCCGAGTAGGCCGGGGATCTACGCTTCGCTGCCATGACGGAAACGCTGCGGCGCGGCAGGGCCTCGCTCGCGTTCGGCTTCTTGGTGCAGGGCGTCACGTTCGCGCTGCTGGTCACACGGATACCCGCGCTGCAGGACCAGTACGGGATATCCGACGGCCTGCTGCCCGTCTTCCTGGCGGCCGTGCCGATCCTGGCCGGTGTGGGGAGCGTGTGCACCGAGCGGCTGGTGAGGAAGGTGCCGCCGAGTCGGGTGCTGCGGTGGTCCCAGCCCGTCGTGCTGCTCTCGCTGCTCGGGGCGGGCGCGGGGGACGCGATGTGGGAAGTCGCCGTCGCGCTGGGGATGTTCGGGCTCGCGGTGGGGGCGCTGGACGCGTCCATGAACATGCTGGGCGTGAGCCTCCAACGTGCGTACGGGCGGAGTATCATGCTCGGGTTCCACGCCGCGTACAGCCTGGGCGGGATCGTGGGGGCCTCGCTGGCCTGGGCGGGGGCGCACTGGGATCTGTCGTTGGTGGTGTCGTATCTGCCGGTGGTCGTGGTGCTGCTGCCGGCGGCGCTGGTGGGGAGCCGGTGGTACGTCGACGCGGCGGACGGCAAGCCGGACGGTGACGGTGGCGGTCAGGGCCGGGATTCGGGGGCCGTGAAGGCGGGCTCCGGGGGCGGTGGCTCGGTCGGCTTCAAGGTGCTGTTGCCGCTGTGTCTGGTGATGACGTGTGCGTACATCGGGGACTCGACCGTCTCCAACTGGAGCGCGAAGTATCTGCAGGACGTGCTGGGGAGTTCGGAGCAGCTCTCGACCGTTCCGTACAACGTCTACATGGTGATGAACCTGGTGGGGCGGAGTGTCGGGGACCTGGGGGTGCGGCGGTTCGGGGCGGTCGCCGTGGTGCGGGGCGGTGCGGTCGTGGGGGCGGTCGGGTTCGGTGTGGTGGCTGCGGCGTCGGGGGCCTGGGTGGGGATTCTCGGGTTCACGTTGCTGGGGATCGGGTTGTGCGTGATCGTGCCGCAGACGTTCGCGGCGGCGGGGCGGATGTTCCCCGGGGCGTCGGACGCTGCGGTGGCGCGGCTGAACGTCTTCAACTACGTGGGATTCCTGATCGGTTCGCCGTTGGTGGGCGGGCTCGGGGACGTGTGGAACTACCGCGGGGCGATGGTCGTTCCCATGGTGTTGGTGCTTGTGACGTTGTTGTACGCCCGGTCGTTCGCCCTTGAACCGGACCGATACGGTGACGGACATGAGCGGCCGCGCACAACTGATGTGGGACGAGGCAGTAACGGGCTATGACTTCGGTCCACAGCACCCCATGGACCCGGTCCGGCTCGCGCTGACGAAAAGCCTGATCGACGCCTTCGGGCTCGACCGCGAGCTGGACGTGGTCGCGGCGAAGCGCGCCGGTGAGTCGACGCTGGGGCTCGTGCACCGCGAGGACTACGTGGACGCCGTGAAGGCGGCCTCCGCGGATCCGTCCTCCGCGCGCGGGGAGTACGGCCTCGGGACGGAGGACGTTCCCGCCTTCGCCGGCATGCACGATGTGTCGGCGCTGATCGCCGGGCAGTCGGTCGGTGCCGCCGAGGCGGTGTGGCAGGGGGACGCGCTGCACGCGGTGAACTTCGCGGGCGGGCTGCACCACGCCATGCCGGGCGGTGCTTCGGGGTTCTGTGTGTACAACGACGCCGCGCTCGCCATCGCGCGGCTGCTCGAGCTGGGTGCCGAGCGGGTCGCGTATGTGGATGTGGACGTGCACCACGGGGACGGGGTGCAGGCCGCGTTCTGGGACGATCCGCGGGTTCTGACGATCTCGCTGCACGAGCATCCTCGTACGTTGTTTCCGCAGACCGGGTGGCCCGAGGAGACCGGGGCGGACGCCGCGGCGGGCAGTGCGGTGAATGTCGCGTTGCCCGCGGGGACCGGGGACGAAGGGTGGGTGCGGGCTTTTCACGCCGTGGTGCCGGAGTTGTTGGCGGAGTTCCGGCCGCAGGTGCTCGTCACTCAGCACGGGGCCGATACGCACTTTGAGGATCCGTTGGCGCATCTCGCCGTGTCGCTGGACGCGCAGCGGGCCGTGCAGGTCGCCTGTCATGAGTTGGCCCATGAGTACGCCGGTGGGCGGTGGGTCGCGCTCGGTGGGGGTGGGTACGCGGTGGTGGATGTGGTGCCGCGGTCGTGGACGCACCTTGTCGCCGTGGCGGCCGGGCGGGAGATTTCGCCTTCGGCTGTTGTGCCTGAGGGGTGGCGGCAGGAGGTGTATCGGCGTACTCGGACGCTTGCTCCTGGGCGGATGACGGATGGGCGGTGGCCTGTCGCTTGGCGGGAGTGGGACTTGGGGTACGACCCCGCGGACCGGGTGGATCAGGCCGTGTTGGCTGTTCGGCGGGCCGTGTTTCCGTTGCGGGGGTTGTTGGCGTAGGGGGGCGTTTCCCCAATCCCGCCCCTTCCCGCTGCATCGATCGGCGGCTCCGCCGCGGGCAGAGGGCTCCGCCCCCGGACCCCCAGGTCCGTTGCGGCGGGGTTAGCCTGACTGTGGGTTTTTTTCTGGGTTTTCGGGGTTCCGTGGGGGTATGTGCGGCAGCATCGGGGGGTGTTGAGCACCGGAGCGTTGCGTGCGCATCTGCTGGCGGCCCGGCTCGCCGGGCCCGTGGCCACCTCGCGGGAGGAGAGCCTGCGGAGCTATCGGCTCTTCGCGGCGCGGGATCCCCGGATACTTCTCGGGCTCGACCCCGAATGGACCTGGGGCGCGGGAGACTTGCTGCGGCTCATGGCGGACAAGTGCGGGGTGTCGGACGACCCCCGGCACACCACGGGAGCCGATGTCATCGACCCGGAACGGACGTTGGCGGCGCTCGACGCGTTCGCCGAGCGGCTCCAGGACGCGGCCCGGCGCCGGCTTCCCGTGCTGCTCGGGACCGGTCACCCGCACCGGCTCCTTGGTTTCTACGCCGCCTTGGCCGAGGCCCTGTCGGCGGCCGGATGCACGATTCTCAGCCCCGCGCAGGGTTGCTGTATCGACATAACGACCCGGTTCGGCCTACGCACGTACAACCTTGACTACGTACAAGGCGTCGCGCTGGTGCGCGAACCCGGCGTGCGTCCCACCGGGAGTGAGACCGGCGCACACAGCCATTCTCCGCTCCCGGTTCGACGGGCTCTGGCCGCCCAGGCAGAGTCCGGCGGACCCCTGCCCGAGCTGGTCATCGGGGACCATGGCTGGGTCTGCGGAGCAGGTCAGCTCGGGTTTGAGGCGATCGGTCTGGCGGATACGGACGATCCCGCACTGTTCGTCGGAGAGGCGGAGGGGCGGGTGTCCGTCGTCGTTCCGCTTGATGACGCTGTGCGGTCTGATTACTACCGACCGCTTACTCGCTATGTACTCAATCGAGCGTGTCTGTCACAGTAAACGGCCGATGGCAGCTCCTCTTCCCCACTCGCATCACCCGCCCCTACTCTGGGGAGTGAGCGCACAGCGACGAGGAGTCACCGGAAGGGGAAGCCGGTGCGCGTCATGTGCGGAAGGTTCAGGTGTGTCATGGCTGCTGACCAGAGGCCTCTCAGCGAGGTTGCGTTTCTGACCGTGGCGGAGGTCGCCGCGGTGATGCGAGTCTCGAAGATGACCGTGTACCGGCTGGTACACAGTGGTCATCTGCCCGCAATCCGGGTCGGAAGGTCCTTCCGAGTCCCGGAGAACGCGGTTCACGAGTACCTTCGCGACTCATACGTGGGGGTGGAGACGGCCTGATCGACCTCCCTCGATTACAGGCTCGGCGCCGGGGCGGGTAGGCTAGGCCGACGTAGGTCGTGTGGGCCCAGTCTGCTGCCCCGCACCGAGTGAGAATGAAGTGAGCGAGGGTAGTCGTGGGCTCTGTTATCAAGAAGCGGCGCAAGCGGATGGCCAAGAAGAAGCACCGCAAGCTGCTGAAGCGTACGCGCGTTCAGCGTCGCAACAAGAAGTAAGCGACCGCTGACGTCAGCGAGCGCAAGCGAACGTAGTGAAGCCCTCCCACCATCCGGTGGGAGGGCTTCACTACGTTCGGCGTCATTTCGTTCAGGGGGCTCGGGGACGCCATTTTCCGTGGGTTCCCGGTCATAGGGGATTCAATAGTTCAAAGGCGGGCGTACGGCCTGATCTTTGCGGCGGAATGTGTCCGTCGTCACTTCGTGCGTATCGCGGTCATCACAGCGCAACATCGACCCGCTAGCGTGGGCCACGGACGTAACGCTCAGACGTGACGCGGGGCCGGAGCATGCTGACGCCACGCGGGCTGGGGAAAGGCGGCGCTGATCTTGGGCAAGGTCGTGCTCGTGACCGGGGTGGCCCGGCAACTGGGCGGCAGGTTCGTGCGGCGTGTCCAGCGCGATCCGGAGGTCGACAGGGTCGTCGCCGTCGACGCCGTCCCGCCCGAGCACCATCTCGGTGGCGCCGACTTCATCCAGGCCGACATCCGGCAGCCCACGATCACCAAGCTCCTCGCCGAGCACGGCGTCGACACGGTCGTGCACATGGACGTGACCGGCACCGCGCTGGCCGGCGGCAGCCGCGGCTCGGTCAAGGAGACCAACGTCATCGGCACGATGCAGCTGCTCGGCGCCTGCCAGAAGTCGCCGCGGGTGAAGCGTCTCGTGGTGAAGTCGAGCACCAATGTGTACGGTTCGGCGCCCCGCGACCCCGCGGTGTTCACGGAGACCACGCCCCCGAAGTCGCTGCCCAGCGGCGGCTTCGCCAAGGACACCGTCGAGGTCGAGGGCTATGTGCGCGGGTTCGCGCGGCGGCGGCCCGATGTCGCCGTGTGTGTGCTGCGGTTCGCCAACATCCTGGGCCCGGCCGCCGATTCGCCGCTCGCCGAGTACTTTTCGCTGCCCGTGCTGCCGACGGTTTTCGGCTATGACCCGCGGCTGCAGTTCGTGCACGAGGACGACGCCATCGAGGTGCTGCGCCTGGCGTCGCACGACCCGCGGCGCGGCACGCTCAACAGCGGCACGTTCAACATCGCCGGGGAGGGGCTGCTGCTGCTCTCGCAGTGCGCGCGGCGCCTGGGGCGGCCGACGCTTCCGGTGTTCCTTCCCGCCGTCACCTGGGTGGGCCAGGCGCTGCGCACGGTCGGCGTCACGGACTTCTCGCCGGAGCAGATCCGGCTCCTCACCCACGGCCGGGTCGTGGCGACCCGGCAGATGCGCGAGACACTGGGGTTCAGGCCCAAGTACACGACCGCGGAGACCTTCGCGGACTTCGTACGCAGCCGGGGTCCCGGCCTGCTGCCGCCGACGGCGCTCGCGGGGGCCGTCGACAGGATCGCGGCGCTGCCGTTCGCGGGCGGCGGCGCGAAGTCCGGTGCCGATGGGGGCGCCGGAGGCAGAGCCGACAACAGTGCCCACCACAGCGCCAACTGAGGAGATCGTCAACGATGGCGGACGCCAAGGTCATTCCGTTCGACGACGACCGGTCGCGCGGGGGCGGCCAGCGGCCGCAGCGCCGCAGGTCCGGGCCGCGGCGCCCGGGCGACGGGGCGAAGGCGCGCGAGGTCAAGGTGGTCCCCGGGCGGCGGAACGCCGATGTGCCGGACGGTGCCGCGCCGGGCGCGGAGCCGCTGGACGCGGGGGCCCTGGGCGCGGCGGATGCGGATGCGGGGAGCGTGGGCTCCCGGAGTGCGGGGGCGGACGCGGCGCCGGAGCCGGCCGCCGTGCCCGAGCCGCGTGGTGGTGGCGGTGGTGGCTGGGACCGGCGGATCGCCGGTGGCCTCGCTTTTTTGCGGCGGCGGCTGACGGGTGAGTACGACGTCGACGACTTCGGGTACGACGAGGAGCTCACCGACCAGGTCCTGATGTCGCTGCTGCGGCCGTTCTACGAGAAGTACTTCCGCGTCGAGGTCAAGGGCATCGAGAACATCCCGGCCGACGGCGGTGCGCTGATCGTCGCCAATCACTCCGGGACGTTGCCGTTGGACGGCCTGATGATGCAGGTCGCCGTGCACGACAACCATCCGCACCAGCGGCATCTGCGGCTGCTCGCCGCGGACTTGGTGTTCATGCTGCCGGTGATCAACGAGCTGGCGCGCAAGGCCGGGCACACGTTGGCCTGTGCGGAGGACGCGGAGGCGTTGCTGGAGCGCGGGGAGCTCGTCGGGGTGATGCCCGAGGGGTTCAAGGGGATCGGGAAGCCCTTTGGTGAGCGGTACAAGCTGCAGCGGTTCGGGCGGGGTGGGTTTGTGTCCACCGCGCTGCGGACCGGGTCGCCGATTGTGCCCTGTTCCATTGTGGGGGCCGAGGAGATCTATCCGATGATCGGCAATGCGAAGACGTTGGCTCGGGTGCTCGGGATTCCGTACTTCCCTTTGACGCCTACGTTTCCCTGGCTGGGGCCGTTGGGGATGGTGCCGTTGCCCACGAAGTGGACGATTCAGTTCGGGGAGGCGATTCCTACGGATGGGTATCCGCCGGAGGCGGCTGAGGATCCGATGTTGATGTTCAATCTGACGGATCAGGTGCGGGAGCAGATTCAGCACACGTTGTACAAGTTGTTGGTGCAGCGGAGGTCTGTGTTCTTCTGACGGGGGGGCTGTCCCTCGCGGTGCGCCCCAGGCCCGCCCCTTCCCGAAACCAGGGGGCTGCCGCCCCCTGGACCCCCGCTTATCGGCCTGAACGGCCTCGTCCTCAAACGCCGGACGGGCTGAAACCGTAAACGCCGGACGGGCTGGAACCGTGCCGGTGAGGGCTGAATCAGTGCTCTGCTGCCGGGCTGGGTCTCGCCAGCCCGGCAGGGTAGCCGTTACTTCTGGTCCTCGCCCTCGATTCCCAGTTCTGGGAGTAGGCCGGGGAGGAGGGGTGGGAGGGTTACCTCGGGCTTGCCGGGCTTGGGTTTTTTGGGGGTGGGGTGGTTCTTCTTGTCCTCGGTGGTGCCGGAGGGGGCGGGTGCGTGCTCCGACGGGGGGTCGAGGATGCCGTCCGTGACGCCGGGGAGGAGGCCTTCGCGGCTTTCCTTGTGGCCGGGGGAGGAGGGCTTGGGTTTGCCGCCGGGGGAGCGGTGGTCGTCGGTGTCGCCCGAGGTGTGGGGCGCGGGGCGGTCCCGGTGGGTGCCGGTGGAGGAGTCCTGGCGGGGGCGGTCGTCGGGGGAGCTGCTCTTGCCGGGCTGGCTGGGGAGCAGCGAGCGCAGCGGTTCGACTTCCTGCTCCATGGCGTCGAAGACGGAGCTGACCTGTTCGCCGACGTCACCGAGCTGGACGGGGAGCTTGTCGCGCAGGGCGCTCCAACTGCCGCGGTGGGACTGGGTGAAGGCGGAGAGGGCCTGGATGGGGCCGAGGGAGCCGTCGCGTTCGTACGCCTCGAGGAGGAGGCGGTGGCCTTCCGCGGCGTCGTGCCGCATGCCGGAGAGAGCGCGGCGGACCTCGCCGACCGATTCGTGGTCGAGGTGGCCGGAGCGGGCGCGCTCCATCAGGCGGCGGGCCTCGTTGAGCCGCGTCGAGGCCTGGTCGAGGTAGATCTGGCCGCGGTCGGTGTCGCTGTCGGCCATGCCGAGCTTGAGGTCTTCCATGCCGCGTTTGAGGCCGTAGAGCGAGTCGCCCGGCAGGGCGTCGGAGCTTGCCGCCGCGACGCCGCCGAAGGCGCCCGCGGCGACGCCCACGGTGAGGCCGCCGGCGGCGATGCCTTTGGACAGGCGGGTCCGGGGTTTCAACTTCCGCAGGGGGCTCGCCCGGTGGGAGCCTTTGGCACCCTTCCGGGAGCGCTGCTCCGGTACGGAAGGGCTTGTGCCCTCGCCCGCCGCCGTGCCCTCCGCCAGCATGGCTTCCATCGCCGCCACCAGCTGGGCCCGCTGGACCACCTTGACCTCGGGGTCGAGCTGGGGGGCGGGGAGCCGGGCCAGGCCGTCGGCGAGCGCCAGCATCCGGTCGCGCTCGGCCGGACCGGGCGGCGCGGATTCGGCTCGGGCGCCCGCTGGGGGCGCGGCGGGATCTTCGGGCTGCTCGGCCGCCGGGTCCTGGTCGGAATGCTCCTCCAGGGCCTGGGCGAAGGCGTTCGCCCGCCGGTGGGCCGATACGTTCGCGATCACTGGCGGCACCTCCTCTCGTCATGACGGTCGACTCCCCAGGGGGTCCTGGGGGTTGCGTCGTCCGAACACTTCCACACGTTCGAGTGAGCGCATGGAGCCTCCCCGTGCTCCGAGGGAGCTCGGGGGTGATTCGGACTGCAACCACAGGGAGCCTGCATCCCGCACAACGAGCGTCGCGGCACTTGGGTTACGGACGAAAGATGATCCGACCGCCGAGGGCTCGACAAAGTCCGTGACGGCCATCTGGCCGCCACGGACGGTGAGTTGGGCGTCGCGCAGCGTGGCGGGACGCCCGTCGGTCGCCGCTAGCGGGCGTCGTCCGGGAGGAGCCGGGCGAGGGTGCGGACCGCCCGGTACTGGAGGGTTTTGATCGCGCCTTCGTTCTTGCCCATGACGCGGGCGGTCTCGGCCACGGAGAGGCCTTGCAGGAAGCGCAGGGTCACGCACTCCTGCTGCTGGGGGTTGAGGCGGCGGACCGCGTCGAGGAGCGCGGCGTTCGACAGGGACTCAAGGACGGAGTCCTCGGGGCTGCGCTCGACCTCGTTCGCGTCGAGCATCTCGCCGGTGGTGACCTCGAGGCGGAAGCGGCTCGACTTGAAGTGGTCGGCCACCAGGTTGCGGGCGATGGTGACGAGCCAGGCGCCGAAGTCGCGGCCCTGCCACGTGAACGTACCGATCCTGCGCAGGGCGCGGAGGAACGTCTCGCTGGTGAGGTCCTCGGCCGTCGCCTTTCCGCCGACGCGGTAGTAGATGTAGCGGTAGACGGTGTCGCTGTACTGGTCGTAGAGGCGGCCGAAGGCGTCGGACTCGCCCGCCTGGGCTCGCTCGACGAGGTCCATCATGCGGGCGCTGTCACTGTCCGCCGCGGGACGGCGGTGGGTGGTCGTGGCGGTACCGGAGCGCGCCCGTCTGCTGACGGCCGCACCGCCGTCCGCCAGGGCGTAGCACGGCCCGGCGGGTGCCGGGACGGCGAAGGCGGGGACGGCGTACGCGGTGGGGACGAAGCCGCGCAGGCGGTCGACGACCGTTGCGCGCAGCGTAGCCAGGCCCGAGGCGTCAACCCCGACGTGTGGGTACACGGGACTCCCAGAGGCAGAGCTTCCATCACGTGCAGTACCGGACCGTTCACCCGTCGTAGCGACAGGCTGTGTCCGTCATGCGTCTGAGGAGAATAACGCTTCGTACAGGCAGCGCTACACCCAGTTGCTCAAATCATCGATTACGTCGCTTCTGTTACCGATCGGCGGTCGATCAAGTACCGGTTATTGACTGATTGTTGATCGAATGAGCGCGCATTCGGGGTGGCCGGGGGGCGTGTTGTGGCCGAGTTGAATGAACGGGACTGGCGGGGGGCGTGGCGGGTAAGACAGAACGATTGCCGTCGTTTCCGGGCGCGACGAGTGGCGGAGGCCCGTGTTCCGGGGCCTCCGCCGGCGATGGTCACCGAGCGTGTCGGTATGGGGTCAGTGGCGGCGGCGGTGCAGTGCGATCGCGGCCGCCGTGCCGCCCGCGAGGGCGCCGACGCCCGCGGCGGCCGGGATGCCGACCTTCGCGGCCTTGCGGCCCGTGCGGTAGTCGCGCAGCCGCCATTCGCGGGCGCGGGCGTGCTTGCGCAGCTTGGCGTCGGGGTTGATCGCGTACGGATGTCCGACGAGGGACAGCATCGGGATGTCGTTGTGGGAGTCGCTGTACGCGGCGCAGCGGGCCAGGTCCAGGCCCTCGGCGGTGGCCAGGGCGCGGACGGCCTCGGCCTTCGCGGGGCCGTGCAGCGGCTCGCCGACGAGCTTTCCGGTGTAGACGCCGTGCACCGACTCGGCGACGGTGCCGAGGGCGCCGGTCAGGCCGAGGCGGCGGGCGATGATCGTGGCCGTCTCCACGGGCGCGGCCGTGACCAGCCAGACCTTCTGGCCCGCGTCGAGGTGGGCCTGGGCCAGGGCGCGGGTGCCGGGCCAGATGCGCTCGGCCATGTACTCGTCGTAGATCTCCTCGCCGATGGACATCAGCTCGGCGACGCGGTGGCCCTTGACGATGGAAAGGGCGCTGTCGCGCGCGTCCTGCATGTGCTCGGGGTCCTCGACCCCGGCGAGCCGGAACCACGCCTGCTGCCAGGCGAATCGGGCGAGCTCGCGGCGCTGGAAGAACTTCCGCTTGTAGAGCCCGCGGCCGAAGTGGAAGAGGGCGGCGCCCTGCATCACGGTGTTGTCGAGGTCGAAGAACGCGGCGGCTTCCTCGTCGCCCGCGACCGGGAACTCGGGGGGCGCGGTCTCCTCGGCGGGGGTCTGTTCGGCCCGCTCGCCGGACTCCTCCAGCTCCTGGAGCTCCTGCGACGACTTGCGAGCTGCCTCGGCCGAGGCCTCGCCGGCGAGCACGCTGCGCGCGGTGGCGAAGCGCCTGCGGGGGTGGAGCCAACCCAGAGTGGCCATGCCGTCGAGCATAGCCACTCTGTTCGGTCGGCTCGTAAAGGGAACGAATCGAACGCGTCAACGGTCCGTGTCGCGCTGGTCACACCGGGGTGCGCCGCGGCGGCGTACCGCGTCGGCGGCGGCGCGTGAGAAGCGTAAGAAGGAGGAAGCTGGTGGGCATGAGTCCTCTTTTTCGCCGCGGCGGTGCGGCCAAGACGCCCAAGGCGCGCGTCGTCACGCTGATCGGCAAGCCCGGGTGTCACTTGTGCGACGACGCGGAGGAGGTGGTCGCCAAGGTCTGCGGCGAGCTCGGCGTCGTGTGGGAGAAGAAGGACATCACGCGGGACGAGGCGCTGCACAAGGAGTACTGGGAGCAGATTCCGGTGGTGCTCGTGGACGGGGAGCAGCACACGTTCTGGCGGGTGGACGAGGGGCGGCTGCGGCGGGAGTTGGCGGGATAACGCCGGGTCGACGGGGGCGATGGCTGGTTGTGACGTCCGGAGCTGTCCGGAAAGTCGTTTAGCATCGGGGGTCGGTTTTGAGCTCGGGGGCGAGGTTCGTGAGGAGTGTGTACGGTTTTGCCCCCGTCGGTTGAGTGTCGTTGTCGGCCGTGCGCCGGTTCCAGGAATGTGCGCCAGGGGTGCGTGACGCCGGTCACGTTGGGCGGGCAAATCGGACACCATCTTTGTGCACGCGTTCACAAAGACATAGCCTGCTGTCGACGGGGCGGTCTTGGGACACGACACCGGGTGCCGGCCCGCCTTCAGCCCCGCTCTACCCGCAGGAGCACCGTGGCAACTGGCCGAACTCACCGACCGGCGACCCGCAGCCGAGGGATTCCCGAGGCCACCGTCGCCAGGCTTCCGCTGTACCTGAGGGCTCTCACCGCGCTGTCGGAGCGCTCGGTGCCCACGGTCTCCTCCGAGGAGCTGGCCGCCGCCGCGGGGGTCAACTCCGCGAAGCTGCGCAAGGATTTCTCGTACCTCGGCTCCTACGGGACCAGGGGCGTCGGCTACGACGTCGAGTACCTCGTGTACCAGATCTCCCGTGAGCTCGGGCTGACCCAGGACTGGCCGGTTGTCATCGTCGGTATCGGTAACCTCGGCGCCGCGCTGGCCAATTACGGCGGGTTCGCCTCGCGCGGGTTCCGTGTGGCCGCCCTCATAGACGCCGATCCGGCGATGGCGGGCAAGCCCGTCGCCGGCATGCCGGTGCAGCACACGGACGAGCTCGAGAAGATCATCAGCGACAACGGCGTCTCCATCGGCGTCATCGCGACCCCGGCGGGCGCCGCCCAGCAGGTCTGCGACCGGCTCGTGGCCGCGGGCGTCACGTCCATCCTGAACTTCGCGCCGACCGTCCTGACCGTCCCCGACGGCGTCGACGTGCGCAAGGTCGACCTCTCCATCGAGCTGCAGATCCTCGCGTTCCACGAGCAGCGCAAGGCCGGCGAGGAGAGCTCCGCCGACAGCGCGGACGACGCCGAGGGCACAGCCCCGCCCGCCGCCGCCAAGCCGCACCGCAAGGGACCCGACGGGGACGTCCCCGCCGTGATGCCGGCATGAGTCTCCTCGTCGTAGGCCTCAGTCACCGCAGCGCTCCGGTGAGCGTGCTCGAGCGGGCCGCGCTCACCGTCGACGCGCAGGCCAAGCTGCTGCACGACACGGTGGCCGCCGAGCCCGCGGCCGAGTCGGCCGTGCTCGCGACCTGCAACCGCATCGAGCTGTACGCGGACGTGGACAAGTTCCACGCGGGTGTCGCCGAGCTGTCGACGCTGCTCGCCCTGCACAGCGGCGTCGGCCTGGAGGAGCTCACCCCTTATCTGTACGTGCACTACGAGGACCGGGCCGTCCACCACCTGTTCTCGGTGGCGTGCGGGCTCGACTCCATGGTCGTCGGCGAGGGGCAGATCCTCGGTCAGATCAAGGACTCGCTCGCGCGGGCGCAGGAGCTGCACACCGCGGGCCGGCTCCTCAACGACCTCTTCCAGCAGGCCCTGCGCGTGGGCAAGCGGGCGCACTCGGAGACCGGCATCGACCGGGCCGGGCAGTCGCTCGTCACCTTCGGCCTGGAGCAGCTGGCCGGGCGCGAGCCCGTGCACGCCTGGGCCAAGGGCAAGCGCGCCCTGGTGATCGGCGCGGGCTCCATGTCCTCGCTGGCCGCGGCGACCCTCGCGCGCGCGGGCGTGGACGAGGTCGTCGTCGCCAACCGCACCCTGGACCGCGCCGAGCGCCTCGCCGCCATCCTCACGGAGGGCGGCACGGGAGCCGCCGCCCGCGCCGTGCCGATGGACGACGTGGCCGTGGAGCTGACACGTGCCGACGTGGCGGTGTCCTGTACCGGCGCGACGGGCCTTGTCCTCACGGCGGCGGACGTCACCGCGGCGGTCTCGGGGCGCGTCGGCGACGTACGAGACGTACGAAGTGAGGTACGGGACGGGCATGACGGGTCGGTCGGCTGTGCCGATGACGACTGTGTGATCGCGCCGGACACCGCCACCCCCGCCCCGGACGCGGGCGGCTGCCCCGTGGGCGCGCAGGTCGGCGATGAGAACGCGTACGAGCAGCACGCCGCCCTTGTCGACAACAGTCCCGCCGTGGGCGGAAGCTCGGTGCGGGTCGCCCGGTCGGTGCACGCCGCCGTGGTGCCCGCCGCCCGCGCCGCCGCGCTGTACCTGCTCGACCTCGCCATGCCCCGCGACATCGACGCCGCCGCGCACCGCCTCACCGGCGTGCGCCTGGTCGACATCGAGTCGCTCGCGGACGCGTCCGCCGACGCGCCGATGGCCGCCGACGTGGACGCCGTGCGCACCCTCGTGTCCGACGAGGTCGCCGCGTTCGGCGCCGCGCAGCGCGCCGCGCACATCACGCCGACCGTCGTCGCGCTGCGCACCATGGCCGCCGACGTCGTCAACGGCGAGATGGCCCGGCTCGACGGCCGGCTGCCGGAGCTCGGCGCCAAGGAGCGCGCCGAGATCACGCAGACCGTGCGCCGCGTCGTCGACAAGCTGCTGCACGCGCCGACGGTGCGCGTGAAGCAGCTCGCCAGCGAGCCCGGCGGCGCCGGATACGCCGACGCCCTGCGCACCCTTTTCGACCTCGACCCGGAGACGGTCGCCGCCGTGTCCCGGGCCGATCTGTTGAGCAACGCCGGTGGCAACGCCGGTGGCCAGCTCAACCAGCACCAAGAGAACGACGAACCCAAGCGAGGCCGCGCATGACCGAGAAGGCACTCAGACTCGGGACCAGGCGCAGCAAGCTGGCCATGGCCCAGTCGGGACAGGTGGCGAGGAAGGTCACGGAGCTGACGGGGCGTCCCGTCGAGCTCGTCGAGATCACGACGTTCGGCGACACCTCGCGCGAGCACCTCGCCCAGATCGGCGGCACCGGTGTGTTCGTCACCGCGCTGCGCGACGCGCTGCTCGCCGGTGACGTCGACTTCGCCGTGCACTCGCTGAAGGACCTGCCCACCGCGCAGCCGGCCGAGCTCACGCTCGCCGCCGTGCCGGAGCGGGAGGACCCGAGGGACGTGCTGATCGCGCGCGACGGACTGACCTTCGCGGAGCTTCCCGACGGAGCGCGCATCGGCACCGGCTCGCCGCGCCGCATGGCGCAGCTCAACGCCTACGCCCGCAACCACGGCAGTTCCATACAGGCCGTGCCGATCCGGGGGAACATCGACACCCGCATCGGATACGTGCGCGACGGGAAGCTGGACGCCGTCGTGCTCGCCGCCGCGGGCCTCAACCGCGTCGGCAGGATCGACGAGGTGACCGACTTCCTGTCGGTCGACACCGTTCTGCCCGCCCCCGGCCAGGGGGCACTGGCGATCGAGTGCGCCGCGACCAACGCGTCACTCGCCGCCACGCTCGCCGAGCTCGACGACCCGTACACCCGGGTCGCCGTGACCGCCGAGCGATCCCTGCTCGCCGCCCTGGAGGCCGGCTGCAGCGCACCTGTGGGTGCGCTGGCCGACCTGCTGGCCGACGGGCAGGTTGTCAAGGAGATGCGCCTGCGCGGCGTCGTCGGTGCCACCGACGGCTCGACGCTGGTGCAGCTGTCCACCACCGGTCCCGTGCCTGAATCGGAAGACCAGGCGATGGCGCTCGGGCGGGAACTCGCCGCCGAGATGCTCGCCAAGGGCGCGGCCGGTCTGATGGGGGAGCGAGCACTTTGAGCCCCACCTCGAACCTTCCCGGCCTTCCCGCACACGGGCACGTCACCTTTCTCGGTGCCGGACCCGGAGATCCGGGACTGCTGACTCTGCGCGCCGTCGAGGCGCTGGCCCGAGCGGATGTGCTGATCGCCGAGCCGGATGTTCTCGATGTCGTACGTGTGCATGCCCGAGGGGGTGTGGACACACCTCTCCCGCAGGCCGCTGACGGCACGTCAGCGAGCGTCGACGGGCCTTCGGCCTCAGCCGCGGCCAATCTTGTCATGGAGGCCGCGCGCGGCGGCAGGCGGGTCGTGCGTGCGGTGAGCGGCGATCCGGGCCTGGACGCCTACGCGGGCGGGGAGATGCTCGCCTGCGCCGCCGAGGGCATCCCCTTCGAGGTGGTGCCGGGCATCGCGGCCGCGGTCGGTGTGCCCGCGTACGCGGGGGTGCCGTTGCGGGACGCGCAGGGCACCGACGTGCGGTTCGTCGACGCGCGTACCGCCTCCGAGCGCTGCTGGGGGGAGGTCGGCGCCTCCGACGGGACCGTGGTCGTGTCCACGTCCCTGGACTCGGTCGCGGCCGCCGCCGGCGAGCTGGTGTCCGCCGGGCGCAAGCCCGACACCCCGATGACGGTGACCGTCGCCGGTACGACGACGCGCCAGCGCACCTGGACCGCGACGCTCGGCACCATCGCGCAGGTACTCAAGCAGGCCAAGGTGCTGCCCTCGCCCGACGGCGGGCAGGCCGTCATAGCCGTGGTCGGCGAGCGCTCGGCCGCGGCCCAGCGCGACCAGCTCTCGTGGTTCGAGTCGAAGCCGCTGTTCGGCTGGCGGGTCCTCGTGCCGCGCACCAAGGAGCAGGCGGCCTCGCTCTCCGACCAGCTTCGTTCGTACGGGGCCGTGCCGCACGAGGTGCCGACGATCGCCGTCGAGCCGCCGCGCACGCCCCAGCAGATGGAGCGCGCGGTCAAGGGCCTGGTCACCGGGCGCTACGAGTGGATCGCCTTCACCTCGGTGAACGCGGTCAAGGCCGTGCGGGAGAAGTTCGAGGAGTACGGGCTCGACGCCCGCGCCTTCGCCGGGATCAAGGTCGCGGCGGTGGGCGAGCAGACGGCCGCCGCGCTCGTCGCCTTCGGCGTGAAGCCGGATCTGGTGCCGAGCGGGGAGCAGTCCGCCGCCGGGTTGTTGGAGGACTGGCCTCCGTACGACCCCGTCTTCGACCCGATCGACCGGGTGTTCCTGCCGCGGGCCGACATCGCGACCGAGACGCTGGTCGCGGGCCTGATCGACCTCGGGTGGGAGGTCGACGACGTCACCGCCTACCGGACCGTGCGGGCTTCGCCGCCGCCGGCCGACACCCGTGAGGCCATCAAGGGTGGCGGGTTCGACGCCGTTCTCTTCACGTCGTCGAGCACGGTGCGGAATCTGGTGGGTATCGCCGGGAAGCCGCACAACGTGACCGTGATCGCCTGTATCGGTCCCGCCACGGCCAAGACCGCCGAGGAGCATGGGCTGCGGGTGGATGTGATGGCTCCGGAGCCGTCCGTGCACAAGCTGGCCGAGGCCTTGGCGGAGTTCGGGGCGCAGCGGCGCGCTGCCGCGCTGGAGGCCGGGGACGCTGTTACTCGGCCGAGTGAGCGGCGGCCGGGGGCTCGGCGTCGGCGGGCTGCGGCGCCGTAGGGTGCCCTCGCGGGGCGCCCCGCTGCATCCATTAGCGCGCTCCGCGCGCGGGCGCCCCTTCCCGTATCCAGGGGGCTGCCGCCCCCTGGACCCCCGCTATCGGCGCTTCGCGCCTCGTCCTCAAACGCCGGACGGGCTGAGAAGCTCCCCCGAGGTGGGCTGAAAACTCGCGGTTAGGTGGATTCTGCAGTGAGTACGTACGGTTCCTTCCCCGGTTCGCGGCCCAGGCGGCTGCGTACCACCCCCGTCATGCGGCGCATGGTCGCCGAGACGCGGCTGCATCCGGCCGATCTGGTGCTGCCCGCGTTCGTGCGCGAAGGCATCGGTGCGCCCGTCGCGATCGGGTCGATGCCGGGGGTGTTCCAGCACACCCGGGACAGCCTGCGGAAGGCGGCCGTGGAGGCCGTCGAGGCGGGGGTCTCGGGGATCATGCTGTTCGGGGTGCCGGAGGAGGCCAAGAAGGACGGGCTCGGCACCGCGGGCACCGACCCGGACGGGATCCTCCAGGTCGCGCTGCGCGACGTGCGGGCCGAGGTCGGGGACGACCTGATCGTCATGTCCGACCTGTGTCTGGACGAGTTCACGGATCACGGGCACTGCGGTGTCCTGGACGAGCAGGGCCGGGTCGACAACGACGCGACCCTGGAGCGGTACGCCGAGATGGCGCAGGTCCAGGCCGACGCGGGCGCCCATGTGGTCGGCCCGAGCGGCATGATGGACGGTCAGATCGGCGTCGTCCGCGACGCGCTCGACCAGACCGGGCACGAGGACGTGTCGATCCTCGCCTACACGGTGAAGTACTCGTCGGCGTTCTTCGGCCCCTTCCGCGAGGCCGTCGGCTCGTCCCTGAAGGGCGACCGCAAGACCTACCAGCAGGACCCGGCCAACAGCCGCGAATCCCTGCGCGAGCTGGCGCTCGACCTCGAAGAGGGCGCCGACATGGTGATGGTCAAGCCCGCGGGCCCCTACCTCGACATCCTCGCCAAGGTCGCCGAGGTGTCCGACGTGCCCGTGGCCGCGTACCAGATCAGCGGCGAGTACGCGATGATCGAGGCCGCCGCCGAACGCGGCTGGATCGACCGCGACAAGGCGATCATGGAGTCGCTGACCGGCATCAAGCGGGCCGGCGCGCAGATGATCCTTACGTACTGGGCGACCGAGGTGGCGCGGCAGCTGTAGCGCGCCCGGCGGTTAGGAAACGACAGCGGTTGAAGTCACTTGACTTCAACCGCTGTTGAGGTTCGAGGGTAGGTGCATCGACTCGTTTCCGTAGTCCGGGAGGACCAGATGCACGCCGTCGTACTTCATGAGTTCGGGCCCGCCGAGAACCTTTCGTACGAGACCGTGCCCGATCCGGAGCCCGGTCCCGGGCAGGTGCGGATCGTGGTGCGGGCCGCGGGGGCGCACTTCATCGAGACCGTGCTGCGGGCGGGGGCCGCGGGCGAGCTGGCCCCGCCATTGCCCGAGTTGCCTTCGATCTTCGGGGGCGAGGTCGCCGGGGTCGTCGACTCCGTGGGGTCGGGGGTGGGGGAGGAGTGGCTGGGGCGGTCTGTGGTGACCGCTCATGGTTCGCCGGGTGGGTATGCCGAGTTGGCCGTCGCCGATGTCGAGGCTTTGCACGCGGTGCCCGGGTCGCTCGGCTTTGAGGCCGCTGTGGCCATGGTGGTCACCGGGACCACGACCATGGGGTTGCTCGACATTGCCGAAATCGCCCCGGACGATGTGGTGTTGGTGACCTCTGCCGCCGGGGGTGTGGGGCGGCTTGTCGTGCAGTACGCGCACGAGTTGGGGGCCACCGTGGTGGGGGCGGCCGGGGGGCCCGCCAAGGTCGCCGCCGTGCGCAAGCTCGGGAGCGGGGGCGGTGCCGAGGTCGTCGGTGTCGACTACGACGAGGACGGGTGGGGCGACGAGGTGCGCGCGCGGATCGGTGGGCGGCGCGTCAGTGTCGTCCTGGACGGGGTGGGCGGGGAGAAGGCCGCCGCCGCGTTCGCGCTGCTCGGTGATGGAGGGCGGTTCGTTTCCATCGGGGCCGCCTCCCAGGTGGAGTTCGTGCCGGGGGACGAGGTGCTCAAGGCTCGGGACATCACGTACGTGAATGCCTTGATGCAGCTCATCGAGCGGCCCGAGGACCGGCCCGATCACGAGCGGCGCGCCCTCGCTGCCGCCGCCGCGGGGCGCCTCACCCCGGCCGTCCAGTCGTTCCCGCTGTCCCACGCCGCCGAGGCGCACGCGGCGATGGAGCGGCGGGAGACGACCGGCAAGGTGGTGTTCGTCCCGTGATGCCGTGGCGTCTGGGGCCGCTGCCCTACGGGGTCTTGAGCAGGTCGACCATCCGGGAAAGGCCGTCGGCGCCGTACCCCTCGGCCACCGCGCGCTCCAGCAGCGGCCGCAGCGACGTGAACAGCGCGTCGTCGACGCCGTGTTCGGCGAACGTGTCGGTGAAGTTGGGCAGCACCTTCAGGTTCATCTCCAGGCTGGAGACGTCCGTGAGGTGCTGCCCGGAGTCGATGGCCTCGGCCGTGCCGTGCACGATCCCCTGGGTCATCGCCATGACCCAGTCCGCCAGGAGCGGCGCGAAGTCCTTCGCGGGCACGCCCGCGCTGCCGGTCAGCGCGTAGGCCTGGGCGACACCGACGCCCATGCCGTACATGCCGGTCAGCAGCGACAGGTCCCACAGGGCGGCGAGGCCCGCGTCGGCGCCGACCCACTTGGTGTCGGCCAGCGCGGCGAGCGTGTCGCGGTGCGCCGCGTACGCCGCCTCGTCGCCGCTGTAGAGGATGTACGCGCCCGGACCCGCGATCATCTGCGGTACGGCCATGATGCCGCCGTCGACGTACGCGATGCCGTGCTCCTCGGCCCAGGCCGCCAACTCCCGGGCCTGGGACGGCGTTCCGTTGGTGAGGTTCACCAGGGTGCGGCCGCGCAGCTCCGCGGCGAGCGGGGCGAACAGCTCGCGCACGTTGTCGTTCGTCGTCAGGCAGGCGATCACGAGCGGGCTCGCGGTGACACCGGCCGCGGGGGTGTCGGCCGGGGTCGCGCCCTGCGCGGCGAGCGGGCCCGTCTTCGCCGCCGTACGGTTCCAGACCGTCGTGGGGTGGCCCGCCTTCAGCAGGGCCGCGGCCAGGGCGGAGCCCATCATGCCGAGGCCGAGGACGGAGACGGGGTGGGCGGCGGGCGTGAAGTCGGCGGTGGGCATGGTGGGGCTCCTTGTGAGATGTCGCTGAGTCGCGCTGAGTCGCGCTGGGGTGCTCTGCGGGACGTCTCGATCCTCGCCGTGCCCGAACTGCCCGACAAGTACCGACTATTTAGTGCGGTACTCACCAGAAGGTAAGCGGGCGGCGGGTGCCCTGCCCGCCGCCCACGCGTGCGTGTCCGCTACCAGACGAGGGCGTCCGCGGCGTTGTCCTGCCAGTACGTGACCTGCGCCGAGCTGTCCACGTACACGCCGGAGCCCGGCAGCTTCAGGGTCTTCTCGCCGCCCACGCTGCCGTTGGCCGCGCGGTTGGCGAACAGGACGCCGAGGTCATGGGCCTTGCGGCCGTTCGTGCCCTCCGGGGACGAGGTGGAGATGCCCGCGTACGCCGACTGGCCCGGCTCCAGCGTGACGACCGACTGCGGCACGCTGTCGTCGACGACCGGGAGCGCGGCCTGACCCTCGTCGAAGCGGAGGTACGGCGCGTTGTACGCGAAGCACGTCTTGCCGCTCGTGTTGGTGGCCTTCAGCAGGAGGTGGTTGATCGGGCGGTCGACCTTCTTGACGGTCAGCTTGGTCTTCGCGGAGGTGCAGGCGCCGGGCGTCGCGGCCTGGGCGGTGCCTGCGGAGACCGTCGCGGTCAGGGCCGCGGTGGCCAGGGCGAGGGCGGCGGTGGCGAGGACGCGGGGCTTGATGCGCATGGTGGTGGTGCCTTTCGGGTCTGGTGAGTGATGTGTTGCGGGGTGTTGGTGGTGTGTGCGGCTGCGTCGATCCGGGTCAGGACCCGAGGGCCGTCGCGGAGTCCGACTGCCAGTAGCTGACGCGCAGCTTGCTGTCGATGTGTACGTCGCCGCCCTGGAGCGCCGCGTCGGCCATGCGGTCGCTGCCCTGGAAGCCGATCTGCAGGCTCGTGGCCGTGTAGCCCTCGCCGCCGCTGCCGTCGCCGGCGGACAGGATCGCCGCCGCGTAGCCCTTGCCGCCCGGCTTCAGCGAGGTGACCGCCTGCGGCTTGCTGTCCTCGATGACGGGCGGCACCGACTGGGCGCCCTCGAACTTGAGGATCGGGTAGCCGGGCAGGTCGCACAGCTTGGAGCCGGTGTTGGTGATGGTGATCAGCATGTAGTTCAGCGGGCGGGGGACCGGGGCGGCCGTGACCGAGGTGTTGGCGGCGGTGCACGGGACGCGGTTCTCGGGGGCGTCGGGGTCGGAGCCGTCGGTGCCGTCGGTGCCGGTGCCCGCGTTCGCGCCCTTGCCCTCGCTTCCGCCGGAGTCGCCGCCGTTCCCCGAGGTCTTCGTACGGTCGCTGCTCGGGGTCGCGTCGTCGCTCCCGGACGAGCTGCCTGCGGCCGCGTCCTCGGACGTGGACTGCGAGGACTTGGCGGCGCCCTCGTCGCGCACCTTCTCCTCGGATCCGCACGCCGTCAGGGACAGCGCGGCGAGGGCGACGGTGGCGGCGGCGAGCATGCGAGTACGCATGGGGAACCCCTTCTATGGGTTGGTGCGTGAGAGAGGTGACACGGGGGTGAAGCGAGCCGCCTGGCTATGGGCCCCGGTCGGCGTGCTTGGATGACCAGAAGCTTGTACGCCGTCCTGTCCCAGAAGCCAGGCCGGCCCGGAAGTACGGGACGCTGGAACGGCTGTACTGGCTCTGACCTGGGGGAATGGGCCGTGCCTGGAACGGCTGGGCGGGACGGAGGAATGGTGGGAGCCGAGGGGTTCGCGGAGCTGCTCAAGGAGCTCAAGGAGCGATCGGGGCTCAGTTACGGGGTGTTGGCCAAGCGGTTGCACGTCAGTACGTCGACGTTGCATCGCTATGTGAACGGCACTGCTGTGCCGGTGGAGTTCGCTCCTGTGGAGCGGTTGGGGCGGCTTTGCAAGGCGTCGCCCGAAGAGCTGGTGGAGCTGCACCGGCGGTGGATCGTCGCCGACGCGACGCGGGGGCGGCGGCCTGACGCCGAGCCCATTGCTCCCGTCGCGGAAGCCGAGTTGCCGCCGCCATCCGGTGCACCCGAGCCGTCGGCACAGCCGCGTACGGAGTCGGAATCGCACCCCGGACCCGCACTTGAGCCGGCACCCGAGCCCGAGCCCGCTCCCGAGCGCGACAGCGAGCCCGCACCCGAGTCCCACCCCGCCCCCCTCCTCATCACCCGCACCCCCTCCCCCCGCCCCCGGCCCAAGCGCCGACAACTGGTCGTCATCGCCGCCGTAGGAGCCGTCCTCGCCCTCGGCGGTACCGCCCTCGCCCTGCAGGCCGCGTCCGACGGGTCGTCGGGGGACAGCGGCAAGGTGTCCGGTGGCAGGGGCCCCTCCGCCGGGATCGACGCCGGCGAGGACGCGAAGCGGAAGCAGAGCCCGTCGGCCAAGTCGTCCCCGGGCAAGGGGAAGGAGTCCGGGAAGGCGGCGGACAAGGGCGACGGTGAGGGGAAGCCCGGCGGGAGCAAGGGACGTACAGGAAAAGGCGGTTCGGCGGGCGCAGGGCCGAGGGCCGGGGGCGGCGGAAGCGCCGGCGACGGTCCGGCCGCGTCCGGCGCCGCGCCCCTGACGGTGTCCACGCAGCCGCACTTCTGGGACAGCCCCTGCGGCCAGCCCTACCTCGTCGACCGCGACCCGAACCGCCTCTCGCCGCCGCCGAACGAGCAGGACGCCCCCGGCTGGGTGTCCGCGAACGGCGCGGTCCCCGCGGGACAGCAGACCGTGAAGCTGACCGTCCAGGGCACCGGCAAGGACACCGTCGTCCTGGAGTCCCTGAACGTCCGTGTCGTCGGCAGCGGTGCGCCGCTCGCGCGCAACAGCTACGAGATGGGGTACGTCGGCGTCGGCTGCGGCGGAGACGTGCCCAAGAACTACTTCGACCTGAACCTCGACGCGTCGGTCCCGCGCCCGGCCGCGCAGCCCGGGGAGGACAGCTTCCCCTTCAAGGTGAGCGAGAACGACCCCGAGACCTTCTTCGTCGAGGCGGACGTCAAGTCCCGCGACGTGCGCTGGTACTTGGAGCTGGAATGGTCCAGCGGCGGCCGCACGGGCACCGTGCGCATCGACGACACGGGCAAGCCGTTCCACACGAGCGCCGACGTGCGGCGGCCCGTCTTCGGGTACTCGCTCGACAGCAAGAAGTGGATCCCGGTACGGCGCCTGCCGGAGGGCGGGGTGGAAGAGGTGCGGTAGGGCGCCGCCCGCAGTGGCGCGCCGTCTTCCGGTAGCGCTCCGTCCGTATCGCGGAATGGCTGTTGTAGGCGGCACCCACGTGCTTACCCTGCCGGGACCCACGTAGGAGAGGGAACCGCGATGACCGCCACCACCCGTGCCACCGACACCGTCACCGATGCCCCCACGCCGCCGCTCGCCGCGCGCGCCGCCGCCATCGGCGGCTCGCCGGTACGGGACATTCTCGCGGTCACCGCGCGGCCCGAGGTCATCAACTTCGCGGGCGGCCTTCCCGCGCCCGAGTTCTTCGACGCGAAGGGCGTGGCCGCCGCGTACGCCGCCGTGCTCGCCGACGAGCCCGGACGGGCGCTGCAGTACTCGACGACCGAGGGCGAGCCCGCGCTGCGGGCGGCCGTCGCCGAGCGGTACGCGGCCCGCGGGCTCGCCACCGGCGCCGACGACATCCTCGTCACCACCGGCTCGCAGCAGGCCCTCTCGCTGCTCGCCACCGCGCTCGTCGAGCCCGGCGACACCGTCCTCGTCGAGAACCCCTGCTACCTGGCCGCCCTCCAGGTGTTCGCCTTCGCGGGCGCGCGCGTCGTGCCCGTGCCGAGTGACGTCGACGGCGTCGACCCCGACGCCCTGGACGCCCTCGTCGCCCAGCACCGGCCCAAGCTGCTCTACACCGTGCCCACGTTCCAGAACCCGACCGGGCGCACTCTGCCCGCCGCGCGCCGGGCCGCCGTCGCCGAGGTCGCCGCGCGCCGCGGGCTTTGGATCATCGAGGACGACCCGTACGGGGAGCTGCGGTTCGAGGGGGAGCGGGTGCCGTGGGTCGCCTCGTACGCCGGGGCCGAGGACAGGACCGTGGTCCTGGGGAGCTTCTCCAAGGTGATGGCGCCGGGGCTGCGGCTCGGCTGGCTGCGGGCGCCCGCCGCGCTGCGGCGCGCCTGCGCGATCGCCAAGCAGGCCGCCGACCTGCACACTCCCACCGTCAACCAGCTTGCCGCCGCCTGGTATCTGGAACGGTTCGATCTGGACGCGCATGTGGCCCGGGTCGCCGGGGAGTACCGGGAGCGGCGGGACGCGATGCTCGCGGGGCTGCCGGGCGCGCTGCCCGCGGGGTCCACCTGGAACCGGCCCGAGGGCGGGATGTTCCTCTGGGCGCGGCTGCCCGTCGGGTACGACGCGACGGCTTCGCTGCCGACGGTTGTCGCGCAGGATGTGGCGTACGTTCCCGGGGCGCCGTTCTACGGCGGCGCCCCGGAAGCGGAGACCCTGCGGCTGTGCTTTGTCACGCAGACGCCCGATGAGATCGCCGAGGGCCTGCGTCGGCTTCGGGCGGGGCTCGCTTAGGAGTTACAGGCGTTCCGGGGTGCGGATGCCCAGGAGGGACATGCCCTGGTGGAGGGTGCGGGCGGTGAGGTCGCAGAGGAACAGGCGGTTCTCCTTCAGTTCCTCCGTGTCGGCCTTCAGGACCGGGCACTTGTCGTAGAACGTCGTGTAGAGGGAGGCGAGCTGGTAGAGGTACGCCGCCAGCTTGTGGGGGGCGTACTCCGCGGCGGCCTCGAAGACCGTGTCGCCGAACGCGTCCAGGTGCAGGCCCAGGGCGCGCTCCGCGGGGGACAGCTCAAGGTCCGGGTGGGCGACCGGGCGCAGGTGCTCCGCCTTGCGCAGGATCGACTGGATGCGGGCGTACGCGTACTGGAGGTACACGGACGTGTCGCCGTTGAGCGACACCATCTGGTCCAGGTCGAACTTGTAGTCGCGGCTCGGCGACGTGGACAGGTCCGCGTACTTCACCGCGCCGATGCCGACCTGCGTGGCCCGCTCCTGGATCTCGGCCTCGGTGAGGTCCCGCGCCTTCTCCCGCACGACCTGCGCGGCCCGCTGCACCGCCTCGTCCAGAAGATCCTCAAGCCGCACCGTCTCGCCCTCGCGCGTCTTGAACGGCTTGCCGTCCGCGCCGAGCACCGTGCCGTAGCCCATGTTGTGCGCGGTGACGTCGTCGTTCAGCCAGCCCATCCGGCGGGCCGCCTCGAAGACCATGCGGAAGTGCAGCGACTGGCGTACATCCACGACGTACAGGAGGGACGTCGCGTGCAGCCCGACGACACGGTCGCGGATCGCGGACAGGTCGGAGGCCGCGTAGCCGAAGCCGCCGTCCGCCTTCTGCACGATCAGCGGCACCGGCTGGTCGTCCTTGCCGCGGATCTCGTCGAAGAAGACGACGAGCGCGCCGTCGGAGCGGACGGCGACACCGGACTCCTCCAGGAGGCGGGCCGTCTCCGGCATCATGTCGTTGTACGCGGACTCGCCGACGATCTCCTCGTCGCGGACCTCCATGTCCAGCTTCTCGAAGACCGAGTAGAAGTAGACCTTCGACTCGTCCACGAACCGCTGCCACAGGCCGAGGGTCTCCTTGTCGCCGGACTGCAGGGCGACGACCCGCTTGCGGGCCCGCTCCTTGAACGCCTCGTCGGCGTCGAAGACCGCGCGCGAGGCCTTGTAGACCCGGTTCAGGTTCGACATGGCCTGGTCGCCGTCGGTGTCGGTCTCGGGGGACAGCTCGCCGGGGTGCTCGATCAGATACTGGATGAGCATGCCGAACTGGGTGCCCCAGTCGCCGATGTGGTGGCGGCCGATGGTCTTCTCGCCGGTGAAGTCCAGCATCTGCCGCAGGGCGTCGCCGATCACCGCGGAGCGCAGGTGGCCGACGTGCATCTCCTTGGCCACGTTCGGCTGGGCGTAGTCGATGATCGTCGTGCCCGGCTCGTCCTTGAGCGGGACGCCGAGGCGGTCGCCGTCGGCCGCGCGGGCGGCGAGGGTCTCGGTGATCGCCCGGTCGGTGACCGTGACGTTCAGGAAGCCGGGGCCGGAGACCTCGACGTCGGCCAGCAGCTCACCGTTGGTGATCTCCTCGACGACCTTCGTGGCGAGCTCGCGCGGGTTGGCCTTGGCCTTCTTCGCGAGCGCGAGGATGCCGTTGGCCTGGAAGTCGGCCCGGTCGCTGCGTCGCAGCAGCGGGTCGGCGGCGCCTGCTTCCGGCAGGGCTGCCGAGAGGGCGTCCGCGAGACGCTGGTGGACGGATGCGCTGAGGGACGTGACCGGGGCCATGAGCTTCCGTTCTGCTAATTCGCGTGCATCAGGGTGAGGGTCAAGTGTCCCATGGGGAGGGACACCGGTTCGCCTCGATACTGCGTCTTCCCGGGGGATGACCCCCGGACCCCCAGCCGGAAAAGCAGGTCGGCCGGCCGCGCTGGGCGCAACCCCGGACCGGGTCCTTCCGTCTGGGAGAATGGCTCACGCCAGATTCCCAGAACTCCGAGGAAACAAGAGGACGTGCCGATCGTGGCTCAGAGCACCGATACCACCGACTGGGTCTCCCGCTACGCGGACGAGGTCATCGCCGAGTCGGAGCGTCGTGCCCCGGGCAAACCTGTGGTCGTCGCGTCCGGACTCTCCCCCTCCGGCCCCATCCACCTGGGCAACCTCCGCGAGGTCATGACCCCGCACCTGGTCGCCGACGAGATCCGCCGCCGCGGCCACGAGGTCCGGCACCTGATCTCCTGGGACGACTACGACCGGTACCGCAAGGTCCCGGCCGGCGTCCCCGGCGTCGACGAGTCCTGGGCCGAGCACATCGGCAGGCCCCTGACCGCCGTGCCCGCGCCCGCCGGGTCCGCGTACGCGAACTGGGCGGAGCACTTCAAGGCTGCGATGGCCGAGTCCCTCGCCGAGCTCGGCGTCGAGTACGACGGCATCAGCCAGACCGAGCAGTACACGTCGGGGACGTACCGCGCGCAGATCCTGCACGCGATGAAGCACCGCGGCGACATCGACGCGATCCTCGACCAGTACCGCACGAAGAAGGACCCGGCCAAGGCCGCCAAGGGCAAGCAGCAGCAGAAGCCGGTCGATGAGGCCGAGCTGGAGGCCGCCGAGGGCTCCGGCGCCGCGGCCGAGGACGACGGCAGCGGCGGCACCGGCGGGTACTTCCCGTACAAGCCCTACTGCGGCCAGTGCGGCAAGGACCTCACCACCGTCACCTCCTACGACGACGAGTCCACGGAGCTGGCGTACGTCTGCACGGACTGCGGCTTCGAGGAGACCGTGCGGCTGAGCGAGTTCAACCGCGGCAAGCTGGTCTGGAAGGTCGACTGGCCGATGCGCTGGGCGTACGAGGGCGTGATCTTCGAGCCGAGCGGTGTGGACCACTCCTCGCCGGGCTCGTCGTTCGTCGTCGGCGGCCAGATCGTCCGGCAGATCTTCGACGGCGCGCAGCCCATCGGCCCGATGTACGCGTTCGTGGGCATCAGCGGCATGGCCAAGATGTCGTCGTCCCGCGGTGGCGTGCCCACCCCGGCCGACGCCCTGAAGATCATGGAAGCACCGCTCCTGCGCTGGCTGTACGCCCGCCGCAGGCCCAACCAGTCCTTCAAGATCGCCTTCGACCAGGAGATCCAGCGGCTCTACGACGAGTGGGACAAGCTCGGCGCGAAGGTCGCCGACGGCTCGGTGCTGCCCGCCGACGCGGCGGCGTACGCGCGTGCCGTGGGCACCGCCGCAGGGGCGCTGCCGACGACGCCGCGCCCGATGGCGTACCGCACGCTGGCCTCCGTCGCCGACATCACCGCAGGCGCCGAGGACCAGACGCTGCGCATCCTGTCCGAGCTCGACCCGTCCGACCCGCTCGCCTCCCTCGACGAGGTGCGGCCGCGGCTCGACAAGGCCGAGGCGTGGATCAACACGCAGGTGCCGGCGGACCAGCGCACGATCGTCCGCGAGACCCCGGACGCCGAGCTCCTGTCGTCCCTCGACGACGAGAGCCGCGAGTCGCTGCGGCTGCTCCTGGACGGCCTGGACTCCCACTGGTCCCTGGACGGCCTCACCCACCTCGTCTACGGCGTCCCGAAGGTCCGCGCGGGCTTCTCCGCCGACGCGGGCCCCAAGGAGCTCCCCCCGGAGATCAAGACCGCCCAGCGGACGTTCTTCGCCCTCCTGTACCACCTGCTCGTGAGCCGCGACACGGGTCCGCGGCTGCCCACGCTGCTGCTGGCTGTGGGGGCTGAGCGGGTGCGGAAGCTCCTTGGCGCGTAGCGGGCTGCGTACGTGAGTGAGGGGGCGCGGGCCTGAATGGGCCCACGCCCCCTCCCCCATATCGGCCGCTCCATCCTTCGGACTACGCCGGTTTCGCCCCCGGGCACGACGCCCGAGCCGATCACCGCCCCGATCCTGGAGGCATGAGGGAAATCATCGCCATCATCGGTTGGATCGTCGGCGTCCAGGGCGCACTCGGCCTCGCGGGCCGCCTCTTCGGGGACGACCCGTGGGGCCTGGTCCAGAAATGGTGGGACGTGCCGCCCGCCGGGTATGTGGTGTTGCTCGTGGTGGGGGCGGGGTTGGCGTTTTACGGAGAACAGGGAAAGGCACGGGCTCGACGGTCATGACACGCGTTCACGCCGCTGCTGTCGGAATGCTGACGCTCGCCGTCTCCCTGACGGCCGTTCCGAGTGCGACGGCGGGCCCGGGTGGCGACGGTGAACTGGTGGTTTCGCCAGGCTCGGTACGCCCCGGCGCGTGGGTCGGTCTTTCCACGGTGAACGCGGAAGTCGACGACGACAACGCGACCGTGAAATCCAAGGCGTTCCCGGGCACGGTGAAACTCAAGAACACGGGCAAGGTCATGTGGGCGGGCCGGGCGAAGATCCGCTGCGACGCCGAACCCGGCACCTACACGGTGAACTTCACCGAGTTCGTCCCACCCGGCGACGACTTCGGCACCAAGGTGAAGGTCGAGGCCGGCGGCCCCCTCGACGGCTCGGACTGCGCCGATGAGACCGCCGGCGACGACAGCGGATCGAGCGGAACGACCGTCGGGCTCGCCACGGGCGCGGTCCTCGTCGCCGCGGGCGTGTTCTTCGTCGTACGGCGGCGCAGCGGCGGCCGGGCCTAGGGCCTGTCAGCGCAGGCGGCCGACCGCTCCGTACCCCATGATCTCCGTCATCTCCGTGGCGTCGTCCGGGCGCCATTCGAAGAGGGGCACCAGGCCCGGCTCAACGATGTCCATGCCCTCGAAGAAGCGCAGGAGTTGCTCGATGGTGCGGGGCTGGTACGGGAGGGCGCCGGGGGCGGCGGAGTAGACCTCGCACGCCTTGATTATGGCGGGCGTGGGGATGTCGTGGCTGAGCATGAGGCAGCTGCCGGGGGCGAGTCGGTCGAGGAGGCGGCCGATGAACGCGTGGGCCTCTTCGTCCGAGAAGTGGCCCAGGACGCTGCTGAAGGTGAGCATCACGGGCTCGGCGAGGTCGAAACACTCGGTGACGTGGGCCATGACGGTGTCGGTGTCGCGCATGTCGGCGTCGATGTAGCTGCTCAACGGCGGGTCCTGGTACGCGCCCTGGTGCGCCAGGACCACAGGGTCGTTGTCGACGTACAGCACGCGCGCGTCCGGCTGGTGGCGGCTGACGATGTGGTGGATGTCGGGCTCCAGCGGGAGGCCGGCACCGAGATCCAGGTACTGCGTGACCCCGGCCTCGGCGGCCGCCCAGCGGACGGTCCGGCGCAGGAACTGGCGGGCGGAGCGGGCGTCCGCTGAGATGCCGGGCGCGATCGCCTCGACCGCCTCGACGGCCTGCCGGTCGCGCTCGTAGTTGTCCTTCCCGCCCTGACAGGCGTTCCAGAACCGCGCGCTGCTCACCTCTCCGTCCGCCGCGGCGGCCGACGGCTCGGCGTGGTCTGCGATGGGTTCGCTCATGGGGGCTCCTCAGCGGTCGTCGAGCGCGAGCGTCCGGGCGCGGCAGGGTGCGCTGCTTGTGCCGTCAACTGTCGTACCACGCACGCGATTTGCCCGCACAAAGGCGACCGTACACCGCGCGATCAACTCCACGAGAGGCGGGTTCCGCACTCCCGCGCGGAACTCAAGGCGTGTTGAGCATCCGTGCTCTGGTTCCTTGAACGAAGCGGTCCCCCGGTCCCGGGCGCTCAAAGGTCACGATGAGTTCGAGACACTGGCCCAACTCGTACCTCAGAGCACTGGTGAGCTGCCGGACGCGGGGCTCGAACTGTTCCCAGGCGTCCCTGTCGGTCAGCTCCAGCACGACATGCCCCGGCAGGATGTCGATCCGGGTCGGCTCCGGCACCGGTCCGACCTGCTCGACGGCACGGAGCCAGGCCGCCCGGAGGTCGTTGTCGTTGAACGTCAGCATCTGCATGGGGAAAGCGGGGTCGCCGGGGCCTCCGGGGATCGGCGGATGCGCGGGAGGCCGGGCGCCGCGGGCCTCGCTCGGAGCTCCTCCCGTGCCGGGACCGTTCTGTACGCGGCCGGGGGCGGCACTCGCGTTGCGGCGGGAGAAGCGCCGGCGCCGCGCGTGGCGACCACGGCTGCCACGACTGCTGCGGCCACCACGGCCGCCACGAGGTTTGCGCCCGGCCTTCGTCCGTACGAGGCGTACGAGGCGTACGAGCCGGACGCGCCCGCGCCGCGCCCAGAGCGCCCACGCGCCCAGCAAGACGATGGCGACGACCGCCACGGCAACAACCCCCTGCTGCACCCCCCACAACGGCGCCGACACGACCGGATCCTCGCCCGCGTCGTCGGCGGGCAACACCTTCCGCCGGGCGCCGATCCCGATGCCCAGGGCCGCCACGACACCCACAACAGCCATGGCGATGCTGGCCCGCAGCAGCAGAAGGGCCCGCGAACTGTGCCGCGCCACCGTGCCGGGCTGCTTGCCCATCAGGACCGCGGCCTCGTTCCGCGTGTAGTCCAGGGCGTGCGTGGCCCACACCGCTATGCGCTGCTGCGCGGAGAGTTCGAGGACCGCCTTGTGCACCACGGCGCGATTGACCACCAGAGCGCTGAAATCCGCGACCACCGGAGGATCCACCCGCAGCGGATCGGCCACCCGCCGCTCCTCCAACTCGCCACGCCTGGCCCCACGTCGGGCCAGATACGCCACGTCGGTACGGATCACCTGATACAGCCAGGCCCGGGGCTCACGCAGGACGGCCGGGTCGCGCAGCGCCTTGGCGAAGGCCGTACTGACGACGTCGTCGGCATCGGCGACGCACTCGGGAACCTCCGCCGAGGCGAGCAGAGCGCGCGCCTTGCCCGTCATCTCGCCACGGCACTCGGCGAACAGCGTCTCCAGGTCCCCGACGGTCACCGCCCGCGGCTCACCCATCCGCCTTCACCGCACCCTTCCCGCCCTTCTGCCCCTTCCGCCCCTTGTGCCGCGTGCGACCGCCACGCCCCTCAACAGCCCCGGCCCGCTGCGCCCGGATCACCTCCGCCCGGCCCTGCGCCCGGATCCGGAACGCGAAACTGTCCAGCAACTGCTTCACGCCCGGCGCCACGAGCAGAATCACCAGCACCAGGATGCCGACAAACCCCACCCTCAACCTCCCATCAGTGTGCGGCCGCCCCACGCGAAGGGGCACGGCCGTTCACCAAGGAGAGGCTCGGGCCCGGCATCCTGATGACCCACTTGGAGAAGTTTTTCCGAGGCCGCAGTCGCCGCAACCGCAACCGCAGCCGCCGCCGCAGCCGTTCCCGGAAACGACGAAGGTCCCCTCACTTCACCCGTGAGGGGACCTTCGTGTGTGGAGCGCCCGGCAGGCCTTGCACCTACATTTCCCATCGGATGATGGGCGTCTTTCCTTGGACCACAGACGCGCGACTCCCGTGCTGTGCACCGGAGTTACGTCATGATCATACATGGATCTTGTGGACGGTGGTGTCGTCCGGACTCAGCCGCCGCCCGTCCTCGGACACCACTTCCAGTGCGCGCAGGCGATGGCCCTCGCGGCGGTCGACCAGCTCCGAGTGCGGTTCGCCGGGGGCGAAGAAGTTCTGCTCGCCCCACTGGCGCAGGGCCACGATGACGGGGAAGAGCGCCTTGCCCTTCGGGGTCAGTACGTACTCGCGGTAGGCGCTGCCGTCCGAGGCGGGGACGGATTCGAGGACGCCGCCGGCGACGAGGGTGCGCAGGCGCGCGGTGAGGATGTTCTTCGCGACGCCGAGGCTGCGCTGGAACTCGCCGAAGCGCCTGCTTCCGTCGAAGGCGTCCCGGACGATCAGCAGGGACCACCAGTCGCCGATCGCGTCCACCGAGCGGGCGACGGGGCATTCGCTGTCGTCGAAGCGGGTCCTGGTCACCATGGCGTCCCTCGTGTCCCTCGTCTGACTCTCGTGCGCACCCGACTCCAGGGTGGTTGCAACATGCTACCAAACGGGGTTAGCGTCGCCAGCAGTGATGGTTGCAAGATGCAACCTGAAGTGTGAGAGGGGTGCCCATGTCCGTGCCTGTGTCCGGCGACTGCGAGGTCGCGGAAGGTCCGGCCTACGTCCTGTCCCGCGGCGTCGTCGCGCTGTTCGCCGTCGCCTGCGGCGCCGCCGTGGCCAACGTCTACTTCTCCCAGCCGCTCCTGGTGACCATCGGCCACGACCTCGCCATGAGCCCGGCACTCGTCGGCAGCGTCGTCACCCTCACCCACGTCGGCTACGGGCTCGGCCTCTTCCTCCTCGTGCCGCTCGGCGACGTGGCCGACCGCAGGCGGCTCATCGTGGGCCAACTGCTGCTCATGGTCGTGGCCCTCGCCGTCGTGGCCGTCGCCCACAAAGCGGCGATCCTGCTCGTGGGCATGGCCGCGACCGGGCTCCTCGCCGTCGTCACACAGACGTTGGTCGCCTTCGCGGCGTCACTGGCACCGGCCGCCGGGCGCGGACGGGTCGTCGGTACGGTCACCAGCGGCGTCGTCATCGGGATCCTGCTCGCCCGCACCGCGTCCGGCCTCATCGCCGACCTCGCGGGCTGGCGCGCCGTCTACCTCGCGTCGGCGGCGCTCACCGCCCTGCTCGCCCTGGTCCTGCACCGAGTGCTGCCGCGCCCCGGCGACGTACCGCCGACCACGACGAACCTGCGCTACGGCCGGCTCCTGCGCTCCACCCTCACCCTCTTCGCACGCGAACCACTGCTGCGGCTCCGGGCCCTGTTCGGCCTGCTCGTCTTCGCCGCCTTCAGCACCCTGTGGAGCAGCATCGCCCTGCCGCTCAGCGAAGCCCCGTACGACATGTCCCACAGCGCGATCGGCGCCCTTGGCCTCGTCGGCGTCGTCGGCGCGCTGGCCGCCACCGTCGCGGGCCGCCTCAACGACCGCGGGCTCTCCCGGCGCACCACCGGCATCGCCTTCGCCCTGCTCGCCGCCTCCTGGCTGCCCCTGGCCCTCACCCGCAGCTCGCTCTGGGCCCTGGTCGCCGGAGTGATCCTCCTCGACCTCGCCGTGCAGGCGGTCCACGTCACCAACCAGACCCTGATCTACGCCCTCCACCCGGACGCGGGCAGCCGCCTGATCGGCGGATACATGGTCTTCTACTCCATAGGAAGCGCCACCGGCGCCATCGCCGCGACCTCCCTCTACACGGCGGCCGGCTGGGGCGCCGTCTGCGCACTGGGCGCCGCGTTCAGCGGCCTCGGGCTCGCGCTGTGGGCGGTCACCGGTTAGCGGTCTAGCGGTCGGCGATTGTCGGTACGGCGCTACGCGATGTGCTCGGCGTCCTCGTCCAGCGAGCGCTGGTAGCGGTCGCGGAAGTCGCGGAGGTAGGGGCGCAGGGTGCTCTCGGTGAGGGGGCCGCCGGACTGGCCGGTCACGCCGTACAGGTCCATCAAGTAGAGGCTGAACTGGCGGGCGTTGGGGTAGTCGCCCCGCTCGCTCACGTACCTGCGGAAGGCGTTGAAGTACGCTTCCTCGCGGGTCATGTCGTCCGGCAGGCCGGAGGCCTCCGCCGCCGCCGGTTCGGGCAGGGGCTCCGGGTCCTGGGCCTGCTCGGGCGCGGGGGCCGGTGCCTGCTCCTCGCGGGGGCCCGGGATCAGGTGGGCGTTCGCGAGGGGGCGGGTGCGGCCGGGGCCCGACGGGACACGGAAACCCGAGCCGTCGTCGGCGAGTTCGGTGGCTTCGTGGCCCTGCTCGGGGTACGGCCGACCTTCGGCGTACTGCTGGGCCTGTGCGTATTCCTGGGCCTGTGCGTAGCGCTGCTGGTCCTGGGCGAAACGCTGCTGGTCGTAGGCCTGCTGGTCCGCGTACTGCTGCTGCTCGTACGCCAGTTGCTCGCTGTAGCCCTGCGCGTCGTACCCCTGCTGCTGGACCTGCTCGTGCGCCTGCTCCTCGTACCACTCGTCGTACGGGGCCTCCGGGTCGTACGACACCTGGCCCTCCGCGTACTGCTGCGGCGGCTGCGGAGCCGCGAACCACGGGCTCCCGTGGGCGCCGGGCTGCTCCTCCTCGGGCTGCGGGTGCTCGCCGGGGTGGTCCTCGGCGGCGGGCTCCGGGGGCGGGGCGGGGGAGGGGTCCTTGGTCAGCGCGGGCGGGGCCGCGACGACCTCGGCCTTCGTCAGCTCGGGCTGGGGGGCGGCCGTGGGCGTGGGTGCCGGGGCCGGGGGCAGGAGCGCGGGCTCGATGCCCGCCGCCGCCAGGCCCGCGGGGGCTGTCTCCGCGAGGGGGACGCCGTAGCGCGCCAGGCGCAGCGGCATCAGCGACTCCACCGGGGCCT
>NZ_BMNG01000033.1:0-6164 GCF_014646335.1 Streptomyces lasiicapitis
CACGCAGGTCGGAGACCTGGGGCTTCTTGTCGGTGCGCTGCTCGGGGCCACGGTTCAGCTGCGAGAGCGCGATGACCGGGACCTCGAGCTCCTTGGCGAGCAGCTTCAGGTTTCGCGACATGTCCGAGACTTCCTGCTGACGGCTCTCCGCCCGGCGGCTGGCGCCCGACAGCATGAGCTGAAGGTAGTCCACGATCAGCAGGTCCAGGCCTCCCTTGGCCTGCTTGATGCGCCGGGCCCGGGAGCGGATCTCCATGCACGTGAGGTTCGGGGAGTCGTCGATGATGAGCGGAGCCGCCTCGATGGCCTGCGTACGCCGGGCCATGCGCTCTAGATCATCCTCGCTCACTGACCCGGCGTTGATGTGATGCAGAGCCACACGGCACTCGGCGCTGTAGATCCGGTTGGCGATCTCCTCGCGCCCCATCTCCAGCGAGAAGAAGGCCGCCGTCAGCCCGTTCTTGATCGAGGCGGCGCGTGCGAAGTCCAGGGCGAGCGTGGACTTACCCATGGCCGGGCGGGCGCCGATGACGATGAGCTGGCCGGCCTTGAGGCCGTTGGTCATCGCGTCCATGTCCACCAGGCCGGTGGGCACACCGGCCATCGCCGCCGTGCCCTTCATCCGCGCATCGAGGCTGTCCCAGAACTTGGGGACATCCTCGCGGACGTAGGCGTAACCGGCGGACTCCTCACGCCCCTTGAGCGCGTCCAGGAGCTCGGACTCGGCGGCGCTCTTGATGTCGTCGAGGTCACCCTCGCCTGCGTGGGCCATTTGCGTGATCCGAGTACCGGCCTCGGTCAGCCGCCGCAGCACGGCGCGCTCGTGGACGATCTCGGCGTAGTACTCGGCGTTGGCCGCCGTGGGCACCGACTGGACCAGGGCGTGCAGGTAGGAAGCGCCGCCGACCTTGGCCAGTTCACCCCGTTTGGCGAGCTCGGCAGCAACCGTGATCGGGTCGGCGGGCTCGCCCTGGCCGTACAGGTACAGGATCGCCTGCTGGATTGTCTCGTGCGCCGGACGGTAGTAGTCGCGGATCTGCATGGGTCCGTCGATGACGTCGGCGATGGCGTCCTTGGACAGCAGTTGCCCGCCCAGCACCGACTGCTCCGCATCGAGGTCCTGCGGGGGAACCCGCTCGAAGCCGCCGGTGGCGCCCTGGCGGGGGAAGTCGGCGACGTCATCGGTGTCCGGATTGGCCATAGGGCTGGACACGGCTCTCCTTCCTGGGGGTCGTGGTCTGCGGCGGCCGGCTCGTGACGGGAGCGGCCGCCGCAGGCAGTTCGGGGTGAGGGTCAGGTGGCGGGATGACCTGCGCGGGCGCGGGCGAGAAGCTCAGCGCCGTTGACCGGCGAAGGCTCGGACGCTCCACGCCGACGCCGCTCGCGCTCTGCTACGCGGCACGGCGCGCAGTCGCCCTCCGCGAACCCCGGGTGCCGCTCGCAGGGGGCGGGGCCGGATCGTGGGACGTTCTTGGGGGCAGGCCGGGGCGGGGGGTTGTGCTCGGCGTGCTTCGCCAGCCTCGAGTACCCCAGGCCTGGCAACTGCCCGGCGAGCCCGGCGACGTGTTCGACCGGCCAGCCGAGCTTCAGCAGCTCCTCGGCGTCGGCGCGCAGCCGTGCCACCGCACGCGGCGGCGGGGACACACCCAGGGCGGCGGTGTAGGCCTCCAGCACCATCTGAAGATCCAGCTCCATCTGAGTCAGCGGAGGCTCCTGCCGCCCCGGGCGAGGGGTCGGCACCGGCGCGGCCGCGGGTGCCGTGTCGCGCGCAGCGTTGGTCTCTCTCTCGTCGTTCGGCGGCCGGGTGACCGGTGACGGCAGGTGGTTCAGGCCACCCGTCGGCAGAGAGAGAGGAAGTTTCACTTCCTTATTACTTCTACCGCTCGATTTGAACACCCGTGACGCGTCGATTTGAACACCCGTAACACCCGCATCACTCATCGGGTGCTCAGATCGGACACCCGCCGACCTGCGCTTTTTCTGCGGGTGTTCAAATCGAGCACCCGTCGAAGAGAGCACCGGCTGCGGGTGCTCGTTTTGAACACCCGTGGTCATGGCGCTCTCGCAGAGCACGTCGCTGGGGTGCCCGCCGGGGCATCCCGCCTCGTGGCCGCCGGCAAGGTCGTAGACGGGCGGCCGCTTGTCGGCGCGGATGTGATCGACGAGCTTCTCGTCGCCCGGCAGCAGCACTCCCCCGGCCTTGAGGCGCCGCAGATGCTTGAGGACCGTCGACTCGCCCATCAAGCACTCCTTGGCGAGCGTCGCCGCCTTCGCAAAGCAGCCGCGCATATCCCCGCCGACGTGGTTGCCCACGCGGATGAGGACCAGGAGCTCCCCGCCGTTCTTGCAGCCCTTGATGCCGACCTTGTCGACCCATGCCTGACCCTGGGTGCTCACCTGCCGACCTCCTCGGCGACCCGAAGGGCCGTGGGGACAACGCAGGGCAGGCGGGAGGTGATCTCCCGCCTGCCCGAGAAGGGGCTGGCCCGTACGGCGGGGGTGGCGGGGCGAGCGGAAGAATCTCTGCCCACACGGAGCGGGGTGGGCAGGTCCGCGGCCGCGAAGGAGCGGCGACGGCGGTGGTGCATCGGTGGATCTCCCCTGATCGGGGAGTCGCCAGCAGTGCGTTGACCAGCAGATTGGGTTCCCCTTCAAGCCCATACTGGGCGAGAGGGGCCGGTCCCGTTATCCTGATGGTGGTGACCGCGAGGGTTACAGGGAACTTGACATACAGGGTTCTCGTAGCCCCGGGTTTCACCCGGCAGTCGAGGTCACCTCACTGCTCACGACTCGGTTGTCTTAGTCGGTGTCGAGTCGATCGCTAGGGAGCGGTCTCCGTTGTGGCGACGGGGGCCGCTCCGCGTTTTTACGGCGGGCTCTTCATCGTCATCGTTCTTTATCCGGCGACGGGGTCTGCTTCAGGAGCCGGGTACCTCGCGCTGAGGCCCTTCAGCAGCCGGGCGTATGCCTGCTTGTGCGGTGCCCGCGGTTCGGCGCGGCCGGTTTCCCAGCGCGCCACCTGTACTCGGTGGACGCCCAGAGCTTCAGCAACCTCCGCCTGGGTGAGGCTCCCTGCCCGCCGAAGCCGTGCGCGCTCGGCAGGGGCGGGCAGGGACGCGGAGCGGGCAAGCAATGAGTCGACAGAAGCGGAAAGATCTTGTTGCTTCACTCGATTCTCCTCCCAAGGTTGCTCTGAAAGCTACACGGACATTACAGCCTGTGGGGCTGCGGTGTACGCAAGTTGACGGTGTGTCGGTGTCGCAAGCCTGTGAAGATCCTTTCTCCACCGGCCCGCGGATAGAGCTGCGTCACGCTCGCCACAGCACGGAGAGCTCTGGCGATACTGTTCGCCGCGTCGCTTACCACCGCGCTTGCCAGCAGCAGGCTGTGCCGGTCACAACGCCATAACTTCCAGCGTGGTTAACGAGGTAGCGAGTGCAGCGGTACGCCGGGATGCCTCACCACGGAGCCGGACGCGGGCTGAGGGTGTGCACGAACTCGGCCTTCATGCCGACCTCTTCTCGTCGGGGACGTGGACGACCAGGCCGTGGCCGTCATCGATCCGGGTGGGACGCTGCGCGGCCCACCCGGACACGACGCCGGGCACGGTGGAGGTGCGCACATGCGTGAAGCCCGCGGCCTCGTAGTACGCGTGCAGTCGGGTGTTGCCGCTCCAGGCGTCCAGGCGCAGCCAGGCGGCGCCCTGACGGGCGGCGTGGTCGCCCGCCCAGTCCAGGAGTCGTCGGCCGAGCTCTGTGCCCGCGTACGGGCGGTCGACGGTCAGCTTGTGCACGTACATCGCGTCGGCGGCGGCGACTTCCCCGGGCGTCCAGACGCGGGGGTCGGCGACGCGGTCGAGCGTGATGGTGGCGGCGGCGTCCTCGGCCGGCGAGGGCTTGGCGAGGTAGACCTCGCCGCGCCGGATGCTGGCGAGCAGGCTGGTGGCCGGGAAGGGCTTGGCCCACTGGTCGATGCCGCGCTCGCCGAGCCAGGCGGCGGAGTCGGTGCGGAACTTCAGCAGCCGGGGCAGATCGGCGTCCTCGGCGCGCACGAGAATCACGGCGCGCCCCACGGGATGCGCGGCTGGTCGGAGTTCTCGCGGTCGCGGTAGGAGTCGAAAACGATCACGTGCCGGTCCCCCGGCACGATGCTCACGGTGACCTGTATGGGGGTCTCGTCGGCGTCGAAGCCGGTCGCGTAGTGCTCGGCGATGGGCACCCCCGCCCCCAGGTTCAGGCGCTGCGCCTCCTGCGGGCTCGGCATGCGCAGGTAGAACTCGTGCAGGGCGTACACGATCTCGTGCCCGAGCTCGGCCAGCACGGCGTTCGTGCCGCGCGCCACATCGGCCGGGGTCATCCAGTCCGTGCCCTGGACGAGCGACAACCTCACGTGGGAGTCGTTGAGGTTGTACGCGGTCCCGTCGAGCTTGCGGACACGGCGGCGGGCGGCGACGAGCTCGCCGGCCTCCAGGCCGAGCCGGTCGCGCACCATCTGCGTCGGCTCGACGATGGAGACCTCGATGTCCTGGCTCGGTGCGCGGCCGTCGTACTCCGCGACGAGGTTGGTGAAGATGTCGACGGCCGGGGGCCTCCTGCGGAACTCCGCCTGCGGCCGGTAGACGAGCCGCTTGTGCTCGATCACGAAGTAGCCCTGCGGCCGTCGCGGCTCGACCAGCCCCTCGTTCACCAGCACCCCCAGCCCCTGCCGGACCGTCGCGCGCGACGTCTCGTACCGCTCCGTGAGCACGTTTTCCGTGGGCAGTTTGGAGCCGGGCGGGTACGTGCCGTCCGCGACTGCTTGGCGTAGATCGTCGGCAATCCGCTGGTAGACGGGGGTCGGCTTCATGCCGACATGTGTACCGCCCGCCCCGCCGCATTGTCCAGGCAATCAAAACCATCTCGACAACCCTTGACGAACATCACGACGAGTGCCACAGTCGTCACCGCCAACGCATTGTCTAGTCAATCTAGATGATCTAGAGGTTGGTGTCCCGGGCGTCCTGTGCGCCGTCACGGGCTGCCCTTTGAGAACTCAACACGCGCCACACAGCACAACGGCCCTGGCCAGGAGCTCCACCTCCACGACCAGGGCCTGACCCGAAACACCTCAACCGGACTAGGGCAATGAGGAGTTCGAGCTAATGGCCAACTCTACCGATCACCGCACCAACACCACCGCCGCGGACACCGTCTCCGACCTCCACGCGAAGGCGGCCGCGGACTACGCCGCGGGGCAGGACCCCGTGCGGCAGGCCGCCGCCCGGGACCAGCTGGCCGACGCCAGGTCCCTCCGCGCCGACAGCATCGAGCACGGCATCTCCTGACCAGCGCCTTTCAGCCCTGGCTCGGGAGCTCCACCTCCCGAGCCAGGGCCGCAACACCTCAACCGGACTAGGAACTTGAGGAGTTCGAGCAATGGCTCGCAACAACAGCACCAGCGGCCGCGAGCAGCAGAGCGACCGCATCGCCGAGTCGGTCGGCGAGGACTACCGCACGCAGGCCCACGAGGCCGTCGCCCGCAACTTCGAGGTCGTCGACGCCTCCCGCAAGGGCTGGGTCGGGCGAGGGGGCTCGAAGTGAAACTCCTGCCCGACTGGCTCAGGGGCGGCAACGACCGCGAGCTCGCCGCCACGAAGTACGCCGGACGCGAGTCCGCCACCGCCCGCGCCCACCGCAAGGACCGCGAACGCGTACGGAACAACGCCCACCGCGAGGCCGAGGCTTCCGCCCGCCGCCGCGCCAGCCACCGGCAAAAGGTCGCCCGGGGCGCGCCGGAGACCCAGGGCCGGTGGGGCTGGTGAGCGCCCGGTGCGGGTTCGCCCGCCTCGACATCGACCCCCAGACGCTGGCCGTCGCCAAGGTCCGCAGCGTTCAGCAGGCCCACGACCAGGGCGCGTGCGCGCGCCTGTGGGCGATGGAGAACAAGCGCCGCGCCGACCAGCTGACCAGCACCAATCCCCCCAGCCCCACGAGGTCTGAGCACCGATGACCGTGGGCTCCACCCCGACGACGGAGACGCACATGGACACCATCAGCGCGCGGCTCACCAGTGCCCCCGCAACGGCGGTCGTGGGCGTCTTCGTCGCCCTCCTCCTGCTGGTCCTCCTGGCCGCCGCGCGGCGCCGCAAGCGCCCCGCCACGGCCGTACGGCAGGCGCGGGAGGCG
>NZ_BMNG01000033.1:6198-7470 GCF_014646335.1 Streptomyces lasiicapitis
TCACGCGGGCCCGGCGCACCGCCGACCGTCTCACCTACTCGATCGCGGGCATGGCTTCCGTGGCGTCGCTGGTGGGCATGTGGCCGGTGACCCGCAGCGCGATCAGCGCCGCCGGGGTCCCCGACATCGCGGTGATGCCCACCACCCTGCTCTCGTTGGCGTTCATCGAGGGCGCGATCATCTGCTGCGGCATCCGCGCCCGCGCCAACATCCTGGAGCACGGCGGCCAGGGCGGCGCGGACGGCGTCATCATGTGGATCGCCGTCGCCGCGTCCTCCACCGTCTCCGCGATGGAGGCCGCCGTCACCGCCCCGGCCGGACAGTCCGTGTGGCAGACCTGCGTCGTCGTCCTCGTACGCGTCCTCGCCCCTCTGTTCGCGGGCATCCTGTGGGAGCGGGGCCTGGCCCCCGAGCGCCGCGTCCACGCCGACGACCACGACCGTCGACTGGGCCAGGTCGCGGGCCATATCTCCCGCGCCCGCCTGCGCCGCAGACGCGCCCTGGTGTGGATCTCCACGACCCGTGCCCGCCGCGCCCTGGTCGCAGCCGCCCGGCACGGCGCGTTCACCCGCCCCCAGCGGCCGCTGTCGCTCGTCGAGCACATCGGACTGCACTCCGCGGTGCCCGAACTCGTCGACCAGCAGCCGCGCGTACCGCACCACCTCTTCGACCCCGGCCACCACGACCCGGCCGCCCACCAGCTCGCGCAGAAGGTCGCCGGCGAATGGGAGCAGGCCACCGACCGCGTGCGCACGGCGCTGTTCGAGCAGCCCGCCACCGGCACGGTCAACGACGCTGAGCTCGGCGCGCAGTTCCGCCGCCAGCAGCTCGCGAAGGCCCAACCGCCCGCGCCGAGGAACAAGCGGGAACCGTCGGGAACCACGGCCGTCATGGAGGCGGGAACTGGTTCCGCAACCCCGCCCGAACCGCCTGCCGCGAACGCGGCAGAGGCCAACGCGCCCGGTGAGCCGGAACCAGCAGGAACCGCGAGCTCGCCCGATCCGGGAACCAGCTCCCCCGCAGGTCCCGAACCGGCCGAGGACGGGGTCGGAACAGGGGAGCAGAACACGGCTGCGTCGGTGGCGGCCGCCAACACCACCCGGCGGTTCCAGGTGCGCCACACCCTCCCGGAACCACCTGCCGCCAGCCCCGGAACCGACGAGGCGGTGTCCGGGCGGGAGCCGGTTCTCGCGCAGGACAGCCACGCTCCACAGTTCCCGGAACCGGCTCTGGCTCCCGAGCCCGGTACCGCCCCGGAACAGCCTCCCGGCA
>NZ_BMNG01000033.1:7554-19459 GCF_014646335.1 Streptomyces lasiicapitis
CTGCGGTTCCCGAGCGGTACCGCGTCCACCTGCCCGCCCTGGTCGAGCTGCTGGACAAAGCGGCCGCGACCGGCGAGCGGGAACCGACCACGGCCGCCGTCGCCCAGCAGTTCCGCATCCGCAAGAGGTGGGCCGGACCACTGCTGAACGCGGCCCGCGCCCGGCGCGCCGCCCCCACCCCCTGACGAGAAAGGACGACCCCGGTGACGCAGCCCCCGACGGACCTGACGCCGCAGCAGATGCGCGAACTCGCCGACGACTACGACCAGGCCAGGACCCGCGCCCTGGAAGGCGCCGCCGACGGCGAGCGAGTCGCCGCCGACCCGGAGCAGTGCACGCTCGTGCGCGACCAGGCCGCCGCTGCCGCGAAGTGGGCCCGCGAGAGTGCCGCCGACTACGCGGCGTACGCCGACGCCCTGCGCGCGGGCGAGAACCCGCACGCCATCTGACCAGCTAAAACACCCAGACCGCGCAGGGGACCGGACCACCCCGGCCAAGGAACAGGCCGGTCTCCTGCGCGCCAACCCCCAGAAAGGGGCCCCTCCATGACAGCAGACATCACAGACGGGATAACGCGCGCCCCGGCGCCCGCCCCGGTCGGAGGTGTGGACCTGGGGCAGACCGTCACCTACCTGCCCCCCAGCCGCCCCACCCAGGCCCGCCGGCTACGGCCCTTGAGGCTGCGCCGTCACGTCATCGACCACGACGAGCAGCGCCTGCGCCTGCGCCTGATCAGCATGGGAGTGCGGCTGTGACCGCCACCACCGACCCGCACCACGTCCCGCTCCCGCCCGAGGAGCCCTCGCTGCCTGCGCCGCCGGACGACAACGGCGACGCAGGCGGCGCAGGCGGCGGCGAGAAGGCCTCGAAGCGCTGGTGGGCCACGGCGGCCGTCAAACGGCTCCCCCGGCTGCCCCGGACGGGCTCCAAGCCCGCCAGCGGGCCACCTGCCCGCGAGGAACGACCGGCCGACCTCCCGGACGGAGGCGACGGCGAGCAGCTGCACGACGCCGAGCAGCCCGAGCACGCCGATGCCGACGGGGACGGCAACGCGGGCCGGGACGAGCCGGTGGTGGCCAGGGCACGGCCTGACACGCGACGCGCCCGCCGCCGCGCGCGACTCACCCGCCGCCCCACCACCCCCGCCGACGACGTCCAGGACGACGACGTCCAGGACGACGAGGAGGGCGCACAGCGCGACGAGGAGAACAACGAGCGCGTGCACGCACGCGCCGTCAACAAGCGCGCAGCCCGCGACAAGCGGCGCCGCTCCCCGCGCCGGTCCCGCTCCTACGACACCCGCGACCTGCACCAGTGGTGGTGGTCGCTCGCGCCCTCCGCCCGCTTCCTGATCTACAACGGCCCGGCGGCCGTCGTCGGATACGTCTCGCACTGGCCCCAGAACATCCGCTCGCTGCTCAACGAGTGCCACCAGGAGACGGACAACGTGCTCGCGGCCGTGATCGTCGGCGTGGTCCTGTGCGTGGTCGTCGACCACTTCCTGGACCGCCGCTCCCGCCACTGGTGGGGTCCCCTGCCGTGGCTGTGCCGTATCCCCCTCGCCTCCTGCGTACTTGGCGTTCTGATCTTCGCCCCCGGCGCCTGAAAGGACCTGAACCGTGATCACTCTCGCTGCGTCCACCGAGATCCAGCCCGGCCAGGTCCTGGGAGCCCTGGGCAGCGGCGGCGCCGCTCTGGCCTGCACCCTTCTGCTCATCGCCGGATGCAAGGGCAAAGGGAGCATCGAGTTCTCCCGCGTCCCGGCCGCAGGCGTCGGCTATGTCGCAGGCCTGCTCTACATGATGGCCGGGGCCGGGATCTGGACCGCGCCCGGCTCGGTCTCCGCGTCCGTCTCCCAGTCGCTGCAGGGCGGATGGGTGGGCGACGTCGGCCCGGCCGCCGCCCCGCTGTGCCTGGTCATCCTCGTCTACGGGTTCAAGCTCAGCCCTGGCTTCTCCGGCGTCTGCGGCATCGTCGCCGCGACCGCGTTCCACGTCGCGGGCGGTATCTGGTCGGTCCCCGAAGCCATCGCCTCGGGCTTCCTCAACAACGCACTCGGAGTCCACTGATGACCACCGCTGGCGTCGCCCAAACCAGTGCCGCTGCCCGCCGCTTCCAGTTCATCGAACCCCACTGGAACACCGTGGAGGCCGCCCTCGAACAGCCCGGCATGCTCAAGAGCCTGATCGCCGCCGCGCTGGACCTGGTCGTCGCGTGCGGTGAACTCGACGAGGTCCAGGAGCGCCAGGAGCACCACCCGGTACTGCACTCCCCCGACTACGCCGACGATGTCCTGCGCGCCCAGCACACCCTCACCCGCTGCCCGTACGCCCACGCTCTGCTCGGCCCGTGCACCGACTCCCGCGGCGTCCGTATCCCCCGCACGGTGATGTGGACCAAGGCCCGCCGCGCTGCCGCGGCCCTGGCCGAACAGCCGCTGCTGACCACGCGCAACCGCGAGGCCGTGCGCCACAGGGCACGCATCGTGCTAGGCCTCATCCACCATCACCTCGCCGGGGCACCGCTCCCGGCCGACTGCCAGTAGACGAAACCGAACGGAGGCGAATCCGGCATGACCACCACTCCCGTGAACGAGGACCTGGACGAGCAGCCGCAGGAAGCGGAGGAACTGGTGGAACAGGGCACGGCGGCCGTCGAGCGCTGCCGCGCCCTGGCCTGGCCGGACCTGCGCCCCTACATCGACGTACGGCCCGTGCTGCCCTACCTCAACCCGTTCTGGCTCCTGCGCCTGAGCGCCCAGGGCACCCCCGTCCTGACCCGCCGTCTGCTCGCCCTGCGCGGCAAGACCGCGGCGCCGAGCTCGACGACGAAGACCGGCAAGACCGGCACGAAGGGCGGCGCCAAGGGGGGCAAGGGGCAGTCCCGCGGGCGCGGCAGCGGCCGGCCGACACGGCGCAGGCGCGTCACGTTCCAGGGCGTGGCCGTGGCTCTTTTCGCGATAGCGGTCGTGGTCAACGTCGTGGTGCGGTACGTGTGGCTCATCACCGGAGTGCTGCTCCTGCTGTGGTGCATCGCCGCCGCCTTCCACGCCCCGCGCAAGAGGATGCCAGTGATCCCATGCGGCAGCGGCCCGGACACCAACGACGGCGCCACAAAGGAGGAGCAGACGCGCGACGGCCAGTACGACGCGCACGAGCACGACGCCCAGACCGTCGCTGACGAGGACCAGGAGCACGGGTACGACGGCGAAAACGATCACGACGAGAATCAGGACGGCGGCGCGGGGGAGCAGCCCTCAAACCCGCTCCCGTCCCCCGCCGAACAGCGCGCGAGGTTCCAGAGGACCGTCGCCCATCTCATTGGCAGCCGCAACGGCGTGCACTTCGCGACGATCGCCGAACACCTGCGGAACGAGGGGGAGAAGAGCGTGAGCGTCGCCGACGTCAAGGCGCGCTGCGAGGCCGCCGGCATCCCCGTCAGCGACGGCGTGAACGTCCTCGTCCGCGACCGGGACAAGACCGTCAAGCGCAACCGCACCGGGGTCCGCCGAGCCGAATGGGAAGCCGAGCTCGGCCACCCCATCGGCACTCTCAGCGCCCCCACCCCCTCCGTCAGCAGCCTGGCCGACGGCGTGTGGGTGGTGCGCTCCCCCGCCCCTGGAGCCCTCACCACCACACCCGGGGACACCATCCCGGCCCCACACCCACCCGCCCCCACACCCCAGACGGGGCCCGGCCCGCTCCCCGCCCAAGATCCCGGCCCACTCCCTGAAGGAGTAGGAACACCAGGTCACAGCGCCCTACCTACCGACCTACCTACCTCCGCACCCTCGCCCGGCCCCAACGAGCCGCCCCCGCCACGCCTGATCACCCGCCCCTCGACGGACACCGGGACCGACCCGGCCGACGAGCAGAGACAGAACGGATAACGCGCCAGTGCCCTTCGCCCATCGCTGCTTCGCATGTGACTCCACATCACCCTCCGTGCCCACACGAGAAGCAGCCCAAAGAGCAGCGCAACTCCACCGCGACACAATCCACGGCGGCCACATCCCCGCCGCCGGCGACGCGATCGAACCCGCCGCCCGCCTGATCACCGGACGGGTCCTGCTGGTGATCTGCGCGGCCCTCACACTCGCCTCACTGCTACTGAAACTCATCGCTTCCTGAACTTGCACCCGTGAAGGGAGACCCCGCCATGTCTCTGCCGACCCTGAGCGCCGCACCAGACCTCCCCGACACCGGAGAGGCCGCGTGCGTCCGCAATCGGCGCCCCTTCGACCACCTCGCCGACCACACCGGCCCGGTCCCCCACAGGCTCCTCAACGCCGCCGCCACCGTGTGCCGCAACTGCCCCCTGGCCGACGCCTGCCCCGCTCGCGTAGACCCCGCCACCCGCGCCACAACGCCGCGCCCGGCGGCCCAAACCCTCCAGGACGTCCTCACCTACCTGGAAACCGCCGACGCACCCACGAGCGCAGCCGCCATCCACCGCGCCACCGGCATGCCCCTGCCCGCCGTGCGCAGGGCCGTCAAAGCCCTCCGGGCCGACGGCCGGGTCCTGGCGCGCCGCGACACCACGACCACCGGGAACGTGCTGCTCCTCACCCTCGCCACCGCCGATGCTTAATCAGGAAGGGATGGCCGGGCAGGAGTGGGAACAGCGGCGTGAGGAAGCCCTCGACGCCGTCCTGCAGACCGTGGCCGCTCTCGCGGAGCGGCCCGGCCCGCCCACCGCGGAAGAGCAGCGCATCAGCGCCGAGCTGCGACGCACCCTCGAAGCCAGCATCGAAGAGCGGCGCCTTGATGGGGACGTGACGGCGTCTCCGCTTCTGGAGAGCATGCAGCTGCTCGTCCACGTCGGCAACGTCATCGACGCCGTGGTCGACACGGCCGATGCGGAGATGGACACCGAGGTCCTGCGAGCTTTGAACGCGGTCGCCGCGATGTGCGCTGCCTACCAAGAGCCGGTGCGGGCCCAGGAACAGGGACTGCCCATCAGCCGGACTGTCGCGGCCGCGTCACACCGGTCCATGGGCGTCCTGGCATATCTGCGCTTCGAGCTACTGCCGCGTCTAGGTGGTGGCTGACGCCTGTGCGAGCTGAGCATCCGGATCCTGCCCCAGCCCGCCTTGCAAGGAGTCGCCGCTTGGAGCACCACCGCCCCCAGCCGTAGACCGGCCGGGGGCGAAGGCACCACGGGGCGCCCGCAGCATCGGCATGAGGCCGGCCGCCCCGCACACACCTGCACCCCGAATCCCGAGATGAGGAGCACCCTCAGCATGACCGACCGTCCGCACGCCATCGAGTCCCTCGCCCTGCTCGGCACCCTCGCCGCCGCCTTCGACGGCCTTCACCCGCTGTGCGACCAATGGGTTCAGAACAGCACAGACGCCTCCAACAAGGGAGTCCACGGCGACCACCCCGTCTACCGCGACGGCACCCCCGCTACCGAAAACCCCGGGAACAGCGCCTCGACGATGACCGCGTCCGCGTTCGGCCGCCGCGCCGTCGCCCGACACGTCGCCTCCTACAGCGCCGTGCAGATGGCCGCGGCCATCGTCGTCACCCGCACCCTCGGCTACCGCGTCCCGGCCGGGGCACTGTTCGCCGGAGCCGCCATCAACGCCGCGACGCACGCCGTGATCGACCGCCGCGACCCGCTGATCTGGCTGGCCAAGAAGTGCGGCAAGCACGGCTACATCACGCACGCCACCGTCGTCCGCAAGGCCGGCGAAGAGTGGCCCGAGCCCGTCCAGGACATCGCCGGGCCCGGCACTGCACTCATGGAACTGGACCAGGCGCTCCACCGCGCCATCGGCATCGGCGCCGCCGCCGTCACCACCTGGCTCGCCACCCGCAAGACCGGCCGCCGGTGACCCCGGCCCCCGTACCCGGCTGGAGCGCGTACACGCCTCTGTCGAGATCGTGAAGCTCGTACTCCCTCAGATCGGGGACGAACTGGGCGGCTGTCGACACCGAACCAGAGAAGGCGATGAGGGCACCGCCCACTTGGCTGTCTGACCCGCGATCGAGCTCGGCGAATGCTCGTACTCCCTGCGAGTGCAGGGGGTGCGGGCCTTTGCTCGTTTTAAGGGCACCTGCGGCGAGTCGAGCGTGTCAGCTGGGCGGGCCTGGCTTTGCTGTCCGCGTGGACGCAAGCAATCTGATGGAGTACCGGGACGAACTGGCCGACCTGACACGTGAGCGTTTTGGTCCGAGGAGGGACCGTGAGCAACCCGTCCGGTACACGGCGGCGTTCTCCCTCACAGCCACGATGGCCAGCCTCCTCACGGAAGGCGACTTTGCTGCCTTCCTGCAAGCCGCGCTTCGTGCAAGCCGGGACTGTCACCGCCCGGAGCCGAACTGGCCGTTCCCTCGCACGTTTATCGATTCCTTCTCGCGTGAGCTGCGGAACCGCGTCGGGCCATTCGAGGAAGCTGAAGGGCGCCAAGAGGCATGGCACATCATGTTCGCCCTGCACGGCATCCTCGCGCCGGACCTGATGGGCCCGTTCATCCGCTGCGCGTTCGATGCCTGGGAGAACACCGTTGAGTGCGTCAGCCGAAGGCTGGCCAAGACGTAGCCGTGAACAGGGTGAGGCCCTGACGTAGGTAGCCTCCGCGGTCCACTGACTGGCCTCGCCCCGTACGGCGGAACGCAGCCGCGGGCACAGCAGATGTTCGATCAGTTCGAATCTTCGCTCGGAACGATCCTAAGCGGGGCGGCTGTTCACGGTTCGCTCCGGATTCGGCGCCAGAGTGGTCTGCGAGAGCGGGCAAGTGGTGGCAGCCGCCGTCGACGAGCGCCGATCCGACGCCCAAGTCGCGAGCCTAGGTTCGCTGAGGGGACGACTCGATTGAGTAGACAGGACATCCCGAACCTCTGCGTGAGGCATCGCCTCCCGGCGCGGGCCTTCAAAACGGCGTTTTGAACTGCGGAGCCCGGACCACGACGAACGCGCAGTCAAACCATGTCTTGGCAACGCCCGATGCAGCGACTCACCGAGTCCTCGTGCTCCGACCTTGCCCCCTTCGTGGCATGCTGTCCCGGTCCGCCAGTACCGGCCCTGCGAGGTCGGGAAGCATACGGAATCAACGGAGTAACAACTCATGGCACGCATCACTGCGGTCGTAAACCGCAAGGGCGGGGTCGGCAAATCCACGCTGACCGTCAACACCGCTGCGACCACCGCCGAAGTCTTCGGCGAGTCCCCCGAAGACGAGCCCGACTACGTGGTCGCCGTCTCCAGCGACCCGCAAGGGTCCGCGACCTGGTGGTCTGAACGCGTCGGAGACGACCTTCCCTTCTCGTTCATCCAGACCAAGTCCCGCAAGGACCTGGACTTCTTTCCCGAGCTGAAGAAGTCCAAGAAGATCAGGCACGCGTTCATCGACACCCCGGGATGGATGGACCTGCCTGAGGAAGAAATCGACCACGCCGGTGACCCCTTCGGTGACAGCGCTGCAGCCGACGCCATGCGCGCGGTCCTGTCCGTCGCCGACGACATCATCGTCCCCTTGGAACCCGAACCGCTCTGTTTCATCCCCACCCAGGAGACCATCGAGCAGGTGGTGAAGCCGCTCGGCAAGCCGTACTGGGTGGTGGTGAACAACTGGGATCCCAGGGACGGAACGGCAGACCGCGATGACACCCAGGCCTACATCCAGGGCAACGGCTGGAACCTCGCCAACACGGTGATCCGCCACTACAAGATCCACACACGGGCTGCTCTCGAAGGCCTCGTCGTCACCCGGTACAAGAAGAACCGAGTGGCGATGGAGGCTCGTGAGGACTTCTACAAACTTGCCCTTGAGATCGGCGCGGGCAAGAAGGGCCGCTGATGAGTAAGCGCACAAGTTTCACGGACCTCATCGGCGACGGAGCCAAGAAAGGCGCGGACAGCGAGGCATCGGGCCAGCCCTCGGCGCCGCCGGTCACCGCGTACATGCACACGATCGTGGGCAACCCTGAGAACCCGCGGGTGGAGGCCGACTACACGGACGCCGACCCGGAGTTCCGTGAGCTGAAGGCCGCGATGAAGGAGATCGGCCAGTTGCAGCCGATCGCTGTTCTGTCCCGCGCGGTGTACGACCAGAGCAAGCCCGGCTACGCCAAGCAGCTCGGCGACGCCGACTGGGTCGTGGTGACCGGCAACCGGCGGCTGGCCGCCGCCCGGCAGCTCGGATGGACCCGCATCGACATCCGGGTTCAGGATCGGCTCGGTGGCGACGAGGAGGGCGGGCAGCTCGATGAGGCCGTCATCATCGAGAACATCCACCGCAAGAAAGTCGAACCGATCAAGGAAGCGGCTTTCCTCCAGCGGATGGTGCAGCGCCACGGTTCGCAGGAGAAGGTCGCCGAACGCATCGGCAAGTCGCAAATGTACGTGTCCCACCGCCTGGCTCTCCTTGACCTCGTTCCGGACGTTCAGAAGGAGATCCAGACCGGTGGCGTGAAGGTGTCGCAGGTTCGAGGACTGAGCAGCAAGTCCGCCGATGAACAGCGTGCCGAGGTCGCGAAGATCAAGCAGGATGCGGCGAAGCCCAAGCCCAAGCGGAAGCCGAGAGCAGCGGCCCACCAAAACGGCGTTTTGGAATCGGCACCCCAGACGGGCGAGCCGAAGGATCAGCAAGCTGATGTTCAGAACAGCGTTTTGAACATCGACGCGGGATCAGAGACGGGTTCTCCCGGTGGAAGTGCTGATCCTCAAGCCCCCGGCGGCGGACAGCACTCTGAGGCATCCGCTGACGAGGCGCAGCCGCGGGAGCCATTGCCGGATCTCGTGGGTATCACGGCGATGCCGTTCGGTCGGCCCGAGGCGGTGCTGCGGATCCTCGAGGAGCGCATGTCGGCGGACAAGCTGGATCAGCTGATCAAGCTGTTGAACAACCGAAGCTGACGCACGCCGTACGCACACGGCCCCGTTCTCCTACCTGACGGTGAGGGAGCGGGGCCGCTGTCATGGCTGGCAGCCCTTGAGCCTCCTGCGACATGGAGCGTGAGCTCCCAGTGGAGCAGGCCGGTCACCGGATCACGGTTCTTGTCGCCGCGACTCCCGGTACGAGGCCCTGCGCCCGCTTACCACCGGATAGAGATGCGCTTGTGACCCCAGCGGACACCTTGTGGTGAGCGCTGTGGTGAGTGCGGCCGGTCATCATCCGCGTGCGGGTGCTGTGCGCCCGTACGAGCCGGCCCGTATGCCGTCATCTGCCTGCAGTCCGCAGCTCCCACACAAAAGGGATAGGGGTTCGGAAGGGCCCGGGATGGCACGTGGAACCTCCGGCTCGGTGTATCGCGCGTCGCGACCATGGATCAGCGCTCGCGCACCGAGAGGGGAGTCGTGCACACATGACCCACGCCATGACGGTCCTGGCCGCAGAGTCGCCACCTGCTGATGACCGGTCAGCCGTTGACGAACTCGGTAGCCGCATCACCGACTGGATCATCTCGATCCTGCCGGGCAGCGCGGCGGAACTCCAGCTCTGGGGCGTCTGCGGCATCGCGCTGTTGGGCATTCTGGCCGGGGTCGGATCGCGTCGCCTGGCGGCGCAGGGAAAGAAGGACCGCGCCGGTCTGGACGGGGCGGCCGAGATGCTCGGCGAGGGCATGACGGCCGCGTTCGGGAAAGTGCTCGACGGCGGCGGCCGCTTCATCTCCGGGCAGCCGCTGTGGGGTGAACCGAAGACCGACGCCACCTTCCTCAAGTCCGGCGCGGTCCTTGAGCACGCTCCAATGGACATGCACGGCTCAGCCGCCAAGACCGCGGACGGCGACGGCCTCGAGCAGGAACCGCCGGCTAGGACCACGCTGCTCACGCGGTACGCCGACAAGCTCCCGGGATGGGTGCAGCGGGCCGCGACGTCCTGGCAGTGCTGGCCCGGCGCCGCCCGCTCGGCAATCCGAGTCGGTGCTGTGACCACCGGCGCCGGAGTATGGATAAGCCCCCTGTTGAGCCTTGCGGCACCCCCCGTTGTGGCGCTCCTCGCGGGCGTCATCACGGTAGTCGGCCGGAAGGGGCGTGCCCGTACCGATGCCCAGACCTACAGCTCCGGTCTGTGGGCTGCCCTGGTGCAGGTGCTGCGCCTGTCCAGCGAGGACCAGGCGCGCGGCGAGAAGCACTGGATGCGCCTGTCCGACGACCTGTCCGGCGACACCGCTCGCGTGGTGATCCGCCTGCCGCTGTACTGGCTCGGTTCGGAGAAGGAACGCGCCGCGCTGTCCCATGTCGTTCATTCACGGCTGCCGGGGGAGTGGATGGCGTCCTACATTCAGCGTGGGCGCGATCCGTACGTGACGTTCACGCCGCGGCCGCCGGCCCCGCCCGTGCCGGAGCTGCCCACCCGGGTGGAGTGGATTCCCTCGGCGGACCCGGCCCGGGTGTACGTGGGCGAGACCGTCCGCGGTCCGCGCTACGTCGACACCGAGACCGAGACACCGCACTGGGGCATCTCCGGCGGCACCGGCGACGGCAAAACGACCTGCCTGCTCATGCCCGTCGTCCACGGCCGCCAGCACGGCGCCCTGGTCGACTGCATCACCATGAAAGCCGCCGCGTTCAAGGACATCGAGGGGGAGAGCGGCATCCGCGTCCACAAGACCGGACGCCAGGCCGTTGCCGCACTCGCGGAGTTCTACGTCTCGATGAAAGCCGCCGAATCCCTGCAAGGCACCCCGGCAGGCGACCAACTGCCCGAACGGATCCTCGTTATCGACGAGTTCGCCTCCTTCGTGAAGAGCGCCAAGATCTGGTGGAAGTACGGACTGAAGGGCAAGGGCATGCCCCCCTTCGAAGCCTGGTTCCACATGATCCTCATGCAGGGACGCTCCGCCCATCACAAGGTCGTGATCGGCGCGCACACCTTCACCCGCGAACTCTTCGGAGACACCGAGACCCGCGACCTCGTCGGAACCAAGGGCATCGTCGGCCCCGCCTCCAACCCCAAGTGGGGCGTGACGTACGGGCTGGACGCACCCCGCGTCGACTACCGGCACGACATCAAGGGACGCGGCGTCATCGGCGTGACCGGCTCCCAGGACATCGAAGAGATTCAGTACGCCTACATCACCCCGTTCGCCCGCGACCACCTGCGCCGGTGCACGCCGGCCCCTGACTGGCATGCGCAGGGGCAGATGGCGCCCTGGATCACCGACGCCGCGCTCGAGGAAGCCGAACAGGAGCTGGCGATCGCCGAGTTCCTGCCAGCAGGTGCGTTCATGCGCGGTGTGACGCTTGTGACGGGACGGGTTATCCCCGCCGCACAGCCACTTTCCCCCAGGTCAGAGCCATCCGCGTCACAGGGAACCGAGGGGAGGATCGCCGACGATGTCACAACTCACCAGCCCGCTCACCACGGCACTTACCAAGCCGACCAGGCCGAGGCGAGCCTGCTGCCGGTCTTCTCCCTCAAAGAGGCCTGCGAAGCAGGGCTGTTGCCGGTCACCTACGGTGCGGCCCGTCAGCGGCTTGCACGGGGGAGACGGGTCGGCGTCGATCTCCCGGAAGGCGTGGTGGCCGACGGCGTCACCTACTACACAGCCAAGGAACTACTCGCCTGGTGGACCTTGGTGACCTCGGTCCGCCATCGCACCGGCATGCCGAGCATGTGAAGAGCGAATCTCGCTGCCTGAGAACCTCGGCGACGCAGCGACGTTCCCACGGTCCGGGCCCGCGTGAAATTGTGAACGCTGCTTACCAGTGAAGTAGGAGGGGCGGCAGTGACCGCAGAGAAGGCGACGGGACCAACGGCGCTCACCCGGTCGCAGCACATCCTCACCGGGGTGGTCGTCGCCGGGGCTCTGGTCATCGCCGGGATCGGTTTCGCGGGGTCGTACGCGGCCGTGCGGGAACTGGCGGAGAAGAAGGGCTTCGGTACCTTCTCGGTCGTCTTCCCCATAGGCATCGACGCGGGCATCTGTGTGCTGCTCGCCCTCGATCTGCTGCT
>NZ_BMNG01000034.1 GCF_014646335.1 Streptomyces lasiicapitis
CGGGCGGCTGGGCGGCGGCCGCGTCGGGGCTGCGGCACGCGGCGGAGACGGCCACGGCGGCGCAGGGGCTGCCGGACCGGGCCTGGTACGACGCGCGGCGCCTGGACATCGATCTGCTCCTGTGGCGGCTGCACCAGCACGACACCGCCGCACTCGCCGCGTTCGTGGACCGCGCCATCGGCCCGCTGCGCGACCACGACCAGCGCTCCAAGCCGCCGCTCCTGCCCACCCTCCAGACGTATCTCGCGCACGCGGGCCGCAAGGCGGAGACCGCACGGGAGCTGCACCTGAACCGCCAGACGCTGTACAACCGCCTGGCCCGCATCGGCGAGCTGCTCGGCACGGACCTGGACGACCCGCAGACGGTGCTCGCGCTGAGTCTGGCGCTGCGGGCGCGCAGGCATGTGGTGTAGGTGCGCGGCTGATGCCTTCAGTAAGAAGCGAGTGACCGGGGCCTTCAGTAGGAAGTGACCGGCCGCGGCCTTCAGTAGGAAGTGAGCGGCTGGGTCAACTCGTCGTAGACGCTCAGCACTTGAGTCACCGTTTCGTCCTCGGTCGGCCAGGTCGCGGCCTGGGCGGCGCCCTTGTCCCGCAGCTCCCGCCGGCGTACGTCGTCGGCGAGGAGGCGGCCGACGGCGTCGGCGAGGGCCTCGGCGTCGCCGTAGGGGACGAGTTCGGCGGCGTCGCCGACGAGTTCGGGGATGCCGCCGACGGCGGTGGCGACGAGCGGCACGCGCGCGTGCAGGGCCTCCTGGGCGAGCAGGGAGCGGGACTCCCACTGGCTCGGCAGCACCACGAGGTCGGCGGCGGCGAGGAGTTCGGGAACGTCCTCGCGCCGTCCGACGAGCCGCGCGGGCAGCCCCTCGGCGTCGACGCGGGCCTGCAGGGCGGCGCGCAGCGGCCCCTCCCCCGCGACGACGAGCAGCGGCACCGGTTCGAGCCCGCTCCAGGAGTGCGCGGCGTCCAGGAGGACGTCGTAGCCGCGGTGGGCGTCCAGGGTGCCGACGGCGAGCAGCAAGGGGCGGTCCACGGCGCCGAGTTCGGCGCGGATCTTGTGGCGCGGCCCGACGGGCTCGGCGTCCGTGTCCTCGCGGCCGTCGCCGCGGCGTGGCGCGGGCAGCGCGACGGGGGCGAGGCGGGCGTCGCGGGCGCCCCGGCCGCGGGCACGGTCGACGAGGTCGGACGAGGTGCCGAGCACCACGGTCGCGGCCTTGGCGACGCGCCGTTCCAGGACCCGCAGGACGTGCGCGCGGGCGCCGGCGGCCTGGGCGCGGGTGTGCCAGGTGACGACGAGCGGGATGCGGCGGCCGGTCAGCGCGAGGGCGGCGCGCAGCCCGGCGTGCAGCCCGTGCGCGTGCACCAGGTCGGCGTCCGCGCAGGCCGCCCGGAGCGCGGCGACGGACGCGGGGTCGCTGCGGCGCGGCACGGCGACGTGGTGGGCGCCGGTGCCCGCGAAGTCGTACGCCTCGTCGGCCTCGGCGGGCGCGCACACGGTGACGCGCACTCCGCGCGCGGCGAGCCCTGTCGACAGGGACCTGACGTGCGCGCTGCTGCCCGCGCTGCCGCCGCCGAGTACCTGCACGGTGTGCAGCGGCGGCTGGCCTTGCGGTGCGGGGGTGCTCACGTGGCTCACGCGGCCGGGGCTCCTGGGTCGGGTCGGCGGTCGGGCGGCGCGCCGAGGGGTGGGTGGGCGCCGGTGGTGCGGGCGGTCGGTGGCCCGCCCGTGCGCAGCGCCAAGAATGCCAGTACGTACGCCCGTTCCGGCACCGCCGAAAGGCCCCTTCCGCGTCGGACCGGACAACTCCGCGCACGGGATCACCCGCTCGGGTGAGCACCGGGGGCTGGCGCCGGATGCGTCTTCTGCTCTTCTGCGGCTTCCTCTGCCGCCCTGCTGGGAGCTCCTCTGACCTGCCGGGACTTCTGGGACTTCCTTGTCCGCCCTGTCCGCGCGCCAACTGCTTGGCGGTCCACGCATCTTCGCAACCGCGGGGGCACGACGGAAAGTCCCTGGCCGGTTTCGGCGTGGCTGAACCGGCCGGAAACCCCGAGGGGTACCGGTCGGGGGCCGTTTCCGGTACCGCCTACCGCGTCTCCCCGAAGGCGGACGCGGCCACCCGGCTCACCGTGTCCCCGCAGGCCGCCGCGGCCACAAGGCCCGCCGCGTGCACGGCGAGACCGGCGCGGCCGTTGCCCGCGACGATGGCCGCGCCCAGGGCCGCCCCCAGGGCGTGCGCCCCGGTGTCGCCGATCATCGTGCGCCGGCCCACGTCGTCAGGCAGCACGGCGGCCGCGGCGCCCATCGACGCGGCGGCGAGCGTCGCGCCCGGCCCCACGCGCAACAGGCCCGGCGCGCCGAGGGCGAGCACGGTCGCGGCCGCCCGGCCGGGCCGTACGTCCACGAGGTTCACGAAGTGCGCGGTACCGGCGATGACGACGCCCGCCAGCAGCTTGTCCACCGGCCGCTCCTTGAGCAGCGCTCCCGCCGCCAGCGCCGCCGCCGAGACCCCGAACAACTTCACCGCGCCACTGGTCACTTCGCCCCCGCGCAGCGCCCCCAGATGCGCCCGGAACCCCCGCCGGGGGTCCCCCGCCCCCGCCACGTCGTCGTACGCCCCGCAGGCCCCCGCCGCGAGCACGGCGAGGCCCGCTGCGGCGCGGGGACGGGGGGCGAGCGCCGCGGCCCCCAGCGCGGCACCGACGGCCGTCGCGGGTCCCCCGTACAACTCGACCGTGCGGCCCGCGAAGTTCGTGCGCTGCCAGCGGGTGGGGTCGCCCGGGGGGCGGGTGCGGAGCGCTGCGAGGGCGGCGCGGGTGGCGGTGGCGGCGGTGAGGAAGGCGGTGCGGCGGGGGACGGGCATGGGGTCAGCGTACGGGGGCTCTGCTTCTAGCCCGTCCGGCGTTTGAGGACGAGGCGCGGAGCGCCGATTCGGTGGGGGTCTGTCCCACCCACCCGGAACCTCCACCGCGCCCCGGCTCTTTTCAGCCCGTCCGGCGTTTGAGGACGAGGCCGTTCAGGCCGATGGCGGGGGTCCGGGGGCGGCAGCCCCCGGTTTCGGGAAGGGGTGGGACTGGGGAAAGCCCCGCAGGGCCCCAGACCTCAGCCGTCCCCCCGAGCCGCCGCCAACAACTCCTCCGCATGCGCCCGAGCAGTCTCGGAGTCCTCCTGCCCGGCCAGCATCCGCGACAGCTCCCGCACCCGGTCCTCACCTTCAAGAACCTGCACCCCGGACCGCGTCACAGACCCGTCATTCGTCTTCTCGACCAACAACTGCCGATCAGCGAACGCGGCCACCTGCGGAAGGTGCGTGACGACAACGACCTGGGCGGACTTCGCGAGCCGAGCGAGCCGCCGCCCGATCTCCACGGCGGCCTTCCCGCCGACCCCGGCGTCGACCTCGTCGAAGAGATAGGTGGGCACGGGATCCGTACCGGCGAAGACGACCTCCACGGCGAGCATGACGCGAGACAGCTCACCGCCGGACGCACCCTTGGCGATGGGCCGGGGCGGCGCACCGGGGTGGGGGGCGAGCAGCAGCTCGACCTCGTCGACACCGGCGGGCCCGTAGGCGACGGTACGCCCGTCGATCTCGACGCCGTCGGGGTCGTCGGTCTGCCGGACATCGATCGTCACGCGCGCGTGCGGCATGGCGAGGGAGGCCAACTCCTCGGTGACGGCGGCGGCGAACCGCGTGGCGGTCTCGACGCGGGCGTCGGTGAGGGCCCGGGCGAGCCCGGAGAGATCGGCCCGCAGGGCGTCCCGCTCGGCGGTCAGCTCGCTCAGCCGGTCGTCGTCGCCCTCGAGTTCGGTGAGCCGCGAGGCACCGTCCTCGGCCCAGGCGAGCACGGCCCCGACGTCCTCGCCGTACTTGCGGGTCAACTGTGTGAGCGCGGCCCGCCGCTCCTCGACGGCGGCGAGCCGCAGCGGGTCGGCGTCGAGGTCGTCGGCGTACCCGGCGAGCTCGCCGGAGACGTCCGAGAGCAGGATGCCGATCTCGCCGATGCGCTCGGCGAGGGCGGCGAGGGCGGGGTCGTGGGAGCGGACGGCCTCCAGGGCCCGGTGGGAGCCCGCGACGAGGGTGGTGGCGTCCACACCCTCGGGGTCCTCGGGGTTGCCGGCGAGGGCGGCGTGCGCGGCGGTCGCGGCGGAGGCGAGGGCCTCGGCGTGGCCCAGGCGTTCGGCCTCGGCGGCGAGTTCGGTGTCCTCGCCCGCGCGGGGCTCGACGGCGGCGATCTCCTCCAGGCCGAAGCGCAGCAGGTCGGCTTCCTGGGCGCGCTCGCGGGCGCGCGTGGTGATCTCGTCGAGCTCCAGGCTGACGGCGCGCAGTCGGCGGTAGGCGGCCGTGTACTTGTCGAGCGGCACGGCGACGGAGTCGCCCGCGTACCGGTCGAGGGCGCCGCGCTGCCGGGCGGGCTTCAGCAGGCCCTGCTGGTCGCTCTGTCCGTGTACGGCGACGAGGTCGTCGGCGAGTTCGGACAGCACGCCGACCGGCACGGAGCGCCCGCCCAGGTGGGCGCGGGAGCGGCCCTCGGCCGAGATCGTCCGGCTGACCAGGAGGGCCCCGTCGTCCAGTTCGGCCCCGGCCTCCGCGGCACGCACGGCCGCGGCGGCGCCCGCGGGCACGGCGATGCGCCCCTCCACCACCGCCGACTTGGCGCCGATCCGCACCAGGGCCGGGTCGGCGCGCCCGCCGAGCAGCAGGCCGAGGCTGGTGACGACCATCGTCTTGCCCGCACCGGTCTCACCGGTGACGGCGGTGAAACCGGGCGACAGCTCGACCACCGCGTCGTCGATGACTCCGAGCGACCGTATCCGCATCTCCTCCAACACGCCCCTGACCATACGAGGTTTTCCCGGGGGCCCGCGACGCCGCCCCACCCCCCGCGGTGAAGGCGCTGGTCGTTGCCCCGGGCGGCGGACCCGGTTCCGTCACCCGGCCCGGACCGTTCCGTTGACCGTCCGTGCCCGGACTGTCCGTGTCTGCGCCGCCGGGCCGAGGGGTGGGGTTTTCCTCAGTGGAATCCTGCGGCGGCCCTCATGGTGGCGGGTGTACCTGGCGCCCCATCATGATCGACATGGGTACTGGACTGGCTCGGGCGGCGCTGCACGCGCACCGCCCGGCATTCATCGGCACGGCCGTCGCGGCACTGTTCGCGGCGACCGTCGTGAGCGCGTCGACAATGATGCTGCGCACGACGAGCACGGACGGCCTCTCGGGCCGCGCACGCGCACAGCTCACGGAGAACGGCGTGGGCGACATGGCGACCGTGCTCCTCATCGGCTCCATCTACATGTCGATATTCGTCGTCGTGTCGACGATGGGCACAGCCGTCGTGCAGCAGCACCGCGAGCTCGCGCTGGTCCGCTCCATCGGCGCCAGGCCCCGGCAGGTCCGCCGCGCCGTGGCCGTCCAGGCCCTCGCCGCGTCGATACCCGCCGCCCTGGTCGGCTTCGCGCTCGGCGGCGTCCTTGCCCGGGTGTGGTTCCGGGGAATGATCACGCACGGCCTGGTCCCGGCCGAAGTGCCCTTCCGCTTCAGCTGGCTGGCGCTGCCGGTGTGCCTGGGCGTCGCCGTCGTCACCTCGACGCTCGCGGCCGTCCTGTCCGCGCTGCGCTTCTCGCTGCTGCGGCCCGCACGTGCCCTCGACGAGGCGGCGGCCGGGCGGCGCGGGCTCGGCCTGCTGCGGGCCCCGCTGGGCGTGCTCGCGGTCGCGGGCGGCGTCTTCCTGTCCGTGCTGCTCTCGCGGCAGCCCGCGGACGAGGCCAACGAGGGGGCGTTCCTGGTCCTGATCCTGTTCTGCGTGGGCGCCGGGCTGCTCGGGCCGCGGCTCATCGGGCCCGCGGCCTGGCTGGTGTCGGCGGCCGTGGGGCGCCTCGGCGGCAGCGCGGCGCGCCTGGCGATGCTCAACGTCCGCTCCCAGCCCCGCCGGTTCTCCGCGGCGGTGGTGCCGCTGCTCCTGGTCGTCGGCTTCGGTCTCACGAAGATCGCGGTGCACACCACGGCCCAGCACCACACGGGCTCCGCGGGCAGCACGGGCGAGGTCTGGATGGACTACATGGGCACGTCGCTGTACGCGGGCTTCGCCGCGATCGCCTCGGCCAACACCCTCGCCATGATCTCCTTCGAGCGCCGCCGCGACCTGGCCCTGCTGCGGGTCGTCGGCTCCCAGCGCCGCCAAGTGCGGGCCATGGCGGCGTGGGAGGCGGTGGTCGTCGCCGGGACGGCGCTGCTCATCGGCGGCGCGATAGCCCTCGCCACGCTCGCGCCGATGCTCAGCACGGCCTTCGGCTCTGCGGTCCCGTATCTGCCGTGGGCGGTGCCGACGGGCATAGCCACCGGCACCCTGCTCCTGGCCCTCGGCGCCACGGGCCTGCCGGTCGTTCTGGTGCTACGTCGCCGGGCGATATCGGTGGTGAACGGCACCTGATACGCGGGCGCTGGGGTGGAGCACCCGAAGGGGCGCGGGGCTCTGTCGATATGCGGCTCCACCGCGTGGGCGCGACCAGCCACAACGGACCCGCAGGTCGCACACTGCGCCCCAGCGGAGCGTCAGTGCGGCGCCCCCCGCCACCCCGAGACCGGCAGGGCGAACTTGGCCACAAGCCGGTCCGTGAACGACGCGTGGTGCAACCGCGCGAGCCGCACCGGCACGGCGCCCCGGCGCACCTCCACCCGCGCCCCGGCGGGCAGTTCGACGGTCCGCCGCCCGTCGCACCACAGCACCCCGTGCGGCGTGTGCGGCTGCACCTCGACGGCGAGGACGGAGTCCGGCGAGGTCACCAGCGGCTTGGCGAAGAGGGCGTGCGCGCTGATCGGCACCATCAGGAGCGCCTCGACCTCGGGCCACACCACGGGCCCGCCCGCCGAGAAGGCGTAGGCGGTCGAGCCGGTCGGCGTCGCGCACACGATGCCGTCGCAGCCGAAGCCGGTCACCGGGCGCCCGTCGATCTCCAGGACGACCTCCAGCATCCGCTCGGCCGACATCTTCTGCACGGCGGCCTCGTTCAGGGCCCAGTCGCGGTGCACGACATCGCCGTTGCTGTGCACGACGACATCGACGGTCATGCGCTCCTCGACCTCGTACGCCTTGGTGACGACGCGGTCGACGACCTTGTCCAGGTCGTCGCGCTCGGCCTCGGCGAGGAAGCCGACGCGGCCGAGGTTCACGCCGAGCATCGGCACGCCGGACGCGCGGGCGAACTCGGCGCCGCGCAGCAGCGTCCCGTCACCGCCGAGCACGATCAGGAGCTCGCACGCGTCCAGGCACGCGGGCGTGGCCTCCTTGACCAGCTCCACCGAGGGCGGCAGCGGCAGGTCCACGGCCTCCGCCTCCAGGACGCGTACGCCGATGCCGCTGCGCAGCAGTCCCTGCACGACCAGTTCGGCGCTGCGGATGGCCGCGGGCCTGCCGGTGTGCGCAAGGAGAAAAACAGTACGAGCTCGGGTCTGACTCAACGGGGCCCCTCCGCCACGGCACGGTCGACATCGGCCGGGTCCAGTTCCGGCGCCCCGGCGCGCAGCCACAGAAAGTACTCGACATTGCCGGAGGGTCCGGGCAGCGGGCTGGCGGTCACGCCGCGCACCCCGAGACCGAGCCCCCACGCCTGCCGCGCCACGGTCCGCACGGCGTCGGCCCGCAGTTCCTCGCTGCGCACCACACCCCCGCTGCCGAGGCGTTCCTTGCCGACCTCGAACTGTGGCTTGACCATCATGACCAGATCCGCGTCCGGGGCGGCGCACCGCACAAGGGCGGGCAGCACGAGGCCCAGCGGGATGAAGGAGAGGTCGCCGACGACCAGGTCGACGGGGGTGCCGTCGATGAGGTCGAGCGTCAACTCGCGTACGTTCGTACGGTCCTTGACGGTGACCCGGTCGTCGCTCTGCAGCGACCAGGCGAGCTGGCCGTAGCCGACGTCGACGGCGACGACGTGTGCGGCCCCGGCGCGCAGCAGCACGTCGGTGAAGCCGCCGGTGGACGCGCCCGCGTCGAGGGCGCGCCGCCCCTCGACGGCGAGCCCTTCCGGCACGAAGGCCTTCAGCGCGCCGGCGAGCTTGTGGCCGCCGCGCGAGACGTAGTCGGGGTCGCTGTCGTCCTCGGTGACGACGATCGCGGCGGCCGTCTCCACCTGCGTGGCCGGCTTGGTCGCGAGGGTCTTGCCGACGCTCACCCGGCCGGCGGCGATCAGCTGGCTTGCGTGCTCGCGCGAGCGCGCGAGCTTCCGGCGCACCAGCTCGGCGTCGAGGCGGCGGCGTGCCACTCCTGCCACGTTCGGTTCAGCTCCTGTCGTACGAAGTGTGCGGCGCTCCCGAGGGCGCGGGAGGCCCGGGGTGCGCGTCCAGCGCGGTCAGCGTGTCGCGCAGGCCCCGGTGGACATCCTCGTACACCTCGATGTGGCCGTCCGTGGCGAGGTGGTCGGCATCGGCGAGACGCTGGAGCCGCGCGTCGACCTCGGCGTTGCCGGTGGGCGTGCGGACCACTTCCAGGGGGGCGGGCGCGGCGGGGTCGACGTCGGCGCCGGCGTCGACTTCCGGACTCGCCGGACCTGCCGGAATCTCGTGCTCCGCCTCCGTGGGCTCGGGCTCGCGGCCCGGCGTCCAGTCGCTCATGCCACGACGCTACATCGAAGCCCTGCGGTACCGTCGATCACGATGGCGACCATGGCGGAGTGCCGCAGCGCACTCGACAGACTCTCGGACAATCTCGCGGACGCCGACGGCGGCGTACGCAGTGCCGCGGCGCTCGACCGCTCGCTGAGCTGCCACATCAGGGATCTGGACGCAACGTTCACGGGCCGCCTGAAGAACGGCCGGATCGAGGTCCTCGACCGACACCCGGGCCCGCCTCGAGCGAAGGCCGAGATCCGCCTCGCCATGACCGGCGACGACCTGATCGCCATGGTCGACGGCAACCTCAACTTCGCCAAGGCCTGGGCCTCAGGCCGAGTGACCCTGGAGGCAGGCCTACGAGACCTCCTACGCCTACGCAAGCTGCTATAAAGCCCGTCCGGCGTTTGAGGACGAGCCGCGAAGCGGCGAAAAAAGGGGGGAAGGGGGCGAAGCCCCCATAGGCCCAGGCCCCGTTACGCGACCGCACGAGCCTTCCGCGCAGCGGGCACCACCAGCGGCGTCCCCGTCTCCGGGTCATCGATGACCTGACACCGAATCCCGAAGGTCTCCGCCACCAACTCGGCGGTGACGATCTCGCCCGGCGGCCCCTCGGCCAGCACCTTCCCGTCGCGCAGCGCGATGAGATGAGTGGCGTACCGGGCGGCATGGTTCAGGTCGTGAAGGACGGCGACCAACGTCCGCCCCTGCTCCTCGTGCAGATCGGCACACAGGTCGAGGACGTCGATCTGGTGCTGGATGTCGAGGAACGTCGTCGGCTCGTCGAGCAGCAGCAGCGGCGTCTGCTGGGCGAGCGCCATGGCGATCCACACCCGCTGCCGCTGACCGCCGGACAGCTCGTCGACGTACCGGTCACCGAGCTCGGCGACCCCCGTCGCCTCCATGGACTCGCGCACGATCCGCTCGTCGTCGCCCGACCACTGCCGCAGCAGGCCCTGGTGCGGATAGCGGCCGCGCGCCACGAGGTCGCCGACGGTGATGCCATCGGGGGCGATGGACGACTGCGGCAGCAGGCCGAGCGTCCGCGCGACCTTCTTCGCGGGCATCGACTGGATGGCCTGCCCGTCGAGAAGCACCCGCCCCGCCGAGGGCTTGAGCATCCGGGACAGGGCGCGCAGGAGCGTCGACTTGCCGCAGGCGTTCGGGCCGACGATCACGGTGAAGGAGTTGTCGGGGATCTGGACCGACAGCTTCTCCGCGATGACGCGCTGGTCGTAGCCGATGGTCACGTCGTCGGCGATGAGCCGGTTCACAGGGGCACGCTCCTGGTCGAGTGGTTCGTGTACGTCGCCTGGTGCGCGTACGTCATGGGGTGCGCGCGAAGCCCGGCCCGGACCGCGGCGGCGACGAGGGTCATATCCGTCCCGCCTTGCGCTCGGTGACCAGCAGCCACACCAGATATACGCCGCCGAGCACACCGGTGACCACGCCGACGGGCAGTTGGTCGGCGCCGAAGGCGCGCTGCGACAGCCAGTCGGCGACGATCAGCAGGGTGGCGCCCATGCACATGGCGGGCAGCAGGTTGGGGCCCGGCGAGCGGGTCAGGCGGCGGGCGAGCTGCGGCGCGGTGAGGGCGACGAAGCTGACGGGCCCGGCGGCGGCGGTCGCGGCGGCGGTGAGCAGCACGGCCGCGCCCATCAGGACGATGCGGGTGCGCTCGACGGGCACCCCGAGGGCGTACGACGTGTCGTCGCCCATCTCCAGCATCCGCAGCGGCCGCGCATAGGCGATGACCAGCGGAAGCAGCACCGCGCACAGCGTGAGCAGCGGCCACACCTGCTCCCAGTCGCGGCCGTTCAGCGACCCCGTCATCCACACGACCGCGCGCGCGGCGTCGACGAGGTCGGCCTTGGTCAGGAGATAGCCGTTCATGGCGACCGCGAAGGCGTTCACGCCGATGCCGACGAGGACGAGCCGGTAGCCGTGGACGCCCTGCTTCCAGGCGAGCAGATACATCGCGACACCCGTGAAGAGGCCGCCGACCAGCGCCCCGCCCGCGACCTCGTTCGCGCTGCCCTGGAAGATCACGATCATCAGGAGGGCGCCCGCGGTCGAGCCCTGCCCGATGCCGAGCACGTCCGGGCTGCCCAGCGGATTGCGGGCGATGGACTGGAAGAGCGCGCCACCGAGTCCGAGCGAGGCGCCCACCAGGAGGCCGACGACGACCCGCGGCAGCCGCAGGTCGTTGATGATGAACTCCTGGCCGGGGTCGCCGTTGCCGAGCAGGGTGCGGATGACATCGGCGGCCGGGATGGGGAAGTCGCCGGTGCCGATGAGCAGGACGCTCGCGGTGAGCGCGGCGACCAGCAGGGCCGCCACGACGACGGTGGCGCGGACGTCGAAGCGGACGGAGATTCCGCCGCCGGTCCGTATCGCCCGGGTCCGTATCCCCTGGGTCTGCGTCGCCTGGGTGCCGATCGCTCGCGTACGTGACGCGCGGGAACGTATCTCCTTCACAGCTGGGCCGTCCTCCGCCGTCGTACGAGCAGGATGAACACCGGGGCGCCGATGGCCGCGGTGACGATGCCGACCTGGAGTTCGGCGGGGCGCGAGACGACCCGGCCGAGCACGTCGGCGCCGAGCAGCAGGACGGGCGAGAGGACGGCCGCGTACGGGAAGATCCAGCGCATGTCCGGGCCGGTGAAGGAGCGCACGATGTGCGGCACCATGAGGCCGACGAACATGATCGGCCCGCACGCGGCGGTCGCGGCGCCGCAGAGCAGCGTCGCGGAGACCATGGAGAGCGCGCGGGTGCGGGTCAGATGGGCGCCGAGGGCGCGGGCGGTGTCGTCGCCCATCGCCACGGCGTTGAGCGGCCGGGCGAGGCCGAGCGCGAGCACGGCGCCGACGGCGAGGAACGGCAGGACCTGCTGGATCGTTTCCATCTTGGCGGAGGCAAGCGAACCGACCGTCCAGAAGCGCATCTTGTCGAGCGCGGCGTTGTCCGTGATCATCACGGCCTGGAGATAGCCGGAGAGCGCCGCGGTCAGCGCCGTACCGGCGAGCGCGAGCCGCACGGGCGTCGCGCTGCGGGTGCCGCCGAGCGCGTACACAAGCGCACCGACAACGGCCGCGCCCACGAAGGCGAACCACACATAGCCGCTCAGCGAGGTGACCCCGAAGAAGCTGATGGCGGTGACGACGGCTGCGGACGCGCCCATGTTGATGCCGAGCAGTCCGGGGTCGGCCAGCGGATTGCGGGTCAGCGCCTGCAGGACGGCGCCGGACAGGCCGAGCGCCATGCCCGCGAGCAGACCGAGCAGCGTGCGGGACACCCGCTCGCCGACGACGACATCGGCGTACGTCCCCGAGTCCTCGAACAGGCCGTGCCACACCTGGTCCATGGAGAGCGGTTTGGCGCCCACGGCGATGCTGGCGAACACCAGGGCCAGCAACACCACTACGGAGAGCAGGAGTCCGGCGCCGCGTATCGCGCGGCGGCCGGGTGGCGCGGGAGCGGTCTCCGCGCTGGGTTCGGGGGGACTGTCGACCAACACGAGGTTAGGTTAGCCTACCCTCCCATTGCTCTTCGACGAGAGAAGACACCCGTATGCCCCGGTCACGCCCGTCTCCTGAGCCCCACGGGTTCAGGCCGTCGCGCGGATCGGTGCTCGGCGCGAGCGGCGGGAACGGCTCGGGCGGTGGCCCTGCACGACTTCGGCGGCGAGTGCACCGGCGCCTTCGGCCCCACCAGGCTCAAGAACGGCGAGCTCAGGAAGTCCAAGCCGACCTGGGCACGGTTGCCCGCCGTCGGATCCGGCCAGGTCATCCCTGGTTCAACGAAGCCCAGTTCAGCCACGCCGGGTACGCGCCGCTCATCGAGCGGTTCGCCACGGCGACAGAAGACGCGAAGAAGGTCGCCTGATGCGCACGTCCAGCCCGTACAACCCGTCCGGCCCGTCCGGCCCGTCCACCCCCTCCCGTCCCGCCCTCCCCGCCCTTTCCAGGCGCGGACTGCTCACCGCCGGCGGCGCCCTGGGCCTCGGCGCCCTCCTCACCGCCTGCGGCGACGACAAGGACAAGGCGTCGAACGCGGGCTCCTCCGACGGCAAGGCCTGGAGCTTCAAGGACGACCGCGGCAAGACCGTGCGCACCAAGTCGACCCCGAAGAACATCGTCGCGTTCATCAGCACGGCCGCCGCCCTGCACGACTACGGCGTCGAGTGCACCGGTGTCTTCGGCCCGTCCAAGCCCGTCGGCGGCAAGCCCAACCCGCAGGCCGGCGATCTCGATGTCGACAAACTGACCAGCGTCGGCGAGACCTGGGGCCAGTTCAACATCGAGAAGTACGCGTCCCTCAAGCCGGACCTGCTGATCAGCAACATGTTCCCGCCGCCGAACCTCTGGTTCGTCCCCGAGGAGAGCAGCAAGAAGATCGCCGCCCTCGCCCCGTCGGTCGGCATCAACGGCGCCCGCGCCTCGCTCCTCGAGCCGCTGAAGCGCTATACCAACTTGGCGGTCGCGCTCGGCGCCGACCTGGAGTCCGAGAAGGTACGGGCCGCCAAGTCCCGCTTCCAGAAGGCGGAACGCACCCTGCGCAAGGCCGCGAAGGCGAACGGCGGCCTGAAGGTCATGGCGATGACGGGCGACGCCGACCAGATGTACGTCGCCGTGCCCGACTCCTACTGCGACCTCAACTACTTCAAGGACCTCGGCGTCGAGTTCGTCGAGGGCAAGAAGAGCGACGAGTGGGGCTTCTGGGAGTTCCTGAGCTGGGAGAACGCCGACAAGTACCACGCCGATCTGATCATGGTCGACAATCGTTCCTCCGCGCTGAACGAGCAGCAGCTCGCGAAGAAGCCCACCTGGAACAAGCTCCCCGCCGTCAAGGTCGGCCAGACCGTCCCGTGGTCCATGGAGGAGCGCTACAGCTACGCCGGCTACGCGCCCGTACTCGAGCAGCTGGCCGCCGCCGTCGAGAAGTCCAAGAAGCTCAAGCGCTAGCCGCCCCTCCGGCGTTTGAGGACGAGGCCGTTCAGGCCGACAGCGAGGGTCCAGGGGGCGGCAGCCCCCTGCCCGCGGCGGAGCCGCCAATCGATGCAGCGGGAAAGGGGCGGGACTGGGGAAAGCCCCGCAGGGCCGCCCTACAACCCCAACCGAGCCAACCCCTTCCCCCCATCAAGCCCACACCGACCGTCCCCAGCCGCCGTCCAGGCAACGGCACACAACGCCCGCAACCCATCCAAGGCAACCCCCTCCCCCTCAAGCACCAGAGCCTCGCCCTTCACAGAGGCAGTCCACCCCCCACAAACAAACCCACCCTCCCCAGACACCACTTCCGGCTGCCCACCCAACATCCCCCGCAAATCCGCATCCACATACGTGGGCCGATGCTCCGGCGGAGCAGCCAACAACTGCGCCCCATCCGTCACCCCGGTCAGCACGAGCAACGAGTCCACACCCCCGTTGAACGCCCCCTCGATATCCGTATCGAGCCGATCCCCCACAACCAGCGCCCGCTCCGCCCCGGTCCGCAGAATCGTCTCCCGATGCATGGGAGGCAACGGCTTCCCGGCAACCTGCGGCTCAGCCCCCGTGGCGATCCGCACGACCTCCACCGCCGCCCCGTTCCCCGGCGCGATCCCGCGCCCACTCGGAATGGTCAGATCCGTGTTGGACGCGAACCACGGCACCCCACGCGCGATGGCATAGCAGGCCTCCGCGAACCGCCCCCAGGCAAGCTCGGGCCCGCCATACCCCTGCACCACGGCGGCCGGATCGTCGTCGGCGGACTCCACCGGCTCCAGCCCACGCTCACGCAGCGCGACCCGCAACCCTTCACCGCCCACCACCAACACCCGCGCCCCGGCGGGCACTTGCTCACTCACGAGCCGCGCCACTGCCTGCGCCGAGGTGATCACGTCCGACGGGTCGGTCGGGATGCCGAGCTCCGTCAGATGCCCGGCCACCGTGTCCGGCGTACGCAGCGCGTTGTTGGTCACGTACGCGAGGCGCATACCGCCCGACCGGGCCGTCTCCAGCGAATCGACGGCGTGGGCGATGGCCTTGCCGCCCGCGTACACCACCCCGTCCAGGTCGAGCAGCGCCGTGTCATAGCTCTCGCTGAGGGCCCGCGCGCTGCCCGCGGGACGGGTCCGCACAGGCTGGTTTCCGCCCTGGCTGCCGGTCTGGCTCATTACGTATCGCTCCTCGATAATTCCACTCCCCCGATCATCGCTCATGCCACTGACACACATACGATGCCCTAATGAACACAGCGGGTCACACGGACATCCACGGCCTCGACCTGATCCCGTTCAGGGGTGTGCGCTATGACTCCGAGCGGGTCGGCTCCCTCGCCGCCGTGACCTCACCGCCGTACGACGTGGTCGTGCGGCCCGACGGCCTCCTCGAACTGGAGTCCTCCGACCCGCACAACATCGTCCGCCTGATCCTGCCGCAGGCGACCACTCCGGCCGCCCGCAACCGGCAGGCCGCGGACACCCTCCACGACTGGCTCAGCGAGGGCATCCTGGCCCCCGATCCGATCCCCGGCCTGTACGTGTACGAGCAACGCGACGGCGACATCCTGCAGCGCGGCATCATCAGCGCCCTGCGCCTGTCCGCCCCTGACGAAGGCGTGGTCCTGCCGCACGAGGACGTCATGCCGCACGTCGTCGAGGACCGCGCCGCCCTGATGCGCGCGACGGCAGCGAACCTGGAACCGCTGCTCCTCACCTACCGCGGCGAGGACGCACCAGGCGCCACGACGAGCGGCTCCGCAGGCGGCCCCGGCGCTGGCGCTGGCACTGGCACTGGCACTGGCACTGCAGCCGTAATAGAGCGCGCCGCGCAGCACAAACCGCTGCTCTCCACGACCACGGAGGACGGCTTCAGCCATCGCCTCTGGGCGGTGACCGACCCCGCCGAGATCGCTGAAATCCAGTCAGATCTAGCCCGCCACCAGGCCCTCATCGCCGACGGCCACCACCGCTGGGCCACCTATCTGCGGCTGCGCGCCGAGCACACCTCTCCGGGCCCGTGGGACTTCGGTCTGGTCCTGCTCGTGGACACGTGCCGCTATCCGCTGCGGGTGCGCGCGATCCACCGCTATCTGCACCGGCTGCCGGTCGCGGAGGCGCTGAGCGCTCTCGGGGACTCGTTCCGCGTACGCACCCTGCGCTGCCCACTGCCGGAGGCGCGGGCGGCCCTCGCCGACGCCGCGTCCGAGGGCAACGCGTTCCTCCTGGCCGGCGACGGTTCGTACCACCTCGTCGACCGCCCGTCCCCCGACATCCTGGCGCGCACGGTCCCGCTGGGCCGCCCGGAGGCCTGGCGCACCCTCGACGCGACGGTCCTGCACGCCACGCTCCTGGACCACATCTGGCGCATCCCGGACAACCCGGAGCACATCGCGTACATCCATCACACGGAGGCGACGGTCGAGAAGGCCGAGCGCGAGGGCGGCACGGCGGTCCTGATGCACCCGGTCCGCGAGGAGGTCGTCCGCGACCTGGCCCGCCAGGGCGTCACGATGCCCCGCAAGTCGACGTCGTTCGGCCCGAAGCCGGCGACGGGCCTGGTCCTGCGCGACCTGGCGTTCTGACCCCGGACACGACAAAGGGGCGGGCCTCCACTCGGAGTCCCGCCCCTTCGCTCACCTACTGGTGCTGCTGTCAGTCCTCGTCACGCTCGACGGCGACGTCGGCACCGGCGTCCGCACCGGCCTCGCCTGTGATCTCGGCATCGGTCTCGGGAGCCTCAGCCTTGGCCTCGGCCGCGTCGGCCTTGACCTCAGGAGCCTCTGCTTCCACCGGCTCGGCAACGGTGTCATCGCCGGACTCGACCTCGACCTCGACCTCGACCTCGACGTCATCGATGCGGAGGGCGTCGACGAACTCGACACCGTCCATTTCGGCGAGCCGGTCGGACGCGTCGGTGCTGCCGTCCTTGTCGGCCTCGACGGCCTTGGCGAACCACTCGCGCGCCTCGTCCTCACGTCCGGCGGCGAGCAGCGCGTCGGCGTAGGCGTACCGCAGGCGCGCGGTCCAGGGCTGCACCGAGTTGGACGCCAGCTCGGGGCTCTGCAGCGTGACGATGGCGGCGTCGATCTGGTCCATGTCGCGCCGGGCGCCGGCGGCGACGAGCCGCATCTCGACCTGGCCCGCCTTGTCGAGCTTGTGCACCTCGGGCGCACCGGCCATGTCGAGGGCCTTCTCGGGCCGCCCGAGCCCACGCTCGCAGTCCGCCATGACGGGCCACAGCTCCACGCTGCCGGTCATCCGCCGCGCGGCCCGGAACTCGGCGAGCGCCTCACTGAACTTCTGGTTGGCGTACGCCGCGAAGCCCGCGGCCTCGCGTACGGCGGCGACGCGCGAGGCGAGCCGCAGCGCGATCTTCGCGTACTCGTAGGCCTGCTCGGGGTCCTCGTCGATGAGCTTTGCGACCATCACCAGGTTCCTGGAGACGTCCTCCGCGAGCCCCTTGGGGAGGCTCTGCAGCTCCTGTCGTACGTCCTTGTCGATCTCGTCGCCCGTGACGTCGTCCGGGATCGGCAGCCGCTTGATCGGCTCACGGTCCCGCTCACGGTCGTCACGCCGGAACCCACCGCGGTCGCCGTCACGCCGGTCGTCACGCCCACGGAACCCACCGGGCCGCCCACCACGGCTGTCGTCACGGCGGGGGCCGCGCCCACGGTCGTCGCTGCCGCGGTCGTCACGGCCTCGGTACCCGCCACCACCACGGTTGTCGTCCCGCCGGAAGCCGCCCCGCTCACCGCGGTCGCGGTCGCCGCCCCGGTCATCCCGCCGGTCGTCACGACGGAACGCGGGCCGGTCACCGCCACGGTTGTCATCGCGCCGGAACCCGCCACGGTCACCACGATCGCGGTCGCCGCCACGGTTGTCGTCACGACGGAAACCACCGCGGTCACCGTCACGACGGTCATCACGGCGATCATCCCGTCGGTCGTCACGACGGAAGGGAGGTCGGTCGCCCCCACGGTTGTCGTCACGGCGGAACCCGCCGCGGTCTCCGCGGTCGTTGTCGCGACGGTCATCCCGCCGGTCGTCACGACGGAAGCCCGGACGGTCACCATCACGCCGGTCGTCGCGACGGAAGCCACCCCGCTCACCGCGGTCGCGGTCGTCGCGGCGGTCATCCCGTCGGTCGTCACGACGGAAGGCGGGTCGATCGCCGCCACGGTTGTCATCGCGCCGGAAGCCGGGACGGTCACCACCACCACGGTTGTCGTCACGCCGGAAGCCGGGACGGTCACCACCGCGGTTGTCGCCACCACGGTTGTCATCGCGACGGAAGCCACCACGGTCACCACCACCACGGTCACCACGGCGGAAGGCCGGCCGGTCGCCGTCACGTCGGAAGCCACCGCGGTCACCACCGCGGTCGCGGTCGTCACGCCGGTCGTCACGCCGGTCATCCCGGCGGAACGGGGGGCGTCCGCTGTCGCGGTCGTCACGGCCTCGGTACCCGCCACCGCCACGGTTGTCGTCGCGCCGGAAGCCACCGCGGTCGCCGCCACCACGGTTGTCACCACCGCGATTGTCGCCCCCGCGGTTGTCGTCACGGCGGAACCCGCCACGGTCGCCGCGGTCGTTGTCGCGCCGGTCATCCCGCCGGTCGTCGCGACGGAAGGCGGGCCGGTCGCCGCCACGGTTGTCGTCACGCCGGAAGCCGGGGCGGTCACCACCACGGTTGTCGCCACCACGGTTGTCATCGCGCCGGAAGCCGCCGCGGTCACCGCCGCCACGGTTGTCACCACCGCGGTTGTCGTCGCGACGGAACCCGCCACGGTCGCCGCGGTCGTTGTCGCGACGTGGTCCGCCGCGGTATCCACCCCGGTCGCCACCATCCCGGCGGCGCTGGTCGCGCTCCGGACGCTCGTCGGGAGAGTTGGTGGACATGGGTGACTCCTAGTCTTCGGTACCGCAGTCATTCTGACGCAGCCGCGTAGTCGGCGCTCATCGAGCAAAAACAAAAAGGGCCCTTGGTCCCAGCGTTGAACGCTGGGACCAAGGGCCCTCCAAAGATAGTTCGGCGGCGTCCTACTCTCCCACAGGGTCCCCCCTGCAGTACCATCGGCGCTGTGAGGCTTAGCTTCCGGGTTCGGAATGTAACCGGGCGTTTCCCTCACGCTATGACCACCGAAACCCTATGAAATATCCCGTCGTAGAACGGGATCTCAAACAGGGCAGCGAACAAGCACACTCTTTAATTGAAGTAGCTGTTCAGCCAGCACAACTGTTCGTTGTTTCAGAACCAACACAGTGGACGCGAGCAACTGAGGACAAGCCCTCGGCCTATTAGTACC
>NZ_BMNG01000035.1 GCF_014646335.1 Streptomyces lasiicapitis
TTCTTTTGTTCTTGCGTTTCCGACTCTATCAGACTCTTTCCGGCTTCCCGGTCCGTTCCGACTTCCTCGGTGCTTTCCGGCCTTTCGGCCTTCCGGCGGTGTCGACTCTACCAGATCCTTTCGGGCCTGATTCCCAGTCAACCGGGGGTGTCTTCCGGGCTGTTGGGCCCTTCCGACGAGTGAGACTTTAGCGGAATCTCGGCTCCCGACCTAATCGGGGGCGTTCCTTCGAACGCGGACTCCTCATTTCGCAAAAGCGCATGAAAACGAGCCGAAAGCAGTCCTTCGTGGATACGAAGAGGCTGTGCATCGATCGTTTGAATGGTCTTACGAGATGGCCGCCCGGGGACCGACCAGAGGTCGGAGCTCACGTCGGGCAACTCGGAGAACACTACGTTCCGGTCCAGGGCGTGTCAACTTCGGGGGTCGGGGCGCTACTGTGGGGCCATGACTACGCATGCGCGCACCCAGCAGTGGTGGGCCGCCTGACGGCGGCCGCGCTGACGCATGCGATCAACGGCCGCCGCTTCGGCGGCCGTTCGCGTATCTCCCTCCGGAGGTCCTGAACCCGGTCGCCGGGTCGGCGGCCCCGTTCCGGAAGTGGAGACAAGAGATGACGCGGATCTTCAGCGGGATCAAGCCCACCGGGCACCTGACGCTCGGGAACTACCTGGGGGCCATCCGGGGCTGGGCAGAGGTCGATCAGTACCGGGCCGAGTCGGTGTTCAGCGTCGTGGATCTGCACGCGCTGACCGTGGACCACGATCCGGCTCGCGTGCGCCGGCTCAGTAGGCAGGCGGCGACGCTGCTGCTCGCCGCGGGGATCGATCCCGAGCGGAGCGTCCTGTTCGTACAGAGTCATGTGGATGAGCACGCTCGGCTGTCCTATCTGCTCGAGTGCGTGGCTTCCGACGGGGAGATGCGGCGGATGATCCAGTACAAGGAGAAGTCCGTCGTCGAGCAGGCTCGGGGCGGGAGCGTGCGGCTGTCTCTGCTCACGTATCCCGTGCTGATGGCGGCCGACATCCTGGCCTATGGCGCCGATGAGGTGCCCGTCGGGGACGACCAGACTCAGCACGTCGAGCTGACTCGGGATCTGGCCGTGCGGTTCAACCAGCGGTACGGGCACACCTTCGTGGTGCCGCGGGCCACGCGGCCCGAGGTGGGCGCGCGGGTCATGGATCTGCAGGATCCGACTTCCAAGATGGGGAAGTCCCATGAGTCGGGGGCCGGGATCGTCTATCTGCTGGATGACGCGGATGTGGTGCGGAAGAAGATCATGCGGGCTGTGACCGACAGCGGGAGTGAGGTCGTCTTCGACCGTGAGGGCCGGCCCGGGGTCTCGAATCTGCTGGAGATTCTTGCCGCTTGTGAGGGTGGGAGCCCGGAGGGGTTGAGCGGTGCGTACGAGTCGTACGGGGCGTTGAAGAAGGACGTCGCCGAGGCCGTGGTGGAGCTTTTGCGGCCTGTTCGGGAGCGGCACAAGGCGCTTGTTGCGGATTCGGGGTATGTGGAGGGGGTTTTGCGGGGTGGGGCTGAGCGGGCTCGGGGTATGGCTCGGCCCACTGTTGATGCTGCCTATCGGGCGATTGGGCTGCTGCCGGCTGTGGCGGATGTGGCGGCTGTGCCTGAGGTCGTGGGGGTGAGTGGGGCGCGGTAGGTGTCGGGGGGGGGTGGGGCTGGGGGCCCTGCGGGGCTTTCCCCAATCCCGCCCCTTCCCGAAACCGGGGGCTCCGCCCCCGGACCCCCGTATCGGCCTGAACGGCCTCGTCCTCAAACGCCGGACGGGCTGAAAAGAGCCGGGGCGGGGTGAAGGTCCGGGGTGGGTGGGACAGACCCCCGCCGATCGGCGCTCCGCGCCTCGTCCTTAAACGCCGGACGGGCTGAGGAGTGCCGGGGCGGGATGGGGGTTCCGGGTGGGACAGGCCCCGCCGGTCGGCGCTCCGCGCCTCGTCCTCGAACGCCGGACGGGCTGGAAGGCTCCAGCGCCGGACGGGCCGAGACGGAGCCGGGGCGGGCTGGAGGGGACCAGGGTGGGTCTCAGGTGTTGTTGCCTGAGGCCAGTTCTCGGCTTCGGTCTCGGGCTGCTTCCAGGGCTGCGATGAGGGCCGCTCGGACTCCGTGGTTTTCGAGTTCTCGGATCGCGTTGATGGTGGTGCCGGCGGGGGAGGTCACGTTCTCGCGGAGTTTTACCGGGTGTTCGCCGCTGTCGCGGAGCATGACCGCGGCGCCGATGGCTGCCTGGACGATGAGGTCGTGGGCCTTGTCGCGCGGGAGGCCCAGGAGGATGCCGGCGTCGGTCATGGCTTCGACGAGGAAGTAGAAGTACGCGGGGCCCGAGCCGGAGAGGGCCGTGCAGGCGTCCTGCTGGGTCTCGGGTACGCGCAGGGTCTTGCCGACCGCGCCGAAGATGTCCTCCGCGTGGGCCAGGTCGGCGGCGGTGGCGTGGCTGCCCGCGGAGATGACGGACATGCCCTCGTCCACCAGGACGGGGGTGTTCGGCATGACGCGGATGACGGGGGTGGCGTCCGCCAGGCGTTCCTCGATGAAGGCGGTGGTGATGCCTGCGGCCGCGCTGATGACGACGGTGTCGGTGGTGACGTACGGAGCCAGCTCCGCCAGGAGTGTGGCCATGTCCTGGGGCTTGCAGGCCAGGATGAGGGTGTCCGCGCGCTTGGCGGCCTCGGGGTTGGTGAGGGCCTCCACGCCGTAGCGGGTGCGCAGTTCGTCGGCTCGTTCCTGGCGGCGGGCCGTGACGAGCAGGTCCGCGGGGGCCCAGCCGCTGCGGATCATGCCGCTGAGCAGCGCTTCGCCGATCTTTCCTGTGCCGAGGACGGCGACCTTCTGGGTGTTCGGCTTGGTCTGCTTGGACTGCTTGTTCGGCTTGGTCTGCTTGGTCATGGCGGCCTCCCGGGTGCGGCGTTCGCGGTCATCCTCGCACCGGGGCGGCGTCAGGCCGTGCGGCGGCGGAGGGTCGCCGCGCCCAGGGCAAGCACCAGGACGGCGCAAGCCGCCACGATCGCCGCGTCGCGGACGAAGTCGCCGGTGACGTCGGGGTGCCGCAGGACTTCGTTCATGCCGTCGACGGCGTACGACATGGGGAGGACGTTGGAGATCGCCTCCAGGACCGGCTGCATCTTGTCGCGGGGCGTGAACAGGCCGCAGAGGACCAGCTGCGGGAAGATCACGGCCGGCATGAACTGGACCGCCTGGAACTCGGACGCGGCGAACGCCGAGACGAACAGGCCGAGCGCCGTGCCGAGCAGCGCGTCCAGGAGCGCGACCAGGAGCAGCAGCCAGGCCGAGCCGGTCACGTCCAGGCCGAGGGCCCACACGGCGAGGCCCGTGGCGAGTACCGACTGGACCACCGCCAGGGCGCCGAACGCGAGGGCGTAGCCCGCGATGAGGTCGCCCTTGGCCAGGGGCATGGCGAGGAGGCGCTCCAGCGTTCCGGACGTGCGTTCGCGGAGGGTGGCGATGGACGTCACCAGGAACATCGTGATCAGCGGGAAGATGCCGAGGAGCGACGCGCCGATGGAGTCGAAGGTCTGCGGGCTGCCGTCGAAGACGTAGCGCAGGAGCAGGAGCATCACGCACGGGACCAGGATCATCAGCGCGATGGAGCGGGGGTCGTGGCGGAGCTGCCGCAGGACTCGAGCCGCGGTGGCGAGGGTTCGGTGGAGGTTCATGGCTGTCTGCTCCAGGGATTGTGGGGTTGGGAGGGGCACGGCGTCAGCGGGCGTTGGCCTCGTCCACCAGGTGGAGGAAGGCCGCCTCGACCGTTTCCGAGGCGGTGCGGGTGCGCAGGGCGTCGGGGGTGTCGTCGGCGAGGATCTCGCCCTCGCGCATGAGGAGCAGGCGGTGGCAGCGCTCCGCCTCGTCCATGACGTGCGACGACACCAGGATCGTGGTGCCGCGGTCGGCGGCGATGGCGTGGAAGAGGTTCCACAGGTCCCGGCGGAGTACGGGGTCCAGGCCGACCGTGGGCTCGTCGAGCACGAGGAGTTCGGGGGTGCCGAGGAGGGCCACCGCGAGGGAGACGCGGCTGCGCTGGCCGCCGGAGAGGTTGCCCGCGAGGGCGTCGGCGTGGGCGGTGAGGTCCACGTCGGCGATGGCGCGGGTGACGTCCTCGTGGCGGCGGGCGGCCGCGGTGCCGCGGCCGGGGGCCAGGACCGCCGCGAAGTACTCCAGGTTCTGCCGGACCGTCAGGTCGTCGTACACCGACGGGTCCTGCGTGACATAGCCGATGCGGGAGCGCAGGGCCGGGGTGCCCGCCGGGTGGTCCAGGACGTCCAGGGTGCCGGTGACCTTGGCCTGGGTGCCGACCACGGAGCGCATCAGCGTGGACTTGCCGCAGCCCGAGGGGCCCAGGAGGCCGGTGATCTGGCCCCGGGGGACGGCGAACGTGAGGCCGCGCAGGACGGTGCGCGGGCCGCGCTCGACGGTGAGGGATTCGGCGCGGATCGCGGGGGTGGTGGTCGCGGCTGAGGCCGCCTGGGTTTGGGGCGGGGATGCAATATTCATCATGTGATGATTATGCGGCGCGGGGAGGGGTCTTCGTCAAGGGGGCAGCGGGGTGGGTCCGGGCAGCGTTGCGCCCCGCGTCGGGGGCTGACGCGGGGCGCGGGGGCGCTGGGGCCGGAGTGCGGGCGGGGGTCCGGGTGGGTTCAGGGCATGCGGTCGCCCGCGCGTGCGGTCGGCCGCTGGCGCGTGCGCCCCGGGCTGCGTACGACCGTCACGTCCAACGCGTACGCCTCCTCCACGACCCCGTCGGGGAACACGGCGCGCAGGTGGTCGCGCTCGTCCGCGAGGACGGGGGCGGCGCGCTCCGGGCCGAGCTGCGCGAAGTACGAGCGGCTGCCGAGGTGGGCCAGGTGGACGTCCAGCGGGATCCGGCGTGTCCAGCGCAGGCAGCGGTGGAGCGGGGAGAGGCCCGGGGCCACGGCTTCGACGGTGTGCGCGGCCACGGCGGGGCCGCCGTGGGCGTGGTAGCCGGGCAGCCGGGACTTCAGGCGGGCCTCCTGGGCGGCGGCCCAGGGCACGTCCGGGTCGGGGAAGTTCCACCACAGGGCGAGGGCGCCGCCGGGGCGCAGTACGCGCAGCGCTTCGGGGACCGAGCGGGCCGGGTCCGTCCAGTGGAAGGCCTGGGCGTACGTGACGAAGTCGGCCGACGCGGCGGCCAGCGGTAGCGCGTCCCCCACCGCCCGCACGAGCGGGGTGTCGGGCAGGGCCGCGCGCAGTTGGGCGCCCATGCCCGGTCCCGGCTCGACCGCGATGACGTGGGCGCCGCGGTCCCGCAGGAGGCGGGTGGCGATTCCGGTGCCCGCGCCCACGTCGACGGCGGTGGCACCGGCCAGCGGGCGGCCCGCCAACTCCTCGACCTCGGCGAACAGTTGGGGCGGGTATCCGGGGCGGGAGGTCGCGTACTGGGCCGCCACGGAGTCGAAGGAGAGGGCGAACTCGGGCGAGCGGTTGGGGTGTTCGGGTTCTGAGGGTTCTGAGGGTTCTGAGGGCTCGGAGGGCTCGGCCGACTCGGCGGACTCGGCGGACTCGGCGGGAGTAGGTGTCGTGGGTGTCGTCGACATCCCGTCATGCTCGCGCTTCGGGGCGAGGGTGGTGGCAGGTTCAGGCAGGGCGCACGGGCCCCGCGCCCTACTTCCGGCGCTTGCGCTTGGACGGGTTGCCCGCCCGCCGCGAGGTCCGCTTCGCGTACTGCTCGCGCGCCGTCTCGTACTCCTCCCGGTGCAGCTTCTCGCCGGGGGCCTCCTTGAGGGAGCGGAAGAAGTACGCGAGGAGGGAGCCGATGAAGCCGATCATCATGAGGCTGCGCATCGACGCCACCGACTGCGGGTCGTGGCGCTTGCCGAACCCCTCCCACGTACGCCGGAACGCGACCGCGCTGCAGATCGCGAACATGATCACGACGAGTACGTTCACGAACGAGCCCACGTCCGCGATCTCAAGCCCCTGATACGCGAACCGCAGCACGAGACAGCCCGCGACAGCGGCGACGAGCGACCCGACCGCGACACCGACGCGCCGCAGCCCGTACCGGTCCGTGTGCCCGACCCAGCTGGCCCCGAAGAAACGAAGGGGCTCGGGCTGGGGCCCGGCAGGGGACTCCGGGGCAGGCTGCGCGGCACGCGATTCATCACTCACGCATCGATTATGGCCCGAGGGGGAGTCAAAGCCCGTCCGGCGCTTGAGGACGAGCCGCGAAGCGGCAATGAGGGGGAAAGGGGCGAAGCCCCATAGGGAGGCGAGCCGCCTAAGGCCCAGGGGCCAGCCCACGCTAGCTTGGGGGGGGCAAGCAGACAGATGTACGAGGGACACCCCGGACGGGAGGTCGAAAGTGTCGCTCCGCTCAGGGGACCCTGAGGAGATCGGTGGCTATCCGCTGGAGGCCCGCCTGGGCTCGGGCGGCATGGGCACCGTGTTCCTCGGACGTACGGCGTCGGGGCGACCGGTCGCGATCAAGCTGATCCACCAGCAGTTCGCCGACGACGACGAGTTCCGCACCCGCTTCCGCCAGGAGGTCGCCGCCGCGCGCCGGGTCAGCGGCGCGTTCACCGCCGCCGTCGTCGACGCGGACCCCGAGGGGCCGCACCCGTGGATGGCCACGACGTACATAGAGGGCCCGACCCTCGCGCAGCGCATCGCCAGGCGCGGGCCGACAGGCGGCGCCGAACTGCGCTCGCTGGCGATCGGGCTCGCGGAGGCGCTGCGCGACATCCACCGCGCCGACGTCGTGCACCGTGACCTGAAGCCGTCCAACGTGGTGCTCTCGGCCGAGGGGCCGCGCGTCATCGACTTCGGCATCTCGCGCGCGGCCGACCAGCAGACGCTGACGATGACGGGGCGCGTCATCGGTACGCCGCCCTTCATGTCGCCGGAGCAGTTGCAGAACCCGCGCGGGGTCGGGCCGTCCTCCGACGTCTTCTCGCTCGGTACGTTGCTGGTGTACGCGGCGACGGGGCAGGGGCCCTTCGACGCGGACTCCCCCTATATGACCGCCTACCAGGTCGTGCACGAGCCGCCCGCCCTCGACCTCGTACCACCGGCGCTGCGCGCGGCCGTCGAACCGTGCCTCACCAAGGACCCGGCGGCCCGGCCGTCGGTCGACGAGCTCCTGGTGCTGCTGCGGGATCTGCCGGCGGAGCTGGAGGTCGTCGCGGGTGGGGGGCGTACGCGCGATGTCGCGACCGAGCATCATCTGCGGCGGGACACCGGGGCCGGAACGGGCGGTGCCTCCGGAAGCGACGGTGCCGGGGCCTCGGCAGCCCCCGGCCCCCGACGCCGCCGATGGCGCCCCGCCCTCGCCGCCGCCGCTGTCATCGCCGTCCTCGCCACCGGGGTCGCGCTGCTGAACGCGGGCTCCGACGGCACCTCGGACGAGCCGGACGGCAAGGGCCGCAATGTGGCCGCGACCGGTGAGGCGGCGCTCCCGGGCGGTTTCCGGCCGTGGCGGCAGGACGTGCCCGCGGGCAAGGCGAAGATCCCCGAAGAGGTGCGCTGTCTGCCGGGCGGCGACTCGGTGTACTGCGGGGGCGGCGGTGTGGTCGCCACCCGCGTCCGGGCCTCGGACGGCAAGCGGCTGTGGACGGCGGCCGGGCCGGGCATCCCGGTCCAGGACATGTACCTCGCGGGACTTGCGACCGCGGGCGGCCACGGTGACGGCAAGCAGCCCGACGCCACCCCCGGCAAGAACCCCAGGAACCCCAAGAATCCCGACCGCACCGTCATCGGCTACCGCATCGCCGCCGAGGGCTCCGGGCTCCCCGACGAAGTCGTCGCCCTGGACGGCGAGCGCGGCAAGGAGCTGTGGTCCGCGCCGTTCGGCGCCCATTCCGCGGCCGTCGCGGGCCCCGGCGCCGCCGAAGCCGTGGTGACCGGCTCCACCGTCCTGACCGTCGACGTGACCGGCACCCGTGCCGAGGGCCGTGACGCGCGTTCGGGCAGGAAGCTGTGGACGGTCCCGGTCCCCGCGGGCGAGCAGTGCGCGCCGGTCGGCGCGGGTGGCCGGGCGTATCTGCTGTGCGCGCCGAAGGCGCAGGTGCAGGCGGGTGAGGTGCGGCGGGTGACGGTGCGCGGCGTCGATCTCGGCTCGGGCAGGCCGGGTCGGTCCTTCGGCCTCGACGGTCCTGTGGAGCCGCTGGGCGCGGACCGGGGGCGGCTCGTCCTGGCGCGGCAGCGGGTGGGCGAGATCGGTGTCGTCGAGTACGACGCGGTGATCCGGCTCGACGCGCGGGGCGGCAAGGTGGCGACGACCAAGCTGCCGCGGACGTACGGCGGAGTGCCGCGGCTCGTCGACGGGACCGTGTACTTCACCGAGCAGAGCGGTCGGGCCAGCGCCGTCGACGCCACCTCCGGCAAGCTCCGGTGGGCCCGGCACACGGGCGTGGAGGGTGCGGCCGGTCCCGCCGCGGGGCCGGGGGCGCTGTACTTCGGCTCGGCCGGGGGCAAGGTCGCCGCGCTCGCGCCGCGCGACGGCAAGCGGCTGTGGTCGACCGACCCGAAGGTCGACGGCAGCGCCGAGCTGCGCCCGATCCCGCGCGTGACGTTCGTGGGGCGCGCGGCGATCGTGTCCGGCGAGAACAACCTGCTGTACGCCTTCGACACGGCGAAGCCGCCGAAGTCCGGGTGAATCCGGGCTCGGCGGCTTCGTGAGCTGGGCTGAGTTGAGTTGAGCTGGGCTGGCCTGGGCCTACCGGGTCAGCAGCGCGGCGCCACGTACCCGTTGCTCCCCGTCTTCACATACGTGTCGGACACATACCGGCCGCTGCCGATCCGGTCCCAGATCTTCGACGTGCCCGTCGGCCCCGTGACCGTCTCGCCGGGCCGCTGGCAGGCGATCGACACGCGGCTGCCGGCGCGCAGGCGGCCGACCTTGCCGTACGAAGTGCCGGGTCCGGAGCGTACGTTGACGTCGGCGACGACGGCGTAGGTCGCGGCCGCGGCGGCCTCAGCGACCGCGGTGGCCTCGGCGGTCACTTCCGCCCCATCCGCAACCGTCAGTTCCTCACTGCTCATCCTGCTACCCCGTTTCCCCCGTGAAACGGGCGGCGCGGGCCGCCCGTGGCATGTACTCCACACCATAGACGCGCCCGCGCATCAAGCCAGTTGCAGGACAAAATAGGACAGTCTCCCTGGCTCGTAGGGGAGCCTGCCGGAGCTCGGCCGAAGGCGTCAGCCCAGCTTCGACACGTCCCGCACCGCGCCCTTGTCCGCGCTCGTCGCCATCGCCGCGTACGCGCGCAGCGCCTGCGAGACCTTCCGTTCGCGGGACTTGGGGGCGTACACGCCGCCCAGGGCCTCGCGGCGGCGGTCCAGTTCGGCGTCGTCGACGAGGAGGTCGATGGTGCGGTTGGGGATGTCGATGCGGATGCGGTCGCCGTTCTCGACGAGGGCGATGGTGCCGCCGGACGCGGCCTCCGGGGAGGCGTGGCCGATGGACAGGCCCGAGGTGCCGCCGGAGAAGCGGCCGTCGGTGATCAGGGCGCAGGCCTTGCCGAGGCCGCGGCCCTTCAGGAAGGAGGTGGGGTAGAGCATCTCCTGCATGCCGGGGCCGCCCTTGGGGCCCTCGTAGCGGATGACGACGACGTCGCCCTCCACGACCTTCTTGTTGAGGATCTTCTCGACGGCCTCTTCCTGCGATTCGCAGACGACCGCCGGGCCCTCGAAGGTCCAGATCGACTCGTCCACGCCGGCCGTCTTCACGACACAGCCGTCGACCGCCAGGTTGCCCTTGAGGACGCCGAGCCCGCCGTCCTTGGAGTAGGCGTGGGCGACGTCGCGGATGCAGCCGTTCGCCGCGTCCGTGTCCAGGGTGTCCCAGCGCTCGGACTGCGAGAAGGCCTCGGCGGAGCGCACGCAGCCGGGGGCCGCGTGCCACAGCTCGACGGCCTCCTCGGAGGCGGAGCCGCTGCGGACGTCCCAGGCGTCGAGCCATTCCTTGATGGACGGGGAGTGGACCGTGTGCACGTCCTCGTTGAGCAGCCCGCCGCGGTAGAGCTCGCCGAGGATGGCGGGGATGCCGCCCGCGCGGTGCACGTCCTCCATGTAGTACGTCGTCGTGGGGGCGACGTTGGGCGCGACCTTCGCCAGGCACGGGACGCGGCGCGAGACGGCGTCGATGTCGTTCAGGTCGTACCCGGCCTCGGCCTCCTGGGCGGCGGCGAGCAGGTGCAGGATCGTGTTCGTGGAGCCGCCCATGGCGATGTCGAGGGCCATGGCGTTCTCGAAGGCGGCGTGGGTGGCGATGTTGCGCGGCAGGACGGAGGCGTCGTCCCCTTCGTAGTACCGCTTCGTCAGCTCGACGACCGTGGCGCCCGCGCGCTCGTACAGCGCCTTGCGGGCCGTGTGCGTGGCGAGGACCGAGCCGTTGCCGGGGAGGGAGAGGCCGATGGCCTCCGTCAGGCAGTTCATCGAGTTGGCCGTGAACATGCCGGAACAGGAGCCGCAGGTCGGGCAGGCGTTCTCCTCGATGCGGAGGATGTCCTCGTCCGAGACGTTCTCGTTGACCGCGTCGCTGATCGCGTTGATCAGGTCGAGTTTTCGCACCGTGCCGTCGACCAGGGTGGTCTTGCCTGCCTCCATGGGGCCGCCGGAGACGAAGACCGTCGGGATGTTCAGGCGCAGGGCCGCCATCAGCATGCCGGGGGTGATCTTGTCGCAGTTGGAGATGCAGATCAGTGCGTCCGCGCAGTGCGCCTCGACCATGTACTCGACGGAGTCGGCGATCAGGTCGCGGGAGGGCAGCGAGTACAGCATGCCGCCGTGGCCCATCGCGATGCCGTCGTCCACGGCGATCGTGTTGAACTCGCGCGGGATGCCGCCCGCCTCCTGGATGGCCTGGCTCACGATGCGGCCGACCGGGGCCAGGTGCGTGTGGCCGGGCACGAACTCCGTGAAGGAGTTGGCCACGGCGATGATCGGCTTCCGGCCGATGTCCGCGCCCGGTACCCCGGAGGCGCGCATAAGGGCGCGTGCGCCCGCCATGTTGCGGCCGTGGGTGACTGTGCGGGACCTCAGCTCGGGCATCGTCGCTCGCTCCTCAAGGGTCATGCTGCGGGGCATGTTCCGGGCAGGTGTGACTAAGGTCGAGCGTACGCCGGGGATCCAAGATCCGGACAGGGTGTCCGGATGACGGGATGGACGTCTCAGCCGGGGGCCACCGACGGGAAGGCCTCGGCTGCGACTGCGATCGCTGCCGGAAGGGCCTCAGCCCCGGTCCGGCCACTCCCCCGTCAGATGCCACTGCACGACCGGCGCCACCCGCGCGATGATCTGTTCCATGTCCGCCGAGGCCAGCGGCTCCACCTGGATGACGTACCGCAGCATCGCCGTGCCCACGACCTGCGCCGCGGCCAGCTCGGCCCGCAGCTGGGCGTCCGGCAGGTCGAGCTGGCCGGCGATGCGGGACAGGATCTGGGCGGAGACCAGGCGGCGGAAGACCGCGGCGGCCGCCTCGTTGTTGACGGCGGAGCGGACGATCGCGAGGAGCGGGGCACGGGTCTCGGGGTTCTCCCAGACGCCGAAGACGAAGCGGGCCAGGCGCTCGCCGACCTCGTCGAGGGGGCCCTCCGCCACTGCGGTCGGCGCTTCCAGGGCGGGCGCGAAGGCCACCTCGATGGCGGCCGCGAAGACCTGTTCCTTCGTGCCGAAGTAGTGGTGCACGAGCGCCGAGTCCACGCCCGCGGCCTTGGCGATGGACCGCACGGACGCCTTCTCGTACCCACGCTCGGAGAACTGCGCGCGGGCCGCGTCCAGGATCACCTCGCGCATGGCGGGGCCCTGCTCGGACTGCGTACGGGAGGGACGGCCGCGGCGGCGCGGGGTGGGGGGTGGGGTCTGGTCCGCCTGGTCCGGGGCCTGGTCCGCCTGGCCTGCGGCTTGGTCCGCCTGGCCCGACGTCGAGCCCGCTGCCTGGCCGGTCACGAGCGCGGCACCTTCAGCGGCGACGCCAGGTGCAGCCGCGTGAACGCCAGGGCCTCGGCCAGGTCGGCCTCCCGCTCCGCGCTGGACATCGCGCGGCGGGTGTTGACCTCGACGACGACATGGCCGTCGAATCCCGTGGCAGCGAGGCGTTCGAGCAGCTCGGCGCAGGGCTGCGTGCCGCGCCCCGGCACGAGGTGCTCGTCCTTCGCGGAGCCCTTGCCGTCGGCGAGGTGGACGTGGCCGAGGCGATCGCCCATGCGGTCGACCATCTGGAGGGCGTCGACGCGGGAGGTCGCGGTGTGCGACAGGTCGATCGTGAAGTGGCGGTAGTCGTCCTTGGTGACGTCCCAGTCGGGGGCGTACGCGAGCATCTCGCGGTCGCGGTAGCGCCAGGGATACATGTTCTCCACGGCGAACCGCACGTCCGTCTCGTCGGCCATGCGCCAGATGCCCTCGACGAAGTCGCGGGCGTACGTGCGCTGCCAGCGGAACGGGGGGTGCACGACCACCGTCGACGCGTCCAGCTTCTCGGCGGCCGCGCGGGCGCGCTGCAGCTTGACCCAGGGGTCGGTGGACCACACGCGCTGCGTGATCAGGAGGCAGGGGGCGTGTACGGCCAGTACGGGGATCTGGTGGTAGTCGCTGAGGCGGCGCAGCGCCTCGATGTCCTGGCTGACCGGGTCGGTCCACACCATGACCTCGACGCCGTCGTACCCGAGGCGCGCCGCTATCTCGAAGGCCGTCGCCGTCGACTCCGGGTACACGGAGGCCGTCGACAGCGCGACCTTCGCGTCCGGGATGTGCACGACTGGTTCTGCCACGGGAAACAGGGTACGGGGCCCGCGGGGGACGGCCCCAGGGGGCTCAGCCCCCTGGACCCCCGTATCGGCCTGAACAGCCTCGTCCTCAATCGCCGGACGGGCCGAGACCCAGCCGCGCCGGCAAGTGGTCCAGCCGCTGCAGGATCACGCCCTCCCGCAGCGCCCACGGGCAGATCTCCACCGACTCCACGCCGAAGAGGTCCATCGCGCCCTCGGCGACGAGCGCCCCGGCGAGCAGCTGCCCGGCCCGGCCCTCGGAGACGCCGGGCAGCTCCGCCCGCTCCGCCGCCGTCATGGCGGCGAGCTGCGGCACCCAGTCCTCCAGGGACTTCCGCTTCAGCTCCCGCTGGACGTAGAGCCCCTCCGTGGACCGCGCGGCCCCCGCGAGCCGGGCGAGCTGCTTGAAGGTCTTCGAGGTCGCGACGACGTGGTCGGGGCTCCCGAAGCGGGTGAACTCGCCCACGGTCCGGGCGATCTGCGCGCGTACGTGCCGTCGCAGGGCCCGTACGTCGGCGGGATCCGGCCGGTCGTCGGGCAGCCAGGCCGCCGTCAGCCGGCCCGCGCCGAGCGGCAGGCTGGCGGCGGCGTCCGGCTCCTCGTCGATGCCGTACGCGACCTCCAGGGAGCCACCGCCGATGTCGAGGACGAGGAGCTTGCCCGCGGACCAGCCGAACCAGCGCCGGACGGCGAGGAACGTCAGCCGCGCCTCCTCCGCGCCGGTGAGGACCTGCAGGTCGACGCCGGTCTCCTCGCGCACGCGGGCGAGCACGTCGTCGGCGTTGGTCGCCTCGCGCACCGCGGAGGTGGCGAACGGAAGCAGGTCTTCGACGCCCTTGTCCTCCGCGGCCTGCAGCGCGTCACGCACCGTGGCGACGAGCAACTCGACGCCTTCGGGGCCGATGGCACCCGCTTCGTCGAGGAGTTGGGCAAGGCGCAGGTCGGCCTTGTGGGAATGCGCGGGCAGCGGTCGCGCGCCGGGGTGAGCGTCCACCACCAGCAGATGCACCGTGTTCGAACCCACGTCGAGGACACCGAGTCTCATGTAAGGAACGCTACTGCGCGTACGGCGTTCGGCTGCCGCCGGGCGGACGTTGCTGGTCTCCGGGGACACACGGGCGCGCATACCCTGGAGACGTGCCAAAGACGAAAAAGGCGAAGTCCGACAAATCGCAGCCCGACGCATCGCAGTCATCGAAGTCCTCGAAGGCGGAGAAGACAGAGAAGGCCGTCAAGCCCGAAAAGGCCGACAAGAAGGCCGTCAAGGTCAAGAAGGCTGGGAAGGCCGGCAAGGCCGGGAAGCCGCTCGCCAAGGCGAGCAAGGGCGCCGCGGTCGCGGACGAGCAGGGTCTGGACTTCGCCCGTGCCTGGGTGGAGTTCCCGGACCCGGCGGACGACGAGCAGGTCTTCCGCTGCGACCTGACGTGGCTCACCTCCCGCTGGAACTGCATCTTCGGCAGCGGCTGCCAGGGCATCAAGGCGGGCCGGGCCGACGACGGCTGCTGCACGCTGGGCGCGCACTTCTCGGACGAGGACGACGAGAAGCGGGTCGCGGGTTACGTGGCGCGGCTCACGCCGGACATCTGGCAGCACCACGACATCGGCACGGAGTCGGGCTGGGTCGCCCAGGACGACGACGGCGAGCGCCAGACGCGGCCGTACAACGGCTCGTGCATCTTCCAGAACCGGCCCGGTTTCGCGGGCGGGGCGGGCTGCTCGCTGCACATCCTGGCCCTCAAGGAGGGGCGCGAGCCGCTGGAGACCAAGCCGGACGTGTGCTGGCAGCTTCCGGTGCGCAGGACGTTCGAGTGGATCGAGCGGCCCGACGACACGAAGGTCCTTCAGGTGTCCATCGGGGAGTACGACCGCCGGGGCTGGGGGCCCGGGGGCCACGATCTGCACTGGTGGTGCACGTCGGCGACCTCGGCGCACGGCGCCGGGGACCCTGTGTACGTGTCGTATCGGCCCGAGCTCATCGAGCTCATGGGCAAGGCCGGGTACGACCAGCTGGTCGATCTTTGTGAGGCTCGGCTGGCTTCTCAGCTGCCGTTGATCGCGCCGCACCCTGCGGATGCGGGTGGTTGCGCCTGAGCGCCCTTGGGGCGCTTCCCTCCCGTCGGCCTCAGCCCTGACCTGGCTCATTGCTGGGCGTGGGCGTTGGGGTCGACGGATCTGACGGGGTCGGTGTGGGAGCCGTCGGTGTCGGGTCCGGGGGCTGGGTGGTCGGGGTGGGGGTCGGGTTGCCGGGCGTGGGGGTCGGGTCCGGGTTCGACGGGCCGGGGCGGGTGGCCGTGGGGCGGGGGCCCGGGTTGTCGGGGCGGCCCGGGGAGCCGGGACTTCCGTAGCCCTCCAGGGAGATGACCGCTCCGGTGGGCGCGATGGAGACGCGGGCGCTCCAGTGACCCGGCGGCTCGCGGTCGTCGTCCACGTACACCCTGATCGTGACCGACTCGCCGGGCGACAGCGTGCCCGCGGACTGGCTCAGGACGAGCCAGGACGCGCCGGTGCTCGCGGACCAGCGGACCGGTGAACTGCCCCCTCCGGTCAGCGTGATGAGCGTCACGCCGCCGTGCGAGCGGGCCTGGACGCCGATCCGTCCGGCGCCGGGCGCGGCGGGTCCGCCGGGGCTGATGACCTCTACGGAGACACCCGGCCCGCCGCGTCCGCCGCGGAAGCGGGGGTCGGGGGTGGTGCGGGCGTTGCCCGCGTTCTCGTAGTCCTCGCGGCCGTGCCCGCCGCCCTTGCCGCCGGGGCCGCCGTCGGCCTCGGTGACGCCGGTGGTGCGGCCGTCGTGGCCCTCGCCGGTGAGCGGCGCACCGCGGTAGGCGGCCCAGAGGGCGAGTACGGGGGCCGCGACGACGGTGGCGACGACCGTGGTCGTGACGGCACGCGCGCGGAGGCGCTCGCGGCGGGCCGCGTGGTCCTTGGGATCCATCGGGAAGCCGCGGCGGTCGAAGCGGGGGCCGCCGCCGCGGGCCCTGCGCTGCGCGCGCGGGGCATGGGCCATGGCGTGGTGCAGGGCGGCGCGCGGGGCCGCGATGACGGGCAGCGCGGCCGGGGTGACGGCGGTGCCGGGCCAGGCGCTGGAGCCGGCGCGCTCGGCGGTGCGGCGGCAGCGCGGACAGTCGTCGACGTGCCGGACCAGCTCGCGGCGCAGGGCCGTGCCGAGCAGGACCTGGTTGTCGCCGGTGAGGCGGGCGACGATCGGGCAGGTGCCGGTCTCGACGACGGCGAGGGCCGCGCGGGTGCGCTCCACCTCGCAGGCGGCGGAGGCCAGCAGGTCACGCGCGGCGGCCGGGTCGAGGCCGAGGACGGCGGCGACCTCCTTGGGCGAAAGCCGGTGCCGGACGGCCAGCTCCAGGGCCTCGCGCTGCTCGGGCGTGGTCCCGGCGGCCTCCGGCCAGGCGAGCTGGGCCAGTTCGCGGCGGCGGGCTTGGGCGAGGTCGTCCTCGGGGGCGGCGGAAGGCGCGGGCGCGGCGGGAGTGCCGGGCAGCGGGTGGGCGGGGAGGCCCGCCTGGGCGGCCGGGGCCGCGTGCGGCGCGGGGGCCGGGCCCGGCGG
>NZ_BMNG01000036.1 GCF_014646335.1 Streptomyces lasiicapitis
GCCCGCCCCCCGCACACAGCCGGTAACCATTCGGCGTCGTCACCAGCACCTCCTTCGCACAACGCACCGCGGCACCGTCGCGGGCGCCCGGGCCGGGGGCGGTTCTGTCGTGGGCCAGGGCGCGGGCGATGCGTTCACGCAGCTGCAGGACGTAGGTCTGCAGGGTGGTGCGGGCGCTGCGCGGGGGTGTGGTGCCCCACAGTTCCTCGGTCAGGGAGGCGACGGGCACGATGCGGTCGGCGTGCAGGGCGAGCAGGGCCAGGACCTGGCGGGGCTTGGGGGCCGTGGGGGTCAGGGAGATCCCGTTCTCCCGTACGGCGAATGCGCCGAGTACGTCGATGTCCACAGCGTCTCCCTGGACGTGGATGATGCCGCTCGCGGAAGGCGGTTGCCGCCACACAGCGATTCAAGAAGGTTCCGGACACCCTGTCAATACAAAACCGCACGGATGGTTTGTATGTTTCGGGTGAATTCCGCTGCCCTGTCACCCGCCCGCGCCCACCGCGACGAGCGGTACTCAAGGCTCCGTCGAGGGGAAGGGGCCTGACCGGGCGGGGAGTTGGGGGGCGCCGGCGGGGCGGGGGCGCCCGGCCGGCGCGGGGGCGCCCGGCCGGCGCGGGGCGGTGCGGGACGGCGGAGGGACGGCGCGGGGGCGGCGCGGGGGCGGCCGTTCACCGAAACGGCGTACGTGGTTTGTTTATGGGTGGGGGGTGTGGGCGGGAGCGGCGGGGCCGGGGCCGTGCGGGACGAGTTCGGGGAGGCGTTCGGGGGAGGCCAGGCGGGGCAGCATCAGCTCCCAGTACTGCGACAGGGTGCGCCGCGAGACCCACTTGGGGTCCTTGATGCCCAGGACCTCAAATCCCACGGTGGCGGCGACGACGGCGGTGCAGGCCTCGGCGGCCGAGACGCCGTCGGCGAGTTCGCCGTTGTCCTTGGCGGTGTGCAGCACCATGTCGATCCAGTGCTGCCACTCCCCGCGCAGGTCGGTGGCCTCGGTTTCGCCGCGGCGCGGGGCGGTGCCCACCAGTTCGAAGCCGGCCCTGACCACCGCGTCCTCGTCCAGGCTGTTCATCAGCGCGTGGGTGGCGTCGATGAGGCGCTGCAGGGCGCTGTCCTGGCGCTGTTCGGCGGCGACGGTGATGGCGCGGACGGTGTCGGCGGCGGCGGCCTCCACGGCCCGGGCCAGGTCGTGCTTGTTCTCGAAGTGGAAGTGCAGGGCGCCGTTGCTCACCCCGGCTCTTCTGCTGATGGTGGACAGGGTGGTGGGCACGAAGCCGTCCTCGGCGAATGCCTCGGCCGCCGCCCGCATCAGCGACTGACGCGTGCGCGCGGCACGCTCCTGCTGCACCATCATCCTTCTCCTGACTGTGTGTCAAACTCCCCCGTGGCTCTGGTCGGTCACTGCGGTGGGTTGCCGTGTTTGCGTGAGGGCAGGTCGGCGTGCTTGGTGCGCAGCATGGCAAGGGAGGCGATCAGCACGCCGCGGGTGGCGGCCGGGTCGATGACGTCGTCGATGAGGCCGCGTTCGGCGGCGTAGTAGGGGTGCATGAGCTCCTGGCGGTACTCCTCGACCAGGGCCGCGCGCATGGCCCCGGGGTCGTCGGCGGCGGCGATCTGGCGGCGGAAGATGACGTTCGCGGCGCCCTCGGCGCCCATCACGGCGATCTCGTTGGTCGGCCAGGCGTAGGTGAGGTCGGCGCCGATGGACTGGGAGTCCATGACGATGTAGGCGCCGCCGTAGGCCTTGCGCAGGACCAGGGAGATCCGCGGCACGGTCGCGTTGCAGTAGGCGTACAGGAGTTTCGCGCCGTGGCGGATGATGCCGCCGTGCTCCTGGTCCACGCCGGGAAGGAAGCCGGGGACGTCCAGGAGGGTGACCAGGGCGATGTTGAAGGCGTCGCACAGGGCCACGAAGCGGGCGGCCTTCTCCGAGGCGGCGATGTCCAGCACCCCGGCCAGGACCTTGGGCTGGCTGGCGACGATGCCCACCACCTGCCCGTCCAGGCGGGCCAGGGCGCAGATGACGTTGGGCGCCCAGGCCTCGTGGACCTCCAGGAAGTCGCCGTCGTCGACGAGTTCACCGATCACCGCGCGCATGTCGTAGGGGCGGCTGCCGTCGGCCGGCACCAGGTCGTACAGCGCCTCGCAGCGCCGGGAGGCGGGATCGGCGGTGGGCGCCGCCGGCGGGGGGGTGCGGTTGTTGGAGGGCAGCATCGAGACGAGGTAGCGGACCTCGGCCAGGCAGGTGGCCTCGTCGTCGTAGGCGAAGTGGCACACCCCCGAGGTCTCGGCGTGCACGTCCGCCCCGCCCAGGCCGTTGTGGGTGATCTCCTCGCCGGTCACCGCGCGCACCACGTCGGGTCCGGTGATGAACATCTGCGAGGTCTCGCGGACCATGAACACGAAGTCGGTCAGCGCGGGACTGTAGGCGGCGCCGCCCGCGCACGGGCCCAGCATCACCGAGATCTGCGGGATCACGCCGGAGGCCCGGGTGTTGCGCTGGAAGATCCCGCCGTAGCCGGCGAGGGCGGAGACGCCCTCCTGGATGCGGGCGCCGGCGCCGTCGTTGAGGGAGATCAGCGGCGCGCCCGCCGCCAGCGCCATGTCCATGATCTTGTGGATCTTCGCGGCGTGCGTCTCGCCCAGCGCGCCGCCGAAGATGCGGAAGTCGTGCGCGTACACGAAGACCGTGCGGCCCTCCACCGTGCCCCAGCCCGTGATCACCCCGTCGGTGTAGGGCCGGTTGTCCGCGAGGCCGAAACCGCTCGCCCGGTGCCGGCGCAGCTGCCCCGCCTCGCAGAAGGAGCCCTCGTCGAGCAGCAGCGCGATGCGCTCGCGCGCGGTCAGCTTGCCCCGGGCGCGCTGCGCCTTGGTGGCCTTCTCGCCCGGCCCGTCCAGCGCCAGCGCGCGGATCGCCGCCAGCTCCGCCGTACGGCCCCGCGCGTCGGCCGGCAACACCGCCGGCGCCCCGGGCTCAGTCACCGTCGCCATGGCATCCCCTTTCCCGTGATTGCCGTGTGTCGGCACGGGCACGGCCGGCCGGGCCGTCACCCGCAGAGTAACAAACCGCATGCATGGTTTCTTTAGGTGGTGGGCGGAGTTGGCCGATCATCGCCCCTCGCCGCCCGGCGGACAGCGCCAGCTGACCGGCGCCCGGTAGGCACCGCTGCCCGCGGGAGCGGGCCAGCAGCCGCACCCCTGCTCGCCGCCGCCGTAGCCCCCGGGGCCGCCTGCGCCGCCGTGGCGGGCGCCCGCACCCGGGCCCTCGCGCGGGCCCGCGGGGTCGCGGCCGGCGGCGAGCAGGGCGGTCAACGCCACGGTGAGCGCGGCCAGTTCCTCCTCGGTGACCTGCCCGCGTTCGATCCTGAGCAGGGCGGGCTCGCCCTGGGCACTGTGCATGGGCCCTCCTCGCGTTGCGCCCACGCTCTGCCGGACGGCTCAAGACGGGCTCGGATCCGGGTGGAGAGAGGGCCGCGCGGGGGCAGGGGGCCGGGGGGGGCGGGCGGGGTGGGGTGGCGGC
>NZ_BMNG01000037.1 GCF_014646335.1 Streptomyces lasiicapitis
CCCGCAAATACTCCAACGACAACAACTCAACCGGCACATCCGCCACATCAAAAGGCGGCAGCGCCGACCAGCGTTCGTCACCGTGCCGCGCCCGCAGCACACGCCAGAGCTGGTGGTCGCGTCCGACGGGAACGGCGGTCAGACCGGCCCGCGTGATCTCCGGCACCAACTCCGGCTGACTCGCCACCCGCACCTCATGACCCGCCGTGTCCAGGGCGTGTGCCAAGGACACCATGCTGAAGAAGTGCGTCCGTACCGCATAAGCAGTGAAGAGAATCCGCATGTCAATGTCCTCCGAACGTCCCACGGGGTTCGCAACGGGTGTTCATGTCGCGGGTGCTCACGGCGGCCGACAAGAACCGATCCACATCATGACCCAACGGGAGGAAAGGTGAAAGGGATAGTATTGGCTGGAGGTTCGGGCAGCCGCCTCATGCCGATTACGGCAGGCACCTCGAAACAACTACTGCCGATCTACGACAAGCCAATGATCTTCTACCCGCTTTCGGTTCTGATGCTGGCGGGAATCCGGGACGTCCTGATCATCGCGGCTCCCGAATCCATGTCCGCGATGCGCGGACTGCTCGGCGACGGAGCACATCTCGGAATCAACATCACCTACGCGGAACAGTCCGAGCCGCGCGGCATCGCCGATGCCTACATCATTGGCGCCGGCCATGTCGGAAACGACCGTTCGGCGCTCATACTCGGCGACAACCTGTTCCATGGGGCGGGCTTCCAGGACTTGCTGCGCGAGGCCCGGGAGAAGGCGGATGGCTGTACGCTCTTCGGCTATCCGGTGGCGGATCCCGAGCGTTATGCGGTGGCGGACACCGATGCGCACGGAAACTTGATCGGAATCGAGGAGAAGCCGACCCGCCCGGCATCCAAGAACGCCATCACGGGGCTCTATTTCTATGACAGCGACGTGGTGGAAATGGCGCGCGGAATACACCCGTCACACCGCGGCGAACTGGAGATCACCGATGTCAACAGGCTGTATCTCGAAGCCCGCAGCGCCCGCCTCGTGCAGTTGGGACGCGGCTTCACCTGGCTCGACGCCGGCACGTTCCGGTCCCTGCTCGACGCCAGCCAGTACGTCCAGGTCCTGATGGACCGCCAGGGCGTGCGGGTGGCCTGCGTGGAGGAGATCGCGCTGCGCATGGGATTCATCGGCGCCGAGCAGTGCCACGAACTGGGCCTGGCCATGGGCAATTCCGGCTATGGGCGCTACGTCTGCGATGTCGCGAAATCGCTGGCGTGATCCACGAGGGGGGTGGTTGACATGCGCGTACTGGTGACCGGCGGCGCCGGATTCATCGGCTCGAACTTCGTCCGGCGCATGCTCGCGGGCGCGTACGCGGGCTTCGAGGACGCCGAAATGGTGGTCCTCGACAAGCTCACCTATGCCGGGAACCTCGGCAATCTCGCCGATGTCCTCGACGATCCGCGGCTGCGTTTCGTGCGGGCCGACGTCTGTGACAGGGACGCCGTCGAGCAGGCCCTCGCGGGTGTGCGGACGGTCGTGCACTTCGCGGCGGAGTCCCACGTCGACCGGTCGGTGCGGGACGGCGACGCTTTCGTCGCCAGCAACATCGTCGGCAGCTACGAACTGCTGCGCGCCGCGCTGCGCACCGGGGTCGACCGGTTCGTGCTCGTCTCCACGGACGAGGTCTACGGAGCCACCGAGACGTCCTCCTGGACCGAGGACTTCCCGCTCCGCCCCAACTCGCCCTACTCGGCGTCGAAGGCGTCGGCGGAGCTGATCGCGCGGTCCTTCCACCGGACGTACGGCCTCCCGGTCTGCACCGCCCGGGCCTCCAACACGTACGGCCCCTACCAGTTCCCCGAAAAGCTCATCCCGCTCTTCGTCACGAACCTCCTGGACGGCCGCACCGTCCCGCTGTACGGCGACGGCTCCCAGGTGCGCGAGTGGATCCACGTGGACGACCACTGCCGCGGCCTCGCCCTCATCGCGGGCTCGGGGCGCCCCGGCGAGTCGTACAACATCGGCGGCGGCACGGAGATCTCCAACGCCGAACTGACCGGGCTGCTCCTGGAGTTCCTGGATTCCGACTGGTCCCGGGTGCGCTTCACGGAGGACAGGAAAGGGCACGACCAGCGCTATTCGATCGACTGCCGGAAGATCCGCGAAGAGCTCGGGCACCGGCCTCTTGTCGATTTCCGCGCGGGTCTCCTCGACACCGTGCGCTGGTACGCGGACAACCGGGACTGGTGGCAGCCGCTGAAACAGCCCGGCCGGCTTCCCGTGGCCGTGCTGGCAGAACCTCACTGACAACGAATCCCAGCGACAGAAGGGCTCAGGGAGATGGACCGGGCAGCAGCCGTCAGGAAAGAGATCCAGAACTTCATGGATCAGTACTACGCGCGCGAGGACGGTGCGTCGGAAGGCGCCGACATGTTCGACATCGACTCCTTCACCGTGGTGCAGCTCGTGCTGTATCTGGAGGACAAGTTCGACATCGTGATCCTGGAGGAACTCCACGGATTCGTTGGCGGCGACTTCGACGCCTTCGCCACGTTCGTCGCCGCCACCGGCCAGGAGCACGATGCGGCGTGAGCAGGATCCTGTTCGTCCTCTACGCGGAGAAGACCCACCTCTTCATTCAGGTGCCGCTGGCACGGGCCTTCGCGGCGGCGGGTCATGAGGTGCGGGTGGCGAGTCAGCCGGAGTTGGTGCCGGAGGTCACGCGGGCCGGTCTGACCGCCGTTCCCGTCGGACGCGACCACGGAATGGGGCGGCTCCTCGCGCTGCGCCCGGAGTTCAGAAGCCGCTTCGGCGGCAGCGATCTGCCGCCTTTTGATGTGGCGGATGTGCCGGTTGAGTTGTTGTCGTTGGAGTATTTGCGGG
>NZ_BMNG01000038.1 GCF_014646335.1 Streptomyces lasiicapitis
TTGTGCGGGGCTCGAATTGCTCCGCAATTCGGCCTGACGGAATTCGCTCCGCGAATTCCTCCGGGGGCCCTCGACAGAACCGAGTCGGCGCCTTAGTAGTGAAGTTGACGCTGCGTCAGAAAGAAATAGCTTGGCTCAACTCTATTTGACTTCACTGGGGTTGCCTGGAGTTCCTGTGGGATTGCTACCACATTGACTTAGGAAGTCGACTGTCTCATAAGGGAGTTCGGGTTTACAACCCCAGAGATGGCCGCTCGAGAGGGCTTCAGGTTGTGCCGAGGCCGAGGTCGTGAGAGCTGAAGCAGGTGGGCAGAGGGTGCTGAGCGCTCGACGGTGGATTGGGCGAGAGAGGGGTGATTGAGGGGTGCGGAGAAGAGTGAGGGAGGAGGCCTCAGCCACTAAGAGGGTACGGAGATGCGTTTATGCAGGTCAGAGAGCTAAAGGGAGGGTAGATGTGTCACCTCAGGAGGTGCAGAAGGTGATCGATGTGTATCTCCTGGGGAGTCACACCGCCTGGAGAATGTCAGCGAGACCGACACTTGAGGTGACGAAACGTCAGCCTCCCTGACGTTTCGTGAAACGGCCGGGGACTCAGGGGCAGTTGAGGCGGCGGCCGCCGGCGGGGACCGTCTGACGGTACGGGCAGCGAGGTTGTGTCCCCTCCGAAGGGACACAACACGCCGGAACGTCAGTGCCGCCGACATTTTTGTCGGCGGCACTGACATACTGCTACCGCCCAGTGATCATCAAAGTGTGGAGAGCAGCGTGTCAGCCGAGCCGCAGCGCCGCCGTTCAGTCCCGAAGCGTGCGACGCGTCCGAAGCCGCCTGCGGACGCCGCCCTGCAGGCGTGGGGGCAGCCGGTTGCCCCCGTACGGAACCTGGATGAGGTCGCGCGGCGGTACCCAGGGCGGAAGCTGACGCTGGGTGAGGAGCGCAAGGCACTGGAGTTCTACGGAGCTCCGGATCGGCCCAATGCGTTCTCTATGGACAGTCTCGAGTTTCTCTTCCTGATTGCCCAGTACTTCCGTGAGGCGCTGCCGCTGCGGCTCATCCTGCTGATGATTGCCTGTCAGAAGGCGGGTGGGCGGATTCATTTGACGCAGGAAGAGATGGCCACTGTCCTGGATGTGCACCGTGGAAAGGTGAACGAGGCGCTGCAGGAGATCATGGGGCATGGAATTGCCTTCAAGGTCCGTCGGGGTGTCTATCAATTCAATCCGCCGTACTCGTATCGGGTCGCTGAGTTCATCCCGGGCACGGAGACGTGTGGGACTGCCGGGGAGTACGTGAGGGTGGAGCAGTACGACCGGATTTCGGAGATCCGGAAGGACAAGGCTCTGCCGGACCTCGTACGCTTCCCCTCGCTGGAGCACATGCGGCAGGCGATCGAGGAAGTGCGCGAGCAGCGGGCTCGTGAGCGTGCTGCTCGCCGTCTCGCGCGGGAGCAGCGCCTGGAGGAAGGGGACGCACGGTGAGTACCTTGCGATTCGCCGCGGTCAATGCCGACGGCCTGCTGGCGGACCTGGATCTGCCGCCTGCGGCATACCGTGCCTTGCTCAAGCTGCGGGCGCTCAGTGAGGCCGGCGGCCGCATTGCGATTGATCAGGCCACCATCGGTGAGCTGTTGAACCTCAGCCGCCCCAGTGCGAACGCCGCGTTGCGCAGCCTGGAGCTGGCGAAGCTGGTCAAGAAGGTGCGGAACGGCATCTACCAGATCAACGCGATGCTGGCCGGCTACAACTCGCCTGAGGATGCCGTGGCCGCGGTGAAGGCGATGTCCTCCGACGAGCGGCTGGATGATCCGCACTTCGTCGACCGCTACCACCAGGCCGTGGACGAGTATGAGGACCAGCTCGCCGAGCAGCGGCGTAAGCGGGCTGCGAAGAAGGCCGCGGCTGCCAAGCGGCGGGGTGCGCTGCACGCCGTGAGCTGAGTTTCGCCTGCGGAGACTCAGAGGTCCGGCGGGGTTGGTAAGGAGTCCCGGCACGCACGGTGCCGGGACTTTGTTGAGGTTCTGGGGTCAGGCGGCGAAGCCGACGTTGGATACGTACTCGAACTGGCCCCAGTCCGAGCCGAGGTCGGCGATCTCGTCGACCCAGGCCTCGTCGAGCGCGCTGTCGTCGTCAGCGGCCCAGGCGTCGACGATGCGATCCCAGTGGCGGATGTTGAGCGTGCGGAACTGCAGGACGCGCTGGTGCGGGCGCGGCACTTGGGACTGGTTGAGGGGGTGCAGCTCGACGCGAGTTCCGCGGCCGCGGGCGTTGAGGCGGCCGAGGAGGTAGCGGGCGACGTTCTTGCGGCGCACCGCGCGATAGGCCGCGTCGACCTGCTCGAGGGACTTCTTTGAGGGCCCGCGTTTGCCGTCGAGCCAGGCCTTGAGGGTGCGGTCGGTGACGGTGAGTCCGGCGGCCCGGGCGGCTGTGCGGGCGTGGTCGGATTTGGTGAGGTAGTGCAGGCGGGCCATCAGGCCGCGCTTGGCGGTGACGGGGGTGGCGATGCCGCCGGCGAGGTCGTCGAGCTGGCGGGCGACGGCCTCGTGGCCCTTGATGCCGCGGGCTCCGTACTTGCCGAAGTCGATGTTGCGCTCGGGCACTTCGCTCTCCTTCCTCGCTCAGTCCTGGTCGGTGTCGTCGTCGGGGCCGACGGTGTAGTGGTCCTTGACCTTCACCTCGGTAACCCCGCGCCCCTCCGGGAAAACGGCCCGCCAGTCGCCGATGACGTGCAGTTCGTCGGTGCCCATCGCGCGGACGACGGTGAGGCCCTCGTCGTACGCCTTGTACGCCTTCATCCAGAGGTTGGAGAAGGCCTGGGAGCGGATGAGGTGCATCCAGTCGGGGCGG
>NZ_BMNG01000039.1 GCF_014646335.1 Streptomyces lasiicapitis
TGAGGTCCGTTACGCCTTCTTCGAGCTGGGCTGGTGAAGCCTCTGGTTAGAGCGTGCGGGCGGACCTGGTGCTCGTGGTGGTGGCGGTCATGTGGGCGCCGGGCGGACGCCTGACCCGAGCCGGGCCTAGATGCCTCCTGAAAGACCGAGCGGCGTCCGGCGTCTTCGTGGCCACCACCACCAAGGGGAGCGGAGTATGGCGAGGTTCCAGGAGCGCCGACTCGAACACCCCACGGATGTATCCGTTCCGTTGTACCTGGCCTCGGCGCTTGTGAAGCGTCAACACCTACTGGCTTGATCCCTCGTTGGTGTTGGTGGGACGAGCCCATCGCACGGTGACCTCTTTACACTCCCGAGCCCTGTGAGCTCCCGCAGAGACCGAGGCCCGCGCGGTGCGCTGGTGCCACGAACACGGCTAGTGAGGCGTCGGTCCGGCCCGATTGCGGCTGAGACCTGGAATTAGGTCGCTGCGTGGCCCGCATGCGCTCGTGACCAGCGCAAATACCCGATTCATGGAAAGAGAGCACCGTGATCTACTGCGGTATCGACTGGGCGGAAAGGACGCATGACGTCGCCCTGGTCGACGACACCGGCCAGTTACTCGCCAAGCGGCACATCACCGACGACCTGGTCGGCTACCGGGTGCTGCTGGACCTGCTCGCTGAGTACGGCGACACCGAAGAGAGCCCGATCCCGGTGGCCATCGAGACCTCCCGGGGTCTGCTCGTCGCGGTGCTGCGGCAGGGCAAGCGGCAGGTGTTCGCGATCAATCCGATGGCCGCCGCCCGCTACCGGGACAGGCACAGCGTCTCGCGGAAGAAGTCAGACCCCGGCGATGCCCTGGTCCTGGCGAACATCCTGCGCACGGACATGCACGCCCACCGGCCGCTGCCGAACGACTCCGATCTCGGCCGAGCCATTGCCGTCCTGGCCCGCGCCCAGCAGGACGCGACGTGGAACCGGCAGCAGGCTGCCAACCAGCTGCGTTCGCTGCTGCGCGAGTACTACCCGGCTGCCCTGGACGCTTTCGCCACCTGGACCAACGGCCTGTGCCGTCCCGAGGCTCGTGAACTCCTTCGCCTGGCGCCGACCCCGGCCCGGGCCGCGAGGCTGAGCCGCACGCAGATCAGCGCGGCTCTCAAACGGGCAGGCCGCAAGCGCGGCATCGACGCCGAGGCCGGGCGGATCCGCGAGGTCTTCCGCGCCGAGTACGCACACCAGCCGCCGCTCGTCGAGGACGCGCTAGGCCAGCAGATGCTCGCCCTCCTCATCCAGCTGGAGGCGGCCTGCACCGCGGCCGACGACCTTGCCAAGGCGGTGGAGGAGACTTTCCCTCAGCACCCGGACGCTGACGTGCTTTTGAGCTTCCCGGGCCTCGGCGTCCAGCTCGGCGCCCGGGTGCTGGCCGAGATCGGGGACGACCACACCCGCTTTGCCGACGCCCGCGGCCTGAGGGCCTACGCAGGCGCTTCGCCCGTCACCAGGGCCTCCGGCAAGAAGTCCAGCATCACCCGGCGGCGGATCAAGAACGACCGGCTCAACCACGCCGGCTACCTGTGGGCCTTCGCCGCCCCCAACGGCTCCCCGGGCGCCAAGGCCCACTACCGCCGACGCCGCGACGAGCACGGCGACTGGCACGCGGCCGCCCTCCGCAACCTCTTCAACCGCCTGCTCGGCCAGCTCCATCACTGTCTGCAACACCACAAGCTGTTCGACGAG
>NZ_BMNG01000040.1 GCF_014646335.1 Streptomyces lasiicapitis
GCCGTCGCTGTCGGGGCGGACGAATACGCGGTCGTTGGCGAGGAGTCGCCATCCGGCGCGGGCCAGCAGGAGCGCGGTCGTGGTTTTGCCCGAGCCTTTGCCGCCGAGGGTGAGCACGGTCTGCCCGTCGGGGTCGGTGGCGGCGGAGGCGTGCAGGATCGACCAGCCGTCGGCCAGGAGTTGGCCGCGTACGACTTCGCGGGCCAGGCGGGCGGCGGCCAGGCACACGGGCAGAGTCTCGTGGCCGACGATGTGGAGGTGCCCGGGTTCGGAGCGGTAGGCGAGGTGCTCGCTGGGCTGGGCGGCTGTGACGACGTGGCCGCTGGTGCGGCCGTAAAGCATCCGTGTGTTCGCGTAGGTGGTCTCCTGGTGAGGGCGGTTGGAGACGTTCTGGGTGTACGTGGTGACCGTGGTGGCGTCGACGTCGGCGGTCACCAGCGGGCCGGAAAACGGTGCGGTGGCGGGCTCGGCGTTCCACCACTGGCCGAAGTAGCGGATCATCCAGTCGGTCACGGTGTTGGTCTGGCTGAGGACGGTCACGGCGTGGTGGGCCGTGGCGATACGGGTCGCGTGCTGGGTCACTCGGGGTTCGCTTCCTGCTCGGTCAGGTGGGGTGTGAGGGTGTCGTAGGCGGTGCGGAGTTTGTTGTCGGCGTTGAGCAGGCGCTGGGCCTCGCCGTGGTCGAGCGCGGGCAGGCACACCGTGGGCTGGCCGGCGGTGAAGCGCAACGGGATTCCCCGCCAGCGGCCGTCGTGGTTGACGCACAGTTCGATCACTCCGTCCGTCAGGCCGAGGGCGGCTCGCAGGGCCGCCAGGACGGCCCCGGCGGGCCCCGCCCGGGCCCGGCCGACGCCGTGGTTGATCCGGCGGGGGCGGGCGGAGAGTTCTGCACGGACTTCGGCGAAGGGGACCGCAACGGGCAGGCCGCCGACGCGGGTGGACGATGCGCACACGACGGCGTCGTCGCCGTGCTCGCCGATCACCTGCCCGTCGACGGCGTCCACGGGGACGCGCAGGTGGTGGGCGAGGGTGAGTCGGTAGCGAGCGGTGTCGGTGTTCGAGCCGAGCCCGTATACCTGTCGGCTGCCGGAGATCTCGGCGAACAGGCGGGTCATCACGTCGACCGGATTGGTCACCACGATCGCGGTACCGGTGTAGCCCGCCAGGGTGTGGGCGAGGCGGGCGACGATGGGCGCGTTGGCGGCACGACCGGCCATGCGTACGTCAGCGGTGGCGGTGTTGGTGAACTTCGCCCTGGGGCATACGACGACGGCCGCGCAGTGGCCCATCTGGGACGGATGAGCGGTGCGGACCAGGACGGAGGCATCCAGGACTTGCTGCATGTCCTCCAGGTCGGCGACCAGCGCTTCGGCCGAGGTCGGAGAGCCGGAGGCGATGAGGAGTTCGCGGCACCAGCCCGCGCCCATGAGCAGCGTGGACACGGTCTGTCCGACGGCGCCGGCCCCGATCACCCCGATCGCGGGAACAGGGGGCCTCATGGGGCTGCCGCCTTGACGGCCTCGCCCAGCACCAGCGGCCACGTGGCGGCCGCCCTGTTCTCCGCCAGGATCATGCTGGCCGCATCCAGCAGGCGGCAGACAGACTCGGCCCGTTCGGCGACGACCATGGCCTGCGGGGGCATCGGCAGCACCACGGGGCAAGTGAGGTAGGTGGACAGGATGTTGACGGTGTCCAT
>NZ_BMNG01000041.1 GCF_014646335.1 Streptomyces lasiicapitis
CAGCCATAACACGGCCAACTCCCGCAGCCAGGTGGCCCGCTCGCTGTCGCTCAGGTGCCAGGCACGCTTCTCGGCGCACGCCCTCAGCCCCGCGGTGATCGTCTCCACGGCGCTGCTGGGCGGCGGATCGGAGATGAGTCCCAGGACGGTGCGGGAGATCAGCTTGGCCACATCCGCCGAGGCGCGGCCGTGCGTGATGCCGGGGTCCAGGAAGCCGGGCGGCTCGCCGGGGCCGTGGGGGTAGAGGATGTGTTCTGGTTTGAAGTCGCCGTAGATGAGCGGGCGCGGGCCGGTGGCGGTGGACTGGCCGAGTCGCCGCAGCCGCGCCACGACCTCCCGCAGCACGGGTGCGAACTCCCCGGCCTGCTCCAGGTAGGCGCGTCCGCTGATGCCGTTGAACTTCCTGCCGAACGTGGCGGGGATGCCGCGCTCGGAGATCTGCACGCGCTGGACGCGGGCGGTGAGGCGCCGCAGCGCCTTGTCCATCTCGCGCAACGCCCGCGTGGCCAGCTCCTGAGTGCGTTCGGGTTCCTTCACGATCAGCACCGAACGTCGGCCCATGAAGCGGCCGGGTGAACAGCACCCCGTCGTCGTACCCGGCGGCCTCGGGTGCACGCACGTCGGCGAGCGACAGCGGCCTGAGCTGCTCGGCCTCCCGTTCCAGAAGCGTGCCGCTCGATGCGACGTAGGCGGCCTGCGCCGCACGCACGGCCTCCCAGGAACCGCACGTTCCGCGCACCACGGAGACCAACGAAAGCCCCAGGAAGGAGTACTTGGCGTACAGCTCCTCGCCGTCCACGTCCATGCCGCGTACGTAGCCGGTCACGCTGGGGGTATGGGCGCCAAGTCGGATCTCCATGGCTTCGGGCCAGACTCGGGAGGCCGCCTCAAGGATCTTCCGGTCCGCGAACCGGAACAGCTCGGCTGCGGTGTAGGGGACTTCCACGGTTTCTCCCAGAATGAAGGGCCCAGCCGCCGCCAACGGGCGGGCCACGTGCAGGTCGTGGGGCCGGCCGGGGTCAGCCGCTGCTGCTCAGACGGACGGAGGCGGCGCGTCAGGGGCCACCACTGGTGCTGGCCACGGCTGCCTCCGTCCCCTTTGGGTCAGGTGATGTGACAGCGGGCGGCCGGACAGCATGGGTTGCTCCGGCGGCCCGCTGCTCCTCAACCCGCACTCAGGCCCAACGGCCCGTGATTCCCGTGCGGTTGATGTTCAGTCAACGCGTGGTGACCGGCACGGAACAGGTGGGAGGGTGTAACCCCGTGTAGTTCCGCGTAACCCCGTCGGGAAGGGGCAGATGAGGATGGAGAGAGCCCAGCGCATCGCGGAGCTGATCGACAGGGCGTGCGCGGAACGCGGCTGGGGACCGTCCAAACTGGCCCGTGAACTGGGCATCGCCGAGGGCCGAGGGCCCACCGCCTTGTCCCGGCAGTACGCCCGGAAGCTGATGGTCGGCGAGCGTAACCCCGAGTACTGGCTCCCCTACGTGATCCAGGTCTTAGGGATCGAGGTATCCCACCTCAGCGATATGCCCGCGCCGCAGCCCGAGCCCGCGGATACCGTTGCCTCAGTCCTGGCCCTAAAGCCTGTTGCAGAAGGCTGCGTTCAGGCAGGTCAGAGCGGGTTCTCTGGTGGTTGTG
>NZ_BMNG01000042.1 GCF_014646335.1 Streptomyces lasiicapitis
TAGAGCTCGCGGTTGTAGTTCGACTCCCCCATCGTGGAGACGAACTTCGAGTACATCGCCTTCACGTACTCCAGGGTGACCTCGTCCTCGTCGGCGATCGCCCGGTCGCGGGCGTCCTTGAGGGCGATGCGGAACTTCTCCAGCAGGTTCTCGGTCGCGCCGGAGGTGTAGGACTCGTGGATCTGGGGCGCCTCGCACAGCCCGTACTTTGGGGACGACAGGCGTAGGAGCAGGCGCAGCGTCGGTTCGGTGACCCACAGCGGGCCGGGCTCGTCGCGGTTGCCCAGGGGGTTGGGCAGCACGTCCTCGTGGGCCCAGTCGGGCGGGGTGATCAGGTGGACGCCGGCGCGGCGCCGGTTGTGGTCGAAGCCGGTGGAGTGCTCGAGCTGGCCGATCGGCAGGTGCGTCTTGAGCGCGGAGAGGTAGGCGCCGTTGATGTCGAGCGCGGTCACCTCGTGGTGGCCGGGCGGCAGTTCGGGGCGGGTCCACTTCGGGCGGGCCTCCCAGATCTGGTCGGCGCCCCGCGCGCTCTGCTTGCGCAGGACGTCGGGGATCCAGGGGTGGGCGACGACGTCGTAGCGGGCGCCCTTGCGGGTCTCGTCCAGCAAGGCCATCGCGTCCGGGATCGCTCGCTTCACCAACGCGGTGGTCGCCGCGTCGACGTCGCCGGCGTGCTCGGCGAGCGCGGCCGCGACCGCGGTACCGATCAGGTCCGGCATGTCCGAGGCCGCCTGAACACGCCGTCCCGCGGGCATGATCGGCACACCTTGCCCCCGGCGGGCGTGTACGGCCCGCTGAGCGATCTTCGGCCCACGGCCCGAGGCCGTGGTGGTCGTGGGGCCTGTGGAGGCTTCTGAGGGCATTGTGGGCCCGTCTGGGGGCGTAGCAGAGCACTCGCTGGGGTCCAGGTGCTGGGGGTAGCTGGCGACTTGGTGACGGGCGGGCGCTCCGCACAGGACGCAGGGCTGCGGTTCGGCGAGCTCGTCCTGGTCGTCAATGGCCTGCGTGTCCGCCGCCGGTGAGCTGCTGCTCGGCTCCGCCTCCAGGAGGCGCTCGTCCGCCTCGGGCGCGGGCTCCGTGGCGGCGGCTTCGCGGGCGCGGAGCTTGTCCTCGGCGCCCCGGAGGAAGTAGGCGTAGCGGGCCCGGATTTCGCCGCTGGGGTCTCGGCCGGCTTCCCAGCCTCCGACCGTGCTGGGGCTCACGGAGAGGGCGCGGGCCACCTGGGCCCGGGACAGGCCGAGCGCCTCGCGCAGCGCGCGCCGCCGCTCTGCAGAAGGCAGCGGGGTGGGCTCGGCGGCGGCCGCAAGCAGTGAGTCGATCGCGGTGAAGTCGGGCTGGGTCATCACGCGTCCTCCTCGGCCATGTCGACGAAGCGGCTGTAGTGGCCCTGGAAGGCCACGCTGATCGTCGCGGTGGGCCCGTTGCGGTGCTTGGCCACGATGAGGTCGGCTTCGCCCGCGCGCGGTGACTCCTTCTCGTACGCGTCCTCGCGGTGCAGCAGGATCACCATGT
>NZ_BMNG01000043.1 GCF_014646335.1 Streptomyces lasiicapitis
GGCAGCGGGTCGAGCTGGTCGGGGGGACCTTCGAGTCCGGACCACGCCCCGACGGCGGATTTCATGTCAGGTCGGTGCTGCCCACGTACGTACCGACGACGGTGACCTGGATCCGGGCGGACGGCGCATCGGCGCCGGCGGGCCGGTCCTTCAAAGAGTAGGCCGGGCCGTTACACGCGGACAGGGCGAACATGCAGGTGGGGCCGGAACGCCGAGTTCCGGCCCCACCTGCGCGTTCGCCACCTGCACGTTCGCCCCCGCGAGGTGCACCCCGCCACCGGGGCCCGCGGCCCTCAGCGGGTGACGAGCCCCGCGTCGTACGCAAGGAGTCCCGCCTGCGTCCTGTTGGTGCACTCCAGCTTCACGAGCATGCGCGACACATAGCCCTTGACCGTGGCCTCGCTGAGGAACAGCTTCGTGGCGATCTGGGCGTTGGACAGGCCCTCGCCGAGGCAGGTGAGGACGTCCGTCTCGCGTTCGGTGAGCTTGCCGACCAGCGCCTTGGCCCGCTCGCGCGCCGCGTCCTCGTCGGACGATGCGGCGACGATGCGGCGCATGGCGACGGGCGAGAGGACGGTGTGGCCGTCGGCGGCCACGCGGACGAGCCCGATCAGGTCCTCGGGCGGAGTCGACTTCACAAGAAATCCACTCGCCCCACTGCGCAGCGCCCGCATCACATACTGATCGGCGTCAAATGTGGTGAGTGCCACCACCTTCGGCGGCTGGTCCAGTTTCATGATGCATTCGATGGCCGTGAGGCCGTCCACGCCCGGCATCCGCAAATCCATGAGGACGAGATCGGGGCGGTGCCGCATCACGGCCTCGACCGCGGCGGCTCCGTCGTGGGCCGCGTCGACGACGTCGATATCGTCGGCCGAGCCGAGAATCGTTCTCAAATGCGCGCAGACCATGGGTTCGTCATCAACTACCAGTACCTTTACGACTTCATGACCCATGTCGACAGTCTATCCATGGGGCGCTTCCATCGGCAGTACGGATTCGACGCAGAATCCGCCGTCGGGGCGTGGTCCGGACTCGAAGGTCCCCCCGACCAGCTCGACCCGCTGCC
>NZ_BMNG01000044.1 GCF_014646335.1 Streptomyces lasiicapitis
GGTGCGGCGGGTGTGGCCGTTGGTGGTGTTGGGTGTGGCGACGGTGTCGGCGGTGTTGATGTCGTTGTCGGTGTGGTGGGTGCCGGGGTTGTTGGTGACGTCGGTGGATGGGTCGGGGGTGTGGGTGCCGTTGGCTGCGCCGTTTGCGGCGTATTCGGCGGTGGTGTATTCGTCGCGGCCGCGGGGTGCGTGGGTGTTGACGGGTGTGTTGACGTTGGTGGCGACGCGGTTGTGGGAGTTGTCGTTCGCGGTGGCGGCGTCGGGGGTGTTGTTGACGGCGGTGCCGGCGTTGTTGGGGATGTATGTGGCGGCGCGGCGGGGGTTGATTGTGGCGTTGACGGAGCGGGCGGAGCGGGCGGAGCGGGAGCAGTTTTTGTTGGCGGAGCGGGCGCGTGCGGAGGAGCGGGTGCGTTTGGCGGGGGAGATGCATGATGTGGTGACGCATCGGGTGTCGTTGATGGTGTTGCAGGCGGGGGCGTTGCGGGTGGTGTCTTCGGATGAGCGGGTGCGTGCGGAGGCGGAGGGGTTGCGGGCTGCGGGGTGTCAGGCGTTGGAGGAGTTGAGGGATTTGGTGGGGGTGCTGCGGTCGCCGGAGAGTGCGGTGGGGTTGGTGGAGTCGGGGGTCGGGTCGTCGGGGGTCTCTTCGGGTGTGGGGGTGGGTGATTGGGGGTTGTCGGTGTTGGTGGAGGAGTGTCGGGCGGTGGGGGTTGAGGTGGAGTTGTCTGAGTCGGGGGATCGTTCGGTGTCGTCTCCGGTGGTGGCGCGGACGGCGTATCGGATTGTGCAGGAGGCGTTGACGAATGTGCGGAAGCACGCTCCGGGGAGTGGGGTGCGGGTGGAGGTGCGGTATGAGGCGGATCGGGTGCGGTTGAGGGTGCGGAATTCGGCGCCGACGGCGGTGGTGGACCGGGAGTTGGCGTCGTCGGGTTCGGGGAGTGGGTTGAAGGGGTTGC
>NZ_BMNG01000045.1 GCF_014646335.1 Streptomyces lasiicapitis
CAACACCCCAGCCATACCCAGGAAATACCCAGCTCACAGCCTTCTGCAACAGGCTTTAGGGAGGAGTGACGTGAACCGTCGGAGCTTCCTGACCGCCTCCGGCGGCGCGACCCTGTCCCTGCTCGGCGTGCCCGATGCCGAGGCCATCACCCGACGCGTGCGAACCGCGCCCGCAGGAGCCGTACGCGTCGGCCAAGGCGAAGTGGACGCCGTCCTGGCCATGGTCAAAACCCTGGGCGACTCGGCCGCCGAGTACGGCGGCAGCCACGTGCGCCGCCTCGCCGTCGGCTACCTCACCGACAACGCCGGACCATGGCTGGACGGCAAGTACACCGAGGTCGCCGGCCGACGTCTGTACGCAGCGACCTCCCAACTCGCCCACCTCATCGGCTGGATGTACCAGGACGAAGGCGACGACGACGATCGCCAGGACCGCGCCAAGCACTACTACGCCCACGCCTTCCGCCTGGCCGACGAGGCCGGCGAGCCCGAACTCGCCGCGACTGCCCTGCGAGGCATGACCGTCCAGTCCATCGCCCTGGGCCCCCGATACCGCGCGGAAGCGTTCGCCCTGGCGGAGAAGGCCATGGAACACGCCCGCGGTCTCGACGACCCACGCGCGGTCTCCTACCACCAGTCCACCCTGGCCGATGCTGCCGCCCTCGACGGCAACCACCGCCTCGCTGCCAAGGCGCTGGCAGCCTCCCAGAGCTCCATCGAACGCACCGCCACCACCCCGCCCGGCCAGTCCTGGGCATCCCACTTCACCATCGGCCGGTGGGCCCACACCTCAGGCATGATCCTCGCCAAGATGGGCGACCTGACCGGCGCCCGCGAACAGCTCCACCAGGCCCTGGAGATCCACGGACTCGACCGGCGCCGCAGCCGCGCCCAGGTACTCGGCAACCTCGGCGAGATCCACCTCCAGCAAGGCGACCTCGACGGCGCCCTGA
>NZ_BMNG01000046.1 GCF_014646335.1 Streptomyces lasiicapitis
TTCGTCCCTGCTCGACCCGTCAGTCTCACAGTCAAGCTCCCTTGTGCACTTACACTCAACACCTGATTACCAACCAGGCTGAGGGAACCTTTGGGCGCCTCCGTTACTCTTTAGGAGGCAACCGCCCCAGTTAAACTACCCATCAGACACTGTCCCTGATCCGGATCACGGACCCAGGTTAGACATCCAGCACGACCAGAGTGGTATTTCAACGACGACTCCCCCGATACTGGCGTACCGGGTTCAAAGTCTCCCACCTATCCTACACAAGCCGAACCGAACACCAATATCAAACTGTAGTAAAGGTCCCGGGGTCTTTCCGTCCTGCTGCGCGAAACGAGCATCTTTACTCGTAGTGCAATTTCACCGGGCCTATGGTTGAGACAGTCGAGAAGTCGTTACGCCATTCGTGCAGGTCGGAACTTACCCGACAAGGAATTTCGCTACCTTAGGATGGTTATAGTTACCACCGCCGTTTACTGGCGCTTAAGTTCTCAGCTTCGCACACCCGAAAGTGCACTAACCGGTCCCCTTAACGTTCCAGCACCGGGCAGGCGTCAGTCCGTATACATCGCCTTACGGCTTCGCACGGACCTGTGTTTTTAGTAAACAGTCGCTTCTCGCTGGTCTCTGCGGCCACCCCCAGCTCTGGCAGCAAGTGCCGTCACCGGTGATGGCCCCCCTTCTCCCGAAGTTACGGGGGCATTTTGCCGAGTTCCTTAACCATAGTTCACCCGAACGCCTCGGTATTCTCTACCTGACCACCTGAGTCGGTTTAGGGTACGGGCCGCCATGAAACTCGCTAGAGGCTTT
>NZ_BMNG01000047.1 GCF_014646335.1 Streptomyces lasiicapitis
CTAGCCTGCCCGTATCGACTGCAGACCCGGGGTTAAGCCCCGGGCTTTCACAACCGACGTGACAAGCCGCCTACGAGCTCTTTACGCCCAATAATTCCGGACAACGCTTGCGCCCTACGTATTACCGCGGCTGCTGGCACGTAGTTAGCCGGCGCTTCTTCTGCAGGTACCGTCACTTTCGCTTCTTCCCTGCTGAAAGAGGTTTACAACCCGAAGGCCGTCATCCCTCACGCGGCGTCGCTGCATCAGGCTTTCGCCCATTGTGCAATATTCCCCACTGCTGCCTCCCGTAGGAGTCTGGGCCGTGTCTCAGTCCCAGTGTGGCCGGTCGCCCTCTCAGGCCGGCTACCCGTCGTCGCCTTGGTGAGCCACTACCTCACCAACAAGCTGATAGGCCGCGGGCTCATCCTGCACCGCCGGAGCTTTCCACACGAAGATCATGCGATCCCGTGTCATATCCGGTATTAGACCCCGTTTCCAGGGCTTGTCCCAGAGTGCAGGGCAGATTGCCCACGTGTTACTCACCCGTTCGCCACTAATCCACCCCGAAGGGCTTCATCGTTCGACTTGCATGTGTTAAGCACGCCGCCAGCGTTCGTCCTGAGCCAGGATCAAACTCTCCGTGAATGTTTCCGGGTAATCCCGGT
>NZ_BMNG01000048.1 GCF_014646335.1 Streptomyces lasiicapitis
ATCACGTTGCCAGGGCGAGGTTGTGCATGTGGGCGACGGCTCGGACGGCGTGGTGGAGGCCGTTGCCGCGTTGTCGGCAGTCGCGGAGGATCTTGTAGTTCTTCATGCGGGCGAAGGTATGTTCCACGCGGGCCCGGACTCGGCGGTGCTCTGCGTTGTCGGCCTCCTCTCCCGGCAGCAGCGGCCGTCGCTGGCGTTTGCGGTGTGGGACCACGAGCCCGGTATTGATGTACGCACCGTCGCCCAGCACGGTGATGCCTTCGCACGTCTGGGCGAGGCCAGAGTCCCGCCAGACCTGGGCGTCCGCCTTGTTGCCTGGGGCCGGCCGGGCCGTGGCCACCACCAGGCGGGTGTCGGCATCGATGATGACCTGCACGTTCGCCGAGAATCGGTAGTTGCGCGAAGAGGCGGCAACGGTGCGGTCGCGGACCGGGATCAGCGTGCCGTCCACGATCCACAACCGATCCGCGGCGTCGGCCGGGCGGACGACCGGCTCCAGGGTGAGCAAGGGACCCAGTCGTTGGATGACCCGGCACACCGTCGCCGGCGAGACCCCGAACAACGGCGCGAGCTGGCGCATCGTGAGGTTCGTCCGGTAGTGGACGGCCACCAGC
>NZ_BMNG01000049.1 GCF_014646335.1 Streptomyces lasiicapitis
GTACTTTTCACCATTCCCTCACGGTACTATCCGCTATCGGTCACCAGGGAATATTTAGGCTTAACGGGTGGTCCCGCCAGATTCACACGGGATTTCTCGGGCCCCGTGCTACTTGGGTGTTTCTCAAACGAGCCGTTGACGTTTCGACTACGGGGGTCTTACCCTCTACGCCGGACCTTTCGCATGTCCTTCGCCTACATCAACGGTTTCTGACTCGTCGACCAGCCGGCAGACTGATCAAGAGAAATCCCACAACCCCGTATACGCAACCCCTGCCGGGTCTCACACGCATACGGTTTGGCCTCATCCGGTTTCGCTCGCCACTACTCCCGGAATCACGGTTGTTTTCTCTTCCTGCGGGTACTGAGATGTTTCACTTCCCCGCGTTCCCTCCACACTGCCTATGTGTTCAGCAGCGGGTGACAGCCCATGACGACTGCCGGGTTTCCCCATTCGGAAACCCCCGGATCAAAGCCTGGTTGACGACTCCCCGGGGACTATCGTGGCCTCCCACGTCCTTCATCGGTTCCTGGTGCCAAGGCATCCACCGTGCGCCCTT